>NZ_NNRL01000010.1 GCF_002252505.1 Brucella grignonensis | reverse complement strand
GGCCGTCGCCTCACGTGACCGGCGTTGGGTCGACGTCGCCGGCCTGGTCCTCGTCCGGCAGCGGCCGGGTTCGGCGAAGGGTGTCATGTTCATGACCATCGAAGATGAAACCACTGTCGCCAATATCGTGATCTGGGAAAAAGTGTTCGAGCGGTTTCGCCGGACCGTGCTCGGCGCCGGTATGATCGGGATCAAGGGGAGGGTGCAGCGCGAAGGCGAGGTGGTCCATATCATCGCCCGCCAACTCATTGATCTCTCCGCCGAGCTCGCCAGTGTCGGCTCGCGCGACGCGGGATTCCCGCTTCCGCACGGCAGGGCCGACGAGTTCCACCATGGATCGCCAGCCCCTGCTTCGAGAGGTTTGCAGAAAGCGTGGGATCTCGCGCACGACTACGGTCATACCGAC
>NZ_NNRL01000104.1 GCF_002252505.1 Brucella grignonensis | reverse complement strand
GGCCTACAAGGTGGCCGCCGAGTAAGCGTCACACCTTCTCTTCCGAACGAGCATCCCGCCGCCGGTGCATCACCGGCGGCGGTTCTGTTTTCCACCCAACATCATGGAGAAACCATGTCCGCTCAGTTGATCTACGACCTCGTGCCGCTCGGCTCGACCCTGACATATTCCGACGGCTCCCCGCGCCCGCCCGAGAGGCATCGCAAAAAGCTGGCCGCCTGGGAGAACCGCAATTCCGGCGGCCGCCTGATCCGCAAACAGGCCGAAGCGCGTGTCGGCAATACGACGATCCCTGCCTCCATCACCCTCCATGAGGGCGACTATGGCAGTCAGGGGACGATCGTCCTGCGCGTCCACCGGACGTTTTCGGTGGACAGCGACCTCAAGTTCACGGTCAAGGAACGGCCCGCGATCGGCTCGGTCCTCGTCCTCGATCGCGCCGGCGACGACGCCGAGCTTGTCCATCTTGCCGCCGATCGCACCGCCGCCGCGGAATGCCGTGCTGCAGGAAATTACGGCCGATACGGAAGCCGCGGACAGTGTGGAGGGGAGGACGGCCGCATGAGCGCACCTGCTTCCGAAACCAACGTCGTCGAGACCTCCGGTTTTCCGGGGGTTTCTTTTGGCAAAAGTGCAGATGGCCTGCCCGTTGCACTCGTCGACGAGCACGCCTTCGCCATGGCCCCCGCCCGAAACGGGCGCCATTTCCTTGTAACCGGGTGGCGTATCCGGCGGCCCATGGCCGACTGGACGCGGAGCGACTTCTACGGTCATGGAGGCGACCTTGCCGATGAGAAGGCGTTCCGGGCAAAAGTTCTGGAAAACGCCGAGCACCAGCGCGAAAAGATCGCGCTCGGCCGACGCGAAGAGCGATCCACGGCCAATACGCCGTGGGGGCCATCACAGGGCACGACGGTCTATGCCGATGGCGTTGTCTTCCACTCGACGGCCGGCCATGGCGGCTTCCTTCTTTCGCCCGACCGCAACCGCAAGGTTCATCCGTCGATCCGCGTCACCGGCGGGGCCTATGAAGAGGATGAGGCCTGGGCGATCGTCGCCTTCAGCTTTCCTCATTTGTTCACCGC
>NZ_NNRL01000103.1 GCF_002252505.1 Brucella grignonensis | reverse complement strand
CGGGGGTATCGCGGGTCCGGCCGGCTCTCAGCAAGCTGCTGCGCGACGTGAGCGCCGGCGACACCCTCCTTGTCGTCCGGATCGACCGGCTGGCACGCTCTGTCAGCCATTTGCTCGAGGTAATCGAGGGCCTGACGGAAAGAGGGGTGCATTTTCGCTCCCTGCGAGATCCGATCGACACCACGACGCCGCAGGGCATGTTTTCTCTCCAAGTGCTCGGCGCCGTGGCGCAGCTGGAGCGCTCCTTGATTTCCGAACGCACGAAGGCCGGCATAAGGGCGGCGAAGGCGAGGGGAAAGCTCTCCGGCAATCCGGGAATCCGCGAACGCCGGCCGGAGACGCTCGCCATGATGACAGCCGCCCAGAAGGCAGCTTACGGCGCACGCATCCAGGCAACTGCCAACCAGTGGCTTCCGACTGTGAAGCGCATGCGACCGGACCATACTTGGGATGACATTGCGCGTGTACTGAAGCAAAGAGGGCACGACTGGACCCCCGAGCGGCTTCGTCGTGCCGTGAGATGGCTGGTTACCGAGCACATGACAGATCCCGCCCTGCTTCGGAAATCGCCGCCTCGCCTCCCGGAGGACCGGCTGATGACGCTGGTCACAGGTATCCACACCTCGAACCCAGAACTGACGCTTCGGGACATTGGTGCGCAGCTCGAGAAACTTCACGAGCG
>NZ_NNRL01000102.1 GCF_002252505.1 Brucella grignonensis | reverse complement strand
GGCTTCGGCCTTGAGATTTGTGCCGATTACCCGGTCCTGACTCGTATATGTCGAGATCGCCTGCTCAATCCGCCCCCGCGCCAGATCGAGCGAGGCTGCCCGCATCCATGCTTCCTTTTGCCGATAGATGGTCTCGAGCTCGGTGTAGCCGATGCGCTCGACAATGGCGCGAAAGGCGGCGCCGGCTTCGATCGGCTGAAGCTGCTCGGGATCGCCAACCAGGACGAGCTTGGCGCCTGCCCTGGTGACGGCTTCCACGAAAGTCGCCATCTGCTTGGATGCCACCATGCCAGCTTCGTCGAGAACGAACACCGTCTTGTCGTCAAGCATGCTTCGGCCAGTTTTCCAACCGAGCTCCCATGACGCCAGGGTGCGCGAGGCGATGCTGGCTTCTTTCTCCAGACCCTCGGTCGCCTTGCCAGCCAGAGCGCCACCGACCACACGATAACCAGCGGCTTCCCACACCTCGCGCGCCGCCTTCAT
>NZ_NNRL01000101.1 GCF_002252505.1 Brucella grignonensis | reverse complement strand
ATGACGAGAGCCGCGACACGCTTCATTGCGACAGCGCCGTGTTCATCGTGTCGATGCGCTTGCGCCAGTCTTCTGCCTTGCGCTGATCCTCGACCTGGGCCTGCGCCTGCTGGACCATCTGGAGACCCTGCATGCGCAGGAGATCGGTCTGCAGGAAGGCACTTTCGGCCTGAATGCGCGCCTGAAGATCGGCGATATCCTTGGCATCGCTCGCCGAGGATATCTGCTGGCGCAACTGATCGATGCCCTCGATGCGCTTGGTGGCCGCATCATAGATCTGTTGCCCAAGGCTCATCTGACCGGCATTGCGGTTTTGGACGCGCGCCAGCTCCTGGGCATAGAAATCGTTCGCGGAGGTCTGGGACGTCGAATTGTCACCGAGGAATTTCGAGGCGGC
>NZ_NNRL01000100.1 GCF_002252505.1 Brucella grignonensis | reverse complement strand
ATGCCAGGATAGGACCGCAGGATCGCCGCGGGGATATTGAGGAATACGTCCTTCTTGCCGGAAACAATATCGCTCGATTTGAACGATCTGCCGCAGACAAGCGCGGCATCGACGTCGAGTGACAGCCACTGCGTATCCTTCGACGCCGTGGAGTAAACGCCGGAGAATGTCTGCTCGGTCATATTGGTAAAGACGCCGAGCGTTTCGCGTATGAAGGCGGAGGCGGATGTCTCCTGAATATCGCGCAGCATTACGAGCACTGACGGTTCCGGCTCGGAGACGATCTGGCGCAAACTGCGCAGGTTCCGCCGCCCGGCATATTCCGGAGAGAGGACCACATGGGCGAGCAAACCCGTCAGAAGGTTGTGCGCCTGGTTCTGGAAATAGCTACCGGTCGAGGATTCGAATCGCGCGCTTTCCGACAGCAGCATGTGGGCTACCGCGACGATNTCCTCCTTGTGTTTTGACGTTTCGATCCAGTCCAGAACGTTGAACCCCGTCACCGGATTTGTCGGATCGAGGACCATGCACTCGCGTCCGAGCGTTTGCGTCCGGTGCTCGACGACCATCGGTGCGACCTCGGTCGACGGGTCGAGGCAGATCAATGGACCGGTATAACGCAGCGCCGTCGGCACCACATTGCTGGTGGTCTTGAACCCGCCTGAGCCCGCAAAGAACAGCATATGGGTGGAATCGAAATCCTGCTTATAGGTCAGCAGGGGCGCAGTGCCGCCGCTTCCCCATGTTTCGCGGTCGCCCGGATCGAACGGCACGTCGCGGATCGTCTCCTTGTCGACGCGATAGCGTTCGCCGACGACGATCTCGCCATCTGCCGGAAACAGCTTTGCGGCGGCACTGCGCCCCTGCTGACCTATAAGCAGGATTTCGATTCCACCCATATGC
>NZ_NNRL01000099.1 GCF_002252505.1 Brucella grignonensis | reverse complement strand
ATGGCTGATGTCGCCCAACGTCCTGCCGTTCCCGGTCCATATTGTTTCGGACGGCAATATTCGCGAGCAGCTTATCGCGGCCGGGCAGGGCAATCGCTGGGCCTCGATCCCCGCCTTCGCCAAGACCGTCACGCCGGCAGGCACGGTGGTCCCGGTCCTCGACGAGGACGATGAAGGCGAGCTCATCGAAGTCGCCACGCGCCAGACGACGACGGGGACCGTCTCGATCGGCATGATCCGCCGCCAATGCACCACCGACTACAAGATTGTTCCAATCCGTCGGAAGGTGCGCGATCTCGCGGGCCTTACCCGCAAACGCTCTCCCTCCTTTCCGGTCGTCGAATGCTGGATAGGCATCTCGACGGACGAGATTGTGCGCGCCAAGCCGAGTTTCGAGGCGTGGCAGGTCAAGCGTTTCCCGCTGATCGAAAAGCGCTTGAGCAGGCGGGATTGCCTCGCCTGGCTGCGCCGGCACGAC
>NZ_NNRL01000098.1 GCF_002252505.1 Brucella grignonensis | reverse complement strand
GTCGATGTGGCGGACGTAGGGGATGAAGGTCTCGGGTTCGAGCTCACGGCTTCTGACGGTAACGGTACTAGGCAAGGCCGAGGTCCCTTTCGTCATAGCGCCGAACGAGCTTCATCGGAGTGAGACTCGATCCGCCCCAGAACCCGCTGTTGCGAGTTCTGCCCCGCGTCTCGACCCAGCCGAGCAGCACGCGGAACATATTGTGGTCGTGCTTGACGATCGCCTTGAAGATGACGTGGAACACCAGGCCGACGAGCGCGTAGGCCACCGATCCCGCGACGATGAAGAGGATCGTCGTGAAGATCATGTTGATCCCCATCGCCTCCATCGTCACGCCGCCGATCATCGCCGGCCTGGTGCAGGCGAGAAACAGCGTGTCTTCCTCAAGGGCAATCCGCTCGGTCACGCACTAGCCTCCTGAGATCATGTTGACGATCTCGGTCGCACCGAAGATGATTCCGATGCCAAGCACGACAAAGGCCGCCTTGCGCAGATCGAGGTAGCCGAACATCCATGCGATGCCGACAATGATCACGGCGATGATGGCCAGCAGTCTCGCGACATTGCCGGTAAGCATGTTGACGATATTCTGCAGCACACTTTCGATCCCGCCCGCCTGGGCGAAGCTAGGCTCGACCAAGGTCAGGGAAAATACCGCCGCCATCGCTGCGGTCGCCGCGTACGGCCTTATGCGAGCCGATAGGTTCATAGGCGCATTACTCCTTTTGCTCGTTGGAAAAGACGAGGACGGAGGATTGCCGCCCCGAACTGTAGACATCCCATCGCGGCACTGAAGCCTGGGATTGCTGC
>NZ_NNRL01000097.1 GCF_002252505.1 Brucella grignonensis | reverse complement strand
GCGCTCGGCAAGCTGCGCGTCCGTGAGCAAGGCCTGGCGGGCCAGATCGGTGCCGGCGCAGACAAGCGGCACTCTCAGGTCGTTTGCCAGAAACCGCAGCGCATTCAGAAAAATCCGCTGCTGCCGATAGGTCCCCGCCAGCATGCCGTTGACCTCGTCGAGCACGATCATCCGGGCGCCGACGGTGCGCAGCAGCGAGCGGCAGATGTCCTTCTCCCGGGCCAGCGTTCCGCCGACAAGCGCAGGAGCCTGCAGGCTGGCCAGCAATTCCCGATAGAGATCACGCTCGACCGGCTCTGAGGGCACCTGCGCCACGACAACCGGTCTGTTCGTAACGCCGGTCGACTGGCAGAACGTGGCCGGGTGCGCGCGCTCGAACTTGCGGACGATCTTGGTC
>NZ_NNRL01000096.1 GCF_002252505.1 Brucella grignonensis | reverse complement strand
CGGCAAGAAGGACGTATTCCTCAATATCCCCGCGGCGATCCTGCGGTCCTATCCTGGCATTGGCCGGGTGATCATCGGCTCGTTGATCAATGCGATGACACAGGCCGATGGCGCGTTTCAGCGCCGGGCCCTGTTCATGCTCGATGAGGTCGACCTGCTTGGCTATATGCGCGTTCTCGAAGAGGCGCGTGATCGCGGCCGCAAATACGGCATCACCCTGATGCTGATGTACCAGTCTGTCGGGCAGCTCGAACGGCATTTCGGGAAAGACGGCGCGACGTCATGGATCGATGGATGCGCCTTCGCATCCTATGCAGCGATCAAGGCGCTCGAGACCGCACGGAACGTTTCGGCGCAATGCGGCGAGATGACCGTCGAGGTTCAGGGCAAATCCCGCAATGTCGGGTGGAGCAACTCCAACAGCGGGTCGCGGCGGTCGGAAAGCCTCAACCTGCAACGCCGCCCTCTGATCATGCCGCACGAAATCACGCAGCAGATGCGCAAGGACGAGCAGATCATCATCGTGCAGGGCCACGATCCGATCCGCTGCGGGCGAGCAATCT
>NZ_NNRL01000095.1 GCF_002252505.1 Brucella grignonensis | reverse complement strand
CGTCGTAAATCGTATTGCGGGGCTCGGTAACCCGCAGGCCATAGATGCTTGAGAAATCGAGATCTCGCGCCACAAAGATCGAAACGAGCGACCCTTGGTGCTTCGTCAGGGTCGGCGGAATATTGATCGACTGTTCGACGGCGATCGCGGCGGCATCCTTGCCGGCGCTTGTCGTGCCCTGCGCTTGCACGTCGCTGCGCTGTAGTTCCTGACCGGCATAAGTAGCAATATCGGGAACCACAGACAGAAGCAGCGCGCTGCCGAAGCGCTCCCACCAGTGGGTGTCGACATAGCCATCGAATCCGGCGCGGCCGATCGCATCGGTTGCCGGCGAGGCCAATGTGATGATGACGCCCGTGGGCGTCTTGGCTCGGTTCCAGAGCACGAACAGCCGGCTTTGGCCGCGGCGCAGTCCGCCGCGATAC
>NZ_NNRL01000009.1 GCF_002252505.1 Brucella grignonensis | reverse complement strand
GCGAGGCCATGTCGGAACTGGTGCGCTCCTGTTGTGGGAGCATTGATCCCGGCCCGCCGAAGGCGACGGCGGATGACGCATCCAAATCCGCTCGGACCATCGAATCCCCGGATCGGGGCTTTGTCGCGCAAAAAGACACGACGGCAGGCACTACGTGGCCGCCCGTTCCGTAAGTAATCGGCGACGGCCTCGCCAACATCCGCTGGCAACGGCAAATTATTGCGTTGACCGCTCTTGCCCCGCACACGAATCTGCCCGGCAACCCAATCGATATCGTCAAGGTCGAGCGTGATCACCTCGCTCGAACGAAGGCCGAGCCGCGCCAGCATAAGTATCATCGCATAGTCGCGGCATCCGATAGGCGTCTGGCGATCGATGCTGGCTAGCAGCCGGGTTACATCATCACGGCTGATCGCCCGGGGAATAGATGAAAGCCTCCAGTTGGCCACGATCGGCACCGCTGCGGCCAAATCTGAGATGATGTCCCCATGATAGCGCACATAGGAGAGAAACGATCGCAAAGCGGTGGTCATGATCTTCGCGCGTCG
>NZ_NNRL01000094.1 GCF_002252505.1 Brucella grignonensis | reverse complement strand
CATTAACCTTAAACTCCTTGCATATTTACCCGACTCGGGGCAATTCTACCTACGAAAAATCGGCGTAGTTGGAACAGACCCCGTAGTTATGGAAAAAGCTCGTAGCACAAAAACCCTCGCTCAGGGAACAAAGCCGCTGATGACGGACGTCATTGCCGGCGATGGCGCCGCATTGTCAGCCGAGTTGCTGGCGATGCGTGAGGCTCTCTTTCCACCAGTATCGAAGAAGACGCTTCGCTCGTTCTCGTCCGTAGAGACCGCGAAGCTCATTGGCATCGCTGATGCATATTTGCGTCAACTTTCGATTGGCGGAAAGGGCCCGCAGCCGTCGATCGGCGCGGGCGGTCGCCGGTCGTATACCCTTGACCAGATCAATGAACTGCGAGCGGTCCTTGACGAGGGCTCAAAGGGAAAGCGGTATGTACCGCACCGAAAGGGTGAAGAGCACTGCCAGGTAATGGCAGTGGTAAATTTTAAGGGCGGATCCGGGAAGACGACAACGGCCGCGCACCTTGCTCAATATCTCGCATTACAAGGGTACCGGGTACTCGCAGTCGACCTTGATCCGCAAGCCTCGTTCACGGCACTGCATGGCTATCAACCCGAATACGATATTCAGCCGAACCAGACGATGTACGCAGCCGTCCGATATGATGACGAACGGCGCCCTCTCAGGGAAGTCATTCGCAAGACCTACATTCCAGGGCTTGATATAATCCCCGGAAACCTCGAGCTCATGGAGTACGAGCACGACACGCCGCGCGCTCTTGCGGAGCGCGATGCCGAGCCCTTTTTCGGACGGGTGGCAACGGCTTTGGGCACTGTCGCTGATGACTACGACGTCATGATCCTCGATTGCCCCCCCCAGTTGGGTTTTCTCACACTTGGAGCGCTCTGCGCCGCGACCGGACTTCTCATCACGGTCCATCCGCAGATGCTGGATGTAATGTCGATGTGCCAGTTTCTCTTGATGGCGGCCGACATACTCCGTGTGGTGCAGGGTTCGGGCGGTGATCTCGAGTACGACTTCATACGCTACGTCGTGACGCGCTTCGAGCCGGCGGATGCGCCGCAAACTCAGATGGTGGCGTTCATGAGGTCGCTTTTTCGAGAGCGAGTGTTGAATAGCACGATGGTCAAATCCACCGCTATTTCCGACGCGGGCCTTTCCAAGCAGACCCTTTATGAAGTTGGAAAAGAGAACTTTGCCAAGCAAACCTACGATCGGGCGATGGAGTCTCTCGATTCCGTGAATGACGAAATCGACCGGTTGATGCAACAGGCATGGGGGAGGGCGACGTGAGCCGGAAGGACACCCTCAAGGCGATGCTGACACGCCGATCGGAGGAGTTGCCACATGGCAACTCGGAGCCAACTCCACTCACGCCACAGCCGCCGCATCCCGTTCCGCATGTCCAGTCGGGCGCGGTTGGTGCGATGGGAAGGTCGCTTGGCCAAATAGCATCTGCGGCAGAGCGCGCGAAAGCGTTAGTCGCTTCCGGTGC
>NZ_NNRL01000093.1 GCF_002252505.1 Brucella grignonensis | reverse complement strand
GCTCAAGGATGTTTCCTTCGGGAAGGCCTATTCGAAGCTTTTCGGGCTGCGGAGCGACTTTCTGCACGGCAAGTCGATGGCGGATATTTCCGGGGACGATAGGCGGAGCGCCAGAGCGCTGGCCCGCGAGGTTGTATGCGCGCTGATTGGAATTGCATCGGCTGACCCTACGGTGAACCGAGAACAGCTTCTGGATGGGCTACTGGATAGTTGTCCGGGATCAGCGCCTATGGCACAGAATTGAGGGTATGATTTAAGGAGTGTTCGGTTCTCGTCTAAGACGAAGGAACGAACATGAATACGAAGACGACTGGCGGCAAACGCTCCGCCGAGCATGTGGTCAAAGACATCCGCCGGGCGACACGGCGGCACTTTTCCTCGGAAGACAAGATCAGGATCGTGCTGGATGGCCTTCGTGGCGAAGACAGCATTGCCGAGTTGTGCCGCAAGGAGGGGATTGCCCAGAGCCTCTACTACACCTGGTCGAAGGAATTCCTGGAAGCCGGCAAGCGGCGACTGGCAGGCGACACGGCCCGTGCTGCGACGACCGGTGAAGTGCAGGACCTTCGTCGCGAGACCCGCGCGCTGAAGGAGGCAGTCGCCGACCTGACGCTGGAGAACCGTCTGCTCAAAAAAAGCATGATCGCGGATGGGGGCGACGACGAATGAGATACCCCGCATCCGAAAAGCTCGAGATCATCAAGATCGTCGAGCAGTCGCACCTTCCGGCGAAGAAGACGCTAGATCAGCTCGGCATTGCGCGGCGCACCTTCTACCGCTGGTATGACCGCTACGTCGAAGGCGGCCCGGAGGCGTTGGAGGACCGTCCTTCCCGGCCGAGCCGGGTGTGGAACCGCATCAGCGCCGAGGTCCAGAGCCAGATCATCGACATGGCGCTGGAACAGTCCGAGCTGTCACCACGTGAGCTGGCGGTGCGCTTCACCGATGAGAAGCGCTACTTCGTGTCCGAGGCGACCGTCTATCGCCTGCTCAAGGCCCATGACCTCATCACCAGCCCGGCCTTCGTGGTGATCAAGGCCGCCGACGAGTTCAGCGACAAGACCATGCGTCCCAATGAGATGTGGCAGACAGACTTCACCTACTTCAAGATCATCGGCTGGGGCTGGGTCTATCTGTCGACCGTGCTCGACGACTTCTCCCGTTACATCATCGCCTGGAAGCTGTGCACGACCATGCGGGCCCAGGACGTGACCGAAACGCTGGAACTGGCCCTTACGGCTTCAGGCTGCGACAGCGCCAGGGTGTTGCACAAGCCAAAACTGCTCAGCGACAACGGACCGTCCTACATCGCCAGCGAACTCGCCGAATGGATCGACGCCAACGGCATGAGCCATGTCCGCGGCGCCCCGCTTCATCCGCAGACCCAGGGCAAGATCGAGCGTTGGCATCAGACGCTCAAGAACCGCATCCTGCTGGAGAACTACTTCCTGCCGGGCGATCTCGAACGCCAGATCGAAGCCTTCGTCGAGCATTACAATCACCGACGCCACCACGAGAGCCTTGGCAACGTGACCCCGGCCGACGCCTACTTCGGCAGGGCCTCTGCTATCATCGAACAACGAGAA
>NZ_NNRL01000092.1 GCF_002252505.1 Brucella grignonensis | reverse complement strand
GGCACCGCCAACACCAGGCAAGTCACCGAAGCCGTATGCAACGCAATCGCTGGATCGAATATCTTGAAGATGGCCGCTGCAGAATGACCTGGAACGATGTGTCCGCTCGCGAGGTGCTGCGTCGAATTTTCGACGCAGCCGTTGCCAGCGCGGATCCGAAAATAGCTGTTGTCAACAACCTCCCAGAGCGTCCCAGAGGTCGCTGCGTCGTCGTGGGAGCGGGCAAGGCGTCGGCTGCGATGGCGGCTGCGGTCGACGCCGCCTGGCCCGATGTCGATCTCTCGGGCATCGTGGTCACTCGCTACGGCCACGCCGTTCCGGCGGGACGCATCGAAATCCTGGAGGCCTCCCACCCCGTCCCGGATGAGATGAGCATTAGGGCTGCAGAGAAGATTTTCGCTGCGGTTCAGGGCCTTGGTCCGGACGATCTCGTGGTGGCTCTCATCTCCGGCGGCGGTTCGTCATTGCTTGTATCGCCTGCGGGCAAGATGACTTTGACCGACAAAAGGGCGGTCAATCAGGCGCTGCTTTCCAGCGGTGCCACCATCTCCGAGATGAATACCGTCCGCAAGCATCTTTCCGCTATCAAGGGAGGACATCTGGCCCGCGCAGCACTGCCGGCAAAACTGGTGACACTGGTCATCTCTGACGTGCCGGGTGACGATCCATCGGAGATTGCCTCGGGTCCAACGGTCGCGGATCCTACCACTTTGGCAGATGCAGCAGCCATCGTCGCCCGCTACGGCATTGACCTGCCCGATTCTGCGCGCGCAGTGCTGGCGCAAGGCAACGAGACGCCGAAGGCAGGGGAGGTTGCAGGCGAGATTCGGCTGGTCGCTGCCCCCTCGATAGCGCTCGAAGCGGCCGCCGCGGCCGCGCTAGATGCCGGCTTGTGTCCACTTATCCTCGGAGATGCCCTGGAAGGTGAGGCTCGCGAAATGGGGCGTGTCATGGCAGGCATCGCACTCTCCGCCCGCGACAAGGGCCTGCCTGTAGCAGCACCTGCCGTCATCCTGTCCGGTGGTGAGAGTACCGTTTCCCTTGGTGCCATGACCGAGGGGCGCGGTGGGAGAAACACGGAGTTTCTTCTCAGTCTTGCGGTTGCCCTTAAGGGAGGTTCCGGCATCTGGGCCATCGCCGGTGATACTGATGGTATCGACGGTGTCGAGGATGCTGCCGGTGCGCTGGTCGCGCCGGACAGTCTTATCCGAATGCGCGATGCTGGTATCGATCCACGGGCGACCTTGTCTGCCCATGATAGTTACACGGCCTTCAAGGCCATCGGCGACCTGGTGGTCACAGGCCCAACGCTTACGAACGTCAACGACATCCGCGCAATTCTCATAGGTTAGGTTTGGACATGTTCATACGCAACAACCGGCGATCAAAGATCGTCGCGACGGTCGGACCGGCGTCAAGTTCGCCCGACATGCTTCGCTCACTGTTTCTCGCCGGTGTCGATACGTTCCGCCTGAATTTCAGCCATGGTGCCCGGGCCGATCACGCGGAAGTCTATAGGAACATCCGAGCTCTCGAGCAGGAGCATGATGCTGCTATCGCCGTGCTGCAGGATCTTCAGGGTCCGAAGATCCGGATCGGAGTTCTGGCACATGGCAGGCTCGATCTCGCACGTGGATCCACCATCGAATTTATCCTTGGCCGTGAGGGTGGTGAAGGAATGAACGATATTCCGCTACCTCATCGGGAAATCTTCGAGGTGGCGGTGCCCGGAATGGACCTCCTGATCGACGACGGTAGAATAAAAGTCCGGATCATGGAGGTGATGGACGGGCGGCTTGTTTGCGAGGTCCTCAATGGAGGCGCCTTGTCGAACCGCAAGGGTGTCAACGTGCCCGGCGCTGTCCTGGACATTTCCCCGCTCACGGCGAAAGATCGTGAGGACCTGGAATTCGGGCTCGAGCTTGGCGTCGACTGGGTCGCACTTTCTTTCGTTCAGCGGGCACGCGACATGATCGAAGCCCGGTCCCTCGTTGGAGACAGGGCTGGCCTCATTGCCAAGATCGAGAAGCCGTCTGCCCTCGATGACATCGAGGATATTGTCAGGCTTTCGGACAGCGTCATGGTTGCGCGAGGTGATCTCGGCGTGGAGATCCCGCCGGAGGACGTTCCGGGCAAGCAGAAGGAAATCATCCGTGCATGCCGGCTAGCGGCCAAGCCCGTGATTGTCGCCACACAGATGCTCGACTCGATGGTGAGTTCGCCAACGCCGACGCGCGCTGAAGCCTCGGACGTTGCCGGTGCCATCTATGATGGGGCAGATGCCGTCATGCTTTCCGCCGAGACCGCAACAGGCGCCTACCCGGTGGAGGCGGTCGAAATTATGAACCGGATCATCGAGAAGACGGAGAAGCACAAGCACTACCGGCCGATCCTTGAGGCAACGGAACCCGATGTCGCTCAATCACCGCCGCATGCAGTTGCCACTGCAGCAGCCAACGTTGCCGTGGCTCTGGGATCGCCGGTTGTGGTGGCCTATACATCGAGCGGAACAACCGCGGCCAGAATTTCGCGTGCCAGACCGGCATTGCCAATTCTGGCTCTCACTCCGTCCGAACAAGTCGCGCGCCGGCTCAACATGTTCTGGGGGGTGGTCGGGGCACGATCACAAGATGTCCACACCTATGAGGCGTCGCTGATTCATGCGCAACAGGCAGTGCAGGAAGCAAAGCTGGCAAGTCCCTCCGATCACATTGTCATCGTGGCGGGATTCCCATTCGCGCAACGGGGCAGCACCAACAATCTTCGTGTTTTGCAGATCGCCGCAACCGACAACCTAGAGATTGCGTAGATTGTATCGAGCAATAAGGGGGATCAATGCGTCATGCGCGTGTTTGCGGTGCAGCCGTGCGGCGCGGCTTGCCGCATCCCCATCACCCTGCTCGATTGCCTCTATGATTGCCGCATGCTCACCGGCCGAGTGCAGCGGTAAAGGGCGTAGGTTGAGGGTGAACATGCGGGCGCGATGCAATTGATCGGCGACAGTCCCGGCCATCCGCATGAGGCGGCTGTTTCCGCTCTCTATTACGAGGGCCTGATGAAAATCCTCGTCGGCCACAGCCCATCGTGGAAGGTCGTTGTCCGCCAATGCCTCAATCATCCGCTTTGTGGCGGCCTTCAGAAGCTGGATGACGGGCGCGCGTTCCTCCATCGGCAGCCGGGCGAGCCGTGCTGCCGCTGCACCCTCGAGCGCGGTGATGACTTCGTAGATTTCCTCAATGTCCGCAGGAGACAGGGCACAGATGATGATGCCCTTCTTGGGAAGTATCCGGACCAGTCCGTCTTCCTGCAGTCGCGCCATGGCTTCGTGCACCGGGGTTCGGCTCATGCCGAGCTGACGCGCAATTTCAATTTCCGCAGCTTGGTGCCCAGGGGGAAACGCGTTGGAGCGTATCGCCTCCTTGATGGCGAGATAGGCGGCAGAAACCCGACCCGTACCGTTAATGTCGGCGTTTGCTGAATTCTGTTCTGTGGCCGGATCGCGTGGCGCGGCTCCGGGAATGTCGATCGTCTTGATCATGAACTACCTGTCGTTGTTTCAAGGCTCGTTATAGCCGCTCTCCTGGAGCTTGACAAACGGGCGCGCATCAATAAATGTAAGCTTGCATGCAAGATAGCATGGAAAAGGATGTGGAGGCATCCTTCGCGATCTCAGGGAGGAAAGCGCGATGAAAAAGGTACTGTTGTCCCTCACAGGTGTCCTGTTTGCCATGTCCAGCCATATGGTGCTGGCGCAGGAGAACTATCCTGATCGACCCATCACAATCGTGGTGCCTGCAGCGGCAGGTGGACCGAGTGACACCGTGGCGCGCCTGGTGGCGCAGTCGATGTCCACGACCCTTGGCCAGCAGGTGCTGATCGAAAACATGGGCGGCGCCGGCGGCTCGCTTGGTGCCGCAACAGTGGCGCAGGCGGACCCCGATGGCTACCGGTTGCTGCTCTACCATATCGGGGTGGCCACCTTCGCTGCGCTCTACCCGAACCTGACCTACAAGCCGATCGAAGACTTTTCGAGCGTCGGGCTGATTACCGAGGTCCCGATGACGGTCGTCGGCAGGAAGGACTTCGAGCCGAAGACGTTCACCGATCTCCTCTCCTATGTGAAGGCAAACGGGCCTGCCGTCACCTTCGGGACCGCCGGCACGGGTGCCGTTTCCGATCTCTGCGGCAGGTTACTGCAGGACGCGCTCGGCACCAAGATCACTCTGGTGCCTTACAAGGGCATGGGCCCCGCAATGACCGATCTCATTGGAGGTCGCATCGATCTCGCCTGTGACCAGACGACCAACACCACGACCCAGATCAAGGCCGGTGAGGTTCATCCTTATGCGGTGACAACGAAGGCGCGGATTGGCGTGCTGCCAGATCTTCCGACCATCGAGGAGAGCGGCCTGCAAGGGTTCGAGCTCAGTGCCTGGCATGCGCTCTGGGCACCCAAGGAAACGCCTGAAGCCATCCGCAGCAAGCTTGCGGAAGCGTTGCGCGCCGCACTCAAGGATCCGGCCGTGATCGAGCGTTTTGCGAGCCTTGGAACCGCACCGGTATCGGAAGATCTGGCGACACCGGCGGCGCTTGACCAGAAGTTCGCGTCTGAAGTCGAGCGACTGACGAAGCTGATCAGCGAAAGCGGCAAGTAACCTCGGTTTGGTCGGCGGCTGAGAATAAGCCGCCGATCCATCATTCGTCATGGCCACGGGCCATGTGTCCGGCGCTTGACCCTGAGCGCGAGCCCTTGAACAGGAGCGAACTTCCCATGCGTGAATACAAGATTGCAGCGATCCCTGCGGATGGGATTGGTCCTGAGGTTATAGCTGCGGGTCTTCAGGTTCTGGAGGCG
>NZ_NNRL01000091.1 GCF_002252505.1 Brucella grignonensis | reverse complement strand
GGGCCACCAAGGCAGTTGCGGCAGCTTCACTCGCTCTTCGCGGCGACGGCTCGCACTACATGCCCCTCGATAACTGCATCGAAGCGATGCGTCAGACCGGCGAGGAGATGAGTGCCAAGTTCAAGGAAACCCTCCTGGGGGGGTTGGCCGTAAACCTGCCTGAGTGCTGTCCGTCGCCAGACCCTCCCGGAGGACGGGATGTGTCTTGCCCTCCGATGGCGTTGCCCCGACGAGATCGACCTGGAAGGTCGTCGCGCCCGATCGCCGGCGTAGATCTCAAGCCATGACGGCCGTGCAAGATGAAAACCGAGAAAAGCGTGGATTTTCAACTTGCTCTGATCCTTTATCTGGTGTAGCCTAGGGCAGCAAGCAGCTCGTGATGCTGCACCGGC
>NZ_NNRL01000090.1 GCF_002252505.1 Brucella grignonensis | reverse complement strand
GGGGTTCGAAAGGCATAGAAGAACCTGGCAGCCCCAATCATCTGCCCGCGCAATGGAAGACGAAAACGTGTACAATGAAACGCAGAGTAAAACGGCAGAAAGTGCCCGAGCGACCGCATTTTTCATGCCCAAACTCCCGTTTGTCTCTCCGTTGGCTCGCCGTCCGTGAGGCTTCACCACCTTGTCATACTACACGATAACGAATAGATAAGAAGATGCCAAGCCCATTAAACCAACGCTGGCACAACACGGTTTTTGCGACCTTGGCTACGCACGAGATCATGTCAAAGCCCCTGCCCGACGAGACGCCGAATTCGCGTCTGCGCCAGCTCGGCATGATGAATCTCCTGTACACGTTGCAAAAGGCAGATACGGTGCTGACCATAACGAACGTGACGGAAGTCACTGGAATGACAAGGAAAGCGGCGCAGGAAGCCATTGATCCACTGGTCGTGTGCGGGCTCGTGAATGAGTCCTGGGGCCGTACGTCGATCGGGCGTGGCAAGGCC
>NZ_NNRL01000089.1 GCF_002252505.1 Brucella grignonensis | reverse complement strand
GCGAGATCAGGACCGAAACGCCAGCGGAAATCGATCTGGATGACGATGCAGCCGTCGCGTCGTGGCTGACAAGGATCGGCCGATGGGCTGAAGCCCGCGCTTCGGCGCTGACCGCGTGGGCTGATCTGCGGCTTGCCTTGAGTGACGCAGAAGACGCTAAAGCTGCGCTCGCAAAGGAGCAGGATACGCTCGCAACGACCCTGATCGGCGTCGGGATCGATGTCGATGGTCTGGACCTTGCGGCCCTGGTGCAGGCAGCCGACTCCATCCTTGCGGACCATGCTGCGATGCAGACCAAGCGGCAGGACGCCCAAAAGCGCATCGGTGAATTGGAAGCAGCCGAGGATCGACGGAAAGCGGAGCTGGACGAAGCGACCAAT
>NZ_NNRL01000088.1 GCF_002252505.1 Brucella grignonensis | reverse complement strand
ACTCGAAAACACCTGGTTCAACGGGGAAGAAAAAGTAGGCGCTGTCCGCGAGCTTCTCGACGCCATCGCCAGCCTGCCGGAAGTCCTGCGCGAGAAGGATGATCTGCTTCACCGCATCGCGTCCATGGAGGCAGATCGAAAGTCCTTCGTCGACGCAGTTACCCATCTGTATGACGCTCTCGGCGAAACATTCGACGGCAGTGCTCCCCTTGACGCCGCAAAGGCCCTGCTCCGGCGGCGCGAGGAAGCCAGACAGGTCGAGGCGAAGCGGCTGGAACGGGACCAAAGCCTTGTCGACCTGGCGGCCGAACGAGAGCGGCTGGATGGTGAGTTCGCGGTCCATGCCGCGCGCAAGAAGGAACTGACCGATTTCTTCCAGACCGGGACCCTTGCGGATGTTAGGCAAGCTCTCGAACGCTGCCGCAAAAGGGATGAGCTGGTCGAACAGAAGAGCAAGCTGGAACGGCAGATCGTCGGTGACATGCAGCTGCAATCGCTCGAGGCTGCCCTGGCCAGTCTTGCCAATACCGACCTGGCCGAACTGCAGCGCGAGCAGGCCGAGCTCATCACGCGACTTGAAGATCTCGACGGCCGATCAAAGAACCTCTTCGCGGACAGGGCGCAGGTTACCGATCGCCTGACCGCCATCGGCGGCGATGATGCCGCAGCCCGCCTCGAGGCGAACCGGCGCACCTTGCTTCTGGAAATCGAGGAGCTGGCGCTGCGCTATCTTCGCCTCAGGAGCGGGAGCCTAATCGCCGAGCATGGCATTCGCGCCTATCGCGACAAGCACCGCAGCGCCATGATGAACCGGGCATCCGAGGCGTTCCGGCTGATCACCCGCGACGAGTATACCGGCTTGACCACGCGGCCTGATAATGACCGGGAAGCACTGATCGGTCTGTCACGGCAGGGAGGCTCCAAGCAGGCGGTCGAGATGTCCAAGGGGACTCAGTTCCAGCTCTATCTCGCCCTGCGGCTTGCC
>NZ_NNRL01000087.1 GCF_002252505.1 Brucella grignonensis | reverse complement strand
TCGCAGACGACGTCATGGAGACCTTCGATGAGCCGCGATCAGAGGAGGTGTTCCGGCTGTTCGGGCAGATGGCTCAGGTCGGGCAGGTAATTTACCTGACGCACCATCGGCATCTGTGTGAAATAGCTAGGCAGGTTGTGCCGACGGTGAAAATTCACGAGATAGCGTAGGACCTTATTCGACCTCTCATCGCAGCTTCTGGTCGACTTATTCAGGGCCGGTAGCCGACGCCCTGCCTTTAGTGGCGGACATTACGAAGGAGAAGCTTGCAGAGCCGCCGACGGCGCGCGCGCGGCACCATTGCGGCTCACGGCTACCTACACCCTTTTAACTTGTCCTGAACTATCTGTCCCGGGACGCCCACCTTCGCACCAGTCGATGCGGCCTTCCTTTATCCAAAAATGACAGCCGCAGTCATTGATCTGATGCACTGAGGGCTGAACCGTAGGTCTTTGCCAGAAGTCTCCAACAACGGACCACCTTGGTCGTCTCGTTGGGTTCAACGAGAGATTGATCGCGCGGCCGCAGCCGCCAGGGCATGTTAGGCACGCCCACTTCTCCACGTCTCCGTCTCGGACCAAGCACAACTGGCCTTTCGGGACTCCCTCTGGACCAGGAAAGGTGGCACTGCTCCGCACAAGAAGATCGAATCTCAGTAGGCCGGCCGACTTCAGCAGCTTGGCGACGAAGGACTTCATCATCAGCCCACCATATCGAGGAAAGGATCGACGTCGCCCGCACCGCG
>NZ_NNRL01000086.1 GCF_002252505.1 Brucella grignonensis | reverse complement strand
GTTCAGGCTGATCAGCTTCAGCGCGTTGGTCATGTTGTGGTTCGCGATCCGCACGATCCCGCGCGCGGCTTCGACCGGTGACAGGTCCAGCCGCTCGCCCAAGGTCGTCAGTGCGGTTTGCAGCGCGTCCATGTCGGCCACGACTTCACCGCCGCAGAAATAGTCAGCGTCTATACGTCCTAGATACAGGTTGGCATCGGTGGTCGTGGGGCTGGTGCCGCCACGCCCGTAAGCGATCGGGCCGGGGTTGGCGCCCGCGCTTTTCGGCCCCACATGCATCTTGTCGTATTCATCCACCCAGGCGATGGAACCGCCGCCATTGCCAATCTCCACGATGTCGACGACCGGCACCATGATCGGATAGCCTGATCCCGTGCGCGTGCGCTCGATCCAGTAATCTGATGACACTGTGACTTCACCGTTTTCGAT
>NZ_NNRL01000085.1 GCF_002252505.1 Brucella grignonensis | reverse complement strand
CAGATAAATGATGTACATTGCAATGCGGCAGGTCAAATATCTCAATAATGTCCTTGAGCAAGACCACCGTTTTATAAAACAGATCATCGAACCAATAACAGGCTTCAAAACATTCTATTCTACCTCTGTCGCCATCGCGCACATCGAACTAGTGCGGATGACCCGCAAGAACCAATTTCATCAACGAGTATCGCTCACCATTTCAGGTCTTTGCGGAACTCGCAGCATGAACACATCCAGAAATAAGGTTGTTTCTACCAAGATCAAAATTTTGTATCAGAACCAAGCATAATATCTTGAAATATCACATCGGCAGGACACCATGGTGGCGGTAAATTGGATCACGGGCAGTCGGTTTCATTGCGTGAGATTGCACTCATTCAGTCAACAACGGCCTAACTACGAACCCAACCATAATTGAGATTAGAGCGCCAGGCGTCCCATTGGGTGCACAAAAGTCGCTCTAACACTTAAAATGAGAGCATAATTCTAACTGAAACTGATACAAGTTTAAGAAATTATTCTCCAAATATAATAATACCGTTTAAGAAAACTTTTATTCAAGGATAAATAATTAATTACTGAATATATAAATATTTATACATTTTAAATCAGAATAACTTTCTAACATTGAAATTTTCATGTGAGTTAACTATGAAGATATTATTATACATTCTATTTTTAAGTATTTATACATATATATTTTCACCGCAGAAAATACTGGCTGCCGACGCGCTATGCAGTAATGAACCGATGCCTTCGTTAGCAAACAGACGCCTCATCTGTGCTGTTAACTTAGGCATTCAGGCAAATACTGCCGTTGATGTTTCAACACTTATCAATCAGTACATGCCTCCAAAGGCCGGGATTTTTTTTCCAGCAGGTAAGTATATTATTAGCAACAATATCATATTGGGTGATGGAAATAGCCTGGTGGGTTCAGTAGATGGCATAACAATTTTTCATGATCCAAACCTCACTAAAAGCTCGAGTATTGGCAACACCGATTACAGCTCTATGGTGAAAAATTTGACAGTAAAAAACCTTATTCTGGATAATATCGGTGTTGATTTCTATGGAAACAAAGATGGAATTATCATTGAAAATAATGCATTCATCAATACCAATGCTGAATATCCTCAGCTGTCGGTTTCACATAATCAATTCTTTATCCAAGGCAATGTATTTCTTCGTGACGAAGCACACCCAGGTCTAGGAATAAGTACGTATAGAAACAAAAAGACGCTTATTCAAAACAATATCGTGGGGAATATATCAAATGATAAAATTATTGCTACATTAAATTACTATGATACGGAAACTTATAATGTTGTCACAAAACTGAGACTGGCGGGGGCATCTAATGATATCAAGCTGGACGTAGAGTAGGATTATTATAAGTCTGCGTGGTATGCCACCGATGGCCTTACAGATTCAGTATTTAATAGCAATATTATCAACGGAAACACCAGAAGTTGCCTAAAGAAAATGCCTAAAACAGAAAACTGTCAAATGGGTAGAGATCATGCGGTGTACATTAAACAATATAACAATGTTGATGTAACAAGTAATTACTTTAGCGGATGGCCGCAAGATGCGACAGGTTCGGTGAAATTTCGGAATGCGAAAAATCTTTATTTTGCAGGAAACTATTTAAACCAAGTTGCGTTTGATGCCAGAGCATACGACAATTCTCATATATTAGAAATGAGTGATACATTTATTTTCAATAATATCATTGAGGAAACGTCAATTAGTTACTGGCAAAATTTCACCGACACAGAAAATATCTTTATTAGCGTTAAAAATTTTATTGTTTTTAATAATTTTTTTAAAAGTAAAGATAAAAATAAAGTTAGAATATCCTCCACTCCACGAAACAAGTTCGGGGAGTTTCTTGAATCTCAAAATCAATATACTGACTTTGTTCCTGTTACAACCCGAGATTTTGAACATGTTAATATCAGTACAGCAAAATCCCGTCTACCAAAAGAAAAAAAGGCATTACTTACCTTAAAACCCGCCCCCCTGTGGAAACAAGCGGGACAAATTACAGGGCCCAATTTGACTGACAACCAACTGGTTAGGATGGATATTCATATTGAAGGATACTCTAAACAATTTGTGGTGTACGTTCCTCCGAGCGATTATTATTATCCGGCTTACCGATGGGCGCCTGGATTAGCTCAAAACCTCAACTCCACTATTCACGGTGTATGCGCAGGAGTACTGACCGATAAAGTTACAACAAATAATCGCTGTAAATTTCTGAAAACGACAGGCTCTAGTTACCAAAATTTCCTCTATGCCACAGAAGGCGAATCTGTGAAGTATACGATAAATGTTCTAGATAAATACAAAAAAATAAACGCCATTTACGCTCCGTCTGCACTTAGTGCTGGGCAAGCAGTTAAATTCAACGTCCGATTTGAGGATGGTACGGAAAACGAGGTGGTATATACACCGAGTGATTACATGTTACCTGCATACCGTTGGCCGAAGGGGCTTGCTACTGAAATAAATCAACGTATTCCAGGTTTGTGTGCTGGGCAGTATACTACAGAGAAAGATAACAACACGGAGGCAACACAATGTTTGTATGCAGCCCCCGTCGCCTCCAGTTACGAAAATAATATATATACAATTAATGGTCAGTCAGCAATAACGACAATGAGTATTATTGAAATCGGGGCACCGTAACGTTACAGAAATATCTGGATGGAGCCCTGTCACGTCTGGATGGCACTCGTTTAGCAAGCACCTATTCTTCGATATTTTTACGAAGCGGCACGTGGGCAGCCATGTCTCGGGCCTCTGATGTAGCCGTGTCGCAAAGTTTGAGCGGAGTAGAATTGTCCTTATCTCTGGAGGCAGTTCAGCTGCGAGTTCAGCAAAGACCTGAAATGGCGAGCGGTTGTCGTTGGTGAATTGGTTCTTGCTGATCATGTGAGCGACTTCTATCCCTGCGATGGTATCTGCAAGGGAATGGAATGTTTTGAAGCCCATCATTGATTTGGTGATCCGTTTGATAAGCCTGTGGTCTTACTCAAGGATATTGTTGAGAAATTTGATCTGTCGGATTTCAATAATATTGCCTGTTCCGGTGAGTTTCAGAATCCTGCAAACAGCCTGCATGTCAGCCAGATTGGCGCAGCTCTAATCAATGACCACCTTCTCTAGAACGCCATTAGTTGCAATGGCTTTCTTGAAAAACATCGCGCGGCAGCCGAGTCCCAGCACTCAGACAACAGCAAATCAAAGGTTTAGCCGTTGCAGTCAACAGATAGGTACAGATACAGCCACTCGCCTTTGACCTTAGTGGAGGAGAAGCGTACGTGCACCTTTCAGCGCAGCTTATTGCGCTAGCAAATGGGGATTACTGGGACTGATCCGCGCAGCAGCGCAGGAACTTGCAAGTCAGACAATCCGTGCGAATTCGGTTTGTCCGGGTCTGGCCGAAACACCAATGGCATTAATACCGAATGCCGAGCATGATGCTGCAAAAGCAAATATTTTTTGAAGGCAACCGGGATGCAATATTATTGTCCCGTGGTGCCAATCCGGATGAAGTCGCGGCAGCAGTTGTCTTTTTGCTAGGGCCTGATGCGTCTTTCATCACCGGCGCTGATCTACCCGTTGACGGTGGTATGACCGGCGGCGGCATTTATTGGCGAATAGGCAAAGCCACTGGTAATTTGTGAATGTGACACTGTGTTCATCAGTTAGATGAAAACCAGTTTCAGAGACTAAACATTTATAAGCGGCAGATAGATACTCTGCCGTTAATTTTTATATAACTCAGTTCCATAAGATAGATTATGTGATTTTAACTGCAATAGCGGTGGGTTCTAGTTTGAAGTGCGACTTGCAAATGATAACAATGAGTTATCCAATGCAAGGAACCCGTTATGGAACGCACATACGCGCATGTTGATCCAGACGTCGCTATGGGCGCCGTTTGGCCTTGGATCGCAAACATGGTTCTATGCCCCGCAATCACTCTGGCAAAAAGGAACGGTTAAAAACATCTGCAGAGGTCTTTCGACAAAAGCACTTCGCTAACAGACATCATTATGCGTAAACTCAACCTGCAAAAGTCGCGCTTCAGCATGGCCTCACAGATATTAGTCTCTAAAATCTAAATCAATTTTCGCACAGATAAACACACAGATCTGTTTCAGGCGGGTTCACGTCAAAATCAAAGAACATTTGCGCGATCCATCCGCGATGATATGTCTTGTGGTTGATGATGTGCAGGAACATGCCTTCACGAGTCATACGGCCTGTAACACCGGATACGAACTTGAAGTTTAGTACCTCGCTCAGGCTTTCTGCGGACTGGCTCTTTGCCCACATTACATACCATTCATTGATCTCGAACTGCTTTTCGACAATCGCATCGAAGTCCGGATACAGGATGTCCCGTCGTGTTGTGAACCCGTGTTTCTCTCCAAGGAGGTGTGCTCGCCAGATCATGTCCACCTGGTAGTTATGGTTCAGCGTGCCTATAATCGATCCAAATAGAGTTTTCAGAGGTTTAGAAGGCGCACGTTCGGGCAATTTTCGAATTGCATCGAACAACATCCTGTCCGCCCAATCATTGTACTCGGCAAGCATTGCAAATGTATTTTGCATGGGACCCTCTTCTCTTGAGCAATAGGCTAATTGATTTTGCTCGCTTTGTGACGGAGCCGGCAGCAGCGTTAAGAGGGAAATGTGTTGCGATCCAGTGCTGTATTTTGATCATCTTGTTCAGAAAATCGCAACACAACTCAGGCGTTTGAGAGATTGTTGATGAGCTGATCAGCGAATTTGGCTGCTGCAACGGAGAGCGTGCGGCTTCTGAGCTGACCAAGAACAATCTGGATAGAAGGGATGTCACGCGGATCAATAGGGCGCGCGCAAGTCCGATCATCGGGATCTCCGCGCAGGGTTTGAAACGTTATTGCACGTTCACGAAGAATGTAGTTCCGTAGAAATTCGAGCGATCCGGATTCGATAGAAATATTATGCTCAACTCTAATTCGTGCATGAGCGACATCGAGCATGTGGCGGATAGCCAAGCCTTTATCGGGCATCGCAATAGGATAAGCTGAACAGTCCCGGAGCCTGATTGGACTCGTCCCGGCCAGTGGATGATCAGCGCGCATGAGCGCAAAAAAAGGCTGATCAGACGCAAACAGAATTTGCATATCTGTCGTCGGTGGTGGATTTACCAGCAGAGCGAGGTCGGCCTCAAAGTTGGTTAACGCAGCAATACCAAGGCTATGATCCCTCACCTGAACAGAAAACGAAACCTGCGGGTAGCGCTCTCGATAGTCTGCAATCTGCATAGGCAATACCTTGTCAACGAAAGCTTGGCTGCTGACAATTGCCACGTGACCTCTCCTGACGCCCGAAAGATCTGCTATTTGAGATTTGAGTCGCTCAAAATCGGCCGTTTGATCTCGGATGTGTCTGACCAGCAATTCACCGGCGGCATTGAGGCGCATACCTTGCGGCAGCCGTTCAAAGATGAGCGTTCCCAGCTCTTCTTCGAAGTCCTGAATTTTCCGGGTAAGCGCCGAAGCAGTGATGTTCAGGTTTTCTGCAGTCCCCCGGATCGACCCACGTCGTGCCACATCCGCGATTAGTTGAAGCGTTCTTAGGTGTTTCATGAGGTCCTCGTTGTTGCGTTGCAAATTATGCAACGCATTGATCAAAATCAAGCACTGGATTGAAACAGCCCTTCCTTGAATAGTCGGGTCGAGACCGACACAAGGTGCATAAGAGAAATGACCGCAGCCAAACATTCCACGGATTTCACGATCGCGATTGATGAACTGGGAGATATCGCTTCGTACCGAAGCCTCTACGCCTCCGGCGTTGATCCGATTGAAGTCATTCTGACGGTGTATGACCGCATTGCCTCCAGCGAGTTACAACCAATCTGGATAAATCTTGTGCCGCGCGAGAATGTCCTCTCGCTTGCAGCAAACCTGCTGCAACGAAAACTCGACGGATGTGACCTCCCGCTTTTTGGTATCCCCTTTGCGGTTAAAGACAACATTGACGTTCTCGGTGTTCCAACAACCGCAGGCTGTCCCGATTTCGAGTATTTGCCGAGCCAACACGCATTCGTCGTTGAAAAACTGATCTCCGCCGGTGCCATACCGCTTGGAAAGACCAATCTCGATCAATTCGCTACTGGACTGAACGGAACGCGATCTCCCTATGGGATACCATCATGCGTATTTGACAAACGCTACATATCCGGCGGCTCAAGCAGTGGGTCAGCCGTCGCGGTTGCTGAGAAGCTCGTAGCTTTCTCGCTCGGAACAGACACGGCTGGTTCAGGACGGGTTCCGGCTGCACTGAACAATCTGGTCGGCATTAAACCCACACGTGGCTTGCTCTCAAACAGTGGTCTGGTGCGCGCCGCGCGCAGCCTTGATTGTATAAGCATCTTTGCCCACTCGGTCGACGACGCCCTGCTCGTGCTTGATGTCGCGTCGCACTTTGACCCCTCCGACGCATTCTCGCGCGTGGCGCCGTCTCAATCAGGTCAGCGCAATCGATGGCCAGCCGAATTCACCTTTGGACTACCGGACGAAGACCAACTGGAATTCTTCGGAGACGCCGACGCGCAAAGGCTGTTTCGAAAAGCTATCCGCACCCTTGAGGAACTCGGCGGCACGGCGGTACGCTTCGATTACACGCCATTTAAACTTGCGGCAGAAATGCTTTACGCCGGCCCCTGGGTTGCAGAACGTTTTGCGTCAATAAAAGACTTCGCCCTGAACAGGCCGAACTCCATTCATCCTGTCGTTCGTGAGATCATTCTCTCTGCCAGTACAATGAGCGCAGCTGATGCATTTGAAGGCGCGTACCGTCTCGCCGATTTGATCAGGCAAACGGAGGCAGTCTGGACTGATATCGATGTCATGGTCTTACCCACTGCGCCCACGACATACACTATCGAGGAAATGATTGCCGAACCCGTAAAACTGAACAGCAATCTTGGCCTCTATACGAACTTTGTAAATCTGATGGATTTATCGGCCATTGCCGTCCCTGCGGGATTTGGAAATTCTGGGCTTCCCTTTGGAGTAAGCCTGATCGGCCCCGCTTTTGAAGACAAAGCAATTGCCCGACTTGGAAAGGCATTTATCTCCAGGAACGCCGCATCAGCCACTTGCGATCTGGAAACGATTTCAATCGCTGTGGTCGGCGCCCACCTTTCCGGACAGCCCCTGAACTATCAACTAACTGATCGTGGTGGTATCCTTCGCCAAACGTCTCGTACGGCGAGTGGATACGCATTCTACGCGTTAGAAGGGACGGTGCCCGCTAAGCCGGGACTCATCCGTGACGAGGCCGCTGCTGGAGGCATCGAACTTGAGTTGTGGGATCTTCCTGCGTCTGGTTTCGGCACGTTCGTCAATGCAATTCCAGCGCCGCTCGGGATTGGCACCATAAAGCTCGAAGATGGCAGCGAGGTGAAGGGGTTCTTGTGCGAACCCTTTGCGCTTCGCGATGCCAAGGACATAACCCATTTCGGTGGATGGCGGTTCTATCAGGAAAGCCTCCAGCAATCTCTCCCCTCTTACTGATAACAGGAGCGTAAAATGACAAGCTTTCTCAACCGCAGACAGGTCCTGGTTGGCGCTGCCCTTTCCGCACTTTCCGCTCCAACAGTCTTAAGAGCTCAAGACACGCAAATTATTCGCGTCGGTGCCTTGAAGTTGATCCACTCCATCGGTCCCTATTTCTATGAACAGTTCACGCCCGCCGGATACAAGGTGGAGGTCTATCCGTTCGAATCTCCCACCGAAGGTAAGAATGCGGTGGTTACCAAGTCCGTCGATTTTGGCATGTTTGGTGTCGCAGCCGCATTGCTGGGCGCAGCAGCTGGTGAGCCGATCTCCGTCATAGCCGGGGCCTGCAACAAGGGAATGGCCATCATTGCGGGAAAGGATACACCGATCTCCTCGATAAAAGACCTGAAAGGAAAAAAGGTCGCGATTTGGCCCGGCTCCACACAAGAGGTGTTTCTTCTCGAAAGACTCCGGATGGAGGGACTCTCTATCAAGGATATCACACCTGTTCGCGTGTCCTTTAGTGAAATGCACCTCGCGCTGGCTCGAGGTGATATCGATGCATATTCAGGCGCGGAACCTGGTCCCGGAGTTAGTCTTTCGACGGGTGTCGGAAAGCTGGTTGAGTATCCCTACAGCACATCAATGGGAGGACTCAATATGGTCTTCGGTGCTCATCACGACACCCCTGCCAGCAACCCGGAGCTTACAAAAATCATGTTGGATATTCACCGTAAGGCGGTCGACTATGTGACAGCAAACCCTAAAGAGCTCGCAGCGATGGCAGTAACGCGCTTAGGGCAGAAGCCCGATGCGATTGAACTGTCGGTTCCAAATGTCGAGCTGACGTGGAAATTTGGCCCAACACAGATCGAGCAAACCAAGACATATGCCCAACACATGTTGGAATTGAAGCAGATTCGCCGACTACCCGATTTCGATGCGTTTTTTCAGACATCGAGAATTCAGGAAATGGAGAGCTCACTATGACAATCATGGTTGACAACTCTCCGAGCGAACCGATGCGATCCAGTCCCACAGCCATAGACACGATATCGACATTTGTCGGCAAGCTGAAAAAGCCTATCCTCGCGGTTTTATTGCCGCTGGCTTTCATCGCTATCTGGCACTTTTCAACATACGGTGCTTACAGCCTGATCCCTCCGCCCAGCGACGTTGCGGTCGCCCTTTATGACCTGGCCTTCGGTGGCATCTATGACGACGCTTACAGCAACACTTTGCTGACGCATGTTTTGGCGTCCCTCGGGCGTGTCTTCGGGGGCTTTGGACTTGGATGTATATTCGCACTTCCGCTGGGATTGCTGATAGGGCGAACTCCTCTATTTGAACAGCTTCTTGAACCGACATTTCAAGTGCTCCGGCCTATACCAGTCACCGCTTGGCTGCCGTTGGCAATGATAATCTTTGGTCTCGGCCCCAGCTCTGCAGTATTCCTGGTCTTCCTGGGTGCGTTTTATCCCGTCCTGATCAATACAATCTTCGGAGTGCGTTCTGTCGATAATCGCCTTTTCGAAGCCGCCAGTATGCTCGGCTGTCAGGGCAGTGCCCAGTTTTTCAACGTTGTCCTTCCTGCCAGCTTGCCGTCGATCTTTACCGGGTTGCGGCTTGGTCTCGGGGTTGCCTGGATGGTGATCGTTGTGGGCGAGATGACCGGCGTTCAAACAGGCCTTGGCGCCATCATCATGGAAGCGCGCCAGCTCTCGCGAACAGAGATCATCATCGCGGTCATGCTCGTAATAGGCATTCTTGGTTTCATATCCGACCAAATCGTAATGTCGATTGGCAGACGTCTTCTAGCCTGGAGCCCTTCTCATGTCTAACAGTGCCTCCCCTATTCTCGAAATCAGGAACGTCTCGAAGACATTCAAACTGAACGGTCAGTCAATCGAGGCATTGCGCAATGCAAGTCTCACCGTAAGAAAAGGCGAATTCATTTGCCTGATCGGAGCGTCAGGCTGCGGTAAATCCACCTTGTTGCGCATGGTTGCAGGTTTTGAAACGCCAACGAGTGGCGACGTGCTGATGTGGGATAAGCCCGTAGGAGGTCCCGATCCCTCGCGTGGGATGGTCTTTCAGGATTACGGTCTGTTTCCCTGGCTTACGGTACGTGACAATATCGGTTTCGGCCCGAAATCGCGGGGCCGCGCAAAAAGGGAAGTTTGCGAGACCTCCGACAAATTCATCGAACTCGTCGGCCTCCAGAAGTTTGCCAACGCATATCCGCACCAACTCTCGGGCGGCATGAAACAGCGCGTAGCGATCGCGCGCGTTCTGGCAAACGATGCGGAAGTTGTATTGATGGATGAACCCTTTGGTGCTTTGGATGCGATGACCCGTGAAAGGCTGCAGGATGAGCTGGTAGAACTCTGGGAAAGGACGAAGTTAACTGTGCTTTTCGTCACTCACGCTATTGAAGAGGCGATCTTTCTCGCCGATCGCGTTGTCGTCATGTCCCCAGGTCCTGGCCGGATCGACAGCGAATACAGCATCGATCTGCAAAGGCCACGTGACACCTCCGCGCCGGAGTTCAACGAATGGCGTCGTCTCTTGTCCAGTAAACTGCATAGCCACCATGGCCGCCGTGCTGCGTGAGGACGCCCGCCTATGGCGAGCGATGAACCGGGCTGAGTTGGATCGCGCTTACAACAATTCCGAAGCTGTGGCGGATAGTGCGGCACGGCTGACTGCCATGACAGAGCGCAGTCGCCAGTTTAGGGCACAGCACTGCAATTGGCTCGATCTTCGATACGGAGAGCGGGAAAGAAACCGTATTGATTTGTTTCGCTGCGGCAGGACCGATGCACCTCTGTTGGTTTTCATTCACGGGGGGTATTGGCAGAGAAACAATAAAGAAATGTTCGCATGTCTCGCCGCTGGTCCATTGAGCGCAGGATTCGATGTTGCGATGATCGGCTATACATTGTGTCCCGATATCGCGATGTCGGATTTGGTCGACGAAATTGAAATGTCTATAGTTTGGTTACGATTGAACGCGGCTCAAATGGGCATTGGTATAAGCCATATTCTGGTGTCTGGGTGGTCAGCGGGGGCTCATCTTGCTGCAACAATCATGAGCCGGGTCCAGTTTGATGGCGCTTTACTTATCAGCGGCATCTATGACCTTACCCCTTGCAGACTGAATTATTTGAACTCAGCGCTACAACTGACGGCCACTGATGTGCATCGCTTTAGCCCAATCAATCATGTTGTTTCCTCCATCTGCCCAATGACGATAGCGTATGGAAGCGAGGAACTCCCCGAGCTGCGTAGACAATCAGTCGATTACTCGTCGCGATTGCGAGGGGTGGGGGCAGCCCCTACCCTAAAACCCCTTGTCCATAATCACTTCTCCATCCTGACAGAGTATGAAAACAGAACAGGAAAGCTGGTGCTGGCATTGGAAAAAATGGTCGCCTGATAATATAAACGGAGCATCGTTCGGGATATGCACAAAGGTTGATTGTGAGCCTCTGTGCCATTTTATTTTTCGTTTCCATATCGGATTTGCGGCATTCATAACTCAGCTATACATATTTGAGTGGGACTGTCTCGACATCGCGCTTATAAGGAAGGTTCGGATATGATCAGCGATCAAAAAATAAGCGAGTTGCGTCGCGATATACCCTATCTTAATGGCCGAATTTATGTCGATAACGCTGCAGTATCCCCGATCTCCGGCCGTGTGAGGGATGCAAGCGACCAGTATAATGCGATTATCGCGGCACATCTTCGTGAAGCGAAGCAGTTGTCTCGGCCCTATTTCGAAAAAGGCCGGATGTTAGCGGCGAAGCTCATCGGTTCCTCGCCGGACCATATTGCTTACGTGCAAAACACCTCCCACGGTCTTTCACTTGTAGCCCTTGGCATCGACTGGCGTGCCGGTGACAACGTCGTAGTGTGCGCTCAGGAATTTCCGTCGAATTATCTTTGCTGGCTGCAACTGGAATCTCTGGGCGTCGAAATCCGCAAGATTTCGGCAACGGACGGAAAGCTTCAACCTGACGTCGTCCGGCAAGCACTGGATGATCGTACTCGCGTTGTCACGGTGAGCCACGTTCAGTTTTATAGCGGTTATCGCGTCGACGTCGCCTCGCTGGGGGAGCTTTGCAGGGAAAATGGTGCGCTGCTGGTTGTCGATGGCACACAATCGATCGGAGCAATTGAGCTCGATGTGACGGCGGCAGGTATTGATGTACTGGTTACCAGTGCCCACAAGTGGATGATGGGACCTCGCGGCATCGGGTTTGCCAGTTTCTCCAATCGCGCTCTTGATCAGGTTACACCCCGTGTTACTGGTTGGCTGAGTGTAAACGATCCGTTTGATTTCAATCGAACACTTGACTTCCTTCCCGACGCCCGTCGTTTTGAGCCGGGAACGCCCGACGGATGCGGTATTTTCGGACTTACAGAACGTCTCTCCCAGATTGACGAATTGGGAATCAAGGCAATCGAAACCCGGATCCTCATGCTGCACGCGATCCTCCGCGACCGTGCGCAGGAAAACGGAATCGAAGTATGTTACCAGTTTGATGAAAAATCGAGCTCCGGCATAACTCTCTTGCAGAAACCCGGAGTTGCCGCAACGGATCTGCTGGCTGTTCTCGCGGAGAATGATGTATATGCGAGTATTCGCAACGGCGCCATTCGGATATCGGCTCACTATTATAATACGACCGATGAAATCGAGCAAATCATCTCGATCCTTGGATTTCAATAACACTGGTCCAACTAAACGCTTCACATGAGGTTGTGGTCTGAGTGCTGGCCATTGATTGATCGATCCACAGCTATAGAGCGTGTTTGCAAGGCAGCAGTCAATCATTTCGCAGTCAACGGCTATGACCGTGTGTCATCGAACCAGATCGCTCATGCGGTCGGCATCCGTGGAAGCCGAAGACCAAGGTGTGGCTTCATGCCTCGTCAACATCGCTTATCAACTCGAAGGTTTTGTCGACCAGAGCTTGCTGTTCGTCGTCTTCTCCGCAGCAGCCAACCCGCAAATACCGGAACCGTCAGATGGGATATCAAGTCGATACAAACGCCACAACGGAACGGCTACGCAATAGACTTTGGCCATCGAATAACTGACGTTGTGTCCCGGTTGAATATGCTTTTTAATGAGGCCTACCGAAGTCGAAACATACCGAGAGGAGCGCATGGAGGGAACGCATCTATTTGAATTGGTGATTGCCATGTTCCTTGCAATCATTGCGCTCCATTACGCAGCCCGCGTCCTTGGCCTGCCACCTCCCGTCGCCCTATTAGCCGGTGGCGCATTGCTTGCCTTTCTGCCAGGGCTGCCAGCGATCACTGTCAACCCGGATTTGGTTCTCGTCATTTTCCTTCCGCCGCTTTTGATGGATGGTGCCTGGTCCATCGCTCATACTCGATTGCGGCGACATATGATTGGTATTGCTTCGCTTGCTGTCGGCGCAGTCCTGTTTACGAGCGCGGTGGTGGCCGTCGTTACCCATCTCCTCTTTCCATCGCTACCCTGGGCTGTGTGTGCCGCGCTTGGCGCCATTGTTTCTCCGCCGGATGCGGTTTCCTGTCGCGCCATTTTGCAACGGGTGCGATTGCCCCGACGGCTTCAGATGCTGCTTGAAGGCGAAAGCCTCCTGAATGACGCAAGCGGATTGGTGCTCTTTCGTTTCGCTGTTGCCGCAGTGGCGACAGGAACCTTCAACGCGTTCGAGGCCGTCGGCCAATTCTTTCTGCTGGCATTCGGTGGTGTGCTTGTTGGGATCGTTGTCGGAGCGGTATGGGGTCGGAACAAGAGCAGTCCGAAATCGTACGCTAAGGTCGAACTAAACCGGAACGATGCCGTAGATCCGATGTGCAACATCCGATCTCTGTGGATTGCCACCGACATGCGCCAATTTTGATTTCTCTGTCCGGCCCGACTCGACAACGCTTCGAGCAGATTGCTCATCAATGGAGTCGGGCGATGGCAAAGCGCAAGCTTCTTAAAGATCAAGATCGCCGGAAGCTTGTCGACATACCAGTCGACGAGGATAACCTAATCCGACACTATTCGTTGTCATTGGCGGATCGCCTGGAGATTGAACTGCGGAGACGTAATCACAATCGGCTCGGCTTCGCCATCCAGCTATGTCTGATGCGATACCCGGGTCGAGTGCTTGGAGCAGAAGAAACTCCGCCTCGCGCCATGCTGAAGTATGTTGCTGATCAGATCGGCGCCGCTCCAGACGGGCCTGTCGCAAATTTTTGTGGTTAACGTGCTGTTGACCACAACGGTGGAAATTCCGCTCCCGATGTAGCGGAGCGTAGCCATGATTCTGAATGCCATTACCGAGAAGTTGAAGCGCCAGTCGAAGGATGATTTCAAGGGACGACATTTCGAGGCATGGCTGATCGTGCAGGCGGTGGCCTGGTATCTGCGTTACCCGCTCAGCTATAGAGATCTTGAGGAGATGTTCCGCGAGCGCGGCTTCGAGGTCGACCACAGCACCATCAATAGGTGGGTCCTCGCCTATGCGCCTATCATCGAAAAGCGGCTGCGCCAGTTTCGCCGGCCGCATTGTGGTTCATTCAGGATTGACGAGACCTACGTCAAGATCCGGGGCAAGTGGCGTTACCTGTACCGCGCCATCGACAAGCACGGCAACCCGGTCGACTTCTTGCTCACGGCTAAGCGCGATCTCGACGCCGCTAAACGCTTCTTCCGCAAGATGCTCAAGGATGAGCAGTTGCTATCGCCGGGGAAGATCGGGACCGATGGCGCCAGTACATTTCCTTCTGCGATCAAAGCAGCCGTCGATGATGGGCTTTTGCATCCGAACCCGGTCCATTATGTCACCAAGCATCTGCAGCAAGGCATCGAAAGCGATCACTTCCGAGTGAAGAAGAACATGCCTAAGATCGGCGGTTTCCAGTCATTCAAAACGGCGCGCCGGACGATCGCCGGGTTCGAAGCGATGTTGTGGCTGCGCAAAGGCTTCGGATTTTCCGGCGAGTGGACCGTCAACGATCAAAACGATCTGCTCGGGCGCCTCTTCGGACTTCAAAAGGTTAACAAAGCGTGAAAGCTGGGTGATTATCGGCTCAACGCGTCCTATCGCCAGCTTTGCGACACGCCCCCTCCAACATCGTCGAGCGTGCTATCAGACGTCAGGCGATAACAAGAAAGAATAGTCTCTTCGCGGACAGCGACGGCGGCGGAAGGCCATAGGCCACAACCGCGACACTTTCAAACTGCAAAGTTGAACACTGTGGATCCGCAAGCTCGGTTGGCCCAGACACTTGAGCGTCTCGCTGGCCAAGCAGTGAAATCGACGCTCTCATGCCGTGGGGCTACAAGGCCAAAACGTCCGCAGCTTGTCGCTTACAATTGGGTGGCGCAGCAACGAAATAGAATGACGGGCTCCTGATGGAGTTTACGCCGCCGTCCCCACCACGGCTCTTTTAAGCTCTTGATGGAAACCGAACACTCGAACCTCTTACTTGAGCAGAGCTAACGTTCAGAAATTGCTCTGGTGTCCGACCCTGCATCCCGAAGAGAGGATCTAAGGCTTTCGGCACGAACTCTCCAATCAAGGCGCCGCAAGAGCGCTTCATCGAAGAACTCTCGTTCAAATGCACCAACAACAGCATCGAGCGAATCCCAAGGCTGCAGCCAGCCGACTACCCTTGCGGGCAGTCATTATAATTTTCGCCCGTCCGGCGACCAGACTTCAGGCGAATTTGTGTGGCGTCGGACCCGAGTTTGCCGATTTTGTAGAATGACCGGTCTTCCTCTGAACTGCTCGCCACGTTTATGATACGTTTCAGAAGGCTTTTGAACCGTGTTTTACGACCGCCCTCGCCTGCTATCCGCTGAGAACGCTGTTGCAATGATCGGCACTCCCGTTTGCCCCCTGGATTTAAAAGAAAAGGCCGGCAGATGCCGGCCTCTCTTCGTTGTTAGTTCTGGCGCCTGTAGCGCATACGCTCCTGTTCGATTTCAGCTGGTTCATAAGGATCCAGCGTGTCATCAAAGCGTGACCAGCCCTCTTTGGCATAGGCCTCACGGCGCTGATCGGGATCAACCCAGTTGGACTGGCGAAGGATGTCCTGCGCGTCCGCATAAAGGCTGTCTTCGACTTTCGCGGTTACCAGCGTGCCGCCGCGGCGAACGCCTTCCGCATAGACGTGAGCATAGTCTTCCGGCACGCCGGACTCCGTCAGCGCGCCGATAAGCCCGCCGGCGGCACCGCCTGCCACGGCACCGGCTACTGCGCCTGCCGCTGTTGCGGCAAGCCAGCCTGCGGCAACCACCGGTCCGACGCCGGGAATTGCCATGATGCCGAGGCCGGTGAGCAGACCGCCCACGCCACCAACGGCGGCGCCGATGCCGGCACCTGTGCCGGCGCCTTCAGCGGCATTTGTAGACTTGCTGTGGCGTTCATCTGCATTATTGGACACGATGCTAATATCCGAGGATGGCACACCGCGTTCTTCGAGCGCGCTAACGGCCGCGCTGGCATCGGAGTAGTCGTCGAAAAGTCCTGTAACGATCTTCATAGGATTCTCCTGAAAATTGAATTATTTAGCGACAATGTTGCCCTGATAGTCGAGCGCGAGGCTTACCGGCTTGCCATCTTTCGAGGCCTTGGCCTGCCAGACACCCTTGTCATCCTTCATAAGGCCGGAGATATCGGTATATCCGGCCTCCGTGAGGCGTGTTTTCGCCTGTTCCTCGGTAAAACTGTTGGCGCCTTCGACAGGCGCTGTCGGATTCTTGGTCTGGGGCGTGGCCACGGCGGGCGTTTTCCCATCGGTTGCCGGGGCGGGGGTGGTCTGTGCGAAGGCGGCAAGCGTCGACGCGCAGACAAGCGCTGCGGCTAAGAGAAGTTTTTTCATGATTTTTTCCTCGTTGTAGCCTTTCGAGCAGGCTCCCTCAGCAAACACTATGCTCGCGGCATGGTTCCGCCGCCTTGGAAATAGAATTGGATGGCGTTTGCGTTTCCGTGACGGTGAATGGCTTGCCGACCTGGTGCGCCGGGATGAAAATTATTTTGTCGCCGCAGGAACGTCGCTTCCGTTCGATGGTTCTCCAAGTCCAGCACTCAAAATTTGATCGGATTCCCAGATGCCTGCGGAAAAGACATTGCATGACGTGTTGCCTGACGGGCTCGAGGGCATCGGCTTTTCCGCAAACCAGACACTGAAGGCCCAGCCGAAAATGGCTTGAGCCGCCCACTCTGTTCGGGCCGCCTTTCAAGGCGGCTTTTTCATTTCTGGGCCGCGATAGGCCCCTTCCAATTCAGGAGGCACACCATGACAAAGACGACCAACAGCAGAACACCGCAACACAAGACCGAGACCGTCACTATTCACGACCAGAAGCTGGAGCGCGGCGCCGGCGGCGAGCTGCACCAGGCGGCCGAAACAGACGCGTCTGTGCTGACAACCGCCCAGGGCGGGCCGGTTGCCGACGACCAGAATTCTCTGCGGATCGGGGCGCGCGGGCCGCTGGTCGTGGATGATTTCCATTTCCGTGAGAAAATCTTCCACTTCGACCACGAGCGCATTCCCGAGCGCGTGGTGCATGCACGCGGTTACGGCGCGCATGGCTTCTTCGAGACCTTCGAATCCTTTTCTGCCTATACCAGGGCGGATTTCCTGCAGCGAGCGGGCGAAAAGACACCAGCCTTCGTCCGCTTCTCAACGGTTGCTGGCAACAAGGGTTCTGCCGACCTTGCGCGCGATGTGCGTGGCTTCGCCGTCAAGCTCTACACCCAGGAAGGCAACTGGGATCTCGTCGGCAACAATATTCCGGTGTTCTTCATTCAGGACGCCATCAAGTTCCCTGACCTGATCCATGCCGCCAAGCAGGAACCGGATCGGGCGTTTCCGCAGGCGCAGACCGCCCATGACACGTTCTGGGACTTCATCAGCCTGACGCCGGAAAGCATGCACATGATCATGTGGGCGATGTCGGACCGGACTATACCGCGGTCCTTCCGTTTCATGGAAGGTTTCGGCGTCCACACCTTCCGCCTGGTCAACGCCAAGGACGAATCGACCTTCGTCAAGTTCCACTGGAAGCCGAAGCTGGGGCTTCAGTCGGTCGCCTGGAACGAGGCGGTCAAGATCAACGGTGCCGATCCCGATTTCCACCGCCGCGACCTCTGGCAGGCCATTCAAGCCGGCAACTTCCCGGAATGGGAATTGCAGGTACAGCTGTTCGACCAGGACTTTGCCGACAGCTTCGACTTCGACGTCCTCGACCCGACAAAGATCATCCCCGAGGAAATACTGAAGCCGCAGCCGATCGGACGGCTGGTGCTTGACCGCATGCCCGACAACTTCTTCGCCGAGACCGAGCAGGTCGCCTTCATGACCCAGAACGTGCCGCCGGGCATCGACTTCAGCAATGATCCGCTGTTGCAGGGCCGGAACTTCTCCTATCTCGACACCCAGCTGAAACGGCTTGGCGGGCCAAACTTCACCCACCTGCCCATCAATGCGCCGAAGTGTCCCTTCGCGCATTTCCAGCAGGATGGCCACATGGCCATGCGCAATCCTGTCGGCAGGGCGAACTACCAGCCGAACTCGTTTGGTGAAGGTCCGCGGGAATCGCCAATCCGCGGCTATCGGCATTTTCCGGCGGAAGAACAGGGAAGCAAGGCGCGGCTTCGCCCCGAGAGCTTTGCCGATCATTACAGCCAGGCACGACAGTTCTATATCAGCCAGACACCACCCGAACAGCGTCACATCGTTGCCGCCCTGACATTCGAACTAAGCAAGGTGGAAACACCTGTTATCCGCGAACGCATGGTGTCGCATCTGATGAACATCGACGAGACGCTGGCAACCACCGTTGCGCAGAAGCTGGGATTCAAGTCGATGCCGAAGCCGGCGGATGCAGCCATGCCGACCCGTCAGGATCTGGAGCCCTCACAAGCGCTCAGCATCGTGGAGCGCGGCCCTAAGCGCTTCGAAGGCCGCAAGCTCGGTATCCTCGTCACCGATGGGGTCGATGCCAAGCTGCTGAATGGCCTGATATCGGCGATTGCCAAGGAGAAAGCCGTCTGCGAGCTGATCGCGCCGAAGGTCGGCGGCGTCACGGCCTCGGATGGAAGCTGGTTTGAGGCCCATCACATGATCGATGGCGGGCCGTCCGTTCTTTTCGATGCGGTCGCACTGCTGACCTCCGCCGAAGCGATAGACGATCTGGTCACTGAGGCAACGGCACGGGACTTCGTGGCCGATGCTTTCCAGCACTGCAAGTTCATCGGCTATGATCAGTCAGCGCTGTCCTTGCTGGAAAAAGCCGGCATTGCCGACGCTCTTGATGAGGGCACCGTTGCCCTCCCCGGGGAGGAAGGCCTCGCCGGCTTCGTATCGAACCTCGGCAAGCTGCGTGTCTGGGGTCGGGAACCTTCGGCAAAGCTCGGAAAGGCTCCGCCGCCAGTGAAATGAAATCACCAGCGGGCGCGGCAGCGATGCCGCGCTTGGTGACGTCGGCACCTTCGGGAAACGAATAATATCTGGCGACAGTTAATCGAGGTCGGAGGCTGTCAGGATATTCATGTTTCGACGCGATTTGGCGTAGACCTTCTGTGCCGCGGCATAGATCGCCGTGCGCATCGCGTCGAAAGAGGAAAGGCACTGGGCTTCCGACATGCTCATGGCTTGTCCCCGGCCCTCGGCGAGCGCTTCGGCCTCGACAAAAAACCGGATTTCAAACATGCCGTCATAGCCGAAAAAGCGAACCGCTTTACGCACGTCGTCAAAACTGCGGGCCGTGTTGGGGAAAGCGAGCGTCATGACTTGCTCCCCGTGCGCTCTTTCCTGCGCAAGGCGTTACGCCGGTTGAGGGACAGCATGCCATCGGTCGCTTCCGCTATGCTGAGATGGGTCAGCCTGCGGCGGCCGATGCGCACCGGCACGCCGGTGAAGACATGGTATATCGTCCAGCTTTTATCCCTCTCGATCCGTCTTCCATATTGGGTCTCGAGCGTATCGGAGACGGGAGCGCCGCCTTCGTTCTCCCAGGTCTCTATCCTCAGCACCTGGCGCCGGTGTTCGTTACACGTTTCCATGGTGTTGCCTTTCGTATGGAACTGGCACGCGGATTTCGTTCGCGTGGAGCCCGTTTATTCTGCACCGCTATCGCCGCCGGACGAACGTTACGCGGAGGCATAAAGAAATGGCTGATGGTGTATGATCGCCGCTACCGGCACGCGCCTCTCGCGATGAGTCAAACTTCGCGGCATGGTCAAAAATGACACCGCAGCGCTTGCGCAAACATTTGCAATCGGACGAAGGGAAGAAGACGGCGCCTTTCTGACACCGCAGCGCCATGCGGCCAGCATGACGAAGCCTAACCATGCGCCCGGATTGCGCGGAAAACAAGGCGATGGAAGGCCACACGCCGTCTAGGGGAGAACAACTTTGTGGCGAAGTGAAATATCGTCAAAAACCAATAGTTGACACTCCAGCAGAGCCAGGATATAAGGGGCAATCGAATTTGCTTGCTTAGCTTTGCTTGTCACGCGTATGGCACCGCGTTCTGAACGAACCTTTCCTTTCAAAATCGCTATTATCCTCCGCAGCGCATAAGTGCTGTGGTTTCTTTATCGCTATGAAAGGGTTCATCATGACCACTGGCACAGTTAAATGGTTCAATTCCACCAAGGGCTTCGGCTTCATTCAGCCTGACAATGGCGGCACCGATGCGTTCGTCCACATCTCCGCGGTTGAGCGCGCCGGCATGCGCGAACTCGTCGAAGGTCAGAAGATCGGCTTCGAGCTTGAGCGCGACAACAAGTCGGGCAAAATGTCGGCCTGCAATCTGCAAGCTGCCTAAGGGTCTGTGCTTCCATTTGACCACGGATGTACTGGCAACTGCCGGAAGCACGCCAACCCAATCAAGGCCAGGCAAATTGCCTGGCCTTTTGTTTTTCGCTCGCTCTCAGAGCATTATCATCGGAACACCCATGACAGAAAAATACAGTATTTCCCGCCAGAAGGCCGAACTCGCCTTCAGCCATATCCAGACACAGTTCTTCGCAAAGGAGAAAGCGCTTGAGGAGCTCGATTCCATAGCGCAATCCCGCGATGCAAAGACCCTGCGCCTTCGGGAAGCCCGTCTTGCGAAGGAATTGTCGGATCGTACCGCGGCAACCTCCGCTCTGCTTGCCAAACGCGCGCGCGCACTTTGATCGGTATTCGCGCCGTTATCACCGTTCGCGCAAGACCTGCCTAGACAACTTGACCACCAGCCGCCCAGCAAGGAGGGAGATACGCGTCAGGTCGTAGCCACTCTGTTCAGTGCCTGTCGATTTGGCCTGCTCACGGACCATCGAAACACTTGGGGCTTCAAATGGCCTTATTTGATGTCTTGCTAAAGAAACGATGAGCGCGCAAACTCATTTCTTCAGTAGCAATTTACGCGGGCGCTGCTGCTCATGGGTTGGCAACCTTGGCCCCAATTGAGAGGAGGACTGCATGTCTTCCCAGTTTCACCACCGCCGGCACCTTTGCAGCATTACGGCCTCCCATTTCTTGATCGCGGCGAGCGCGCTCATGATCCTCTACATTCTCATGGGTGGGTGGGCATGGTGATCTTGTCATTCACGGCGTCCACAGCTGTGCGACAGTTGAAGGAGAAACTGCTTCTTCGCGTCCTGCGCAACGCCCATTATGAAACCGGGAAGCTCGACGGCGACAAGGGACACGAAAACGAAGAAGCTCGCAAAATTGTCCAGTTGATAAAGGCTGCAACTATTTGCGGTGAAGTCTATCCACTCTCCCCAGCCTCAAAGCACCGAGACCGTCACTGCGGTGTAGACCGATGGGAAAATGAAGGTGGAGCGCCTCACAGGCCCATCAACCCTTTAGGTGATTAATGCATACACACTCATCACTGCCGTCACTTACCCGAACGGCCGGAAGTCGTCCTGACCCGCAAGACTAGCCGAGCCATTGACGTAGCCGTTCACCGGGAGTGGCCACAAAAGAGGGATATTCGAACATGATCGGAAGAACAACCGCCCTGCCCCATGCCTGGACCAGCGCGCCCAGTCAAGGTGCGGATATTGAATTCCGATCACGGTTTCAGAGGGTTTTGGGTTAGGGGCATAAATGGACTGGCCAAACAGTCTCCAAAGCACGATGCCCGTTACATCTTCGATCAAAGCTCGCCTCATATTCCCGCTCGCACTCGGCCATGACGCCCAAGATTTAGAACTCTCAAGCAAAGTCCGTTCCCGTATCAATTGACCCGGAACGTTGAGCTCCCTTGTAGACGATGAGCACTTGGACTTCTCGGCGTTGCCCGGGCAAGCCTCCGAGTCCATAAGGTAACCATGACTCAAGATTCGAAAATATTCGTCGGCCTCCGGTCCACTCGTACGAGGTCCTCTTCTGTCAGCGAACCTTCAGGTCCAAGATGTCAGTGGGATGGGTGCGAAAAAAGCGGCACCCACCGTGCGCCCGTGGGAGCAGGTGGTGAAGGACTTTTCCTTCTCTTCTGTCTTGAGCATGTGAAAGATTACAACAAGGGATACAGCTACACGGCAGCCCCAACGAATCCCGACGTCGCCCGTTATCAGAAAGAGGCAACGATCGGCTCCCGTCAAACCTGGGGAACTCGTGTTCAGGACGCAACGGAGATCCCGATGCCGTCAATGGAGCGCTCCGGCTCTGCGAAGACGCTTAATGCGCGCAGAACCGGCACGCAGGGACAGAAAAAGATTGGTCAGCAAGAGAGAAAGCTGAAGGCACTCGAAGCCAAAGCTTTCGAAACGCTCGGTCTTTCCACCCAGGCCACGGCCAGCGAAATCAAGGGTCGTTACAAGGAAAGGCTCAAGATGCACCATCCCGACGCCAACGACGGAGATCGAAATTCTGAAGACGAGCTCCGCGCTGTGATTGGAGCCTACAGAATCCTTAAGTTAAACGGGTTTTGCTGAGATTTGGTTACAACACGCAATTTTTTGGTCTTGATGAAAGCCGAACTTTCAGCCCATCTATTTGTCATGAATTGAGAGGCAAGGGATCGGTGCCTTCAGCTAGAATTGCGAGGTATCGTCGATAGCTGAACACGCGGCCGCGCTTGCGGCCGGTGACCTCATCAACGATGCCCAATCGTTCTAGGTCGGCAAGTGCAGCATTGACCGTTGGTGCGGATAGACCGGTCATCTGAACAATCTGGTTTGCAGTGTGAAAAGGATTTTGCTGGAAAAGCTCGTGAATACGAAGAGCCGACCCTGCTCTATCACTCCCTACGGTTATCCGCTCCCGATCTTCCTTGAAAAGATCGACGATCTGAGTAGCAGCCTCAAACGCTTGATTGGCCGTGTCGGCGACGCCGGTCAGGAAAAACTCTAGCCAAGCTTCCCAGTTACCATGTTCACGAACCTCTTGCAGTAGCCGATAGTATTCTCTCCGATGGGACTTCAGATAGAGGCTTAGATAAAGCAGTGGTTTTCGCAAAACCCCGTTCATGCAAAGATATAGGGTGACCAGCAGGCGGCCGATACGGCCATTGCCATCGAGAAACGGATGGATCGTTTCAAACTGCACGTGCAGCAAACCAGCTTTGATCAGCGCCGGTAACCGCGATTGGTCGTCATGCATGAAGCGCTCGAACGCATCCAGGCAACCGGCCATTTCAATGACGGGTGGCGGTACAAAGAGTGCGTTACCGGGGCGCGTGCCACCAATCCAATTTTGCGAGCGGCGGAACTCTCCCGGATCCTTGGTACCTCCCCGACCACTGTGTAGGAGCCTGGCATGCATCTCACGGATCAGACGCAACGACATGGGAAGCGTTTCTAGCCGCTCTAAACCATACATCATGGCGTCAACATAGTTGGAGACTTCGCGGATGTCATCAACCGGCTGCCCGGCTTGAGCTTCGGTCTCAAACCGCAAAAGATCAGAAAGGGTCGACTGCGTGCCTTCAATCTGCGAGGAAAGAACGGCTTCCTTTCTTACATACATATAAAGAAACAGCTCCTGTCTCGGCAGCAGCATTGTGATACCATCGAGGCGTCCTAGCGCGCGCTCAGCCAAGCTGAGGCGCTCGAGCAATGAAAGCACATCAATTGCCGGCTCGGGCGGTAATGGTGGAGGCACGAACGCCCGCACTGTTTCATTGGCAGCGACCGTCTCGACGAAACGACCCAAGCGGTTTTGGGATTGGGAATCAGACATAACCCAATATCAGCCGCGCCCCTTATTTAAGCAAGGCGCATTTCATTTAAATAAGCGGCAGACTTAGATAAGCGCGCTTAATTAACGCGTCGACATTGAGTTCCTGACCTTTGATTCATGCGGCGTAGGCGCCTTAGCCGTCATTAGAAGTGACACGCCCGATACACCCTTTGTTAAAGCTCGCCCCCTATTTCCGCTCGCCCTCGGCATTGGTGTCGAGAGAAACGGAATGAGCATGACTACACACGACCCTTCATCACGTCATTTTCAGCGAAAAATTTCGGAATTCTGCGAGCTTCGTATCGCTCCGGTCGCATCCAGGCGCGTGTTTGAAAATATACGGCCTTATCTGGCCAGTTTGATTGTCTACCGAAAATCGCCACCGCTTCTGAACGGCCATATCGACTGGACGACTATCGGTCAGGCGTGTGGGATCGAAGCCGAGTTGACGGCAGAGCTAAAAAAGCAGCTCCGGCCTGCTCTGGATGCCATCATCCGATGGCTCGGCGCACCACCGGCAGCCGAAGAGCGACGGCCACCAAAGTCAAAGGCTCGCCCGACCAAAATCGCTCACGCCAAGAAAGCGGCTTCCGCATCCTCGACCGGAAAGGCGCAACGCGCGGCGACCGACGGCACCTTTGCCCGGTCCGCGTCGACACAGCGCGGCCCTGAACCAAAACCTATCAGCCCGTTCCCAGACGCACTATTTGAAGCGACTGAAGATCCGGTGAGCTTTCAGGACGCATTGATCTATCATATGCGGCGGTTCGGCGACACCTACTGGCAGCTCTATCGCGCCGTTGTTCATCTGAATGAGACCTTTGACAACAAGACGTTGCTATCCTGGATCCAGGGCGAGCGTGTTCCACGATCTGTAACGAGTTTCGACGTCTTGCGCCGAATCGAGCAACGCTACCGTCTTCCCGAGGGATATTTCAAAGAGAAACTGCCGCATCAGGCGCGCTCGCTTTATGGTCACGAGCTCGGAGATATCAGCCCGGCTGAGCGGCGCAGGATCTCGTTGCATCTGCCCGATGATTTCAGCAGCCTTCCCTTCACCAAACGTGAAGAAATCTTGGATTGGGTGCGCCGTGTGATAATTTCCGGATCGACCGAATATCGTCGATACCAGGCGGCGGCCAGCAAGCAACGCTATGCCATCCGCTTTCCTAGCGTCACATATGGTGGCAGTGCCCTGCCCTCTCGAACATTGGCCTCAATGGCCGGGGCTAATTCAAACCTCGCGGCAGATTTAGACGATCCAGATCTAGTGTCAGGCGTTGTCGACGCGCCGCCAAGGCTTGCAATGGAAATGGCTGACCTCATCCGTTTCAAAACCTCAACACTGACCGCGATTGGTTTCCAACGAAACGGCGTCTGGGGCGAGGAAACGGCCTCTCAGAAGATCGAGCACCTTGGGTTGATGTTCGGCGCACTAGCAGCTTCCCCAAGCAGCGTCGTGAAGGGCTGCGGCGTACCGCTTAGCCAGCTAAGCTTTGGCCTCCTCATCTTCCCTGGCGTCTGGGACTGGTATCTGCAGTGGCGGGAACAACGGCGTGGCTTTTACACCAAATGGGAAGAAGACATGCTGATGGTCGCCCAAGCCCTATCTCGCGCGGATGTCGGCTGGATCCGGCAACACCCGGAACTGCTTAATAATGTCAGGCCGATCGTGGGCTTGATTGAGCAGGAAGAAATCGACTTCGCGGCTCGCGACTGGCATGGCGCCTGCGATGCGTTTCATCGGCATGCGGCCAACAGATCCAAAGAAATTCAACGTGTCATGCGGGTTCACCGCGATCCCTTTGAACCGATCATGTGTGTACTTGAAGCGGACAGTCCATTAGCGGAATATCGCAAAATCACGGACGAGATCGTGAAACGTATGCCGGACGAGAACCGATATCCGCGACCGGCCGCCGAGGCCGTCAGAGCATTCCTGTTGCTTCGGCTTGGCCTGCACCTTGGGCTCAGACAAAAGAACCTTCGACAACTCCGTGTCTGCCCCCGTGGACACTATCCGACGTCAGAACGTCGGCTTGAGGACATGAAATGTGGTGAGCTACGTTGGAGTGATCGCGACCATGGCTGGGAGGTGCTTATCCCATCAGTCGCGTTCAAAAACGCTGGCTCCTCCTTCTTCGGACAGAAACCGTTTCGATTGGTACTGCCGGACCTACTCGATCTCTACGAATACCTCGATGCCTATATAGACCGCCATCGTGGTGTCCTCCTTGGAGGAGCCAAAGATCCCGGAACCCTGTTCGTAAAGACGGTGAAGACTACCAGCATTGATGCTGCTTACAATTCGACGACATTCTACGAGGCTTGGAGGACAGTCATTCAACGCTACGGAATTTACAACCCTTACACCGGACGGGGTGCAATCAAGGGCCTGCTGCCGCATGGACCGCATAACCTGCGGGACATTCTCGCGACGCATATTTTGAAGCAGACCGGATCCTACGAGTAGGCCAGCTACGCAATTCAGGATACGCCCGATGTCGTTCAGCAGCACTACGGTCGCTTTCTGCCGCAAGACAAAGCCGCACTGGCTGCCAAGATTCTCAATCAGGTTTGGGAAGCCGCGTAAGATCGAATGAGATGCTCGGATCAGATCCCCATACCATGTTGCATCTGGACCAAGCCTCCTCGTCTCGCTCTTGATGGGTTGTGAACCAGCGACCAATGCTATTAGAAATTTCCTGTGTAATAGATCCATTATGCAAGCCAAGCACTTGGTCGGGCTGGCATGACTGATTTCTGGTGGGAGCGGAATGTCAGCTAGCATTGTGACGCGGACATTAGGGACCCGCCTCCGTCAAATGAGAGCCCTACGTCATAGCGCCTGCAACTCTTTGAGCGGCGGCCGTCTCACGCGAAGGTCATTGTCGCGACCATACCGAAGCCGACGGTGATCTCGAGTCCACGAGACAGTTTGTCGAGCATCTGTTCATTACGGCTGAACAGCCGATCGAAGACCTTCCTGAAGGAAACGGCCGAGAGCGCGACGACAGACAGCGTCGCCGCAACGCCGCCCAGCATGAGGACGGCAAACAACAGTCCTGCCGCCGGCACCCCGCGCGCGGTTGCATAGGTCATGACGAACAGGGTCAGCGGACAAGGAATGAGACCGGCCACGAAACCAAAGCCTGCGCCCTCGCGGCGCGCATGGTTGTGGCTGCCGGCGCGCAAACCTCTCCAGATCATCCAGAGACCGATCAGACCGATGACACCCCGGCTCACATGCTCCAGAACTGGCGACGATCCTGGCCCGGAACCGCCGAACATGTAATCGATCAGCGGCAGGGAGAGAAGGACGATCAGGACCGAGATGGTGATATGCGTCGCCGCCAGGACGAGGGCGGTGAGCAGCGCGCTCCCCAGGCCTCCCTTTGAGCCCACGACATAGGTCGCCATCAGCAACTTGCTGTGGCCGGGCATCAGCGCATGGACAGCACCCAGCAGCAGACCCATGGGCAGGAAGGCAAGGAACGCGGCTGAGCCGCCACCGTTTGCAAAGGTGCTTATGTGCTCGCCGAATGCAAGATAGGTCTCTTTCTGATAGTCCAGGATCCAGGTCAGCATGGTCAGGCTACCTTAAGCGTCACCCAGGCCAGCACCAGATAGCGGCCGACCTTGGCGATGGTAACAAGCGTGAGGAATATCAGGAACGGAACCCGCAACACACCCGCGATGACGGTGATCGGATCGCCGATGATAGGAATCCAGCTTGCCAGCAGCGACCATTTTCCATAGCGGTGGTACCAGCCCTCAGCCCTGTCGAGCTTTTCCGCCGAAACAGGGAACCATCGACGGTCGCGATAGTGCTCAATCCCACGTCCGAGCATCCAGTTGACCACGGAGCCGAGCACATTGCCGAAGCTGGCAACACCAATCAGCGTGGCAAGCGGATATCGGTCGGCGAGGATCATCAGCGCAAGCACCGCTTCCGACTGTGCCGGCAGGATGGTGGCAGCCAGGAATGCAGCACTGAACAGGCCGACATAGGCTGCGAGGTCAGTGCTCACGCGGCCATTCCGGATGCAGGCGATCGATCATGAAGGCGTGGCTGTGCCGATTACCATGGCGGTGATGCCCCTCCATCAGATGCGGATCGTTCTCCGCCAGATCGTCATGGCTGTGCTCGACCTCCACTTCGTCAGAGGCCCGCCAGAGCCAGAATGCACAGATAAGGCCAAGCCCGGCGATAATGGCAAGAAGTATTGCCGTCAAAGGCAAGCCTATGGTCGCGCCGAGCCATCCGGCGAGCGGATAGGTCAGCAACCAGGCGGCATGCGACAAAGCGAAATGGGCGGCAAACAAGGCGGGCCGGTCCTCTGCATGGGCAGAGCGGCGCAACAATCTGCCGGATGGTGTCTGCACGATCGAGTAGCCCAGCCCCATTACCAACCAGATCGCCAGAAGCACGGTGTAGTTACTGACGAAGGCGGTCAGAACCAATCCGGCAATCAGGATCGCCGCTCCGGACAACATCACTGGCCTGTCGGCGATCCGATCCAGAAGCTTGGGCAAGGACAGGGCGGCGAGCATGGAGCCGCATCCGAAAGCGGCAAGCGCGAGAGCCGTGTCGGTCTGGGTGAGGCCAAGCTCCGCCTGGACGAAGACGACGGTGTTGACGATGACCATGGCGCCCGCTGCCGACACTGTCAGGCAAAGGGCAAGCAGGCCGCGCAGTCGGGGTGTCGCCAGGTAGAGGCGAAGACCGCGGGTCGTGCGCGCGTAGATGCTTCTGCGCTCCTTGGCAGGATGGTCTGGCAGCGCAACGGACACCACCAGTGCCGCAGAAACCAGAAATCCCACGACGGTGCCAGCAAACAACGAATGGAAAGAAATGACCGTCAGCAGAGCCGCTGCCAGCATCGGGCTGACGAGGCTCTCCAGATCGTAGGCGAGCCTCGAAAGTGATAGGGCGCGGGTATAATCCTTTTCATCCGGCAAAACGTCCGGGATGGTCGCCTGGAAGGCCGGGGTAAAGGCGGCTGAGGCCGACTGAAGCACGAAGATCAGCACATAGACCTGCCAGATCTCGGTGACGAAGGGCAGACACAGCGCCACGACCGCTCGCACCAGATCGAGGCTGACCAGCATGGCACGGCGCGGCAGGACTTCGGCGAATGCGCCGGCGATCGGTGCCACCGTGACATAGGCGATCATCTTGATTGCAAGTGCGGTTCCCAGCACCGCGCCCGCCCGGTCTCCGGCAAGGTCATAGGCCAGCAATCCGAGCGCCACGGTTGCAAGGCCCGTTCCCACCAGCGCGATCACCTGCGCCAGGAACAGATGCCGATAGGTGCGATTGGCCAGAACGTCCAGCATGGCGGCTTCCTTACAGATATTTGGTGATCGCCTTGAACTCATCGATCGATTTGCGTTGCTGGAGATCCAGCGCGCCGACCGTCTCATCGAGGCAGTGATCGAGATGATCCTGGATCAGCGTACGTTTGGCGTTTTCGACCGCCTTCTCCACCGCGTGAAGCTGCTGGGCAATGTCGAGGCAAGGCTTGCCTGCTTCGATCATGGCGATCACGCTTTTCAGATGACCTTCAGCACGCTTGAGGCGCTTGACGATGTCGGGATGGGAACCGTGTCGATGCTCTGTCATAGGTCAAGTTCCTATCCCCCTGGAGGGGATATTTCAACGCGTTTTCTTGTTTTCGTAACCAATGGCGGGTATCTCCTTGTGCATGCTGCTTCGAAAAGGACGAAGATTCGGAACTGGGTTCACGGCCGTGCTGGCCTGCATCGCCATGCTCGTCTTCGCCTTTGTACCAGCCGGAACCCACGCGCTCAGCCTGCATTCCCCGGCATTTGCCGTCACCGATGACGGGCATTCCCACGATCACGGCGATCATTCGCATGATGACGATCTGGATTTTGCTGTCGACAGTGCGGACGCGCCCGATCATCACCACGCCGACCATACCCACGAAAAGGCGGGACTGGTCACTGTAGCAGGTGACGTTTTGCGCAACACCTTCCAGACGAACTATGCCCTAGTTGAGGACAAGTTCGATGGCGGCCCCCCCTACGGCATAGACCGACCTCCGCGTTCCGTGAACCACGTCTGATCCACGCCGCATTCTGCGGTAGGTTCACCTCGTTTACGGATATCATTCATGAATACACCTCTTCCCGGAGGCGTGTGGCACGGGCATTTCACCCGGCACATCGCCACCACACTGGCGCTTGCCGCACTGTCGCTGCTGTTGCTTGTCAGCACGGCCGCAGCTCATGCCGTCGCCGAGGGCGACAAAGGCTACATCCAGGAGATCACAGGCGTTCACCTGATCCCCTTCGTCTATCTGGGCGCAAAACACATGGTCACCGGTTATGACCATCTGCTGTTCCTGTTCGGCGTGATCTTCTTCCTCTACAGGCTGAAGCACATTGCCATCTATGTGAGCCTCTTTGCCGTCGGTCATTCGACAACGATGCTGCTCGGCGTCTATTTCGGCTGGAATGTCAGCGCCTATCTGATCGATGCCATTATCGGGCTCTCGGTCGTCTACAAGGCGCTGGACAATCTCGGTGCCTTCCAGCGATGGCTGGGTTTCCAGCCGAACACCAAGATTGCCACGCTGATCTTCGGCTTCTTCCATGGTCTCGGTCTCGCGACCAAGATCCTGGAATACGAGATTGCCGCCGATGGCCTCATCCCCAACCTGCTCGCCTTCAATGTCGGCGTCGAGATCGGCCAGCTCATCGCGCTCGCCATTATCCTGATCGCCATGAGCTACTGGCGCAAGACCTCCGGTTTCCTGCGCCATGCCTACACCGCCAATGTGCTGATGATGACCGCCGGCTGGCTGCTGTTTGGCATGCAGATGACCGGCTACTTCGTTTCCTGAACCAACAAGGATAAATCAAATGTTCAATTCTCAAGCTCCCAATCCTGACGACCTGCCGTCCTCTAAGCAGCTCGTCAAATCGACCGTGATCTCAGTCGTCGCGGCCGCTGCCCTTCTCGTCACCGTCGTGATGCCATCCGAATACGGGATCGATCCGACTGGTGTCGGCTCTGTCATGGGCCTCACCGAAATGGTGAGATCAAGACGCAACTCGCCGAAGAGGCCGAACTCGATCGGCAGAACAGTATTACTACCCCGACACCCGTGCAGACCACCCCGCAGCAAGGGTCGAGCATCCTTGACCGGATTATCCGCGAGTTCGGCGTTTCGGCGGCCTATGCCCAGGATGCCATGCGGACGGACGAGATGTCGGTGACACTCCAGCCCGGAGAGGCAACCGAGATCAAGCTGACCATGGTGAAGGGCGCAAAGGCCACATATGTGTGGACGACCGTGGGTGGCGGCGTGAACTACGACATGCATGCCGATGGAAACAGTGGCGAAACCACGAGCTACAAGAAGGGTCGCGCCGAGCCCACGGACTCCGGCGAGATGGAAGCGGCCTTCGACGGGAAACACGGATGGTTCTGGCGCAACCGGACCGGTGGTGCCGTGACGATCACCCTGAAAACCAACGGCGCCTATTCCGACATCAAACGCGTGATGTAACTGCAAAGGCCGGCGGATCCTCTCCGCCGGCCTTTCACATTCTTGCTGTGGCCAAACGGAGCTGTTAGCGCATGCCAGCCAGTGTCCATGCCATGCCAAGCACGGCAGAGCCGAGCAGCACCGTCATTACCGACATTTTCAGCCGGAAGATCGCAAAGATCGTCAGTAGTGTCAGCGTGAGCGATGCCCAGTCGAGCGAAGACAGGACAGGCAGTTCGATCGATAGCGGCCCGGCGCGAACGACACGCACTTCAGAGAAAAGAACGTGTAGCCCGAACCAGATGGCAAGGTTCAGGATCACGCCGACAACAGCAGCCGTGATCGCCGCCATGCCGCCGGAGATGGCTGCATTTCCCCGCAGCCTGTCGATGAAGGGCGCGCCGAGGAAGATCCAGAGGAAGCAGGGCACGAAGGTCACCCAGGTCGCGAGTACGGCGCCAATGGTCGCTGCCTGAAGAGGCCCGAGACCGCCCGCATCTCGGTAAGCACCCATGAAGCCGACGAACTGCAGCACCATGATCAGCGGGCCCGGTGTCGTTTCGGCCATGCCGAGCCCGTCGAGCATTTCGCCGGGCCGCAGCCATTGATAGTTCTGCACTGCCTCCTGTGCCACGTAAGCCAGCACCGCATAGGCCCCGCCGAAGGTGACAACGGCCATCTTGCTGAAGAAGACACCGATCTGGGTGAAGACGTTGCCCGGGCCGAGGGTGACGTAGAGCAGCGCGACAGGCGCAAGCCACAGAACGAGAAGGATCACGGATACCCGAAGGGACCATTGCAGATTTGGTCTCGCATGTGCTGGCATGCCTTCACCAAGAGCAGAGTCTGCGTCAGACAGAATTTTGCCACCCGCAGACTTGTGACCACCGGACGCGACAAACAGGGAGGAACCGGCTCTCGTGCCGACATAGCCGACAAAACCCGCTGCCAGGATGATCAGGGGAAAGGGTACCTGAAAGGCAAAGATGGCGATGAAGGCGGTCGCAGCGATCGCGACCATGGCCGGTCCTTTCAAGGCACGACTTCCGATGCGAATGACGGCCTGGAGCACGATGGCCAGCACCGCTGCCTTCAACCCGAAGAACAGGCCAGCGACAGCGGTGACATCGCCGTAGAGAACATAGATGTAGCTGAGCGCCAGGATCGACAGGAAGCCGGGCAGAATGAAAAGGATGCCGGCGACAAGACCGCCAGCGGTGCGATGCAGCAGCCAGCCGAGATAGACCGCGAGCTGCTGTGCTTCGGGGCCGGGCAACAGCATGCAATAGTTGAGCGCATGCAGGAAACGGCCTTCGCCGACCCACTTCTTCTCGTCGACGACGATCCGATGCATCACCGCTATCTGTCCGGCAGGTCCACCGAAGCTCAGCGCCGCCACCCGCAGCCAGACCTTGAAGGCCTCCATAAATGAAATGCCATGCTCCGCGGACCCGCGTTGCGGTTCTGTTGATACCACCGTGTCGGACATCTCAATCACCCTTCTTTCCAGCGGGCCAGTCGTGGGTTTCTGATGTCGCATCGCGGCACCAGCGGTAAAACGCATCGTAGAGCGTCATTCCGGCCTCAAGCTGTTGAAGGTCGTCGTTGAACATGCGCGACAGTCCGAGTGATGCGGCGAGCAGGCCCGCCACCTCGGGTGCGAGATCAGGCCGGGCCGTATCGGCACCACGCACGATCGTGCCAAGGCGCAGGAGAGGTGGCGTCGAGAGACCGAACTCCTCGATCATCACATCGAAGGTGCACAGCTCGCCCCGGTGGCTCCAGAAGACATCGTCGACATCGAATGGCGTTGCGCGGAAGCGATCGGCCACGGCGGATACTTCGCCTGGCGCGACGAACAGGAAGACCGCACCCGGATCGATGAAACGCCGGATCAGCCATGGACAGGCAATGCGGTCGATCTTCGGTCGCGATCGTGTCACCCAGACGGTTCGCCCTTGCGCGTCGCGTTCGGGCAATTGACTGGCGGGGACCAGAGGGAAACCTGCGGATACCCATGCCTCGATGCCGTTCTCGAGGACTTCGGCAGACGTGCCCTGCGTGCGCAGATAGGCCGCCACGCCATGGCTAAGCTTCTTGCCTTTCTGGCAGATGGTGACAGCCGTCTGCCCCATGAATTGTCCTGACCATGTTGCGACCTGATCGTAAGGGCGGCGCAGCGAGCCGGGGATCAGTCGCGGATCGGCCTGGAAGTCTTCTTCGGTGCGCACGTCGATGAGCACCGGGGCACTGGGTGTACCGATCAGACGGTTCAGTTTTTCGGGGGAAATTTCGAGAAATGACGTCATGATGCGTCCTCCGTTAGCCGGGTTGATGGACGCGATTCTCTAGCATGACGCCTCGTGGGGTGATCGCGACCCCATGCGGCATCATTTACAGCAGATGTCTCGGCTGTCAAATCGCAAGCCGCGCCCCGCTATCACAATCATTGAGTTGATGGGGATCGAACTTTCGGTTCCAGTTGTTTCGGCTAAGCCTTTGGTCTGCAAGACTGCTACAGCAACTGGGCGGCGAAAGTTATTATGGAACAAAGAGAAATTACACCATTCGGCGTTCGCGAAAGAAGGTAGCTCTCACACCACACAACCTGAAAACTCGCCCTGGAGCCCGACGACATGAAAATGTCCGGCATCAGTCATCCTCTACGAACACCTGATCGCGCTTGGAACGTATCGACGGTAGGAGCGCCAGGATTACGCAGACCAGACCCAGGCCGAGCAGCGATGCAGCGATCGGGTTTGTGACGAACACCGTCGCGTCGCCGCGGGAGATGATCATCGCCCGCCGGAGATGCTCCTCGAGCAGCGGCCCCAGAACGAATCCCAGCAGAAGGGGTGCCGGTTCGCAGCCCACACGGATCAGAACGTAGCCAAGTATGCCCGAGACGATGATTGCATAGACGTCGAAGGGGTTGTTGTTGATGGAATAACATCCGATCGAGGCAAAGATGACGATGGCCGGAAACAGCATGCGGTAGGGAATGGTCAGCATCTTCACCCACAGCCCGATCAGCGGCAGGTTGAGGATCACCAGCAACAGGTTACCGATCCACATCGATGCGATGATGCCCCAGAACAGCGCCGGCTGGCTGGTAATGACGTCCGGCCCCGGCGTGATCCCCTGCAGGATAAAGGCGCCAACAATGAGTGCCATGACTGGATGGGCCGGAATGCCGAGGGTAAGCAGCGGAATGAAGGACGTCTGCGCCGCAGCGTTGTTGGCGCTTTCGGGTCCCGCCACGCCTTCGATCGCGCCATGGCCAAATTCGGCCGGATTTTTCGACAGGTTCTTCTCGACCGAATAGCTGGCAAAGGACGCCAATACGTGACCGCCGCCCGGCAATACGCCGAGAAGCGAGCCAAGCGCCGTTCCCCGCAATACAGGGCCGATAATCCGCCGGAAATCGTCTTTCGTCAGCCAAAGGTTCGTGACGTGTTTCACTCCGATTTCGCGCGTGTGCTCGTTCTGAAGGTTGCGGAAGATTTCGGAGACCCCGAATATTCCAACAGCAATCGAAACAAAGTTGATCCCCTGCGACAATTCCAGGCGACCCAACGTGAAGCGCTCCTCGCCCGTATAGATGTCCTGGCCCACCGTCCCAAGCAGCAAGCCGATGACGATCATGCCCAGCGCCTTCAGGACGGAACCGTGAGCGAGTGAGATCGAAACGAGCAGCCCGAGAACGATCAGGGCAAAATATTCCGGCGCGCCAAATTCGAGCGCGATGGAGGCAAGCGGCGGAGCCGCGATCGCCAACAGCATAGTTGCCACGCATCCTGCGAAGAAGGATCCGAGCGCCGCGGTTGCCAATGCCTGGCCGGCACGCCCCTTTCGGGCCATCTGAAAGCCATCGATCGCTGTGACAGCGGAAGAACTTTCCCCCGGCAGGTTGATGAGGATTGCTGTTGTGGACCCACCATACTGGGCGCCGTAGTAGATGCCCGAAAGCATGATCAGGGACGTAACCGGGGAGAATGTAAACGTGATCGGCAGAAGCATCGCGATCGTCGCTGTCGGCCCGATGCCGGGCAATACGCCAACGAGCGTGCCGAGCAGTACGCCAACGAAACACCAGACGATGTTTATCGGCGTGGGAGCCGTTTCGAAGCCAAGGGCAAGATTCGAGATCAGATCCATCATGGTGAGCACCTCATAGTCCGAAAACCGGCCCGAATGTCGGAATGGCAACTGCCAGACCGACCTTGAAGACCAGATAGCAAAGAGTGGCGATGACGGCGGCCATCATAGCCGCCGATACCAGCGAATTTCGGCGGGACGCGAGTGCCGTCATGAACGTGCACAGCAGGACGACGGGTACGAGCCCAAGATCGCGGGCTCCGGCTGCAAAGATGGCAAGTGCCAGACAGATAAGGACGAGCCCGCGCCAGGGTACGGAACCATCGGTCGGCTCCGGCTCACTGCGCAAGCCATCAAGGCCGATGACGACGCCTAGTGCACCCAATACGAAAGCGAGCACCACCGGGAAAAAGCCCGGGCCCATCTGGGTCGCGGTCCCGAACTCATATCTTAGACCCTGCACAGCGAACGAGGCCGCGATGGCGATGAAGATGCCACCGGCAATCAGGTTTTTCCGGGTGTACTTTTCGAGTGTTGCCATGGTCTCCTCCCCTCTGGCGTCCCCTGACGGTCCTCCCGTTCAGATGATATTCGATCCAGCGATTGCGTTGCATACGGCTTCGGTGACTTGCCTGGTGTTGGCGGTGCCGCCGACATCGGGGGTCAGGATGCCCGCTTCGGTCACGCGCTCGACGGCGCTCATCAGCCGTGCGGCGGCGTCGCGTTCGCCGAGATGCTCGAGCATCTGCGCGGCAGTCCAGAAAGTGGCGATCGGGTTGGCGATACCCTTGCCGGTAATGTCGAAGGCAGATCCGTGGATCGGCTCAAACATTGATGGGAAACGGCGCTCCGGGTCGATGTTGGCCGTCGGCGCAACACCGAGGCTGCCAGCGAGAGCACCAGCCAGATCCGACAGGATGTCGGCATGCAGATTGGTCGCCACGATCGTATCCAGCGTCTCAGGCTTCAGCGTCATGCGCACCGTCATCGCATCAACCAGCATCTTGTCCCAGGTGACGTCCGGGAACTCCGTCGAAACCTCTGCTGCGATCTCGTCCCACATAACCATCCCATGGCGCTGGGCGTTCGACTTGGTGACGACAGTCAGCAGTTTGCGCGGGCGCGCCTGGGCCAGCTTGAAGGCGTAGCGCATAATGCGGGTCACGCCGACGCGGGTGAAGATCGCCACTTCCGTTCCAACTTCTTCCGGAAGGCCCCTATGGGCGCGGCCGCCATGGCCGGAATACTCGCCTTCGGAATTCTCCCGCACGATGACCCAGTCGAGATCGCCTGGACCGCAATTGCGCAAGGGCGGCGTGATGCCGGGCAGGATCTTCGTCGGGCGCACATTGGCGTATTGGTCGAACCCCTGGCAGATCGGCAGGCGCAGGCCCCAGAGCGTGATATGGTCGGGAACGTCAGGGGCGCCGACCGCACCGAAGAAGATCGCATCGAACTTCTTCAGCTTGTCCAACCCGTCGGCCGGCATCATCACGCCGTGCTTCTTGTAATAGTCCGAACCCCAGTCGAAGATTTCGGTATGGATCTTGAAGTCACCGCTGCGCTGTTCCAGCGCCTCCAGAACCTGAAGACCCGCAGCTATAACCTCAGGACCAATCCCATCCGCAGGGATCGC
>NZ_NNRL01000084.1 GCF_002252505.1 Brucella grignonensis | reverse complement strand
CCCCAGCATGCCGGTGATCATCCACGAGGCCACCGGATCCGACTTCGGGGATGCTTTCCTCGTCGCCCATGAAGTTGGCCATGTTGAGCTCGGCGACCGGACTCAGCGATACGAGACCATCGAAGCAGATGCTTCGCGACCATCGGAAATGCCTCCAGTAGGAGCGGAGCGTGTCGAGGACTACAGTCGTCGACAACGGCGGGAGGTTCAAATGGACCTGTTCGCGAGAGAGCTGCTCATGCCCAGGGCAACAGCGAAGACGCTCCATCTCGATCATGCCATGACCTCGGTCGAGATCGCGGACCAGGTCGGTGCCCCACGCGCAGCCATCGTTCAACAGCTGCTCGACGCACTTCTCTTGCCAGTGGTCGAACCCGAAGCTGAACGTGAGCACATCGAACGCCCCCTCAATGGCGAGCAGAAGGCTGCGGCGGAACACAGTGGCACGGCCTATCTCCTCGAAGCGGGTCCAGGTACCGGCAAGACCCAGACACTGGTCGGTCGCGTCA
>NZ_NNRL01000083.1 GCF_002252505.1 Brucella grignonensis | reverse complement strand
GGCGGCAACCGCGACCTGGGACGCGATCATCATCACGCATTCCGCCTTCAAGTTCATCGGCGTCCCGTCTGCCTTCGAACAGCAGATGATCCATGACGAGCTGGAGCTCTACGAAACGCTCCTGACCAAGGTCGAAGGTGATGACCGTGTCTCGCGCAAACGCCTCGAGCGCCTGAAGGAGGGCCTGCAGGAGCGGCTCGAAGCACTCTCCACCCGCAAGGACGATCTTCTCACCATTGCCGAGATCGGCGTGGACCAGATCATCGTCGATGAGGCGCAGGAATTCCGCAAGCTCTCCTTCGCCACCAATATGTCGACGCTCAAGGGGGTCGATCCGAACGGCTCGCAGCGCGCATGGGACCTTTT
>NZ_NNRL01000008.1 GCF_002252505.1 Brucella grignonensis | reverse complement strand
CCCGCTGGCTGTTCGCCCTTCTTCGGCTTCTTCGCCTCGGGCATGCGGAAGTGCACCGTCTGAACCTTCCCCTCGCGGTCGAGGTACAGAGCCGTATGGTCGGACTTGCCCGGCTTCCCATAGACGCGCTCGGCCTTCTTCGGCAGTTCCGGCTGGCCCCAGTTGTTGGTCTCGGTGATGACCCCCTTCTTGGGCAGGTTCTGCGTCATCCACTCCTGCTGTGCGCCCAGGAATGCCTCGACATCCGTCGTGTAGCGGCTGTCCTGATCGGCCGGTGCGAACAGGTCCTCGACCCAGGCAATGCCGTAGGCCTGCGCGAGCTCGTCGCCGAAGCTCGCATCGCGGGGATACATGCGGGTCTTCTGCAGGCCCTGCGCCACGCTCCACCAGGAGACCTGCGGGTCGGCCTTCGAGGGCTTGTGCTTCTTCCAGACCTCCTTCTGGTCGTCGAGCGAGGCGGAGGCGATAGTGCGCAACTGGCTCTCATTGGGCATATCGCCCTTGGCCATCTGATCGAGCATCGCCGGCAGGACATTGGCGAGCAGACGCAGCTTGCGNGCCAAAGCGACCGCGATCGCTTCCTCGGTCCAGCCGAGCGCGACCAAGCGTTCGATCGCCCGCCACTGATCGACGGGATTGAGCTGTTCATGCGCCAGTGTTTCGGCGAGCGAGCGCATGGCGCCGCCATCTTCGGCGCGTTCGATCACCAGCACGGCGATCTCTTCAAGGCCTGCGGCAATGGCCTGCTTGACGCGGCGATGGCCGGCATCGATGACGAACCCGTTGCCGCTGTTCGGTTCCGGTGCAACGACAGGCGGCTGCACGATACCGACGGCGCGGATGGTCGCCAGCAGCAATGCGTCCGCCTGCGGGCTCGACTTGGAGCGTCGCGCCTTGTCGGGGTTTCCCTTCAGCGCGCGCGGATCGACAAACTTCAGTTCCATGGAAATGCTCCTTACGGGGTTGCCGGACACAGCCAATCGCTGCGTCCTTTCTCGTCTTCCTCTCGAAGACACCCCCCCGGCCCGCGGAGCGGACGGGCCGGTGCAACTGCGGCCGAGCATCCCTGCCCGGCAGGACCAGCGGGGCTAACAGCCCTGCGAAGGCCGACGCGGCCGGGATCGCGAGCCGGCGCGGTTGAGCGCAAGCGTCAGCGGTCCGACCG
>NZ_NNRL01000082.1 GCF_002252505.1 Brucella grignonensis | reverse complement strand
GCTCGGGACTATGCTGGCGATCGGACACTTGCCGTGAAGCGGATCGAGGCACTGCAGTTGGCCAAGCGCGCAGCCGCCGCGTTGGGACTGAAGGCTGCGAAGATTGCGATGATAGACAAACTGTTCGGCTATTCGCCTGCGGCGGACTGGACCAGCAAGGACTCCAGCCCGATCGTTTGGCCTTCCAACGAGGCCCTCGCGCGGCAACTCGGGTTATCCATCTCTACTGCCCGGCATCATTTGCGCGGGCTCGCCGCGGCAGGACTTATCGCCCATGCATCGCACCCCACCTACCAGCGTCGTGGTGTTCGGGACGACCAAGGCAAGATCGTAGAGGCATTTGGGAT
>NZ_NNRL01000081.1 GCF_002252505.1 Brucella grignonensis | reverse complement strand
AACGTCGAGTTGCTCCTCGCTCTTGAGTTCGACGAAACGCATTGTAGGTCGAGTCGCCGCTTCGGCGATCGCCTCGGCGTCACGGTCGTCATTCTTCTGCGCCTTGACGTAAGGCCGCACATATTCCGGCGACATCAGACGCACCCGATGGCCCTGCGCCGCCAGTGAACGCCCCATGTGATGAGCGCCGCAGCAGGCTTCCATCGCCATCGTGCAGGGCTCAAGTTTTGAAGCGAACGCGATCACGCCATCACGGCGCATCCGCCGTCGCACGATCACTGTTCCGCTTTCGTCCAATCCAACGACGCTGCAGCTGTTCTTGCCCAGGTCGATGCCAAGGATCACTATGCTCATGGTCCGCTCCTTCCTCTCTTGAACACCGACATCCTACACCGACGTCAGCGGGAGGGGCGGGCCATCCATAAAAGGGGATGTTCCCCGTCGTATCGGGCGAACCAAGGGCGGGCTGAACTCGAAGCTCCACACCGTTTGCGACGGTGACGGACGCCCGATCATCCTGCTCCTGTCGGAAGGTCAGATGAGCGACCACAAGGGCGCCCGTCTCGTGCTCGACGCCTTGCCTCCGGCCGATCACCTGATCGTCGATCGTGGGTACGACAGCGCCTGGTTCCGCGCCGAACTCGAAGCCAGAGGCATCGAGCCGTGCATCCCATCGAGCCGAAGCCGCAAAATCCCATTCGCCTACGACACGGTGCTTTACCGCCAACGCCACAAGGTCGAGAATCTGTTCGCCAAGCTCAAGGACTGGAGGCGCATCGCAACACGCTACGACCGATGCGCCCACACATTCTTCTCGGCCATATGCATCGCAGCCACCGTCATCTTCTGGCTCTGATCAATGAGTCCTGAGCCTAGCCGAATCAGCGGATTTTTCGTAACATTCGAGTGGACGAACTTTACAGCGAGGCCGCTGTGGTTCACGGAGCCGACAAGGATACGATCGATGATGCCGCCTGGAACGAGGCGGTCGCAAGGGAGGTCGTGATCCGGAGGCTGGTGACGCTCGAGCGGCCCAGCCGGTCAGATTTCTTTCGGGCTTGCCATGAACTCGGTCTCAGACGAACCCGGCTTTACGATCTGATCAGAGTGTATCGGGCGCATCCGGTCACAAGTTCGCTGCTGCCGCGACCGGCAGGTACGCGAAAAGGCAGCCGGCGACTGCCGGACGAGACCGAAACGGTGATCGCCGAAGCGCTGCGGGATTTCTACAAGACGCGCCAGAAGCCGAGCATCAATCGGCTGCACAAGGAAGTCCGCAGGCTTTGCCGATCGCGTGGCGTGCGCGCACCGTCCTGGCATGCGGTGAAGGCGCGGATTATGGCCATGGATCCCGCCGAACTGACCAGGGCGCGGGAAGGATCGAAGGCGGCACGTGATCGCTTCCGGCCAGTTCCGGGAGAGTATGCCGCCGAGTGCGCGTTCGACGTAGTCCAGATCGACCACACGCTGGTCGATGTCATGGTCGTCGATCGCCGATATCGCCGGCCACTGCAGCGACCGTGGCTGACGCTCGCCATTGACATCGCAAGCCGCATGATCGCGGGCTTCTACCTGACGCTTGAGGCGCCGTCGACGGTTTCGGTCGCGCTCGCAATCCAGCATGTCGTGCAGCCGAAAGAATCCTGGCTTGCCGGGCTGGGGATCGATGCGAAGTGGCCGGCCTGCGGGTTCCCTCATGCCATCCACCTCGACAACGCCAAGGAATTCCGGTCGCGCGCCCTGCAGCGGGGCGCTGAGGAATATGGCATCGAGCTCATCCATCGTCCGATCGCCACTCCCCACTATGGCGGCCATATCGAGCGGCTGATCGGCACCATGATGGGCGCCGTCCATCTTCTGCCGGGCACGACGTTCAGCGACGTCGACGAGCGTGGCAGCTATGATTCGGCCGCCCATGCGACGATGAGTCTGGATGAACTGGCGCGATGGCTGGCGCTCGAAATCACGCGGTACCACGCCGATCGCCATGGGACGCTCGGGATTCCGCCGCTTGCGGCATGGCATGAAGCTGTCGCCCGCCGCGTTCGGCCTGTGCGTCAGCCGCAGGTTCTTGCCGGCTTCATGATCGATTTCCTGCCCAGCGTCGACCGTCTGGTGCGGCGTGACGGCATTCACCTGTTCGGTCTTCGCTATTGGGACGATGTTCTGAGCATCTGGGCTGGGCGCCTCGATCGGCCGCTGCGCGTTTCCTACGATCCACGCGATCTTTCGAGGGTTTTCGTACGTGCTCCGGACGGTACGCGCTGGCCGATCCGCTTTGCCGATCTGCGGCGCGCGCCGATCACGCTCGGTGAGCACCGCCATGCCCGGGCTGCTCTACGGGAGCGCGGCATCGCTCTCGTCGACGAGCAGCTGATCTTCGAGACCATTGAGGCCCAGCGCGCACTGGTCGAGGACGCGACCAGGCGCACCAGGGCGGCGCGTCAACTGGCCGAGAAGCGCGACCGCGCGCTTGGCGCGGCGGGGCCAAGCACGCCGGCTCCGGCCGAGCCTCCGCAAGTTGAGGACGACCGGCCGATCGACTGGAGCAAGGTGCCCGTCTTTCCCGTTGAGGAATGGTCGTGAGAGGGGAGGGGACTTTCGAGC
>NZ_NNRL01000080.1 GCF_002252505.1 Brucella grignonensis | reverse complement strand
GGACGAACCGCGGCCGATCTCGACCTCACGCCAGCCGGTTTTTCCGCGCAGGGTGACCAGAATGCCCTTGTCGGGGAAAAATTCGATCCAACCTGAAGAATCTTCGGTCTGGTCGCGAAAAACATCGAGGCCGACGATTTCGGAACGGCGCAACCCGCCGGCGAAACCCAAAAGCAGCATGGCGCGATCACGCAGGCCGCGCAGTGTGCCGCGGTCGAGCGTCTCCAGCATGGCCAAGAGATCCTCGGGCAGGATGGCTTCTTTCTGCCGGGGAGGCGCGGCGTGGGTGTTGCGGATGCCGGCCATGACGGTGGCGATATGGCGGTCTTTGCGATCCAAGGGCTGGCCGCGCTGCGCAAAGTTCCAGGGATGCGCCGGCAGGCCAAACGTCGGCCCCGGTCCGGACACCGCCTGCGAGCCGACCGTCGGCCCCGGTCCGGATGTCGGCTGCGGTCCGGATGCTGGCTGCGGGGCAGGGGAGGGCGCGCCTTCAAAAGGGTCGGTGTCGGCGCGGCCCATCTCCAAAACGAGATCGCCAATGTCGGGCAGAACACTGTCTAGACAGTCGGCGGCGGCCGTCGTCGGCTCCGCCGCCGACTGCGCAGCGGAAATGTCGTCTTCCGCCTGCGTGCTGTGGGACCGTCCGGAAGGACGATCGCGGTGATTTGTGGACTTGTGCGCGCTGAAAACGGCTGTCGCTCGCGTTTTATCAACGGACGGCAACTTATTGATCAGGCGCGAATCATCTTCGGAGTTCATGAGCGGATTCTAGGCTCAGGACCTATTAATTCTGATTGAGATGTGATTCACGGTGTCCGGGAGGATGCCGTGATGGGTGATTTGTTTCTGCTGAGCGAGCGCCAGATGGCGCGGATATCGCCCCATTTCCCGCTGTCGCATGGGGTGCCGCGGGTCGATGACCGGCGGGTGGTAAGCGGGATTGTCTACGTGATCCGCAACGGTCTGCAATGGAAAGACGCGCCGGCCGGCTACGGTCCGCACAAGACGCTCTACAACCGCTTCATCCGCTGGAGCCGGCTCGGCGTCTTCGACCGCATCTTCGCCGGGCTTGCAGGCGAAGGGCCAAAACCCGAGCGCATCATGATCGACGCGACGCATCTGAAGGCCCACCGCACGGCGGCAAGCCTGCTAAAACGTATGGCCCGCCCCGGTTGCAAGCGTTGATTTTGTGATGGTTTGAACAGTCTGCACAAACGTATCCGGCATGTCGGCGTTTCGCCGCTGCCAAGATGGAGATCCGCGCGTTCCGATCCTCATAAAAGGGCCGGCCTCGATGGGCCATTTTACGCCAGAGGTTTTCGGAACACCGATCGACTGTCAGGCCATCTTCCTTTCACCGCTCGCAGCTAGTCGCGTCCAGTGGGATATTCTCCGGACGCTTTTTCCTTATTCCTATATCGACGCGACCTGATACGTCCGTCCGTGGTGGAGCAGCGCCCAGACGGTGCGGGCCATCTTCGCAGCCAAGGCGACGACGGCGACGTTGGAATGGGCGCGAGCGAGAAGCGCACGCAGCCAAGATCCAATTGCCGTGTTGCTCTTGGCCAATGAAGGCATGGCGGATCGTGCGCCCTGGATCAGCATCTTGCGCAGGTACCTGCTTCCGCGCTTCGTGATACCCAAGAGCTTCGGCCTTCCTCCGGTTGTGGCCTGCCGGGGCACAAGACCCAACCATGCGGCTAGGTCGCGTCCCTTATCGAACGTAGCCGCGCTACCGACCGCGGCTACCAGCGCGGTGGCATTCAGTGCTCCAATGCCGGGTATGCCTGTCAGCCGACGGGCTCGGTCGTCGGTGCGGGCCATGGCTGCGAACTCAGTGTCAAAGGCAGCGATGCGGCGGTCCAGCTCCTCCCAGCGCGTACGCA
>NZ_NNRL01000079.1 GCF_002252505.1 Brucella grignonensis | reverse complement strand
AGAAGCAGAGGAGAATTTCCGGACCGCCTCGCTGATGTCGAATGCGGCTGAGCAGCAGCGCTTCGCCGCCGCATATCGCGGCGGCAATCCGGAATCGCCGCAGAACGTCTATGGGCGCTCCGCAACCTCCCGCATCGGGATCAAGTCGATCTCACTCATCAACAGCAATGTCGTTTCAGTCCGCTACACGCGGACAATCACACGCGGCGAAGACGTCCGCACAACCCATTGGGTGGCAACGATCACCTATTCCTATGCCAATGCCCCAATATCCTCCAGCGACCGGTTGGTGAACCCGCTTGGGTTCGTGGTGAGCGAGTACCGGGCCGATCCGGAGGCCTTGAATTGAGAAATCAATCGTTCCTTGCCATGGCCGTCATCGCGGCACTGGCTGCATTTCCTGTTCAGGCCCTGGAGATCCCGGCCAGCGCGCAGCAGGACAACCGCGTGCGCTTCGTCAGCTACCAGCCCTACAATATCACCCGGATTGTCGGCACGATCCGTTCTTCGGTCCAGG
>NZ_NNRL01000078.1 GCF_002252505.1 Brucella grignonensis | reverse complement strand
TCCTCGAAACTGGCTTCATGCTCAAATGATAGATCGCCAAGCAACAAGCTCCAATACCGTTTCCGCCTTTCCCGCCAGCCTCCAAGCTGGCGGCGCGCTGAGTTGCATAGCAACTCGTAAGTGCGCCCTTATCAACTCAATCGCTACGCTCTTTCGTCGCTCGGTGTGGCGCTTGCGGCAAGGTCGATGCGATGAACTGAGGCCCTGATTGTGCTGCAAAGCTGCCAAAAATTCAAGGTAGCGCATAATCGTGTTTGGTGACGCTGCTTGCATCGGATAGACTTCGGCTCAAATGGGAGTGCAGACCGATGGCAACCCACATTCTCCAAGTAAGTCGCTGATTTCGCTGTCGTAATCGTGATATTTCGCATATAAATCATGGCGTTGACGGCTGCGAGGGGCGCGTTTCATGGATCACCTGGAGGGTGCGGGCTTGGCGCGGGGAGATCGGGTTGATTTCGACCGCCGTGTGCGTCTGGAGTTCCGTGGTGCGCAGATCAGTTCAGACGGTGGCCTGCTGGTGATGCGCGAGCTTGATGACGTGCTCGGCCTGTCCAATCTGGCGTCGGAGGCGCTGCGAGACAGCCGCACCGGGAAGAACACGCTCCATCGGCTTGACGGATTGTTCCGGCAATCGGTGTTCGGACGACTGGCCGGATACGAGGATGTGAACGATGCCGACCGCTTGGCCCTCGATCCCGTGATGCGTCAGGTCGTTGGCGGCAGGGCCGTCGAGGCGCAAGCTGCTTCGGCATCGCAGATGGGACGGTTCGAGACCGAGACGCTGGCTCTGGCCGCGAACCGGGCGGCGCTGGCCGATCTGAACGGCCAATGGATCGACCGGTTTCATGACCGCAACGGGTTGAAATACATCGTGCTGGACATGGACAGCTCGGTCAGCCCCACCCACGGCGATCAGGAAGGTGCTGCCTGGAACGGGCATTTCGACTGCACCTGCTATCACCCCATCTTCTTGTTCAACCAGTTTGGCATGCTGGAGCGCTGCGCCCTGCGTAACGGCAATGTCCACAGCGCCGATGGCTGGCGGGATGTCCTTGATCCCGTCATTGCCCGATATGCTGGCCGCGACCTTGGTGGACGCTTCTTCCGGGCCGACGCTGCCTACGCGATCCCCGCGATCTATATGCGGCTGGAAGAAGCCAGGTTCTTCTACGCCATCCGTCTGCCCGCCAACGCCGTCTTGCGCGAGAAGATCGCGCATCGGCTGACACGGCCCGTGGGACGGCCTTCGCTGACCAAGGTCAAACGGTTCTTCGAGGACTTCGAGTATCAGGCGGCGTCCTGGGACAAGCCGCGCCGCGTCATCGCCAAGATCGAATGGCATCCGGGCGAGCTGTTCCCCAAAGTCGGCTTCATCGTCACCAACCTGCCGATGGAGCCAGACTGGGTGGTGAGGTTCTACAACCAGCGCGGCACCGCAGAGCAGCACATCAAGGAAGGCAAATATGCCTTTCGCTGGACGCGGCTGTCATGCCGGAAGTTCCGGCACAACGAGGTGCGGCTGCAACTGCACGCGCTGGCCTACAACCTGGCAACCTTCCTGCGCTGCATCGAACTGCCCGAGGCCATGGCGGACTGGTCGTTGACCAGCCTGCAACTCAAGCTGATCAAGATCGGCGCCCGCGTCGTCCGCCACGCCCGCGCCATTACCTTCCAGTTGGCCGAGGTCGCCGTCACCGGCCCGATGGTGCGGGCCGTCCTTGCCGCCATCCGCCGTCTTCGAACGCCTCCGTCATGCGCATGACCACGATCCATGCCCAAGCTGAACGAAAGCGGCAGGACAGGTCCGTCTGCCGCGCGGAAAAGCGGCTCTGCCGGGCCAGAATGCTGCGGGTTCGAGGCTTGATCCACCCGACTTCGGCCGTTTGCGCGACGACAGACACCGCTCGGGGCGAAAAACGCTTGCCCAGCGAGCAAAATCAGGCGATCTTGAAGTCAAGCGGCAGGCCACTTGGGGAATGTCGGATCCCTGTATTCTGCAAGGATACAGCACAGGAAGCATAGGACAAATAGTGACCCTAAATGCCATCGCATTCGACGCCTACGGAACGCTATTCGATGTCTATTCGGTCAGTTCCGAAGCCGAAGACCTTATGCCCGGAAAGGGCGCGAAGCTGGCAACTATCTGGCGCGACAAGCAAATTGAGTATACCCGCCTGCGCAACATGTGCGACAAATACGAAGACTTCTGGCGTGTGACAGGCGACGCGCTTGATTATGCCTGTGCTGCACTTGATGTAGAACTGCCCCTTAGTTCACGAGATCGCCTGCTGGGGAAATACTCCGAGCTTTCGGCCTTTCCCGAGAACGCTGCGCAATTGCAGCGCCTAAAGGACGCCGGGATAACACTTTCGATCTTGTCGAACGGAACACCTCGGATGCTTGATCAAGCCGTGAAAGCCTCTGGGCTTAGTGGATACTTCGAGCATGTCTTGAGCGTCGATTCAGTCAAACGTTTCAAGACAGCGCCGGAAGCTTACCAAATGGGACCAGATACATTTGACTGTGATGCGAGTGAGATACTGTTTGTGTCTTCGAACTGCTGGGACATTTGTGGAGCGACCTGGTTCGGCTACCGCACCTTCTGGCTCAATCGTCATGGGCTTCCACTCGAACGCCTTGGCGTCAGGCCGCACTGCATTGGCTCGTCGATGCAAGATGCGGCGGACTATGCTCTCGAATTGGTCTAGGATCAGGATCGGTGCACCCGGCCCGTGTGACTTTGGGACTGCGGATGAGCAATCTACTAGGCTTGTCGCTAAATGGACTTTGGGCTTGATAGGCTGTCTCAGGCGGCGCTCATCGCATAGTTCGGAAACCTATTGATTACCCGAGCCTTCGCCGTGACCGTGACGTCACCATAGTTGTCACCCGCAGTCTTCCCGACATGACCGCAGATCGCATCCAGCACTCGGTCAGATGATCCCAGTTCCCGTCCAACTGTCTTGAACCGATGCCTCCAACCGTGGCTTGGGCTTACGCCGGCCGGAACAATCTTGAGAGACCCGAGCCAAGTGCTTTGAAGTCCTCGCTACTTCCGGCCCTGAGCGGACGGTCAGCCTAGCCCCGTGCCGCATAGCCGCATGCTCCGAAGCAGGCACTGGGCATAGCTGCAGCATTCCTGCGCCGCGGACGACTGCTGTGCGGACGAAGCCGACGGCAATAGACAGCGCCGGAACACTTGCGTTGCTGATCGACGGCGATAATGCCACCCCGAAAATCATAACCGGGCTGCTGGCTGAGATCGCCAACTATGGCACCGCCAGCGTCAAGCGCATCTATGGCGATTGGACCAAGCCGAACCTCAACGGCTGGAAAGAGTGCCTGCTGGAACACTCGATTCAGCCGGTCCAGCAATTCGCCTATACGACCGGGAAGAACGCAACGGACGGCGCGATGATTATCGACGCGATGGACTTGCTCTATACCGGCCGCTTCTCCGGTTTCTGCATCGTCTCAAGTGATAGCGACTTTGCCCGCCTGGCCGCGCGCATCCGTGAGCAAGGCGTCATCGTCTATGGGTTCGGGGAGCGCAAGACGCCCCGCCCCTTCATCACCGCTTGCGACAAGTTCGTCTATTTCGACGTGCTCAACACGGCCGGGGAACAGAAGGAAGCGGAAGCCGTCACCGCGCCTAAAGCGGCCGCCGCCAAGCCTGCACCGGCGAAAGCGGCACTCGATCGCGCTGCCCTCGACATGCTGGCGAAAGCTGTCACCGCCTCGGCCGACGAAGACGGCCGCGCCAATCTGGCCCGCGTCGGCGCGCACCTGGCGAAACAATCGCCGGATTTCGACGCCCGTAACTATGGCTTTCCCCGCCTCTCCGATCTGGTCGAGGCGTCGGGCATTGTCGAGGTCGAGCGCATTGGCGAAAATCCGAAAATTATCATGGTTCGCCTCAAGGGCGGGCCAACCCCTCGCCCCGCTAGATAGAAGGAAACGACACATGGCGCGCAAGACGATCGAACAGCGGTTGGCCGAGCTGGATGCGCAGCGCGCCACGCTCAAGGCCCGGCTCGGCAAACAGGAGCGCGCCAACGATACCCGCCGCAAGGTGCTGCTCGGCGCGCTCGTTCTGCATCGCCTCGAAAGCGGCAAGGATGAGGAATTTTCCCGACGCCTCCGCGAATGGCTCAAGCGCGAGCTGCCCGACTTCCTGACGCGCCCTGGCGATAAGGAACTCTTTGCCGATCTGATCGCCAACGCGCCGGCCAGGGAGACAACAGACAGCGCCGGGGGGGCCGCCTCATGAATCAGGCGACGTTAGCCTGGGCCGCGTTCAAGAACATGATGCGGCAGGCTGCGCGTGATCCGCTATGGGCGTTCCTATCCCTGCTCGCCCTGCCCTTCCGCATCTGGAAACCGCTTCTCGGGCTTCTGTTCATCCTCATCATAACCCTGTTCGTGGTCGGCTTCGGCGGCCGGTTCTTCCTCGAACAAATGGGCTTCGGCCCCGGCTCGGTTCCCTTCATCGCGCTCGATCTCGTCACGCTGCTGGTGCTGGCCGCGATCACCTTCCGGCTCGTCACCAATCCGCTGATTATCCATTTCGGGGATATGGACGGCGAAACCCACGGCTCGGCCCGCTTCGCCACCGACAAGGAAACCGCCGCCCTTGCCCGCGCCGATTCCGGCCTGCTGATCGGCCGCGACGGCAAAACGGGAAAGCTCCTGCGCTATGACGGCCCGGCCCACCTGCTGACGATGGCCCCGACGCGCACCGGCAAAGGGGTGGGAACCATCATCCCTAACCTGCTCACGGCCGACCGCTCCGTGATCTGCATCGACCCCAAGGGCGAAAATGCCAAGATCGCCGGCCACGCCCGCCAGACCTTCGGCCCGGTCCACGTCCTCGACCCCTTCGGCGTCACCGGCCAGCCCTCGGCCGCCTTCAATCCTCTCGACCAGCTCGACCCGGCCGGCCTCGATGTCGCGGAAGATGCAAGCACCTTGGCCGACGCCCTCGTGTTCGATGAACCGGGCATGGCCGGCGAGGCGCATTGGAACGAGGAAGCCAAGGCGCTCATTGCCGGCCTGATCCTCCATATTGCCGCCAGCGAGCCGCGCGACAGGCGAAACCTCGCTACCCTGCGCGAAGCTCTCACCCTCGCCCCTGAAGCCTTCGCGGCGCTCCTGAAGGACATGCAGGCGTCAACGGCCGCCGGCGGCCTGATCGCCCGCGCCGCAAACCGCCACCTCGGCAAATCCGACCGGGAAGCGGCCGGCGTCCTCTCGGCCGCGCAGCGCCATACCCATTTCCTCGACAGCCCCCGCATGGTCGCGGTCCTCGGCCGATCCGATTTCCGCTTTGCCAATCTCAAGCGCCGCAACGCCTCGGTGTTCCTCGTCCTGCCGCCCGATCGCCTCGCCACCTATTCCCGCTGGCTGCGTCTGCTCGTCGCGCAAAGCCTGACCGACATGGCGCGCGACCCCGCCAAGCCGGCCGTGCCGGTCCTCTACCTGCTGGATGAGTTCGCCGCCCTCGGCCACCTCGCCCCCGTCGAGCGCGCAATGGGCCTCATGGCCGGCTATGGCGTCCAGCTCTGGCCGATCCTGCAAGACGTTCACCAGCTCCGCGCCACCTACGGGCAACGCGCCGGAACCTTCCTGTCAAACGCCGGCGTCCTACAGGTGTTCGGTGTCAACGATCACGACAGCGCCCGCCTCGTCTCCGATCTGCTCGGGCAGGAAACCGTGGTGTTCCAGACCATGAGCCGGGCGCTCGATTCCGAAAAATCCGGCCTCTCCTATGGCGAGCAACACACGGCCCGGCCGCTGCTGACCCCCGATGAGGTCCGCAACCTGCCGCAGCATGTCGAATTGCTGTTCCTCGCCGGGCAACGGCCGATCGTCGCCGGCAAGCTCGCCTATTACGCCGATGCAGAATTCCGGGGGCTGTTCGACCAAGCATAAAGGATGAAACCATGACCGACACCGATGCGCCCGAATGGCCCGATCCCGCCGACAAGGCCCATGCCGTTGAACAGGCCAAGCAGCTCCGTGACCAGGCCGCCAAGGGCGGCTTGCGGTTTGAAGCCTATCTGCCGCCGTCGCTGGCCCTGTGGCTGCTCGATCTGATCGAACAGGACACGTTCCTTGATCCGTCCGAAGCCGTGTTCGTGATCCTGGGCGAGCATAAGGAGCTGGCACCCCATGCCGATCTGCGCCGGGAACTACTCAAGCGCCGCATACAGGTGGCGGCCGATGATTCCCGACCGGGTATTTCGATGGAAGAAATGAAAGCCCTACTGCGCGAAAAGCGCGAAGCCCCCCTGCCCGAGCCGGCCAGATGGGAAAAGCGGTCCCGGCGCTGACGCACCGGGGCTTCTCTCTTGCGGCCCTCCGGTCACTTCGGCGCTATGTGGGAGCGCGTTCCCTCCGGGCCGGGGCCGGCTGCTCGCCGGCATCGCTCAACCAGGCCACACCCGCGACGCTAGCCCCCGGCCGTCCCGCTCTCATCATCTAGGGCCGTAGGGACGGCCGGGGGCGGGATGCAGGCAGACAACTTGCCAAATTGCTTGTTTGCCAACTTGCCAGCAATCAGGCAATCGCCTCAAGGCCCCTTTTCTGAATAACGGTCAGCAGCCGCAGCGCCGGGCCGCCGGGCTTCTTCACCCCACGTTCCCAATCTGACACCAGCCCCTTACTCACGTTGAGATAGCGGGCAAAGACAGGCTGCGAGATACGCTCACGCTCACGAATAGAACGGATTTCCTCGGGGGTCAGCGGCTCAACGGTTGTCAGACACCCCTCGTCAAATTCGCGCATCGTCTGCTTGTCGATCGCGCCGGACTCATAGAAGCCTTCCATCATCTCATGGACGGCCGCCAGAGCTTCACTCTTGTAAGTCTTGCTCATCGCAATTCACCTCGAACATTCGACCCGCAGCAACTTCCGCGTCCATCTGCGCATCTGCAAACCCCAAGACCAGCTTTGCGGCCTTCTTCAAGTAGGCTTCTTCCGCATCATCAAGGTTCGCCATATCGCTCTTGGCAAACCCGAACGCGAAAACCGCCCTCGTCTCCGCGCGGAAGAAAACCAGCGTTCGGAAGCCGCCAGACTTTCCAGCGCCGGGCCGCGCTACTCGTTGCTTGATAAGGCCGGCCCCTAGATCGGCGTCGATCTGGCCGCGCTCAGCCCGCTCTACAGCCTCACAAAGCATCGCGTCAGAGATTTTCTCCTTTCGGGCAAACTTGTGAAACCGGCTGTTTTTGAAAACCCTCACGCGACTTCCTCGCCCCTGAATGTATGACACATAGCGTTACACTTCAAGGCCCTTACCGCATCGCCGCTTTGCTGGCAATCAAGCACTATGTTTTGCCAGCAAGTCAGCAAGCGCCTCGCGCATGAGGTCTTCAATGGAGCGGTCGGTGTCGGCTGACAGCCGCTTAACCCGGCGATGTTCCTCCGGCTCGACCACGACCGTCACCCGCTTCATTCCGGCCCGCGTGGCGGCATGGTAACGCTTACCCTCGGCACGATCCGGGGTCGGCGCGGGGGCGGATTCCGCGATAGGCGCAACAGGCGGCGTGGTCTGCGCGCCCACGGCCTTCATGCTCGCGGCTAAACTCGGTCTTTTCGACATGGTTTTATCCCATCAAACTGCCAGTTTGCCAGCAATACCATTATGCCTTATTGCTGGCAATACAGCTTGCCGTCAAATCAGCAATTGGCCTCTAAGCCAGGTCAGCAATTCGGACACTTCCTCGCTGGCTTTGCCGGCCGGCTCATACTCCGGAGCGGTTTTGCCGGCCGTGAGCGCATGTCCGAAAGCCGCCCGCTGCTGGAAGGCGACGGGGGCAACCTCCAAGCCGTGAACCTGAACGGCTTCCCGCGCATCGGCCAGAAGCTGCGTGGCACGCGGCGGCACGGCGTTCAAAACGACAAAGGCCGGCTTTTGGGCGAGTTTCACCAGCTCGGCCGTGCTTCCGATCGCGCGAAGATCGAGGATTCCGGCTCGGCACGGGATCAACACCATGTCGGACGATCGCGTTGCCGCCATTGCGGCCGCTTCCGAGTGCGGCGCGGTGTCGATCACGACCAGCTCGGCCCCGCCATCGGTCGCGGCCTGCAAGCCTTGCGGCAAACGAGTGTGAGGAAGCGCGACGACAACCGGGGCCTCACCTTGTCGGCTATCGCCCCATCCGGCGGCGCTTGCCTGGGGGTCAAGGTCGATGATAGCGGCGGGAAGCCCGGCCGCCTCGGCGGCCGTAGCAAGGTGCAAGGCGAGGGTGGTTTTTCCAGCCCCGCCTTTTTGGCTGACTATGGCGATTGTTTTCATATTGCTGGCATAGCAGCAAACCGCATTGACGGCAAGAATTTTTGCTTAAATGCCTTATTGCTGGCAATACAGCAAATATTAAGCCCCGCCCTTGCCCCTCGCTCCCTCTCGAAAGCCCGTAGGACGGTTGCCGCCGGCGCGAACGTGGCGGTTTTGCTGTGAGGGTGCCGCCTCCCGATCCGCCTTATACGCGGATCGGAACCGCCGCAGGGCTGCGCAAGCAGCCCGAACAGCGGCGACCGCTTATGTTTGCCCTCTTAGATAAAGATCAGATGGGGATTCAGTCTGGTTATCGGACTCACGTTTCATCACACTCTTTGCCAGCATCACGAGGGCCTTACCGAGCGGGCTATCGCCGGTGTCGAGCTGCGTCCGCTCATCGAGGGGCAGGGTGGTCTTGTAGGCGTCGATTGCCTCGCTCCATGCCTGCTGATCCTGTCCATGATCAGCAGGCGGGGGCGGGGCCTTGCCGAACCTGCCGAGAAACTGACGGGCCTTTTCCGGCAAGGACAGGCGATAGGCGTTGCTCGTCTGCTGGACCTGTGGGCCGCGCCCCTCGTTGCCGGTCGGCTCGTAGCGCCGCAGCCAGTCGATGAAACCATGCGCCCGCAGGTTCTTCAGCGCCCGCACGATCGTATCGCGCGACCGGCCTAGCCGATCCATGATCGTGGTGATTGACGGCTCTAACCGGCCGGTGCGGAAGTCTATGAGATTGACGAACAGCCGCAGCACGTCGAGCGCCACCGATCCTAGCGGGCCGCTTCGCTCGCCCTTCTCGTGCAAGCCGGCCTCATTGTAGATTTCGGCCGCCTTCAAGATTGCCTGAACGTCCTTGCGCGTCGTCGGCCGCCATATCCGGCCCTCCGATCGGCCCCGGATATGACTATGCCGGCGAACTGGCGTCGGGCATCGCTCGGCCGGGGGCATGACCAGGCCAAGCCCGGCCTGTCCCGATCCCCGCCACGCCTCGCGGCGCTCATGGGCGAGCGTGGAGAGCTGCCCGGCGTCTTCCTCGGTGAGCTGGCCGGCGCTGTAGCGCGTCCATACCTCCCGCATGATCTCATCAAGCGCGCTTGCGCGCGCGCAGCCGATCGCGGCCGCGATCTGCGTCCTCAACATGCCTGTCGTCCTTCCATTTGAAGGACATGACGGCGCGGACGGCAGGCACGGCTTTCCTGTTTCCGCAAGAATCAATCTTGCGGATTGGAGTGCTGTAGCGTAGATAAGGGGAGAGCTTTGGCCCCGTCTCTACGGTGTGTCTGACGGCCTACAAAAACGCTCGACCGTTGGCGCGGTCGGGCGTTTTGCCGTTATGTCCCTTGCTTCGCTTCGATATAGAGCCTCAATGCTTCCTCGATGATCGGCGCGCGGCCAAGCACGCCCCGCTGCTCCTTGATCTTGTCGATTTGGGCGAGAAGATCAGTCGGAACATACGTGGTCAGCGCGATACGGCCGGCCGCAAGCTGCCGCGCCCGATGGGCGGCAACGTCCTTCCGAATCCTTTCCGAGTCGCGCTTCATTCTTAGCAGTAAGGACGAACTCGCCCGATTCTGCAATCCCTTGCGGAAGGAACCGCGAAAGGCACTACTTCTAGGGCCGGCAACTAAACGTGGTTACGTCAATGCGTATTCACGTCAATGCGTTCTCAAGCGCCCGGTAGAGCGTGGCACGATGCACGCCCAAGAGCCGGGCGACTTCCGCCACCGGCTTCTTGTCGTCATGGATAAGCTGGCGGGCATGGGCGATCTGCTCGGCCGACAGGGCAGGGGAGGGGCCGAACTTCACGCCTCGGGCTTTCGCCGCGATCCGGCCGGCGCTCGTGCGCTCCACGATCAAGCTGCGCTCGAAATCCGCGATGCCGGCGAACACGGTCAACACCATGCGCCCCGCCGGCGTCGTGGTATCGGCCCACGGCTCGGCCAGCGAACGCAGGCCAGCGCCGGCCTCCTTGATCCGCTCCGCGATCGCCAGAAGGTCGCCGGTCGATCGGGCGAGGCGGTCTAGCCTGGTGATCGTCACCACGTCGCCGGCACGCAGATGGTCGAGCATCCGCGCCAGCTCGGGCCGATCCCGCTTCGCCCCGGAAGCCTTTTCCTCGAAGATGCGGACGCAGCCGGCCGCACCCAGGGCGGCCCGCTGCGCATCGAGGTCCTGGCCGCGAGTCGAAACGCGGGCATAGCCGATGAACACGCGGCCGGCGTCGGAATCTGGTCGGCTGCTCACGGCTTCCCCCTGTCGCAAATCATGTCGCAAGTTTTCTACCACTTGCGACAAAGACATGCGACACGAAAAGCCCTGATTTTCCGGGGGCGGCCGATCTGTTGCAGGTTTTAGGATTTCCGCGACAGATGGAGCCTTGGGGTAAGTAACGGCCTCAAAGCTCAGTCGG
>NZ_NNRL01000077.1 GCF_002252505.1 Brucella grignonensis | reverse complement strand
AGGTTCGCCGGATCGTCTACACCACAAACACCATCGAGGCGCTGAATTCCAAGCTCCGCCGGGCCGTCAGGGCCAGGGGCCACTTCCCCAGCGACGACGCCGCTACGAAACTGCTCTATCTGATCTTGAACCGATCGGAGAAAGAGTGGAAAATGCCGCCGCGTGAGTGGTCCATGGCCAAAGCTCAGTTCGCCGTCATATTCGGCGAGCGCTTCATCAAGGCAATGGCGGCATAATGTTCAATCGCTCGCCCGCACACGAAATTACTGACAGTCCCCCTCCGCCTCGCGTATCTCGTGGGTCAGCGAATCGACAATGGCGATCTTCTTGCCGGAATAATCCACGAAGACCTTGTCGCCGGCGACATGCTCCTGCCGCATGGTCGGCGACAGCCGCTTCTCGAAGCCGCGAAACAGGTCGCAGAAACAAGTGAAGTGTTATGCTGAACATATTAGCCGTTATGTTGCGGCCAAATTTATGTTGCGGCTGCAGAGGATGAGCCAAGGATTTCGGTAGTTTCCTTGGCCCAAGCCACCACATAAGAAGAAGCGGCCGTAGTTGCCTACAAGGCTTTCAGGAATGCCATCAATGACGGCATGGATCGTTGTCGTGGGGACGGCCTCAAGCCGCTGATATCAACCTTGGCCAACGCCTTGGCCTTCATTTCCAGATCGACCTCGGCGTAAATGTGTGTGGTGTCCAACGA
>NZ_NNRL01000076.1 GCF_002252505.1 Brucella grignonensis | reverse complement strand
GACTTCGTCGCGGTCGCCGGCGGTTGGAAACATTTGACACGGCCTGCCTATGCCTAGGCCATCGCAGTGCATTTGGCACAGCCGTCAGCCGGAGCGGCGTGCCAAAGACCTGACGCAATCGGAAGTGCTGGCGCTGATGTGCATTGCCTACTTCCAGCCGATCACCCGCGCCGAACTGTCGTCCTTTTTCGGCAAGGAGATTTCTCGCGACCTGATCGGCCATCTGCGCGGTGCGAAGCTCATCGCCTCCGGCCCACGCAGCCCGACGCTTGGCGCGCCCTACACCTATGTCACCACAAAAGAATTCCTGTCGGTTCGTCCGGAGCACTTCTCCGGGGTTGTCACGTTGTCTGGCGCTAGGTGTGTGGTCCCGGACTGTGATGGTGCATCATTGATCCTGAGTCGTCAGGATGAGGATGTGCTATGGCAAGTGTTCTTCACGGCAGCGCCCGCACGACGCCGCATCTTCGAGCCGAGTTCCAAGCGTCGCAAGAGAGCACCCGGTCCCTTGCCGCCCGCTACGGCCTGAACCCCAAAACGGTAGCCAAGTGGCGTAGCCGGACCACGACGGTCGATGCGCCGATGGGGCCTAAGGCGCCCCAGAGCACGGTGCTGACGCCGGCCGAGAAAGCCATGGTGGTCTGGTTCCGCCAGAAGACGCTGTTGCCGCTGGATAATGTGCTGGGTTGCCTGAGAGATACGATCCCAAACCTCAGCCGCAGCGCCTTGCACCGCTGTCTCCAGCGCCATGGCATCTCCCGGCTGCCGGTCGAGACCGTCAAGGATCGGCGCAAACGGTTCAAGACCTACGA
>NZ_NNRL01000075.1 GCF_002252505.1 Brucella grignonensis | reverse complement strand
CCACAGCCAATGCTTCTTGCCGCTGATCGTCACGACCATCTCGTCCAAGTGCCAGATGTCGCTCGCGCTCGCCGGCTTTCCACGCAAACGGCGAGCATAGTCTGGGCCGAACTTCTTCGCCCAGCAGCGGATCGTCTCATAGGTAACAACGATGCCACGCTCCAGCAGCATCTCTTCCACCAGACGCAGGCTCAGCGGAAACCGAAAATACAGCCAAACCGCATGGGCGATCACGGAAGGTGGGAAACGATGGCGCTTGTAGCTGGTGGTAGACTGAATCATGTCCGCCGACTACCAGCTAACAACCTCAACTCCGGTTAACCTGACATCACCTCACCGCCTACAGGCCATGGCAGAGGGGAAAGCCGTAACCCTGGTCGGCTGACAACAGCGCCGCAGGTCTCAGCGCGTTCATAGCCAGAACAACTGCTCAGAAGAGTACGGTCGCGGTTAAGTGTCCTCGTGCAATTTTTAGGCTGTCCACGACTTCGCAGAAAGCGGGCAGGAC
>NZ_NNRL01000074.1 GCF_002252505.1 Brucella grignonensis | reverse complement strand
CGATTTGCAGCGGTGTTGACTTCACAGCGACGAAGCCGCGTTACGAGCCGTACTACTGCGATGCCGGGTTCCGTCTGGTCACGCGTTCGGGAGATCGTCGGAACGAAGTCGGCTGCGTCTCTACCGAACCCAAAGTCGTTGACAGCGCCATGTGCAGCTATCGTGACAATGGAGGCGCCCTGGGACGCTGGCATCTTGAAGACGGCAAGCGGGTCTGCAAGGCACTGATCACGCAACGCCCTCATGTGCGTGAGCAGCCGAGGTATGTCGACGTCACCATCGATGGCGCCGGCCGCCAGCGCGTGTGGTTCTAGCCCATGCCGGTTGCCTTCCTCGATCTCGCTCAAAACTGCGCGC
>NZ_NNRL01000073.1 GCF_002252505.1 Brucella grignonensis | reverse complement strand
CCATCGGCGAGCCGGTCGATCCCGTCCGTTCGCCTGAACTGGTCGAAGTCCGCCGCGTCTTCGGCGACCTGCCTCAGACCCGATCAGTTCCGACAGGTGATTGTTGATGATCGTGTAGAGGTCCGCGGCGAGCTTCGTCGCGACTTCCTCGCCCAGGACGGAAAGCAGGTCGACCCGGTTGCGGGAACGCATTTCGACTGTGTGCCAAAGCAATGCCTTGCTGACCGAGATCGATGTTACGTCCAGGCAGGACAGGTCGATTGCATTTTCGGCCTTGAGCCGGATCGATGCTGCTCGCGACCGGTCAAGGAGAAGCTTCCAGCGTCCTGCAGGTAGGAGCCGCGCAAGAAAGCCGGGCCGATATGTTATGGATCGTTTCGACATTGCAGAACTGGTGCTATATTCGTGACTATTCGTCACGCCGACCTGTCTGCCGAGGCCCTGTTTATGTTCCCGATCGCTGCCTTACGGCCAAACCTCCGACTTTCCGAGTGCTCACACCGCTCGTTGACTCCTCCAATCTCGGTGCTGGCCCGTGATGAGAGCGTTTGCGGACCGGCATGAGCAGGATCTCGACCCAATTCGACCTGTTCGATGACGATGCGACCGGTTTTCGGCAGACGCCACGGCCTCGTCCCCGGAAGGGTGGGCCTTCAACGT
>NZ_NNRL01000007.1 GCF_002252505.1 Brucella grignonensis | reverse complement strand
GCGGAAAAGCCCCTGCTCTTCTCGACGCTGATCGTGCCGAGATCGCTGAAGATCATCTGCGCGGCGCCAGGCATTTCGAAAGGCTTGCCGTCATGACGAAGATAGGCGTTACCCGCCGTCGCTTTCCAGATATTGAAGGCGTTCGAGATGAGGGCGTTGAGCTTATTGTCCGCCTCATTGTCATTGTCGGCGTCGACCAGCCGCAGGTCGATCGCAGCATTGGTTTCATCGGTGATCACGGAGAGCAGGATGTCATCGCCGGGCTCGGGCGGCCGGTCGCGTTTCTCGATCTCCGCTATGCGTGCAGCCAGGACCATCTGGTAGTGTTTGAAAGCCTGCGTCGGCTTCGATG
>NZ_NNRL01000072.1 GCF_002252505.1 Brucella grignonensis | reverse complement strand
ACTTCGACCAGTTCAGGCGAACGGACGGGATCGACCGGCTCGCCGATGGCGCCGAGGGCCTGATCGAGACGCCTGCCGATATCGGGACCGAAGCGTAGGGCTAGCGGCGCGCGCGGCTGATCCATCAGATCACCGATGGTCTCGAAGCCAAGGGTGCGCAGACCGGTCACGGTTTCGCCCTCGAGCCGCAGCGCCGCCAGCGGTAGCGGTCGCAACATGGTCTCGGCGGCACCAGGCGCGATGACCGCGATCTGCCGGCGCAGGAAGCGGGCCGCGGCATGGGCGGCGCCCCATGTGTCCGCAACCGCCGCGCGCGCCTCGACGCCGGAGGCCGCGAACTTCCGCACCATGGTCTCGAGCATCAGCGCCTCGCCGCCATGCAGGTGATCGGCACCGGTCGTGTCGATCACCAGG
>NZ_NNRL01000071.1 GCF_002252505.1 Brucella grignonensis | reverse complement strand
ATCGACGACACGTTTTCCGACAAGGTCGTCATGCCGGGCTTCATCGATCCCCATACCCATCTGGGCATGTCCGGCAGCTACCTCACCCTGAACTATCTCGGGCCGGTCGATTCCCCGGGCCCCGACGGCATGAACGCGGCGCTGCTCGACCGAAAGGCGGTCGCGCAACGGCTACGCGAACTCGTCGCGGCGAATCCCGACCCGGCTAGGCCCCTGGTGGCGTGGGGGCTGGACCCGGCCATGCAGGGTGGACATCTCCACCGCGACGAACTCGACCGCATCTCGACGGAAAAGCCGATCTGGGTGCTCTCTTACGCCCCCCACTACGT
>NZ_NNRL01000070.1 GCF_002252505.1 Brucella grignonensis | reverse complement strand
TCTGGTCCTCTCAATGGGCCAGAGCTTACTTCAAAATGGATTATTTCAACGGGGCAAGGTCAGCCTGCACTTAATTTCAGGTGCGTAGACGCTGGTAACGGCTGCTCGGTCACTTGCTTTTTCTCTAATAATGAAGCTGTTATTCTAGCTTATCGAACGAGATAGGGGTGCCAAAACATGTTCTTAATCGACGTTCTTATTGAACACGCTGACTTTTTGGTGCTGTCTGCGGCGGCTGTAAGTGCGGCATGTGCACTTTTCTGGCGTCTACTTTAGATTTCATATTCGCTATATTAGACAAGTCAGAATCGCGTAATTCTAAGTTTGCACTCACTAACGATATAAGTGCACAGATAAAACTGCGGGGAAATCGATATTGTTTTGGGTTAATATTTTCTTGGCTGCATCCGCTTTCGCCGCTGTTATTTTTGTAGGATATGCTTACTTTAAATATCCACTTGAATAAATGTATATCAAAAAAACGACAGGTTTACTCTGCAATTTCGAATTCTTTCTAAGTGATTTTCTTAGAATGATCGAAATACACTTGCGTATTATTTTTCATCTGCGGTGATAGGAAAAGTAGCTCAATCCTAAACTACGTGGAAAATAAACATTGCTAGATTTCTCTCGAATCTCATAAGAGTTTGCGTCCTTTAAACTTTCAATCGGACCCATACAGATCTCGCGTATAAACCTTCTCAGCTACATCCCTAATAT
>NZ_NNRL01000069.1 GCF_002252505.1 Brucella grignonensis | reverse complement strand
CCGCTGGGGAGCGAAGATTGCTGTCGCGGATCGTCCTGTGCTTTTCCGGCTTCCCAGTCCCACATCGAACGATTGAGCGGCCGCTTCGCATAACCGTCGCATTTGGGCAGCGGGTAACTTAGCGTCGCGCAGCCGGAGAGGGCGGCCAGCAGCCCCATCATTGTTACAACTCGAACTATATGCACGCTGGAATACCCCTCATGGTGATGGCGTCAGGCTCCTCTGCCGGTCAGCCTGCGCCAACCCCAACCGATCGTTCTCGTGATAGTGCTTTGATGGGCATCTCGACCCGCAGCAAAGCCATAGGTGAGTGAGGCCCCTCCGCTCGCGAGCGCCGACGCGATGCCCGGCAGCTGATAAAAGACATAGAGGGAAGCAAGGCCGATGGCGCCTACGGCGATCGGCCGCATCAGGACGTCGCTGTAGGCCTCGACGGTGGTGAACATGGTTGCGAAGCTGGTGACCAGCAGCGAGCCGACCGCGACCACGAGAACCTGCAGAATGACGAAGTTGGCGAGCTGTCCGATCCATGCCTCGGTGAAGCGGCGGG
>NZ_NNRL01000068.1 GCF_002252505.1 Brucella grignonensis | reverse complement strand
GGATTTCGTGGTCGAAACCATCATCCTGACCATCGGCCTCGCCATCGTGCTGGAGGCGGCATTGACGTCGATCTTCACCGGCTACCCCAAGGCGCAGCCGGCAAAGCTGTCCGGCCGGTTCAACTTCGGCGAATTCGCGTTCGACGATCAGGCGCTGATGGTCGCCGTCACCGGCATCGCGCTGATCGTGGTGCTTCACCTGATCGTCACCCGCACTAGCCTGGGCCGCTCCGCCCGCGCCATCGCCCAGGACCGGGAGGCGGCAGGGCTCTATGGCATCAGGATCGAATCCGTCTATCGCCAGATCCTGTTTCTGGGTGGTTGTCTGGGCGGTGTGTCAGGCATTCTGCTGACCGCGCAAATTCCGATGGCACNGGGGCTGGGGTTCATCGAAGCGCTGATCGCCTACACGATGGGGCCGCGATTTGGCCTGGTGGGATTGTTGAGCGTGGTCATCGTCGTCTTGCTGGTCCGGCCCAACGGCTTGTTCGGATCCGCCGTGGCAAAGAGGATGTAACCCTTGAATATCCGGCAAAATTATCTGGACCTGCTGAAGATACTCGCGATTGCGCTGGCGTTGCTGGCGGTGCCCTTCCTGACGACCAGATCCTACATCGTGCACGATGTCACGATCTTCATGCTGTTCCTGGCCATCGTGATCTACTGGAATCTGATCTTCGGATATGGCGGCATCTTGTCCCTGGCACAGACCGCGATCTTCGGCTTCGGCGGCTATGCTGCCGCGATTGTGATGAAATTCGCCGGGATGCCGACAGGGGTTGCCCTTCTGCTTGCGGGGCTGTGTGCCGGGATATTCGGTTTCGTCGTCGGG
>NZ_NNRL01000067.1 GCF_002252505.1 Brucella grignonensis | reverse complement strand
CCGAAGAGCGGACCCGTTACCTTCGCCACTGCGCTGAACGCGGTGCCACTCCCGCTTCTCTCAGAATCAAGCGCAACGAGCTGTTGTGGGTTGCCGCGCGCCTCGGCCCGAATGCTTCATCCGAGGGCATCGACATCGAGGCTCTCCGACAGATTGCCATTGAGCGGCAACAAGCCCACGGAGCCGTCACTGCGGCGCGAAGAGTGATCGACATCGGGCGTCCTTGGCTTCGATTTATTGGCTGGTGGCGTGAACCGAGTGCCGGGTTCGAGCATCAGAGCGAACTCGATGAGTATGTGACATGGATGCGCGATGAGCGCGGCGTCACACCATCGACGCTCGAGCAATGGACCCGTGTGATCGGAAGGTTCCTGCGCTGGTG
>NZ_NNRL01000066.1 GCF_002252505.1 Brucella grignonensis | reverse complement strand
GCCCCGGACAACGCCGTCATGAAGCCGATCTTGATCGGCTCGCCGGTTTGGGCCGAAGCCGCGCCCGCGTTGAGCGCTGTCAGCGTCAGCCCCGCTGAGGTGCCCATCGCGCCTGCGCTCAGACCCTTTAGAATGTTCCTGCGTGTGGTCTCCATAGTCATGTCTTCCTCCTCTGTTAGTGGGCGTTCAACTTACGCCATAAACGTCGCGCGCCCGGTCTTTGCTGATGTAGCCGTTCTTGATATCGTCCCAGACCTGAGCTTCGTCGCGATCCGCCGGCTTGCCATAGCCGCCGCCATTGCCGGTCACGATGCGGATCACATCGTTCTGTTTCAGCTTACGGTTGGTCAGGACCGAAACCTTTTCGATCGACCCGTCCTCGCCTAAAATTTCGACGTAATTGGGCGTGCCCTGATTGCCGCCCTCCAGCGCCCATGGCGG
>NZ_NNRL01000065.1 GCF_002252505.1 Brucella grignonensis | reverse complement strand
GAATGAAGCAGACCGCCGACGACGACCACGTGGTCCAGCTTTTCCGGATCCACGAAGCCGCAGGACGGGTTTACCGAGGTACCGCAGCTCGAGCGAATGGGTTCTCCCGTCATCGACATGATGTGCCATTGACACTTGATCGGCCGACTGGTGTCGCCGTCGTCCGCGGACAAGCGCAGGACATCCAAGAACCCTGCCAGCGCGGTGAACGTGAAATTGTGGGTGAGAAGGAACCCGACCCTCAAGGGCAATGTATCTGTCAGCAAGTCTCGTATTCCAACCATCTAAATTTCCTCCCTCGTCCCTGAACAACGGTGACCGGTGAGACCTCCGATCCGCCTGCGTTTCAGGTGAACGACCCGGACGGGCGTCCTCCTGAAGGCGGAACTCCTCCTAATCCCCTGCGTCGCAGGCTCCCGTCCCGCCGGGCGTCCGTC
>NZ_NNRL01000064.1 GCF_002252505.1 Brucella grignonensis | reverse complement strand
CGGTTCACGTGGTCGATCCTGATCACCTGCGCATGGCCTAGCGTCGCATCCCACTGGGAGACCATTTTCACCGGCTGGCCCCGCAGGCGCAGCTCGCGAACTGTCTCGTCCGGAATGCGTGACTCAAGCCAGAGATCGTGCGACTCCGCGCCCCACGTGCGGCCTATCAGCCAGCGCGGCGCCTCGATCGCCTGTTGGACGTCATAATCAAAATCGACGAGTCGCGTGACGATTGCAGCCTGCGTTTGCGGTTGTCCTTCACCACCCATCGATCCATAAGCCAGTACCGGCTTGCCGTCCTTCAGCATCATCGCCGGAACGAGTGTGTGGAACGTGCGCTTACCGGGTTCGAGGCGATTGGGATGATTTTCATCCAGTGAGAAGAAGGACCCACGGTTCTGCAT
>NZ_NNRL01000063.1 GCF_002252505.1 Brucella grignonensis | reverse complement strand
GTCGATGACCGCGTCCCGGCGTCTCCAACTCGCGGCGGAAGGCTCCGATACGATCGGCCTGGCTGTGCGCCGTTGGCGCCGGCAGACGGAGGCAGGTGATTTCGGGCAACCGACGGCCAGCGTTACCCGCTGGCGCGTCTCTGTCCTGCCTTCGGCCGCCCTGCCGGTTCCCGGCCTCGGCCGCGCCCGCTGGCTGGTCGAGCTGATCCGATGCCGCGCCGGAGAAAGCGCGGATTTCGAAGTGGAGGCCTGCGATGCCAAGGGTCGTATCGCTCTTCCTTCCAAGGTGGCCGACAGACCGCCTCAGAAGGAAGTCGGGCGACGCATCGCCTCCGCCTGAGGCGCCGCTCGTCCTCGCCGGGCGCACCGGCCGCCGCAGAACCATCACCGCTCTGGATACGAATGCCC
>NZ_NNRL01000006.1:460-1897 GCF_002252505.1 Brucella grignonensis | reverse complement strand
CCCCTCGGTACGGCCGCGGGCTTGCGCTCTAGCAGGAGGTTATCTGACCGGATTTGACGATGGCCCGGACGGCCGCAAATGGCTCTTCGTCCGCCTGCATCCACAGAACACACCTCGGCGCATCGTCTCGGTGCGTCCTCAAGGCGGACTCGAGCAACATTTTCGTTCCTATGCAGGTCAGTAGATCCACAGCGTCAACGCGCAGCCACAGCATTCCTGGCACGGGTCGTATGACAGCTCGAGAGGATTCGAGCTCCAGAACAAGGTCGTCGCCCTCCCACCTCTGATCCTTGCAGTGCGCCGCAAGCGCGGCATTGATTGTTTCAGCGAGATTTTCCTGATCAGTAAACCTTAGACATGCTTCATTCGAGGTACGCATATCAAGACACTTCTATATAATCGCTGCGGATCGCCAAGCATGATCTTCCTGTCGGCTCGGCTCAAGTGTCCACCTTGACACTCGTCTAACGGAGAAAAATCCGATAGTGCGACCCACTGCCGCAGTGAAGCGAAGCCGCTGAACGCCTCTGGGGGGCTTTACAGTGTCTGATGATCGCTCCAGGCAAAGAAGACTTGAGCGGCCTGGAGACGGGTAGCGACACGTAATTTGAGAAGGATCCGACTCACGTGATAATGAACCGCTCGAGTTCTCAGGTTCATGATCGTCGCAATGTCGGTGTTCGACTTTCCGTCAGAGATCCATTTGAGGATTTCCAGTTGACGTCCACTGAGCGCTCGCAGCCCAATTGCCTCGTCGGCCGAGACGTTTGCGCAAAGTCCCAGCATCTCTGCTTTGGCCTGCGCCGCTTCGGCGACGCATTGAGCAGATCGGACAAGGTCGGGTGGGAGTTGCATCGGTCGATAGGCATCGAGGGACATCAGACTCGCATGTCCCGGACCGTGGGCGAGCGGCACCATAATGCCGGTCGCCAGGCGGTTCTCGTGAAGAAATTCCAGGAAGCTTTGACTGCGAACGTCACTATAGCGTTCCGAAGATCCATCCCAAACAAAGGGGCGGCTGCTCCCGATGGTGCGCGCGATAAGCACGTCGTCATCGAGCCAGTTCAGCCGCTCATAGTCGTTCATGAATTCCTCGGTATAGGTGGTGAAAATGGGGTTCATCACCAGCTCTGCCTTCGATTGCCGATGACATGACAGCATGAATGCATCGAAACCGAGCACGCCGCAGGCCCTGTCAAGCGCAGAGAACAGCGACTGCGATGTCTCGGCAGCATGGATTTCGCTGAGCATTGTCATGCTCTTCTCGTGCACATCACCGCTCATTATGACCTCCTGACATGATGCCTCTGTCATCATTTCAGCTTCATGTTCGATCCGGTGCAGATGATGGCGGACGCCTGCACCTATCGATCGCCGTTTGCCATAGCGCTACCTTTAATGGCGAACCGTCGCAAACGCGACAGAACAGCTATTAGG
>NZ_NNRL01000006.1:0-454 GCF_002252505.1 Brucella grignonensis | reverse complement strand
CCTGTGAACCCGTCGCGCGCCATCTAACGGTTGCGCGGGTCTCTATGCGCAGATCGCGAGAAGCTGGGGTCTGGCCTAGATTACCACGTTGCCACTTCCCGGTAATGCGAGGCATCATAATAGAACAAGATCATTGATCTGAATCAAGGTTCTGACGCGATATGCATGATAAATCTCGGGTCGGAATGCCAAGTTCGGAGTGGCCCTCCCGGAATCCGGAAAGAAAAACATAGCTTATGCCAGTTGATTTATTGCATTGGATCCTTTCCTTACTTCCGATTGCGGGTCTCGCGTTTTTGCTGATCCAGTTACGCTGGACAGCCCAGCAGTCCGGTACTGTTGGTATTTTCATTGCCGCTGCGATTGCTGTTCTCTTTTTCCGGATATCGCTGGATGGCCTTGCTGTCGCGGGCGCTAAGGGCGTCTGGGATGCCGTCTCGATCCTGCTCGTGAT
>NZ_NNRL01000062.1 GCF_002252505.1 Brucella grignonensis | reverse complement strand
GTTCGGACCTCGCCGCGCAGGCCGCAGCCGCAACGCAGGCCTCACCCTTCCAAGACGCCATGCCTATGGTGCGGGCGACGTTCCGTATCCCGGACAATTTCCCGCAAATCCCGCTCTGGTGGGATGCGATCCCGCTCGACCCGGACATGATGCAGGAGGCTTATGCGCCGATCTCCGAACTTGTCGTCTGGGACAATCCGTTCGAACCGGGCCGCTATCGCGTGTCGGCCACGGGGCCGGGCGAAGTAAAGTTCAGCGCCGAGGTGGAAATCTACCCTGGCCAGGACAACAATTTCGTTATCCCCCCAGTCGACGAATCCGACGATGAGGCTTCGGCGACGACGCTTGGCGGACCATGGCAAATTATCGGTGTGCCACCTTATCAGGTGCAGGCGGGAGCGGATCAGTTGCTGATGCTCGCGCTTGAACAGGCCCAGTCCAATGGCCCGATCGGCGGAAGCTGGACGGCTGGAGAACGCCTTGCCGGGCCACAAGCTGCCGGGCGGGAAGGCACATTCACCACTGCAACGCGCGAAGGCGACGCGCTGCGCATGACCTTCACGGTGGGCGAGCCGATTCCCGCGCCGATGACCCTCTATCTGACGCCTTATGGCATCGGCTATGCCGGCACACTGTCATCAGGTGGGCAAGGCATGAGCGTTGTCATGTGGCCGGGCGGCTATGAATTGCCTTCGCTGGCCGAAATGCGCGTTGCCGTGCATGGTCCGGCACCAGCCGATTTCGTTGATACGACCGGCCCTCGTGCATCCGCGCAGACGCAAGAGCCAGCGGAGGCCAAGACGGTGCCGGTGCGCCTGCGCACGCCGTTGAAGATCGGCGACGTGGGGGTGCAATGGTCGGCCATCCGCACCGATGTCCGGGAAATGGACGTTGCCTTCGCCAGCCACGATCTCCTGCCGACCTTCACGACCCAACTGGCTCCCGGGGGCACGTATACGGTTGAGGGGATCAACGA
>NZ_NNRL01000061.1 GCF_002252505.1 Brucella grignonensis | reverse complement strand
CGACTTTATGATGAAGAGCTCTCCTATTTGCGCCAGGATATCTACCGCTGGGATGAGGCCGAGCCGCTCTCAATCCGTTTGACCGCGCAAGACCGGTTCCGTGGATGAGCAAGGCGATCCTGCTCTACAAGCGGTGATGTCAGGTTAACTTCTCCGAGACGCCATTCGGTATGACATTTGGTTCAGACGGCCGCCCCGGTGAGCGCCTTCCACTGTGCGATCGCCCGGAGACGATGTAGACGGATGGCACTGGCCGTGTGTTTGGAAGGAGGCGGCACGAACAGATTTCGAACCGCTGAAAAGATGCTTGTGAAGCGTTGCAGCGCGCCTGGCGAGCGAAACCGCTGCACCATTCGCTCCCGTTTTCGCAAAGGCAAATGGGAGTTTTCGGCGCGGTTGTTCAATCCCTTGTGTGACCAGTGTTCGACATTGGGCATGACCTCACGCCGTGCTGCGA
>NZ_NNRL01000060.1 GCF_002252505.1 Brucella grignonensis | reverse complement strand
TAAACTTTCAATCGGACCCATACAGATCTCGCGTATAAACCTTCTCAGCTACATCCCTAATATCGTCAGCCCATCTATTTGCAACGATAAGTTCAGAGCGCGCTTTGAAGGTTGACAGCCGCTCAATCACTTCCGAACCAAAAAAAGATGTACTCTTGAGCGTGGGTTCATAAACTATCACTTTGATACCCTTGGCTTTAAGTCTTTTCATAACGCCCTGGACACTTGAAACTCTAAAATTATCAGAGTTTGCTTTCATAGTGAGCCTATAAATCCCTACAACCTCTGGTTTTCGCGCAATTATTTCGTTTGCAATAAAATCTTTGCGTGTCGTGTTCGCCGATACAACGGCTTGAATTAAGCTTTGCGGTACATTCGCGTAGTTTGCTAGTAATTGTTTGGTATCCTTCGGTAGACAATATCCACCATATCCAAACGAAGGGTTATTATAGAAGTTGCCAACGCGAGCGTCCTGACCTACGCCCTCTATTATTTGTTGTGCATTTAATCCATGAACGGCCGAGTAGGTATCCAACTCGTTAAAGAACGCGACACGCATTGCTAGATACGTGTTTGCAAACAACTTTATTGCTTCTGCCTCGCTCGTGCCAGTCACAATGATAGGCGCATTTCTATGAACAGAGCCGCCTAACAACAAACTTGCAAACGCCTCTGCTTCGTTTGTAGGTGGCCCTACAATTATGCGCGATGGATATAAATTGTCGTGAAGAGCCCTACCCTCTCGCAGAAACTCCGGCGAAAACAATATCGTTAAAGTAGGATATCGTTTTGATATTTTCTCTGTGTAGCCCACAGGAACCGTAGATTTGATAACGATGGTAGATAACGGACTTATTGTCTGGATGTCATCAAGGACTTGTTCAATCGAGCTGGTATCGAAAAACTGCGTTTCAACATCGTAATCGGTAGGCGTGGCGACGACAACAAAACTCGCCCCCTGATATGCATCGACTTTGTCGCTAGTTGCCCGAATATCAAGAACTTTGGTTGACAAAAAATCGGCAGCATCAGCGTCGACGATAGGCAGTTTTCTCTGATTCAGTAGAGCAACTTTCTTCTCAACTGGATCATAAGCTACCACTTCATTGTACTGAGACAATATAAGAGCGTTAGATAGCCCAACATATCCCAAACCGGCCACCGCAATTTTCATAACAATTTCCCATTTAATTTGCCTTGGAACGCAGTGCTTCCAGCAACATACAGTATGTCTATAACGAATGATTCGTTTGCGAGAATTCCGTTATTGCACCAATCTAAAATTGATTCTACGTGCCAGTCAAAACTGATATTCGTGTCTCATTACGTACGAAAACTTGAAAAATATTAAATGCTTCAGCTGACCCGGATTCAGATGCATCACAATGACACTCGCTTAATCCTTGTCAGAGACGTTTCACTGGCCTATAGAACACAAGATTTATCGGAACGTTTTTTTTCGGTCTATTCAAATTATCTTCTGCTGGACTATTTGGAACTTGGGGTTACTTATGGATCTTTCTATCATTATTCCAATGTATAACGTCGAGTTATATCTACGTGAATGTTTAGATAGTGTTGCAAAGTCATTAAAACCTGACTTCAGAGCCGAAGTAATTTGCGTCAACGACGGAAGCACCGATAGCACACCGCAGATTGCCGAAGAGTTTTCAGCGCGGTATCCACAGTTTCGATTAATAAATCAAAGGAACGGCGGCTACGGAAAAGCAATCAACGCAGGACTAAATTCAGCCGCGGGATCTCTATTTACCATTGTCGAATCCGACGACGTAATTTTGGATAGCGCATATCCCAAGTTGGTTGAAATTCTACGCAATGATTACTCAGTCGATTTTGTTAAAACACCCTACCAGCCCTTCACCGATTTAGGCAAAAACCCGATAATTGCCGCACCACGCATTAATCTATCTGCATCGGACGTTCTGAATGATAAACCGAAAGCAATAAAGCCAACCGATTTCCGCGACAATGAGCTTTGCTTCACACCACCGGCGATATGGGCGGGCGTCTATAGACGATCATCTTTTGAGCGGCTGAATATTCAGTTACCCGAAACACCAGGCGCAGCATATCAAGATACATGTTTTTCGACATTATCGTTTCTCAATGGGCTTCGATACTATTGGTTAAACGATCATTATTATATGTATCGCATCGACAGAGAAGGCGCGTCGAGACACGTTAAGAATCGAAGAAACGAGATAGTTGATATATTCGAATTCATTAAAGAGAATCTTGTTCGCAACAATAACTTCAACGATGTTTCAGAACCTTATTTTTATGCCCTATATTTCCGGAGGCTTGTGTGGTTCCTAAAGCGCGTTCGGGAAGATTATCAGTTTACGCTTTTCATGAATTTATACCGTTCTTTTGAAGATGTATGGGGCAACGAAAACCTGCGAGCAAACGTTAGAACTCTTTTGCCAGGTTTCGAAGCTGAATTATTCGACAAGTTTTATAATGGTCGACATGCAGAACTTTATATTTGACGAACCTGGGAAAACCTATGTCACTTACAATCATCGTTCCCTCGCGAAATCCAGAGACATACTTCGTCGGTCAGATCAATCGACTGCTTGATTCAGGTAGAGATTGGAAAGTGATAATCATTGATGACGGCTCTGAAATACCCATTCAGGATTTTTTTGCCGAACACGGCAACTTAAAGATCTTGAGAAACCCCTTACCAAATGGCGCAGGTGCCAGCAGGAATATTGGGTCCAAGCTGCTCGAAACAGAGTATGCACTGTATTTGGATGATGACGATTTTATGGATTGGGCTGTCGTCGATCAGTTGATGGAGCTTCTTGATGCTACTCCATCGGCAGATCTCGCAGTTTCATTGTATGACGTTCAACAGGACGGAGTAAAAATTGGGGCAAATCCTGACGACATAGACATTATCAGTCGCATTCTGAGTGGAAAAACGCATAGTTTGATCGCGATAGATGGCAACGAGGCGTTACTGAGATTCACCAATTATCCTTGGAACAAGATTTACCGAACGGACTATATAAAACGCCTGGGTTTACGGTTTTCACATACTGCAACACAGAATGATATTTACGGACACTGGCAATCGTTGCTCGGTGCAAATCGTATTCTTGTTAGCAAATTCGTTCAATGCACAAAGGTGCAGCACAGCAAAGGTCGGCGGATCAGCAACACCGGAGATAAAAGACGCCTAGAAGCGTTTACCGCCCTCCGTGAGACATTTGAATTGGTGGAGCAACATCCATCTAAATGTGTAAAAGATACATTTTGGGCATTCTATTATGATGTCTCTCATTGGATGTTGAGTATCGCCTCTTCGAATGCGTATTCTTCTCTTTTGCGCGAACACGTCAAATTCATTGGTATGATAAAACCAGGCGCGGCGAGCATTGAACCAAATACCGGCGTGCAAACATGGAAATTATGGGACACACCGACAATGAGTGAAGAATCCAATTCGAATCCGAATTCGTTAGATAATAACAATCAGGATATCGAAACTGACTTGGGATACTGCCTAACAGAAATTTCCAGGCTCAAACGTCTCAGCATCGAACTCAAATGTGATAATGAAAACCTGCGCTCTGAACGCGACCATCTTTTGTGGCTGCAAGATGAATATCTCCGTCAGCTTAATTCAAAAGCAGCCAGATGGGCGTTCGGCATTCGGGCAAAATTCCGAAAGTTCTTTAATTAATGGGGGCCGCATTGCCATATAGAGAGATAAATGCTCTGCGATCTGTAATCACAGCAGTAGAGCGCGCTTCCTCAGAGTGGAAACATCTATATCGGTTTGAGAAAGAATTCTCATCTCAACCTCACGAGATCAGCGTAATCGTTCCAGTCCACAACGGCGCCCAAGAGTTAGAAGAACTGTTCATCTCACTACGCAATCAGTCTATTGATAAGTCTCTTTATGAGGCTATATTTTCGCTGAATGGATGTACCGATGAATCGCTGAATTTAATTGAGGATTTTTCTGCTAAAAGTGGCGTTAATACAAAAATTATTAAAAGTACTTATGCGAATGTGGCGAAAGCCCGGAACTCGGCAATTCAGCTTGCTTCCTTTCGTTATTGCACGTTCATCGATCATGATGATTTTATCTCGCGTAATTATCTTGAAGAGTTTCTTGTACTTGGCGACTACCGCTCTGTAGTGGTGTCCAACATTGTCAAAATGATTGATAATCTGCCCCAAGAAGATTATGCGCAGCGCGTCGTTCAAGCTGGATTTGAGGATGCACTAGTTCATAGTGGAGATGATATCTCTATTTGCTATCGAGCATATACGCTGAACGCCATCAAAGCGGCGCCTACATATATGTTGAAACGTGTAAAGTATGAGGAGAATCTTTCCCATAGTGAAGACTTACAATTTTGGCGTCGCGTTTTTAATGAATTTACTCCTATAACAGTAAAAACGCCCACCCGAACTGATATATATTATAGAAGAGTCTTGAGTTCATCGCTCAGTAGAAAGCATGAAAATTTCTATCAAAAAGCTAAACCGAGATTAGCCATCCTTGACAGCATAGATCGGGAAGAGAAACAACATTACTGCGACTCTCCTCAACGCAAGTTCGATACACAAATCAAAGCGCTTCTTTTGGAGACGCTTTATAATATTGGTAGGCAGTGAAACTTGATCTTAGTCAGAAAATTTGGATACACTATAGAGTCAAACCATCTAAAGTTTTAGAGAATTTTCTCTAGGAACCGTAATATATTATTATGACGAGAAATTTTATTCAAACAAAAGGGGAATTTATGAGTAGTTTTCGTGATTTTTTTCTGAATATAAAGCGCATTCCTGATATGCTACAGAAAACCAATGAACATTTGACTGCCATTTCTTCAAAGCTTGATGAATTGACTAAGCAAAATCCCACAGATCTGAAAGAAAATTTGAAAAATATTCAAAAAGATCTGTCGAACATATCGGCAAATCATTTACCTCTGAATTCACCGGGAGCACTCTTGCAAGAACTGAAAAAAGTGGCAATGCGCGATTCTGTAGATATTGTCACTCAGGAGATGCCTGAGGCGCTTCTGTTTCATGATGGAGTTAAGTTCCACCAATATTGCGTTGATCAAGCAAAACTTACTGGAGCCTTTTGTGAGTTTGGAGTTTATTCGGGAACATCCATAAATTGTTTTGCTGAACACAGGCCTGAAATAATTTTCGACGGCTTTGATAGCTTCGAAGGACTGCCCGAAGAATGGTCTGGTAATATGCTAGTTGATTTCAACAAAGGAAAGGAGCCACCTACTGTTCGCAATAATGTACGATTGCATGTGGGTTGGTTTAGCGAAACTTTGCCCCTCTATGCCAAAACAGTAACCGACGTTTCATTTATTCATGTCGATTGTGATATCTACTCTTCAACAGTCACCATATTTGAGAATTTGGGCTCGAAACTACGGAAAGGCAGTGTGGTTCTTTTCGACGAGTACTTCGTCTTTCCCGGCTTCAAGCTTCATGAGCGTAAGGCTTTTGAAGAATACATACTAAAAGCCGACCTGCGCCCGAAATGGTTCGCAGTTTGCGGACCTCGCGCTGCGTGTATTCTCGAGTAGAAATTTAACCCGCCTTGTTAGTCGACCGAAAAAACTTTCACGGAAAAATACCAGCGCTTAATCTCCCTACCTTACGACCAGCTCTGCACAACTTATACGCGTTCATTTTGTTTTGCATTAGCTGAGGCGCTTCTCTCAAAGGAAAAAGCAGAAACTATCCATCGACAAAAGCGATTTGAAAGTTCAATAGAGAAAGCATCTACGTACTTGGTGACCTTGCCCCGTTGAAATAATCCATTTTGAAGTAAGCTCTGGCCCATTGAGAGGACCAGAG
>NZ_NNRL01000059.1 GCF_002252505.1 Brucella grignonensis | reverse complement strand
GCCCTGGTGAAGGAAGCCATACTTTGTTCGCTCCTCGATTCCAAACAGCAGGTCGAGATAGGCCGACAGCGATGTAGATTTGCCTGCCTCGTTCAGCCCGTAGACGATGTGCAGGTCAGGCGTGCCGGCGACATGCTCCCCGAAATCGATCGAATAGTCGGTGAACTTGCCGTAGCGGGTGAGGTCGAGCCGGCGCAGGCGCATCAACCGATCTCCGACGCTTCTGGCTTCAGTCGGGCCAGCATGTCCTCGCTGCCCTCCGTCAGCAGCTGGTCGACCAGAGCTTCGATCGTGGCTTCGTCATCGCCACTGAAACCGCGTGCCTCCGGTGGCAGATCATCACGGAGTTCCTTGACCAGATCACGCACGGCTTCGCGAACACCATGCTGGCGAATGATGTCACTGCGCATCAGCTCGCCGAGTT
>NZ_NNRL01000058.1 GCF_002252505.1 Brucella grignonensis | reverse complement strand
GGATCTGGTCCGCCGCCAACTGGACCGCGCCCGGTCTGCCGCAAGGTTGGGTCGGCGTCGACACGGAATTCAGCGGCAGCAACGGCGCATACGCCGGCTACCAGCAGCACCTCGAAACCATCCGCCGCGTCCGGGAGGAGGCAAGGGCGGGAGCGTCTGTCGTTGTACTGCCCGAGAGCGCCTTGGGCGTCTGGACGCCGACCATCGAGCGGCTCTGGACACGGGCGCTCGAAGACCTGGATACCACCGTCTATGGCGGCGCCGTCATCGCCGATCAAAGCGGTTACGACAATGTCATGCTCGAGCTGAAGGGAAAGGGCACTTCCCTGCGTTATCGCCAACGCATGCCCGTTCCCATCTCGATGTGGCAGCCCTGGTTGAGCCTGGTATGGGAGCCGGCCGGCGCCCGTGCGGATTTCTTCGTCAACCCAATCGTTTCGGTCAGAGGCACCCAAGTAGTCACTCTGATTTGCTACGAGCAATTGCTCGTCTGGCCCTTCCTGCAATCTTCGCTCGGATCGCCGGCTGCGCTGATTGCACCGGCCAATGGCTGGTGGACAGGCGGCACGGACATCGTGGCCATTCAGGTGGCCGCCACCACAGCTTGGGCGCGGCTCTTCGACCTTCCTCTTGTTCTCGCCATCAACACCTGAGCGGAGCTCGCCATGTTCGACGTCGCCTTCCTTGAATACTGCGCCGATCCCGGCGTGAAGATCGAAATCGTCGAGAGGTTCATTGCAGCGGTTGGAAACGAGAACCCGCTGGCAGTCTCTATCACCTCGGGCAATCGCGTCATTCTGCCTGAGCCGCCGAAGACCGCCGAAGATGCAGTGCGACTGGCGCAGCGCTTTGTGGGCACTGCCACGGTAAGAGCTGGCGTCGCGAACTTTCCGGTCGGTGTCGGCACTTCGGACGTGTCTCAGATCGACGCCGGTCTGTTCAATGCCTGCCAGAATATTTCGACTGGAACAGCGTTATTCGGCAAGGTGTATCGGAT
>NZ_NNRL01000057.1 GCF_002252505.1 Brucella grignonensis | reverse complement strand
CAACGAGGTCGACGGCTGTGCGGGAACAGGCTGTGGCTTCTGTCGCTTCGCATATAAGTATGCATTGACTGACTTTTGCGCCAGCCGCCCTGTAGATAAAGCGCGCCAGCCATAAGCATGGTCGAAAGCATGGCAACAGGAAAACTGAGCCAAAGCGAATCTGGACCGAGCCAATCCCCCATGCCAACAGCAACACCCAAACGGATCGGATACAAAGCCCCGGGAACAAGAGTTGACCGGGGCTAAGTTATTTTAAAACCCCGTAAGGAAAACTCCGGGAGCAATGTGAAAGCATGATAAAGCTAAACGGTCT
>NZ_NNRL01000056.1 GCF_002252505.1 Brucella grignonensis | reverse complement strand
ATGTATCTCCAAGTCTTCACCCTGGAGAATTACGTCAGGTTCCTCGCGGATCCGTTCTACAGGCAGGTCCTGTGGACCACTTGCGCGGTTTCGGTCGCAACCACCGCATTCTGCCTGCTAGGCAGTCTGCCGGTCGCCTATTTTCTCTCGCGATCCGGCTCGCATCTCATGAAAAGGCTGCTCATAATCGCGATCGTGCTGCCTCTGCTGATGGGGAATGTGGTCCGTACCGCGGGCTGGGTCATCATCCTGGACAACAGCGGTGTCCTGAAATACGCGTTCGGCCACTTCGGCCTGCTCACCGACACGTCCTTGCTCTACACGACCGGTGCCGTCGTCGCAGGACTGACGTCGGTGCTCCTGCCCTTCATGAT
>NZ_NNRL01000055.1 GCF_002252505.1 Brucella grignonensis | reverse complement strand
GCGCCTGCCCGTGGCACCTTTCGACGTCGTCCATGTGGACGACACCGACGCATTCCTGATGAACAGCCAGGGGCTGATCGAGACTGTTTCCGATGCGGACATCCCGAATGTCGCGGACGTCCATGAAATCCTGCGCGCGCACTATTTCATACCTTGGCAGTACAGCGCCTGGGTCATCGGCTACAATCCCGACAAGGTCGCCGAACCGCCGCAGAGCTTCGCTGATCTGTGGAACCCCAAATATGCTGGGATGATCGGCCTCACCGATGGTCACTGGTATCACCACATGGAAATGGCCGCCCTGGTGCAGGGCGGCGACCTGACGGACATAGCGGGGATGAAATCGGCCTTGCTCGACCTGAAGAAGGCGACCAATCCGCGTCTCTACCCCGGTCACCTACAGCAGGCCCAGGCGCTCAAGAGCGATGAGGTTGTCATCGCCACGAACTACAAGTCCCGCGTGGTCCAGTTCGGAACCGACGGGATAAACCTACCTCGGCTTTTCCGACCGAAGGAACAGTCACCGTG
>NZ_NNRL01000054.1 GCF_002252505.1 Brucella grignonensis | reverse complement strand
TTCGCGCGCGGAAAGGTCGAGGAGGCGCTCGATGCGTATGTGCAGCATGATCGCATCGTCCAGCTTGAAACCCGCGATGCGGCGATCGAGCGGATCGTCGAGGATTGGGGGCAGGCGAGGGAGGACTACCGGAACAAGGCGGAATCGGAAAGCCGAGTCCTCAGCGGTTCGGAACTGCTGGTTCTGGCGCAAACCAATGATGATGTCGGAAAGCTCAACAACGCGATCCGCTCCGTGATGCGTCGCCAGGAAGCGCTTGGCGAGGACCGCGCCTACCAGACCGAACGCGGTGTACGACAGTTCGCCGTTGGTGACCGTCTGATCTTCCTCGAAAACGCCCGTTTCTTTGAAAAGCGCGCTGAGCATCTTTCCGTACAGCATGTGAAGAACGGTATGCTCGGCACCGTGGTACGCACCACGAACGAGCGCGGCGAGACGCTGCTGACGGTAAAACTGGATGCGGGGCGGGAGGTAACCTTCGGCCAGGGCACCTATCGCAATGTCGACCATGGCTATGCGGCGACCGTGCACAAATCCCAGGGCGCGACCGTGGACAGGACGTTGGTTCTGGCCACCGGCATGATGGATCAGCATCTCGCCTATGTTGCGATGTCGCGACATCGCGATCGGGCCGATCTCTATATGGCGCACGAGGATTTTGCGCCGCGCGAGAAATGGGGCAGGGCGCAGCGCGTCGATCACGCCGCCGGCGTCACCGGTCAACTGGTCGAAACCGGCGAAGCGAAATTCCGGCCGAATGACGAAGATGCAAAAGAGAGCCCATATGCCGACGTCAAAACCGACGACGGCGTGGTCCATCGCGTCTGGGGTGTCAGCCTTCCGAAGGCTATTGAGAAAGGCGGCGTCGAGCTCGGTGACACCGTCACCTTGCGCAAGGACAGTGTCGAGCAGGTGACGGTGAAGATACCCATCGTGGATCCCGAAACCGGCAAAAAGACCTTCGAGGACCGGGAGGTCGAACGCAATGTCTGGACCGC
>NZ_NNRL01000053.1 GCF_002252505.1 Brucella grignonensis | reverse complement strand
GGCGCGCAAATTCCCGCTCGACAAGCATCTCTATGCACAACGTCACTTGGTCGAATGCTGCTTCTCAAAGCTCAAGCAGTTCCGCCGCGTCGCTACACGCTTCGAGAAAACCGCAAGGCACTATCTCGCCGTCGTAACCCTCGCCGCAACAATTCTATGGCTCAGATAACTGTCCACACATCCTAGCTGTGTGGTCCCGGAATGAGGTGGCGCGGGTTGATTTTGAAGATTGATGGATCGTTTGTCCATGCATCGCAGATGACCTGGTAGGGCGTTCGCCACCGCAGCGCCTTGAGGTGCTTTGCGAAGTTGTAGGCGTTGATGAAGGCCAGGACATGGGCCTTCAAGCTTTCCAAATCGTCGTAGAGGTAGACCTTGACGGTGGCGTCCTTGATTGTGCGGTTCATCCGCTCGGCCTGGCCATTTGTCCAAGGATGATAGGGCTTGGTGAGCCTGTGCTCTATGCCGTTGGCGATGCAGACGCGATCGAAGATGTGCGGCCCGAGGAAGCGGCGGCTCGGACCGTCACGGTTCTTGGGCAGGTCGGCGAAGGCCATTCCATTGTCGGTGAGCACGGTGTGGATTTGGTAGGGGAAGACCTCGACCACACTTCTGAGGAAGGCTGCGCCTTCCATCTTGCCGGCGCAGTCGTGGAACTCGACGTAGGTGAACTTTGACACCCGATCGATCGCGAGGAACATGACCAGCTTGCCGTCTGCGTGGCGTAGTTCGCAGCTGTCGATATGGACGTAGCCGATCTCGTAGGTCTTGAACCGTTTGCGCCGATCCTTGACGGTCTCGACCGGCAGCCGGGAG
>NZ_NNRL01000005.1 GCF_002252505.1 Brucella grignonensis | reverse complement strand
CATTGAAGGGCAATGCGATGAGAACGGGCATCGGGGCAGCAGCGCTGGAGGCACCGTTGAGGGGTGGTTGATCGCCGTCTGCGGGATTTCGCATGCGTTGTCCTTTCGCGGTGAGCGTCATTGTACCTGAAACTGGGAGAATGAGAATCGGCAGAGTTCGATTGATGCAAGAAGAACCCCGACGAACAGCAAGTCGGTGAAAACCGCAGGAGCAACCGAACGCAGCCTTACGCGTGAAGAGGAGACTATGCCGATGATGACCGCAGGAACCGAAAAACCATGAGCCGGCATATCCGCATGAGCGGGATTGATGTCGATGTCGCAGATGCTGTGTTCGACGACCGGTTGGCGGATGCCTATTCGAATCGGGAACACCCCCTTTGCCTCTGTCAGGCGGGCGGCGTGCCGATGTATAT
>NZ_NNRL01000052.1 GCF_002252505.1 Brucella grignonensis | reverse complement strand
GCCATATCGTATTCTGTACGCAGCATGCCCCGCGTGGTGAACACGGCGACGTCGCCAACCTTTCCGGTGGCTGGATCGATCTGCTGCGACTTCAGCGTCACCAAATCCGACGACGCCATCAGTTGCGCGCGGATATTGGCGAAGACCGTCGGATCGTCGACATATCGATGCAGCGCCCTGGCGATTTCCCGCTCATCGAATGTCGAACGTTCCCGGCTGAGCTGCTTCAGCAAAAGGCCGGGTTCATCGGCAAGGCGGTCGGCCATTTCCTGCCGCTTCGCCAGGGCGGTCGGTGCAAAATACATCTCCCTGCCCTTCCGGGCGAGCGCCGCCTTTGCCGGGCCTAGATGGCTTTGGGCGATGCCGTCGAGGCCCTGCTCAGCATAGGCGCGACCGTCGAGGCGGATATCGTGACCTGCGAGCGCCAGATGCTTGTTAGCGGTTTCCGCCCAGCCGATCTTCCACGCCTTCAGCGTGTCCTTGTCGCCGGCCCACAGCCGATAGACGATCTTTCCGTTCGGCCGATCCGGGGTCACGACTCGCAGCGGATTACCGTCATCGCCAAGAACCGCGACCTGTTTGTTGCCGAAGCCGTCATCAGTCAAAGCCCGCAAGGTGGTCATCAGGTGGATGTGCGGATTGCCATCC
>NZ_NNRL01000051.1 GCF_002252505.1 Brucella grignonensis | reverse complement strand
GCCGGCGCTCACGTCGCGCAGCAGCTTGCTGAGAGCCGGCCGGACCCGCGATACCCCCGAGCCATGCTCCTGAACGATCACATCGCAGCCGGCGGCGCGCAGTTCGATTTCCTGCGCTTCCGTCGCTTGTTCATCCGTGGATACGCGCGCATAGCCGATCAGGCGGCCCTGTGGTCGACGAGAAGCTTGTTTTTGCGTCTCAAGAGCCATTTGGAGCGCCTCCGAGCCGCCCGTCGTTCCTTTTTCCAAACATAGAAGATACGGATAAACGATCGTTTGGCGGCGTCTCGGGCGTGGTTTGATGCGTTTGACCATTCACGGATTGAAATCTGGCTCACAAGGTAATACCTTCTAAAATTCCAGTATTACCGAGGTGCAGCATGACCACCACAGTCACAGCCAAGGGACAGGTGACCATCCCAAAGCCGGTCCGCGATCTTCTCGGGATCGTTCCGGGCAGCAAGGTTGATTTCCGCCGCGCTGCCGATGGCAGCGTGATGCTCGCTCGTACGGACAAGAAGCAGCCCGCGAGTCGCTTCGAAAAATTGCGTGGCCATGCTGGCAAGGGGCTTGATACCGACGCGATCATGGCGCTGACCCGTGGCAAAGCGTGACGCTTGTCGACACCAACGTTTTGCTCGACCTTGTCACCAACGATCCGAAGTGGGCGGATTGGTCGATCGCTCAGCTTGAGGCGGCAAGCCTCAATGGGCCGTTATCGATCAACGACACGGTCTATGCCGAGCTTTCGGTGCGATATAATCGCATCGAAGATCTGGACGCGTTTCTTGACGAAGCCGGTCTCGAATTTGCTCCGATGCCACGGGCTGCCCTGTTTCTCGCCGGAAAAGTCTTTACGCAGTACCGCAAGTCAGGCGGAGCGCGCACCGGCGTGCTGCCCGACTTCTTCATCGGCGCCCATGCCGCGGTGAACGGGCTGCCGCTGCTCACCCGCGATGTTGGGCGCTACCGTACCTATTTTCCATCGTTGAAACTGATTACACCAACAGTTGTTGGGTGACGTGGCTGTGCGCCAAAGCATGCATTCGCAGGACAGGGGAGGGGGCCTTTTTGCCCCTACCTTTTTGTCCCTATAGTCCACTTGCCTTGGTCAGATTGACGCGGAACCGGTCGCGCCGACGCTGGTATTTGCGCGTCATTTCGGCGGAGGCGTGGCCGAGCTGCTTTTGCACATAGCGCTCGTCGACCTCGGCCGAGGAGGCGAGCCCGGCGCGCAACGAATGGCCGGCGAACTTTTGTACCCGTTCGCCTTCCGACAGATCGCCACGGACACCGGCGGCCAGCGCCGCGCGCTTGACCAGGCGTGCCACTTCCTGATCCTTCAGCCGCTCGGCGCCGACTTTTTTGCCTTGCCCTGTCACCCTTCGAAACAGCGCGCCGTGGCTGATTTTTGCGAATTTCAGCCAGGTTTCGAGCGCCACGACCGGGCAGGTCGCGTCGGACGAACCGCGGCCGATCTCGACCTCACGCCAGCCGGTTTTTCCGCGCAGGGTGACCAGAAT
>NZ_NNRL01000050.1 GCF_002252505.1 Brucella grignonensis | reverse complement strand
CAGTGCCAGCCTGGTGGTCTCGGCTGCAGGCGGCAGATCCCGGACCTCGATCCCGCGCTCGTCGAGGAACTCGGCAACGATCGGCTCCACCTCCGATACCGAAAGACCAAACTTGTCGGGACGCGCAAGACCGAGCACCGCCTCAAGCACGGCGACCGGCGAGGTGAAGGCATTCTTCCCGGAAGCGATGGCATCGGAGACGCGGCCCGCTTCCGGTTCATCGGACAGCACGGCGATGATCGCGCACGCGTCGACGAACATCACTCCGATTCCCACATCTTGTCGAAAGCTTCGCGCGGGAGCGGCTTCTTCGCCGCCTTGCGCAGCGACACGCCATGCTTTTCACGAAGCCGTGCAGCCGTCTGAAGCGGGCTCTCGGCATCACGCCGGCGCTCGATCGCCTCCTTCATCGCGATGACGATCGCATCGGTGATGCTGACGCC
>NZ_NNRL01000049.1 GCF_002252505.1 Brucella grignonensis | reverse complement strand
GCGCTGCGCACACCTTCGCCCATACCATCGCCAGGGACGAGCCGCACCCGATCAACGCGCCGTTCACGCTGGAGCGCTTCCGCACCGGCCGCCTGATCGACGAGGCCGCCGCCGCTGCCGTGGCGCATTGAGGACCGACCCATGCTACTGATCCATTGTCCCTACTGCGACGAAACGCTGCCCGAGGCCGAGTTCGCCTATGCCGGCGAGGCCCATATCATCCGGCCCAAGGACCCATCCGCCCTTTCCGACGAGGAATGGGAAAAGTACCTGTTCATCCGCACCAATGCACGGGGTCTGCAACCCGAGCGCTGGCGTCATCTGCATGGCTGCGGGCGCTTCTTCAACGTCGTCAGGGACACCGTGACCGACCGCATCGTCTTCACCTATAAGGCGGGTGATCCACGCCCGGCCCTCGCTACCCTGACGGAGGGCCAGCAATGAGCCGGTATCGCGTACCAGGCCGCGGGCGAGTCGACACCGGGTGTCCGGTCAGCTTCACCTTGGGCGCGCGCGGCGACATCGTCGCCTCGGCGCTGCTCGCCAACGGCGTTCACCTGATGGGACGGTCCTTCAAGTATCACCGCCCGCGCGGCCCGATCGCCGCCGGCTCGGAGGAGCCCAACGCCCTGATCGGCACGCGCCGCGGCCCCGGCCGGTTCGAGCCGAACACCCGCGCCACCGTGCAAGAGTTGCGCGCCGGGCTGGAAACGACGTCGCAGAACAAATATCCCAGCCTTAAGTTCGACGTCGGCGCGGTCAACGACGCCGCCTACATGCTGTTCTCGGCCGGGTTCTACTACAAGACCTTCATGTGGCCGAAGAGTTTCTGGCACAAGGTCTACGAACCGTTCATCCGCGCCGCCGCCGGCCTCGGCGTCAGCCCGACGGAAAAGGACCCGGATACTTATGCCTCGCGCAACCTGCATTGCGACGTGCTGATCGTCGGCGCAGGTCACGCCGGCCTCGCGGCGGCGCGCTCGGCGGCGGTGGACGGGCTGAAGGTTATCGTCGTCGACGAGAACGCCGAACCGGGCGGCACGCTGCTGTCGGAACCGCAGGCCCGGATCGACGGCCGCCCGGCATGGGACTGGCTG
>NZ_NNRL01000048.1 GCF_002252505.1 Brucella grignonensis | reverse complement strand
CGCGCGCCGGCTCGATCTCCTGTTCCATCTTGTCGACAACACAAGGCAAGCGATCCGGGTCGGCACAGCGCAGCCGGTTCGCGACGCAAAACGTCTGACCCGGCTGCTTTGCGAGAAGATCGACACCGTCGATCCGGGTTTCTGGATCGAGACTATGGAGCTTGCGGCAATCGTCGTCGAGCCATTGCGGGATCGGCAGATTATATTCTCGCTGGTCGAGGAACCGCAGGCGGATATTTCGGACCTGATCGATGTCCTTGCGAATCGTGTCGGAGAAAATCGCCTTTGCCGTTTCACGCCCGTCCAAAGCGATGTCCCCGAGCGCTCCGTCGCTTGTGTCCCGCCGCTCTCCCCTGAAATGGGCGCGACCTGGGACGGTGACTGGCCGCGGCCGCCGCGCCTGCTGTCCCAGCCGGAACCGATCGAGACCATGGCGCTTCTGCCCGACAATCCGCCGGTGTGGTTTACATGGCGCGGCGTTCGCCGGCGGGTTCGCCGCGCCGACGGGCCGGAACGCATTCGCGGCGAGGGGTGGAAGCGCGACGCGGAAACCGCAACCGTGCGGGACTATTTTCGGGTCGAGGATG
>NZ_NNRL01000047.1 GCF_002252505.1 Brucella grignonensis | reverse complement strand
GGGCAGCGTGGAGCCGAAGTTCAAGGTTCCGGAGCGGCCGAGCAAGCTTGACCCTTTTGCCGACCGATTGTCAGCCTGGCTGCGGACGGAAGCCAAAAGGAACCGCAAGCAGAAACGCACGATGAAGCAGTTGCATGCCGATCTTGTGAGCCTCGGCTATGAGGGCTCTTATGGTCGTGTTGCTGCTTTTGCTCGGGAGTGGAAGGCGGATCTGCAGAGGGATTTACAGACTTCGGGGCGTGGGACTTTCGTTCCACTCGCCTTCGATCCGGGGGAGGCTTTCCAGTTCGACTGGTCGGAAGACTGGGCGATCATCGGCAATGAACGCACCAAGCTACAGGTAGCCCATACGAAGCTCAGTTACAGCCGGGCCTTCATCGTTCGAGCTTACCTTCTGCAGACGCATGAGATGCTATTCGATGCCCATAACCATGCTTT
>NZ_NNRL01000046.1 GCF_002252505.1 Brucella grignonensis | reverse complement strand
CACCGATAGGGGAGGGGAGGGCGGTCAGCCACAGGATCACGCCCTCGTGGCGACGGCGCTGGCCACCCAGCAGCGGATTACGGCAAGCGTCAACGGTGAAAATCCCGAGGGCGACAGGCTCGAGAAGGCGCTCTCGGTGCTCTGGGCGCCGCTGGACCATCCAGCCGCGGCGCGACCCGTGCTGGCGCTCTGGTTCAATGAAGCTGGCTGGCGCTGTCCCTACGACGTCCGGCACGCCGTCGGCGCCGCAACTCCGCTCGGCCAGTTGCCGGTGCGCTGGCGTTTTATCACGCTGCTGGGCTGCTGGCTTTCGACGACGTTTTCGGCACCGGGCTGCTCGGTGACGAGGGATTGCCGCCTCTTGCCGTCCAGCTTGTGCGGCGGGCCGCGCCACGGCAGATCCGCTTCTCAAGCCGACGGCCGAGCAGCCAGGCGCTGAAGCGCTCGTCGGCCGAATACGAGCGCCTGGCCCGTCAAATTCTGGCTGATCCGCGCTGGATCGCAGCGGAAGAGCTGCCTCGGCGAAAGCGGGAGCGCGTTCGGGCACGCGTGGTCGATGCTTCGCTTGCCGGAAACGCGGCGGTGGTGCTCGGGGCAAGACCGCCCCAGCCGCGGTGCGACGCTCAGGCGATTCAGATATCGTGAGACTACGCGACACGGTGCGTAGTCTCACGAATTCCGATTCATCCGGCCGCACAAGGGTGCACGAGATTTCGTCCGGAAGCCCGATTGACGTCGATTTCGGCGTTCTGCTCGACGAGAGAGGCCATCCCCGGCCAGGTCCGGGAATTGGGCACGAACCCGGTCCGCTCAATGAACGCGAATTCTCGTCGATCTGACGCCTGTAGGAGGCTGTCCGCCGGTGAAAAACGAACGACATTCAAGCCTACAGAACGATATTTAAAAAAGAACGATAATGCAACATTATCGGTCTTTATGCAGGGGAGACAGGCGGTGCGGTTGAGCGCGAAATGAGTGGCGTATAGCGCACGCCTGCGCTAGGCATGCGGCCATGAGTCGAGACGATCAAAGCAAGGCCCGAGGGCGGGGAAAAGCCCTTGCCGCTGCCGGCAACACCCCGGCCGTCGTGCCGCAGGTGCGGGAAAAAGGTGGGGGTCAAGCCGCAAGGGCAAACTTGGCTTGTTTGAGCCGGCCGTCGGCAACTGCGGCGCGGACCTGAAGGACCCGGTGAGCGCCGACCGGCGACCAGCGCATTTGGCGCTTCTTGTTCATGCGGGCATTGACGAGGCTGTTGGCGGCACTTTCGGCGGGGGAACTGGAAATGGCTTTGGTGCATAGATGCGATCAAAGGGTTCAGCTACTTTGTAGCTTGATCAGCGGACGCGCTCAGACAGGGGCCTTGCGAGGACCATGTTGCGGTTGGCGATTTTGATATGAGTGGCGACTTCGTTTTGCTGGGCGCCGAAAGTGCGGGAGGTCAGGCGCCCGTCGTTGATACGTTTGATGCGGGAAATGGCAGTCTTGACCAGAGAACGTTTGCCGTATCCGTGTCGTCGCTGCCACGCCATTCGGCCATGAAGCGCGATCTCTGCGGCATGACGTTCCCGCTCGCTCCCACCATGCGGCTGCCCCTTGTCCGGGATCGAGCGTTTGCTCGGTGGGATGACGATCCTGGGCGGTCATCGAGCCAGACGTGCGGCACGGATCGCCTGATATGTGGGCTCCCCGCCATAGGCGCCATCGGCAATGACCGATCGGATATTGCCGCACGAATTGGCCACGAGTTTGCCTATCATGGCGCTGTCTGATGTGTCGTCATCAGTCAGTACGTGGGCAAGGATCTCATTGTCGTCAGCATTCACTGAAATATGCAGTTTACGCCACGAACGGCGCGTTTCGCCGTGTTTGGCTCTTGCCCATTCACCTGGGCCGTAGAATTTCAGGCCAGTGCTGTCGATCACAATATCGACCGGTCTCCTGCGGATCGAACAGACATCAACCGTTCTGCGCCGGCGTGCCAGGGTCGTATGATCGGGCACGGTCAGATCAAGGTTCATCAAAGCCATAAGCGAGCGCACAAGACCCTCGGTCTGGTGCAGTGAAAACCGGGCCAGAGCGCCGAGCATCAGCGTTGTCTCGATCGCCAGATTGGAGAACCGGTGCTGACCGCCAAGCGTATTCCTGGCACGATTGGCGCGACCCTTCAATTGCCTCAGCCGAAATCCACATCCTGATATCGCCGCGCAAAACCAGACCGCGATCATAGGCGCTCCAATTTGTCACTCGATACCGGGCGCGTGGAATGTGATGACGCCGCGCTGCGTTGAATTTGAACGGCATGCAAATCTCGGTTAGCCTGTGATCGAAGCACTCATACCATCACTGGCCTATCCGTGCACCAACGCCGCTCTGATCAATGAGTCCTGATCGTAAATGGCAATGATCCCGCGCTCAACGGCTATAGCTGTTGCGTGGGCTAAGTTGCGCCCGTGCAATTTTCGACATGCATTGTAGAGATGGAATCGTACAGTAGGCAGCGACCGGCCCATGTCGCCGGCGATCTGCTTCGGAGTCGAGCCGCGAGCAAACCTCGTCAGACAGGCGATTTCTCTTTCGGTAAGCGGATGATCACCAGACGACCCAAATCCTATCGTCAAAATCTTGTCGAGTGTGGGAAGGTTATCGAATGCCACCCTTACCAGCTTCCAAATGTGCTCCGCACAGTAGGAATCGAAGTCTCGATCAGCATCGACACGAATGGCGGTGAATGTATGTAATGCACCATTCCGAGATCGCAACGGAACTGACACGCCGCAGTTTAGACGGTTCTCCAAAAGATATCCGAATGCCGGTCTTTGGAACGCTGCCCACCGGCGCTCACCGGCAATCTCACACCGATCCGCAAGCGACCATTTGAATGGCGCTAGGCTCTCGATGCAGTGACGTTGGACTTGATCAATCGAATAGAATTTCTTGCCGATCCAGAAGTCCTCAAAGCTCGAAGGCATTCCCTCGGTGTGAACGAAGGAAGGCAGAATCTCTCCGATCGGACTCGCTTTGCGGATTGGGGAGTAGTCGTAGATGACGGCATGGAAGCCGAGCTCCGCAGCCCGCCAATACATACTTTTCAGGGACGCGGCTGCCTTCCCAGCATTGACTTCTTCAGGAGTCTCCATCTGCACCGCCTTCAACGTTGCCTAACCTAACTCAATCTGTGTATTCCGACGAAGCCGGCCAGCGATTCCGATCAATCACCGGCCACCCATTCCGATTTCATTCCGGCCGGGATTCCGATTTGAAGCCGGCCATCTTTGGACATCACCTAGGTCGTTGTTGAGGTTTACTTCGAGTTTCGTTTCGGGTCAAGCCTGAGCTGTTTCCGGCAGGGTGATGGCTCGTTGTTTTCTCATGCTCTCGCCAGTCAGTTCGATGCGATAGCTGCGGTTGATCTCCGGATCGTAAAAAGAGGCATGGTTGACGCCGGACTTCAGGTTGTCGGGCACGATCAGGCGGGGAACACCGCGAAGAAGTTGAACATGCGCACATGAGCGCCAATCCAGTCCGGTACGGCCGCAAGACTGTGACGACGGAGACCGGCAAGCTGGAGATCGACATACCGCGTGATCGCCAGGCCAGTTTCGATCCGCAGCTGATCGCCAAGTATCAGCGTCGCTTCCCCGGCTTCGACGACAAGATCGTGTCGATGTACGCCCGCGGCATGAGCACCCGGGATATCACTGGGCACCTGCGCGATCTGTATGGCATCGAGGTGTCGCCGGACTTGATCTCAACGGTGACGGACGCTGTGCCCGATGAAGTCGCCACCTGGCAGCAAAGACCACTCGATCCGATTTACCCGCTGGTCTTTTTCGACGCGATCCGGGTCAAGATCCGCGACGAAGGCATGGTCCGCAACAAGGCGATCCACATCGCACTGGGCGTGCGCGCCGATGGCGCCAAGGAGGTGCTGGGCCTGTGGCTCGAGCAGAACGAAGGCGCCAAATTCTGGCTGCGGGTGATGAACGAACTCAAAAACCGTGGCGCCGAGGATATTCTTTTGGCCGTCGTCGATGGCCTGAAGGGCTTCCCTGAGGCGATTACCTCCGTGTTTCCCGAGACGGCCGTTCAAACCTGCATCGTCCATCTGCTGCGCAACTCGATGGACTTCGTTTCCTGGAAAGACCGCAAGGGGCTGGCGACAGCGCTCAAGGACATCTACCGCGCCGTCGATGCCGATGCCGCCGAAAAGGCGCTGGCGGCATTCGAGGCCGGCCCCTGGGGCCAGCGCTATCCCGCCATCGGCCAGAGCTGGCGGCGCGCCTGGAGCGAGGTCATCCCGTTCTTCGCCTTTCCCGACGAGGTTCGCCGGATCGTCTACACCACAAAC
>NZ_NNRL01000045.1 GCF_002252505.1 Brucella grignonensis | reverse complement strand
GCCCATAAAGAGAAAAGGCGCCCGAGGCGCCTGGAAGCTTCAGATGGGAACCGTCGAACGCTCGTGGCGCGATGTTGTTGAAGCGGTCATTGTAAACACGGGCCAACCGGTCGGTGCGGTCGGGATCGGACCAGATCCAGCGCTGGAAGGCCTCCTTGATCTTGTGGAGCTTCTCCTTGGCTGCCTCGGTATCAACGACGTTGAGCACGCGCCGTTCGCTGTCGCCGTCCTTGATCGTGTCGAAGATCTGCGGCACGCGACTGTTAAGCGCATCAGTCAGCAGCTCACCTGCATGCCGGCGGCCGGTCCCCCATTCCGATGTGCCGACGGCGAGATAACCAAGCTGGCGCGCATCGACAGTCCAGGAAGCCAGTTCCGGCATATGATGGATCTTGATGTCGACGTTCATTGTCTCCTTGACGAAGGCCACTACATCGAGGGCGGGGATCCACGGCGCGCCGAGACGCGCGGTGATGTCGGACGGGCGAAGATCGACCGGCTGCACGCCCTGCAGGGCCGTGACGTTGCGCTCGTAGACTGGATCGAGAAGGGCAGCGGCTTCCGCGACCTTCAGCTTGTCGCGGACATGGCCTGACAGATAGGCATCAGCCATCTGCCAGGAACCGTCGGCGGGATCCTGGAAGATCGCGCTGCCGAGCTCGGCGACGACATCCTGCGGATCGCGGTGCAGCAACTCGGCGATATGATCGACATCGACACGGCCGCGCTCATTGAGAACCACGGCGAGCGCGTCGGCTGCGCTGGAAATCACCGGCGGCGCCGGCGGAGAGATCACCCGCTCCGTGAAGATAGGACCGGGTCTGGCCGTGTCATTTTCGACATCGTAATCCTCAATCGAGGCGACCAACCAGC
>NZ_NNRL01000044.1 GCF_002252505.1 Brucella grignonensis | reverse complement strand
CACCTAACCTCATAGGCCGGATCGACCGGCCTATGAGGTTCGCCGAGCCCGGCGATCATGCGGCCGGCCGCCCGTTTGCGGGCCGTAACCACGCGTGCGTTTGCTACGCAGCAATTCCAGGAAGAGCTGCACTGCCTCTTCCTCTTTGTTGAAATGATGTTGCATAACCTGCCCGCGCGCGCCGATGCGCCCCCATCTACGGGTCAGGCAGACGTCTCCGAACAGCGTCACCTCGATCGACATGGCGTAAAACCGGGCCATGTTCTTGGCGGGAACCATCCGCTCGACGTAAAGCTGGTAGGGTTGCGCGATCATAGGGACAGAATCGCGCTTTACCATTTCAAGGTCCAACGACTTCTATGAATCGGTTGCTGGTTGCCGATTCATTCTGATGATGGATCAGCCCAAGCGTTCTGTCGTGATCTACGCCATGGCTCAGTAAGCTCTTCCGCGATCGACGGCTCGCCTCGTGGCGATGCGCGCGGTACGCCCATATCGGGGTGTATCAAGAAAGTGGGAGACGTGCCTTTCCGGTTGACGGACGCAAGGCTGCTCGCAGGAAAGATGCTGGGCGAGGCCCTACGGGCACGGCTCTGCTCGCTGCGCTCATCGAACCCGCTTCGCGGTTTCGCCCCATGCGGGCGGCGATCCTCTCGCGGTGCGGCGCTGCGGTGAGAACCCGATTGCCGCCGGGACCGCGGGAGCGGAGCAGGGCCGGCTGCGCTCGGCAAGCGCACGCGGCCTTGAGATCCCCTGGACGATGAACCGCCCCTCCTTTCATAGGGGAATATCAGGCATAGGCCCGTCGGCAATCTCCCAAATCCACGAAGGCATTTAGCTCTCGGAGACAAGCAGTTCGAGGGTCCCGCGATAGTCGCCATCCGCGTCATCGGGAACGATGTACATTGCGATGGGTTCGCCCCCGTCACGGCTCAGCAC
>NZ_NNRL01000043.1 GCF_002252505.1 Brucella grignonensis | reverse complement strand
CTTCATGGCATCGTCCTCATCCGCACGGCGCCGCTCCGCCAGGAACCATGCTAGATCATCTCGTGACTGGGCCTTGACTTCATCAAGCAGGGTTGCCGGCGCGCTGCGAGCCTCCATCCGAGCGACGACCTTGGCCCAGACAAGCGCGAAGCCGTCGATTTCCTCGCGGGATAACGGACGGCGTCGCGTCTCCTCAAGCACCTGTCGCGCCCTGGCTGCCGCCAGCCACTGTCCGTTGGATAGAACATTGTCATAGACCGCCTCGCCATCGGTCCGTTGAATCAGGAGACGATCTGCGAGCTTGCGGCGCTCGATGCGCTCCAGGCTTTCTGCGAGGCCGGTGACGGCGGCATCATGGACGGCGCGCGGCGGGATCCGCGCTGCAGCGCCGGCGTGATGCAATTCCTCAAAGC
>NZ_NNRL01000004.1 GCF_002252505.1 Brucella grignonensis | reverse complement strand
GAATGCACTAGCCGATTGGCGATTTGACCGGACCGACCCTGTGCCTTCTCCTGCTCCAGCGCATTGACCAGCTCGACCGTCGAGAAGAAGCGAACCCGCTTATGATGATGCTCGATCGCCTGGATACCCAAAGCGGTCGCAATGTGGGTTTTTCCAGTGCCGGGTCCGCCGACCAGAACGATGTTGTTGGCTTCGTCGAGGAAGTCGCATCGGTGGAGCTGGCGCACGAGCGCCTCGTTGACCTCGCTGCTTGAGAAGTCGAAGCCGTTGAGATCACGATAGGCTGGAAAGCGAGCCGTCTTGAGCTGATA
>NZ_NNRL01000042.1 GCF_002252505.1 Brucella grignonensis | reverse complement strand
ACACGAAGAAGTCTGGCGCGCGCTCGCGGATGGCGCGGGCGATCTCGGCCTCGTGATCGGGGTGGGTGTAGGAATGCAGGAAACTGACGGCAATCGCCTCGACAGCTTCTTGCCGGAAATCGGACAGGATGTCGTCCAGACCGTCGAGGCTGACCGGTGTGACCACGTTGCCCTTGTAATCCACCCGCTCAGTCAGCTCGCGCGACAAATGGCGCGGCACGAAGGGCGTGGGTTTGCGGTAGAACATATCGAAATAGTTCGGGCGATCCCCGCGTGCGATTTCCAGCACGTCGCGGAAACCTGCGGTCGTGATCAGGCCGACCTTGGCGCCCTTGCGTTCGGTCAGCGCGTTGATGATCACGGTGGAGCCATGCGCAAGAC
>NZ_NNRL01000041.1 GCF_002252505.1 Brucella grignonensis | reverse complement strand
CCGCCTGCACAAGCAATGCCCCTTCCCGTTGCGGTCGGCCGTCCGGCAGGAAAACCTCGGCCATGCGCCGGTCCTGTTGGAGAATGTTCACGTCCGTCGCGAGCCAGTCAGCGAGGGAGCGCGTGATACCGACGCCATTCCGTGCATATTCGATGGCATCGTCAAACAGGCTTTCCCAAGGGAGTCGGCCAAAACGCTCATGGGCGAGCCGCCAACCGTCGACGGCTCCAGGTGTTGTGAGCGCAGCGAGACCGCCGCGCGCCGGCAGCTTCCCGGTAACGCCCCGATCCTTATAGTAATCCCGTGTCGCAGCGGCGGCAGCCGGTCCGGAGGCATCGATCGCCTGCACGCCTTCAACC
>NZ_NNRL01000040.1 GCF_002252505.1 Brucella grignonensis | reverse complement strand
GTACGAGCTCATCGAGCCGATCGCGGGTCAGCACGAATCCGCCCGGATGCTGGGATAGGTGACGAGGTGTTCCGACAAGTTGGTGGGCAAGTTCCAGCGCCAGCCGCAGGCGGCGATCGCCCATGTTAAGATTTAGACCTTCGGCGTGTTTTTGCTCAACGCCTTCGGACCAGCCCCAGATCTGGGACGGTAGGGTCTTTGTCAGGTCCTCCGGCAGGCCGAGCGCCTTGCCCACGTCGCGAACGGCGCCTTTGGAGCGATACCGGATAACGGTCGAGCACAGCGCGGCGCGGTCGCGGCCATAGGTCTCGTAGACCCACTGGATGACTTCCTCGCGCCTTTCGTGTTCAAAATCGACGTCGATGTCCGGCGGTTCACGGCGCTCTTCAGAGACGAAGCGCTCGAAGAGGAGGTCATTGCGATCCGGATCGATCGAGGTGATGCCGAGCACGTAGCAGACCGCTGAGTTGGCGGCCGAGCCGCGCCCCTGACACAGAATTTCCTTTGAGCGCGCGAACCGGACGATCGAGTTCACCGTCAGGAAGTAGGGTGCATATTCGAGCTTCTCGATCAGCCGCAATTCGTGCTCGAGATTGCGCCGGACCTTGGAAGGCAGTCCTTCCGGATAGCGGTCGACCGCCCCTTCCCAGGTCAACTTTTCGAGCGCCTGCTGCGGGGTAAGGTCGGGATAGAGCTTCTCTTCGGGATACTGATAGGCAAGCTCGTCGAGCTTGAACGGGCAGCACTCCATGATCTCAATCGTGCGGGCTAGCGCTTCCGGATAGCGGCCGAACAGCCGGTGCATTTCTTCCGGCGGTTTCAGATAGCGATCGGCGAAACGCTCGTGCCGATGTCCGAGCTCGTCGATGGTGACATTGTGACGGATCGCAGTGACGACATCCTGCAGGATCTGGCGCCCCGGCTCATGAAAGAGCACGTCATTGGTCA
>NZ_NNRL01000039.1 GCF_002252505.1 Brucella grignonensis | reverse complement strand
CCCATGGGGTCGGAGATGTCCGCCTACCTCCTGTACAAAAATGTAAACCGCGACGTGCGGCTCTAGAACTACTTTTGCAGCTTAACGTCTTATCGATGAAGGTCGCCACCTTCGTGCCTTGGAACGGAGTGAGCGCGATGGTGGAGGTGGGCGCTAGCCCGAATGGGGATACAGCACGTCCGGCACCAATTGTGCTTCGGGCTGACCCGAGTTCGTTCGTCGATACCCGGCAGGGGTTACTCCTCTTTCAGTTCTCATGGTGCGGACGAGATGGGACGCGTCGCAGAAGCCGCAGGCTAGCGCGATCGAGGTTATGGAATCCCGCGTTGAACGCAGCCTGAGCATCGCCTTGTCGAGTCTGAGCTCGAGATAGATCTTCTGGGGGGATTGCTTCAGGTCGGCCTGGAAGCGGCGTTCGAGCGTTCGGCGCCCGACCTTGAGTTCGCCGGCAAGGTTCTCCATCGTTTTGGGGACCTCGATGTTCTGCTGCATGCGCAGCACCGCACGTTTCACCAGCGGGTCCTGGATTTTCCGGGCGATGCGCTGCCCGGGCTGCGGACGCTCGCCGCTCAACGCGTTCTCGATCATCATGATGTTGAGGCTCTTGGTGGCGGCGGCCTGTCCGATATGGCGCTGGACGAGGAAGGCAGCCAGATGCGCCGCGCCGTGACCGCCGGAGCATGTCATCCGATCCCGGTCGACGACGAAGATTTGGTCCGAGATCGGTGTTTCGGTTTCAAAGCGGTCGACAAAATCCTGATAATGGAACCAGCTGACGCAGCATCGGTAACCCTTCAGGAGACCTGCTTCCTGCAAAATGAAGACGCCAGTGCACAGCGCGATAAGGGGAACGTTCTTCCTCGCCGCCGATTGCAGATAGCTGGTAGCTTCGTCGCGGATCGCGCTGTGGTCGCCGATCAATCCGCCAACGATAACCAAATAGTCGTAGGCTCCCGCGTCGTGCAGCCACGTTTCCGGCTGGACCCGCACGCCGCAGCTCGAGCGTATGGCCGCGTGATTGTGCGACAGGACGGACCATTCGCACAGGATCGGGCGCGACTTGTCGGCCTCGTCGGCCGCCAGACGCAGCACGTCGACGAAATTCGCGAAGGCCGACAGGGTGAAGCGGTCGGCAAGCAGGAAGCCGATGCGCAGGCGTTTGTGCGAAGGCGATCCCGGTGCGGCCATGACGCATTCCTCCAAGAAGAGTGACGTGAATTTTCCAACAATAGCCGCCCCATGTC
>NZ_NNRL01000038.1 GCF_002252505.1 Brucella grignonensis | reverse complement strand
GCATTATGAAGGGATCGGATGCCCTCATGGCTAGGCACCCGGACGCATATCAGAAATGACAGGAGGCAAGGCCGTGGTAGCCCTCATTCCAAGTGAGCTTGGGCGGCGCGTATGAGATCTCGGGAGAGCGGGACCGTCGCCTTGTCGTTACGCATGATCGCGACGACGAGACGGCGCATCCGAGGCCGGACAATCCGAACCTTCCTGCATCCCAAGTCGGCTATCAACCGGTCCGGGATGCGTTCTGGCAGCACGCAAACGCCGACACCGACTGCCACCAGCCTCAGCATGGCGTAGACGGTCTCCGTTTCCGCGGCGATCTCGGCTCTGATACCGCTCGACTGGAGCATTTTCCCCAACGCGTAGTGTGCGGGGAACGCGACGAACCGCGGTCGTGTTGCGGTCAAATCGATTTCGTCGGGGAAGGCATGCTCGGTGGAGCAGATCAGGGACATCTCGTCCTCGAATAGGCGCGTCGACGCGACGGCGTCGGTG
>NZ_NNRL01000037.1 GCF_002252505.1 Brucella grignonensis | reverse complement strand
GCTCTTCCACCGCGTCGAGCAACTGATCGATGGCCGCCGCATCATTATCGTGATCGATGAGTTCTGGAAGGCACTTGCCGACGAGGGCTTTCGCGATCTCGCCCAGAACAAGCTCAAGACCATCCGCAAACAGAACGGGCTCATGCTGTTCGCCACGCAAAGCCCGCGCGACGCGATCAATTCGCCGATCGCGCACACCATCATCGAGCAATGCCCAACCCAGGTCTTCATGCCGAACTCGCGTGGCAGCAGGGCTTACTATGTCGACGGCTTCAAGCTCACCGAACGGGAATATGAGCTGATCGCGCGCGAACTTTCCAACGAGAGCCGCCGCTTCATCGTCAAGCAGGGTCACAACAGCGTCGTCGCCGAACTCAATCTC
>NZ_NNRL01000036.1 GCF_002252505.1 Brucella grignonensis | reverse complement strand
GGGGGGGGGCCATGCCCATTCGGCCGAGAAGTCGCAAGGCACGCGCTGGCAGTGACAGGCGATAGGCATTGCTGGTCTGCTGGACCTGCGGACCACGTCCCTGGTTGCCTGTCGGGATATAGCGGCGGAGCCAGTCGAGGAACCCGTGCTGGCGCAATGCCTTCAGCGCCCGCACGATCGCATCCCGCGATCGTCTGAGATAGCGCATCAGGGTCTCGATCGACGGATCGAGCCGGCCAGTACGAAAGTTCACGAGATTGGCAAACAGCTCCAGCAATTCGATTGCCACGCCCCCAAGGGGACCATTGCGGGATCCGGGCTCTCGCCCGGCCAGTTCATACCGCCGTGCCGCCAGCACGATCTTGCGAACGTCCTGGCTATTGGTGCGCTGCCAGAAGACCGCTTCGCATTTTCCGGCCGCACGGGATTGTTTGCGAACGGGCGTGCGTTCGCGCTCAGCCGGTGCTCCTACGAGCACGGCCCCAAATTGTTCAAACATAAGTCTTCAGCCTCCGTTTCACGGGAGGGCATGCCCTGTGGACAGCAGACAAAGATTCATCGTTCCGACAAGACCTAGGTCTTGCAGGTTCTCACGCTCTCGACTATGTTGGGATTTGAAAATATGTGGCCCAACAAGCCGACGTCTTAACTGACCAAAACCCCTAGCCGTTACCAGCGGCGAGGGGTTTTTCGTTATGCCCTCATTTCTTTTTCAGCAAACAACCTCAAAACTTCTTCGAACAGCTGCGCACGGGATGCCATCCCGCGCTCCGTCTTGATTTTATCAAGACAGTCCACCAGATCGACGGGCAGATCGGTGCTCACATAAATACGCCCAGCGGCCTTCAACCGTTCTCGGTGTGCGGCGACCTTTTCTCTAACTGGCGTAATCGTGCGACTCATGTGTTACATGAAACCTGAAAGCGACCGATTCTGCAACCTGACAAATTTCATCAGTTTTTAACGGAACATTAACCCAATCTCCCCCGGTCACGTCCGTGGGGTGGATTGGGAGCCCGAGGGGCGGGGCCAGGGCGCCCCTCGTCTGGTTTCGGGCGGGTCGATCCCGGCCTGAAGCAGCCTCCGGCTATATCGGCGCTCCGTGGACATTTCTGCAATAACACCCGCCAGGCCTGATCGGCCCGAAGCATGCGTAATCGGGCGGTCCCACAAGAGGCGAGCTCCTAGTACAATCCCGGTGCAACCGAGATGAAGGGAGATGACGATGTTCTATGCTGCTTTGGACGTGTCACTGCGCTCAGTGGCAATCTGCATTATCGACGAGGCTGGGAAAGTCAGGCTTGAGCGCTCAGTCCCATCGGACGTGCCTGATATCGTACGCTGCTTCAATGAGTTCGGCCAACCTATCCATCAAGTGGGGCTCGAAGCTGGCACGCTCACGCAACACCTGACTTACGGTTTGACGGATGCAGGGTTCGATGTCGTGTGCATGGAAGCGCGGCAAGTCAATGCCGCTCTTTCGGCCATGCGGAATAAGACGGACAAGAATGATGCTCGGGCTCTGAGTAGCAACGGAACAGAAAACACACATAAGCTTGCCTACAGGTCGTCGATTCCTGCGGTGCGGGGATCGCGCAGCGGCCTGAGTTCGCCGCGCGCGATGATTTCCGGCAGGGTGAAGGCGTAACGGCCGAGCATGTTGATGTGGCCGAAGCTCAACGGCGAGAGGTGGGCGACGTCCTCAGGCTTCACCGTACGCATCCGAGGAAGGCCGTCTTGTACGGATGAGGAATATGGAAGAGCACTGGCTATATCGACGTCAATATAGCCGGTGTTGTAGCCATGGACATTATCAGAGACCGTAAACAGGTGAGCCGCCTTGAGATTGTGGACAGCGGTCGGCGCCGCCGGTTCAGTGACGAAGCCAAGCTTGCGATTGTAGCAGAGAGCCTCTCTGCTCCCCGGCAGGTGACGGTTACAGCCCAGCGCCATGGGATCACCCGCTTCCAGTTGAATAGCTGGCGCAAGGCGGCGCGGGAAGGGGCAGGAACAAGAGCAGTTCAAAATCCTGCGCTAGGACCGAACGGAGCGTGAACCTTCGTCTCGTAGGCGCATGATCGTCTGCCGGCTGGTGACGAATTTCCTGGCGATTGCCGAAACGCTCATTCCCGTCGCCAGATCATCGCGCACACCCTGCTTTTGTTTCTCACTGAGCGTCGAGGGTCGGCCGAGGGCCTTTCCTTCCGATTTGGCGCGCTTGAGACCGGATTGCGTCCGCTCTATCAGCAAGTCCCGTTCGAACTGGGCGACGGCATTGAGCACATTCATGGTCATGGTGCCGGCCGAACTGGTGAGATCGGCCCCGCCAAGCGCAAGGCAATAGACGCGCACGCCCATTTCAGCCAGCGTCCTGACCGTGGTGCTGACATCGATCGCGTCGCGGCCGAGCCTGTCGAGCTTGGTCACGATGAGAATGTCCCCAGCCTCCAATTTGTCCATGAGCCGGGAAAATCCTCGGCGCTGCACGATGGCGGTACTGCCGGAAACCGTCTCGGTGATGATACGGCGCGGCTCGACCTGGAAGCCTGCGGCCTCGATTTCCTGAATCTGGTTCTCGGTGGTCTGTCCCGTCGTGGAAACGCGGACATAGGCGAAGGTGCGCGGCATGGGGGCCAATTTTGTCCGAATAGGCTGTCCGTAATATTTCGCCCGTTCGAAAGCCCGTCAAGGTAATTTGTGGACAGTGCGTTTCTCCCCTGTACGGGGCTCCGTGGGCATTTCTGCAATAATACCCGCTTCTGTAACGGGCCTTCCCGAGTCAATCCCTCACGACCTCAATCCCTCGCCGAGTGCTTGCTTCTGTCCGCAGTCGACGCTTGGTCGCTGCTTTATGGGGTCTGCTGAGGACCGGCTGGCCAATCTAAGGACGCGCAGTCACCTTGGTGCTGCTGCGGGTATTGCGGCCTATCCGCTCCATCGTCCCGGCGAAGGGACCTTGCTCCGGTGGCTGATGGGCGCCCCCCGAAACCTGTCTTGTTGTCTCTCCTTCCGCTCAGGCGGTCGTGGCTGCCGCCCGGTGGGAAATAAAGTTCGTTCCGTCCCTGAGCATGCGGTGCAACACCACCGCCAGCTTGCGGGCCAGCGCGACACGTGCCTTTCTGGGACCCGCGCGTCTGGCGATCGCCAGCGCCCAGCTCTTCATATCCGAACCTCTAACAGGGCGCGTCAGTATTACGTTGGCCGCCTCATAGAGCGCGGTTCGTACGCCCACATCGCCGGTCTTCGAGATACGACCACTATAATCGGTCTCGCCCGATTGATATTTCTTTGGCGTTAATCCGAAGTGCGGCCCCACCGCTCGGGATGATCGGAAACGCTCAGGCGCGTCGACGGCCGCCACGAATGTCAGCGCCACCAAGACGCCAACGCCAGGCGTCGTCATGAGCCTCCTTGCGTTGTCGTCCAGCCGGGCCATGGCGCGCAGTCTGCGTTCAAAACCTGCAAATTCGTCGGCAAGCGCGTCTCGCACCTTCAACAACGACGCAGAAATCGCTTCCAAGGTCGGATGACCTGCAATTAGTTCACGAATCCGTGCCGCATAGGTGCGCCGCGTCGTCGGCCCCACCTTGAGCCCGAACCCGCGTAGAATCCCCCGGATGCTCATCTCGATGTCGTGAAGTTTGCCCTGAATGAGCTTGCGGGCAGTCAGCAATGCTCGCACCTCCTGAGCTGGAAGAGATTTGCAGTGGACCGGCCTGAACCAGCCCAGCCGCATTAACTGCGCAATGCCGCGAGCATCCTTCTTGTCGGTCTTCACGGGCATCGTCTTGAAGGCGGCACGCACATGCCGCGTCTCGATCAACTCAACCGCTAAACCCGCCTTCGCCATTCCCGTGTAAAGCCACTGCGACAATGGGCCGGCCTCAAGGCCAATCCGTTCCATCGCCACGCCGTGCTCGCCAAACCAGACGATCAGCGCATTGGGCTCGCTTAGCACCTTTGCTTCCCGCACGATGCGGCCATCCGCATCTATCACACACACGCTTGAGTATTCCAATGATACATCGATGCCGGCATACTGCTTCATGGTCGTCTCTCCTTGATGCTATGGAGCAGGCTATTCCTGACTCCGCGAAACCATCATTGTGAGGGACGACCACCAGCCTTTCAAACGTGGCTGGTTGGGCTCCGCCCGTTACACCATCTAAGGGAAATCGAAGTTGTTTGGATTGAAGCGGTTAGCGCGGATCGGCCTGAAGCGTTCGAGGGGTCGGTCAATTTCGTTCCAGAGATAGTCTCCGGTGAGTGCGATATGAGCCCAGGGAAGCGGTGCTACCTGGGAGAGCAACTCGGCGGGAATATCGATGCCCTGGCTGCGGACATAATCGACGGCGCGGCTGAGATAGACGGTGTTCCACAGGATAATGGCGTTGACGACGAGGTTGAGGCCGGAGGCGCGGTAGGCCATGGTTTCCGCCACGCGGTTGCGCAGCTCGCCAAGCTGGTGGAGGAAGACCGCACGGGCAAGAGCGTGACGGCTCTCACCCTTGTTGAGGATGGCATGCGATCTGCGTCGGAGCTTGATGTCGAGCAACCAGTCGCAGATGAAGATCGAGCGTTCAATCCGGCCCATTTCGCGCAGCGCCTGATTGAGCCGGTTTTGCCGGGGTGATGCGGCAAGCTTCTTGAGGATGACGGACGGCGGCACCAGGCCCGCGCCGATCGAGGCCTTCAGCCGCAAGACCTCATCCCAGTGCTGTTCGATGACATCCATATTGACGGTTCCTGCGATCAGCGCGCCGAGCGGCTCGTAAGTCGGGTCGGGATCGATGACGAAGAGCCTGCGATTGCCGAGATTGCGGATACGAGGAATGAGCCTATAGCCGAAGCCATGGAACATGGAGAATGTCGTTTCGGTTGCGCCGGCGGTATCGGTTGCATGCTCATGGATTTCGACGGAGCTTTCGTTGTGAAGGAGGCCATCGAGCACGTAGGGCGCTTCGCTCTCGGACGCCTGGATCATGCGGGAGAAGAAGGAGGCGAAACGGTTGGACAGGAAGCCATAGACCGAGGCACCCGGTCTTTTGCCGTATTTTGCATTGTATTCAAGGCTGGCTTCGCCGCGCCCGCCGGCCGGAAAGAACTGCCCGTCCGAGGAGGAGATATGACCGTCGCCCCAGACCTCGGCGAAGGGATGGGCTTGCTGCGCATCGACCAGCACGGCGGTCGCAGTAGCGTAGGTTTCTGATCGTAGATGCCGATCCACCATTAGCATCATCTGATGGATCGTGACGCCGCGTGAACTTTCCGCCATGCGTTCAGCACCGGCATTGGTGGCGTCGGCAAGGATGGCGGCCATCAGTGCTGCCTCATCGTTCGCCGTCTCGCCGGTGCGATAGTGTGTGAAGCTGTCAAGGAACCTGGTCCAGTTGTGGACCTCAGCAAGCAGGCTGGTGATCCTGATCCGTGGGACGAGAACATAGATGCGCCGGCTCAGCGCCACGACCCGGTCACGCTCCTCCTCGCGGATCGGGGAGACCGACAAACCCTTGTCGGAAATGGCCGCATCTGGAATGGCGTTGGCCGCCGCTGCCCTTGCCAGCTCTTTGAGTTTCGCGTCGAGTGTGGCGGTGCGTTCGGCTCGCCATTCGGCAAAGCTGTCAGGGATGGCAAGCCCGAGCCGCCCCTCTGCACGCATCAGGGCGAAGATCGGTCGAGGCAGAAGGTAATCCTCGAAACTGCGCCATGCCCGGCTGCCATCAACCCATATGTCGCCGGCCCGCAGGCGCTCCCGCAGGTGAACGAGCACCGCCACTTCCCAGGCGCGTAGGTCGATGGTGCCGCCGTCCGAGCGCACACGCCGCCGCCACTTGCGGGTCATGAACGCGATCGGCACCTGCGCATGTATTTTCCTGCCGCTGTAGAGCGCACGTAGATGATCCACTGCCCTCAATACCGGATCATCGGGACGAAACGACCGGAAAGAGAACGCGCCGAACACAAGTCGGCCCAGCTTTCGAAGCGATTTGTGCCGCTCGATGAGCTCATCGAATTCGTCGCTGCGATCAGGGTGGACGACGGAACTGGCTGCCGCCATGCTGGCGGTTAATCCGTCCCAACCGAGTGACGTAGCAATTGCGGATGCGAAATCGGCATTGCTCTCCCGGGCGGCCAGAAGCGCCTCGCCAAGCTTGAGATGAGCGAGCGCAACCCCATCGAGAACCTCCGCATCCTTCAGGCGGCGTTCCTTTCGGCTGATCTCAGCCTTACGACGGGTGCTGCCGATCAATTTGCAGAACATGTCGATCGCAAGGTCGGTGATTGCCGCCTGCCTCTCGATGGCGAACGCCGTGAGCGTGGCATAACGGCGCTCGGATGTCAGGCGTCGTATCTCACGGGCATGCAGAATGCGGGCGTCCCGGGCGATGATCCCATAGCGGTTGGCATGGATCGTTTTACGCCGCTCATCGGAAATGGCCACCGAACGCAGAATCTCAAGACGGGCGATCAGACCTTTGAGGTTCTTCAGTTTGGCCCCTCCGGCGCTTCCGCAATCCAGCCGAGATGGCTCCGATCGCCGGACCGATCGATGAGAAGCTGATCAAGCGCCTCGATTGACGGTTGCTCCAGGCCCCGGATCAAGCCTCGATACGCCTGTCGTCGCGCCGCCGCCCGGCCCGCCATCGCCAGACGTATCAGCAGTTCCGGCACGGGAACGAGCAGCTTCTTGTCCTTGAGGGCTTCGATCACGGCCTTGGTAATCGGCTCGCCTTGTTCGGTCGCAGCGGCCTCGCGTGCCGCCGCGGTGATCAGGGTGCGATAATCGCTCGTCCGGATGGGCTGGAGATCCAGTGCGACGACAATCTCCCGCGTATGTTCTCGACGGGTTTCCTCCCGCTGGGCATAGAGCGCGAACACCGCGGGGTCGATGCCCAGCTGATCGGCGACCACGGAGACGACCGCCTGAGGCGGAACTTCCCCAGCGCGGAGCGGCCGACCGAGATCACGCACCAGAGCGAGCTGGATGGCAAAGCCCAGACGATTATGCGATCGGCGATGCGCTCTGGCGAAAGCGACATCCTCAGCGGACAGCGCATAGCGCGCAAGCGCCTCTTCATAAACGTCGGGTGGGGCGAACAGAACGGTACGCGACTGCGCGTCGAGGAAAGCCATCGGTCACACCCGCTCTCAAACTGGGGGAGCAGGCTCATCTTCTTTGCCCGGTCCGGTCCATCCGCTTCGCCGCAATGTATCGATGAGCGTCGAGCGCGCCACCTTGAACGTCCGGCACACGGACGCCTTGCTGGCGCCAGCTTCCAAAGCAGCCAGAACCTGCTCGACCTTTTCCGCATCGATCGTTGGAGGTCTCCCGCCCTTACGGCCACGTCGGCGTGCCGCCGCCAGACCAGCGTTGACCCGCTCCGTGATCAGCACTCTCTCGTATTCGGCAAGCGTGCCAAACAGGTTGAACAGAAACGCGCCGTGCGAATTCGTGGTGTCGATCGCCTCCGTCAGAGATCGGAAGGCGACACCACGTTTCTTCAAATCCTCGACGATGCGAATCAAGTGGGAGAGTGAACGGCCTAACCGATCTATCTTCCAAACGACCAGGACATCGCCTTCGCGCAATTCGGCGAGACATGCCTTCAGGCCCGGCCGATCGTCGCGCGCGCCCGAAGCGCGATCCTGATGCAGGTGGCGCTGATCGACCCCGGCCGCGAGCAGGGCGTCGCGCTGCAAGGCAACTGACTGGCGCTCATCACTGCTCGATACCCGCATGTAACCAATCAACATGTACGACAAACCTAAAATCAGGAATTGCCGCACAGTCTCACATTCCGACAGGGTTTGTCGCGTAAAAAATCGCCGGTCTGCCCCATCGATTTCAACCCGCGGAGCCGCTAGGCGGCAATCATCTGTTTTCCGTCACACGAAAATCTCTTAGCGGGTATTATTGCAGAGATTCCCACGGAGCCCCTTGAAGGCGCCGATATCGACCCGCTCGACAGCCTCGACAATGAAATGAACCAAATCGTCCTTGCCAACCCACTCGCGAAGATCAGGCGGCAACAGGAAGGCCTGCGTGCGGTCGTAGGATATGAAATTTACCATATAACCAGTATACATCAGGTTGGCGCGCTCCAGTGCGGATCGAAACGGTAACCGGCGCCGACATATTCCCGGAACAGGAAACGACAGCCCAGTCCTGGACCGTCGGAATTGTGGTCGAGTTCACCGTCGTGCCACACTCCACCGAATCCTGCTTCGGCGAATATCCTGTCCGAGAAGCTGATTTGCCAGGAAAGGCCGCTAAAGACCTGGTTCGCTTGGCCCGACGTGGCGATGGAGGCTCCAAGATTGACACGTGGTCGCATGATTTCCTGTTTCCAATCGACCGCATTGTCGAGGTCGAAGGGATCGAGAAACACAGTCACCTCCGGGAAGACGTCATCCTCGCGGGATTCTTTATCCTACACCGACACCGACGCGCCCAAACAAAGCTCATCGAATATCGGTTCTTCCGCGATTAAGGCGTGAGCGGTCAGGATCAATGTCATACACGCAACCGCAACCGACCGAAGGGTCTGCATTTCTGTCCACGTTACTGGGCTTCGATAAAGTGAATAGGCTTTCGGGATAGTTCAGGACTTGTGTGATACCAGCAGCTTGCGCAGGGCCGACAGGAGCCCTATGCCGAGACTAAAGCTGCTTCCGATGTTCTCGATGCGATGCCCAACAGTATTAACCATCTGGACTACCCCCTGCGTCTCAGCGGCGATTGTTTCCAGTGCCGCTGCCTCCATCTCATCGAGAGCCTGCAACTCCGGCGAATGCGGTTCACGCAGCGTGTAGGCAAGGAGGATGATAGCGGCTACGAGGTAAAGCCCCGCGATTGCCAATGTCGCGCCAAGACCGCCCAGTGGAACCTTGATCGCGAGAAACAGGGCATAGGTCGCAAGCCCGGCTGTGACGACGAAGGCGGCGACCGCAAGGGCGCCCGCAATAGCGCGCCGGATGATCTGCCGGAGAAGAACCTGTCGGCGCAGCAGCGCCACGCGGCCGTAAAGTTTTGCGGAATTGAGAGTGGACATGATTGATCTTTCAACTGAAACGGAAGACGGTTATCGAAGCCGATGTCCGATGACGACGCCAGCGGCAAGGCCGATACCGAATGCAGCGAGTGCAGTCAGTCGCGGGAACCTGTCCAATTCCTCGGCGAATTCGTCGAGGGTTTCGTTTGCGGTCTTCAGGAAGGTCTCAAGTTGGTGCGTCTCCGCGGCACGATCGGACAGTGGTTCATCCGAGGTCGAAGCCGTACTTCCATGTTCTCTAGCGGACGTTGCCTTGCGGGCGTGGGCTTCGATCTGCGCCCTCAGGTCCTGGATTTCCTTCATCAGGCTCATTCGCCTTCTCCTTGAAACTGCGCCGGAGGCGGGATTGGGGGGACCGCCGCCTCCGGCCCATAGGGACTATTTCGTGGCGTCCTCTATGGATTTGCGGATCGCGGCATAATTGTCGAACAAGAGCTGTTGCGCATCGGCGTAACCCTCCTTCGCCGTTTCCCATGCTTCTGCCGACGCATCCTGAAGGCGCTCGATCCGGGCATTCGCCGCGGCCTTCGCATCCTCGACCTGCGCGTTCAGGGCAGCGATACGGGCATCGATCGCCGCGCGCTGATCGGCTGCGACGTTCGCCGCGTCGGCGCGCAGATCGTTGATCGATTTCTGCCAGACCTTCCGGCGCGCCTCGAATTCGGCCTCAAGGACTGCCCGGCGCGTCGCAAGGTCTGCTTTCACCGCGTCGAGATACTCGTCACGCGTGGTCTGGAGCGCCGCCCAGTTGTCGTCGAGCGATTTGCGCGCCTCTGCCACCTGCGCATCCGACCAGGTCTTGGCGTTGGCGACCGCTTCCTCGGCCTGTGCACGATAGGCGTCGCGCCTGTCTCGCAGTGTCTTCAGCGACGCATCGGCCTTGGCACGAGCCTCTCCCTGAAGCCGGGTCGCCTCCTTCTCGAGGACAGCAATAGTCGCATCGAACTCGGCAAGCCGGTCCTGCGACCACTCCAGTGCCTGCCGCGCGAGTGAGGGGTTGTCCTGGGCTAAGGACTGGGTTTGCGGCGCAGAGGTATCTTGCGCAAAGACGACCGGTGCCGTGAACAGCGCGGTCTGGGCAACGAGCGCAAGGCCGATTGCCGATAAGCGAGATTTCATGTCGTTTCTCCCTGGTGTTCTATCGTAGAAGCCGCCGAAGTGTTCTAGTCAGAGCAGCTTCGAAAAGGCGTCCTTGATTTTCTGGATCGTGCGGTCATGAACGGCCCTCGCATCCGCGAGCCCGCCCTTCACGGCTTTCCAGGATTCGTCACCGGCATCCTTGGCTTCACCTATCCGAGCCTGGAACTTCTCGGTCTCGTCCGACAACCGCTTGAGGGCAGTATCGAATTCACCGCGCGCAGTCTCCACGGCATCCGCGGCCTGGTCACGCAACGCTTTGAGAGACGCCTCCCAGGACCGGCGCTGAGCCCGTGCGCGCGCAACCACGACATCGCGGGTCGATTCCGCCCGGTCGCTTACTGCCGCAAGGTAGGTCTGGAACACGGATTCGACCTCGACCCACTCAGCCTCGAGCGCATCCTGAATCCCTTCGACACTTCCCTTCACAGATTTCGCCTCGTCGCGCAGGTCGTCGTAGATCTTCTGGATCGTGTCTCTGGACGTTTTGAGGCGCACCAGGACGGCATCGACTTCCCTCCGGGCGCTGTCCTTCAACTTGTCCGAGGTCTTCTCGACTTCGGATATGATGGCATCCAGATCATCCAGGCGCTGCTTCGCCCAGGCGACAGTTTCGTGCGTGTGGAATCGATCGCTCATCGGGTGTTTCCTTTTCTGTTAAAGAAGAGATTGCCAGACTGTTCGGCGCTGGGCTGGACACCTGCGCTGCCCGGTGCCTCATTGAGAAAGCCGGACAGCGAGAAAATCGCTTCGGCAGAGATCGCGAACCATGTCTTCGATCTGACCGATGCAACCATCTTGAATGTGCTTCCAGCCCATCCCGCGCAGCATGATTCCGCGCAGAAACCTGAAACTAAGGATCGCCGTTAAGATCGCACTGATGCGCAATCGCAATGCCTCGTCGTCGGGAGAGCGTCCGGAGAAGTCGCTGGCAGCCCTCACCAGGTGCTCCAGCAAGGGCGCGACCGCCCGGTCATAGATCAGGGCGAAAGCCTCATCGTTGTCGTAGGAGCAACGCGCAACGAACGAGGTCCAGGAATACGGCTCGGTGTTTTCCAGAATGATGTGAAGAAGGTTCGTCAGAGCCTCCTCGAAATGGATAGCCTTTTCGGCGGGATCTCCGGTTTCCAGGATGCCCACCGCTTCCCCGAAACGGCCGGCGGCATAGTCGGCGATCATTTGAGCCGCTGCGAGATAAAGCTCCTTCTTTCCCCCGAAATGATAGGGAATGGCCGACAGGGTCGTTTTCGCCGCCTTTGCCAGCGCACGCGTGCTCGCCCCCTCATAACCCACCGTCCCTATCACTTCGATCGCAGCTACAATGAGCTGCGATCGCGTTTTCGCGCTCCGTGCCTGATGTCCACTCGTTGCCACTTCATGGGCTCGCATCGACTTCCCCTGCTGGTTACACAGTCAAAATAGTTCGAACGAACGAATTATTCAAGGTGATATTGAGGAACTTGCCCACCGACCGCGCAATACCCCGCCAAGATCTAGTCGATCTCGTGTTCTCACCGCGATGGACAACACATGGCTGATCGTCGCCAATCATTTGCGAAGACTGCGCCAGGCGACGGCCAACCAACATCCGATCAAGATCATGTGCCCGCCAAACATCATGATTTCATCGTTTCGATCCTTCGGCAGGACCTGCCAGAACGGGTGAGCGATCAACGCAGCGGCAAGCGTGAATGCAGAGAGGGAGAGCGCCCCGATCCAGCGCCAGAAACCCGTAATGACCATGATGGATGCGCCGATCTGGATCAGAATTGCGACCGCACTCAAAGGCGCGGGCGGAAGCAGCCCATAGGCTTCCATTTCTCGTATGCCGGCGTCGACGTTTAGAAGTCTCGTCACGCCCCAATAGATGTAAGGGCTGCAGAGGAGAAGTAAGAGAACTGATTGCGCAGTGCGAAAAGTTGCCCGAAACAACTTGACCTCGATGTATCTTTTCTCGCGTTGCATTAGTCTCTCCTGATGGACCGATCATCCCCTGGAACGACAAAGTGGCACCGCGTGGAAGACCCTCAATCGATCGGGCCCCAAGCCTTGATCACTCCGAACCAGCCGATGCGCTTTCGAATTCCGCGTTCGAACGGCCGGCTATAGGCAATGACTAATTCGAACGAACGAACTATTCAAGATTGACGACGATCAGCTGATAACGTATCTGAGCTAAACGAACGTTAAGTAGATTGAGCCGATGCATCCACACGACACCCGAACCGTCATTATCGAGACCGCAGCCGGCCTTTTCGCCGATCTCGGCTACAGCGCCGTCTCCATGCGCGACGTTGCAAGCAAGGTTGGCGTGACGCCGGCCAATCTATACCACCACTTCAAGGGCAAGGACGAACTGATCCGCGAGGCACTTGCGCATGTGTTTGCGCGCAAGACAGCTCCGCTGGAAGCTCTGCTAGAAGCAGCCCAGTATCAGGACGAAAAGCTCGAAGTCTTCATCCGCTGGTTCACACATCTTCTTGTGAGGGACAGAATCCTCTTCCGCCTCCTTGTCCGAGAGCTGACCGATGGAGATGCCGAGCGACTGGAGTACCTGTCGAAAACGGTGTTCGAGCGTCCGTTCGCTCTGGTGCGGTCGCTGGCGAGCACAAGGGCCCGCAACGGCGAAGACGATTTCCTGGCGGCGGTCTCCATTATCGGCGTCGTGCTCGGACAGGTGCAGCTTGGGGCACTTGTCCAGCACTTACCCGACGGACGTTCCGACCATCTCGACCCGGACGTCATCACACGGCACGTGTTCGCAGCCCTTCGCGAATGCTTCAAGACAACCTCGATCAAGGACACCTAAGATGCTCCCTTCTCCCCGGACCGTTTCAATACTCGCGGTGTTGCTTTCGCTCTCCAGCTGCGACGACCACAGCGCCGAACGGAGTTCAAAGGCGACTGTCCCTATCGACGCAGCCGTCGACATCGTCGAACTGAAGGATATCCCGATCAACTACACCGTTCCCGGTTCCGTCATCTCCGACGGACGGGTGGAGGTGTCCTCCCGTGTTGTTGGCTTCATCGAGCAACTCGATGTCCGCGAGGGACAGAGCGTGAAGCAGGGCGACCTTCTGGTGCGGATCGACCCGAGCGATATCAACGAGGCGATCCGGCAAGCCCGCTCCTCCGTCAGTGCCGCGGAGGAGGATCTAAGTGACGCCGAACAGGATGTCCGGAAATACACCTCGCTTGCCCAGTCGGGCTCGGTCGCTTCGGAAACGCTACGCAAGGCCAAGGTCCGGGTGGACATCGCCCGCACGACGCTCGAAAAGGCGAAGTCGGTGCTTTCCGCCGCAAAGGCGCAGAAGGATTATTCCACGGTCACGAGCCCGGTCGATGGCGTCATCGTGTCCGTCGCCAAGCGCAGCGGCGAGATGGCGACCGCCGGTTCACCAATCCTAATCGTCGAATCGCATGAGGTTCTCCTACTCAAAGCCTATGTGTCCGAGCAGAGCCTCGCCTCGATCAACACCGAAACGCCCGTCAATGTCAGGCTAGACGTGCTTGGTGGACGCCAATTTGCGGGGCGTATTCGTGGGATTGTCCCATCCAGCGATGATGTGACACGCCGCTACGAGATCAACGTCCTGCTGCCCGACGATCCGGCGCTGATGCCCGGCATGTTCGGCCGCGCGGAGATTCGGCTGGGAACCTACCGGGCTCCGGTCGTTCCGCAGGATGCGATCACCAAGAGGGGCGGCTTGGATGGCGTATTCGTTGTCGAGAACGGAACCGCTCGGTTCCGGTGGCTGCGCACGGGCCGGGAACTGAACGGCGTTGTCGAAGTCACGTCCGGCCTGAAGGCGGGAGAGACCATCATGGCCAAAGCCGATGGCGGCTTGCCGGATGGCGCCCGAGTGAACGTCGCGGGTACCGCCCGATGAGTACGCCCAAACTCAATATCGCCGGACGTTTGGCGCAGACGTTCATCACCTCGAAGCTGACCATCGTCTTCATCATCGGCGTGGCCTTGATGGGTGTCATCGCGATCCTGCAGACACCGCGAGAGGAGAACCCCCAGATCGTCGTTCCGGGTGCGATGGTCACCGTCATGCTTCCCGGCGCCTCCGCCGCCGAGGTCGAATCCCTGATTGTCACTCCACTCGAAGGTATTCTCAGCGAATTGCCGGGCGTCGACCATACCGCTGGCATCGCACAGAATTCGGTCGGCATGGTGCAGGTGCAGTTCAAGGTTGGCGAGCCGAAAGAGGAATCCCTCGTCAAGCTCTATGACCGTGTGCTCGCCAGCCGCTCCAGCCTGCCCTCCGACGCAGGAACGCCGACCGTTCGCTCGATCGATGCCGACGACGTGCCGATCCTCACCGTCACTTTGGCCTCCGGGAACTATGATGACTATGCCTTGAAGCGGGTCGCAGAACGGATGGCCGAGCGCCTGCGCAGCGCTGAGAACGTTTCGGTCGTCAGCATCAAGGGCGGCCGCGACCGGGAGATTTCCATCGAGCTCGATCCGGACCGCCTGCAGGCCTTCGGGGTGACGCTGAGCCAGGCCTATGCGGCATTCGAGGCAAGCAACCTCTCCGTACCCCTGCAGCCGACCGTCCGCGACGGCAAGGTCGAGGCGATCAAGGTCTCAGCGTCGTTCTCCTCGGCCGACGATGTCCGCAACCAGATCCTCACCGTGCATGAGGGCCGTCCGGTCTATGTCCGCGATGTCGCGACCGTCACCGACGGCCCCGAGACGGAGATCGCGCAGTTCAGCCGTTTCTCCTTCGGGCCGGGCGACGTGCGTTTCGGTGGCCCGGACTCGTCCGATATGCCGGCAGTCACCATCGCCGTCGCCAAAAAGAAGGGGGCGAATGCCGTGATCGTGGCCAATACGGTGATCGAACGTGTCGATGAGATGCAGCCATCTTTCGTGCCGAAGGACGTTCAGGTGATTGTCACCCGCGACGATGGCGAGAAGGCCGACGCCGCCGTGAACCTGCTGATCGAGCATCTCGCCATCGCGCTGGTGACCGTGGCAATCGTGCTGGTCTTCTTCCTCGGCTGGCGCGAGGCGCTCATCGTCACCGTCACGGTGCCGCTGATCTTCTCGATCACGCTGGCGGCCGATCTTCTCGGCGGCGTCACCATCAACCGCGTGACGCTGTTCGCGCTTATCCTGTCGCTCGGCCTGCTCGTAGACGCAGCGATCGTGGTGATCGAGAACATCCACCGCCACTACGGATCTAAGCAGTCGCGGGCCAGCAAGGAGAAGACGACGGTCCTCGCCACCAACGAGATCGGCAATGCGACTAATCTTGCCACTTTCGCCGTCATGCTCGTGTTCAGCGCGCTTTTCCTCGTCTCCGGCATGGCGGGCGACTATTTCTACCCGATCGCCTACAACGTGCCGATCGCCATGGCGGCATCCGTGGTCGTCGCCTATATCGTCACCCCTTGGGCGGCCAACCGATGGCTAAGCCGCCACACCGTACAGGAGGCCGACGAGCATGAACAGGAAGAGTCCCACGGCGAGCCCGGCCGGCTGGAAAAGTTCTATCTTCGCCTGATCGCGCCGCTACAGGAGCGTCGCGCCGCCCGTATCGGTTTCGCCGTGCTGATCGCCGTCCTGACGACGGGATCGATCATGCAGGGCGCGTGGCAGTTCGTGCGGCCCTCCGGCGTCGGAGGCCCAGTTTCGTGGTTCGGCGTCAATATCGGCTTCCTGCCCAAGGACAACAAGAACACCTTCAACATCGTCATCGCGATGCCCGAGACAACACCCGTCGAGGAGACAGACCGGTTCGTGCGCGAGATCGGCGTCCTGCTTTCTAAGGACAAGAACGTCGTCAACTACCAGGGTTGGGTCGGGCAGGCGGGCATCGCCGACTTCAACGGCCTGTTCAAGGGAACCACCAACCGGGAGGGGAACTCGGTCGCTGAAATCCGCGTCAATCTTACCGACAAGCACGACCGGAAGGAAAGCTCGATCGACATCGTCCGCGAACTTCGCCCGAAGGTCGAGGAGATCCGCAGGCGCTATCCCGGTGCGGAAGCAGCGCTCGTCGAGGACCCGCCCGGCCCGCCGCTGCGCGCCACGGTGCTGGCCGAACTCTACGGTCCTGACCCGGAAGGCCTGCGGCAATTGTCGACCGAGGTCCGGAAAGCCTTCGAAGAAACCTACGACATGGTCGATCTGTCCGACACTGAATCGGAAGATGTCACCGAACACCGCATCGTACCGGACAAGGAAAAGGCGGCGCTCTCCAAGATATCGACGGCGCAGATTGCGCAGGCGCTCACAATCATCTATGGCGGTAACGAACTGAGTCGTGCCCACCTCGCCGACGAGAGGAACCCCGTCCCCGTCAGGGTCTACGTGCCGCGCCGCTACGCCGTGGACCCGGCACGCCTCGACAGAGTCTTCGTCGACAATGCCGACGGCAAGCCTGTACCCCTGTCGGAACTGGTAAAAGTCGTTCCGTCCCACGCCGATAGACCGATCCAGCATCGCGATAACGAGAAGGTGACTTTCGTCGGCGGCGAACTGTCGGACTCGGTTCCGCTCTATGCCGTCCTTGACCTTCAAAAACGGCTCAACGGCATCACGGCACCCGACGGCAGGCCGCTCAGGACGGGCAATCTCGGCTTCAACGAGGATGCGCCCGACACGATCGACGGCTACCAGTTGCTTTGGGGCGGCGAGATACGCATGACGCTCGACATCTACCGCGACATGGGCATCGCGCTTGGCGGCGCGCTGCTGCTCGTCTACCTGCTGCTGGTCGCCTACTACCGTTCCTTCCTAATCCCGGTGATCGCGATGTCTTCCGTGCCGCTCGGCATCATTGGAATCTTTCCGGGGCACTGGATCGTCGGTGCGGACTTTTCCGCCACCTCGATGGTCGGCATCATCGCTCTCTCCGGTGTCGTCATCCGCAATTCGCTGCTGATCATCGACTTCATCCAGGACAACCGCAAGCACGGCATGCCACTTGAGGTCGCGGTGCGGCAGGCCGGCGCAGTGCGGCTAAGGCCGATCCTGCTTACGACGCTTGCCATCGTCCTCGGCTCGGCGATCATGATCACCGATCCGGTATTCGGCGGTCTCGCCATCTCGCTGATCTTCGGAACCGTCGTCTCGACCGTCTTAACCGTTTTCGTCGTGCCGATCCTCTTTGAACTCGATGCACGGCGGCGATTGAGAAGGAGGGCAGCGGATGCCGTAGAAACAAGGATTTGAAAACAGGCCGACTGAAAAGCATCCGCTGATGGAGGGAGCGGAAATTGAAGTGGCTCATCAGCTTCTTCGATGAGATAGTTGGCAATCAACGCGTTCAACGAGTCCACTTGCCAATGGTGCATTACAGTTGCATTTTAGTTTTCAGATGAGCTTGTCGAGCGGCCGCCTGATGGGGGCGCCTCCAGCTTGACCATGCGATGACGTAGGCGGGGTCTATGCGACGCTGGGCGAGTCTGGTGGCGATGCGCCGGACTGCCTGGATGGAGAGCATGAGGAATTGTGTAGCAGTCACGCGGCGAGCGATGCTTCGTGCGGCTTTTGATTGTCGTTTGCCATGCCTGGATACCATTTCTCGAATGTCGATCGCAACGAGCCATCGAGGGTCTGTGTTCGGGTCTGCAACAGCAGATGCGCGCCAGTCTTGCTCCATTGCATCTGCTGCTTTTTGGCGAAGCGCTTGCTGATGACGGCGTTGACGGTGGCCTCGACGAAGGCAAAGGATATCCGCTCTCCGGATCGGTAGCGCTCGCCGTAATTGATCAGGCTGGCATTGTTGGCAGCGATGTAAGATTGGAATTCGCCGATCGCCGTCAGGAATTTCCGCATGTTCTGATAATCGGTCTCACACACTCAGCGTCACAATACAGGTCGCTGATCTCCTCCCGCGCCCGGTGCTTGTTGCCGTGCCAGAGATACCATTTGATCCTTTTGAGCGCGTCAAGCATGTCCAGGCCTGCCTGAGCATCGTAGTTCCAGCCCCTGTGCGAACTCGCGAAGGACGGTGATCCGCATGGTGATGTGGAACCAGTCGAGCGCCGGCTTTCGGATCAATCGCATCAATTAGGCGTCACGACATCTGTGGACACCCCGGGGAATGCAAGAAGATTTTTTCGGTAAGGTACATTTTCGAGTTATATTAGGGGCTCCGTGGGAATCTCTGCAATAATACCATCTAAGGGAAATCGAAGTTGTTTGGATTGAAGCGGTTAACGCGGATCGGCCTGAAGCGTTCGAGGGGTCGGTCAATTTCGTTCCAGAGATAGTCTCCGCTGAGTGCGATATGAGCCCAGGGAAGCGGTGCTACCTGGGAGAGCAACTCGGCGGGAATATCGATGCCCTGGCTGCGGACATAATCGACGGCGCGGCTGAGATAGGCCTCAGTACATTATTGGGACACGGATATACGGTAGCGGTTATTGGCGCAGATCGACGACGCCGAGTTCGTGCCACATCCACTCGAAACTGTACGTCGCCATAGGATCTGCCGGGTTTGGCTGCCGGGACGATTGATTTTCGAGAATATTTGAGCCATTCGGCGAGCTTCTGTCGGCCAGAGGCTGATTTTGCGGCCTGACGCGGCGTCTTATTGCCGAGCATGCCGAGCGGCTGATCAAGAATTTCACGATATTGCCGGTCCATGAACTGGTGAACGACCTGCTCGGCAATTTCGGGCGGGATTTCAGACCCAGGGTCTTCCTTTTCGCGGGCCGGCCGCTCGGCCATCATCTGTTCGATGGTGCGGATTTCGGTAAGCGGCGCGCGGACGAGATCCCCGAGAGCCTGCTGGATCAACGTCGTTCCTATTTGAGCGCGTTCGACCGGCCATCAGCCGCATTCCTGCCGATGATGGCCGGGCCGGCATGTTGGGCTGCCGCGCAATCGGCGACGCTGCAAACACAGGAACAAAGGCCGACGTTTCCTGCCCTGCAACAACCGTCAAAGCACCCTGGGACTGCCGATCTCGGCGAAGCTTCACCCAGTTGCGTAGCTGATTGGCGTTGACGCCATGCGCCAGTGCCAGGCGGGCAACCGAGACGCCGGGCTGGAGTGCCGCCTCGATCAGCAGGTCTTTCTCGACGGGATCGAAACGCCGCTTCCCGTTCGAAAGAACCTTCACGGCCCGAAGACCTCCTGAGCCGTTCAAGATATCCAATGTCATTGTGTCCACAGTCTCCATTGCGGACACAGACTCCTCCATTCGCTGCCCAGTGAACAGGTGCGGGGAATTGTGCGCTTACCAAAGAGCGCCACGGTTTCCGCGATTTGAGCCAACCATTGCGGGTCGAACTTGCCGCCTGGGCTCAAAACGAAGCCGTCGGCTTGACCGATGGCCGGGTGCTTCTCGATCGTCTGATTGAATGGATGCGGGCTGGAAGGATCATTATCCCTGGTATCAGCGTCGTCGAACGTTTAGCCGCTGCAGCGATGCACTCTGCTGACCTCGCGGCGATTGCCGAGGTCTACCGCGCGGCGTTGGCGAGCATGACCGATGCAATTCATGCCGAGCCGCTATCGGTCTGGTTTGGCGAAGGCTGGCGCGCTTCAGCCGATGGTCAGGCCTTTTATCTCGGTGGTCCGGGCGAAGCTGGCGGCGCAATCAATGGACACTATGGCCGTGATCCGATCGTGAAAATCTACACCACGATCACCGATCGCTATGCGCCGCTTCATCAGAAGGTCATCGCTGGCACCGCCGGTGAAGCCATCCATGCATTAGACGGCATTCTCGGCCACGAAAGCAGTGTCGACATCGGGGCGTTGCATGTCGATGGTGGCGGCGTTTCCGATATCGTCTTTGCCATCGCAGCACTGCTGGGCCGCTGCTTCGAGCCTCGAATTCCGCGCCTGTCGGACCGCAAACTCTATGCCTTCGAACCGAAAACAAGATACGGTCGTCTGGCACCTCTGTTCGGACACCGTCTCGACGCCAACCTGATCCTGGGGCATGCCGATGAAATCGGCAAGGTAATCCGGGCACTCGCCGACAAGGTGGTCACGCCTTCCCTTATCCTGAAGAAGCTATCCGCCTAGACGCGAGGGCGCAAGCCTTCTCCGACGCCTTGGCTTCCATTCCCCGCGTGCGGGCGACACTGGACCGTGCCGCATGAGCGTTTCGGAGAACATTCGGGCTGGCCCGCGAAGGGCTTGCCGCTCGAAACTCATTGTTGAGGCGCTGCCACGGTGACCGTGCAACGTTGTTCCTTCTTCGCCTTGGCGGCCGTCTCGGAGCATGCGGTAAGCGCTTCCTGATTATCGCGCACAAGATCGTTGGCGGCCATCAGATTGCGCCACCCTCCGGGGCTTCCCGACTGCATCAGCGAGATTCCGGCACTCCAACGGTCGGCGTTCATGGCAGTCGAGGCAACGGTCATATCGACCGATCCCGGCAGCACACGGGGGAGGAACAGCGTCAGCAGCACACCGGCGACCAGGCCGGCCGCTCCCACACCCCAAAGCCACCAATCCTGTTCCCGGCGAAGACGGGCGGCCCGGACGAACTCGCGAAGATCGCTGGTCACGCGCTCGAGGGCCTGTCCTCGAGCTTCGATCGTGCGGCCGGTACTCTCCGAAACCCGGTCGCCGGCGTTCTCGAGCGCGCGGGCGTAATGATCGGGACCATTCCTGAGCGCCGGCAATTTCTGCAAGGCTTCGAGGTGCTGGCCGACGACGGCAACCTGTTTGACCATTCGGCCAAGCTCCGGGCCATAATCGGGCGGCTGCTGGATTTTCTCGAATTCCTCGAACGCCGCTTCTACCCCCTTGCGGATGACGGTCATTTCGCCGCCAACGTCGCGCGTCAGCTTCTCGACAGATCGCCGCAACGCATCGAAAGCCTGGGCCGGGTCGCTGCCTGTGTCCTGCTCGTCTGGTTCTGTACCCTCGCTCTCGTCCGTCATGGCGTCTCCTATCGTTCCATCCCGAGATTCTGGCTCCGGCCGCGTGCAAGGCTCTGCTCCATGTCGCGGGCGAGGCTTTCGCTCTGCCGCACGTGACCGATTCCGAGGTCCTGGCTGCGATTGCGCAGGATCGATTCAACCTGCGGATCGCGCTCAAGGCTCTTTGTCATGCCGCGCATTTGCCCCTCGACCTTCCCGCGAGCCTCATCATGCTGCCAACCGCGAAGCTCCTGGCGTTCGCCCTGTAGCTCCTGCCAGCGCTGCACGAACCGTTCGGCCCTGACGTTCGGGTCCGCCAGTGCGGCGCGCTCCCGATCCATGCCGGCGCTAAGCTGCCCGACACGCTCGCGGCCGGAAAGCTCCTGCATGGCAGCCCGCGTCTCCGGGTCATGCTGCAAGGCCGACACCATCAGCGCCGACGCTCCCGGCCGCGCCTGGTCGAGCTGCTGACCAGCCTGGCGCATTTCAAGCTTCTGCGTCTCAAGGATAGGCAAGCCCTCGCGGTGATTCCGCTCGGCCGCGTCATAGGCCCGCGCATAGCGGTCTATGGCACGCTCCATGTCGGACGGCCGCCGCAAGCGGTCTGCCTGCTTGTCGGGCGCCAGCGTCTCCCGCACGCTCCCCCCTCTTTCCGGCTGCGTCTGACCGGCTGAGTCGGCCCCACGACCAACATTGAGCTTCAGGCCGTCGAACATACCGCGCCGGGGAGTCTCGGCTATCTCTCGCCGTTCCTGGGCAGCCTCGGCGCGGTCCTGCTGCGGACCTTCGACCGCTGCTCTGCGCCCGAGTTTCAGGCCCTCGAACATGCCTCGGCGCGGTCGCTGCTGGCGATCGTCCCCATGTTCCTGAATACGATCGGAGGCGAGATCCTTGGGCAGCGCAGAAACCTGACGTGGATCCTCGCCCACTTTTTCGGCCTCGATGCTCGGCCGCTGCGATTGCCGCTCGGCCCGGGTTTGCTCCTGCGTCGGCTCCCTGTCCGGACGTAGCTCGATCTCGCTGCGGACACCCATCTGCTCCGCGATCCCGCGCCGCTCGGCAAAGTCACGGGTATAATCGAGCGTCGTTTCCTTCACGCCTGAGCGGCTGAGCCGGTTTTCAAGTTGGGCGTAGGCCAGCTCGTGGCCCTCATGGACCTTCCACGCATTGCGCTCGGCTGTGGTGCCATCTGGAAGGCGCACCGTCTCCGATCCGCGATGCTCAAGGCCTATCCTGTCTCCGATCTCCGGCGCGGCCTCTTTCACCGCGCGCTCAAGGTCCACGCCCCAAACCGTATGTTTCTGGCCGCGATCGTTTTCCAGCGTCACGAAATAGCTGTCGTGGTTCTTCGGGTCGTGCTGATAGGGCGCGGTCCCATGCTCGACCAGGCGACCCGCATTGCGATCGGCAAAATCGTCTTGTGCCGCATAGAGCTGCACGCCGTCGCGATGCCGCGTCATGGCAACATAGGTCAGATGCCGGTCCATCGTGCCCGACGCCATCACAAAGGCCCGGTCCACCGTCGCGCCCTGGTTCTTGTGAATCGTCGTCGCATAGCCGTAGTCGACGGCGCGATAATCGTTCATCGGCACGCTGACCGTATCGCCCTTGCCGTCGAGCTGCGCAACGATCCGGCCGGCCTCGACGCTCTCGACCGTGCCAAGCATCCCGTTCTTGACGCCAAGGTCGCGGTCGTTCTCAAGAAACACGATGCGGTCGCCAGGCGCGAACGATCGCTTGCCGTCATTGGTCTGGAATGCCATCTCGCGCCCGAGTGGGCCGCGCCCCTCCCCGCCTTTCGCCAGCTCGCCGCGCTCCTGCAGGGTCGATCTGATCTCGTCATTGATGGCCCGAACATCGGCGCGGCGATGCGCCATCGCAACGCGCGTGCCGTCTGGCCGCCCGTCGCGATCGGCTAGGTAATCGCGGACGATCTCGCCGCGCGCCTCCTCCTTCGTCTCGCTGAGCCGAACGTCGCCGCGTTCCCGATAGGCGGCCAGGCCCTCGGCCGTCCGATGCGTGGCAAAGTCAACCGACGCCTCCCGCTGCCAATCCATGCGCTGCCGGCGTATCTCGGAAAGCTCAGCACGGCCGATCTGCTCCGCAATGGCGCGGAACGATGCGCCCGCCCCGATCGCCTGTAGCTGCTCATGATCACCGACGAGGACGATCTTCGCGCCGCGCGCCTCGGCCTCATTGATGAACCGGGAGAGCTGCCGACTCCCGATCATGCCCGCCTCGTCGATCACGAACACGTCGCCGCGGCCGAGTGTCCCGCGGTCGTTCTGCCAGCGGTATTCATAGGACGCGAGTGTGCGGCTCTGGATGCCGGACGATTCCTCCAACCCCTCGGCCGCCTTACCCGACAGGGCCGCGCCGTGAACGGTGTAGCCTTGGCTCTCCCATGCCTCACGCGCCGCCGCGAGCATCGTGCTCTTGCCAGCGCCGGCATAACCGACAACAGCCGCGATCCGCTCTGGCCCGGTGATATGCTCGATTGCCCGGTGCTGCTCGTCCGAAAGCCTGGCTGTCGCATCGCCGGCGCTCTGCTGAATGGCTGCGTCCTGCCGCTCTATGGCCCGATCGACATGCCGCCGATCGACGCCATGGGTCTGCGCCTCGTGCAGCCTTGTCGCGCTCGCCGCCATGCCGGATTCCATCTCGACCATTTCGCGGGTCGAATACCGCGCAAGCTCGACCTCGCCTGTCTCGGGATTGGTCCGCTCGCTCTGCAACTCGACCAGCGCCGGCGATGCCATGACGGTCACAAAGGCGTTTTGGAACGCCTGCGCGTCGTCGTTGATGTAGCGATGCAGCGTTCGTGCAATGTCGTGCCGATCGAACACGCTCTTTTCGGCGGTGACGATCGAAAGAACCTGCTCCGGCTTCTCGCGGATCAGCACGGCGTTCCGCTGCGCCGCTTCCTGATCAAGCCGGGTGCGTGACACATCGAGGCCGCGCCGCTGCATCTGCGTGGCATGGACACCCATATGCTCGGTCGGCTCCAATTCAAGACCGCGTTCCTGATGCGAGCGATGGTCGATCCGCACATCGAGGCCGGCCATTGCCAAATGCTCGTTCGCATGTTGCTCCCACGATTGCCGGATATCGCGGAGCTGCATTTGCGTCGTCGGCAACCCCTCGTTCAACAAACGCACATTCTTCCACTCAATATGCGTTTTCTCGCCTAGACCTTCCTCTGTGACCTGACGCGTCGTCATCAAAAGGTGCGCGTGATGGTTCCGAACGTCACTTGCCGAATGCGGCGCATGGATTGCGAAATCGACTGCCCCGCCATAGCGGTTCGCCAAATCCTGGGCGAACGCCCGCGTTAGTTCTAGCCGCTGTTCGGCTGTCAGCTCGTGCGGTAGCCCGATCTCGATTTCACGAGCGACACGCGCGTCTTTCCGATTCTCGGCAAACTCCGCTGCGTTCCAAAGCGCCTGGCGGTCCTTCGCCCATTCCGCACTCACACCCTCGGGCAACACGATTTCCACATGCTCAACGCCCTGCTTGCGGGTGAAGTCATGCGTGAGGCCATCACGTTCGTTCGTCAGGCGCTCGCAGGCACGATAGGCAGCAGAGGCAACGGCGCTTCTGCCGCTGGCCCGCGATACCGGCTTCATGCTCGCATGATAGATCGCCAAACGTTGCCTGCCCTTCTCCGATCCGGATCGGCGCACCTGACTTGCGCAGCAAGTCGTAAGTGCGCCCTTATCATTCATCCGCTACGCTACTTCATGCTTCGGTATGGTGCAAGACGAACGCTTCTTGCCTCAACTTATGAGTAGAGTAATCAGAAAAATTGAGAGCAAGCATTGAACAACCGTCAACCACAGGTAAAATGCAGGTCGACAGCGAGGACCCAAAGGAGTGAACATGGTCGATGAAACCAATCACCTGTTCGATGCGGCTCAGGCCCTTGATGGCAAGCTCTCCGACAAGACGATAAACCCCGAGAATGTTGCGAAAGATGGTCTCGACATGATTCCGGAAGATGCAACGGAAGTGCCTGATATTCGCGACATCACGGCGATAAGGAGCCAGCGGGACAAGTCGCGGCGACAGGGCGAATAAGAGGAAACAGGAATGGCTCGCAAAACCATCGAACAGCGGCTGGCGGAGTTGGATGCGCAGCGCTCTGCCCTCAAGGCGCGGCTTGGAAAGCAGGAACGCGCCAACGATACGCGCCGCAAAGTGTTGCTCGGCGCACTCGTCCTGCACCGGCTCGAAAATACCATCGATCCGGAGTTCATCAAGCGCCTGGGCGACTGGTTGCGCCGCGAACTGCCCGGCTTCCTCACCCGAGACAATGACAAGGCGCTCTTTGCCGATCTGCTCGGAGCAGCGCCGGGTAGCACGACAGAGGGCGACAGCAACGGCACGGAGGCCGCTTCATGAGTCGGGCGACGCTTGCATGGGCCGCCTTCAAGAACATGTTGCGCGCCGCCGCCCGAGATCCGTTATGGGCCTTCGTCTCCCTGCTCACGGCTCCCTTCAGAATCTGGAAGCCGCTGCTTGGCATTCTCTTCATCCTGGTCATGGCTCTGTTCGTGGTTGGCTTCGGCGGCCGGTTTGCTCTTCAGCAAATGGGCTTTGGCGTCGGCAGCATCCCGGTTATCGCACTCGACCTCGTGACACTGTTGGTCCTCGCCTGGATCGTCTTCCGCCTCATCACCACTCCGCTGATTGTCCATTTCGGGGACATGGCGGACGATACCCATGGCTCGGCCCGCTTTGCCACCAATAAGGAAATAGCTCCCCTCACCCGTGTTGATACGGGGCTGCTGATCGGCCGCGATCCGAGGTCGAAAAACCTCATGCGCTATGACGGGCCAGCGCATCTGCTGACCATGGCGCCGACGCGAACCGGTAAAGGTGTCGGAACCATCATTCCGAACTTGCTGATATCAGACCGCTCCGTGATCTGCATCGATCCAAAGGGAGAGAATGCCAAAATCGCCGGTCGTGCTCGCGAACAATTTGGACCGGTCCATGTCCTCGATCCTTTCGGTGTCACCGGCAAACGCTCGGCCGCGTTTAATCCGCTCAGCTCGCTCGATCCGGCCAGCCTCGATGTCGCGGAAGACGCCAGCACACTTGCCGACGCCCTCGTGTTCGATGAACCAGGCTTGGCCGGCGAGGCTCATTGGAACGAGGAAGCCAAGGCGCTCATATCGGGCCTGCTGCTGAAGATCGTCGCAGTGGAATCTCCCGGCCGGCGTCACCTCGGCACGCTGCGCGAATATCTCACAATGGCTCCGGAAAGTTTCACCGCCCTGCTCAAGCGTATGCAGGAATCCGATGAAGCGGGCGGGCTAATCGCCCGCGCCGCAAACCGTCACCTCGGCAAGTCCGATCGAGAAGCCGCCGGCGTGTTGTCGGCGGCGCAGCGCCATACCCATTTTCTGGACTCGCCGCGCATGACGACGGTTCTCGGCCGATCGGATTTCCGCTTTGCCGATCTCAAGCGCAACAACGTCACCGTCTTCCTCGTCCTGCCGCCCGATCGTCTTTCCACCTATTCGCGATGGCTGCGCCTGCTCGTGACGCAAAGCCTACTGGATATGGCCCGCGATCCGGCAAAGCCCGCCGTGCCGGTGCTCTACCTGCTCGATGAATTCGCCGCCCTCGGCCATCTGGCTCCCGTCGAGCGCGCCATGGGTCTGATGGCAGGCTATGGCGTCCAGCTTTGGCCAATCCTGCAGGATGTCCATCAGTTGCGTGCCACCTACGGACAGCGCGCCGGCACTTTCCTCTCGAATGCCGGCGTCCTTCAGGTCTTCGGCGTCAACGATCACGACAGCGCCCGCCTTGTCTCCGATCTGCTCGGACAGGAAACCGTCGTGTTCCAGACCATGGCTCGCGCGCTCGATTCCGACAAATCGGGCATCTCCTACAGCCAGCAACACACCGCCCGGCCATTACTCACTCCCGACGAAGTGCGCAACCTGCCCGCCCAAGGCCAACTTCTGTTCCTGGCGGGGCAACGGCCGATCATCGCCAGCAAGCTCGCCTATTATGCTGATCCGGAATTCAAAGGGGCGTTCGATCCGATATGAGCGACGATGATTTCAAGGAAACAGAGGCCATGGGAAGAGATCTCATCTGGACCCTTGGCCTGATCACGCATAGCGGGCCGGAAGATCGCCAGCGGATTGCTCTTGCCTACAGGCAAGCCCAGGAAATGGTCGCAGGCATTCCAAAGGACAATGGCGATGCCCGGCCTCGCATTGTCGCCTGCTTCAGGCGGTCTGATATCTTGAAAGCGGCCGACGATGTTGCCTGTGCCGGATGGTTGCTGACCGCCATGCTGGAGCGGGTAAACGAACGGGATCTCCCCGAATGGCGAAAACTGCGCAAGATCATAACGAACACCGTGAAGATGCTACCGCTGATCAAGCCGACAGTGCATTGAAAGGATCGACGACAATGTCCGGACCGACAGAATGGCCAGACCCTGCCGACAAGGCTCATGCGATCGAACAAGCCAAACAACTACGGGAACAGACCGCAAAGGGTGGCCTGAAATTCGAGGCCTATCTTCCCCCTACCCTCGCCCTATGGCTGCTCGACAGGATCGAACAGGGGAAATTCCTCGATCCATCCGAAGCCGTATTCGTGATCCTCGGCGAGCACGAGGAACTGGAGCCGCATGTCGATCTGCGCAACGAGCTGCTGAAGCGCAGCCTTCAGGCAGCGATTGATGATCACCGGCCAGGCATTCCACATGAAGATGTCATGGCCGAAATGCGGGAACGGCTGCAACAACCTCGACCGGAACCGGCCAGATGGGAAAAGGGGTCCCGGCGCTGACGCACCGGGGCTTTGTCACTGGAAGGCCCTCCGGCTCTCTACAGCGCGAGTTGAAAGCGCGTTCGCCTACAGGCCAGGGCGGCTGCGCCGCGATCAGGCTAAGCGGTGTGATCGCTATTCGCGAATGGCGCGGCTTTCCTCGGGTGTAGGCGCTTCCATGGGCGTTAGGCACGCCTCATCGAACTCGCGCATCGTCTGCTTGTCGATGACGCCGGATTCGTAAAAGCCTTCCATTGTTTCATGGATGGCTGCCATCGCTTCGCTTTTGTACACCTTAACCATCTCAGCCCTCTGAGAACCTTGGTGAAAGGCGACAAAGTCGCCTACTCGAACAATTCCGAATGTGTCCCTGTTCGGACGAAGTTGATGCGATTACGTTCGATTTGGTAGATAAGCAGAAAATCGCCGCCGATGTGGCATTCGCGATGATCGGCCCAATCGCCTTTAAGCCCATGATCCAGCCATTCTGGGCCTAGTGGCTCATCATTGGCGATCAGCAGCAGCATGACTTCCTTGAGCTGCCGCATGTCGTAGCGGCCGGATCGGGATAGACGCTCCCAATCTTTAACGAAGCTTTTCGGGTAGTCAGCCGCACGCGGCAGTGAAGCCCGTTTATGACTTGCGGGTTTCTTGGTCGAGGGCACTGAAAAGTTCCTGAGAATCGGCGAAACGAGCGTTACGGGCCTTCATCATTGCCCGCGACTCATCCATGGCCGCACGGGTCTCGGCATTCGGGACCTTCAACTCGAACGGCAAGGCCTTGTCCTTGGCTATGCGAGTCAGAGTCATGCGGACAACATCAGAGACGGTAAGCCCCATTTCCGCTAAGACGGCGGCAGCCTGATCTTTCAAGGTCTCATCGATGCGGGCGCGTACGAAAGCATTGGATGCCATGATGGGCTCCTTTCAGTTGCCCCAAATGTAGCTCATGTGAGCCACGCAATCAAGGGCGCACTGCCGCCATGACGGACCCGGCGAAGACCCGTGCCTCTACAGAACGAAATCAGCATGATATCTTTATGATATCGAAGATATTGCTATCATCTAGCTTTCACGATTGCTATCAATAAAGCATGCATTCAGAAAGCGTTCATGATTGCATGCTAAAAATCTCCTAAAGCTACTAAGGAGTGTTTCGATGCCGGTAATATGCGCAGCTAACCCAAAAGGCGGAGCTGGAAAATCGACAACCATTCTTTCGATCGCCTCCACCCTTGCTCAGCAAGGGGGCTCTGTGGTGATCATCGACGCAGACCCGAATAAGCCAATCACCGATTGGCGATCCGGAGAAAGCAAGCTTCCTATCAAGGTCGTGAGTGATGCCACGGAAGCGAACATTAGAGACTTGATCAACACTGCGGCTGCCGAAGCACAGTTTGTATTTGTTGATCTTGAAGGGACTGCTAGCCGCCTCGCATCACGGGCAATCATTCGGGCAGACCTTACTCTTATCCCGCTCGGAGGAAGCGCACTTGATGCGAAGCAAGCTGCCCGAGCCGTCGGCTTGGTTCGGGAGAGCGAGGAGGATATAGGGCGACGGCTGAATTTCACGCTCGCCTTCAACAGAACCAGCCCGCCGCCGTTTACCCGGCGTATTGAGCGAGAAATATCGGATCAGATGCGATCGAATGATCTTCCGGTGTTGAATACTCATCTCTACAGGCGGGAGGCCTACAACGCGATGTTTATGGAGCGCTTGAGTCTATTCGAATTGGACCCGCAGAAGGTGAATGGCCTTGATGCAGCCGTTGAGAATGCGATCCAGCTCACGGCAGAAATCCTAGAACTGTTGCGATCGAGTTCGACGGAGAGGGCGGCCTGATGACAAACGATCTCGGATTTGGGAAAACCAACAAGTTGGATTTATCGGACTTTTCCCCTCGGCAGGAGGAAAAGTCCAATACAATGAAAGAACAGGAAGCAGCCGATCGTGCAGCTGACCGGGCGGGCTTCCAAAGCAGAGAACCGGTCCAACGCATAAAGCGCGTGCGGAAAGCGAGCGAGCCACTGGATCAAGCCTTTGTTCGTGCGCCGATCGACGTCATCAACCGTTTTAAGCAGTATTGCAATGAAACGGGCTTCTCCTACGGCGAGGCACTAGACGAGCTGATGCGAAAATCCGGAGTTTAATTCTCGGGCGGCCATTTCTGGGCGCCATGCAGGACGCGGATCAGCTCGACATCGTCGGAAACCAGATAGACGACAATATAAGGCGTCCCCGACACGACCAGTTCCCTCGTTTCCGGCATTCGACCGATGCGGCCGGAGCGCGGGAAATCACGCAACCGCTCGATCTGCCTCTCGATGTCATCCCAGATATCGAGGGCTGCCGATGGGTTTTCCAGAGCTATATGGTCAACGATGCTGTCGAGATCGGCAGCATAGGAATCACGTCTGACGATCCGCATATACTCAGTGACCTTGCGCGCCGATACGACGCTGTAAGTCAGCCCGCTTCAGTTTCGCCTTTTCCGCCCACTCATCCTCGGAAATTGCACGATTCGAGCCATCCTCAATCCCATCCATAGCCTTTTGCACCTGCCCCCGGAACCAGGCATCATGTTCGCCGGCCTCATGCAGTTGGCGTTGACGGTCCGCAGTATCAGGTCGTTTTCGCTCGATTGCTGCCGGGTCATGTTCGGTCATGTCAATTTCGAACCTTGCAAGTCCAAGCTCGTCGCGAACATAGGCAGCGACCGTGTTGAGATTCCGCCAGATGCGCATCCTGCGGGACCTTTGAGCGGCCACGGCTCTCTCATTCATCCCATACTTTACAAGGACAGCGAAACCGCCCGGCTGCCCCAGAACGACGGCCCCATTCAGGGCGTGCGCTATTGCGAGGTTTTTGACGGCTCTGCCGTCAAGAGTTTCCAGCTGCATCGAAAATCCTTCAGATAATCTTACTGCATTTATCAGATATTTGCACAGCGCCACTATTCTGGCAACGGCTTTGCCGCCCCTCTTTATTCAAAAGCCATATAACACTAACCGCAAAAGTAGTTTTTGCGGATTTTGGCTCTGTTGGTGCCGCACCGGCCCGCAATTTGCGCGGGCCAGAACCGCCGCAGGGCTGCATGAGCAGCCCTGGTAGTGACGTTCGCTTATTTTTCCCTATCTTTAATAGAACTAGATGGGGATTCAGTCTGTCTGGCGGACTCACGTAAACTGATTGATCGACCAAGTCGTGCGAGCGCCTGTCCCAAAGGATTATCGCCAACGTCGAACAACGCCAATTCGTTCATGGGAAGGGTCTTGCGGTGTGCGTCGATTTCGGCCGCCCGCAATTCAATGGCGTGGGTATGATCATCTGGTGGGGGGGGG
>NZ_NNRL01000035.1 GCF_002252505.1 Brucella grignonensis | reverse complement strand
CTCATCTGCCTCGATTTTCGCCGCGAGCCGGATCGCAGCCACGTTGTCGCGGGCGCGTTCCTTCCAGCCCTGCGCGAGACCTCGGTCGTCGGCGAGATAGAAGTTCGAACCACGTTCCCGGCCAGGCTTGGAGGGTGCGCGGGCGGCAGCTGCGATCAGCATCGCCGGCGCCGGGGACGATGGGTGGGGATCGTCGTCGGGTTCAAAGTTGCCGGCAAAGGCCGTCACGCCAAGACCGAGACCGGACGAAAGGGCTGTGTTGCCGAAAAGATCGATGGTGAATGGGTCGTCGTGCGACATGTTGTTTCTCCTTGGTGAAAGTGCGCTTCGCCAGCTCCGCTGGAGTGCTCCAGCAGGCGAGACATGTGCGAATGGGATTGGGATGCGAACGGCCGCCAGACGGCGCTCATCGCCGAAACGCTAGTCCTTCTGGACTGCGAAGAGCTGCATCGAGTCCGGTAGGAGGACAATCTTCAGGTGGGTGCAGCCGGGGCTTGCCACGATCAGCTTCACGAGCATGGAGCC
>NZ_NNRL01000034.1 GCF_002252505.1 Brucella grignonensis | reverse complement strand
GTATAATTGAAGAGCTCAAAGGAACGGTCCAGCTCCCAAGGCCACAGGTCAAGACGGCAGAGGTGGCGACGGTAGAAGTGGAGGACTGCATCTTGGTACTCAGTGCTTTCGACCGTGCCCTCCTGCTCGTGCTTGTCGAGCATCAAGCGTAACGCAGGATCGAGCCTGGAACGCATTGCCTCACAATCCTGGACCCAACGCGCCACGTCGATAACAGGGCTCGCCAGGATCACGCTTCTCAACCCATCGGGCTTGGAAATAGCGTATTCCGCCGCGATAGTGCCCCCCCAGGAGCTTCCAAAGACGTCCAGGACCGAAAGGTTCAGACGACTTCGAAGGCATGAGATTTCATCTAGGAATCTCGGAAGGCGCCAATTTGCCTCGTCCCCTGGCATATCGGAGTTTCCGCTGTCGAGCTGATCGTAAAGGATAACCGGCCGCGTGTCGGACAACGCTGCGAGCGTGAGGAGATAGTGATGCGATAGACCGGGTCCGCCGTGGATACAGAGGATAGGGGTGGCACCGGCTGCGAAATGCGCCTTTCCACTCAGCCTGAACCAAATCCTTCCGCCGGGCACTGCGCAAAAGCCAACCTCTTCCGGATCAAACGCAGCACCATATTGCATCGCTAGCATCGCAAGTCCCCTTTTAGGATAAGGCTCTGACGATACAGAGGCTGACACCTCTAAGATACCTATCAAACTTCACAGTTTTGCCCGCACTCCAACCGGTCGGACGAAGGTTGCCACGACGGTGACATTCCTTCTTCAGTCTGATTGAGCGTGGATTCCGAGGTTATCCGGCCGGGTATTCCAACTTGAAGCCGGCCACCATTCCGGAATGAAGCCGGCCACGATTCCGATTAATATCCGGCCACTTTAACGAGGCTAAAGAGAACACATCTGGGTCAGCAACTTTGGCATGACGGTCCTTTTGAACAAGGGACGCGTGATGCCGGCAAAGAGAAGGCTGACCATGAGACACTTACGACAAATGCTGCGGCTTGCCGGTGACGGAACGAGCGCCCGCGAGATTGCGCAGAGACTGGGAATAGCGCGCAGCACCGTGCAGGATAATCTGAAGCGGGCGGCCGCGGCGGAGCTGAGCTGGCCGCTGCCGGGCGACCTGACCGACGATGTGTTGGAGAGCCGGCTGTTCGCCAGGGCGGGGGTGAAGCAGGGCCTGCGCCGGCTTCCCGAGCCGAACTGGGCGC
>NZ_NNRL01000033.1 GCF_002252505.1 Brucella grignonensis | reverse complement strand
TGTCCGGCTGTTCTATTCCAAGGGCGGGCAGGGGCTGGCAAAGCTCGGCGCGAAGGATTTGCTTGAATCGTGCCTGCGGATGCGTCCGGATCGGGTCCTGCTGCAGGAGCTGCGTGACGGCACTGCATTCTACTACATTCGAAATATCAATTCCGGGCACCCCGGCTCGATCACGACCGTTCACGCGGATTCACCAAGCCTGGCGTTCGAGCAACTGACGCTCCTGGTCAAGGAATCCGACGGGGGGCAAGACCTCGACCGGGACGATATCCGCAATCTGCTCAAGATTTCCATAGACGTGATCGTCCAGTGCAAGAGGGTCGGTGGCCGTT
>NZ_NNRL01000003.1 GCF_002252505.1 Brucella grignonensis | reverse complement strand
CCGACTGAGCTTTGAGGCCGTTACTTACCCCAAGGCTCCATCTGTCGCGGAAATCCTAAAACCAGCGACAGATCGGCCGCCCCCGGAAAATCAGGGGTTTTCGTGTCGCATGTCTTTGTCGCAAGTGCTACGCCACTTGCGACATGATTTGCGACAGGGGAAGCCGTGAACCGCCAACCAGATTCCGACGCCGGCCGGGTGTTCATCGGCTATGCCCGCGTCTCGACACGCGGGCAGGACTTGGAGCAGCAGCGGGCCGCCCTTGGCGCGGCCGGCTGCGTCCGCATCTTCGAGGAAAAGGCTTCCGGGGCGAAGCGCGACCGGCCCGAGCTGGTGCGGATGCTCGACCACTTGCGCGCCGGCGACGTGGTGACGATCACCCGGCTAGACCGCCTCGCGCGATCGACGGCCGACCTTCTGGCGATCGCGGAGCGGATCAAAGAGGCCGGCGCGGGCCTGCGCTCGCTGGCCGAGCCGTGGGCCGACACCACGACGCCGGCCGGGCGCATGGTGTTGACCGTGTTCGCCGGCATCGCGGATTTCGAGCGCAGCTTGATCGTGGACCGCACGAGCGCCGGCCGGATCGCGGCGAAGGCCCGAGGTGTGCGGTTTGGTCCTTCCCCTGCCCTGTCGGCCGAGCAGATCGCCCACGCCCGCCAGCTCATCCATGAGGACAAGAAGCCGGTGGCGGAAGTCGCCCGGCTTTTGGGGGTGCATCGCGCCACGCTCTACCGGGCTATAGAACGCAATAACGTGAATACGCATTGACGTTACTACGTTTAGCTGCCGGCCCTAGTTTCCCGGTTCCTTCCGCAAGGGATTGCAGAATCGGGCGGCTTGCTCTTAGTTGTAAACATGAAGGAACGCGCGGAAGAGATTCGCAGGGGCGTTGCCGCCCACAGGGCGCGGCAGATCGCGGCCGGCCGCGTGGCGTTGAATACCTATGTTCCGGGCGAGCTTGTCGAGGCAATCGACAGGATCAAGGAGCAACGGGGCGCGTCAGCTCGCGCGCCGATCATCGAAGAAGCGTTGAGGTTCTATATCGAAGCGAAGCAAGGGACATAACGGCAAAACGCCCGACCGCGCCAACGGTCGAGCGTTTTTGTAGGCCGTCAGACACACCGTAGAGCCGGGGCCGATAAGTCTCCCCCTATCTACGCTAGAGCACTCCAATTCGCAAGATTGATTCTTGCGGAAACGGGAGCGCCGTGCCTGCCGTCCTCGCCGTCATGTCCTTCAAATGGAAGGACGAGGGCATATGTTGAGGACGCACTACGCGGCCGCGATCGGCTGCGCGCGCGGGCACGCGCTTGATGAAATCATGCGGGAGGTCTGGAACCGCTACGGCGCGGGCCAGCTCACCGACGACGAGGCCGGCGAGCTTACGACGCTCGCCCATGAGCGCCGGGCCACCCTGCGAGGATCGGGACAGACTGCGCTAGGGCTGATCTTCCCGCCCCCTGCCCCGCGCTGCCCGACGCCAGTTCGCCGGCATAGCCATATCCGGGGCCGATCGGAGGGCCGCATATGGCGGCCGACGACGCGCAGGGACGTGCAGGCGATCTTGAAGGCGGCCGAAATCTACAACGAGGCCGGATTGCGCGAGAAGGGCGAGCGCAGCGGCCCGCTAGGATCGGTGGCGCTCGACGTGCTGCGGCTGTTCGTCAATCTCATCGACTTCCGCACCGGCCGGCTAGAGCCGTCAATCACCACGATCATGGACCGCTTGGGCCGGTCGCGCGATACGATCGTGCGGGCGCTGAAGAACCTGCGGGCGCATGGTTTCATCGACTGGCTGCGGCGCTATGAGCCGACCGGCAACGAAGGGCGCGGCCCACAGGTCCAGCAGACGAGCAACGCCTATCGCCTGTCCCTGCCGGAGAAGGCGCGGCAGTTCCTTGGGCGGTTCGGCAAGGCCCCGCCCCCGCCTGCCGATCATGGACAGGATCAGCGGGCTTGGAGCGAGGCAATTAGCGCCTACAAGACCACCCTGCCCCTCGATGAGCGAACGCAGATCGACGCCGGCGATGGCCCGCTCGGAAAGGCCCTCGTGATGCTGGCAAAGAGTGTGATGAAACGTGAGTCTGATAACCAGACTGAATCCCCATCTGATCTTTATCTAAGAGTACAAACATAAGCGGACGCCGCTGTTCGGGCCGCTCACGCGGCCCTGCGGCGGTTCCGGCCCGCGTATAGGCGGGCCGGGAAACGGCATCCTCACCACCTAATCCGCACCGTTCGCGCCTGCGGCCAGCGTCCTATGGGCTTTCGAGAGGGAGCGAGAGGCAAGGCCGGTGTTTAATTATTTACGTTAATACGTATTAACGTGTAAACGTATCACCTTGATAGAAGGCGATAGCGGCGGCCGGGAAACCGTGCTAGGATGTACACAATTCAACACACGGAGGCGATTCCATGACCGCCAGCACCACCATGACGATTCGGGTTAGGCCCGATGTGAAAGAAAAGCTCGACCGGATCGCGAACGACACGCAGCGAAGCAAATCCTTCCTCGCCGGCGAGGCCGTCGCCGCCTATGTCGATCGCGAGCTTGAAATCATCGACGGTATCAAGCGCGGCATGGCCGATGCGGCGGCCGGCCGAGTGATCCCTCATGCGCAGGCCGTCGCGGAAATGCGTGAGGTTATCGAGGAAGCGAAGCGCCGGAAAGCCGCGCGCGGATGAGGCCGGTTGTCTGGTCGATTGAGGCGCAGCGGGATAACCTCGAAATCCTGCGCTATATCGCAGAGGACAACCCATTCGCCGCCGAACGGGTCGTGGACGCGATCGAGGACGCCGGGAACAAGCTCGGCGAATTTGCGACCGGCCGGCCGGGGCGGGTGAGCGGGACCTATGAAAAGTCCCTCGCCCGTCATCCCTACATCATCGCCTATGAGCTGCGGGACGTAGCGGGCTGGGAAAGCATCGTGATCGTGCGCGTCATCCATACGTCGCGGGACTGGCCGGCCGAGGAATGGCCGCACTAGCTTAAAGACGTAGTAACGCCCTTAGCTATATGCTTTAATACGTATTCACGCAAAGAAGGATTGACGCATGAACGTCATTGCGTTTTTGAGCCAGAAAGGCGGGAGCGGAAAAACCACGCTTTCGGTTCATACCGCCGTGGCGGCCGAGGCGACCGGCGAACGGGTTTGCGTCATCGACGCGGACCCACAGGAAAGCGCGACCGCATGGGCGAGTGCGCGGGAAGCCGGAACGCCGATCGTCGCCACGGCGCAGGCCGGGGAACTGGACGCCGCGCTTAGGGCGGCCGAGGGCGAGGGTATGACCTTGGCAGTAGTGGACGCCCCGCCCCATGCCGCCCCGGCGGCCGGCCAGATAGCCCGGAGGTCGGAGCTGGTCTTGATTCCGGTCCGACCTTCCGCGTTTGACCTCGCTGCGGTCCCGGCCGCCGTCGAGATCGTGACGGCCGCGAAGGTGCGCGGTGCGTTCGTCCTGTCCGCCTGCCCGTTCCGCGCGCCCGAGATCGGGGAGACGCGCGCGGCGCTGGAAGCCTACGGCCTGCCGATCGTCCCCGGCGAGATTACCGACCGGCGCGCGTTCGCCCGCGCCGTCACGACCGGCAGCGCCGTGACGGAGTTCGAGGCCGAGGGCAGGGCAGCCGAGGAAATCCGGGCTTTGTGGGCGTGGATCAAGGACACCTTAGAACGTAAATAGCTAAATACGTAAGAGCGTATTGAAGGAGAGAAACCTATGGCAAAGAAAGCAACCGGCCTCGCGGCCTTCACCCGCCCGAGGGCCGGCGCGGAAGCCACCAGCCTTGCAGCGATCGAGGACGACCGCCCGGCCGTGGAAATCCCGACGCCGAGGCGAAAGAGGGGAGGGGGCGAGACTGTCGCGCTTACGGTCAAGGTCCGGCGATCGGACTGGCAGCGCCTTCGCCAGCTCGCAGATGCAGAGGGCACGACAATTCAGGCGATGGCCGAGGCCGGGCTTTCGGCCGTTCTGGCACAGCACGGATTGCCGCCGATCGAGCCTTATGCACGTTGATACGTAAATAGCTAAATACGCTAATGCTTGCGCGTGTGGCCCGCCCCCCGACCGTCCCTACGGCCCTAGATGATGAGAGCGGGCCGGCCGGGGGGCTATCGTCGCGGCCGTGGTTTTCCTTGAATAGAGCTTGCACCAGGTCGGCGGGTGGATCGTGGCGCAAGCCGCGCCGGAGGGCCGTTCGTAACAAAGTCCCGGCGCAAAGCGCCGGGTCCGCTTCTTGATACGTCAGGGAGCGTCATACAGCCCCCGGAACTCGGAATCAGCATAATAGGCGAGCTTGCCGGCGACGATCGGCCGTTGCCCGGCGAGGAACAGCAATTCGACATTCTGCGGCAGGTTGCGGACCTCATCCGGCGTCAGCAGCGGGCGGGCGGTGTGTTGCTCGCCGTAGGTGATGCCGGTCTTTTCGGCATCGAGGGCGCGGCTCATGGTCTGGAACACGACCGTCTCTTGCCCGAGCAGATCGGAGACAAGCCGGGCGCTGTCGTGATCGTTGACGCCGAACACCTGTAGGACGCCGGCATTTGACAGGAAGGTGCCGGCGCGTTGCCCATAGGTGGCGCGGAGCTGGTGAACGTCTTGCAGGATCGGCCAGAGCTGGACGCCGTAGCCGGCCATGAGGCCCACTGCACGCTCGACGGGGGCCAGATGGCCGAGGGCGACGAGCAGGCGCAGCCAGCGGGAATAGGTAGCGAGCCGATCGGGCGGCAGGGGGTCGGAACAAGAGCAGTTCAAAATCCTGCGCTAAGGTCGAACGGAGCGGGAACGGCCCACAGGGCGCATTTCAAATAGGGCATCAATGATCGGGCATTCCGGAACCTGGTTGCCGGTGCATTGCGCGGCCATATCCGACATTGCCCGCTCCAGACGTCGTAGATCGGCGATTTTCTGACGGATATCTTTCAGGTGTTCGATGGTGAGGTCATGAACCTCACGGCAGGTGTAGCTATGCCCGTCGACCAGGCGAAGCAGTCCACGCAGTTCGTCGAGGCTGAAGCCGAGCTCACGGCCGCGCCGCACGAAATGCAGCCGCCTTGTGTGATCGTTGCCGTAGACGCGATAGCCGGCGGCACTGCGCGCGGGTTTCGGCATGACGCCGATCTTCTCGTAATAGCGGATCGTCTCGATGTGGACGCCGCTGCGCTCGGATAGGACGCCGATAGAAAATTCGTCAGTCTTTTGCATCACGTAGCTCGCACAAATCCGTGAATTTTTCCCGCTTGACCCTGTAGTTACTACAGGCACTAGGGTCACCATAGATCAATTGCGGGAGCATGTGAACGATGACGCAGGACGAAGTGCGGCCACTGGCAGACAAGGCCCTGGAGCCCGTCGAAAAGGGTTTTGATCAGGCAGCGCTGCTGTCGGTTGGCGGCATCGTGGCGGCACTGGGCGCGGCAACCTGCTGCGTGGTGCCCTTTGTCTTGTTCTTTGCCGGCATCAGCGGCGCGTGGATCGGCAATCTGACCGCGTTCGAGCCCTATCAGCCCGTGTTCGTCACGATCGCGCTCGCCTGCCTCGGCTACGGCTTCTATCTCGTCTATCGCAAGCCGAGGGCGGCTGAGTGCATCGAGGGCTCCTACTGCGCGCGTCCGTCGTCCCATCGCGACGCCAAGATAGGCCTTTGGATCGCAACGATTCTGATCATCGTCGCCGTGGGCTTTCCCTATGCAGCGCGGTTCTTCCTCACTGCCTAACCTCAAGGAGTTCCTGATGAAAACTTTACCCCTTATTGCTCTCACCGCGTCCCTGCTGGCGAGTGGCGCCGCTTTTGCCGCCGAGCAGACCGTCACGCTGAATGTCGCCAATGCCACCTGCGAACTTTGCGGCCCGATCGTGAAGCGGGCGCTCAGCAACGTGTCAGGGGTGCTCGCGGTTGATGTGTCGGAGGCGACAGATGGGGCGATCGCCAAGGTGCGCTTTGACGACGGCAAGACAAATGTCGCTGCGTTGATCACCGCAACCACCAACGCCGGCTATCCCTCCAAGGTTTCGCAGTAGGGAGGCTCGGCATGACGGATGGAAAGTTCATCGGCATGGGCAGTGTCGGGCTTCTCGCCGTCATCTGTTGTGCCGCCCCATTTCTTTTGGTCGCTGCGGGCTCCTTCGGGGTTTCCGCATGGCTCGCTGCAGCCGGCTATGTGCTGATCCCGATCGCACTCGCTGCTATTGGGCTGGCGGCATTTTACCTTTATCGGCGCCGCCATTCCGGCTCAGCGGCGGATGCCGCTTGCTGCGGATCACCGACAGAAAACAAGGATAAACTGAATGTGTGAACATTGCGAACCGACGCCAAATAAGGGCAACGGCCGTTACGATCTTGTAGTCGTCGGGGCTGGCTCGGCCGGGTTCTCCGCCGCGATCACCGCCGCCGAACAAGGCGCGCAAGTGGCCCTTGTCGGGCATGGCACGATCGGCGGCACCTGCGTCAACATCGGCTGTGTGCCCTCGAAAGCCCTGATCCGGGCCACGGAAGCCGTACGTCACGCCAATGATGCGGCAGCCCGTTTCGATGGTATTGAAAGCGGCGCGCGCGTCGTCGATTGGGCCGCTCAGATTGCCCAGAAAGACGCCCTGGTTTCCGGTCTTCGGCAGGCGAAATACGCCGATCTGCTGCCAGAGTATAACAATGTCGTCTATCGCGAAGGGCAGGCCCGTCTCGTTGACGGCGGCGTCGAGGTCGCGGGCCAGCGCCTCGCCTCCGAACGGATCATCATCGCGACGGGCGCGCGCCCAGACCTGCCGGGAATTCCGGGGATTGCCGACGTGTCGCCGCTCGACAGCACGACGGCGCTCGCCCTGAACGAACTGCCGCGCTCGATGATCGTGCTCGGCGGCGGCTATATCGGCGTGGAGCTGGCCCAGACGTTCGCGCGGGCCGGCGTCGCGGTGACGCTCGTATTCCGCAGCCGGCTTCTGCCGGAGGCTGAGCCCGAAATCGGATCGGCGCTCGCCACCTACCTGGCCGATGAGGGTATCCGGATCGTCGGCGGGATCGCCTACGAAACCGCCCGCAGGACCGATGACGGCGGTATAGCCCTCGCCATTACGCGAGACGGTCGGCCGGAAATCCTGACGGCCGAGCGGATTCTCGTGGCGACGGGACGCCGCCCGAACACTGAAACCCTTGGCTTGGCTGAGGCGGGTGTTGCCGCAACGCCGGCCGGCGCCATCATTGTCGATGACCGCATGCGCACCTCAAAAACCGGCGTCTATGCCGCCGGCGACGTGACCGGAAAAGACCAGTTCGTCTATATGGCTGCCTATGGCGCAAAGCTCGCCGCCAAGAACGCATTGAACGGCGATGGCCTGCGGTACGACAATGCTGCAATGCCCGCTGTCGTGTTCACAGACCCGCAGGTGGCGAGTGTCGGCATGACCGAGGCGCAGGCGCGCGCTGCGGGGCATTCGGTTCGCACGTCTGTTCTTTCCCTCGACAATGTGCCCCGCGCGCTGGCGGCACGCGATACACGCGGCCTGATCAAGCTGGTTGCCGACGGGGCGACCCGGAAGCTCCTGGGCGCGCATATTCTTGCGCCGGAAGGCGCTGACAGCATTCAGACGGCGGCGCTGGCTATCCGCGGCGGCCTGACGATCGACGATCTGTCGGAGGCGATCTTCCCGTACCTGACGACCGTCGAAGGCTTGAAGCTTGCAGCTCAGACCTTCGACAAGGACGTAAAAAAGCTGTCCTGCTGTGCAGGGTAGAGGTGGAACCGCAACGGGCTATCGATAAATCAGAGCGGGCCTGGATAGAAAGAAAGCTTTCTTCCTATATGGCCTATATGGCCAAAAAGCGCACTTTTCACTTGACCTTCCAACCGCTGGAAGCAGCACGCTATTGGAACAGCGGAAAGGTGGTGCGCGATGAAGAATGCCAATATGCTTCAGGAATTGGTAGCGCGGGCTTTCAAACGAGCTTTGCACGAGCAGAACTTCGCCGTTGCCGAATTAATGCTTCAGGCACTCGAAGACATGAACTCCGAGTGCCGATGCAGCACCACCTTGGACGATGCCTTGCTCATGATTGACACTCCGTCACAATGGATGCAGCCGCTAAAGCGGAGCATCCATTGAACGACGCGGTGATGTAGCCGTCAGGATGGTGAGCTATTGTCCCTGACGCGCATGATAGTCTGTCGGCTGGTGTCGAATTTTCTGGCGAGGGCGGAAACGCTCATGCCGCCAGCCAGGTCGGCGCGAACATCACGTTTCTGCTGTTCATTGAGCCGGGCGGGTCGGCCGAGGGCCTTACCTTCCGATTTGGCGCGCTGAAGACCGGATTGGGTGCGTTCGATCAGGAGGTCACGCTCGAACTGAGCCACAGCATTGATGACGTTCATCGTCATTTTCCCGGCCGAGCTTGCCAGATCGACCCCGCCAAGGGCGAGGCAATGTACCCGCACGCCCATGTCCTCCAGCTTTTTGACGGTCGTGCTCACGTCGATCGCATCGCGGCCGAGGCGATCGAGTTTGGTCACGATCAGCACGTCCCCGGATTCCAGCCTGTCCAGCAGCCGAGAAAATCCCCGGCGTTTGGCGATGGCGACACTGCCGGAGACGGTCTCGGTGACGATGCGGCGCGGCTCGACGTGGAAGCCAGCCGCCTCGATTTCCTGAATCTGGTTTTCGGTGGTCTGGCCGGTCGTGGAGACGCGGACATAGGCGAAGGTGCGTGGCATAAGTCAATTTCGTCCGAATAGGCTGTCCGAAATATCTTGCCTGTCCATAAGAATGTCAAGGTAATTTGTGGACAGATCGTTTTACCCCTGTACGGAATCGGACCTTTCCGTACAGGGCAAGGTCATTGGCGCGCAAATGTAAGGAGTAGCAATGGCCAAGCGGAAACTTCTCAAAATTCAGGATCGGAAAGCGCTTTTCGATATTCCCACCGACGAGGACAGCCTGATGCGCCATTATTCCTTGTCACCGGCCGACCGGCTTGAAATCGAGGTCCGCAGACGGGAGCATAATCGGCTTGGCTTCGCGGTGCAGCTCTGCCTGATGCGTTATCCGGGCCGCGCGCTCATGGCCAATGAGATACTGCCCGAAGCGATGCTCAATTATATTGCCGAGCAGATCGGAGCCGATCCAGCATCGTTTGATCTGTATGCCCGGCGGGAAGAGACGCGCATGAATCATGTCGCTCGCCTACTCCGTTATCTCGAAATGAGGGCTGCGACCACAGAGGATCGGCGTGCTGCGCTGCTGGCGGCAATCGAAGCTGCGACCGTGACGGACAAGGGAGCAACGATCGCGACTGCGATCATCACCACGTTCCGCGAACGCCGGGTTCTGCTGCCTGCAGCGAACATGATCGAACGGATGGGACTGGCTGCCCGTGCCATCGCTCGTCGTCAAGCCGAAGCCGCTTTGATCACGGACCTTGATCCGGAAACGCTGGGAACCCTCGATGGACTGCTGGCCGTCGATCCGGCAATTGGCCAGACGCGCTATCATTGGCTGCGGTCAGCGCCGGAGGCACCAGGCGCGGGAAACTTGGTGGGCCTGACCGAACGAATCGCATTCCTGAGGATGCTTGGGATCGATCCCCGTTTGCAGACCCGTGTCCCTTCCGGGCGGTGGGATCAGATGATCCGCGAGGGTGACGCCACTCCGGCATGGCTGGCCAGCGACTTCAATGCCAGCCGCCGGCGTGCGACGATCGTCGCGCAGATCATCAAGCTTGGCCAGAAACTCACCGACGATGCGGTGATGATGTTTATCAAACTCATGGGCCGGTTGTTCTCCCAGGTCAACAACCGCAAAAAGCAGCGCCATATGAGCGCACGCCTGGAAACGTCGAAGGCACTACGGCTGTTTCTGGACACGATCGTCGCCCTGCAGGCGGCCAACGACATGGATGCAGATCCCATGACGATCCTGGATCGGCGCGTAGGATGGCATCGGCTGCTTCAGGTCAAACCCGGTCTCGAGGCCATGGTGGAGAACAGTGATGTGTCGCCTCTGGTAATGGCGGCCGAACAACATGCGACCGTCCGCAAATATGCCGGCGCCTTTCTCCAGACGTTCACCTTTCGCTCGCAGCGACGGCACGATCCGTTGCTTTCCGCCGTCGCCACCATCAAAGGGCTCTACGCGGAAGGCCGCCGCGTGATGCCCGATCGTGTTCCGGTCGGGCATCTGACAAAATCGGAGCGCGAACTGATCTTCGAAAATGGCAAGCCGGATCGGCGGCTTTACGAGATTGCGACACTCACGCATTTGCGTGACCGGCTGCACTCAAGGGATGTGTGGGTCGAAGGCAGCCGCTCGTTCCGACCGATTGATGAACATCTGATGCCGAAGCCGGCCTTTGTTGCCCTGAAGGAGGAAGACAAGCTTGGTCTCGGCGTCCAGGCCGACGGCGCGGCATGGCTGGCGGAAACCCAGCAAATGATGGACTTCAACCTGAAGCGGCTGGCCTGGCGCGCCCGCTATGGAAAGCTTGAGGGCGTGAGAATGGAGAATGGAACCCTGATTGTAACGCCGCACACAAGCGCTGTTCCAGCCGCGGCGGAACCCTCTATGCCGAAATCACCGACATGTATCCTCTGGTCGAGGTACCCGATCTGCTGCGGGAAGTGCATGAATGGACGGGATTCGCCGACCAGTTCACCCATGTCCGGACGGGAGATGCACCACAGAATATTGCCGCCATGCTGGCCGGCGTGCTTGCCGATGGCACCAATCTCGGCCCGAAACGCATGGCGGGGGCCTCGAAAGGCATCAGCGCACATCAGATCGGCTGGATGCGCAGCTTCCATGCCCGCTCCGAAACCTATCGCGCCGCGCAGGCCTGTGTCACCGACGCTCATACGCGCCATCCGCATTCGCGACTATGGGGTGATGGAACAACCGCTTCATCCGACGGGCAGTTCTTCCGGGCTAGCGATCGGGCTGCCAAGCGGGGTGACATCAATCTCCATTACAGCAACGAGCCTGGCACGAAATTCTACAGCGGGCTCTCGGACCAATATGGCTACTTCAGCATTCTGCCGATCAGTCCGACCGAGAGCGAGGCTGTCTATGTCCTCGACGGCTTGTTCGATCACGACACGATTCTGGAGATCGAAGAATTGTTTACCGATACCGGTGGCGCCAGCGACCATGTCTTTGCGCTGTTCGCTCTGATCGGCAAGCGCTTCGCGCCCCGCCTGCGCAATATCAAGGACCGGAAATTCCACACCTTCGAGAAGGCTGATGCCTATCCGGCGCTGGCCAACCATATCGGCGCGCCGATCAACACGGCGCTCATTATGGAACATTGGGACGATCTCCTGCGTCTGGCCGCCTCGATTATGACCCGTACCGTCGCGCCGTCAGCGATCCTCAAAAGGTTGTCCGCCTCATCGAAATCCAGCGATCTGGCTAAAGCGCTTCGCGAGGTCGGTCGGATCGAGCGAACTCTGTTCATGATTGAGTGGTATTCGAGCCCGGCGTTGCGCCGGCGCTGTCAGGCCGGTCTCAACAAGGGCGAAGCCGCCCACAAGCTCAAGCGCGCCGTCTTCTTCCACGAGCGAGGCGAAATCCGGGATCGATCCTTTAACAGCCAGGCGTTCCGCGCTTCCGGGCTCAACCTCGTGGTTAGCGCCATCGTCCATTGGAACACCGTCTATCTCAGCCGCGCCGCTGCCCATCTGCGGCAACAGGGCCGGCATATCCCTGACGATCTGCTCAAGCACATCTCGCCGCTCAGTTGGGAGCACATAAATCTCACCGGCATTTATTCCTGGGACACCGAACAGCAGATGCCCGAAGGCTTCAGGTCGTTGCGGCTTCCCGGCAGACTTCTACGGGCTGCATGATGTTCATCGTCCGTTCGATCTTAGCGCAGGATTTTGAACTGCTCTTGTCCTGACCCCGGCAGGACGAGGAACACGGAGACGTTGCGGCGCTTGAGATCGGCAAAGCGGAAATCCGATCGGCCGAGGACGGCGACCATGCGCGGGCTGTCGAGAAAATGGGTATGGCGCTGCGCGGCCGAGAGGACGCCGGCGGCCTCACGGTCGGATTTGCCGAGGTGGCGGTTTGCGGCGCGGGCGATCAGGCCGCCGGCGGCCGTTGATGCCTGCATGTCCTTCAGAAGCGCCGCGAAGGCTTCAGGGGCGAGGGTGAGGGCTTCGCGGAGGGTGGCGAGGTTTCGCCTGTCGCGCGGCTCGCTGGCGGCAATGTGGAGGATCAGGCCGGCAACGAGCGCCTTGGCTTCCTCGTTCCAATGCGCTTCGCCGGCCATGCCCGGTTCATCGAACACGAGGGCGTCGGCCAAGGTGCTTGCGTCTTCCGCGACATCGAGGCCGGCCGGGTCGAGCTGGTCGAGAGGATTGAAGGCGGCCGAGGCCCTGCCGGTGACGCCGAAGGGGTCGAGGACGTGGACCGGGCCGAATTGCTGGCGGGCGCGGCCGGCGATTTTGGCATTCTCGCCCTTGGGGTCGATGCAGATCACGGAGCGGTCGGCGGTGAGCAGATTGGGGATGATGGTTCCCACGCCTTTGCCGGTGCGCGTCGGTGCCATGGTCAGCAGATGGGCCGGGCCGTCATAGCGCAGGGGCCGCTTTGATTTCGGATCGCGGCCGATCAGCAGGCCGGTATCGGCGCGGGTGAGGGGAGCCACTTCCTTGTTGGTGGCGAAGCGGGCCGAGCCGTGGGTTTCGCCTTCCATGTCCCCGAAATGCTCAATCATGGGATTGGTGAGGGCACGAAATACCATGATGAGAAAGACGGCGATGACGAACAGGCCGGCAATCGTTCTGGCGATCCACCATTCTTGCGGGATGCCGTTGGCAATGGCGGCGAGAACGAGCGCCATAAACAGAATGAACACGCCGACTTGCAGCAGATATTGACCGCCCCGGATCGGCGATAAAATGACCCGGACCAAGGCCCATACCGGATCGCGAGCGGCAGCGCGCAGCATGTTCTTGAACGCGGCCCATGCAAGTGTCGCCTGATTCATGAGCTGGCTTCCCCGGCGCTCCCTGCCGTTTGCGTGTCGGCCGCCTTGCCGAGTAGATCGGCAAAGAGTTCCTTATCGCCGTCGCGTGTCAGGAATCCGGGCAGTTCTCGACGGAGCCAGTCACCGAGCCGCTTGGTGAAATCTGGATCATTGGAGTTTTCGAGCCGATGCAGGACGAGCGCGCCGAGCAGCACCTTGCGGCGTGTATCGTTGGCGCGTTCCTGCTTAGACAGCCGGGCCTTGAGCGCGGCGCGCTGCGCATCCAGTTGGGCTAGACGTTCTTCGATCGTTTTGCGCGCCATGCCTCAATCTCCTTTTCCGTTCGCTTGCCAAGAGTATCATTCCCGGTCGTGATTTCCAGTTGTTTGGCTGTTTTGCTTGAAAATTCGCCGGTCTTGCAGCACAATCGCGGCCTCAGTTTATTGCGTCGACGTTGCCGCAAGCGCCACACCGAACGACGAAAGAGCGAAGCGATTGAGTTGAGAAGGGCGCACTTACGAGTTACTGCGTAACTCAGCGCGCCGCCAGCTAGAAGGCTGGCGGGAAAGACTGAAACGGTATTGGAGCTTGTTGCTTGGCGATCTATCATTTGAGCATGAAGCCAGTTTCGAGGA
>NZ_NNRL01000032.1 GCF_002252505.1 Brucella grignonensis | reverse complement strand
AGAGTCTTCGGAGGACATGGTCATAGATTAGCTTGGGGGACGCTCATGTATTCGCCGATGATTGTGGATTCTCAAGCGGATACGGGGCAGACGGGGATGAATGCGGCGCATCTGGAAAAATTGAACGACCGACAACGTGCCGCAGTCGAGCACGGCGTTGGCTTGTCCGATGGCAAGGTCGGCGGCCCACTGCTGATCATCGCCGGGGCTGGTTCGGGAAAGACCAACACCTTGGCACATCGCGTCGCGCACCTGATCCTGTCGGGCGCCGATCCGCGCCGCATCCTGCTGATGACGTTCTCCCGGCGGGCGGCGGCCGAGATGGGAAGGCGTGTCGAGCGCATCTGCGCGAAAACGCTTGGAGAGAAGGCAGGCATCCTGACCGATGCGCTCGCCTGGTCGGGCACGTTTCACGGCATCGGTGCCCGATTACTCCGGGAATATGCGATCGAGCTCGGGCTCGATCCGCAATTTACCATCCACGATCGGGAGGATTCTGCCGACTTGCTCAACCTGGTGCGGCACGATCTCGGCTTGTCGAAGATGGAAAGCCGGTTCCCTGCGAAGGGCACATGTCTCTCAATTTACTCGCGGGCCGTGAACGCCGAAGCGCCGCTCGATGAGATCCTGCGCGCGAGCTTTCCGTGGTGTGCCGGATGGGAAAAGCAGTTGCGCGAGCTGTTCGCCGGCTATGTCGAGGCCAAGCAGGTCCAAAACGTCCTGGATTACGATGATCTCCTGCTTTACTGGGCGCAGACCATGGGCGATGCCACGCTTGCCGATGAGATCGGCGGACGCTGGGACCATGTGCTGGTCGACGAATATCAGGACACCAATCGGCTGCGGCGCTGGTGCAGCGAGGCTACCCGATAGAAGCCTGACTTTGTGGCGATTTCAGCGGATACGCTCGGAGATAGGCCTCGCGATAGCCATGTTGCGGTTGGCGATTCTGATGTGAATGGCGACCTCGTTCTGTTGAGAGCCGAAAGTGCGGGAAGTCAGGCGTCCGTCGTTGATGCGTTTGATGCGGGAGATGGCGGTTTCGACCAGAGAGCGCTTGCCGTATCCGTGGGCGATCTCCGCGGCATGCCGTTCCCGCTGGCTTCCGCTATGCGGTTCGCCCTTTTCGGGAATTGAGGGCTTGCCCGGCGGGATGACGATCTTCGGCGGCGATCTTGATGGTCGCGCCGCACGGATCGCCCGATAGACCGGCTCACCATCATAGGCTCCGTCAGCAATGACCGAGCGGATATTGCCGCCGGAATTGGAGACCAGATCGCCGGCGATTGCAGCATCAGAGGTATCGTCGTCAGTCAGTTCATGGGCAATAATCTCATTGTCGTCCGGGTTCACCGACAGGTGCAATTTGCGCCAGGATCGGCGCGTCTCTCCGTGTTTAGCCCTTGCCCACTCGCCCGCGCCATAGAACTTCAATCCCGTACTGTCGATGACAATGTCCACCGACACCTTGCGCGGCCAGCGATAGTCACAAACCTCGACGGTGCGCCGCCTCCTGGCCAAGGTCGTATGATCAGGTACAACCAGATCGACCTTCATTAGCTCCATCAGCGATCGGACAAAGCCCTCCGTCTGGCGCAGTGGAAAGCGGCACAGCGCGCCCAGCGTCAGGACGGTCTCGATCGCCAGATTGGAAAACTGCCTCTGACCGCCGGGCGTCTTTCGGCACGCAGCGCGCCAGCCGGCGATCGTATCATCCGACATCCAAAGACGGATATCGCCGCGCCGAACAAGGCCGGCATCATATTCCGACCAGTTCCTGATCCGGTACGCCGTCTTTGGTATCCGATGACGGCGAGGCGCGTGGAACTTGAACGGCATGCGAAAACTCAGACTGCTTGAAATCGCAACTCAACTACCATCAAAGCGGCCGCGATGCACCAACGCCGTGGGCGACTATCCGATACACCTTGCCGAATAACGCTGTTCCAGTCGAAATATTCTGGCAGGCATTGAAC
>NZ_NNRL01000031.1 GCF_002252505.1 Brucella grignonensis | reverse complement strand
CGGGAGGTGGAGAATGCCGCGGCACAGGATCGGCTTGCCGTGGGTTTCGATCTGGAAGGTGCCATGCCGCTGCTGCGCAACCCCGACATGATCGCGCTCTACCACCGGCTGGGCGTGCACCAGATGCATTTCGCCTACAACCGCGCCAACGAGGCGGCGGGCGGTTGCTATGATCCGGGGGTTGGCCTCAGCGATCTGGGCAAGACACTGGTGGCGCGCTGTGAGGATGCCGGTGTCATCGTCGATTGTTCACATCTGAACGAACGCACGTCGCTCGACATCATGAAGATTGGACGGAACCCCGTCGTGTTCAGCCATTCCAATTGTCGCGCGCTCGAGCCCGACCTGCGCAACATCACGGATGCGATGATCGATGCCTGCGCCGAGCTTGGCGGCCTGATC
>NZ_NNRL01000030.1 GCF_002252505.1 Brucella grignonensis | reverse complement strand
GGTTTTAGGATTTCCGCGACAGATGGAGCCTTGGGGTAAGTAACGGCCTCAAAGCTCAGTCGGGCCTGAACTGCTCTCCGTTAGAGACGTTAGAGCCTCTATTACACGGCATTCTGATACGCGGCCACGTCTGCACTCGGTGACCATGTGGTTCAGCTCGTCGCGTAATTTGAGCAGGCGAGCGATTCGACTTTCAACCGCCTCAAGCTGGGCCTGTGCAATGCGGCTCGCGTCGTCACACGACGCCTCGGGCTGCTCCTGCAAGGCTAGCAGCTCCCGAATACTCGACAAGTCGAAACCAAGATCGCGGGCATGACGGACGAAACCTAGACGCCTAGCATCGACGGGGCTGTAAGTGCGCCGTCCGTTCGACTGGCGGGCAGGTTTCGGCAAGACCCCGATGCGCTCGTAATAGCGGATCGTCTCGATATTCACGCCGGCTCGTCGAGATAAGTCACCAATCTGCATTTTTTGCTTGCTCCTGTAGTAACTACAGGATGTAGCACGGCGTCACTAAAATTTCGAGGATAGACACATGGCCGCCGCCGCAACCGACACCATCCGCTATCACGTCACCGGCATGGACTGTTCATCCTGCGCGGCAAAAATCGAGGGCGCAGCCCGCACGGTCGAAGGTGTTGCCGATGTAAAAGTGTCGATTGCCTCGCAGATTATGACGCTCGAAATCGATGACCCTGCCCGGCGTCTTCCGATGCTAGAAACCGCCGTGACAAACCTCGGCTACCAACTCGACCGCGTCGTCGCAGAGGGTAACGATCATATTGGGGTTCTAAGCCAGAACCGCCGAAATTTCCGTCATCCCAGCTCCAGCCCCGCCACGAGCGCATCCAGGTCGATCATCTTGCCGTCGCTCTGGAAGGTGTAATGCCCGTTCAGCAGGATGTGCCGCCAGGCCGCCGGCGATATCTGGGTCAGGAGAGCGTGCGCCTTGGCGTTGCCGCTCGCCTCGTACTTCATCAGCAGCCGCGAGAGGATGGCCGAGTTGTAGAAGATGACCGCGTTGGCGATCAGCCTGGCGCACTGGTTGCTGATCTCAATTTCGATGTCGGTGCGCCCGGTCAATTCCTTCTTGCCGCCGACCTGGGCGATGGTTGAGCGTAGCTGGTGATAGGACTCGATGCGGTTCTGTGAGCGGTGAACGTTGCGCTCCAGTTGCGGATCGCGCAGGTAGCGCAGCGTGTAGATGCTGCGGATGAGCTTGTCGAACTCGAACACCGCGCGCCGCGTGGGGTTCGGCGCGGTGTAGGTGCATAGCTTGCGGATCAGCGTGCCCTGCGTCATCTCCTTCAGTCCGAGCGTGGCGACAATCTGGTCGAGGTTCGGCTTCTCGCTGACTATGAGATCGCGGTCGATTCTCCCGGCCGGCCGGATCAGGCACTGATCGTACAGCGCCGGATCGTCGGCACTGTAGAGTTCCTTCAACTGATCGCCAAGGTCGGTGAAGCGCGGCTCGAAACGCAGGCCGAACCAGTGCAGGATAGCGAAGTTGGCCTTGTTGACGCTGTGCATGTCGCCGGTGATCGCGGTCGGCACGATGTCCGACGTGTTGCGATACCAGATGTCGAACACGTGATGGGCCTCGTAATCGTGCGCGCCGATCAGGTAGCCGTTGAGCGGCACGTGGTTGCACAGCAGCGTGTAGGCGACCACGCCCTTGCCGCGCCCAAAGTATTTGCGCGAGTGGCGCGCTTTCACGGTCGGCCGCTCGACGCCGAATTTCTGACCATCGACGGCACCGTACAGTGCATCGAGGTCGAACGAGTAGTACGGGAAGATCGGCAGCGCGGCGATGGCGTTGCTGATGCAGTCGTTGGCCGCGTGCAGCGTTGCGTGGCGCAGGTACTGTTGGTAGGCGCTCTCCAGCACGTGGTACGGGATGTCGCTGGTGCGTGCCATGACCTGGTTGCCGTGGTTCATCGCCTGCGCGATGATGACCGCCATCAGGCTGTCGGCGTCGGCGACCTTCTTCGCATAGCGCGGCTGCAAAGGCGTCAGCGCCGACAGGAACTGGCACTGGCCGTTGACGAAGCGGAACACGTCGGCCACGTCGCAGAACGGCAGTTGCTCGTAGAACGCCTTCTCGCGCGCCTTCTGGTTCTCGCCCTTGGGCTTGCGCCATGTCAGCTTCTGCGTGTCCTTGTCGTATTCTAGGTGCGTCAGCTTGCCCTGCTTCAGCTCGCGGTTGAAGGCCAGCCACTGAGCGCGCAGCTCGGTCGCGAGCGCATCGAGCTGGGCATCGAGTGGCTGCCGCAGGAACGGGATGTCGATCTGCGCCAGCACGGCGGCCTTCTCATCCAGCGAAACCAGCTCGTCGGAAAAATGCCGGTGCTGCAAGCTGTCGTCGAGGTAGAGTTCACCCGACTGGAAGCGCTTCCTGACCTGGCGGTACAGCCAGAACTCGTAGCGGTCGGCATGCAGGTCCGTCGGCTTGCCATCGGCATCGAAGGTCAGCAGGTACGGTCGCAAGCGTTTCGGCAGCGTGGCCGCTGGACATTCGGCGAGCGGCCGTTGCGATAGGCGCTGCTGTTTGGCGAACACGTCCTTGGCCCAGGCCAGCGCCACGAGCCACGGGCTGCCCGGATCAGTGCCAGCGAGGTCGAGCGCGACATACAGCGGCCGAAGATGGCGGCGGATGCGCTCAGCCAGGCCGTCCACCGCCTGCCAGTGCAAAGCCAGCTTGCTCACCGGCTTCACGCTCATGCGCTGCGCGGTGGTTTGCAGCGTATCGCGGGGCATGATTTTGTAGGCGCGCTGGCGCACATCGCCGAACGGCGTGGGATCGGGCACGCTGTCGTCGATGTAAAGCGACAGCAGGCGGCCGACCTGCGGTGTGTCTTGCTGACGGCGCACCTGCTCGGCGACAAAGGATTGCTTTGCGCCCGCACTGCTTTCGTCCTCCAACTGCTTCATGTGGTAGGCCATCGCATCGACCAGGTTGTCGGAAAGCTGCCGGTAGCGCACCCAGGCATAGCAAAGCAGGTAGAGGTAGGTCTGATCGGCCTTCAGGTTGCGTAGATCGTGGACGGTGTAGAAGTTCGCCAGGCTGGCGTAGTACAGCAGATTCTGCTGCGAGACGCCGAGCTTGGGCAGCAGCGCCTTGGCGATCCGGTGCAGCGGCTCCAGCGTGGCGCGCTTTTCGCGTTCGCGGGCCATCTGACGCCAGCCAAAGTCCTTGGCGTCCTGCTTGAGCGCCGCCAATTGCGACAGGGTGTCGTCACGCACTAGAAGCCGACCCAGCGCGGCCTTGGCCGATTCGTCCAACACTTCCGACAGCAGGCCAGCCAGCCGCCGACGCTCGGCGGACAGGGCTTCGCTCACCAGCTCTTGCAGGGTGGTATAGCCGGGCCGGATGATCTTGTGCTCGTTTAGCCAGACGATCAGCTCGGCGGCGATGAACCCCGGCATCACGTCGCGCCGCACGGTCTGCGCGGCCTGCTGCGCGAGCTGCGCCAGGAACTCGGCCGCCCACGGCCGGTAGCCGAACAGATCGGCAATCCACTCGCGCTGGGTGTAGTGCTCGTGCTTGGAGATTGGCTTGTGCTCGAAGGACTCGCCGTGGAAGTAGCGGCTCAGCACGAAGGCGCAATCGTGCTCGACCTCACTCCAGTCGAAGCGGAAGAAGGCATGCTTGGCCTTGAAGTAACCGATCTGCAAGATGCAATAGACCTGGGCATGGAGACCAGGCCGGCTGCTGGCGAGCGCCAGTTCGGTTTCAGTCAACGCCAAGTATTCCAGCCGCTGGGCGTCGTCGAAGTCCGGCAGGCCGTACAGGGCTTCCTGCTCGGCGTCCGACAGGACGGTCAATCGTTCGCTCTTGGTCGTCATCGCGATGACGCTCCACGAGAGCCCGTCCAACCAACCCGTGCCAGGGTCTCGATCAGCGTGGTTCGCTTGACGCCGAAGTTGCGGCACACCGCCGCCTTGGACATGCCGCCATCGAGCGCAGCGACGATGGCCTCCAGCTTCTCGCCGGTGATCGCCTGCGGCCGGCCGCCGATCCGGCCGCGTTTGCGGGCGGCAGCCAGACCGGCGACGACACGTTCCTGGATCAAGGCGCGTTCGTACTGCGCGAGCGCGCCGAACACCTGGAACAGAAACTCGCCCGAGGGCGTCGTGGTATCCAGGTTCTCCGTCAGCGAGCGGAACGCCACCTGCTTTTTCTTGAGCGAGGTCACGATGGCGAGCAAGTGCGACAACGAACGGCCGAGCCGGTCGAGCTTCCACACGACCAACACGTCGCCAGGGCGAACGAATTCGAGCGCCCGCGCCAGGCCCGCGCGGTCGTCCTTCGCGCCGGAAGCATGATCCTCGAACAGATGCCGCGCATCGACGCCGACGGCGAGCAGCGCATCGCGCTGCAAGTTCGTGCTCTGGCGGTCGGAGTCCGACGACACGCGCATGTAACCTACCAACATAAGCGGAAAACCATTAAGACGAGGTTTCCGTATGGTAGCGTCTGGCGACAGAGTTTTCCGCACAATTTTGCGGCCACTCGGAGGTTGGTGCAGAGGACCGTTGAAGGCCTGTCGAAAAACAAATGTTTTCCGACAGGCCTTGGCCTAGCGCACGCCCGCCTTGCAGCGTTCTGTGAATAGCGCTTAGTAATGACGGCGTATATACTTTGTTAGTATCAAGTGGCAGGAGGCCCCGATCATGTCAAAACAAGCCGTTTTCACGATGAAGCTGGAGCCTGAGTTGCGCGCCGAGTTTATGGCCGAAGCCGAGGCGGCCCATCGCCCGGCGTCGCAAGTGCTGCGCGAGCTGATGCGCGAGTTCGTTCAGCGCCAGCGCGAGTCGCGCGAGTACGACGAGTTCCTGCGCCGCAAGGTCGAAGCCGGCCGGGCTTCGATGCGCGCTGGATTGGGGCGGTCGAACGATGAAGTTGAGGCCGAATTCGCCGCACGGCGTGCCAGTGTGGCGAGCCAGGCGTGAGGGTTGTTTGGACGCCCGAAGCGCAGCAAGACCGTGCCGATGTGTGGGACTACATCGCAGCCGACAATCCGCGCGCGGCGGCCCGGATGGATGAGATTTTCAGCGACGCGGCCGCCCGCTTGATCCAGCACCCCATGCTGGGCAAGCCGGGAAAGATTCCCGGGACCCGCGAGTTGATCCCGCACGAAAGCTATCGCCTGGTGTATCAGATCGACGGCGAAACGGTGTGGATACTGACGCTGGTTTATACTGCCCGCCTGTGGCCGCCTGTGCGCGATTAAGAGATGATCATGGCAACAATGAAACGGCGCGTTGACAGACTGCTTTCGAGCCAGACCGCGGTCGGCGGCAGGCGGCCAGTTGCGGACGGTCAAGCATCTTCCCGGTAGCGGACGTTCAATAGTGTCTCTGACCTGCTTCGCTCCCTCTATGAAGGGAGGTCGCTGGCCCATCCGCGCACTCACAGCCTGCCAGTAGGCGAGTTATTGTCGGAAGTGGTGTACGGGATGAGGCGGGGATTTGGGAAGGCGGTGGCGGTTAGCTGAGAATGTTGCTTGTCGAGAGTAACGAACCAGCGAACCGGAATCCACCACCATGAAGAAGTTTACGGAAGAAACGGGCGGCAGTAAAGCGGCGACAAGCGTTGGCGGCCTTGATGAACTGATCCAGCAAGGGGCGCGACGGGTCATCCAGCAGGCGATCGAGGCAGAATTGGCGACATTGCTCGAACAGTATGGGAACGTGAAGACGCTCGACGGCCGGCGCGCCGTGGTGCGCAACGGCTATCTTCCGGAGCGTGAGGTCGTCACGGCGATTGGTCCGGTGCCAGTTAAGGTGCCGAAGGTACGCGATCGCTCAGGCTCGGGCGTGAAGTTCAATTCGAACATTGTGCCGCCATACATCCGCAAGTCACCGCGTGTGTCGGCGGCGCTGCCGTGGCTTTATCTGCGCGGCGTATCCACCGGCAACATGAGTGAGGCGCTCAGCGTGCTGCTGGGTGAACAGGCTAAAGGGCTTTCGCCAAACGTGGTCAGCCGGCTGAAGGCGCAATGGGCCGAAGAGCATCTGCTATGGAACCGGCGCGACCTGTCAGGCACGCGCTGGGTCTACTGGTGGGCGGACGGCATTCATACCGGGCTGCGCAGCGACGATTCCGATGGCCAATGCTTGCTGGTGATCATTGGCGTGATGCCTGATGGAACGAAGGAGCGTGTGGCGATCGCCGACGGCTATCGCGAATCGAAGGACGCGTGGCGCGATGTGCTGCTTGATCTGAAGGCGCGTGGCCTGCAAGGAGGCCCGCTGCTGGCAAGCGGGGATGGCGCCATGGGGCTGTGGGCAGCACTGGCCGAAGTATTCCCGCAGACGCGGCACCAGCGCTGCTGGTTCCACAAGACCGGTAACGTACTCAACGCGTTGCCGAAATCGCAGCACAGCCGGGCCAAGGAAGGCCTGCAGGAAATCTGGCAGGCCGCCACCCGTGACGACGCGCTCGTGGCCTTCAACCGTTTCGTCGACATCTATTCGGCCAAATATCCGAAGGCCGCGGGGAAGCTCACAAACGATCGCGATGAATTGCTGGCCTTCTACGACTTTCCTGCGGAGCACTGGCAGCATTTGCGGACCACAAACCCTATTGAATCGACGTTCGCGACGGTCCGGCATCGTACGACGCGAACGCGCAATTGTGTTTCGCGAGCGACCTTCCTCGGTCTTGCATTCAAGCTGATCGAGTCGGCAGAGCAATCGTGGCGGCGAATTCGCGCGCCGGAGAAAATCGCGGCTCTGCTTGAAGGAATTCCATTCAAAGATGGCCTACCGGTGACCGACAGCACACCGGCCCAGCAACCGTTGGCCGCCTGAGGTGCCAGCCACCCGTACACCACATTTGACTTTAACTCCCAGTAGGCGCAAATTGGCAGCGCTCCGTCCGGCAGCGCACAGACTGCGGCCGTACGTCCGCGTAGGTTCGCTTCAGCAGTTTCGATTCGAAAGTTCAATGTGATTGCTGCGGGCGGTCGTCGCAGTTGCGCGGAGGCGATGATGCACAAGCACGGGATCGGCAGATAGGTTCTTCGAAGCTGCAAGAGTTAAAACATTCACACATGAAAGATTGAAATGGATACACGATTATTTGCTTTCGTCGGCGCAGACATTGGCCCTTGGCGGATTGTCAGGGCCGAAACGAGAGTTGGCGAGCCCCTGCCTGAAGCCAAAAGGCTCAACGTCGTATCCGCTTCAGAGTTGCAGTCTGAAACCAATGCACCCTGGATACTTCGTGGAATAACCAGCAATGAACGATATGTCATGCGCGCAGAGAAGAATGAAATTGTAGCGAAGCAGCAAGGTCTGGCGCGCCCAGAAGCAACGTGCGGTGCGCTAATACCGATCCGGAAGAACGCAGCTTGGTGGGAGCTCACGCAAGACGAACGCCGGAGCGTTTTCGAACAGTCGAAGCACGTCCAAATCGGGCTTCAGTATTTGCCTGCAGTAGCGCGCAAGCTCCACCACTGCCGCGACCTCTCAGAGAATGAACCGTTCGATTTTCTGAATTGGTTCGAATACGCGCCAATTCATGAGGTTGAGTTCAACAGGCTGCTTTCCGAACTGCGTGCGTCAGAGGAATGGAAATACGTCGACCGAGAAGTCGATATTCGTCTTACGCAAGCACAGGTCTAACCCGCCGATGAACACGGACCCCCAACAGCGGCGCGTTGCGCCGCCGTTTCGGGCCGGTTATCGGCAACGTAGAACTCTCGGATACAGTTGTTCTGTAATAACTTCTCAAGCCAAATTGATTTTTGGAGTGGATATGGAAATGGAATCAAGAATATTTTCGGTAACAGAATATATTCGTCCGTCTGACGGCGAACCAATTCGTTCAGTGGTTCTGGAAACCAAGGACTCAGCAGTTGTTGTTTGGCATGCCCATCCTGGGCAAGAAATAACCGCTCATGTTCACCCGGACGGCCAAGATACTTGGACGGTTATCTCTGGAGAGGCTGAGTATTACCAAGGAGGCGGCAAAGTCGCTCATCTAAAGGCTGGAGATATTGCCATAGCAAAACCTGGCCAAGTGCATGGCGCTCTAAATACTAGTCCAGTGCCGTTTGTATTTGTCTCAGTGGTTGCATCTGGCAACGCGGGTTTTGCGTTGGCTGAAAAATAGTCTTTCTCAAATGTGTGCCCCAGAGAGTTCTAACCCATCCATCAACACGGACGCTGCGCGATGAAGCCGCGCCGCGCCGGCTAACTCCACGTTGAGCGTCAGCTTTCCATATGTCTGGGGGTCTGCAACGGGTCGGGTGCCGTCGCGTGCGCAGTGTCAAAGCTGACATGACTAATACATGAGATGGGCTGATGCTCGCCGTCCGGTCAGGCAGCTGCCCCCCTGCAGGACTCACAGCAGTTGTATGCCACCCGTCATCCGAGACGTCAGTCGGCCTCATCCAGACCGGAACAATCTGGACGTGACGTCCGGCTGGCATTGCCGTGATCGAAATGGCGGCTAGTGACACGACTGTTGGGTCTACCCCATCGACCGGGCGCGGGACAAGCCACGTTGATCGGCTGACGGAATTTTCGGCGGTTCCGGCTTAGAACCCCATATTCCCAACCTGTCGCATGTGACCCCTGCCTATAAGCGAGCGCTCTGGATCGTGGTGCTACTCAATGCCGGATACGGCATCATCCAGATTGGCGGTTCCATCATTTCTGGGTCGCAAGCCCTACAGGCCGACGCCCTCGACTTCATTGGCGATGGTCTGATTTCTTTCCTTGGGCTGATCGCCGTGGGCTGGGGCCTTGCGGCTCGCGCCAAGGCGGCCTTGCTTCAGGGTATCTTTCTGGCCCTGCTCGGCCTCGGGGTAATAGGTTCGACCGCCTACCGGGTCTTTGTCGAACATGAGCCACAAACCCTGCTCATGGGTAGCTTTGCCCTTGTCGCGTTCGTCGTCAACGTGCTGGCGGCCGTGGTGCTGATCCCGCACCGTAAGGGCGATGCCAATATGCGGGCCGTATGGCTGTTTTCCCGCAATGATGCCATTGGCAATCTCGCCGTGATCGCGGCGGCCGCGCTCGTCTGGTGGCTCAACAATCCATGGCCTGATTTGCTGATGGCTTTCGTCGTGGCGGCCCTATTCCTGCAATCGGCCTGGTCGATTATCAAGGACGCACGTTCTGATCTGGAACAGGCAAGCCGGGCGTGAAGGTTGCCCTTGCCGCATTGATGATGGCTACAGGGGCTGCGCTCGATCTGGCGACAAAGGCTTGGGCGCGGAGCAGCCTCGAACCCTACGGCCCCGCGTCGGACTTCCTGCCTTTCGTTTCGCTGCGTCTGACCTTTAATGAAGGTGTATCCTTTTCTATGCTCGCGTTCGAGGGAGAGAGCGGCCAAGCCCTCTTGCTCGGGGCAACGGGACTGCTGACGCTTATCATGGCAGGGTGGGCCTATCGTTCGCGTGGGTGGCAACGGGTGGCCTTATCGCTCGTCACCGCCGGGGCGATGGGCAACCTGTTCGACCGTGCGGCACGGGGCACTGTGACAGATTTCCTCGGCCTTCATTTCGGGGATTGGCACCCCTTTGTGTTCAACCTTGCGGACGTATGGATTTCGGCTGGAGCATGCGTTCTTCTGGCTGCTTCACTGGCCCAAGGAAAGAAAAACTCAGCTATTTCATAATGGTATTTATCGCTTCTACGTAGGCAGGCGGGCGTAAAGACTACTGCGCCGGCGCTGTCGGCGCTTTCACTGTAATCGTGCATCGCTGATCCGCGCCGGCCGTGCGCGCGGCCTCGGCGCATTGCCCGATCGCCTCGGCGTTGTCGCGCACGAGCTGCGAGGAATCGGCCACGCCGCGCCAGCTTAGGGGATCGGCCACCCGCATCATGGTGACGCCGGCGTTCCATCGGTCCTGACCTATGACGGTCGCCGCAACATGGGTGTCGGCCGAGAAGGGCAGGAAGCGCGGCAACAGCAAAATCAGGAATATGCCGACGAACAGCCCGACAAGGCCGGCCATCCACATGCGGAAATCCTGATTTTTCCGGTCGTAGGCGCTTTTCGTGTGGGCGGCGAGGTTCCGGCCGGCGCGCTCGAGGTCGGACGCCTGCCGTTCGAGCTGCTGCGCGGCGGTGCGTATCAGGGCCTCGCCGCTGCGCTCGAGCGCGGCCGCATAGTGCTGCGCCCCCTGCTTGAGAATGGGGGACTGCTCGACGCCGTGCATCCGCTCCGCAACAGTATCGAGCGCCTGCACGAGCTGGGCGAGCTGGGGCTTGTAATCGGTCTGCGGCTCGATCTTGTCGAGCTGGTCGAAAGCCGCTTCCAGCCCGCGCCGCATCACGGTCATTTCCGCGCCGATCTGCGCGCCCTGCGTCTCGATCGTGCGCCGGAGCGCGTCGAAGGCTGCGGCCGGGTCGCCGGCGTCCTCGTCCAGTGTTTCCGGCTCGATTCCTTCCCTGTCGTCGTCCAGTTCCGCCATGATCTCCCTGCCTACATTCCCAAACCGATGCCCCGGCTAATCTGCCGGCTGCGTGTCATTTCCTCTTGCAGCTCGCGGGCGATACTCTGGCCCCGGCGCAGCTCCTGCCCGATTCCAAGCTCCCGGCTGCGATTGCGCACGAGGGATTCCGCCTGCGGATCGCGTTCAAGGCTCTTGGCAAGGCCGCTCATCTGGTTTTCGACCTTGGCGCGGGTATCGTCGTGTTGCCAGCCGCGAAGCTCTCGGCGCTGGCCCTGTAGCTCCTGCCAGCGGTTCACGAACCGCTCGGCCCTGACATTGGGGTCTTGCAGCGCGGCGTTTTCGCGCTTCATCCCGTCGATGACATGGGCGACACGCTCCCGGCCGGAAAGCTCGGTCATGGCGCGCGCCGTTGCCGGGTCGTTTTCCAGCGTCGAGCGCATCAAATCTTTCATGCCGGCCTGCACCTGGTCGAGCTGCTGGCCGGCAGCGCCCATTTCCTGCCGCTGCATGTCGAGGACCGGCAGGCCCTCGCGCCGGTGCTGGTCGATCGACTGATAGGCCCGCGCATAGCGGTCAACGGCCTGCTCAAGCGGCGACTGCCCCCGCGCCCGCTCGGCCAGCCGGTCGGGCGCCGGCGCCTGCCGCAAGCTCCCCTCCCTTTCCGGCCGCTCTGTGCGCTCCTGCGAGGGCGCAGAACGCGCATTGAGCTTGAGGCCGGCGAACATGCCGCGCCGCTGCTTCTCGGCCTGCTGCGGCCGTTTCTGGTCGATCTGCAGGCCGTCCTCGCCGGCGCGATCCTGCTGCGGCCCCTCGACCGCCGCGCCGCGCCCGAGTTTCAGGCCCTCGAACGGATTGCGGCGCTGTTGCCGATCGCCGACGAGATCCGCGCGCGGATCTGCACGAAGATCCTGCGCGAGATCTCGGCCGACTTTTTGCGAGGATCTCGGCGCACGGTCCTCGATCCGCTCCCGCTCGCCGGGGTGCCGCTCGGCCGTCGACTCCCTGTCCGGACGTAGCCCGGCATGTTCGGCCGGAATCTCGATCTCGCTGCGGACGCCCATTTGCTCGGCAATCCCGCGCCGCTCGGCAAAGTCGCGGGTATAATCGAGCGTCGTTTCCTTCACGCCCGACCGGGACAGGCGGCGTTCAAGCTGGTCATAGGCCAGCTCGCCGGCGTCCTGAACCTTCCATGTGTTGCGGTGCGTCTGTGTGCCATCCGGCAAGGTGACAGGGGTGGAACCTTCATGTTGAAGGCCGATCTTCTCCCCGATCTCCGGCGCGGCCTCCTTCATGGCGCGCTCAAGATCGACGCCCCATAGGGTGCGCTGCTCGCCCTTGTCGTTTTCCAGCGTCACAAAATAGCTGTCGGACTTTTGCGGGTCGTGCTCATAGGGCGCGGCCCCATACTCGACCAGGCGGCCGGCATTGGTGAACTCGTCCTGGGCGGCGTAGAGCTGCACGCTGTCGCGATGCCGGGTCATGGCGACATAGGTTAGATGCCGGTCCATCGTCCCCGACGCCATCACATAGGCACGGTCGACCGTCGCGCCCTGATTTTTGTGAATCGTCGTCGCATAACCGTGGTCGATCGCCTGATAGTCGCCCATCGGCACGGAAACGCTATCGCCGCCCCGGCCGTCGAGCTGCGCGACGATCCGGCCGGCCTCGACATGCTCGACCGTGCCTAGCATCCCGTTTTTCACGCCAAGGTCGCGGTTGTTCTCCAAGAACACGATGCGGTCGCCCGGCGCGAACTCCCGCTTGCCGTCATTGGTCTGGAAGGTCAGCGCGCCGGCGTCCGAGCCCACGGCGGGCACGTTGCCCTGCGCCAGCTCGCCCCGGTCCTGTAGCTCCGTCCGGATCGCGTCATTGATGGCGCGCACATCGGCCCGGCGATGCGCCATCGCAACCCGGGTGCCGTCCGGACGCTCATCGCGATCGGCAAGGTAATCGCGCACGATCTCGCCCCGCGCGTCCTCGCCCGTCTCGGCAAAGCTGATACTGCCATGATCCCGGTAGGCCGCCAGCCCCTCGGCCGTCCGGTGCGTGGCGAAGTCAACGGAAGCCTCCCGCTGCCAGTCCACGCGCTGCCGGCGAATCTCCGAAAGCTCGGCATGGCCGATTTCCTCCGTGATCGCCCGGAACGGTGCGCCGGCCCCGATTGCTTGCAACTGCTCATGGTCCCCGACTAGGACGATCTTCGCCCCGCGCGCCTCGGCCTCGGTGACGAACTGGGAGAGCTGGCGGCTCCCGACCATGCCGGCCTCGTCGATCACGAACACATCGCCGCGGCCGAGCTGGTGACGATCGTTCTCCCAACCGCGGGACCATGACGCCAGTGTGCGGCTCTGGATGCCGGAAGATTCCTCCAACCCCTCGGCCGCCTTGCCCGACAGGGCCGCGCCGTGGACCTGATAGCCCTCGGCCTCCCATGCCTCGCGCGCCGCCGCGAGCATGGTGGACTTGCCAGCGCCGGCATAACCGACAACGGCCGCGATCCGCTCCGGCCCGGTGATATGCTCGATCGCCCGGCGCTGCTCGTCCGAAAGCCGCGCCGTCATGTCGCCGGCGCTCCGCTGAATGGCGGCGTCCTGTCGATCTATGGCGCGCTCGACATGCCGGCGATCGACACCATGCGATTGTGCCGCGTGCATCCGCTCGGCCGACGCCACCATGCCGGATTCGATCTCGACCATTTCGCGGGTTGAGAACCGTGCAAGCTCGATCTCGCCCGTTGCATGGTCCCCCACTACGTGGGCGCGCTCGGGCTGCAACTCGACCAGTGCCGGCGAGGCCATCACCTTCGCAAACGCGCTTTGAAACTCCTGCGGGTCGTCGTTGATGTAGCGATGCAGCGCCCGCGCCACGTCGCGCCGGTCGAACACGCTCTTTTCGCTGGTGATGATCGTGAGAACCTGCTCGGGCTTCTCGCGGATCAGCTCGGCATTGCGCCGGGCCGCATCCTCGTCCAACCGCGACCGCGACACGTCGAGGCCGCGCCGCTCCATCTGCGAGGCATGGACGCCCATATGCTCGGTCGGCGCGATCTCAAGCCCGCGCTCCATGTGCGAACGATGGTCGATGCGAATATCAAGCCCGGCCATCGCCAGCCGCTCATTGGCGATCCCCTCCCACCTCTGGCGAAGGTCGCGAAGCTGCATGTCGGTCGTCGGCAGGTCGTTCGCCAAGAGCCATTTGTTTTCGCGCTCAAGATAGGTCTTGTCGCCTAAGCCATCCTCCGTCACCTGCCGCGTGGTCATCATCACATGGGCATGATGATTGCGAACGTCGCTGGCGTCATGCGGCGCATGGATCGCAAAATCCACCGCCGCGCCATAACGGTTCGCCAGCTCCTGCGCGAACTCGCGTGTTACCTCTAGCCGCTGCTCGGCCGAAAGCTCATGTGGCAAGGCAATCTCGAACTCCCGCGCGACGCGGGCGTCCTTCCGCTTTTCGGCAAACTCGGCGGCATTCCACAAATCCGACCGATCGCGCGCCCAATCGGCAGAGACACCTTGCGGCAAGACGATCTCCGCATGTTCCACGCCCTGCTTGGCCGTGTAGTCATGCGTGATCCCGTCGCGCTCGTTGGTCAGCTTTTCCCCGGCACGATAGGCCATCGAAGCGACGGCGCTACGGCCCTTCGTCCTCGAAACTGGCTTCATGCTCAAATGATAGATCGCCAAGCAACAAGCTCCAATACCGTTTC
>NZ_NNRL01000029.1 GCF_002252505.1 Brucella grignonensis | reverse complement strand
ATCCGAGCTGGCCCGCCTGACCGCCGCTGCCGAAAAGTCACCCAAGGATATAACCCGTCTGGTGCGTTCTCTGGACGCAACGGTCAGAGCGGAGTTCGCAGCCGTCAGCAAAGCGCTCGACGAGAGGTTCGGGCCGAATGCGGTTGGACGTGCGCAGGCAAACGTCATCGATCGGGTGCCGGCGGCGCAGCGCAAGGTCTTCGAGGCCATGCAGCCCGGCCTCAAGGTGCTGCAGAATGCCGTTCGCGCCGACAAGGCCCAGGACATCATCGCCGAGCGCCAGATGCGGGCGCTCAAACAGACCAAGGGCATCACGAGATAGCGGAAGGGATAGGACAATGACCGAACCGACAACAACGTTCGACGCG
>NZ_NNRL01000028.1 GCF_002252505.1 Brucella grignonensis | reverse complement strand
CGGGTCGGCGATGCCGAGCAGATCGAAGCTGTGATCGCGGAATGGGGTCCACGGGTCAAGGACGCGGCGTCGTTCTGGCGGGAGTTGTGACCTATGGCGGACGAAGCTGCCATGGGCCGGCTGTCGGAGGCCCAGAACGAACACATCTTTCGCACGGAGATCCTGCCCGACTATCTCCCTGACGATATCGGCAAGGCGGATCGGCCGACCCTCATCGTGCTCGGTGGCCAGCCCGGTTCGGGCAAAACAGCTTTGCTGACAACAAGCCTCACGGAGCTGGAGCAATCCGGTCCGGCCATCCGCGTCGTCGGAGACGATCTGCGGTCCTACCATCCGGGATTTGTCGCACACCAGAATGCCGATCCGATGACGGCGTCACGCTTCACGCAGGCCGATGCCGGCATCTGGAGCGAGAAGTTGCTGACGGTTGCCACCGAACGCGGTGTCCACGTCGTGTTCGAAACCACGATGAGGACCCCCGACAATGTCGAGAAGGTCATGACGACCGGACGATCGGCCGGCTATCGCATCGAGGCGCGCGTGCTGGCCATCAGTCCGGGGGTCAGTTGGCAAGGTTGCCACTACCGCTTTGAGGAATTGCATCACGCCGGCGCTGCAGCGCGGCTCCCGCCGCGCGCCGTCCATGATGCCGCCGTCACCGGCCTCGCA
>NZ_NNRL01000027.1 GCF_002252505.1 Brucella grignonensis | reverse complement strand
GTGACACTGCCCACGGCTTCGACCGCCGCCTTGCGTTCCCTCCCGGTGGCCATGAGCCGATCCACAACACGGTCGGAACCGCGCAATGCGCCATAGGCGGCAGGGTCGTTCCCGACGGCACGAGCGTGGCGCTCGGGCTTCACGCCCTTGACGACCAGATCCTCGATCGTGGCGAGTGCCGCGGCGGGATCGCGCCAGATGCGCTGCACGGCCTCGGCAAGTGCGGCGCGCTGCTGTCTGTAACGGGGAACCTCCAGCGCACGCTGCTTGGCTTCTTCATCGACAGTTGATGCGAACTCGGTGACCGGCGCGAGCATCGGCAAGGCAGGCGGTTTGGACATCTCTGGAGCCTGTGC
>NZ_NNRL01000026.1 GCF_002252505.1 Brucella grignonensis | reverse complement strand
CCTTTTTCTTTTGCGGCCTATACGTTTTGCGTTCTGCTTAGTCGGTCTTCTCCTTTTCGCTTTCGAATTGTTGGTAAAGGTCGAGCAGGCGGGCTGCCACGAACTCCCCGAATTCCATTGAGCCCTCGATACCGACCACAACGGCAACCGATTTAGGCGTCCGTTCAACGGTCGCAATCTTTTGGCCGCTCGCCGCAGTCACAACCGATCTCTTGGAGGGGCCAGCTGTCTTCTTCGGGGCGAGAGCGTTGAAAACCCGTACAAAGCGCTGATCCGTGTCCGCCTCCAGAAACTTCGGATCGTTCACCGCAGCATCTATACGGCTTTGATTTTTC
>NZ_NNRL01000025.1 GCF_002252505.1 Brucella grignonensis | reverse complement strand
CGGTTTCACCTGTGGGTGTACGAGGCACGTCCCGACGTGAACTCGATGATCCACACCCACTCGCCCTGGGCGTCAGCACTAGCCGCCGCAAGAGAGCCCCTGGTGATCTCGCAGATGGACATGACCCCGTTCCACGACGACTGCGCGTTTCTCTGTGAATGGCCAGGCGTCCCAATCGCCGACCAGGAGGGGGTCGTCATATCGAAGGCGCTTGGCCAGAAGCGTGCAATCATCTTGGCGCATCATGGCTACCTCACCGCGGGCAAGTCTATCGAAGAGGCCACCTATCTGTCAGTCTATCTGGAACGTGCAGCACGCATGCAGATCCGCGCCCGAACCTTCGGTCCCCTCACGCCCGTGGACGACGGTCTGGCTAGGGAGGCACATGACTACCTCCTCAAGACGTCGATCGTGAATGCCACCTTCGACTATTGGTGCCGACAGACGCACAGCGCGGTCCCGGAATCGGGCACACGATAGAGACCGCGCGTCCTCACGCCTGCGGAGGGC
>NZ_NNRL01000024.1 GCF_002252505.1 Brucella grignonensis | reverse complement strand
CAACGCTTCGACAATCTTGGCGATATAGCGCGCAATCGTCTCTGCCGCCCCGATTGGCTCAGCGAAAACGCGCCGGACCTCGACGATTTCGGCTTCGCGAAACGGCTCGATCGGTTCGCCGACATTGCCGAGTGCCTGATCAAGGCGGCGGCCGATTTCAGGACCGAAGCGCAGCGCCAGCGGCTCGCGCGGTTGATCCAGGAGATCGCCGACACGATCGAAGCCGAGCGTGCGCAGGCCTGTGACAATATCGGGTTGCAGCCGCAGCGCCGCGATCGGCAGACGCCGCAGATGAGGCGCGGTTTCGCCCCGAGGAATGACCAGGGTGGAGCGTGTGGCAAAGCGCGCGCCGGCATGCGCCGCGCCCCATGTGTCGGCGATCGCCGCGCGCGCCTCGACACCAGATGCAGCAAAGCGCTGGACGATCGTGCTCAGCATGACGTCCTCGCCGCCATGGAGATGATCGGCGCCCGTGGTGTCGATCACCAGACCATCCGGCGGATCGGCCATGACGACGGGCGAGATGCGTTGCAGGGCCCAGAGCGCCAGCTTCTCCAGTCCTTCCGCAT
>NZ_NNRL01000023.1 GCF_002252505.1 Brucella grignonensis | reverse complement strand
TGCAGGCGGTCGTGGATTGGGTGGTCACGCAGGAACCCAACCATGTAACCCAGGACGAGCTCGACCGCCGGCTCTCGGCCGCACTCGATGACAAAGGGGTAAGCGTCAACGGCTATGCTCCAGAGTATCGTGGCATAGCCGAGTATTTGATCGACAGGCTCATCGAAAGCCGTGCAGGTATGACGAAACGGACCGATCCGGGCCTGACACTCGTCGGCACGGCCGCGAGTATCGACATCAGGGTGGACGATCTGCTCGAAACACCCGATGGCCGAATTTTGGTTCGTCGGGTTAAGACTGGCCAGACGGTTAAGTCGGCTCTGACCGATGCATCGACCACCGCGATGTTCTTCGCCGCGAAAGACGCCTTCCCCGGATCGACCGTCGAGGTAGTGCATCTGGCCGAGCCCGATCCCGTGTCCATCGAGATCGAAGCCAAGAAGTGGATGAGCCGTCGCAACGAAGTCGATGAATTGCTCTCCACCATTGTGGCCGGCGAACTGCCCTTGGACCGGACGGGACGCCCATGCCCGAAGTGTCCTGCGTTCTTCATCTGCGGCGCACTGCCAGAGGGCACCCTCGTTAAAAAAGTTTGAAGACGACTTACCGGTTCGGTCGGATGGCTCAGATCATCTCTGTGAGGGCATGTGGCCCTGGAGAAAAATGAAATGAGCATCCCCGACGAAACTGCGGCAATCGCCGCCAACACCGCCTACCGCGTCCGCTTCACCAATGATGGTGTAACCTTCAAGGACGCATCCGTCGCCGACCCCATCCCGGTCGGCGGTCAGATCCTCAATGCCGCGGGCATCCGCGACATCGAGAACTATACTCTGTTCGCCATCCTTCCCAATGGCGAGTTCGAAGACGT
>NZ_NNRL01000022.1 GCF_002252505.1 Brucella grignonensis | reverse complement strand
GTCTCCTACGAGGTTGATGCCGACACTCACCTCATCGACATGGAGAAGGTGCGCGAAAAGGCGCTGGAGACCAAGCCGAAGCTGATCGTCGCCGGGGCCTCGGCCTATCCGCGCCGGATCGACTTCGAAGGCTTCCGCATGATCGCGGACGAAGTCGGCGCGTATCTTATGGTCGACATGGCCCATTATGCGGGGCTAATCGCAGGCGGGCAGTATCCGAACCCGGTGTCGCATGCGCACGTCACCACCTCGACCACGCACAAGACCCTGCGCGGCCCGCGCGGCGGCGTCATCCTGACCAATGACGAGACGCTGGCGAAAAAGCTCAACTCGGCCGTCTTCCCCGGCAATCAGGGCGGGCCGCTCATGCACGTTATCGCCGCCAAGGCAGTGGCCTTCGGCGAGGCGCTGAGGCCGGAGTTCAAGGACTACGCGCGCCGGGTCGTCGCCAATGCGCAGGCGCTGGCCCGGAGGCTGAAGGAGGGCGGCCTCGGCATCGTCTCCAGCGGCACGGACAGCCACATGGTCCTGGTCGATCTGCGGCCCAAGGGCGTGACGGGTAAGGTCGCCGAGATCGCGCTGGAGCGCGCTGGCCTGACCTGCAACAAGAACGCGATCCCCAACGATCCCGAAAAGCCGTTCGTCACGTCCGGCATCCGCCTCGGCAGCTCGGCGGGCACGACGCGCGGCTTCGGCGAGACGGAGTTCGAGACGATCGGCGCTCTCATCCTGCGGGTTCTCGACGCCCTGTCGCAGAATCCCGACGGCGACGCGGCGGTGGAGACGCAAGTGCGTGGCGGGGTGCGGGCGCTGTGCGAGGCCTTTCCGATCTACGGATCGTGAAAGATGTTCCTGTCGGTCTTCGATGTCTTCAAGATCGGCATCGGCCCCTCGTCGTCGCATACGATGGGGCCGATGGTTGCGGCTTCGCGCTTCCTCGACGATCTTCGCGGCGGCGTCGTCAAGATTCCCGGGGCGGGTGAACTGTTCCGGCTGGGGGCGAGCCTCCACGGCTCGCTCGCCTTCACCGGAAAGGGGCATGCGAGCGACCGCGCCGTAATCCTCGGACTCTGCGGCCTGCTGCCGGAAACGCTCGATCCCGACCGAGCGGAAGAGATCGAGGCGCAAGTGCGCAGGACCGGGCTGGTCGAGCCGGAGGGGCTGCCGGCGCTGCGCTTCGACCCAGACAGAGACCTGGTCTTCGACTACGGCCCTTCCTTGCCCGGTCACCCGAACGGGATGGTCCTGAAGGCCTATGACCGGGCCGGGAACACCTGGCACCGGCAGACCTACTATTCCATCGGCGGCGGCTTCGTGATGACTGAAACCGAACTGGGCAAATCCGCTGATGCCGGCCCGGCCGGCGCCCAACCGGCTGTGCCGTATCCCTTCCGCGACGCGGAGGAAATGCTGGGCATGGGCCGCGCTTCGGGGAAGTCGATCGCCCGGATGAAGCGCGCCAATGAGGAGGCGGTTTACGGGACTGAACTCGACGCCCGGCTCGACCGGGTCTGGGCGGTCATGGACGGCTGCATCCGGCGCGGCCTCACCCGCGAGGGCATCCTGCCGGGTGGGCTGAAGGTAAGGCGCAGGGCGAAGGCCATTCACGACCAGTTGCAGGCCGAGCGCGGCAGGAACCTGAGCCAGCCGCACCAGACCAACGACTGGATGAGCGTCTACGCCATGGCAGTGAACGAGGAGAACGCCGCCGGCGGGCGGGTCGTCACGTCGCCCACCAACGGCGCGGCGGGCGTGGTGCCGGCGGTGGCGCGCTACTATCT
>NZ_NNRL01000002.1 GCF_002252505.1 Brucella grignonensis | reverse complement strand
ACTTCTTGCCGTCCTCCAGGCAGATCAGGAAATCCGGTGTGACGGATCTGCGGACGGGAACGGCCGGGACTGGCCTTTCTTCCGCCTGTTCGGGCGCCTTCGCCCCCGCGAGCCGGCGATGGCGGCATGCGTGTCGGCAATGAGCCGCAGAAGCTCAGCCATGGGTACGGAATTGCTGCTGACGTAGGCGGCAACGATCTCTGTGGTCTGGCCGATCAAATCGGCTTCCGGCTTTGGATTGTCTTCATTCATGGTGTTGCCCAGGCAGGGATTTTCTTAAGGACGCCACGATAGTGGCAACATCGGCGGTACAGGAAGAACCGCTCCTCGCAAAGACCTTGATGAAGCTGGCTTGCACCAGCCGCGGGTGTCGGAGACATGAATCCGCGAGGGTTCGTGCTGGAAATGCAGCTCCGGCGCAAAAACCACCTCCCGCTCTTATCGGCTTATTTCCCTTGTTCCAGCCCGGACCTTGTCGATCAACCCGCGAGGGGTCGGACTACGCAAGCGTGCCGCCGCTTATGGCTTCGCCAACGCGGTGATCGCGGTCCGGGCCGGAACCGACGGGCGCCTGTCGAGCGGGGAATGGTCCCCGCAGCTACGGGAGCCACACAATGTCGCAAGAACTCAGCCTCGCTCAGAACAATGCCTGGAACCTCGCGCGCACCCTGATGACGCCAGTCATCCTCTTCAAGGTCGATGAAGACGCATACGGCGTTCTTCCTGCCGGCGACCTCGATGACGACGAGGTCAACGCCCTCTACTTTTACGACCCCTACACGGGTGGCCAGCCGGTTCATTGAACCGGCTCTCGTCCGGCGTGCCGCTTACGAGCGGCAGGCCGCAAGGGAAGCTGCGCCGCGGCAGGAGCCGCGCCCTTGCCCCCTTTGCTCTTCGCGCGCTCGCTAAGGTGTTCCGCGAAGTGTGCGGAGAAGATAAACTGAACGAAAGGTCGGCCGGAAGGCGGCCGGGAGAAAAGAAT
>NZ_NNRL01000021.1 GCF_002252505.1 Brucella grignonensis | reverse complement strand
AACTCTGAAATCGTCATATGTCGAAGCCCTCAAAGGCTCCAAACATCGGCCCCTACGCCCTCGCGTGAAAGGTGCTCCCAGAACAGCGCTTACGACACAGTCGTAAGGATAGGACTTCCTTAACGAGTCTTTCACCCAACCTTTCGCGCCGTGAACGGGGTAACCGTCCGGCACTGCATGTTCTGGAGAACGGCCTGCGCTGCCGCATCGGCAAGACCAGATGAAATGTCATACTCAAAGACGCTTGAGCCTGTAATTTCGGTGGGGCTAACCAAGGTCAACCGCCAGATGACGCTCGCCCCCGTAGTGCCGGAGCCGTCCGACAGCCGTTCATCCACGAGAACACCACGCCATGAATGTCCCCCGGTTGAGGTCCAGTTCACATGGCCAATCGCCCCTGACATCAGTTTGCTAGGAGAAAACCATCCGCCCCACCTGATCTGGCGGGTCTCGCCGCTCACCTGATCTGGCACGGCCTGACCTGTAAGCGAGAACAGGGGACAGGCTGATGCGTCGGTAGCCCCGCGCAGGCGTTTAGGCATCAATCTGCGCAGGCGTTTGGGAACGCCAACTGTATTCGTTCTCATACACCACAAGGGTCATGTCGGCGGCTCCCGGAGGATTGGGAGCGCCAAGGATGATCTCGACATCGGAAAGCGTCGTACCCGGCACATGGCAGCTACAGCCGCCGTCCATGCACATGGCGATCTGGACCATCTGCGCATGTGCCGCAGGGATGAAGCCGAAGGACAAGGCCAAACCGAAAATGGCGGATGCCAGCTTGTTTCTCATGAGTTCAGTTCCCCGACCGGTTGCTGAAAAGGGCGCGCAGGACCGACTCCGGATCACGCCCGGCGAGGTCGACCGGTATGATGGCGTCCGAATCCGCGACAGTGGCGGGGACC
>NZ_NNRL01000020.1 GCF_002252505.1 Brucella grignonensis | reverse complement strand
GGAACAGGCGATGCGGGTGGCGATCGAATGCGCCGGGTTCACCGCCGGCGAGGCAGACCAGCTCCGCCGCGCCATGGCAACTTTTAAACACACAGGCGGCGTCTCCAAGTTCGGTGAGAAGCTCATCCAGGGCATGGTCGATAATGGCTATGATCGGGAATTTGCAGAGCGGACGTTCCGCCAGTTGGAGGGCTTCGGTTCCTATGGTTTTCCCGAAAGCCATGCCGCGAGCTTCGCGCTGATCGCCTATGCGTCGAGCTGGATCAAATGCTGGCATCCAGACGTCTTCTGCGCGGCACTCTTGAACGCCCAGCCGATGGGTTTCTATGCGCCGGCGCAAATTGTGCGTGATGCGGTTGAGCATGGCGTCGAAATCCGCCCTGTCTGTGTCAATTCCAGCCGTTGGGATTGCACGCTCGAACCACGGGACGCCGATGACGGT
>NZ_NNRL01000019.1 GCF_002252505.1 Brucella grignonensis | reverse complement strand
CCCGATAGTCGATGCCGCCGGTCCGGAACGCTTCGATCGACTCCGCCAGCGCCTCGATTTCGTCGGCCGCGAACTCCACTTGGCAATGCTCGGGCACGTGTCCAAGTTGGCCGCGGTGTGCGACGAGGCCGGACTCCTTGTCTTTCGTGACATTCATGGTCGTGGCGAAGAGCGAGAAGGTGTCGACGATCTCTTTGCTGGAACGATAGTTGACGGTTAGTCGCCCGCCGGTGGCGCCGGCAAAGTCGGTGCTCAAATTGGTCAGGTTGACGGACGAGGCTCCGCGAAACCGATATATGGACTGCTTGGAATCACCGACTGCCCAGAGGTGCTCTCCCGATGGCCGCAGCAGCTTGAGCAGGGCCACGCTGCTGCGGTTGACGTCCTGGTATTCGTCGACCAGCACGTGGGCATACATGTTGGAGAGCT
>NZ_NNRL01000018.1 GCF_002252505.1 Brucella grignonensis | reverse complement strand
TCGAAGCGCCGAACGAACCGCGGTTCTCTGCCCGCCCATTTGCCGCGTGTCGAAATGGTCGTCGATATCGATGACCATGCCTGCCCGTGCTGCAACCACAGTCTGCACCGGATCGGCCAATGCTTGGCTTCAAATCATATGTACCAGCGAATGCGACCTTGGCCGGTATCGAGATGGTTCACATGATGCGCAAGCGGCAGGGACGCTTCGCCTTCAATCCGGCGCCAACCCTGAAGGAACAGTTCGAGGCAATCGCCGCTTGAAATCCGTCAAACATACGGCCAACTGCGATCAACCAAATATTTGCGACACAACCTCTCCGGCCATGGCTTGCCCACCGGCCGCTTGCGCATCATG
>NZ_NNRL01000169.1 GCF_002252505.1 Brucella grignonensis | reverse complement strand
GAATACAGCAACCCAAAACCGCTGGAGCGAACTCAAAACTGGATAAAACTTGGGGCAACGTCAGCCGCCCTCACCTCTGAAATCGAACTGCAATAATGCTTAACCCGGCGGCTACTGCATATTCTAATCGACCAAACGGAAAAATTCTGGAGAAACGTGCGCGAAAATGGATTGCCACAATCGGTGAAACTGAAGAGACAAAATTCAACGCTGAAGACAAGAAAGCCCGCTTCGCTGGGAGGAGGAGTGCGAAGCGGGCTGATCTGGAAAGCGCGACTGGGAGGAGGAGTGCCGCGCTTCGAGTTCAGTTTCTGGGAGGAGGAGTGAAACTGAACAACCCGAAAATAGGCGGCAGATATAATGATTACAAGAAACAAATATGCATAGCTGATATGCGCACTCTGGAACTTGGCCACGACGTGCGCTTTAGATGCCTATCTCAAAAAGTGTGAAACGGTTTTCGGGATGGCCTAAAAATGGAAAACCGCCCGGCAGCGACTGAGCGCGCACAGGCGGTTTAATCCTCCCAAGAGGCTGCTTGATAACAGTATTGTTTCAATAAAGCAAATGAAACGAGTAAGTACATAATCATACTATTTTTGTATGATTATAACTAGACTTGCGAATAACAGAAGAGACTACAAACCCACCGAAGACAAAGGCCCGCATCGCGCATTTGGGCGGGGGGCTTGGGGTGCGCGATACGGGTGCCTTCCTGCAAACAGGTTGCAATCCATAAATAAATACACTGACCGAAAACAAAAATGACAGTTTGTTGCAGTTGCAAATGGTTAGTGCAGCAACCGCTAGACAAAAGTCGCTCCGCAGCAAGGCTGCTGGAGCGACTGCGAACCGATGCCCCTGCCCATGAGTCGGAACGCAAATCCAGAGTAACATCAGCAAGATGCAACTGAAAGTTACAGATAATTTAGAAAGATAACGCCATCCGGAGGACCTTTTTAATTTCCCATACGGCCAACCAGAGACACCTATTCAAGTCGTTTTCTTTACCCGATAAGCCATCCCAAGCGATCTTGGCGCTGTTTCCTGAAAGCCAAATTTTTCATAGAGCTTGTTAGCTGGCACATCGGCGATCAGACTCACGTAAGCTGAATCAGGAAGCTCGGCATTCACATATTGCATGATGGCTTTCATAATCGACCTACCGAGACCTTGCCCCTGATGTCTTGGATCGACTGCAATATCCACCACCTGAAAAAAGCAACCTCCATCTCCAATCAACCGCCCCATTCCAATAGCTGCATCGCCGTGCAAAACGACTACAGCAAAAACGGTGCCTTTAAGTCCGCAGGTCGCAGCCGCCTTCGAAAACGCACTTAATCCCGCCACTGCGCGAAGATGCAAATATTCCTCAACAGACGGCGTGCGCGCGACAGTTGAATAGGCGGACAGATCCATTCGGTATTCCTCTTTGTTTCGTCACGATGACTAAACGCACCACAAATCGATTTAACACTTCAAATACAACCAGAAAAGATTTGTCAGAACCAGTTGATTGCTTGTCCGGCTTGCTGTCTAAGTATTTCTAATATCAAGCTCTTCGGATCATAGCTGTGACCACAGAACAAACCCCTTCCAACGTCATTTTCTCCCGTACTGCCGTCACGAGTACTGCAATGATCTTCGGCCTGACATATAGTCTCAGCGCCGCGCTCATCGCACTCGACCTAGATGAAATGGGGTTCAGCGAAGCGATTATCGGCGCGAACGCTGCAATGCATGCGGTCGGTGTGCTTTGCATGGCCTTTCTGCTTCCACGCCTCAGTGCATTACTCGGCATGCGTTTGCTGGTAGTCGCGGCCCTTGCAGCTGCAGCCATATTACTCGGCTTGTTTCCTGCAATACCATTGATCTGGCTTTGGTTCCCATTGCGTATATTGCTGGGGGCAGCATCAGAAACATTGTTCGTCGTTTCGGAAACCTGGCTCAATTCGCTGAGTACGGACGAAAATCGTTCCAAGACCATGGGCATTTACACAGCTGCCCTGTCATTGGGCTTTGCGCTCGGGCCATTGATCCTCTCATTGGTTGGATCAAGCGGGTTCCTGCCCTATCTGATCGGCTCAGCACTTGCGATCATAGCAGCACTTTTGATTGCAAGCCCCAAAGTCAGCGCGCCGCCGATTACCGACAAACCACATGGAAGCCCGCTGCATTATTTGGCACTTGCGCCCGTCGCACTCGCAGCAACCGTGTTGAATGCCGCCATTGAATCGGCTGGCCTGTCGTTTCTGCCGCTCTATGCGGTCGATCTCGGCTGGAATGAAAATCAGGCAACGCAGCTCATGTCCGTCATGATGTTCGGTGCGATCGTTCTCCAAATTCCCATTGGCTTTCTGGGAGATAGAATGAGCCGTCAAAGCTTGCTCATCATTCTCGCAGCCCTTTCAGCCGCAGGTGCAGCAGTCTGGCCGTGGGCCCTTACTCTGCCATGGCTCACCTATACGCTGTTGTTTGTTTGGGGCGGTGCCTTCGTCGGCATTTATACGATCATGCTGAGCGTGGTTGGCAGTCAGTTCAAAGGCGCTCAGCTCGTCGGCATTTATGCCAGCATGGGCTTGATGTGGGGTGTTGGCGCATTGATCGGCCCCCTCTTTGCGGGGATCGCTCAACAATATTTGACCCACGGCCTGCCGATATTCGTTACGATTGCCTGCCTGATCTTTCTGGCACTTGCCCTCACTTTGCGTCCACGTGCGGTGCTTGCAACCGAATAGTATCTATTTTTCCAAAACTTAACACCACAGCGGCCTCCCAAAAGGAGGCCGTTTTTATGCAATCAGCAATAGATTTTAACGACTTATTTACCACGATCGTAAGAATATAGCTCCGGTAAACATGGCTTTCGACTCGTTCGTGAATTCGGCTTTCGGCTGGCTAGTACTTTTTGGAAAAGTGAATTTCACATGGCAAACACTCATCAGGCATCCGGTTCACGCTCTATTATTGATGAACTCAACGCCCTGCGTGAACGCCATACGCCCGCAGCTCCCAAATCGAGCGCTATGAACGAGCTGCATAACACATTGGCAGAGTTGGAAAAGCGTTTGGGCCAGCTTGGCGGCGCCGCACCTCGCCCTCGTGCGCCAAGCATCCCGCAGCCGCGACAATCCGACAGGCGCATTGAAGGTCTTGCTGAAATCGCCGAGCATCTGCGCCGTCTCAGTGAAGAACAAAATAAGGTTGAGCAGTATAACACGCGGCCATCCCCAGCTTTTGCACCGCGTTTTGTAGAACAGCACGAAGCCCCGAACACATCGTTTTCCGACAACAGCATGTTACGCCAGATCGATAGCCGCCTGGATGAAATCAGTCGCGCCATAATCGCTGCCAACCGCCATCAGAATTCAGAACATGAAGAAGCGCTTCGTCTGGAGCGCATCGAACATCGTCTTAACGAACTGACACAGCAACTTGACAGCTCTGTTGCTGAACAAAATGCCGACACACTGTTCCGCCGCCTTGGTGAACTGTCGCAGCGCATCGACGCTCTAAGCGAAGGATCGCGCTTGCCTGAACAGGCAATTGACCAGCTGGCGCAGCAAATCAATCTCCTTGCCCATCAGGTGGGTAAGGTCATGGAAAACCTGAGCCAGTCCGATTATCACAGCGTCGATGCTCGTCTGGAGGCAATTGACCAGAAGCTGGCTGCCGCTGAGAAATGGGCCAGCGAACCAAATCCAGCACTTCTGGAGAAGGTCGATAATCGTTTCAAGGAACTGACCAAGCGCCTTGATGCGCAATATGCAAGCCACTATGCAGAACGTGGCATGCTTCATACGCTCGAGGGTCGTCTGGACGATATTTCGCAACAAATATCGCTTAGTCTTTTGCAAACACCGCAACCAGAAGAAATCGCGCTGGCGGAGAGCGAAGCTATTCGCAGCCTTGAAAGCCAGATCGCAAACCTCGCGCGTCAACTGGCCAAGCCATCAGCCGAATTTGCAGAAATCAAGCCACGCCTTGATGCAATCGAACGTTCGATTTCAGACAACCGCGAAACGGTCTTGCACGCGGCTCGCGAAGCAGCTGAAACTGCTGTTGCCCATGTCCTCAAGCATGGCTCGCAACATGATACCGCGATTGCGCTACAGCTTGCCAATGATATGAAATCGCTTGAGGCCCTTGCCCGCAATGCCGACGAGCGTAATGGCAAGACATTTGAAGCTGTTCACGAGACGCTCGTTAAGGTCGTTGATCGGCTTGCAAACCTTGAACAGCAGATCGATGCGCAACCACATCTCCCGCAGGCAAGCCCAAAAGCCAAGCCTGCCGCAAATCCATATTCTGCTGCACCACAAGCCTTTCCGAGCCTTGCTCCTCAGACAGTCGAAAAGCACGCAAAGCCTGTCGTTGATGCAACGAATACCGACGAGAAACTTGCAAAGCTGACGCCTAAGACGCGTCAGGAGCCGGAACTGAGTGCTTCACTGGATTCCGTTCAGCCTGACAATGACAGCGTGCTTGACCTCAACACGATCATGAAGCGCGTGCGCGAAGAGCGCAGTCAGCAAGAAAACACGAAGGCTGAAACAAGCGGCAAAGCCGATCTGATCAGCGTTGCACGCCGTACTGCGCAGCAAGCGGCCGAGGAGGCAACCAGACTTGAACAGCAATCAGAAAAGGCTCCCGAGAAGAAGAAGGGATCGATCAGCGATCTTTTCAACCGCCAGCGCAAACCTATTCTGCTGGCAATTGGTGCTGTAATGCTGGCAATTGCTGGCCTGCAGGCAGGCTCGGCGTTCCTCGAAGCCCGTCAACAGGCGGAGCTTTCCGCAAAAACAGAAGTGCCCGCAATCGATAGAGAAACGACAGCTTCTATCGCTCCTGCAAACGAAGCATTACCGGCACCAAAAATTCAGCCAATGCCGGAAACAGTCATACCCGAGACAGAGATTGCCAAGCCGCAGCAGGAGAGCAATCTGAGTGTAACAATGCCAAATCCGGCACCTCAAGAGCCGACGATTGCCGATACGGCACCGGCGCAGGAACCGGAAACTACTGTAACCGAAGTGCCGGTGGAAGCCGGTCCCGCAGCGTTGCGTGAAGCCGCAATGACCGGTGATCCTCGTGCACTGTTCGAAATTGGCAATCGCTATATGGAAGGCCGTGGCGTTCAGGAAAATCTGGCAGAAGCTGCAAAGTGGTTTGAGACGTCGGCAGCAAAAGGCTTTGCGCCAGCACTTTATCGCATGGGCAATTTTAATGAGAAGGGGCTCGGCATGCCCCGCAATCTCACAAAAGCAGTTGATTGGTATCAGCAAGCAGCCAAACAAGGTAATACCAGCGCCATGCATAATCTGGCGGTGCTTTTTGCATCGGGTGCCAATGGCACACCCGACAATGCATCCGCTGTGCACTGGTTTACCGAAGCTGCAGAACTCGGCGTCAAGGATAGCCAATATAATCTCGGCATTCTCGCCGCCAAGGGCCTGGGAATGCAGGTGAACCTTGAAGAAAGCTACAAATGGTTCGCACTTGCGGCCAAAGCCGGCGACAAGGATGCAGCTGAAAAGCGCGATCAGATCGGCGCAGCACTGAAGCCTCAGCAACTTGAACGCGCCAAGGGCAGCGTTGAACTCTGGAAGGCTAAGCCGCTCAATCGGGAAGCCAATTTAGTCGATATTCCTGAGGGATGGTCCGATGAGAAGCCGGTCACCACTGCCTCAGTCGATATGAAGAAGGCCGTTCGCAACATCCAGCTCATTCTCCAGAAGAACGGCTATGATGTTGGAACTGCAGACGGTGTGATGGGCAACAAGACCCGCAATGCCATCGCTGAAATTCAGAAAGCCCATGGTCAAGAGCCGACTGGCGAGGTCAATCAGCAGCTCGTGCAGCTCCTTCTCGAGAAGAACAAGTAATACCAAAGTTCATTGAGTGAAACTCATTGGACTTTGGTTAAGCCCGAGTGGCGCTTGCACTTTATCAAGGCGTGATGCTGTCTTGATCTGCGATAATTGATGCGGGATCGCAGTATAATTTTGCGGTCTCGTTGTGTTTGGTGTCGTTGGTCAATTTTTCCGTCGATGAATAGACGCACACTTCGGCGTCTCTGATGCCGTCAGAGCCAGAATACGGTATCTTATCTTGGCACCTGTGCTGCCTCGCAACCTCCCCGCGAATTGTAAAGATTTCCGGAAACGTCAACAGCGCTAAAGACTGTAAAGTTCTCCATCAACGAACTTACATTCTGGAATAAATAACAGCTTGAATCCAATTGCCGCCGCTTATTATTTAATCAATAAAACCAGGGGGCCATGTGATGCTTTTGCATGTAAATAACGAGATGGAAAATGGCATAATTGCCAAAATACCCCTTGCACTCGACAAGGATGTTAAAGGGTTTCAGGGCGACGCGATTGATTTTGAAATATCGTCGCCGGACCGTCAGCTCATACAAGCCGACGATTTCCATCCCTATAAATCGCTATTCAAAGTCTTGTCCGGAACGAGTGAACTCAAGAATATTTATATTGCGCTATCATTCAACCTGAGTTTCTCGACACCAGACGGCAAAAAAACTACAATGTCTCGCTCCAATCCAACCGAGGACTGGTTAATCACGAACGGGGAATATTATTCGGAGAATACAACCTCATTCGGCTTTACATCGAACAGCAAATTCGCCGGCTCCTATGGCGCCAGCATCACAAATCTCTTTCTCTACGTGATTAAAAACGGCGGCCTCGTCGACAACAAGATATCCAACAATATCTCGATCAGAGCACAATTCTATCCGTCATCGACCTACGCGGTCATAACGCCAAAAGATCATATTTCGATCATTCTCAGTAACCGCCAGAGCTACATTGAATAGCCGATTTCACATCGGCAATATGAAGTTTTTCTGACAAGGCTGGTGACAACATTGTTGTTAACAAACAACAATGTGCCATTTTCTTCTCACATTGTTTGCCAAAGTAACTCTATTATCAATCGGGGTTTGACTTCCCTGCACCGAAAGAGCAAGACCTCTAAGGGCGTATCCCGAAAAATCTGAGTTGGTTTCGGGCAAGATGCGCAGCAAACTAAACTGTTAAGGCAACAATCTGAGGAAGACTTGCTTTAGCAAAATTGAGACAGACCTTGCGGCATGGCGCGGCCGCAACGGGCTGCGTGTTGTGCGTTACAGAAACCGGGTTCGGAATTGGGTATTTACCTTCCCATTGCGGAATTATCGGTCAACATGCTGGTTCTGCTCGGCATGGGCGCTGCCGTTGGTTTTCTTTCTGGATTGTTCGGTGTTGGCGGCGGATTTCTGATCACACCTTTGTTGATCTTTTATAACATTCCACCAGCCATTGCCGTGGCCACCGGCGCCAATCAGGTCATCGCCTCGTCGGTTTCCGGCGCGCTGGCGCATTTCAAACGTCGCACGCTCGATATCAAGCTTGGCCTGTTTCTGGTTGCAGGCGGTATAGTCGGATCGCTGCTCGGCATTTTCGTGTTCTCGTGGCTGCGTGATTTAGGCCAGCTCGATCTGATCGTTTCGATCCTATACGTCTTCTTCCTTGGCACCGTTGGCGGGCTCATGCTGGTTGAAAGCATGCAGGCGCTTCGCCGTGTCAAAAAAGGACAGGCTGGCGCAATCCGCCGCCCGGGGCAGCACACCTGGATCCATAAGCTGCCGTTCAAGATGCGGTTTCGCGCATCCACCATCTATGTCAGCATCATTCCGGTACTCGGTATCGGCTTTTTCATCGGCCTTCTGTCATCTGTGATGGGTGTTGGCGGCGGCTTCATCATGGTGCCAGCGCTCATCTATCTGCTGCACGTTCCGACCAATGTGGTTGTCGGCACATCGCTGTTTCAGATCACATTCGTCACAGCATTCACCACAGTGATGCAGGCGACAACCAACCAGTCCATCGATATCGTGCTGGCATTTCTTCTAATGCTCGGTGGCGTAATTGGTGCGCAATATGGTGCGCGTGTAGGCCAGAAATTGCGTGGTGAACAGCTACGCCTGTTGCTTGCCTTGCTGGTTCTTGCCGTAGGCCTGCGTCTTGCATTCGGCCTTTTTGTACGACCCGATAATCTGTTCTCAATCACAATAGCGGATATGTAACATGAGGAAACTCAGGCTCATACCCGCTTTTCTTCTCTGCTTTGCAGCAGCCCCGGTATCAGCGCAGATCAATTCCAGCGGCGATGGCAATGCTGTGCCGCAACTGCAAAATCCTGCTGAAGAAACCATTGAGATTGGTCTTTCAACCGAGACGATTGCCATCACCTCCAATTTTGGTGGCACCGATCTCACAATCTTCGGCGCGCTGGATAATGCTGATCCAATGATCCAGCGGCAGGGACGCTACGACATCATCGTCGTTCTGCAAGGCCCGTCGCGCGACCTCGTGGTGCGCAAGAAGGACCGCTACCTCGGTGTCTGGGTGAATGCAGATTCTGAAACCTTCCTTGGAGTCCCGCTTTCCTATTCGTTGGCTTCGACACGCAACTTGCAGGATATCGCGGATGACAAAATCTACCGCCAGCTTTCAGTCGGTGTCCGCAATTTTTATCTGAGGCCAGAAGACCCTGCGAGCCTGTCGGGCAATATCCCGACATTCGGCAACGAATTGCGCGAGATGAAAATACGGCAAGGTCTTTACAGCCAGCGCATCGGCAGTGTGGAATTTATCTCGCGCACATTGTTTCGCGCAACGCTTAACCTCTCAGCCAATGTGCCAGTCGGTCGCCATCGCGCCCGTGCTCTTTTGTTCCGCAACGGTGTCTTTCTGCGCGAGGCCAATGCCAGTCTTGAAATCGTGAAGGCGGGCGTAGAGCAAAGCATCTATGACGCCGCGCATAAATATAGTTTCTATTACGGCTTGTTCGCGGTGTTTCTGGCTGTCTTCACCGGCTGGGCCGGACGTGTTTTATTCAAAAAAGATTAGCCGCCCACCAGCGCGCCGCGCGCAATCGGGTAAACCTTGCCCTGTCCCAGCATATAGGCGCGCAGGGTCTCGTCAGCGAATAGCCCCCGAAAGGCGCGATCCAGAATATTCAGCGCACCCGTATAGGCGCCGAAAGCAGGCATGATGAGCCTTTCCCCGTCGCTAACAAAACAGGGGCGGCGTACTGACCGTCCACGTCGCACGATGCGGGCTGCGGGGTGAAGGTGCCCTGCAATCTCGCCCTGCCCGGCCTTGCGCGATGGTTCATGCCGGAAGGTAAGCGGCCCGATTGCCAGTTCCTCCACACAATCGCCCGGCAGGTCGACCGGGCGATCCGGATCGTGATTGCCAGTGATCCAGAACCAGTCCCGATGCTCCATAAGCGATTTCAGCCGGATGGCATAAAGCGACGGCAGGCGTTCGCTGGCGGTTGCATCGTGAAAACTGTCGCCAAGGCTGATGACGGTTCGCGGCTGATAACGCGCGATTGCCAGCGCCAGCATATCGAGCGTCGCTGCTGTATCATAAGGTGGGATGAGCTGGCCGCGCCGGGCAAAGGATGAACCTTTTTCCAGATGCAGATCGGAAACGATCAGCATATGCAGGTCGGGCAGGAACAGTGCACCGGATGGATCGCACACAGCTGCAACGCCACGCACTTCCGTATGGGCCAGACTGTAGGCCTCTCCATTGCCCCATACTGCAGTCTTCATTGCATCGCCTCTTTGATCAGATCATCTGCGGCCTCTGCAAGCAGCATTTCATCGCCCTCACCCGCCACACGCTCGCGCCCGATTTCGAGCATCACAGGCAGCGCCAGCGGTGAAATCCTGTCGAGCGGCTTGTGCAAAAGATGACCTTTCACGCGCGCCAGCATGTCGCCAAGACGCCTGATATCCAGAAGTCCGGTCGCCGCATCCGCGCGCGTCGCCTGCAACAATATATGGTCCGGCTCGTGGGTCCGCAGCACGTCATAGATCAGGTCAGTGGAAACCGTAACCTGACGGCCCGTTTTCTCCTGTCCCGGATGACGGCGCTCGATAAGCCCTGAAATCACGGCGCAATTGCGGAAAGTGCGTTTCAAAAGGTAGCTTTCATCGAGCCAGGCTTCGAGATCGTCCCCCAGCATATCCTCGTCGAACAGGCGGGGGAGATTGAGCTTTCCAGTGCCGATCAGCGCGCCCATATCCTTGAGGCCCCAGAGTCCCAGCGAATAATCGGTCGCGACAAAGCCAAGCGGATGTGCGCCCATGCGCTCCAGACGGCGCGTCAGCAACATGCCAAGCGTCTGATGTGCCAGCCTGCCCTCAAACGGATAGGCGACCATGTAGAAGCGATTGCCGCGCGGAAAGGTTTCGATCAGCAGCTCGTCCGTTGCTGGCAGCACGGATTTCCATTGCTGCACTTCCAGCCATTCCCGCACCTGTTCCGGCAAAAACTGCCAGCGCGTGCGGTCGGCAAGCATGGCGCGCACCTGCGCGGCGAGATAGGTGGAAAGCGGAAACTTGCCACCTGCATAGACAGGAATCTTGGCATCCTGCCCGGCAGCATTGGAGGCGATACATTCGTTCTCACGGATACCTTCAAACCGCAGCACCTTGCCTGCAAAAAGGAACGTGTCGCCAGCAGTGAGCGTCTCAAGGAAATATTCCTCGATGCGACCAAGAACACGTCCGCCGCGCGCATTTCCGCCCTTGCCGCCACGAGTAAGCCGGACATTGAGCTCCGGCGCTTCGACAATCGTGCCGATGTTAAGCCGATATTGCTGCGCGATGCGCGGATTGGAGACCCGCCACGTTCCGTCCACCGTCTTGCGGATTTTCGCAAACCGCTCATAGGTCTTGAGCGCGTAGCCGCCAGTCGCCACAAAATCCAGAATGCGGTCGAACGTGTCTCGCGGAAGGTTTGAATAGGGTGCAGCGCTCTGCACTTCACGATAAAGCTGATCGGCGTTGAAAGGCTCGGCACAGGCCATGCCGAGCACGTGTTGCGCCAGCACATCCAGCGCTCCATCGATCAAGGGTGGCGTATCCTGGGCGCCCAGATAATTGGCATCAAGTGCAGCACGGCACTCCATCACCTCGAAGCGATTGGCGGGTACGAGAATGGCGCGGCTTGGCTCGTCCATGCGGTGATTGGCACGGCCAATGCGCTGCGCAAGGCGGCTCGCCCCTTTCGGTGCACCGACATGAATGACCAGATCGACATCGCCCCAATCAATCCCCAGATCAAGCGTCGAAGTCGCGACCACAGCCCGCAATGTGTTGGCGGCCATGGCCTGCTCGACCTTGCGGCGCTGGCTGGCATCGAGCGAACCATGATGCAGCGCAATGGGCAGCGTGTCCTCATTGACTCGCCACAGCTCCTGAAACAGCATCTCCGCCTGACTGCGCGTATTGACGAATAAAAGCGTCGTCTTGTTCTGGCGGATCGCTTCGTAGATGTCGGGAATGGCATAGCGTGACGAATGGCCCGACCATGGCACCCGCTCGTCGGAATCGAGAATGGTAATTTCCGGCTTGGCACCGCCATCCACCGTCACAAGACCGGCCATCGGCCCGGTGCCGTCCTGTTCAACCAGCCAGCGGCGCAGTTCATCGGGCTCAGCCACCGTGGCGGAAAGGCCGATGGTCTGCAATTGCGGTTGCAGGCGGCGCAGCCGCGCCAGCCCCAGCGCCAGCAAATGCCCGCGCTTGGAAATCACCAGCGAGTGCAATTCGTCCAGCACCACATAGCGCAGGCCCTTGAAGAACTGTTCCGAACCTTTGGATGCGATCAACAGCGCAAGCTGCTCTGGCGTGGTCAGCAGAATATCCGGTGGCGCAAGCTTCTGTCGCTGGCGTTTGTGTGCGGGCGTGTCACCGGTCCGTGTCTCGATGGTGATGTCGAGACCCATTTCCTCGACCGGCACCGTCAGATTGCGATGAATATCGACGGCAAGCGCTTTCAAGGGGGAAATATAGAGCGTGTGAACTCCGCGCTTCGCCAAGCCGGGCTTTAAGCGCCCACGTTTTTCCAGATCCACCAATGCAGGCAGAAACCCGGCCAGCGTTTTACCCGCCCCGGTGGGTGCGATCAGAAGCGTGGACTGTCCCTGTTCGGCACGGGCCAGAAGCTCAAGCTGATGCGCGCGCGGCGACCAGCCCTTGGCCGCAAACCATTCGAGAAAACGGTCCGGCAAGGGAAAAGCGGCAGATGCGGCGGCGGGTTTCAGGTTCAGTGTCACGCCGTCAATCTAATCGCAGCAAGGCAAGCCGCCAAGGTGTTTGTTCACTTTTGTTCTCATTTTGTCAGCAGATGCAAGCTCCCTCTCTTTTCGGGGCGAACTTCGTGACCTATCTTCAAACCATGCGTTTCAACCAGCTTCTCTGCTCCTCTCCCAAAGGTCTTTATTGCCCGCCCGGCGATTTCTACATCGACCCCGTGCGTCCGGTGGAACGCGCGCTCATCACCCACGGGCATTCCGATCATGCCCGCTCGGGCCACACCCATGTGCTGGCAACACCCGAAACGCTCGACATCATGGCGCTCCGCTATGGCGCAAATTTCGCCGAAACCACGCAACCGATAGGCCTCGGCGAAACCCTGACGATCAATGGTGTCCGGGTCAATTTTCATGGCGCGGGCCATGTGCTCGGCTCGGCCCAGATCGCGGTGGAGAAGGACGGAACCCGCATTGTCGCTTCCGGCGATTACAAGCGCGCGGCCGATCCAACATGCGCGCCGTTTGAACCTGTCGCCTGTGATGTCTTCATCACCGAAGCAACTTTTGCACTGCCAGTATTTCGTCACCCGGATGCGTCGCACGAGATCGCGATGCTTCTCAAATCAATCCGGCAATTTCCTGAACGGGCGCACCTTGTCAGTGCCTATTCGCTGGGCAAGGCACAGCGGGTTATCAAACTCATACGCAATGCAGGCTACTCGGAACCGATCTATATTCACGGTGCACTGGAAAAGATCTGCGATTATTACCAGGCACAAGGCATCGATCTCGGTCCGCTTGAACCGGCAACGCTGGAACGTGACGAAGCGCAGCCCAATTTTGCAGGCAAGATCATCGTCGGTCCTCCATCGGCTTTTTCCGACCGCTGGGCGCGGCGTTTTCCCGATCCTATCTCGGCCTTCGCCTCCGGCTGGATGCGCATCCGCCAGCGCGCCAAGCAACAGGGCGTTGAACTGCCACTCATCATTTCCGACCATTGCGACTGGGATGAACTGACGGCGACCATAACGGAAATCGCACCCGCCGAAGTGTGGGTCACGCATGGACGCGAGGAAGCGCTTGTTCGCTGGTGCGAGTTGCAGAACATACCGGCCAAGCCGCTGCATCTCATCGGCTATGAAGATGAGGGCGATTGATGCGTGCTTTCGCTGAACTTCTTGACCGGCTGGTTCTGACGCCGCAGCGCAACGGCAAGCTTCGTCTGCTTGTTGACTATTTCCGTGCTACTCCCGACCCGGATCGCGGTCTGGCATTGGCGGCAATCACGCGCGATCTCGAACTGCAAAGCGTGAAGCCCGCCATGCTGCGCGCACTGATAGCCGTGCGCACCGATCCCGCACTCTTTGCCTATTCCTACGACTATGTCGGTGATCTTGCCGAAACGATTTCGCTTATCTGGCCCGGCCCCAGTGAAACCGCACCCGGCGCAAATCTGCCACTTGGGATCGTGGTTCACGAATTGCAGAATGCTTCGCGCCGCGAAGGCCCGATGCTCGTGGCCGGATGGCTTGATCTGCTCGGCATTTCCGAACGTTATGCGCTGTTAAAGCTCGTCACCGGTGGTTTGCGCGTTGGGGTTTCCGCCCGTTTGGCCAAACAGGCTCTCGCTGACTTTGGCGGCGTCAACGTTGTCGAAATCGAGGAACTCTGGCACGGCCAGTCACCGCCCTATGAGGTGCTTTTCGCCTGGCTGGAAGGCCGTGGCGAAAAACCTGCTGCCACCGCTGCCGCGCCGTTTCGCCCCGTCATGCTGGCGACAGCACTCGACGAAACTGAAATCCCCTCGCTTGACGCATCCGCCTACAGCGCCGAATGGAAGTGGGACGGCATTCGGGTACAGGCCGTCTCGGAAGACGGCGTGCGCCGTCTCTATTCACGTACCGGTGACGATATTTCCGGCGCATTCCCGGATATTCTGGAAGCTATGGATTTCGAAGGTGCAATCGACGGCGAACTACTCGTCGGTCATCACGGCGAAACCGGTATAGAAACAGCCACTTTTTCCGATCTCCAGCAAAGACTGAACCGCAAGACCGTGAGCGCGAAGCAGTTACGCGACTATCCGGCTTTCGTGCGGGCCTATGATCTGTTGCAGGAAGGGAACCAGCAGACCGGCAACGATTTGCGCTCCTTGCCTTTCTTCGAGCGCCGTGCCCGCCTGCAAAGTTTCATCAGCAAGCTCGACCCTCGCCGGTTCGATCTTTCGCCGGTGCTGCCTTTCGCTGACTTTCAGGAACTGGCGCAGTTTCGCGCCAATCCACCCCATCCCGTCATTGAAGGCGTGATGCTGAAGCGTCACGACAGCACCTACCTGCCCGGACGCCCGAAAGGACCTTGGTTCAAATGGAAGCGCGATCCTTTCACCGTCGATGCCGTGATCGTCTATGCCCAGCGTGGACATGGCAAGCGCTCCAGCTATTATTCTGATTTCACCTTTGCCGTCTGGACGGGACCGGAAGACGAGCCAGTGCTGGTACCAGTCGGCAAGGCCTATTTCGGCTTTACGGACGAAGAATTGAAATTGCTGGACAAGTTTGTGCGCGAGAACACCACCGAGCGCTTCGGCCCGGTGCGATCGGTCCGCGCCGAGCCCGATCATGGGCTGGTGGTGGAGGTGGCTTTCGAGGGTCTCAACCGCTCCACGCGCCATAAATCCGGCGTCGCCATGCGCTTTCCGCGTTTCTCACGGCTTCGCTGGGACAAGCCGCCCCGCGAAGCGGACCGGCTTGAAACACTGGAAAAGCTGCTAAGCTGATTATTCAGCCGCAGTGGTTACACGAATTGCAAAAATATCAACAGGCTTGCCTGCACCACTGAGATCAGAATTGATTGTGATCTTGCCCGCACGACCAGCAGATTGACCCGCCTGAAAATCCTGATCGAACAGGAAGTCACTCACGGAATCACGAACGTCATAACGTCTGCGCCCGCAATCACCCAGACCTGCAAAATCACAGTTAACCGACATCTGTGTTGGCTTACCATCATCGCTGCGGGCAACAATATCAAAGGTCGCCTTTTTACCCATAAGCTGGTTCAACACACCTTCGCCCACATCAAACGTGACACTGTCATTTGCGCCCTTCGACTGAACCCGAGCAAAACTGTTGGTGCCTTCACGCATGATTTCAGCGGTCGCCCCACCCTGCACTGACATGCGCGTAGCATCCGTCGGCGTGAAAATGTTGATCCAGGTGCGTCCTTCCGGATCTTCGCCTTCTTTAATCGGCGCCATGCGATTATCTGTCAAAAGCGGGCTTGAACCATTGCCGCGCGTAAAATCCGCAAAGCTGTTGTAAAGCGAGAAGCCAATCAATCCCAGAATAACGATAACCATTACCGGGATACCGACGCTGATAAGCGGCGAGCGACGCTTTTTCTTGCGATCCTTGCGGGAGACGCCTGCTTCATAACCCAGATCGGCAGAGCCACGCTTTTTCTTTTTCGAGGTTGCGCGAATATCTGCTGTATCGAGCGCAGGACCAGCTTCGTACCCCCCCTCACCCAAAACAGGGTCTGAGGATTCTGGTGCGTCCAGCGACGGCTCTCGCTTAGCATTCGCCGCAGAACCAGACTTAAACTCAGCCTCTATCTCTGAAATAGCAGCCTTGATCTTCTGACGTCGCTGCTGCTTTTGATCTTCGCTAAGGGCAGCATTGGCAGTCAACGCGCGCTCGTGTGCACCCCAAGCCGCTTCATAAATGCGCTGACGGGTAACCGGATTATGCGCATCCGACTTTGCGAATGCATTTCTGATTGCGCGTTCGATACTTTCCAAAGGGCTGCTCTTCCTTGGTTGCGTCTGTTGGCTGGGCCTGTCGGACACAGCCGGTTAAATGAGCCTCAGCGAAATTAACGTCTGAATCAAGGCATTTACCTGTTCTAGACCTATTTTGGCTACCCGAGAGACCTGTCAAAGATACCAAATATTAACTTTTTGCCTCATTTTCCCCGGCCTTTGTCAAAACAGCCTCCAAATAAGCTCTCATATTGCCTTGAATTTTTGCAGTCATTTTTCATGTTGCTGTTAGCAAAAGCCATGCTAAAAATATTACGTTTACGGAAACGTCAATTTTTGGGAGGATAAAATGGCATTGCCGGATACTTTGAAAAACAGGCTGCGCATTCCCGTGGTCGGAGCGCCACTGTTTATCATTTCCAATCCGGCCCTGGTGCTGGCGCAGTGCAAGGCGGGGGTCGTCGGCTCTTTCCCGGCACTCAATGCACGCCCTGAAGCACAACTAGACGAGTGGTTAGCCGAGATTACCGAAGATCTCGCTGCCTATGATGCCGCGAATCCTAACCGCCCAGCCGCTCCATTTGCAGTTAACCAGATTGTGCACCGCTCCAACAAGCGTCTCGAACATGACCTTGGACTATGCGTGAAATACAAAGTTCCCATCGTCATCTCTTCCCTGGGTGCAGTTCCTGAAGTCAATGCCGCGATCCATTCATACGGCGGCATTGTTCTGCATGACGTTATCAACAATCGCCATGCCAATTCTGCGATCCGAAAAGGTGCGGATGGCCTCATCGCCGTTGCCGCAGGCGCGGGCGGCCATGCAGGCGCGCTCTCACCCTTCGCACTCATTCAGGAAATTCGTGAATGGTTCGACGGCCCCCTGCTTCTTTCCGGTGCAATCGCCAATGGCGGCGCTATTCTCGCGGCACAGGCGATGGGCGCAGATCTTGCCTATATTGGCTCACCGTTCATTGCCACGGCGGAAGCCCGCGCTTCTGAAGATTACAAACAAATGATCGTTGAATCGAACGCTGCCGACATTGTCTATTCCAACTACTTTACCGGAATTGCAGGCAACTACCTCAAACCATCTATCGCTAAGTCAGGCCTCGATCCTGATCATCTACCGGAGGCTGATCCATCCAAAATGGACTTCGACAAGGCCCATCAGGAAGGCGCGAAAGCGTGGAAAGACATTTGGGGATGTGGACAGGGTATCGGTGCAATTAAGGAAATAGCCCCTACGGCAAAGCTCGTTGATCGCCTGGCGCAGGAATACGAGCAAGCTCGCAACCGTATCTGCCGAGATGCATAATTACCGCCCTTAAAGACAGCAAAGCCTCTTGTGACACATACTGGAGGCTTTGTTTTTAATTGGTCCGAACAAACGTGAAGAATATGCGTTTTGGACCTTGCTTTCCTTTATGCTTTTGGTTATCAGCGCACCGTTCGGTCACAAATAGATCGGCATTCCTTCGGGAATTTTGGAACCACGGTTCCGGGCCGCTTTAGCTCAGTTGGTAGAGCACATCATTCGTAATGATGGGGTCAGCAGTTCGAGTCTGCTAAGCGGCACCATAAAATCAATGACTTAGCTAGTTTTCGTTTTCACCATATTGATGCTAGCAATCAAATAGCAATCACCTTCGTTATTCGTAATTTGCACTGCAAAACTGCCTTTCGAAGCAGCATAAAATCCCTGTGGAAAAACGTTCGGGAACATGCAGAGCCCGCCTGGGCCGCACGTCGTTAAAATTAATACTTCTCAATTTCTGTATTGTCGAACTCGACTATTCTGTTTGTTATGTTAACAACAACTTCCATCGCGTTTCGTAATCGAACACCATCCATGTTAGGTGAGCTCATATAAATGGCGAAAAAGCCTGATAACAAAAATGAGCAGCCTAGTCTCGAGCAGCTTTATCTCAGCCTCACCGAGCACCTTGTTCGAAAATACAATATGTCATTAAGCTTTCTCACGACGCAGACTGACAGTGCTCGAGAACATCCCCTACCCTCAACAAACTATGAGCTTGACCATCTGCTGACGTCTGAGCAAGCCGCTGGTATTTTAGGTTTAAGTCCAAAGACCCTTGCTAACTGGCGGGTCCAGGGCATTGAAAACTTACCTTATCGAAAAGTGGGCAAAGCTATTCGTTATAAATATGGCGATCTATTAGCTTTTATTGATTTACAAAAGAGAGAAAACACTAGTCAGAAGTGAAGCAGATTCTATTATCTGAAAATGCAATGACTAATCATTTAGAATGGCCGCAATGGGGCCGGACGCTGACCGTCCGCTTATGCGTTATGAGCGGAGTTAGCTGCCATTCGGCAGCAGATCATGTCTGCGGCTAGCCGATCAGATTGTGCCCCCTACATGAGCCTTTCCGCTCGCGCTCGCATTGCTGGCTCAAGTTCGAGTGAATGGCGCGCGATCTTGTCGAAACAGACGGACGTTGTCTCATTGATGGCGCGCAGGTCCCCATCAAGCGAACCAGCCATTATCTGGCGAAACGTGATTGATGAACGCCCCACCTTCAGCACCTGAGAGCGGATCGTCAGCAAATCCCCGGCGGGCACTTCCTTTTTGTAGTCCATAGTCGAGCACACATCCGCCCAACCGAAACCCTCATCCGGGATTTTCCCGGCTATGTGTCCCAGTAGCTGAAAGCTCGCATCGTCGAACATCCCCGCGTAGTGACGGACATTCATATGTCCCATGACGTCGCACATCCACGGATGTACAACGCCGATAAAAGACACAAGGCCGCTCATCGCGCCACCGACTGATAGCCGCCCAGGAAAGCGGTGAGATTGTCACCCAGCGCATCGCAAAGATAACCACCTTCCTGAACGATGACGGTTGGCAGCCGAAGCTTTGCAATCGCTTCGGCAATACGTCCGAAACCGCCAGTGGTAACCGACAATCCGCCGAATGGATCACCCTCAAACGGGTCAAGACCAAGTGCTACCACCAGCGCATCTGGCGCGAAGGCTTCGATACGACGAAAAGCCGTATCGAGCGACGCGAGGAACTCGTCATCGCCAGATTTGCGCGGCAGAGGCAGATTGAGGTTGTAGCCAAGACCAGCCCCTTCACCGCGTTCATCGGCATGGCCCCAGAAGAATGGATAGAAGCGTAGCGGATCGGCGTGGATCGAGACAGTCAGCACATCGGGACGCGCATAGAAAATGCCTTGCGTCCCGTTGCCGTGATGCAGATCGACATCGAGGATTGCGACGCGTTCAGCCTTCGAGCGTAGATGCTGGGCCGCGACTGCCGAATTATTGACGAAACAAAAGCCGCCAGCAACATCGGCAAAGGCATGATGCCCCGGGGGACGGCAGAGCGCATAGGCCGCGACCTCGCCTGCAAGCACCGCATCGGCGGCATCGACCGCGCTCCATGCGCTCCAGCACACGCTTTCCCAAGTATGTTCAGCAATCGGGCACGCCGTATCAGCCATGTGATAGCCAACCTGCCCCACGGCAGACGCCGGATAGCGGCCATCACGCGCCAGCGGGTGGATATTCGGGATCACCTCTTCCGAAGCCTCATCAATACGCCGCCAACGGGCATAGATGTGCTGGAGGAATTCAAGATATTCCGGCGTATGCACGGCTGCAATCGGGCCCAGACCATGATTTTGCGGACGGATGATTTCGTAGCCTGCGGCCTTCGCGCCGGCGAGCAGGCGCTCGACACGTTCCGGCTGTTCGGGGTTAGGCTGCGGCGCACCGCTGGAAAGAAAGGCTTTCGGGTCGTGACGCTTCTGCTCGACAGCGTAAAAGGCTTTCATGATTACTCCCTGATTTGATTGATACGCGCCAAGCGGGCGAAATCATCGCCATAGGCACCGTGATCGCGGTCGGCTTCAATCCAGCCGATACCCAGCCGGTCATAAAATCTTTGCGCTGCGACATTGTCCCGGTCCACGGCCAGCCGCAGATAGACACCGCCGCGCGCCATCGACCAGGAGGCGACATGGCGCAAAAGCACCTCGCCGATCCCTCTGCCGCGAAAGGCTTCATCGACATAGAGGTCCTGCACGTAGACGCCCGGTTTGCCCAACCATGTCGAGAAGATCGGGAAGAACAGGGCAAGACCGGCAAACCTATCGTCCACCTCGGCGATCAGACTGGTGAAAGCCGCATAGGGACCAAAACCATAACAGCGGAAATCCTCAACCGTGCTGGAGATTTTTCCCGCAGCGCCAAGTCCTGCGCCCATCGTGCAGATTGCTGCGTGAATCTGTTCGGCATCGGCAAGTTCACCAAGCCGAACCACGACGCCGGTTTTACTGTCCAACACGATCTTCGGCATCAGAGCATTTCCTGTTTTGATCGAATCATTGGAAACTCTCGATCCTTTTGTTTTTACGCATGTCTTTATCCCGAAACCGGTTCCCACTTTCGGGAGACATGCTCTAGAACGCCACCCTGTCTCCACCTTTGAGGCCCAGATATTCTCGCGCCTCGTCAGGCGTTGCAACGTCCAGCGACAGGCCGTCAAGAATGCTGCGTATGCGACGAACCTGATCGGCATTGCTCTTGGCCAGCTGGCCGCGCCCGTCATAAAGGCTGTCTTCCAGCCCGACGCGGACATTGCCGCCCATCGCCGCTGCCATGGTAATCATCGGAATCTGGTGCCGTCCCGCCGCCAGCACGGAGAAGGAATAGTCGTCTCCGAACAGCTTGTCGGCGATCCGCTTCATATGCATGAGATTATCCGGATCGGCCCCGATACCACCCAGAACCCCGAAGACGAACTGGATAAACAGATGGCCGGACACCAGCCCCCGGTCGCGGAAATGCGCCAGCGAATAGAGATGGCCGACATCGTAGCATTCGAATTCGAAACGGGTGCCACAGCCTTGGCCGAGACTGGTCAGAATGCCTTCCATATCTGCAAAAGTGTTCTTGAAGATCGAATGACGGGTAGCTTCCAGCAGTTCCGGCTCCCACGCATGTTTCCACTCGCGTGGCCTGTCGAGTGCCGGAAACAGCGCGAAATTCATCGAGCCCATATTGAGCGAACACATTTCCGGTTGCGCCTTAAGCGGCGCGGCCAACCGGTCTTCCAGTGTCATCAGCGACGAGCCGCCAGTGGAGATATTCACCACCGCCGCCGTCGATTGCTTGATGCGCGGCAGGAACTGCATGAACAGGTCCGGGTCGGCGGACGGCCTGCCATCGCGCGGATCGCGGGCATGAAGATGCAGGATGGACGCGCCCGCTTCCGCTGCCGCGATGGCTTCGCTCGCAATCTCGTCCGGCGTCACCGGCAGATGCGGCGACATGGAGGGCGTATGGACGGAGCCTGTCACCGCGCAGGTGATGATCACCTTGTGACGCATCTTCTTCTTGTCGGTCATGATCCGGTTTCCTTAGGCGTTCACAGGCAGTTTGAGTTCACGCGCCAGAACCTCCAGCGTATCACCGAGAATGGCGGTGATCTCGCCGACCTGTTCGCGGCTCACGATCATTGGCGGGCAGACGAGGAAATGATCGCCCTCGACGCCGCCGCGCGTGCGGCGCGAATAGATGATGAGCCCGCGTTCATAGGCGAGATCGATCATGCGCTGATGAGCGTTCAATTCTTTCGGCAGCGGCTTCATGGTTTCTGGATCGGACACGAATTCGGCTGCGAGCAGCAGGCCCTTGCCGCGCACATCGCCGATGAAAGGGAAGCGTTTCGCAAGCCCTTCCAGTTCGCCCTTCAGCGCATCGCCCATACGGGCGGCATTGCCGACCAGATCGAGACGATCGATCTCCTGCAATACGGCCTTGCCCGCGGCACAGGCCAGCGGATTGCCGGCATAAGTGAAGCCATGCAGAAAGCCCCCGGCATCCAAAACCGGCTGGACGATGCGGGCCGGTGCCGCCATCGCGCCAAGCGGGCAATAACCGGAGGCAAAGCCCTTGGAAAGCGCGATCAGATCAGGCTTGCAGTTCCAGTGATCACCGCCCAAAAACTTGCCGGTGCGCCCGGCACCGCTCATCACCTCGTCGTGGATGAGCAGGATGCCATAACGGTCGCAGATTTCGCGGATGCGCGGATAATAGCTGTCGGGCGCAACCAGCGCGCCGGTGGATGCCCCACCGATCGGCTCCATGATGAAGGCAAGCACGCTTTCAGGACCTTCTTCCTGAATCTTCTCCTCCAGCATGTCGGCATATTTCTGCCCGCGTTGCTCCATCGACAGATTATCGCGGTCGAGATAGGCGGTCGGAGCCGGGACTTTCGGCATTTCGCGCATGATGGGCGCGAAGGGCTCGCTCAATGCCGCGTAGCCGGTGACAGCCAGCGCGCCAAGCGTGCCGCCGTGATAGGACGGAAAGCGCGAAATCACTTTCCAGCGCTTGCCCTGCCCGGTCGCGACCGCCCACTGGCGGGCAAGCTTGATACAGGATTCGACCGCTTCCGAACCGCCGGAAACGAAGAATATCTTGTCCAGCCCTTCCGGCATACGCTCGGCGGCCATGCGTGCCAGATCTTCCGCCGGTTCGTTTTCAAAGTGCAGGCGATAGGCGAAGGTCACGCGGTCCATCTGCTCTTTCATGGCATCGAGCACGTTGCGATTGCCATGGCCGATATTGACCACCATCGCGCCGCTCGACCCGTCGATGACGCGGCGTCCGTCCTGATCCCAGATATAGATGCCTTCGGCCCGATCCACCAGCGGCCTGCGCAGGCGTGACTGGTAAAAAAGATGCGATGCCGGGCGTTCGTTCTGTGCTTTTGTGTTGAGCATGGCGTTACTCTGTCAGCGCTTGAGATATTGGTTGAGAACATTGGCCGTCACACGCTCGACCATGCGGTCGCCGCGTTTGAGAGCCGCTACCCACTCGCAGCTTCCGGCGTGGAAAACCTCGCCCTTGCCGCGCGGGAAATTGACGATCATGCCGCAGCCGCGCTTGATGCGTTCGACGGCTGCATCGCCATTGTCGCCGATCAGCGTATCGGCCACGAATTTGGCATCGGCATCGGAGAGGAACTGGTCGTCGGCGGGAATATCCGCGCTCTCTTCCTTGAGAGACGACATGCCAAGCGCCAGAATCTGCAATCCATCGGGTGCGCCGCTGCCCTCCTCCGGTTCGGGCAGACCACCCCGGATCACATAGTCGAGCCCGTCGACCTCATAGCCGAAGGCATGACCGTCAGCGCCCAGGAGATCACCGTAATAGATGCCGGTTCCCGCAAAGGCCCAATGTTCCGGGCGATAGACCGGAAAACCGCGTACGCCACGCGGGGCGCAACCACCCCAGCCGACATAAAGCCCGCGCAGCGCATTGAGGCCGAAGGTTTCGGCAGCAGGCCGTCCGGCTTCCGTCGCTTCCCAGCAACTGCTGGTGCGCCGTGGATCGGCGGAGCGATAGACCGGGTCTTCGGCGCGGGCGCGATATTTGTAGCAAGTCTGGCGCTTGCCATCATCTTCAAGCCGCGTCTGCCACATGAAGTTGCCCGCAAAACGGGCCGCACGACCGCCGCCATCGACATAATGATCGACGGCATCGCGCATTTCCCATGTCCAATATTCGTCGTGACCGACAAAGGCCACGCAATCATAACCGTCGAGGATTTCCGGCGAGAAGTGCAGCTCATGCTGGCTGGCGAGATCAATCGCAAAGCCTTCCCGTTCAGCCCAGCGAAAGAACAGGCTGTCATAGCTGGCCCAGCCGGATGAGGCATATTTCTTGGAATAGCCATTGGCAAAGGCCCATTCCATATGCGGATAGCGTGGAGGGGCGGCAGGCGGCGTCACAAACTCCAGCGGCACGCGAGGCGCATCGGACGGTAACAGCGCGAAGCCACGGCAGAACGGACGCTCGATACTTACCGTCGTCGCATATTGATCGCCATTCGGCCCGGTAATGCCCTGATAGTGGTTGGAACCGCCCCAGGTATTATAGGCCGTCCACGTGCCGGTCGCTGCAACCTGCAGGATACGACCGGGCTTACGGCCTGCCACAGGACGCAGGATGAACAGATGGTGGCAATGGATCAGCTGACCGTCATTGCCTTCGGCCTGCAGCGTAATGCGATAGGCGCCGGAAGGCCAAGTCTCATCCGTCTTGAACGAAAATGTCGTCTCCCAGCCGCAGCCCACAACGGAACATTGGGCTGGCGTTTCCTGCCATTTGCAGTCTATCCCGCGCTTTGAGAAGACAGGCGTTTCAACCGCCCCATCGCGCACGATTTCGATATCGAAGCGCGAGGCGGTCGCACTCACCTGCAAATGAACCGTTGTGCCCGGCAGATAAGAATAGGCATCGGTGTAGCACCAGATTTCGCCACGCGGCCCGTCCATGCCGGGATATTCATAATAATGGCCAAGCACGGCTTCGCGTCGCTGCGCCGGGGTCAGCCCGAAATCGGGAAATTCCCCAAAATCGGCAAACTCATTGGCGTTTCTCTCGTTCATGCCATCACCTCACGCGGCCAGATATTTCTTGAGGAAGGAGCGGGTACGCTCCTGCACCGGATTGCTCAAAATCTGATCCGGCGGCCCCTCTTCCACCACCACACCGCCATCCATGAACAGGATGCGATCTGCCACTTCGCCCGCAAATCGCATCTCATGCGTGACGATCAGCATCGTCATATGTTCAGCGGCGAGCTGCTTCATGACGGCATTGACCTCGTCCACCAGCTCGGGATCGAGTGCCGAAGTCGCTTCGTCGAACAGCATCACTTTCGGCTGCATGGCGAGCGCACGGGCAATGGCCACACGCTGCTTCTGACCGCCGGACAGCCGCGAGGGGTAGACGTCGATCTTGTCGGCAAGCCCGACCTTTTTCAAAAGCTCCAGCGCCAGCGTACGAGCAGCGTCCTTCGTCATGCCCTTGAGCTTGATGGGGCCGAGCGTGATGTTTTCCAGCACTGTCAGATGTGGAAACAGGTTGAAGTGCTGAAACACCATGCCCATCTTCTGGCGCACGGCATTGATGTGTTTCTCGAAAGCCTGCCCGGTGAGAGGTTGATTGACCTGCATGCCATCAAGCCAGACTTCACCGCCATTCAGCGTTTCAAGATGATTGATCGAGCGCAGAAGCGTGCTCTTGCCGGAGCCGCTGGGGCCGATGATGGCGACGATCTGGCCACGCGCCACGGAAAGGTCGATACCTTTCAACACTTCCAGCTCGCCGTAGGCTTTGCGGGCGCCCTTCACTTCGACCATCGGTTTTGCGGTTTTGGGGCTGCTCATCGCGTGACCTCCACTTTTCTTTCAATGCGCCGCAGGCTGGCTTCCAGAACCAGATTGACCACGTAGTAGATGGCGGCGATGGTGATGTAGAATTCGAACGGGCTGAAGGTTTCGCTGATGGCAAGCTGCGCGCTATGCACCAGTTCGGCAATGCCGATGATCGAAACCAGCGACGTATCCTTCAAAAGAACGATCATATTGTTGCCGATGGGGGGGATCGTATTGCGCACCGCCTGCGGGATGACGATGTAGCGCAAAGCCTGACCATGGCTGAAGCCGATGGAACGCGCGCCTTCCATTTGACCCGGATCGACCGCCACGATACCCGCGCGGATGATATCGGCATTATAGACGGCAAAGTGGAGGCTAAGGCCGATGATGCCCGCGCCAAGTGCCGGAATATCGATACCGATCTGAACCAGCCCGAAATAGATCAGGAACAGCTGCAACAGAAGCGGCGTTCCCATGAACAGCCACATGAAGAACCGCACCGGCCATGCGAGAATCTTAGGCGCGTACAGCACCACGAGCGCAAATGCGATGCCGAGCACGAAGCTGAGGAAAGCCGACGCCACGGTCAGAACCAGCGTCCACCAAAGTCCTGTCAAAAGCAGATCCGTATAGGGAGCGACGATGCTGAAATCGAGAGCTTGCATCCAGTCCTCCCTCACTGCGCCGCGAAGCGCTTGTCGAGAAGATCGACCCCGCGCGCCACGATATAGATGATGATCATGTAGAGAACGGCTGCAACGCCGAAAATCTCGAACGGTTTGTAGGTTGAACCGATGAAACGCTGCGCCGTATAGGTCAGTTCAACCACTGAAATGGTGGAAACCAGCGCAGAGCCCTTCAGGAGCGCAATCGTATTGACACCGAGAGGGCGGATCATCAGCCGGGCTGCCTGCGGCAGCACGACGAACCGCATCGTCTGCCCTCGCCCAAAGCCGATGGAACGGGCAGCTTCCATCTGGCCGCGATCAACGCTCTGAATTGCGCCGCGGATCGATTCCGACATGTATGCGCCGATATTCAGCCCCAGACCGATGACACCGGCGGCAAACGGTTCCAGATTAATGCCAATCTGTGGCCCGCCGAAATAGAGAATGAAGAGCTGCACAAGGCAAGGTGTGCCGCGAAAGACGCTCACATAGGCTGCCGCAAGCCATCGCAGGATGACCGAGCGGGACAGACGCCCGTTAACGAGGACTGCCGCGACGGCCAGACCCAACACCAGGGCCAGAGCAGAAATTTGGACAGTCACCCATGCCGCCTCCAGAAAAAACGGGAGGACGCGCTGCATCAACGCAAAATCCATCGGAAAACTCCGGTCAATCGGTTCTCAACCGGCCCGGACATATGCCGGGCCGGGATGACGTATCAGCGAATATCGCTGCCGACCCATTGCATCGAAATCTTCTCATAGGTGCCGTCGGCCATGATCTCGTCGAGAGCCTTCTGCATTGCAGCCTTCAGCTCTGGATTGTTCTTGCGGATGGCGATACCGATCGCAACGCTGCCGCCTTCGATATCAGGCGTATCGAGCCTGCGGACCTTCTGGCCGGTTTCCTTGATCGCCACCATGACCGGGATGTTGTCGACGACGATGGCGTCGACACGACCGGCATTCAGTTCGAGCATCAGCTCCGGCAGACCCTTATAGGTGCGAATGGTCCAGCCCCCCTGTTCGCGCGCCCATTTTTCATGGGTTTCACCAAGCGTTACGCCCAGTGTCTTGCCCTTGAGATCATCGAGCTTTTGAACTGCTGAGTCTTCCTTTACGAAAACCGCGCGGCCCGCATGATAGTAAGGTCCCACGAAATCCACGGCCTTCTCGCGTTCCGGCGTAATCGTCATGGAGCCAACCACCGTATCGAACTTGCCTGCCCGAAGGCCGGCGACAATACCATCCCATGCGGTGGTGATAAGCTGTGGCTTGAGCTGCATGCGCTCGGCAATCGCCACCCCGATGGAAGCGTCGAAACCCACGACTTCGTTCTTCTCATTGACGAAATTGAACGGCGGGTACTGGCCGCTCATGGCGATCTTCAACTCGCCCGCTGCCTTGATCTTTTCAAGATCATCCGCCTGCGCAGGCGCAACCGCAAAAACTGCGGTGGCGGCAATCGCGGCCGCGGCAATGAAACCCGTGAATTTGTTAAACATGCTGTTCCCGACTTCCCTTTGTTTGTTTTTCTTGAGGCTTTTTGATGCCTTCCAATATTCATGATTGCTTTTATGGATGCATTTCGCAAATAGATAATGGGAATAGATTGCATAGATTTCATGAATGGATGACCTCATGTCGCTGCATCGCCCTGAACGCCTTGTCTGGGATCTAGACTGGAACCTTCTGCGCAGTTTTGTGGTAATTGCGGAGGTGAAAAGCATCACGCGCGCGGCAGAGCGTCTCAACCTCAAACAACCAAGCGTAAGCAATGCGTTGCGCCGATTGGAAGACCGCATCGGCCAGCGGCTGGTGGAGCGTGACGCAACCCATTTTGAGCTGACGGACGTTGGCAAACTGCTTTACGAACAGAGCATTGAGGTCTTCGGCGCCATTTCACAGCTGCCGCAACTGGTGCGCGGTGTCGGTGACAATGTGACTGGCCATGTCACCATCTCTGTCGCCAGCCACATCATATCGCCGATCTTCGATCAGGCGCTCGCGCTGTTTCATGAACAGCATCCCAATGCGACACTGACGATCAACGTATCCGCCAGTACAGAAGTCGCGCGGCTTGTGCGCGAGAAGCGCGCTTCTTTCGGCCTTGGTCTGGTGAGTAATCGCGACCCCGCGCTCGACTACACCATGGTCTATCGTGAGTTCTTCGGGTTTTTCTGCGGGCCCCGGCACCGGATGTTCGGCCAGTCCGGACTGACCCTTGCCGATCTGAAGGGAGAACCATCGGTTTCGTTCCAGACAGATCATATTGCAGACGCGCTGCGACCCGTAGCCCTGTTGCGCAGTGAGGCGCGACTTTCACCAGATGTGGTCGGCACCTCGTCGAGCCTCGAAGAAGTGCGCAGGATGATCATCACCGGGCTTGGCATCGGTCCACTTCCATTGCATGTCGCGCGACGCGAGATCGATGACGGCCTTCTCTGGCGTCTGCCGCCTTACGACAACCCGCCAGCCATCGATGTTTTCCTGATCCACAATCCTGAAGCCAACCTCAACAAGGCCGAAAAGGCCATGCTAGCCGGACTGAAATCTATCATTGGATCAACGCCCCTTGAGGAGCGCATCTACCAGGATTGAGCCCCCCAAGCCCCTATCTTCACGGCTGCGCAAGCAGCGTTTCATGATAGGCCCAGAACTCGTCTATGAACCGTTGAGCCAGACTGTTATCAGGACCGTTACTACGGCGGATGACCAGAAATCCTGCGTCGACAAAGCTTGTGAAAGGCCGGATCGCCACACCACGTCCGCGAAAATCCGTTGCCGACGACGGGTCGATGATCGTTATGCCGACACCTTCGGCCACAAGCGTCAGCGCTGTGTGCGACAGGCGTGTCTCAATGGTGGCTGACCGTGGAATGCGCGCAAGCGCAACTTCCACACGCATGGCAAACAGCGACCCCGGCTCCAGAGTGATCATACGTTCATCGGCGAGATCATCCGGTGAAACCTCCGGATAGTCTGCAAGACGATGCCCCAGCGGGACAGCGACAACCGCCGGTATCGCCCGGGTTTCAATATTGAAACCGGGTCTGTCAAGCGGACCATCGGCAAAGCCTAAATCGACCTGACCTGATGCGACGGCTTCGACCACCATTGCAGAGGGAATGCCATTGAGAGAGGCATGGATATTGGGCCTTCCCTTGAGAAAGCGGGCAAGGAAGCGCGGCATTATCCCATTTGCAAGCGCCGGCATGGCTGCGATGCGCAACATTCCAGCATTCTGACGACTAATCTCGTCGGCGAAACTTCTGATGCGATTTAGCCCTACATAGGCTCGCTCCACTTCCTGCAGCAACGTCATAGCAGCCTGTGTGGGGATCAACTGATTTCCGCGCCGGTTGAAGAGTTTGAGTTTAGTGTCGATCTCGAAGTCGCGGATTAGGCGGCTCACGGCAGGTTGGGTGATCGACATTAATTCTGCTGCGGCTGTCATTTTACCGGTTAGCATAACGGTTCGGAATGCTTCTACCTGACGCAGGTTCATGTTTCACCATAATATTGGGTTATGCTCTGGGCTTCATTTCGAATTTGACTGTATTGAGCCCCGCTGTCAAACCACTCCCATAAACGTATCGGCGCGACGAAAGCACCGGACATAAAATGGGGACAATGCAGTTGGGTGCGGTCAGCGCATATCTCGATTTGATGGGTTTTGCCGAAGACGGCTGGGGCTATGATATGCTCCGGGCCACCGGCATGACACTCGCGGTAGCCTTTTGCGGTTTCGCGGCAGGCGCAATATTCGGCATGATTGCCGCTGCCGCTTCATTCTCATCGCAGCGCATTCTCAGAATTGCGGCTGACGGCTATTCGACAGTGCTTCGCGGCATCCCCGATCTTCTGGTCATTTATCTGTTCTATTTCGGCAGCAGCGCCGTGTTGAGCCAGATTGGCGCGTTGTTCGGCGGGCAAGGTTTTGTCAGTGCGCCAATCTTCATCACCGGTGTACTGGCCATCGGTGTGGTATCGGGTGCTTATCAGGCCGAAGTTTATCGCGGCGCGGTGCTTGCACTCCCCAAAGGCGAAATCGAGGCTGCCAAAGCCTATGGCATGCCGCCGCGTCTGCTGTTTCGCCGCATCATGGTTCCGCAGGCGGCGCGCTTCGCCATTCCGGGCATCGGCAATGTGTGGCAGCTCGTCTTGAAAGAATCCGCGCTGATCTCGGTCGTTGGACTGGTTGAACTGATGCGTCAGGCGCAAATCGGCGCTGGATCAACCCGCAAGCCATTCACCTTCTTCCTGACCGCCGGGCTGCTTTATCTCGTCATCACATTCGCATCGGGCTTGCTGTTCAAGAACGCCGAAAGACGCGCGATGCGCGGCATCCGGAGGGCGGTATGAGCTTTCTCGACCTTCCATTCATGTTCGACAGTTTCGTTCAGCTTTGTCGCGGTATCCCGCTGACGCTTCAACTGATGGCACTATCAGTTATCAGCGGTGCCGTGCTGGCCACCATACTGGCCACGATGCGTCTGTCGGGCAATCTGGTACTGGACCTCATTGCGCGAGGTTATATCTTCGTGCTGCGCGGCACCCCGCTGCTGGTCCAGCTCTACATCATCTATTACGGTCTCAGCCAGTTTCCCGAACTGCGCCGGAGCTTTCTCTGGCCGTTTCTACGCGAACCCTATTGGTGCGCGGTGCTGGCTCTGGCACTCAATACAGCTGCCTATAGCGCCGAAATCATACGTGGCGGCGTTCTGTCGGTCGCGACCGGACAGATCGAAGCGGCGCGCACTTATGGCATGAGCGGCTTTACACTCGTCCGTCGTATTCTGGCCCCGCAGGCTCTGCGGCAGATGCTGCCCGCCTATTCGAACGAAGTCATCTTGATGGTGAAGTCCACGGCGCTGGCATCAACCATCACAATGATGGAAGTGACAGGGCTGGCAGCCAAGCTGATTTCTGCCACCTATCGCCCTGTCGAAGTCTTCATCTGTGCAGGCGCGATCTATCTCCTCCTGAACTTTGTCGTCACCAGAATCTTCAAACTGCTGGAATACCGCCTTTCGGCGGCCCAGCGTCAGCCTGTCATCGTGCAGGCCGCCGGAGGAAACTCATAATGCAACGTTTCGAAACGCCTGCGGTCGAGATCAAGAACCTCGAAAAATGCTACGGCGCGCACAAGGTTCTGCATTCAGTTTCCTTGCAGGCACATCAGGGTGAAGTCATCTCCATTCTGGGAGCATCAGGATCCGGCAAATCCACACTGCTGCGCTGCATTAATATGCTGGAAGTGCCGGATGCGGGCAGCGTGGCTATTCATGGAGAGGCGTATAAGCTCGACCAACAGCCGGGACGTGCGCCTCGTCCTGCTGATGCACAACAGGTTCAGCGGCTGCGCGGTCAGGCGACCATGGTGTTCCAGTCGTTCAATCTGTGGTCGCACCTGACCATCCTTGAAAATCTGATCGAGGCGCCTGTGTATGTGCAGAAGCGAAACCGATCGGAGTGCATTGCCGAAGCCGAAGCACTGCTGGAGCGGGTCGGCATAGCCGATAAGCGCAATTTCTATCCCGCGCATCTTTCCGGCGGCCAGCAGCAACGCGCCGCAATTGCCCGCGCGTTAGCGATGCGTCCGAAGATCATGCTGTTCGATGAACCAACCTCCGCGCTCGATCCCGAGCTGGTGGCCGAGGTGCTGAAGGTCATGCGCGATCTGGCGGCAGAGGGGCGCACCATGCTGGTCGTGACCCACGAGATGGGCTTCGCCCGCGATGTTTCCAGCCGTGTCGTGTTTCTGCGTCAGGGCGTGATTGAAGAAGAAGGCACGCCCGACGAGGTTTTTGGCAACCCCAAAAGCGAACGGTTCCGGCAATTCATTTCCAAACAAAACGCATGAACCGATCAATCGGCTTTCTAACAGAGGTGAACATATGAAACTGAAAATCGTCCTTTCTGTCCTCGGCGTTCTCGCCGTTGCCCCGACCGCGCATGCCGAAGATGTCGTGCGCATCGCTACCGAAGGTGCTTATGCGCCGTGGAATTTTTCCGGCCCGAACGGTGTGCTGGAAGGCTTCGAGATCGATCTCGCCAAAGACCTTTGCGAACGCCTGAAAGCGAAATGCGAAATCACCGCGCAGAACTGGGACGGCATCATTCCGTCGCTGACCGCCGGCAAGTATGACGCCATCATGGCGGGCATGAGCATCACGCCGAAGCGTGAGGAGGTGATCGCGTTTTCGTCGCCTTATGCGGCAGCCATCAATTCCTTTGCAGTCATGGATGACAGCGACCTCGCCGATCTGCCGGAAGGCGGCAAGCCGCTAAATGTCGATTCCGATGCGGCCAAGCCGGTGCTCGAAGAAATTGCCAAGAAAATCAACGGCAAGACCGTCGGCGTTCAGGGTTCCACAACTGCCTCAGCCTTCATGGAACAGTATTTCAAGGATGGTGCGGATGTACGCGAGTATAAAACCGCGGAGGAACACAATTTCGACCTGACCAGCGGTCGTGTGGATGCGGTTGTCGCCAATGCTACAGTTCTGGCTGCTGCTCTCGAAAAGGACGACATGAAGGGCGCGAAGCTGGCCGGGCCGCTGTTTTCCGGCAAGGTCTTCGGCATGATCGGCGTCGGCCTGCGGAAGGAAGATACCGCCCTGAAGGGTCGTTTCGATACAGCCATTCAGGCAGCGATTGCCGACGGCACGGTGAAAAAGCTTTCCGAGAAGTGGTTCAAGGTGGACGTCAGCCCACAAAATTGAGCCGACGCAAACGGGCCTGACTGCCGTCAGGCCCACCCCTGACGACACTGTGACAACAGAATGAATTTACGAATGCGCAGATTGCCGGATCAGAACATAGTCATTATCGGAGCGGGACTGGTGGGCTCTGCCATCGCCTGGGGTCTTGCCCGATCCGGTCTGCGTCCAATGCTTCTTGATGGAGAAGACCTGTCCCTGCGCGCATCCCGTGCCAATTTCGCGCTCATCTGGGTACAGGGCAAAGGCGTAGGCGCACCACACTATGCCCGTTGGACAATGCAATCCGCGCGCCTGTGGCCCGCTTTCGCAGACGAGTTGTGGGATGTCACCGGTCTTGATGTAGCGCTCAAACAGACCGGCGCTTTTACCTTTTGCCTCGACGAGCGTGAGCTTGCAATGTTTGCGGAAGACGTCGCGACGGTGGCGCGGGAACTCGGCAATGACGCCCCCGAACATGTCGTGCTCGACCATCAGGAAACGGCCAGAATGGTGCCCTCCATCGGGCGGGATGTGATCGGCTCGATCTATTCGCCGATGGACGGCGATGTAAATTCATTGCGCCTGTTTCGCGCTTTGCATACGGGCATGATCAAACTCGGCGCTTCCTATGAACCGCATTGTGAAGTCTCGTCCATCACCCCGCAAAACGGCGGCTTTCTGTTAAGCGGTGCATGGGGCGAGGTCTTTGCCGAGCGCGTCATTCTGGCAGCGGGCAACGGCAATGCAGAGCTTGCCAAGAATGTCGGTCTTGAAGCGCCGGTCGTGCGCAGCAAAGGCCAAATTCTTGTAACGGAGAAATGTGCGCCCTTCTTCCCCTATACAGCGGCCACGCTGCGGCAAGCGGATGAAGGAGGCGTGATGATCGGCGATAGTCAGGAAACCCACACGGACCGTATCGCCACCAATCAGGATATCAGCGCGGTTCTGGCCAACAGGGCAGTGCGGACATTCCCGCATCTGGCCGATGTCAATGTCATTCGCAGTTGGGCCGGATTTCGGGTCAAGACACCGGACGGCCTGCCGATTTACGAACAATCCGAAAGCCACCCGGGGGCTTACGCCGTCATGTGCCATTCCGGCGTCACGCTTGCAGCCAACCACGCCTTGATCGTGGCGCAGGAAATAGCAGCCGATGCCAAACAACTTGCTGGTGACGCATTCCCCGGCCGGAGGTTTCATGTCTCCTAAAATGTTCCTTAAAACTGAGACACCAGAGGAAACCGTGACGATTACATTCGATGCGCGCACCTTGACAGTGCCTGCCAATGTAACTGTCGCCGCAGCGCTGCTTGGAGAGGGCATCAACCGGCTCAGAAACAGCGTTGTCGGTGATCAGCCGCGAGCCCCCTATTGCCTGATGGGCATCTGTTTTGAATGTCTGGTCACCATTGATGGTGTGCAGAACCGCCAGGCGTGCATGACGCCTGTGGCCAATGGAATGGTCATTTCTTCCCAGTCCGGCGCGCGTCGGATGCAACCATGACAACGATGCTCAAAAGAGTTTCCGATATTCATGCGCTCGACGCGTTTTACGACCTTGCCATTATCGGCGCGGGACCAGCAGGTATGTCAGCAGCCGCAGAAGCAAGCGCCACTGGCGCTAACGTGGTTCTGTTCGACGAAAACCCAGCCGCAGGCGGCCAGATTTACCGTGGCATTGAACACAATACGACTGTCCGCAGGCCGTTTCTCGGCACCGACTACTGGCGGGGCAAAGAAGTACTGAGAGCATTCATCGCCAGCAATGCCACCTATGTGCCGCAGGCCCTCGTCTGGAGTGTGGAGCCACATGATGGCGACAACAACGGCGTCGATCTGCGCGTATCGGTAAGCGGCAAGAGCGGGATTGTTTCAGCGCGCCGCGTGATCTTCGCGACCGGCGCCATGGAGCGTCCGATGCCTGTCAGGGGCTGGACATTGCCGGGTATTATGACCGTCGGCGCAGCACAGATTGCGTTGAAGGCTTCCGGCCTCCTGCCCAACGGACGTGTGGTTCTGGCGGGAACAGGCCCGCTGCTCTACATGTTCGCCGCACAACTGTTGCAGGCTGGTGGCGAGGTCGCAGCATTGCTCGATACGACGCCCGGCGCAAATTACGTGAAAGCTGCACCGAACCTGCCTTCATTCCTTTTCTCGCCATATGCTTTTAAGGGGCTCTCCCTGCTTTTGAAGGTGCGTAAGTCGGTGCCGGTCTATTCCGGTGTGACAGACATCGCCATTGAAGGAAAAAACGAAGCAGAAGCGATCTGCTTTTCGGCAAAAGGCAAGACACACAGGCTTGCTGTCGATAGCGTCTTCCTGCATCAGGGTGTGATCCCCAACAACAATCTCGCCAATGCATCCGGCTGCGCTCTGGTTTGGAACGACGGTCAGAAATGTTTTCAACCGCAACTTGACGGCAACGGGCGTTCGTCCATACCGGCCATCTACATTGTTGGTGACGGCAGCGGCATTGGCGGTGCATTGGTTGCCGAGCAGAGCGGGCGTATCGCTGCGCTCGCGTCCTGTCAGGATATCTTTCCGGCACTGGCAACATCGTTGGCGTCAAAAATCGTAAAGCTGCAGGCGCAGGCGCGACGCGTCGAACGCGGGCGCACCTTTATCGACGCGCTTTATCTGCCTGCACAGGCATTTCGCGCACCAACGGATCGGGAAACGATTGTCTGCCGTTGCGAAGAAGTGACCGCAGGCGCTATCCGCGACGCGGCAGCCTGCAATATCGCCGGCCCTAACCAGCTGAAAACCATGTTTCGCTGCGGCATGGGCCCTTGTCAGGGCCGCATGTGCAGTTCCACCGTCACGGAAATTCTGGCCGAGGCGCAAAAACGTGCGCCTCAAACAGTCGGTTTTTATCGTCTACGCGCGCCGGTGAAACCGGTGCCGCTCAGCGAAATCGCAGCACTACCCCAAACCCCCGATGCTGTCTTCGCCGTTACCGGCGAGCAACCGGATAACTCCCCAACCATCTGAAAGGATTAAACTATGGCTGAGCGTTTCATTCAGACGCCGATCATGCATCGCGTCGTCGAACACAACGGCATTGTCTATGTCGGTGGAACCACCTGTGATGACGAAAGTCTGGATATGGCTGATCAAACCCGCGAAATCCTCGCCAAGCTCGACAGCTATCTGGCACAGGCAGGCACGGACAAGACCAAGCTTCTGGCAGCCACCATCTTCGTAACAGACCTCAACAAGAAGCCTGAAATGGATAAGGTCTGGAAGGAATGGATTGACCCTTCGCTGCTGCCAACCCGTGCAGCCGTTGGCGTTGCTGATCTGGGTGGCGATACGCTGATTGAAATCGTGGTTTCCGCTTACAAATAATCGACTTAAAAAACCTCGTTGAGTTTTTGAAAAAGGAAGCCGTCAACTGGATGACAGTCGGCGGTTTTTCTCCATCCAAGAGCTATAGCCTTTGGTAGCTATTGTTATAGACGGGCATTAGTACGTTAACTGTCATAGTTTATATTCTTATTATTTGTTGTATATTTAAATAATTATTTATCTATTCGTTCCTTTGAAATCCTATAATCCGGATTAATATCTTTAACTAAAATTTTATCTTAAGTATTACTAAAATATATCTACATACTTATTTAACAAACTACCCCTAAGATTCTGTGTGATTTTTCCGATATTCGAAGATCTCTCATTCTCAGCGACGCGACGACTAAGTTTTCGAAGGGTATTTGAACATCCAAATCCTTTTTAGCCGTAAAGGACATGGCAATCACCTTGACAACCCGCGATGTTAACGGGGCCAAAGAACCCGTTCGTTCCAATTTCTGTTTCCGTTCACGGATGAGCACTTCTGCTTCGCATTCCAACTCACTTCGGATGAATTGCCAATCAAAACAGAAGGTCTGCATGTGGTATTAATCTGATCCGCTTAATCGATGAGCTTTTCGCCCGCTACAGTCCGGCAACTATGGGGTACAAAGCTGTCAGCCGGAATGTGATTTGCGGCGGACCCGCAACCGATTGCAGCAATGCCCTTAAACTACGGCGACCGCGAAGCGACGTCCGCTTCTCGAATAGGCTGCTAAAGAGCAAACTATCCGCTTTACACCCCTTCGCGGTCGCTAGTAATATTAAAAGAGAAACGACCGCTTTCAGCAAACTTTTCGACAGCTCGAACGTCCGACATTGGGCGCAAAGCCGACATTCTGCGATCAGCGCCACACATGGCAAAACCCCACTTTTGCCATGTGTTTTTGCACAACGAGAGTTTTTAAACATCGCAGCTGAACTGCAGCGCAATGAAAACACGTATGCGTATCATGTCTTGCCGTATCTGCGACAGCTATGGGGCCGATAACGGAACGGCAGCTGCGGGAACCAAAAATGATGATTTCCGCCGAAGAAGTGAAGCGGAAACTTATCTTATATTGCTCTGAGTACCCGACTTTGGTGACATACTCTGATCGAATGAGTAAATTGGGATTGGCAGAGACTCGAATGCGCTACTGGTGGGTGAATCACAAACAGACGATGCGACAGGAAGTTGGTGGTGGTTACTTGTGGTCCCCCAAGCGCGAGGCAAATGGGGCACGTAGTCAATTCTACGAAAATATGAGGATTGCCGAACCTGCCGATATAGTATTGTCTTTTTCCGGTGCTGTAATCGGTCATATTGGAATCATCCAGGATTTCGCCAGTCCAGCCTTGAAGCCTGTTGGCTTTGAAACCACAGGCAAAAACTGGAACAGTGATGGTTGGCTACTGCCCGTCGCCTGGAAGTCGCTGTCAAGCCCCGTGCGACCGAAGGACCGCATTGCGGACCTGGGGCCTCTTCTACCGGTAAAATATTCGCCAATTCATCCCGTTAGTGGGAAGGGAAATCAGAAAGCATATCTCGCTCAAATAAATAAGCGTATTGTTGAACTGCTTGTCGATTCCACTGCCTTCTTGATCGAGGAGAGTATAGATGACAGCAATGCGGTTTTCGCGCGGCTTGATGATCTGATCGAGGATTCGCTGATCGGACAAACTGATCTCGATACGACGACGAAGCAACAACTCGTGCTTGCCCGTTACGGGCAAGGCCTTTTCCGGACGCGCGTATCGGAGATGGAAACGAATTGCCGCCTAACTGGTATCGACAATCCAAGATTGCTCGTAGCTAGCCATATCAAGCCCTGGCGTGTGTGTACCACTGCGACTGAGCGTTTAGATGGAGCTAATGGGCTCTTGCTCACTCCGCACGTAGACCGCTTGTTTGACCGCGGTTTCATAAGTTTCGAAGCAAGCGGGCGCGTAATTATATCTCGTCGGCTCGCGTCACTCGATCTCGATCGACTTGGCTTACGTGATGCTTGTACACGAAACTGCGGGGTTTTCACGGAGCGACAGGAGGCCTACTTGTCGTTCCATCGAGCCAATGTCCTCCTGACTTAAGCATCGATCTACAGCTGCATTTCAAAATAAGAGTCGCATACGGCATCAAATTCTATCAGATATATTGCAGCAAACTGGCTAAGAAACTGAAACTCCTTATCAGCAGCACTTTTTGAAAGGGTTTCGAATCGTCCGAAGCAGGGATTTCGACAGAGTCTCGCCGTTCGAGCAGATTCGCTTTCTCCATCCTCGACCCGATACGGGTCTATTGCGGCAAGGCCTCACCAATCTGGTCGCGGAGTATTCGACCTTGAAGGAGGGCGGCGTCTGAACGGTCCCAGATGAAACTGACATGGCTCCTGATCTGATCATTTCAACGCCAACGACCTTCATTATCAATAGTTGCAGACACCTATCCAGATGCGCAGCGCCACGCATGAGCGCTTTTTGCCAACTCGGCCGACTCATGTGCCATCAAACTCGCTCGGCCTAGCCATCGTCACGCCATCAAGATGGCATATGGAAAACCCATGGACTTCAAAGCAATGCCATCTGTTCGCCGACGCATGCAACGCACACGAAGGCGCGATAATCAATTCGAGGCATCAATCAGATCGCAACTCTATGGAAAAGGGTTCCGCTATCGGGTGCATTATCCCGTTCCCAGAATGAAGCGCATTACTTGCGACATCGCCTTTCCCAGCTTGAACATCGCGATCTTTCTCGATGGCTGCTTCTGGCATGGATGCAACATCCATCCACCATCGGTCAAAAAGAATACCGGATTTGGTTGGAGAAAATCGAACGCAATCGCGCGCGTGACAGGAGGGTCTGCGACCACCTCATCGAGATCGGCTGGACAATCCTTCGATCCTGGGAGCATGAGACGGTCGAAGCGATCGTGGAAAAGATCGCTTCGACCATAGAGGAATGTAGAATACCGAAACGCTCACTTTGCAGCAGCGCGCGCTCTTTCCAGAACGTGAAGCGGACGTCTGGACAATTCGAAGCTGTCGACGGGGACGTAGTTTCTATCGAGTTCCAGACGATCGAATAGCTGTCGCGCATCCCAGAGCGGGTGTACGACGACGCCCCATTTAGTGTTCCCATCATCGAGCGAAAAGATGGGAATATCTTTCCTTCCCTTGACGTGATCGACCGTATTTCCAGGAATAAAAGTCTTAGTCTGCTGCGCAAGGTCGATTGAGCTCACTGTCCAGTCGGCGATCTCGAAGTATCTGAAATTTCCGTCGAACCCAGCGTCATAGGTCGGATCGGCGATCGCTCTAAGATACGCCAGTCCCAATCGCCAGTCGAGCAGGCCGTGGAAGTTCCTGTTGTTGTACCTCTGCAAGCACCTGTAGCAGGAAGTTCCGCACCGCTTCATATGATCGGCGTTGGCCACGTCGATTCTCGGCCATGCGGTGTCCTCATCGAGGATACTGCCGATCAGGGTAGAGACCGGAATGGTGCTGTCGCCCAGTAGGTGTCGGCAGAAGCCGGAGCCGTTCGGCAGCGCGTCCGATATCTGGAGATATGGCAGGCGCTCCCCGCTTGGAGAGACCATGATGTTCGGCGGGAGCGCGTCGAACTCCTCCGGTGCGATGTCGAGGTCTAGGGCGGCCCGCTGGACGAGGATCTCGGTCGCCGATATCGCCGCGGCGCGAACACTTGTGCGGGACCGGTCGCGGCGGCCCAAGGAGAGGCCGATGTCCATGTCGAGCAGCCGGAGGTTCGGATTGAGCTCCACGGGGCCGATCTGCAGCGAGTTGGTGACCTTGGTGGAGGCGAGCCAGGCGCTGACGGGCGCTTCTTCGACGGCCCTGTAGCGACCGTTCTGGTCGTCGGCGAGAGCATCCGTGGCGATGGCCTGTCCCGAAAGCCTTAGAAGCGGCTTGTCCGCCCACCACCAGATGCGCTGGGCGTTGTTGTCGACTACCTCCTGCACCTCGAAGCCCATGAAGTCCGAATCATCCCTGAAACCCGGATTGACGAGGAATATCTCGGACTGCTCCGCGAAGTTGACGCTGAGATTTGCGTCGGTCTTCTGTTTGTCGGGCTTGCCGAGGCTCGCGAGCGTCATGCGCTGGCCGACCTTGGCGGCAAGGTTCTCGTCCGTGGGGATGAGTTCCGTACGGTAGGCCGCGGGTGTGATGCACCGGATCCCGGAGTCGGTCAAAGGCGCGCCGCAGGCATGGCAGGCAACGGTACGTTCGGTGCCTCTGCTCCACGCGCCGCACTGGCTGCAGAAGCGGAGGTGGAAGTTGTCTTTCCTCCAGTCGGAGATCGGTTCCACCGGGACATCGAAGCTCGTTGCATGCTGATCAGGATCGAGCAGCACGCCTGTGAACCCGATGCAGCGGTGGCGAAGCTTCTCCCGTGTGCGCACGCTTCCGGGCGCGAAATCGAAGATCGCCATGTCCTGGTCGCGGTCGATGGTGTCCCACTCGGCCTCGAAGTTCCCCTTCCCGTTCGCTTTCTTCAGCTCCACGTAGAGGTTCCGCGACCGCGTTGGCATGCCGTATAGCGGCAGCAGCCCGCGTTCGGCAAGCGCCGCAGCGATGCCCACCTCCTGCTGCCTGAATTCCTCCTTGAGACCGTCAATCTGGGCAAGAACGGCGTCTGCCGAGACCTTCTCGATGATCGTCTTCAGATCGCAGCCGGACACCGCGGCTAGGATCGTCGCGAGACGGATACCCCGATGATTGGTCCGCTCCAGTGCGTCAGCCAACCGATCCCGCCAGTTCATGTCATCTCTGAAGTATTCCCTGCAGTAGAGAAACTCGCCGTGGATGTCGCCGGGAACCACATCGTCGCCAGCCCATGTCCCGCCGGATTCCTCGCGCAGGATGCGGAAGGCTTCGACCAGCCAGAACTTGCGGAGCAGGCGGGACGGAATGTCCGTCAGTCCCGTCGTGATGAACGGCGGCGGCGGAGCCGATCCTGTGATCTCGATCGGGTTATGGAAGTAGTGAATGTCATGGCTCTTGCTGCGACAGACGGTCAAAACCGTCGAGAAGGCCTGCCCCCGGCGGCCGGCACGACCCACGCGCTGCTGGTAGTTGAACCGCTGCGGGGGCATGTTGGCCTGATAGACAGCCTGCAGGGATCCGATGTCGACGCCCACTTCCATGGTCGTCGTGACGGAAAGCAGATCAGCCGTGTCGAAGAGCCTCCGCCAGCGGAAGTCCTCGTCATTCTCGTTGTCCTCCTTGACAAACACGCCCTTGAACTGCTGCAGCCGCTCGGCCGGATCGCTTGTCTGGCCTGTAAGCTCCTCGCATTTGAGCCTGAAGTGCGGCTCGTCGCTCGAGATCGCGCGCATCACCCTGCGGCCGAGGAAGTTCTCTCCAGATATCTTCGAGGCCGTCAGATCCTCGGGACGGGTGAGGGTTTCTCCGCATCTCGTGCAGCGTCCGAACCCGGAGTGGAGATGAACGCGGCCGCAGCGCTTGCACCGCCAGGCGGCTCCGGCCGGATCGGCAGCGCGGAAGAACAGCTTACTGATGTCGATCGATCCATCGCCTCGGTTCTGTCCGAGCGTGGTGCGGAGCTTGTCGAGGAAATCTTTGCACTCCTGCTCCGGATGCTGGAGGATCTTCTCCATCAGGCGGCGGAACTTGTTGTCGCCCCTTCCGAGCATGTCGAACGCGTTCCTCCAGGCATTGCGAGTCACGTCCTGGAACTGGTTGGGCGTTATCCGGTATGCGTCTGCGAAAATGCGCAGCATCGCATCGTCGCGCGATTTCTCGGGCGTGTATTCCTCGGAGCCATAGAAGCTCGGCCATCCAAGCCCGGTCTCCTCGAGCGCAAAGTATGTCTTGCTGAACAGGAGGTCTGTCGCGTCCAGCGGCTGATCGTCCTGGACCTTTTCGCGCGCCTTCCGGATCAGCTTGAGCTGCTCCTCGGGAACATCGTGCTTCCACGATATCTGATCGTTTCCATCCCTTTCGAAAAACTCGTACCAGGCGTGGCGCTTGTTTATGCGGTTGAGCTCCGTGTCTGCGCCCTCGACTGGGGTGGAGCCAAGCTTCATGAGTTCCGTCAGGATCGGACGCGTCAGGTTGCCGACCTTGTCGCGCTCGAACTCGAAGAGTTCTTTCAACGGGATGCTCGGAGGATGGCCGGCTGCCTCCTTGCTCTTCCTGAGGGCCTTGAGGCGTGGCTGGAGATGGTCGGCATCCTTGTCTTCGGACATCAGCGCAAAGATCTCGTCCTTGAGACGCTGGTACTCGGCCTCGTCTTCGGCACCGTAGGTGTGGTCGCGCGCAATGCGGGTCGCCGCAGAGATGAGGATTTCGCGGCGCAGGTCGCGCTGGTGCTGAACCTCGACCTCCAGAGCCAGGTTTGCCGCATCCTCGCGGCTGTCGGAGAATGCGACGAGCTTGCCGTCGCCGTCCTGCGCCTTCAGAGAGGCGACCAGTTCGGTAGCGAGAAGCTGGGAGGTCTTGCCGAAACCAGTTCTGAAGCTTCGGATGGGCGACAGGCGACCTTCCCGTCTCTTGGAGTTCGCCTGGCGAAAACGCCCGGAATAGTCGGTTCCGCATTTGGCGCAGCAGAACGGCACCGCAGTGCCGCCTTCTTCGACCGTGCGGCTTTGGAACCCGTCAGTGCCTGACCAGCGAAGCAGATGGCCGGGCACGTCACCCTTCTCTTCCTTGTCGCTCACGACACCCGTTCGCGGATTGAGATATCCCAGTGTCCAGCGATACGGTGTCCTGCCAGTGCGAATCTCGACTTCGGGCTGCACTTGGCTTGGCCAGAAGAGGGCGAATTCGCGGAAGCTGGCATCCTCGAATCGTATGGAGGACGCGCTTTCGGGAAGCTTTTCGAGTTCCTGCGGAGCCGGGAGAAGCGAGACCCTGCTTGACGAGCCGGGATCCGTCTCCCCGCGTTTCCCGCCCAGATAGAGATCGCCACACGCCTCGCAGTAGAGCATCTCGAAAAGCCGCTTGCGGCCTTCCTGGTCGCTTTCCCCATCATAATTCTGGCCACGCTCGATGCTGGGTGCGCCCCAGACTACGGCACCGTCATCGTCCCAGCGGATGGACGCGAACAGGCCTTCGATATTGCGGACGAAGCAGTGCATCCTGAAGCCGGGCAGCGCCGCGACGGTTGCACGCTTCAGAGCGAGTTCGGCTGGCAGTACGGTTGCAGGAAGGTCAGGGATGGCGCGAAGCGCTAGCAGACCGCGGACGGCCAGCCTGTCGTCGGCGTGGAACAGGGCATTGCCGATGTCTGAGATAGTGCGAGGGAGCTTGGCTCCAGGCCTTTCGGGGTTCTGAAGCGCGAAGTCGAGCATCGCAGCCGCAGTCGCCGTGGCTTCCTCCAGCATAGTGGCCGGGGTCTTTCCGGCAACGCCGGGGATGCTCGCGGCCGCTGCGAGGAAGCAGTCGAAGAGTTCGCGGGGGTTTCTGCGATGATCCAGCTCTTCCAACGCGCGTGCGAGATTGGCGAGGGTTTCGCGCGAGGGCATTGCCTTGGGACGCTGGACTTCGATCGGGCGGCCTGTGACGACGCTCTTTCTCCAGGCCTCATCGATGTCGTGCGCCCGGGCCATTCCAGCGTCGCCGAACATGTTCTTCAGGTAGTCGATGCTGGCAGGAGCGTTCTCCTCGTCCATCGGCAGCGACGCTGACGAGGCAAGAATGCGCAGTTTGTGGGCGTGGGCTGGGTCGGTCAGGCCGAGCCGCTCGAGAAGCACCTTGAGCAATCCGGCCATTTCAGCACCCGCGGATCCGCGGATAAGGTGCAACTCGTCAAGCACGAGGAAGAAGCGCGCGTCCTCATTCTCCATAAGCCATGCACGGGTCTGCGACAGAATCGGGTCATCAACCTCACGCACCAGCATCGCATTCAGGATCGACTGGTTGGTGACAAGGATGTCCGGCGGGGTTGCCTGCATGTCCCAGCGCGAGATCAGTTCGGCGCCGCCGGTCGTGGGGAAGATATAACGCAGATCGGGATCACCCTCGGCAGCGAGCCTCTGCTGGATGGACTGGTAGCGCTGCAGCTCGGTCTTCAGCTCCTTGCGTGCGCGCTCCTTTCGCTTCTTCCATGCCTTGTCCTTGCTCTTGCGCGGATGGCGCAGAAACCCCTTGGCCGGGGATTTGCCCGTGTATCGGCCGAAGAAGATACGGTTTCCGTTGAAGTGGCGCGCCATGACATCCTGTGCATCGTCGGAATCGAGCGCCTTGCGCAAGCGCACCATCTGATCCTCAACGAGTGCGTTGAGCGGATAGAGGACGAGCGCGCGGACCGCCTTGGGCCTGTCGGGGTGCTCATTCCTGCGGTGGTATTGGAATCTGGCACCTTCTTTGAGCCAGTCGTCATCAAGACCCTGCAGGGGTGCGGGCCAAGACGTGGCTTCTCGTGCAAGCTGAGCGAGGATTGGCAGCATGAAGGATTCCGTCTTGCCGGAACCCGTGCCCGAGGTGACGATGCCGGGCGTTCCGTCGCGTGAACCCTTTTCCAGCATCTCGACCTGATGGAGGTAGGGTGCGTAGGCTCCCTTGATCGCCCGGCTTGACCTGTCCCGGTCGAAGAGGCCGGAAAGTGCAAGTTCCACGAAGGCCTGCCGCTCTATCCGTGAAAAATGGGGGAGCCGACCTTCGGAGTCATCGATTAACCCCTCGAGTCCGTATCCGATGGGTTCGTAGCGTGGAACTGTCTCGAAGATCGGGTCGAGCGCGAGCTGTCCGGGCGTGGTCAGAAGCTTCCGTCTCATCGCCGACACGCGCGGATCATCGATCCGATACGCCGTGTCCAGATAAGCGAGGAATTGGTCGATCATCCGGTTGAAACCGCCTATCGGATCAAACATGTTCAGCTCTCTAGGTTTTTGAAGTATTTATCGTGTTCGTGCTCGTCGCCCGCGGAACTCGCCGCGAGCCATTTTGCCTGCCGCAGGAAGACGTCAGCGAGATCGGAGACCTTCAACCAGGACGGCGTACACGCGAGTGCCTTCGACATGCTCTGCAGGACCGTACCTTCCAGTCCACGGTCGATGAGGAGATCAACAGCCTCGCGGCTCCGCTCCTGATCCGCCTTCGCCGATGGCCAGAGGCCTTCGAACTTCACGGCACCGGGTCGCGCCAACTTCGAGGTAGCCAACGGGAAGAGATGTCGGAGTGCGGAATCGGGGATGGAGATGCGCATGCCATCCGTGCCCGCGCTCGCGATGATCGCAAGGTTGCGGGGAAGTCGGCCTACCTTTCTCATTTCAACGATCTGCGGCAGCCAGTATTCGCAAGGAGCGTTGGTAATGCTGCAAAATGCTGCGGCGGCGAGCGCCTCAGGCCGCTCCTTCGCCTTGTTGATTGCGGCAAGGAGGCCGGAATGTTCATCGTTCAGGATATCCTCTAGCGAAACCTTTGTGGGATCGCAGAAGACGATGGCGGCTTCCTCTCCGGCTAGCGCCGTGACGATGGCAACCGCGGCGGCCATGGCGTCGGCACCGATGAGAACCGGAACACTGTCAGTGCTCGTCGCAATGACGGTAGCGATCTCCGAAGCCGAAAGACCCACCGCGACAGCCATCTCACGGAGGGTCTTCTGCCTCTGCTCGTCCGAAGCCATGGGCGGCAGCGAAGAAGCCGGGAGCGGGATCTCGGACTGTTCCGACACGGCCACCACCGGAGCGACTGGAGCGGTGGTGATCTGTGCGATCTCGTCCCACAAAAGGGCGACTTCGTCGCGGATGGCTGCGGTTTCGCGTGATGATTCGCTTCTAATTACTTCCGCTGCGCTGGCGATCCTGCTGCGCAGCGTCTCCTCGTGCTTCTCGGTCTCGCTCCTGAGGAGTGCCTCCCGGTGGGAGAACGTTTCGAGCATGGCTTCCGCGGCTGCGATCTCGCCTCGGAGCGCAGCCAGCCGTGCACTGCTCGCCTCCGTCTCGCTGCGGATCTGCGCGTCCAGTTGGGTTCGAATCCACGCCATCTCGGATTCCTCAAAGCTGGCGAGCATTTCCTTGAATGCTGGATCCCGTCTCAGTATGTCGGGCAGGATGTCGGCAAGCTCGCTGCGCGTCGACAGAAGTCCCGCAACGGCCGCAAGATCAGCCTTCTCGTCCTCGTTGACGGCCCTGTCGGCAAGCAGGCGTAGCAACTCCGCGGGAGCCATGGACCGTACGTCGGCCGGAAGGCTGACGACAGCGGTCGAGCGGGATAGCCAACGCTCCGCGGACTGCAATATCTCTTCCTCAGATCGAAGATCGACGTTCCTCGGTTCCGACCATTTAGGCTGGGAGACGAACACGACTAAGCCATGTGCCAACCTGATCATGTCGGGCCGGTTTTCGAGCGAGACCGTGGCGACCGAGCGCAAGGACTGACGTTGCAGTCCGTAGCGTCCCGCTGGCAGGACATCGAAGCCCGATGTCAGCCATCGGCCAGGCCTGACCTCGATCGATGAGACAGCAGCCTCGAGGGGAATGTGTAGCGTTCCCTCCATGAGCGCGGAAAGCCGTTCATCGGGGTCACCCCCCTGAGGGCTGTAGCCGACATTGAGCCTTGTGGCCGAGGCAAACGAAACGGCATCGAACTTCCCGGGAACGGCGATGTCGTTGGCGATCTTTGGGAGATCGAAGATTGGGCTTCTTCCACGAATTCTCGTCGCCAACGGCGAAATGGTCACCGCTAGGGCGGGGACAGGCGTGTCCTTCTTGTGAAGAGCGAGCTTCTTCTCCTTCTTCTCTCCGCCGACCAGCCAGAACGAGTCTATGCCGCCGAGGGCGATCCTGCTGTCGCGGGTCTCCTTGACCTCGCCGCCGTCTACATCCTTGACCTCGGCGATGATCGCGACATCGTGTGCGACAACCTGCTTTACTCTGTAAACCGTCTTGCCTGATACTGACATCCGCTATCTCTTTCCCGGCGTGCCGCGGGCAATCCGCGTCGCCTGTGATGTGCTGTCATGGATCGCCCGTCCCCGGCTGGAGGCCGATGCGATGAACCTGCCAATCCATTCCGTGGTTGTTCTGGCTGCATGCTCCTTCACCGGGAGGAGCCGGGATATGGCGGCAAGGGTTGAGGCACCGACGGCGTACTGGTATCGCCACGATCCCGCGGACAACCCGGGAGCGGCGTTGCAGAGCACTCTGTCGGACGCCCATCGCGCCCAGCTTGAAGGCAGGAGAACACGCGGGCGGTGCGGCTGCATCGTGCCTCCGTAATGGAGAAACAGCGGGCCTTTGCCGCGCAGGTAATGCGAGAGGATCGCCACCGAGGGCGATACGTAGTTCTGCGCAGGTTTTCCTGCGACCACCGAGCGGTACAGGAAGGGGTTACGGGATTCTTTCCGCTCGAGCCTATAGAGGCCGTCGGCAACCTTTTCGTCGTAGCGGACCACGAAGAGGCCGCGCTCCTCATCGAACTTGCCTATCACTTGGTATGCGTGGACTCCGGTCGTGTCGGCGATATCGGCCTGCGCCCGTCTGGATGCGGGCTTTTCCGTGAGAGCCATTCTTCCGAGGAAATCCTCGCGGATACGCTCGTTCGGACACCTGACGGCATGACGGGGCAGCGCCCACTTCGACAGTCCGTTCCATGTTTCGATCTTTGCTCCAACGGCCCCTGCCGCAGCATGGAGGCGTTCCACCACCGCGATCGGAGTCGGACCGCTGATCCTGACAAGATCATCGCCGACACATTCGGCCGTCAGCGGGTTTTGCAATATCCGGCGCACAGGGAAATGGCGGAGCAGCGTCATCTCCAGCCAACCGGCATCGGAGAAGGATCGAAGCAGATCCCATTCGGAGGGGCGGTCGTCCTCGGGCATGCCTCTCAAGACGATCTCGATCGCCTCGGAGAATGAAAGTCCCCGGGCAGTCCGCTCGTACAGGGCTTCCCCGATCGTCACCAGGGCATCGCATGGAGGAGTGCGCATACCGTTCCATTCCTCGATGCTGGAGGCAAGGGATGGCACAGTGTCGTGGTGGAACTCGTCCTCCGATATCTCCTTTGAGAAATCGAAAGCCAGACGGCGGATGTCGCTGACCTCGTTTGCGCGAGGGATAAGAAGTATCTCGCGGGTTTCCCGCAGGCTGCGGGCGGTGAAGGTACCCGAATGAACTCCGTCGGGAAATGACAGTCCCTCGCCGTTCGGCACCATTTCAACCGCCTTGCTGCTCTTTTCGACCTTGATTGCTGCCGGCATGGGACCAGTGATGGACGGGGCCAGCGGCGTGCGCCCAAGGTAAGCTCCGCCAACCCTGATGCCGTCGCGCCAGCCGAACTCCCTCGGGGTGCGTTCCGTCAGGACTCCTCCCTCGATGCGATTCCGAAAATTGGCCACGACCCAACCTGCATTCAGTCCAGCCACCGAGCGGATTGCCTCGGAACAACATTCGGCCAGCTTCGAACGTTTCATCAGGAGGGTGTTAGACGGCGACGTTATAGCCCGGTATTTTCCGAAGCCAACGTTCTCGAGGAATACGATCCCGTTTCGAATGAGCTTCCCGAGAGCTTTGGGGACAAGAGCGAGGGCGTCTTCGGGGCTCATGATCGCTATCCGTTCGCCAAGCGGCGAGACGCGGAAAAGTTCGTGCTCTCCGAAATCTCCCTCTGCAACCACGATCTCCTCCATTGCGGCCTGTTCCGCCACGATCGAATACCAGGCCTGCCAGAATGGAGTCTCCATGTATTCGCGTCCGCCCCGCTTCATTGCGAGATCGAACTTCCGGAAATTGTAGTCTAATGACTGCATGGCATCGCTGAACAGGTGCCGCGAGGTGTGTATGCGGTTGGAGACCGTTAGGGGATCGAGCAAATAGTCGTCGGAAATGGCGTTCTTGACCTTGCGCATGGTGTCGCGGTCGCGCCATGTCGGAAACGCGATGCGCAACGTGCGGCCGATCTGCCTGTGCGGATGGATGCCCGGCAGGACGAGATCGATGCCATGCTCCTGTGCGAGGAAGTCACGCAGGTGCTCCCACATCGGGTTGAGGCCGTTCATGTCCTGGAAGCGGTCGTTGAGCTGCTTTTCCAGAAGCTCACGGAAGTCACGTTCTCCACCGATCCTGGTCGTGGTCGTCTGCATCCAGCAAAGGAACATCAGGATGCGGACATACTCCGGCTTTCTGCCTGCCCTCGGCTGGAACTCTCCGGAGAACCATGCCCTGAGAACCGAGGCGTGCGGCAGGGATTTGAGCATCGCCTGCCGGGCGACCGCAAGATTGTCGGTGGAGAAGATGTCGAGGAGATCGTCATCGGCGACGTAGACACTGCCGATCGGACCGGTGCTGCCCGGAGCCAGAAAATATCTTTGGATGCATTCCGCCTCGAAATTTCCCAATCTTTCTTCGCCTCCCCCTCACATCCCCAACCGAAAGGCAGTGCCGCCCCCCTATCGGTAGCAAAAATCCTCGGATTGGCTCCTGCCGTTCCGGCGCGGCGGCTCGGGGTGGAGCACAAGATGCGGTGTCTTGAGTGACTCGCTGACCGACATGTCCGTGTCCTCGAAGGTCAGCCGTGCGAGAAGAAGCGTTCCCATGCGGCTACCGAGGAGAACCGTCGTACCATCCTCAGTCATTGCTAGAGGTGGAAGATTTGAGACTCGTCTTTCGGAAAGCTGGTCGTGCAGAAGCTTCAAGCGCGCACGGAGATAGCGTACCGGGATGTCGAGTTCGAACTGCCAAGGCTTCGAACCGACGATAGCAAGAAGTTGGACGATGGCCCGGTCGATAGCATCGACCTCGTCTTCCCGCGTCAGAGGCAGGGCGATCATGCTTTCAGGGCCGATGCCACGGTGCTGTTGCTCCTCATACACAGCGACCAGATCCTGGTCGGTGAACTTATCGCGAGAGACACGCCACTCGTCCCGTCGACGATACCGAAGTTTCGTGTTGCTCAAGCGGTATCCATTCGCGGCCACCGCGTCTACGGGGATCGGCTCGCCCCATCCTGCAGGCCAGTAGGTGCCACTGCCGTATCCGTTGCCCGACCGTTCGGAATCGTTCTTTTTGTTCATGTAGCGCTTCACCATAGGGGGAAGCTTGCGGTCGCTGGCGATCACCTCAGAGGTAATCCTGGCGGGGACACCCTCCACAGCCCCGGCCAGAAGATGGCGGACGAGCTGCATCATAAAGAATGGCGGGACAGCGTTACCCACCTGTCTATACTGTTGTCCGCGGGGTCCAGTAAACTCAAAGCTATCGGGGAACCCCTGAAGTCGCGCACCTTCTCGCACTGACAACGGCCTGTCCTCGGTTGGGTGAGTGAAGCACCCAGAGGTCACGTTCCCGAACCCTGCTGAGATCGTATAAGCGGGTGATGCATCGTGCAGCCGTCCATAGAGCGTCGCATAATCGGTTAGGCGCACGCGGCGGAAACGATCGGGCAGCAGCTCCGGCGGGATGTCTTTCCACGAACCACCCTGCGGTACCTTCGAGATCCGCTTTCGGTTGAGGTCGGTGAGAATGTTGCACCAGTGGTTGGCAACCTCACCATTAGAATTCGCGACAAAGCGTTGAAACGCAGTCGGCGAAGGCGGCAGGTTGGTGAAGGCTTTCCCGTCCCTGGAAGGCGGGTGCACGAAATCGCCAATGGCTTCCAAAACCGTAACATATGAAGGTAGGCCACGACTGCCATCAACACTATGAGTCGGCTTTGGAAATGTAGACGGGGTCGGGTTCAGCGACGCTATGAGGATAAACCTGTTGCGGAGTTGCGGAAGACCATAATCAGCCATGTTCACGACGTCAGCGAAGACGTGGTAACCGCGATCCTCGAAGAGCTTAAATAGCTCTTTCACGATGACAAGGTTCTTACCATAGACGACGCCAGGAACGTTTTCCATGATAACACGGTGCGGACGCCGTCCAGCTGCGGTGAAACCGTCGAGTAAGCGGATGAAATGTACGAATAGCGCGTTTCGCGGATCATCAAGGTGAAACACGCCCATCGTACTGACGGCCTGACAAGTCGGGCCTGCGAAGAACCAGTCGATTTTCTCTATTCCCGCCCGCTCAATCACGTCAGTAGCCGATACCAGCGAGACGTCGCAGCAATCAACTAGGGTTTGCGGGTGAGCTTTCTTGAACGTCGTGGCAGCGTTAGTGTCGATATCCAGCGCCCACTTCACGTCGAGATCGGGGATCGCGATGGCAGCACCGGCCGACATTCCGCCGCAGCCGGAATAGAGATCGATAGCAGTCTGCATGATTCCCCCAAAGTTCTCATTATACACTATCAATATCAGCGGTATTCCGCGATAGCATTTTAGGTGATTGGCTAAATTTATGCGTGTTATCGCATACAAGAATGCCCTTTGGAGGTGAGGCGAGAAACGGATTGCTTGTTTACAAATATATCCTGCCGAAGTTGTTTAAAGAATTTTAAAACAATGTATTAAAACCATGCCGTGATACGTTGCCAGATATATACCGCACAATGCTCCCTCTCCACTGTATTCACGACCGAAGTGAAGCAGCAGCTATCAGGACAACGACTGATGTTAACCATACGGAAGAATTAAACGCCAAGCTACCGCTAAATCGTTTGAGCAATAGAAGACAGCTTCGTGACGTATGGCAAAATCACGTTTTCGCCATATTTTTTTACACAACCGAAGTGTCGAACGTCATAGTGCCCGTGGATACGATTGCGCGTTTTAACTTACGTGATTTGCGGTGGCTGGATGACGCCTGCCGAGTTCGCTCAGACAATCAACCCGCGACGTGATGCGGTGCTGCGCAGCCGGAACGGCTCCGCACCGCAACCCGCCGCTACCGCCCCGAATACAGCAACCCAAAACCGCTGGAGCGAACTCAAAACTGGATAAAACTTGGGGGCAACGTCACCAGTTCAGCCTGCTTGTCCTTGTCACGAATAATGATTCACCCGGTCCGACGGTGGCACGCACTTCCTGCCGCGTATCGTCGAGCTGATACGTGCCTTCCGCAGTTGTTCGCGGCTGTGAGGTCTGATCCGGCTGCTGCTGCTTGTTGCCGTCCGCATCCTTCGGAGTCCAGCCTGCGTGTCGGAACTTCACCAACTCATTTAGCCTTAAAAAATAATAACGCCCAAGTACCTTCAGCATCCTGCCAGTTTATTAATAAGAAAAAAAACGTGCATACTGTTTACGCAACTTATGTCCCAGACGATCTACGATCCAATGCCCTTCATTCGTGTAAGGCAAATTCTCAACAAACGACACAGCGATCAAATTACTCACCGGATCATCCGAACTCAACGAAAAGGATTTCTCCAACTCCTCTAAAAAGCTTACAATCCAAGTGTCATTTTTATCAGCATTCAGAACAACACGGCAATAATCAGCCATAAGAATATGAGGCAGAATTCGATCATTGTCTTTTAAGTGTTCCTCAAAGGCTCCCGCTAGAAGTGGAAACATCTTGGCGAGACTCGAAACAAAAATTTCCGATTTTTTACTCATACTCATTTCCCAAGTGCATTTTTTAGACTTTGAATTTGGGTTATCGCCTCTTGCCTGTCCACCTGAAGAGCATGAGGATTTCTATCCAACCAATTCTGCAAGCCCACTATAGTTTCCTCAGCTTTGATAGTATGAGTTCGTCCACCGACAGTTCCTCCAGTAGCTCGCTCATACCTCACCGCATCTGCAAGCGTTCCATCGCCGACCCTATTGGGATTGCGTGTTCCCTTATAAATATTATCCATCAAATTTTGTAATTTCGGGTCTCCCACCACAGGCTGTATGGCTGTGGATATTTTTATCGGGGCGGCCTTCTCAATCCTCTCAATATTCTTAAGCGCAGCGATTTTGTCTGCAGATTTGACGGCGGTATAACCCGCACCGACGCCGCCCGCAGCCTTCATGGCTAGATCGATTGTCAAACTTGCCAAGTGTCTGCCAGCTGCTTCGTAGTTTTCGTTGGCTAAGGCTTGAGTGTAGAGCAGCGACTTTTCATAGATGCTGTCGGCAGCATCATATCCATATTTGAAGCCAGCTGCGACGGGGTCGGCAACAATTTCCAAAGCGACATTGCCTATGGACTTGGCCAAGCCGTAAGGGTCGGAAACGAGATCGACGAATTCGTTCCCCTGATCCTTTAATCCTTCCCAAAGCCCCTCACGGAGGCTATCCCGGTTGCTCCAGACTCCAATAGCCTGAGCGTAAAGTGCTTTTCCGAGCGCTTCTATACAGCTATCACGGTCATGGATCGTGATCACCTTACCCGACAAGGTCTCCAGTTGACATCCTGCGGCATAAGCAGAAGGTACAATCCAATCCCATAAATTAAATACATCGCCGCGTTGTTCAAAACACGCGCCGGACTGGAGTTGCCGAAGAGCTTCGGCAGGATCGATATCTTCATTACGTAGTGCGGAAGCTAGTGCTGGTTCACTAATCCGGTCTAGCAATCCACCAACAATTTTGGCAACTCCGGCCCCACCCTCAATCGCCGCCTTTACTGAAGTATCTGACAGATAATAGTCGATCTCGACATGCTTATCCTTGGTGATCTCATAGGCTTTGTCAGGATCACGGTTGAGCGCGGCGAGGTCTTCGGTTTGGCCGCTGGTTTCGAGTTCCGCCTGTTTGTCCTTGTCACGGATGATGATCTCACCCGGCCCGACGGTGGCACGGACTTCCTGACGCGTGTCGTCTAGCTGATAGGTGCCTTCAGCTGAGTTTTTTGGCTGAGAGGTCTGATCCGGCTGCTGCTGCTTGTTGCCGTCTGCATCCTTCGGCGTCAGGTCGATATTAGCCTGAATGTCGAAGCCTTCATATTTCTTCGAGCCAGAGAAGTCTTCATGGGTCAGCGTACCAGTATCAAGCTTCAGATCGCCGCTTTCGGAAACGATCTTGCCTGCGCCAAGATGCGTGTTGCCCTCGACGCGAACATCCATCTCGCCTTTCGATACGAGACCGGACTGCTCGCCGATCCAGTTGGTTTCACCGGAGCCAGTTCCGAAGCCCGGTGACACACCGGTAACTTTCGGCGTTCCTCCGCTCAATGAGCCGCTGACGCCGAACGAAGACGACTTGTTGGAGCTTTCACCCGTATCAGGAACAGAGATGATGTTGAGATCACGCCCGACATTGGCCGTGATGCTCTCGCCTTCGACAACCGCACTCTTCAGATTGGTGTCACGACCGGATTCAATACGTTACCTTCACGAAATCCCCCATCGCCAAAAGCAGCACGTTCATCCAAGTCGCCTAACCGATCAAGCGGCGATCAAATATACGATCTTCTAGCCTTTCTGTCTTGAAACCGAAAAGTAACGAAACCTCTATTATTTTCACAGTTGCTTTTGCTGAAACGCAAGTCTTTGATCTCTCCAGAAGGCAGATCAAATTTTCATATGCAACACCATACTCCCCATGATCAATATACTCAAAAATCGAAATAATCTGCTCTTCATAAGGCATTTCGTTATCATATAATGGTTCGTAATATTCGCCCTTGTTTATTAATTCGCCTGCTATAAATTTTAGGTTTTTCTCAACAATTGCGGAGGTCATCAAGGATTCCTTGGAGTATTTAACGGGTATCCGGTAACAATACGATTGTTCCTACTATCAAGAACGACTTTTATTTCTATACCATCTCTAGTCCCGGTTGTCGTAACATATCCACGCGCGTCCGGGCGAGACCATTTCGTGTTCGGATCAGCAGCAATATTGGATACGGAATTGAGGATTTTCTGATCACTCCAAGTTGATGGGAATTCGGACTTGCCTGAGCTCCCTGTCCCACTACGGTGTCCACCCGAAGTTGGACTCTCCCCGTCTAAGATATGAGTAGCGGCTTTCTGGTCGATTCTGGTCGGAAGCTTTAGTCCACCGACAGCAACACCCAGCATTGCTGAGGCCATTAGTTGGCCGACATCGATACCGTTTGCCGCCATCTCCGCAAATTTTTGCTCGGTATTGAGCGAAGGGTCGTGCCAGATTTGATATAGAGTAGGCCCTAGGTTAATCACCATTTGTTGAGCTTCAGACTTTGCCTGAAGGTAGACTTGAGTATTTGGACCAGAGCTGGACTGGTCGAGTTTATAGACAGCGTCAAGGAACCAACCAGCTAACGTCATATCCTCAAAATTCGCAGCAATTAGACCGCTACCAGACGCTGCTCCGACAGACCTGATAAGAGTAATGCGCTCATCGTACGGAAGCGAATTGAGGTAAGCTTGAATCGAGTCTTTACAGTTTTCGTAGGTCTGTACACCCAGTTTGATACGAGTACCGTCAGCCTTGATGATAGTGCAGCTAAGATCGTAAGCATAAGCAGATGCCACGATCCATCCTAACGGATTGTATCTGTTAAAGCCTTGGCGCTGTCCGCCACAACCACCGAAGCTGCCACCGTTATTAATCGCGTCCAGTCCTTCGCGAATGTTTGAACGCTCTTCAGGTGTCAGGTTTTTCCCGAGCAGATAGCGATCCACGAAGCTGCCCGGTTCCATTGCCTTTCCGATGCTCGATGCGACGGCATTCAGGCTGGTTTCCGACAGATAGTATTCGATCTCGACATGCTTATCCTTGGTGATCTCATACGCCTTGTCGGGATCGCGGTTAAGCGCAGCGACGTCTTCGGTCTGGCCGCTGGCTTCAAGTTCGGCCTGCTTGTCCTTGTCGCGAATAATGATCTCACCCGGCCCGACGGTGGCGCGCACTTCCTGACGCGTATCATCAAGTTGGTAAGTACCTTCTGCGGTGGTCTTTGGCTGCGACGTCTGATCTGGCTGCTGCTGTTTGTTGCCGTCTGCATCCTTAGGCGTCAGGTCAATATTGGCCTGAATGTCGAAGCCTTCATATTTCTTCGAGCCGGAGAAATCCTCATGAGTCAGCGTACCAGTATCGAGCTTCAGATCACCGCTTTCGGAAACAATCTTGCCTGCGCCAAGATGCGTGTTGCCCTCGACGCGAACATCCATCTCGCCTTTCGATACGAGACCGGACTGCTCGCCGATCCAGTTGGTTTCACCTGATCCTGTACCATAACCCGGCGACACACCCGTGACCTTCGGCACTCCACCAGTCAGAGAACCGCTGATGCCGAACGAAGTCGAACTGTTGGAGCTTTCACCCGTATCAGGAACAGAGATGATGTTGAGATCACGCCCGACATTGGCGGTGATCGTCTCGCCTTCGACAACCGCACCCTTCAGATTGGTGTCACGACCGGATTCAATATTGATGTTGCCTGTACCGGTGACGTGGGTGTTAACCTGCGTCGTGCCATTGCTGTTCGACTTGCCCGAACTGCCATTCGCACTTCCGGTCCAGCCACCCGCCGCGCCACCCAGACCAACACCGACAGAATAACCAACGCTTGCACCAGCAGATTTGCTAGACGACGATGAACTGTTGGTTGCCTGCGCACTTTCCAGATTGATATCATTGCCCGCTTTCAGGTTGATATCACCTGCACCGCCGGACAGCAGACCGTTTTCGTCGTAGCCAGCCACGATCTGTGCGCCATGGCTGTTGATGTCGCCTGATTTAGCTTCTATGGAAACACTGTTGCCGCCGCGAATACCTGTGACAACCGGTATCGAGCTTTCAGCATTCTCCTTCGACTTGGAATATTCAAAACCGATGCCAACTGAAGCGGAGGCAATATTGCCATAGTTGCCGTTGGCATCTGGCATCACCATAGATGAGAGATTGTTGATCGCATCATAGGCTTTCAGACCTGCAAAGCCTGCATTGGCTGCGGAATAACCGTCTGACACATTGGCAACCTTGCCCGCCGCATCAGCAATGCTTTTTGCCGAACTGACCAGACCTGTGGAAACACTCGCGGTGATGCCCGCAAACAGTTCCTCATGCATATATTCATAATTGGTCTTGTCCTGTGCGGCGAGAAGATTGACGTCGCGCTCCGCTGTGATGACTACATCGTTATCTGCTTCAACCGTGGCCGCTTGCAGATTGGCATCACGACCAGCATTGATGGTGACGTTATTGCCAGCCTGAAGACTTGAGACAGCATTTGTCTCAGCACCCTGCTTTGTTTCGTCTTTCGACGAACCAAATCCGATTCCGATGGAAGCACTGCCTTCGCTGGACTTCACCTGGACACCGAAGCCTGATCGCTTTTCCTTGTCCTCAGATGCGTAACTTTCCGCACCTGGCAGAATATTCACGTCGCGCGCCGCATCCAGCGCAATATCGTTGCCCGCTTCGACTTGGCTGCCGACAATATTAACATCGCTCTCACGGGCTTTGATGGAAACATCATTTCCTGCCGAAAGCTCAGAACCAACGTTCGCAACAATGTTTTCCTTGCTGCTTTTTTCTTCCTTGCCCCAGACCGAATAAAAGCCGTCGCCGGAGCCTGCACCTAGACCCGACTTTTTGGAAGATGATGCGCTGTCATGCTGTTCCTGCGCACCGATGATCGAAACGCTGTCGCCTTCGATGCCAATATCTTCACCAGCCGTGACCTTGGAGCCTGCGATCACGACATTGTCGCCAGCATTGAGGTTCACATTGCCGGACGCGCCAAGCTCGGATGCAACCGTCGTTTCATCGTAAGTGTGTCCCTTGTCGCTCTTCTTCGACAGAAGTCCTGATTTTGATTTGGAGGCATCAGTTTCAGAGGTGTTCTTGCCTGAAGCTATGATCAGATCACCACCTGCATCGATATTCAGATCAGCCTTGTTATCGGCCGTTCCCGCCTGAATGTTCGAGGCAGAAATGACCGTATCCTTGCCGGAGCTGATATCGACACCGCTACCACCACTAATCGATGATCCAACAGCGGTCTCCGTATCCGTGCGACTATGGCTTTCCTTCTTGCTGAAAATGCCCTTTGAACTCGTATCAAGCTGCGAATAGCCTGTATCTCGTGCTTCTGCGATGGTGACATTGTCGGTAGCGCTGAGATCAACCTTGCCCTTGGCGTCAATCTTCGAGCCGATAATGTTGAGATCATGCGGATTGTCGACATCGGTCTTATCCCCTGCTGCAACGGTGACCGAACCGCCTGCGCTGATTTCCGAACCGATATGAGTCTCGGAGCCCTGCTTGACTTCCGAGCCGATTGTTTCGGTGCGCTGTTGGGCCACCGTGATATTAATATCGTCCTTGGCTTCTAGCGAGACGTCTCCGCCTGCCTTCACCTTTGAACCCGATATCAGAATATCGTCGCCTGATTTGATTGAGGTGTCACCTCCCGACGACAGGTTTGACGTTTGCGCAAAGGTGGAGTCGGTCTGCGACATGCGTGTGCCAGCAACGCCGTTGACTTTCTTATCAACACCCGCCGCGACAACATTGACCGAACCTTGTTCAGCCTCAATGCCGAGATTGCCGCCAGCTGCAACATTGGAACCAATAACATTCACATCCTGTTTGGCGGTGATCGTCGTATCGCCGCCCGATTGGACATTTGTGCCGATGACATTGTCGGAACCATTATTGGTCGCTTTTGCCGTGTCGAGGGTCACAGTTTGTCCCGTGAGATCGACGTCATTACCTGCTTTGACCTCTGCACCACGCAAGGTGAGGTCATTGCCAGCTGCAAGGCTGGCATTGCCACCTGCCGTCACACCACTGCCGGATTTGACGAAAGTCTCGCCGCCGATCTGCATGTCGGATGCAGTAATTGTCAGGTTCTGCGATGCAGAAAGCGACACATTGTTTCCAGCCGCAAAGCTGCCACCCGTCGCAACGATGTTGGCTGCATCAAGCTTGAGGTCAGTCTTTGCGGAGATGATGCCAGAGTTAGTGACATCACCGACATTCAGGTTGACGGTATCGCCAGCGATGATTGCGCCCGCAACCGTCAAGTTCGCCTTATCGGCATTGGCGATGTAGACGGTAGGAACCAGAACCTCGATGCCGTTGACCGTCTTCTTCTCATACCAGACCATTGTTTCGGTCAGATTAGCGATAAGTTCCGGTGAAAGTTTTTCGCCGATTGTCAGACCATTGGCACTCGCGAAGTCCGCACCACGATCAAGCAAAACCTTCATCTGCTCAATGGCGTCACTTCCCGGTATGAACGAACCCTTATCAAGCCCCTGATTGATAAGCTGACGCAATTGTTGATCGACCAGCTGGTTCTCGAAATAGGCATCCCCCATAAACGGGATAGAACGGTCAGGGTTATAACCAATTCGATTGATGAAATAGCCCGAACCGTAGAACTTGCTTACGTCGAGAAACTCAGCACGGGTTTCATAGAGAAAGACTTGTCCGGGAATTGTGCCACCAAAACCACCAGAGTCTGGTTTGGGCGCGCTCGAACCCAAAGCCGCAATAATTTCTGCTGGTGATAATGGCAGTCCGCCTGCTTGCAGGCTATTTCCGGAAATCGAAATACCCTTTTCAGCCAACAGATTTGCTATTGCAGGATTTGGTGAGAACAATGCACCCGCTGCTGTCAGACCATTCAAGGCTGCAGTCGGATCATTGGTAACTGGTGCTGAAGATAACTGTGCGCCGCCAGCAATTGACCCCGGTGTCGAGGTGTTGTTGACGCTCGCAAAGCCGCTGATATCCATATTGCCAGCCGCTTTGATGTTACCGAATGCGCCTCCAACAATCGTTTGGCCTGTTACCCGAGAATTACCCTTGTCGAGATCATTGACACCATCACGATTGCCATTGGCATCGTAAGCCTCACAACCACCTGTCGCCTCACACTTGGAAGTCACAGTGCGATAGAGTGCAACACCTTCATTGTTCAGAACCGAACCCGTTAGTTTCGCATTTCCACCCGCTTCAATCGAGCTATACGCATTGTTGAGGATCGTCGCATCAATGTTCAGATTGCGGCCTGTCTGGATGAGCGCTTCTGGCGACAGATCACCATCAAACCGCTGTTCCTCAATCGACTGACGCATCTGCGTCGCTTCATCCCAGGTAAACGTCCAGGCAAACGGATCGCTCTTGTTGACAATAATGACCGATTTGCTCTGCAAATCAGGTGTCAGAAGAATGTTGCCTTTTCCGTCGCCCAGATAACGCGACAGCAGCCAGTTCTGCATTGCCGGAACGCTTTTGAGGCTGTCGCCCCATTTCCAGGGCGTATTTTCCTCGTAGGACTGCAGACTGCGCGTGCGATAGGAAGTTCCATCGGCAAAGGTGATGACACCGTAAAGCTGCGCCATCCACTCAAGCCCGGCATAATCTTCACCGGGATAAAGATTGAGCGGTGCATTGGTATTTGAATTGACGAAGATGTGTCCAAGCGGCTTACCCCAAATCTCTGGGTTGAGCTCAAACTTTGTAATATCGTCATTGCTCACAACAACTGTCGACCAGGTCGGAACCGAACTGCGCTTATTGGTCAAATTTGCCGTTGTAATATTGGCATCACGCCCAGCCTTAATAAGACCAGAGACATTGGTGATCGATTGATTGCGTCCGCCATTTGCATTCGCGGCAATGGTCAAATCCTGTCCGACAAGGATCGCACCCTGATCGTTGAGAAGATCGCCTGCAACATAAAGGCGACCATCCTGCCCGGCATAAACAAGACCGGACGACGTATTGGTGAAATTGCCTGCAATATTGAAGGTCAGATTGTTGTTGGCGGCAAGCTGACCCGGATTGGTCAGGGAGGCCAGCGTCAGCGTCAGATCGTTTGCAGCAAGGAGCGCTGTCGCAGACGTCGTCGATATTGTCTGGGCATTGATTACAATGTTACCGCTGCCGCCGTCGGTCGTAACCGCGCGGATTTTCGAATTTGATGCGTCAGCAGAACCTGTGAGGTTCAGAGCAATACCGCCAAAAGTGAGCGTCGCGTTCGAAAGATTGGCATACGCCGCGTTGACGATAAGGTTTCCGGCAGTCGCAAGCCTGGAACGATTATTGCTCAAATCAAGGCTTTGCAATGTGAGTGCGATATTGCCCTTTGCGACCGTATTCTTATCAACGCTGATCGCCCCGAGAACCGAATTCAGATCGGCAGAAGCAAAACTTTGCAGGCTGTTATAGGAGATATTCTGTTGCGCTTTGGCCTTCAGGTCGCCACCACTCAGCAGCTGATCGGCAGTGAGTGAACCACTGGCAGCCGTAAGCGTCATCTGACCGACGGTTGCCACTCCTGTTTTGAGGATAAGCGAACCGCCCGATTGCTCGGTCGAAGCAAAATCAACACCAGAAACAAGTGCGCCAATATTCAGCGATGCTCCGTTAATCGTTGCATTGCCACCTGCCAGAGACTGGCCTGAAAGCGTAACTGCGCCCCCTGCTGTCAGATTCAGATCGCCACGCGAAACGACATTCGCGGATAAGTTTCCAGTGGCAGAGGCGACTGTGTTGCCAGAAGAAAGAAGACGATTGACGATCAGATCACCAGCCGTAGCAATCAGGCTGAGGCCACTTGCAACATTGCTTGTTGCTATTGTTCCTTTGGCCAAAGCGACCAGATCAATGCCAGCGACAGCTGTCGCGATGTTGATTGCAGCCCCCGTAACGGAAAGATCAGAACCCGCCAAAAGCTGGCCACTGATCGTTGTCGCGCCCGTGATATTGGCTGTGGTGTTGCTGGTGACGTTTGTGGCATTGAACGAGCCCGCATTGACCGTCAAAGCCTGTGCGGACAACAAGGTTCCGGCATCAATCGTGCCATTCGTCGTTAATGTCGTGTAGCCGGATTGAGTATTGTTAGACTTTAATGTGAGCGATCCGCCTGATTGTTCAGTTGCTACAAAATCAACACCGGAAACAAGCGTTCCGATATTCATCGAACCTGCTGTGAGAGTTGCATTGCCACCGGAAAGCGACTGACCCGAAAGGGTAAGAGTGCCACCTGCAGTGAGATGCAAATCGCCATGCGTGAGGATATTGGCGAACAGATTTGCTGATGCAGAAGCAGTTGTGTTTCCGGAAGAAAGCAATCGATCTGCTTTCAGATCACCAGCTGTTGCGACGAGGTTAAGCGTGTGTGCGCCATTACCCAGAACGATATTGCCTTGGCGCAATGCATTGAGATCGACACCAGCAACAGCAGCACCGATAGAAATGTCTGAGCCGTTAACAGTGATGTCTGAGCCAGCCAAAAGCTGGCCACTGATCGTCGTTGTACCGGAAATATTGGCCGCACCATAGCTGGTGACATTGGCGGCTTTGAATGTGGCGGCATCGCCAAGAAGATTGCCTGCCGACAAAAGTGTTGCAACATCAATCGTTCCGGCGGCAGCAGTAAGTGCAATATCGCCCCCGTTGCCAACGGCGATGGCTCCATTCGACGACTTGCTGGCAGCGAAATCAACGCCGGAAATGATCGCACCCGCCTTGATGTTCGTACCCATGACGCTAATGTCACCGCGCCCCAGAATCTGGCCCGAGACTTTCGTGTCGCCAGAAATCGCAACCGTCCCGTGGCTGGTCACGTTTTGCGCTACAAGCGAAGCCGCTGAAATATTCAGGTTTCCGGCAGAAAGCAGCGAGGCAATATCAACACCGCCTGTCGTTTCAAGGCGCATATCGCCTGACGTTCCAAGGGTGATCGCACCACTCGCAGCGGCGTTCGTTGCGGAAAAATCGACGCCCGAGACAACGTTACCGGCTTTCAGAGAGTGCGCGGAAGCAACAAGGTCACCGCCTGACAGAATGTCACCGCTCGTAATGTCGGTTCCAGCGGTCAGCGCCATATTGTTGAAACTGACGAGAGAGGCAGCGCTGATCGCGCCCGAGGTGGCAGTGATATTCAGCGCGCCGCCGCCCGCTTTGGCAGTGCCGGAGAGCGCGATATTACCAGATGTTGTGGTCAGGTTCGCCGCACCGTCGGCTATCACCTGACCAGCCGCAATACCCTGTCCCGCCTGCAGCTTCACGTTCTTGCCAGCCGCAACATTGCCAGTCGTAATCGTACCGGACGAGGTCAGCTCTATATTTCCAAGGGATGCAACGTTCCCTACGACAGAAAGCAAGCCACCGCCATTCCCCAGAATGACATCTTCGTCGGCGGAAACCGCTTCCACTGTGATGCCTTTGGCTGCCTTGACGACCACCTTCTTCTTCGAGGTGATCTTCTTTGCTTCGACCTGTCTGCTTTTCGATTGTACGGAAACGCCGTCACGACCAGAAGCATTACCGAGCGATATTTTGCCATCCGCAGTAAGCGTCAGCTCGCCCGCATTGGCCGCCATATCATTGCGCATACGCACGCCAGCACCTTTATCGGTGACAACGATCTTGATGCGATCCGCCTGCATTGCGCCAAGGGCTGAGCCATCAATGGCGAACTCGCCCGCATCCTCAGTTCCGCTCAAAGCCGTGGCTTCACCCGTGGTGTAGTCGAACTTTTGTCGACCAGCTGTTAGCCGGAGGTTTTTGCCATTGATCGGACCGTCAATCTGAACGCGTCGCGACACAATATCGAACAGATCAACTGCACCATCGCCGGAAGCAAAATTGCCGCCTTTCGATCCAAAGGTGACATCACCACCTTGAACGGTAAAACCGGAAAGCCGTCCCGTACCGTCAATATCCGGCTTACCTGTGGTCAACGTGGCGCGTGGCGTATTGATAAAGCCGCAGCCATCACAGGTGATACCATTCGGGTTGGCGATAATGACATCAGCCCGACCACCAAAGACTTCTGTCGGCCCAAGCAGTGAACTCCGGCTGCCGCTTGTGACTTCATTCAGAATAACACTCGCAGGCCCGCTGTTCTTCAGATTGGCATTACCCGGTGTCACACCACCGAGTTTGGAAGTTCCCAGCTCGCCATTGTGGTTGTTGAGGATCAAACCAGGTGTGCCGACATTGAAGTCGCCATATTTATTATGAGACAGCCCCTGTCCGTTGGGCGTCACGATATCAACAAGTGGAACACCATTGGGTGCGGCACCTATACCCGGCTGATTGCCAATCGGCGCATTCACATCAGGCGTTAGCTGCTGTGCTTGCAATAATACAGGCTGGAACACCAGAAGCCCGCTTAGGAGACTGGCAACGCCTTTACGAGCAAATGTGGCCGGATCGAACCAGCGGTGTGTCCGCCTGGTTCCCTTGGAGAAACCGGATACGCGCGAGAAATAATCACGATATGCAAAATTCTTCATGGCCGATCCTGCCTTAAAATATGAATCGAAAATCATGCGGCCTGTAAGCCGCAAAAGCCCTTAATCTCGGGATTTTACAGACTGTCCGCTGCCGGGATTGTCGAGTTTTTTGTAAACTTCGGTCAGTTGTGACTTTGGTGCTGGGCACTTCTTGGTGCGGGCAATATCTTCCAGAACCTTGTTGCGATTGCGCAGCGCATCGATCTCCACCTTCTCAGGCGACTTCGGGTCCATGAAAAACAGTGCCGGAAGGAAGAGTACGCCTGCGGCTCCCAGAACGATATTCTTGCCCTGCGCCTGACTGCGTTCTTTCAGTGTAACCGTTATCTGCCGCTCATTTGCAGCGAACTCACGTGAAATCCCCGCACAATCAAATGCGCTATCGGTCGGATTGGTTATTGCAATAGGTTTTGCTTCACGACCGCCACAACCTGCGAGGGCAATGCTGATACCGACAACGGCAGCTACAAAATTCATCTTGTTCATAATGGTTTTGTCCCCACAAACATAAATACTCTCACCCTCCGGCGACGGCCTGATTAGCCCTTTGAGAAAACTCATTTTGGAGTCAGCCACTTCTTCGTGTTGGCGGTTAAATCCGCAGCGAGCTTTTCTGCCAGGTGTTCCTGGCTCTTTGTCATTGCAGCATTTATGGCCATGGCGACAACGATGCCCAAACCATCACCCTTCACGCCCCGGTTCTGGCCCACGATGCGTGGATTTTGGGCGATCAAACGTCCCGTCTTGATGTCCTCCAGACGAACCGTACCCCTGATCCAGCTGTCGCTACTCAAGATCACACGTCCCTGTTCCGACGCGAGATCGGCTTGCTGTAGCGTGATGACGAGACGTGCCGGGGTGGAACCGCCCGGATAGCCCATGAGATCGCGGGATGCGACTTGACGCAATGCTGTGGTTACGATGGCAACCTGTTGTTCGGGCGTTTTGCCATTAATCATTGGAAGGCCTGTGCCGACGTCGGGTGTTGCTTCGACCCTGACTTCAGCAACCCTAGTGCCTTTCAAGGCTTCCAAAAGACGTGGGTCACGGCTGGCGCAACCCGACAAAACAAAGACACCTGCAACGATGATCAGGACTGCCTTGATCAATCCCTGTCCCTTCAAACCCAGTTTAGAAAACATAATTACCCCCTGCTTGCACATCACCATTGCAGCGATGTGCTGACGAAAAACAAATCCTTGCCGTTGGTCTCGGTCGTGCTCTTGATGATGCGCGAATAGCCGATATCAGCGGCGATATTGCCGCCAGCCAGACGCGCCCCGACTGTCCAGCCGGAAACATCGCCACCTTCGATGCCAAAACGGTCCTGACCGAACACGTGTCCGTAATCGATTGCCGCATAGGGCCGGAACTCACCCAGACGTTTTGTCAGAAGCTCGCTATCTTTCCACGGCAAAGTACGCCACGTAATCTCATTGCGGGTGAACAAGCCATTATTGCCGAACAGAATGCTGTCGCGGGTGCCGCGCACATTAGAATAGCCGCCAAGCGATATTTGCTCTGCCCCGTATAGATTGTCCGGCGAATACTGTCCGTTGATCAGCGTCGAGAATTGCAGGTTCTGGTTTGCTAACTGGAAAGGTTTGGTGACGTTGATCGTGCCTGTGAATTTGGCAAACTCTGGCTCGGCGTCACCAGCACCCGGTTCACCGCGTTTCGTTGCACCGAACGCGCTAAGTCCCTGCGTGTAACCAAGATCGAAAACCCATAAGCCGCCCAGCATCCGGCGGGAATGCGAGATGCCAAGATTGGCTACTGAATATTCGCGACTGCCAACTTCGATCAGATTGCCCATCAGGAAATTGTCGGTAGCCTTATATGCGATACCTGCATTGATCGTCGTGATCGAATCCTTATCTCGCAGGATGACCCTATCAACGTTAAATCCCAGTTGTTTTGATTTTCCAGACGTGTCGATGTCCGAATATTGGCCGGGAACGGAACTGCGATATTTGTAATAGGAACCGTTGAGCGTGAAGCTCCAATAGCCATAAGGCACACTGATCGAGCCTGAAATGCTGTTGCTCTGTCCAACACCGTCATTGGGCCACGGATAATCCGGCCCGCTATGCTCGTAACTGAGCGAAACGAGATCGTTCAGATTGACCAGATTATCCATGCGGAATGAAACTGAAGACCGCGAATAGCCCGTCGATTTCTGGCCTAAATTGTTGTTCGCGACGGAAAAATGCCACGGCAGACCCGGCTCATTCTCGACATTGAGAATAGATGCCCCGGGCTCCTTGCCCGGCAACATCGAGGTCTTGGCATTGTTAGAAGACAGGCGATTGACCTGATCAAGCCCTTGTTCAACATCGCGGATATTGACAGGTTTTCCCTTCAGACCCGGAAAAGCTGTTGCAATCAATCCTGGATATTCAGCAGGCTTTCCATTGAGATAAATGTCTGAAAGCGAACCTTCCGCTGCCACAAGGCGCAAGACCTTGGTCTTTGCGATATCCTGCTCCGGTACATACACGCGCGACGTGATATAGCCTGCATCCATGTAAAGACTGGTGATGTCCTTCAAAAGAACATTGATGTCGGCAAGGCCGATGCACTTGTTCTGATAAGAAGCCAGCTGAGGTGCAAGTGTTTGACTTGAAAGCAGAGTGACGCCTTCCACCTCGACACGGGTGATTGCAAAGCATGGTCCCTTTGCAGCGTCCGTCGTCGGACCTACTTGCTCGGGTGCATTTGGCGCGACTTCACGCGGTGTTGCATCACCCAAAGCACGCAGTCGCTGTTCCAAATCCTGTTCGGCCTGACGCCGCATGAAATCATCGGCAGGAGATGCTGCCGCATTTGGTATCACATTGGGTGGCTGCTGGGTAAAACCAGAAGTTGTTGAAGCAAGCAGCGCAGCACTGAGCGCAAGCCAACGCCTGCCCAAACGAACAGAATACATCATAATCTTATCCGTCAGGCTTTAGTTGGTTTTTGTAGTTCTGCGAGAGCCTTGGTGAGCCCTTTCAATGAAAACTTCAGATTGATATTCTGCCCGTTCATCAGGCGCAAACGGGCTTCTCCTGCAGACCCTTTTTGCAAAGCGGCCAGCATTTTTTGATCGAGCTTCTGCTGTGCCCAGCATCCAGCTTGATTACAATTGCGGTAAGGGATCGTAACAACATCTCTGCTGTCAGCAGCCAAACCAAGGCCAATTGGCAGCACAACATTCAGCGGCACAAGAGCGGTCAATAACAGCTCATTGCCGGAAGGCTTTTTGCCAGCTTCGGGCGCTGTCTTTGCAATGGCCAGCGTGAGAACGTTGACGTTCTCTTCGCCCTGTTTAACCTGGGCAATCTGTGCAACCTCGCACTGCGAAACGGTTTTGCCGTCAGCAGCTTTGACCTCAGCGCATCGATAATACCAGTCGTCAAAACGGATCGATTGAACGGCAGTTTCTTCTGACTGCGCAAAACTTGCATTCAATAGTGATACTGCAGAGATGAGGCCTAACGGCACCATCTTCCTGACAAATTGCATTCCAAAGCCCCCTGCTCAAAAGGCCCCAATCCCCTGAGGCACTACTCATAGCATTCAGAGAAAAATCCTCGTCAGCACATGGTATTCAGTTGAGCATTAAAATCACGAAACAAGTAATCTTTTAAATATCAGCAAATACTAAAACAAAATCTGCCGCATATTCAAAAGACATCAGCATTACAGAAATTACGCAATCCGATTGGGATATTTAAACTGAGATGTCAACACCCAACAAATTTGTTAATAGCCAAAATAGACCTTGGTAGCATTTAAACTAACCGCAACAAACTGGCTTTTTAACGGAAAGGCATCAGAGTTCATGTGGCAAGAAAAGCAAGATTTTTCCGCATGTTGGGGCGCGCCGGAAAGAACGCTCTTTGGCGTCAGGTCATCATATTGTTTGCGTGGGCATCCATTTCTGGACGACCAGACAAAGTTACAAAGGGTTACGATCTAAATCAACAAACCGCCATTTGCACAGGCCTCAAACAAAAAAGCTGGCCTCCCTAACCCAGTTTGCCTGTAGGCAGTCTACAAAGTGCAAGGGCAGAGAAGCTCTACGCTAATTCGTTTCTGGAGCTTCTTCTGACTTAGCGTCTGTTGGGAATTCGTTTTGAAGCGTGGTATGGATGAAAATAGCACAGGTTTAGGAGCAAAGCCGAAGGTGGAGTGGTTCTTCATCGAGATTTTGCGATGCGAAGCTGGGCCATTTTCACCATATCCCTTTAGGACGTGGCAAATTTTCTCCCTGAATGCGTCGAGCAGTCTTTGTTCGGCTTAAGTTGCCACTGATGATATTTGACACGACGCCGGGAGCATCGCGGATCGGATCTGGTGCCAGATACGCATATCGCCGCGTTACCTGAGACCGACTATGACCTAACAATTTCCCGACCAGATATGAGCTTTGTCCCGATGACACCGCCAATCCCTCAAATTAATGGGACTTAGAAGTTGGATCTACCCGAAACGCTACCGCTCGCACGATACGTACTATACCTATCATGCGAGCGATGACACTCTTAAACTATAATGCTTCAGTAGATTTCGAATTCAAAGTATTTTGAAACAATCTTATTATATGTTCCATCTTTCATAATCTCGCCAAGCGCCTTGTTGATTTTCTGCTTCAGTTCAGCATCATTCTTGCGCAAACCAACCGCAATTTCTGTCTGTCCCTCCTGCAGATCGCCAGCAATCTTGCAGCAGCCTTTGCCGGTGTCCTTGATCCATGATGCAAGATAGAACTTATCTGCAATAACCGCATCGATACGCCCGTTCGACAGATCCATATCTGCTTCGTCCTGCGATGGATAAAGTTTTATGCTCGCACCATGTTGACCATAGAGCTTTTCGGCAAGATCTGCTTGAGGGGTGGACGATTGGGCGCCGATTACCTTGCCCGTCAGACTTTTATCACTGGCATCGGAAATTCCGCTGTCACTCTTTGTTAGAATGGAAAGCTTGGAGCTGTAATATTTATCGCTGAACGCAATTTCCTTTTCGCGTTCAGGCGTGATCGACATGGAAGCAACAATAGCATCATATTTGCCACTTTGCAGACCCGGAATAATACCATCCCAATCCTGTGCCACGATCGTGCATTTAACGTTCATCTTTGCACAAACGGCATTTGCTACATCTACATCAAGTCCTTGAAGCTTTCCGGAAGCATCCATAAAGTTGAAGGGAGGGTAAGCGCCTTCTGTCGCAATTTTCAGTTCCTCAGCGGCATTGGCAACGCCCCCCATCAGCACAATTCCAGCGCATAGAGAAAGCCATTTTACATATGTTGCGTGCATGTTGTTCACCCTTTTTGCTTGTTTGTGTTTATGCAGAAAACTGAAATTCCTGATCCTTGCGCTGCGCAATAAGTTGATCCAGCCAGCCGGGATCGATCTGTGGAACGGATTCCAGCAGTCTTTGCGTATAGGGATGTCCCGGAGAGCTTAGAACGTCACTTCGAGGACCTCGCTGAACAATCTTTCCCCGGTGCATGACCGCGACAAAATCAGCCACTGCATTGACTGTGGCGATGTCATGACTGATGAAAAGATAAGTCTTGTTCAGCTCTTTCTGAAGCCGGAGCAGCAGCTTGATAAGCTGCTCTTGAACCAGCTGATCAAGTGCAGAAGTAATTTCATCGCAGATGAAAATATCAGGATCAGCGGCGATCGCACGCGCAATGGCGACGCGCTGTTTCTGTCCTCCTGACAGAGCACCCGGGCGGACAAACAAATACTTACGAGACATCTCAACCATGTCAAGAATATCAGCAACACGCCTCTCAAGATCACGCCCCTTAATGCCAAAATAGAAAGACATCGGACGCCCAATCAGATCTATGACTTTCAGCCGGGGGTTAAGTGCTGTATCCGCGGACTGATAGACCATCTGTACGCGTCGCAGATCTTCAAGGCTGCGTTTGCGAAAATCCGACTCCAACACTTTGTCGTTCAGTTTGATTTGGCCCGAAGATGGTTTCAACAATCCAGTAATAGTGCGCGCAAGTGTCGACTTTCCGGAACCTGATTCCCCAACCAGAGCAACCGTTCGTCCGATTGGGAGATCAAGTTTTATGTCATCCAGAACTTTTAACTCGCCAAAATGTACGCTGACATTTTGGACCGAGAGCTGTGATGGCGCCGGTGGTTCCTCCGCCTTTTCCAGCGAACGGACTGACCATAGAGAGCGTGTGTAAGCCTCTTCGGGTTGGGATACGATCTGACTGGTGTTCGCTTCCTCGATCAGACGCCCATGTCGCATGACCATGATGCGGTGCGCCATTTGTGAGACCACGGCAAGATCATGGGAGATATACAGAGCGGCGGTACCATTTTCCTCCACAAGCCGTCGAATGGATGCGAGAACCTCAACCTGTGTTGTAACATCAAGAGCTGTCGTCGGCTCGTCGAAGACGATGATATCCGGGCGGCACATCATTGCCATTGCAGTCATGGCCCGCTGTAACTGGCCGCCGGATGCCTGATGCGGATAGCGATCTCCGAAGTGCTGCGGATCAGGCAATCGCATTTGCCCGAAAAGATCTTCGGCACGTTCAATCTCGGAATTTTTATCATGCGCCATCCCATGGATCAGTGATGGCTCAATTGTCTGCTGCATGAGCCTGTGCGCAGGATTGAAAGCAGCCGTCGCACTTTGTGCAACATAAGAAAGCTGCGCGCCCCACAGGCTTCGCCGCTCTTTATCACTCTTCTTCAGGAGATCCTCTCCCCTGAAAAGGACATTACCAGATGAAACGCGAAATCCCGGCTTCAGGAAGCCTATAGCCGCCAGACCAAGGGTGGATTTTCCGGCTCCGGACTCGCCGATGATACCGAGTACCTCGCCTCTTTTCAGCGTGAGACTGATATTCTGCACGATGGGGATAGTGTGCCCATTTGACGTGACTTCAATGTTCAAATTTTTCACATCAAGAAGCGGTACGTCTTTTCTGTCAGCGCGCATCATCCGCCTCACTATTTAGCTCAAGGAACCAGTCGACAACGAAGTTGACACTGATCGTGAGAAGCGCGATGGCCAGTGCTGGAACCAGAGGTGTGATATTGCCGTAACTGATGAAAGTTGCGCCTTCACGCACCATCGTGCCCCAGTCAGCAGAAGGTGGTTGGATACCCAGCCCCAGAAACGAAAGCGCTGACACTGTGAGAAAGACGAAGCAGAAGCGTAGCCCGAATTCTGCGACAAGCGTCGGCAGAATGTTTGGCAAAACTTCGCGACTGACGATCCAGAATGTCCGCTCACCACGCAAACGTGCCATTTCTATATAATCCATCACAGCAACGTTGCGCGCAGCCGAGCGAGCCAGACGAAAAATCTGTGTAGCGTTCAAAGCTGCAACGATGAGAATGAGGCTTGGAATGGACGAACCAAAAAGCACCAGCAGTATCAGCGCAAAAATGAGTTGGGGAATTGCCATCAATGTATCAGCACAGGCGCATAATACGTAATCAAGAAAGCGCGGTGACACCGAAGCTAGAATACCCAGCCCCGCACCAATGACAAAGGCGATTGACGTTGTCAGAAAAGCGATGCCAACAGAATTACGAGCACCATAGATCATCCGTGAAAGAACATCGCGGCCAATCTGATCCGTCCCGAGTGGAAAACCGATGCTCCAGGGCGCAAATGGCTGCGAAGATACGATCTCCGCTTCACCATAAGGGGCGATAACAGGCGCGAACAAGGCGGTAACTGTGACAAGAAGAATAAACAGCATCGCGATCCGTGTGCTCAACGATGCACTTCTTAACAATCGTGCAAAATTTTGTTTGGCTAGCAGCCAGAAGCTATCTGTTACGTTCAATGGGTACGGACTCTTTTGAAGAGAAGGCTTGCTCATTTTGGATGCGCCAATCTCGGGTTAGTGACCATCGCAATTACATCAGCAACGAGATTGAGCATGATGTAAGTGGCGGCAAAAATGAGCGCGCAGGCCTGAACAACGGGGATATCGCGTGTTCGGACAGCATCAACCATTGCCTGCCCTATTCCCGGATAAACAAAGACAACTTCGACAACCACAACACCGACAATCAGATAGGCAAGATTGAAGGCGATAACGGTGACAATCGGCCCCCATGCATTGGGCAGTGCATGGCGCAGTACGACACGCCAGGGCGACGCCCCTTTGAGGTTGGCCATTTCAATATAAGCGTGCGACATCAGATTGATTATCGCCGCACGGCTCATGCGCATCATATGGGCAATAACACCAAAACTCAGTGTCAGCACTGGTAGCGCGAGACGTTCAATAACTTCCAAAGTGCCCATAGTTGGTGTAATTCGTGCCAACGAATAGAAAATGGGGAACTTTACTGCAAAGAGCAGCATCAACACATAAGCTACAAAAAACTCGGGAAACGAAATGCTGGCAAGCGTAAACGCGTTAAGATTACGATCGAGCCAGCTTTTACGCCGCACTGCCGCCACGATGCCAAGTACCAGCGCAACTGGGATAGCGATAAGAGCCGTTATACCTGCAAGAAACAGTGTATTCTTCAAACGCGGCTCTATAATACTGGATACAGTGCGTGGTTTCCCGCGCCCCGACGAGAACGACAACCCCAGATCACCCTGAAGAGCCCCGGTAATCCAGTGAACGTAACGCACCGGTGCTGATTTATCCAAACCAAGCGCTTGCTGGAACGCAGCAACCGTTTCCGGCGTCGCAGACCGGCCAAGAGTCGTCTTCGCAAAATCGCCCGGCAGAGTTGCGATGGATGCAAAAATGATAATTGATACGGCAAACAATGTGATGAGCCCCGTCCCCAGACGGGTCACAATCATATTGAGAAGCTGTTTATGAACGAAATTCTTGGGCAAAGCTCTAACTTCCGCGAGGTTCCGACAATGGAATTGTCGGAACAGTGATCAGGGTGAGCGATCAAGCGAGGTCTGCGCGCCACCATCTTTCAGCCATGCGAAAGTTATCGCATTGCAACAGATTCCCAATCTCACCATGCGCAATTTTGTTGGACATGGCATCGATGAAGAGTGCGTGAGCGATCACGATGGTGCCGCCATCGTCATGCAGCAATTGCTGCATTTCGGAATAGATTTCCTGACGCTTGGCCTTGTCTTTTTCTGCGCGTCCTTTGATGAGCAGTTCATCAAAGCGTGCATTTTTCCAGGCAGTATCGTTCCATGGTGCATCGCTTGCATAGGTCGTCGTGAACAATGAATCCAATGTCGGCTTTCCAAGCCAGTCAACGCCCACAAAAGGCTTTTTCTGCCAGACATTATCCCAGTATCCGTCATCCGCTTCACGGATAACTTCAATCTCGATGCCTGCCTTTGCCGCATGCTCTTTAAACAATAACGCCGCTTCGATCGCATTTGGGAAAGCCGTTTCAGCGACAGAAAGCTCTACTTTGAGGCTATCAAGCCCCGCTTTCGCCAGATGCTCCTTGGCTTTATCGATGTTATAACTGTGAATTGGTTCTGGATTGATCGCAAAAGGAATTTGCTGTGCCAGAGGGTTGTCATTTGCGACCTTCGCATTTCCAAGAAATGCCTTATTGACGATGTCATCGCGATCAATGGCATATTTGATAGCCATGCGCACATCAGGATTGTCGAACGGGGCATCAGAAACATTCATATCAAAGCTGAAATGGCGAAGGCCACTGACTTTAGATATGTTGATACCGTCCTTGCCTTCGAGCATCGATAGCGTTTTTATATCGGCATCGACCATATAATCGATTTCGCCAGTCAGCAGCGCATTTGTGCGAGCTGCAACATCAACAATATTGAGGAACTCAATCGTGTCGAAGTAAGGCTGTCCCGGCTTATGATAGTTGGGATTACGCTTCATCGAGGCCGATATGCCCGGTTGAAGGTCCTCCATAATATAAGGGCCAGTTGCTACACCGCTTTCCCAGTCAATTCCTCCGCCATCTTTTGCTGGGAAGATTGCCAGATGACAATCAGAAACAAGATAAGGAAAGTCTGCATTTCCGCCTGAAAGCGTGAATATGACCGTTTTATCACCGTCTGCTTTTACGTCGCTGATAGTTTCAACGAGAGCCTTCGCGGCAGAAACAGAGGATGGCCCCATGTGATGACGATAGGATTCAACGACATCATTTGCTGTGACATTGCGACCGTCGTGGAACTTCAGCCCATCGCGGAGTTTGAATGTCCAGACTATGAGATCATCAGAGCTTGAATAGCTTTCGGCAATATCAGGAGCGGCCGAGCCGTCAGTAGCCAGTTCTGTTAAAGCGTTACAAAGTGTGCCACCAAAAACCACCTGTGTGAACGAGCTCTGCCAGCTTGCCGGATCCAGACTGTCGGTTTGCGCACCGTCATTGATAGCGAAGCGGGCGGCACCACCCTGGGCTGGTGCAGATGCGGCAAATGCATCACTTGAAAAACCCAATTTTGCGATCAAAGCCAGAGATGCCGCTCCCATAAGGAAGTGTCGCCGGCTAACTGCATTTGCACCAAAACCTGAAGCGCTCGCCTCAAGCTCAACAACGCATGGTGGTGCCTTGGTTGTATTTTTATCCGATGCCATCAATGTTCCCCTTATTACCCGGCGACCATTCGTGGCCGCTCGCTTTCAGCTCTCAGGCACTCAATTGCGCGAGAAAGCCTAGTTCGGCTTCAAACCTCTCAGCGAGGCACCTGCCTGATCAACTCCCGATGATCGACTGATATTCCCGCCGCTTTTTTTGCTGGCGTGTCGGGATAAAGCCATTGCAGTATTGGATCATTAGATTGATCGGTCAATAAGATTCTGATTGATCAATCAAAAAATATTTCTGGAAAGTCCATTGACTACAATATGTTCTGAGATTATCAAATTTTGTATGGCAAAAAAAAATGTAGAATTATCAAACCATAGTCAGGCTCGCCAGCAACAATTGCTTGCGGCAGCCTTGACTGTTGTGGCGCGTCGCGGCCTGTCGGGAATTACCGTCAATGACATCGCTGACGAGGCCGGATGCAGTTATGGTGTGATCGCATTTCATTTTAAAACCAAAGAAAGACTTCTCCTCGAGGCTCTCAATTTTTTGGCCAGCCACTATGAAGATCTTTGGCGAGAAACGATCCGTAACGCTCCGGAAGATCCGGCGCGCCGTCTGCAGCTTCTCGTTGATGTTGACTTTGATCCACGCGTCGCAAAAACCCGCTATCTGGCGGTATGGATGGCATTCTGGGCAGAGGCTTCACGCGTTCCGGCCTACCGCAAGCGGTGCCTTGAACTTAAAACACGATCACTTGCAACGATCATTGATCTGGTTTCACAGCTTGCTGAGAGCAGATCAATGACAATCGATGCGGAAGCGGTCGCACGCGGGCTTTATGCGTTGACAGACGGATGCTGGCTTTTCGCGCATGTCAGCGGCGAAACAAGCCCTGCGCATCGCGAGCGCTCGCGCAGGCTTTGTCACACATATTTGTCCGCATTCTTTCCGAAGGATTTTTCAGTGCCAGTGGCATCACCGCCTGGTGATGAAGCGGGTGCGGTTGCATAACACAAACACATGTGCCTGCGCATAAAAGCAGGCACGAGCAACACAGAAACGCTGTCAAAGATCGGTCCAACAGGGGAAGCCGACGATAGCAAATGGAGGTTACAATGTACGTCGACATTCAGCGCGAATGGAATGAATCCAATCTCGAACAGGCAGCACATGGCCATTTGATCAGCCCCGCCGAGGAAATGGCTCGCCTTGGCACCAGCGGGGGACGCCCTCTCTTTACCGGCGCTGATGGCATTTACATCTGGGACAGTGAAGGTAAACGTCTGATCGATGGCCCCGGTGGCATGTGGTGTACGCAAGTTGGCTACAACTCGAAGGAAATCGCCGACGCCATTTCCGCACAAGCGCTGCGCCTTTGCTACAACTCACCATGGTATTCGATCAATGGACCTGCGTCAGCTCTTGCAAAACGCATTTCTGAACTCGCACCGGGCGATCTGAACCATACATTCTTTACGACCGGCGGCTCGTCGGCGGTGGATTCCGCACTGCGTTTCATGCAGTTCTACAACAACGTGCTGGGACGACCGAACAAAAAGGCCATTATCTGCCGCATCGACGGCTATCATGGCAGCACACACCTTACCGCCGCCTGTTCGGGGCGTGCAGGTAATCGCCCTAATTTCGATCTTGAACTTGATAACGTCTCGTTCATTTCAGCGCCAAATGTTTTCCGTCGCCCTGCCGGCATGAGTGAAGCAGACTTTCTTGAATTTCTTGTCGATGAATTCCGCGAACGCGTTGAAACGCTTGGCCCGGACAATGTGGGTGCATTTCTGGCAGAACCAGTTCTGGCATCGGGCGGCATACTTATTCCGCCCAAAGGCTACCATCGCCGCATTCTCGAAATTTGCCGTCAGCACGACATTCTCTACATTTCGGATGAGGTCGTCACGGGCTTTGGCCGTTGCGGACACTGGTTCGCATCTGAAGATGTGTTTGATATTGTTCCAGATATTATCACGTTCGCAAAAGGCGTGACCTCCGGCTATGTACCGCTTGGCGGCTTCGTCATATCGGACGCGGTTCTCAATCGCGTTTCCGGTGAGAACGCCAAAGGCAGCTATTACACCAATGGTTATACCTATAGCGGCCATCCTGTGAGTTGCGCGGCAGCCCTCGCCAATATTGATATCATTGAAAAGAATGACATTCTGGAGCATGTGCGAGAAATATCGCCTTATTTCCAGGAGAAAATCCGCGAACTCGGTGAACTGCCACTGATTGGCAGCGCCCGTGGCGTTGGCCTCTTGGGTTGTGTTGAATGCCAGACCAGTCCTGACACCTCTGCTGCGACGCCTTTTGACACACAAGTTGCACTGCGCATTGACCGATATTGCTATCAGTCCGGACTGATCGTCCGCCCGATCGGTAGCATGTGCGTTCTGTCGCCTGCGCTCATCATCACGCGTGATCAGATCGATGACATGATGGAAATACTGCGCTCAAGCATTGTGAAAGTTCAGGAAGAGCTGAAAGCCGAAAGCCGTCTCAGCGCCTGATACGAACAAACAACTCCGATTACACTGTCATACAGGTGGTCACAGCGCCACCTGTAGTGGAGAACGTATATGGTTTTACCAACCATCTCCGAGCGGTCTCTGCCTGAAGATCAGACAGTCTCCAGAGACCCGCTCCTGCAGCCTCTCACCATCAAGAATTTGGTGTTACGCAACCGCATCATGAGCACGAGCCATTCATCTTTTCTGGATGATGGCGGTTTGCCGCTCGAACGCTACCAGCGTTATCATGAAGAGAAAGCCAAAGGTGGTTTGGCACTGACCATGTTTGGCGGCTCGTCGATGGTCGATGTTGATTCAAGCTGGGGCGGCGGCGGTCAGCTTAATATGGCAACCGACGAGATCATTCCGCATCTGCAAGCGCTTTCAACACGTATTCACGCGCAGGGCGCTGCCACCATGTGCCAGATTTCCCATCTGGGCAGACGCGCTGATGCCACAACGCTCAACTGGTTGCCGGCAATTGCCCCTTCGCGCTCACGAGAAACCCAACATCGCGCTTTTTCGCGCGAGATGGATGCGCATGATATTCGCCGGGTGGTGAAAGCCTACGGCGAAGCAGCTCGCCGATGTCGCGAAGGTGGGTTGGATGGTGTTGAAACACTAACCGGCGGACACCTGATCGGACAGTTCTTTTCTCCACGCACAAATTTCCGCTCGGACCGCTTTGGTGGATCAGTCGAAAATCGCGTGCGTTTCGGCCTGATGGTTCATGAAGAGATTCGCCGCCAGATTGGCGACGACCTGATTGTCAGCATGCGCTTTGTGATCGACGAAGCCAGCGATGAAGGACTTTCATTTGAAGACTGTCTTGAAATCGCAGCGATCTTCGAGCGGGAAGGCCTGATTGACGTCTTCAACTGCATCTTTGGCCGCATGGACACAGTCATTGCGCTCGCTGAACAAAACATGCCGGGGATGTCATCGCCTATTGCACCATTCCTCGCAAAAGTTGGTGCCTTCCGCGCCCATACGCGATTGCCGGTTTTCCACGCAGCCCGCATTGCCGACATTGCAACGGCCCGCCACGCTATCCGTGACGGCTTGCTTGATATGGTTGCCATGACACGGGCGCATATGGCAGATCCGCAGCTGGTCAATAAACTCAAGCGCGGAGAAGAAGACCGCATCCGGCCTTGCGTTGGCGCTTCCTATTGCATGCTCAAAAAGGTCAATTGTATTCACAATCCGGCCTCAGGCCGTGAAACGCTGCTACCACAAGTCATCCAAGCATCAAATGACAAACAAAAGAAAATCGTCATCGTGGGCGCAGGCCCTGCGGGGCTGGAAGCTGCACGCGTATGTGCAGAGCGCGGCCACAAAGTGGTTGTTTTTGAAGCGGGCGACAAGCCGGGTGGGCAATTATTACTTGCAACACGTGCCATATGGCGCCGCGATCTCATTGCCATCATTGACTGGCGGGTGGCGGAACTCGCAATATTGGGCGTAGATCTTCGTTGCGGAATTTACGCCGGAAGTGAAGAGGTTCTGGCTGAGCAACCTGACGTCGTCATTGTGGCGACCGGCGGCATGCCGGATACCGAATGGCTTGAAGGCGCCCAGTATTGCGAAACGCCGTGGGATATCCTTGGCGCAACAACCACCCAGACCGGCGATATTCTCGTTTATGACGGCACTGGTCGTCATGATGCACCATCGACTGCGCTCCATCTTGCCGGTCAAGGAGCAACAGTGCGCTATGTGACACCCGATGACAGCCTGTCGCAAGAGGTCGAGTATTCAACCCGCGCTATATATCGCAAGGCTTTCAAAGAACAGAACATTGCTTTCACGACGGAGTATCGTCTTATATCGCTGCGCAAGAACAATCGCATCATTGGTACGTTTCGCCACGAATTAACTGGCGATATTCTTGAGATCGAAGCAGATCGTTTTGTGGTTGAGCAAGGCACCTACCCACTGGATGAAGTATTCACAGAACTTCGTGATCTATCCAAAAACAATGGTGTCACTGATCTCAGCGCTCTGCTCGAAGAGCGAGCGCAACCAGAGGGAAACAGCAACGGCAGCTTTCAATTACATCGTATCGGCGATGCCGTCGCAAGCCGGAATGTGCATGCCGCAATCTACGACGCGATGCGTCTTTGTATAACATTCTGAGTGTCGGCCATGATTTATGACGTCTGCATAATTGGTGGAGGCATAATCGGAGCGAGCGCTGCCAATCATCTCTCCGCTGCCGGCTTCTCTGTCTTTCTTGCCGAGCAAGGCGATTTTGCAAGCGGCACCACCAGCCGGTCAAGCCGTTTGCAACATTGCGGCTTGACCTATTTTTCTCCGGGCCGCTCTCTTCTGAACTTCCTGCGTTCACCACGGATGGCGCTTGAGCATTTCGAACTGGCTCGCCGGGCAATGCGTGATCGCAGCCGCTTCATTCGCGAAACCCCCGAACGTGTAAGACCGGTTGCATTTCATATTCCACTCTATCGCAAAGATGGTATTGCGCCGTGGAAAATCAGACTTGCCTGTCGATTGCTGGAAGCCATGGACCGCGACGGCGTCCCGCTTGACGATCAGTTGCTGACACCTGCCGAAATTGCCGCAATACCAGCACTTCACCATTTACGCGATCACACCCAATTATGCGGCGTTCTGCGGTTTACAGAATATCAGTTCGACTGGCCCGAACGTATTTGCATCGACGCCATCATCAATGCCGAGAAAAATGGTGCCGTTGCCTGCAATTACACGCGCGTGGACAAAATCGCCCGCGATCAGAATGACTTATGGACCGTTTATACGACCGATCTCCGATCAGGTTTGCCACAGCAAGTCACCACGCGCTCTATCGTCAATGCGGCAGGCGCATGGGTTGATGGGCTACATCCCGTCGAGCGCAGTGATATTCCAAGGCTTAATCAGGGGCTTAAGGGAAGTAATCTCGCTGTACGATTGCCGCCTGAATTTAAGAACTTGGCGATCGAAACCAGCCTGCCCGATGGAAATCCGTTTTACCTCATCCCCTGGGGAGACATTCATTACTTCGGCCCAAGCGACGAACCCCATGAGCCGGATGCTGAAGGCTTTCGCGTTGATGAGAAGACGATGGACAAATTGTTGGCTGATTTTGCAACGGTTTTTCCTGCGCTGCCTCTCACCCGACAAGATGTATTGTATAGCTGGGCTGGTGTTCGTCCACGAACAGCGCGTGCGGGAATGCCCGACGGATCGGAAGCTGTGTTGCTGCACGATATGAGCAGCAAATACGCTCCAAGGTACTTTGTCTATACGGGCGGCATCATCATGACGCATCGCAATGCGGGGCGAGACATAACACGGACAATCGCTCGCTATATTCAACCATCTGCACGACCCAAACCGCTTTGTCACGCGCCGCAGGATTATTGCCAGGAATATGATCTTGGCTGGATAGATACAGGTGGCGAACAAATCGCAATATCGCAACTGCTTATCCATGCGCGCGATGAAAAAGTGATGCACCTTGATGACCTGCTGTTCCGGCGAACGCGACTTGGCTGGTCCAGCAATATGGCACGCGATGTTGTGCAATCCATTGCCGAGCAGATTGCTGATATTATGGGTTGGACCAAAACTGACATCGAGGCTGAGGTAAAACTCTATCATACAACGATAACATCCAATTTCGGGATTAAGCCGTATGCAAATGCTTGATGCAGAACAGACGCACCGACTGTTGGATTTTCGTTATCTTGTGGAAGCATTGCAGCGGGCGCATCTTGATCCCATGCCCGCGGTCGATGAGATCGTCATGACGGAACCAGGCGGGGATCAGGCACGCAGTTTCATTGCTTTGCCTGCCTGGTCTGCAGGGCAGAAGATCGGCATCAAGCTTGTTACCGTTTTTCCTGACAATCCGCACGCAGAGCCGCAACGCCCATCCAATCAGGGATTATATGTGCTTTTTGACGGGAACAACGGAACCCCTTCACTTCTGATTGACGGTACAGCCCTCACCCTTCGCAAGACTGCCGCAGACAGCGCGCTGGGTGTACGTTTGCTTGCGCGAGAAGATTGCAGGAACCTGCTCCTGATCGGCGCAGGCGGATTAGCACCCTATGTCGCGCAAGCGATATATTCCGTTCGTCCGTCCCTGAAACGCATCATGATCTGGAATCGAACGCACCATAAAGCGCTCGAACTTGCGAAGCATCTTAATCAGGCATCCTGTTTCAACGAACTAAACACGTCGATAGAAATCGTTGCGGTCACTGATCTTGATGATGCTATCGCTCAGGCAGACATCATCAGTTGCGCCACTATGGCAAACAAGCCACTTGTCAAAGGTCGACTGCTGAAATCTGGCGCACATGTCGATTTAATCGGTGGTTGGCGGCCAGACATGCGCGAATGCGACGATGACACGATAAGGGCCGCTAAACTATTCACGGACAGTCGTACATTTTCACTCGAATGTGGTGATTTCACACAAGCCGTTGAATCTGGCGCCATGAACTGGAGTGACCTGCAAGGAGATCTGTTTGACCTCTGCAGCGGCAATGTCAGCGGACGCTTATCAGCAGAACAGATAACACTCTTCAAAAATGCTGGTGGTGGCCATCTCGACCTCTTCACAGCACAGGCACTCCTGAAGCGTCTTACACAGCAATAAACAGGGAACAGCAATGCAAGCGGGAAATTTGGTTAAGAAAACTAAGTTCTATATCGATGGTGTATGGCAGCTCGCAGAGAGTGAAGCGGTTATTGAAGTCGTCAACCCCGCAACAGATATGGCCTATGCGGTGATTGCCGCAGGATCGGCAGCGGATATTGATAAGGCAGTTCAGGCTGCGCGCCGTGCATTTCCGTCATGGAGCGATACACCGCTCAGCCAGCGTTTAGACCTTATCAAAAAGCTTGTAGCCATTTACGAAGAGCAAGCTGACGATATGGCCAAAGTCATCTCTGATGAAATGGGAGCCCCCATCCGGCTGGCGAAAGACGCACAGGCAGCGGCAGGCCTTTACCATATCAAAGCATTTCTCAACGCTGTTGAGCACTATTCTTTTGAGGAACTGGTCAGTTCTCAACTATCAGACCAGCACATCGTTCATGAGCCGATTGGCGTTTGCGGACTGATCACCCCATGGAACTGGCCGATAAACCAGATTGCCCTCAAGGTAATTCCTGCACTTATTGTCGGCTGCACGGTTGTTCTAAAGCCATCTGAAATCGCCCCCATGTCTGCGCTGTTGTTTGCAGAATTTGTCGACAAAGCAGGCTTTCCAAAAGGCGTTTTCAATCTCGTGAACGGCGATGGCATTACAACTGGCGAAGCGCTGTCCAATCATCCACAAGTCGACATGATGTCGTTTACAGGTTCAACCCGTGCTGGCATTGCAGTTTCCCGTGCAGCAGCAGGGACAATCAAACGCGTTTCGTTGGAACTTGGAGGAAAGTCTCCCAATATCGTATTTGCAGACAGTGATCTGGAAAAGGCTATCACTCGCGGTGTGGTTCATTGCTTTGAGAATACCGGACAATCCTGTAACGCACCCACCCGCATGCTGGTCGAACGATCAGTTTACGATCAAGCGGTAACTTTGGCTCACACCGCAGCCGAAAATACAAAAGTGGGCCTACCATCTCAGGATGGCGATCATATCGGCCCCCTTGCGTCATCCATGCAGTTTGACAAAGTTCAGCAGATGATTGAAGCAGGTATCTCTGAAGGAGCAAAGCTCATTGTCGGCGGATCAGGTCGGCCTGATGGCTTTTCGGTTGGCAGCTTTGTTAAACCAACAGTCTTTGCCAACGTCGACAACAACATGACGATCGCCCGAGAAGAAATATTCGGGCCAGTGCTCGTTATGATACCATTTGACACCGAAGAAGACGCTATCAGCATCGCCAATGACACGCCTTATGGATTGGCGGCATATGTTCAAACAGGAGATGCGGAACGTGCCAAGCGGGTATCCCGAAAACTGCGCGCAGGTATGATACAGATCAACGGGACTTCCCGCGCTCCGGGAACCCCTTTTGGTGGCTATAAACAATCGGGAAACGGCCGGGAGGGTGGCCGCTGGGGGCTTGAAGATTTCCTCGAAGTGAAGCTGATCAGCGGCTAAGCATCTCGCGTATCTTTCTGCATATGGCAAAAGTAAGCTTTTGCCATATGCAGAAAGGCAGGATCGTATGCGATTATAAAGTATCTGCCGGGACGGTTGCACTAACTCTGGCGTAGGCATCTGCAAAGATAGCGAGGTACAAACGAACCTCGTATCTCACTTCACCATCAGCGTCGCTTTCTATCCGAGATCGTTGCGGAAGCAGTGAAGAGTTGTATTTCCGCTTTCCGTTCAGCTACCACATCATAAAGCGTGCAACGTCGCTATCCGCCACCTTGCCGTCCATAACATCTACAATCGCTTGATCAACGATACCGATGGCTTCGTCTATTTCCGTTTCGGTCAACGTCAATGGTGGCATGAACTCCAGAACGTTGGCATTGAGACCGACATAGGTGAAAGCTGCGCCAAGCTGATAACCGCGATATATAATTTTGGCGGTCGTCGTTGCCGGAACAGGCTCGCGTTTGGTGCGATCTTCGACAAGATCAACACCGATTGCCAGCCCCCTGCCACGTACATCGCCAATAATGGAATGCCTGTTACTCAACCGGCGCAAACCATCCGCGAAAAGATGCCCAACTCGTTCAGAACGTGCGACAAGTCCTTCTTCATCTATGGTTTTAAGCACGGCGCGTCCGGCAGCGGTCGCCACAGGATTTCCCGCCGTGGTTTGCAGCACAAAGGCCGGCGCATGATCCATGACCCATTGCGGTCCGACAACAGCGGAGAGCGGCAATCCTCCGCCCAGACCTTTTCCGAAAACCACCACATCGGGCTCAAGCCCCTCATGCTGGAAACAGTGCATCAGCCCCGTACGACCAAGCCCGACTTTCACCTCGTCGACAACCACCAAAATCCCATGCTTGCGGCAACGATCTTGCAGCGCTTTGAGAAAGCCCGGTGGTGGTACAATTAGACCACCATCGGACAGGATCGGCTCGATAAAAATAGCTGCCACCTGCTCAGGTGGACAGCTCGTCGCGAAATGATAATCGAGAAGTTCCAGCACCGCCTCCGCAGAAAAACGGGGTCTGAACGGATCGGGATAGGGCAACAGCAGTACACCGGGGCGCGGCAGCGTATGTGTCATCGCCGTATGACCGCTGATCCCCATCGAACCTGTAAGATTGCCGTGGTAGGAGCCGATGAAGGATATGATACGTGAGCGTTTGGTGGCGGCAGTCAACACACGCACCGCGCAATCATTGGCGTCCGAACCCGAATGACCAAACCAGACGCGCCGCTCAGCGCTACCGGGAATAATGCGCAGTAAGTCTTCGGCAAGCGAAACAGCTGGCTCATTCGGATAAAGCAGAAGACTTGCGCCCGCCATGTCGCGAACCGATTTTTCGACAGCTTCGACAATTGCCGGATGCCCATAGCCCAAAGCCGCCGGTCCGGCGGAGCCCGACAGATCAAGTACCGAACGCCCGCCCTCCTCAATCAGCCTGTTACCCTTGCCACCGATCAGGCTTAGCGGCGAAAAACGCAAACGCCCGATTTCTGCGATTGCCCGCGCGTCGCGTTCAGCTAATGAGAGCGAAGCCTGCATCATCCTTGCTCCTGATGTGACAGCGCAAGTAGAGCCTTTTCCAGACGATCTGTCCATTCAGCTATGCCCTGCGGGGTCGATACAAGGTCCTGACGAATTTCAATAAGAATGGCATCGTGCCCCCGATCCTGACCATGGACAGGAATGGCATAATCGTCTTCGCGGCTCACGGTATAAGGGACGTTTCCATCGACATTCAGCGCAGGATCGCGACGCAGTTCGTCGATTACCGTTTGCGCGAAATCATGTGAGTGATCATAGAGAATACCCGCGTGCCATGGTCGCGCATATCCTTTGAAGACCGGAGTAAAGGAGTGGATCGTGACGATCTTCACCTTACGCCCGGCTTTTTCACGGGCCGTAATATGGTCAGCAACGCGATCATGAAACGGAGTGAAAATGCGCGCGGCGCGGCGCACTTTTTCTTCCTCACCGATATCGATATTACCCGGAATATTCGTGCTTTCTGAAAGCTGAGGAATACTCGAGGCCGCATCAAGGGGGCGATTGAGATCAATCAACAACCGCGAGTAAGTCGACAGAAAGGCAGGCGCATTCAAACGCTTAACCAGACCACGTGTTATTTCGGCTGCGCCGATATCCCATGCGATATGGCGCAGCCGGTCAACACTGGAAAGACCCAGATCGCCATATTCGGAAGGCATATGGTGCGAAGCGTGCTCGCACAACAACACGATATCGGAACTGCCATCTTCATTGTATATTTCGACAGGATCCGGCCAATCGGTGGACCGACGTTCAAGGACATGATCTGACATCAATATAGCGTCCGGTAAAGAGCACAGGTTTCGTCTGCATCGAGGTCTGCAACACGGGCAAGCTCCGCCTGCTTGATGCCGACAAAGGTTTCGATAAAAGCAGGATCAAACCAGCCACAAACGGTTTTATCTTCTTGAAGCGCATCAAGTGCCTGGGTCAGCGTTTCCGGCAATCGCACAAGACCACGGTCTGCACGCTCCTGATCGCTCATCAAGGTCGGATCACCAGCCACCAGCGAAGGAGTATCAAGTTCGGCCTTAAGACCTTCCAGACCTGCCCATACGATAGCCGCTAAAGACAGATAAGGATTGGCAGTGGCATCCGCCGCGCGATATTCGATATTGAACTGTTTTGCGGGATCACGTCCACCGATGGTAACGGTCGGACAAATGCGAAGACTTGCCTCGCGCTCCTTGTCCGCAAGCCAAGTATAAGAAGAACTCCAGCTATGGGGTTTAAGCCGGAAGAAAGAAGATGGATTGGAAGCAGTCAATACCGTGATTGCAGGCAAGTGACGTAAAACACCGGCGCAAAATGCACCAGCCGCCTTCGACAAACGGCCCGGCCTCTTGGGATCGTAAGTAGCAGGCTCACCATTTTCATCAACAAAGCTGAAATGAATATGCACACCATTGCCAACCGCATTGGGTGCGGTTTTTGGTGCAAAGCTTGCCTTCCATCCAAGATTACGCGCAACTTCACGTGTAATTTCGCGGATCGCCACAGCCCGGTCAGCTGCACTGACGCCATCGGTCGGTGCATGCGTGACCTCAAACTGCTCATCACCAAACTCGGCAATGATCACTTCCGGCGCAACGCCCGCCTCTTCCAGCGCCGCCATCAATTGTGGTGCGAATGGATCGGTACGACGCAAGGCTTCCATTGATAGCGAATGGGCTTTTGGAAAATCCCCTCCGAAAATCTGAAATTCCTGTTCGAATGTCGACATCAGCGACAAACCAGTCAACGCTTTCAGATCAGCAAGCGCTTTACGCAGCATGGAACGTGTGCAACCGAGCCAAGGATTGCCATCAAGATCAACGATGTCACCAGCGACCATATCAAATGGTGTTGTAGCGCCCGTTAACCCGGTACGATAACGCGCGTTCAGATCGGGCAAAATGCGAAGATCGCCAGACGATCCCCATGGGTTCTCGGCAACGATGGAATTAAATGGGGTCAGAGAAAGATTAGCCTGCAACCAGCCAATTCCAGTGACCGCCTGCTTTTCGAGGCGGCTTTGTGTAATGGAGCGGCCACGGGTGATACCTGAAAGATCGGTCGTTACGATGGCTACCAATGGTTCAAAAGCTGTTGTCATTACTTTTGTCCCATCTGGTTGAAGCGTTCAACAACAGTCTGGGTATCGGCCTGCCAACAATAGCCACCGAAAGCCTTCAATGCACCCTCGTGGCGCTCAGGCGTCGCAGACGCACAGGCATCGCTGACACAGGTTACCAGATAGCCGCGATCAGCAGCATCACGAACGGCCATGTCCACACACTGGTCTGTCATAATGCCGGTAATGATGAGATAGCGGACATTCAGGTTCTTGAGAACGTAGTCGATATTGGTGGAATTAAAGACGCCGGAAGATGTTTTCGGCAGCATGATTTCGTCGCGTACCGGCATCAATGATGGCACAGGCAGTCCTTCCGGGCGGCTTGGCGCAACATGGATGGGCGTCATCTTATGATCGAGCGAACAATCGCGACCATCTTCGGTGAGACTTTGGATGATCGTGTGCAACACTTCCACACCATTGGCGCGTGCCGCAGCCAGCAACTTTTCATTATTCGGGATCGTAACGCTAGATGTCTGCTTGATGAAATAATGATCCGCATCACGTTCGGGATGCGATGGATCAAGGCCGGGCTCAAGCCATATACGCTGCATATCGACGAGCAGAATTGCAGTTTCACCGGCAACGAATGGAGCGTCGCGCCTTATAGTTGGATGTACCATATCAGGTGTTCCCTCTGTTTATTCTTGAACCTGTGGTGGTTGGGGCTGATCTATCGTGATTTAGGCCCCGGAAAATCGCGTATTTCCGGTTCTTCATTCGAACCGTTGCGACCATCATCCCTCACGCTGTCGAGCGTAATGGCATTTTGCCGCCGCACTTCCTCAAGCCCTTCGATACGATTATGGGTCGCCTCGCTAATCGTGGAGAGAATGTGGGTAACAAGTGCTTCCATCTGCACGATGGATGGCCCCAAAGTATCGTAAGGCGATGTCACTTCCTGCGGGCTGACGATGTTCGCCTCTGAATATTCCGAAACAGGTGAAAGCCAGGGATCGGTGAACAGCACAATTTTCACACCACGCGCCGCCGCCTGTTTCGCAAAAGCGACGACATCGAGCTGATAACGGCGATAATCGAACACAACGAGGACATCACGCTTACCCATATCGGCAAGGATATCAAACTGTTGGGCCGACAAAGCTCCAAGATCGACGACACCGCTCCGGAACTGATAAATGTAGCCGGCAAGCATTCCAGCCACATGACGGCTGAAACGTCCACCCAGGAACATGACTTGCCCCTTGGCCTCCATGATAATTCTGGCAGCACGATCATAGGTGGTAACGGGAGTGGTCGTCATCGCCTTGTCGAGGGCATTGATAACCGACTGGATATAGGTGATGACCACCGCCTGATTGGCACTTGTAGCGGCCTGATCGGCACGCTTCGCTTCCATCATTAACAGTGGCGAGTGAAGGCGGGATTCAATTTCCGCTAAAAGCCTGGCCTGAAAATCGGCAAAGCCGTCAAAACCCAGCTTCATAACCAGACGAATGACTGTCGGATCACTGACCCCCGCCCTTCGAGCCAGGCTCGTGGCAGTACCGAGACCGGACGTCGGATAGTCAGTCAGAAGCAGCTTGACGATCTTCTCCTCCGATGGAGTAAGCGCCAGATCGCCGCGCATCAGGACGTCCCGTATCGCCATTTTTTCCTCTGCCTTCCCCAATCGATCTTGCCTGTTCTGCAAGTTATGCAGATTCAATTACAGAAATTTTAATTCTCGTCAATCGTGAAGAGATATTGACATAAAATAAAAACTGGCCTTAGTTTGAAGAAAAGCAGAACCCAATTCTGCGGGGAACAACATGACAACAAGCACGCATTCGTCGTCGCTCGAGCGCAGCACACGGACGACGACACCGGTTATACATCGTGGTTTTCTTTCGACTGCGCTTCGAAGTGCACTGGTCGACAGTACCGCAATGATTTTGTTGATAATTGCTGTTGCAATCATCGCATTCATCTTTGGCGGGCCCGCCATACAACGGGTGGTCGCCTATGCCGCAATCATGCTGACGGCGGTTGTGGGGTTGCAGATTTTTTCTGGCAATACTGGCATCGTCTCGTTTGGTCACGCTGGATTCATGGGCATCGGCGCTTATCTCACCGGCATTCTGACGATGCCGGCAGCGATGCAGGCCACAACCTTACGCGATCTGCCATCTTTCCTGGCTGGCTATCAGCTACCTTTTCTGGGAGCCCTGCTCGTGGTGGTGGTGGCAGCCGTAGTCGTAGGTCTGATCACCGGCATACCGCTTCTGCGCTTGTCCGGATCAAGCGCACCAATTGCGACACTTGCGTTGCTCATCATTATTTACACTGTTCTCGTGGCAGCGCGCGAAATCACCCGCGGCAGCCAGCCATTCTATGGAGTGCCGCGTGATGTCGGCCTTTGGACCACAGTGCTTGTGGCTGCCGCAGCACTGACTGTAGCACGCATTTTCCGCGACACCCCCTTCGGGCTTGCCGCACGCGCCGCATCTGATGACGAACGCGGTGCTGCTGCCGTTGGTGTTAATCATCGTGCCGCATGGTTGTTTTCATGGGTACTCAGCATCGTCGTGGCGATGGCAGCGGGCGCCATGCTGGCACAGTTCCTTGGGGCATTCTCACCGCGCGACTTCTATTTCGATCTCGGTTTCACCATCCTTGCAATGTTGATTGTCGGTGGGATGCACTCCGCACTAGGAGCCTTTTCCGGTGTTGTTGCCACCACCATTGTTATCGAGGTCGTAAGGCGGTTTGAGGGTGGCGGCGACATTCTGGGCTTCCATATTCCGCCAGTATTCGGCCTGACGCAGGGCGCACTGGCACTGGCGATGATCCTCATTATCTGGCGACGTCCTGAAGGGCTTTTCGGCAAAGGGGAGCTCAATTTGCTCCGCCGCTTCGGATTATCCCCGAAAGTAACTGCCGCCGCCGAGCCGCATCGAAATCCAGATAACACGCCTATCATCACAAACCATCTGACGCGTCGATATGCGGGGGTCGTTGCCGTGGACGATGCCTCGCTTGAATTCCACACCAATATGATTACCGGTATCATAGGTCCCAACGGCGCTGGCAAGACCACATTCATCAACATGATTTCCGGTGACGTGGTTCCCAGTTCCGGTCACGTTTCCATCAGCAACGAGCCTATACCACATACCGCTTTTCGTTTTGCCCGGCATGGCATCGCACGCACATTCCAGAATATCCGTATTTTTCCGCGTATGACGGTGATGGAAAATGTAGTGGTCGCAGCAAGGCAAGTCGAACCTAATCTGGTCCATGCCGAAGCCACCGCAATGCGCGAACTGCAGCGCATGGGACTTGCCGATGTAGCCGATCGTACGGCAGCCGGACTTGCCTATGGATTGCGCCGCCGACTGGAGATTGCCCGCGCCCTCGTTCTAAAGCCACGTTTTCTGCTTCTCGATGAACCGGCGGCAGGCATGAACGCGGTCGAAACCGCTGAACTGATCGCGATCCTGGCCGAAATTCGCAAAGAACGTCAGATCGGCATTATCCTCATCGAACATGACATGCGGCTGGTAATGGGGCTGTGTGAGCGGATCGTGGTGATCGACCATGGCAAGGTAATTGCTGATGGCCTGCCAACCGAAGTTCAGAAAAACCCGGATGTCATTGCCGCTTATCTCGGTAGCCGCAGCGCTCGCACCCGACACACCCAAAGCGAAAACTAAGATCATAACAAAGGGGAAAAACAAGATGTCTAAACACAACTATATTCAGCGCTCCATGCTCGCAGCATCAGTCTGTGCACTCGCAATAGCCACAGCATCAACGGCTAAAGCTGAAGAGATAATCATAGGCGTTGCCACCGCCCAGACCGGCGGCCTTGCTCCCTATGATCAGCCTTCACTGGCTGGTTTCCGCATGGCCATTGACGAAATCAACGCCAAGGGTGGCCTGGGTGGAAAGTATCAGGCAAAACTGATCATCAAGGATACCCGCACCGACACCGCTCAGACGGCAACTGTTGCGCAAGAACTGATCGATGCGGGCGCAAAAGTCATGATCACGCCTTGCGATGCCGATGCATCCATCGCCGCAGGCCAGTTAACTCAGCCTCTAAACATTCCCACACTTACGTTCTGCGGCACGGCACCTATCCTCAGCGTCGCTGTCGGCGATGTGATGTTTGGCACCTATCCGGCCGACAATGTGCAGGCCACTGCGGTTGCAGATTTCGCGCTTTCAGAAGGCAAAAAATCCGTCTACCTCCTGACCTCTCCAGATACGACCTATGTCGCCAATCTGCCGGAATATTTTGGCAAGGTTTTTGAGAAAAAGGGCGGCAAGGTGATTGGCCGTGGCACCTTCACAATGAACCAGCCCGACTTTTCTGCCGAAGTAACCAAGATCAAAAATCTGGCCGAAAAACCTGATCTCATCATGACTGCGGCTTACGAACCGGATTTCCCGGCCTTCATCCAACAGTTGCGTGCAGCTGGCGTCGATACACCCGTCTATGGTGCCGATGCGCTCAACACACCAACCATCAAAGGCCTTGGCAAGCTGGTGGATGGCGTGATCTTCACCGCCGCAGGCTATGCAGAACCGGGCAGCAAGCTCGAGGCTTTCGACAAATCTTTTGCCAAGACCACCGGACACGCGCCGGAATCGACCTATGAAGTAAACGGTTACGAAATCGGACTCATCCTCGATGCTGCGGTGAAAACAGCAGGCTCCGATGATCCGCGTGCCATTCGTGATGCCATCGCCGCGATAAAGGACTTTGACGGTGTCACGGGCAAAATTACCTATGCTGGCACAACGGGCATGCCGCTGCGTCCCGTCGTCCTGATGCGCTATGAAGGCGGCGTGCCACAATATGTGAAGACAGAAATCCCGGCAGCTGAAGACGTTCCTGCTCCGTGAGCAACCACGTCACTGAAGGCTTTCACAATCGGGATATTGCAATGCTGACCCTGGACGCTCTTAGAATTCGATATGGCGAGGTTGAGGCCGTACGTGGCGTTGATCTCAATGTGGGGCGCGGTGAAATCGTCGCGCTCGTAGGTGCCAACGGTGCAGGAAAAAGCTCCACCCTTGGCGCCATTGCTGGCCTGGTACCAGCTGCGTCCGGCAAGATCACTTTCGAAGGCAAGGAGCTGAAAGGCCTTGCCTCCGAAGCTATTTCCCGGCTCGGCATAGCGCTGGTTCCAGAAGGTCGCAGGATTTTCGCGAGCCTTACGGTTGCAGATAATCTACGCCTTGGCGGCGCAGTACATCTTTCCAGTGTGGAAGCGAAAACACGCGAAGAAGAAATTCTGGAGCTGTTTCCAATCCTGCGCCGCTATTACCGTATCAAGGGCGGCAATCTCTCCGGCGGTGAGCAACAAATGCTGGCCATTGGCCGGGCGCTGATGTCAAAGCCCAAGCTGATCCTTCTCGATGAACCATCGCTGGGGCTTGCACCGCAGATCATTGATACAGTCTTCGACCTCATCGCGAGTTTGCGCGAACAAGGCCTCACAGTCCTGTTGATCGAGCAGAATGTCGCTCTGGCACTGGAGATCGCCGACAAGGCAACCGTGCTGGCCAACGGCGAAGCTGTTCTTTCTGGAACGGCTAAAGAACTCGCAGATTCCGATCTTGTCCGCCAAGCCTATCTTGGAGCGTAAATACGATGATTATGCAACAGATCATCAATGCCATCAGTCTTGGCGGCGTCTACGCGCTGCTGGCACTGGGATTGGCAATTGTCTTTTCTATTGTGGGCCTGATCAACTTTGCGCATGGCGAGCTGATGACCATCTCAGGTTACGCGTTGCTTGCAGCCTTGTTTATGGGTGTTCCGTTTGCACTGGCCGTCGCGATAGCTCTTTGCATCGGCGCGATTGCCGCCGTGCTTATGGAGCGCATAGCATTTAGACCCATGCGCGGTGCGAGTGTCACAAGTCTGCTTTTAACGAGTTTCGCCGTATCCAGTCTCTTGAAAGTCTTCTTTCAAAATGGAGTCTCTGCGCGTGCGCAACCGGTGCCTATGCCAAGCTGGATGACCGGCGCTTTCCAGGTCGGGGACATGACGATTGGCGTAGGCCCGGCAATCTCGATCTCGGTTTCCATTCTTGCATTGATCGCGCTGGAATTGTTCCTCAGACGTACTGTCACAGGAACAGCAATGCGTGCAGCCGCAGAGGATTTCAACGTCGTGCGTCTGATGGGCATTCCGGCTGGCCGTATCATTGCGACAGCCTTCCTGCTTTCGGGCCTGCTGGCTGGCCTCGCGTCCATGCTGTGGATTGCCCAGCGTGCCTCTGTGGACCCGCTGATGGGATTCACACCGGTTCTCAAAGCTTTCATCGCAGCAGTTGTCGGCGGCCTTGGTAGTCTCTCGGGTGCAGTCGCCGGTGGCTTTCTTCTCGGCTTCATCGAAGTGTTGCTGCAAGCAACACTTCCAGCCGAACTGGCCCCCTATCGTGATGCTATGGTGCTCTCCGGCGTGATCATCATTCTGCTCATTCGTCCAAACGGATTGATCCCAGCCATGCGCGTACAGAGAAGCTGATGTACACAAAGCCAGAATTTGCACCACTTTCCGAAAATGAAGTGTTTGATCTGATTAAGGCGACGGTCTTCGCAACCGTCGTTACACCGGGCGACGCTGGTCTTGTCGTCTCCCATCTGCCATTCGTGCTCAAGCGATCAGAAGCTGGAGACACCAGGTTAGAATCGCATCTGGCGCGTGCTAACCCACATAGCCAATTGATTGCTGAGGGCCGTGAAACCGTTGTGATATTCAACGGACCACACGGATACATCTCATCGTCATGGTATCCCGAAAAACCTGTGCGTGACAGCGCACCAACGTGGAACTTTGCTGTCGTGCATTGTCATGGCCGCCCGGTACAGATTGATGAACATGCAACCGCACGTCATCTGCTGGAACTGGTCGATGTTCTGGAAGGCGGAAGGGAAGATCGCTGGCATATGCGTGAACTGGGCCCCGGCGGCATGCAGCGCAGACTACCCAACATTATCGGTTTTGAAATACCCACCGCTCGCATTGAAGCAAAGTTCAAAATGGGGCAGGACGAACGGCTTTATGACACCAGAGCGGCAATTGATGCTTTGAATATTGCCGACCCAACGCTTGCGGAAACGATGGTTCGGCATAACGAAAATCGTAAACCAGACCTAGAAATGTGACTATTTCCAACCAATAATGCGCGATCTTAAACGGGCCGATACAAAGGCACCAAGCACTAATGACAGCTTTAACCAAGTCGTTTCGTTGCGATGCAAGTCGTTCAGAAGTTCCTGTGTGGGCTGCAACCATTGTGGAAGGCTTTTAACTCTATGCAACCGGAATCATGTCGGAGCTGACGTCATCGAGGAATGTCACTGTTGGAACAAAGAACAGGCAACCCGTTACGGCGCGGCTGAAATCGAGAATGTGATCGTAAGTGCCGGGTGGATTGCCGACGAACATATTCTCCAGCATTTTTTCGATACGCGACGGCGAACGAGCAAAGCCGATAAAATAAGTCCCAAACTCTCCTTTGCCGACCTCGCCGAAAGGCATGTTGTCACGCACAATCTGGAGCTGTTCCCCATTATCTTCAATATTGGTCAATACGTTATGAGCATATGGCTTCTTCTGCGCATCGAGCTGTTCAATGTCTGAGAGCTTGTGCCGACCTATTATATTTTCCTGTTCCTCGACTGAGACCATGTTCCATCTATCGAGATCATGGAGATATTTCTGGACGATCACATAACTGCAACCGGAGAATTCCGGATCTTCATTTCCAATAAGAGTGGCTGAGAGAGCGGCCTGTTCGACCGGGTTTTCCGTACCGTCGACAAAGCCGAGGAGATCGCGGTCGTCGAAGAACTTGAAGCCGTGCACCTCATCCGCAACGGAAACATAACCAGCAAGCCGCGACATGATATGGGTTGCCAGTTCGAAACACTGGTCCATGCTGTCTGCCCGGATATGGAACAGAATGTCGCCGGGCGTCGATACAGCAGTGTGAACACCTCGTATCTCACGGAATGTGTGCAGCTCCTTCGGCCTCGGTGCACCGAAGAGGCGATCCCACGCCTCTGATCCGAAACCGGTTACGCAGGAGAGTTGTCCATTCAACCGCCGAAAACCAACACCACGCACCAGGCTAGAAAGATCAGCGCACAAACCACGCACTGCCTGTTCTGCTTCGCTTCCCTTGTTGATTGTTACAACAAGAAAAATCGCAGCCCTTGTCAATTTTCCAACAACTGATTGCGAAACGGGGAGTGCAGAAATATCGTCTGTGGCCATGTTTATTCCATTTCAACTGGAAACATACGAAATAGTCACGAGAGAACTGCCGTCTCGCCCAAATGACAATTCTCCAGCCAGACAGCATCTACTCGACAGTAAAACTATTCCATATCACGAAATGCGTGACCGTTTTCCGTGATTTCCTTGACGAGGTCATTCGGCAGCAAGCTTTCCACTTCGGTGCCATCGAAATCCCAGTCGTTCTTGTCTGCCAGATCCGGTAATCCCGCACCGTGACGGACGTAAAGGCCAATGGCGGGCTTCTTGATATTCAAGTACAGATCATATTCTGGCATTGCTGTTGGTGCCCTTTCCGTTTCAACTCGGCCAAGGTCGGTCAAAATGCCGATGAGCAATCACATTCATCTGGGTCAGAATGGGCTCCTTCACCCGATCCGGTGATCCCGTACGACAAGACTACAAGTCCACTGGTTTTCCTGACGGCTCTTCTTCCAAAGTGATCGCAATATCAGCATTTGCAGACAGGCGGACTTTATCACCTTCAACGCCTGCAACAAATCCAAGTTCAATGTAATGATGATGGCCGCGGTGTTCACCAAAGCCGTCGCTAAGCTTCAACTTGATCCTCTTGCCCACCACTTTATCGACTGTACCGACATGTACCCCGTCCGCGCCGATCACTTCCATATTCTCTCGAATATTGTCGCTCATGACTTCTCTCCTCGAGCTTATGATAATGGTCCAGTTATTGAAACTCAGGTAATTTCCCTGCTAGAGCGTGTTTCGATCTGATTGAATCAGATCGGTGTGCTAACTATTTGTTTTAACGCGCATCCCGAAAACCGTTTCACGCTTTTCGGGATGCGCCCTCGCATTCCCATTGCAGTTTTTTACTCTTCATCCTCATCATCGAGAATTTTTACATTCTTGCCGTTGAACGTAAGTCCAGTCTTGTTTGCAGAAATCTTGACGGATGCGCCGTCGTGAATTTCACCGTTCAGCAACATCTCGGCCAACGGATCCTGAACATATCGTTTGATGCCGCGCTTCAAAGGTCTCGCGCCATAGTGGGGTCCCATCCCTTGTCCACCAGCCAGCCCTCCCTTTTTCATCCAATAGAAGATCAATCTTGCGGTCATCAAGAAGTCTGCTCAGTCATTGGAATTGTATCTCGACAATGCGTCCTATCTCATTTTTTTGCAACCGCTGGAAAAGAATGATTGCGTCGACACGATTGAGACACTCGGGTCGAAAATACGCCCGCACAACCACCATGACTTCTTCTCTAACAATGCTGGTTTTCTCACCCTCCGCCTGATTGACCAAATATTCAGCACCAAGGTTTGAGGTTATGATTATGAGTGCACTATGGAAATCAACAGTGCGCCCCTGCCCGTCCGTCAACCGGCCATCATCCAGAACCTGGAGCAACACATTGAATACATCAGGATGTGCTTTCTCGATCTCATCGAACAGGATAACCGCCAAGCAGATAATGAAAGGCGATACTCACACGATTATATTAGCGATCTGCGATATTGAGCAAAGCCTCGTACCAAAGATGAACAGAAGCGATTTGGAACCTATATAATCGTTATTCTGCATTGTTTGTTCCATGGTGAACAAAGCCGCCGTTTAGAATTTCGAGTGATCGCCGCATTCCATGTATTTGATCCAGTAAATGAAGAATGACATCGATACCGGCATCGTTCGCTCCAAAATCCTTTTTCAGTTCGACAATGAGCCGAGCACGCGCCGTATCAGCATCTGAGAACGCGATAGTGCCCTCCGATGATTTTTGCGGAATGATCCATTCCTGCTGAAGCCAAACTTCAAGAGTTCGACTCTTCAAACCAGAAACTGCAAGAAATTCACTCTTCGTCATCATGTTCATCTTGGCTATGCCTCATCTTGCCGTGGGTTGAAGTCGTTTGCGTGGCTCCACTTCGATACGAATTCCTCAAGCTCGGGATCAGATGACTTCGGCAACACAACCTTCAGCTTAACCAGTTCATCACCATGTCCACCTGTTTTTGTTGGAGCGCCTTTTCCTCTTAACCTGAGAGTCGTTCCGGTATTGGCACCTTTGGGTATTGTCATTGTGACGTCCCCCGTCGGCGTAGGCACCCGGATTCTACCACCAAGAACGGCTTCGGAAAGCGATATTGGTAGTTCGATGATAATATCATCGCCCTTTCGAGAATATCTGTCATCGGGTAAGACGGTGACTTCGATCATCGCATCGCCTGGCTCGCCTTTGCCGATACCGGGGGCACCCTTTCCTTTTAGCCGGATCGTCTGACCATCTATAAGCCCGGCCGGTATCTTGACATTGAGAGCACTGCCGTCTGGCAATGTCAGACGCTTATTTGCACCGGCGATCGATTCAACGAAATCGATCGGGAGTCGATAATACATGTCTTCGCCTCTGCGATTGGCCCGTCCTCGTTGACCGCGCCTGAGCAACTCGGCGAATGCATCCTGGTCCATGAAATCGGCAAAGCCGCCCATCTCAGCATAGTGATCTGCCTGATCTGTGTTGGCAAAATCACGATAATACTGATGTTGAGGGCGCTCCATGCCGGAGGCATCAATTTCGCCGCTATCGAAACGCTTTCGTTTGTCAGCATCGCTCAACAGATCGTAAGCGGCGGCGACTTCCTTGAACTTGTCTTCGGCATTTTTGTCGCCTGGATTAAGGTCTGGGTGAAGCTTTTTGGCGAGTTTGCGGTAGGCACTTTGTATCTCCGCGGCCGTCGCGGTCGATGCAACTCCAAGAACTTCATAAGGATTTTTCACAGCTTACTCCGGCAATTGCAACAACATTACTTGACCATACTTATTCCGAGTGGAACTCAGATTTTGAGTTCCACTCGGAAGTCCAGATTGCGACTTAGTTCGCTTTCTTTTCGTCGTCGTCGATTTCCGTAAATTCGGCATCAACAACATTATCTCCAGCGGTTTGATTGTTCGCCGAATGAGTATCCGATGCATTCGCCGCTTCCGCTTGAGCTGCTTCGCCAAGCTTCATCGCTTTTTCCTGAAGGGCATCAACTTTGGCACCGATGACTGCAAGATCATCGCCTGATATGGCGTCTTGTAGCTCTGATACTGCGGTTTCGATTGCCTTACGGTCAGCGTCACTAATTCTCGACCCATATTCAGTCAGAGCCTTCTCCGTCCCGTGCATGACTGCTTCAGCCGAATTGCGGGCTTCAACGAGCTCCCTGCGCTTCTTGTCTTCCGTGGCGTGTGCCTCCGCATCCTTGACCATTTTCTCTATATCGGCTTCCGAAAGGCCACCGGATGCCTGTATCTGGATACGCTGTTCCTTTCCTGTGCCCTTATCCTTGGCGGAGACATTGACGATACCATTGGCGTCGATATCAAAAGTCACTTCGATCTGCGGCACACCGCGCGGAGCGGGCGGAATACCCATAAGATCGAATTGGCCGAGCATTTTGTTATCTGCAGCCATTTCTCGTTCGCCCTGGAATACGCGTATGGTCACTGCATTTTGATTGTCTTCTGCGGTTGAAAAGGTCTGGCTCTTTCTTGCAGGAACGGTTGTGTTGCGTTCGATAAGTCGCGTGAACACGCCTCCCAAAGTCTCGATACCCAATGAGAGGGGCGTCACATCGAGCAGAAGGACATCCTTGACATCACCCTGAAGCACACCTCCCTGAATTGCAGCGCCAACAGCCACGACCTCATCGGGATTGACCCCCTTATGGGGTTCCTTGCCGAATATCTTCTGCACGACTTCCTGGACTTTCGGCATACGCGTCATGCCGCCAACAAGAACGACTTCGTTGATCTCCGCAGCCGCTAGGCCAGCGTCCTTCAATGCGTTCAGGCATGGCTCGATTGTTCTCTGAACAAGATCTTCAACGAGCGCTTCGAATTTGGACCGCGTGATCTTCACCAGAAGGTGCTTCGGTCCCGTTGCGTCAGCGGTGATGAACGGCAAGTTCACTTCTGTCTGCGTTACAGTAGAAAGTTCGATCTTGGCTTTTTCCGCCGCTTCCTTCAGGCGTTGCAACGCGAGCTTATCCGTGCGCAAGTCAATGCCAGTGTCTTTTTTGAACTCGTCAGCGAGATAGTTGACAAGCCGCATGTCGAAGTCTTCGCCACCCAGAAATGTGTCGCCATTGGTAGCTTTGACCTCGAAGACACCATCACCGATATCCAGGATCGAGACGTCAAATGTACCACCTCCCAGATCATAAACCGCAATTTTGGCCTGCTTCTTCTTTTCCAGACCGTAAGCCAGTGCGGCAGCGGTTGGCTCGTTGATGATGCGCAGCACTTCAAGACCAGCGATTTTGCCAGCATCCTTGGTGGCCTGCCGCTGAGCATCATTGAAATAAGCAGGAACGGTGATCACAGCCTGGGTAATTGACTCGCCCAGGTTCGCCTCAGCCGTTTCCTTCATCTTTTGAAGAATAAAGGCTGAAATCTGCGACGGCGAATAGGGCTTTCCTTCCGCTTCCACCCAGGCATCGCCATTCGCAGCTTCTATAATTTTGTAAGGTACAAGCGCCTTGTCCTTTTCAACGGTAGGATCATCATAACGTCGACCAATCAGACGCTTAACCGCAAAAATGGTGTTAGTCGGATTGGTTACCGCCTGTCTGCGTGCGGGCTGCCCGACCAGGCGCTCACCATCAGCTGTAAATGCTACAATCGATGGCGTGGTACGCGCGCCTTCAGCATTTTCAATGATACGCGTGTTCTTGCCTTCCATAACCGCTACGCACGAATTGGTTGTTCCAAGATCAATGCCGATAACTTTGGCCACCACATGACTCCTCATTCATATCGGTTCAGTAGCTGAAACGTTGGTTTGTCTCTGAATTCGATGGACCGCCGCGCTTCATCCATGTGGATTCAACTCCAACACTCAAAGAAGTAAGCGACTGTAAGAAGTAGGCAACTGTCGTGCCAAAATAAAAATGGGTGCGAATACAGACAGCTTGCCACACCTCCATCTCCCGACCAAGTCAGATTGTCATATTTTGATGGACAGATTATCCGCCGAGACAAGCTGTTTGAAAGACGCGGGATAGCCCATAAATGGGAAGACATCGTAAGGGTGTCAGGCCTCGAAGAAGCCCAGATACGCCGTTGCGCAGAAATTTACATCCGCTCGCGCGCCACGATCATTTGTTACTGAGTGGACCTCACGCAACATCAGCAAGGATCTCGCCTTCTCCAGCATGTGGTAAATCTGCTTCTGCTCCGTGGAAATTTTGGCAAACCGGGTGCCGGAATCTTTCCGATCCGCGGTCATTCGAACGTGCAGGGTAATCGGACGGTCGGCATCGATGAGAAGCCCACGCAGGCATATCTCGATCGTGTGCGCGATGTGTTTGGTTTTGCCCCCAACGCGAACACGGGCATCATGCAGTTGAAACTGTCGAGGCGATGCATGCTGGCACCGCAAAGGTGTTCACTGGATTGGGCGGCAATTTCATTCGTGCCATTTCCGATACCGATCGCTCTTACGACGCCATGCGCAAGCTCGAGCTGACAGTCGGGATAACGACCAAACTTAATCGCGGTCATCTGGTTCACGGAAAAGAGCATGGATTTCATCTGGACATTCCTCCTCGCCGGCGTGTCGAAAACCTCACCGTGCTGGATTATCCGATGCCGCGCGGCGCAGTTGCAGGCTATTATCCGGAACTCAACCCGCTTTTGCCGCCTTATTATTATGACCGCATCAGTGGGACGCCCGCAGTAAAATCAATTCCAGTTCGCGTTGTGAGAAAACAGTAACTCGAAATTATGCAACGGCTCTATATCTGCGCGCGTCCGTAGGCTTCGGACAAAGGAGAGATTAAACGGTGTTACATCATGACAAGATGCCTCCGCTACACCCCGCTGGTTGCAGCCCTCAAGGTGTCTGGCAACAGCTTGACTTGTCGACAGATAAAGACATGGATAACAATGGAACCTATGTCCTCATTGCACTGGAGGCACTCAAACTATTGTATAGCTCATCGCAGGAACGTAACAGACGATTCTTGTAAGCATTTGAAATTGAGCGTAGCAACAGGTGAAATGACTAGTAGATGCTAACGACGTTCAACCTAATATTATTCATCATACATCTTTTGACCGTTGCCAGGGCGATTACGCGCCCAAACCGCGAACCCTCTGCCCGCGTGGCTTGGGTAGCAATCATTATGCTTTTACCCTTGTTGGGGGTCATCGCCTATCTCATGCTGGGAGAAACCAGTATTGGAAAGCGACGAATGCGGCGACTGAAGGCTGCGGAGGAGCGAACAGCCAAGCCGGAAGCATCAGTTCCTCTAACTGAAACAGTTCCATCTGAAGCAACCCTTCAGTTCGGTTTCTGTCAGTCAATCAACGGGTTGGCTCCAATTGAGGGAAATCGCATCACACTGGTTGGTTGCCCGGGAGCTTCAGTGCATCAACCGACACTCGATTCTGACAGTGCGATAACGAGCCTTGTTCGAGATATTGAGCAGGCAACGGAACACGTGCACATTTGTTTTTACATCTGGCTGGACGATGATAACGGCGGGAAGGTAGTTGATGCCGTAATTGCTGCCGCGCAACGGGGTGTCCGCTGCCGGATAATGGTAGACGCTTTGGGCTCACGCGCTTTTATCAAAAGCATACGCTGGCAACAAATGCACAAAGCTGGCGTGATCCTTGTTGCGGCTTTGAACGATATTCCGCGACTGGGTCATCTTGCCGTTGGTCGGCTCGACTTACGTAATCATCGTAAACTGGTCGTCATCGATAATCGAATAGCTTATTGCGGCAGCCAGAACTGTGCGGATCCGGCATTCAGGATTAAGGCAAGTTACGCCCCATGGGTGGATATGTTTCTGCGATGCGAGGGTCCAATTTCGCGACAGGCTCAATATTTGTTTCTCTGCAACTGGATAGCCGAAACTGGTGAACCTCTGGAAGAGCTGGCTGTAGCAAAACCTCTACCAGAGCGCTTCGAGCGGGGAACTATCGCGCAGATGTATGGAACCGGCCCCTCTACCCCGGGCAATGCGATGTCGGGTTCGTTTACGGGCGCGATTTACTCCGCGAACAAAGAACTTCTGATTACAACGCCGTATTTTGTTCCTGACGAAGCCGTCATGCACGCGTTGTGCGCAGCGCCGCGACGTGGCGTTAAGACGACGATCATTTTTCCAGAATGCAATGATTCCTGGTTGGTCAAATATGCCAGCCGCAGCTGTTACCCGGCGCTCTTGTCTAGTGGCGTCAATATTTATGAATATCCCTTGGGATTGCTGCACACAAAATCCATCACCATGGATGGGAAGATGGCCTTGGTCGGATCGGCGAACATGGATCGTCGAAGCATGCAACTCAACTTTGAGAATAATCTTCTGATTGCTGATGCGCGTGTTACCAAAGCGATACGCACGCGTCAGGAAGGCTATCTCAGCGTCTCAAATCCCGTGACGCAAAAAAGCGTTGAAGACTGGCCGTTTCATCAACGTTTGATGCAAAATACCATAAGTATGATGGCGCCCATACTGTAAGCACCCTGAAAGAAGCAGGAAAAATAGGCTTTCTTCCCCGATCCCGTGTGTACGGCGTGTCAATAAACGCTGACGATATACGAGCTGTCCGATAGTATGCCCGCCAGCCCGAGGGTAGACCGGCGGGCCATCGCAATTACTGCGGCTTCTTCATAGTATCGGTTTCCATAGCATCGGATTTCATGGCATCAGATTTCATCCCATTGCTTTTCATTGCCTCGTCGCCATGCTTCTTCATCTTTGTCTTGGCATCTTTTTGCATGGCATCTCCCTTCATCGCGTCGTTCTTGCCCATGGAATCTTTTTTCATGGTGTCTGTTTTCATCGTGTCAGACTTCATGGCATCGGGCTTCATTGCGTCTTGTGCGAGAGATGCTGACGTGAAAGAAAGGCCTGCAAGCAGGGCAAGTGCCGGAAGGACAACGATGTTCTGTTTGATGGTCATGACGATACTCCTGTTGATTTCGGCGCCAGCGGCGCGTGACGTGAAGGGTTTCGTCAGACGGAGGAAAATGGTTACATCAATCACACCGATGTGATCATTTGACTGGGCTATGTAACCTTTTCCGTTTATTTTACGAATATGCAGGTGAGTGGGAGTTGCAATCTGACTTATTCGAACGAAGAGAGGTTGAAGAGCCTGATGCTATTGGCGTTGGATGGAAATGAAGCAGCCTACAGGACGCTGCTGGGTGAACTATCGCGCCTGCTCACGTCCTATTTCCAACGGCGCCTTTTCAGCAGTACAGCGGAAGCCGAGGATCTCATGCAGGAAACGCTGTTAGCGATCCACACCCGCCGCATAACCTATGATCGCAATATGCCCTTCATGTCCTGGGTCAGCGCAATAGCTCGATACAAACTGTTCGACCATCTGCGCCGACAAGGACGACGCCCCACAACAGCACTTGATGAGGACATTCCGTTTACCGATGAAGCCGATGCCACCGATGCCCGCATGGATGTGGACAGGATGTTGGGCGACATACCGGAACGCACCGCCGGACTGATCCGCAGGGTAAAAATCGAGGGACAATCGATTGACGATGCCGCGCGTAGCAGCGGTATGAGCCAAAGCGCCGTCAAAGTGGCCATTCATCGTGGTCTTGTCGCGCTTGCCCAAAAATTCGGGGGTAAACAGAATGACTGATGATCTGATCAACCGACTGGCTGTCAACGCCAAACCCGTTTCGGCTGATGCCATGCGCTGGCTATTTCTGCGTCACGCTACAGGCGGTGTAGTTGCGGGACTTGCCATCATGCTCCTGTTTCTGGGCATACGCCACGATCTATCCTTGGCTATGACAACCGTTTCATTCTGGACCAAGTTTTTCTACGGGATATTTCTGCTTCTGATCTTGGTTCCAGCAGTTTTTGTCTTATCTCGACCGATCCGAAGCCAGCCGCACTGGCGACCGGTAGTCCTTCTTCTTGTCTGCCTGATGGGGGCGGCGCTGTACCAGTGGGAGAGTGTTGCACCCGAACAAAGGGATGTACTACTGTGGGGCCACACGGCACTCGTTTGTCCGTGGTTGATCGTACTCATATCGCTGCCAATGTTGGCATCGCTCCTCGTAGCCATGCGCAGACTAGCTCCAGCTCATCCGGCGCTCGCGGGTTTCGCTGCTGGTATCGTATCGGGCAGCAGTGGTGCGCTCGTCTATTCGCTTCACTGTCCAGAAACAGGTATTCCGTTTGTTGCCGCCTGGTATACGCTCGGCATCGCCATCACCGGGCTTCTCGGATTGATCGGCGGGCGCATATGGTTGCGCTGGTAAATCTCTGTACGACTGCTATCTTATTCAATTCCGGTGGCTGACCAATTACCGCCTGGACATTCATTTCACGCTCGCTAAATAAGCTAATATTATTGTAATTATTGAAATACTGAGCGCAGGAATTAATGCCGCCCTGACTAAAGATAGATCCACCGCAGTCCAATTAGTAGGAGATCGTCGTGACCATAGTAAATGCAATCATCGACTTTCTAAATACGATCTTCTGGAGCTACATTCTCCTTTATGGCCTGATTGCGGTGGGACTGTATTTTACATTTCGGCTTGGCTTCATACAGTTCAGACATTTTCCGGAGTTTTTCCGATCCGTCTTGCGCGCACCCGCAAACGACACCAGTGGGATCACGCCGTTTCAGGCACTTTGTACAAGTCTCGCATCGCGTGTAGGCACCGGCAATCTGGCTGGCGTAGCAGTGGCTTTATTTCTGGGCGGTCCGGGTGCTTTATTCTGGATGTGGGTGGTGGCGACCGTTGGTATGGCAACCGCCTATTCCGAGAGCGCCTTGGCACAGCTGTATAAGATCAAAGATCACAATGGCCAGTATCGCGGCGGGCCTGCCTTCTATATCTCACGTGGATTAAATGCACCGTGGGCAGGTGCGATTTTTTCGGTTTGCCTCATTATCGCGTTCGGCCTCGTTTTTAACGCCGTTCAGGCAAACTCTATCGCCGATGCCGTGCAGGGAGCTTTTGGCGTTCAAAAGATATGGGTCGGAATCATTCTCGCTGTTTTAACCGGGATCGTGATATTCGGCGGCATTCGTCAGATTGCACAGGTTGCTGAATACGTCGTTCCATTCATGGCCATCGCCTATCTGGGCATGGCATTTTATGTGGTCATCGCAAACATTACTGCCGTACCCGGCGTGATTGCGCTCATCGTCAAGAGTGCTTTTGGCATCGAACAGGCCGCTGGCGGCATTGCGGGAGCTATGCTGAATGGCGTCAAACGCGGCCTGTTCTCAAACGAAGCTGGCATGGGTTCAGCACCCAATATAGCGGCGGTTGCCACCCCCTCACCGCATCATCCTTCGAGCCAGGGTTTTGTGCAGGCTTTGGGCGTATTCATCGATACGATCCTGATTTGTACAGCCACTGGCATTATGATCCTGTTATCGGGCGTCATGACACCTGGTTCAGAACTGACAGGAACGCCACTGACACAGGAAGCAATGGTGGTTCACATTGGCGAGGCAGGTCGCTATTTCATTGCGATTGCCATCTTTTTCTTCGCGTTCACCTCGATCATTGGCAACTACGCCTATTCAGAAAATGCGATGGTGTTCCTGAAACTCGACAATCGCCGGACAATCGGCACACTACGCGCCGCTGTTTTGATCATGGTAATCTGGGGTGCCTATACGACGGTAGCGACGGTATTTAATATGGCCGACGCTGCGATGGGCTTGATGGCATCAGTGAACCTGATTGCGATTGTGCTTCTTTCCGGAACCGTCGTCAAAATAACCAAAGACTATTTTAATCAGAAAAAAACGGGAGAACCCCGTTTCGATCCAGATGAGTTTCCCGAACTCAAAGGTAAGATCGACTATTCGATATGGTCAGAAAAATAGCTTTACAAACAAATATATATTATTGAAATGATAGCATTATTCCGTTTCTTGCCTCCCAGCGAAACGGCTTTTGAGCCATGCCTTTTGCTCAAAGAAACGCCACCCGCTTTGATGAATTATACTCACCAAATAATAACGACCAAAAACATTTGGGATTTTTTCAATAATGCTATAGCGTTTCCTCCAGTTCCGAGGGAGGACATTTTCAAATGCAGCGGGGGACCAATCTGCAAAATCTCCTGCTTGGCCATGGTTCTATAGCCATGGTGACATTTATTTATGAGAGGAGGAAATATGCAAATTTTCAATCGGAAAACGACTGTTTCTCTGGCCACGGCGCTAGGACTTGTTCTTGGTGCTGCACAGGCTAAAGCTGAGGAATTTGTAAATATTCTGACTGGCGGCACAAGTGGTGTTTATTATCCGCTCGGCGTTGCGATGGAAAAAATCTATTCCAGCATTCCTGACGTGCGACCATCGGTTCAGGCAACAAAAGCATCGATAGAAAACATCAACCTCATCAATAGCGGCCGCGGCGAAATCGCGTTCACCCTGGGCGATTCCTTGCGCGATGCCTATGAAGGCAATGAAGCAGCCGGTTTTAAGAAGAAGCTCACCAATCTGAGCACGCTTGCGGCAATCTATCCGAATTACGTCCAGATCGTCGCCTCCAAGGAATCCGGCATCAAGACATTGGCCGACCTGAAAGGGAAACGACTTTCCGTCGGCGCGCCAAAATCCGGAACCGAACTGAATGCACGCACCATTCTGGGGGCCGCTGGAATTTCCTATGACGACCTCGGTAAGATTGAATACCTGCCCTTTGCAGAATCTGTCGAACTTATGAAGAATCGACAGCTGGACGCTACCTTGCAATCTTCCGGACTCGGTGTCGCTTCGCTGCGCGATCTGGCCAATTCCGTGGACATCAATGTTGTTGAGGTTCCGGCGGACGTCATCGAGAAAATCGGCGCGCCCTATCAGGTCAACACGATCCCTGCAAATACATACAGCGGACAGGACAAGGATGTCGTGACCGCTTCCGTGATCAACTACCTGATCGTTCGCCCAGATCTGAATGAAGAGCTGGTCTATCAGATGACCAAGCGGCTATTTGAGAATCTGGATCAGCTGGCCGCAGCCCATGCTTCGGCAAAGGCAATCAAGCTGGACAAAAGCACAATTGTGTCACCAGTCCCTGTCCATCCGGGCGCACTGCGTTACTACAAGGAAAAAGGCATAGAATAAGACCAGCTGGGAGCAATCCTGCGCGGCGGACGGTACCCGGGAGAACCTCGGGCACCGCCATTTTTCTGACGGACAGTGCCCGATCCTTCTCAATCGGATCTCTTCCGTAACTGTTCGTTTTAAATGCACAATCTGATGAAGGTTCGTTCATGACGCAGAGTGAGAACAGCGCCGTAGAATCGGCTGAGCATATTCCGGCCTGGGGCACAGGCACCGGCGCGAAAATCCTGTTTGCCATTGCCGTGGCTTTTTCTGTTTTCCAGCTTTGGACTTCCGCCTATTCACCGCTGCCAAGTCAGGTGGTCCGCTCTGTTCATGTCGGATTTCTGCTTCTGCTTCTCTTCGGCCTTTACGCCAATGCAAGCACAGTGGCTGCAAAACGAGCTGCCTTTTGGCTAGCAGCCATTGTAGCCTTCGTGCTCAGTCTTTATCACTGGGTGTTCTATGAAGACCTGGTGATCCGCGCGGGCGAACCCAACACGCCGGATATCATAATCGGCATTCTCGTGGTCGCTCTCGTCTTCTGGGCGGGGAAAAAGATGATGGGTTGGACACTGCCGCTCATCTGCGCGATTTTTCTGGCTTACGGCTTGTTCGGGCAATATCTGCCGCATCCACTCAATCATCGCGGTTATGATTTCGAGCAGGTGGTCGAGGTTCTCTTTCTGGGAACAGAAGGAATTTACGGCACGCCGATCTATGTCTCTTCGAGCTATATTTTTCTTTTCATTCTGTTTGGGGCATTTCTCGAACGCGCTGGCATGATCCAACTCTTCAATGATATTGCCATGGGAACGGTTGGCGCGTCGCGTGGAGGACCTGCAAAAGTTTCGGTGATCTCATCAGCCTTGATGGGAACGATCAACGGTTCCGGTGTCGCCAATGTTGTGACCACAGGCGCTTTCACCATTCCGCTCATGAAGCGCTCCGGTTTCCGCCCTGCCTTTGCTGGCGGTGTCGAAGCCGTTGCGTCGATGGGGGGCCAGATCATGCCTCCGGTCATGGGGGCGGTTGCCTTCATCATGGCAGAAACGCTTGGCCTGCCCTATGTCGAGATCGTCAAGGCGGCAATTGTTCCGGCAATTCTGTACTTCATCACTGTCTTCGTGATGGTGGATCTTGAGGCACGGCGTCTCAAAATGAAGGGCCTTAATAAAAGCGAAATGCCAAGCGCGCTCGAAGCAATCAAAAAACGCTGGTTTCTTGTATTGCCGCTGGTCGCATTGGTATGGCTTCTTTTCTCGGGCTACACACCACTGTTTGCAGGCACCGTCGGCCTGAGCCTGACCGCACTTATCATTCTCGGCGTACCGGTCTCCGGCTCCATGTCTATGCCTTTGCGCGTGCTGTTCTGGGTCGCGCTTGGCGTCATGTCGGCAGCGGCTTTCGGCACAACCTTCAATATCTTCGGTTATACCCTACGAGGAATTACGCTGATCATCGCTCTCGTAGTGCTTCTGGTCGCGATAAACTTTCTGGTACGCGGCGGTCGCGAAACGCTCAACCTTTGCCTTCAAAGCCTCGGGGAAGGTGCCAAAAATGCCCTCCCAGTGGGTATCGCCTGCGCCTTGGTTGGCATCATTATCGGTGTTCTGGCGCTTACCGGTGCAGGATCGACGTTTGCCCGTGTAATTGTCAGTGTGGGGGAAAATTCGTTGTTCTTCTCGCTGATACTTACCATGCTTGCCTGTCTCGTACTCGGCATGGGCATTCCGACCATTCCCAATTACATCATCACCTCTTCGATAGCAGGACCTGCGCTTCTTCATCTCGAAGTGCCTCTTCTGGTGTCGCACATGTTTGTCTTCTATTTTGGCATCATGGCTGACCTCACTCCGCCCGTTGCACTCGCTGCTTTTGCGGCAGCGCCAATCGCACGGGAATCGGGGATGAAAATTGGTATGCAGGCGATCCGCATTGCCGTGGCGGGTTTCGCCGTACCTTTTATGGCGGTGTACGAACCGATTATCATGCTACAGGAAGGCGGCCCTCTCTCGGAAAAATTCGGATTCTGGCCGGCTTTCGCCTATATGTTCATTAAGGCGCTGCTCAGTATCCTTCTTTGGGGTGCAGCGGCGATCGGCCATCTTCGCACACCATTAAATAGATGGGAGCGTATATGGGCTTTCGCAGCCATCGCCCTGATGCTCGCAACCTATCCTTTAAGCGATGAACTGGGCTTTGCTGCCTGTGCTGCATTCCTCGTCTGGCATTTCTGGAGATCGCGGCCTTCGGTTGTCGCGTCGTCCAGCTAAATGGCAATCTGCATCGCAACAGCTGGTAGCATTGTAAAAATCGCCACCACAAGCTTTCTCCTCTCATGGACGCACAGCGTTGAAAAAATACCATGGGAGGAGTCGTGGATACTCACTTCACAGGGGCTGGTTCTATCAGAGGCGCGTATCAAAGGCTCCGGAGCCGGTATGGATCCACCGGCTGACGCTGTCTTGAAGGACGGTTGGTATAAATATCGTCCGCATATACCGCCCCGGCAGGAAATCGTCCTGGCTGCATCCGGAAAAACAGGCGGCGGCTGGACCTTTTGCGCGGCACAGAAATGCGTTGAGTTGGGCAAAGAGGAAGCGACACCAATTCATATCAAACCGTGTGATTAGAGCATTTCCAGCAAAAGTGCGAAGCGGTTTTGCGTCGGATAATGCGAAAAAACAAAGAGATAGAGCATTTCCAATGATTCAAGAAAAGCAGGAAATGCTCTGGTTCATGCAATCACTCAATGAACACTTCCTGAAAAATGCAAGGAGCGCGTTTCGAGATGAGACTCACTTCAAAATAAGTTGCTGAAGCGCTGGTCTGATACATTCAGATCGGCGTTCTATCTCGTTATTTTGACGCGCATCTTTTCCGAAAACCGTTTCACACTTTTCTGGATGCGCTCTAATGAGCTGCGCGGCGGAATAGCCTGTTTTGCAGCCTGCAGATCGACACATCATCCAATTTTTCATTGCCTGAACAATTGACGGAAAGCCGAGATAATTCGGCTATTTACTCACCGGAGTACACATCAGCAAGCTGAACCACCGCCGTGCAAACGCGTCACCATATTGACTGGTATGGTAGTATGGTATAATCAGAAATCGAGGAGACTAAGAATATGCAAAGTCCATTGTTGCGACCAAAGCACATCAGTGTGGTGGATCAGCTTTACGCTGCATTGCGGGCTGCCATCATTGACAATGCATTGTCCCCCGGCACGCGAATTTCAGAAGCTGACGTGGCTCAGCAGTATGGCGTGAGCCGCCAACCTGTGCGTGAAGCCTTTATTACGCTTGCCAATGAAGGGTTGCTGGAGGTCCGCCCGCAGCGAGGAACCTTCGTCGCAAAAATCTCACTCCAGGCAGTAATGGATGCACGCTTTGTGCGCGAAGCCGTTGAAGCCGACATCGTTAAGCTTCTGGCCCAATCACCAGACGATGCGCTTGTGACCGAACTACGGGCGCAGCTTGTTCGTCAGGAAGGACTCATCGGCGGATCGGCAAGGGATTTCATGGATGCCGACGAAATATTCCACCGCACTTTGGCTGAAGGAGCTGACAAGGGCAAAGCCTGGCGCGTCGTGGTTGAAATGAAGGCGCAGATGGATCGAGTGCGTTTTCTTTCGAGCATGCATTTTCCGGTTGATCGTCTGATTGCTCAGCACCGCGAGGTGGTTGACGCCATTGCATCGGGAGACGCCGCGCGGGCGGAACAATTCATGCGGCAGCACCTACAGGGGATTCTGATCGATCTCCCCATCATCGAGCAGGAACGGCCCGAATATTTTCTATAACGCCGGACAAAGACGGCGCCGACACCATTCCAGAGGAGGAAAGAATGAAGTTTCAGAATTTTAAACACATAGCGGCAACCTGTGCGATGCTCGCATTGATGGGAGGCACATCGCTTGCACAGGAAGTCACGCTTAAGCTTGGCCACCTCGCCAATGAAGAGAACATCTGGCACAAGGCCGCATTGAAATTCGCTGAAGAGGTCAAGGCTCGCACCGAAGGGCGCGTAGCGGTCGAAGTCTATCCCAATGAATCGCTCGGTAAGGAAATCGACGTCATCAACGGCATGCAGCTTGGCACCGCCGATATGACCATCACCGGCGAAAGTCTGCAGAATTGGGCGCCCAAAGCGGCTTTGCTGGCTTTGCCATATGGATACAAGTCGCTTGAACATATGGACAAGGTTGCATCGGGTGATATCGGCCAGCAAATCGAGGCCGAAATCATCGAAAAGGCAGGCATTCGCCCTCTGACTTATTTCGCACGCGGCCCCCGTAATCTTTCCGCCAATCGCGAAATAACAAAGCCGGAAGATCTGAAGGGTTTCAAAGTCCGCGTGCCAAATGTGCCTATTTTTGTGGCTGCTTGGCAAGCGCTTGGTGCAAACCCAACCCCTATGGCCTTCTCGGAAGTGTTCACCTCGCTTCAGAACGGCACCATCGAAGGACAGGAAAATCCGCTCGCCCTCTTCAAGTCGGGTGGCTTTTACGAAGTTCAGAAGGTCGTCAACAAGACTGAACACGTTCGCTCATGGATTTACCTGACAATATCAGAGCGTAGCTGGGGCAAATTGTCGGAAGCAGATCAGGCTGCTTTGAAGGAAGCCGCCAAAACAACACAGTCTTACGAGCGTGAATTGTTCACGGCTGACGAAAAAGCACTCGTTGCCGATCTAGAAGCACGCGGTGTTAAATTCGTGGAAGTCGACCAAGCTGCATTTGCGAGCAAGGCAAAGGACGCCGTCATCGCATCGGTACCGCAGGAAATCCGTCCTCTGGTTGAGCAGGTTTTCAACGACTGAGATCAAGGCTCTGCCGGATAAAATCCGGCAGCGACCCTGTCGAGGATACCATGACAAAGACATTCAAAGGATTGGAGGGTGTATGCCGCCTTCTGATACTCGCAACATTTCTTGTGCTTATGGGCGCGGTTTTGCTGCAGGTTTACGCACGCACGTTTCTGAGCACAGCTCCAGTCTGGACTGAGGAGCTTACGAGATTCTGCCTGCTCTACATCGGAGCACTCGGCGCAGGCCTCGCCTTACGCAGCGGAGATATGGTCAACGTTGATCTCTTATGTGAAAGCCTGCCCGGGCGTATGCCTTGGTTCTTACGACTGGTGAGCGCAATTCTGACGGTGGTCTTTGCAGCCGTCCTTTTGCCAGCCGCATGGGATTACACCACGATTGGTAGCCGTCAAACGGCTCCGTCTCTGGGCTGGCGCATGGATTTCATCCACGCGTCGCAACTTATTCTTTTCGTTGCGCTGATCATTTGGGCGCTGATGCGCATCATCGAAATGCTGACAGGCCGCCATGACGGGCGCCCCATCCCCAATTCGGAGGAAAACTGATGGGTCTGACCCTTCTTCTTGGCACCTTTGTGCTAGGCCTTGCCATCGGCTTGCCCGTTGCCGTGACATTGGGCCTGTCCTCAATGGCTTATCTTCTGTTCGCAGATATCCCGTTGGTTGTCATTCCTCAGAAAATGTATGCCGGAATGGACAGTTTCGTGCTGCTCTGTATTCCGGGCTTCATTCTGGCTGGAAACCTGATGAATTCCGGTGGCATTACCGAGCGGATCATTCGCTTCGCCAATGCCCTCGTCGGCTGGATGCGCGGTGGCTTGGCACAAGCCAATATTGCGGCCTCCATGCTCTTCGGCGGCATTTCCGGAACCGCAGTCGCCGATGTGGCATCGGTTGGCGGCATGATGATCCCCGGCATGAAGAAAGTCGGATATCCCGCAGATTTCTCGGCTGCAGTCACCGCTGCCTCGTCGACTGTCGGCCCGATGATCCCGCCAAGCGTTCCCATGATCATTGTCGGATCGCTCTCCGGACTTTCAGTGGGAAAACTGTTTCTCGCCGGCGCAATGCCCGGTCTGCTGATGGGCTTTGCGATGATGGTGACCACCTATTTCATCGCAAAGAAAAAGAACTTCCCTCGTGAAGACTGGAAGGGCATCAGAGAGTTGCTGTCGTCGTTCACTGGCGCGATATGGGCAATCGCAATGACCGCCCTGATCGTCGGTGGCCTGCTGATTGGGATCACCACGCCAACAGAAACTGCTGTAGTGGCGTGTCTCTATGCTGCCCTCGTCGGTCTGTTCATCTATCGGGAATTGCCGGTAAGCCGTATTCCAAAGATCATCATCGACAGCGCAATCAGTTCGGCCGGCATCTTGGTGCTGGTTGGCACAGCCAATGTTTTTGGCTGGATTTTGGTCGCAGAGCGCATTCCGCAGACACTCGCAGACGCAGTTCTTTCCATTACGGACAACAAGTTTCTTGTCATCCTGCTGATTAATATTCTGCTTCTGTTTGTTGGCATGTTCATGGAAACCATTGCCGCGCTGATCATTCTGTTTGTGCCTTTGCAGGCTCTGGCTATCGCAGTTGGTATCGACCCCATTCACTTCGCCTGTTTTGCTGTGCTGAACCTGATGATCGGTCTGACGACACCTCCCGTTGGCGTCTGCCTGTTCGTCGCGTCAAATATAGCGCGGCTACCTCTATCGCCGGTGATCAGGGCAATAATTCCCTACGTCATCACGAATATTATCGTTCTTCTGATGGTCAGCTATTTCGCTCCTTTGGCGACGTGGTTGCCCAACACATTGATGCCCTGAGGTTGCAATGACAGAGCTGTCGGAAACACGTGTAATTTGCCTTCACGCGCAAGATGATCTGAGGATAGAAAGCAGACCTCTCGAAACACCCGGCCCCGGCGAAGTGCTTGTTGCCGTTCAGGCTGGTGGCATTTGTGGGTCGGACCTGCATTACTGGCTGGAAGGCGGCATTGGTACAATTCGTGTTCGTGAACCCATCATTCTCGGACATGAAGCATCCGGGCGTATCGAAGCACTCGGCGAAGGCGTAACAAGCCTCGCCGTCGGTCAGCTTGTTGCCATGAACCCGTCCCAGCCCTGCGGCACCTGCAGTTTTTGTCAGCAAGGCTTGCCGCGCCACTGCATCGCGATGCGTTTTAAAGGTTCAGCAATGTACCTTCCGCATCAGCAAGGGATGTTTCGCGACAAAATGGTGATTGCTGCAGATCAATGCTTTGCTGTGCCTGATGACATTGAACCGGGTGCGGCGGCCTGTTCGGAACCGCTGGCAGTCTGCCTGCATGCAGCCAATCGCGGTGAAGCAATCGCTGGAAGCTTGTCAGGTAAAGTCGTGCTGGTAACCGGCGCAGGCCCTATCGGGGCGCTTTGTGTGGCAGTTGCACGGATGCGAGGCGCTTCCGAAATCATCGTGACGGATATTCAGGACGCGACGCTGGCTATTGCTGCAAAAATGGGAGCTGATCACACGGTCAACATTTCAGCCAATCCCACCGGGCTCGACCGATGGAAAGACGGCAAGGGCAAGGTTGATCTGGTCTTCGAATGTTCGGCCGCGGCACCCGCAATCAATGATGCGATTTCATGTCTGCGACCGCTCGGCACAATGGTGCAGGTGGGGGTCGCCGGACCAACAACCATGCCGTTGAATGTGATGGTCGGTAAGGAAATTCAGTTCGTTGGTTCGCAGCGTTTCGATATCGAATTCGCTGAAGCCGTGCGCCTTATCGGATCGCACGCAATTGATCCCCGCCCGATTATCACAGCCACACTGCCCGTAAGCGAAGCGCTTTCCGCATTTCACGCAGCGACTGACCGATCTCAATCAGTCAAGGTTCAAATTATTTTTGCCAATGCATCTGCACGGCCCTGAAAACAGAGAGACGACAATATGAGACAGACCTGGCGCTGGTTCGGCCCCAAGGACCTGGTATCCATCGATGACATGCTGCAGGCAGGAGTAGAAGGTGTCGTGACAGCCTTGCACCATGTTGCAACTGGTGCGGTCTGGTCGTCCGCGGAAATCGAAAAACGCAAAGCAGACATCGCTCGAATGAAAAACGGGGATGCCTCCGGCCTGAGATGGGAGGTCGTCGAAAGCCTCCCGGTATCCGAAGACATCAAACGCCAGACAGGTGATTGGAAAACACATATCGCAAACTGGAAAACCTCGATGCGAAACCTGCGCGATGCGGGTATTGAGGTGATCTGCTATAACTTCATGCCAATCCTAGACTGGACGCGCACTGATCTGGCTTATCGATTGCCAAACGGCGCCACTTGTATGCGCTACGACGCCATCGATTTTGCAGCCTTCGATTTGTTTCTTCTGCAGCGCGACGGCGCATCGGATGATTACAGCTCAGAGGTTCTTGAAGCAGCACGCAAGCGCTTCGCGGAGATGTCCGACGCCCGGCGTCTGGAACTCTCGGGCAATGTCGTTTTCGGTTTGCCTGGCGCCGCCGAACGCATGTCGATGGAAGATGTGAAGCTCCATCTTGCACATTATGACAATATTTCACCTGAGCGTCTCAGGGGACACCTGATCGATTTTCTGGCAGAGGTGAGCCCGCTGGCAGAAGAACTCGGCGTACGTTTGTGTTGTCATCCGGATGATCCACCGTTTCCTCTACTCGGCTTGCCGCGCATCATGTCGACTGAAGCCGATTACAAAGCGGTGATGGACGCGGTGAATATTCCGGCAAACGGCATTACGCTTTGCACCGGATCACTGGGGACACGTGCCGACAACGATCTGCCGGGCATGATGAAACGCCTGGGCGAACGAGTACACTTCCTGCATCTGCGCAATGTCGCACTCGAAGAACCCCATCTTGGCGGATCCTTCCATGAAGCGGCTCACTTGGAAGGCCATACCGATATGGTCGCCATGATCGCTGCCATTCTGTCAGAAGAAAACCGGCGTAAAGCTGCGGGCCGTACAGACTGGCAAATTCCAATGCGGCCAGATCATGGTCAGGATATTCTTGACGATTTGAACAGAAGAGCACAGCCGGGTTATCCGTCCATTGGACGATTGAAAGGTTTGGCCGAGTTGCGTGGGATCATGACTGCGCTATCGCATCCAGATGTCAGGGTCGTTGAATGACAAGACTTTCAGCAATGGCGAGTGATGGAACAGCAGCTACCTGGCCCGGCTATAAGCCGGAAAATCATGGGGTTGGCATCGTCCATCTGGGGCTTGGCAACTTTGCTCGCGCTCATCTGCTGGCTTATACCGATACTGTTCTTGCACAAAAGGGTGGCGACTGGCGGGTGGTCGGCGTGTCGCTACGCGGAACCGCAGTTGCTGATAGTTTGAACCCGCAGAATGGTCATTACACGATGATCACGCGCGGCGCTTCCACGGAGGCACGCGTGATCGGTGCACTCGAACGGGTATTGGCCGGACCAGACGTCAGCAGCGAAGCACTAAACGCCATGGCATCACCCGACTGCCGCATCGTCAGTCTGACGGTGACAGAAAAAGGATATGGCATCACCAGTAGCGGGCAACTCGATCATGATCATCCCGCAGTCGCTGCCGATCTTGCAAATCCCGAAACCCCGACTGGAGTGATCGGCCTGATTGTTGCTGCACTCGCCCGCAGAATGAAATTGAGCCTGCCGCCATTCACAGTGCTGAGTTGTGATAACCTATCGCACAATGGCCAGAAGCTGCGCAACGCGGTACTGACTTTCGCTCGAGAAACTCGCGGAGAGCAGCTTTCCAACTGGATAGAAAACAATGTCCGTTTCCCGTCATCCATGGTCGATCGTATCACTCCGGCATCAAATGCCGATACTGCCAAACTGGCTGCAGAACTGACGGGGCGGGAAGATCAGGCAGCGGTCGAAACCGAGCCATTTACTCAATGGGTAATTGAGGACCAGTTCAGCACCGGACGGCCAGAATGGGAATGCGCAGGCGCCCTGTTTGTCGATGATGTTACTCCATATGAACGCATGAAACTTCGGATGCTGAACGGTGCCCATTCCATGCTGGCTTATAGTGGACAATTGTCAGGCAAAACATTTGTACGCGATGTTATGGTGGACCCTCATCACGCTGCCCTCGTTGAGCGCCATCTTGCTGCGGCCGCAGCAACCGTCAAAGGACTAGCCATTGATCTCAATAGCTATGCATCTGCCTTGGCCGAGCGATTTTCCAATCCGGCAATTGCTCACTCTACGGCGCAGATCGCAATGGATGGCACCCAAAAGCTTCCCCAACGCATAACGGCCCCAGCATTGGAAACGATAGCGGCTGGTGGATCGATACGTCCCTTTGTGTTTGCCTTGGCCGCTTGGCTTGCCTTTCTCGTGCGAAAGGATCCCGGCGATCAGCTCCTGCCGCTGAATGACCCCAAAGCAATGGAGCTTCAGGCCGCGTTAAAAGACGCAGCCACACCAAGCGATATAATTCATGCAGTTGCACTCGTCTGTCCTGACATTCTTCCTGCCGCATTGACGAATGGGGCTTTCGGTTCTGAACTCAATGATATGCTGACCACCTTGCTATCAATGGGAATGAGCGTAGTTATCGAACAGGAAGCCATGGGGCATTACTAGTCACGTTTATCAGCCGGGGAGCTAAACTTGAGAGATCGTATATTTTTCTTTTGGGTTGCTATCTTCGCTTTAGTGACAGGTGGGTTTAACTGGTTGCTAAATCCGACACCACCCGCGGCCCCCTCAATCGGTGGAGGCGGATATGATCTTTCCAATCCAATCTACACATTGTTGCTTCTGGCATTTTTGGTTTTGTGGACTCTAACCACAACAGCAATCGGCTTGGCCAACAAAAATCACCATTGTTCTCGACGTGCTTATCTGCTCGCAGCTATTGGCGCTTTAACCGCAATAGTGTCCTTTGTTATCTACGGTCACAATATACATTAGTGTATTTGAGCCGATCCTTTGAGATGGGAGAGGCCGTCTCGTTTTAGAAATTCCGTATCTGCTCTCGGAGTTCATTGGTAAAGCGATCAATTTCTACTTTACTTGCTTGCCTGGCTTTCAAAACATCTGAGATGGAGTTCTCACTTTCCTCAAGCATCGTCAGATACTTGGCTTTCAAGTCACTGTTCTCCGGCACAGCTGCGATATTTTCGCGAATCCGTTCCTGCTCACTCTGGAGATCTTGAAGCTTTTCCTCAGACCTTTGAAGTTCGAGCTGTTTGTCAATCTGCTGCTGCCGCACCTTGGCAAGCTGGCTGAACTTTTCCGCAACGCCCTTGTCAGAGGCTGAGGACGACCAACTTAAAAGCGCAGCTGGATCGACATCGATAAGTCCGTAACTTTCGTTCTGAAGCTGTTCATCGACAGCAACGACCGATTGTTCTTCACCAGCTTTAACCAAGGCTTTCAACCGATGATTGGTAGCTGTTCTGCCATCATCAGCCTGAGAAGAAAATGACCAGCCGTCCCGAACAGGGTGTTCAATAATAACCGTCCTGTCAGCATCAAGAGCACCCGATATACGGTAGGTCGTGGTTTCACGCGCTTTCTGCGAAATGCGAACAACACCATCAACGACCTTGATATCGGCAATCTGTCTGGTTGGTTCCTGCTCCTGCGTTATTGTCACTTTACGGTCTGTAGCAAAAGCGGCAATTCTCGTGTCACCCTTTGGGAGGCTCAAGAGTTGAGCATCACCAACGTAACCAGCACCGCTGTCGTAAACGGTCAGGATACCGCCCGGCATGCTATTGCCCGTTGAATTTTTCAGCATGATCGCAGCAACTGGATGAATATTGCTGCTACCGCCCCGATAAATTGAGATCATCTCCGCTTCAATCTGCGCATCAGCAATAGGCACAGACAAGCTATCGCCATTTGTCAGACTGAATGTTCCGGGAAGCTCAAAACTTGCACTGGTGTCATTTTCAGAGGCCGCAGCAACGGCGCTGTCCGTGTTTTCTGTTGTGGAGCCTCCTCCATAACCACTAATGGCAGGTGCCGGGACACGCATCGCACCCGCCACTTGTTCATCACTCTCGAAGACCGCAGCCTTTTCACTCTCGGCCGAACGAGCTCTTGCTCTGTTCGCCAGATTTCCGGTATCCGCCTCAACGACGTTATTGGTCGCTGTGTCTACAATGACCTCAGCCCTATCCTTCCAGTAAATTTGATGCAGACGCTGCCTCAAGGTAACAGGATCAGCCGAAGTAAGCGTCAACTTGACGTCTTTCCAATCTTCGCCGCTGGCGTTTTCAACGATAGCCCAAGCCTGAAGTCTGGCTTTACCATTTGGCTCCGTTAAAATCCGGTAAGCCGTCTTCCAGATGGGGGCTGCAACGACATAAGCCAAGCGGGAATCCGTCGCCGAAAGCCCGCCGACTGTTATGCGAATTACACGAGCACTATCGTTGCTCCCCCGCCCCAAAACTGCTGTTGCATTTGTGAGCTTTCGTTTCATCTCGGCGTCATCCACACTTAGCGATGTGTCTTCACCAAGTTTAATGGTCTGGATCTGCCCATCCTGATCAAGCACAGTCAGCACGTGTAACTTGGCATCGTCGGATTTGGCCACAGCCTCCACACCCAGAACTTTGCCCTTCACGGTTTTTCCAGCACTCGAAACCGTTACCGACGTTCCCGGAATCGAAGACAGGAAAGCCGACATTGAGGACAGGTCCGATGGCGAAAATGGGAGCTGTTGGAAAGTTTCCTGAACCGGATTTGGGCCAGCGAGAGAAATGCTTTTTATCGCGCCCTTTCCACCTTTGAGAACAAGACTTTTGAGTACATCATCGACCTGATTGAGAGGAACTTCGATCTCAACAATTCCATCATTGGAAACCGCAGGCTTTCTGGATATTTCCGCCACCCCACCCGATGACAACGTAATTGCATCGATGGAGCCTGAGGCAGAAGCCAGAACCGTCGAAGAAAGCAATGTAACCGCCAATGAGGTGAGCGTAATAAGCTTGATCATAAGAATCTCCAGTCAAATGAAGGGCTTTGCGAGCCAACTCTTCGATCTTTATAAGCCAGTTATGGATTTTGTGCGTTGAGATTTGGACCAAAAGGTCTGTTTCTTTTTCCTATGAAAGCTTCCCGCCCTGATATTTGCATTAACCTATATTAGCGCATCATCGCTGCAACATTGCCGCCATCAACCGTGACAACCGCGCCGGTGGACGTACGTGCTGAAATTAGGTGCAGGAATGCTTCCGCAACATCATCCGCCAACACTTCGCGCTTAAGCAGATTACCGCGCATATAGATTTCCGGCGTCACGCCACGAGCCTGTGCCCGCTCTTCAACCATTTCATCAGTCATCAAACCTGTGCGTATGCGATCTGGATTGACGGCGTTGACCGTAATTCCGTCAGCGGCGTGTTCCAGAGAGTATTGACGCATCAAAGCCATGAGTGCGGCTTTTGAAGTCCCATAGGGGCCGAAATCAGGACCCGGATTAACAGCCTGTTTGCTCACATTGAACACGATGGAACCCCCAGTCCCCTGACGTTTCATAACATTCACTGCAGCACGGGCGATGTAATGATGGCTCCAGAAGTTGAGATCGAAGGCCTTCCTGAACAAAGCATCATCGACCGATGCGAGTGCACCTTGAAAAGCTGCACCAGCATTGGAAACAAGGATATCCACTCCGCCGTAGGTTGCAACGATATCGGCTATTGCCTGCTCAGCGGATTGCGCGTTGGTCAAATCGCAAGCGACAGCTTTTCCATCCAGACGCTTCGCTTCCGTTTTCACGCGCTCTGCGTCAATGTCGATCAAAGCAATTTCAGCACCCTGCTCTCTGAGACGCTCAGCAATGGCCAAACCGAGGCCGCCTGCGCCGCCAGTGATAACCGCAACCTGTCGGGTGAGTGGCTTTTCCGTCTGTTTGGCGAGTTTCGCCTGTTCAAGCGACCAGTATTCAATGTCAAAGAGGTCTTCCTCACTAAGCGCCTCGAACTGATCAATTCCTTCGGCGCCACGGATCACTTCAATGGTTGCTTCAGCCACATCCGCACCGATACGGGCCGCTTTTTGCGTCGGTCCTGCCGCAAACAAACCAATACCATCGATGTAAAAAACCCGCGGCATCGGATCGAGCATGGTTTTGCCCCCACCAACACGCGCATTGTTGTGTTCAAAATAGTCTTTATAAGCAGCGACATAAGACGCGACGCTTTCTCTGACAATCTGCGTCCAGCTCTCAAGATCATGTGCATAAGGTGCCGGTAGATATACGCCATAACGCTTGATATGGATGACGTGCTCAGGCGTTGCATTGCCGCGACGTACCAGATCGGCAGCATTGGGAGCACCGCAGAAATCAAGGATTTCATCGTTCGAGCGATGCTCCATGATGAAGCGGCGCGGACGCCCTTCTTCCTTGCCCGGAAGTGCGATTGCCCCACGCAAAATCGGAGCAATGTCGGCGATTGAAGCAAGCTTTTCCTTGTGTTCTTTAGTGCTTGCACGACCGAACGGGTACGGATTGCCTTGCGCAATGCGCTTCTCGGCCCGATCAATTGCTTCAATCATATTCTCATAAGCCACACGCGGATCTTCAGACCATGTGAAAATACCGTGTTTCAGCAGGATCATACCCGGCGCATCCGGGCGTTCGGAAAATGCTTTCAGGCAAGCTTTGGACAGATCAAAACCCGGCATGACATAAGGAACAATGATCATTTCCGGAAACAATTCTCGAATGATTGCCTCACCATTCGGCTGATTGGTCAGCGCTACAATCGCATTGGCATGAGTGTGATCGACATGCTTGAAGGGAAGAATTGCATGAAGAATGGCTTCAACGGAAGGGTTTGGCGATGACGGATCAAGAAGCAGGCGGCGCTGCAACATCACCATATCGTCATCACTCAACGTGTCGTAATTGACCATTGCCTTGAGACGCTCAAGATGAAGCGCAGGCAAGCCTGCGGGCTCGATCTTGCCCATATCCCAACCGCTGCCCTTCACGCAAAGGACTTCAACCGGTGTACCATCATGGTCATTCAGCACGGTCTTGACTGAGGTATTGCCACCGCCATGGAGAACGAGTTTTGGTTCAGATCCCAGCAAACGAGTGGTGTAAGTGCGGATAGCAACATCGCGATTGATACCCGCCTTCTCATAGGCTCCGACAATTGCGTTAAAATCCGCATCTGACCAATTCGACTTCATCTGCCTGCTCCTCGGTTGGCAATCTGCAACCTCCAAGCCGCAGACATAGACAAGCGCTCACGGAAAACACGATTTTCCATGGCAAAACAATATTTTATGAAGATGCTTCCTCACTCTTGAAACAATTGACACTATATACTGACATTAGTCAACTTCCTTGATTGGCTTGTTGATTAAAACTCGTTTCTGTGCGAGTCAGATGAACGGCTAACATCAGGAAATCAGTATGACATCGGACGATCTGACACCGTCTACGCATGCCATCCCGGCTGAGTTTGATGACGTGATCGTATGGGCGGCTTGGCTCTATTATGAAGACCAGCTAACCCAAAACGATATTGCAAAGAAGATGGGCGTTTCTCGCGCAACGATCGTCAATTATCTGCAGGAAGCGAGACAGCGGGGCGTGGTGAAGATTCTGATGAATTCAGAAATTCTTACGCGTACAGAGATCGCTCATAAGCTAGCCGCCAAATACGCTCTGGATGAAGTTCTCGTCATCCCCAGCGAGAAAGCCGCTTCACCCGAAACACGGCTGCAGGCGCTGGGAACCGGCGGCGCACGCCTCATCGAACGCATGGTAAAGCCAGGCGATACGATCTGCGTATCCTGGGGGCGAACCGTCCTTGCGATCGCGGACGCTATCTCCCTTCCTCGCCCTGTCGAAGGGTTGAGCGTTGTTCAGGTCACAGGATCATCAATGGGCAAACGTGAATTTGCGGCAGAACTCTGCACATCGATCATGGCCCGCAATATTGGTGCAACCAGCGTGAATATGCTGGCTCCGGCTATCCTGAGCAGCGCTGGATTACGCGATGCCTTGATGGGTGAGCCTGCACTTAAGCGGCAATTTGAATTGATTGCCCAGTCAAACATGATCGTATTCGGGGTTGGCGGGTTATCATCTGAAAGTACGATGCGCGTCGCTGATGTCACCAGTGATGAAGAGATCGATGCCTATGCCAAAGATGGAGCCGTCGCGGTACTGATCTGTCGTTTCCTCGACAATGATGGAAAACAGGTCGTTCGCGAACTCGACCAACGCGTCATCGGCATCGAACTTGATGAGCTGCACCGTGTTCCACGCAGGCTCTGTGTTGCAGGCGGGGCGCGCAAGGTGGAAGCGATCCGCGCCGTTTTAACCGGCGGTTATGCCACCCACCTCGTCACCGATTTTGAAGCGGCAGAACTTCTGCTCGCACAATAGAAAAAAGCGGCGGATCGTTTTGGGCGGTCCGCCGCATTTTCAATCACTGCTTGATTGGCGCGGTATTCATAAAGTTAAGGGTATCCTCGAACGAACGGATACCAGCATCTGAGCCGAGCCCTGTTGCGACCAGTGCTGCAGAGGCTTGCGCAAAATTCAGCGCTGTTTTCACATCCATTTTGTGGTGCAATGCTGTGATAAAACCTGCATCGAACGCATCGCCGCAACCGGTCGTGTCGACGACTTCGATCTGGAATGCTGGCTGACGCAGAACGGTACCAGACGCATCCATGAAGCATACGCCATCGCCACCAAGGGTGAAGACGCAGTGCTTGACGCCGCGTTCTATGAAAAACCGTCCAGCACCCTCGACATCACTAGCGTCGGAAATCTGCTTCGCCTCTTCAATCGAAGGCATGAAATAATCAATAAGCGGGAAAAGCGGCGAGATGAGATCCAGTGTGCCATCATTAGCACCCAGAAGATCAAATGTCGTCGTGCGTCCGCGCGCCTTTGCTTCCGCAAGCAGTTTGCGGCTCGGTTCACCGTCAAGTTTTGCCAGCAGACCTGTTCCGCCAAGATGAATAATTGGCGGTGCCAGAACTGCATCCAAAGCACTGTCAGCAATCTCAAAATGATCGGACGCACCGCGTGCATGCAGCGCCGGACGATCACCGTTGCGGCGAATATTGAGGATCGATGAAGACGTTGGTATGCCTTTCAACCGCTGCATCTCGGCGACGTCAACACCAAAGCGCTGCAAGGTCGCGAGCACAAAATCGGCTTTCTCGTCATCACCAACGGCGCCGACCGCAAGGCAGTTGAGACCAAGTTTCGCCAGATCAACCACCGTTCCGCCAGCAGTTCCTGCCACTGTCAGCCGGATTTCATCGATAAACTCGACATTGCCGCCCGCCGGAATTGCATCAACAGGGCGCCCGAGAACATCGAGAATATAGAGCCCGATAACGGACACATCGTGAGACATGAGATCCTCCCAGATTTCGAGTGGGGGCAGTCTGCGAAAACAACACAGACCTCCCAGTGCTATTCAATTCAGATACTTGATGGTTCAGCTCGTCGGCTTGCTTCAGGTTCTGTCGCGCAGTGCGAAGATCGTACCGGCAAGCAGGATGAAAGCCCCAACAATTGCCAGCTGCAACGTGCTTGGAATGCCCACAAAGATCAGCACGTTACTGACGAGTGTTATCAATAGAACCCCCAGAAGCGTCCCAATAACCGAGCCAGAACCACCGGTAATACGTGCTCCGCCGAGCACCACCGCTGCAATAATTTCCAGCTCCATTCCCGCAAGGTCGAAAGGATTGGCCAGTCGATTACTGGAAACGTGAACCACGCCCGCAATACCAGCCAACAAGCCTGCATAGGCAAAGACAAAAATACGGACACGGAAAAGGTTGATGCCAAGACGCTCAGCAATCGATGGATTGCCGCCAACCGCAAAAATCGCGCGCCCCATCAATGTGCGCTCAAGGATGAACCATGTCACAAAAGCTGCAACGACCAGCACCAGCACAGTTGCGGGCAGAACCGAAACAACGCCGTTCGATGCGCGATGTGTAAATAACGACGCCTTACCGAATGCATCCATTGCAGCCGGAATATTCATGAAAAGCGCTGTTCCAACGAAGGTGAGAAGAAAGCTTCGGATCACATATTGCGTACCAATCGTCACGATCAACGAAGGAGCTTGCAGCTTCTGCACGAGAAAGCCGTTTAGTGCACCGAAGCAAGCTCCGCCGAGCGCGGCCAGCACCAGAATGAGTGCCATTGGCATTTCAGGGAACAGGTTTGTCACCAGCATTGTCAGCGCATACATGACAAAAGCGGCAATAGCCGTAAACGAGACGTCGATACCGCCTGAAGCCAGAACGACCAGCACACCCATAGCAAACAAACCACGCACGACAGATGCGCGAAGGATGTCCACCAGATTGCTCATCTGCAGGAAGTCAGGATTGGCCGCGATAACCACAAAGCAGGTAATAACTGTCAGCAGAAGCGTGAACAGTTCAGGCCTTGCACCCATCAGATCCCAGAGGCGGAGCGTGATACCGCGCTCTTTCGCACTGGTCTTTTCTACCGATACGATGTCGGTCATTGCGCGATCTCCTTTGCAGTGCTGGCCATGGATGCGTAGATCGCGTCTTCAGTCAGTCCATCGGCATTGTGTGCAGCAACGATACGGCCCTGCCGCATAACAAGGATACGGTCGCAGTTCTGCAAGAGCTCCGGCAGATCATCACTGATAATGATAACCCCCATTCCATCGTCAGCGAGGCGCTGGATAATACGGAAGATTGTATCCTTCGAGCCGACATCGACGCCGACTGTCGGACCATGCAGGATTAGAAGCTGCGGATTAATCGTCAGCCAGCGTCCAATCAGGACACGTTGCTGATTGCCGCCGGATAGCGATTGAACCGGGATCGATACATCCGGCGCAACAATCTGAAGATCGGCAACGCTGTCTTCTGCAATTTTCTTCGCTCGCCTACCACTGATCATGCCCAGCGCATTGCGCAAACGATCAAGTACCGGAAGCGTTATGTTGTCTTGGATAGGTTTTTCCAGAAACAGACCTTCCGTAAGCCGATCTTCCGGAACATAACCAATGCCAAAGCGGATTGCGTCAGCTGCCGATTGCGGCGCGATTTCTTCGCCGTTCAGCCGGATTTTGCCAGAGCTTGCCGGCACAACACCGGCAAGCGCCAGCGCCAGTTCATTGCGACCTGAGTCAAGCAGACCAGTCACACCGAGAATTTCGCCTTTCTTCAGAGAAAGCGAAACGGATTCAAAGTTCTGCCCGTCACTCAGCTGGTCAACATCGAGCATCACTTCGCCAAGTTTCGGGTCGGTGCGATACCGGGTTTCGCTGATCTCGCGACCGGTCATCCAATGACTGAACTCAGCCTTGGTATGCGTGGCAACATCAAGCTCCGCAACTTTCAAACCATCGCGCATGATGATCGCGCGACCGCCGAGTGACTTGCACTCATCGAGCTTGTGGGTCACGAAAAGAACAGCAACGCCTTTGCTGAGCAATTTTTCGACAACGCGCAGGAGATTGACGACTTCCTGTCGCGTCAGCGAGGTTGTCGGCTCATCCATGATGACCAGACGCGCTTCTGACGCAACCGCACGAGCGATTGCAATGAGCTGTCGCGTGGCAAGCGGCAAGGTATCTGTTCTGCGTTTGAGAAAAGCTGCATCTGTTGGAAGATGCACTTCCGCCAAAGCGCGTCTCGCCGTTTCATTCAGTGCCGCTACATCGAGCCTGCGTGCAAGCTTGCCTGATGCTTCAACGAGCTGCTCGGTGAAGGCGACGTTCTCGGCAACAGAAAGGTTGGGAAGCAATGACAGGTCTTGATAGACCGTTTCAATTCCAGCACGCAAGGAACCGATAGCACCAATGTCGCCAGCATGGGCGCCTGTTGGTTTGCCATCAATGAAAATCTGCCCCTCATCGGCAGGCTGCGCGCCAGAGAGGATTTTGATCAATGTACTTTTGCCACAGCCATTCTCACCCATCAGGTGATAGATTTGGCCTGCTTCGATAACAAGGCTGACTTCTTTAAGCGCCTTAACACCACCAAAGGATTTCTTGACGTTTCGAATTTCAAGAAAGGGTGGCGTTGATGCAGGTGTTGAATCTGTAGCGTGCATGGAAAATTCCTGAAACTCTCAGACACTTTTGCGCCGTATGTTCATTCAAGGCGCACAAACTGGTTGGTGCGATACCGCAATTCCGGGACTGCTGTGGTGCCAAGCAGCCCCGAAATATTATCAGACAGGCGGGGTGTTTCTTAGAACGGAAAGTTCTTGTAGTTGGACTTGTCTACGTCCACCCAGGCCTGACCCTGCATGATGACGCCCTTGCCCGGTCCCTTGATCACGGTCATCTTTTCATAGCCGGGAACGCCAAGGTCCATACCATCCTTGATTTCCTCGCCCTTGAGAACCAGATCTGCGACCTTGTTCATGACATAGCCGGCGTCTTTCGGGTCCCAGAAGAAGATCTGATCAACAGCGCCGCTTTCGAGATATGGACCCGTATCCTTTGGCAGACCAAGACCATAAACGCAGGTCTTGTCCTGAAGACCAGCTTCTTCAACGGCACGGCCAATACCAATCACGTCGATAGCGGACGAACCCTGAAAGCCCTTGATATCCGGGTATTTACGCAGGATTTCCTTAGCCTTTTCGTAAGCCTTATTGGCGTCGTTAAAGGATTCGTTCTTCTCCGCAACCAGTTCCATATCTGGATACTGCTTTGCGTTCGCTGCACCGGCATCAACCCACTGGTTATGCGTGAGGCTGCCAAGCGAACCTACGAATGACGTCCACTTCCCAGATTTGCCCATGCAGTTTGCAAGTGCTTCGTTGATGCGTGTGCCAAAGGCCTTATTGTCGAAGGCTTCAATATCAACATCGACATTGGTCAGGCTGTCGCCTTCATGGGCGATGACCTTGATACCACGCTGAGCAGCGCGACGAAGAACACCTTCAAGCGCTGATGGGTCCATCGGCACAACTGCAATCGCAGACACATTCTTTGCAACGAGATCTTCAAGAATGCGGGCCTGCTGTGCGGCATCTGCCTTGGCTGGTCCGACCTGACTCACACTGACATTGGCATTGTCTTTGCCGTAAGCATCCACACCTTCATTCATTCGGGTGAACCAGTTTTCACCGGTAACCTTTACAACCGTTGTGATGGTTGGTTTGTCCTGTGCAATGGCAATGCCACCCATCGCAACACCTGCGAGCACCGTGCAGGCAGCCAGTTTGGAAATTTTACGCATGCTTCTCCTCCAATTATAATGATGCTTATTGTTGAGTTTCATTCCTGAAGGCCCGCAAGTTTCCTCCCCGCTGGGCCGTAAGGGAATTGGTCATCGCCTCAGTCGCAGCCAGTAACCAAGGTGCACGCGCGCTGATGCCAGCAGCACCAGAAGCAATACGCCCCAGGCCAGATCGCGGAAGAAGTTGGAAATATTCATGAAGTTGAACAGGCTTGAGAGAATCTGAAGCGCTGTCGCTGCCAGCAGCACGCACAACACTTTGCCATATCCGCCTTCCGGCTTAACACCGCCAAGCACTGCGATAAGGATGGCGATCAGCACATAAGAGCCACCGTAATCCCACTTCACGGAAGAATTGCGCGCCGCAATGATGATGCCCGCCACCGATGCAAGCACACCGCAAATCGTATAGGTGACAAGCAGCATACGCTTTTCGTTGATACCGCCGTAGCGCGCGGCTTTCGAGTTGCTGCCCATGAGCATCAGCTTCACACCAAAGGGCGTATATTTCAGAAGAAAAGCCAGAAGAGCAGCGATTGCGAGGAACAGTGCAAAGCACATCGGAATGCTCAGGATCGGCATATTGCCGAAATTATCCAGCGGCTCGATATAACCAAGGCTGATTGCCGAACCATTGGTCAGAAACACGGCAATACCAGTGAAAACCAACTGCGTACCAAGCGTTGCGATCAATGGCGTCAACCGCGCATAGGCGATCATAATCCCGTTGACCAACCCGCCGACCAGTCCAACTGCAAGCGCCAATCCAGCAAATGTCCATGAGAACAGAAGCGGCGCATCAGCAACTGGAATGAGGTTGCGGGTTACAAGAAACGCGATGATTCCAGCGAGATTGGCAAGCGCAATTCCGGAAAGATCGATACCCCCATTTCCGGAAATCATGGCAAGCATAACGCCGAGTGCGAGCAGACCAAGTTCAGGCACCTGAGCGGCCATGGACTGCAGATTATAGCTATCCATGAAATTGGCGCCAGCAAAAGCTGCGCCGGCAGCCAGCACTGCGCCATTGATCAAAAGCAGAAAAATCGTCTGCCTATCCACGCCATATGATGACACGTCATCTCCTCTCAACATCAGGGCTCCCACCCCTTAACTGAAATGGCAATCAATCAGAAATTCAGCCCAACTAAACTATGCCATCCAGTTCTGACATTTGTCAGTCTATGTTGTCGCTTGTCAACACATTTTGTTTAGGGCCTGCCGAAAGCCGGAATTCCCGGCTTTTTTGGACATTTATTCTGATCCGACGACGCCCTCCCCCAATGCCTAGCTTCATTGATAATCAAAAATCTTACATTTGTCGACTGAATATCGAAAAATGTAAGATTTTTGAAGAATACAATTATCAGTCCGGAACAACCTCTTCACCAGAGGCTTAACGGTGGATACTTCAACTCGATAATTGGGAGATATTCTTGCGCATACGACACCACACCGCCGGCATTAGAGCGCATCCCGAAAAGTGTGGAACGGTTTTCGGACAACGATGCGGGTTAAAACAAATATTTGGAGCGCCGATCTGATCCAATCAGATCGAAACGCGCTCTTAAAAACAGGCGGACCGGATCAAAGAGGGAAATACCATCATTCAAACCGTGAAAGTACGGGCGACGGAAAAATCAGCAGGAAATAGTGGGCAACTATGTATTCTGAATCTTCGTCACGGGATTATTTTCGCCGAGCGCACGCTTCACCGCAGCGCGCGCTGAAGCCAGATCCGGCATGACCCAGTTCGGCTCGCCACCAAGAAACTTATCGAGAAATGCAATCGCATAACCCGGCATTTCCGAGACGTTTTCCTTGTAAGACCACCACGTTCGCAACTCGTCAGCACACTGATCGATATCCGGAACAGTACCGAATTCCTGCTCCTGCACAGCAGCAATCGCGCAGATACAGTAGTTTGTGTAGAGAAAACCTTCTGGCCAGAAGCTGACGATTTCGTAAAGACGCGCGGCATCGTCTGCGGCGTGCTTTGGCGGCAAAACGACCTTCGCAGGTGACAAGCGGATCAGCTCTCGCAACACAAGACCTGCGGCGAAGGTGATGAAGTCTTTGCGGTCCACTTTGGCAAAACGCTTGTTCTGATCAACGAGCTCCACCCAGTTCAGGAAAGCTTCGGTGAGCTTCTTTTCATCAATCTCATATTCGACGCCATAAAGCTCATGCAACAGACTGGCGTGCTTGCGGAACGTCGCCCTGAACCAACGCAGCTGGCGCAACCGATGGCGCAAATCAGGCATAGATGCCATTTGTTCTCTGAGTAGCAAGTCCATGTTGCGAGCGGCCTCCCGTTTGTAAATGACATTATGCGAAACCGATTGAAAAGTCAGGTGTCATTCGCTCTCACTTATCGAAAAAATTATACATATTGACATTCAAGAAGACAAATGTTCTCTAATTGACGAAAGGTGAGCTTGAGTAATATCCGGCTCACTCTTCGTGGGAGGAGAACAAAATGGCTATCTGGCAATGGGCTTTGCTGGCGCTCGCCTTGCTTTGGGGCTTTCAGTCTCTGGGCGTTTGGTTTCAGATGCGCCACTATTCCGATGTGATGAAAGGTATCACCTCGAAATATTCTGACGGTTTTGTCGGCGCGGGTCATGTGCGAGGCCGCTTCGGCAGAGGCGTCATTGTTTTGCTCGTCGTAGACCGCAACTTGGTGGTGCGACGCTTCCTGCAAATGAGCGGTCGGACGGTTTTTGCAAAATTCAGCCGCCGCGAGGGCTTTGAGGGAATGCGCCTCAGCGAGTTGCAGGACAGTCCCGCAATTGGAGAAGGAACGCCTGAAGTGGTGGCTGCTGCCAAGCAGGCGATAGAGCAGATCGGTCGCATAAGAGATCAATCCGATGGGATCGAGCTCGAAGGTCTGAAGGCAGTGGGAGCATAGGAGTTGCTTGCCTGAAACAAGCAATCGAGGAGGAGCAATGTCGATAGTCACGATGTTGGCACAACATGCCGACGTAACAATGCAATCTATACATATGGCTGGCAGCATGATTTCCGATGCTGCCCTGCATGGCAAACATGCCGCAGACCACGCGGGAAATGATCTTCTGCAGCTTGCGCAAGCAACAACCACCGCGCCTGCCGATGCCGGCAGCAGCGGAATTACCGTTGATCAGTTCAAGGAACGCCTTCAGAACGTCCAGCAGGAAGAACAGCTTGGCTGGCTTGCTTCAATCGGCAAGCATTTCATTGGCGTCTTCCAGAAAGGTGGCGAAGTTTTTGCTGGGTTTGTAACGGGTATTATCCCGACACTCGTCGTGCTGATGACCGCCTTCTATGCCGTAACCGAACTGGTCGGTGAAAAGCGCGTCCATGGCATCGCGCGCAGCGCCGGACGTATCGCGCTCACCCGCTATACCGTTCTGCCGGTTCTTTCGGTGTTCTTCCTGACCAACCCGATGGCCTACACATTCGGTTCGTTTCTGGACGAGAAATACAAGCCCGCCTTCTATGACGCGGCTGTTTCCTACGTTCATCCGCCACTGGGCCTCTTTCCGCATATCAATCCGGGCGAATATTTCGTCTGGGGTGGCATTCTCGTCGCACTTCTTGAACTGGAAAAGAAGGGCGCAGTTCCAACGGGTTATCACATCAACGTGGCCATCTGGTACGCCATCGTTGGTCTCGTCGTGATCCTCCTTAAAGGCATGCTCACAGAACGCATCACCGCCATCATGGCGCGGCGTCAAGGCATTGAGCTTTAAGCGGGAATTGGGGAGGACGACATGGTAAAGACCTATAAGGCAGTTAAAATTTCCCGCGGCTCAAATGGCTGGGGCGGTCCGCTTGTCATTCAGCCGACAGAGCAACGCAATAAGGTGGTTTCGGTCACTGGCGGCGGCATTCATCCGCTTGCACGCCGGATTGCCGAACTGACCGGAGCAGAGGCCGTTGACGGCTTCCGCTCACCACCAATCGAAAGCGAAATGGCAGTTGTGGTTGTCGATTGTGGCGGCACTGCCCGTTGCGGCGTCTATCCGCGCAAGCGCATTCCAACGGTAAACATCACACCGGTTGGACAATCCGGGCCACTGGCACAGTTTATCACCGAGGACATTTACGTGTCAGGTGTGAAGCCGGAAGACATCGTTTCTGCCGATGGCTCGGCCACCGCTGCCCCTGCAGTTGCCGCAGTTGAAGAAGAAGAGTCTGCACCGGTAGAACAGCCGAGCGAAGGCGGTTTGGTCGGACTGATCAGCAGTATCGGTCGTGTCATGGGCCGTGTGGTTGGTATCTTCTTCCAGGCGGGGCGCCGCACAATCGATCAGGTTATCCGTAACGTTTTGCCATTCATGGCATTCGTGACCATGCTGATCGGTCTGATCCTCTATACCGGCATCGGCGATATTCTTGCCCAGCCGCTCGGACCGCTAGCCAACAATATTGTCGGTTTGCTTGTGCTTTCTGCAATTTGCGGCTTGCCGTTCCTTTCGCCAATCCTCGGACCGGGCGCGGTTATCGCGCAGGTCGTCGGCGTGGCGATCATAGGACCGCAGATCGCCAACGGCACCATCGCTCCGGCTATGGCCCTGCCTGCGCTCTTTGCCTACAACACGCAGGTCGGTTGCGACTTCGTGCCAGTTGGTCTGGCGCTCGGTGAAGCAAAACCCAAGACAATCGAAATTGGCGTTCCAGCTGTTTTGATCAGCCGTCAGATCATGGGTCCAGTTTCAGTCCTGATCGCATGGGTTGTCAGCCTCGCAGTGCTTTAAGACGTTCAGCCTGCCGCGGCAAAAGTGGCGGCAGGCAATCTCCCAAACATATGCAATAGCGATGCTCTTCGTCGATTTTCCCGAGTATCGAAGACCATACCAAGAAAGGACCGCCTCTATGTCGATACATCTGAAAACGCGGATCACCGCAATCGGCCCGGAAGTTGCGGATCTCGCTGAAGGCGGCGTTCTCATTCTTTTTGCAGATGGGTCGCCACCCGAACTCGCTGAAGTTTCCGTAATGCATGTCGTGGAAGAAGGCCCTGAAGCTGCCGCCCCCACTGTCGGAGCCCGCATCACCATCGGCTCACTCAACGCAGAAATCACAGCCGTCGGTGATAGCGCTTGGCAAAAAGTACGAGAAATCGGCCATGTCGTTATTTCGTTTACGGGCGCGCAGTCCACAGATCGTCCAGGCGAAATTTGCGCTACTGAAATCGTCGGCGAAGAGCTTGTCGCTGCTCTCAAAGAAGGGCAGATTATCACCATTGGCGGCTGAATCTGGCCATCATTGGATTTGGAATTACGTGTTAAAACAGATAATTGGAACAAGTTTCGACATTCAAAATGTTGGAATGTTTCAGATGTCGCTTTGAGGCTTATATAAATGGAACGCTCGACTATCGTCCGGGTGCATGAAGGGCTGCATGCGCGCCCCGCAACCCGCTTCGTTAAACTGGCCAAAGGTTTTGAAAGTGACATCGAAATCGCCAAGGCCGGAAAAAGCGTAAGTGCCAAAAGCTCCGTCAAGCTGATGCTGCTTGGTGTGAAAGAGCTTGATGAAGTGACCGTTCGTGCCGATGGTGCCGATGCCATTGAAGCCATCGAAGCGCTGATCGGCTATCTGGAAAACCCGCAGGCTGGTCTTGAAGAAATCAGCGCGGTAACGCCTACCATTTCGACATCAGGCACCGAACCGAAACCTGCACCGGTCGCTCAAGCAGCAACAATCGCAAAGCTTCCCGATGGGCAAATAAAGGGCGTCGGCGCAAGCGAAGGCATTTCTTTAGGCACGGCATTTCCCTTTTTTCCTGAGGAAATAAAGCCACTGGGTCGAAAGCTTGCAGCGTCCGAAATTGACGCAGAAATTGCCCATTTCAAATCGGCAATTACGACTGTGCAACAACGCATGGATGAATCGCTCATAGCAGGGAACCTTGCGGATACAGATCGCGGTATCATCGCTGCATTAAAAGATATTGCGGCTGATGACAGCCTGACTGAAGAAGCTATCTCGCTTATTCGCGGCGGCATGGATGCAATTTCCGCAATGCTGGGAGCCGCATCCACAGTTGCCGGACAGTTTGCGGCACTCGATGACCCTTATCTCAATGCACGTGCAGATGATGTGCATGCTGTCAGCCGCCAGATCTGCCTCGCCCTTCTCGGCAAAGAAGACATCAATCTGGAGGGCTTGCCAGCAGGATCCGTACTTATCGCTGAAGACATCGGCGCCTGGGATTTGGCACGGGCTCCGCTCAAGAAAATCAAAGGCGTTGTCTGCGGACATGGCGGTGCGACATCGCATGTTGCAATCATTGCCCGCACGCATGGCATTCCGGCTGTTCTTGGCCTCGGAAGTGCGGTTCAGCAGCTTAAAAACGCTAAAGTCGTTGCTGTAGATGGAAGTAGCGGTATCGTTCATTCAGACCCGGATGCGGCCACCTGCAGCGATATCGAAACACGCATCGCTGCGGCATTGCAGGAAAAGCAGGCGCTTGATGCCTACCGCTCGATAATTCCTCGACGCGCAGATGGAAATATTATCGAAGTTGCCGCCAATATGGGCGCGCTTGAGGAGATCGACGTCGCGCTCGAAGCCGGTGCGATGGGTGTTGGTCTTTTCCGCACTGAGCTTCTCTTCATGAAGCACATTCATCTGCCTTCCGAAGACATGCAGGCCGAAACCTATTCGGCGCTTCTCAAAGCATTTGCACCACATTCGGTTATTGTCCGAACGCTCGATATCGGTGGCGACAAGCCCATTGCGGGCATCGAATTTCCCGAGGAAGAAAACCCTTTCCTTGGCTGGCGCGGCATTCGCATGTGTCTGGATCGTTTGGATGTATTCAAGCCGCAGTTGCGCGCCTTGTTGCGCTCAGCTGTCAACGGCAATCTCAAGGTGATGCTGCCGATGGTCTCGGATGTCGAAGAAATTCGCGCAACCAAACGACTGATCGCAGAATGCATCAGCGAACTTAAAAGCGAAGGTAAAGCTTTCGCCGAGTTCGACCTTGGCGTGATGATTGAGACGCCGGCGGCGGTTTTTGCAGCCCGCGAACTTGCAAAAGAAGCGGCTTTCTTCTCCATCGGCACCAACGATCTCACGCAATATGTGATGGCTGCAGATCGGCTCAATCCAACCGTTGCGAAGCTCAACGACGTAAGCCACCCGGCTGTCATGGCGGCAATCGAGATGACCGCAAAGGCGGGTACCGAAGCAGGCATCATGGTGGGCATGTGTGGAGAAGCTGCAGGTAAGCCGGAACTTATCGGAGAGTTTATGCGCATGGGGCTGACCGAGTTCAGCATGAGCCCCGCTTCAATCCCCCGTGCAAAAAAGACGATCACGGATATGCTGGTAAATTAGGAAGTCGCTTGCGACGCATGTAAAGCAAAGCCCGGATATTAGAGCGCCGATCTGATTGAGTAAGATCTGCGCTCTAATATCCGGGCTTTGCTTTATGGCAAGTGTGCAATCAAGGTCTGGAACAGATTTTCGAGCTGTGACTGATCCCGATCTTCAGCGGCCTGCATCAGACGCTCATGTCTTGCATCCAAAGCCAGAATGGCACTCTCAAGTGGGTCAATTCCTTCCAGATCGCCAGCTTTGGCTGTCGCCAGCCCACATGCCAGGCCAACAGCAGCGAAACACATCGTTTCGAATTTACGCAAAGCCTGCGGATCACAATGACCATCCAGTGAGATAAAACGAACCGGCTTTTCCGCAAGAAGCTCGAAAAACATGGCCGTGATGGCCTTGGCCGTTTCGGCTACTTTTTTGTCACCCACTTCGGCGGCAACCGCGCTCTTCAAGAGAGCTCCATGTTTGCGCATCATTCTTGCATGCACCGTTACAAACACAGCTTCCTGAATCAGCACATTCTGCAACTGATGGCGGCGGAGCACTTCTTTGGTGAGATAATACATATCCTTGCGGAACGCGCGCCCACCTTCAGCTCCTGTGCCGAAATAAACTGACAGGCTTCTCACATGCGGCGCACTGTTATGAACATTCGGGTTCGATGAAATCAGTGAAATGGAGATTGTTTCAGCCGTCGTCAGCGCCTTGTCCATCATGCTCGCGGCATGTCCCAGCAGCAATTCCGGTGACACGATTTCACCCGGACGCGAAGAGGCCTGTTCGCCCTGCAAACTTTCATGACGATTGCGGCGAATCATGTATCGAACCTCGCGCAAACGGTCCTTCAGATTGACTGCAATTTCTTCCGAAAGAATGCGTAGCATGTTCATTTTCCTTAACCGAAGCGCCACCGGAACAGCCTGGACAGAGCACATGAATTATTGTTTGCCTTCACGTGGAAAAGCAATAGGTTCGCTTTAAGAGTATCACTTCTATAAAGCAGTATTGCGCCAATAATTTGAGGGATTATTTTGAAAAAAGCTGGCAAGAAGACGCAAAAGAATCCGGAGACAGCTGACCTCATCATTGGATCGGAAGGCGTTGCCGCCGAAAACCGCACGAGCCGGTTGAGAACGCGTGCCGCGTGGATGTATTACGTCGAACAAATGACCCAGAACGACATTGCTGAAGCGCTTGGCGTCGGCCGTGTCACAATCGTTCGTCTTCTCGCTGATGCCCGTGCTCGCAATGAAGTAAAAATTACCATCGAAGGCAAGCTGGCAAGTCTGACTGCACTCGAAGTAGAGCTTGAAAAGACCTTTGGTCTGGAACGCGCGATTGTCGCGCCGCTCTCTTCATCCGACATTGATCCTATTCCACCGATCAGTGCTGCCACTGGCGCTTATCTGTCGGAAAAGGTGCAGCACGGCATGACGATTGGCGTCGGCTGGGGGCGTACTCTTTCCAGCACTCTGCAGCACATCGGTGCCCGCCCACTCAACGATTTGAAAGTCATCTCGCTGCTCGGCGGCATCGTGCAGCCACGCCGTTCCAATCCGCCGGAATTTGCCTGGCAGTTTGCGCAGATTTTTCAGGGTGAAGGCTATCTGATCCCTGCCCCTGCTCTGGTTGATAGCAAAGAGACACGGATCGCTCTTATCGAACGTTGCGGATTGAATACTGTGCTGGATATGGCCGAAGAGCTGGACATGGTTCTGCTCAGCGTTGGCGACATTCAAACCGCCAGCAGCACGTCTTATCGTGTCGGCCTGATTGATGAAGAACAGAAGCTCTCGCTCATCGCGAATGGCGCTGTTGGCGACGTGCTTTTCCACTTCTATGACAAGAACGGCAAGATCGTTGATGATCCCGTGCACGATCGCGTTATGTCGGCAAAAATTGAAAGTCTTCAGAAGACGCCGCAGCGTATTCTTACATCAGGCGGCAAAGAGAAAATTGCCGCTCTGCTTGGCGCAATCGAACTTCTGAAGCCCACCGTTCTCATCACCGATGAAGAAAGTGCGACACAGATGCTCAAGGACAGGGCGCAGTCCGAGTAATGACAAAAAGCACATCGTCACAAAACGATGTGCTTTTTTCGGTTACCGCATCAATTGGCGGCGGCTGCGCATTCTTTGAGAATTTGCAGCACCGCAGCCCGCTCTTCGATTTGTGGCATATGTCCACAACCTGCGAAAATGTGGACGCCAACTTTCCCCGGCAAACCATGGGCCTGGGCAACGGGAATAACCCGATCTTCGGCACCGAAGATGAGCCGCACCGGCATTGCAAGCGAGGCAATGCTTGAGCGAACCTCAAAAGTCTGCGTGCCATCAGCAAAGAACCGCGCACCTATCGCTTCCTGCGTATCGCGCAGTTCTGCATCAGCCGCTTGTGCAACTGTTGCATTGATGAACGGCTTCGTCAGATGGCTCTCATCGGCAACGAGCAGTTTCAACCAGGGAACGATGCTGGCTTCGCTTTTCGCGCCGACGAGACCTTTTATGAATGCACCATTGACCTGCGGCCCCAAGCCCCCCGAAGAAATAAGCAACAGGGAACGCACGTCGACAACGCCACGCGCAGCGGTGATTGTGGCGACAGCTCCACCAAGCGAGTGACCGACCAACAGGCAAGACGTCACACCGAAAGCAGAAAGCGTCGCTTCGACGGCGGTAGCAATATCATCGATGCTTTCAGGAACAACACGTGGTGAATTGCCGTGTCCCGGAAGATCAAGCGCCAGTATCGGATGGCCAAGCGACGCCCCCGCAAACAAGCCACGCCATGAGTTGAGGTCTGCGGCAAAGCCGTGGATCAGCACAATCGGCAACCGATCGGCCTCGCCCTCACGCAACCAGACTGCATTGAGCTGACCGGGCGCGGATGGGTCAACATTTTTAATTGCAGGCGATTTAGCCGATACCGCAGGCTTCGCAATGCCGGTATTGCCTTCAACGTCCTTCTTCTGCACACGGCCCTTCGGCCCTGAGCCCTGAATGGTGGCGAGATCAATGCCTGCTTCACGGGCGAGCCGACGAGCAAGCGGTGTTGCCCGCACATCATCAGCTGAGCCGGCTACATCGTCTCGGGAGGGCTTAGGCTCAACTTGTTGCTGAATGGCCGGCTCGATGATCGTTTCAACGGAAGCTGCGACTGGCTTCTCTTCGACAACAGGTGCCGAAGCTCCAACTCGCTTTTCACCTTCGTCGTAAATCCAAGCGACAGTCTGACCAACCGGAACAACAGCGCCTTCTGCGGCGCTGATATCTGCGATGATGCCCGTTGCTGGCGCATCGACTTCCATCGCCGCCTTATCAGTCTCAATTTCAAAGAGAAGCTGGCCTTTCGTGACAGTGTCGCCATCCTTGGCGTACCAACGCGAAATCTGCCCCGTCTCCATATCCATATCGACCTTGGGGAGAATGACTTCCACAGCCATAGTCAGCGCACTCCCTTGGCCAGATCACGCGCGCTTTTCAGGATATCAGGCACCTGTGGAACAGTCGCACGTTCAAGATCAGGATTATAAGGAATTGGAGTCTCTGCCCCGCCAAGACGCACGATTGGCGCATCGAGATAGTCGAAAGCATCGCTTTCCGCGACGATTGCGGAGATTTCAGCGCCGATACCAAGCGTCTTCACAGCTTCATAAACGCAGAGGAGCTTGGATGTTTTCTTGACGCTTTTAATGATGGTTTCGCGATCAATCGGACGCACGGTGCGCAGATCGATCACTTCAACATCAATGCCTTCCTTGGCAAGTTCGGCAGCCGCATCAAGTGCTTTGTGCACCATGATTGCTGTTGCGACGATGGTTAGATCGCGACCCTCGCGAACCACTTCTGCCTTGCCGATCGGCACGGTGTAGAAGCCTTCAGGGACCGGACCTTTCATCTTATAAAGCAGCTTATGTTCAAAGATCATGACGGGGTCTGGATCTTCAACGGCCGCAAGCAACATGCCTTTGGCGTCATGCGGCGTTGAAGGCTGTAAAACCTTGAGACCCGGAACATGGCCAAGCCATGCTTCAAGGCTCTGGCTGTGCTGCGCCGCAGCACCTGTTCCAGAGCCTGCAGGGAAGCGCATGACCAGTGGCACAGAAACCGCACCGCCAAGCATGTAGCGGATTTTTGCCGCCTGATTGACAATCTGCTCCATACCGAGGGCAGCAAAGTCGGAAAACTGAAACTCAAAAATCGGACGCATACCGGTCAAGGCCGCACCGACAGCAACACCTGCGCCGCCCAGTTCTGAAATTGGGGTGTCCATAACCCGGTCTTCGCCAAAGCGATGCACCAGATCACCCGTCACCTGAAATGCGCCGCCATAGACGCCAATGTCTTCACCCATCAGAAAAACGCGGTCGTCGCGTTCCATGGCAATTGCCATAGCTTCTTGAATGGCTTGCGAGTAGCTCAACTCACGGATTGCTGTGTCCATGTTCAAATATCGTCCGTGTAAACGTCGCGGGTCAGGTTGGTCAGATCAGGCGCAGGGCTGTTCTTGGCAAATTCGATCGCCTCAGCGATTTCCTTCTCCACCTCAGCACGGATCGCCTCGATCTCGGCATCGTTGATGAAGCCATAAGCTTTCAAGTCGGCCTCAAAATGCGCGATTGGATCGCGATCATTCTGCCAATGCTCAATTTCTTCCTTAGTGCGATAGCGGTTGCGATCGCTCTTGGAATGACCACGAATGCGGTATGTCTTATTTTCAATGAGCGTCGGTCCATCGCCGCGCCGCGCGCGTTCGGTAGCCTCGTTGACGGCCTCTGCCACTTCCGACAGATTGTTGCCATCCACGATCACGCCCGGCATGTTATAGGCCGATGCACGATCAGCGACATTGGCAACCGCCGTCGAGCGCTTGGTCGAAGTAGACATCCCGTAACCGTTGTTTTCGCACACGAAAATGACAGGGAGCTTCCAGACCGAAGCCATATTGAGTGCTTCGTGAAAAGCACCCTCATTGTTCGCACCATCGCCAAAGAACGAAACGACCACCTTGCCGTTTTTCTGCTTCTTGGCGGAAAGAGCTGCACCGACCGCAATCGGGATACCCCCTCCGACGATACCGTTCGCACCGAGATTTCCCTTGGAAACATCGGCAATGTGCATCGAGCCGCCACGGCCTTTGCAATAGCCGGTTTCCTTGCCGAAAAACTCCGCAAACATGCGCTTCACGTCTGCACCTTTGGCGATGCAATGACCGTGGCCGCGATGGGTCGACGTAATCATGTCATCGTCGTTGAGCGGCAGGCACGATCCCATCGCACTCGCTTCCTGCCCGATAGAAAGATGCATCGTTCCGTGAATAAGGCCACGCGTGTAGCTTTCTTCCGCGCCCTCTTCAAAGCGGCGGATGAGATACATTTTATGCAGTGCTTCCTTCAACTGTTCCGGCGAATAAGTGCGGAAAGCATAAGGCAAGTTGTGACGGTCGCCCGTATCCTGCGGTTCGACTTTTTTGGCTTGAACCATGATGTTTTGTCCTCACGCTCCGTAAACGAGCTTGTCCTGACGTGCACGCAGTTCGGCAATCTTGGAACCGGGTGCCACAGCCGCATTATCGTAAGTGATGAGCTCGCCCTTCTTGATCGGCTTGGTCACGCTGCCGCCCTGCAGAAGCCCGCAAGGGATCGCGTGCGCATTGCGCGCTTCGCCCGAAGTCATGATCCACGCGCGGTAGCAATATTCGCCGATGGCATCGAGCTTTTCGCCCGGCTGCATGTCCTTCTTTGCAACAGCTGCCACTTCGGCGACCGGCTTTGAAAGCGGCACCATGTCCGGCTTGCCATAGAGCACAACGCGGGCGCAGGTGAGCGGCACTTCAAGGGAAGTCAGGTGATACGGGCGATGGAACGTGAAATATGGCCCCTTGCCCATCTTCAGATCTTCCATGCGCTCGGAAATACGCGGATGCGACATGTCGGCGACAACAAATACGCCCGGCGCAACACCCTTGCCGATGGAATAATCGACCACACCGACCTTCGACAGCACGCCGCCGTCCTTTTCAGGGATCAGGGTTTTATTGAGCTGGTCGAGCGTTGCAGCAGGACCGTGCATACCGGCTTTGTCGGGAACAAGACCTGTTGCATTGGCGATAGCAGCCATTTCAACCATGGTCTTTGAACCGTCGACGAATTCCACCAACATGCGTACATTCATGTTACGGCGGGTTGCTTCTTCCAGATACTGATCCGGAACAGCATCAATATTGAGCGGATTGTTCTTGCCCTTGCCCGCAGCCACAATCGGGTGGCCCATCGCGGTCACAAACTCGATCAGCTCCATACAGGATGAAGGCTCATCGCCTGCGCCCAGCGAATAGGTCACGCCAAGGCGTTCGGCTTCGGCTTTCAGATAAGCACCGATGGTGACGTCCGCTTCGACATTCATCATGACAAGATGCTTGCCATGCTCCATGGCGCGCAGGCCGATTTCAGCCCCCACAGCCGGAACGCCGGTTGCATCGATAACGACATCGATAAGATCATTTTCGAGGATCAGATTGGCATTGTCGGTTACAGCAACCTTGTGCGCTTCCATAGCAGCAGTCAGGTCGGAAGCTGTCGAGACCTCGCGGCCATGGCCTTCTTCCTGAAAAGCAATATCCACGGCCTTGAGTGCATTGGGAACGCGCAGTTCAGAAATAGCGCCAACCTCGATGCCCGGCATATGTGCAACGCGCGTGACGATATCGGTGCCCATTTCGCCGGAGCCAATCAGTCCGATGCGAATTGGTCGCCCACTATCCGCCCGCGCCTGCATGTCACGCGCCAAACCTGTCAACGCCACATTGGTTGCCATCGTTTCCTCCTGAACGTCCCTGCAAAATTCTCGCAGTCTCCTCTGATGCATTATCGATTAATGAACATTTGTTTCTAAGTCAATACCAGTGTTCACTTCTCGCAACGTTCACACCTCACGAAATGCCATCTTGTTATTCAACTTTAGTTTGCTATAGAATACAAATGTTCTGCCGTTTCGCCCAATTCACATTTTGAAACGTCGATACGTGCGAGCTAATAATGATGTTCTGTTAGTTCGGTGCACTTTGGGACGTGCTCCGAGGGGGAGGAGAGATAAATGGACGCATTTCTGAGCGGACTTAAAACGGCAGTCGATACGCTTGGGGCGACAGTGCTGTTGCCTATCGTGATTTTCATTATTGCAGTGGTACTTGGGGCGAAGGTCGGCAAAGCCTTCCGTGCAGCCATAACAATTGGCGTCGCTTTCATCGGTATCAATCTGGTCCTTGGCCTTATGTTCACCTCCATCGGTGAAGTGGCTCAGGCAATCGTGACCAATACAGGCATCAAACGCGACATCGTTGATGTCGGTTGGCCTTCCGCTGCGGCCATTGCCTTTGGTTCATCCGTGGGCTTGTGGGTTATTCCAGTAGGTATTCTGGTCAATATCGTCCTCCTGCTCATGCGCTGGACGCGCACGCTCAATGTGGACGTATGGAATTTCTGGCACTTTGCTTTCGTAGGCTCGCTGGTTGTCGCTGCAACCGATAATCTCGCTTACGGCATCATCATTGCAGCACTGGTTGCAGCACTGTCGCTGCTGTTTGCAGACTGGTCCGCACGCGCTGTTCAGCAGTTCTATGGCGTACCCGGTGTGTCCGTGCCACATCTGGCCTCGGCGCAGATCCTGCCAATCGCCATCGTGCTCAACTGGATCATGGATCGCATTCCCGGCATCAACAAGATCAACATCAGCACTGAAACCATCGAACGTCGCTTCGGCGTTTTCGGTGAGCCGGTCGTGATGGGGCTGATCATCGGCCTCGTTCTTGGTACTATCGCATTTTATAATGCAGGCGACTTCGGCACGATCCTCGCCAAGGTTCTCGGCACCGGCATGACGCTCGCAGCGGTCATGCTGCTTCTGCCGCGCATGGTGAAAATCCTGATGGAAGGTCTGTTGCCGGTTTCTGATGCTGCACAGGAATTTGTGCGCAAGCGCACAGGCGACCGCGAACTTCTTGTCGGTCTCGACTCGGCAATCCTGATCGGACACCCGGCTGCAATCTCGTCGTCACTCATTCTTGTGCCGATTGCGATCATTCTGTCGGTCATCCTGCCGGGCAACCGCGTGATCCTGTTCGCCGATCTTGCCGTCATTCCATTCATCGTCGCCATGACGGCGCCGCTTCTGAAAGGAAACGTGTTCCGTATGGTCGTCGTCGGAACCATCACACTGGCCATCGGCTTCTATGTCGCCAATGCGCTCGCACCATTGTTCACCAGCGCGGCTGTTTCGTCGGGCTTCAAGCTGCCTGAGAACGCCTTGCAGATTACTTCGGTGGTCGATGGATTCCTGTGGGTGCCTTACGTCATCATCTCGGCCATCCAATGGCTCGGTGCTATTGGTATCGCGGTAATCGCCGTGGTTATTGCAGCACTTTTCATGCTCTATCGTCGCAATACGCAGGCATGGGAACGCGCTGCGGGTGCTGAGGACGAACCTGCAGACGAAATTGCAGCCTGAGCGCGACAATGATCGCTGCATGAAATACAAGTCGCACGTCGAGATCGGCGTGCGACCTTCTTTGAATGGAGAATGGAATGGCTGCTGGTCTGATTGATTTTCTCGACCCACAAGCGATCGAGCTTCAGAGCGACGCAAAAACCAACGAAGAGATTATCCGGATATTGGCGGGCAAGCTGGAGAAACTTGGCTACGTCAAGCCAAGCTATGCTGATGCCGTCGTCAGCCGCGAACTGTCCATGCCTACCGGATTGCCGCTAGAGCGCGATGATAACGTCGCAGTCCCTCACACCGATCCTGAACATGTGATCAAGGCTGGAATCGCCTTTGCGACGCTGAAATCGCCTATCCAGTTCGCCAATATGGAAGATCCGGAAGAAGCTGTCCCGGTTGGATATGTGTTTCTGCTTGCCATCAATGACAAGGACAAACAGATTGAAACCTTGCAGCAGATCATGGCAACCATTCAGGACGCTGATGCACTCGACAGGCTGAAGGCCGCACGCACGCTTGAGGACGTTCAAACTGCCTTGCAATAAAGGCTAGAGCATTTCCAGCAAAAGTGCGAAGCGGTTTTGCGTCGGATAATGCGAAAAAACAAAGAATAGAGCATTTCCAATGATTCAAGAAAAACAGGAAATGCTCTAGCGCTCTGAACACACAAGCACCAATTGGAGGAAACCATGGCTAAAATGAAAACAATTCTCTTCGCTTGCGGTACAGGTGTAGCGACATCTACGGCAGTGAATGCAACCGTCACCGAAGAAATGAAAAAGCGCGGGCTTACCTTCAACGCTCAGCAGGCAAAAGCAACTGAAGTTGCTTCTCTGGCTGACAATGTGGATTTCATCGTTTCCACCACACCTATTTCGGCTTCGGTGACCAAGCCCGTCATAAAGGGCCTGCCCTTCCTCACAGGCATCGGCAAGGATCAGGTTCTCGATCAGATCGAAGCCGAGTTGCGCAAATAATCACACTGATTGAAGCTATGACAGATGCAGGGCGTTGGAGCCCGCATCTCACCAAAGAAGACGAAAAGCGCTGATCATCAGCGCTTTTATGCTTTCTGAATGACACAAACACTCTGCACACCGCCGTTTGCTCGAACTTTTACAAAGGATCAAAAATCCAGAAGCCCACAAATAAAAGAAGAGCGGCCTTATTGCACCGCGCGCCGATCAGCTTTAACCAATCGCATTGCATTGACGTCTTGAACGCCATGATTGCGTCGAGCCAAGCGATGTCGCATTGTGTGGGGTCAAAAGTTGAAAATTCTTTTTGATAAAGCTGAGGCGAAGTTTGCCGATAAGGTGGTTTTAGAGCCACTTTCGCTCGAGCTTTCACAACGGCGTATCGGCATCATCGGCCTGAACGGATCAGGGAAATCCACCTTTTCACGCATGGTGAATGGATTGATACTGCCGTCGTCGGGCCGTGTCGTGACAAATGGCCATGATACTGCGACTGACGGTGCAAAAGTGCGCACAGCTGTTGGCTATATCTTCCAGACCCCTGCAAACCAAATCGTACTACCGCTGATAAAAGACGATATTGCCTTGGGCCTGCAATCGCGCGGGCTCAACAAGCAGGAAATAGCCGCCGCAGTCTCAAACGTACTTGATCGCATCGGAATTGCGCATCTGGCAGAGCGCAGGGCACACGAGCTGTCCGGCGGTGAACTTCAGCTTGCCGCCCTCGCCTCCGTTCTTGTTACATCGCCTGATATTGTCATCATGGACGAGCCGACCAACCAACTCGATTTGAGAAACAGGAATATCGTAGAACAGACCATCCGCGATCTTGAAGAGAACGTTATCGTGGTTAGCCATGATCTAACCTTGCTGTCAGGTTTCGACCGCGTACTGCTCTTCCATCAAGGTAAACTCATCCAGGATGGACCCGTTGACGAGACTATCGCCCATTATCTGGCGCTGGCATGATGAACTTTTATGAAACCCACGGTGATGGACCGGCTCACAGAGTGCCGCCAGCGGTCAAACTCATCACCCTTTTCGGGTTGAGTGTGGTGTTGTTTACCTTCAAATCTCCTGTAGCTCTTGGAGTTTTAACCACTCTGGTCGTCGTGGGTTCGTTCATCTCGAGCCGAACCGCTGTTGCTCAATGGCTAAAATCATGGCCACTTCTGCTGACGATTGCGGTTGTCGTTATTTGGACCGCCTATGCAGACAGCCTTCAAGCGGCATCAATTGTTCTCATGCGGCTGGGCTCATTGAGCCTCTTTGCCACTGTGATTACAGCGACTACGACAATTGGCCAGTTTATAGACACGATCACCAGAGCCGCTCGACCATTGGAGGCGATTGGTATAGGCAATGCACGTGACATCGGGTTGGCGATCGGATTGGTCATACGCTTCGTTCCCGAGGTGCACGCCCGTTACAAATCAGTAGCGGAGGCACATCGTGCACGGGGGCTGAAAATGCGGCTATCTACAGTGATCGTACCAATGGTAATTGGTACACTGCAAAGTGCAGACGAAATTGCAAATGCCATTGATGCAAGATGCATTCGCAATGAACACCGTAAACAGAATTCAATATAGACACGTAAGCGCATAACCGCTTCGCCATTAAGAAGGTACAAGACGTGCAAACGAAATCTTTGGTTATGATAGCGCTGTTTACCGCAATCATCGTGGTACTGGGCTTGATACCCCCAATAATGCTTACCTTCATACCTGTCCCAATTCATGCGCAAAGTCTGGGAGTTCTGCTCGCTGGTGTCGTGCTTGGCGCACGCGGAGGCACACTTTCGGTGCTACTGCTGATCGCGCTCGTCGCAATCGGCCTGCCAGTTCTATCGGGAGGCAGAGGTGGTCTTGCTGTGTTTCTCAGCCCAACAGCTGGATATCTCGTGGGCTTCTTGCCTGCAGCTTTTGCCACAGGCTGGATTTCAAACAAGGTGGCTAAAAGCTCAAGCGGCGGTTGGAAAACTTTCTCAGGCTTTTTCTTTGCTGCCACAGTAGGTGTCATCATCGATCACGCATTTGGCGTCGCCTGGCTCATTGCTTATGTTGGCCTCTCTCCATTCAGCGCCATCATTGGCGATCTTGCCTTCGTACCTGGCGATCTGCTCAAGGCCGCAATTGCAGCCTATGCAGGTCAGTTCATATTCGTGAATTTCGGCAATCGGATGCGGGAAATTTAGAGCTTAACCCGAAAACTTCGAAACGGATCTGAATAAAGAGGGTGTCCCAATGTCATGATCGGGCGAATGGTGTGGCATCACTTTGCCCGGTGATCTTATCTGTATTATAACGAGAAAAGCGATGAGACCTTTGGCCCTGTGGCAGTTCGAGCCGACAATACGCTGCCAGTGTTGCTTGATGACCAGTTTGAAAGACTGGATTTAACATCGGCAGAACGCGCAGGCATACAACAAGTTCTTACAAGCCGTCTTGCGGATTGAGACGTCGGCGTTGCGGCCTTGCCGAATTTGCGGACTGATACATATCCTTATTCATCAAGTTAGATAGGGAGACGAAAATGGGTGAAGCAGGTGTAGGCTGGATTGCTGCAATTATTATTGGCGGTCTTGCTGGCTGGATTGCATCCAACTTCATGAATAGCGACACAGGCATATTCATGAACATTATTTTGGGCATCATTGGTGCGGCAATTGCCAGCTTTATCTTTGGTTTTCTGGGCGTCTCATTCGGTGGCTGGCTCGGCTATCTGGTGGCGGGCTTCATCGGCGCGTGTATTCTGATCTGGGTCGGACGAGCAATAAGTTAGAGCGCATCCCAAAAAGTGAGAAACAGTTTTTGGGAAAAATACGCGTAAGAACAAATGATTAGAGCGTCGACATCGCATTGAATAAAAAGCTCCGCCCCGCGGGGCTTTTTCTCTTAGAGAAGTTGCAACCGATCCAGCCATCATGGAAATGTCACCGAGTTAGAATCCCTTTTACATTGAAAAGCCTCCCTCTTTGCGGCTATTAACAAATGCGTTGAAAGTATGCGGAGTGGTGGGGTGATACGAATACTGTTTCTACTACTGGGCCGCGAAATTATTCAGCGGCACTGGAGAACCTTGCTGGTAGTCTCTGTGCTCTGGATTATCGGTGGTGCACTGATCGTTATCGACGCACTTGACGGCGATACCGTCCTACCCGCACGGGTTTTTGGTTATTTCCTCTTGCCTGAAGCCGCATTGTGCCTCTTCGCGGCCATTGCGAGCTATGGCACAGCTCGCAGAATGCGCATCGTGCAAGGCGTAGCCCTTCTCGGTGTGAGCATCCTGATCATAAGCTCGACACCTGCGAGCAACTTTGCGCTCGCTGTTCTTTTCGGCTTGTGTTTTCTCATCGATGGTATTGTGCGTATCGGCAGCGCCTGGGTAGTACGATACCCGCGCTGGAAAGTCGGTTTGGCCGGAGGCATCGTCGAAGTCCTGCTGGCAATTGCAACGTTGCAGCCTTGGCCGACATGGTATGAAGGCACAGTTGGCACGAATGTGGGTGCCGTTCTCATCCTGACTGGCGTTGGCTTGCTCAGCATCGCGTTCCGAATAAAGCGGCTTGAAGCAGATGCCTCGCTGACAAGCATTCTCAGCAGAAACCCCTTCAATCAACGCGCGGCAAAGCTCTACCGCAAGCGGAGCGCCCGAAACCGCAAAAAGCTTATCGTTCACGTCTGGACACCAACAGGCACAGCAATGACATCGCTTCGGCAAAGAGCGATCAACCGCTATATTGCGGCCGTCGACAGCAACGGTGTTATCTCGACAGGACACGCAGCGCTGGAAATGGCTCCCGATATATATATCAGTCATTACCCCGCAGCTGAAATCGACCGCAACCCTGACGAATTCAGCCGTACTTTGCGTGCCACCGCCGACAACAATGTTGCTGGTCGTTTTTTGCCGAGCTACGAGGTAGAGTCAGGCGAATGGTGTCCGTCTACCGTGCAAGTTGAAATCAATAATATTGACGCAACACGCCTCAAAACATTCTGGAAGCATTATCGTGCAAACGACACTTACAATCTGACCAACAGGAACTGTTCAAGTGCTGTCGCCGACGCATTGGATGCAGCTCTTGAAGGCGTTTATCGCGAGCACAGATGGCCAGTTTTCAGGGCGCTGCAGGCCATCGTGTTTCCAGAACTCTGGGCCGCGGGCCTTATGCGCAAGCGTGCAGAATCCATGGCGTGGACTCCCGGACTTGTACTCGATTACGCGCGTGCTTTGTCAGCGCTGGTGGACTCCAACGATCGCCCAACGACGAAGCAAAGTTTCCGTCTTGTGAAAAAATATTCCCCTCGCAAGTCAAAAGCGACCATTAGTTAGAACTTCCAGCGCCCTTATCGGGGGCGCATGATTTAACTTGATAATAATACTCATATTAAATAGGTTGCTTGATCAGTTCATTCCATTGATCGGATCAAGCAACCGTGCATTCCTTAATCGCCATCTCCGTCCGTCCTCTGCTCGCATTGATGTTTCTCGTCGGCCTCCCGCTGATCGCCCAATCATCAGCCGTCGCGGAAATCAGAGAGGCACAACACATTGTTTCGCTTGGTCCGGACGTGACCGAAATCATATTCGCGCTTGGTGCTGGCGATAAGGTTGTCGCGGTTGACCGCAGTAGCAAGTACCCTGCTGAAACCTCAAGCAGGGCAAATCTCGGCTATCGGCGAAGCCTGTCTCCTGAAGGCATACTCACGCTTAATACAGACTTGATCATTGCATCCGAAGATATCGGCCCGCCAGAAACCACCGATGTTCTGAACCAGTCAGCGGTCGAGATCCTCTATGTGCCTGTCGACAACAGCCGTGCCGGTCTGATCAAAAAGATTGGGCTCATCGCAAAGAGGCTTGATCTTGAGAAGCAAGGCGAAGCTCTGACGCAGAAAGTCGTGGAGGACTTCGATATGGCAACAGCCTATGCCAGCAGGATATCAGCCGATAAGCAAAAGAAGGTGGTATTTTTCCATGGGCTGGCTCGCCTGAGTGGTGCTGGCAGCGACACGGCAGCTGATGCTTTCATCCGCTATGCAGGTGGCATCAATCCTTTGTCGGTCTATTCTGGTTATAAACCCGTCGCAGAAGAATGGCTGGTCAAGGCGGAGCCCGATGTCGTGCTCATGCTCTCAGATGGTAATGGCGGTCCGACCCGCGAGGACGTTTTCTCCGTGAAAGCTCTACAGAGAACACCCGCTGCCAAAAGCCAGTCCCTGATTGTGCTGGAAGGCCCATATATGCTGGGATTTGGCCCAAGGACTGCTGAAGCTGTCCGAAAATTGGCTGCAGCACTTTACGAATAGAACAAAAAAGCCCCTCCAAAGGAGGGGCTTTCTGTTTTTATCTGTAACGAAAAGATTATTCAAAATCTTCCGGCAGCAGGCCCTTCGGAAAATTCTGGTAAGAAACAGGGCGCAGAAAGCGGCGAATGGACATGGTGCCAACGCTTGTCGCACCAAAGTTTGTCGATGCCGGATACGGTCCGCCATGCACCATCGAGTCAACCACTTCCACACCAGTCGGGAAGCCATTGACCAGCACGCGGCCTGCCTTGCGCTCCAGAACGGGCAGAAGACGGCGTGCTTCGTCGAGATCGCCTGAATCCATGTGGATCGTGGTAGTCAGCTGACCTTCAAAGCCACGAGCGAGCTTTTCCATCTCATCGACAGAACCAACGCGAATGACCAGTCCAAGAGGACCGAACACTTCTTCGCCCAGAGCATGATCAGACAGGAAACGCTCGCCAGTCGTTTCAAACAGATTTGGCGAAGCCTGACGACCTGATGACTCGGTTTCATACAGCGGTTTAACGGCATTGCGTGTATCAAAACGCTCTTTACCGTCGTGATATGCCTGAGCGATACCATCGGTCAGCATGGTCTGCGGACCAACCTTCTTGAGACCTTCGACTGTTGCTTCCGTAAAGCGATCTGCGTCAGCACCGTCGAGAACAACGGCAATGCCCGGATTGGTGCAGAACTGGCCTGCGCCCATGGTCAGCGAACCGGCCCAGCCCTGTCCGAGCGCTTCGGCGCGGGCCTTCATTGCCTCTGGCAACAGGAACATCGGATTGACCGAACCAAGCTCACCGAAGAATGGAATCGGTTCAGGACGTGCTGCGCAAAGATCGAACAATGCGCGGCCACCACCGAGAGAACCGGTAAAGCCGACAGCCTTGATGTTGGGATGCTGTACCAGTGCATGACCGACATCGCGGCGACCGCCCTGAATGAGCGAGAACACACCCGGGTGAACGCCGGTCTTGGCAATAGCAGCCTCAACAGCCTGAGCAACGATTTCACCTGTGCCTGGATGTGCTGAATGGCCCTTCACGACAACTGGGCAACCGGCCGCGAGGGCTGCTGCTGTGTCGCCACCGGCAGTCGAAAACGCCATCGGGAAGTTGGAAGCACCGAAGACTGCGACAGGACCAATTGGGCGCTGAACGAGACGAATCTCAGGGCGCGGCGCTGGCTGACGATCAGGAAGTGCTGCATCAAAACGGCGATCAAGATAATCGCCTTTTTCAATATGATCGGCGAACAGACGAAGCTGACCGGTCGTGCGTCCCGTCTCGCCCTGAAGGCGTGCTTCCGGCAGGCCGGTTTCCTGCGAACCGATGACGACGATATCGGCGATGCGTGCTTCGATTTCGTCAGCAATTGCGCGCAGGAATACGGCGCGCTCGGCGCGGCTCGAATAGCCATAAGTCCAGAAAGCATCTTCCGCTGCTTCACAGGCGCGGTTTACCAGATCAACAGTTCCAACTGCGAAAGAATGGGCAGGCCCACTTGCTGGTGCAGACTGAAATGTGCCAGCTCCGTCGAGCCATTCGCCAGCAACAAGGTGTTTTCCTTTGGGCGTGAATGCCATTCGTTCATCCTCCTGTAGAAATCGGCGTGCAATTAAGCCAGTATCCCACCGCATCTAAATTGCACTTGCCTAATGTTTGTATACATTATGTGCGCAGATATCAATTGCCTGTGGGCCCTCCCATCAGGCGTAGCCATGAAAGACGCATGATGAGCGAGACCACTATCCTGAGCATTGCAACGCTTCACGATCGCGTAGAGGCGATTTTTCGTAAAGCAGGTCTCAACGCTATACAGGCTGGAGCCGTCGCTCGTGTGATTGTTGCTGGTGAACGCGATCACTGCAAATCCCACGGCATATACCGTATCGAGGGTGCGCTTCGCACAGTCAAGGCCGGTAAGGTAAAAGCGGACGCAATTCCTGAAATCGTTACGGAAGAAGCTTCCAGCATTGTGCGGGTGAACGCCAATTACGGTTTCGCAAACCCCGCGTTCGAGATGGGCGTTCCGGTTCTGGCCGAACGTGCGCGCAGAAATGGCATTGCAGCACTTGTTATTAATGACTGCACGCATTTTTCCGCTCTCTGGCCGGAAGTCGAAGCGCTGACAGCCGAAGGTCTGGCTGCTCTCGTCATGTGTCCGAGTTATGCGACGGTGGCACCGACCGGCGGCAACAAGCCGTTGCTCGGCACCAATCCTTTCGCATTTGGTTGGCCGCGCAAGGCAACATCACCTTACGTCTTCGACTTTGCAACATCCGTTGCCGCACGTGGCGAGATCGAACTGCATCGCCGCGCAGGCAAGCAGTTGCCGGAAGGCTGGGCACTGGATGCCGACGGCAACCCGACGACAGATCCGGAAACAGCATTGGCTGGTGCCATGCTGCCATTTGGCGGGCATAAAGGTTCGGCAATCAGCACAATGGTTGAGCTACTCGCTGCCATCATGATTGGCGACCTGACGAGCCCGGAAGTGCTCGACTTCCTCGGCACCACCACATTGTCGCCCGTACATGGCGAACTTATCATAGCGTTTTCGCCAGAAGCTTTTGCAAAAGGCCGCCCCGGCGACCCATTTGCCCGCGCAGAGGCGTTCTTCGAGGCAATCGTTGGTCAGGGCGCACGCCTGCCCTCACAGCGACGGTTCAAAGCGCGCATTGAGTCTGAAAGCGAAGGCGTAAAACTCACCAAGGCGGAAATCGACCAGCTCGACCACCTCCTTGAAAAAGGCCTCGATGCCATTTCCTAGAGCATTTCCAGTAAAAGTGCGAAGCGGTTTTGCGTGAGGTAAATGCGATAAAACAAATACTTAGAGCGTTTCCCCTGTTTCAATCAAAGTAAGAAACGCTCTAAACAAAAAAGGCCCTCCAAACGAAGGGCCTTTTCAGTCTAAGGCTCAATTAAGCCTTGTACTTCTGCACAGCGCCCGGAAGCTTGCTCCACTCGGCATACCAGTTGTTGAACAGCTTGAACTGCGCTTCGACATAACCACGCTGGCTATCCGAAAGAGCGTCGGTTTCGTTGAAATGCAACGTGTATTCCTTGTCCCCCTTCAAAACCATCATGTGCTTGAAATAGAGCACGAGATCCGGACCTTCATCAAAAGACGAAAGGACAGCAAGGGCCTGTTCAAGTTCAAGCGCACGCTGGCGCGCATCAGCGTCGCCTGCAGCTGCGGCCTGCGAAAGCTTGCAGAGCTGGATGACTTCTTTCGGCAGAACGTTGCCGATGCCAGTGATCGCGCCTGTAGCACCGCAATTGACGAAGCCGTGGAACACAGCCGTATCAACGCCAATCATCAGCGTGACATCGTCATCGCGGCTGGTAATGTTTTCGGCCGCATAACGCATATCTGCCGGACCGCCGAATTCTTTGAACCCAACGAGGTTCGGATGCTCTGCGCGAACCGCAAAGAACAGATCGGCGCGAGTTGCAAAGCCATAATACGGGCTATTGTAGATAACAGCCGGAAGATCAGGAGCAGCAGACAAAATAGCTTTGAAATGCGCCTTCTGTGCTGCAATCACCGAACCACGCGACAGAACGCGCGGGATCACCATCAAGCCTTTTGCACCAACCTTCTGTGCGTGTGCAGCGTGTGCAGCGGCAACGGCAGTGTTCACAGCGCCGGTTCCGACGATAACAGGAATGCCCGCTGCAGTCAGACGCGCGACACCTTCCATGCGTTGTTCATCGGTCAGCAGAGGCCAGTCGCCCATCGAACCGCAATAAACAACAGCCGACATGCCAGTCGCAATCAGCTCCTTGCCCTTACGCACCAGCGCATCGAAATCGGGCGTGCGATCATCCTTGCATGGGGTCATCAGAGCCGGAATCACGCCGGAGAAAATATTGGCAGCCATCTAAAACTCCTCTCAGAGCATTTCCGGCGAAACTGTTGAACAGCTTCGCAAAGGACAATGCAGCAAAACAAAAAACAGCGCGGTTGAAACTATCGTGGCACATTGCCTCGTTTTAGTTCCCTGCAACTGATATATCAGTCTGTATTTTATTTGTCGACAAAAATAAGACAGGTCTACAAACTTATTTCCAAACGGTCGTCTCGCATCACCAGTTTTTGTACCTGCCGCACAATCTGCTCTGCATGTTCATGTGCCAATTGCTCGGCCAGTTGCGTGTCACGCGCAGTAATTGCGGCAATCATTTCGTCGTGCTCTTCCACAAAGCGTTTGGGTAAGCGATCATTATAAGACTGGTAGTAAAGCCGAAGAATCCGGCGCCCCTCATCAAGAAGTCGTTTGAACAGTGTGGTGAAATAAGGATTGCGACCCGCTTCCGCGATTGCGAGATGCAAAGCTGCATTGGTGGCAATCATGCCAAGTGCATCCTGTGCCTCAACCGCTGCAGCGAACTCTTTCTGATGCCCAGCGATGATCTCAAGATCTTCGGGACGATGATTCTTGGCTGCCAGTTGGGTCGTGACGCGATACATCAGCGTCAGCGCGTCAAAATAGGTATGCATATTGAGGAAATCGATATTTGACACCATCGTCGAGCGATTGGGCAATGTATCAATGAGCCCCTCGCCTGCCAGCCGCACCAAAGCCTCACGGATTGGCGTGCGGGACATCTTGAACCGCTCCGCAAGCTGCACCTCATCGATCGGGCTGCCGGGCGACAGCACCAGATCAAGAATTTCATCACGCAGCAGGTCATAGACCATTTTAACGCCCGAACCGCGTTTGCGCTCATTCGTCAGAGTGATTTCACTATCCGTCATCAGCCTGTCCTTCTGTCGGAAATTACGCGAATGGTTCGGTTGGCCCCTTGGCAGGCTGCGTAAACCACTCAGAGCCTTGAGCCGTCATGTAAATATGGTCTTCGAGACGAACACCAAACTGACCCGGCACGACGATCATCGGTTCATTGGAAAAGCACATGCCCGGCGCGAGTGGCAACTGATTGCCACGAACAATGTAGGGAGCTTCGTGGATTTCCAGACCCAGACCATGGCCCGCGCGATGCGGCAGACCAGGAAGTTGATAGTCTGGTCCGAGACCATGCTTCATCATCACCGCGCGGGCGGCATCATCAAGGCTGGAACAGGCGGCACCGATTTTTGCTGCATCAAATACGGCCTGTTGCGCCTGCCGCTCAATCGTCCAGATGCGTTCAAACTCGGCGGTCGGCTCATCCAGCATATAGGTGCGGGTCAGATCAGAATGATAGCCATCGATCCGGCAACCGGTGTCAACGAGAATGACGTCGCCGTTCTTATAAAACTGCTCGCCATCCGCACCGTGGGGTAGCGACGTTGCCTCACCAAAAGAGACGATGCAGAAAGTCGAGCCGCCGCTTGCACCCAGTTCACGATGCTGCTCATCAATAAAGCGTACGACATCTGACGCAGCTATACCCGGACGAATGAACTGATGCGAGCGGCGATGCACTTCAAGTGTCAGCCCCATGGCATATTTGATGATGTCGATTTCGGTTTGCGATTTGGCTATGCGCTGTTTGCGAATGATCGGACCCGCATCAACCAGACGATCAGCGCCGATCTCTCTACGCAAGTTATTGTAGACAAACAGCGGCACCGCATCATCAACGGCAAGTGTTTCATTGGCCTTCAGCAGCGAGGCAACAAGTGCGGCGCTGTTTTCTTCTTCCTGCCAGGTGCGGATTTCACCCGATAGATGTGGAAGACTTTCAACGCGGCTCTGCTCAAAACCCGGTACGATGTAGACGATTTCGCTTTGCGTAATGACTGCACCAAGCAGACGCTCACTGGAATGCCAGACAAGTCCGGTGAAATAGAGCAAGCTCTCGGTAGACCCAAGCAGCAAAGCGCCAATGTTTTTTTCGCTCAGATTACGGCGCAGAACATTGATACGCTGCAGCCGCTCTTCATTGGAAATGCGCGGCGGTTGGGTAGTGAGAGACATTGCTTGATCCTTTCAGCCTCAGCCACGGACTCTGTGGCACACCGAAAGAATAAATCTCTGTACGCAATTTGTCGACAGGGTCAGATTTTTACCAGACCTGTCCGTTTCAGAAGCCCCATCAAGAGCAATGGCAGCAGCGTTGTCAGCAAAATCGCGATAAACGCCATTGCCATGCCAAGACCAACTGATCCCTGCTCAAACTGCCGCCATATGAAAATCGATATGGTCTGCATACCAACAGGCGCTACGAGGATTGATGCAACGAGCTCGCGCGTTGCTACAGCAAATACCAGCAACATCGCTGTGATCAGGCTTGGCGCAATCAGCGGCAGCATGATGCGACGGAAAGTCGTGAAACTGCTTGCACCACATACGCGTGCTGCGGCTTCGAGATTATCGCCGATCTGATGAAATGCGGCCGTTGCGTAGCGTATTGGCTGCGGCAGAAGAATGCAGCAATAAGCAAGCAGCAGAATAAGCGGTGTATTATAAGGCGAAATCAGCAGCGATGGCTGGTTCCAAGCGAGGATAAGGCCAACCGCAACCACAACGCCCGGCAGCGAATTGGGTAAGACGGTAAGCACATCGAGCCAAAAGCGTCCGCGGAAGCGCATCTTTACCACAGCATAAGCGGCGACAGCACCAAGGAAGCCAGTCAGCAGAGCGCTCGCTACACCCAAAGACAGACTATTGATCAAAGCACGCATCGCGCCCGCACTATTATCGGCGATATCAGCAAAATTATCGAAACCGATATTTGAAGGCGTTAATCCACCTGAAATGGTCTTGGACAGCGCCGTAGCAAGGATTGCAAGGAGCGGCACACCGGTTGCAGCGAAGGCTATCACGGCAAACAAGATCACGACCGGGATTTTGAGCGCGCCCAGTTCACGCTTGTCTTTGTTTTGCGGCTTTCCGCCTGTGGTCACATAGGAGCGGCGGGTCAGAATCCAGCGCTGAAACATGAACGCTGCAAGCGAAAGGCAGACCAAGGCCAACGAAAAGACCGCTGCTCCTGATAGATCAATCGGCCAATCGGATATTCTCAAATCGATTTCCGTTACCAGAACTTCAAAACCGGAACGGCTGCCAAGTGCCGCAGGCGTGCCGTATTCTTCAATTGCCGAGGCAAAAGCAAGCAACAGGCTTGCCGCCAATCCCGGAGTTGCCAGCGGCAGCGTGATCCGGAAGAACGAACGCCATGGCGACGCCCCGAAAACACGTCCCACATCCGAATAGCGCGCACCAACCGCTTCAATGGTGCGCGATACAGCGAAATAGACCAGCGGGAATGTGTTGAGCGCCATGACGAATGTCATGCCTGCAAGCGAGAACAGGAATGACGCAAGGTTGAAGCCCGCGAGCTGTTCGAGATACCCCCGCGGCTGCAATGTCATGATCCAGCCAAGAGTTGCGATATAAGGCGGGATCATGAAGGGCACCAGCATCAGCACGTCCCAAACCAGCGCAAACGGCACTTTGTAAAGCGCGCGAAACACAGCCAAAGGCACAGCGATCAACGCAGACAATGCAACAACGCAAAGACCGAGCAACACAGTGTTCCCGGTCATGCGTAAGAGTTTTGGATCTTCAAAAAGTGCTGGCAGATGCACAAAAGGTGCCGTCAGCATACCCTGACCGATCTGCGGGAAAATGGCCTGCAGAACAATAAATATGAATGGAACTGCAACGACAATCGCGAGTCCGATGACAGCCACAAAGCCAAGTGGATTTGCGGCGGTAGCGGTCTTTGCACTCATGATTGCCTCTGTGGTCACCGAGCAACAGCTGCAATATAGCCGGCAGCTCATAATCTATTGAATAGAATAAGTAAGCGGCTCTCCCTGACAATCAGGAAGAGCCGCAATCTGATTATTTCTTCGCGCCAAAGACCGCGTTGAATTCTTTCAGTGTTTCATTGCGCTTGCCGTAAACAGCGGCGGCATCAATCTTCAAAATCTTCAGATCGTTAATCAGCGGGCGGTTTGCAGCAACGTCAGAACGCGCAGGCATCAGATAGGTGTCAGCCACCATCTTCTGACCTTCATCCGACAGCATGTAGTCGACGAACTGCTTGGCTTCGTCCTGGTTCTTCGACCACTTGAGGATCATGGCCGGGCGCGGTGCGATAACAGTGCCAGATGCCGGGAAGATGACATCGATGGCTTCGCCCTTGGCCTTGCCTGCGAGCGAGATGTAGTCGACTGCACCAAATACTGCGGCCTTGGCACCCTGAAGCACAGGGTTCAGAGCTTCAGCATTGGCACCAGCAGCAATTGCACCATTTTCATGCAGACGCTTGAACAGATCCCAGCCTTGCGTCTCTGCAAGGGCAGCAACGAGCTCAAATGTTGCGCCCGACTGCGATGGATCAGGTAAATTGACCAGGTCCTTATATTCTGGCTTGGCCAAATCAGCCCATTCAGTTGGTTTTGGGGTTTTGCTGTTCGGGTTCCATGCAATACCGAGAGCCGAAACACCCTGAGCAACAGCAGTCTCGTTCTTCAGGAAGTCAGGAACCTTTTCGGCATTCGGGCTGGTGTAAGCCACGAGCCAGTCACGCTTTGCAAAGTCGGTTGCTGTGTCCCAAGAAGCCGAAATCAGCACGTCTACGACAGGGTTGGCAGCTTCAGCTTCAATACGCGCCATGACTTTACCGGTCGTTGCCTGAAAGACATTGACCTTCGTACCGGTCTTGGCAGTAAAGCCTGCAGCGAGACCTTCGATCAGCTTGCCCGGACCTGCCGAATAAACGGTAATGTCGGCAAATGCCGCAGTGCTCGCCAGCAAGGCTGCAGCGAATGCCATAGTGGCGCCGATGATGGACTTCTTCATAAATCTCTCCTGAGATGCAGTGACGTGAAGTGATTGCTACGAGAACCAGCGCAGCTGTTCTGTATCGATGGCAATGCCGACTGGCATACCGGGCGAAAGTCTGTTGTGATCGAGATAGGTCAGCTCATGGCCAACATGCTGCACCCCAATACGAACGGTCGTCAGGTGGCCGTCCCCACGAAAATGGGTACGCAAAACCGTTGCCGGAATTGCTGCATCGTCGATTGCAACACTGCGCACCGAACGAGACGGCAGAAGGACATGCGTTGCATCGGCGGGCATGGCAGCATGGTTCAGCCGAATTTCGGTTTGAGAAATACGGTAGAAGCTATCTTCGCGTTCGACTGGCATCACACAGCCAAGACGCAAAAAATCAGCAACTGCCGGTGTTGTGGGATGAGAGACGAGCATTTCAGGTGCTGCAAGCTGTTCGATCACGCCCGCGCGCATGATTGCTACCTGATGGGCAAGCGAGAATGCCTCGCTCTGATCATGTGTTACATAGATCGCTGTCAGACCGAGATTGGCGACAAGCTGCCCAATCTCACTGACCATGTTTTCACGCAATTCACGGTCAAGATTTGATAGCGGCTCATCGAAAAGCACCAAGCCCGGCTCTGCAACGATGGCACGTGCAATGGCAACACGCTGCTGCTGCCCCCCAGACATGTCGCTGATGGAACGATCCCCATAACCGGAAAGACCGACGCGATCCAATGCCGATTTTACTCGCTTTTCGCGCTCTGCACGTCCAACACCACGCATTTCCAGCGGAAACGAAACGTTCCCATAAACCGACATATGCGGCCAGAGCGCATAGTCTTGGAACACCATGCCAAGGTGACGCTTTTCCGGTGGTGCAAAAGTTCCGCTCGTCGCATCAGCGACTTTTACACCATTGATGATTATGGAACCCTTGGTCGGTGCAAGCAGCCCTGCCACCAGTCGGAGAAGCGTGGTTTTTCCACATCCCGATGGCCCCAGCAACGCAAGCGTCTGACCTTTTGGAAGAGTCAAATCGATATTCTTGAGGATCGTGCTGCTGCCATAGGCGAGGCTCAATCCTTCAGCCTTAACAGCAACGTCTGCGTGTAATTTAGTTTCATGTAACATAAGCGCGCAATCTGTATGGTTTGCGCGCTTTTAGTCTGGGTGCGTGACAAGGGGATGACACAACCCACACAGCCGGGAATTGAGTAAGAACAACAACTCGACGTCTTCGTGACATGCGTAAAACAAAGAATTAGTGCTCAAAAAGAACCCAACCTAGAAAGGCCGGGCCAAGTTTTGCGACGGGATGGAAATATTGTCAGTCGTGCTTATGCTCCTCATGCTTGTGTCCCTCATGGCTATGCCCGGCCTCGCCCGCATGGACTCTACCGGAACCACCAACTGCGACGATGTTAAAGGGCTTGCCAGCGACGTCGATATCGCCCACTTTTTCAAATGAGTTAGCATTGACGAGGTGCAGCTGACCTTTAAGCGGGTCACTCACAACAACATTGTCGCCTGCAACTGCGATCCGTGGACGCGGATCACTCCAGTGACCATCCATCGAGTATGGCTCTGTCAGCTTGATCGACGTGACGATTTCACCATTGAGAACATCCAGCTGGTGAAGCTGGCCGTCCTCAGTAAAGACATAGGCGAATTTCGGCCGCACCGGATCAACCGCAAAATGCACGCGTCTCGTGGGCAGTTGCACCAAACGGAAACCGCCTTCGGCTTCTGAGGGATCAATCAGAACAATACGATCCGGGCCATAATTGCCGATGAAATATTGCAGCCCCTTGCCACCGATCAGAGTAGAGGAACTGCCTTCGGGCAAAGATTTTCCGTAAGGCAGATGCTTAATAACAGGCTTGTCACCGTCCTGCGTGATGAGTAGCAACCCTGTATCGCAGGCAAGTGCATAAACACTGCCTGATCCCGCGGAACCATGCAAACCGGAGCATGCAACATCGTCGCCAACCTTGTTACCCTTGAAATCAACAATACGTGCACCGATCGGCCGTTTGGAGGCGTCGTCCGGGTTTGGAATCGTTACAACCGCATGATTTTCGTAAGGAACAGACACGCCATGATGCGGAGCGACCACATTCGCCGTTTTCACATCTGATTTTCCGTCAAGAACGGCTTTCTCAGTGAAGAATCGCGCCGCATCTTCACCGTCAAACCATTGTGCGATATTGCCCTGACGTTCGACTAAATGTGCGGGCTTTGCGCCAGTCCACTCCACATTGAGAAGTTTGGAGTCATCTACATCAATATCCGCATGATCCCCATGATCATGAAATGATATGCCGGAAGAAATAGCTGACACCGCACCTGCGGAACCCTGTACGGCAAACACAGTCTTTCCACTTTCGCTACGGTAGAGCGATGCTGCCCCCTTTAGTTTGAAAGTGTCTAGTTTATCGCCATCAAGAGCATCAATGACATTGACGACAGGCTCAGCATGGTCAGACACAAATAACCGCCAAGCGGTTACATTGTCTTCATCTGCCAATGCACTTCCGCCCGTCATGCAAACGGCCATCGCAAGGGCCGAAGCAGTCAGCATCATTTTTCTCATAAGTCTCTCCTTATTAATGATATTACATAACATTCAAAGTCGCGGCAGTGGGGATATTTACTGCGCTTATTGGGGAATGATCGCAGCACGAATGGTTTCAGTATTGTGGCGCATCATCTCGATATAAGAAGGCTCGGGGGCCATCAGATGCGAATGACTGTGTCCCGTATCGAAACAGGAACGCTGCTTCAGCAAAATGCGCCCGGATCAGATCAAGATCGTTCGCAATGACCACGATGGTACGCTCTCCATGATGCCGGTTCTTGATCAGTCCAAACAGGTTGGCAACGGCTTGCTCGTCCACCGCATTCATCGAGGTAAATTTTCCTGAACCATTTGTACCGACAGCTACAGTTAGCGAGCCAGTGCGAACGGCATCACTGAGATGATGGACCGCCGGATGACCGTTATAGCCAAGCGTCAGGTCGTGAAAATTCCGGCACGCATTAGTCATGGATTCCAGCGCTTCTACTGATCTGAACGGGATCGAAAATGACTTCTATATGTAATGTTATTACATTAAATAGTAAGGTGGCAAGAGATAGTATGAGAAATCCAATCCTAAATATTCGACGAGACGTGAACCCTGTGATTTTCGCTTAATGTGCAACGAAAATCGCAGTTTCTCCCATTATTTTCTGGTGCTCAGAGATCAGAAATGGATAGTATAGACCCAATTCTTTCACTCGGGTTTTGGGCAAGATGCCAAAGGGCTCCGGCGAGCTCTGACAATAAAATCCGGCCTAAAACCAATTCAGGCAAACTTCGGAGTGAGGTTTGGACCATATCGTTGAAGCCTATCAGGTTTGTTCTGAACAGGACTGCGCAAATGAGCCATCCATGGATTGGCCCTATATTTGTGCAATGGAATTGCTCAGACATCCGCTCAATATCGCTATTTCAGATTATCTCAATTTTGTCGGCAAGGCATCCAATTCAGACCGTGCATGGATAATCGAATACGGCCAGGATCTGCTTCGTTTTCGCAATACCTACGAATGGTGCAGAGGTGGCACTGCCTCTTTTCTTGAAGAATTGCAGGAGGCTCCAACAACCCTTATCGGCTGGCTGCATCGATACTTAATTGCCGGAAAAGCCGTGGCGGTAAACAATGTACACAGTCTGCCACGCGCTGCCCGGGCGATACAGGTTGAGTTCGTCCGTCAGGGCAATAAAAGCATCCTTAGCATCCCAATGTTTTACGATGGAAGACTGCGCGGCATCATCGGCTTCGATACAACGCGTGAATATCACCAATGGTCTGGCGCTGAAATCAAGGCGATGTTTCAATGCGCCAATCTCATCGCTCAAACCCAGTATGGCAATAACAACAATCAGATAACCATCAACCCGGAAGAAGAAACCGCACCGCTCGTCTATCTTCGCAAACGCGGGGTCGTGCGCGGCGTGGCGCCCGAGACAATCGTTGGTGTACGTTCTGCAGGGAATTATAGCGAGATCTGGCTAAACGACGGATCAATGCTGCTTGATTCACGCCCCCTCGGCATCTGGATAAGCATCTTGCCGGAAAGCCACTTCTTCCGCGTTCATCGCACCGCTTTTGTCAATGCCTTGCACGTTTCAGATTTAGACCGAAGCAAGCCAGATAAATGGCTCATCAAAATGCGCGCCATACAGCAGTCCTGGCCGGTTTCCCGCGTCTATCGTAAACCCTTGCGCGAAAGGCTAGGTGTGTAAGGAAGTGAACTTGCAGCCGTTCAAACTTGATGTTCGTTCATCCAACCGGTTGGTTGATTCACCCTTCTGTCCTGTTCGGTGCAACACTTGTTCTCAATGCGGAATGTTCGATGACATTCGGGCGAGCGTTCATGAACTCGCTGCAGAGCTTGGGCCACAATAGCCCAAGTTCCAATCTTTACCATTTGTAGCGAAGCACACCCTTACCAGCGTAATTGGTGCTGGCGCCGGAGAACTCGGCATCAAACGCGGCACCCAGCGACAGGCCATTGTTCCAGGCCATCTCGGCCGAAACACTTGCAAGCCCGACATCCTTTGGCTGCGAAGCACCATTGACCACAAAGCCCGCTCCCGGCAATGCATTAATCGCGGCAAAGACGTTACGATCATTGTTAAAGTTGCGAGCCCAGGCAACGCGTCCGCGCGTTGTGAATACACCGTCCGAAAGTGCAAGAGATTTGTCGAAACTCAGGCCAAGTTCGCCGCGCCCGACCGTTTCGCGCTGTGACGAATAGTTGAGCGCATAAGTATCGCTGCCTGCGTAGGCTTTTTCGGAATAGGATGGGAGATCAAAGCTTACAAACTGCCCCGCCGCATAAGGGGTTACACCCAGCCAGGGCGTGTCAAAACGATAGCCCGCCTCAAGCCGCCCCGACCATGAATTTGCGCGATAGCTGCCATTGAGCTGATCGGTTTCGTAGAACGAAACCATGCGTTCAGTATCGACGCTCTGCCAGCCATAGGCAAGCGCGCCGGTAATATAGGCATTGCCAATATTATGCCTGCCATAAATACCCACCTGAAACAGATCGGAGTCGCCGCTGCCCAGGCCATCGGCGAGGCTGAATTTGGTACCTCCACCAGCGATGGCAAAGCCCAGAATCGTATCGGGTGACACGAGATAATCCGCACCGACAGCGACACCATAAACACGACCACGCGCGTCATGCGACCCAATGATCGCATCACCATCCGTTGTGCGTGAACCGCCGTAACCTGCGCCCCATACGCTCCAGCGGTTCTCAAACAAGCTTGTGTCGGATGCTCGCGCTTTTGTAACACGCCCCGCCCGACCGGTTACCAGAGGATCCGTGAGCGTATTCATGAACTGGCTCATGGCGTCGATGGTCGTTTGTTGTGCCGCCGTTGCCAACTCACCTGAAACAGCTGTCAGACCGTCAGCATCCAATGCACCAAATGCAAATGGGATTTGCCCGTTCTCATCGAAGTAACCGACCAGCGCCGCAGATACATTCTGCTGGTTCACATTCAAGCCGCCGATATTCATTTCGAGATCGAGGAAGGCGTTGCTGGCGTCGTATCGCAAGAGCGAGACAAAATTCTCCGGCAGATTTGTCGTCACCTCTTCACCGAATGTACTCCCGGCCAAACCACCCCCTGCATTGAGAATGTTATAGCGCTTCATCACATAAGCACCCGGATCGAACGACGCATGGACCGTCGCACCACCCAAGTCAGCCTGCCCCGTAACATTCACGCGGTCTGAACCTGAAGGAGAGACTTCAACCTCATAGAGAGAGGAGGCTGTTAATCGCAAATCTCCAGCCACATTGAGCGTGCCTATAGAATTGCCCGGCGCCAGCGTACCACCATTGATGAATGTCTGCCCCACCGTGCCGGTGCCGCCGAGTTCGGCACCTTCATAGACCGTTGTGAGTACCGAAGAAGCGATGGAGCCATTGACGGCAAGCCGTCCTGACAGAACATCGGTGGCACCTGTGTAGCTGCTGTCGCCCGTCAGAACGACAGCGCCCTCGCCCTTCTGCTGCAATCCACCGGTTCCGCTGATGCTGCCAGAAAATTCAAAGGCGTCCGAGCGATTGAAGGCCAGTGTTCCATTGTTGATGACATCGCCTGTGATCCAGCCTGACGTGCCGCCGCTCCCGATCTGAAGTGTCCCAGCCTCAATACGCGTGCCACTCGTATAATAGTTGTCGGCATTCAGGATAAGAGTACCCGAGCCTGCCTGAACCAGCGCACCAGTACCAATAATCAAACCTGAGAAAGTGTAGTCGTCGCTGCGATCGAAGGCGAGCGTGCCATCGTTGAGCACATAACCGCCAATTGATCCCGCTGTACCGCCATTCCCGATCTGCAATGTGCCATCTGTGATGAATGTATTGCCCGTATAGCTGTGATTGCCAGTCAGAACAGTCGTCCCGGTTCCAGCCTGAAGCAAAGCGCCTGCACCGGATATTGTTCCGTCATAACTCAAAGCATTTGAACGGTTGAACGCCAGCAAACTGTCATTGGTAATATTACCGATAATGGAACCGGTTGTTCCGCCATCACCGATCTGCAGAATACCACCCGCAATTGTCGTGCCACCTGCATAAGTCCCGTTTCCGGAAATGATGAGCCGTCCGGCACCATCCTTATACAACGTTCCCGCGGGCCCTGAAATTGCGCCACTCAACTCAAGCGTGGTTCCAAACAGCGTGTTCACTGTACCTGTCCCGCTCAAAGCCACCTGATGAGTAAGATCTATATCACCAAGCGTTATGAGCGCCGCATTGTTGATTTCAAGTGCTGTGGCGCTGGAATTGATTCCGAGATTTGCCGCATCAAAAATAGCCAGAGATCCACCATTGATGGTGGTGTTCCCCGAATAGCTATTGGTCCCGGAAAGCACGAGCATCCCGCTGCCGCTCTTGACCAGATTACTATTGAAATTGTTACCCGTTATTCTACCCGCAAAAATAGTGTCGGTGTCTTGCGCAATTGTCAGTGTCGTCCCATCGATTGAGATTTCACCACTGGTTCCGATCAAGAAGCGCATCTGCAAGGCATTGCCATTCAGATCAAACTGTCCACCTGTAAGAACATAATCGGAGTTGGAGGCAATCGCCGAGAGATTACCTGCTTCAAGACGTAATGTGCCATCATTGATCCATGTGCCACCCGACCAGTTGTTTGATCCACTGAGCAGAAGCGTGCCGCCACCATCCTTGAGCAGCATTCCGTCACCGGAAACGCCGCCCGTGAGTTTCGTTTCCTTATCGACAAAAACATCGATCGTCGAAATGCCACCCAGAGTTACGGCTTGTGTCAGATCGAAACTATCGGCGGTTCTTAAGGTAGCATTGTTAATATTCAGCGTGTTGTTTGCCGACCCCAGATTTTGCATGGACGCGATCTGAAGAATGCCGCCGCTGAGATAGGTATTGCCGGAATAAGTGTTATCTCCCGAAAGAACCAGCAATCCATCTCCGGTTTTTTCCAGACCCGACGTGCCGGTAATCGAGGCACTTATCAGCGCCCCTTCGTTGTCAAGGACACGTATTTCCGGGACTTCGATATTGATGCCGGATCCACTATAGCCAGTCAGATCGAGCGTTGCACCGGAATTACCCTCAATTCTGAAATTACCGCCCGCAAACTGCAATCCGACAGCTGACTGCATACCATCAATCGTGACTGTGCCACCCAATCCACGGAAAATAGCATAGCCGCTACCCCATGCGGTGTCAGCAATGCCACCGACAGGGTCTAACCAGTTCTGGTTCGTGCTGTTCCATACACCATCCTGATTACCGCTACCCGGAGTTCCACCATCCCATAGCTGGAGAATGTTCAAGCCTTGCGGACTGACAAAAAGATCAACAGCCCGTGCCTGTGTTGTATCAATCGTATAGTTGAAGCCGAATGGTGTTGTGTTGGGCGTCGTTCCAACATTTAGGCCACCATTAGTTTGTGTCAGAGCGCCTGTGTATGAAATGACGCGGTGATAACCGATCGCAGGTGCACCCGTTACATTCAGCGTCGTTCCATTAAGCGCAACATCACCGTTCACAACAGTCGTTGCGGTCGTCCCTGAACTGCCAGTAGCGAGATTGTACGTATAAAGCCCGCTGTTGTTGAACGTTGCCTTACCGTTCACAATGAGCGAAGCCGCGTCGCTGGGTAAAATGGAGCCACCCGCATTGAGGGTGAGCCCACCATTTAGTGTCAATGAGCGTGTGCCGGTTGGGGCCAAAACACCCCCTGCATTTATGGTCGTCGTACCAACCTGGCCCGCCCCTTCCAACCGCCCTGCATTATTGACTGCCCACGTACCATTCAGTTTCACTCTCTCAGCGACTTCTACAGTGCTATTGGATACGGTTGCATTGCCTTCGAAAGACGAGCTGACTCCTGTCAGCTTCGTCTTCCCTGAAAGAAACTTGAGATTCCCAGAACCCAATATTGAAGCATCAAAACTGTAGTCAGTCGCATTGTGATTAAAAACCGTATCGGTAAACGGTGAAAGCATCAGATAGCGACCGGCAAAGATGCCCGGAGCAACAGCGCTTTCACCTTCAGCCGCACCAAAATTCAGAACACCATAAGCGCCATTATCGCCGACATCGATCATTCCACCGAGCGTACCAACAACCGCGCCGTCGGCGATGGTCAACGAACCATGACCTCCATCATTATCAGCATTACCACCACTGACATAGATGTCCCGCGCCGCCCATTTCGTGCCTGCTCCAGTGATAAGAACGGAACCAGTCGAACCAGTGTTTCTCCCAATTGCGACTTTACCGGACTGGATTTGCGCGCCATCTGAAACGATCATCGTTCCATTGCCGGAATCGCCAACAGCCAGCATGCCATCCACGGTCAGGCTTGATTGCGAACCAGCGATATTTACGGTGCCTGACGCTGAGTTCTGACTACCTATGATCAAATCACCGCCAGCCTTGATCATCCCACCATTGGAAATCTCCAGGTCACCTGCTTTGATGTCGCCAACGACCAAAGATTGTTCAACAGACCATTTTGCAGGGCTGGGGGCACCATTGCCAGCTACAATGACCTTACCGCCATCAATAAGCCCCCTATCCGATTGCAGTTCTGTTTGGTCAGGACCAAGCGCCAGAACGCCACCAGAGACGGTGACATCTTTAAATTTTGTGTTGGCTTTTCCACTCAGCGTCCATGTGCTCTGATCATCCTTGAGGAAGTGGTTGAAACCTTGAAACTGCGTACCCACCCAAGAAAGATCGAACGTAGAATTCTCCGCGCCAGCCAAAGTTAACGTGGCGTCAGTGCCAAGATTAACGCCACCGACAAAATGATAACCATTGAGAAGCTGAAGCACGTTGTTCGTGCCGTTAATGGAGATTGCTGCAGCATGGGTTCCATGCGAACCACGTCCGCCCGATATGGTACCTGCAGCGCTTACGAACGACTGCGATGCAGAGCCTTCAATACCAATCCCGCCGGAGGCTCCGTCGCCCCCCTGAATAACGGCACCAGCCCCCATCTCAATGCGAAGCCCATTCCCGGAACTCAGCCAGACGCCTTGGCCGCCATTGCCTTGGCGACCGTCCATACCGTTGTTTGGCGACATTGTACCTTTGTAAACAAACCCGGCGCCTCCGCCGGACCCTATCTCTCCGCCTTTTCCGCCTTTGACGCTGGCACCGTCGCCCAGAATGATGTGGCTTTGGTCCGCGTTCGACCCGCCCAACACAACACCCGTTCCACCGGCCCCACCATCTCCACCATTGCCGCCATTACCAAGGTTATAGTCAGAGGCATAATCGCTATCGCCACCACCTCCTCTGGCTTCACCGGCACCGCCGTCGCCGCCGTAACCACCATCGCCACCTGCTCCACCGGTAATATTGGCCGAAATATTGGCCGCGACTTGCCCGGCAGGCATTGGCCCCTGGTTCGAAGAGCTGAAAGTAAGAGCAGCTCCACCGCCACCGCCGCCGCCACCAGCGCCACCACCACCACCGCTTCCATCCCAAAAAGAGGAGAACGGCAATATTGCAGCTGAATAGCCGATGCCACCAATGGCGCCATTCCCGCCCCTGCCGCCAATACCTCCAGTTATGGAGGCAGAGATATCATAAGCGCGACCGGAAGCGAGTGAGGTACTCACACCACCACCTCCTCCTCCGCCACCACTGCCACCATCATGGCCGAAGTTACCGGGTGTCCAAATCCAGCCCTTCGCAACACCATCAGCCCCTTTGGTTCCATCACGGCCAGGCTGGTTCCATTGACCGCCACTTCCACCGCCCCGCGCATGTGGGCCACTTCCGCCAGTTCCGCCAATACCCTCTGAAGCAGAGGTCGAGTTTTTTCCGCCACCGCCACCACCGCCGCCACCTGAATAGAAGATGGCAGCGGCACCGGAGCCCCCCGCCCGAGGACGACTGATCGCATGTTGTCCACCTGCCCCACCATGTCCTGACACTTGCTGCGCAAGAACAGGAACTGTCGACAATGCAAGGCCAGAAAAAGTGGCCATGGCTGCGATAACAGCAAAAACACTGGACATCGCTGTCGATGCTTTGAGCGATTGTCTTCGGATTTGAATATTGGGTTTTACTTGCCCGGTAAAATCTGTTTGTCCACGATGACGCTGAGTAGGGACATAAGCGTGGCCTTGTCTCAAATCAAAAACAGTCATTCCTTGCCGCCCTGAAATATATTCAAATCAGCAAGTAGTTTCTCGTGTGTTTCTTTAAATCAGCAATAGCTTTAGGACCAATCGACATACAGGTTCAATGAATCGACAATCTGCGCGTTAAAGGAAAGCCTTCACCACCCGACAAGATGGTGAAGGCTGATATCGCAAGCTCACAAAGATCAGATTAGACAAATACCGTCGTAATGGCTTTCTTGGTGGCATCGATGATTTTATCGGCCTCTTCTTGCGTCAGGCACAGAGGCGGCGCGAAACCGAGAATATCGCCTTCAGGCATAGCGCGAGCAATAACACCGTTGGTAAGAAGTGCCGTTGAAACCTGTGCGCCAATCTTCAGCGAAGGATCGAAGAATTTGCGGTCATCGCAATCTTCCACGAATTCGATTGCCGCCATCAGACCTTCGCCGCGAACTTCGCCGACATGCTTGTGATCACCAAGAGCATCCTGCAGTGCCTTGCGGAAATAGGCGCCTGTGGAGCCAGCATTTTCAACCAGTTTCAACTCGTCGATGAGCTTGAGATTGGCTACGCCTGCTGCGGCACAGATCGGATGGGCGGAATAGGTCCAGCCGTGACCAATCGGGCCCATCTGATCAGACCCCTGAACCAGCACCTGCCACATACGATCCGATACAATTGAACCCGAGAGCGGTGCATAGGCCGAGGTCAGGCCCTTGGCGATGGTAATCAGATCGGGCTTCATCCCGTAATGGTCGGAACCGAACATGCTGCCAAGACGGCCAAAACCGGTGACCACTTCATCGGCAACCAGCAGAATATCGTAGCGATCAAGAACGGCCTGAATCTTCTGCCAATAGCCAGCAGGTGGCGGAACGATACCGCCGGTGCCCAGAACAGGTTCACCAATGAAGGCTGCGATTGTCTCCGGGCCTTCTGCAAGGATCATTTCTTCGAGCTTGTCGGCACAATGTTGCGAGAATTGTTCTTCGCTCATCGAGCGGTCCGCGCGACGGAAATAGTATGGCGATTCCGTATGCAAGATCGGAGCGCGCGGCAGATCGAATGCATTATGGAAGGTTGCAAGACCCGTCATGCTTCCCGTCATCACGCCTGAACCATGATATCCGCGCCAGCGAGAAATGATCTTCTTCTTTTCCGGGCGGCCAAGAATATTGTTGTAATACCAGATCAGCTTGATGTTGGTTTCGTTGGCATCCGAACCGGACAGACCAAAATAAACGCGGCTCATATGGTCCGGTGCACGGTCGATGATCATCTTGGCAAGCGTGATAGACACCTCGGTGCCATGGCCGACATAGGCATGGTAATAAGCGAGCTTCCGAGCCTGTTCTGCAATTGCATCCGCAATTTCCGTGCGGCCATAACCAACATTGACACAATAAAGACCCGCGAAGGCATCAAGGCTCTTCCGGCCATTCACGTCGGCAATGTACACACCCTCGCCGCCTTCGATCACGCGCGTTGGCGTTTCACCACGGGCATGCATACCCATATGCGTGGACGGATGAAAGAAATGATCCCGATCCCAAGCGGTCAGTTCATTGCTATTATTCAACATGGTTATGTTCCTTTCCTGTCGCCACGCTTTCACGCGGCGGTATCGATGCAGAGATATTTGAGTTCGGTGAAGGCTTCGATGCCTTGATGGGAGCCTTCGCGGCCAAGACCGGATTGCTTCCAGCCGCCAAAGGGGATCGGTGCGCCGGTAATTTTCGCGCGGTTGATGGCTACCATTCCATATTCGAGTGCGCGCCCCATACGGAGCTGTCGGGCACCATTCGCCGTTACGACATAGGCAACCAGACCATATTGTGTGGCATTGGCGCGGGCGATGACTTCGTCCTCATCGTCAAAAACCGTGACGGCAGCTACCGGTCCGAATGTCTCTTCGTGCATAATCGCCGCATCGTCAGGCACATTGGTCAGCAATGTCGGCTCGAAGAAAAGCGTTTGATCACCAATCCGCTTGCCACCCACTTCGATACGAGCGCCGCGCTTTTCCGCGTCCCGCACGTGCTCTTCGACCTTGTCCACCGCCCGGCTGTGCATCAGAGGCCCAATTTCCACCGTCGGATCAAGACCGTTGCCAACCTTCAGCGCCGCAATGCGCGCTGCAAAAGCCTTTGTGAACGCTTTCAGAATGCCGCGCTGAACAAAGATGCGGTTTGCAGCAAGGCAATCCTGACCAGAGGTCGCAAATTTGGCGGCCATAGCAACATCAACTGCACGGTCAACATCTGCATCGTTGAAGACAATCAGAGGCGCATGCCCACCAAGCTCCATGACGAGCCGCTTCATCGTATTCGCACATTTGGTGGCGATCAGCTTGCCGATCTCAGTCGAACCGGTGAAGCTCAGTGCCCGTACACGCTCGTCGCGGCACAATACATCGATGATAGGCGCGGCCTTGCCAGTCACCACATTGAAGATACCCACAGGCATCCCAGCTCGTTCGGCCAGCTCGGCCAAGGCAAGCGCGGAAAGCGGTGTTTCTGAAGACGGATGCACGACGACCGGGCAACCGGCGGCAATCGCTGCAGCCGCCTTGCGGGTGATCATGGCATGCGGAAAATTCCATGGAGTAACAAGTGCTACGACACCCAACGCCTCGCGGCGCACGAGCATCTCGGCATTGGGGAGATGGCTCGCTATGGTTTCGCCGTTGAGCCGTTTGGCCTCCTCTGCAAACCACTCGATGAAAGATGCGCCATAGTCGATTTCGCCGCGCGATTCCGCCAGCGGCTTGCCCTGCTCCAGCGTCATCAGCAATGCGAGATCTTCGCGATTTGCCGTGACCAGCTCGAACCAACGCCGCAAGACCGCGGATCGTTCCTGGGGCAGCTTATCCCGCCAGGCCGAAAAGGCCTTTACTGCCGCATCGATCGCGAGCGTCGTCTCAGCTTCGCCAAGACTAGCCACACGGGCAAGCCGCTGACCAGTTGCAGGATCGAGAACAGGGAAGGTTTCGGCCTTTTGTCCCGCAAACCAGCGTCCATCAATATAGCCAAGCTCGCGAAAAAGATGTTTGTCCCGAAGCCTGTTAAGGCCATCATGTTGTATCGGATGATCCAGAACGGCGTTCATTGTGCTTCTCCCAATTCTGGAAGAAACATCTCATAGGCTGGGCCATTATTCGGACCAAAGGCATAACGAAGAACAGCAGGATTGGACTAAACTTCAGCAATCAAACAGATCGTTTGGACTATTCCACATCGTCGGCGAGGATCGACAAGGGTGTTCCAGTCCGCTCGTCTTTGACAAGCTTCGTCACGATGTATGTGAAATAGCGTTCGATTCCGATATTCTGATCCAACAGGCGGTCAATCAGACGCTGATAGCTATCTATATCGCGGGCCATGATCATCAGAAAATAATCTATGCCGCCACCGACCGACCAGCACGAGACAATTTCGGGAATGACAGCAATTGCGCGCTCAAAGCGGTCAAAATCGCTCTGGCGGTGATTACCGAGCGTGATCTGAACCATGACATGCGCGATGGGGGCGATTTTGCGATAGGCAATGCGCGCGTGATAACCCGTTACAACGCCCGCCTCCTCCAGCTTGCGCAATCGCAGCCAGCACGGTGTCGGTGACAAACCCACCTGCTCTGCGAGCGCGAGCTTGGTGATCCGCGCGTTCTGCTGCACCGCTTCCAGAATGCGAAGATCAACAGCATCAAGCTTGAGGGCGGATTTCATTATAACGGTCCAATGTAAGTGAGTATTTGCGTTTCAAGGCCATTCTCATTGGCATGGTCGCATAGCACAGGCAAGCCTGCGCCAGTAATAAATCACTTCAGAGCAATATTGTAATGATCCAATATAATTATTGACATGATGTAATTGGTCTTTCACACATATAGCCAAGAACAAAAATCAAATAAATGGGGAACGAGAATGCGGCCTAATGGTTTCGCATATGGTGCTTTATTGCGCCCTCAATTTGCTCGCCTGCAGCGGAGAAGTGCTTTGCTTGGTGCAGTATTCCCCATTGTCACGCCGCTTTGAACGGCAGTGCGGATGTCGGGAAGTGTGTCGCAAATGATCAGCCTCAACGAAATAGAGCAAGCCCAAGACAGGCTGAATGGTCATGTCCAAAGAACACCGCTGATCCACTCCGAAAGTCTCAGCAGGCGATCAGGTGTGCCGGTTTTTCTCAAGCTTGAAAACAGACAACCAACGGGTAGTTTCAAGCTTCGCGGCGCAACAAATGCCGTTCTCAGCCTGTCCGAAAATGAACGCAAGCAGGGACTTGTCACAGCCTCTACCGGAAATCATGGGCGCGCATTGGCTCATGCGGCGTCCACGCAAGGGTTGACCGCCACGATCTGCCTTTCATCGCTTGTACCGCGCAATAAGGTCGAGGCAATCCGCGATCTTGGTGCGGATGTGCGCATCGTTGGGAACTCACAGGACGATGCGATGGAAGAAGTCATGCGACTTGTGCGTGATGAAAGCATGAATGCCATCCCACCATTCGACGATCCGCGCATCATTGCCGGACAGGGAACGATGGGATTGGAAATTGTCAAAGACCTCCCTGAACTGGACACCGTGCTTGTTCCGCTTTCTGGTGGCGGCCTTGCCGCCGGAGTGGCTGCAGCAGTGAAAGCAAAACGCCCACTAGCGCGGGTAATTGGAATTTCCATGCGCCGCGGCGCGGCGATGCAAGCGAGCCTTGAAGCGGGCAAACCAGTCAATGTTGAGGAACAGGATACGCTGGCAGATTCCCTCGGTGGTGGCATAGGCCTCGATAACCGTTGGACTTTTGAGATGTGCCGCTCGCTGCTTGATGATGTGATCCTGCTCGATGAAGAGGAGATCGCAGCGGGGATCAGACATGCCGCAACGCAAGAAGGCGAAGTCATCGAAGGGGCCGCGGCCGTCGGTATTGCCGCCTTGTTGAGTGGCAAGATCAGGCCGACAGGACCGGCCGTCATCATAGTCTCAGGTGGCAATATCGATCCCGAACAACACCGCGCAATCATGGAAGACCGCTATCGGAGGGCAGGCTGATGGCTGAAATGAGAATTCTGACCGAAGCTGATCTGCGACAGATCATAGCCCTCGACCTTGAAAGCGTGGCGTGCGTGGAGGATGCTTTCCGGGCACTCGCCAGTGGCGGTGTCAGCATGCCGCCCATTCTTCGACTGGATATCCCTGCAGAGCGTGGCGAAGTCGATGTGAAGACGGCCTATATTCCTGGATTAGACAGCTTTGCCATTAAGGTAAGTCCCGGCTTCTTCAACAATCCTTCCATCGGCTTACCATCCACCAATGGGCTGATGATCCAGTTTTCGGCAAAGACCGGGCTTATCGAAGCATTGTTGCTGGATAATGGCTATCTGACCGATGTGCGTACAGCGGCTGCCGGTGCTGTCGTAGCAAAATATCTGGCGCGGGAAAATGCCCGTGTCGCCACCATCTTCGGTGCGGGCATGCAGGCGGGAATGCAGCTTGAAGCGCTGACGCTTGTGCGCCCCATCACCGAGGCGCGGATTTGGGCACGCAACTTCGATGGCGCGAAAAAAGCCGCGCAGAACTTTACCCAAAAGCTCGGAATACCGGTGACGGCAATCGCAGATGCAAAGGAAGCTTGTGATGGCACTGACATCATCGTCACGACCACGCCATCGGAAACGCCGCTCATAAAGGCTGAATGGCTTGCACCCGGTCAGCACGTTACTGCTATGGGATCGGATGCCGAACATAAGAACGAGATCGACCCTGCTCTTTTCCAGCGATCAATCATCTATGTCGCTGACAGCCTCTCCCAGACACGCAGGCTTGGCGAACTGCACCACGCAATTTCGGCTGGGATTGTTGCAGCGGATACTGTCTTTCCAGAACTGGGCCAGATCGTTCTCAATGCCTCCACATTCCAGCGGAAGGCAGAGGACATAACCTTCTGCGACCTCACGGGCACCGGGGTTCAGGATACTGCAATCGCCCGTCTTGCGACGGAGCGCGCCAGCCTGCGCGACGCAGGCACGAAAATTGATTCAACCAAAACTGCAGGAGCCAGTCGATGAGTGTGGAACTCAACTTCACCCGCGCGGAATATGATGAGCGGATAGCCAAAACCCGTCGCGCCATGGAGAAGGCAGGCTTCGATGTCATCATCGTCACAGACCCGTCCAACATACACTGGCTTACCGGTTATGATGGCTGGTCCTTCTATGTCCATCAATGCGTTGTGCTTTCGATGGAAGGCGAACCGATCTGGTATGGTCGCGGTCAGGATGGCAACGGTGCTAAACGCACCGCGTGGATAAGCCATGACAACATTATCGGCTATCCCGACCATTACGTGCAATCGCTGGAACGCCACCCGATGGATCTTTTGGCTTCGATCCTTGAGGAAAAGGGTTGGGGCAACAAGACGATTGCCGTCGAGTTCGATAATTACTGGTACACGGCTGCAGCGCATCATGCTCTGCAGAAGCATCTGCCCAACGCACGTTTCAAAGATGCGCAAGGACTCGTCAACTGGCAGCGTGCGGTGAAGAGTGCAACCGAGATCGACTATATGCGCAAAGCTGGTCGCATCGTGGAAGCCATGCATCGGCGCATCGTCGAAAAGATCGAGCCGGGTATGCGCAAATGCGATCTGGTTGCTGAAATCTACGATGCAGGCACGCGCGGCGTTGACAATTTCGGCGGCGATTATCCTGCCATCGTGCCACTGCTGCCTTCTGGACCTGACGCCTCCGCCCCGCACCTGACCTGGAATGATCTACCGATGAAGACCGGAGAAGGTACTTTCTTCGAAATCGCCGGCTGCTATAAGCGTTATCATTGCCCACTGTCGCGGACTGTATTTCTCGGCAAGCCGACGCAGGCTTTTCTTGATGCAGAAAAAGCAACGCTCGAAGGTATGGAAGCGGGACTTTCTGCTGCTCGCCCCGGCAACACGTGCGAAGATATCGCCAACGGCTTCTTCGCTGTTTTGAAGAAATACGGGATCATCAAGGACAACCGCACCGGCTATTCAATCGGTCTGTCCTATCCGCCGGATTGGGGCGAGCGCACGATGAGCCTGCGTCCCGGCGATCGCACCGAGTTGCGGCCCGGGATGACCTTCCATTTCATGACAGGTCTCTGGCTGGAAACCATGGGGCTCGAGATTACCGAGAGCATCGTGATCACCGAAACCGGTGTCGAATGCCTGTCGAATGTGCCACGCAAGCTCGTGGTCAAGGACTAGGACGCTGCGATGATGCTTAGCTCGCCTCCATCACGTTCCTCCCCGATCACGCCGACTGTCGATCTTGACCGCGACGGCGTGCAGCACGGACATTTGCGGTTGCCTTGGTCCAGAGACGATTCCGCCTGGGGCTCGCTGATGCTGCCAATCTGCGTCATTCGTAACGGCAACGGCCCGACCGCCCTTCTTACGGGTGGCAATCACGGCGATGAATATGAAGGACCGGTTGCCCTCTACGACCTCGCCGCCAATCTGAAACCGGCTGAGATCAACGGACGCGTTATCATTGTTCCTGCAATGAATTTTCCAGCTTTCACGGCGGGAACACGCACATCGCCGATAGATAAAGGCAATCTCAATCGTAGTTTTCCCGGCCGCCCGGATGGCACGGTAACTGAAAAGATCGCCGATTATTTCACCCGCTATCTGCTGCCCACAGCCGATATCGTCATGGATTTTCATTCCGGCGGACGAACACTCGACTTCCTACCCTATGCCGCCGCGCACGCCCTGCCCGATGCAACTCAGGAAGCCCAATGCTTTGCTGCCGTCAAAGCATTCTCCGCCCCTTTCTCCATGCGAATGATCGAGATCGATGCTGTAGGCATGTACGACACGACCGCTGAAGAAGCGGGCAAGGTGTTTGTGACGACCGAGCTTTCTGGCGGCGGCACGATTTCAGCACGGTCGGCAGCAATCGCCAAACGCGGCATCCGCAACCTATTGCGCCACGCAGACATTCTGCAAGGAGAGGTGGAGCTTTCGCCCACCACATGGCTCGATATGCCATCGCAGGAATGCTTCGGCTTTGCCGATACCGAAGGTTTGCTTGAACCTTTGGTCGATCTTGGCGCGGAAATACGCAAGGGCGACCTCATTGCCCGCGTTCATAACGTGACGCGCACTGGCGGAGCGCCGCAGGAATATCGTGCTGCTCTCGACGGCGTTTTGGCCGCCCGCCATTTTCCGGGTCTCATCAAGATGGGTGATTGCCTTTCGGTCATCGCCACGATCAGCGAGGAGCCGTCTTCGTCTTAAATCAATCAGTACCGACCAATTGAAAAGCCGGACCAAAAACAACCGGCATCCATAAAGAGGAGTGAACACCATGCGCATGAAACTTCATACGATTTCCGCTCTGCTTTCCGCGACAGCATTTGCAGCTCTTACAATCCCGTCACAGGCCGTCACCATTGACGATCTGAAAAGCGCAGGGTTTGTGCGAGGAGCGACTGCCAACGAAGTGCCTTATGGTTATATGGACGCAAGTGGTGCAGCCAAAGGCATCGGCCCGGACGTTGCCGCAGCAATTTTCAAGAAACTCGGAATTGAAGAAGTCGATTGGACTGTTACGCCATTCGGCTCGCTTATTCCCGGATTGAAAGCCAAACGCTTTGAGTTTGTCGCCGCCGAGCAGAATGTTTTGCCCGACCGCTGCAAACAGGTTCAGTTCACGGTCGCCAATTCCAGCTATGGTGAAGGTTTGCTGGTTCCAAAAGGCAACCCGAAAAACATTCATTCCTATGACGACATCAAGAAAGATCCGTCTCTGAAAGTCGCAATTGTTTCGGGTGCCGATCAGATCGATTTCCTGCATGGAATGGGTATCGATGAATCGCAGATCATCATGATTCAGGGCAATGCTGACGCTCCATCCACGGTTCAGACTGGTCGTGCGGATGCCTATGCCGCAACAGAGCTGACAGTGGCCAAGCTCGTTGAAAATTCGCCACAACTGGAACAGGCGCATCCGTTTACCGATCCGGTTGTGGATGGCAAGTCCGCGCGCAGTTTCGGCGCTTTCAGCTTCCGTCCAGAGGACAAGGAATTCTACGACGCCTTCAACAAGGAACTCATCGAGTTCAAGAAGACCGATGACTACAAGAAAATCCTGATGACCTATGGGCTTAGCGAAGAGAGCGTCGAAGCGGCGCGGACTGTTGATACGGCCAGCCTCTGCAACGCAAAGTAACGCTTTTGTCGCCCGCCGTGCCATGATGATTGGTTCGGCGGGCCTTGTCTCATCTCTATCGGGAGAAGACCATATGCACTGGACGGAGTATCTTCCCGCCCTTTTCAAAGGCGCACAAATCACCGTCGTTCTTGCCCTCAGTTCGATGGCTATCGGCACTCTGCTGGCGTTCGCAGCCGGCATTGCCCGTTTTGCGGGTGGGCCGATCCTTTCCACGATTGCGGTGATCTATATCGAGATATTCCGGGGTACTTCACTGCTCGTGCAATTGTTCTGGCTCTATTACGCCCTGCCATTGATCGGCATTTCATTCGATCCGATCACGACCGGCATTATGGGGCTTGGCCTCAATATCGGTGCTTATGGTGCTGAGGTCGTTCGTGGCGCCTTGCAGTCCGTTCCTGAAGCGCAACATGAAGCCGCAAGAGCCCTCAACTTCAGCAGAGGCCACACACTGTTTCACATTGTCCTGCCACAGGCGGTTGTCGAGATGATGCCGGCTTTCGGCAATCTGGCCATTCATAATCTGAAAGATACAGCACTCGCCTCGCTTATCGCCATCAGCGATCTGACTTTCCAGGCCCAGCGTTTGCGCAATCTGACGCTCGACAATGTGACGATCTATTCGCTGACACTACTCGGTTATTTTGCAATGGCTCTGGTGCTCGCCTCCGCGATCCGCTGGCTTGAGCGACGACTGAAACGCCAGACAATGGCAGGAGGTTTCGCATGATCTACGGCTATGCATGGGACACCTCGTCCACGCTATCCTTTGCGATTTCCATTCTACCAATTCTGGGAATTGGCCTCACAGTAACACTCAAGGCCGCAGCCACCGGCTTCGCGATTGCGCTGGTGCTCGGCCTCGTTTTCGCGCTTTTGCGCCGCAGCCCATACAAAATCATATCCTGGCCGACCGTGGTCGTTGTGGAGTTTCTGCGCGATACGCCGTTGCTGGTGCAATTGTTTTTCCTGTACTACGTGCTGCCTGTCTATGGCATTGTTCTGCCCGCATTCCTGACCGGCGCATTGGCGCTTGGCCTTCAATATTCGGCCTATACGTCGGAGGTTTATCGCGGAGGTATCGAAGCCATTCCGCGCGGACAATGGGAAGCAGCGCGCGCCCTGAACCTTACACCATGGCGCACCTATCGCGACATTGTCATTCCGCAAGCCATACCCCGGATCATCCCGGCTATGGGCAACTACCTTGTCTCGATGCTGAAGGAGACCCCGGTTCTGTCTGTCGTCAGTATCGTTGACATGCTGAACCTCGCCAATCTGATCGGCGACCGCACCTTCGAATATCTGGTGCCACTGTCGATGGTCGGCCTGATCTTCCTCGTGCTGACCCTCATCTGCTCGGCGCTCATACGCCTGCTCGAACGCACACTTCCAAAGAACGGGATCGCCCTCAAATGACCCAGGAAATTATCCGCTTTCAGGACGTAGCCAAGCGTTTCGGCGCACTGACTGTGCTGGATCAATTCAATTTCTCGGTCAAGACAGGCGAGAAAGTAACGCTGATCGGCCCATCAGGATCGGGAAAATCGACGGTGCTCCGCATTCTCATGACACTGGAGCCGTTTCAGGAGGGTACGCTCGAACTCGCAGATATGTCCTATCACCAACCAAACGGCAAAGGACAGTTTCGGGCGAGCGAAGCCCACTTGCGTAAAATCAGATCGCATGTCGGCATGGTGTTCCAGAGCTTCAATCTGTTTCCCCATATGTCTGTGCTGCGCAATATCATCGAGGCGCCGGTTCACGTTCTCGGTATGAAGCGGGACGAAGCCGAGGCGCGTGCACTCGATCTTCTCGCTCTTGTCGGCCTGACAGACAAGAAAGATCACTACCCATCACAGCTTTCAGGCGGCCAGCAGCAGCGCGTTGCGATTGCGCGTTCATTGGCTATGCGTCCGCGTGTTCTACTCTTTGACGAGCCTACATCGGCACTTGATCCACAGCTTGTCGGCGAAGTTCTGGCGGTCATTCGCAGTCTGGCGCAAGAACATGATCTGACAATGCTCCTCGTCACCCATGAGATGCGCTTTGCACGCGAAGTTTCCGATCGTGTCTGTTTTTTCGACAAGGGACGCATCTGCGAACAGGGCACGCCCGAACAGATATTCCAGTCTCCGACTGAAGAGCGGACGAAAGAGTTTCTGCAATCAGTTCTATAGCGCTCAGGCTATAGAACTGACGTCATAGACTGGCGGCAGTTGTGCGAAGGTTTCGCGAATAGTTTCCAGAGCTGTCTGCAAGGCAGATCGCGAAAGCCTTCCGCCGAGGCAGATGCGGATACCCCCATCCCCCCGCTCACCGCCCGCCACGAATGGATCAGAAGGTGTGACAGCGACGCCCTTGCTTGCCAGAGCACGGACCAGACCATCCTCCGACCAGTTGCGCGGGATTTTCAACCAGGCACAAAGCGACAGCGGATTGCTGCCTGCAATGTGAGGCTCAAGAATATCGGCTACCAATGTCTGCCTTGAACGCAGTTCGCTACGCTGAATATCCAGAAGCTCAGTCGCCGTTCCGTCCTCGATCCAGCGGCTGGCCATCTCTGCAACGAGATTAACGCCGCTCCAGCTCGTCACGCGCAAAATCGACGTCACGCGAATAGAATAATGCGCTGGCACCACAAGATAACCTGTTCTTAGGCCAGTCATAACTGTCTTGGTGAAGCTTGTTACGAAGAAGCCCAGCTCTGGCAGCAGTTCCGGCATTGACGGCAGAGGCTCTTCGAGGATCGGCTTGTAGACTTCATCCTCAATGACACAAACGCCATATCGCCGCGCAATGTCCGCGACCGCGATACGCCTCTCGGCTCCCATCAAATGACTGGTCGGATTGCCAAGCGTTGGGATGAGCACCAGTGCCCTTACATCTCCCGCCTTACACGCAGTTTCAAAAGCATCAGGCAATATGCCTTCTCTATCCGTCGGCAACGCACGCAGCGTGAAGCCAAGCACATTGGCAAGACCGATGATGCCATGATCGGTTAGGCTTTCCGTCAGCACTACCTCTCCCGGCTGCACAACCGCTGCGACTGCCAGAAACAGGCCATGAGCAGCGCCATTCGTAATAATGATGCGACCCGGATCAACATCAACCGACAGGCCACGCAACCAGTCCCGTGCGGCAGCACGATGCCGGTCCAGCCCAGCAATTGGACGACACGGACGCATGAAGCTTGCATTGTCCGACTGGCTCATTTCCTCCAGCAGACGACGCGAGCCATTCTCGTGGGCTTCTGTATAGACGGCGCGAATGATGGACAGATCCGCCGTTCCGCTGGGATCCCGATCAAGCATGAAGCGATCAGCCCGCTCCGTCACGCGATTGCAGACATAAGTTCCCCGGCCGACTTCGCCACGCAGATAGCCGCGCCGCTCGGCTTCTTTGTAGCTGATACTGACCGTTTGAACGGACAGCCCCAGTTTGTGCGCGAGATCACGATGCGTTGGCATACGCGTCTCAGGTTTCAGGACGCCCTTCTCAATATCCTCAACGATCTTTTCAGTCAGAAGCCGATGTTTGGTGGTTCCCTTTCGCATCTCCAGCGCTGGTTGCCAAACATCAATGGTCACAAGATCATTACAAGACATCGATTGTCCTAATTTAACAGGAATCCACTCCATGACAATTTATCTCTCAATGAGTGAGATTTGAAGTGGCTAATGCAAGACAGCAGAAATTATTCGATGTTTTGTGACACACGTCGCAAATGAAAACGGCCCGCCAGTATCACTGCGGACCGCTTTGTCGTGGCTGTAAAACGACTATGTTCAGCTCAGTACGATACCGCCATCGACATTGAGGCTCTGGCCGGTCACGAAAGCTGCGTCGTCTGAAGCTAGGAAGGCAACCGGTCCAACCACGTCTTCAGGATCACCGATCCGCCGCATGGCGGTCTTTTCCTGCCAGGCCTCGCGTATTGCGACATCGTCAAGATTGACGCGACCCATGTCAGTTAAAATGATGCCAGGGCAGACGCAGTTTGCGGTAATACCGAAAGTCCCCACTTCCTGTGCCAATACGCGTGTGAACCCCATGACCGCAGCTTTTGATGCAGAATAATGCGCCTGTTCTGGTGCGCCATGCTTGCCACCGATAGAGGCAATATTCACGATGCGACCGTATTTCTGCTTTTTCATGTGAGGCAACACGGCCTGAACGACCAGAAATGTACCCTTGGCATTTACATCAAGAACACTGTCCCAATGTTCTTCCTTGAGATGCTCGACGTCGCTGGCAATCAGAATACCTGCATTGTTGACGACAGCATCGATACGGCCAAAAGCGTCGATGGTGTTCTTCACCATTGCTTCGACGTCGATCTTGCGGCTGACATCCGCGTAAACGGTCAATGCCCGGCGACCGGCTTTTTCAATTTCCTTCGCCACATCCTGTAACGCATCCTTCTGGCGTTCGATATCGTTGATGGCTACATCAAAGCCGCGTTTGGCCATACCAATAGCGATTGCACGTCCAATTCCGCGGCTGGCACCTGTGACGAGTGCTATTTTTGCCTGTTCAGTCATTTCATCCTCCAGAAATCCCAGAAATCAAAGAGCGGTATAGCCGCCATCGACTGTCAGCACTGTGCCTGTCACGAAGCTTGCTGCATCGGATGCAAGAAACAAAACGGCATTGGCAATCTCACGCGGTTCACCAAGCCGCCCTTGGGGCGTCATGGCGAGCCAGGTCGAAAACCATTCTTCGTTGCTGCGTCCCGCAAGCGTCAGTTCTGTTGCAGTGTAACCGGGCGCGACCGCATTTACGCGCACGCCTTGCTTTGCCCATTCAACAGCCAGTGACTTGGTAATGAGATTTACACCCGCTTTTGCAGCGTTGTAGGCCACCTGCGGCTGAGGATAGACGACAATCTCCCCGCACATCGACGAGATGTTGACGATTGCGCCCCGACCCGCCGCAGCCATGCGCTTTCCGAACGCCTGTGCGCAGTAGAAAACGCCATTGAGATTGACGTCGATCACCGCCCGCCAATCATCTTCAGTCACATCGCTGGCGGCGGCATTTCTGACAATACCGGCATTGTTGACCAGAATATCCGGCACGCCAATCTCGTTGGAAATTGCCTCTGCCACCCGTTCGGCAGCATTCTTGTCCGTTACATCAAGCACATATAGTCGCGCTGACGAGACTCTCTGGGCATTGAGTTCTGCGACCGTTAGCTTACCCGCAGCCTCATCACGGTCGGTGATGATAACATTGGCACCGGCCTCGACAAAAAGTTCGGCGATAGCCCGTCCAATACCTTTGGCACCGCCAGTAATGACAGCACTCTTACCCGTCAGCTGAAAATCCTTGAGCATTGTCTTCTCCCGAATATCTTCCTCAGGCACCCCGAACCGACTTCAAAGCTGGATACAGCGCACGATATTGTTGATAAATCTCGTTATAGATGGCCGTCTCACGCGGACGTGGCTCGATACGGGTGCCCGGCTTGACCATGGCGGCGATGCCGTCGTCAATGCTGGCAAAATGCCCGGCGCCATGGGCAGCCAGAACGGCAGCTCCAACCGAAGGCGCATCACGTGATTGCGGCACACAAACGGGCAGCCCAGCTGTGTCGGCGTGGATTTGCAGCCAAAGCGGTGATGCACTGGCGCCGCCGCCGACCGTGATTTCCTGACCACTATAACCGGCTTCCGCCATGGCATCGAGGATCGCACGTGTACCGAAACTGATGCCTTCCATGATGGCACGGAAAACATGGTGCGGCTCATGTGCAAGTGTCAGGCCAACAATTGCCCCGCGCGACAGGGCATCGGTATAAGGCGTGCGATTGCCCTGAAAATGATCTTGGACCAGAAGTCCATCCGCGCCCGGCTCTAGAACAGCAGCCTTGCGGTTCAGCTCTTCCATATCCATTGTGCCGTTCATCATGCGGCCAAGCCAGGCAATAACCGAACCTGTCGATGTCTGCCCACCTTCAATGATATAACGTTTCGGATAGACCATGTCCGGATAGCTGCCCCAGATACCGGGCGCATGGAGAGGCTTATCTGAAACACCGAATTGCAAGTGAGATGAGCCAGTTATCAAGGCAAGCTGCCCCGGCTTGGCAACCCCAAGACCGATCATGCCAATCAGCGCATCAGCGCCACCCTGTACGACTTTCACCTTCTGTGAGAGCCCAAGTTCGGATGCAGCGTTTGCACTCAGATTGGCGATCACTTCACCGGGGGCAACCACCCGTGACGGCCATTTCTGCAACAACGCCTCAAGGCCCAGCTTCTCGAGTAGAGACTTTGGAAACCCACCGCGATCTGTCGAATAATGCCAGCGCAAAGACACGTTGTTGAGACTTGCCGCCTTCTCTCCTGTCAATCGCAGCGTCATGAAATCCTGATATTCGCAGATGGTTTCTGCCTTCTCGAAGACTTCCGGCTCGTTGCGCGCTATCCACAGTGCCTTGGGGATCATCCATTCTGCTGATACGGGGCCGCGCCCACCGCCATTCGCCTGAAGCGCGTCATCACCGGTCGCGAGTACTGCTTCAGCTTCATCGCTCGCACGCACATCCATCCAGATGATCGACGGGCGTAGAGGTTTGCCATCCGCATCGAGCGCCACGACCGTGCAGCTTGTCGTAGCAAGTGTAATAGCTTCGATTGCGGCCGGGTCGATCGCAGATTCCGATATGGCCTTGCGTGCAGCCTGAACGAACGAAGACCACCAGTCTTCAGGGTTCTGTTCCGCACGCGCTCCGCTTGAAAATTTCGTTTCATAAGGCACAGCGGCACTCGCCAGACACGTGCCTGAAAGATCATAGACCCGCGCGCGGATACTTTCCGTTCCTCCATCGGCGGTCAGAAAATAGGCCATTCAAATCCTCCCAAATGCCACTCCGAAAGCTCCTCCAGCTCTCGGAGCGCATCACCGTGCAATCGTTCAATTTAGTCCGCGAAATGCGTCTAGTGCCTTGGCCGCATACATCACAGCCGGACCACCACCCATTTCAACGGCAACCTCCAGCGCTTCGATCAGCTCCTTCTCAGTCGCACCATGACGGATGGCTGCATCCACGTGATAAAGGATGCAATCTTCGCAACCTTTGGCAACAGCAATGCTGACGGCAATCAACTCTCTTTGCGCAGAAGAAAATGCACCCGCAGCCGTTGCAGATTTGCTGACCCTGGCAAAGCCGGACATGAGTTCCGGCGTTGCTTTGGCAAAAGCACCCAGTCGCGACTGGGCTTCTTTCAGACGCAGCTTCACATCAGTCATTCGTGCCTCCAGCAAAGTTTAAAACCAGATCGGTCACGTCCTTCGCCTGATCCCATTGCGGCATATGACCAGACTGCGCGAGGAAGTGAACGCCAATTGACGGCTGCAACGAAGTCACCTGCTGCCATGGAATGATACGATCCTGCAATCCGACCAGAACACGGACCGGCATTGAGCGCGAAAGCTTTTCAAGCGATGCGATAATGTCGGTTCGCTGTCCTGATGGCCCGACAACAGCTTCTGCCAGATCCTTCAGACGCCCCCTGGCCATAGTTGCGGCAAACTCCGCCACCAACATCGGCGAGAGTTCGACAGGCTTTGCTGCAATACGCCGTAGAAGATGCGTTATCTCGCCTGTGGACGTTGCCTGTGCCATACCTGAAATAAACCCGGCATCAATATCAGAGCCAAGTCCCGCTGGCGCGACGAGCGTCAGACTTGCAACGCGGGCGGTATGAGCAGAGGCAAATACAGTTGCTGCGACCGCACCAAGAGAGTGCGCGACGACGTCCGCCTTTTTGATCGACAGAGCATCAAGGAATGCCGGAAGGAACTGACTAAGCTGGTCAGCATTCGCAGCATTGATCGTCGTCAACCCATGCGCCGGAAGATCGGGCGCGACCACTCGGAAGCCCGCCCTGCGCAGTCCGGATGCAACGTTGCTCCATGTCGTCCGGTCCCCCGAAAAGCCATGAAGCAGCACAATAACGCGTGCGTTTTTGGGGCCAATATCGGTATAGGCAACGCGGCCATCTGCAAGGTCAACGAAGTTCACATCAGCACTTGCTGGCGCATTGCCAGAGGCTGCCAGAACATCTTCTTTCTCCACACGACTTCTGCGGCCAGAGCCTGAAAGCGTGTTGATATCGATGCCCTTCTGGCGCGCAAGTCTGCGGGCAAGCGGCGTCGCACGCGTGCGCTGTCCCTGGCTCGCGGCTCTTGCAGCTCGCGAAACAGCAGACTGTTGAGCCGTTTCAGCCGCTGTCTCTGCATGAGAGACAGCTTCAGTCTTTTGCGTGATTGAATCCGCCGCCACTTCAATACGAGCAATGGCATCGCCAACAGTTACCATGTCGCCTTCTTGGCGCAGGATTTCGACGAGCTTACCGCCGACGAGTGCCGGAAATTCTGCAACCGTCTTGTCGGTTTCAATTTCAAGAACGGCTTCGCCACGCTCGAAACTATCGCCCTCCGCTTTCAACCAGCGGACAATGCGACCCTCTTCCATCGTCTCACCAAGACGAGGCATGTCGAGATTGGTCACAACATGTGCATGGTGTGAGCCGACTGCGGGCGCGGGGTGCGACGCAGCCGGCTCCACCGAGGAGGTAGCACTTTCGCTGCCCTCTTCGGTCCAGTCGGGACCAGATCCGATATCGATGCGCGCCAGCGGCGCACCGACAACGACATGATCCCCAATCGATCCGATCCATTCATTGAGCGTGCCGTCGCCAAGTGCGGGAAACTCGGCAACCGTCTTGTCGGTCTCAATCTCGATGATTGAATCACCGCGCTTGAAACTATCGCCGGGATTGACGAGGAAGCCGACAATCTTGCCCTCTTCCATTGTCTCGCCGAGACGCGGCATTTTCAGAATACGTTCTGTCATGACAGCATTCTCTCTGCGACCGACCGGATAAGATCCACTGTCGGCACACTGCCAGTTTCAAGGTCCTGCGAAACCGAAATCGGAATATCTTCACCAGCAACGCGAACGACAGGTTGTTCGAGATAGTCGAAGCATTCTTCTGTGATACGGGCCGAAAGTTCGGCTGCAACACCAGCTGTCATCACGCCTTCGGAAACGACCATGGCTTTTCCGACGCGCTCGACATGTTCGCGTATGGTGTCAAAATCAAGCGGGTTGAGCGTGCGAAGATCAATGACCGTCGCTTCAATACCCTTGGCAGCCAGCTTTTCGGCAGCTTCCAGCGCATAGTGAAGCTGGCGCGAATAGGTCACGATAACCAGATCCTTGCCCGTACGGCGTATTGCGGCCTTACCCCACTCAAGCGGTTCCGCATCCAGATCGACTTCTTCCTTGCGGGTATAGAGCGCCTTGTGCTCGATAAAGACGACCGGATCCGGCTTCGTCAGGCTTTGGCGCAACAAATGATAAGCATCTTGGACTGTGGCAGGCATGGCAAGCCGCAGGCCCGGCGTGTGCATGATCCATGCTTCAAGGCTCTGCGAATGCTGTGCACCCGCCGAACGACCGGTGCCGCCCTGCGTGCGAAGCACCATCGGCACACCAATCTGTCCACCGAACATATAGCGGATTTTAGCAGCCTGATTGGCAAGCTGGTCCATCGTCATGCCAAGAAAATCGATATACATCAGCTCTGCAACAGGGCGCAGACCGGTCATCGCAGCCCCAACAGCGGCACCGATGATCGCAGGCTCGGAAATGGGTGTGTCGATAAGCCGTTCAGCGCCATATTTGCCGATCAGGTCTTTCGTCACGCCATAAGCGCCGCCATAGCGGCCCACTTCTTCGCCAATAACGACAATGGTGTTGTCTTCAGCCATGGCATCATCCAGCGCTTTACGCAGCGCATCGCGGTAAGTCATGGCAACCATTATGCTTCATCCCTGGAAAGTACGCGGTCGATACGGGTGCGGACGGGTTCCGGCTCTGGTTCACCCACCGCATAGACATCCTTGAACATTGAAGTGAGCGGCGGTGCCTTGGACTCGACTGTGAAGTCTATAGTCGCGTCCATTTCAGCAGTAATGCCGCTGTCCATCGCGTCGAGCACTGTTTCCTCGGCCAAACCTTCGGAAACCAGCCGGTCGCGTGTAAATTTCACCGGGTCTTTCTTGCGTCCTTCGGCCTCTTCCGCTTCCGCACGATACGGGCTCTTGTCCATGCGGGCATGGCCAAAGAAACGATAACAACTGACGGACAGGAAGCCCGGTTTTCCAAGGCGGGCATCGTCGATCAGACCTTGCGCCGCGGCTTTAACTTCTTCCACATCGATACCATCGACAATCGCGCCATTGAGGCCGAATGCATGGGCACGCTGATCAAATGCCGTATTGGCCGTTGCCTGATCGACGCGCGTTCCCATGCCATACTGATTGTTGATGCAGACAAACACCACTGGCAGACCCCAGAGAGCCGCCATATTCATGCTCTCGTAAAGAATACCCTGCTGCATTGCACCGTCGCCGAAAAATGCGAGCGAGACAGAGTTCTTCTTGAGATATTTGCTGGAAAGACCCGCGCCAACGACCGAAGGAATGCCACCGCCGACAATCGCATTGGCGCCAAGGTGGCCAAGTGCCATATCGGCAATATGCATGGAACCGCCCTTGCCGTGGCAATAACCGGTTTCCTTACCGCCGATTTCAGCCATCATCTGCTTGGGATCAGCGCCGCGCGCCAGAAAGATACCATGGCCGCGATGGTGCGTGGTGAACGTGTCCTGTGGTTGCATTGCCGCGCAAACACCGGCAGCGGCTGCCTCTTCGCCAATCGAGAGATGAAGCATCGAACCTGCCGTCTGACCGCGTACGAACAATTCGCCCACGCGTTCTTCAAAGGTGCGGATGCGCCGCATCGTCCGGTAGAGTTCGAGAAGATTGGAGTTACTCGGATTTTGCACGTGCGCCTCCGACAGACTTGTCTGTTGCATTTGTTTCATGATGTTTAGTTCAATGCCTCACGTGTGCTCTCAAAGGAGCTTCAGTTTGGTGGTGCGCGAAACGACCGCGACCGCTACAAGAATAATAAGGCCCTTCACGATGCTCTGGATGTATGTGTCCATGCCGATAAGGTTGAGGCCGTTATTGATGACACCGATAAAGAGTGCGCCGAAGAATGTGCCCGCAATCGTGGCTGTGCCCGGACGAAACATCGTCATGCCGATAAACACCGTGGCAAGTCCATCGAGCAGATAGCGTTCGCCTGCATTTGGCTGGCCAGAGCCAAGACGTGCCGCAAGAAGCGCACCGGCAACCGCCGCAAAAATCGAGCAGACAACAAGAGCCGCAGCGCGATAGAAACGACCATTCACGCCCGAAAGCTCTGCAGCTTTCAGATTACCGCCCACTGCGTAGATGTAGCGACCGAACACGGTGCGCTCCATCAGGAACCAGGCGAATAGAACGACAATCACCATGGCATAGGCAAGCACAGGAATTCCGAACAACTGGCCCTGACCGAGCCAGAGATAATTCGCCGGAAGACCACCATAGATTGCCCGCCCGCCGGTCATCAGAAAGTTGATGCCGTAAAGAATGGAGCCTATGGCCAGCGTTGCAATCAGCGACGGCACGCCGACAAATGTGACCAGAATTGCATTGATGGAACCCACCACCAGACCGGCAGCAAGACCAGCAAGCAAAGCCACGGGCAAAGGAAATCCCGCGACCAGCATAAGTGGCACCAGAATACCTGCCATGCCGACCATGTAGCCGACCGATAAGTCCATTTCACGCGCCGCAAAGCCGAAAGTCAGTCCGGCTCCAACAATCGTCAGCATGGAAATCTGCTGAATGATATTGAGAAGATTGTTTGCAGTCAGAAAGCGGTCAACAGTCAGCGAAAAGCCCGCAAACAAAAGAAACAGCACGAAGAGCGTACTATATTTAAGCAGCCATTCGCCTTTCAGCTTTTTACCGAAGCTTTGAGCATGGCGGGATGATTGCGGGGAAACCGCTGAAAATCGAGCATTCATGGGGTAACTCCTGCCATTGCGGCAATAAATTTCGCTTCGGAAAACGCGCCGCGTTCAATCTGAGGCCCGGGGCCACCATTCACGAAGGGAATGACGCGGTCTGCCACGTCTGCGATTTCCAGAAGATCGGACGATGTGACGAGGAGAGCGACACCCCTGTCGGCGAGCCTGCGCATCTGCGCGTGAATTTCTCGCTTGGCACCAATATCGACGCCTTCCGTGGGCTCGATGAAGATCATCAGGCGATAATGATCATCAGCACCATAAAGCCATTTACCAATCGAGACTTTTTGTTTGTTGCCACCGCTCAGATCTTTCACGAACTGGCTGCGTGAATGCGCCTTGACGTTCATAAGCTGCATTGTGCGGTCCGCTTCACTTGCTTCGCGGCGCATGGACAATATGCCTGTACCGCCAAAGGTCGCGTGTGATGGATGCACCATTGCGAGATTTTCGCGCACGTCCCAATCGCCAATGAGAGAGTTTTCCATGCGATGATCAGGGACAAGCGCCACTCCCTTCTTCTGCATGGTTCGGGCATCGACTTTGCTGACTACCTCGCCTTGAAACCGACACATCCCGGAAATCACGCCGCTTGCGGCATAGAGTGAACGAGCAAAACCAAAATGCCCGGCCCCTGTCAGACCGATAAGTCCAACGATCTCGCCAGCGCGGATGATGAAATGATCGGCACGGACACCACCAGCCTGCCAATCGCTGACTTCCAGAACCACAGACCCGAGATTGCGCGTGTGCGGAACGTCCTGTTCGACTGCATCTTTGCCGCAGGAGCGCTGAAGCATCAGGTCGATCAATTGCGCTTCGCTTGAATCTTCAGCCTGAAGCGTCGCGATATGGCGGCCATCCCGCAGAACGGTAATACGGTCGCTCAGCGCTTTAATCTCGGACAAGAAGTGGCTGATGAGAACGATACCAACACCTTGTTGTGGCAAGGTTTTGATGATTTCCCAAAGGCTCTCTTTTTCGCGAGCGGGTAATGTTGCCGTCGGTTCATCGAGAATAAGCAGCCGCACATTGCCGCGCAGAGCGCGGATAATTTCGATGATTTTCTGATCTGCCATCGGCAGCATATCGACCTGCTCATCGAGATCAATCGACACCTGCGGAAACCAGCGATTGAGAAGCTCTTCCGCGCGAGCGATAAGCTTTCGTTTGTCGATGACACCAAGTCCCATTCGCGGCTCATCGCCAAGCAGAATGTTCTGTGCAGCAGTCAAGCCGGGAACAAGACTGCCTTCCTGAGAGACATGGGCAATGCCCTTGCGCAGGGCGTCACCGGCACTGCTGAGCTTCACCTCAGTCCCGTCTATTGTGATATGACCGGAAGTCGGACTTTTACTGCCGCCAAGGATGCTGACCAACGTGGTCTTCCCTGCGCCATTTTCTCCGATCAAGCCATGCACCTCATCAAACCGGAATTCAGCGCTGACCTGATCAAGGGCCAGCGTGCCGGGATAGGACATGACGATCTGCGAAAGGCTTACGGCCATCGAAGAGCTCCCGTGGATTAAATTTCGAATTCAGAAAAAGCGGCCGGAACGCGGAACGAACACGCCCCGGCCAGTTGCAGGCATGGGTGCCTATTTCTTCGGGAGGAAGTCCTTGCAGTTCTGCTTTGTTACCAGCGGCGCGTCGAGATAGACGGTCTTGGAAGGAATGACGGTTGCGGCATCTTCCTTCTTGACCACAATGCTTTCGATCCATTCGCCAGTCTGCGCGCCCATTTTTTCAAACGGCTGGGAAACTGTTGCGATCATCAGGCTGTCTGGCTTGCAGACTTCCTCGATTGCCTGCGGATGACCATCAATACCGATGACTTTCACGTTCTTCAGGCCAGCAGCGTTGAGCGCATTGATAGCCGCCTGTGCCGGCTCATCCCATGGCGCCCATACCGCATTGATCTCTTCACCAAAACGCGAAGCATAGTCCTGCATCGTGCTGGTGGTATCTTCGAAGAAGGCCGTATAGTCGATGTTGTGTTCGGCAAGGACCTTCACTTCAGGATATTCCTTCAGCACGGTCGCCATGACGTCACCGCGTTTGCGGGTGCCGTGATGCTCTGCCATACGCAAGAAAATGAGATTGCCTTTTCCGCCCATTTCGTTGAGCAGATAAGGAGATACTGAAGCCGACATGGCCCAGTTGTTGGTCGTAACGTCGACGAGCACACCATCTACCTGACCACTATCGATGGCAAAGACCGGAATTTTAGCGGCAACGGCAGCATCAATAGCCGCACGCGATGCCCGCAGGTCCGACATGCTGACGATAATCGCATCCACGCCACGCGACGCAGCATCCTGAATATTGGAAGCCGTACGCTCGCCAGAGCCACCGCTGTCAAGAACACTGATCTTCCAGTCCTTGGCGGTTTCCTTGAGCCATGCATCAAAGCCCGCCTTCGCACGCTGTTCAGACTGCGCGGCAGCATTGGAATGAACCCAGGCAACATTCGTGGCTGACGCGCTCGCCGTGCCCATCAGCACGGCCAGAGCTGCAACAGCGACAGATTTCTTGAAAAATCCCGATCCCATTTTATTCCTCCCAGAAGCGACGTGGTTGGCTCCACCGTCTGGCTTCAAATTGTTAAACCTCAGCACCGGAGGTCGGTGATGACATCAAGTTTGATGCAGCATCCGCCCCAGACACTTTCAGCGATAACTACGCGCGCCGCGCATGCCCCCGCTGCTCCTCCAAAACTGTCGCAACGCGGTCGTCAGACTCTGCTCCTCCAGAGAAAGACGCCCTCATTCCGCTATCACTTCAGCCCCGCATTCCAATTGACCCGGTCGCTCTTTCGCGCTCTTGTCCGTCGGAATGTTTGATATTAAGCGTCGACAAATTACAAATGTCAAATAGAAATACATTTGTAATTCAGAGACTGCTATTTGAGCGAGGGACCAATGAGTGAATCAGAAGACGGGCTGATGGTGCGCGTGGCATGGCTCTATTATGTTGGCGGATTCAACCAGGAGGCGACTGCTTCGAGACTTGGGTTAACACGTGCCCGCGTGAACAAAATCCTCGGCGAAGCCCGCGAAAGCGGTCTTGTCAGTATTTCAATCGATCATCAGAATGCTGGCACATTGCCCGTAGAGAACGAGCTGATGCGGCGATATGGGTTGAATTTTTGTGTTTCAACGCCGCCGTTTGGCTTCGATATGGCTGACGATACAGCATCGGAAATCCGCAAGCAGGTTTCGTTCAGAGCCGTTGGTGTGGCGGCTGCAACTTACCTCAAAAATTTTCTGGCTGACAATCAGGAAGCCACAGTAGGTACAGGCTGGGGGCGAACCATTGAGCAGATGACATTGCAACTTGCGGGTGTACGCGCGCCGCAAGCCCGGTTCATTTCAGTTATGGGATCTCTGACGGCAAACTCCGCCTATAATCCCTTTGAGGTTGTGCACATGTTGGCCCGCCGCACGGGTGGACAGGGTTTTTTCCTGCCTGTTCCGTTCATCGCCGATTCTGCGGAAGATCGAAAAGTGCTGATTTCCCAACGCTCGGTCGCACGCGCAATGGAGATCGCTCGGACCGCATCGGTCTGCTTCATCAGCGCAGGTGAGTTGACCGAAGATTCATTGCTGCGCCGTCAGAACATGTTGAGCAAATCTGAACTCGAAAGCCTGCGTGCTGCTGGTGCCATTGGTGATACCAATGGCATCTTCTTTGACAAGGAAGGCCGTCAGATCGATCACGAAATGAACCAGCGCACCATAGCGCTGGGTTTTGAAGAGTTGCAGAAAGTTCAAGTGGTTCTGCTCATCGCCGGTCAGGAAAAAGCAGCCGCAGCAAAAGCGCTGTTAAAAAGCGGCATTGTCAACGGTCTTATTATAGATGGCGATGCCGCGGATGCGCTTCTGGCACTTTCTTAAACGATAACAATTGCTAACCTGACCAACGAGGCTCTAAAGCATGTCGCAGCTAAATGGAGTCATTTAGCGTTCGCGAACATGCGACTATTAAAAGAATCCAGAGCGAGCGCCATGGGTGCAATTAAGCGCGACACGCTCTAGGCCGTGGTGACGATTTCACTTTTGCAGCGGTATGAGGGAAAATCGTTCAGCTTTAGGAGTAAAACCGAAGGTGGAGTATTCTCCATTGAGGTTTTACGACGACAAGATGGGCGATTTTCACCATATCCCTCAAGGGACGCGGCGGATTTCCCCTCTGGCTTTGTCGAAGTTCGCTCAAGGAGGAATAACTCCTCATCGCTCACTTCTCCTCGCCAGCGTCAAAATCCCGCTCGCGCCGCTGATAAGTTAAAGCGTCACCACGGCCTAGAACGTCAATTGAACCTTCATGGATTGGTTGCGGTCCCCGGCAATCTCAAAAGCTGAAAGAACGTCTTCAAGCGGATAGACGGAACTCAGAAGTGGCTTCACATCGACGGCTTTGCGGTTGATCATATCGACCGCAAGACCAAATTCCTCGTGAAAACGGAATGAGCCACGCATATCGATTTCTTTTGAGACCACAATATTTTGTGGAACGGAAACATCGCCCCCAAGGCCGACCTGTACCAGAATGCCAAGCGGCTTCAGCACTTCTAATCCCGCCCGCATTGCGCGCTCATTGCCAGATGCTTCAAACATGACATCGAAGTAGCCTTTGTTTGCCGCATAACTCGTCAACTGCTCCGGGTTCTCCGCCACATTAATGGTCCGATCTGCGCCAACTTCCCTCACTTTTTCGAGCACAGGCTCCATCACGTCGGTCGCGACGATCTCGCGCGCACCATGGGCGCGTGCAGCAATGACAATCAAAGCACCAATTGGTCCAGAGCCTGTAACGAGCACGCGCTTGTTCAGCAGTGATCCAGCGCGTGCGACAGCGTGAAGTGTCACAGCCAAAGGTTCAGCAAATGCAGCCTCGTGAATGGAGATACCGTCGCCGACCTTGTGGCATTGCCAGCTTTCGGCGACCAGTCTTTGACGAAAGGCACCCTGAATATGTGGCATGGGCATAGCGCTGCCATAAAAGCGCATATTGAGGCAGTGGTTCTGCATGCCCTTGAGGCAATACTGACAAGCATTGCAAGGCCTGCTCGGCGAGACAGCCACCTGATCGCCAATAGCCAGACCACTCACACCATTCCCCAGAGCTGTGATGGTTCCCGCCACTTCATGACCGAGTATCATCGGTTCGCGCAGGCGAATGGCACCGATACCGCCATGGTTATAATAGTGAAGGTCGGAACCACAAATCCCACCTGCCTCAATGGCAATCTCAACCTGGCTTGAGCTGACAGCTTCAGGTTCGCGCTCCTCAATTCTGAGGTCCTTAGCGGCGTGAATGACGACAGTTTTCATGCGGTCCTCCCTGATCTAACTTGCATATGTTATCGATAACATTTATGCAAGAACAATACTGTCAATGACTGATAAAGCATTTCGATATCTGGGAGGAACCAATGACATTTCCGCTCTTCGACCTGACGGGCAAACTGGCCCTGATAACCGGCTCCAGCCAGGGAATTGGCCTAGCACTGGCTCAAGGCCTCGCAGAGCACGGCGCCGAGGTCGTCATTAACGGTCGCGACCGGACCAAAGTCGATACAGCAGTAAAAAATCTAAGAGATACAGGCCACAAGGCACATGCCTCCTATTTCGACGTCACTGATATTGAAGCAGTGAAGGCAGGTGTCGACGCGATTGAACACGAAATCGGGCTCATCGAAATTCTTATCAATAATGCCGGCATGCAATTCCGTACGCCACTTGAAGACTTTCCCGACGACAAATGGCAGCAGTTGCTTGCAACCAATGTTTCCAGCGTCTTTTATGTTGGCCAAGCTGTGGCACGCCATATGATCGGGCGTAAGCACGGCAAGATTATCAATATTGCCTCAGTTCAGAGTGAATTGGCGCGCCCATCCATTGCTCCCTATACTGCAACGAAGGGCGCTGTGCGCAATCTGACGCGCGGCATGGCCACCGACTGGGCCCAATATGGCCTCCAGATCAATGCTATCGCTCCTGGCTATTTCAAAACGCCGCTCAATCAGGCACTGGTCGACAATCCAGAGTTCACCAGCTGGCTTGAAAAGCGCACACCCGCAGGCCGGTGGGGTAATGTGGAAGAGCTGGTAGGGGCTGCGGTCTATCTGAGCAGCAACGCCTCGTCCTTCGTCAACGGCCAGGTACTCCATGTTGACGGTGGCATGACCGCCAGCGTCTGAGCGCGGGTTTCACGTCAATCATGGGAGAAGATTGATGAGCAAGACTTCAAATGTCGCTGTCGTTGGCGCAGGCATCATGGGCACGGCAATCGCCACCCGATTGCTTGAAACTGGCAATAGTGTGAGAATTTTTGACTTGGATACCGATAAGGTAACCAAGCTTGTCGAGAAAGGCGCAACAGCTGCCGAATCTCCAGCTGGAGCAACCGCACAAAGCGACTTTGTCATACTGAGCCTCAACCATGCCAATATCGTTCGCAGCGTTGTGTTTGGAGAGGGCGGCGTTGCACAGGCAGCATCCGCAGGGAAAACCCTCATCGACATGTCGTCCATCGATCCGTCAGAAACTGCAAAGATGGCCAAGCAACTCGCATCTGAAACCGGTATGAAATGGGTTGATTGCCCACTGTCTGGCGGTGCACCGCGCGCACTGACCGGTGAGTTGACCATCGTTGCAGGCGGCGAAAAAGAAGACTTCGATCATGCCTATACTGTGATGCAATACCTTAGCACCAACTACACATTGATGGGCCCAAGTGGAGCGGGCCAGGCAACCAAGCTCATCAACCAGCTTTTCTGCGCCGTGGCGTTTCAGGCCGTGGCGGAAGCCGTCAAGCTCGCAGAAGCCGGCGGCGTGGACCCGGCAATCGTTCCGCAAGCACTGGCAGGCGGGCGAGCCGATAACCGTATCATGCAGGAGTTCATGGGAAAATTTGCGGCGCGCGACTACAGCCCCACCGGCCGCATCGACAATATGCTGAAAGATCTGGACTCGCTTCAGGCTTTCGCCATGAAGACGAAGACCCCGCTACCGATGACAGGTCAGGTGGTTGAAATTCACAGACTTCTCTGCGCAGCAGGATTGGGCGATAGGGATTCCGCCGAGATGATGCGCCTGCTCGACGGCAAGTTATCGTAAGAAAGGCGGCCATTGGCCGCCTTCATTGTTTTCAGCCTGCTCGAAATGCTCGGCTACTGCATAATTTAAACTGTTAGAGCGACCTTTGTGCGCCCAAGAGGGCGCACGGCGCTCTAGACGACCGGAGTCACCAGTTCTTTGCCGCTGAAGTGCGCGCTCAGATTTGCCAAGACCAGATCCGCCATTGCCTTTCGGGTCTGATGCGTTCCACTGCCGATATGCGGTGTAAGCACCACATTGGGCATGTCGAAAAGTTCAGCGGGAACCGTTGGCTCATTCTCAAAGACATCAAGCCCGGCACCGCCAAGTTGTCCGGATTGCAACGCCTTAACCAGCGCCACTTCATCGACAAGCGAACCACGCGCGATATTGATCAGCACACCATTTGGCCCAAGGGCCGCAAGTACGTCGACATTGATCGCATGTCGGGTTTCAGCACTTGCTGCAGCGGCGATCACCAGAACATCGCAGTTCTGCGCAAGCTCCAGAAGGCTTGGGTAATAGTCGTAAGCAACATCCTGCTTTGCCCTGCCCGTATAGCTGATCCGCCCATCAAAGCCTTCCAACCGTCGGGCTATTGCCTTGCCGATACGGCCTAAGCCAAATATCCCATATCGCCGCCCACTGACGCGCGTACCAAGCCCGATTTCCGCTTTTGGCCAACTGCCCTTACGGACATGGGCATCAGCGGTCGCAATGTGGCGCGCCTGTGCAATGATGAGACCAATCGCCGTATCAGCAACATCGGTTGTCAAAACATCAGGCGTGTTTGAAACACGATACCCTCTTTGGCGGGCCTTTGGCAGATCGACCTTGTCAAACCCAACACCATTGATGGCGACGATTTCAAGCGTGGACAAGCGGTCTGCCAATTCATTGGGAATCCCAATATGACCACCGGTGACAACGCCTTTGATCTTGTCGGCATGGGCATTCAGAAACGCATTCTGATCTGCAATCTCGAACCAGCGATGGACTTTATACTGCTCGTTCAGGCTTTGCTCCATTGCGGGGATCAATGGGCAAAGCTGGAGTATTTCAACGGACATACTATTTCTCTTCAATGGATATTTCGGGAGCTATTTGACGTCAGATTTAACGAACTGACGAAGTTCAGCCGTCTTGGGATTGGCAAACAGCTCGGCTGAAGGCCCCTCTTCCCAGATCGTGCCTTGATGCATGAAGATGGTTTTCGTCGCGACACGTCTGGCAAATGCCATTTCGTGCGTGACAAGGATCATCGTCATGCCACCGCGTGCCAGTTCCTCCATCACATTCAGCACTTCTTCCGTGAGTTCCGGATCAAGTGCTGACGTCACTTCGTCGAACAGCATCACCTTGGGCTGCATCGCCAAAGAACGGGCAATAGCAACACGCTGCTGCTGACCACCCGACAATTGATCCGGATAAGCATCGAATTTTTCCGAAAGCCCGACGAGTTTCAAAACCTCCTCGGCTTTTTTTCTCGCATCTGCTTTTGGAACATCCTTCACGATTTTCGGCGCGAGCATGATGTTTTCCCCAACTGTCAGATGCGGAAACAGGTTGTAGCTTTGAAAGACGATGCCCACATCTTTGCGCAATTTACGCAACTGAGCGGCGTCACTGGTCACTTTATGACCAGCGATTTCGATCTCGCCAGAGTTGATCTTTTCGAGCCCATTGATGCAGCGCAGCAATGTGCTTTTCCCCGAGCCTGAACGACCGATAAGGGCAAAAACTTCACCGCGTTCAACTGCAAGCGAGACACCTTTGAGGACTTCGACATTGCCGAAACTCTTGTGAACATTCTTAATGACGACTTCAGACATTGAGCCTCCTTTCCAGCCAGCGCGATAGCAATGACAATGGGTAGCAAACGGCAAAATAAAGCGCTGCGACCACCACAAAGACGCGGAATGGTTGGAACGTTGCATTATTGATGAGCGTGCCTGCCCGGGCCAGTTCGACAAAGCCGATAATCGACGCGATCGAGGTGTTCTTGACGACCTGTACGGCAAAACCGACCGTTGACGGCAAGGAAATACGGACAGCCTGCGGCAGGATCACATAACGATACTGCTGAGCACGCGTCATAGCGAGTGACTCAGATGCTTCCCATTGCTGTTTGGGAACTGACTGAATGCAACCGCGCCAGATTTCTGCCAGATAGCCCGACGCATAGATTGACATCGACGCTCCGGCAGCGACCAGTGGATGCAGATCAAATCCTGCGAGGCTCAAACCATAGTAAGAGAGAAACAGGATCATCAGCACGGGGATACCCTGAATGATCTGGATATAAGTGCCAGCGACCACACGCAGCCATTTGATTGTTGAAACACGGGCCAGCGCGATTAAAAAGCCAGCAATGCCGCCGCCAATCAATGCGATAGCGGTCAGTAGTACCGTCCAATGCAAGCCCGCAAGCAGAAACAGAAATTCGTCTGGTCCGAAGCTGCGAAAAGTCATGCTGACGCCTCCGGAATTGCTACAACCGCACGACGGGCGACACGACGGCCAAACAGCCAAAGCCCGACCAGTGCAAGGACTGCGCGCAAACACAATGCCAGTCCCAGATAAATCAGGGTTACGACGATATAGACCTCGAATGAGCGGTAGGTCTGGGATTCAACAAAGGCAGCGGATGCGGCCAGCTCCTGCGTTGAAATAACCGAGCAAACGCTGGATGCGAGCATCATCAACACGAACTGGCTGCACAAAGCCGGATAGACCTTTGCCAAGGCTGGCAGAATGATCACATGGCGATAAATCTGCAATCGCGTGAAACCCAGCGCCTCACCCGCCTCAATCTGCGATTTATGGACAGCCTCAATACCTGAGCGGATGATTTCCGTAGAATAGGCTGTGAGGTTGATTGTCATGCCAATGAGGGCGGCAACTTCGGCACCCACACGGAAGCCCACGGCAGGCAACCCGAAATAGATGATGAACAATTGCACCAGGAATGGCGTATTGCGGATGATTTCGACATAGGCATCAACCAGAAAGCGAATTATGCCGCTGTTCATCGAACGCAGCGAAGCGAACAAAACGCCACCCGCGCAACCCAAAACGATAGACATGACCGACAGCTTGATTGTCAGCCAAATGCCTGCCAGCAGAGCATCCTGATATTGAGCGATGACTCCGAACTGAAAAGTGTAGGACATGGTCCGGCCTCCCGCTGAATAACAGCGCTTGTGCGGATTCTTTTATGCAACGATGTGAAGAAATCCGTCGGTGCTTTGGGGCACCGACGGCGAAACAATCAGAATGATGGTAGGTCGGGCATCGGACGACCCGTCCACTTCACCGCAATCTTGTCCAGATCGCCTGAAATCTTCATCAGATAGATTGCCGTGTTCAACCATTGACGAAGCTCGAAATCTTCAAGCTTGGTCGCCATGGAATTGCCCTGTTTGAAGAAGGTGAAACCGACCTTGAGGCCTGCTTCGGGACGCTGTTTGATAATCGCTTCGCCAACCGTTGAAGGTAGCGCCACGGCGTCTACCTGTCCGGCAATCAGAGCCTGGGCACTCGTTGAATCATCTTCATAGACAACGATTTCAAGCCCCTGGATCGCAGCTTTGCGGAGCGCTGTTTCCTGGGTCGAACCACGGTTTACCGACACGCGCTTACCTGCAAGATCTTCAAGCTTGGCAAAATTCTGATCCGGACCAGAAATGATATCCATATTAAAAGCGTTGTATGGCTGCGTGAACATCACCGTTTTTGCACGCTCGCCCGTTGGAGAAAGCGTAGCAACGAGGAAATCAACCTTGCCGGTTTGCAGCGCCGGGATACGTGCTGGCGGTGTTAACGGAACCAGTTCAACCGGGAGATTAAGATAGGTACCAAGCAGATTGGCGACATCGACGTCGTATCCTGCTGGATTACCCTTTTCATCAACCATCCCCATCGGCGGGGCACCTGTCAGCACGCCAATTTTGACCGTGCCACGAGCCGAAATATCGCTAATGGATACAGCATGGGCATCGGCCATGCCGAACATGCCAGCCATTGTTAAGCCCATGGCCAAATTACGAATTGTTTTCAGAATACGCATGATTTCTCCTCCAGTTTCCCGCCTTCACTCAACCCTCCCTGAATGAAAGCGAGGCATCATCGTTATACGTTGACATTCGCTCTGATGTTATTGATCGATGTTTTCGATAACATCGTCAATTCACGAAATTGCACCCCTTAAACCCTGTTAGATATCAAGCTTCTCTCCCGTAACAACAGCAGGTCAAATTCTCCTGATCTGTTGGTTGCGCTGAAAATCAGCGCCGAAATCCAATTACCCGCTGTGAAGTTATGCATTCCCATTCTTGTTGCTTGCAATAGTGCATGTTATCGATATCATTGCAACATAAAAACGAGTACTAGGGAACCCGTCATGCATACACGTTCAGCAATTTTTGAAGGCACAATCCATCCTGGACGCGAGGAGGATTTTTTTCGCATCGTGAAAGAAGAGTTGCTTCCAGTCTGGAAGCGCATGCCAAACGCGCAAGCGGTGCGGGTCATGCGCATGTTGAATGTGGACCCCGGTTCGCCGTCTATCGCCATGGTGCAGGAAATAGATTATCCGTCGATGGCGGCGGTCGAGGAAGCCTTGGCTTCGCCGGTACGGCTTGAAGGGCGTGTCATCACAGACCGGATGATGGAAATGTTTGACGGTCGTTTCTATCATGTCGTCTATGAGCAGATACCGACAACTGACGCGACGCTGACCGTCTGATAAACCAACCGATCAAACAGGACTTTGCATGATCACCTCGCCCGCCAGAAAAGCAACCATGCGAGACGTCTCCCGCCTCGCGGGCGTATCGCAAATGACTGTGTCACGCGTTCTCGCAGACCCGGATCTGGTGTCTGAAGCCACCCGCAAGCGGGTGATGGAAGCCATTGAACAACTGAGTTACGTTCCAGACCGGGTAGCGGGCAGCCTCTCTTCCCGACGCACCAACTTCATCACGGCCATTCTGCCAACCCTGACGAACTCGAACTTCGCCGATACAGCTCAAGGACTGGCAGAATCTTTGCGTCCGAAAGGCTATCAGCTGCTGATCGGCTTCACGATGTATAAGTTGGAGGAAGAAGAGCGCATCATTCGTGCCATGCTTGAGCGCCGCCCCGATGCAATTGTAGTCGCGGGAACGGTTCACACGAAAGCAGCCACTGAAATGCTGCTGCGCGCTGATATTCCGATCATCGAAATATGGGGCAAGCCCGACAAGCCGATTGATCATTCGGTTGGATTCTCCAACTATGAAGTTGGACGCGCTGCCGCACGATACCTCTTGTCACTCGGACATCGGCGCATTGGCGCACTCGGCTCGCGCACAGATGCCGACGCTATCGACTTGCGTGGTGAAAGCCGATTAATGGGCTTCGCCTCTGCTTTACGGGAGGCGGGGATGAGTGACGAACTGATCGTACGCGAAGGAACGGCACCCGTTTCACACGACCATGGGGCCCGCACCATATCGACTTTGCTTGAGCGCGCACCCGATGTAGACGCTGTCTTCGCAGTATCGGACATCTCGGCATTTGGAGCACTTATGGAATGCCATCGTCGTGGCATTAGAGTGCCTGAGCAATTGTCCCTAATGGGTTTTGGCGATTTCGATATCGCACGTCAGTCGGTTCCTGCGATCACGACAATACGTATCGACGCGATCGGAATTGGTGTGAAAACGGGCGAATTACTGCTCAATCTTTTCGAAAAAGGCGATGCAGATGAACGTCCCGCATCATCTTCACTCGTTGATGTTGGCTTTAAGCTCATTGAGCGCCAGACGGTGGCGAGACGTGATTTGTAGATCCAAGGTGATAGCGTAATGAAAATGCGGCTGATTTTTTGACAATCAGAGATTCAGTTGCATTACGGAATAAACTGATCTGCAATGACCTGCGATGCGGCTGATTACTCACCCGTTACTGCATTGCCATAAAAATTCGGGTAAAACGCCAGGAATAGACTGAATAACACATCCGAAACTGCTAGTGGTTGAGGTGGATATAAGGAGATATCATGCGCTCGACTATCATGGCAGCCATGGTGCTGGCGGTTACAGGAACGGCGACAGCCGCTGAGAAACCAATCGACACTTATTACGCCCGTTTAAGCGAGCGCGATCATTATAGCTCATCCGGCCAGCGCCTCAGCAAAGTGGCAGGCATCATCAGACAGGACCGCGCCAATGTTCACCAGTTTGGCAAAGTCGATGCAGAAGATGAAAAAGACAAATTCTTCAGCAGCAAGGACAATCGTGCCAAGCTCGAGAATATGCTTGCCAATGTCCGCATTTCACCAATCGATCAGGCGACAATCATCAACGCGACACCATTGATTTTCGTTGAGGTCTATCCGACCTACGTCGTCGTTACGATGAAATAATCCTGCGGCCGAAGGGCGGATGCGGAATAAAAAATGCCGGACTTTTGGCCCGGCATTGTGGTTTCTTAGTCTTCCTTGATCATACTGTCTTTGCTGGTATCGCGCATCCGCAGATAAACGACCAACGAAATGCCGATCATGACGGTTACGTACCAGTAGAAGCCACGCTCCCAGCCACCGTTCTTAAAGCTCAGCGCTACATATTCCGCTGTTCCGCCAAACAAAGTATTCGCCAGAGCGTAAGGCAGCGCCACACCAAGCGCACGGATATGAGCCGGGAAGAGTTCTGCCTTCACCACTGCATTGATCGAGGTGTAACCCGTTACAATGATCAAGGCACCCATGACGAGCATCCCAGCAACCCAAGGGTCACGTGTCTGTTCGAGCGTAGCGAAGATCGGATAGGTAAACAGCACCCCTGCTGCACCAAAGGCAATCATCAGCGGCTTGCGACCAATCTTGTCCGATAATGCACCGGCGACAGGCTGAAGGCACATGAAGATGAACAGCGTGACCGCGTTGATCTGACTGGCCACTTCGCGGCTGAAGCCAGATGTATTGACCAGGAACTTCTGCATGTAAATCGAGTATGCGTAGAAGGCGAGCGTACCACCAGCGGTCAGAAGCATGACCAGTGCGGTTTCCTTCGGATGATACTTGATCAATGTCCAGAAGCCTGACTTCGGTGCGCCCTTGGCTTTAACGTTCTTGAAGCTCTCGGTTTCAGCAAGACCCCGGCGCAGCCAGAAGACGACAACCGCAAGCAATGCACCGATGAAGAACGGGATACGCCAACCCCAGGCTTCAAGGGCAGAGGTTTCCATCGTGCTCTGAAGCACGATCAGTAGCAAAATTGCCAAAAGCTGGCCGGAGATCAGCGTCACATACTGGAAGGACGAGAAGAAGCCGCGACGGCTTTTGCCCGCCATTTCGGATAGATAGGTCGCGCTGGCACCATACTCACCGCCAACAGACAGGCCCTGCATGAGGCGTGCAAGAACCAGAAGCGCCGGGGCAACAAGGCCAATAGTTTCATAGCCGGGTGTCAGGGCAATGATAAGCGAACCTGCGCACATTAGCGTCACAGACAGCGCCAGACCTGCCTTACGGCCCTTGCGATCAGCATAGATGCCCATGATCCACGCACCGATCGGGCGCATGATGAAACCAACGGCAAAAACTGCAGCAGCGCTCAAAAGTTGCGCAGTCTGGCTTTCCGAAGGAAAAAAGTGCGGTGCGAAATAGAGCGTGAAAGCTGCGTATACATACCAGTCAAACCATTCAACGAGGTTACCGGTCGATCCGCCAATAATGGATTTCAGTCGGCTGTTGGTGCTAGGCACAGCACTCTGTTCGGACGTTATTGAGACCATGCGGTCACTCCTTCAAATCTCACGATTTTTGAGGTTCACCCGTGGTGAGCGCGCCATTAGCCACGCATATTTTAGGGTGTTTCTGATTGTCTTGGGGAATTGTCGCAACCGCGCCCAAGAAGAGCTTAAAAAGGCGAAAACCCCTGTTGGGAAATGGGCCTGATTGATTGATTTCTAGATCCGCGCCCCTTGGTCTGGCCGGCTTTCAGTTTCCTGAGCCTGCATCGCAATACCCAGATCTCCTTCAAGAAATCGGGCGAGAACAAAGACACGATTTTGTGGTTGCACGGATTAGCTCCTCCCTACGAAACTCCCACTTTCGAAGTGGTACCAAAATGCGGGACATGGCTGTCGACCGCCAGAGCGGCGGATTAAAAAGTTTAGTTTGTTGAATTAACTCGCAGAATCTCGATTTTGACACATTTTGAACATTCAATTTGTGCAAAAATATGCGTGACATTACTCAAATAAATGCATAATCCTGCACAAATGAAAAAATGGCGACAGCTCCGCAGAATCCTGATGATCGCGCTCGCGTTCATGCTGGCGATAGGCCTCTGGACGATTGCACGGTCATGGACTGAGACAAGCGCGCTTGATCGTTTGAGCGAGGCCGCGACACTTGTTGCGCGTCAACAAACCCGTCTTATCGATAGCGAACTGGCCAAGTTCCGCCTGCTTCCGGTTGTTCTGAAAGAGTATAGCGACCTTAACGACGTCCTTGCTGGTGAGAGACAGGACGCGACAGAACGACTTAACGAGAAGCTGAAATTTCTTGCCTATGAGATCGGCTCACCGATCATATATGTTGTCAAACGCGATGGCACCGTCATTGCTTCTTCCAATGCCAATACGCCTGAAAGTTTCGTTGGGCGCAATTACGGCTACCGTCCTTATTTTCAAGGCGCGATGGCCGCAGGGGCTGCTGAATATTATGCTATAGGCGATCTCAGCAGGCGCTTTGGCCTATTCCTCGCAAGGCGCATTGGTGATGAAGTTAATCCCGTTGGTGTTGTAGTCGTCAAATTTGAATTTCACCGGCTTGTCCAAACGTGGTCGAACGATCCCGGCCAAACGTTCGTCGTTGATCCTCGTGGCATCATATTGGCATCAACGGACAAGGCAGAAGACCTGCGTTCGTTTCTACCAATCTCCGAAGCAGAGCGTGCAAAGATACGCCAGAGCGGACAGTTCAATATCGCGGACTTACAACCCAGCCATTATGCTTTCGAGCCCGAAAACATGATGCGCGGACCATCCGGTGCAAAATTTCTCACGGTGAGTGAGCCAATTGCCGGAACAGAATTAAGACTTCTCCACGTTGAAGCCGTAGCCCCATCAATGCGAGCGGCACACGATCTGGCACGACTTATAACTGTGTCAGCGCTGCTGATCCTCATCGTGCTTGCCGGTGCAGTTTATTGGCGAATAACGCGCGCAGCACGCCTGGCTGCAGACCGCGCAGCCCTTGAAACCGTAGTTGCAGAACGCACGGCCGAACTCAGCGCTGAAATGGCAGAGCGCGAGCGCGCCGACAAACGCTTTCGGGAAGCGCGCGAAGAACTGGGGCAGGCAAACAGGCTCGCATCGCTGGGGTCTATCACCGCAGGTCTCGTCCATGAGATCAACCAACCCGTCGCCACCATTCAAACACTTACAGAAAATGCACAACACCACCTGGCAAAGGGCAAACTGGACAAAGTCGCAGCCAACCTGGCCACTTCCGTCGAACTTACGTCGCGTATTGGTTCTATTACACAGGAAATGCGGCGCTTTGCGCGACGCGGACACCGCGACTTGGCTCCGGTCCACCTTGATGAGTTGATAGAAGGCACACTTCTTTTGATGGGCGACCGCTTTCACAAAGCTGGTGTGACTCTTGAAATGCCCAATGGGTCCAATTTTGCGGTTCTAGCAAATCGCGTCCGGCTGGAACAAGTGTTGGTCAATCTGCTGCAAAATGCGCTTGATGCGGTTGCTGAAAAATCTGAACCGCGCATCGCTTTGTTCATCTCGGAAGAGGAACAACTTGTGTCCCTGATTGTCGCGGATAACGGACCCGGCATAGATCAAGCATTGGCCGATGAAGTGTTTAGCCCCTTTGTAACCGGAAAACCGGAAGGGTTGGGCCTTGGGTTAGGTATTGCACGCGACATCATGACAGAGCTCGAAGGCACGTTGCGTATCGTGCCTTCGCCATTGGGCGGCGCTGCCTTCTCAGCCACGGTAAAGCGAGCAAAACAAACATGACAGGCACTGAACCACTCCGCGTCATGTTGATCGATGATGACGTGGCATTCCGCACAGCTCTTGCAGATTCCTTCGAGATCGCTGGGCTGGATATCGAGACCTATGGCGATGGACAATCAGCACTTGCCAATCTGAGTGCCGACTTTCCCGGGATCGTCGTCACAGATATCCGGATGCCACGCATTGATGGTCATGCCGTGATGGAAGCGCTGCTGACACGCGACCCCGAGTTGCCAGTCATCCTCATGACCGGACATGGCGACATCAGCATGGCAGTGGCAGCACTCAAAAAAGGTGCGTTCGACTTTATTGCGAAGCCTTTCTCTGCCGATCACATGGTTTCAAGTGTTCGTCGGGCATTGGAAATGCGCCGTCTGGTTCTCGAAAACCGTAGACTTCGCAAAGCCGCTGCGGAAGCTGAGCAAGATTTCCCGTTGCTGGGTGAAACACCCGTCATGGTGCGATTGCGCGAGACTATCCGCCAGCTTGCAAGTGTCGATGTAGATGTGCTGATCGAAGGCGAGACTGGCACCGGAAAGGAACTTGTTGCCCGACTGCTTCATCGCTGGAGCACACGCCACGCTCGCGGCTTTGTCGCAATCGATTGTGCAGCACTCCCCGACGCGATTGCCGATGAGGTGCTTTTCGGCAATAGAATTCAACGTGGGCGCATAGCCGACGCGGATCGCGGGACACTCTTTCTTGATGAAATCGACAGCATGTCAACAAGCCTACAAGGCAAGCTCTTGCGCGTCGTCGAAGAACGTGAGTTGCCGTCGATGACGGGCGAACCTCGCGCCGTCAATCTGCGCGTTATCGCTGCTGCCAAAGGAGATCTCGAAGGCGTCGTAAATGCCGGGCACTTCAGGTCAGATCTTTTCTACAGGCTTGAAACCGTACGGCTTCGCATCCCGCCTTTGCGTGAGCGCCGCAAAGATATCGGGCTTTTATTCGCTTATTTTCTCGATGAAGCTGCAAACCAGTTCGGTCAGCCGCGTCCGGACATCAATGCAACGATAGAGTCCCGGCTCAACGCCGATGAGTGGTTGGGGAATGTGCGGGAGTTGCGAAATTTCGCAAAGCAAGTGGTATTGGGACTAAGTTACGATCCAACGAATGAACCCAGCTCTCTGCCGCTTGCAGAGCAGATGGATCAGTTTGAAGCCAAGGTCTTGCAGGACACACTTGCACGCCTGAATGGTGATGTCGGAGAAGCTGCCGAATTGTTGCAGCTACCACGTCGTAGTCTCTACGCCCGATTGAACCGGCTCGGCATCGACGCTTCTTCATTCCGCAAAAAAGGGGCCACCTGAACAAACGGTGGAGGCTGAGTGCTTTACGCACTCTCGCGCTTCACGACATCATAACCGATATCGACGACGACGTCTGCCGCTGCCACTCCAGAGACGCGGTCGACAATCATTTCCATGCTCTTTACACCCATTTCATAGGCGTTCGGCTGGATCGTCGATAGGCCCGACGTTATTTCCGACGCGATTTCATAGTCCCCCATCCGGTGACAGCAAGACGCTCCGGTACTTTCCACCCAAGGCGCGTGCATTCGAATATCACACCAGCCGCCACGATATCCGTGGGACAGATCACACCATCGATATCAGGATCGATACAACGCGGCGCTTCAAGTGTCTTGGGACTAGCACTAAAACCTTCAACCTCATCCACAATGCAGACCCGGTGATATTCCAGACCTGCCGCAGCCATGGTTTCCTCAAAGGCCGGGAGACGGTCACTGTATCGACGCGCAGACGCGCCTCCATATCCCACAAAGCCGATATGACAGCGATCTCGTTCCAGTAGAAGGCAGGACATTGCTCATTGCATCTGTCATGGAATAGCCAACCGCCATGTCGAGCACATTGTCAGTGACCCAGCCTTCCACGACAAATGTCTCGGTCTTCCTGATAAGATCAATGGCTTCCTCGGTATGCTGGTTGCCGACCAGCGATATCCCAGCGCCAGCGCAAGTGTATTGTATTGCGTGGCGATCTGCCAAGTCCGGCCAATCCACCCAAGGGCTGCAGCTTTTCCACTCAGCGCCCTATTGCCATTGCAGTATGCCATCGAATCCCGCCATCGCTCGTTGAAAAAAGCGCAGCACGTCGGCTCGCCTGTTATGTTCGTCGGCATGAATAGTTCCGCCTGCCAAGGCAGTAAAAAACTTCTGCAGTGCATATAAGAGCCCTTGCAATTTAAATATGATTTTAACAGTCATCTTTATGCAGTGCAGGGGTGTGAAAATTATAGATCATGTACTGGTTCAATGTTTCAATCGCAGCTTTTTGCGGCTTGCATTGTCGTATTTGCAGCTCTAACATTTTTGCTATCAAACTTCGATCAAAGCATATAATACGAGTAGAGCTGTTCATTAGTTCATATAATTTTTCATTTGATAAAATTGTAGCTAACAACGCATTTAATCGGAACGCATGGAATCGCGTTTCAACATACCAGATTGCTCAAAGGGGTCGACATTGAGAAGACCGACTATCATAAGCTTATCATCGATACCTTCGCGTTTTCATCTGTTACAGCCAACTCTGAAGTCTCTTTTATCTCAGAATTTAAAAGCTCAAGAAATTCGGCTTTACATACCTGAGACATACCGCCGCTTTCCGGATTGGGATGGAACGCCGCCGGTAGTACCGAAGGGCATAACTATCTGCCGTTGTGACCGGGATTATGGCCCTGCGACGAAAGTCCTTCCAGCAGCCCGGGATCTGAAGGGACAGGATATCGACATTCTATTCTGCGACGACGATAAGATTTATGATCGCGGCTGGCATGCACGCTTTAAGAACGAAGCGGCCAAGAAACCGAATACATGTATTATTGAAGTGGGTGAAACATTCCCGGATATATCCGATGATTGCCGCCCATCAGACAGGCTCCCGCGCAGCCGCTGGAAACACAAAGACTCTATATACAGAGTGAAACGGATACTCTGCCTTTTCACCATCAAACCCAACCTAACCACTCCCGGATATGTCGATCAGATTTCCGGCTTTGCTGGTGTTCTGGTGCGCCCTGAATGGTTCGATGAGCTTTTTTACGATATTCCTGATGTGATGTGGACAGTAGACGATCCATGGATTTCCGGACACTTGGAACGTGTAGGCATTCCAATCTGGAATACCGGAAAACGACGCCACCTTCGTGAAGGCAAAGGTAGCAGAGTAGATGCGCTGCTCAATCTGGTTCAGGAAGGGCATGACCGTATCGAAGCAGATCTCCTTGTCATCGATTACTTCCGTGAGAAATATGGCATCTGGCAAAAGGGCGGCGAGATTGATCGCGAGACAAATCTGCGTACCACATCCATGTTCGAGATGCTGAGACGAAGAGAGGCTGAACTTGCGGAATCCAACAAGACTGACTGACTAGCGCATCGTTGATACGATGATTTCAGTTCGGTTATATCCAAACCATCGACTACCCAACGGCTCGACATTGGCGAGAGTCTCGATTAAGATTTCTAACACCAAGGGGTGTCCCGCAAGGGGCTGAGATACGGCTGGCAAACGCAGCGCCGTGACCCTTCGAACCTGATCCGGATCATGCCGGCGAAGGGATGGGGAAGTTTAAGCCAGCCTTTTGCCGGCCTCACTGCGAGGCCGTATAATGCCAAATTTACGCGGTCTCGCTACCAGCAGAAAGGTAGCTTTATGACTGAACATTTCTCTCAAAAACTGAAGCAAGCAAGCGAACCATTGTGGACGCAGGCCGTTGAACATTCTTTCGTCAAAGAACTCTGTGCAGGCACCCTTTCGGATCCAGCGATGGCATCCTATCTGGTTCAGGATCATCGTTTTCTCGACAGTTTTCTCACTTTGCTGGGTGCGGCAATGGCCACAGCAGATACATTTGAGGCGCGACTGCGCTTTGGCCGCTTTGCCGGAATGGTATCCGGAGAAGAAAACACCTATTTTCTCCGTGCTTTTGCAGCACTCGATGTGAGTGAAGAGGCACGCGCAAATATCCCCGATACCGAACCAACCATCGGGTTCAAAGCAATCATGCGTGAAGCTGCTGTCACACGCTCCTACGCCGCAATCCTCTCGGTTCTCAATGTTGCCGAAGGCCTTTATCTCGACTGGGCATCGCGTACGCCCTCACCCTTTCCAAATAATTTCGTTCATGCAGAATGGATTACACTACATGACAATCCTCATTTCCGGGAATTTGTAGGTTTCCTCAAATCCGAACTGGACCGGGTTGGTCCAGCGCAATCAGAAATATGTCGAGACTTCTTCCTGCGCGCTGTTCGTCTCGAACTTGAGTTTTTTGAGGTCAATTATCGCGTCGGCAAATAACACGAATAAGAGACGGCGGGCGTTGCCCGCCGCAACATTTGCGCCTCACCACGACAAATTTAGTTCTTCACAGTATCTTCCAGGAAGAAACGACCAAGCGGGTTCTGGTAGAAATTCTCAATATTCTTGCCCGTGACATTGATATAAGGGCTGTAATAGAGATCGATCCAGTTGACATCATCCTTCGCCATTTTCTGAAGATCAATATACATGGCTTCACGCTTCTTTGGATCAAGCTCCAGACGCGCTGCTGCAACGAGGTCTTTTATCTTCTCATTGTTATAGCGGGTCATGTAATTCATATTGGTATCGTGACCCAAAACAAATGTGGTCTTCTGGTCAGGATCAAGAACGTCATTGGTCCAGTACATGACGGAGATATCGTAATCACCAGCAATCAACATATCCCAGCTCTGGCTAGGGTCGACTTTCTGGAGGTTGACGGTAACGCCTGCCTTCTGGAGCTGCTGCTGTAGAAGAACTGCGATCTGTTCGTCCGTTTCGTTGCCGGCATTGACGATGTAATTGAGCGACAGGCCCGCTGCATCAGCATCGGCCAGCATCTGTTTCGCCTTCTCGGGATCGTATGGACGCTTGAGATTATCGGCATAATGATACAGAGCGCCCTTCGGTATGTAGGAATTCGCAACCTGACCAATCCCGAATGTCACGGTATCGACAATCGACTGCTTGTCGATCGCCATGTCCAGCGCCTGACGGACTTCCTTCTTCGCAAGTGCACCATGCTCATGATTGATCAGAAGATGATCTTCACGTGTGGAGGTATCTTCAAGAAGGGGGGAGGGATAAAAATTGGACTGGTTTATGGCGTAAGGCCAAGACTTTCTCGATATTCGATCGGGCTTCGGGCGTGGAAAAGCTACCCCAACTGCATCATGCCGGTGGTGAGAGTATCTGATTATGCCGCTTCCTG
>NZ_NNRL01000168.1 GCF_002252505.1 Brucella grignonensis | reverse complement strand
GCCAATATTGAAATACGTAACCCCTATTCCCCCGTTGTCCCCAACAGTACCGCCAGCCCCGTAGAAAGAAGGGTAGTACCCTGCCCCCCCTCCGTCACCCCCTACGGTTTGACCGAGAGATGGTGTTAGCATGACAAGCATGGGAACACTGGCAGCGCTTAAAATAGCCAGAAACGATACGGAGCGCGCCAGGGCAGAGGCACGATTGTTGATTGCTGAACAACGCGATTGACGCGTCTTGGAGATATAGGTCAATGTAAACTCCTGCGTAGAAATTAATAAAAAGGTTAAATGGAAAAACGTGTGGTGGCCGTTTCCGCGCCACTGGCGGCCATTGCGAGTACGAAAGCGCCTGCATGCAGGCTGTGTGTAAACTGTACGGGCGCACTCGAAGAGATCGGCACTGCTGTCTGTCTCGATCGACTAATCATTTTATCTTCCAAACGCGCCTTCAAAAATCGCAGTGTATGAATGCCGAACCTGCAAAGGGCTTGTTAGGCTGCCAATCCTCGCCAATTGAAGCTTGCGGGAAACATCGCGCCCGCACGCCGCGCAACAGTATTGTCTGCCGCATCCGAGCGCTGCCGGTCTGCGGCCGAGAAACGCAAATGTGCGCTTGCCTTGCTGGCAATCAGAACAACGAAAGGATGTGGCCAGATGGGAAATGAAACCGGGCGAGATTGCCATAGTGTTGCCTTCTGACTGCACCTTCACCCCACCTGCCTTCAACAACCCCAGAACCTTTCCGTGAAAAAATCTGAAATCAAAAAACGCATTCCTGAAATAGTTGAACGAAGAATCGATATGCGATATATCACGATATTACTAATGTAATATAAATAATTATATTCTATATCTAAATATATTGCAACCAACCATATAATTTTAGATATGAATAAATTATAGTTTTATTATTAAGTATACTATATTATTTATAGTCTATCTGTATAAATAAATACAAAATGCTTTGCAAATGATTTTTATTCTGGTTGGAAATATCTGCATAAGAAGGTCTGCAGATGTGTCAAAGGCCCTTTCTGTTGATCTTTGTACACGTGTTCTTGCTGCCGTTTCGGCTGGTTCATCGCCTCAAGAGGCTGCGGAACGGTTTGGCGTTGGTGTGGCAAGCGTCAGCCGTTGGCGGAACTTTCAAATTGAAAAAGGAAATGTTCGTCCCGGACCTCTTGGTGGTGACCGCAATTCTCACAAGACGGAAGCCCATGCTGAACTGATTATGACCTGACTCGGCGAGCATCGGTGCGGCACCTTGATCGAGTTGCATGACGTGTTTGACCCAGGACTTTGGTGATGCAATTTTCTCGCACAACTGAAGGGAAGCATTATGGGCTAGCTTCTATACGGGAGCGCCACGATGACAGAGGTAGTCCGTCGAGCAATACAAAATGGTCAAGAGAGCCTGAGGGCGCTTTCCAGACGGCACGAGATCAATCAGAAGACCCGGTAGCCAAATGGAAAAAGGAGAACGTCCCTGGCTGATCTGCCAACGGGCCGAAAGAGCCACACGCGACAGCTATGTCTCTGGAACAGGAAACAATCATTATCACTTTCCGCAGGCACACGTTGCTTCCTCTTGATGATTGCCTCTACGTGTTCCAGCCGACGATCCCCCATCTGACACGCTCGTTGCTGCATTAATCCTTCAGCGTTATGATATTTCTCGGCTGCCTGATGTCGAAGGCGACAAGGAGCTGAAGAAGAAATTCAAGAGCTATCTCATTGGCTACTTCCACGTGGACATTGCCGAGGTGCATACGGCGCAAGGCAGGCTCTACCTCTTCGTAGCCATTGATAGAACTTTCAAATTTTCTTTTGTCCAATTGGACTACGGCGTAGACTCATAAACTGGGTCACCAGATACGGAACGCGATGAGTTTAATTTTAGCGAGGAAGTTGGCCGGGTTCTTGTCGTAACGTGTTGCGATGTCACAATAGTGTTTGATGCGGTTAAAGAAGCGCTCGACGAGATTTCTCTGGCGATACACCCATGGTGAGAACGCGAAGACGGCCCTTGCGGTTAGATTTGGATGGAATATTGGCCCATATTTTGCGGTCTGCTGCCGTCATCCGAATGGCATCGGTATCGTAAGCTTTGTCCGCAAGCAGCGTGCCGCCTTCTTTGATACACTCCATGAGATATTCAGCCTGAGAGCAGTCAGCAATTTGACCGTCCGTCAGGCAAAGATTGATCGGACGGCCTTCTGCATCTATAATTGCGCGGTTTCTGCTCGTGAGGTCGCCCCGGGAACGTCCCATGCCAACGATTGCCGGAATCCACTTTTTTCCTGTGGCTCCGTGCTGGTGAACACGAACACAGGTGCTATCGATCATCACGATGTCGCCAGCATAGACCGCAGAGACTGCCTTGGGCAGCCGATCCCACACACCGATCCCACACACCGGCACGTCGAAAACCAAACGAACCGGTTGTAGCAGGTTGTTGCAACACCATAGCGCTCTGGGATTTCCGACCACGACGAGCCAGTGCGGAAGCGCCACAGGATCCCGTTGAGAACCATACGATCATCAACCCGTGGAACGCCACGAGGTTTGCTCGGCAACAGCGGTGCAATGATCGACCATTCCCGTTCTGTGAGTTCATAACGGCGATATGTCATCCAAGACCTCCAGTTCAGGAGGGCTTTGAATCATTAATCCATTCAAATAAATAAGCCTATTAATGAGTGCACGGCCTAATGCTGTGCTTCGAGAGCGCCAGCGCGAGGGCATTGCGCTAGCAAAACGACACAGGGCTTATCGGTGACACAAACGCTCCCTGACGCTTGAACAAATCAGCGTGGTCAACAGCGGATGGCAGCTGACGAGCAAATAGCCAGGATCGCACACGAGCTTGGCATCAGCTGGGAGACGCTCTGTCAGTATCTTTATTTGGAAATTGTTGCTCTGCCGGGATTGGGGAGAGCTGATGCCAAGGGCATGAGCTATTCCGATTGAAGCACTGACTACTTTGCGCCGTTGGCTTGGCATGCCATCCGAAACGTAAGCTTCTCATGTGGACGACCGCGCAATTTTATGCAGTCAGTCGCGCCGTGCTCTATCGCTTGCTCTGCCCTGATCGACGGTCGAAAGAGGTAGCTCGCTCAGACTGAGGCAGAGCAAGCATGTTGGTAACCGATGAACTCGAACGCTTATGTGCGATTGTCGCTGCCATGAAAATTTGCACGATAAACAGGAAGTGGGGGCATCTTTCGACCAAACGGACACTTGAACTTCTGGAAAAGCACGGTGTCGAGACGCCAGATGGCTTTGTCAAACCAGCTTACAACATCGATAGTAAACCTCCATCTTCGTCGTTTGGGCTATGATCACGATTGGTTGGTTCGTGAGCCACCGGCCATGCGTTTCCAGGCGGAATATTCGAACGCAATCTGGCACTTCGATATGAGCCCGTCAGATATTGAATGCCTGAAAGCGCCGTCATCAATTCGGATCGGCATGGTGCGCGGACATTGATGTTGTTTTCCGTTTTTATGATCGCAGTGGTGTCGCCTATCAGGAATATAGCTGCGTCTATGGTGAAGACGTCGAAACTGCTATCCATGCAACAAGGCGCCTAAGAGCAAGCTCAAAGGGAACCGGAAACAAAGTCAGACCGCATGGGCGATTTCTGACGGCAGGTAACGATGGCGCCTGCAACTGAGTGTGGGCTGGATCATGACCACCAACTGCAAGCTAGAACTTCAATCCCAGTTAACCTGATATTACGCCCGGCAATCTCTTTCAGAAATGATAAGCCGCACGCAGGACTGCGGATTGATCAAGATAATGGTCACCGACACGTAAGCCGTATTCGCCGCGCAGCGCAAAGCCCTCATCCGTGATCCATTCGAGGCCAGCAGAGAAGTTGCCATATACGGACGATGCGCCGGTGGTCAGCGCGAACGGTGCGAGGTTGAACTTATCGAGTTTCATCTGCGTCGTCACCGCACCACCAGATAGAAAACTGGCACCGAGCGTGAGATAGGAGCGCAATGTCGTATCGCCGAAATTTGTGCGCCCACCAATTTCAAGCGATGGTGTCACCATGATCGAAGTGTTGGAATGTCCAAAGACACGGAGGTCGAAAATATCGGCGCCGTACTCACGGTAGCCAGACAATTTGATATGGTTGATGTCGAGATCGACATAGGGCCGAAGATACCACTCATGCATTTCGACCTCATAGGCGGCACGCAGACGAGCAGCAATGAAGCTGGACTTTGGTCGACTGGTCGCGATACCGCCCAATGTGTAGCGCTCGACATCACTTGTTTCAAAGCCCCCGTGTATCGCGGTCGCGAACTGCCAAGGACCGATCGTGTGCTTGAGTGCAATACCTCCAGAGAACGTATCGTTGGTTCCAGTCACGCGCGACGATGACATGTCTCCAAAGCCATAACTGAACGACGCGGCAGCGAACCAGTCCCGCATGATTTCCTTCTGTGCTCCAACTTGCAAGGCAGTCTGGCGGATATGATAGTCATTGTCGCTGTAAGTCATTCTGCGTTGGACCCAATTGGTATTGACACGACCCCAGACGCAATCGCTTTCTCGCAGCAGCACTCCTTCGCCAACAAACATCGGGCAACTCATCAACCGGTTCATCGAAGCAAAGGTTTCATGTACCTGATTGGCCGCGCGTGCGAACTGACCATCATGGGCGATGGCTCCCAGCGTCTGTTGGTACTGCTGCGCTGATTGAACCCCAACAAATGGATCGAACAGCGACCCCGATCGACTATCGGCCATATCCCAAAGCTCTTGAAGATGGCCAATGACATTCCCCTGATCCTGATTTGTTGCAAAGGTAAATGGTTTGAAATCGACGGATATCGACGGATCCTGCTTTCCACCATAACGATCCTTCATATTAAGGCTGAACAGCGGGGTGGAGGCCAACTTCGGCGTGGCAGCGACCGCAGGCGCTTGATCGAAGTGTGCAATTCCCAGCCAGACATCTTTTACCGGATTGCGCACCAATGGACTGATCATGCCGCCGAACGTCACTGTATCCGTAACGCGGATAAAATCGCTTTTGTGAGCTGCAAAATCCAGATCCGGGGCATAGATACCAGTCTGCTGGTTCAACGAGCCGGCAATGCGCGTTTCAAGAAATTGGCCCGGTCCTCCCGGATTTAACGTGCCCGCATTGTTAAGCCTCGTGGTCTGAACGGTTGCACCGCTCCACAACTTTCCCCCCGCGTTGTTATTAAACACACCGTTGCCGGTGAGGACGACATTACCCTGAATGATACCATTGTTGTTGACGACGACCGCCTGGGCGGCGCTGATCGCGGTTTTCGACTGGATGAGACCGTTATTGTTCACTGTTATTCCTGCCGGGGCCAAGATGCCTGTTCCACTATCCATACTGGCAAGCACGGAAGCAGATTTGTCTATGTTAACCCAGACACCACCGCTGCTACCATGAGAGCCATTGCTAAATGCAATAATGGCAGGTGAATCCTCACCACTGGCCTCAACCCTCGACTTCTCTTTCACATTGACTGTGACAGCACCGCCGTAAGCAGGGGTGTTGTTCACGGTTTGGTATTGGTAGAGGCGACCGTCCTTGAAAACACCGCCCCCGCCAATACTCATAGCCATGATCGCTGGCGCGTTCGCGCCGGTTGTCTTGATATGTCCTCCCGCGTTGATAGTAACGGCTCCGCCATTGCCCGGCCCGCTGACGAGGGACGTGCTGTTAATGAGATCGAGTCCGTAACGCGTAGAGGATTGATCTCCAGCGAGACCACCGCCGCCGCCGATGCTTTGCGCAAGGATGCCTATCGCACCGTTTCCTTGCGTGATGATGACCGAGCCATTGGTCGACAAATTCACAATGCCACCATTGTTTATATCAGAACCAGCTTCAGGTGGAGAACCAACGGCGTGCAAAGTCACCAAATTCGGTTGCGTCCCGAGACCCGCAATGCCGCCACCGCCACCAACCGATTGCGCGACGATGGCGTGTGCATTCGTCCCTGCAGTGGAAACAGCCCAACCAATGCCTTCAGTCACGGTTACTCTGCCACCCTTGCCTGTCATGCCGTTTGCACCGAACGTTATGTTGATCGGAGCAGCGATAGCACTGACACCGTTATCCACCTGTATCAGCCCACCGCCGCCGCCAATACTTTGTGCGAGAACGCCGAATGCGAGATCTCCTGTCGTCTGGGTGATGCCCGATGCGGTAACACTCACATCGCCACCGTCGACCGTAAGATTATTGATAGGACTATTATCTTGCACACTGCTGCCGAGTGACGCTGTCAGTGACGTTACGTTTGAATTGGCTGACACGGCCGCAATACCGCCGCCACCGCCAACGCTTTGTGCAAGGATACCGTGGGAGAATACGCCTTGCGTTCTAATGTCACCATTATCAGTGATTATGACATTGCCACCATTCGCCGATGGCGTGAGACCAAGGACGTTATTCGCTAAACCAAGCGAACCGCCGAGCGCGAATGACAGGGAAGATTTATGCCGGGTCGCGTTGCCGATCCCCAGCATCTGTGCGGTTGAAACACCGCCGCCGCCGCCAACGCTCTGTGCGACAATTCCGGCGGAGTTGATGCCGTATGTATTCAGTGCGCCATTATTGCTTACCGTCACAGAACCGCCATGCGCAGCGTAACTAAGGGAGGGTATGAGAAGAAGGCCTTTACCGCCAAGTGTAAACGAAGCGGTGGTCTCAACGGGCACTGTCGGAGTGTGAATGGCTCCTGTCACACCGCCGCCAAAACCGACGCTCTGCGCGAGGATTGCGGGCGCATGGGCGCCTTGAGTTTCGATTATGCTATGTGAATCGCTGGCATCGACAACGACGACACCACCCGACCCGGCGGATCCGTTTTGTCCGCCGTTTGTGAAATGCAACGCCTCAGTTCCTGCAGACGCACCCTTTGTACCAATGAAATCGAGAAATTTGGCGACGTCCTGAATGATTGCATCGACATTGATCACTCCGGCTTTTTTGAGCGTGTCTTCCAGGTCTTGGGCGTGTACGGTGCTCAGTCCACCCCCGCCACCGACTGATTGTGCCACAATGCCAGCCGAGCCGTCGCCAGTGGTTTTGATCGTGCCTGTGTTGGTAACGATACTCGGAGCCTTATCAGTTCCGCCACCGTTGCCGCCTGTGCCGCCATTGCCGCCGTTTTGAAGCGTTGGATTGAGTGTCGGTATGCCGAACGTTGGCAAGTTTGAGACACCGGAAGCAATAGCTTTAGCGAGTTCGTCGATACTGGAAAGCAGGCTCGATACATTGCTGGAGTCGATTGTGCCTGCATTGCCGCCACCATTGCCGATCGATTGTGCCAGAATGCCATACGCATGTGCTCCGGTCGTCGTGATCACGCCGTCGTTGCGGAGAATGAAATGGTCACCACTGCCACCTAAGCCGCCATTGCTACCGTTAGTGACTGCCATCGTCGCGTTGAGCTTCTTGTTCCATGTCGGGAAGTCCGGTATTTCTGAGGGGGCTGTGGCAATCCAGCTGGCTACTTTTGCTGCCGCGCTGGCAAAGCTGGTTGGCGAACCGACAATATCGTTGAATGAATTCGCGTCGTGCTGCTGTATGTTGCCGCCGCTGCCACCGCCGCCGCCAATCGACTGCGCCAGAATGCCGACAGATCCTGTATCCGTGGTGGTGATTTTGCCAATCTGGCTGTTTGTCACGCGTACCCAGCTCCCTTCGCCGCCAGCGCCGCCATTGCCACCCATTCGGACAGTGACCCCGACCTTAAGGTCTGACTTGCCAACTGTCGGTATTTTCATCGGGGCGAGCACTCCCCCGCCATTACCGCCGCCGCCGCCAATTGATTGTGCTGTAATACCATTGCTCATCGCACCCGAGGTCACGATATGGCCGGCATTGGCAATGTCGGGAGTATTGGCATTACCACCAACACCGCCCCCGCCACCATGTGTAACGGCAATGCTAACAGTACCGCTGGGGTTGTCACCGGTCGGTGGTGCGATCGTTATCGCACGCGTGTCGGCGAGGCCGCCATTACCGCCACCACCACCGATCGACTGCGCCAGGATGCCAGTGCTCAATGGTCCAGCAGTTGTGATAATTCCGTTGAACCTCTGGGTAAACTGAACAACGCCACCGTTACCGCCACCGCCGCCATCGCCACCGGTTGCGACCGTCGCATTCAAACCGATGCCGACACCGACTGCATTGGCCGATCCGGCATGGCCACCGCCGCCACCGATGCTTTGTAACAGGATGCCTGCTGAGGAGGCCCCAGTGGTTGTTATCCTTCCGGACGAAATTGCCTTGAGAATATTGCCCGCTGAACCGGCCACACCGCCCCGTCCGCCGATTGCGATTGCGGAAATAATGCCCGTCGTCGTTGAGTCGCCGCCAATACCGCCACCGCCGCCAATACTTTGCAAGATCGCGCCAGGGCTATGGTCTCCCGAAGTGTAGATCATCGAGTAGTTTTTCAAGGTAGAGTTGCCGCCGTTGCCGCCGCCTCCACCATTGCCACCAATAGTATAGAAAAGACCGTTGGTAGTGCCGCCCCAACCACCGCCGCCGCCAATGGAATGAGCGACAATACCGGCCGCATCATTTCCAGCTGTTTTAACGGTTCCGCTATTCGTTATTGTGATCGCGGGGGCTCCACCACCGGGTCCGCCGGAGCCAAATCCTCCTCCATCGCCGCCGAGGCCGCCTTGACCACCAAGTGCCTGCGCTAAAATGCCGTAAGCCCCGACTGTATCGTTGCGACCAGTCAATATGATGCCTGAGTTAGTGATGTTAATCGCGCCGGGCGTACCGCCAGGTGCACCGCGATGACCTGCTCCCCATGTCCCATCGCCACCATTGCCACCTTGCCCGCCCTTGCTCAGAGCCATGATGCCGATTGCACGATTGCCGGATGTCGTGATGGTTCCGGCGTTGTCAATCGTTATCGCCCCGGCATTTCCACCAGCCTTTGCGCGCGAATTGGAACCATTATTTGTCGCCGCATCGCCGCCGATCGACCGCGCAATCACGCCATAGATATCATCACCATTGGTGACTATTTTCGACGGCGCCTCGGATGTAAAATTGACCGCGTTGGCATTACCTCCGCTACCGGCGTTGACATGGCCGCCGAAGCCCCCGATAAGTTCGCCTTTGCCACCATTGCCTCCACGTGAAATCAGGCCTACACCGGCGTTGACATCTCCCGGACCCGGCCCGGTGACCGTGATTGTTGTGGAGCCGCGTAAATTAACTGTTGCAACTCCACCGTTGCCACCAGACCCCGCATCACGCTCGCCGCCGAAGCCACCCGCCAGCGCACTATCCTGACCGTAGCCGCCCCAGGACTGGACCGCAATGCCGAAGCCACTTCCGCTGACAGTGGTGTTGTTCAGCGTGATCCGTGCTAGATTTCCAGCGCTGCCTCCAATCCCGTAGCCGCCATTACTTCCGCCGGCATTTCCCCAATGGCCGCCAGCACCACCATTGGAATACATATTGATGCCCACACCTGCGCTCGCGATTGCGCTGTTCTCAACCGTGTAATCAATATTACGGCCCGAACCACCATTTCCGCCCCAATGATTAAGAGACGGGGGGTCTGCTCCGTCTCCACCGTGACCGCCGCTTACGTCGACAAAGACGCCGGCATTTCCATTCGCGGTTGAATGTATATTCAGGTTCTGATCGGTTTGTATAAAATCCCTTTGACCGGCACTGCCATCATGCCCGTTGTTGTCTGAGCAGCAACCTCCGTCGACACCACGATAGTCATAATTGACTGGTCCTGACTGGGCCAGCGCCAACGACATACCCGCTATCAATCCTGCACCTCCCATGATCATGGCCAATGCAGATTGTGGTAGGTACAAGATTGTCGTACTACGTAGATGTCTATAAGTGATCCGCTGCATACATCCTTCTCCCCGAGATAAATCATCAGCTGGAGCAGTATAACCAGATCAATCGTGTAAGAGAAATCGTATACTGACAGATCAACATGCCAGTTCGATGAATCAACCAAAGACGGTTCTGTTGAAAAGATTTTGTCAATGATTGCAATGACTGCATTCCGATCTTTAAGCGGCAGATTTTTTCCGACGCCCAAAGGCCGTCATTACGACAAGTCCATTATTTTTTGTGTGTTTGATGGTATCGGGCCTACAATCTGTACCTGCGGAACTTGAAGAAGATGATGGCCGAACACGACCTTCCCAAGAGCATCGCATCCCGGCACCAACCAGCGTCGGTTGCGACCACAAGTGACAAGAATCCGGCAATGAAGGCGAGTGACGTCATAAGAATTGGCGAATCCGTGAAGCGTTAAGCACCACATTCAATGGATCTACATCCTCATCTTTTTTTCTCGCTCACTGATAGAGCAGCATATTCTTCGACCAGAAAATCGAGAAGCGCGCGCACCGAGGGTAATAGACCGCGACGTGAAGGGAAGGCGGCATGGATAATGCCGCTGCGGGGTGCCCAGTCGGGCAGAAGATCAATCAACCGTCCTGCCTGTATATCATCCCGGACAACCATTGTGGGAAACTGGCAAACGCCGATGCCTTGAAGAGCGGCCAGCCGCAGCGCAACCATATCTTCCGTAATCAGCAGCGGTTGATAGGGAATTTCAGCCGTGGTGCCGTTCGGACCGAGCAGGTTCCATTCAAAATTGTTGTGGGATGATCCCCAGGCAAGGCCGGGCATGTCGACGAGGTCGGCGGGAACGGCGTTGCATCCTTCCTTCACAAATATAGGGCTTGCCACCAGTCGTTGCTCGCTTTCCGCCAGCTTGCGGATGACGAGGTCGCTATCCTCGAGCGGTGGAAAGCGGACGCGGATAGCGAGATCGAAGCCTTCGCGGATAACATCCACGCGCCGGTTTGTGCTTTCCAGATGTATCTTTATCTTTGGGTATCGCTCCATGAAACGGGCGATCATTTCACCGACCTGGAAATAAATGACCGATGCCGGGCAACTCACCCGCACCGTGCCTTGCGGTTCTGTGCGCATTCTGTCGATCACATCCAGCGCGGCATCGGCCTCAACCATCATCGCCAGACAATGGCGATAAAATTCCTGGCCGATATCCGTCACAGCAAATTGTCGGGTGGTGCGCTGGATAAGCCTGACACCGAGATCATCTTCGAGCAGGGCGATCCGGCGGCTCAGCCTGGAGCGCGGCATATCCAGTTTTCGGGAGGCAGCGGAAAAGCCGCCTTGTTCCACGACCTCTACAAAAAGCCGCATATCGTTGAGATCAGCCATGACCGGCTCTTTCATTGTCCTGTTTTCAGGACAGTATAGCCTGAACTTCGATCTACCGGTTAATTCGTTCCAGATTTATTTTGCTCTCAGACAGTCAACCCAGTGTCCGCAAGGCAACGAAATAAATCGGGAAGATCGAGATGAGACAGGTTATCGGCATTTACAGCAGCTCATCGCCCCATTGGGTGGGTGATGGATTTCCGGTTCGCTCCATGGTGTCCCATGCGATAATGGGTGAACACATCAGCCCCTTTTTGCATCTTGATTATGCCGGGCCGGAACAGTTTGCACCCACGGCAACCCCGCGCGGCGTTGGCAGCCATCCCCATCGCGGTTTTGAAACCGTGACCATTGTCTATCAGGGCGAAGTTGAACATCGCGATTCCACTGGAAGCGGAGGCATGATCGGTCCCGGTGATGTACAATGGATGACTGCTGCCGCCGGGATTTTGCACGAGGAGCGTCATTCGAAGGCGTTTACCGAACAGGGAGGCACGCTGGAAATGGTGCAGCTCTGGGTCAACCTGCCTGCCAAGGACAAGTCCGCGCCCGCCGCTTACCAGACGGTGCTCGATCGGGATATTCCGACCGTGGCCCTGCCGGATGAAGCTGGAATTGTCCGTGTCATAGCCGGGAACTATGCCGGACATGCCGGACCCGCACGCACCTTCACGCCGATTGATCTATGGGACCTGCGCCTGAAACAAGGCGGAAGCGTTGTGTTTGATCTTCCCGATCAACATACGACCGGTCTGGCAATCTTGCGCGGAACGATCACCGTCAACGGCAACAGATCGGCACGGGATGCGCAATTCGTACTGCTCGACCGAAAGGGTGGCAGTTTCGAGGTTACGGCTGACAGCGATGCAACTGTCCTTCTGCTGAGCGGCGAACCGCTTGGAGAGCCTGTCGCCATGCGTGGCCCTTTCGTCATGAACACAAATGAAGAATTGCAGGATGCTTTCGCGGATTTCCGAACAGGGAAATTCGGCGCCATTTCTGCCTGATCCATTCCCGTGGCGTCAGTAAGAACCACGGGTATCCCCGGACCGGAAATGCTTTCGGCCCTGAACAAGTCCAAGCCTGAAGAAGGAGACTTAAAATGAGCAGCCCAGCTAACTTTAACGGCCAGCGTCCGGTTATCGACCCCAACGACGCCGTCATGCTTCTGATCGACCATCAGAGCGGCCTGTTTCAGACCGTCGCAGACATGCCAATGCCTGTTTTGCGCAATCATGCGACTGCGCTTGCCAAGATGGCGACGCTGACCAAGATGCCGGTCATCACGACGGCATCCGTGCCGCAGGGCCCCAATGGGCCGCTGATCCCCGAGATTCATGAGAATGCCCCTCATGCCAAATATGTAGCGCGTCGTGGCGAGATCAACGCATGGGACAATCCGGATTTCGTTGCTGCCGTGAAGGCCACGGGCCGCAAGACCCTGATCATCGCAGGCACCATCACCAGCGTTTGCATGGCCTTCCCGGCAATCAGTGCCGTTCAGGATGGTTACAAGGTTTTCGCCGTGGTGGATGCATCCGGAACCTATTCCAAGATGGCGCAGGAAATTACGCTCGCTCGTGTTGTTCAAGCCGGTGTCGTGCCTATGGATACGGCTGCGGTGGCTTCGGAACTCCAGAAGACGTGGCATCGTGACGATGCGCAGGAGTGGGCCAACGTCTACACCAAGATTTTCCCTCCCTACCAGCTTCTCATCGAAAGCTACATGAAGGCGCAGGAAGTCGAAAAGAACCACGAGCAGCTCGATTCACAGCGCGGCTGATTGTGACCGAAATACAAAAGGGCGGCAGGTAATTGCCGCCCTTTTTCTTGTTGTCATAAGAAACTTAGAATTCTCTACATATTTATTGTTTCACGTATTTTGCTTTTAAAGCCACTTTACGCTTTTGGTCTGGGCTCCAGAGCGTCGACCCATAAACTCCGGCACCAGATCCTGTCCGCGATCAACCGACAGCGGTGTGGTCGTTTTCGGGTCGCTTGTCGTGGTGCGATGCGGTGCCTCGAACTGTTGTTTGCTGGAGAGTGCTTTCGCTAGGGGAAAGACGACTTGCCGTTTGCGCATCATATGAACGAGTTCGATGCCAAAGAGTGTAACGTTGGCTGTGGTTTCAGTCTTGAAGTCGGGCATAGATCGTATCCGCTGTTTGATGCAGCGATGGCCGTGTTCAGTCGTGTTGCTTATATATTTACTGGTGCGATTGGCAATGGGCTTTACAGCCTGTTTGAAACGGTTCTCTACATCTGGTCTGACCGTCATCAATGGCCATTTGCTCTGGCCCGCTATGGCGGGGGAGCTTTGTAAAGAAAGCATTTGGCAACAATTAAATCACGATCTTTGCTGAAATAGAACTCAGCTGTATCCCCGTTCTGATCACGAAACTCTCCTAAATCCGCCGACCTAGGTCGAAGGAAATGCTGTTTCGGTTGATCTGAATATGCCGAGCGTTAGGTTATTAAGGCCTCAAAAATGGACGCGCGGATAAGTTTTAGGATTCTAAGATAACGACTCTCGCCCTCAGCGCGGTTACCTTCAATCATCAGGTAAAGCATTCAGCAAACGTAAGTTAGCGCGGTTCAATTTGAGCCCGCATAGGGAAATGCTGTTCTTTTTCAACAAAGGGCGCCCGTAAACGAGTAGTGTTGGAGGATCTCGTGAGTATAAATTTCAGATCATCGGGTATAAGCACCGAAAGTATGCCAACGAGACGTATTCTCGTAGCGGGCGGTGCAGGATTTCTCGGTTCTCATCTTTGCGAGCGTCTTCTGAACGAAGGAAACTTCGTCATCTGTGTCGACAATTTTTCGACGGGGCGTCTCGAGAATATTCGTCATCTCCTGCGTTACGACACGTTCAGCTTTGTGCGCCACGATATTGTCAACCCGATCGATCTGCCGGTAGACGAGATTTACAATCTGGCATGCCCGGCATCGCCGCCGCACTATCAGGCTGATCCGGTGCACACGATGAAGACGAGCGTCATCGGCTCGCTCAATCTGCTCGAACTTGCAGCGCATTATCAGGCACGGATTTTTCAGGCCTCAACGTCGGAAGTGTATGGCGATCCGCAAACGCACCCGCAGCCGGAAGCCTATTGGGGCAATGTGAACTCTTTCGGGCCCCGGTCCTGCTATGACGAAGGCAAGCGCTCGGCCGAAACGCTGTTCTACGATTTTCACAAGCAGTATGGCGTCGATATCCGTATCGTGCGCATCTTCAACACATATGGCCCGCGCATGCGGCCCGACGATGGCCGTGTCGTGTCGAATTTCATCGTTCAGGCGCTCAAGCGCGAAGATATCACCATCTATGGCGACGGCTCGCAGACTCGTTCCTTTTGCTATGTCGATGACCTGATCGAAGGCTTCAGCCGGTTGATGAGCAGCCAGGTTCAGAAGCCCGTCAATCTCGGCAATCCGGGCGAGTTCACCGTGCGAGAACTGGCCGAGCAGATTATTGCGCTAACATGTTCGTCCTCACGCATCGTCTATCGCCCGCTGCCCACCGATGATCCGCGCCAGCGGCGCCCCGACATCACGCTTGCCAAGCGTGAACTTGGCTGGGAACCACAGATTGTACTGGTCGAAGGACTGAAACAGACGATCGCCTATTTTGAACGCCAGCTGGTCAGACCATCGGGCGAGCTCTTCGAGGTGGCGAGATGACCCGGAAAAATATACTCGTCACCGGTGGCGCTGGCTTCATTGGCAGCCATACCGCGAAGCTACTGCACAAGAGCGGGTTCTCGCCTGTCGTCTATGACAACTTGTCGACGGGTCACCGGTCTTCCGTGCGCTGGGGCGAGTTTGTCGAGGGCGACACGCTTTCGCAGGAGCAGCTTATCGCTGCTATCAGGGCCTATGATCCGGCAGCCATCATTCACTTTGCGGCCTCGGCCTATGTGGGAGAGTCCGTTACGAACCCCGCAAAGTATTATCGCAACAATGTCGTCGGCATCCAGTCTGTTCTTGAGGCCAGCCGCTTGACAGGTGGACGCCCGGTCATTTTCTCGTCGAGCTGCGCCACCTATGGCATTCCGGATGTGCTGCCGATCCGCGAAGGCGAAATGCAGAATCCGATCAACCCTTATGGACGCACAAAACTGATCGCGGAACATATGCTGGCCGATTATTCGGCAGCCTATGGCATGTCCTATGCGGCGCTGCGCTATTTCAATGCCTGCGGTGCTGATCTGGATGGCGAACTGGGTGAAAAGCATGATCCTGAAACCCATCTGATACCGCGCGCCATGCTGGCTGCGGCGGGCATGGCAGATTGTCTGGAAGTCTATGGCGACGATTATGAAACGCCGGATGGCACCTGCATTCGCGACTATATTCACGTGGTTGATCTGGCGCGGGCGCATGTGCTTGCGGTCGAGCATCTGCTGAATGGCGGCGGCAATCTGGTCCTTAATCTGGGAACCGGGCGCGGAACATCCATCAGGGAAATCGTGGATGCAATAGACCGGCTTACGGGACGCAAGGTGCCTGTCGAAATGCGCGCGCGCCGGGCTGGCGATCCGCCGGTGCTTTATGCCGACCCGGCTGAAGCGGCCGCGAAGCTTGGCTTTCGCACGCTCCATTCCGATCTCGACACGATCATCCGCACGGCTGCGCCCTTCTTTGGTCTGGAGATGCGGACATGACACGGCGCGAATTTTATCCGGCCATTGACGGCGACAACGGCCAAAGGGAACCATTGCTGGCGCCCATCTTCACTGGCCGCAAGCGGGTGGAATATGTGGTGGGCATCATCCTTTGGGCGCTCGCTATCACCTATTTCTGGCAATGGTGGTTCATCAGCGCAAAGCACAATCATCTGCTCGGCTCCTTTCTGGTGACCGCGCTGCTGGCCTGGATCACGATCCTGCCGCTTTATTTCATCACTATTTTCTTCCACGCAGCGCGCCCGACCGGCCCGCTTCGCATCCCCGCCGGAAGCCGCGTCGCCATGGTCGTCACCAAGGCTCCGTCTGAGCCTTTCGAGGTGGTGGCTGAAACATTGCGCGCCATGCTGGCGCAGGATGTGCCGCACGATACATGGCTTGCCGATGAGGATCCTTCACCCTCGACACTTGCCTGGTGCCGTGAGCATGGCGTGTTCGTTTCCACACGCAAGGGCCGTGCCGACTATCATCGGCAGACCTGGCCGCGCCGTACCCGGTGCAAGGAAGGCAATCTCGCCTTCTTCTACGATCACTATGGCTATGAGCGCTATGATTTCGTCTCGCAGCTCGACGCCGACCATGTGCCTGAGCCGGGTTATCTCTTTAATATGCTGCGGCCCTTCGCTGATCCCGCTGTCGGGTATGTTTCCGCACCGAGCATTTGTGATCGCAATGCGCATGAAAGCTGGTCGGCACGCGGGCGTCTCTATGTGGAAGCCAGTATGCATGGCTCGCTGCAAGCCGGTTACAATGGCGGCTTTGCTCCGGTCTGCATCGGCTCTCATTATGCGGTACGCACGGCGGCACTGAAGGAGATCGGCGGTCTTGGACCAGAACTGGCCGAGGATCATTCCACGACCCTGTTCATGAACGCGCATGGCTGGCGGGGTGTTCATGCACTGGATGCCATCGCCCATGGCGACGGTCCGCGCACCTTTGCCGATCTTGTGACGCAGGAATTCCAGTGGTCGCGCAGCCTCGTGATGATCCTGCTGCAGTATACACCGAAGCTGATCGGTCGGTTGCCGCTGCGCCTGAAGATCCAGTTTCTGTTCTCGCAGCTCTGGTATCCTCTCTACGCGTTCTTTCTGGCGCTGACATTCGTTCTGCCGATAGCCATTCTGGCTTATGGCGATAATTTCGTCAGCGTTACCTATCCCGCTTTCCTGATGCACTTCATGCCGCAATCGCTCGTGATTTTGGCGCTGGCATTCTGGTGGCGGTCGAGCAAGACGTTCCGCCCTGTCGACGGCAGGATTTTCAGCTGGGAAGCGATGCTGTTCCTGCTGGCGCGGTGGCCCTGGGTTCTGGCTGGAACCTTCGCAGCCTTCCGCGACTGGCTTACCGGTTCCTTTGTCGATTTTCGTGTCACGCCGAAAGGCTCATCCGAGGTCGATCCGGTGCCACTGCGGGTGATCGCTCCCTATGCACTGATCTCCGGCCTGTCCATTCTGCCGGTCCTTCTCGTCGGCGGTGCGGATCAGACGAGAGGCTTCTTCATCTTCGCCATCATCAATGCGTGCTTCTATCTGTTCCTGATGGCAATGATCGTGATCCAGCACACCCGCGAAAATAACGTGCGGATGACGAGCCGCCTCTATCGACCGGCAATGGCATGCAGTTTTACGGCGCTGGTCGCGCTGACCGGCTTTACCACTGTCGAGCGCGGACGCGACGGCATCGAGGCACTGAGCTGGGGCACGAAAAGCTTCACGGTATTTGACGACCGCTTCTCGGTTGCCGGTGCTGGTGTAGGCGGACGTGACGTCCACAGGACAATTTTCAATCCACGCTGGCGCACGAATACCGCCAGTGGAACGAACTAGCGGGAAAGGCGCGACGATTATGAAGATCGCTGTCATCGGTACGGGATATGTCGGATTGGTCAGTGGCACGTGTTTCGCGGCATGGGGACACGAGGTCGTCTGCGTCGACAAGGACGCCCAGAAGATTGTCCGGCTGGAGCGCGGCATCGTGCCGATCTATGAGCCGGGACTGGATGAGCTGGTGGAACGCAATTTCGCCTTTGGCCGGCTGAGATTCACCACCAATCTGGCGGAAGCCGTTAAGGGTGCGGAGCTTGTCTTCATCGCCGTCGGCACACCGGCACGGGCAGGTCACGGCGATGCAGATCTGTCCTTCGTCTATATGGCCGCTCGCGAGCTTGCGCCGCTGATCGAAGACCATAGTGTCGTCGTGGTCAAGTCCACCGTTCCGGTCGGCACAGGCGATGTGGTGCAAAAGATCATCGGCTCGGTTCGCAGGCCTGGCACATTCTCCGTCGCGTCCAATCCGGAGTTCCTGCGCGAGGGTGTCGCGATCCGCGATTTCCTCGAGCCGGATCGGGTCGTCATCGGTGTGGAAGATGAGCGTGCACGTTCCGTGCTTGTCGCCCTTTATGCTCCCCCGCTCGAGGCCGCAAAGACGCCAATCGTGATCACGCAGCGCCGGACGTCGGAACTGATCAAATATGCGGCCAATGCCTTTCTCGCCACCAAGATCACCTTCATCAACGAATTGGCGGATCTGTGTGAGGAAGTCGGCAGCGATGTCACCGAGCTGGCGCTCGGCATGGGGCTGGACAAGCGTATCGGCACCAGCTTTCTCAATGCGGGGCCGGGTTATGGTGGCTCCTGTTTTCCGAAGGATACGATAGCGCTTTTGCGCACCGCGCAGGATCACGGGGTCGCTCTGCGACTGGTCGAGGAAACGGTCACCGTCAATGAAGCGCGCAAGCGTCGCATGGCGCTGAAGGTGCTGGATGCGCTTGGCGGCAGTGTCGAAGGCCGGACGATTGCCGTCCTCGGTCTCACGTTCAAACCCGATACGGATGATATGCGCGACGCACCGTCCATTCCGCTCATCGAAACCTTGCAGCGCTTTGGTGCCAGCATCCGTGCCTATGATCCCGCCGGAATGGAGAATGCGCGCCGTCTTCTCAGCGATGTTGAGTTTTACGACGACCCCTATGAATGCCTGGATGCAGCTGATGCGGCGGTAGTCGTGACCGAATGGGACAGTGTCCGCAAGCTTGATCTCGTTCGGATGAAACAGGTCATGCGGGACGCCGTACTCATCGACCTGCGCAATGTCTTTTCACCGGTGATCGCCGGGAATCTGGGCTTCCGGATTTCGACGATCGGCCGTCCTGTTCAACAGCGGCAGGAAACAAGACCAACAAACATTCTGCCGCACGCGCGCATCCGTCAATCGCTAGAACCCTTGGCGGGTGCGCGTAACCTGAAGGTCGTGGGAGGTTCAAATGAAACATGTGATGTTTGAAGACCAAAGGTCCCGGTCTGGTTGGAACACCGATCGGAGCAGATGTGGTCTGCCGCTCTTTGTCCTGCTTGCCGGGTTGAGCACACCAGCGGGAGCAGTAACGGTCGCTGCGGATGGTTTGCCCGACGGCGCCCGTGTGATGACGCCTGCCGAGCTTTACATACTTTATCGCGACAAGAACTGGCAGTGGGCCGACGGCGCTGGCCGGATGGAAAGCCAGAACCGCCGTTTCACCGCCCGTGTTGATGGCGAGAAAGGCAAGGTATGGGCTGAAGGCCGCTGGCGGATCACCTGGTCGGGCCAGATGTGCTTCGATGCGAAATGGCATCTGGCTCAGGATGTCTTCCCGAACAAGACCTGCTTCTCCCACCGTATCGCCGATGGGACGATCTATCAGAAACGCGAGCCGGACGGTGCCTGGTACGTCTTCCGCCATGCTGGCGGAAACAAGGATGACGAGGCGCGCAAGCTCCTCTCCATCGAAACAATAACGCCCAAAACGGAAGCGCTGAATCTGGCGTTGCCCGTTGCCCAATCGCCCGTACAATAAAGGAGGCGGCGATGAAAACCTCATACAAAATAGCAACAGCAATTCTTTGCGGTGGGCTGCTTTCAACCGCTGTTTACGCGGCGAGCGGTGTTTCGGGTGCCAATGTCAATACCCGCAACATGTTCCACGACAAGCGCCCGGTCATAACCCCGCAATCCATCAAGTTCGGGGCCTATGATCCGCACGGGGATTTTACCAACGATCCCAATTCCCGCATCGAACATCTGTTCCTTCCGTGGGAGGATGTGGACCTGACGAGCCTGTCAACCGCTGATGCCTATGCGCAGGAACGGGGTCGCGAACTGCTGATCACCGTCGAACCCTGGTCGTGGGCTCGCGACTGGCGTGTTGCGCCGGATGATCTCCTGAGCGGAATCGTGCGGGGGCATTACGATACAAACATGGCTGCCGTCTGCTCCGCGGCTTCGAAGCTGAAGAGCCCTGTGACCATTCGCTGGGCGCAGGAAATGGATGACAAGAGGGGCCAGTTCACCTGGTCCTACTGGTCGGCACAGGGCTATGTCCGCGCCTATCAGCATGCGGTCAATGTCTGCCGCAAGTCATTGCCGAATGCCAAATATATGTGGTCGCCGAAGGGAGATGCGGGGCTCGAGGCTTATTATCCGGGCGATGGCTATGTCGATGTGATCGGCCTGTCGGTGTTCGGATACGAACCTTATGATATGCTGGAACTGGGACATGCGTCCACATTCGTTGAACGGACAAAACCGGGATACGACCGGGTGGTGGGCTTCAAGAAGCCGATCGTCATCGCCGAACTCGGCTATGAAGGAAGCGACGCCTATGTCCGGGCCTGGGCGCAGGAGACCAACAAGCCGCAGCCCGAATTTCCGAAACTGACTGCGACCGTCTACTTCAATGACCGCGAAGTCTATCCGTGGCCACGCGGTGTCGGGCGACCTGACTGGCGGGTCGCGAACCATCCGCTTGAATGATCCGGAGGCGCGAATGCGTCTTGATCAGACCCTAGAGCGGTTCCAGTTAAAACGGAGGCGCTGGAACCGCTCTAAGTATTTGTTTCGTCGCATTTACCTCACGCAAAACCGCTTCGCATTTTTGCTGGAAATGCTCTAACGTCTGAACAGGAATACGACAATGTTTTCGATCCGTTTGAGAACCGTAAGTGCGGCGCTGTCCGTGCTTCTTCTGGCAGGCGCTGCCGATGCGGCGCCGAAGCAGAAAACCGAGGACCCGATCGCCATCAAGGCTACGGCAGCTGTACCGCTATCAGCCGAAGCGCTTGACGCGCTCTATTCCGGTAAATCATGGGAATGGAAGGATGGCGGCGGCTATTTCTCTGCCGACAGACATCGTTTCATCGCTTGGTCGCAGAAAGGCAGGGCGTGGTCTTACGGGCAGGGGCGCTGGTACGCCACCAATCGCGGCAAGCTCTGCCTGCAGGCCTATTGGGTCAACAAGACGGGCGGCGGCGGCGATACGACCTGCTTTCTCCATCGCGAGAAAGATGGTGTCATCTATCAGAAGCGCTCGCTGGGCGGCAGCTGGTATGTCTTCCGCAACAATCCGCCACGCCCGACCGATGAGGCCGCCAAGCTGCTGCGCGGTGACCGTATTAGTAAGGGACTGGCGATCATGAAAGCCAAGGCGAGATAATCGCCAGGCAAGCATGCCGGCTCGCTGATCTGTATGGAGTTCTTGCGAGCCGGTATGTCATCGAGTGTCGATCTGATTGAATCAGATCGACACTCTGACTGTTTCCGTTATTGCGCATCGTACCCGAAAGCCGTTTCTCACTTTTCGGAATATGCTCTAAATATTTGTTTCGTCGCATTATCCTGCGCATCGAAGTGGGATCAGAAATCAGTCGAGTGAACTGATTTCCCCGCGTAGACGCTTCGAACTCTTGCTGGAAATGCTCTAATCGCGGATGAAGCAGCGGGATTTCTGCCCGAAACCGCTCGGCGTGCACACATAGGACGTACCGGCCGCGTATTGCGTGGCGGAAACCCTGATGACCTTGGCCGATGCAGGCTTGTTGTAGCGTGCTTGGCTATTCACCTTGTACTTGACGAGGTAAACGGAAACCGTTTCGCTTTTCTGCTTGCGGGCATCCTTGGCTTCGGCGCCTGCCGTCAGGCATAATGAAGCGGACAGTCCAACGACAATAGCGGCAGCCCATTTCAAGCTTTCGCGGCGCACAGTACATGCAAATACATTGTTCATACAATTGCCTCCGGTTGTTATTGCCGTGCTTTCTATCGGATGCGTTTTAATATTCTGGCCGGATTTTCATGAAAATTTTCATCAAATCCGATACAGTCAGGTCATTTTATCAGCTGTATTCCAGCACCTCTTCTGAAGTTTCTTCAGGCACGCAGAAACCTCATCGAACGCCAGGCATGCACGCAGCTATCGTCATAGGTGAAGCATTTTCGATGCTTATGAGATAGCAGTGCCGATGGACGCCATGATCAACTGCACGGGTTAACCAATAAATAGACTATAGTTTTTCAGTTGCTTGGATTTTACTTACTCAAGTGCTAGTATCCCGCCAGGGACTTGGGTGGCATTCCGCGTACCTCGGACCCGTGAGTTGGTTTAGGGAGTTGCCGTGACATCCCCGAGCGACAAGGCCTCGCGTGATCTGAAGCCCGATTTTGTGGAGCGCCGCCAGTCAGTGCGCGTTCCACTCGCGCCCCTTGGAGAAGATGCCCGAAGCACCAATATTCTGACCCCGCTGATCTTTACGACTGAAGAGCTGGAGCCCTCAGCGCAGTTTCCTGCATGGCAACAGCATGTGGCTCCGCTCTATGATGTGCGGATGCCGGATGGCGTGAATGTCGAAGACGGTTTTGCCGTTACCCAGAAAATCTGGGATCTGCGCGGCATGCTGCTCATAGAACAGACTGTTCCTCCATTCAGTTATGAACGCACAGCAGAAAAGGTTCGTTTCAGCCCGATCGATCACTGGCAGATCAGTTTTCTGCGAAGCGGTCGCACATGGACGGCGGTGGATGATCGTGTGGCGGAAAACGAGCCGGGCATGATCAATATCCGTTCGTTTGGCTATCCGTTTCGCGGTCGTGCGCTGGCCACGGACGTGGTGCTGCTGATCATTCCGGTCGATCATTTCGCTGGTCTGGGCGGTATGCCGGAGGCGTGCAACAATGCAACGCTCGGAGGGTATCGCGCCAAATTGCTGATCGACTTCGTATCGACGATCCAGGCGGGGCTGGACCATATAAGAAGCGAGGAGTTTCCGGAGCTGCGTGATGCCCTGCGCCAACTCGTATTTGACACGATTGCCCCTTTGGTGAAGGAAACCGATACGAACGAGCACAATGCTTCTCTCGGCTTGATGACAAAAGCCAGACGCTTCATCCAGAAGAATCTCATGTCTCGCGAACTCACGCCCGATGCTCTCAGCAGAGAGCTCGCTATCTCACGTACGCATCTTTATCAGCTGTTCGAAGGCTCGGGTGGGGTGCTCAACTATATTCGTCAGAAACGATTGCTCGCGGCACACGAGATGCTTGCGAATGCATCGGAAAACCGCAGAGTGTCCGATATTGCGCAACTATTTGGTTTCGATACGGCAGCCAATTTCACGCGGGCATTCACGCAGCATTTCGGCTACAGCCCAAGCAGCGTCCGCAGGTCTACTTCACGGTCCGATGGCATCGAATACATCCAGTCTGCTGCGGGACCCGATGACACTTTATCAACTTTGTTGAGAAGGTTATCAACGCATGACACATAGCGGTTCCGTTGCAAAGATGTGTTGATACAGCGATGGTCTTGCTCAACCGTGTTGCTCATATACTTGCTGGAGTGAATGGCAATAGGCTCTGGCCTGCCATGGCGGGAGGGCCTTGCAAAGAAAGAGTTTGGCGGTGATCAAATCACGATCTTTGCTGAAAAAGAATTCAGCTGTATCCCCGTTACTATCAACGGCGCGATACAAGTACAGTCAATCGCCTCTGACTTTGATATAGGTTTCATCAAAATTCCATTTACGCGGAACCTGACACTTCTTCCGACTAAACAGCTCAAGGCCTTGAAGTTCAAAACACCCTATGAAGCCATTCAGGAACTTTGGAAATCAAAGCCAGAAGTTTTTATCGTCAAACCACACCATCACATGATGGTACCAGACAACTAGTCAATATTTCTCTTATGCATAATTCGTCGCAAGATGGTTTGAAATAACTGCGATTTGGTTTTCAAGCCCAGTTTAATGAAAGCGCGTTTGCGATGGGTCTTTACGGTCTCTTCCGAGATTTTGAGCCTGTCGGCAATTTGGCGCGCATCGCTGCCATTCAAGTCAAGTAAAAGAACTTCTTGTTCGCGGTTCGAGAGCTCTCCCCGAGACAGGCCATGAAGTGCACTTTGCAGTATGTTGTCGTCGCTAACGTTACTCAGCTGATGATGTTGCCAAAATCGGCTGTAAAGTGCGCTGAATGTTTGATTCAGCCCTTTAAGTGTTGAAAGTTCATGTGTCTGAAAAGCATTGTAGCCAGAGCGGTAAAGAGCGATTTGAACCGTTTGTAGCGGCGATAGCCTCACGGCAATAGCAAGCTCGGAACATCGCTTGGGAAAGCCATGCGTGCGATACCCGATTTCTTCAGCATCATCTATTTCGATGCCGGTAACTTCAGTGAGGGGCTTTCTGACGGATTGGCTGCGAGCCAATTGTCCCATCGTGTAAGTGCCGCTCTCAATTCCGATCCGGTGATGCTGGTAAAACGGGTTGAGACGATATGTTGTTTTGCGGTAACTATCGACAAATCTGCTATCCACAAGATGACTGATATCGTCGTCCAGAATATAGACTAACTCATCACCCGAATAGATGTACATTGCTGTTGCATCTGCCTGAACCAGACGGTTGAGTGCTCTCATCGCAACGCGTGGATATTCGGGATTGTCGATCGCTGAGATCATTTCAGCGACTACAGAATCTTGGGTTTTGTTCGTTCCACTGTGCTGTAATTTCATCATTATACTTATGCTCATTGCCCGCTGATGTTCTGTCCCCCCTAGGGGTGATACCAGCGCGAATTCTCCCAGTGTAACCGTTTGCCAGCAGTACTCAAGACTGTTCTAGGAAACGGGAGGTTCCAAACATGAATAAGCGTGCAATCCTCATCGCCGGCGTAATCTCGATGTTCGCCGGGATGGCAGGTGCAAGTGAGTTGAACGTGGCGTCGGTCACTGCCAACGTGCCGTTTGAATTTGAAGACGGATCCGGCAATCTCGTTGGTTTTGAGGTCGATCTGGTGAACCTCATTGCTGAGCGGGCAGGAAAAAAAGTCAATTATACCCAGATGCCATTCAACAGCATATTCGCGACGGTGCAATCCGGTCGTGCAGATATTGCGATTGGCACGGTTACGATTACAGAAAAGCGTCTGGAATCTGTTGCTTTCACGCAGCCTTATTATGACGCTGATGCTTGCCTCACAACGAGTTCGAATGGCGATGTGAAAAGTCTGAAAGACTTGAACGGGAAGGTTCTGGCAGTTGTAACCGGCACGACTGGTGAGATGTGGGCGACGGAAAACAAAGATAAGTACGGCATCACCGAAATCAGTCGTTATGACGGTGTGAGCGAACCTATGCTTGATATCGCCACCGGACGCGTGGCTGCTTTTGTCCATGATTGCCCGATTGATGCATATTACATCAAGGATAAGCCGCAATACGCTATTGTTGACACGATCCCAACGAACGAACAGTTCGCGATTATGCTGGCGAAAGACAGCCCACTGCTTCCTGAGCTCGATGCTGTCATCAGCAAGCTGAAAGAAGACGGTGAAATTGCCCGTATCCATGAAAAATGGTTCGGTAGCGCACCAAGCAAAGATTCCAGCACCGTTGCTGTGCGCCCAATCCCCGGCAAATGATCGCCAGTTGATCAGTGAGCTGTCGGCAGTCTCGCCGACAGCTTTTCCTGACGGATAATTCGTCTTCCACTATTCGGATGTTTGGTCTCGCCTATGGATTTTTATTCAACGTTTCTGAACTTTGAGGTTCTGAAGAACGCGGCCCCGTTGATGTTGCAGGGCTTCGGACTGACAGCACTACTCGGTATAACGAGCCTGATTGCCTCGGTCATTCTCGGACTCGTTCTTGTCCTAATCAGGATGTATGCGCCCAGGCCTATACGAATCTTTGCGATCGCTTACATAGATGTTTTCCGTGCAATCCCATTGCTGGTCTTGCTCGTCCTTGTCTATTATGCGCTTCCCTTTGTAGGGCTTCGGTTGTCAGCATTCTGGGCTGCTACAACAGCAATTTCGCTGGTTGCGTCAGCATATATGGCCGAAACGTTCAGAGCTGGTATTGAAGCAGTTCCTCGTGGGCAGTTTGAAGCGGCGCACGCTCTCGGGTTCTCCTGGCCACGGCTGATGGTGGATATCATTCTGCCGCAAGCGATGCGTCTCGTTGTTCCTCCGGCAACCGGGGTTGCCGTTGGCCTGATAAAAGACACAGCACTTGCCTCGGTTGTGGCGCTGCCTGATTTGCTGAAACAGGCAACACAGGCGCAGGCTTACTACGCTAATCCCTCACCCCTTGTTGGTGCAGCCATACTCTATCTGTTGATGCTGATCCCTCTGGTCCGTGTTGTCAGCATGCTGGAGCAGCGGCAGAAAAAGCGTCGATAGCGGTTGCGCGGGAGGAAGAACATCATGAGTAACGAAAATCCGAACAAGCAGAGCTCCGAGACACTGATCGAAATCTCCGCTTTGGAAAAATACTACGGCAAATTCCATGCATTGAAGAATGTTAACCTTTCGGTACGGAAAGGTGAGGTTATCGGAATTATTGGTTCATCCGGCTCCGGCAAATCAACGCTTATCCGATGCATCAATCTTCTTGAAACGTTCACATCTGGCTCGATCATCGTTGATGGCGTTCCGGTTCGAGAAGGCAAGGAACTTGTAAAAGTTCGTGCGGAAGTCGGAATGGTCTTTCAGCAGTTCAATCTGTTTCCGCATATGACAGCCCTGCGCAATGTTGCGATTGCTCCGGTTCGGGTACGAGGTCGCAGTTGGGCGGAGGCGGAAGAAAAGGCGCAGCAGCTTCTGCAGCGTGTCGGTTTGGGCGAGCATGTTAATAAATATCCGGATCAGTTGTCTGGCGGACAACAGCAGCGTGTCGCAATTGCACGCGCATTGGCTATGGAGCCGGAAGTGCTGCTGTTTGATGAACCGACATCGGCACTGGACCCTGAAATGGTCGGGGAAGTGCTTGATGTGATCCAGAGCCTTGCTCGTACGGGCGTGACAATGCTGGTAGTGACCCATGAAATGTCATTTGCGCGCCGTATCTCGGACCGCATCATCTTCATGGAGAAAGGTGAGATTATCGAACAGAATGCACCCGATGCCTTCTTTGATAATCCGCAGACCGAACGTGCCCGGTTCTTCCTGAATTCCATCGTTCATGCCTGAGTATTTTCTGTCCTGATACAAGAAAGGACAACTAATGTTGCAGAAAAAAATGTTCCCAACACAAGCGCGCGACGCAGTCCGCTCTCTTTCCAGCTCACAAATCAGAGAAGTGGCCAACAGTGCCATGGGTCGGGAAGATGTTCTTCCATTCTGGTTCGGCGAGACAGATCAGCCGACGGCTGCGTTCATAAGAGATGCGGCGATACAGTCGCTTTCAGCAGGCGAAACATTCTACGCCCAAAATCTCGGTCGTCCTTATTTGCGCAATGCTATTGCCGAATATATGTCCGACCTTCACGGACGCACAATTGAGACGGATCGTATCAGCGTGGTGGGCTCGGGCGTTACAGGCCTTGGGGTCGTATCGCAACTGATGCTTTCTCCGGGCGATCGGGTGGTTGCTATTACACCACTTTGGCCGAATATCACGGAAATTCCGCGCATTTCAGGCGCTCATGTCGAGCGCGTTTCGCTGAACGTGAGCGGAGGAAAATGGTCGCTTGATCTTGATCGTCTGTTGTCTGCACTGACACCAGAGACAAAAATGCTGATTGTGAACTCACCCAACAATCCAACTGGATGGACGATTTCTGATGAGCAAATTGAGGTAATCGCTACGCATTGCAGAAGGCTGGGGATTTGGGTCGTTGCCGATGAAGTCTATGAGCGTCTGATCTATGATCCATCCGTCCGCTCTGCTCCAAGCTTTCTGCGGCATATGAATGCCGACGAACGCCTTATCTCTGTGAATAGTTTCTCCAAAGCCTGGTCTATGACAGGTTGGCGCGCTGGCTGGATAACGGCTCCTGTCACAATGGCTGACGATCTGGCGAAGTTGATTGAATATAACTTCTCTTGTGTTTTTGAACCGATACAGCGAGCTGCGACCGTGGCACTCCAGCAGGGTGAAGCTGAGATTGCAAACCTTCGCGCCCGGCTGGCACGAACGCGCAATCTGCTGGTATCGGGCCTTCTTGATATACCCGGAGTGGACGTCCCGGAAGCCGGCGGAGCTATGTATGTGTTCTTCCGCATTGCGGGACAGTCAGACTCCGTTGAAACCGCCAAACGTCTCGTTTCGGAGGCTGGCCTCGGCTTGGCGCCGGGATCTGCATTTGGGCCAGAGGGCAATGGGTGGCTACGCTGGTGTCATGCAGTCTCGGATGAGGCTCGCCTCATGGATGGCGTCAGCCGACTTGCAAAATTTGTCCAGCGCAAATCGTGAAAATGGACCAGCTCTGGGAGAAATCTATGTCTGCTCAGGATTTTCTTAAAATCGGAACGTTTGTAGGGCGTGTTTGGCGTGAAGATGTCCAAGGGCCGTCTGTTGTCGTGATACGCAACGGACAAGTGATCGATATCACCAGCACTGTCATACCAACAATGCGCGACCTTCTCGAAATGGGCGATCCTGCAGCCTATGTCGCTCAATCGGTGGGCGAACCAATTGCCGATATATCAAACCTGCTCAATAACGGGTCTGACGGCCGCGTACATTTGCTGGCTCCGATTGATCTTCAATCCGTGAAGGCTTGTGGGGTCACATTTGCCCGTTCAATGGTTGAGCGTGTGATTGAGGAACGTGCTGCTGGAAACCCGGAACTGGCGGCACGTATCCGTGGCCGTATTGCATCTGTTATTGGGGAGAGCATACGTGACCTTAAAGCGGGCTCGGCTGCGGCTGAGCAGGTTAAGACGGCTCTGATTGATGAAGGCGTGTGGTCACAATATCTCGAAGTCGGTATCGGGCCAGATGCCGAGGTGTTTTCCAAAGCGCAAGTGCTATCATCTGTTGGGCATGGCGCGGAAGTAGGTCTTCATCCTGCTTCCAAGTGGAACAACCCCGAACCGGAAGTGGTGCTGGCCGTCAACAGTCAGGGGCGCATCGTAGGGGCAACGCTGGGTAATGACGTAAACCTTCGCGACATAGAAGGGCGGTCCGCACTTTTATTAGGCAAGGCTAAGGACAATAACGCCTCGTGTTCAATAGGCCCGTTGTTGCGCTTGTTTGATGAAACCTATGATCTCGATGATGTTCGCACGGCTGAGTTGACGCTTACTGTTGAAGGCGATGATGGCTTTTTACTTCGTGGGCATAGCTCAATGAAAGAGATCAGCCGCGACCCGCTTGATCTAGTTGCGCAAACGATCGGCGCGCATCATCAATATCCGGATGGTTTGGTTTTGTTCATGGGAACGCTTTTTGCTCCCACGGAGGATCGGGGACAGCTCGGACAGGGCTTCACCCATCATGTTGGTGATGTTGTATCGATATCCAACAGTCAACTGGGAACGTTGCGCAACACGGTGAGACTCTCGACGGAATGTCCTCCGTGGGTCTTTGGCGCATCGCATCTTATGCGAAATCTGGCGGGACGAGGACTGCTCTGACGAGCGTATGAAACCGTGTCTTTGTCTGGTGGATAGGTGAGGCAGATCATCGCTGAAACTATGCCAATCAGTGTGCCAAGCCTTTCGCGCAATAAATCTATGGGAGAGAGAAAATGAAACTTGTCAGATTTGGAGATGCTGGTTCTGAAAAGCCGGGGATTGTGGATGACAATGGTTCCATTCGCGATCTGTCATCTGTTCTGAGCGATATTTCCGGCAAAGAGCTTCCTACAATTGGAACGGTGCTTGCGGGCATTAATATCCAGCAGTTGCCTCTTGTACCAGAAGGTGTTCGGCTGGGTTCCTGCATCACCGGCGTTGGCAATTTTATCGCCGTTGGTCTCAATTACGCAGACCATGCGGCGGAAAGCGGAATGCCTGTTCCCGCAGAGCCAGTTTTGTTTAACAAGGCGCCATCATGCATTGTTGGTCCTAACGATACTGTGCTTATTCCGCGTGGATCGCAGAAGACGGACTGGGAAGTCGAGCTTGCTATCGTGATAGGCAAAACCGCATCCTATGTAACTGAGGATGAAGCCGCCAATTATGTTGCCGGTTATTGTGTTTGTAACGATGTCTCTGAACGGTCGTATCAGCTTGAGCGTGGGGGAACTTGGACGAAAGGCAAGGGGTGTCCAACATTTGGTCCGTTGGGGCCGTGGCTGGTGACACCTGATGAGATTGCTGACGTTGATGCTCTTGCAATGACGCTCGACGTCAATGGTGAACGTGTTCAGAACGGTTCAACCAGCACGATGATTTTCAAGGTGCCTTTCATTGTTGCCTACATTTCTCAATTCATGAAGTTGGAGCCTGGCGATGTCATTACGACAGGAACACCTCCCGGCGTCGGAATGGGTATGAAACCTCCGCGTTACCTGAAGGCCGGCGACACGATGAGAGTGGAGATTGAGGGCTTAGGCGTCCAGAAGCAGATCACAGCTGCAGCCTGAAGACACAATTAAAGGTGAGGGGATATCGATGAATCGGATTGATATGATCGGGAAGCGCGTCATCATAACGGGTGGCGCGCAAGGTATCGGCTATGCGATCGCTGACCGGCTGGTGCAGTCAGGTGCTGCCGTCGCAATTTGGGATTTGAATGCTGGCGAGGCTGAAAAAGCAGCCAGAAAGCTTTCCGCTGATTGCATCGCGTTTGGTGTCGACGTCGCAGACGAGGATAGTGTTGCGAATGCTACAGCTCGGACCAGCGAAGTATTTTCAACCGTCGATGGTCTGGTCAATAGTGCAGGTATTACAGGCCAAGTTAAGCCGCTTGTAGAATATGATCAGCACGAATGGAACAAAGTAATAGCAGTTAATCTGACTGGTACGTTCAACTGCTGCCGTGCGATCGTTCCTTTGATGGCTGCGAATAATTATGGGCGCATTGTCAATATTGCGTCTGTGGCAGGCAAAGAGGGAAATCCCAATCTGGCCGCCTATAGTGCTGCAAAAGCTGGTGTGATTGGCCTGACGAAATCGCTTGGAAAAGAGCTGGCAAAAACGGGCATTGCGGTGAATTGCATCACGCCAACGACTGCAAAGACCCCCATACTTGACGGACTAACACCAGAGTTTATCGATTATATGCGTGTGCGTATTCCGCGCGATCGCTTCGTTGAACTGAACGAAGTTGCATCTATGGTTGTCTGGATGTTGTCCGAAGAGAATTCATACACCACTGCCGCCACATTTGATCTCAGCGGTGGCAGGACAACTTATTGAGACGTTTCGTTCTCACATAGAACATTGATGGGGATATCGACGTGTCAACCAATCTCAACGGAAAGACTGTCCTTATTACTGCAGCTGCGCAGGGAATAGGGCATGCAAGTGCTGTTGCATTTGCAGCAGCGGGTGCAACAGTATACGCGACTGATATCAATATGGATGCGCTCAAGCATCTCGACAGCTATGAGCACATAAATACTCGAAAACTCAACGTACTGAATGAAGCCGATATTGCGTCACTCGTAAACGAGATCGGAGATGTCGATGTCCTGTTTAATTGTGCAGGCTGTGTTCATAGTGGCTCTATTCTTGAAATGCGGGATGAAGACCTTGATGCAGCAATCGATCTCAACATTCGGTCGATGATCCGGACGATACGTGCTGTTCTGCCGGGAATGCTGGCTCGTAAGGACGGTGCTATCATCAATATGTCGTCTGTTGCGTCGAGCGTAAAAGGTGTGCCGAACCGCTTTGCTTATGGTTTGACAAAGGCAGCTGTCATCGGTCTGACGAAATCCATTGCCGCAGATTATGTTTCAGCTGGCATTCGTTGTAATGCGATATGCCCCGGAACGGTTGAAAGTCCATCTTTGCAACAGCGGCTTCGTGATCAAGGTGACTATGAAGCTGCCCGTGCTGCCTTTATAGCCAGACAACCAATTGGCCGGATTGGTCAGCCGCAAGAAATTGCTGATCTGGCTGTTTATCTCGCCAGTGCAACCTACACCACCGGACAGGCATACAACATTGATGGTGGCTGGACGATCTGACGATGTGGTTCATTTTGCGGTGCCGCTTTTAGCGCGCAAACCCCTAGCCGGCCGCTGAAAATATCGCAACAAATATCCTTACCATTCAGAAGCGGCGCAAATGGTTGGCAACAGAGTATAATTGCCAACCAAGCATTGCTTTAAGCTTATTGATTTGTCAGCGCTGTGAACTGAGTGCAATGATCGACAACCGACGTGCCAGTACCATCGGCAATGTCTTGCATTGACGTACGGTTCTCGCCGTCGAAGCTATAGCCCTGTTCGCCTGCGCTTTCATATTGATCGCCCTGTGCCGCGTCAGCAGGTGTGGGAAGCATTTTGACGATTTTCTCATAAGCCGCAACGACATCGTTTGAGATATGGCCCTCTGCTACGCAAAATTTTATCAGGCCAAGTTGATTGCGCGATGAGTTGAACAGGAGCTGCGTGTCATCGGCCAGTGCCAAAGATGAAGTGATGATAAGCGGTAAAGAAAGCAAGGCGGCGACGGATTTATTGCGCATTGGGGTAGTGCCTCAAGGGGTTGGAAGTCAATTTTTCTGAACAGGAAAAACTACTGATTGGCTTTATTTTTCGCCATCATCCGGCCAAGCGTTACTTGCGATTTGTATTGTTCGCAAACCGCTTTCACATCGACATCGTTTGCCGCAGCAAGGTCTTCAAGAGACTGTTCGTCACCTTGAAGGTACGAAATGCCATCGCGACCCTTTTGTTCGTGTAGATCAGCTTCAGGCGAGGGTTCGACTTCGCCAAAAATTTCTACTGTACCAACGTGGAAAAACTCCTCTGAATCAGGTTCAAGAAACCCTTGGTCACTGCAATACGCGACAATACCCTGATCATTTCGCCGTTCCAAATAGGCTTCGTCGGTACTGGTCTGAGCCAAAGCCGTCACGGATGAGAGCAATAGAATTGTCAATGCATGGAGCGCCGGAGATACGGTTTTATGCGTCAATTCAGATCACCTTACGTGGTTTATAATTAAATTGCCGATTCAATTACACTTAATATTGCCAGCGCGCGAGGCTCAACATCATCGACATTGGTATAAGGCTTCCAATTTATAGTCAGAACACCGTCTTCCATCTTTAAACCATCTTTATAATTGCTGGAGGGTGCACTTGTTTCATCATAGTGGATGACAATGGATTTTAGCCCTTCTTTGAGAGCAGCTCTTCCAGTTTCTGTTACAGTGATTGTTCCAATTGCCTGGAGTATCGGATCTATGATCGGCTTACGCAGATAGTCATCGCTGGCGTATGAATCTGCAAGGCCAGGTAATGCCAGGCTTTTGGTATTCAGATCGATGGTAACGGGAAACCCAGCCAGATCCTGAATTTCCAACTCGTATTTGGGCCAGATATCAGTTGCATAGGCTGCAATGGCGCGACGCTCAGCGAGTCCGATGTTCTGAGCAAACGCTGCAATCGGTGCAGACGAACAGAAAATGCCAACCAGTGTTACACAAAACAATTTCTTCAAGGCGTGCTCTTTTCGAGTTTATCGGGAGATATCTGGGGATCTTAGTCGGGTTATTTACGAGTTCGTATCATTAGGCTCACAATTTTAAACCATCCAATTTTGGTATGCAGCCCAGACCAATTAATCCTCACGAAATTAGGTGTGATGCTCTTGATCAGGCCAGATTTTCCGATCTGAAGAGGCATTGTACATAATATGATTGGTCTGGTGTTAATGGCTTTATTGGAGGGGCAATATCCATCCAATATTGATTAAACGCTCCACCATTGAGTGGGACCTTCCTGCAAGATGAAAGGAAATTTGCCAATGACTGAAAAAGCAAAGTCGGTACGCAACGATATCGACACCCGATCTTCAGAGGCCATTAAAATTCGGGCAGTGGAGCCAACGGACGAAACAAGCTGGAAAAAGCTCTATCGAGGATATGCGGCTTTTTACAAAGTGCCCATGAATGAGGATATACTTACGCGTACATGGGCTTGGTTGCAGGACTCAATGCATCCATTGGAAGGGCTGGTGGCTGAAGCAGGCGAAAACGTTATAGGTTTTGCGCATTACTGGCCCCAACCAAGGCCACTACAGGGTCAAGATGCCGGGTTTCTCGATGACCTGTTTGTCGACCCATCCTATCGCAGTCGAGGCGTTGGACGCCTGCTTATCGAGGCGCTTAGTGACATTGCTCATATCCGTAATTGGACGATGCTGAGCTGGGTGACTGCACAGGACAATGTAACTGCGCGTCGTCTTTATGACGACGTTGCAACGGCAGCCAACTGGGTTACTTACGAGCGCGTATTTTGATGCACGGATTGCCTGCGGCGTGTGCTCGCCGCAGGCTTTCCTGCAGCAGATTGAGATAGCTGATACCTTACAGGTTTTGGTTCATTTCTGAAGCTGAATTGCCTGATTACTTTTTAGTGTTTGGAATATCTTTTCAAGCTTCCTGATCGCGATCTCAAGTTCTGCGGGCGTATAGGCCGCGAAGCCGAGCAGAAATCCAGCTTCACCTTCACCTGAGGCATGGAGCGCTGATAATCCCAGCAATTCAATATCCGAGCGGCGAGTGGCTTCTAGAACGGCATGTTCGGAAATGTCGCAAGTCAATATACACGGCATTTGCAAGCCGCCCACCGGAACGCGTGGCTCGACAAAATCTGCGAGATGTTTGCGAACCAATTTGGTCAATATTTCAAGGCGCTGTGCGTAGATGCTGCGCATATTGCGAATGTATGCCCCGAAATGTCCGCCTTCGATAAAGCGTGCAAGTGTGTACTGCGAAATGGATGCCGTGTGACCGTCGAGAAGTGTGCGTGCCGTGGTCATTGGCTTGATCAGCTGTGGCGGCAACACGACATAGCCTATCCGCAATCCGGGAAAGAGCGATTTCGTAAAAGTGCCTATGTAAATAGTTCTGTCGTTTTGGTCGAGGCCCTGCATGCAGGCCGTGGGCTTGCCCGCGTAGTGAAACTCACTGTCGTAATCATCTTCTATTATCCAGCCGCGATGATGGTTGGCCCATTCGATCAATGCAAACCGTCGCTCCAAGGCCAAGGTCGCACCGGTTGGAAATTGATGCGAGGGCGTGAGGAAGATAGCGCGGGCGGGGCTTGGATCATTGAGAATTGGCTCGATTTTTAATCCTTGCTGATCCAGCGGAACGGGCACACAATTAAGACCTGCGGCATCAAATGCCTTGCGGGCTCCATAATAGACGGGGTCTTCCATATAGATGCGCTCGCCGGGATCAAGCAGCACGTTGGCGCATAAAGTCAGAGCTTGTTGTGAAGACGTGAGTATCAGCACGTGGTCGGCAGTGGCGCGTGCGCCGCGTTCGAGATTGATATAATCAGCAATTGCCCGACGCAGCGGCTCAACCCCTTGCGGATCTCCGTGGAGGAGCGTTTGGGTTCCAATTTCTTTGAGAATTTGTCTTTGCAAGCGCTCCCAAAGCGCAAGTGGAAAGTTACGTGTGTCGGGGATGCCAGGCGCAAAGGGGCGTGGGGTCAATATCTCGCGCACGCCGCCGCTTTGGAACATCGCGTTACCTCGCCTGCTCAATTCAGGAGGTCGATTTTTGGATTTGATATCGCGCCTTGAGCGTCGATGACGGGAAGAGAATTCTGTGATCTGCGCAACAAAGCTGCCACTACCGACGCGACGGTCGATAAAGCCTTCTGCATGAAGCTGCGCATAAGCGGCTTCTACCGTATCGCGTGAGACGCCAAGAGACTTCGAAAGCGCACGCGAGGCCGGAAGTGGTTTGCCGCAACTGATCGTTCCATCAACAATCAGTTGCCTGATCGCTCGTTGTATGCGCGCGTGTAATGGCATGGCTGAATGAGCTGGGTGATTGAGCCAGGCTTTTACGGATTCGAGTTGCGAGTGCTTGAACAAATGGATGGCATCTCTTGCTGTAATTGGTGGGAGATATCAGGCCATTGAGCGGCTAAATGTCAAGCCAGTCTGAAGCTTGAATACGCATTTCTGGAGAAGCGGATCATGTCCTGCACCCCTTTACGCACAACCGTTCGAATAAGTGATATAATCCATCCAGTTGTGGCAGGCCTGATCTCGGTGATCGTCAATTACGGCGGTACATTTATTCTCGTCTTTCAAGCAGCACGTGTTGCCAATCTCAGCCCGGAGCTGACAGCATCCTGGGTCTGGTCGATTTCGATTGGCGTCGGCCTTTCCGGCTTGTTGCTGAGTTGGCGCTATCGTGCGCCGATCATCACGGCGTGGTCTACACCAGCCGCCGCTTTTCTTGTCACTGCACTTGCGACAACATCTTATGCGGAAGCAATCGGGGCCTATATGATCTCGGCAATTGCCTTCGTTATTCTTGGTCTTTCCGGCTATTTTCAAAAAATTATCCGATTGATACCGCCGGGCATAGCTTCTGGGTTACTTGCAGGCATATTGTTGCAGTTCGGAATCGGGGCATTCAGCAGTGCGAGTGTAGATCCAGTTCTGGTGGGAACGCTGATCATTGCCTACATATTTCTCAAGCGCCTTTCTGCGCGTTACGCTGTCATTGGAATATTGGTGATCGGATTTGTTTTCCTACTCATGCAGGAGCGTGTCGATTTATCGGGTCTGCAGTTGAAATTGGCTGCACCGATTTTTACTATGCCGGAGTTCAGTCTGAACGCCACTCTCAGCATAGCATTGCCGCTGTTTCTCATTACCCTAACCGGCCAGTATATGCCCGGCATGCTGGTGCTGAGAAATGACGGGTTCCAGACAAGTGCCAACCCTATTGTAACTGTAACCGGCTTTGGCTCTCTCATCATGGCACCGTTCGGTTCGCATGCGTTTAACATTGCTGCAATTACCGCTGCGATTACCACCGGTCGTGAAGCTCACGAAGATCCGTCGAAGCGCTGGATCGCCGGTATGGCTGCAGGTTGCTTCTATATTCTGGTTGGTGTGTTCGGGGTGACACTTGCAGCGGTATTTATGGCGCTCCCGGCAACGTTTATTACCGCATTGGCCGGTTTAGCTTTGCTGGGAGCCATTGGTGGGAGTCTAGCGGGTGCAATGGCAGATCCTAATTCTCGCGAAGCAGCCCTTATTACCTTTCTGGCCTCTGCTGCGAATATCAGCTTGTTCGGTATTGGCGGAGCGTTCTGGGGCCTGGTCATCGGTCTCATCGCGTCTGTCGTACTTAATGGGCAACTATCCGGTAAACGCCACAACCGTCCACCAGTCGGATGAGACAAAGGTGGTGGCCCGCTTCTATTGAGACGAGGGAGCGTAAACGTTTCTCCGCTGCGTTGCCTCAAACATGATCAGCTTCATCCGGCTTCGATCGTCTAGCTAGGCCGAAACGGGTAATCGACCAATGGGCATAGAAATCGGAATTTAATCCTTCCATTCATTGACGAAAAGTTTGCAACACTATCAAAACTAAGAGTGCCACAATTGAAATGGCAGTTACGATCATAGCGACGCGTATAATAACAAAGCCACCAATCACCAAATAAAGAAGCTCCATACTTCAACTCAAGGCCTGATTTTGAGTATGTTTCGCATCACAGGCCTCGATAGCTCTTAAGGCGGAGATAGGCGCGCGAGATTCCCTCAAGTGGTATCGAATACTCCTTTCGCTCGGATGAGATTGCATCAAAACTAATAATCTTCAATTGGCTACCCTGCAGAATTTGCTCCATGCTTTTTTGTGAGACGACCATTGGAACAATGCACCCTTCCGATCCACAAGTAGAAAAAGGAATACGGTGGTCAGCGGGTTTGTTATCGATGAACAATGTGATGCCTTCCGAAACAGCCAAGCCGAATGGTAGCAAAATCAACGCCTTGACGGAGTCTTGCGTATCAGACTGCAAAACTTCCATGCCCAGCTGATTGCCGAGCCGCTGACTAATGGAACAACGCCTTCCCGTCTCAACGCGTTGGCAATCGAGGGACCACTGACCGTATTTTTCTATGATCGAGTCTGCCTCACTGCGCCAAACATTCTGCTGGATTGTCTCGAATGTTTCGGCTTTGCGTTCGCTGGGCTTGTTGTCCTCAGGAGCTATTGAGTTGGTTGTATCCGAAGCGAAGGTATCACTGGCTCTTTGCAGAGCAGCCATGACTGGTCCTGCATGGAAAGCGCATGTGATAATCGCCAGTACATAAGCAAGTTTTTTCATTTTCGACTCTGAAGTATTGGGCCAGTTAAAGCGGGAAGAAACCTGATAGCAAATGTCTCCACGCGGTCCCGTTGCGCAATTCGTTTATCGACCATTGCCGCCATGCCAGGTTATGACACCATTGGGTTCGGTCAGGCCGACGCAAAGGTTCGCCAATGTGGTGCGACGCCATCGGATATGCGACAGACCCGGCATCTTCCACGCAAACGGGAATTCCTTCCAGAACGGCTTCGACCGCTGTGGTGGAACTATAGGTAATGACAAATTCCGCGCCGGAAAGATCGCTCTTTAAATCTTGTCTTGAGCATACCGCACCCTCTGGTGCTACTGTCTCAGCCAGAGGGTGCGGACGATATACAACTGTGTGACCAGCCCGTCGCAACATATCGGTTCGCGATTGCGCCCAGTTTTTAATGTCAACGCCGTTCAGTGAGGCATCGCCAGGAACCTGCCCAATAAGAAGAGCATACCCTTTTCGATCTTTCCACGGACGCAGATGATGGCTGAAATGACGTTGCCAGCGTTCACCATTATCAGCACTCGGCGGAAAATAGCCACGATTATTAAAGCCATTCAATGCAAGGCTCACCCATTCGAAGCGAGGTTGAATGAACCCGCGTTCCATAACGATAAGAGGACGCTGATCCTGTCGCGCAGCCGCAATAATCTGCGGATGTTTCCAGCTCCATATGACTGCGATATCCGCATTTGACGGCTTTCGCTTGGGGCCGATTGTCGTCTTTATTCCTGTGCTTCGCATACCTTCCTGCAAAGCGTTGCTGGCTTCGATGCGATACCGGCACCTCGAATATGATAGCCAAGAGCCGGGATTGTATGGCCACCCACGCGGGTAGGTGTGAAAACTGGCAGAACGCAAGTACAAGCTGCTATCTTTCCAAGAGACGAGACTTCAGGCTGAATTGTTGATCAATCAAGGGCGTGGGGGTTCCGGCGGGAATCCGGCAGGCCGCTTTCCAAACGCAGGTTGAAATTTCGACGTGGGGGCCTTTTGAAAGGGCTCTAACAATTCGCCAAGCATTTGCAATTTTTCCAATTGCGCAGGATGCAGAGATGCTTTCATTTCCGCGAGCGCTTCTTTGAGCTTCTCTGCGTTCTTCCCTCGAGCAATAACCGCATCTGCTTCTTTATCAAGCAGGCTCAACATCTGCATGGGCTGCTCGGGTGTGGCAAATAGATCGGACTTGGGAGGTTGTCTGATGTCAATCAGGGCGGAGGCAAAATGACGCCAAACGTCTTGCTGGTCGGCAGCTATTCCCAAGTATGTTTCCATTGCATTCAAATGTGACGCCAGCACGAGATTGGGATTTTCTGATCTTCCGGGACGTTCCGGCTCCAAGAATGGTTGACGTGCTGGATGAGGTGCGCCCTGGGCTTCCGGATGAGGAGGTTCCATTGCTGGTGGAGAAAAATCCTGAGCCGAAGCCAGCTGTGGAACAATGGCCAACTGTGTTAAGAGAAAAATGGCTGTAATACGCTTCATGACGTTATTCCTTCCATATGTGATGTATGAAAGGATTATTATCGCCGCCGTGTAATTGCCTTCGGTCTGGATGTTTCCCAATGTGTTGAAGTGGCGGAAAATTGTAAGCGAAGATTGCTGATGGCATTCCAGCAATGTTCAGATACAAAAAATAGCAGCAGTGTGTCTCGTAAGCGCTATAGGTGTTTTCAAAACAGACGTTGGAACAAAATGAATCTGCAGCCCCATATATTGATAGTTGATGATGACCATGAAATCCGGTCGCTTCTTTCGCGCTATTTGACTGAGCAAGGTTTTCGAGTTTCGGTGGCAGGAGATCGCCGGGAATGTGAGAAGAGGTTGCAGGAGGTTAAGCCGGATCTTCTTGTTCTCGATGTTATGTTGCCAGATGGATCAGGTCTGGATATCTGTCGACGTCTCCATGTGGAGAAGTCAGCCGTTCCGGTGATCTTGCTCACCGCGCTTAAGGAAGACGTGGATCGTATCATTGGACTTGAAATTGGTGCGGATGACTATCTTGGTAAACCGTTTAATCCGCGTGAGCTCACTGCGCGTATTAAAGCTGTGTTACGACGTACGCAGCAATTCGAGGTGCTTCCGACCGATGAGGTAACTCTATATCATTTTGGGACCCTCACTCTTAACCCTCAGCTCCGAACGGTAGCAACGCTCCAGGATGAACTCGTAGACCTCACAGCGGCTGAATTCGATCTCCTTAAGGTTTTTTTGGAAAGACCGGGACGCCTGTTGTCACGTGATCAACTCCTGGATTACACGCAAGGTCGGGGGCGCGGCCCACTTGATCGTTCGATCGATGTCCTGATGAGCAGACTTCGCAAGAAGCTCGATCCCTATCATGGTGCAGCCACTTTCAAGACGATACGGAACGGAGGCTATCAGATGACGCTTCCTGTCAGGTCCTCGGTGATCAAGCAATGAATACCCTGCGCAACCGAATAGCTCTATTGCTTATCTGTTCGATAGTTGGCGTCGTCGGATTGGCTGTTTTTGCCGCTGATCGGATTCTGAGTCCTGCACCACAGCCACCGATGTTCGATCCTATCGCGAGGCAAATTATTGTTGCGGCTGTCCTGGCAGAAGAAGATCCAGAGAAAGCGAAGTCTTTAGGGCTCAGAATCGAAGATCGTCCGGTGATGGAATCGGTTGATGAGAGGGCGACGCACTTTGTTTCGGAGGGAGTGCGCGCCGCAGGTCGATCTTGGGAGATTTTTGTAAGCCACACGGATAATCAACGGTCTGATTCAGTTTCGGTCAAATTATACCCCGACCGGTGGCTTATTGTAGATATACCGCGAATGGGTCCGCCACCTGGTAGCACGACACGACTGGCGATGTGGGTCGTCGCGATTGGAGTGGGGAGTGGAATGATAGCGCTTTGGGCTGCAAACAAAGCGACCAAATCCCTTCGCATCCTGGAAGATGCTGTCTCGCGCATTGGCCCCGATGGAACTCTGGCGCACATTCCGGAGGACGGATCGGCGGAAATTAGGGCGACCGCGCGTGCGCTCAACACTCTATCGCTTCGGCTGAAGGGGGCAATGGAAAGCCGGATGCGTTTGGTTGCAGCGGCAGGGCACGATCTGCGGACTCCGATGACAAGGATGCGGTTACGTGCCGAGTTTGTCCACGATGAAACCGAACGTGCAAAATGGCTGGCAGACCTTGAAGAACTTGATCTGATCGCGGATAGCGCAATCAGGCTCGTTCGTGAAGAAGTTTCAAGCTCCGCAGAAGTGCAAAGCCTGATAGCGAGCGAGTTGCTCGCAGGGCTGGTCAGCGAGCTGTCCGATCTCGGTTATTCTGTACAATTAACGGCATCTCAGGAGGAGCCAATTCTTGCCGTGACAGCCAATCCGATCGCATTGACACGGGCTTTGCGCAACCTGATCATCAATGCGGCAACCCATGGCGGACATGCGACTGTGTCCTGGTTCAAAGAGCAGGAAAAGCTCGTCATCAGAATTGAAGATGAGGGTCCGGGGATTCCTGAAAATCTGATTGATCAGATCTTCGAGCCCTTCTTTCGTGTGGATGCGGGACGACGCAAAAATCATCCCGGTGCGGGTCTCGGACTGGCGATCGCCAAAGAAATAATTGAAAGGTTTGGCGGTCAAATTGAAATTCGGAACAAGCAACCTCACGGTATTGTACAGAAAGTCAGTTTGAAACTAGAACATGTCTCCCGAAAGTGGGAACCGGTTTCGGAATAAAGGCATGCTTAAAAACAAACAGCTAGAGCATTTCCAATGATTCAATCAAAACAGGAAATGCTCTAGCTTTCGGCTCTTCCTAGACCATTGCAAACGACTGGGCAGGATGGGAGGCTCATTTTGAACGCTCACGATGGCGGGAAACATTGGGACAAAAATCATTACAAAATGAAACTTGCTTTGCGTGTCTTTGAAAGTAAGTTGACCTCGAATGCTATAGCATTCCAATGGATCGTTCCAACATGTGCAGACCCGGCCCGCAAGACCAAGTGCCATGTTGGCAGCTACGATCAGACGGCGTGATGCAAGGGCAACTTCGCTGATCGCATATAAAGCCGAGGGCGCTTGGTATCCGAACCTTCTGCGCTCTCGGCTACTTTCCCGCAGCCTTTTGAATTTGGAGTCCCGGACCAGTTCAGGTTGATCAGTCCTTTATTCGCTCTGCACTATCAGGCGGTAAAATACCTTTCGTAAAGATCGCGATACATTGACTTAAATATGTGCGTCGGTCTTCGTCTGAAGGCCAGAACAATTCCTGCCGATGTTTGACAATGATGGCACCAAAAATCATGTCCATTAAAATCTTCGCCGCATTCCAAGGATCATCCAGCACGATACGTGCGGCCTTTTTCTGCGATTCCAGCCAATCGGCAAGCAGGCGCCGCGAATATTCGCCGCCGCGTTCGTGCAGTGTCATTTCCAGCTCGGGGAAATGGTCAGCTTCGAGCCGCACGAGGCGGATGACCGCGAGGCGTTCGAGATCTTGTTCTCGGTTGAGACTCAGTCGGAAAATTGCCCATAGCGCATCCGAAATCGGTAAGTGATCGTAATTGCCGGGCAGGGCCAGCATGGTGGATCGATGCTCATCCACGATCATCGAGAATATATCGAGTTTGTTTTTGAAGAGCGAGTAAAGTGTGCGTTTGGAGATATGGCAGCGAGCAGCAATGTCGTCCATCGTGACATGCGCGAAGCCTTTGGAGATGAAAAGATCGCGTGCATGCTGAGCGATCTCCGCGATGCGCTGATCGTCGGACTTTACTTTTGGACGACCTCGCTTTGTCTTTTCTTGCGCCATCATTCACACGTTCCCCGCTCATCACAATTTCGCGCTTTGCGTATCATTTCGTTCGGTTTCGAGCCAGACGCAATTGACAGCTTTATTAAACCTGACTTAATGGTACGAAAGAGTTTTGTAAATAAGGTTAGACAATGCTTATTTTGCTGACGGCCCCCGAAAAGTCGCATCGTTCTCTAGGCCTGATAAAATTGTTCGGATTGGTTCTGACTGCGTTGCCACTTATTCTGGTTTCGGCTTGTTCGCAGGATCAGTCAAATTCTGCTGGTGCAGAAATTTCACCGAAGCCGCAGGTTGGTGTGGTAACATTGCAGCCGCAATCTGTTTCCATCACCGCAGAATTACCTGGCAGAACGAGCGCTTCACTTGTTGCCGAAGTCAGGCCTCAGGTCAGCGGCATTATTCAGGAAAGACTGTATACCGAAGGCGGCGAGGTCAAACAGGGCGATGCGCTCTATCAAATTGATCCGGCGAGTTATCGCGCGGCCTATGATAGCGCTGCCGCAGATCTTTTAAAGGCTGAGGCGACAGTTCCAAGTGCGCAGGCGAAAGTGACGCGTTATGAGGGGCTGATCAAGCAGAATGCTGTCAGCAAGCAGGATCTTGATGAGGCAGTTGCTTCTTTGGCGCAAGCCAAGGCGGATGTCGCCGCAGCCAAGGCAGCACTTGATACGGCAAAGATCAACCTTGATTACACCTCCATCAAAGCCCCGATCAGCGGTCGTATCGATAAATCGTCTCTCACGCCCGGTGCACTTGTCACGGCAAGTCAGGACACGGCACTTACGACCATTCGTACACTTGATCCCGTCAATGTCGATGTCACCCAGTCGAGCACCAACCTTCTCAATCTACGTCAGGCCATCAAAGATGGTCGGATCAAGATCAGCGGCGAAAACGTAAGTGTGCGCCTCCGGTTGGAGAATGGTGAAATCTATCCACAGACCGGTACGCTGGAATTTGCCGAGTCCGCGGTCAGTGAAACGACGGGTACATTCACTTTACGCGCGCAATTTCCCAATCCGGATAGATTGCTACTGCCGGGCATGTATGTCCGGGCGCTTGTTGAGGAGGGTGTTGCACCCAACAGTTTCCTTGTTCCACAGCGTGCAGTTTCTCGGAATACCAAGGGTGAGCCGACTGGCCTGTTTGTGAACGCGGAGAACAAGATTGAAGAGCGGGTTCTGCAGGTGGGGCAGAGCGTTGGCAATAACTGGCTTGTTAGTGGCGGGGTATCAGCCGGTGATCGGGTGGTTGTGGAAGGCTCGCAACTGGTCAAATCCGGTCAGGATGTAGAGTCTGTCAATGTGACGATCGACGAAACGACGGGCGAGGTTCGCGAACGCAAGCAGGCGCAGGCAGCGGATAATTCTGCAAATCAACTTGCCGACAGTCTACCAAACAAGACGCCGGTGAAGGAATAGACGATGTCCAAGTTCTTCATCAATCGTCCGAATTTCGCCTGGGTGATTGCGATCGTCATCATGCTTGGCGGGCTTCTTGCGCTCAATTCGCTTTCCGTTTCGCAATACCCGCAGATTGCGCCGACCACGGTGCGTATTAGCGCGACCTATGCAGGGGCAGATGCGGAGACGGTCGAAAACTCGGTTACGAAGGTCATCGAACAGGGCATGACCGGGATCGATAATCTCGATTATATGACGGCTACCTCGACCTCGACAGGTTCGGCGTCGATCTCGCTGACTTTTACCAGTGCAGCCGATCCTGATGTTGCGCAGATGCAGGTGCAGAACAAGCTCCAGCTTGTGCAGTCGCAGTTACCAGAAAGCGTGCAAAGCCAGGGGATTACCGTCAGCAAATCGTCTGACAGTTTCCTCATGGTCATTGGCTTTGTTTCGCAGGACGGTAAACTGAGCGCGACGGATCTTGCCGACTATATCGACAGTACACTGAACGACACGTTGAAACGCGTGGAAGGCGTCGGTGATACACAGATTTTTGGTTCAGGCTATGCCATGCGCATATGGCTTGATCCCGATAAGCTTGCAAAATACGCGCTTATGCCAAGTGATGTGACGTCGGCAATTGAAGCGCAAAACACGCAGGTTTCTGCCGGTCAGCTGGGCGCCCGCCCTTCAAAACAGGGGCAGCAGCTCAATGCGACAGTGACAGCGCAAAGTCGTCTCCAGACACCGGAACAGTTTCGCAATATCATTCTGAAAAGCACAACCGATGGCTCGCTGGTACGGCTCAATGACGTGGCGCGTGTGGAGCTTGGCGCTGAAAGCTATACGAATTCTTCCAGCTATAATGGCAAGCCTGCGGCTGGCCTCGCCATTAATCTGGCGACAGGTGCCAATGCTATCAGCACCGCTGAAGCCGTGCAGCAAACCATTACGCGCTTGTCCGGCACTTTCCCGCAAGGCGTGGAAGTCGTTTATCCATATGACACGACACCGTTTGTGCGCTTGTCCATTGAAGAAGTCATCAAGACGCTCGTTGAAGCCATCATTCTCGTTTTTGTTGTGATGCTGGTCTTCCTTCAGAACATTCGCGCGACGCTCATTCCGACGCTTGCGGTCCCGGTCGTTCTGCTCGGCACATTTGGTGTGCTGGCCATGTTTGGTTATTCGATCAATACGCTGACCATGTTTGCAATGGTGCTGGCGATTGGTCTTCTGGTCGACGATGCGATCGTTGTGGTTGAGAATGTCGAACGTGTCATGGAAGAGGAAGATCTGTCGCCGAAAGAAGCAACGCTGAAGTCGATGAGAGAAATCACTGGTGCTCTGGTTGGCATCGCGACGGTTCTTTCGGCGGTCTTTATCCCAATGGCCTTTTTCGGTGGTTCTGTCGGCATTATTTACCGGCAGTTCTCCATCACCATCGTTTCAGCGATGGTTCTGTCGGTGATTGTCGCGCTCATTCTTACGCCCGCTCTGTGCGCCACACTTCTCAAAAAGCCGGAAGGTCATGCGAAGCAGCGCGGAATTTCAGGCTGGTTCAATCGCGGTTTTGATCGCACGACCAATGCTTATCGCCGTGGCGTCGGTGGAATTCTCAACCGTTCCGCACGGTTCCTCGTGGTGTTTCTGGCAATTGTCGTTGCCATGGGTTGGCTTTTCACCCGTCTTCCCAGCTCGTTCTTGCCGCAGGAAGATCAGGGCATTCTGATCACCAGTGTTCAGTTGCCTGTCGGTGCAACACAGGACCGTACCGAGCGCGTGCTCAAACAGGTGACTGACTACTATCTCAGCAACGAGAAGGATGCCGTCGAAGGCGTGATGAGCGTTGTCGGTTTTGGCTTTGGCGGGCAAGGGCAAAATGTTGGTATGGCATTTGTGCGCTTAAAAGACTTTGAGGTGCGTAAATCGACAGACCTTTCATCGAGTGCGGTTGCCGGGCGGGCGATGAAGGCATTCTCGCAGATCCGTGACGGACAGGTCTATGCGCTTGCACCACCTGCAATTCAGGGAATGGGTAACTCGAATGGCTTTGACTTCTATCTTCAGGACGTCAATGGCGCAGGTCATGCGAAACTCATTGAAACACGGAACCAGCTGCTGGGGCTCGCGCAAAAGAGCGGCAAGCTCAGCAATACCCGCCCCAATGGTCAGGAAGATACACCACAGTTTTCCATCAGCATCGATCAGGAAAAAGCAAGCGCTCTGGGCGTTTCCTTGTCCGACATCAACACTACGCTTTCGACTGCCTGGGGTAGCTCCTATGTGAATGACTTCATTGACCGTGGACGCATCAAACCGGTTTATATTCAGGCCGACAGTGATTTTCGTATGCAGCCGGAAGATTTGGAAAAGTGGCAGGTCCGCAATTCGAGCGGAACAATGGTGCCATTTTCCGCCTTCGCAACGGGTCATTGGAATTACGGTTCCCCACGTCTTGAACGCTACAATGGCTCGTCAGCCGTCGAAATTCAGGGCGAAGCCGCTTCGGGCGTCAGCTCGGGTGTCGCGATGGATGAGATCGAGAACCTGATGAAGCAATTGCCTGCAGGATATGCGCATGAATGGACGGGCCTGTCTTATCAGGAAAAGCTTTCCGGCAATCAGGCGGCATCTCTCTATGCAATCTCGGTTCTGGTGGTTTTCCTTTGTCTGGTCGCACTTTATGAAAGCTGGTCTATTCCGCTGGCTGTCATGTTGTCGGTTCCCATCGGGATTTTCGGAGCATTGCTTGCTGCAACGTTGTTTGGACAGACGAACGACGTTTACTTCAAGGTCGGTCTTCTCACGACGATCGGTCTCGCAGCGAAAAATGCCATTCTCATTGTGGAGTTTGCGATCGAACGACAAGCGGCAGGCATGGGCTTGATCGAAGCAACGCTGGAGGCATCGCGTCAGCGATTGCGCCCGATCCTTATGACCTCATTTGCCTTCATTCTTGGTGTGACCCCTCTGGCAATTGCAAGCGGTGCTGGTTCCGGCGCACAAAATGCGATCGGTATCGGCGTTATGGGTGGAATGATCGCTGCGACCATTATAGGAATATTTCTTGTCCCACTGCTCTTCGTTACTGTCCGCCGTATTTTTAAGGGTACATCATCGTCAGCTCAATCAGTCTCGCCGCAGGCTCATACGGAAAACAATAATGAAACAGTTTAACAAGACGCTGGCTGCGGCAACTCCAAAGCATGAGCAGAGTTCGATCGAGACAGGAAGACTCCGCAGATATTTCAAAGTGTTAAGCACGATGCTTCTGGTCGCTACTGTAAGCGGCTGTGTCGTCGGGCCGGATTATCAGAAGCCTGTCGTGAATATGCCTTTCAGCTGGGGTAATAAGGCATCGCAGAAACCTGCAAAGCCAGCGCAGCTGGCCGAATGGTGGAAGCGCCTTAATGATCCGCTGCTGAACGCTTTCGTTGACGAGGCTGTCTCGGGCAGCCTTGATGTTGCGACATCAAAAGCCAAGGTGCGTGAAGCGCGTGCATCCTATGCGCAGAGCGTAGGCACCCTGTTCCCAACGGCGGATGGAACAGCGTCTTCAACGCGTAGCAGGACGGCTGGCGGAGAGACTGGCACTTCCTCCACGGGCAGCCAGTTTGCTTCTGGTCTGGATGCAAGTTGGGAAGCAGATCTGTTCGGTGCAAACCGACGTTCTGTCGAGGCATCCAAATATGGCATGGATGCAGCAGAAGAAGATCTGCGCAATACGCTTGTAACGCTGATCGGTGATGTCGCTACCAATTATGTCGAAGCGCGCGGCTATCAGGCGCGTATTGCGCTTGCAAAGCGCACTGCGGCATCGCAACGTGAAACAGCGCGCCTGACGCGTAATAAGTTCGAGGCTGGAGCTTCTTCTGCGGTCGATCTTTCCAATGCGTCGGGGCAGGCTGCATCAACCGAAGCCGATATCCCTGATCTTGAAGCTTCCTATGCCAAGTCGGTGCATCGTCTGTCAGTGCTGACTGGGCGTGCACCGGCAGCACTTGCCGAGCGCATGAAGCCGGTGAAGGCTATCCCGAAGCCAAAGTTGCCTATTCCGACGGGCATTCCGGCCGATATTCTGCTTACGCGCCCGGATGTCCGGTTGGCAGAAAGACAATATGCTCAATACACCGCGAAAGTCGGTCAGGCACAGGCAGCACGTTATCCAAGCGTCAGTCTTACAGGAAATATTTCAACTACAGGAACCCAGATTGGTGACCTTGGTAAAAGTTCGACAATTGCCTGGTCCTTTGGTCCGAGCCTGTCGGTTCCGATCTTCAATGGCGGAAAACTCAAGGCCGCCGTCGAGGTAGCTCAGGCACAACGTGATCAATATTTTATTGCGTATCAATCTTCGATCCTCACAGGTCTTGAAGACGTTGAAAATGCCATCGTTTCGCTTGCGCAGGAGCGCATCAAATCATCGAAGCTTGCCGTCTCTACCCGCCACTACCGTGAGGCTGCATCTCTGGCTCGTTCGCTCTATCAGGCGGGAACACAAAGCTTCCTTGACCTGCTTGAAGCCGATCGTTCGCTCTACTCGGCAGAAGATTCTCTTCTGACCAGCCAGGTGGCGATTGCCACGGATTATATTGCGCTCAACAAGGCGTTGGGGGGCGGATGGAATGGAACAATCGACGTTTCCAAGCCGGAAGTCGTGGACGTAAACACGGGGCCGCATCTCCCATCGCGCCAGATCTCTACAAAGGCATCAACGAATTGAAAGGGTTAGCTAAAAAATTTCGTTGCTGCTGAGTCTTCACTGGATGCTTGCAAGCACGAAAGCGCAGGTCAGTATTAAACGCTCGCCCCACTAATCGCCTCCATTGCTGGCCGAATAATACACAATCAAATGCCGAGAACTCAATCCTGCCCTGAGTGGCCCCGTATAATGAGTGGTTCGGTATATATTGCGTTTCTGGCGCCGACACCCGCCGAACTTTGCCACACGAGATAAGCCGCCAGGGCCTGTCCAAGGTGCTGATAACCATCGGCCATGCCTTTGAGGAACTGCGGTTGGTCACCGAACTGGGCGGTGTCATCGCGCTGGCAGCGCTTCTGAACGATCGGCAATCCGTTCGTGGCAAGAACGTTATCGTGATTGTCTCAGGCGGCAACGTCGAACCGGCAGTTTTCAAACAAGCGCTTGATACTGGTCACACATCGTCGCTTTCGCGATAAAATCTGCATCTACGAGGTTAAAATGGTTTCCGTCATTGAAAAGTTCGCTACCCTCGCCACCGACAATGCGCCGGGGCAGGAAGTCAGGCAAAACGCAGGCAATATCCGCGACCTGATGCGCGGCGATGAAATGTCTGGTCGCCTTGTCGATTTCTCCCACGGCGATGTCGATGCCTTCACTCCGACGCCAGGCTCGTTCGAGCGGCTTTCGGAGGCGGTTCAGACTGGCGGTCGTCAAGCCTATACCGAGTATCGCGGTTCGTCAGACATCCGGGCCGAACTGGCAGGGCGGCTCGAAGCTTTCACTGGTGCATCGGTTTCTGCTGAGGAAGGCATCATCCTCACTCCGGGGACGCAAGGCGCACTGTTTTTGGCCGTCGCCTCGACCATCACCGACGACGATAAGGTCGCGATTGTGCAACCGGACTACTTTGCCAATCGCAAACTGGTCCAGTTCTTCGGTGGTCAGGTGATGCCGGTGGCGATGAACTACATGAACTCGACTGCCGAGGCAGGCCTGGATATTTCTCAGCTGCGCGCCGCATTCGAGGCGGGGGCCAAGATTTTTCTGTTTTCCAACCCGAACAACCCGACCGGAGCCGTCTATTCCGAAACCGAGATTAATCAGATCGTTGAACTGGCCAAGGAATTCGACGTCACGATTATTGCCGATCAGCTTTATTCCCGGCTGCGCTATGACGGTGAATCCTACACGCACATCCGGGCTCGCGGTTTGTCGGCCGAAAAAGTGCTGACCATCATGGGGCCGTCGAAAACGGAGTCACTGAGCGGCTATCGTCTCGGAGCGGCATTTGGCTCTCCAACGATCATCGGGAGAATGGAGAAGCTACAGGCCATCGTATCGCTACGCGCGGCAGGCTACAACCAAGCGGTATTCAGGACCTGGTTCAATGAGCCAGAGGGATGGATGGATGAGCGCATCCGGCTGCATCAGGCGATCAGGGACGACCTGCTCAAGGTGTTCCGTAGTGGTGGCCTGGAGGCCCGCACGCCGCAAGCCGGAAGCTATTTGTTTCCAACGCTACCCACGCTATCGGTCGGCATTCAGGATTTCGTTCGGCTCCTTCGGCATCAGGCCAACGTAATTGTCACGCCCGGAACCGAGTTCGGACCTCACAACAATAGCGTTCGCCTGAACTTCTCACAGGACCATTCGGCCACCGTTGAAGCTGGAAAGCGCATCGTTGAGATGGTCAATCGCTATCGGAGCTAGGACAGATGATTCACCGAAACGCACCTCAACCACAGGGGTTTTACGTCCCGGCAAGACGCCACCGCGATATGATCTTTGTCTCGGGAATGACACCGAGAGAAAACGGCAAGCTTCTTCATCATATAGGGCAAGTGGTGCCGGAAGCGCCGGTTGAAACATACCGGAGGGCGATGGAACTCGCGACGAAGAATGCTCTGACGGCGGCGAAGTCTTAACTGGTCGGCTCTCTGTTCTCGGCTGAATTGACGAACAAGCATATCGTCAGTTAACAAACCCTCGTGTCGAAATGCTGAATTGTATCCTGTATGTCCTCTTTCTGCCTGAAATAGTTCTCGCTTCGCAGGAGTTCTCTTCTCAAGAGGCATGATGGGGCGGCGGATGACAATTCAGCCACATATTGCTGATGCCAAATGATATTGATGGAGCTCGAAAATGGTAAACGTCAGAAAATGGTCCTGCGGAATTGCATTTGGTCTAAGTTTGACGCCTCTGTTGTTTTCTCAAGCTCTGGCCGCGTCATCGAACTCAGGAGATCTATCTGCCGAGCAACGCGTCGAACTTCAGCGCTTTGCTGGTATCAGTTGCGACGCGAATAGAAATGATGATTGCACTGCCGGGAATGTTGAAAGCGGCGATTATTACAACGTGCGGATCTATGGCGACTGTGCAAATGCTGCATATTTTGGTCGGATAAGCGATAAGCCGGTTTCTCTGAGGAAGGATGTAGCAACAACTGGAACGGAGGGTAAAACAAATGGGGCGTTGGCACCTGAGCAATTGGTTTGTATCAGAGCGGCCGCGCAAGTGAACGTGACAGATAAAGAATATTACGTTATGGCGCTCCCGATGGACCACGGGCCAGAATGCAAAGGCGAAGAGCTGTGCAAGAAGCCGCGATCACTTCCAGAAAGCTATCAGAAGACGATGGCTAAATGCCAGCCTGACAATCAGAATAGTTACCGCGGTTGTCCGCAGGGGTGGGTTTTCGCAACTGAAATGGAGGCCTATTCAAACGGGCTGCCTGGTGCACAGTAACTGACTGCTGCGCACGACGATAATGACGGTTTGCTAAATTCACGCGGTTGGATATTCATCGCGAGAACTGCAGCGCTATGTTGAATTTTGGTGGCTCAGTTATCTTGCCTCTGGTGTCATTGCAATCTTGGTGGTCTCTGCCGGATGCGGGAGAGAAACTGGGACTCTTGTCAAGCCATGTGAACGCTCGCTCATTCAGGAGCGTGTCAGTGCCGGTTCAATTGCAGCATCTCGCTACAGCCGTAATGAAAGCAGGCCCCTTATCATTGACACTGAAAAGCTAAGGCAAATTTCACGGGTTCCATACTGGAGCCCGCAACGCCTCCGTTTGCCGGCCATTCAGCCTTCTGTGCTTAACCCTCATTGATAATCTTGCGCGTATTGGTTGGAATAGATTGCAAATACACGGATAAGATTTATTCAAGTTTCCTTATATTGTATTCATATTCAATACTTGGAAGATAAGTTGTTTCTGATGTTTTAAATCAATCTGTCAAGAGAGAAGCCATATTGATCGACCATTTGTCAATTTTCTTATTATATTAGCTAATCATAATTATAAGAAAAATGCGAAAAATTATTAAATATTGGCGTGAACATTTAATTTTACTTGATACTTTATATTTGTAAGTATTAATACTTATGTGATTCCAAGGGGGCAATTTCGGCAGAGTCTTGCGCTGCTAGTTATGTCAATTGCGAAGCTTGTTCTGATGAATGCAACCTGTTCCTCAATGAGGTACGGGCAGGGGATTTTATGTACATGAATCTGATACCATTATTCGTTCGTGCGTGGTCTGGAAATTTTCGATCGAGCGTCTCCTATCGCACTCTGGCACTGGCAGGTACTGCAATTGCTTTTGGCCTGACTGGCGCAGCGAATGCAGCCAATTTCACTGCATCAAATGAAACTGAGCTGGTAGCAGCCATCAATCAAGCCAATAACAGCGGCGACGCGAACTCCACAATTACCCTGACCGGCGGTTTTGCCTTGAGCGGTGCCCCGCTACCTCAAGTAACAAAAAATCTGAAAATTGATGGCGCGGGACACGAAGTCACATCCGCGAAAAACATTGTTCTAGATATCGCAGCCGGTGCTAATCTGGATTATAGCGGAGCAATCAAAACCACTGGCACATTCGGTTTTAACGGCAGTTTTATCAAAACCGGTGACGGTACGCTGAGTATTACCGGCGGAACAGGTAACTATAGCTGGAACTTTGCTAATGATAACGGCAACATGGTTATCCGTGACGGTGCTCAGGTTACGTTCCATAATGGCGCAAATGCAAGCCCTTCACTTTCGAGCGGCGCAGGGAGTGTCACAATCACCGGTGCAGGCACAGTCGTCACCAGTCAGGGCAACCTGATTTTGGATAGCGCAAATGGTGCTGTGCTTAATATTGAAAATGGCGGCACTTTCAACTCCACAACACTATCGACCGTTGCAAGTCGTCAGACAGCCACTATTAATGTTACCGGCAAAGATAGCCTGCTGAATAGTGCCTTACGTGTTGATCAAGGCAATGCCACTATTAATATACGCAATGGTGGTCATATTTCTGGTTCTGCTGCGCAAATCGGTGTTATTGCTAATTTCGTAAATTCTGACGGCAAAGGACAGATTGATCGCGGAGGCAGTGCTGACATTCTTGTATCCGATGCCGGTTCACGTTGGGATGTCACGAACCCTTTCATTTTGCTACGCGGTTCATTAAACATTCTCAACGGCGGCGTTGTGCAGGCAGGCAGCATGCGTGCCGGCTTTTTCGACGCACGTATCACAGAAGATGCAGTCGCAGACGTTGTAGTTTCAGGTGCTGGATCGCAGCTGATTACGACAGACAATCGGGTCAATGGTTTTGTTCTTGGCGGCGGTACTGGTAATTTTGTCAAGAAAGGCACACTCACCGTCAATAATGGTGGTGCGGTAATTGCTGGGGCCGGAACCGGTACTATTGATATCGCCACAACAGCAGACAGCGAAGGTGCTATCAATATTGGCGGCGCTGCGGGACAAGCAGCAGCCAAGGCAGGTACGTTAAGCGCTGGTAAAATCAAGTTTGGCGCAGGCAATGGTGCTCTCAATTTCAACCATATTGAGAATAACTATGACTTCGGGATTGCACTGGAAGGCAATGGCACAGTTAGCCAGATCGGCTCCGGTAAAACCACACTGACAACAAATCAGACAGGCTTCACCGGTAAAACTCTCGTACAATCCGGGATTCTGGCTGTGGATCACACCCTCGGTGGCACGATGGATGTTTCCGGCGGGCGTTTGCAGGGTATCGGCACAATCGGTGATACCGTACTGTCCAAAGGTGGTGTCATTGCAGTGAGTAATGCATCCCTCGGCACACTGACAGTTGACGGCGATTACACCGGCAAAGGCGGCCTGCTCGAAATCGAGACTGTGCTTGGTGACGATACATCTGCGACCGACAAGCTCGTTATTACTGGTAACAGTTCTGGCGATACAGATGTAAGAGTTATCAACCGCGACGGTCTTGGTGCGCAGACAGACAAAGGCATCAAGATTATTGAAGTCGGCGGTCAGTCTGACGGTACTTTCGCTCTCGTCAGCGATTACACGACCAAAGACGGCAAAAAGGTCGTCATCGGTGGTGCCTATGCCTATGAGCTACTTAAGAATGCCAAAAGCGACCCGGCTGATGGAGACTGGTATCTGGTCAGTGAGGTTTATAAGACCGACCCTGTTGATAGCGGCACCGGCAACGGCAATAGTAATGGCAATGGTAATAATAGTGGTAGTGGTAATGGTAATAATACTGGCGGGGGCAATGAAACCACTCCCCGCTATAGTGCAGCCGTTCCGATTTATCAGAGCTATATGAGCACTCTGCAATCGTTGAACAAACTGCCGACTTTGCAGCAGCGTGTCGGTGAGCGTTATCAGGATGGTACACCTGCTTCCTCCGATGGCCAAAGCAACGGTGAAAACCGTGCTATCTGGGGTCGTATCGAAGGTGCGCACAGCTCCCTCAAAAACAACAGCTCATCAGGTCGCCTGCAACAGGACATCAATACATATGTTATGCAAAGCGGTGTTGATGGTCAGTTCTATGAAGGTGACAAGGGCAGGCTGATCGGCGGTATTACCGGTCAATATGGCAATGCGCAGAATAATGTCACTGCTTTTGCTGGTGACGGCACGATCACGACACAGAGCTGGAGTCTGGGCAGCACGCTCACATGGTATGGCAGCAACGGTTTTTACGTTGACGGTCAGGTACAGGCCAACTGGTATGATAGCGATCTGGAAATTAAGAACGCGAACAGCCTCGCAAACGGACATAATGCTTTCGGCTATGCGCTAAGCATTGAATCCGGGCAGACTGTTGCAGTGAATGAAAACTGGTCGCTGACACCGCAGGCACAACTGATGTGGTCTTCGCTCGATTTCAACAGCTTTGGCGACAGCTATGGCACGCAAGTTGATAAGGACGACGGTGACAGCCTGACAGCGCGTCTCGGTCTTGCTGCCAATTATCGCAATGGCTGGAAAGGTAATGATGGCCGCACTGTAAATACCCAGTTTTATGGTATTGCCAATCTTTATCAGGAGTTTTCCGGCAACAGCAAAATCAATGTTGCGGGCGTGAAACTGGCCAATGATGAAGACAGAACATGGGCAGGCTTTGGTGCCGGTGGCACCTATGCATGGGGCGATAATGCCTATGCCGTTTACGGTGAAGGATCGGTCAATACATCGCTCAACCATCTTGCGGACAGCTATATTGTCAAAGGCACCGTCGGCTTCAAAATGAAATGGTAGGTCTGTCGTAGGGCTTATAAATATAAAAAGCCTGACATCAGACACTTCGGATGTCAGGCTTTGTTGTTTGATGCCACATTGCTTTCAGCGTGTTCATAGCTCGTGCACGTCGATGAATGACACCATTGAATAGCATCTGCGGTCGACCAGTATCACCCTTCTCAGGGTTGCAGTATGACTGATCCACTCGTCTTTCGAGCCTCCATGTCAGCGTGTGCTTGCCGCACGTCCGTTAGCGAATAAATAGTCGGTTTGGCGACTTTGAGCACGCCGGTTTCGAGAGCCGAGAACAGTCTTTGTGCGGCGAGCTCGTATTCCGTCCGATCTGCCGTATAGTGTGCTATGGAAGGACGCGTAACAAAGAGGGACCCTTTGGCTCCGAGCGTCCCGACCTGTAAAGGGTCTACCGGCCCGGAACTCTCTCCAAAACTAACCAGAGTGCCACACGGCTGAAGGCAATCGAGCGATTTCGCAAAAGTATCACTACCTACTGAGTCGAATACTACGCGGACGCCCTTACCACTTGTGATGTCGCTGACCTTCTGGCGGAAGTCCTCGCGGCTGTAAATAATGACGTCATGGCATCCCTGTGCGTGTGCAATTTCAGCTTTCGCTTCGGTGCTGACAGTCCCGATCACGCCGACACCGAGGGATTTCAACCATTGAGTTGCCAACGATCCGACGCCTCCCGCGGCGGCATGAAAGAGAACTGTATCGCCTTGCTTGAGAGATACGCAGCGGTGGGTCAGATATTCGGCGGTCAAACCTTTGAACACTGTAGCGGCGACCGTTTCGCTGTCCAAGCCATCTGGCACGCGCAAGCACCTGGCAGCGGTAATATTGCGGAATACTGAATATCCGCCAGGCGCACCGCCAACATAGGCTACCCGGTCGCCGACGACAAAACCGGCTACGTCCGCGCCGCACTCGACTACTTCTCCTACACCCTCAACGCCGAGGCCATTCGGAAGCGGTAGTTTCGCCGCAAATACACCTTTGCGATGATAGATGTCTATATAATTGACCCCGATTGCGAGATGCTTAATTCGAAGCTCTCCCGAGCCGGGCGAAGGTAACTCCATCTTCTGGAAAGACAGCACCTCTGGCCCTCCATATTCGGAAAATCTGATGGTATCAACGAGTTGGGGCATGACATAATATCCTTGTTGTTTGGTGGAGTTTTCTCCATTCTGCTGGTATTGTCGATTTCTGTTTCCGTATAATGATCTTGCAAAAATGGAAAGCATATGGACTGGAACGACCTTAAATTTTTCCTGGCAGTTGCCCACGGCAGATCGCTGACGGCGGCTGCAAGCTATCTGAAGGTTAGTGCCTCAACGGTCTCCAGACGCATCGAAACGCTTGAACATGCATTGCAGGTAAAGCTGTTCCAATCTCGCCGCGATGGTTATGAACTGACCGAAGCGGGCCTGAATCTTTTGCCGAGCGCTGAACGGGCTGCAGCGCAAATGCGTTTCTTTGAACGCACAGCAAGCGAAAGCAATGATGATCTGGCTGGCCACGTACGTATCGACGCGCCCGAGTTACTCGGACAAGACGTATTGTTAGCCACGATGGCACAGTTTATGGAAATGTATCCGGGAATCCGGGTCGAGCTGCGTAGTTCCGTTGTGCCCGTACAACTGACCTCGGAGGAGGCGGACATAATTATCCGGCTGGTTCGTCCAGATCACGGTAGTTACCGAATAAGGAAAGTTGCCGAGATCTGCTTCGGGCTTTATGCGTCGCCAGCTTATGTCGAGCGTCATGGCGCCCCCAACCATCCCGAAGACCTACATCGACACAAAATTGTCGGCTGGCCGGCGGATTTGCGCTATTTAACCATGGCGTCATGGCTTGAAAGCGTATGTCCCGGAGTTCAGCCCTCACTTCAGCTCACGTCGTTCAGCGCGCAGCTCTCTGCAGCACGGAATGGGGCAGGGTGGACCATCCTGCCTGATTTCGTTGCAATCCCATCAGGCCTTTTGCCAGCGCCTGTTGAGTTGCCTCGCTTCGCGTCGGATCTTTGGCTGCTCACTCACGAACATTCGCAGTTGCTGCCGCGGGTGAAGTTGGTTCGCGATCATTTAGTTCAAACCTTGCGAAAAACCTTCGCAAGGGGCGGAGAGCAACCAGTTAAGACGCTGACAGGGGTGTAGATTGCCAGGAAATCATTTGTGGGCCAGCAGCATCGTGTTTCCAAGCACAACAGTATCTTATATAGACCGTAGCGGGGACGCCCGATCTCTCCAAGTTCATTCTCAATCGCCCCGCAATGACTGCAGTATTGTTTTCATACAGAATGGCGTGATCCACTGAATTATCGATGGCGTGATAGTTTAACGCTCGATTGGCGATCTTGTTTATTAATTCATCCTTGCGATCAATGTTCCCGGCTGTATGTATATAGAGGCATTCATCGGCCATTAAACGATTTAGGACGTCCGTGTCTCCAGCAATGAATGCATCATGGCGGAGGCGATCTGCTTGCAGAAATGTTTCGACATTCATAGCGCGTATCCTTTAGAGGAGTCTCAGTTTTCTAATGGCTCGCAAACGCTGCGATCATAGAGGCTCTGAATGTAGGAAAAGTCCTTCATGCCAGCAGTTGGGTCGCTTTTTATGCAAATCGTGAACAGGTTCCGAACGAGTGAACCCATAGGGGCGCTGAACTTTAAGGATTGGATGCTTGCCATAGCCAGATCCAGATCTTTTAGCATCAGATTCATCTGAAAACCAGCCTGATAAACATTGCTTGATGGCACTTTGCTATCGACACCGGGCCAAGGGTTCCATTTATTCAGAATATTGCTCCCACCAGTGCTTGTTTGCATAACCTGACTCAACACAAGTGGGTCGAGGCCATTATTGACGCCAAGCGCGATTGCCTCTGCCGTTCCTGCCATAATGATCGCAGCAAGCATATTGTTGCATTGCTTTGCTGCCTGACCGGTGCCGTGGTCTCCCATATGGACATAAGTTTTGCCCATGGCTTCCAACATTGGCCGAACCCGATCGAATGCTGACCTCTCTCCTCCTATCATGAATGTCAATGTTCCCTCCTTAGCGCCTAACTGTCCGCCAGAAACAGGGGCATCCAAATATTCACCACCTGCAGAGTTCACTGCTTTTGCTATTTCTTTCGTCAATTGCACCGAAACGGTTGAGCAATCAACAAACAACAACCCTGGCTTTACCAGTTCCAATACAGAGTTATTGTTGAAGAAAAGATCCGCCAATGTCTGATCATTGGGTAACATGGTGAAAACAATATCCGCTTGGGTGACAGCAGCGGATGCGGAAGAGGCAATGCGTCCGCCTTGCTGTTCAAACAAGTCGGCGGTTGTACTGTTTACATCAAATCCTATGACGTCAAAGCCAGCGCGAAGCAGATTTTGCGCCATGGCCCACCCCATATTTCCCAGTCCAAGAAATGCAATCGTCATCAATCCTCCTCCTTCAAAGCTGGATTCGTCTAAGCTCATTTTTTACCCGGCATAAGTTTTAACCATCCGCTATAACACGTTGGTTTTGCATCGTTTGACGGATCTGGCGGCCGCTCTTCCCTGAAATTGACCTGTAATGTTTAGGTCCTTCTCAGTAACCTTTCTTCCCATCATGAATCTGAAAATGAGAATTGCCTCTGGCAGCAGAGCGATGCTGCATATTGGAACGCTACCATTGCACCCCATGAACGGAAACACCCTCCCATGTTCAGCGATTGTGCGTTTTTGGTCTATTCAATTGTGTTGAAGTATTGCGCATCCTGTTTGCCGGTGAATGTGAATAGCATCTCAGAACGTGAGGCAATGGCGGAGGCTATTGGTGGCTGAGAGTTTTGATAACCGGGAGGAGCCCAATAATGGACACGAGCTACAAACTGCTGATCGATGGTGAACTGATTGACGGTGATGGCTTCCTTGAAGTGATAGATCCGGCAGAAGGGAAAGCTTTTGCGCGTGTGCCGCGCGCATCGGTTAAGCAACTGGAAGCGGCTGTAGCCGCAGCAAAGCGAGCTTTTCGCGGCTGGTCTACGACACCTCTGGAAAATCGCCGTGCGAAGATTGTTGAGCTGGCTGACCTGATCGATGTCGAGAGGGAAAAGCTCGTTCGAACGTTGACAAGGGAACAGGGAAAGCCGTTAGCGGAAGCCGAATGGGAAGTTGATAATACTGCTCAGTTCATGAGAGAACTTGCAACAATCGACTTACCTGTCGAAGTTATCCAGAATGACGAACAGATGCACATCGAACTGCATCACAAACCACTTGGCGTCGTTGCAGGCATAACACCATGGAATTTTCCTTTCCTGCTAAATTTAAACAAGCTGACTTTTTCAACTCTGATGGGAAATACTTTTGTATTGAAGCCAGCGCCAACCACACCAATCACCGCTTTGCTCATCGGGGAGTTGGCGCAGAAGGTGTTCCCGGCCGGTGTTGTAAACGTTATTGTGGATGAAAATGACCTTGGTTCTCTTTTGACCAGTCATCCAGATGTCGCAAAGGTTTCTTTCACAGGCTCTACAGAGACCGGAAAGAAGGTATATAAAACCGTGTCGGAGACAATAAAGCGTTTAACGCTTGAGCTGGGTGGCAACGATGCTGGCATTGTATTGGATGATGTAGACATCCAGCCAACAGCATCGAAGATTTTTGACGCTGCATTCACAAATGCCGGTCAGGTTTGCATTGCCTTAAAAAGGGTCTACGCTCATTCTTCAATCTATGATGAGTTGTGTGATGAACTGGCGAAACTCGCAAAGGATGCCACTATCGGCAGCGGTTTTGAACAAGGGGTAAAAATTGGACCTGTTCAAAACAAAGCTCAGTTCGAAAAGGCTCAGCATTTCTTGAAAATCGCAGAAACAGACGGCACCATTGTTGCGGGCGGTAAACGTGGAGTAGGTGACGGTTATTTCATCGAACCCACCATTGTTCGCGATATCAAAGACGGAAGTATACTTGTCGATGAAGAACAATTCGCACCCATTCTACCTGTAATTCGTTACGAGAATTTGGATGACGCGATCGAAAGTGCGAACTCGACGACCTATGGTTTGGGTGGGTCTGTCTGGTCCAGCGATCTCGTGAAGGCGCGCGAAGTTGCGCAACAGCTTCAAGCTGGAACAGTTTGGATCAATCAGCATCTCCATATCGCACCACACGTGCCGTTCGGAGGTGCGAAAGAATCAGGATTGGGAGCAGACTATGGTGCATTGGGCTTGGCTGAATACAGTCAAAGAGTAGTCATTAGCGTTGCCAAATAACCAATGGACAATAGGCCGTTGAAAACTCATGATCAGTTTTTGCGTCGTTAATGCGCAATGTAGTCAGCTAACGGCCGGGCAGAAAAATGTTATATGCTTGGCCGTTTAAGATGAGGTTCTCGCGTGGAATGGGATGACCTGCGGTATTTTCTCGAATTGGCACGAGTGAAGACGCTGACTGAGGCTGCACGGCGGCTGGAAGTAAAACACACGACCGTTTCCAGACGTGTGCAGAGACTTGAAATTGCGACGGGAGCTCCACTTTTTACGCGTAGCAAAAATGGCTACTCTTTGACTTTGCAAGGAGAAGCCCTGCTTTCAATTGCTCAATCGATCGAGGACCAGTTTTCGTGTATCGACACCAGCTCTGAAAAAACTGATGAAAATGTAACCGGGGTTGTAAGAGTCGGCTGCGTTGAGGGATATGCGGTTGGTTCTATCTCGTCACAGATTCCCGCTTTCCTGTCAGGTCACCCAGGGTTATCGATTGATCTGATTGTTTAGCCTCGCCCCATTCACCTTTCGCGAAATGAGGCTGATATCGTAATTACTCTGGATCGCCCCGAACGTGGTCCATATACTATAACGAAATTGTGTGATTATACTTTGAAGCTTTATGCTGCTCCCGAATATCTCCAACAGAATGAACCGATATACAATTTATCGGACCTAAAGAAACACCGGTTTATTGGATATCTCGGGGAAACTGGTCCTGCGAAGGACTTGCCGTCGATCACAGATTTGGTCCTTGGAGCGAATGTGAGTTTGCGTAGCACCAGCATTTTTTCGCAGCTCGCAGCAGTCAGTTGTGGAGGAGGAATAGGATTGTTACCTGGCTATCTCGCAGCGGATTATGGTCTTCAACCTCTTCTAAGTGAAACGGTGAGCTTTCAGCGAACTTATTGGATGTTGATGCCTGTCGAACTTCGGCGCATAACCAGAATGCGTGTAGTATGGGATTTTTTGAAATCAGTTTCAAAGCTCAAAGAATGAGATGAGGCAATATAGGTGACGTATTACTTTGGCGTGGGCTGCAGGAAATAATAAAATTTGCAGGCACGGTTGTTACTGCTCCGCGCCTGCATCACTTTGTACAATTAATTCTCTAGATTGCTGACAGCTTCAAGAATGACTTTCGCAACTTCATTTGGATGAGACAAATGAGGGGCATGTCCCGCCTTCAAGCTCACCACCTTTGCAGAGATTTTTTTGGCCATCTCTTTTTGCAATTCCGGCTGCAACATCCGGTCATCTTCACTGATGATGTATGTAGAGGGTCTTGTTGTCCAAGCGGCAAACTTGACTTTATCTTCGAAGTTAGTTCCACGCACTGGACCTTGAAGTGCGGTCATCACCTTGGTTTCCTCCGCCGGGAGATCCTGTGCCAGATGATTGGCGACGCCTTCGGCGGTCAATGTCAAATACCCTTCCTTGTCGGCATTGATATGGGCAAAGCCAGACGGGGTCGGATAGTTCTTGGACATGTCAACAACTGACTGCCCCTGTGATGGTGCAAAGGCTGCCACATATACGAGAGCTTTGACCCGTTCGTGTTCCCCTGCTTCGGTTATAACAGCTCCGCCCCAGGAATGGCCGACGAGAACGACTGGACCAGTCTGTGCATCCAATGCGCGACGGGTGGTCGCCACATCATCGGCAAGCGACGTCAATGGGTTCTGAACTGCAACCACTTTCAAGCCTTCCTGTTGCAGCAGGGGAACTACTTTTCGCCATGTGGATCCATCTGCAAACGCACCATGAACCAGCACAATTGTTGGCTTCTCGGCTTCTGTCTGCGTGATCTGGGATGCGTTAGCTGAAACTACACTACTGCTTAGTGCTGCGGCCATTGCTACTTTCCTTGTAAAGGAGGGCATCTTCCGTGTTCCTTCGTTTGAACTCTTAAAGTGATATTCATTTGAGATGGCGCCACATATACATTTGAAATGATATGATATAAATTGGCTTATTATTTTAAGACTAACAATGTGGTGTTTCTAATGGATCGATTGCAATCGCTGGCTATTCTCGTGAAAACCGTTGAGTTTGGTTCGATTTCTGCAGCCGCCAACGAACTCGATATCTCTTCTCAATTGGCTGGAAAGCACATAAGGCACTTAGAACAGACTTTAGGAATAAAGTTGCTGAACCGCACCACACGAAAACAGAGCTTAAGCGATAGTGGCCGCATATTTTATGAACACGCGAAGACGATCCTTGCTGAGTTCGAAGCAGCCGAAATGATGATCGCCGAGACCAGATCAACGGCTCGGGGACGGCTTCGCATCAGTGCACCTGTTACATTTGGCAGCCGGGCACTGGCGCCTGAGTTACCGGAATATCTAGCAGATCACCCCGAAGTGTCCGTGGATCTTAGCCTTAGCAATCGTCCGGTGGACCTTATAGAAGATGGCTTTGATGTGGTTTTCAGGACCGGCGAGTTACCCGATAGCTCACTTGCGGCACGTCGGCTTGCCCCACTTCGTCTCGTGTTGTGTGCGGCTCCTGAATATCTCAAATCGGCAAGTCCGATATTAACACCCGAAGACTTAAAGGAGCACGAGTGCCTCGTATTTTCTCATACGTCGCTTCGCGCAAACTGGAATTTCAATGGCCCTAACGGGCCAATCGAGATTCCAATCAAAGGTCGATTTGCTACCGATAGCGGTGAAGCTCTTCGCGCTGCCGCAGTATCTGGCATGGGCGTGCTATTGCAACCGCTCGAACTGGTTTCTGACGAGTTAGTGTCGGGTCGATTGCGTCGCATCCTACAGGATTATGAACCGCCTGCGCGTCAGCTCCACGCACTTTATGCTGCCGACAGGCGAATGACACCTAAGTTAAGAACCTTCCTCGATTTTTCAGTTAGAAAGTTCGGAAAGCCGAAAGTGTCTCAATAAATGTTTTGCAAAAGAAAGTGCCGCCACTCCCAAGTATCGCGCTCGTTCATATGATGCACAAGCAGCAACACATGCCTCCTGCTCCCCAATTCAAATTGAAGCTGTCCTCGCGACACCAGATTGGACAATCGCTCATTTTAAACGGGGTACTTCGGTAGAATTTGCGCAACCATTTTCTGTTTCTGCGCAGCTCTCATCATCCTAAGCCTTCATCAAAATCTCCCCGATTACAACGCCGAGGAAATTCTACTTTTAAACTCCATTGATTATTGGGGGATGACCAGAGAGATCAATGTTGGGTGCAGATTGATGCACCGGTATCATGCGCATCCTATTAAATTCGCGTTATTGCCGTGTCGTCGCCTTCACGTTTCAGTATTTTCTCCTGCTTCCGGCCAGAAAATACTTTCGTCGATAGCTTTGCGTTGCACGGCACATTCCCGCGCCAGAAAGTCGATCAGCGTGCGTACCGAGGGCAGTAGACCACGTCGGGATGGAAATACCGCATGGACGATGCCCGCAGCCGGACGCCATTCGGGCAGGACAGGCACCAACGTGCCTGCGGCAAGGTCCCGCCAGATCATCATGGTTGGCAGCTGCACGATCCCGGCACCGTCCAGCGCCGCATCGCGTAAGGCCGCCATGTCGTCAGTCAGAAAGCGGGGGCGGTGCGGAATGACGGCGCGCTCGCCATTGTGCTTTTCAAGCCGCCATTCGTAATTATGGGAGGCTGATGTCCATGCGAGGCTTGGGAGCCCCACCAGATCAGCCGGTGTGGTCACAGGTTCATTGAGGAAGCCCGGCCGCGCGACCAGATACTGCGAACTGTCGTCCAGTTTGCGCATCAAAAGATCGGTTTGCTCCAGCGGCGGAAACCGTACGCGGATGGAAACATCGAAACGTTCGCCGATCACGTCAACACGGCGATTGGTGCTTTCCAGATGTAGGTCCACCTTCGGATAGGCTGTGAGAAACTTGGCAAATAACGCCCCGAACTGGAATGAAATCAGCGCTGTCGGGCAGCTTAACCGAACCACACCTCGCGGCTCGTCGCGATGCTGCGCAATGAAAGCAGTGGCAGCTTCCGCTTCGACCAGAACTGCCAGACAGCGGCGGTAATATTCACGCCCGATATCGGTGACGGAAAAATGGCGCGACGAGCGCTGGATCAGGCGGACGCCCAGCCGCTCCTCCAGAAGCGCGATGCGGCGGCTCAGTTTCGATTTTGGCAGGCCGATGGCACGGCCTGCCTGCGCGAAGCCGCCATGATCAACCACCTGCACAAAGTAATAAAGGTCGTTCAGGTCTTCCATCGTTCCATTAATAGAACGCAGCGTCGATTTTGACAATCTTTTGCGCTTTTCGTTGCTGAGATAGCTTTCGTTCATTCCACCAACGCCAAACGTTACACGAATATACGGGTGGCGATCTATCCTCTGACTTCCTGAAAGGAAACGTCGATGACCAAGCCATATGTACGCCTCAACAAGGATGATGTTGCGGTTCTTCTCGTCGATCACCAGACCGGTCTGCTGTCGCTGGTGCGGGATTTCGACCCGGACAAGTTCAAGAACAATGTGCTGGCGCTCGCCGATCTCGCCAAGTATTTCAAGCTGCCGACTGTTCTGACCACCAGTTTTGAAAACGGCCCGAATGGCCCGTTGGTGCCGGAGCTGAAGGAAACATTCCCCGATGCGCCCTATATCGCTCGCCCTGGCCAGATCAACGCCTGGGACAATGAGGAATTCGTCAAGGCGGTGAAGGCTACCGGCAAGAAGCAACTGCTCATCGCTGGTGTCGTAACCGAAGTCTGTGTGGCTTTCCCGGCATTGTCCGCTATCGAAGCCGGTTTCGACGTCTTTGTCGTCACCGATGCATCGGGCACCTTCAATGAAGTGACCCGCCATTCGGCATGGGACCGCATGAGTGCAGCCGGTGTGCAGCTGATGACCTGGTTCGGGGTTGCCTGTGAGCTGCATCGCGACTGGCGCAACGATATTGAAGGTCTGGGCACGCTGTTTGCCAACCACATTCCGGATTATCGCAACCTGATCACCAGCTACAACACAATGACGTCCGGCAAATAAGCCGCCGCGACAATTCCGGTAAGCGAGCTTTGCTTGTCGGTTGGAGCGTTGCAAGAGAACGCCGGGTTACAGCCCGGCGTTTTTTTGTCATTTCTGATGAGTCAGGCCTGGGAAACTGTTATCGCTTCGCGCAGAACGGAGCGCAGCCAGGCAACAGCCGGATGCGCACCGAAAGTATTGTGCGATAGCATGTTGATCTGAGTGGCTGGCAACGGATAGGGCGCCTCATGCAGAACAAGACCGTAAGTATCTTTGTATGTTTCCGCGACACTGCGCGGTAACAGGGCGATCATATTGGTCGCCGCGACAAGCGGCGGCACTGCCAGAATGAGGGAAACCGTTGCGCCAATACGGCGTGATAGACCGACCTCCCGTAGCAGCCCCTCAAGAAATGGCGGATTGCTGGTTACAAACGCGCGCTCGAGACCTTCCTGTTCTTGCATGCCGGCAGCTTCCATTGCCGCGCGGCCTGACAACAAGACGTCAATGTGTGGATAATGCCCGAGTGTTTCGATTGTCAGCGGACCGGAAGAAGCCGGATGGTCTTTGCGCATGATCCAGACATTATCGACGGATACCAGCGGCTCCCGCCTGAATCGGCTGGGAATGCGTCCGAAAGCACCGACAACGAGATGCAGAGTTCCGCGATCCAGTTCTTCGACCAGATTGAGATCATTGAACAATCGAAGCCAAAGCCGGATGCCCGGCGCTTCCTTTTCGAGCCGCTCCATGACGGCAGGAAAGAGCGTGCCGATATAGAAATCGGAAGTGGCGACCACAAAGCTCATATCCGCCGTGGCGGGATCGAACTGAACTGGTGAAAGTGCCGCCGATATGTCGGCAAGAGCCGAACGCAGCGGCTGCGACAGCTCTTCGGCGCGTGGCGTCGGATGCATGCCCTGCGGGCCGCGCACGAACAGTTCGTCTGACAGAATATATCGCAATTTTCCGAGTGCGTGACTGACTGCCGACTGGGTGAGATTGAGTCTCTCTCCGGCCTTGGTCACGTTCCGCTCTTCCATCAGAGCGTTGAAAACACGGATCAGATTAAGATCGATATTATGAATAGTGCTCATAATTCAGATTATAACAAATCATTTCAATCATGGAAGGGGACATACCATATTCGCTCCATCAAACGGCTTTGATTTTCACAAGCCAAACCAAAGTTTCAAGGAGACAGAAAATGAAAAAGATCGCTTTTGCTATTACCGCAATTGTTCTTAGCACCGGCGCCGCTCTGGCTGAAAACCCATTCGTCGGTCAGCCGGAAGACATGGCCGCACAGGATAAAGCATTTGTTCTGCCCGGACAGGATGTAAATCTTCCTGCTCGTAAGCTCGATTTCACGAGCACGGCGGCGATTACCCCTGCAACACAGGTGAGGGAAGACGGTTCGGCTCATCGCTTTGGCGATGCTTCACCTTCCAGCTTCCAGAACTAACGATACTCATCCCATGTCAAAACTGAAGGCGAAGCCGCGGCTTCGCCTTTTGGCTCTCACAGTCGGATCTCGATTCAGACAATCAACTGAGGAACTGTGTGTTATGAACAAGCCAGTTGTTCTCTTTCAGCAGCCAGCTCCAGCCAAAGACAAGCCGGAGCTCCCCAAAATCGCAGGAAAGGCCCGGCGCCGGACATATCTCAGCCTTGCCCGCGCATCTGTGATTGTCGCTGGGATCGGTCTTGCCATCGTCATTCCGCTTGGCTGGGGAAGCTGGGTGGCAGGCATGACCAACCAGGCGACCGACAATGCCTATCTGCGCGCCGACACAACACCGGTCAGTGCTGAGGTTGGCGGGCGTATCGTGCATCTGCTGGTGGAGGATTACCAGCACGTCAAGACTGGACAACTGCTGATGCAGATCGACCCGACCCAGTATCAGGCTCGGGTGGATCAGGCCGGAGCTAGCGTAGCCGCCGCACAGGCCGCAATCCGTAATGCGCAGAGCAACATCACCTTGCAGCAGCGTGTGATCGAACAAGCAGAAGCCGGACTGGCGGCGTTCAACGCCGACCGCGAGCGCGTTGTCAGTGAAGGTCACCGACAGACATCTCTCACGAAAGACGGCTGGTCGACAGCGCAAAAGCTGGAAGCCGCGATTGCCGACGTCAAACGCATCGAAGCGCAGATTGCTGAAAAACAGGCCGAAATAGCAGCCGAGCGTCAGAAGCTGGACGTTCTTGCCACCCAATCCGACCAAGCCCAGGCTGAACTGTCCAATCAGCAGGCTGCATTGCGGCTCGCGCAGATCGACCTGGATCGTACCCATATCACAGCACCGATGGATGGCGTTGTGGGGGTCAGCGGCGCGCGCGAAGGACAATATGTGCGGGCCGGGTCGCAACTCGTTTCAGTCGTGCCTGTCTCGAAGCTCTATGTCGTCGCCAATTTCAAGGAAACGCAGCTGGCCAAGTTCAGGCCGGGTCAGGTTGTCAGCGTGACGGTCGATACATTCCCGGGCAAGGAGCTGCGCGGTCATGTTGAGCGGTTGTCACCGGCAACGGGATCGGAATTCAGCCTGCTGCCGCCGGACAATGCGACCGGCAACTTCACCAAAGTAGCTCAGCGCGTCGGCGTGCGTATCGCACTTGAACAGAATGGTGAACTCGACGGTCTGCTTCGCCCGGGCATGTCGGTCGTGGCAACCGTGCATACCGACCAGAGCATTGAGACGACAGCCAACCTGATCAAATAACCAACGAAGCCGTTTGTCCGGAAACTTCATTCTGAGCGGACAGGCGGCAGGAGCCGAAAAGCCATGTCCACCGCTACGACCGTTCAGGGTTCTGCCCAATCGCGCCCCACAGGACTGCCCAACATACGGGCGCTGATCGGCGTTGCCGCTGTCCTGCTGGGCACTACAACATCCCTGTTGAACTCGCGCCTCACCGATATCGGACTTGCTGATATTCGCGGAGCACTTGGTGTTGGCATGGATGAGGCGAGCTGGCTGACGACGGCTTATGTCGTTGCCGAAGTGGCCGCCATACCATCCGCCGTCTGGCTGCGCTCCATCCTTTCGCCCGCTCGCGGGGTCATGATCGGAGCGCTCATTTTCACGATCGCATCGATGCTGGCGCCGTTCAGCCCCAATCTCCAGACGCTTATCAGCATTCAGGCGATACGCGGCCTGAGTGCAGGTATCCTGATGCCGATGGCTTATGCCGTGATCATGCGGCATTTGCCACAGCATCTGCGGCTTTACGGCTTGTCGCTCTATGCGCTGGCTTCGTCACTTACACCAAACCTTGCCGCCAGCATCGAGGGGTGGGTGATCACGCATCTATCATGGGAATATCTGTTCTGGATCAATATCATACCTGGCAGTCTTACGCTGCTCGCGGGAGCCTACGGGCTTGCCAACGATCCTATCAAATTCCTGCGTTTCCGTAGGCATGATGGTTTTGGTCTGCTGGCGCTGTCTTTCGGGCTGGCTGCATTGGTAACGGCACTCGATCAGGGCAATCGCCTCGACTGGCTCGGATCGGGATTGATCGTGGGTCTGCTGGCTTCAGCTCTGTTCTTTCTGAGCATTTATCTCATCCATGCATTGCGGCATCCGGATCCGGTGGTCAGCCCGCGTCTGCTTGCCAGACGGAATATTGGCTTCAGTCTATTCCTGATGTTCGCCATGCGCATCGGGCTGATGACCTCTGCCTATCTGCTGCCGCAATACCTGATCCGAATTCAAGGATATCGCGCGTTGGAAAGTGGAACGATGTTCTGGGTCTCCGCTTTGCCGCAGATCGTTCTGACGCCATTCGTCGCCTGGCTGGCCTACAAGATGGATCCGCGCAGTCTGACAGCATTCGGGCTGATGCTGTTCGGCGCAGGCGTTCTTATGCTGTCCGATCTCACGCATCTATGGACGTCGGATCAGATATTGCCTTCGCTGTTCGTGCAGTCCATCGCGGCACCATTCACCGCCATACCCTTGATGGTTCTGATAACGGAAGACATCAGCGTCAGGGAAATACCGTGGATCGCTTCTCTCGTTCATATCGTTCGCACGGTTGGCACAGCCATTGGTCTTGCTGCGGTCAGCACATTCACACGCATGCAGGAGCAGGTGCACTCCAATCTGCTTGGCCTGCATCTGGAACGGGGCGCTGCGGATGTGCAGGGCCGCATCGACCGAACCGCAGCCATGCTGGAAGCTCATAACAGCGATCCAACGACGGTGACTGCCCAAGCCACGGCCATGCTCGCCAGAACCGTTCAACGGGAGGCTTTCGTGCTGGCCTACAGCGACATGTTCGTCATGATCGGTCTCGCTATTGCTCTTGCAGCGCTCGCAACACTCTTCATGCGCCGACCGTCGCTGCCGGGAAAGTTTCTCTGAAACGCATATAGTCCTGTTGCTTCTGGTCAACACCAACAAGCGTCCTATTTATAGGACATTGAGTACCGAAATCCGATCTACCCGACACAAGACTGCAGGGTTACTTTGTGAACATCGAAGCGATGCCCCTCTGACAAACTGTCGAAGAATTGGGGCGACCTGCTTCTCGCTTTTAATTCACATCTCGACAAGGAAATCGACATGAGAAAGTTCATACTACCACTCTTAGCCTCGTTGCTGTCAGTCTCAGCTGCCCAGGCGGCGGATTACAAACTGGACCCAACACACACAAAAGCTGTTTTCTATATTGATCACTTCAATACATCGACAAACAGTGGTGGCTTCTACGAAATCAACGGCGATATCTCGTTCGATCCTGAAACCATGGATGGGAAGATGGATATTTCAATTCCCGTAAAGACGCTGAATACAGGCATGGTCGCATTCGACAAGCACGTGAAAAGCGCTGATATGCTGGATGCGGAAAAATTCCCGACCATTGAGTTCAAGTCGACCAAGTGGAACTTTGTCGAAAACAAGCTGGTATCGGTGGATGGCAATCTGACCATGAAAGGAAAGACACAGCCAATCAAGCTGACGGCCACCAAGTTCGGTTGCTACCAGAGCCCGATCTTCAAAGCAGAAGTCTGTGGTGGCGATTTTGAAGCAACCATTGATCGTACCCAGTGGGGTGTGGACTTCCTTGTAAAGGAAGGCATGGCCAAGATGGTCAAGCTTGAAATTCAGGCTGAGGCAATCAAGCAGTAAACCGGAACGGTTGTTTTCAACTTGGCTGTATGGGTCAAGCAAAGCATTTTTGGGCATCCGCGTGGCCACCAAGGATTACATCCGGCCACGAGATGCCTCAGGAGATAGTATCATGATCAGTCTACACGGTAGAAAATATGCCGCATCGCTGAGTGCGGTTGTGCTGGCATTCTCCCTTGGGGTTGCTCACGCCAGTGATTATAAGGCCAGCACTGCGGAAGGCCCGATTAAAATCGTCAACCTGAACGACCTTGAAGCTCAGGTTCAGAACAATATGGAAAAAGGTGCCTTCGGTTATATCCGCGGTGGTGCCGAAAATGAGCAGAACCTCCGCTCGAATACATCTGCGTTTGACAAGAAATATATCATGCCACGCGTCATGCAGGGCATCGAACTGTCGAACATTGACTTGTCGACCAGTTTTCTTGGCCTCAAGCTGAAAACGCCTGTCATTCAGGCCCCAATGGCCGCGCAAGGACTGGCGCATCAGGACGGTGAGATTGCGACAGCAAAAGGCATGGCCAAGGCTGGTTCCATCTTCTCACTTAGCACCTATGGCAATAAGACAATTGAAGAAGTGGCCGAGGTCTCAGGCGACAACCCGTTCTTCTTCCAGCTCTATATGAGCAAGAACAACGCATTTAACGAGTTCACGCTGAAACGCGCCAAAGATAGTGGTGCGAAGGCCATTATTCTGACGGTCGACTCGCCGGTTGGCGGCTATCGTGAAGATGATATCAAGAACAGCTTCCAGTTCCCGCTGGGCTTCGCCAATCTGGAACTGTTTGCCAAGCAGAAAGACGACGGTTCTAAGACCGGCAAGGGCGCGGGCATCAGTGAAATTTACGCTCAGGCCAAGCAGGCTTTTACACCGACGGATATCAAATACGTGAAGGATCTGACCAATCTGCCCGTCATCGTGAAGGGCATTCAGTCTCCTGATGATGCCGACACGGTTATCAAGGCAGGGGCGGATGCCATATGGGTATCCAATCATGGCGGTCGCCAGTTGGATAGCGGTCCGGCATCCTTCGAGGTGTTGCCGTCCATCGCCAAGGTCGTCAACAAGCGTGTGCCGATCGTATTTGACAGTGGTGTTCGCCGAGGCTCGCATGTGTTCAAAGCGCTTGCCAGCGGTGCCGATATTGTCGCTGTCGGGCGCCCGATCCTCTACGGGCTCAACCTGGGCGGTGCTGAAGGTGTGAATTCCGTTGTTCAGCAATTGAACAAGGAGCTGACCATCAACATGATGCTGGGTGGCGCGCAGAACATTGAGGCAGTCAAGAAAACCCGACTCTATACCGATAAGGATTTCGAGTAGTCTTCGTAAAGAGTGAAAAGGCGGTCATTTTCTTGACCGCCTTTCGTTGGCTCGGTGAACTCGTCAAAAGAGCAGTTTGACGAGCAACGGAACAACAAGTGATGTTGCAATAGCGTTCAGGGCCATGGCAATTCCGGCGAAGAGCCCAGCCGTTTCATCGACATCAAAGGCACGTGCGGTTCCGATGCCGTGCGATGTCAGCCCCACCGCAAATCCACGCGCAGCGTAGTCTTTTATCCGCATGGCATTCATGAAAGGGGTGACGACAAGCGCACCGATAATGCCGGTGAGTATAACCAATACTGCGGTTAGCGACGGTGTGCCGCCAAGTGTGGAAGAGATCGCCATGGCAACCCCCGCAGTTGCGGATTTTGGTAGAAAAGAAATCAGCACTTCATTGGAGAGATTAGCCCATTTGCCCATCACGACAATGGAAAGAACGGCAAAGAACGAACCGACGACCAGCGCTGCTCCCATTGGGATGAGCGCTTGCCGCACCTGATGCCATTGGCGGAATAGAGGCACCGCGATGGCGACAGTGGCTGGACCAAGCAGGAAGTGGATAAACTGAGCGCCCTCAAAGAACGTTCCATAGGGAACATCGAAAATCACGAGCAGGCTGGAAAGCAGCACGATGGAAATCAGTACAGGATTGGCCAATGGATGGCGCTTCAGTCGAACGGAAATATGCGTCGCAACGATCCATGCGCATAATGTGAGAGTGAGCCACAGCAATGGTGATGCTGAAAGGTACACCCATAGTTCCAGCGGATGTTTCATAAAGCTACCTCCGCCTCATGAAGCGTTGCACAAGAATGAAAGTCCAGACCGTCACCGCCAATGTGAGAATTGCCGAGATCACCACGATAGCCAGAATTGCTGTGGCTTGCCCCTGAATCTGGCTCCACATAGCGACCACTCCGACACCCGCCGGGACAAAAAGCAGGCCGAGATTACCGAGAAAACCATCAGCCGCTGTTTCTGCTTCGGCAAAGATACCCCAGTCGAATATCTTGCACAGTTGCATGGCAACAAACAGAAGCACGAGCCCCACAACGGGGCCTGGTATGGGAAGTCCGCTCAAGAAGATGATGCTTTCGCCAAGCAGCTGAAACAACAATAGCAGCGCTATACCCTTGATCATGAACGCGTCGTCTCCGGTTGCAATCTCAAAAGCCAAGATAAACGACTGGCAGTCCCATAGTCTATATCGCCAGCGGCGATAGTGTTCTCTGATTTACAAGATCATATGCCCGTCGAGTGGGTCTATATCGCAGGCACTTTCAGGATACCGGGTTCCCAAAATGTGCCTTCTTGTATGGCAACGAGCAGTACCGATATTATACTCAGTTACTAACATATACTGCTGGCTAAGATTGTCGGCATAGGCCTTAAGGAGAGAATAACATGGAATTGGGCGTATATAGTTTCGGGGACGTGCAGAAGAATACCGTCACTGGCGAACTCGGCTCTACGGCAGATGCAACGCGCAACCTGCTCGAGGCGATCCAGCTCGCTGATGAGGTGGGTCTCGATTATTTTGGTATCGGCGAGCATCATACACGTGAGATGCCAGCTTCGGCTGCGACCGTCATTCTGGGTGCTGCGGCATCGACGACAAACAACATTAAACTTGGCAGCGCCGTCACAGTGCTGAGCACGGACGACCCGGTGCGGGTTTATCAGCAGTTTGCCTCGGTGGACGCGTTGTCGAACGGACGCGCCGAAATTACGGCCGGCAGAGGGTCTTCAACGGAATCTTTTCCGCTTTTCGGACATGATCTCAACGATTATGACGAACTTTATGCTGAAAAACTTGATCTGCTTTTGAAGATCAACGAAAGCGAAAAGGTCACCTGGCAGGGTAAATTTCGTCCCGCGCTAAACGATGCACTTGTTGTGCCGCGTCCGGATAGCGGATCGCTGCCGGTCTGGCTTGCCACCGGGGGTAATCCGCACTCGTCAGTTCGTGCGGGCCTGCTTGGCCTGCCGATTTCCTACGCTATTATCGGCGGTCAGGCATCGCGGTTTGCACCGCTGGCTGATCTTTACCGGCGCGCGGCCGCCCAAGCGGAAATTGCCCCGGAAAAGGTGAAGGTCTCGGTCGCAAGCCCGGGTTTCATCGGCGAGGATGCAAAGGAAGCCAAGGAATTCTTCTGGACCCATTGGCATGCGGTCATGGAACAGCTCGGCAAGATCCGGGGCTTCGCGCCGCCGCCACGCTCGCACTACGACAAGGAAGCAAGTGGCGCGGGTGCACTCTTTGCGGGTAGTCCGGAGGAAATCGCCGAACGTATCGTCGAGTTGCACAAGCACATTGGTCATACACGACAGTTCTTTCAGATGGACGTCGGACAGATGCCACACAAGGCATTCCTGCGGTCGATAGAATTGCTGGGCACCAAGGTGAAGCCGCTCGTTGATGCGGAACTGGGTTCTGGAAAATAAACAGGAGCAAACTGAATATGCCAATATCTCAGGTCAAAACTATCGGCATATTGGGTGCGGGCCGTGTCGGCACCGCCATAGCTCGTCGCGCAATTGCGGCGGGCTATGAGGTGCGGCTGGCAACTTCCAAAGCGCCGGAAGACATCGCCCTTGTGCTGGAAATCATGGTGCCGGGTGCAAAAGCTGAGACGGCGGAAAACGTGATTGCAGCTGCCGACATTGTCGTGCTTGCATTGCCGCTGTCTAAATATCGCAGCCTTTCACCGGAACTGTTGGCCGATAAGATCGTTGTTGATGCCATGAACTACTGGGCACCAACAGACGGAACAATTGCCGAGTTTGAAGGCGAGCGCTCGAGCAGCGAGATTGTGCAGGAATTCTTGGCACATGCGCGGCTGGTGCGGAGCTTTAATCATATGGGCTATCACGAAATAGATGAGGAAGCTCGCCCGGCAGGCGATCCGGAGCGTCGTGCGATGGCAATTGCCGGAAACGATGCAGATGCACGCCGGGAAGTCGCCGTCTTTATCGACCGTATCGGATTCGATCCTGTCGATGCAGGAGCGCTGCCTTTCAGCCGTTCATTTGATACCGGAACGCCGCTGTTCGGCGCGATGGTCAATCGGGCAGATATGGAGAATGCTCTCCAATTGCAGCGTGCAGGATAGAGCACTCCCAGCAAAAGTGCGAAACGGTTTTGCCGAGAGTGTAATAAGTCAAACAGTTAGAGCGGTTCCGCCCATTCTGTTAGAACGGGAACCGCTCTGGAAGATCAGAGAGTGGGAGGAGACTGAAATGGTCGATATGAGGATGGGGAGAGAAGACAAAGACGCCCGCAACGGACGTTATGTGGCCCGCATCGACGGAATTGATGGTGAAACTGAAATCACCTTCACCAAGCGCGGCAACAGTCTGATCAGCGCCGACCACACAGGGGCGTCGGACAGCATGAAAGGTACGGGATCGGCTGCGGCGCTTGTAACCTTCATGATTGAAGATGCACGCCAGAACGGAATGAAAATCATACCACTCTGTCCCTATGTCCGGGCGCAATATCGCAGGCACCCGGAATGGGCAGATGTGATGACGGTACCGCCGGGCGAAGACCCGACAATCTGACTATACTGTTTTCGTTTGCTGTGTCTCGATGAAAGTCACAAACCCTGCAAGGAATGTCTTTAGTTGCGTGATAAGAGCCTCGTCCGTCAGCTTTCCCTGATTGTCGAACACATTACCCGCGTGTGAAACCAGCAGGCGTCCTGCAAACCATGGTTCAGTGCGCAAAGTACGCAAAACCGGGAGCCACGCATTCTGGCTCAGCACTGTGCCGAAGCCTCCCGGTGACGCTCCAAAAAGAGCAACCGGCTTGCCGCCGAAAACACGAGCGATATCGTTGGCCGGACGAGACAGCCAGTCGATGCCGTTCTTGAAAACGCCGGGAATAGAGTTGTTGTATTCCGGTGTTGCCAGAAGCAGGCCGTCGGCACTGGCAACGGCTTCCTTCAGTTCTGTGACACGAGGTGGCAAACCTTCGCTCGCTTCGAGATCCGCATCGTAAAGCGGAATACCATGCAGCGTTTCCACCACCATCTGCGAGCCTTCTGGCATGAGGCTTGCTGCGAGTTGCAACAAATGAGTGTTGTAAGAGCCGGCCCGAAGGCTTCCGGAAATGCCTATGATTCTTACCATTTTACCTGCCGTTCGCGTGATCTCTGGTACTAGTTCACAAATATAGGTGACGCCGCGCTCAGGCGGCGTCTGTGAATTAAGATATCCTAGATTGCTCAGCTGGATAGAGTAAAAATGCCCAGACTGATTTCTGATCCTGGTTCAATCAGATCGGTGTTCCATAGTGCTACGCCACCAATGAGCGCCGATTAATCTCACCCTTTCGAGCCACGTATTTGGCGTGCGGTGCATTTTCGTGGATTTCCGGAATAAGCGGGCCGTTCGGGCCTTGTGGAACAGATGCTGTCGTTACCACAGGAATCTTCGCCAGCGTCGCCATTTTTGCGAGGGCAGTCGCGTGGTTTCGCAGAACTGTAAATGGCATATCTGCTACGGTTTGAAAAAGCCCACTTTGGTGGTCAATCAGCAGCATGGCGGAGTCATCGGGATCGATGATAGGGCGCTGTCCGTTGAAATTTGCTATTGTCATTGGTCCTAACCTTCCCTGTTTGTCCGTTCAGTGTTTAATGTTTGGTCACTCGACCCGGTTTAGGAAGTAAGCGAACTCTGTGAGCTCGACGTTCTTTGCGCCATTCTCTTGGAAAAATTGAATATGAGGACCTTCATTGTGGTGCTTGTCACGCTGTTTCCTGGAAGCCCAGCGTTCGACAAAAAGAGGAACCGTCCGGGATCGTTTTGGTCGACAAAAAGATCATAACTGATGCTACCGTCCTCTTTGCGGGATTCTTCAGTAACCACTTTCAGGTCGTGGCGTAGCGCGTTTTCCTTGCCCATTTTTGCTTTAAGGCTAACGACGAGAAACAGTTCGCTCATGTCCTGATCCTTTCAATGGCCAAAAATAGGAGGAGCCGGTCCAGAGGCCGGCTCCTTAAGGATAGACTATTCAGCCTTGTCGTAGGCAAACTGAATGCCAGCTGTGCCGCCGGTCTCGATGAAGAGGTTCATGAATTGGGGAACAGTTTCCTTGCGTTGCCAATCTCGCTGCAGTTCGCAGAACAATTGCGGGACGCTGATCATCTTGCCTCCGGCCTGCTCTATCCGTCGAAGTGCTGCATCATGCGCAGCCAATGAGGTGCCACCGACCGCATCCGCAACCACATAGACCTCATAGCCTTCGGCAAGGGCATCAATCGCTGGAAAGGTCAGACATGCTTCAGTCCAGAGCGCAGTCATGATCAGCTTTTTGCGCCCGGTTTGTTCGACCGCCTTGCGAAACTCGACATCTTCCCATGAATTGATCGATGTACGGTCGTAGGTTGGAATGCCTTCCAAGGCCTTGCGGACCTGCGGGATAGGCGGCTTGTTGAGGCCTGTCTTGACGTTCACGGTCGAATGAACAATCGGGAGATCATAAACCCGCGCCGCCTTGCTCGCGCCAACGATATTGTTGATGAGAAGTTGTCGGTCCATTGAGGCGATCGAATTCACCTGAACCGGCTGGTAGTCAATGATAATGAAGGCGGAATTCTTAGGAGTGAGTAGTCGATCTTTTACGGGATCACGTATCGGTTCGCTTGTCATTGCGTCCTCCTTTGAAGTCAACACTGCTTACGCTCCGCGCTAAAACGCGGATACAATAGAGAAAAGGTGCTGTTTTGAAGGCGTGTGCACTACCGAGCGTCAATAGAACACGTAGAATTACGCATTAGATCTAACGACTTAGATACTATCATTAGGATGGTGTTGGGTGAAGATTGAATATTAGAACATATCGTTTTATTAATGCAACGATGCAGGATTTGAACGATCTCTTCTATTATGTTCAAGTTGTATCCAGCGGCGGCTTTGCTGCGGCTGCGCGGAGAGTGGGTGTGCAGAAATCCACTCTGAGCCGTAGAATTTCTCTTTTGGAAGAGCGCCTTGGCACAACATTGATTTATCGAACAAGTCGTCAGTTTTCTGTAACGGAAGTTGGCGCCGAATATTATCGTCGTTGCTTGATCGTGCTGGAAGACGCGGACGCTGCGCAGGAGTTTATCGAGCAAATTCGCGAAGAGCCTCACGGAATAATCCGCATGGTCTGTCCGGTTGGGTTGCTTAACTATCAATTGAGTGAATTGATTGCGGTGTTCATGTTACGGCACCCAAAAATTGAAATCCATCTGAAGTGTTTAAATCGGCACGTCGATCTGGTTGGTGAAGCTTATGATCTTGCCATTCGTGAAAGCCTGGAGCCACACGACAATGCAACCCTTTCGAGGCGTTATCTAGGAAGTCATTCTCAATGTCTTGTTGCCAGCCCGACACTTTTCGAGCGAGGTAAAATTCCAAAGAATATGCAGGAACTTAAGGCTTATCCAAGCCTGGCATTTGGTTTCCCCATTATGGACCGAAGTGGAGCTGCGATGCATTTACGGAATGAATGGGTGTTCTTGGACGCGAAGAATAAAACGAGGCGCTTTCAGCACACCCCACGTATGGTGACCGATTGCCTGATGACTATCCATACCGCAGCACGTCATGGTCTGGGGATAGGGTTGCTTCCGCATCGGTTTGTTGTCGATGATATTTATTCCGGACAGTTATTGCGCCTCCTACCGGATTTACAACCGATGCTTTGTCCAGTTTATGCGGAATATCCGTCATCGCGGAGCGTCAGGCCGATTTTGCGAATTCTGCTCGACTATTTGGCAGAAGCCTTCATGCCATTAGAGGACACGATCTCGGTTTGATCATTCTCTTTTGCTGAAACTGTAAGCACAACAATCCGGCTGAGGTTATTTTTCACTGCAAGAATAAAGCAAATGAGTTGCTCTCGGTAACATCAGATAGTTTACCCACAAAGACGCAAACGCAATTCAAATTTGTATGGTGATCACTTGGCTGTATGATTGTCTTTTGAAGCCATTACATCAGTCCAGTCGTCAATGAATCGTTTGCGTTGGGCTTCATCCTGTGTAGCAAGCAGGGCTGGGCCAATACGAACAGGGCGGCCGACACCGCTTTCAATAAGCGATGGTGGGCCATCAACCCCTGCCGGAAGAGTTCCATCTCGCGAGAAGAAGAATGCCTTTTCTCTTGCAACGCGCCGCCCGCGTTCAGACAGAAGATAGTCGATAAAACGCGCTGCGAGATCGGGATGTTTTGCTTTTTGAGGAATTAGTGTAGCGCGGCTCAAAACAAGTGTGTAATCGCGGGGCAGCACGATTTTCAGCTTTGGGTTGCGCAGGCTCGCTGCATAGGCGTAAGATCCTATGATATTGTATCCTATATATATTTTTTGATCTTCAATGTCGGCCAGGATCGAGTTGTTGCAACAGCGAAGCTGAGTATCGACACGGCTCATACTCTCCAACAACCGTCCATAAGCGGTAGAGTTTTGTTCAGCGTCAAGGAAGGCAAGAAGATAGCCAACCCCGGATTGGCGCAAGTCATAGGTAGCGACATGTCTTCTAAAGTATTCCTGTTTGCGCCGCAGAAGATCGGCGAGTTCACCACGCGTATGAGGAACATCCTGCGGCAAGACATAATCACTGTGATATACAATGACAGATGGTTCAAAGGTGAAGCCATAGACCTCGTCGCGCCAGTTATTGGCATGGTTCTCTATTGCCCGCGTTTGAGCAGAGACATGCGGTACAGCACATCCGTCATTGGCCAGTTTCACCATCTGATCCACAGAAGATGACATCAGAAGATCGCCGAAATTCTTGCCTTCGCGGCAAGCTATATCAGCCTCACGGTAGAGGTCATTTGTGACAAAATCAGTGTAATCGACAGCGATATGTGGCTCAACTTCCTGAAAATCCCGCACCAAGGGTTTTAAGGCCGAGGTATCCGCAGCTCCTTTGATCACAAGCCGACCGGTCTCTTCGCTCAATGCAGGGAAGTGTGTCGTTGTACCTTCATCTGATTGAGCGTGTGCCATACCCATTGTTATGATTGTGAAAAAAGCGGCTAGAAGATAGATTTTCAAGATGCATTCTCCGATGCGCATGGCAAATCGAGTATCACAGTAAAGCCTGTTGCCCCTTTTTCCCGGAAGCGGATCAAACCATCATGTGCGAGCGCAACTTCTGCGGCTATGGCGAAACCAAGGCCTGATGCGGCGGCGGCTTTGGAAGAAGCGGCATTAAAACGGCGCGACATCTGATCCCATTTCTCAGGCGGAATGCCGGGCCCGTCGTCTTCGACTTCAACACAAATACGCTGCTCAAATTGCATGACGCGCACATCAAGACGTGAGATTGCTCCATGGCGCAGCGCATTGCTGATGATGTTGGCAATAGCTTCCCGCAAGCTCACCGCGTCGCCGTTGACAATCAAACTGGGCCGCCCCGCCTCAAAAGAAATGACCATGTCCGGATCAATCGTCAGGGGAATTGTGTGATTGAACGCCATGCGGGCCACTTCAACGAGATTGACTTTCTCAAGCTTGATGATGCCCGAACGGTGAATGACCATGGCGTGGCTGAGCAATTGATTGGTTAATTGTGCCAGTTCGCCCGTACGCGTTTTAATACGTTGAGTACGTTCCCGGTCCGCCTGGCTCATCCGATCTTCGTCGAGCATATCGACTTGAGCGGAAAGAGCAGTCAAGGGTGTGCGTATCTGGTGTGCGGCATCGGCAATGAATTGCTGAAGGCGCACAACCCGTTGGTCCAATCGTGTCATGAAATGATTGATCGCGCCCACAAATGGCAGCAATTCTTGCGGCGCAGGTGTCTGCATTGGGGTCAAATCTTCCGGATTACGCAGTCGCAGCGCATGGGCGAGGCTTGTTACAGGTTTAAGTGCATAGCGCACAGCCAGAAATGTCCCGCCAAGCCCAAGTAAAATCATGATGCCAACAATGAGCATGGCACCTTGCGTCACCTCGCCAGCAAGCGTCCGCCGCGCCTCGGTGGTTTGGGCCAGAACAACATAGACCCACCCACTTTGTGCTTGATCGGCAAGTGCGCGAGAGACGGTAATAATGCGAACTTCCGCACCGCGATATCTTTGGGTTTCCAGTTTCGGATCGCGACGTGCAGCAATAAGGTCGTCGTCGATATTGAGATCAGGATAACCGCTGACGACCATCCCATCGGGACCAACGATGCGATAGAAAATGCGATCTCTTTCGGCAAAGCCAAGAAGTTCAAAAGCAGAAGGCGGCAGGTTGACGATCAACTTGCCATCCGTCTGGGTAATGCCGTCGGCGATCTGAAGGGCGGCTCCTCGCAACAGCTGATCATAGGTTTTATTCGCGGCGGTCTGACCATAATACCATGCTGCTGTGATCAGGATGCTCGCTCCGATGAGCAGAACCATGCCGACACGAATTACAAGGCGCGAAAAGAGCGATGGTTCACGCGTTCTCATCGATCACCAGTTGATAGCCAATACCGCGCTGAGTGATAATCGATACGCCCGAGCCTTCAATTTTCTTGCGTATTCTGGAGATGTAAAGCTCGACCGCATTGTGATTGACGCCCTCGTCAAAACCGAACAGAGTATCCATCAGTTCATCTTTGCTGAACAGTCGGCCCGGGCGGGTAGCGAAAACCTCCAGAATGGCAATTTCGCGTCGTTTCAGCTGAACCTCGCGATTGCCTATGCGCACGTTGCGGCTTTGTCTATCGAGCTGTAAATTGCCACAAGCAATGATATTGGTCGTTTCACCACTGTTGCGCCGCAGCAAAACACGCACGCGTGCTTCCAGTTCACGAAAATCAAAGGGCTTGACCAGATAGTCGTCTGCGCCAAGATCGAGAGCGCTTACCCGATCCTCGATCTCTGAGCGCGCTGTTAGCACCAGAACCGGGACGACTTTTTTCGCGGCCCGTACACGACGCAATATGTCAAAGCCGCCAAGCCCGGGCAGCATGACGTCAAGAATGATTAGATCATAATCGGTAAAGTCGAGAATTTCAGCCGCGGCTAACCCGTCTGTCTCCCAATCAACCGAGTGTCCCACTCGCTCCAACCGTTGATTGATTGCCTCCCCGACATCCCGCGTGTCTTCGACCAATAGGATGCGCATAATTTATAAATTGCACGAAAAATTATCACTCGCAACAAAATCCTGTCTGGTTTTGACAGGTTGCTGACAGTTTAGGCAATCAATCTATGTATTATGGCGAATTTTTCGTGGGAGCGAAGAGTTTTCCTATATCCTTGGGAGGATATCGATTTTCTGAAAACTTTAGTCTGCTTCATATGAAGCGGAAATACTATTGCTTTGTCCAGTAAAATCGAAATGCAAAGTGCTTGTATTTAAGTCTAAAACTTAACAAGTCGCGTAGCGTGTCCTTCCTTGAGATTAGAAATCAATTTGGGAGGACTACGGAAGTGAAGCATTCTTTTTCTTATGCCCTGATTTCAAGCGCTGCAACTTTGGCTATAGCCATGCCAGCGCTGGCGGCAAGCGAGGATCTTGTAGAAGCGGCTCGTAAAGAGGGTTCAGTCACTATTTATTCGGCGACCGATCAGGCACAGGCACAGGCAGCGCTTGATGCATTTGCAAAAAAGTATCCTGGTATCCGCGTCGATTACAACGATATTGGTACAAACGGCGTTTATAATCGTGTGATTTCGGAAGCCGCCGCGAAGCAAGTGGGTGGCGACGTGTTCTGGACTTCGGCGATGGATCAGGGCGTGAAACTCGCAGTCGATGGATATCTGGAAACGTATAAATCAGCTGAGAGTTCGTCACTGCCGAGCTGGGCCGTCTATAAAGATATCGTTTATGCGACATCGATCGAGCCCATCGGCATGATCTATAATAAAACAGTTCTGCCCGAGGACAAGGTTCCACAAACACGTGAAGATCTGATCAATTTCATTTCCAGCGGCGATTACAGCGGTCGTATCGCGACGTTTGATCCCGAGAAGTCAGGTGTCGGCTTCCTTATTCAGACCAACGATCTGGATAATACCAAAAATTTTTGGGATCTGACCAAAGCACTCGGCGCCGCCAAGGGAAAATCTTACTCATCGACCGGCTCAATGCGTGAAACTGTGGTTTCGGGGGAGAATGTTCTTGCTTACAATCTGATCGGTTCATACGCTCTGGATTGGGTGAAGAGTGCACCAAATCTTGGTGTTGCCTTCGGCAAGGATTATACGCCTGCCTTCTCACGAGTTACGGGTGTGCTGAAAGATGCACCGCATCCGAACGCTGGAAAGCTGTTTATTGATTTTCTGCTTTCTCAGGAAGGTCAAACAGCCCTTGCTTCCAAGGGAATGCCTGCACTGCGTAAGGATGCAACAGAAGGTTATAATATCGACACGCTCAATGAGCTGGTCGGTGGCAACCTCAAGCCAATTGCACTTGATGAAACTCTTCTTCAGTTCATGGATCCCATGAAGCGACTGAAATTCCTCAATGAATGGCGTGCAGCGCTGAAGGGTTGATAATTATCTAAGCCCTGTTGGCTTAGACGGCTCCTCCCGGTATGGGGCCAGTGCATCAAAGTCTTTTCCCCTGTGAAGATAGTGATGCCTGGCCCGTTCTCGGAGAGATATAGCCCTCAGGTCGTTCCATTCTTGTAAATCGCTTGTTTCCCGGAGGTTACAATCCATGCCGGCGGATACTTATACCCAAAAACTGACCCACGAAGTGCCCCGCCAAGTACGCCTGAGGACACCTCGCGCACCGGGCGAAGCGCTCCTGTTGAGACGTCTTGTGATCGGGTTGCTGACACTCTGCGTACTCACACCTATTTGCCTGATCATTTATCAAAGCTTTCTTGATGCCCCGTTTTTTAGTGCGAACGCGCAATTGGGGCTGAGCGCCTATGAATACATCCTCGTTGATCCAATGTTTTATGATGCATTGTGGAACACGGTCATCATGGCTGTCGGCATGGTGCTGATCGCAGTTCCTCTTGGCGCAGCGCTCTCCTTCCTGCTTACCCGTACTGATGTCCGGTTTCGCAAGGCGCTGGAAGTCATTGTACTGGTTCCGATGTTCATTTCAGCACTGGTTCTTGCGTTTGGATATACGGTTGCTATCGGGCCATCCGGATTTGTGTCGATCTTTGTACGCGACATCTTCGGCTTCGTACCATGGAATATCTACTCGCTGAGCGGCATTGTTCTGGTTACCGGTCTTGCGCATGTTCCGCATGTCTATCTTTATGTATCGGCCGCAATGCGCAACCTGCCTTCCGATCTGGAAGAAGCGGCGCGTATCACTGGCGCTCCCATCTGGCGTGTATGCTGGGATGTTACGGTTCCGATGGTCCTGCCTGCACTGATCTTCGCAACAGCACTTAACCTGCTGATCGGTTTTGAGATGTTTGGTGTACCTCTGGTCCTCGGAGATCCAAGCGGCATCAATGTTTTGACGACCTATATCTATAAGCTTACCACGCTATTCGGTGTTCCAACCTATCAGCTGATGGCCGTCGTGGTTGTGTTGCTGGTGCTCCTGACCTTGCCTTTGGTGTGGTATCAGCGTCGCCTGTTGCGCCATAGTCGCCGATATGCGGCGCTCGGTGGAAAAGGCTCGCGCACAACCGTCATGCGCCTGGGTCGAGCAGGGCAGATCATCGCGCTTTCTATTATCGGCTTCTGGCTCTTCCTGTCGGTTATCTTGCCAATTGGCGGTATTATACTGCGCGCTTTCGTTGATGCATGGGGGCAGGGCGTCAATCCGTTTGCTCATCTCACAACAAAGCATTTCAACGCTCTTTTTGAAGTGCCAAGCCTTTATCGCGGTGTTCTTAATACGGTCATTCTGGCGGTTGTAGGCGGAGCCGTAGCGGTCGCGTTCTATTTGGTCGTCGGGCTTGCCGGTCATCGTAATCGTGACGTTTCCAATACCGTTCTTGACTATATGGTCCTGCTACCACGCTCCATGCCAAGCTTGATTATTGGTCTTGCATTCTTCTGGCTCTTCCTGTTCATCCCGTTCCTCGTACCGCTGCGAACGACATTGATAAGCCTGTTCATCGCTTATCTGATCGTGGGTCTTTCTTATGGTCTTCGTCTGTTGCAGGGCACGCTCATTCAGGTAAGCCCGGAACTGGAAGAAGCAGCGCGTACTACCGGCGCAACCATTGGTCAGACCTGGCGCGATGTCGTCATTCCTATCGTGCGTCCAGGACTTGTCGGTGCATGGGCGCTGATCATGATCGTCTTCTTACGCGACTACGCAACCGGCATCTATCTCATGAGCGCTGGAACCGAAGTTATCGGCTCTCTGATGGTGTCGATGATCCAGTCGGGTGCAATGGATACGATTGCAGCACTCGCCTTTGTCAGTATCGTTCTTACCGGCGCAGGCCTTGGTCTCGCCCTTCGTCTGGGAGCAAAAATCCATGACTGAACTCGTTGTACGTGACGTTCACAAATATCTCGGTGGTTTGCATATTTTGCAAGGAGCCTCCTTCACGGCTGAACGCGGCTCCATTGTCTCGCTGCTTGGCGCATCGGGTAGCGGCAAAACGACTTTGCTGCGCTGTATCGCGGGCCTTGAACAGCCTGAGCAAGGCCTGATCAGTATTGGTGACAAGCCGATGCTCGATGGCAGCAAAGGTCTTACTGTTGCTCCGGAAAACCGCAATATCGGTCTTGTGTTTCAATCTTACGCGCTCTGGCCTCATCGTACCGTTATGGAAAATGTCGCCTATGGCCTCAAACTGCGCGGGGTCAACAAGGTGGAAGCAGGCAAGCGCGTGCAGGCAACGCTGGAAAAGATCGGGCTCGGTCATCTGGCCGAACGTTATCCAGACCAGCTTTCAGGCGGACAGCAACAGCGCGTCGCCATCTGCCGTGCATTGGTTTATGAACCGCGTGTGCTTCTCATGGATGAACCGCTTTCCAACCTTGATGCGAAGCTGCGTGAGGAGGCGCGTTACTGGATACGTAAACTGATCCTTGATCTAGAGATTTGCGGCGTTCTTGTCACCCACGACCAATCGGAAGCCCTTGCCGCATCCGACAACATCCTGCTGTTGCGCAACGGTGCCATTGTGCAGGAAGGAACACCACAAGATATCTACACCAAGCCGAAAAGCTTTTACGCGGCCGATTTTCTCGGGGCCAATAATATCGCCAATGGTGAGATACGCCGGACAGGCGAAGCCGCCAGCATTCATGGATCCAACTGGCAGTTGGATGGTGTGATCGTTGGGAAAAGCGACGAAAAGGATGATAAGGCCGTGATCCGGGTCGAGCAGATTACCGTGCATAATGCCCCCGGTCAGCACCGTAAGGAGATGCATCTCGACGCTTGCTTGTATCTCGGTGATCGTTGGGAATATCGTTTGCGCGCCGGAGATTTTGCAGCCAAGGCCTTTGGTCCCAAGGCTTTGCCTGAAGGTCCGGTTTGGGTCGATATCCCACGCGAGAGTGTTTGGCTATTTGCGCGCGCCGCCTAACTGGAGCACGCTTCGCAAAACTGGGAGCTGGCCTTTGGATGAAGGCTTGCATCAAAGCCAATAGATAGAGCTTTTCCAAAGGTTTATTCGTTAGCTGAAAAGCTCTCGAAAACATTTTGAGAGTAAACCCAGTCGGTTGAATGACCGACTGGGTATTGTTACTTGGATGCTGTGCGACCCAGATTCTCAATCAGATAGTCTATGTTTTGAGCATTTTGGGAAATTCGTCGCCAAAGCCAAATCATTAGGCAGCACATGAGTCCCCATGCGATAGCGACATCCGATAGAAAATGGGCACCAAATATCACGCGATTGAACGACGCTAGTAGCAAAATCGGTGTAATAACGGCAACTGCAATTGGACGCCATTTTACGGGTATCAGGATGATCACCGAAAGTGTTGCTGCGGCCGTCGCCGCTTCGCCCGATGGAAAGGAGCAGTTACGGCTGCATTGAACAGCGTATTGCCAAACAGGTGTAAAGTCTGCAGAGCCCCCAAATTCATGAAGGCTACGTGGTCGTGCTCGGGCAAAAAAATTTTTAAGAAACTGTACAATGAGAAATGGCCCGATAAGAAAAGTTAAAATGACAAAGAACGCCTTATGAGGCTGGAAAAACTTGAACTTCTGCGGCTTAACCGCATAAAGAACGATCATCACAATCATCAAAATGAGCAGATAAATCATGGCGCGACGGTTCGCGTCCCGGACAGCCAGAAGTATCGGGTTTTCCGACCATGGAAAACTGTTCCCGTTTGCAAAAAAGCGAGTGACCGCTAGATCAAACGTAGGGAACATGATGAAAATTAAACTTGATATCAATAGAAAGCTGACAGCCGGTGTAGTCCATCTGGACAGCCATATGCTGTTGATGTGGTGCGCCCGATAAGGAACATCGCCGGGGCCGGGAGCAGGGTTGCGCATTTCTAAAGCCTTGCAAAATTAACATGGCCGCGATTTGAACCCCGATTGTCAAGAAATGGTGGAGAGCACATCTGTGCCTTGTCAAAATACAACAGCAGTCCCGTCTATCTGTTGTTTGGAAATTGCGCGTTCGCTGTTTCTACGGCATAAGTCTCGCCGACACGACAAAGATTAAACAAAATATAATAAAGAAGTTCGGAGCCAATGGTAGAAAACAGCCTCGTTCTAATCGTGGAAGATGAGCCGGAAATCGCACAAATTCTGAGCGCTTACTTGGAACGGGAAGGATACCGGACGGTTCGTGCTGCGGATGGTGAAACGGCACTGCAACATCATGCACTCCTCTCGCCAGATCTCGTTTTGCTGGACGTCGGTCTCCCGAAACTGGACGGTTTTGCGGTGCTGGGTCGTTTGCGGCAGACTGAAAATACGCCTGTGATTATGATAACCGCTTTGGCTGAAGATCTGGATCGGTTGAGTGGTTTGCGTCTGGGAGCCGACGACTATATTGTTAAGCCGTTCAACCCTCAGGAAGTTGTTGCGCGCGTAAAGGCTGTGCTCCGCAGAACGAATGGCGCACAATCCGAAACCGTCCGGCGCTTTGGTAATTTTGAAGTAGACTTTAGGGCTTATTCGGCTTTTGTGTATCAGGATGAAAGACGGGTCACTTTACAACTCACCCTAAGTGAATTTCGAATTCTTGCTTACATGATCCGTCGCCCCACCCATGCTTTTGAACGCGCTGATATTCTGGATGCCTGCCTGCCTGAAAGTGATGCACTGGTTCGGACCGTGGACACGCATATTTCAAATCTGAGAAGGAAGCTTGAAGAGCTCGGTCAGATTGGTTTTTTCTCTGCTGTCCGGGGTATTGGTTATCGTTTTTGTGATCCAAAATGAAGCTTCCGGTTCTTTCACTTGCCACATTGACCGCAATCATCATCGCAGCAATGCTTTTGTTGAGTGTTGGTTTGGCTTATCTTGGTGTCAACTGGTATTCGTCTTATCTCGAAGAAGGGTTCTTAAAGCAACTTCCCACAGATGCGGCACGTGCCTATCGAGAGATGAATGCAGGTATGGTTCCTGATACAGCGGCGCTCAAGGAGCTGTTCGAGTATATCAACGGGGTTTCAGAACCGCTGGATTGGAACCTTTATATCTCGGTTCTGGTATCAGGTCTTCTCTCAGCGCTGATCTGTAGTGCGATAGGGATCTATCTGGCCAGAAAAATTGCGCGACCACTGGAACAATTGACCGTTGTTGCAGAAGCATTGAAATCAGGTGACTTTTCCGTTCGCATGACGGGCTCCCACAAAAGCACCATCGAAGTATCGAGCCTTATCGATAGCTTCAATGCACTGGCTACAAGCCTTCAAAACATGGAAGACAGACTGCAGTTTAATAATATGGCCGTAGCGCATGAACTGCGTACTCCGCTTACAATTTTGCGAGGCACGATGCAGGGCATGGTCGACGGTGTATTCCCGATGGAAAAGAAGGCTTTAGACAATCTGCTTTTACAAGCTGAAGGGTTGTCCCGAATTGTCGAGGACCTCCGTACTCTATCTCTCGCAATAGGTCAGAAACTCGTCATGTATCCCGAACGAGTTGAGTTGGATGAGTTGATTGACAGTGTTCTACTGTCTGCGAAACCTATGTTTGAGACAAACAAAGTCAAAGTGGAAACAGCACTGCAACCAATAGTGGCTTTCGTGGATTCGCAGCGCATTCGGCAGGCTGTTCTGGCGCTTCTCGAAAATGCCTGTCGCTATGCTGCAGAAGGGGTGAGTTTACGTTGCGAAATAGACAATTTGGCCGATAGCGCCTTGGCTATCCGTGTTCTTGATCGCGGTCCCGGCTTTCCCGACGATATGTGTGACGTGGAAGTGAAGCCATTTTGGCGCGGAGAAGTGTCCAGATCACGCGCCACAGGTGGAACAGGACTGGGTCTCTCGGTTGTTCAGGCTATTGCAGTCGCACATGGAGGAAAGCTCGAGTTGCAAAACCGGCCAGGTGGAGGTGCTTCGGTGTCAATTATCATCCCCGCAAATGATGACGATAACTTAATAGAGTGCATTTCGATCTGATTGAATCCGATTAGCGCTCTAACATTTGCCTCGATGCGAATTTTGCCAAAACTGTCTCATACTTTTGGTTTGTGTTCTGAGGACTGATGGGGCTGAGCCGTCTTAGGCTGCTTCAATATCACGAAGCGGCGGGTTGCCGTAAAATCGACTGTACTCGCGGCTAAATTGGGAAGGACTCTGATAGCCTACACGATGCCCTGCCGTGCCCGCATCGAGCCGTTCGACCAACATCAATCTCCGCGCTTCATTAAGCCTTAGCTGTTTTTGGTATTGTATCGGCGTCATTGCGGTGATTGCTTTGAAGTGATGGTGAAATGATGAAACGCTCATGTTCACGTATTCAGCAAGTTGTTCTATCCTGAGTGGAAGGGCAAAGTTCTGCCGAAGCCAGGCAATTGCACGCACGATCCTGTTTGCCTGACTATCGACAGTTGCGATATTGATAAGCCGCTCACCATCCGACCCAGTCAGTAACCGATACAGGATCTCTTGTTCCACAAGAGGCGCCATAATAGGGATTTCACTGGGTGTCTCGAGAAGACGTAATAACCGGATCGTAGCATCGAGCAGTTCCGCGGGGGCAGCATTTACAGCTATGCCCCTTTTTACCCCGGACATATTCGAACTACGCCGAATATCCATCTGACCAAGAAGATTAACGAGCTTTTCGTTATCAATTGCCAGCGACAGGCAAAGATGTGGGGCTTCAGGGCTTGCTTCAGAAACGCGCCATGTGACGGGTAAGTCCAGCGATGTCACCAGATACTCACCCGTGGTATAGTTGATTGTTGCAGACCCGAGCTGCAACGACTTTGCGCCCTGGAGAACCATTGCAAGGCACGGTCTGTAACTACCGTGACACGGAATACTTGGTGTCGAACGTCTGCTTAGCGACAGCCCACCTATAGCTGTTCGCACTTCACCGTCTTCTTTTACGAAACGAGCCGCAAGGGATGAAAGCTCGCTATATGCGTCTGCCGGTGATCTCATATAACCTCATTTCGGAACTGGTTGAACCGCGACTTATGTATGCCTGATAGTTCAGCTTGCGAGGAGGATACACCAATTTTTGCAGGATCGTGCAAGAAGCTTGTAGGATCGGTCTACCTCCTTCTGAGAAACTGGTTCATATTGCAGCGTACCTTCTCTCCCCAGTTTCATTGCAATGATTGGAGTTCATTATGGCTATTGCAAGAGGTTATGCCGCAACTGACGCGGATCAACCGTTGGTTCCGTTCACGTTTGAACGTCGCGAACCCAATGCGGACGATGTGGTGATTTCAATCCAATATTGTGGCGTTTGCCACTCTGATATTCATACGGTTCGCAACGAATGGAAAAATGCAGTCTATCCGATTGTACCAGGACATGAGATCGTTGGGATCGTAACGGCTGTTGGTTCCGATGTAACCAAATTCAAAGTCGGCGATAAGGTTGGTGTTGGCTGTTTTGTCGATTCCTGTGTCGGTTGTGCCACGCGCGATCTTGATAACGAACACTATCTGCCGGGTCTGGTGCAGACCTATAACAGTGTCGATGCGGACGGAAAAACACCAACGCAAGGCGGCTATTCGGATCAGATCGTCGTCAGGGAAGGATATGTTTTATCCATACCTGACAATCTGCCACTTGATGCCTCAGCACCTCTTCTTTGCGCTGGCATTACGCTCTACTCACCATTGCGTCATTGGCAGGCCGGCCCCGGCAAAAAGGTTGCGATCATCGGTATGGGTGGTCTTGGTCATATGGGTGTGAAACTGGCAAATGCCATGGGCGCACATGTCACCGTGCTTAGCCAATCGCTCTCAAAGAAGGACGACGGACTGAAGCTTGGGGCAAAAGAGTATTATGCTACCAGTGACAGCAAAACATTCGAGACGCTTGCCGGAACATTTGATCTGATCATTTGCACGGTGGGTGTAGCGATTGACTGGAACGCCTATCTTGGTTTGCTCAAAGTAAATGGCACAATGGTCGTCGTTGGTGCGCCGGAAGATATGGTGCCAGTACATGCGTTCTCGCTCATTCCGGGCCGCAAGAGCCTTGCTGGCTCGATGATCGGTTCGATCAAAGAGACACAGGAAATGCTGGATTTCTGTGGCGAACACAACATTGTCTCGGAAATCGAGAAGATCAATATTCAGGATATCAATGAGGCTTACGAGCGCGTTCTCAAAAGCGATGTGCGCTATCGGTTCGTTATCGATATCGCATCTCTGAATGCATAAATAAAAAAGGCGGCCTTTTGGCCGCCTTTTCCTTGACCGGTGTAGACCCTCAATGTGTCCCGACAGCTTTGCCATAGATGCGGATGACATTGCGGACGGCTTCGACCATCAGCGCATGTGGAGTTGCTTCAACCTTGCCCGATGCGACCGCTGGATAAAGCGTGCCGAGATACTGGCTGATTAGCGTTTCCGGGATCTTGCGGCCTTCAAGACGCTCCAACAGCGAATTTACAGCAGCGGTTGCTTCTGGGTGCGGCCAGTAATAGCGGATGCGGTCGCTATAGGAGAAATGGCGCTGAAGACGCAGCTCTTCTGCATCGCCATGATAATATTTCTCCCAGTTCTTAGGCTCGCTGAGAAGCAGCTTTTCAAGCTTGCCGCGAACCGTCTCTTCTTCCGGAAGTTTGTCGAGAAAGGCTGCAATCTGATCAAGGCCATAAAGCGCTTCACGCAGTGCGAAAGTCAGTCCCGGTCCGACTTTCAGAATGGCAAAGCCGTCATGAACTAGCGCTGAAAGAGCCTCCACCGGCTGATAGTCGGTTGAATGGGCTTCAAAGACAAATTGCGGCATTTCATTGAGCGTGCTGCTCAGTGCGGTTGCCTTGTCGCTATCGTAATAGACGACATTCTCATTGCCAAACTCCACACCCGGCTGCACGACCACACCAATGGCACGCGCAAATGCATCTTCCAGTCCAAGCGCTGCAAAAGCCTTGCGGTGAATGGCAACGGTTTCAAGGGCCGCTTGTGGTGTGGTCAGTTCCAGCTCTTCGATTTCTTCCATCGCGCCACCGGGAATCGGAACTTCGGTGCCCACAATATAAACAGGTAGATCGAAACCGGATTCGGCGGCTGCTTTTTCTGCAACTCTTGCAAGACGTGCCGCACGCTCTGCGGTGATTGCATCGGGCAGGGCAACCGGCTCACCGGCACAGCCCATTGAGGTATCGAGATGGATCTTGGTGAAGCCTGCACGCACAAAGCCATCCATCATGACCTCAGATTTCGCCAGGGCTTCTTCTGCGGAGAGATGTTTCCATGGATTTGGGCCAAGATGATCGCCGCCCAGAATGAGGCGCTTGGTATCAAAACCAAGACGAGCGGCAATGTCCTCAACAAAGCGGCGGAAATCAGCCGGTGTCATGCCGGTATAGCCGCCATCCTGATTGACCTGATTGCAGGTGGCTTCAATCAGAACGTCGGTATTGGTAGCAATGCCTTCAAGGAGTGCTGCTTCGATGACCAGAGGATGCGCCGAGCAGATCGAGGTGATGCCTCCGCGTGCACCGCTCGAAAAACGGGTGGGAAGGGTGCTCAGGGTCTGGGTGCTGCTCATGACGAAACTCCGTTATTTGCAATGAAAGATTCAATTTCAGCCATAGTGGATGTGCCTTCCATCGGACCTTTTACGCCGACCGCCCGCGCACCCGTTGCATTGGCAATGTGCAGCGCTTGCGCAGGTTTCATATCACGCAACCAGCATGTGACGAAGGCTGCTCCGAAGCTGTCGCCTGCGCCAGTCGGATCGATTTCTTCGACTTTGAATGCGGGGGAAGACACTTCGCCAGAATGGTCGAAATAGCTTGCACCCTCAGCTCCGCGCTTGACGACGATTGCTTTGACGCCGCGCTCCAGCAATTCTTCTATCGCGGCCTTTTCCTCTGTCGCTTTGGTGAAGAGGAAAATTTCCGGACCGCTTGGCATGAACAGATCGGTATTTTCGAGCGCATGGGCAAGTGCTTCGCGCATGCCGGGCAGGTCCAGCATTTCTTTTCGGATATTCGGATCAAAAGAAACGGTGCCGCCTTTGGCCTTGATGCGGACTGTCGCTTCATGGATCGCCGTAACGATGCCGTCCGAAAACAGCGCCGAACCCATGATGTGAAGATGATCGGCAGTTTCGATCAACGCCTCTGCTTCCGGCGTTAGTTCAATAGCACCGCAAGCGCTGTGCTTGATATTGAAGATGAAATCACGATTGCCATCCGGGCGGTAACGCACGAAGGCGCTGCCGGTGGCTGCAGTCGGATGTATGCCGATGGCGGACACATCAACACCGTCTTTTTGCAGTCGCTCAATATTGAGAGCACCGAAATCGTCTTTGCCAACAGCGCTGACCATACCGCAAGGCTGGCCCATCTTTGCGGCCTGATCGATAAAGATTGCAGGTGCGCCGGATGCGAAAGGCCCGATCAGCGGAATGGCAGTCTTGAAGCCGTTACCCGTCTCCATGGCCATGATCTCAACGACGATCTCGCCGATGGTGATGATCTTTTTCATTATATGTACCGTTACTTATGTTCTGACGGACTTGGAGCGGACATCGAGCCAGACGGCAACGAGAATGACAACACCCTTGACGATCAGCTGATAGAAATAGGGCACGGACAGCATGTTCATGCCGTTGTTGATGACGCCGATAATGAGCGCGCCGAGAATGGTACCCACCATAGTGCCAACGCCGCCTGCAAGCGACGTGCCACCAAGAACAACAGCTGCAATCGCATCGAGTTCGTAGCCCATACCGGCATTGGTCTGTGCGGAAGAAAGACGTGATGACAGAAGAATGCCGCTAATGGCCGCCATAACACCGGAGAGCATGAAAACAATGATCTTGATGCGATCAACGCGGATACCGGAATAGATGGCGGCTTCCTTGTTGCCGCCAGCCAGATAAATGCGGCGGCCGAATACCGTCTTGGATAACAGGACATAATTGACGATGAAGAGCACGCCGACGATCCAGATGATAATCGGCAGACCAAGCCAGCTTTCAGATCCTATGGCCAGCCATGTATCATTCTCGATGATTTCGGGGGCGCCATTGGTTGGCAGGCTTACCATGCCGCGATAGATGCCCATAGTCGCAACGGTTACGATGAAAGACGGCAACATCAGCTTGGCTGACAGGACACCATTCAGGCCGCCCATGATTGCACCGGCTGCGAGCGTGAATATGACTGTGGGCGCAAAACCGAAGCCCATGGCAAAGGCTTGCGCCGCCACCATGCCGGAAACAGCAATAATGGAGCCGATGGAAAGATCAATTTCACCGAGCAGGATCACATAGGTCATGCCATAAGCGGCAACCGCGATCACCGCCACCTGCTGCATGATATTCATGAAATTGTTGAAGGCGAGGAAGCGCGGATTCAACACAGCAAAGACCACGCAGAGCACGGCTAGCGAAACGACAATACCGCCATATTGGCGGATCATCGGTGAGGAGAACAACGAGCGGCGGACTTCGGCATCCGCGGCTCTTTTCTGGATAGCCATTTCTGTATTTGGTCGCATAATCTTACCCGAAAAGGCATTCTGCTTTTCGTGATTTTGCTTCGGTGCGTTGCTCATTTGTGCATTCCTGCTGCGTAGCTCATGACGGTTTCGGGCGTGAGGCCATCGGCATCAAGAACGGCGGCGACATGTTTGTTATGCATGACGACCACACGGTCACTGAGACCCAGCACTTCCGGCAGTTCGGAGGAAACCATCAGGATTGCCGCGCCATTGGCGGCGAGTTCACGGATGATGCGATAGATTTCGAATTTCGCGCCGACATCGACGCCGCGTGTTGGCTCGTCGAGGATCAGTATGCGTGGCTTCATCTGGAGCCATTTGGCAAGCACGATTTTCTGTTGATTGCCGCCGCTGAGTGAGCCCGCAATGGTATCAAGTGAAGCGGTCTTGATGGCAAGGCGCAGCACTTCCGCTTTCGCGCTAGAGCGTTCCGCAGATGAGCGCATCATGCCAAATGGGCCTGCGAGCTGGCCAAGCGCCACCATGTTGATGTTGCGCTCTACGCTGTGTGGCAGGACCAGGCCTTCTTCCTTACGGTTTTCTGTCACAAAAGCGATGCCATTGCGGATCGCATCAGCTGGTGAAGCCAAGTTGATCGGCTTCTCGTCCAGCATGATCTCGCCCGTTGGTTGGAGCATGCCGAATAAAGCCTTCATAACATCCGAACGACCTGATCCGATGAGCCCGAATAATCCCAGTACTTCGCCCGGTTTCACATCGATGGAAACATCGTGAAATTTGCCGGGCACACTGAGATTCTTGGTTGCGAGAATTGGCGGAACGTTTGCCGATGGACGAGGAGCTTCGCGCGGCGGATAGATGTCGTTCATCTCGCGTCCGACCATCAGCGCAATCAGCTTGTCGATACTGGTCTGACTCTTTTCCGTTGTCGTTACATACTCGCCGTCACGAACGACAGTAATGTCGTCGGAGAGCCGCATGATTTCTTCCATGCGATGAGAAATGTAGATGACGGCTGTGCCACGTGCCTTTAGTCGCTCAATGATTGAGAAAAGGATTTCTGCTTCACTGTCTGAAAGGGAAGACGTTGGCTCATCAAGGATAACGACGTCAGCGGGTTGGCTCAGCCCCTTGGCGATTTCAACGAGCTGCCGCTGTGCAATTGAAAGATCGCCGACCTTGGCGCGTACATCGATCGGCAGGCCGAGTTCGTCGATCAATCTGTCGGCTTCTGCATTCAGTTCCGTGTTGCGAATGAAACCAAACCGGCTTGGCTCATTATTTGCAAAAATGTTTTCTGCAACAGAGAGATTGCGGCAGAGGCTCAGTTCCTGAAATACAATCGAAATGCCGTGAGAGCGTGCATCGCGCGGGTTCTTGGGCGCATATGATGTTCCCTTGAGCGTGATTGAGCCCGATGTTGGCTTGAAAACCCCTGCAAGGATTTTCATCAACGTTGATTTGCCAGCACCATTTTCACCGAGAAGCGTATGAACACGCCCGCGACGGACAGTCAAATTCATACGCTTGAGCGCAATCACCGGACCGAACGACTTGGCGATGTCGTGGATATCAAGCACTGTATCGTTCATCAAATCCGGGCTTATGGCTTGGGCGGAATTGGTGGCTGTCATTTTGGGCCTCCGCTCTCCGTTATATTGCAAATGCCCGCGCGGCGAAACGATGAGCGCTCGGGATCAACTGTCGATGAGGATGCTGCGGCAGCTCGGGCGTGTGGTGTCGCAAAAGCTGCCGCGCGCATAATGGAAACGACGACTGGGAGGAGTGCCGCCGTTTCACGCGGTATTACTTGGTTTCGCCGTCTTTGGTGACGACGCCAGGTATGATCGGTTGCTTGGCCGGAACACTTTCACCTTTGATCACCTTCACAGCGGTTTCAACAGCAGCCTTGCCCATTTGATCTGGATACTGGGCGATAACGCCAACCATAACGGGATCATTTTTCACGGCATTGCGAGCTTCTTCCATGCCGTCAAAACCGATAACCTTGACCTGGTTTTCGAGCTTGGCCGCCTTCACAGCAGAAGCTGCCGCCAGGGCTGCGTCATCACCAAAGCCGAAGATGCCAACGATGTCGGGATTGGCCTGAATAATGTTTTGCGCGGCAGCCAGGGCTTCAGAGCGAGTGATGCCTGGCTGGATCGATACGATCTTGATGTCGGGATAGTTGGCGATGGCTTTCTTGAAACCTTCAACGCGATCGACGACAGACTGTACGGTCGGATATTCGATAACGGCAACATTGCCCTTCTCGCCGACCGATTTTGCCATCAGATCGCCTGCCTTCTCGCCGCCAGCGAAATTATCTGTGCCGACGAAAGATGTGACCTCAACATTATTGGCAGGAACGTCAACTGTGATGACTTTGATACCTGCCTTTTCCGCCTTGTTGATTGCCGAGCGTACGCCCTTGCTGTCGACCGGCGAGATGATGATGACGTCAACGCCTTTGGTGATGAAATCTTCTACATCGGCAAGCTGTTTGCTTAGATCCTGATTGGCAATAGACACTTCGAGCGACACGTTCTGAGCCTGCGCTTCCTTCTTCATCGCATCTGCGAGCGAGATATAGAATGGATGCTGCTGGGTGAGAAGCGATGCGCCGATACCTTCGGCAGAAGCTGCACCCGCTATCATGACGAGGGCCACACCGGAAAAGAGAATACGGCTGAGCGATTTGCGAAACATGATTTCCTCCGAATAGAACCGGCACCCGCCGGATCGTCCTTCTGATTTGGGACACAAAAACGTTTTCCTGCGGGCTCAATACCGTTGCCGATCTTGAAATCTCCCTGAAGGGCAGGCTCCTCTTTTAACCCGAAACCGGGCTGTCTCTAGACATGATAGAGCTTGTTCGGCGAGTCAATATAAAAATTATCACGCGTAAAATTTATAATGATTTAAACACCGCATAATCGCAAAATTCCGTCAAAATATATATGAGAAATCAGTGTTGAAACGGGGCAAAATATAAATTCTGGTTGCGTCGATGTAAAAAAAATTTTACGCAAAGAAAGAAAATGGGCCTGCCAGTTGATATTCTGGCCGGAACGGGAAGAGCGCATAATGGGTGAAAGCAAGATCAGGACGATGGAGGAGTTTGCCGTGGCAAGCGGCCTGTCTCGTCCCACTGTATCCAAGTATTTCGACAATCCTGAGAGCGTTAAGCCGTCGACCCGCGCCCGCATTGAAAAGGCGCTTAAAGACTACAATTATCAGCCGAACATCTTTGCCGTGAGCCTTAACCGCAAGAAGCCAAAGAATATCGGCGTCATTGTTCCACATATTTCGGATCCCTTTTACGCGGAAATAATCCGTCAGATTGAAATGCGTTGTCTCGCGGAGGGGTATTGGACAATTGTGTTGTCCTCTCATGGCGATAGAAAGCTGGAAGCGCGTGCCATGCGCACGTTGATGTCGCTCAAGATTGCGGGCGTTCTCATGGCGCCGCTGGGTTTCGACACCGATGCCAAGCTTCTGGCCAGTCTTTCGAATTCAATGCCGGTGGTTTTTCTCGATAATCGTATTAACGAAGATCAGCCATTTGTGGGCACGGATAATCGTCAAAGTATCGGCAATATAACTGAATATTTGTGCCGGACTGGAGAACATCCATGCTTTTTGGAAATGCCTACCGTCAATCAGAATGCGCTCGACCGTCGCGCCGCTTATATCGCGACAATGGAACGACTTGGCACTGAACCAATTGTTTTGCCTATGACGGCGAAGAACTGGAATTTCGAGGAACTGGGATATCAGGAAGCAGGTCGGATTCTTGATCGTGGTGGCTTTCCAACCCGGACTGTGCTTTGTGCAAACGACCGGCTTGCTTTTGGAGTGATCTCAGCTGCATTTGAACGTAGACGCCGCGTCGGGCGTGAGGAAGGTTGCGATTTTCGCGTGGCTGGTCACGATGATCATCCCCTTAGCCGCTTCACCTGTCCGCCTTTGACAACGGTTGCCCAGGATTATCGCAATATCGCCCAGCTCGGGCTTGATATGCTGTTTTCACGCATCAGTGCACAAGAAAGCGGCGCTGCCATCGAAACGGAAGTACGTCGCCTCGATAGTCATCTTATTATGCGCGGTTCAGCCTGACGCCGAATTTTGATCATTCGTTCGTAGAGAGATTACGACTAAAGTTATACATCGCGTAATCTCTACCAATGTTCGATAGGCAGTTCTCCATCGCGGGCGTTGTGATTAGAATATCTGACCGCATTGTCTGATATTCAGATTTTTTGACGCTGCGTGTTCAGTGTAGGTATTTGAATGTAAATTATTAATTTCACTTTCTCGAAATGAAACGAACAAAAGTCCGGCCTCTTTTCGGGTGCTAAAACAGAATATTCCTTATCGTATATTAGCTTTTGCTGATAGCATATCACTCCTTAGAATTTGCATAAAAGCCTTGCTTGACAAGCAGCAAACTACTGTTCATAAATTTTACACATGTAAGAATTTTGCTATGCATTCGTAAAGGAGGAGACGAAATGCGAACCAAATCTTATGTAGCAGGGCTAATTGCGTCCGTTGCGGGGCTAGCCATTATTTCTGGGGCTGCTTCAGCTGAAGAGCTGACTATTGCCACCGTGAATAACGCTGACATGATCATCATGCAGAAACTGTCGTCGGAATGGGAAAAGGAAACCGGCAACAAGCTCAACTGGGTCGTTCTTGAAGAAAACGTCCTGCGTCAGCGTGTTACTACTGACATCGCGACCAAGAGCGGTCAGTTCGATATCATGACCATCGGTGGTTACGAAGCGCCGATCTGGGGCAAGGCCGGATGGTTGCTTGAAGTCGATGACCTTGGTGATGATTACGACTATGACGATCTCATCAAGCCCGTCCGTGCAGGCCTGACGGTTGAGGATAAGCTCTATGCCGTCCCCTTCTACGCAGAAAGCTCATTCACACTTTACCGCAAGGATCTGTTTGATGCCGCTGGCCTTAAAATGCCGGATGAGCCGACTTATGAGCAGATCAAGGAATTCGCCACCAAGCTCACCGATAAGTCCAAAGAGCAGTACGGTCTCTGCCTGCGCGGCAAGCCGGGCTGGGGCGAAAACATGGCCTATCTGGGCACGCTCGTAAACACATTTGGTGGCCGTTGGTTCGATGAGCAGTGGAAGCCGCAGATAAACTCAGATGAATGGAAGAAGGCAATCAATTTCTACGTCGACCTGATGAAAGAAGCGGGCCCTCCCGGAATTACATCGAATGGCTTCAATGAAAATCAGGCACTGTTCTCGACCGGTCATTGCGCGATGTGGATCGATGCGACATCTGCAGCCGGTCGCATCTACGATAAGACGCAGAGCCAGGTAGCCGACAAGGTAGCTTTCACCAAAGCGCCTGTTGAAGTGACACCGAATGGCTCTGCATGGGCCTGGTCGTGGAACCTTGCGATTCCGGCATCGACCAGCAAGGCTGAAGCTGCAAAGTCATTTCTCAAATGGGCGACCTCCAAGAAATATGTGGAGCTGGTCGGCGAGAAGGAAGGCTGGGTCGCAGTTCCTCCGGGCACACGCCAATCAACCTACTCCAATGAGAATTACAAGAAGGCAGCGCCCTTCGCTGAAACTGTTCTCACAGCTATCGAGTCCGCTGATCCGACAAAGCCTACCAAGGACCCGGTTCCTTACACAGGTATCCAGTTCGTAGCTATCCCTGAATTCCAGGCAATCGGTACGATTGTAGGTCAGGCGATTTCTTCGGCTGTTGCTGGTCAGCAAAGTGTAGATGCGGCGCTTGATGGCGCACAGCGACAGGCTGAGCAAATGATGACGCAGGCTGGCTATATCAAGTAGTCAGATTTGGAGCATTTCCAACAAAAGTGTAAAACATTTTTGCTGGAAATAATGCAACGAACCAGCCAGTTAGAGCAGTTCCGATGTTGTGACTTTAATCGGAACTGCTCCAATTTTCGCAGGCTCTTAGTGGAGTGAGGGCATCAGCGGAAAGGGAGGGGCATTCAATGCCGTCTAGCACTGTCGCCGTCACCGGCACCAAATCTCGTTTTGCATCCAGATCGCGCCGCAGTATCCGTACCGGTCCTCTGCTTGCGCCAGCTGTGATCGTGTTGCTTTTATGGATGATCGTGCCACTGGCGATGACGCTGTGGTTTTCATTCCAGTATTATAATCTGATCAATCCCTTCGTGACGGGCTTTGCCGGCGTTTCGAATTATTCGTTTCTTCTTTCTGATCCAGGGCTTTGGTCCGCAATTGCTAACACATTGATCCTGCTTGGATCTGTTTTGACCATATCCATCGTACTGGGCGTCTTGTTTGCAGTTATTTTCGATCAGGATTTCTTCGGCAAGAACATAGCGCGGCTTTTGGTCATTGCGCCATTTTTCGTCATGCCGACAGTGTCGGCACTCATCTGGAAAAACTTGCTGATGCATCCGGTGAATGGCTTCTTCGCGTTTATTTCGCGCAGTTTTGGCCTGCCGGTGGTCGACTGGTTTTCGCAATTCCCCATGGCTTCAATCATCATGATTGTTTCATGGCAATGGGTTCCCTTTGCAACGCTTATTCTGATGACCGCGATGCAGTCGCTGGATCGCGAGCAAATGGAAGCGGCGCGCCTTGATGGAGCTAAGGGCCTGGCAATGTTTTACTACATCGTCCTGCCGCATCTTTTGCGACCGATCTCGGTAGTCATCATGATCGAGACAATCTTCCTTCTGTCGATTTTTGCAGAAATTCTTGTCACCACTTCGGGCGGTCCAGGCATTGCTACCACCACGCTCACCTATTTCATCTATCTCAAAGCGCTTTTGCAGTGGGATATCGGCGGGGCATCGGCGGCCGGTGTGATTGCCATCGTTCTTGCCAATATCGTCGCCTTTTTCCTCATCCGCACTGTCGCGCGCAATCTGGATAACTAGGAGGCTGAGATGGCTGCAAAACGTAAATTCAACAAAGCCACAGTCTCTGCCGGTATCATCGGCTGGGTAGTGGCGCTCCTGATGTTCTTTCCCATCCTCTGGATGTTACTCGCAGCGTTCAAAACGGAAATCGACGCTGTGGCTCCGCCGAAGCTGTTCTTCTCGCCAACGCTTGAAAACTTCACAGCGGTCAATCAGCGGGCGGATTATTTTCGCTATGCGATGAACAGCGTCGTTGAAAGTTTGGGTGCAACGATACTCTCCCTTGTCATCGCGGTGCCTGCAGCTTATGCGGCGGCATTTTTTCCGGGCAAGCGTACCAAGGATCTTCTACTTTGGATGCTTTCGACAAAAATGCTTCCAGCAGTGGGTGTTTTGGTGCCGATCTATCTGCTCGCTCGCGACAGCGGAATGCTCGATACGCGCACGGGCCTCATCATCATCTTCACATTGTCCAATCTGCCGATTGTCGTCTGGATGCTCTATTCCTTCTTCAAGGAAGTGCCCCATGAGATTTTGGAGGCCAGTCGCATGGATGGCGCGAAAGTGGGACAACAGATCCGCTATCTGTTGCTGCCACTCAGCTTACCCGGAATTGCATCAACTGCACTTCTCTCAATCATTCTTTGTTGGAACGAAGCATTTTGGAGCCTCAATCTGACGGCATCCAAGGCAGGCCCGCTGACAGCATTCATCGCGTCCTTCTCATCACCGGAGGGGCTTTTCTGGGCCAAACTCTCGGCGGCTTCCACGCTCGCCATTGCACCAATTCTTGTCTTTGGTTGGGTCACTCAACGTCAGCTGGTGCGCGGTCTTACTTTCGGCGCCGTGAAATAAAGGGAACCCTATGGCTACGCTTTCTTTCCATAATGCTACCAAATCCTACGGCAATGTCGATGTCATCAAAGGCGTTGATCTCAATATTGAAGACCGCGAATTTGTGGTGTTTGTCGGTCCCTCTGGATCGGGTAAGTCCACACTTCTTCGCATGATCGCCGGGCTTGAGGAAATAACCGGTGGCGATCTCATGATCGATGGTCAGCAATGTAATGATGTGCCGCCTGATGAACGCGGTTTGGCAATGGTGTTCCAGACCTATGCGCTTTATCCGCATATGAATGTGCGTGACAATATGGGTTTTGCACTCAAATTGGCAGGGGTTTCCAAATCAGACCGCGATCGCAAGGTTGAAGAGGTGGCAAGGACTCTTCAGCTTGATCAGCTTTTGGATCGTAAGCCACGCCAACTCTCTGGTGGTCAGCGCCAGCGCGTTGCCATTGGTCGCGCTATGGTACGTGAGCCGAAGATTTTTCTCTTTGATGAACCGCTGTCGAACCTTGATGCCGCGTTGCGTGTGCAGATGCGTATCGAGCTTGCTCGTCTGCATGATCGTCTGAATGCAACCATGATTTACGTGACGCATGATCAGGTAGAAGCGATGACGCTTGCTGATAAGATTGTTGTCCTGCGGGATGGCAAGGTTGAGCAGCTTGGCTCACCGCTTGAACTCTATCATCATCCTGTCAATCAGTTTGTTGCGGGGTTCATAGGCTCTCCAACCATGAATTTCATCGACGTTAAGGTGAAAGCAATTGATGCAGACGGCGTTACGGTCGTGCTTACGAACGGCAATAGCGTGACGGTGCCAGTCAAGAACGTTGGTGTCGATATCGGAGCACCTCTGGTTCTCGGCATACGTCCTGAACATCTTCATCCTGCCCCTGATGGCAGCTTGGATGGCGAGATCATGGTTGTGGAACGTCTGGGGGGTGAAACGTACCTTTATGTCCAGAATTCTGCTGCGAAGGATCTGATCATTGCTGAAGCAGGTGGGGGCAGCACAGCGCGCGCGCATGAAATCGCCAATCTTGGCTTTAATCCGGCTGACGCCCATCTTTTCAAAGCTGATGGATTGGCGCTCGAGCGGCGTGAACGTCATCCGCTTCTGCTTTCCGAAAAGAAAACGCACCGTTGAGTGCATCGAATAACTCTCCCGGAGACTCCCATGAGCATGTCCATGAGACTGAAAGACAAAGTTGCCCTTATCACCGGCGCCGCACGCGGTATTGGGCTTGGCTTCGCAGAAGCCTATGCGCGTGAGGGTGCGAAAGTTATCATCGCCGACATCAATATTGAGCGTGCGGAAGAGGCGGCGCGCAGCCTGGGCAGCGCCGTGAAAGCGGTTAAGCTCGATGTAACCAATCTTGCAGATATCGATAAAGTCGTGGCGGATATCGATAAGGGATATGGAGGCATCGATATTCTGGTCAATAATGCCGCCATTTTCGATATGGCACCTATCAATGCGATCACCGAAGACAGTTATGAACGTGTCCTCGGTATCAATCTCAAAGGTCCGCTTTTTATGATGAAAGCGGTATCCAATGTGATGATCGCGCGCGGAGGTGGCGGCAAAATCATCAATATGGCGAGCCAGGCTGGCCGTCGTGGGGAAGCATTGGTGACGCTCTATTGCCTCTCCAAAGCCGCGATCATCTCTGCAACCCAATCGGCAGCGCTTGCTCTCGTTAAGCACAATATTCAGGTCAATGCGATCGCACCGGGCGTTGTTGATGGTGAGCATTGGGAAGTTGTCGATGCGAATTTTGCCAAATGGGAAGGACTTAAGCCCGGCGAGAAGAAAGCTGCCGTGGCCAAGTCAGTTCCGATCGGTCGCTTTGCAACGCCTGAAGACATTACAGGCATGGCCGTATTTCTTGCGTCGTCTGACAGCGATTATATCCTCGCCCAGACTTTTGGCGTCGACGGTGGCAACTGGATGGCTTGAGCCATCCATCAGAGCACCGATCTGATCGAAACAGATCGGCGTTCTGATGATTTTCTAACGCGCATCTTTTCCGAACGCTCGTTCATAGCTTTCGAGATGCGCTCTAAGGTGTAGAAATGAAAGCCATATATTTTACCGGACATGGTGTTGCGGAACTTGCCCGACTGCCCGACCCGGAACTCAAACCCGGCCACGCCTTGATTGATGTCAAAGCGTCGGGTCTCTGCCACACTGATATAGACGTGCTGCATGGACGCTATGGTTCAAGCGCATTTCCGCTCGTGCCGGGGCATGAATATGTAGGCGTTGTTCTGGCGGTTGCTGAAGATGTGACCAACGTAAAGCCAGGTGATCGCGTGGCAATCGACCCGAATATACCGTGCGGGCACTGCCGCGCTTGTCAGAAGGGGCTAACCAATCTCTGCGTCGACCTTAAGGCCTATGGCGTTACCCATAATGGCGGCTTTGCGGACCAAAGTCTCGTCAACGCACAGCATCTGCATCTTATTGGTGATCTGCCTTTCGATGTTGCCGCTCTGGCGGAGCCGCTGGCTTGTGTGCTCAACGGTCTTGGGGCAGCCGAACTGAAAACCGGCCCGCAAGGAGCCGAGACAGCGCTGATATTTGGCGCAGGGCCGATTGGTTTGCTGCTTGCTCTTTCGCTCAAAGCGCAAGGTGTGGCCAAGGTCGCAGTTGCAGATATCAATGAGCACCGTCTAGCATTCACCGAGAGCCTTGGACTTGAACCGTTGGCTTCGGGCTCAGGCGCGCTTGAAACGCGGAAGAAGAGTTTTGATTTTGTCGCTGATGCAACCGGCATTGCCAAGGTTGCGGAAGGCATGGCCAGTTTCACGGCAGATGGTGGCACTGTGCTGGTATTTGGCGTTTGTGCACCTGACGCGCGTATTTCGGTGGCGCCGTTTGAGATATTCCGTCGCCAGATACGCATTGCTGGCTCGCATTCGCTTAATCGCAACATTCCGCAAGCGTTGGAAATTCTACAAAAGGATAAAGGCCACATGGCCCGTCTGGTGTCACATCGCCTGCCTATTGAAGAAATGCTGCCGTTCTTTACAAAAAAAGGTGGCGATCCTGCCACGATGAAGGTGCAGTTCGTTCAGGCTTAGGCCAAGTGTGTATGTTCGGTCGGTCAGGTTGTTTACGCCTGACCGACCGAACATATTTAGGGCGCATCTTATCCGAAAACCGTTTCACACTTTTCGGGATGCGCTCTACGGTTTATCTTTGAGCAACAGGGCGCACCAACGGCGTTACACGCCTGATCGTTACGCGGCGGTTCTCCTGTTCCGCCGATTGCGTGCGAATTTTCAAAAACCGTTCGCCATAGCCTTGCGTTACGAGGTTTTCTGCCGGGATATCGTAGACTTCCGTAAGCAGGCTTGCCACGGATTCTGCGCGCCGGTCCGAGAGTACAAGATTTGACCGATCCGAGCCGACGGCATCCGTATGACCTTCAATGAAGAAGGTTTCACCGGGATCCTTGGCGAGTACCTTTAGCATTGCATTCGCCACTTTGCGCAAGGTTTTGGCCTGAGACAGCGAAACCTCTGCGCTGCCAGTCGCAAAATGGATCGTGTCGAGATCGATACGACGCACTTTATCGCGCAAGCGAGCGGAGTGGCGAACCTCATCAATTGTGTAGACGCGTTCGACACGTTCTACGGGCGGCAAGGCGAGGAAATCATAGAAGTCGCGTTCAGGGTCTGCCGCCACGTCAATGATATAGTCGCTGACAGGAATGGTCAGTCGCATCGGAGGCAGATCATATCCAACGTCGAAGATCGCAGCACGCGGGTTGTCATCATATTCTGGCGCATAGATCATCAGATATTCATTTCCATCGTGGTCGATACGTGAGCGCTGTAAAATATCGCCATAACGGTCATAAACCGTCACGATCTCATAGCCACCAGGGCGAACGATAGTTTCGCGGAGGCGGCCACGCGGCAACTCATCATAGTAAGTGCTTTCTGCGTCACGACGCAGGCGAGGGCGATCATCGCCGCGAACAAAAATGCGGTCGCCTGTCTCCAGAATAACGCGGTTATCAACCTGTTCGACAACCTTCACATTCGTCACATTGTTGACCGTGTTGTTGTTAATGACGGTATTATTTATAACCGTGTTGTTGACGATGTTGGTGGTGTCCGGAACCACGAAAGCTGGTGCATCCTTGATGCGCGTGCCTTCTTCCTTAAGATTAGCCTCGATTTTTTGGGGCAGGGCAGCTTTCACCTCCGCAGGAATTTCAACCTGAGCTGCGGCATCATCCGTGGGCGGGGGTGCTTTTTGTTCGTCGGCAGCGCGTTGTTGTTCGCGTTGTTTGCGGCGCTCTTCTCGAGACTGATTGCCCCCGGAATTGTCGGCATCCTTGTCACTATCAAGAATGGCAGCTCCGTTTTCGACCGGTAGAACGACAGTTTCATCCGTGCTGGCAGGATCTTTCGCGATTTCCTGTTTCTGCTCGGTTGTTCGTTCATCGACAATCTCAGCTTTGGGCTCTGGCACGGAATTATTTGCAGGTTGCTGTGCTTCTTGCTCAGGTTGCGGCTGTGGCTGCTGCTGATCCGGTTGTTCTGCTGGGACGGGTTCAACATCCTGAGGCTTTTCATTGGGAGCGGGTGATTGTGGTTCAGGCTGCTCGGGCTGGACCTGAGGGACAGCTGGCTCTTCCGGCTGCTTTACCGGTTCCTGATCAGTAGGGGCCGCAGGGACCTCTTCAGACTGAGCGGGTTCTGATTGCTGATCCGGATTTTCCTTTGGTCTGGGCTGCTCCGCAGCCTCATTGGCTTGCCTTTTGGCTTCGTCCTCGATTGCCTTTTGCTGCTCGGCATTTTTCTGCTGTTCGGCTGCATCACGCTGTGCCTGCTCGGACGCACGCTTTTGTTCTTCCGCTTGCCGATCGGCTTCTTCCTGAGCCGCTTTCTGCTGCTGTTCCGCTACGCGTTTGGCGTCCTCTTCTGCCGCTTTCTGTTGCTCAGCAGCTTGTCGCGCAGCGTCTTCGGCTTCCTTTTGACGCGCTTCTTCTTCAAGTGCTTTCTGCTGATCGACTTTGCGTTGTTGTTCTGCGGCTTCGCGCTCGGCTTGTTCAGTCGCACGTTGCTGCTCGGCTGCCTGACGCTCAGCCTCTTCCTGTGCCGCGCGCTGCTGCTCTTCGGCTATCCGACGGGTTTCCTCTTCGGCTGCGCGCTGTTGTTCTGCAGCTTGGCGGCGGGATTCCTCTGCTTCCCGTTCCATTTCTTCCGCCTGTTGCTGACGGAGCGATTGATCGTCGGAGGGCTGTTCACCGCTATCCTGCGCGAGGATGATTGGCGCTCCAGACGTTTCTGCTTGGACCGGCTGCATCATGATGGTTGCGGAAAATGCCGGCAAAACAACGGTTGCTAAAAGCTTGGAACGAATACTCATTATCCCTCTCCTTGGGAAGGCAGAAATTGCACGCCCTATTTCATCGAATCCTGATCAAACACGACGCTGATGCCGCCATCATTATTTGTTGATTTAGAACAAAGTTCGGCGACATCACGAATTCGTTAGCTAAAAGTTTATGAACCCTTGCTGAACACGAGCGCGCGCATATGTTTTGAGATACATTAATCATAAAATTATGAAATACCGAATAGATTGGAACAATGCACTCGGTTGAACAGTTTCAATCAATATGAGTCAGGAGATTTGATGGAAGTAACCTACCGCGGTGGTCACATTTTCGAGGCGTTGAAACGTCTCTTAAACTAACGGTTTCGATCTTCATCAGATCGGATTGATGGGGGGAAGAAAAAGTGGATGCCAAATCGGTTTTTTTAACCGTCACTTTGATTATTCTCGTCAATGGCGGCATGCTGAGCGCGATCAATCGTGATTTTCCGGTCGCTCTAAGACCAGCTGCCATGAGTTGGATGTGGGCAACGCTGTTTGTCGCACTCGGATGTGCCACTTTTGCGGCTGGCAAAGCCGTGCCACCCAATGTAACAGTGACAGTGGCAAACGCCTGTCTTTTTGCAGGTGTATGCCTGTACTATACGGCAATCAGGCAGTTTCACAATCTGAAAGAAACTCTGTTTCCCTGGGTTCTTTTCATTTTGGCTATGATGCCTTTTACATATTTTGTGGTTTTTGCGCCAAACACATTGGCACGTATCGTGATTGTTTCCATTGTCTGGATATGGCTGATGGCTGCGAGCATTAGAATCCTTGCCAGCCGTCGGTATAGAGATGGCTCGCGTAGCCGTGTGATGCTACTTGCACTTTACATCGCCGCTTTGAGTGCCACCGCAGCGCGGGCGCTTTTTTACTTGGGCGTAAACCCCGGTGCAACGTTGGATATTGCAAGTAATTCAAACTGGATGAACTCAGTTACGCCGTTGTTTCTGGCGATTCTTCCTATTATTGGGACAACCACTTTTATACTCATGTGTACGGATCAAATACGGCGTCGTTGGGAGCGTGCCGCCTCTAATGATTATTTGACGGGGCTCCCCAATCGCAGGACATTGAATGAAGTTGGCAGCGAAAGATTTGAAGCTACCGGTGAACGAGAAGCTCACCACGCGGTAGCGGTTCTCGATATCGACAATTTCAAGTTGATCAACGACAGTCATGGTCACGATATTGGTGACAAAGTACTCAAACATGTCGCTTTCCAACTGCAAGATTCGATGGAACAAGGGGATTTTGTTGCGCGCTCTGGCGGGGAAGAGTTTGTGATTATCTTCGGGGAAGCCAACAGCGAATTGGCCACAACGGCTACCGAAGCGATCCGGAAAAAAATAGAACGCGATGTCTTCGTCATCGGAGATGTCAAAATAAAAGTAACGGTATCGATCGGTGTGGCTAAGCAGAAAAACACATTATCGACGTTTGATAGTATTTTGCGCCAAGCCGATATGGCGCTTTATGAAGCGAAATCGCAGGGAAAAAATTGTGTTGAGACAGCTTCCTCCTAGTGTTTCTTGAAGAAGTTTACGTCAGAATTTGTGTGACGGAACGCATTTTATAGCGAGAGTCTGTTTTCATCATCAATCAAGGTGAGGCGGGAAGGGGACGATGAACCCCACCGCCATAGAACGAGATTGAGATCATCCCGGCTCGCGCCCTTTGCAAAACTGCGAACCAGCAAGCCGCTGTATCCATCTGCAATCAAACGTCTCGCAAAAATCTGCGTCGCAGCTTCGCCTTTCAAGCGCATTTGCTCCCGCCAGCCATCATGCCCAAGCATTGCAGCTTCCAGTCCCATTGCCTTTAATGCAAGCTCATCCCTGCAATCGAATATGGTTTCGATCTCCGCATCATAAGATACAATTGTCGTTGGCTGCAGGTTGCCGACCTGATTGGCCTCGCGAAGTGCCGTCATGATGCTGAGAGACGCGTAAAGCGCGGGAACTCCTTTGGGATTGAAGCGTCCGCCATAAAGCTCGGCGCCCCGCCCGGAAAGAGGTTCCCGGGCAAAGACAGGATTCAAAGCCCGATAAAGTTTATCTCGATAGCTGATTGACACGGTTAGGCATAAACCCCCGCGTCAATCGCATCAATATAATCGAGCACTGCGCTGGCTCGGCCATTAAGCACCAGTTGCATCGCAGTCTGACCCGAAAAGCCAGCCAGCGGCTCCGAACGATACCAGGCATAAGCCATAAGCGCTGAACCAAAACGCGGTTCGACCTTGTTCAAGATCTCGACCATCTCACGTAGCCGTTTTTGCGTCTTGTCAGATTGCACGCGATCCTTGCGCTGTACTGCGTCACGTCCCAATCCTGCGGAACGGGCGACTTCATCGCTCGTTGTACGCAGCGCGTCAGCAATTTTTCGCGGTGCGAACAGACCGTTATCTGAATATTGTGTGAGACCCATGATGTTGCCTCCATATCCGTGAAGCCATTAATTATGACGTAATATAGCGTCATTCGAAGCGGCATTCAAGGAGAAGGCAGATCTTAACTTAACTCGCGATCAATATCGCGTCTCAGAACGATTGCGGTTGTGAGATCTTCCACAATGTCATGTCCTGCTATCAAGTCACGTACCCTGTTAAGACCGTCGATTGAACCGGTCTCCAGTTCGACGATCAGATCAAGCTGCCCGCTGACCGATGATACCCGACGCACCTCCGGGTGACGCGCCAGTATATCCAGCAGATCATGTGCCGGGGTTCGTCGCAGATTGATCAAAAACGCCGCGCGAATAACATTTGCGTCGATTTCGCCGATATCCGCACGGTATCCTCTTATGACCCCGCTGCGCTCAAGATTTGTGACGCGCTCACTCGTGGCACTACGCGACAACCCAATACGCCCTGCCAGCGTTTTCAGCGCAATACGCGCCTCTTTCGACAGGATTGCCAGTATTTCACGATCTTTCGCATCAAGTTCGCGCATCTTTACCCTATTCACATGACCGGACATATGCCGGTCTATTCCGACAAAGTGCCGGTTATCCCGACAGGATACTTGATGCCCGAAAATCCTTTGCATGCCAAGCTGCGGGTAAGAAATGTAACCTGGAAAAATACTGACTATGACCGATCTCTCCCATCCCGCTCCCCAGTTTTCAGCCATTGATGCCGAAAGGCTTGCCAAGGAAGTTTTTGGCGTAAGCGCAAGCGCTTCTGAGCTTGATAGTGAGCGTGATTGTAATTTCCGCCTGAAAACTGGAACGGAATCCGACTGGATTCTAAAGATCGTCAATGCCAGCGAACCGAAAGTCGAGAGTGAATTCCAGACGGCTCTGTTGCATCACCTGTCCAATGCCAAATCCAAATTGGCGGTGCCGCATCTCAAACCGAGTCTTTCGGGTGATGTACTTGCTTCAACCGTTGCTGACGGTGGAGAAAAACATGCCCTGCGCCTGGTTGGCTGGCTACCGGGAACACCACTTGCGCAGGTAACCAGAACATTTGATTTGATGCGTAATCTGGGCCGCTCATTGGGCGAGCTCGATCATGCTTTGCAAGGGTTCATCCATCCGGGCGCGCTTCGCGATCTGGATTGGGACCTCCGTCATGCTGGCCGCGCGCGTACGCGCCTGCATTTCATAGACGATGCCGACAAAAGAGCATTGCTTGATCGTTTCATCACTCGCTTTGAAACCCTTGTTGAGCCCAAACTTGCAGGTTTGCGCGCGCAGGTCATTCATAATGATGCGAATGACTGGAATGTTCTGGTCGACAACACAGACCATGAAAAGATTGCAGGTCTCATCGACTTTGGTGATGCCGTTCATACAGTACTGATCGCGGAAGTGGCCATAGCTTGCGCCTATTCAGCGCTGGACACAGACGATCCGATTGGCGCCGCTGCGGCACTCGCATCGGGCTTTCATGAAAAATACCCGCTCAAGGCAGAAGAAATCGATCTTCTGTTCGACCTTATTGCCATGCGGCTTGTGACAAGCGTTACATTCTCTGCCTCGCGTCGTGAGAAGACAGACGATAATCCTTATCTCGCCATTAGCGAAGCGCCAGCGTGGCGTCTCTTGGAGAAGATGGATGCAATGAACCCACGCTTTGCGACAGCCATTTTGCGCAAAGCTTGCGGGTTTGATGCCATAGATGGCGCAGGCGCTATCCGCAAATGGATATCTGACAATGCCAAGACATTTGCTCCAATTGTGCGTCCCGCGCCTGCGACCATGACCAAAGCGATTGTCCCTTATGGCGACGCATCCCATTTTATGACAGTCGCATCCGCTGAACAGCGCGCAACAGAGGCCACGCAATGGTGGGACGACTTCTGTGCCCGGAATAACGTTGATCTTGGCATTGGTTCCTGGGGCGAGAAGCGAACTGTCTATACCGACAAGGCTTTTGAATCGCGCTTCATTAATGGACAGCGCCGCATCCATCACCTTGGTGTGGATTTGTTCATGCCAGCCGGTACTCCGCTTTACACGCCACTGGCGGCAACCGTCATAAGCGTTGAAATCGAACACGAGCCGCTTGGATATGGCGGTCTGGTCAAGCTGGAACACCGCCCCGAAGGCTGCCCGCCATTCGTGACGCTTTGGGGACATATGGCACATGAGGCACTGGAACGTCTGAAGCCTGGTCAGGAGCTGCAGGCTGGTGATCTCGTCGGTCATATGGGCGGTATTCATGAGAATGGTGGATGGACGCCACATCTGCATTTTGAGATGACGACAGACGTCAATCTCACAGCAACCGAGATTCTGGGTGTGGGCGAAGCCGCATATCTGGACGTGTGGGCGGATTTATTCCCGGATGTGGCTGAACTGGCAGGTATTCCACCTGAAACCTTCCATCAGGATGGTCGCACACGGGCGGAAATTATCGAAAAACGCAAAGAAATCCTGCTGCCCAACCTGTCTATTTCCTATTCCGAGCCGATAAAGTTTGTACGCGGAGAAGGCACCTGGCTTATCGACAATTACGGGCGGGCGTATCTCGATTGCTTTAACAATGTTTGTCACATAGGCCACGCTCATCCCGAGGTTGTCGAAGCCATCGCACGGCAAGCAGCATTGTTGAACACCAACACACGCTATCTGCACGATAATATCGTTGAATATGCCGAGCGGCTTACCGCGACATTGCCAGAAGGCCTAACCGTTGCATCATTTGCTTGCTCAGGCAGCGAGGCAAACAGCTTGGCGTTGCGAATGGCGCGCAATCATACTGGTCGCGACGAAGCAATCGTGCTTGACTGGGCTTATCATGGGACAACGCAGGAACTCATCGATCTCAGCCCTTATAAGTATAAGCGCAAAGGTGGGAAGGGTCGCCCTACGCATGTCTTTGAAGGTGTCATTCCTGACAGCTATCATGCTCCGGAAGATTGGCCTGTTGAAGAGCACGCCAAACGTTTTGCCAGCAATATTGCCGAGCATATCGACACGATGCGCAGTCAGGGTCGCGCACCCGCATATTTCTTGGCTGAATCCATTCCAAGTGTTGCCGGTCAGGTATTTCTGCCGGAAGGCTACCTCAAAGAAGTCTACGCTATGGTTCGGGCTGCGGGCGGCATATGTATCGCTGATGAAGTGCAGGTCGGCTTTGGTCGGGTGGGCAGTCACTGGTGGGCTTTCGAATTGCAGGATGTTGTCCCTGACATCGTCACCATGGGCAAACCCATTGGTAACGGTCATCCAATGTCTGCGGTTGTCACAACGCGGGAAGTGGCAGACAGCTTTAACAATGGCATGGAATATTTCAACACCTTCGGCGGCAATCCGGTTTCCTGTGCCGCGGGCCTCGCAGTGCTCAATGTGATCGAAAGAGATGGCCTGCGTAAGAATGCGCTTGATGTTGGTAACTACCTTATTGCTGGCTTTCGCGAAATGCAGACGCGTTTTGACATTATCGGCGATGTTCGGGGTGAAGGTTTATTCCTGGGGATTGAACTGGTTACAGATCGTAAGACGAAAGCACCCGCAACTACTCTGGCAAAACGTATCAATGATGGCGCAAGACAACGCGGTATTCTGATGGGTACGGAAGGGCCACATGATAATGTACTGAAGATGCGTCCATCGATGGTTTTCAGTCGCGACAATGCCGATCATCTGCTCAGCGTCCTGAACGATAGTTTTGTAGCTGCTCTGCGGTAAGAGCAGCCGAAAGGCTTGATCTAAAGGCCGTATTCTCGCCGGGCAATCCGGACGAGGATACGGCCTTTTTGTTTCGCTTACTCACACTCATCGTTCACTCAGAACGTGGCTTGAGCTCCGATAATCATCGTCAAAGCGTTCATACGAGACGCCGACAATATGCCGGTAGATTCCGGCAATGTGTCGGGCGCGCAGACATATTGCAGGATGCTTGCGAACTGAGCCTGTGCCAAGCTCTCAAATGAAGGTTAGTGGCAAACCATAACCCTAAAACAAAAAGACAAATCCAGAGGAAACGGAAAGTCATGAGTTCCAAATTGAAGAGCCTCATTGCAATCGCAGCTGTTGCGATTGCTGCAAGTTTTTCGAACGTGCCAGCGCAGGCTGATGAGCTGGAAAAGCTCAAGGAAACCGGTGAGATGCGCATTGCGATGAGTGGTCAGTATCCACCGTTCAGCTTCACAAACGAGAAAAACGAAGTGGTTGGGTTTGATGCATCGATTGGCGCTGAAATTGCGGGCCGCATGGGCATGAAGCCAAAGATCGTTACTACGCCGTTCGATGGTATTATCGCGGGTCTTCTTGCAAAGAAATATGATGCAGTTGTTGCATCCATGACGATTACACCAGAGCGTGAAAAGGCCGTAGACTTCGTCGGCCCTTACTACCACGCAGGCCGCACAATCGTTGTAAAAGACAGTTCATCCATTCAAAAACTTGAAGAACTGAACGGCAAGACTGTTGGTGTCACAATGGGTGACGCGCATGAAAAATGGGCAAAAGCGCAGGGCGATTTGACCGTTCGTACGTATAAGGGCTTGCCTGAAATGCTGATCGATCTGGAAGCAGGTCGTATCGATGCGCTTGTCATGGATAGCATCCCGGTCATGATTGCTGTGAAGGAAACAGGCCAAAAGGTTCGTATTCTGGATACACCAAACATCGAAGGTGGCCGCGTTGCCCTCGGTATTGCAATCCGTAAAAACAATCCGGAACTGAAAGCTGCAATGCAGAAGACCCTCGACGATATGCTCGCTGATGGTGGTTACGAAAAGATCTCGATGCAGTGGATCGGCAGCGACATTCGCTAATCGAGTTTAAATCCGGCCCGGTTTTTCCGGGCCGGTTCACATGACTTTCCGGAGTATCTTTATGGATCTTGCGTTAATGCAGCGCGTCCTCCCATTTTTTCTGGAGGCTGCATGGGTCACTGTGCAGATTTCTGTGCTTGCTCTTCTGCTAGGATTCGTCGTTGCAGGCCTGTTGGTGATCGGTCGCCTCTCAAACATTGCGATCTTGCGTTTTTTGTCCGGGGCATATGTCAGCGTATTTCGTGGGACACCCTGTCTGGTGCAATTGTTCGTCCTGTATTTCGGTGGCCCCCAGATAGGCTTGGAACTGGAGCCGTATTCAGCAGGCGTCATCGGCCTTGGGTTGAACATCGGCGCCTACATGGCTGAGTCAATTCGTGGTGCGATTGCCAGTGTGGACCGCGGACAAACGGAAGCTGCACGCTCAATTGGTTTTGATCGTGAAAGAACGTTACGTTTGATTATTCTGCCGCAAGCCGCCCGCCTCATGATCCGGCCATTGGGCGTCAATGCCGTCGCACTCGTCAAAGGATCGGCACTGGTTTCAACAATTTCGGTCGTGGAACTGACTTATACAGCGCAGCGCTTTATCAGCTCGACATACAAGCCCTTCGAGATTTTTGCAGTCGCTGCTGTGCTTTACATGATCATTGTTTATGTCGTCGTCATGATTGTCGATCTGCTCGACAAGCGCTTTGCGCCGCATTGAGGGAGGACAGATTATGCCAACACTCGATTTCAGTATCGTTGTACCCTATTACGACCTCTTATTGGCCGGGCTTTGGTGGACGTTTGTTTTGGCCGTTGCCTCCAGTGTTCTCAGCTTTGCCTTCGGTATTCTATTCGCCCTGATTGTGCTTTATGCGCCATCTGTACTTGCATATCCCGTACGCTTCTTCATGTGGCTTTTCATGGGAACGCCCTTGTTGTTGCAGCTCTACCTCATCTATTACGGGCTTGTGCAAATCGGCATCGATATCCCGGCACTTTTTGCGGGCATTATCGGCCTGAGCCTGCATTTCGCGGTCTATAATGCGGATGTCATTCGTGCGGGTATTGTTTCTGTCGATCCCGGACAAACAGAAGGCGCACGATCCATCGGTTTGAGCCGGGGACAGGCGCTACGTTATGTGATCGTACCACAGGCGATACGGAACACTATTCCACCCATTGGCAACAACATGATTGTCTTGCTCAAGGACACATCACTTGTCTCGATTATCGGAATTGCCGAACTGGTCAATAGTGCACAGATCGCTATCAGCGAAACCTATAGTCCTTTTGAGTTTTATCTTACTGCAGCTGCACTCTACTATCTGGTGAACCTCGTTATGGAAGCAGGGCTGCGACATATTGAAAGAAAAGTGGAGGTCACGCGATGAGCACGCTGAAGCCAATGGTTGAAGTTAAAGGTGCCCGCAAAGCCTATGGCGCATTGGAGGTTCTAAAAGGCATCGATCTTTCTGTATCGCGCGGGCAGATCATTGCAATTATAGGTCCCAGCGGCTCAGGAAAGAGTACGCTTCTGCGCTCCATCAACCATCTTGAGACCCTGAATGGCGGCGAAGTCTGGCTTGACGGTACGCAAGTCAATCAGCCGCTCAAAGGGCAGGCCTTTGAAAAGCATATAAACTCCGTGCGTCAGCAAATGGGTATGGTGTTCCAGCATTTTAATCTGTTTCCACATTTAACCGTTCTGGAGAATATTACGCTCGGTCCGATTAAATTGAAGAACATAAGTAAGTCGCGAGCGCGTGAGCTGGCACTGGAGCTGCTTGCCAAAGTTGGATTGGCTAATAAGGCCGATGTCTATCCGTCGCGCCTGTCGGGCGGACAAAAACAGCGTGTTGCGATTGCGCGCGCGTTGGCCATGCAGCCCAAGGTGATGCTGTTTGATGAAGCAACATCGGCACTCGATCCCGAACTGGTTGATGAGGTCAATCTCGTCATGAAACAGCTCGCTGCAGAGCACATGACAATGCTGATCGTCACGCACGAAATGCGTTTTGCTGGTGAAGTTGCAGACAGGGTACTGTTCATGGATGGCGGGGTAGTCGTCGAAGAGGGCGCTCCCGATGAGCTCCTGCGCAACCCTCAGCAGGATCGAACACGTACATTCCTGAAAAACTATCTGGCAGCCTAAATCTTTAACACGAGGCAGCATCAAATAATCAGGTCCTAAAGTGCGGAACAAAATCAGCATTTTAGGGCCTGTTTCTTTAAAAAGCTTCCACTTCGTGATGAGGGCACAGTTAACTTTTTGATGTTGCACTTTGCGGGTGCAGTTAGAGCGCCGATCTGATTGGATCAGATCGGCGCTCTAAATATTTGTTTTAACGCGCATCTTTGTCCGAAAACCGTTTCACACTTTTCGGGATGTGCTCTAATGAGCTTGGTGGAAGTTATTGAAACCAGAAAATTGAAGGCCGACCGAGGAACACTCGGTCGGCCTTCATATTTATTCTGTTCTACTATCTAAGCTGCGAGAGCTTCATCAGCTATCGTTGGCACTTCAGAAATTGTCTTAAGAACCTGAGAGGCAATCTGGTAAGGGCAGCCCTGTGAGTTGGGGCGGCGATCTTCCAGATAGCCTTTATAGCCATTCTGCACAAACGAATGTGGTACACGGATCGATGCTCCGCGATCAGCAATGCCATAGGAGAACTTGTTCCAAGGTGCCGTTTCATGCTTACCGGTCAGACGCATATGGTTGTCAGGACCATAGACGTCGATATGATCCTGCAAGTTTTTGTCGAACTGAGCCATCAGAGCTTCGAAATAGGCTTTTCCGCCAACTTCGCGCATGAATTTGGTCGAGAAGTTGCAATGCATTCCCGAGCCATTCCAGTCGGTGTCGCCGAGTGGCTTGCAGTGGAACTCGATATCGATGGAGTACTGTTCACAAAGGCGCAGAAGAAGGTAACGAGCAATCCAGATCTGGTCTGCAGCGCTTCTTGAGCCTTTACCGAAAACCTGGAATTCCCACTGACCCTTGGCCACTTCAGCATTAATGCCTTCGTGATTGATCCCTGCAGCAAGGCAGAGGTCAAGATGCTCTTCTACAATCTTGCGCGCGATCGATCCAACGTTTTTGTAACCGACGCCGGTATAATACGGGCCCTGTGGTGCAGGGAAACCTTGTTCCGGGAAACCAAGTGGACGACCGTTTTCGTAGAAAAAATACTCCTGTTCGAAACCGAACCACGCATCTTCATCTTCAAGAACAGTCGCACGGCTGTTCGATGGATGAGGCGTCACGCCATCAGGCATCATGACTTCGCACATAACAAGTGCGCCGTTGGTGCGCGCCGGATCAGGATAAATTGCAACTGGCTTTAATACGCAATCCGAGCTGCGGCCTTCTGCCTGCATCGTGGAAGAACCATCAAAGCCCCAGTAGGGAAGCTGATCAAGGGTTGGAAATGTTTCGAATTCCTTGATCTGGGTTTTACCACGCAGGTTCGGGGTAGGGGTGTAGCCGTCCAACCAGATATATTCGAGCTTATATTTTGTCATCGCCTAGTCTCTTTTGTTCTGCGTATTAAACCGATTCCCAACATTGCCGCCCACTTGTCATGTGTCCGTCAATGCGTTTGATTTAATAGAAGCAAGTGTCATGCCAGTTGAAGCGATCGCGGGATCGCGCATGTTTCAGCGACCGTTAGTGAACCAAAGGCGGGCTTAGGCTGAGATGATCACGGTTGGGAGGTGCTGCGGATTGAGCTAAGCATAATCCAGAGGTTCAATATTTGACAATATGTTGCTCATAAAATAGGCAAATGTATAAAAACGCGTCATCATGTACGCTTAGATAAATTGCTTTTGTGATGTGTCTTCGCGCACGTTCATTGAGCGCGCGCGAAAAATTATTCGGTTTGAGGTTCTTCCGATTTAACAAGCAATTTATCTATGCGGCGACCATCCAGATCGACGATCTCGAACATCCAACCATTCTTGCTGAAAGTTTCACCAACATCGGGAAGATGCTTCAGTTCTTCAAGTACGAAACCAGCGATTGTATTATACTCGACATCGTCTTCGATGGGAAAATGCATGAATTCCGAAAATTCATCAATGGGCATCCAGCCGGACACCAAATAAGAGCCATCAGCCCGACGGACAATGGCTTGTTCCTCGATATGTTCTTCCTGCATAGCGCCAATGATTGCTTCCATGATGTCTCCAGCTGTAACTAACCCTTCAAAATGGCCATACTCATCATAAACAAGCACCATATGGGTGGGTGTACCGCGGATAGCCTCCACGACATCCAGAGCGTCAGAAAAGTCAGAAACGACTGGTACGTCTTTGAGAATTTGACGCAGATTGACGCTACCTTTTAACGAAAGCTGATTAAAAAAATCGCGAGCTTGCAAGACGCCGATTATTTCGTCTGAATTTTCACCCCGAACGGGGAGGCGGGATCGGCTGGACTTTTGTAATTGATCGCGAATAGTTTCAATGCCGTCTTCAATGTCTATCATTTCAACATCGAGACGTGGTGTCATCAGTCCGCGAGCAGTACGATCGGCAAGGCGCATAACACCAGCAATCATTCGAGATTCTTCAGTCTCTATCACACCGGCATGGTGTGCCTCGGCAAGTACGGTTTTGATTTCTTCATCTGTGACACCGTCGCTTGATTTACCCGACTGACCGAGCAAGCGCAAAACAAGACGACCAGATGTATCCAAAAGCCACACGAGTGGGGCAGCCAGTTTTGAAAGAACTGCCATGCTGGGCGCCACACGGCTCGCTATAACTTCCGGTTCGCGCAGTGCGATCTGTTTGGGAACCAACTCGCCAACAATCAACGACAGATAAGTGATGACGACCACCACAGAACCGACACCAAAGGCGTCAGCGAGCGAAGGAGACACGCCCTGGGCGACGAGCCAGCCCGTCAAGCGTGCGCCGAGCGTGGCACCAGAAAATGCTCCTGATAAAATTCCGACCAGAGTAATGCCAATTTGGACTGTTGACAGAAAACGGCCAGGGTTTTCTGCCAGTGCTATGGCCATTCTAGCGCCTCGACTGCCCTTATCTGCCAGAACGCGCAACCTTGCAGGGCGCGAGGAAACCACTGCTAACTCCGACATGGCAAGCACGCCGTTCAGAAGTGTCAGCAGCACGACTGTGATTATTTCAAAATACAAACTTGTTCCTCAAGAATGTCGCTAGAGATTTCATCGAAACAAGTTAGCAGACAATGTATGGAAAGGCGACAAAGGGGCTGGTTATTCGTATTCCAATCGATACACGAACAACCGATCATCACAATCCAAGGCGTTTGCGGAGCTCCGCATTTTCGGCATGAAGCTTTTCCGCTAAAGCCTTACGTAACCGTTGGTTTTCAGCTTCAAGTTCAACCAAAGCTCTAAGTTCATCACTCTGCTGTACCGGCACGCTTGGGACTTTTGTCTCTGAAGCCTTCTTCCAGTTATAGTATGTCTGTTCGCTGATCCCCACTTTCGCCAATGCTGTCTTGACAGTGGTATCGCTGTTTTTCAAATCTTTGGCGATTGACGCCAATAACTTTACTCGCTCTGTAAGGGAATATTTCTTACGTTTTGCTTTCTCCGCAGTATCAGTTGAAGAAGGAGCATCATTCGTTGCTGAGTTTTTACGTGTGGGTGCTTTTGACTTGACCAGCTTGGCAACGACAGCACTATCTTGCGAAGAGGCCTCGCCGTTAGTATTTGTATCTTCGGTCGACATCGATTTTCTCTCCATTAAGCGGTGGATTATCTGCTTTTAGTTCAAACCAACGCGAGTTTGTTTTCTAAACTCTGCGGTGCGGTTCAATGCCTTGCTGCGTTATGCGCTTTCATCTGTCACATCAAAGACCTGATCGGCACGAAGTATCATTTGTTCCAGACGCGCATTTTCCGCCCGTAAATGTTCGACAAGCAGCAGTTTCAACCGTCTATTCTCAACTTCCAATGCATTAAGATGAGGATCTTGTTTCAAGTGCGAGGCATGAGAGCCAGTGATAGGACGTCGGGTCAGTTGCTTGGAGCCGCGTACTTTTGGTATCGTAGGCTTTGCAGTCGGCGCGGGTATCATGTTGCTGACTGTTGGTGGCTTTTGGGAGCGCCCGGTTACAACGATTATCGATTTGGCTTGCGGCGACAATGAAACTGAGCCGGATGATGATAAAGGCAGCGTATTAGCAGCCGAAACGGTTGCTGCATCATGAAGTTTGCCACCCTCATGTTCCATTTTTAAGGTGGCCGCTTTAATGCCAACTGGTGCATTCCGCTTGCGCCGAGAAGCTGCTTTTTGTCTCACTGTTGCTGATGCAGGTTTGATGCCATCCTCGGGTAAAGGCCCAGCGGAAGTCTCGCCCTCAGTAACTATGGTTGGCTTTTCATCAGCCTGCACCGGCGATATCTGGGTTGCATAAGGCGCGTGCGCGTTGGGATCTGTCACTGTTTTCTCAAGGTTATTCTGCTTAGCATACTCAGGCAAAGACAGATCGCTCTCAACTTCGCGCGTAATTTCTTTGAGGTTGATATCCCCCCATAACGAATTCGTGCTTTTATGCGAGCGACGATTTTTATATTCGACAATCAAACGTTTGCCTGGAAATTTCATGCTAAAACTATCGTCCTGATCAGGTTGGTCGACCAACTATGTATATGTATAATCTATCTGTAGCCGATGAAGTGTGCAACCTATCCCCGAAAGGTGGGGGATCCTGTGAGTAGCAGCGTAATAACAGTCGAATTAAGCGCATACACCTTCCTAATTGTAAACCAACCTTAAAGTAATAGAGTGTATTTTACTCGTATTTAGGGCGCCGTTTAATTTCATTTCTGGAGACATGGGCATGGCTAATGATAATATTACAGTGACAGATAACCAGGCAGCGGAAAAAGTGCAAGAGTCGCTTAAAGTCGCTAAATCCAAAGCCAGAACACCCAACAAGCAGGCGAAAGCAAAAATAGATGAAACGCCGATCATTAAGGAGAAATCCTCCAAAGTTGTCCGGCGTTCACCAGCTGAACGGGTTCGGTTGCTCGCAGCGATAACAAAGCAAATCCAGAGCGGCAAGACTACATTGAAGGCCGCTCTTAAAGAAGCAGGTGTCAGCGAGCAGACTTACTACAACTGGAAAAATCAGGTCAAGGAGAGCACGCCACTTGTCTCTCATCAGAGTGATGAGTTGAAGAATCTCGTAGAACTCGAAGCAGAAAACAAGCGACTTCGTAGAGAGCTGGCGAACAAGCTCCGTGCAGAAAATGCGGAACTGCGCAAGCGGCTTGGACTAGCCTAGGCAGAACCATCTTCTTCCATTCCATGAGCGCTCGTTGTCATATCCAAACGCTAACATTGTACGTATTGACAGCGAGCGCCTTCACAGCAAAGGAATTTGCAGCTTCGCAAATCACTCAACATAATTGGCGTCACGACACGAAAGTGGTGAATCTGTCCGAGATTTGAGAACTTATGCGGAACCTTTGTCGGCTTGATCGTTCAATTAGGCTCAGGACTCATTGCTTTCCGAGTCAGAATATAACGGCTGCTGCGAGATCTATTGCTGCACGGAACACGACCGGGCAGCGATCATAACGGGTAGCAATTCTTCGCCAGTCTTTCAGTCTGCCAAACATGATTTCGATACGATTGCGTCGCTTGTATCGGCGTTTGTCATACTTGATAGGCTTCTTACGGTTTTTGCGACCCGGGATGCACGGCTTTATCTCTTTGTCTTTTAACCGTTTTCTGAACCAGTCGGCATCATAGCCTCTATCAGCAAGAAGCCAGTCGACCTTCGGTAACGTCTCAATTAAGGCTGTAGCTCCGGTGTAGTCGCTGATTTGTTCCGCCGTGACGTGTAACCTGATAGGGCGACCCTGCGTGTCGGTGACGGCATGCAACTTGGTATTCATGCCACCTTTTGTCCGGCCGATCAGGCGTCCACCACCCCCTTTTTTAGCCGTAGGCTTGAGGCCGTGCGGTGCGCTTTCAAATAGGTCGCATCTATCATGACAGTCTTTCCGACCGACGACTTGGAAGACAGGCCTTCCAGTATTTGAGCAAATATCCCCTTGTGACACCAACGGTTCCAACGATTATAGAGCGTTTTAGAGGGCCCGTATTCCCTAGGGGCATCACACCACCGTAACCCATTACGAAGAATGAATATAATTCCACTCAAGACACGCCTGTCATCAACGCGTGACGTCCATGGCTCTTGGGAAAAAAGGGGCGAAGGCGTGGCATTTGCCCTTCGCTCAGCCAGTAAAGATTACTCATCGTTCAGTCTCCTCAAGAGAAACTGAATCAGCTCTTCATTCTCAAATCAATGGGTCCTGAGCCTAGCGGATGGCATCAATCTCGGCCTTACGAGAATGGCGGACGTCTCGCCAGGAATCACGATGCGTCAGCTTGCCTGGGCGCATGACTGGCACATTCGGGAAGAAGATTACACCGCCGCGCATGCGATTCTCGTCAACGCCCAAAGACAATTGCCTCTCGCAAGCCTATGGGGAGATGGGACCACCTCATCCTCGGACGGCCAATATTTTTCGGCTGGCGGTCATGCCGAGGCGATCGGCGACCTCAACGCTCGTTACGACCCCAATCCCGGGGGCCAAATTCTATCGGTTCACGTCCGACCAATATGGCGCTTTCTACATTGTCGCCATGAACGCCAATGCCAGCGAGGCAATCTATGTTCTCGACGGCTTGCTCTATCATGGCAGTGAGCTTGTCATCGAGACCCACTATGTCGATACCGGCGGTGTCAGCGACATGAGTTTTGCCCTTTGCCATCTCGTCGGCTTCCAACTCGTGCCCCGGCTACGAGGTCTCAAGGATCGCAAGCTCTATCTATTCCCCGGCGATACGCCTCCAGAGAACCTGGCATCGCTTGTCGGAGAGCCCGTCAACGTCGAACGCATCAAGGCAAACTGGAATGACATCCTTCGCCTCGTAACGACGATCCGCTCCGGCCAGGTTCGACCTTCTACCCTGCTTGCCAAGCTGTCGGCATTTCCACGCCAGAACGGATTGGCACTGGCGCTGCGCGATCTCGGCCGCATCAATCGATCGATTTTTTTCTGCCCCAGTGGTGGTAGAATCCGGAGATGCGCAGAAACGCCACTGCTGGCCTCAACAAGAGCGAAGCCCAGAACACCCTGGCTCGCGCTTTATTCTTCAATCGTCTCGGAGAGTTACGCGACCGTACCTTCGAGAGCCAGTTCTACAGGGCGTCCGGTCTGAACCTTTTGATCAATGCCATTGTCTACTGGAACACGCTCTATCTCGAACCGGCGTTCGCCGAACTCAACCGGGAAGGTACTATTACGCCGCCCGAAATTATCAAGTACATAACTCCGCTCGGCTGGCAACACATCAGTCTCACCGGCGACTATATCTGGACCCCGACAGATGGTCTTGATCTCAGGCCGCTGCGGAAGGAAACCTCCTCTCTGGTAGCCTGATCCCCCTCTGTTCTCATAAGTCGGACAATCCGAGCACTTTCGTGTCGTGACGCCAAGATGGCACGTGTTGTTTGGACCTTAATGGCGATGATGAATCTCAAGGGTACGCAGTTTCCCAAAAGTGTCATCCTGCACGCCGTCTGCTTTTATGTGCGCTATTCGGTTTTCTATCGTGACCTTCAGAAAATTTTGGCTGAACGCGGCAGATATATCGATCATGCGCTGAACCGATGGGGTATTCGTTCCTCACCGCAGAGAGCTGTGTCGCAAAGTTTTGAGCAGAGTAGAACTGTCCTTATCTCTGGACGCAATTATGCTGCGAGTTCAGCAAAGACCTGAAATGGTGATCGGTTGCCGTTGGCGAACTGCTTTTTGCGGATCATATGCGCCACTTCGATTCCAGCGAGTGTGGCTGCAGCGGAATGAAATGTTTTGAAACCCATCATCGGCTTAGTGATCCGCTTGATAAACCGGTGGTCTTGTTCAAGGATATTGTTGAGATATTTGTTCTGGCGGATTTCAATGATCTCGCCGGTACCTGTGAATTTCAAGATCGTGTTCACAGCCTGCAGCCCGGCCAGATTGGCTCCGCCCTTGTCAATGACAACCCTCTCGGGAACACCGTTGGTTACAATGGTCTTCTTGAAAAACCGGCGCGCTGCAGCCAGATCCCGGCACTCAGACAACAGGAAATCAAGAGTTTGGCCATTGCGGTCAACAGCGCGATAAAGATACGTCCATTTTCCCTTCACCTTGATATAGGCCTCGTCAACGCGCCAGGAACGAGAGCCGTGGGCCGTTTGTGCAGCTGAGCCTGCGCGGCGATCTGCGGTGAGGAACGAATACCCCATCGGTTCAGGGTTGCATGATCGATAAATATGCCGCGTTCAGCCAGAGTTTCCTGAAGGTCACGATAGGAGACTGGATAACGCACGTAGAAGAAAACGGCATGCAGGATGACACTTTTGGGAAACTGCATGCCTTTGAAATCGATCATTATCGGTCTCCAATAACTTTCGACCAATCATAACAGACTTGAATTCAACAGGTCAGAGACAATAACTTTGCGACACAGCCATTGAAATGCTCAAGCAGCTTTAGACTGAAATACAGAACCCAGCGATGCACAGTGGAATGATCCATCGGGATGCCGCGTTCAGCCATCATTTCCTTCAAACTCCGAAGACTGAGATTGTAAGCCAGAGTACTATCACCCACATCATTGACGAAACGTCTGCAACAGATCCACTTTTCTTGTTTATCCTGCCAAAAATACGAGTTTTTATCTCCCTGGCATAATATAAAATAAAATTGCATTGATACGTAATTTATTTTCAAGAATTTGAAAGTGAATATTTCATTTAATATTATTACCAACTCTGCAATGCGTATTGGTAAAACTCATAATTCTCGCAGCATAGCGATCCAAATGATCATGTATAAACCGATTGTCTTGCGACGATCTCTTACGGAGAATAAACGATGGAATCAAAAAAGATAAGTGCTGATGAGGCACGTGCATTGCAAATCCAAATGCGGTTGAAGAAATTTCGCGACGGGGAGGAACCCCCACCACCACCACCACCGCCGCTGGCAGCACCGGTTCCATTGGAAGCGTTTTTACAGCCAGGCAATCTGGCGACAAAAGCTATTCTTGATAATGGGCTCAATCTCGAGATTCGACCATGGCCGCGTGTTGCGCCTGATGATGACGTATATTTATATATAAATAATGTTCCAGGTCTCCAGCCCCTATTTGAGGTGCCTAATCCGCTACCACCGACACCGTACAAATTTCCATTCAAACTCGAAAATTATCAGTTTGGCAGTTACAAAGGCCAAGTTGAAGTGAGATATCAAGTTGTTTCTGGTTCTGCACAAAAAGATATGTCAGAAGCTCTGATTATAAAGATTGATCGCGAACCTCCAAATAAAAACAATATTCCAGTGTCTTTGCTATTCCCCCCAAATATGAACAACAAAATCACGACAAAATATCTTGAGGAGAATAACGATCAAGTCATCGTGACAGTACCGGCTTATGATGAAATGGAGGCGGGTCAAACGGTTATACTGTGGTGGAACTCAAGAAAGACGACAGCGATTCCCGCTGTTGTGGTAACTGCTCAGCATGTGACAGACCAGAAGATACCGATTGTGATTCCAGGAGCGCAGTTCACGGCTCTTCCGGATAGTCGAGTTTATTTACAGTATAACCTGGTCAGCCGTGTCGGGTATGAGGGGCCGCCTTCGGAAATGGCCTACGTTGATGTGTCGTTGCAGCCAGAACCTACCAATCTGCAAGATCCTATCGTGCCTCTGGCCGCAGACGGCCTGATAGACCTCGATGATGCTAATGCCGGAGTCGAGATTCAGATCCTTGCTTATACGAATATAGTAAATGGTGACAGCGTCGTGGCGTATTGGGGAAGTTCCTCACTTAGCCCCGAAATGGTGTCGGCAAACGAGTTTCCGGTCTTTGTTTCAGTGCCAAGAGCGATCGTGCTGAAAGAAGGCTCCGGCACTATCCAAGTTCGCTATGAAGTGCAGCGTGGAGCGAGTGTTACACAATCAAGCAGCATACCAGTGACAGTAGATGTTAGCACTGTGGGACCGGTCGATCCTGTTCCAGACACTAACGTGAATGAAGCATTGCAACCTCCATCGATCAGAGGTGGGAGCAATAAGAATGCAGTAAATACACTGCTCGCCGACGACAAGGGGAAAGCCGCAACGGCAATCATTCCGTTTTATCAAAGTGGCCGAGGTAATCCGGCTGCTCCAATCATCACTGAAGAAGGTGCAGTGATTGAATTGATCTGGGGAGAAATGCCGAACAAGCCTATCCCCCTTGGAGCTTATACAATCTCTGCGGCTGATCTAGCTGCAAAAACATTTCCGCCTATTCAAATTCCCGCAAGTATTGTCGATGCTACCGCCGACACCGATGACTTTGAAGTGCATTACACTGTTAGCCGACCTAGCACGAAACCGCCAAAGAATTCCATTTACTCGCCTTCAGCAAAGGTGGTTGTTGACATGGACACCCCTGGCGGGCCGGATGGACTGCTTGCACCAACGATCATGGGCACGACAGCCAAAAACTGGATAACGAAGGAAACAATAATAGCTGGCGGTGGTGTCAAAATCAGGGTTGCACCGTATGCCGGAATGAAAGTGGGTGATACGGTAAAGCTACTGTGGGTCGCTTTTAAAACCACCAACAACGCCACCGACAGCGAGATTCCAGGCACTGAATATGATCAGAGTATGACTGTAACAGAAGTTCTCATGGCAAATGGTATGGAATTTACAGTGCCTTACTCACCCTACGTCGATACGATTGCTGCAGTAACTGGAAACCAAAGGCAGGGTTCGGCTAGCGCAAAATATATAGTTGATCAGAAAGGCAATAAATATACTTCGAAAATAGCGACGGTCAAAGTCGAATTGTCATCACCGTCTGGTAACTGATTTTCATTTGTGGTTTTGTGACGACATTGGCACTGATACACATTGGCGGGATTTCCTTAGCTGAAAGACGGTGCATTAGTGTTTAAATGTTGTCCTATATAAATCGTGGGATGGGAGTAGGGACTTTACCCGCCCCCCATCCCACAACTAGAAAAGGAATGAAAATAGTACAAGCCGAACGATTTAATTCAGCACTACTTGGCCACACGATACTGCACACATAATACCAAACCAGATTATCTAATGATTAAAGGAAACGGAATGTTGCATCTTCGGGTGCAGCTACAGTTTATCTATGCCCGCAATATATTGTTGCGTGGCGCAGCGGTTCATTTTTTAGCGCGATAGAAGCGCGATATTTATTAACAACACCCCGCAGAGGATCACTTTGCTTGGGTGTCAGGAGTCCAGAATGGCAAAAAACACAAAAAACACCGTCCTTCCGCTTACAGATGAATCAACTCCTCCACTTGCTCAGCTGGATATTCCGACAGCTGTTGCAGTCCCTTTTGGTGATCCGGATGCAAACCTTCATGCCGTAGGTGTGAACGCTGTCAGGGATGGTTTGAAAGTATTCGTCGACCCCTATCAACGGATGCTGGTAGGTGATTTCATCGAGGTATTTTGGGGAGCGCCGGATCTTCCGATCACCTCTACTACGGTTGATGAGTACAACATAAACACGCGTATCGGCTTGAACATACCCGAATCCAGCATCCAACCCGGTCGCGTAGCGCCCTATTATCGCCTCACTGCTTTAAGCACTGCAACTGCAGTTGCATCGCCCTGTGATATTTGGGTTAAATTCGATATTCCTGGTGGGGTAAATCCGGACCATAGCACACAGGAAAACAAAAATATCGCCGCCCCTATCGTCCCGCCCGATGTTGCAGAATCCGGCGTGAACAAAGCGGGGGCTCAAAGCGGCGTCGAGATCACCATACAGCCCTATCTGAATATGGCGGAATATGACCGGATTGAGTTCTGGTGGGGCGGCGAACGGATCTGGGTTACCGTGCAGCCTGACGATGTAGGGAAGCCGGTACGTTTCACGGTCAATGAAGCGGCAATTCTGGAAGCGGGCGATGGCGAAATCGCGCTGCACTATCAAATCATCGATGCGGCCTTGAACCCGTCAGACGGTTGGTCTTTAATAACCAGGGTCATGGTGACGGCTAGTAATACGCAGCTGGGTGCGCCGTTGGTTGCCGAGGCTGTCGATGGGATTGTGGATCTGGCCATTCTGGCCGGCAGGGACGCGACCGTACAGGTCATTGCAATCGGGAGCGAATTCACCGCGGGCGATACGATAGAGCTGCTATGGGCCGGCCGTGATGCCGGAGGCGCTGCGGTCGGCTACAGCACAAGCCGGGTATTGCAAAATGTGCCGCAGGTGGCTCAGTTTTCAATCCCGAATGCGAAGGTTGCCGCGATTGCGCAAGGTGTGGCGATTGTCTCATATACTTTACGTAAATTGGACGGGAGGGCACTGCCATCTCAGCGTACACAGGTGAACATAAAGGGGCAGGCCATTAGCTTGGCGGCACCTTCGGTCGACCAGGCAAATGGCGGTCAACTGGCTTATGACCTGTCATCAGCGACCGTGCGTATCACGCCTTATCCGAGCATGGCCAAGGGCAATGAAGTCACCATGATCTGGGCGGGCCAGCGGGCCAACGGGCAACCGACCTATTATACGGAGCCGTTGATCGTGACGCAGGGCGCAGTGGGGCATGATATCTTGTTCGAAGTGCCGCGTGCCGAGATCGCAGCGCTGACGGGTGGTACGGTAGAAGTGTACTATCAGGTGAAAGCCACTTTAGTGTCAGAAGTGCCGGCGCAGCAATCGGCGCGCTTGCAATTACAGATCACCGGAAGCGTAGCACTTTTACCAGCACCAACGGTGCCGAAAGCTGATGGCGACCGGCTGAGTCCGGCCTTACCTTATGTGGATGTGCACGTTCCGGCCTATGCCGGTATTGCTATCGGTGATGAAGTGCGGCTGGCATGGATTGGCGATAAGACCGGGCCGTATTCGGACAGTCAAGCGGTTGAAACAGCGGCGGAGCGGGCCTCCGGTGTGAGTTTCAGGGTCTATGAGGAGGATATTGCAGGTAATCTCGATCATTACGTGACAGCGAGCTATTCTGTTGTGCGTGGCGGTGTGCAAGTTGGCAAGTCAGCGTCTTTACGACTTTGGGTCGGGGTTGCGCAGGTGATACTGCCGGCGCCGCGTGTTGATGAAGCGCAAGGCAATGTTCTGATCACGGCCAATGTGCCTGCAAGTGGTGCATCGGTGCGCATTATTGCAGCGGCCCGTCTGATTGCAGGTGATACCGGAACGCTGCACTGGCGCGGGAAGGCTGGAGCGGGCACAACCGATGTGCCATTCACAGTGCTGCAGACGGATCAGGATGTGATCGTGACCGTGCCGCATGCCGTGGTCGCCGCCAATAACGGCACCACAATCACAATGGATTATACCGTCAATCGAGCCGGAAGCGTGATAACATCCGATCCTGCAAGTTACGCAATCCAGGCAACAGCACGCAATGGTCGATTGCTCGTCATGGGCGCAAGATCAAGAACGGGACGAACTGCACAGGAGGCGGCTTTCGCCTATTTCCCTGGTCAGAGCGTATTGACGGCGCTGGATGCACAGACGCGCCAGCCGGTGGAGGCGTTGTGGCGCTATGCAGATCAGACCAATGCCGAGACCGTGACCGGCTCTCGCTTCGTGGATACCAGGCCAGCCGAGGTTCTGGAGGTGCAGGCTCTGGGAGATCGCGTGCAAATCCGTCCCCGGAACTTGTCAGGTAGCGGAGAAAACGCGGATGGGGCATTTGCTGCTCAACAAGACGCAGGTTCGCTAGTAGCTTGGGGGAGTGCAAGCTCTGGTGGTGCAATTCCGCCCAGCAGTGGAATTTCCGGTCTGACGGATATCGTTGCAGTTACCGCAAATTCTTCTGCGTTCGCAGCACGCCGGCAAGCAGGTCAAGTTGTGGCTTGGGGGAGTGCAAGCTCTGGTGGTGCAATTCCGCCCAGCAGTGGAATTTCCAGCCTAACCGATATCGTTGACGTCGTGGCATCTAAATCTGCGTTCGCGGCACGGCGGAGCACTGGCCAGGTGGTAGCATGGGGCCCTGATGATAGTGGAGGTAGTATCCCCGCCACTAGCGGGATCTCCAATCTGACAAATATCGTCGAAGTTGTGGGAAATTTTCAAGCGTTCGCGGCGCTGCGCAAGACCGGCCAGGTAGTCGCTTGGGGAGAGGCCAAGACTGGTGGCAGCATTCCTGCCAGCAGCGGGATTTCTAGTCTAACTGATATCGTTGAACTCATACCAAATTGGTTTGCGTTCGCCGCACTGCGGAATACAGGTCAGGTTGTAGCTTGGGGACTTGCTGATTATGGTGGTGATATTCCGGTCGACAGTGGGATTTCAGCTTTAACCGATGTTGTCGAAGTTGTGGCAAGTGCATATGCGTTTGCAGCACGGCGCAGGACTGGTCAGGTAGTGGCTTGGGGAAGGAGCGATATGCTTGCAGATAGTGGAATCTCCAATCTGACAGATGCTGTTAAGCTCGTGCCCAATAGTTGGGCGTTCGCAGTATTGCGAGCTAATGGCCAAGTGGTCGCTTGGGGGAATGATGCTTATGGTGGCAACATTCCGGCTAATAGCGGGATTTCCAATCTGACAGATATCGTTGAAATTACAGGAAGTGCACTAGCGTTCGCGGCGCGCCGTCAATCTGGCCAGGTAGTGGTCTGGGGAGACGCCGATCATGGTGGGAGCTTCCCAGACGGTAGCGTGATCCCCAGTTTGACAGATATTATTCAAGTCGTAGCGAGTACAAGAGCATTCGCGGCATTGCGAGCAAACGGCACAGTGGTCGCATGGGGAGACGCAAACTCCGGCGGGGTCATCCCAACGAACATTGCCTTGCAATTGACTGAGGTTCGGGCAATTTATGCAAGTCACGAAGCCTTTGTAGCGCTAACGGCTGATAACCGGGTGCTGGCCTGGGGCAATCGAGCTGCTGAAGGTAACAATGCTGCGATCCCGGCGCCTCTGCAGGGTAACATCTCATACGAGTTGAACTCGGGTGCATAGACCGTAATCTGAGAAGCGGTTTTTAAGAGAGCCTGTCGCAAAGCGTTGCAGATAAATGATGTACATTGCAATGCGGCAGGTCAAATATCTCAATAATGTCCTTGAGCAAGAGGCATTGCCAAATTGTTTGACCAGATCGTGCCGGGTATCGAGGTGGTATGAAGTTACCCAGTTCATTTCCCCGATTGAAGGGGTTTCGATTTCCGCGCGAGATTGTCGCATATGCGGTATGGGCCTATCATCGGTTTGCGCTGAGCACAGCTGATGTGGAAGATCTTCTTGCTGAACGTGGCGTGATCGTCAGCCGGAAAACTGTTCGCCTTTGGATCATTGGATCAATCATTTTGGCCGTCATTTTGCTCATTGCATACGCAAGGACCGGCCAAGGCCGAATGAAAAGTGGCATATGGATGAGATCGTCATCACGATCGGCGGCAGAAAATTCTGGCTCTGGCGGGCAATGGATGCGGAAGGCGATGTTCTCGTCATTCTGGTTCAAGCACGCTGCAATACCAAGGCCGCCAAGCGTTTCTTCTCCAGCCTGGTCAGGTAATTTGGTCAGCCCCGCGTCGTGGTGACGGACAAGCTTGCCAGCTATGTTAAGCCGATACGGACTATTGCGCCAAATACCGATCATCGTGTTCATAAGGGTTTGAATAATAGGATTGAAAATTCATACCGCCTGAACCGAAAACGCGAGAAAATCATGGGACGTTTCAAATCAACACGATCTTCCGTCCTCGCCGCCACAATCTCACTGCCGCCTCATACCGCCATGCAAGAGCTGACGCATTCTGGCTATGGGCAAATTACACTGCGAAAATGACCGCCTGACTTGAACAGGCAAGCAACCAAAAGTACCAAATCCAAATAACTTGGCAATGTCCTTCTGACAGAGCGTCATGTGTCGCGTGCGGCGGTGCGGCTCAATATGAGCCAGCCAGCGGCCAGTCACGCGCTGGCGCGTCTCCGCGAGTTGCTGGATGACCAACTTCTCATTCGGGAAGGTGCAGGGCTATCTCTTACAATCAAAGCCATGGAAATTGCCAAGCCGCTTGCGGAAGTTCTGTCAGGCGTTCGCAGTGTGCTTGGCCCTTCAGGTTTTGAACCTGCAACCACGCAACATCGTTTTCATCTCTCCATGTCCGATTATGGCGGCAGTATCGTGCTGCCGGAACTGGTCAGAGAATTACGAAAGGATGCGCCCGGCATTGATCTGGCTATCAGCCAGTTTAGTCGCGAAGGCATGATTGCGCGCGTTCTGGATGGCGAGATTGATATGGGTTTCGGGGTGTTCCCGCATTTGCCGGCTCAAATCGCGGCTGATATACTGATGGAAGATGAATATGTGTGTCTGCTGGATCGTCGCAGCCTTGAAGGACGACCATTCGACGCCGATACTTATTTTGCGCGACCGCATGCGCTTGTTGCAGTGCGTGGCGACGCAACGACCGAGATTGAAGAGAGCCTGAAACTTGCAGGACACACGCGCCATGTCGCCGTGGTTGTTCCGCATTGGGGTGTTGCGCCACAGTTGATCGCGGGCACAGACCTGATTTTGACCATCGCGCGTGGTGGGCTCAAAAATCTACCGCCCGACGATAATCTGATCGTTCTGGCCGCACCGGTGGCGTTGCCACCCATACCCTTTGTGCAAATATGGCATAAGCGTCGTGAAAGTGACCCGGCGCATCGCTGGTTGCGGACGAAGACAACGTCCGCTTTATCGGAGGTTTAGAGCGCATCCCGAAAAGTGTGAAACGGTTTTCGGACAAAGATGCACGTTAAAACAAATATTTAGAGCGCGGATCTGATCCAATCAGATCGAAACACGCTCTAATATGCGTATTCGAGGAAGATAGGTTCGACCGAACCGGCCCATACGCTGTTGTAGGCCTTGAGCATGCGCTCGGCATCAGTGGTGCCTGCGGCGACGATTTCTTCCAGCGGTGCCAGGAAATGCGTTTCGTCAAACCCGTCCGCATTCAGCTTGTTGCGGTTGAGAAGACCGAGACGCGAGATTTCGAGCGTCTTGCGGGCAATCTGTGCAACGGGTTTGCCACGGAATGAAGCATTGAGTGCCTTGGCTGGCACGTCATTGCGCAGCGCCAAAACCTCTTCATAGGTCCAGTCTTTTGTGAGATCTTCTGCAGCATCGAGCGCTTCATCGTCATAGAGCAAGCCAACCCAGTAGGCGGGCAGGGCGCAGATACGACGCCAAGGACCACCGTCAGCGCCGCGCATTTCGAGAAACCGCTTGAGGCGTACTTCCGGGAACAGCGTCGACAAATGATTGGTCCAGTCGCCCATATTCGGCACAGGATCACTGACTTCGCCCTTTAAAGCGCCATTCATGAACTGGCGGAAGGTCACATGCGTGCAGTCATGATAATGACCGTCGCGCAGGATGAAGTACATCGGTACATCGAGCGCCCATTCGACATAATCGATGAAGCCAAAGTTTTCGGAAAAGACGAAGGGTAAAACGCCCGAGCGCTGGTTATCGGTGTCGCGCCAGATATTGGAGCGCCACGACAGAAGATTGTTTGGTTTGCCTTCGGTGAAAGGTGAACTCGCAAACAGTGCTGTCGCAACTGATTGCAGCTTCATCGAAACCTGCATCTTGCGGCGCATGTCGGTTTCGGAGCCAAAGTCGAGATTTACCTGAATCGTGGAGGTGCGATACATCATGTCGAGACCCTCATGCCCGACTTTCGGCATGTAGTTGGTCATGATCTTATAACGCGACTTCGGCATGACAGGTGTTTCGGCCAATGTCCATTTTGGACTGCCACCAAGACCTAGGAAACGAATGCCGAGTGGTTCGGCAATCTCGCGCACTTGCGAAAGATGCGCGTTCACTTCACGACAGGTCTGATGGATGGTTGAAAGAGGCGCACCGGAAAGTTCAAACTGGCCGCCAGGTTCCAGCGAAATCGCGCCCTGTCCAGTTGGCTCCACCAATCCGATGATATTGCCTTCATCCATGATCGGCTCCCAGCCGAGCTTGGCCTTCATACCTTCCAGAATGGCTTTGATGCCGCGATGGCCTTCGTAAGGAACCGGGCTGTTATCGGCGACGTAGAAAGGAAATTTCTCGTGCTCCGTGCCGATGCGCCACGCATCTTTCGGCTTGCTGCCTTCGGCAAGATAGGCTGCGAGTTCTTCAACGCCGGTCAGTGCTGTTTCATCGGTCGTGTCGCGCGCCATACATATTGTCCCTAGTCGGATTTATATTTGTCAGCGTGATTGGACAAATTTGTCAAATCACGCAAGTCAATTTCATTGATGTGTGGATTTTCTCATCTTCATACGGTTGCTTTCCAGTCGCCTAACACCGCCTGTACGAGCGTAAGTGCTGCAACGGCTGCTGTATCCGCACGCAGAATTCGGGGGCCTAGTGGAATGGCGGTCACAAAAGGGAGGCCGTGTAGTTGCTGTCGTTCAGCCTCTGAAAACCCGCCTTCCGGGCCGATCAGCACCGCATAGGGGCCGGACTGTAAGCTGCTCAGAATAGTCAGCGGGTCATTCGCTTCATGGCCTTCATCGCAGAAGATGAGGCGGCGGGACTGGTCCCACTGCTCCAGAAAACGATCAAAGCGGATTGCATCGCGGCATTCGGGGATTGCCAGCACACCGCATTGCTCGGCAGCCTCGATGGCATTGGCCTTGATGCGATCCGTCCCAAGCTTTGGCACCTGCGTATGCTGCGTGACAACGGGCTGCAAAACGCCTGCTCCCATTTCCACGGCCTTCTGCACCATATAATCAAGCCGTCCCTGTTTCAGCGGGGCAAAACAATAGATCAGATCGCAAGGTTCGGGCTGCGGACGTGTTTGCTCGGTTGCTTCAAGAAACAGGCGTTTCTTGCCTTCAGGCCGCAACCGCATTTTCCATTCGCCATCCCGCCCATTGAAAGCAAGGATTTCGTCACCGTCCTTCAATCGCAGCACATGCGTCAGATAGTGAGCGGCCTGCGTTGGCGCTTCCACGTTTACGCCATCGTCCAGCCGTCCATCACCAAGGCCGGCTTCGATATAAAGTCTTTGCATTTTATAATTTGCGCGCATGACCGCATCGATGGCAGAGGGTTGGCCCAATGGTCAAGCTTTTTGGTTGTTCGGGGTAAATTGAATGCGTGGCTACACAAACATTTGATGGGGCTTATAAAGTAGTTGATCTGAACTAGATTGTATCCATATAGATATGAAGCTATCTATTTGAATGGAATTTAAGTGATGAAACAAGCTTGGGTCGAATTTGCACCGCTGCTGTCAGCCAATGCCCGTGGATGGCGCAAAGCCTTTGATGCGGCAATGGCCGAGCACAGCCTATCGGATGCAAAGGCCATCCCGCTCATGACGCTTTTACGGCATGGCGATTGCATTCCTCAGGGCGTGCTTGCCGAAAGAGTTGGAATTGAAGGGGCAACGATCGTTCGCGTTGTGGATGACTTGGAAAAGGAAGACCTTATCCGCCGCATCCCTGACGACATGGATCGCCGGGTCAAGCTCATTCAACTGACTGATGAGGGGCGGGTCCTTGCGGCCAAGGTGGAAAAGACTGCGGCGCGTCTGCGTACCGCTTTTCTGGGCGATCTTGATCCTGATGCGGTTGATGTTGCGATGGATGTCTTGCGCAAGCTCAACGAGAAATTCCAGAACCAGCCTTCCTAACCGGAAGGCACACAGAACATTCTAATGAACATTCTTAGAGCCGATGATTAAGCCTGCTGAAACAATGCCGCGATTTTGGGACGTGGTCTTCTCGCTGAAGACCTTTGTGGCCGCCATGCTCGCGCTGTGGATTGCCTTGATGGCAGACCTGCCCAATCCTTATTGGTCGGTGGCGGCGGTTTACATCGTAGCGCATCCGCTGTCAGGGGCTACGACGTCCAAGGGTTTCTATCGTCTCATCGGCACGATTATCGGCGGTGCCGTCACGATTCTTTTCGTGCCGCATCTGGTCAACTCGCCTGAAATTCTAACGCTGGCAATCGGCCTGTGGATGGGGCTTTGTCTCGCTATCAGCTTGCTCGACGGCACGCCGCGCAGCTACCTTTTCATGCTGGCAGGTTATACCGTGGCGATTGCAAGTTTTGCGGTTGTCTCTGCGCCCGCCACGACCTTCGATTATGCCGTGGGCCGGGTCGAAGAAATTGCCATCGGCATTATTTGTGCGGCCGTGGTCAATCGTCTGGTATTTCCGCGCCATAGCGGTCCCGTTCTGGTTGCGCGTATTGATAACTGGCTGCGTGACGGCTCCAAGCTCGCTGTTGCGACACTGCGCGGTGATGGTGACAGCCCCGAATTTAAGCGTGATCGCCAGCGGCTTGCGGCTGATGCGCTGGAACTGCGTAATCTGACGACGCATGTGGCTTATGATACATCATCCATCCGCAATGTCGGTGCGCTTTTGCAAGTGTTGCAACAGCGTATGGTTGCCGTTCTGCCAATCGTTTCCAGCTTGCATGATGTGTTGGCGCTCAAGCCCGGGAAGGGCGAAAAGCCCTGGCATCCTGCGGTCCAGAAACTTCTGGATGAAGCTTGCGACTGGCTCGAAAGTGGTGAAACCCTGACGGAACAGCGCCGGGCAATACTCATTGGTTATCTCGATGAAATCGAAAAGCATGGCAAGGATGCTGATAGCTGGGCTGAATTGCTGCCGTTCAATGTGGCAGCGCGTGTGCGTGATCTGGTCCAGATTTGGAGTGACTGCATTACACTGCGTCAGGACATAATTTCCGGCTCGCGTCATTCGCTGCGCTGGCGCCGTTACGACGCACATCAGAAGGCGCGCCCGCAGCACAGAGATTATGGCATGGCTTTCCTCTCCGGCTTTTCGGCTTTTCTGGCGACCTGTATTGCTACGGCGTTCTGGATAGCGACTGGCTGGGCGCAGGGCAGTGCTGCCGCCATGATGGCCGGGATTTTTTGCTGTATTTTTGCGGGCATGGACGATCCTGTTCCGGTGATGCGCAAGTTCAACTGGCTGCTGCTGATCGTGATCGCCGCCGCCTTCGTGTTTGAATTTGCATTATTGCCGCTGGTGGATGGTTTTTTCCCACTGGTTCTCGTGCTCGGTTTGTTTCTGATCCCTGCCGGTTTACTTCTCGCAATTCCATCGCAGTTTCTGCTCGGCATGGTGCTTTGTGTGAACCTGCCAAACATGCTGATGCTGCAAGGCCATCTTACGCATGACTTTGTGAGCTTTGCCAATGCCAACCTCGCTACCGTTCTGGGTATTGTCATTGCCGCTGGCGTGACGTCCATCGTGCGGTCAGTCGGCGCCGAATGGAGTGTGCGTCGGCTTGTCAGAGCGGGCTGGAACGATATTGTGCTTGCAACCGAGCGTCAGCCGGGTCGCCATCGTCGTCAGCACATGAACCGTTTGTTGCTCAAGATGATCGATCGTATCGGCATGATGACGCCGCGCCTCGCTTTGATACCGGCTGCCGATATTGCCAAGGTTGATCTGCTGCGCGATTTGCGCAACGGCATGAACACGATTGATCTGCAGCAGTATCGTTCAAAATTGCCTGCATCCTGCCGTGAAGCGGTGGACGCTGTGCTGGATGGTGTTGGTGCGCATTATCGGGCACTGTCGCGTGATGCCAAGTTACAAGCACGGGAAGACATTGATGCCCGGCTTCTGACAGCCATCGATCAAGCAATCACAGTCATCATCGAGAATGGCTCACCGGCCATGGCCAAGAGGCCTCGTATTGCCCTGATTGGTTTGCGCTTCAACCTGTTTCCGAAAGCGCCGCCCTTTGCCCTTCCGCCGCAGCCGCAACTTGAGCTGCCACAGGCCGCATAAAGCAGGTATTTCGCACGAATGGAACTTGAATAGTCATGAGACCCGAACTCGACATCTATGGGATTTATCTGCCGACTTTGGCTGTTTTGGCGCTGGGCGCTTATTTCGCCAATTCTGTGCTGCAGCGCCTGCTGGCGCGCGCCCGCTTCTATCGTTTTGTATGGCACCGACCTTTGTTTGATGCTGCCATGTACTTCTGCATTCTCGGCGTAAGTGCCGTACTCTTGAATGGAATACCGCTATGAAAAAGCTCTTTGCACATTCCGGCCGGGTCTTCCTCACCCTTGTCATGGTCACAATGGCAGGGCTGCTTGGCTGGCATCTTTGGGACTATTATATGAATGCGCCGTGGACACGCGACGGCAAGATCCGCGCAGATGTCGTGCGTATCGCGCCGGATGTTTCCGGTCTGGTGAGCGACGTGCTGGTTCATGACAATCAAACGGTTGAGCAGGGCGAGGTGATTTTCCGCATTGATCAGGCGCGCTATAAACTGGCGCTGCAGTTGGCCGAAGCGAAACTTGCCAGCAGCAAGGCCGCACTGGATATGGCCAATCGAGATCAGACCCGTTATCGCAAGCTCAACGATACGACTGTGACCCAGCAAAAAATGGAACAGATTGAAACGACAACCCAGCAGGCGGAGGCCACCTATCGTCAGGCAGAACTCGACCGTGATCTGGCATCGCTTAATCTGGAACGGTCTTCGGTCAAGGCTCCGGTCAATGGTGTGATCACCAATTTTTCACTTCAACCCGGTGATTATGTGACGACGGGCTCTGCTGTCACAGCGCTGGTCGATACGGATTCTTTTTATGTTTCCGGCTATTTCGAAGAAAACAAACTGGAACGTATCCAGATCGGCGATCCGGTTCTGGTTGATGTGATGGGCAGCAAAGTGCAACTGAAAGGCAAAGTTGAAGGCATTGCTGGCGGTATTGAAGATCGCGAGCGCACGGATTCAACCAATTTGCTTGCCAATGTTTCCCCGACATTCAACTGGGTTCGCCTCGCACAGCGCGTACCGGTCAGAGTGAAACTGGAGGAAGTGCCACAGGGTGTTCATCTGGTGGCCGGCCGCACAGTCAGCGTTTCGGTCGTCAACTAAAACAACCAAATCAAGCAGTAAAGCCCGGCTGTTGTCCGGGCTTTTTTCATGCTAGCAATCTGCGCAAAGAAGCGGCTTTGGAGCTTGGACTATGAGCGTATTGGTCATCCAGAACTACCCGGGTTCAGGCCTCGGACAAATCGAGCCCATACTGATTGAGGCAGGGCGGTCGATTGATCTATTCCATGCCTATCGGGGTGACGCTCTTCCGCAGGACGATAGTGCTTATCAGGCGCTCATCGTACTTGGTGGGGAACAGAATGCGCTTGCCGATGCTGAATTTCCGTATTTCCCTGATCTCCTCAATCTTATTCGCACTTTCGGCGATAAGGACAAGGCTGTGCTCGGTATTTGCCTCGGCAGCCAGCTCGTTGCACGCGCATATGGAGCCGAGAATATTCTTGATCGGCCAATGGAGTTTGGCTGGCGTGAAGTGCGGTTGACCGAGAGGGGGCAAAGCGATCCGGTGCTTGCCGCTGCGGGATCTGCTTTTCCGATTTTCCATTGGCATCGCGATACATTTTCATTGCCAGAAGGTGCCGTTCATATGGCATCCAGCGACATGACTGCTCATCAGGCTTATCGGATTGGCCGTGCTGTCTATGGCACTCAGTTTCACTTTGAAGCGGACACTGCACTTGTTGTCGACTGGAATGAAACACTTAGCGACGTGATCGCCGAGTTTGATCCTGAATGGCCGGCTGAATTCCCTGCGCATTTACAACGTTCGGGGGCTGCTGCAGACAAGGCTGGCGCTGCTCTCGCTCGCGCGTGGACCAATCTGATCTAGTGCAGATGTGCCGAAAGTTGCCGGTAAACAACACTCAGCACCCATAAGGCGTTGCGCCTTTGCCACAGGGGAAAACCATTTGAGTTTTTCCCTTTGAAAGCGGCAATTGTAGCCCCTGCGTTCAGTTGCGGGTAACTTTTTTCAGGTGTAACTGAGGCCAACTTCCGGGTGGCAAATGATAGAGCAGGGTGCAAGCCTTGCTCATTATGAAAGCTCGGTTCCCCGATCCTCCCGGTAACCCTCCTCCGGTGCCTCTCGAAAGAGTTTTCGATCATGACTGCTAAGCATGCCACACTCCTCACCGTCCTGATGATTTCTGCGATCGTGTTCATGGCAGTTGGTATTTTCACAGTCGATGCTGGTAGCAGCATGACCTCGACTGACGGTTACGGCGTTTCCAGCGCACGTTAATTTTTTGACCAAAGCGGCCTTAATGCGCCTAATCGGGTGTACTAAGGCCGCCTTGCTACCTTGAATTTTCCGCGTAATTTTATCTTAAACTGATCTAAGTTTAAGGAATTATGTAGTGGCGGCTGGGCCGTTCGCTTCCAGAAAGCGCTTTTCAGAGCCATCGATTACCATGGCTGACAGCTTTCCGTTCTTCCAGGCAGAAGTATCAAGATTAACCCGGTTGGGTTGGACATCGATTGCACTCTGGGGCGTATGACCGTGGACAATGACCTTTTCCAATGGATCGGTCCATTTCAGAAACAGCGTTCTGATCCACATCAGTTCGTCGGGGTCCTGAGCATCGAGCGGCACTGTCGGGTTAACGCCCGCATGGCAGAAAAAGAAATCACCGAAACTCATTGAATGCGGCATGGAGCGGATATAGTCGACATGCGCTTGTGGTACGATGTTTACGAGTTGTCGATATCCTGGCGTTGCTGATTCCGGATCGCTGAAATCGACTTCAACCCCATAAGAACGTGCGGTGTCGCTGCCACCATGATGGGCAAAAATTCCATTCGTATCTCCCGTAGCAAGATAGTGCAGGAAACCATCGTCATGGTTTCCGATCAAAGAGATGATACGCGGATCGTGCACTGAAGCATTGATCAGAAAATCAAGCACGCCTTTGGAATCCGGCCCCCGGTCGATATAATCACCGAGATGAACGATACGCCAGTCATGTGCAGGATTGCGGTCAAGATCGGCGCGGATAAGGCCATGCATATCCTGCAAAAGATCAAGGCGTCCGTGAATGTCGCCGATGGCGTAAAGCCGAATGCCTGCAGGTCCTTTAGCGTCCTTCAACACCACGCTGTTCATGTGTCACTGCTTTCTTTTGCGTCTTTTCCTGCACGCTGACGATACCGCAAGCGCGATACCCGCTCGCGTTCATCGTTCAGCTCCCTGTCGTTCGTTGCTTGCTCGACAAAGCGGATATGTTTCTGAACCGCTTCGCGGGCCGCCTGCGGGTTACCTGCGATAACGGCATCGTAGATGGCGCGATGCTGAGACAGGAACATGTCGGCGACACCCGGATAATTGTAAATAAGACTGCGGTTGTAAAAAACCCCATCTTTGAGCAGTTGATAGCAGGAGCGTAACGTGTGCAGCAGCACGATATTGTGGGCGGCTTCACCGATCGCATTGTGAAAATCGACATCAAGCCGCGCTTCCGTATCGAAATCACCGGCGCCGTGTGCCGCTTCCATTGCGACGATGATTTCCTTCAAGAGAGCCTTGTCCGCGGGCGTTGCCCGTAGTGCAGCAAATTCGGCGGCAATGCTCTCTATCTCGCGGCGGTACTCCAGATAGTCGGCTTTGGCTTTGCGGTGGTCCGCGAAAAGCTTCACCACCGGTCCACTGAAAACCTGTCCGATGACATCAGCGACGAATGTACCACCGCCATGACGCGATGTGAGGAGGCCAGCATTTTCAAGCCGCTTCAGGGCATCACGCAAAATAGGGCGAGAAATATCGAACTGGCGCGCCAGTTCCCTTTCACCCGGAAGGCGGTCTCCACCGCGTAAGACGCCTTCGAGAATCAGGCCCTCAATCTGGTGGACGACATCATCCGCTGTGCGGCTCGCCTGGATACGTGAAAAAATTGTCTCGGCCATGCCGTTTGAAGCCCTCTTCATATCGGCGGCAAGGTAGCCTTAAGGCGTCAGCTGAGCAACGGGGAGTTTGTAAGTAAAGCATTTCCAGCAAAAGTGCGAAGCGGTTTTGCGCTGGATAATGCGTCAAAACAAATCGTTAGAGCGGTTCCGACAATTCAGTCCTAACTGGAGCCGCTCTAACAAACCCCGGAAGACATGCTTCCGGGGTTTGAGAGGATTGGAGTTTTGTTTCAGGCCTTCTTACGCTTGCGGCCTGAAAAGAATGCGACGAGGCCTGCAACAAGGCCATACATCGCCCACTTGAAGGGAAGAACATCGGCTGTTTCGCTGCGAATAGGAAGCACGGTAACCGTACCCGGACGGCTTTCAAAGCCTGTCTTTCCTTCGGCTTTCGCCTGTTCGATCTGCTGCGGGGAGACAACCCATTCTGCGCCACGCGACTTGTCATAGAACATGAAGCCGAAACCGACGATAGCGGCAACGACGATTGCGAGAATAAGGCGGGTAGGTGTGTTCATTATCATTCCTCAAAGATCGATATGGCAGGAAGGAAGACCATTCGATTCGCTGAATTTCGGGGCTGCAACGGTACTGCTAATCAATTGCTTAGCCGGCTGCAGTGCGCGCTTTCAAATAAAGCGACGTGCTTTCATACGCAATCACATTGGTGTCGTCTATTTTACCGGTATGTCTTGTGGAGAGCTGCCGCTCTCCCAATAAGGAACCGGCCCGTAAAGATCAGCCAGATAGTCTATGAACAACCGCACTTTAGCGGGCAGGAATTGCTTTGACGGATAGACGGCGTGGATCGCGACATTGCGGGAAGCAGAATAGTCAGGCAGCACCTGCACGAGTTTGCCTGCGGCCAGTTCCGGTCCGACATCCCATGTCGAGCGCTGCGCGATGCCAAGCCCGGCCAGAACCGCTTCGCGTACCATCTCGCTCGAATTGGTCTGCAGCGGTCCTTGCGGACGAATGATGATCGGCCCTTTCGGTCCTTCCAGCCGCCACGGATCATTATTGTGCGGAGCAAGACAAATATGCGCCTGCAGATCCTCGATGGTTTCCGGCGTGCCCCGCTCGGCGATATAATGTGGTGAGGCAACCAGAACGCGGCGTACCGGTGCGAGACGTCGCGCGACAAGCGTTGAATCTGACAATTCGCCGATGCGGATTGCAAGATCATAGCCATCGCCGACAATATCCACCATCTCGTCGGAAAGCTGCATATTGACGGTGAGGTCTGAATTGGTGCGCATGAAAGGCACCAGATAAGGCGCGATATGCATACGGCCGAAGGTCGTGGGGGCCGATATTTTCAGTGTGCCGCGCGCATTTGCCGATCTGCGGGCAACGAAGGCCTCTGCCTCTTCAATATTGCTCAGAATTGCCAATACACGCTCATGATAGCCCTGGCCAGCTTCAGTCAGGGCAATCTGACGCGTCGTTCGCTGCAACAGACGCGTGCCGAGACGTTCTTCAAGTCGTCCCAGCCTTTTGGAAACAACCGCCGGTGACAGCCCCAGGTCACGCGCTGCCGCTGACATGCTGCCCGTTGCGACAACACGTGCGAAGATCTCCATATCGGCCAGACTGCTCATCATGATAGTTTTAAATCCTCCCCGGCAGATATATGCACATGGTTGATGTAGCCGAGGCGGGCGAAGGATCGCAAGGCGATTATGCCGCAGCGTCATAACTGTTTCGCTATAGGACAATTGGTAAAATAATATTACCACTTGATCCAAGCGATGCCGAATGTACTCTGGGGAGGCGGAGGATCACATGAGCGGACTGATTATGCCGGAGCCAAATGCTTCGGTCCTCGAGCGGCGCGAGACGATCGTTGCCGACCTTAGAGCAATTGTACCGGGTGAGGGTGTTGTTGATACGGCCAATGCCATGCGGGTGTTCGAAACCGACGGATTGACCGCGCATCGTGCGCTGCCACTTGTTGTGGTGCTGCCGGAAACGGTTGAACAAGTTTCACAGATATTGCGCTATTGCCATGAGAATGAAATTCGCGTCGTGCCACGCGGTGCGGGCACCTCGCTTTCCGGCGGTTCCATGCCTTTGGTCGATGCCGTGCTACTGGGCATGTCCCGCTTCAATCGTATTCTCGAAATCGATTATCCAAACCGCGTTGCAGTTGTGCAGCCGGGCGTGACCAATCTTGGCATTACAAAGGCTGTTGAACACGAAGGCTTCTATTATGCGCCTGATCCGTCGTCGCAGATCGCATGCTCCATCGGTGGCAATGTCGCGGAAAATGCGGGCGGCGTGCATTGCCTGAAATATGGTCTGACCGCCAACAACGTGCTCGGTATCGAAATGGTGCTGATCACTGGTGAAGTGCTGCGCCTTGGTGGCAAACATCTCGATAGCGAAGGCTATGATCTGCTCGGCCTCATGACAGGCTCTGAAGGCCTTCTCGGGGTTGTCACGGAAATTACCGTGCGCATTCTGCAGAAGCCGGAAACAGCGCGTGCGGTGATGGTCGGGTTCCCATCAAGTGAGCAGGCAGGTCAGTGTGTGGCCGACATCATCGGTTGCGGGATCATTCCCGGTGGCATGGAAATGATGGATCGTCCGGCGATTCAGGCGGCAGAAGATTTTGTCCGGGTGGGGTATCCGCTGGATGTTGAAGCACTGCTGATCGTCGAGCTCGATGGTCCTCCGGTAGAAGTCGATCATCTGATTGGTCAGGTGGAAGCAATCGCTCTGAAAAACGGCTCGACAACCTGCATACTTTCGCAATCGGAAGAGCAGCGCCTGGCTTTCTGGGCAGGGAGAAAAGCGGCATTCCCGGCGGTAGGTCGTATCTCGCCTGACTATCTCTGCATGGACGGCACGATACCGCGCAAGGAATTGCCGCGTGTGCTTTCCGGTATGCGCGATCTTTCGGAAAAATACGGACTTCGTGTCGCCAATGTTTTTCACGCAGGCGATGGCAATCTCCATCCGCTCATCCTTTACGATGCGAATATTCCGGGTGAACTGGAAGCGGCCGAAGATTTTGGTGCCGACATTTTGCGGCTTTGTGTCAAAGTTGGCGGTGTGTTGACCGGTGAGCATGGCGTCGGCATCGAAAAGCGCGATCTGATGCCTGTCATGTTCAACGAGATTGACCTCGATCAGCAGATGCGCGTCAAATGTGCTTTTGATGCCAAGCATCTGCTCAATCCGGGCAAGGTATTCCCACAATTGCGTCGTTGCGCCGAACTTGGCCGCATGCATGTGCATCGTGGCGAATTGGCGTTTCCGGATATTCCCCGATTTTAATTGGCGGTTTTGATGATGACTGACACAAACATAATAAAGCCACAGGATGAGGCGGGCGTGCTGGAAGCAGTGCAATGGGCTTTGTCGAACTCGACGCCACTGGAAGTCATTGGTCGGGGTAGCAAACGCGGTATCGGCCGCCCGATGGAAACAGGCGCTGTGCTTGATGTGTCGAGCCTGTCCGGCGTAACACTTTACGAGCCTGACGAGCTGGTGCTTTCAGCAAAGGCTGGAACGCCTCTTTCCGAAATCGAGAAACTGCTGGCCGACAACAAGCAATGCTTTCATTTCGAGCCGATGGATTACGGTCCGCTTCTTTCCGGCGAGGTGGGAAGCGGTACGATTGCGGGCGCGCTTGCTGCCAATCTGTCTGGTCCACGTCGCCTCAAAGCGGGTGCCGCACGCGACCATATATTGGGTGTGCGTGTGGTTTCGGGGCGTGGCGAGCTGTTCAAATCCGGCGGACGCGTGGTCAAAAACGTTACCGGCTACGATCTTTCAAAAGGCATGGCCAATTCATGGGGGACGCTGGGTGTCGCCACTGAAGTGACCTTCAAGGTTTTGCCTGCACCTGAAACGGTAGCAACGCTTGCGGTGCGCGGGCTTGATGACGAAGCTGCAAGCCGCATCATGGCCATGGCTATGGGGTCGCGTGAAGAGGTTGCTTCAAGTGCCCATCTGCCGCCAAGCGTGGCATGGCGCTTTCTGGATGGTAAATTGGGCGGAGAAGCCGCGACCATTCTGCGGATAGAGGGCTTTGCGCCTTCGGTCCGCCATCGCAGCGCGCAATTACAGGCATTGCTTGGCTCTGTTGGGGTAATTGATCTTCTTGATGAAACACAGTCGCGTCAGCTTTGGCGTGAGGTGCGCGATGTGCTGCCTTTTGTGAAAAAGGGCGACCAGCGTGCGGTCTGGCGTGTTTCTATGGCTCCTATGCAGGGCTGGAGAATGGTGGATGAGTTCCGGCGCCATGCTGGTGCCGATGCTTATTATGACTGGCAGGGCGGATTGATCTGGCTGCGCATGGAAGCTGAGCCAGAGGCTCACGTGCTGCGCGCTCTTATTGCCAAATATGGCGGAGGCCATGCCACGCTGGTGCGGGCTTCGGAACATGTGCGCGCAAACACGGATGTGTTTGAACCGCAATCGGCAGCTCTGGCCGCTTTGTCGCGACGCCTGAAGCTGCAATTTGATCCGGAAAACATTCTCAATCCGGGTCGTATTTATCCTGAGCAAGCAGGAGTGTGACGCCATGCAGACCCAATTCAGTCCTGAACAACTGCTTGATCCCGGCGTTAATGAGGCCGAAAAAATTCTTCGCAAATGCGTGCATTGCGGCTTCTGCACGGCGACATGTCCGACTTATGTGACGCTTGGCAATGAGCTGGATAGTCCGCGCGGTCGCATCTATCTTATTAAGGACATGCTGGAGAATAACCGCCCGGCGGACGAAGAGGTCGTGCGGCATGTTGACCGCTGTCTCTCGTGCTTGTCATGCATGACGACCTGTCCGTCCGGTGTCAATTATATGCATCTGATCGATCATGCGCGGTCGCATATCGAGAAGACCTACAAGCGCCCGTTTATGAACCGCTTTCTGCGTGGGGTTCTGGCGCAGGTTCTGCCATATCCGGGTCGATTCCGGCTGGCGCTGCAGCTGGCAAAATTTGGCCGTCCGTTTGCTTCTCTGTTTCGCAAGAGCGATACATTGAGGCCCGTTGCCGCAATGCTCGATCTCGCACCGCAACATTTGCCCGCTCATCAACCGGTCGATGCTATCAGCCCGGCCAAAGGTGATAAGCGCGGACGGGTTGCAATCCTCAATGGCTGCGCGCAGCCGGTACTCAATCCCGGCATCAACGCGGCCACACTGCGCTTGCTTAACCGGATCGGGATCGAAGTGATAACACCCAAGGGCGAAGGCTGCTGTGGTTCGCTGGTGCATCATATGGGCCGTGAGGAGCAGGCGCTTGAGCAAGCACGGCACAATGTCGATGTCTGGACCCGTGAAATCGAAGCCGGTGGCCTGGATGCTATTATAGTGACAACATCAGGTTGCGGTACGACGATCAAAGACTACGGCTATATGCTGCGGCTCGATCCTGCATATAAGGACAAAGCAGCAAAGGTCTCCGCGCTGGCCAAGGACGTGACCGAATATCTGACCTCAATTGAGCTACCCGAGCCGCCACAGCCTGCCAGCCTGACTGTTGCTTATCACTCGGCATGCTCCATGCAGCATGGCCAAAAGATTGTTCGTCAGCCGAAGGATTTGCTTGCTAAGGCAGGTTTTACCGTGCGGGAACCTCTGGAAGGTCATCTTTGCTGCGGCTCGGCTGGCACCTACAATATCATGCAGCCTGAAATCGCAACCAAGCTTCGTGACCGCAAGGTCAGGAACATTGAGGCCACTGGGGCTGATTTGATCGCAACCGGTAACATTGGCTGTATGACGCAAATCGCAACCGGCAGCCAGTTGCCCATCGTGCATACAATCGAATTGCTCGATTGGGCATATGGCGGACCAAAACCTGCGAGCCTTTCAGGTGCTAATTTTCATTGATCGGGCATAATGCAATGGGAATCCCTTGAACCCTTTCGTCTCTTTCAGAACGAAGGTGGTTTGCATCTCTTTGATGCGAGGCAGGCGACGTAAGGTCGACATAGCGAAATCTGCATAGGTGTCGAGGTCACGCGATACGACTTGCAGCAGGAAGTCTGCATCGCCTGCGATGCTGTAACAGGTTATGACTTCATCAAGGCCCATGAGTTCGGCGGCAAATTGTTCAGCCTCTGCTTCACTGTGGCTGTCGATCTTGATCCGAACAAAAGCCATGACGCCAAGGCCAATGGCTTTCCGGTCCAATGTGGCGCGATAGCCTTGTATGATGCCGTCTTCTTCAAGCTTGCGCACTTTACGCCAGCTTGGCGACGTGGACATGTTGATCTTTTCAGCCAGCGCCTGATTGGTCAGTCGACCGTCCTCTTGCAAAGCTTCGAGAATCTTGATGTCGGATGGTTCAAGTTGAGTCATTAAAATCTACCTGAAATGCTTCAAATCAAGGTAGATACTACCAAACTTCAAACAAGGTGGGGGAATAAAGATAAGAACTGCCTTCTTGTCCGGTGTATTTCTGGTCGAAAGATCAATTCCGCCGGAGCCACCATGCAAGAAGATTTACGCCTCGCAATTATCGTCAATCCGGAGATGCCCCTGGGATTGCTTGCTAATACGGTTGGGGCTATTTCCATCGGGCTGGGCGCAAAACTGCCATACATCGCGGCAAGACAGCTGATCGACAAATCTGGCATTGCAATCGATATCAGTTCTGATCGGCCAGTACCGATCCTGCAAGCCGATGCGGAGACTATCCGGTCTATTGTGTTGAAGGCGGCGAGCTTTGAAGAACGACAGGCCGTTGTTGCATTCCCGGCATTTGCCCGCGCACTGCATGTCTATGCCGAATATGAAAAGACATTCCCGGATAAGGAGCTTTCATCGGAAACGATCGATGGAGTGGGCATTGCTGGCCCGGCCAAATGGGTGCGCTCACTGACCGGCAGCTTAAAACTTTTGCGATAAAAAAAGTCTGACGAGAGCGGCTCCAACGATCAAGACTTAGTTGTTGGAGCCGCGTCTCACTATTAGTTCTTACGCATTATACTGCCGAAAACGTGTTCGGGTTTGGTCCGATACGACCATCAGCCTTGTCGAGCTTGGTAATTGCATCGTGATCGGTGCCGTTGAGACGGAAATCGAAAATATCGAAATTTTCCTTGATACGTGCAGGCGTAACCGATTTCGGGATGACGATATTGCCGGTCTCAATGTGCCAGCGCAGGATGATCTGAGCGACAGATTTGCCGTGCTTGTCGGCGATTGCCTTCAGCGTAGGATTTTCCAGAATGGTGCCCTGACCAAGTGGGCTCCAAGCTTCCGTCGCAATATCGTGTTTGCTGTGGAACAGACGCAGCTCGTCCTGCTGGAACTGCGGATGCAGCTCAATCTGGTTCAGAACTGGAATAACGTCACTTTCCTTCAGAATGCGCTCGAGATCGGCAGTGCGAAAGTTCGACACACCTATGGATTTGGCGCGGCCCTCTTCTTTCAGCTTGATGAAGGCGCGCCACGTTTCCATGAACAGATCCTTGGAAGGCATGGGCCAATGGATCAGATAAAGATCCACATAGTCGGTTCCAAGCTTCTTCAGGCTGGTGTCGAACGCTTTGAGGGTCGATTCATAGCCCTGATTGCTGTTCCAGAGTTTGGTTGTCAGATAAATTTCGCTGCGAGCAATGCCTGAATCGTTGATCGCTTTGCCGGTGCCTTCTTCATTGCCATAGATGGCAGCAGTGTCGATGTGGCGATAGCCAACTTTCAACGCTTCACTGACAGCCGCAACGGCTTCATCGTTGCCAACCTGCCAGACACCGTAACCGAGCTGTGGAATGTGATTGCCGTCGTTCAGTTTTACCGCCGGTACGGTCATGATCTGTCCTTCCCTCTTGCATACATACTGTTTGAAATACCCTTGCCAGCATATGGGTGTTCGCACAAAAAGTGAAAGACATTTCCGACATGTTTGTCAGCGATCAGCGCGCTTTCTCCGAGAAAAGCCAAAGGTTTCAATTTGATGACAAAAAAGGCCGCCGTTATGGTGATAACAGCGGCCTGATAGCTTTGTTTGTAAAGAAAAGGCTTAGCGGACCACCACCTGTGTACCAACAGGGACACGTCCGTAAAGATCGGTCACATCTTCGTTACGCATACGGAAACAACCTGAAGACATGGCTTTGCCAATGGTCCACGGCTGATTGGTGCCATGGATACGGTAAAGCGTCGAACCGAGATAAAGTGCTCGTGCACCAAGCGGATTGTTGATGCCGCCTTTCATCTGAGCAGGCAGAATGCGTCCCTTCTTTCGCTCGCGGGCGATCATTTCCTTTGGTGGTGTCCAGGTTGGCCATTCGGCTTTGCGGCTTATGCGCTGCGTGCCTTTCCAGCCAAACCCTTCCTTGCCAACACCGATGCCGTAACGGCGCGCCTGTCCATCCCCTTCAACGAGATAGAGAAAGCGCTTGCTGGTATCGATCACCAGAGTGCCGGGTTTTTCACTGCCTGAATAAGAAACTGTCTGTGGCAGGAAAGCCGGGTCAAGCTGCTGCTTCTTACGCACAATCTTTGCCGGATTGGCGGCCGGGCGCTGCTGACTTACATTCTGATAGCGCGGCTTTTGTGGCTGCTTCTGACGGACGGCTGTGCGCTTTTGCGGCTGTGCTGCATCGAGCTGCGGCAGGACACGGACTGCGGGTCCACCGAGCTGCGCGATCCAGCGCTGCGATGTTTCATTGTCAACGCGAACCGGTGGTTGGGTCGCGTAACGATCATTGGCAAAAGCCATGCTGGTGGTCACAATGGAGACGGCGATTGCCGCAAGTGATCCGATCAAAAGCAGATGACGTGGTTTCATAAGCCAAATCCGACTGTTTTGCGTTATGCATCTGCCCGGCATCTGCAATTACGCGGTTGTCCGTCGCACTCCTGACATCTCCTGTCAGGAGAACGGCTCCGAAATTCATGGGTCCATTGTGCCGGGCAATGGAATCATAAAGGTAAATTTTGCCGCGTGTCGGGCTTTGACTTGCTTCAAATTAAAGTTGTGGTTAGCGGCAAGTTGCGCGACATGATTAAAAATGAATGAAACTTCGGAGGACAGAAATGAGCGATACGGTGCAGGAAAAGACCGGTTTGATCGTCAATGCGGACGGCAAAATGCGCTGTTTCTGGCCCGGTGAGTTGCCTGATTACATAGCCTATCACGATAATGAGTGGGGCGTTCCGGTAACGAATGATCACCGTCTGTTTGAGAAAATCTGCCTTGAAGGCTTTCAGTCAGGGCTGTCGTGGCTGACGATCCTGCGCAAACGTGAGAATTTTCGCGCAGCTTTTGACGGGTTCGATTTCCACCGCGTAGCTCTATACGACGATAAGGATATCGAGCGGCTATTGGCTGACAAAGGTATTGTGCGGCATCGCGGAAAGATCGTGTCCACAATCAACAACGCCAAGCGCGCAATCGAGCTGGTCAAAGAAAAAGGTTCGCTCGCTGCTTATTTCTGGTCCTTTGAGCCGGGTGCAGAGGATCGCCCGCAAGTGGTGGATTATCCGACCTTGTCTGCCAATCCCACAACGACTACCTCAACCCGGATTTCTAAAGATCTTAAAAAACGCGGCTGGTCTTTCGTGGGGCCGACCACCGTTTACGCTTTCATGCAGGCCATGGGACTGGTCAACGACCACATTGAAGGCTGCCACTGCCGTCCGAACATCGAAAAGCTTCGGCAAGCACTGACTCGACCCAAGTAATGCCAATGTGCGATGCGTCAGTATCTTAGCGCCTTGGTATAAGGGCGATTGCAGCAAAATCCGTTTTCTGGCACATCTCATTTTCAGGAGTGTGAAAATGGATATGACATCGCTTGTGGCTTTTGCCGGTATTCTGGTTGTGGCGGCTGGTACGCCGGGACCGAACATTGGTGCGCTGGTCGCCCGTGTTCTTAGCCGTGGTCATAAGGGCGTGTTTCCATTCATGTTCGGGCTTTGGTTGGGTGACGCGATCTGGCTTTCGCTTGCCGTGTGGGGTCTGTCTGCACTCGCCCACAGCTTCCACACTGTTTTCCTTGTGTTGAAATATCTTGGCGTCGCTTATCTGATCTATCTTTCGTGGAAAATGTGGTTTGCTCCCGTTGCTGAGAGCGTGGATGAGGATGCTATCCCGCGCCATGGAGAGGCAAAGAAGCTCTTCTTCAGCGCTTTGGCGGTTACGCTCGGTAATCCCAAGATCATGGTATTCTACGTCGCGATCCTGCCAACCATCATCGACATCACCCATGTTTCAGTTGTTGGCTGGATGGAATTGCTGCTTGTTATGTTTGTGGTGCTGGCGCTTGTTGACAGCGCCTGGGTGGTGCTTGCAACACAGGCACGGCGCCTGCTTCGCAGTCCACGCGCTATGCAGATCGCCAATCGTACCAGTGCCGGAATGATGGCCGGTGCGGCGGTTGCTATCGCTACACGCTGATTGTGTAGACTACCCTTGCCGCACTCGTCTTGATGCGTTAGGAAACCGGCAACGGATTTGCCGGGTTTGTCCGGCGCAACATGAACAAAATCAACGATCAGGCGGAAAAAATGGCCGATAAAGCGGACAAGATGAAAGCGCGGTTGCCACGCGGGTTTGTCGATCGGGTGCCGGATGATCTGCGCGCCACAGAAAAGATGACAGCGACCATCCGGGAAGTCTACGACCTTTATGGATTTGAGCCAGTGGAAACGCCGCTCATCGAATATACCGATGCGCTTGGAAAGTTCCTGCCGGATCAGGACCGCCCGAATGAAGGCGTGTTCTCGTTTCAGGACGATGACGAGCAGTGGTTGTCGCTGCGCTATGATCTGACCGCACCACTCGCACGCTTTGTGGCTGAGAATTATGAAAGCCTGCCCAAGCCATATCGCAGCTATCGCAATGGTTGGGTTTTCCGTAACGAGAAGCCGGGTCCGGGTCGTTTCCGCCAGTTCATGCAGTTCGATGCCGACACAGTCGGCGCGCCGAATGTCTCGGCTGATGCCGAAATGTGCATGATGATGGCGGATACGGTTGAGCGTCTTGGCATTCAGCGCGGCGATTACGTGATCCGCGTCAACAATCGTAAGGTTCTCGACGGTGTACTCGAAGCGATTGGCCTTGAAGGCGATGAGAATGCTGGCAAACGCCTCAATGTTCTGCGCGCCATCGATAAGCTCGACAAGTTTGGTGTAGAAGGTGTTCGTCTTCTGCTCGGCAAGGGTCGCCTTGATGAAAGTGGCGATTTCACCAAGGGTGCATTGCTTGATGATGCAGCCGTGGAAAAAGTTCTGGCTTTCACCTCTGCGGGCGGTGTCAATGGTGCCGAAACGATTGCCAATTTGCAGGCCGTTGTTGCTGGTAACGCCAAGGGCGAAGAAGGCGTTAAAGAGCTTGCCGATATGGAAGCATTGTTCGACGCTGGCGGTTACGAAGGTCGCGTGAAGATCGATCCGTCCGTGGTTCGCGGTCTTGAATATTACACCGGCCCTGTCTTTGAAGCCGAGCTTCTGTTCGATGTGACCAATGAAGATGGCCAGAAGGTCGTGTTCGGTTCGGTTGGCGGCGGTGGCCGTTATGATGGTCTGGTTTCGCGCTTCCGTGGCGAGCCAGTTCCGGCAACGGGTTTCTCGATTGGCGTTTCGCGCCTGATGACGGCATTGAAGAATCTCGGCAAGCTCGATGTTTCTGATGTGGTTGGCCCGGTTGTCGTTCTGGTCATGGACAAGGACGCTGCAAGCCTTGGTCGCTATCAAAAGATGGTTTCCGATTTGCGCCAGTCCGGCATCCGCGCCGAAATGTATGTCGGTGGTTCCGGCATGAAAGCACAGATGAAATATGCGGATCGTCGTGATGCGCCATGCGTGATCATTCAGGGTTCGCAGGAGCGTGACGCGGGCGAAGTTCAGATCAAGGATCTGATCGAAGGCAAGCGTATCTCTGCCGAGATCGAGGACAATGCGACCTGGCGCGAAAGCCGCCCGGCGCAGGTTACGGTCAAGGAAGAAGGTATCGTTGAAGCAGTTCGCGAAATCTTAGAAGCGCAGGCTCGCGATCGCGCACAGCAGGCAAAGTGACGGGACGATGACTGGATCACGCACATCACCGATCTTCGCGATGCTTCGCGGGCAGCTTGATACCAGCGAAGCGGAACTTGTTGATATTCCGCTGATCCAGCCAGCTGATCCGTTTCTGGATATGGCGGGCGAGGATTTGCGCCGCCGTATTTTCCTGACCGAAAACGAGAATGGCGACAGCCTTTGCCTGCGTCCGGAATTCACCATTCCGGTCTGCCGCAATCACATCGCGCTTAATGCCGCAACGCCCAAGCGTTATGCCTATCTTGGCGAGGTTTTCCGCCAGCGCCGTGATGGCGCTGCGGAGTTTCTACAGGCAGGGATCGAAGATCTCGGTGCTGCCGATGAAGCGGCATCAGATGCACGTTCGATTGGTGATGCGCTAACATGCGTGAAGTCTGCCTCCAGAGACGTACAGCTCGAAATCGTTCTCGGTGATCAGGCCGTTTTTGCAGGAATGCTGAAAGCGCTTGGTTTGCCACAGGGCTGGCGCAAGAAACTGCTGCGCGCTTTCGGCGATGAACGCACGATGGAAGCAGCCTTTGCCGAGCTGACGGGTGAACAGCGTAACGATCCGCTGCCCGAACAGCTTGCCGGGCTTGTTGCTGAAGGTGATGAGGCCGGGCTCGCACGCATGCTTGAAACCGAAATGCTGGAAGCCGGTATTTCACCGGGAGCGGGCCGCACGCCTGCCGAGATCGCGCGTCGCTTGATTGAAAAAGAAGATCTGGCCGCAACGCGGTTTCCTTCCTCAGCGCTTGAAGTGCTGAAGCGTTTCCTCGCGACGCGTGTTTCGCTGGAAGCTGCAAGCATCACGTTACGCGCTTTCGCTGCCGACAATGCGCTTGATTTGAGCGCCGTTCTGCAAAAATTCGAAGCACGTACCGATGCGATTATTGCAGCTGGCATTTCGGTGGAAGACATTGTCTATGACGCGTCTTTCGGTCGCCCGCTCGATTATTACACAGGCCTTGTCTATGAGATCCGCCAGGCGGGTAGCGACAAGGATATGGTTCTGGCAGGTGGCGGTCGTTACGACCGTCTGCTGACCATGCTTGGCGCATCCGAAAACATTCCCGGCGTTGGCTTTTCCATCTGGCTCGACCGGCTTCAGGCGCTGAGCGGAGAACAATCATGACTGTGACATTGGCACTCCCTTCCAAGGGACGGTTGAAGGAGCAGACGCTCGCGGTTCTGGAGACAGCTGGATACAAGGTTATTCTGCCTGACGATTCACGCAATTATCGCGCGCGGGTCGAGGGCGAGAATGACATCGATATTCTGTTTCTCTCGGCATCTGAAATCGCACGCGAGCTGGGTTACGGCAGCGTCGATCTGGGCGTGACCGGCGAAGACCTCGTGCGTGAGACACTGGCTCATGCCGACGAACGCGTTGTGATTGAAGCGGAGCTAGGCTTTGGCCACGCCGATGTTGTGGTTGCAGTGCCGGAAGTCTGGCGCGATGTGACCACAATGGCTGATCTTGACGATGTTGCTGCCGATTTCCGCCAGCGTCATGGTCGCCGTTTGCGCATCGCCACCAAATACTGGCGCCTGACGCAGCAATTCTTTTCACAAAAGCATGGCATCCAGGTCTATCGTATCGTTGAAAGCCTTGGAGCGACTGAAGGTGCGCCAGCAGCGGGTTCGGCTGATATGATCGTCGACATCACATCAACCGGTTCGACCCTGACGGCTAATCATCTGAAGGTATTGGAAGACGGTATCATCCTGCGCTCGCAGGCCTGTCTCGTATCGGCCCGTCGCGGTGAGACAAGTGCGCGGGTTGCGGAAGTCGTTGCGCGTATTCGTAAAGGTCTTGCAGGCTGATAAATGCCACATTGAATTAGAAAAGCCGGTCTGAAATTCAGACCGGCTTTTTTGTCTTTAGTTCGCTGGTTTGCTGCCAATGAGACCATAATAAGCGATGTAAATGTAGCAGATGATTGGCATCAGGAATGCCAGATGAATGCCCACAGTATCGGCCAGTGCGCCCTGAATGAGCGGGATGATCGCACCACCCACAATTGCCAGACACAGAATGCCAGAACCCTGGCTGGTGTGTTTGCCAAGACCATGCAGTGCGAGGCTGAAGATCGTCGGGAACATGATCGAGTTGAAGAGGCCGATAGCAAGTACCGACCACATGGCAACATGACCTGTGGTAGCGACCGTAATGAGCAGCAGAACGATTGCCATGAGCGCGTTGAAAGCCAGCGCCTTGCCGTCATCGATATAGCGCATCGCAACGGAGCCGATGAAGCGTCCGACCATGGCGCCGCCCCAGAAATAGGAAACGTAGTGCGCAGCTTCGGATTCGGCCAGGCCCGCAACATTCGGATCATTGAGGAAGTTCACGAGGAAACTGCCAACGCTGACCTCAGCGCCGACATAAACGAACAGACCGATAGAGCCTAAGACCAGATGGCGATACTGCCAGGCTGAACCATCTTCCTTGGTGATGACAGCGGTTTCTTCTTCCTGAACGTCAGGCAGTTTCAGGATTGCGAAAACGACTGCGAGAACTGCAAAGGCGAGGGCCAACAGAAGATAAGGGAACTGAACGGCATCAGCTTCTGCCGATCTTGCAGCATCACTGGTTGCTGCGGACAGGATCAGGAGGGCACCAAAGGATGGCGCGACGGTTGTGCCGAGCGAGTTGAAAGCCTGTGTCAGCGTCAAACGGCTCGCTGCGGTTTCCGGTGTCCCCAAAACTGTGACATAAGGATTTGCCGCGACCTGCAGGATCGTGACGCCTGATGCCAGCACAAAAAGCGCGCCGAGAAACAGCGCATAAACGCGATAGGATGCAGCTGGAATGAACAGTGCACAGCCAATGGCTGCAATCACCAGACCGGTTACGATACCCCATTTATAGGAGATGCGTTTGACAAGTGCACCGGCTGGCAGCGAGACGATGAAGTAAGCGCCGAAGAAGCAGAACTGGATCAGCATCGACTGGAAGTAGTTGAGCTGAAACACACCTTTGAGATGCGGGATAAGAATGTCGTTGAGACATGTGATGAAGCCCCACATGAAGAAGAGCATCGTGAGGCTGGCAAGTGCAAAGCTGTAATTGTTGCCCGAATGGGCATCAGCACGAAGCTGACTGTTCGTTGCGGGTGAAACGGCCATTTTTTCTCTACAAGCTAAGTTATGAGACACGTCTGGGAGGACGATATGTCTTTCCAAAATGAAAATAGGCGGTTGCATTATCTTACAAGAACGAAGGATGCAATCATCGCGCGTTCTAAGTAACAGTTCTGTGTCTTGATAAAGCGGATACTAAAAAAGCCGCGCTGTTGAGGCGCGGCTTTTTCAAAATATGTATTGCAGCTTGATCAGCCGCGCTTGGCATCGATCGAAATCGATCCTGCACCCTGCAGTGTAAGAAGGATCAGACCACCAGCAATGGCGAGGTTCTTCTGTGCCATCAGGGCGTTCATGCCTTCAGCGAAGTTCATGTGCGCTACGAGCGTTGCACCGATGGTGAAGAGAGCGACGATTGCGGCAGCAATACGGGTCTGGAAACCAACGAGAATAGCGAGACCACCGAGGAACTCAACCAGACCAACCAGAACGGCTGTTACAGTTGGAACCGGAAGACCTAGGCCTGCAAAGTAACCAGCAGTGCCGGAAATTGCAGTCAGCTTGCTGAAGCCAGCGAGAATGAACAGGATCGAAAGAAAGACGCGTGCGACGAGCGTGGCCAGGCCGTTGCTCTGAGGAGTGATAGACGACATCAGGGGTATCTCCAATTAAACTGAGCAATCAAATACCTACTCTACACTGTCAAGAAAAGATAGATATTCCTCGACAGTTTGTTCACCGCTTGTGTACAATCATTCCGGTGCGATCATTTTTTCAGCGCGTACCAGACGATCATAGTCTGCTTCGGAGACGTGACCGCTCTTTAGAGCTTCTTCCCGCAAGGTCGTGCCGTTCTTGTGTGCAGTCTTGGCGATCTTGGCTGCATTGTCATAACCGATGGCTGGGGCCAGAGCGGTCACAAGCATCAGCGAACGTTCAAGAAGATCCTTGATGCGATCTTCATTCGCTTCAATACCTTCAACGCAATGATCTGCGAAGGAAACCATGGCGTCGCTCAGAATACGGATCGATTGCAGTACATTATAAGCAATGACTGGCTTGAAAACATTAAGCTCGAAGTGGCCCTGACTTGCAGCAACCGTAACGGTCGTCTGATTGCCAAAGACTTGTGTTGCAACCATCGTCAAAGCTTCGGCCTGTGTCGGGTTGACCTTGCCGGGCATGATCGAGGAGCCCGGCTCGTTTTCCGGCAGCGATAGTTCGCCAAGGCCGGAGCGTGGGCCGGAACCCAGGAAGCGTATATCGTTGGCTATCTTGAAGAGATCAGCGGCCAACGCATTCAGGCTGCCGTGGAAATTTGCAAGTGCGCCGTGGCTTGCAAGCGCCTCAAATTTGTTTGGTGCCGTCTTGAAGCTCAGGCCGGTGATTTCACTGACAGCGTCTGCAAAGCCGGTATCGAAGCCTTTTGGCGCGTTGAGACCCGTACCAACGGCGGTGCCGCCCTGTGCGAGCAGGAAGACGTCAGCGAGGGACTGTTCGATGCGATGGCGCGCATATTCGAGTGCTGCGCGATAGCCGGAGAATTCCTGTCCAAGTGTGACCGGCGTTGCATCCTGCGTATGCGTGCGCCCGATCTTGATGATGTCCTTGAACGCCTCTTCCTTGTCCTTCAGCGCTTTGGTGAGATGCTCAAGTGCCGGGTAAAGCCGGTTTACAGCTTCAACGGCAGTCGCAATGTGAATTGCGGTTGGGAAGCTGTCGTTTGACGACTGGCTCATATTGACGTGATCGTTTGGATGAACCGGCTTTTTGGAACCAAGTTCACCACCGAGAAGCTCAATCGCGCGGTTTGAAATGACCTCGTTGGCGTTCATGTTCGACTGCGTGCCGGAACCGGTCTGCCAGACAACAAGTGGAAAATGATCGTCGAGCTTGCCCTCAATCACTTCCGATGCCGCAACAGCGATGACCTGTCCCAGAACCGGATCAAGCTTGCCCAACGCAATATTGGTTTCCGCTGCCGCCCGTTTGACGACGCCCAATGCATGAACCAGGGGCAGGGGCATACGCTCGCCGCCAATCTTGAAGTTTTGCAAAGAACGTTGTGTTTGCGCGCCCCAATAACGGTCGGCGGCAACATCGATCGGTCCGAAAGTATCTGTTTCGGTACGCGTGGCAGTCATTTTCAGTCTCCGGCTTGTTTCAAGCGGGTGAAATGCCCGCCTGTAGAATCGAGAATAACAGCATTGGTAGATTATTGGCTATGGAATGCTTACATTGCAAAGCCCTGACCCTCAGCCATTTGATAAAATATGAATATAAAAGTCAAATTTTATCGGCCGCCGCGCACATCCGGAATTTAATTATCCTCGTTGTCGTCATCGCCGTCGTCAGTTTCGGAAATCCACGCGGTCGGTTCGACCTTCTGCTGGGTTTTGCTATCGGTGAAAATCCACCAGCCAGTGTCAGTTTCATCCCAGTCGCCGCCGCCAGCTTTGAGCTTATCGAGCGATCGAAATTGACCAACCGATTCATTGCGCTGATCGTCATCATCGATCCAGACCACAGTGACTTTCCGCCCGTCTTTTGGCGCGGTCGCTATCGGTAGTTCTTTGCGCATATGATTATCCATCCCAATTGTCGTTCTGATAATCATAGGGCGAAAAAGCGTTGCGACAAGCCGGGTTATGCGACCCGTGAGCCATTGTCCGGCTTGTCGCAAGTAAACTAGCCGAGGCGAGCTGCCTTCAAAGCATGGCCCCACCATGCAAGCTGATCAAGCATGTTCTTCGCAGCTTCAGCCAGATGCGGGAAATCATCCAGCATGTTTTCTTTTTTGACGACTGCCAGATAGTCCGGAAACAGGATGTGTACGCCGGTTTTAACCGACATGGAGGACATTTCGACGGCAATCATGCGTAATTGTTCCACTGCACGTGCACCGCCGACGCCGCCGTGACCGACAAAACCCATTGGCTTCTGGATCCAGTCACCATAGTCGATGGCGTTTTTCAGAACGGCAGTCGGAGCGTGGTTGTATTCAGCGGCGGTGAGGATGTAGGCGTCAAACTCGCGAAGCTTGGTTTTCCACTTATCGGCGGTTTCAGCCTGTGCGGTCGTGGTTGTCGTGTCGCCATAAAAACCCATCGGATAATCGGCGAGGTCCAGAATTTCGACATCGAATTCAGGACGTTCAGCAGCGACCTTTGCAATCCATTCTGCTGACACCGGCGAAAAACGCTGTTCACGGGTGCTGCCGACAATCACGGCCACTTTAAGCTTACTCATGGATATTTCCTTTTTGAGTGGTAACCATTGGAGACTAACGCTATACAAGTGACCAGTTATATTGCGCAAGGAGGCACTTTTATGAAACTCGGTGACTTCAAGGAAACCAGCGCTTGTAGAGCAGTGACGGATATTCTCTCCCGTGTCGGCGATAAATGGACGGTTTTGGTGGTGAGCTATCTCGGCAATGGTCCGATGCGGTTTAATGAAATCCGCCGCACGGTTGACGGTATTTCGCAGAAAATGCTGACAACCACGTTGCGTAATCTTGAGCGCGATGGATTTGTATCCCGGACGATGTTTCCGACCATCCCTCCAAAGGTCGAATACGAACTGACGGAATTGGGTCGCGATCTTCTCAAACCTGTTCGTGGTTTGGGGGAATGGGCAATTGCCAATGAGGCGCAGGTCATGATGGCGCGGGCGCGCTATGATGCTCGCCTGTCCGGCGATGACCATGTACACGCAGATGCTGCGGAATAAACAAGTTAATGATTGGTCGCTGAAAAGTGGAAAGGCAGGCTCGCGCCTGCCTTTCCTGTTGCCTGAGACAGGACTTCCAAAGTGCGGGGGCAAACAGGAAGTCCATCTCGTATAACTAGCGATTGATCATGAAAGCCGCTGAAAGTAAATCAGAAAATGCTAAAATACATCCGGGCAATATAATTAAGCTCATGATAGGTAAATTTTCGATAAATCATAAAGAGTTACGCAATGTAAAAAAGGCGGCCAAAGGCCGCCTTTCTTTATCGTTCTGACGTTTAGACTTATTGGAAGTCCATGCCGCTCCCCGCGCCGCTAAGCGGCGCAGGCATTAAACCATGGGCGTGCTTTATGGACTTCTTAGAAGTCCATGCCGCCCATGCCGCCCATGCCACCAGGCATGCCAGCAGGAGCTGCATCCTTCTTAGGCAGTTCAGCGATCATAGCTTCCGTGGTGATCAGCAGGCCAGCAACCGATGCTGCGTTCTGCAGAGCAGTACGGACAACCTTGACTGGATCAACGATGCCGAGTGCGATCAGATCGCCGTATGTGCCGTTTGCAGTGTTGTAGCCGAAGGTTTCCGAAGCGTTTTCAAGGATCTTGCCAACGATTACGGATGCTTCTTCACCAGCGTTGGTCGTGATCTGACGGGCAGGAGCCTGCAGTGCGCGACGAACGATGGCAATACCAGCTTCCTGATCAGCATTGATGCCCTTGACGGAAACCTTTGCCGAAGCGCGAAGCAGAGCGGTACCACCGCCAGCAACGATGCCTTCTTCAACCGCAGCGCGGGTTGCGTTCAGGGCGTCGTCAACGCGGTCCTTCTTTTCCTTAACTTCAACTTCCGTTGCACCGCCGACGCGGATAACTGCAACACCGCCAGCAAGCTTAGCAAGACGTTCCTGCAGCTTTTCACGGTCGTAATCGGAAGAGGTTTCTTCGATCTGCTGCTTGATCTGGCCAACGCGTGCGTCGATTTCAGCCTTCTTGCCAGCGCCATCAACGATGGTGGTGGTTTCCTTGGTGATCGATACCTTCTTGGCGCGGCCGAGCATGTCGAGCGTTACGCTTTCGAGCTTGATGCCGAGGTCTTCGGAGATAACCTGACCACCGGTGAGGATCGCGATGTCTTCGAGCATTGCCTTACGGCGATCGCCGAAGCCAGGAGCCTTAACAGCAGCAATCTTCAGGCCGCCACGCAGCTTGTTGACTACGAGGGTAGCAAGAGCTTCGCCTTCGACGTCTTCAGCAACGATGATGAGTGGCTTGGAAGTCTGAACGACAGCTTCGAGAACAGGCAGAAGAGCCTGAAGGTTCGAAAGCTTCTTTTCGTGCAGAAGGATGTATGCGTCTTCGAGATCAGCAACCATCTTGTCTGGGTTGGTGACGAAGTATGGCGACAGGTAGCCGCGGTCGAACTGCATGCCTTCAACGACTTCGAGTTCGGTTTCAGCGGTCTTGGCTTCTTCAACCGTGATGACGCCTTCGTTGCCAACCTTCTGCATCGCTTCAGCGATCATCTTGCCGATTTCGGCTTCGCCGTTAGCGGAGATGGTGCCGACCTGAGCAACTTCTTCCGAAGTGTTGATCTTCTTGGCCTTCTTGAGAAGTTCAGCAACAACTTCGCCAACTGCGAGATCGATGCCGCGCTTCAGGTCCATTGGGTTCATGCCAGCGGCAACAGCCTTGGCGCCTTCCTGAACGATAGCCTGACCGAGAACGGTCGCAGTGGTGGTGCCGTCACCGGCAGTGTCGTTGGTCTTCGAAGCCACTTCGCGCAGCATCTGTGCGCCCATGTTTTCGAACTTGTCTTCCAGTTCGATTTCCTTGGCAACCGATACACCGTCCTTGGTGATGCGTGGAGCGCCGAAGGACTTGTCGATAACAACGTTACGACCCTTTGGGCCGAGCGTTACCTTTACAGCGTCAGCGAGGATATCGACGCCGCGCAGCATTTTTTCGCGCGCAGTGCGGCCGAATTTTACGTCTTTAGCAGCCATTTTACTCTCCTGGGAATTTCCCGGTCAGATTATGGTGATGAATGAATTAGTTACCGGCTAGTCCGCCGGTGAAATAAAGGTGTTAGCCGACAATACCAAGAATGTCGGATTCCTTCATGATCAGCAGGTCTTCGCCGCCGATCTTGACTTCGGTGCCCGACCACTTGCCGAACAGAACCTTGTCGCCAGCCTTAACTTCCAGAGCGATCAGCTTGCCAGCTTCGTCACGGGCGCCTGCGCCAACAGCGACGATTTCGCCTTCCTGTGGCTTTTCCTTGGCGGTTTCAGGGATGATGATGCCGCCAGCAGTCTTTGCTTCCGATTCTACGCGACGAACGACTACGCGGTCGTGAAGCGGACGGAACTTAATCTCAGCCATGGTATAACCCTTGGTGTTGTAGACGTTGAACCCTGTTAAACGAGCCGACCGGCTCGCGCTGTTAGCACTCTAGTTGCCTGAGTGCTAACGTACCTCTGAGATAGAAGCCGGGCTATTCTTTGTCAAGGATCGTTGCCGTTTTTTGACAGTTCGGAAGATAATTTCCGCTTGTATGCGCGTTCACGGCTGAGGACATTTATTTCTGGTATGTAGGAACTACACGGCTGAGCCACAAGGCGAACAGAGAAATAACCGCCTTCGATCAGTTATGTTCAGGAATTGACGGGCTTGGTTAATGGCAGCTGACCGACAGATTGATCGAATTCTGATCAACACAATGCGTTCATTTGGACGCAGACGGTTCTAACCCGGGTGACAGATTGGGCTGCTTCTTGTAGAGGAAACCGCAGGGCGTATCAGATGCGCCCTCGTTAATGCCCATCGTTTGCAGCGATGTTGCACGATAGGGGCTCCCGATTTTACCGGTCATGGACCGGACCAGTATGCTGAGGAAAATCATGAAGCTGCCTGAACGCCTGGATGATCTGACGGATGGATATGATGCGATCTTCTGTGATGTCTGGGGTGTTCTTCACAACGGCGAGGTTGCATTTGCGCCAGCTGTTGCCGCTTTGAAGCGTGCGCGTGCCAAAGGATTGACGGTTGTCCTCGTAACAAACGCGCCGCGCCCATATCCGAGCGTGGTTGCACAAATGACGCTCCTTGGCGTGCCGGAAGATGCTTACGACCGTGTTGTGACGTCGGGTGATGTGACCCGTGACCTTATTATCGAAGGTCCGCGCAAGGTTTTCCATATCGGCAGTGAACGAGAAACCGTCATTTATGACGGCCTTGATGTGGAATTGGTGGAGGAATTTGAGGCCTCGGGCGTTGTCTGCACGGGTCTTTACGATGACGAAACCGAAACACCGGAGAATTATACCGAGTTGTTGCAGCGCCTGCGCTCGCGCAATCTTCCATTCATCTGCGCCAATCCGGATATCATGGTTGAACGCGGCTCGCGCTTGATCTGGTGTGCAGGCGCACTTGCGCGTGATTTTGGCCAGCTTGGCGGACGCACGCTGATTGCAGGCAAGCCACATCGTCCGATTTATGAAGCTGCATCAAAAGCTGTTGAGGAAGTCCGCGGTCATGCCGTCGATAGGAAGCGCATTCTTGGCATTGGCGATGGTGTATTGACCGATGTGAAGGGTGCGGCGGATTATGGTCTGGATGTGCTGTATATTTCGGGCGGTGTCCATGCTGCCGATTATGCCGCTGACGGGAATGTTGATTTTGATAAAATGAATGCTTTTCTACAAAAGCACGGCCATTCTCCAATTGCTTCGCTTTATGCCCTCGTCTGATATTTTCGAGAAACTGCTTCGATCATGACAAAACCTGCTTTTCAGCGTCTTTCAGGAACCGATGCATTGCCGATTAACCTGCGCGACTGTGTGGTGGCGATCGGCAATTTTGACGGTGTCCATCGCGGCCATCAGGCCGTGCTGGAGCGTGCGCTGGAACTCGCACACAGGAACGGCCTGCCTGCAATCGTGCTAACTTTCGAGCCGCACCCACGCAGTTTCTTCAAGCCGAACGAGCCTATTGAACGCCTTACGGATGCTGTTGAAAAGGCCGAGATTTTACGACATATGGGATTTGATGCGGTTGTTGAGCAGCCGTTTACCGCCGATTTCTCAGCGCAGTCGGCAGAAGATTTCGTGCGCAATATCCTTGTCGAGCGGCTGCATGCCAACCGGGTTGTCACGGGTTACGATTTTCATTTCGGAAAGGGGCGTCGGGGCACACCCCAATTTCTTGAGGACGCTGGTCAATCGTCAGGTTTCAGCGTGTCGCTGGTGGATGCGTTCGGTGATGAAGGTGGAAGTCTCGTTTCCTCGACGCGTGTGCGTGCTCTCTTGTGCGAAGGCGAAGTCGCCGAAGCCGCGGGACTGCTTGGCTATCGCTACCGGGTCAGCGGGGAAATCATTCATGGCCAGAAGCTTGGGCGCACGTTGGGTTTTCCAACCGCAAATATGACCATCGACGATCATGTCAGCTTGAAGCACGGAATTTATGCCGTCCGCTTCCGTGGGGCTGACGGTATATTGCATGACGGTGTTGCGAGTTTTGGTCGCCGCCCGACTGTTGCGAGCGATGGCAAGCCATTGCTTGAAACATTCGTTTTTGATTTTTCGGGCGATCTCTATGGCGAAATTGCCGAAGTATCCTTCTTTGGCTATTTGCGCGGCGAAGTGAAGTTTGACGGGCTCGATCCACTTATCGAACAGATGAAGCGCGATGAAGAAGAAGCACGCGCTCTGCTGGCAGGCGCAAAGCCACTGTCCGAGCTTGATCGTCTTCTATCGTTTCCTGCTTGATCTAAAAAAGCTAGAAAAAGTTGTAGTATTTTCTACCTTAGATTTAAGTTTAATTTTACATATTCCGTTCAAACAGTATTAAATGCCCGCAAAGTTTACGGGGCACTGTTTATCGGAGTTTCATGTGACGCGTATTGTTCCTCTTGCCTTTGTTACAGGCGCAGCATTGTTCGTAGGTCCTTTGTCGGTCGTTGCTGCGGATATGCAGCAGACGGACGTATATGCGGCTGAGGAAGTGAAACCCGTCCGCAAATACTTCTGGTCGGGCGACTGGTATCTCAAGGTCGGTGCTGCTGGTCTTGTTGCTCCGAAATTCGAAGGTTCCAGCAAGTATAAGTTTTCGGCGCAGCCTCTGGTCTCGCTCGGTCGGCAGGGCGAAGCAGAGCGCTTTTCTTCCCGTAACGACAACGTATCCTTTGCGGTGATCGATACGGATCGCTTCCGTGTTGGTGCGACGGGCAAGCTTCTGTTCAAGCGCGATACCGATATTGATGGCATTCACGAAACCAAGTTCGGCGGTGAAGCCGGTGGCTTCGTTGATGTCTATCCAACCGATTGGCTGCGTTTCCGTGGTGAAGTGCGTCAAGGAATTCGCGCCCACAAGGGCGTTGTTGCTGATGTTGCAGCAGACGCATTTTATGATGTGACGCCAGTTATCCGCGTTTCGGCTGGCCCACGTGCAACCTTCGCGTCCAAAGATTACTTCAAAACCTATTATGGTGTGACGGCCGAGGAAGCGGCTGCATCTGGGGTCAAGGAATATCGTCCAGGCGGCGGTTGGGAATCGGTGGGTGTTGGTGGTGCGGTTACCTGGAAGGCGACTGACAAAATCGATACCAGCCTGTTCGGTGAATATGGTCGTCTTCAAGGGCCTGCAAAGGATTCCAGCATCGTGAAGCAACACGGCTCACGCGATCAATTTATGGTTGGCCTTGCAGCGACCTACCGCTTCGATTTCTCGCTTGATTGATAAAATCAGGTCAATCTGTAAAGTTTTAGAGGGCAGGGCTGCAAGTTTATTGCGTCCTGCCTCTTTATTCCTGCGAAGGTCATTGCTAAAAGCGTGCCCATGATGACGGATTTTCGGCATATCATCGCGGCCATACGAATTATTGGCCCGGCCTTCCTCTAAGCCTTGATGGCGTTGCGTGAAACGCAATGCATGGCAGGAAGGTCCGGGAACGACCGGCTGTGCCTCGCAGCCTTTTGAATTTTCCCGGCTGTATGTTGCAGCCTCCTGAACTTTCAGCATTTTCGCCCGCCATATTGCTGCGCGGGATTGACAGGCAAGTAATAAAATGACCGAGACGACTGCCAAGATCGACTATTCCAAAACTCTCAACCTGCCACAGACCGAGTTTCCAATGCGTGCGGGACTGCCTGCGCGCGAGCCTTTGTTTGTGCAGCGCTGGGAGGAAATGAACCTCTATAAAAAGCTGCGTGAAGACGCGAAGGATCGTCCGCTTTATGTGCTGCATGACGGCCCCCCTTATGCAAATGGCAACATCCATATCGGTCATGCGCTGAACAAGATCCTCAAGGATGTCATCACGCGCTCATTCCAGATGCGCGGCTTCAACTCGAATTATGTGCCGGGCTGGGATTGTCACGGCCTGCCGATCGAGTGGAAGATTGAAGAAAAATACCGCGCACAGGGCAAGAACAAGGACGAAGTTGCAATCAACGAATTCCGCAAGGAATGTCGTGAATTTGCGGCTGGCTGGATCAAGGTCCAGTCGGAAGAGTTCAAGCGCCTCGCAATCTGCGGCGATTTTGAAAACCCATACACGACCATGAACTTCCACGCGGAAGCGCGGATTGCTGGTGAACTGTTGAAGTTTGCTGCAACCGGCCAGCTTTATCGCGGATCAAAGCCCGTCATGTGGTCGGTGGTTGAACGCACAGCCCTTGCAGAAGCCGAAGTCGAGTATCACGACATCGAGTCGGATATGATCTGGGTGAAATTCCCGGTGGGTTCGGCTAGTGTTGTGGGAGATGCCAAAAGTGAGCATCTTCTAGATAATTTACTACAAGCTTCTGTTGTTATTTGGACGACGACACCGTGGACGATCCCCGGTAACCGCGCAGTTGCTTACTCTAAGCGCGTTGAATATGGCCTTTATGAAGTAACAAGTGCTGAGAACGAATTCGGACCTCAGCCTGGTGAAAAGCTTATCTTTGCAGACAAACTGGCTGACGAATGCTTCAAGAAGGCAAAGCTTGGATATGAGCGCTTAGATACGGTTAGTACTGAACAACTAGGTGAGATTGAATTACTTCATCCGCTCAAGGGTTTTGGCGGCGGATACGAATTTGTCGTTCCGCTGGTTGCCGGTGATCACGTCACCGACGATGCCGGTACGGGCTTTGTGCACACGGCTCCAAGTCACGGTCGCGAAGACTTTGAGGCATGGACAGAAAATGCCCGTGAGCTGGAAGCTCGCGGCATTGATCCGAGCATCCCGTTCCCAGTTGGCGATGACGGCTATTACACCAAGGATGCGCCGGGCTTTGGTCCGGATCGCGAAGGTGGGCCTGCGCGTGTTATCGATGATAACGGCAAGAAGGGCGATGCGAACGAATCTGTCATCAAGCAGCTGATCGCGACTGACAAACTGTTTGCACGTGGTCGTCTGAAGCATTCCTATCCGCATTCATGGCGCTCGAAGAAGCCGGTTATCTTCCGCAACACGCCGCAATGGTTTGTCTATATGGACAAGAATCTCGGCGATGGCACCACGCTGCGTTCGCGCTCCCTGAAAGCGATTGAAGATACGCGTTTCGTGCCGGCTGCCGGTCAGAATCGTCTTCGTGCCATGATCGAAGGTCGCCCGGACTGGGTGCTTTCGCGTCAGCGCGCATGGGGCGTGCCGATCTGCGTGTTTGCAGATGAAGAAGGCAACATCCTTCAGGACGATGCCGTGAACAAGCGCATCCTTGAAGCGTTCGAGGCAGAAGGTGCGGATGCATGGTTTGCGGACGGTGCACGCGAGCGTTTCCTTGGCAGCCGTTCCAACGAAAACTGGACACAGGTTCGCGACATTCTCGACGTCTGGTTCGATTCTGGTTCGACGCATACTTTCACGCTGGAAGATCGTCCGGACATGAAATGGCCAGCGGACGTTTATCTCGAAGGCTCCGACCAGCATCGCGGCTGGTTCCACTCGTCGCTGCTGGAAAGCTGCGGAACGCGTGGCCGCGCGCCTTACAATGCCGTCGTCACCCATGGTTTCACCATGGACGAGAACGGCAAGAAGATGTCGAAGTCGCTTGGTAACACTGTTACGCCACAAGACGTCATCAAGGATTCCGGCGCGGATATTCTCCGTCTGTGGGTCATGACGACCGACTATTGGGAAGATCAGCGCCTCGGTAAAAGCATCATTCAGACCAATATCGATGCATATCGCAAACTGCGTAACACAATCCGCTGGATGCTGGGCACGCTCGCCCATGATGAAGGCGAAAATGTTCCACATGCAGAACTACCGGAACTCGAGCGTTTGATGCTGCATCGTCTGGCGGAACTCGATGAAGTCGTGCGTTCCGGCTATGACGCGTTTGATTTCAAGCGTATTGCCCGTGCTCTGATCGACTTCATGAATGTCGAGCTTTCGGCTTTCTATTTCGATATCCGCAAGGATGCGCTTTATTGCGATGCGCCATCGAGCGTCCGCCGCAAGGCCGCCCTTCAGACTGTTCGCGAGATTTTTGACCGCGTAACGACCTGGCTTGCTCCAATGCTGCCTTTCACAATGGAAGAAGCTTGGCTCGACCGCTATCCGCAATCTGTTTCGGTGCATCTGGAACAATTCCGCAAAACGCCCGCCGAATGGCGCGACGATGTGCTGGCTGAAAAGTGGCGCAAGGTTCGCAATGTTCGCCGTGTTGTTACGGGTGCTTTGGAACTGGAACGCGCGGATAAGCGCATCGGTTCTTCTCTGGAAGCCGCGCCCGTTGTCTATATCGCGGACAAGAGCCTCGTCGATTCGCTTGAAGGATTGGATTTCGCTGAAATCTGTATCACCAGTGGCATCGATGTGACCGATGCTGCGGCACCTGCTGACGCCTTCACGCTGGACGAAGTCAAGGGCGTTGCAGTTGTTCCGGTTCGTGCAGAAGGTGAGAAGTGCGCGCGTTCGTGGCGATACACCACGGATGTCGGTTCTGACCCGGAATTCCCGGAAGTCTCGGCCCGCGATGCCGCAGCCCTTCACGAATTGAAGGCTCTTGGCAAGCTTTCAGCATAATAATCAAAGGCCCGGCTGCGGTGTGCATCCGGGTTTTTCGCTTCAGGGCTTGCCTTGTAAAGTGAGGACATGGTGAAATAGCGGTTAATATCGCGATTGCCCGTAGAGATGCTCTCATGTACAAGGCTCTCCTTGAGATAAACTTGCAATCTGCCTTGGAGTTGCCGGTTTCTTGCGGCAAGGGTTGAAAAGAAGCCTTTGACGAAGAGAAAATCGACAGGCGTAAAAGAAGTGGCGCTAATGAAGATTGAAGGACGAGTTCTGGTATTGATGACGGCAGTCGCGGGCCTCGCGCTGTCTGGTTGTGTATCGTCGCCGACCTACGGAACGGATAAAACCGCGAGTGCGCAGCTTCTCGACGACGTGTCGAACATGGCAAGCTTTGGTCAGGGCAAGAAAAAAGACCGTATTGATTACAAGCCGCGTCCTGATCTTGTGCGCCCGGGACAGGGTGACAAGGGTGCGTTGCCTGCTCCACAGGAAAGCCTTGCAAGTGCAGGCGATCCGTCATGGCCAGAATCGCCGGAACAGCGCCGCAAGCGTTTGCGTGATGAAATCACTGCAAACCGCGACAATCCAAATTTCGTTTCGCCTGTTGAGCAGGACGTACCTGTCGCAGACAATCTCCGTGCGTCATTGCCGAGCGGTGCCAGCCGTCGCGAAGATTATGCATCGCGTACACCGACTTTCGATCCAGCGAGAGTTGCTGAGTTGAAGAAGCAGCGCGCAGAGCAGACACAAGGCACGTCAACCAATCGCCGTTATCTGAGCGAACCGCCACTTGGTTATCGCCAGCCCGCAACAACAGCAGCTATTGGTGATATGGGCCAGGATGAGGCGCAGAAAGAACGCGAGCGCAAGAAAGCAGCTGGCGGCGGCAAGAGCTGGCGCGACCTGCTGCCTTGGAACTAATCTCTATAGTATAGATTTTCATAGTTGCGGAAGCCGGAAGAAAAAATCTTCCGGCTTCTTTTTTGTGTCAATACCAATTTGCAGTTGGAAAAGACAAAATGATCTGTAGTGCGTAATATAAAATATTAATTATTTTTAATGTTATCTGTTCTGAATAATATTTGATTTCAATCAACGAATATATTCTGGCAATGCGTATTCTACCGATTTTTGGGACGTAAGGTGAAGTAATGAATAAGATAAATTCGATTTGGGATGGCCCCAATGGTTATGGCGCCATCAGTCGCATGTTTCATTGGTTGATGGCCGCACTTTTTCTGTGGCAGTTCATATCTGCTGCACTGCGGATATTCGTCAAGGATACGCCGCTTTATAGTTTCTTTTGGTCAGCGCACTTCACGATTGGCTTTTCTCTGCTGGTACTGGTTCTGCTGCGTGGAATTTGGGGGGTACTAAATCTTTCCAGTCGTCCGCATAAGCCCGGTGTGATGAGTAAGCTTGCAGGCTTCGGCCATCTGGTGATTTACGCGCTTATGTTTGCAGTGCCTGCGCTTGCACTACTCCGGAGCTATGGCAATGGCCGTGGCTTTTCGGTCTTCGGCATCCAGCTATTCGAACAGACTGGAGTGCAGAACGCAGCATTAACCGCGCCGGGCAACGCGCTTCACGGTCTTCTTGGCTGGGTATTGCTTGCCGTTATTGTCGGACATGTGCTGATGGCGCTGATCCATCATTTTGCGCTGCGTGATAATACTCTGCGCCACATGACGGGACATCGGGTGGCAAATTAAGCTTCGCTCATCGCTTTTCGCGAAAAAAATCCCGGAGAATTTTCTGGGCTTTCTCTTCGGAGAAGCCCGCATAAATTTCTGGAACGTGATGGCATGTGGGCTGTGTGTAGAAACGCGGCCCATATTCCACGCCGCCCCCTTTAGGGTCAGCGGCGCCATAATAAAGACGGCGGATGCGGGCAAAGGAGATTGCGGCTGCACACATCGCGCACGGTTCAAGCGTCACATAGAGATCGCAGTCGAGCAAGCGTTCGGAGTTAAGTGCTTCTCCTGCCTGACGAATTACAAGCACTTCTGCATGGGCTGTAACGTCGTTTAATTCTCGCGTACGGTTGCCTGCTCTGGCAATAATCTCGCCTTCATGCACAATGACTGCACCGATTGGCACCTCACCACGAAGGGCTGCAGATTTCGCTTCTTCCAGCGCAATCTCCATCGGTGTCGCCACTTTTGGGCGTGAAATGTCTGCAACCTTTTTCAAGCCAACCTCATTTCGTGCCTTGGACAGGGAAATTTCGCTCGCAAGCCATTGAGCGATTTGTTACTGCATAAGTCACGAAATCAAAACCGATTTGCAAACGGATTTATACAGCGTTCTTGACCGAGCGGTTCTTTGCCAGCCTCAAAGAGGCGAAAGACGACACGGCGGCGCTGCTGAAAGGCCAATACCAGATGAGCACAGAAGACGATAACAAGGGCGGTCGACGTCCCCCGCATGGACGTGGTGAAGGACGTGGCGATCGCTCAGGCAGCAGTCGTGGTGAACGTGGCGAACGACGTTCGGGTCCTCGTGATGACAGGCCTCGCCGTGACGATGATCGTGGCGGACCGCGTAAGTTTGGATCGCGCGACACGCAAGAGGGTGAGGATACCAGCGAGCGCATTGCCAAGCGTCTTGCACGTGCAGGCATTGCATCGCGCCGCGAAGCCGAGACCATGATTGCGGCAGGCCGCATCTCTGTAAACGGTAAGGTGCTTGAAAGCCCCGCGGTGAACGTGAAGCGCACCGACGTCATCACGGTTGATGGCAAGCAGTTGAAGCAGGCTGAGCGGACGCGTCTCTGGCTCTATCACAAGCCTGCAGGTCTTGTGACGACCAATCGTGATCCAGAGGGTCGCCCGACTGTTTTTGAGGCGCTTCCTCCGGAAATGCCGCGCGTGCTTTCGGTTGGTCGTCTCGACATTAATACCGAAGGTCTGCTTCTGCTCACCAATGATGGTGGTCTGTCGCGCGTTCTGGAATTGCCTTCCACCGGCTGGTTGCGCCGCTATCGCGTTCGCGCCCATGGCAAGGTCACACAAGCACAGCTCGATGAGCTGAAAAACGGTATCGCGGTAGATGGTGTCTTCTATGGCAGCATTGAAGCAACGCTTGAGCGTGAGCAGGGCGCCAATGTCTGGATTTCTATCGGTCTGCGCGAAGGCAAGAACCGCGAAGTCAAGAACATCCTTGGTGCACTTGGCCTGACAGTTGGTCGTCTGATCCGCGTTTCGTTTGGTCCTTTCCAGCTCGGCGATCTTGAAGAGGGTGCGGTTCGTGAAATTCGCGGACGTATTCTGCGCGATCAGCTTGGTGAAAAGCTCGTTGAAGAATCCGGCGCGGATTTCGATGCGCCCGTTCTGAACGAATTTTCCAACACCATTGTTCAGGGCCGCACTGCGCGTGAAATGGAACAGCGCGAGCCGCGTGAGCAGGAGGGCGAATATCGCCGTCAGCCGCGTGAGCGCGAATGGATATCCAGCCAGCCGGAGCGCCGCAAGCGTCCGGAAAAGAAAGAAGACAAGGTTGAACCGCGTCGTCGTGGTGGCGTGAATGTCTGGATGGCATCCGGCGCACGTCCGCAAGGCGAAAAAGCTGCGGCAGAAAAAGCCGCGCGTGCTACGGCTCGCGGTGAACGCGCCAGCCGCTCGGAAGGTGATTTCAAATCGCGTCCACGCCGTTTCGAGGATGGCGATCAGCGTCGTGACGAGGGCCGTGAAGATCGCTCACGTCGCTTTGAGGGACGTTCAGAAGGACGCCCGGCAAGCCGTCCTCCGCGCGGAGAAGGCGATTTCCAGTCACGTCCACGTCGTTTCAATGATGGTGATCAGCGTCGTGAAGAAGGTCGTGATGATCGTCCTCGCCGCTTTGAAGGCCGTTCGGAAGGCAGACCAGAGGGTCGTTATGAGCCGCGTGCGCCACGTCCGGAAGGTCGCGATGATCGCAAGCAAGAGCGCCGTCCAGGTAAGCGCGAGCGCGCTGAACTAAAGAGCGGTGGCGGCGAAAGATCATCGGGCGGATATGAAGGCCGTAGCTTCGGTAAGCCTTCGGGCCCACGCAGCAGCGGTCCGCGTTCTGGTGGTGCCGAAGGTCGTGGCCCGTCGAAGGGCGGCGGCGGCTTTGGCAAGGGCCCGGATCGTGGCGGCTCAGGCGGCAAGCCAAGCAACGGCCGATCCGGCGATGGAAAGCCACGCGGTGGCAAGCCAGGGGGTAGCGGTGCGGATCGTCGGCGGTAAATTCCGCGGGCGCGCGCTCGTCACACCGTCCACAAATTCCATTCGTCCGACCACTGACCGAACGCGGGAAAGCCTTTTCAATATTCTTGCGCACAGCTTCCCGGACAAGGTTGAAGGCGGGCGTGTTCTGGACCTCTTTGCAGGGACAGGTGCGCTCGGCCTTGAAGCGCTTTCTCGCGGCGCTCGCTATGCCGTTTTTGTCGAAGAATCGGCGGAAGGGCGCGGCATTCTTCGTCAGAACATCGAAGCTTTTGGTCTGCAGGGCCAAACCAAGGTTTTACGCCGCGATGCCTGCAAGCTTGGCGAAGCAGGTACGATGGAACCGTTCGATCTGATTTTTGCTGATCCGCCCTATGGTCGTCGCATGGGTGAAAAAGCACTTTTATCAGCACTTGAAGGCAGTTGGCTTAATCCTGACGCACTTCTCGTGCTTGAAGAAGATGCAGAAGCATCGCTTGAACTGGATGAACGATTCGTCGTTCATGAAGAGCGGAATTATGGTGGCACCATCATTCGGCTTATCCAGTTGAAAGCGGATTGACGATTTATCCGAAACCGGGTCACCGGTTTCGGAAGCAAAGTGAATTTTGAATAAAGAGCATGTCTCCCAAAAGTGGGAACCGGTTTTGGGACAAAGACATGCGTGAAACAAATAAATAGAGCATTTCTATCTATTCAGCTTAGACAGGAAATGCTCTGGATCTTGCCGCTCGCCAGTCATTTCAAAATGGTCAGGGCGGAATGCAACTGATTGGAGATGTCGTTTGGTGCAAACCCCCTCACTCCGGCACTTTTTGTTGTCCACCGCCCTTGGTTTGGCGTTGGCTCTGCCACTTGCAATAGGCTCGGTTCAGGCGCAGACGCCCGCACCGGCAGCTGCAACCGAGACTACTCAGCCTCCGGCCCAAACAAATCTGCCAGAAATCACGAAATCCGAAGATATCAGCAGCTTTACCCTCGAAAATGGATTGAAGGTCGTGGTTATTCCCGATCATCGCGCCCCGGTGGTCACGCAGATGATCTGGTATCATGTCGGGTCGGCTGATGAGGCGCCCGGCAAATCCGGCATTGCGCATTTTCTCGAACACCTGATGTTCAAGGGCACGAAGACCTACCCGGCTGGCGAGTTTTCCGCGAAGATTGCAGCCATTGGCGGTCAGGAAAATGCATTCACCTCGTATGACTACACCGCCTATTTCCAGCGTGTCGCCCCCGATGCGCTAGAAATGGTGATGGGTTACGAATCGGACCGCATGGCCAATCTGGTGCTCGACGAAGAGGCGGTAACGACTGAGCGCGAGGTTATTCTTGAAGAGCGTCGTATGCGTGTGGATTCAAATCCCGCAGCGATGTTGATGGAAAACACCGACGCCGTGCTCTATTACAATCATCCTTATCGTGTGCCTGTGATTGGCTGGCGACAGGAAATGGAGAAACTCAGCCTCAAGGATGCGGTCGATTTCTACCAGCAATATTACACCCCGAATAATGCAACGCTGGTGATTGCCGGTGACGTGACGCCTGAACGCGTGCGCGATCTTGTCATGAAGACCTGGGCTACGATCCCCAAGCGCGCCGAAGTTCTGCCGCGCGAGCGTCCGCAGGAGCCGGTCAAGCACGCGGCTCGCGTTGTGACGCTGCATGATGATCGTGTGAGCACACCATCGTTCCGTGTGTCGTGGCTGGTGCCGTCTTATTCCAATGAGAAGCGCTTTCCGAATGTGAAGGCCGGTGATGCGCCAGCACTCGATCTTTTGAGCGAAATTCTCGGTGGTTCGTTGCGCTCGCGTCTTTATCAGGAGTTGATCGTCAAGCAGGGCATCGCATCCAACACGGGGGCGAGCTATGATGGCGATCCGCTCGATGACGGCACGTTCTCGGTTTACGGTTCGCCACAGAATGGCAAGACGCTGGCCGATGTGGAGAAGGCAGTTAACGCTGAAGTTGCACGTATCATCAAGGACGGTGTGACACAGACTGAGCTCGACCAAGCCCGCAATCGCTTCCTGAAAGCTGTCACATTCGCGCGCGACAGTCAGTCCGGCATGGCCCGTATTTATGGTTCTACGCTCTCCATTGGCCAGAACATTGAAGATATTCAGAAATGGCCGGATGTGATCAAGGGTGTCACCGTCGAGCAGATAAAAGATGCTGCGAGCCGCTATCTGGTGAAAAATCAGTCTGTGACAAGCTATTTGCTGCCGCCGGATACCGATCCTGAAAATGCACGTGAAAATCCGAATGCTGCCGTTGGCAATGCAAGTGAGAATGGCGCGGGAGGAGCAATCCAGTGAGCAAAGCTATTGCGTTGAATGTTAATCGTGCAAAGACCGCGATGATGGCATTGGCAACATCCATGATGTTGCTGGTGGTTCTGAACCTTCCAGCATACGCAATCGAGATTCAGGAAGTCGTTTCGCCAAAGGGCATCAAAGCCTGGCTGGTTGAAGACAGTTCCGTACCGCTCATTTCCATGCGCTTTTCGTTCAAGGGTGGCTCGTCGCAAGACCCAGGTGGCAAGGAAGGTCTTGCCAATCTGATGACGGGTCTTTTCGATGAAGGGGCTGGCGACCTCGATTCCGACAGTTTTCAGGAACGCATCGATAATCTTGGTGCGGAGATGAGCTTCTCGGCTTCTCCCGATTCGGTTGCCGGCAGTATCCGTATGCTTGCTGAGAACCGTGACGCAGTGAACGACCTTCTGGCGCTTGCTGTTAACAAGCCGCGCTTTGATCAGGATGCAATTGACCGTATTCGTCAGCAGGTGGTGGCGAGCCTCGAAGCTTCGCAGCGCAATCCTTCGACCATCGCCTCGCGAAAATTCTCCGAAGTTCTCTATGGCAACCATCCTTATGGCCGCCCGGATGAAGGCACGGTTAAATCACTGCAATCAATCAGCCGCGAAGACCTTGTCAATTTCCACCGCAAGAACTTTGCTCGTGATCGTCTGACGATCGGCGTTGTGGGTTCGATCAACGCCAAGGATCTCGGCGAAATGCTCGACAAGGTATTCGGCGATCTGCCTGCAAATGCTGAGCTGGTGCCGGTGCCCGATGCGAAACTCGCACTTGGCACGACGACAAGCCTCAGCTTTGACATGCCGCAGACATCGATCAGTTTTGTCTATCCGGCAGTTCCCCGCAAAGATCCGGAGTTCTTCGCTTCTTACCTGATGAATCATATTCTGGGTGGCGGTTTCACCTCGCGTCTTTATGCAGAAGTGCGTGAGAAGCGCGGTCTGGCCTATTCGGTGTCATCGTCGATGGCACTGCGTGATCACGTATCGGCGCTGACGATTTCGACTGCAACACGACCTGAAAAGGCGCAGGAATCGCTCAAGATCATTCGTGAGCAAGTCGCTGCGATGGCAAATGATGGTCCGACAGAAGCCGAGCTTGCTGCAGCCAAGAGCTATCTCAAAGGCTCTTATGCCGTAAACAATCTCGATTCTTCGGTATCGATTGCCGACACGCTTGTTGGCCTTCAGGAAGCCGGACTTGATCGTGATTACATCGACAGGCGTGCTGAACTGATTGATGCGGTGACGCTTGATCAGGTGAAAGCTATTGCCAAAAAGCTTTTGGAAGCTGAACCTGCAATTCTGATTTTTGGCCCAGCCCAGTCGTAAGCCTATATGCCGTGAGGAAAGTTTCATGGATATAACCGTGCCGACATCTCCACGTATCGCCGTCGCCTTTGGCGGCGGCGGTGCTCGCGGTATCGCACATATCCATATTATCGAAGTGCTGGATGAGCTGGGTATCAAACCCGTGGCAATCGCCGGTTCATCCATCGGCTCGATTGTCGGTGCCGGAATGGCGAACGGCATGAGCGGCAAGGAAATCCATGAATATATGGCGGCGATTTTCAATCGTCGTTCGGAAGTCGCCCGTCGTATGTGGCAGGCACGTCCAGAACGTTGGGTGGAGCTGCTGAAAGGTGGTTTCCGCGTCAGCCAATTCAATATCGAAAAAATACTGGATGTCTTTTTACCGGCGGCGCTGCCCGATAATGTGGAAGAGCTGAAAATCCCGATGAGCATTACGGCTTCGGATTTTCATGCAGCCACAGAACTCAACATAGAAGAAGGTGATCTACGCTCAGCCATTGCGGCTTCCTGCGCTATTCCGCCGGTTTTCAGACCGGTGCGTCGCAACGGGCGTATTCTGGTGGATGGCGGATTACTCAATCCGGTGCCATTCGATCTGCTCTTCGACAAAGCCGATATCGTGATCGGTATTGATGTTGTCGGCGCACCTGTTGGGCCCGATGACTATATGCCTACCACAATCGAAGCGGTCATGGGTGCCAATCAGCTCACCATGTGCTCGATCATCGAGAACAAGTTCCGCAATCGCCCGCCGCATATTTTCCTGCGCCCCAATGTCGAGAGAATCGGTCTGCTCGATTTTCTGAAGTTCGAGCAGATTCTGTCGCAAAGTGTGAACATTCGCGAGGAGTTGAAACTTGCCCTCGATACGGTTCTAAGTGGCAAGTCCGCCGCTGCGGCTTCCTGATCCTATTCAGCCGCAACTGCGGCTGAGGACGCGCCTTCATCGACATTGGCAACCACATCGATGCCATCGCCCGCTTTATCAATGCGCTGGCCCTCGCGTTGTGGCTTAACCAGAGGTTCCGGCGTGACAGGCTTGTTGAAGAGCAGATGCCGTCCTGCCATGATTCCTTCTGATGCTTGCACGTGCAAACGGTCTTCGTCGCGCTGACGCACATCTTCGCGGATGGCATAGGCGTTGGCTTCCGAAAGCCCCAGACCTTCAAGCGTACGCTGACCGAACAAAAGACCGGATTCGAAAGTTTCACGCAGCTCATACTCCACGCCTTGCGCGCGAAGTTGCAGCGTATGTTCACGGTCATAGGATCGCACAAAAAGACGAACGTCGGGAAATTCCGACTGGATCAGATTGATGACCCGGTTGGTAACTTCCTTTTTATGTGTGCATACGGCAACAATCTTGGCTTTGCGGATGCCAGCTGCTTCGAGCACGTCCTTACGTGTGCCATCGCCGAAATAGATGCGGAAGCCGAATTTTCCTGCTGCACGCACGCGGTTCGGTGAGTTGTCGATCACCGTCACATCGATGCCACCGGCAAGCAGGATTTGAGCGGAAATCTGTCCGTAACGCGAAAAGCCAATCATCAGAACATCTGCGCCAGCGCCTTCGAAGTTTTCTTCGATGACGTCTTCTGTCTTGTCTTTGATCAGTAGCTTTGAGCCGATGGCAACAGAAAGCGGTGTCAGTGCCATCGAAACTGTGACGGCGGCGACAAGTTCCGAGCTTAAGGCGCTTGAAATAACAGCGGCGGCTGCCGCAGCGGAAAACAGCACAAAGGCGAATTCGCCGCCCTGTGGAAGCAGAAACGCAACGCGGATCGCATCATTATGGTTCGAGCGGAAGATGCGGCACAGAATATAAATAATGGCCGCTTTGACGATCATGAAAATCGGGACCGCCATCAGAATGATTTGCCAGTATTGCAGGATCACAGTCAGATTGAGCGACAGGCCGACAGCCACGAAAAACAGGCCGAGGAAAATTCCGCGAAAAGGTTCGATATCGGCTTCAAGCTCATGTCGATAAGACGATTCGGCCAGCAGCACGCCCGCAATGAATGCACCCATTGCCATGGATAGCCCTGCTGCCTGTAAAAGACTGGCCGAACCCAGCACCACAAAAAGGGCAGCGGCGATCATCACTTCGCGCGCGCCTGTATTGGCAATGATACGGAACATCGGATTGATGAGATAGCGTCCTGCAATCACCAGTGCGATAATCGCGGCAATGGCTGTCGCCAGATGAAAGCCTGCACTGGCCTGTGAGGGCTCATTGGGGGACAGCGCCGGGATGATTGCCAGAATGGGAACGATAGCGAGGTCCTGAAACAACAGAATGGCAAAGGCACGTTGCCCGTGCTTCTGGTTGGTTTCAGCGCGATCTTCCAACACCTGCATGGCAAATGCTGTTGAAGAAAGCGCTAAGCCGAAGCCGATGATGATGGCCGCATTCGTCTCCAGTCCGGCAAGGTAGACGCCCAGGGCTGCCAATGCCGAGCCTGTAAGCAAGACTTGGGCAGCACCCAGTCCGAAAATTGCATGACGCAACGACCAAAGCCGCGATGGCTTCAATTCAAGTCCAATAATGAACAGCAGGAAGACGACGCCGAGCTCCGAAAAATGCAGGAGTTCTTCACCTTCAGAGATAAGGCGTGCAACGGGACCAATCGCAATGCCGGCGGCGAGATAGCCCAGAACGGTGCCGAGGCCAAGACGTTTGAACAAGGGCGCAGCGATGATCGCACCACCCAAAATCATCAGCGCCTGTAAGTAAAGACTTCCGCCAGTTGCGACCATGTTGTGCTCTTGAAATGTGAAGAATGTGGCAGGCTTGCCTTGAAGCCCCCGGATTTCGGCAATATAGAAACAAGATATGGCTCTAATCAGCCCGATGTCGAATAATTTGACGATATTTTTTCGCAAATTCCCATTACGGTTGGTTATATCTCGTGGTTGCCAGTCTGGTGCCGTTTTGCCCCTATAGTCTTGGATTATGTAATGATTTCAGATAATTCGTCGGAGAAACTGGTTGATCGCGCAGCGCAGCTGGTGGCCGCTGCAAAACACGCAGGGGCCGATCATGCTGACGCGGTTGTGATCCGTGCGCGCTCGGTCAGCGTCTCTGTTCGGCTTGGCAAGGTCGAGGGAACCGAATCGTCGGAGAGTGATGATTTTTCTCTCCGGGTTTTTGTCGGGCGCCGTATCGCCAGTGTTTCTGCCAATGCTGGCAGCGATCCCAACAAATTGGCTGAGCGTGCGGTTGCCATGGCGCGTGTTGCTCCAGAAGATCCGTATGAGCAACTGGCCGATCCCGCATTGCTGGTGAAAGCGCCCCGCGATCTCGATCTCTTTGATGCGATTGAAATCGATACGGCGCGTCTTACCGAGGATGCACTGGCCACGGAAGCCGCAGCACGTGCTGTGCAGGGCGTGAGTAATTCCGGCGGTGCGGGTGCTTCCCGCAGCATGGGTGGTCTGGTGCTTGTCACGTCGTCGGGCTTTTCAGGTGAGTATGCTGCAACCCGTTTCGGGCGCTCGGTGTCTGCAATTGCAGGCGAGGGCACGAAGATGGAGCGTGACTATGATTTCAGCTCACGCCTTCACTTTGCCGATCTCGACACACCTGAAAATATTGGACGACGTGCCGGTGAACGCGCTGTACGGCGTCTCGGTGCAAGGCAAGCCAAGACGGGTCCCGTTACGGTCGTGTTTGATCCGCGTCTGGCACGGAGCATTGCAGGCCATCTTGCGAGCGCAATCAATGGTGCCTCTGTTGCACGCAAGACCAGTTTTTTACGTGACAGTCTTGGCAAGCAGATTTTGAAAGCCGGGATCAATGTTACCGATGATCCATTGCGCATTCGCGGATCGTCGTCGCGTCCATTTGATGGTGAGGGTATCGAAGGCCAGCCTCTGACGATGGTAGAAGATGGCATGTTGCAGCAATGGCTTCTGTCAGGTTCGAGTGCACGGGAACTGGGACTGATCGGTAATGGACGCGGTGTGCGCTCAGGTTCAGGTGTCTCACCAGCTTCAACTAACTTTGCTATCGAACCGGGGCTGGAAACACCGGAATCGCTGATCCGTTCTGTTGGTACTGGCTTTTATGTAACGGAAGTATTCGGGCAGGGTGTCGATATGATCACTGGTCAGTATAGCCGTGGGGCTTCCGGGTTCTGGATTGAAAACGGGGAGCTTGCTTATCCTGTGAGTGAGGTGACGATTGCCTCTAACCTCAGGGACATGTTCCTCAATATGACGCCTGCTTCTGATATTGACCGGAATTTTGGCATGACGGCTCCAACACTTGTGATTGAAGGCATGACCCTTGCCGGAAATTGAGAAACGCAAAGATATCCAGAACGAGCTCGAACTTCTGCGCAATGCGGCACGTGAAGCTGGTCGTATCGCCATGCGCTATTTCGGCCAGTCGCCGGAAGTCTGGTTGAAAGATGGGCACTCGCCTGTCAGTGAAGCCGATTTTGCAGTCGATAGCTATCTGAAGGAAGCGCTGCTCGACGCACGTCCTGATTATGGCTGGATTTCGGAAGAAACAACGGATGACAGAACGGTAGCCAAGCGCCGCCGCGCGTTTGTTATCGATCCAATTGACGGTACACGCGGCTTTATTAATGGCCAGTCCCAGTGGTGCGTGAGCGTGGCTATTGTAGAAGACGGCAAACCGATTGCCGGTGTTTTGCAATGCCCTGTGGTCAACGAAGTTATTGAGGCAGGAAAAGGTTTTGGTGCATCGCAAAATGGCATGCCCATTCAAACCCGTTTGCCCCCACCGGGCGAAAAAATCTCGATGGCTTCGGCAAAGCGAATGGTCGATGTTTTGCCTCAAGGTTGGCGTGACCGTGTGACGGTGCACCCTTATGTGCCATCACTTGCCTATCGTATTGCGATGGTTGCGCGTGGTGATATTGCGGGCACCTTCATTCGGCCAAATTCGCATGATTGGGACTTGGCCGCAGCCGATCTCATCTTGAGTGAGTCGGGCGGGGCGCTCTTGACCCAGGACGCTCAGCCTCTCATTTATGGTGGACCGACATTACAGCATGGTGCGCTGGTTGCTTCCAGTGGAAACCTTCTGCAGGAAATGTTGAGTGTTGTCGCGGACTGGCCATTGAGCTAATCATGCTGCGAACCGGAATAAACGCATCCCGAAACCTGTAAAGCGGTTTTAGGATTAAGATGCACGTTAGATAAAAATGTTGAGATGCGTGATTTGATTTTGTCAGGTCGAAACGCGTTTTTGTTCAAGGGATATGGTCATGAGTGCCGAAGGCGACAAAAAGCAGCTTCTTCATCTGGTATTTGGCGGCGAGCTGAAAAAGCTTGGAACCGTTCATTTCCGCGATCTCGATAATCTCGATGTCGTCGGCATTTATCCTGATTATGAGACTGCCAAAACGGCCTGGAAGTCCAAGGCGCAGCAGACCGTCGATAACGCGCATATGCGTTATTTCATTGTGCATCTGCATCGCTTGCTTGATCCGGAAGGCGTGGACCTGAAGGCGGAATAAGAGCTTTTGTCTGCTCCGCACGAAGATCAGATGGCAAAGGAAAAAAGCGTATCGAAAGCCGATGCGCGCAGCCGTTCGGATGGTTTTGCCAAGCGTATGTGGCGCCGCATTCGCGGCCCGCTTGCGCGTTCGGCTTTCGTAAAAGTCGCATTGGTGCAACTGATATCCAGTTATCTGAAATTTGTGCATCTGACCAATCCACGTCTCAAGGGGTCTGCCGATATCAAGACCCTTTTGCGCGAAAACAGTCCCTCAATCATAACATTCTGGCACGGCCAGCACATTATGGCTGCAGTGGTGCGTCCGCATGATCTGGAAGTGGTAGCCATGTTTTCGCGCAGTGCCGATGCGGAACTCAATGCTCGTATTGCTGAGAAGTTTGGCTTCATCACGGTGCGTGGTTCTGGTGGGCGTGGTGAAGGCAATTCCGCCAGAAAAGGCGGAGCACGTGCGCTTTTAACGTTGAAGAATGCCCTGAAAAAGGGACAGTCGGCATCGATGATTGCTGATATTGCCCATGGCAAAGCGCGTGAAGCGGGCGAAGGAATTATTTTGCTGGCCAAATTATCGGGTCGACCAATAATGCCTTTCGCGTATGCTTTTTCGCGGAATCATGTTTTGCATAAGACATGGGACAAGACCACGATTCCGTTGCCATTCGGCCGCTCGATAATTGTCTGCGGAGAGCCGGTCTGGGTGGATGAAAATGCCGATGAGGCACAACTGGAAGAAAAGCGCATGGAATTGACGCGCCAACTCAATGAGGCGACGACCAAGGCTTATGCGGCGTTGGAGGTAGGCAAATGAGTGAACGTTGGGCACGAAACATGTTGTCGGCCTATCGTATGCTCGGCTCTGCGGCCTATCCGTTCATCGGGGCTTATATTTCCTATCGTGCATCGCGTGGCAAGGAAGAACGCATCAGGCGCGGTGAGCGCTACGGAAAAACCTCGATAGCTCGCCCGCAAGGTCCTGTTATATGGGCACATGCTGCGAGCGTTGGGGAATCGGTTGCGATTGCGCCGTTGATTGAAAGTATTGCAGCGACTGGTATCCACATTGTTATGACGACAGGAACAGTGACATCTGCAAAGCTGGTTGCCGATCAGCTGGGTAATCAGGTTATCCATCAATATGCGCCGCTCGATCTGCAACCGGCGGTTAATAATTTTCTTGATCACTGGAAGCCGGATCTGGCGATAGGCTGTGAATCCGAGATTTGGCCAGCCACTGTGCTTTCACTTGGCGCGCGGCATATTCCGCATGTGCTGGTCAACGGTCGTCTGTCTGATCGCTCGTTTGCGGCATGGCAGAAGCGCCCTGAATTGGCAGAAGCGCTGTTTGAAAACTTCGCGCATGTGATTGCTCAGTCCGAGCTCGATGGCGATCGCTTTCGGGCTCTTGGGGCAAGGCCGGTCAGCGTTTCGGGTAATCTCAAGGTTGATACGGCTCCGGCACCGGCCGATCCACAGGCACTGGCAATGATGCAGCGTCAAATTGCCGGGCGTCGCACATGGGCTGCAATCTCTACCCACGACGGTGAAGAAGAGATAGCCGCAGAAGTGCATCAGATGCTGAAGGTACGTTATCCGCGTCTTGTTACGATCATCGTTCCACGTCATCCCAACCGGGCTCCGGCCATCGAAGCCATGCTTGGTGAAAAGGGATTGAAGGTGGCGGCGCGCAGCCGTGGAGATGTTATAGAAGCGGATACCGACATTCTGCTTGGCGATACGATTGGTGAGATGGGGCTTTATCTCCAACTCACCGAGATCGCCTTCATTGGAAATTCATTGACCAAAGAAGGTGGGCATAACCCACTTGAACCTGCCATGATGGGTACAGCAGTCCTGACGGGCAAGAATGTCCAGAATTTCCGTGAATCCTTCCAGCGGCTCATCAAGAATGGTGGTGCGCGGGTGGTGAAGGATCGCAACATGCTCGCTGGCGCGATCAATTTTCTCTTTAACAATCCGCAGCATCTGCGCGCGATGATCACCGCCGGTGCAAATACGGTGAAGGATATGCGCGGCGCGCTGGATCGCACATTGAATTCGCTGGAGCCGTTCATTCAACCGCTGGTCTTGCAGGCGCAGTTGCCGGGGAACCGCAATGAAGCGGCCTTTGTCAACGGCGGTGCCTGAATGGCAAGCGAGGCGCCACCCTTCTGGTGGGAGAAGCCTGATTGGCGCGCTTGTGGGCTTGCGCCTCTTTCATGGGTCTATGGTGCTGTTGCTGGCCGACGGCTTCTCAAGGCGGAACCGCCAAAAATCGCAGCCCCCGTTCTCTGTATCGGTAATTTTACCGTTGGCGGCGCGGGCAAAACCCCGACTGCTATTGCCTTTGCAAAGGTTGCCAAGGCACGCGGCTTACAGCCCGGCATCGTTTCCCGCGGATATGGCGGCAGTTACAAAGGGCTGCATATTGTCGATCCGTCCATTGACAGCGCTCGTCATGTGGGCGACGAGCCGCTGCTGCTTGCGCGTCACGCACCGGTCGCGCTTTGCCCGGATCGTTTGAAGTCTGCACTGGAACTATGCCAGCGTGGTTGTGATTTTATCATCATGGATGATGGTTTTCAGAGCGCACGGCTGCATGCCGATTTTTCGCTGCTGGTGGTTGATTCGACACGCGGCGTCGGAAACGGTCGGGTGATTCCCGCTGGTCCCTTGCGCGCACCGCTGACTGATCAGATGCGCAAGACTGACGCTCTGCTGCGCATTGGGAAGGGCAGTGCTGCCGATTTCGTGGTGCGGCAGGCATCGCGTGCCGGACGCGCCATTTACGAGGCAAAACTGGTGCCTTCGTCTTCTTCAGTGGTTGCGGGTAATCGCTGGCTGGCATTTGCGGGAATTGGCAACCCTGCCAAGTTCTTTGCAAGTGTGCGGGAGGCTGGCGGTGAGATTGTGGAAAGTCAAACCTTCCCGGACCATTATAGCTATCAGCCCGATGATATTCGCAAACTTATTGAAACAGCGAACCGGCTTGGAGTGGGTCTTATTACGACTGCCAAGGACCATGTTCGTCTTGTGACCATGAGTGACGTGCCAAGTGAGTTTATGCGCGAACTGGCCGTACTCGATGTTGATCTGCAATTTGAGCGCAAGGACGTGCTGGGCCATATTCTCGATATGGCAATCGAGCGGTACAAAGTCCGCTCATTGTCAGCCTCTAAGTCTGTTTAAGCTTTCTTGCGACTCCGCAATTCCGGATTAAGTGCAAGCTCACGTTCGTAGGAAATTAGCCCCGACGCATAGGCTTCCTGGCGCGCAACACTCCAGTATTTGAGCTCGTCGAGCGGAATAGGTGCGCCAGTGACTGCACACAGCACAAAAGAGCCGTGCTTTACGATTTCAAAGTCGCCGTCGAGATAACGCAGGACAGCTTCTGATGAGCGAGGTGATTCAAATTTGTTCATTGGGTAATTCCTTGATGCCAGAATCTATCAAGCAGCGAATGCTTCGTCCAGAGCGTGTCGCGTTTAATCGCACCCATGGCGCTCGCTCTAGTTCTTTTAATTGTCGCATGTTCGCGAACGTTAAATGAATCCATTTAACTGCGACATGCTTGAGCCTATGGTTAGCGTCGGCCAAACAATCGTTCAATGTCGGTCAACTTCAGCTCAATATAGGTCGGGCGTCCATGATTGCATGTGCCGGAACCGGGCGTCGCCTCCATGTCACGCAAAAGCGCATTCATTTCTTCAGGCTTAAGCCGTCGACCCGAACGCACTGAACCGTGGCAGGCCATGGTGGCAGCAACATGGTTCAACATTGCTTTGAGACCATCGGATGTGTCGTGCTCCGCAACTTCATCAGCCAAATCGCGGATAAGCTGCTGCACGTTCATCTCGCCAAGCATGGCAGGTGTTTCACGCACCGCAATTGCGCCGGGACCAAACTGTTCAATACCAAGGCCGAATCGTGCCAGCGTTTCAGAATGGGCAGTGAGTCGCTCTGCATCTTCTTCCGGCAGGTCAACAATTTCGGGAATGAGCAGCATCTGCCCCGGTATCGGGCGAGAATGGAGCGCATTCTTTAACGCTTCATAGACGAGCCGTTCATGGGCCGCGTGCTGGTCTACGATCACCAGACTGTCTTCTGTCTGCGCGACGATGTAATTTTCGTGGATTTGTGCACGCGCTGCGCCAAGCGGCTTCTGCATCGTTTCGACAGGTGCGTCTGCAATTGTTGCGCGGGCATCTGCTGCAGGAATTGTTACAATCGTTGCTTGCTCGTCTTCATGAAAGGCAAGCGGGCTATCAAAACTCAGTGGCTTATGTGTCGGGTGTGCCGTTTGCGGCGACCATTCTGTACGTGGCGCGGATGGTGTCGCTGGTCGCCACGCAGGAGCTGCGTAATTGCCGGTAGAGGCGCGTGGCTGGAACCCTTCAGCACGGAAAGCTTGCAGCATGGCTTCCGCGCCGCTTGTTGCCGGGCGTATGCCCGATTGTGCAAGTGCTTGCTTGATGGCACCCACAATAAGACCGCGCACAAGGCCCGGGTCGCGAAAGCGGACATCGGCCTTGGCGGGATGCACGTTCACATCGACCAAAGATGGATCGAGCGTCAGAAACAGCACTGCCACCGGATGCCGGTCACGCGCGATGACGTCGGAATATGCACCGCGCAGAGCGCCGAAAATCTGTTTGTCGCGAACAGGGCGGCCATTCACATAAGCAAATTGATGCAGTGCATTGCCCCGGTTAAATGATGGGATGCCGGCAAAGCCAGCGAGCCTCACACCATCGCGCTCGGCATCGATATGCAGTGAATTGTCCGAAAACTCCTTGCCGAGTATCTGGCCTATACGTTCAAGGGTGGCGTCTACACCGCTTCCTGTGGCCGGAAGTTCCAGCGGAGTTCGATCAGTACCCGCTAACGAAAACCGAACCTGCGGGAAGGCGATTGCAATCCGTTTGACGATATCGGTGATGGCGGTTGCTTCGGCGCGATCCGTCTTCATAAATTTGAGACGCGCTGGCGTCGCATAGAAGAGGTCACGCACTTCCGCAATCGTACCGCGATTAAGAGCAGCCGGGCGAGGGCCATCAAGATGCCCGCCATTGACCACTACTTCAAAGCCGGACTCGGCATCCTGTGGACGCGATTTCAGCGTGAGTTTTGAAACAGAGCCGATGGATGGCAACGCTTCGCCGCGAAAACCCAGCGCGCGAATATCATTCACATCGTCGGTGAGCTTGGATGTGCAATGGCGTGAAACGGCGAGTGACAGCTCATTGGAAGGAATGCCCGAACCATTGTCGGTCACACGCAGCAGCGTCTTGCCGCCGCCCGCAGTCACAATCTCGATACGGGTTGCGCCAGCATCGATTGCGTTTTCGACAAGTTCCTTGATCACGCTGGCAGGGCGTTCAATCACCTCGCCAGCGGCAATCTGGTTGATAATGGTTTCGCTTAGGTGCTGGATCGTCATGAGACGACTATAGCGGATTCGCGAAAGCGAAAAACCGCCATTTGTCGATGATCCAGATCACAATTCGCGTCTTCGTTGCTGGATCAGGTGCGCCCATAAATATCATCGTAACGAACGATGTCGTCTTCACCGAGATATTCGCCGCTTTGTACTTCGATCAGGACAAGCGGAAGAATGCCAGGATTTTCTAGACGGTGCTTGAAACCGCAGGGGATATAGGTCGATTGGTTGTTGGTCAGCAGGATTTCTCGCTCGCCATTGACGACCTTTGCCGTGCCGGAAACCACAATCCAGTGTTCGGAACGATGATGATGCGCCTGCAGGCTCAGACGACGACCAGGCTTAACCTCAATACGCTTGATCTTGAAGCCGTCGCCTTCTTCCAGAACCGTGTAAGTGCCCCATGGACGGTGTGCGGTGCGGTGCAATTTGGCTGCTTCGTGGCCTTGAGCACGCAACTTGTTGAAGACCTTGCGCACATCCTGTGCCTTGTCGCGATGGGCGACAAGCAGGGCATCCGGCGTATCGACAACCAGAAGATCGTGAACGCCAACGAGACTGACGAGGCGCGTTTCCGAAAGTACAAAGCTGTCGGTTGTTTCTTCAAGGACCGTTTCACCACGTAGGCGATTGCCATCAGCATCAGGCTCGATCAGATCGGCCATTGCAGCCCATGAGCCAATATCTGACCAGCCACAGGAAACAGGGATACAGGCGATATTGTCTGCCTTTTCCATGACGGCATAGTCGATGGAAATAGCAGGTGTTGCCGCGAATTGATCCTTGGCAATTTCCAGCGTTCTGGTTTCGCCGTTCACGCCACGACGTGAATGCTCAAGCGCAGATCTGGCGCCGATCAATACTTCCGGTGCATGGCGCTGCATGGCATCGATCATCGTCGACGCCCGAAAGCAGAACATGCCGGAATTCCAGTAGTAACGACCACTTTCAACATAGGTCTGTGCGGTGGCTTCGTCTGGTTTTTCGACAAAGCGCAGAACGTCTGTGCCATCGACTTCGATGTAGCCAAAACCGGTTTCCGGATGATCCGGAACGATGCCGAAAGTGACGATGCGGCCTGTGTCGGCAAGTTTACGTGCTTCCACAACCGCCGCTGCGAAAGCCGCTTCATCTTCGATCAGATGATCGGCTGGCATGATGAGCAAAGTTGCGTCAGCGCCATAGGTTGATGCTGCCTGAAGAGCTGCCAATGCTACAGCGGGTGCCGTATCGCGGCCCAACGGCTCCAGCAGGAACGTATTGTCGATCTTGCGCGCATCTGCGTCTGCATAGGCATCAAGCGTCAGAAACAGGAAATCGCGGTTTGTGACCGTGAGAATCTGATCGGCATCCTGAAGATGCGAAGCGCGTGCATAGGTCTTACCGATCAACGTATCGCCATCTGGCAGCTCGATGAATGGCTTTGGGTGGGCGTCGCGTGAAAGCGGCCAGAGTCTGGAACCAGAACCGCCACTGATGATAACCGGGATAAAGCTCATTTGCTGGTGGCATCCTTCGTTGCGTTGCGGGCGATTTCGAGACCCATTGTCAATAATTCATTGGCCTGAGCTTCGCTGGCAGCTTCGACATAACAGCGCAGTTCCGGTGCATTGCCTGAAGCGCGATAATGCACGGCATTGCCTGATTTGAAGAACAGCTTCACGCCATCAATTGTTTCAAGCCGTATAACGGTGTCGGTCACCGGGAAAAGCTGAATGCGTGCATCTTCCTGCGTGATGACTGAGAGAAACGCCGCACTCTTTTCTTGCGATACATTCTGCAAGCGGTCACTCAACGCTATACGGAAACCATAGCTGCGAGCGATTTCGGACAGCGGTGTTTGCGTCCGTTTGATCGTGCTCAGACAGGCAAGAATTGGCAGAAGCGCGTCTCGTGTAGGCAAAGCGGATAGTTGCCGGCCTTCCTTGTCGATGGTACTTCCAAGAAGCACACCGCCATTGGCTTCAAATCCAACCACACGCTTTGCGTTTTCGTTGAGAGCTTGCTGCATGCCGGCAATCACATATGGCGAGCCGACGCGCGTGCGCAGAACACGGGCAAACTTTCCGCATTCTTCAAGTGCTGCATTGGATGTGACTGGCGTGACGATGACATCGGCACCGACCCAGGCAGATGTGATCACGCCCACCAGATCACCCCGCACGAAATGGCCATGCTCGTCTGCAATGAGCGGACGATCTGCGTCGCCGTCGGTTGAAATGATGGCGTCAAATCGGTCCTGTTTGGCCCATTCGGCAAGAAGGCGGATATCTTCCGGGCGTAGCGCCTCTGTGTCGACAGGCACAAAAATATCGGACCGGCCAAGTGTTACGGTTTCCGCACCAAGTGCGCCAAGGGTTTTGGTGAGAAGGTCACGCGCCACCGACGAATGTTGATAAACGCCGATTTTCAGTCCTGTGAGGCTGCCAGTGCCAAAAAGCTTGATGTAGCGCTCGGCATAGGCGTTGATTGCGCTGTCGCTTACGGACAAACCAACTGCTTTCCGTGATGCGATGTCGGCCGGAAGGGCAGCGTAGGCAGCGCTTATAGCTGCTTCATCATCCTTGTCGATCTCACCGTCGGTGCGATAGAACTTCAAACCATTGCGATCATCCGGGATATGACTGCCGGTGACCATGATACATGGCGCATTTTGCGCCATGGCATAATAGCTCAGAGCAGGCGTGGGTAATATGCCGCAATCGACAGGCATGAAGCCTGCATCCTCAATCGCACCCATTGCGAGTGCAGCAATATCAGGACTTGACGGTCGCAAATCCTGACCGACAAACACCTTGTCGCCTGCGTTCAGGCTGCCTCGCGATTTGAGCATATGCATAAATGCCAGCGAATAGGCATAAGCAGGCAATCCGTTTAGTTCGATCGCTAGTCCTCTGAGACCGCTTGTGCCGAATTTGAGGGAATTGCCTGTCATGCCGTGTCCGAACCTGCTTTTCAGATAAAAATCAATCTAGTACATAATACACTGTTAGAGCAGCCATTGCGCTTCCCGCAAGATGCACGGCGCAGTACCCGCTTTGTAAAGCTGTTTCTCATATCGCGTATATTACGGATCGTTTCAATCGCTGCGTGTTTATGTGGTTATCGAGAACTTTCCGGGCAAAGCGTTTCAGCCGATATCGAAGCGCTGGAGCCTCCCCATCTATTTGTTTTGCGCATCTCCAAACACAAAACCGGTTCCCGATTTTGGCTCGGATGCTCTAAACATAGTCCCGATGGGCCGGCAGGTTCAGGTCTGGCAGACTTTCAGCCTGCATCACAGCGCGGGCAACCGCATGAGCCATCACAGTTGCTGCAATAGCACCGATGGCCGTTACATCAGCTTCAACACCTTCTGCCTTGCCTGTCGAGAGCGCAAAGATCGTATCACCATCCCACATTGTGTGGATGGGGTTAATCGAACGGGCAAAACCGTCATGTGCCATGCCAGCGATCTTTTTGAGTTCAGCCTTGTTAAACGGAACATTGGTTGCAATAGCACCGATGGTCGTGTTGGCCCCGCCAGACTTGACGACATTACGGCCCTGCATAATCGAGTCCATGATGTTGCGGAAACCTTTGCCGTCTTCGTTACGCGCGCCCGCCAATATCTGCTGCGAGTTGGGAGCGTAAACATCACCCACAGCGTTTACGGCAACGATGGCGCCAACCACGACGTCTGTTCCGGGAACCCTGTAGCTTGCTGTGCCAAGGCCACCCTTCATCGCATATTCCATGCCAAACATCTTGCCGACGGTTGCGCCAGCGCCTGCGCCAATATTACCTTCGCCGGAGGCTTCCGCTTTTGCTGCCTTACACGCCAGATAACCGGCTTCTTCATCGGGGCGAACGGAAAAATCTCCAACGCCAAGATCCATCAGGATGGCGGCAGGCACAATCGGAACAACACCTTTGCCGATCTTGAAACCCAGATTGTTTTCTTCCAGATAGCGCATCACACCGGTCGCAGCACTCAGACCATAGGCGCTGCCACCGGACAGCAGAATTGCTTGTACCTGTTGAACATAATTCATTGGATCGAGAAGATCGGTCTCGCGGGTGCCTGGTGCGGAACCACGTACATCGACACCTGCGGTTGCTCCCTCTTCGCAAAGCAAAACGGTGCAGCCGGTTGGGCGCTTGGTCAGCGTGTGATGCCCGAGTTTGATTCCCGGCACATCGATAATGCTTCCGCCCATCAATTCCAGCATGCCTTCTTCTCCCCTTTTTGCTGCTGTTGCCGAACCGACTATGAAGGGCATTGTCCCCAGCCCCGCAAGCGATTTTGCGAATGTTCTTCGATCCATAAGTGCTTCCTCCCCCAAGATGGATGTTTAGTCCGATGAAATATTCTTTTCCTTTGCGCGACGCTGGCGCAAAACATCTGCCACGAATGTTCGTGACAAGGCGTGATAAAGAGGCTCGTGTGAAATGAGGCGGGCGGTGCCATATCCCAACATCGATGCGCACATAAGCGGAATGACATTGTTGTGGTTACCGGTCATCTCCAGAATGATGACAAAGGCAGTCATGGGCGCTTGCACAACACCGGCAAAATAGCCCGCCATACCCAGAACGGCGGCGAGACTGATGCTGGTCCCCAGAAGCAGTCCTATGGTGCTGCCAAGTCCAGCACCAACAGATAAGGATGGTGCAAATATGCCGCCGGGAATGCCGGACACCATCGAAAGAAGACCCGCAATAAACTTCTCTATGAAGTAGAATGGAGACAGCGGCAGACCTTCTACCGCGCTCCGGGCCTGATCATATCCGGTGCCAAAAGTTGCCCCGCCCGATGCAATGCCGATGATGGCAATCACCAGACCACAGGCGCCTGCTATCAGTACCGTGTCCCGAAGTGGAGCTTTCTGAACACGGCGACGTAAACGCGTTGTTAGGCTGAGGGCGAGCGCGCTGAATGCGGCGCCGAATGCGCCGCCGATCACGCCGCAGCCAATCACCAGAATCCAATCCATATGGGATGCAACGGTTACGGTCGTCAGGCCGAAATAATTATAGTTGCCGACGAGCCCGAGCGAAGCGAGACCTGCAAGGATGACTGCGGAGAGAACCAGACCGTTGGTTCGCGCTGCATAGGAACGCCCCATTTCTTCGATGGCGAACACGATGCCTGCAAGTGGTGTATTAAAGGCAGCGGCTATGCCAGCTGCTGATCCCGCAAGAATGAGTCCGCGCGCTTGCTCCATGCTGCCGATGCGTGCCGATAACAGCATGATGGACGCGCCGATTTGCACGGTGGGGCCCTCACGGCCGATGGATGCGCCCGAAAAAAGGCCGACGATGGTCAGAACGATCTTACCAAATGCAATCTTCAGCGAGAGGAGCAAAGTTCGCTCTTCAGGGTTATTCAGGTGGCGGGCTGCAATCGCCTGCGGGATGCCACTGCCACCAGAGCCGGGGAAACAGGTGATTGCGATCCATGAGCACAGCATGAAGCCAAGTGGTGTGATGATGAGTGGCAACCAAGCCCGCCATGGGCTGGCAGAACCATCGGTCAATCTCTTGAACCAACCCTGAGCAATATCGGCGGCTTCAGCAAATGCAACGCTGATAAGGCCAATTGCGATCGCCCCGCACCAGAAAACGAGCCGAGGCTTCCACAAACGTGGAGACATCCACATTGCGCGCGAGCGGCGGATGAGTGGAACGCGTTGATATGATTTACGCATTGTGCCCCCTTCGGGCCAATTACAGAAAATATGCGGGCGATTTATCATGAAAATCGTTATCAGTAACTGAAACTTGTCCGTAAAAGACTTTCCAAGCAGTCATAACCATGTTACCAGCCGGTGCCAATTCAACACGAAACCCAGTCTAGTCGCTGCTCCCGGATACTTACCGGAGAGGCGGCTTTTCTCATTCGGTAAAACCGGTAAAGGAATTGGCAATGGCAAAAATCGTGGAATCTTCCACTGGCTCGCTCGCTCTCACCTTCGATGATGTGCTTTTGCAGCCGGGTCATTCCGAGGTGATGCCCGGACAGGCCGATCTGCGCACGCGTATTGCCAAGGATATTGAGCTTAATCTGCCGCTGCTCTCCGCCGCAATGGACACCGTAACCGAATCGCGTTTGGCCATTGCCATGGCGCAGTCGGGGGGTATTGGTGTTATCCACCGCAATTTGACACCTGAACGCCAGGCCGAGGAAGTCCGTCAGGTCAAGAAGTTTGAATCGGGTATGGTGGTAAATCCTGTCACCATTGGACCGGATGCGACACTTGCCGACGCACAGGCACTCATGAAGGCACACGGCATTTCCGGTATTCCTGTTGTCGAAAATGGCAGCAAGGGTCCGGGCCGTCTGGTTGGCATTCTGACCAATCGCGATGTGCGTTTTGCTTCTGATCCGGCTCAGAAAATCTACGAACTGATGACACGCGAAAACCTGATCACGGTTCGCGAAAACGTTAATCAGGATGAAGCCAAGCGCCTTTTGCATGCGCATCGCATTGAAAAGCTGCTGGTTGTTGACGATAAGGGCCGTTGCGTCGGTCTCGTTACCGTCAAGGACATTGAAAAATCACAGCTTAACCCGCATGCCGCCAAGGATGCGCAGGGCCGTTTGCGTGCTGCTGCTGCAACAAGCGTTGGCGAAGATGGCTACGAGCGCGCTGAACGTCTGATCGATGCTGGCGTTGATCTGCTGGTTGTCGATACGGCCCACGGTCATTCGCAGCGGGTTCTTGATGCTGTTGCACGCATCAAGAAAGCCTATCCGAATGTCGCTATTCTGGCCGGTAATGTTGCGACCGCCGCCGGAACGCAGGCGCTGATTGATGCTGGTGCGGATGCTGTCAAGGTCGGTATCGGACCGGGTTCTATCTGCACCACGCGTATTGTTGCAGGCGTTGGCGTGCCGCAGCTTTCGGCAATCATGTCGGCGGTTGAAGCAGCCCACAAGCATAACATTCCGGTTATCGCCGATGGTGGTATCAAGTTCTCCGGTGATTTCGCCAAGGCGCTTGCTGCCGGTGCGGTTGCGGCCATGGCCGGTTCGCTGCTGGCCGGTACGGAAGAAAGCCCGGGCGAAGTTTATCTGCATCAGGGCCGTTCGTTCAAATCCTATCGCGGCATGGGCTCGGTCGGTGCAATGGCGCGCGGTTCGGCAGACCGCTACTTCCAGGCAGAAGTCCGTGATGAACTGAAGCTCGTGCCGGAAGGCATCGAAGGGCAGGTCGCTTACAAGGGGCCGATCTCGGCGGTTCTGCACCAGCTCGCTGGTGGCCTGCGCGCTTCCATGGGGTATGTCGGCGCAAAGACACTCGAAGAATTCCGCGAAAAGGCGACCTTCGTGCGCATTTCCAATGCTGGCTTGCGCGAAAGCCATTCCCATGGCGTGGCGATCACTCGCGAAAGCCCGAATTATCCGGGCGGTATGTAAGCGTTGCTTGTATAATTTTGAAAAGGCGGCCTTCGGGTCGCCTCTTTATTTTGCAAGTGACGGCAACTCATCATCGCTGATGAGGAGATTGTTGGCGCTTTCGACAATACATTCGGCAAGAGCATGAAAATCCTTACGGCGCTTGCTCTGCCTTCGCCACAAAAGTGCGATTTCTCGTTTGGGCTGTTCACCTTCAAACGGAATGATGCGCATGTGATTGCTGCGCGCTTCGGCACGAACGGCAATTTCCGGGATCAATGTCAGGCCCATGCCATGGCTCACCATTTGCAGCAGTGTTGTCATGCTGGTCGCGCCATATTTCACCAGCTGCCGCTTCGACGGTAACGAGCAGACCGCCAGCGCTTGATCGCGCATACAATGGCCTTCTTCCAGCAACAGCAAACGATCCAGCACCACACTATCCTGTGTCATGGGTGAGGAGAGTATCGTCTGGTCATTGCTTGAAGTGGCTATCAGAAAGCGGTCGTCGAACAGCTTTTCACGTGCAAGTCGATCATCTGCGATTGGAAGCGCCGCAACAACGGCGTCGATTTCGCCTGCATGAAGTTCATCAAGCAGTTTTGCCGTTACACTTTCGCGCAGTTGCAGACGGAAAGATGGGTGCCGATCTCTGAGTAGTGGAACGAGATGGGGCACAACATAGGGCGCGACGGTCGGGATAATCCCGAGGCGCAACTGGGTTTGCAACAGGCCTTTGCTTTGAGCAGTGATCTCCTCCAGCGCATGTAACTCTTTCAGGATGGTTCGAATGCCCGGCAGCAACTCCCGACCGAGTTCTGCCATGATGACTTTGCGTTGCGAGCGCTCGAATAAAGGTGCACCAGCGACGCTTTCCATTTCAGCAATTTGCGCCGAGAGAGCAGGCTGAGAAATATGTGCAAGTTCAGCGGCTTTTCGAAAATGCAGCGTGCTGGCAAGCGCATCGAAGTAGCGCATTTGTCTGATTGTAAACATGATAGGAAAACCTTATCAATAATAACATAAAAAGCAATTGGAGATTATTATTGGAACAAGTCTAAACTGTTTTCGTTACCCAGCGAGAGTGGGGCATAGCAGGGCTATGTCGCGCCAAAAGCCAGGCTGATTGCTGGATAGACCAATTTATTTTAGGAGGGAAATTCCCATGGCAGACCGTCCGATTATGACTACAAGCGCTGGTGCGCCAATCCCGGATAACCAGAATTCCCTTACCGCTGGTGAGCGCGGTCCTGTTCTGTTGCAAGACTATCAGCTGATTGAAAAGCTGTCACACCAGAACCGTGAGCGTATTCCTGAGCGCGTCGTTCACGCCAAGGGTTGGGGTGCATTCGGCACGCTGACTATAACTGGCGATATTTCAAAATATACCAAGGCCAAGGCGCTGCAGCCGGGTGCCAAGACCCCGATGTTGGCTCGTTTCTCGACCGTTGCCGGTGAGCAGGGTGCAGCCGATGCCGAGCGCGATGTGCGCGGCTTTGCATTGAAGTTCTACACCGCAGAAGGCAATTGGGATCTGGTTGGCAACAACACGCCAGTTTTCTTCGTGCGTGATCCATTGAAGTTCCCGGACTTCATTCACACCCAGAAGCGTCATCCCAAGACCAACCTGCGTTCGGCAACTGCCATGTGGGATTTCTGGTCGCTTTCGCCGGAAAGCCTGCATCAGGTCACGATCCTGATGTCTGATCGTGGTCTTCCAACGGATGTACGCCACATCAACGGCTATGGCTCGCATACCTATTCATTTTGGAATGATGCCGGTGAGCGTTATTGGGTCAAGTTTCACTTCAAGACCTTGCAGGGTCACAAGCACTGGACCAACGATGAAGCTGAGCGCGTGATCGGCCGTACGCGTGAATCTACGCAGGAAGATCTGTTCGCTTCCATCGACAAGGGCGAGTTCCCGAAGTGGAAGGTTCAGGTACAGATCATGCCGGAACTCGACGCTGACAAGACGCCTTATAACCCCTTCGATCTCACCAAAGTGTGGCCGCATGCTGACTATCCGCCGATCGATATTGGCGTGATGGAACTCAACCGCAATGCGGAAAATTACTTCACCGAGATTGAAAACGCTGCGTTTTCGCCATCGAATATCGTGCCGGGCATCAGCTATTCCCCGGACAAGATGTTGCAGGCTCGCCTGTTCTCCTATGCCGATGCGCATCGTCATCGCCTTGGTACGCATTATGAGAACCTTCCGGTCAACCAGCCGAAATGCCCAGTGCACCACTACCATCGCGATGGTCAGATGAACACTTTTGGCGGCATTGCGACGGGTAACCCCGATGCCTATTACGAACCGAACTCGTTCAATGGTCCGGTCGAGCAGCCAACGGCCAAGGAACCGCCGCTGCGTATTACTGGTAACGCCGATCGGTACAATCATCGTATCGGCAACGATGATTACTCGCAGCCGCGTGCCCTGTTCAATCTGTTCGACGATGGGCAGAAACTGCGCCTGTTCTCAAACATTGCGGCGGCAATGACTGGAGTTCCAGGCTTTATCGTTGAACGTCAGCTTGGCCACTTCAAGTTGATTCATCCAGATTATGAAGCCGGTGTTCGCAAAGCATTGAAAGATGCGCATGGCTATGAGGCCAATATGATCGCTCTTGAAGAAGAGTCGACCGCAGCGGCTGAGTAAGCGACTAATCCCCCACAGACCCTAAAAGGCCGGGACGACTGTTCCGGCTTTTTGCTTTTGAGGGGATCAATTGCGGCATGATAAAATACACCGCGCTCTAATTGCCGATTGCCTTTTCCCACCAAGGAAGGCTATGCCCGACACTTAAGATGTGAAGGAGTGGTAATGCGGCTTGGCGGACGCCTTCAGGCGGCGATTGAGGTTCTGAACGATATTGAAGCGGGCAAGCGCCCGGCTTCCGATGCGCTGAAGGATTGGGGTGCATCGCATCGCTTTGCAGGCGCTGGCGATCGTGCTGTTATCGGCAATATTGTTTATGATGCGCTTCGCCGCAAACTATCCATAGCCTGGCGCATGGATGCGGATGATGCACGTGCATTGGCCCATGGCGCGCTGGTCTCCGAAGGTGGCATGGATTTCGCAGCCATTGATGCAGCACTCGACGGCGATAAATTTGCCCCTGAACCTCTGGAAACGGCACGCCGCGAAGCGTGGGCCAGTCGTGATCTTTCTGCTGCACCAGCATTCGTAAAGGCTGATGTACCCGAATGGTGCGTCCCGTCGTTTGAAGCTCTGTTTGGTGAACGTTGGGTGGAGGAGGCTGCGGCTCTTGCCACACGCCCACCAGTCGATCTCAGAGTGAACCTGCTGAAAGCGACGCCTGAAGCCACGCTCGAAGCTCTTGAAAAGGCGGGCGTTGCAAAGGCGCCGTTCCTTGATCAGGCCTTGCGTATTCCGCCAATTGAAGCGCTTGGACGTCATCCCAATGTGCAGACCGATCAGTCCTTTCTTGACGGCTGGTTTGAGGTGCAGGATCTGGGGTCACAGCTGGCTGCCCTGTTTGCAGGTGCGAAGCCCGGTGAGCAGGTGCTGGATTATTGTGCGGGTGCGGGCGGCAAGACGCTGGCGCTGGCTGCCGCTATGCAAAATAGCGGACAGGTTCACGCTTATGATGCCGAACGTGCGCGGCTTTCGCCAATGCATGACAGATTGCAGAGAGCAGGTGTCCGCAACACGCAGATTCATGGCAATCTCGATGCACTCGCGCCGCTTATCGAGCGTATGGACCTTGTGCTGACCGACGCGCCATGCACCGGTTCGGGCACGTGGCGACGCAGACCGGACGCAAAATGGCGTCTCAATGATCAGCAGCTTGAACGTCGGGTGCAGGACCAACAGGAAGTGTTGGAAGCAGCCAAGCATTACGTGAAGCCGGGCGGACGACTGGTTTATGTGACCTGTTCGCTTTTTGACGAAGAAAATACACGACAGGTTGAGCGCTTCCTTTCTGACAACAGCAACTATTCGGAAATTGCCCCGTCGGAACTCTGGAACAGGGTCGTTCCAGAAGCCGGTGCGGTTGCGCCGGTGTATCCTGCGCGCGGCAGCGTATTTTCTCCATTGTCAACGGATACAGATGGGTTTTATGTGAGCGTTCTACAAAAACGAGGCTAATCTCAGGGAAATTTATGCCAGCGCACAGAATTGCAGAGCCTGATTTTAAGGAGCGCGTTGAAGAGAGTTTTGGCCGCCAGGCGGCCATGAAGTTGATCGGCGCGGAACTCACGCGCTGTGAGCCAGGTATCGTCGAAGTCGAAATGCCGTTTCGCGAAGAGCTGACACAGCAGCACGGTATTCTCCATGCGGGTATCATTTCTGCGGCATTGGACTCTGCCTGCGGTTATGCAGCCCTCAGTCTTATGCCGACTGATGCTGCGGTGCTTACAATCGAGTTCAAAGTCAATCTGTTGGCCCCCGGTAAAGGTGATCGTTTTCTGTTTCGTGGCGAGGTTACCAAGCCCGGCCGGACGATTATGGTCAGCGATGGGCAGGCTTTTGCTGTGACAGACACGGAAGTGCGTCTCATTGCGACTATGACCGGTACGATGATGGTTGTTCAGGATCGTAAGGGCCTGCAGGGATGATCAAAACCATTGCAGGTAAACGTCTTCTTTATGTCATGGCGACAGAATCGGAATATGGTCCATATCTGAGCTCGCTTATCTCGCCATTGATGATCGGTGTCGGTCCGGTCGAAGCTGCAATCAATCTGACGCGTGTTCTCACCATATTCGGGCAGCAGGGCGAATTGCCCGATCTGATCGTCTCGCTTGGCTCGGCCGGATCAGCGACACTCCTCCAGACTGAAATCTATCAGGTCTCATCGGTTGCTTACCGCGATATGGACGCATCACCCTTAGGCTTTGAAAAAGGCTGCACACCGTTTCTGGACTTGCCGAAAACCCTTGATTTGCCCAGTCTGGTGCCGGGTCTTCGCAGTGCGTCGCTTTCAACCGGTGCGAATATCGTTTCCGGCAAGGCCTATGATACGATTGATACCGATATGGTGGATATGGAGACCTTTGCCTGCCTGCGTGCATGTCAGGCATACGGTATCCCTCTGATTGGCCTGCGTGGCATTTCCGATGGCGTACGAGAATTGCAGCATGTGGGCGACTGGACCGAATATCTCCATGTTATCGATGAGAAGCTCGCAAGCGCGGTTGAAGAGTTGGAAGCGGCGATTTTGGACGGTGCCCTGATACTTCATGGCACTTCCTGACAAGGATATGTCAGTATAGGCCAAGTTTCTCTGTTGGATTGTTGAAACGTGGCACTTCTTCCATTGCATTTTGGCCGCTTTTTATCTAGATGCTCCGCATGAGCACCACGGCACATCCTGACACTATCCTTATCGTCGACTTTGGCAGCCAAGTCACGCAGCTGATTGCACGCCGCGTACGTGAAGCCGGAGTCTATTCCGAAATCGTTCCGTTCCAGTCGGCGGAAGATGCCTATAAGCGCATCAATCCGAAGGCTGTGATCCTGTCGGGTAGTCCACACTCGACAACGGACATCGGCAGTCCGCGCGCGCCGCAGGCAATTTTCGAGGCGGGCATTCCCGTTCTTGGCATTTGCTATGGCGAGCAGACCATGTGCGCCCAGCTGGGTGGCAAGGTCGAAAGCGGCCACGACCGTGAATTCGGCCGCGCGTTCCTCGAAGTTCAGGAAGACAGCGCACTGTTCGCTGGCATTTGGGCTAAGGGCACACGTCATCAGGTCTGGATGAGCCACGGCGACCGAGTAACAGCGCTTCCTGAAGGCTTCAAGGTGATTGGCACGTCGCCAAATGCCCCTTTTGCAGCGATTTCGGATGAGAAACGTAAGTATTTCGCGGTTCAGTTCCACCCGGAAGTGGTGCACACGCCAGATGGTGCAAAGCTGCTTCAGAATTTCGTTCACAACATCGTCGGCATCAAGCCTGACTGGACTATGTCTGCCTATCGCGAACAGGCTGTCGAAGCTATTCGCAAGCAGGTCGGCAAGGGCAAGGTCATCTGCGCTCTCTCTGGCGGTGTTGACTCGTCAGTTGCCGCTCTCCTGATCCACGAAGCGGTTGGTGATCAGCTGACCTGTATCCTTGTTGATCACGGCTTGATGCGCAAGAACGAGGCTGCCGATGTGGTGGCCATGTTCAAGGAACATTATAATCTGCCGCTGATCCTCGTGAACGCGCAGGATCGCTTCATCGGCGCTCTTGAAGGCGAAAGTGATCCGGAAAAGAAGCGCAAGACCATTGGTCGTCTCTTCATCGAAGTTTTCGAAGAAGAAGCCAACAAGCTAGGCGGTGCGGACTTTCTTGCACAGGGTACGTTGTATCCGGATGTTATCGAAAGTGTCTCGTTTACGGGCGGTCCTTCGGTCACGATCAAATCGCACCATAATGTTGGCGGTTTGCCAGAGCGCATGAACATGCAGCTGGTCGAACCTCTGCGCGAACTCTTCAAGGATGAAGTACGCGTTCTGGGCAAGGAACTGGGCCTTCCTGATAGCTTTATCGGACGTCATCCATTCCCTGGTCCGGGTCTCGCGATCCGTTGCCCGGGTGGCATCACGCGCGAAAAGCTTGAAATCCTGCGCGAAGCAGATGCGATTTATCTTGATGAAATCCGTAAGGCTGGCCTTTACGACGCTATCTGGCAGGCTTTCGCCGTTCTGCTTCCGGTTCAGACCGTTGGCGTTATGGGCGATGGCCGTACCTACGAGTTCGTCTGCGCACTGCGTGCAGTGACTTCGGTCGATGGTATGACAGCTGACTTCTACCACTACGACATGAACTTCCTTGGCAATGCGGCTACCCGCATCATCAATGAAGTGCGCGGCATCAATCGCGTAGTCTATGACGTGACTTCGAAGCCTCCGGGTACGATCGAGTGGGAATAATTCGGGCCTACCCAAACGCCGCCGATTGCCCGACAAAGCGATGCCCGTCCGGCAGAATGGCCATTAAAGGTTTGGTCCAGATCGGCCGGGTGTAGCAGTTCGGGCTTCCCGGCGATAAAGGCTGGGTCAAGAGGATCGGAATGCAATTGTGTCAGCGCATCGCGGGCCATGCTTTCCGAAATCTCGATCTTGATGTGGGGGTGCTCTTCCCGATATCGCGCGATAAGATCAGTCAGGAAACCGGGCGGGATCGACGCATGGAAGTCGCGACGCAAGTGGCCGCGCTCGCCCGAGGCGGCCAAACCGGCACTCCTCATGGATGGTAGGTCATCGGAGCTGAATGCCACCGCCGTCCCATCGTTATTTATCCCACTTGGACGAAATGCTCCCGGCGCAGGACGACGAAGCTCAAAATTGAGAGCGACCATGCACATATCAAGGCGTAGAGCATGACGCAGCCGAATCCGTCCGTAAGTGCCCGCTCCGCGACCGGCTTTGCGATTCCCGCTCCATCGATGCGTACGGCGTGGGGATCGGAGGACTCGGCAATGGCGAAATGCGCGAGAAGAAGAGTGACCGCCGCCAGTGGCACATGGGCTGGGAACACCCACTCCCAGCCGATGAAAGTGACGGTAACCCCACCAATTAGTGGACCGAACCCAAGTCGAGCGCCGAAGGCGATCCCCCATGCGCTAAACGCCATTCCGCGATCAGGCGAGTCACGGAATTGATAAGAGAGCACCGCCATCTGGCAGGCGAGCAACGCCGCGCCTCCCACACCCTGTACGACCCGAGCGACAATCAGGACCGGGGCATTCGTCGCCAGCCCGCAGGCGAGTGATGAGATACCGAAGACCACGACGCCCGCCATGAAGACGCGCTTGCGCCCAAAGCGATCTGCCAGAGCGCCCGAAGCCATATCTATCTCGACGATGTTTTCGCTGCGCAACTGGCCGATCTACTTGCGCGCCTGTCGCACAAAGCGACCGGCCCTTGATCAAACCATTGTCACATTGAAGACCGGGACGCCTGCAAAGTCATCTAAACCTCACGATGGCTTGTCGAGGGTTTTTCGGTATTCCGCGACCGGAAGACCGCCAATGCCCCAATCTTCAGGATTTACCTCGTCGATGACGACAAAGGTGGTTGCAGGGTTCTTATCCAGAACGTCCACCAACAGGTTGGTCACGCCCTTGATGAGTTCTGCCTTTTGTTCTGGCGTTGCACCTTCGCGCGTGATCTTGATGTTTACATACGGCATGTCTGTCGCTCCTTATGATTGACGTTCGATGATCTGAAAGACCTTGGCGATGATCCGCCACCGGCCATCGGTGCGCACCAAGGTCAGGAAATCGACGAAATCGCGCTGGCCTATCGAACATCGCACACGGGCGACGGCTGTATTGTCGCCAGCAAGGTCTATGGCGTCGATATGATCGTGCCGATCTTCGTTGCGAGAGGCTGGCGACTGCCGAGCAGCGATGACCGGCACATACTCTCCCATGGTGCGATAAAGCAGCGGTGTTTCATCCGCGGTGGCGTAGATCGCCTTGGGGTGGAAGACACCCTGAAGTTTGTCCACATCGCAGAAATAGAGTGCGTCGAAATAGTCCTGGAGAGCGTTGCAGATGTCGTTCATGGCGGAGGTCATGCTGCGCCCTCATCGGTAAAAAGTCCTTCCTGACGCATGGCATCGCGAACGGACGGTCGGGCTGAGATGCGCGCCATATAGGCCGTGACATGTGGCCAGCGGGCGAGGTCAAGGTCGATAAACCCGGCCCAATTCAGGACGACGAATAGGTAGGCATCCGCCACGGTGAAACCGTTGCCGAGGATGAAGTCCCTGCCATCGGCAAGGCCGTGCGCCACGTCTCCCACACGTCGGGCCAGACGTTCCTCGACCTGCTCCTTTTCAGTCGTTTCGAGTGGATGGCCGCGAAAATAGGGGCTGAATGCCTTGTGAAGCTCGGACGAGGTGAAATTGAGCCATTCCTGTAGGCGAGCACGTTCCAGAGTGCCACTGGCAGGCGCGAGTCCCGCTTCGGGGTGGGTATCGGCGAGGAACTGAAGGATTGCCGGGTTCTCGGTAAGGACTGTGCCGTCATCCATTTCGAGAGCTGGCACATAGCCCTTGGGATTGATTACACGATAGTCTGTGCCGGTTTCGGTCAGACCGGTTTCGGTATCGACCCGCTCGGTATCAAAGGCCAGCCCGATCTCGGTGAGAACGATCCGCGACGACAACGAACAAGCGCCAGGTTTAAAATAGAGCCGCATGGAAACCTCCTTGTTAGTGGGAACAACCGGACACTATTGATCCGGGTTACTCTTGCCAACCAAGTTTCTATTGGTTACTTCATATTCGAGTTTCCACGGAGTAACCCGGTCGAGAGCATGAGCCTGAAAGTCCGCAAGAACCGAAGTACGCCGCCGCCGGAAACATGTGCTCTGTCTGAGTGTATGGCGATCATCGCCGGAGCATGGGCACCGAATGTGATCTGGCACCTGCGCGCTGGTCGAAGGCGCTTCAGTGAACTGCGTCTTGATATACCGCCGATTTCGGCCAAGGTGCTTTCGCAGCGACTTCGAGAGCTCGAGAGCCGCGGCGTCGTCATACGCACCATCCAGCCGACAAAGCCGCCTTCGGTGGAATATGCTCTGACGCCGCTCGGTCAGGAGTTGGTGCCGGCGTTGGATGCGATTGTAGAAGTCGGCCACAAGCTCAAGGGAACCGTGTCGAAGGAAATATGAGCCGCGATGCGTCCGCCGTGCCTGCTGCGAAACTGGCCGATCCGATCGCCGCGCTTGCGCGTTAACCGGGCAAGCCGCGCGCTGGTAGAAGACCTGGTAACTGGATTACTATTCTCGCTGCCGTCCCATCTACTACGACACCGACAACAGCAATCTGATCCCAAAGGTTAGGCTTCCGCGCAATGCAGGCGCCGCGCAAGGAAGCTGATCGGTATCAAAGCATGGATACCGACGCGAGGGGAATGCGCGACCCTAACGCAGTCGGCACTCCCTGTTGACGGTCAACTATTGGTGTCTAACGTCGCCGCATCCCGATCACTCCGTTGAGGCCATTTCGGCAACACCGGTAGACACCGGGCGCAGAGCTACGATTGCGATTGCTATGAGCACCAATGCCACGCCAGCAATCCACGCCGCTCCAGCCGGATAGACGCTGGACGCCAATGCGGTAGCCCCTGCAACGCCTAGATTCATACTGCTTCCGGCCAGCGCCATTAGCGCCCCCCTGCGGGACCGCGAGAGTTGCGCGATATGGGTTTGCAGGCCCGGAGCACCTATGCCGCCAAGCACCGCCCAAATCGCAAGTGCAAGCAGAACCACAACCGGCGCGAAGCTGTCAAAGACATAAGTGACGGCAATTGCAGCCAGCACGAAGACCAGCGTGATCCGCATCAGGGCGCGGCCATTGCCGACGCGGACCAATGCCAGCGGCATGGTGAAGTTGCCGACCAGTGTGAGGATGCCGAAAGCAGCATAAACCATGCCGACCGTCGCCGTGTCCCATTCGTAGAGAGAACGCAGTCGCTCGCCGACAAGCGTGAAGCAACCGACCGCGCCGCCGAGGCCGGCAGCCATGGCGATCAGACTTCCCCATGCGCCTTGCACGAAAAGCGGTTCCGTGACCTTGCCAGCATTGGCGTTCGCTCGATGTTCGGGCGCCAGTGTCGTGCGTAGTGACGGCAGACCGACCAGAACTACGATCAGCGCCAGACCACCAAGCGCCGTGAACGCGAAGCGCCATGACCAGAACTCGGCCGACAAAGCGCCGATGCCGGGGCTAAGGATGATGCCGAGCGTAAGGCCGGATGTGACGAAGGCGATGGCTTTGGGCGCGACTTTCTCGCCAAGATCGCCTGCCATTGCCATGGCGATGCCCAGCATCCCGCCGCTGGCCACTCCGGTCAGGATGCGGGTGGCAATGCCCGTCTCGAATGTGGGGACGAAAGAGGTGGCAATCGATGCAAGGCCGAATACGAGCGTCGAGGGGACAAGGACGACGAGCCGTCCATATCGGTCGGACACGCTGCCAAGGATCGGGGCCATGAGCGCCAGCGGTAGGCTGTAGGCTGTAATGAACAGCGCAATGCGCTCAGGCGGAACCGAAAGGTCAGCGCCTATTGGCGTGAGGATCGGTCCCAACAGGAATTCGTCCGCCCCCACGAGGAAGGCGATCAGGAAGAGAAATATCAGGCGCAGCATGGTGTGGGTCGTTCCTTTCGTGATGGATCGAAAGGGACTCCCGGAACATGGCAAGGCGGCCGAGAACCGCTTCCCGCCGTGCGTCAAGATCGGCTCGGAGCCGGTCGATATGCTCCAGCTTCTCCAGCAATTGCGGAATACCGCCCTCGCACGGGCCTGCGCCCTCGTCGGAGAGGCAGGCCGCCATGGCGCGGATCTCGCGTGTGGAGAAGCCTGTTGCGATGAGATCGCGGATGCGTCCCGCCCGGCGCAGGTCGGCTTGGCTGTAGCTGCGATAGCCATTCTCCGAGCGCCGGGCATCCATGAGGCCCGCTTTCTCATAATGGCGCAGCATGCGTTCCGTAATCCCGAGCCTTTCAGCCGCTTCCTTGATCTGCATCTCGACCCCTTTCCACACGGTCCTACCACCTTAACATTAGTGTCAATGTCAAGGCCAGATTTCAAGGGATAGAGGGCATCATGGACGTTTTGATATTCGGTGACTGCGAGCCCCTGGATCAGTGAAGCGAGGGGATGCGTGATCCGAGCGCAGTCGGTATCCCATCTCTGATGGTCGGGCGTGCAAATGCGCAGGCGATCACATTCCCCCGCTGCCATGCCTGCGGTCTGCCCACATGGTCGAATTGATCGAGGCCAACAGTGACCCGCTCAACGAAGTGGCGTCCGACCTCAGTGGTCCTAGCGAGATCGACATTCCCTATCGACGATCAATTATAGGTGCTGATTGTCGTCGCATGGTTATTCCGGCAGCTTTCTCGGCAGCCAAAGCCACGCGATGATGCCGACGATCAGAGTAAGAAATCCGCCGACACCGACCGCGATGTGCAGGCCGACGAGGAAAGCTTCCTTGGCCTGCACGGTTGTTTCTGGGGCGATGCCCGCGTGATCAAGTGTTTCGTTCAGGGTTCCGGCCACGCCGGGCCCGAACAGGCGGAAAGTCAAAGCGGCCAACGATCCAAGAAAGGTGATGCCCAATGCATTTCCCAACTCGTTACTGGTTTCCGCAATTGATCCGGCAGCGCCAGCTCGTTCGGCTGGGACCGCCGACACTGCAACCTCGGCGACAAGGCTGAACGACAGGCCGTAGCCGATACCGGCGATCATCGTCGAAGCAATGAAGGCCGAGACTCCGGCTTCCGTGGTTGTGAACAGTAGCAGGAAGACGCCTGCACTTATCAGCAGATGTGTCGCCACGAGAGCGGTTTTGCGCCCTATCCACTCCACAATCCGCGCCGTCCCTACGCAGGTCGCAGTCAGCACAATGGCTCCCGGCAGTGTAAGCAGCGCGGTCGTGAACACATCTAAACCAAGCACAGTTTGCAGATAGATGCCGGACAGGTAGCTGGCAGCGGACCAGACCACGAGTGACAGGAGGCCAGTCAGAATTGCTATGGAGAAGATGTAATCCCGGAACAGCCCAAGATCAAGCAGCGGATAGTCGATGCGGGTCTGCCGACGCAGGAACAGGGCGAGGGCGGCAATACCGATAATCCCGCCTGCGGACTGCATTGCCGTGAAACCTTCGGCGGCGGCGGTCTTGAGCGACCATGTAAACAGCAGGATACCGATGAACGATAGCAGCAGACTCGGCAGGTCGATCCGGCCGTAAGCCGTCGAACGGACTTCGCGCAGCAGGATTGGCGCGACAATCAGGAAGGTGAGCACGACAGGGACGTTGATAAGGAAGGCGATACCCCACTCGAATTGTCGGAGCAACATGCCGCCGATTAGGGGACCGATGGCGAAGCCAGCGGCGAATGTCGCTGCGAAGATGCCGATGGCGCGTGCACGCATACGCGGGTCGGGAAACAGGCCGCTGACGATGGCAAGGCCGGACGGCAGCAATGTCGCGCCACCTAGTCCCATAAGCGCTCGCGCTGCAATCAGCATCAATGGGGATTGCGACCAAGCCGCTCCAAGTGAGCCCGCACCGAAGATCACCGCCCCGACCATAATGAGCTTGAGCCGCCCGTAGCGGTCGCCGATGTTGCCGAAGGCGATCAGCAACGACCCCACAACGAAACCATAGATGTCGAGAATCCAAAGCGCCTGATCGGCAGTTGGCGTTAGTGCGGAGGTGACGTGCGGCATGGCGAGGTAGAGGATCGAGCCGTCCATGGCGACAAGCAGAACGAGCGGCAGCACGGCCATGAGGCCGAGCCATGCCTTTCGATCTGCGGATGTTGGAAGCGTCATATCAGTCATCTGGCAAAAATCCTCTGTGAGCGGCGCGCAGGCGTGCCGCTTCAGCTACCGGAACGAGACCCCGGAAGTTGGTTGCGTTTGAAGGGTTGTTTCTATATACTTAAGGTAAGTTACTTTTGGTATATAGATATGTCAAGCATGCCCAATGACAGTCAGAGCGCCGTGAAGCGCGTTCGCTTGAACCGTGAGGATCGGCTTCGTAAGCTTCTTGATGTAGCGTGGCAGCTCGCGCGTGAGGAAGGCACCGACGCGCTGACATTGCCTCGCATGGCGGATGAGGCGGGTGTTACCAAGCCAGTGATCTATGACCATTTCGGTACACGCAACGGGTTGCTAACTGCGCTCTATCAGGATTTTGACGTACGCCAGACAGCGGTGATCGACGCCGCGCTTGAGGCCTGCGAACCGACCGTGGAAGGAACCGCGCGGGTCATCGCCTCGTCCTATGTCGAATGTGTGCTTGCCCAAGGCCGTGAAATTCCCAGTGTGCTGGCCGGACTTGCCGGCTCTCCTGAATTGGAAGCCGTCAAGCGCGACTATCAGCAGGCATTCATCGAAAAATGCAGGAAGTTTTTGGCCCCATTCACGGGGACAAAAGGTGTCTTGCAGTCCAGCTTTTGGGCAATGCTTGGCGCAGCCGATGCCCTATCCCATGCCGCAGCGACAGGCGAGATAACGGCCGAGCAGGCGCAGGCCGAACTTTACGAAATCATCATGGCGATGGTCAGCAGAAGCCATCGCTAGACCCGAGGCGGTCGAATAGCGGTGGCGTTGCACCCTCCGTCACGGACCTGAAACGCAACGGCCAAACCGTCCTTAGTTCTCGCGTACTGATGCTATGGATACATGCGCCCATATTTGGGTCATGGTAAAAAGCAGGTCTCGCCTCCTCCGAATCTTCCCCTTCTGCGACTGCTGTCGTCGTGGCGTGCACCTCTGCGGCCGACGCCAAGGGCCGCATCAATCTGCGTATTGAAACCGGTAGCCATCAGCTCATCGGTGATGCGGCGGCGGTCTTTGGCAAGATGCGGACAGAGTTTATGGTGGAAAGTGCATGGCGGCAGACGGTGGATGTGCTGCTCAACCAGCGTTTGTTCACATTAGACTCTGAACGCTACGACGCCTTCATGCAGGCGTTCGACAACCCACTTGCGCCGGGACCGAAGCTCAAGGCATCGCTGCGTCAGACTCTGGGATGGCAGAAATGGACGACACGCCGGATCATCCTGAATCGAGGCTGTCTGCCCCGATTCCTCTGACGGCGGAACATGATTTTTCGACATTCGATTGTAGCGAGTCTGCATTGAATGACTGGCTGCGGCACCGGGCTGTGAAGAACGAAAGCCGGATCTCGTGCACCTATGTCGTGTACGCGGGCAATTGTCGCGGCTTTGGTTAGGTTAGAGCGGACGACCTTGAGGATGGCCAACTAAGCTCCGTGACGGTATAATCCTATTTCATCGGCCATATTTACTGGATCGATGCCAGACTGCTGACAGTTCTGGTTTCCAGCGGTAGATAACGAAATATCCAGCTTTGCCGCCCGCCCGAAAAGTTCAATAATTTCAAGATCGAAATTTTCTGACGGTAAGCATGACGGCATCTCGATATGCGAAGAAATATTTTCACATTACTTTTCAACGCACTGGCTTAGTCGAAAATAATTGAGTGGAGACGCGCCAATGCTCGATCTAACTCACTAAAATAGAATAAACTTAACGTTCATGCCCATCGATATCTGTCGGTGGGCATGGTTCGCATCTGTGGTTATGGCTGACGGTCGTTGCAGATACTGATATCTTAAGTTTTTGACAGTACCGTCATGAGTAACAGGCTTGTGACAGTGTTTTTTAAATGAAAAGCTTGAACATGTTCGCTTCTTGCTGTGCCTGAACCTTGTCCACCGGATGATAGAGAGACGACGGAGAAAGGTCGGCAGCGCGCCTGCTATCAGCAATCGGTGCGCGCGTCCATATCAGTCGGCCTTTGGCTTCAGAAGGCTACGGCCGTCGCGGATCAGCGCTATTGCCAAGACCGCCAGAACAATGCTGCCGATAAAAGTCGTCTGGATCGAAAAGCTATCGAGCAGAATGCCTCCAATTACTGCCCCAAGCAGGATCGATATCTGGATCGCCGCGACCATCAGGCTACCGGCAGCTTCGGGTGTGTCATCAGCGTTCTGCGTCATCCATGTCATCCAGATGACCGAGAACATTGTGTTCATCGCACCCCAGATCGCCATGAAGAGCGCCACTGCGGCCACCGAGAAGCCAAATAGAATGAGGCCTAGTGTTGCACTCCCCATGACAAGTGCGGGTAGTTTGAGGAATGGCGCAACATTGCCTTTCAGGAAACGCCCAGCCGCCCAGGTGCCAATGAAACCGGCTGATCCGAGAAGCAGCAGCAGGGCCGAAAGGGTGGTGACGTCAACACCTGTCACCTTTTCCAGAAACGGACGTAGATAGGTGAACATCGTAAATGCCGAGCCCCACGACAGCATGCAAGCCGCTAGACCGAGTGAGAAATACCGGCGTTTCAGCAGGTCGAGCATCGACCGAAAATCTTGCTTCTGATGAGCTGGCAGCGATGGCAATGCGATCACATGCCAAAGGAGATTGATAGCAATAATGGGGGTTAGCGCCCAGAAGACCTCGCGCCAACCGAACATGCCACCGAGATAGCTGCCGATTGGGGCTGCGAATGCCGCAGCGATGGCTTGCCCGCTATACATTAGCGCAAGCGCGCGTGGTACGTCAGCAGCCGGAACCAGTCGCATAATGACGGCTGTTGCCAATGCCCAGAAACCACCGATGCAGATGCCCAGCAACGCACGACCGATCATTAGCACCGCAAAATTCGGTGCGGCGGCAACCAACATCAATGATATCAGCATCAACGCCGTCATCGCGATCAGGACCCATTTCCGGTTCAGCGTTCCGGCTGCTGTAGTAATGAGCAAGCTTGCCACTACCGCGAACAACCCGCTGATCGAAATCGCTTGCCCGGTTTGTCCTTCGGTCGCGTGCAGCCCTTCTGCCATCGGCGTCAGCAAGCTGACGGGCATGAACTCCGAGGCGATAAGCATCGCCACGCAGAGTGCCATCGAAAAGACGGCACCCCAGGCAGCAACGGGCCTGCTTTCAGTATCTTCCACAATGACTGCCATTGTTTACACGCTCCTAGTCAGAATATGAAATCTGTTGGGGTGTATAGCTCATCAAATGAAAGACGATTACCCGTCGTAATTTGATTGGATCAATCGATGGCATCGATTAATCTCACTGCAAAATACCTTGAGAGGATGTATGGAGAAGACGGATTTCAACCAATTGACCTGGTTCAGGATCGTTGCCGAAGAACGCAGCTTCACCAAAGCGGCGGCAAGGATTGGTGTTGCGCAGTCGACATTGAGCTATGCGATCAAGCAACTCGAAACCGGTATGGGTATTCGCCTTCTGACACGCACTACAAGAAACGTGACCACGACGCCCGCAGGCGAGCGACTGCTCAAAACGATCACCCCACGTATGGCGGAAATTGAGGATGAAATCGCAGCGCTGATATCGTTTCATGATAAACCGTCCGGTTCTGTCAGACTTACGCTCTCGGATCATGCGCTGGAAAGCGTTGTGTGGCCAAAGTTGAAGCCGATACTTCAAAAGTATCCTGATATCAGTGTCGAACTGATTCTTGACAATACGTTTCGCAACATCGTCGAGGAACACTTCGATGCAGGTGTGCGACTTGGTGAGAGCGTTGAGAAGGACATGATTGCCGTCCGCATCGGGCCGGACTGGCGTTTGGTGGCCGTTGCCTCGCCAGATTATCTGGCTGAACATGGCGTTCCCTCCCACCCGCAGGAACTTGTTGGCCACCGCTGCATCAATATGCGTCATGAAACGGCCGGTGGGCTATATGCCTGGGAGTTCGAAAAAGAGGGTAAGGAGCTACGAGTCCGTGTGGGAGGTCAACTCACCTTCAATAATTCCTATGCGATGATCGATGCTGCGGTGAATGGCTTTGGCATTGCGTATGTACCGGAGAATATCGCGGGACAGTCAATCGCTTCTGGCAAGCTTATCCAGATTCTGGAGGATTGGTCCCCTCTATTCGATGGGTATTTCCTCTATTATCCCAGCCGTCGTCAGAATCTTCCTGCATTCAAAATCGTTGTCGATGCGCTTCGGCATCGCGGTTAGGCCGAATATGCGTGAGGAAAGCGCAGTGTTAACCGTAAGTCATTTTTGAATGCGTGGCGCTCATCGCGTCGATTGCTGGACACCAGTAAATTGATGAATTTAATAGGCGACTCTTTTATTTTTGATGCATCAAATATGTAATTCGGGGCAAAGCCGCAAAATTCAATTCATTGGCATTCCACGTTTTCATTTATGAACAAGTATAGTCGCCTTCACAGCTGCCGCAGCGCGGTTCTCGACCCCAAGTTTAATGTAAATCTGTTCTAGATGCTTATTCACGGTACGAGCACTCAGGTCGAGAATAGTGCCGATGTCACGATTGGTTTTTCCCCGTGCGACCCAAAGCAATACATCACTTTCGCGGGGCGTCAGGCCGAAATGAACGCGAAGCATATCCTGTTCCCCGGCCTGATCAATAGCAGTCAGGCGAAACAGGAACTCGTTCGCACCGGTGGAACCGAGATAAGCAAGGTGCAATGAAATCTGGTCATTTGCCGAGATAACGTCTGGTGTGTCTCTGGAAGCTTCTTGTTTGTCTCGTGTCTGCAGCCATTCGGCGCATTTTTCCTGCAATAGCGATTGCCCCTTGCCGGAGGCGCTGACACTATCCATCAGACGGACCGCTTGAGGCGTCGACCAGAGAATAGATCCATCGCGATCCACTGCGAACAGATGTCTGCCGCTTGCATCAAGTGCGACGCGTGCACTTTGCACGGAACGGGCGTTGTTCAGATGCACCTTTATACGCGCCCGTAATTCATCGATATTGATGGGCTTACTCAGATAGTCGACCCCGCCTGCTTCGAGTGCATGAACGATATGCTCGGTTTCGGTCAATCCGGTCATGAACACAACTGGCACCTGCGAGATTGCCGGATTCGCTTTGAGCTGGCGGCAGGTTTCAAAGCCGTCCATTCCCGGCATAACAGCGTCCATCAGGATCATGTCCGGCGTGATACGCTCCGCAATGCCGAGTGCCGCGCTGCCCGATGTAGCGATTAGCACGGAGTAACTCGCCTGTTCGAGCGCTTCAGTTAGAAAGCCGAGCGTCTGTGGGGAATCATCAACAATAAGAACTGTGTCGCGAGGGAGAACACTCATAACCGGTGATCCATTTTCTGTTCCAGATCGCGTAAGAACATATCATAGCCCGACATGTTGAATGCACGAATATATTCGCGCGCATTTTCAACGAAGGGAACGAGGTTTTCGTCCTGTGCGAGAAGAGTGAGTTTTGCCTCGATCCCTCGAACATAGCCGATTTCACCCAAGCGGATCAGGTCCTGAAGGTCAGCGATTGCGGGGCCGGTGATGGTTGCCGGTAGCGGCCGAGGTTTGCGCTGGGCGTCCTCTTCGTAAATCCAGTTGAGGCCCAGATGCACGGCAAGCTTGGCGTGAATCTGCCGAATGTCGAATGGCTTGGTCAGCGCGTCACTATGTGCGTTGTCCGGCAAGCTACCAGGCCGTGTGCCGTCGCCAATATTGGCTGAAAGCATAATGATAGGCGAGGTTTCGCCCTTTTCGCGCAGGCGGGCCACCAGTTCCCAACCGTCCATCTCCGGCATGCGGATATCGATGAAATAGAGATCCGGGCTGATACCGTCGATCAGGGTCAGACATTCCGGCCCGCTTTTTGCCGTCAACACGATGAAATCGAGCGGTGTCAGGATTTCGCGCATCAGCGTGCGATGGTCGTCATTGTCGTCGACGATGATCAGGGTACGTCGCGGGCCGCTATAGTTCTCAATCTTTCGCGTTGGAGCAGCCAGATTGATCGGGCGGTCGATGGCACTCAGCATCAGGCGGACCTGAAAAGTCGAACCTTTGCCGTAGGTGCTCGTGACGGAAAGTTCACCACCCAGCGTGTTGGTCAGAAGCTTGGTAATCGTCAGGCCGAGGCCGAGGCCCGGCAGATGGCGGGTATGTTCGGTCTCGCCGCGCTGGAAGGGTTCGAAGACACGCTCAAGATCCTTGTCTGCAATGCCACGTCCGGTGTCCGCGATTTTGAAAGTGGCAACTTGATTGCGATAGTCGACCTCCAGAGCGACTTCGCCCTTCTCGGTGAATTTGATCGCGTTGGTCAGAAGGTTGACCAGTATCTGACGCAGACGCTTCTCGTCAGTGCGCACATATTGCGGCAGTGTCTTGGCCTTGTAATAACGAAATGTAATACCCTTGGCTTCTGCCTGCGGCTTTAGCATATCGATGATCTGGTCGAGAAAATCGTGCAGAATGATCTCGTTGGAATAGACCTGCAAATGGCCGGTTTCGATCTTGGATATATCGAGAAGTCCGTCGATCAGTCCTGAAAGATGATCGGCGCTGCGCCGGATTAGCTTGATCGACGGCTGGCGGGCCACCGGAATGGTTTCGTCGCGCTCCAATATCTGCGCGTAACCAAGAACTGCATTGAGCGGCGTGCGAAGTTCATGGCTGAGGCCGACGACATAACGGCTCTTGGCGCGGTTTGCGGCTTCAGCATTGTCCTTGGCCTGTTGCAACGCTGCGTCTGTCTTTTTGTGTGCTGATATTTCTCTTAGCAAAAGTGCGGTTTGTCGTGAGGATTCCTCTTCCGCAACATTTCGGCTGTCATGCGCCAGCACGTAGAACCAGCAGACGATCACGGCGATCAACGCCAGAACGAAGAACACGATCAGGATCGTGCGGTTGACCACCTCTGCGGTTTCAGGTGATGCCGCCCCCGCATGATAAGCCACGAGAGCGAGGATAAAACCCAGAAAGGTAACGGAAGCGACAACCGTGACGGCGTAGCGCCCCAGCCGTGTCGAGAGTTTTTCAATGACGGCGGCGGGCAGCAGCGCATGTGCTACTTCGGCGCTCTGCGCTCGTAAATGCGCCTTCGGTTTGCAAAGGTCATGACAACGGCTGTCGAGCGAACAGCAGAGCGAACAGATTGGTGCGGCATAGGCTGGACACCAGGCCATGTCCTCAGGTTCAAAGTCATGTTCGCAGACCGAACAGGTGATGACGAGCTGATTCTGCCAGGCCCGACGCGGCTTGCGGGCGAGGTAATATCTGCCTCCGGTTTTCCATGCGATCAGCGGAGAGACGATAAAGGCTACGAGCAGCGCGATATAGGGCGCGAGCGCCGAGACGACAGTACCGAACGCACCAAAATGGGCGGCTATCGCGACAAGGGAGGCAATGGCCATTGTAGCCGTGCCGACCGGATTGATGTCATAAAGATGGGCGCGCTTGAACTCGATACCGGGTGGCGACAGGCCAAGACGTTTGTTGATAAACAGATCTGCGGAGATCGTGCTTAGCCAGGCCATGGCAACGATGGAGAAAATACCGAGTGTCTGTTCCAGCACTTTATAGATGCCAAGCTGCATCAAAAGGAGGCCGATGCAGACATTGAATACGAGCCACACAACGCGACCGGGATGGCTGTGCGTCAGCCGCGAAAAGAAGTTCGACCAGGCCAGCGACCCGGCATAGGCGTTCATGACATTGATCTTCAACTGCGAGACCACGACGAAGGCGACCGTCAGCAGCAATGCTGCCGTATGAGACGGGATCATATAACCGAAAGCCGTCAGATACATATGCGCAGGATCTGCGGCGACGTTGGCCGGAACACCTGTGCTGAGCGTCAGCACCACCAGAAATGATCCGGCCAGCAATTTGGGTGCGCCGAGCACCACCCATCCGGGACCAGCGAGAAACACCCCAATTTTATGCCGCCATTTACGTTGACCTCCGGGTGGCAGGAAACGCAGGAAATCGACCTGTTCGCCGATTTGTGCCATCAATGCCAGAATGACTGCCGATGCGGCCCCGAACTGCACCAGCACGAAAGGTGCGCTGTCGCCGCCTGTAAAACCCGCCTGAATGCCGGAAAAGGTTAGCCAGAGATTGAATTTATCCCAGTCGACCAGTGCGATGAAAATGAATGGGAGGATGTTGAGGGCGATCCAGAATGGCTGGGTGATGATCTGAAACCGGCTGATCATGCGCACGCCATAGGTGACGAGCGGTATGACCACGACGGCACTGATGATATAGCCGAGCCACATCGGAATACCGAAGGCCAGTTCCAGCGCGCCAGACATGATGGAGGCTTCGATGGCAAAGAGCAGGAAGGTAAAAGTCGCATAGATGAGCGAGGTGACGGTCGATCCGATGTAGCCGAAGCTGGCACCGCGCGTCAAAAGGTCGATATCGACACCATGACGTATGGCATAGCGGCTGATCGGCAGGCCGACCCCCAGCATGATAAGGCTTGCGGCGATGATGGCGGCAATGGCGTTGCTGGTGCCGTATGACAGCGTGATCGCACCGCCGATTGCTTCGAGCGCGAGGAAGGAGATCGCACCTATGGCGGTATGGGCAATGCGATTGGACGAGAAGCGGCGTGCGCTTTTCGCGGTAAAGCGTAGCGCATAATCCTCCAGCGTTTCATCCGCGACCCAACGATTATATTCCCTTCTGACCGGGATGATACGTTGCCGCGCTGCCCCATGCTGTCCCATACCGCTCCATTTCCCCTCCGGCTCCTTATTGTGCCGTTTCAAAGAGAGATAGCAGGTAAACTCAATAATGCATATTTCACCCCGGTAACTACGTCATTTAACGTATAAGGAAACGGCGACCTCTCCCCAATAGTTGGTGATAACCCGGAGAACCGGGAGAACCAAACAGAGAGGGACACACAATGAAATTCCGGTCGCAGATGCTTGCTGCACTTTTTGCAAGCGCACTTACCATCCCGAGTCTCTCCGGCGCATTTGCCGAAGAAGACACGATCAAGGTTGGTATTCTCCATTCGTTGTCGGGCACAATGGCCATTTCCGAAACGACACTCAAAGACGCCATGCTGATGCTTATCGAAGAGCAGAACAAGAAGGGTGGCCTTCTGGGTAAAAAGCTTGAGGCTGTTGTCGTGGATCCTGCTTCAGATTGGCCACTCTTCGCTGAAAAGGCACGCCAGCTGATTTCTCAGGATAAGGTCGCAGCCGTGTTCGGTTGCTGGACGTCAGTTTCACGCAAATCGGTTCTACCGGTCTTCAAGGAACTCAACAATATTCTGTTCTACCCGGTGCAGTATGAAGGTGAGGAATCCGAACGCAACGTTTTCTATACGGGCGCGGCACCAAACCAGCAGGCAATCCCTGCTGTTGACTATCTGATGGAGAATGAAGGTGTTGAACGCTGGGTTCTGGAAGGCACCGACTACGTCTACCCGCGCACAACCAACAAGATTCTCGAAGCTTATCTGCTGTCCAAGGGTGTGAAGCCTGAGGATATCCGCGTCAACTATACGCCGTTCGGCTTTTCGGACTGGCAGACGGAAGTGGCGGCGATCAAGGGCTTCGGTGCGGCAGGCAAAAAGACCGCTGTGGTTTCCACTGTCAATGGCGATGCCAACGTTCCGTTCTATAAGGAACTCGCCAATCAGGGCATCAAGGCAGAAGACATCCCGGTCGTGGCTTTCTCGGTTGGTGAGGAAGAACTGGCCGGTATCGACACTGCGCCGCTGGTCGGCCATCTTGCAGCGTGGAACTATTTCGAGTCGGTTGAGAATCCGACCAATGCCAAGTTCATTGAAACCTGGCACGCTTTCACCAAAGATGACAAGCGCGTCACCAACGATCCGATGGAAGCATCGTTTATCGGTTTCAACATGTGGCTCAAGGCTGTCGAAAAGGCCGGAACCATCGATCAGGACGCTGTGATCGATGCAATGGTTGGCGTCTCCGTGCCCAACCTTTCAGGCGGCTATTCGACTATGATGCCCAACCATCATATCACCAAGCCGGTGCTGATTGGCGAAATCCAGTCGAACGGTCAGTTTGAAATTGTCAGCCAGACGCCAGGGCTCATTGTTGGTGATGAGTGGTCCGACTATCTGCCGGATTCCAAGAACCTGATCTCGGATTGGCGCAAGCCGATGTCTTGCGGCAATTTCAACGTCGAAACCGGCAAATGCGGCGGTCAGGGTGGATCCTGATAACGGGGGATGCAGAGGGCGGGCATGAACAGGCCCGCCCCTTGCAGTGCGAAGACCTGAACGGGTCACAATCCAGAATGCAGTTCTAACGAAGGAAGTCAGCCATGGAGCGCCGGATACGGGCCATCTTGCTCGTCCTGTCTGTCCTGTTCGCCGTCATGACGACGGCAGCGAGAGCGGATGAATTTCAGGGGCTTGTCGATGCATTGGGCAAGGCGAATTTTACCCAGATGCAGGACCGGATCTCGGCTCTCGCGAGTACTGGTGATGCGCGGGTTGTACCGGTGCTGAATGCACTTGGTGATGGCGATCTCTATACGCGTAAATCTGATGGCCGGGTATTCATCACCAAGGCATCGGGCGCTAGCTTCCAGCTTACGGACCCGATCACCGGCGAAAAGGCTGGAGAGGCGCCGAAAGGCGGGATGGAAAAGGTCAAAGTCAACAATTCCGTGCGCCGTGCAGTTCGCACCGCTCTGGGTGGGCTGACGCTGATGAGTCCCAATCGGGTTGCGCGCCTGAAGGCTGCCGAAATCGTCGCTGCAAGCCCGGACGCAGACGCGCTTGAGCCAATCGAAGCTGCGCTTTCCAAGGAACAGGACAGCGTAATCCGGACAGTGCTGGAAAAGGCGCAGTCCGCGTCGCTTCTGATTTCCGATCGCCCGCTCGATGACAAGCTCCGGGCGGCACAGTTCCTTCAGGATCATGGGGATCGTTCCACCTTGTCGGTTTTGAGCGCCGCCCGCGCCAATGCGCAGCCTGAGCTTGTAGTGGCGCTCGATGGAGCCATCGCGCATATCGAGCAAAGACAGGCCTTGTGGGATGTCGGACAGAATGTCTGGTATGGGTTGTCACTCGGCTCGGTGCTGCTGCTCGCCGCCATCGGCCTTGCAATTACCTTCGGCGTCATGGGCATCATCAATATGGCACATGGCGAAATGGTCATGCTGGGTGCTTATGTCACTTACGTGGTGCAGGACGTTATTCGCACCAGTTACCCCGGCCTGTTCGACTGGTCGCTTGCTATTGCTTTGCCATTGGCATTCCTGTTCACGGCGCTGGTCGGGTTGATGATCGAACGCGGTGTTATCCGGTTCCTCTATGGACGTCCGCTTGAAACCTTGTTGGCGACATGGGGTATTTCCCTGATCCTGCAACAGGCTGTACGTACGGTATTCGGACCAACCAATCGTGAAGTCGGCAATCCATCGTGGATGTCGGGCGCATTCGAACTGGGCGGTATGACCATCACATGGAACCGCTTCTGGATCATCCTGTTTTCGATGGCCGTTTTCTTCACACTACTGGCTCTATTGAAACGATCGAATTTTGGCCTGCAAATGCGTGCTGTCACCCAAAACCGGCGCATGGCGTCGTCAATGGGTATCCGGACACCCTATGTGGATGCGTTCACCTTCGCATTGGGTTCGGGAATAGCAGGCATAGCGGGTGTCGCGCTGTCGCAGATCGATAATGTGTCGCCCAATCTCGGACAGGGCTACATCATCGACAGCTTCATGGTGGTGGTGTTCGGCGGCGTCGGCAATCTGTGGGGCACACTGGTTGGCGCATTCTCGCTCGGTATCCTGAACAAGTTCCTCGAACCTTACGCCGGCGCGGTGCTCGGCAAGATCCTGGTGCTTGTGCTCATCATTCTCTTTATTCAGAAGCGCCCGCGCGGCTTGTTCGCTCTCAAGGGCAGGGCGGTGGAAGCATGATTACGGCATTTTTGTTCCAAAAACTCGACCGCGGTGTCTTTATCGCCGCTGCAATCCTGATTGCTGCCGCTTTTGCTGTTCCGGTGCTTAATCTGCTGACAGCATCCGATCATCCGCTGCATGTGCCAACCTATATGGTGTCGCTCCTTGGCAAGTATCTGACCTATGCCCTGCTGGCACTGGCGCTCGATCTGGTCTGGGGATTCTGTGGTATTCTCTCACTCGGCCATGCTGCGTTTTTTGCGCTCGGCGGCTATGCAATGGGTATGTATCTGGTGCGTCAAATCGGCGTGCGCGGGGTTTATGGCAATCCGGACCTGCCGGACTTTATGGTGTTCCTTAACTGGAAAGAACTGCCATGGTACTGGTTTGGCTTCGACCATTTCTGGTTCGCTTTCCTGATGGTGCTGCTGGTGCCGGGCTTGCTGGCCTTCGTGTTCGGCTGGTTTGCCTTCCGCTCCCGTGTGACTGGCGTCTATCTGTCGATCATTACCCAAGCCATGACCTATGCCTTGATGCTGGCTTTCTTCCGCAACGAGATGGGTTTTGGTGGCAATAACGGTCTGACGGATTTTAAGGATATTCTGGGTTTTAACATTCAGGCCGATGGTACGCGCGCCTCTCTCTTCGCCGTCTCCGCAATCGTGTTGGCCATGGCGCTGGTCTTCAGTTCGGCTGTCGTCAAATCGAAATTCGGCAAGGTGCTCGTCAGCGTACGTGATGCCGAGAGCCGCACGCGGTTTTTGGGTTACCGCCCGGAAAACTACAAGCTCTTCATTTTTACGGTTTCGGCGATGATGGCCGCTGTGGCGGGCGCACTCTATGTGCCACAGGTCGGCATCATCAATCCGGGCGAATTTGCTCCAGCCAATTCCATCGAAGTCGTCATCTGGACTGCGGTCGGGGGGCGAGCAACCCTCGTAGGACCGGTGATCGGTGCAGTGTTGGTCAATTTCGGCAAGAGCGTCTTCACTACTGCTTTTCCGGAAATGTGGCTGTTCGTGCTGGGAGCGCTGTTCGTCGCCGTTACTCTGTTCCTGCCAAAAGGCATTGTCGGCACATTCCGGTCACTCATGGCTTCACGTCAATCCGTAAAGGCATCCGCCGGGAACGACACGGCAGTGCAAGCCAAATTGCAAACGACACCAGCGGAGTAAGATAGATCATGACAGAAAGCCCCAACACTCTGCTTTATCTCAACGGTGTTTCCGTTTCCTTCGATGGGTTCAAGGCGCTTAATGCGCTGTCCTTCGTCGTCGAGCCGGGCGAGCTGCGTGCCATTATTGGTCCGAATGGTGCTGGCAAGACGACGATGATGGACATCATTACCGGTAAGACAAAGCCGGATGAGGGGGAGGTGTTTTTTGAGGGTAATATCGATCTCACCAAGAAGGATGAGGCTGACATTGCCCAGATTGGAATTGGTCGCAAGTTCCAGAAGCCGACCGTGTTCGAGAGCCACACTGTCTGGGACAACATCGAGCTTGCACTCGACCGTAAGCGGGGTGTCTGGGCGACATTGTTCTATCGTCAGGACAAGGCAGATAGCGAGCGCATCCAGGAGATACTCAAAACAGTGCGCCTTTGGGCGCGGCGCGATGAACTCGCCACCAATCTTTCTCATGGTCAAAAGCAGTGGCTCGAAATCGGTATGTTACTTGCTCAAGAGCCCAAGCTTTTGCTGGTCGATGAACCGGTCGCGGGCATGACGGACGCTGAAACGGCTGAAACCGCTATTCTTCTTAAGGCAATCGCCAAGACGCGCTCTGTTGTGGTGGTGGAACACGATATGGGTTTTATCCGCGAGCTGGGCGTGAAGGTGACATGCCTTGCTGAGGGCAGCGTGCTTGCCGAAGGATCGATCGATTTCGTCAGTTCTGATCCGAAAGTGATCGAAAATTACCTTGGGCGCTAGAAAGGCTTACGGATGTTGAACGTTGAAAATGTGAGCCTTCATTATGGTGCGGCACAGGCCTTGCGCGGAGTGTCGCTGAAGGCGGAAGCAGGGCGGATTACCTGTGTTCTGGGCCGCAACGGTGTTGGCAAGACCAGCTTACTGCGCGCAATTACCGGACAGCAGGCTCTAAGCGGCGGGCATGTCGTGTTCGACAATGAAGATATGAAGGCCCTGCCGCCTTATGCGCGTGCCAGCCGAGGCATGGGCTATGTTCCGCAGGGACGCGAAATATTCCCGCTTTTAACTGTGAAGGAGAACCTCGAAACCGGCTATGCTTTGCTCAAACGTTCGGAGCGCTCTATTCCAGCCGAGATATTCAATCTCTTTCCGGTGCTGAAAGACATGCTGCCGCGTCGGGGCGGCGATCTGTCGGGTGGTCAGCAGCAGCAACTGGCCATCGGTCGTGCCATGGTTTTGAAACCGCGCATTCTGGTGCTCGATGAGCCGACAGAAGGCATCCAACCTTCCATCATCAAGGATATTGGCCGTGCTATCCGCTATCTGCGCGACTCGACCGGAATGGCCATACTGCTGGTTGAGCAATATCTCGACTTTTGCCGCGAACTTGCAGATCATGTTTATATCATGGATCGCGGCGAGATCGTTCTGGAGGGAGCCGCCGACGTGCTGGATACGCCGAAAGCCAGAAGTCATCTGACTGTTTAGGATAGCGACGAAATCTGTCGATCAGCCAGCCGTTGGGAATAGTCTGCCTTGTTTACCGATGGCTTTTTGCCAATAACTATCTCAGAAAATGTATATGTGGTCGGCGAGAGTGCGGGGAAGTCTCCACGCGCGCTTCGATACAGAAGACATCCATGAGAAGCTGCTCATTGATGACGTCTTCCGGGATTCCAGCAGCCACTATTTTGCCGTCCTTCATGACGATCAGTTCATCACAGAACATGGCTGCATGATTGAGGTCATGCAGCGCAATAATGCTCGTGATCGACAAGTCCGAGACAAGTCTAAGCAAACTCATCTGATGCTGAATATCCAGATGGTTTGTCGGCTCGTCAAGGATGAGTTCTTTTGGCTTCTGCGCCAGTGCTCTTGCGATATGTACGCGCTGTTTTTCGCCACCCGACAGGCTTTGCCAATGATCATTTCGCTTGGTCTTCATGCCGGTGCGTTCAAGTGCATCTTCCACCGCGGTATCATCCATACCTGTCCAGCCGGAGAACAATGAGCGGTGCGGAAAGCGCCCAAGCTTCACGACATCAATGACTTTGAGATTGGCATTGGTCGTTGCGTGTTGTTCCACAAATGCAATCCGCTGTGCGATATTGCGTCGGGAAATTTTGCTGATATCCGTTTCATCGAGCATGACGCGTCCGCAATGAGGACGCTTTAGTCCGGCGACCAAACGCAGCAAGGACGTCTTTCCCGACCCGTTTGGTCCCAGAAGCCCCAGCATCTTTCCTGGCTTCGCTTCAAAAGACACGCCATCGAGAATGGTTTTCTTGCCAATCTTCCAGGTGATATTGTCGGCGATGATTGTCATGATGCGCGCTGAAACCGGTAAAGAATGATCGAAAAGAACGGCACCCCGACCAGTGCGGTGACAACGCCAATCGGCAAGACCTGCTGCGGTATCAGTGCACGTGACGCAATATCGGCGAGCACCATGAAAATTGCACCGACAATGGCACAGGCTGGCAGCAATCTTATGTGCAGCGGTCCCACAATGAAACGGGCGGCATGAGGCACAACCAGCCCGACAAAGCCAATTGATCCAACCATGCTGACGATGGTTGCTGTCATCATTGCGGTCAGCGCAAACAGGACAAGGCGGGCGCGTCCCACATTGACCCCGAGCGAGGAAGCAGCTTCGTCGCCAAAGGCAAATGCGTCGAGTACATGCGCATAAAGAAGACAGGCGATAAGTGCAAAGCCTACGACCACAGAAACCAGCATGAATTCTGGCCAGCGAACGCCACCAAAACTGCCGAGCAACCAGAACATCACGTCGCGGGCCTGCTGTGCGTTGCCCGATGTCGTAACAATATAGGATGTCGCGGCATTGAAAAGTTGTGAAGCTGCGACGCCTGCAAGAATGGTGCGATCAGCGCCGCCCCGTGTCCCATTGGAGAGAAGAGCTACGAAGAAGAAGGCAGCAAAAGCGCCTATAAAAGCGCCTGCGGACAGTGAAACAGCACCGGCTCCAATGCCAAGAATGACCACGGCAACTGCGCCGGTTGATGCACCAGCCGAAATACCCAAAACATAGGGTTCGGCTAACGGATTGCGCAAAAGCGATTGCATGATCGCGCCCGACAGAGCAAGGCCGGCACCGCAAAATGCGGCAACAAGAGCCCGACTTAAACGATAATCCCAAATCACCGTCTCATGAATGCGATTGAGTTCGACCGCACTCCACCCAAGGCGATTGGTGATCGCAGCAAAAGTCGTTGAGAGTGGGATCGGCAAATCGCCGATCCCGACGCTTAAACCCACAACAAGTCCGATTGCGAAAAGAGACGCCAGCAGTACAAGCCCAAATATGCCCCAATGCCTTAAAGGATGGCGCCTTAAGCGATGACTCAGATCACTCACTTGAGGATACCAAGTGCTTTCAATTGCTCTGCAACCTGTTCCGCACCATAGATCGTGCGGATGGTCGGGTTCATAGCCTGACCGTCCATGACGGCGATTGCCTTGTTTTTGACGGCGGGCATCTGGCTGACGGCCGGGTCGGAGTTCAGGAATGCAATCTTGGCCTCAGGCTTATCAAGTTCCCAACGATTGCGATCAAGATTGGCCACAACGATGACGTCGGGATTTGCAGCGATGATGCTTTCCCAACCAAGGGTTGGCCATTCTGCCTCGGCTTTGATGGCATTTTCGCCGCCAAGTACATTCGCAATGAAACTTGATGCGCCGTTTCCGCCACCCAGATAAGCATCCGCTGATGGAGACTGGCTGGAGAACCAGAAGACATAGGAAAGCTTTTTTCCGCCTGTAGGGACACTGGCTCTCAACGCAGCTTCACGGGCTTTGAAATCGGCAATGAGCCGCTGCCCGCGATCGGCAACGTCAAAAATCTGCGACAGCTCATCGATCTCATTGTAAAGGAGATTCATGTTCCACAATTCGTCTCGGCTGCCATATTCATCCTTGACCTGTTCCGTGCTCAGGCAGGTGCTTGGCGACAGATAGGTTGGAATACCGACCTTGTCGAAATCTTCGCGCTTGGCGACCTTGCTGCTTTTTCCAATCAGGCTCGGCAATGATGCAGCAACGAAATCCGGGTTCTCCGCAAGGATGGATTCAAAAGTCGGGAACTCCACTGTCAGAAGCTTTACTTTTGAATTGGCCGCTTCAAGCTGCGGGAGGACTTTACTCGGCCAAAAAGCGGTTCCGGCCATCTTGTCTTCGAGACCGAGAAGCAGAAGAATTTCAGCACTGTTCTGACCAAGGCCGATAGCGCGCGCGGGGGCTTTTTCGAAGGTGACTTTCGCACCGCAATTTTCAATCGTCAGCGGATATTTGGTCGAAGATGCGGTGGCGGGGTTGATCTGAAAAGTAAGTAGGGCAGCGAGGCCTGAAACAGCCAGAAGAGATTTCATTGCTATCAAGGGAGGAGTCCTGAGTTGAGACCAATAACTGTGGCGTGCCTAAAACATTTAATTCCCTATAATCCAGATGTTAACGCCAAAACAAGAGACAAATGGTCATATTTGAATTTGGTCTAATTTGCCGTTGCATACTTTGCCTCATCATCTCCGAATTTATTTCGATAGATGACCGCGCGCATTTTGCTAGAGTGCTGGCGGAAAACTAAGTTCAGCTAGGAACCCGTCTTTTTGACCATCTGCCGGAGATGACAGCCGAAGATTAGCACGCATCTGATTTGCAATTTCGATCACAATCGGCAGTCCCAGCCCAGATCCTGCCGATGGGGTTCTACCGCGTCCAAACCTTTGTTGCACTGCAGTAAGCTCATCAATGGTCAGCGTTGCACCCCCATTTATCACCTGGATTGTGGCATCCGAGCCTACCAGAACTCTAACCGGTTGATCTTGAGCGCCGTGCAATAATGCGTTCTCAATCAAATTTCGCATAACTATTGCGAACATATCTTCATTAATCATTTTCACCAACGAAGAGCGCGCATCTCGCTCATATACCAAGCGGTGACTAGACAGATCTGAACGCCTGAAATCTTCAACGATAATATCGAGTACTCGCAATAAGTCGTAGGGTGTTTCTGAAATAGCAATATTCGCTTCGGCGCGAGCCAGTTGCATCAGCTTTTCAACAAGATGCATTAGTTTTTGGAGAGAATCTTCAATCTGCTCAACACGTGATCTCGTGGTTTTGCTTTTCACTTCATTTTTTAGCAATTGGACATGAGCAAGTGCACCGGCGATCGGAGTGCGGAGTTCGTGGGCGCTGTTGGATGTAAATGTGCGCTCCGCGTCCAAAGTGGATCTTACGCGCCTCATAAGCAGATTTACCGATTGAACGATTGGTTGGAGTTCAAATGCGAGATTGTCAATCTCGACAGGTGTTAAATCTCCGGAATCCTTCTGCGCGATTGCTTCTCGCAAGTTACCCACGGGGTTAACCGCGTGGCGTGCGACCATCCGGATTAAGTAGAGACTTAAAGGTATAAGCACCAGCACCGGGAGAAGGAGCGCCAATGCACTTTCATTGATGGCCTCTCTTCTGTTTTTCAGTTGATCGGCCACCTGAATGAATATTGCCCCATCTTGGGCTGCCACAGTGAAATAACGTGCTATGTCGTCTTCCCAAAATCCCTGGACAAGAGGGGCAGGAAAGGGTTCGCTGTTGGTTTTCGATGAATGCAGCAGGACCTGGCCTGCGCTGTCTTTCGCCTGATAGGTGAGGTATTGTCTGGACGAAGAATTGGGAATTTCCAGAGATATGGCTGATTGCGTCAGTTCGCGTCGAGCAATATCATCCACAATCAAGGGGGCCAGGCGCTCCGTGGTTTCCTGAAGGGAACTGTCGAAAATCTCGGCGAGTTCGTCATGCATCACAACAATTCCGCCGACCGCTGCTCCTATCCAGAACAAGACCACCATAGCAGTAACGGAAAACATGAGCCTGCCGATCATGCTCGGTGGTTTCATTGCCGACCCTCAATTTTGTAACCCACCCCACGCACAGTCGTTACAAGATTGCGCCCCAGTTTTTTACGCAGTCGGCTGATATAAACTTCGACCGTATTACTCTCGATTTCTGAACCGAAAGCATAAAGAGCTTCCTCGATTTGGGGTTTTGATACCACAGCCCCGGTTCTCTGCAAAAGCCGATCCAGGATTGCCCATTCACGCCCCGTTAGCACAATTTCTCCTGCGTCAGATTGAATCCGGCGATCAGCAACGCTTACCTTTAATTCTCCCAGTCTCACTGATGAGCCGCTGTTGCCCGCATGTCTGCGAGACACCGCATGCATCCGGGCGGTTAGTTCGTTCAGATTAAATGGCTTAACAAGATAATCATCTGCACCTTCATTCAGACCCTCGATCCGATCCGATATCTGATCATGCGCAGTCAGAATAATGACAGGGGTGTGATTTCCAGACGAGCGCATATCTTTGAGAAGTTTTAATCCACTTCCATCTGGCAGTCTGAGATCCAGGAGGACGAGTCCATAGATCACAGAAGCCAGAGAAAGCGCGGCGTTCTCGATGTTTTTCATCCAGTCTACCGCATTTCCTTGAGCTGAAACGTGATCACGGACGGCCGCGCCCAGCGTTTCGTCGTCTTCAATGAGTAGCACTCTCAACCGGTAAACTCCCTGCAGATGAATTATCTGAGCAAGTTTGACCACTTGGTCCTCCGATTCAAGCCTAGTTTTGCTGTTCGTCATTGATCTTATGGTTCGAAGCCATACCGGGCTCGAAACTCAACACGTTCCGGGGGACACAATGTAATCTCGCGGCAATCTCGTGCAAATGTCATTTTGTGGTTTGGAAAGTCGTCAGCTTTGAGTCCGCTTTCCGACATAGAGAAAGCGTATCCAGATCGCTCGAGTAAAGCTCGGTCCGCACGTTCATAAGCCCCAGAACAGTATGAAAGAGTTTGTCGTGTGTCTGTTCTGCGGATGCTTCACGAGAGAGACATGCCTGATCGATCGTGGATTTCGCTTCGGCTCCCAACCAGAGAACGAAAGGCACGTGTGTCTGTTCCGAAGGTGCAATAAAATATGGAGCACCATGAAGATAGAGACCAAACTCACCCAGAGATTCACCGTGATCCGACATGTACAGGAGTGATACGTCGAGATCGCCTTGACGCTGACGCAGCTTTTGAATGAGCGACGCAAGAATATGATCGGTGTAGGCAATTGTGTTGTCGTACGCATTCACGATTTCTTCGTTCGTACATTTGGAAAAATCAGAGCTTCTGCAGTCTGGAGTGAAGCGGCGATATTCTTCTGGATAACGCAGATAATATGCGGGACCATGACTGCCGAGTTGATGCACCACCAAAACCGTGTCCTGTTTAACGCCGTCCAGCCAGTTACCTACTCTGTCCAGAATTACCCCATCACGGCATTCGCCGTTTTCACAGAATTTTGGATCATTCAGACTGGACAATGATTGGTTTTCAACACGGTCTGCGACGCCTTTATGCCCTGTGTTATTGTCCCACCATTCTACGTGAATGCCTGCGTGCTTCAGGACATCAAGGAGGTTCTCTGTCTCAATTCCCTTTTGATGAGAATACTGAGCCCGCGGATATTTGGAGAACATGCACGGAAGTGATACTGCCGTTATTGTTCCGCAACTGGTTGTATTGGAGAAATAGGTGATATCCTCCTGCTTGAGCTCGGGATTGGTCTCCTTACGATAACCTCCCAGCGAGAAGGATTCCGCACGAGCAGTCTCACCCGCAACGACGATCAGAAGTCGCGGCTTACGAAGCGTGCCGCTACCATCGGCCACGGTCGCATCCAATCCAATAGGTTGAACGATGATGTTTCGGCTATTGTTTGTCCGCAGTCCAAGCTTAACTGCGCTCGCTATAGGCATTACAGGATTGAGTGTTGAAATCCATTCCTTGTGTTCGCGACCGAGCGAAATGAATGTGCTCGCTTGAGATAAGAACAGCGCAATAGCAATTAACAGGGCGGGAAATATATAAGCTGAGTTCTGTTTGACCTTTGCAATGATATTACGGTGTTCTATCTTCACCCAAACGATGAGACATGCTGGAAGTACGCCAAAAATTGCAATATGACTTAGAAACGCAAAGTTGATGAGGTGCCCAGCTTCCGCATTCGTCGTGTCGACAACACTTTGCAACATCTCGACATCGATAATCGTTCCGAACTGATCGGCAAACCAAGATGCTGTTGCTGAAGTCATGATCAGCAGTATGAAGAGTGGTTTCGTGATGTATTTTGCGGATACCGTAATGCACAATGCGAGAAGCAAGCAAAATATACCCGCCAGCAGGGTAAATAATGCAGGCGTTGATAAAAGCTCAAGAGAGCGAGACCAAAATGTCTTATTGTTTGCGGCAGTCAGATAGCCTGCAACAATGAAACTCAAAGTCACGCTATCTATTCGCGGCCGCCAAAAGTGTTTTTTCCAGATTGCCATATTTGAATATCCTAATGAGCAGGCAATGCTGCCCACGTCTAGGCTGGGTAAATGGGCCCCATTTCTGACAGAGAGCTGAACGGCGTTTCAGGAACTAAAAAAACTTGGGGCCCGATACGACGGCAGTTCGGATTAGCGTCAGGCTTTTAGGTTCCGGCTGTTGCTGCATTCCTGTCGCAACGAGACTTAAGTTCCCCAATTTTCTGAGCACACAAAATGCGCGAAGGACGAGAGATCGGAGAGAGGGAGACGATTTCAAGTTCACACGAGGATAAGATTGATGGCCAGCCGCATCTTTGTCAGGTGTCTCAGGCTTACGCAACTTGAATCAACGCGCAGACGGAGCTGGAAACGCCTGTCTTACCTTGCAAAACAGTCTCAAATCATTCGGCGGCGGGCAGATCAAACCGTTAACTTTTTCTGGGGTACATTGAAAATAGCTAATATAGCAACCATGAGGCGTAAAATTCTCTAGGTTTGGCGCATGAAGTAAAGTCGCTCCACACTCCGGTGACGCGTGTGATTTCACTTCAAAAACATCGGGGGACGTACCAAATAATGATGACGGTATTTGGGTGCATCACATATGAACATGACCTTTCTCTGGTCATCATCGCTGCTCTTGTCTGCGGTGCTGGCTCTTGGGCCGCTATACGCCTGTTTCGGCGAGCGGTGGCCACGACGTCGACGGAAAAGCTTGCCTGGCTCGTACTGACAGCGCTGGTTGCGGGCGCAGCAATCTGGTGCACGCACTTTATTGCTATGCTGGGTTTTCAGCCGGGCGTACCAATAGGCTTCGATCCGATTCTGACGATCGTGTCCTTGCTCGTCGCAATGGCTGGCGCGGTTTGCGGTTTCGCCATTGCTGCCAGCTCGATCACGCGTCTGGCTCCGGCAATCGGCGGTGCTGTCGTTGGTATTGCGATCGCTGCCATGCATTATACCGGTATGATGGCCTATCGCGTACAGGGCATTGTCTCGTGGGATATTTCGTATCTCGTGGTGTCGGTTGTGCTTTCAGTCACTCTTTCGACCCTCGCTCTGCAATTTGCTGCGCGCCGAAACACGTCTGCTGACAGATATGCCGATAGCTATATCGCTACCGGAATCTTGGTGCTGGCCATTGTCAGCCTGCATTTCACGGGGATGACGGCCTTCCGCGTTGAACCGCTTTTGGTTGATGGCAACTTCTCCAATCCGGAAGCGTTGCGCGCCCTTGCCCTTGTCGTCGCTGGCGTTGCTGTTCCGGTCGTCGGAGCAGGGCTCGCCAGCCATCTCATCGACAACCGTGCCCGCACCGAGGCTTCAGAAGCTCTCAGTAACATGTCGAACGGCCTCGTCATGATCGCAGGAAACGGTACGATCCGACTTTTCAATGATCGCGTCCGAAGCATGCTCGGCCTGTCGCAGGAGCAACTGTACGTTGGCATGAGTATTGATCAGTATGTTCGCAATATCGGCTTTAATGAACGATGGAACGAAGCTGAACTACAGGAGGCCATTGCTGAGATCGGGGCCTGGCAAACACAGTCTTCGGGTAGCCGCATTGAGCGCCATTTCAACAATGGCACGATCCTGAGTATTTCATGCCAGCCGATTCCTGATGGTGGCGCGATCCTGACTTATGACGATGTGACGGAAGCTCGTCATGGCCAGAAGCAGATCACCCACATGGCGTTTCATGATGCTTTGACCGGATTGCCCAACCGGCGCAGCTTTTCCGAACAGATCGAGATACTTTCAAAGACCGGCCCTTTTGTCATGTTGATGCTCGATCTCGACCGATTCAAGACAGTCAATGACACGCTCGGCCATGCGGTTGGTGATCAGCTTTTGGTTGAGGCAGCGCGTCGTCTGCGCAACAACTGCCGTCCATCCGATATGCTGTTTCGCCTGGGTGGCGACGAAATGGCCATGCTTGGTAAGCTGACACAAGATCATGCTGAACCGCTGGCGGATCGTATGATAGGGGCGTTTGCGCGCCCATTTGAAGTTGGTGCACATAAGGTCACGGTCGGTCTCAGCATCGGCGTTGCCACGGCCAATCGAGGTGATGATCCTGAGTTCGTTCAGCGCATGGCGGATCTCGCACTTTATAAGGCCAAGGGGGATGGGCGCGGTCGCGCTGAAATCTATCGCGATGGCATGATCGAGGAGGCTGCACAGCGCCGCCGTGTAGAGAGCGATCTGGCGCTCGCCGTACATGCAGGTCAGTTCGAGCTATATTATCAACCGCTCTACACTCTCCCCAATCGTGATCTTGCTGGGTTTGAGGCACTGCTGCGCTGGCATCATCCCGAACGTGGTATGGTGTCACCAACTGAATTCATTCCGATTGCTGAGCAATGTGGTGCGATCATCGATATCGGAGCGTGGGTCATTGACGAAGCCTGCCGTCAGGCCGCGCTTTGGCCTGACGACCTCTATGTCTCCATCAACGTCTCTCCGGTGCAATTGCGTTCGGTCGATACGCTTCGGCAGATCACCGAGGCATTGGCCAAATACAAGCTCACGCCTCGCCGCATTGAAGTTGAGATCACCGAAACAGCGATGGCCGAAAACAACGAACAGATTGCGGTTGCCCTCGCGGGGCTCCGAGCGCTCGGTGTCAGGATTGCCATGGATGATTTCGGCACGGGTTATTCCTCACTTGTGCATCTGCGTGAGTTTGAACTGGACCGGATCAAGATCGATCGCAGCTTCATCAGTGCGTCGGACACGGACCCCAACGCTGCCGCTGTTGTGCGTGCCATTACCATAATGGCGAAAGAAATGGCGATTTCCACGACCGGGGAAGGTGTAGAGACTGAAGATCAGCTTACCAGCCTGACCGAATGTGGCTGTGGAACAGCTCAAGGCTATCTGCTTGGTCGGCCGACCGATGCTCGAAGCGCCTCTGTTCTAGCGGGAATAAATCCCGATCTTGCCGCGTAGCAGCTATCTGGTGCGGCGGATTTGAAGTTCCGATCATTTGCGTGGTATTCACGTTTGGGAACTTCAAATCCGTAAACAGCACGAGATTCAATTAAGATTGTGCGGCTCTGTTTTGTTTACGGAGCCGTGCAGATCATTGGCTTATTTCTGGTTCGACCAGTCTTTTTAGCTTGTCGAGCGAATCCTGCCAGCCAAGATAACAAGCTTCAGCCGGGATGATGTCCGGCACACCTTCCTGTACGATGGTGACTTCTGTGCCGACGGATACACCTTTCAGATCAATCGTTACCTTCATTTCGCCGGGCAGGTTGGGGTCGTCGAACGTATCCGTGTAAACGAGACGTTCTCCGGGGACGAGTTCGACATAGGTACCCCCGAACGAGTGTAATTCACCGGTCGTGAAATTTCGAAACGACATTTTATGTTTACCGCCGACCTTGGCAGTTATTTCGTGTACTGTGCACAAGAACCCGTAAGGGGGGAGCCAACTCGCAATTGCATCCGGTTCGATGAATGCGCGGTAAACCTTCTCAGGTTTGGTGGCAATGACACGGTGTAGGCGAATAGTGCTAGGCATGGTTTCCTCCCTATAGCCTTGCTGAGTCGGTCTGGATGACCGTCTTTCGGTTGAAAAGTAATTCCACATATCGATAGAGATGGTCGATGCTTTCTGCTGCGCGCTGTGTATCACCGCTCGCTTTGGCGAGAATAAAAGCACCTTGAATGACGGCCTGAGTATGAAGTGCTAGGCTTTCAGCTGTGAAATCGCGGCGCGCGCCATATTGCTCTATAGCTGCCTTTATATCGGCCACGAGTGTTCCGGCATGCCCTACAATGCTTTCCCAGCACGCTTTTTGAATTGCTGAGCTGGTGCCGTAAGTTTCCTGCGCCATTGTGCCGATAAGACAAGTGAATTCCGGCAGCGTACCCCGGATCAGCTCCTTGCGAAACGCGACATAGGCAAGAACACGATCCAGCGGATCCGTGGATTTATGATAGGGCGCCGCGACGAAAACTGCGCTGGTCGTTTCAGACCAATAATTCGCTGCAGCGACGGCCAAATCTTCTTTGCTCGAAAAATGATGAAAGAAGGCTCCCTTTGAAAGGCCAGCTTCTGTGCAAATGTCGTCGACCGTTGTGGCGGCATAGCCTTTCGACCGAATGACAATCAGTGCTGCATCCAGCAGACTCGGTTTCGTTGAAGGGTTCTGTTTTCTGGCCATTCTCAGTCTCCCTAACGTCAATGTATACCAACCAGTTGGTATTTAATCAAGCGCAAAGGTTGAACGTGAGAAATGATACATGCGTTGAATGCTTCTTCTTCCATATGTGCGCTGTTTGCGTTCATTGGTTTGTGGCTCAATCCCATCGATAGAGCGCTCGGATAGCGCTGCATATATAAGTGCGAACAG
>NZ_NNRL01000167.1 GCF_002252505.1 Brucella grignonensis | reverse complement strand
AAATGGAAAGCCAAGTTCGGCGGCATGGACGTGTCCGAGGCCAAGCGGTTGAAGACGCTGGAAGACGAAAACACGAAGCTGAAACGGCTCCTGGCAGATGCGATGCTCGACAACGCCGCTTTGAAAGACCTTTTGGGAAAGAAGTGGTGACGCCCGCAGCAAGGCGGAAAGCTGTCGCTCATCTGATGGATCACCACCAGATGAGCGAACGGCGGGCGTGTAAAGCCATGGGCTTTTGCCGTATGACGATCCGTTACGAAACCAGGCGCAGCGATGCCCATGACCTTCGCGAGCGGATGAAGGAGCTGGCGCATGAACGTCGCCGCTTTGGATATAGACGTCTTCATGTGCTGCTCAGGCATGAGGGTCACCTTGTGAACCACAAGCGGCTCTTCCGGCTCTATCGGGAGGAGAAGCTGGCGGTACGCAAGCGTGGCGGGCGTAAGCGGGCGATAGGCACCCGAGCGCCGATGTTGATCCCGACGGCTGCCAATGATCGCTGGTCGCTGGACTTCGTGTCAGATCAGCTCACCGATGGCCGCAGGTTTCGGGTGCTTACGGTCGTCGATGATTGCACAAGAGAATGTCTGGCTCTCGTCGCCGATACGTCCCTTTCCGGCTTGCGGGTTGCCTGTGAGTTGGACCGGATCATCGAAAGACGTGGCAAGCCGAAGATGATCGTCAGTGACAACGGCAGTGAGTTCACCAGTAACGCAATCCTGCATTGGGCGGATCGGACCAAAGTGGAATGGCACTATATAGCGCCTGGCAAACCGATCCAGAACGCCTTCATCGAAAGCTTCAATGGACGGCTACGAGACGAGCTCCTGAATGAAACGCTCTTCTCGTCACTGACCCATGCACGATCAGCGCTTTTAAACTGGCGCAGCGATTACAACGATCATCGACCACACTCTGGACTCGGCTGGATGACGCCTGCCGAGTTCGCTCAGACAATCAACCCGCGACGTGATGCGGTGCTGCGCAGCCGGAACGGCTCCGCACCGCAACCCGCCGCTACCGCCCCGAATACAGCAACCCAAAACCGCTGGAGCGAACTCAAAACTGGATAAAACTTGGGGGCAACGTCACCATCAACGAGTCCACTGCTTGATCTGGTTGGCATGCACCCCAAACTGCGGGGATCCAGCGCAGTCGTCTGGTCATAATATCTCCTGTTCCCGGCATCTAAGCCGAACTCAGGTAGAAATTCCACTTATCCTAGCTATGCAGACTTCCCGAACCGCCTCTGTTATCCGTATACGGTGCCTCAGTTTACGAGTCTACGCCCTAGATTGATCACCCGAATGTCATTTTCATAGTGAATACTGCTACCTTTGTCTTGAATATAGCGTAAGCAGGCGCACCTCAACAATGAGGTGAAGTTACTTGCCTCACCATTAAAATGCAATACTTCGTTATGAAGACGAGAAAGAAACCTGCCAATTGTGTTGTTCTCTTCTCGCGCGATCTCATCTAAGATATTCCAGAACAATACTTCTAATCGTACAGAAGTCGAATGCCCATTCAAACGAACAGATCGTATTTGGCTCTCATAAAACTGTGGATCGATTTCTGCAAACATTTTACACATTTAGCATTCCCTCCCATTGAGTTTTTTGGATTAATTTTGCCGTAGAAGAATACCTCAACCAGTATGGTCTGATCTCAATTTTGGATATATTTTAATGCCTTCCGGCAAGCTATCCCACTCCTGTTTGCTCGAGGTGTAAACGCTTATCTCCGGCCAATACAGAGAAGGATCATCGAGGGTTGGGGCATAGATGCCCAACTTACTGTCCAAAATGAATATTTTAACTATAACATAATTCCCACAAATCGCACAGAAGCCACGATTTACGTCTCGTCCACTATCTCCAATTGAAGTATAAAATTGCAGTCCACCACAAATATGAATTTTATCTTCATCAATCACCAAAATCGCGGCATATGCCGATCCACTGGAACGCTGACAGTCCCTGCAATGGCATTTGAAACCCAAATCCCAAGGTCCATTAATTTTGTATCTTACGTTACCGCAAGCACAACCGCCTTCTATTGGAAAATTCTCTTCGATAAGGCTACAGCTAAAAGATGACTTACTGTTGGCTGACAAATTTTTAGCTCCCAATCAAATGGTTGCAAGTCTTTGGACCGCAATTCGACTATCTTTTGCGTCTTAACTTCAATTTCGATGTTCGTCGGATTTACAAGCAATCCCAGTCCTGCTGATTTAAGAATGGCTTCTTTAGCCACCCAAAGACTGACGAAATAACCTTCGTTATTTCTCTGATTATGAAGGATTGCCTGTTTAAGCTCATTGTCTGTACAAAAATAGCGGGCATTATCAAGAATTTCTCGTCTGTCTCCTTTTTCAACATCGACTCCAATCCGATAATCCCAAGATATCCCAACAACAACCCCACCTTTGGTGTGACTTAAACTTACATCTGGGTACTGACAGTTTCCAATGCCTCGCAGAACAGGCTTTGCCCCCAGCGAAGGTGTATGTAAGTAAAAGCTCTTCCATTCATAACCCGCAGCAATCAACGCGAGTTTTAGGATCGCATGCGCAGTTGTATATTCAATCCCATCGGCTTTATTAACGAATTTTCCAGCCCTTATCTTTTCTCCGTCAGTAAGGAATAAATTTGCGTCATTTTCGAATTCGACGTTGAAATGTTGTGTTGAGACAAAAATAGCAAAGTATGAGAGATCATCTCGATAATAAGAATGAGATTCCAATCCATAATAGGTTTGGATTTTATCACTCAAACTTACTAGTTGATCCCAAGCTATTTTCATGATCTCGGGGAATACGCAATAGCCGAAATTTCGACCAATGCTTCAGGATGGGCAAACCCCGAAACCTGCAATAAAGTCGTCGCTGGCATTGCTTTTCGAAATGCCTTGCCGTGCACGACACCAACGCCTTCCCATTTTTTGATATCAGCTACGAAAATCCGGGTCTCGACAACGTCATCAAGTCCAGCATTCATCTCCTTCAATGCATTTTCTATCCTTTGGAGTATGATTTCCGTTTGTCCTCCCGCATCACCGACATTAGGGATATCTCCTTCAGAGTTGCGTCCTAGTGTTCCAGACACAAATATGAAATCACCAACTTTAACGGCTCTGGAATAGCTTGCCAGTTCTGATGTTTTGGATTTCGCATCCAAACGTTCAACGCTTGACATATTACTTACTCCTGCTTGGCGATGACCTTTAAAATCGATTCCGCCATGAGTTCATGGGCGCGCGCGGTAGGAAATATCTCGCTCAAAAAGACAAACTGTTTGATGTCGAGATGCTCTTTATCAGGCATTGTGCTGAATGGATCTGTCGTATTAATAAATCCGAAGCTTTCACCCTCGTGGATGAGTTTTTTAAAGAATACGTCAAAACTCCAACGTATAAATTTAAATTTGAGTTTCTGCTCAAGCGACAAGAGCATTCGTCGATAACTGCGATTGAAGAATTCCGAAATCAACTGACCTCTAACGACGTCTTTCTTCTGGATGATCAAAGGCAAAAGCGATGCATCAATAAAATCGGGAGCCAAGATGTGTTGAGCACCGGCCTCAACCAAGCGTGTGAGCGCACGTTCCAGACCTTCAACGGCCTCCAAAATCAATGCAACCGATTTAACATTGTCTTGAGTCAATATTGCCTGAATAACATCATTCCCACCATTAAAGACAAAGAATAAAGCGTCGGAGTCTGCAACACCGTCAACGCTATCAAGGTAAGCGCTGACTTGCCCTGACAAATCTTCAGGACGGTCTCCAGAAGCCATAGCATCACGAACGGCGAAATTATTGCCTTTAACTGAACCAACAAGATGCATCGACGCATCTGCCTGATAACCGAGCTTTTGAGCTACAAGTTCACCCGCAACGGCACCATTTGTAGTTCTACCTTCAAAGAATGGTGCAGGCGAGGGTCCATGAATGGAATCATAGTTCCCTGTGTCAGAAAGAGCGCCTGAAAATTCTATAAACGCGCTATATTTTCTGTTTCGATGGTTATCAAGAAATTCAACGGACTGAATACTGGTCATTAGAAGATACACCTCCCGTAATTGATTTCGATATTAAATCTGAGATTTCCGAAACGTTTTCGTCGTTAAGCATCGTAATGTGATTACCCGGCACCACATGGACATTGATCGGCGGTCGAGCAAATTTTGCCCAACTGAAGGATTTGGTTTCATCCTCCACCATTGAGTAATCATAGTCTGAGTGGAATTCATTCGCTTTAAAAAGCGTGATTGCCAATAAATGCCCTTCTGCAGGAGAATACACAGCGAGATTGTTGTTCACGAAAACATCAAACAATGCATGTATCTGCTTCCGCCCGGCATCAATTGGAAGCAATCCGGCATTTTCAAAATGAATTGCGACATCATTCAGCAATTCGGTTTGCGTTTTTTCACTATCGTTAGTTTTGTGTTCGATATTGATATTAATTCCTTCAGAGAACGCCTTCACAAATTTTGTTACCCAAGCCGGATCGGAGCGATCATACAAATTCTTGTGCTGAGCCAATTCGGTTGTCGGTGCGGGTGCGTCTATAACGAAGAGCCTTTCAACTTGTTCTCCTGAGAGTACAAGTTGATTAGCGATCTCGTATGCAATCCAAGCACCGAAACAATGCCCAGCCAACAAATAAGGTCCTAGAGGTTGAATCGATTTTATATGATCAATGTATGCTTTGGCTGCATCAACAACGTTCGTCTTTGGTTCGGAACCGTCAAGTCCAAATGCTTGTAATCCGTAGAAACCTATTTCGTTCGATAAATGACTAGCCAAATGGTAATAATAGACCACATTTCCACCACCACCAGCGACACAAAAGATGTTCCTGTCGCCGGAACCCTCCTTGATGGCAACCAATGGAGAATTCGTGACGCTATTCGTACTCGCTCTGACGAGTTCAGCAATTTTTGTAATCGTCTGATTGTAAAGCACCGAAGATACTGGAATCTTGACTCCAAAGGCCGTTTCAATTGCTGCCACCATTGCTACGGCAACAAAAGAATGCCCTCCCAAATCAAAGAAATTATCTTCAATGCCGACACCTTCACATTTCAAGATTTTTTGCCAGATCCTGATGAGATTACGCTCAACATTATCGCGAGGCGGAACAAAAGAACTTGTCTCGAATTTTTTATCGAGCAAAGGCAAAGGCAATTTCGCATCATCGATCTTGCCATTTGCATTCAAGGGAAAACTATCGAGAAACACAAATAGAGAAGGAACCATGTAGTCAGGCAGTTTCTTGTATAGAAATCGCTGAAGTTCACGGCTAGTCAAATCCGCGTTTTTGCTGTCTCTTTTTACGACATATGCGACAATTGTAGAGGTTTCGCCACTTCCCAAGACCCTAACAATAACCGCATTCAACATGCTATGTTCAGACAGTGTATATTCTATCTCGCTAAGCTCAATTCTGAACCCTCGGATTTTAACCTGGCGGTCCATCCTGCCGCAATATTCAATGTCACCATTGCGGCGTCGAATAGCTAGATCCCCTGAACGATATAAACGCCCATTAGCCTCCCGTTTGAACGGATCAGTAATAAACCTCTGTTCGTTCAAATCCTTTCTATTATGATATCCAATACCGACACCGTCGCCCCCAACATAAATCTCACCCTGTACTCCATATGGAACAGGTTCCATTCTTTCATCCAAAATGTATATTCTCAAATCGGGGAATGGCTCACCGATCATGCTGGAATGACTTAACAAATCCTGCTTGAATATCCTTCGATACATTGCATGCACTGTGGTTTCGGTAATACCGTACATGTTTACAATCTTGGGATTTTCATCGCCTGCCAAATCAACCCATTGTTTGAGATTCTGCGGTTCCAACGCTTCGCCCGCAAAACTGATCAAACGCAATTTCCCGTTAGATGCCAGATCGCTAAGATTGTCTGCTTTCATTAACAATCTAAACGCAGACGGAGTCTGATTTAGTATGGTGGCCTTTTCGGCAATCAGTAACTCAGTCAATTCATTTGGAGATCGTATAATATCATGAGACACAACGATCAGAGTTCCACCATATAAGAATGCTCCCCATATTTCCCATACGGACACATCGAACGCGAATGAATGCAGCAAAGGCCATATGTCTTGTTCATTGAACCCATAATAGTCGTTTGTTGTGCGAAACAATCTTATTACGTTCTTGTGCGATATAACCACGCCCTTCGGCTGCCCCGTAGTCCCGGACGTGTAAATAACATATGCTTCGCTGTCGGGACTGACCGCTTCAATCTGTAAGACTTTTCCCTTTTGATTTGCTATCATATCCCAATCAGCATCGAGACAGAGAGTGCTAAGGTTTAATCCCTGAATACGATCACGTAAGTGACTTTGAGTGAGCAATAATTCAACGCCACTATCTTGAGCTATAAATTGCTGTCTGGCTGAAGGGCTATTAGGGTCAATTGGTATGTAGGCACAGCCTGCCTTCAATATACCTAGAATTCCGATGATCATGTCCAGAGATCGATCAACACAAAGCCCTATGCGCGACTGGTGCATTCCTTGAGCAACGATATAATCTGCAAGCTCGTTTGCACGAGCGTCAAGCTCTGCATAAGTCAGCTTTGAATCATCAAATTTTACAGCAATTCTGGTGGGATAACGATTAACTGCTTCGCTAAATGCTTGCGCTAAATTAATCACGACGGGAAACTTGCGACATAAATTTCCTGATACACTTAGCATCATGTCACGGTCGTCGTCATTTTGAATTTTTAAATCTTCAATATTGCAAGCTGGGTTTTTGGCAGCATGCGTTACCAGCGCAACGAACGAACTCGCCAGTTGTTCTGTATCTTCCGCGCTAAAAAGATGATCATCGGTTTTTACACGTCCGAAAAATTCGTCCACACCATCAATGAGCTCCAACGTGATATCCAATTGGCCTTCCTGTTGGGCGAAATCGAAATGGGAAACTTTTAGTCCGCCCCATTGGCCCCACCTACGTTCACCTTCTGGAACGGTTAAATCAAAGATTGAATTACTTTTTGGAGATTTTTGCAGTACAAAAGACGATTGAAGAATTGGCGAGCGGTTGGGTGTTCTTACGGGGCAAAATCTCTTCACCATCTCCCCGAAAGGAACATTGCCATGTTCTCTTGCTGAAAGTAACTGATCGAAAACTTCCTCCACCAACGTTCGAAAATTCATATTTCCGGTAAGAACGGAGCGAATAGGCAATTGATTGACAAAATGACCTACGACTTGTTGGTATGAACCTGCGCGGGTGAGTGACGAAGGAACGCCAACGATGATGTCGTTCTCGCGTCCATATCTGGATATCAACACCTGAAATGCTGCAAGCAGGAAAGCATATGGCGTAACGCCGATCTCTCTTGCTCTCGCTCTGATTTCACCGGTTAATTCTTTCCTCATGCGTAACGGCCGCGATAATCCAGTTAATTTTTGACTGTTCGGCCTGGGGTTGGCCAAGGTAAGATCAATAGGATTTGGTGCGGCTTCCAGTTTGCTTCGCCAGTATTCCCAACTGGGAGAGAGCGATCCGCTGTTGATCAAAGCCTGCTCACTGGCGACAAATTCGTCATAGGATGAATCTATTGTAACAACAGATTCACCTCCCCCACCAACTGTTTGGGAGTATTGATCTCCAAGTTCGTCAAGTAACAACCAAAGGGAGTCTCCATCACAAACTATGTGATGTGCTACCAAAAGAAAGATATGGTTTCCATTTTTCAAATCGAAAGCTACAAATCTTATTAGAGGGCCGCAACTCAAATCAAATGGCCTTTTATACTCTTTGATTACAATATCTCTGATTTCCCGATCACTGACGATCCCAACAGGGATTTGCTTGAAATCTAGGCGTTCACCAACCTCAATTCTCTTAAGCAGAGAACCGCTTGTACTCGAAAATACCGACTGCAATTCCGCGTGGCGCTTGACGATATCCCGACAACATTTTCGAATGATTTTATGATCGATTGGGCCTTCAATTTCGATTGCATAGCCAACATTATAAGCCGCACTCTCGGGAGCCATTTGATGGAGATACCAAAGCGACCTTTGCCCCTCGGAACATGGCATAGCATCTGATTTTCTGTGAGCACGAGATAGAAGAAACTCTTTAGCCTTTTGCCGCAAGGTATCTGGATCGAAGTCCCGCATCATGATCGTGCTCCAGTCTCAACAGATACCTTACCTTCCAAGATTAAAGCGACTTCAGCATCAGATAAGTTATCAAGATAAGCATCAATGTCTTCGATATTTATCAATTCATCTGTCTTGCTCGAAGATGAATTTCCCTCCGCCTCATCAGACTGTAAATGATCAACTGATGCGAATAACTTATCGACAAGTTCTCGAATCGAAACACCACGTAAGAGATCGAGTACGGACAACTTTAATCTTAAGTCCGCTTCAATTTTCGCCTGCATCTCTATAGCGAGAATAGAATCAAGTCCTATCGATATCAGAGATTTCCCGAGGTCAATTCGGTCTTTTTCAACATGTAAAACATTGCTTATTATCTGCACAAATCTATCTTGTAGGTGTTCTATATCTTTGAAAAAGCCTCTTTCTTCACTTGAAGAAGATTGATGGCCAGCGGTGAAGTCAATCAACTTAGTGATTTCTTCGTTTCTTTTTGAAGCCGCCCAACTTGGATAGAGGGGCGCAAATGAATGCCAGTTCATATTGGCAATTCCAATATTGCTCACCCCCAACTCTATCGCTGTATCTAAGCCTGAAAGCGCTTCTTGCGGATGCATTTTATCGAAGCCAGTTCCCGTAAGATAACCAAGCAGTTCTTTCTTTCGTGCAGCCATTCCGACCGCACCTATGACACCCCAATTAATAGCAGTACCGGCAAGACCTTGTGCAGAACGATAGATTGCAAGAGCATCCAGAAATGCATTTGCAGCGACATAACTTCCTTGCCCCGGCGTACCAACCAACGACGAGATAGACGAAAACATGATAAAATGATCCAGAGGAATATTAGCAGTGGCAAGATGGAGATTCCAAGCTCCTACTGCCTTTGGCATCATGACGTTTTCGATTTGTGACTTTTGCAAGGAATCAATCGGATTGTCGTCCAATACCCCAGCAGCATGAAATATTCCAGCAAGTCGGTGATCCCTACTCTGAATGGAACTCATCAGGCTTTTTACCTGGTCAAAATCCGACATATCGGCCGTCATAATTTCGACCTCAGCACCTGAAGCTTTCAAAATGGTCAGCTCATCAAGTACATCAGAAGTATTCTTGTGCGAGCGTCCAACAAGCACCAAATGTTTAGCCCCCTTACTCACCAGCCATTTTGCTGTTTCGAGACCAAAACCTCCTAACCCTCCGGTGATGAGATAGGTTTTGTCGCCATCGATCTTGAATGTGTTCTCACGCGTGTATTTTGATTTTGCTATTTGCGTCAATCTTCTCACGAAACGCCCTTCGCTTCTGTGCGCAATATCGTCGTCGGAGATACTGGAAATACACTCGGTGATGGCGCGCTCTATAGAAAGCTGGTCGATGGTCAAATCGACATTTCGGATCGGCAGGATCTGTTGTTCCGCAATTGCAACTCTTGAAATTGCTACTGTTGCCGCAGAAGATAGCTGTTGTTCGGACAACTCGTCCTTCGTTTGTTGAGCGTCTGATGTTAGAATATTAATTATAATTTTCTTCTTGCTATGATGCTTTAAGGAGTTCTGTAGAAACATCAACATTTCAGAACATTGCTCAATCCCGCAAATGTCTTTTTTATCTTCGCTGCCCCACATAAGAGAAACGGATTTAATTTCGGAATTAATATCGTTTGCGACCAAACTATTATAAGCATCGATAGCAGCAACCATATTTGTTTCGATTATGATAGAAAAGTTTTCTACTTTTGTATCAAAACTTTTTCTGATCGCTTCGAATGCAGCACCCCCACGTCCAATTAAGACATGTTTACCAGCTTCAGCTTGAGGTAGTCTCGCAGCCTCGACCCATTTTAGACCGAATAATTTATCATCGAGAGCATTGTTGGCTTGCGCGATTTTATCGGTAATTGCCTGAATAACCATTCCATGAAAGCTAGCGCAAATTTCGCCATTTTCATTCACCAGGATGATATCACCTTTCAGCGTTCTTCCGTCAGTCTCCGTTCTGGTCGCGTAGGCATATAATAAGCTCTCGGGTTTATTATAAAATAGGACACGATCAACACTAACTGGCAGATACAAGTCTCGGTTTGCGGGATTTTCTATTGTCTGCAGAATGGATTGAAAGGACGCATCAAGAACTGCGGGATGCAGAAAATAATCTTTGATATCGGATTGAATCTCAGGTGGAACTTCGACTTTCACCAACGATGAGCAAAGATTTTCGCCCAGCCATGCTTTCTTGACACCTTGAAAGGCTGATCCATAATTTAGTCCCCTCGACGACATGATTTTATAATGCTTCAAGCCGTCAATTTCGTGTATAATTTTTGACTTTAATTCGCTCAGATTAATTTGCTTGTGATTTTCACTTTGCACATCAAATCCAAGTTCCATGCTTGCATGCAATGTCCATTGTTCGGAAGCTTCGTCCCAACCGAAAATCTTGCAGCTAGACGTTTCTTTGTCATAGAAAACCTGGATTTTCGTCCCTTCATGTGTGTTCACAACCAGGGCTTTACCGAATTTAACGTTCAGGATTTCTTTTAAATTTCGTTCATCAAGACGGGAATGAATTGCCAACCCTATTTCGATATATCCAGCTCCCGGGAAAATAACTAGATCATCGACTTTATGCTCATTGATGTAGGTTTGTTTCACACCACCTAGATCATTTTGCCAACCTTTCACTGCGGTCGGCATCTCAAAACCAACTAATGGATGAGTCAATGGCTCTAGGCGATCAGATGCGGCGGTCTGCGCTTCTTCCCAGTATTCTTCTCGTTGCCAAGGGTAATGTGGCAGATCAATCTTGTTTCCCTCACTAAGGCAGGAAGCTCGCCAATCGATTGTTGTGCCATTTACATAGAGTTGAGAAAACGCTCTTCTTAGAGTTTCAAGCTCTGGCTTATCCCTGTGCAGTGACGAAACAACCGATACAGTCTTTCCCAACGATGCAGCGCATTCCTGAATAGCATTTGATAAAACTGGATGGGGTCCAATTTCGATGAATGATTCAAATCCTGCATTCATCAAATCCGACAATGCAGCAGCCAACCGAACTGGTTGTCTGACATTCTCATAGAAATAATCTCCATCAAAATTGATTTCGTTTACTTTCATGCCAGTAACTGTCGACCATGTCGGCATCTGGGGTAGTTTGGGACCTAGATGGTGCAGCATTGAGAGAAGATCAGATTTAATCTCGTCCATTACCGGACTGTGGTAAGGGACTTCGACTTTTAGAAAGCGATTAAAAATCCCTTCTTTCTCAGCTTGCCCCGCAATTGCCTGCAAAGCATCTACGTTACCGGCCAGTACGATAGATTTATCGCTGTTGATGGCGGCAATAGAGACAACGTCGCTGTATCCGTTTATCATTGACGTAGCTTGCTCTTCTGTTGCGCCCAGAGCCAGCATGCCACCTTTTCCTGCTAGTCTTTGTTGCAGTTGACTGCGATGAAATGAGACTTGAACAGCTTCATTGAGTGATAAGGCACCGCATAAATAAGCGACGGCGACTTCACCTACACTGTGACCAACAATGGCAGCAGGTTTCACCCCCCAGGATTTGTATAACTCTACCAGAGCAACTTGCAGAACAAAATTTGCTGGCTGGGCAACCTCAGTTCGTGCCATCCTGGATTCGGTTTCGCCAGCCAACATTTCATGGCGAATTGACCAACCAGCGAAAGTTTCGAACACTTCGTCAATGGTAGTGACAGTGGATCGAAAGACTGGTTCGGATTGATACAGCTCTCTTCCCATGGCCCACCACTGAGGCCCCATGCCCGTCAAAACAAAAACCGGCTTTTTGGGTTTAAAAGCAGTCTTCCCGGCAATAATATCTTGATCATTGCCCGCGGCATATGCTTTTAATTGTTGTTCTAAATCTGAAGCATTATTGCCAAAAACCGCCAACCTATATTCAAGATGGGAACGTCGACACGACGCTGTATGGCAGACATCATTGACATTGGCCTCGGTTAATATATCAGAATATCTTTCGGCGAGCTGCCGCAAAGCTTTTTCATTCCGTGCAGATAAGGGAAGGTATTTAAAGGAAGGCGAGGCAGAATGATCTTGTGGGTGTGCTTTGCTTTCAACCCAGTCTTGCAGCAACGCGTGCGCGTTTGAACCACCGTACCCAAAAGAATTTACAGCGTAGTATCTCTCTCCCTTAGGCTCACGCATTTCGATATTATCTATCGGAAGCCTTAGCCCCATCTTTTCGAATGGAATATTGGGGTTGGGGTTCTTTAAGTTTGCGAGCTTAGGTACTATTCCGTGTTTCAACGCCAACGAAGCCTTAATTATTCCAGCAATCCCAGCTGCCGCTTCAAGGTGTCCGATATTTGATTTTACAGAACCAATATATGCAGGATTTTCTGAGGCCCTATAGACCCCTATAGCGTTGCCTAATGCATTTGCTTCGATAGGATCTCCAACTTTAGTTCCTGTACCATGCGCCTCGATATAACCAATTTTAATCGGATCAACATGAGATAGCCCGTACACTTTACGGATCAGGGAAGTTTGCGCTTCACCGCTTGGAACTGTAATGCCGTCGGTATGACCGTCTTGATTGACTGATGTGCCCCGCACGACTGATATAATGTTGTCATTATCACGGATTGCATCGTTTAACCGTTTTAACACGACTATCCCTGCACCTTCTCCGCGACCGTATCCATCTCCACGCTCATCAAAGCTTTTGCACCGTCCGTCTTTTGCCAGAAATCCCCCCTTGGACAGTGCAATGTGGTTTTCTGGACGTATCATTATGTTAACACCAGCGGCCAACGCAGTATCGCATTCAAATGACCGTAGTGACTGACATGCAAGATGGAAAGCGGTCAAGGATGATGAACACGCGGTATCGACTGTCATGCTCGGGCCTTGTAAATCCAGAAAATGAGATATCCTGTTCGATAATATACCTAGCGTTGAACCAATTTCGCTATGCGCACCTATCATATCGCGATTGAGTGGATTAAGTTGGGTGAGTAAATTGTCAGCCATAAAACCACCGACAAACACTCCCGTTGAGGTTCCCACGATATCGGACAAACTTATGCCAGCGTCTTCTAGCGCTTCCCATGTAATTTCCAAAAGAATGCGTTGCTGAGGATCAAGCCTGGACGCTTCTCTCGGCGAAATGCCGAAAAACTCCGCATCAAATTCATTTATATTCTGATCTATAAATCCACCAGCATTTACATACATCTTACTTGGGATTCGAACATCTGGATCGAAAAATTTGCTCGATGACCATCGATCTTGTGGAACCGGGACAATTCCGTCACGTCCTTCAGTTAAAAGGTCCCAAAACGAACTACTGTCATCAACTCCACCAGGAAATCTGCATCCAATGCCACATATGGCAAGTGGTTGACTATAAAAGCTATCCATCACAGCTCCCTCTCCATATTCCCTATTTCCTGCTGGAGAGAAGCAATATACCCCAAGTAATACCACTGTAGGTAGCATCACTGTACCTCATTATAAATATCAATGATCCGCACACTAATAGCTTGATATTTCGTGCAGTTTGGAACTATTGTGCGAAGAGTTTTATCACAAAACGTAGCTGACTTAGTTACTCTAATATTCATTAACTGCATCTTATAATGGTGGTTTTCGGGGCCATTCGAAGTTTCAGATAATCCTATTGGCCGCTATCTTCGGATACAATCTCAATCGCTCGTAATTGTTCGAAGCGATGATAGGAGAACAAGATGAGAAACAACCTTATTGTTGATGTACATTGCCACAGTGAACAACTTCTATATCCCAATACGACACCAGAAGATGTTGGCGATCTGATGAGAAAATCAGGTCTGGCTATAACCGTTCAGAATATTGTTCCTGATGGTTGTTTACTGCATTTTGAGAACGGAAAAGTGGTTATGGAGGAACCCAAAAATGAGCACCAGATCGTGGATTATACCGATAAAGCTTTTGAGAATTTAAAATGGACAATAAACGAATCTGATCTTCAGTTTATAAAGTCATCCAGTGATATTTTACAAATATCAATTGTAGGGAAAAGAGGGATAATCGTCGGAATTGAAGGCGCGGATCATCTTCAGAAGGATCTACGCCAATTAGCTTTCGACTATCAGTATCGCCATCTTCGACAACTAGGGTTAGTACACTATTACCCGAGTGAATTAGCTGACAATCAAACTGAACCAGAGAAATATGGAGGTTTAAGCACGTTTGGATTATCTGCAGTCAAGCTTTGCAATAACTTAGGTATTATCATTGATTTGGCACACTTATCCGAGAAGTCAATGAATGACGTTCTCAAGGAAACAAGCGCACCCGTAGTCTGTTCGCACACATCAATACGGGAAGCGGGAGACGACGATGCGAGAAAGCTACCTTCGGAAATAGCTTTGAAAATTGCAAATCAAGGCGGATTGATTGGTATATGGCCTAACTCGATATTATTTCCCTCAATTATGGATTATGCGATAGGACTTAAAAAAGCGGCGGACTTAGTCGGCGTAAATAACATAGCTATTGGAACCGATAGGTGCGGACTGCAGTCCAATTTGTTCAGTGACTACACAGCATTTAGTGAACTACAGAATACCTTGATGCATTGTGGTTTTACGGAAAAGGAAACAGACGGTATTCTTGGGTTGAATTATTTTCGTGTATTCAGTGAAGTTGAGAATCTTAAACTTCAATAAAGGCACTTCGCTTTATCCTTCAATAAAGCATTCTATAAAATATGAAGAACCGCAACCTAATGTCACGGCCCTTCATAAAAGAATACGAAGGATTAAATTTCCTTTTTTGACACCATTTTCACTCTGACAACAGTTCACAGCGCTCACAGCATAAGTGTATCTCTACAGTTAAGGCTTGCTACCTGCCGACCGAATTTTACAACGGGACCCCATGAATTCATCTGCAAACGATAGATGAAAACCAGAACGATCAGACCTTTTAAAGCGGAACCAAATATTCCTTCCGCTTTAAAACGGGATGGGTGGTAAAATTTGAGCCCATCCCAGAACGCAATGAACTGCATGCGCTTTAATGTGACAATGCTAGGCTTCAAGATATACGTTTCGATAAAAAAGCGCTTAGAAATGCTGTGAGATTTTTTCCAAGTGCATCGGAAAGATATCCACCTTCCTGGACGATGACGGTCGGCAATCTTATATCACCGCAGGCTGCCCCAATCCGGGAGAACCCATCATTGGTGACTGTCAGGCCACCGAAGGGGTCTTCAGATGATGCATCAAGTCCCAATGCTATCACCAATGCATCGGGCTGAAATGCATGAATGCGGGCGATAGCCACTTTTAACGCATTCAGAAAAACATCGTCGCCAGATCCGAGACTTAGGGGAATATTCAGATTGTAGCCAAGCCCCTCTCCTTCTCCGCGTTCACAAGAATGCCCCCAGAAAAACGGATAAAATGAAGTTGGGTCAACATGGATCGATAATGTGAGAACGTCCTTACGACTATAAAACACGCCTTGTGTTCCATTTCCGTGATGCAAATCTACATCAAGTATGGCAACGCGCTCACAAGTCTGGCGTAACTGTTGGGCAGCAATAGCTGAATTGTTTAGGAAGCAAAAGCCCCCCGCCATATCATTGAATGCGTGATGGCCGGGCGGGCGGCAGAGAGCGTAAGCAGAGTCACTACCGTTCTGGATATGACGAGCAGCTTCCACCGCGGTTTGTGCACTCCAATAAGCAGAACTCCAAGTGTCAGCCGATATGGGGCATGACGTATCTGCCATGTGATAGCCTGCGCGCCCCAGCCATGAAAGAGGATAAGAAATATCACGCCTCGCAGGATGAATATTGGGGATCACCTCGTCTGCAGCGCCAGGAAATTTACACCATTCATTGTGAATATTTTGCATGAAATGGAGATATTCAGGCGTATGGACAGCCGAAATTGGTGACATTCCATAGTCAGCCGGCTCCATTGACGTTAGACCGGTTGATTTTGCACCCGACAACAATCTATCGATGCGCTCTGGTACCTCAGGATTTTGCTTACGCGTGCCAGCAGACAAGAAGTGGCGCGGGTCATGAGTGCGCTGTGCTTCAGAGAAGATAAAATTCATCGATCGAGCCTTGTAGAAGAGTCAATTGCATGCGAGATGACGTCGGCGTTTGATACCGTCACGTTGAAATCGCTTTCTATGTTTCAGATTTTGGAATCAACGCGCAATCACGGCCGCGAATAACCGCGTTTAATACGCACCCCTTTTTGAAGGGCGTACGATCAATCGTGTTCAATGCCTCATAGGTTTTACCACCCGAATCGAGAAAATAGCGCGCAATTTGTCCTTGATAATCGACATCGGTCACACGAGCGGACAATTGCAAAATGTCGTCTTCAAGCGTTGCTGGAACATCGCTTTCTTTAAGGTAAAGACGTTCAGCACGGATCACGACCAATGCCTCATCCCCTTCACAAAGGGTCCCACATCGCGCAACCTCTATTGGCAACGTTCCAATACCATCAATACTAGCAATAAAGTGCGATCCACGTTTTTCCACTATTCGGGCAGGCACGAGATTCGAGTTGCCTAGAAAATTGGCCACAAACGCGGTTCTGGGTTGATTGTATACCTCTTCAGGCACCCCCACCTGCTCCACATGCCCCCTCCGCATCACCACAATCCGATCAGACATCGCAAGTGCTTCCGCCTGATCATGTGTCACGAACACTGTTGTGATACCCAACTCTGATTGGATTCGTTTGAGTTCAACGCGCATATTTTCGCGAAGGTTAGCGTCAAGCGCAGAAAGAGGTTCATCGAGCAACAACACATCCGGCTCGATAACAATCGCGCGTGCAAGTGCGATACGTTGCTGCTGTCCGCCAGATAGTTGAGCCGGAAACCGTTCTGCAACATCCGGTAGCTGCACCAGTTCAAGCGCGTCACGGACCTTCCGCACAATCTCGGCTTTGGCGATGTTGCGATATCTAAGACCAAAAGCAACATTATCGAAAATTGTTTTATGCGGAAACAATGCATAATTCTGAAAGACAATACCGAGATTACGCCGATGGATCGGTGTCGTGGTAACGTCCTTACCCTTAATTTTGATGGCACCAGAGCTTGGCGAAAGCAGCCCCGCGATCATACGCAATGTCGTTGTCTTGCCGCAGCCTGAGGGGCCAAGCAAGGTCACGAAGCTTCCTTCTTCTATCTCTAGGCTGATCTCGTGTACGGCAGTCACATCACCGAAGCGTTTTACGAGTTTATTTAGTTCGACAGCAACTTGAGGTGTATTCAACACGATACTCGCTTGATCCTGGTTCTATGGGAAAACATCAGCGGTGACGGGACCAACGGCCCCGCCCGTTGCATTCAGTTAATAGCCAGCCTCTACACGACTGTAGGCTTTTGACCATTTGGCTTCATTTCTGTTCCAATAGTCAGGATTAAAGAAATTGAGCGACGTCAGCTTTCCTTCCGGATCGAATGCTGGCAGCGTCGGCACCACTTTTCCAAGGTCAACCTTTTGCGGATCAAGCGCCGGCGGATAGCTTTGACCTTCGGCAACCGCGATTGCGACCTCCGGTTCCAGCATGAAGTTCAACAATTCCTCGCACGCCTCCATCGGGCTTCCTTTCAATACGAAAAGGCATTCCTGCCAGCCAAGTCCACCCTCGGGATCAAGGTAGCCCAGATCATGGCCCTGATCCTGCAAAGCACGAATACGTCCGGACCAGCCCTCCGTTGCGTAAATTTCGTTGGCAGCCAGAAGGCTCATCAGTTCGGCGCCCGAACTCCAATATTTAAGGACGTTGTCGCGGCTCGTACGAACGCTCTCCCACATCACATCTTCGTCTTTGATGTCATTTGGATCCTGCCCTGTTTGCAAAGCGGCATACCAAATCCGGGTTTTCCATTCACTCCAGCCACCGAGCTTACCTTTATAGGCCGTATCGATAAGAAGCTTTGCGCCCTTTTCCTTGGCTTCTTCATCGGAAATATATTTCCGGTTGTAAGCAATGCTGGTGGTCCCATAATTGTAAGGAACAGCGGAGAGTTTACCGCCCGTAATCGGGCGCAGTGCATCCTGCAATCGAACAATAACATTCGCGAGATTTGGAATGTTTGCCTCGTTTATTTCCGAAGCCAGTCCCTGCTGATTGTAACGGGCATAATCGAAAACACCCGACAGGTGTGCAATATTGAACTCGCCCGGACGTCCGGCCTTCACCCGAGCTAGATATTCATCTGCACCGCCAAATGTTCCATCAACAACCTGAATTCCGGTTTTTTCAGTATAGGGAGCAAATGCATGTTTGCGGAAGGCATCGGAAACCACACCGCCCCAGCCATCAAAGCGAACTTCATCGGGCTTGGCAGCCAATGCGTAGCCGGCAAATGGTTTACCCATGACACCAAACGCTGCGGCAGATGCACCGATCAAACCCAAAAACGTACGGCGCTTTATGTCTCCATGACGATAGCGATCCAACAAACGTTCGTACCGTTTTGTATCATCCATTGATATTCCCCTTTTTTGCTTTTTGATTAACAATTTTATTTCGATCAGAGTATTGCCGATAGTCCAACTTACATTCATATTTTTATTTATAAACAAAGGCTTGCATTTATTCTTCCAACTCAATCAAAGCCGGAAACACCACTAACTTCGTCGCATGACCAGCCAGCGTGCAAAGGCGAGGGCGACCACTGGCAGAGTTACAGTCACCACGATCATCACAGTTCCCAGTGCATTTATTTCTGGTGAAATCGAGTTGCGAAGCATTGCGAAAATCTGTGTGGGCACAGTCTCAATTCCGCCCGGCTTCCAGAACAAAGTGCCAGTCACATCATCGAATGAGATGGTGAAAGCAAATAGAAGCCCGGCAAATACAGCAGGCATAAGCAATGGAAGTGTGATGACGAAGAAGGTTTGAATCGGTCCGGCGCCAAGGCTCATTGCAGCTTCTTCATAGTCGCGCTTTATGCTTGCGAGCCGTGCCTGAACCACAAGAAGGACGAAAGGCAGCGTAAACACAACGTGACCCAAGAGAAGCAGCGGAAAGCTCTTTGGCAAATCCAGCCAACGCAGAAACAGCAGCAATGCGACCGCGAGAACCACTTCCGGCACTAAAATCGGAGCAATCAGCAGCGTTGTAATGCCCTCTTTGCCCCTGAAGCGGTATCGAACGAGGCTAAGGGCGGCAAGCACGCCAAGGGTGGTCGATATGATTGCGGTCAATGATGCCAGCAGCAGCGAAACCCGAAAAGCGCGCATGATCGCGTCATTTTCCCATAAACGGATAAACCAGCGCAGGCTTAACCCCTCCATCGGAAACGTGCCAAACTGGTTAGCGTTGAATGCCAGCAGCACGACAACGACGATCGGCAGGAACATGAAAAGATAGACAGCGATTGTATAGAGCCGGAGCCAGAATGATGTGGTCATTGCAGCCTCACTGAAAACTTTTTGCGAGCTGGCCTATGCCAATCAAGCGATTATAAATGATCACAACAACGCTCAGAACAATGAGCAGGATGATGGAAAGTGCAGAGCCCAACGGCCAATTGAGCTGCGTAATAACAGCATCAAAAACCAGATTGGCGAACATGGCATCGCGCGGACCGCCGAGGATTGCGGGAGTGATATAGGTTCCAGCGCTAAGGACGAAACAAAGTAATCCGCCTGCGGCCAAACCCGGCAGGGATAACGGCAAAGTTACTTCACGAAACGCCTGAAAGCTCGTTGAACCAAGCGAACGCGCTGCATCGACCAGATTACGATCAATGGCTTCTACGCTCACATAAACATTGAGTATCATGAATGGCAGCAGGTAGTGAACGAGCCCGAGAATGACGGTGGCCTCATTATAGAGCAGTTGCACAGGCTTGTTGATCAGTCCCATCCAGAGTAAGACGGAGTTAATTGCGCCCGCGGCACCAAGAATATTGATCCAGGACATGGTCCGAATTATGTAGCTAATCCAAAAGGGAAGTATAAGCAACAACAGCAACAGTGGCTTATAACGGCTCTTCGACGTCGCGATGTAATATGCCGGTGCATACCCCAATATAGAGCAAGCAACCGTCGTCAGAAATGCGATGCGCAGTGTCTTAAAGAGAATGTCTCTATAAAATGGGTCCGTTAAAACTTCGGTCCAGTTATCGAGATAAAAGCCAACGGAATCCGTTCCGGTACTTGTGCTTAACCAGAATGAATAAACGATGATGAACCCGACAGGTATGACGAGCAATAAAGCAACCGTCGTTAAAGCCGGTGTCAATAAGAGCCATGGGCGCATCCAGGAAACGTGGTCCCGCATATTTCAGATTTCCCCCACAGGTGGTTGTGGTTAATTTTGCTTGCATAGTGATATGAAAGCGGGTCATTTTCAAAATAGATAATAGAAATGTTACCCATAGATTTAGAGAATGCCATGGTTGCTGCTGAACCATCCTCATCAAACCGCATTAAAAAACTTCCTTGGGAACTCGACTGGAATTTACTGCGCACTTTCATCGTCATCGTTGAAGAGAGGGGCATTACTGCAGCAGCAAATCGCTTGAGGCTGAAACAACCCACTGTATCCAACGCTTTGAAAAGACTGGAAGACAGACTACAAAAGCGATTGATTGATCGTGCGATGGGCCGATTTGAAATTACGGCTGCGGGACTTCTTCTTTATAAGGAAGCGGTTGGAATTTTCGGAAGTGTTTCGCGATTAGATGTGCTCATCCGTGACATGAAAGAAGAGATAACCGGGCATGTCACAATCGCCTTGGCAAGCTATGTTGTTTCTCCGATTCTTGATGAAGTGCTCAAAAACTTCCATCATGAAAACCCCGAAGTGACTTTTAGTATTGAAGTCATGACCAGCAGCGTGGTGACAACGAGCGTTTTGCAAAAGCAAGCAAGTATCGGAATTTGTCTGGTTCACAAGCAGCATGATAAGCTCAAATATGTGAGGCTTTTCCGTGAGTATTTCGGCTTCTTTTGTGGCCCATCTCACCGCCTATACGGACTTTCCGATCTGAAGTTACAAGATCTGCGTGGAGAAACATCTGTATCATTCAAAACTGATATTCTTACAGATGCTTTGCGCCCTGTGGCTATTCTGCGTGAGGAAGCACAACTCAACTCTCGGATTATTGGAATGTCCGCAAATGCTGAAGAAGTTCGACGTATGATCGTTGCAGGCTTGGGGATAGGAGCCCTGCCTCTTCACGTTGCACAGCCCGATGTTGATGGAAAGCTTCTCTGGCGACTACCACCATATGAAAGCCCTCCTGCTATCGACATTTATGTGGTTCATAATCCCAGCACTGTTCTTAATCGCGCAGAAGAGAAATTTCTTTCCGCGCTGCATCAACGGATTAGTGAAGTTCCGCTTTGTCAGAGAGACTATACTTAAAATGCCGAACCAATTCGTTGTCTGTCCAGTCATCAGAGCGTCTCCGCTTTTATGGGTCACAACAGCAGGTCGTAAAGTAATTTGCGCACTCGCTTGTTTCAAACAACGTTATGATTTCGGGGTCCCGTTGCAAAAATTCGTACAGTACGGAGCGCGGTTCATCCACAATATCCTGGCTGTCCTAACGGCTACCTAGGCCGATCATTGGAACCATTTGGGCGGACCTTTCGTTTGTTCTGTTTCTCTGGCCTTCGTGCTGATGTCTGCAGAGGATGGATTGGGTTCATTTCGACTCAAAAGAAAGACAATGAGAAATTTTGAGAACACTTGTGCCCGAATAGTAGAGCAGCTTGTCTATCGCGGTATCCACGATGCGCGCATGCTGTAAGCGATGGGTAAGGTGGCTCGCAAGAAATTCGTCGATGAAGGCTTATCGAGTCTGCCTATGAAGACACTCCTCCACCAATCAAAAATGGCCAGACGATCTCACAGCCATATATGACCGCCATCAGGTAACAGAACTCACAGCTTTCTCTTCATTCTATGTTTGCAGCCTTAACGAACGTGCTTGTAAACAGTCGTTCTCGATAAACCGAGTTGGCGAGCCGTATGTGAGATATTGCCCTCGTTCGCTCGGAATGCTGCGCGAATCTCTCGGCATTTCGTACGGCTCAGTGGATGTGGTCTGCACGCATCACAGCAATCCTGATCATCAATTTTCGCTAAACCAATCTCTTCTAAGCATCCTTCGTCCACATAGCCTGAACGCCGACGGAGCAATGCACGCTGCAAGGTGGTTCTTAGCTCGCGAACGTTGCCCGGCCAAGATCGGCAAGCAAGGCTTGCGATTGCTGTATCCGTGATCGGTATTCCAGGCGCGAGACTTTCCATGAGATAACGGACGATGCCGTCGAAGTCGCTACGCTCTCTCACGGGGGGCAGGTGGATGGAGAAAGCATTGAGCCGATAATATAAGTCGGCGCGGAACGTACGCTGGCTTACCAGCTCACGAAGATCCCGATTGGTAGCCGATACAATCTGAACATCAACCCTGTCCGTCTTGGTACCACCGACGGACCGTACTTCCATACTGTCGAGGAAGCGAAGCAAGGAGCTTTGAGCGGCAGTCGGAATGTCTGCAACTTCATCCAGGAATAAAGTACCGCCATCGGCTGCGCGAACGAGCCCCGGTGCACCTTCGGCGCGGGCATTGGTGAAAGCGCCACGTTCATGTCCGAAGATCTCGGCGATGAACAACGCCTCTGGCACTGCGCCACAGTTCAGTGCAACAAATGCACCCTCGCGCCCACTCCGATGATGGATATGGCGTGCCATCAGGTCTTTGCCGGTCCCGGTCTCACCCGTGATATGGAGTGGCATGCGCAGTGCCGCTGCTTCCTCAATGTCGATCATCGCGCGCCTAATCACAGGGTCTTCACAGACGAAGGAAGGCTCGTTTCGTTCTTTTACCGAGGGCGGTGTCGACGGCCGAAGCTGCGCTGCTGTTGCTTGACGCAAGCCGATTTGGCGGCAAACCATAAAAAGACCACTGCCCGCCATGTCGCGGATTCGGATCACTCCGCCGTTGAGGAGGCCATCCATTGCCGCACCGAAACCACCTTCGAAGAGGTCATCAAAATGCCGACCGATCATTGCGGGTAGGCCTGCAAGCAAGGAGATGCCAGGCCGGTTCAGCGAAACGACGCTGCCGTCCCGCGCGACGGAGAGAAGGCCCGCTGAAATTGTGTCGAGATACTCTATTCGTGGATGAAATGCGAAGATGAAACTTTCCGAACACTCCTGAAAGATCAACCCATTCTCGATCTGCGCGGCCGCCATTCGCACAAGGGCATGGGTATGCTCCTGCCTTGCTTCATGGGCGCAGGAAGCATCCAGCAGTCCCATTGTCTCGCCACGCGAATTCAGAATAGGCGCGGCCATGCAACTAAGATGCCCGTGGCCTCTGAAGTAATGTTCGCGCCCGTAGATTGCTATTGGCCTATTGTACGCCGCAGCCAGCCCCAGCGCGTTGGTGCCGCTCAAATTTTCATTCCACATACTACCGGGGATGATTGAGCGACCGGGAGCGCTATCCGCAAAGTGTTGGTCACTGATTGTGTCAAGCACGATTCCGTCCGCATCGCCCAGAGCGATCATGAAATTTGACCCGGCGATCTGTGAAAAGAGTAGTTGCATTTCCGCAAGTGCCAACTTTCGCAGAACTGCATTCTGCTCACGTCGATGCTTGACTTGCGAAAAGGCTATAACGTTCTGGCGCGGTTCGGAGCGCGGGTCGAGGCCAAGTTCGCGACAACGATGCCAACTCTCAGCCACGACCGTCGGTAAGGTCGCTACCGGAAATCTGTCGCCGCTCTCAAGCCCATTACGAGCACGGTCCATGCTGGAAAGATGCTGCATATCTCCTCCTATGCATCATTTTACGACAAGGATAGCGCTGGGCACCCACACCCCGCAATAGACAGAAACTGAACACTAGACTTTTAGAGACGAGTTCCCGCGTTTGATCGAAATTTGGTATGACGCGCTCCTGCACCACCATCTTATTGACAATAGATGCTAAGGTATATGATGGCGTATTGGTTGAAACATGGTACTACTCCAGCCAACCATACGTAAGAAAATGCAGTCATGATCTGGGAGGATTCATGGTCGAGATATTTTCTAAGCGGGAAGGTCCGCGTCGTGAGGATGTCCATATTTGGCAACTCATACAGCAAAATCGTGGGCTTATCACCAAACTTGCAGACCATTTGAGCGATGGGCGCTATTCCAAGATGGGGAACCCGAGTCCGACGCCACAACCGGATGGCCTGATCATCCATGTCGGTGGCAGTTTGGCTCCCACACCAGAGCCGGTGGCTCGCATAAGAGTCACCCTCAACGGCCGGATAATTGCTGTCGATGTCCAGTCAGGACGGCAGATTTATCACCTCGGCGATCTCCGTGAAACGGGCGTCGGTAAGATTTTCACTCTCGCCACAGCGGGAAACCGTTATATTGCGCCTCTGAAAACCGGGCTTGCCGAAGCGATCGCCGACATGGATGGCGTTGTTCTCGGTGACGCCTACGGTCCTGCCGAGCTCGCTGCAGACATCGGCATGCGTCTCGATATCCCTCCCGAAACCTGACGTGAAACCGGTCATTCCACCGTCGCCACATTTTGTTGTTTCTGGGAATGCGAGAGCTACATGACTTGGAATCCAAATGAGGCAAGTGATCTGCCTGTAGCCCGTTCATCAAAAGGGGGCACCACGTTCGCGCAGTCCAACTTGCTACGATCTGATTACGATGAGATGGTGGTCACGCGTGCCTGGGAAAGCGTGGTTGACGGAGTTGACGAAGCGAAGACGCCGTCGTTTCCAATTCGGTCGACGATCCATGATTCCTGGTTCCGTTGCGCTGATTGCGGCATCGACGCGCAACGTGATCACGCCCCTCTGGAAACAGACCGTGACATTGTGGAGGCGCGAACGCGCAACAATTTGGAACTTTTGGAGGCTGCTGCGCAGCCTTTCTCCATGATCGGCAGAACGCTGGACGGTACTGGTGCCATGCTTGTACTGGCGGATAAAGACGGCGTCTTGGTTGACGTGGCCGGCGATCGGAGAACTGTTTTTGATGGTATGGACATACACCTTGGCATTGGCGGAAAGTGGACCGAGGATGTGGTCGGTACAAATGGCATAGGTACAGCGCTTTGGACTGGTGCACCAGTCTTCGTCCATGCCGCTGAACACTTCTGCGCTGGTATTAAGAGTTGGACTTGCGCCGGCGCGCCAATCCGGGATCCCTTTGACGGCAATGTGATTGGGGTCATCGATCTTTCGGGGCATCCGGATATTTTTCGTCTACACAACATTGCCCTTGTCACAGCGGCAGCGCGTGAGATCGAGCGGGCGATCGTTGACTCGCAGACAGCAGAACGCATGCTGCTACTCGAGGCCTTCCTCGCTTCAGCGAAAAACTACCGAGCCAGTGATGGGCTGTTGATTATCGATAGGCAGGGCAGGACAGTCTACAACAACAACGTATCACCTTCTGAAGGCCGTAGTTTTACGGACGGCCTTCGCAATGGCGGCGTCAACCGTCGGGAGTCGAAATTTGCGGGCTCCGGCTTCGTGGACAGCATCGTGGCAAATCTTCCTGACGTCATGGGGAATTGTGATGTCCGTCCTCTCGAAGTCGATGGCGATATCCGCGGCGCGGCTCTCGTGCTTCCGAAAAATACCGTGAAACAAACAGTTGCGATCAACGGCCATCGCCCGAGTGAGCTTAGTGGTGCGAACTGTCCAATCGTCGGTGAGAGCGATTCAATTCGAGCGGCAATTGATATTGCATGCCGTGCCGCCGGGACCAGCGATGTTACGTCTCTGCTAATTGAAGGTGAAACAGGTGTTGGCAAGGAACTATTCGCGCGGCTCATCCACGCGGGTAGCCAGAAGGCTGCAAGTAGTCCTTTCATAGCCCTTAATTGTGGGGCTGTCACAAAGGAGCTTTTCGGAAGCGAACTGTTTGGTCACGTCTCCGGCGCTTTTACCGGGGCATCGCGCGATGGCAAGGCTGGTGTCTTTGAACTAGCCAATGGCGGCGTATTGAGCTTGGATGAAATCGGCGAAATGCCGCTCGACATACAGCCCTTCCTATTGCGCGTTCTTGAGGAACGTCTCGTTCAGCGCTTGGGTGAGAACCAGTCTCGACCGGTTGACGTCAGGCTCGTCGCTTCGACTAATCGTGATCTTAAACAAGAGGTTGCGGCTGGACGCTTCCGTCGCGATCTCTTCTATAGAATAAGCGCAGTTACGATCCACGTGCCGCCCCTGCGCGAACGCGGTGACGATTGCATCTTGCTTCTCGATCATTTCAATCGAGGGATGGCCGCCCAAAGGGGAGTTTCGCGCCTTGAATTTACGAACGAGGCGCTCGACACGTTGATCCGCTATCCTTGGCCAGGCAACGTCCGGGAACTGCGCAACCTTGTTGAACGGGCGCATCTGTTGTCGCACGATCAGCTTGTCCGTATTGACGATCTCCCTGCCGAGATCCTTGCATCGTTCTCAGAGAGTGATGGCATCGAATGTGACAGGCCTGTCGGTAGTTTTGCTGAAGCCGAACGGCAGGCAGTGATCAGAGCTTTGTCAGCTGAACGTGGCAATCTCAGTAAGGTTGCTCGCCGGCTCGGGATATCTCGCCCTACGCTCTATCGGAAATTGGAGCAGTTTGGCATCAAGCGAGAATACGCTTGATGCCAAACTGCTCCAATTTCTGCACCGTGTTAGTTGGAAAAAGATAAGCGTTCCGTTTCGCCCCTTTTGTCGGGGGGTGAACAACGTGAGATCGGCAAGTAAGCCGTTGCCGAGCCAGACGCGCTTTTTTGGCGTGTCCGGCTAAATTAGAGCGGTTCCAGCAAAACAGAACCGCTCTAAGTGCTTGTTTCATCGCATTATCCTATGCAAAGCCGCTTCGCACTTTTGCTGGAAATGCCCTGAATTTGATCAGATAAGGTCGAAGCGGTCGGCGTTCATGACCTTCGTCCAGGCAGCGACGAAGTCGTGGATGAATTTCTGCCCGGCATCAGCTTGACCATAGACTTCAGCGATAGCTCGTAGCTGCGAGTTGGAGCCAAAGACAAGATCGGCGCGTGTGGCAGTCCACTTGACCTCTCCGGTTGCACGATCTCGTCCCTCGAACACGTCCTTCGTCTCGGAAACAGCCTTCCATTCCGTATTCATATCGAGCAGGTTGACAAAAAAGTCGTTGGTCAACGTTTCCGGACGTTTGGTGAAGGCGCCATGCTGGATTTGGTCGCAATTAGCGTTCAGTGCACGCAGACCACCGACAAGAACGGTCATTTCCGGGGCCGACAGCGTCAGCAACTGAGCCTTGTCGATCAGCAGTTCTTCGGAGGAAACGGTGTACACACCCCTCTGATAGTTGCGGAACCCGTCGGCAATCGGCTCCAGAACGGCGAATGATTCAGCGTCGGTCTGTTCCTGAGATGCATCAGTACGGCCAGCCGCGAAGGGAACGACCACGTCGTGACCAGCCTTCTTCGCAGCCTGTTCGATGGCTACCGAACCACCGAGAATGATCAGATCGGCAAGCGATACTTTCTTGCCGCCAGTCTGAGCATTGTTGAATGTCTTCTGGATGCCTTCGAGTACCTGAAGTACGGAAGCAAGCTGGTCCGGTTGATTGGCTTCCCAATCTTTCTGCGGTGCAAGACGGATGCGCGCACCATTAGCGCCGCCGCGCTTATCTGAACCGCGGAAGGTAGAAGCGGAAGCCCAGGCCGTCGAGACGAGCTGCGGGATCGTCAGGCCCGAGGCAGCGATCTGACTTTTGAGGGCAGCGATATCGTTAGCATCGATTTGCGCATAGTCAGCATCCGGCACCGGATCTTGCCAGATGAGTTCTTCACTCGGCACTTCCGGACCAAGATAACGAGCACGCGGCCCCATGTCGCGATGCGTCAGTTTAAACCAGGCGCGAGCAAAGGCATCAGCAAAGGCATCCGGGTTCTCAAAAAAATGGCGCGAAATCTGTTCGTAGACCGGATCGAACCGTAGCGCGAGGTCCGTGGTCAGCATGGCGGGTGCATGACGCTTGGACTTGTCGTGTGCATCCGGCACCGAGTTGGCGCCCGCACCATGCTTTGGAGTCCATTGATGTGCACCGGCCGGACTCTTCGTCAGCTCCCAGTCGTAACCGAACAGGTTCCAGAAGAAGTTGTTGTTCCACCTAGTTGGCGTCGAGGTCCACGTCACTTCGAGACCGCTGCCGATCGCGTCGCCACCCTTACCGCTGCGGAAACTGCTTTTCCAGCCGAGGCCTTGCTCTTCAATGCCAGCTGCTTCCGGCTCGGGACCGACAAGAGCTGCATCGCCTGCACCGTGGGTCTTACCGAAGGTGTGGCCGCCGGCGATGAGGGCGACAGTTTCTTCGTCGTTCATGGCCATGCGTGCAAAGGTTTCGCGAATGTCGCGGGCAGCGGCAATCGGATCTGGGTTACCGTTCGGTCCCTCAGGGTTGACGTAAATGAGGCCCATCTGCACCGCCGCCAGCGGATTTTCGAGATTACGATCACCGCTGTAGCGCCTGTCATCGAGCCAGGTCTCTTCCGCACCCCAATAGATATCTTCTTCCGGTTCCCATACGTCTTCCCGACCGCCGCCGAAACCGAACGTCTTGAAACCCATGGATTCCAGTGCGCAGTTGCCGGTCAGTATCAGCAGATCGGCCCAAGAGATGCTGTTTCCGTATTTCTGCTTGATCGGCCAGAGCAGACGACGGGCTTTGTCAAGGTTGACGTTATCCGGCCAGCTGTTGAGCGGCGCGAAACGCTGCGTGCCGGAAGAGGCACCGCCGCGGCCGTCGCCGGTGCGATAGGTGCCGGCGCTGTGCCAGGCCATGCGGATGAAGAGTGGTCCGTAATGACCGAAGTCGGCCGGCCACCATTCCCGCGAATCCGTCATCAGGTCGAAAAGATCCTGCTTCAGCGCCTGCAGATCGAGCTTCTTGAATTCCTCAGCATAGTTGAAGTCCTTGTCGAGCGGGCTGGACAAGGAAGAACCCTGATGGAGAATCTTGAGGTTCAGCTGGTTCGGCCACCAGTCGCGGTTTGACCTGGCCGAGACGCTCGTGTTTCCATGCGGAATTGGACACTTGCCAGCGGTATCAGTTTTCTGGTCCATTACTTTCTCCCTGTTGTTTCGGAGTTCTGTCTCTCGAAAACTATTATTGGGATCATGCCGTGAAGCCTTGCAGGTGGCTTTCCGTTAATCTCGTCCCAATCGCTCCGCCCCACCACCCAGCGCTGGCCCAGCAGTCGGGTCAGTCTCACCTTCTTCGAGGTCGCCGATCAGCGTCTCCGTCGTCAGGATGAGCTTTGCAACTGATGCCGCGTTGCGCAGTGCCGTATAGGTGACACGCACCGGATCGATGATACCAGCCTCGATCATATTCTCGTATTTGCCGGTCGAGGCGTTGTAACCATAGCCACCGTTGACGCGGGTGACCTCACTGACGATTGCCACTGGATCAGCACCAGAATTGATAGCAATACGAGAAAGCGGCCGTGTCAACACAGATTTGACGAGGCGCACCCCTTCCGCCATATCGCCGCTCACCGTTTGCAGGACCTCGTCCAGAATCGGGGCGACCTGGGCGAACGCCGAACCACCGCCAGCAACGACGCCTTCCTCCACCGCCGCACGCACGGCATGCAGGGAATCTTCGATAAGTTGAATGGTGCGCTTCTGCTCGACGGGTGTCACCCCACCGGCATAGATCACCGCAGTGCCACCAGAAAGCTTGGCAAGCCGTTCACGCAGCTTGTCCTGTTCGATATTGGGTGGCGCGATGTCAAACTGACGCTGAACCTGCGCTCGCCTTGCCGCAATCGCCACCGGATCACCGTCGCCACGGACAATCGTAGTGGAAATGGAGCTGGTTCTCACGCGCTCGGCCGAACCGAGATCGCTGGCCGCAATTTCTTCCAAGCGGCCACCGAGATCGCGAGCAATGACCCGCCCGCCCGTCAAGATTGCCAGATCCTCCATCAACGCCTTTCGCCAATGACCATATTCTGGAGGATGTATAACCAGATATTTGCCAGCGCCCTCTTTGCCCAGCAAGGTCACAACTGTTTCCGGTGACATCTCTTCTGCAAGGATCAGTAGTGGCCGACCCGCCGCATCGGCAATGCTACGAGCAGCGTCGAGCGAAGCGGGGTCGTTTATCTTAAGGTCTGTCATAAGGATCAAGGGGTGCTCCAGAACGGCTTCCATACTGTCCTGATCCGTCACCATGTGATGCGAAAGATAGCCGCGATCGAATGACATTCCTTCGACTACATCCAGCGTTGTTTCGGTGGTTACGCTATAATCGGTCGTAACAATGCCTTTAGCACCAACTTTCTCGTAGGCTTCTGCCACGAGCGCGCCGAGTTTTGGATCAGTGGCGGCGATATTTGCGACAGCAGAAAGGACGCCATTTCCCTTGGCGGGTTTCGCTTTGCCTTTCAGCGTCTCAACAATCTTCTCGACTGCCATGTCGATGCCTTTGCAAAGATCAACCGATTTTGCACCTCGTTCATTGGCTGCAATCCCTTCCTGTACGAGTGCGTTGGCAAGGATGATGGCGGTCGTTGTGCCATCACCGGCGATTTCATTCGTCTGCATGGAGACTTCACGGACCACCTGTGCGCCCATGTTCTCGAAACGGTCGGAAAGCTCGATTTCCGAGGCGATGCTGACACCGTCTCGCGTAACCAGCGGGGTGCCGATCGGACGATCGATCATGGCATTCATACCCCGCGGGCCGAGCGTTGGCTCGACTGCTGCGGCCAGTCTTCCGATACCACGAGCAAGTGCGCGTCGAGCCTCGTAATTGTGTAGCATCAGTTTTGGCATGACTTCACCTCCTCCTGCCTTGACGACGATTTCTTACCTGTGGCTTCCCGTTTGGTTCCGGGCGATGGAGCGGCGGTCGCGGGGACGCTGCCGACGATGAAATCGACAAGTGTCGGTTCACCGTCTATGACTTCCATCTCCTTGTATCGCGTGTTCTTCAATCCCCGACACAAAACACCATTGAATTCCATATTGATTCGAATAGCACTCAATTCACGCAGATAGACTTTCAGGTTTTCTTCCAGGATCGGCACGCCCTCCCAAGTTACGAAAACAGGAGCATCCACCTTGAGATCAGGATATCTCTTCAATAGTGCCTGCCTGTAACGATGCTTCTGCGTTGCCATTTCGACATCTTCGCAGCTTTCTTCGTCTAATCCCGCAAGGTCCAGCCCCAGTATCTCCCCGTCTCTCAACCCACGCTCACGCAGGCCCAAGATCACGGCTTCCTGGCGTCGTTTGAAGGCCTTCCCGGCAAAAGTATTGCGCAGTTCATCAAGATTACAGTCATTGGCGAGCTCGCCAACGATTTGGGTAAAGGACTTGCCGTTAGAGATGCCCTCGTTCACTTCGTCCGCCATCAGGTGATCATGCAGACGGATGCGATAGACGGGTCGCCACGAGAGGTTCTCCATTGCCTCGCGAATGCCATTCAACATCAGGAACGCAAAATTGGGCGAACACCAATAGGTCGGCAGGCGAAAATCCACTTCCACCGTACCATTCTCCAGAATTTCGGCCCGCTCAACGAAGCCCATCGATGTGATGGGCTCGTCAAGTTCCGGGTCGTCCACTTCGCCCAGTCGGCGCCAAAGCTCGCTCTCGCGTACGGTTTTGAGATCAGTTGCTCCGGACATTATGCCTACTCCGCAGCAATGCGCAGCGGCGACTTGGCGAACACGGCCTTCTTCGCTTCGATGTCGATATTGTAGAGGCGAGCCGCATTGAGCCCAAGAATCTTGCACTTGTCATCGTCGGTAAGATCGACGCCTGGGTCCTTTTTCAAATGTTCAGGCATTTTAAATGCCCAGAACTCCTCTACGATCCAGCGGGGCGTCCAGATGGCATAATCTGAGCCAAACAACAATTTGTCGGGACCAAGCCACAAAAGTAGCTGTGACATGATCTCGGCGAAATAACGCGGCTGATTGTGGATAAACGGCAGCGCAACCGCCAAACCCGCATAGACATTCGTCTCTTGGGTCGCAATCCAACAAAAATCTTCTAGTCGAGGCAAGCCGCAATGCTCGACAATCCAGTTCAGGTTCAGGAAATCCGACGCAGCATAGTCAACGTCGTGGACATCGAATGCATCCAATGACAGCGGCCGTAGCGTCGGCCCCTTGTGTACATGAATATTTCTGATCCCTAGCTTTTCGCAGAGTTCGAAGCACTTGTAGGCCTGCGGATCGTTCAGTTTCCAGCCGCGTGAAGAACCATTCCATTCAGCCGTGTACATCTTCACACCCTGAATGTTGAAGTTCTCCTTCATGTAGTGGATATATTCGAGCGCCTTCTCACCGTCACGCGGATCAAATGAGCCATTCACGATGAATCGTTCTGGATAACGCTTGGCCACCTCGGCATTGCGCTCAATCGTGTTGAAGCCGTTCTTGTAGAAATCCTTCAGATAGGTCGACTGCACAATTGCGATGTCGTCGGGTCCATCAATGAATAAATCGTTGTATAGATCATCTTCCGTGTATTTCTCGAATTTTTCTTTCGGCCAGTACTGTTCTTTTGGACTTAAAAAGGTGTGGTATCCATAAAAGGAGTCAATGAACTGCTTTCCATGGATATTGAGCTGGTTCTCCGGGCTACCGTCCCAAAAATGGGTGTGACCATCAATGATGAAAACCTCTTTGCCTTCAGGGGTGACATACATGTTTCTCTCTCCTCTAAGAAATCTGGATGCTCCAGCTGGCCCCCAACAATGGGGGCCGCTCAATCACCGAATGTCCCCATCAGATGTAGTCGAAGACTTCATCCATGTTGCCAAACAGGATTACCTCGTTGTCATCGATGCGAACCATGCGACCGTAGTGGGTGGAGGTATTGACCTCGAATATTTCCGCAGTCATCTCACGGCCTAGATATTCACTGATCTCATCCATTTTGAAGATCAGTTTGCCGTTGCCGTCGATCCGTATCATGGCTGGCTGATAGGTCACTATCACCCCGGGTTTCTTGCTCATGAATTCGGCGATGGCGCGCGCCTCGACCGAGTCATTCATGGTGACACCACATTGATGGGAAATAGTCTGCTCGAAGGTGATGTCCTTCATCGACTTGAAAATGTTATTGTGCGATGTGTCGCGTGCAACGTTTGACATGTGTGAGCCTCCTTGGCTTAGCGCTTGAGATCAAGTTCGTTCAAAATGTTGCTGATGCGTTCTTCAGACTTGGCCTGGACGTCCGCGAACGAGATCGGCTTGGAGTGAGGCATCGACCAGATTGGTTGAAGTCCCTGGGAAGCCTTGTCAGCGAGAGCGGCATGCTTCGCGAGCCACGACTGGAAGACCTTCCTGTTGAAGTCGCCGTGGGTGCTGTCATTGGCGAGCATGTAGATCAGATCGATCGTGTTGGCGAGGTTGCGCTCGTAGTCTGCCTCAGCTGCCGAAATAACCGGTGGGGTGATGAAATCATTATTGGCTGCTGACACCTGCATCAGGAAGCCTGATCTGAACAGTTCACCGACGAGCGGCTCAAACACGATGTTGATAGCGAAATATTGCTCGAGATAATCCTCCGTTCCCATGATGGTCTCGATGGCCTCGCGTGTCGGCTGCCAGACCGGGTCATCAAGCCAGGTTCTCTTGCCAAGCTCGTCATCCCACCCAGGTATGTCCATACCGATTTCCGCCAGATAGAGGGTGATGTCCTGCGCAAGACGAAGTTTGTAGGACGAGTTGGTCAGCGTAGCGTTGTTGATCATCTGCGTGTAGCCGTAGCGTTGCGCTTGCATCAACGAGGTGCCAAGCCCGAATTCGACGTGCTTCCACGCTCCAAGATGTGCTTGAAGAATTTTGCTCCACGCTTTGTCGAAAGCTTTTGGAGCCCCGGCGCGGCGGGCGTTTGTAATGACGTTTTGCACCATCGTTTCGATCTTGGACTGGCGCTGATAATGCGTCCTTTCCCATTCCTGATCGGGCGCACGGTAGGCGTGCCAGTCGGAGCTTCTGACAATAGTGTTGTCCTTGACATAAGCGCCCTTGCCATCGGCAAAAGAGATAATCCAGTTTTGGATCAAATATCGTTCGGGATCTGGCTGGACATCGACCGTGACATCCTCGTAATGGGTGGCGCGCTGGCCTTTAGGCTCAAAATAGCGATATTTGCGGCTATCGGAATCCGCGAATATGGCGGCTCCGGCTGCTCCGGACCCAACTGAACTGGAAATTGCAGGCATATTTCTCACTCCCTTGTTTCGGTGAACAATGCTGTCCGATCCTCGTCCGGCTCTAGTGTCCCGGATTATCTCCAGACGAGGTTGTAAATTTATCGAAGAAAATACGTTCGCTTTCGAAGCCGTTCATGAACAGAACAGGCTGCAATGCATCGATCATGGGTGGGGGGCCGCAAGCGTAGACGTCGCCTTCGCCATCAATCTCCAGTTCCTTGAGCTTAACGTCGACCGCCTCGTGCACGAAACCGCGCATGCCTGACCAGCCGCTCTTGTCGTCCGCGTGCGATAGCACAGGAATGAATGTCACTTCTGGATGTCGCTCGCTGAGCGCCGCAATCCGATCAAGATGGAAGAGGTCGTCGACCGTTCTAGCCCCATAAAAGAAATAGACGGGTCGGCATTCTCCACTGAGCAGATGGTCATTCAGGATTGACCAGACCGGAGACATGCCCGACCCGGCACCAACCAACACTAGGGCGCCTTGTCTGTTTTCTCGTCGGAAGCAGGTGCCATAGGGTCCGACGACTGTGACTTCGGCTCCAGCTCGGATTCCTCCTGAGTCAAGTTCGCCAGAGAACTTTCCTTCGGGGTATTTTTTGATGATGAAGGAGAGTTTTTGGGTTTCGCTCGGCGTATTTGCCATGGAGAACGAGCGTGTAATCGTCTCCCCATTTTCCGTGGTGACCGTGATGTCGACATATTGTCCAGCCCAGAACTTCATCGGGGTCTCGAGTTCGATCTCGACGCCTCTTATGTCGTGCGTAAGCTTCTCGAACCCTGAGATCTTGCCCTTATAGGCCTTCACAGCGATCGATTTTGACAACACCTCTTCATCGTAGTTTAGAAGCTCGACCTCCATATCCGAATAGGCGATGGAGCGGCATAGCAATATGTGACCGGAATCCTTTTCCATATCGTTGAGGGCAAAAGTCGAATATTTGAGCATATCGACTTCGCCATCCAGCAGAACGCATTTGCACGCGGAACACTGGCCTTCTTTACAGCCGTGTGGCAGTGCAATCCCTTGGCGGAATGCGGCATTCAGGACTGTTTCACCATCCTCTACCTCAAACTCCACGCCAACGGGCTCTAATCTTACCGTATGCACCACCGCCTGTATCTTCTGAGCGTCGGCCATTTCTAAATCTCCCAAACTCCCGCCAATTGCCCTTAGGCAGAGGCCTCGTCACTAAATGGGAGGCCGGGTTTCCGGCCCCCTGTAGCTAAAATGCCTTAGTGGCAAGGATTGATGGTGAAGCCCGCGCGATAGTCTGCGAGATGAGCTTCCCGATCTTGGGGTGACATTTCGCGTAGCAGTGTAAGCGGCGACTGAAGTGTGTGGCCACGTACGTCGTCCAGCGTCCACATGTCCTTCGCGTCGAAACGAAGATGCGGCTGCGGCACGAGAGTTTTGCCATCGGAACGCACGAAGTTCAGATCCTTGATTGCATCCGCCAAATCCCAGCCGTGATAGAGCGTCTCCCACTCGCGCTTTCCACTGAAACGGCCCATGGCGGGAGTTGGCCGCCCCTGATATTCATTCGCGAAAGCCTCGACGGCGGTCCAGCGGTCCAACTCATGGGCGAAGGTGTGCAGCTTGCCATCGATTTCATCGACGACCATATCTTCGCGAATAAGGCAGGGAACGAGGCAACTCCAGCAGCGATGCGGATAGACATAACCCACATCTTGGTTGAAGGTGATTATCGTTTCACCCGGGCGGCTAAGCTTGTCGTACCATTTCCAGAATTCGCCGAATTCGGCGTACCAGCCTGGATATTTGTGCTCGAACCATTCGAAGTCAGCTTCGCGCTGGGCTTCGATCCGCCAGAAGTTTACTGGCCAACCGACGGCAAAGAACTGGGCAACTTTGTGCACGTAGTGCTTTTTCGTGATGCGGTTCCAGGCTTCATGAACATCATCATGATGGATTTTGATACCGTATTTCTCCAACGGCAACATGTAGGTGCGGTAATAATCTTCGAATATCCAGCGATGCCACATCTCCGCGTAGGATTCTTTGTTCTTATCGCGGTTCGTGGTGCCGTATTCGATGAATGTGCCAATGGCGGCATCGACGATCGCGTGGTTCTGCCAGAACGCGTAACGAAGGTCTCGCTCGAGCAGCAGGTGATTTTCCGGCTCTTTCAGAGCTGCCATCAGGAGTGAGTGACCATTGCCGATGTGCCGGCTCTCGTCGGACTGTACCGACAAAAACACTGTCGGCAAGGCGTAATCGCCATTGCGGGCGGCTTCCGATGGCATCGCGACGAAAAGCGTGTTGGTAAAGGCGGTCTCTGCAACAACGGTCAGGTACAGACAAGCCGAAGTCATCACGTCGCCGGTGATGAAGCCCTCACCGAATTGGCGGCCGATGGTGGTGGCATAACACTTACCGAAGGCTTCTTCGGTAATATCGAATCCGGCCGGATCGATGTAGTTTTCCATGTACCATTTTTTCAGATTCATCTGAATCGTTGAGTGACGGAATTCATCGACCATTTGCATGGTGAAGCCTGTCCGAAGGTCTTCACCGGGGGCGATGCGGGCGACCATGGCCATAGAGCGGGCGGCGGAGATTTCCGGAAAGGGAATGATCGCCAAAAAGAGCTTCATCCATTCCACCCAGCGTGGTTCGACATTGCGGAACATATCACCGCGCAACGCCGCATCGAGCGCGCCATAGACGCGATTGTCCTTTTCCTCCTGCATGGGGAAATAGGAACGTAGCACCTGCTTCATCGGATCGCGGGGTGCCTTGGTGATTTTGTAGTCCGTCGGAAACGTCATCGCTTCCTGCACATAGCTGGGATTCCAACCAAGATCGGAAATCCGCTTGGTCGCCTCGCCGACCGAAATGCCCCGCTGCGAGGTAATCTTGTTGAGCGTCAAAGACGACATCGTCCTCTGCCTCCATATTGTTGCGCCAAAGCCTCAGGCCTGGCAGGAACGGCGCGCGAAGCGCCGAGAGCGAGAGTTGGAACGCGCGGAAACGAGAATGCGCTTGAGCGCTCCCGGAGCCGGGCGGTGCAATCAATTGAGGCGAAGGTCCTTAGGGTGGCTCTTCTGTCGAAGAATCCGGTACTCCCCATTCCTTCGTTCTTTGTCGTCGCAGTAAGCGCGATAATTTTATGCAAAGAACAATGCAAATAGCGTGCCAAATGCGATTTTCTCGGTATTTTGCAGTCTTGACGCACGGTGAAAGCGAGGTAGTGTAAAGTTATTTTACAATCGTAATTTACATATGTAATGATATTTATACTTGAATTTATCTTGAATAATTCCCTCAAATATCAAAGTAAACAAAGATAGACATATATCAATTTAATGATTACATTTAATCGGAAAGATGTTTATTCTGGCTCTGGAAAAGGTTCATGACGGGCGGGAACGAGCATCAGTCGCCGTTTGGTTCGTTGGAAGGCGACATTTCAATGAACTCACCCTGCTGAAGCAGTGAGACGTCGTTTTCGTGATGCGCTTCCTGGGAGAAAGCCAGCACATGATGCAGCGCCATTTTCAACGATTAATGCTTTTGCAGCTTTCCGGTACGTGCATCATCGAGAAGGTGCAACCCTTGTTTCACGCTTTGGCCGAACGACACACGACACTGTTGCTCGATTTCGTCTTCTCAGGCGTAGCGCTGTCGAAACCGTTCCGGGTGTCCGATGAGGGCGCCATGATCCACGTAGAAGCCTGGGATAATGCGTAAAAACAAAGAGATAGAACGGCTCCACGACTCTGTTTTAACTGGAACCGCTCCAAGATTGGCTGAACGACAATGCAGAAAGCAAATGCCGAATTTACATGCTTTCCTCGGCGCTTGAAAAACGTCGGGGAGTGCTACAGCAAGAGCAGCTCGCGCGACAATCAATGGCTGGCGCCAGCGGGCTTCCAGCTTCCGAGGATCTGCCCAGGGTGTTCGCGCAACAGTTTGTGTGTCTCGGTCAGCAGCAAATTCATGATTGCTGGATCGAGAGCGGCAAGCGCCTCCTGCGCAGCGACGGTCGCTGCCGGGCTGGCACTGCGGGCCGCCGCATCGAGCGCTTCAATACAGGAGTGGTCACGCTCAAGATGGCGTTCGGCTGCTTGGCGCAGGGCATCGAAGAATGTGCTGCCAATTGTTTCAAACATCTCGCGGCTCCTCTTACTTAGAGCGGTTCCAGTTAAAACGGAGTCGTGGAGCCGTTCTATCTCTATGTTTTTACGCATTACCCTACGCAAACCCGCTTCGTACTTTTGCGGGAAATGCTCCAAATCTACGCGGCGTTCAAGCCATCGCGAGACAGGCAGCATCCCATCATGAACGATCAAGATCAACCGATTCAGAAACTGCTGCGCCGCCGACTTGATCTTGTCGCCGATGTGTCGGCTCTTACTGCAAGGGTACACAAGCTGATCCAGGAGATGTCGGGAACCGAGATGGAGATCCTGCGCTTGCAATTGGCGCTGGATCAGGTTCCTGCCAACAATGAGCTCATACAGGCATTGAACGAGGCCGAAGAACAGGCCTCCGGCATCCGATCGGCCCAGGCCGATTGCATCGTGGAGATAGAAGCAGCAGAGACAGCGGTTGCGGAGATCGACCGTCTGATCGCGGCAAGGGGAGGAAAATCATGAACCAGCAAACAGTCCCATCGATAGCCTTGTTCGATCTCCTCGCCCGAAAGTGGCGGCGATCGTCTGCGATCCGTCATATGTGTTTTAATGAAGATAATACGCTTCTTGCCATCGTCTCAGACGATGGCTCGGTCGCATTGGCCAGAATGGCTGACAACGAACCGCCAGACGCGCGCGTTTCAGTCAATGGGAGCCAAATAACAATAGCGCCCCGGCAGGGAAAGCCAGCGCCGCTGATCGTCACGCGAGTGAAAGACGGCGAAGCGGTCTCCACATATCGCAATGGCGGCTTCCTTGCTGCCGGGGAAGTCAACATCGTCCATCTCAGCCGAACAGGCGAGATTTTGGAGACCGTTCTTTCGTCGGCAGCTCGGTTGATGGCATTCGATCATTGCCTTTTGACGGGAGCAACAGCCTATAGAACCGCCGACAGACTTTTTGTCCATCGAGATGGGGATTGGTCCGCGCCGCTGAGCGTGGCCCACGAGGGTGGAGGACAACCGGAACGTATCGCCTTTTCGAAGGATGGGGCCATGCTGGCCGCCGCTTGCACCGAGTGCCTGATCGTATATCGGATTATGGATACGTTGCAGCCCCTGTTGCGAGTTCCGCTATCTGCTGAGCCGTTGTCATTGAAATGGAGCGATGACGGTAGCATGCTGGCATCTAGTATCGTCGGCAAAGGGCTTTTGCTTCTGGAAATAGCTTCAAGTCGCCACGTGTTTCTTGATGGCTTTCCGGGTCAGGTGCGGGATGTGACCTGGGCTACAGAAACTATTCTTGCATCCGGCGCTTTTCGTATTGCAGCCTGGTCGATGAAAACGCCGCCCTTCGATGACCGCTCGACGGGAGCGCTCGCGACAGGCCGTACTGGCTTGGTTCTGGTAGAGGCGGTAGCAGCCCAGCCAAAAGGACGTCTTGTCGCCGCTGGCTATGCCAACGGACAGGTCGTCGTATCTTCCCTCGGCACGCCCGCGGAACTTGTCGTTCGCTCAGCCGGAGGTCCCGTCACGTCATTGCAATGGACGCTTGATGGACGTCATCTTGCGATCGGAGATGCGCTTGGCGACGTTGCTATCGTTAGCTTTCCACAGCAGATGTTCAAATAATCGAACCATAAATGGAGGAAATCATGCAACTCGAACTGTCCGAAAAGGAAGAACAAGAGGCAAAAGACGCTTTTTTTGAAAGGATCTCGCAGATCTCGCAAGAGATGGTAGTCGCCTACGGTAGGGATTTCGCTATGGGGGCACTTGTGCTTGGTGCGCGTTGGATTGCGGAAGGAAGGGTTGACCAAACCACCAAGACGACACCTCTGAAGGAATAGGTGTCCGCCTATTAGAGCGCATCCCCAAAAGTGTGAAACGGTTCTCAGATAAGATGCGCGTTAAAGCAAATATTGAGAACATTTCGATCTGTTTCAATCAGATCGAAATGCTCTAAACTTAGTGGTGTTCACTCTATACCACTGCGCTGTCGGCTCAGCGCTGTTGCGTCTGTATACCCGGTGAACTACGCTCTTCCTGATAGAGGAGGCAGATGGTCCGTAGCATTGAGGTGAGGCTGGGCACGTCATCGTGTTGATCTATTGCCTTCTGGTATAGCAGACTAATGAGACTCGATATCGTCATTCCCTCCACTGTCGCAATGTCCTCTAATGTGCTCCAAAATGCCGATTCCAACCGCACACTGGTCGAATGTCCGGCGATCCTCACGGAGCGGCTGATCTTGAGAAACGGCTCGGGGTTTTGGCGACTCAACAATCTGAAAACCATATCCTTGTCCTCTCGCGGGGCATCCTCTGTCGTCACGTTCTCCAGCCGTGCGGCTGGAGAACTGCCATCAGGCTTGCGGCGTTTGGCACTCAAGGGATCAGCACGGCGCGCCCGTGTATCTTGCCATTGTGCAGATCCTTGAGTGCTTTATTGGCGTCTGCGAGTTTGTATTCCACAGTCGTCAGGTTCACGAGACCTCGATCGGCAAGTGCCATTAATTCTGTAAGCTCAGCCCAGGTTCCAACAAGATTGCCGATGATATTTTTTTCGGTAATGACCATATCCACGGTTGGAACCCGGATATCCTCACCATAACCGACGACATAGTAACTGCCCATCGGTCGGGTCATGGCTAAGCCCTTCGTCGTAGTACCCTTTTCTCCGACGAAGTCGATGACGGCTTCGGCGCCTTGCCCACCGGTCAGCTGCAACACAGCTTCAACCTCGTTCCCATCGGCCTTCACGAGTTTGTCGGCACCTATATTGCCAGCAAGAGCGAGTGAATCATTCGACGTGTCGACGACAATAACATCAGCGGCGCACATTGCTTTTAGGCATTGGATCCCGATATGCCCCAATCCGCCGGCCCCGATCACGACACAGTTTTCACCGGGCAAAAGATGACGCGCCGCCTTCTTCACCGCCCTATAGGCTGTCAGACCTGCATCAGAATAGGGCGCGACGTCCTTTGGCGCCAGCGTCTTAGGTAGTTTGACGATGTTGCGCTCTGACGTACACAGATACTCGGAGTACCCCCCGTTACAATCGAGTCCGGGGAACTTGCCCAGGCCATGCATATCAAACCCACGCCTACAGGCGAGACAAGTTCCGCCGGATATTTTGGGATGTACAATGACCGGATCGCCAACTTTGATCCCTTCGACTTCCTTGCCGACTTCCTCAACCCATCCAGCGTTTTCATGCCCCATGACAAGCGGCAGGAGGCTGTCTCCATCCGGGTCCATGTGCGGGCGCCAGATACCCTCAATGATGTGAAGATCCGTGCGGCAGACTCCCGCGCCGCCGATGCGAACGATGACATCGGTGGATTTTTTGATCTGGGGGTCGGGAACGTCTTGCAACGACACCCATTGGTCTCCCGTCAGACTATCGTCATACCGGTTTAGAACTTGCGCCTTCATGCTAATGCCTCCTCCGTTGTCGGGATAGATATCCTTTACAAACGACACTCAAGCAATTGTCATTCCAGTTCACATTTTATAATTATATCAGTATGATAACCGAATCGGACGCAGATCGACATGTTCATTACCTGAACGCAACGTACAACAGAGCTGTCCAGATTTTGCATGATGTCATGCTGTCGGTGGTTGTTGTCGAAGTGGCGCATATGATCCGTATGAACCAATTCACCAACGATAGCCGTTCGCCATTTCGGGTCTTTGCAACAGCGGAGCAGCTCTCACCCAAACAACAGTTTGAAGCTCTCACAGCATAAGTGCGACCAAAATTGGGAACGTTCTTACCTTGCGCAAAATCCTATGAAATAGCCCAACCTAAAACTTCCCGATGACGTTAAGGAAGGCGCCGCGGTCGTTGAGAGAGAAGTCGCGGAGATCGTCGGAGAAGTTACCGAAATTGTAGCCGACACCGACCTTGAAGTTCTCACCGACGTGACGATAGATTGCCGTCAGCGCGCCATAATCGGTGGTCCCGGCTTCCGGCATGCGCATGACGCGTCCTTCAACCAGAACATCCCAGTTCTTCACGATGTGAAGATCCGTACGGATAATACCGAGATGCGCTGACGATGTTTGCCATTCACCGAACTTCTCACGATCCTCATCCAGCAGGCGATAACGCACTTCGCCGTAGCGGAAACCGTATTTGGCACCAACCGACAACCACGGGAAGAGATCATAGGTGAAGTCCGCCGATAGGATATGATTGCGCTGAGCCGGGCCGTAATCGTCGCCAGTGACCGCGCTAACCTGGTTTTCACCCGGCTGATCGTAGAGCCATGTATATTTGAACAGGGCATTCAGCCGATCATTGTCGACGGGACGATAGGCGTAGCCCCACGAAGCTTCCACATAATTACCGTCGCGGAATGAGCTTGCATTGGGGGAATCCGACAGAACTGCATCGACAGCGGCAAGCAGACGCCAGTCGTCACTGGTTTTCCAGCCAAGACCGGCAGCGAAGAGGTAGGTGTTGCGGTTACGGGTTCCGTCTTCTGAATCCTCGAACCGCACTTCGCCGCGAACGCGACCATTGATCCAGTCTTCATCCTTGTAGCCGACCGACAGCGAAACCGCAGTGCGATCAAAGTCGGAGCGCTCACGTCCCGTGACCGGATCGATTGTATCGTCCTGTATCCTGCCGGATTCGAAACCACCGTCAATCGTCCAGACCTTATCCGGCGTATAGGTGACGCCATAGGTCTTGGTCAGCGAGCGGCGCTTTCCGAAAAGATCATAATTGTTTTCGCCATAGGTAGACCAATAATCGTCGAACTTGCGCCGTGCACCGAACACAAACGTGCCGCGGTCGGTTCCGGACAGATCGTAGGCCCTATCCAGATCATAGGCGCGGTCCGGATCAAGACGATAGCCAAAATAATAGGTGTCTTCCGTTGTGGGATTATACGCGATAGCGGCAAGGCCACCTATGCCATTGGTGCCGTCAGATACCTCGCCTTCCAGATTGATCTTGTCCGTCAGTTTGTATTTGTAACCCACGCCGACACGGTCGCCACGGTCGATATCGCCCGAACGCGACAAGGTCGCTTGCCCGAACATGTAATAAAGCTGATCGGAATCCGGCCTATATTCCAGCCGTGCGCCAGCATCCACGCGCGAACCGTTATAGCCAGACTTGTAGGATCTTGCGAGCGGGTTCTGCACCTCCATATAGGAGATACCAAAGGATGCCTTCCAATAGTCGTTGAACTGCTTGCTGACTGCAGCCGTGCCTTTACGCTTCTTGCGCCCGCCAACATCATGCTCATCAAGTTCATTATAGGCCTGATCTTCCGAGAAATCGTCATAGGTCAGCTTGAAATTGATTGTATCCGTGACATCAATATCGGCATGTGCACCCCAGATTCGCTGGTTTGCAGCAATCTGTTCGGCCAGCGTCGAGAAGCCGGCCTGTTTCTCCTGATAGTAAATTCCGGCAGTGCCTTTGATGCCACTTTTGGTCAGGTCTTCCAGATCCACCTGCGCCTTGCTGCGCCAGGCCATCGCCGCGCGGTCGTGCGTACGTCGCTCAATGTCAGGCCGCCATCTGTCGAACGGGACATGCCGAAGCCCGGTCCTTTTGAGCGTGAAAACTCACCTTCAATGAAGGTCTTTTCCGACTTCCGGATCTGGATATCCGCGCCATAGGCCTGCTGGTTGGCAAGCCCGGTATTCTCGCTCATGCTCGTAACACCGACGCGCACCTTGTCGTTAAGCCATTGCTGGGCGCGTCCACCATAGACATAACCATCGATCTCACCGACGGGGGGCGTATATTCATATTGTGAGATCAGATAAACTTTGTTGCCGCCCAATGCCCCATCGCGCACCGGGCTCGTGGTTCCCGTCGAGGACGACAATGGCCGCTTTAGGATCAGCACGCCCTGAAGATAGTCGAAGGAATAATCATCGCCATAGCGCAAAGTCTGGCGTTCCAACACCTGTCCGGTGATCTCGTCGCGAACTTCGATCGTAACGGTTTCTGAACCGACTGTGATATCCTGGCGACGCATGAAATAGGCAGAGCCGCCCGTGCCGAGAAACTCGTCGCGCTGCGGCAATGTATCGGGCTGCGCCGCATAGAGCGTTACCTCTGACCTGCGCTCGCCGAATGGTGTCGTATCTTCCGAACGATAAACGGCGCTTGCGCCATAAAGCGCGCGCTCTGAGCGCATGAATTCCGTACCCTTGATGATGGCCTTGTAGTTGCCCCACATCACATGGCTGTCGCCGCGCTCCAGCCGCACATAGAGCTTGCCGTTGGTCGGCGCGTCATCCAGCATGGTGGAGTCGTCACCATAGACCGGATAAAAGTCGTTGGGATCCAGACGGCGCAACAGCTGTCGCGGATCCTTGGCATCGATGCCGCGAAACATGTTCTCGAACTTGTCCTCACCGGTATCGCCCGCTGCCGTCAACAGATATTTGCCCTGGATCTTTCCCTTCAAATAAAAGGCCAGCCTGCCCTTGGCATAGACTTCGTCATATTCGCCGGCACGAACGGTTTCGATATTCTTATCGCCAAAGCGTTTGCCGACTGTCAGATCGGCTAACGCTACATAAAACCAATCATTCTTCGGAATATCGATTTGACGACTGAAATCGAGCGCACTGCCCTTGGCGTTGTTCAATACCTCCACATCAACGTCATGAATACCCGACGGCAAGATGCGCTGCATGACAAATGCGCGATTCCTGTCGATGGGAATGGTATCGTCCAACACGCGGACACTATAGCCCTCCGGCACATTGCGACCGTAAACCGTAACCGCGCCGCCCCGAATGGGGATGTTTCGCAAGCCCGTAAAGTCGTCCCCCATGCCGGGGGATTTCCCTTCCAGATTCCGTTCTTTTTCCGGCTCCAGATCGCGGTCCGTGTGCGCTAACGAACGTGACAGCGTCTCGTCGTAGCGGCCTTTACTGTCATAGACACGCAGTACATATCGGTAGCGCGGCTCGGCATTGCCCACCACTGGACGCATGGCGGGCATAGTCCAACTGGCTTCCCCGTTGATGCCCACGGGAACCGCCGTAATCAGTTTTTCCTCCTTGCCGTCCTCCACCGCATAAACGCGGATTTCTGAGCGTTCGATAAAGGCCGGGTAGTTGGACGTGGCAAGAAATCGAACCTGCTCGCCTGCCTTGTAGGAGCGGCGCACCGGAACCGTCGATATGTTCAACAAGGGTTTGGCTTCCAACCCGTCGAACTTGACCTGAATGTCGACCGCACTGAGGCCAATATCGGTCTTGCGCTGCTCGTCCGCAGTTTGTTTCTGACCTGCGACTGGCTTGCTCCCAAAAGATTTGACTTCCGGTTTCGAGCTTTCCACAAGCGGTTCGCCATCCACACTGATTGAAAACGGAATGTCACCGTCATCCGAACCTTGTTCCCGCCTCTGCTCTACATTGGGAGCAATGGGCACGTCCTTGATGATCTTGCTTGCATTCAGAACTTTGCCGCGCACCTGCGGACTGCCGCCCTTCTGTTCCTGCGAGAATGCCATGCCGCCACTCGCATTCAGCATGACGACGACACAGCCCGTAAGGATACAGCGGCGCATGAACAACAAAGTCGCCCGAGCGAACTGTAAGTGTAGCGGAGATCATTGGTTGCTGTCTCATTTGTCAGCCTCCACCCGTGTTTCCATGTCAAGCTGGTAGCCATCCCCCTTGGCTTTCCACCGCCGCAAGATCTCGCTTTGCACCGCATTCATGCGTTGCCGGGCCGTTTTCAGGTCTTTGGCTGTATAGGTAATGCGCAATATCGAACGTTCTTGTTTGAGAACCACGATCAGTTGATCCAGTCCCTTGCTCCATTGGTCCTTCAGCAGCAGGCTGCCAGCGATGAACGCGTTATCCTTGAGGCCGAGGCGTACAACCCGGCCAAGCGAAGCGCCGAAGTTGATCTTCGTCATCTTGCCCGCCGTCAAACGGACAACACGCGGGTTCTCTGTCGTCAGGCGATAACCTGTCGGCAGAGTGCGCGGGTCCAGCTTCATGATGAAATTGCTGCCAATGCGGGAGTCCGGCAGATCAGCGCAAGCCACATGGAAACGGCCGAACTTGTCCGCCGTCACCAAAAGACCCCGAACGGTGGCGATGCGAACACCCGGAATTCCAGGCTCGCCCTCATCCTGATAGCCGTTGCCATTACGATCATCGAACACTTTGCCGATGATCTCCCCGCATTCAAACACCGGCTCAACCATAATCTCAATCTGTGCCGTCGCATCCGGTGCCAGCGGATTGCCTGACGGATCGGTCGCCATCGCACGGTTGGTGTGCTTGCCAGATGCGACCGAACTCAGCGCCAGCATCTGCAATCGGATGACAAGTTCCGAATTCGCTGCAACCGCCAAGTTCGTGAAGGCCACATTCAGACCATTGACAACCGGCGTCACCACCACACCGTCCACGCTCGCCGAACCATCAACATAGCGGAAGCCCGACGGCATCCGGTCCGTCACATTGATCGCTGATACCAACCGGTTGCTTTTGTTCGTAACCGTCATCGTGAATGGAGCCTTTTCACCACGACGGATCTGCTTCAAACCTGCGCGTTTCGTGATCACTATGTCCGAAGGTTCAATAATTTTCGTCGTCACACATTGATCGGGCGCCGTCCCGCAACGGGTTCCGGATCCCCGCTCCGATAGGCCACATTGGCAACCGCCGTGGTGCCCACAGGCAGCGGATCGGCGACCTGCAGCTGCGCCGTCAGCACAAGCGTCCCCGGTGTGCTGCCCGTCTGTGCCGGAACCGTCAGATTGCTCCAGTTGATCGCAGTGCCATTATCCGTGCCGCCATTGTCCGCCGACACAAAATGCGTGTTGACGTCGTAACGGTCCGTCACACCATAATCGCTCACCGCAGAACCGCCCGTATTGGTCAGCCTCTCCCCCGGCTCCGCCTGTCCCGCAACCGAACCGCTCTCGCCGACAAGCGTCTTGGTGATGCTGACCCTCGGACATAGCGACGTTACAGTCACTTGCCCAAGAAGCCCCTGAAAGGGTGGGGCTGATTTAATATGAACAATAATAGTGTTCAGACCAGTTTGCCAGTTTGCTCCCAGTGTGCCAGACGCTTGGCTACCCGCTTGAAATCCTTGGAATAGATATGGACTTTAGCTACCAAAGCTCGAGCGTATGCCTTGCGGTTGACCGTTAACCCAAACATCCCAAACGGAATTATCCGAGTAAAAATCCATCCGGAGCTTGAAAGCACTGGGGTCAACAGCAGGATCAAGATTGAATTGATAACGATAGAAGGAGTCGTAGTTGGAACTCTGATCAGGATGGCTACCTGTGCTGTTATAGGAAATCCAGTTGGCATTATTAAAGGGCGAGGCAGTCCAAGCTCCCGGCGCAGTACTCACTACGCTCGCATCAATAAATGTCAGATCATTTGGCAGAGGTGATCCAGTAAATGGCGCAGTTCTGATTGCAACGTCCCATTCGGGGTCAAATCCGGATTGCAAAGGCGGTCCATCATCACGACTATAGGCTGTATTAAAGATTGAACCATTTGTTGAACAAGAGATTGTTGGAACTGTCTGTGCCTGCGTAATCGCAACGGAGAAAATTGTAATTATGATAGCTATAAATACAGCAAAGAGAAATCTCTCCACTCGCCAATTGTATAAATACATCTATCAGATTCCAAAATCGTTTTCATTTATATGCGAATATTATTGCATAAAAATGCAAATATCAAATGAACTTACAAAATTATTGTTAAAAAAATAATCTACAAATTAGTAATACCTAATTCTATCAATAAATATTACTACCTAATTTGTATTTAATTTCACCTGAGGGAGAGATGCTATATTTTTTGCCGGTTCTGCTGCATACGTGGAACGATCTGATTAACAAGGTCTTTTCAGCGTAGGTCGCCGTCGGACGGTCCAATAGCATTGCTGCAAGCGTCACGCTGGCTGCCATCGCAGCTTGTTCACATGATGCGTCCAGAGTTAAGCCTCACTCCGAGCACGTCGTCTCGATTTTAAGACCATTGGCAAAACCGTCACGGACACAGGCTCAACAACCGAGCAATATTCAGAAAACAATTGTTACAAATTAAGCGTTGTTCGTTTCGCGCTCCTCAATAAGATCGCGATCACGAAAGATCAGTGGTGGAGATTCTAATGTCAGACTCACTGACCTGTATCTTGTTTTAGTATTGCGTATGAAAGCTTCCTTGTCATGGCTAACTCGAATTTCTTTGGCGCCGCTTCAGCGCTCGCCATGTCGGTGGCTCTTGTAGCTTCGGGTACAGCTGCGCTCTCTCTGGCATCGGTCAATGCTGCGGAGGCTGCGGTCGTCAATCGTATTGAAGTGCGCGGTAATACGCGCGTCGATGCGCAGACAATCCGTGACAATATCGACATTCGCCCGGGCAAGGCTTTCAACAGCAATGATATTGATGCTGCTGTTAAGCGCCTTTTCGCAATGGGGCTGTTCTCCGATGTTCGCATCAACCAGTCTGGTGGATCGCTGATCGTGCAGGTGAGCGAACGTCAGGTTGTGAACAATGTTCTCTTCCAGGGCAACAAGAAGGTCAAAGATCCTGATCTGGCCCGCGCTGTTCAGCTTAAAGCCCGTTCGCCGTTTGATGCGGCAACGATGGAAGCTGACAAGGAAGCCATCAAGGGTGCTTACACGCATGTCGGCCGCAGCGATGCGACGGTCAATGCGCGTACCGTTGATCTCGGTCAGGGCCGCGTGAACGTGGTTTATGAAATCAACGAAGGTTCGCGCACCAAGATCGCCAACATCAACTTCGTTGGTAACAGTGCATACAGCGCGCGTCGTCTGCGCGATGTGATCTCCACCAAGCGCTCGAACCCGCTTTCGTGGCTGACCCGTAATGACGTTTATGATGAAGGTCGCCTGCAGGCTGATGAAGAAACGCTGCGTCGTTTCTACTACAACCGCGGCTATGCGGATTTCCGCGTACTTTCGTCGAATGCTACGCTTGATCCATCGACCAACGAATACACGATCACGGTTACCGTTGATGAAGGTCAGCGCTATACCTTCGGTAATGTAGGCGTTGAAAGCACCGTTGAAGGTGTGGATGCGCAGGCGCTTGGCGGTCTTCTCAAGACACGCGAAGGTAAGCCTTACAGTGCCAAGCAGATCGAAGATTCCGTTACAGCGATCACTGAAAATGTCGCTGGCAGCGGTTACGCATTTGCCAAGGTCGAGCCGCGTGGCGACCGCGACTTTGACAATCACACGATTTCGCTCGTTTACAGTGTTGATCAGGGTCCGCGCGCTTACGTTGAGCGCATCGAAATCCGTGGCAACGACAAGACCCGCGATTATGTCATTCGTCGTGAGTTCGACATGAATGAAGGTGATGCCTTCAATCAGGTCATGGTTCAGCGCGCGAAGCGTCGTCTTGAAGCGCTCGATTTCTTCCAGACCGTCAATATCTCGACCGCTCCAGGTGCTGAGCCTGATCAGGTTATCCTGGTTGTTGACGTCGTCGAAAAGTCGACCGGTGAATTCTCGATCGGCGGTGGTTATACGACCGGTGGTGATACTCCCGGCCCTTCCGTTGAAGCATCGATAACGGAGCGAAACTTTCTGGGACGAGGAGAGTTTATCAAGGTAAGCGCTGGCGTCGGTACTGACGACGTCCAGAATTATGCCTTCTCATTCACCGAGCCCTATTTTCTCGGTTCTCGCATGTCCGCCGGATTTGATGTGTTCCGTAAGACATATACCGCCAACAGTACCTATTATGTCGAACAGACGGGCGGCACCGTGCGATTTGGACTTCCCATTGCAGACAATCTGAGTGCTGGCCTTGCTTACAATCTGGTTCAGGATAAGTATGAGCTGGATGATGATGTCAGCGACCCGGACAGTTATTATGCACCGGCAATTATCAACGCTGTGAACAATAGCCCATGGATTCGTTCATCCATCAGCTACTCGCTGACCTACAACTCCATCGACGATATAAAGAACCCTCATGACGGGTTTTATGCAAAATTCAATCAGGAATTTGCGGGTCTCGGTGGTGACGCCAAATATATAAAGACCACTTTCAAGGGCAACTACTACACAACGTTGGCCCAAGAGGCAGACATCGTCGGTATGCTGGGTGTCGGTGGTGGCTATATCTATGATTACAGTGGCGATGGTACACGTATTTTTGATCTTTTTAAAAGCAGCACTGATATCATAAGGGGCTTTAAATATATTGGGCCTTATCAGGATTCATCAAGTGGAAAACGTTACTGGCTGGGTGGCAATACCTATTTCAGCGCGACCGCCGAACTTCAATTTCCAATGCCTGCCGTTCCCGAAAGCCTTGGCATACGCGGAGCTTTCTTTGCAGATGCAGCAACACTCTATGGCAACGATACCGACAACGCTCAAGGCGAAGATCGGAAACTGCGGTCATCCGCAGGTGTAAGCCTCATGTGGGCTTCCCCGTTCGGCCCTCTTCGTTTCGATTATGCTATTCCGATTACAAAAGCTGACTCTGATAAGGTCCAGAACTTTAATTTTGGTATGTCGACAAAATTCTAAAATCTAATCTGGGGTAGATGTGTGGTTTATTTTACCGACATCAGACCAAGTAACAACCAGATGCAATGTCGGAATTGAACCACTAGTTGATAGAACCAGCCTGAACCACCGTGATCGCAATCATATGGAACACATCGTCAGCGCTACAGCCGCGGGAGAGATCATTTGCGGGTTTCGCGAGGCCCTGCAGAATAGGCCCGATAGCAGTCGCGCCGCCGATACGCTGAGCGATCTTGTAGCCAATATTTGCTGCATCAAGATTGGGAAACACGAAGACATTCGCCTCGCCATGCAACACTGATTGAGGTGCTTTGGCGTCACTGATGGCTTCAACGAAGGCGCTATCGAACTGCAATTCACCGTCGATGATAAGCTCGGGTACGGCAGCATGGGCGAGGCGGGTTGCCTCCACCACCTTGGACACCCGTTCGTGCACGGCACTGCCAGCCGTTGAAAATGAAAGCATCGCTACTTTTGGGGGGGTGCCTGCGAGGGATTCAAAGGAACGAGCTGAACTTACGGCGATATCAGCAAGGTTGGCCGCGTCGGGTTCGACCACAAGGCCGCAATCGGCAAAGACAAAGATACCTTTTTTGGCATGATGCGGCGCACATAGCATCATCAGGAAGAAGCTCGATACAAGGCCGGTGCCGGGCGCTCGACCGATAGTCTGTAGAGCGGCACGTACCGTATCTGCGGTTGTAGCGACCGCGCCGCCTACCGTCCCATCCGCCTCTCCCTCCCGTACCATCATGGCCGCAAAGACAAGCGGGGAACGAAGTGCCAAGATAGCTGACTCTTCATCGACACCCTTACCGGCGCGAAGGGTATGATAGGCCTTAGCCAATCCCGGAGCGAGTGCGGATGTGGCAGGATCTTCAATCTGGAAGTCTCCGGGTAGCGCGCCCGCTGCAACAAGGCGTAATTCGATCGCTGCACGATTACCAACCAGAATGATCGCGGCGAGCCCTTCTCGCCTGGCGCGGATCGCCCCTTCAACAATGCGCGGGTCCTCCCCTTCGGCAAGAACAATTCGGCGCGGCGATGCTTTGGCAGTTTCGACGATACGATCAAGCGGTTTCATCAAGCGAGCCCCAGATAGCAAATGCTGACAAAGATAAAGATGGCTATGAAGACATGGTAGCGCAGATCATAAAGCCATTCTGATCGCACTGGGAGATCTCTCCCGCCCGGATTGACCGGGCGGGACTTTGGATAATCAGAAAAGATTACGCTCGCTTTTGCGGACGCATGTCCGCGCGGTCAATCCCGGCAATCGGCACAGGCTTTTTCATTGCGTCGCGCCGAAAGGGTTCGCCGAGTTCCTGGTTGAGAATGACTTCTATGAATGTCGTCACTCCCTTTTCCTGCTCTGTGATCGCATTGGAAAGTGCCTCGGTGAGTGCCGCAGTCGTATCAACGGCAACTCCTTTCAGACCACAACCATCCGCGATTTTCGCATAGCTGAGATTGGGATTGAGTTCAGTGCCGACAAAGTTGTTGGCGTACCAGAGCGTTGTATTGCGCTTTTCCGCACCCCATTGATAGTTGCGGAAGATCACCATCGTAATCGCAGGCCACCCTTCCCGACCAATCGAACCCATTTCGTTCATCGAAATACCGAAAGCACCGTCGCCCGCAAAGCCGACTACCGGCACATCCGGACAACCGATTTTGGCACCGACAATCGATGGAAATCCATATCCGCAAGGACCGAACATACCCGGTGCCAGATATTTTCTACCAGCTTCAAAAGTTGGATAGGCGTTGCCGATTGCGCAATTGTTGCCAATGTCGGTCGATATAATTGCATCCTTTGGCAGTGCTGCTTGAATAGCACGCCAGGCCTGACGCGGCGACATGCGGTCAGGTTCACGTTTACGCGCCCCTTCGTTCCATTCGGTGCCAACATCATCGTCTTCGTGATCCATAGAGGAGAGCTGCTGTTGCCATGCAGATCTGGTTTGATGGATCATAGCTTTACGCTCCTCGCGTCCCGCATCGCCAGCCGAAGGCGCAAGTTGCTCAAAGATCTGGCGCGCGACCTGCTTGGCGTCACCGCAGATGCCAACGGTCACCTTCTTTGTGAGCCCAATACGATCGGCATTGATATCGACCTGGATGATCGTAGCGTTCTTCGGCCAGTAATCTATGCCATAACCCGGCAAGGTCGAGAACGGATTAAGGCGAGTACCAAGTGCCAGCACCACGTCCGCTTTTGAGATCAGTTCCATCGCCGCTTTCGAACCATTGTAACCCAGCGGTCCGACTGCAAGGCGATGACTGCCGGGAAAGGCATCGTTGTGCTGATAACCGCAGCAGACCGGGGCATCGAGCTGTTCAGCGAGTTTCATTGACTCCCCGATAGCGCCACCAATGACAACACCTGCACCATTCAGGATGACAGGAAACTTGGCTTCAGACAGCAGTTTTGCTGCATCCTCGATGGCTTGCGGACCACCGATAGGGCGCTCAAAACGGACGATAGCAGGTAGGTCTACATCGATCACCTGTGTCCAGTAATCGCGCGGGATATTGATCTGTGCTGGTGCACAGCCCCGCCAGGCCTTTTCGATCACTCGATTTAGCACTTCAGGGATACGAGAAGGATCACGTACCTCTTCCTGATAACAGACCATTTCCTTGAACATCGCCATCTGATCGACTTCTTGGAATCCGCCCTGCCCGATCGTCTTGTTGGCTGCCTGTGGCGTCACCATCAAGAGTGGCGTGTGGTTCCAGTAAGCCGTCTTGATAGCAGTAATAAAGCCAGTAACACCGGGGCCGTTCTGGCCAATGGCGATTGACATCGTACCTGTCGCACGACTGAAGCCATCAGCCATCATACCGGCGTTAGTTTCGTGAGCACAGTCCCAGAATTTGATACCGGCTTTTGGAAAAAGGTCCGATACCGGCATCATAGCCGAACCGATGATACCAAAAGCATGTTCCAAACCATGCATCTGGAGAACTTTGACGAAAGCTTCCTCGGTGGTCATTTTCATGGAGCGTTCCTTTCTTAAAGGATTGGGTTCAATGGATTAGAGGATTTCGTCGCGAAGTGCGTACCAACGGTACATTCCCCACTGCCCTATCCGTCGAAACGGCGTCAGCAGACCATGGCTTGGTAGAGGAGAGGTGAAAATTGGAAGCTGCAGACTGCTTCCTTTGCCAGCGACGAGCTGAGCCATACGGCGACCAGCCTGGGCCGAGTACATGACGCCGTTGCCACCATAACCCATGGCGTAGAACAGTTTTTGCGAAGGGTCGGGTTGGAAAATCCGTGGCATCATATCATGGCTGACATCCACCCACCCCCACCAGGAGTAATCGATCTCGATACCGCGAAGGATCGGGAACTTGCGATAAAGGCCATTCAATAGCAGGTCGAGATGCTTCGGATTGGTAGCGTCGCGCCCTGTGATGGCGCTGCGGCTGCCGATCTGCACCCGATTATCGGGCAGCATACGATAATAATGGCGCAGCGTGCGCGTATCAGTGAGAGGAATGCGTGCCTTGAAGTTGAGCGCTTCCTGTTCGCTGTTGGTCAAAGGTCGTGTGACAACTGAGTTTGACAGTATCGGCATCAAACGATGGCGGGTCAGCACATTCATACCTGGCGATGTGTAACCTGCGGTAGCGATACAAACAGCGCGTGCCCGCACCGTGCCGCCAGGTGTTCTCAAATAATGCATACCTCCTTTTGTCGTGCAATCGAACACGGGACTGGCAGTATGCACTTGGGCGCCAAGTCGCCGAGCGAGACGCAGATAGCCGAAAGCAAGCTTAGCCGCGTGGATGCCCATGCCGTCAGGTTCATACATTGCACCGCATGCTTCTTCGTCTTTAACGAAATCGCTATGAATCTCGTTGCGCGATACCATACGAGCCCGATAGCCGAAGGTCTTGTTCAGTAAGTGGACTTCGCTTTCGAGCGACGGCAGCATTTTGTCACGATGAGCGATGTAAAGATGACCGCCGTCCTGCGGGTCACAATCGATCTCCGGTTCCTGAATCAACGCACGGAAGAGATCGAAACCTTCGGTGATCTCAGCATGCATCTTGCGCGCAACATCGACACCCCAGCGAGCAATCCATTGCGAGCGCTTTAAACGTCCGGCGGAAATCTGTGCCTGACCACCATTGCGGGTACTGCAACCCCAGGCGACGCCATTTGCCTCCAGCACTGTGGCTTTAACACCGTGCTCTCGCGCCAGATGTATGGCACAAGATAGACCGGTATAACCCGAACCGATAATTGCGACATCGACATCCAGATCGTGCGTGACAGGGCCGTCATCCTCTGGTTCCGGACCTGCGGTGCCGATCCAGTAGGTAGGTGCATAATCTTTACCAATACCCGGGATAGGCGAGTGGTTGGGATCGTAGGCCGGATCGAAGGGCTGGCGCTCGGCCTTGATAGAAGTAGCGTGCTGTTGCATAGCTTTGTTCCGGTCTTATTGGCGAGGTTGCAGGACCGGGCGGTTCTTACGAAAGGCCTGCTTGCGCACGATCTTGCCGCCCTCGAAGGTGAAAAGGTCACAGCCCTCCGCCTCAATACGGCTGCCATCGGCTGCCGTGCCGGAGAAGGTCCATTCTGAAACGCCGCGATCCCCATCAGTGAAATGACTGTGATTGCCCCATTCAGCATCCGGCATCGTTTTCCAGACACCGCAGAACGCATCTGAGATTGCTTGAAGTCCCGTGAAACGAGTACCGTGGATTTCTGAGCCGCCGACGGCATTGAAGATGCAATCCTCAGCGAAAAAGTGCATGATCCCGTCAATGTCGTGCCTATTAAATGCATCAAACAAGGCTTTGAGATCGTCAGCTTTAAGTGTCATCATTCTGTCCTTTGGCATGTCAGAAGGCATGGCTCCGCCGGGGGCGGTAAAAACCGTCCTGCAAGGGCCGCCATGGCCGAGATCGAAAGAAGCGGAGGGGCTTAGATACGCCCCTTCCAGGGGATCAGCACCTTTTCGAGGTAGCGGATCAAAAGGTCGAAGGCGAAAGCGAATATGCCGATGATGAAGATACCCATGATCACGGTATCGCTTTCCAGATTCTCGGCCGCATTAAGAACCATGAAGCCGAGACCTCTGTTCGCCGCAACCATTTCAGCCGCGACCAGAGTGGTCCAGCCAACACCGATACCGATGCGCATGCCGGTGAATATTTCCGGGAGAGCCGCTTTCATGATCACCTGGCTGATGACCTGCCAACGTGTAGCACCCATCGCGTAAGCCGCATGTATCTGCTCTGTTGAGACCGAGCGCACACCAGCTCTTGCAGCAATCGCCATGGGTGCGAAGATCGCCAAATAGATCAGGAATACCTTGGGAAACTCACCAATGCCAAGCCAGATGATGACAAGTGGCAGATATGCGAGCGGCGGCAATGGGCGATAAAACTCGATGATCGGATCAAACAGACCACGAACGACGCGATTGACGCCCATCAGGACACCGATGGGCACTGCCGTAACAAGTGCCAATGCAAAGGCACCAAATACGCGACCTATACTTGCCAGCGTATGCTGCCAAAGAGTTGAGTTCGAGACCCCTTCGGTGAGTGCCAGAACGAACTTATCCCATACAGCCAGAGGCGATGGCAGAAAGAGCGGCTTAATCCAGCCAGTTTCGGTAACGAGAAACCACAGCGCGATAAGGAAGCTGGCAGTTGCAAGACTGATCAAGCCACTGGCTCCATCACCGGGAGCACCAAAAATTTTACCCGCCTTGACGGGCCGAGTGGTGGGGGAACGGGTTACACGATCAAGCATGCGCGATCTCCCGATTGGCGGACGCTCGCTCGTCACCATAAATGATGCCAAGAACCTCTTCACGCATCCGAATGAACTCGGGACTGGACTTAATAGCGCGGGCGTTTCCTTCTTCGAGAAAGCGACGGTTGAAGTCGAGTTCGTAAGTATGGGTAATTCGACCTGGGCGCGGTGACATGACGATCAGTCGAGAACCCAGGAAGAGCGCTTCCTCCACACTGTGGGTGATAAAGAAGAACATCTTGTTGGTGAGTTGCCAAACTTTGAGCAGCAATTCCTGAATGGTTTCCCGCGTAAGCGCATCAAGGGCCGCCATTGGCTCATCCATCAACAGCATGGCAGGGTCACAGGTCAGCGCCCTTGCGATACCGACACGCTGCTGCATTCCGCCTGAAAGATGATAGATCATGTGGCGATGGAAATCCTGCAACCCTACGAGTGCCAGGTTTTTGGTGGCCAGCTCCCGACGCGTCGCCTTGTCGACGCCACGCAGCTTCAGGCCAAATTCGGTGTTCTCCATAACATTGAGCCACGGCAAAAGCGCATGCTTCTGAAAGACGACCCCGCGTTCGGCACCTGGTCCGTTCACGCGATGATTACCGAGCGAGATGTCCCCTTCAGAAGGCGCCATGAAGCCCGCCATGAGATTGAGAAGTGTTGTTTTTCCGCAACCTGATGCTCCGAGCGCCACAACAAAGTCGCCGCTGTTAATTGTAAGATTGACCCCTTTGAGGGCGATTATCGCCTGATCCGAATAAAGTCCCGGATAGGTTAGACCGATATTCCTGACACTAAGCGTTTCCATACGACATGCCTCCCTGCCCCACGATCATGAGCAGTATAGAGTTTCACGCAACTCCAAACGCAAACATTCATTCATGTTCACTTGAATTGCTCTATGCGGATGAAGATGGCACCGGCCGGTCTGGGCGGCCGGTGCAAAATTAGCGCAGGCGCTATTTGGCAGCCGCTTTGGCGAAATCGGCATTAACAAAGGGCGTATAATCGTCGAGCGCTTTGCTTATCTGTTTCTGTTCTGTCAGGAACTTTGCGCTTTCATTGAGCGCACGAACGGCTCCACCACCAAGCCAGGTGTCGGACGCCTGCTCATCGGCGTTCGGGAATGAAAGCAGACCGAGCGCCTCAACTGTACTCGCTCCATCGCCGCCAATAAGTTTTACAATACTCTGCACCGGTGCGGAATTCTCAGTCCAAGCCGCCTTGTTGGCGTTATAATCGGCATAAGACTGGGCAAGCACTTTGGTAAAGGCCTCCATGAACTTGGTATTTTGCTCTGCCCATTTCTTATCGACCACAAGACCGTCGAATGTAGGTACGCTGGCCGCTCCGATGACTTCGGAGTCGGAAATCGTTTTCCCGGTCTTCTGGATCGCTGAGAGTGCTGGTGGCCAGACATAGGCCGCATCAATATCACCACGCTGCCACGCAGCAACGATCTGTGGCGGCTTCAAGTTAAGAATTTCGACTTCTTTCGGATCAACCTTCCATACCTGATTCAAGCCCACAAGCAGGTGGAAATGTGAGGTAGAAACAAATGGCACAGCCACTTTCTTACCCTTGAGATCTGCGGGCGTCTCAATACCCGACCCATTGCGGGCAACGAGTGCTTCAGATTTTCCAATATTGTCGAGAATCCAAAAGAGCTGCAAATCAACGCCACGCGTTGCTGCGGATGCTGCACCAGTAGATCCGATCACGCCGATCGGAACATCGCCGGAGGCAAGTGCTGTTGTAATATCGCCAGCGGAGCTGAACTGGCGCCAGTCAATGGCGTAGCCCGCTTCTTTAGCCGCAGCATCGAAACGGCCATCGGCGATCGCGGTGATGAACGGGCCTACAATCTGCTGGTAACCGACAACCAGTCGAGTTTCAGCATATGCTGTACTCGATGCGAAAACACCCGCGACAATACTCGCCGTGGCCGCCAGGCTCTTAATGGTCCTGTAAAGCATGTTAACCTCCATTTGATGTTCCCCGCCGGCTTTGCCGGTCTTGTTTATAGAGATAAGCCGTACGCACCCACTTGCGTTATATCCAGTTTGGAAGTTGAATAGATCCAGATTAAGGATCTACCTTGTGAAAACTCATGTCTCCGAGACGATCTTCTTCATCGAGCGCGAAAGCGGTCTGGGCCTTCAAGCCCAGCTGCGAGAAACGGTCGTCTCGGCTGTACTTGCAGGGCGTATCCAGCCAGGCGCTCAACTACCCTCCACACGTCGTCTTGCCGTCTATCTGAACATTTCCCGCATTTCAGTTACACTTGCTTACCAGGAGCTGGTTTCACAGGGTTATATGGAAGCGGTTGATCGCAGCTCCTTTCGCATCGCGCGCAATCCGCCCGGCCGAACACTTGCGACAGATCAGTCGCCCTCTCAAGCTTCAGAAGTCGACTGGTCCCGCAAGATTGCACTTGATTTCAGCGTGGTGCGACAGGTGGAAAAGCCGCTTGACTGGAGACGGTATCCCTATCCGTTTCTCTATGGCCAGATGGATCCAACGCTTTTTGATCTCAATGCTTGGCGCGATTGCAATCGGCGTGCGCTGGCGCGCGAAGACTTTATCTCGATGGCCAGCGACTTCGCCGCCGCTGATGATGTGCAGCTTGTCAATTATATCTGCTCGCGTACCCTGCCTCGACGCGGCATCCACGCTAATCCGGATGAGATCCTGGTGACCGTTGGTGCACAGAATGCACTGTGGATTGTTACGCGGCTCATCCTTGGCGCGGGTACGACCGCCGTCTGCGAGAACCCATGCCATCCTGATATTAGCGCTTCACTCCTATTGAGTGGTGCAAATGTTAACACCATTGATGTCGATGCCGATGGATTACCGCCGGACAATCTGCCGCGCGGAACAGATGCTGTCTTCGTCACGCCCAGCCACCATTCTCCGACAGGCGCAACGATGCCGATTGACCGCCGTATGAAGCTTCTCCAGGCAGCTACGAAGAAGGATTTCGTTATCGTTGAAGACGACTACGAATTTGAGATCAGCTTTCTCGCGCCGCCCTCCCCGGCGCTCAAATCCTTCGACACTGCAGGCCGTGTGCTCTACATAGGCAGTTTCTCAAAATCGCTGTTTCCCGGCTTACGCCTCGGCTATCTTGTTGCACCTGCACCATTCATTCGTCAGGCGCGAGCGTTGCGCTCACTGATGTTACGCCATCCGCCGGGTCATCTCCAACGCACAGCTGCCTACTTCCTTGCGTTGGGCCACTACGATGCCGTGTTACATCGCATGCGTGCCGAATATCATAAACGGCATGTGTTGATGGCCGATAATCTGAAGAAACAAGGTCTTGTCGTGGCAGGATCATCGTCATTCGGTGGCACATCGTTTTGGATAGAAGGTCCGAACGGACTGGACGCGGATCGGTTGGTGCGGGAGTTGCGACAAGAAGGAGTACTCATAGAATCCGGCTCCCCCTTCTTCCCACGTAATGATGCCCCGTGCCGTTTCTTTCGTATGGGATATTCTTCCATACCAAGCAGCAGTATTCCTGCAGGGCTTGCTCGTGTTAAAGCTGCGATTGATACTCACTTTTCAGGCAACAACTGACAATGAAGAGGTTGAACCACTTCAACCGGAAACCGCGCTGATGGCAGCAAGTTCGGACTTGAAACTGTGTACGGATCGAATAGCGATGAGCCTTCGAGCCTATCGCGCTCAATCATCATCTCCTCCAGATTTCATGGGCTCTGATTGGAAGTCAGACACCATCGAACGTCGCGGTTTCAAATTTGTCTATCACCGCTTTTCATATTACCGAAAAGGAGTTGGGCGACGTCAATCTCACCAGTTAGTATCTTCGCAGTTAGTGAACGCATATACCCACCTGGTGATTTAATTTCACTGCCACGTTGTAATATCCAGGCAATGAGAGCAGAAATACGTTCCCGTCCCATAATCGATGATGCGTCCCGGTATGCGCTATCGGAAATACCAAGAAATGAGGCAACACCTCTGGTGGTATCAACGAGATCTCTCCAGCAAACAATACCTTGTGTGGCATACTCGCGGATATCCGGACACGCTCTAAGAACCATGTCCAGCGAGAATGTTTTTGATGATTTGCTTTGAATTGGTTCTGTCGTTGAAGAAAGCTTGGGAACGACAGCTGATTTCAAATCTATCAAACCACATAAAGAAGATTCAAAAGAGGATTCAGTCAGGGATTCCTTATAGTGCCGCTCATTCTGATCATCACTGGCGCTCATTTCATCCATATTATCCTGAAGATTCAAGGATATAGACAGCTGTGTATGCAATGCCGACAAATCCTCCAATGTCTGGTCCAGTTCAAGGCTCGTTGCACGGCGGGGTAGCCTCTCGATGAGAGCCCGGAAACGATCGTTTTCTGGTTGAATGGATAAAGCATTGCCCTCCAATTCTGCCGCCAGAAATAACTGGGCGATCTCACGACGCAAGAGCGTGATTTTCTCACGTGTTCGTTTTAAGGCCAATGCTTCAGCCTGAATTGTTTGAGCTGCTTGCGCAATTTCATCAGCGCGTTCTAAGAGTGGCAGGAAAGAAAAGCCAAACGCCTCTTCAACTTCCCCTGCCCTGTCCTTATAGGCGTATCGCTTACCATTGGGGCTGTCACGACGCAGGATCAGTCCAGCCTTAACGAGCGCTGCGATATGACGCCGTAACGTCGATTCCGGCATACCATGCGCACGTAGAGCCAACTGGCGATTGGAAGGAAATACCACCAGGCCAGTTTTGTGGCTTATTTCGTTGTTGGGATAAAATGACAGCAGAGAACTTAAGACCGCCAGACAACGATCATGCACGCCAAACTGTGTCTTGGCGATGCAGAGCTGCTTGTAAATGGCCCATCTATTAACGGATTTATTAACAGATGGGTTCGATGTTTTTGCTTGCATTTGCGCAAGTGTCATCGTTCGCCCGCGAAATGCGGACGTTATCCTCTCCAGTACCTGCATTTCCCTTCACCTTTCAAAAGGCAAAAGAAATTCGCCCGCCAAAATGACGTTCAACACTCTTGACAGTGATTCATGGAAATGCGATTCTCTAAGCGACCAAACTTGAGGAAGGCTTCCATGACGGCAACGTTATCGGGGGCCTTTTTCTTTTGCGGTTAATCTCCACTCGATTTCGGTTTTGATTGTTTATATTCGGTATAGAAACGATCCATATTGCTTGAAAGCCAGTCGCTGAATGGGCGAGCTTCGACGCTTGAAAGTTCTATGGCGACGTTTTTTGGCTTCTGCTTCATGGAAAAGCGAACAGCTTTATCCTCTGAAGACCAAGACTTTTCAGTTGTGACTTTTGCCGGCGCTTTGGCAGCAGAACGGACACTGTATTTCTTCAGATACTCATGAAGGGCATCAAACCTCTCCTCCTCAGGCAAGGCCATAAATCCAACTGAAGCAATGCGCGAAAGCGCTACATCAAGATGAGCTGGATTCAGGATGATTTGGCGAAGTGAAAGCCATTTGTCTCGCCCGATCTTTTTGGATGCTCCCATTGCCATGATCATAGTCGAGGGTACGGTCTCAACGACGCTTAACATTTTGGACAACAGCGCGTCATCTATGCCAATAGCCGACTTAACAATATCCTTGCCCATCCCGCTCGAAAGGAGGTTTTGAGCAAAATAAGCCCGTTCAATGAAGGAAAGGTTGGATCGCGCCGAGTTTTCCTGCCCCTGGGCGATCGCGGAGGAAATGTCGTCAAGTTTTTTGACAACGGCTTTAACACGAATGCCGAGATCCATTGCGACACGCGCACGGCGATGACCGAACACCACCATATAACGTTCACTGTTGTGTGGATTGGGGCGCACGAGAATCGGCGTCGCCTGTCCCTGTTCCTTAATCGCTTCTCTGAGAGCTTCAAACTCATCATCGTCTTCCGATAGACGATCAGCAGCGAATGAGACATCGAGAAGTTGTGGTTCTATTTCGACGATGGTCTCGCCGTCCATTAACCGCTTTGTGTTCTCGGCCATTTCCTCAATGGAACGGACCACAGTTTTGGCAGCGCCCGTCATACCATAGCCGGCTTTTGCGACTGGCTTATCGCTATTGATCGAAGCCAGATCAAGATTGGCGAATGGATTCTTACGTGACATTGGCTACTACCTCCACAGTCATTTCGGATAACCCGCTGAATAACAATATGAAAATGGGAAAAAAAACGGCTGACAAAAGCGTCATTTGCGGCCCCATGTCTGATGGATAAGTTCGGCAACCTCTCCATTCGTAGCGTTCAGGCTTTCCATGGCTCGCTCATATGTCGAACGGACAAAGTCACCCTTCTCAACTTCGTAAAGGGTTTGTTTCTTGATCGAGGCATCAGAAATAGCCGTCGATTTCAGAACATGGTTTTTAAGCATATTCTGCGCAAACATCGATTGCATGAAGCCGACCATCTGAGCCTGCGGAATGTCCGTGGGCTCAAAACGGGTTATAAGATAGCGGAACCATTTGACTTTGATTTGTGCTCCTGCATCCGCCACTGACGTCATGATACCACCGAGCATCTGAAGAAACTGAGACATCGACATAATATCGAGCATCTGGGGGTGGATGGTGATTAAAATACCCGTGGACGCCATAAGAGCTGTAATCGTCAGATAACCGAGCTGCGGCGGGCAGTCGATGACCACCACGTCGTAATTATCTTCTATTTCTTTCAAAGCTTTGACGATACGCAAATGGAATAGTCGCCCCTCCTCACCTTTGCGTCCCGAGATGGCGAGCGGCACATCATATTCATATTCCTGCAAAAGCAGATTTGCGGGAACGATATCAAGGTTCGGGATATTGGTGGACTGGATGATTTCGGCAATAGGCTTCTTTTCATCGTCAAACCGCAATGCTTCGTAAAGCGAAGCAATGTCATCAAGTTCAGGTTGAATGCCGAACAGCGAAGTTAGAGATGCCTGCGGATCGAGATCAATGGCCAGCACACGGTGGCCGGTCAATGCAAGGTATTGCGCCAGATGAGCTGAAGTCGTAGTCTTGCCTGACCCGCCTTTGAAGTTGACGACCGAAAGAACCTGAAGTGGTTCGCCTTCCTTGCGACGGGGAAGATATATACGCTTATCCGACTTTTTATTCTCTTCCAGGTGAGCGCGCAGTTCGAGCATCTGTTCGGCCGTATAATAGCGGCGCCCTGAAACCACCTCGATTTCAGGGCCTTTGCCTTCGCTGTGTAGCTGTCGCAAATGCGATTGTGTGACGCCAATAAGATCCGCGACCTCTGGAAGCTGAAATCGCCGAAGGCTCTTACGTGCATCCGGCGGGTACTGCTGAGTCCGTAGCATGTTCAGCGCGCTGGAAATCTTCGAGCCCTGGCTCGCAATTTCGTGGTCAAACCGGCTTGTATTGTGATCGTTCATTTTGTGAACTAGAGTCCTTGCTTGGGTCACTTTCGCAAAAAAGCGCGCGGCATCGATATTTTCGCAACTATAAATCCGATTCTGTCCCGACGGCAAGGAATTTAAGGTTAATGAAAGGTTAATTGTCGGAGCTGGAAAATAAAGGCCTCGACCAAATTCAATTATTTAGTTTTTGCTGTTCAAAGGAAGGTCAGTTAGCAGCAAGATAATTGGTTGGCATTAAGAAGAACAGCTGTCGATCCAGCTACCCTCAGCATGATAAACCGATTATCTCGCTTATCTGGCGATAGAAAATACGCCCCGAGAGGCGAGGATCAAGCCGTTAGATATTAAAGCAGGGGAGAGGCGACCCGCATCGTTCCACTGAATACGTTCCTTTATGGGGATAGTATGAAGATGTGCAACGGCCCAAAATTTCCGCATGCGGCCAGAGTCTGGGCTCGGTTGCTAATACGGATAGTTAGCGCCGAAGGCTGTCGCAGATCAGTACAGTTTCCTGAAATTGTTGAACCGGCATTTTATTTCCCGACCTCATACATTGATGGTTCTTCTTCATGTGGTTAAGCGGCCTTGAGAAGGATGGGTTCCCGACAATTGTCGGGCGACGCGATCTGAGGTGGGATTATCTCCGAGGGTCACTCATTGTCCTTTTGTCAAACATCAGGCAACATGCCTGTTATGGGCAGATAGAAGCGGGCGTGCAGATTGGTCTGTTGCATAGTCCTGTCGCTGTTTGAGACGTTCAGTTGTGGCAGGCAGCGAAAAGAAGGTTCAAATCTGGTAAGCCTTTGAGAAATTGACGATTTTTCTCCAAAAGTACGGCTGACAAAAATAGGCAACTTCGACGAAGCCAAAACGTTGTTGATGCAATATGAAACTCAATTGCTTTCCTGCGACCTTCAATGCCCCGCTTCGTTAGGGACGTGGGCAGAAAGCCCGCGTTTGTTTAACCAAAAATCCCTACCACGACTGCAATCAAGGGAGAGGCGGCTGTGAAAGTGAAGGATGCCGTCTGAACGGAACATGGGACAGTATGTTGAGGCTTAGATCGATCGTGGGACCAAACAGATGAGGAGCAGTCTGGTAAACTGGACCGCGCACTGTGCTTCACGCTTAGCTTGGAACAGGTTGCGCGGAAGGCTTATGAATAATCGAAAAAGCATGTTCGTTCGCCGTGTTGCCGCTTGAGTTTGCATACGATGAAAGCGGATCCCTCACGGTCTGTATTGGCTCGGCAGGTTCAAACAACAGGTATTTGGTGGGCCGCTTCCTCAGTCTAAGCGCCTATTATTAAGACGTATAGTCATGTGCGCTGTTCGGTCAAAACCAATTGCTGATTTAACACCCAACAGGCTGGTTACGTTGCTTATAACTATCCGAACAACGCTCGCGTAGTTGTTCATTGCGCAACATATCTGATGTTCCTCTCGCAAGCGAGGCGAGGGAAGGGGTGAGGGGGTAACTGCTTTCAAGACAATTGCACCTCCAGCATCACTTAAGGAGTGAACGTTGATGATCTTTTGCCGCTATTTAACGATGCAAACAGTTACCTCAAAAGAGAGCAATGAATTCGTTAGCTGAACCGTCAAGGTTCATGTTTATTCTTATCCTTGAGGGGGTCAGTTGATTTGAACCGGCAGGCTCGGCAGCCAAAGCCGGCAAAACGATGCCTTTACTGCGGTTAAACCCTGTAACAGATTTAGTTTCCAGCGATTTTGAAAATGATCGTGTTTGCGGGACAGGACATGCATGATGGCGACCGCGTTTCGAAACGTATCGGCTCAGTAACTGCTTTCGTCTCCGTATAATCTGTTTACGGTCCCATATTGCGTTTTCGCGTGAACTGGATCATAAATAAATGAGCTTTATTCAGCCCTCGGCGGCCATTCGAGCTCCCTTAAAACCCCACATAATCTATTGAATTATTGCTTTTTGGATAGTCACGGTGGCGAAACTTAATGCCATATTAAGTTTCATAACGGTGAGGGCGCCATTGAAGATCAATCAAATCAGCAGAACGATTTAAACAGTATGAGTGTGGCCGGTGGAGTCGCCAGACCGAACTGGATGACAGTGCCGCTTTACTGTTCAGTAACTCTCGCATTGTGGCTAATCACGCATTTCGGTTGCAGGTTCTTAATTTTGTTTGGCGGCGAGCTCGGACTTTTGAAGCCGGGATAATAATAGCCCTTGAACATCGAACACACTCGGCTTCGTAAAAGCCAGACTGTTGCAACCGTTATACAGAACGAAGAGTTTGCAACAGAGCAATCTAAATAATACCAAGTTTCAGTGATGGCTTTTAGAGTAGATTGCGTTTTTATGTAGAACGAGGCTTGGCGAGTTCTTTGGGGGCATACAAGGTCGTGATTGGCAAGAGCGCTATTTATCCAGTTAGCAGAGTTCCTATTGTTGGACTTTTAAACGGTTCAAGCCAGCTTCTTTACGTTCCTCGAGATCACTATGCCGCTTCTGGCGTGTTCCCGAGCTTGGCAATATGCGTTTAAAGAGGCAGCAAAATCATGAAGTCTACCATTGCGGCAGCTTTCGCTCTGGCGTCGGGAACGTGTTTGTCGACAACCGTTTGGGCACAAGAAATATACAAGTTTTTTGACTCAAATGGACGGCCATTCGTGACCGCAAAGTATTATGGCGTTAATGACGGCCCGTTTGGCTTCGACAATAATTCATCGACTTGGGACCTTTCGTCATTTGATGTTGATCAGTTAAATCTCGCCGTCAAACATTGGGTCGAAATTATTCAGGTCACTCCGGGAGCTGCGCCCGCGATCTTCAATATAGGTACAATGGATGACTATAATGCATACGCTTTTAGCCCGATAGCTTTTGAGCGAGAAGGAGCGCCTACAAAAGTCCAGGCGGCACTAACGGGCCAGAACCCCGGCGACCTGATCAATGGAGCTCAAGGGTTTATCCAGATTGGCACTCTTCCCTGGACAAAAGTGGATTACACACCCTCTCAACTTCCTATGACGTCCGAAATTTCACTCACTGCAACAATGATCCATGAAATCGGACATGCTTTGGGTGTCTCCAGTAATTTTCAGGGTGAGGAACAGGACGATGGTTCGGCTCTCATTTACATAAATGAAACCCCAAATTCCTGGATAAGCCATCTTTATGACGACAACGGACAAAAAAGCAGACCAGATCAAATTGTCTGGTGTTCATTTTGCGACAATATTGCGCTTAATGATGATGACGAGCCCTTGAGGCCTGAAGACATATTCGATGTTCGCAATAACAGCGCATATTTCGGTGGTGCGCATGTCGCAGACGTGCTTGCGGGGGCAATGGCGGGTGTGCCGCTGAGCATGGTCTCGTCTCGAGATCCCAATGTGCCAGACGTACCTTTTTTGGCGCATATCGAACTCAAAAACAGTTTGATGAGCCATCAGCCTTACCGCAATTATACCAATTTTATGGAAGCCGAGTTGGCGATATTGCAGGATCTCGGCTACAAGATCGACCGCCGGAATTTCTTTGGTTACTCCATTTATGGAGATGATCAGACCCTCATAAATGATAATCCGTTCTTTGGGCGAAACGCTGAAGGGACTGCTTATCTTCAGAATACATACAACACTGCCACGCTCGGTCTTGGGTTGCATGTTTATGGCGGCAATAACACAATAACCCAGCGCGCTGATTTGCTCTCTGCAGGAGCAGGTGGCGCAGGCATTCGTGTTGACGGTAGTAGCAACGATCTGTCCATTTTGCCTGAAACGCATATTTATGCTGATGGTGTGAACGGACGTGGTGTCATGTTCGCTTACGGGAAAGACCATACATTTACACATCGCGGCGATATACAGGCACTCGGTCAAGACGGCATCGCGGTAAGCTTTGACTTTGGCCACAATGCAATGGGGGATGACGGCCCTATCGGTGAATACAGAGGTTCATACATCCTTCGTGGGGATCAATCGCTTAGTCGTTATAGTCCGGAGGCTTTGCAGACGGCATGGAACGAAATCAATGGATCTTTAGTCTCTACCTTTGATTTGACTGGGCGGGCGGCAGGCAAAAAAGCCGCTATTTATATGTCGGACAATGCTTATGTCGGTCAGATTAATGTCATGCAGGGCGCTCGTATTGCTGGCGACATTATTTCGAATTATGAGGAAGTGGATGAGGAAGGCGATCTTCGTTTGACCACGCTAACCTTTGGCCAAGCGGCCAACAATGAAGGTCATTCGATCTTTGTCGCAGATTCGGATTTCTCGCTCACTTATGATGGAAATATCACAGGCCAGAACCTGTCTCTGCAAATCAACGGAGGCAATACGAAACTGACGGGGGATCACCTCCTCTATAATGCAACGGTCGCACAATCTGCCACGCTTTCAGGATCTGGGCTTTATCAGATTAACTCCACACAAAAGTTTCTGAATGATGGTGTACTCAACCCTTCAGTAGCAGGACAGGCTATTGAAATAGAAGGTGACTATCTCCAGTCGGCGACTGGGACATTGCAGTTTTCGTTCAACGATCAGAAGGCAATCAGTCGCTTAATTGTAAATGGTAACGCCCAGTTAGACGGCACGATTACTTTTGCGCCTGAACGTGGATGGTATGCCGACGGCTTTAGTGTCACGTCCGGCAATTGGCTTAATGCGGAAACAATGGGAGGCGACTTTAACGATGTGTCCACGTCGCTCGCTTCGCCAACCCTGACTGCTACTGCAACTCATGATGGCAGTAACATTTATACTGTTTCGCTGAGCCGTGCCAACAAAGCCTATTCGCAATATGGCAATACTGCCAATAGCCTTAGCGTTGGCTATGTTTTTGATGCGCTTGGCAACAATGTGCCTTCTGGGCTGCGACCTTTGATGGCAGCTTTGGATTTTTCTGCTCCCGACGGATCGACTATAGGTTCAGCGCTACCAGATTTGTCTGGCGAAGCCTATGCATCCGCAAGCGGTGTGCTTGCCAATGCAAGCGGAATATCTCGCTCGGCAATTAATAGTCGTTTGCAGCAAGCATTTGGTGGAAACCCAGCAGCTCCGGTATCTGTAATTGCCTATGCGCCGACGCCACAGCTTCCTTCAGCAAGCAAAGCCATCAATGTCGCAGCACCTAATATCACGAGTGATGGCATTTCCCGCTATGCGGCATGGGGGACGGCTTATGGCAGTTGGTCAAGCCAATCTTCCGACAGAAATGCCGCTCGCACTAAGTCTACGATTGGTGGCTTTACCACGGGTATCGATGCAAGTGTTTATGAGAATTGGCGGCTTGGTGTGATGGCTGGCTATAATAGAACGACCTTTAAGACAGTATCAAGAAATGCGTCTGGCTCAAGCGATAATTATACGCTGGGCACTTATGGCGGAACAGAATGGGCTGCAGCGATTGGTTCCGTAGGCCTGCGTACTGGTCTTGCTTATTCCTGGCATAAGATCGAGATGGACCGTTCTGTCGCCTTCAACGGTTTTTCTGATATTCTATCGGCGGACTACAATGCCGGTACGTTTCAGGTATTTGGCGAATTGGACTACAAGCTAAATGTCAGTCCACGTTCGACCATCGAACCTTATGCAAATCTGGCTTATGTGCACTTTAGAACAGATGGCTTTACTGAAGAAGGCCGTAATGGTGCGGCGCTATCAGTGCAGTCCGATACGATGGACACCACGCTATCGACTATTGGATTTCGAGCGTCAACGAATTTAGAAATAGGCAATATTTTAACGACTGCCCGTTCGGACCTTGGCTGGCGACATGCCTTTGGCGATGTAATCCCAACGTCGGCGGCAAGCTTTGCTGCAGGTTCGGATACTTTCACAACGGCGGGCAATTCGATTGGAAAGGACACCGCGCTTATCGAAGCTGGGCTCGATTTCGCTGTTACTGAAAATGCCAAGTTTGGTGTGACTTATCATGGGCAATTTGGCTCCCGTATTACACAGAGCGGCGTGAATGCCAACTTTAGTATGAAATTCTGATAAGTCTTGATGGTTTTGGAAATGATGATGTAGCGTTGTGTTTGCCTATCTCAGCTGCGCGAATTTTTGTAACGAAGCCGGCTGGTTGTGTTGCAAAATTTTGATTTGCACGGAGCACGGCTTAAGTCTGGACGTAGTTATGCAGCGAGTGCTTCGAACTGTTGTTTGAGGGAGCGTGCTTTTTGATCTGCAAAGACGCCCTGTTGTTTACGCATCATGTGAATGAGTTCGATGCCAAGAAGCGTGATGCCGGCCGTGGTATCCGACTTGAAGCCGAGCATGGAGCGTGTGCGTTGTTTGATGCGGCGATGATCCTGCTCAATCGTATTGTTCATATACTTGCTGGAGCGAATGGCAATGGGTTTGCCAGCCTGTCTGAGCCGGTTCTCTGCATCACATTGTAGAATAGCTGTTCTGTTGGTCTGGCTACCATCAATAGTAATGCGCACTGGCCTGCCGTGGCGGGCCAGTGTCTTGCGGATAAAGCGTTTGGCAGCGCTCAAATCACGATCTTTGCTAAAGTAAAACTCAACCGTATCGCCCGTATTGCCATTGCTATCGATGGCACGGTAGAGATAAAACCATTCGCCTTTAACCTTGATATAGGTTTCATCGAGGTTCCATTTGCGCGTCACCTGACGCTTCTTCCGGTTAAACCGCGCAAGCAATTTCGGGCTGAAGAAAAGGACCCAGCGATGCACGGTTGAATGGTCCAGATCAATACCGCGTTCCGCCATCATTTCCTTCAGATTCCGAAGGCTCAGATTGTAAGCCAGATACCACCGAACACACAGAAGAATGACGGACTTATCAAAATGGCGACCTTTAAACATCTAAAATACTCAGCTGATTAAAAGCCAAGATACTATCTTGTCATCCATTGACGAAAAGTTTGCAACACAACCGACTGAACTCGCCTGTATTCAGGCTTGTCGTCGATGCTCTAAGATACAGACCGAAAGGCGATGTGAAGAATTGACCGCTTTCGGGAACGCCAGGCGCACACTGGACGTCCGCTTAGGGGCCGGAAGCTGCCGGACGGCATTGCGCTTTATGTCGATCGTTCGGGCCGTTCCCGAACCGTCCCGAAAGCCGTCGTCCGTCTGCCCCGCATCGGAGGACCTAAAAGGGCGGAGAGTTGCCGGTTGGTGTGCCGCCCTGGTAGTGAAGGACAGCGCAGAGAGCGGACTTTACGCCTGAAACAGACGGTAGCACCTCGATCAACGCGACCGTCCGAGGCTGACGCCAATCCAAGCCGACAGCAGGCGCTCAGAATCTTCCTCCAGACGTAATAACCCGATCGCCCGCACCGCCGTTCATAGAGACAGTGAGGCAAAGTGCCTCCGGCCGGGCCTGGCAATTTTTGGGGGTATTACTATTTTATGAATATCCATTTGGCCTTGACTTCAACCAGAAACAGTGCGGACTATTCCATAGTATTGCTGCGTCCTAAGACCCAGTACGGAAGGTCGCGCAGGCATATTTTTAGATCAAAAAAGGAGAGCACTCATGGCACTTAAACCAGGACCAAAGCCGATAGCAAAATCAACGGGGAAGCCGGATCAGCGCCGCCGTGATAACAAAAGCACACCTGGGAATACACCGTCCCTCAAACCTAGCAAGTCTACAAAATAAGGCAGATGAAAAAGAGCTCTCGTAAATTTGCCCTTCTAGACCGGTATTCGATCGAACCTGCGCGAAATGCCGCGCAGGCCTATCACTTCTACGTTGGATGACAGCTCTTGGGACGGAAAGGCCGGTTAGTTCCGACTAGGCGGTAAACTCATAAATTGACGGGTTCACGATGAGTTCTTAAAGGCCCGGAACGTGGATGCATAGAAAACGCTGAGCAGAATGTCAGCTTAACTCATCTCGATCTAAGAACCCGCCAGTCTGCTTCCGGCCCCCAACCGGTCATATTCCAAGGGGATCTCACAGCAACCGCGATGCACGCCCACTGCGCCGTTTGGCATTGTTGTAATAATCGGAGGCTTGTTGCACGGAACGATGCCGTGATTGTTCCATGGCTTCGGGGAGGGGAATGCCGCGATTGGCGGCTTCGGTGAGATAGCCGGAGCGCAGGCCGTGGGCAGAGAATTCTTTGGCATTGAGACCTGCCATTTGCGCGCGCTGCTTGACGATGCGGTTGATGGCACTCGGTTCCAGTGCTCGTGCTGCAACATTGCCCCAGCGATCGATTTTGCGAAACACGCTGCCCTTATCGATCCTGGCTGCTTCCAGCCAGCGGGTGAGGGCTTCGACCGGCCGTCCGGTCAGATAAACGATTTCATCGTGATCAGCGCCGCTTGTTTTGGTGCGACCGAGATAAATGCCGAGAGAGGGCAGGGGAGAGTCGTTCTCATCGGTGACAGGGGCCTGGTTGACCAGCTGTTCTATGCGCAATCCGGCCACTTCGCTGCGTCGGCGTCCCCCTGATGCAAAGGCCACCATCAGGATGGCCCGGTCGCGCAAAGCCGTGAGATCCTCGCCGGAACAGGTCGCCAGCAGCTTGCCCAGAATATCGCCGGTAATCGCATTGACACTCTTGCGGCTGCGTGGCCGGTTGATGGCACGCACCGCAAGGCGGATGGCCGATTTGACGGAAGGCGCTGAAAACGAACCTTCCAGTCCGCGCCAGCGGGTCAGCGTCGACCAGTTGGCAAGGCGGCGGCGGACGGTAGCCGGTGCGTGTGGTCCCGACACCCGCAGAAAGCCCTGTTGGCGCAATTCCTCTTCCACGTCGGCCGGCATGCCGTGATCGGGTTCGATCTCGCGCTGCTGCGGCCGCCACAAATGATGAGCGACGAATTTCAGCAACAGGGCTTCAGGTGCGGGAAAGGGCAGGGGACTGCCGGTTGCGGCCATTGACCAGGCTTCGAGATAGGCCAAATCCGAGGTCAGCGCACGCAGCGTGTTCTCGCCCATACCTTCATTAACAAGATGCCGGAGCGTCTCGACATCCTGATCCGCCAGAATCTCGGCCAGCATGTCGCGGCGGTTCATTGGCAAGACAGCAGCGATCGTGTCGAGTGTTTCGGCGCGTAATATTGTACCGGATTGATCGCTGTCAGTGATCATGGGCGAGAGGGCCCAGAACGATGGCCCTTTCCGCACGGGCGGCGGCGGCCAGTTTGCGATCGAGCGTGGCCAAAGGCAGGCTCTCGGTGAGGGCAAGAGCCAGATAAGCGGCATCATAAGCACTGAGCTGGTGGCGTCGCGCGACCCGAATGACTTCTGAATCCTCGCTGCGCGATACGAGGCGCAGCGGCAAGGCGCGAAAACGGGTCAGTGCTGTGTACACCATGTCCTCACCGATCCGTCTGCGTTTCTCGGCAATCAACAAGATGCTGCGGATTTCATGCTGCAGCAGTTCCGGCGCAACCGCGTCTTCATCGGCCAGCTGGTTCATCATCTCTGTGGCGAATGGATGATCTTCATCAGGCAGCAGCCAGGCGCCGGCAACCGAAGCGTCGACAATAAATGCCATATCAACGGCGCCCTTCTTCAATCCACGAGCGAATTTCTTCCTGGGTGACAGGTTGCGCCTGGGCGCGGAAAGCTCGCACCGCTTCAATCGCGGTCAGCCGCTGACGCCGCTCATCAAGTGCCACGAGGCGCGCAATGGGAGTGTTGCCACGTGAAATGATCACCTCTTCGCCCGCTTCGACCCGCGCCAGCAAGTCTGAAAGATGGGTTTTGGCTTCGGCGACTTTTACGGTTACAGTCATGGCCAGATCCTCCGGCTGTGCTCAGGTGGCGTCATTGAACATTTCAGGGCTTTTGTAGCGGCTTTTCGCGTGTTGGTCAATGTGTTGGTCACATAACCTTCGATAACCATACTTATGAGTGTATTGAGTTTAATAGTTGGTAAATTAATGATATATTTCAATCGCTAAAAGGCTTCCAGTTCAGCGTGTAACGCGTAAACCGCAGCTGACCGCTGCGCGTCAATGCGTCCTTGTCGACCAGATCCTGCAAATCGCGGGTGACGGTTGCGCGTGAGGTTTTTGTAATGGCCAGATAATTATCGGCACTGAGACCGCCGATAAAGCCGTCTGGTCCTGCCTCGAACAGACGCGCAATGACTTTTTCCTGACGGGAATTAAACGCACCTCTGAACCGGTCGTAGAAATGTGCCTTGGCAATGTAAAAGGCGACGCGATCCAGTGTTGTTTGTTGCGCCGTCAGCACGGTTTGCGCAAACCACACCAACCAATCGGTGACGTCGAGGGTTCGTTGATGGATTTCCAGCTGATCGTAATAGGCTTTGCGGCTCTGTTCGATGGCAAAACTGAGCAAGATCAGACTGGGCTGACCCAGGCACTGGGCAAGCGCCTTTTCTGCCAGTGCGCGACCCAGACGCCCGTTGCCGTCTTCAAAGGGGTGGATGCTTTCGAACCACACATGGCTGAGCCCGGCCCGGGTCAAAGCGGGGAGAGGGGAGGGGCCGTTGGGTGCAGTGTCGTTGAACCACGATATGAACCGGTGCATTTCGTCCGGCACCTGCACTGATGGCGGTGCCTCGAAATGAATCGTCGGACGGTCCAACTGGCCGGAGACGATCTGCATGGCGTCGGAATGGCGGCGATAAGCACCGATAGTTTCCAGATATCGACTGCCTGCCATCAACATGGCATGCCAACGAAACAGCGTGGCGTCATCAAGCGGCGCAGCATAGGTGCCATAAACATCGACCGTCATTTCTGCGATCCCGTGTTCGCGTGGTTGCACCGAACGCCGGTCCGTATCCAGACCCAGTTGCCGCCGCAGCGACGATTGCACACTCAAACGGTCCAATGTCTCCCCTTCGATGGCGCTCGTCTTGATCGCTTCGTCGCTCAAAAGTTCGATGCGCAACCGGTCCCGTTCGTCGGGATCGATGTGGCGCACGGCGCCGATAACCTCTCCAGATGACAACAGGAATTGCTGCTCCAGAACGTGCAGCGGCGCAGCGTCATAGCGAAAATGCGGCCAATCAGTCTGTGTCCAATTCCAGGGCATGAGCAATAATGTCCTTTTCTATCGCTCTCATTATCACATAAATATGAGTAATAGAAGCCGCAGCTGTCGCTCACGGCCCTCATTATGGAGAAGATGTTGCGACCGCTTTACGCGCGCAATAGCGGTCATCATCGGAGAAGGAAGTGTTCCTGACACTGGCCGGACTACCTAAGCAGAAGACGGATTGCAACTTGCCTCAATATAGGGTATCCCCCTATATTATAGAAAGGGAGTCCAGATATGAGTTCCCCATTGGACCCTAACCATGAGCGTTCGCACGCTCACGACCATTCCCATGACAGAACCCTAAACGCGTCCCATGAACACGTCTTCCTCGGCGACGACCATGCCCGGAACGAGCGCCGTACCTGGTTGGTGATCGCCATCACGGCCAGCATGATGGTCATCGAGATCGTGGCAGGCAATGTATTTGGGTCGATGGCCTTGACGGCAGACGGTTGGCATATGTCCACCCATGCTGCAGCAATGCTTATTGCCGCGCTGGCCTATCTCTACGCGCGCAAGCACGTCAGCAATCCTCGCTTCTCGTTCGGCACAGGTAAACTCGGCGATCTGGCGGCATTTGCCAGCGCCATCGTTCTGGCCCTAATCGCGCTCTTGATCGGGTGGGAGAGCTTTCTCCGCTTCCAGGCACCTGTCACCATCGATTTCCAGGAAGCCATAATCGTGGCCGTCATCGGCCTGCTGGTGAATCTGGTGTGTGCGTGGCTGTTGAAGGGCGACCACCATCATGCACATGATCACGGCCACTCGCACGACCGCAACGCGGCCAAGGATCAGAATCTCAGAGCTGCATATCTGCACGTCTTGGCCGATGCACTGACCTCCGTTCTGGCCATTGCCGCGCTTATCCTTGGTAGTGTCTACGGCTGGCTCTGGCTTGATCCGGCAATCGGCATTGTTGGAGCCATCGTAATCGCCCGATGGTCATGGGGCCTTATCCGTGATGCGGGAAGCGTCCTCCTAGACTACGTCCCTGAGGGCGAGGACCTTCCTGAGGAAATTGAGCAGATCATCAGTAGAGAAGGCGCTCAGATCGTCGATCTGCACGTATGGCAGCTTGGCCCGGGCCACCATGGCGCAATCATCTCCATTGTCACTGACAAACCTCGGGCACCCTCCTATTACCGGTCCAAGCTTGCAGTGATCCATGATCTGTCGCATGTGACTGTCGAGGTCGAGTCCCGAGCGGCTTGATCACTTACATCCGAGGAGCATCCGCATGAGCCATACGATCCGCGAGAAGCAGAAACTTATCAACCGGGTTCGCCGCATCAAGGGACAGGTGGAGGGCATCGAGCGGATGCTGGAGGAGGAGAAGGGCTGCGAGGAAGTGATGCAGCTCATCGCTGGCGTCCGTGGAGCCATCAACGGCCTCATGGGCGAAGTCCTGGAAGACCACATCCGAATGCACATTGCGGCCGAAGGACTGGTACAGAAGGATCGTGACGACGGTGCATCCGAGCTGATCGACGTTGTCAGGGCTTACCTGAAGTAAGAAGATGACGAACGGCTCACCGTGCGCCGCAATCTGCCAGTACGGTCCGCGCAATGTCGGACGTTGAGACAGGTTTGGCGCCGCCTGTAAACAGTCGGGCTGCATATTACTCCAGAAAGCGTTACAAGTGCACATTAGCAATTGGCGGGCGACGCAGAAACCGGCCTTACCCGCTTTTTATTCATTCCGCAGGCAGGCTCTCGATTGCATCGAATACGCGTGCAGAGTAAGTAGGCGCAGCACCCGCGTTAAGTGCGATAGCTATCCCAAGTGCTTCGATGATTTCTTCTTTGGTAACCCCAAGTTCGAGTGCTTTCTTTGCATGAACCGCAATGGAGCCGTCGCATCGGGTCGTAACCGCCACGGCTAGCCAAACGAAACGGTTCTGTCGCGAATTTTTCACTTCTGCTGCGTTATTGTCGCTTCGGTGCGCATAATTGGGCGAGGTGACTGGGTATGGCGATCGATTTCAAAGGGCCTCATTTCCCTAAAAGTGTCATCCTTTATGCGGTGTTCTTCTATGTCCGTTACGCGCCACAGATTGCAGATCAGGCACAGAGACGGAAACGTCGAACGCTTGGCTCATGGCCTGTTGACGAGACCTATCTAAAGGTCAAAGGCAAATGGACGTATTTGTACCGGGCCGTTGATCGTGACGGACAAACGCTTGATTTCATGCTCTCTGAACGCTGAAATCTCGGTTCTGCACGACGTTTCTTCAAGAAAGCCGTCGCAGCCAACGGTGTTCCAGACAAGATTGCATTGATAAAAATGGAGCTAATTTGGCTGGAGCGCAGGCAATGAATGCCATCCTGAAAATCACTGGGACAGGCAAAGCGATTGAAATTCTGCAGGTCAAATATCTGAACAATATCCTCGAGCAGGATCATCGTTCCATTAAGCGGATCACCAAACACATGTTGGGCTTCAAAGCATTTCATTCAGCTTCAGCGACAATCGCAGGCATCGAAGTTGCGCACATGATCCGTAAGAACCAATTCGCGAACGACAACCGCTCGCCATTCGAAGTCTTTGCGGAACTTGCAGCATAATTGCGTCCAGAGATAAGGCCGCATCTATCCTACTGAAAACTTTGCGACACAACCCTTGAAGCGTCCCTGCCGGGACGTGAGCCGAGCCATTCCGTTGATGGGGTTGCATCACTGTCTCAGCTGAATGCGTCGTCCACATTGAAGGCTCGTGCTGCGAAGCTTCATCATGCGGCACCTGATGTCGACTGCGAAGACAACCATGCACCCGGCAGGGATATTCAGAGAAATTCAATCTTGACGCCCCAGCTGCGATTAGACAACCTCAACAGTGCCATCAACCCTTGTGGGCTATTCGGGCCCGATTGCACGGCAAGAGAGAGTGGGGCAAAAAGAGCAAAAAGGAAATTAACCTTCGAAGTGCGGAGTATTCAGATGGACGCGTCTCCAATTCATTATCTGGCCCGGATGTGATGCTGCCGAACCTGTCGATACGGCAACTCCAGACGTTCCGGGAGATCATGCGATGTGGTTCGGTCAGCGCCGCCGCGCGGGCGCTCGGACGCACACAGCCAACTGTCAGTGCCATGCTTGCTAATCTTGAAGGCGAGTTGGGGTTTGAACTGTTCGAGCGTGACAAGCGCCGGCTTGTTGCAAAACCGGAGGCCTATTTTTTTCTCGAACGCGCCGAGGAAATCCTAGCAATGGTGCGAAAGTCTGCGGTCACCATGCGCGAGATTGGGGATCTAGAGCAGGGGGTCCTCAATGTTGCTTCGATGCCCGGCCCGTCGCACTTCTTCCTGCCCCAGTTGATTGGCGAATTCGTCAAGGATCGGCCCGGTATCAAGGTTTCGATCATGACGCGGTCGTCGGTCAAGGTCCATGAATGGATCGCGTCACAACATTATGATGTCGGTTTCGCTGAGCCGCCGCCGCAGTCGGATTCGCTTATCGTGGAAAAGTTTGCGCAAAACTGCGTTTGTGCTTTGCGTTCTGACGACCCGCTCAGCAAAAATGATGTGATCACGCCGGCGCATCTCGACGGCGCCCCGCTGGCTGTCCTCTATAGCGAGCATTTTTCGACGGTACGCGCACGCCGGATTTTCGAAGATTGCGGCGCAGATTTTGTGCCACGTTTCGAGGTGTCAGTCTTTATAGCCGCGCTGACATTCGCCGAACGCGGACTGGCTTACGCCCTCGTGGATCCAATTTCTGCAGCCAGCTATTCTGCCTATTGCGGCCGCAACGCTGATCTTACCTTCCGCCGCTTTGAGCCCGATCTGCGCTACAGTTATTCAATCTTGACTCCGTCTCGTAGGCCGCTCTCGCTCACTGCGGCAGCGTTTTGCGAACGTCTGCGTGAAACCATCCCCACATTCATCGCTCGTCTTCCAGGAATGATATAGAGAAAACCTATCAAATCAGTATTATTTCCACTTTGACGCTATACGGTGCATAGCCGTATTACTCCCAGCTAACCTGCAAAGCAATTTGCAGGAAATGGGAGAAACAAGACATGACAAACAACCAGAACCGCCGTGGAATGATGGCCGGTCTGACGAGACGCGGCTTCATGGGGGCAGCCGCCGCAGGTGGCCTTGCGCTTTCTGCGCCATTTGTGAAACCATCTTGGGCTAGTGAACATAAGATCACCGTCCGCGATCCGGGTGGCCCGTTCGCCGAAGGTTTCAAGAAGGCGTTCTACGACCCGTTCAAGGCAGCCTCCGGTATCGAAGTAGTGGGGGTTCAGTCGGACGCCGAACCAACCGGAATGATTAAAGCCATGGTCGAGGCCCAGAATTATACGTGGGATGGCGCATTGCTGTCGCGGTCGTCGCATCTGTCGCTGGTCGATCTTGGTTACCTTGCGCCGATCATGAATTCTGGCGGACCTGGGCCAAATCTTGCGACATTGCCGCAGGAATTCTATGGCGACTTCATCATGGGCGTGGACATCTACGCCACGGTTCTCGCCTATCGGACAGACGCGCTTGGCGACAACCCACCGAAGAACTGGGCAGATTTCTTCGATCTTGAAAACTTCCAGGGTGCGCGTGCGCTTCGCAAGAACCCCTTCGACACGGTTGAACAGGCGCTGCTCGCAGACGGCGTGGCGCCCGCAGATATTTATCCTTTAGACTTCGATCGCGCATTCGCCAAGCTCGATCAGATCAAGTCTGGCATTGATACATGGTGGACCAACGGCGCCCAGACCTCGCAGCTGCTTGCATCAGGCGAAATCGATATGCTGCCAGCGTGGAACGGCCGGGCGCAAGTCGCCATTGATGGCGGTGCTCCGGTCAAGCTGGTCTGGGACAACGCCTTTTACACCTATGAGGGTTGGACGATCCTGAAGGGCAGCCCGAATGAGGAATTGATGCGCGAATTTATCGATTTCTGCGCTCAGCCTGACCGGCAGGCCGAATACACGCCGTTCGTGGCCTATGGTCCGACTAATCCAAAGGCATTCGACTTTATAGACGCCGCGCGCGCCGAGATTCTGCCTTCGAACCCGGCCTACCTGCCGAAGATGATTGCCGTGGACTCTGTTTTCTGGGGCAAGAACAAGGATGCGGTCACCGAACGCTTCGAAGCCTGGTTGCTTGCTTAGGCACGGCCCCAGTCGCCGCCCGAGTCGCGTGGCGACTGGGGCGGGGCCTCTTTTATTCCAAGTAAAACCCCGTGCCAGTGACACGGCCAGTAGGCCGCGTTGCTGCTTATCAGAGGCACCATGTCCGAACCTGCACTGAAGCTAAAAACGCGCGCGCTGAAAAAAACCTATGGGTCTGTCGTCGCTCTGGATTCGACCGATGTTGACGTGAGGGAGGGTGAATTTCTGACTCTGCTCGGTCCGTCCGGTTCCGGTAAAAGCACACTTCTGTGGGCGGTGGCCGGTCTGAACAACCCGCAGAGCGGTCAGATATGGATCGATGGTAAGGAGGCCACGCATCTGCCTGCGTTCAAGCGCGGCATTGGCATGGTGTTCCAGAATTATGCGTTGTTCCCGCATATGACAATCGGCCAAAATATTGCCTTTCCGCTGGAAATGCGCCGCCAGTCTCGTGCCGAACGCGAGGCCGCGACACGGCGCGTTCTGGACATGGTCAAGCTTGGTCACGTAATTGACCGATATCCGCGCGAATTGTCGGGTGGCCAGCAGCAGCGCATCGCGCTTGCGAGGGCGTTTGTCTATGAGCCCTCCATCATCCTGATGGACGAGCCTCTGGGCGCCCTCGACAAGAAGCTGCGCGATCACTTGCAACTTGAGATCAGGCATCTGCATCGCGAATTGGGTGTCACGATCCTCTATGTCACCCATGATCAGGAAGAAGCGATGGTGATGTCGGATCGCATCTGCCTGATGAACAATGCGCGGGTCGAACAGATCGGCACGCCAGAAGATCTTTATTTCCGCCCGGTTAGCGTGTTCGCCGCAGATTTTCTGGGTGAATCCAATCTGATTGATGGCGTCGTCACGCGCATCGAGGGCAATGAAAGTTTGGTGAACATGCGTGGCGCCGGCAATGTGCGCGCGGTTGCAAATCCGGACATTCAACCCGGAGCAAAAGTCAAACTCATGACTCGCCCTGAATCAGTTGAGATATTACCGGAAGGTCACAGCCGCCCCAATGAGGTCACCGGTGTGGTCAAAGAGGTCATCGTCGGCGGCGGCGCGACCAAGCTGTTTGTCGATATTGGCGACGAGACGGTGATGCAAGCAACCCAGTTGACCCGGGCGGCCGCCAATCGTCTAAATGTGGGCGCCAAGGTCCGGCTCGGCTGGCACGCGGAATCCGCCGTTATTCTGAAACATGACGAGCGGAAGACCGGACTATGACCAAGATCGAACTGTCGGACCGCTCGCAATTATCCTGGCTTAGGTCGATCCGCAATTATGTGCGAATCGCGCCGTCAATCGTCTATCTACTGATATTTCTTGTTCTGCCGGTCTCTCTGTTGTTTATGCTCAGCTTTGTCGACGCGGACGGTAAGCTGACGTTCGAACATTATGTCCGGCTCTGGAATACGCCGGTCTATGCCCAGGTTCTGGTCGCGACTTTGAAAGCCGCAACCTGGACCACCGTTCTATGCATCGTCGGCGGCTATCCGGTTGCCTATCTGTTGTCGACCGTCGGCACCACGGCGCGCGCAAGGCTGACGATCCTGGTCCTAATGCCGTTCTGGACCAGCTTTCTGGTTCGGACATTCGCCTGGATCGTCATTCTGGGTCGCAAGGGCCCGCTGAATACGCTCCTGATGGACATTGGTCTGATCGAACGTCCGCTGAAGATGATATTCAACTTCTCGGGTGTGATGATCGGTATGACACATGCTTTGATGCCGCTTGCTGTGCTGACCATGCTGTCGGTCATGGAAGGGATCGATCGCAATCTTTCCAAGGCCGGCGGAACGCTTGGCGCGCGTGGCTCGCAAACCTTCTGGAGGGTGTATTTCCCTCTGTCGTTTCCCGGTATCGCGGCCAGCAGCATGCTGGTTTTTATCACCGCGCTGGGTTTTTTCATCACGCCAGCCCTGCTTGGTGGCGCGGGCGACACGATGATTGTCCAAACCATCATCTTTCAGGTCAAGGATGTTTTGAACTGGGGTTTTGCGGGCGCAATCGGCGTTTTGCTGATGATCGTCGTCCTGATCATCTTCTTTGTCTATGACAAGCTGGTCGGCCTTACGACGTTGTCCGGTGGCGAAGCGCGCAAGGCGGCGACGTTCCGCCAAAATCCGATTGGTTACATAGGGTCGCTTCTGGGCGGCTGGGTCATCCGTGCCATGGCGACCATAAGCGGCTGGTTCGGTATGGCGTGGGAGCGAGTATTCCCGCCAAAACAAGGGCGCCAGGTCGGCGCGGGATCGCGCTTTGGCATCTGGTTCGTCGCCTCGCTGGTCTTGGCGTTCCTTGCGCTTCCCGCATTGTTCGTGATCCCGGTTTCTTTCACCGAGGCCGAGTTTCTGAGCTGGCCGCCGCAGGGCTTCTCGCTCAAATGGTATGCGTCCCTCCTTGAGAGCGATGTCTGGATCGATGCGCTCGCCCGTTCATTCGTTGTTGCGTTGATATCCAGCACGCTCGGCATGCTACTTGGCGTTCCGGCGGCATTCATGCTCGCGCGAGAATCCTTTCCCGGAAAGGGCGTAGCGTTTGCGTTCCTCGCCTCGCCGATCATCATCCCGCATATCTTTATCGCAGTTGGCTTGTTCTTTATCTATTCCAAGATCGGCCTGACTGGTTCGGTGCTCGGCTTAATCCTCGGTCATACCGTGCTGGCGGTGCCCTATGTCGTAATCGCGGTCCTGGCCGTCGTGAAAGGCTATGACGAACGTCTCGACATGGCAGCCTGGACACTTGGCGCCAATCGCTGGCGGACGCTCATGCGGGTGACCCTGCCGATGATCCGAACCGGCATCATTGCGGCTTTCATGTTTGCCTTTGTCATCTCGTTCGATGAATTGACAATTGCGCTATTTGTCACCGGCGGCGAGGTAACGACCCTGCCCAAGCAGATGTGGGACGATGCGTTGCTTAGCGTCAGCCCGGCGCTGGCCGCGGTCGCGACGCTACTGTTGTTGTTCATGTCCGGGTTCATCCTCGCGACCGAGGTGATGCGTCGCCGGTCGGCGAAGCTGCATTAAACGATCAATCAAGGTGCAATCCATGAAAATGACTTCGGGTGGTACGCCGGGCAACGTTGCAAAGGCGCAGGTAGCGATCGTGGGCGCGGGTATTGTTGGGGTCGCCACGGGGATCAACCTCCAGCGCAAGGGCGTCGAGGTTCTGATTGTCGATGAACGTGACCCGGGCGAGGGAGCATCCTATGGTAATGCGGGTGTTGTCGCGTCATGTGCGATCGTACCGGTGCCGGTGCCTGGAATCCTGACCAAGCTGCCGCAATTGCTGATGGACCCAATGGGACCATTGGCGATTGATCCGATTTTTGTCGTGCGCAACGCGCGCTGGTTTTTGGACTATGTCAGGCACAGTTCTGCAAGTCAGGTCAATCGCATTGCTGGCGAATTGATTAAACTGACGGAAAATGCCGCTGACGAGCACATTACGCTTGCGCGTGGAACGCGAGCCGAGGGGATGGTGCGCGAAAGCGACTATTATTACGTCTATCATGACCCGGATAACTACGCACAGGAGTCCTTCGCCTGGAACATTCGTCGCGACCATGGCTTCATCCCCGAAGAGGTCCGTGAGGCCGAATTGCGCCAGATCGAACCCGATCTGTCGTCCGATTTCCGCTTTGCGGTGCGGCTCAAGCGTCATGGCTATTCGGTTGATCCGGGTCGGCTGGTCAAGGAACTGGTCCAGACATTTCTTGAAAATGGTGGCCGGTTGCTTCGGTCCAGAGTCGCCGGTATCGCAACGGTGCCTGGCAAAGGCGTTGCACTGGAAACGGCCCACGGCCTTGTTCCATTCGACAAACTGGTCATCGCCGCTGGCGCCTGGTCGCAGGATCTTCTGACCTCACTCGGCATCAAGGTGCCGATGATCAGCGAGCGTGGATATCACCTCGAGTTCCGGGATACCGGTATTCGGCACAACAATCCGCTGATGGTGTCCTCCGGCAAATATGTGGCGACACCGATGTCGGGTCGGTTGCGTCTTGCAGGTATTGTCGATTTTCGTGCCATGTCCAGACCGCCGCAGCAGCGATTCTGGGATAGCCTGGCACGTCACGCGCGGCAATTGTTTCCGACAGCAAATCTGGCCTACATTGAACAATGGATGGGGCATCGTCCAAGTTTACCGGACAGCCTGCCGGTCATCGGCCCCGTGCCGGAGTTTCCCAACATTATCCTCGCGTTCGGACACCAACATATCGGTCTGACGGCAGGCCCGAAAACCGGCCGCTTGGTCGCTCAACTCACCAATGATGAACGGCCAAATGAAGATTTGACCGGATTCTCGGTGATACGCTTTGGACGCTGAGGCTGGCAGTCGACATTGAAATCGTACACGGCCCATCGGCATTGGTGGCACTGTAAACAGCTCTGTTGCAAAAACTCCGATGGTATAACGAAAAGCGGATTATGGGATCGCTAAGCCCCGTCGAGTATCGTAAAAGCCTCGGCCTTACGCCATAAACCAGTCCAAGTTTTTATCCGCACCCCCACTGGGTCAGTTCAGCTCTGTCGCAAATTTTCACTTCTGCTGAGTTATGCCACGCTTTGTGTATGTAACTCGGCGAAGAGATAGCGGATGACGGTCGATTTCAAAAGGGTTCATTTCCCCAAAAGTGTCATCCTTTATGCTGTTTTCTTTTACGTCCGTTATTCAGTTTCCTATCGTGATCTTCAGGAAATTATGGCTGAACGCGGCATAGAGATTGATCATGCGACATTGAACCGGTGGGTTGTTCGATACTCACCGCAGATTGCGGCTCAGGCACAGATCGCAAACGCTCAACACTTGGTTCATGGCGTGTTGACGAGACCTATATAAAGATCAAAGGAAATGGAGCTATCTGTATAGGGCGGTTGATCGTGACGGCTGAACGCTTGAGTTTATGCTCTCTGAGCACCGCATGTTGATTGCCGCGTGTGCCCCTGCGCCCGAAAACACGACACGGCGGCGCGTGGAATTCAGAAAGCCGGTCGCTTCCGTTGCGATCTTACCCGACGGAAGAAGGCAACCGAGGTGAGCGACGAAATAGTAATCGACGTCATCGAGGACGCCGGTCGCGATCATCGGCGCCGCGCCGCGTCCCCCTTCTTCCGCTGGCTGAAAAATCAACTTCACAGTGCCGCTCAGTTCCTCAAGGCCGAGCAATCTGGAAGCGCAAGCCAACCCGATGGCAGCGTGGCCATCGTGGCCGCATGCGTGCATGCGACCGTCCCACTCCGAACGGAAGCTTTGCAGGTTCGGCCCGTGCGACGGCGCATCGGACTCGAAAACCGGCAGGGCGTCCATATCAAAGCGGAATGCCAGAACCGGCCCATCACCGAACCGGTACGTCGCGACCACCCCGGTCTGGCCACCCGGCATACGTTCGATCCATTCGACGCCGCCGCCCTGAGCGATCGCTGCGTCCCGCGCCGTGCGGAGCGCGCTATCCGACGGTGGATCGATAATCGCACGGGCGTCCATCACCTGCGGACCAACAGCAACGTCATAGCCAAGCCGATGCAGGGTATCGGCAATTTTTGAGGCGGTCCGATATTCAAGAAACGCGGTCTCCGGCCGTCGGCGCGAACGGTCGCCAGACGAGAAGGCGCGGATCGTGACGGAAAGCGGGGCCGCATCACCGACTACCTTACTTGGTTCGACTTCGTCGTGCTCGATGAGTTCGGCTAGCTCCCCTTCGTCCAGGTCAGCAGCCAGTTGCTCTTCCACCTGATCAGCCGGCTTTACGAGCAGACCTCGATCATCGTCATCACCAACCTTGCGTTCGGGGAATGGCCAACCGTCTTCGGCGACGCCAAGCAACTCGGGGCTCTACAGTTCAGAAGTAAGCGGTGTTCTCAGGCCACGGCCTTAAGCTCGTGAGCGGCGACGTGGGCCCAGGGCAGGAGATCGTCGATTTGACTGTTTGGATGGCCGTTGACGATCCTGGCGAGCACGTCGGCCAAGTAGCCGAGCGGCTCGACGTCATTCAGCTTGCACGTCTCGATCAGCGAAGCGATGACGGCCCAGTGCTCGGTGCCGCCGTCAGAACCCGCAAAGAGGGCGTTCTTCCGGTTGAGCGCGATTGGGCGGATTGACCGCTCGACGGTATTGGAGTCGATCTCGATGCGTCCGTCGTCGAGGACGCGGGTGAGCCCCTCCCAGCGTGACAGCGTATAGCGGATTGCCTCGGCGAGCTCGGCCAGGATCGGCCGGCTCCTTTCCCGGCGCACGGCACGACGTGCGTCTGCCGGCTGGCCGCGGATGTCGTCCTCGACGTGATAGAGTTCTGCGATGCGCCGGAGCGCCTCGCTGGCGATCGGTGCTGGGCCGGCTGCCGCGAGTTCGTAAAAGCGCCGACGTACGTGTGCCCAGCAGAAGGCAAGCGTTGCGCCGCTCTTCTCGGCGAGCACCCGATAGCCGCCATAGCCGTCGACCTGCAGGATGCCGGCAAAGCCCGCGAGATGAACGATCGGTCGCTCGGCCTTGCGGTCCGTCGCATAGACATAGGCGACGCCCGGCGGATCGCTCCCGTCCCATGGCCGGTCATCACGAGCGTAAGCCCAAAGTTGCCCGGTCTTGGTCTTGCCGCGGCCGGGATCGAGCACAAGCGCCGTAGTCTCGTCTGCAAAGAGCTTCGGCGAGGCTTTCAGCTTCTCCAACAGCCGTTCGTGGACCGGACGCAGATGCCAGGCGGCGCGACCGACCCAGTCGGCGAGCGTGGAGCGGTCGAGGTTGATGCCCTGCCGGGCGTAGATCTGCGCCTGGCGATACAGCGGCAGGTGGTCGGCATATTTGGAGACCAGAACCTGCGCGACCGTCGTCTCGGTCGGCAGACCGCCTTCGATCAGACGGGCAGGCGCTGGAGCCTGCACGACCACGTCCTCGCAGGCACGACACGCATATTTGGGCCGGCGCACGACGATCACGCGCAGCTGCGCCGGCATGATATCGAGCCGCTCGCTGACGTCTTCGCCGATCCGATGAAGTCCGTTGCGGCAGCATGGGCAGGCATGGTCCTCGATGTCGACGACCATCTCGATGCGCGGCAGATGCGGCGGCAGTGCACCCCGGTTCGCCCGCCGCTTTGTGGTGCGCTCCCTGCGCGTGGCACGATCGGCACGTTCGGCCTCTTCCTCGCCTGCCGCCTCGATCTGCTCGGCCTCCGCAAGGCCAAGGAGCAGTTGATCTTCGGGCAGGCTCTCGGCGCGACGGCCGAAGCGGTGACGCTGCAATTCCTTGATGATCTGGGTCAGGCGAGCATTCTCGACATCGCGCGCCAGGACCATCGCCTTCAGCACATCCGGATCGTCGGGAAGCTGGTCCGCTGTCATCGCCATGATCAGATGAGACCATATTCGCCAGTTCCGGGCGACAGCGGAATCCAGGCTGATTCACTTGGTCGCGGATCAACCCGCTTGCGCCGGAGTGAGCGTCCGGCGGGCTTCATGAACCCGCTGCCAATCAAGCCCCTCAAGCAGCGCCGACAACTGAGCGGCCGTCAGCCGCATCACGCCATCCTGCACTTTCGGCCAACGGAACTCGCCATCCTCCAGCCGCTTCGCATAGAGGCAGACGCCGGTCCCGTCCCAGAATATCAGCTTGATCCGATCCGCTCGTTTCGCCCGGAACACGTAGACTGCGCCACTGAACGGATCGGCGCCCATTGTCTCTCGCACCAACGCAGCCAGCCCCTCCGCACCCTTGCGGAAGTCTACCGGCTTCGTTGCCACCATGACCTTGACGGCGCCCGTCGGCCCGATCACGACGTTGCCTTCAGCGCACGGATCACCGCCGCAACCGTTTTGGCGTCGGCTCCCCGGCCGACCCGCATGGCGATGCCGTCGATCTCAAGCTCGATCACACCGGCATCTCGGGTCGCCTTCCGCTTCCGCGGCTGCACTGGACGCGTCGGCGTGGGTTCCGGAGGCGCTGCCGTCAACACTGCCGGTACGAAGGCCGGGGATTCCTGCTGTACCGATGCAGCCTGTTTGCGCGCTTCGCGCCGCCAGGCGAACACCTGCTGTGGCCTGAGACCGTAACGCCGGGCGACTTCGGAAATGATTGCGTTCGGTTCCAGCGTCTCCGCGACGATCCGCGCCTTGTCATCCATCGACCAGTGACGCCGGCCGCCAGCACCGTTGATCACCTCGAAACGCCGGGGCTGTCGCTCCGGGTCAGGCGTAAGGTCAAGTCCAGACACAAGCCTATCTCCGATCCCAATACAGGATCGGCAACCTCACAGATCGCGATCACTCCCGAAAGGTGGCTCGGAAACACCGCTTACGATAGAGGCGTCGTCCTCCACCACGTAAACCGCCGTCTCGGCAAAGGCGGATGGGTCGCTAAGTATCTTGGCCCACATGGCAGAACGCATCTCGATCGACAGGCCAGCAAGCATGTCATCGGGCAAAATGCCGGCGTAGGTTTCGCGCCATGAGGCGACATGGACCGCCCCAAGTTTATCCGCGTCGTCTATCGTAGCTCTGCACAACATCGTTGCAAAACTCCCTCGACCTGCGACACCTCTTGCGACAAACATATGTGAAGTAGCGAAAGTCAGGAGTCCCGCGATAACTGACCCAGACTCAATGTTGCGATACCGGATAGAGCGATGCGATCAGCAAGATTGCCATGGCGATATTGAAGAACTGGAGCCGGCGACCGACTATCAACCAACGCTGAAGCGCGGTGCCCATCCATGCCCAGATAGCATTCGAGGCAAGCCCGATCAGTGCAAAGGCCGAAGCCACCAGCACAACGCAAACCACCCCCCTTTCCGGTGCAAAAAGGGTAATCGCGGATAAGCTGGTTGCCCAGACTTTCGGGTTGACCCACTGAAATGCTGCGGCTTGCAGAAAAGAAAGCGGTCTGCCAGCCGCTTTGCCAGCATCGGGTGGCGGGACGTTTGCAATCTTCCACGCAAGCCAGAGGAGATAGACCGTCGAGACGACGCGCAATACTGTTTCGAGGCTGGGGAGAGCGTCGAAAATCGCCATAAGTCCAACGCCAGCAAGCACAATGATCAACAGGACTCCAACGGAAATCCCAAGAAGATGTGGAATCGAGCGGCGAAGGCCGAAATTCGCACCTGACGCCATGACCATAATATTATTGGGGCCGGGAGTGATTGTCGCTGCAAATACAAAACTGGCGAGAGAAGGGATAATTGCGCCGTCCATAACGTTCTCCGTTTAAGATTTGGACGCCGCAATCAAGCCAGATAAATAAAAAGCCGCCCGATGCGGCGGCCCATAGTGCATAACAGTTGGAGCCGCCTTTCAGGTCAACAGCCACCAGCCAGCGATATGCACAAAATGATTGAATAGCTTGTTCATTCGGTGAATGTAGCTACAAAAGCCGCGTGACTTCAACAAGAAATCGGTTCGGCGGCCTTTGTCGTATGTTTTAGGAATTACGCGACACGTAGTCTAGGGTCTGTTGAGATTTAGATTTCCTCCGGATTAAATTTCTGATTCAAACTACGGATGGATAGATTTGTTTTAACCGATGCCCAATGGGCGAAGATGGAACCCCACTGCCTTGGCAAGGCGAGCGATCCGGGGCGCAGCGGCGGCGACAATCGGATGTTTATCGAGGCAATACTGTGGATTGTTCGAACTGGCAGCCCTTGGCGTGATTTGCCTGAGATGTTCGGTAGTTGGAACACCGTCTTCAAACGCTATCGGGATTGGGTGAAGGCGGATATTTTCAAGCTGTTGTTCGATGCTGCCTCTGAGGCGCCGGATATGGAATATGCTATGGTCGATGCAACGATCGTCAAGGTTCACCGTCACGGTCAGGGCTCAAAAGGGGGACTCAAAGCCAGGCCATAGGTCGTTCCAAGGGTGGCATGACGACCAAAATCCTCGCTCTGACTGATGCGCTCGGCAATCTCGTTCGATTTGAACTCCTTCCCGGGCAAAGGTTCGATACCGTCGGCGTCAAACCTCTCATCAATGGCCTGGAATTCGGCGCTTTGCTCGCGGACAAAGCCTTTGACAGCAATGAGATCATTACTGACCTCGACCAGCGCGGTGCCAAGGTCGTCATATCGCAGCATTCGCGCCGATCCCGTCCGCTTGCTATCGACCACGAAATTTACAAATGGCGCCATCTCATCGAGAACTTCTTCGGTAAGCTCAAAGAATTTAAACGCATTGCAATGCGCGCCGACAAAACCGATCAAAGCTTCAAGGCCAGAATCTACCTCGCAGCTGCCGTCATCAATTCGCGATGAATCTCAACAGGCCCTAGTCAGAGAACGTATCGGGCCGCATCGTCAGGGGCCGCCAGTCAAGCTGGCCTCCAAAAACTTCGCCCGCAAGTGTGCAGTCAAGGGCGCTGTAATTGGGACGAAGTATGTCGGTATTGAACTCCGTCATCGGAACCCGCACGAGCTTGGGTGTCTGCTTCCCGGCACGCTGAAGCGCTTCAAATGCCGTAGCAACCCAATCGGCACGCGATACAGGTGGGAAGCCGGCCAGATGTAGAATCTCCGGGATGGTATCGCCAGCAGCCATGCGCGCGGCCAATTTCAAGAGCCTCCTTGCGACGGGGAAAATCGGGGTTGGGGAGCCAATCTGGTCGTGTGTAACTCTGACGGTATCGGCTTCTCCGCGCAGCAGGCGCGCGATGAAATCCCTACGGTCACCGAACAGCCAAGCCACCCGCCCGATGCAAACGCCTTGGGCAGCCGCCAGAACATTGCTTTCGCCATCGGCTTTGAACTGGCCGTAACTGTTAGTAGGCGACACAGGATCGGACTCGCGCCACGGCCGGTTAAGCGCGTTTCCAAACACATAATCGGTCGAAATATGGATAAATGGCATTTCGACGTGGCGACAGGTCTGTGCCATATCTCCGGGCGCGGTAGCATTTACACGACGCGCACGTGCCGGGTCTGCATCGGACGCCTCGACACCAAGGGTCGCTGCATTAATCACAGCATCCGGGCGCAGCCGTTCAAGAACGCTTCGGAACGCGGTGACATCGGTAATATCCAGCTCTGAACTCGAAAGCCCCCGCACGTCCGGCCCACCGACCAGCGAGATCGCCCGCCCGAGCCGACCATTACCACCTGTCACGAGAACCTTGATAGGTACCCCCCCTTTTCTAAGCCAGCTTCCGGCGGAAGCTGAAGCAGCCTTGTCGCGAAAATCCCTTCACCTGCGACAAACATATGTGACGCAGCATGGTTTAGGAATATTGCGATAAAGCCATGTTTTACTCCAGCAAAAAGGCGACGCTCAGCGTGGCGTTGGTGCATCAATCCCCCGTTCGTTATAGAGTTTCTACAGCATTGGCTGTAATGTTCAGGTTCGTTGAGAATTCGGATCAAGCCGATGCCTTTCAAACACAATTTCGCTCGTCGTCACCGGATACCCAAACAGAAGTTCAAGGTCACAAACTGGGCAGAATATGAAGCAGATCTTCGTCAGCGTGGCAGTGTCACTTTCTGGATCAGTGAAGGAGCTATAGCCGGGTGGATTGCGCCACAGCGCAAGACACGTGGTGGTTAACGTCGCTATTCTGATCTGGCGATTGAAACGACGCTGATATGTGGCAAAGTATTCAACCAACCTCCGCGTCAGAGCGAAGGCTTGATGGCATCGCTGTTGACGCTGCTTAATGTTGAACTGTCAGTGCCAGACCATACAACATTAAGCAGACGCTCCGTCGATTTCGAGGTTTCCGGCTTAAACTGCCGCACCAGGATGGATGGGACTGACGGGCCTCTTCATGTGATCATCGATAGCACTGGTATGAGATATATGGCGCAGGCCAATGGCTTTAACACAAACATGGCGCTAAATCTGCTCGCAAATGGCGTAAACTGCACCTTGCTATTGATGCAGATAGCGATCAAGGGATATGTTGCAAAAATTTCGGTGAGGCAAAGTGTGGCCGACCGCTGGACGCAACTATGCTGCAAGTTCTGTGAATTGCTGTTTGAGCGAAAGTGGTTTCGCTGTTGCAAAGACGCCTTGTTGCTTGCGCATCATGTGAACGAGTTCGATGCCAGAAAGTGTGATGCTGGCAGCAGCTTCGGACTTGAAGCCGAGCATGCATCGTATCCGCCGTTTGACACGGCGATGATCCTGTTCAATGGCATTATTCATGTATTTACTGGAGCGGATAGTGATGGGGTTACCAGCCTGTAACAACCGGTTCTCTGCATCGCACTGCATGATGACCATGCGATTGGTCTGGCTGCCGTCAATAGTGACTTCTCCGGTCGGCCATGCCGGGCCAAAGCCTTGCGGATAAAGTGTTTGGCAGCTTTCAGCTTTCGGGCTTTACTAAACAGGAACTCGACCGTATCGCCATTGCTGTCGATTGCGCGATACAGATAAAGCCATTCGCCTTTGACCTTTATGTAGGTCTCGTCGAGGTTCCATTTCCGCGTGACCTGGCGCTTTCGCCGATAGAAGCGCTCAAGCAGCTTGGGGCTGAAATGCAAAACCCAGCGGTGCACCGTCGAATGGTCCATCGCGACACCGCGTTCCGCCATCATCTCCTTCAAATTGCGCAGACTAAGATTGTAAGCCAGATACCATCGAACACACAGGAGGATGACGGACTTATCGAAATGGCGGCCTTTGAACATCGAACTACTCAGCTTTATGAAGGCCAGAAACCTATATCAGGGTCCATTGACGAAACGTTTGCAACAGATCCCATAATAGCCGTGCCGCTCGGCCGTCACGACAACCCGCAAATCAATATCCGAATAGGCGTCGGCGCTGCCGGCCGCGAGCGAGCCGCCAAGGAAAACACAGTAAAATCCGGGTCGGCGGAGAAGAGCTCTACAGCCGTTTCAAGAAGCCGGTCCCGAGCGGCGATTAGCGATCGTTCATTCAAGTGCAATATTACAAACTCCCGAAACCTGCGGCACATTGAGCGGCCAAACCCGTAACATAACGAGCTATTGGTTTCGCACGACAAACAGAGAGTGTTGGCAGTCACTAGTTTGGGGAAACTACTCGACGGACCTTTGCAGCAAGTTCTTTAGCTTCGATTTCCGTATTTGAGGTCAAAAGGAAGCCCTGCGCGCGCACCGGATCAAGTATTTTGGGTGTCATAAGTATCCTGCCGTCTACTATAATCGCCAGCACTCGTCCTACGTTCTCGGTAGAAATTTTTTCATACTTTTCCGCACCCGCAGGGCTGAGAGTCACGTTAAAACCCGGCTTGCCTTCAACCCATTCGACTTGACCGACGCTCACAAAATCAGAAGGCCCTAGCAGCGCTTGGGATTCGACTTCCAACGTCTGACCACTTCCCTCGACCAGAAGTGCCGGGCCGCCCGAGGACACCTGCGAAACAAGCCTGATTTCGATAGGGGCAAATCCAGAGTTTGCTTGCGAAATGGCGAAGCTCAAGAGCAACCCAATCAGCATGAAGATAAAGCCAAATATTCTAGTCAAACGCATCTACTCACTCCTTGATTAATATCACTGGGAATTGGGTTTCGCGACGATGTCTTTTAAGTGTGAAAGCTATTGAGCGCGTGCGAGGTGGCTTTCCCAGCGTCGACGCGTCCGTGCTTCGTCAGCAACCGGATCGCGATGAAGGACGATCGCGCGACTTCCCGCCAGTCCGCACCTTCGGCCTTCGCATTGAGAAGGCGCAGATAGGTGACATAGTGCTGTTCATCGTAAGGCGTGATGTCGTTTCCCATGGGCGCCTCATCATCAACATCGGAATTGAGTTCGACGGGAACCCGCATCGTCATTCCCCTTCACCCTGGCCCAGTCGACCTGAGGCTGCGATTTCGGTCAACTCAAAGAATAAATGCGAAAATTGTCACAATAGGGTGGTTTCAATGCCCGTCTGGCACAAAAGCAGCAAACCGATCCTTTTGTGGCGCATTGGGAGCGTCATATTCGATTGTCACCGTGAGGTTACGCTGTAAGTGACTTTCTGTAGAAAGGCATCGTCCCCGCCTCACTGGCTTGGTCCGATAGCGATGGCAGCGGTAGAGCCTATCTGGGTGAAAGAATATTCAACCGCACCTCGCTTCCAGTAAGCCGATATCATTTCTATGGCGTCCTCTTTCTCCATGGTGTCGGGAATACCAAGTCGCTCTGACAACGCATTCAGCAAACCTGCGGGTTTCTTCGTCGAGAATGTACATGCTTTGTGTCCGTTTGGACCGACAGCGACCCAAAACGATAATAAGTCGGCTTCACCAGCATTATCGTCACGGCGCCAGCCCACAACCTCTACAGAGCCACCATTGTAGGCGACGAAATGAGACCGCCATTCTTCTGTTTCCGCATCGGTCTGCCGCCGCCAGCCAAGTTCGTCACCCTTCACTGTCGCCGCCCGCACATTGGGCGCTTCGCAGATATCGAGAAGGCGGTCTACCGTCATATCCATCGGCATGGCTGTAACAGCTCCTATGTTTAAAAACGCAGCGCAAACGCAGCTGATAACCGATATGCGCATGCACTTTGCGCCTTTCTTCCTTGACCTAAGAATCTATATTCTACTTCTATTCCTTGAGGTGGCCATTTTCGCAGCTTGGGGCCGACTAGGCCTGATTACCAACGTGTGAGCGTAATCGGCGGACATCCGTCTCAGGAATCGCCAAAGAGTGTTGCGACACTTTGCGGTCCGGATTCGAACCGCTGCAAATGTTTATCCTGATCAGCTATCGGAAGGTTGTCGGCAGCCATTAAGCCACACGTCGCTCAGTCCCTCGGGAGCGCACGATCCTGCCACCAGACGTTCAATCCGATCAGTACGCTCGTTGAGCGCGGTATCGTTCTCTCTAAGCTTGTACGATCCCGGCGCGATAAGAACGGCCACCAATCGAATGAACTCCGTGTTACTTAGCTCGGCTGGTGGTCGCCCATAGATCCTGGAACTTGCCTTGTGGAAGCCTGTCATCCACCCGTCCGGGCCTTCGCCCATCTCTAATGTGTCGAGCCACAGGGTAAGGATTTGCTCCTTGGAAAGCCGGCTTTCCAACCCTATCGCGTAGCCTGTTTGTCGAATTTTTCCGATACCTGGATGGAATTTGTTAAAAGCGAGGCGCTTGGAAGCCGATTGCGTTATTGTTGTCGCTCCTGCTCCGGCGGTCGAGAAATCTACTCCAGCATGATTGGCAAAATTCGGATCTTCCACCTGCAGTAATATTGCAAGATACTCCGCTCCAAGCGAGGCGCCGTCTCGCCCCTGCGCGATCAGATCATCCGCGCGCTGACGCAATTGCGGAGCGTCCGATAGAGCATCCCAATATCCTTTTCCACCATATAGAGCGGCGGTGGCGATCAATAAAACCAGGAAAAAGCCAGTGAATTTGTAGATTCGTTTCATACAACCTCTCACACGGCATCACGTAGGGGGACGCAGAGACACTACACACCAAATTGTTGCAGAAGTTAGGTACTTCCGCAACATGCTAATTCTATGTCCAGAACTAGCGGGCAGGACTCGGCAATTGCTGGCGACGGCGACAACATGGTCGCCAAGTAGATCTCCTATATATTCTATATATGTTGTTGCTTCGGCATCCTCTTCATTTAGCGTCCTCCTGCTGGCTGGTTACGGCCTTTCGCAGTGATGCTTGAACCAGATCGAAGGTCGTCAGCCCGGGTAATCGTGAAAAGAAGGTATTGGGATCACCGCTTGGCGACAGGCGCGACCAGATGCTTACGACATAGAGTTTTTGATCGTGCCAGATGACGTTGGCGATGAGGTCGCCGCTAGCTTCTCCGTCTTTCTTCGCGACGGAGAAGCGAAATTGGCGGGACACGACCCCGACCTTACGGAAGTCTGCATCCTCGCTGCTTGCAAGTAGCGTCGGCAGCTTCACGTCTGGCGACTGCTGCACAAAGTAATCACGAATCAGCGCTGGCCCAATTTCCTGGAGATCGGGCTTATCCTTTCGTTCTTGCGCAAACAGCCAGAACAGCCCTTCCGTGTGCCCGTCCTTTTCGCGCTGAAGGTGGAGTTCTGCTGGCAGCGGTCCCTTAAAGTCGTTGATTGCCACTTTCCAGATGTCTGGAACCGCCAGAGAGACCACACGGTCGCCAATCCGGATGTTAATTCCTTTCATGTATGCGTCGTAGCCCTGAACGCGACCATTGCTGAAAACAAGGTTCGTGAACAGGGCTCCGGCAAAATTGCGCGCGACTCGCCCGATTTCCGTTCGCTTGTCATCGCTGGCTGCTTTGGTCAAATCGGCAACGATATGGAAGGTCAGCACCTTGTCACCGCGCGCATAGCATTGGCTGAAAGTGCCGCTCGTGAAAGGGGGATCGCCCGGTTGCACGGCAAAGAGCCGGGTTGCGGAAAAGTCCGCGACAGACCGAATCTGGCGGATCGTGTAACCGGAATTTTTCACTTCATACACGCAAACACGGGCCGCCGAGCCGATCGTGGTCAGATGATAGCCCTTGATGGTGGCCTCGATCGGCATATCAGGCAACTGAATCTTGCCGATGATCCTAACGCTGCCGATCTCCTTTGCGCGATCAAGGGGGCGCATAGCGACGGTTTCGACTTTTGCCCGATCCGGTACGAATGTCTCGAAATTAATATCCTCGTCGCCAAAATCGAACGCTCTAAGGCTCCAGCCACTCGTCTCCTCCTTTTGCAGTCTGATATCGGGGACGATCGCGTCATCGGCTTTTGCTGAATGGGCGAAACCCAGAGCGATGACGGAGATCACAGAGAGCAGCATCCGGCGGAGCATGGCTTGTTTGTCAGCTTCCATGGCTGCGCACCCATGCAAGTGCTTCGACCGTCTGCTGCGGGTTCTTCAGTTTGGCGATGCGCTTCAGCTCCTTGTCCTTGAATGGGTTCCCGGAAATATGGAGGCCGAACGGGCCGCTTCCCGCCCTTTCTTCGAGCTTGGTAAGCTTTCCGAGCGCCTTCGGCAGCGTCTCCAGCTTGCAGTTCCGAAGTTCAAGACTGAGCAGTTTGGTGAGCCGCCCGATCTGTGGAGAGAGCGCCTTGAGCGAGTTCCCCTCGAAATCGAGTTGAATGAGTTCGGACAGGCCAAAGACCTCCTCTGGGATTTTATGCCGGAACGAGTGCCCCAGGGACAGGCTTCGAAGGTTCGGAAAATTGGCAAGATAGCCCTCGGATATCTCCAGCCATTCGGTGCGGTCCAGCCCAAGCCTTCTAATGCTGTTTGACGGCTGTTCGAGCTGCGGCAGCCTGGTGAGCGCACTGCGGCCGAGTTCGAGGGACTCGAGACCTTCCATCAATAGGAGCGCCGCCGGCACCTCGCGTAGCGGGTTCCCAAAAAGCGATAAATGTTCAAGCCGAAGTGCCTCCCCGAATTCCTTCGGGATCGTTTCGATCCTGTTATCCATCAGAAAGAGAAAGGTGATACCTTCCGATTGGTAGAGCTCATCGGGCACCTTGCGCAGCTTCAAACTGTTGAGATCGAGCGTATCGTGCGAATGTCGACTGAGCAGGTAATCGAGTTCGTCGTCGTCCGACCAGTCATCAAGCGACGCTGGGTCGGGCCGACCCGCCGCGCGCCATGCAATACGGTCAAGTGCGAGTTGATAGCCCTGCGCTGGAGTCAGGTCATCGGGGAGTTCGGTTTCCCATGGTGCAATCTGCTTCATCGCATCTTACCCCGCGTCAAGATTGGGTTGTAGCTTATTGGGTAGCTGGCGAGCGAGAGTGCGATAATCGTTGGCCGCGAGATCACTGACCGAGTAATCGCCGGTGTCATGTATGCGGCGCAGCTCCTTTTGTTGACGGTCGCAGATTTTCGGCTTCTTGCCGCGCAGTTTCCCCTTGGCACGGACGAGTGCCATCCCATCGCGCGTTCGCATTTTGATGAGGTCCGCTTCAAATTTGGCAAAGGTAGCGAGGATGTTGAGAACAGCTTGCCCATTGGGTCAGACGGATCATGGACGCTCACCCCGATCTGCAACTTCACACCCCGCGCTGAAAGATCATCGCCGATCATGCGTGCGTCCGGCACCGAGCGTGCAAGGCGGTCCAGCTTGGATACGACCAATGTGTCACCGCTGCAGACGGCCGCAAGCGCCTGATCCAAACCGGGTCTTGCCCGGTTCGTGCTGCTGAACCCGTGATCGGTATAGACTCGATCCGCCGCAACGCCGAGCTTTAGCAAAGCGTCCTTCTGAGCAGCGAGGTCCTGTTTGTCGGTCGAGCAGCGAGCGCAGCCGATGAGCGTTTTCATCATGCCAAAATTTGTAACGTAAAGGGCTCCCTCAACGCAAGAAATACAGCACCATTCAAATGAGACGAAAGGCTTCCCGGCAAAACGAGGCTTTATGGGCTGTGTCGCAAAGTTTTGAGCAGAGTAGAACTGTCCTTATCTCTGGACGCAATTATGCTGCGAGTTCAGCAAAGACCTGAAATGGTGATCGGTTGTCGTTGGCGAATTGCTTTTTGCGGATCATATGCGCCACTTCGATTCCTGCGAGTGGGGCTGCAGCGGAATGAAATGCTTTGAAA
>NZ_NNRL01000166.1 GCF_002252505.1 Brucella grignonensis | reverse complement strand
GTACTGTTGGGGACAACGGGGGAATAGGGGTTACGTATTTCAATATTGGCGGCGGCGGCGGTGGCGGTGGCGGTGGCGGCGCAGGTGGCGGGATAGGAGGTTCGGGTGGCAATGCTTCAGGTCCATTCGCAGAAGTTCCCAATACAGGCGGTGCCACCGGGCAGGATGGGCGCTCAAGTTCGACCTCTCAAACCGGCGGCGGCGGTGGCGGCGGCGGCAGTGGCGGCAATCATGGCAAAACCATCACAGACGATCTAATTAATCAGCAGGGCTTGGCAGCAGAAAGCGGGGGCAACGGTGGCAAGGGGGGCAGCCTTATTGACATGGAAGTTATTCAACATGGATTTGCGGGCGGCGGCGGCGGCGGCAGCGGCGGTTACGGCCTGGTGGCGACGCAAATCGTTACGCTTACCAATAGTTCGAAGATTACCGGTGGTGATGGCGGTAACGGCGGAGATGGTGGAGATAGCGCATTTGGTACACCTACAGACGTCGCGGGCAGTGCCGGAAACGGAGGAGACGGTGGCTTTGCTGTTTGGTATCAAGTTCCCGGAGGGGTCATCAATAATTCAGGAATATTGCAAGGCGGCAAGGGCGGTGACGGCGGCAACGTTAAATACTGTTGTTATATCACTAACGGCAAACAAATAGGCGGCTCAAACGGCAATGGCGGCAAAGGCGGCACTGGAATCAGTGCTTCGGGTGCGACCATTAACAATACCGGTACCATTATCGGTGGCGATGGCGGTGCTTCCGGTAAGGGCGGTGTGAACGCTCCAATCTATATTGGCGATCAAACCAAGCTCGGTGATGGCGGTGATGGCGGCGACGGTATCGTCGGCTCTGATCTGTCGATTGTGAACAGTGGCTCCATCAGTGGCGGCACAGGCGGGGCTCCGGGAAATGGCAATGCGGGCAAAGACGGATATGCGGTACACTTTCAAGGCGGAATAAACAGGCTCGAGCTTCATGCCGGTTCGGATATCACCGGGATTGTTTTTGGAGCGGCTGGGAATGGCACGAAGAACACACTCATTCTTGGCGGCGATGTGGATGCTACATTTGCCGGAAACATGGCCGCTGGGACAACGATAGATGGCAACTCACAATATTATGGCTTTGAGATCAACGAAAAGACCGGCGCGAGTACCTGGTCGCTGACCGGTCATTCGAGGTCCTGGGTGATCAAGCAGGGTGTGCTTCAAATTGGTGATGGTGGTAACGCGGGCATCATAACAAGTACAGTGAATACTGGTTTTGATGCAGCTACGAAGGGTACGTTGGCTTTTAACCGTTCCGATTTGTTGACTATTGACGGCGTCATTTCCGGCACCGGCAATGTGCGCCAACGGGGAAGTGGTACGACAGTTCTAACTGCTGACAATATTTATTCCGGCGGCACCATTCTGGATAGCGGTACGCTGTCGGTGAGCAAGGACGGCAATCTCGGCGATGCCTCAGGAGTACTGAGCTTCAACGGTGGCATTCTGCAGATCACCGGTACGGCCTTTCAGAAAACAAACCGCACGATCAACTGGGGTAACGAGGGCGGCAGTTTCGACATTGCCGCCGCGAGCAACGTGTTTACGGTCAGTCAGAATCTGGGCGCGAGTGGTGCGCTGACCAAGCTAGGAGCCGGAACGCTGATTTTGTCTGGGAACAACAGCTATACAGGCGGGACGACGGTTTCGGGCGGCATTTTGCAACTGGGCGACGGCACCACGGATGGTTTGATTACCGGCGATATCGTTCTTGGTGGCGGCAATCTGGCGGTCGACAATCATGGCGCGACGGTACTGGATGACGCGATCAGCGGCACGGGTAGTGTCACACAGAAGGGCAACAGCACGCTGACGCTTTCGGGTAATAACAACTATGGCGATACCTATCTCAATGCCGGTGTGATCTTGGTCGAGCAGGAGGAAAACCTCGGTTCCGGCGCGCTCAATTTTGACGGAGGTAGGTTGCAGGTCACCGGCACACATTTCCAGAGCACCGATAAGGTGATCAACTGGGGTGCCAATGGTGGCGGTTTCGATATTACCGATGCCAATAATGTGTTTACGTTGTCAAATGTCTTCACCGGCACGGGCGGCCTGACCAAGTCCGGCGACGGCACGCTGGTGCTTTCGGGCGACAGCAACGGCTTTTCGGGCAACACGAATGTCAATGCCGGCAAATTGCGCCTTGAAGGCGCCAAGCTCGGCGACGACACCGGTACGACCACAGTCGCTTCGGGTGGTTCGCTCGGTGGTCACGGCACGATCGGCGGCACGACTACTATTGCCAATGGTAGCACTCTGTTCGGTCAGACGGGGCAGCGGCTCGATTTCCTGAAAGACCTGACGCTCAATGCCAACAGCAATGTCGATGTGACGCTGAATGGCGGGGCATCGACCAACGAGCTTTTCCACGTTGCCAGCAGCCTCACCGTCAACGGGACGCTAACGGTCAACCCGAACAGCAAATTCGACCTCGGCCTCTACCGCATTTTCCAGTCGGATAATCCTCTGACGGACAATGGGATGCATATGGCGCCGGGTAGCAACTCCAATTACGAACTCCAGGTGGTTGACAATGACGGTCAGGTCAACCTGATCAACAACGGCGGCCTTGTGCTCAATTTCTGGGATGGTGATGCAGGTCCGAGCGATGACGGGATCATTCAGGGAGGCAACGGCACCTGGAACGGTGCCAATACCAACTGGACCGACAAGGACGGCATTGTCGACGGCAAATGGCGCAACGATAATTTCGCCGTCTTTCAAGGCACGGGCGGCACCGTCACCATCGAGCAGGGCTTCACGCCGTTCGCTAGCGGCATGCAGTTCTTCGTCGACGGCTACAGGATCGAGAACGGCACCATCACGCTTGGTGGCGCAGACAACTTGGTTCTCGTCGGCAATGGCGATCCGGCCACGAGCCGCAACATGACCGCAACCATCGCTTCGGTGATCGATGGTGAGAACGGCATGAACAAAAGCGGTTATGGCACGCTCAATCTGACCAATGTCAACACCTATAGCGGCACGACGACGCTGAACGAGGGTACGCTGGAACTGAGCGGCAATGGCAGCATCGAGAACAGCCCTGATATCTTGCTTGCCAGCACGCAGTTCGATCATGGTGATCTTCTGATCAACAAAGATCAGGACTTCACGCTCACCAATAACGTGAGCGGCATTGGCGCTGTGGCCAAGGATGGCACCGGCACGACGGTCTTTGTCGGCAACAACACGTTTTCCGGCGGCCTGATCGTCGGGGGCGGCACTGCCCAGGCCGGTATTGCCGACAATGCGTTCGGTTCGGGCAATGTCTCAGTTCTGGGCGGAGCAACGCTTGATCTCAACGACTTCAACGAAACAGTCGGCAACCTGATCGGTGAGGCGTGGGGTGACGGGGGCATAGATCTCGGTTCCGGCACGCTGACGCTCAATCAGAACCTGCATGCCGACTTCTCCGGTGTGATCTCCGGCACCGGCGGCCTCACCAAGAATGGTGATGGCGATCTGGGGCTCTATGGCCAGAACGACTATTCGGGTGCAACAACTGTCAACAAAGGCGATCTGGTGCAGAGAGCTGCAGGCGGCTTCTCGGCCGGTTCCGCCTTTGCGGTGGTCAGCGGCGCTTCGATCACGCTTGGCGGCTTCGATACGACGATGGCCGGCCTTACCAATGGCGGCGATGTCGTCTTCGGTGGTAATGGTGGCACGGTGCTCAATGTGTCGGGCGATTATGTCGGTCAGGACGGCACACTACATATGTCAGCGGTGCTGGGCGACGACAATTCTGTGACCGACCGGATGAATGTCGACGGCAATACATCGGGCAATTCGAAGATCGACATCACCAACTCGCGTGGCTTTGGCAACAAGACGGTCAACGGCATCCGGATCATCAACGTCGGCGGCAATTCGGATGGTATCTTCACGCTCAATGGCCAATATATCACCAAGGACGGCAAAGCGGGCATCATGACCGACTCTGCCTATGCCTATACGCTGCAAAAAGGTTCAGGCATCGGCAATAATGACGGCAACTGGTATCTGGTCAGCCAGTATGAGAAGTCGGGTAGCCGTCCGGTCTGCCACGAAACCAACCTCTGTTCGACCCCACCGAACCGCTTCAGCCCGGCCGCACCGGTCTATGAGACCTATACCGCCACGCTGCAGGCCCTAAACAAGCTGCCGACACTGCAGCAGCGCATGGGCGAGCGTTATCTGGGCGGACTGTCTACCGCCCGGAACGGCGACCAGAACACTGCTCAGGCGGGCGAGACCGACGGCAAGGCTGTGTGGGGCCGTATCGAAGGAACGCATAGCCGTCTGGAGACCGGTTCGACAGCAGGCGATCTGCATCAGGACATTCAAACCATTATCCTGCAGGCTGGTGTCGACGGCCAGTTCTATGAGAGAGAGAATGGAAGACTGATTGCCGGCATCACCGGGCAATATGGCAAGGCCCGTTCGGCTATCGACAACCGCACCGGTGACGGTTCGGGCTCCATCGACACGCAGGGCTGGGGACTTGGTGCGACAGCCACCTGGTATGGCAATTCGGGCTTCTATGTCGATGCACAGGCGCAGGCCAACTGGTATGACAGCGATCTGGGTGTCGATGCAGTCGATCCGACCTTGAAGAGCGGTAACAAGGGCTTTGGCTATGCCTTGAGCCTTGAAGCAGGCCAGCGCATTGCCATCGACCAGAACTGGTCGCTGACCCCGCAAACACAGCTGATGTTCTCATCGGTCGACTTCGACGCGTTCGACGACACCTATGGCGCCCGCATCTCCAACCGGGACGGCGACAGTCTGACGGGACGACTTGGCCTTGCTGCCAGCTATGCTAACAGCTGGAAGGGCAATGACAATCTGATGGTCAACACCTCGGTCTATGGTATTGCCAATCTCTATCAGGAATTTCTGGGTGACGCCCGCATGAACTATGCAGGTACGTATATGTCCACCGACGGGGACGGCACCTGGGGCGGCATCGGCGCTGGCGGCACCTATGCCTGGGCCGACAACAAATATGCCATTTACGGTGAAGGCTCCATCAACACCTCACTTAACCACTTCACCGACAGCTACGCACTCAAGGGCAATCTCGGCTTCAAGGTCAAATGGTAAGGTAGAATGAATACCTCCCGGCAACTCAGGCCCCGGATGAAACCGGGGCCTCTTTCTCCACCTTACAGGAAGAAGTGATCTATGGCTCGTTTATTCTCACCAAAAGCACTCCAGCTTGTGTTTAGCCTACTCGTTGCACCGGAGTGGACGGCTTGACACGAAACTAGGGTTTAAACGTAAGTACAGATGCCCATATGCACTTACTTAGTGTCACATTAATTGGCTTGCCGCCGCAGCCTGATTTTTACGCCATCTTGGTGGATCACAAACGTGGTGCAGGACATGGGCAAGATGCTTATGATCTTGACCTGCTCCCCTTGATGTCCCCGCAATTTGGTTAGTCTGTTCTCCGAAGTGACGTGCCCCCAATAAATTAGGCCATTCAGAACTGGAATTTTCCACTTATGATCGCGGATATTAAGAGGAGCAGGTCAAGTGAAGTTGAGAATCCAAAAAAGGCAATAAGGACACTTCGCTTTATCCTCTAATAAAGAATTCTATAAATTATGAAGAACCGCAACCTAATGTCACGGCTCTTCATAAAAGAGTAAGAAGGATTAAATTTCCTTTTTGGACATCGCATCGGCAATATAGTCAGCTTGACGTATTGCCAACGCCACAATTGTCAAAGTCGGATTGCACGCAGCGCTAGTCGTAAACTGACTGCCATCGGATATGAAGAGGTTCTTTATGTCATGCGTTTGACCATATTTATTACAAACCCCATCACGAGGCTTTTCGCTCATGCGATTTGTGCCCAGATTGTGGGTACTTGGGTAAGGCACAGTAGGGAACGTGCGGATCGCCCCAACAGCCTCGTAAATTGCTGCACCACGCTCATAAGCATGAGTTCTCATAGAGACATCATTTTTATGGTCGTCATAATGAACGTTGGCAACAGGCATCTCATTCTTATCGACAACCGATGAGTGAAGGGTAATCCGGTTCGTTTGCTGAGGCATGTCCTCACCGACAATCCACATACCTGCAAGATTGGCATATTGGTCTAGAACTGTTGTAAACGTTCTGCCCCACCCACCAGGTTTGAAGAACGCGGCAAAAAGTGGAACACCCAAAGAAACGGTTTCCATTTCATATCCACCAACGAAACCTCTGGACGGATTATTTCTCGATTCATCCCTGATGATCCCGGCCATAACTGTTCCGCGATAGAAATGGACAGGCTTCTCAAATGAAGCATAAACGGTTCCCGTTACATGACGCTGATAATTGCGCCCAACTTCGCCTGAACTGTTTGCCAATCCATCAGGGAACATATTTGATGAACTATTCAAAAGAAGACGCGGGCTTTCAATGGAATTGCCTGCAACACAAACAATTCTCGCCTTCTGTTTTTGTGTCTTGCCCTCTGCATCCGTATATACAACACCAGTGACCTTGCCTGTATCGTCATGTTCGATCTTCATGACCATGCAGCTCGGGCGAACTTCGAGGTTACCGGTGTCTTCTCCCTTCGGAATTTCAGTATAAAGCGTCGACCATTTTGCACCCGACTTACAACCTTGGAAACAAAAGCCAAGTTGCATGCACGAACCACGCCCATCACGCGGCTCACTGTTTATCGCCATTCTGCCCGTGTGAAATTCTTCGTATCCGAGCTTTTTGGCTCCAGCTGCCATAATTTTATAGTTATTGTTGCCAGGAAGACCTGGAATTCCATTGGTTCTAGTAACACCCATTTTATCCTCGGCCTTGTCGTAATAAGGCTCGAGATCTTTGAGTGTAATTGGCCAATCTAACAAATTGGCACCTGTTATATGCCCGTAGGTATCCAACGATCTAAACTCGTGTTCTTCGAAGCGAAGTGAAGCACCTGCCCAGTGTACTGTCGTGCCGCCTACCGCTTTCACAACCCACGCCGGAAGATTTGGGAAGTCGTTTGCAACTTGCCATGAGCCAGAACCCGTGCGCATGTCGGTCCAGCCAAGCTGGGCGAAACTATCCCATTCATCATTTATGAAATCGTTCATTTCGAAACGAGCACCTGCTTCAAGGATCACAACTTTGATACCTTTCTGCGCAAGTTCATTCCCCAACGTTCCGCCACCAGCACCCGAACCGACAATTACAACGAGGCTGTCGTCATTCTTATCAAAATTTGCCATGATCTATCCCCCTCACGATTCCGACAACCAGTCGATGTCATCAAAGCCACGGTGAAGATAACCACCATGTTCGAAGGACGAGCCTTCATATCCAAATTTTGGCCAAGCTTCTTTCTGGTTATAAAGCGAAACGACCAAGTCCTTGCGGATTAACTGGAAAAACTCCGAATTTTCCATGTCTTCCAGTAATTTGACACGCTCCTCTTCCCAGCCAACATTGATATAAGGTTGCTTGAATTTGGCCATAGCAGCGGTGTCGAGACTTTTAACCCCCGTTTCGATGAGAGATTTCAACTTTTCATCTTTCGATGATTTCTCGTCCCAAGGCGTTATGGCAACAATATAAAAATGGTCCGATAAAAAATCGTGCGGATATATATCCCGTGCCATCTTAACGAGTGTCTTAAGGGTCTCGGGAGACAACGCTTTTGCAGTCTCTGCCCAAGCGTCATCGATACTCAATCCTAAGGAACTTGCCATACCCACCGCTGGAACAATGGTGGCGGCACCTTTCAAGAACGTTCTTCTGTTATGTTTTGTTCTGCGATCCACTAAACGCATGGGTATCCTCCTCCTAAGGATTGCCTGATGAATTCAACTAAACCGACCGTCTCTTTGGATAACCTCAATTTTGTACCCGTCGGGATCAGTGACGAAGAAAAAGCGCGCCAAACGTTTTCCGTTATGCATGAAATCCTTGGGGCTATTAATGTTCAGTCCATTGTTGACGAGCCTTTCGTAGTGGGAGTCGACATCATCCACCACAACGGCCAGATGCCCATACCCGTCACCCATTTCGTATTCACGATCTCGTCCGAAATTAATCGTTAACTCCAATTCAAATGATGATGACTTATTACGCAGGTATATCAGTGCAAAATCATCGAACTCGTAGCGATCGCATAAGTTGAGATCAAAATTCGTCGAATAAAAATCGATTGAACGCTTCTCGTTCAGTACACGTATCATTGAGTGAACAGGCGTAGCCATTAGTGAAGCCCTTTTAAATATTCGATGATCTCTTGCCTTACTTCTGGCTTCTCTTGGCGATATGCCATTATCGTGCCTTTGCGAAATTTCTGCGAGTTAGTCAGCCATTCATCGAGATGTTGCTCATCCCAAACTACGTCAGCTGATGTCAGAGCTTTTGAGTATTTATACTTCTCAACTGAACCTGCCTTTCTACCGAATACGCCATTCAGTGGCGGTCCTTGTCGGAATGGCTGACCCGGTTCTATCGTATGACATCCTGAACATTGTCGGTCGAACGTTGATTTTGGGTCTGAACAGGCGGATTTGCTCGCCGCTACCACTACTAAAAAAGCCAAGAAGATTTTGATAAAAGAATAGCCGTCTTTCCACTTCTTCAAACTGGATGTCCTCCTCACATCCAGAACAGTATAGTGGTTTAAAATACCTTGTGGTGGTACTCACCTACCACATTAGGCGGCGTGGACGAATTTGAGCCAGTATCTTGCGGGGGCAATATGAACCATGCGGCTGACAAGATCAGTACGAATGGCATTTGCATCATATCCCGTGTTAGCAAGAGGCACCTGTAGCGCTTGGTCGGGGACGCAGATCAGCGGGTGGCGTCGCCTTAACTCGAATTGAGCGCAAGATGGCCAAGATGGGTTCGTTTATGCAGCGATTGACAGCATGATTTCGTGCCACGTGTTCACGGCAACGTTTCGCAGTTTTCGATGTTCTTCGGTGGTCGTCTTATTGCGTTGAAGATGAAAGAGATTGGTGATCGGGCCGTAGATTAAGACGAAACGCTGGCATTGTCTCGCCGACTTGAAGCGGATCATGCTTCGTTCTCGTCGTCGAACAGCCAGGTGCGAATTCTCCGCTCGGTTATTCACCCCTCATGCGAGCGATATCGAACACCAGGACTGACTTCGCCTTTTGCTGCAGCATAAGATCTGAGCTTATCGATGATGATGACACGCGGCGTGACGCACTGTGATTTCAATAACTTTCGCATCAGCCGGAAGGCTGCCTTCTTGTTTCGGCAACTCTGGAGCAAAGCATCAAGAACATATTCACTGGCATCGACAGAGCGCCACAACCAGTATTTCTTGCCTTTGATGGAAACCACCAATTCGTCGAGATGCCATTTGTCGGCAGAGTTTCCCCTGGTCCTCCGCCGGATGGACCGGGAGTATTCTCGGTCAAACTTGGCAGCTCATTCCGCGATAGTCTGGAATGAGACTTCAATACCGCGCTCAGCCAGCAGATATTCTACATGATGCAGGCTTAGCAGAAAGCGGAAATAGAGCCACATAGCATGCGTTATGATCTCAACTGAAAAAGGATAACCCTTGCAGCGGTGCATCGTAACATTGGTCAGTGAAATCGCGTTCATGCCGGCAAATACTCCAGAAAATATTAGGGCGACGCTACCGTTTTTTACCTCTCTTCATTCGAAGATGTCAGGTTACTATTCCCAATCATCAGCATATTCATGAAAGATGCGGAAAAATTATATCTTCCGATAAAGGCGATCACATCGCCGCGATCGATGTAACCATTTGCCTCTGTCCGTCGAAACTCTTCCTGTTACGCGCCGCTGGCGCCCAGATGAACAGGAGTATCGTCATGATCATCAAACGGAACGTTGTCGTTCTTCCCGTGCTTGCTCTATTTGCGGCCATTTCTTTCACGTCAGTTTCTTTCGCACAAGACACGATGAAAACGGATGTTATGAAATCTGACACCATGAAGAAGGGTTCTATGGGCAAGCAGAATGCCATGAAACAGGACTCGATGCAGTCCGACGCCATGAAGAAGCCTCATTAATCTTTCTGGCCCGCCAGTTTTTCTTCTCAGGATTGGTGGGCATAACACCGGACCGCAACCTCATGAAACAGCTCGTCTATCGTCAGCGACTACTGACACGCCTCACACACTGGATTTGGGCCGCGAGCCTCTTCTTTCTGCTACTGTCGGGGCTGCAGATATTCAATGCGCACCCCACACTTTATCTCGGTAACGAATCCGGCTTCGAGTACGATAATGCCGTCCTGGCAGTTTATGCCGTTGATGGTGAAAACGGACCTGAAGGTCGTGTCGACATTTTGGGCAGCACGTTCCGGACGACCGGTGTTCTCGGCGTATCGGGATCCGCAAATGCTCCAAACTATCAGGCGTTCCCGTCGGCGTTGACCATTCCGTCCTATCGCGATCTGGCAACCGGACGCGCGGTTCACTTCTTCTTCGCCTGGGTTCTGGTGGGCACGCTCCTGTTATGGCTTGTCGGCAGTGTCCTGAACGGGCATCTGAAGAACGAGCTACTGCCGTCGGCATTCGATATACGAAGCCTGCCCAGCGATTTTCTCAACCATCTGAAGTTTCGCTTACAACATGGTAAAGCATACAACCCTATGCAGAAACTGACCTATTGCATGGTGTTTTTCGCCCTTTTCCCGATGATTGTTATCACGGGGCTAGCCATGTCTCCCGGCATGGATGCCGTATGGCCACTGACGGAATGGCTCGGCGGACGCCAGACAGCCCGTACTCTTCATTTTGTAACCGTTCTGCTGCTTTCCGCATTTTTCGTCATTCACATCATGATGGTGTTTGCCGCGGGTCCGATCAATGAAATGCGATCAATGATTTCGGGTTGGTATCGTGCCGATTTTCCGAAGAAGAACGAGGACAGGCACCCATGAGCAAGCTGAACATTTCCAGACGACAGTTCCTTACTTTTTCAGGAGCCGCAGCCTCTTCCATTGTCTTGAGCGGTTGTGATGCTTTCGATTTTGTCGGCGATAATGAAAACGCTACGCGGCACGTCCTCGAAAAGGCGAACGATCTGACCTATCTCGTTCAACGGCAGTTGCAGAGACCTAACGCTCTTGCAAGAGAGTACAGTGAAAGCGAACTGCGTCAGGGTCAAAAACCGAACGGTGAAACCAATCCTGCTACAGAGGAATATGAAGCGCTTCGCGCTGCCGATTTCTCAAACTATGCCTTACAGGTGACAGGTCTCGTGGAAAAGCCAGCAAGTTTTTCTCTGGCGCAACTGCGTAACATGCCAGGGCGCACCCAGATCACCCGCCACGACTGCGTGGAAGGCTGGAGTACAATCGCCAAATGGACTGGTGTCCCCTTGAGCCAGATTCTGGATACGGTGCGTCCCGCGCCATCCGCACGCTTTATCGTCTTCCATTGTTTTGACAAGACCGACAGTGCAAAGGGGCCTGCATCTTTTTACGGTAGCATAGACCTTGTTGAAGCTCGCCATCCTCAAACCATTTTAGCCTATGGTCTCAACGGTCGTGCCCTGCCGGTAGAAAATGGCGCTCCACTTCGCCTACGCGTCGAGAGACAGCTCGGTTACAAGATGAGTAAATACATCAAATCGATTGAGCTTGTCTCAAGCTTTGCGAGCATTCAGGGTGGAAGGGGCGGATATTGGGAGGACTATGGCTATGACTGGTACGGTGGAATATGAAGCTTTGAGGTGCCGGCTCCCGTGTAGGTTAATGGGACCGTTACGCTTCTGACGACATGTCATTCGTCAGACCGGCACGTCGTTTCGTCCTTGGATTATTGTTATTCCTGCAGTTTCTTAGATGGTGCTTGTATTGGAACGTCCTCCCAACAGTTCTTTGAAGGGATCTTGTATGTCGTCTCGGATGCTAGCGCATTTTACTGCTATCTCGCTGGTCGCTTCCAGCATTCTCCTCGCCAATAACAACCAGACAAAAGCGGAAGACCTTGCCTTGAAGGATGCCGTATCCATGGCAGGCATGCAGCTTTTCTTGAACTCCGGAGCGCCGGGGCTGATCATTGCCGTCGTGCAGGGCGATAACAGTGTCATTCAAGCCTATGGGCAGACGGCTCCCGGGAGCAATGTCGAGCCGGATGAGCATTCCGTTTTTCGGATCGCGTCCGTTTCCAAGGTTTTTGCGGGCGACGTGCTTGCCGCGCTTGCCGCGAAGGGTAGCCTCAAGCTCACGGATCCACTGGCGAAATATGCGCCGGAAGGGGCGAAAGTCGAGATCAACGGCCGTCCCATTACTCTGCTCGATCTGGCCACGCATTCGGCGGGCCTGCCGCGCGAATTGCCCAATCCTGATACGAAAATCACCGACAACCCGTTTGCCGCCTTCGATCGCGATTATTACTGGAAATGGATTGGCAGTAATCAGCCCGCCTATGTGCCCGGCACCACCACGATTTATTCCAATCTCGGCTACGGCCTTCTGGGCGATGCTCTGGCCAAAGCTGGCGGTGCCGATTATTCCACGGTTCTCGCCAATGAAGTGTTGAAACCAGCCAGCCTCACCGACACAACCAATGTGTTGAACGAAGACCAGAAAAAGCGGCTGATGACCGGACTGGACCCTTTCGACAAGCCGGATTCGAACAGCCCTGTGCCAGACATTATGTATGCCAGCGCGGGTATTTACACGACGGCGGAAGACATGACCCGCTGGATGCGCTGGCATCTCGACGGCGCGAGCCAGCTTCGGGAAGATGCACTGCTCGATCACACACTTTGGCTGCCTTATGACGGCCTGAACCATGTCGTGGGAACCGAAGTGACGGCAGGCGATGGTATGGGACTTGGCTGGGTTGTCACCCTGCCCCGCAATGAAACGCCGCTTCTGCTGGGTAAAAGTGGCGGTCTCGGTGGTTTCATGAGTTACGTGGTTCTATCGCCCAATCGCAAGCTCGGCATTTTCGTCGTCGCCAGCCGGGTGAACTTCGGCATGTTCGAAAATATCCATTCTCAGGTACGCGAACTGGCAGCCGAACTGGCCCGTTAATCATGCAGCCGTTCGCGCCCCTATCGTTACAATCAATTGTCAGGCTGTGGAAACCCACCTCCCACCTCCTGAATTGCAACACCCTGCTGGGTGTCACGCTCCTTCTTGCGTCCGGCGTGCCGGGCGCATTCGCGCAAGAAAAGCGCGACATTTTCAAAACCGAAATATTCCTGACGCCGTACAGCAAACTGGGCGATGCGGATATTGCGGAAGATTATCCAAGACTGAACGGTCAGCTATTGTTCATGACTGGCTATACCGGCTATTTCGGTATCAAGGATAGCAACGGTCAGATTCCGCGTTCACACTGGAACAGCGTGCAGCCGACGGTAGAAGCCGCATTTGTCTGGCAATTTTCCCGGCAATTTGCGGTTCTGTCGAAAGTAACGTTTGATTCCTCGGTTGAAGCGACAGAGGACAACGCTTTTTCCGATCTCGGCTTCAATCTGAAAAACCTGTTCGCCTCCTACACCAACGACAATTTTGCACTCTATGGCGGCAAGCTGGATCTCGGTTTCGGTGATGGCTGGCATGTTATCGACGGGCTTTACAATGGTTTTACCGACGATTTTCAGTATAACGGCTCCGTCGGTTTTGGTGGTCGCTATACGTTCAACACCGAAAATATGGGAGCTCACTCCTTTGCCGGACTGGTATTCAAGCGCGATGATACGGCACTCAGCCGTCGGCTCAGCTTCGATGACGGTTTTATCTCGCCCACCAGGGGGCAGCAACCCGCCTTCAGCAACGACCTGAACTCTTTCATCCTATCCTATGACTTCCGCAATGTTCCGGGTTTGAAGAATATATCCGGCGGCGTGGATATAGGGAGGCTGGAGGCGGAGCCCGGTTATGGTAAAAGCGCCGACACAATTTCTGCCAGACTGCGTTATGACACGGCACTGACCGACAAATGGAACCTCAGCTGGTTCAACGAAGCCACCTTTTCCAGCGCCTTTCGTGGCATACCCGTTTCCAACGGCAATGGCGTGACATCCGTGTCGCTTTCCTACGACCGGTGGCAGTTCAACACGACAACCGCGATACGCAAATTGTCAGGCGACGATGAAAAGCTGGCACAATACGGTCTTCAGTCTGACTGGGATTGGGGCGTGGCAGGTACCGCCACCTATGTCACACCCATCGGTATCATTCTGCAAACAGGACTTGTCCATCAACGGGACCAGACATTAAACATTAATCAGGGTGTTTTCCGTATCGCTTATCAAACGGGGTTTTAAGACAGTCATGAGAACCAGAACTCCTTCCATCGTCCTTACCTGTCTGTTCGCACTCGGCTGGTCGGCAGGTGCCACAGCGCAGACCGTTTTCATTCAGAGCCAGCTCAATCCGGCCGCCGATGCGGTTCAGATTCCAAACGGAAGCACCGAAAAGGCACTCAAGGCCCTGCCGCAGATCATCGCCGATATCATGAAGCGCAGCCACGTTCCCGGCATGGCGGTTGCTGTGGTCAGCAACGGCAAGACCGTTTTTGCTGAGGGTTTCGGCAAGAGGGAGATCGGCAAGGACGCCGCTGTGAATGCTGAAACAGTGTTCCAGATCGCTTCGATTTCAAAGTCGATTTCTGCGACGATTGCTTCCATCGAGGTAACGAAGGGTACGGTTGCGTGGGACGATCCGGTTACAAAACACCTGCCCGGTTTCAAACTGAGCAATGCTTATGTGTCGGAATATGGCACAATCGGAGATTTTTTCGCGCATCGTAGCGGTTTACCGGGCACGGCAGGTGATGATCTCGAGGACCTCGGCTACAAACGCAATGACGTCATCGCGCATTTACAGCAATTGCCGCTCGATCCGTTCCGCATCTCCTATCATTATGCAAACTTCAGCACGACGATCGGCGCAGAGGCAGTTGCGACTGCAGCGCATGAACCTTGGGACAAGCTGGCCGACGAACAGCTTCTCAAACCGCTGGGCATGAAATCGACCAGCTATCGCTATGCCGATTTTACAGCCCATGACAATCGAGCTGCACTGCATGCTTATCAGAATGGTGCTTTCAAGCCGCTCGGACAGCGCGATGCGGACGAACAGGCCCCGGCGGGCGGTGTTTCGTCCAACGTCATCGATCTCGCGGAATGGCTTAAATTGCTGCTCGCCAATGGTGAATACAAGGGCAAGAAAATGATAGCTGCGGAAGCGCTCGTACCGGCCCTTTCGCCGCAATCCTTCAGCGCGCGCGCGCATGATACCACGGCGCGGTCCGGCTTTTATGGCTATGGCTTCAACGTCGGTACGGAACTCGGTGGCCGCCCGTCCATGGGCCATTCCGGCGCGTTCCTGCTCGGCGCAGGTACGGCATTCAAGATCGTGCCGTCGGCCAATATCGGCATTATCGTCCTGACGAATGGCGCTCCGGTCGGCGCAGCGGAATCCGTCGTTGCTGAGTTCACCGACACGGCCCTTTACGGCAAATCAACACGTGACTGGTTTGCAGCCTATAATGGCGCGATGAAAGGCTTCTTCGAACCGCAGGGCGACCTGTCGTTCAAGGAAAGGCCCGCCAAACCAGAGCCAGCCAAAGCCTTGCATGAGTACACCGGCAGCTTCGACAATGCCTATTACGGCAAGGCCGAAATCAAGGAGATCAATGGAACGCTGACGCTTGTGCTGGGACCGAAGGAGTTGCAGTTCCCATTACGACACTGGGATGGTGATACGTTCGCATTCGTGCCAATCGGTGAAGCAGAGCTCGTTGGCTCTCTGGCATCCATCACTTTCAAAGTTGATCAAAGGCAGGTGCAAGGCTTCAATATCGACGTCTACAATGCAAGCGGCTTTGGCCTCTGGGAAAAAGCCCAACAATCCGTGACCGGCAATTGAAAGTTTGTTCATAGACCCCTCCCACATCTTGCGGGAGGGGTCTTAGTTCGGCTGCATCACAAAATTTTCAATGACATACAAGCTGCCTTAACTGCTGACGCACTCATACCGCGAGTTCCGCAGAAATCTTAATTAACGAGTGACTGAGGCAGAGAGGAATGCGTTGAAAGCCATAATTGGCTTGATGATCCGTTTGATAAAGTGGTGATCTTGTTCAAGGATGTTATTGAGATATTTGATCTGCCTGATTTCAATCAGGTCGCCTATACCATTGAATTTCAGGATTGTGTTCACAGCCTGCAAGCCAGCCAGATTGCGTAGGCTCAGATTGTAAGCCGGATACCATCGAACGCATAAGAGAATGACAGATTTATCGAAATGGTGGTCTTTAAACATCAAAAATACTCAGCTCTTTAAAAGCCAAGATCTTATCAGCTCATTCATTGATGAAAAATTTGCAACAGAACCTGCTCATATCACCCTCCGGATACCGCATATGGCGTGCTTTTCGACCTTCTTGAACAGCAGGCCCGATGCGAATGTGATGACGAGATAAAGCAGCCCGGCAGTCAGAAAGAATGTGAATGGCTTACAGGTTGATCCAGCTCCGATTTGGACCTGACGCATCAGTTCTACCAGTCTAACGACGGAAATCAGCGTAGATTCCTTCAAGACGAGCTGCCAAACATTGCCGTTGCCGCCTATCTGCTGCCGGTAGCCCGGAATAAAGATGCCCACCAACACCACGAGCAGACTATCTGGCGTTACTCGTCAGGGTTGGATGGCGCGCCTCAAGAAGACATGCATGCAGCAATTCTTGCACGCTCGGGCTGGCATTCCGTGGGCCACCGTGTCGGCAGCCTCTTCTTCTGGGTCAATAAATCCTATTCACGAGGCGTTTTGAAGCTCTCATCCGCCGATGAGGCTCACGAGCCTCTCATCGACTTTCGTATGTTGAGCGATGAGCGCGATCTCCAAGGATTGAAAAATGCAGTGCAAGACGATGTAGAGTTCTTTTTGACCCAAACATGCACCACTTTGCTGGCACTGTCTTTCCACCAAGTTACACACCGCTTGTCGCACGTGTTGCTGTCCCCGGCTTATGGAACGCGCTGCAAAGTGCGGCTTGGCCACCGTGCTTGATGTGGCTGGCCCAATACGCGGAACAGTTATAAGCACACTCATCACATCATCCGTGGGCATTGGCTCATTGCTCACGGATGATGCATCTCTGACCGAATTTGTGCGTAAACGTGTCGGAGGGACCTGGCATCCTTCGGGTACATACCTAATGGGTGCTATTAGCGACCCGATGATCGTAACAGATTCAGCTGGGAAAGTTCATTGCATAGAAGAACTTCTTATGTGTGACGCCTCACTTATGCCGTCAATTCCGTTTGCGAACACCAATATTCCGACAATCATGATTGCCGAACGAATGGCTGGCACAATGATAGATCAATGGTCCGTCCAGACGCGGTCATCGTGACCGAAACTCTCATTCACGATTCACGATGCACGATGCACGATTGACATGACATCGCGTATAACGAGACCGGTGAACGCCTCATCCAGTGGCGCCCTGCGTACAAAGGTTCGGAACCAAATGGGTGAGACTATTGCTTCAAGAACTCGTTCCCGCTCTATGGTAGGATTTACCTCTTGCCGCTCTATCGCACGGTCGATCATGATGTAAGCGTTGGTAAAGCGCTCATTCCATATTTCAGACAGGCTGGATCGGATATCCTGATCGCCCTCCATCGATGCAGCAAAGAGTGCCTGCAGTAAAGGCATTACCGCAGGATCAGCCAGCATTGCGATGATACGTGCCATATAAGCCTGCAAATCGCCGCCGAGGGTGCCGGTGTCCGGTACTGGAACGAAACCGTCGGCAACATCAAGCACCATATCGACCACAAGACGGGCGCGTGTCGGCCATCGACGATAAACCGTTACATGATCGACTCCGGCGGCAGCCGCGACTCCCCGGTGTGAAATTCCATTGTAGCCCTTGATTTCCAATTCTTTTTTCACGGCTTCCATCACGGCTTCGCGTACGCGGCCACTGCGTCCCCCCCGCCTCGATTTTACCTGATCAAATTCAGCCACTTTTGGTCGAGTTGACATTGCGTCCCTTTACTTGTAATCGTTAATGCAACACATGTTGCAATAAGAGCGATATCATGAACATCCACTACATTCAAACAGGTGATGTGCAAATCAAGAGTTTGCACGCAGTGTCGCGCAAAATTGCGCGCCCAGCCCGCACGTGGGACGTTTTCAAAGACAAAGACTGGACTCCTCTCCTCCCGATTGGTTGCTGGCTGATCGAGCATCCAGAGGGCTTGATCATGGTAGATACAGGTGAAAGTTCTCACGCCAACTACTACCACTATCAACCTTGGTGGCATCCATTCATGCAGACCTGTGAACGCCGCTGGGTACGACCAGAGGAAGAAGCTGGAGCAAAAGTGCGTGCGCTTGGCTTTGATCCGGCCGACGTGCGCTGGGTCGTGATGACCCACATGCACGGCGATCATGCGGGTGGCATTCCAAATTTCCCTAACAGCGAGTTTGTTCTAAGTGCGCCCGAGGCTGCGGCATCTCTCGCCTGGTCTGGCCCGATAAGCGGATTCTTGAACATGCATTATCCCAAGGGCTTCAATCCAACCCGGGTTGAACACAAGGATGGTCCATGGGAGAGCTTTGACCGCAGTACGAAGCTCACAAGGGATGGCCGGGTGCGCATCGTTCCGACCCCCGGACACACTGAAGGCCATCAATCTGTTGTCATCGAGCAGGATGACCACTTGGTCATGATCGCAGGTGATGCAGCCTATAATGAGCGTGCCCTTATCGACGGTATCGTTGATGGCGTGGCAGCGAGCTATGATGTGCACAAGGATACCACGCGACGTCTCCGCGAACTCTGCAAAAGGCATCCTGTCATCACGCAATTCGCACATGATCAGCAATGTGAAACGCGGTTAAACGGGAAAACTTTCACCGTCATAGATTAATTTTGAATGATGACCGGTTGGGGCAATTCCACGGCAGGACGCCATCAACCAGATGCAAGCTCGGACTTGTGATGCCGGGTATAAATCGGATAGCGATAGACCTTCCAGCCTGTGATGATGGACCAGAGCCTTGTACAGGAAGCACTTCGCAGTTCGAGACGACAGCCATTGGGTCATTGTCGGCCCAAATCCCGCTTCATCAGATATCGACTGTCTGAATCTAACAGATGGTCGAAACCTCTTTAATGAGCCAGTCGTGGAAGAGCTGCAATGCCGGATTAGACGCAATGTTTTCGTGACTGCATATAAACTTATAGGATTCTTTGGGCTCAAAATATCGTTCGGACACGATACTGAGGCTTCCGCGCTGCACGTCGTTTTCGACCAATGGTCGATGAGAAAACCCAATGCCTTGTCCCGCCCGTACGGCTGCCAACAATGTGTGCTGGTCATCAAAAAACAGGTTCGAATTTGCGGCTATCTCATCCAAATTGTGATGCGACAACCACCTTTTCCAGTCACTGACGTCCCTATAGTGTAGGCGGGGAACTTCCGGATTAAAGAGAAGATCTTCTGGATTCGCCAATTCGCCAACAAGCGAAGGGTTACAGACAGGCACAAGCCTTTCTCGCAATAATTCGATGCTATAAGCGCCTGCAGGTGGGTGCAGACAATATTTGATTTGCGCATCTTCGCGGTCTTGGGCAAGGGAATCTATATCGAGATTGTTCAGATGAAGCTGGATGCCAGGATTTTGCTTTAAAAATCCTGCAATTCGGCTGGCAATCACTTCCATCGAAAAAAATGGCCCAGCACGAACACGCAGAATTTTGGTCTTGTTGTCGTGGCCGATCAGTGTCGTCACCGCACCGATTTCATCGAATGCGCGAGCACAGACTTCCATCAGCAGAGCTCCTTCAGCAGTCAGTGAAATACCTCGCGGGCCGCGAAGCAGTAACTGGCAACCAAGGTACTGTTCAAGAAGCTTTATCTGATGGCTCACGGCACCCTGACTTACCGCAAGTTCTTCCGCGGCGGCAGTGAAGCTCTTGCAATGCGACACGGCTTCAAAAGCCCTTAAGGCCTTCAAACTTGGAAGTCGTCTTCGTCCGGTCCGTATGCCCATGTGCCATGAATTTTTCTAATAGATGTAAATAGATATTTTGCATTGATTGAGCTCTTTCACAAGCCTAATCGTCAATGAACAAAAACTGCTCAAGTGCACGACAACACATCCGTCTGTTTATCGAATATCGGTAGCTGGATCAGTCGCGAATGGGCACATAAAAGGAGAACGAGACATGCTTAAGCAAGCCAAAATGGGAACTATTGCCGCGCTTATTGCCTTTTCTGGTGTTTTCGCAGCTCATGCCGAGCAAATTCGCATGGGTGCCGAGGGTGCTTATGCGCCATTCAATTATCTTGATCCAAGCGGTCAGCTCAAGGGTTTTGATATTGATGTGGGCAACGCGATCTGTGAAAAGCTGAAAGCTGATTGTGTGTGGAGCGCGAATGAATGGAGCGGGATCATTCCAGCGCTTCAGTCCAAGAAGTTCGACATCATGGCTTCATCGATGGCTATTACTGAGTCGCGTATGCAGCAGGTCAGCTTTTCCAATCCGTATTATTACAACACCATGCGCTTCGTTGCTTTGAAGGAGCTTGGCCTGAAGGACGTGACGCCAGAAAGTGCCAAGGGCAAAGTCATTGGCACGCAAACAGGCTCCATCGCAGTCGATGCTTTGCAGCGCTTTTTCCCAGACAATGAGGTGAAGCTCTATCCAACTCTGGAAGAAGCTTTTCTGGACATTGAGAATGGCCGCATTGATCTTTTGCTTGAATCCAAATTTGCACTTAGCGACTGGATTTCGAAGGGAGCGGACTGCTGCGAATTTGTCGGCAACGAGTTCCTTCTAGATGGAACCCTGGGGGCCGGAATGGCCTTCCGCAAGGATGATGAAGAACTGCGCGCGCGCGTCAACAAAGCGCTGGAAGAGATCATTCAAGACGGCAGCTACGACAAGATCAGTGCCAAGTACTTTGATTTCGACATCAGGGAAAAGCCGAAATTCGCCAGCGAAATCTTTGCAAAATAACACATCGCAGCGGGCACCAGATCTGAAACACCACATAAGATCAGGTGTCCGCTGCGAATGGGCAAAAGCTATTCTCGCGGGTGTAGCAACGAATGACGTTGCCATCTCTTAATATTCTGAGCCGCTACCTGCGTCCGGACTCCTCCCATTGATTTATGACCAATCCAGACTGGTTTTTGCCGACAAAAGAAAGGTTGAACCGTGTCATATCGCGTTGCGATCATCGAATTCATCAATGAAAGTAATACTTTCACTCATAATCGCACGAGCATCAGCGATTTTAGAGCTTCCCACTATTTCAAGGGCGATGAGATTCCGGCCAATTTCCGAGGCACAGGCTCAGAGGTGGGCGGCGCAATAAAAGTCGCTGATGAGAAAGGCTGGTCGCCTGTCTACATCACCGCGGCCCACGCTGAACCCAATGGTCCGGTCCTTGAAACTGCGCGCCTGGAAATAACTGGTGAATGTCTCCGGCGACTGAAGGAGTCCGGGCCGTTTGACGGCATATTCGTCGCCCTGCATGGTGCCATGGTTACGGAAACAGATGGGGATGGCGACAGCCAGTTCCTGCGGGAAATCCGTGCCGTGGTTGGATATGACATTCCGATCGCTATTACCCTCGACCTTCATGCCAATATTTTTGATGAGCTGGCTGATCTGGCGCAGGTCGCTGTTTCGTTCCGTACCTATCCTCATATTGACATGAATGAAGTTGGCGTTGAGGCATGTTCGTTGCTGGATCGGGCGATGAGGGGCGAAATCGAACCTGCGCTGGCCATCTCACGTCCACCAATGCTGCTTGGTTGCGATGACGGTCGCACGACAGATAACGGTCCGATGTGCCGCCTGCTCGAAAGTGCCGGTCGTAAGATGCAGCAGCCGGGTATTTTGAACGTTGCGATCAATGCCGGGTTTACCGATGCGGATGTATGGGCCGCAGGTCCCTGTGTCATCGTAACCTTCGATCGTAAAAGCGTCGACCAGCAAACCGCCTGCGATGTTGCGGGCAAGATGTGCGATGAAATCTGGTCCTATAAGGATCAATGGTCAAAGCCAGTCCCTCTCGATGAATGCATCAGGCAGTTGAAGGAAACTCAAAACGTCGATGGTACGATTGTTGTTGCGGATTTTTCCGATAATCCCGGCTCTGGCGCATATAGTGATTGCACGGCGCTCATTGCTGCGATGCTGGCAGCTGGCGTAACCAATGCCGCAGCAGGCGCGCTTCTCGACCCTGAAGCGGTGACGGAAATCGCAGCCAAGGCGATAGGCGAGACTGTTACGGTGACGATTGGCGGCAAGTCCGATCCATCGGTCGGCGGCGGTCCTTTGACCGTGACAGGTTGTATCATGTCGATCAGCGACGGTACTTTTGTCTTTGAAGGCCCGATGTTTACCGGCTTGCCCGGTACGACTGGACAAGCCGTGTGCTTGCGTGTCGATGGGATAGACATCATGATCGTGTCGGAACGCATGCAGATGCTGGATCAGAATATTTTCCGGGCTGTTGGCATTGAACCAAAAGAAAGATCTATCTTGGCGGTTAAGTCGATGCAGCATTTCAAAGGTGCGTTCGGCCCCATCGCAACGCAGATCATCATTACCGATGCAGGTGGTCTAAGTTCACCGGACTTGTCGAGACGAACCTATTCCCGTTTGCGCCGACCGGTTTTCCCACTGGACAGATTACCGGATGAGCAACAGCCGGAGCTCTGATAAATTTGTTGGACTTTTGAAAGCGAATGGGAATTTAATCTGGCCGGGGAGGATCGTCAGTGGCACCCCTAAGATCAGGTCGATCAACTATAGTTGTAAATGGGGTATTCGATGCACACAGCACCAATTTTTGCCGGAGTAAAAATCGAAGCGGCGGAAATACGGATCATACGTTTACCTCTACTTGTTCCTTTCGTGATTTCCACTGGAACAATGACAGAAAAGATCATACCGATCCTCACTTTGAAAGCTGAAGGCCTTGAAGGCTATGCCGAAGGCGTGATGGATCCGTTGCCGGATTATCTGGAGGAAACTATCGCCGGTTCGCTCTCTTTCCTGCGCGATGTGCTGTTACCCCAGATTGTTGGCAAACGCTTTAATGGCCCCGCCGATCTTGCAGCCATTCTCGATCCATGGCGCGGACACAGAATGAGCAAGGCCATGGTTGAGATGGCGGTATGGGATCTGTGGGCAAAAGCACTGAACCTACCATTGAGCGTTGCGCTTGGTGGCGTTCGCGATGCTATCGATGTGGGTGTCAGCCTTGGCATTGCCGATATTCCAACGACGATTGACCGGGTCGCGACCTCGCTTGATGCCGGCTACAAGCGCGTTAAGCTCAAGATCAAGCGCGGTCACGATCTCGCTATGCTTCAGGCCGTACGCGAGCGTTTCCCGGAAGCCAAGCTGACGGTTGACGCCAATACAGACTATCGGCTGTCCGATCTTCCACTTCTCAAAGCAATGGATGCTTTCGCGCTTGATTATATCGAGCAGCCGCTGGCTTTTGACGACATCACCGATCATGTCCATGTGCAGGAAAAGCTGCTGACCGCAATCTGCCTGGATGAGAGCATCCGGTCTTCGGTGGATGCACGCAAAGCGCTTGTTGCAAGAGCTTGCCGGGTGATCAATATCAAGGTAGGCCGTGTGGGCGGCCATAGTGCATCTCGGGCAATTCACGATGTTTGTGCTGCTTTCGATGTGCCTGTATGGTGCGGCGGGATGCTCGAAGCAGGCATCGGGCGGGCGCACAACATACACCTGTCAACGCTGTCGAATTTCACAAAGCCGGGGGACACTTCGTCCGCCAGCCGCTACTTTCCGCGTGATATTGTCAATGAACCACTTGAAGCGGAGCATGGCCGTATGGCCGTTCCGAAAAGCGGTCCGGGTATCGGCGTGACCCTCAATCATGCTTTTCTCGATACGGTTACCAACCATCGTGAGGAATTTGTTGCATGAGCGACGTAGTCATCCGCGAGCTCGCCTCTCTCAATGAGATGAAGGATTCGGAGACTGTGCAGCGGCTGGTTTGGGGAGAAGACGATCCTGTCGATGCCTCAGACCTATTGCTTGCCATTCAACACGAAGGCGGTCTTGTCGCCGGAGCGTTCGATAGTCAAAAGATGATAGGTTTCATTTTTGGGTTCCCAAGTGCAACGCCCGGCGTTCAGCATTCCCATCGACTGGCTGTGCTGCCGGAAGCGAGAGGCCTGAAGCTGGGCGCGCGGATGAAGTGGTTCCAGCGTGACTGGTGCCTTGCCCGAAACATCACGCTTGTACGCTGGACCTATGATCCTATCCGTGCGGTTAACGCCGGCCTCAACATTGCAGGCCTTGGTGCCACATCGTCCACGTATCATATCGACTATTACGGCCCTATGGTTGGCATCAACTCCGGTCTTCCATCGGACAGGATCGTGGCTGACTGGCAACTTGACGATCCGCGTGTTGAAGCGCGATCTCAGGGCCAGAAGCTTGAATTTCCCGCAAATGTTCAACGTGTGGAGATACCAGGCGATATCGATCGTCTGCTTGCAACCAATCCGGCAGCGGCAATGAATGCAAGGCTGTCGCTTCGCAAGCAACTTCTGACTGCCTTTGACGAGGGTAAGCACATTGTTGGCTTCGACCCCCAGACACCAGCGTATTTATTGGGTTAAAACCGGTACTGGAAATTATAATTAAGTCAGATGTCCATCCAATCGGTTGGTACAGCCTCTTGTCTCGCAATTACGCTTTCAACATGCGAGCTAGGTGTAGCAGCCAGTCATTGGCATCTTTGAAGAATATGTATGAGAGAGCTTGAGTTCAAACGCTCTAAAGAGTAACAGCACTCGTTCTCTCGTTTCATTTTAATACTGATAAGGCGCATACGGTATGAACCCAGAATTTATCGTTACACACTCTGGGGGCTTTCATGCCGACGAGTTGATGTCGAGTGTCATACTCACCAAACTGTTCCCTAATGCCCAGCTCATTCGCAGCCGAGACCGGAATTGGATTACGCCAAACGCTGACCGCGTCATTTACGATGTTGGCGGCCTCTATGATCCGGAAGCGCGTATTTACGATCACCATCAGCGCGGCGCACCTCGCCGCGAAGACGGACAACCCTACAGCTCATTTGGTCTGATCTGGAAGCATTATGGACACGACTACCTTATGCTCTCCGGCATTCCCGAGACGGATGTAGAAGCTATTCACGCGTCCTTTGACCAGAATTTCGTACTTCCAATTGATCTGGTGGACAACGGCGAACTGAGCCCTTCTATTGCCGGACCACTTGCGGGGCTGACCCTGCCCACACTGTTGGAGACGCTTAAACCCGTCTTTGATGAAACAAACCCCGAGGCTGATGATCAGGCGTTTCAACGCGCTTTGATCATCGCCCGCAGTTTTGTCGAAGCAAAAATCGCAGGAAGTGCAGCGAAATTACGAGCTGAGACCATTGTGCAAAATGCAATTGAAGCTGCAGGCGAAGATCGGGTGCTGGAACTTCCGCTCGGAATGCCTTTCCGGTCTGCAATCGTCAAAGCTGGTGCCGATCATCTGCTGTTTGTCGTTCATCCCAGAAATAACGATTGGTGTCTGACTGGCATCCGTAAATCGGATGATGGGTTTGAACTGAGAGCTGATCTTCCTGCAGCTTGGGCTGGGTTGACCAATGGCGATCTGGAAGCGGTATGCGGCATTGAAGGTGCAAACTTCTGCCACAATGGCCGTTTTATCGCTGCCGCACGCACCAGAGAAGCTGCAATTGCGATGGCTGATATAGCCGTTCAGGAAGCTTTGAGCGGTCAGTTATGACAATAGCTATTGATCGCAATTAGAGCGCATCCCGAAAAGTGTGAAACGGTTTTCGGACAAGATGCGCGTTAAAGCAAATATTTAGAGCGCCGATCTGATCCAATCAGATCGAAACGCGCTCTAAAAGAGGCTCGAGAGAGCCTCTTTTCGTATCGACATGGACAATATGAAGGTTGGTTATTCCTTCACGGCTCCAGTCATGGACGAGACGTAATAGTCGACAAAGAATGAATAGAGAATGACAACCGGCAGCGACCCAAATAACGCACCGGCCATAAGTGCTCCCCATTCAAAGATATCGCCGCGCACAAGTTCAGTCAGCACCCCTACAGGAACGGTCTTATTTTCTGATGACTGAATAAATGTCAGTGCATAGATGAACTCGTTCCACGAAAGAGTGAAGGCGAATATACCTGCCGAAATCAGTCCGGGCACCGCAAGAGGCAAAATAATCCTCCACAAAATTTGCCAGCGACTTGCACCATCAACGAGTGCACTTTCTTCCAGCTCAAATGGAATTGAGCGGAAATATCCCATCAGCAACCAGGTGCAGAATGGGATAAGAAAGGTCGGATAAGTAAAAATGAGAGCCAAACGAGAGTCATAGATCCCAAGTTTGAAGACGATAAATGCCAGCGGAATGAACAGGATCGATGGCGGAACGAGATAAGCCAGAAAAATCAGCAAACCTACCGAGCGCGAGCCAGTAAAGCGGATGCGCTCAATCGCATAGGCACTTAGAACTGATGTCACCAGTGATATGAACGTTGCACATGTTGCAACCAACATCGTGTTCCATAACCATCCCGGATATGACGTCTCAAACAACAGATACTTGATGTGATCGAATGTGGCATCGACCACCCAGAATGGGCTGTAGTTGTCATAATCTGTGAGCTGTGAATTTGGCTTAACTGCAGTGATTGCCATCCAGTAAAATGGAAAGAGCAGCACGAAAATAAACAGCGCAATGGGTATATAGATTGTCACCACTCTTCTGGGCAGCCTGTTGAGATAAGACATGCCCTGGGTGTCATCGGTAATGGTATTGATCGCCTGATCCTTGGCTTTCATGATTTTCTCCATTCTCAATCACCTCCGCCCTGCTGCCATTTGCGACGCTGCAAACCGAAGAAGGAGAACATAATTGCGGCGAGCAGGAACGGGATCATTGCGACCGCTATCGCAGCACCCTCGCCTAACTGGCCGCCCGGAATTGCACGTTGAAACGATAGGGTGGCCATGAGATGCGTCGCATTCACAGGCCCACCTTTGGTCAAAACATAGATCAGCTGAAAATCTGTGAATGTGAACAGCACGGAAAACGTCATCACCACAGCGATGATCGGTGTCAGCATCGGTAATGTCACATGCCTAAAACGCTGCCAGCTGGATGCACCGTCAAGGGATGCTGCTTCCTGCAAGGATGCTGGAATGGTCTGCAGGCCCGCAAGGAGAGATATCGCCACGAAAGGAATGCCGCGCCAGACATTGGCAGCAATGACAGACAATCGTGCATTTGTTGGATCGCCCAGAAAATTGATGGGCTGGTCAATCAGGCCGATCTGCATGAGCGTCCAGGATATGATGGAAAACTGGGCATCGTAGATCCACCAGAATGCGAGTGCTGAAAGTACGGTTGGCACCACCCACGGCAACAATACGATTGCGCGGAAGAAAGATTTGATCGGCAGATTTTCGTTCAACAACAGCGCAAGCCAAAGGCCCAAACCAAATTTGAGAACAGATGCGACGAATGTGTAGAGAACCGTGTTGAACACGGAGAGCCAGAAAACATTGTCGTCCCAAAGAAACTCATAATTTTCTAGGCCAATAAAAATGCCGTCGCGTCCTATTTTGGTGTCGGTAAAGCCCAGCCAAACCCCCAGACCAAGCGGATAGGTGAGGAAGCAAAGCAGAAAAACTGCTGCAGGCAGCATGAACAAAAATCCAAGCATATCGCGATTGTTGCTCAGGCGCGGTCGGGCTGGACTTTGCTGCGCCGCGTCACTCCCGGAGCCTTTTGTATTCGTCATCGTCATGGATTGCACCTCCAGAACATCAGCGCATTTCAGGTCGAAACTCGTTCATTAGAAATGCTCTATGCGAAGCGGAGGCGTAAGCTTTCACCTACGCCTCATGATTATGTCGATCACACGCGATAATATCTGTTCGCTCGCTTTTCAGCGCTTGCCATCGCTTCCTCCGGAGTTTCCGCTCCCGTTACCGCAGAGGCAAACATATCGACCAGAACGTAGTCAGCCATCACCGCCGCTGACGCATATCCCAGTGGCCCCGCATACCCATTCGGCCGCAGGGTTTCCGATGCTCGGGCATAAGGCGCATGGATGGGATTCTCCGTCCAGACCGGATTGTTTGCGAACGCCTTAAGTGGTTGGCAGCAATAGGCGCTCGACCCCTTGATCCAAGCATTCATCTGGTCAGCTTCCATCATGAACTTGAGGTAAGCTTTCGCGGCTTCTGGATATTTCGTATGCTTGAACAAAAGCAAGGAACTGGTCTGATGCAACTCAACGCTTTTCCCAACAGGTCCGATTGGGAAGTTTGTGCTGCGCATATCTTCAGCAATTTCAGCAAGCTTCGGGTCATTCTTCGCAGCGTAGTAGATCGAAACCCCGTTCGCAGTTAGTGAAACCTGCCCCGCGAGAAACGCGCGATTATTATTGATGTCCAGCCAGCTTTCTGTTCCTGGAATGAACGTGGCATAAAGTTCTTTTGCGTAGTTCAATGCGGCCAGTGTTTCGGGCGAATTGATAGTGACTTCGCCCTTTTCATTGACCATTTGTGCGCCGTGGCTCCACAACAACCAATGGGCGTAGTTGTTTCCATCGCCAACGGCTTTACCATGTGGAAAACCCGCTGGCGTCCCTTTGGCTTTCATCGCTTTACAAAGCTCGAGAAAGCCTGCAGCGTCCTTGGGGAACTCGCTAAAACCTGCCGCTTTCACATGGCTATCACGATAAACAATTGCATTGCCGATTGCAGTCAATGGCATGGCAATGAACTTGTCATCGCGTACCGCATACCCCTTCAGCCCATCATAGAAGCCGCCGTACTTACCGTCGAGATATGTACCCAGTTCCGTGAGGTCTACGAGCTTATCAGGATATTGATGGGCATCATCGAACCAGCACATGACAATGTCCGGACCAGATCCGACATTGGCTGCGACGGCAGCTTTGGGGCGAATATCTTCCCAGCTTTCCTTATCAATGCGGACTGCAACACCGGTGGCATCGCTGAATTTCTTTGTGTTGGCAAGCCAGCTCTCCTCGTCGCCCTTCACAAAAGGTGTCCAGCGCAAGAGCCTAAGACTTGCGCCTTCTTCGGGTTTATATTGAGGTTCGGCAGCAAAAGCCGGAGAATAGCCGAGGCCAGAAAGACCCGCAGCGCCAACAAGGCTTGCTGTTCCCGCAAGAAATGTTCTTCTTCTGATAGTCATTATGCTCCTCCTCCAAAGATGGGACTTTTTGTTAATCACATCCGCTGTCCCAAACCACGGATGCAGAAATCTGGTGACATGCGTCTTTCCCAGAAACGGCACACCGAAGGCTCCTCTCCTTTGGTGTGCGGAATAAACTCAGGCCGATAGCCGCATTCCATCCTGTTCATCGAACAAGTGAACATTTGCTGGATCAATTGAGACTGAAATCATCTCGCCAGGGCGAACATCGACACGTTCGCGGAAAATACAGGTATTTTCTGTTCCACCGAAATTCACGACGATGTGCGTTTCATAACCGGTTGGTTCAATCACGACGACCGGCACCTGCATGCCCGCACTATCAAGCCGTATATATTCAGGACGCAACCCATAAACGAGATCGCGACCGACAGCGGCTGGATAGCCGCGAGAAAGTGGTAATCGCATACCATCTTCAGCAACAAATGTTTTTGGATCTTCCGGAGCGAGCTTGCCCTTGATCATATTCATTGCGGGTGAGCCGATAAATCCTGCGACAAACAGGTTACTCGGATTATCATAAAGCTCTAGCGGGGAGCCAACCTGCTCAACGCGCCCGTCATGCATGACAACGATCTTGTCAGCCATTGTCATCGCTTCAATCTGATCGTGAGTTACATAGACAGTCGTCGTCTTAAGTCGATGATGCAATTCCTTGATTTCCGCACGCATAGCCACTCGAAGCTTGGCATCAAGATTAGACAGCGGCTCATCGAATAGGAAAACCTGCGGATCACGAACGATCGCGCGCCCCATTGCAACTCGCTGACGCTGCCCTCCTGAAAGCTGACGCGGATATCTGTCGAGTAGATTTGTCAGACCGAGAATACCGGCCGCATAGTTCACCCGCTCCTCAATTTCGGCCTGTGGCGCAGAATTGAGCATCAATGAGAAAGCCATATTCTTGGCAACTGTCATATGGGGATAAAGGGCATAGTTCTGGAACACCATAGCGATATCGCGTTCCTTGGGCGGCAGGTTATTTACTGTTCTGCCACCAATGCGAACCTCCCCACCGGAGATATTCTCCAGCCCGGCCAACATTCTCAAAAGGGTTGATTTTCCGCAGCCAGAAGGCCCAACAAGAATGACGAACTCGCCATCTTCAATATCAATATTCACGCCTTTGATAACAGGAAAGGTACCGAAAGATTTCACTACCTCAGCGAACTGTACAGCTGCCATGCGTATCCTCCCAGAGTGTGATCGATAATTTATGTTTTTTTAAAATGAAAATGCCAGCTCCTCACTTCCGACATTTACACCTTCGCTATTTCTCTCCTTTGTAAGACTTCAGACCATTGCAGCAGGCGACAGTATCAACCGCGCCCGACTAACGGCATTTTGGTTGCCATCACCGTCATGGTCAACACATTAGCGTCCAAAGGCAGGCTCGCCATATAAACAACTGCATTGGCAACATGTGTCGGGTCAATCGTTGGTTCTGCGGCAATCGTCCCATTTGCCTGAATGACACCAGTTGATATTTTCTGCGTCATATCACTTGCAGCGTTGCCGATATCGATCTGTCCGCAAGCAATATCAAAGTTGCGCCCATCAAGTGCCGTCGATTTTGTTAGGCCAGTGATGGCGTGCTTGGTCGCAGTATACGGCGCAGAGTTTGGACGCGGTGTCGTCGCTGAAATTGATCCGTTATTGATGATGCGACCACCACGCGGCTGTTGCGCTTTCATGATGCGAAATGCCTGTTGTGTGCACAAAAACGCACCTGTCAGATTGGCGCCTACAATTGCACTCCAGTCATCGAAACTTATTTCCTCCAAAGGAACACCCGGCACCAAAGTACCCGCATTGTTGATCAGAAGATCCAGTCGTCCAAATTTGCTTTCGATGTTGTCAAAAAGGGTACGCACTGACACAGGATACTTACATCCGCTTTGAAAGCGTGGAAATGTCCGCCCGTTTCAGCCGCGAGTTCCTTAACCGCTTTATCGAGAACCTCGCCACGTCTGCCCGATATGATGACCTGATAGCCTGCAGTGCCAAGCGCTTTTGCAATCGCGCGACCGACCCCCGTTCCCCCACCTGTTACAAGTGCAATGGGCTTATTTCCTGCAGCTGATCCAGCGCTCATTACTATCATTCCTCCTCGTTCTCGTCTCTGTACCGCTTAATAGCTTCATTCAAAAAGGCGCATCCATTTTAGTCCATCAACGGTAGACGTTACCGGACGATATTCAGCCCCAATAGGTTTTTGATAGCCAAGCTTATCGAGCCAACGCACAATATGCCTGTAGTTCAATTCCCCATGATCGGGTTCTGCGCGATCAGGAACGGACGCTATCTGAACATGGCCGATATGCGGCATCAATGCTTCAAGCCGTTTACTGATATCACCCTCCATGATCTGGATATGATAACAATCAAACATCAGCTTCAGATTGTCCTGACCGAGCTCTTCGATAATCGATAGACCTTGCGCAGAGGTTCTCAGAAAGTATCCCGGCGCATCGCGACTATTCAGAGGTTCGATCAGAATAGTAATTCCGTAAATAGACGCGCGCTCGCAGGCATAGGCGAGGTTACTCAAAAAAGTGTGATGGGCTTCCGTTCCTTCACTACGTCCTGCCATGACATGTATATTGGGCACGTTAAGTTCGCTGGCATAGGTGATCGCCTGATCAATAGCCGCGCGCGCTTCACTTTCACGGCCCGGAACGGCTGTAAGACCATTATCTCCGGCTTCCACATTGCCGCGACTAGTATTGAGACCCAGCATTGGCAACCCGGTTTCGTGAAGAGCGGCAGCTATATCTTTGACATCATAGGAATAGGGCCAATGACATTCCACGGCATCAAAGCCAGCGTTGCTGGCTGCGCGTATTGCGTCAGGAAGAGGCAGCTCTTGCCACAGGAAACCCAAATTGGCCGAGAATTTCGCCATGTTACTCCCACTCCACATCAAATTTTTCTACGATCTGACTGATCTGCGCATCGGTTAAGAGCTTGGGTTTCAGCCCGTGGGTCAACAAAGCAAGTTTGGCCGTTTCTTCGAGTTCCTCGATCGCATAAACCGCTGCTTCCAGATCTTTCGATGCAACGACAGGGCCGTGATTGGCCAACATAACAGCACTTCGCTTACCAGCCAGCCCGCGAATTGCATCACCCGTTGCCGGATCACCCGGCAAAAAGTATGGCAAGAGCTTGACCTTGCCGAGCTTCATGATCGAATAAGCCGTTAGAGGCGGCAGCATGTTATCGGGATCGATATCCGGTAGCATTGAAAGGGCAACCGAATGGCATGAATGCAAATGCACAACGGCCCCGGCCTTGGCACCGCGCGTTTCATAAAATGCGGAATGAAGCGGCATTTCTTTCGTAGGACGATCACCGCCAACCAGCATCCCTGCCTCATTAAACAGCGACAGTCTTTGAGGCTCGAGCCCACCAAACGAGCTGCCTGTCGGCGTTACCAACAAGCGCCCGTCGGAAAGGCGAGCCGAAATATTTCCCGAAGATCCACCTGTAAGTCCCCGATCAAACATCGACTTTGCTAACCGGCAGATATCCTCTCGCAATCTTGCTTCTTCGCTCATGCAGCCTCCAGCATCTGAAACGCATCGGAGAAGAAGGACGCAGTTCCAAAATTGCCAGACTTAAGAGCGAGTGCAACGGTTTCATCGCCAATTTTGGCATAGGTCCATGGAACACCGGGCGCGATTTCTTTGCCGACCCTGAGCTTCGAGACTCCAAGGGCCTGAGCGACCGCGCCCGATGTTTCACCGCCAGCGACCACAAATCGACGTATCCCAAGTTTGAACGAAGCAAGCGCCAATTCAGCGAGCGCCTGTTCAACAATTTGTCCGGCCCGCTCCACACCAAGTTTCGATTGCGCTTCTTGCACAGACGTTGGATCAGCACTTGCATAAATCAGCTTCGGCTTTTCGGCTGGTTGTTTTTGAAGCCAGTCGAGCGCATCCGCGATGCCACGTTCGGCCAGAACTGTTGGGTTCAGCTGATAACTTGCAGCCCTATCACGATAGAGTTCGACCTGCTTGAGAGTCATGGCCGAACAACTGCCTGAAAGTACAAGCTGTCCCTTCTGCACCTGAGGCTCAGGTACAGTTTCAGTGGTTTGGCCAATCATACCGGAACCAGCGAGAAGTGCTGGCAGCGGCATAGCGAGAGCGCTACCTCCACTGATTAATGGGAAATCCAGTGAGGCTTCCGCGATAATTGAAAGATCATCATTCGCAACGGCATCAATAATAACATGTGCGATGCCGTCAGCCTCTAGTTCTTTCAATCTGGACTTGAGAGCTTCCACACCACGCGCGACAGTAAGCCGGTTGATGAGGCCCACTTTCCCACACACCTGTGGCGTCAACAATCTGACCAGACTGGAGTCGCGCATTGGCGTTAAAGGATGGTCTTTCATCGCGCTTTCGTTGAGAAGCACTTCTCCCACAAAGAGATGCCCCATGAAAACATTACGACCATTTTCCGGAAATGCAGGACAATAGATCGTCTGAGGTGTGCCTATATCGGCCATCAGTGCTTCAGCAACCGGCCCTATATTGCCTTTTTCAGTGCTGTCGAAGGTCGAGCAATATTTCCAGTAGAAGCGTTTTGCACCGCGAGCGCTGAGCCAGGCATAAGCAGATCGCGCCTGATCAACAGCCATATTTTGGGGAATTGTACGACATTTAAGAGCGATAATTTCGAACGCCGCGGCGTTGCCTTCAGGTTCGGCTTCTGACGGCAATCCAAGTCGCAAAGAAACTGGATAGCCGCTTCGAGCCAATAGACCTGCGAGATCAGTTGCTCCAGTAAAGTCGTCAGCAATAGCGCCTAAAACAATACCCATCGTCTAATCCGCCATTCCGGGCAATATTACATCGCTTTTTAAGGCGAGTATCTTTGCTACAGCTGCATCATCCTGCGGTCCAAATCCGGCATCCGCTGCCTGATTAAAGAGCTCCAGTGCTGTTTGACTTAAAGGTGTCGATCCTCCAGCCTCTGAAGCTTCTGAGGTAACGATGCCCAAATCCTTGACAAAGATATTCACTGCGGAACGTGGTGTGTAATCACCGTCCACAATGTGCGGTCCGCGATTTTCGAACATCCACGACGAACCCGCCGACACACGAATGACATCGAATACTGTCTGAAGGTCCAGTCCAACTTTTGCTGCAAGGGTGAGAGCTTCTGCTGTTGCCGCGATATGTACACCGGCAAGCAGCTGATTGATCATCTTGACCTTCGAGCCCAGTCCGAGCTCTTCACCGAGACGAAATACCTTGCCAGCAACAGCATCCAGACTGGACGCAGCAATGTCAAAGGCTGCGTTCGAGCCAGATCCCATCACCGTCATTTCGCCTGTGAGAGCCTTCTGATGCCCGCCCGAAACCGGTGCGTCTATAACCAGCATGCCAGCCGCTTCAAGGCGTTCGGCTATTTCGACGGTGACGCTCGGCGCCATAGTTACGCACAAAAGAAAGACTGTGCCTCGAACAGCGCTTGCCAATGCGCCTTTGGCGCCGAAAAGGACATCCTTTGCCTGATCAGAATTCACAACGAAAACGAATACTACATCGCTCGGACCCGCCTCGGCAGCGGTCGAGTATGCCTCACCGCCTTCCGCCGCGAAACGTTGCAAAACCTCGTGGCGAACATCCACGCCTTTAACATGAAAGCCTGCGCGCAATAGTGACGTGGCTGCCCCCCAGCCCATGGAGCCAAGTCCGATTACAGTTGCTGTCTTATCCGGCGTCACGTCATGTCATCCTTGGTTCAATTCATCTTCGATATGAATTTTGATGATTTCATCGAACGATGTGTCCGCGATAAAGCCCAACTCAATCGCGCGCTTTGCATCAAAATCTTGCGCCCAGCCATCAACGATCCCAGCAATAAGCGGATCGCGTTCTTTACGGATCAACGCCACGGCTTTGTCGCCGGCAACTCTTCGCAATGCTTCAATCTGCTCACCAACCGTAGCTGAGAGGCCTGGCATGTTCAAAACACAGCGATGGCCGAGGCGCGCAAGATCAATCGTTGCGGCGTGGAGGAGAAAGCCCACTGCGCGGCGAGGACTGACATGCCAATGCCTGACATTTTCATCCACCGGCAGAATGGCTTCTTTGCCTATGAGGGGTTCACGCAAGATATTGGAGAAAAAGCCGGACGCAGCTTTATTTGGCTTTCCTGGGCGAATACACACCGTCGGCAGCCGGATTCCGATGCCGTCCAGAAAGCCTTTACGCGAATAATCCGCGAGCAGGAGCTCGCCTATTGCTTTCTGCGTTCCATAGCTTGTACGGGGCGTCAAAAAGAATTCATCATCGATTTTCTCTGGAAAGGGTGCCCCAAAGACGGCAATCGACGATGTGAAAACCACACGGGGTTTATATGGAGAGATGTCCCCTTGCTTGCGAATAGCTTCAAACAGATATCTCGCGCCATCGAGATTGATTGCATAGCCTTTGTCAAAATCGAGCTCGGCTTCACCGGATACAATCGCTGCCAGATGGAATATAACGTCTGGTCGACCCGCAACTAAAGTAGTTGCGACTGCGGGATAAGAAATGTCTGCAGCATAAGTCTCAACTTTACCGGAATATCCTTCTGGAGCAGAAGGAGTGATTACATCCACTAATGTCAAAGCATTGACTTCCGCTCCAGCAATACCCCCATCACGGCTGATGGTTTCGGCAAGTTTGCGTCCGACCATTCCTGCCGCGCCGATAATCAAGACATGCATACAATTTTGCCTTTCTTCATTTAGTTACATGCAGTTCATTTACAGTCCTCAAGACCGCTCATTTGTGCTCATGGCTACCGAATTTCGGCGGCCAAGGATTTTTTTGTGGAAACATAAATGCGTTCTTCATGCGCAGCGAAAGCTGCCATCGCTGCAACCCGGTCGCGCTTTTTCAATGCGCTCAAGATTACCTGATGATCAGCAAAACTCCCCTCAACAGCACCCGGCTGTGCCATGGCGCGACGACGATGCTCCATCATGTAAGTGTAAAGATCTGTCACGATATCAGCGAGAAGCGGATTCCCGCATTCGCGATAGATCGCCACATGAAACTCCCGATCACAGATCAGAAAGCGGACTGGGTCATCCATGCAACTCGCCTGAGCATCAAGAGACCGATGCAATAATTCCAACGCATCTTCCGAGATGCGCTCAGCTGCATCGCCGACAATCTGCTGCTCGACAAGCAAGCGCGCTGCATGAACCGCATGTACATCGTAAAGATCGACATTGAGGCGAGAGGTTATACCGATGGAAAGCCCCGTCAGATTGATGCTTGCCACACGCGTTCTTGCACCTTGAGCTACCTCAAGAATTCCACGCGCCGCCAAAATCTGGATGGCGCCACGCACAGTTTGACGGCTGACAGAAAGTGCCGTCGCCAGCTCTCTTTCCCCCGGGAGTTCATCACCGACACTCAGCAATCCAGACGCGATAAGGGCACTGATCTTATCTGCGATCACATCGCGAATGGTGCGCCGCTCAAGGTTACGCCCGAGCCCTGCACTCTTATCGAGTAAAAGATCGTGAACAACGTTCAAACGGGACTCCACTGATCTACTGGTTCACCCACTAGTCCAGTTACACTCGGCGACGTAAAGCTTTCTGTCAAGAGACTGCCGCGCCCAGCAGATTAAGTTTCACCAATTTCGAAATACCAAAACGCTTACAAAGCCACTGAATACAGCGTCGATCAGCCCTCCTCCGCGCGGCAGCACGTGCAAAACGCAGAAGCGGTAGTTGCATTTCGTCTTATTATCAATAATTATAAATTATATCTATAATTTGATTCTTGAGGACGCCATCTCATGCAAGTTCGGACACCAAAATCACAACGACTGAAACACAACACGTCAGAATTGCCCTTTTACACCATCGATCAAGCCAATATTATCTATAATTTTCCATTCAATGATCTGCTGTTCCGCGCTCAGAGCGTTCATCGAGAGCACTTCGATCCCAATGCGGTACAGATGAGTCGCCTTTTATCGATAAAAACCGGCGGGTGCGCGGAAGATTGCGGCTATTGCAGCCAATCTTCTCGCTACCCGACCGGCCTAAAAGCCTCAAAACTGATGGAAGTTGAAAAGGTACTCGGAGAAGCACGCAAGGCCAAGGATGCAGGTGCAACGCGCTATTGTATGGGCGCAGCATGGCGTAGCCCGAAAGATCGTGACATGGACACACTTGTTGCCATGGTTGAAGGCGTGAAAGCGCTCGGCATGGAAACCTGCATGACACTGGGCATGCTGACAGATCAGCAAGCACATGACTTCGCCCAAGCCGGGCTCGATTACTACAATCACAACATCGACACGTCCGAACGTTTCTATTCCGAAATCATCACCACCCGAACGTTTGAAGACCGGCTCAACACGCTGGAAACTGTGCGTATGGCAGGCATCAAGGTTTGCGCTGGTGGAATTTTGGGCATGGGTGAAACAATCGACGATCGCATCTCGATGTTGCTGACGCTCGCTAATCTGCCCGTGCCGCCGGAAAGTGTACCAATCAACCAGCTGATCCCCATTCCCGGCTCAAAATTAGCAAATGCAACGCCTGTCGATCCAATCGACTTCATCCGCACAATTGCATTGGCGCGTATCTTGATGCCGACCTCGCATGTGCGCCTGTCTGCCGGACGCACCGAAATGAGCGACGAAATGCAGGCGCTGTGTTTTTTTGCTGGCGCGAATTCAATCTTTATCGGCGACACGCTGCTAACGGCCGATAATCCCGGCGAAGACCACGATACTGCTCTTTTTAATCGTCTTGGCATTTCTCCCATGTCATCGGAACCGGCAACCAGTTGATGACCATGCTCGCCAACTATTCAATCGCACTGGAAGGCCTGCAACGCAAAGCACGACTACGCAGACTGGCATCCCTGTGTGGCATAGACTTCACGTCGAATGATTTCCTCGCACTTGCCAATGCACCACGCATGAAAGCAGCAATCCTTGCAGCGATGGATAGAGGGGTTCCGGCTGGAGCCGGAGGTTCGCGTCTGCTGCGTGGCAACCATCTGGAACACGAAACTCTCGAAATGGAAGCCGCCGCTTTTTTCGGTGCAGAAAGCGCTCTTTATTTCGGCAGTGGTTATATGGCCAACTTCGCGCTTTTCGCGACTTTGCCAAAACGTGACGATCTCATTCTGCATGACGCACTTATTCATGCCAGCGCCCATGAAGGCATTGCGGCTGGCAAAGCTGCATCCATCAGCATCCCCCACAATGATGCACTTGCCTTTGATGAAGCAATCCAAAACTGGCGCAACAAAGGCGGCAAAGGGCGCCCTTGGATTGCAGTGGAAAGCCTCTACTCGATGGATGGGGACCAGGCACCGCTTACCGAACTCGCCGCAGTTGCCGATCATCATGACGGTTTTCTGGTGATCGATGAAGCGCATGCCACCGGCATCTTCGGTACTGGTGGTCGCGGACTTGCGGCAGGCTTAGAGGGCCGAGAAAACGTGCTGGTCTTGCATACCTGCGGCAAGGCGCTTGGCATGTCGGGTGCATTGCTTGTTATGTCAAAAGTATTGGCAGATTATCTCGTTAATCGTGCACGGGCTTTCATCTATTCCACTGCACCGTCGCCGCTTATGGCAGCCGGTGTTCGCGAAGCACTACGTATCGTCAATGATGAACCTGAACGGCGGAAAGCGCTCAGTGCTCAGGTTGCCTTTGCGGGCGAGGCATTAAAACAGCGTTTCGGCATCACGCCAAGCGGATCGCATATCCAGCCGATCATCATTGGCAACAATACGCAAGCCGTGCAAATTGCCGAGGTTCTTCAGGAGCAAGGCTTTGATGTCCGTGCCATCCGCCCGCCGACCGTGCCAGAGGGCACAGCGCGTCTGCGTCTCTCCATCACACTCAATGTCGATCAACAACAGATTTCGCATATGCTGGATTGCCTCGCCGCAACCATGAAAGAATACATGGCATGATCCTCCGTTACGTTATATCCGGCACTGATACCGGCATAGGCAAAACAGTGTTTTCTGCGGCTATCACAGGCACATTCAACGCCCATTACTGGAAACCTGTACAATCGGGACTGGATGAAGAAACAGATAGCGAGATCGTTGCTCGTCTAAGCGGCGTGCCAGCGGCGCACATATTGCCGGAAGCCTATCGCCTGAAAGCACCCGCCTCACCTCACCTGTCCGCGCAACTTGAGGGCGTAGAAATCGATCCGACCCGGCTTGAACCACCCGCCTGCAACAGCCCACTGATCATAGAAGGCGCGGGCGGCCTGCTGGTGCCGCTGACCGACACAACCGTTTTCGCAGATGTCTTCGCGCGCTGGCGCATTCCTGTCATTCTCTGCGCCCGTACATCGCTTGGCACGATCAATCATACGTTGATGTCCATCGAAGCGCTGCGCAGCCGCAATATTCCTATTCATAGCGTGGCCTTCATCGGCGCTGAAAATATCGACACGCAGACAATCATTGCCAAGATTGGACAAGTGAGAATACTCGGGCGCCTGCCCATTTTGGACGAGCTGACAAAAGAAAATCTCAGCCAAGCCTTCCATGAGAATTTCGATATGGCATCCCTGATGGAGACACCAGCATGACCCGCTCTCCTGTCTGGCATCCGTTTGCGCAACATGCCCTTGTACCGCCGATGAAGCACGTTGTCGCGACCGAGGGCGCTTACCTGTTCGATGAAGACGGCACTCGTATCTTCGATGCCATCTCGTCATGGTGGGTGACAACACACGGTCATCGTCATCCCATCATTATGGATGCAATCCGCGCGGCGACTGAGAGTTTAGATCAGATTATTTTTGCCGAATTCACCCACGAACCTGCTGAGTTTCTCGCCAGAGGCCTGCTCGAGTTTGCCCCACAAGGCCTAAGCAATGTCTTCTTTTCCGACAGCGGATCAACAGCTGTCGAGGTCGCGATCAAGATGGCGCTGGGGAGCTTCTACAATCGCCGCATCGTGCGTGATCGCATTGTGGTGATGGAGCATGGCTATCATGGTGACACCATCGGCACCATGTCTGCGGGAGAGCGCGGCGTGTTCAACGTCCCGTTTGAACCATTGCTGTTTGGCGTGGACCGGCTTCCCTTTCCCGATGCGGGGAAAGAACAGGAGACCCTTGATGCGTTTGACGGCTTTTGCCGTTCTGGAAAAGTCGCTGCCATTCTCATTGAGCCACTGGTGCTTGGCGCAGGCGGCATGAAATTTTATGACAAAGCGGTACTTTGTGCACTTAAAGAAATAGCCAATCGTTACGGTTGTCTGTTTATCGCTGACGAGGTGATGACCGGATGGGGACGTACCGGCCCGCGCTTTGCTTGTGATCAGGCAGGCATTACGCCCGATATTCTCTGCACTTCAAAAGGCCTGACCGGAGGCTCTTTGCCACTGGCGGCAACGCTGTGCACTGCGGAGGTCTTCGATGCGCACCTATCGCAAGACCGCAGCAAAGCCTTTTTCCATTCCAGTTCCTATACAGCCAATGCAATTGCCTGCGCCGCCGCTGTCGCCAATCTGGAAGTCTGGCGCAGTGAACCGGTTGAGGCGCGCATTGCGCAGCTTGCTGCACAACATACGCGTCACTTGCAGCGTTTCGAGAATGACGCGCGATTTACCAATGTCCGGCAATGCGGCACTATTGCGGCCCTCGATCTTGCTTCGCCTTCCAGCGGCTATATGGCCGAAGTAGGACCACGCTTGCGTCAGCTATTCCGCGAACGCGCCATACTTTTACGCCCGCTGGGAAACGTCATCTATCTGATGCCGCCCTATTGCACCAGTGCTGAAGAACTTGCTGCCACCTATGACGCGATTGATGAGGTCGCATCAATGGTTTTAGCGGAGGTTGCCTGATGACCACGCTTTCTTCCCGTCTTGCCGGTTTTGGTCATGCCGTACCGTCGCGTATCGTTCACAATGCGGAAATTGAAAACCAGCTTGGTCTTGAAAAAGGCTGGATAGAAAGGCGTACCGGGATTCAAAGGCGCCATTGGGCAACGGAAGACGACACATTAAGCGACCTTGCAGCCGCAGCCGGAAAAATGGCACTCGACAGAGCGGGGATTGCACCGAACGAAATCGCGATGACCTTGCTTGCAACCTCCACGCCGGATCATCTTTTACCCCCGTCAGCACCGCTGCTTGTACATAAGCTTGGCTTAAATCGTTCAGGTGCCGTCGACCTAACCGGAGCCTGTTCAGGCTTCCTCTATGCGTTGACACTTGCTGATGGCTTTGTACGAACGCAAGGCAGAGCGGTGCTTATCGTGGCCGCAAATATTCTCAGTCGCAGGATCAATCCGTCGGAACGGGCGAGTGCAGTTTTATTCGCAGACGCTGCAGGCGCAGTTGTGTTGGCCCCATGCAAAGACGGACAAAGTGGCCTTAAAGCGGCAGCAATGGCATCAGACGGTAGTGGTTATGGCCTCATCACCATTCCCGCGGGCGGGAGCAACAGGCCTTTTTCGCCGGAGACCCCTACAGATCATTCTCTGATGACAATGCGCGACGGGCGCGAGGTTTTCACCCGTGCCGTCGATCTGATGACAGACACCTCACGTCAGGTACTGGACGAAGCAGGTATAACAGCTTCTGCAATTGACCATTTCATCCCCCACCAGGCCAATATCCGTCTTTGCGATGCGGTGTGTCACAATCTGGGACTTGAGGAGAATAAAATGGTCCGCACAATCGCCACCTATGGCAACTCATCAGCAGCAACCATCCCGTTGTCGCTCTCTGTCCAGCATCAACAAAAGCCATTTGAGCCACGCGAGCAATTATTGATGACCGCCGCAGGCGCTGGTTTAACCGGCGGTGCTGTTCTCTTTGTTGTTTGACGAAAATGGGATTACCCAGAAGATCAGGCCAGCCCTTCCAATCACGGCTTTAATGGCAGCTTATTTGGCCGTCTTCCTCTTGCTTGGTCAGCGTCGAGATTCGGAACCACGCCAACCACTAAGCATAGAAATGGTTGGCTGATCATGACTTATCCGGGTTATCTCTTGGAGAGAGACAAGCTGGCCAATAGAGCAGTTCAAGCAAGAAAAGGCTCAACCTCAGACATAATTGCGTGCGCTACCGGCTATTGATCAACGCCTGCACCAAATCGGCTTCCAGATCTTCCGGATCTTCAAGACCAACAGAAATGCGGATCAGTTGAGGACCAATTCCAAGATCATTCTTCTGATCCTCGGGCACAACGGCATGCGTAAGCGAGAACGGGTGTTGAATGAGGCTCTCTACGCTGCCTAAGCTGACAGCAAAGTGGAAGTAACGCGTCGATGTCAGGATGCGTTCGACCCGAGCAAGATCGCCCTTAACTTCAACAGAAACGACGCAGCCGAAATTAATCATTTGCCGCGCAGCCATTGCGTGTTGCGGGTGGCTTATCAGCCCCGGATAAACAACTCTGCTCAACCCAAGCTCGTGGGCTTTGCTTTCAAGACTATTGGCCAGCTTGAGTGCCGTTTCTGACTGCCGGATGCTCCGGATCTCAAGCGTTTTTAGAGAGCGGTGCAACAGCGCGCAATCTGTCGGAGACATCACTGATCCCAGCGCATTTTGCAGATACTTGATCCGTTCGCCGAGCTTGGCTGGAGCATGGGCGGAAACTGCCACAACACCGCCAAGAAGGTCTGAATGTCCGTTTAACATTTTGGTGGCTGAATGGACGACAACATGGATACCATGTTCTATCGGACGCTGCCCTGCAGGCGATGAGAAAGTGCTGTCACACACGGTGATCGCACCGGCTTCCGCCCCAAGTTTTGCAACCAGAGACAGGTCAACAATTCGAAGAGTGGGATTGGAAGGCGTTTCAAACCAGAGCAAACTTGGCTTATGATCAAGAACAGCTTGGCTCAGTGCGCTTTCGTCAGAAAAATCCACAAAACTGACCTTGTGACCCGCGGTGAGCGGTCGAACATCAGCAAGTAGTCGGTAGACACCACCGTAAAGATCATTATGGGCTAGTATCGACGAGCCAGCGGGAAGCGCCTCGAGCAAAGTCGCGGCCGCTGCAAGGCCACTCGGGAACGCGAAAGCTACTTCCGCACCTTCAAGATCGGCGAGACAACGCTCCAATGCATCGCGTGTCGGGTTGCCACTTCGGCTGTAATCATAGCCTTTGCTGGCACCTATGCCGTCCTGTACATAGGTTGTGGCATGGTAGATCGGGGGGATAACAGCACCAGTCAGCGGATCAGGCTCCTGTCCAACGTGAATGGCCCGGGTAGCAAATCCTGCTTGGTTACGAAGAAGCTTGTTCGTCACGTGTTTTGTCTTTCCATCATCTGATGTTTATTTCAGAACAGCTATTAGAGCGCGTTTCGATCTGATTGAATCAGATCAGCGCTCTAAACCTTTGATCTAACGTGCGTCTTACCCGAAAACCGTTTCACACTTTTCGGGATGCGCTCTAAACTCGCTGCCAGTGATTGGCAGTTAGATTGGTCCGCGAAAACTAATAGGAGATCAGTTCACTCGTATCCTTGAGATATAAAGGATGTCCCGGCGAGCCGTTGTTCGTAATTTTTAGGGCGTGGAGCTTAACTTTTGCTGCTCTCAAAGCATCGGTCACAGCCTGCCCGTGGTGTGCCAGTTTCTTGTGAAGTGAGCCATATGCCATCACAACAATTTCAGCGCCCAAAGCCTGTTCGACAATGGTTTGCAGGTTTTCTTGCGTGCAAGGAATAACACCTTGTTCCAGTAACATCTTCGGATTGGTTGCACGGTAATCCATGACATTGCATTTCACGTACCGACCATAACCCCAACGGCGTGTGAATTTCTGTTCTTTAAAAACAGTGGGATCATCGACATTGAATGCGGCAGTGCTCGGATTCATACCGATCCATAGAACATAACCATCCTTCTCCGCTCCATCCCAGTCGCGCGTGAGGAGGCGCCGATAGCGACCGCATTCCGAGAATAGAGCATCGCCCCTGATTTCCGATTTAACCTTGAGGCGAACCTTACCGCCCGGATCATGGAGCTCGTGGCTCATAACTTCTTTATCTCTCTCATGTCGCATACTGTCTCAGACTCTGCATCGCTGTTGCAGCGCTCGGATACACATTTGTCTTCTTTTCTTACGACACCAACTCTTCCGTCAAGCTAAAGATTGGTGTGATTCAATAGGAGAACGAGGCCAGCACCAAATCGACTATGAGCATTATCGACAAGCAGCGCTTGAAATCTCAGCGTTAATTGCTACCTTAACGCAAGGCGTGTGCTGCGTGCGCCCAGGGACTGCCCTGAATACGGAGACTGTGTTTAACCGTTTCTTTCAGGGAGCTGCCATGGCTGGTCGCATTCAAAGTACTATTCGCAATTTTCTCGACAGTGAATCTTCAGGTGGCTTGTTGTTGATAGCAGCAGCGATTGCCGCGTTGTTTGTCGCCAATTCTCCGCTTGCGGAGACCTATTTCCGTACACTGCATGTCTATCTGGGGCCTCTTTCCATTCAGCATTGGGTAAACGATGCACTTATGGCCATCTTCTTTTTGATGGTCGGCCTGGAGATAAAGCGCGAGATGGTTGATGGTCATCTTTCTTCCTGGCCGCGCCGCATTCTGCCTGGGGCAGCAGCTGCTGCTGGTATGGCCGCTCCCGCAATGGTCTATCTTGCGTTCAATCTTAACAACGGCGCTTCCCATGGTTGGGCAATTCCAGCTGCAACCGATATTGCATTTGCCCTCGGTGTCATTTCGTTGCTCGGTTCTCGGGTTCCAACGTCTCTAAAGGTTTTTCTTGCCGCTCTTGCGATCATCGACGATCTTGGCGCTGTGATCATCATTGGGATTTTCTATACGTCTGGCGTTTCGGTAATCGATCTGGCTTTGGCCGGAGGTGTTTTCGCGGTTCTTCTGGCTTTCAATCTTGCAGGCGTAAAGCGTCTGACACCTTATCTCTTGGTCGGTATTTTACTCTGGTTCTTCACCTACCGCTCAGGCGTTCATGCAACAATTGCTGGTGTTTTGCTTGCATTGACCATTCCGATCACACGCACACCGGCAAAGCCAGAAGCCAGCATTTCCGAAAGTCCCTTGCATCTGCTTGAACATAGCCTGATCAAGCCTGTTGCATTCTTCATTGTACCGATATTCGGCTTTGCGAATGCCGGTGTGAGTTTCTCTGGATTGGGTCTGGACGCGATATTTGCTCCAGTTACCTTAGGTGTGGCTGCCGGACTGGCTCTTGGTAAACTCTTGGGAATTTTCGGTGCCGTTTTGCTATTGGTCAAAACGGGTATTGTGGATTTGCCAGCTGGCGCAAGCTGGTCTCAAATGCTCGGTACCACTCTCTTATGCGGCATTGGCTTCACAATGAGCCTGTTTATCTCACTTCTCGCCTTCAATGATGCTCTGCTGCAGGACGAAGCAAAAATTGGAATTTTGATCGGTTCGCTTATCGCCGGCAGTGCTGGTTTCGTTATCCTGCGTTTCGCCAAACGCACTGATGGGCGATAATTAAAAAGATGCGCTTTAGTTTCAGGCCTGGCTCAATGGGACATGCCTGAAACTAGAATATTGATCTTCCGGGAACTGTGAGCGGCTAATCCAAACAAAACTATAAAATACTACGATAAACGATTCATATCCCAAATCTTCATCAGCATCGTGACGGCGCGATCCAGTTGATCGCGCTTCGTGCCGTCTTTCGCTTCAAATGCTATACCCATTAGAAATGTGTGAAACACTCCGGCCAAAGCCGACACATCGGTTCGCTCGGAAAGCTCGCCTTGCGCAATACCACGCCTGATACATTGCTCTATCCCGAGGCGATTGCGTTGACGATCTGCTGCAAGAATCTCATCCACATGGCGATTATCAGGCGCGCAATTACTCGCCCCCAAAATAATCAGACAGCCGGGAGGATGAGTCTCATCGCTTTGCATCTGTGCAGATTTTCTTAGCGCCAACTCTATTGCGTCCCGAGGAGCCAATGAGAGATCGAAAAGACTTGATGTAACTTGTCCATAAGTGGACTGATAGCGTTCGACCACTTCCCGAAATAAGCTCTCCTTGGATCCAAAGGCCGCATAAAAACTCGCCGGAGATATATTCCCCATGGACGCTTTCAGCTGATTGAGTGATGTCGGCTCAAATCCTTGTTCCCAAAACAGCATCAGTGCAGCGTCAAGGGCCTTCTCTCTGTCAAATTCTCGCGGGCGTCCAGTGCGTACCATTATATTCTCCTCGTATAAATATATACTAGTCGATCCATAATTTGTTGCCAAGAGCCAAATCTCCACATATATGGAATGATCGATCTATATATGTAAGGACTCCTGATGACTGTAACAACCGCAAACTTTCCAGCCGAAAGAGAGGCGAAATTACCAATAGCTGCCCTGCTCGCTCTCGCAATGTCAGGCTTTATCTGTATCGTCACCGAAACACTCCCAGCCGGCCTGTTGCCGCAAATCGGAAATGGATTGGAGGTTTCTCAAGCTCTGGCCGGACAAACTGTAACTGCTTACGCAGTTGGGTCTCTCCTCGCAGCTATTCCGCTTACCATCGCGACAAGCAGCTGGAGGCGCCGTAATGTTCTGCTTCTTACGCTTGCGGGCTTTCTGGTCTTCAACATGGTTACGGCTGTTTCGAACAATTACTGGCTTACGCTGACTTCGCGGTTCTTTGCAGGCGTAGCAGCAGGGCTGGCTTGGAGCCTCCTGGCCGGATATGCGCGACGGATGGTTTCTCCCGATCAACAGGGAAAAGCGATGGCAATCGCTATGGTTGGCGCTCCCATAGCCTTATCACTCGGCGTACCGATTGGAACCTGGCTTGGAGCGGCGGTGGGGTGGCGCGCGACATTCTGGATTATGTCAGCTTTGACCGTCGCACTCGTCTTTTGGGTTATTGCAAAAGTTCCCGATTATCCCGGGATCAAAAAAGGCGGACGCATCCCGCTGACAAAGGTTTTAAAGACGCCGGGGGTACTGTCCGTTCTGGCAGTCGTGATCATGTGGATGCTCGCCCACAATATCCTCTATACTTATATCGCGCCATTTGTTGCCCCAGCTGGACTGAGCAATCGCGTCGATCTTGTATTGCTCGTTTTTGGCATCACAGCTCTTGCTGGTATTGGAGTTACTGGGAAACTCGTAGACCGAGCCTTGCGCAAGACGGTACTAGCCAGTCTTCTGGTATTCGCGATGATAGCACTGGCATTCGCATTATTACCTGCATCACCAACTCTTGTGTTCACAGGCGTTGCGATCTGGGGGCTGACATTTGGCGGAGCTGCAACCCTGTTACAGACGGCGTTGGCAGATACAGCGGGAGACGGTGCAGATGTCGCACTGTCAATGAATGTCGTAGCCTGGAATAGTGCTGTCGCAGGAGGCGGGATTGTCGGCGGCATACTCCTGAATACCTATGGTGTTTCCTCATTCTCTTGGGCTGTCGTTCTATTGCTGATAGTGGGCTTGATTTTGGCCTGGCGTGCCCGGTCGCGGGGATTTCCCGCAGGCCACAGATCATCCAGCGCCCAAATCGTTGGACACTAAAATTTCGCCGCGAGATCTTAATCTCGCGGCCTTCTATAACATAGACAATGCAATCGCTCACAGCCTCGCGCGACGTCTTATAACGCACAATTTGCTCCGATATGTGATTGAACCGCCGCACAGGAAACCACACTTGTGACCGCTGGCAATGACCTTGGTAGTCTCGGCGCGGCCCGAGCCAGCTGGCCCCGAAGATGACTGTCGTCTGCCCCCTAAAATAGAAGGCGCAGTGTTTCGAACCATCATCGCCATCGAAACATCCTCAACAGACAGGATTTTGAAACCCGCCGGTCCCACTGCGATGCGATAATAAATGATCTCAGATTCATGTTGTTTCTCAAATATCACCCGCTGACTGGAGAACCAAGTAAAGCTGGCAGAACCTGCGGCATATCCCTGAGTTTAGGCATTTTTGGCGTCCTACCTTGATGCCCAATCTAAGCGACCTCATAAAATACCAAGTTTCAGTGATAGCTAATTCTGAGCTTCCCGGTCAAATCACCGCTGGGCAATTCATGAATTGAAGGTGGGGTTTAGAATGGGGCGTCATATTTGTGTTTCCGTGGCAACACGAGACAGACCAAAGATGTTGGCTAATTTGCTCACTTCTTTAAGTGATATGACCCGCCCGGCGGTGGATAAGGTTTCATTCCTGATCGTCGAGAATAAAGATCATTGTTCTTTGGACGAGATCGTCAACCAATTCCGGTCTTCTGTCGCAGATACGGAAGTTGCCTATTTCAACCAAGGTAAACCTGGCATCTGTGCTGTCAGAAACTTCGCACTGAATTACGCAATCAACAATGGCTATGACTTTCTGGTCTATGTTGATGATGACGAGCAAGTACAAAAAGACTGGCTTATCAATTTGCTTGCGGAGCGTGACAGGCTTGATCTCGATATAATCGGATCGCCGGTTCGTCCTGTCCCTTTTGGAAGGGATTTGAGCCTTATGCAGAAGATCGTATGGTCTGGTATAAAACACAGCAGTCTGAAATCAGAACGCAAATGCAAAACAAAAGCGCTGTCTGGTAAGGGTCATACTATCAAAATTGCAACGGGAAGCTGGATGGGACACTTGAGCTTTTTCCGGGAAACAGGCCTCCGCTTCGATCAAAAATTTGATCTCTCCGGTGGTGAAGATTGGAACTTATGGGCGACAGCCAAGAGCCTCGGCGCCAAGACCGGCTGGGCGCACGATGCTATTGTGTACGAAACCGTGCCAGCCTCACGCCTCACCCTCGCTTATCACTTCCGACGCAATCGCGATCACAATATCACCGAATTCTCAGCGCGCTACAGACAAAATCCCATAAGGGCGGTCAGAGGACTGCCCGTCAAATTAATTGGCAGGGCCTTCAAACTCATTGGCGCAGTTTGTGCGATCCCGTTTCAGGGGAGCCGGGGACTTGTTTCGTCGGCCGCAGCGCTGGGCGGCCTCATCGGTCAAATACAAGGGTGCTGCGGAGTGAATTCAGAACACTATCAAACAACGACAGGATTTTAGTCCAGCCTCAAACATCACTCCCCGTATCGGCTTTGCTGCATGGATCCGATCACCGTCCTCCATCGACCCATCAGGGCCTCAGCGCGACTGGGCTGATTGTGGACTGGGAACTATAGTCTTGGATGGAGGAATGGTGACCTCCGCATTATCACCAAGGCGTGGCTTCAACAGATCGCAGAATGGCGCACCATCGTAACCGCCATCGGCAATAAACTTATCGACGGGGCCATTGATCTGACCCGGAAGATCAGGCAAAACAATCTCGCTACCGTCGAGATCGAAACCGAGATGAAGTTTGCATCGTCTACTGCGTTTAAGCGAGACGTTGTGCTTGCTTCTTGGAAGCCACGCAAATAAACTCGTCACACTGGGGAAGACTTCTGTTCTCGTCGTAAGGTCCCGCAAAAACTGACCAGCGATCCCGAGAAGTGGGAAGTGCTCGAGAACCGTACTTTCACTGTTTATGTTCCTGAAGCACGTATTGACGCCATGCAGCAGAGTCCACATGGAGCAGCACAACTCAACCCCTTATCACGATCAGCATCCGCGCCAGCCTATCAGCTTCCTGCGCGCCTTGGGCCCGGGGCTAGTCACAGGTGCAGCAGATGATGACCCAAGCGGGATCGCAACTTATAGTCAGGTGGGAGCACAGTTTGGCTATTCGCTCGGATGGACCATGTTGTTCAGCTATCCTTTAATGGCTGCAATGCAGGGCGTCAGCGCCGGGATTGGTGTTGTAAGTGGACAAGGCATTGCGCAAAACTTGCGACGACATTATTCGCCTTGGCTATTGCGTGGAGCTGTTGTGTTGCTGTTCCTCGCCAATTTCATCAACATTGGGGTCGATCTTGCAGCGATGGGAGCTGCCATGCGACTGTTTGCCGGTGGCCCCGAAATCCTTTACACTTTGGCTTTTGCGGTGCTTTGTGTGACGCTCGAAATACTGGTGAGCTATAAACACTATGCTTCAGTTCTCAAGTGGCTGACGCTTTCGCTGTTTACATATGCCGCTGTCGTAATGACGGTGAATGTGCCGTGGACCACCGCCCTGCAAGGTGCACTCATTCCCCGACTTGTCTTCGACAAGGAACATGCGATGGCTCTGGTCGCGATATTTGGTACAACGATCAGCCCCTACCTGTTTTTCTGGCAGGCAGGGGAAGAAGTTGAAGAGTTGCATCGCAGACATGTCCGGCGGTTGATTGCGTCTCCCAAAACAGCACACACCGAACTCACCAGGATCAGGACTGACACTTTAATCGGAATGGCAATCTCCAATGTCATCGCGCTACTCATCATTGTAGCCACCGCGTCCACACTCAATGCCAACGGCATCACCAAGATCGAAACTTCAGCCCAGGCTGCGGAGGCACTGAGACCCATCGCCGGAGAGTTCGCATTTGTCGCCTTTGCGATTGGCATTATCGGCACCGGACTACTCGCAGTTCCAGTATTAGCTGGTTCCGCAGCCTACGCTGTTGCGGAGATGTTTCGATGGCCGGAAGGTCTGGATCGGCGCCCTCGCGAAGCCAAGGCGTTCTATAGCACAATCGCCGCTGCAACGATCGGTAGTGTAGTTCTTGGTTTCAGCACAATAGATCCGATACGCGCATTGTATTGGGCTGCATTTATCAATGGTGTCCTGGCCACGCCACTGATGATAATTCTCCTGGCAATGGCCACCAACCGTCGCATTATGGGACGACTGACAGCGCCCATATGGATGGTTGGTCTGGGATGGCTGGCGGTTGTGGTTATGTCATTGGCAACGATAGGGTTTATTCTTCTATGATCATACTTTCCGTCTCAGACTTGAGGACTTAAAGGAGCAGCGGTGTCGCAAGGATCGAATGACTCAACTCCGTCTGCTCCAAATTCTGTCATGCACGATCATTCCGACTAGCATGGCAATAACGAACAGGACGGTCTGCGGTAACCCAACCGATAGCGATGCAATAGCGGGACCGGGACAGAAACCGCCAATGCCCCATCCCAGACCGAACAGCGCCGAGCCAATGATAAGTGGCCTATCAATCCGCCGGCTCGTTGGCACATGAAAACTGTTATCGAAGGTAGGATGATGCATCCGCTTCGTTATCTGGACGCCAATGAAAGCCACGATGACAGCACCGCCGAGAACAAAGGCAAGACTTGGATCCCACGCGCCGAAAATGTCGAGAAAGCCCTGAACGCGGGCCGGGTTCAGCATTCCAGACAAAGACAGCCCGAAGCCAAAAACAGCGCCGGAAGCAAGAGCGACGCAGAATTGATAGATCTTACGGTTCATAGACCCAGACCCCTCAGAACAGCAACCGCAACCACTCCATTTGTCAGAAAAGTAGCAACCGCTGCCATAGATCGTGGTGACAAACGAGCAAGCCCTAGCACACCATGACCGCTGGTGCAGCCAGATCCCATGCGCGAACCAAAGCCGACAAGTAGTCCGGCCACTATGATCAGAGGCCAGCCAGCGGTGATTTGTACGGGTGGCCAGTTGCCAAACGCATATAGGTAAATGACTGGACCAGATATGAGACCCAGAACGAAGGCGAAGTTAATCGACAGACTGTTTCCCTGTATGAGACGTCCGACAATTCCACTAATTCCGGCAATCCTACCGTTAAGGATCAAAAGCATCGAGGCGGAAGCACCAATCAGCATCCCTCCGATGAGCGAGGACAAGTAAGAACTCATTTTTCTTTCTCCACGCAGAATATCTCATAGAGAGAGACGACCAATTGTGCCGCCTTGTCTTCTGTGAGCCGATAGAAGATTTGCTTTCCTTCCCGTCGTGTCTCGACGATCCCGGAGCCGCGCAGGACCGTCAGGTGCTGCGACAGGTGCGGTTGATGAACATCGACTTTTTCTTCAAGCTCTCCAACAGAATATTCACTCTCCATCAAGGTGCAGACGATCATCAGGCGCGCTGGATGGGATAATGTCTTTAGCAGGTCTGCCACTTCGAGCGCGCTCGAGGAAAGTTCTGCCGGAGATAGCTTGATCTTCATCATTGTCGTCTTGTCGATAGTCATTCCCATACAGCTCCTTCCAATGCATCCAGTGGAAATTTCAGGTAGCGCTTACCGTTGGCTTCCGGCTCAGGTAGGCGCCCACCGCTTATGTTCACCTGCAGGGCATGCAGGATGAGCTTTGGCATCGGCAGCGCCTTGTCTCGCTTGGTTCGTAAGGTAACGAACGCCTCTTCCGTGAGACCGACAAGATGTGGGTTGAACTTTCTCTGTTCCGCCACCGTGCTTTCCCAGCGCGGTGAACGCCCATCCGGCTGGTAATCATGACCGCTGAATATCCGCGTCTCGTCGGGAAGTGCGAGGATTTCCTGGATCGACTTCCACAAAACTCTCGCATCGCCGCCGGGAAAGTCGGCCCGCGCCGTACCGCTGTCAGGCATAAAGATTGTGTCATGCACAAAAGCGGCGTCACCGACCACGTAAGTGATCGAGGCGAGGGTATGCCCCGGGGAGAACATGACCCTGGCATCGATAGAACCGACCTTGAACGTCTCGCCATCGGCAAATAGCCGGTCCCATTGCGAGCCGTCGGTGGCAAGCTCGGGCCAGTTATATATCCCCTTCCACAGTTTCTGGACGTCGATTACATGCTCGCCTATCGCTGTTTTCGCTCCGGTTCTTTCCTTCAGATATTGAGCTGCAGAAAAATGATCGGCATGTGGATGGGTGTCGAGAATCCATTCGACAGTCAGGCCGTTATCGCGGACGTAATCAAGAATTGCATCGGCATTGATAGTCGCCGTTGAACCCGACTTTTCATCAAAGTCAAGAACGGGATCTACTATTGCGCACATACCGGTTACCGGATCGGACACCACGTACTGAATGCTCCAGGTTCGCTTGTCGAAAAATCCTTTCACCTGCGGGTGACGGTCAGCAAAGCGATTAAGCCATGCCGCAGCTGCGCTGGTATCAAAACCGTGCCCATGCCCGAACGAAACGATTTCCTCGACAGACATGCGCCCGTCCAACACCTCGCCGATAAGATGAAGGCTGAGCGAGCGCGTACCTGTCTTACAATGAGCGAGCACGGGACCTTCAGATTTTCTGACCATTGCCTGAAACGCCCGCACGTCGGCTTCAGTGATCGAGTTCATGGTGACCGGAATGAAAGCATAGGAAAGATCACATTGATGGGCTGCATCGCATTCGGCCCGGTTTCCGGGCTGATCTGCATCCTCACCATCGGGACGGTTGTTGATGAGTGTTTTGAAGCCGCTGCGATGCAGCGAACTGAGTTCCTCCCGATTCAGTTGCGAAGATACCGATAACTTCTCGGATACTGTCGTGACGGGCATTTTTGCCTCCAAATATCATTATATAAAATAATATAATGTATATTGTTTGCTGTTTTCAAGTGTGCATCGCAAGGCTTTTTTCATAGCTCCCACTCAAAATTTTCCAAAGAGACGGAGCGTTGATCACCTGGGACGGTTGTGACACCCCGAAAGTCTCGAATCCGTTGGTATAAGCCCTCAATAAAGCTATCATCGCGAACTTTGATCGACTGGAGGTGTAAAAATGGGCCGATTGCATGCAGAAGGCCACCTCGTATCCCGGATCGGTTGGCTGCGCGCCGCAGTTCTGGGAGCCAATGACGGCATTGTCTCAACAGCCAGCCTGATCATGGGCGTCGCATCTGCCTCGACTGGAACAACGCAGATAGTGGTTGCTGGCGTCGCAGGTCTTGTTGCGGGCGCGATGTCTATGGCGGCTGGTGAGTATGTTTCGGTCAGCTCTCAGTCTGACACGGAGAAAGCAGATCTCGCCCGAGAGCGTAAAGAACTCGAAACACAGCCCGAAGCAGAACTCGATGAGTTGACGCAAACCTATATTGATCGCGGTCTGACCCACGACCTGGCGCGACAGGTGGCAATACAGCTGACCACGCACAATGCTCTTGAAGCACATGCCCGTGACGAGCTCGGGATTGTAGAGCACATGGAAGCGCGCCCTGTGGAGGCGGCGCTGACGTCAGCCGCCACCTTTTCGGTCGGTGCTGCACTGCCGCTCATAATGGCCATCATCGCGCCTCCTTCGATCCTGCTTTACACAGTTGCCATCGCTTCCTTGCTGTTTCTGGCACTTCTTGGCGCAGTTGGAGCCAAGGCAGGAGGAGCAAATGTGACCAAGGCGACCATTCGCGTTACATTTTGGGGCGCATTGGCAATGGCACTCACGGCGGGTATAGGCGCCTTGGTCGGTACGGCAGTCTGACGATGTCTTATAAATTTTCGACAGCAAGTTGTGTGAAGATGATTGATCCTAATCAGTGTGAGGCGGGACAATGCACCCTATAACCCGTTCATTCTGCATGCTGGGGAAACATGAAAGATGCGGCGTTCGGTCGAAGATCGATCAAAAACAATCCTTTTAATTTTTGCCTTCTGCGGACTTGTATTCGGGCTCGGCTTGTACTTCTCCGGCCACTCATATGGCGCGCGGCTAATTTGGATTGTCGCCACCGTGCCTGTGCTGGCAGCCTTGCTCGTCGAAATTCTCCGGAGCTTATGGAGAAAAGAGTTCGGGCTGGATATCGTCGCGGCAATGTCGATGTCGGCCGCGCTGGCATTTGGGGAAATGCTGGCAGCATCGATTGTCGCCCTCATGTACACCGGTGGAGCATTCCTTGAAAGTTTTGCCGAAGGACGAGCACGTCGTGAGATGCATGCTTTGCTGTCCCGTGCGCCGCGAACGACGATGCGTTATATCGATGACCATCTCGAGGAGATTGCCGTTGATACTGTTCGACCGGGTGACCGCCTGCTGATCCGTCAGGGGGATGTCATTCCCGTTGACGGAAGTATCGTTTCTGTGAAGGCCTTCGTAAATACGTCCGCACTGACGGGAGAATCACTTCCAGTTTCGCTCGAGTCGGGAGCTAATGTGCTGAGCGGATCAATGAATGCTGGTGATGCTTTTGATATCGTTGCCAGACATGAAGCGAAAGATAGCACCTACGCTGGCATCGTTCGCCTCGTAGAAGAAGCCCAACATTCAAAAGCTCCGATGTCGAGACTGGCGGATCGGTGGTCTGTCGGCTTTCTGATCGCGACTGTCGTGATTGCCTTCGGTGCCTGGTGGTTAACGGGAGACCCAATAAGATCGGTGGCCGTTCTCGTCGTGGCAACACCATGTCCTCTAATCCTGGCGGTGCCCGTCGCTCTTGTTGCCGGACTGTCGCGTTCCGCTCATTTTGGGGTGTTGGTCAAGGGCGCTCGTCCATTGGAGAATATGGCCCGTATCAATACACTGGTGTTGGACAAGACCGGAACCCTGACAGACGGACGGCCGCAAATCGCCTCAATCCACGTTGAGCCAGGATTCAGTGAAAATGAGATATTGCGGTTCGCGGCTTCCCTTGACCAAGTGTCCAAGCACCCAATGGCTCAGGCTCTTGTATTGGCCGCTCAGGGACGCGGTATAGATCTTGTATTGCCGACTGACGTTAGCGAACTGGCGGGGGATGGAGTGGCCGGCTGGATCAATGGTAGAAGCGTCGTTGTCGGCGGACACAGCTTCGTTGAAAGACAAACCAACGCAAAGCTGATCGAAATCCCCAGTACAGACGCCGGGGCAGCCTTGGTTGCAGTCGCGATAGACGGTAGCATCGCGGGCAATATCATCATGGCCGATCCGTTGCGCGGCGATGTGGTTGATACGTTACGCGATTTACGCAAAGACGGCGTAAAACGAATAGTGCTGGCGACAGGCGATCGCGCTGCGGTGGCCAAACGCATCACCAAGGGTTTGGGGCTTGACGCCATCTACTCCGAACTTTCACCTGATCGAAAGTTGCTGACCGTACTCAGCGAGCGCAAGAACGGCCCCGTCATGATGGTCGGAGACGGCGTCAACGATGCACCTGCGCTTGCAGCGGCTGATGTCGGCGTTGCTATGGGTGCAAGGGGAGCGGCCGCATCGGCAGAAGCAGCTGACGTCGTTCTTCTCGTTGACAGAATAGACAGACTGCGCACCGGGATAGAGATTGCGAAGCAGTCAAGGCGCATTGCTATCGAAAGTGTAGTGGTGGGTATCGGCCTTTCAGTTATCGCCATGATTGCCGCAGCATTCGGTTACCTGTTACCTGTACAGGGTGCATTGCTCCAGGAGGTGATTGATGTCGCTGTTATCTTCAATGCGCTTCGGGCGTTGAGAATCTCACCAACCATCAGTTGAAGATCGTGGCTGCAGGCCAGAATGTGAACTGGTGAATAATTCACCTACCGCTTTGCACCGCATTGCGGATTCTCCAGCGCGCAATAAAGCCAGCGCAACGAGGCGCAATCGCATAGCCAGCGCCACGCCGGTGACTGATGCAGGTGGCTTCAGCACAGATTCGCGCCAAGACGCGGGTCCATGGTGTGGCGGTCTTTGACGGTAACCCAATGCCGATAATCGCCCGATGTGGCGACCGCCGCATCCTGAAGGGCGAGAACCGAATGGGCTGCTCGACGATCATGGTCGGGAGCCTCGGAAGGCCCCCTCCCAGACAGTTACGGCATCGCCCAAGCCGATATCAAACGCGCCGTCCGATACAAGACCAACGTCGAGCGCAAGCGCGACATCAGATCGCTGTCCGGTTTCCAGGTAAGCACGCAAACCATAACCGGACCCGTATTCATTCCGGCTATTCTCGCAAGACGAGCTGAACGCCGCCTGACACAAGCGCGGTTTCTGCTTCGGCGCTTCGTCAGAAAAAAGCACAATCCGGTTGTCTTGACATGAACCGAAAAGGGCGAACCTGCTAACAGGTTCGCCGTCTCAAGAATCTATGATGATCTGGCCTTTATCAGTGCAGCGACATGCGCTTGAGTGTACCGTCGCGCAGAACGAACTGGTGCCATATCGCCATCAGCGCATGGAGGCCGGCCAGAAAGAGAATGATGGTGCCGGCATTTTCATGCAGGTCGGCAATCAATCCGGGTGCGCCTTGCACCGGTGCGGTAATGGCTGGCACAGAAAGACCGAAGAAGGAAATGGGAGCACCAATCCGCGAGGCGGCATACCAGCCACTGAGCGGCAAGCCGATCAGAAACAGATAGAGCACCGCATGCCCGGCCTTGGCCGCGACTGCAAGCATCCCCTGCGCCGGAGCTTTTGATGGTGCAGCACCAGAAAGCCGCAAAAGAATACGCGGCAAGACAAGCACGAGCACCGCAAGCCCCAGCGAAAAATGCAACAAAGGCGGATTTTCCGCCACACGACGTCCACCCACCGAGGTGAACCAGGCTCCAAGGACCAAAGCGGCGGTGAGCCAGTGAACCACAACCATGCTTTTCGAGTAACGGTCAGGATTGCGAGGCATGACAGGACTTTCTTAAAAAGGCGCTCTTGAAGGGCAGCGCCGGCTACTTATTATAAGATGGCTTTCGGTTGGGAACTCTTCTCAAACAGAGGGTTAGAAGGTAGGACATGTCCAGCGGCTGCGCCCGGCGGCTGATCTTCACCATGCTTTGATCCATGACGATCATCTCTCTGATCCCTTTGTTTCATCTTGACGATTGCCAGTGTAGCCGGATCGATCTTGGCCTTGAGGACCTTCCCCGTTTCATCGGAACCCCGAACCTCGTAACAGCTGTCGTCAATTTTGATCCGCGTTACAGTCCAGCCGCGCGACGTCGCTAAGGTTTGAACCACCTCCCTGGGCTGCCACTGGTCCATAGATACATGGCAGTCGTCGTCAGCTCTCGCAACGCAGGATCCCGCCGCGACGAAAAAGAGAAGGGTTACAAACAGATGCCTCAACATACAACTGTTCCTGATCAATACGATTTAATTGGAATGATGCCAGCCTTTGCTGACGAAGACCTGAAACTGACACAGGTTTATCTTCGACAGATTGACAGATCGAGGACATAGACAAACCATGTTCGGCCTGAACGGGTCAGATCGACATACGCAATTGAACAAATAAGACGCCTGTCTTTGGCCTTCTGAAACGAGGCGAAAAAGTCTTCGTCATCCCTGTTCCGGGTGCCAAAGCGATAATCTTGAGACCAATTATTCGTAATGAAAATTCAACCAGATAGCATCAAATATACCGATACGTTCAGCAGTTATGCATGCCTGATGTTTCCAAATTTTATCACAGTCGGATCAACCATTCGAAGCTGTTTGCCGACAAGCAAAACCATATAAATGGCATCGAGAATTTCTGGAACCAGGCCAAACAGGTCTTGCGGAGATACAACGGCATTCCAAGGCAAACTTCTTCTTGTTCATCAAGGAGTGCGAATTTAGTTTAATCACAGCTCGCCCAAGAAATAGAGCAAAATTCTCCGTAAATGGGCAAAAATCTAATGCTAATCTACAACAAACTCTTAATTTTTCGGATGATAGTCGATTTTTTGAAAAATGTACTGCTTTCTTCCATTTTAAGCGCAATATTACGATCGCCTTCATTGGCTTGACGGATTGCTTCTTTGTCTCTGCTCCCCAATAGTGCATGAAATTCTTGGTGCCGCTGCGTGAACCAATTTGGGCTTTGAAACAGGCACCTTTCCTGCGACCTCCGAGGTCATCTTCATTTTGATTGAGGATTGGAATTGTTCCTTTGTTGTAATCGGTATCATGAATGAACTATCACCACCGATAACGCAATCTTCGAAGTAGAAATCCAAGTGTTCAATATCAACGGGAGATTCACTTGGGTTCATAATCATGATGGGCAGTCCATTTATGGTTATGTTTTGTCTGATTGCCGCATCGCGTGCTATTGTAACGACACCACCGTCATTATTCGGCCCATCTGCTGATAAGTCGAGAACAGATCGACCTAAGTACGGACTGGCTCTAAAAAAATTTATCGCAAAATAAATAGCGCCTGATATGGAAGTCCGAGAGGCTCGCGAGATTGGTGCTTCGCGCAACTTTTTCGCGAACTGCGTAGCGGATGCAGGCCCATCAATCAGCGTCCAGTTGACGACAACGCTTTGTTCAGTGGCCCCTCCCCATTCAAAATATGCTATCGCAATGCGTCGATGACGCCCGCCTGTTATGCTTCGCAGAAAAGCAGCCGATTCAATAGTTTCCGCATAACCGTTACGTTGTATTCTTTGTTCGTCAGGATCCATAGATCGAGAAACGTCGACAGCTAATGCCAATTGGATGTCAACGTCGTTGGAAAATTCTGTATTACTTAGAGTCGGCGGAGCCGAATTCACAGACGTTGTTATTATACAAACAGCACCTGAGATCAGAAATAAGAATAAAATAATTGTAGAGATACATTTATTACAAGTAAGCATTTTATTTCTGCGCCTTGAAACCGTGAAATCAATGAGATAATACGCGATGCGTCAATTCATTGGTGGTATCATTATAGCACTTTTGATGACTATGTTGCAGAGACTCGCCAAGTACGGAAAATTCTTCAATTGCTGTCACAATTATGCTGCGGGAGTGCTGACCTGTTGTTTAAATGTATGTCCTATTGCATTGGTAAACTGATCTTGCTGCTTTCGCATCATCTGAATGAGCTCGATACCGGCGATGATCTTGCTCGATGACGTTGTACATTTATTTACTCGACCGGATACAGACGAACCTGGTTCTGTCGCAAACTTTTTACTCCTGCCAAGCTATGCCCCAGTCAGTGTTTGTAATTGATTGAGGCGGAAGCGGATGACAGTCGATTTCAAAGGTGCTCATTTTCCCAAAAGCGTCATCCTGCATGCCGTCTTCCTTTACGTGTACGTGCGTTACCCCGTCTCCTATCGTGACCTTCAGGAAATACTGGCCGAACGCGGCGTCAGCGTCGACCACGCAACTTTGAACCGAGTTCGTTACTCTCCTCTGATTGCCGCTCAGGCTCAGCTGCGCAAGTGCCGCACGGCCCGTTCCTGGCGTGTTGACGAGACCTATATCAAGGTGAAGGGCAATGAACACGTACTTCACTTCGCATCCCTGGCGAAATACGCGGCCGCGTTCCGCTGAGTAATCGATTCACTGGATTGATTGCTTGTCCGGCTTCAATTTCGGATGTCGCACTCCTCAGTGACGCGAGCCAGTTCCTTCTTCAGCCGTCTGATCTCCTCGACCTCGCCATTGCCTTTGGCGCCCGAGGCCACAAACTTCTTCTTCCACTCGTAATGCAAATGTTGGCCAACGCCCAGACGCTGCGCCCCCCTCTGTGACCTAACGCACAGCGTCGCGTTTAAATTCTTCGCTGAAATTCGATTTGCTCACGATGTTCTTCTTGCCTCAATATTGGGAGAGAAGGTGTCTACAAATCTCGGGGCTATTCAGACATGTATGGACATCCCCTTGGTTGCAAGAAGAATTTTTAGGAAATTTTGAGCGTGTAAGTCGGGTGCTGACATGTATCCGGCCTGTGATGCAGCCATCAACATGCAGCTGGCCGGTATGGGAATTCGCAGACCAAGTCCAATACACAACCGCGTGCTCTTAGCACTTCGTCGCAATCTGGTTTTCCTGATCTCGTCTCATCGACTGTTACGCCATAACTTTCCTTTTGACCTTCTTACACCTCCGACACCCAGCCGTTCATTGCGTTTTCATACTGCAACGACCGGAGCTCGATAAATTCCGCCCTTGGCCATCAACACCCAGACAATCCGCGCCATTTTGTTGGCCAGTGCAAATCGTATTGTGTTTCGGCGCGGAATATTGCCCCCTCTGGCGGGGTGATGGGCGTCCAATTTTGCCCCCGAGCAGTTTCGTCTGACCACCCGTCTTTTGGTGACGGATGGAGAGGGAGTTGAAGCGAGTGGATACGATCACGGTCTTCCATCGACCCCATCGAGGTCTCACCACACTACGCTGATGATAGGCTGAGAACTGCAGTCTTGGACGGAGGATTGGTGCCGACAAGACGTTCAACGGATCGCCTGCGTTTTTCGTTATGCCAGATCACTTCGTTGAAAAGGCTTAGTTTTAACGTCGACAAAAGGCTGAAGCGTGACATGACCACTCTCCCCGTAGCGTAATTTCTGGCTTGCTACCCGGACGTTCGGCATATATATTCATCAAATGATCGATCATTCGTCCAGACCTTCTTCGCTGCCTGTACTCCCAATGGATCCACTAAGCGAAGTCTTGCGAGACTTTCGCTTGAACGGTGTTAATTATGGCCGCTGCGAGCTGCGACATCCATGGAGCATCGCCTTTCCGCAGCAACCACTGCTTCGTTTTCACTTCGTCAGCCAGGGCCCATGCTGGATTCATACCGAAATGCAGGGCTGGCAGGAACTGCACGATGGCGATCTGGTGCTGCTGCCACAGGGCATCGCCCATAAACTGGCCAGTGCACCAGACGTTGTGGGCGACTCGCTTGTGGACTGCCAAATAACAAAATCGGAGAGTAAAGTCTGCGAAGTGGTGCGGGAAGGTACAGGCGCGAACAGCACCCTTTTCTGCGGTTCCATGGACTTGGGCGCTTGTGCACTTAACCCATTAATCAGTTTGATGCCGCCCATCATCAGGGGCTGCGACGTTGCAGGCAACGATCCCGTCATCGGCCCCTTGCTGGCGGCTATGACAGCGGAGACCGCACAGCCACAGATGGGCAGCGCCACTATATTATCACGCATGGCAGATCTGCTGACAGCCCGGCTTATCCGTTGCTGGGTCAATTGCAACGGAGCTTCAACCACAGGCTGGTTGGCCGCCATCCGCGACCCTCATATCGGGCGCGTACTCGCTGCCATGCACAGAGACCCCGGTCATAACTGGACTTTAGAGAGCTTGGCCAGTCTGGCGGGCCAATCGCGTTCGGTTTTCGCGGAGCGTTTCAGCATGATATTGGGCGAAGGTGCGGCACGCTATCTCGCCCGTCTTCGTATGCAGCTTGCCCGGGAATTGCTGGGGCAAAACGGCATGTCGGTTGCCGAGGTTGCTGTCCGTCTGGGCTATGAATCCGAAGCATCTTTCTCTCGCGCGTTTAAACGCATCACAAACGTCTCTCCGGGCGTTGTACGCCGCACAGTTTCCGGACGAATTGATATGCAATTCGGATTTTAAGATACATATCATCCTGTATTATTCGTTTATGAAGTTCTCCACCCTCTGGAGATATTTCAATGACGGACACCACTCTACAACTTGATGACACGGTAACAGAGCTTGACGCTGTGGAACCGGCAGTATGGAGCGCTTCAACCTGGTTCGCAGTCCTTTCAATGGCGGCTACCAGTTTTGCATTGGTATCAGCCGAATTCCTGCCTGCGGGCCTGCTGACGCCAATGGCACGCGATCTGGGCATCAGCGAAGGGACCGCCGGACAGGTTGTAACCGCCACCGCTTCTGTTGGCGCCGTGACGGCGATGTTAAGCAATGTTCTCATAGGACGGTTGAACCGAAAGGTCGTACTGGTTGGTCTCAGCGCGCTTGCCATCGCTTCCAATATTCTTGCAGCGGTTGCAACCGATTTCTGGCTATTGTTATTGGGCCGGGCCGGGCTGGGCATCGCTCTTAGTGCCTTCTGGGCGCTTTCGGTTGCCGTTGTGGCGAGACTGGTTGGCACCAACGCAACTGGTCGGGGCATGGCCATCGTCACTCTTGGTGTCTCGCTCGCCACCATCGCCGCACCGTCTATGGGTGCACTGATCAGCGACTGGCTGGGCTGGCGCAGTGCAATGGCCATGACAGCCGGTTTGGCCGCACTTGCGATGCTGCTTCAATGGATTAGCCTGCCGACCTTGCCTGCAAGTACAAGCAACAGTCTCGTCGATGTCCTTCGGTTGACACGGCGACGTGGTATTCAACTTGGGATGCTCGCTATTCTTTTGTTAATGACAGGGCACTTTGCCGGCTCCGTCTATGTGCGCCCTTTCCTCGAACAGGTAACGCTTCTTACGACCGGCCCGATCGCTCTGGCCTTGCTGGGGTTTGGCATAGCTGCTGTGATTGGCAATATGGCCGGGGGCCGCATGGCCGATACCAATATCCGTACGGCTCTTGTAACCACAGCTGCGTTGATGGCACTTGCCGCGCTCGCTTTAGTACTCTGGGGCGTAAATATTGGTGTTGCCTTCGGCTTTGCCACTTTATGGGGTTTTGCCTTCGGCATGGCGCCGGTGGTGCTACCGACCAACCTGTCTCGTGCAGCCCCTGACGCGCTGGAGGCAGCGGGCAGCCTGATGGTTACCTCTTTCCAGATTGCCATAACTATTGGCGCAGTTGTTGGCGGTTATGTTGTTGATACCTTCGGTGCCACTGCGCCCTTAACTCTTACGGCTATTCTTGCTGCCGCAACGGCCTTACTGGCACTATTACAGCCCCGCAGCTGAATGGCACTCCTGCTATAAACGCAGTACCCAAATGGTTGAAGATGCGGCGGATGTCCGCCGCATCTTCAAAGTACAACATCTACAGATTCGCTGTTGCATTAAAAACCCGCATGATGTTTCCGTAATTGCGTCAGCCAACACGCCGTAAATTGAAGGGCAATCAGCGATTAATCTCCAGATGATTTCTGATTTCGTGTGACCAGCAAGCCCTCCAAAAATGTCCGAAATGCTTTAACAGCCCGCTTTGATGTGGCTTCAGGTTCGCTTGAATTGGCAATCCATTGCGCTGCACTGCTGCTTGCCGCGTTAATGAGCCGTGCCGCTGCCTCCGTATCAATCCCGACAATGATTCCATCTGCACGCAATGCATCAAGACTTTCGGCTACCGTTCTGATGCAGCCGCTGGCGTTTGGCCATCCTGAAGGATCGCCAAAAACCGCCGGACCGTCACGAAACATGATCCGCTGGATCTCGGGTTCAAGTGCCATTTCAATATAAGCTGCATTTTCATCAACGAAGCCTTGCCACGGATCGGTAGCGTTTTCAGAAATCGCGCACAATCTTGTCGTCATCTCCAAATCAATTTCGTTGATAACGGCTTGCAGGAGGCCTTTCTTGTCGCCGAAGTGATGATAAAGAGCCCCTCGCGTTAATCCGGCGGATGCTGTGAAATCATCCATCGACGCCTCCGCATATCCCACGGTACCAAAGGCCTTGCGGCCTGCGGCCACCAGCTTCGCCTTTGTTTCGACAATCATTTCGCTCCGCGGTTTACGCATAGTTTCCCCCTTATTCTCATACGTCACGTATATTAGTTGACATACGCGGCGTATCAACTATGTAATTAACATACGCTGCGTATGCAAGTTTCATATATCATCACTCAGAGGCTGCACTGATGTCCAATCCGTACAGAGAAATTTTCAGCGCTCCGGGCGCTGTACGCTTTTCAACCGCGGCTTTCTTCGCGCGCCTGCCTTTTGCAATGGCGCCGGTGGGTATCGTCGCGATGCTCGCCCAAACCCATGGGGAATATTGGCTTGCGGGAGCCGTGTCTGCCACATTTGCACTAACCAATGCATTTGTGGCACCACAGATATCGCGGCTCGTTGACCGGTTCGGTCAAAGTCGCATCGTCATGCCAACGACCGTTATGTCGGTAATAGCCTTTGCCTTTCTGATCGCCGCCACAAACCAGAGTTGGCCGAACTGGACGTTATTTGCCTCGGCGTTCTTTGCGGGCTCCATGCCCAGCATCCCTGCGATGGTTCGGGCAAGATGGACAGAGATTTTTCGCGACCGCCCTGAGTTAAATACCGCTTTTGCCTTCGAGTCTGCGGCGGATGAGCTTGTGTATATTTCGGGTGCGTCTCTTTCTGTTGCACTGGCGGTATCGCTATTCCCGGAAGCTGGAATGCTCATCAGCACAGCTTTTCTGGCCGTGGGCACAACTGCCTTCCTTCTGCAGCGATCAAGTGAACCACCAGTTCGCGTAATCGATCACACTATCCGGCAACGCTCGGCAATCTGGTCACGTCCGGTTCAGATTATTACGCTTTCTCTCATATTTGTCGGTTCTACATTTGCAACCGCAGAAGTCAGTGCCGTGGCAATCACCAGAGAACTCGGACAACCCAAAGCAGCCAGCATTGTTATTGGTGTTTATGCCATAGGATCATTCATTGTCGGAATAACGCTCGGGGCACTTGCGCTTCGTATGCCTCTGCATCGTCAGTTGATGATTGCCGTAGGAGTCCTGGCTCTGACCGCCCTACCGCTGCCCTTTGCCGGAACATCGACTACGGTTCTTGCAACAGCTGTGTTCATCAGCGGCATCGCCATTTCTCCGACATTCATCACGGCCTTCGGATTGATCGAACGTCGCGTGCCTGAAACAATGCTAACTGAAGGGATAACCTGGGTTATGACCGGCATCGGTATAGGAATGGCGTTTGGTGCTTTCGTTTCCGGGTTGGTTGTCGACCGCTTTGGTGCAGCCAATGGATTTTGGGTGTCAGTGGTGGCGAGCTTCATGGCAGCTGTTATCGTCGCGCTTGGTCAGGCCAGTCTCTCGGGCGCAAGCAGAAGCACTAGCTATAACCCTTCTTGCGCGATTGAGCCGGGCGAATAAGGATCGCGCCGACGTCTTGTGTGGTTACAAGAATGAATAGACGCTACTCTGCGTCTAAAGCCAAGTGAGATAATGCGCTTGGTTCTCATAGCCAAAGCACCAGCACGCTTCGCGCAGAAGGCGGGGACAGTTTAGATAAATCGGTGCGGCAGCGCCGCAAAGTCCGCAAACAGTAACTTCAAAATTCTCCAACCAAACCGACATACTGCCTTTAGCTTGATGATCGCTTTATGCAGCGGAAACCCACATGGCTCGTTGAAGTGTCTTCTGCCTCAGCGTAGCGGGCGGCGGGCTCAGAATGCTCATCTGTCCAATAGTCGCTCGTCCATTCCCACACGTTGCCAATCATGTCGTAAAGGCCATACCCATTTGCAGGAAATGACCGGACGGGCGAGGTCCGCTCATGCCCTGCTGGCTTTGTACTTTTGACCGGGAATATGCCTTGCCAGGTGTTCGCCATCGGCTCTCCGCCGGGCATCAATTCGTCGCCCCACGCAAATTCCTTGTCTTCAAGACCACCTCTTGCGGCAAATTCGAATTCTGCCTCGGTCGGCAAATCAAGCCCTGCCCAGTCGGCATAAGCGCGCGCATCACAATAAGCAACATGAACCACAGGGTGGTCGAGCTTTCCGCGAACATCGCTCAACCCACCCAAAGGTCTGCGCCAGCTTGCCCCAAATTTGAACTTCCACCATTGACTGATGTCCCGACTTGTTACTTTCTTGGGTGGAGTGAAGACAAGAGAACCTGCCCGCAGCATTTCGGGAAGAGCACCAGGATAATCCTTTGCATCAGGTGTTTTTTCCGCGAACGTCACGTGACCAGTCGCCTCGACGAAACGCGCGAACTGCCTGTTGGTGACAGGTGTCTCACTGATCCAGAAGCCGTCCACTTTTACTGGATGCTTTGGTGCTTCTTCCGGATAGTGATCATCCGACCCCATCACAAAAGTCCCGCTTGGTATCCAGACCATCTCGCCAGAGGTCTGTTCCGAATGGCGCTTGTTCGAAACTTCCAGATCCATTGTCTTCCTCCAGAAAGCTTGGTTCAAAGATACAACTTCGATTGTAGATCCAGAAGTACATATTGGAAAATTCGGTGGATGATGCTGTGACTATTTGGGGAACAGGAATGTAATATTCGCACGGTAGCCCCAACCGGTTGTGTTGCAAAATTTTGATTTGCACGGAGCACGGCTTAAGTCTGGACGCAGTTATGCAGCGAGTGCTTCGAACTGTTGTTTGAGGGAGCGTGCTTTTTGATCTGCAAAGACGCCCTGCTGTTTACGCATCATGTGAATGAGTTCGATGCCAAGAAGCGTGATGCCGGCCGTGGTATCCGACTTGAAGCCGAGCATGGAGCGTGTGCGTTGTTTGATGCGGCGATGATCCTGCTCAATCGTATTGTTCATATACTTGCTGGAGCGAATGGCAATGGGTTTGCCAGCCTGTCTGAGCCGGTTCTCTGCATCACATTGTAGAATAGCTGTTCTGTTGGTCTGGCTACCATCAATAGTAATGCGCACTGGCCCGCCGTGGCGGGCCAGTGTCTTGCGGATAAAGCGTTTGGCAGCGCTCAAATCACGATCTTTGCTAAAGTAAAACTCAACCGTATCGCCCGTATCGCCATTGCTATCGATGGCACGGTAGAGATAAAACCATTCGCCTTTAAGGGGTCGTTTGCGGAAGAGGGCGAAATGACACCCTAAGGATTTTCACGGTTTCTTTTAATGATTTCTGCAACAGTGTTCTTGCTGAGGGCGAGATCGCGAGCGATCCAGCGATAGCTGCGGTCTTCAGAAATCAGCGGCATGGCGTTCATGGTGATGACCGATACTTTCCAGCTTTCCAGTTCGCGTAGTGTATTGGGGCCAGGACAAGGTCTGTTCAAAATCCTGCACTAAGGTCGAACGAACCGTGAACTCTCGTCGCGAACCCGCATAATGGTCTGTCGGCTCGTCGCGAATTTTTTCGCGATCGCAGAAACGCTCATGCCCGTCGCGAGATCGTTGCGGACACCCTGCTTCTGTGCATTGCTGAGGGTGAAGGGCCGGCCGAGGGTCTTGCCTTCCGACTTGGCGCGCTTGAGACCGGATTGCGTCCGCTCGATCAGCAAATCCCGCTCGAATTGGGCGACGGCATTGAGCACGTTCATGGTCATGGTGCCGGCCGAAATGGGCGTGCGCGTCTATGGCTGTGTCGCAAAGTTTTGAGCCGGGTAGAAATTGTCCTTATCTCTGGACGCAATTATGCTGCGAGTTCCGCAAATATCTGGAATGGCGAACGGTTGTCGTTGGCGAATTGCTTTTTACGGATCATATGCGCCACTTCGATTCCTGCGAGTGGGGCTGCAGCGGAATGAAATGCTTTGAAACCCATCATTGGCTTGGTGATCCGTTTGATAAAGCGGTGGTCTTGCTCAAGGATATTATTGAGATATTTGATCTGCCGGATTTCAATGATAGCACCTGTTCCGGTGAATTTCAGGATCGTATTTACGGCCTGCAAGCCAGCCAGATTGGCGCCGCTTTTGTCAATGACAACCCTCTCGGGAGCGCCGTTAGTTGCAATGGCTTTCTTGAAGAAGCGCCGCGCTGCAGCCAAATCCCGGCACCCAGATAACAGGAAATCAATGGTTTGGCCATTGCGGTCAACAGCGCGATAAAGATACGTCCATTTTCCCTTCACCTTGATATAGGTCTCGTCAACGCGCCAGGAACGAGAGCCGTGGGCCGTTTGTGCAGTTGAGCCTGCGCGGCGATCTGCGGTGAATAACGAACGACCCACCGGTTCAGGGTTGCATGATCGACGGATACGCCGCGTTCAGCCAGGGTTTCCTGAAGGTCACGATAAGAAACTGGATAGCGCACGTAAAAGAAGATCGCGTGCAGGATGACGCTTTTGGGAAAATGTGCTCCTTTGAAATTGGCCGTCATCCGCTTCTGCCTAACTCAACTCCTACATGGTTTCATGTGATAACTCACCAGAGATGAAAACTTTGCGACAGAGCCTTTAAGTGTCCCTGCACTGTCTCAGCTCAAATACGAGCGTCCAGAGAAAGGCTTCCGGCTAATTCGGCCATCTTCGAGCGAACGAATTCTACACCCGGTGATGTGTGCGCATCGATCCGTTCCAAGTAAGGACACATAAGTGCTGCGACTGCGGTGCGATTAGGACCAAACACCGGGTATCCAATATTGGTTACTCCGACTGCAGTTCTGCTCGGCACCTGTTCATAGCCCGCCGATCTAACACGATCCAGCGTGTCGTCGAACTCCTCTCGTACTGTCGGCATCTCACCGTCGACAAGTTGGTGGGAGGATATAAGCTGATCCAACTCCGTTCTACTTCGGAAGGCTGCGAGAATGTGCCCGCTTCCGGTATTGTAGAGGCCGAGAATGGAACCGGGACGAAGCGCGATTCCCCAATAACCAGGAGATTGAACGGAAGCGACGACGACGATTTGGCCATTCTCTTCAATGCACAAATGGCAGGACTGCTGAATTTCCTGGGCAAGGCTCCTCATGAGAGGCTGAGCACGACTGATCAGTCGGTTCAGTGGCGGATGACTGTGTGCGAGAGCGAATAGAGTCAAACTCAGCTGATATCCGTCTCCCTTGATATCTTTGAGAACATATCCGCGCTGAACAAGAGTAGTAAGCATCCGATATGTCTCGCTCGGTGTACGCCCTAAACTCTGAGCGATTTCGAGTCTGGACAGGCTTTCATCGGACCGAGCCAACAATTCAAGTATATCCAGACCCTTCTCCAATGCAGGAGCATGATAACGACTTGGCTGTGAACTTTCCATTGTGAACTTTCCATAACGATGTGACTCCGACCGACACCAGCAAATAGCGTGGACGTTGACAGCGGTCAAATCCATATATAAATTCAAAGTTCATACACGACAACGGGAGGATGTGGTTTGGTTGATGTTATTCGCGAGAAGCTGCTCACTTGCTATACGGGGGTGGTTCATGACGTAATGCGAGCGTCAGGTCACCGAGACTTCACATTCCCTGCTGAGATAACGCCCCTCCTCCTCAACCAAATCATATGTGGACCAGCGTTCACTATTGAAGGTCGCGTCGACCAAGCGGCAGATCCGCATCAAACGTTGGTCGAGTGGACAGGATTGCTCTCGAAAGCGAAACCAGGACATATATGGGTGTCCCAACCAAACGATCATGTAGTCGCCCATATGGGCGAGCTTTCGGCCGAGACCCTTCAAAGAAAGGGAGTGCTAGGTTGCGTAGTCGACGGCAATATCCGTGATGTGAACTTTATCACCGATATCGGTTTTCAGTGCTGGCGACGAAAGCACACTCCACGCGATGTGGTCGGATACTGGATCCCACAAAATACCGACGTGACGATAAAGATCGGCGACGTCACAATCGCGTCCGGAGACTATCTCCTCGGCGACCAAGATGGCTTGGTTTGTATCCCAGCTGAAATCGCCGCCTCGGTTGCTGCTGAAGCTGTGGTAGCCATGAATACCGAGAGCAAAGTTCGAAAGGCGATTATTGACGGCATGGATCCGCAGGAAGCCTATCTAACCTTCGGAAAATTCTGATCATGATTATTACGAATTTTGAGATTCGCTGCTGCCGACACGATCAAACAAAGATTTCCGGAGATGCCCTGAAGGACAGCGGAGACCAAAATGGTCTTGAGTTTCTGGTCTACACGCTGGAAACCGACGACGGAATGACCGCCTCGATGTTCGCATTTGCAGGTCGCTCTGCCAGAGGCTCCGGCGAGCTTGCGGCGGCGGGGCTTAGGCCGCTTCTTGTGGGGCGGGAAGCTTTGGATCGCGAAGCCCTCTGGCACGATTTCCGTAAGAACGACCGCTTCTGGAACCACCTACCAATTTATTCGTATGGACCTGCAGACGCGTGCCTATGGCTGCTCGGCGCTACTGCTGCTCGTCAACCGCTGCACAAATACATCGGAAGCTACAGAAACGAGGTGCCGGCCTACTACAGCTCCATGTTTTTCAACTCTGCGGAACAGTATGTCGCTGAAGCACTGGAGACGAAAAACGCAGGTCTGAAGGGATACAAACTACACCCTCCGGGGAAGTCGGTGGATGAGGACATCGAAATTCACGCGGCGGTTAGAGAGGCGGTGGGTCCACACTTTCCTCTTATGAGCGATCCAGTCGCCTTTATGACACTACCTGAGGCAGTTCGGTACGGACGTGGATTAGAGCGCCTTGGCTATCTGTGGCTGGAGGAGCCAATTCAGGACGAGAACTTCTCATCATTGCGGGAATTGACACGAATTCTCGACATCCCGGTGATTGGAACGGAAGTGCTTGGCAAGCACCCTTACAGTGTCGCGGAATGCATCTCAACCAAGGTTGTTGATGCCGTTCGTGCTGACGTGAGCTGGACGGGAGGAGTTACAGGCACGCTGAAAACCGCCCACTTGGCTGAAAGCTTCAACGCTAACTGCGAGGTACATTCGGCTATTTTCCAGCCGCTAGACTTGGTCAACTTACATATTTGTGCAGCAATCAGAAACTGTAGTTTCTTCGAACTGCTCAGCCCCCGAAAAGATTTCGACTTTGGCTTGGCAGAGCCAATCGTTTTTCAGGACGGTATGGCTGTCCTCCCGGAAGCGCCCGGGCTGGGTGTGGATCTGGACTGGAACCTAATCGAAAACGCGACTTTCGCCCGCGTCTGACGCGTCAAATCGGAACTTTATCATGGTTAGTGAAACATTTGACGGCGGCGAGCTCATCGCCTTCGCCACTTCAGCAATGGTGGCGGTCGGGCTTTCTGAAGACCGGGCGGCGACCGTGGCAAGGGTTCTTGTCAAGGGCGATCTCCTTGGAAAGTCCACTCACGGCATCGCCCTCCTTCCAGCTTATGTTGATCAAATCATCATTGGCGGAATGAACACGGCAGGTGACCCGCTGGTGATCAGCGACATGGGAGCGTGCACCACTTGGGATGGACAACGGCTGCCGGGTCCATGGCTGATGACGAAGGCGGTAAAGGAAGCAGTTCGTCGGGCAAAGAGTTTTGGCTTGGGTGCGGTTTCCCTGCGACGAAGTCACCATACTGCCTGCCTAGGAGCATATCTTGCGGAACCGCTGGAATCGGGTCTCGCAATTCTAATTTGCTTGACTGATCCAAGTCATAGCAGCGTGGCGCCGTACGGTGGATGTACGCCCGTCCTGACTTCCAATCCGATTGCATTCGGAGCACCCACAAAGGGCGACCCTATACTGATTGACATGTCCACGGCGATGCTCACCAACAGTGCAGCGCTAGCCTACGCGCGATCCGGCAAAGACACGCCGAGCCCCAGTTTTCTCAACAGCGACGGGCTGCTTACATCCGATGCGAGCGTTATTTCGGCGACCCCGCCCGGCTCTATTCTGCCGCTTGGTGGACTGGAGGCCGGCCATAAAGGATATGCTCTCGGCCTGATCGTGGAACTTCTCACAGGCTGCCTGAGCGGACATGGCCGTGCAGAGACTCATGAGGGGTGGGGAGCGTCCGTGCTCGTCATGGTCTTCGATCCAGGTGCTTTCGGCGGTTCATCGGCATTCGTGCAGCAGTCACAGGCTTTGGTTGAACTTTGTCAAAGCGCAAAACCTCGCCCCGGCTTCGGCGAAGTGTCTCTACCAGGCGCAGCGTCTCTCCGGAACCTGAGGCGGCAGGAGCACCAAGGAATCGTATTGCCCCCTGACGTGGTTCAGCGACTGGCATCTCTTGCCGAGGCACACGGATTGAGAGCGCCAACGGCGCTCTGACGGAGGAGTAACTAAGGTGGAGGAGAACAAATGCATTCAACAGCGATAGGCGCAAGCGCCTCAAGAGATCCGAAAAGCATACGACGAGCAGTTACAGCCGCAACGATTGGAACAGTAATCGAATGGTTCGACTACGCGCTCTACGGAGCTGCGTCCGGACTGGTGATAAGCAAGCTCTTTTTTCCTCAATTTTCCCCGTCAGCAGGCATCTTGGCTGCTTTTGCAACCTTCGCCGTCGGCTACTTCAGCAGACCCATCGGCGGTGTGTTGATCGCGCATTTCGGAGATAGGTTCGGACGCAAACCTGCGCTGATTTTAACGATTGTCCTGATGGGACTTTCAACTATCGGAATGGGGCTCCTGCCAACATACGAGCATGTGGGGCTCCTTGCCCCAATCCTGCTTGTATTATGCCGGGTTCTTCAGGGTTTCGGGGCTGGCGCTGAATACGCGGGTGCCTTGACGCTGGTGTCTGAATATGTCCCGCCGGAGAGGAAAGCATACTACACCTCGTTTCTTGCTGCCGCTACGGTGGCAGGAATCATGATGGCAACCATGCTCTTCTTGGTGGTCTCATACTTGCCAGAGGAGACGTTGTTCTCGTGGGCATGGCGGGTTCCCTTCCTGCTTTCGGCAGTCCTTCTCATCGTCGCGCTCTACATCCGTCGAAGCTTGGACGAGACACCAGAGTATGTAGCGGCCATGGAGAAAGCCGAGGAAAAGAAGAAGGAAGCGACTGTGCCTCTTGGTGAGCTCTTGCGAAAGAGCCCCAAGGAAGTCGTCTTCGGATTTCTGTCGGTAACAGGGCACAATGCAAATGCCTACATCCTTAGTGCCTTCTGCCTAAGCTACATGACGAATACGCTGGGAATGACGCGTACCGACGCTTTGACAGCGGCTACAATCGGCACATGCGTTGGTATCGTAATGACACCAATAGCAGGCGCAATTGCTGATCGAATTGGGCAAGCCCGCGTCTACATCTTTGGAGCAGCGTTTGTCTTTGTCTACGCGTTCGCCCTCTTTGCTTTGCTCGACACGAAAAATGTCGTAACTGCCAGCATCGCGATGAGCATCGGCTATGGGCTTGGGTTCAGTGGTTTGGCCAGCTCCCAGGGGGCGTTTCTCGCGAACCTTTTCCCGACCCGATATCGGTTCTCAGGACTGGCTATGGTTCGAGAGATGAACGCGCTCCTGATCGCCGGACCTACACCGTTTATAGCCTCCGCGCTGGTAAGCGCGGGCGGAGGTGCACCGACTTGGGTTGCGGCTTATCTAATGGCCTGTTGCGCCATCACTATGATTGCGGTTCTCGCCATCCGGTCACGGTCGTACGAGCGCCAAGCTGAATAAAAGCCGCCTTTCTATCCGGAGTGCCTTGGGTTGCTAGCCGTATCGGCCCAGCTCAGGACTTCTCCAAAGTATCGCCTTAATCAAAAGTTGAAACAGACTGTTAGAGGGAGTTTCTATGAGAGTCCTTGCCGGAAAGACTGCTATCGTCACGGCTGCTGCACAAGGCATCGGCCGATCAGCCGCCGAGCTCTTCGCAAGTGCAGTGGCCTGGGCTCTGTCGCAAAGTTTTCATCTCTGGTGAGTTATCACATGAAACCATGTAGGAGTTGAGTT
>NZ_NNRL01000165.1 GCF_002252505.1 Brucella grignonensis | reverse complement strand
CGCCTCCAGAACCTGAAGACCCGCAGCTATAACCTCAGGACCAATCCCATCCGCAGGGATCGCCGCAATCTTGTATTCTCGCATGTCTTTTCTCCACTTTGAGATTTAACGATGTTGGACTGGGGCGACTTTGCCCCCGTTTTCCGGTGCGGTACGCGACAACACGAGCGTCACGATAGCGGATACGACCAGCAGACCGGCGACGAAGTAGAGCCCGCCCGCAAAGCTGCCCGTAGTGTCTTTGATCCAGCCGATCATCGAAGGACCAACGAAGCCGCCCAGGTTACCGATTGAGTTGATGGTAGCGATACCGGCTGCGGCCGCTGGTCCTGACAGGAAGAGCGTGGGCATGCTCCAAAGCGGCGGCTTCGAGCAGCTGATGCCGATGTTAACCAGCGTCAGCGCAATAAGGACGGTGAAGACGCTTGTCGCACCCGTGGCAAAGGCAAGCCCGACGGCGGCAAGCAGACAAGCGCCAACCACATGCCAGGTCCGTTCACCGGTCTTGTCGGAATGACGTGCCCAGAGAACCATTGCAACAACTGCGAAAATGCCCGGTACTGCGTTGATGAAGCCGACCTGAAGGGATGACAGGCCGAACTCCTTGATGATCTGCGGCGCCCAGATGCCGAGGGTGTAAAGGCCGGCGGACGTGCCGAAATAGACAAGGGCGAGCGCGATGACCCGGATGTCGGCGAGCCCTGCAAGAATGCTGTGGCTGGCCTTACCCTTTGCGGCCTGCTCTGCGTTCATCGTCTTCACAAGCCAGTTGCGCTCGTCTTCCGAGAGCCACTTGGCTTTTTCCGGACGGTCGGTCAGGTAAAAGAGGACGACGACGCCGAGGATGACTGCGGGAGCTGCTTCAATCAGGAACATCCACTGCCAGCCGGCGAGACCGAGGAAACCGTGCATTTCCATGAGCGCTCCGGAGATCGGCGAACCGAGCACGGTCGACAGCGGGGCCGCCGCCATGAAAATCGCTGTCACTGCCGCACGTCGGCGAGCCGGGAACCAGAAGCTCAGGTAAAGGATAATCCCGGGGAAAAAGCCTGCCTCGGCGACGCCGAGCAGGAAGCGTAACGCATAGAAACTGGTTGTTCCCTGCACAAACGCCATGAGGCCGGACACGATCCCCCAGGTGATCATGACGCGGGCAATCCAGATGCGCGCACCGACTTTGTTGAGAATGAGGTTGGACGGAACTTCGAACAGGAAGTAGCCGACGAAGAAGATGCCCGCACCGATACCGAAGACGGTCGAGGAAAATCCAAGGTCCTCGTTCATGGTCAGTGCGGCGAAACCGATATTCACCCGGTCCAGGAACGCTACAAAATAAAGCAGCATGATAAATGGCACAATGCGCAGAGTAATTTTGCGCAGAACGCGCGTCTCCAGGTCGCTGTTCATAGCGAACTCCTCCCAATGATCCGTTGGGCGCACCTCCTGCGCCTTCGGGAAAGACGTTAATTCGTACTTTCCTCCCAAGCGACAATGCTTTAATTATATAATTAAATGATATAAAGGCATGTCATGGAACTGGAACAACTAAAATGCTTCGTCGCTGCGGCCGAAGAACTGCATTTCGGTAGGGCTGCACAGAAAATGGGAATGCTACCGGCATCGCTGGGACGGCATTTAAGACTGTTGGAGGAGTCCCTCGGCACTCGCCTCATGTCCCGGACAACTCGAAGTGTCGCCTTGACCGAAGATGGATTCGCCCTGCTAGAGGAGGTGAGGCCCCTTCTTCATCGTCTCCAGACACTTGCGGAAGAGTTTCGATCAAGGAAAACTCAGCAGGCGTCCGTGCTCCGCATAGGTGCGATAGACAGCGCTGCAGCAGGTCTTATACCGCCGCTGCTGCATGATTTTCGGGAGCGATTCCCCGGGATCATCACGCAACTTGTCGAAGACAAGTCGATACGTCTCATTCCAAAACTGATTGCCGGGCGTCTGGATATCGTCTTTATTCGACCTCGAGACGGACTGAACCGGAACCTGGTCGTTCGCACCCTCACGCAGGAAACACCCGTCATTGCGCTGCCTGTCACGCATCCGCTCGCGAACCGCGAGCGGATCTCCGTCGATGAACTGCGCGACGAGCCCCTCATCGTGCCAGAGCGTCGCTCTCGCCCCCACAGCTATGACCTGACCATGAAACTCTTCGAGGACGCCGGACTACACCCGCGCATCGCCCAGATTGCTGACGAGAAACAAACGATTATCAACCTCGTTGCGGCAGGAATCGGATCTGCCATCGTCCCCCGCTGGACCGCGAAACTCGCGGTATCCGGGGTGACTTTCGTTCCCCTCATGACGGTTGGCGGCATTTCACTGCGGAAACTGCCTCTTGCCGCGGCCTGGGCAAAAGCTGTTCGTGATCCCGGACGCGACCAGTTGCGGGAACTTCTCGACACAAATATCGACCGATATGCCGAGCAGGCGTAGGCTCGCCCGCCCCTCCGTACCATCCGTCCGCACCTGATAGAGAGGCGGGCGCCAACATCTGGCTCCTCGTCGCCTTGAAAGGTTTCGAACAGACGGCCAGTCAATTTCATTCATCTATTCATAGAAACAAGGATCCGGCGGGCAGTTTCAGGCATTCATCTGTAAAAGCCTCGGGAAGGCCAGACTCTCCTGAAGTGAGGCTTAGGCTGCGGCTAGCATTTCCCTCATGGTCGCGATGACGCGGCCGTGATCGTACGGTTTGCTGAAAAATTTTCCCTCAACCGGTAAAAGCCTGTCGCTCAATTGACGGTGGCCAGAAGCCACGATGATCTTGACCGGAGGCCACCTGTCGCGAACAGCAGCAGCCAGCTTCAGGCCGTCCATGCTGCCCGGCATGTCGATATCGGTGAACATCAATCGGATCTCCGGATGGGCGTTGAGATGGGCGATGGCCTCGTCGGCATTTGAGGCCTCGATTACAATGAACCCCTCGTCCTCGAGCGACATAACTATATCCAGTCGGACGAGGGACTCGTCCTCGACAACAATCACCGTGGTCCCCTTTTGCGTCATCCTTCACACTCTCTGCAATTGACGCTCGCGCATGTGTCTTTTTTTAATATGTGAACCTGATGAACGCGCAGAAAGACAGATCGATCCAAAGAGAACTGTTTTATCTCTCAAGGTGTTACGTAAGGGCGATTTCAATCCATGATTGACGGATCTCGCAAACTGTTGTCGTGCTATAACGCAAGTCAGCGACCCGCTCACCGACAAACGAAAGCCACCTGGCGCGAAGATAATTTCCGGAACCGTGCCGAATAGTGATCCCAGGGCGGAGCGCACATATCGCGTACCATAACCCTGCCGCGTCGGTTCTTGGACAGACGGTCCCCCGACTTCCGTCCAGCTCAGAGAGAACTCGGAATTGCAGTTTGTGGCAAAAGACCACAGAAGTTCAACGTGCCCATCCGGGTGCGAAAGCGCGCCATACTATATGGCGTTCGTGATCAGCTCATGCAGGTACAGCGCGATCGTTGTGCCGGCGTCCCGGCTAGGCTGCCGTCGACAGTATCTACACCGGGCTGATGTTGCGGGGAACCGACGAGTGGAACGAGGTTTTCGTCAAAGAGAAGGCGAGCAATTTCGTCACAAGCCTCATGACATCGTTCACATACGATCGGGTCTAAAGCGCTGTAGCGCCCGCAAATAACCTCGGCGGCCTGTTTTCTGTCTGACGAGAATATTGCGCGTGCCAGTGCCATTGTTTTCGGACCAGGAGTGTTGAGGGATGTGGTCCGCGAGCCGAGTGTTCTCCATCCAACCCATGGCCTGAGCGTAATCCAATCCCCGATCCGTCACCCGGACGGTCTGTTGAGCTAACACCATGTAGCAAATGGGATTTACGCTCGAAACTGCCAAAAAAATTGTCGTGAAATGCGTTGACTTGCTGATCGGAAGCTTTCAAATAAATAGCGGGCGAGAGGGCTTTCAATGCACAATCACGGTCCGGCCACCCCCGATCACGGCTCGATGGCTGACATTATTCGCAACCACGACTGGGCAAGCACCAGTCTCGGACCCATGTCGTCGTGGCCGCCCCAATTGAAGTGTGCGGTTGACATTGCCATTCCGTCGGGTGCCCAGATCGTCATGTTTTGCGGTGATGATTTCACTGCCATCTATAATGATGCCTACGCCCCATCGATCGGGACTAAGCACCCCACGGCGCTGGGGCGACCGGCGAAGGAAAACTGGGCCGAGCTTTGGGACGACCTGGAACCGCTTTTGCTGAAAGTTCGGGAAGGTGGCGAGACGATCGTTGCCAAGGACAGGCCGTTTTATATCGAGCGGCATGGGCGACCGGAAACAGTCTACTTCGACATTTCCTATTCGCCCGTTTCCGACGAACACGGTCAGATGCTCGCCGTGCTCTGCATCGTCAATGAAACCACGGAACGGGTTGGCTACGAGGCAAAACTCAAGCGCCTGGCGTCAATCATCGCCTCGTCGGAAGATGCAATTCTCGGAATCGACCTCGCCATGACGGTTACCGATTGGAACAGTGGCGCCGAAAAGCTCTATGGATTTTGCGCCGAGGAAATCGTGGGTAGGTCTGTTACCCTCCTCGTTCCAGACGACCGCATCGACGAGGAGGCTCGCATCATCGCCCGCATCAAGGCGGGAGAGCGGGTGGAAACCCACGAGACCGTCCGGCGGCATCGCAGCGGACGGCTCCTGGACGTTTCTTTGACTGTTTCACCCATCTATGACGCAGACGGCAGGATCGTCGGGGCTTCAAAGATTGCCCGCGATATCACAGCCCGAAAAGAAGCTGAGCGCGTTCAGGACCTTCTGATCGGCGAACTGAACCATCGTGTCAAGAATATCCTTGCGACGGTCGCCGCGATCGCTCGTCAAACTTTTGCCGGCGTGCCGGACATCGAACCAGCAAGGACAGCCTTTGACGCCCGCTTGCAAAGCCTGGCCAGAGCGCACGACCTGCTGACGAGAGGAAGATGGGAAGCCGCCAGCCTTCGCGCGGCGGTTACCGGGGCGCTGGCTCCCTATCGGCCCGAACAGTTCGAGATCAGCGGCCCCGATGTCGACGTCTCGCCCAAGGCCGTTGTCGCCCTAACGCTGATATTGCACGAGCTTGCCACGAATGCCGCAAAATACGGTGCCTTGGGAGTGACTTCCGGAAAGGTGACAGTGTTATGGGACGTCTCGGCCACAGAGGCGCAACTCACTCTGTCGTGGAAAGAAACCGGGGGGCCACAAGTCCAGCCTCCGAGCCGCAAAGGCTTCGGATCCCGGTTGATCGAAGCCCTGTCATCTGGTCATCTTCGGGGTCACGCCGATCTCAACTATGATGTTTTGGGCGTCCACTGCATGATCGCCGCACCGCTCGACACGGAATGGAGCGACCAAGACCATATTCATTAGCAGATTTGACGCTATGGCACTTGCCCCGTCAGGATCGTCGCAATCGCTTGATGCGCTCGACAAGCTGTTGGGGGTGATAGGGATGATCCAGCGGACCGTCTTCGCAAAGGTCGCCCGCGATCTTGGCCGTTCTCTCGGCCGAGTGTGTCACCACCACCTTGAGATCTGGTCGAATTTCTCTGGCTTTAGCGGAAAGCTGAAACCCGGACTCATCCCGCAAAGCTATGTCTGTCACCAAAATCTCGATACCTTGATGGGACAGGGCAGTGATTGCCTCTGCGGCATCAGTCGCTTCAATGACCCTGTATCCACAGTCCCTCAAATATTGGCCGACCGTCGAGCGCTGGAGAGGATCGGCATCGACCAGAAGGATCGTTTCGAATGCTATCGCCTCAGTCATCGATGTTGTCTGCCAGCGGAGATAACGCGCTTACGATGTTCGGAACAGGCTTTTGCAGAAACAGGTCAAACAGATTTCGGTCATCATCGGATGGTCGATGCTGTCCTGACATGACGGCAACCTTGATGTGCCGATAGGACTGTTTCACCATCCTTGCCAGGTCGAGGCCCGTGTGGGAACCGGGCATATGAACATCGGTCAGCACCATTTCGAGCTGTTGATCGCGCGCCAGAACGGCAAGGGCATCATCCGCCGTTCCGGCTTCTACGACCTCCCAGCCTTGCTCACGAAGCGTGTCTGCGATGTCCATCCGGATAAGGATTTCATCCTCGGCGATCAACACGCGCCGTCTTGATTCCGAAGCTTGGGGGAGGTTCAAATTGTCTGCTGAAATCACCATCGCCCATTTTGCGCGCGAATGTGTCGCGATTTGACATACAAACGCGCAAGGGTGCGAAATTGTTCCCTTGCCGCTTTATTTGATCATCGCAAAGCAGCGACGTAAGATTTCAGTACCCTAGTGATTACCCGACAAGTGGATCCCTGAACTGGGAGGCCCGTTTCCTTCGACCGAGGAAGAATGTCACGAGCCAACGCGAAACATCTTCGGCTCAGCGCCCATCAAGTTCGACAAGGGCTGACTGGACCTCGTCGATCGGGACAGGCTCTGGCGTTCCGGGCAATTGCCGAAGCGCCGGCTCCGAGTCGACCGCATAGAAGTCGGAAGCCCATGCGGCAAGGATGGTCCGTTTATCATCGATCGACAGAGATGGCGCTTTCACAACATCGATCGGCCGTCGAAGCTGCATGCCTCGCATCAGAACCGTCGGCCCCATTGTCACTGCACTGTCGACCACCTGCTGCAACCGGATGTCTCTCACTGAGACCACCTCAATGCACGTGGGGACCGCGGTCGCCCCGCATGTGAGAAGCCGCGATCGCGGGCGTCTCAGGGGCGAGTATCTCATGTTTTTCCGCGAAGGCTGCGAACAGGCCGCGCGCGGTCTCCGCTTCGATCTCGCCGCGAAGCGCCGCCTGGCATGCTTTCAGGGCAATGGTGTGTGCGGTGTCTCTGACCGAGGTCGGCCACTCGACAAGGTGTCGGTAGGCGTCCATGACGCTATGAACTTCCGCAGGGAAGCCCAAACCGACGAGAATGCTGACAGGTTGTCTGAACATATCGGGTTTCATTGCTCTCTCCTTTCCAACCCCGAATGTTGACGGGCGCCGTACCAGTGGCACCCTGATTTTGCGGATCATTGTAGATATCAAGCCGCCTTTTGCTCCTCGATCTGCGCTGGAGCGACCGAGGTCAAAACGGGTGTGCTCTGGATCGTGATCTTCCGCGGTTTCAAAGCCTCAGGGATCTCACGGATCAGCTCGATCGACAGGAGCCCGTTGTTCAGATCCGCCCCATTCACGCGGACATGGTCGGCAAGTTCGAAGCGGTGCTCGAACGGACGCCCGGCAATGCCACGATGCAGGTAGCCATCCGTTGGAGTCTCCTGCTTCTTGCCGGTGACAGTCAGCAGATTGGACTGGAAGGTGATGTCGAGATCGTCCTGGGAAAAGCCAGCCACCGCAATGGAAATCCGGTAGCTGTCATTGCCGGTCTTGACGATGTCATAGGGCGGCCAGTCGCTGATCGAGCGCGCGCGCTGGGCGTTTTCCAGAAGATTGAAGACCCGGTCGAAGCCGACGCTGGACCGGAAGAGAGGTGCGTAGTCGTAAGATGTTGCCATAGCCATATCCTCCTTGAAGCAACATGGGTATAGAAACGCCGAAAGCGGCCCTTCCAGCGAGGCCAGCCCTTCGTCAGCGGCTGGCGGCATTCGATTTGGTTTTAAGGAATTTCGGATTCAAGAGCCGCGACAGAAAAAATTCACACCCTTTTCGAAGCCGTACCAGCGCTTCAACATTCTATCGCGCGGCAAGGTCAAAGTGGCGTTTTTACCACTCGCTCGCTATTGGCGCCGTGAACGCATGATCTCCAGGTACCGATGAGAAGAGCCCCCATCTACGACATAGCGATCGCCTTTGGCCAGGCGCTTGCATGATTGGTGCGAAGCATGAGAAGTCCATCCGCCTGGTGCCTCGATTTAATGGATTGACCGACTGAGAATCCGATGAGGGTAGGCAGCTTTGAACTGCGATATCATGGCGCAGGCCTGCTGCAGGACACGCTCGGCCGCCTCCGGATTGTCACGTGCAAGTTCGTCTGCATTGACCCGTATTGCTTCTGCCATGTTCGCAGACATCACGGCAAAGCGTCCTTCGCCATAGACGAGCGCTTCCTGTGAGGCGGTCTCAAGCCACCGGGCGAAATCCACGATGATCTCCTCCCTTTCCGGGACGCTCGCACTCTTGATGATTTTGATGTTCTCTTCCATTCGGGTCTCACTCCATACAGACGTGGTCAAGCGACCGGGCTCGTCAAGCCCCGATCGCCGGGTGAGCTAGGAAGTGGCAAAATCAGATTCAAGCCTCAGTGCAGCTTGAATTCACCATCGACACACCGCCATTCGTTCGGCCCGATCAGCCGCTGATGACTGTAGCGAACCGAATGCAGCGGCCCATCCAGGGACGACTGCCAGAAATCGAGGAATTTGCGCATTTCAGGGAAATCCGGAGCGAGGTCGTAGTCCTGCCAGACATAGGTCTGGAGGACGGTTTCGAAGTCGGGAATGCGATAGAGGATATGCGCTGTGGTAAGGCCATAACCGTTGAGCTGCCGCTCAAGATCCGACGAAAACTGCATGCTTCATCTCCTTTTCATGACAGGCATAAGAATGACGCAGCTCTGCTGCGGCATCAATCATTTTTCAACTTCGAATGCCGTTTATTGTTCCTTTACAGCATGTTAGCAGCCGCCTCACGCGAGTGCTAATTTTCCTGCAAGACCCTCTTGAAATCGGAAAATCTCGAAAATAAATTTTTCGCGCGAAACGCTCAAGGAGGTTTCGCATCCTGCCGGATGCGGCAATCCGATCCGGCCAGGAGAGCTAAGTCACCATTGTTTGTCCATGGAGGAAAACATGTCGTTTAGACCGCTACATGATCGCATTCTCGTCCGCCGGCTCGAATCCGAAGAAAAGACCAAGGGCGGGATTATCATCCCTGATACCGCCAAGGAAAAGCCGCAGGAAGGTGAAGTCATCGCCGTCGGCTCCGGCGCCCGGAACGACGTTGGCCAGGTCCAGGCGCTCGACGTCAAGGCCGGCGATCGCATCCTGTTCGGCAAATGGTCCGGTACCGAGATCAAGATCAACGGCGAAGACCTGCTGATCATGAAGGAAAGTGACGTGATGGGTATCATCGAAGCCCAGGCCGAGCAGAAGCGGGCCGCGTAAGGCCGCGCGTACATCAGTCAAAAAGCTGCCTATTGAAGGAGTGAACAAATGGCTGCGAAAGAAGTCAAATTCAACACCGATGCCCGTGAACGCATGCTGCGTGGGGTCGACGTTCTCGCCAACGCCGTGAAGGTCACGCTCGGCCCCAAGGGCCGCAACGTCGTAATCGACAAGTCGTTCGGCGCGCCGCGCATTACCAAGGACGGTGTGTCGGTTGCCAAGGAAATCGAGCTGGAAGACAAGTTCGAGAACATGGGCGCCCAGATGCTGCGCGAAGTGGCATCGAAGACCAATGACCTTGCCGGCGACGGCACCACCACGGCGACCGTTCTTGCCCAGGCGATCGTCAAAGAAGGTGCCAAGGCTGTTGCCTCCGGCATGAACCCGATGGACCTGAAGCGCGGGATCGACATTGCCGTCGATGCGGTGGTCAAGGAACTGAAGGCCAACGCCCGCAAGATCACCAGCAACTCCGAAATCGCCCAGGTCGGAACCATCTCGGCCAATGGCGACGAGGAGATCGGCAAGTATCTGGCCGAAGCGATGGAAAAGGTCGGCAACGAAGGCGTCATCACTGTCGAGGAAGCCAAGACCGCCGAAACCGAACTCGAAGTCGTCGAAGGCATGCAGTTTGACCGCGGTTATCTAAGCCCCTATTTCGTCACCAACCAGGACAAGATGCGGGTCGAGCTCGAGGAGCCGTATATCCTCATCCACGAGAAGAAGCTCTCCAATCTGCAGGCAATGCTGCCGGTGCTGGAGGCTGTGGTGAAGTCGGGCAAACCGCTCCTCATCATCGCTGAAGACGTCGAAGGCGAAGCTCTCGCAACCCTTGTCGTCAACAAGCTGCGTGGCGGCCTGAAGATCGCCGCCGTCAAGGCTCCTGGCTTCGGCGACCGCCGCAAGGCCATGCTGGAAGACATCGCCATCCTCACCGGTGGCACGGTGATTTCCGAAGACGTCGGCATCAAGCTCGAGAATGTCACTCTCGAGATGCTTGGTCGCGCCAAGAAGGTAGCGATCGAGAAGGAAAACACCACCATCATCGATGGGGTCGGCTCCAAGGGCGAGATCGATAGCCGCGTCGCGCAGATCCGCGCCCAGATCGAGGAGACCACCTCAGACTACGACCGTGACAAGCTGCAGGAACGTCTTGCCAAGCTCGCCGGCGGCGTTGCTGTCATCCGTGTCGGCGGATCGACCGAAGTCGAGGTGAAGGAGAAGAAAGATCGCGTCGATGACGCCCTACATGCGACCCGTGCCGCTGTCGAGGAAGGAATCCTGCCGGGCGGCGGTGTTGCCCTGCTGCGCGCGGTGAAGGCCTTGGACGGTCTGCCGACATCCAACGACGATCAGCGGGTTGGGATCGACATCGTCCGCCGGGCGATCGAGGCGCCCGTTCGCCAGATCGCCGAGAATGCAGGGGCCGAAGGTTCGATCGTCGTCGGCAAGCTGCGCGAAAAGACTGACCTTTCCTTCGGCTGGAACGCCCAGACAGGTGAGTATGGTGATCTCTACGCTCAGGGCGTCATTGACCCGGCCAAGGTGGTGCGAACCGCACTGCAGGACGCTGCCTCGGTCGCCGGCCTGCTGGTCACGACAGAAGCGATGATCGCAGAGAAGCCGAAGAAGGACGCCGCTCCAGCCCTGCCCGCCGGCCCGGGCATGGACTTCTAAACAGACGAGTGCGGCCCGTCCCATCCACCGGGGCGGGCCGTTTCTGGAGGACAAAATGACGTCTGGACCGATTTCGAAGGAAAGTGCGCGTCGGTGTGCTGGCGTGGTCAAGGAGGTCTCTCGTGCGAAGGGTCTCGTCAAAGACCCGGCCGCGATCGTTTAAAAGAAGGGCGTCGCCGAGAGCATCTTTCCTGCTTGCCGAGCGGTCACAGGAAGGACGCCATTTAAGCCGCTCCAGCAATCAGACCACCTTCACCGCGGTCGGTATGCCACGATTGAGAGAATTGGCTACTGTGCAGATCGACCAGGCTTGATCGATCAAGGTCTTTGGGTCGGACCCATCCAATGTTGTGCATCTCACGGACAGTACGGCGCTGGTGGCGACAAGAGGCGCACCGTCCAGTTCCAGCTGTACTGTTACGGCTATTTCTCCGATCTCGACGCCGAGACCATGGGCAACATATCGAAGGTCGTTACAGTAGCAACCGCCGACCGCCAAAGCGAGTAACTGCCCTCCGTTGAAGCCGAGGCCCGAACCACCGGCCTTGCCTTCCGGCCTATCGACCACGATGGTATGGCCTCCGGCCCAACCAACTGCGGCTTCCGTCCCCACGACATTCCGCAATTCGACGATCGACTGAACCATGCCTTCTCTCCGTCCGTGTGGTTTCATGGCAGGCTCCTAGCGTAGGCGGCCCATGTCAAGCAGGATCATTATCGACTGATGCTGCTGTCGCGACCTTCCCTATGGTCTGAACCCCAGTAGCTTGAAACCGGGCATGTTTCGGGGCTACTCTCAGCAATCCTCCACCAACCTTGTTCATCAGGCAATGTTCGAAGCAAACGCTGTACAGGTCAGAGTTTCCATCGATGAAATCGAGCCGGACATCTGGCGCCGTCTTATCCTGCCGGTCCATTGGAACCTGGAGCAACTTCATTTAGGCATTCAGGCCGCATTCAATTGGTGGAACTATCATCTCTTTGAGTTCCGAATTGGTGGCCTGAGGTACGGCGAAGTTGAGATCCTGACAGAGGATGCGACCGACGACGATCCTAGGGTTTTCGATCAAACAGAGGTTCGATTGCTGGACTTCGAGCAAGGCGCCGTCTTCAGCTACCATTACGATTTCGGTGATGGCTGGCGGCACACAGTCACCATCGAGGAATTCTTAGCGCTCTCTACCTCACCCCGGAACGGGACCTGCGTCGATGGAAAGAGAGCGCGGCCGCCCGAGGATGTCGGCGGTGTTTCGGGTTACGAGCGGTTCCTGGAGATTATCGCCGACCGGGAGGATCCCGAATACGCCGAAACCATTCGGTGGTGCGGTGGCCACTTTGATCCTGAATGGTTCGACCTTTCGATGACCGACAAAGATCTTCGCAATGCTTTGCGGGCGAACGTCAAACGGCGGCTTTATCAACCGAAGCCAAAAGCCACTCTGAAAAAATGAGTCGAGAGAGGGTTGCCGGCGCCTTGAACCATAACGAACCGCCGACACGCAATCCGATTTTGCTATACCTCGGATAAGTATTGCCATTCACGAAACACTTGAATTCCGTCCGGCTTGCCATTCCTGTGAAACTGTTGGGCTATCACCAGCTAGCGTATATCGCGTGCAACCAAAACGCCTAGATACACCAACGTCCTTCGATAGATCAAATATGGGCAGGCAACAAAGATTGAAACAACATAATAAGGTGCCTTGACCTGACACAAAAAATTCCCATTATTCAATAATTATTGAAACGTCAAACTAACTTGCGGCTTCGCGTGTTTGAGCAGGCGCAGGTGCTTTGTTTCTCGCCATGCATTGAACGAGGATTGATCTGATGAACGAAAGGCAAGTCTTGGATGCGTTTCGCGCGCTCTCACAGCAGACCCGACTTCAGGTCATTCGGAAGCTGGTCATCGCCGGTCCGAACGGATTAGCGGCGGGTACGATTGCCGAAGCTGTGAACGTGTCGCCTTCCAACATTTCCTTTCATCTCAAAGAGATGGAACATGCTGGCCTGATCAGCGCCGAACGACAATCACGCTCCATCGTCTACAGCGCCAATTTCGAGACCCTCAACGGCCTCGCTCATTTCTTGATGGAGAACTGTTGTTCGGAACAATCTGACTCCGGTGACGTGCCCTTGGAATTCGCCGGATCAGGTTCTTAGCCGCCCCTGAATGCGAACGTTCTAATCCTATACGATGGAGTACCCCGATGGCCGATCTGCCAGCCGCCTCGCTTGATCTCATTTCCCAGCCCGACCTTGATGCGCTTCGTCCAGCATATTCGCAGCATAAGCCGCGAATTTTGATCCTCTATGGATCGCTGCGGAAGATTTCGTTCAGTCGTCTTTTGGCGGAAGAAGCTGCACGGCTTCTTGCGCATTTCGGATGCGAAGTGAAGATCTTCAATCCCGAAGGTTTGCCCCTTCCCGATGGTGCGCCGGATACCGATCCCAAGGTTCAGGAATTGCGCGCGCTGTCTCTCTGGTCGGAAGGCCATGTCTGGGTCAGCCCCGAGCGGCACGGTGCGATGACCGGCATAATCAAGGCGCAGATAGACTGGATCCCCCTCACGACCGGTTCGGTGCGACCGACGCAGGGCAAGACGCTCGCCGTCATGCAGGTCTCCGGTGGCTCGCAATCCTTCAACGCGGTCAATCAGTTGCGCATTCTCGGTCGCTGGATGCGGATGATCACCATTCCGAACCAGTCTTCGGTCGCCAAGGCATGGCAGGAATTCGACACGGATGGCCGCATGAAGCCCTCGGCCTATTACGATCGCGTCGTCGATGTCTGCGAGGAACTGGTCAAATTCACACTGCTGACCCGAGATGCGTCCGACTACCTGACAGACCGCTATAGCGAGAGGAAGGAAGAGGCCGCAAAGCTCGAACAGCGCGTGGATCTGAAATCGATATGAGCGAGCGCGCGCCGGTCGGCACTATCCTTGCCCTGGGCCTCACCCAGATCATCGGCTATGGAACCCTCTATTACAGCTTCAGCATCCTCGCGCCCGATATGGCGCGAGGCCTGAACTGGTCTACGGAGTGGATATTCGCCGCACTTTCCGCGGCTCTTCTTCTGGGCGGCTTGACTGCACCCTGGCTTGGCCGGGCCATTGATCATTTTGGCGCGGGACGGGTCATGACGGCCGGCTCCGCGATTGCCGCGGCGGCGCTGATCGCCTGTGCCTATGCGCCGGGCAAAAGCGGCTTCGTCGCCGCCCTGATCGTGATCGAGATCGCCGCCAATCTCGTGCAATATGGGGCTGCCTTTGCGCTGCTGGTGCAGGCAAGCCCCCACACCGCCCAGCGCAGCATCACCTATCTGACCCTGATCGCCGGCTTCGCCTCAACGATCTTCTGGCCCCTCACCACGGCATTGCATGCCCATCTGTCATGGCAGAATGTCTACCTGGTATTCGCCGGTCTCAATTTGCTCGTCTGCCTGCCGCTCCACGCATGGTTGTCTTATGGACTTGCCAAGGGCAGAGCACAGAAACAAGCCGGCACGGCGCAGATCGTCGAGGGAAGTCTCAGCCCGGATGTCCGGCAGTTCGGGTTCAAGCTGATGGTGGTGGGGTTCTCGCTGCAATCTCTCGTCAGTGCAGCGATCCTGGTGCATATGGTGCCGCTGTTGTCGGGTCTCGGACTTGGGGCCACCGCGGCCATTGTCGGCACGCTGTTTGGTCCGTCGCAGGTGCTGAGCCGGTTCGCCAACATGGTGCTCGGCGGTAATCTGCCGCCGCTCGCCTTGGCAACGATTGCCGCCACATTGATCCCCGTTGGCATGATGATCCTGACCATCAGCGCGCCGTCGGTGGCAGGAGCCATGGCTTTTGCCGTTGTCTTCGGTTTGGGCAGCGGTCTTTTCAGCATCGTCACCGGTACCTTGCCGTTGATGCTTTTTGGCAGCGATGGCTACGGCCGGCTTCAAGGCAAGGTCATGGCCGCACGGTTGATCGTGTCGGCCACCGCACCTTTTGCGCTGGCGTTTGCGATCGCCCATATCGGCACGACGTGGTCGCTCACCATCACAACGGCGCTTGGCGCCTGTGCGATTGTCGCCTTCCTCGCGATTGCGCGGTTAGAGCGCCGCGACAAGTCTCGGGATCATCTCGCGGGCCGTCCGGCCTGACCCCAGAAGCGTCGCCGAGGCAGCCCCGGTCCAATTCCCATACCCGGCAAGCCAAAGGCGTGGCTGCTTAATCGAGCGCCCCTCATCCACATCAACCCTGCCATCGTCCGTGATCACGCCGAGATCCTGGAGATGATCGAGCGCTGGCCGAAACCCGGTGCACCAGATGACGGCGTCAAGATCGCTTCTAGTATCGTCCTGCCAGACGACGCCATCCCGATCAAAGTTTGAGAATGGCCGCACCGAACCCAGCACGCCGCGATCCCGTGCGTCCCGGACCGGGGGAACCATGACAATATCACCAAGGCTGCCAACTGCTGGGCCACTCTCCCCGCCAAGCACCCGTGCGGTAGCGCGCTGAAACAGCACGTGTCCATCGACTTCATCGGGCAAAAACACCGGTTCCTGAGGCGTGACCCAGATGGTTTCGGCGACCCTTGATACTTCGGCAAGTATCTGCGCCCCGGAATTTCCGCCGCCAACGATGGCGACCCGCTGGCCCACAAAGGGATCAGCCGAGACATAATCCGCCGAATGAATCTGCACGCCCTTGAAGCCAGAGGCACCGGCATAGTCCGGAACGAAAGGATGTCGCCAAGTGCCGGTCGTGCTCAGAACGGCACGCGCTCGCCACTGTCTGCTATCGGCGACGACCTCCAGAGCGCCTTCGACGTTGCGGACCGACATCACTGCGACCGGGCGTTCTATGGGAAAATGATACCGCTCCTCGTAGCGCGCCAGATAATCGACCACCTCATTCCTTGACGGATAGGCCGCCTCGGTCTTCGCCGGCATCATCCATCCCGGCAGCGAGCTAAAGGATGCCGGTGAAAACAAATGGAGTGAATTCCACGCATGTCGCCATGCACCACCGGGCCCTTCTTCAGCATCAAGGATCACGAATCTGACGTCGGCACGCCGCAGATAGTAAGCCGATGCGAGGCCAGCCTGGCCCGCACCGATCACGACGACATCGAAAATGTCCGAAGACATTGCGCTTCCTTACTTTTTACGCAGCCGGGTTTCCGGCCGACTTTGTAAAATACTTGCGGCCCATCCAGAGTGCCAGTTGCACCAGCAAGATCAGCACCGGAACTTCGACCAAGGGGCCAATCACCGCGGCAAATGCGACCGGCGAGGCCAAACCAAAAGCAGCAATGGCAACCGCAATGGCAAGCTCGAAGTTGTTGCCGGCCGCCGTAAAGGCAACGGCTGTCGTGCGCGGATAATCCGTGCCGACGGACTTCGCCATCCAGAAGCTGACAAGAAACATGATGAGAAAGTAGATCGTCAGCGGAATGGCGATCATCACCACATCGCCCGGCAGGCGGACCACATCCCCACCCTTCAGGCTGAACATGGCGACGATCGTGAACAGAAGGGCTGCCAGCGTCATCGGGCTGACCTTCGGCAGGAAGACGTTCTCGTACCAATCCCTGCTCTTTTTCGCAGTCAGCAAGCGGCGCGTGAGGTAACCGGCGAGGAACGGAATACCGAGATAGATCAGCACCGCTTCCGCAATCGTCCAGAACGAGACGTCGATCACACTGCCTTCAAGGCCAAACAGCGGAGGCAGGAAGGACAGGAAGAACCACGCATAGACGCTGAAAAACAGGATCTGGAAGATCGAATTGAAGGCAACGAGGCCCGCGACATACTGGTTGTCGCCCCTTGCAAGCTGGTTCCAGACGAGAACCATGGCAATGCAGCGGGCGAGACCGATCAGGATCAAACCGGTCATATATTCCGGATAGTCCCGCAGAAAAATCACCGCCAGTGCAAACATCAGCACCGGACCGATTATCCAGTTCTGCAGGAGAGAAATCGCCAGAACCCGCTTGTCGGCAAACACCTGCGGCAATTCCTCGAAGCGCACTTTCGCCAGAGGCGGATACATCATCAGGATGAGGCCGATGGCAATCGGAATATTGGTGGTGCCGACGGAAAGGCTGTCGAGCGCTGCAGGCAGGCCGGTAAAGACGGTACCGAGCAGCACACCCAGTGCCATGGCGGCAAAAATCCAGACGGTCAGATAGCGGTCGAGAAACGACAGGCGCAGTGTTGGTTCTTCGGGACGCATTGGCGCTCTCCTTGGCAGATAAACATCGTCCGCAGCCTTGCAACGAAGACTGCGGTCACACGCGTTCAGCTTGAATTGACTTACGTTAGACCACGCGACGACCGGTCTGGTCGACGACGACTTCGCCATCTTCCTTGGTAAACGCAGCCTGCTGATCGGCTGGAAGGATATCCAGCACCACTTCCGATGGTCGGCACAGCTTGACACCGGCAGGCGTGACGACGATCGGGCGGTTGATGAGGATGGGATGTTCCATCATTGCATCAACCAGTTGCTCATCCGACAAGGATGTGTCGCCCAGACCGAGTTCGGAAAACGGTGTTCCCTTTTCGCGAAGAAGGTCACGCGCAGAAATTCCCATCCGGTCGATCAACTGCTCCAGCAGCGCGCGCGAAGGCGGGGTCTTGAGATACTCGACCACATGGGGTTCGATGCCGGCGTTGCGGATCATCGCAAGCGTGTTGCGCGAAGTTCCGCAGTCCGGGTTGTGGTAGATGACGATATCGACGGGGTTGGTCATGCGACGTCGGGCCTTTTGTTTGACTGGAGAGAAAGTATGGAGGTCGAGGGCCGACGAATTAACGGCGCGCGTTTCTTCACTTCGGCCGAATCCGTCATCTGGCTTTAATTGGTCGCTTCCCGAACACCGGTCGTTCCTTCCATCGTTCCGATCTGCCGTAGCCGTGTTTCGAGGGCCAGGCGATCAATGGATTCGAGCGGAAGGCTCAGGAATGCCGTGATACGATTTTTCAGAAACCGCGCCGCCTGCGCGAATGCCCGCTGAATTTCGACTTCGGTTCCGTTGACAGATGCAGGATCCTCGACGCCCCAATGGGCTGTCATCGGGTGACCGATCCATACCGGGCAAGCTTCACCCGCTGCACTGTCACAAACGGTGAAGATGAAATCCATCTGTGGCGCACCCGGCTCGGCAAACACATCCCAGCTCTTGGACGAGAAGCCTGTTGAGGCGTAACCGAGCGCCGCGAGTTCCTTGAGCGCGTGCGGATTGACTTCGCCCTTCGGCTGACTGCCAGCGGAGTAAGCCTTGAAGCGACCGCCGCCTTCCTTGTTGAGGATGGCTTCGGCAAGAATGGAGCGTGCGGAATTGCCCGTGCACAGGAAGAGCACGTTATAGGTCTTTTCGGTCATGTCTGTGATCCGTGTGTTAAGTTAGTGGTCGGGTAGATTTCATGATCGTCGCCGATGATGGGCAGAGAGGACAGCTGCCGTGTGGCAAGCACTGCGGCTGGCAGATTTTCCCGTCAAACTTCGATGAACACGAGGCAGGCAAAAAGCGGCGATGCCCTCTTGGTAGCAAGGAACATGTCGCTGCCTGATTCGAGATCGCTCCCGTCTAATCGTTCTACCCTGAGCGCACTCATGCCAGACTTTCCTGCGGGGTCGGGACACAGCACGGTGTCAGTTCAGCGATGAGTGGCGCACACAATTCAGCGGATCCACCGCAACAGTCCTTCAGAAGGAATAGCGTCATATCGCGAAGCTGTTCGAGCTCAGCGCGGTACATGATGATCCTGCTGTGCCGTTGCGAGGTTACGAGCCCTGCCCGCGACAGAATGTTCAAATGCGCCGACATCGTATTTTGCGGCACCACAAGCGCACGCGCTATATCGCCGGCCGGCAGTCCTTCCGGCGCATGCTTGACGAGCAGCCGAAACGTCTCGAGTCGGGTTGGTTGAGCGAGCGCTGCGAGAGCGAGAATTGCTTGTTCCTGTTCCATATATCCAGATTACTGGAATTATGGACGAAGTCAACACGTTTGTTCAATAGCTCCTACCCCCGGCTTTCCATGACGACTTACACGGAATCAACAGCAATAATGCTGGCGGTCGGGCGGCGAACCCGAAAGCCTTGACGTCAAAAGGCTCACACGAGCGCTTTGCGTACGGCTGCCGAGACCCACTCGGCCAGGATGACCGTGGCCAGAATGACGATGAAGATCGTCGTCACCTGGGGCCATGCCAACATGTTCAAAGAGGACTGAAGCTTCAGGCCGAGCCCGCCTGCACCCACCAGGCCAAGGATCGCCGATTCCCGAATATTGATATCCCAACGGAACATGGTAATTCCCAGGAACGAAGGCAGGACCTGCGGCACAATCGCGTAATCGATGACCTGCATGCGGCTCGCCCCGGTCGATGAGACAGCTTCGACCTGCTTCTGGTCAATCTCCTCAATCGTTTCGTAAAGGAGCTTGCCGACGAAGCCAATTGACCGCAGGGCGATCGCAATGATGCCGGCGAGCAGTCCAGGTCCCAGGATCGAGACGAGAAGCAATGCCCAGATCAGCGAGTTGATGGAGCGTGATGCCACGATCAGGAAAAGTGCGATCGGACGAAGGACAAGCAGGCTGGGCGTGGTGTTGCGAGCGGCAAGGAAAGCTATAGGTACTGCCAGCACAGTGCCGGCAAGCGTCCCAAGCGTTGCCATATTGAGCGTGTCCCAAAGAGGAACGACAAGCTCGCTCAAATAGGACAGGCGTGGCGGGAAGGCGCGGCTGAGAATGTCGCCGCCTTGCCGGGGCGCATCGTAGATAAACGCCCAGATCGTATCTTTTGTCATGATCTGCCAGCAGAACACGAAGAAGGCGACAAGTAGCAGCCAACCGATCCACTGGATGAGCTCGCGGCTCGGCGTGAGCTTACACCATGTTTTGTGGCCATCGAGGGAATTTGAAACTGGCATTATTGAACCCGCTTGCGAATAAGGCTCGAGCCGTATTCGGCGAGCATGACGATGACGATAATGAGGATCAACACAGCACCCGCGCTGTCGTACTCGTATCGGTCGATCGACGTGTTGAGCGTCGCACCGATACCCCCTGCCCCGACGATGCCGATGACGGCCGATTCACGGAAATTGATGTCAAACCGGTAGAGCGAAAGTCCGATCAGCCGCGGCATCACCTGCGGTTGGACTGCATAGTTGACGAGTTGCAGCCAAGACGCGCCGGTGGCACGGATGGCCTCTGCCTGCTTTTCATCGATTTCTTCGATAGCGTCAGCGAGGAGCTTGGCGATAAAGCCAATCGTTGCGAAGGTGAGCGTCAGGAAACCCGCGAACGGGCCGAAACCGAACATTGCAACGAGCAGGATCGCAATGATGATCTCCTGGAAGGCACGCGAAATGGCAATGATTGAGCGGCACACGTAGTAGACGGGCGCTGGCGCAAGATTGCGCGCCCCTCCGATGCCAATCGGGATGGAAACGAGGATACCGACGATAGTCGAAGTCAACGTCATCGTCAGGCTCTCTTCAAGTCCCTGTGCGATATCACGCCAGCGCGTGGTAAAGTTTGGGACCAGAAAGCCTTGAAGGAAACGCCAGCCGCGATCGAGCCCTTCGTAGGCACGCGCCCAGTTTACATCGATGGTCGCAACGGCAACGATGATATAAATCAGCGCGCCCCCATAGATCAGCCAGCGCAAAACCGCCGACCTGATGAACAGTGGTGGCCGCCGCCACACCGAAGGATAGCTCGTCGAGAGTACATGGGCCATCACAAGGCTCCTGCCAAGCGCTCTTCCGCCCGTTCGCGTTCAACCAAGGCCAGACGCTCGTCTTCGGCGTCATCCTGAGCTTGCTTTTGCATGGCAACCCAGTCCTCTTCGCCGTAGATGCGGGTGAGTGCAGCTGTGTCGAGTTGATCAGGCGTGCCGTCGAAGACCACTTCACCGGCGCGCAGGCCGACGATCCGTTGCACGAACGCCTGGGCCAGCAGAACGTCGTGTATGTTGATGACGGCCGGCAAATTGCGCTCCCGGCAAATCTCGACGATCAGCCGCATGATCTGCCGTGAGGTCTTGGGGTCAAGCGAAGCTGTCGGCTCATCGACAAGAAGCAGCTCGGGGTCTTGCTCCAACGCTCGTGCAATCCCGACGCGCTGACGCTGACCGCCTGAAAGAGCATCGGCGCGCTTGTCGGCGTGAGCCGTCAAACCAACGCGATCCAGAAGCGCAAATGCGTTCTGTACGTAGTCGGCGGGGTAGCGACGTAAAAAGCTGCGCCAGAAGGGCACATAGCCGAGCCGACCGGAGAGCACGTTTTCCATCACGGTCAGCCGCTCAACCAGAGCATATTCCTGGAAGATCATGCCAATACGACGGCGAGCGACCCTGAGATCAGACCGCGACAACGCGGTAACATCGCGTTCGCCAAGAAAGATTTTGCCGGCCGTTGGTTCGATAAGACGGTTCACGCAGCGGATGAGGCTTGACTTACCGGCGCCTGAGGGACCGATCAGCCCCACGACCTGGCCGGCAGGAATCTGCAAGTTAATCCCGTTCAGCGCCTTGTCACCTGTTTTGTAGGTTTTCGTGAGCCCCGTAATCCTGAGCATGATCGTTCCCCGCCTTCACACATGAGTAAGCGCCGGGTCGCGAATACGACCCGGCGCCTATTGGTCAAACGTGCTTATTTGCACTCGTAGGTGACGCCGTTGGCTTCATCGATCTGACGAACGACAGACCAGTTTTCCTTGAAGGAGATCGGAATGAAGCTTTCCTGCGGCGGCTCCGAGGTCTGGAACTCCTTCAAGAGCGCCGAACCTTCCCAGTCATAGGAGAAGAAGGCATCCTTGATCTTTTCCTGCAGTTCCGGGGTCAGATTGTGGGCCACGCCATAACCCGTGGTCGGAAACGTCTGCGACTTGAAGATTGAGACAATATGGTCTGCCTTGACGACATCACGGGCGATCATGCGCTTCATGACGGAATTGGCGACAGCCGCAGCCGGGTAGTCCTTGTTGGCGACGCCGAGGACCGAATTGTCGTGCTTGCCGGAGAACACCGGCTCAAAATCCTTACCTGCCTCGAGCTTGTACTCGGACTTCAACAATGCCGAGGGTGCCTTGAAACCAGAATTGGACGTCTCAGCGGTGAAGGCCAGTTTCTTGCCCTTCACGTCTTCGATCTTCTCAACCCCAGAGCCTGGATAGGTGATGATCTCCATTTCATAGCCGAAGGCGCCGTCCTTCGAAGCCATCATCGCGAACGGCCGGAACCCGGCGCAGGCGACAGCGATCGGATTCGAGCCAGTATTGAAGCCGGAAACGTGCAGGCGACCGGCGCGCATGGCTTCGATCTGAGCCGCATTTTCCTGAACCGGGAAGAACTGAACCTTCTTGCCTGTCTTTTCCGCGAGGTGATCGAGGAAGCCTTTCCAGACATCGGCGTAAACGGCCGGGTCTTCGACCGGGGTGTAGGCGAATACCAGCGTATCCGGGTCCACAAGCTGGCTGGCATCGGTCGGAATGTCGGCGACCATATCGCCGTCGGCGTCCGCGTAACGAGCGTCGAGTTTGAAATCCGCCTGGGCAGGCATTGCAAATGCTACGGATATCGCCAGTGCGGCCACGAGCTTTTTCATCAGGTTCTCCATCGATCCAAAACAGACACCCGCTTATTCGGCACTTGCGCTACAGAAATATGACAGAACTGCACATTTCCAGAAATACGGATTTATTGGCGCCCGCCAAGGGAACGCAACTTGCTCAACTGAACGAAAATCTATATATCCAGACTTATGGAAAAATCAGCTATCGTAGAGGCGTTTGCAGCCATCGCGCAAACCACCCGACTTGATGCACTGCGTCTTCTTCTGGATCATTCGCCGGAGGGATTGCCCTCAGGCGACATCGGAAGACTGCTCGACATACCTCAAAATACGATGTCGTCTCATCTTAACGTGTTGAAGCGCGCCGGACTGGTCCAAACCCAACGCGTTGGCACCACGATAATTTATCGGCCGAATACCGAACTTGTCTGGAGGCTTGTCGAGTTTTTGGCGACTGACTTCACCCCGTTGGCTGGCAGAACCTCTTTGACGAGAATCGAGCCAGACCAACAGGTCCCAAGAATATTTAATGTGCTTTTCCTATGCCGCGCAAATTCTGCCAGATCGATCATGGCGGAGGCCATTCTACGCAAGATGGCGCCAATGCGGTTTGCGGCGTTCTCTGCGGGAAATCTTCCCGCAAATGCGGTGCATCCAATGACACTCGCAACACTCCGGAAGATGGACTGTCCGGTCGAGAACCTAAAACCCAAAAGCTGGGACGAGTTCAAGGGTCTTAACCGTGTCTCTATGGATTTCGTCTTCACCGTTTGCGACACACTGACGGGGGAGCAATGCCCCTCCTGGCCCGGTCAGCCTTTTACAGCGCACTGGGCTATCGACGATCCTGCGCTTGCTGAGGGAACTGAACTGCAAAGGCTTGCCGCCTTTCGCCGGGCAGCAGACGCTATCGCCAACAGGCTCTCAGTCTTCACGGCACTTCCGATTGAGTCGATCGACAGGATGTCCCTTCAGACGCAGTTGAAGGCAATCGGAAACAGTCCACGCTGATCGCTATTACTGCAGGCCGTAGCCGCAGCCGCGCACAGTACGGATTGCGTCTCCCTTGCTTCCGATGTTCAAGGACTTCCGCAATCTTTTGATGCTGACATCAACGATGCGTTCGTCCCGGCTCGTGTCGTTCCATACCATCTCGAGAATTTCGCGCCGCGAAAAGAGCCGAGACGGTTCTGTCAGCATCGTCTGCAGGAGACGATATTCCGTCGGACCAAGGTGAATCTCCCGTCCCTTACGCGAAACCCTGTGCGTTTCGAGGTTCAGGGATATCTCGCGATGGTTCAAGATCCTGGTCGTCTTCGAGCATGAACGCTCAAGGAGCGCATTGCTGCGAGCCAGAAGTTCCTGAACGGAAAAGGGGCGCGGCAAGTAATCGTCGGCTCCGGCATCAAAAAGGGGCTTGGGCAGCGCCTCTCCGCCCAAGACAATAATCGCCAACTGCCTTCTTCGCACATGGGCTCGCATTTTCATAAACGACTGACGGAGATTGGTCGCACGGCTTACCGAATCGACGACGACCAGATCTGGTTGTCTCTCCGCGACCATACGTTCACACTGCTCGGCCAGTCCACATACCCCGGCGATATAACCTTCCTCGCGGAAGCTTGCTTCCAGGATCGAGCCAACGCCAATATCTTCCTGTACGATAACGACGCTCGGCATGAAGCCTACTCCATCGCAACAACAGTTTCGGCGCGAGGGCGATCAATCGAAACATCATCGCCCGTCACGATGTACTCGACGGTCTCAGCGAGATTGGTAGCATGATCTCCGACCCGCTCGAGGTTCTTGGCGCAGAAAAGGAGGTGAGCGCACAATGTGATCGAGCGCTGGTCTTCCATCATGTATGTCAGGAGTTCTCGAAAGAGGCCGTTATAGAGTACATCGATGTGCTCGTCCTGGAGGCGGACTTGAGATGCCGTCTTCGCGTCGTTGTTCTGGAAAGCATCGAGCGCGCCAGCCAGCTGCATTTTGGCGGCTTCGGCTAGTGTGCTGAACCCGGCAGAGACAACGCCCCTGTTAAGTGAGGCATCCATGATTGCTGCGCGCTTGGCGATGTTCTTCGCGAGATCGCCTACACGCTCCAGGTTTGATACCATGCGCATCGCGCCGACGATCCGTCTCAGGTCGTTCGCGACGGGTTGGCGCCGAGCAATGATTTGCACAGCCGCCGTTTCGGCGGTTCTCTGCATCGCATCGAGTTGAAGGTCGGCTCTTACGACCTCATCTGCCAGTGTCTTGTCATTGCCGATGAGAGCATTGACGGACTTGTCGAGGAGCGCGGCAGCAATTCGCCCCATATCGGATACTTGTCCGGTCAGGTCCTGTAGTTCTTCGTCGAAAGCTCGAATAGTGTGATCCATCGTCATGTTTCCCCCTCAACCGAAGCGTCCGGTGATGTACTGCTGCGTTTTCTCATTCTGCGGATTTGTGAAGAACTCATTCGTCGCGTTGTACTCGGTCATCTCGCCGAGGTGCATGTAGGCGGTGTATGTCGATATCCGCGCTGCCTGCTGCATGTTGTGCGTGACGATGACGATCGTGTACTGGTCTCGCAATTCAGCGATAAGCTCCTCGATTTTTGCGGTGGCGATCGGGTCAAGGGCCGATGTCGGTTCGTCGAAGAGAATGATCTCTGGGTTGGGGGCAAGCGTACGAGCGATGCACAGACGCTGCTGCTGACCGCCGGACAGACCATAAGCCGATTGATGGAGGCGGTCCTTTACTTCATTCCAGAGAGCGGCACCCTGGAGAGCCTGCTCAACCCGCTCATCAAGCAGGGCTTTCTTTGCGATACCGCGAACCCGCAGACCCGCCGCCACGTTCTCGTAAATTGACTTTGGAAAGGGGTTCGGTTTCTGGAAAACCATCCCGATGCGCAACCGGATCAGGATCGGATCGATTCCGGTCGAGACCAGATTTTGTTTTTCTGGCAGCAGTTCGATCGCACCTTCATACCGGTTGCCCGGATAAAGATCGTGCATGCGATTGAACGATCGCAGCAATGTGCTCTTGCCGCAACCGGACGGCCCGATCAAGGCGGTCACCTGCTTGTCGGCGATCGGAAGGTTAACCTTCTTTAGAGCGTGAAAGTCCCCGTACCAGAAATCCAGATCCCTCACCTCAGCGCGCAGTCGTTCTGGATGGATCAATATGTTGCGCTTGGAGCTGGATTGCAGTCCCGCTTTCGCAGGCCTCACGGCAGTGGTTGTATCGTTCATTTTTTGTCCGATCTCAGTTAAAGGCCGAGCTTGCGTCGAAGCCGGAAGCGTATCCAGATGGCGATGGCATTCATGCCAAGCGTCATGAACATGAGCACCACGCCAGTGGCCGCCGCGTTGACGTGGAACGCTGCCTGCGGCCGCGATATCCAATTGAACATCTGGATGGGCATCACGGTGAATGGCGCATTGAGCCAGTCAAAGTTGATGAAGGGAAAGCTTGCGCCGACGGGAGAAGGCGGCAGGAAGGCGATAAATGTAAGGGCGCCGATCGTTATGATCGGTGCGGTTTCCCCGATAGCGCGAGACAATCCGACGATTGCACCAGTTAGAATCCCAGGTCTTGCAGCCGGTAGAATGTAGTGCCACATCGTCTGCCATTTGTCGGCCCCGAGGCCGAAGGCACCTTCGCGGATTGTCTGCGGTATCGCCCGGATGGCTTCTCTCGTTGCAACGATGACGATCGGGAGGATCAGCAATGCCAGCACCATACCGGCGACAAGCACCGTACGGCCGAGATCCGCGAGATAGACGAAGAAGCCAAGTGCGAGCAAACCGTAGATAATCGACGGCACGCCGGCGAGATTCGTGACGTTGATCTCGATGACGTCAGTCAGCCAGTTCTTCCTGGCGTACTCTTCCAGATAGAGGCCCGCACCCACACCGAGCGGAATTGCCAGTAGCGCCGTGACGAACATGACGAGGCATGTCCCGACCCAAGCCGAAAGAATGCCTGCGCTTGCCGGGCGCCGCGACGGAAACTCCGTCAGGAAGGCGTAGTCGATGCGTCCAAGGCCATCATAAAAGAGATCGGCGATGAGCGCGATCAAAAATGCCATCACCACGAACAGGATGACTAGGCCCATGCTGGCAAAGACAAGGTCGTTTCGCCTTGCGCGACTGACAAGTAGAGCCTGCGGATCCTTGTCCTGAAGTACGATAGGGCTGTCGGCGCTGATAGTCATCAGTAAGCCTCCCGGAAGCGACGGCGAAGAAAGAAGCCGATGATGTTGAAGAACAGCGTCAGGACGAAGAGTGCGAGGCCTGCTGCGAAAATGGTTTGGTAGGCTAGCGAGCCGTGAGGCAGGTCACCGAGACTCATCTGCACGATGTATGATGTAATTGTCGCTGCACCTTCACGAGGATCGGCCGTCAGATTCGGATTCTGACCTGCAGCGATAGCAAGAACCATTGTTTCGCCAACCGCCCGTGACATGCCCAGAAGATATGCGGCAGTTATGCCGGAGAAGGCTCCTGGAATGATCACCTTGAAAGAGGTCTGCAGCCTTGTCATGCCCAAGGCATAGGCCCCTTCCCTCAGCGAAGCAGGAACCGCTCGCATGGCATCTTCGCTGATCGAGACGATGTAGGGCATGATCATGATGCCGAGCACGATCCCCGGAGCAAGGAGATTGAAACCCGTCAGCCCGGGTATGAACGTCTGGAGGAGCGGCGTGATAAACAAAAGAGCAAAGTAACCGAAGACGACAGTCGGGACGCCACCAAGCAATTCCAGCACCGGCTTTACGGTTTCGCGGACGGCCGGGCGCGCATACTCACTGAGGTAGACGGCGAGGCTAGTTCCCAAGGGGATGGCAATCAGGATCGCGATCCCCGCGGCCCAGAGTGTCGCTGTAAGAAGCGGCAAAATGCCATATCGCGGCTGCGAAAAGACCGGCGTCCATTCCGTATCCGTGAGGAAGGTCCACAAGGACACTTCAGTGAAGAAATTCCAGGACTCACTTACGAGCACGTAAATGATTGCCGCGGTCACAAACACCGAGAGTGCGGCGGACAAGAAAAGCAAGACGCGCATCGTCAGGTCGATGAAACGTCGGCGTTTCAGAAATGCTTCGCTTGGATGATAGGCGTCGAGCGTCGTTGACATCTTGTTCTCCGGAATCAGCAGCCGCGATTGCGCGCGGCTGCTGGAACGATCGGGATTAGTTCGCTGCGTCTGCGACGAGATCGGTAACGGTGACGCCAACCTTGGACCCACCTTCGAAGTGGCTGCCGGTGACGCGCTTTTCGAACTTCTTCAGAGCAAGGCCAGCTGCTTCGGCAGGCAGGGCGACGTAGCCGACCTCGCTGACCAGTTCTTCCTGGTTCTTGGCGTCGAACAGGAACTCGGCGAATGCGCGCACATGTTCCTTCTCGTCGGCCGCCTTCTTGGAAGCGTAGTAGAACAGCGGACGGGTAAGCGGCTGGTAGGTGCCATCGGTTGCTGTCTCGATCGACGGCGCTACACACGAACCGTCGGCCTGCTTGATTTCGACAGCCTTCACCTTGCCAGCATTCTCGGTCAGATAGGCGAGACCCAGGAAGCCGATCGCATTCTTGTCGCCGCCGACGCCCTGGATCGTGATGTTGTCGTCCTCTGTCGCGGTATAATCACCGCGGCTGGCATGCTCTTTGCCGTTAATGGCGAACGTGTAGTAGTCGTAGGTTCCGGAATCCGTGCCGGCGCCGAAGAGGCCGAGCTTGGCGTCAGGGAATTCGCCGCGGACCTGGTTCCAGTTCGTGACCTTCCCCTGTGCTTCGGGTTCCCAAATCTTCTTCAGTTCCTCGACGGTCATGCACGTCGCCCAGTCGTTCGCCGGGTTTACGATCGTTGCGAGAGCATCGATTGCGACAGGCAGCTCGATGAATTCCACGCCGTTCTGCTTGCACAGCTCGATCTCGTCGGACTTGATCGGACGGGAAGCGCCGGTGATGTCGGTTTCGCCGCGGCAGAACTTCTTGAAGCCACCGCCCGTGCCAGAAGACCCGACGGTCACCAGCGTCTTGCCGGCTTGAGCCTTCTGGAACTCTTCAGCCATGGCTTCGGAAATGGGGAATACGGTGCTCGAGCCGTCGATCAGCACTGTCGGCGCCTGCTGCGCAAAAGACGGGGCAACGAGGAGGCTGAGAGTAACGATCGAAGCTGCGGAAGAGGCGAAGGCGGCGCGCGCCGGGCGAAAGGTTTTCGTGTTGTGTGTCATGACGACCCTCTGTGAATTCAGAAAAGCTGAACGCGACATCCGCGAACGCAGGGCGGTCATAGTATTGTTGGATGACAGTTTTATGTCAATCAAGTATAGTATGGTATATCTAGATAGATTGATATTTGAGCTGGAAGGTTTTTACTTGATTAACACATGATTTGACGAAAGATTATCCTGAATTTAACCGTAGAGATGCGTCGCTCATGATGCACCCATGATGGCGAGAGGTTTGCAGGATATCCCGAAATCCTCACGATGACAATCATATTTCCAGATTTCTAGATATTTTGCGTTTGTCACAAAACTGAAGCGTCACTGTAATAAATCGCCTGACAGCCGCGAAACTAAGGAGCGAAGCTGATGTCCCCAAAGGTCATGATCGTCGAAGACGAGGAAGCGCTGAGTGTTCTGCTCCGCTACAACCTCGAGGCCGAAGGATACCTTGTCGAGACAATCGGCCACGGCGAAGAGGCTGACATAGTTCTTCAGGAAAGCGTGCCGGATCTGCTAATTCTGGATTGGATGCTTCCCGGTGTATCCGGAATCGAACTTTGCCGCCGTCTACGCGCCAGACCAAACACGGAGCGGCTCCCCGTCATTATGCTGACGGCACGGGGGGAGGAGACAGAGCGTGTGCGGGGATTGGCGACAGGTGCGGATGACTATCTGGTGAAGCCATTCTCGACTCCGGAACTTATGGCCAGGGTGAGAGCTCTGCTGAGGCGTTCCAAACCAGCATTGATCTCGTCCATTTTGCGCTATGCTGACATCGAGCTTGACCGGGAAAGCCATCGTGTCCATCGCGAGCGCCGTGAAGTCAGGCTCGGTCCGACCGAGTTCCGTCTCCTCGATTTTCTCATGGCGTCGCCGGGGCGCGTCTTCTCCCGAGCACAGCTCCTTGACGGCGTTTGGGGTCACGATCTCTATGTAGACGAAAGAACGGTCGACGTTCATGTCGGCCGGCTCAGAAAAGCCCTTAACTTTGCCAACAAGCCAGACCTGATCCGGACCGTCAGAGGCGCCGGTTATTCAATGGATACAGGTTTGAATTAAAATTTCACCGCTCCCGGTCTGTGTCTGCACCCGTCCCGGATAGTTGCAAAAAGGTGGTAGCGAGCGAAATCCTGAGATCCATGCAACCAGCACCTCAATCCCGGAGGAGCGGTTGGACAATCTGTCTGATGACAGTACAATTGATTTAGGCTCTGGAGGAGAGCTGAGGGAGGTCGTCGGTGTCAAATCGAGACCACACGCGCGGTCGGTACGCCGACAAGTGTCGTATCTCGCGCCGTATGGCGATAGGCGGAGCTTTGTCCGCGATATGCTTCGCCGGATCGCCTGCGGGAAGCGAGTTGCTGTCCGTGCCGCCGCGACCTGGTGTGATCCGGTTTGGGTTGACACCCGTCTTTCTATCGAATGACCTGGAAGTGCTGGACGAACTACAGGCCTACCTAGTCCGCGCTGTCGGTCAAGAAGTACAACTTGTCACACAGCGTACCTACCAGGAAGTCACTGCCCTCCTGGTCTCGGGGAATCTTGAGGCCGCCTGGATTTGCGGCTACCCGTTCATGAAGTTCCGGGAGGAGCTGGAGCTGGTTGCCACGCCATTGTGGCGTGATAAGCCGCTTTACCAATCCTACCTCATCGTTGGTCGACATCGTGACATCCAGGCCTTTGATGACTGTCGTGGGGATATTCATGCGTTCTCCGACCCCGATTCCAATTCCGGCTACCTCGTCACGAAAACCTATCTGGCCGAACGCGGCGTCTCCGAGGAAGGCTTCTTTCGCAAGTCATTTTTTACCTACGGCCACCGCAATGTGATCCGGGCAGTGGCTTCCGGCCTTGCCGATTCCGGGAGCGTTGATGGGTACGTCTGGGAAGTCATGGAACAGACCGAACCGGAACTGCTCTCGAAAACGAGGGTGCTGGTGAAGTCTGACTGGCACGGCTTCCCGCCCATCGCAGCCGCCGCACGACAGCGGGAAAGCCAGCCGGTTGCCAGAATAAGAAACGCGCTCCTGCAAATGCACAGCGACGAGCTGGGCCGAACGGTGCTTGAGCGCCTCCAGCTTGACGGGTTCACTCAGGTTCCACCCGAAAGCTACGAAAGTATCGCGGTCAACATGGAACGAGTTCGGAGGCTGGGGTGAGCCTCATCGAGCGCGTTCGCGGCATTCCCTTGACGGTTCGGGTCCCGGTAATGGTGGCATCCCTGATGATCGTCGTCAGCCTCATCATCTCTGAACGCGTATTGGCTCGCCTTCATGACATGCAGGAACAGCATCTGAACGGCGTCGTGGGAACCTATTTCGATGGCTTGTCTACCGCTCTTATCCCGGCTGTTTTGCGGCAGGACGTATGGGAAACCTATGACCTGCTCGACCGCACCCGTACGATGTTTGCGGCCGTGTCTCCGATCGAGACGGTCGTGACTGGACGTGATGGCATGGTACTGGCTTCCAGCGATCCGCACGCTATTCCGGTACTTTCCGAAGTTCCCCCGGCCTTCGCTGACCGAGGCAATGACGATGAAATCCGCATCGAATGGCAGTCGAACACCGGGTTCGGGATCAGGCAGCTCCTTTATCAGGGAAAGTCGATCGGGACCGTACACGCCTCTTTCGACATCACCCATCTTGTCGCGGAAAGGCGCCAGGTTCTCCAGACGCTTCTTGCGACGAATGCTGTCTTGGCATTCGTGTTTGCCGCAGTTGGATACGTCTTGACCAGACGTATGGTCAGGCCGGTGGCGACATTGGCACAACACATGCGCTCTGGTGCGGCCGGACAGCCCTATACCATTCCAGCTGAAGAATTTCCGTATCGCGCGGGTGAACTCGCCGATCTGTTTCATGGCTTCAACGCTTTGGTACAAGCCGAGCAGCAGCGCAGCGCACTCACGCGTCGATTGGCCGAGGAGGAGAAGCTTGCCAGTTTAGGACGGCTCGCATCCAGCATGGCCCACGAGATCAATAATCCGCTCGGAGGACTGTTCAACTCCATCGACACGTTGAAGCGACATGGGGCAAACGAAGGCGTACGGAGCACCAGTGTGTCCCTTCTGGAACGTGGTCTCGGCGGTATTCGCGATGTTGTACAGGCAGCACTGGCAACATACCGGCCGGACCGCTCCGGAAAGCCTCTCGTCCTACAGGATCTGGAAGATGTGCGCCTACTGGCTGGCCCCGTCATTTTGAGCCGTAGACAAACGATGCACTGGGTGAGCAGCCCATCCAATCTCACCCTATCTGCCCTGCCCGGCTCGACTGTGCGGCAAGCACTTTTGAACCTCGTGCTAAATGCAAGCGCCGCCGCGGGCGATGACGGCACGATTTTTGTGGAGACATGCCTCAAGGAAGACGGCTCGACGTTGATCCTCTCCGTTGCCGATACGGGGCCGGGCCTGCCGAAGGCCGCAACCAATGTCCTTACATCGCCAGATCCATGGCCCGCCGCTCAGTCAGCTGGAGGGCTTGGCCTGTGGATGGTCCGGAAGCTGGTGGATGAAGCCGGCGGACATATCCGTTTGTCGAGGACCGAAGCCGGCCTGACCGTCATTGAATTACACTTGCCGATATTGATTCCTGGGGAGGAAACTAGCCATGCAGCGTGAAAGAGGGCGCATCGCCATACTCGAGGACGATCCCATCATGGGAGAGTCGCTCATCCAGCGACTTTCGCTTGAGGGCCACAAGGTGAAATGGTGGACGAAGGGAGAGCAGGCTATGCGCGAGCTCGCCAGCGGATCAGAACCGTTCGACCTCGTCGTTTGCGACATCCGCCTTCCAGACATGAATGGTGAAGAGGTTTTCCGCCAGGCCAGCCGCGATACCGCAACACCCTTTTTATTCATGTCTGGCTACGCCGATATAGATCAGGCGGTGCGTCTGATGCGCAGTGGTGCGGTCGACTTCATCACCAAACCGTTCGACATGACGGCTTTCCTCGATCGCGTCTCATCAAGCTTAAGGAGCAAGCGGCAGGATGAGCCCAATAGCTCCCTCGGCATCTCCCGCGCCATGCGCGAGGCCGAACAGATGTTGCGGCGTTATGCCTCTCATCCCCTCCCCGTTCTCATTCAGGGAGAGACCGGCACTGGCAAGGAAGTCAGCGCCAGGTTTCTGCATCAGTTATCAAAGCGTGCGCTCGCCCCTTTCATCGCCGTAAACTGCGCAGCCATTCCAGCCGAACTGCTGGAAAGCGAGCTTTTCGGCCACGAGAAAGGAGCATTTACGGGTGCTCACCAACTTCATCGCGGCTACGCGGAACGTGCCGGCGAAGGTATTCTCTTCCTCGACGAGATCGGTGATATGCCGCCTGTTCTGCAGGCGAAACTTCTTCGTCTCATCGAGGATGGTTGGTTTCATCGGGTCGGCAGCGAAACATCCATCCCGTTCAAGGCACGCATTGTCTGTGCCACCCATCAGGAGATTGGCAGCGACGGCAGTTCCTTTCGAAAGGACTTGTTCTTTCGTCTTTCCGCCCTTCCAGTCATGCTTGCACCACTGCGTGAGCGACAGGAAGACATCCTGTGGCTCGCTCAGCGCTTTCTCGAGGAGATCATGCAGATCAGGGAGACCTGCGTTCGGGGCATCAGTACGCTTGCCGAGGACGCAATGCTTGAACACTGTTGGCCCGGGAATGCCCGCGAGCTCCGCAATCGGCTGGAACGCGCCGCTGCTCTGTCGGAAAATCTGCTCGTGATGCCGGCGGATCTATTCCCCGAAGTTGCCAAAGTATCTGATACGCCGCGGATCGGAACACTCTCCGATGCGCGGGACGCCGCGGAGCGCCGACAGATCCTGCGGGCGCTAAGCGCAACCGGCGGACAGATTTCTCAGGCCGCAGGACATCTCGGCATTTCTCGTACAACTCTCTGGGAGAAAATGACGCGTTTCGGAATAGAAGCTAGTGAACGTTCGGCCAACTGAACAGCCGTGGTTACTGGCCGTTTGGAAAACCGAACCCCCACGTGGAAGATACGCGAAAAAGGCGCGCTAAATCAGCCCTCTACTTGTTGGCACAGCTATTGCAACGCTCCCTTCGACATTCAATGGAGGAGGATCGCATGTCACGCTGTCGAAACATGGTCGATATCGGTCGACGCCAGTTCCTGCGCGGAGGGGCATTGGCCGCCGCGGGCGCTAGTGTGGTCGTCACGGGCGTCGGCGCGCCACAGGCAAGAGCCGCTACCGCTGCGGCCGGCGTGGACTATCCCGCCAATCGTCTCGCCAACATCTCGGACCTCAAGCTGAACGAACCTTTCGACGTTGCCTATCCCGATGAAGATGCCTCGGGCGTTCTTCTCAAACTCGGGACGCGCGTTGAAGGCGGGGTCGGTCCCGATGGCGACATCGTCGGCTTTTCTACCATCTGTCCCCACAAGGGCTTTCCGCTGAGCTATTCCGCCGACAACAAGACATTCAACTGTCCCGGCCATTTCTCGGTGTTCGATCCTGAAAAGGGGGGCCAGCAGGTCTGGGGCCAAGCGACGCAGAACCTGCCGCAATACGTGCTCCGCATCGCCGACAATGGCGACATCTTTGCCGAAGGCGTCGATGAGCTCATCTACGGCCGTCTGTCCAACGTTCTATAAGGGAAGAAGATCATGGCCTTCAAACGTCACATTGACCGTCTGCCGATCATTCCCGCGGACGCCAAGAAGCACAATGTCACCTGCCACTTCTGCATAGTCGGCTGCGGCTATCACGCCTATACCTGGCCGATCAACAAACAGGGCGGCACGGATCCGCAGAACAACGTCTTCGGCGTCGATCTGTCCGAGCAACAGCAGGCGGAAACCGATGCCTGGTATTCGCCGTCCATGTACAATGTCGTAAAGCAGGATGGCCGCGACGTTCATGTCGTCATCAAGCCGGACCACGAATGCGTGGTGAACTCCGGCCTCGGTTCCGTTCGCGGAGCCAGAATGGCCGAAACGAGCTTTTCCGAAGCTCGCAACACCCAGCAACAGCGCCTGACGGATCCCCTCGTCTGGCGCTACGGACAGATGCAGCCGACGAGCTGGGACGATGCGCTCGATCTTGTTGCCCGCGTGACGGCGAAGATCATCAAGGAGAAGGGTGAGGACGCTCTGATCGTTTCGGCCTTCGATCATGGCGGCGCCGGAGGCGGCTACGAAAACACCTGGGGCACGGGCAAGCTCTATTTCGAGGCCATGAAGGTCAAGAACATCCGTATCCACAACCGCCCGGCCTATAACTCGGAAGTCCACGGTACCCGCGATATGGGCGTCGGCGAGTTGAACAACTGCTACGAGGATGCCGAACTGGCCGACACGATCGTCGCGGTCGGCACCAATGCACTGGAGACCCAGACAAACTATTTCCTCAATCACTGGATCCCGAACCTGCGCGGCGAAAGTCTCGAGAAGAAAAAGCAGATCATGCCGGACGAGCCGCATGAAGCGGGCCGGATTATCATTGTCGATCCGCGCCGCACGGTGACCGTCAATGCGAGCGAGGAAACGGCTGGCAAGGACAACGTCCTGCATCTCGCGATCAAATCCGGCAGCGACCTGGCTCTATTCAATGCCCTGTTTACATACATCGCCGACAAAGGCTGGGTTGACCGCGAATTCATCGACAAATCGACCTTGCGGGAAAGTGTAGCACGGCCGCCGCTTTATCCCGCGCGAGGCGGATCGGACAGCAAGCCTGGACATTTGTCCAACTTCGAGGATGCCGTCGAAGGATGCCGCATATCCATGGAGGAAGCCGCAAAAATCACGGGGCTGGACCAAGCCCAGATCATCAAAGCCGCCGAATGGATTGCCATGCCGAAGGAAGGCGGCAAGCGTCGACGCGTCATGTTCGGCTACGAGAAAGGCCTGATCTGGGGCAACGACAATTACCGCACCAACGGCGCGCTGGTGAACCTGGCACTCGCCACCGGTAATATCGGCCGTCCCGGCGGCGGCGTCGTTCGCCTCGGCGGGCACCAGGAAGGTTACGTGCGCCCCTCCGACGCCCATGTCGGTCGGCCGGCGGCCTATGTCGATCAGCTGCTGATCGGCGGTCAGGGCGGCGTCCATCACATCTGGGGCTGCGACCACTACAAGACCACGCTGAACGCGCATGAGTTCAAGCGGGTCTACAAGAAGCGCACGGACATGGTGAAGGACGCCATGAGCGCTGCGCCCTATGGCGACCGCGAGGCCATGGTGGATGCCATCGTCGGCGCCATCAACCAGGGTGGTCTGTTCGCCGTCAACGTGGATATCATTCCGACCAAGATCGGCGAAGCCTGTCATGTCATCCTGCCGGCGGCCACGTCAGGCGAGATGAACCTCACCTCGATGAACGGTGAGCGGCGTATGCGGCTGACCGAGCGCTACATGGACCCGCCCGGTCAATCCATGCCGGACTGCCTGATTGCCGCGCGGCTTGCCAACACCATGGAACGCGTACTGACCGAGATGGGTGACACCACCTATGCCGGCCAGTTCAAGGGCTTCGACTGGCGGACAGAAGAAGACGCCTTCATGGACGGCTACAACAGACACGCCCATGGCGGCGAGTTCGTCACCTATGAGCGCTTGAGCGCCATGGGCACCAACGGCTTCCAGGAGCCGGCCACCCGTTTTGCAGACGCCAAGATCGAGGGCACGCAGCGGCTCTATACCGATGGCGTGTTCTCGACCGATGACGGGAAGGCGCGCTTTATGGATGCGCCGTGGCGCGGACTGCAGGCACCGGGCAAGCAGCAGCAGAAGGACAATTACAAGTACCTGATCAACAACGGACGCGCCAATGTCGTCTGGCAATCCGCCTATCTCGACCAGGAAAACGACTTCGTCATGGATCGTTTCCCCTATCCGTTCATCGAGATGAACCCGGCCGACATGGCGGAAGCGGGGCTCAAGGAGGGCGATCTCGTCGAAATTTACAATGATGCCGGCGCGACCCAGGCCATGGCCTATCCGACACCGACAGCCCGTCGCGGAGAAACCTTTATGCTGTTCGGTTTCCCGACCGGCGTACAGGGCAATGTGACCAGTGCCGGGACGAACGAGCTGGTCATCCCGAACTACAAGCAGACCTGGGGCGATATCCGCAAGATTTCGGATGCTCCGCGGAACGTGGCTCACCTGACCTTCAAGTCGAAGGAATACCAGTCGGCTTGAGGACACCAGCGAGTGGCCCCTGCCACTCTTCCCTCCAGACGTGGGCGGCCACTAGCGCCGCCCACTCCTTCAAAACATATGGACAATTCAAATGCGGAAACTGTTTTCGATAGTCTCATTGTGTCTGATTGCAACATCCCCGGCCATGGCCGAGGGCGAAGCGGAAAAAGGCGCGGTCGTTTTCAAGAAGTGCACCGCCTGCCATGCTGTCGGCGAGGGTGCGGCCAACAAGGTCGGTCCTGAACTGAATGGCATCATCGGCCGCAAGGTCGCAGGCGTCGAGGGCTTCAACTATTCGCCCGCCTTCAAGGCGAAGGCCGAAGAAGGCTGGACCTGGGACGAGGCTCACCTAACCGAATATCTCGCCAATCCCAAGGCCTATATCAAGGGAACCAAGATGGCCTTCGCCGGCCTGAAGAAGCCTGAGGATGTGGCCGACCTCATCGCCTATCTGAAGACATTCAGCACCCAGTGAAGCTCTGGTGTCGCGACCTCGGAAAAAGAGGTCGCGATCTCCACAGCTGTGCCCGTGATCTTTGCTGGGAGGCCTCAATGAATTTTATTCTAACGGACCGCGCCGCGTTGTTCGACCGCGCTGCGCTCGACTGCGGGCAAGCCTACGCTGCTCGCCCCATGCTGTCGGTTGCCGATGCGGTGAGCCGCGCCATCAGCCTCTGTCGGCCCGTGACCGCCAGCGAAAATCTAGAACTGTTCTCTGCTGCGGGAAGAGTTGTGGCCGCCGACATCCGCTCGCCCTGTGCCTTGCCGCGCTTTGATCATTCGGCGATGGATGGGTTTGCGGTCCGCTCGGCAGATTTTTCCGGCAGTGGTCCCTGGACCTTTCTGGTCGCAGACAGAGTGGCAGCCGGAGATCAGGCCAGCAGCCGCAGTTTCGAAAGTGCTGAGGCCGTGGAAATCTTCACCGGCGCGATGATCCCGGCCGGTTTCGACGCCGTGATCATCCGTGAAAAATGCTCGCGGCACGATCGCGAGTTCACCACCGCCTACCGGCCCCGCCCAGGCGAGAACATCCGCAGGGCGGGCGAAGACGTCGACCAAAACTCTCTGCTGTTCAAGGCCGGGACGGTTCTGACAGCACACCGGATTGCGCTGCTCGCGGCCGCAGGCTTGTCTCGGATTTCCATCGTTAGAAAGATCCGACTCGGGTTCATCACAACAGGCTCTGAACTGAAAGAGCCGGGTGAGCACCTGGCAGCTGGCCAGATCTACAATTCCAACCGCTACCTTCTCGCCTCCATGCTGTCGCATCCCTGGCTTGAAGTCCGCGATCTCGGGGCGACGCCGGACACGATTGAGGCGACCACCGATATCATTCACAGCGCTGCTACGGAGCACGATATCGTCGTGACGTCAGGCGGGATGTCCAAGGGTGGCGAGGATCATGTGCGGGACGCGCTAACACGCAGCGGCGGGTCGCTCGGCGTGCTTGATGTCGCCATGCGGCCGGGTAAGCCGGTTTCCTTCGGCACGCTGGGGTCGGCGCTCTTTATCGGGCTTCCTGGGAATCCCATGGCCGCCGCCGTGACACTTGACAAGATTGCGCTGCCGGCGATCAGGGCTGTGGCCGGGATCGAGCGTTTGGATCCCGTCTGGATGCCGGCGATCTCCGACTTTGGGTTGCGCAAGAAGGAGGGCCGAACGGAATTCGTCGCCGTCCGCCTTCAGAGTCGCGACGCTTCTGGCACTCCCCTGCTTGCAATGCTGGGCCGCGGATCGTCGGGAAGCCTGTTGCCCATGGCCCATGCCGACGGTCTGGCAATCCTGCCACCGGAGCTCGTAACCCTAGAACGGGGCATGCCCTTGCGTTTCGAGCCATTTGCCATCGGGTAATCTCTTAAAAAATCTCATCACGCCACTCGAAGCGTCAGATTCGCTGCTCTTGAAGGGATCCGAACCGACGACACCTTTTTGATCGCTCGAAGACAAGGGCTTATCTAGCACGCGCGCAGGAGTTCCTCCCGTCGTGAAAACATCACTCGTTTAGACGGTCAGCCAACGCCTCATGAGATCCATTCGTTCGTGAAGAATCGCTACGATGAGAGCGGGCGCATGTTCTCGAGGCAGACAGAAGAAGTAGTGGTGCTGGCATCGCGCCATCCGCAGCGCCGGATAGAGTGCGCTCAGATCCTTGAAGGGAACTTTGCCCGCGGCAATGTCCTCCATTCCTCGCTCCAAAGCCGAGACGTAGTGACGTACCTGGGCGGCACTCCATTGTGTCCGTGTGTAACGGATTACCGAGCGAAGATCGGATTCTGCCTCTGCGGTCAGGATGTAAGCCGTCAAGCGCGACCTTCGGCGATCTCCTCGTCGAGGATCTCACCTACGGTTTTGGTCGACAGTTTTCCGGCGAGCCCCTCACTGATGCGCGTATTCATCAACGTCTTTAACTCTTCCCAGGCCAGTTCTCCCTCGACGTCGCCAGGAAACAGGCGCTCAAGTGCGTACTGCTTGATTGTCTTGCCCTGCAGAGCGGCTAGCGCTTTGAGGCTTTGATGTTGTTTGTCCGTTATGTCGATCGTCAAGCGGCTCATTTCACATACTCCCGAAGTGACGGACCCACATTAGCACATATGTGGTTTAGTTGCCACCATTGCAGCGTTATCGTAAGACCTGGGCGCAAACGTCCAACATGGGCTTGCCGGAAGCCGCTCTCATGGACTCGGCGGCCACGCAAACCCCGGTAAAGCCGACGGTCGGCCCAGATTACAATCCGGTCGTCACCCTCAACGGTTGGACCTTGCCGTTCCGAATGAACAACGGGGTGAAGGAATTCCACCTCGTTGCCGAGCCGGTGGAGCGGGAGATGGCCGAAGGCATGACCGCATATCTTTGGGGGTACAACGGCCAGTCACCGGGTCCGACCATCGAAGCAGTCGAAGGCGACCGGGTTCGCATTTTCGTGACCAACAAGCTGCCGGAGCACACGACCATTCATTGGCACGGTATGATCCTGCCGTCGGGGATGGATGGTGTTGGCGGGCTGTCGCAGCCTCACATCCCCTCTGGCAAGACCTTCGTTTACGAGTTCGATCTCGTGAAATCCGGCACCTTCATGTACCACCCGCACTCGGACGAGATGGTACAGATGGCGATGGGGATGATGGGCTTCTTCGTCATCCATCCCCGGGACCCGAAGTTCATGCCGGTGGATCGGGATTTCGTCTTCCTGCTCAGCGCCTATGACATCGATCCGGGAACATACGTGCCCCGGATCATGGAAATGACCGACTTCAACCTCTGGACGTTCAACACGCGCGTCTTTCCAGGGATCGATCCGCTCGTCGTTTCCAAGAACGACAGGGTTCGTGTTCGCGTCGGTAACCTGACGATGACGAACCATCCAATCCACATGCACGGCTACGATTTCGAGGTGACCTGCACCGATGGCGGCTGCGTCAGGCCGGAGGCGCGCTGGCCCGAGGTCAGCATCGACATCCCTGTCGGTGCGATGCGCGCCTACGAGTTCGACGCGAAGTACGTCGGCGACTGGGCGATCCATTGCCACAAGTCGCATCACACCATGAATGCCATGGGTCACGAGATCCCGACATTCATCGGGGTCGACAAGAAGGAGGTTGCAAAAAAGATCAGGCAGATCCGTCCCGAATACATGCCCATGGGGACGGCCGGCATGGCGGATATGGGCGAAATGTCGATGGAAATACCGGAGAACACCGTCCCCATGATGACCGGGTGGGGTCCCCACGGCCCGATCGAAATGGGCGGCATGTTCTCCGTGGTGAAGGTCCGCGAGGGTATCTCAGCGGACGACTACAGCGATCCGGGTTGGTACGAGAACCCTCCCGGCACGCAGGCGTGGGAATGGACCGGGAGCTTGCCCGAGCCTGTCAAAGCGAAAGATGCCAAGACACAACTTCCGTCTGGCCATTCCAATCACGGTTAACTTCCTCCCAGAAACGACAAAGGAAACGATTATGAAACGCATTCTAGTTGGTCTGCTACTCTCAACGTTTGCCACCGCTGCTTTTGCATCCGGTTCGCATGAGGGCGGTCATGGCGAAATGGCCGTTGGCGAACCCGGTGAAAAGGCCAAGGCGTCCCAGACCATCCGTGTCACGATGAAGGAAACGGATGACGGCAAGATGATCTTCACACCAAGCACCTTCAAGGTCCGCCAGGGCCAGACCGTTCGCTTCGCGATCAAGAATGCGGGCGAGGTCGATCATGAATTCGTGCTCGACCAGGAAGACAAGATCATGGAGCACAAAGCCGTGATGGAGAAATTCCCGGAAATGGAACACGAGGATCCGAACGCCATTCGCCTCGCGCCCGGAAAATCCGGCGAGATCGTCTGGAAGTTCACCAACGACGGCGTGTTCAAGATCGCCTGCCTCGTTCCCGGTCACTACGATTCCGGCATGCACGGCGACGTCACGGTCGCGAAGAAATAAGGAGCAACAGAAATGACGATGAAAGCTATCACAAGAATCACACTCGCCGGCGCCGTCGCCTTCGCCTTCGGCACCGCCGCCTTCGCGCAGGAATTCACCAGCGGCACGGTCAAGAAGCTGGACGAGAAGGCGAAGAAGGTCACGCTCATCCATGAAGAGCTGAAGAACCTCGAGATGCCGGCCATGACGATGGTATTCCAGGTCGCTGATGACGCGATGCTGGAAAAGCTCAAGGTCGGCGCAAAGGTCCAGTTCGTTGCCGAGCGCGTCAACGGAAAGCTGACTGTCACCCAGGTCAAGTGAAGCACAGGGCCGCGCTGGATGCAGCGCGGCCCCGTTCCTCATGAGACCGGCAGGAGGCAGAAGGTGCGCCAGAGATCCTGCTTCCAATCCCCCGGCTCGGGCGAATCCGACAGCATAAACTCTGATTGGCCGATCATGACGGCCTTCGGCGCGGCGCATCGTACCTTTGCAAGGTGGGCGCTGTGGTCGATGAATCTGATCTGACCCTCGGGTCCGCGCTCCGTGAGCGCGACTTGCACATCGAAATTATATTCCGGGTCAAGAGAGGTTGCCGCGACGGTCACGGACAGGCTGATGGTCGTTTCATCCGCGAAATAAGACGTATGAAACGGCTGATCCTCTTGGGCATTTGACGCCGACACCAGCAAAGCCAGAACGACAAATGCGCATGTTATGCCAGTTCGCATTGCACACCCCTCCCATAGGCGACTTGGCCGCCTCATCCTATCACACCACAACTCCACTCGCAGCCGCCCGATTTCCTCAAACCCGCCTCGACAGGTCTGGCAGGGTATCTCGCCGCCAATGCTCCTCAATTGATGCCGTTCGCCCGCTGAAGCTCGCGCACATAGGCCACGATCGTAGCGACGTCGGCCCTCGTCAGACCCGGCTGAGGAGGCATGTTTCCGAATTTCCAGTGATGCGCGCGCACGCCGTTGGCGACGGCCATTTCAAAGGCGTAGTCTCCGTGGTGAGAAGGTTCGTATATCCGATGGATGAGCGGCGGGCCGGCATCGGTTCCGGCCGCGTTCTTGCCGTGGCACGCTGCACAGACGGCGTTGAAAGCTCGTTCTCCCATCTTTGCGGTGTCGGACAATGACGAAGGCACGACAACCGACAATGCCGTCCCCTGGCCCGATACTCCTCTTCTGGCTTCGTCTTCCGATCCGGTTCGATTCCAAAGCGCAAAGCCCGCAACCGCTGCCGCGGCGACGAGCAGAGCGAAGACGTTTCTCTTGTTCATTTGTGAATCCTTATGTCTTTAGGCCGCCGAACACCCTCTCTGCCGCCATCAACTGCCGAACCCGTCGGCATGAATGTGGTGGTGGGGCGGCGCGCGATGGCGATGTGGGGCCACGAAATTGTTTTCGTGGCCTCCGGCGTGTCAGCCGTTCGAGATGCGGCGTTGGTAGTCTGCCTCTCGCTGCGGCCAGGTACTCTTGATGTAGTCGAGGACAGCCTCGATCTCGGCGGAGGTCAGAGCCTCCCGAAAGCTGGGCATGTCACTCTCGTAGCCACCGCCAACCACCGCGGCGGTCCCATCGGTGATGATTGCGAGGAGCTGCCTGTCCGAATGATGCCAGGTGTGACCGGTCTCGTCATGCGGCGGCGCCGGAAGGCGGCCGCTCGTGCCCGGGCTGCGCCAGTCGGGCTGGCCTTCGAGTTTCGTGCCGTGACAGCTCGCACAGTTCGCTAGATAGACTGCCCGGCCAAGGGCGATGCGATCGCTCGCCTCCTGACCGGACCGTCCCTTTCCGACCAAGATCGCACCGGCCGCCGCCAGGAGAGTTGCGGCGACCGCGATCCAGAGCGGTTTCATGCAGCGATCCTGAACTCGGTCATCATCCCGGTGGCCAGATGCGGCATATGATGGCAATGCAACATCCAGCTCGCGGCCTCGCCGGCATCAAGGGCAACAGTGACCATCGACATCGGCGGTATGTACACGGTATCGCGGCGCGCACCTTCGAAGCGTCGCCTGTTGATGCCAACAACCTGGAATGCATGCCCATGCAGATGCATCGGGTGCCCCATCATCGACATATTGTGGAACATCAGTTCCACCCGATCGCCGCTCGTTGCGGCAACCGGCCGATGCTTGCCCCATGTTGCTCCGTCGATGGTCCAGACATAGGGCTGCATCGAGCCGCCGAGCATGATCATGTGGCTTCGATCCACCGGACGGGCGGCAAGCGTGTCGACAGCGACCAGCCGTGACTCCTGAGACAAGTCCGTGTCGAAGGCCGGGGCGTCATTCGCTGAAAGGGAATCGATCCTGTCGATCGTGGCGCCCGCGGGGGCGAGAATAATGCCGGTCCTTTCACGTTCGCCCTCCCTGAGCGCCAGAATCGGCCATGCGCGGGTCTCATTTGGAAGGTCGATCTCCAGGTCGAGACGCTGCCCCATGGCCAGCCCGAACCGCGAACCCGCGACCGGCTGGACCTCATGCCCGTCGACGGCGACGAGCCGGGCTTGTGCTTCGCCCGTGTCGATCCAGAAAACGGTGGCTGCGGCTGCGTTGATGACACGGAGGCGAACCCGGCCGCCGCGTTCGACCTGAACGACATCGGGATCGGACAGGGTTCGGTCATTGGCGAGATAGGCATCCCAGTCGTAGTCGTTGAGATCCATCGCCATGTTACCCATATCCATGGCCATCGAGCCCATTCCCCCGGCCTCGCCCTGGTTCATTCCAGGCATGCCGCCATGGTTCATGCCTTGCATCGCGCGTGACATGCCGGCAGCGCCATGTCCATCAGCGCTTGCGCTGGTGATCTCTTCCAGCACTTCTTCCGGTGTCTTGAACGCGAAGTCGTGCAGGAACAGGACGACTTCCTGCCGATCGGCGGATAGGTCTTCTGCCCTCCGGACGATCAGCGGCGCGGCGAGCAATCGCATTTCCTGGATCGGCACATGGCTGTGCATCCAGTGCGTTCCGGGCTGGGGCACGAAATCGAAGCTGCGCGTTTCACTGGGCTGAAGAAGCGGCTGCGGCATATCCGGGACGCCGTCCTGAGCGTTCGGGGGAATCTGGCCGTGCCAATGAATGATCGTGGACTCGGCGAGATCGTTGGTCAGATCCACCCGAAATCGCTCGCCCGGATCGAGGAGCAGCCCCTGCCCGTTGGGACCAGCAAGTCCGAAAACGGTGGCCGGTCGATTGTCTATATCGAGCGTGCGGCTGGTGGCGGCCAGGCGGATCGCAGCCGCGTCCTGGCCGTAGGCCCTGATGGGGAAATGGGATGCAGCAAGCATGGCTGCGCTGGCGGCGAGGAAGCCGCGTCGTGAAAAGGTCGTCATATTCGTCACCTCGGGACGATCTGTCCCGCCTGAAAGGTCCAAATGGATCGCAGCGGGATCAGCCCCGCCGCAGGCTCAGAGGAGGCGCGATATAGGAGGGCGATCATTCCGGCCGGGAGCTGCCGCAACGAAGACGGCATCCGGCGGGAAGGGATATTTTTGCCGCGAGCTGATTTGCTTTGCCGAAGTACGCACAACCGGAAGCCAGGCCGATATTCCGGCGCAGGCGAAGGTGCACAATCCGGCATCTGCTTTGCAGGATTTCCCTTCGCTGCAAGCGGCCATCGAAGAAGAGGCTTGCTCCATGTGCTGCGTCAGCGCGGCGCGTTCCAACATCCCGGACATGCGGGTCTCGTGTGCTTGAACGGCAAAAGAAGCAGCGGCAAGCGAGATGGTTGTAACAATGATAAGCAACGCGCGAAGCATGGGCAAAGAATAGAGCCTCGCCGACCCTTTGTCCATTGATGAAGCCTGCATGCCGGCCGTCCTGCTCATAGGTTTGAGGCTTAGGTCGTGCGGGGCGGCGAAGCGCCGCCCCGACGTTGCATCACTGCGCCTGATAGGTGACGCCGTTCGGTCCCTTGCCGACAGCATATGTCTTGACCACGGACTGGCTGCCGACGTCGATCTGGGAAACGGTCCCGGCCACGATGTTGGTGACGAAGACAAAGGCTCCGTCGGCAACGACCGTCACGCCGTGAGCGCCCTTGTCCGTCTGGATGGTCTTCACGACATTCCCGCCTACGACATCGATAACCGAGACCGTCTCATCCGGCTCCGTTTCGGTTCCCTGGTTCGCGACGTAAACCAGCCGGCCATCAGGCGTGGCGTAAACCTGGATGGGCGAACGGCCGACATTGATGCGTGCGATCACCTCGCGCGACTGCGTGTCGATAACGGCGACCTTGTTTTCATCGCGCAGCGAGACATAGACCCGCTTTCCGTCAGGTGTGAAGCCGACCTGGACGGGCGCAACGCCTACCTTGATCCTGGCAACTTCCGAAAGCGCCGTTGTGTCGATAACCGAAACAGTACCGTCCTGGACATTCGCGACATAGATGGCGCTTCCATCCGGGCTCATCCGCAGGCCGTGGGGGTAGTCGCCGGTGCCGACCGTGGCGACGACCTCGCCCTTGGCAAGATCAACGACCGACAAGCTGTCGTCTTCGGAATTCGAGACGTAGGCGCGATTGCCTTGCGCGTCTGCGATCACATGCGCAGGATGCCCACCCACGGGGATCGACGCCTTCACGCCGGAGGAAATATCGGCCGCGTCGAGGACGATCAATTGGCCTGCGACAGCGGCATCACCATGTCCGTCGCCGCCATGGCCAGCCCCATTGGACGCATGAGCGTCTTCAGCTTTGCCGGCGACCGGCAGGCCCACCGCCAGCACCAAATCTTTTCCCGATACGAACTGCACGTTGTGGGGCGTGATCGGGACCGGAACGATGTCGATCTTTTCCGTGGCAAGGTCGATGCGGCTAACGGTGTTGCCAAATTCATCGGCCGTATAGACGAAGCCGGTTGCAGCAGGCTCCGCTCGGACGGTGGCGGCGAACGGAATAGCAAGCACCAGGGCCGATGCCGTCGCGAAGGCCAGCATGGCCGCACGTCTGCGAATCGCGGTTGCTGTCAGGACTGCCGCGGTGATGGAAATCGAACGGGTCGAGTGGGTCTTTAACATGGTATTCAGCTCCTCGGCTCGCAGCCTTGCGGGCTGCTCGAGCACATCTTGAGGTGAGTTTGAAAAGTGGCCCGGCGTGCGGATACCGAAGACTTCCTCGCGTGCCGCTGCCTACCGATTTCGGCAAGGTCCGTGCATGGCCCTTTCTGGCTCGCCGGCAGCCGACGATTGGAGGCTATGTCACGTCGGCGTCACGCAGAACGGCTCGTCTCCTCGGCCGTATCGTTGGGCGGCCTGGGACGCGCACGGTCGGAAGACTAAGGCATTGTGCCAGTCCTCGGGTCGGCTGGAGCACACGGACAGAACAGGCCGAAGGTGCTCAGATGACCAAGATGGATCGCGGAGGTCGCTTCTGACGACGCAACTCCGCGGATGAGGGCACGGGCGATGCAGCCGGCGAGACTGTCTCGGCGTTCAACGTGCGCCAGCTCCAGGCCGTGTTCAGCGGAGCGCAGAGGAAGCACCCGAGGCTCGACAGGCAGTGACCGCTGTCGCACGGGTGCTCGGCGCCGCGTTGGGTATCGTTGTCGCAGGGCATGCGCACGAGGAGGTCGGCACAATCCCCAGCTTGAGTCATGAGCGCCGGGATGCCCTCCCTTGAAGCAGCACGCGCTTGATGCCCGCCATCTGTGAGAAACGCCGTAAGCCCGAACGCGATGGCGAAGAAAAGGATAAACCCGCGCCGCAAGGCGGTCGCCCAATTATGCGACCTTCTGAACGCCTTGACCATTGTCACGCCGGCGGCCACCACGGCTCATCCTTCGGTTTGCTTGAATGTAGAAACTGGGGGCAAATCTAGCGCAGATCCAGAATGATCACTTTGCGCTGCATCAAACACGTAGGGATCAATGCTTGCGAGGCCGCTCACCGAAACGACCTGCGCGCCAATCTCCGCAAATGAGTGTGCTGCTCGCGCGGAGAAGCGCGCTCGACTAGATAGAATTTACCCGTGGGCTGACTGTCCGGCGCGCTATTTCGTGTTCCTGATCATTCGCCGCAGCACGTCGTCGCGACGCCAGAAGTGATGCCACAGAGCAGCGAGGGCGTGAGTGGTCGCAACGACCAGAAGCATCCAGCTCAGCAGGCTGTGCAGAGAAGCGATGCGGAACGTCACGTACATAGCGATCGTGCCTGTGATCGGCAGTGCGAGCAATAGGCCGTAGAGCACCGCATGAGTGACCCCTGCGATCATGCGCTCAAGCACCGACATGCCCTGGATCGGAGGTGGTCGGCCATATGTGAAGCGCAGAATAAGTTGACTGAGCGCCAGCGCCATAATCAGCCATCCGCTCCAGGCGTGAACCTGATGCAGGAAAAGGTCGAAGGGTTTAGGTTTCAAGAAAAGGTGCGCCATGTGCGTGCGTTGGATCGCCCAGGCCGTGGGGACCTGGATGATACACAGGATAAGGACCATCCAGTGCATCAAGCGCTGGTAGATCGAGAATGCGCCGGCCGAACGGTGCCGGCGTATCCAAATGGACAGCCGCCACGTCAACTTTCGACCTCGAAAAGGTCGCCTGCATGCGCGGCATAGTCCAGTGCGTAGCCAAGTTCACCAGCCGTCTCGGCGTGAACGTGCAAAAGCGGCTGGCCGCTGGCGATCTCGTCGCCGAGGCGGACGGCCATTTGGACGCCTGCCGCCTTCGACTCCGGCGCTCCGGCGAGCTTGGCGAGTCGGGCGATTTTGCGATTGTTGATATGGACGACGCGGCCGGCGCGCGACGCGATCAACGGATGAACCTGTGCGGCCTTCGGTGGCTCACGAAGTCCGCCTTGCGCCTCGCAGATCGCCATGAACTTCGACCAGGCACGACCGTCGACCAAGGTCGCCAACGCAAGCGCTTCACCTTTCCCCTTTGCGGCCTTTCCACCGATCTCAAGCGCGGCGCCCGCCAACAGGATCGCGCGGCGTCGCAGATCGTCCGGCGCATCCGGCGCGTTTTGAAGAACCGCCAGGACGTCGAAGGCTTCTAGACCTGGGCCGATGCCGCGCCCGACGGGTTGCGAACCGTCGGTCTGGACGCAGGTCAGGGCCAGATCGAAACGGGCAGCGACGGCGCTGAGGCGACTGGCGAGCTGATCGGCGGCCGCTTCGCTGCGCACCTTGGCGGTTGCCCCAACCGGGATGTCGATAACCACATGCGTCGAGCCAGCGGCGATTTTTTTTGAAAGGACGGAAGCGACAAGCTGTCCCTCGGTATCCACGTCGAGTTCGCGTTCGATCCGGACGAAAATGTCGTCGGCGGGGCTGAGATGCACCGCCCCGCCCCAGGCGATGCATCCGCCTTCTGCTTCCACGACGCGTCGAAGGGTTTCGATGCTGAGGTCGACAGGGGCAAGCGTTTCCATTGTGTCGGCGGTGCCGGCTGGCGAGGTAATCGCGCGCGAAGACGTCTTCGGCATGACAAGGCCATTGGCGGCCACGATCGCGACGACGATCGGCGTGGTTCGATTGCCCGGCAACCCGCCGACACAGTGCTTGTCCACAACGATCGGAGCATTCCAGCTCATCCGGTCGCCGACATCGACCATGGCGCGCGTGAGGTCAACAGTCTCGCTCTCGTCGAGAGGAAGCGCGGCACTGGCGGTCAGAAAGGCGGCGAGATGGACCTCGGTATAGCGGCCTGCGACCACGTCGCTCACGATTTCGGCAAAGGCGTGCGCGTCGAGGCGATTGCCATATATGCGACGGCGCACGCTCGTCAGAGACTCCACGGCCGGAGGATGGGTCACCGTCACATTGTCATTCTCGCTAACGCCGAGGATCTGCCAGGCTGTTTCAGAAAGACCGACTTCATCCTGAGCGAGCAATGCATCTCCTTCGACCTGAAAGAGCGTTGCCTGTACCTGTCTCGCGCCGATCGAGACGAGGACCTGGGTGCGCGCGGACAGACCCTCCGAGCGGCAGACATGGCAATCGGTGCGCATCACCACCACGGCCTGGTGCTGAGTGTGCAGCCGCAGGCGCCGCACGCGTAGCGTCGGCTGAGAAGGAACCTCGGGTTCGACGTTGTTGATCGTCATAGGTCGAAAGCCTGATTCTGGCGTGAGACGACTGCGTTCCATCCAAGCTCGCGGTCGATCCGCACGCGCAGCGCTTCGGAGGCATCGTCTTCACCATGCACGATGAACACGCGGGACGGCGGCCGACGGAAGCCGGACAGCCAGCGCATCAGCTCGTTTGCGTCGGCGTGCGCCGACAGCATGGACAGGTCCGCGACCTCTGCCCGAACCGGGATCGGTGCAAACATCATGAGCCTCGGCGGCATCGCTATCGCCATCGGCGCGATGATCGACGCGGCGATCGTCATGATCGAGAATGCCCATAAGCATCTCGAGCGTGCGCCGCCTGACAAGCCACGGGTGGAAATCCTCATAGAGGCGGCGAGCGAGGTCGGGCCGGCGCTGTTCTTCAGCCTGCTGATCATCACCGTGTCGTTCCTGCCGATCTTTACACTGGAATCGCAGGAAGGCCGGCTGTTCGGGCCGCTCGCCTTCACCAAGACTTTCTCGATGGCTGCTGCCGCCCTGCTATCGGTGACGCTTGTGCCTGCACTGATGATCCTCTTCGTTCGGGGCTATATCGTTCCCGAGCACAAGAACCCTCTCAATCGGTTCCTGATCTGGATCTACCGCCCCGTCATTGCTGGGGTGTTGCGGGTCAAGACATTGACGATTCTGGCGGCGCTCGTCATCCTCGGGGTCACTGCCTGGCCCGTCCAGCATATCGGTAGCGAGTTCATGCCCAATCTCGACGAGGGCACGCTGATGTACATGCCGACCACCTTGCCCGGCATATCGGTCACCAAGGCGGCCGAGCTGATGCAGACGCAGGACCGCATCATCAAGTCCTTCCCGGAAGTCCAAACCGTCTTTGGCAAGGCCGGGCGGGCGCTGACCGCCACCGACCCGGCGCCGACGGAGATGTTCGAGACGATCATCACCCTGAAGCCGAAGTCGGAATGGCGGCCGGGGGTCACCACCGACAGCCTGAAACAGGAGATGGACGCCGCCCTGCAGTTCCCCGGCGTCTCCAATGCCTGGACCATGCCGATCCGCGCCCGCATCGATATGCTGTCGACCGGGATCAGAACGCCCGTCGGGGTTAAAGTCTACGGTACAGATCTCGGCGAGATGGAAAAAGTCGCTCGCCAAATCGAAAGCGTGCTGAAGACAATCCCCGGTACGTCGAGCGCCTATGCCGAGCGGGTGATCGGCGGCTACTACCTCGACATCGTTCCCGATCGAACGGCGCTCGGCCGTTACGGGCTGACCATCAACGATGTCCAGGACGTTGTCGGCATGGCGCTGGGCTCCGAGGTCGTTACCCAGACGGTCGAAGGCCGGGAACGATATGGCGTGGCAATACGGTATCCACGGGCCTCGCGAAGCGATCCGCAGTCGATCGCCAGGGACGTGCAGATATCCCTGCCGGGCGGCGGGACGGTTCCTCTCGGCGAGGTCGCGGACGTCAAGCTGACGCGCGGAGCGACAACCATCCGCACCGAAAACGGCCAGCTCGCCGTCTACATCTACGTCGACATCGCCAACCGCGATCTCGGCGGCTATGTCGCCGAAGCCCAGCAGGCAGTGGCAAGGAGCGTGACGATGCCTCCAGGCTATTCCGTCGCCTGGAGCGGTCAGTTCGAATATCTCCAACGGGCCGAAGCACGACTGGCCGTCGTCGTTCCCCTGACCCTGGCCCTGATCTTCCTGCTGCTCTACCTGAACTTCAAGGCGCTGACGGAGACTGTCATCGTAATGCTGTCGCTGCCGTTCGCGCTGGTCGGCGGCATCTGGCTGATGTGGTGGATGGGCTTCAACGCCTCGGTGGCGGTCGCCGTCGGCTTCATTGCCCTTGCAGGCGTGGCGGCGGAAACCGGGGTGATCATGTTGATCTATCTCGACCACGCCCTGAAGGAGCAACGCGAAGCCTGCGAACAGGAGGGTCGTTCCTTCTCGAAGCCGGACCTCAATCGGGCGATCATGGTCGGCGCGGTCGAGCGCGTCCGACCGAAGATGATGACCGTCGCCGCCATCATGGCCGGCCTCGTGCCGATCCTGTGGAGGACCGGCACGGGATCGGAGATCATGCAACGGATCGCCGTACCGATGATCGGCGGCATGGTGTCGTCGACGCTGCTGACGCTGGTCGTCATTCCGGCCGTCTATGGGCTGATCAAGGGATGGCGACTGCCAGCCGCATCCGAAGCGGATCATGCTGTAACCGAGAACCAGAGGCGCAGTCTGCAGGCTGCTGAATGACCTAATGGCCGGATCCTCACGACGGCCTCGGCCATTGGTCACACAAATTAAGCCACGACCACGCGCTGCAACAGGCAACTTTCCGCTGTAAGCTTGCCGCTTCCCGGGTAGACGCCTTCCAGCCCAACTGACGAACGCGAAACAGATGACCGACATCGAGGGAATTGATCAGCCCCTATGAAAGGCCTTGACGTCACCGCGCCTGGGCTTAGCTATTGATGCGTTCGTCAAACGAAGGAACGACCTTGCTGCATCAACAGGCCGATATCATCCACGCACTCGGCGTCGCACCGAGCTTCGATGCAGCAGCAGAGACAGAACGTCGGATCGCGTTTCTGGCCGATTACCTTCGCACTAGGGCATTACGGGCCTTTGTCCTTGGCATCAGCGGCGGCGTGGATTCCCTGACCGCCGCCATCCTGGCCCAGACCGCTTCAAACCGCCTGCGCGAGCACGGCCACAAAGCGGAATTCGTCGCAGTGCGGCTCCCGTATGGCGTTCAGGCTGATGAAGCCGATGCGCAGAAAGCCTTAGCGGCGATCCGTCCCGATCGAACCGTCACCATCGACATCAAACCGGCTGCCGATGCCATGCTTGCAGAGATCCGTCGTCAGGCAGGAGAATTGTTTGAGGTAGAGAGGGTCGATTTCCACCTCGGCAATATCAAGGCACGTCAGCGCATGATTGCGCAATACGCGTTGGCGGGCGCCGTCGGCGGCTTGGTGATCGGTACGGATCACGCCGCCGAGGCGCTGATGGGGTTCTTCACGAAATTCGGAGACGGCGCTGCGGATATCCTTCCACTTTCGGGTCTTACCAAGCGCCGCGTCCGTGCAATTGCAAAGCACGTCGGAGCGCCACAGGAACTGATCGACAAGGTGCCGACCGCCGACCTAGAAAGCGATGCGCCGCTGCGTCCTGACGAGGAGGCTTACGGCGTCACCTACGACGAGATTGACGATTTTCTCGAGGGTAAGGTGATCACGGAACCAGCTCGCGAGCGAATCCTCACCATGTACACAGCGACCGCACACAAGCGAGCACTGCCGGTCACACCAGAGTAATCACAATGCCCGCCGGCAAACATATCGCATAGCATCAGGTATGAAGCGTGACCCGGTTCCACCACCATCTGATTAAGCGTGCAGGGCAGAGGCCCTGCTAAACACCTCAATCTGGGGCTTTATAGCTCTGATCTGCGTTCCTAGGTTTTTAACTCGGTACGTAGCACGATGCAGAGTGGTACTGGATCAACGGCGCTTCATTGGCTGCGGATGCCTCCCGGACATTGGCTTGGCGGCAAATGATCGAAGGGCCCAAAAATTTCTAGGAACCGTGAGCCCTTTGGGTTGACCCTGCAGCCGCTACAGGGTGCAAAGTTTTGACGCGTTGGGAAACTTAACTCACGTCAGCTTAGTCCTGAAAGGATTTCAGATGGAAACTGTAGAAATGAATGTGGTCGGAATGGACTGCGCGAGCTGTGTCGCAAAGGTCGAGAAGGGCCTACGCGCGCTTCCCGGCGTGCTGGACGTCAACGTTTCACTCGATAGCACTAGGGCGATCGTTCAGATCGATCCCGAGATCATCGGCGCCGACATACTGCAGGAGACGGTTGTGGACCTCGGATACACGGTCTCGAACTGAGCGCCCCGACGTCTCCGTCAGGCCGGTCGACCTCTTCTACATCCGGCCTGACACCGCGGCTGTCTCTCGGTTTCGACCTCGCTCAGCACGAATTGGTTCTATTGCGAGTTCCTGACCTGACAGACAGGCCGTCGAGAGGATAAGAGCACCTGGAGACCTGTGGCGATCGCAGGTTGCACGCTCCCGCCCCGCGGGCGGCGGCATCAGGGCCAGGCGCCGATTAAGATCGCGACAGGAATCGCGCCGGCAACTAAGCAGCGGTGCGGACAATCTTCAGCACGGTCAGTCAGCCTTCGGCCTGCGTCGTCATGGGCTTTGGCGGGCTTGGAAACCCCGAGCCCCTGGACAGCCAAGTCCACGGTTGTCGAGCCAGCGTTCTTGAAGTTGAGACTGACGGCGAAGCGCTCCCCTGCCGCCAGTTGCTTCCTAAGCTTCGCAAACATGATGTGCGATGCGCCCGCCCTCAAAGCTAGGGTTTCTCCCGGCATTATTTCGATCGCATCTTCGAACTGACGCATTTTGGCGACCCCCTTAACGAGGGTCGATTGATGAATTTCGAATTTCTCGGAAAGCGCTGTAGATCCGGAAAGCAGGGCATCGGCCTCCTTTCCAGTTGCTCCTACTCGATATCACGGCGGCGATGGCGAAGAAGGCGAAGTGCATTGGCTGTTACCAGGACCGTCGCCCCCGTATCAGCCAGAATCGCCATCCAAAGCGTGGTAACACCGAAAAGCGTCGTGCCGAGGAAAATGACCTTGAGACCAAGAGCGAGCCCGATATTTTGCCAGATGTTGCCAAGCGTCGCCTTTGAGAGGGCAATGAGATCGGCCACTCCCATAACCTTGTCGCGAAGCAGCGCGGCGTCGGCGGTTTCCAGCGCGACATCGGTTCCTCCGCCCATTGCCACCCCGACCGAAGCGGTGGCGAGCGCCGGAGCGTCATTGATACCGTCGCCGATCATGGCGATGGGCGCTTGCGTCTTGAGGCGCGAGATCTCGGCAAGCTTGGCGTCCGGAAGTAGTTCCGCCTTCACGTCCAGTCCGAGCGCCGATCCTATCGCTATTGCCGTGCGCTGATTGTCGCCGGTGAGCATGATAGTTTTGACGCCGATATCCTGCAGATGCCGGATGGCAGTTGCGGCGTCGTCCCGCGGCTCGTCCCTGAGCGCGATCAGGCCCTCAATCTTGCCGTTCATCATCAGAACGACGACCGTCTTTCCTTCTTCCTCAAGGTAGGTGATCCGCCGGGCAAATTCGTCATCGAGTACGGCCTGCTCGGCGGCAAATCGGGGAGACCCGACGGAGACGAAGCCGTTCTTCAACCGCGCAGTAACCGCTTTTCCGGGCGTTGCCTTGGCACCGCCGAAGCTTGCCGGCACAGATAAGCCTTTTGCGACCGCCGCTTCACCAATCGCGACGCCTAGCGGATGGCTGCTGTTCCGTTCGACGGCGGCCGCGCGGGCCAGCACATCGGCCTCTGTCCCGACAATTGCCAACACATCCGTGACCTGCGGTCGGCCGCGGGTCAGCGTTCCTGTCTTGTCGAAGGCGACGGTCTTGACCTTTCCGAGCGTCTCAAGTGCCGCGCCGCCCTTGATAAGCAGACCCTTGCGAGCGCCGGCCGCAAGTCCGGACGCTATGGCCGCCGGCGTGGAGATGACCAGCGCACAGGGGCAGGCGATCAGGAGCGTGGAGAGGCCACGGTAGATCCACGTCGCCCACTCGCCGCCGAAGAAGATCGGCGGCACGACGATGACCAGCGCCGCCACCACCATAGCCGCCGGCGTATACCAGGCGCTGAAGCGATCGATCAGCCGTGCCATTGGTGCCTTCGACGACTGCGCTTCCTCGACCATATGAATGATGCGCGAGATTGTATTGTCGGCCGCGACATGACTGATCGCCACCCGAAGCTCGCCATTGGTGTTGATGCTGCCGGCATAGACCTTGTCGCCGACGTTCTTGGCGACCGGAACGGACTCACCTGTCACCGGAGCCTCGTTGAGTTCGGAAAAGCCCTGCGTGACTTTGCCATCGGAGGGAACACGATCGCCGGGCCGCACGACGACTATGTCGTCGATCGCCAGTTCCTCTACTGCAACCTTCTCGACCACGCCATCGCGCTCGCGAAAGGCAGTCCTTGGGACAAGATCGATCAATGCCTTGATACCAGCCCGGGCGCGGCCGGCCGCGATGGTTTCGAGAAGCTCGCCAACGGCAAACAGCAGGATTACGACCGCCGACTCCTCGGCGGCCCCAATCAGCAACGCCCCGAGCGCGGCAACCGTCATCAGCGTTTCGATGCTAAACGGCGTTCCGGAGACAGCACCGACGAAGGCACGTCTTGCGAACGGAACGATGGCGATCAGCGCCGCTACCGAGTAAGCGATCTGACCCCAGTCCGGAGATACGTGGGCGATGCTCCAGGCAACTGCAAACATCGCGCCAGTGAAGATGACGAGACGCCCCTTCTTACCCTTCCACCATGCCTGGTCGTGGTAGTCCGGGAGCTGGCTGGCACCAGCTTGATTGTCCGCGCCCGCTGAAATTGGGGTGAAGCCGAGCCCTTTGATCTTGTCCTCGACAGTCTGCGGCGAGGTCCTGTCCTTATCCAGCATGATGACCATGCTTTCCTGACTGTAATTGACATTGATGTCGCTGACGCCTGGCAAGCGCTTCATCGCGTTTTCAATCTTCATTGCGCAGGCAGCGCAATCCATGCCCTTGATCTTCAATTTCAACGCGCTGGAAGCCATGACGTCACCTCGACAATTACGAACTGGCGCCTTACATGAGGCCTGTAGCAACTACAGGGTCAAGCCATGTCGCCAAACATTCTGACAATCGGGTATCTTGCCAAGAAAACCGGCACCAAGGTTGAAACGATCCGCTTTTATGAAAAGAACGGTTTGCTGCCCGAACCGGGCCGCACCGAGGGCAACTACCGCGCCTATGACCATGCGCACCTGAATCGACTGAGCTTCATCCGTCGCGCGCGCGACCTTGGATTTTCCCTCGATCAGGTACGCGGTCTTCTGAGGCTGAGTGACGACCGTGACCAGTCATGCATGGCGGTCGACGAAATTGCCAACGAGCATCGCGCCGAGGTCGAGCGCAAGATCCGCGACCTGCAGGCGTTGAAGGCGGAACTAGACAGTATTATCGACCAGTGTAGTTGTGGAACGGTCGCCGACTGCCGCATCATCGATTCTCTTTCGCCGAAGCATTAGGGGCCAACACAGATTCAAAAGCCGCTTTGATGTAAAGCGGCGGCTGGGAAGTGGGTGGCCGGCGCAGGCAGAGAGCGCATTCGACTGTTTGAGGCCCTCGTTCCAATGCGTCTGTGGCGGCAGGCGAATTGCCGACCAGCGTCGTGAACTGCAATGAACGCCGATCTCCTACATTGCAGGCCGCTAAGATGCGTCCTTCGCCTCTTCCAGGATTTCCCAGCCACCCCGCAGGACGATGCCTGCAACCAACACCCCGATAACCAGATCCGGATAAGGAGAAGCGAAGAACATAACCGCTGCGCCCGAAACGACAATGCCGGCATTGGCGATCATATCGTTCGTCGTGAAAATCCACGACGCCTTCAGATGAACGCCCTGATCGCGATGCGATCGAAGAAGCTTCAGGCAAATGACATTCAGCGCGGCATTGATGAAGGCGGTAATGATCATGGCCAAGCCAATCGGCTCGGCGCCTACGAAAAACCGACGCCCTACCTCGACGAAAAGTGCCAGACCCAGGGCGATCAGCAGGATTCCGGACAGGCGCGCAACACGCACCTTTGCCACTACCGTCCGACCGACGGCGTAAAGGCTGATGGCATAAACGCCAGCGTCGCCCATATTATCGAGGGCTGCTCCCAGAAGACCGGTCGAGTCAGCGAAGACGCCAACGACGCCGGCGACGATCACTTGCAACAGATTGATGGCAAGGACCCAGACAAGCGTCGTTCGCTCGGAGGCATTTCTCGCGTCGAGCCGTATTTCGTCCTCGCGGTGTTTCTCGCTCATTCAAGTTTTCCCATTATTTCTGCACATAGAAAGCCGATGCACTGGTCCAGCGTCGCGTGCGGCTGAAACCCGACAACGTCTTCATTCAGCGCTTCTCGGTACTGGACGGTCCGGGTGTGCGTGCGGGCTCAAAAGAAAAGATCGAGCCTGCGATAAGCAGCGCTGCCCCGATGGTGATCGCGACATCTGCCATGTTGAAAGCGGGCCAATGCCAAGTCCCGATATGAAAATCGAGAAAGTCGGTGACGGCGCCATGCCACACGCGATCAAGAATATTTCCGGCCGCCCCACCGGCAATCAAACCGAGCGCAGTCGCTTCCAACGTCCGATCCGCTCGCATTGCCCAGACGATCAGCCCGATGGTTATGACGGTCTTTATGGTGGCCAGCAATAACGGACGCTCAAAGAAGATATCGCTGAACATTCCGAAACTGACGCCGGTATTGAAACCCAGTGTCAGGTTGAAGTAGCTCACAAGCTCAATCGTCCGCGGCGGGACCATGACGACGTTAACGATCAGCCACTTTGTCGCGATGTCGAAAAGAAGCGCGAGGACAAAAGCGATCGCAATCCAGACGGTTCGATGTCTAACGGAACTAGTCGGCAATATGATTTCCCCTCATTGGCTGGGCCTGATCGTTAGTGGAAGTCGAGCGCGAGGCGCCCACACCGCGCGCCGATGTCGCCCCGCGCCGTCGCTGCAGTTAGTCCCGCTTCTCGGCTGGCGCCAAACAAAGATTGCTCGACGGACTGAATGCCGCGAAATGGGACCCCGCCGCATCTCTTGGATAGGCTTCCTTCGTCAGATTCGTTCGAGCTTAGGTCTACAGCCTGTAGCGGCTACAGGGTCAATCGCCAATTTGCCGAAGCGTGACTAAAGAACATGCTGGCGATGTGGAGCGTTTACATTCAGCCTTGAAGAACTTCCCCGTCCCGGTCGAGGACCTGATGGATATCACCTGGGCAAGAAAATACGCCTAGACGAAACCGCGCCACAAACGTGAAGAGCCAGCGTAGCCGAGATAAAAGACAATCGTTCCCTCGTTGAGCGCGTTCCATGCTCGCGCAAATTGAACTTCAGGTGAAGAACTGCCCCATCAATCGGCGTCTCTGTCCTTTTCGGAACGGCTAAGCGCCGGTTTCCAAGGCTCGCCCTGGTAAGGGTCCGCCAAGGCCGCGTCTGGACGGCTGATCGGGTACTTAATGGTCGAGATTTTCTGGGCAAGCTTGTCGGCGCCGTTTTGCTTCAGCAGTTCGCGGAAGCTGGAGTGCATCCCACCGTCAGCATAGGCGGTCACGGTCGCAGGAGAATCCTTGTCGAGCAGCGCGGTCAGTTTCTGATCCTCTTGTTGAACTTTGGCGGAAAGGGTCGGATCTATAGCCTGTTTAAGAGGGGGACAGGCAGCAAGGGGGTTGGTAGGGTCCCTGTCGAAATCGGCGTTGAAAACATATCGACGATTGCACGCCGCGACTTTTGGCTGCCGCTTGGAAAATTCGAAGGCGTCGTAACCTTCTTTCAGGTTTTTCCAGAACGCGAAGTTCGGATCGCTGCGATTGGCCACCATATTCTCCACGGTCATGCGAAACGGATATGCCTGCACCTGAAACTTGTCTTGGCCACCGGCGAGTGCGCTGTGCACGAGGGCGTAGATTTCGCCGACACCTTGGTCGGTCATCGCGTAGCATCCCGACGAAGAACAAGCGCCGTGGACCATCAGAGCTTCGCCGGTGTAATTCAGTGCCGCCTCGAGGCGGTTCGGATAGCCAAGGTTGAACGATAGATAAAATTGCGACTTGGGATTCAGCATGCCTGTGGAGACATGATAAAATCCTTCGGGCGCCTGCCGATCGCCGGTCCGGGTTTTCGGGCCGAGTTTTCCTGACCATCGGCACATCGGATACACCTTCAAAAGTGCGTAGCGACCGGTCCGATCCTGCTTCCAAATCTCGAGCTCGCTTTCTTGTTTGAAGATCCGTATCAGCACTGGGCTCTCCGGCGTCATCCCTTTCTTTGCCATCTCTCCGACGAGTTTGACCGGAATTTTCGGCGACGGATCGCCGATATCGTCGAGGCTCATGGTGGTACAGCCGTTAAGTCCGGCGACAAGCAGCACAAACAAGACGAGCGGCCCGAGCCGGTGGAGTATTGCCTCGATCATTTTAGTCCGAGCCCTGATTCGCATGAAGAAAGGGTGCTACGGCCTGTAGCCACTGCAGGGTCAATACCCGTAGATCTAGATTCTCAACCTGAATCCCCTTTCCCGGATCCGGGCAAAGCCTGTGAATGGTCAGCGATCCGAAGCCTGGTAGTCCTCGCTGCTGTCGTCCTCGAAGTCGGCTTGTTCGTCCTGTTCGTCCGATGCGATCGGCATGTCGCCATCGAACCTCCTGTCCCTGCTCAGCAGGCCGGCATCTTCGAGCAATTCGAGGTTCGGCAGGTCGCGCAAAGTCCCTAACCCGAAGCGTGACAGGAAGGTCCGTGTCGTGACCAGCGTGTAAGGGGGTCAGAACAAGAGCTGCTCGAAATCGTACGCTAAGCTTGAACGGAGCGGGAACGCTTGATTGACCGCATTTCAAAAAGGGCATCTATGACCGGACATTCTGGAACCTGATCGCCGGTGCATTGCGCCGCCATATTCGACATGGCCCGCTCCAGACGCCGCAGATCGGCGATTTTCTGACGGATATCTTTCAAATGTTCGATGGTGAGCGCATGGACCTCCCGGCAGGTGTAGGTATGCCCATCGACCAGGCGAAGCAGGCCGCGCAACTCGTCCAGGCTGAAGCCGAGTTCACGGCCGCGCCGCACGAAATGCAGCCGCCTTGCGTGTTCAGTTGTGTAGATACGATAACCCGCTGCGCTGCGGGCGGGCTTCGGCATGACGCCGATTTTCTCGTAATAGCGGATCGTCTCTATGTTGACGCCGCTGCGCTCGGACAGCACGCCGATCGAAAATTCATCATTCTGTGTCATCACATAGCTCGCACAAATCCGTGAAAATTTCTCGCTTGACCCTGTAGTCGCTACAGGCACTAGGGTCACGATAGATCAATTGCGGGAGCATGTGAACGATGATGCAGGATGAAACACGGACGCTGGCAAATACAGTCACAGAGCCAGCCGAAAAGGGTTTTGATCGGGCAGCATTGCTGTCGGTCGGCGGCATCGTTGCGGCACTGGGCGCAGCAACCTGTTGCGTGCTGCCCTTTGCCTTGTTCTTCGCTGGCATCAGCGGCGCGTGGATCGGCAATTTGACCGCGTTCGAACCCTACCAGCCTGTGTTTATCACGATCGCGCTCGCCTGCCTCGGCTACGGTTTCTATCTCGTCTATCGCAGGCCGAAGGCGGCTGAATGCGCCGAGGGTTCCTACTGCGCGCGTCCATCATCCCATCGGAACGCCAAGATCGGCCTTTGGGTCGCAACTGTCTTGATCATTATCGCCGTGGGCTTTCCCTACGCCGCCCGCCTTGTCCTCGATGCTTAATCCCAAGGAGAATCTCATGAAAATCCTGCCCCTCATTGCCCTTACTGCGTCCCTGCTGACGGGTGGTCACGCTTTTGCCGCCGAGCAGACCGTAACCTTGAATGTTGCCAATGCCACCTGCGAACTCTGCGGCCCGATTGTGAAGCGGGCGCTCAGCAACGTTCCAGGCGTGCTCGATGTTGATGTATCGGAGGCGACCGGCGCGGCGATCGCGAAGGTGCGCTTTGACGACAGCCAGACGAATGTCGCCGCGCTGATCACCGCAACCACCAATGCTGGCTATCCGTCCGGCGTTTCGCAGTAAGGAGGTTCAGCATGACAGATGGAAAGTTCATCGGCCTTGGCGGAGTCGGGTTTCTCGCCGTCATCTGTTGCGCCGCGCCATTTCTTTTGGTCGCCGCTGGCTCTTTTGGCTTTTCCGCATGGTTCGCAGCGGCCGGCTATGTGCTGATCCCGATCGCTCTCGCCGCGATTGGGGCGTCCGCACTTTATCTTTACCGGCGTCGGCGTTCCGCCTCATCAGCGGATGCCAATTGCTGCTCGATGAATAACAAGACAACAAAGGTGAATTGAATGTGTGAAGCTTGCGACGTTCCAACTTCCAACAAAGGCAACGGCCGTTATGATCTTGTGGTCGTCGGAGCTGGCTCGGCCGGTTTCTCCGCCGCGATCACGGCCGCCGAACTAGGCGCCCAAGTGGCTCTTGTCGGGCATGGCACGATCGGCGGTACATGCGTCAACATCGGCTGCGTGCCCTCGAAAGCCCTGATCCGGGCCACGGAGGCTGTACGTCACGCCAACGATGCGGCTGCCCGGTTTGATGGGATCGAAAGCGGCGCGCGCGTGGTTGATTGGGCCGCTCAGATCGCCCAGAAAGACGCTTTGGTTGCCGGTCTGCGACAGGCGAAATACGCTGATCTGCTGCCGGAGTACAACAATGTGGTCTACCACGAAGGTCCGGCCCGCCTCGTTGACGGCGGTGTCCAGGTCGCGGGCCAGCACATCGGCTCCGAGCGAATTATCATCACCACCGGTGCGCGTCCGGCGTTGCCGGGGATTCCGGGGATCGCTGACGTATCGCCGCTCGACAGCACGACAGCGCTCGCCCTGACCGAGCTGCCACGCTCGATGATAGTGCTTGGCGGCGGCTACATCGGCGTGGAGCTTGCCCAGACTTTCGCACGGGCCGGTGTCGAAGTGACACTCGTGTTCCGCAGCCGGCTTCTGCCGGAGGCTGAACCCGAAATCGGCGCTGCGCTTGCCACCTATCTGGCCGATGAGGGGATTAAAATCGTCAGCGGCATTACCTACGAGTCCGCCCGCAAGACCGATGATGGTGGTGTTGCCCTCGCCATCGCGCGGGACGGACGTCCGGAAATCTTGACTGCCGAGCGGATTCTTGTGGCGACGGGACGCCGCTCGAACACTGAAGCCCTTGGGCTTGCTGAAACCGGTATAGACCTGACACCGGCCGGGGCCATCATCGTTGATGATCGCATGCGCACCTCGAAGGCGGGCGTCTATGCCGCCGGCGATGTAACCGGAAAAGATCAGTTCGTCTACATGGCCGCCTATGGCGCAAAGCTCGCCGCCAAGAACGCATTGAACGGCAACAGCCTGAGTTACGACAACACCGCAATGCCCGCCGTGGTCTTTACCGATCCGCAGGTGGCGAGCGTCGGCATGACCGAAGCGCAGGCGCGGGCTGCCGGACATTCGGTTCGCACCTCCGTCCTTTCCCTCGACAATGTGCCGCGGGCGCTGGCGGCGCGCGACACGCGCGGCCTGATCAAGCTGGTCGCCGACGGGTCAACCCGGAAACTCCTTGGCGCTCACATCCTTGCACCAGAGGGTGCTGACAGCATTCAGACGGCAGCCTTGGCCATCCGCTGCGGCCTGACGATCGATGATCTCTCGGAGACGATCTTTCCATATCTGACGACTGTCGAAGGTTTGAAGCTTGCGGCTCAGACCTTCGACAGGGATGTGAAAAAACTGTCCTGCTGCGCGGGGTGAGGCGAAAGGGAAACGGGTGCCTACTCAAGTCACGGCTTAAACGGAGCGGTCGCCCTCGATCCTGACACGCATGATGGTCTGGCGGCTGGTGTCAAATTTTCTGGCGAGTGCGGAAACGCTCATCCCGCCCGCCAAATCCGAGAGAACATCCAATTTCTGCTTCTCATTGAGCCGAGCGGGACGGCCGAGGGTCTTGCCTTCCGACTTGGCTCGTTTGAGGCCCGACTGCGTGCGTTCGATCAGCAGATCACGCTCGAACTGAGCGACGGCATTGATGACGCTCATCGTCATCTTCCCGGCGGAACTCGCCAGATCGACGCCGCCGAGGGCCAGACAATGGACCCGCACGCCCAGCTCCTCCAGTTTCCTGACCGTCGTACTGACATCGATCGCATCTCGGCCGAGCCGATCGAGCTTGGTGACGATGAGCACGTCCCCGGCTTCGAGTTTATCCATCAGTCGCGAGAAACCCCGGCGCTGCGCAATGGCGACGCTGCCCGAGATGGTCTCGGTGACTATACGGCGTGGCTCGACGTGGAAGCCGGCCGCTTCGATTTCCTGAATCTGGTTTTCGGTGGTCTGTCCGGTCGTGGAGACACGGACATAGGCAAAGGTGCGTGGCATAAGGTTCAATTTCGTCCGAATAGGTTGTCCGAAAGGTGATGCCTGTCCACAAATAAGTCAAGATAATTTGTGGACAGGGTGATTTAGGCCTGTACTCAAACGACCGTTTCCGGACATGCCCGGAACCATCGACGCAAGTTTGTATGGAGTAAAAAATGGCGCGGCGGAAGTTTCTCAAAATTCAGGATCAACAGGAGCTGTTCGGCGTACCGACCGATGAGGATAGTCTGATCCGTCACTACACTCTATCTCCATCGGACCGGCTGGAGATCGAAGTCCGCAGGCGAAAACATAACCAGCTCGGCTTTGCTGTCCAGCTTTGCATGATGCGGCATCCGGGCCGGGCTCTCATGGTGCACGAAATTCCGCCGAGGGCGATGCTCAATTATATAGCCGAACAATTGGATGCTGATCCGGAGAGTTTCCGTTCCTATGCCAGGCGGGAGGAAACTCGCCGCGAGCATATCGCGCATTTGCTTTCCTATTTTGGAAAACGAACAGCAACAGCACAGGACCGGCGCGCCGCCTTACTATCCGCCGTCGAAACGGCGACCGCAACGGACAAGGGCCATTCTATTGCCCAAGCTATTGTCACCACGCTGCGGGAGCGGAAGGTGTTACTTCCCGCACCTGACACAATAGAGCGGATCGGCTTTGCCGGCCGCGTAATAGCCCGCCGTCGCGCCGAGGCTGCCCTGATATCGGGCCTTTCAGCCGAAAAGCTCCAATCCCTCGATGATCTTTTGACGGTTGATCCCGAGATACGACAGACGCGATTCCATTGGCTGCGATCTGCGCCAGATGCTCCGGGAGCAACCAACCTGGTCACGCTGACCGACAGGATCGCTTTCATCCGCGCGCTCGATATCGATCCCCGACTACAAGCCCGCATCCACTCCGGTCGCTGGGAGCAGATGGTCCGGGAGGGCGATGTGACACCGGCATGGCTTGCCGCCGACTTCAACGCCAGTCGGCGGCGCGCGACGATCATCGCGCAGATCATCAAGCTTGGGCAAAAGCTCACCGACGCCGCAGTCACCATGTTCATCAAGCTGATCGGCAGGCTGTTTTCGCAGGCGAATAACCGCAAGAAGCAGCGCCATGTGAACACCCGGATGGAGACGGCTAAGGCACTACGGCTGTTTCTCGACACGATATCGGCTCTTCAGTGCGCCAATGACAATGATGAAGATGCAATTGAAACGCTCGACCGCCACGTCGGCTGGCATCGCTTGGTGCAGGCAAAGCCGACGCTTGCGGCGATGGTGGAAGACAATGACGCCTCACCCTTGCTTATTGCAGCTGAGCAATATGCCAATGTTCGCAATTATGCAGGCCGGTTCCTCCTGACCTTCACATTCCATTCAAGTCGTCGGTATGATCCTTTGCTGGCAGCGATCGAAACACTCAGATCCCTTTACGCGGAAGGAAGGCGCGTGCTTCCCGAACGTGTCCCGATCGCTCATCTCGGCGCGGCGGAGCGTAAACTGATCTTCGGGCAGGCAAAGGCCGATCGCCGTCTCTATGAGATTGCAACACTGGCAGCGTTGCGCGAGCGGCTTCGTTCGGCCGACATCTGGGTCGAAGGCAGCAGGGCGTTCCGGCCGATAAATGAAAATTTCATGCCCCGCCCTACTTTTACCAAGCTGAAGGAAACTGACCAGCTTGGGCTCGGTGTGCAGCGCGACGGGGTGGCTTGGCTCACCGAAATGCAACAATTGCTGGACTTCAATCTGAAACGTCTCGCCCATCGCGCCCGCAACGGCAAACTTGAAGGCGTCCGTCTCGATGCCGGAACCCTGATTGTAACACCGCTGGCGAGCGAAGTGCCCGCTGCAGCCGATGAACTAAATATCGAACTCAGCGAAATGTATCCGCTTGTCGAAGTGCCGGATCTCTTAAGAGACGTGCATGAGTGGACCGGCTTTGCCGACCAGTTCACCCATGTTCGAACGGGCGATTCACCGCAAAACATTCCGGCCATGCTCGCCGGCACGCTCGCGGACGCCACCAATCTTGGCCCGAAACGTATGGCCGGAGCCTCCAAGGGGATCAGCGCCCATCAGATCGGATGGATGCGCATGTTCCATGCCCGCACGGAAACCTATCGCGCAGCGCAGGCATGTGTGACCGACGCCCATGCGCGTCATCCCCACGCCCAGCTCTGGGGAACAGGGACGACCGCATCATCTGATGGTCAGTTCTTCCGGGCCAGTGATCGTGCCGCCAAACGCGGTGATATCAACCTGCATTATGGCAGCGAGCCAGGCTCGAAATTTTACAGCCACCTTTCCGATCAGTACGGCTATTTCAGCATTCTGCCGATCAGCCCGACCGAGAGCGAGGCAGCCTATGTTCTCGACGGCCTGTTCGACCACGACACCATCCTGGAGATCGAGGAGCACTTTACCGATACCGGAGGTGCGAGCGATCATGTATTTGCCCTCTTCACTCTGATCGGAAAGCGTTTTGCGCCTCGGCTGCGCAATCTCAAGGACCGGAAGTTCCATACTTTCGAAAAGGCCGACTCATATCCAGCACTGGCCAACCATATCGGCGCGCCGATCAATACCGCCCTCATTCTGGAACACTGGGATGACCTTCTCCATCTGGCGGCATCAATCACGACACGCTCTGTTGCGCCCTCAATGATCCTCAAAAAGCTGGCGGCATCCTCGAAACCGAGCCAGTTGGCGAAAGCCCTGCGTGAGCTCGGGCGCATCGAGCGATCCCTGTTTATGATCGAATGGTATTCCAACCCGGCACTTCGCCGGCGATGTCAAGCCGGTCTTAACAAAGGAGAATCCGCCCACAAGCTCAAGCGGGCCGTTTTCTTCCATGAGCGCGGCGAAATCCGCGACCGATCGTTCGAAAGTCAGGCATTCCGTGCCTCGGGCCTCAACCTTGTCGTCAGCGCCATCGTCCACTGGAATACCGTTTATCTCAGCCGTGCCGTAGCCCATCTGCGTCAAAGTGGTCGAACTATCCCCGACATATTGCTCAAGCATGTCTCGCCACTCAGCTGGGAGCACATAAATCTCACCGGCATCTATTCCTGGGACACCGAGCAGCAGATGCCCGAAGGCTTCAGGCCATTGCGACTTCCTGGAAGAATCCTCCGCGCTGCATGACGTTCCCGCTCCGTTCGGTCTTAGCGTACGATTTCGAGCAGCTCTTGTTCTGACCCCGGTATGGGTCAAATTCGTACGACGCCTCGGCGACGACTATCTTATGATCGCCTCCTCGATCTTACTCGCCTGGATATCGTATCTGCTGGGCGAATTCTTTCATGTCTCCGGTGTCATCGCCACGGTCACAACGGGCCTGATCGCCAGTTGGTATCAGCACACAGTGTTTAATGCTGCAATACGCATGCGCGGAACGTCGTTCTGGACTGTGCTGATCTTTATGATGGAGGCTTCGGTGTTCATCCTAATCGGATTGTCCTTGCGGGACGTTGTGGAGCGTGCCGGCGGTTTCGGCACTGTTGTCGAAACAATGGGACTGCCGGTATTTCTCATCCTTATCGCACTGATTGTGTCGCGGTTCGTGTGGGTGTTCGCATGTGACTATATCATCAGGCTCTGCAACATGCTCGGCTTTAATGGTGCAAGACCGATTGGCTTGGGTGGCGCAGTTGTCGTGAGTTGGGCGGGGGTTCGTGGTGTTGTAACGCTCGCTCTTGCGCTAAGCTTGCCAGCGGCTTTCCCGTCACGTGACCTCATTCTTGTAACGGCATTCGCGGTCATCGCTGGAACCGTGCTTGTGCAGGGAACCACTCTCGGCCGCATTATCACATGGGTGAAACTACCCGAGACGGAGTCAGAACGAGCTAAACTCACCATGAGCCAAGCCGAAGCGGCAATGGCCCAGGTACAACTGACAACCATTGAAGCTCTGGCTTACGACGAAGCGGGAAATCTCGTTCATCCGCAGCTACTCGCCCGATATCAAAAAAGGGCAACGGCGATCATAGACTATGCCGAACGCACAGAAGAATACATGCCGATGCTTCATGCTCATTTCGACGCCGTCCTCGAGATTGTGGCGGCTGGCCGCGGGGAGCTGCTCCGCCTTCACAGGATCGGGGACATTGATGATGAGACCCTACATGAACTGGAGCGCGATCTCGACCTTGAGGAATTGAGTGCGATTTCGGCAAAGTCTTAACAAGGATTTGAAGTTGGATTTAGTGAACAGGGCCAATTACTGGCTGGCTCTGTTCTGCGCATTATCCGGCCAAGCGGTGCTCGTGATTTATATTGCTAGCATAATGCCGTGACATCGACATTATTGGTCGAACAAGGGGACTTACACGAAAATTCGGTGTGTGTTCAGTGGTACCTGAATAGCCCCCTTGAATCCGTACATGATGGCCGACCACCAGCTTTCAGTTACATAGCGACTATTTCGATGCTTCTCTTTGTAAATCTGCCAAATTACCAACGATGGTCGCTGCTTCATTTTGCAGAACATCTTTTGCGCTCGTACGGGCTTTTTCGATGGCAATTTCAGCGCTCAAGCTCCGCTCATTGGACTGTAAACCATCATCCTTATCCGCGTTGACTTCATCTTTGTTCTCACCACGCGCCTTAAGGCGATTTGTTTCGGCCGAGATTTCATCACGACGCGTGGTTTCGTTGAGGGATATGGTTGTCTTTTCGCGCTGTGCCTTCAAGGCCACAATATCTTCCACAAACCGCTGAAATTCGGGTTCACTCTTTACCCGGTTATCATGCTTTTCTTGCAGCTGCGATATAGTCGCCGCCATATCGCCATACGACTTATACTTCGCTGGCTTCACCTCACTCCAGGGCAGGGCATTGTCGAAACTCGACTCACCGGTGGTCTTGATATTAAACGTTCCGGGCAAGTTGATATCAGGTGTCACGCCGCGTAATTGCGTTGTGCCGCCATTCACACGGAAAAACTGCGCAACCGTCAACTTCAATTCACCGAATTTCGGTTCTGGATTCTGCACCACCTCATCAAGATTGATAACGGTCTGCACTGTTCCTTTGCCGAAACTAGGCTCACCGATAATGACACCTCGTCCGTAATCCTGAATTGCCGCAGCAAAAATCTCTGAAGCGGACGCCGACCCGCGATTTATGAGAACGCCGAGCGGTCCATTCCAGATCGGGGCCGGAAGATCATCGCTCTCCACTTTCACTTCACCTTTTGCATTGCGTTGCTGGACCACAGGGCCTTTGCCGACAAATAGGCCGGTCAGGTCAATGGCTTCGGTCAACGAGCCGCCGCCATTGTTGCGAAGATCAATGAGAACACCATCGACTTTGTCCTGCTTCAATTCCGTTACAAGTTTGGCGACATCGCGGCTGGCGCTTCGATAATCCTTGTCACCTTTTCGGCGGGCCTCGATATCCTCATAAAATGCAGGAAGTGTGATTACGCCTATCTTTCGCGTGGCAGTTCCATCTTTTACTGACAGCACTGTCTTTTGGGCCGCTTGCTTTTCGAGGCTGATCTTGTCGCGAACCAGGCGAACGACGTGATGCGCACCATCCGGTCCGGCATCCGCTGGCAAGATATCCAGACGCACAATCGACCCTTTGGCACCGCGTATCAGTTGCACAACTTCATCAAGACGCAATCCGACGACTTCTTTTATCGGCCCGTTTTCGTCTTGACCGACACCAATAATACGATCGCCAACGGCAAGCTTGCCTGAGGATTGAGCAGGACCGCCAGCGACAAGCTCGCGGATCGTGGTGTAATCATCTCGTTCCTGCAAAACGGCGCCGATGCCCACAAGGGAAAGCTTCATAGCTATATCAAACTCTGCCGAAGCATTCGCACCAAAATAATCGGTATGAGGATCGACGGAGGTTGTATATGCGGCCATGAATATCTGGAAAACATCGTCGGCTTTCGACTTGTATGCGCGCGCGAGTGTGTTTTCATAGCGCTTGCCCAGTGTCTCGCGAATGGTGGCATCATCTTTGCCAGCCAGTTTCAAACGCAGCCAGTCATTTTTGACGCGTTTACGCCATAAGTCGTTGCGTTCTGCGTCCGATTGTGGCCAAGCCGCTTTATCGCGAACAATCGGATAGTCTTCCTGAACACTGAAGTCGAATTTCTGATTGAGCAGGCTACGTGCATAAGTCATGCGGTCAACCACACGCTGCCCATAAATATTGAAAATGGCAAACGGGATGCTCAGATCTTCCTGGTCGATGGCGTCATCGATTTCTTTGCTGCTGGTTTTGAAGCTATCAATATCTGACTGCAGGAAAATCAGCCGATCAGGATCAAGGGAATCGATATAGCGATTCATGATCTTGACGGACAGAGCATCATCCAAGGGAACTGGCTTATAATGAAAGCGCGAAAGGAACTCTGCCGTCAAACGAGCTGCCTGAACCTGTTGCGGCAACGGCTTTAATTCCGGCGGAGATCCTGCTTCAAAAGCGTTTGAGGGCGACGCAATAATTGCAAGGAAAAGGAAGAGAAAACCGAACTTCTTGCGTAACAACCTGCACCCCATTTTTTTCGAAGCAGAACATTCAAACCACAATTTATGTGAAACAATTATGGTCTTTTAGCAACCATTCGTATTCTTATTGGCATGGAGATCACGATCCGGGCCCAAGCAGCACTAATCGTGTCATCCGCATTTCTTTTCATCAAGGTTCAATTGTGAGCACCGCGCTCAAGAGCGTTTGACCCGGTTTTGACGCAAACTCGACCCTTCCCCCAACGCGCGCCATACGTGTAGACATGCTGCGCATACCAATACTGATATTGGCTCGGTGCACGGCCTCAACATCGAAGCCAATGCCATTGTCTTTGACATGCAGGATGAGTGTGTCACGAGAACTCTGGACCAATGACAATGTCACTATTTTTGCGCGGCTGTGCTTTATGACATTGGTCAATGCTTCCTCTACAATTCGGGTCAGCGCATAGCACTGTAACGTATTGGGCGGATTAAGCCACTGATCTGGAAACACCCATTCAGACTTTATGCCAAGTTCATCGAAAAGTGCCGTGAACCGGTGTCGCAAAGGGGCTATCCATTCCAACGGTGTGGCCGGAACCTTGATGCTGGGGCTGGAATTGCTGTCAATGGTTTGACGTAGATCGTCGCGGATCAGCTTAAGCATCGAGACGACTTGCGGTCGGTTGACGGGACCGTTACCTTGCTCCACCGAGGCCATCATGTGCACGAGTGATCCGCCTATGCCATCGTGAAGGTCATGTGCAATATCCAACCGGTCTCTAAGTCTGGTATTGGACAGCGCCAGAGCATACTCGCGCTCAAGGGTCGTTGCGAGTTCAGCACGCGCCTTGGCCACGTTGTCCGCCAGCTCAACATTGAACTGTTCTATTCTTCGAACATTGTGTGCATGACGCAATCCCAAGATGCCGGATAGACAGAGAGTAATCGCGATATTCGCGTAAGGCAGGATCGAAAACTCGCCAGGGATGAGTTTTGAAATCAGAAAAAAGTCATGCAGGCTTGTCACGAATAGAACCAGCAGACAAAGAGCGAGCATCAAATGTTCACGCTGGCGCGTATGCAGAGCATAGAGAGGAAACTGCAGACAATTCGCCAGAAACGCCAAGGTCGCCAACAAAAAGCTAAGTATCTGAATATAAACGATAACGTAAACCGGCGCGATAATGAGCGCTACAATCAGGCATGCTGTCGTGCCCCACAGAATACACTCGTAGCGCTTCAATCGCCTTTCGCCGAAACGCAGCGTAAACAAGCAAAAACAGGCCACGCATAACAACAAGGCAATTGCGTTTATTTTGGCTGCCGTCAGAGTATCCGGAAAAGGCCAGGGCTTCGTGACAAGAATATTTGATATAAAAACGACCCAGAATAAGGACGAAAATGCATACCATCCGTATGCGGTCTGGTCTCTGCGAACGATCCAGATACAAAAGAATAAAATGCCGATAACGCCCGATACGATGATGTTTGCGACATATAATGTGCGGTTGCGCCACCACAAATTTTCGTATTGCTCATAAACTTGTCTGGGCTCACCAACGGCGACAGGTCCAAGTCCAAGGGTCTGCCCTTCTATGCCGACAACTCTGACCCAGAGCGTATTTACACCCTCATACAACCACGAATTATGCAAAAGCCAGTAGCGGGGCATATTCCAACTGCGGGAAAGCGGTTCCGTTAATTGCTCATCACTCCAGAGATGGTGGTCGTTGACATAAACTTCTCCAGCCATAACGACGGATCGCAACAACAAAGCCACAGGCTCTCTGCCGTCGGCGGGACAACTTTGTTGCCAGTCAATACGATACCAGACCTTATTGGTTCCCTGAGAATGTCTCCAATTCCAGTCATCTGGAAGGGTCACATGTTCCCATTGCGCGTCGTCTGCTCTGCCACCGTCAGGAGTGGCTGCAGCTGCTTTCACGTCGATTATGCGCACTGCACAAGTTGACGAAGCAGAATTCGTTTGCGCCCACGCAGGCACAGAAAAAATGCACAAGCACAGAAATAGCAGCCACCTCACGCCAACAATCCGCGCTGTCTCGCGGTATGGATTGCTCGCGTCCGAGAGGAAACTGCAAGCTTGCGATAAATCCGTTTGATATGGCACTCCACCGTGTACCGCGACAGGCAGAGGCGCTCTGCAATATCCCTATTACCAAGCCCTTCGGCCACCAAAAGCAATATCTGACTCTCCCGTGCGGTCAGTGCTTGCATACCGTCATCGGTCGTTGGCTCTGGCGATTGAGCAGGCAGTTCCTCGATAATTCGCTTTGCGACAAACGGATCGATGGGTGCCCCGCCGCGTAAAACACTGCGTATTGCGATAGCAACTTCCAGATCGTCTCGTTCTTTAAGAACATACCCTACAGCGCCTGCCCGCAAGGCAGAAAGAATAACATCCTGTGTGCACCACGCCGAAATGACCAGTATAGCCAAGCCCGGATCTGAAGCATGAAACTCCGAGATTAGATCAATTCCACTGCCATCAGGCAAACCAATATCGACCAAAGCAAGTGCAACCGGCTGATCCGTCATACAGGCGCGTGCTTCGGCCAGTGACGCAGCAAATATAATGGCCTCCAGTTGGTAGCCAAACTGAAGCAGCAGCATTTCGAGCCTGCGTCGCACCACCATATCATCTTCAACGAGAAGCACCGGTGCAGGTAGCGCAATATCGGCCGCAAGCGCGCTCAGAAGCATCGGTATCTCCTTTCAGACCAAATACTGGTTTAGGAATTTCTATTACAGTTAAACATCCTTATCTCAAGGAAATTGATAAATAATCTAGGGTCTGTGGGGAATTCGTTTTGCAGCGTGATATGGATGAAAATAGCACAGGTTTAGGAGCAAAGCTGGGCCATTTTCACCATATCCCTTTAGGACGTGGCGGATTTTCTCTCTGAATGCGTCTCACGCCACGCTCAAAACCTAATTCCCCACAGACCCTAGAGTGTGGTCTCATAAATTCCTGCACTAGATTCTGGCCGCAACGAACTTGACAGCCGCGAGGTCGTTTTCCAGTCACTTGTCGTAGCGCCGATGCGCCGCCTCGGAACCGCTTTCTTCACTTTTCCGCTCTCTATTTCGCAAGAAGCCCGCGGCAGGTTTACATTTTCTCCTAAGCCAAAGTTGGTCAAAGGAAGTGGTCCGTGCAACGTGAACGGACTGCCTTGATCGGGTATCACCCCACATCTCGAAACCGTCTATTTTCGAGTATCCAGAAGAAAACAATTGTAATAACGAGCACGATCAACAGCAGGACAAATGCGGCTGCCGAGCCTTCGTTCAGCGAAAGTCCAAGAAACGCCTGTCTGTAAGCAAAGAAACTCAACACCTCGGTTGAGGTGCCCGGCCCACCTTTGGTTAACACATACGTCAAATCATAGGTGCGGAATTCATTGATGAGCTGGATGATAATTGCGATAGCAGCCACGGGTCTGAGCATAGGCAAAGTCAGAAACCAGAACTGCTGGATCTTCCCCGCCCCATCCACTTCCGCGGCCTCGTAAGGATCACGCGGCAGCGATGCCAGCCCCGCGGCGAGTATAAGGACGACAAAGGATGTCTGCTGCCAGATATCGATAGCGGCCATCGACCAGATTGCGAGATCGGACGATCCGAGCCAATCAAGCCTAGGCAAACCGACGGTTTCCATCATATGGTTTATGATGCCCAGATTGGGTTGTAGCAACATGCGCCATATAAGGGCGACGCTGACGGGTGACATGGCCATTGGAATGGTCAGGATCGCGAAGTAGATCGGCTTGGTTTTAACAACCGCGTTCAACATCAGCGCGATGCCCAGCCCAAGTATAAACTCGGCCATCACAGTCACGATCGAATATTTGACAGTCAGCCAGAGGGAACTCCAGAATTGTGCACTGCTCATGATACGTGCATAGTTTTCGAAGCCCGTGAGTGGAAATAGCGATGGCCGCAAGAGGGTCATGGAGGAGATCGACATTAGAACGGCATATAGGAGCGGCAACCCCATGACGATCGCAAGGGTCGATAGCCCCGGCAGGGAAAATGCCCAGCCAGTTTTCCAGGTACGATCAATTGCTGTAGTGGCGTTGGACATGCGGCCGCTCCGGAGAATGCCAGCAGATATACAGTTGGAAACCTCTGCCGCCCTTCCGAATGTCGAGAGGGCGGCAGGCGTTTTATTTCTTCAGAAGATCATCCAGTCCCGAAGCAGCAGCTTTTATCGCCGCTTCCGGCTTGACTTCGCCGCCAGCAGCCCGCGAGATCTGCGTGCCGAGCACATCTTCATATTGTGCTGAATAAGCGAATATCGGGAATGATTTTCCAGATGCCACGACGTCGAGCGCCTGTTCGTAGAACGGATATTTCTTGAGGACCTCAGGGTCTTTATAGACCGCTTCGCTTACTGGTGCGTGGCCTTCCAGGGCCCGGGCCACACCGATCTTCTTGCTCTGGACCCACTTGATGAAGGTCCATGCGGCCTCCTGAGATTCTGGTGATGTGTTCTTGGGAATGCCCCAGCCCCAGCCGCCGCTTTCGCCATGGCCGCCCGGCATGACGGAAAGCCCAACCTTACCCGCGACTTTCGGACACTTTTCGGCATTATCCATCTGCGGGAGCATCCACCAATAGGTGACCATGCTGAACGCTTCGCCACTGCACATCAGGCGCATGGTATCATCGAGCGTAGCCGACAGCGCACCTTGTTGAGCCGCATTCTGGATAGAATCGACATAAAGCGTCAGCGCCTTGACAGCTTCCGGACTGTCGAGCGTGACCTTGCGTTCCATGTCAAGATAGGCCCCCCCTGCAGAGAACAGATAGTTGGAAAACTCCATACTGTTCGGATCGCCCCGTTGCCCTTGCATTGCGGCTCCGGCGACATTTGCCTTCGCCTTCATGAACTTGGCGATTTGCACATACTCTTCCAGCGTTTCGGGCTTCTTCAGTTCAGCATTGAACTCGTTCTTGTAAGCTTCTTTGAGCTTAGCGTCCTCAAGAAGGTCCTTTCGATAAAGCAGGCCCATCGAATAATTATACATCGGCAGGATCGGCATGGCCTCCTCAGTCCGACCGAGCAAGTCCAACGTTGATGGAATGAATTCCGAAAGATCGAGCTTATCGCGTTCAGCGAGGGGCTTCAGATCGGTGAGCCAGTCGGCCGCGGGAAATTCACCTGCCCAAAGAAAATCCACCTCGAGCAGATTGTAATAGCTTTCCGGCGAGACGAGCTGCGTGGCGAGCTTGTCATGCATATCACCATAGCCAATCTTCTCGAATTCAACCTTGATGCCGGTTTCCTTTTCGAAATCCGGCAGCAGTTTTTCAATGATATGTGTTTCAGGCACATCTTCCATCAGAGCACGCAGCGTAACGGTTTCCGCGTAAGCTGATCCCATTCCCGCTAGAAGAAGCAGGCTGACACCCGCCATCAGTTTTTTTCCAGACCTAAGCATTTTCGTGGTTCCCTTTGTTATGGTTATTCGCATGCACTTAGTCTTTGCGTCACTTGACGCTGCCGAATGTGAGCCCCTGTACGATGAAACGCTGGATGAAACGCGACGCTATCACGAGTGGTAAAATGGCCAGGATAACGCCCGCCGCCACTTTGGCGATCTGAACACCGTTCGAGGTCTGCAGAGATGCAAGTCCGACAGGCACTGTCGCTGTTGTCGGGCCGCTCAGGACCAGTGCGAACAGGAACTCGTTCCAGGCTAAAATGAAGCCAAGCACACCTGCCGCGGCAATACCCGGCAGAGAAACCGGCACGACGATGCGCCAGAATGCTCCCCATGCACTGGCCCCATCGGTCTGTGCCGCCCATTCCAGGTCGACAGGAATACCCTCGAAAAAACCCATGAGAATCCAGATTAGAAACGGCAGATTGATCGCTGCATAGGCAATTGTCAGACCAAGAACCGAATTGGTCATCCCCACCGAGCGAAATAGCATGAAGGCTGGCAATACGATCGCAACCGGCGGCAGCATCTGTGTTGCCAGAACGGTGAAGCGCGCCAGCGGCCCACCGGTCTTGAACCGCGCAAACGCATAGCCCGTCATTGCCGCGAAGGGCAATGCGAGCAGAACTGATCCTGTCGCCACGATCAGACTGTTAACGTAATAGACGCCGAAACGCTTTTGGGTGAACAAATCCACATAATTCTGGAACGTGAACTGCGGCATCAATTCGGTGGAATAAGCCATCTGTTCCGGTACAAAGCTTATGCGGAGGGTCCAGAGCAATGGCACCAGTATCACCAGCGAAACGGTGACGAGACCAGCATGGATGAGCAGCTTGCGCATCGCTATCTCCTAAACCTTCACCAGACCAGGCACTAGCGGTGGTCGACTGATAACTTTTTCGGTCTCGGCATCGAAAAGATGCATCGGTCTTGCATCGATGAACAATCGAACCTTTTCCCCGATACTCGCCGTGAAATAACGGCTTACGCGGGCATTGAGTTCAAGCGGTTGGTCGTTTCCGATCTGGCCGATGACTACCGTCTCGACGCCAAGCTTCTCGACAGCGACCACCGTCAGGTCGATCGGTTGCCAGTCTGGATTGTTCTGCGCCTCATAGATATCCTCAGGTCTGATGCCGAGCAGAAGCGGTTTCTTAGTACTCGCATCATAGTGAGACCTGTGCATAGCGGGCACGCAGATATCGACTCCATCACCATGTACCAGCAACTCGTCGTTACCGGACAGAGCAAGTCGTACAGGAATGAGATTCATCGGCGGTGTTGCCAGGAATTTCGCAACAAATGTATCCGCCGGATTTGCATAAACTTCGAGTGGTTTGCCCACTTGGACCATAACACCATCACGCATGATGCAGATGCGGTCTCCCATCGTCATGGCTTCGACCTGATCATGCGTTACATGAATGATGGTCTTGCCCAGCCTGCGATGCAGTTTCACGAGTTCAAGCCGCATTTCTGCGCGCAGTTGCGCGTCAAGATTCGAAAGCGGTTCATCGAGCAGAAAGGCGTTTGGCTCGCGTACGATCGCACGACCAAGTGCCACGCGCTGACGCTGTCCACCGGAAAGGGCAGCGGGCTTGCGATCAATATATTTGTTCAGCCCCAGCATGTTGGCAGCCTCGCTGACTTTCGCCGCTATTTCAGCCGCCGGAACACCACGCATTTTAAGGCCGAACCCCATGTTCTGCCGTACGGTCATATGCGGATAGAGCGCGTAGGACTGAAAAACAACCGCGACGTTGCGATCCTTGGGCGGTAGCCGTATCACCGATTTTCCACCAATACGCAAATCTCCGGAAGTAATGCCTTCGAGCCCAGCAATCATGCGTAATGTCGTCGACTTTCCGCAGCCAGATGGGCCGAGAAAGATGACAAACTCGCCATCATCGATCTTCAGATCGACATCACGCACCCCATAGGCGCCGTTGGCGTATAGTTTGGATACGTGTTCCAGTTCGATCGACGCCATTCAGATCTACCCTTCCGCACGATCAGCGATAGCTGGCCTTTTCCCGACCGATCGCCGCTAGTCCCCTGAGCCGACCGCATTTTTTCGGTCATTTTTGTTTATTGAGCACGTCACGTCGCATGTGATGCACTTTTGGATTACGTTGTATAAACACCACCCGTCACGTTGATACCCTGCCCTGTCATGAAGCGGGCACCATCCGAGCAAAGGAAGACGACCACTTCCGCCACGTCTTCGGGTTCCTCCAGACGCCCGAGCGGCGTTTGCGATACATAATCGGCAATTACCTGCGCCGGTGTAATACCGCGTAGTTTTGCTTCCCATTCGACTTCGCGCGACTGCATGGAGGTTTTGACGAAGCCGGGACAAACCGCATTGACGCGAATTCCATTGGGAGCAAGCTCGCGTGCCAATGCCTGTGTCCAGCCCAAGACGGCAAACTTGCTTGCAGAATAATGCGCCAGCAACGGAGCGCCGATCTTGGCGGCAAGTGACGCTGTATTGACGATCACGCCCTTGGTTCCGCTGGAAAGAAAATAACGGGCGGCGATCTGATTAGTCAGAAACACGCCGCGCGCATTGACGTCAAAATTGAAGTCCCATTCCTTGTCTGTGAGGTCAACGGCACGATTCATCGTCGAAACGCCGGCATTTGCTGCCACGATATCGAGACCGCCCCATTGTGAAATAAGGGATTGGAACCCTGCTTCCACGGAACCACGTTGACTGACATCCATTGCCAGTCCAACGGCATCACTACCAAGATCGTTTGCGGCCCTTTGTGCAGCTTCACCATCAATATCAGCAATCGCGACCCGAACACCATGACGTGCCAAAGCGCGCGCTATCGCATTGCCGATACCCGTGGCGGCGCCCGTAACAATCGCACGCTTGTCCATCAGTTCGCTGGCCAGTTTTCCTGGCACTTCAGCGTTTATCATTTTTGTTCACCCTCGAAACGAATGTATTCGATCACAAAAAAGCATATTCACTGTTTGATTATGTTGGCAATATAAAAATTTATGTTCGTTTATGTTTTTTTGCGATTGCTTTTGTTCGACCCTTCTCCTAATGAAAGAATTGAACGCCTGGTCAGTTCGCCGGAGGAAGATATGACGGACAAGCTAAAGGATTCCCAGCCAGCCGAAGCAAAACGGCTGCCTGCCCGTGTTCGTCATGCCCACCTTGTTGATGCCGCCCGTAAGCGCGGATTCCTACAGGTCACTGATATAGCTGCAGAAATTGGCGTTTCGGAAATGACGATCCGGCGAGATCTTGTTGAACTCGAACGTGGTGGCCTTCTTGTTCGCACCCATGGTGGAGCGGTTATCGATGAGGAAGCTGTGCCAGAGACGTTCCTCGACCGAGAAGAGCCTGCTTTTTCAGCCCGCTTGCGTGAGTACAATCCGGAAAAAATGAGCATCGTTGCCAAGGCATCGGAACTCGTAGAACGGCGCATGAGTGTAGCACTCGACGTGGGATCCACGACTTATCTTCTGGCAGAAGCACTACGTGACACTGTCGGCGTCAAATTTTTCACATCAAGTCTTCGAACAGCGCAACTTCTCGGTGGGGCTCGACGCGAAGTCTATGTCCCTGCCGGACAGATCCGCGGCGAAGAACTTTCCATCTGCGGCAAATCGGCTTGTGATGAGTTCGAACGTCTATGGTTCGACATCGCCTTCATCGGTGTGTCCGGCATCACTTCAGATGGGCTGTTCGATTATTCACCTGAAGATAGCGACCTGAAACGTGTTTATCTGCGTCGCGCCAATCGCAAGGTTCTTCTCTGCCACAGCGCCAAGTTCAATCACATGTCGCTGATCAGGATAGCCGATCTCAACGAAATCGACCTTCTGATTACCGACGCCCCACCGCCGCCCAACATTGCCAGTGCACTTTCCAGAGCGAACGTCGGGATCGTTATCGCACCGCCTGTTGCAAGCATCTGACCGGAAAATCCCATGAGCTGCGTTCTAGGTCTCGACATTGGCACCACTTCAACGATCGGCATTCTCGTACGCCTTCCCGACGAGGTTCTCGGCCTTGCATCGCGACCGGTAACCCTTACGTCGCACCAGCCCGGTTGGGCTGAAGAAGACCCCAAGCAATGGTGGAGCAATTGCTGCGTAATCATCCGCGAATTAATTGGAAATGCAGACATCTCGGCATCTGAAATTGTCGGCGTTGGTGTGACCGGAATGCTTCCGGCGGTTGTTCTTCTGGACGAGGATGGGGAGCTTCTCAGGCCAAGCATCCAGCAAAGTGATGGCCGGGTTGCAGCGGAAGTCATTGAACTGCGTGAAGAGATTGAGGAGTTCGACTTCATCACCAAGGCAGGCAACGGCATAAATCAGCAGCTGGTCGCCACGAAAATGCGCTGGATCGAGCGCCATGAGCCGGACGTCTTTGTAAGGATCGCGACCGTGTTCGGTTCCTACGATTACATAAACTGGCGGCTGACCGGGGAACGACGCATCGAGCAGAACTGGGCTCTCGAAGCCGGGTTCGTCGATATTGCAACAAATGAACTTTCGCCGGAACTCATCGCCCTCGCCCATCTTCCTCTCACAGCAGTCCCGGCGAAGGTTTCGTCTCATGAAATCCTGGGAGCAGTATCGCGAGAAGCCGCAGCTGCCACAGGTCTTACCGAAGGGACACCGGTTGTAGGCGGCGCGGCAGACATGATCGCGTCGGCACTTGCGGCCGGAATATCCAAGGAGGGTCAGGTCCTTCTGAAGTTCGGAGGCGCTCTTGATGTTCTCGTTGCGACGGCAAATGCTGCGCCCGACCCCAGAATGTTCCTCGACTATCATCTAGTCCCGGGCCTCTACATGCCGAATGGCTGCATGTCGACAGGCGGATCGGGCCTTAACTGGTTTGTCGAGAATTTTGCGGGCGGTGAAAAGCAGGCGGCTAGTGATACCGGCCTTACCTTGCACCAGTACCTCGATACGCTTGCCGAGAAAATCGACGCTGGTGCCGATGGTGTGGCAATCGTCCCTTATTTTCTGGGAGAAAAGACGCCGATCCACGATCCTTTTGCCCGAGGCACGATTACGGGACTTAGCCTCAACCACAAGATCGGGCATGTGTGGCGTGCGTTGCTGGAATCCTATGGTTATGCCGCTCGCCACCATATCGAAGTACTCCAAGACATGGGACATCGCCCCCTTCATTATCTGGCATCCGATGGCGGCGCTAACAGCCGCGCGTGGATGCAGATTGTAGCTGATATTCTTCAGGCACCCGTCCGCCAGTTGAAAGGCCATCCAGGCTCATCGCTGGGAGCAGCCTGGACCGCAGCCATTGGCACTGGAGCCGCAACAGACTGGTCGGGCATAAGTGCATTCATTGAAAATGGCGAGCTTATCGCGCCAAGGCCGGAAAATGCAGAGATTTACGACAGAGGGTATCAGCGCTTCCGGGAAATCTACGCTGATCTCAAGCCTCTTTACAAAGGGTAACAACGACGATGACGATCAAAGCCATCGCATGGGATATTGACGGTACGCTTGTCGATAGCGAGCCACTGCATCATCAGGCACTGCTGGCAGGCACCGCGCATTTTGGCACCGATCTGAGCGATATTCCCGAAGACCGCTTTCGCGGTGTTCACATGGATGCCGTCTTTGAAGAGGTTAAGTCGCGCTTACCTGCAAGGCTGGGCTTTGAGCGATGGATTGAACCTATCCGCAATCATTACATCGCCAACGCAGGCGAACTTCAGCCTATTGAGGGCGTGCTGGCGGCAATGAACGCCGCAGCGGACTATGGTCTGCTGCAAGTATGCGTTTCCAATTCCGGTCGCAATATAGTCGACGCGAATATCGCGGCACTCGGAATTGCCGACAAGCTGCGCTTTTCCATAAGCATCAATGATGTGCGGAACGGTAAGCCAGATCCGGAGCCCTATCTCACTGCAGCCGAACAATTACAGCTCGCTCCAGCAGAAATAATCGCGATCGAAGACAGTCTGACTGGAGCAATTTCGGCACACGCTGCCGGCATGAAGGTCGTCGGCTACGGGCTGACCGCTGAAACCGGACATTCCTCCATCGACCATTACCTGATCCGCTACACAGAGCTGCCAGCAATATTGCGCGGATATATGTGAGCGACCAGATCGCATGAAGATCACACGGCCGGAGGTCGGAAGAAGAGCACATAATTACCGTCGTCTCCGGATCGTCCCGCAGACGAATACAACAAGAGGGGTTCTCTATGAGTAAGTTTTTTGATTTGTTCCCTACAAAGAAGCCCATCATTGCGATGGTACACCTGAACCCGATGCCGGGTACCCCGCTCTATGATGCGGATGCAGGTATCGAGGGAATCGTCGAAGCCGCTCGCCGCGATCTTAAAGCATTGCAAGACGCCGACGTCGACGCAGTCATGTTCGGCAATGAAAACGACCGTCCATACGAGTTGGCCGTTGATGTCGCTTCCACAGCAACCATGGCCTATGTCATCGGTAGGCTGCGGAGTGAAATTGCAAAGCCATTCGGTGTGAATGTTCTCTGGGATCCTAAAAGTTCCGTGGCATTGGCCACCGCGACCGGTGCTTCATTTATGCGCGAAATCCTGACAGGGACCTACGCATCCGACATGGGGCCATGGACGCCCAATGCCGGCGAAACGATGCGCTATCGCAATCGCCTTGGCCGTTCGGATCTGGTCATGCTCGATAACGTTTCAGCCGAATTCGCAGATTCACTCGACCGCCGTTCTCTGCCCGACCGTGCACGTTCGGCCGTCTTCTCCTCCATCCCCGATGCCGTTCTGGTTTCCGGTACCATCACCGGTGAAGCTGCCAATGTATCGGATCTCGAAGCGGTGAAGCGCGTTCTTCCCACTACGGCCGTTCTCGCCAATACAGGTGTGCGTCACACAACAGTCGCCGATATTCTCAAAATTGCTGATGGCTGCATTGTCGGTTCATCACTCAAGATCGACGGCAATACATGGAATCCTGTCGATCCTGAACGCGCCAAGGAATTCATGAGCATCGTGAAGAAAGCGCGCAAAGACTAAAAACAAAAATCGCGCGTGGAGAAAGCTCGCCGCGCGCGATTGACGACCTGCCGACAACCAACAAAAATTCGCACCAGACGCGTTTATCGCAATCCTTCGACAATTCGCAGAAGCGCAAGCTGACCGGGGTCCGGCAAGCCGATGCTTTTTTCGCCGAACATGCGAGCGCGTCCCAGCTTGTTCGGTTTATCGCGGAAATTTTTAACCGTATCATCGGCCGCCCGGATAGCTGCCTCAAGCATCTTTTGAGTATCAACGTCCGAAATTGCTATCGAGATGGCGTCCATGCTGTCTAGAACAGTTTTGTCTCCCAGGGCGCCTTTGCCACGTGCAATCATTGCATCGCGGGCACTAGCTATCAGCGTCGGAATATCGCGCATTGGAATTTCCGTGTTGCCTTTCAACGATTTGGCAGCGCTCATGAAGGCAGTCGCGACCAGTGTTCCATATGAGGAGGCTGAAACGCGCTGGAACGCCTTTGCTGCTTCAAGCAAGGCCATGCCTACATCTTCTGGCAAGTTTGCTGCAGAAGCTTCGGCGAATCCCTTAGCAACGGTAATGCCAAGATCACCGTCGCCCAACGCGCCATCGGCTTCGCACAATTCCGCGCTCGCGCCCGCTGTATAATCTGCAATGCGGACCAGAGCCGCATGGATGGCCTTGGAATTGATCGTCATGCTTCTACCTCATACGGTCCAAAAGGCACAATTGGCAGGTGCTTTCAGGAGCGTTTCAAGCTCGTCGTCAAGTTTAAGGATCGTAATGGTTGCGCCGGTCATTTCCATTGAGGTTGCGTATCGGCCGATCAGCGGCATGACAACTTCCACACCAAGTGCATCCAGCCTACCCTTGGCCTTACGGTACATGATATAGAGTTCTTCAGCAGGCGTAGCACCCAGAGAATTGACGAGAATGGAAATCCTGTCACCCTTGGCAAGTGGTTGATCGTCCAGAAGGCGATCCATCATCTCGTCCGTAATCGCATCAGCCGACTTGATTGCATCCCGCCAGATGCCGGGCTCACCATGGATGCCCATGCCCATCTCCATCTCGTGCTCACCAAGCGTAAATGTCGGCTTGCCAGCTTGCGGTATGGTGCAAGGTGTCAACGCCATGCCGATGGAGCGCACGGCGTCTGCCGTCTTCTGCGCAACACGCGTCACCTCATCCAGATCTGCGCTGGTCTCCGCGTGAGCACCGGCGATCTTGAATGCATAGACCATGCCCGCAACGCCACGACGCTTTTCAGCCTCTTCTTTCGAAGCTGACACCACATCATCGGCAAGCAGAACCGTCGTTGTTCTGATGTCATTCTCCATTTCGACCATTTCGCCAGCCATGTCGAAATTCATGACGTCACCGCCGTAGTTGCCATAGAGTCTGAGGACCCCTTTTCCACCATCGGCGAACCGGATTGCGTCAGCCATTTGCTCTGCAGACGGACTCGCGAAAACATCCCCGATAGCGCAGGCGTCGAGAAGCCCTGTGCCGACATAGCCGGTGAAAATCGGCAGGTGACCGGAGCCACCGCCCGTCACGATGCCAACCTTTCCCTTTATTGCCCCCGATGCTCTGGTAATGACCCGTCGGATTGGCTGGGCATAGAATTGCGGATGCGCAGCAATCATTCCCTCGAGCATTTCATCGACATAATTTGCGGGATCGTTCAGAATCTTTTTCATGGTTTTCCTCCCGGATTAAAGCACATCCCAAAAGGTGTAAAACGGCCTTCGGGCAAGATACGCGTCAAAACAATCACTTAGAGCGCGTTTCAATCAGATTGAACCAGATCGAAACGCGCTCTAATAGCCTTCATGCGCCCAAGGGCTGTGCCAGACGCGCCCGATGCAGGCTCAATCGTTCAATCAGTATCGGCAATCCAGTACCCACCACGATCAGACAGCCAATAACAACTTTCTGCCAATAGGACGGCACGCCCGCCATCAAAAGTGTCGTATTGATCATCGTGATTACGAACACACCGAGAAGCGTACCGAGCACCGTACCATGCCCACCCGTTATCCGCGCCCCACCAAGGACGACGGCGGCGATGACATTCAATTCCATACCGACCAGATCGAACGGATTTGCCATACGTGACAAGGTCATATGCGTCATACCGGCCAGACCCGCGATCGCACCCGCCAGGATATAGATCAGCACCTTGACCCGCCCGACACGAATGCCGATGCGGCTTGCCGCCTCCTCGGAACCGCCAATGGCGTAGATCTTACGTCCGAACAGCGTGAAATTCATGAGGAAGGCGACGAACAGGGCAACACCGACCAAAACGAAGAATGACATTGGAAGTGATACCATCTGACCGAGCGCGTTTTCCATCCTCACAAGAATACTGCGCGCGAAACTGATCACTTCGCGCGGTACTGATGTGATGTAGACCGTACCGACGAAGGTGAGCAGCGCACCCCGGAAAAGGCTCATCGTGCCAAGGGTAACGATCAGCGTCGGTAGACCAAGTCCGCCAACCAATATCCCGTTGATGAGACCGAGACCCGCGCCGATCAGCGCCGCCAGCCCGAAATAAGCAATGATCGGTACATGAATATCAATTCCCATGACGATCTTGACCGTCGCATACATGGCAAAAGCTCCAATTGCCGTACACGAAACATCAATACCTCCAGATGCCAGTACTATCATGACGCCGAGAGCGAAGATGCCGGTCACCAGTGAATTGCGCGCCAGATCGATAAGCGTTGCGGGCGAAAAGAACGCCGGATTGAGAATACTCAGGACGATGGCAAAGACAATGGCAGTCAGGAAAACCACACCCTGTGGCGTCGAGAGCACCCGGATGAGTGAATTGGTCATGAACGGTCCTCCCGAATGACTTCCTGATAAAGCGCTTCCTCGTCAATATTACCGGCATCGAAGCTCGCTACAATTCGCCCCTTCACCATAACCTTGATCGTATCGGAAAGCGCAATGGCTTCGCCGATATCATCCGTCACCACCAGAATTGCTGTACCGGAACGGCTCAATGCGAGAAGCAACTCATGGATTTCTCGCTTTGATCCGACATCCACACCAACAGTCGGGCCGTTCAGGATGAGCAGTTTTGGCTTTCGTTCCATCCAGCGTGCCAGGACAACACGCTGCTGATTACCGCCCGAGAGCGTTACGACGGATGGAAAGACACTTGGTGTCTTAATACGCAATCTCTTGACCGCATCTCGCGCCCGCTCCGTAAGGCTGGTCGCTTTCACGACACCGCCTTTGGTATCGACTTCAAGACTTGAGACAACGATATTTTCACGGATAGGCTGATTGAGAAACAGGCCCTCCGTCAGGCGATCTTCTGGCACGTAGGCAATTCCGTGCGCCATGGCGTCGGCGGGCGCAGCAAGATGCAATGGACCACTCTCATCCTCGATCCGGCCCTCGTCCGGCGCAAGACATCCAAACAACGCCAATGCGAGTTCGGTACGTCCTGATCCCAGAAGACCCACAACAGATATAATTTCACCCGCACGAAGATCCAGATCTATCGAAGCGAATTGGCCGCGCCGTCCAAGATCGCGAACTTTGAACATCACTCCCGAAGGAGATGCCGTCGCCCGCGCCAGTCTCTGGCTGTCGATCGATCGTCCGGACATCGCTTCGATGAGCTTTGCCGGATCAAATTCGTCAATAAGACCGGCGACGACGACATGGCCGTCGCGGAGGACGGTCACGCTGTCACAAACAGCGAACACCTCCTCGATCTTGTGGCTGACGAACAGAAAGGCGACCCCCTCCGCTTTCAACGCAAAGACAATATCGAGAAGTTTGGCAACCTCGCTGCGGGTCAAAGCCGTCGTAGGCTCATCCATAACGATGATACGCGCGTCATTAGCAAGCGCGCGTGCAATGGCAACCAACTGCTTCGACGCGACCGGCAACCTTTCCACCAGTATGTCAGGATCGATATCGACCTTCATTCTAGCAAGCATTTCAAGCGCGCGTCGACGTCCCGAAAAGCGATTATGGATGTAGTTGTTTTCGGTAACGGCGGCCAGGAAGCCCACATTTTCCCAGACCGTCAGATTGGGAAAAAGCGCAAAATCCTGATAGATGACCGAAAGCCCGGTCGCAATCGCAGCCTGTGCGTCATTTTCAATGAATCTGTCGCCAATTCTAACTGTCCCGGCGTCTGCACGGACGACACCAGACAGTATTTTTATCAAAGTCGATTTACCGGATCCGTTTTCACCGGCAAGACAGCGCACCTCCCCCGGACGCAGGCTCAACCCAACATCTTCCAGCACCCGGACGGAGCCGTAGGACTTGGCAATAGCCTGCATTTCCAGGATGAATTCGCCGGATCTCTGCTTAGTACTCATGCAGCTCTCCCATAGAGGCCGCCGGTTCACACCGGCGGCTCGTCGTCCATGGATCAGAAGTCGTAGTCGTTCATATTTTCCTTGGTCACGTCGACCCAGGCCTGCCCGTAAACAACTTTGTCCTTGAGCTGAACCTTGTTGTAACCCTCGACACCGAGGTCCATGCCGTCGGTCACTTCCTTGCCATCGATAGCCATGACAGCAAGCTTGTTCATGGCAATGCCAGCCTTGGCCGGATCCCAGAACGAGATCATATTGATCGTGCCGCTTTCAAGATATGGACCTGAAACAGAAACGAGGCTCGTGCCGACGATCTTGACCTTGCCTTCAAGACCCGCTTCCTCCACAGCCAGAGCCGCACCGGCGACATCCTCGCCTGCCGAACCCTGAATGCCCTTGAGATTTGGGTAAGTCCTCAGCAGTTCCTTGGTCTTCGCATAGGCCGTCTGCTGCTGTTCGTTGCTCTCGACCTTGTCGGTCGCGAGCTTCATCTTGGGGTAGTGTTCCTTCTGATAGGCGATGGCGGCATCCACCCATTCATTGTGGGTCTTTGCCGTCAAATGACCGACGAAGACTGCATACTCGCCCTCTTCTCCCATAGCTTCAGCAAGCGCTTTCATCAGATGTTCGCCATAGGCGGCATTGTCGAACGCTTCAACGTCATAGGTGACGTTCTTCATGCTCGATGCCTCATGACCGATCACTTTGATGCCCGCCTGCAGTGCCTTGCCAAGCACGGGCTCCAACGCTTCAGGAGAATTCGGAACAACCGTTATCGCGTCGACCTTCTTAGCGATCAAATCCTCGATCAACTGAACCTGCAGTGCGGCGTCAGCTGACGCCGGTCCGATCTGCGTGGCATTGTTTCCGCTTTCCTGCGCATATTCCTTAACGCCGGTTTCCATGCGGTTGAACCAGGCGATACCGGAAAGTTTGACGACCGTGACAATCGTATGTTTGGCGTCCTGGGCATTGGCGTAAAAGGCACCACCGGCCACAATGGCCGCGCTGACGGCAAGCCCGGCTGCCATTTTCTTCAAGCTGATATTCATTGTTGTTCCCTCCGTTGGTTAACCCCTGTTTGCCTCCCCGGCAATCAGTCAGGCTAAGTTTTGGCGAAGCTTCTGCGGCTTTCACCAATTCTTGTCCGGGCTCTCAGGAGCCCGGTTTTTTCTCAGGCGGGCGCGATCCGCATCAGATCGGCCGTCCGCTCGTAGAGTTTTTTGAACGTGTGGAAGCCATGCTGATAAAGACGCGACGTCTCCTCATCAGGCACGATACGTCTTTCCACCGGGTTCCATTTTTCGATATCGGCCTTAGCCAGATCCCCCACAGCGACCGCAGCCAGAAAACAGTTGCCATAGGCAGCCCCAATGGTCTTGCTTCTTACAAGTTGAAGCTTTTCGCTGACGTCGGAAATAGCCTGCGACCAGACTGTATTTCTGGTGCCGCCTCCCACGGCAGCTATTCGCTCAAGCGGTGCACCTGCTTCATGATAGGTTTTGAAGATATCGTTGACACCATAGGCGACACCTTCAAGAAGGGCACGATAGATATCAGCGCGTTTATGGGTGAGATCGAGACCAAAAATCATACCCCGCGCAGCCGGATCGTGAACCGGGGTCCTTTCACCGGAAAAATAGGGCAGCACAAAAAGCCCTTTCGCCCCGGGTGGCGAAGATGCCGCTTCTTCCGCCAGCGTTTGCAAAGCGCTGGCGGCGGGAACCTCGCGGGCAAACTGCTCCTGAAACCATCGTGTCAGCGTACCGCTTGTCGACGTTCCCGACATGCAGGCATGTTCTCCGCGGAAAAGCCAGGGCGCATACCACAACCGGCTATCGGCTATACGCTGATCTGTCACCAGGATAATGAACATGGTTGAACCATACATGACCATCATCTCGCCTGACTTCTGTACTCCGACGCTGACAGCCTCGGCAGCCGCGTCGATGGTCCCCGCAATAACGGGTGTTCCAACGGCAAGGCCGGTCACGTCCGCGGCTTCCGACGTCACCGTACCCGCTATATCCGTCGTCCAGAGGATCTTCGGAAGCCTCTCACGCGACACAATGCGGTGGGCAAAATCATCGCTCCAATCTTGTCTTTCAACATCATAGAGCGGAGAAAATCCGGCTGCCGAATAATGATCAATTGTATAGTTTCCCGTCAGCCTATGAACGAGAAACGAGGACGAGTTGAGAAACTTGTGTGTGCAGTCGAAAATCTCGGGATGTTTCTTCTTCAACCAGAGAATTTTTGGACCGACCGACTGCGAAGTAAGGGCATTGCCACCCTCGCGCATCAGCCGCTCAAGACCTATTTCCGCTGTCAGTTCTTCAATCTCAACTGCCGCACGCGTATCCACGCCATAAAGAACAGCATTCATGAGCGGGGCGCCGTATTCATCAACCGGTAGCATGCACGGACCGATACCACTTGCGCCAACCGCCCTGATATCACTCGCAGTAACCGAGCTTTGTTCTATCAGTTCACGGCTGATCGAACAAAATTCCCCCCACCAGTTCTGTTCCGCATCATGTTCTGCCCAGCCCGGCTGCGGGACCAGCATGCGATGCGGACGTGCGGAAGAAGCGATAATGCGCCCTTCCTCATCTGAAAGAATGCCCTTCGATTCAAACGTGCCAATATCGACGCCCAGATAATAGCGCATCAGGTATATAAGTCCCTGTCGAGATTGAATTCACTATCGATCCTGCTGATCGCCTCAACCAAAAGCGTCGTGAGCCCTTCAAGGTCGCGCAGATCGCACATTTCGAGAGCCGTATGCGTGTAGCGGCAAGGGAAGCAGACATCGATACACGCCACCCCCTGATTGACGAGCTGTACATAGGACGAATCCGTCAATGCACCTGTATGAGCCGTACGTTGCAACGAGATCGCCTTACTGGCAGCCGCATCAGTGAAGAGCTTCGGAAGCGCCGGATGGGGGATCGTGCCATTGAGCGTGCCACGTCCATGGAACGAATAGAGGCTAATGGCCGGACCGCCGCCAAGCTGGATTTCACCACGGTGCGTCATATCCGGCGTATCGGCGTTAAGACCGATATCGAGCTGGATTGCGATATCCGGTTTGATTGCTTGTGCAGCGACCATGGCACCGCGCAAATTGAACTCTTCCAGAACCGCAAAAACGAAATGAACGGTCGGTCGTGCACCATTTTTTGCAAGCTGGCGGGCGACTTCCATCACAACGGCGCAACCCGCTCGATCATCGACCGAAGTGCCAATGACGCGGTTTTCGTTGAGATGAATAACACGCGGCGCATAGACCACCGGCGTACCGATTTCGATACCAAGTGCTTTTACGTCCTCGGCACTTTCCGCACCAACATCAATGAAGAGTTCAGCATAAGGCGTGACCTTGTATTTCTCTTCGGCGGGCGTCGCGTGGTGGCTTTTGTTAGCGATGACACCATGAACGTCCCGCCCTTCGCCAACACAAAAAAGTACCGCCTGCGCAGGCAACGCCTTTTCCGGAATGCCACCGAGCCGTTCGATGCGGATCAGACCATTTTCCTCAATCTTGCGAACGATGAAACCGAGCTGATCCGTATGCGCGAAAAGCATCACGGAAGGCGCACTTTCATCCCCTTTCATCGTTGCGATCAGATTACCCAGACGATCTGTGACAAATTCGAGCGGCAAATCCGCCAGATCGCGCGCGATGAGGCGTCGCACCCGGTCTTCATGGCCTGAAAGACCGGGTGTCAGCATCAATACTTCCAGCGTTGAACGTAGTCGATCTTTCATGCCATTTTGGCCTTTCTCTGAAAAATGGACGCAAGGCCAAACCGGCCTGCAAGAACACGCACCGACATGACAACCACAAGCAGGCCGCCAAAGAACAAATCGCGTGAGAACGCACTGAATGACAGGAAGTTCAGTCCGCTCGATATGAACTGAAGACAGATCACGGCAAGCGCCACTCCCGTCACTGTTCCGAACCCACCGGCTGGCGATACACCTGCCAGAATATTGATGAGAATGACGAGGAGTAGATAGGAGCTGCCGTAATCGGCATTGGCAGAATTCACGCGTGCCAGTACCACAAGTCCGGCAATAGATGCGATAAGACCGGCGATGGCGTAAATGCGAAGCACAAGCCCTTTTTCACGGATGCCCGCAAAATGCGATGCGACAGGGTTTGCACCATAGAGGCGGAGACGGATACCCACAGGTGTGCGTTTGAGAAGAAATCCCAGAAGAAGAGCCGTGGTCACAAACAGGAGAAGCGGCAGCGGCACCACGCCTCCAAGCGACCAGTTTCCGAATGACGTGTACCACTGAGGAAGACCGGTAATGGCTGGACCGCCGGTAATGACGATGCCCAATCCAGAAAAGAGCTGCATCGTGCCAAGTGTTGCCAGAATTGGCGGCAGACGCAGATAGGCAATGAGAAAACCGTTGAGGAGACCACAGCACACACCGATAAGAAGTGCGACCGGGATGGCGAGCAATGCCAGTTCCGGCCCTGCGCGCATCATCACCGCCGCGACGATAGCGGCGAGATTGGCTGTCGCAACGACGGAAAGGTCAATTCCGCCAGATATCATTGTTGGCAGGACAGCTAGCGAAAGCAAACCGAATTCAGGAAACTGAAATCCCATGGAATTGAGGTTCGCAGCAGTCAGAAAGCCCGTTGCGAGCAGACTAAGTAGAGCAAAAATGGCCACGGCCAGAATGGCCAGTCCTTTCAGATAGTTGCCGGTCGTATCCTGTCTTGCATCCATTGGCGCTCTCCCCTGCGCTGGTTGCCTTGGCCCGCCTAGCGGGCGAAAACGTGTTTGGCGATAGACATTCAGTTCCTCTCCAAGGTGCTGTTAAACGGCTTCCAGAAAAGGCAGCTGGTCCCGATAAGGCTGCAACGAACCATCGAACCCAGCATCGGTGATAAATCCACTTAAAGCGTTCAGTCCGCAAACCGGGGTAAAACTACGGCGTCCGAGCTTACGCTGATCAGCGACGAGTATTGTCTTCTGTGCGATAGTGATCGCCATGCGCTTTACTTCTGCTTCTTCAACAGTGGACGTCGAAACACCGTCGAGATCAACGCAATCGGCTGTCAGAAAGAAGCAATCGGCGCGTATGTGACGCAAGGTTTCCGTTGCCCAAGCCCCGATGAGCGAATAGTAGTCGTTTCTGACACGACCACCAACAATATGAACTTCGGTGGCGCCAACTGCTGCCGCTTCAGCAATCTTAAGATCCATTGTTACAAGCGTTATCGCTCTCCCCGCAAGCGCCCGGGCCACAGAAAGTGCTGTCGTACCCGAATCCAGGATAACGGTGGAATTGTTAGCAACATGAGCTGCAGCCGCTTCGCCGATCCGCGCCTTGGCGCTCTGGCTAATACGCAGCTTTTCGAGAAACATGGGTTCGGCTACACCCTCGCCTGCACCGCGAGCAACAACACCGCCATGCGTCCGTAATATCAGTCCGGCTTGTTCAAGCGTAATCAGATCACGGCGTAACGTCGGCAGCGAGACCCCCATGATACCTGCGAGCTCCGAAGTGCCGATACGCCTCGCATCAGCGATGACGTCCATCATCTGCCGATGTCGTTCCTGCGGAAATCTCGTCCTGGGTTCACTCATTTCCTGCTCCCTACAATGAACATTAATGATCGTTTTGATCGAGTCAAGCGATTCCGTTTGAGTTTTGGTATTTTGTTCGTCTACTCACAACAGCAGAGGATAACGAGGGCTTTGGAGTGATCGACATGGCATTATTGAGCATCATCGTTAGCGAACTGGTTCTTGCGGATCATATGCGCCACTTTGATACCCGCAACGTTGGCTGAGGCAGAGCGGAACGCTTAGAATCCCACCATTGGCTTGATGATCTGTTTGATAAAGCGGCGATCCTGTTCAAGGATGTTGTCGGACTTCAATCATGTCGCCTGTGCCGGTGAATTTCTGGACCATTTTGACGGCATACAATCCGGTTTGGATCAGTCGCGCGCCAGCGCTACGACTGGATCCAGTTTTGACGCGTTGCGGGCAGGGATGAAACCAAATCCCACTCCGATCAGGCTTGAACATAGTAGCGCGACCACTATGGAGGTCGGTGAATAAATCAGCTCGAACATGCTGTTGAACTGCGCGAACAAAACGCCGAAACCAACCGCTATAAGAATACCGGTCAAGCCGCCGATCAAGCAAACAAGAACAGATTCAATCAGAAACTGCTGAAGTATGTCGCTCTGGCGTGCGCCAATTGCCATGCGGACACCAATCTCGTTGATCCGTTCAGAAACGGATACAAGCATGATATTCATGACACCAATACCACCTACGAAGAGTGATATGCCAGCAATGCTTGCAACAAGAAGCGCGAGGGTTGCAGTCGTCGCTTCAATAGTTTTCTGTAAACTGCTGGTATTGAAGATAAAAAAGTCCTTTTCACCATGCCTCAGAGTTAGAAATGCAGTGACCAACTTCTCGGCTTCCGATGGATCCATCGTGTCTGCGACGCGCACAATGATGGATTGCAGAGAACGAGAGCCCGTCATACGGGTTTGCACTGTTGTGTAGGGCAAGTAAATCTCGAGATTCTGGGCCGAACCCATGCCCTGCTCCTCGGTTTTGACGACACCGACAATCCGGACGGGAACATCTTTTAGAAGGACAGTTTTCCCAACAACAGACCCGGTCTCGTAAGGAAATAGAGTTTTCTTTGCGTTTTCATCAAGCAAAGCGTCCTGCGCCAAGTCGCTCACGCCCTTGCGATCAAAGAACCGCCCTTCAACGAGCTTGCTGTTTCGCGTTATAAAATATTGCTCCCCTACACCGCTGACCGAAACGCTCACTTCTTTGCTGCCTACCCGAACCGTCGACGTGGTCGATACTGACGGAGTTGCGGCTATGACATAAGGCATTTTGGCGAGCTCGTGCGCATCATTGATATTGAGGGTCGTTATTTGTGCGGCTTTCAGATCACCAAATCCGCGTCCCGGGCTGACGTAAAGCGTGTTGGTGCCAAGATCGCTTATCTGCTCCAGAATTTTCTTCTGTGAGCCTTGCCCAAGTGCCACCACACAAACGACCGATGCCGTGCCAATAATGATGCCGAGCATGGTAAGAAAAGTACGCATCCGATGCGCATTCATTGAACGAAGGGCCATCGAAAAGGCTTCCGCAAAGCGATCTCTCAAGCCGTTGAAAAAGCGGGGTTTCTCCCGCTTCTGATTGTCTGCCTCGTTAAAAACTTCACCGACATCTTGAGAGGTGTCGGTCATGTCATCGGCAATGATCTCGCCATCGCTGATTTCAATGATCCGTTTGGCACGTTCCGCAACTTTGCGATCATGGGTAACAATGATAATTGTATGGCCTTCGCGGTTAAGCTCCTGCAAAATACCAAGAACTTCTTCACCACTATGGCTGTCAAGCGCTCCAGTCGGTTCGTCAGCGAGGATAACATCTGCTCCGTTGATCAGAGCACGCGCGATTGAAACGCGCTGTTGTTGCCCACCTGAAAGCTGATTGGGTCGATGGTGTGTTCTGCCCCCCATTCCCAAGCGCTCTAATATTTCGGTTGCGCGCACGCGTCGTTCTTCACGATTTCGTCCCGCATATATGGCCGGTATTTCAACATTACCTACGGCATCGAGTTCACCGAGAAGATGGTAACGTTGGAAGATGAAACCAAAATGTTCACGTCTTAACTGAGCCAGTTCATCAGGATCTAGCTCTGATGTTTCGCGCCCTGAAATCAGATATGCGCCTTCTGAGGGGCTATCCAGGCAACCAAGAATATTCATTAACGTCGATTTGCCAGACCCGGAAGCGCCAACGATTGCAACCATCTCCCCATGATGAATGGTAAGATCGATATGGTTGAGGACTGTCGTAAAATCATCCCCGGAAGGATAACGACGACAGACGCCCTTCAGCGAAATCAATGGCACTTCACTCATATCAGAATCCCACGCTTACCGAGCCTGAATCAAGGTTCGGATCGGCAGCTTGATTGTCAGTTACGATCCTGTCTCCTTCGTTCAGTCCTGAACGGATTTCTGTATTGATTTTGTCGGAAATGCCGATCTCAACAGTTCGTTCGACAATCGACTCATCACTGTTCACAAGACGTACGGTCGCCTTATTAGGCTCACTGGAACTACGCAGAGCAGAAACCGGGGCCAAAAGAATATCTCTTTCTTCGGCCAGGAGAATATGAATCTCAGCAGTCATATAGGTTTTGAGGAATCCTTCCACGTTTGGGACGCTGAAAATACCTTTATAATAGACAGCCGACGCGGTAGTCGCCGACGTGGATGCGCTGGTGGCAGCGAAGCTTTTATCATTTACGATAGTGTCTGGAGCCGGATCAATCGTCTCAAGTTTCGCTTCATAGCGCTTGGTGTTTTGGCCCGAAATCGTAAAATAAAGCGGCAATCCTTCTCGAACCAGTGTGATATCGGCTTCCGAAATATCGGCTTCGACTGTCATGGTATCGAGTTGACCCAGAATAGCGATGGTAGGGGCTGATTGGGCTGCGTTAACCGTCTGCCCCTCTTGAACCACAGTCGCAAGCACTGTTCCGTCCATTGGCGCGGTTATACGTGTATAGGCAAGATCGGTCTCAGCAATCTTCACTTCGACCTGAGCAGCCGCAATGGTAGCCTCACTATAGGCCAGTTGCCCTTGCCTCTCTTTGACGGCGCTGACGGCTTTGTCATATTCTGAACGGGCAACTGCGTTCTTGCCAATCATCGCCTCGTTACGTGCAAGATCCAGCTTGGCTAATTCCAACTGTGCAAGGTTCTGGTCGCGTGTCGCCTCATTCTGGCGTAATGTGGCCCGTGCTTTTTGCAATTGGTTCTGCTGAGAGGTGGAGTCAATGAGAGCGACAATGTCGTCCTTCTTGACGCGTTGTCCCGCTTTGACTTTCAGCGATAGGATTCGACCAGTTGCTTGAGCACCAATAGCAACAAGGCTCTTGGGCTTCAGGACACCGGTCGCGAGAACAGAGCTTTCCAGGTTTCCGCGGTGAACAATTGAGGTTGCTGGTAATGGAGTTTGCTGCGTTGATTGCCGAATTACCAGATAGCCAACGATCAGCATCGCAATCAGGATAGCCAGCCAAAGGCGCCATCTAAAACGACGTTTGGACTTAGGTTTCATGGACGCCTCGCGCTGATTGCCGGCGAAGCCGGTACGAATGATTTAACGATATGCGGACCAGTGTAGCCGTCTACGACTTCTGGTTTATTCACGTCAATTTGGCCACTCCAGCCACCACCTAAAGCTTTTTGTAGAGCGATGTAATTGACCACGAGATCTGTGCGAACCTGATTGAGGTTTGTTTCAGAATTCAAAACGTCTCTTTGAGCGTTTAATACTTCGATGAAGCTCTTATTGCCGGCTTTGAATTGCTCAAGGGTGAGCTCATTTATTTTGCGACTGTTTATGACAATTTTTTGTAGCTGAGTGGCACGTACACGATTCTGGTTGAGCGAGACGCTCGCATTTTCCACTTCGCTTAATGCAGTCAGAATTGCCTTTCGATAGGCAATAAATGACTGATCGCGAGCAGCTTTTGCAGCGTCAACATCCGCATTCAGCTTTCCGCCGTTGAAGATTGGTACGCTGAGCATGGGTCCGAAACTCCAGCCAATGGTCGAGAGTTTGGCGAGATCACCAAGGCTGGCTCCACCCGTACTGATATTTCCAGTCAGTGAGATGCTTGGATAGAGCGCTGCCTGCTTTTGGCCAATACTTGCTGTAGAACTTGCATAATCGCGCTCAGCTGCGCGCAGGTCAGGACGATTGAACAAGACATCGGCGGGCAACCCGGCCGATATTTTTTTCGGTACATTGGGCACAGGGGCAGATTTGTCGAGACTGGCGGCGAGCGCGATAGCGGAACGCCCGGTGAGCACGGTAAGATTGTTCAGATAGCTTGCATACCTTATCCGCAGACCAGGTATTTGGGACTCCGTATTAGCAGCCTGTGTCTGTGCGCTTAACAGATCAACCTGCGATATTTGACCGGCTTCAAGCTGGCTGCGCGTCAGAGTGACGGTGCGTTCCTGCGAAGCAGAGTTGCGCTGCGCAATGGCAATGTCGGCTTGCGCGCCTCGCAGTTGCACGTAATTTGTGGCAATATCTCCGATCAAAGTGACAAGAGCAGCCCGCAGTTGCTCATTCGCCGATTCAACATTGTAGTAAGCGGCTTCAACTCCGCGGCGATTGCCGCCAAAGAGATCAAGCTCCCATTGCGTTTTAAATTGAAAACCAAACTGGTTTGACACAGTTGATCGATCGTTGTCGGAGCGTGTATAATTGCCTTCCCCGTTAAGGGGCGGATAAAGCGCGCCTCCAGCAGAAGTGAAATTTGCTCGGGCCTGACGAATTTTGGCCTTGGCGGTTGCAACGTCGGAACTTCCTGAAATACCCTCGGCAATCAGTTGATTAAGTACCGGATCATTCAGATTATTCCACCATTCCGCCAGTACAGGTGCCCTCATACCGGCATTGCTGTTCCAGCTTTTCGGTGTAATGACTTTCGGCTTTTGATAATCTGGCCCTACAGCAACACAAGCTGCCATCAGAGGTAGAAAACTGGTCAGGACGGTCAGGCGGGCGAGATGTTTCGTCAAAAGGGAATCCTGAAATATCGGGCTATACAATAGATATTGGAAAGCGGTTTAAAACACTATTGGCACCAATCGCGACTTCCGTATGGTAGAACGACATTATCCCCAAACACATATGTAAGCTGAGATTGCTTGTATGTTTTTGAGCCGAAACAAAATGATTGTTTACTGAAAACACGTCCATCACTGTGTGTTGATAGCAAGAAGTTGCATGAAAGACTTACATTACTCATATATTACCTCGGGTGCATCCCGAACCCGCTCTAACTCGCTATTCGCTTGACTATCCTACATTTGTCAGAACTTTGTGTGGTTTTCACCGCATAACTGTGTGGATGTGGCGAATTGGCAATCCGCTACAGGTATCTTTGAATGTTCGTTCAATCTCTTATCTTCGTAGGTTGCTGAACTCCACGTTGATCGAGTTTGCTATAGGCATCTGTCAGTTGGGAAACTGGTGCAGAGCACCTCTTCATCCTTGCTATATCTTCAAGCACCCTGTTGCGGTTACGCAAGGCATCAATTTCAACTTTCTCAGGCGATTTGGGATTCATGAAAAACAGCGCCGGGAAGAACAGGACCGCTCCAGTGGCCCCCAGAATGATATTCTTACCCTGAGCCTGTGAACGCTCTTTCAGAGTAGCCAGTATCTGGCGCTCGTTAGCGGCAAACTCACGTGAAATTCCCGCACAATCAAAGGTGTTATCGGCTGGATGCGTTGCTGCAATTGGCTTGGCCTCGCGTCCATCACAACCTGCGAGGATTAGAGATAAACCAAGAAGCGAAAGGGTTGTGACATAATTTAAGTTATTGGGATCAATATTAAAATACATTTATATCGGTTCTCATGATTAATAAAACAGTTATAATGTAATATTAATATATCAAAATCTGTTTGATGCAATTTCTATTAAATGTTAATTATTTTTAATATTAGTTTATAGAAACAGGAATTATATATTGAATATTATGAGTTAAAACACAAATAATAGTATTCACCTATATATGCGTCGCATCGTCAGCAACAAACATGGAGATGCAGACTGGAATAGAAAAACAACTTAAAGCGTATGAAACAAAGGATTCATTGTATGTAAAAGCATATAAGCGGCGTTAAATCTTCTCGCCGGGTAAGACGGAGGCTTGTTTAATCCAGTCCGCGAACAGTGTTTCATCAAACGCTCCGGATTCATAAATATGAAAATACCGCACGTTGGCTTGCTTTGACTGTTCGGGTGGCATTGGTATCAGATCTGCGCCCTTAAAGAAGGTTATTTTTATATACTTCGTCATGCAGTGGAACGCAGTAAAAGATGTACCGTCCCCTACTCCATAAAATGGAGTATTCCAGCGAACCTTTTTCGAAACATTTGGCACCAGATGCTCGATAATGGCGTCCAGCTTTTGCCCCACATCTCGTTTCCAACCGGGCATTGCAGCGATATAAGCCTGCACAGGTTCATTGCCGTCAGCTTTTGATATTTGCGGATTTCCACCGCTGAGAAGGACTGGCTTATCAGAAGCTGCTTCTTGGGAACGGGCTTTTTGCGCCAATGATTTGGTTCCTCTCTTATAATTTTGACTTATTGTATCTTCTTGCGCGCAATGCACAACCGCCCTCACCCAAAAAGGGAGCGGCTGTGCCAAAATTTGAAAATTGTGGATTAAGATTAGAGCGACGAGCCAATTTGTAAGGCTGTGAAGTCGCGCTGCAGATAGCGGTTCATCACGTCTGACAAGATTGGATTTGCAGCGGTCTCCGCTTTTGGAGCGACAATGCTAACCACGCCTGCACAAAGTTTACCTGCTTGGACGGTTTGCCCGGAAACGTCGCTTTCCATCGTTCCAGCTGCTGTTTCCTTCCAAGCGGCCAGGACGCCGTTGACTGCCTGCTCAGCTGTTGAACACTCGGGATACGAAAGTGAAATGACAACAGCGGGTGCATTATCGATTTGGGCATCGGCGATAAATCCCGCAAAATAGGGAGGAATTCCGCGACTATTTACCGCCACATTGTCCTTGAAGTTCTGCTTTGCGGCTTCAATATCATCTGGCGAAGACGGCAATATTTTTGCCGGATCAACGCCGTCCAGACCAAAAATGGGCGATATAATCGCTGCCTGCACAATCTGACTGTTCCCAGACGGAATTGCATTCTTCAGTCCGTCAAGAGCTGTAGCAATGATTTCACTCTCCGCCACCGACGGTGTGGGTTGCGCCAATGTCTTTATGTCAGTTACAGACGAGGTTTGAACCAAAGCGGCATCAAGAGGCAAAACGAAGCTCGTTGCGCCGGTTGCTCCGCGCCAAGGATTTCCAGCATTCGCTTTCGTAAAATCAAGCTTGTTGGCTTCGCCATTTGCGATGAGCCCAGAAACGTCACTGTCTACATCAGCAAAATCAGTGTCTTTAAGCGCCTTGATCAAAGATTGACTGGCCTGCTCATTCTGCAGTCCCCAATAGGTGACGTTACCCGGGGCCTGACCAAAAGCAGCGAAATATGTGATATCGTCGAACGAGATCTTTGCATTCTTCGACCAGGCATCCAGCCCATATCCGATCGATTCAAGCGAACGAATTGGTTGCGATAGAGCCAGCCTCTGCATTCCGTTAGCTGATGGCCCCGCTTTTTCCAATCCCCGCCAAGCTTGCGTGTCCAGGAAGAATATCTGCATCCCTTCGGGTTTTAAAAGTGTCTTTTGCGGTATTTGTTTTAAGGCCTGCTCCAAGACATGTGTGCTGTCCTGTGCGAAAGCTGATGTACAAAATCCTGCCATCAGACACAGTGCAATAGCCTTCAAACGCATCTATTTCCTCCAGTTCTCAAATTCCCTCTGACGACATCAGAGCCACACAAATTTGCTTTGATCATTCACGATGGCTTGCTGTCAACTTTCAGGGGTGAGCCATCATTGACGGATTTTGGAGAAGTCCTGTCGTGGGTTGCTTGAAAAAGTGATGCTGACAGCATGTCCTGATACCACCTTTTAAACGGGTTCAGCTGCAGTACTTACGCAGCTAATTTCAGTTTCCGCGCAGGTGTAATACTGCCGATACCCATATTGGACTATTCGTTGGCAGATGAAATGGTCAATCGAATTCTCTATTCGGGAATTGCGATCATCATGATGCCGTCCGGCGTGTTGCCCACCAGCACAGCGGGGACCCTGTGGCGATCATTAAGACGCCGAAGAAAAACTCGATACCCAGTCTAATTCCAAGCCATAGACCCCGGTTCCAGCACGCATAAGCACCGACAGACATCCCAGCAAGAACTACGATTTGTCCCAAACCTAAGCTTCTATTCGGATCGAATTATTGCATTTGACGCAACATAATCGCAATATTCGCGTCAATTGTTATCAATTATATGCGCCATTAGATTGGCTTCAACAAGATTGTGGAGCGGTCATACCGCAGAAAGGCAAACATCATGTTGAACCAGATCAAAGGTCTTCATCACGTCACGTCGATGGCAGCTGATGCACGCCAGAACAACAGCTTTTTCACCGACACGCTTGGTCTGCGTCGCGTGAAAAAGACGGTGAACTTCGACGAGCCAAGTGTTTATCACCTCTATTATGGCGACGAAGTCGGCACGCCTGGCTCGGTCATGACCTACTTCCCATTCCCGAACATCGTGCGAGGTCGCCCCGGTGTTGGTGAAGTTGGCGAAACTGACTTTGCCGTGCCGAAAGGTTCGCTTGACTTCTGGAAAGATCGTCTGATCGCAAAAGGCGCATCTGGCCTTGAAGCGGATCGCGTGTTTGGCGTCGAGCGCCTGCGGTTTAACGGCCCGGATGGGGATGGTTTTGCACTCGTTGAAACCGCGGAAGACAAGCGTGCGCCATGGATTGTTGATGGCGTGTCCGAAGATGTTGCTATCCGCGGCTTCAGCGGTGCACGCATGCGGCTTCACGACATCGACGCGAGTGCCGAACTTCTTAAATTCATGGGTTACGAGCGCGCTGAAACCGAAGGTAATGTCAGCCGCTTCATCATTCCGAATGGCAATGGTGCCGATACGATCGACCTTGAGGCTCTGCCTTCGGCACAAGCCGCACGTCAGGGAGCAGGCTCCGTCCATCACATCGCATTTGCCGTACCGGACCGTGCGGCGCAACTTGAAGTACGCAAAGCGTTGATGGACACAGGCTATCACGTCACGCCGGTGATCGATCGCGACTACTTTTGGGCGATCTACTTCCGCACCCCAGGCGGCGTGCTGTTTGAGATCGCCACAAACGAACCCGGTTTTGATCGTGACGAAGACACTGCCCACCTGGGCGAGGCACTCAAACTACCAAGCCGCTTTGAAGCTTATCGTGATCGCATCGAAGCCAATCTTATACCACTCACCGAAAAGTAATTGGTTGCCTCCGGCCCAACCGGGGGTGCCCGCCCAGGGAGGATTATCATGACCAGAAATGATTATCAGAGTTTCCGTCGCGAAGGCGTGGCCGGTTCGCCAGTCGTCATCGCATTTCATGGAACGGGCGGTGATGAACACCAGTTCACCGGCCTGATTGACCAGATGCTTCCCGATGCAGGCATCGTCGCTCCGCGCGGCGATGTTTCTGAATTCGGTGCCAATCGCTTCTTCCGACGAACGGGAGAAGGTATCTATGATATGAACGATCTGGGCTTTCGCACCCAGAAAATGCTGGAGTTTGTAAAAGATGTCCGCGATCAGAACCCCGACCGCGACATTTATGCACTCGGATATTCGAACGGAGCAAATATTCTGGCATCAATGCTGTTTAACGATCCGAGTTTGTTTGATCGGGCAGCTCTAATGCATCCACTGATCCCTTGGACACCGGCTCCGCAGCCTGCGCTATCCGGTAAACGTGTCCTCATCACTGCGGGTCAAGCCGATCCGATTTCGCCGCTGAAGCTCTCGCAATCTCTGATCGACTGGTTTCAAGCGCAGGGGGCGCATATTGAGGCACTGATTGCTCCGGGCGGGCATGAAATTCGCCCTGTCGAGTTGGAGAGCTTGCGGAGTTTTCTGCAATAACTCAAAGACTTGCGGCCAAAAATCGCTTGAATGACCAGAGAAAAAGTAGCGGCTTTTTCAAGCCGCTACCCTGTCGTTTCAAATCTGACTGGAGGTTATCAAATCTGAACGAACGATCAGATTAGAACGAACGCTGGAAGCGAACCATGCCCTGCCAGGCCTTTTCGCCCTTAAGTTCCGAACGATCATCCGACCACTTGGTGTAAGAAATTTCAGGCGTTACAGTGAAGCCTGGCACCAGGGTGTAAGCTACGTTTGCAGTGGCTGCGAAACGGCCGGCATCTTCATAAGCTGCCTGAACGTTGATCGTTGCCTGCTTGGTTGCCTTGAACTTAGCGCCACCCCAAACGGCCCAATCGCCACCCCAGGTGCCGTAGAAGCTGTCGATGCGACGAACACCGCGCCAGCTGCCGTCAGCAAAGCGCTGTGTAACCGTGTAGTTGTCATCGTTCGACTTGTATGTACCCTGTACCCAGACCGAGAACTGTTCGGTTACGTTCACATCGAGGCGAACCTTACCAGCCCACTCTTCGTTGAGCGCGTCATAAGCTGCAACACCGGCGATCGAACCCCACGACTGAGCAAATTTCAAACCACCAACGACATGCGGTGTGTAGTCATCGATTGTGACGTTGACGTCCGAGTCGCCGTTGCCGCCCTGTTCGAGAGCAATTACAGCTGAGAAGCCGTTGCCGCCCTTGAAGCTGTAGCTGATGGCGTTGGTACGTGTGCCGCCGGCAAGAATGACGTCGTCGTTCATGACATCGCCGAGGTAGCCGGTAAAGGTTACGAACTTCGATTCATCGAGACCAAGACGAAGGCCGCCAAGTTCGATATAGGCGAAGCGGAGCTGGCCGCTTGCGCCATTTTCACCGTTGTTCCAATCATAGCGTGCGTCGGCATAGGTCTTAAGTGTGCCCAGATCCGTCTCGGACGCAGTAGAAAAACGAAGCTCAAAGCGAGACTTCATGTCATAGGTGTCGCGTTCCAGCTGCGACAAACGCTTGGCGTAGACGTTATCGCCCCCTTTAACGTCATAACGAAGATAGCCGTGAATACGCAGGCAGGTTTCGGTGCCTGGGATGTAGAAATAGCCTGCGCCGTAAGCGTCGCAAACGCGGACATATTCTACGGCTTCTGGCTCTGGTGCAACGATCGCATCAGCAGCCTGTGCAGTCGACGCGAACGAGAATACTGCAGCCGAAGCGCAGAGAAAATTCTTAACCCTCATAAAATGACTCCATAAGCGAGGTGTGACGCGAGGGCTTATAAAATATAAAATAACTAAATCAATAAATATAATGTGTATTTTTCATGAAATTATTTTATGTTTACAAACTATATATTTTATAAATATGTATAAAATTATTCATGTAATAATAAATACTGATTCGTATCACGATACAAAAAGTATATCTTGATTCTGAGGTCCATTTTAATGGTTAGCTAACATGGTTTGATGACAGAAATTTAACAGCCAATCACGTTTGACGGGATGTCAAATTCAGGGCCATTTGCGGCAACAGGCAAATTTCACGCTAAGTCTATTGCTCCAACTGCCGTCTTTTTTCGACAAGGAAATCAATGAAGGCGCGCAGTTTGGCTGGCATCTGGTCCCGAGACGGCACATAGATGTTGAAGCCATCGAAGGGTGGACACCAATCTTCCATCACTTTGATCAGGTTTCCGGAGGCCAGATATTGATGCAATGCAAAGTCGAGATGCATTATCAGGCCAACCCCCTGAAGCGCAGCGTTTAACAAGACATCGTCGTTATTGGTTGCAAATGTTCCAACAGGCTGGAACAGTCGCTCTTCACGTGATTTTGGATCGGTCAGCTCCCAACGGAAAATGGCCCCACTGCTTGATTGGCGAAAGCCCAAGCAATTATGGCGCGCCAGATCCTCAAACAGCTTCGGCGGAGGATTGGACGCGAAATAGGCTGGAGAACCGACGACAGCCAGAGAGACCGGTGGCGTGATCGGTACTGCAATCATCGTGTCGGTCACGCTCTCGCGCAGGCGAATACCCGCGTCGCAGCCTTCTCTGACGATATCACCCACCCCATCATCAATGAATATTTCGACGCGCACCTCTGGATACCGGCGAGTGAACTCTCCGAGATGTGGTTCTATGAAATGTTGCGAGACCACGCGTGGGGCATTCAGCCGGATCTCACCGCTTGGCTTCTCGCGCGCATCACCGACCGCCACGATAGCATGCGAGATCATAGCAAGGCCAGGCTCAACTTGTGATAGCAACTTTCTACCCTCATCGGTCAGCGACACAGAGCGCGTCGACCGATTGAGAAGACGGGCTCCGAGTTGCTGTTCCAGAGTCCGAATTGCCTGCGACAGACCCGAAGGAGAAATGCCGATCCGGCCTGCGGCACGGGTATAGCTTCCCTCACGTGCGACTTCGACAAAGGCGGCGATGGCGGGCAGAATATTACGATCCATGAACACTAATTATGAAATACAGCTTCAAAGTCATTGAAGTATGCCCCCGTTTCCTGACAACGTCTATAGCATTATATTGGTCTCATGAATAACGCGTACGGAGCAAAACATGACTAAAATTGTAATCCTCGGCGCAAGCGGACAGATCGCCCGTCATGTGATTGCTATGCTGGCGGATCGCGGCAACATTGAATTGACCCTGTTCTTACGTGATGCGGCGAAGTTGGACCGCGATGTTCCGGCTAATGCCCGCATTGTCGAGGGCAACGTTCTCGATGCCGTCAAGCTCAAAGAGGCCATTTCCGATCAGGATGTCGTCTATGCAAATCTGGCCGGTAACGTCGATGTTCAGGCGCAAGCCATTATTGCAGCCATGCACGACACCAGTGTTCGCAAGCTGATCTTCTGTACTACGCTCGGCATTTACGATGAAGTTCCTGGAAGATTCGGCAAATGGAACAACCGGGAGATTGGGAATTATCTCCCGCCTTATCGCGAAGCGGCTGATCTCATCGAGGCTTCTGGACTGGATTATGCCGTGCTGCGTCCAGCATGGCTGACCGATGCAAATGAAATCGACTATGAAACGAGCGAGCGCAATGAACCCTTCAAGGGCACCGAAGTTTCACGCAAGAGCGTCGCTGACCTTGTTGTGAAGCTGGTCGAAGTGCCGAATGCGCTCGGCAACCGCAACATTGGCATCAACAAGCCGAACACCGATGGCGACAAGCCCGCATTTATGTGAATGAGCCGACCTATCGGCCAGTGACAGTGTGCTCAACCTCGAAACCACAGGAGATTGCGTCATGGAAACCGTTAAGATCCGCAATTACGACATGTATTGGGATATCGCCGCTGATATCTACTTTCCGCCGAACTTTGATAAGTCAAAGAAATATCCGGCCATTATCAGTGCGCACCCGATTGGAAGCTGTAAGGAGCAGACCTCCGGCAATGTTTACGGCGCGGCGCTGGCTAAGGAAGGTTTTGTCGTCATCGCCTTTGACAGAAGCTTTCAAGGAGCAAGCGGTGGCGAGCCCCGATTCATTGAAGATCCGACGCTGACTGTCGAAGACTTTCGCCATGTCGTCGATTATCTCGTGACGCTCCCCTATGTCGATGAAGACCGTATCGGCGTTCTCGGCATCTGTGGAGGCGGCGGCTATTCGATCAACGCGGCCATGACCGAACGGCGCATCAAGGCGGTTGGCACGGTCACCGGCGTCAACTACGGACGACTGATGCGGGGCAACTTCACGGGCCTCAACCCGATCGGCGCACTGGAAGCGGCGGCCAGACAGCGGACTGTCGAGGCCCGCGGTGGAACTCTCCATGTCGACAATCTACTGGCCAATTCTGTCGATGAAGCGCGGGCAGCCGGTGTCACCGACCGAGACGCTTTGGAAGCGACGGATTATTATCGCACACCTCGCGGTCAGAAGCCAAACGGACTGAACCGTTCGCTTCTGTCACACCAGGCCGCAGCAGTCGGTTGGGACGCCTTCCATCTGGCAGAAGTGCTTCTGACCCAACCGCTATGCGTGGTCGTCGGCGATCAGGTTGGAGCTTTCGGCGCCTATCGTGATGGCTGTGAGATTGTTGAACGTGCGGTCTCGAAGAAGAAAGAGCTGGTGATCGTCGAAGGCTGGTCTCACTATGACCTCTACGACAAGCCGGAGCCGGTCGGACAAGCGCTCGCAAAGCTCATCCCGTTCTACAAAGAGAACCTCTGATCATTGAAGCTGGCTCAAGGGGTACGAGGTGTCCAGTGCGGCACCTCGACCAATGCCAAAAACCATTGGCCGAAACACCAGATTGTTAGACGGCTCTATTACATATGTGGAACGGCCCTGATTGCGAGGTACTTTTGCGTATGTGCTCCATGGGGCGGTGCAGTCATATGTCCGGCCTGTTAACGCAGCTTTATCGCTGCTGGCCGTGATAATATCCGCCATGCTGATCGCCTAATCAAATTTGCGCACTCAGAGGCACATTGCAACAGAACCATCTTCTCAGCTATCCGAAACCATTTTGTTCAAGCAAGTTCCAACGGTTCAGCGGGGCTGATCAGAGCGCATCGCAAAAACGCTATCGCAGAATGGAACACCGTCGCGCATAAGCTTGCTTAAAATCCACTCGCACACTTCAGCACGCGTCTACATTAAACAATGTGACAGCACGCATTTTCACACACATGCCGTCTTTTGATTCAGGCTCTTAGTATGTCGATGGACATAGGCTGTGCTTAAGTCCTTCTGTCTATGCCATTTACCCAATCGGACACGTGTAGGGCTTATCCAATTTATTGGAGTTATAAAAAAAAATTATTTGGTACATATAGGATAAAAACTTATTAATGCATTTTTATCGAAGATATACCATGGATATCTAAATTTATTAAATAACAATATAATGAATAATTTTTCGTTTCTATTTAGTATTATATATTATTATAGGGATTCTTCTATTGTACAGAATAAATTTGTTTTCAGATTATTTTTTAATAAAAAGAAATTACCATTCATCATATTGTTATATATTAGATGTAATTTACTCTATAATTATAATAATATTATTATCATTATTCTTTAATGGAAATGCTTATGCGGAGAAATTTGAAAAGAGCTTAAATCTCATGGTTGGAGTGCATGAAAATCGTGAGTTAAGTTTTCCTAACACACTCGGTGCATCCCCTCAATGGACTTGCAGTAATGGAGATAATATTCCTGGAATAAGGTATTATACAAATAATTATAGGACTTTATATGTTAATGGAACGCCAGAAAAGGAGGGTAAATATAATTTTACTTGTACGAATACCGGAGTTTTCGTGGACGACCATGTATATTACACCGTATTTGTCTTACCTCCCATTGCCATTGCGCCGGAAACGCTTCCGGCTGGCAAGGTCAATCTCGCCTATACCGAGACCACCTTATCCGCCAGTGGCGGCACGGCGCCTTACACCTTTGAGGCCAGCGGCCTGCCAGAGGGCTTGAGCCGCACCGGAGACAAGATCACAGGCATGCCCATAAAAGCAGGTAGCTTCGACGTGACCGTGACCGCGACCGACAGTGAAGGCTACAAGGGCGAGAAGACTTATACACTGGTTGTCGCGGAAGCATTACCAGTTGCGCAATCCCATTCAATGAGGGTGATGGCAGGTACCACGGCGTCCCTGGATCTGACGCAGGGAGCAACCGAAGGGCCTTTCACCGATGCACGAATTATAACCACGCCAGAACGGTCTGCAGGTCACACCTGGATCAAACGTGAAGGAAAAGCGTATTTCCTTTATTTCGCTGCTTCAGCAACGTTCTCCGGTGGCACGAAATTGACCTATTCGCTTGCAAACGCCCGTGGGGTGTCTGCCCCGGCAGATGTAACGATTGATGTGGTTGCACGTCCGGATCCATCCAAGGACGAGGAAGTCATTGGACTTGTGCGCGCACAGGTTGATACTGCGAACCAATTGGCCAAAACGCAATTGAAGAACTTCAATCAACGGCTGGAACAATTGCACAGTGAAGGTGAATGCCGCGCGAACTCTGTTGGAATCAATTTAAGCCTTGATGGCCAGCAATTGCATCCGGACTTAAATGTTCTCGGCAAATTGCGGAATGCTGGCTTGAACGACACTTGTTCGTCGTTTCAGCGTCGTTTTTCAGTGTGGACGAATGGCGCGCTGGTTTACGGTAAAAATGACGATGATAACGGCGCAAAGCAGAAGAATTCCGGCACTAGCATAAGCGGCGGCATCGATTATCGCTTTTCGCCGTCATTCACGGGCGGAATCGGCTTTGGATATGGGCGTGTCGTTACTGACATAGGAGAACGAGGCACACGAAACGACGGCGATATGTTCAGCACTGCGCTTTACGGCAGCTTCCGTCCGTACCAAAACATGTTTCTTGACGGGGTGCTGGGTTATGGCTGGCTGCAATTCGACAGCAATCGCTATGTTACCGCAACGGGTGAAACCGCAAGCGGCCAGCGTCTCGGCAAGCAAGTCTTCGGGTCCGTTACGTTGGGATACGAGCATCGCAATGACGCGTGGCTGCTCTCTCCTTACGCGCGTCTCGATGTGGCACATACAAGACTGGACGCGTTTGATGAAACAGGCGCAGGCATCTTCAATCTCGCATTCGACAAGCAGACCGTGGATCTCCTCTCTACAACGATCGGCATTCGTTCCGAATATTCTGTTCCAATGGATTGGGGGGTACTGAAACTGCGTGGACGCCTGGAATATTCGCACGATTTTGCTGGCGCCAGTCAGGCAAGAATAGGTTATGCGGATATCGGCGGCTTTATGCCTTATGCAATTGAAGTCGACGCATCATACCGTGACAGCTTCAAAACAGGGGCGGGAGTTGACAATCAGATTGGCAGAAACTGGTCCCTTGGCCTCGACTACAGCACCCAGATTGGAACGACCAACGGCGCACTACAGCATAGTTTCACATGGAAGCTGTCGCGGCAATTCAGTCCGGGCGAACCGTGATGGGTGAATAGGCCTATCACAACATTCGGCTCGATCGCTTTCGGTCACACTTCATCGCGTGCGCGCCATAGCTCCCAGGCAAAGCCTGTCTCGGCTTGTCGGTGTCGATCCCTCTTGCAGAAAGCGGACCGCTTTTGGCGGACAATGCCCTCACACGCCCGCCGCTGCAGGTCGGGCGTGTGAGGGAAGAGACGTTCGGTCGTCTCTCCCCGCAACAGCCAAACCCAGTATCCCCCGTATTTCCGCATTCCTTACAGCCAGCAAGACCGGCTTTCAATCATTTGTGCGGTATCGCCCGGGGCAGCTACGCACGCCTTTCGCGGCGCATAAGGGCATAAACCAGCAGAGCCGACACTATCGCCGTGATTGCCGAAACAGTGAGTGCCGCTGAAAAGCCCGTCGAGTATCCTTTCATGGCGATGATGGTCGCTGCATCGCGTGCGGAAGGCGCAATTCCAGAAAGCGCGGCTGGCAAATCACCCGCTACAATCGCCTCTGCAAAAGCGGGTGTGCAAGTCGGGTCCGCACAATCAATCTGAATAAGCGCACCTCGTACGACACTTGCAAGTATACCGCTCAACACTGCAAACCCTAAGAGAATTCCTGAGAACCGGGATGTGGTACTAATGCCCGATGCCATACCAGCTCTTTCCCTTGGAACCACCGACATAATTGCTTTTTGCGTTTCACCATTGAGAAGACCGCCGCCGCTGCCAAGAACCAGCATGCCGCACATCACAGTGGACCACGCTCCATCCCTGGCACCCCAGGCAGTCAATAAGCTTCCCATACCGACAATCAGAAGACCGAGTGAAAGGATTTCTCTGGAACCAAACCACTTGCTGAGAAGACGACCGACATTGGGGAAAATCAGCATTGCAATGGCGAATGGAAACATAGCAAAGCCCGCTTGCAAAGCTGTTCGCCCAAGACCGTTCTGAAGAAATAACGGCAGCATGGAAGCCATAACCTGAGCGCAGGCCGCATAGGCAAACATTGCCCATACTCCGCCGACAAAGCGCGGATTACGAAACAGGCTCAGGTCGAGCATCGGGCGGCTTTGGACGATCTCGACGATCACAAAAATGACAAGCGTCACACTACCCGCCGCAAATCCGCTCAGTGCAACGAAAGATAGCCATCCATGGGCCTGCCCATTGATCAGCCCCCACGTAATTCCAAACATCGCAGCAGAAAAAGTAATGAAACCAAAAGGGTCCAGCCGCCGAGCGTTAATGTCTCGTGATTCTTCGATCAGTCGCAGGGCGGCGAGTGCGAGCGCGATACAGATGGGCACATTGATGTAAAAAGCCCACCGCCATCCCAAGGCGTAGGCGATCAATCCGCCCAGAATTGGTGACAGAACCATCGTGAGGCCCATGATTGCGCCCCACATCGCCCAGGCGCGATTTCGTTCCTCTTCCCGGTGGAAGGTATGCCCGATAATGGCAAGTGCGGGTGCCAGCATAAAGGCCGCACTCATGCCCTGCGCCGCACGTGCCAGATAAAGCGCTGCTGCTGAAGGAGCAGCACCACATAGCCAAGAGGACAATGCAAATGCTCCAATGCCAATCAAAAAGACCAAACGGCGGCCAAAGCGATCAGCAATTGCTCCTGCAGGCAGAAGCAAGGACGCAAAACACAACACATAGGTACTGATGACCCATTCAACTTCGGCGAAAGACGCACCGAAATCACGCGCTATTGTTGGTAGGACCACAGCAACGACATTCGTATCCAACACTGTCATGGCGCAGCCGATAGAGGCGGTCAGAAGCGTGAGGGATGTATTCGCTTGTCGACGAGCAACTGCAATGTCCAAGGTCATTTTCTTAACGCGGCAACGCCGGCCTTCGCTATCTGTTCATCATGGTCCGATGTATCTGCCAAGACACCGATTGCGCCCACACCAGTTCCGTCAATTGTGGTAGGCACGGCTAAAACGATGCGTGATGACATTGGAAACGCTTTCTAAAATTTCTGTGTTACCTAAGCTGGTTTCATAATTTGTTTCATTCTTGCTGTTTTTTCTATTTATTAGGTAAAAGCTAATTATTGAGGGAACTACAAATGGAACTTCGGCACCTTCGTTATTTCATTACCGTCGCCGAAGAATTGCATTTTGCTCGCGCAGCTGAGCGTTTGAACATTGCTGCTCCGACCCTGACTGTCCAGATCCAGGAAATCGAACGCGTTCTTTCTGCGCGTTTATTCACGCGGACCAAGCGCTCAGTCATGCTGACATCAGCGGGCAAGGTTTTTCTTGATGAAGCTCGTCTCGTCCTAGATCAATACGCAAAGGCGGAAAGTGCTGGACGGCGAGCCGGACGGGGTGAAATAGGGCGGATTGAGATAGGTTACGTCGGGTCTGCTGCCTATGCTGGCGTCCTGCAAGAGCAAATCTCTCAGTTCACGGATCAATGGCCGGGTGTCGACATTCGCGCGCGCGAATATCCTATGGAGGACTTGCCAAAATTAATCGAAGAGGGGCAGCTCGATCTGGGTTTTGTGCGACTGCCAATGATTTATCCCTCCTCACTTCGATCACATACACTTCTCAAAGACGTATTTTGTATCGCTTTTTATTGCGGCCATCCCAAAGCGAAACAGGAAGCACCGTTGCCACCGCGTGAACTTGCAGGACTCAGATTTATAATGCCAGAACAAGAGCTTGGCACCTATGAAGTCGCCCGTCGGGGTCGCTTTCCGTTGGACGTTGTGGCAAAACCTGGCAGCCTTCTTTCTGTTCTCACACAGGTTTCACTCGGTGCAGGCGTGTCAGTCATTCCGAGTTCTGTAAGAAACGTTGTCAGGCTTCCCAATATTGAGTTTCGTTCCATAGCCGGAAAGCCGATTACCTCTGAAATTGCCGTTCTGTTTCGAGCGGAAGAGAGTGCACCATCAGCGCGAAACTTCATTCAACAGATCGTACAAACCCGGATCACAATGCTGAGTGGCGAAGGTCAGACGCAGTCGAGCTCGGATAATATGAGAAATTAATGAACCAGCTCGCGAAAATTGAGGCGAGCCTGGTTTGTTTGTCCGTGTACGAGTTCGACGTGAAAACACAAGAATTTGAGGGTAAGTCATAGAATTTTATGGCCATTCACTCGATAAACGCTTTAGGCTAAGCTTGTTTGAAGAGCGTATGCCTGTGAAACATCGAGGGGCGTTGAATGACTGCAGAAACCAAGTCAGTGCGTATCATACGGACGGTTATTGAAACACTTCGCCCGCAATTCAACGTCGAACTTTGGGACGGCACGCGAATAGGAAATTTCGAGGGTGCCTCGCTTGTAATCAATGATCCCACAATTGTTCGACAGCTCATACTCAAACCGAATTATGATTCATTGATCGATATCTGGGTATCCGGTCGGGTCGACATCAAAAATGGTACGATCTTCGATCTGGCAAACGCCAAAATAGATGGCAAACTCAAGGAAAGACTTAAAGAACTGCCAAAATGGCAGTTATTGAAGGATCTTCCAGCACTTGTGTTCGCGGGCAAATCTGCAGCGCGGGCCGCCGTCGATGGCAAAGCCCCTTTTGTCAGTGGATCGAACAAAGAAGCAATCACGCATCATTACGATGTGTCGAATGAATTCTATAAGCTGTTTCTCGATGAGCGCATGGTCTATACATGTGGCTATTTCACAAACTGGGAAAATGACATTGATCAGGCACAGACAGACAAACTTGAGCTGATTTGCCGAAAGCTCCGACTTCAACCTGGAGATCGTCTTCTGGATATCGGCTGTGGCTGGGGGGCCCTGCTGATTTATGCGGCACAGAATTTTGGTGTCACCGGCACGGGTGTTTCCCTGTCCGAAGCGCAGACAGCGCTTGCACGAGAGCGGATCAAAGCGGCGGGTCTTGAAGATAAGATCACGATCCACATCAAATCTTACACTGAGCTGGACGGCCAGTTTGATAAGATATCGTCGGTGGGAATGTTCGAACACGTAGGCATCGAAAATTACGATGGCTATTTCACTGCAGTGAACCGGCTTTTGCGTCCCGGCGGTCTTTATATGCATCACGCGATCACCCGTCGCATGAAGAAAAGCAAGAAAGCCTTTAATCGTAAAAGTGCCGAACATCTCGCATTGGTGAAGTATATTTTCCCAGGCGGAGAATTGGATCATCTCGGCATGACCGTTGAAAATCTCGAAGGTCACGGCTTTGAAGTTCATGATGTAGAGAATCTGCGCGAACATTATGGCCGGACGTGCCGTTTATGGTGTGAACGGCTCTATGCAAATTTCGACAAGGCCATCGAGGAAATTGGCTATCCAAAGGCACGCCTTTGGGTGCTTTATCTGGCGGGCTGTGCATTGGCGTTTGAACGAGGGACAGTTCAAATCAATCAGACCCTGGCCTCAAAACGTAGGCGCGGGATCTCAGCAGTGCCGCAAACGCGCGCCGATATTTACACCGACTTCGGCAGGCACTGAAAACAAAAAATGCCTCTTTGAACGATCCTATCTAGGGGCAAGAAATTAGTGCACCGGCCCAATTGAAAAGGATCGGCGCGCTATTCATTTGCCTGAGCACTTCCTGGTTCTAAAACCGTTTAGTTCTGCTGCATCACATTGCGCCAGAGGTCGACGCTACCCTCGCCAGCATGGCTATCGATTTCCTTAAGCTCTTCTTTGCTGAAACTCAGGTTTTTGAGTGCATCGAGGGAATCATCAAGCTGCTCAACTGTGCGTGCACCGATGAGCGCAGACGTTATACGAGGGTCGCGCAAGACCCAGGCGATCGCCATCTGAGCCAGTGACTGGCCACGCTTCTTTGCAATCGCATCAAGCGCACGAACGCGTGCAAGGTTATCTTCACTAAGCAGTCGCTCGTTGAAAGAGCCACCTCTGGCAACACGCGCGTCTTTTGGTACGTCGCCAAGATATTTCGAGGTCAGAAGCCCCTGCGCCAGTGGTGAGAACGCAATACAACCCGCGCCTAACGCATCCAGTGTTCCAAGAAGTTCTTCCTCAATCCAGCGATTGAGCATCGAATAGGATGGCTGATGGATCAATAGCGGGATGCCTTCGGCCCGCAAAAGAGCTTCAGTTTCACGCGTACGTTCCGGATTGTAAGAAGAAACACCAATATAAAGCGCTTTGCCCTGGCGAACCATCTGAACAAGGGCGCCAACAGTTTCCTCAAGTGGCACGTCGTTGGTTGGGCGATGCGAATAGAAAATATCAACATAATCCAGCCCCATGCGCCGAAGGCTCTGATCAAGGGAAGCCAGCACATGCTTGCGAGAACCACCCCGACCATAAGGCCCGGACCACATATCCCAACCGGCTTTCGTAGAAATTACCAGTTCGTCGCGGTGATCGCGGAAATCTTTCTTCAGAACGTTGCCGAAGTTCTCTTCTGCTGATCCATATGGAGGGCCATAATTATTGGCGAGGTCAAAATGCGTAACACCGCGATCAAAAGCCCGGCGAATAATGGCGCGGCCTGTTTCAAATACATCAGCGCCTCCAAAATTCTGCCACAGACCAAGTGAGATCGGCGGCAACCTCAGGCCCGAACGGCCAGTGCGGCGATAGTCGACACCTTCATATCGGTCTGCATTGGGAATATACATGTCGTCTCCATACGAATTCATATGCGCTTGCTTGCCCATCTTCCATCAGCATAAGTACGGGGCGCTGATGGTTGAATCAATCATGGTCAATTCAATGGATCATTTAGTTTATCTCAACGATCAATCGGGCGTAATTCCCGAATTGTTTTGATCAACATCTGAAGGCCATAGGGCAACTGGCGGCGGCTGGAATAATAGAAGGCCAGTGGAGGACCAAGAGAGGCCCATTCGGGCAGAATTATTTGTAGCTGTGCCGTTTTCACATATGGTTCAACCAGTTTTTCCAGACAATACGCAATGCCGGTCCCGGACAGAGCAGCAGCCATAGAGACATCTGTTGAACCGGAAATCAGCGAGCCAGGAACATCAATCTGTAAACTCTCGTCCCCGCGATCAAATTCCCAGTGAAAAATCTGACCTCGCCCCGTTCTTATCCTGATGCAGTTGTGGCTCATTAGCTCAGCCGGATGTTTGGGATGTCCAGCACGCGTCAGATAGGCTGGGGAGGCCACCGCAACCCAATTTAACGGTTCACTGATCGCAACCGCGATCATATCCTCGGGGATAGAGCCAGCATATCTGAGCCCAGCATCAAAACCTTCCGCTGTAACATCAAGAAAGTTATCATCAGCGGCAATTTCCAGCTCAATGTTTGGATAACGTTCACGGAAAACGGGCAAGACAGATTGAAGCAACAGCGGAACAGCGTCCTTGAGCACGTTAATGCGCACGCTCCCCGCGATGCCACTGAATTGTCCCTGCAGTTCTTCGATACCGCCGTTAATAATATCAAGGCCGGCGGCAACTTTATCGGCCAATACCGCACCTGCCGCAGTCGGAGCAACGCTCCGACTGGTCCGGTTAAGCAATCTTACTCCAAGACGCGCTTCAAGCGCCTTCATTCGATGACTAAGTGCAGATACGGATAAATCCAGTTGATCGGCAGCTTTTCGGAAACTCCGATATCTCACAATCAGCAGAAATACCGAGAGATCAGAAAGATCGTTCCTGTTTGTGACCATCTGCAAGCACCATACCTTTCACTTTCCCATTGAAGGATTAGACTGGTTTTTGAAGAAAGTCGCATGTCAGGCTCCAAATTCTTCAATGCAGCGTCGTGCAAGCTCGTTGGGTGCTCCACCGTCACGCTGGGTCGCAAGAAAATCTGCACGTGCCTTGGATTATCGACGAAAGAGTACTTGAGAAAGCAGAACCACTCACGCCTTTATACCAACGAGGTAAACAGGCATATTGAAGTAAAGCAGAAGTTCAGTTGACGCTTCGGAGTGGTTGTGTGACTAATCACGTGAGTTTCGTGTGGCAATAATATTGAGCTTGAATATGTTCGATTACTGTATTGTTGGGGGTGGAATAGTTGGCCTGGCAACCGCTCTGGCAATCACCGGGAGTGAACCAAACGCACGCATTCTCCTCCTTGAAAAAGAGCTCTCTCTCGCCTCTCACCAAACCGGGCACAATAGTGGTGTCATTCATGCGGGCATTTATTATCAGCCCGGTAGCCTGAAGGCTGAACTTTGTCGGGCCGGGGAACGAGCAACAAAACAATTTTGCGAGGCCCATGATATCCCGTATCGAACACCGGGCAAGTTGGTCGTGGCGACCAATGACATTGAGCTGCAACGCCTCAATGGGCTTGAGGCAAATGCCGGAGCCAACAAAATAAATTGTCGGATGCTCAGTCAATCCGAACTAATCGAAATGGAGCCGGCCGTCACCGGGCTAAAAGCTCTTTTGGTTGAACAAAGCGGCATCGTTGATTATCGGGCTGTTTCCAGAGCAATGGGCGAACTGATTAAAGCGCGCGGCGCTACAATCATTTTGGGCACAGATGTCAGTTTTGTAGAAGAACGCAGCGATTGCATACGTGTTCATACCAACAAAGGTGTCTGGGAAAGCCGATACATCGTTGCCTGCGCCGGGCTTCAGGCCGATCGCCTGGCGCAGCGTTCTGGTTTGAAAATCGACTTTCAAATTGTACCGTTTCGGGGTGAATACTATGCGCTCAAACCGGAGCTGAATAATTTGGTCGAACGGATGATTTATCCAGTGCCTGATCCGTCAATGCCGTTTCTTGGAATCCATCTCACTCCAATGATGGACGGGAGCCTGACCGTGGGACCAAACGCCGTCCTCGGGCTTTCACGGGAAGGCTATGCGAAATTTTCGGCCAGTTTAAATGACATCATGACTTACACGCGCTTCCCCGGATTTTGGAAAGTCATCTCGCAAAATCTGCGGTCCGGCATTCAGGAAGTGAAGGATAGCGTCTTTAAATCAAGCTATCTTGATAAATGTCGAAAATATTGCCCTGCACTTCAAGCCAATGACCTGCTTCCTTACCGAGCAGGTATAAGAGCGCAGGCGGTGTCCAATTCAGGGCATCTCATTCACGACTTCAAATTTTTGCAAACGAAACGCAGCTTGCATGTGTGCAATGCGCCTTCACCGGCCGCCACATCAGCCATCCCCATTGGAGAACTGATCTTTAAGCGATTGAAGACTGCGTAGCCTGTCACGATCATTCGTGTTCCATCAAAGCCCGACCGCATGGCAAAACTCATGCTCAATCTCATTGATCTTAAAAGATTTTGACCTTTGGCGCATAGAATGCTTCCGCATATGCTTCAGGGGCGCGGCATTCCATCCCACGCAAACGCGCAATTCCGCGAAAAGTTTCCCGATCAAACCAGTCTTTGGATCGTTGAGTGCCAAAGTTTTTTATCAGCAGCTCAACCTTCTTTTCCAGTACCGCTGCTGACAATGCAACATAAGCATTTGGTCGCCCCAAATCGCCGTCCCATTTGGGAATTTCATACTCCAGAATTAATTGGTCACGGAAAATATTCCATGTGAGCTCACGGACCATGCGGTGATCCTGATGAGCATCCCCATGGCTATGTGTAAAAACAAGATCCGGCTGGTTTGTGCTGCGCAACCCTATCAACCATTCTTTGATGGCTCTGCTTTGAGCAGGAAAGTAACTGTCTTCAAAATCCTTCAAGTGAATTCTTTTTCTTTGTACCCCAACAAGAAAATCATCCGCTGAAGCTTCCGCTTCTGCGCGCCGATCTCCTCCTCCCGACAAAACGCACCAGTCTACCTCTAAAGGGATTCCCATCTCGATCAAGTTAAGGAGCGTTCCTCCGCATCCAATCTCGATATCGTCTGAATGCGCGCCCAAACAAAGCAGTCTGAGCGGTCTGCCAAGTTGCGTCAGGGAACACAGATCAATCATAATGCGATCGCGATGTTGGCTGCCCTAATTTCTGTCTTGTGCTTTTTCCAAGGCATGTCCCCTTTCTCGACCATATCTTCGAGAGTCTGCCAATCTCGTAGCGTGTCCATCGAACGCCAGAAACCCTCATATTTATAGGCCATAAGCTGATTATCGGCGATCAGGCGGCTGAACGGCTCCAACACAAGTTCCTCACCCTCGCGCATGTAATCAAAGATCTCTTTGCGGAAAAGGAAATAACCGCCATTTATCCAGATATCAGACGTGTTGGAAGTTCTAAAAGCGCGGACATCGCCACCTTCTGCAATGTCGGCAAGATGGTATGTCAACGGCGGGCGGACAGCCAGAAAACATGCCAGTTTACCACTCTTTCGAAAACGATCGGTCATATCGTCGAGGTCGACATCACTGAGGCCGTCGCTATAGTTTGCGAGGAACATATCCTCGCCTTCGACATGTGATCGTGCACTCCACAATCTTTCACCGATGTTGCGCCAGATACCCGTATCGAGCAAAGTCACGCTCCAGTCGCGATCGACCTCTTCGAGCAAGCGAACATTACGCCCACCATCGGAAACCACACAATCCGCAAATGTTTGCGGCCGTATGTTAAGGAAAAAGTCTTTGACCACATTTGCCTTGTATCCGAGGCACAAAACAAAGTCGTTATGACCGTAGTCGGAATAATACTCCATGACATGATGGAGGATCGGCTGGTGACCAAGCGGGATCATCGGCTTGGGAACACTTTCTGAGTATTCCCTTATTCGCGTACCAAGGCCACCGCAGAAAAGAACGACCTTCATAATCTAGCGCTCCTCTGTGAGTAATGCTGGATCGATCAATGTGACATGCGGGATGGGTATGATGAACTTTCCACCCCATTCGACCACGTGCTGCATCTGACGAATAATCTCATCCTTGAAGTTCCAGGGCAGGATCAGAATGTAATCAGGCTTATAGCTATCAATCATTGAGGTATCATAGATTGGAATATGCATACCGGGAGTGAAACGACCGTGTTTGTACGGGTTGCGATCAACTGTGAAATCCAGAAAATCAGTTCCTATTCCACAGTAGTTAAGGAGCGTATTGCCCTTCCCAGGCGCTCCGTAACCACAGATACGTTTACCCGCATTTTTTGCAGCGATCAGAAACGACAGCAGATCCCGTTTTGTACGACGTGTTTTTTCCGAGAATTGTTCATATGTGGAAATTTCATTGAGACCGAATGTCTGTTCGCGTTTCAAAAGTGCTGCAACGCGTGGTCCCGCCTTTCGTTTGCTGGCATTATGAGCGAGATAAACACGGAGTGAACCGCCGTGCGTCGGCACCTCTTCAACGTCAATTACCTTGAGATGGTGACGATGGGCCATATAGCGGATCGTCAGAAGTGAAAAATACGAGAAGTGTTCGTGATATATGGTATCGAACTGGTTTTGTTCGATCAGATTGGCGAGATGTGGGAACTCAAGCGTAATAACACCTTCGGGCTTTAGCAGAAGCTGCATACCCCGAACAAAATCATTGAGGTCTGGCACCTGTGCCAGAACATTATTTCCGATGATGAGATCAGCCTTTCCGCCTTCCCCAACCATTTGCGCTGCAAGAGCCGAGCCAAAGAAGTCAATACGGGTGGGCACGCCTTTGGAAATCGCGGCTTTGGCTACATTGGCAGCGGGTTCAATGCCCAGAATTGGAATACCCTTGGGTAGAAAATGCTGAAGCAGATAGCCGTCGTTACTTGCAATCTCAACAACGAAGCTATTTCCATTGAGGCCCAGTTTTTCAGTAATTTCATCACAATAGATCCGGGCATGATTGACCCAGCTTGTAGCGTAAGAAGAAAAATAGGCATATTCGGTGAAAATATCGGCAGGACTGAAATATTCTTTTAGCTGAACCAAATAACAATGGTCGCACACAAAAGCATATAGCGGATAATACGGCTCCATGTGATCAAGTTGTTCCACAGTGAGAAAACTCTCACAAGGCGGAGACATGCCTAGGTCCACAAATGTGTGTTTGAGAAGTGTCCCGCACAAACGGCAACCTGCCTGCTCTCGAGCCATGCCTGCACTCCGCGATATGCCCGGCGTTTGGATGGTCATACGATATACCTCGCCCTGCTCGGTCCCTTACGGGTATGTGGGTTTGAATTCCGCTCAATGCCGGATGATCAAAATTACTAAGTTTGATCAGTATTTCCGAGACTGTAATGAGGGGCGAGCCATACATACCATTGAGCGCCCCCACCATCCGTCAATTGATCCCGGACAATCCCCCTAACCTCACCCAATGTCGATGATGGGGTACATCACTACGCCTTTTAGGTAGCTGGACCTTAATCTTAGGGCCGGTCCGCTGCCCCGAAAACGATACTATTCCCCAAACATGGAACTGTCAGAATGGCCATATGCAGTGATATGAGGCGCGTGATGCGATTTACCCCGCTTAATATAGACGGTGCATGGTCCGTTGAACCAGAGAAGCTCGAAGATGAGCGGGGGTGGTTCACGCGCGTCTATTGCGAGAGCGCATTTGCCGAACGGGAAATGGAAACAGATTTCCCACAACACAGTCTCTCTTTCTCCCGGGAAAAAGGAACTTTACGCGGCCTGCACTATCAAAATGAACCACACTCTGAGACCAAGCTTGTGACATGTTTACAAGGTGTAATCTGGGATGTTCTTGTCGATTTGCGACCGAATTCACCTACCTATCGACGTTGGGCCGGATTGGAGTTATCGTCGGAAAATGGCGTACAGCTCTACATTCCTGAAGGTTGTGCCCATGGCTTTCAAACGCTCACAGACGATGTGCTGCTTCGCTACATGATATCTCGTCCCTACGCACCTGATTTCGCAACAGGATTACGACATGATGACCCAGCTCTAGGGATTCCATGGCCCGATAAGCCAAGTGTCATATCGGAAAAAGACAGAAACTGGCCTCTCCTCTAACCGCCAAATTTGATTCAAACATTTTGAACTTAAATTGCCGTCAATAGACCGGCATCACGAAGCCGTTCTGCAGCATCGGCTAATTGTGCAAATGGCAACCCGGAACGTTCAGCCATATCAAGGATCGAATGATCGCCGTCGGCCAGATTGAGCACCCATAACATAGCCATCGCATTCTTAGCCGCATTTCGATCCCCTCCGGTATTACCGTAAAGGCCTCGACGACCAAGTTGCGGCTCACCCTTTGGTGACATATTGAGCGGCGTCCAGTTACGCTCTGCAACCTCAATCGCTTGAATAATAAGATTATAAGACTGCTCCAGATATTCGGGTTTGATGAAATCAAGATTGTCGGCTGAGGTATGATATTCAGGAAACTCCCCATAAAGACTGCGCTGAAACAAACCAACCGGCAGATTGAAACCCGGAGAACAAAACTGACGCTCGTCATATCCGTATGGCCAGAAATCATGCAGTTTTGCTTCAGGAAGTTCAGAACCTTCCAAAACTTGCGTCATGATGCGATCGATTTCCGAATTGCCACTGCGGCTGCGCTTATAGTTGGGGCCGCCGCCGTCGCCAACGCACGACAATACGATGCCATGCTTCACAAGGTCCAGATTCTCATCGTTCTGTTTGAGCCAAGCAAGCGCCCCGAAAGTCGCAGGGCCGAATAAAAGCCGGTATGTGAAACGTGTCTTTCGCGACTTCAATGCTTCACCCAAGCGGGTAAGCAGCGCTATTCCTGAACAGTTATCGTTGGCAAGGGAAGGATGGCAAAGATGAGTTGAAAGCAAGAAGGTTTCTTCGGATTCGCCTTGATGGATGAATTCACCAAAAATGAGAGAACCGTCGCGCCGTTCTGCATCAATCACCACCTCATAGGTCGGTTCCTTCATCTGCATAAGCGCATTATGCGTCATGCAGAAACCCCAAGCTTCCGTATGATAACAGGTGCGGTAGGGGATTAGATCGGGCTGATCAGGCAGTGTGTGTATGTGTTCTTTTAGTTCGTTGAGCGTAAGCTTCTTGCGCACCGGCGTACTGAAATTGACTACGTGCAGATTGTGCTCTGCAAAGTCTACAACGCGCCGACCGGCAGAATCCATAATGTAGGCGTCCCGGATCACCCACTCCTGCGGTGCCTGCCAATCGAAAAGTTGCGTACCAGTTGGAATTCTATGAATTTTTAAAGGCAAATGCTCACCGACGATGGCGAGCGTTTCGCGCACGCCATCACCAGTGAGACTACGGCAAATTGGGAAGAGCCGTGAAGCGAGATCATAAATGCTCCTTCCAGAGGAAGAATGCACCTGAGAATCTTCAATTTGCGGGCTGCCCAACCTGTTGTCCATTATGCAGTTGCCAGAAGCGGTTGCGGCTGTTCATCTACCCGACGCAGATTGGCATCCAGCACACCTTGGGCAATTAGCTTGCGAATATGGGCAATACGCTGAAACCGCGGCCCCTCGAATTCCTCCAATGTCAATGAAGACCGACTATACGCAGCCAGAAGCTCCTGTGCCCCTGCGACCGCATCCCATTGCGGCTTGGCCTCCGGCAAAACGCGCGCCAGTTTTTCAAAGCTAACCCGGTACGAACGCGTATCGGGGCCTGCATCGTCTGCATACTCGATCCGACAATCAGGAACATTGTCTGCAACAATGCCAGCGATATCGCGGATGCGGTAATTATGTTCTGTCGAACCCACATTGAAAGATTCATTGAAGACCTTTTCACGCGGTGCTTCCATTGCCGCATTAAACGCACGCGAGATATCGCGAATATGCACAATCGGCCGCCAAGGTGTACCGTCGGATTTAAGGTAGATAAGCCCCTTGGTAACTGCCCAGGCAACCAGATTGTTCAGCACAATGTCGAAACGCAGGAACGGCGAAACGCCGTAGGCGGTCGCCGGTCGCAGATATACCGGGCAAAAACTGGCATCTGCCAATGCTCGTATCTCTTGCTCGGCCCTGACTTTGGAGCGTCCGTAAGCAGTGACGGGTTTAAGCTCTCCGGTTTCATCAATTAAATCTGCGTCACTGATGCCGTAATTGCTGCACGATGATGCAAATAAGAACCTGGCAACACCAGCTGATTTTGCCGCTTTCGCCATAGCCACACTGGCATGATGGTTGATCTCATAGGTAAGCTCTTCATTGAGATTGCCAAGCGGATCATTGGACAGCGCCGCCAGATGAATAACAGCATCGAAACCCTCCAGATCGCGTGGAGACACATCACGCACATCCTTGCGGATCGTCGGCACATTGATAATCGTGCCGCCTTCTTCGAAATGACAATGCTGATATAGGCCAACGTCATAGCCTGAAACATCATGCCCCAAATTAACCAGTGTCGGCACCATCACCGATCCAATATAGCCCTGATGCCCTGTAACAAGTACCTTCATGTCCGGTTCCTCAGCTGAATGATGGTTTCAAGGTAACGGGCCTCATCGGAAGCGGCGAGTTAAACGAAGGCATGTTTGCTTCGGACAAGCGTTGAATGAGGAAGCGAAAAGTAGTGGAGGCTACTTCTTTTGAATGATCTGCAACTGTTCGGAACCACCGATCAATAAAATCCAGTCGCTGTTGTTTACATTTTTGCGGTCCGCCGGTGCCGGAAAAATGCCAAACTCATTGTCGAATTCTGGGTCGAATTCTGGTGCCTTTGACGGGAGAAATTTACCAGACGCAGGATCAACCCATAAAGCCATTTGACCATTGCCAATAACACTTCGGTTCACTTTAAATCCGTCAGCATCACCATAGATGACGATCAGACTGTGATCTGGCAAAGCTGCCGCATAGCTTTGCGCAACGTCGGAAATTTCATTATCTCGATCTGGCTTCAGTTGTGACCATGGTATCTTATCGAAAAAAGCCTTCATGACTGACATAGACTGCGCTCCGGGACTGGCCAGTGCTTCTTGCCAGCTTTGATCCGAGGTGAAGACGCCCGGGCCTGAAAAATGCCAGATGGGGTTATTTCCAAAAAATTGCCCGGCTGCACCGCCTAAAAGCGCACCATAGGCATTCCGGCGTATCATACGCGCAGTCGTCTCACGCTCATACTCATAGGCCCCTTCAAGGAGGATTATGGGCATCGTGTCTGATTTACTGCGATCCAGGATCGTTTTGTGAACGTCATTATATGTATAGACCGTGTCGATCGCAAACCAAGGCTGATCTTTCCAGATCTCATTCGTGTTTGTATCGCGGCCCGAATGAACGGTCTGCGGCGCCTGGGGAGAAATTGCTGCGATTCCGTCTGCAAGTTTTGATACCAGTGCTCGATCCGGCGCATCAAAATCGCCGCCCAACACCCAAACGATATTGGGGAATTTAGAGAACCGTTGCGCGATGGCTTTGCCATAAGCTTCCATTTTGTCAGGGCCCGCAGCTTGTGCTTTAGCGAACCAGCCCTGATCACCACCGTTTACCCCAAGATATGCAGGAGCAAGAAAGACCACCAGCCCAAGCTTTTGGGCCTGTTCAATTGTCCAGGCAGCATGATCAAAATATTTCGGGTTAAGCGCACCAAAGGCCTCATTTGCGAAAGGCAATTCCCCATAGGCATTCCTTGGCGGATTGCTTGAAAACTGATGTTCAATCAGATTGACCAGAATAGCATTAAAGCCGCGCTTGCTGCGATCAGCCAGATAAGTTTCGACATCGCCTCGCTTCAGCTCCGCGATCAACGACCATGCCGTGTCACCCTGCAACAAAAACGGCCGACCTTGAGCATCTTCAAAAATACGATGATCCTGGCTTACTCTGATCGGAAAAGCATTTTCGGCTCGAACCATTCCTGTCAGAAGCAGCAGAAAACCCAAGATTAAGCCTAATCGCGACAGCATCATCGCGTTGCTGGTGGATATGATGGCGCATCGTTAAATCGGCGATACACCACCTGCGACGGGCGGCCAGTGAGATAATTGTCGACGCCATCATTGAGAGCTCGAACATAAACGCCAAGCGCTCCATCAATTGCGTCGATTGTACGTGCAATGTCCGTATCACTGTGCGTGTAGCTTACAACCAGAGACGGCATCAAAACACCGCGCCGGATGGTCTCCTGAAGGAAAAGTGTCCGCAACGCCTGAGAGGATTGTCCATTCTCGTCGAGAGTAGCGTAAGCCAGGCAGCAAGGGCGTCCGACCAAGCGAACATTGTTTTCTAATCCATGGACTGAAATCGCCGTATTGACCCCTTCGACAAGCTTTCGACCCTGCTCGTAAAGCCGTTCAATGACAGGCTCATCGCGATAGACTTTCATGGTGGCAATTGCAGCCGCCATAGCGTGCGTTTCGGCCCCATGCGTGGTTGAAAGCAAAAATACGCGGGCATAGTCGGTTTGGGTAAGCCCGCCGAGCTGCATATATTCAGCTTTCCCCGCAAGTGCCGAGATTGCGAAGCCATTTCCCAAAGCTTTGCCAAAGCAAGATAGATCAGGTTCGATGTCATAAAGCTTCTGAGCGCCGCGCATATGCCAGCGAAAGCCCGTTATCATCTCATCGAGGATAAAGAGAGCACCATTTTCATGGGCAATCCGTTTTGCCTCATGCAGAAAGTTATCTTGAGGTTCATCCATCCGCGCGGGTTCAAGAATTAGCGCTGCAATCATACCCGGATAATTTTCGAACAACGCTTTTACGCTCGCAATGTCATTGTAGCGAAAAGTGGTCGTCAAAGCTGACACCGATGCAGGAATACCCGCATTCATTTTCGTCGTTCCGATGAACCAGTCGTCAGTTGAGAAAAACGGGTGATCCGCACAACATGCTATCATATCGCGGCCGGTATAAGCGCGCGCCAGACGCACAGCTCCAGAGGTGGCATCCGATCCGTCCTTGCAGAATTTCACCATTTCGGCGCCCTCGATCAGCTCGAGGAAACTCTCCGCACATTCAATTTCAATTGCGCTGGGGCGTGTAAAGTTGCAACCGTCCTGCAACGCATCACGCGCCGCATGCAGCACCGGCGGATAGGCATGTCCGAGCCCTACGGCACGGTTGCCCATTCCGTACTCAATATATTGATTTCCATCGACATCGAATACATGCGAGCCGGAACCACGCTGTATGAAACCCGGCGCCAAGACCGGATACTGATCATCACCTTTGGCATAGGTATGACATCCGCCCGGTATGAGGGTATGGGCCTTACTTCTGAGCAATTGCGAATTGCGAAACCGGGATGTGAAAAGGTTCATGACCTTGTCCCTTTGCTAATTACCAGTTTTGACGATCACACTGTGGACCAGGCTGTGTTGAGGCGCTCTCGCATCTGTCGGAGCCAGTTCTTGACTGGTTTGGGAAGCCGACTTCGCAGGCTTGAATGTAAAGCGTTCGGCATTTTCCATTGCGAGAGCGCTAAAGGTTGTGCGATGGCAGGCCGGTTCTGCATCAGGTTTTCGAGAAGCCCTGCATAAGCCTGCCCTGCCAGATCATTATTGAATGCTACCGCGACTTTACGGACAGCAGCCTGAGCCATTTCCAATCTCAACTGCTTATTGTCTGCAAGAAGATCTATATGACGGGCGGCTTGTCTGAAATCTCCAACGGGAAACAAAAGACCATCTTCACCATCCGTGACAATTGTATCGGTCACGCCCGCGATCTTCGAAACGACTGCAGGGCAACCCTGGCTCATTGCTTCAATTAAAGTAAGGCCAAATCCCTCAAAACGCGATGGCATAACCATAACGTCGTGCTGACTGACAAGCCGAGGAACATCTGATGGTGCGACCCAACTCGTAAAACTTACTTTCTCACGGAAACTTTCAAGTCGATGGCGCAGTTGAACCAAATCCGGACCGTCACCCGCGACAGTCAGATGATAGTCGCATTTTAGCTCACGCAGAATATTGGGCAACCAGAACACACCTTTTGAATTGTCCTCGATACGCCCCAAATAAAGCAGACGTAAAGGCGCATTTTCATCCCGCTGCGGGACGATCTGCGGGGCAAGAATATCCTTGCTCAGGCCATGCGGGATAACCATCGTATGCGCGGCATCAAAGCCATAATGGTTGATCAGATCATCCCGGCAACGTTTTGATACGCCGACCGTCGCATGAACATGATCGCGAATTGCGCGAGCGGCTGCATAAGTTCCCGGAGTGATATTGTGCACGATCATAACACGCAAAATGTCATCTGGCAGATATCGCACCAGGTTTGTTTCAAAGCGACTGGACAGGACGTTTACAAACACCGCGTTGAATTTGTTCTCACGTAAAAACGCAATCATCCGCCTGGCACGTGTTTCCTCATCCAGCACACCCATCGGATCAATTGCATCGCCTTTTCGCAGCGCATCACTTAGCCCCTGACCCGCAGGTGGAAAACTGATCGTTTCTCCTGCCGCTCCTGCAGCCAGCCACCGCAATTCAATCCCGGACTGTCGAAGTGACGAGCACAGGCGCGTGAATACAGAGTAGGTCCCGCCGATATGTGGACGGACAAAGTAAGCACATTTCATGATCACAACCCCGCTGCCCAAAGGCCAAGACTTCGAGGGAAAAATCCCTCGAAGCCTTATTCCGGTATATCGGGGGGCGTTTGATATACCGCTTGCCAGTGTAACGAAATTGCTCGGCAGCGCATTTGTCTATGAGGGGTATATCCCTTCATACATTAGAGGATGGTGTTCACCCTTCTGCCAATTTTCATAAAAACATATACCGGCTTAGCTTGTGAATGCAGCTGGAGACACTTGTATGAGAATAGGTCTTTTCGGTCAGTTCGGTTCTGGCAATACCGGCAATGACGGATCCCTTGAAGCAATGCTGCAACTATTGAAACGCACATGCCCTGGCGCCCAACTCATCTGTATATGCGCCAGACCTGAAATCGTTAGTGAGAGATTCCAAATAGACGCGGTTCCGGTTGGGCAGCCTGCATCGGACAATGCGTTCATCAGGCTGATCAATAAAGTTCTCTTACAGTTTCCGCGCCGCCTTACCGGCTTTTTGGGTGCTATGTCACTTGCTCAAGGAATTGATCTCATCATCGTTCCTGGCACCGGTATTCTTGATGACTTCAACGAGGATCCGTTTGGCTGGCCATTCGCAGTTCTGCGTTGGTCTGTAGCGGCAAGATTGACGGGCGCGCGTTTTGCTTTCATTTCCATTGGCGCAGGACCTGTCACCCATCCACTCAGTCGCTTTTTCGTTCGCAAAGCGTCGATGATGGCCGTTTACCGTTCCTATCGCGATCAGGTTTCATACGATTTTATGAAATCCTTGCACATGGACGTTGCAAAGGACGTTGTCAGTGCGGATATCGCGTTTGCGCTTCCTGTTGTTGAAGATGAATTACGCAACAGTGGCGATCAGCGGATCGGTCTGGGCATTATGACATATAAAGGCTGGAAAAAGCGGGCTGCCGATGGTGCCGCGATTTACAATAGTTATCTCAACAAGATGACCGAGCTGATCGACGAACTCGTTCTGGAGGGACGACAGGTGCGCCTTCTCACCGGTGATATGGGCGATCTTGAAGCCGTTTATGATCTGCAAAAACGTATACGCGCGCCCAATTTAAGGAATGTTATTTTCGAGCCCGTTGCTTCTCTGAAGAACCTCATGGAGCAAATTGCAAAAACGGATATCGTGGTTGCCAGCCGATATCATAACATCGTTTGCTCTCTCTCTATGGGCAGGCCTTCAATTTCAGTTGGTTATGCCCGTAAGAACGATGCGCTTTTAAATGATACCGGCCTGGGTGAATTTTGTCATCACATTGAGAGCTTTAACCCGCAAACATTACTCACTCAGATCGATAGTATGTTTTCTCGCAGAGAAGAACTCGTCAAAGCCGTTAAAGCTGGTGTGGAGATCTATCGCGAGCGACTTGCTAAACAAGAAGAAGTCTTACGCGTCCATCTTCTCCAGAAAATAAGCTGATCTCAACTTCTACAGGCCATTACGGGGAAAGTCGGCGGCGGCGCTGAAACAAATAGTCGAAAGGTGGCATCAAGGCCATCAGGGGATGCCTCCTAAGCGCAAAGGCCATCAGGGATACAGATCCTTCTTCGCGTCTGACAAGATTTGACCATGCTGACCAATAAGCGCGTTTGGTAAGGCAATCACACGCTGCCGCGAGATATTGTTTGGCCTGTGGCATATCGCGGCCATCATTCTCAAAGAATGAGCGAAATCCAGCTTCAAACTCCCGATTCCAGTGCATGACTCCTGCCACCGTGGCCGACTGATTGTTCGAATGAACGCGGGCATAAGCTTGAACGCTTTCAGTCGAAGTAACATTCCCAAGCAACGCCAGACGCAACCACATCTCAAGATCATCGGTATGCGGCAGTGTTCGGCGATAATATCCGGCCTGTTTCTGAGCCGATGTGCGAACGACCGCCGTCGGCCCGGCAACCGGATTGAAAGCATGTTTGCATGCAAGTTCAATAAAATCAGTGCCAGAGCTGATACTCCATCGCCCATCGCCTGCAATCGTGGGTCTTTGGGGACGCTTTTCATCTTTTGAGATTTTTTGGGTTGCCCCATATGCAAGATGCGCGTCACGGCATTGCTCAAGCACATGGACGGCTCGAGATAATGCTCCATGTGCAAGCAAATCATCAGCGCATAGTATAAGAAAATACTCGGACCGCGCCCAATCAATACCTTCATTAAAAGACGCATGCGGCCCAGCATTTTTTGATCTTAGTAACAGTTCGACGCGCTTGTCGTGCGCAGCAAGATCACGCGCTATAGCTGCGCTATTGTCTTTAGATGCGTTGTCGATGATGAGCAAACGGACGTTGATACCTGTTTGCGATAGCACGCTATCTGCGCATTCGAGCAGATAATGACCGTAATTATAGTTGGGTATCATAACGTCGACAGTTGGCTGATCGGTAAAGCGCGTCTGCATAACCTGTCTCATTCCGCTGGTTCGGATAGGTTTGATCGCGGCAGTCGCGACCAACCAAGACTGCGTGCGAACTTACTAAAAAACCATCTGAAAATCGGAATAAGCTCTTCCCTGAACGGGTGACGGACTACAAACAACGCCAAGAGCCAGCCAGCGACAGCCACTACCCCAGTGATAACCGCCCTCATCCAGTGCATATCAAGATTAAATCCATCCGCGGCCACCATGATAAGCGGGCCTGCAAGCGCAAATATAGTAACAAGCGCACTCTTCATCAGTTCCTTGGTCAGCACCCGATAGGAAAAATTCACGTGCTTTCGCACATAAAGAATGGCCACAATCATCTGAAAAGGCAGACTGATGAACTGGCTCAACGCCACAGCAAGCAATCCGTGAAATGCCGCAAGACACAAGATAATCGTGGCGACCGATCTTGAAATGAAATTGGAAACGAAAGCCTCGCGGTTCGCACCAAGCGCCATGAGAAGGGGATAGGTCAGAATGACCGGAAACCAGAACAGGCTTGCAAGGCTTGTGATGGCAACAATGAGCGCTGCTTCAGACCATCCCGGCCCCAAAATGATATGAACAGCGGGATAGGCCAAAAGTGCCAGTAAGGCCTGTGCAGGCCAGTAAACGACTGAAATATAAGACAAAGCACGAATATAGGCGCGGCTGATATCACCGCCTGCACGAACATGCGCCGAAAGCATGGGAAATGCCACAGTGAAGACCGCAGAAAGAAAAACGCGATCAGGCAATCCGCTTACAGTGTTTGCACGATTATATATGCCAACAGATGCAATCGGCATGAAACGCCCAAGCATCAGTTGAGGAAACGTTTCGCATATCTTGTTCAGCCCCGCATTGCCGCCGAGATAAATTCCAAACTTCCAGGCTACACCAAAGCTGGCGAAAGAGGGACGCAACAGGCGTCCAAGTGGGTAGATTGTCATCGCCAAACCCGTTGTCATCAACGCACTGGCAAGCAACCCGTAAGCAAAACACATGTGCCCAAAGCCACAGGTAGCCATTGCAATCGTTACAGCCGCTCCAAAACCAGATCCGGCGGTGCGAATTCTGGCGAGCATGCCAAATGCCATTTCACGTCGCAACAATGCAACGACCGGTAATGAGATGCTTTCGACGATTGCCGCGATGATGGTGATATCGAGGAACATCAGTAACAACGGATCATGATAAGATGCCGCAAAATACTCTCGTGCCAGATAAAGTCCGGCCGAGAGCAGCAGTGTTACAATCATGAGGAAGGTCATCGAAGTCCTGATGTCGTGGTCCTGGACTTTTTCAATCCGGATCAGAAATTCAGGGCTGGCAAACTCCCGTAAAGAAAAGACAATTGCCGCGATACTCAGCCCTACTACACCCGCACCTGTTTCTGCCGGGCCGAGAAAGCGGGAGACTGCAATGACTGTCAGGAAATTAAACAGCAGGCCAGCATACTGCTCCAGCGCGGCCATAAGAATGCCTCGTCGGCTACCGCTCATCATCTGCTCCTCTTCGGGAGTTCAGGCAAAGCGTGTTTCGATCCGATACCGTGTTAAGTGTTTCGGACTGTGTCGTAAGCTGCTTGTGTTCTTTCAAGATATTTTATCCCCCCGGACAACCTGAACAGAACGGCAATGGGCCGCGTTTCATTCTAATATGTAAGGATAACCGTTTGCAGCCAACGGGAAACGTCAACGTTGGTGTTAGGTCCTGACCTGAAAGGAGTATGGTGCACGCTCTATAGCCAAGTCGTCGGTGCGTGCGTGAGCCGGTAAAAATCTAGCAAGTTCTAATTTTTACCCGCGCCTGGGAGGAGACATGATCAGTCTTTTCTGCATCACGCTTCTGGCTTTCACCTTATCAGTATTATTCTGCTTAGGGTTTCGCGGGCTCGCTCGCGAGTGGTATCTTGTCGACATCCCCGACGCCCGAAAGAGACATGATGGGAATGTCCCTCTTTGTGGGGGGATCGCGGTTTTTCTGTCATTCTTAGTCGCGGTTGCTTTGACCCCATCTTTGGCAGGTTCAGCGAATGCCATAGCTTTGTTGCCAGGCCTGTTCCTGATCCTTGCAACCGGTGTTCTGGATGACAGATTTGATCTTCCCGTCGCGCCGCGCCTTGCAATGCAAGTGATTGCTGCATTCCTGATTATCGGCATTGCTGGATTAACACAGATCCATCTCAGTCTTGTTGTAGGTGAAACACAAAGCACACTCCTCCCAGCAACCGAAATTCCAGGGGAAGTTCTGGTGGGGCCTCTTTTCCTGCTTATCGCGCTCGCTTTCGTGGTCGGCCTCGTGAATGCCATCAATATGAGTGATGGCGTTGACGGTCTTGCGGGTTCAGCGAGTGCCGCGGCTTTTTTTTGGCTGGCAGCTATCTGCTTCTGGGTTGGCGAAAACCGTATAGGTTTACAGACACTGGCTCTGGCTGCCGCATGCAGCGGTTTTCTCCTGTTCAACATGCGGCATCGCTGGCGTGCAAAAGCCAGCCTCTTTCTCGGTGACGGTGGCAGCACTTTTCTTGGTGCGGCACTTGCCGGAATAATCCTAATTCTCACAAATACGCATGCTGAAATAGCCTTTCCGATCGTGCTGTGGGTAGTTGTTGTTCCAGTGATCGACACACTCAGCCTCATCGTGCGTCGCCTTGCAGCACGTCGAAGCCCGTTCTCTCCTGATAGGCAGCATTTGCATCATCTGTTCATCGACGTGGGATTATCTGCAGGCCAAACCGCCGTGGCCATTATGGCACTCAATTTCCTGGCAGGCGCCATAGCCTATATTGCGATACGACTGGGAATACCCGCCTGGTCAATGCTTATAGCACTCGTCATCCCGGCAATTGCACACACGCTGTTCGTCCTGCACACCAACAGAGGTTTGCGTCCTGTTGTTAAAGCAACAGCAGCAGAGCCAGCTCAAGCACCAAAAGCAAACGTGACTCTACCAGGGGCAACTTCATGAACGTATCAGTTCTTATCATGACATGGAATGAAGAGATCAATCTACCAGCCTGCCTGGCCTCGCTGGATTGGTGTGACGATATCGTCGTACTCGATTCATTCAGTGACGACCGCACGGTCGAGCTCGCAAAAGCTGCAGGCGCGCGTGTGTTTCAGCGGCCTTACGATACCGAAGACCGACAGCGAATGTATGGACTAACTGAAATAAAGTTTAAACACGATTGGGTCTACACTCCGGATGCCGATGAGATAACACCTGAGGATCTGCGTGATGAAATGCTGGCAATAGCATCAGATCCAACCCGGCCCGAAGTTTTCTTTAAAGCACGCTACAAAAACATGTTCATGGGGCGCTGGATAAAACATGCGAGCCTTTATCCCACATGGATCACTCGTTTGGTGCGTCCCGATCGCGTTCGATTTGAACGCTCAGTACATTCGCGTGCAAGCGGTGGCCCAGAAGGCGCTCTACAGTCGCATTTCATTCACTACAGTTTCAATAAAGGCCTCGAGGCCTGGTACGACAAGCACAATCGTTACTCTTCGGCCGAAGCTGATCTTTCGTCCAGCCGTCTGCTTGAACGAAAGATTGACTGGGGTGGCATAATATCCTCTGCGCCAGAGAGGCGCAGACGAGCGCTAAAATCCCTTTCCTATCACATGCCATTCAGGCCATCCCTGCGCTTTCTTTACATGTATCTGGTGCGTGGAGGATTCCTTGATGGAAAGCCCGGTTATCTTTATTGCCGACTTCTCGCTGCTTATGAATTCATGATCGTTATCAAGATGGAAGAGCGGCGTCGCAATCAAAGCGTCGAGTTGGACAGCGCACCGGTTCGCCATGGGCTGGAGAATAAAGAACCAGAGCGGCATATGGTATGATGTTATTGATCTTCCTGCCCTGTGCCGTTCTCTTCGGGTTGGCTGCAATGTTTTATTCAGAACCTGTTCTGACATTGCAGGATGATGGCACTAAAGCTGATGTTATTGTTGTTCCCGGTGGCGATGGACCACCACGGGCAGCGCAGGCAGCGCGCCTCTGGAAAGAAGGCCGCTCACCACTTATTCTGATTACTGGCGATGGCGATTGCCTTTTCAATAAGCAGATAATGGTTCGTGACGGCGTGAATCCATCCGCAATCCTCGTAGAATGCCAATCGGGCAGCACCTGGCAAAACGCTTATTATTCCGTGCCTGTCATGCGTGAAATTCAGGCAAGAAAAGCGTTGATTGTTACGAACTGGTATCATTCGCGTCGTGCAATAGCGAGCTTTCGCGCAGCCTGCCCGCAAATGCATTTCAGTTCTTCGCCCATTGGGGGTGATGGCAAACAAACAGGCTTTCCTACAACCCCTGCTGATATCGAGCTTGTGGCAAAAGAATATGTGAAACTAGGCTGGTATCTGGTGTCTGGCCGCATTTTCCCATGGGATCTGGTTCCGGACAATTCCTCCCCTACCCTCTCCAGCGTTTGCGCGCCTTATGGTAAAAGCCCATGAACATTTCGCTCACCTGGATTTTTGTCGGCCTTGTGGGATGCTTTCTGGCAGGCGGGCTGCTGTTTCGCGCAGAACGTATGTACCAGTTTCCTTTTCTTGCTGGCGTAATGACATTTGGTTTCCTGCTGCCACAGATCCCGGCTTTGGTGCATGACCAGTTTCTACCATCGGGTGCTTACGCCAAGACAATGTTTATGGGAATTCTATCGCTCGCAATGCTGGCACTTGGTTGGCGTATGACCAGGAAGCCGATCGGCTTTCTTAGCATGAGCTTTAGTGAACGCCGCCTAATCTGGGCTGCAGCAGGATTATCGGCATTTGGTGCAATCTTCTATTTTCTTTTAAGTCGCCTGCCCGGTGATGTTTCAATCGGAATGCAGATGACAGGCATTCCCGTTGTCTATCTCTTCTTTGCACAGCTTATGCCCTATGGCCTCGCAATCGCCCTTTTGTGCTTTGCACGCCGGCCTTCATGGACCGTGTTGGCGATTATCGCTTTTGATCTGGTTTTTTATCTCGACCGCATTCTCGTAACGGGAAAGCGTGCAGAGGCAATTCAGCTTTTGCTTATGATATTGCTCGCTTTCTGGTTCTATCGTCGGTTTGTTGTGCCGCGTATTCTCATGTCGCTTGGCATTCTCGCGGGGACATTTCTGATGACAAGCATGGGCGACTATCGCCAGATTACGCGCGCAGCTTCAGGCTTTGTACTCGATGACATTATGCAGATCGATTATGCAGAAAATTTCAATGAAACGCTGGAGCGCGGCGGTCTCGAAATGCGTAATGCGGTACAGCGTATCGATGAAATCGACAGACGACTGGAGTTTGATTACGGCAAATTTCACTGGAACCGCGTGATCTTCACTTTTGTCCCAGCGCAGCTCGTCGGCTCGAAATTGAAGGATTCACTTCAGTTCAACACGCCCAAACCAAGCCGTGACTATAATCCTTCGACAGGCACGACCGAAACCGGACTGGTCGATGCATTTGCTTCATTCTGGTACTTTGGCGCTTTCAAGTTTCTGCTTCTTGCGTGGATAATGCGTAGGCTTTGGGAAACTGCGATGGCTGGCGAAATGCTGGGGCAACTGGTCTATATATTATCGATCGTGCCAGCCATGCATGCAATATCGCATCAAACCGACTGGGTTATTCCGGTCTGGATTCATATGGCGATTTTCCTGGTACCTGTTCTATCGCTTTGCCGCATACGCAATCAGTCAGTGGGTCTGCCGACACCGTTGCAACGCAATCCGCGCATCCCTCAATTTATGTAAAGGATGGGAATGATGTCTATTACATCGCGATCAGATTCTCACATCACCATAAATGGACGGAAGGGCTCCTCCCGTCCAATGGAGGGCGGAGCAACCTTCACATTAACACACCGTCTTCAGCGTCTCTTCTGGCAGCTGACATGGTTTTCTCTGGCGGCATGGACACCTTCTTTCCTGTGGCGCTGGCGAGCGATGATATTGCGGGCATTCGGTGCCCAAATTCACAAAACCGCCATTGTTCGCGGTAGCGCCCGGATATGGTGGCCAGGAAACCTTGTCATGGACGCCCATTCGTCACTTGGCCCGGGGGTTCTTTGTTATAACGTTGCGCAAGTCACACTGGCTCCTTATGCCATCGTCTCGCAACGTGCCCATCTGTGCACCGCAGGCCACAATATCGATCAGCACGACTTCCCGCTCACTGCAGCTCCGATTGTCATCGGGCCTTGTGCGTGGATAGCTGCAGAAGCTTTTGTCGGACCTGGGGTAAATGTGGGGGAAGGTGCCGTATTGGGGGCAAGGGCAGTCAATTTCCGAAATATGGAACCATGGATGGTTTATGCTGGCAATCCAGCGACACCAATACGTCCAAGACGAAAACTAGCTTAGAGCGTATCCCGAAAAGTGTGAAACGGTTTTCGGACAAAGATGCGCGTTAAAACAAATATTTAGAGCGCATTCCAAGAAGCGAGAATATGGATCGGAGCGCCAGTTTCTTCAATTTGGCGCCCTGAATGCCGGAAAGAGCTCTCAAGTCACAGTGATCGTTTTCAGAGCATCCTGAACGGAGACCACCCCAGCCCCAGGACGTTGCCATGTCTGATAGGCATCGACAGTTTGAAGGGCAATTCGTGGCCAAGTGTAATTCTCACGTACCAAACGCGCCCCGGCAATGCCCATTTGACCGGCACGCTCAGGATCTTCCAGTATATGAATGAGCCCCGCTGCGACTGCTCCCGGAGATAGGGTGCATACGACACCGGCATTCGCATCAGCGACTTCAGGAAAATGGCAAGCGTCAGTGATGACAACTGGAACACCACAGGCAAGCGCTTCAGTAATTGCAACGCTAAAGCCCTCCTGACGACTGGGCAGACAGAAACAGGCAGCGTTCTTCAACGCCTTGATCTTAGCATCGCCATAAAGACCACCCGTCACGTGCACACGATCTTCAAGACCAGCCTCACGAATGGTTTTTAGAAACTCTGTTTCCGCCCCACCATCGGGCCCTGCTACCACGAGATCCACTTCGGGGAACAGGGAAGCAATCTGTCGAAATGCATCGGCCAGAATGTCGAGGCCCTTTTTATAATGCAATCGAGACAAGAAAAGCACATAAGGACGATCGGGTAAGCCAGTTCTGATACCCTCACTTCCCTCTATTTCACTGAGAAATATTCCGTTTGGGATGATAATTGATGGAGGCTTCAAGCCCAACGGTCGCATCAGCTCAATCTCATCTTGATTGAGCGCCTGGATAAACGCTGCTCCATCAAGCATTTTGCGGAAACCAAGCTTCAATGCGAGTTTCTTTTTCCAGGCCTTTTGTTGCATACTCCAAACATCGAGCATGCCACAACAGCATATGCAGTAAGCAACACAATAGCGACGACAGAGCATTGCCGCTCTCAGCAAATTGGTTTCCCACACACCATGAATGTGTACAAAATCTGCCGAGCGTATAAGGGGGGACATTGCTTTTGCGGCGCGACTACCCAAAAATTTCTCACGCATATCGGGCATTGCAAGCAGTAATGTCCGCACCCTACCGAAACCGGGTATCGCAGCCGTGGCTTTCACAGCACGATAATTGATCTCATCATCACTATAACTGACTATAGTCACGTCATGCCCGAGAGATGCCTGAGCTGCAGCAAGACGAACGACGACCGCTTGTGGTCCGCCTTTAGCCGGGTCGAATGACCCAATAACGTGGACGATCTTCATGATGTTTCACCCATCGAGAGTTGTGACAAGGCTTTGACCAATCGTTCGCCGTAGCGCAAAACGGTGAAATCGCTCGCTCTTTCACGTGCATTCTCACTCATCCTGAACAGTGTCGTAGGACTATCCGAAAACCAGCGAAGGATTTCGACGGTTTCATCAACATCACGGATCGGGACGATGTATCCGTCGATTCCGTGGCGAACAACGCTCCCGGTATTCTCAGTACAGATCACTGGAAGACCTGCGGCGAGAGCCTCGTAACAGGCAGTTGCCGATCCTTCGCACAATGAGGGAAGATAGAAGACGTCCGCCCATTCAAACTGCGATCGCATTTCGCTGCGCGGTATTGGACCTGTCAGCTCGACAGCTTTTTTAAGCTGTTCATACGCTTCTGGCTGAATATCGACTGGCCCAACCATGCGGAACTGAACCTGTCCATTGAGCTTTCGCGCGACCTCGCCGACATAGGGTGAGCCTTTTCTAAGCCCCACCGCTCCAACGGTTAAAACCCTCAATGGTCCCGGCTTACGTGCCCTCGGACAGATCGAAAAGCGATCATCGACACCATAGGGCACTACGACCACTTTTTCGACCGCACAGCCTGCTTCTATCACGTGTTTTGCAACAAAATCCGACGGACATATCACGGCATCTGCAATCTGCCATTCAGCCTTTTCCCTTGCGGCAAAGGCTACGGCATTCACATCGTCAGTAGCCGATACTTGCCAGCCTGGATTTAGAACTTCCTCTTCACAGGCCAACTGATCGACAACGCCACGCGGCGCAATCATTTGTTCAACCGCTGTCCAAAGACCCTGTTTTTTTGCCGCGCTCAAAAGCTCAAGTGCTTCTCCACTGAACGCATAGACCCCGCTTGCACCATGAAAGCCCTTGGCGGCGACCAGCTTACCAAAGGTCTCACCCGCCCATTCGGCCATCCCTGCAAGGCGCAAATATCAGTATAAAAATGTGCGAGCCTCTGATGATCTGCGAATATGCGAGGCACCGCATAATGCATTCGCGCGCCCAATTGGCTTACGACAAAAGAGCCTTCCATCACATTTTCTCCACATGAAACTGCCGGTCGAGAACGGGCATTGCCGAGAGCTGGCCTTTCCTTACTATTCGGCCTATTGCTGACTGCCAGACGGCCGCACCAAATTCGCGCGAATAGGCGGTTTCCATAAGATAACGCGCATTGTTTCCCATCGTGTTGCGATTGAGCTGTGAGTTTCGCAACAAAAGGATCGAGCTAATCAGCATCTCGACCTCACCCGGACATATCGACAAGCCGCAGTGAAAATCACGTACAACGGTTGCTATCTCGCCGTCAGGATCGCCAATAAAAATTGTCGGGCGCGCAGCTGCTAAAACACCGTAGAATTTGCTCGGCACGATACAATGTTCAAGTTCAGGTTTCAGTGACACCAAATGAGCATCTGCAGCTCCCAGACTTTCTGAAAGCTGCTCCACCGGTTGGAAAGGCTTCATGACGACATTCGATAGCTTGCGTCGCTTTACTTCTTGTTCGACATAGGCACGCTGTTGTCCCTCACCAATCATCAAAAAAACGATATCCGAATTCGTTTGAAGCTGTTCTGCCGCATCAAGCACGGTGCAGAACTCGTGCGCTCGACCAAAATTACCGGAATAACCAATGACAAACTTTTCACCCAGTCCCCATAAGTTGCGCAACGCATTCTCTTCACGGTTCACGGGCAGGATTTCGTTTTTATCTGCCCAGTGATGAACCACTGCCAGACTGTCAGAAGGTATGCCTTTTTCAGACAAATAACGCGCCATCTTGTCTATCGGGCAAATCGTAAGTGCGGATTGGCGCATCGACCAGTTGCGTAATGCAACAGCCAGTCTGCCGGATACATTTTGGTGTTTCATCAGTCCCAGTTCGATGGCTGTTTCGGGGAACAGATCCATAACCCAGTTTACGAGGTGCGCACGTCGAAACCGAACAGGTAGTGCGGCAGAAACGGAAAGGAGTGGCGGATCAGTACAGACCACGCATATATCGTCCTTTTTTGCGTTGGCAGCAAACCATGCAGCAGCCGAGAGGTGAAACGTTGCATAATCAATTGCCCGACCTGCAAGTTTCTTACGACCGAAGCCAGACGTCCATATTCTGTGGACATCGACACCCTCGATTGTTTCGCGCGCGGGTAAAACAGGTTTGCCATTTTCGTGGTAGTTGCGGCTGGCAACCACGGTGGTCTCTACACCTTCGCGCACCAGTTCATGTGCCAGGCTCGTCACCATCCGGCTCGTCGCGGATTGATCGGGATAGAAGTACCTGTTTGCCAGAACCACACGCATGATCTTGATTTCCCATAGCTCGATCGGGTTTTGATCAGGATGGCAACACCATCTCCAATGTCGCAAGGAGCCCAATGGCATAGGGAACACAGACAGCGGGCGAGAGGCCTACCTCTTTTGTCTAAACAGGGCATGTTCAATGCGAATTGATGCTTATCCGAAGTGGGATACTTGGTGTCTGCATTACCGTTTTGAAGCCGTTTAGTTGGACATCTAAATCGCTATCATGGCTGTATTCAATTCTGGCCGGAGGGAAGACCTTGCAGGAAAAGACAGCTCTCATCATTGGCGTGACAGGACAGGATGGCGCCTATTTAAGTGAGCTACTGCTCAACAAAGGCTATCGGGTACACGGCCTCAAGCGGCGGTCTTCTTCATTCAATACGGCACGCATCGACCATCTTTATCAGGACCCGCATGAAGAGGATATCCGCTTTCGCCTGCATTTTGGCGACTTGACAGATGCGACCAATCTCTGCCGCGTTATTCAGGAAGTCCGCCCCGACGAGATTTATAATCTCGGTGCACAAAGCCACGTTCAGGTCAGTTTTGAAACGCCCGAATATACCGCGAATACAGATGCGCTCGGCACATTGAGATTGCTTGAATCGATACGCATTCTGGGGTTTGGCAACACATGTCGCTTTTATCAGGCTTCAACATCAGAACTGTTTGGAAACAGCTCACCATACGCACAAAGTGAACAAACGCCATTCGCCCCACAAAGCCCATATGCGACTGCAAAGCTTTTTGCCTACTGGACAACAGTCAACTATCGTCAGGCATATGGTTTTCATGCCTCCAATGGCATTTTATTCAACCATGAAAGTCCTCTGCGCGGGGAAACCTTCGTCACGCGCAAGATCACGCGCGCAGTTGCAGCAATCGAACGAGGGCTTCAGGAGAAGCTACGGCTTGGCAATCTTAACGCTCGTCGTGACTGGGGTCATGCGCGCGATTATGTCGAGGGAATGTGGCGGATTTTGCAGGAAGATGTAGCCGACGATTATGTTCTTGCCACGGGGGAAACACACACCGTGCGAGAATTCGTCGAGCTGGCATTTAATGCTGTCGATAAACAGATCGAATGGAACGGTGACGGAGTCAATGAAATCGGAATCGATCGAAAATCGGGTAAATGTCTGATCGAAATAGATCCCCGCTATTTTCGTCCCAACGAAGTTGATTTCCTGTTAGGCGATGCATCCAAAGCGCAGAACAGGCTTGGCTGGAAACATACGACGGGATTTGGAAATCTTGTCACCGAAATGGTCGACTGGGATTTGCGCAATATTATGCGGGAGGCTGGACGCAATGACTTCTACGGCTGATCAAACGCCTCGTGCAGTCTACTCGCTTTTGGGAAAGAAAGTTTTCGTTGCCGGCCATACCGGCATGGTGGGGTCGGCAATATTGCGAAGACTTCAATCTATAGACTGTGAGGTCATCAGTATAGCCCATAGCGATCTTGATCTCACACGACAAAGTCCGACAGAGCAATATATCGCCCATCATAAACCCGATGTCGTTATTGTGGCCGCAGCTCGTGTTGGTGGAATTCTGGCCAATTCACAATACCCGGCAGACTTTCTCTACGACAATCTGACCATTGGCATAAACGTTATTCGCGCCGCACATCTATCAAATGTCGAACGCCTGCTTTGGCTGGGGTCGAGTTGCATATATCCCCGGGATGCTCCTCAACCCTTGCATGAGCAAGCATTGTTGACTGGACCATTAGAGCCAACCAATGAAGCCTATGCAATCGCGAAGATCGCGGCCCTCAAATACGCTCAGGCGTGTTCTCGTCAATTCGGTAATCGATTTATGACCGCCATGCCGACAAACCTCTATGGGCCCAACGACAACTTTGATCCTCATACATCCCATGTATTGCCAGCACTGATGCGTCGCATTCACGAAGCGAAAATCAATGGCAATGATCATATCATGCTGTGGGGAAGTGGTACCCCATTGCGCGAATTCTTGCATGTCGATGACCTTGCTGATGCCTGTGTACATCTGTTGCGCTTCAGCGAGAGCATTGAACCGGTAAATATCGGTACCGGCGAAGAAATATCGATCAAAGAACTCGCTCTGACGATCGCGAACGTCGTCGGATTTGAAGGCACATTCGTACATGATCTAAGCAAACCAGATGGAACACCGCGTAAGCTCCTCGATACCTCACTGATGCATTCGCTTGGCTGGAAACCACGTATCCGTCTCCATGATGGCATAAGGGAGGTTTATCGGAACTGGGTTCAAAACATTACTGCACCAGTGGCAGCTTGAGCAACGACGCTCAACCGTGGTTACAACAATTAGAGGGCGCCTCCAGTTTATGGGAGGCGCCCTTCTTATTTGGGATCTTTGGTAGGCTACACTTACGAAGGTGAACCCGTTATTTTACTCATGTCCAACTCGATACGTAAAATATCGCCGGGCTTGATCTCCGTGCGTTCGTTACCGACAATGTCTTCAAATGTACCATTTACATTCCGACTGATTGTGAAAACCAGTTTCTGACGCATATCAGATGAAGAAATATTGCCTGAAGATTTGGCGATTTCGGCCATTGTTTGAAGTTGGGCATTGCTGCGCAACTCCATACGGGCAATATTGAGATCGAGCTCCTGCAAACTTCCAGCGGCTTCGCTTTTGCGAACCTCCTCAAGATTGGCAATACGCTGTTGTACGGCGAGTTGATTCTGCCTTGCCCGCGCCAGAAACGATCCCAATTCCAGCGCATCACGCCGTGTTGCAGAAAGATCGCGCTCCATATCACGAAGATTGGACTTTGCAGCCAGCCCACGGTCGACAAGTGACTTACTTGAATCGACATTCTCCTGCAGAAGCTGGATTTCAGTATCATGAAGTTTGATGCTCTGCTGGAGTGTCTGGATTTCATCTCCATAGCTTGCTGACTGCGCTTCCAGTGCCTGACGTTCGGCAGCAAGATTATTACGACGAACATCGAAAAGTGTCTTTTCGCCCTCTAACATATGCTGACTGAGCGCTGCAGCCTGTTTATTCGCCGGTGTGGAATCCGGTAACTCATACTTGAATTCCGTTCCATTAAGTTCAGCCTGGAGACGGACCCTACGGATATTCGTCGTCGTGATCTGCATTTGCAGATCAGCATATTCTTGTTGCGCAGAAATTAATTGCATACCGGCTGTGACTGCTGGCGCCTCACCTTTTCCGGCTCCTCCGCCCAAAGCCATGAGCTCAAGTGCCACCATTCCCGGGCGAAACTCATACTTGCCGGGTGCTTTTACATCGCCGACAATAAATACGGGCGCATACTGATTAATCACGGCAGTCACAGTCAGACCTGGTATATGTTCTGACAGCGAGCTGGCAATCTTTTCGCTGATTTGCGGCGGTGTCAGACCGCCGACATTGATGTTGCCCACCACTGGATAGCCAATATTGCCATCCACATCGACCGGATAAAGGCCCGTCAGGGATGGTTGACCATAAACTGTGACCTGCAAAACATCATTGGGACTGACGAGATAAGCCTGCCCTTGTGCCAAGGCCCCATTCGCCACCCCAACAGCGATCAATCCTGACAACATCGCTGCTTTAAAGTGGTAACTCAAACGGAAGTGATTATGCCGGTAAACCATTTTATTGCCTCACGCCTGATCTTGCGCTTTGTCAGTCACGGTTTGATTGCGTCGCGCAGTTACCGCTCGCAGCAACCTGCTGGCTTTTCCGGCACTCGAACGACAAAACGCGACAGCGAGATTGATCCAGTTGCGATAGGAGGTCGAAACCTGGTTGACGACTGCAAGCGCTGGCTTGCGTCCGAAAGACGCCATTGTTTGTATAAGCGCCAGGTTTGCATGCTGATCCTTCCGATCCGGTTGAACCACTAAAAGTGCGGTATCAGTGGCTCGGGATAAAAGAAGCGAGCGCTTGTCCTCCAGCACTGCTGGTAGATCTACGAGTATAATTTTATGATCAACACGAAGTTGGGCAATGAGGTCTGCAAGCCATTCCCCCTCTTGCAACTGCTTTCCCGGAGTTATGATATCTATTCCTGAACTGTGATCGTGTATGAGAGATGCACCCGGCAGAACCCGACCCAAAGACGCAATACCATATTCACTTTCAGGAAGTCCGAATGCCTCTGAAAGCCTTGACTGCCGGTTTGTTGCATCAATGACAGCGACAGCCACTCCCGATGCGGCGAACTGTTGTGCCAATGCTGTAATAAGCAGGGTTTTTCCTTCAGTATCGGTCAGCGACACGACCGAAAGAGCAAGGGAATCCCGCCCACGTGTCAGTAACCGCAATCGATCGTGAATTGACTTGATAGCGCGTCCGAAAGCGCTGGCTGGATCGAGCCCACGATTGACGAGCATTGGCACTGTAAGTTGGCGCGCCAATGGAAGCAGGGTCGCTGCAGGAATTCCCGGAAGAATGAATGATGCCGTCTGAGCAGGACGAATTTTATCGAATGTTTCTCTCAAAACCGTGCCCAGGATCGAGACCAGTCCACCCAGCCCCAAACCGAGCAACAGCCAATTTGCCAGATTAGGACTCGCTTTGGCCATTGCTGGCTCTGCAGCAGAGATCATTTGCGCTTCAGGCGCAGCGATCCCGTCTTGTTCAATAAGCTGCTTATAGCGGGTTAGATAGCTCTCATAGACTGTTCTGCTGGCATTGGCTTCACGGTCAAGTTGCACAGCTTTGACTTGAGCTTGATTGGCGTCTCCAAGTTCAGCTTCTGCAGCTTTGAGGGCTTCTTCAAGCCCTATCCTGCGTTGTCGGGCAATTTGGATTTCATTACTGAGACTCTTTGTGATTTCATCAACCTGCGCTGAGATCTGTTGCTTGAGCGCTTCCCGCTCAGCGGTGAGAACAGGAATTTCCGCACTTTTCAAAGCACCATTGGATCTCAGTTCATCAAGCTGGCGCTCGACACGCGCTTGTTCATTGCGAAGTGTCTGGATCGCTGGTGAAGCCAACACTTCGGTCATTGCCGGCGCTTCATTATTTGTTTTCAAAGACTCCGCCGTGCGAAGCCTTGCCTCCGCGAGCGATACCGCACCAGTTGCCGCAACAATTTCAGTGTTTAATGCGGCAACACGTTGCGCCTGAAAACTAATCTGTCCTGGTTCTCCAGCGAGGCGCGACTTTTGTCTGAAATCTTCGGCAGCACGCTCAGCGTCTTCAAGACCACTACGCAACGTAACGAGCTTCTCACCAAGCCATTCACTAACGCGACGTGCTGCCGATTGCTGCACATCGATCTGATGTTCAAGATAGGCCGTAACGAATGCATTGGCGACCTTTGCCGCATAAACAGGGTCGGAGGCACGATATGAAATGAATATCGTGTATGATCGACCGTCGTTATTCACGCGTAACCGCGAAAGCAAAAGATCGATCCGCTGACGTTCACGTGCTGCGGGGTCAACATCGCGTGCTTCGCGCTCCCGCGTCACACTATCGGATACAGAAGAAAGCACAGTGCGCGAACGGAACTCCGTCGGCACGACGATGTTATCGGCTTGCAGAATATCGATGACCTTGCGGGCCATCATGCGTGAGCTGATGATGTCGAGTTCAGAACGAAGAACTGGGCTGTCTTGAGGTAGGGGGGTGATAGCACTCTCATTTGGAAGCGCCTGCACGCGTCGCATATCAAGCACCAGCACAGATTCCGAAACATAACTGACAGGCGCAGTCAGGTAGCCTGCAAACCCAATGCAAGCCCCTGCTACGACCGGTACAATAAGCAATGTTTTTCTGCGTTTTATGGTTTCGAGCAGGTCAGCCAATGGCTGCCGCGCGTTTCCTGATGAAACGTCGGAGATAATCACAAAAAGTCTCCTTTATGAGAAAAGGCTCTGCGTTGTGACGAAACTGTTTTCCCAAATTCGTGAGGAATTATTGGATGTCGGAAAAGGATGTTTCCGACGGGAACAGTTCGTTGATAATGCAGGCAACTTCTGTGCGATTAGACGCCTTCAGTTTCTTCATGATGTTACGAATATGAACCTTAACTGTGCTTTCCCGAAGTTTGAGTTCATAGGCGATGATCTTGTTCGCCTTGCCGCGACGTAACGCATTAACAACCTCCGCCTGGCGCTGGGTAAACATTCCCCCCAAAGGCTGAAGCCGATGCGAATTCGGATCTGTCGCGTGTCGAAGAGCAAGCACACTGCTTGCTGGAACAAAGGTTCCGCCGGCCATTGCCAGCCGCAAAGCCTCCACACATACATTCACATTGACGGATGTTGGAATATAGCCCCGTACACCATGATCGAGTGCCTTGAGGACCTGAGAAATTTCCTCCTTGTCCGCCAAAATGATGACCGGCGCCGGTGCACAATCGTTGACAATGCGGTTCAAATAATTGCCCACGGCAGGATCCGAAACTTTCTGGCCACCTATATTGAAGAGCACAGCACTAACAGTACGTCCGCGACGTTGATGCTGCCACTGTTCGAAGGAACTGAATGTCGCGATCGACATTTCGATGCTATGGTTGGTTAGTCCATGCGCCAGACATTCGCGATCCAACGCACGGTTGTCGATTATTACAAGTAATGGCAGCAAACTATCGAAAGAATCTTCCGACTTAACTGATACATCTTTAGATACAACCTGACTACTATTTCTTATTTCACTGTTTACACCATTGAAATGCGGAGAAACGTTCATTTTTTCGCCCTCAAATCCGAATTATGCGCACAGCTCTTTCGTATTCGCGTCACGATGACTGAAGCGCAACGGCCGCCTGTTTTTGATTTCAGCGAGATATATTATTAACCCCGTAATCAATTCTTATTTTTGCTTTTATTGATTAAAAGAGTGCCCTAATTTTATCACAATGTCATTAACCTAGATTAAGCACTTGTGGGAAATATGGTTTAGTAAAAGCTCTGACATCTACGCAATTAGTGGTAGAGATTACTACCTTGCCAAAACAGATATGCTCCCCGACACTTATCTATAGAACGCCAGAACGCCCGCCCCTTACGAAATCGGAAGGCGCGAGAATCAGGCAAACCATCACTTCTGCGGATATGTGCCAATGGCGGTCATGATTGACGACGCAAAAACATTTCGCCATTTCCTCGAAAACCCGCCAATTGGTGCAGTCTTTGAGGAGAACGATTTCGGCATCCTTAGCGCACTTCCAGTGTCCATGAAAACTTACGCGCCGCATACGGTTGTCAGCAGCCAGGGCGACTGGGCAAACTCTCTCCACGTCATCAGAGGCGGATGGGGCTGCATCTATCGTGATCTCGCAGATGGTGATCGTCAGATCCTCGACTTTCCGATGAAAGGCGACTTTCTCGGCTTTAGAACCGGAATCGGATTTAACTATTATACTTTAATCTCAGTCACTGAACTCGCAGTCTTTGAGCTTTCTCTCGACCATCTCACAGAATCTCTCGCAAAATCGCCGCGCCTCGCCATGACCTTCATGGAACTGATGGCTCGGCAACGCGCCATCCTTGTGGAACATATTATCAGTATCGGACGGCGCAGCGCTCTTGTTCGGGTGGCCCATCTCCTGCTGGAGCTGGGCCATCGTGCGCGACTGAACGGAACAGGAAATGAGGAACGTTTTTTCTGTCCCCTCACGCAATCCGAGCTGGGCGATGCTCTTGGACTCACGCCGATACATATTAATAGAATGCTGCGTGAATTGCGCAGCGATGATTTGCTGACCTTCCGAAACAATACCGTTGAATTCCTCAACCGTCCCGCTCTGGTGCATATTTCGAGTTTCAATGAAGACTATCTCACAATGGAAATTTTCCCACGTTTCAGAGTGAGTAGACGAAGCAATTGACGTATTCTGACAATCAGGCGCTTGTTGAGACAACCTTAGTTCGGAACATGGGTATATCCCTTCCCAGTGTTTTAAACTAGCCTGAACCTCAAACAGTGTCTGACTGTGTGGGAGAACATAACCATGAGAAAATCACTGATGATAGTCGGCATACTTGCCGGCATGGTGACTGTTGCCAACTCTGCTTTGGCTGCCGACGTTGTTGTCGGCTCCAAAATCGACACCGAAGGCGGCGTGTTGGGAAACATTATCTTGCTGGTTCTTAAGGCGAACAACATACCTGTTGTCGACAAGATCCAGCTTGGTGCGACGCCGATCGTGCGCGAAGCTATTCTGCAAGGCCAAATCGACATTTATCCTGAATATACCGGTAATGCTGCTTTCTTCTTCAACAAAGGCGACCTGCCTGTGTGGAACAAGGCTGAAGCAGGATATGAAGAAGCCAAGAAGCTCGATTATGATGCTAACAAGATTGTATGGCTAACGCCTGCCAATGCCAACAATACATGGGCAATTGCTGTGCGCCACGATGTAGCAGAAAAGAACAATCTGAAGTCCCTGACTGATTTCGGTAAATATGTGAACGCTGGCGGTGAGGTAAAGCTTGCAGCATCGTCAGAATTTGTAAGTTCAGCTACGGCCTTGCCCGCCTTCCAGACGGCATATAGTTTCACCCTCAAACCTGATCAGTTGATCACGCTTTCTGGGGGTGACACGGCAGCGACAATCGCTGCAGCTGCACAGCAAACCTCAGGCGCCAATGCGGCCATGGTCTATGGCACCGATGGCGGCATCGAAACTGCTAATCTTACGGTGCTGGAAGACGACAAGGGTGTGCAGCCCGTCTATTTACCGACCCCAATTATTCGCGAAGCAGTGCTGAAGGAAAATCCGCAAATTGCTGAACTGCTAAAACCGGTATTTGAGTCCTTCTCTCTTGAGAACCTTCAGGAACTCAACGGTCGCGTCCAGGTCGGTGGCGAGCCTGCAACTGACGTTGCTCGCGAGTACCTGACCTCCAAAGGCTTCATCAGGTAATCCCTTCTCCTGCCGGATGTTTTAGAATTTCCGGCAGGGTCTATTCGCATACGGCTTGCTGGACCGGCGCCGCGCATATCCGGACGTTAAGCCAGCAGAACTCCTGGCGAACAGGACGCATCATGCAATTCACCGCAGACCATGCCACCGCTTCTCCATCAAGTTTTGTCTTCGACAGGCTGGGATTGGTTATTGCGCTCATCATCATTGCTGCAATATTCATCCAACCTTTTGCTCTCGTGCGTCCCAATCGCATCGCAGCAACTGCGCCGGTCTATATATGGAATGCCTTGCCTTTGTTGCAGGCGCTTGTCTTAATCGTGCTGGCACTCGGTACAGCCCTCATCATGGCGCTGCGGTCGAAGTCTGGCGTCCGGCTTGGAATTCTGGTCATCACTCTCATCATGCTGGCCATCTCCATTGGCTGGAGCGCGACCTATCTTACACCAACTGGCAATAATTACGCCCGTGTTTCGCCTGGCGGCAGCTTATGGCTGATGGTCTTTGCTCTGGCACTTGCCATCGGTGACACGCTTGTGCGGTTACATTTAAGGCCCCCGTCACGGCTGGTAGCACTCGGTATCTTCGTTCTTTTGCTCGGTGTGTTGCTCTATAGCGGCGTCTGGAACGATGTTTCCATTTTCAAGGAATATGCTTCCCGCCGTAGCACATTCATGCGCGCACTAAGTACTCATGCTTTTCTGGCGGTGGGCTCGCTGATCGCTGCCTTCATCATTGCCACTCCCATCGGCATCGTAATCCATCGCGTTAAACGAATCCGCGATGTGGTTTTGTCTTTTTTCAATGTAATCCAAACCGTTCCCTCGATGGCGCTATTTGGCGCGCTGATCGCCCCCCTTGCATGGGTTGGCGCTAATATGCCAGGCGCGGCTGCGCTCGGCATTGCCGGCATCGGTCCCACACCCGCATTTATTGCGCTTGTCGCTTATGCGCTTTTGCCCATCGTCTCAGCAACCGTTACAGGTCTCGATCGTGTATCGCCGTCCATCGTGGACGCAGCCCGTGGTATGGGTATGACCTGCCGTCAACGCCTGTTCTCAGTAGAATTACCACTGGCCTTCCCCGTGATCCTTACCGGTATCCGTATAGTGCTCGTGCAGAATATCGGTCTTGCGGTCATTGCAGGTCTCGTCGGTGGCGGTGGTCTTGGCATGTTCGTCTTTCAGGGGATCGCCCAGACAGCCACCGATCTGGTGCTGCTCGGAGCTCTGCCAACCGTTGCAATGGCATCCTTCGCCGCCATCTTGCTAGACGCGCTGATTGAAATCAGCCGCGGCCACCAGAATTTGGAACCCGTCCGATGATCGAGATTTCAAACATTACACGTGTCTACGGCACACAAATTGCCGTCGACAATGTCTCACTGGCAATCGAAGCAGGCGATGTGGCGGTCATTGTAGGCACGTCCGGAGCGGGCAAGACAACGCTGATGCGCATGATCAACCGCCTTGTTGAACCAAGCCGTGGCGTTATCAAGATCGACGGCAAAGACAACCGCGAACTGCCACCTCATATTCTACGCCGTGGTATCGGCTATGCCATTCAGGATCACGGACTGTTTCCACACCGCACCATCGCCGAGAATATCGCAACTGTCCCCAATCTCCTCGGATGGGGCAAGGCCAAAACCTCTGCTCGTGTCGATGAATTGCTATCGCTGTTTCATCTCGACCCGGCTATCTATCGTGATCGCATGCCGCATGAGCTTTCAGGTGGTCAGCAGCAACGCATCGGTGTCGCCCGCGCCTTGGCATCCAATCCAGCCATCCTTTTGATGGATGAGCCATTCGGTGCGCTCGACCCAATAATCCGTGACAAGGCGCAGGAAGATCTGCTGGCCATCCAGAAGCATTACGGTACCACCATTGTTCTCGTAACCCACGATATGGAAGAGGCGATCCGGCTTGGCTCGCGCATTGCCGTGATGGATGAGGGTAAATTGCTGCAATATGCGACACCGGAAGAAATTATCACCCAGCCTACAACAGAGTTTGTTCATGCCCTGCTCGGTGGTGGCAGCGACCGCATATTCCGGCTGTTATCGCTTGAAACAGTCGATGGTCTCATTGAACCGGGTCAAGCCGAAGGCGAAGCAATATCCAGCGACACATCGCTGCGCGAAGCACTTGGCACCAGCCTGTGGTCAGGTCGCCCTGCACTGCCCGTTAGCCGCAACGGTGAGATCGTTGGCTGCATCACCCGCACAGCAATTGAAAACCGTGCCCGGAGGGTCGCATGAAACTGGGAACAGTTCTGAAAACCGGACTGCTGGGAATTCTTTGCATTTTCATTTTAAAGTCTGAATGGTTTCAGAGCTGGCTGGCACCGTTTACCCGTGATAATGCACCGGCCATCTACACGCAGAATTCACTCTTGACACTCACCATCAACCATCTGGCATTGGTCGGGATCACAACGTTGACGGCGACGATCATTGCAGTAACGCTCGGCATTTTGACCACCCGGCCCAGCGGACGCGAATTCCTGCCACTGTCGCGCGCCATCGCCAATATCGGACAGACCTTTCCGCCTGTCGCCGTTCTGGCCATCGCCGTGCCGATCTTCGGCTTTGGTTCAGTTCCGACTTTCATCGCTCTATTACTCTATGGCCTGCTACCTATTTTTGAAAATACACTGACTGGTCTCACTGAGCTTGAACCATCTGTGATCGATGCAGGTCGCGGCATGGGCATGACCGATCGGCAATTATTGTTCAATGTTGAGCTGCCGCTTGCACTACCAGTGATTTTGTCGGGTATACGCCTCACTGCGATTATTTCGCTCTCTACCGCAACCATTGGTTCAACCGTTGCGGCAAGCACACTTGGCGAAGTCATCGTTGCAGGACTTCTATCCGGCAATACGGCATTCGTTCTGCAAGGTGGCTTCATCGTGGCGGCACTTGCGGTTCTGATCAATGCAGCCTTCGTTTATGCGGAGCAGAAGCTAAGAAGCAATACTCCCCATTAAAAGCGTATGTATGAGAACATTAAACGGGGCTATGAGCGGCCGTGCGTTGTCGATGTATCCATCAAACCAAAGAGTGTGTCATGAAATTCCAACTCACCGGTCCTTATGATCGCAGAGAAAGCAACTGAACTTATCTCAAGTCGGTGACCAGCTGAATCTCATGTTCACAGGACAAATGTATACGGCACAAAATGAGGAGTTTATAACACAATAAAGATCAGATTTCGGATGATGATAAAGCGTACTGTGTTGCTCCGATACTCTTTATCATCACCTTTTCTGTTAATTGAACGCAAGCATATGCGCTTTAAGCTTCGGGCGAATAACCAAAAGTCACGGCAGGATTTTCTGCCGTTTCAACCCAGATGCTCTTGGCCTGCGTATAGGCCATCAACGCATCCTTGCCACTTGAGCGCCCGTAACCGCTACGCCCGAAACCACCAAATGGGGACATCACCGAAATGGTTTTGTAGCCATTGATCCAAAAGGTGCCTGCCCGCACATTTGCAGCCACCCGATGGGCGCGCGCTACATTTTCTGTCCATACGGCACCAGCAAGCCCATAAGGATTGTCATTGGCAAGAGCAATCGCTTCTGCTTCATCATCGAAAGGCATCACAGCAACAACCGGCCCGAACACTTCTTCCTTTGCGATCGTCATTGCCGGATCAACTTGGTCGAGGATCGTGGGGGCGTAATAATAGCCACCTGTTTCCTCGAGCTGTTCAGGCTTTTTACCACCTGCTGCAAGAACAGCACCGTCGGATACGCCGTCACGCACCATCTGATCGATCTTTGACCATTGGCGTTCGTTGTTAATCGGACCGATATGTGAATTGTCGTCATATGGATTACCGACAACGATCCGGTTTGCCGCATCGGCATAGCGCTCTACAAACTGCTGATGGATAGAACGATGCACTAACAAGCGTGAGCCCGAAACGCAGCTCTGCCCGGCACCGCTGAAGATTGCCGACTGTGCGCCAATAACTGCGCGCTCAATATTGGCGTCCGGAAATACGATATTCCCAGACTTACCACCGAGCTCGAGAATGCAGGGAACAACATTTTTGGCGGCCGTTGCTGCGATGGCTGAACCTGCCTGTGCCGAGCCAACAAAAACGACGAGACCGGTGCGCGGATGCGAAACTGCAGCCTGACCCGCAGTTGGTCCCTGACCCGCGATAACGTTGACCAACCCACGCGGCGCCCCACCCTCCTCGCACATCAAGCCAAGAATGAGCGTGGAAAGAGGCGTTAGTTCAGATGGTTTGATCACGACGCCATTGCCTGCACAGATTGCCGGCGCAATCTGCCAACCGCCGGTGAAAAGTGGCGCGTTCCACGGCGTAATCTGTGTGACAACGCCAATTGGCTCGTGCCGAGTGTAATTGAGATGACTGCTCGGAACAGGAATAACATCGCCGTAAAGCTTGTCGCACCAACCGGCATAATATTCAAACATTTCGGCGACACGTACGGCCTCGCCACGAATGTCACGGATCGGACGACCTGCGGAGCGGCTTTCAATTTCGGCAATCAAAGGGGCATGTTCGCGGATACGCCGGGCGATTTCGTTCATCACACGACCGCGCGCTGACGCGGTTAGCGACATCCATTCTTTTTGAGCACGGGAAGCGCTATCCATAGCGGCATTGATGATCGACTGGTCTGCGTCCTTAAACGAAGCGAAGATCTTGCCGGTCGCGGGATCGGTGAGGTACTGATCAGCACCACTACCTGCGATTATTGCGCCGTTTACGAAACTGCCTATTTCACCCTTTGGAAAGAAGCCTTTGAAAATCTCGGAGATGCGGGCGGCCTGTACCTGTGGGTCAATTGGTTGGGTCATCATATTGCTCATTATTTGGAGGATTCAGGCTGAAACGCACCCATGCGGGTGAAATCATCACTGTCTTTAAGGTGATCGGCACCGGCCCAAAGCTTTGCTACAACCGATGTCAGCGGGTTTTCCGCACCAGTGCGCACGGCCATTTCCTGGGCAAGACGAACATCCTTGCGCATCAGCCCCATCGAAAAGCCGCTATCGAACCGGCCGTTCATTACCCAGGTCGGGAAATGGACCTCGCTTATCATGGACTTTCCTGAGGCAGCATTCAGCACGCGCAATGCGGATTCCGGGCTTATTCCGGCAGCAAGTGCCAGTTTCAGCCCCTCGCTGGTGGTCACCATATGCGCAGCCGCCAACAGATTATTGACGAGTTTTGCGACATTACCGGCACCGCTTGGGCCGACATGCAGTGCTTTGGCGGCCATGGTTTCGATCACGGGCTGGGCGAGCGCCAGATCGGCATCGCTGCCACCAATCATCATGGTCAATTTACCTGAGGCCGCACCAGCCGGTCCACCGCTGACGGGCGCATCAAGGAACCCATGTCCCATGGCATCAAGCTTGGCCGCAAGCGCGCGGCTTACATCGGGTTCGGATGTGGACGTGTCGATAATGATCACGCGACCGCGATCGGCACTTGCCAACAGATGACTATGCGCATTGACGACGTTTTCAACATCGCGTGCCGTTGGCAGGGAGAACACAAGAAAGTTCGACTTCTCAAACAGGAGATCAAGCGTGTCTGACGGCGTTACGCCCGCCTTTTCCGCTAGTACCTTACGTTCGGCAGACAAATCAAAACCCAGCGTCGCAAACCCTTTCGCCGCAAGCGTCTGCGCCATGCCCAGCCCCATACTGCCGAGGCCCACAACGCCAATCACCGGTTTTTCTTGTAGCGACATTCCGCATCTCCATTTTTATCAAACCGGCCGGGGCCAGTCAAAATTCAATGGAGGAAAGCTCGCACCTATGGGGGGCAGCGCATAGCCGGATTGCGAACAACGCAGCGTCCCATCGCAAGCAACAGTCGATCGGATATTTTACTTGAACGCCGCCATGCTACCAGCAAGGAAACCGCTAAGGCGTTCAACCGAAAGCGGCAGGCGGCGGCGTGCGCGCACCATCAAATGTGCACTCGCTTCAGCTAATGGCGGGTCCGACAGTTCGCGTATTCCGACCGCGCCACGCGCAAGCTCGGTGGATACTGCAAAGCGAGGCAGAAAAGATATGCCAAGGCCAGCAATCACAAACCGTCGCAGAACATCGATTGATGTCGTTTCCACCAAGGGGGCAATAGCAAAACCGCGATCAGCGGCAACACGCGTGACCAATTGCGTGATGCCATGCCCCGGGCGCAAAAGCGCATTGGGCAAGCCCGCACAGTCAGCGAGACGCAGCTGGTCTTTTTTCAGCAATGGGTGCTCAGGCGGCGTCACTACACACAGCGGCTGTCGTGAAATAGCCAGAGAACGAACCCGCGTATCCATCAGCGGATTATAAGCAATACCAATATCCGCATCGCCATTGGCAATACCATCAAGAACACTTTCGGTACTGCCAAGTTGCAGATCGTACTGAACGTCGGGGTAAACTTTTACAAAAGAGCCAAGTCCATACTCAAGTACATCAGCCAGAAAGCCCTCTCCACACAGAATACGGACACGCCGCTGCTGTACGCCTTTGAGGAGCCCCAATTGCTCCGTCAAAAGACTGCTTTCTTCAAGAACCCGCCTGCTATGTTCCAGAACTAGTTCACCCGCTTCGGTCAAAGCCATGCCGCGCGCGTTGCGTTCAAACAACGGCAAGCCGATATTGCGTTCTGTATCCGCAATCTGGCGGCTCACCACCGAAGGCGCGACGTTCATGTGTTCGGCGGCACCCCGGATCGAACCGATCCGGACCACCGCTATGAACATACGTAATTCTTTAGCGTCGAGCGTTTCCATACCGGTATGTTGCTCAGCAGCCACCATTGGTCAACACGCATCCCGGATATCGCAACACGATCATTACTCCGGAGACAGTTCAGTTGCGACCAGCTTGATCCAGAAATTGGCACCTATTGGCAAAAGCGCATCGTTGAAATCGTAATAAGGTGAATGCAGGCCCGGATTATCTCCATCACGGCGGCTGCCAAGCCAGAAATAGCATCCCGGGCTTTCCTGGAGCATAAACGCGAAATCTTCCGCAGCCATGCTTGGTGCCACATCAAGTACCTTAAGACCGAGGCCCGGCGAAGCAGCCAGTTCACGTATCTTGCGGGCATTCTCTGCTGTATTGATTGTCGATGGATAGCGTTCTTCGTATGTGAGACGCGCGCGACAGCCGAAACCTTCTGCAATCGATGCTGCCAGCGTTTGCATACGGCGAGAAATCGTGGCCCCGACTTCAGAGGAAAACCAGCGTGAAGTGCCACGGATCGTCATACTCTCAGGGATGACATTCCAGGCGTCGCCACCATGTATCTGCGTCACGGAAACAACAGCGGATTCAAGCGGTGATACGTTACGGCTGGCGATGGTCTGCAAAGCAGTAACGATCTGAGCTGCTGCAACCACAGGGTCAGCCCCTTCATGTGGCATGGCTCCATGAGCACCCTTGCCTGTGACTTCGATCTCAAACGTGCCAAACGCCGCCATCATGGCATCGTCGCGTGCCACACATGTCCCCACATCAAGCGCTGGCCAATTGTGCAGACCATAGATCGCATCAACGGGAAAATCTGTGAACAGCCCCTCACGAACCATTTCGCGGCCGCCACCCTCGTTTTCTTCCGCTGGCTGAAAGATGAAATGCACTGTGCCGTCAAATTCGAGCTGACTGATTGCTTTCGCGGCGGCAAGAGCCATTGTTACATGCCCGTCATGCCCACAGGCGTGCATCTTTCCTGTCGTCTGCGAGGCATAGGTCACGCCGCTTTTCTCGACAATCGGCAATGCATCCATATCAGCACGGATACCAATGGAGCGCTTGGATGTACCACGCGTCAAACTACCAATGACACCCGTTCGGGCATAGCCCGTCCTGACGGCAAAGCCCCATTGCACGAGCTTTTCAGCAATAAAGCCGGCTGTACGATTTTCCTCAAAACCCAATTCAGGATGACGGTGTAAATCATGCCGCCATGCAAGCGCCTCCGCGACATCGGCTTCTGACAGAAAAACAGCCATATGAATATTCCCTATGTGAGACATCTAACCGGGGCAGGTTCATGAACCTGCCCCGGAAACCTTTTATCCCGTTATACGCAATGTCAGATCCGCGACAATAACTGAGCCGAGATAAGTACCGATCATCACGCAGATGGCAACGATAACGATCTTCCAGCCCGAGCGGCGGGCGATCTCAAACTCGTTGCGGGTCAGTGCCAGACCGCCATAGGCAAGCGCAGGCGTCGCCAATGCCAGGAAGTTCAGGTCAGCGACTTTGGCCACAACGTAATCAGCTCCCGGCACACCCGGAATGGTGATGATGATGGCAATCAGCGAAACCCATGCAACGCTTGGCAGATAAAATGGCATGAAGCGGGCCAGCATCAAACCAAAGATGGACGCTGCATAAAGAATCGCCATGCCAGGCAGAGCCTGTACCGGTGTAACACCGGTGCCAATCCAGTTGGCAACCAACCCGAGAAAACAGGCGATTATCAGCAGCAGTGCATTTTCGACGATATCAATCTTACGCTCATCAGTCGTCTCAACGGACAGGGTCAGAGTGTCGATTTTGTTTTTCATAGAATCGGAAGTCATATTCTCGTCCCCTTATGCAGCATCGCGATATTCTTCAGGACGGCACTTCTTATAGAGCCATTCCGTCAAAGGCAGCGCCACGAACAAGCCCACATAGAGACCCGTCGCATAAGTAAGAATATTGCTGGCTGCGGCCAAAGCCAGGATCAGATCCTTCTGTTCCGGAATTACGCTGACCAACCCGCCAGTACAGGCGGCGAGCATACTGCCTGAACCCACGCCGCATGACATGGCAAGCGCGCGGAAATCGAACAGTCCGAAGCTGTGAACGATTGGTGGTAGCAGAGCGAAAACGAATGTACCAATCAAAGTACCGGTCGCATAAACACCCATCACACCGGCACCTTCAGGACTATCAAGTCCGTATTTATCGGCAATCAAAGCCAGATTTGGCTCACGATCGATGGAATAGGTTGCGCCGACGGTTTCACGTCCCATACGCAGCACAAACACCGCTATCGGGAACGCCAACGCGATGGTGCCCAAATTACCAATTTCCTGCAAAACCAGAGCAGGACCGGCAGCGATGATGTTTTCAATCTGCGGGCCAACCGTTGTGCCAAACTTGGCAATAAACGGCATGATGGCAATGGTGATCATTGTGCCGGAAAGCTTAACCGAATCCGACTTCAGGACTTTGCCGGTTGCCTTAAGAATATTGGGATTAAAGACGACACCTAAAGCAAATGCGTAAAGCATAGGCAAAAAGATGACAGCACCAATACCGATGGATAATTTTTGGATGCCTATCAGTTCTGAAATAGAAATGATCAGCAGCACAAATGCATGCAACCAGATATGTCGCAAAGCAAATACGTTATTCCCCTTCACGCGGCTCTCCTTGTGGTTTCTTCATACGCGCTTTCGGACAAGTATGATCAGTTTGCGCCCCAGCACCAGCCATCCCCAGAGGAACGCAGCGTTGCTTAGATGACAACGCTATGAAGGGTCAATGCGAAGCTGACTTCGACAATCGATCATTAACAATTCAGCCGAGATCTGAGACTAAAGCTGGTTTGAAACCGAAATTCTGCGACACGCTGGACTTACGATCACCCACTATCCGAACCTTAGAGGTCTTTTGCCAAACATCCGGGTGCTGCGTATCAAGTTCCCTGCTCTGAAATAAACTTACGTTTTGCGCACAGGAATTCCCAGAAGCTTTCAGCGTGATTTTGAAGGGGAGTATCGTGACGATAGATGCGGATTTCAACGGTGAGGTCCCAGTAGGAATCCGTGGAAGCACGCACCAGTTCTCCACGTTGCATCTCGTCATAAATCAGGCTTTCAGGTAGCCACGCCATTCCCCATCCCGCCAACGCCATTGCCTTCAGCCCGATGGAGATCGTGTTCTCGTGCATCACCCGTCGTTTGAAATCGGGTCCAACCAGGAATTTTTGTGAAAGTGCCGCCCCGAAAAATGAAAAATCGCCGTAACTCAGATAAGGCAATGCCTCACCGCTAGCGATTGCATGATCCAGCATTGGACCAAATTCTGAAGGGGGTGAAACAGGTATCAATCTGTCAGTACCCAACACGATTGATGGAAATTGCTGAGGATCAATGAGTATAGGCACAGACGGATGCGCATAGGTGAGAAGAAAGTCGACCTCACCTTCGGTGAGTGTGGCGATGTTATCTTCGAACCCTCCCCGATCTGGACTGAGCCGCGAGCGTACAGTGCCAATTTCCTTGTCGATCTGCTTGAGCCATTGCGGAAAGAAAGTAACCGTCAATGTGTGTAGAGCAGAGAAAGTGATCACCGGGTTTTTGACTTCACGATTTGGCTGAAGCGCCTTGCGTGTGTTGTAAAACTGCCGAACGGCATCCTGCGCAATGGGCAGAAAGGTCCTGCCTTCTTTTGTAAGCTCTGCAGGAAAAACTGCCCGATTGACAAGCGTCACTCCAAGCCAGAGTTCGAGCTGCTTGATACGACGCGAGAATGCAGATTGCGTAACATGGCGTGTATCAGCGGCGCGCGAAAAGCTCGACGTATTTGCAAGCGCGATAAAGTCTTCAAGCCATTTCAGTTCCATTTTCGACCTGCCCCGCACTTTAAGTTTCGGCTTTACAGCATCACTACAGAGAAATCTCTGAGCAAACTATCGCCATTAAAATGTGTTATGCAGTTTTTGCATAGTGATTGCAAAACATAGCATTGGCCTGCCAAATTCTTTTTACTTACCGTCACCCTCAACAAAAAATGAAATGTCCGAGGGCGTGTTTTGGCTAGGGTAATTTATTTGAATGGAGCCTTCGTAGAGGAGAGCGAGGCAAAAATTTCGGTTTTTGATCGCGGCTTTCTCTTTGGTGACGGAATTTATGAAGTCAGTGCGGTTCTCGACGGGCGCCTGGTAGACAATGATCTGCATCTCGCACGCCTTGAACGTTCGGTGAAGGAGATAGGCATTCCGCTTCCTGCATCGCTCAACGACATTCGCAAAGCTCAAATAGAACTGATCCGCCGTAACGCTCTGCATGAGGGCGTCGTTTATATGCAGGTTACACGCGGCGAAGCCGAGCGCGACTTCGTTTACGCCGACAACATGAAGCCGAACTTCGTCATGTTGACACAGGCAAAAAACCTCGCCAACTCTCCTTCGGTTCTCAATGGTGTGCGCGTTGACGTTGCCCTCGACACGCGCTGGGCGCGCCGCGACATCAAAACCGTGATGCTTTTGGCGCAGGTGCTGGCCAAGAAGCAAGCCAAGACCAAGGGCTACCATGAGGTCTGGCTAGTTGAGGATGGTTTCGTCACGGAAGGCGGTTCGTCGACTGCTTTCATAATCACCAACGAGAATGTGCTGATCACCCGCCCAAACTCGCATGCAATTTTGCCGGGCTGCACCCGCCGGGCGGTTTTGCAAATAGCCAAAGAACAGCATCTCAGCATCGAAGAACGTCTTTTCACAGTCGATGAGGCGAAGGGTGCAAAGGAAGCATTTCTGACCAGCGCTTCGAGCTTTGTAACGCCGATCATTGGCATCCAAGATCATACAATCGGAGACGGTGAACCGGGGCCGATCACACGTCGTCTGCAGCAAGTCTATCTGGACCTCGCACGCACCGGGAGTGAGCCTGTTTTTCAACAGTAACCTTCAAACAAAGGATAAAAAGAGGGGAATATGACAATAAAAAAACTTTTCAAACAAACCGCTTACGGAGCACTTTTTGCAAGTGCCGCCGTCATAACTTATGCCAGCACGGCATCTGCCGCCACTGAGGGGTATGGTGACTGTCCGCTGATCGGCGAAAAAGGCACCGCGAAGATAGAGCCGGCAGTAGCCGGCCAGTTCACGGTCATCATCAATCTGCCTGCAGTCGGTCAGTTTAATGGCGACACGCCGGATACGATCAAAGATGGCTATGAATTCTGCATGGCGGTTAATGTTGCCCATCGTCTGGGCCTCGATAAAGTAAAACTGGTCAATGCTTCGTTTGACTCCATCGTAGCAGGACAGAATAAGGACTATGACATCGCTCTGGCGCTGATTTCCGTTACAGAGCCACGCAAGAAAGTTGTAGACTTTTCTGCGCCTTACATGAATTCGGGCTACGGTGTCGCGGCGCGTGCCGATAAGCCTGTGACTGAAGCCGATATCAAAGCGGTTAAGGTGGGTACACAAGCAGGAACAACACTCGTTCCTTTCGCACAAGACACGCTCAAAGTCGCAAGCCTTGACGTCTTTGACGATACCGCATCCATGTTTACCGCACTCGCGGCAGGCAAGGTCGATGCTGTCATGACCGATCTGTCGATCACGCTCGGCCAGGCACACAATTCCAACGGCAGGCTCGCTGTGGTGGGTAAATATGAATCGAGCGGTGAGACCGCGGGCATTTATCCAAAGGGTTCGCCGAACGGCAAAGTCATCGACCAGCTGATCGAAGACATGCACAAGGATGGTACGCTCAAGAAGCTTGAGGAAGCTTACTTGCTACCGTCATGGGGTACATCTCCGGATAATATCCCACTCTGGAAGCCGTAAACTACCGATCTTTCGGGCTGCAACTTGGCGTTAGGGCTGCAGCCCGGTCAATATTCAAATACGACCCTGGTCAAGTGAGGGTTTCTGCTTCGTACACCGCATATAGGGCATGTTTTGATCTGAATGAATCAGATGAGTGTTCTAACTGTTCGTTTTGACACGCATCCCGAAAGCCGTTTCTTACTCTTCGGGATGCATATCCGGCGGTGAATAAAGCGAGGCCCTGACCTGTTTCATCGAGAGTAAAGTCATGTCCCATCTGGCACCTGAAGCCAGCGCGCAACGCGCCCAACAATGGCGCGACCGCAACAAGGTCCGCACCCATGGTGGGCGATCTCTGTTTGCTTTTGCCTTTTCGTTCCTCACCTTTCTGGCGATGGCACAAACCGCATATAGTGTTGCCAGTTACACAATAAGCCAGGGTTGGTCTTCAACACCGGTTATTGCGGCCAGCTTGGCTATTCTTACTGCTCCGCTTGGCGTCCTTTGGTTTGCCTGGCGGGCCGTTCAACTATCCAGCAAGGCCGGAAACAATACCGATATCTATCAGGGACGGGCGTTCGGCGCTCAGGCATCGGATATATCCTGGCAAGCTATTTCCTATGCTGTCGCATTGCTGATCATCAGCGCAAGCGCATGGTTCCTCATCGCCAATGACGCAGCCGTCAGCCGCACGTTCTTCGACGTCAGTCTTATAGTGAAATCCTCTGGCACTGTGCTCAAGGCCTTTGGCACGAATATCATTATCTTCTTCATTGCGGCCTTGTTGATCCTTGTCTGGGCATTGGTCATAGCGATTGCACGAACGCTGCCGGGTAAGGCTGGCAGACCTATCCGCGTGATTGCAACATTCTATTGCGATCTTTTCCGCGGTCTGCCCGCCATCATAACCATCTATCTCATTGGGTTCGGCCTCCCACTGACAGGACTGCCGATCATCAGGGATCTGTCTTCAATTTCCTATGCGATTATCGCGCTAACGCTGACCTACGGCGCCTATACGTCGGAGGTCTACCGGGCAGGCATTGAAAGCGTACACCCAAGCCAGATTGCGGCAGCCCGTTCGCTTGGCCTCTCTTATACGCGCACGATGCGCTATGTCGTAATTCCACTTGCAGTGCGTGGGATTATCCCTCCACTTATGAACAACTGTATCAGCCTGCAAAAAGATACTGCATTGGTGGCCATCATCGGCACCATCGACGCCTTCAACCAGTCCAAGATCATCGCCAGCAACTATTTCAATCTCTCAGCCGTCACCACGGTGGCCATTCTGTTCATCCTGATCACCATCCCGCAGGCGCGTTTCGTCGATCGTCTGATCGAACGGGATCGTCGGAAAACACGTTCGAGCATGTGAGAAAGGACCAGACAAATGGCACTGATTGAAATTGATAAGGCCTATAAGCGTTATGGTACACTGGAAGTGCTATCCGGCATTTCTCTCGACATCGAGGAACATCAGGTGGTTTGCCTGATTGGTCCCTCCGGATGCGGAAAATCTACTCTGCTGCGGTGCATCAATAGATTGGAAACGATCGATGAAGGTGAAATTCGTCTCCATGGTGACCGGGTCACGGGTCCGGGCGTCGATCTTGACTTGTTGCGTCGCGAGATCGGCATCGTTTTTCAGGGATACAACCTGTTTCCTCATATGACGGTGATGGAAAATGTGACGCTGGCCCCGACTAAAGTTCTCGGTATGCCCCTCAAAGAAGCCGAAGAAAAGGGGCTGGCATTGCTGGCCCGCATTGGCCTTGATCACAAGGCGAAGGAATACCCCGACCGTCTTTCTGGCGGTCAGCAACAACGTGTGGCCATTGTGCGTGCCCTTCTGATGGATCCGACACTTCTGCTTCTGGATGAAATTACTTCGGCACTTGATCCTGAACTCGTATCAGAAGTGCTTGATATCGTGCGTGATCTGGCCAAAAAAGGCATGACCATGGTGCTTGCCACCCATGAGATGGGCTTTGCCCGCGAGGTCGCAGACAAGGTCTGCTTCCTGCAAAGCGGTAAAGTCTATGAGGAAGGCCCACCTTCGCAGATTTTCGGCAATCCGCAGGGTGAACGTACGCAGGCATTCCTCAAACGCATTATAGAAGCTGGACGCCTTTAGGAAAAGACGAGATTCGGGAACAAAAATGACTGATATGGCACGCGACTTCGGCATCGTTTGTGGCATTTTGCCGACAGGTGCAAACAACGCCATCACCGATGTGCCGGGCGTACGTGTCGGCCATCATACGTTGCGCGAGGGTGATATCAATACAGGCGTTACTGCTATCATCCCGCATAGCGGGAACATGTATCGCCGTAAGGTGCTGGCTGCCTGCGATATTATCAATGGCTTCGGCAAAAGCACGGGTCTGTTGCAAATCGAGGAATTGGGAACTCTTGAAACTCCAATCCTCCTCACAAATACCTTCGGTGTGGGGACCTGTGCTAATGCATTGATCCGTGATGCAATTGCGATCAATCCCGATATTGGCCGCACCACAGCAACCGTCAATCCGGTTGTGCTTGAATGCAATGACGGACCTCTCAGCGACATTCAGGCAATGGCGGTTACCGAAGAACATGCGCGTCTGGCGCTGAAAAATTCAGGTTCCGAAGTTACTCAAGGTAATGTCGGGGCTGGAACAGGCATGACTTGTTTTGGTTTCAAGGGAGGCATTGGCACATCTTCGCGCCAGTTCGAACTTGACGGTAAATCTTATCATCTGGGTGTATTGGCACTCACCAATTTTGGCCGTGCAGGTGATCTGGTTCTACCGGACGGACGCATGCCTTCCCCCAAAGCCCAGCCTCAACCGGAAAAAGGCTCTGTCATTCTCGTTCTTGCAACCGATGTTCCCTTGGAACATCGCCAGTTAAAACGTGTCACGCGCCGTTGCGGCGCTGGCCTGGCGCGGCTTGGTGCCTTTTGGGGGCATGGTAGCGGAGACATAGCTGTTGGATTTTCAACGGCTGTATCGTTCGACCATGATGAACCAAATGATATCGTTCGTTTCACAGCACTTAACGAAAACCGTATCGATATTCTGTTTCGTGCAGCAACCGAATCTACACAGGAGGCCGTACTCAACTCTATGTGCGCGGCCGAAGCCATGCGCGGCCGCTCCGGCAGCCGCCGCTCACTCGCCGACTGGCTCCGCAACGCTCACTGCTGAGCAGTTACACGAGTAGAGGCGTATGGATCGCGGGCCAATCCATACGTTTGGCCCCAGCGTGGCCGACATACTTTGCCGGTGTTACCAACGGCGATACTGAAATTGACGCAACCGGACAACCGCTCCTCGTCCCAAAACCAGTTTTCACTTTTGGAAAATATACTCAAGTTATACCAAGGCGCTAAGATGCTAACGCATCACGCCTTGATAAAGTTCAAGCGCCACTCGGGCTTAACCAAAGTCCATGAGTTTCATTCAATGAATTTTGGTATTACTCCTCTTTCGCTTAACGTGACAGCAATCTAAAGCTAATGTCATCTGCGATGAAGTCGGAGGCTCAGACTTGACGCTACGTTACCAGATCGTTGCATTGGCAATCGTGCCGCTTATCGTGGCTATTCTCACCGTAACTGCCTTCATCACATGGCAGTCAGCAAAGCTTGTACAAAGCAGCATTGCTACTTTTGAGAAGAATATGCTGAAGGCCAAGGAAACCGAGCTGCTGAACCTTACCAATCTCGCACTGTCGTCCATTCAGAAAATCTATGAAGACGCCGGTCCTGACGATACAGAAGCAATGGAAAAAGTGCGGGCGATCCTCACATCGCTTGACTATGGCCGTGATGGCTATTTTTTCGTTTATGACTATGACGGCAACAACGTTGTTCATCCGCGCCAATTGTTTCGTCCGGGGCACAACTGGCTCAATCTCGTTGATCCGGACGGCGATCGCGTCATCGCCAATCTCATTGATAAAGCAAAAGAAGGAGGTGGCCTGCATCAATATAAATGGGAAAAGCCCTCCAGTGCCGAGGTGGCCGATAAACTTTCTTTCGCTGTGGGTCTGGATAAATGGAAATGGATGCTCGGAACGGGCGTCTATCTCGATGACGTCTACGCACAAACCGCAGCAGCAAATGCGGATTTCCGGGCCAATATCCGCACAACATTCCTGGTCGTCAGCCTAATTGCAGTCCCAGCAGTGATGCTCGTCTTCGCTACCTGCATGTTGCTTAACTTGCGGGAACGGCGAATGGCCGACACCAAACTTAAAGAGCTGGCACAGCGCATCATCGATACACAGGAAGAAGAAAGAGCACGCCTGGCACGCGAACTACATGACGGTATATCGCAGAACCTCGTAGGGGTGCGTTATGCCATCGATCTTGCAAGTCGTCAGGTCGGAACAGCGAGTAGCGGAGCTCCACAGGCAATCGAAAAAGCATCCGACGCCCTCAACGGAGCAATTAAAGAAGTGCGCCGTCTCTCTCATGATCTGCGTCCGCGTATTCTGGATGACCTGGGACTGACGGTCGCTTTGAGAGCACTTTGCGACCATTTTTCAGAACGCACCGGTATAGAGACACATTTTGAAGCGAGTGGCCTGAGCGAAATGGTGAAACCGGAACCAAGCACCGCGCTTTATCGGGTTGTACAGGAAGCTCTTACCAATATTGAGCGGCATTCAGGTGCCAACCAGGTCGACATCCGGCTTCGCGGCCTAAAAGGTAAAATAACAATGACAATTACCGACAACGGCAACGGTTTCACCGCACGTGATCTGAAGGATGGACTATCGGGATTGGGTTTGCGAAATATGCAGGAACGTATGGCACATTTTGGCGGTGTGCTCTTGGTTGAAACAGGCGTAAATGGTACGCAACTCACTGCACAGTTGCCGAAATCGGTCACAGAAAAAAGGCCGGAAGCAGGAGTCGCATGACGAACGAATGTAAAATTCGCGTATTGCTGGTCGATAATCATCCTCTGGTTCTGGACGGTTTACGTGCGGTTCTTGAAACCTATGAAGATATTGAAATAGTTGGTGCCGCTGCAAATGCTCGCGCCGCCCTGGAGCTTGCGTCATCGGCTGATCCCGATGTCGTGTTGATGGATATCAATATGCCACTTCTCAACGGTATCGATGCGATCGAACTGTTCAAGAAGCAACTGCCCGGTATTCGTATCCTCATGTTGTCCATGCATGACAGCCGCGAATACATTTCCACGTCTATTATGCGTGGTGCATCAGGCTATGTTTTGAAAGATGTCTCAACAACAGAAATTGTCACGGCAATTCATGCCGTTGCATCTGGAGGCACATATTTCTCTTCAGGCGTTTCCGAAGCGCTTTTGGAAAGAGGCGAGAAAAAATCTGAAGGGCTGTCCGCGCGCGAAGCCGATGTGCTGGTACTGGTTGCAGAAGGTGGCAGCAATCGTGAGATTGCGACCAGACTGGGTATTTCAGAAGCAACGGTTGAAACACATCGCAAAAATATCAAGAAGAAGCTCGGAATTGCCAGCACCGCTGGTCTCACACGCTATGTCATTGAAAACAGACTGAGCCTCTCGTCGCTTTAATCATCCCCAACCAACAATTTGCTTACCCACTAGTGGGTATAGCTTTGTTGCTTTGGTCTATCGTCGTCTTGCCGCGATGAGTCCTCGATCATAGTATCCTCCAAAACCGCTTGAGGAGGCGGAAAAGAAGGGGAGGAGCGATGTCAGTTTTGCTGGCGTTGTCGCGCGCCATTGACGCGGCCAATAATTTCATCGGAAAATCAGCATCCTGGTTAATACTTGTGGCGGTTCTTATAAGTGCCATCAATGCTGTCTCTCGCAAACTTTTCAACGTCAGTTCCAATGCGTGGCTCGAGGCGCAGTGGTATCTGTTCTCCGCGGTTTTTCTGCTTGCCGCAGGCTACACGCTGCTGCATAGCGAACACGTCAAGGTCGATCTTCTCTACAGTCGCTATTCACGACGAACCCAGTTGCTAGTCGAGATATTCGGTACGGTTTTCTTTCTTCTGCCATTCTGCCTCATCACAATCTATCTCTCATGGCCAATCGTTGAGGCGAAGCTGGCCAGTGGAGAAACCTCCAACAATACAGGCGGATTGGTGCTTTGGCCGGTCTGGATTCTAATTCCCATCGGCTTCGGCCTGCTGGCACTACAAGGCATATCCGAACTCATCAAGCGTATCGCCATCCTACAAGGGCAGATCCCGGACAAGGTCGCCGTTGAAGATGCCGAAGCGCAGTCGCTCTGAGGGGAATGGACATGATTGCATTTCTTGCGGAAAATCTCGCTCCCCTCATGTTTCTCTCGCTGGTAGCCGTGCTCCTGTTGGGCTATCCCGTCGCGTTTGCCCTTGCCTTTGTCGGCTTCGTCTTCGGTTTCATCGGCATCGAACTGGGCCTGCTGCCGGTCAATCTGTTCGGCGCAATTCCCGATCGCATCTTTGGGCAGATGTCGAACGAGACATTGCTTGCCATTCCATTCTTCACTTTTATGGGGCTTGTTCTGGAACGAAGCGGCATGGCGGAAGATTTGCTCGATACGATCGGACAACTTTTCGGACCTGTACGCGGGGGGCTCGCATTTGCAGTGGTTATTGTCGGTGCGTTGCTGGCAGCAACGACCGGCGTGGTTGCAGCCTCTGTCATTTCCATGGGTCTCATTTCCCTGCCGATCATGCTGCGCTATGGCTATGACCGGAAAGTCGCGGCCGGGACAATTGCAGCGTCCGGAACCTTGGCGCAGATCATCCCTCCCAGCCTTGTCCTCATTGTTCTCGCCGACCAGCTTGGACGTTCGGTAGGCGATATGTACAAGGGCGCGCTCGTCCCAGGACTGTTGCTTGTCGGCTTTTACTGCGCCTTCGTCGTCGGCATGTCGATCTTGCGACCCAATACTGTTCCCGCGCTACCGGTGCACGCTCGTACATTGAGGGGCTGGAAGCTCGTTCAGCGTGTCGTGTTCTCATTGGTACCGCCGCTTGTGTTGATCTTTCTTGTCCTTGGAACAATCTTTATTGGCCTGGCAACGCCGACAGAAGGTGGCGCGATGGGGGCGGTCGGCGCGCTGCTTCTCGCTATCATCAACCGCCGCCTTAACTTACCGATGCTGACTTCCGCTCTCTACGCGACTGCGAAACTCTCGTCATTTGTTATCTTCATTTTGCTCGGTGCACGCGTTTTCTCGCTCACCTTCTATGGCGTCAACGGTCACATCTGGGTCGAACACCTGATGACGTCCATTCCCGGCGGTGAAGTCGGCTTCCTGATTGTCGCCAATCTTTTGGTGTTCTTTCTGGCCTTCTTCCTCGATTATTTCGAGCTGGCCTTCATCATCATCCCGCTTCTGGCGCCGGTGGCCGACAGTCTCGGCATCGATCTGGTGTGGTTTGGCGTCATGCTGGCGGTCAATATGCAGACATCGTTCATGCATCCGCCTTTCGGCTTTTCGCTCTTCTATCTGCGTTCGGTCGCTCCATCCCGCCCCTATAAGGACAAGGTCACAGGCGCGACTATCCAGCCGGTGACGTCGGGCCAAATCTACATGGGATCGATCCCGTTCCTTTTGATCCAGCTTGTTATGGTCGGCATCATCATCAGCTTCCCGGGCATCGTCACCCACTACAAGAGCGGCCATCCGCAGGCCGATCCGGCATCGATCCAGATCAATGTGCCAATGCCAGATGCTGGCGGCGGCAATCCGTTCGGCGCAGCACCCGCACCTTTCGGAGCGCCTTCGCCGTCAACTGAGCCTCTGCCCGCGCCGTCTTTCGGTTCTCCGCAGCCGAGCTTCGGACAGGACAAAGACCAACAGCAAAAACCTGCGCAATGAGGGGAAAACGAGCATTGCGTAAGTCCTGATAAACCAGAACAATCTTAGGAGGAAACACATGAAACAGGATTTGAGCCGTCGCACATTTCTGACGAAGGGTGCCGCAATCGGCGCTGCCGCTGCCACAAGTGGAGCGGCACTCGCAACACCGGCAATCGCGCAGGAGTTGCCGACGCTGCGCTGGCGTCTGACTTCGGGCTTCCCGAACAATCTGGATACGATCTACGGCGGTGCAGTCTATATGGCCAATGCCGTTTCAAAGATGACAGAAGGCAAGTTCCAGATTCAGGTATTCCAGGCCGGTGAAATCGTGCCTGGCCCGCAGGCCATCGATGCGGTTCAGGCCAACACGGTCGAAATGGCGCATACGTGCGGCTATTATTTCACCGGCAAGAACCCGGCCTTCGCCATTGGGACGGCTATTCCCTTCGGCATGAACACACGCCTGCAGAATGCATGGCTCTATCATGGCGGTGGCAACGAGCTTTATAATGCTTTCCTTGCCGATTATGGCATTGTCGGTATCGTCGGCGGCAACACGGCGGCCCAGATGGGCGGCTGGTATCGCAAGGAAATCAAAAGCCTTGCGGATCTGAAGGGCCTGAAGATGCGTATCGCGGGCGTGGCTGGCGAGGTCATGTCGCGCCTCGGCGTCGTTCCGCAACAGCTTCCGGGCGGTGACATTTATCCATCGCTGGAGCGCGGAACCATCGATGCGGCCGAATGGGTCGGTCCTTATGATGACGAGAAACTCGGCTTCTACCAGATCGCGCCATATTATTATTACCCGGCCTTCTGGGAAGGCGGCGCTTCGGTACACTTCTTCATCAACAAGCAGCAATATGAAAGCCTGCCGGAGCCATACAAGGTTGCACTGAATACGGCTGCCGAAGCTGCGACCCAGAACATGATCTCGCTTTATGACGTGAAGAACACCGCTGCGATTCGTTCGCTGGTGTCGAAGGGCGTGAAGCTTCAACCGCTTCCGCGAGACGTTCTGGATGCCGCCTACAAGGTCGCATTCGAACTCTACGCGGAGTACAACGAGAAAAATCCAGCATGGGCCAAAATTTACCCAAGCTGGAAAAAATTCCGTGACGAAGGCTTCGAGTGGTTCCGTGTCGCAGAATATACCTATGACAGCTATGTCTTTGCGCAGCAGGCCGCAGGCAGATAAAATAATCGCGATAAGCATCTTCGATGCCTAAACATGAAGCGGGGCCCTATGGTCCCGTTTTCTTGACATGACATGAAAATCTATTGCGCAGTAAGCGGGCTTTCGGCTCTCCCTCGCCAGTTTTGAACCGGCATGGAACTCCGGTACCAATACGCTATATAACTCTTTGTAATTATGAACCTCTGCACGATTATCCTTTGATGCTGAACCACTAACTCCGCTCAAAGAACAGTTCCCGCCGCAACAGCATTATGGCGCACAACATAACCAAGATGTCCATCGTCCAGATTTGGTTGGGTCGAGTGATGGCAAATTTCTTCAGAAGATACGGACAGACCTCATGGCTCAGCGCAGGCTTGGAGGCATTCAGGCGACGATAGATCGTCTCAATGCCCATCTTCCTCGTCAGCATTTGCATGTGCAGGAGACCGACATCATACCTTTGGCATTCAAAAGCTCCTACAACATCCGGCCCCGGTGAGAGATAATCCAGATGCAACTCGTTTATCCAGCACATCAAAGCTGGACCGGCCATCGAGAGACCGGTCGCGGAAAGTAATAGGCAATGGCTCGGCTGATGCCGAGTATATTGGCCTGGCGGAAAATCGAAAAGGTCGTATTTCCGCTCAACAGCCCGGTCTTGCTAAGCGCGAGTTTCGACGGGGACGTTTCGTCGTCATAGCTCATGTTACCGAATGGTGAAAATTGAACAGAACCGCACCAGGTCAAACATACTGTTCAATTAGAACGCATATTCTGGTTGCGACTGCGTTCGAGTGTCAGTTCAGCAGTGGTCTGGCCGAGCCGTTTCGCCAACTCCCGCATGATCGTGACAGCCATTTCCGGATAATCGCTGAGGATTTTCGTGAAGTGCTCTTTGCTGATGCGCAAGGTTTCTAGCGGCGTCGCTGCCCTCACCGTGGCGGTGCGCCCCATATCGCACAGAATGCCGATTTCACCGACAATTGAATTGGGCTGGGCTCCGGCGACTCTGATTGGCCCGCCTGGTGTATCGACCAGAATATCCGCATCACCCGAAAGGATCACATAGGCAGCGTCCGATATGTCATCCTGGTGGAACAGCGTCTCACCAGATTTGAAGGTCATGCGGTCGGAGGTGAAGGCAAGAAGCTTCAGCCTCGCCGGCTCTACATCGGCAAAGAGCGGCATGCGCCGCAGCATTTCGACCTCATCCTTCAACAACATCAATCTTTCCCTTCATCACACTTATAACAGCAAATTCTTGAGCGGTCCGTCCTCCCGTATCAGTGCCTCATAGGTACCATCTTGAACCACGCGTCCGTGATCGAATACGATAACCCGGTCGAAGTCTCTGGCGAGCGGAAAATTGCTCAACGCCCATATTATCGCAGGTTTATGACCTTCTTTATGCAGAGTGTGCATGATATTTCCCGCGATCTGAATTTGGATACGCTGATCCAGTGATGGCAGCGGCCGGTTGAACACCACATAATCGGCATGCTTGAGCAAAGCGCGTGCCATATTGATTTTCTGGCGCTGCACGCTGGTCAGCCGCTTGCCGCCCGAACCAACATCAAAATCGAGGCCGATAATCATGATGGTGCGCTGCTGACCCAAATCCTCGAATAAATCGATGAGGGTCGACCGGATCTTCTCCGACGCATTCATCTGTCCATAGCTTATCTTGCCGAACAGCAAATTGTCGAGAAGTGTGGCGTGCTTTATGAAGCGGTCCGGCTCGTAAGGTTCGATCACGGCGCGCAGATCCTCAGGCGTGTCTCTCAGGAAGCGGGTCCGGGCGTTGATGATCTTGGCTTTCAACTCGTCGGTCAGAAAGCCGAAACGATGCCGTGGCTCTATATAGGCGAAGCTAAGACGCACCATGTTGACACGATCTTCGTCCGAGACCGCATCAACGCTTAAGCCCTTCAACCGCTGCAGAAGCATCTCATAATCGGGAATGTCTTCTGAACGCATGAAGGTCAGCTGCTGGAAGAAGGGGTGATCCGGAGGCAGGTCCCGGAAAAGCTCGATAGCGTTTTCCGCTATTTCGAGGCTCATAGCGTACAAATCGGCGAGAAGATCGTTCTCGGCGATTACCTCGCGGAAAAAAGGATGCGCCGCCAATTGCCGGATCGTCAAGGAGGAGCGGTCGAGTACGCCAAACAGAAGATTTTCGCCCACTGTCGCCTGCACATTATAGACATCCCGCTCGAAAGGAATGACAAGCTCAGCCATATCGCTGCCGTCAAGCCGCTTGCGCAGCGCCTGTCTCAGCTCCACGATGTGCGTGATGAATTCAGGATGGGCAACCGTATCGACCTTTGACAGAAGCGCTATATCGAAAATGTCATGGGTTATCATCACGGCATCGAGGACGGGACGCACAATGGCATAAAGATCGTCCCGCCCCTTGATCCCCATCGCCGCGTAGTCGACCCAATCACTGTTGAGATCGAAATCGGCGTTGCGTGCACGGCGCGCCTCTGCGATTTGCCAACGCCGTTTTACCGCATCGTCGCCCTCATAGGTGACCTTGGTCAACGGCGCGTGTTTCAGTCCGTAGAGCAGATTGTCGCGGAGGGAACCGCGGAAGAAATAACCATCGCCCGATGCATAGGCGATGCGCCGCCCGGTGACAGATTCCGGGAGCTCAAGAAAATCCTGATTGTCGATTGCAACCCGCCCTGTCGAGGGCCAGACAAGCCGGCCAAGCAGTTCGGCAAACACGTCGCTGCCGCTACCCGCAGGCCCGATCAGTGCAACGGTCTCGGTCGGCTTCAACTCGATATTGAGATGTTCCAGAAGCGGCGCGCCGCTATCGTCCGACACCGTGACATTGGTGACGACGAGCGGCTGGTCAAGCGGGGAAACTGTATCGAAATAGACCGATTGCACCTTCGGGTCGATAAGATTATCAACGCTGAACTGCTCGACCACCTGCGCATATTTGACCTGAACGTCCTGCCGGCTCTGGTCCCAGTCGATCAGCTCCTTGAGCGGACCGGGCAGGTCTTTGTAAGCATTGATGACGGCGACGAGCTGGCCGATATCAAGTCGGCCCTGCAGGGCAAGAAGGCCGCCGATCATGTAGAACAGGAACGGCGTGACCTGTGCGAGGAAATTATTGATGAACTTGACCAGAAATTTCCACTGATAGAGATCATAGCGGATGGCGAAGATGTGACCCAGACGGTGGGCGATATCGGCACGCTCGAAATTCGACGTGTCGTTGCTGTGGATGGCGTTGATGCCCTCGACGATCTCGCCGACGCGGCCCGAAAGCTCGCGAGCAGTCAGTTGGCGCTGACGCCCTAATTCCAGAAGTCGCTTGCGCATCCGGGGAATGATAATGCCCTGCGCGGCAACAATGATCGCAGCAATCATGCCAAGCCAGAAATTCTGCATCAGGATGAAAACGAGCGCCGTCGCCGCCTGCCCCCCGAGGAGCGCTGGCTGCACGAAGGCGTCGCCGGTAAAACCTCCGAGCGGCTCTACTTCGTCCTTGATCATGGTGGCGATTTCCGCCGAGCGCACGCGTTTGAAATGGAACGGTGGGAAACGCAGTACCCGGTCCACCAGTTCGAAGCGAATGCGGCGCAGCATCCGCTCGCCGAGTCTGCCCTTATAGGTATTAATGTAGAGCTTGAAGAGCCCGTTGATCACAACCAGCAGCAGGAACACCATGCTGAGGCCGATGAGCATCTGGACGCGGTTAAGCTGCAGTCCACCGAAGAAGACCACCTCACCCAAAATCGGGAAATCATAGGTGATACGCATGAAAGTCTGCGTGGCGCCCGGTTTCTCAAAACCTATGCCCTGAATAGGACCGTTGATGATCTGCTTGGGCAGGTCGAATGACAGGAAATAGGGGATCATCGAGACGGCGACGACGAAAAGAATCCAGGCTTGCTGGGCGCGTGTCGTGGACCAGATATAGCGGGCTAGGTTCTTTTCCATGAAGTCCCGTTTTTAAGATCGATGGGCTGCTATGGTGCCAACGCGGTCAATCGCTCTATCTATTTATACCTATGCATTTAGCGAAACCTCTTCCGCCCGTGCCAGTATATTTCTAGTGCCTTTGCTGCAAAATGGAAGTATCTCATATTACATAAAGCCGAAATAACGACGTTTCACGCTGCTTCACACTGCGGGCTGCCAGGGCTTACGTGGCTAACTACGGCGATATAGGAAATAGCGCTTCGCGGGGATATTCTGTGGTATCGGCATTGACGTCAAATCCGGGTGTTCGAGCGGCAGACCGCTGACCGCGATACCACCCGTCTTCAACAGGCAGGCTACGGCATCAGGCAACCATGTTAGCGTCATTGCGTCCAGATCGTCATGGCCAGTGCCTATATCGGCATGCACAAGCGCTGCCTCAATGCCGAAATAATCACGGATGGTGTCTTTGATTTCACCCACCACTAGATTGTCGCTGTCAGGCGTCGAACTTTCAAAGGATCGCGTAACGCGATCGAAGGCGATGATACGGCGATCAGGAAACAGCTCCCTGATGTGATCATATGTGCGACCATTGCCGAGACCGAGTTCCATGATAGTGCCCGGGATTGTGCGTATGTCATCTGCAATGCTGTTCAGGATATCACGCTGGGCACAGAGACGGCGAATGAAACTGTCGAGACGACTCATGATTTGTTCTTCAATCTGAATAGTGTCCGAAACATCCGGCTTACACAACGTCGAACTTGGAGTCGACCATGACTGATATGGCGTGTTTTAAGAATCCACTCTAAAAGCAGACAAAATGCAATCCGTCCTCTGGTACAAGGTGAATTCTTGAAGCGTCACTTTCGTAAACTCCGCGACAGGCTCGCAACCCGGTTTTTCAACACCAGATACGGTCGCGAATTGTTGATCCATGGTATCGGCCCCCGCACCCTGTCGATGACCGTCGATTGCGGCGACCATGTCATGACGTTCTCACCTTCCGACTATATTGGCAGGAAAGTCTTCCGGAAGGGTCATTTTGAGCGCGATCACGTCACAAGACTGCTGACCATCATGCAGAATCGTGGGTTGCCGACGGATGGGAAGGTGCTGCTGGAAATTGGTGGTAATATCGGCACTCAGACCGTCTATTTTGCACTCAGCAAAGCCTTTACGCGCATCGTCAGCGTCGAGCCGGATCCGCGCAATTTCAAGCTCCTGCAATTAAACATCGCGCAGAATGACCTGAATGGAAACGTCACGCCGGTCCGCTGTGCTGCAGGTGACAGCGAAGGTGAGATAGAATTCTTCCAGCACCTCAACAATCACGGCAAAAGCAGCATGATGCGCCGCAGCCCGAAAGATGTTTCCATTTTCGTGCCGGTCAAACCGGTAACACGCATCCTGCAAGAGTACGGTATTGTCGCCAACGATGTCGGCCTTGTCTGGATGGACATTGAGGGTTACGAGCCGGTGGCGATCGGCACCATGCAGGAACTGATGTCCCGCCGCGTGCCGATCTACACCGAGTTTACATCCGAATTCTACGGTCCCGAAACAGCCCGAAAATTTGTCGAAATGCTTTCGTCATTCTACGAGAATTGTCTGATCTTCCTCGGAGACGAGATTTCCGAAATCAAGGTTCGCGAGATCCCGCTCAACAGGGAACAGTTCGATGTGCTGCTTTTGCCCTGAACGCTTCCCAAAGTCTCGTCGCGGTCCTGCATGATGACCGCGACCGCCTTCTTCAACAACGTGCCGCATTATGCCTTGACGATATTGTCGCCACTGATGTCCCGGCGTCCGAAGGCATTTCGCGTATCGACAATCAACGGTGCCCAGTTGACCAGCGCCTGATAATCGATCTGATCGTGATCGGTGGCGATCAGCACAGCATCGAACTCGCTGACAGCCTCTTCTGTCAGTGCGACTGAGCTACGACCACGAAGTTCGATATACTCGCGTGTCGGCGGAATCGTCGTGACGAACGGATCGTGATAGTCGGTCGACCCGCCGCGGGCTTCAATCAACTCGATAAGCTTCAATGACGGACTTTCGCGAATGTCCGGAACATTTTTCTTGTAGGCGAGTCCGACAATCAGGATGCGCGAGCGGCTGACGGCCTTGCCGTGACGGCGATCGAGTGCTTCAGCCAGCCGGTCGACGACATGACGCGGCATCGCCGAATTGATCTCACCGGCAAGTTCGATGAAGCGCGTTGGCAGCTCGTATTCGCGCGATTTCCAGGTCAGGTAAAACGGATCGATGGGAATGCAATGACCGCCAAGTCCCGGCCCCGGATAGAATGGCATATAGCCGAACGGTTTGGTCTTGGCAGCCTCGATCACTTCCCAGATATCAATGCCCATAGCCTCGTAGACGACCTTCAATTCGTTGACGAGAGCGATATTGACCGCTCTGAAGATGTTTTCCGTCAGCTTCACTGCCTCGGCAGTGGCGTTGGACGAGACCGGAACGACTGTTTCAACGACCGCGCCATAGAAGACAGTCATGAGTTGGGATGCTTCCGGTCCATCGCCAGCCACAATCTTCGGGATGTTTGAGGTTCCGAAATCGCGGTTGCCAGGATCCTCGCGTTCCGGCGAGAAGCCAAGGAAGAAATCTCTGGCAGAGTGCAGCCCGGTCTGTTCCAGGATCGGTCGCACCACACCATCCGTCGTGCCGGGATAGGTAGTGGATTCCAGCACGATCAACTGCCCGGGTTGCAACGTTCGGGCAATCGCGTCACAGGTTTTGACGACGAATGACAGGTCAGGATCCCGCTGTTTGGTCAGCGGAGTTGGAACACAGATGATGATGATATCGCAATCGCCAAGGCTCGCAAAATCAGTCGTAGCACGGAACCGGCCTTCGCCGACATGGCGTCCCAGCAGCGTATTGGATACGGACTCTATATAAGATTTGCCATCGTCAATCATGACGATCTTGCCAGGGTCGATATCAAAGCCAATGACACTAAAACCGCCATTGGCGATGGTCATCGCCAGAGGCAGGCCGACATAGCCGAGGCCGATGACGCCCACTCGCGCCGAGCGATTGGTGATAGCAGTAAACAGGTTTTGGTGAAGCGGGGCAGAATCGGTCAAGATCATGACTCTCCGGCAATTAATGTCCTTCAGTGACGGATTTGCGGGCTTGATGTCAAGCATGCAACCTGGCGGCCATCGCACGTTTACCGAAAATCCTTGCCATTTTATTTTGGTAAAACTGGTTTTGCGACTAATACACGCTATATTAATCGGCGTGATTTACCGACGACACGCCATGAAGCGGCTGATGGCTGGAAAGAACAAAAGCGATGGATGTCCCCCGGATTACTGTTTCCGAAACATTGCTCAGTCCAGTTTTATGCTGGCTACAACAATCCGCGCTTAAAGGCGCGAGCCTCGAAACCCTGACCGAAGGATTCTGCGAAAGGCTGGCTGCAGCCGGTGTGCCGCTGATGCGCGTCCATCTGAGTGTCTCAATGTTGCATCCGCTCTACGACGCGCTCGGCTTCACCTGGATACGCGGCAAGGGCATGGAAATCGAAGGATTTCGTGCGTCGGCCAGCGAGAAGAATACAGAACGTTTTCTCAACAGCCCCTATTTCTATCTTCTCAGCAACAACTTGGAGCATCTGCGTCGTCAGATTGATCCGTCTGCACCGTCGGAATTTGGGGTTTTTGATGAGTTGAAGGAAATGGGCGCCACCGACTATCTCGCCTTTGTACACTCCTTTAGTGACGGAGACAGCCAGGGCATGATGGGTTCCTGGACGACGGATGCCCCGGGTGGCTTCGGCGACGAAGTGGTTGAGACACTGCTGAGAATCCAGAACAGCCTTGCAGTTGCAGCGAAGATGGCAATGTTGGGCAAGCTCGCGGACAACATGGTCACCACCTATCTCGGCAGCAATGCTGGCAAGCGTGTGTTGTCTGGCCAAATACGCCGCGGAGATGGGGAGACCATTCGCGCAATACTCGTCATGGGTGACATGCGGCAGTCGACCACCCTCGCCGACAAGGCAGGCAGACAGGTCTATATCGACACCCTTAACGAATTTTTTGACGCAATCGCCACGCCGTTCAACAAGAATGGTGGCGAAATTCTGAGTTTTATCGGAGACGGGTTCCTTGCAGTCTACCCATGCGGGCGTCACCGGGAACCGTCCGAGATCGCCGCGCGCGCAGCAATGGCGGCAGTGCGGCAAGCCGTTGCGGCCATGGCTGACATGAACAACAAGCGAAAGAAGAAGGGCCTCGACGAAATCCGCTACGGGATGGGTCTGCATGTCGGTAACGTGATGTTCGGCAATGTCGGCCTCAAGGATCGGCTGACGTTCTCTACCTTCGGGAGCGCGGTCAATGAAGTGTCGCGGCTACAGGGACTGAGCAGGCTCTATCCCGACCACCCGATCATCGCCAGCGAGGCGTTCACCACCTATTGCGGCGGCGACTGGGTGATGCTCGGCGAGAAGAAACTGCGCGGTGTCCAGGACAAGGTGACGATATTGGCGCCAGGCGAAGAGAACATGAAGATGAGCAACGTCGAGGCGGTTGGCAAAGGCAAGTCTGATGCAAGCTCCGAGGCCGAGCAGGTGATGATGCTTTTCCGCAATTCGCGCAATCAGAAGAAGCCCCGAAAACTTGAGGGAAACTTCGTGCAATGATGAAGACATGTGCTGTAGCATTACTTATATTTACATTCTTCGTCAGAGTCCCAGCGATTGCCGATCCATTGAGCCAAACCCTTTTCGACACTTTCGACGGTGAAGATTTCTCGCCCACAGGCGGGCTTTACTATCGCGACAATCGCGAACAAGAAGCCGGATCGGTCGAGTTCCAGAGTGCGGTCACACGTACAGGGACTGGGGCGCTGAAACTGAGCGTGCGAGCCGGTTGCGAAAAGACAACCGAAAATTGCAGCGAACGGGCGGAGATCTGGGAAAAAACCGCACTCCGCGTACCCTATGACAAAGCTGTCTGGTATGGTTTCGCCGTCAAGTTTGCTGACCCCATCCCCCGGGATGACCATCGCTACGTGATCGCCCAATGGAAGCGTGAGATCGGCCCCGAAGCGAAAGGTGACTTTAGCCCGTTTCTGGCGGTGCGTCTCAATAAGGGCAAGCTCTTCGTCACGGTAGAAACGAATTATCACGCGCCCATCTCCACGGGGACCAAGGATACAGCAGCGACGTGCGACACAGGTTCGACACCGGTATGGTTGCGACCCGAAACCAACCAGATGCGAGCAGTCGTCGCGACCGACATCAACTGGGTTGCGGAAGATGGCGGCCTCTTCGCGGCTTGCACGGACAAAATCACGGTTACGCCGCGCGGCAACAGCCTTCCCTCCCCCGATTCCGGATGGATCGACTTTGCGATCATGACGAAACCCGGACCGGACGGAACCGGCCATATCGAGATCTTTGCCAACAACCTCTGGATCGCGACGGTCAAGGGCCATATTGGCCACAACGATGCTGGACTGGGCAAGAACCAGTACTTCAAATTTGGGCCATATCGTGCGGCTGGAACCGGCGAATGGTCACTGTTCTATGATGACTTCCGCAGATCAGCCGACTGCAAGGACGTCCTTCGCGACAGCAACGCATGCAGCCTCATCAAGTAACCCCTTCCCGACGGGAAGCAGTTCTCACCGCATATCTTTCCATTACGGCATGGCAACTACAGGACGAATGGAATCTAGTCATAGACTCATTAGCTTTCGTACGCTAGCGTTCATGTCGGGGTATCCGCACCGGAAACAAGTAACTGTGAAGGCCCACAAGCATGATCTCTGGTACGGATCTCTTGAGGATCGAAAATCTGAGCATTTCCTTCAGCTTGCTGGGCGGGGAAATCATGGCCGTGAAAAAAGCGGATCTACGTGTCCTGCCAGGCAAAGTCACAGCCCTTGTCGGTGAATCCGGCTCAGGAAAATCTGTTATAAGTCAGTCCGTCATGGGAATTCTGCCGCGCACTGCGTCCGCGAGCGGAAAGATACTTTTCCAAGATACTGCCGTGCCCGGCCAGCCACCGGTCGACATTCTCAGCCTGCCAGCCGATGGTCCCGAGATACGCGCCTTGCGCGGCAGCCGTATCGGCAAAATTTTCCAGGAACCTCTGACCTCGTTGTCACCGCTCCATACGATCGGCAACCAGATTTCCGAAGTGCTGTCGATCCATACTAAAGATACAAAGGCCGAGCGCCGCGAGCAGACCGAGCAGATGCTGGGACTTGTAGGCTTTCAGAACCCGGCGCGCGCCTATGACAAATATCCATTCGAGCTATCCGGTGGTATGCGTCAGCGTGCCATGATTGCCATGGCGCTCATATGCAAGCCATCACTGCTGATCGCCGATGAACCGACCACCGCGCTTGATGTAACCATCCAGGCACAGATTCTCGAGTTGCTGGGCGAACTACGTGCCAAGCTCAACATGGCAATGTTGCTCATAACCCACGATCTCGGTGTCGTTGCCAATGTCGCAGACGAAGTCGTCGTTATCTATCACGGCGAGATCATGGAATCGGGACCTGTCGAAACGATTTTCCGCAAACCAACCCACCCCTATCTCAAGGGGCTGATGGCCGCAGTACCGCATTTCAACATGAAGCCAGGCGAACGACTGAAATCCTTGCGGGACGTGCCTGTTGATGTCACCAAATTGATGGGAAAGAGCAAGGCCCTCAATGAGGATCGCAATGATGTGCTGCTCTCCGTACGTGATGTCTCCAAGACCTTCGCAGCCCGCAAAACACTCTTCGCAAAAGATGACGGACCGCCAACACGCGCAGTCAATGATGTCAGTTTCGATGTGCTGCGCGGCGAATGCTTTGGTCTGGTAGGCGAGAGCGGCTGCGGCAAAACCACACTCAGCAAGATCCTGATGCGCGCCATCACACCAGAAGCCGGCTCAGTGACATTCAACGGCGACACAGGTCCGATCAATGTCCTCAACGCCCGCGGCAGCGAACTGCAAGCGCTGCGTACCAAGATCCAGATGGTGTTCCAGGATCCGGTATCGTCGCTGTCGCCGCGAATGACAATCCAGAACATTCTCAGCGAACCGCTGGAAATCCATGGGCGCGGAAACGCTAAATCCCGGCTGGACAAAGTTTGTGACCTGATGGATGTCGTAGGCCTGAACCGGCGCTATCTTAATCGCTACCCGCACGGCCTTTCGGGCGGCCAGCGCCAGCGCGTCGGGATCGCGCGATCCCTGGCGCTCGGCCCGGAGCTGATCCTGTGCGATGAGCCCGTATCAGCCCTCGATGTGTCTGTGCAGGCACAGATTCTCAACCTTCTCAAGGATTTGCAAAAGGAGCTTGGGCTCACTTACATCTTCATTTCGCACAATCTGGCGGTGGTGGATTATATGGCAGACCGGATCGCCGTGATGTGTGCCGGACGGATCGTCGAAATCGCTCCGCGCAGTACTTTGATGCGATCGCCTGTCCATCCCTATACGAAGTCGTTGCTCGCGGCGATTCCATTTCCCGATCTCGACCGTCCACTCGATTTCGGCAAGCTGAGGGCCAGCGGCGCGTCCGACAAGCGCAACTGGGGCATCCAGTTCCGCAACGATGGTCCAGAAGACATGTTGACACCGACGGATCTGGGCAACGGGCACCTCGTCCTTGCACGCAGAACGGCAGATGTGCGGGAGCTGAAGCCTTGATCAATCGCCGTACCACTTTGGGCATGCTTGCTTCCTGCGTTCTGCCTGGTGTTTCGCAGGCGAGATCGTTTGACTGGAACTATTCATTTCCGCAGCCGGGTGCTTGGGATCGGCTCGACATGGCCGACCGCCTCCCCAAGACACCGAGAGTCATCAACATGGCCGCCCTTGGTCGAAAGCCCGGTGTCAATGGCGGTGTCATCCGGACCTTGATCGGCAACCAGAAAGATATCCGGTTGATGACGCTTTATGGCTATTCCCGTCTGGTTGGCTACGACGAAAAGCTCAACATGCATGCGGATATTCTCGAAAGCTTCGAAGTGATCGAGGACAGGGTCTTCACCTTCAAAATTCGCCCCGGACATCGCTGGTCGGATGGGTCCTATCTGACATCGGAGGATTTTCGCTATTGTTGGGAAGATGTGATGCTCAACACGGAGCTGAAGCGCGGCGGCCCGCCGCGGGTCCTGCTTGTCAATGGAAGGCCACCACGTTTCGAAGTCCTCGACGAATTGACTGTCCGATATAGCTGGGACGCGCCCAATCCGGACTTTCTGCCGCAACTGGCTGCGCCACAGGCGCTGATGATCGTCCTGCCGTCAAAATACATGAAGCAGTTTCACAAGAAGTATCAGGACAATTTCCGGCTTTCGGCATTGATGAAGCAATACCGCGTCAAAAAATGGGTTGATCTTCACTTCAATATGGCGCGCAGCTATCGTCCCGAGAACCCGGAGCTGCCGACGCTCGATCCGTGGCGCAACACCACTGCATCGCCAGCAGAGCAGTTCGTTTTTGAGCGCAACCCGTATTTCCACCGTGTCGATGAAAACGGCCTGCAATTGCCCTATGTTGATAAAGTGGTTCTGAATATCAGCTCTCCGGCGATCATTGCCGCCAAGACAGGTGCTGGCGAAAGCGACCTGCAGGCGCACGGTCTCGATTTTTCCGACTACGCCTTCCTGAAGGATTCCGAGAAGCGGTTTCCGGTCAAGGTCAGTTTATGGAAACGCACAGAAGGCTCACGAGTGAGCCTGCTACCCAACCTCAACTGTGCTGATGCCACCTGGCGGGCACTCTTCTGGGATGTACGGGTGCGCCGCGCATTGTCGCTGGCAATCGACCGGACCGAAATCAACAAGGCGGTGTTCTACGGGCTTGCCGTTGACAGCGCAAACGCCATCCTGCCCGAAAGTCCGCTGTTCAAACCTGAATACAAGACTGCGTGGAGCGGGCATGATCCGGCCCAAGCAAACGCCCTGCTGGACGCCGCAGGCCTGCAAATGCGTGACGAGAACGGGATACGCCTGCTGCCCGACGGTCGGCCGGCAAAAATCGTGGTCGAAACCGCTGGTGAAAGCACGCTGGAGACAGATATCCTTGAGCTGATCACAGATCACTGGCTGGATGTGGGCATAGCGCTGTTCATCCGGACATCTCAGCGTGACGTGTTCCGCAGCCGAGCGATGGGGGGTGAAATCATGATGTCAATGTGGTCCGGGCTCGATAACGGTATCCCGACTGCGGACATGAACCCAGGCGAGCTTGCCCCGACCTCGGACGACCAACTGCAGTGGCCGGTGTGGGGCATGCACTACATGTCGAACGGGATGAAGGGCCAGCCTCCGGAAATTCCCGAGGTGAAGCAGCTTATCGAGCTTCTTGGCCAATGGCGGAGTTCCAGCGACATGACTGACAGAACCGCTATCTGGACGCAGATGCTGAATATCTATTCGCAGGAGGTATTTTCAATCGGTATCGTCAACAGCACGCCGCAACCGATCTTGCGGGCAGATAGCCTCCGCAATGTGCCTGACAAGGGACTCTACGGCTTCGACCCGACCAGCTTTCTCGGAGTTTTTATGCCAGATGCGTTCTGGTATGGTAAGGATGCCTGACCATGCTGCGATATATCCTCTGGCGCATCGCAGCGATGATCCCCACACTAGTCATCATTTCTGCTCTGGTTTTCACCATCATCGAACTGCCGCCCGGCGATTACTTCGAAAGCTATGTGTCGGAACTTCGTGCTCAGGGCGAAGCCGTCGATATGCAGGAAATCGAGGAGCTACGCGTCCAGTATGGCTTCGATAAGCCGCCGGTGCTGCGCTACTTCCACTGGGTTGCCGGCATGCTTCAGGGTGATTTCGGCTATTCGTTCGAGTATCAGCTTCCCGTCAGTGAGGTGGTCGGCGACAGACTGTGGTTGACGGTGATGGTGTCGTTCTTCACGATTATCTTCACTTGGCTGATCGCTTTCCCCATCGGCATCTATTCAGCGACGCATCAATATAGCTGGGCAGATTACGGGCTGACGCTTATTGGCCTGCTTGGCATTGCGATCCCTAACTTCATGTTCGCTTTGATCCTAATGTATTTTGCCAATATCTGGTTCGGGACCTCGATTGGGCATCTCATGGATCAGAAATACCTGGCCGAACCGATGAGTTGGGCCAAGGCGTCCTCTATCCTCTCCCATCTCTGGATTCCGGTATTGATCGTCGGCACCGCGGGCACTGCCGGCATGATCCGGCGTTTGCGCGCCAATCTTCTCGATGAACTACAGAAACAGTACGTGGTGACGGCACGCGCCAAGGGTTTGCACCCTTTCCGTGCATTGGTGAAATATCCCCTGCGCATGGCACTCAACTTTTTCATTTCGGATATCGGCTCGATCCTGCCCGCAATCATTTCCGGCGCCGAAATCACAGCCATCGTTCTTTCCCTGGAGACGACGGGACCGATGCTCATCAAGGCATTGCAAAGTCAGGACATGTATCTTGCGGGTTCTTTCCTGATGTTCCTTGCAACATTGACGGTGATTGGCGTGTTGATCTCCGATATCGCGCTCGCCTTTCTCGATCCGCGTATCAGACTGCAAGGCGGAAGCACAAAATGACATCACCGCTTCCCGATTCCGGCTCACCCTTACCTCACTTTGTCTCGACAGAACCTTTCGATCCGCATTCGGTCGATGTCATGACCGAGGAGCAGAACCGGCTCTATCGGGCGTCGCAACTGCAGCTGATGTGGTGGAAATTTAAAAAACACAAGCTGGCCCTTGCCTCAGCCATTTTCCTTGGTGTGCTCTATGTGATGATCGCCTTCGTCGAATTCCTAGCACCATACAATCTCCACACACGCAACGTCGATTTCATCCATGCACCGCCACAGGCGGTCCGCTTTTTTCACAATGGCGATTTCATCGGACCCTTCGTCTATGGCCGCAAGATGACGCTTGATATGGACACGCTGCGGCGCGTTTACGTGGATCAGAAAGATCAGGTCGAGCCGTTGCGGTTTTTCTGCTCGGGTGATCCCTACAAATTCTGGGGAGCAATCGCGGCAGATTTCCACCTTGTCTGCCCTGCAAAGGACGGCCAGCTTTTCCTTCTCGGTACTGACCGGCTCGGGCGCGACGTGCTGTCACGCATCCTCTATGGTGCTCGCATTTCGCTTACAATCGGGGTGATCGGCATCGTCATCAGCTTTACTCTGGGAATTGTTATCGGTGGCCTTGCCGGTTACCATGGTGGAGTTTTCGACCTTATCGTCCAGCGAATCATCGAGGTACTTCAATCGATTCCAAGCATTCCCCTGTGGATGGCCCTTGCTGCCATCATGCCGATTACATGGAGCCCCATGCTGATTTACCTCGGTATCACCGCCATCCTCGGCTTACTCGACTGGACTGGACTGGCGCGCGCCGTGCGTTCCAAATTGCTTTCACTTCGTGAAGAAGACTATGTGCTCGCGGCTCAGTTGATGGGTGCAAGCGGTCGCCGCATCATAGGGCGGCATCTCATTCCTGGTTTCATGTCGCACTTGATCGCGACTGCAACGATGTCTATTCCGGGCATGATCCTCGGTGAAACCGCACTGAGCTTTCTCGGATTGGGGCTGCGGCCACCGATAACGAGCTGGGGCATCCTTCTGACGGAAGCCCGGAGTGTAAGTGTCATTGTCTTCTACCCCTGGCTGCTGTTTCCGATCATTCCGGTGATCCTGGTGGTTCTGGCCTTCAATTTTCTAGGTGACGGTCTCCGCGACGTCGCTGATCCGTATAGTTAAGATGGATGTTCATATGCTGAAAAATTTACCATATCACGGGTTGCGTCACCAAATTACTGTGAGACTCGCATCATGACGCGTCGCCTGGAGCATGTCCGCATTCTGATGTATAGCCATGACACGTTTGGACTAGGCCATTTGCGACGCTGCCGAACGATCGCCCATTCGCTGGTTGAAGACTATCGTGGTCTGAATATCATGATCATATCGGGCGCTACAATCGCCGGTGCGTTTGACTATCGCGCGCGTGTCGATTTCGTCAAAATTCCAAGCGTGATCAAGCTGCGCAATGGTGAATATCAGTCGATGGAGCGGCACACCGATCTTCATGACACGCTGAAGATGCGCCAATCGATCATCCGCCATACGGCCGAAACCTTCCAGCCCGACATTTTTATCGTCGACAAAGAACCTATGGGCATGAAAGGCGAAGTCGAGGAAACACTTACCTATCTCAAGACCCGTGGAGCGATGCTGATCCTCGGGCTGCGCGAAGTCATGGATGCACCACATTTGCTCGATGCCGAATGGAAGCGCAAGAATGTGATGGACAAGATCGACAAGCTCTATGATGCGGTATGGGTCTATGGACCGCCGGATTTCTACGATCCGCTGGTTGGTCTCAACGTCCCAAAGAGTGTCCGCGACAAAATGAGTTTCGTCGGCTTCCTGCAACGCAGCGTCTCCAAACAGGAAATCCCGGACCATCGTCCCAAGGGTGACTATATTCTTGTGACCACTGGTGGAGGTGGTGATGGTGCTGATCTCGTCAACGACGTCATACGGGCCTACCAGCATGATCATACGCTCCAGCACAAGTCGCTGGTCGTACTCGGACCTTACATGCCCGCGAAGAAGCGTCGCAAGATGATAAGCAAGAGCAAGGCGATCCCCCATATCGAGGTTATCGAGTTCGATAACAGGATGGAAGAATTGGTGGCTGGTGCCAAGGCGGTCGTCGCCATGGGTGGTTACAATACCTATTGCGAGATTCTGTCCTTCGACAAGCCAGCGCTGATCGTTCCGCGCGTCCTTCCGCGTGAAGAACAGTTGATCCGCGCCCGGCGCGCCGCAGAGCTGGGACTGATCGACATGCTACTCCCAAGCGAATCCGAAGACCCAGTTCGCATGGCAGGCGCGCTCAAAGCCCTGCCCAGCAGACCCGCACCTTCCAAGAGTGCGCTCAAGGGTTTCAGGCTCGAAGGCTTGCCGCATATCTCACAAATTGTCGGGGATCTGATGGATCGACGTCAGCCGAACCACCTATCACTCGTCAAGGGATAATCACGTGTCATATCGTCGAAAAACGGTTGTAGTGTTAAAGGGATATCCACGCCTGTCGGAAACTTTCATCGCCCAGGAATTGCTTGGGTTGGAACAGTCGGGCTTCGATCTGGTTCTCGTGGCTCTGAGGCGACCGACGGATAAGAAGACCCATCCGGTGCACGACGAAATTCGTGCACCAGTACACTACCTACCTGAATATCTCCGCGAGGAACCTCGCCGTGTTCTTTCGGCGTTGATCGCCTGTATGCCGCGACCCGGCTTCTGGCGTGGTCTGACGACTGTCCTCAAGGACTTTCTGAAGGACCCGACACGTAATCGTATCAGGCGCTTCGGACAGGCCGCAGTTCTTGCCGCGGAGTGGCCGGATGGAGCAGAATGGATTCACGCGCATTTTATCCATACCCCCGCATCCGTTGCCGCCTATGCCAGCCAGATCACCGGCATTGGATGGACATGCTCCGCTCATGCCAAGGACATCTGGACTTCGCCGGACTGGGAATTGCAGGGCAAGCTCACCAGCACACGCTGGACGGTAACCTGCACGCATTCAGGCTTCAACCATCTGAGCCAACTTGGAGGCCCCAGGTCCAATGTGCATCTAAGTTACCACGGCCTCGATCTTGCCCGGTTCGGGCCCTTCGAGGGAAGCCGCTCGCTACGCAACGGAAGTGAAGCGGACGATCCCGTCAGGATTCTAAGTGTCGGCCGCGCCGTCGAGAAGAAGGGTTATGACATTGTGCTCAAAGCACTCAGTCTGTTGCCCCAAGATCTCCACTGGCGGTTCGAACACATCGGTGATGGTGACAGGATTGCCAGCTTGAAAGCACTTGCAGGCGAGCTGGGGATAGCCGGAAAAATCATATGGAAGGGCGCGCTTGACCAGAAGGAAGTTCTCTCTGGCTATCAAGCCGCCGATATTTTCGTACTTGCCTGTCGGATCACGACGGATGGCGACAGGGATGGTCTGCCGAACGTATTGGTGGAAGCGTCGAGCCAGGGGCTGATCTCGGTCTCCACCAACATTTCCGGTGTGCCGGAGTTATTGATAGACGGGGAGAATGGCCTGCTTGTTGCGCCTGAGGATCCCCAAGCCTTGGCTAGAGCCATGGAAACAGCGATCCGCGATGCGAATTTCCGCCATCGTCTGGGGCGTGCCGCCGAAAAGCGGGTGCGAACGGAATTCAACTTCCACAACAGCATCCGTCAATTGAAATCCTTGTTCGAAACAGAATGGCAGCCGAGCAAATGAGACAATCGACGGCAAGACCGCGCGTGTTGTTCTATGTCCAGCATCTGCTCGGCATCGGTCATCTTGCGCGCGCCAGTCGTATTGCCCGCGCTCTGACGCAAGATGGTTTCGACGTCACCATGGTTACCGGCGGCATGCCTGTTCCAGGCTTTCCAGGGCCTGAAGTAAACCACGTGGCATTACCGGCAATTGCTTCAGGTGATGCAGGCTTTTCAGGCCTTGCCGATGCCTTCGGCAAGCCGCTGGATGAAGAATTCAAGGCTGGACGTCGTGACAAGCTGCTTGCCACATTTCGAGATGTCAGGCCCGATATCGTCATCATTGAGGCGTTTCCCTTCGGACGTCGGCAGGTTCGCTTCGAGCTGATCCCTTTGCTTGATGAGATAAACGGAATGACGCCAAGGCCATTGGTGCTGACCTCGTTACGCGATATACTGCAGGAGCGCACCAAGCCCGGTCGCGACGAGGAAAGCGTAGCCCTCGTTCAACGCTATTTCGATCACGTTCTGGTTCACGGCGATCCGCAATTTGCCCGTCTGGAAGACAGCTTTCCGCTGCATGCAGATATTGCCGACAAGGTCATCTATACCGGCCTTGTTGCAGCGCCACCGCCCTCGCCGCCTTCCGAGACCTTCGATATTGTCGTTTCGGCTGGTGGCGGCGCTGTCGGCGCCTTGTTGATCCGTGCAGCACTTGAGGCAGCAAAGCGCCTGTCGTCCGATCTTTCCTGGTGCATCGTGACCGGTCCCAATCTGCAGCAAACGGATTTTGACGATATCGCAGCCGAAGCCCCTAAGAATGTCCGTATCTTCCGCTTCGTTCAGGGTTTTACGAGCCTGCTGTTTGGTGCCTGCCTGTCGGTCTCTCAATCCGGTTACAATACGGTCTGCGATATCCTTCGCGCAGGTTGCAAATCGTTGCTTATTCCATTCACGGCGGGTGGAGAAACCGAGCAGACGGCACGCGCACGACATCTGGAGAAGCTCGGCCTCGCGTCGGTTCTCACGGAAGATGAGTTATCAGCGGATAGCATGACCGATGCCATAGGCAAGTCGCTTGCCGCGCCTCGTTTGTCCACTCACACTCTTGATCTCGATGGCGCGCATCGCACTGCGGAGATTCTGCATGGACTTCTGGCATCCCGCTAGAGCATTTCCTGTTTTTCTTGAATCATTGGAAATGCTCTATCTCTTTGTTTTTTCGCATTATCCGACGCAAAACCGCTTCGCACTTTTGCTGGAAATGCTCTAGACGGTGCCGATCAACATGAATCTGGTATATTTCTTCATTGGGAGAGCGCCCGCGAACGCGGTCTTTTCCAACGACGCTTGGACAATGAATTCATCCAGCGACGAGACACAATTCACATGTGTCGGCTCGCTAAAATAGTCGTTCGATTGCAGGAGAACGCGGGTTCCCTTGGGCAACAGCGACAGCCAGGCGGGCAGGTCAGCAATATGTTCACAACTGGTGTTGATCACCAGATCGGCGCCGAGTTTCGGATATGCAATCTCATACATATCGGCGGTCAATGCCCGAAACCGGCCCTTCCATGCGCCGTTCAAGGTTTCGGCGACAACGCCGACATCGGGATCAATATCAAAACTGTCGATCGCCTCGATCTCAAAGCGCTGATCTTCGAAAAACATCGCAGACAGAACGCCATACCAGCCACCAAGTATGGCGATGCGGTCGAATTTTCCACCGAACGTTTCAAAGAGCGACTGCCGTGCCCATATTTTGCAGGCCACTTGCTTGTGGTTGAAGGCGTTGCCGAGGTCTGCCTCGGGGTGGCGGGCAATGACCCGCGACAAACCCTTGATCAGTGGGCTTGACGTGTACGCGGCAGCACCACGCAGAATGTCAAATGTGTTTTCATGCCAATCAATGGTAGTCGTGTTCGCGTGGAGGGTTTCCGTCATTAATATGTTGTAGGCCAGACATTTATGGAGTGCAAGCAATGCCGGTCAATTCCAGTGCCCGATTTACTAACTCCTTCAAGTTGATTTCTGATGGTGGTGTCTATTGTATATAGAACCGTACCGGTTATGTCGGGTGTAACTCGCCTGTCGTTAGATCGATGGCAAAATTCCGTGACGGCAAACCGGAAATGAAGCGGTCGAACATCTGAAAAAGCCTGCCGAAGGCTTCTTGTATCGATCCGCTCGCCATCGCATCGATACGGCGGGCATAGATGTCCGATATCCATTTGTAGGCTGCGAGATGTGACTCAGATATGACATCCAGCCCCAGATCGCTGCCCATTCGAACATGATACCAATCGCTCAGAAACGTCATCGCTCCAATCCGCGACAACAAGGCCGGATCAAGTCCGTCTTCCACGGCAGAGATGGTCAGTTGGCGCTGGACGCCAGCGTCGGCAATCGCTACTTTGAGATCGGCAAGCGTAGCGGTCGTGACGGAACATTCGATCAGCGCCAAGGCGGCCAGATCCAAAAGTCCAAGATTTCTCACTGCTTCCGCCAGCTCCTCCGGCCACTCCCGACGCAAAAGCCGCCTCCCGATGAGATGCGTAAGGTGGCTCGACAGGAATTCCCCATAATTGACAGCGTTAAACAGCTCGCCAGGGTTGATATTGTCCCTTTCGGCTTCGGCTGCATATTGAGAGAGGATGTCAGCGTCCAGCGTCATGTCGTCAATGCTGATTGTCTCGATATCCACCCGGTTGGGCGGGACGCGCACGATCTTGTAAGCGCCGGGGAAAGCAACCAGCGAGGGCACGGACACATTGAACAGAAAGCCATTGGTATTACGATAGTGGGCAGTATCGTTGATGTGAAGATGACCGCTGAAATGCATGCGGACACCGGCATCGATCAGAGCATCACCAACATTTAGTTCCGGGATGCGTGCCAAGAGGCTTGTTTGCCCAAGAACTGCCAGTTCGTCAGTACGCGTGCTATCCAGCGGATCAAGTGCCGGATAATGGGAAAATGCGATGACTGTTTTGCCGAGTTTCCGCGCACGATCAGTGACCGACTTTACCCAGTCCAGAATGAAGCGTTTATGGATCAGCATGGCGTTCCAACCGGCATCGGTACTGTCGGTGAAAGCCTCCTCTGCATCGCCTGCTTCTCCCCCTACCGGCACAAACACGTTGGCATCGATCATCAGCATCCATAGGTTTTCGAAAGGTTCGACAAGATAGGAAGCATCCATGAGCTTGCGAACCGTGAGACCGTCAAGTGAGCGAATTTCGAACTCCCTCGCTGACGGATGATCCTCAGTGCCGAAAGGGGTTTCCCAATGTAGATATTGCGGTTTTCCAAAAAAGCCGACATCGCCCAACGATTGGAGGCCGAGCGGATAGCCCGCACAATGCAAGCTCTCATTGATGATCACGGTATCGTCGTCGGGAACGGACCTGTAGGCCGGATTGCTGGTCACCAGATCATGACCGCCGCGAGCATTCAGAAAACGTTTCGACCGATGTCTCCCACCAGGGCCGAAAATATCGTGATTACCCGGCACCGCGTAGAACTGCATTCCGAAACGGCTCGTGCAATCGTCAAGAAGATTTCGCAAGCCTGTCATCGTCGCCGTCTGTCCGTCATCGGAATAGTCACCCAGAAGGACAACATGGCGGATACCGCGTGCAGCTATATCATCCAGCGTGTACCGCAATGCCGCAGAACTCTCGTTGAACACACGCGTCGAGCGCACCGTGTTGGCAAAGGGACGCAATGCCGCGGCCCGGTTGTTCACGGTAACGCCAGCAATGCCGTAGTCGGCGAAAATGTCGTGGAAGTGCGCGTCGGCAATCACGGCAATGGAAGGAGGCTCAGATGTCATCCTTTAGAGATTTCCTTCTCAACTTCTTACATTCCGTGCCACCGACGAGAGTGCTACATATTTGGTAGCAACCTAGATTCGGTACTCGCATATGCTTCGCCGCCTGGCTAACATGCCATGATTGCGGCAAAACCGGAAACGGTCGGACAAACGTTGATTTTCTTACCGAAGGTCCAGTGCACCAACGGAGCGGCGGCCTTCGGAATCGCGCGACGGCAGAAAGAGAGAGCGACACAGTGTTTCGGGTGCGTTTTTGGGGAGTACGAGGCAGCCTGCCGGTTTCAGGACCGGATTTTCGGCAATATGGCGGCAATACTGTTTGTATCGAGATGCAATGCGGTGAACACAGATTGTTGTTCGATGCCGGGTCAGGTCTGCTGCCCGCCGGAAGATCGTTGCTCGCCGAAGGTATCACCAACTTCAACCTGTTCTTTTCCCACTGTCATTATGACCATATTATAGGCCTGCCCTATTTCGCACCACTCTTTGATGCCCGCTCGACGGTAGAACTTTGGTCGGGGCATATGTATGGAAAGATGAACACGCGCGAAATTGTCGCGGATTTTATCCGCCCCCCCTGGTTTCCCATTGAAATAGACCTCTGTCCCGCAAAAATGGTTTGTAAGGATTTTAAATCCGGCGACATTCTGAGACCATACTCGGGCATTGAGATTATGACCGGAAGTCTCAATCATCCCGGCGGCGCAATCGGATATAGGGTGCAATGGAGTGGACGTTCCGTAGCGCTGATCACCGATACCGAGCATGAACCTGACATCCTCGATCCCGCCGTGCTGAACCTGATCGAAGGTGTGGACCTTTTTCTCTACGACACCACCTATACTGACCAGGAAATGCCCCTGCATATCGGCTACGGTCACTCTTCATGGCAGCATGCTATCCGGCTCGCCAAGGCAGCCGGCGCAAAGAACGTTGCTTTCATTCACCATTCACCGCTGCGCACAGACGCAGAGATCGAAGCTATAGATCGACTAGCCGCCAGCGAGTTTGCTGGCGCCTTCTCTGCCAGAGAAGGGCAAATATTCGACGTCTAAACCTAGACACTTCCGGATTAAGTTGGATCACCAGAAATACTCTATCTTTTTGTTTTAACGCACATCTTGTTCCGAAAACCGGTTCCCACTTTTCGAGATGTGCTCCTAAGTCTGACTGAGCAGATCCGGTAGCGCTATCCAGCGGCTGGCGGGATGAGAGGCTGTCTGTTCAAAGAACGCGTCGAGAAATTGCCAGGCGGCCTCGTCGTGAACCAGATGATGGGTCAGGAACCCCATGCTGCCGCCGCCATCGAACATAACTTGCAATCGATGGACGATATCATCAATTAGCGCTCCGTAATCACGGGCACCCCTCGTTCCATGCCAGTCCATCAGATCAACATGGGTGTTGATCATCGGCAACGGGCCAAGCTGCTCTAGTCCGAAAACCGAAAGGGAGCGGAACCCAAGTCCAGCAAGCGCCCTCACCACCGACGGCGCAATACGGTTCCATGGCGGCACCAAAACCGGAGCGAAACGGCCAGTATGAAGTGCCTCAAGACGGTTTAACCCGGCTTTCAGTTCAGCTGCGATCACTTCAATTGGCCTGTGCTCACCCAACTCCTGTTTTTTCTCATACTCGGCGGCAAAATTGGTGTGTGACCAGCCGTGGACTGTCACCGTCGCTAGCCGCCAGTCGTCAAGGTACTCCGCGAGCGATTGTCCCGTATGTTCAGGAATCACGGCCAGCGCCACAGGAACAGAATGACGTGCGCTCAGAGCAAGCAGCTGTGTCAACGCCGGTGTTGGCGAAACGGCATCGTCATCACGCAACCAAAAATCTGCGACCTTGCCAGCCTTCTGCCATCGATCCAGTTCGCGGTTCAACGGTTCCCAGATGTCAGTCACCATTACACTATGCCCACATGATATTTGAGAATTTCATCAAGATGTCGGGACGCCACTTCCAACGACCGCTCGTCCTGCACGAACTGTCGAGCTGCAAAGGCCATGTCGTTGCGGGTCTGGACGTTCCCCAACGTTGAGCGTATCGCTTGAGCATATGCGACCATGTCACCTGGTGGCGTGAGAATGCCGGTACGCCCGTCGACCACGACTTCCGGTACGCCAGCGATAGCCTGGGCGACGACTGGCAGGCCCGCTGCCTGTGCTTCCAGATAGGCCAGCCCGTAAGCCTCGCCGCATCCAGGCCACACGTAAAGAGCACTTTGCGCAAACAACGAAGCGATTTCCGAGGGTCCCATCTCCCCGTGCCACTGGATTTGTTTCGGCGAAAAGCCGGTAAACAACGTCTCGACTTCTGCGCGACAGGCACCATCTCCAACAATGGAGAGTGACCACGGAACATCATTGAGCAATGCCAGCGACCCCGCCAGCATCCGATAGCTGTCCATTTTGTCGCCGCTGCGCATCATCGCCACCGTTATCAACCGATCACGCTTTGGATAGGGCACAACCTCCGCAAACCCGGCGCAATCGATGAATGGCGCGAGCATCGCGACGCGGGCTCCGGGCACCGCCTCCCGCAATCCTCTGCGATCGCGCTCGGTCAGGCAGATGTTGACGACGGCATGTTCGACAGTTTTCAGCAGGCTTTGCTGTATCTCCGTCCATACCCCCGTATTGCGCCGCGCGGAATACGATGCTTCTGCTGTCACGTAAGGTATGCCAAACGAGAATGAAAGCTTCGGCCCGAGCAGATCGGGTGCCTTATAGTAAGGATGATATGTCAGCCACATATCAGGTACGGCGTTGCCCTGCCAAATCGCCGAAATCCGTTCAATCTCTCGTTCGGCCTGCATCTCTAATGCGGCGAATAGTTCGGTTGATGGCGCTTTCAGAAAGCTGCGGAATTCCGATATGACTTCTACCTCATGGCCGGCACGTCCCAATGCAGCAATCAACAATCGAGCCATCAGCCGGTCTCCAGAAGGAACCGGATGGTACGGCGATTTCAACGGGGAAAAGAAAGCAATCTTCATGGCTTGGTTGATCTGTGCCTTATATGCTGAAATCTAATTGAAATTGAAACATCTTTTCTTTTTTCTCTGAACAAACTGCAAAACAATGACAACTGTGCTTGCCGATCAAACACGCACGGCAGTTATGATTATTGTCCTCCTTCGTTCGATTTGATTGATAACGAACCATTGCGGTTCGTCAAGGACAGGACAATCTGCTTGCTCGTCATGGCACTCATTCACGTTTGAGATTTGAACACCAGTCAGACTTCTGCGGGCAACTTATTGTGTTCAACCGGTTTGTTGCAGGCATATCACCCGTAATAAGAGAAATGGCCGGGGTAAGCGTCGTCTAAAAGTATTCCAGATAGCCTAAAATACACCCAAACAGATGTAGACAAATTACCGGCTCTTCTTTTGCATCATTTAACGGCACAATAAGCCACGGAGCCGAATATTTCTCAACACCATTGAGAATTAGGTGCCTGCGAGGAGAAATGGTGATGAATGAACTACGTCCCATATTCAATGAGACCCTCAATGTAGGCGGCGTCCAAGGGACGTCTTTAACTACTGCGGCCGGACATTTGGCGCTCGTGCCGACATGGCTCCCTTTTGGTGTCGCATCAGGCACAACCGGTAATTCTGCCGGAAGCGGCGGAATGGGACTGAGCTTCGGTGTGATCAGCAGCGATGCTTCCGCCGTATTCGTTCCGTCCAATACTGCAATTGCCGGTCCAGGAGCCGCGTCGAGCGCGGACCAGTTCAACAATGCGCTGATTAATCAGCATGTCGTTGAAATGGCTGGAATGGGGGGAGACGGCGGAAACGGCAACGCCGTGATCGGAGGTACAGAAGGCGCGACCTCCAATCATGCAGGAAGCGGTGGCAACGGGGTTTTCTTTGGCGGGCTTGTCAGCTCCGACGTCGCGGTTTTTGCTCCCGTCAATGCTGCGGTTGCAGGCGGATCCAATTCCGTAGCGTCTGCCAACCAGACCAACAACGCTGCATTCCTGCAAGGCGCGGACCAGATGGCGGGTATTGGAGGCTCGGGTGGAGACCACAACGCCGCCGGGTCCGTTTCAGTCTCTCCGATACATACAGACGCTGGAAATTCCTATTATTTCACCGGTGATAATTATGCAGGTCATGGTGGCGCGGGTATTTTTGCCGGCACCATGATCGATGTGAACGTGGCGATTTTCTCCCCCATCAATATCGCTGTCGCTGCCGCTGGCGGCAATGCAGAAGCGCACCAGACAAACAACGTGATTTTCGATCAGGGCGGCACGCAGATTGCCGGGATCGGCGGTAATGGCGGCGGCTTCAACATGGCCTCGGACACAATTTTCACCGGCAATACAGCTGCAGGAAGCGGTGGTGACGGTATTTCTCTGGGCAGTATGGTGGACGTGAATATCGGATATTTCCACCCGATCAATATTGCGGTTCCGGCTGGTGGAGTGGCCGATGCCCAGCAGATAGACCATCTGCTTGTCGATCAGCATGCTTTGCAGATTGCCGGTATCGGGGGCTCTGGCGGGCACGACAATCTGACCGACACAGGCCATGATGCACTTCTTGCAAGTGATATTCTTGGCCTTCTTCATGTTTGATATGTCCCGGTCCGTTCCCACCCTAAAGTAGGTACCCGAATTTCTAGCTAGTCCCGTAACATCAACACGCGCACTCTTTAGAACACGGTCGGTAACGCGATTTTACCAATCTCTTATCTGGGAATGCCGACCATCAAGACTGATGTTCAATCCGAAACAGGGCTGGGGCTCAACAGGGAGGAATTTAAAAATGCCTATTCCGAGAGTTTCCGACACAATCCATCTCAGTGACGTTTATGCAGGCGACGCTCATGCCGGTAACGGGGCTGACGGCTATAATTTTGGGAATATCAACTACAATCCAAGCGCGGTCGTGGCCAATACGCAAAACGTAACTGGTGCAGCCGTTGATGTGCATAGTGGCGATTCCCCATGGTTAAACGCCAGCTGGGACGCAGGCCATGCCGGAGATGGCGGCGGAGCCGATGCCGCGAATGGCTTTCTCGCCAACATCACCAACAATGGTCATGGCGGCGCTGGCGGCGACGCGAATTCCAGCGGCAGTATGGGTTCTTCGAGCGGCGGCAATGTAGCAGCCGGTCAGGCGGACACCAGTGCCGTTCAATATACCGAACTTCTGGCCGATCAACACGCAACGATCCTTGCAGGGGTCGGCGGCAACGGCGGCGATGGGAACATGGCTCGTGGCGGTGATATTTCATCTGCGCTCGTGCATTCCAATCCGGAAACGACGACCACGACAACCACTACGACGACCAACGATATAGCGAATTTTATCGACAGCTTTAACGACAATTTTCACGATATCGATCTGAGCCATCTGCCATTCTGATCGGTAGTTGGCTTTTCCTGGGTAGTCGAGAAGTCCGATTTGGGAGCGACGGTTGAGATCGTTGCTCCCCCTTTTACCCATGCATTGCCAGTACGCTGACCCAGTACGCTGACATTGTCCAACAAACCAATGGGTATTGCGAACCTACGATAACATTGGAGATATCGACGGAGACGAGGTATGACAGTGGCATTTACGCAAGCGCGCTATACGGTGACCCCATTGGTCGCTGCCTTGCGTCGGTGTGCCGGTGCCTTTGGTTTGGTCTTCGCCTATAGCTGCGGCTACAATATTTTTCTGCTTGCTCCCTCCCTCTATCTTCTTCAGATCTATGATCGTGTTCTGTCGAGCCGCAGCGTCGATACTTTGCTGATGCTGACGATCATCATCGCGGTAGCTGTTGTTGTCGGGTCTTTGCTCGATATCGTACGCCGCGCTGCACTTTCGCGGATCGGCAGCTGGCTCGACCGTCAGCTACGTCCTGTCGTCATGAATGCATCATTCGAATATGCGGCGCGCACCGATGCCGGAATAGCAGCTGAGAATTATCGTGACCTTTCCGTTTTGCGCCAGTTTCTGGATTCCCCATCATGTGCGCTGTTGTTCGATATTCCTTGGGCTCCAGTTTTTCTTTTGTTGCTTTTTCTGGTTCACCCGCTCCTTGGATTTATCGGTTTGAGCAGTGCATTGTGCTTGCTGCTTTTGGCTTTGTTGAATGAATTCACAACGCGCGAATTGAATGAACAGGCAAATATTGCGCAGGCACGAAGCTATTCCCGCTTCACAACGGCTCTCAAATATATCGGCGTAATCCGCGCTATGGGTATGCAACACGGCGCAGCTCACCTCATTTATCGGGACGCCGAGGCAGTCAGAGCAGCCCAGGACGGTGTAGCGCGTCGAACAGAGGTGCTTCAGGCATTCTCGAAATCGGTACGGGCATTGACACAAATTTTGATGATGGGAGCCGCGACATGGCTCGTGCTTCAGAACAACAGCAACCCCGGAATTATTTTTGTCGCCAGTCTGTTGCTGGGACGTGGATTGGCACCTGTAGAAGGAGCCATAGGCGCGTGGCGAGCACTGGCTTTCGTACGCGGTGCATTCAATCGTCTGAACAAAATGCTCACTCTGGTTGCTCCCGGAGATAATAAGCGAACCATTCTGATACCGGAGCCCAAAGGCCAGCTCGTTCTCGACAATGTCGGCTATCGGTTCCCCTCATCGGATCGGTTCATTCTGCGAGGCGTGTCGTTTCAGGTCGCTCCTGGCGATTGTGTTGCCTTGATCGGCCCTTCAGGATCGGGAAAATCCACGCTCGGACGAATTCTGGCCGGCGTTTCACGGCCCACGTGTGGGTGTGCTCTTCTGGGTGGCATTGATATTTCACTGCTTCGCCATTGCGACAATGCCCGCCATATCGGCTATCTCCCGCAGGATATTGAACTTTTCGGCGGTGCGATCAAAGACGTCATCGGTCGGCTCGACGGCTCGGATCCGCGTAAGGTTATCGAGGCCGCCAAGCTCGTTGGGTTGCATGAGACGATCATGCGATTGCCGCAGGGATACGAAACCGATATCGGCGAAGGTGGCGCCTTGCTTCTGCGGGCGCAACGCCAGCAATTGGGACTGGCGCGCGCAGCCTATGGCAACCCTCCTCTCGTGGTGCTCGATGATCCGAATTCCAGTCTCGACTATGAGGGAGAGCGGCTGTTGTTCGACGCTATAGAGCGCATGAAGTGCAGGCAAATTACAATTGTGATCATCACGCACCGAATGGGCATTCTGCCTGTGACCGACAAAATTGCCGTGATGCGCGACGGTATGGTGAGCGCTTTTGGAGATAGCGAGAAAATCTTCGATGCTTTCCTTCGCGTCCCCGCGAAAACTGGACCGTAAGGGATGCCTCATCATGACCCTCGTTCCTTTAGAACTCCCGGCGAAGGTGGCAAATGCATTGAAGTATTCGCTGCAGCGGGCTCAGTTGCGAGCAATGCAGCTGAAGCTCCCGTCTTTCCCGCTATTGCCGCTTGGGAAAAACACCTTGCCAACGCCGCTTACATCACGGCCAAGGCTGCGCGGCGTGGCCTGGACAGGAAACCTGCTCGTATTGATATTCGTTGCAGGCTTTGGCATATGGGCAATTTTTGCACCGCTTAAAAGTGCGGCGGTCGCTGTGGGTGTTGTCGAAGCGGAATCCAGCCGCAAGACCATTCAGCATTTGGAAGGTGGTATTGTTCAGCAGATCTATGTCCACAATGGAGATCTGGTTTCCAACGGCCAGACTCTGATCAAGCTGGACGATACCAAGCCCAGGACGGAGCTGGTTGGCATTCAGGGGCAGCTGTGGGACGCGCAGGCGAGCCGGGCTCGGCTGGTCGCTGAACAGGCGAACGAGATGCAACTTTTGTTTCCACCGGAGTTGGAACAACTCGCGCCGCATAACCCGGCCGTCAACGCCATTATCGTCGGACAACGAAGAATATTCGAAGCCCGTCGCGACGTTTATCGATCTGAAATTGCCATAACGCACGAGAAAATGGGGCAAGTGAAAGAAGAGATAACCGGATTGGCGGCGCAAAAAATGGCCTTGTCGTCCCGCATTGAGATCACACGCCAACAACTGGACATGATAAATCCGCTTGTGAAAAAGGGGCTCGAGCGCAAAACGAGCGTATTGAATCTCGCGCGAGAGAAAGCTGATCTTGATGGACAGCTGGGAGAGACCATAGCTCAGATGTCCCGCGCTTATCAGGTGATCAATGAAGCGCAGGCCAATCTCGTGAAGCTGGAGAGTGACCGGCAGAATGAGATTGCGAAAGAACTGCGCGAGACCGAAAACCAGCTTTTTCTGTTAAGCGAGCGGTACCGCGCAATCAATGATCAGCTGATCCGTACGGATATCAAGGCGCCCGAAAATGGCATTGTTATGGATTTGCGCATTCACACGACGGGCGGCGTTATTGGTGCAGGCGAGCCGTTGTTGGATCTGGTGCCGCAGGATGGCAACATGATCGTGTCAGCGCATGTTCGGCCTGAAGATATCAACCTTGTGCGCCCCGGCTTGAACGCTCAGGTGCATCTTTTGCCCTATGATCAGCGGCGCGTGCCTCTTCTGGAAGGACAAGTGACATATGTTTCGGCCGACCGGCTTATCGATAAACAGACCGGGCAGCCCTATTATGCCGCGACGATCCGCGTGACCGACGATGAACTGATGCAGGCCGGAGACGTGGAAATGATCCCCGGAATGCCTGTGCAGGCCCTGATAGAAACCGGGGAAAGCAGTGTCGCACTTTATGCTGTCAGGCCATTGCTGGACAGTTTTCACCGGGCTTTCCGCGAAAACTGAATTATCTGCGCCTATTGAATGGCGCTCCCATTGGCAGTCGCTTTGGCACCAAGCAATAGAACAACTTCAGTTCTGTTCTGAACACGCAGTTTGCGCATAATATGCTGCAAGTGCATCTTCACGGTATTACCGGAAAGATTGAGCTTCTCAGCAATGACCTTGTTTGAATGACCGCGCTGCAACTCAGTCAGAACGTCAACTTCCCGCGGTGTGAAACCGGCAATGGCTGGCTGGCACCAGCTGTAGTTCACATTATCGGTTCCATCGTCGGTGAATTCAGTCGTTGACCTGTCCTTGAGGGAGATCTTTGTTTGGATCGTGCTTTGAGCACCCTGCGGATGCGGGCAGAATACGCCTCCCGCGAGCACCAGCCGAATACCGGCAAGGGCGATTTCCACCGGAAGGGATGACGTAAAGAACCCTCGCACGCCCATTTTGATTGCCTGCGACTCCAGCAGAACATCGTCCTTGTCGGAAAAAAGGGCAATCGACGCTCCTCGAAAGTGTTCTTCAACCGTGAGGAGCTCTTCCCGCAGTGCAGAGCTATCCATCGCCCTGCCTCCCAGATCCAACGCAATGAGAGCCACGTCTCTTCCGCTGGCTTTGGTCAGTTCGGTTGTTGAGCCCAGCCCAAGAAACTCCCAATCCGTAAGTTCATATTCAAGGAATTTTACGATGCTTGTGCGCGCGAGCGTGTGCTTGGCCACGATGATCATCGTCGAACGTTTTCGCACTGCGCGCGGTATTATTTTGTGCTCGCTTGACACTACAGGCCCCGTTTCTCCAATCGCGGAGCTCTTCTCCATAGCTCCAAAATGTTGATAGAGGGTTGGGATAGGTCCAATAAAGATGTGATTTCTTTCCAGTCCTGCGTAATATTTGAACGATATACGTTACCACAAATGACGAGCGAGAATCCATTTGATCTTTGGTTTATATTATGACCATAGACTTCTCGGCCGAGACGATATTTTATTAACATAGATTAATATCAAACAATTCATTGACATGAAGATAAACATCCAGGTTTGACTTTTTTAAGATGGGCAACTTTCACCCACTTGAATAGCGGAGTTCCTTTCCTGAGAACCTGGACTTCGAATGCGCTCCAGACTCAAAGCGGTTCGCGTATGCATTTAGTCTGGACCATTGCAGTTTGAGATTTATCATTAACAATTTTGAGAGGGATAGATGACTGTAAGCAGCCTCGAAAACGGAGTTGATTTCGTTCTGAACAAGATCGGCGATACAGATCTGCGACTCACCACCGCCTAGCTCCTGATCCACTTTGCCGGAGAGTTAAAAAGCCTTCAGATGTCTATCGAATATCTACCGAGCGAACTTCAACAGCTGCAAAATCGGAGATGGACGTTGCGAACAACACAGCGGTTGAAGTCTCATTGGATGAATGGACATCTTTTTTGATAGGATCAAAGATTTCCAGTCGCCTTTCCAATACGCCAATAAATTCCACCACCAGTCATACCCCCGTCCACGGGCAAGTCTGCTCCGGTCACAAAGGACGCATCGGGACCCAGCAGGAACATCACTGCAGCGGCAATTTCATCTGGATGGGCACCACGGGCGAGCAACGTTGCATCGCGGTTTCCTTCGAAGAAGGCTTTGGCCTTTTCCTCGTCATGTTCGGCATTGGGACGTAACGCCATAGGCGTCTCAACCAGTCCTGGGCAAATCGAATTAACGCGAATTCCGTTATCAGCAAGTTCAAGAGCCGCCGCGCGTGTCAGGCCCAAGAGTCCCCATTTACTCGCGCAATAAGCGGCGCTGAAATACCCTGTTAATCCGGCTGTCGACGAAATGTTCACAATTGCTCCACCGTTTTTCATAAGGGGAGCCAAAGCGCGAATTCCCAGAAACGCTCCATTGAGATTGATACTGATCAGCTTTTCCCACTCTTCGGGGCTGGTTTGAGTAACGGTTTTACGCAAGGTTATTCCCGCGTTATTGACGAGGGCATAGAGGCTTACATCGTCATTTTTCAAGCGAGTTGCCAGCTCAGTCCAGGAGAAGACCGATGAAACGTCAATGTGAACGATATGCAAACGGTCTGTCCAGGCATCAGTGGCTAAGCGTAATTCGCCCCAGCTTTCGTCGTTATCGGGCAAAATATCGGCGGCATATACAGTAGCACCAGCATTCAAAAGCCTGATGACCTCAGCAGCTCCCTGCCCACGGGCTCCTCCCGTCACAACGGCAGCTTTGCCAATCCAGTAGTCTTGTACCATCCATACCTCCCTGAGGCGCATATCGATGTCCCTTCCAACTCTCCACATGCGCTCTGATACTTGATTGCAAAAATATGTGTTAAGCCGATCAGGCCTTTGAAGCTCCACCATCAGCTGCCACAACATGCCCGGTTACATAGGATGCAAGGTCTGAAGCCAGATAGACAACGGTCTTGGCAATCTCCTCAGGCTGTCCAAGACGTCCGGCCGGAATTTTTGCGAGATAGGTTTTGTAGTTTTCGGGATCCCCGTGCATCCAGCTGCTCATTGGCGTTTCGATATAACCGGGCGCAATGGCGTTGACCCGAATACCGAGATGCCCCCATTCTAATGCTAAACACTTGGTAAGATGTGCGACACCTGCTTTGGCGGAAGCGTAGTCAGCGCAGTTGGGGCGGGCCTTGACGCCTGCATAGCTGGAAAGGTTGACGATCACGCCGCTACCCTGCTTCGCCATCTGCCTGGCTGCAGCCTGCGCGCCAAAGAAGGTGCCCTGAAGGTTGACGGCTTGCGTCTTGAGCCAACCATCGAGCTCAAGTTCGAGTGAATCTTGCCGATTTAACATTCCAGCATTGTTTACCCAAATGTCCAAGGTGCCGTATTGAGCAGTAACCTTTTCAGCAAGGTCGCGCAGGGCTTCTACATCTGTCACGTCCAGAAACTGAAACTCTGCTCCCGAAGGTAGATTTTCAGGCTCCTTCATATCCGTCATGATGACATGGGCACCCTGAGCACACAAAGCTTCCACTGTTGCACAACCAATGCCACCGTTAGCACCTGTTACGACTGCGATTTTGCCACTGAGATCGATAGAATTCGTATTCTGCATTGGTATTTCCTGTTTAAATAAAGCAAATTGTGTTGAAGTTGCTTTGAATTACTTCGTGTATATCCACTTACCGGATACACTTTCGTTTTTGTGTTGAAAGCATGCATTGTATGCTTGAGACTGGATCAAGCGCTGTCGGGAAGAATTTTATTCCCGGATAAAATTTTGTCCGATGCAGGAACCGTAATGTCGTTGAGATCGACACCTGCTGTTTCCCGGATCATCATCGACGCTATGCAGGCAATCAAGCCGAGTACCATCACGTAACCGAGATAGATATAGCCATATCCCGTTGAATTGAGCCATGTATTGAGATAGGGCGCTGTTCCTCCGAAAATCGCAACTGAAAAGGAGGTTACAAAGCCAATACCTCTAGCTCTCGCCTGTGTGGGAACCTGTTCAGCAACTAGGGCCGGGAAAATAGCTGCGAGGAGCGCCCATGAACCCAGTCCCATCAACTGAGCGACAAACAAGGTCCACGGTTCATCGGTAACAATGCGATCGATCGGAATTGTAAAGATGATAACGGCGAGCCCCCAGGCCATGACCATTGGTTTGCGACCGAAACGGTCGGAAAGCAAGCCACAGATCGGTAGCCAGATGATACAGGCGACCTGCGCAAGCAGGCTGGCAAAATATGCTCCTGAAGGGTTCATACCACGGGTGGCTATCGCCGTTGCAGGCGCGAACGTGACCCAAGTGTAATAAGCTGCATTGGTAGCAGCACCCAGCATGATGATGTTAACAGCAATCCTTGCAGCCTGACGTCCGGTTATCTCCAGTTTGGCACGGCTGGCATCTTCCGAAGCCGCCTCAAAGACTTCGGATTCGGCAGCGCTACGACGCAGGATCAGTGCGTAAAGTCCGAGCAATGCTCCTGTCGCAAAGCCGACGCGCCAGCCCCACGTCTCCATGGCTTCTGGGCTGAGCGAAGAGCTCAAAAGTGCTGCGAGCGCCGTAGCAGCCATCACCCCGAGTGTCACACTGACGAAAACGCTGCTTGACCAGAAACCACGACGTTCCTTTGGTGCGATTTCGGCGACATAGGCGAACGCAACACCGGATTCCCCGCCATGAGCGAGCCCTTGGGTGAGACGGCACAGAAACAAAAGAACGGAAGCGCCAACACCTATCGTTTCATAAGAAGGAATAAGCGCAATTCCAAGGCTGGTAAGCGCCAACAGGCTCATGGTTAACACCAGTGTGAGCTTGCGGCCATAACGGTCGCCGAGCATACCAAACACCCATCCGCCTATCGGACGGGCGATGAATCCGCCTGCAAAAACCCCCAATGTAGCAAGCAAAGCGGATGCCTTGTCTGAATTGTCGAACAGATTGCGCGCGAGATATACAGAGAAAATTCCATAAAGCGTCCAGTCAAACCATTCGAGCGCATTGCCTGCTGAAACAGCACGCAGTGATTTAAGGCGTTGTTGCCTGTCGATCATTGTCGTCATTTATTAATCCTCCCTGAATTCAGTATACGCCGCGTCACAGCAGGTGCTCTGTGAACCAATCGGCAGCAGCGGTGCTTGTCTTGTCGAAATGCTCTCGATAAACGCAGTAGTGCCCGCCCGACAGAAGCATGAGCTTTTTGGGTTCGTAAGCTTCATTGAAAGCTTCTTGCTGCAAGTCACTCGGTGTGAGCGCATCGTCTGTTGCGACAATCATCAACATCGGTGTCGGCGCAATGCGCTTGATATAAGCCCCTGGCTCATAGGTGCGGGCGAGTTCAAGAGACCGGAGGGTGATTTTGTTGACCCAGCTCGGGCAACGTTCCGCTTCACTCATCATGTAATCATGAGATTCAGGCCCCGGATAGGCCACTGATGCGTTCGGGTCTGGATCGACGGTCTGGATCGTAGCAGGAGCCGCACCTGCAAAGCGGGCTTCACGGTCAGCTTCGAATGCAAGGCGCATTGCTGTTGCCTTGTCACCACTTGCACGACGTCTTGCAGCACGAAACCCGCTGATGGTGGGAACCTGCGCAACGACACATTTCACGCGCCTATCGATAGCGGCGACGTAGAGGGCATGGCCGCCGCTATAGCTTGAACCCCATAGGCCGATCTTGTCGTAATCGACGTCCGGTCGGGTCCTTACATAAGAGATTGCCGCGCGGATATCTTCTACCTGGCGATGCGGATCAATCTCCTGACGAGGTATACCCTCACTGAGACCCAAATTGCGGAAATCAAACGTTAGTGCCGCAAGACCTGCATTAACAGCTTTTGCCGCATAGTCCTCAAGATCGCCACCAGCCACCATACCCCAGCCATGAGCAAAAACCACCACAGGCGACTTCTGTGCTGCTTCATGAGGCTTGTAGAATGTGCCTCGTATACGACTTCCTTCCACAACGAATTCAATCGGCTCTGCCGATCTATTGGCAGCAATTTTGGCACCAGATGCGTGAGACATCATAACTCCTCCCTGCAAAATACACTAATACATCAGCGTTTTAATTCAATTTCATGCGAGCTCGGTACGATCAAGGTGAATTTTGAACCACATTGATCGGAATTGCCGATTGATTTTCGTTAAGGGAACGTTATTCTAAAGGTAGATAAAACGAATATCTGACGCTTGTAGAAAAAGTCCGAGGAAAATCATGGAACTGCGCCAACTCGAGTGCTTTTTGGCTGTTGCACAGGAGCTTCATTTCGGAAGAGCTGCCGAAAAAATCGGAATGAGCCAATCTAGTATTTCAGAAACAATTAAAGCACTCGAAAGACTTCTCGGAGGGACACTTTTCGATCGCACCAGCCGTCGAGTTTCATTGACGCGACTTGGTGAAAATCTGAAGAATGGAAGCGAACCCGCTATTATAGCGCTGCGCGCAGTCTACTTGGATTGCAAAAGACAAGCAGCGGGCAAAATGCGGCAATTGCGGATCGGATTTCTTGGCGGCGGTTTCTATGAACTTCATTCACCCCTGGTAATCGAGTTTGAAGAGCGACACCCTGACATAAAGCTTGAATTTGTCGAACTATCATATCTCAATCAGTTTTCAGCCATCGCCGATGGCACTGTGGATATAGGATTTTGCCGCCTTCCGTTGGGGGCGGAAAGCCTGCAACATGGGCCGGTGGTGATGCGTGATCAACGCATGTTGTGCGTTCCGGACGGCCATCCATTTACAAAGTTCTCGCTGCTTAATCCTGAATATCTTTCCGAGGAAATGCTGGTTCGAGTTACACCCGGATCAGTGACGGAGGAGTGGGACAACTTCCACTTTCCCAAACATACGCCTGCTGGCAAGACGATTGCTCAAGGTCCGGTGGTGCGCACCATCCGCGAAGCCATTGCCGCGGTTGCCTCCAGACAGGGGCTGGTAATGCTCACCAAACGCGCAGGAAACTATTATACTACGCCCGGTATCAGCTTTGTCGAAATCGATCTTCCGCCAACCCCCTCCGCGCTCGCGTGGCGAAGGAATGACCTCCGTCCCGTTATCCAGGACCTCAATGCCATACTGGTACGTATAGCGAAACGTTATGGCACGATGCCTTAAAAACGTAAGGCCGAGATTAGCATTTGAACAATCCCGACTTTGTTGCCGTGGCGGGCAATGAATGCAGAAATCTGCGGGCGATCTCCTACAATACACATCTGCTGTTGATTTTCACCCAGAAGTAAGCCGGAGGAGGTGCGTCTCGCTCAGGCAGCCGTTCGCTCACGGATGATGATCTCTTGCACCTCAAGCTTTGGTACAGCGTCAGCTCTATCCTCTCTTCGGAGCTGACCGGACCTATATCAAGGTTAAAGCAATCTTCCATCGATCGTAATGTGTCTGGGGAGATATACCGGCCGACCGACCGCCTCCCCTCCGTATCTCTATATCAGCGCATCGTTGACGTAGATTCGGATTTTGTTCGGCGGCAGAGTGATGTGTATCCTGCCCTCCGGCATGGCAACATCGCTTTTCACCTTGAATTTCAGCCGTTCACTTCCGACTGCCACATCGACGACACTCATGCTGCCTTGATGTTGGACGCCTTGCACCAAGGCAGGAATCCCCTCTTCACCCGCAGCGGCAAGGCTGACATGTTCCGGCCGGATACCGACCAGAACGAATTGTTCCGCTGGCAGGCCAACAAGGCTGCGGTCGATATGGATCGGATGGCCTTGCCACTGAAGCTGGTCATTTTTGCGCCGCATGTTAAGGAAGTTCATGCCGGGGGAGCCGATGAAGTTGCCGACATATCGATTGCAAGGGTTCTCGAACAAATCCTGCGGTGTGCCCTGCTGTAGGATCCGGCCAGCACTCATGACGAGAACCTCGTCCGCAAATGTCATCGCCTCGTTTTGGTCATGCGTCACGTAGACGACAGTGTGCCGGGTCTTGTCATTCGCTTGCTTGATACGGCGGCGCAGGTCGAACTTCATGTGCGGGTCGATAACTGTGAGAGGTTCGTCCATCAGGAGCGCTGAAACGTCGTTTCGCACCAGCCCCCGGCCGAGCGATATGAGCTGCTTCTCATCTGCGGTCAGTCGCCGCGATGACTGGCCGAGCCTAGAAGAAAGCCCGAGGAGCTCGGCGATTTCAGCCACGCGCGGCCCTATACGCGCCTTGTCCCAGCCTCGGCATAGTAGCGGAAAGGCCAGGTTTTCATAGACAGTCTTTGACTGGTAGATGACGGGAAACTGAAAAACCTGCGCAATGTTGCGTTTCGCGGTCGGCGTGCGCGTCATGTCCTTGCCGCCGACAAGAACACGACCGTCCGAGGGATAGAGCAGGCCCGATATGATATTGAGCATCGTCGTCTTGCCGCAGCCGGAGGGGCCAAGCAGCGCGTATGTCTTGCCATCCTCGAAAAATATATCCGTCTTCTCCAGCGCGTATACTGCGGCGCCATAGGAATGACCGATCTGTTCAAGATGTATCGTCGCCATCAACTTTCTCCAATTCCGGGAGCGCGTAACAATGCGCCCTCGCCCTCGGGCGCGAAGATAAAAAGCCGCTCGGGCGCAAGGGACAGACCGAGTGAACTGCCAATTTCAATCCGGTGCACACCCTCAAGTTGAACAACGGATTCCCCCAGCACCGTATCGACATGGAGGAACGTTTCCGATCCGGACACCTCACCGAAAGTTACACGTCCGGCAATACCACCGTTATCCACCGGCTCAATCTCGTTCGCCCGGATGCCGAAGCGATAACACCCCTGTTCCAAAGTGGCCAATCCTGCGGGTGCAGCCAGAACGAGACCACCCTCGAAGAGGATACGACCGTCCAACAGGTCGCCGGTAACGATCGTCATCGGCGGATCAGTGACAATGCGCGCGACCAACGCCGAGGCAGGGCGCTGGAAGACGGCCATCGGTGCCCCGACTTGGAGCACGCGCCCCTCGTGCATCACGACGAGGCGATCGCCCAACATCATCGCCTCCGCCGGCTCCGTGGTGCTGTAGATCACAGTTGCGTCGGCTCGACTCGTCAAAAGCCCACGGAATTCCTCCCGAAGCTGCTCGCGCAATTTGTAGTCCAGGTTAACCAGCGGCTCATCGAGGAGAAGCACATCAGCGTTGCGAACGAGCGCACGGGCCAGTGCGACGCGCTGCTGCTGCCCACCGGAAAGCTGCGATGGTTTGCGCTCCAGAAGTGCGCCCAGCCCGACCGTATCGAGTACTGCGTTCACACGAAGGCGCATCTCTTCCTCCGCCACCTTTCGCTTACGCAAGGGAAAAGCCACGTTCTCGAAGACGTTCAGATGAGGGTAGTTGATGAACTGCTGGTAGACCATTGCAACGTCGCGCTTCCAGGCTGGCAGATCACCAAAGGAGTGGCCATCCCGCATCAGTGTTCCGCTGTCGATCTCCTGAAGGCCTGCTATGGCACGCATCAGCGTCGTCTTGCCTGAAAGCGTTCGGCCAAGCACAGTTGTGAGGCAACCACGGTCGAAATCCAAGGAAACATCGTCGAGATGAATCTCGCCGTTACGGGCGAGCGAAAGGGAGTTAAGCACCAGACTCATTGGATATCCTAACGAATAGCACCGGCAAGCGTGCCGCGTGAAAGAAGACGCTCGACGACCACCGCGATCAGAATCAGGGGAGCAACGGATATCAGGGCCGAAGCGGACAAACTCCACCATGGTGTCACGGACGAATTTAGCGAGACCACCGCCACGGGCAGAAGCTGGGTATCGGTAAAGGTCAACGTGAAGGCGAAGAAGAAGTCGTTCCAGCCGAAGATCAGGCAGAACATCGAAGCCACCAGCACGCCCGAAAAAGAATTCGGCAGCACCACACGTAGGAAGGCTTCAAACGGCGTACAGCCGTCAAGCATCGCCATCTCGTCGATCTGTCGCGGTACACCGTCGAAAAAGTCTACCATGATCCATACGGCGATCGGCAGCAGGAGTGCGATATAAACGACGATAAGCCCGAACTTAGTATCCAGCAGTCCAAGGAATTGTAGCATCAGGAAAAAGGGGATCGCGAGCACGATCGGCGGCATGATGCGTTGGGAAATGAAGAAGAACACGATATCCGCGTTTCTGACGAAGCCCGCGCGATAGGTGAAGCGCGACAGACCGTAGGCCGCAAGTGTGCCCAGCACAATGGATATCAGGCTGGCGCTGCCGGTAACAATCACGCTGTTAAGATAGGGCCGGACTATATCGATGCCGCCGGTTCCGCCGAAAAGGCTTCGCCAGCCGGCAAGCGACGGCTCATAGCCGATCCAGGGCAAGTAGGTCGGACCGCTGGTAACAGCGTTCGCCGTCTTGAAACTCGTCGTCAAGGCCCACATGAGGGGTGCCAGCACGAAGGAACTCCAGGCGAGGATGGCAACATATTTCATGGTGGAGATAAGGGACATCAGGCGCTCCTTCCAATAAGAACGTGTACGAGAAGCTTGGCGACGATTGTCATCAGGACGATCATCACGACCAGGTAAGTGATTGAAAGTGCTGCGGCATAGCCAATCTCGAAGTCGCGCAGACCGCGGATGTAGATATAGTAGCCTGCCGTCTCGGTGGCCGTTCCAGGCCCACCGGACGTGAGCACGTAAACAGTTTCCATGAGTTTCGAAGCTTCGATCAAGCGGATAACAAGCGCTCCGATGGAGACCGGCGCGAGCATCGGGAATGTCACGTTGAAGAAGGTGCGAACCGGACCTGCGCCATCGATTGCCGCAGCCAGGAACGGCTCACGCGGCAGGCTGAGAAGGCCGGCAAGAAGCAGCAGAAACATGAACGGCGTCCACTGCCATATCTCGACGAGCATCACTGCCGCGAACGCCCAGTTGGTCGAGGTCAGCCATGGATAGGGGCCAAGGCCGAACAGGCCGAGGAAATCATTCGCTGGCCCGAGCGACTCGTGAAAGATCGTGCGCCAGATCACCGACATGATGACCGGCGTGGTCATCATCGGGATAAGAAACAGGACGCGGAAGAAACGGCGGAACCGCACCTCCCGCCACACGAGCAGGGCAAGTGCGAAACCGAGGACATATTGCGCGAGCACAGTCCCGACTGCCATCGCGGAGAGCCTGATCATTGCTTCCCAGAACCGACGATCGGAGAATACGACGGCATAGTTCTTGATACCTGCCCAGTCGAGTCCCGGCGAAATGGCATCCCAGCCGGAGAGCGACACGCGGATGGTGAAGATCAACGGAAAGAGGATGATTGCCAGCAGCACCAGTAAACCTGGCAAGAGAAAGGAAGTCTTGTAGAACCGAAGTCCAGTCTGATCCATGACGGGCCGTCCGTTTTGATTATGAGAGAGAGATCCGGCGAGGCGTCAACGCCGCCCCGCCCTGCGAGAAGCCCCGGGCAGTCGGGGAAACGCGCCCTAGCGGCCGCGATCCTCAAGCACTACGACGTTGGCATAGGCTTCCTGCACGCGATCAGCACCAATCTTGTCGCGGATTTCCTTCCACTGCGCCGCAACGCCATCAAGCGCTTCCTGTGCGCTCTTCTGGCCAGCCATAGCTTCGGCCACACCATTGGCGAGCGAAGACATGAACTGATTGACGCCCGGCACGCGTAGATCGAAGACGCGGTTGGTGCTGTCATCCATACCGCTGAGGGTCTGAACGTAGGTTTCCGCCACCTTTTGTTCCCAGCCGAGCTTCTCCTGCCAGAACTTCGAGTCGAAATGCGTCGTCCTATAAGGATTCACCCCAAATCGGCCGATCTGCAGATCGAGCGTGGTATTCGCCTCGTTCGAGAAGAAGCAGAGATAATCGAAGGCCATATCCTGGTTCTTCGATGCTTTGGCCACGGCGGAGGTCCAGCCCCAGGTGATGTAGGGTGGTGCGTTGGGCGTCTCGAACTTGTCCCAGCTCTTGGTCGTGCGATTCCATACCTCGTTGGCACCCGGCAGGGGCGCTGCCGCCACCTTGTTACGGATCGGGCTGTCGGCTTCCTGCGCCTGGATAAAAGCATCGTCCCAGGAATAGCTCATGAGCGTCTGCCCACCGCCGAACGAGAAGATCTCGTCACCCAGGCCGAAATTGCCGCCGCCGGGGGGGAAGGCCTTCTGCGCATCGATGAACATTTCCAGGCCCTTGACCCAACCCGGATTGTTGACCTGTGGTTCCATGGTTTCCAAATCGAAGAAGAAGCCGCCCTTGACGTTCGGGTTTTTCGCGTAGGCTGCCACACGGCTGATGAACGCCGAGAACATCAGGTCATCGCGCTTGGTGACCTCAGCACTACCGAAATGCTGCTGACCATCTCCAGCCCAATCCCATCCCGAAAAGAACTTTGCAACCGCGTTGTACTCTTCCCAGGTTTGCGGCACGCGCAGGTCACTGCCCGTCTCGGCCTTGAATTTCGCCTGCATATCGGGGTTGTCGAAGATATCGGAGCGGTACTTCATGTAGTGCCGGTCGCCGTCGACCGGATACTGCACCATCTCGTCCCCCCAGGTCGCGACGTCCCGGTAGTTGGCAGTCACGTCCTTCATGCCACTCACCTCCATATAGGTGGGCGGAACGGGGGCGAGGAAATTGTGCAGATCACCGATCCAAAGCGATGGATAGAACAGCACGTCATAAGCGGCCTGCTGCGTCTGGAACGGGATCATGATGCGCTGGTAGAGATCGCCGAAAGGAATATGCACGACATCGACCTTAGCACCGGTCAGCGCCTCGAATTGCTTCGCATGCAGGTCGGTCGGCTCGCCGATGACGGGCACGGCATGGCTGATCACTTTCAACGTGCGACCAGAATAGTCCTTCTGGTCGATCGCCTCATAGGAGCAGGCGCCGGCGACATCCGGTGTTGAGCCGTATTTGGCGTAGTCGCCGAATTTTCTGTAGTCGATATCGGCAGCCGCCGCGCTTTGGACGAACGAGATCGCCAAGGCGCAGATGGATGCCTTCAAGAACTGCTTTCTTGTCATGTGTGGTCTCCTCCCACTGTTTGGAACTTCAAGGAACACAGGAATTCAGAACCGCGCGTCCATGAATCTTGCCGTCGTGCAGGTCCTTCAGAGCCTGATTGGCGTCGGCGAGACGGTATTCGACAGTTGTCAGATCGATGAGCCCGCGATGGGCGAGCGAAGCGTCTGACTTGTCGATGACGACGATGTCGGCAGCGCACATCGCTCTCAGGCACTGGATGCCGATATGGCCTAGCCCGCCAGCGCCGATCACGACGCAGCTCTCACCGGGAAGCAGGTGCCGCGTCGCCTTCTTTACCGCACGATACGCGGTGAGGCTTGCGTCCGAATAGGTTGCGGCCTCCTTCGGAGTCAGCATCTTGGGTAGCGGGACGATATTGCGTTCAGACGCGCAGAGAAACTCGGAGTAACCGCTGTTGCAGTCGAGACCGGGGAGCTTACCCGGCCCATGCATGTCGAAACTGTGGCGGCAGGCAAGGTAGGTGTCCCCGGATATCTTCGGATGATCGATAACCGGATCACCGATCTTGTTTCCCTCCGCATCCTTTCCGACCGCTTCGACCCACCCGACATTCTCGTGCCCGATCATCAGGGGCAGGAGGCTATCTCCTATGGGGTCCACATGCGGACGCCAGGCGCCTTCAATAATGTGCAGATCCGTGCGGCACGCGCCTGCGCCACCGATCCGAACGATCACATCCGTCGACTTCTCGATTTTCGGGTCTGTGACATCCTGCAATGTACCCCACTGGTCCGCGGTCAGCGCGTAGTCACAGTTCGTCAGTACCTGTGCCTTCATTGCGGTGTCTCCTCCATGGCGGGAATGGCCCCGTCGCCACTAGGAAACAGCAATCCTCATGCCAGCTATAAAAACATATATATTTCAAATAGCTACAAAGGCAGGCGTCAGATAACTCCGTTCAGCAGATGAACGATCACTCATAGTCAGTGTTCAGTTTCTGTCTATTACGAGGGTTCAGACAGAACGCTATCCTCCTGTCAAATGATGCATCAGGAGGAGGCATGTAGCATCCTTCCAACATGGACCGCGCTCGCAATGCGCTTGAGCGCGGCGATCGGTTTCCCGTTGGGGGTGCGGACGAAAACTTGGACTATCATGGAGTTAGTTCATGTATTCCTACGAAGATCGGATGCGAGCTGTTGCGCTTTACATCAAGCTGGGAAAGCACCCGAAAGCGACTATTCGCCAGTTGGGCTATCCAAGCAAGAATGCTTTGAAGGGCTGGTACCTGGAATATGAGCACCATCTTGATCTGCGTTTAGGATTTGCGCCTCGAGCCCCAAAGTTCACACAGGCCCAGAAGGAAGCGGCTGTTGAGCACTACCGCACGCATGGTCGTTGTGTTTCTGCAACGATGCGCGCCTTAGGCTATCCAGGTCGTGCAACGTTGACAGCATGGGTTCGTGAGGCGTTTCCCGAAACTAGCAAAGCTGTCACTGGAAGAACTGGACGTCCACGATACCCTGACGCATTGAAGAAGGCTGGCGTCGTCGGACTTTATAATCGGCAAGAAAGCGCGCAGGCCTTAGCCGAAAAGCTCGGCGTATGCAGACCGACACTGTATAACTGGAAAAGCCAGTTACTTGGTCCGGAGGCTCCCGCAATCATGAAACACAAGAACAACTCACCGCCAGTGCCAGAGCGAAAAGAATTAGAGCGCCAGCTCGAAACACTGCAGCACGATATTCAGAAACTGCAGCTTGAGCACGACCTTTTGAAGAAAGCGAATGAAATTCTAAAAAAAGACCTGGGCGTCGATCTGCAACTCCTGAATAATCGGGAGAAAACGCTGTTGGTTGACGCCCTCAAATACCTTTATCAACTCCCCGATCTGCTTGCCCAGTTGGGACTGGCGCGCAGCTCATATTTTTACCATCGAGCCCGCATGAGGATGAGCCACAAGTACCTCATTATTCGTCAAAACATCACCGAAATCTTCGAAGCCAACCGTCGATGCTATGGCTACCGCAGGCTACAGGCGTCATTAGCCAAACAATCCGTTACAATTTCAGAGAAGGTTGTGTAGCGCTTGATGAAGCAGGAGAACCTGATCGTTGCCACGCCAAAGCGGCGGCGATATCGCTCTTATCTCGGAGAAATCAGTCCGGCACCTGAGAACCTCATAAATCGCGACTTCCAGGCCACAGCCCCGAACGAGAAATGGCTGACCGATATCACAGAATTCCATATCCCGGCTGGCAAGGTATATCTCTCACCCATCATCGACTGTTTCGATGGCTTGGTTATCAGCTGGTCTATCGGAACGAGACCAGATGCGGAATTGGTCAACAGCATGCTCGATGCTGCCATCGAAACCGTCACAGGTAAAGATGAGCGGCCAATATTACATTCTGATCGCGGTGCACACTATCGCTGGCCGGGTTGGCTATAGGGGATCAGTGATGCGAAGCTGGTGCGCTCAATGTCCCGCAAGGCGTGCTCCCCAGATAACGCTGCGTGCGAAGGCTTCTTCGGAAGACTGAAAACGGAGCTCTTTTACCCCCGCGATTGGAAGACAACCACGCTCGAGCATTTTATCAAAGAAGTTGATAGCTACATTCGGTGGTACAACGAGAAGCGGATCAAGACATCACTTGGAGCACGAAGCCCAATCGAATATCGAAACAGTCTTGGCATTGTAACGTAAAACCAGTCCAAGTTTTTATCCGCACCCCCAACAGTCAGTCCACTGACACTTGCGGCCAGGATGGCTGCAAGTGTCGGTTCGCGGGTCATGCCTCGGCTCCCTCGTTCGACAGCAGATCGATGCCGGTAATGTCGGCATCGGCTGCGAGGATCGCGATATATTGCGACACGGCCTTCGACCAGGTGGAGGCCTCCAGCCAGCCGGCAATCCTGTCGGCGACATAATCGAAGGGCAGTTCCTCGCCCTCAATACGGCGGTCAAGCCGCACGATATGAAAGCCGAAACGGCTTTCAATCGGGGCTGGCGTTATTTCACCAACTGTGAGGCGCTCCAGCGCCCGCTCGAACTCAGGCACCGTGCTGCCGCGTGTGAGCTGACCGAGATTGCCGCCTTGCGCGCCCGAAGGGCAGGACGAATATTCATGCGCAACCGAGGCAAAAGTGGCAGGCGCGGCAATCACCGAGGACGCCAGATGGGATGCGGTGGTGCGGGCCTTCTCACGTTCCTGCTGGTCGGCAGGATCAGCAGCGATCAGGATATGGCTTGCCTCCAGAATGGGCGCACTGGTGAAGCGATGGCGGTTGTTTTCGTAGAAGCGCAAGGCTTCCTCGCGCGTGGCGGAAGGCACTTCGACCTCCCGTTCGATCACCATGCGCACCAGCGCATCCTCGTCGGTCTCGCTGCGCCCTTCTGCATCCTTCTCGTGTTCGGGTACGATGCCGGTTTCCCTTGCACGCTGCAGAAGAAGCTCACGGACCGCGAGCGCCCGCGCTGCGGCAAGCAGCGCCGAACCGGGATTTTCCGACGGATGGTTTTGCGCCTCCGTCAGAATGTCGGTTTCGTTGATCGCCACACCATTGACGGACACCGCATCGAAGACCGGGCGCGGCTTCGGTGGCACGCGCGTATCCGGTGCCTGATAGGTGGTGTAGCCCGTATTATGAGCATGTGCGCCGTGCGGCTGTTCGTTTGGCTGTTTTCGATCAAAAAGCGTCGTCATGAGCCTTACTCCGCAGGAATACGCAGATGCGAGGGCTGAGCGGTATGGTTGCGCTCACGCACGACCTGATAGCCCGGACGCCAGATGTAGCGCACCGGCGCGCTCAACATATGCACAAGACGCGTGAACGGGAACAGCAGGAAAATGGTCAAGCCTAAGAAGATATGCATCTTGAAGATGATCGACGCATTGGTGATGTAGCTTGATGCAGCCGGATTGAAGGTAAAGATACCTTGCGCCCAGTTCATGAATGTCACCATTTCGCCGCCGTCCAGATGCTGCAGCGAGATCGGAATGGTGCTGAGACCCAGCAAAAGCTGCAACCACAACAGAATGATGATCAGCGTGTCGGATGGCCGCGAGGACGCACGAACGCGCGGATCATACAAGCGGCGATGTACCAGCATGCTGGCGCCAACGATTGCCATCACACCGGCAATGCCACCCGCCACGACAGCGAGAAGCTGCTTTGCCTCATGGCTGACGCCGAGCATGTCGAAAACCCAGATCGGCGTCAGCAGGCCGACGAAATGACCGGCGAAGATGAACAGCACACCAAGGTGGAACAGAACCGAACCCCACATGAGCTGCTTGCGCCGCAAGAGCTGGCTTGAGCCGGAACGCCACGTATAGGGCTCGCGGTCGTAGCGGAAGATCGAACCGAGCACGAGCACGCTCAGCGCGATGTAGGGATAGATGCCGAAAAGAAACATATGGAGATAAGCCATTTTCCGTCTCCTATATATGTGAAGGGTTGGACGGGTTGCCGGGCTTGCGCTGTGCTGCACGCATCTGCGTCCGCAACCGGTCCGGGCCGCAGGAATTGTCGCCCGCATTGCCGCCAAACGTTACCGCTTCTTCTTCCCAGATGCGGTCAAGCGCGGCGAGATCGTTCGGGTCGTCTTCCTCTTGCCGAAGCAATTCTCCGACGAGGTTCTTGTCCGGCTTGGCATTGGCGACATGCAGCAGCGCCGCAAAGGCGTTGGCATAAGGCGACTGACGCTTGCGCAGACGCTCACCGATAGCAGCCGAGATATGGCCGGTCTGGGTGAGGAGATCGTGGATTTCCTCCGGCGAGCGTGTCGACAGGAATTCGAGGAACAGCGGCAGATAGTCAGGCAGTTCCTTGGCATCGACGACAAAGCCGTTGTCGTCATACATCTTCATGAGATCGACCATGGCCTGGCCGCGGTCGCGGCTTTCACCATGCACATGCTCGAAAAGATGCAGCGACAGCGAGCGCGTGCGGTCAAAAAGATGCACGTAACGTTCCTGCGCCTCATAGAGATCGCAGTCGCAGACATAATCGACAAGGCTGTCGAGCAGCCTGCGGATGCCGGGGGAAAGCTTTTCCCCGGCCAATGCTGTTTTCAGTTCCTCGCCGCCGAGTTGCAACTCTGCGGTCGGATAGGAAAGCAGCAGCGAAATGATTTTCAGGGTCTTGTTCATTACACCCGCTCCCTGAAAATATCGGTTGGCGTCTGGACCACCTTCTGGCGCTTGGAGCCGAACAGGTCTTCGGTCGACGTTCCACCCGAACAGCCATTGCCGAAGGTGAAGCCGCAGGAGCCGCGCACGTCATAGGCATCCTCGGTGATTTCACGATGCGTGGTCGGGATGACGAAGCGGTCTTCGTAATTGGCAATCGCCATGATGTGGTACATTTCCTCGATCATCGCGCTGCTCATGCCGACGCGGTCGGCAATCGCCTCATCGATAACACCATCGACGGTCTTGGCGCGCATATAGGCACGCATGGCGAGCATACGTTCCAGCGCCGAGATGACCGGCTCTTCCTTGCCTGCCGTCAGAAGATTAGCAAGGTAGCGGACCGGGATACGCATGGAACGGACATCCGGCAGCGGACCATCCATGCCAAGCTTGCCCGCAGCGGCAGCCGACTGGAGCGGCGAGAGCGGCGGTACGTACCAGACCATAGGCAGGGTGCGATATTCAGGATGGAGCGGGAAGGCGATCTTCCAGTCCATCGCCATCTTGTAGACCGGCGAATGCTTGGCGGATTCCAGCCAGGCTTCCGGCACACCATCCTTGCGCGCCTGTTCGATCACGGCAGGATCATTCGGATCGAGGAAGATATTGAGCTGTTCCTCATAGAGATCCTGTTCATTGGCCGTGGAAGCGGCCTCCGAAATACGGTCGGCATCATAGAGCATCACACCCAGATAACGGATGCGGCCAACGCAGGTTTCCGAACATACGGTCGGCTGGCCGGCTTCGATGCGCGGATAGCAGAAGATGCACTTCTCGGACTTGCCGGAGCTCCAGTTGTAGTAAATTTTCTTGTAAGGGCAGCCGGAGACGCACATGCGCCAGCCGCGGCACTTTTCCTGATCGATCAGGACAATGCCGTCATCCTCGCGCTTGTAGATCGCACCCGACGGGCAGGCCGCAACGCAGGTTGGATTGAGGCAGTGCTCGCAAAGGCGCGGCAGATACATCATGAAGGTGTTTTCGAACTGGCCGTAGATTTCCTTTTCCACGCCTTCGAAATTGTAATCCTTCGAACGCTTGGCGAATTCACCGCCGAGAATTTCTTCCCAGTTCGGACCCCATTCGATCTTTTCCATCCGCTCGCCGGAAATCAGCGAGCGCGGACGGGCGGTCGGCATGGTCTTGCTTTCGCCTGCCGTCTGGAGATGGCCATAATCGAAGTCGAACGGCTCGTAATAGTCATCGATTTCAGGCAGGTCCGGATTGGCGAAAATCTTGGCGAGGATGCGCCACTTGGAGCCCATCTTCGGCTCGATCTTGCCGTTCTTCTTGCGAACCCAGCCGCCGTTCCACTTTTTCTGGTTTTCCCATTCCTTCGGAAAACCGATGCCGGGCTTGGTCTCGACATTGTTGAACCAGGCATATTCCACGCCTTCACGATTGGTCCAGACGTTCTTGCACGTCACGGAGCAGGTGTGGCAGCCGATGCACTTGTCGAGATTGAGCACCATTCCAATTTGCGCACGGATTTTCATTCTGCTGCCTCCTTCGCTGCGGAGCTCTGGTTGCCTTCTTCAAGCGGACCTTCCATCCAGTCCACTTTCTCAAGCTTGCGCACGACCACGAACTCGTCGCGGTTTGAGCCGACGGTTCCGTAATAGTTGAAACCATAGGACTGGTGGGCGTAGCCGCCGATCATATGCGTCGGCTTGGTGATGATGCGGGTGACGGAGTTGTGAATGCCGCCGCGCTGGCCGGTGAGCGGCGAGCCGGGCGTATTCACGATCTTCTCCTGTGCGTGATACATGAAGACGGTTCCGTCCTTCATGCGCTGGGAGACGACCGCACGGGCCACAATGGCGCCGTTGGCGTTGTAGACTTCCACCCAGTCATTATCGACGATGCCAGCCTTTGCGGCATCCGGCTCCGAAATCCAGACAACCGGCCCGCCGCGATTGAGCGTCAGCATCAGGAGATTGTCCGTATAGGTGGAGTGGATGCCCCATTTCTGGTGCGGCGTGATGAAGTTCAGCACCAGATGCGGCTGGCCGTCCGCCTTTTCACGGATTGCCGGATTGACCGTCTTGGTATCGATTGGCGGGCGATAGACGCAGAAGCCTTCGCCGAAAGCGCGCATCCACAGATGATCCTGATAGAGCTGCTGACGGCCGGTCAGCGTGCGCCACGGGATCAGCTCGTGCACGTTGGTATAGCCTGCATTGTAGCAGACGGTTTCGGATTCAATGCCCGACCAGGTTGGCGAGGAGATGATCTTGCGCGGCTGCGCAACAATATCGCGATAGCGGATCTTCTCGTCTTCCTTAGGGATCGCGAGATGCGAATGGTCACGACCTGTGAACTTCGACAGCGCTTCCCATGCCTTTACCGCCACTTCACCGTTGGTTTCCGGCGCGAGCGACAGAATAACCTCGGTTGCGTCGACGTCAGTATAGATACGCGGACGTCCCTCACTTACCCCCGGCTCCTGGACCTTGCCGTTCAGCTTGCCGAGCAGGTCAACCTCGTGTTCGGTGTTCCACGAAATACCCTTGCCGCCATTGCCCAGCTTGTCGAGAAGCGGTCCAACGGAGGTGTAACGCTTGTAGAGGTTCGGATAATCGCGCTCCACAACCACGACCGATGGCATGGTCTTGCCGGGGATCGGCTCGACTTCGCCCTTCTTCCAGTCGAGAACGTCCTTGGGCTGCGCCAGTTCGCCCGCCGTGTCATGCAGGGTCGGCACGAGAACAATGTCCTTCTCGACACCCAGCACTTCCGGCGCCACTTCCGAGAACTTCTTCGCGATACCCTTGAAGATTTCCCAGTCGCTGCGTGCTTCCCAAGCCGGGTCGGCTGCGCTTGACAGCGGATGGATGAAGGGATGCATGTCGGAAGTATTGAGGTCGTTCTTCTCGTACCAGGTGGCAGTCGGCAGAACGATATCGGAATAGACGCAAGTTGTGGACATGCGGAAATCGAGCGTGACCAGAAGGTCCAGCTTTCCTTCCGGAGCATTCTCATGCCACACGGCCTCACGGCTTTCCTGCGCGCCTTCCTGACCCAGATCCTTGCCAAGCAGGCCGTTCGACGTGCCGAGCAGGTGCTTCAGGAAATACTCATGCCCCTTGCCCGACGAACCAAGCAGGTTCGAGCGCCAGACGAACATGTTGCGCGGCCAGTTGGCCTCGTGGTCGGGGTCCTCGCAGGACATGGTGACAGTGCCGTTCTTCAAAGCATTCGCGATGAAGTCTTTCGGCTCCTTGCCGGATGCGGCTGCCTCTTTGGCAAGCTCCAGCGGGTTGGTCTGGAGTTGCGGCGCGGAAGGCAGCCAGCCCATGCGCTCGGCCCGGATGTTGTAGTCGATCATCGTGCCGTCCCACGCACCATCGGGTGCGGTGGGCGAAAGGATGTCCTGCACCTTCACGGTCTCGTAGCGCCACTGATCAGTATGCGCATAGAAGAACGAGGTGGAGTTCATATGACGCGGCGGACGGTTCCAGTCGAGCGCGAAGGCAAGCGCTGTCCAGCCGGTCTGCGGGCGCAGCTTTTCCTGCCCCACATAATGGCTCCAGCCGCCGCCGGACTGGCCGATACAGCCGCACATCACCAGCATGTTGATGATGCCACGATAGTTCATGTCCATGTGGTACCAGTGGTTGAGACCGGCACCGAGGATGACCATGGAACGACCATTAGTCTTTTCGGCATTGGTTGCGAATTCGCGGGCGACAGCAATGATCTGGTCGCGCGGGACACCTGTGATCTTCTCCGCCCAGGCCGGGGTATATGGCAGGCCTTCGTCGTATGATTTGGCGGAATTCTCGTCGCCAAGCCCGCGATCGAGGCCGTAATTGGCCGCGAACAGGTCGAACACCGTCGCAACCATGACGTCGCCGCCCTTGATCTTCAGCTTGCGGGCCGGAACCTTGCGCACCAGCACGCTGTCATGGTCCGTGCCTTCAAAATAATCGTGCTCACGGTTGCCGAAATATGGGAAAGCCACATCGGCGACGGCATCATGGCTGTCCTTGTCGATGAAGCTCTTGGCAAGTTCCACATCCTTGCCCTTGCCGTCCTTTTCTTCGAGGTTCCACTGGCCATCGTCACCCCAGCGGAAGCCGATGGAGCCCTGCGGCGCAACATAGGCGCCCGACTTCGGGTCGAAGGCGACCGTCTTCCAGTCTGGATTGTTGCCTTCGCCGAGATCGCCCTTGAAGTCGGAAGCGCGCAGGAAGCGGTCCGGCACATAACGTCCGTCCTTCTTCGAGAGTATGACCAGCATCGGGAAGTCGGAATATTTACGGCAGTAATTCTCGAAATAGGGAACCTGCCGGTCAAGGTGATATTCGCGCAGGATCACATGGCCAAGCGCCATGGCAAGCGCGGCATCGGTGCCCTGCTTGGGATGCAGCCACAGATCGGAGAACTTCGCTGCTTCCGAATAGTCGGGCGAGACCACGACCGACTTGGTACCCTTGTAACGCACTTCCGTATAGAAATGCGCATCCGGCGTGCGGGTCTGCGGTACGTTGGAACCCCAGAGCATCAGGAAACCGGCATTGTACCAGTCTGCCGATTCCGGCACATCGGTCTGTTCGCCCCATGTCATGGGCGAAGCGGGCGGCAGATCGCAATACCAGTCATAGAACGACATGCAGACGCCGCCGAGCAGCGACAGGTAACGTGAGCCTGCCGCATAGGACACCATCGACATGGCCGGGATTGGCGAGAAGCCGATCACGCGGTCCGGTCCATAGGTCTTGGCCGTATAGGCATTGGCCGCGGCGATGATCTCGTTGACCTCTTCCCACGTCGCGCGAACGAAGCCGCCGAGACCACGCACCTTCATATAGTCGGCACGCTTGGCGGGATCCTGCTGGATCGCGGCCCAAGCCGCGACAGGCGTTTTCAGCGTGCGTTCCTTGCGCCACAGCTTCAGGAGACGGGAGCGGATCAGCGGATATTTCACCCGGTTGGCAGAATAGACATACCAGCTATAGCTTGCCCCGCGCGAACAGCCGCGTGGCTCATGGTTCGGCAGGTCGGCCCGGGTGCGCGGATAATCCGTCTGCTGGGTTTCCCAGGTGATGATGCCGCCCTTGACGTAGACTTTCCACGAGCAGGAGCCGGTACAGTTCACACCATGGGTGGAGCGGACAATCTTGTCGTGCTGCCAGCGCTTGCGATAGGCGTCTTCCCAGTCACGGTTCTCATTGGTCGTGACGCCATGACCTTCCGAGAAGGTGCCGACATTCTTCCGCGCAAGAAAATTCAGGCGATCGAGGAGTAGACTCATGATTTTATCCTCACTTTATATCGTTAGGCAGCTGCAGCGGCTGGTTTGCTGCGGTGCTCCACGTCGTAGAGCAGACCGCCTTTTCGGGTGTAGACGCCCCAGGTGATAACGAGGCAGGTCACGTAGAAGATCAGGAAGGCCCAGAGCGCAGCTTCCGGTCCGCCGGTCATGCTGATCGAGGTGCCGTAACCCTTCGGGATGAAGAAAGCACCGAAAGCAGCAATGGCCGAGGTGAAGCCGGTGATGGCCGCAGATTCCTTGTCTGCTTCGTGACGGCGTTGTTCCGGGGTGGCATTGGGCATAAGCCTGTCCATCTCTTTCGACATGATCGCCGGGATCATCTGGAAGGTGGAGGCATTGCCGATGCCGGTTGCAAAGAACAGCAGGATGAAGGAAGCAAAGAAGCCCCAGAACGCATTCGGCTGATCCTTGATGCCGACGAAGTACAGCACGCCCGCCACGCCGATCATCATCAGGACGAAAGCCCAGATGGTGACGCGTCCGCCGCCGTATTTATCGGCAAGCCAGCCCGAACCCGATCGCGACAGTGCGCCGACGAGAGGTCCAAGGAAGGCGAACTGAAGCGCATTCACCTCAGGAAACAGGATGTTGGTCAGAAGCGGGAAGCCAGCCGAATAACCGATGAACGAGCCGAACGTGCCGGTATAGAGCCAGCACATGATCCAATTGTGCCTGCGGCGGAAAATGACGGCCTGATCGGCAAAGGAAGCCTTGGCCGACGCGATATCGTTCATGCCGAACCAGTTGGCGAAAGCCGTTATGATGATGAACGGTACGAAGAAGAAGCCGGCATTCTGCAGCCAGAGTGGCGTGCTGCCCGCTTCGGTCGCAACCATTGACGGATCGCCGCCAAGCTTGCCGAAGATACCGGCGGTGATGACCAGCGGAACCACGAACTGCACGACGCTGACGCCGAGATTGCCGAGGCCCGCATTGAGCGCTGCCGCATTGCCCTTCTCTTTCTTCGGGAAGAAGAAGGAAATGTTGGACATGGAGGAGGCGAAGTTACCGCCGCCGAAGCCGCAGCAGAGCGCCAGCAGCAGGAAGATGAAGTAAGGCGTATTCGGGTTCTGCACGGCATAGCCGATACCGATGGCCGGAATGACCAGCGACCAGGTGGTCAGTGTGGTCCACAGGCGGCCGCCGAAGATCGGCACCATGAAGGAATAGAAGATGCGGAAGGTCGCGCCCGAAATGCCGGGGAGCGCCGCCAGCCAGAACAGCTGATCGGTCGTGAACTGGTAGCCCACCAGCGGCAGCTTTGCTACCACCACGGACCAGACCTGCCAGATGGCGAAGGACAGAAGCAGTGCCGGGATCGAAAGCCACAGGTTGCGCTTGGCGATCCTCCTTCCCTTCTCTTCCCAGAAGGTCGGATCGTCCGGACGCCAGTCGGTCAGGACGGAATCGCCCTTTGCCGGCTTGACGTCGGCTTTCTTCAAGCCCTGCAATTCAGCAAAGGCCGGAAGCTCTTCCGTCGTCTTGCCCTCGGCTGCGCGCTCCATCTGGCGGATCGAGACATGCATCCACGCAAAGGAAACCGCGACGATGACAAAGAGCAGCATGAAGCAGCTCGTCCAGAGGCCGGTCTGGTCCAGAAGTACACCGAACAGGATCGGCAGGATGAAGCCGCCAAGACCGCCGATCATGCCCACCAGACCACCGACGGAGCCGACATTGCCCGGATAATAGACCGGAATGTGCTTGAAGACGGCTGCTTTGCCCAAGGCCATGAAGAAGCCGAGGATGAAGACGGTGATCGTGAAGCCGATCACGCCCATTTCGGCATGGAAGGCCAGTGGGCCATTATCGCTCTGGATGACATAATCGGTCGGCGGATAGGACAGTATGAATGTCGCGACCAGCGAGACGGCGAAGGTCCAGTACATGACCCGGCGCGCGCCATAGACATCCGAAAGATGTCCGCCATAGGCGCGGAAAAGACTTGCCGGGACAGAGAAGAACGCAGCGATAATACCTGCGAGGCGAATATCGACGCCATAGACATGGATCAGATATTGCGGCAGCCACAGCGCGAGAGCCACGAAGGCGCCGAAGACGAAGAAATAGTAAAGCGAGAAACGCCAGACCTGAATATTCTTCAGCGGTTCCAGCTCCATCAAGGTGCTGGCGGGTTTTTCGCCCTTGCGCCGACGCTCGACCAGGACCGGATCGTCGCTCGTGGTGAAATAGAAAATCAGCGCCATGACGACCATCGCGGCCGCCCAGACTTCGGCAACCGTATGCCAGCCGAATGCAACCATGACCATCGGCGCGAAGAACTTCGTCACCGCCGCTCCAACATTGCCCGCGCCGAAAATGCCAAGCGCAACGCCCTGCTTTTCCGGCGGATACCAGCGCGAGACATAGGCAACGCCAACCGAGAACGACCCGCCCGCCACGCCAACGCCAAGCGCTGCAATCAGCATTTGCGGATAGGTGGTGGCGTAGGTCAGAAGATAGGTGGCAACCGCCGAGACCAGCATTGTGAGCGTGAAGATGGCCCGACCGCCATAGCGATCAGCCCAGATGCCCAGAATGACGCGGATCAGCGATCCCGTCAGGATCGGCGTACCGACGAGCAGGCCGAACTGGGTTTCGCTTAAGCCCAGCTCGGATCGAATTTCAATGCCGATGATTGCAAAGATGGTCCAGACCGCAAAACACACTGTGAAAGCGGTCGTACTCATCGCTAGCGCCGTGGTCTGCGCCCTGGGATTTTCCCCTGCGACATGTTGCATAGGCGTACTCCGAATTGAATACCATGGGAGGTTTCGTATGCACTTATGCGTCGACTTTCAGATGAATACATTGATTAAGATCAACATTTGAAAATCAATCAAGAGATTTTATGATTGATTATAGTCACCAACCAAAAATAGATTTAATTTTACGGCATAATTGATAAAACAATACTTGTTGATTGATATTTATCAATAATTTTGCTATAATAAAACTAGATATGAAAGGTAGGGTTTAAATGCGCTGTGAGGATATCCTAGCTCTAAAGACACTTCCGCTCTTTCTTGAGATGCAGGAGACCACTTTCGAGTTCCTCATAGCTCCCAGCTTTGCGCAGTCCTTTCCGCCACGAACAACATTGATAGAAGAAAATCAGCCGTCTGACTTTCTCTTCGTCGTGCTTGATGGTTTGGTCTTGATGTCCGCCCGCTCGGATGAAGTTGAAACGGCACTGGAAATTCTGCGCTCAGGCGATGTGTTCATCCTGGCTGCATCTTTGAACAATGATGTCTGTCTGCAGAGTGCGCAGACATTGACCACAGCGCGCGTATTGATGATCCCGTCATCGCTCGTTCGCTCAATGATGAGCGAAGATTCAGGCTTTATGCAGGCCATCGTTTTCGAACTGGCGCGGTCTTACCGGCGGCTCGTCAAGGAACTTAAGACGCAGAAATTGCGCAACAGTATCCAGCGGTTAGCCAACTGGATCGTCAAGGAATCTCTCGCCAACAACGGAACGGATGTCGTTACCATTCCTTATGAAAAACGCATACTGGCGGCATATCTCGGCATGACGCCGGAGAACCTCTCGCGCAGCTTTGCCAATCTTGGCGCACATGGTGTAAGCGTGCAGGCATCAGCTGTTAAGATTATCGATTATGAAAAACTTAAGGCATTTGCGTCTCCATCGCCCCTGATTGATGCGGAAGAGCCAGCACGGGACCTGAACAAAACGCCCGCTGATTTCGCAAAAATTACTCAACAAACACTTGATAAATAGCAGATAAAGGTATTGTCACGTTAAGGCGTGCTACATGCCGATCAAATTTTCGCAACGAGACCGATCAACACGGTGAGATAAATATACTCTGAGGTTATTTTCGGTATAGTTCAAATTATACTATCCTGGGCTACCTACCGAATACACTATTAACTTAGAATGGCTTTAAATCACCTAATCGCGGAACTCACTACATAATTGCGTCTAGAGCATGTCTCCCGAAAGTAGGAACCGGTTTCGGGGGATGACCTTGCCCCGTTGAAATAATCCATTTTGAAGTAAGCTCTGGCCCATTGAGAGGACCAGAG
>NZ_NNRL01000017.1 GCF_002252505.1 Brucella grignonensis | reverse complement strand
CCGTCTATTCGATTGGGGGCGTGATCCTAGCGGAACCACCCTTCAAGGCCAGCAGTCTAAGAATGGCTGCATGACAGGCGGACACACGACTGCACTCGAGATGCGCTGCACGACCGTACCAAATTCCCCTCATGCGGGAGCCTTCTACACACGATGCCTATTTAGCACCAACGGAGCGGGAGCCTTCCACATGGGGTAATCGCGGGAGCGGTTTTGCCCTGAATCCAACCATAGTCTTGGAGGGGGGCTGTTCCCCGATAGGATGGAGATACGGGCTCACGACCTGACGCCGGGCCCAAGCATCTAAGGGAGAACAGCCATGGAAGAATATATCGGTCTCGACGTGTCGATGAAAGAGACGGCGGTGTCGATCCGCCGTGAAGGTGAGCGCGTCTGGCGCGGCAAGTGTGCCTCTGATCCAAGGATCATTGCCGAGCTTATCCGCAAGCGGGCGCCCGCGGCCAAACGTGTGGTGTTCGAGACTGGGCCCCTTTCCGTCTGGTTCTATCATGCGCTTCAGGAAGAGGGGTTGCCGGCAATCTGTATCGATGCGCGCCATGCCAAGGCAGCGCTCGAGATGGCCGCCAACAAGACCGACGCGAACGACGCCGATGGTTTGGCACATCTTGCAGAGGTGGGGTTTTTCCGTGAGGTGCGGGTGAAAGGATACGACAGCATGCTGACCCGCACGCTCGTGGCCGCGCGCACTCGACTGGTCAGGATCACCACCGAGCTTTCGAACCAGATTCGTGGAATCATGAAAACGTTCGGCCTGGTCGTACCCGCAGGTAAGGGAACCACATTCGAGAAGAACGTTCGCCGCCTTCTTGTCG
>NZ_NNRL01000164.1 GCF_002252505.1 Brucella grignonensis | reverse complement strand
GGCTCAAGGGTGGGCGTGCGAGAGCAAAAGCTCTCACTGCAGAGCAACGCGTTGAAATCGCAAGCCTCGCCGCGCAGGCTCGCTGGAAGAAGAGCGATTAAGCCGCCGCACCATCCTCTTCGTGTGAAGCTTTCCTCCACTCTACGTCTAGCGTAAAGTCAGGTTCTGCCATAATGGGTTGTTCTGCAGGGTTGGAAGCCGCCCAATGATCAAGATCAAAACTAAGCTGCACCAATTCTCCAACGACATGTTCACGGCGGCGATTGGTGGAGCGTATGCAATGGCATTCATGGATGATGTGGCCTCGCGCCTCGCAAGCCGCGTCCAGATGACCACAGACGGCCACCGTGCATACCTTGAAGCCCTTGAGGCGCGTTCGGTTGCGATGTTGACTATGCACAGCTCATAAAGATTTACGGCTCCGCACCGGAAAACACGAAGGGTCGCTATTCGTCGACAGAATGCACGGGAGCGTGGAAAGAGCGGGTTGAAGGCAATCCTGACTTCGCTCACGTCTCAACTTCCTATGTCGAGCGCCAGAACCTTACGATGCGGATGCACATGCGCCGCTTCACCCGCCTGACAAACGGCTTTTCTAAAAAGGTGGAAAATCATGCTTATACCGTTGCGCTGCATTTTATGTATTATAATTTTGTTCGCATTCATAAGACGCTGCGCATGTCGCCAGCAATGGCGGCTGGTGTAAGCGACCGTCTACGGGAAATGCGTGATATCGTTTCTTTGGTGAAAGAAGCCGAAGCGAAAGCCCCAATCGTTCGTGGGCCGTATAAAGAAAAGTCTCAGATTTCAAACTGACCCACTACCGCAATAAGGAGTTGGGCGGATATCTTGCGTGATAATCAGCCTGCGGAGTCCAACCCGCCCAGCTTCCCTAGCTTTGGATTCCGCCCCTTTTCGATCTACTCCTCCGAGAGGCAATGCAGAGCTGTTGACAAATATAGGACCTGCTATCGGGTTTCCTTTCAATCACGCACACACAACCTTAATGGCTTTTCAGTAAGAATAATGGCATTGAAGATAAAATCGGTTTGCGAGATGCTGAAGCGCTTTCCTCTTTTTGCCAGCGGCTCCGCAATTGGGGCGGTCATCGATTATGTCGTGACCCTGTTTTCGAGCCATTATCTGGATTTATATCCAGCTGTCGCGCTGGCAATTGCCATGATTGTCAGCGGATCAACCGTATTTTTCTTCCACGTCCGCATCACGTACCGAGACACAACCGGAAACCTGTTTCGGCGCTACATCCTCTTTATGAGTTGGACCTGCCTGATCTTTTTTTTGCGAGCGATTGTCTTGCAGGGTTGCCTGTACACTGGCTTGCCGCTCGCTGTTGCGTTATTCATCGCGCTTGCTTTTGTCTCGATTATTAATTTTATCATTTCAACTGTTATCATTTTCGCAAAGAAGCCGTCATGAGCGCCAGAACTCTCTGCATTATCATTCCCGTTTATAATGAGGCGGAAGGCTTATCAGATTTGCTCGCCAGACTTAGCGTAATTGCTGACAGAATAGCTACCGAGTTTGGGCTTGCCATCGAATTCATCTTTATCGACGACGGCAGCAGCGATGACAGCTTTACCTTGTTGAAAGCACACGACTTTGGGGGCCGTCCAGCACGGCTGCTCCGCTTCTCGCGCAATTTTGGTAAGGAAGCAGCACTTTCTGCCGGGATAGATGCAGCCCTTGACGCGGATGCAGCGGTTTTGATGGATGCCGACCTGCAGCACCCTCCTGAAATGATTGCCGATTTCGTGCGCATCTGGCAAACGGACGGCGTTGACAGCGTCTATGCCTACAAGGCCAATCGCCGCGCTTCTGAAGGACCGATGAAGGCTGCGCTGTCGCACATGTTCTTTTGGGTCATCAATCGAGACCTTCGATATAATATACCGCCGGGGGCCGGAGATTTCCGGCTGATCAATCGGCCCTTCATGAACGCTTTGCGCAATCTACCCGAAACTGACCGCTTCATGAAAGGTCTCTATGGCTGGGTGGGTTTTCGTCAGACAGGAATACCTCTTGACCCGCCCCCACGGGTACGAGGTACAAGCAGCTACAATCCTCTCCGGTTGTTGTTGATGTCGCTTGGTGCAATTACCAGTTTCTCAACCACACCTCTACGCCTAATGGCCCTGATCGGTACAGTCATTGCTACGATCAGTCTCATATATGGCAGCTATATCGTTGCTCAGCATTTCCTGTTCCCAACGGTTCCAGTCGGCGTCGTTTCGATCTTGGTTCTGATCACTTTCTTTGGCGGCGTGCAGCTGATGTTTCTTGGGCTCCTAGGCGAGTATATTGGTAAATCCGTACTGGAGGCCAAGAAACGTCCGATTTACATTCTGGCTGAAGATATCAGCCGCAAGGAAAGCGACGATGCGGATCGCGGATGATTTCGGTCTGGGACGCGGAAATGACCGAGTGATCCTGTCGCTCCTCGAAGCTGGATCGCTGGACGGCACGTCAGTCATGACAGGCGATGCAATGAAACCTGAAGATATCGCTCGCTTGCGAACCCTGCGGACCGGTGGTGCAAAAGTTGGGCTGCACCTGAACCTCACCCAGGCAATTCCGGGAAGCGGCCCCATCTGGTCACTGGCTAATCTCATGCGACCTCGGTTGAACGAGCGGACGCTGGACGAAATCAACACGTCCCTGTCGCGGCAGGTAGGTACATTCGTCGACCTCTTCGGCAGTCTGCCCGACTATTACGACGGTCATCAACACTGTCATTGCTTTCCGGCAATAGTACCCCTTGTGACGCGTCTGCCCTACAAGGCAGAAACATGGATCCGCGCGCCTTTACCTGCCACATGGGCCGAGCGATGGCTCAATGTTCGTGCAGGTGGCGTCAAGGTACTGGTCATCATGGCGCTTGCGGCAAGAGCACGATCCGCCTTTACCAAAGCAGGGCTGAAGACCAATCGCGATTTCTCGGGCTTTCTCCGCCTCAATGATCCTTCCAGCGTGCAACGATGGCTGCCCCGCCTCCTCTTCCAAGCGAAGCCCGACTGTCTGATAATGCTTCATCCCGGTGACGATACAGATCAGATGCAATGTGCCGGACACGCTTCCCGCAGCCGTGCCATTGAAGCCCGAATCCTGATGGAAAGTCCGATAAAATGACGAAGAGCCGTTCTATTCTCTGGGGCCTGTTTCTGCTGCTTTTTATACGGCTTCTGACCATGATCTGGGTTCCTCTAACAGACCCCACCGAAGCACGATACGCCGAAATCGCACGCAAGATGGTCGAGACTGGCAACTGGATTACGCCGCAATTTGATTACGGTGTGCCTTTCTGGGCCAAGCCGCCACTGCATACATGGCTGTCGGCGGCAGGGATCGCCGTTTTTGGTGCAACTCCTTTTGCTGCACGACTGGGGATATTACTGGCAACCATGGCAACATTGCTCATCCTGTGGCGATGGGCCTGCACGCTCACCGACCGCAGCACAGCTGCAATTGCCGTGTTGGTTGCCGCAAGTTCCGGCCTGTTCTTTGTCTCTGCTGCGTTTGTCCAGACCGATATGGTTCTGACGCTCGGCGTCACCGCCTGTATGGCCGGATTTTACAACGGTCTGGCAGGAAGTCGTCGCTGGGGCTGGCTTTTCTTTCTGGGACTGGCCATCGGGCTGCTCGCCAAGGGCCCCGTCGCAGTCGTTCTGTCCATGACACCGATCACAGTCTGGATGTTTTGGCGCGGCAACTGGAAGGATATTGCCCGTCTGCCGTGGATCGGTGGCATCCTGTTATGCGCAGTACTGGTCATACCGTGGTATGTCACAGCAGAAATAGCCACACCCGGGTTTCTTCACTATTTCCTGATCGGTGAGCATATCCAGCGTTTCCTGCAACCCGGCTGGACAGGCGATCTCTATGGTGCAGGCCGTGAACACACCAGAGGATCAATCTGGCTGTTCTGGATCGTCGCAGCACTGCCATGGAGCCCCCTGCTGCCCATTCTTTTGTGGCGACTGCGAAAGACCTATATGCCGGATGGCAACGGCATTCATCTCTATCTGCTTTTGTTCGCCCTGACACCGTTGGTATTCTTTACCCTGGCCGCGAACATCCTTCTTGCCTATGTGCTGCCGGGCATACCTGCTGCAGCGCTGCTTGCCGTTATCGTATGGACCCGGACAAGCTCTTCTGGTGCAGGATGGCTCAAGCTTGGTCTCGCCGAAGTCCTTCTGATCTTTGCGAGCTTAACAGCTGCTTCATTCCTTGGACTGGATCGTTCGTTCATGCCCACGGAAGCGCGACTGATAGCTGACTATCCGGGGCCTGGCCGTCTTGCCATTCTGGACGCACGCAGCTTTTCTGCTGAATTCTATACGCAAGGCAAAATAGCTCGACTGAAGACACCGACGGACCTGGCTGCATGGCTCAAACCAGGCGACGGGGTTCTGGTAGCCAGGGATCAATATGACGCCTTTGTCAGACAATTCGGGGACACGATCAAACCAATATCCGAGGATCGCAAATACCTGTTATTCGTCCCTCTGCCGATTACCGCTGGAGTAAAGTGAGACGGCGGCACCCGTCTGTGTCCGTCCGGTTCAGACAGGTGCGGTTTCATCGCGCCGGAGCCGCTGTAGTTACCGATGCTCAGCTTTCTTCGGCAATATATGAAGCATTTCACAACCTCGATTCACACATAAAAGCGATACCCTGGCGGACACGACCGCCACGATGACCGAGCCGACCGTGTCGAGCGAATAGTGTCGAAACTCTGCATAACTCTGTACTCCGCCCTTTGCGGCAACCGCGATAATTCCTGCACCAAAAACCACTGGTAATTGCTTTGCCGCTCGATATCGTCCTTTTCATGATACGGGTAACCGTAGGTTTCGTCCTTCGTGTTCCAGAAGCCCTTATCAAGCCAGGTCACATCACATGGGTCACCGTTCTTCTCGCGGCAGCCGCCGCGTCCCCATTTGACACCTACACATGTATCATAGAACAGACGCCCCCGCAGAGTTCCCTGGCATTCATTCTAAAGATCAACAACATCCATCGCCACGTTCGCATAAGACGCCCTGCTTCTTCAAAAAAGACATCGTTTTTCCGCCGCCCCCTAAGTATCAATCTGCTTGGGATGGGATGCGCCTGCGATCAGTACGATAACGCCGCTCATTACCCTAAGAACCCAGGACTACTCGTTCGCCAGAGCGTGTCTGTGCAATCACAGACATATCCGGTTGGCTCCCCACAACTGCTCTGATTTGATTCTTCTCCATGAGGCTGAACGCAGTTGCCCAGGCATCGGCTCGCGCTGCATCACGGGCAACCACAGTCACCCGGCGATAAAGTGCCGCTGAAAATCCGGTTTTTGGATTGAGCAAATGGTTAAACCGTCCGGACTCCTCGAACTGAAAGCCCGTGAAGCTGGATGTCGCGAGCGCCTGATTGCGAATATCGACATGCTCTTCGGCAGCAGCTCCGGCTTCCAGATCGGCGATGCCAATGCGCCATGCCGTGCCGTCAGGTCTTGAGCCGAGAGCGCGATACTCCCCCATATCGACCAGTGCATGTTCGACCCCTGCCCTTTGCAACAATGCCGTCACACGGTCGGTGACATAGCCCTGCGCAATACCATTTAAAGTCAGAGACATAGATGGCTTGGAGAATGCAATGCGGTTATCATCGAATAGAACGTGACCGAACCCTACCTTTGCAAGCGCTTCGTCCCAAAGCTGTCGTGATGGCCCGTCGGGAGAAGGACGTTCTTGCGAGAAATGCTTTTTCAGACAGTTCCAAAGGGGCTGTACCGTCGGATCGAAAAGGCCGTCGCTGGCCTGCCAGCATTCATGGCAGATACGCAATACCTCGACCAGATCAGGCGAAGGCGATGCCAGCGCCCCATCGCGATTAAGTTGGGTGAGTTCTGAATCCGAACGATAGAGGCTGAAGATGTTCTCCAGTCTTTCCGCTTCTTGAGCAGATTCACGTAGCAACCGTTCAGCGGTCGAACGATCCGGATGATAGAGTATGATCTTGGCAGGTGCTCCCATCGCCTGACTACGCCAGATGATGGGCTCAGGAAGGTCGAGTGAAACTGCGTGTTTTGGAATGGCCCAGAACACTACTCCAGCCGCACCACCCGCAAGTACAAGCCGACGACTGATACGCTGTCCACCTTCAATGCGCATGGCTTTCGGCTCCAAGATCGGAGGGCCGCACCGACTGACCGCCGAGAACGTAATCCTCCGGTATTTCGGTAAAAGTGCTAATACGGCCGCCCTTTTCCGCAACGAACTTCTCCGCTGCTTCTCGTGTCGAAAACGGTACGGCCTCCTGTGCCCCCATCCCACCTACAGCAGCGCTTTCAATCACGAAAAAGGCTTTGCGCGCATCGACCCAGTTTTCCGCTCCCGGCTCTTCCCAGCTTGGCGCTTTCGCCATATCTGAAACGTAGATCGCCGCGATCCCTTTTGGCTCCTCAGGCAGCATCGTAAAGGCGAGCGTATCACGGGCGGAAGAGAACCATACTGCCTCGTTTGTCGGCTCTAGAATGATTTGCCCCTTGGGGCCGGGGTGCTCCAGAACATTCATTCCGCAATATCGGCCCATTGCGCTTTCCGTCAGCGCGAAAGGAGCCATCACGGCATCATTCTTTTCGTCCGGAGAACATCCTGCAAGCAGAACCAGAAACAGGGGGGCAAGAAACAGAGCGCGTTTCATAATTCTTTCCTCGAAAAAACCAGCATGGAAAGGGACAGTGGCAGCACGACCCAGAGGCCGAGCGCTAGCGTCAGAGCTAGAGCCGAGAGCGTAGCGTTACCGGCTATGCCGCCCATGCCAGTCAGAGATCCGGCCTGTCCGAGACCGAAGTTGAGAAGCCGGTAGGAGTCGGCTGGATTGAGAAGAAGCAGACCGTTGAGTATGCCACCGCCAACAATGCGGCCCTGATCGAAAACCAGCAGAGCAAGAAGTGCTGCGTCATAGATCAGCACGAAGAACAGCCAGACGCCGATGGCGATACCTGCTGCCGTGCTTCGCTCCCGCACCAAGGTGCTTGCAAGAAAGCCGATGGCGATGAACACGGCTCCCAGCAGAACCGACGAGATAATGAGTTTGAACAGCGACAGCCAGCTTCCCGCATCCACGCCGGACCCGGTCACGATCAGCGCCACAGCCGCCGCGCCGTACCCGAACAATGTCGCGAAGGACAGAATAGCAAGCTGGCCGATGAACTTGCCCAGAACCAGCTGAAACCGGCTTATCGGATAGCTCAGAAGCAGCAGCATCGTGCCGCGTTCCATTTCACCGACGATTGCATCATGCGAAATGAGAAGGGCAATGAGAGGGATGAGGAAGATTGTCAGGCTGGAGAGACTGACTATCACAACGTCCAGCTTGCTCGCTGCAACCGAACTGCCAGTGGGTGCGCTGCCGAGAAAAGTCATGCTTAGGGCCAGTGCCGCAAGCAATAGCGTGGTCGCCAGAACCCAGCGATTGCGCAAGCCTTCCTGAATTTCCTTGGAAGCAATGATGAGAATATTGTTCATTCCGCTGCCTCTGCGAGGGCCGCTTCCCCGGCGTTGAGGAAGTGGGCGTAAAGTTCGTCCAGCGTCGGCGGAACGAGATCAAGTTCCGTGAGATTGTCGTTCATGGCCACGATTTCACGGACAAGAGCCATCTTGCCTTCCGTCGGAGCTTCCGTTTCGAAGATATCCGGGCCGAGACGATGCCAGCACAATGCAGCATTGGCGGTTGTCGAAGGCAACCGGGAGACGTCTGGCGTCTGCACCCGTATGCGAAGCGGTAATTGTGAAATCCGGCGCAACGCATCGATGGAGCCATCGGCAATGATCTTGCCCTTGTTCGCGATGATGACGCGCCCGACCTTGGTTTCCAATTCGGTCAAGGCATGGGACGACATGAGGATTGTCGCGCCTTTGCTCCGCAATTCTTCAAGGACTTCATAGAAGCTCTGCCGCAAGGCGGGATCGAGACCGGTCGTCGGCTCGTCAAGCAACAGAACGGATGGTTGCCCGAGCAATGCCTGAGCAAGCCCCAGTCGCTGGCGCATCCCTTTTGAATAGGTGCCAACCCGCCTGTTCGCTGCATGGGCAAGGCCGACGCGCTCCAATAGCTCTACATTTTGGGCAACCGGCATTCTCTTCAACCGCGCATAGAAGCCGAGCGTTTCCGCTCCCGTCAGCGCCAGATTGAAAGAGACGTGCTCAGGCAGATAGCCAAGCCGCAATCTGGCGGCAAAGGCACCGGTCGCCGGATCCTCGCCCAACACGCGAACCGCGCCCTTGGTCGGGCGGATCAGACCGAGCATGAGCTTTATCATCGTCGTTTTTCCAGCACCATTATGGCCGACCAGCGCAATGCTTTCTCCAGCGTGGAGGCGGAAACTCGCATCGCTGATGGCATTGAACCCGCCATAGGACTTTGTGACCTGATCAAGAATGACAGTCTCAGTCATTTGGTTTTCCTTTCGCCGGATCGGCCGGATGCGGCGGCTTCATAAGGGGATAGCTATCGACGACACCGCCTGGCAAAAGCGCCGGGAACTGGGTCTGTGCCCAGCGGATTGTCTCGATTGCCGGACTATTGATGAGAATTTTTGCCTGTGGCGCAGTCCACAAAACCTTGTCGATCAGATCATTGGGCCGGTAAGGGCTGTCTGCGATACCGTCACCATTGAGATCGAAGGCCGGATTGTCGCTCCAGTAATTGCCGCGTCCATTGACCGACCAGTCGAGGTTACGCGTGCCGACATATTTCACCTGATTGCGGTTGTTTATGAAGGCGTTGCCGCTCATGGCATTGCCCTCGGAACCAGCAGTAAAGTGAATGCCTATGCTGCAGTTCTCGAAACTGTTCTCGGTGAACTTGTTCTTGTTGGCGTTGTAAATAAAGACACATTTTTCCGGACCGAGCCGCGAGGTTTCGCCCGTCTGGGTTTCCGTCTGGTCTTCCGCAGGAAGACCATGTTCAGCCTTCTGAACACCGGCATCAAGCCAGCGATCTATCGGTTGCATACGCCCGATCACGCGATTGCCGGAAATGACCGAGCTGTTTGCATAATTGAGCAACAAACCATGATCCCGGTCGCCGTCAGACAGGTTGTCCAGCACCTTGAGACGGTTGGTGTACATGATCGCGAAACCGACCGAATTGTTGCGCGAAACATTACCGATGACCTGGCTGTCATCCGTGTACATGTAATGGACGGCGAACCTGACATCCTCCATCACATTGTCGCGAAAGATATTCTTGCGGCTGGCATTGGTGTAGATGCCGTCGCGCCCGTAGCGAATGACGTTGCCGATAACCTGTGCGCCGGGCGCATTCCAGATGGAAACGCCGCTACCGGTTTGCGCCATGCGCACGCCTCGACGGCCAATGATCTCGTTGCCGCGCGCGATGGAATTTGCAGCACCGTGCAAATAGATCCCGTAGAGGTTATCGATTAGTCGATTGTTCTCGACGCGTGCGCCCGTGGCGGTTTTTGCCACGAAAACTCCGGAGTTGAGGTCGGGCATGTTATCGCCCGAACCGTGCACTTCCAGCCCGCGCACGATAGCGTCCGGTGCGTTGACCGTTATGGCATTGCCCGAGCCAAGTCCGTCCACAATGGCACCCTGCTCGCCGGTCAGTTCAACGGCGCGGTCGATCGTAACCGCGCCATTGTGCTTGCCTTTCAGAAGCCGGACGACATCGCCCGGCTCCGCTTTGTCGATAGCCGCCTGTACGCCTTCGCCTGCCACGACATCGATCTGCCGTGCCTGCAAACCGTCGCAAAGAACGACGGTCAGCAGCATTGCGGCACTGAAGGACTGAAACCGGCGGGGGAACCTCATGGTGTTCAGGCCTTCTTCGGTTCCACGAGCATCCGGCCCTTCATTTCCATGTGCATCGCATGGCAGAACCACGAGCAGTAATACCACCACACACCCGGTTTGTTGGCCGTGAAGGTGACAGACGCGGTCGCCTGTGGTCCGATCTCCATGTTGACCCCGTAATTGATGATGGCGAAGCCGTGCGTAAGATCTTCGATCTCGTCGATATTGGTGACATACACCGTCACCTCATCGCCCTGCTGGACGGTGAACTCGGTTAGACCGAAGGCTGGCGCGGCAGACGTCATATAAACGCGCACCTTGTTGCCATCCCGGATCACCTCATTCGCGTCCATCAGGTCGAGGCCATCGGCTTTCGCCTGAGTGACAGCATCGGCGAAGAATGGATCCTCACGGCTCCAGAAGTTGACGGGATTGATCTTGGAACGATGAACAATCGTTGCATCGTGCGGCTCAGCAAAACTTGGCCCGTCATGGACAATCATCATCTTCTCACCGGAAATATCGATGAGCTGGTCATTTTCCGGCTTGAGCGGGCCGACATTGAGATAGCGATCCTTGGAGAACTTGTTGAGCGAAATTAGCCACTGACCGTCGGCTTCCTTGGTTTGCCCCATGGAAGTGTGATTGTGGCCGGGCTGATAATGCACATCGAGTTTCTGACGGATCGGATCGACCTTTTCACCCTTGAAGGCTCGCTTGGCGTCCTCGATATTCCATTTGCAGATCTGGCTATCGATGAAGAGCGTTGTATAGGCGTTGCCCTTGCCATCATAAGCCGTATGCAATGGCCCAAGTCCGAGTTCAGGTTCCGCAACCACAGCATCGCGGGGCTTGATCTTGTCGTCGAAAAGTTCATCGAACTTGCGAACGTCGAACACGGTAACGGTCGGCGACAACTTGCCGTTGGCAACCACATGGATACCGTCTGGCGCAGTGTTGATGCCATGTGGGCTGTTCGGCACAGGAATGTAACGCGTATATTTGGAACCGTGACGTCCATCGATGACCGGCACACCGTTGATTTCCTTGAAATCACCCTTCGCAACCGCTTCTTCGATACGCTTCAGGTTGAAGATGACGATCCAGTCCTGCTCGCTCGACATCATTTCGGCGAGCGTCGTACCCTCTTCCGAATTGTAGCAGGTGGCAAAAGCGTACTTGCCCTGATAATCGCAGTCGACATTGTCGAGATTGCCATCGATCATGATCTGCCAGGCAACCTTCATGGTCTCGCCGTCAACGGCCGTGAAGATCGCGTGATATTGCTTGGTATCGGTCAGATTGCTGCCATCGTTCGGGATCGGCACGCGATCTTCACCGTTGCAGAAAACATATCCGGTTTTCGGATATTTCTGCACGCGCAAGCCATGCACGGTGTGCTGGTTCGGGAGCTGAATGATCTTGTCGCATTTCATCACATCAAGACGGATGCGGCAGACACGCGTATTGGCCTTGTCGTTGGCATAGAGATAACGCCCGTCATAGGTGCCTTCCGTGAAGGACGGGTGCGGGTGGTGCAAGTCACCATTCAGGAAAATGCCACCGCGATCCTTGAGGAACTCTTGGTCCTGCGGCAGAAGGCCTTCGGTCAGCACCTTAAGGCTTTCATTTGTCTGGCCCCAGCCGGTCGCGCTATCGCGATTGAACACCGGAATGCGCATCAGTTCGCGCATCGATGGCAGGCCGACAATACGGACCTCACCGCTCTGACCGCTGGAAAAGAAGACGTAATATTCGTCCAGTTCTCCGGGCTTTACCTCTGCACTATGGCCGGCACCAGCAGCAGCCATTGCCGGTTCGGTCGAACCTGCAAACAGCGCCCCACCAAGACCGCCTGCGCCGGCAGCAGCCACGAAGGCTGACGTGCCGAGCAGCTGTCTTCGACTAAGCTGCGTTTTTTTGGTTTCTTCAGACATGCTTCTCTCCTTTAGAAAAGTCAGGCAGCAGGACCAGTATCGGCAACGCCTTCAACCGGCTTTCCTTTGACTGAGATGACGGGTCTGGCCGGTCCACCGCCACGTTCGGCAGCCGCTGCGAGGGGGGCATTGCGGGCTGCGAATTTTTCACGCTTCACGCGCACCTGGATCATGTGCGGGCAGCGCTGGTCGTCGTGATAGAGTTCCTGACAATGCATGCAGTAAATGCATTCATTGACGTTGATCTGCCCCTCCGGATGGATCGCCTCGACCGGGCATTCCTTGGCACAACGGTGGCAGGGCGAACCGCATTCCGGCCAACGTTTCAGCCATTCGAACATGCGGATGCGTCCGGGGATGGCGAGAGCTGCGCCGAGCGGGCACATATAGCGGCAGTAGAAGCGCTCGATGAACAGGCCTGCAGTCAGAAGTGTCAGCGCATAAATGACGAACGGCCACTCACGTGCAAATTTGAGAATTATCGAGGTCTTGAATGGTTCGACTTCTGCAAACACTTCTGCCAGTGCAACCGAATAGAGCGACAATCCAAACAGGCCGAGGAAGATCATGTATTTGAGAGGCCAGAGGCGCTCGTGCAGTCCCCATGGAAGCTTGACCTGCGGCACCTTCAGCCATTGGGCGAGATTATTGGTAAGTTCTTGCAGGGCGCCAAACGGGCACAGCCAGCCGCAGAAGGGTCCTCGCCCCCAGAACAACAGCCCCGCCGCCACCGATGCCCACAGAATGAAGATCAGCGGCGATGTCAGGAAGAATTCCCAGTTAAAGCCGGTAATCAGGGAGTTGGTGAAGGTCAGGACGTTGACGACCGACAATTGTGCATTGTTGTAGAAACCGAGCCAGACAAGGATGAACAGAAGATAGCTGCGCCGCAGCCAGGTGAAGAAGCGCGGATGCCTGACCAGACTGTTCTGGAAGAAGAAGATGCCGACAAGAACCGTGATGGCAAAAGCGGTGATGACCACATTGGCACGATTCATATCCCACATCCGGACCCAGAGCGGATTGCCCTCGCCCAGAATGTCGGCAGCATTGGCTTCGCCGACCGGTTGCGGCTGACGCGGTGCATCTGCAGTTGTTGCTACAGGCTGCACGGGAGCTGGTTCCGGCTGCTTCGCCAGATATTTTTCCGGCAAACTGTAGCCAAGATCATAACTGACATTGGCCTTGTCCCGCGCCCCGAAACCGCGCTGTACCAGAAGCTGCAGATCCCACGGTTCCGTCACGTCGAAGGCAAACCCGTCCGGCACCTCGAACAGTGCTATCTCGCGCAGACGTGGTGCGCCTTCGGCCATGATGTCGCCGATACGGGTATGGTTCTTGTCGCGGAAACGTACGCCCTGCCCGTCCTGCATCAATTCGATGCGGTCAAAGATACCGCCGCGCACATATCCAGAGCCCTTGAAAGAATAGGCTCCGTCGCCCGCAACCAGGATCGCCTGACGTCCTGGCTTCAGCCGCTTTTGCAAACGTTCGAAGCCATCCTTGCCAAGCAGGCTGATGCCGATCGACGGTACCGAGACTGGCGCAACATAAAGCTCGATGAATTCGTCTTCAGGGTTGGTTGTTTCGGGATTGTCGGCAGCGCGATCATGCTTTGCGTCACGAAACGCCTGTGTCACATCACCAACTGACAGTTTCAGGCTGCGAACCGAACCGTCGCCGATCAATGCCTGCCAGTCCTGCTCGTCATGGATCTCCAGATCAACCGTGCGCTGCGCATCGGCTGCGGCGACCTGCACAGGCGCATTACCGAGCCGCCCACTACGAACGAGCCCAACGGCCGAGCGAACGACGCTGTCTCCCATGACGAGCACAGTAACCGTGGCACCGCTGACGATCTCCACCTGCGGAGGCTTGTTCTGGCCAGCCGCGACAGCACTCATGTCACTGTCGACCAGCGAGTTCAGCGCAGCCACAACCTTGGCTTCGGGAATGCCGATCAGCACGATCGGCTCTTTGTGGTCGACCAGTTTTATGCCGCGTATGACACCTTTGGTATCAATGCCGACGACGATATGGATGGGTTTGCCGGAATAGCCGATGGAACTGGTGAAGTCAGAATTCAAATAAGCATAACCGATCACCTCGCCCCGCTTCATCAGTGGTGCGATTGGCGGCTCGCCCTGTGGCTTGCCGATAGCATCAGCCTCTTTGAAGAGCGTGCTTGCTTCAACCTTGGGAAGGTATTTTTCCAGATCAGCTGCGGATGCCGTGGTCTGCCAGCAGAGCGCCAGAACCATCGCTGCCAACGCGACGACCCTGACGGCTTCCAGTAAAAATGAAAATGGCTGACTGACGCTTGGAAAACTGCTCCGACGTCGGAAAGCTGGAGCGACCACACGGCCCAATATTGCTATTTTCACGTCCAACCTGCATTTGCTCTTCTATTACTTGCGCGCATGTCTTTCGGTTGGAAATTATCGGATCAGACAAAGAGTTCATTGATTTGGAACAAATACGATAAGAAATCGCCCAACATTATCAACGCTGGTATTTCCGAGCGTTATTGATTTCGCTCAACAACACGACAAAAGAAATCCAAATGAACGAAAGCCGGTTTGCCAAGCATATCAAACCAGTGCCGGGAAAGATGGCAGTCATCGACGTCGGTGCGCGTATCGTCAAGCGCATGACCCATGACATCACGGTCGGCAAGATGAAGGCGATAGCGAATGCAAAGAAATAAGGACACACAGTCGTTACAGACAGTGCCAAGGCAGCCGACATGTTGTCTGGGATAATAACTTGGGCTGTGAACAAAGGTCTGATAACAATTAACCCTGTACACCGCGTATGGAGATTTCGGGCCCAACCGAGGCAGCGTTTCTTAAATGAAAAAGAGTTAGCACAATTCGGAGCGGCCCTCCGTCACGGGAAAGACGAGGCGAACAAAGGCTTCCACCCATTCGCCATAAAGATCATCGCGCTTTTGGCGCTGACGGGCTGTCGCGTTATTGAAAGAGTGTGATGTGCACGCCGGGAACGCATGGGCATTTCCGGCAAATCGCGGTAAGAAATCTTATCATGGAATGAACCATGAGGCAGTGAGAATTTTTCGAACCGCAAACCCAGAAAATGTCACTTGTCACACCCTGCGACATGCTTATGCATCCTATGTATCAGAGCTCGGCTACTCCGATGGAACCATAGGCGGCCTGCTAGGGCACAGGGGCCGAGGTGTCACGTGGCGGGATGTTCCACCCAAATACGGCAATTGGAATACGATCTATCGACGATTTCGGCGCTGGAGCGAAGACGGGGTCTGGGAGGCCGTTCAGTCACCTTTACTGAGATCATGGCTGACAGTGGCCACTACAGCATCGATAGCACCACGGTTCGCGCCCATATTTCGGTAGCGGGCGGAAAAGGGGGATTCATCGACGTGCTCTTGGCCGCTCGCGGGGCGGGTTCACCAGTAAACTTCACTGTCTGGCTGATGCCAGAGGAAGACCGCTTGCCTTCCACCTAACGGTTGACGAGACAGCAGATTGCAAGGCTTATGACACATTGATCAGCTCAGGCGGGACTGAGCTTGGGTCAATAGTTCCGTTCTTTAATCCGCTAAGCTTTCAGACTACATTCTTGACGCTGACGATCTAGTGCAGCGCGCCGAGGAAGAAATCGCTGAGAGCGACCGAGCCAGCGTTGAATATGATGACGGTCCATATTTTGACGCGACTGGCGAACAGATCAGCGACCTCGGAAGGCGGATCGGTATTACATGCGATGAGTGGCAGAGCAGCCATGGCCTGAAGTTTGTTCCCAGCACCTTTTCTGCAAGTAGAAATCACGAGCACGTAGTCGTCGAGATCGAGGAGGGTGACGAATGACACCCTGGACATGGTTTGCAGGCAACCTCGATGACGATGTCTATGATCTTACCGAAGCGGACACCCGCGAAAAGGTGATAGCAGCCGCTCTTGATGCTTCAACCCGATGGCTAAAGCCCGGCGATCAATTCCGCATCATTGAAGCGATCTAGTACCGCGATGAAGTATGAAGGATCGGACTTTGTGCCCTTCATCAGAACCAGAAATGCTGAAATCGTCACTGTGGAGGCTTCAAAATGATAGATCGATCACGCTTGCGTCGTAAAGACGTGCCGGAATACCTTCGCACAAAGCACGGGATAGATATCTCGCGATCAACACTTGAAAAGCTTGCGACGAATGGCGGAGGCCCATCGATGCAGTATCAAGGACGCTTTCCTCTATATCATAAGGCGGACTTAGACAGATGGGCCGAGCAAAAGATATCACCGTCTGTTAACTCCACTGCCGAGCGTTAACTTAAACAAATTGCCAGAATCAAATAGCCCCTTTCAAGGGCTTTTTCTTTAGCAGTACTACTCACCAAACCAATGACTCAGTGTGAGTATTTGGTGAGTTGGTCAATCACCAGCTCTGTTAAATGTCATCTAAGTCATTGATTTTTTGGCGCACCCGACAGGCATCAATTTCAGAGAAAACTCAGTTTATATCAAATAAAATCAAACCGTTAGGACAATTCAGTTTAATGAAAATTGTACCAATATTTGTACCAATATTTCAAATGAGTTTGCCATGCAAACATCTTACTATCTGCGAATTTGACGTGCTCAACGCAGGCCCTGATATTCAAACTGTTCCGGCCAACTTCATGCGTACTCCTCTTGTCAATAACGAATGATAAAATTAGTGGTTATATAAAACCACGTTTAATAGAATCGACTTCTTTCAGTTTTTAATTCGGCGGGGCAATGAAACGGATTGGTTCTGCGATCTCAATCGCAACGCTAATGACAGCCATTTCAGGACAAGCGCAGTCGGCGGAAATAGGCGGTTCAATCTTTGGGACGTGGAAAGGCAAATACGCTGAAAGCTGCAAAGCGGTGCGAAACGAGACGACAGAAGATTTTCTCGTGATCGGAAAAAAGACCCTCAAGCGATACGAGGGCAACTGCGCGATTACCAAGCATACGAGTAAAGGAGCCAGCCATACTATTCAGTTTCTGTGCGAAACCGAGGGCGAGACTGTTCGAGGCGATTTGAACATCACGCAGTTAAACGCCAACAAAATTTCGATTGCAGGGGCTGGCGAATATGAACGCTGCAAATAGACGGCTTTTAATAGCAGGCTTTGCGGTTATCTTGTCTACAACGGCATTCACAGCCAATGCTCAGTATTTTTCAAGCGAAGGACGTTCAGGACTTTATCGCGAGTATTTTCTCCAAAGCGTGGAAGCTACAGGCGTGGAGGATAATCGTATTGTGACGGTGATTGCTTCTGACAATCGTGGGGAAAGCGAGACCAGCGAATTCGTGGTCAATTGCAATGATACCATGGCGCAAGTCTTGGATGGCGATAACCTCAATCACCAGATTGATGTCCGAAAGGAACCGTTTAGTGCCGACCGGCTTTATTGGGAACTATGGTTTTCAGTTTGCCGGAAAGATTCAGCGAAGCTTTCGAAGCGAGCAGAAATCCAGAAGCGGCTCAAAACCCTGAGCGGTAAAACAGAACTTTCATTGAAAGACGCACACTATACGGTTCGCTTGCAATCGCTGGATTATTCAAAGTCCATTGCAAATCTGGTGAGAGCCGATGTCCAGCGCACAGGCAAAAAGATTCAGAGAAAGCTTACGTCTATTGCGATGCGGATAGCGGAACCGTTTATTGGAAGCAGAAAAAAGCGCTGATCGGCATCGAGCAAACGCTTGCGGAAGAGCTTAATCGAGGGGTTTCCCCTGAGCTGATCTCACTATCAGATGCCCTTTGGGTGGAAGCCTGCGGACGATCTGCGACCAAGCCTATTCATGAAACGGCTTCTAATGCCGCGTCTCAATCAAAAGATGCTCATGCAGAGGAAAGCAATTCAAGTGGCAAATCACCTTCCGCATCGAAGGAAGCGCGGAATGCACTTTCCGACATCTATCAGACTTATCTGCTGGTAAAGGGGTTCTGCGATTATCATGTTGCCCCTGAACGACAAATGGCTCCATTGAAAGCCAAGCTGAAGCAGGTCGATCTTGTTGCCGCGTCTCTTTCGCTGGATACCGGTACAATCTGGGCAGACACAGCAAAAAAGATGGAAAAGGACGACAATTACAAACTCATGCAGCTCTATAAAATGATGCCGGTCGGCTTCGAAGATCGGATGCGGTTTGCGAATGCCTGCAAACAGACTGGCGCGGCGCTGAACGCAATCTTGGATGATTATCTGTCCAAATACGGTGGCGTGAAAATGAGCATTGAGAAGGACTTTTAGCGGAGCCCTTTCTCTCCATTTCCCTTACGGCCTCGGGGAAGAGTTGGATTTTCTGACTCTTCCTCAATTTCTGTGAAGAAGTCCGCGATATGGCAGTTCAATGCCGTGGCCAGCTTGTCCAAGGTGATCACTGTTGGGTTTTTCTTGCCGCGCTCAATATGGCCGACATATGCGCGCTCAACGTTGGACATGAGCGCCAACTCATCCTGAGAAATACCATTAGCGACCCTGATACGGCGCAAATTGAAAGCAAGCTGTTCGAGAATATCCATTCGTGTACAAAACACGCTTGGCTTTCCCGGAGCCACGTTATAAGAAACGTGGTGTTATAAGACTCATTTTTGTTTGATGAGTTCTTTTGGGGAATTGGTGTCGGGGAAATCAATGCTGAAGAAAATTGCAGGCTTTTGCCTTGCTTCCATGGCTTTGATCGGTTGCGATCAGAACGTCTCAACTACCCTTTACGTTCTAGATGTTGAGGAAATGCTGGCTAAATCAGAGCCTTCTCAAATTTCGGTCGATATTTCTATTGAGGTTCTGGAATCCGGACTGGCTCAAAGGTGTTCCAAGCCGGAGGGACAGGAACTGGTTGAAGCTGTTGCGTCCGTCTTTGAAAAAGCATCGCTTGTTGCATGCGAGAAAGTTTCTGGAAGCCTCAATGACCGGATGACGATTAAGGCTACGACGCTGCTTTTCTACGCCAAGCCGGAAGAACCTATGAAAAGCAACTATCTGCTGGCCTTTGAAGCGTTCAGGCTGGAAAATGGAACCTCATCAGTGGCTGTTACATTCAACGCCGAGAAATATGAGGACATTCAGAAGCGAATTCGCCGTGTGAACACCATGGCCAGCATAAAGCTGTCGGATGCCTCCATCTCCGTTGTGGTCAACAACGATCTTCGCGAACCTGCACCAGTGATTTTTTCACGTGGTGTCTTTGTAGATGGAAAGCCTGCTGATCAGCCTCTGCAACTACAGCTAAATCCACGTCAGGAAGCCACTGTGAAGCTTGGCGACGTCAAGCTGGCGTATCTCGCGCAAAGTGGCTCAGCGCTCATCTTCGGGTTAGAGCAGCCGCAACAGCAATCGCCATCAAACTAAGGAATACAAAAATGCAGAAAGCAGGCGGAATCATCGCGCTGGTTGCAGGGATTTTCGGCGTCTTTGCAGCCATTTTCACGTTAGCGGTCGGAGGAATGGGAGCTGGGCTGGAAGCTGAAGGTGCTTCAACCGTTATCGGTCTTGGCTGGGGTGGCGTTGCGTTTTCATTCTTGACCATCATTTTGGGTGCCGTTGCGCTGGGTGCGAAGGGTCGGCTACCCGGCATTCTTTTGATGATCTGTGCTGTGGCTGGAGCGATCCTTGGAGGAACTATAGTGGCCGTGTTTATGATTCTCGCGTTTATCGGTCTGATTGCGGCTTTTGGATCGAAAAAACAGTTGCTAAAAATGCCTTCCTAACGCGGCTTACTGCAGAGCCGTTCACAGAGAATGCTAGGTGGACGGCGTTTACGTTTGAGATCAAGTCAAGGCAATTTTGGTCACGCTCCAACAAATCTATACAGTCAAGCCATCTTTCTGGAAAACCAACTTCGTGTCAGCACCTTCAACGCAATCTCATTTAGGCTTGGCCAAAGAAATATTTAAATAAAACGCCAAAATTTAGTAATTATTGTAATTAATTTTTTCTATAAAGGAATGCTTATATGAATAATTTCTTTTTCCGACTCCGTAATTGTTGACGTAAATCTTTCTTTCATTATTCTTATTTTTTTAGAAAAGCTCTTATACCCACAGTTATAGAAAGACTTGAGAATAAAATCAGTAAACAAAAAGGGTGATAATGGTGATAGAACTGGTATTCTACAGTTTCCATACTGCCCTATTGTAAGATGCGACATCGGGTGAGTTACATTTTTAGCCGCTGACCTATCAAAATCGAAGCGCAATGGTGCAGGAAAGATACTTCTTTTGATCACATCGCCGTAGATTTCATCCTCATCGTAGATATCAGGATTGTTTTGAAACTCATCAAGCGTTGGTGAAGGAAAAAAAGCCAGCCGATGCTTATGAATAACACCATTTATAAAGCGGTACTGCATCTGAATCAGGGCGCCGTCCACCATCGCAATGTTGTATTGCTCTCCTTCCAAAGCTCCATTATACATATCAACATAGCTTATGTCCTTCATAAAAAGAGACATGTCCGTATACTTTTCGGTAGTTACGTCAATAACACCTTCCGGATGAGTTCTGAGGATGGAGAGGTTTTGTTTGCTGCTTAGTCCTGTTTCGATTAGATCGGCTGTTATGCTATCAATTTGTCTCTTAACAGTTTCTGGACTTGGCATGGTAACTACTTATTGCCCAAAATCTTTCTAAGTTGCTCAATTTGCTCGTTGGGAAGGTCCTCAACGCGCAGCTCTCCTTTACGTACTTCTTCTATGAGGCGACCAATATTTGTACTAAAGTCTTTAACATTCTTCTTCTCAGCATCCGTCATGTCTCTATTAATGATATTGATGCTCTTTCTAGTTTTATCATCTGGGACAACGAACGCGAGTTCAAAATCTTCCTGCTGAACCCTTTGAAACTCTTGCTCCAAATGCCGCATGTTCTCGCCGATCCCAAGCACTCTAACCCATGCTTTACTGCGCGTAATCGCCGTAAATAGCCTGTTCCTCACCCGCGCAATACCGCCGAATGCTGTATAGCAATCCTGAGCATTCATGATGTACACCATTCCAGCTTCGTTTCCTTTGGCGCGAAAAATTCCGGTGAAGGCAACAGACTGATTTCCTTCATCGAAGAACACGTCCGGAGATGTATCCACGCCCGCTAGATGGCTATTTATGTTCTTTTCAAAAAGGATGCGGCGGGCCTTGCCGACTGCGCTGCGAGTTGACAGGGGGGCTGGATTAATCACGATAATGTCGTCGCAAGCGAGTTCATCATCGGTTAAGTTCTCTTGGATCGAATTGGCAAGCCAGTTTGCTTGCTGATCTTCATCATCGAAGTGGATAAACTGGATAAGATCATTAATTGGAGAGTGATTTTGTAGAAATTGAGGGCTTGAATGCGCGGTTCGCATAAGCCTTACTGGTGAATTATCTACAAGCTCACCTTCTTTAACGCGATAACCAACGTCGAGCCACAGATTATTGTTTTCAAACATCTGCACTAACCCTGTTCCAGTTTTAGGGTCTGCGTCACGATAAATCCCGAATCCCAGTGCATGTGCGGTCGCCAAGACGGGTCCGGAATTGCGATAGCATTTTTCTAAAATGATATCTTGTTGGGGCGGTCCATGTTCAGGTGCTGCTAATTGAACGCGAGGGCGACCGCGTTCGTCAGAACCGAAAATCTCTTCTGGTGGAGGAAGAGACCTTTCAGTCAACGACTGAAGTTCATCGTAAGCATAAACGAGGCGCTTAATATCCCCCAACATCCAATAGCATAGCTGCAAGAACGAGCTTTCAAAATCTTGCGCTTCATCAATAAGAATTGCATCAAATATTTTTTGTGGATTTTGCATTTGCTGTAAAGCATTGGTGCAAACTCCGTTGAATTCATTACCTTGGCCGAAGGCCCGTCGTGCGCTTTGGAAATCGTAGGCGGAAATACCGTGCCTTTGACAGAACATGTAGTACATGCCAGTTTTTTCTCTGCCACCGGGCGCACCCCACGCGTTAAGTATCTGTAGATTGTCCCAGATCGGCTCTTCCCCCGACTGTTCGATCACGAGGGTTGTGATAAGTCTCCTGAACTGTTCCTTGAGGGACCGGGTGTTAAATGTGACAGCAATCTTCCACTCGGGATGTTGAGCATGAAGATATGCTGCCTTGAGTGCCAGAATAACCGTCTTCCCTGACCCCGCAAGTCCACGAATTCGCTGCACCCCGTCTACGGTTTCAATTACTGCGCGCCCCTGTATCACATCAAGATTCGCAATAGATTCCTCCAGCGACTTTAGTTTTGAGCCGCGGGAGTCTACTCGTGAAGCTATCCTGCTTCTCTTATTTCGGCGTATCGTAGAAATGGACTGTATTACAGAAAGAGCGCCCAGATAAGTATCTTGACTTTCCCATTCATGCCCAAGAAATTTGTCAATAGTTTCAGAAAAATATGCGTTATTACATATGGGGTATTGATCGTCTCCTCGTCCTTCTATGTTAGCGACGGGAGCGTATGTAATAACGTTTGATGTGACTAATAGTCTTCGCCCCTGCATCAAGTTTTTATGGGAGCGAAATTTTGCCTCTAATCGATTTACACCTTCATCTTAGCGGTCTTGAAAATCGCCTAAATCTCGCCCCTCCACCAAATCGAAGATAATTACTCCACGCGATGGGCTTACGAGCAGAGCATCAATGGAGAATGCTCCTTCAGGAGTTGCAATAATGGGATATCCGATGAAAAGATCGCCTTCGTCTTGTATCTCTGTTTCCAAGAGATCAGCAAGGCGTTGACTTGAAACTGGTTTTCTAGTCGTACCCCAAATGACATTTACCATTTCATTCCCTTGTTAAAAAATTAGCAGTTCGCCCATACAGGGCATCTTTATCTCTTTTTGTGCGAATTGAAAACATGATGGCTTTTGTTGGAGTTGGATGCCTATGCTTTAAGGGTATACCTCTGGCGAACTGGCCCTGCGCTGGTTCGATAATGCCGGCTTACAAGTCAAAACGAACCGATTATAAAAGAACCACTTAAAACGAACATTTGAGTGGTTCTATGTTTTTACGCGCCTATCTGAGAGCTTCGACAAAGGATCAAGATGCCAATCGGGCGAAAGACGATCTGATTGCATTTGTCAAAGAGCGTAGTTTGAAGATTGCGGCCTTCTATGTCGAAAACGAAAGCGGTGCTTCCCTTGATCGCCCTGAGTTGTTCCGGCTTCTTTCGGATAGCCAGCCCGGCGATGTGCTCCTAATTGAGCAGGTAGATCGGCTGAGCCGGTTGAACGCCAGCGATTGGGAAAACCTGAAGGCAGAAATTCGAGCGAAGCAATTACGGGTTGTTGCACTTGACCTTCCAACCTCATGGACAATGGCTTCAGAAAATGCGGATGAGTTCACGCTTCGAATGTTTGAGGCGATCAATAGTATGTTGCTCGATATGATCGCCGCAATTGCGCGGAAAGATTATGATGATCGTAGGAGGCGACAGAAACAGGGAATAGCCAAAGCCAAAGCTGATGGAAAATATAAAGGCAGGCCAGAAAACAAGTCGCGGAATGCAGCCCTTTTGAAGATGCTGGAGAGTGGCCAAAGCTGGAACAGCATTATAGCCGCTACTGGCTGTAGCCGCTCTACCCTTTCGAAGTTGAGGAAAACCGCTTTAGTTTAATGGCGTCTTGAAGCTGAGCATGGCGCGACTGGTCTTGAACTTTTCATGAAGTGTCATCGTAGTTTGGTTGGTCTGCCTGCCGGAGGAGAAGGCGGTACATGCAATGATTTCGCTCCAACAAGAACAAATCATTGAGCGCAAGCTTGGTGTCCGCAGCGGGGCGCGGAAGTGCAAAGCACCGTGACATCTTCACTGAAATGAACCCGTCGCGTCTTACCAGGGTATCATAATAAGCTGTCGCTGATGTTGATGTCTTGATTAAAAATCCGATTCACGTCTTTTATCGGACTCGGCTGACTTGGGGGCATCGCAAAATGACAATTTCGAAAATTGTAATTCAGAATATCCGTGGATTTGATGATACAACTTTAGATGTCCAGTTTCTTCCCAATAAGCCAAATATTTTTATAGCACCTAATGGATTCGGGAAAAGCACGTTATCTACCGCGTTCAATTGTGCCCGAGGCGCAAAACTTTTAGTTGATGAAAAAGACAAGCATCGGCAACAAGAAGTACGGATTTCACTGCTCAAGATTTGTCATGAGGGAAAATGGCTAACCGCCGATGAAACGAAAAACGAAGTATCTGAAGAATTCGAAATTTCCGTTATCAAATCAAATATAGAAGCTAAAGCAAAAATGCCGCGTCCTAACGGTTTTGCAGTCGCAAGACCGTATCTAGAGATTTCGGACTTAGATTTAGGCCCCGTGCCACCGAAGGCAGTACTTAATTATAATTCGTCTGATTACAAGATATTACTTGCAGAAAACTCAAAATTGTCTCCCAATTTAACGAAAATTCTTAATAATTCTATATGTTCCGATTTGTTAAGCAACATTGACGTTATTGACAAATTAAAACAAAAGCGGTGCACAGAGTTATTTGACGCCTCGCTATTGTTCTTGGTTGCAGCGAAAGGAACCAAGCCGGATATCGCTCAGCGTTTCTCACAAGAATTCACAAGCGCTATCATGGCTTGTGAACCTATCAAGCAAATTGTTCAGATAATTGAGCAGTCAGCCACTGAAACAAATTTAGTTGAACGCTTTCTGTTGACGTTTCAATTACATAAACTAATTGAGGACAATCGCGCGGAGTTTAAGAAATGGCTACAACGCTGCGACTTTGAACGGCGGTTAAGCAACATAAAAGCTTTTATAAATGATATAAATGGTGGCTGGGTTGCTGCAAATATAAAAGAAACTAAGGGACGTCTTATCATTAAATTCCCGGATGCAAATTCTCTTTCAAATGGTCAGCGAGACCTCCTTTACTTTACCTGCGCTCTCATTAAGGTAACAAATTCAAGATCACAAAAACCTATAATCTTAATTATCGATGAAATTTTTGATTACCTTGATGACGCAAATATTGTAGTAGCTCAATATTTTCTAAGTAAATTAATAGAGGATTTTAAGAAGGAAGGACGAAGAATATATTTGGCTTTGTTGACGCATCTTGACCCCGTATTCTTTAAGGGATATGCGCTTCAAAAGCAGAATAGGATTTATCTTGGAATGCCAAATCAAAGCATTTCAAATACGATGAAAAAGGTGATTTTGCAGCGTGATGATGCAGTATGGAAGGACGATCTTTCGAAGTACTTTCTACACTATCATCCGGAGCGTAAGGATATTTCAAAAATATTTAATGAGACGTACGGACTACCTAAGAAACACGGCGTGAGTGTTGATTTCTATGATTTTTTGAGAGAGCACTGGGAGAAACTTGTCGAAGGGGCTGAGTCTTATGATCCGTTCGCAGTGTGCGCGCATGTTCGTATAGCGATTGAACGATGCGCATACGAAAAAATTGGTGACCTTCAGAGGCGAGCAGAATTTCTTGACTTACATGGAACGGCAGCGAAACTTGAACTAGCGGAATCCCTGAATGTTAACGTACCAGAGGTGTGCTTCTTACTTGGCGTGATATATAACGATGCCATGCACCGTAAAGATAACTTGGATCAATCTTCCAGTATTGCGCTCAAGTTGAAGAACATTGCGCTTCAGAGCGTAATGAAGAAGGCTGTTGCGTGGTAGACATTTCTTAGTTTTTACGTTCTTCCATCAACTGCACTCATCTAAGATTCTGCCACCCTGCTTAACTCGTTAGGGCTTATTAAGGATTTGGATAGTTCAATTTGTTAGTCTTCGTCAGAAACATTTTTTGGCGTAGGCAGTATGTTTGATACCCTTAAAGAGCTTGGTTTTCAGGTGGAAATTCATTCTCATGCAGAAGCAATATTGAGTGTCGATTTTCCAGAAGCGGTTTCCCAGCTCGAAGATGCCGTAGGTAGTTTGTCAATTCCAATTGAAGAAATCATCGGCTCTGGCGGCGGAGAGACCCAAGGGACGCAGCGTTTGCGACGCTCACTTGCAGCGTTGGGTTGGAAGAAGATGAATTTTATCGTTGAAAAGACAATAAACGGCCAACGAAGGGAAGCGATTTCGCACGAGATCGACCACGTGAAACAGTTTGATAAAGGCATAGTTGCCTTAGAAATCGAATGGAACAACAAGGACCCGTTCTTCGACCGCGACTTGGAGAATTTTAAAAGACTTCATGCAGACGGGGCTATCTCTGTTGGAGTTATCGTTACTCGCGGCACCACAATGCAAGATAATATGAAGGAATTGGTTCAGCGATTTGCTTACGAGCGAGGATTGAATTCGAACGACGCAGTTGAGGAGTTCGGCATGGCGCGCACAAAGAGGCAGAGGACTGCCGTCGAAAATAGAGTTAGTGCGTCGGGATGCTCGTTTGAAGAAGCGTGGGCTAGTCTTTTCGTAGCAGACAAATACGGAGCAGCGACGACGCACTGGAGCAAACTGGAAGCGAGAGTGCACAGAGGCGTCGGAAATCCTTGTCCTCTGGTGCTGATTGGTCTTCCATCAAGTATTGTCAGGTTTGACCAAAACATTGACTTGGAAGACATTGTTGAGGAAGAAAATGCCCTCATTCGGGACGCCATCGCATCTGAAAGTTGACTATTCAGCTGCGATAGGCCTGTCAGTCGCGGAGTTGTAACTGTATGTGTCCCACGAGGGCTCATACGCCTCGGTAGCTTGGTTACCCCAAGTCGCCCAATCCTTACGCACGCCACGCCCAAACATTTCCAAGTAAGGACCCGGCGAGCAGCTTTCTATGAGAGGATATTGCTCATCAGGCTTACGCGAATGCTCCCGCTTCCGTGAAGAAATGTAGTTCACTTGCGATCTTCCCGGTGGCAACGTACGTGCGTTCTTGCCCTTGACTCCAAACAGAATTAACTCCGTAACGTTACGGAAATAGAAACCTACACCGCGACCGTCTGATCCGCCATCTTTCCGAATCTTATGCCAGACAATGTTTGATTTGTAGTTGAATCCCCATGCTCGCATTACTTCAAGGCCTTCCGGCAAAAGAGCATTAGGAACCCATAGATACAGATGAGCCGTCGCCGCGCAAGCTTCAGCTACCGGAAGCGCCTTTATGGCATCCAGTTCCATCGTACCGTAGCGTGAAAGCCTCTTATGTTCAGGTGCCACTTTACCAGTTCGATTAATGAACTGCCAAGGCGGGTCTGCCATTACCGTCGCGAACCTGCGTTTCCCAACGAAGTCAATAAAATCCTGCGACGCGGAGAATTGTTCTTCAGCACTTTTTTCCATTTACGGGCCTCGCGAATCTTACGTCGCTTCTTAAAGCGTATTTCATGATGGCATGCAAACGAACTGGATATAAGATGCTGCGAACGTCTCTGACAGTTTTTTAAAATTCAAGCTTTTGGACCGCCGTTCCAAGACCGCACCGGAACGGCAGTCAACATTTTATCACTGGCTGTTAGAAGGAGTATTCCAGATTCCGTACGACTTGCGGCACTGACCGGGATGCGGCGTGGCGAGATCATCGGCTTGCGTTGGAATGAAATCGACCTTGATGGCCGGTGCCTGCACCTCAAAGACAGCAAGACAGGCGAAAGCGTTCGTCCTCTCGGTCACACTGCTGTCGATCTGTTGCGTTCGGTCCGCAAGCGCAACGAGAAAGGCGACTTCGTTTTCCCGGCAGAACGGAAGGACGCTGCCGCCTTCGGTGGTTTGCCGAAGGCTTATCAGCGCATTGTTGAACATGCGGACCTGAAAGAAGCGGAAAATGTAGCGCTGTCTGACTTGACCTTGCACGGGTTGCGTCATGGCTTCGCAACCACTGCGGACAATCTCGGCCTGACCCTGCCGACTGTCGCGGCACTGCTCGGTCATGCTGCTGGCGGTGTAACAGCCAGTTATGTAGCGCGCGTTGATGCTGTTTTGAGCGCTGCCGCCGATAAGGTGGCGAAAGAAGTCGCAAGCATGATGGGTGACAAGCGAAGCGGCTCTATTATTGAGCATCCATCAGCAAGAAAACGCGCATGAAAATCGGGCTTTGCGTTTAGGCGATTTCGCTTGGTAACCATCAGTCACTCATATTGCTCACCAGAAACGTTCAGTAATTAAAAAAGGTGAGCATTATGATTGATCTTGATCGACTTCCGCCGCGTTTAAAGCGTTCCGAAGCATCTGAATATCTCTTACAGCGTCACGGCGTTAGCCGGACGTGCGGTACTCTTGCAAAGCTCGCTTGCCACGGTGGCGGTCCTGCATTTCGCAAAGTTGGTGCGAGAACCGTTCTGTACGATGTCGCTGAGCTTGATAGGTGGGTCAAAGAAATGCTTGGCGATCCAGTCTGCTCAACCAGTGCAGCCGCCTGATGCCTTCCAACATGCCGGGAAAAGAAAACGCCCGGCTGAATGTACAACCGGGCGGCTAAACAATTTTGAACTGTTGCGACAATAACAACGTCTGCCGCCCTTTTCAATAGGAAGGGCTTTCATGTCCGAATTTACTCCGACGTGGCCTCGCTCAATTTCAGGTCACGACTACCGCTTGCCCCTCGATGACGAGCAGCTTGAAGCAATAGCGAAGCGCTTAAACGCGATCTATAGAAAGCATGATCTCTCCGACGAGAGCCGTGGTTTGTTGCTCAAGGTCTATAGTGATCTTGTGCAGTTGGACGGCGTGAAGAAAGAGCCGCATCCACATCGACCATGGCGCGGTGAAGGCACGATGGGCAATTGCGAGGCCCATAATCAGCGTTGGATTGAATGGCTTCTTGAAACGCTCGACAGGATGGAGGCAGGCGTATGACTGACCATCATGTTCGCAGTATCACGAATAGATTGGAGCGCGTTCTATTTGCTCACATTTGTGTCAATGAAATTCAAAGCAATCTAACATCACGGCATGCGATGGAGGTTGCCGCAGTCATCGCCACAACGCCATGTCCGATCTTTGCGATCAAGGATGAAGACAATCCTGTCGCCATTGCCGTTTGCAGCCTTGATCTGCCCGGCTATGCGCGCCGCTTGCGGTTTGCATGGACCGATCCAGCATGTCGCAAGATGGGCTTCGGGCTAGCCATCGCTCGCCATGTTGTTCAGAGCGCTAAGCATGTCGGGGTCGCGGTTCGACACGAAAGTGAAAAGCGAATTGCCGAACGGGCTGGTTTCAAGCATTGGCGACGTGCTGACGGCGGATGGGCTGGCGCGACCACGAAAGCAGCATTCCGCATGCCGTTTGCTCATCCGAACCCGACGCGGGAAGCGATTGCCGATGCTATGCGGTCCTTTGGGTTGGAGGGCCGAGCATGACCGTAGCAGTCTATACTTTTGAAAACTGGCAGTGTGGTATCAAGCCTCCGAAGGGGTGGGATTGTGCCGACGCGGTTGCTGATTTCTGGACGAGAGAAAACCTTGACGCATTTATGCGCTCAACCGTCCGGCCTTGGTATCCGCCGACCGACAAGCCGTTGCCTGATCCCGACGAATACGGCGCGACGCCTGAATATCTCGACCATGCACCGCCGCTGGCTGATTACGCGGATCAGGCCGTGCCTCTCTCGCCTGCCGGTTCTGCGCGCCCGGTGCCGAGCGGCGAGCGGCCTATCCTCGACCCGCGCGACCCGTTGCCGTCCGCAAGAGCGCTGATGTCCGCTAGGTACACGGCGGATGACGCAAAGGCTTTGCATCATCACCGTGGCGTTTTTTATGAGTGGACCGGCGCTTGCTATCGTGAAGCCGATAACGACAGCATTCTGGCGCGCATTTGGGAGTATCTCGACGGCGCGAAACGCTTGGGAAAGGAACTCGAAGAAATCCCATTTCAGCCGAACCGTTCCAGTGTGGAAAATGTCTTGGCGGCTCTCAAAGCTGTGAGCAATCTCCCGGCTCATATCGAGCCGCCCACGTGGCTTTCTGACAGTGACATGCCGCCAGCTCATGAGTTGCTGCCGGTGAAAAACGGGCTGCTGCATTTGCCATCGGGGAAATTATATCAGCCCTCGCCCGCTTACTTCTGTCTCAATGCGGCGGACGTGAAATTTGATCCGAACGCACCTAAGCCGAAAGAATGGCTCCGCTTTCTTGATCAAGTCTGGCCCGGCGATACCCAATCGATTGAAGCACTACAGGACATGTTCGGCTATCTTCTGTCGCCCGATACGTCGCAACAAAAGGTCTTTCTTATCGTCGGCCCGAAGCGTTCCGGTAAAGGGACAATTGCCCGCGTTCTTACTGGCATCATGGGGCAGGACAGCGTTGCGGCTCCTACCCTTGCCAGCCTTGCCACGAACTTCGGTCTTGCGCCTCTGATCGGCAAGTCTGTGGCGATGATTGGGGATGCCCGCCTGAGTGGCCGGGCCGATCAAGCGAGCATTGCCGAGCGGCTTCTGTCCATATCCGGCGAGGACAGCATAACCGTTGACCGTAAATTCAAACCGGCATGGACAGGAAGGCTTTCGGCTCGTTTCGTCATCCTTACCAACGAACTGCCGCGCCTTGCAGATGCGTCGGGTGCGCTCGCCAGCCGGTTTGTCGTGCTGACCATGGAACAATCATTCTATGGAAGAGAGGATATGCGTGCCGCTGGCACTGATGCGGGCGATCTAAAAGAAGCTTTTGAGATTGTCCGTCATAGCGCTGGCATGGTTCCGCCGACGCATGAGCAACGTGAAGCCAGTTTCAATGAAGGAATGACGGCTGTTCAGCAGTCCGGGATTTCAGACGCCGACCTGTCAGCGGCGCGCCAGTTCATCGCTGATCTTGAAATCGTTTCGCCGGGAGTGGTCAGGTCCCTCAACGCACATGGGGCTGGGAATGATATCCGTCTTATCAGGAAGGCCGTGGCCGAGGCGCGGCGACGGGGTTATTGATGGCTAGTTGCCCGATGTGCAAATCACCTGTCGGTGTGCTGGGGCTAGATGAATTGCTTGCCTCGCATGGCATCACCGGCCACGCTGCGGCCATCCTCTGCGCGGTCTGGTCGGGTCGTGGAAGCGGAATAACAGCTGAACGTATATTCGATGCGATGTATGCAGATGACCCGGAGGGTGGACCGGCTGTAACTACGATATACCGCTATCTATGGGCTGGATTGGGTGATCTTGATCGCCTCTTGGCTGGCAGTGGTGTTCGCATTTCTTATTCGAAACAGAGCGCGAGCGGGCGATTCAAACTGAGATTGAAAGGGATAAAGCATGAGCGATGACCGCGATCTGATTGAGCTTGGCCGGAGGTTCGATGAAGCTTATGCGACCTATCAAGCCATGATTGATGCAATTCCTGATCGTGTAAGCATCGGTACGGAAACAGCCGCGATTGATGCGGTGGCGCAGCCTGTGCGGGCATTGGCAAGCCAAATTGCGGAAATGCCAGCGACCACGGATGAAGGACACGCAGTGAAGGCGAAAGCACATGCATTCCTTGCCGGTCAGGTGCGTGATGGAAACTAATTATCGCTATTGTGCGTGAGATCGTATGACGTCAGCGGCTTAGTCCCCTAGTCGTCAAGCGAGGCCGTCGCGGGGGTTTCATCGTCCTCGACCGTGACGGCCATGAATTGCAATCCGGTTTCGTTCCTCTCGGATTGCCTTGAGAAGCCCCAAGAGTTCAACCGCGCTCTTGGGGTTTTTCGTTTGCGATGATTCGATTGTTCTGGCGCTATTAACGTTCGACATCACTCCGCGCGCTTACCTAGCGCTTACCCGACGAAAAGAATATTAGCCGACTGAGTCTAACGCCATCGTATCCATTTGATTTTATTGATTTTATGGCGCACCCGACATGCGTTAAGACTATGTTTTTGCTGACTTTATTGGTAAACTGCCGTTGATTTCATTCACCTTGTTAGCATCATAGGCGACACGGTTATCCATAGTGGAAACCAGCCCGGTTATGAAAGCGAGTATGAACAATGGCACGTCACAAACTCAGTGATTCAAAGGTCAAGGCACTTACCAAGCCCGGCGTTTATTCAGACGGAGACGGCCTCTATCTGCGCGTCCAGCCTTCCGGCACCCGGTCGTGGGTTTTTATCTGGCGACGGTTCGGCACCCGCCGGGAGATCGGTTTGGGGCCGTATGGTCGCGGCGCGGCGCATGTGTCGCTTGCAGCGGCTCGAGACAAAGCCGAGGAATGCCGTGCAATCGTTGGACGCGGCTGCGACCCCAAGACCGAGCTTGCCGAGCGCAAAGCCGCAGTCAAGCCTATGACGTTTGGGCAGATCGCGGATGAGTTTGTCGAGGCGATGAAGCCAAAATGGAAATCCGAAAAGTCACTTCAACGCTGGCAGCGGTTCACGATTACCTATGCGGATTCCATCCGAAAGGTTCCTATTGGGCAGGTTTCAACGGACGACATTTTGCGAGTCTTGAAGCCGTTATGGCACACAAAGCCAGAGAGCGCCGCCAAGTGCCGTGAGGCCCTCAAGCTGGTATTGGACCACGCGAAGGCCAGAGGCCTACGCACAGGCAAGAATCCAGCCGAATGGAAAGGTAATCTCGAGGCATTACTGCCACCGCCTGCAAAGCTTGTGCGCGGCCATCATGCCGCGATGGCCTATGGCGACGTTTCCGCCTTCCTCGTCAAGCTTGCTGAGGTGAATGGAGTCGGCGCAAAAGCGTTGGAATTTACGATCCTAACGGCTGCTCGCAGTGGCGAGACCCGTGGAGCAACATGGGACGAGATCGACATTCCCGGCAAGCTATGGACGATTCCAGGCTCACGAATGAAGGCAGGCAAGGCACATGTTGTCCCTCTTTCAGATCGAGCCGTTTCAATCCTAACGGAAATGAAGGCCCGCGCCGTCTGTGACCTCGTGTTCCCCGGTGCTCGCAGCAAGACGCCATTGAGTGACATGACGTTATCGAAGGCGTTGAAATCAGCCGGTGGCGGTAACTACACCGTGCACGGTTTTCGTTCCGCGTTCCGTGACTGGGCAGGCAATGAAACCTCATTTCCCCGTGAGCTGGCCGAAGAAGCCCTCGCTCACGAGATCGGCAGCGCAGTCGAGAAGGCGTACCGCCGCAATGCGGCAGTCGAGAAGCGGCGGCACCTCATGGGCGCATGGGCGAGCTATTTGACGGATCCAAAGGGTGTCGTGATCGTACTTCCCAAGCGGTCGCAATCATTAAATACGGATTAATACAATCCGTATTAATCCCCGAAAACAGAGTTATCCACAGGTTATTTGCTTTCAAGCAAAATCAAAGACTAAGACCAAAAACATATCGAAAACGAAACTTTTTCAGGTGAAAAAAAATACGCAACGTATTGAATAGAAAAGGAAATATTTGACTCCATCTTTCAGTTTTCGTGAAAGATGTTAATTTCACCTTGTCCAACAAAGATGAGGTGTCCAAATGAAAATCGAAAATACAAACCCCACCCTGATAAGCCTTAACGACTGTTGCAGCCTTACTTCCCTGTCTCGAACAGCAATCAATAAAATGCGTGCTGACGGAAGGTTTCCCGAACCAGTTAATCTTGGCGAAAAGAGAATTGCATTCGTCCGGTCGGAGGTTGTTGCTTGGCTCGAGGCTCGCATTGCCTCGCGTCCCCGGAGGGCTGCAGCATGAACACCCCTTCCACCATCGAACACCACACCGCCGAAGTTGTCGGCCATCTCGTCGACGTCAATGACCTCGTCGAAGCAATTTCATCCCTTAGCGCCTGCATCGCAGCTGATCCCGGAATCTCACGCGCATCACAAAACGCCGCCGCCAGCATCGTGGCGTTGTGCCAGAGGATCGACATTGCGCTCGTGAAACTCTGCGAGCTGGAGGAAACACGACAATGAAATACGCGCACACCAGCAAAACCACCCGCCTGATGTTCAACGAGCGCGGCATTCGCAAACAGATCGCGCTTGAGCAACGCATTCGCCGCAAAGCCGCCCGCATGGGTGCCGGAGTGCATCACAGCCGCAAAGGGGGCTGGTTCCTTCTGTCGGAGCCCGGGCGCGCCGACCTCGATATAGCTGGACCCATGTTTGACACCGAACTCGAGTCCTTGCTCAACCGGCTAATCGAGGCAGACGCTGCAAACAAAAACCCCGCGCTGGCAGGAACCTCGCGCGGGGCAGGAAAATCCCATCCGTCACAGACAGGAGCCTCACAATGCCAGCATCTTTGAAGATTCTCAAGCTCACCGTTCATTTCGCATCGTGGGCGGTGCTTCTGGGCAACGCCGGTAACATTGCCGATGTAATTGCGAGGGCCGCGTTATGAGTGCCTCTTTCGAAAAGGCTATGGCCGCATTCCGGGCAGTGCGCACCGCGCCAAGCTTTGATCAGCGAATGTTTGACGCGTATGACCGCGACCGGTTCGCAGAGCATTTCGGTATCACGTCCGAACAAATGCTGGAGATTATCAAGGCGAGCCGCCCAAAGGTGAACGCTGACCGCTTCCAGTGGCTGGAGGCAATCAATCAGCGCCACGACCTTGGCGTAAGAACCCTTCGCGTAGCAGTCGCGCTGTTCGGTTTCACCGGGCAGCATGGATATTCTTGGCCGAGCCAGGCGGGTATCGCCCGCAAGGCTGGTTACTACCCGAAGGACGAACGCAGCATTCGTCGAAGTCTGGCTGTCCTAGCAGATGGGGGATACCTACGAATTATTAAGGCTGCCAACCTTCCGCAAGACCTCAAGGACGTTGCGCTGGCCGCCACGAATGAGGGCGGTTCCGGTCGGTCATATCGCGGAAAGGCTTATGCATTGGTCCCCCCGGAACAGTGGCCAGAAAACAAGCTCACAGGGTCGTCACAACCCTATAACAACAGGGTCGTCACAACCCTGTATAACCACCATACTGAACCCGGACCGGTTTCACCGGATTCTTCTTTTAATCATAGGTCTCTTTCGTCTGACGTTGTGCAGGTGGATACGTATATACAAGGCACTGATCGTGACGGACTTGACTCCTACATGGAGGCATCAAATGGTTGAAGTCGTTCAATTCCCTGATCATCTGGAAAATCACGCCCGTATCCTAGCAGCCAAGCTCCACGGCCAGAGACAGGCATTCCAACACCGCGAAATTCGGGTCGAAGCTGGTCGGCTTGGCGAAAGCGTCATAGCCGCAGGCGGGGAGCGCTGGCAGGGCGTCCGCGTCGAAGATCACTTTCGAGCGCTGGTTTTGCGGCGGCTTGCCGAACTCTCCGGCCTCAACCGCGCCCACCCCGCGCCATTGCTGGCATTTGCCGTAGGAGGTCGACCATGACCGATAACCTCAACATTGAAGTCTTCGCACAAGACGCCGTCGCTGTGATCGAAGCCGAAACCGTGTTCGAAGGCATCCGGTTTGCATCGGGCGACCTTCTGACAATCGAGCTGGAGAGACCTCGCCGGTCATTCGCCGTTGTTCGCAGGATTGGCGAGCAGATCGACGTGATGAGCTTGCACAGTGATCGAGAGAGCGCAGTCCGCCATGCAAAGGCAATCGTAGACCTTATCAAAGAGGAAAGAAGCCTTGACGGGGATGCGCCGAAGGCGGGAGGGCCGGTACAATGAGGACGCCCAAGATCAGACCAAAGCCGAAGGAAGGCGCAACGATAGCCGTTATCCCTATGACTGACGTTCGGCTGCAATGGGCTTCTGACGGAGTGCACCGCGACGGACTACCAGAAGGCAATCCCGACACACAGTTCGGCGTCTGGCAGTTTGGATGCCTGCTATGCATGACGCCGGTTCATCACGTCGCCGTCAACGTCGCGTTGCTCCAAGCCGGGGATGAACACAACGTCGTCGATCTATCGACCGAGACGATCTTGCTTGCCGGGCAAGAGACGTGGGCGCAGTGGCCGACCGGCTGAGCCAGCGCTGGCATGGGGGTGTGGCTCTAGGTTCTTTTACCCCAACCCCCTCCCGCCCACGGGTGCTGCGCAGCGCAGTCTTTGAGTAAATTCCGCAATCTCAAACCCATTTCCGTTTCCGAATAACAGGAGTTAAGACATTGAAAACATTAGAAGTGACACTGTCCGGCGAAGAGCTGGCGACCATTTTGAATCTGACCGACCGTCGAATCCGGCAGTTGGCCGCTGAAGGGGTGATCGAGCGCGCGGTCGAACATGGCCGATACTTGCTTCATCCGAGCGTCTCTCGCTACGTCACTGCGCTGGAATCCCGCCGAGATCCCGAGCTGCAAGAGCTGAACCGCACACGGGCGAAAATGGCGAAAGTCGACTTAGCGAAGCGCGAGGGCTCGTTGATCGCGTTGGACGAGTCGCTGGGCATTGTCGACGAATTGGTAGGAACATTCGTCTCGACGTTGAACATGATTCCAGCAATGATTATCGACCAGGCTGGCCTGTCACAGGCCGAGTTCGTCCGCCAGCGCCGCCGCGTTGAAGACATTATCGACACCGTCCGCATGAAGTTGGTCGAGGACTTGGCGAAGGTTGCGGACCAGCTGCCGAAGCCGCAGGCCGTGGAGTGAACAGCACCCGAATATAAAGGGGGCCTCGTGCCCCCTTTTCTCCATGCGCGGCGACAGGGACCGGCGGACTTCTTCTACCGAATAGTTCGGTACTGTGAACCGGAACGGTCCCCATGCCATAAGCATATCATCGATCTCCGTATGCTAGATTGGACCATGTAGTCTGGAGAGACCTCGAGAGTTTCGCGTCCAGCTGGGCCATGGCCTGCTCGACTCCTTGCTGGATCGCAGCCTTGATAGACGCCGCATCGCCGCCGCCGTGCACTGTGACGTTCACAGGAGCGTGGACCGTGACCCCGACACCGCCACCGATCTTGTGGTTTGGGATGATCGTGCCGTCAGATCCCGGCGCGAAAAGCTCCTGCCCACGTTCATTGATCTGGTAGACGCCGCCTGCTTTCACAGGGCCGCCAGACGCTCGCTTACCGTCGAGCTTCGGATCAAGGGACCCGCCGGACGGTGAAACGGTTGGAGCGGTTCCACTGCGAGCGGTGGCGATTGTCGAGCCTAACAACCGAGCCTTCGCAATGGCCGAGTCTAACTGGCTTGTATCGATCGACAGCTTGCCGTCGATCGTGAGGGCTTGTGTAATCTGTGCCGCCGCCTGATTGGCCTTGGCTTCGCCATCAGCGCCGCCTTGCGCGACCGCTTGCACATAACCACGCATCGCCTCTTGAGCTTGGATCGGCCATCGCATGGTTGCGACCGAGAGATCGGACTCCCCGGTTGCGACGGATGTGCGTGCGGATGAACCACCGGTCCCTATCCCCAGCCAAGAGCGAGGCGTTCCGACTTTTTCCTCAAGGTAGCGGTTCCAGCGTTCGGAGCGTTCCGCGTTCGCTTGCACAAACTGTTTGAACTCGGTCTCGTCAGTCGGAATCGACAAAACGGCTCCCACAGCGCCGAGAGCACCTAAACCGAGCCGACCAGCACCGACACCGCCTCGACCGCCTCCAGAGCCTCCAGAAGGGGCAGACGGGCCAGACTTCCACGGGCCGGGGCGATCACCGCCACCACGCCGACCGCCGAGAACCGTCTTCCCCAGCCCGTAGAGGCCAGCGCCAGCGGCCAAGGCCCCCAGCGCAGTTGCGGCGGCGTATGCACCGGCGGTTAGCTTTGGATACGCGGCGGCGGCGTCCGAAGCTGATTTTGCCAGATCCCCGAGCGGACCGGAAAGCGCGTCGTAAGTTTGTTCATTCGCGCGGTCGCCAGCATTACGAACGTCCTGCACTTTCGACCACGCTTGCGACCTGACAAACTCGGACTCGGTTGCGACGGCACCGCCAGAACTGGCAAGCTGGTTTTCAATCTGCTTTTGCTGGTCTTTGTAAACCTGTAGTGCAATAGCACCGAACAACGCTTGCCGGTCTGCAAATATTTCTCCGAACGTGCTGCCTTCTGCGATGTTTAAAGCACCTTCGATATTCTTCAGACGCTCGTTATTGCTTTTGGAGTCACGAGCCTTTCCGAGTAGCTCCTGATACTGCTTGTTATCCTCCAGCTGCCGATTAAGTATTTCGGAAAGAGCTTCCGGTCCTGAGACGCCAGACTGCCGACGCTTAACCATGTAAGATTGCCAGTCAAACTCGCCATCTTCATTCTTAGGGTCGCCGTCCCTCGCTTTTACTTGATCAGCCATTTGCTTTTGTAGCTCGCGACTGTTCAATTTCTGTAGCGTATTGACTAAATTATTACCGGCTTCGTCAGGGCTGCCAGCCGTTTTGATTTGAGTCTGGTTGGCAGCGGCGAGATACTTGACGGCATCAAGGCCAGTGAGGCCCGACCCGCGTGCAAGTGCCAACTGGCCGGGCAGCCATCGCGCCATGTCACGTAGTTCGAAACCGCCGAGTTGGCCCGCTCGAAGAGCGCTATCAAATGCGAGCTGCATGTCTTCCGATGAATTAATGCCGGAGTTTTTGAAGGCAACGCCCATTCGCGCAACATCTTCCGGATTGGCACCGGACGCGAACGCGGTTTTCAGTATCGGTGTCAGCGCTTGTAAAGCCGAATCCCCTTCGAACAGACCGGACCCGACGAGGGTATTCAATGCCGCCGCCGCTGAATCACGGGTGCCGCCAGACTCTTGCAGTGACCGATTGACGGAATCGGAAGCGCGCACCTTGGCAGCTTGCTTATCCTCTACAGAGCCATCGCCCGCCATTGTGCCAGCGAGAAAAGTCAACGTCTCGTCATAGCTCAATGCTTTTGCGACAGGGCGCGTCAGCATGGAACCGGCGGCATACCCACCAGCCGCAGCACTTGCAGCACCCGACCAGAAACCACCGCCAGCACCACGACCAGGCCGCACAGGCTTCGCAGCTTCCGCTCGCATACGACGCATTTGCGCAACGGTTTTCGCCATCTCGCCGCGTATCGCCGTTTGAGACGACGCAATCGCCGACCGGCTGTTCAACCCGAAAGATCGAAGACTTCGTTCTGTGGCGCGAGCCGCGGCCGCCTGTTGCCTGAATGACGCGCCGAGCGACTTTACAGTGCTTTGCGCGGATCTCAGTTCCGCCTTGAGCTTGCCAGTCGGGCCGGTTGCCGATGCTAGGGCAGCTTCCAGTTCTTTGACGCGGGATCGTGCAGTTCGAAATTGATCGAACGTGGTGCGCATGCCGTTGCGCAGTTCGGTAAACCGACCAGCCGCCGCGGCCTTCTGTCGAAGGTGGTCGAGCTGGTTGCCGAGATTCTTCGCACCAGCCACGCCATTGCGACCGAGCTTGGAAATGTCGCGCTCCAGCTGACCGAGCGCGGCCCCAGTCTTTTTCGCTGGGCCGCTGGCTTGGTCGAGGAGCTGGAGGCGGAGTTGAGCAACACGCGATGTCATTTATAAACTCCATTGATGAGATTGCTTGGACTCATTCATTTCAGTTACATGATTTACATGAAATAAATTGATGTGTCGTGCTTAATCAATAATCGGAGATTATAGGTGGAACAGTTGAGACAAGTCGATATTGCCGAGGCGCTGAACATCAGCGAGCCATCCGCCAGCCGCCTTATGCGTGCTTTGAATCGTTCGGCGTTGCCGCTTAACGACCTCGACATCGTGAAAGCCTTAACCGTTGGCGAGCTGGCGCAGCTTGGTTTCACCATGGCGGTCGGCGCGGAATTGATGAAGGAAGTCGAGCAAGAGGTTCGTTATGTGTTCGAAGGGCATGGCCGCAAGTGCTGGATCTTGTTCGTTGAGACGGAAAAACAGTCTTATCGCGTAGCAGCCCTCACAGCCGGTCACCTCGAAGGCCTCATGGACTCGGTCGGCATGGCTATGGTTCTGCCGCTGCACCGCGCCATTGAGGATGCCCGTGCCAATCTGGAACGCATCCGTCGGCGCAAGTCACAGAGGGCCGCAGCATGAGCGACAAACTCCTCACCAGAGCCGCAAGCATTGCCGCCGGTTCGTCAACGTTGAACGTCGAAGCCCGCACCGTCGAGGTGTGCTGGACGACTGGCGCAGCTGTGAAGCGGTACTCGTGGGACGACGGCTACTACATGGAAGAGCTGGCCGTCACGGCGAAAGCCATCCGTATGGACCGCTTCAACGCCATGTCCCTGCTGGACGGCCACGAACCGACGATGGACGCCCGCCTTGGCACAGTCGTGCCCGGTTCCGTTCGCATCGAAGGTGGCAAGGCTTTCGCCACGCTCAGGCTATCCCGCCACGAGAGCGCCGAGCGCATCCTCCAAGACCTACAGGACGGCCACCCGCTGTCTATCTCGGTCGGATACCGCGTCCACAAATCCGAAAAGACCGAAGGGGAACGAGGCCAGTTGCCGACCCTTCGCGCAATCGACTGGGAGCCGCTGGAATTATCCGCAGTCGCTGTTCCAGCCGATCCCGCAGCAACAAGCCGAAAGGACCCTGCAATGCCTGAACCTATCGAATCCGCCGAAAACGAACAGCGTTCGTTCAAGAAGAGCAACCTCATCACTGAACGCAAGCGTCAAAAGGACATCCGTGACCTTGGCGCGATGACGCGCGGAGTCATCACCGAGGGCGAGATCGAACGAGCCTTGGACGGTGGCACGGACATCGAAGAGTTGCGCACGCTGTACTTCGAGCGCATGGTCGAGCGCCAGAGCGCAACGCCGACTTTCCCAGTTGTCGCAACGCAGGGCATGGGCGGCGGCACCTATGACGACCCCGCGTTCTTCCGTGCAAGCGCCGTGGAAGCCCTGCTTGGCCGTATGCGTGGCACCGAACTATCCCCGGCAGCGCGTGGCGTATTCGCCGACGGTGAAGCCGCTTTCGCCCGCCGTTGCCTTGAGCGCAGCGGTAAGGACGTTCGCGGCTGGTCGGACCAGAGTGTTTTGCGAGCATACGTCACAACCAGCGATTTCGCGCTGATCACCGGAGACGTTGCTAATCTGCGCATTGTCGATTTCTATAAGGAGAGTGTCTCGCAGCTCGGCTTGGTATTCGGTAAGCGAGACGTGACCGACTTCAACGTTCACACGGAGGCATTTGTCGACTGGACGACTCTCCAGTTCGGCAAGGTAAACGAGCACGGCGAGTATCGGTCATCTTTCGTAGATGAAGGCGGCGAGACCATTCAGGTTTCAACCTGGGGCGGAATCGTTGGCCTTTCTCGTCAGTTGGTCATTAACGCCGCTGGCGTGCTGGATAGCATGTCACAAATGCAAGGCCGGGCACTTGCCGGTTATGTCAACAAGCAGCTGTCTGATTTTATTCAGCAGTCCGGTATGGCCGGGCCAAAGATGCGCGACGGAAAAACGGTATTTCACGCCGACCGTGGCAACATCGTGGAGCTGGACATTTCCTCGCCTGCCGCCACCGCTATGGACCTAATGACCAAGCGGGCGGAAATGGCACAGCGCAAGGGGCGTGGGGATTTCATCATCGGTGCATACCCCAAATACTGGATTGTGCATCCAAAGTATGAAGGCCGCGCCATTCAGGCTCTTGCCAGCGTACAGGCTTCTGCCGTGGCGGACGTTAATCCGGTCGCCGGTCGCTTGACGATTATCTCCGACGCGCGCCTCACCAGCGAGACGACATCGTGGCTTGTGGCCGACCCGAAGGAGATGGAAGGTCCAGTTCGCGTATACCTGAACGGGAACGAGAGCCCTTACACGGAAGCAGAGGTCGGATTCGAGATCGACGGCGTGAAATACAAGATCCGCCTCGACCATGGCCTTGGCTGGCTGGAATGGCGTTCGTGGACGCGTCTGGATCATGTCATCCCAGAAGCGCCAGCCGCATAATCAACCGAATTGAGGGAGGAAAAGGTGTCGCAACCTTAGGACTCTCCCTCATGTCGCGCCGGTGATCGTGACTTCGCAAACAATCACCCCAGCCTGCCCCTACCAGAACGGGGGAACGGACAGGCACCAGCCCCCACGTTATCGGCGTGGGGGCAATCTTCAAGAAAGGACTCCGACATGGCTATTTTCGACCGCATGGAACGGCAGCTGAGCCGCACCATTGACCGCACGTTCGCAATCCGGTTCGCCTTCACGCCTATGCGCTCCAGCCCGAACGGTAGGTCAGCTGGAGATCCCGAGCGCCAGAGCTGGACCGGCAGAGGCATTCTCGAGCAGAACTTCGAAGCAGCTGGCGTAGAAATCGGCAAACGTGACGGCACCGGCAACTCACTGCAAAGCCTCGTCAAAGGCCACCGCAGCGAGTTCTCGGTCGACATTCACAGATATCCGGACGCCGTTCATGCCAAACAGGGCGACGAGATCCAGTTCGATGACTTGCGCCGGTTCCGCGTCACTGACACCCGCCGGGATGGAATGAGCAGAATCGTTTGGGCGCTTACCGAATTGAGATAGGGCCGAAGGTGGCAATTTATCGATTTTATAGCCACCGACCAGTTATGAACAGATTTATGCAGAGCGACCTCCGATGTCGCTTTTCTGATTTAAATTCAATACGTTAGATGATTTTAGTGGCGCACCCGACAGGATTCGAACCTGTGACCTCTGCCTTCGGAGGGCAGCACTCTATCCAGCTGAGCTACGGGTGCATCGCCGGGAGGCTTAAGCCTCAATCCAGCCGTTTCTAGCTGAACCACGCCATTGCTTCAATGGTCTATTTGGCAAAATAGCCATGAAAATCCGCGTGTTCTGTTTGTATGCCTTCATTGCGGGATTATCGGCCCTACCCGCGCCTAGCGCGGGAAGGAAACCATATCGCCATAAAGCTCATGGAGCTTGGCTTTCACTGCAGGTGAGTTTTGATAAATGGCGATAAATTGCTTCAGGCGAGGATCATCACGCAGTTCAGGACGTGTCACGAACTGAAACGCATAGATCGGCTCATTTTCGAAGATCAACCCTGACGATGCTTCCAATCCTGCAAGTTTCGCGAATGTCGGATAAGTTGCAGCCGCATCCACATCATCCAACGATCGCGCTATCTGCGGGCCATCAAGCTGCACGATCTTAAGAGGCTTCTTCCAGGTCAAAACATCCTCAAGGCTGGCGCGCTGATCTGTACCAGGTTTCAGTTCCAGAAAACCTGCCTGCTGCAAAAGAAGCAGAGAACGGCCCGTGTTAATTACATCGCCAGAGAAAGCGATCTGAGCATTATCGGGGAGATCCTCAAGCTTAGAGTATTTTTTGGAATAGAGTCCGAAAGGTGTGCTGAACGCGGGTGCAACTGCGACAAGCCCATTGCCCGTATTCGAATTTGTGTAATTCAAATAGGGAATATGCTGGAAGAGATTGGCATCGACTGTCTTATCCGCGACGGCAGTATTGGGTGTGTTCCAATCGCTAAACTCCACCAGCTCCACATTCAATCCCTGCTCCTTTGCTTCAGCTGCGGCTATTTCAGCAGCCTGATTAGAGATGCTCGTGGCAAGAGCTATCCGCAATGTATCCTTTTCTTCAGCATGAAGACCAACAGGCAACGATGGTCCAAAGAGCGTTGCTACGGAAAGAAACAAAAAGCGGCGACGGTGCAGCTTGCCGGAAATGTTTGGCACAGGAGATTCTGGGAAGACGGTCATGTCAGGCCTAAAGTTGATATTCTTTATCTAGTATATAGATCGACGTGAGCATTAAGAAGCAAAATCGACAGCTTGATCGCAACGCATAGAACACTTGATCACGATCAATGAGGCCAGCGTTGGTTATCTCTAATTGTCTTATTAACATCATTGGACGGCGGCAGCTTCTCGATCAGCAGCCGTTTATGACTGCCTAAATACCTCCTCCCCCTCGCTTAACAGCAGAAAAGGATACATCATGTCAAATACAGCCAGAGTTGCATTGGTAACAGGTGCAGCACAGGGTATTGGACGCGGCATCGCTCTCCGTCTCGCCAAGGATGGCTTTGATATTGCACTGGTCGACCTGAAGGCAGACAAGCTTGAAGCCGTTAAAAAGGAAGTTGAAGCGCTTGGGCGCAAGGCATCCACCTTCTCCGCCGATGTCAGCAAACGCGATGATGTTTATGCTGCGATCGAGCATGCCGAGAAGGAACTGGGTGGATTTGATGTCATCGTCAACAATGCCGGCATTGCACAGGTTCAGCCGATTTCCGATGTTAAGCCGGAAGAAGTTGACCGTATCCTGAAAATCAATATCGAAGGCGTTTTATGGGGCATTCAGGCAGCGGCAGCCAAATTCAAAACGCGCGGACATAAGGGCAAGATCATTAATGCTTCATCGATTGCGGGCCATGATGGATTTGCAATGCTGGGTGTTTATTCGGCTACCAAGTTTGCCGTTCGCGCGCTCACACAGGCCGCTGCAAAGGAATATGCAAGCGCTGGCATCACTGTGAATGCTTATTGCCCTGGCATCGTTGGGACAGACATGTGGGTCGAAATCGATGAACGTTTCTCGGAGTTGACCGGCGCGCCAATAGGCGAAACCTACAAGAAATATGTCGAAGGCATCGCGCTTGGCCGTGCTCAGACGCCGGAAGATGTTGCCTCGCTGGTATCGTTCCTCTCGAGCCCGGATTCAGACTACATTACCGGACAGGCGATCCTTACCGATGGCGGCATTGTTTACCGCTAAACATGGGACAAAAAAGGCGGGAAATTCCCGCCTTTTCCTTATCCGGCATGCAGACCCGGTGCTTCCTGGCCGGTGCTCTCAACATACTCGGTGTAGCCGCCGCCATATTGTTGAATACCATCTGGCGTAAGTTCCAATACACGATTGGACAGTGCCGCAAGAAAACGCCGATCATGCGATACGAAAAGCATCGTTCCTTCATAGGACGAAAGTGCTTTGATCAGCATTTCCTTGGTATCGAGATCCAGATGGTTCGTCGGCTCATCAAGTACGAGGAAATTCGGCGGATCAAACAACATCGCTGCCATCACCAGCCGGGCTTTCTCGCCGCCGGAAAGCACACGGCATTTCTTTTCAATGTCATCGCCCGAGAAACCAAAACAACCGGCCAATGCACGAAGCGGTGCCTGCCCTGCTTTTGGAAAACGCTGCTCCAGCCATTCGAGAATGGTGCTGTCGCCATCCAGAATGTCCATCGCGTGCTGCGCGAAATAACCAAGCTTCACACTGGCACCAAGGTTTACAATGCCTTGGTCTGGCTCGGTCGTTCCTGTAACCAGCTTAAGCAGCGTCGATTTTCCTGCACCATTCACGCCCATGATGCACCAACGTTCACGACGGCGAACCATGAAGTCCAGACCATCATAGATCGTGCGGCTTCCGTAGGCCTTGTTGACGCCTTTGAGACTGACCACGTCTTCTCCTGAGCGCGGTGCAGGGGCGAAATCAAAAGCGACGGTCTGGCGGCGACGGGGCGGCTCGACCCGGTCGATTTTCTCAAGTTTCTTTACACGGCTCTGCACCTGCGATGCGTGGGACGCACGTGCCTTGAACCGTTCAATGAACTTGATTTCCTTGGCCAGCATAGCCTGTTGGCGTTCAAATTGAGCCTGCTGCTGCTTTTCATTAAGTGCACGCTGACCTTCATAGAATCCATAATCACCATTATAGGAATTGAGCGAGCCACCATCAATTTCGATAATCTTGGAGACAATGCGGTTCATGAATTCGCGGTCGTGCGAGGTCATGAGCAAAGCACCGTCATAATTCTTGAGAAATGCTTCAAGCCAGATAAGGCTTTCGAGATCGAGATGGTTGCTCGGTTCATCGAGAAGCATAACGTCGGGACGCATCAAAAGAATGCGGGCAAGAGCCACGCGCATCTTCCAGCCGCCGGACAATTTACCGACGTCGCCGTCCATCATTTCCTGACTGAAACTGAGACCAGCAAGAACTTCACGCGCACGACCATCCAGCCCGTAGCCGTCCAGCTCTTCGTAGCGGGCCTGAACCTCGCCATAGCGCTCAATAATTGCATCCATCTCGTCGAGACGATCAGGATCGCACATCGCGGCTTCCAGTTCACGCAACTCTGCGGCCACAACACTGACCGGGCCTGCCCCATCCATCACTTCCGCAACAGCCGAGCGCCCACCCATCTCGCCAACATTCTGGTTGAAATAGCCGATCGTTACGCCTTTCTCGACTGTGACCTGACCTTCATCGGGCAACTCTTCGCCGGTAACCATACGGAAAAGCGTTGTCTTGCCAGCGCCATTCGGTCCGACAAGGCCAATCTTCTCACCACGGTTCAATGCGGCGGAAGTTTCGATAAAGAGAATACGGTGGCTGTTGGACTTGCTGATATTGTCGATGCGGATCATGTGCGTGGGAGGCCTTGTGATAACTTGGCCTCCCTATCGCATGGCTTGCCCGCGCTGTCACGTGGCGCGATGGCCGTTGAGACCATTCTTCGCTTAAGGAATGTGGTGCAGCCACTTCTCAGTAGCGAATTTCTCCTCTACGAGCTGCTCGGCTGCAGCAAACTCCTCCGGTGTGATTGATCCGCTCACGCCGCCATTCAATGATACGAACATTTCCGTCATGCGGTCGATGACTTCGCGGCGCGGCAAGCCGGTCTGGCTGCGCACAGGATCAACGCGCTTGACAGCACTGGCCGTACCCTTATCTGAAAGTTTTTCTCGCCCAATGCGCAGAACTTTCACCATTTTCTCGGCGTCCATATCGTAAGCCATGGTGACATGATGCAGAACGGTGCCGCCGGAATACCGCTTCTGGGCCGCTCCGCCAATTTTACCCTTCGAGCTCGAAATATCGTTGAGCGGCTTATAAAATGCGTCAATTCCAAGCGAATTGAGCGATTTTAGAACCCATTCATCAAGGAATGCGTAGGAATCGGCAAAGCTCATATCGCGGACCAGATCACCGGGCGCATAGAGCGAATAGGTAATCGAGTTGCCCGGCTCTACAAACATGGCGCCGCCACCCGTTACGCGACGCACGGTTTCCACACCCAATTCGCTGGTTGCTTCCATATCCACTTCATTGCGCAGTGACTGAAACGCGCCAATGATGATCGACGGACGTTCCCACTCCCAAAACCGCAAAGTCGGCGCACGGCGTCCTGCAGCCACTTCGCGCGCCAGAACTTCGTCCAGAGCCAGATGCATTGTCGGCGTAAGAGGCGGAATATCAATAATCTGCCATTCATAGTCGCGCCATGTACGAGCAACGCCGAGCGCGCGACGAACAGCAATTGCCACAGCTTCCGGGCTAAAACCGATCATGAATGCATCAGGACGAAGTCCCTTACGGACAGCGTCCGCAATCTCCTCGGCCGAGGCGGTCGCTGGTAAGCCATTCAGTGCATCGCGAATATCATCGAGAGCTTCGGCCGGTTCGAGGAAAAAGTCGCCTGCGACCTGAACCTGGCTCAGTTTGTTATCCTGAACTTCCAGATCGATAACGACCAGTTTGCCACCGTGGACTTTGTATTCACCATGCATTTTCTTACGACCTTGCTGACGGGAAACATCAGACTGCACTCTTGCGGATTCAACACAAAAAGGGAACTATCTAACTGGATTTTTTACACGATTTGCGTTCAATTAACCTCACGTGCATGAGATTTCGACCAGTTGAAATGCGGGTCGCCGTTCATTCTATATTCAAGAACTAAATTCTATAAGAACGCATCAGACATTCAAACAATGGTGTTAGCCATGGCAGCTCTTCTGTCTAATAAAATCAGCCTCATCGTAGGCGTGTCAGCCTTCGTTGCATCTTTATACGCATTTGCTCCCGCTCCAGCGGAAGCAGCACAATTGCAGCGTTGTGCCGGTGAAAATGAAACTTGCAGGCTTCCTTATCCGACCGAAGTCATCTACGGCGCAAATGGCCGCGGAACGTCTCAGTTCATCGACGGCCCGAACGTGCGTTGCTCTAATCAGGTTTTTGGTGATCCAGCACCTGGCACACGAAAAAGCTGCTCTTTTGTCGTCCGTGATCGTTATGAAAACCGGCGTGATGACCGTCGCAACGATTGGCGCGATAACCGTCGCGATGATTGGCGTGATGATCGTCGCAATGACTGGCGCGATGATCGCGGTCGCGGCGACTGGCAGCAATGTGCAAAAGAAAAAGGCTTCTGCGATTTTTATGGTCGCAAGGTCGTGCGTTACGGAGCCAAGGGACGTTATGTAGAGCGCGTATTCCGTGATGGCGTCCGCTGTGACAACCGTAGTTTCGGCGATCCTGCGCGCGGTCAGAAAAAAGCCTGTTACATTCAGGACTAAAATAGAAGAGCAGATAATTAGGCGCCGGTCTGATTAAATCAAACCGGCGTCTAATTTCATTTTTTTAAAGTGCATCTTATCCGAAAACCGTTTCGCACTTTTCGGGATGCGCTCTAATGCGGCACACGTATACGCACACCACCTTTCGAGCAGCCAATTGCTCCAAGGGCGCCTAGAGCATAATTCCTTAAACTTGGATCAGTTTAAGGTAAGATTATGCTCTAATTTTAAAGCGTTAGAGCGACCTTTGCGCGCCCAATAGGGCGCCCGGCGCTCTAGCTCAGCGGGAGAGTACTCGCTTCACACGCGAGGGGTCACAGGTTCAATCCCCGTCGCGCCCACCATTCTTGCAATGATATACTTTATCAATAGCCGGATAAGGACTGACCGCTCAAAGAGCGGCCAATCGAGATTCTGCCGTTTTGTCGAACGCTTTCTGCAGGCCTGAATCACGGTCGTAAATATCGTTGAAGAAACGAACATTACCGTTCGCGTCCGGCCAGGCTGTGAAATAGGCAATGTAAACCGGAACAGGGTTGGCGACTTTGAGGCCGCGCTCGTTCTTGCCGAAATATTTGCCCAGCTCTTCGACTGGCTTACCCAAAACGGCTGCTGCCATATCGCGTGGACGCTCCAGACGAATACAGCCATGGCTCAGTGCACGCATGTCGCGGCTGAAGTAGGATTTCGCCGGCGTGTCATGCATGTAGATATCGTGCGCATTGGGGAACAGAATCTTCAATTCACCCAAAGCGTTATCAAGGCTTGGCTTCTGACGGACACCAACATGCGCCTTACCCGCGGCCACAGCACTCCAATTGACTGCGCTTGCTGAAACCTTCTTGCCACCAACATAGACTTCATAGCCATTGCGATCGAGATAACTGGTATCGCGCATGACCTTGGGGAGCATTTCGTTCAGGATGATCGAGCGTGGCACGCCCCAGGAAGGATTGAAAACTACCGTCTGGACCTTGTTATAGAAAAAATAGGTCTGATGGGTCGGCGAACCAATGACCACATTCATGGCCAGCTTTTCTTTGCCGTCTTCGAAATATTCCGCCCGATAAGATGGCTGATTGACCATCACATAGCGCGAGCCAAAATCATGCGGCAGCCAGCGCAGACGCTCCATGGAATAGAGAATGCGATCACGTTTGACCGAATCCTGTTCGCCCTGAAGTGCTGCAATCGTGTTCTTGCCGATGATGCCATCTGGCGTGCTGCCCGAAAGCTTCTGATAGTCCTTGATGGCTATTGCCAATTCAGGATCATAGATGCTGGCATCAGCATGAGCCTGTAAAACATCGCGATGCTGTTCGAGATAGCTGGCTGGTGCATGTCGCGTGATCAGCGCCACCACTTTACCAAGCTGATCGTTGGTGTCGCCGGGGCGGATCGCCTTATCCAGCGAAATGCGAATAGGTTCGCCAACAGGCGCCTCCGTATTTGCCAGTTCGCGTTTCAACGAAGCGTAAGCCTCATTATTGGGTTGGAAACTTTTGAGATATGCGACCGGATCGCTTTCCGATGCGAGACGCGCCAGCACAGCCTTTGGATCAACGCGGCCACGCGGAAGATCATGGAACCCACTCAACCTGTCGGCAACAACGCGCCCCTCGCCTGCGTCTATGGCATAACGCAAAGCGCGTGCAGACATGCGGATTTCAAAATCAGCAAGCTTCTGCTGACGTTCCGTCAGCTCTGCTTCATCAAAATGATCACCCGGAATAGCGACAGCATATTCTTCTGGGTTCAGGCCATCATCATCAGCTTGTGCGAAGAAAGCTGCAACGTTCCGCGCCTTATCGAGCGCCTTGTTATCTGATGACCAGAGGAAAGTGCGCTTTTCCGAGTAGAAACTGACGATGGCTTCGGCGATCTGTTTTTCGGCTTTGACATCGACGGTTTTGAGGTAATCCGATGCCGCGTCAAAAGCGCGTTCACCTTGGGTCTCGTCAACTTTTTTAGAAGGGCCGATCGGCGACATGCCTGATGTCAAAGGATCAACGTGAGCCGGATCAACTGCAGCCGTCACCTGCATATCAACAGCCGAGAAATCGACCTTGAGCAGCGCGTCCGGTTTATAATTGTAGATTTGTGGTCCCTTGACCGTGACACGCTGCGCCGGTGGGACAGCAGCTCTCGGTACGGAAACAGTTTTCGCAGCCCCCTGTTCCGGAGCCGCGGGTGCGGCTTGCACTGGAGGTTGAACAGGCTGAGCTTGCTGCTGGCGGCGCTGCTGAAACAACTCCAGCAATGAGTTTGCTGCCTGCGCTTGCGTTGTCGAGAACAGCGTTGATGCTGTCAGAGCGAAAACAAGCGCATTACGGACATAAGGACCGCTTTTGCGATTATCTTTAATGTCCCGATTCAAATGTCTGGAGAACTGCATTCTAACCGCCAATTCAATGCAATCGCTAAAAAGCGAATCCGCTTCAATCTTTGCCCGTAGAATTGATGAATGTCGTATAGAATCTTTTAACGTTAACACATCCTCCGGTAATTTTGGCCCCAACTCCATCAATTTTTCTTGAAAAGTGCCTTCGCGGACACACTGCCTATCGCTTTAGTATCCGACTGAACAATGTGCCGCAGTGGATTCCGCCCTCCATCACGATAAAAGCCCCCGCAGAATATGCCCGGACTTTGTTTTGGGCTGAATAACGGAGTGCATCTCAAGAGATGCTGCAGGCAAGCAAGCGAGGTACCACAATGGCAGAAGCAAGCGCCGCCGATCTTTTCCCTCTTGGCGAAGATAACACCCCTTATCGCAAACTGACCTCGGATCATGTGTCGGTCGACACGTTCAAGGGACAGGAAATCCTGAGCGTTGATGCTGATGGCCTGCGCATTCTTTCGGAAGCGGCATTTGCTGATATCAATCACCTGTTGCGCCCGGGGCATCTGCAGCAGCTTGCCAACATTATGGAAGATCCGGAAGCCACCGATAATGACCGCTTTGTCGCCTATGACCTTCTGAAGAACGCCAATATCGCCGCCGGTGGTATTTTGCCGATGTGTCAGGACACTGGCACTGCGATCATCATGGGTAAGAAAGGCCGTCGCGTCTGGACTGAAGGCGGCGACGCCGATGCTTTGGGTGCTGGCGTTCTTGATGCATACAATAAGAAGAACCTGCGTTATTCGCAGCTTGCCCCCCTTTCGATGTTCGAAGAAAAGAACACCAAGAACAATCTGCCTGCTCAGATCGACATCTATGAAGAAGGCGAAGACGCCTATAAGTTCCTGTTTGTAGCTAAGGGCGGCGGTTCGGCCAACAAGACTTTTCTGTTTCAGGGCACGCCATCGCTGCTGACGCATGACCGCATGATCGACTTCCTCAAGGACAAGATCCTCAGCCTCGGCACAGCGGCCTGCCCGCCCTATCATCTGGCAATCGTTATTGGCGGCACGTCCGCTGAAATGAATCTGAAGACTGTGAAACTGGCATCGACGCGTTATCTCGACAGTCTGCCAACGCAAGGTTCCGAAACTGGTCATGCTTTCCGTGATCTGGAAATGGAAGCCGAAATTCACAAACTGACACAGTCGCTTGGCGTCGGCGCACAGTTTGGCGGCAAATATTTCTGCCACGATGTCCGCGTTATCCGTTTGCCGCGCCACGGTGCATCGCTGCCTATCGGGCTTGGCGTTTCCTGCTCGGCAGATCGTCAGGCCAAAGGAAAGATCACAAAGGACGGTATCTTCCTTGAGCAGCTTGAAACCAATCCGGCACAATATATGCCCGAGATTGATGAGGAAAAGCTGTCATCGCATGTGGTCAAGATCGATCTCAATCAGCCGATGGAAGAAATTCTCAAGGAACTGTCAAAGCACCCTGTAAAGACGCAGCTCTCGCTGACCGGGTCGATTATTGTCGCACGTGATCTCGCACATGCGAAAATTCGCGAACGTCTGGAAAATGGCGAAGCGATGCCCGATTATTTCAAAAACCATCCGATCTATTATGCGGGTCCCGCAAAAACCCCGACAGGCTATGCTTCGGGTTCATTCGGCCCGACAACCGCAGGTCGCATGGATTCCTATGTCGATCAGTTCCAATCGTTTGGTGGCTCGATGGTGATGCTCGCCAAGGGCAATCGCTCGCGTCAGGTTCGCGAAGCATGCGGCACCCACGGCGGCTTCTATCTTGGCTCCATCGGCGGTCCGGCTGCTCGTCTTGCACAGGACTGTATCAAGAAGGTTGAAGTGGTCGAGTATCCAGAACTCGGCATGGAAGCCATCTGGCGTATTGAAGTGGTCGACTTCCCGGCCTTTATCGTTATCGACGACAAGGGCAACGACTTCTTCAAAGAACTCAATCTCGGTTGAAATAAAGGCCTGGTTGAAAATAAAGGGCGGGAAACCGCCCTTTTCTTTATCTCGAATCGCGTTTCAGCCCTTTTTCTGAGAGCTCATCCAGATAAGTTTGCCAAAGCGCGTCTTTCTCGGTGCCCAGCTTATGAAGATAGGTCCATGAGAACAGGCCTGTGTCGTGCATATCGTCGAAGGTAATGCGGACAGCATAATTACCAATCGGGTCCATGCGCATAATTTCGACATTGCGTTTGCCGCCCACAGTCACGCGCTGCTCTGGTGAGTGCCCCTGCACTTCCGCCGACGGAGACAACACACGCAGAAGCTCCGCAGTCAGCTGGAACCGTTCACCGCTTTCAAAAGCCACCGTCAAAAGCTTGCGATCCTTCGAGACCCGCAGTTCGGTAGGCCAGACATCACTCATATTTGTTCTCCGTCATTCCAGCGGCGTTTCATTATATGACGGCTTGCATGTAAATACTGCATCAGCCGCTTCGAATTGCGTCAAATCAAAGAGATATTGATCTTTATCCATTATGAGAAGAGCCAAGGGATAGATCTGTTCGATTAATGTGCTCTTGCTTGAAGCTGCTATATCAAGGTGTAAACTGGACAAAGTGCTTCGCGAAACCTATCTCTAGGACTAAGATGCAGGCAGGCTCTGCAGCATGTGGAAACAATGGCTTACTCTATGCAACGTTCTCAAACACTGCCTGTTGTTTCTCCCACCGGACAAATGATTGATCCGTTTGGGCGCGCAGTAACCTATTTGCGCGTTTCAGTCACTGATCGTTGCGACTATCGCTGCACTTACTGTATGGCGGAACACATGACTTTCCTGCCGAAGAAAGACCTGCTGACGCTGGAAGAACTAGACCGGATTTGCAGCGCATTCATCGGCAAGGGCGTTCGCAAGTTGCGCCTGACCGGCGGAGAACCGCTGGTCCGCAAGAATATCATGCATCTTATTCGTGGGCTGTCGCGTCACCTTAAAACAGACGCACTGGACGAATTGACGCTCACCACCAATGGTTCCCAGCTGGCTCGATATGCGGATGAGCTGGCAGATTGCGGTGTGCGGCGTATCAATGTTTCAATGGACACACTCGATCCCGATAAGTTCCGCACCATCACTCGCTGGGGTGATCTTGATCGCGTTATTGAGGGTATCGATGCGGCTCAGAAGGCTGGGATTCGCGTTAAAATCAACGCGGTTGCGTTAAAAAACTTCAATGAATTCGAAATTCCGGAACTGATCCGCTGGGCGCATGGCCGCGGCATGGACATGACTTTGATCGAAACCATGCCGATGGGTGAAATCGAATTTGATCGCACCGATCAATATCTTCCACTTTCACAGCTGCGCGACGATCTCAGCCAGCAGTTTACGCTGACCGATATTCCGTACCGCACCGGCGGCCCTGCCCGTTATGCCACCATCGCTGAAACTGGTGGACGTCTTGGTTTCATTACACCTCTCACGCATAATTTCTGTGAAAGCTGCAATCGTGTGCGACTGACCTGTACCGGTATGCTTTATATGTGCCTCGGACAGAATGATGATGCGGATTTGCGCGCCGCAGTGCGCGCAAGTGAAAGCGACGCCATATTGAATGATGCGATTGATGAAGCCATCTCGCGCAAGCCCAAAGGCCATGATTTCATCATTGACCGAGATCATAACCGCCCGGCTGTTGCACGCCACATGAGCCTTACCGGCGGATAAATAATTTAAATACATCTGCAACAAGTGGTCTGATTCCGACATTTGCATCCCTCGATACAGGCGTTAAACAAATGTCGGAATCAAAAAGACCACTAGCAAGAGTTTGAATCTAGTGGATTTTTCGAATTTGACGTTTGAAACAGCATTTGTGTCAGTCGGAATCCAAACGTCAAATTCAATCCACTAGTATAAATTGGACCGAATCCAATTGATGCGATAGCGATATACATTCCTAAACCGGATTCCATATCGTGCCGCAGTCAGCTAATTTTCGTGCAAGTATATTTATGCTCCTCGCCATGGGTACATTCACCATCGGCGATACTATGACAAAATATCTGCTAACGCAGATGAACAGCGGTCAGTATATGTTCATCCGCGGGATATTCGCGACAATTGCGATAGGCCTGCTCGCTTGGCACAATGGCGCATTGCGCAATTTGTCGATGGACTTGATGACGGCGTTGCGCGTTTTGGGCGAAGTGCTGGCGACCGTCACTTATATCTTTTCTCTCGGCCACCTTTCACAGGCATTTTGTTCAGCCGTGTTTCAGGCAACGCCGCTGGTCGTCACCCTTGGCGCCGTACTTTTCCTCAATGAGAAAGTCGGTTGGCGACGATGGATGTGTATCTCCTTAGGCCTTGTAGGGGTTATAATCATTATTCGTCCCGGCACCGATAGTTCAGCAAGTCTTGCTGCCGTTGGCATTCTTCTATCCAGTGTCTGTTTCGCGGCTATGCGCGATATCGCGACCCGTCGCGTGCCCGCACATGTTCCCACACTTTATCTGTCCACACTGACCGCCGGTGCCATAGCTCTTACAGGCGGCGGCCTGATTCAGCCTATGGGCGGCTGGCAGCCCGTTGGCCTCGCGCCGGTTCTGATTATGGCTTTGGCTGCCGGGCTTCTGCTGATTGGATATCACTTCATCATCATGGCCATGCGCGAAGGTGAAATCTCGTTTGTCTCACCATTTCGCTATTCGAGCCTGCTTTGGGCGATCCTGTTGAGCACTGTTGTTTTCAACGAAGCACCAGATTCCTATACAATTGCCGGATCAATTCTTGTCGTCGGCAGCGGCATCTATATGGTTTATCGAGAAAATGTTCGCAAAAAACGCGAGCAGAACAAGAGCACTTTGGCGGCAACGCCAACCGGAGTGGAACCGTCGTAATGGGAGAAACGACCCGCATTGCAGGTGCAATTATTGCAGGCGGTGAATCCAGCCGTATGCAAGCGGGCGGTGTGGCCGGTGACAAATTTCTGCAAAAACTTGGCTCGCAAACAATCATCTCATGTGTTGCAGAGCGGCTTTCACCGCAGGTAGATCATCTTTTTCTCAATGCAAATGGCGACCCCAGCCGCCTATCAAAGCTGAATATTCCGGTAGTCGGAGATTCACCTTCTTCGCATGGTGGACCACTTGTCGGACTAAAAACTGCACTGGAATACAGCCGAGAGTTCTCATTCTTATTGAGTGTTGCGGCCGACAGTCCATTCTTTCCCCGAGATCTGATATCCCGACTTTATGAGCGACAAAAGAAAACTGCGGCTCGCATTGTGCTGGCCAGTTCGAATGGACGCGTGCATCCAATTTTCGGACTTTGGGGAACAGACCTGTTGCGACCGCTCGATGAATGGCTCACACATGCTGAAAAAGCCAGCGTTCTTGCCTTTGCGCGGCATATCGGCTTTGAAGAAGTCGATTTTCCCCTTATGCAGCTCGCTCAAAGCGAAACTTTTGATCCTTTCTTCAACATCAACAGACCTGAAGATCTGATTGAAGCGATCCGTCTTAATGAGGCCCTGAAATGACCCATAAGCTGTTCGGCATCACTGGCTGGAAAAACTCGGGCAAGACCACGTTAACCGAAAGGCTCGTTCAGGAGCTAACCAAACGTGGCTATCGAATCGCAACAGTGAAACACGCCCACCATAATTTTGATATCGATCACGTTGGCACGGATTCGTGGCGACACCGAAATGCAGGAGCCGCTGAAGTCGCCATCGTATCCTCCGCGCGCTTTGCAATCATGCATGAAAATCTGGGCGAAGAGGAACCGTCGTTACAAGCGATCGTGGGTAAACTCGCCCCGTGCGATCTGGTTCTGATTGAGGGCTATAAGCGCGAATCTCATAAAAAAATCGAACTTCGACGCTCCGGCGGGCACGTTGGTCCGCCGCTTTGTGAGGACGATTCCAGCATCGTTGCAATTGCCAGCGACCACTTGGTGCAACATGAAAAATTGCCCGTGTTTGATCTGGATGCAATCGAAGAAATTGCAGACTATGTTGTGCAATTGATGGAGCTTTGAGGATTTCCCCATTAGCTTCGCCAGTATCCGTAAAAACCACGGTAATATCGTTATATTCTATAGAAATCCCTTTTAAATCCCCTTTCTACATGCACAATTAAATTACGCAAACCGTCTTGCAATGACATGGAAAATGGTGGGATTATCAAGTTCTGGGCGGATGACTGGGCATAAGTGCGAAAAAATATTGCGCGTCGTCAACTCTAGCATCTATTGGTAATAAACGGGGGATCGACTGTCAGACTTACTACTTAAAATATTATGTCGACAGCGTCTCTTGAAGCGGCTGAACCAGAAAAAGAATCAGGGAACCAGCCACAACTAAACGAGAGGACTAGGAATGCGCGTTATAAAGCGTATCGCTGCGGCGACATCAGTTGCAGCACTTGCTATCACACTCGGCAGCATGAGCGCCGGTATTGCCAATGCTCAGGAACCATTGAAGCTCAAGATTGGGACGGAAGGTGCCTACCCTCCATTCAATTTCATCAAGCCAGACGGCACGCTTTCCGGCTTTGACGTAGATATTGCCCGGGCGCTCTGCGACGAAATGAAAGCCGAATGTGAATTCGTGACGCAGGAATGGGACGGTGCTATCCCTGCCCTTCAGTCCGGTAAGTTCGATGCCTTCATCGCGTCTATGTCCATCACCGACGAACGCAAGAAGCAGGTCGACTTCTCGAACAAATATTACAACACACCTCCCGGCATCGCAGCGCCTAAGGATACCGACATCAAGGGCGTGACCAAGGAAGATCTGGCAGGCAAGACGATCGGTGTACAGGTTTCGACCACACACGCCAATTATTCGGAGAAGACCTTCACCGACAGCACGATCAAGGCTTATCCGACTGCCGAAGAATATCGTCTCGATCTCGCAAATGGTCGCCTTGACGCAGTTAACGACGACAGCGTTACATTGGCCGAATGGCTGAAATCGCCAGATGGCGCCTGCTGCAAGATGGTTGGCACTTTCCCGCCTGTTATCGAAATTCACGGTCCTGGTGCCGGCGTCGCCTTCAAAAAGGGCCGTCCTGAGCTGATTGAAAAGTTCAACGAAGCGATCAAGGCAATCCGCGCTAACGGCAAGTACAAAGAAGTCAATGACAAGTACTTTGATTTCGATGCCTATGGTGCAGAAAACTAAGATATCTTAACATTCATGCGCCGGTTTACTTCCACGTAAACCGGCGTAACTATTTGGGCTATAATGAGAAAATCAAAATTTATCGGGTCTTGTTTCACGACAGACTTGAAGCCCTCAGGAAGAGAATAGGCGCATGGAACATTACGCCACGCTATTGAGTTTCGGCCCTGACGGTTGGGGCGCCAGTATCGCCAACGGGCTTATGGTGACAATCGCATTGGCCGTCGCGACCCTACCCGTCGGCCTCGCCCTTGGCTTTATCGTTGCCTTGGGCAAACAATCGGAAGAGCCATCGGTTCGGCTTGCGAGCAATATCTACACGACCATTTTTCGCGGATTGCCGGAGCTACTGACACTTTTTCTCGTATATTTCGGTGCGTCGCTTGGTTTGCAACGCCTACTGGCTCTGTTCGATGTCAACGCAAATATCGAGATCAATGCCTTTGTCGCGGGTATGATCGCACTTGGTTTCGTTTTCTCGTCTTATTCGAGTGAGGTCTTTCTGTCGGCGTTCCGGGCGATCCCGCGTGGGCAATATGAAGGCGGTTACGCGGTTGGTCTTTCGCATTGGCAGACGATGCGCAAAGTCATTCTCCCGCAATTGATCAAGATTGCACTTCCGGGCCTTGCCAATCTCTGGCTTGTACTACTGAAAGACACATCGCTCGTTTCGGTCATTACGCTGTCAGACATTCTGCGCCAGACGTCGATTGCTGCACGCGTGACCAAGGAGCCATTCCTGTTCTTCGGCGTCGCCTGCTTGCTCTATCTCGCGCTTGCAATCATCTCCTCATATTTCATCAACCGCATCGCTCGTTGGGCAGATGCGGGTAATAAAGCGTCGCGAGGAGCCTGATTATGAGTGAAATCACCTCTCGCAGCGAAGCAGATGTTCTGGCCCCTCCTCAAATAACCAGAGGTTGGTCACGCACACGCATCGCCGGTCACATCATCGTTGCGTTCTGGGCACTGCTTTTCGTCGGACTGGCGCTCTATCTCTATAATGCGTGGCGTATCGATCTGTTTGAAACCTACGCTCCGCGTTATTGGTCCGGGCTGCTGGTTACACTACAGCTTGTTGCAGTTTCGATTGTTATTGGAGCGCTCTTGTCGCTACCAATCACAGCGGCACGCATGTCGAAGAACCGATGGCTGCGCGGCATCGCCTTTGCCTATGTCTATTTCTTCCGTGGCACACCGCTGCTCGCGCAAACCTTCCTGATCTATTACGGTTTCGGCACCTTCCGTCCTTTCCTTGAAAGTATTGGCCTTTGGGTGTTCTTCCGTGACGCATGGAACTGCGCGATTCTGGCCTTTTCGCTCAACACTGCAGCCTATCAGGCAGAAATCCTGCGTGGCGCTATTCAGAGCGTTGCCGCTGGACAATGGGAAGGTGCGGCGGCTCTCGGTATCTCCAAGCGTGTGACATTCTGGAAAGTGATCCTGCCTCAGGCTTTGATCGTGGCTTTGCGTCCGTATGGCAACGAAATTATCCTGATGATCAAGGGATCGGCTATCGTCGCAATCATCACCGTGCTCGATCTCATGGGGGAAACACGCCGTGCCTATTCAAGGACTTTTGATTTCCAGACTTATATCTGGGCAGCAGTTATCTACCTGCTAATTGTCGAATGCCTGCGGCACGTCTGGGACTTCCTTGAACGGCGACTGACAAGACATTTGATCCGCTAATCTTACGAACAAAAGAAAATTTATCGCCCCCGTTAGCCTTGCAGCTACCGGGGGCGATCTGCTTTAAATACATGCATATTGTTAAATGTAGCTCGCGTCTTTTAATCACAAACCGATAGGCTCAATCATGCTGAAAATCTGGGGTCGAACCAATTCCACCAATGTAAAAAAGGTGCTTTGGATAGCCGAAGAACTCGGGCTCGAATATGAACAGATCGATGTAGGTGGGCAGTTTGGCGGTTTACAAGATTCAAATTTCCTGGCTCGCAACCCCAACGGTCTCATTCCCCTTCTCGAAGACGGCGACACCACACTTTGGGAATCCAATGTAATCGTTCGTTATCTTGCTGCAATGCATGCGGAGAGCAGCCTTTGGATTGAAGCCCCTGCCGAACGTGCTCAAGTGGAAAAATGGATGGATTGGGCTTCCTCCACGCTCTATGCCGACTTTCGCGATGTGATCATGAACTTGATCCGCCTTCCGGAAGACAAGCGTGATAAGGCGGCCATGCAGCGGGGGATTGATGGTCTGACGCGATCACTCAAAATTGCCGATCAGGCACTTGCCAACCAGCCATGGTTATCGGGTGAAGATTTCGGCATCGGCGACATTCCACTGGGTTGCTATGCCCATGCATGGTTCGAGTTTCCGATTGAACGCACTTCAACGCCTCATCTCGAAGACTGGTATAACCGTCTTACGCAGCGTCCCGCCTATCGCAAAGCGGTTATGACGCCCCTTACCTAATTCTATGTTTTGACACGTTTCCTCTGGAGGTTTTTAGACAATGACAGCAATTAAAGTGGCCTTCCTCGGCCTCGGCGTGATGGGCTATCCGATGGCGGGCCATCTGAAGACCAAAGGTGGCTACAACGTTACAGTTTATAATCGCACGAGTGCAAAAGCTGTAAAATGGGCCGAACAGTTCGACGGCAACCATGCAACCACTCCTGCCGAAGCAGCACGTGATGCAGATTTCGTTTTCTGTTGCGTTGGCAATGACAACGATCTGCGAGAAGTGACAACCGGTCCAGATGGCGCTTTTTCGACAATGAAAAAGAACGCTATTTTTATCGACAACACCACGGCTTCCGCGGAAGTAGCACGTGAACTCGACGCAGAAGCGCAGAAGCGTGGATTTCATTTCATTGATGCGCCTGTGTCTGGCGGCCAGGCTGGCGCAGAAAATGGCGTTCTGACCGTGATGGTCGGCGCGTCAGATGCCGTTTTTGACAAGGCCAAGCCGATCATCGAAGCCTATGCACGTTCGGTCGGGTTGATGGGGCCTGTCGGATCGGGTCAGCTCGCCAAGATGGTCAATCAGATTTGCATTGCAGGTCTTGTTCAGGGCCTCGCGGAAGGTATCCACTTCGGTAAAAAAGCTGGCCTGGATATCGAGAAGCTGATCAGTGTCATCTCCAAGGGTGCCGCAGGTTCCTGGCAGATGGAAAACAGGCATAGCACCATGAACGAAAGCAAATATGAATTTGGCTTTGCTGTCGACTGGATGCGCAAGGATCTCGGTATCTGTCTCGAGGAAGCCGATCGTAATGGTGCGGTGCTGCCTGTAACCGCCTTGGTTGATCAGTTTTACAAAGAAGTGCAGAAAATCGGCGGCGGTCGCTGGGATACGTCTTCCCTGCTTGCTCGCCTTGAGCGGTAGAATAAGTCTCAACAAAAAAGCCCGGCTTGAAGCCGGGCTTTTTTGTTGTCCTGATTAAACAATCAGAACTTGACCTTAGCCGTCAGCGACAAAGCGCCGACGAAGTCATTGCCGAAATCACCCTTAGAACCAGTGGCATTCGATACGCCGTTGACGACCGTATCATCCATCTCCCCCGAGGTCAGCCAGCCTGCTGCACCAGCAAGGCGAACTTCGAAGTTATCGGTAGCCTTATAGTTGGTGCCCAGACCAAACAGCCAGATATCTGTCTGTGATGTAAGACCTGTGGTTGTGCCACGATCCCAGGTAACTGTCGCTGCAGCCGACCACTGATCATTGAACTTGTGACCAACGCCACCGCTAACAGTCCAGCCATCCTGATAATAGAGGTTCAGGTTGGTAATGTTCGTTCCCTTAGGAATGATCACGCCCGGTGCAAGCTGGAGGTTCGAAGAAGAGTCGAATGCAACTTTTTCAATGCTGGACCAGTCAGTCCACTTGACCGAACCAAAAGCAAGCCAATCTGGAGCAATACCGGTCTGGAACTTAAATTCAACCGACTGTGGTGTTGCGACATCGCTGGCGACACTAATCGGAAGAGCACGTCCGGTAATCGGGCTCAGCGCTAGATTATCGATGGTGCCTTCAAGGTTATACTTGACCTCAGACTGGTACACCACGCTTGCACGGATCGCATATTCAGGGAGCTCATAGGCAGCGCCGATACGCCAGCCAAAGGCCTTGTCTTCAACGTCAAGCGAAGCGATACGGAACGAACCGCGAAATGCAGAACCCGGTGGAATCATACGGGTCTGTTCGCCCTTCAGTTCCTGATAGCTGACACCGCCAAGAAGGCGGAAATAGCCCTTTTCACCCGCATTGAAACGATAAGAACAGTTCAAGCCGTAATCGTTGGATGAGATTTTCTGCTCGATCGCAGTAAACATGCGGATATTGTCGGTGCCGACATCTGTGTGGATACCCCAAGGCTGGCGGTACTGCGCCGCACAAGCCAAATCATCCGTAAGATCAACCTTGGCGGAAAATTTCGGAACCCAATAGCTCTTTGCTTCATCCACTTCTGTGGAATAAGGCTGCCTTGTTATAGGGTTGATACCACCGGTCGCAGTTCCGATCGGCCCGCGAATATTCTTCAGCTTACGCTGCGGGGCCACAAACGTGCCTGTTGTATCGATCACGGTGCCCTGCTCAAACAGAATGTCAAAATCCTGCGAACTACGTTCAAAGCCGCCTGCATGTGCGCCAACGGCACTCCCCAACAGACCCGCTACGATCCCGACAGCTTTCATGCGCTGCAGCTTCATAAAATGTCCTCCCAAACAGAATCCAATGAACACCAGCAATTTACTTTGACGCAAACGTAAATCAGGAAGGATTCAGCCTGCAAGATGCATAAATTGGGAGAACAGCAAGTAGCGAAGACGTGTTTTGACGAAAAGCGTAAAATCGGGTTGCCATTTACGAATTCTTCTAATTTTCAAGGCGTATTTGACGCCAAAACCGCCAAATTTTGCCACTTTTTGACCCAATTCGAGCCTTGTTGCTAAAGCGCAACAGACCTAAAAAACAATCGAAACGGTGGTTCGATTAACTTCAGAATGCCTTGAAACACTAAATTTCAATCCTAGGGAACGCAAAAGCCCGGCAACTTGAAGCTGCCGGGCCAATGATTCGGAATGCGGTTGGATCTGACGGGCGCAATCAGCCTGCTTCTCGGATTCGGGCTTCTGCGGTTGCAACACGTGCAGCCGCATCTTTCAATTCCGCCAGACGCTCACGCTCCGCCTGAACGACCTCTTCTTTTGCGTTCGCTACGAACTTTTCGTTCGAGAGCTTCTTCTCGATCTTTTCCATTTCCGCTGCAATCTTACCCGCTTCTTTGGCCATGCGAGCGGCTTCGGCCTTCAGGTCGATCAGGCTACCCAAAGGAAGACAGATTGTGGCTTCGCCATGCACCAATTGGGCTGAACCCTTTGGTGCTTCCTGTTCAAAGGAAACAGATTCCACACGTGCCAGACGCTTGATTGCAGCATCGTGACGCGCAAAGCGGTCGATGGTTGCAGCATTTGCCTCAAGCACGACGATTGGAGCTACAGCGCCCGCTGGAACGTTCATCTCCGCACGGACAGAACGAATGCCCATGACAAGATCAACCAGCCAGTTGATGTCAGTAGCCGATTTTTCGTCTTCAAACGACAGCTCGGGCCAGTCTGCCAGGGCGAGAACCGTTTTACGCTTGGTGCCCTCGCCTGCGGTCAAGGTCCAGAGTTCTTCGGTCATGAACGGCATGAACGGATGCAGGATCTTGTAGATCTCATCCAGACAGTAAGCGGCCGTTGCCTGTGCTTCAGCCTTTGCTGCTTCGTCATCGCCCATGAAGATTGGCTTGAGCAGTTCCAGATACCAATCGCAGAACTGGTTCCAGACGAAACGATAGGCTGCACCTGCCGCTTCGTTGAAGCGATAGTTCGCGATGCCATCGGTTACAGCACGCGTGGCCTTCGTCAGTTCTGTCAGAATCCAGCGGTTGACAGCGAGTTTTGCGTCATCTGGTTTGAAATTCGGATCGAGCTTCACACCATTCATCTGGGCAAAACGAGTCGCATTCCACAGCTTGGTGCCGAAGTTGCGATAGCCAGCAATACGCGCCGGATCAAGCTTAACGTCGCGCCCCTGGGCAGCCATGATGGCAAGAGTGAAGCGCAGCGCATCCGCACCGTATTCATCCATCAGCTCAAGCGGGTCAATGACGTTGCCCTTGGATTTCGACATCTTGGCACCGTGCTTGTCGCGTACGAGTGCATGGAGATAAACTGTATGGAACGGAATCTCTTCCATGAAATGCATGCCCATCATCATCATGCGGGCAACCCAGAAGAACAGGATGTCGAAACCGGTTACCAGAACACTGGTCGGATAATAAGTCGCGAGTTCCGGCGTCTTGTCAGGCCAGCCGAGTGTTGAGAACGGCCACAGGCCTGACGAGAACCACGTGTCCAGAACGTCGGTGTCACGTTCCAGAGCAACCTCTTCGCCGTAGTGAGTACGTGCGGCAGCTTTCGCTTCCTCTTCGCTCTTTTCGACAAAGCAATGACCATCCGGTCCATACCATGCCGGGATCTGATGACCCCACCACAGCTGACGGGAAACACACCACGGCTGAATGTTTTCCATCCAGTCAAAGTAGGTTTTTTCCCAGTTCTTCGGTACGATCTGTGTGCGGCCATCGCGAACTGCAGCCATAGCTGGCTTTGCGAGTTCGGCTGCGTTTACATACCACTGATCAGTCAGATAAGGCTCGATTGGCACGCCACCACGGTCGCCGTGCGGGACGGCGTGCGTGTGATCTTCGATCTTCTCCAGATAGCCCTGCTCATCAAGCATTTCGACAAGGCGCTTGCGTGCAGCAAAGCGATCAAGCCCTTCAAACTCTTTGATAAGCGCGATGAGATCGGGTGTCAGTTCCAGACCTTCGAGGAAATCAACATTGTCCTTGAGCGTAATCGCCGCCGATGGCGTCAGAATGTTGACAGCACGAAGATTGTTACGTTTACCGACTTCAAAATCGTTGAAGTCGTGCGCAGGCGTGATCTTGACAGCACCAGAACCAGCTTCCGGATCAGCATAATCGTCCGCAACAATCGGGATGCGGCGTCCAACAAGCGGCAGAACGATATTGTTGCCGACCGACGCATGATAACGCTCATCGTTCGGGTTAACGGCAACACCCGTGTCACCAAACATGGTTTCAGGACGCGTCGTTGCAACAACGATGAAAGTGTGCGGATTTTCTGGATCGAACGGAATGTTCTCCAGCGGATAACGCAGATGCCAGAGGTGACCCTTGCTTTCACGCGATTCGACTTCAATGTCGGAAATCGCAGTCAGAAGCTTCGGGTCCCAGTTCACGAGACGCTTGTCGCGATACATCAGTCCTTGCTTATAAAGCGAGACAAAGACTTCAAGAACAGCGCGCGACAGCCCCTCATCCATCGTAAAGCGTTCACGCGACCAATCGCATGATGCACCAAGACGACGGAGCTGATTGGAGATCATTCCACCTGATTCAGACTTCCACTGCCAGATACGCTCAATAAATTTCTCGCGGCCCATGGCGTGGCGGTTTGGTTCCTGGCGTTCAGCAAGCTGGCGCTCAACGACCATCTGCGTGGCAATGCCCGCATGATCCATGCCAGGCTGCCAGAGAACATTCTTGCCGCGCATGCGCTCGAAACGGACCATGATGTCCTGAATCGTGTTGTTAAGCGCGTGCCCCATGTGCAGCGACCCCGTCACATTCGGCGGAGGAATAACCACGGCAAAGGGATCGGCGCCAGGCTTTGAGCCTGCACCCGCCTTGAATGCGCCGGCTTCTTCCCAGCGTTCAGCGATTTTCGGCTCTACAGCCGTGGCGTCATAAGTCTTCTCAAGCATGGAAACGTCCGGTCTTTATGCGGAATGAATTGATTGACGGCTCAATAGCAATTAACAGCCTACAAATCACCCTAAAAGTTAAAACCCGCCTGCGAGACAGACGGGTCATGAGGTCCAATCTGGCGCGAACCTGATCTAGGGTCTGCGGGGAATTAGTTTTGAAGCGTGGTATGGATGAAAATAGCACGGGTTTAGGAGCAAAGCCGAAGGTGGAGTGGTTCTCCATCGAGGTTTTGCGACGCGAAGCTGGGCCATTTTCACCATATCCCTTTAGGACGTGGCGGATTTTCTCTCTGAATGTGTCGAACAGTCCTCGTGGAGATACACTCCACCGCGTCCTGTTCTCCTGTTCAGAAACAAAATCCGTCTCACGCCACGCCCAAAACCTAATTCCCCACAGACCCTAAAGCGCATCTTGCTTTAGATCAGTGTTTTTCGCATGTCTTTATCCCATCGAAGCAGGATCAGAAATCAGTCCAGTGAACTGATCTCCCTATGAAAGGCGGCTCCCATTTCTGGAAGACATTCTTAACGTTCGCCTCGCACCACGCGTTCGATTTCTTCGCGAACGAGCCGCTCAACAAGAGGCGGCAGATTGTTATCAAGCCAGCTCTGCAACATCGGGCGCAAAAGGTCAGAAGCGATTTCATCGAAAGAACGGCGTGGTTCCGAGTGAACCGCATGGTTCAGATCCTGAAACGCAGCGGCAACTTTCCGTTCGGTGCCCTCTGACAAAATATGTGCTGCACCCTGCGCTTTCAAGTCGGCAGGTTGAGTTGCAGCAACAGGTGCTGCTTCAGCTTCCGGCTCAGAAGGTTGTGAAGCATCAAGCTCAACGGCAATCTGCTCTTCCAAAGATTGAGTGACTTCAACTTCGGCATTGGTCTCTGCGACTTCACTGCGATGATCATCATTCTGTGCGTCGAGAATGAAATCGTCATCGTCCTCATCCGCTTCAGGAGCTTCATCAACAACGGTCACAGTAGAAGCAGCTTCTGAAAGCGGGCCACGCAATACGGGCTCATCTAAGAAGACATCGCTCTTGGGGGCAGATTTATCTTCTGCCTCAGGCTGGGTTTCCTGCACTGTAACAGGCTTACGAAACTTGGCGACTTCACCACGTGCTGGAAATGCGGACGCAGCAGGCATCGGATGACGCGAAACATCGCTATCTTCGATAATCCGACGAATGGAAGCGAGTATCTCTTCCATTGACGGTTCGCGTGCTGCGCTGGATGTTTGTGCCATAGCTGTCCGTCTTTCCCTTATTGCCAATTACTCACACAGGCAGAGAATCAATGGATTAAGGGTACCGGACCTGCGGCGATTTGAGAATCCCTCCACAGGCACATGAAATCCGAACCCACAGCTTTATCATTTTATTAAGAATTCTCTGACACAGCGAGAATCAGACAAAAACGGCGCCGATGGCGCCGTTCCTTTATCTCATATGCTTAGAGCTTAGCGGCCATCTGGCGTACGCAGGCCGAACCACTTATCCTTCACAGCATTGTAATGTTCTTCAGGCTTATACTGAGCAACCTGCAGCTGCATATCCTGCGCTGTCATGCGACCGCTTGCATTCAGAAGTGCATAGCTTGCAACAATCGAGTCATGCTCTGCCTGAACAAGTGCGATCTGCACCGTGACAAGCGCATTCTGCGCATTCAACACATCAAGCGTGGTTCGCTGTCCAACTTTACGCTCTTCGATAACACCATCGAGAGCCAGCTGAGCTGCCGCAATACCGTCGCGGTTTGCCTTGACGGACGCACGAGCTGCTTCAAGCTGTGACCAAGCCGAGCTGATTGCCTGACGCACCCTGTCCTGAATAATATCGACTTCGATACGTGCCTGACCAAGCTGTTCTTTGGCCTGACGTATCTGTGCCGATGTACGACCGCCGGTATAGATCGGGATACTTACACCAACACCGACCGAAGCCGAGTTGCCATCGCCAGCGTTCGTGCCAGCATAAGTGTCGAGATGGCTCGCGCTGGCGGTCAGACCAACGGTCGGCAGCAACGCGCCTTCCTTGGCCTTGACGTTGTAACCCTGCGCGTTAACTGCATACTGGGTAGCCAGGATACCCGGGTGCACGGTAACAGCGTTTGCATAGGCAACATCTGGAGACCGGGGCAAGTTCTTGGCGGCAGGTGCGGCGGCAAGACGATCTGGCTGCGATCCGATGACCTGAACATAAGTCGCTTCGGCAGACTTCACGTTGGCGCGAGCCGAATTGAGCTCCGCAATCGCTGTTGAACGCTGCGATTCTGACTGGGCAACATCAGTACGTGTGCCTTCACCAACATCAAGACGTGCACGCGAAGCACGGACCTGCTCGTTCATCGCAGCAAGGTTCTTTTCGCGAAGCACTGCGACCTGGCGAAGCTGGTACACATTCATATAAGCCTGAACAGCTTCCAAGAGTGTGTTCTGCTCGTCGTTGCGGAGGTTTTCGCGCTGCGCAAACACAGTAGTTTCAGCTGCGGCGACATTGTTCTTGGTCTGAAAACCATCGAACAGCATCTGATTAAGCTCAATACCGTAAGTCCCGGTCGTGCGCGTGCCAGCTGTTGGCGTCTTACCGCGACCGATATTATAAGAACCTGTCACCTGAGGACGGTAGTTAGATTTTGCAATCGCAACGTTTTCGTCCTGAATGCGCACACCTGCCCGCGATGAGTTCAGGGTTGCGTTGTTCTTATAGGCTTTCATGAGAGCGCCATTCAGCGTCTCTGACAAAGCGGCCTGTCCCGATAAAACGGTGCCAGACAGGAGTATTGCCGCCGCCATAAGTCCTTTGCACGCTTTGAACACCGTATACCTCATATCAGAACAAACGAATCTATAATCGAACCGATCGGTTCGGGAAGACTTAATAACGTGTAAATTCCGCTATTTCCATCTTTCCCGCCAGTGCTTTCACAAACAATTTCTGCATCGTTGCAGAATTGCCCCACGCGCTGGATCAAAACTCGAACTGCTCAATACGCTCAAAACCAGGAAGCGGACGAACTGCTGTATTGAAAACGCTGCGGCCCGAAGCGACACCGCTTTCTTTCACATAAAGTCGCGCAACTCCGGCATTTCCACGCCCTTCGACGACAACCAGACGGCCACCTTCTTTAAGCTGATTGAAAAGTACTTCCGGCACAAAATCAACTGCACCTTCGATGAAAATCACGTCGTAAGGCGCTTCAGAAGGATAACCTGTATTCAAATCGCCTGAAACGATCACAACATTGTCATGGCCAAGTTCCTGCAAACGAGCCGTCGCAACGGCCAACAAAGCGGAATCACTTTCGAGACCAATGACCGATCCAGCCAGCTCAGAAAAGATTGCAGACGAGTAGCCGGTGCCGCAACCAACATCCAGAACGACATCGTCCTTGTTTACTTTTGCGAGCTGCACGAGCTTTGCAAAAGGCGATGGCTCCATCAGGTAGCGCGGCGCAGGGCCCTCGCTTTCAAGAAGCTGGTCTTCATCGATATAAGCAAGCACCTGACGGTTTGCCGGAACAAAAGCTTCGCGTGCAACAGTCAGAAAAGCATCGATGACCCTGAGGTCCGTTACATCCGTGGTACGGATCTGATTATCGACCATCTTCGTGCGAAGATCCTGGAAATCGGCTGCCATAGCCATGCCCTATATCCTTCTATATCGCGATCACGCGATGATTGTGCCTTCTGGCACCCATTTCGAACAGAGCCCGGATCATTCGGCAAATCCGTGACAATCGCGGCTCACTATCTTTATGGGACACCATAAACGAGATTTGCCGTTGATGTGGCAAAAATCGGCCTTCCAGTCAATCGAGCACAAGATTTGCCGAACACAACATTTGCAGACCTGACTGCAACACTTGGTCGCCGCGATCTGCCCTCCTATGAAACCGAACAAAAATTGCCGGGCATTTCAGCCCGGCAATTATGCTTTGGTCAGATATCTTACAAGCGGCGCGTCATCACAACGCGCGCAACAATGATCACATTATTGCGCGACCGTTGCAGGATAACCGGCAGCAGACAGAGCATTGAGCGCTTGATCCCGCGATGCGCTACCATCAAACTCGACCTCTTTCTTATCAAGATCAATATTAACAATAGCCTTTTCATCGAGCTCGCGCAGAGCGCTTGTAACACTATCGGCGCAACCACCGCATTTCATCTTCGGTACAGAAAAAGTTACCATTCAACTCACTCCTTGCTCACGAGCAGTTCCCTTGGGATTGGATACAGAACCGCTCTATCTGGTTATTCTCAAGCATTCACCTCAGGCCAGAATAACTTCGCTCGTCTGACTCAGATGTTTTAGCTGATACCAATGTGCAGCTTCCCATCGTGGTAAGGTCAAGCATGAATTTCGTTACGGTGCCTCGCAGCTTTCCGGCACGCTTTCTTCAATGGCCAGCGGTGACTTGGTCAATGAACCCGTCATAATCTGCATTGGCTTATAAGGTGGTTCTTCCTGCATACCGGGATTGGTGAGGCGTATCGTATAACAGCCCGTAAACACTTGTTTCTTACCATCATCGCCTTCGGATTCGATAGCAATCGGAAGGCTCCAATAGATTTGCCCCGCGCCCGGATCTGGGTCGACTTTCCGGACCGCAACCTTTACGCTCTTGGTGCCCTCATACCCCTTGGCAAATGTCTTGAAATCGGGCTCCCGCCCCTCTTCCGAATAATAACTGTAAGCGCGAGCATATTCTTTGCGATTGATCGCATTGTAATAGGATTCCATTAGCGCTTGCGGAGTCGAGCGGTCATCGCGGTAATCAGGAACAGTTACGCCATCACCAGCATCCTGAGTTTGCTCGGACGGCTTGGTTTCCTCGACGGGCTTTTCCTGTTTCTGTGCTTGAGTTTGGGCTTGGGCCGGAGCAGCTTTCTTGGGCGCTTCCTGGGCTTGCGCACCGGACATCAGAACCAGGGTGCTGAAAACGCCCGCGACCCCAGCAAGTATCAAAGGCTTCATACGCTCAATCGACATTCGCTTCTCCTCTTCCAGCAATTCTTTGTTTGCAGCCCGCCAAAGCACGCACGCCCGTTATGGCCGTGCTCCCGATTTGGTGTCTTGCAGTAATGATGTTACAACACTAACTATAGTGAAAACGTGGCAACCTCGCAGAAAAGCGTATTGCTTCGAGCAGACTGGATGATTCTCCAGTTGCAGACCAGTATAACACCGGAAGAGATGAAAAATGGGCCGTTTCTCAGTTTTGACGCTTACCGATGCAGCAGCCGCTCGCGTTAGTGAAATCATGGCGTCGCGTGACGGTGCTGTTGGTATTCGCGTTGGCGTCAAAAAAGGCGGCTGCGCTGGCATGGAATATACGATTGATCTCGTCACTGAGCCGAAAGCCGGTGATGATTCCGTCGAAAAAGATGGCGCAAAGGTCTATATCGCGCCTGAGGCTGTGCTGTTCCTGCTTGGCACGCAGATGGACTTCGAAGTCACAACACTGCGCACCGGATTTGTATTCAATAATCCAAATCAGACATCGGCTTGTGGTTGTGGTGAATCTGTTGAGCTAACTGCAGCCTCCCCAGAAAGCCTGCGCCTGATGCAGGGCGCCGCTTAAATACCCGGGTTCCCAAAATGGACGACCAATCCTTACGTGATTTGTTTGAAGGATTAGGAGCGATCAGTATTCGTCGCATGTTTGGCGGCAAAGGTATTTACCATCAGGGATTGATTATAGCGCTCGTTGTTCAGGACGAGCTGTTGCTGAAAGCCGATGTGCAAACAGCACCCGCCTTCATTGAAGCTGGGTCCAGACAATGGACTTACGATGGTCGGAAGAGTGGCAAGCCTGTTGCCATGCCTTACTGGAGTGTGCCAGACGAGGCTTATGACGATCCCGAAATCATGACTGATTGGGCGCGACTGGCATTCGCGGCGAGTCTCAGGGCTGCGCCTAAAGGGAAGTCGTAGGAGGAGCTCCGGCGCGCGTTTCGATCTGATTGGATCAGATCGGCTCTCTAATCATTTGTTTTTACGCGCATCTTTTCCGAAAACCGTTTCACACTTTTCGGGATGCGCTCCAACAGCTCGTTCTTCTCTACTATCCGTATCAAAAACATAAAACGCCGGTCTGATTGAACCAGACCGGCGTTTTCAATTCGCAACAACCTAAACTTAAATCCCGGTCGGGATCAGCATGAATGCTGGAATGTCATTGCCGAAACCAACTGGAACCGGACCATCATCATCGTCGCGATCACGACGACGCTTGTGGTTGTCGTGCTGTGGCTTGTTACGACGCTCGTCATTTGACGTGCGGATCGCATCGCGACGTTCTTTGATTTCACTGATTACCGGCTGCGGCTCATCTGCCTGAACAATCACAGGTGTCTCGACCTTCTGCTTATCTTTTGATCTACCCTTGGCATCTTTACCTTTGCCGCGAGCATTCTTGCCCTTACGTGACGTATCTTCAGATTCGTCGGACGCTGGCAAGGTTGAGAGATCGCCATCAAGCCATTCAATCTTTTCGCCAATCATGGACTCGATCGCCGCCAGATATTTCGTGTCCGAAGACGTAACAAGCGTAAACGCCTTACCGGAACGTCCAGCACGACCGGTACGACCGATACGGTGCACATAGTCTTCCGAATGGATTGGAATATCGTAGTTGAACACATGACTGACATCAGGAATGTCAAGGCCGCGCGCTGCAACATCGGAAGCAACCAGAAGACGCAACTTGCCATCTTTGAAATTGGCCAGCATCGTCATGCGCGCGCGCTGGTCCATATCGCCATGCAACGCGCCGGCATCGAATTCATGACGCACCAATGAGCGGAAAAGCTCGGATACGTCCTTCTTGCGGTTGCAGAAAATGATAGCATTCTTGAGCGTATCACCTTCAGCACGGATCAGATCACGCAGCGCTGCGCGCTTGTCCCAATCCTTCTTGCCCGACTTTACCAGACGCTGTGTAACGGTCTTTGCAGTCGAGGATGCCTTCGCTACTTCAATACGTGTCGGCGAATGCAAGAACTGTTCGGTCAGCTTGGTAATTTCCGGTGGCATCGTCGCCGAGAAAAACAGGGTCTGACGGGTGAACGGGATCAGCTTGCAAATACGCTCGATGTCGGGAATGAATCCCATGTCGAGCATGCGATCAGCTTCATCGATCACGAGAATTTCAACGCCGGTCAGAAGGAGCTTACCGCGCTCGAAATGATCGAGAAGACGACCGGGCGTCGCAATGAGCACATCCGCACCGCGCTCAAGCTTGCGCTCCTGCTCTTCAAACGAAACACCGCCAATCAGCAATGCCACGTTGAGACGCTGATTGACGCCATACTTCACAAAGTTTTCTTCAACCTGTGCTGCCAGCTCGCGTGTCGGCTCAAGAATGAGCGTGCGCGGCATACGAGCACGTGCCCGGCCCTTTTCAAGAAGATGGAGCATCGGCAAAACGAAAGACGCAGTCTTGCCCGTGCCAGTCTGAGCGATGCCAAGAACATCTCGACGCTCCAGTGCAGGTGGAATAGCACCAGCCTGAATTGGTGTAGGCGCGGTGTATCCCGCAGCTTCAACAGCAGCGAGCACTTTCGGGGAAAGACCGAGTTCGGCAAATGTCGTCAATGGAGGCGCAGCTCTCTTTTTGGAAATGAATTCCACCCATCCTGTCATTGCAGCCGCGTCAACCGGCGCAGGAACCAAGGCAGAAAAGGCGTCTGCAACGCAATTAGCGTCTTCTTGCAGCATCGCCTACGTCCACAGCGTGCAAAAGTCAACTAAAATACCGCATCAGAATATAAAAACGCTTATTTATTTGTATTTTATTATGTTTCACTCCACACTAATGCGTGATTTTACTAAAATCGTAGCCAACTAATGTCTAAATTGTTCTGTTAGAATTCGTTCATCCCAAGAATGATTTTGATCAAACAAGATGGCAACCTGGCTGTCCGGGTCTTCACGGACGGTGACTGACCTTACTGACTTGACTTCGTTATTGTCAGCAACGGCATTAACCGGCCGCTTTTCTGTTTCCAGCAGCTCCATTCGTACGGTTACATGTTTCGGCAACAACGCCCCGCCCCAGCGCCTTGGCCGGAATGGGCTTACGGGTGTAAGAGCCAGCAGCGGAGCCTCGAGTGGTAGAATTGGTCCCTGTGCCGACAGATTATAGGCAGTTGAACCCGCAGGCGTTGCAACCATGACCCCATCGCAAACCAGCTCCTCAAGCCGCACCTTGCCGTCAATGGTGATGCGAATCTTGGCTGCCTGATAGGATTGTCTAAATAGCGATACTTCGTTGATTGCGAGCGCCTTGAACGGCGGCGCATGTTCGGTTTCCGCGATCATTTCCAGCGGGCGGATTGTCTCTTTCTGCGCCGCATGAATGCGTGCAGGCAAATCTTCCACGCTGAACTCATTCATGAGAAACCCGACCGAGCCGCGGTTCATGCCGTATACGGGTATGCCGGTGTTCATAAAGTCACGCAAAGCCTGCAGCATGGTGCCATCGCCGCCGAGAGCCACAACTGTATCTGCATCTTCGGCCGCAACATGCCCGTAACGTTTCACCAGCTCTTTCTGAGCCGCAAGTGATTCTTCTGTTCCCGATGAGAGAAAGTGAAGCGCCAGGGATTTATCGTCCATATCTTCCATTCCAATGCGCCAGCTTGGGTTCTGATCCCGATATTTGCGTCCCCTCAATATAGGCTTTCAGCAAATGTCAGAATCGAAAGACCACGAGTAACGTTATGAATCGAGTGAATTTACCAAATTTGACGTTTGAAACAGCATGTATGTCAGCCGGGATTCCAACGTCAAATTCAATCCACTCGTGCAATTTCCACAGGCTTGATGGCTATCATAAGCAAAACTTGCTTACCATCACCCACCTAATGTGAATTTTCGCTTTACACGGCTGAGAATTATGCTAATTCCACGCCTGTGCTGCCCTTATAGCTCAGTTGGTAGAGCACCTGATTTGTAATCAGGGGGTCGGGAGTTCGAGTCTCTCTGGGGGCACCACTAGCGCATAGCACCAAGCGCTTTACTTTATTTCCTTCTAAATTTGATCGATCTACAAGAACAAGGGTTCTCTCCCTTGTTCCAAGTTCTAATATTATTATTTCGTAATCATTTTATTCATAATAAAGACATAATAAGCATGCATAATATCACAAATAAACCATTATTGGCTTAGTACATCATGCAACAGCGGCGTATATGTATTTCCGTCGTCACTCGCAGCAGACCGAAAATGCTCTGCAATCTTTTTTCATCACTCGCTTCAATAAAGAAGCCAGACAACGCATCCGTTACATTCCTTATCGTTGAAAATAACTCCTCTCCGACGCTCGATGAAACTGTCGAAGGTTTCCGTGCGCAGATGCGTGAGGACCAGATCGATTACATTATCGAAGGCGTCTTGGGTATTTCGTCAGCGCGTAATCGTGCGCTTAACCACGCAATCGAACATGGTTTCGATTTTCTTGTCTATGTGGACGATGACGAATTTGTCGAGCCTGACTGGCTTATAACTCTGCTCGCTGAGCGGGATCGTCTTGATCTCGACATCATCGGCTCGCCTGTAAGGCCAAAGCCCTTTGATGAAAAGCTCACCTTTCTGCAGAAGCTGGTTTGGTCAGGTATAGAGCGTAGCGGCTACAAATCCGAAAGAAAATGTCGTCGTAAATGTCAGTTAGGCCGTGGCGATTCCATCAAAGTTGCCACAGGCAGCTGGATGGGAAAGCTGGAGTTTTTCCGCAATACAGGATTGCGGTTCGATTCCCACTTCGGCCTGACAGGTGGCGAAGACTGGAATCTTTGGGCTAAGGCAAAATCGCTGGGCGCAAGAACTGGCTGGGCCTGTGATGCCATCGTCTATGAAACAGTGCCCTCATCCCGCCTGACGCTGCGTTATCACTATCGCCGCAATCGCGATCACAACATCACGGAATTCGGTGCTCGGTATCGCGAAAACCCGAACAAGACATTGAAAAAGCTGCCTGTAAAAATCGCTGGCCGTGCACTCAAGTTTGTGGGCGCAGTTCTGTCCATACCCTTCAGAGGCGGCCAGGGGCTTGTATCATCGGCAACGGCGTTGGGCGGGCTGGTTGGCCTCGTACAGGGATGTATCGGAAAGAACTCCCTGCACTACGCAAACACGACAGGCTTCTGACCAAACAAAAGCCCCGCATTTTGCGGGGCTTTTAATTTCTTAGTACCAGCCGACAGCAACCTGCGCTTCTTCTGACATACGATCAGCCGACCACGGTGGATCGAACGTCATGGTGACTTCAACCATCGAAACGCCTTCAACTGCACCGACAGCATTCTCAACCCAGCCCGGCATTTCGCCGGCGACAGGGCATCCAGGGGCAGTCAGCGTCATTTCGATTTTGACAGTGCGGTCATCTTCGATATCGATCTTATAGATCAGACCAAGCTCGTAAATATCCGCTGGAATTTCAGGGTCATAAACCGTCTTCAACGCCCCGATGATATCATCGGTCAGCCGGAGCAGCTCGTCCTGCGGAATAGCAGAAGCGGAAAACACAGACTTTCCATCTGCCGATGCGAGCGTATCGTCCGTCGTGATTTCAGTCTGTTCCTGAACTTTTTGTTCGATCTCGGTCATCCGAAAAACTTCCTTGCCTTTTCCAAGGCTTCTGCCAGCGCGTCGACTTCAGCACGGGTGTTATACATCCCGAAGGATGCACGGCATGTAGAGGTGACACCAAAGCGTTTCAAGAGCGGTTGTGCGCAATGCGTGCCTGCACGCACTGCAACTCCTGCCCGGTCAATGACCATCGACACGTCATGCGCGTGGATGCCTTCCAACGCAAACGAAATGATCGCCCCCTTGTTTGGAGCGTTGCCGTAAATGCGCAAGCTATTGATCTTACCCAGCTGCTCATGCGCATAGTCACGCAGGTCTTCCTCGTGAGCGAGGATCGCATGACGGCCGACCTTCTCCATATATTCGAGGGCTGCACCAAGCCCAATCGCCTGAACAATTGGCGGTGTGCCAGCCTCAAAACGATGCGGCGGATGATTGTAAGTGACGTTTTCTTCCGTCACTTCCTCGATCATTTCTCCACCACCCTGAAACGGACGCATCTTTTCGAGCATTTCAGTGCGACCATAAAGGACGCCGATGCCGGACGGACCATAGACCTTATGACCGGTAAAGACATACCAGTCGCAGCCCAGATCCTGCACATCGACCGGCAAATGAACTGCACCCTGGCTGCCATCGACCAGTACAGGAATACCGCGCGCATGGGCCAGTTCGACGATCTTCTTGATCGGCGTGACCGTGCCAAGCGCATTGGACATATGGGTGATTGCGACAAGCTTCGTGCGCTCGGTCAGACGCTTTTCGAATTCCTCGATATGGAACACGCCTTCGTCATCAACGGGTGTGAAGACAAGCTTTGCGCCCTGCCGTTCACGGATGAAATGCCAAGGTACGATATTGGAGTGATGCTCCATAATCGACAGGAGGATTTCATCACCCTCGCCGATATTTGGCATGCCATAACCGTAAGCGACCGTGTTGATCGCCTCAGTCGCGTTCTTCGTGAAGACGATTTCGTCTACCGAACCCGCATTCAGAAAACGGCGGACTGTTTCGCGTGATTTTTCGTAAGCGTCTGTGGCGGCATTGGAGAGAAAATGCAGACCGCGATGCACATTCGCATATTCATTTGAATATGCGTGGGTAATCGCGTCGATGACACTTTGCGGCTTTTGCGCAGACGCGCCATTATCGAGATAAACGAGCGGCTTGCCATGAACCTGTCGTGACAGGATGGGGAAGTCTCTGCGGATCGCTTCGACATCATAGGCCGCTACAAGCGGATTCTTCTGATCCATGATCGTTCCTTCTACCATTCAGGCAGAAAAGGCGGAGTGAACAATCCACTCCGCCTTATTTATTCAAGCGTGGGCTGAAAGCCAGTTCGAAAGCACATCTTCCAGTGCCTCGACGAGAGCTTCGTTTTCCAGCTCTTCAATGATCTCAGCGATGAATGCTTTGATCAACAGGCCGCGGGCTTCGTTTTCAGGAACACCGCGTGCCATCAGATAGAAGAGATAGTCTTTGGAAAGCTCTGTAACCGTCGCACCATGGCCGCAAGCCACGTCATCCGCAAAAATTTCCAGCTCTGGTTTCGCATCAAACTCGCCATCATCAGACAGCAGCAACGTGTTGCAGGCCATGCGCGCATCGGTTTTCTGAGCGATCTGTGCAACACGGATCATGCCCTGGAAAACGCCGCGTGCGCGATCCTTGACCACGTTACGAATGATCTGTGTCGAACGTGTATTTTCGACCTGATGCGCCACCGTCATGGTGATGTCGGTGTGAGAATCGTCCGCCAGAAGGTTGAGGCCTCGAAGTTCGAAATCCGAATCTTCACCCGCCACTGTCAGATGCACTTCCTGGCGAACCAGTTTGCCACCAGCATTGACGATGTAAAGCGTAAGCTTCGATCCTGCGCCAATGGTTGCGTTAAACTGGGCAAGCTGTGTTGCCTGACCGAAATCACGCAGGATAACCCAGATAACATCAGCGCCGTCACCGACAGTCACATGGCTGACAGAGGTCGAGAAAGCATCGCCTTCACCACCCGACTGACGCTCAATGATCGTTGCCTTGACGTTTGAACCAATTTCGACTGGGAAGCGCGTATGGCCCTGCCCGGTCGTCTGGATGTTCTGCAGTTCCAGCGGCGCTTCAAGCTCCGTGTCATCGGCAATCGAAACAGCCCAGCCATCGCTGACATAGGCAGCATTGATCTGGCCGATCGTATCATCGGTGCCGCGAACGGTAAGCTGTGGAACAAGCGATCCATCAGCAAGCGCATCGCGCACAGCAGTCAGGGCCACACCTTCCGGAGCCTTTGCGTCGAGTGCTACACCATTGCTTGCGGCAATGATTGATGAGCCTGCGAGCAGCGCTGGAAGCGCATTGGTTCCTGCAGCCGAATTGAAGTCAGCAACGCCTTTGAGAAGCGTACGAAAATCCGTGTAATGCCAGCTTTCGATACGGCGAGACGGAAGACCATGCACTTTCAGCGATTCCAACGCGTTGTCGCGAGCGACAACGACATCACCATTGCCCGGCAATTCGCCCATACGGGTGGCGAAGCTATCGATCAGCGCGCTTTCCGCCGACGTCTTTGGCTTTGCAGTTGGAGCGGTCTGGATATTCATGATCCATCCCTCCTCAGGCAACTTCGCCGATTACGTCGGCATAACCATTTTCTTCAAGATGAAGAGCAAGATTCTTGTCGCCCGACTTGATGACCTGTCCCTTGTAAAGAACATGAACGCTGTCCGGCACGATATATTCGAGCAAGCGCTGATAGTGCGTAATCACGATCACGGCACGGTCAGGCGAACGGAGTGCATTCACACCATCCGAGACGATCTTCAGCGCATCGATGTCGAGGCCGGAATCGGTTTCGTCGAGTACGCAAAGGCTTGGTTCGAGAAGCTGCATCTGCAGGATTTCTGCGCGCTTCTTTTCACCGCCCGAGAAACCAACATTCAGTGGACGCTTGAGCATATTCATGTCGATGTTGAGGCCACCAGCAACGTCTTTGACGCGCTTGATGAATTCAGGGATCTTGAGCTCAGCTTCGCCACGCGCCTTGCGCTGGCTGTTCATCGCAACCTTGAGGAACTCCATCGTAGCAACGCCTGGAATTTCCATCGGATACTGGAACGCAAGGAAGATGCCCTTGGCAGCACGTTCGGCTGGGTCGAGCTCAAGGATCGACTCGCCGTTGTAAAGAATGTCGCCTTCGGTCACTTCATAATCATCGCGACCTGCGAGGATATAGGACAACGTCGACTTGCCCGAGCCGTTCGGGCCCATAATGGCGGCGACTTCGCCCTTGTTTACGGTCAGGTTCAGACCACGGATGATTTCTGTATCCGTGTCAGCGATCTTTGCATGAAGGTTCTTGATCTCAAGCATGGGTGTAAACCTTGTCTCTCAGCGCAGCCTCACGAAGAGCTGCTTATGCCAGTTAAAGGGCTGGCCAGAAAATCGGATGTGGTAAGGCAGTAAAGCGCGCCGGATTAACCGACGCTGCCTTCAAGCGAAATGCCAATCAACTTCTGCGCCTCGACGGCGAATTCCATTGGCAGTTCCTGAATAACTTCCTTCACAAAACCATTGACGATGAGGGCGATTGCCTCCTCTTCCGGAATACCGCGCTGCATAACGTAGAACAGCTGGTCTTCGGAAATCTTGGAGGTGGTTGCCTCGTGCTCAAACTGTGCTGTGGCATTTTTCGCCTCGATATAAGGCACAGTATGCGCACCGCAATCATTGCCGATCAGGAGCGAGTCGCACTGGGTGAAGTTACGGGCATTTTCAGCCTTACGATGGGCTGAAACCTGTCCGCGATAGGTATTGTTGGAATTGCCTGCCGAAATACCCTTGGAGATGATGCGGCTCGACGTGTTCTTGCCGAGGTGGATCATCTTGGTGCCGCTGTCGATCTGCTGATAGCCGTTGGAAACGGCAATCGAGTAAAACTCGCCACGCGAATTATCGCCACGCAGAATGCAAGATGGGTATTTCCAGGTGATTGCGGAGCCGGTTTCGACCTGCGTCCACGAAATCTTGGAATTGTCGCCACGGCAATCGCCACGCTTGGTGACGAAGTTATAGATGCCGCCCTTACCGCTGCTATCGCCCGGATACCAGTTCTGAACAGTCGAATACTTGATCTCGGCATTATCGAGCGCGATCAGTTCAACGACTGCTGCGTGGAGCTGGTTTTCGTCGCGCTGTGGTGCGGTGCAGCCTTCGAGATAGGAGACGTAAGCGCCTTCTTCCGCGATGATCAGCGTGCGTTCGAACTGGCCCGTATTCTTCTCATTAATACGGAAATAGGTCGAAAGCTCCATCGGGCAGCGAACGCCCTTCGGCACGTAGACGAACGAACCATCCGTGAAGACAGCCGAGTTCAACGTCGCATAATAGTTGTCCGAAACGGGAACGACAGAAGCCAGATACTTCTGAACCAGTTCAGGATGCTCACGAATGGCTTCCGAGATCGAGCAGAAAATCACGCCCGCTTTGGCAAGCTCTGCCTTAAACGTCGTGACAACCGAAACACTGTCGAACACCGCATCAACAGCCACGCGGCCAGATGCATAGACATTGTCCGATGGATTGCCGTCGATTTCGCTTGGGTCGCCCTGTTTGCGAACGCCCGCAAGGATTTCCTGCTCGCGCAGAGGAATACCGAGCTTCTCGTAGGTGCGAAGCAATTCCGGATCGACTTCATCCAGCGACTTAGGGCCGGTCTGATTCTTAGGGGCCGCGTAATAATACGCATCCTGGAAATCGATCTTTGGATAATCCACGCGCGCCCATGATGGCTCTTCCATGGTGAGCCAGCGCTCATAGGCCTTCAGACGCCACTCAAGCATCCATTCCGGCTCATCTTTCTTGGCGGAAATGAAGCGAATGATATCTTCGTTAAGGCCTTTTGGGGCCTTTTCAGCTTCGATGGTTGTTTCGAAGCCGTATTTATACTGGTCCACGTCCAAGCCGCGAACCTGATCAATGGTCTCCTGCACTGCAGGCATTGGCGTTCTCCATCCTCGTCAGATTCAAGGTCCGACAGTTGCAAACGTCAGGGCGATGATAGTCGCTATCCTCGCCGCAATATAGTGTGCGTGACGCTTCTTTAAAACCCTTCTAAACTTAATTTCAAGCCCGGCTTTAAATTTGCGGGTAAAATTCAAGAATAATTTACGACGACAAGCCCGATTAGGCGTTTAACCGGCCTTTGAGCGCTCGTGACGGGCAACAATTTTGCGCAGAACATCAAGAAACTGGTCGACAGATTCTATTGAAACATTCGGTTCAAGCGAAACGCGGATCGCGCCCGGACCATCTTCATGCCCCATCGCAGCCAATACATGGCTCGGACCAACCTTGCCGGAAGAACATGCAGATCCGGCAGAAAGCGCGATTCCACCAAGGTCGAATGCGATCTGAACAGTTTCAGCCTTTTGACCGTCCAGCGAGAAAAACGTCGTGTTCGGCAGACGATCAACGGAATTGCCGTGGATCGTGGCACTCGGCGCGATATCCATGAGCCCCGCTTCAAGCCTGTCACGTGCTTCGAATGACCAGCCATTGCCGTTCAGTCGCGTGGCTGCAATATCTGCAGCAGCCCCAAAGCCAGCAATGAGAGGGAGCGCTTCTGTGCCCGCACGATGTCCCTTTTCCTGACCGCCGCCACGAACCAGCGCCTTTGGCATCATGAGATCGGAGATCGCGATCACAGCGCCGACGCCTTTGGGGCCGCCGATCTTATGTGAGGAAATTATCAGATAATCTCCGCAATTATCTGTAATATCTAATTTAATACGTCCAGCAGCCTGCACTGCATCAACGACGAAAATTCCGCCTGCGGCTTTGACCAGTGTCGCGATTTCGCGAACAGGCTGAATAACGCCGGTCTCGTTATTTGCAACTTGAACGGCAACGAGCGGCAAGCCTGCGCTCTTATCATGCGCTTCCAATACCTGTTGCAGGGCGTCCAGCTTCAGGATGCCGTTTTCATCAACAGCAAGTATGGTGATATTTTCAGCTGGAAATTGTCCGCCGGCAAGTATGCATGGGTGCTCTGTCGCACTCACATAAAGATGCGACAGACGCACCGGCGCGCGGCCCATCATGTAATGAGGTGTCAACAACGTCGATGCAGCTTCGGTGGCGCCTGACGTGAAGAAAACATGATCAGACTTGGCATTGACCAGCGCAGCAACACTGCGGCGCGCAGCTTCAACAAGCCCACGTGCGGCCCGGCCTTCACGATGCACAGATGACGGATTGCCAGGAATGCCCAATGCCTCGATGACCGCATTGCGCGCTTCATCAAGTAAAGGCGCACTGGCATTATAGTCCAGATAGAGCCTCTTGCCGGTTCCGATCACCGATACTATCTCCTAAGCAACATCTTAAAGTGGCTTAGCATGCTATTCGCACGCAGTTCGCGCGCAATTTTCTTGAATTTTCAATCAGGAAAAGCCTATTAAGCCACATTAGGTACTGAACTTTGGTTCAGTCTAACGAAATTTCAAATCGGTTCTAGAAGCGGCGCACTCCTACGTCAAGTTTGCCACCCTGAAGCCGATCTTCCGATCACAAGCGGAGTACACATGCCTGAAGTCATTTTTAACGGCCCTGCCGGACGCCTCGAAGGCCGCTATCAGCCTTCCCGGGAAAAGAATGCGCCTATCGCCCTGATCCTGCATCCGCATCCGCAGTTCGGAGGAACCATGAACAACAAGATCGTCTATGATCTGTTCTACATGTTCCAGCAGCGCGGTTTTACGACACTTCGCTTCAACTTCCGCGGTATCGGACGTAGCCAGGGCGAATTCGATCATGGTGCAGGTGAGTTGTCGGACGCAGCAAGCGCACTCGACTGGGTACAGGCGCTGCACCCCGATTCCAAGAATTGCTGGGTCGCCGGTTATTCTTTCGGTTCGTGGATTGGCATGCAGCTTCTGATGCGCCGTCCGGAAATCGAAGGATTTATCTCGGTCGCACCGCAGCCAAACACGTATGACTTCTCGTTCCTGGCGCCTTGCCCATCCTCTGGTCTGATCATCCACGGCGATCAGGACAAGGTAGCACCGCCAAAGGATGTTCAGGGGCTGGTGGATAAGCTCAAGACGCAGAAGGGTATCACCATTACCCAGAACACGCTTGCTGGCGCGAACCACTTCTTCTCAGGCCAAAGCGATCTGCTCATCGAAGAATGCTCTGAATATCTGGATCGTCGTCTTGCTGGCGAACTGGTGGAAGTTCGTCCCAAGCGCCTGCGCTAATACGCTAAAAAACAAAATCCGGCGAGCTGTCTCGCCGGATTTTTTATTTGTCTACGGACGCCAAAACACCACCTGAAACGGGTTTATCGCAACCAGTTGTCGTTGGATAGGTTAGTGGCAAACCGCGTAGCGAACGTACGGCGAGATAGCCCCAGGCTTCTGCTTCCATTGCATCACCATCAAAACCTGCATTATCTGCATCAAGCACGCGTGCGCCTTCGCGCTCGGCAAGTGCGCTCAGTTCTGTCATGATCGCTCCGTTCTTACGTCCGCCGCCACTCACAACATAAGTACGTGGCCGTGACGGCAAATGTGATGCCGAACGCAAGATTGCAGCAGCACTGACATAAGCAAGCGTACGGGCTCCTGTCTCGACGGAGGCCTCGTCTTTTGCAAGCACAATAAAATCGCCGCGATCCAGCGACCGGCGATGATTTCCTTTGAAAAATTCATGATCGAGATATCGAGCGGCCAGAACATCGTCGACGCTACCACTCATGGCTGTAATGCCGCCCGGGTCAAAGCTGCCCTGCCCGTGCAACTCCATCCATTGATCGATCAACATATTGCCCGGTCCACTATCGTAAGCGATCAGCACATCACCTTTGTCCACATAGGTCAGATTGGAAATTCCGCCGATATTGACGAAGACGACAGGTCCCTCGAGACCAAACGGAAGATTGGCTGCAAGCGCTGCGTGATAAGCGGGAATCAGCGGCGCACCTTCGCCGCCATGCCGCATATCTTCAGCACGCATATCATAAACAACAGGAATACCTGTTTCGGCAGCCAGGAGTGGTCCATCGCCAATCTGAACAGTCAGAGCTTCCCGCGGTCGGTGCAACACGGTTTGCCCATGGAAGCCGATTACATCGATTTCCTCGGGCTGCAATGCATACTCATGCAGAAAATCCTGAATGGCGACAGCATGCAGTAATGTCTGGTCATGCTCGAGTTGTTTGAGAATGCCGGGGCGCTCATTGCGATCGGTGATACTGCGCGCGTCAACAAGTGCCGCCTTCAACCGCGCACGAAATCCATCTGAATAAGACACAGCACTTGAAGGGCCGCGCTCAACCCAATGTTCGCCATCGGTGGTCACAAGCGCAATATCGATACCATCCATCGAAGTACCACTCATCAGCCCTATTGCGCGTTTCAAATCGGCCATACCGGACTTTCCTTGTTATTCCCGCTTGAATGATGCTAAAGGCAAAATATCATAAGGCGGTAAGCACTTGATTACTGTTGTTTCCATTCTCGCCTAATCAGTCAGGAAAAGGGCATGTCCGGTTTTAAATCCGATTTTCTTCGCACGCTTTCCGAGCGCGGCTTTATTCATCAGATTTCCGATGAAAGCGGCCTCGACGAATTGTTGGCCAAGGAAACCGTGACGGCCTATATTGGCTTCGATCCTACAGCACCAAGCCTTCATGCCGGTGGCCTGATCCAGATCATGATGTTGCACTGGTTCCAGCAGACCGGTCATCGCGCTGTAGCCCTTATGGGTGGTGGCACAGGCATGGTTGGCGATCCATCCTTCAAGGATGAAGCGCGCAAGCTGATGACCGAAGACACGATTGCCGAGAACATTGCCGGTATCAAACGCGTTTTCGCGAATTACCTGACCTTCGGTGATGGCCCGACCGATGCCATGATGGTCAACAATGCCGACTGGCTGCGTAACATCAACTACCTCGAATTCCTGCGTGATGTCGGTCGCCACTTCTCGGTCAATCGCATGTTGTCGTTTGATTCGGTAAAGACGCGCCTTGACCGCGAGCAGTCGCTGTCGTTCCTCGAATTCAACTACATGATCCTTCAGGCCTATGACTTTGTTGAACTCAACAAGCGCTACGGCGTGCGCCTGCAGATGGGTGGTTCGGATCAGTGGGGCAATATCATCAACGGTATAGATCTCGGTCACCGTATGGGCACGCCGCAGCTTTACGCCCTCACCTCGCCTCTGCTCACCACGGCTTCCGGTCAGAAGATGGGCAAGTCGCTGGGTGGCGCGATCTGGCTGAATGCCGATATGCTGAGCGCCTATGACTTCTGGCAGTACTGGCGTAACACGGAAGATGCTGACGTAGAACGCTTCCTGAAGCTCTACACCACGCTGCCAATGGATGAGATTGCAAAGCTCGCAGCACTCGACGGCTCCGAAATCAACGAAGCGAAGAAAATCCTCGCAACCGAGATTACTGCTATCCTGCATGGCCGTGATGCCGCCGAAGAAGCTGCGGAAACTGCGCGCAAAACCTTTGAAGAAGGTGAGCTATCGCAGAACCTGCCAACGGTTGGCGTGCACAAGGCGACACTCAATGATGGAATCGGTGTTCTGGCGCTGATGGTGCTCGCAGAACTCTGCGCCACCAACGGCGAAGCACGCCGTCACATCGAAGGCGGTGCGGTTCGCATCAATGATGAGCCTGTTACCGATCCGCGTCTGACGATCAACGCGTCGGCTCTTAACGAACAAGGCGTTATCAAGGTATCGCTCGGCAAAAAGCGCCACGTGCTCATTCGTCCTGCGTGAGCCGTGTCTCATAACGATAAAAGCCGGGCTATGTGCCCGGCTTTTTTATTGAGCTGATTTCCTCAACCTCAGAATTCAAAGATAGAGCGGAAGATACCCGGTGCAATTATGGATATCGGGTTCACGATAACCTGCGGCTGCTTTGCGCTGCCTTCAAGTTTGAAGGTGATCCCCAGCAAACCGCGATCACGTCCATTGCCCAGCAGCGCGCCAAAGATTGGCACTTCACCAAAAATTCGGTTCACGCCATAGGCCGGCATGAAGGTGCCGGTGATCGACATATTGCCGCGCGAATCATAAAGCGTACCCTGGAAGGTCGTACCAACAGAGGGTCCACGCACCACACCCTTGGAAAGTTTCAGATAGCCTTCACCCTTTTCAATAAGCGAAAACCCACGTTCAATATCGACGCGCGACACATCGATATCCTGTTTGACCGCCTGATTAAGACTGGTACCACCGCTGCTTGGCGAGCTCGAAACAATCTTTGCCAGTCGTGGCTCATTGATGATTGCGAAATTCCGCGCATCGATCTGACCACTCAAAGGACCATTGCCCTGCCCGGCCAGACCCACGGTAATCTTTCCGCCACGCATCTTGTCGTAGAAGTCGAAGAAACGCAGAACCGCGCCAGCATCATTGGATTGCAGTGAAATTGACCGGGCGTCACCCTGTTCGTTGTTGGTTGCAACGAATGCCTGACCAGAAGTTGTAACAGCGTTAACCGACACGCCGGAAATCTTGCTTCCCGCATTCTCATACGAAACAGCCACATTGCGCAGCTTCTCGTCATTAAAGCCACTCACTTCATCAATCTGTGCGCTGACAACCACGCGTGGGCTCTTATCACCAGAGCCTCCACTCTTTTTCTGAATGTCCGATATCTGTTTGATGATCGAACGGGCGTCAAATTGAGATCCGCGTATGGTAACGCGATAACCACCCGAGCTTTTCGTCGCCTTAACGCTCAATCGATCTGAACGGGTGAGCCGTATGTCACTGAAATCGGCCGACTGAAAATCACCACCGGCAATCGAAAGATTGCCTTTTGCGCCAAACGCATCGCCAGTCAGTACCAGATTGCGGATATCCAGTTTACCGTCACTGCCGTTGCTTTTGATCAGATCGAACGTCACCTTGGCGGGAACACCGCTCCCCTTGCGCCAGCCAAGCCATGGCAAGTCCACTTGTGTCTTGTTCAAATCTGCCGATACGTGTCGCTTACCGTTCTCTTCAATACCAAGATCAACCGACATCGGGCCAGAAAACAAATCTTTCAAGCCAGGCAACAGTTTATTGCGCGAGCCGTCATCGAGCTCAAGCTTGATCTTCTGCTCCCGTTTCGCCGGACCCGAACGGTCAACGGGCTCAGTCATCGATATTTTTGCTGGAACGCCGTCAAGCTTTGCGTCTGCAGTAATGAGAGCCGCCGTCTGGTCAACTTTAATGCTGCCATTCGCCTCGCTCACCATGGAGCCGCCCACAGGCTGTGAAATAGCCAAATTGGCGAACCCGATATCGGCATTCCATGTCAGAGTTCCGGGAGGGGCACCTTTGGAAACAGCGAACCCCACTTTCACCCGTGCCTTGACATCACCTGTCGCGTCTTCAGGCTTAAAAGGCACGTTCTTCAATACATCGATTGGCTTCTTGCCTGCAATTTCCGCGATCGCTGCGGCATCACCCGAAACCAGCAAATCAAGGTCGGCGATCACCGGTCGCTGTGGTCCCCAGGGAATGATCAGAGTTCCGTCAGAAACAGATGCCTTGCGATTGTCCGGCGTGTAGGCAACGCCATTAGCCAGCTTAATTGTCGTGCGCGCGCCGCGCACCGAAATACTTCCTGTAACGTCACGGACGGGAGGCAGTTCGCCAATCACATCAAACCGCGTGTCGGACACATTGAAATCGGCCTTGATTTCCTCACCCGTCAATGGTGGTGGCAGACCGGGACCATTGAACCGTCCGCCCGCCAGAGAAATATCAATGCGGCTATCCTTCAATGTGCCGCCAAACAGATTCTTCAAAACCCACTCGCGCGCACCATCTGCCACATCAATTGGCCAAAGATGCTTTGCATCCGCGACCGCCATTTTCGGAATGCGGAGCATGAAAATCATTTCAGGCGAGCCATCACCAAAGCCCATGCTTCCTTGGCCGTATAGTTCGCCCGTATTGGTCTGGACATCGAGATTGGAGAACTGAAGGCGTTGTTGATTGGCCAGGAAGCGACCTGCGATCTTCACGCCGAAGGGCAATTCCGGGTCGGTTGATTCCGCAGGCATACTGGTGGCCGAACTCGTCAGCACTTCAAAGCGATAGCTTGGACCGCCAGTATTGTTGTCGGCATCTGGTTCCGGACCGAAAGCACCATTAAACTCAGCGTTCATTCCACCTAACTGAATATGGGAAGGTTTGACTTCGATTTTGCCGCTGCCACGCGTATGTTCAATACGAAGCATTGCGCTACCGCGAACATCAGTGACCCGCCCAATCTCCATATCGATGCCATCGACAGCCAATTCAGCCGTGACCTGCTCAGGATTATCGCCATTGGCGGCTTTGCCAGACAGAGCAAGGCTCGCTTTACCGCTCAGGTCGAAATGCGCAGGATTAACGCGATTACCATCGATAACCGGCGCAACCTCTTCCGGCGATCCCAGATCAATCGGCAGATTGCTGATCTTGATCTGGAATGCATCCAGATCGTTTTCCTGTCCCTTACGATCAATGCTGCCATCAACTGTGATCGTCTTGTTCTGCCAAACGGCACTCCCCGCAACCGAGATTTTTCCAGAACTCTCGACCAAACGAAGCTTCTGCACCTCTATGCTTTGCTGCGTATCGCCGGTTTTGAACCGAATTGTGGTGTTCAGCAGCCCGATGGCATGAGTGTTCTGATTGCGCAATAATTCAAGATTGCGCCGCATAGTCGAGAACAGCTCTTCGGAAACCGCATCAAAATCGATGTAGCCCCGCTTGTCATATGGAAGAGATTTCCAGAAACCGGCACCTTCCTGTTCAGGCAGATCGAAAGACGCACCGTCGATCTCGAGTTCAGCGACACGGACTTTGCCTGTCAACAATGGCAAAGGCGCCAAACCAAGACGTACCGACTTGATATTCCTGATTTCAATGCCCTGTTTCGGATCGATGATGGAAACATCCCTCGCCTCCATTGCGACCAGACTGTTCTGATCGAGCGATAATCCGGCACTGCCGATCGTGGCGGAGGCATCCTTGCCGAGTACCCCGCTCAGGCTCTTCTGGGCTTCATCGCGTAAGAGTTCGCTGTTCACGCCACCACGCAAAATCACGAACCCAACACCGCCAATCAGGACAAGAGCTATGCATAAGGAAAGAAAGGCGTGAGAGCACCACGACATAAACGAGCGACGGGAGCGCAATGAAGCAAGCACAACCCGGTCCGCGCCTTCGGCTGCGAGGCGTTCGATTCTCTTCATCTCACGCTTGCTAAAGCGGATTTTGCGCAGTTTATCTGTCAATATTCCAGCCGAACATCTAATTTCCGCAAATGAGCACCCTTACAAAGCGGATTATAAAAACTCGCTATTACTCTACTTTTGTTACACTTATGCATTTCACCGAAGCCGCTGATCAACCTCTTTGAGGTTTCATCGACAGACGTCAGCAGACCAGACTGGGTGCGCTTGAACAGTTGCACAAGCAAAGCCCGAATGCGATAGCTCGAAGTGTAACAGGCAGTTTCCCCGTTTATCCATAAAAGAAAGGCGCAGATATGGCTCGTCCCCAAGTTGGAGATCTGGCACCGGACTTCACTTTGCCATCGGATAGCGACACGATTACCTTGTCGTCGCTCAAAGGCAAACTCGTCGTTCTTTACTTCTATCCCAAGGATGACACGTCGGGTTGCACCAAAGAAGCCATTGCCTTCTCTCAGCTGAAGCCGGAATTCGACAAAATTGGCGCTCGCGTCATCGGGCTTTCACCCGACAGCGCAGAAAAACATGCGAAATTTCGTAAAAAGCATGAACTGACTGTCGATCTCGCTGCGGATGAAGATAGAACTGCTCTCGAAGCATACGGCGTGTGGGTCGAAAAGAGTATGTATGGCCGTAAATATATGGGCGTCGAACGGGCAACTTTCTTGATCAATAGCGAAGGCCGCATCGCACACATTTGGGAAAAAGTAAAAGTGGCGGGACATGCCGAACGCGTCCTTGAGGCAACCCGCGCACTCCAACCCGCCTAACAAGGAGAGCTATCGCAAATTGTTTCCCCCATCAATTTGCTGAAAATGCTCGCAAAGAAAGCTTTGGGAAAGCTTCGGAAAAGCTTTGTTAACCATGATAACATGCAATCGAATCAACGATCTGGAATGTGAAGACTGCAGGCATGGTGCAGAAGTCGAATGAGCCAAAGAAGACAAACCGCGATGGGCGTCCCCCTGATGCCATCGCGGATTCTACACCTATCAAACGCTCCGGTTTCTTCACGATCCGTACAAGATTGGCTGCGTTGGGTGCCACGGCTTTCGCCGCGTGTCTCGGCGCAGGCATCTATATAAATGTGCATGACACCGCAGAAAACCGTCATGGTCTGAATGAGCCGGTCGGCGAGCTTGCATCCGTGCTGAAGAAACCGGCCGTCATGCAGCCATTGCCTGAAATGCCATCGGAATCAGCACCGAACGTTTCGGCTCAACAGGAACTGTCCGTTCCCGGCGATGCGATCAGCATTCAGGGTATAGACCCGATCATCACCGGACCACGCGCATACAAACCGCGTGCGGATGCAGGGCGCACTGCTTCAAAAGATTCCTGAACGGCAACCGTTCACAATATGGCTCTTTGATTTAGGCACAAAAAACCCGGCTCAAGGCCGGGTTTTTTCAGAACATGTTCTCAAAAATATCAATCGATATCTTCGATGAGTTCGGCACCACCATGGATGCGGTGAGCAAGTGCTGCTTCCATGAACGGCGTCACGGCACCGTCGAGCACTTCCTGCGGATTGGTGCTTTCAACGCCGGTACGCAGATCTTTGACCAGCTGATATGGCTGCAGCACGTAAGAGCGGATCTGATGGCCCCAGCCGATCTCAGTCTTGTTGGCATTGGCCGCATCAGTCGCTTCTTCGCGCTTTTTCAGCTCTTCTTCGTAAAGACGGGCGCGCAACATCGACCAAGCTTTTTCGCGGTTCTTGTGCTGCGAACGCTCTGCCTGACACTGCACCACAATGCCGGTCGCAATATGCGTAATACGCACAGCGGAATCCGTCGTATTGACGTGCTGACCACCGGCACCCGAAGCGCGATATGTATCGATGCGAACATCGGCTTCAGTCACCTGCACATCGATGTTGTCATCGATAACGGGATAAACCCAGATACTCGCAAACGACGTGTGACGACGTGCGTTCGAATCGTAAGGCGAAATACGCACCAGACGGTGAACACCGGATTCCGTCTTGGCCATACCGTAGGAGTTGTGGCCCTTGATCAGGATCGATGCTGATTTGATGCCGGCTTCTTCGCCGTAATGCACTTCCATCACCTCGACCTTGCGTCCACTGCGCTCGGCCCAACGGGTATACATGCGCAGAAGCATGGATGCCCAATCCTGACTTTCAGTACCGCCTGCACCGGCATGCACTTCAAGATAGGTGTCGTTCGCATCCGCTTCGCCAGAAAGCAGCATGTCGATCTGTCGGCTGTCGACTTCCTGCTTCAACCCACGGATCGTATTTTCCGCGTCGGCAATAATCGACTTGTCGCCTTCCTCTTCGCCCATGGCGATGAGTTCGATGCTGTCATTCAGTGTCTGTTTGAGCGTATTGATGCCATTAATGCTATCTTCCAGTTGCTGGCGCTCGCGCATCAGCTTCTGGGCTTCCTGGGCATCATTCCAAAGGGTCGGGTCTTCGGCTCTCTGATTCAGATAGCCCAGACGTTTGATTGCCTGATCCCAGTCAAAGATGCCTCCTCAGCAGGCTTATGGCCTGCTGGATTTCGTCAACCAGCGTCTCGATTTCCGCGCGCATGGGCAAATCGTTCCTTCAATAAGTCAGTCGCAGAGCGGTTCCAGTTAGAACTGAATCGTTGGAACCGCATCTCACTATTTGTCTTGATGCATTATCCAACGCAAAACCGCTTCGCACTTTTGCTGGAAATGCTTTGGGTGGAGAGAGAGAACACAAGCTCACACTGCGAACTATATTGTTCTAAAGCGCGTTACATTAAAGCAAACCGCTTTGCCTCAACGCAAGAAGGCATAAAAGCCATTCAAGCGCCGCGGACCATAATTAGCACGCGACGCAGTGTAAAGGGGGATAGATCAGTAAAGTCCGCCAGAACCCGAATTGATCGCGCGGGTCGCCTGTGGCGATTGAGGCTGGACCGGTGACCCTTCACGGAACTGATCCATCCCGATAACGGAATAGCTGTCAGATGGGCCAGTACCGGGCTTGAACGCCTCCATGATGAGGTTTGGGTCACCCTGATTGGTACGCATGCCCGTCTTACGGTTGATCGCAATCAGTGTCATGCCTTCCGGCACGCGGAAATCGACCTTCGGTGTTCCAGCCAGAGCTTGCCCCATAAACTCCTTGAAGACTGGAGCAGCGAGACCGCCACCTGTGCCACCGCGACCAAGCGGTGTGGGTGTATCATAACCCATGAAAACACCGACAACCAGATCAGGTGTAAAACCGACAAACCACGCGTCTTTTTCATCGTTGGTCGTGCCGGTCTTACCAGCCAGCGGACGATCAAGGCTCTTCAGAAGCTGCGCAGTACCGCGCTGCACGACGCCTTCCATCATCGATGTGATCTGGTAGGCAGTCATCGGATCGAGCACCTGATCGCGATTGTCGATCAGTGTCGGCTCTTCCTGATTTGACCATTGCTGGGCGTTGCAGCCATCGCACTGGCGTGCGTCATGCTTGAAGACGGTCTTGCCGTAACGATCCTGAATACGGTCGATCATCGAAGGCGTAATGCTCTGCCCGCCATTGGCGATAACGGAATAAGCCGTAACCATGCGCAGGACAGTCGTTTCACCAGCACCAAGCGCCATCGACAAAACCGGCATCATCTTGTCGTAGATACCGAAACGCTCCGCATATTCCGCAACAGTCTTCATACCCATGTCCTGTGCAAGACGCACAGTCATGACGTTACGCGATTGTTCGATACCGTAACGAAGGGTCGACGGGCCAGAGAATTTGCCGGAATAGTTTTTCGGAGCCCATACGCCAAGCGCACCACCTTGATTAACTTCAAGCGGACCATCCAGAACAACGGAAGCTGGCGTGTAGCCGTTATCGAGAGCGGCAGCATAGACGAACGGCTTGAACGACGATCCGGGTTGACGATAGGCCTGCGTTGCACGGTTAAACTCGGATTCTCCAAAGGAGAAGCCTCCTACCATCGACAGCACACGGCCAGTATGCGGGTCCATAGCAACCAGTGCACCCTGCAGCTTTGGTGGCTGCTGGAGACGGAAGCGGGATTCACCGTCACCGGCTTTCGATACGTAGACAATGTCACCGGCGTTCAGAACACCTTCTGGCGATTTCGCACTGCCGCGCTTGCCACCAATATTGGTGACGCGCATTGCCCATTTCATATCATCAGCAGCAATGAATGCGCGTGTACGTTCTTTGCTGCGCGAACCCGAGCCTTCTACTTCTGGCTGAAGACCAATATCGGCACCAGCAGCCGAGACGTTCAGGACAACGGCGAGCTGCCATTCAGGCACATCAGGATAGGCCTGCAAATCACCAAAAGCGGTTGCCCAGTCACCGCCAAGTTCGGCGTGCTTCAAAGGTCCACGCCAGCCGCGTGCCTCGTCATAACGGAGCAATGCAGCCTGCAGTGATTTGCGTGCTTCGACCTGCATGGTTGGATTAAGCGTCGTACGAACCGACAGGCCACCTTCATAAAGTGCATCAACGCCATATTTCTGGATAATCTGACGGCGCACTTCTTCGCTGAAATATTCGGAAGCGAACAGGTAATGCGTTGCGGTGCGGGTCTTTACGCCAAGCGGTTCTTTCTTGGCTTCTTCCGCTTCCTGTGTCGTGATGTAGCCGTTTTCAGCCATGCGATCGATAACCCAGTTGCGGCGTTCAATCGCGCGATCCGGGAAACGGAAAGGATGGTAATTGTTTGGGCCTTTTGGCAGAGCGGCCAGATAAGCTGTTTCGGCAATGCTCAATTCGCCAACCGATTTGTCAAAATAGGTCAGAGCAGCACTGGCAATGCCATAAGAACCCAAACCAAAGAAAATCTCGTTGAGATAAAGCTCAAGAATACGGTCCTTGGAATAGGCTTGCTCAATGCGCATCGCAAGAATCGCTTCTTTGATCTTGCGGTCATAGGTCTGGTTCGAGCTCAGAAGGAAGTTCTTTGCGACCTGCTGGGTAATCGTGGATGCGCCGACTGGGCGACGGCCAGAACCCATGTTCTTCACATTTGTAAGAACCGCACGAGTCAAGCCACCGAAATCAAGGCCGTGATGCTCGTAGAAGGTCTTGTCTTCGGCGGAGATAAAGGCAGCCTTAACACGGTTTGGCACAGCCTGAATTGGCAGATACATGCGGCGCTCGCGCGCAAATTCCGCCATAAGGCTACCGTCCGAAGCATGGACGCGCGTCATCACAGGAGGCTCGTATTTTGCGAGCACTTCGTAATCGGGCAGTTCCTTTGTGAGGCTTCCAATATAGACGGCAACACCGCCAGCCACCAAAAGCGCCAGAACCGTACCAATTCCAAAGAAATATCCGATAAGCCTTACCATAAATCCGGGATCCTGCCTTCAGATCATTCGCATAATTTAGGGGGCAATCGAAACGAGCACCCATCGACAAATGCCGCATTGGCAATACGGTGGTTTAGTGACTATCAAATGCGTCAAAGGCAAGATCGTTTCTCTATTTTTACCAATTTAACGCATGCAAACGCGGGACAACGTCAAAAATACAAGAAACTGTTGCAACCATGCATCTTATAAGCAGGGATGAATATGAACCCTGCCAAACATCGCATATTTCTAACCTTTTGACAAAATTTCTGGATGTTTCTGTATTTCAAACGCTCTTACGGCTTGTGCGATACGATCCGCCAGTTTGCGACGCCATTCAGGATTGCTGATCAATTTCTCATCCTCGGCATTGGAAAGATAGCCAATCTCAATCAATACGGACGGAACATCGGGAGCTCTCAGAACCTGAAAACCGGCAAAGCGATGCGGGTTGTTTATCAGATTGACCTCACCTTGAAGGGAGCGAATAACCTTCTCGGCAAAACTCAAAGAAAATGTGTGTGTCTCCCGCCGCGTCAGGTCGAGCAGGATATCAGCGACTTCCGGTAGCTCTTCAGGAACAGCCCCTCCGATACTGTCGGACTTGTTTTCGCGCTCTGCCATGGCGCGCGCAACGGAGTCAGAAGCCTTGTCGGAAATTGTATAGACAGTCGCTCCGCGAATATCAGTCTGATTGATCGTGTCTGCGTGAATAGAAATGAAGAGATCGGCTTCCTTTTGGCGCGCCAGACGCACACGCTCGGAGAGCCGCAAGAATGTGTCATCGTCGCGGGTCATCAAAACCTTGATGTTTTTTTCTTTTGCCAGGCGATCACGCAATTCCTGCCCGAAAGCAAGAGTCAGATCCTTTTCCTTGCTGCCGCTCAGGCTTTCAGCGCCGCTGTCGATACCGCCATGGCCGGGGTCAACCATCACAACAAACGGACGCGCACCACTGGACTCCGATGAAAGCACTGCGTTCCCATTCTTCTGCTTTCGTTCGGTCGATCCGGTGACATCATGCTGAGACGCGAGCTTTGCAGCAAACTCACGATCCGAAGACGCGACGATATCGGCGACCAGACGATAACCGGAGGCGGTTTCGTTCTTGATTACCTGAATGTTCTCGACATTAAATGGACCACGCAGCGTGAGAATGAGGCGCGAACGGTTATTTCCGGCCAGCCCATAACGTACACGGGAGACAATCCCCCTCGCCTCCAGACTTTTCTCATCAAAGCCGAAGCGCGTTTCGGGAAGATCAAAGACGAGACGGTGCGGATTGTCGAATATGAGTGTCGAAAACTCAGGTTCACGGTCGAACATGACAACGACGCGCATCCGCAAATCGTCGCCAGCCATACGGTATGTCAGAGCCGAGAGCGGAACATTGCCGATATTGGTGGCCATGGCGGAGCCGACATGAAAAAAAGTGGCACACATCATCGTCAGCAGCACGAGCATGTTTCGCACCGCCGACATTTTTTGAGTTCCATTTTTATTGCTCAGAGAATGCATCCGTAATCGCGATCTAAAAATTATGGAATAATCTTGGGCCAGACATTTACGCCATAGCCTGTGATTGCGCGCACTTCATAATTCTACCCGTACAAAATTATGGTTAACGAAGGCTTTTCGCCCCATGTTCCATGGCTTCATCGGGGCCTTGGCAGGCGGTTTTGACCTCTATTATCACCTTTCGGCAAAATTACGATGAAGGTGTCAACTGATATTCATACTTGTCATAGTTCAAACGACACCATAAAAGCTAAAGTAGGTTATGGAGTAGCTGCCAGAATCGTTTGCCGGTTTTTAAAACGGAGCGCGAGGAAAGATAGCAAATACAGTGGCGTATTGAGTTCGCCACCCAATAACCCGCACAGAATTCAACGGAATACGGCTCCCCTGCCGCCTCCGTTTTTTAATCGGCCGACTGCGCATTGATACGCGCTGTCGCCAGCGCTCTGAAAGAGCAAAGAGGTCGGCCCGGCTTTTTCGGGTCATATATGAGGTCGTTTCGTTCGGAACAGCTATGGGTCAAGCAAGACTGACCATTGCAAGCCTGAAGACCGTGATCGCCACGAGGCCATCGCGCGTAAGGACAGCAGCTTTTATTCCGACGAACCCAATATCATTCGGCAGATGCATCCCAGCCAGGACGACAGCCTTCAGGGTTTCGTCCGGCGCATGCGGCTTGCGTCCTAGCGCCGGCAGGAAAGACACTAATGTCCAACAAAATGCTTATAGATGCCTCCCACCCGGAGGAGACCCGCGTCATCGTAACGCGTGGCAACAAGATTGAAGAATTCGACTTCGAGTCGGAACACAAGAAGCAGCTAAAGGGTAATATTTATCTCGCACGCGTCACCCGCGTCGAACCATCTCTTCAGGCTGCGTTCGTGGAATATGGCGGTAATCGCCATGGCTTCCTCGCTTTCTCTGAAATCCATCCGGATTATTATCAGATCCCGGTTGCTGATCGTTTGGCACTGCTCGAAGCAGAAGCCAAAGCGGCTCGCAATGAAGACGACGAAGACGAACCAAAGGCAAAGAACAATGATCGTTCGCGCCGCCATCGCCGTCGTGGACGTCGTGACGGTCAGACCAGCGATTCGCAATCAAATGCCACCCGCAACGGCTTGCCTGCGGCAGAGCCAGTCGGTCCTGCTTTTGAAAATTATGTGCCGGGCACGCCTGCTATCGCGCTGATGAAGCAGGCTGGTCATGTCATTTCTGAAGCCGTGGACACCGACAATGGCGACGATGATGACGATTCGGAAGTCGAGAACGAAGAAGACATGGTTGAATCGGTTGGTTCCGAGGATGCGATGGAAGAGCTTCCCTCGCACAGCCGCACCAATCGCCGTCAGTACAACATTCAGGAAGTTATCAAGCGCCGCCAGATTATTCTGGTGCAGGTGGTCAAGGAAGAGCGCGGCAATAAGGGCGCTGCTCTGACGACTTATCTGTCGCTCGCTGGTCGCTATTCCGTGTTGATGCCAAACACTGCGCGCGGTGGCGGGATTTCGCGCAAGATCATCAATCCGCAGGACCGCAAGCGTCTCAAGGAAATCGTCAAGGAGCTCGAAGTTCCACAGGGCATGGGCGTAATCCTGCGCACGGCTGGTGCGAACCGCACCAAGGCCGAAGTAAAGCGCGATTACGAATATCTGATGCGTATGTGGGAGAACGTGCGTTCGCTGACGCTGCAATCAACTGCGCCTGCCCTCGTCTATGAAGAAGGCAGCCTGATCAAGCGCTCGATCCGCGATCTTTATAATAAAGACATCACCGAGATTCTGGTTGCGGGTGAAAATGGCTATCGCGAAGCGAAAGACTTCATGCGCATGCTCATGCCGAGCCATGCCAAGGTCGTTCAGCCTTACCGCGAGCCAGTTCCTGTCTTCACGCGCTACGGCCTTGAAGCACAGCTAGACCGTATGCTTCTGCCACAGGTGACGCTGAAATCAGGCGGCTATCTCATTATCAACCAGACAGAAGCGCTGGTTGCGATCGACGTCAACTCGGGCCGCTCAACCCGCGAACATTCGATCGAAGACACCGCTCTTCAGACCAATCTGGAAGCGGCCGAAGAAGTCGCGCGCCAGCTGCGTCTGCGAGACCTTGCCGGTCTGATCGTTGTCGACTTCATCGACATGGAAGAAAAGCGCAACAACCGCGCTGTCGAAAAGAAGATGAAGGATTGCCTTAAGGACGACCGGGCGCGGATTCAGGTAGGCCGTATTTCGCATTTCGGCCTTCTCGAAATGTCGCGCCAGCGCATCCGCGCATCGGTCCTTGAAAGCACGATGCAGGTTTGCCAGCATTGCGGCGGTACCGGACATATCCGTTCCGACTCCTCCATGGCTCTGCATATTATCCGTGGCATTGAAGATTATCTCCTGCGCCATTCGGGCTATGACATCGTCGTTCGCACCCCTGCCGCGTCGGCGCTTTATGTGTTGAACCATAAGCGCCAGCTGCTGGCTGATCTGGAAGGCCGTTTCGGCGCAAATATCAGCATCGATGCGGACGAAAGCGTTGGTCATCAGCATTTCGTCATCGACAAGGGCGCGCCTTCGACACGTCCAATAACCATCCAGCCTGTGCAGCCGATGGTTTATGAAGACGATATCGAAGATCCTGAAATTCCGCTTGAGGACGATGAAGCCGAAGAAGAAATCAAGGACGAACCACAGGCTCGCGAAGAAAGCAGCGAAGAAGGCGATCGCAAACGTCGTCGCCGGCGCCGCCGTCGTGGCGGTCGTGACCGCGAGCAGACGGAGCAGACTGAATCCGGCGCAGAAGTTTCGGACGAAGACGGCGATGAGGATGAAAGCACCAGCTCTCAAAGCAATGCTTCGCAGAGCGACGAGGATCGTCGCAAGAAGCGTCGTCGTGGCCGTCGTGGCGGTCGCAAAAACCGTCGTGACGACGATATTCAGTTCAAGAAAGTACCTGATCCTGAATTCGTCGGTTATACGCCAGTCATCCCTGTAAAGGCAGAAGAACAGCCTGCGGAAGTGGCTGTTGCGGTTGAAACCGTCACTGTTGAAGTGGTTGAAGCTGCTTCGGCTGCTGAAACGGTTGCAGTTGAAACAGACGAAAAGCCTGCAAAACCAGCGCGTAAGCCACGCGGTCGCAAGACTGCAAAGAGTGAAGAAGCAGCGAATGACGATGTGGTCGCTGCCGACCCTGCAGAGGAACCTGCAAAGCCCGCGCGCAAGACACGTTCGCGCAAGAAGGCTGTTGAGGAAGAAGTCACAACTCCTGCGGAAGATGCCGAAGCTGCAAAGCCTAAGCGTCGTACACGCAAGGCTGCTGCAAAGCAGGAAGTTGAAGAAGTTGCGGTGGAACCAGAAGCAGCACCTGTTGCAGAACCGCAAAAGGTTGCCGAGCCTGTCGTCACTTCCAGCGATACGGAAGAACAGAAGCCGAAGCGTGGCGGCTGGTGGCAGAAGAAGGGTTTCTTCTAAGCCTGCACTCTTCTGATATTAAACATAAGAAAACCGGCGGAAACGCCGGTTTTCTTTTTGTTTTAGAGATTAATTATTAGGCACGTTGTTGTGGAAGCCACTCTTCAAGGCGACGAACAACTTCCTGCATTTCCTCGACCTTGCCAGCATAGGAAAAGCGCATGGTGCGATTCCCATCAATGGGATCAAAATCGCGTCCGGGCGTGGCTGCGATATTGGTCTCAACAATCATACGACGCGCGAACTCCATGCTGTCATTGGTAAAACGCGAAACATCGCAATAGGCATAGAACGCACCATCCATTGGCGCTGCAAGGTTCAATCCCATTTGCGGAAGATGATCGAGCAGGATTTGGCGGTTCTGACGATAACGGTCTTTCACGCGTTCCAGCTCTGCGGTTGCGTGAAACGCTTCAATTGCCGCACGCTGGGAAAGTTCGGGTGCCGAAATATAAAGGCTCTGGCCAAGACGTTCGATGGCTCGAACATCTGCGCTTGGCAGAACCATCCAGCCAATGCGCCAGCCAGTCATGCAGTAATATTTTGAGAACGAATTGATGATGGTCACATCATCCGAAATCTCAAGTGCCGTCACATCTTCTGTTTCATAAGAAAGACGGTGGTAGATTTCATCCGAAATCACGCGAATGCCGAGATCTTGAGCCGTTTCGATGATTGCCTTGAGTTCCGGCTTATCGATGACCGCGCCTGTTGGATTTGCAGGACTCGCAAACAGCACGCCTTTAAGCGGCTTTTCAGCATGGGCCGCAGCCAGCGCTCTGGCAGTCAAAGCGCCGGATGCGCCACTCTCGTTGGCAATTTCCACCACTTCGAGACCAAGCGCTGTCAGGATGTTACGGTAGGCAGGGTAGCCCGGACGGGTGATGGCCACGCGATCACCCGGATCGAAATAGACAAGAAATGCAAGATTGAACGCGGCCGATGAGCCTGTCGTAATCGCAATACGTTCCGGCGAGACGGTTACGCCATAGTTGTCAACATAATGCGCAGCAATCGCCTCACGCAGTTCGATCAGGCCCAGCGCATCAGTGTAGCCGATACGACCATCTTTCAAGGCACGTTCCGCAGCCAACCGCACAATTTGTGGCGCAGGATCTGCCGGTTGTCCGACTGCCATCGAAATAATCGGATGGCCCGCAGCGCGACGACGATTGGCTTCCGCCAGAACATCCATGGCGTGAAACGGCTCGACTGCGCTACGCTTGGAAAGAGTATTCAACTTGGCCTCCAGAAAAGCGGGGAATGCAATGCAACTCCCCCGCCCTATAATCGCCGGATTGGTAAAGCAACAGCGCTATAGTAAAAACAGCGATGAAGATTGATATAAAGCCCTTAAAGTAAGCCAGATTTGTAAGATTCGCTTTTATTTCGTTTGAGCAGGATGAGGAGCACTATGGGGAGCATGACTGCAACTTTCACGACCAAAGCGTTTTCTTTTCAGAATGTGATGCGCCGTTCAGTTGCTGCCTTTGCAGCCCTTGCTGTTGCCGTTACGGGCGTTCTGCCTGCACAGGCGCAATCGCGCGGCGGCGGTGTTCCCATCGTCCGCGATGCTGAAATCGAAGCGCTTGTCGCCGACTATGCAGCCCCTATTCTCAAAGTCGCCGGATTAGGCGGACGTGGTGTCCGCGTTATTCTCGTCAATTCCCAGAGTTTCAACGCTTTCGTCGATGGCCGCCGTATTTTCATCAATACAGGCGCAATCATGCAGGCCGAAACGCCCAATGAAATCATCGGCGTAATCGCACATGAAGCAGGTCATATCGCTGGCGGACATCAGGATCGCCTGCGTGAACAGTTGAGTCGTGCACGCACAATGGCTGTGATCGGCATGCTTCTGGGAGTTGGCGCAGGCGTTGCTGGTGCTGCATCTGGCAGCGGTGCCGCAGCAGGCGCTGGTGGCGGTATAGCCATGGGCAGCACGGAAATGGCGATGCGCAGCCTGCTCAGCTATCAGCGAACCGAAGAAATGACCGCTGATCGACTGGCTGTGAACTATCTCAATGCCACCGGTCAATCCACGAAGGGCATGCTTGATACGTTCCAGCGTTTTGCTTCCGCTCTTTCGCTGTCGGGCACGCAGATTGATCAGTATCGCATCAGCCATCCGCTGCCGCGCGAGCGTATTTCCAATCTGGAGGAGCTTGCCAAGAAAAGCCCCAACTACAACAAGACGGATTCGGCAGCTCTTCAGCTCAGACATGATATGGCGCGTGCAAAAATTGCAGCCTATTCCAACAATATGGGCGCATTACAGCGTATGTTCCGCGGCAATCCCGGCGGCCTGCCTGCCCGTTATGGCAGCGCCATCACAACATATCTGAATGGCTCGGCGCGTTCTGCGCTTCCTAAATTTGATGCACTCATCAAAGAACAGCCTAAGAACCCATATTTTCAGGAAATGATGGGCGAAGTTCTGATCAAAGCCAACAATCCTCAGGACGCAGCCAAGGCTTTCCAGCGCGCTGTTTCACTCGACACACGCAAGTCCCCGCTTCTTCGGATGAGCTATGGCCGTGCGTTGATGTTGACGGGAACAAAAGCGAATATGCCGACCGCAATCAAGGAGATTAAAGCCGGCATTGCATCCGACCCGGAGTTTCCGGGAGGATATGGCTATCTCGCCCAAGCCTATGGTCAGTCGGGTGATATGGCGCGTGCAGACCTTGCCACAGCCGATATGAACTATTATTCCGGCAAACTACAACAGGCTCAGATTTTTGCGATCCGTGCGCAGAAACAGATGAAATCCGGATCGCCGGACTGGATGCGTGCACAGGATATCATCAACGCCAAAGCTAAAAAGTAAGTCACTTAAAAGGCCAACCAGGGCGTGTTTTAAGTGAGTTTTCAGAACGTATGAAAGTGATTGCTATGAAGAACGTCATTCTTGGTTCCATCGGAGGTGCTGTCGTCGGTGCAGCTGCGCTTGCGCTCGGCTATTATGCAGGCACGTCACATCAGCCAGCGCCAGTCGCACCCCCGGCCGCACCTGTTGAAACGACTGCAGCACCAGCTATGAACCAGCAGGCCGTCGAAAACATCGTTCGCAACTATCTGCTGCAGAACCCTGAGATCATAGTTGAAGTACAGACCGCACTCGAAACCAAACAGGCAGAAGCCGCTCAGGAACAGGTAAAGCGAATTCTTGCTTCAAGTCAGGATCAGCTTTTCAATCCGTCGCATGATGCAGTCTTCGGCAATCCGAACGGCGATGTAACCGTTTATGAGTTCTTCGATTACAATTGCGGCTACTGCAAGCGCGCGCTCCCAGACATGGAAGCCATCCTCAAGAACGATCCGAATGTCCGCTTCGTCATGAAGGAGTTCCCGATCCTCGGACCAGACTCGATGCGCGCGCATATTGTGGCACAGGCCTTCAAAGCGCTGATGCCTGCGAAATATGCCGAATATCATGAAGTTCTTCTCGGTGCGCAGGAGCGCGCAACGGAAGCTTCAGCGATTGCTGATGCGGTGAAGCTCGGAGCTGATGAAGCGCAGCTTCGCGAGAAGATGAAGGATCCGGCAATCACCAACGCGTTCCAGGAAACCTATCAGCTCGCCCAAAAGCTCAACATTACTGGTACGCCTTCTTACATCATTGGAAACGAGCTTGTTCCCGGTGCAATCGGTGCAGAAGGCCTGATTGAAAGAATCGCCGCGGCGCGCTCGGCCAATAAAAGCTGATCTGATCGAGATCGCGCCTTGTTGATTTTCGACAAGGCGCAATCTGTAGATCAGACCTGATTAATGACTATTTTTGCCACATATTGCGTCCATTCCACAAAGAATAGCGGGAAAAACGCTGCAGTGAAACATTAGCATTGAATTAAAGGGTTTCGACTTGCATCCAAGCCCTCTATATGGAATGCGAAGTGTAATCGAAATTTCGTAATAGGCCCGTTATCGATCACGGACGAATATGGTGAAAACAGTTTTTGTTCTGAACGGCCCCAATCTCAATCTTCTTGGGAAGCGTGAGCCTGGCATATACGGTGTGGCAACGCTCGACGATATCGAAGCGAGCTGCAAACGTGAGGCTGAACAACTCGATCTAGAGGTCGATTTTCGCCAGACCAATTACGAAGGTGATCTGGTCAGCTGGATTCAGGAGGCAGGCGATAAGAACGCCTATGTTCTGATCAATCCAGCTGCTTACAGCCACACTTCGGTTGCTATTCACGATGCAATCCGTTCGGCCAAGGTTACGGTCGTGGAAGTGCATCTGTCGAACATTCATGCGCGTGAAGCTTTCCGGCATCACTCCTATGTCTCCGCAGTCGCCAAAGGCGTCATCTGCGGCTTTGGCGCGGAAGGATACCTGCTCGGCCTGCGCGCACTCGCGGCAATTGCCAAAGAAGAAGAAAACAACGGGCAAGCGTAAAGGGGCCTGATATGTCCAGCAAAACTTCCGTCATCGACAAGGAAACCATCCGCGATCTCGCGGATATCCTCAATGAAACCGACCTGACCGACATCGAAGTCGAGCATGGCGACCTGCGCATCCGCGTTTCGCGCAAGGTAACGGTTCAGGCTGCAGCCACCGTAATGCAGGCCGCACCAGTAGCAGCTGCTGCGCCTGTCGCTGCTGCTGTTGCCGCGGAGCCAACCAAGGCAGAACTCAGCAAGAATGCAGTTCCTTCGCCAATGGTCGGTACTGCCTATCTCGCCCCTGCTCCTGGCGCACGCAACTTCATCGAAGTTGGCACCCAGGTTAAGGAAGGCCAGACGCTTCTCATCATCGAAGCCATGAAGACCATGAACCAGATCGCCGCCCCCCGCGCCGGTACGGTCAAGGCTATTCTGATTGAAGACGCACAGCCCGTCGAATTCGGCGAGCCGCTCGTCGTGATCGAATAAGACGACTATTCGGTCAGAAGTACTTCGGCTTATTCAATGAACGGGCAGCAAAGCGCAATGTTTCAAAAGATACTCATAGCCAATCGTGGCGAAATCGCTCTTCGCGTGCTCAGGGCTTGTAAAGAGCTGGGCATCAAGACGGTCGCAGTTCACTCCACGGCAGATGCCGATGCGATGCATGTTCGCCTTGCGGACGAAAGCGTATGCATTGGGCCACCTCCATCACGCGACAGCTATCTGAATATTCATCAAATCGTTGCCGCTTGCGAGATCACCGGCGCGGATGCAATCCATCCGGGCTACGGCTTCCTTTCGGAAAATGCCAAGTTTGCTGAAATTCTCGAAGCACATGGCATTACCTTCATTGGACCAACCTCCTCGCATATCCGCGTCATGGGTGACAAGATTGAAGCCAAGCGCACTGCAAAGCGCCTTGGTATTCCTGTCGTTCCGGGTTCGGATGGTGGTGTAACCGACGAAAACGAAGCCAAGCGCATCGCAAAGGAAATCGGCTATCCGGTCATCATCAAGGCGTCCGCCGGTGGTGGTGGTCGCGGCATGAAGGTCGCAAAGACTGAAGAAGATCTGGCGGTAGCCCTCGCAACGGCACGTACCGAAGCTGGTGCTGCGTTTGGTGATGATGCAGTCTATATCGAGAAGTATCTCGAAAAGCCGCGTCACATCGAAGTTCAGGTCATGGGCGATGGTGCAGGCAATGCAATCCATCTGGGCGAACGCGACTGCTCGTTGCAGCGTCGTCACCAGAAGGTCTGGGAAGAAGCCAATTCGCCAGCGCTCAATGCGGAAGCACGCGATAAGATCGGCATGATCTGCGCCAATGCTATTGCCGATATGGGTTATCGCGGTGCAGGCACGATTGAGTTCCTCTATGAAAACGGCGAGTTCTATTTCATCGAAATGAACACCCGTCTGCAGGTGGAGCATCCGGTTACCGAAGCCATCACCGGCATTGATCTCGTTCACGAACAGATCCGTGTTGCGGCTGGTCTCGGCCTTTCGGTCAAGCAGGAAGATGTACGCTTCCATGGCCATGCCATTGAATGCCGCATCAATGCAGAAGATCCGCGTAACTTTACCCCATCGCCGGGTCTTATCACGCATTACCATACGCCGGGTGGCCTCGGTATTCGCGTGGATTCGGGCGTCTATTCCGGCTATCGCATCCCGCCTTACTATGACAGCCTGATCGGCAAGCTCATCGTACACGGCCGCAATCGCGTCGAATGCATGATGCGTCTGCGTCGTGCACTCGATGAGTTCGTGGTCGATGGCGTCAAGACGACCCTGCCTCTGTTCCAGGACCTGATTTCCAATCAGGACATTGCCAATGGTGATTATGACATCCATTGGCTGGAAAAATATCTGGCTCAGCAGTCAGAAACTCCAAATACATAAGAACATGGGTGCATAAATAAAGTGACCGCAGGAGCTCCCCCGGACGACCATACAATCGAACCGGAATTGCTCCTGCGGGCCTATGCCACCGGGGTTTTCCCGATGGCCGAAGAAGCAGATGATCCCGAGATATTCTGGGTTCGTCCTGAGAAACGCGGTATCATCCCGCTTGATGGCTTTCACATCCCCAAGAGCCTGCAAAAAACAATCCGACAAGCTATTTTTGAGATCAGGCTCGATAGTGATTTCGCGGGCGTTATCGACGGCTGCGCAAGCGGCTCCGGTGAACGTGCGCGTACCTGGATCAACGGGCCAATCCGTGAAGCATATGGCAAGCTGTTTGAAGCCGGACATTGCCATACTGTTGAGGCATGGCATGACGGCAAGCTCGTCGGCGGGCTTTATGGTGTCACGCTTGGTCGCGCATTCTTTGGCGAGAGCATGTTTACACGTAAGCGCGATGCCTCAAAGGTGTGCCTCGCCTATCTGGTTGAACATCTGAACCGGCAAGGGTTTGTCCTGCTCGATACGCAGTTCACAACCGCTCATCTGGAGCGCTTCGGTGCCATTGAGGTAAAGCGTAAAAAATACGAAGTGCTGCTTGAGCAGGCGCTGCAGGGCAACGCAACATTCTGAATGACGTATTGAGCAGTATATTTAAAACTGCACCGTCAGGACAGCTTTACACTTCTCAACATACTTCATCTTTTTGTTTACGCACATCTGGTCCGAAAACCAGTTCCCACTTTTCGGGATGTGCTCTCGATTATTTACGCTGATCGGGTGGCGGAACGTCGGACTTCTGTTTGCAGTCCTTCAACCACACGTCATAAATCGGGTGTTCGACGGCATTGAGACCCGGGCTATCCGCAAACATCCAGCCTGTAAAAATACGACGGATCTTGCGGTCCAGCGTGATTTCATCAACTTCGACAAAACTGTCTGTCCGCGGCGCTTCGTTCTCAGTGCGGGAATAACAGACTTTTGGCGTCACTTGCAGCGCACCAAACTGTACTGTCTCGTTGATGTAAACGTCAAAACTTGTGATGCGACCTGTAATCTTATCCAGTCCCGAAAACTCGGCTACGGGGTTCGATATCCGTTCGGCCTGAGCAAGGTGAATGCTGCCTGTGCTTGAAAGAAGCACGATCAGTGCGACTTGCGTCGCCTTGCTGACCCAGTTGTTTCCATTACCAGCCATACTGGAAGAATGCTTCGTCAAAACGGATATCCGCATCAAAATGGTGAATTAAAAAGCCGGAATAATTCCTAAGCATGAAATGTGACGATTCGTTGCCCTGCTGCAAGCAGCAATGAACCGACAGCGCCGGCACAGCGCCTCTATCCTCAAAACCTTTTGCAAACTGGCAATCGGAGATGAAAAATCCGGCGTGACATGCCACGCCGGACCACAATTTCAATATTTAGTTGCCAGGGGTCCAGGCATCGTATTCGCCAGTCACGCGCGGACGCTCCGCAGGCTGCGTGCCCGGAATAGCGATCGAGCCTTTCGGACGGTAAGCCAATGGCGAACCTGTGAGGTTCTGCAAATGTGGCTTCTGCCAGTCGCGTGGCTTGTAATCTTCCTTGCTCGGCGGTGTGTCAACGCGGTGATGCATCCAGCCATGCCAGCCCGGAGGAATTGCACTTGCTTCTGCATAGCCATTGAAAATGACCCAACGGCGTGTGCGACCTTCAGAGTCCTTGCCACCCTGATAGTAGACATTGCCGAACTCGTCTTCACCTACGCGCTCGCCCTTGCGCCACGTATGAAGGCGGGTGCCGAGCGTCTGGCCATTCCACCAGGTGAAGACTTGTGTAAGAAATTTCTTCATGACCTATCCAGATCCATTATTGCCACAGGCAAAGTAACTGCCGGGTTTTCAACGCTTATGGCCCCATCGAAAGACCAAGGCAAGGGGCAAGTTGCCGCTGTCACAAGAGTATGATGCAGCAACAAACAAATTCTACATGGACCAGCCTTCGAGAGACTTCTCCATGATGATTACCGGTTCCTTGCAATTGGGATCGCCCCAATCTTCACTCCGACCAACCTGAGCATAGCCCTTACGCTCATAGAAGCGGACAGACTTTGCGTTCCGCTCGATAACTTCAAGCCGCATCGTATTCACGCCCGGAAAGGCCATTTCGACTTCTGCCAGAAGCATGGTTCCGATGCCCTGCACCTGCGCGTCAGGGCGTACATAGAGCTGATGAAGCGAAGCCTTGCCCTCTCCGGTCTGGCTTGCAAAAGCCATTCCATCGATGCCGCCTGCGCCATTATCGGCAACGATGAATTCCGAATATGGCTTCTTCAGATTGGCTTTCAAAGCTGCAACGGAATGCCATTGACCGGTGACGGTATTCACCATCTCCCGGCCAAGAATATCGTCAAAGGTCGCATGCCAGGTTGAAACCAGCAATTCATGCACGGCCTTCAGATCGGCTTCACTGGCGCTGCGAACCCACATTATTCTTCGATCCCAAGCTTGGACTTGACCAGATCATTGACGGCCTGCGGATTGGCCTTGCCACCCGTTGCCTTCATGACCTGCCCAACGAACCAGCCAGCCATGGTTGGCTTGGCCTTGGCCTGCTCGACCTTGTCCGGGTTGGCTGCGATAATATCGTCAACGGCCTTTTCAATCGCTCCAGTGTCGGTAACCTGTTTCATGCCGCGTTCTTCGATGAGGCTCTTCGGGTCACCGCCTTCATTCCAGACGATTTCAAACAGCTCCTTGGCGATCTTGCCGGAAATCGTACCGTCCTTGATGAGATCGATGATCGTGCCAAGCTGAGCTGGTGAAACGGGCGATTCTTCAATGTCCTTGCCCGCCTTGTTCAGCGCACCAAGAAGATCGTTGATAACCCAGTTTGCAGCTGCCTTGCCGTCACGTCCATCACAAACCGCTTCATAATAATCGGCGATAGCCTTTTCCGTAACGAGAATCGAGGCGTCATAGATCGAAATGCCGAGCTTTTCGACCAGACGGTCTTTCTTGACATCCGGCAGTTCTGGCAATTCAGCGGCAAGCGCATCAACAAAAGCCTGATCGAATTCAAGCGGCAGAAGGTCAGGATCCGGGAAATAGCGGTAGTCATGCGCTTCTTCCTTCGAGCGCATCGAACGGGTTTCACCCTTTACCGGATCAAACAGCCGGGTTTCCTGATCGATAGAGCCACCATCTTCCAGAATAGCAATCTGGCGACGTGCTTCATACTCAATCGCCTGACCAACAAAACGGATGGAATTCACGTTCTTGATTTCGCAGCGTGTGCCAAATTCACCGCCCGGACGCCGAACAGAGACGTTCACGTCGGCGCGCATGGAGCCTTCGTCCATGTTGCCATCGCAAGTGCCAAGATAGCGGACAATTGTGCGCAGCTTTGTGAGATAAGCGCGGGCTTCATCTGAAGAACGCAGATCAGGCTTGGAGACGATTTCCATCAGCGCCACGCCGGAACGATTCAGGTCCACATAAGACATCGTTGGATGCTGGTCGTGCAGCGATTTGCCGGCATCCTGTTCCAGATGCAGACGTTCAATGCCGATCTCCACATCTTCGAACTGGCCCTTATTGTCAGGGCCGACCGAAATCATAATCTTGCCTTCGCCGACGATTGGCTGCTTGAACTGCGAAATCTGATAGCCCTGCGGCAGATCGGGATAGAAGTAGTTCTTGCGGTCGAAAACCGACTTCAGATTGATCTGCGCGTTGAGACCAATGCCCGTGCGCACAGCCTGCTTGACGCATTCCAGATTGATGACAGGCAACATGCCGGGCATCGCGGCATCAACCAGAGACACATTGGCATTCGGATCAGCGCCGAACGATGTTGATGCGCCGGAGAACAGCTTGGATTCGGACGTAACCTGCGCATGGACTTCCATGCCGATAACCACTTCCCAGTCGCCAGTGGCGCCAGAAATGAAACGTTTAGGTTCAGGTATACGCGTATCGATAAGAGACATGCTGGCTCGCAAATATTCTGATTGAGCTAAAAACTGATTGAGTACTGGCTAGAGCAAAGCCCCATTGGATGCAAGCTTTTCGGCCACTCAAATCAACGGATGAAACGGAAAAGGCCGCGCAATGCGCGGCCCTTTCATCGATTCTCAGCTAGGAAGAATTAAGCCTCGTCAGACTTTTCTTCTGCCTTCTTCTTAGGTGCAGCCTTCTTCTTCGCAGCAGCCTTCTTGGCTGGCTTTGCTTCCGAAGTTGCATCGTCGTCTTCAGCTGTCAGCTCTTCCTTCGAGACCTTCTTGTCGGTCACGTTGATGTTTGCGAGCAGATGGTCGACGACCTTTTCTTCGAAGATAGGTGCGCGGAGATTAGCAACGGCATCCGGCGTCTTGCGCAGGAATTCGTAGATTTCCTTTTCCTGACCTGGGTAGCGACGTACCTGGTCGTAAACAGCGCGCTGCAGTTCTTCTTCAGAAACTTCTACGCCTGCCTTTTCACCGATTTCGGAGAGAACCAGACCGAGGCGCACGCGGCGCTCAGCAAGCTTGCGATATTCTTCGCGAGCGGCTTCTTCAGTGGTTTCTTCGTCTTCGAAGGTGCGGCCAGCCTGCTGCAGGTCGAAATTGATCTGCTGCCAGATGTTGTTGAATTCTGCATCAACAAGCTTTTCTGGGGTTTCGAACTGGTAATCGCCATCGAGAGCGTCGAGAATCTGACGCTTTACCTTCTGGCGGGTGATCTGGCCATACTGGCTTTCGATCTGTTCGCGAACAACCTGACGCAGACGCTCAAGTGACTCGATGCCGAGCTTCTTTGCGGTTTCGTCGTCGAGAACGAGTTCGCCAGCCTTTTCAACACCCTTAACGGTGATGTCGAAGGTTGCATCCTTGCCTGCGAGGTGCGCTGCACCGTATTCAGCAGGGAAAGTTACGTTGACAACCTTTTCGTCGCCAGCCTTGAGGCCAATGAGCTGTTCTTCAAAACCTGGAATGAACTGACCCGAACCGAGAACGAGCTGCGCATCTGTATCTGCGCCACCTTCAAATGGTTCGCCGTCGAGCTTGCCGAGATAGTCGATCGTTACGCGATCTTCATTTTCGGCCTTGCCCTTTTTTGCTTCAAAGGTGCGGGTCGAAGAAGCGATGCGCTTGACCTGTTCGTCAACTTCTTCATCAGCGATGTCGACAACTTCACGGGTTACAGCAATCTTTGAGAAGTCCTTGACTTCGATTGCTGGCAGAACTTCGTAGGTCAGCGAGAAAACGAAATCGGCCTTGCCGTCGAGAACCTTTTCAGCTTCTTTTTCGTCTTCCGACATCGAAACGACAGGTTGCGTTGCCGACTTTTCGTTGCGGTCAGCAAGGATCGAACGCGACGAATCGTTGAGGATTTCGTTCACGATCTCAGCCATGAAGGACTTGCCGTAGGTCTTGCGCAGGTGCGCAGTTGGCACCTTACCTGGGCGGAAGCCGTTGATCTTGGCGCGGCCACGCGCGGTTTCGAGCCGCTCAGAGAGCTTGGCTTCGAGATCTCCGGCCGGAACCACGACTTTAATCTCGCGCTTCAGCCCTTCATTGAGCGTTTCGGTAACCTGCATGTTCAAACCTTCACTTCTTGTCATTGTCCCGCCGTTACCGGCGCTTATGCCTCGTCGCGGGAGAGAAATTCTTTTGCCTTAAGGCAGTTGGTGCGGATAGAGGGACTCGAACCCCCACGGTCTCCCGCCAGAACCTAAATCTGGTGCGTCTACCAATTTCGCCATATCCGCCTCTGAACCGAAGTGCACTCCACCGAATGCACTGAATTCGCCTCAGATATTGAACCGCCTCTCGAAAGCGCGCGTCTCTATATCACTCAATTTTCCCGGTTCAAAGGAAAAAAGCCGTTTTACCGGCATTGATTTGCCAGCTCTTTCAAGCCAAAGCGCTTTCGTGCTTTCCGCCCCTATATAGCGATCTTGGCGCCTTAGCCAAGCCCCTTTTCTTCAAGGGCGATATTAATAGAGCGGCTCCTGGTAAAGTTGCTTGCCGTTATCGCGCAAAGCTTTCATGACAGCGGTGCCCGTATCATCGACAGAAACCACCGCAGTAATTTCCAGATCACGCTGGCCATCCTCGATTGCACGCCCCTCGCCTTCGGGTACGTAATAGCGCTCTATGCCGTAGCGCATACTGATTGTCGCATCCGGATAGTCGGAGATAGCGTAGGTTGACTGCCCACGAATCTGCGCTTCATCAGAAGCCAGGTCCGTGAACGGCGTGAATGACGCACGAGAAATATTCCATATGCCTTTGTCGTTCGGCTTAACCGCCACACAGACAGTACGCGACCCGTCGGCCGGTGTTCCCTGAATAATCTTGCGGTCAATCGATGTAATATCATAGCCAAGGATCACATAATCGCCACGCATCAGATCGCGAGGATCGATCGGTCGCGTCTGCAGCACGATCTCATGGCCAGAACGCAGCACCGAAGCCCGCTTTTCGATGCTTGCATAAAGAATGCCGGTCTGCAGCACTGCAGCAACAACCGCGCCCGCGTAGAGCCACTTGCTTTTCAATAGGCTCATGGCTGCACCTCCACTGAACGCTTTCGCCCGAACCTGCTCTCCATACGACGAACAAAAGCCGCAAGCAGTAGCACCAGCACGCCCGCTGTCAGGAAGAAACCAGACGTACCGATCATCGATCCAACGGTTGCGAAGGCGAGATAAAGGACTTCAACCGAGAAGGCCGCATAAGCGATTGATCGCAAGCTGCCATTGTCGCGTCCGCATATGGCAAGCGAACCAATCGAAAGGGCCAGAATGAGAATGCCATAAACGACATCCTGCGTGATATTCTTGTCAAAGATCGTTGAAAGCATCTTATCGACCTGAAGAATGCCAAGCGCCAAAAGCGCAAGCAGCAAGCCATAGGAAGCCAAAGGATGCGCGAAGCGTGTCAGCTTTTGAAGAACTTCATGTGCAAATGCATCCGCCAGCATCAGTGCGATACCGATGACCAGCATTATACCAAGAATCGTGTGGCTCTCGTTTTCCGAATAAAGAAGAACGGCCCACCCCATGACAAACAGGCACCACAGATGTGCGGCGTGACGGGATCGCGTGAAACGGGCAGCGCCTGCGCCAACAAGAACAAGCAACGGCCCCATCCAGCGATAGCTGAGATCGGCATATTCATTGCTGAAAGCATATGTAGACAAATAGAAGCACGCGACGCCCGCACCAAAGGCTGTCAGCACCGGCGAACGCAACAGGAAGGCCGATGCCAGAACACCGCCTGCCCAGACGAGCGCTGCTGAGTGCACATCGCCCGACAGATGATACATCTGACCAACGAGCGCTATGCCGGCCCCAAAAGATGATGCCGCCATTATATAAAGCGCTTGCGGCAATAGCCTGTCGCCACGCGACTGTCGCCATGCCCCACCAAGATAGCACGCCCAGATCAGGACAAAGATCAGGCCGATACGCATAATACGCGGCATATCCTGCCAGTTGGCTGCAACCAGCATGATGACCGCTGCTCCCAGCAACAATCCGCCAAGCGTCGCGAGAACCGAGCCAAGACTGAACCGGGGACCACGTTTTTCGAGATCAACATTCAGGCGCGACGCCGTTTCGGCATCAATAAGTCCTTCATGCTGCCAGCGCTCAATCAGGCGCTCTACAGAAACTGAAAACGACAAAACAACTCCCGAACAATCTATCTGTTGATGCGACACACATTCCAAGTAGCTGAGAACATATAGGAAACTCGCCAGCCGGCAAATAGTTAGGTCTTGTTCCTTTACGGCAATTTTGTGCTCGACCAGTCTAATCGATTTAGCGCGTCGTGCAGAACCCGCAAGGCAGCTATGCAAACTCGGGTCTGCAAGTAGCGAAAACAATGAGTTATATACTGGGCAACAAACAAGATGAATTGAACACCAGTTCCTCAACGATGAAGGAATAATACCATGAACCTCTTCCGCTCTTACAACAACTGGCGCCGTTACCGCGATACTGTCAACGAGCTGAACCAGCTCTCGACTCGCGAACTTAACGACCTTGGCATTTCCCGCGCAGACATCCCATATGTAGCGCGTCAGTCCAAGGGACGCTAATAACTCATTCAAATTTGCTGGGCCTGAATCCTCCTCCCATCAGGCCCGGTTTATCGCAAAGTCCTCCTCCCAAGCTTTGCGGTACCAAGACCGGTCTCTCCTCCTCCCAATTCCGGTCTGACAATAATGGCATCCGTCGCACCTCCTCCCGCGCCGGATGCCATTTGTTTTTGTGGCACCTGTTTACCCTCGTCTGATGCGCTTCTCCCATTGAAGGCGACATGCAAAGGCGGTATGGGATTTGCCATGTCAAAAGATACCAATCTCTCCCCAGTACATGTTGTCGGCGGCGGCCTCGCTGGCTCTGAAGCCGCGTGGCAAATCGCGCAAGCTGGCGTTCCCGTTGTTCTGCACGAGATGCGCCCCGTTCGCGGCACAGATGCGCATAAGACAGAGCAGCTGGCAGAGCTGGTTTGTTCAAATTCTTTCCGTTCGGATGATGCAGAGACCAACGCTGTCGGCGTTCTTCATGCCGAGATGCGCCTTGCAGGCTCGCTGATCATGGCATGCGCCGATGCAAATCAGGTTCCGGCTGGTGGCGCTTTGGCTGTTGATCGTGAAGGTTTTTCGCAGGCGGTAACTGCAAAACTCGAAGCTCATCCACTCATCACCATTGAGCGCGAAGAAATCGCGGGCTTGCCACCGGAAGAATGGGGCACGACGATTGTCGCAACGGGTCCACTAACCGCGCCTTCGCTTGCAGAAGCCATTCAGGCACAAACCGGTGCAGATGCACTCGCCTTCTTCGACGCCATCGCGCCGATTGTTCATTTTGATTCGATCGATATGGATGTTTGCTGGTTCCAGTCGCGCTACGATAAGGTTGGCCCCGGTGGCACCGGCAAGGATTACATCAACTGCCCCATGGATAAGGAGCAGTATGAGGCTTTCGTTGCCGCACTTATCGAAGGCGACACGACCGAGTTCAAGGAATGGGAAGGTACGCCCTATTTCGACGGCTGCCTGCCTATCGAAGTCATGGCCGAACGCGGTCCTGAAACCCTGCGTCATGGGCCAATGAAGCCAATGGGCCTCACCAATGAGCATAATCCGACGGTGAAAGCCTATGCAGTCGTGCAGCTTCGTCAGGATAATGCACTTGGCACCCTCTACAACATGGTCGGTTTCCAGACGAAACTGAAATACGGCTCTCAGACCGGTATCTTCAAGATGATCCCTGGCCTTGAGAATGCTGAATTTGCGCGTCTTGGCGGGTTGCACCGCAACACCTATCTCAATTCGCCAGTGCTGCTCGATAATGTGCTACGGTTGAAGTCACGCGATAGCCTGCGATTCGCTGGTCAGATCACGGGCTGTGAAGGTTACGTCGAATCATCGGCAATCGGTTTGCTGGCCGGACGTTTCACCGCTGCTGAAAAGCTTGGAAAAACTCCTGTTGCACCACCACAGACTACGGCTTTTGGTGCACTTCTCGGCCACATCACCGGCGGTCACATCGTTGCTGATGAGGACGAACCGGGCAAGCGCTCATTCCAGCCGATGAATGTGAATTTCGGCCTGTTCCCGCCGGTTGAAGTGCCAAAGACCGAGGGCAAGCGGCTGCGCGGCAAGGAAAAGACCATTGCGAAAAAGCGCGCATTGTCCGCGCGCGCGCTGACTGATTTTCAGGAATGGCTGAGCAATAACGCGTAGCTTTGAAAGAAGTTACATATCAAATAGATAGGGTAGTTTTCTGAACCAGAAAACCGCCCTATTATTTAAAAACCTGCTTTAAACATCAGCCATTGTTTGCGTGTGGCTGAAAGGTCCGCCACCTGATCGGCAGCTTTGCCGCCAAGCCGCTCAATAGCATTGAGATAGGCCGGAACAAGCGCCATTGGCAGGAATGCCGGTCCGAGGCTTTTGGGCAGATCCTTTTTGGCCTTGTCGAAGATTGCCAAGTGTTCGCGCGCAAGCGCCATCATCACGCTGATGACACGCTCATGAGCAGATTTATCATCGTTGCCAAGAAACTCTTCGCGCGTCACGCCGACGGCCTGCAACATATCCGCAGGCACATAGAGCTGCCCACGACGGCGATGGATCGGCATGAGGCGCAACAGACCTGTTACTGCCTGCGCAACACCTGCATGTCCCGCCGTCTCGGTATGAGATTGGGCTGCATCACGGTCGAGAATGAAACCTGCCAGCTGAATGAGCGCGGAAGCGGTTTCACCGCAATAGCCCTCCAGATCGTTCCGGCTTGGCATCGGATCGTCATAAAGATCGAAAATACGAGCTTCGCAATAATTGTCGAAAGCCACGCGCGGCAACTCAAATTGGGTAATTGTCTCAATCAGCGCTGCTGCTACCGGATGCGCTTCTGCACTTCCTCTCGCCTCGCCATTGATGAGATCTCGCCACCATTGCAAACGAACCTCGCCGGGCAACGGCTCATGAATCTGATCGCGAATACGGGCAATTTCTGCATTGAACGCATAAAGGGCTGCAAGCGCGCCGCGTTTGTCTTCCGGCGCATAAAGCACCGAAAGATAACGATCGCGGTCGGCTTCGCGCAGAAGCGCCAGACAATGTGCCTCATTCTGGTTCATGAAAATCAGTCTACAGCAATCAGTGCAGCGGCAACCGCGCGATCTTCGGCGAGCAGCACATTATAAGTACGCACCGCAGCGCCTGTGCTCATTGGATCGGACGAGATACGGTGCTCGCGGAGGATAGCACGAACATCTTCTGGAATGCGTCGCAAGTCCATACCCGTGCCGACCAGAAGAATTTCAATATCGCTCGCCTGCTCGAGAATGGCACCCAGGTCATGGGGAGACAGGATTGGCGGCGTCTGTGGTTCCCAGCCATGAATGCCGGATGGCAAGCACAGGATAGACCCCTTATGCGACATATCGGCGAAGCGGAAACCGCCATTGCCGTATGCATCAATAGGGGCACGGCCCGGAAAGTGGGCTTCGCGAATTTCTATGCCTTTAGCCATTTCTAACTGTCCAGATTGAGCGATTGTGCGAGATCGTCGCCCATTGCATCGTCACCATCGGCTGCACGCGGCTTGAGGCCAAACTGTACAAGCAGAGGTGCTGCAATAAAGATCGAAGAATAGGTCGCCACGATAATGCCGACGCTAAGCGCCAATGCGAACATGCGAATATCCGCTCCACCGAACATATAGAGCGGAATATGCGCGATGAAAGTCACAAAAGCGGTCGGCAAAGTACGTGACAATGTCTGATTGATCGAGGCGTCGATAATCGCAGGCAGTGGCGCGCTGCTATAACGCTTCAAGTTTTCCCGCACGCGGTCATAGATGACGATCGTATCATTCAGCGAATAGCCGATGATGGTCAGGACTGCTGCCACGCTCCAGAGATTGAATTCCATGCGGAAGACAATAAACACACCGGCCAGAATGATAACATCGTGCAGGGTCGATAACACAGCACCGAGAGCCAGCTGCCAGCGGAATCTTATCCAGACATAGACAAAGATACCGGCAAGCGACAGAAACAGCGCCAGAAGCCCTGCCTGCGACAGTTGCTCGGAAACAGTCGGACCGACAACTTCAACACGCTGGAACGAATAATCCTGCTCGAACTCGCCGCGCAATTTAACAGCCACTGTCTGCTCGGCGTCGTCGCCAACTTCCTGACTGCCAATGATGACAAGGGCAGATCGTGGAGACTTGGCAGGCAGCACGCGCGCGCTGTCGATATTCAGCTCGCTCATGCGTTCTTCAATATCCGGCAGGTTTGCATCGCCGCTGCGAGCCTGCAATTCGACCATCGAACCGCCACGGAAATCGATACCGTAATTGAGGCCGATATTGACGAAAAGTGCCACAACGATTGCACTCGCCAGAACCGAAATACCAAGCGTCACGAACTGAAGCCGCATGAACGGAATATGCGTAACAGTAGGCACCAGCTTCAGACGACGCTTGGGGATTTCCTTAGGCTTTGCCGTGCGCACCCATTGGGCAATCAGCAAGCGCGTGAAGGTCAGCGTTGTAAACAGTGTTGTACCAATGCCGATTGTAACGGTCAGCGCAAAACCGTGAACCGGACCTGATCCAAGCAGGAACAGAACCAGAGCTGCAATCATCGTTGTGAGATTGGCATCAACGATGGTCGACAGTGCGCGATAGAAACCCGATTCCATTGCTTGCACAACGGAATAGCCTTTGCGGCGATCTTCCCGAACGCGTTCATAAATCAGAATATTGGCGTCTACGGCCATGCCGATAATCAGCACCAGGCCCGCAACACTTGCCAGAGTAATAGATGCACCGATCAGCGAAATGATCGCGATCAGAATGATCATGTTGACGGCAAGCGCCACCATGGCGATGACGCCAAGGATGCCGTAGGACAGCACCATGAAAAGACCGACGAGAAGAGCAGCCAGCAGAGCTGCAGAAACTGCAGCGCTCGCGTAGTCGTCACCGAGTGCCGAAGCAATTGTGCGTTCTTCCAGAACGGAAACTGCCTTTGGCAGAGCACCGGAACGCAGAACAACCGACATATTGTTGGCGGACTGCAGATCGAACGCACCTGAAATCTGCAATTCATTCGTATCGAGCGGTTCGTCCACAACGGGTGCAGAAACAACCTGATTATCGACGACGATTGCAAAGCTCTTGCCGATAGCCTGAGCGGTCGCTGCAGCGAGATTGCTGCGCCCCTTCTCATCCAGCGTCAGCGTAATGATCGGCTCATTATCGTCTTCGGAAAGTGTCGCTTTGGCATCCGTAACGTCTGCGCCTGTAAACACAGGCTCGTTTTTCACAAGATAACCGATCGGCGGATCATCATAGGAATAAACAACCGTGCTGTCGGCTGGTGGCGTTCCGCGAATAGCATCGTCCGGCGACACGCTGTCATCAACCGCACGGAAGGAAAGATTGCCACGAATGCTGAGAATATCTTTTAGAAGCTGAGCGTCATAAAGGCCGGGAACTTCAACGCGAATGCGATTGCGTCCTTCCTCCTCGACGATGGGATTACCATAACCGAGTTCTTCCAGGCGTTGGCGCATGATTTCTTTGGTGCGATCAAGATCGCCCCTGCCAGCATTCTGCACCTGAAGGACAAGACGGGAACCACCGGAAAGATCAAGTCCAAGCGCGACCTGCTTTGTGGGCAAAAATCCGGGCAGATTTGCCAGTGTTTCACGCGAGAAAAAATTAGGCGATGCAATGAGGAAGCTGGCAAGTATTGCCAGCCAAATCAGAGCCGATTTCCAACGTGAAAAATAAAGCATAGAGCAGCAATTCCGTTTCGGCTTGGATAGAGCGTGCCGGAGCGCACTTGTTGCAAACGGCTCTCCAGCTTGGGCGAATGAACCACAATCAAGTGTGGCCATGCACAATAAAGCGGTCCCAGTTAAGATTGAATTGTTAGAGCCGCTCTAACTATTTGTTCTTAAGCATTATCCCACGCAAAACCGCTTCGCACTTTTGCTGGAAATGCAATAATGATCGAGCCCCGGCTATAGAAACCTTACCGGGGCCCATGCAGTCTGATAAAATTTACTTGTTCTTGTTGTCGGCGACTGGTTCGCCCTTAACGCGCACTTCAGAAAGAGCACTGCGCAGAACGCGGATGCGAACGCCTTCAGCGATTTCAACGTCGAGTTCGCCGTCATCGTGGACCTTCTGGACCTTACCGACAATGCCGCCACCGGTTACAACCGTATCGCCGCGACGAACTGCTGCCAGCATTTCCTGACGCTTCTTCATCTGAGTCCGCTGTGGACGGATGATGAGAAAATACATGATTACGAAAATCAGGACGAAAGGCAGAATGCTCATGAGCATGTCTGGCCCGGCGCCAGCGCCGGAGGCTTGTGCAAAAGCCGGTGTTACGAACATTAGGAACTCCTCTGAAGTCTCGAAGACAAATTCTTTACGGCATTACAATGGTTAGCGCGTGAATTGCAACCAGCGAAGGCTCTACTGCGCCAAGGTCGCACACTTTTCCCGTCCGCTGTGGCATGTTAAGCCCTGATCCTCACTATCTGAGGGCTTGGAATGACGACCGAAAATATACTTAGCCAGAAACTGGATCGACTGATCGCTGCACTGGAGCGTATCGCTCCTCCGCAACCGACTGTACCGGACCTTGAAGCAGCCGATTGCTTCGTCTGGGCGCCGGAGCGGCTAACGCTCGACCCCGTCAGCCGCGTTAATCGCGTCGATATAGCGCTCATTCGTGGTGTTGATTTGGTGCGTGACCAGCTCGTTGACAATACCCGACGCTTCGCAAAAGGGTATCCGGCAAACAATGTCCTACTCTGGGGCGCGCGTGGCATGGGCAAATCATCGCTCGTCAAAGCAGCTCAAGCCAGCGTCAATGCAGAACAGACCGACAAGCTGCCGCTCAAGCTCGTGGAAATTCATCGCGAAGATATCGACAGCCTCCCTGCCCTGATGAACATCATCAAGGAAACCCCGTATCGTTTCATCCTGTTTTGCGATGATCTTTCATTCGATCACGATGATACATCCTACAAGTCACTGAAGGCGGCGCTCGAAGGCGGCGTCGAAGGTCGCCCGGACAATGTGATCTTTTATGCAACCTCCAATCGCCGTCATCTGATGCCGCGCGATATGATCGACAATGAGCGTTCAACGGCCGTCAATCCGTCTGAAGCCATTGAGGAAAAAGTGTCACTGTCAGATCGTTTCGGCCTGTGGCTCGGTTTCCACAAATGTAGCCAGGACGACTATCTGGCAATGGTTGATGGTTATGCCGCACACTACAAGCTCGACTATGATCCGCAGGCGATGCATGCGGAAGCACTGACCTGGTCGACGACACGCGGTAATCGTTCGGGCCGTGTTGCATGGCAATATATTCAGGATCTTGCTGGCCGTCTCGGCAAAGCGATGTAAAGAAAAAGGCGGGTTCGAGACCCGCCTTTCTTATTTGATTGAACCGCTTTCGATCAGGATTCCAGATACTTGGAAGGATTGACCGGCGAAGAGTTCTTCCGCACTTCGAAGTGCAGCTTCGGTGATTTCGCGTTGCCGCTCATACCCGACTTCGCAATGTCCTCTCCGCGACGAACCTTCTGGCCACGCTGTACGAGAATCTGGCTGTTATGGCCATAGACTGTAACCAGTCCGTTGTCGTGGCGGATCAGAACCGTCTGACCGAATTCCTTCAAGCCGTCGCCTGCATAGATGACGACGCCATTTTCAGCGGCCTTAACGGCGGTGCCTTCCGGAACCATAATGTCGATACCGTCATTGACAGAGGTGCCATCACGCTGACCGAAGCTCGCAAGAACGCGGCCACGAACAGGCCAACGCATCTGCGAAATACCGGTCGAGGACGGAGCAGCCGACTGATCCTTCTCTGCGTCTTCGATCACCTTGTTACTCGCCTGTGGCGGCGTATACGGCTTCACATTCGATGCCGCATCAGGCGCAATCGATGCAGTTTGCACTGGAGCTGCTGCGGCTGGCTTTGCTGGCTGCGGCGAGACAGCGGCAACCTGCGTTGCACCACCGGCGGCCGATGGAATTGCCAAAGACTGACCGACACGAATTGCACCGTTGGTAAGGCCGTTGGCCTGCTTCAGCTTGTCAACCGGCACATTGTGCTTCTGCGCGATAGAGAAAAGCGAATCACCCGACTTAACCGTGTAGGCACCACCTGCTGCGGCAGTTTGCGGCGCTGCAACAGGCGCTTGCTGCGGTATAGCCGCATGATTAGCAGCTGGCAATGGAACGCCATTTGCCGTTGCTGGCAACTGTCCCAGAACGTTGGATTTCGCATTCGCGGCTGCATTGTTCGCAGCACCAGCGGCGCTTGCCACCTGGGTTCCAGCATTGTTTACGGCGCCATTTACACGATTGGCAGCAGTATTTTGCGCCTGATACACCTGATTCTGTGCCTGTGTAGCAGCAGCTACAACCGGCGCAGAAGACACAGGAGGCAGACTGTTACGCTGTACGGACCCACTCGATACCGGCGGAGCAGCTGCCACCGGCGCAGATGCATAAACATCGCCAGCAGGCTGTTGTTGCACAACACGCGGATTAGACGTGGAGCCCGTATAAAGACCATCCGTGAAGCGCATTGTATCGGCGCTGCACCCTGCACCAAAACCGGCAATCAGAACGATCGCTGCATTCCGCAGGAGACGTTCGGACGTATGCTGCAATATTGGAAAACGCATGTTCAACTCGCCCATACTCTAAAACTCACTTGGACTCATTAAAACGCGTTAATGTTACTCGCTGGTTAAGAATCGAGATTTCTTCGAAAAAATATTCACCAATTAAACACCATAAGCACACAAATGCGCTTTTTGCTCGTGCATTACACAAAGCAAAACCGCCGTAGCCGTAGCATCGGCCCACAATCGGAATCGACTTTTGGAATGCACGATGCGCCGATTAAATAAGGGAAGAGCGTCCTTTGTGTGCACAAGAGAGCGCAGCACAGCGCTTGTTGTATCGGATCGATGCAACAAGCGACTGGGTTTCAAAATAAAGAGGCCGTGAAGTCCTCACAGGACGGAAGACATGCCTTCGATAAACGGCTGATAGCGAACGGGCATGATATTTTCCTGTTCGAAACGGCTACCGACCTTTGCGATACGTGTCATCATTTGCTGACCATCGCCCAAACCTACTGGTGCCACCAACACGCCATGGGTTGCCAGAAGCTCCACGAAATGACGAGGAATATCTTCGCATGCCAGCCAGATGACAATGCGATCAAAAGGTCCGCCCGGCATGCCATGGCGACCATCGGCATGTTTGACCATGATGTTTTCGCGCTTATGCGTCACAAACTGCTGCAAAGCGCGGTCGCATAGTTTGCGATAACGCTCTACCGTTGTGACCCGGCCTGAAAGCACCGACATGACAGCAGCGGTGAATCCAGAACCGGTGCCGATTTCCAGTACGCGATGCCCTGACTCCAACTGGAGCGCTGCAATGACCCGCGCCTGGTCATCGATGCCTTCAATATATTCGCCGCAATCAAGCGGTGCGGTACGCTGGCTAAACGCCAGATGCGCCCAAGACGGCCCCATGAAGCTTTGACGTGGCGTCGATTCGATTGCCGCAAAGAGCCGGGCATCGTTGATACCACGCGCTCGCATGCGCAGAACGAAGGATGCAAATCCTTCCCTGTCCGAAAGCTGCTGGCGTTCAGACACAGCCTGTTTCATGCTTCAACCCCAAGCGCCTTGCTGAGTTCAGCCCGCGCCTTCTGTGCGGTCAGATCAAGTTGCAGCGGTGTTACAGAGATATAATCGGCACGGATGGCTGCAATATCACTATCACTTGCAACCTCTGCTTTCGTGCGGCCAAACTGCAGCCAGAAATATGGGAAACCGCGACCATCACGACGCTCGTCAAGACGCGCGTCATGGCTGAGCTTCCCCTGTGCCGTTACGCGCGTGCCCTTGACTTCATCAGGGTCGCAGTTCGGGAAATTCAGGTTCAGCAGAACGCCTTCGGGCCAACCCGCTTCGATCAGCTTCTTGATCAGTGCAGGCGCATGCGCTTCTGCCGTTTCCCAGGGAACGATGCGGCGGTCGCCTTCATATTCATATTCCTGCGACAGCGCGATTGCCTTAACACCAAGAAGCGTGCCTTCCATGGCGCCAGCAACAGTGCCGGAATAGGTCACATCATCTGCCATGTTCGCGCCAGAATTGACACCCGACAGGATGAGATCAGGTACACCGGGCAGAACGTGCCGGACGCCCATGATCACGCAATCGGTCGGTGTACCGCGCAGCGCAAAATGACGATCATCAATCTGACGCAGACGAAGCGGCTCGGACAAAGTCAATGAATGCGCGAGGCCGCTCTGGTCTGTTTCAGGAGCCACGACCCAGACATCATCCGAGATTTGGCGTGCGATGCGCTCCAGAACTGCGAGGCCTTCAGCATGGATACCGTCATCGTTCGTTAGCAGAATTCGCACGTCGTCACTCCTTCATTCGGATCGTCAAATGTTATGTGTCACGCAGCTTTCTCAATGCGCGTGAGGCCGCCCATGTATGGCTGCAATGCTTCAGGAATATGAATGCTGCCGTCTTCCTGCTGATAATTTTCCATCACAGCAATCAGAGCGCGACCGACAGCAACGCCCGAACCATTCAGCGTATGAACAAAACGCGTAGCCTTTTCGCCTTCCGGGCGATAGCGCGCGTTCATACGGCGGCCCTGGAAGTCGCCGCAAACCGAGCAGCTGGAAATTTCGCGATAGGCGTTCTGGCCCGGCATCCATACTTCGATGTCATAAGTCTTCTGCGCGCCGAAGCCCATGTCACCCGTGCACAGAACAACAGTGCGGAATGGCAGACCGAGACGCTTCAACACTTCTTCTGCACAAGCCGTCATGCGCTCATGTTCAGCCACCGAGCTATCCGCATCGGTAACCGACACCATCTCGACCTTGAAGAACTGATGCTGACGCAGCATGCCGCGTGTATCACGACCAGCCGAACCCGCTTCCGAACGGAAGCAAGGTGTGAGCGCCGTATAACGCTGCGGCAAAGTCTTCAGATCAACGATTTCGTCGGCAACCAGATTGGTGAGCGGTACTTCGGCAGTGGGAATCAGCCAACGTCCATCTGTGGTGCGGAACAGGTCTTCCGAAAACTTCGGCAGCTGACCTGTGCCATAAACGGCTTCGTCACGCACCATCAGCGGAGGCATGGTTTCCGTATAGCCGTTCTCGGTAGTGTGCAGATCGAGCATGAACTGACCAAGTGCGCGCTCAAGACGTGCCAGCGGGCCTTTTAGAACAGTGAAACGCGCACCTGCGATCTTCGCAGCGCGTTCAAAGTCCATGTAGCCAAGCGCCTCGCCCAGCTCATAATGTTCTTTTGGCAGAAATGAAAAATTACGTTGATTGCCGACGCGACGGATTTCGACATTATCTGCCTCGTCCTTGCCGAGCGGCACGTCGTCAGCCGGAACATTCGGAAGGCTTGAAAGCGCGTCGTTCAGTTCCTTGACCAGACGACGTTCTGTTTCCTCAGCTTCAGAAAGGAAAGTCTTCAACTCACCGACTTCAGCCTTGAGCTTGTCAGCAGTCGCCGCATCCTTTTCGGCCATTGCTTTGCCGATTTCCTTGGATGCCGCGTTGCGACGCTCCTGAGCAGCCTGAACTTTGCCGACGTGTTCGCGACGCTTTTCGTCAAGCGCGATCAGTTCGGACGAGAGTGGCCCTGCTCCGCGCTTGGCAAGCGCCTTGTCGAGAGCTTCGGGGTTTTCGCGAATCCATTTGATATCGAGCATGGGAAAAGCCGTTTCATGAAATTTAACAGAAAGAGAGGCTGCGATCATGCAGCCTCTGTTTAACATATGTCCAGATCAGGAAGTGGGGGCGTTGTCTTCAGCCTTAGCTTCATCCTTCGCCTCATCCCTCTGCTTCTCGATCATTCGGGCCAATATGATGGAAATCTCGTAGAGAAGGATCGTCGGCAAGGCAAGACCGATCTGGCTCGCCGGATCAGGTGGTGTCAAAACCGCAGCCACCACAAAGGCAATAACAATCGCATATTTGCGCTTATCCTTCAGACCCGCAGACGTAACCAATCCGACGCGGGCCATAAGGCTCGTGACGACGGGCAACTGGAAAACCAGACCGAAGGCAAAAATGAGCGTCATGATGAGGCTCAGATATTCGGAAACTTTTGGCAGAAGTGAAATCTGCACTTCACCATTGCCACCCGTCTGCTGCATGGCCAGGAAGAACCACATAACCATCGGCGTGAAGAAGAAATAGACCAATGCGCCGCCGGTCAGAAACAATATCGGCGAAGCAATGAGGAATGGCAGAAACGCCATGCGCTCATGCTTATAGAGGCCGGGGGCCACAAACTTGTAAATCTGCGCAGCGATAATCGGAAACGCCAGAACAACACCGCCAAACATGGCGACCTTGACTTGCGTGAAGAAGAATTCCTGCGGCGCGGTATAGATTAGCTCGGCCTTCGAGCGGTCCATTCCAGCCCAGTCGAGCGCCCACTGATAGGGAACGACAAGTAGATTGAAGAGATGCTTTGCAAAGGCAAAGCAAAGAATAAAAGCAATAAAAAACGCCAAAATCGCCCAGATCAGGCGGCGACGCAGTTCGATAAGATGTTCGAGCAGAGGAGCAGCGCTCTGTTCAATTTCGTCCTCGTCCCGTTTCACGCTTTGCTTCCTGTCTTTTCAGTCGTCTTTTTCGTGGTCTTCTTGGCGGGAGTGTCCGCCTTCACCGCGCTAGGTTTTGCTGGAGACGCCTTCTTCGGCGCAGCCGCCTTTGCAGCGGGTTCAGCTTTGACGCTTGTGCTTGGCTTGGCAGTCGCAGCTTTCCGATTAACAGGCTTGGACGCCACCGGCGTTTCTGCAACAGCAGGCGTCGCCTTCTTCCGCGTTGTCTTTGGCTTTTCAGCTGGAGCTTCAACGGGAACCGTCTCACCACTTGCTTCAACAGGCGTTGTCACCTCAGCCGCCTTTGCAGGCTCGGCAGGTGACATGGATGTCGCGGACTGAAGACCGGAGCGAATATCCTCACCGGCGCTGCGAATCGGGTCAAAGACCTGAGTGAGCTTCGAGCGCGGATCAAGCTTGCGAGCCTCATCGACAATATTCTTGACGTCTTCGAGTTCGGCTTCCTTCAAGGCTTCGTTGAACTGCTGCCGAAACTCATTAGCAGTACTACGCATGCGCGCGGTCGCTTTGCCGAAAGCTCTGAGCATCTTCGGCAGATCCTTGGGACCAACCACCACGATCATTACAATCGCGATTATCAGCAGTTCAGACCAACCGATATCTAACATAATTTGATACTCCGCGCTTCTGACGCGCGCGTCCCGTCTTTCGGCGGAAAACCGCAATCCAGATCGCAAACACATCTTCAATCAAGATGCGGCCGCAACCAACCTGTTGTTATTACACACGATCTTCCTGGAAGTGGCTTCCAACTCGCTGGATCATGCCGTCATAGCAAAACATGCTGCGCACCTATTGCACGCAGCATCCTTTACATCAGATCAGGATTTTGTCGTCTTCTTGACGTCATTGACGGTTTCATCCGCCTTGGCATCAATTGTCCGTGCATCCGCCTTGGCATCTTCCTTTGCAGCATCTTCGTCAGACATGCCTTGCTTGAAGTTCTTGATGCCCTTCGCAACGTCTCCCATCAATTCAGGGATTTTGCCACGACCAAACAGAAGCAGCACAACTGCGAGAACGATCAGCCAGTGCCAGATAGAAAAGCTACCCATTTCATTCCTCTCATCGCCGCTCCGACACGGCTCATTCCTATAATGCTTAATACGATTTAAGCGCTTTCACCAAATCTTTCAAACAGAAGTGTGACAGTGAACGAAGTTACAACGATTTTATTTGTCGTAGCTCAAATTCCTCATCAATCTCCGCGTGGCGCCAGCAACCCCAGACCCTCAAGATCTATATCTTCAAGTGGCTCTTCATCGTCCGTGAGTTCGTCCGGATCTACATTCGGAACTGGTACCGAGAAACTGGATGGTATGCGGGCAGACAACAACCCTGCCCCGCGCAATTCTTCCAAACCGGGTAGATCGCGTATTTCTGGCAAGCCAAAATGATCCAGAAACGTATCTGTCGTGCCGTAGGTCACAGGACGCCCAGGTGTGCGGCGGCGACCACGCAGTTTGATCCAGCCCGTTTCCATAAGCACGTCGAGCGTGCCCTTGGATGTTTCCACACCACGAATATCTTCGAGCTCGGCGCGTGTGACAGGCTGATGATATGCAATGATTGCAAGAACTTCCATTGCAGCACGGGAAAGCTTGCGCTGTTGAACCGTCTCACGGCTCATGAGAAAGCCAAGATCGGATGCAGTGCGAAAAGCCCAGGCCGCACCGACCCGAACCAGATGGACGCCACGCCCCTCATAGACCTTTTGCAGATGCTCTAATATTGCTGACAAATCGGTATTAACCGGCAACCGCTCTGCCAATGCACGTTCAGAAACCGGCTCGGAAGATGCGAAGATTATCGCCTCCACCATCCGTCCGAGTTCCGCAAAGGCCATCGGCGAAGCTGGATGTTGAGCATCATCGTCATAATCATCCATTACCACTTCCGCTTCAGACATTTTCGTCCTCATCAAGTTCGCTTAATCCGCCTGCAACGCGCATATAGATCGGCTCAAAAGGTGCATTCTGTCGCACTTCCAGCTTGCCTTCTCGTACCAGCTCAAGGCTTGCAGCAAAAGAACTGGCCAAAGCAGAAGCCCTTTCCTGCGGTGTCAGCGCATAATTGATAAGAAAATGGTCCAGTGCGACCCAATCGCCGCTCGATCCCATAAGTCTCACAAGTGCTGAACGCGCTTCTTTTAACGACCAGACGGCACGCTTCTCAATCTGCACATGGGATACTGCCTGTCGCTGACGTTGCGACGCATAGGCGGTCAGTAATTCGTAAAGCGTGGCCGAAAACTGGCTGGATCGATCGACCACCACCAGTTCCGGCATACCGCGTGCAAAAACGTCACGACCCAGCCGGTTGCGATTGACAAGCTTGGCTGCTGCGTCGCGCATGGCTTCAAGCCGTTTCAAACGAAATTGCAGCGAGGCGATCAGTTCTTCGCCCGTAGCACCATCTTCGTCCTGTTGCTTGGGGATCAACAATTTGGATTTCAGGTAAGCCAGCCATGCGGCCATGACCAGATAATCCGCAGCCAGTTCAAGACGAAGAGCTTGGGCCTGTTCCACAAAGCCCAGATACTGTTCGGCAAGTGCCAGTACCGAAATCCGGGATAGATCGACACGTTGATTTCGCGCCAGATGCAGCAAAAGATCAAGCGGACCTTCGAACCCCTGCACGTCGATCAGCAGTGATGGTTCGTTTTCACCATGATCGGCGTCGGCCTGCCACAAGGCATCCATCGGCACATTGGTGCCGTCCTTGCCATTTGTGTTCGTTTCCGATCCAGCCAACCGCTTGTCCTGCTTACTTTGTGATCGGTGAGAAAATCCCACCGATCCGTTTTAATGTACCAAGTTTTGTCGGTTACGCCATCAGTTCGAACATTTGTCCAAACTCTTCGCGTAGTTCTGTTTCATCGGAAAGATCCGGATCACCTGCATAGACTTCCGCCAGATCTGCACGCTTCCGAGCCTTACCGTCGAGAACCGGAACGCGTGCGGCAACCTTTACCAGCTCTTCCATCACGCCCGCACAATAAAGAACGATATCGCAGCCTGCAGCGGTAATATCTTCGGCGATATCACCAAGATCACCCGAAAGCGCTTTCATCGAAATGTCGTCGCTGATGACCAGACCGTCGAACTGGATAACATCGCGAATGATCGTATTGATGACTGTCGGCGATAAGGTCGATGGACGCTTGGGATCGATGCAATCAAAGATAACATGTGCGGTCATTGCCATTGGAAGATCATTCAACGCCTTGAACGGCACAAAATCATGCGCGACCAGTTCACTGAGCGGTACACCAACGCGGGCCAGTTCCTTGTGTGTGTCGCTGAATGCGCGGCCATGACCTGGCATATGCTTCACCACAGGCAGCACGCCACCGGCAAGAAGCCCTTCTGCAGCAGAGCGCCCCATTGCAGCAACGCTATGCGGGTTCTTTGAATAGGCCCGCGCGCCGATGACATCATGGGCCCCTTCGATCGGAACATCGAGAACGGGCAGACAATCGGCATTGACACCAACTTTCAGAAGATCAAAAGCGTGAAGGCGCGCATGAAGCCAGGCGGCACGAAGACCTGCTTCATTGTCACGATCATAGATCGCACCAATTTGTGCAGCCGCAGGGTAGTTCGGAACGAGTGGCGGGCGAAGCCGCTGAACGCGACCACCTTCCTGATCAATGAAAACAGGCGTCTGAGGACGGTCGGTCACATCGCGCAGTTGCGCGGTTAGCTCTGCAACCTGTTCAAGGCTCTCCACATTGCGTGCAAAGAGAATGAAACCCCAAGGCTTTTCGTCACGGAAAAAAGCCACCTCATCAGGCGTCAGCTTTGTTCCAGCTACGCCAGCAATCCACGCCTTGCACTCTTTCATGCAGCATTCCTTTGATCTGTTTGTGCTCAAACCAGTGATAGCGGTTTAGCCGAAAAATCACCGTCATGGTAGCCATACGCAAAAGGGCGGCTACAGCATCGGCGCAAAAATCGGAATCGATTTTTGTAAAGCATGATGCGTAGATAAAATAGTTGAGAGCGCCGTGCATCCGAAAGGACGCACGGCGCTCTTATGCCGCCCTTCTCGTTTTTCGTCTGGTAAATTTTACTGCGTCACGAAGCAGCTGCCGCCAGCAGTCTTGAAACGACCGCAGAGTGCATTGGCATCATCCTTCGAACCTGCCTGAACGCGAACGCGGTAATAAGTGCCCTTGTTCGGAATATCTGCACGCTTGATGTCCACTGCACGGCCGCCGATCACGCTGCCATAACGCTGCGCCATGTTGGCATAGGACTTCTGTGCCAGTTCAGCAGATGGCTGCGAAGCAATCTGAATGAAATAGCCACCACCGGCAGCAGAAGCGACCTGAGGCACCGCTGGAGCGGTTGCAGGCACCTGAGCCTGTGTGCGTTGCGGCACGTTGCCAACAATATTGGTTGGCTGTTCAGCAGGACGGGACGGCACGACCGGCGCACGAACTGGTGTTGCTGGCGCCTGAGCCGCCGGTGCAGGCTGAGCAGCAGGTGTGTTCGCAACGGGCTCCTGCGGTGCATTGCCAGCCGCAAGAGCTGCAATTTCATCAGTGTCTGCAGGCGGTGCAATGAGTGCGTCATTGCTCGCTGAATTTGTCGGGCTCGCTGAATTTGCCGGACTTGCTGAGTTTGCCGTGTTTATTGGTGCCGGCTGTTGCGGTGTTGGGGCGGGCTGCTGGGCCTGAACGATCGTACCGTCTGGACGAACGATCATGGTTTCGACTTCACGCGGCTGGATCAGCGGTGCATCCTGACCGGAATTCGATGGCGCCTCGGCCGTTTGATTTGGCTCAGGGAAATCATTCGATCCCACGTCATTATCCTGCGCGCCCAGATCAACTGGCTCTTCGCCGGAAGAGATCAGCGATTTCTGTTCTGGATTGTTCGGTAATGTACCAGCGACACGATCATAGACCGCCTTGTCCTGGTTGGGGACAGTCGCTCCGCCCGGATTTTCCGGCTGAACTTTGATCGGCTGACTATCAGCGCGAATCACAACTGGCTCACCTGATCCGCTTCCACCGAGGAAGTGGTAGCCGATGCCGCCGATAAGAACCGCAATGCCTGCAACACTTGCGAGGATCAGACCACGACGACCACGAACCGGACGATTGCGGTAAGCCTCGGCGGCGCTACCCAGATCGTCTTCCGGCTGCATGGCTGCACGTGTACCGAATTCGCCGCTCTCTATCGTCTGAGCGCCCTGTGCGGCCCAATGGTTATAGAAATCATCGCTGCTACCACCAGCATCTGCCACAGTGGCCTGTGATGCCTGAGGCTGCGCTGTTGGATTTGCGCGTCCATAAGCGGTCGCAGCTGCAGCGGTTGCAGCACCAAGACCAAGTGCAGCACCCGCTGCCACGCCAGCATTTGGCATATAGGACGAAGCGCTTTCACGGAAAATATCCTCAAAAGCTTTATCGGCCTCGCTCTGTGCATCCGTCTTTGTAGCTGTCTCATCGACACCGATAGTGTTGAACACTTCCGCAAATTCGGTTTCCAGATCGGTCAAACCGGCATTTGCTTCGTCTTCGCCGTAATTGACTTCCGGCAAATCCAGCGAATGTGTCTGCTCAACCTTGCTATCAGCAACACTCAGCGTTTCGATTTCCGGCGCAGGCGCAACGAAAGCCGAACGTGGGTCCGCGTAATTGGTGAAGGATGGAGCTGCCGGATGCGCCTCTTCTTCATTGTAGGTCGCATGAGCATAAACAGGTTCACCAACCTGTTCGTCTTCGGTTTCCGATGACAAATCGAGATCATCTGCATTGAAGAAATCTTCTTCGCTAAAGAAGTTCGAATCATTTGCAGCGACGGAAGCCGGAGCATCGCCTGACGGTTCAAATCCGAAATCCTCTTCACTCAAAGAGATTTCTTCAAGACCGGAGAGATCATCTTCTGTTGCCTCAGCGGCAGCAGGTACGAAGTTCTGCTCATTCTCAAACGAGAAATCATCGTCGAACGAAAAATCGTCGTCCAGTTCAGCTTGTTCCGGTTCGTAATCAGCCGCTTCTGTCCGAACAGGTTCAGATGCAAGAACACCTGTCGCAGCAGCGCCGGCAGCGAAGTTGCTCAGCGTGTAATGTGGATAGATAGGCGCCTGTGCTTGCGGAGTGACTTCACGCGCATCATATGGTTCAGGCGTAAAGTTTGTCGCTGTTTCTACAGGTTCATATGCCTGTGAGTCTTCGAGCTGGAAATCGTCGAAAGCGTGCTCGGTATCGCCGTGATGAGCAGGCGCAGCATAAGACGGCGCTTCTGCGGCAGGTTCCTCATAACGCGGCGTATAGGCTGCGAATTGCTGTGGCTCATCTTCATAGATGGGTTCACGGGCCGAAGTCGCCTGTGGTTCGTCAGTGAAGAGCAGGCTTTCCAGCTCATCTTCAAGCGAAAGCGCCTGATGGGCAGGTGCTGCTGCATAGCTGGTTTCGAACGGCTCTGCGGACTGGACTTCCCAATCATTGCCTGCAGCTGCGTTTACTGTCGGTTCGCTCGCATATGGATCGACATACGGCGCTTCTGACGGCTGGTAGGCAGTGGCTGGACTATAATCGACATAGCCCTGCTCCAAGGGCTCAGACGATACACTGGCAGCAAGCGGCTCGGCATAACTAGGTTCAGCATGGCTTTCTTCATAAGCCGTGCGCGCTTCGGAATAATCGTTGTAGTCAAACTGCGGCACAGGTTCGGAGCGATCCGTTTCCACGAATTCAAACGATTCGGCTGGGGCAGCTGGCGCAGTTCCATCCAGATGAAGATCAAACTCTTCTTCAAGTGCCGACGCGAGATCGTCTTCCTGAAGCTGAGGCTCCGGATTCTGATAGGAATGCGGGTCCGGATATGGCGACGCCGTCGTCGGAGCAGAGTGCTGTTCCGGCTCTGTGAAATCGCCGAAATCACCAAGGAGCTCGCGTTCGAGATCGAAAGAAAGCGCGTCATCACCAGAATCAAATCCCGGTTCAGGACGATACTCACTTCGCGCAACGTTGTTATCAGCAGACGCGCCGAAGTCCATGATCCGCGAAAGTTCCATCAGCGGATCGTCTTCATGCAGCGGACGCTCGCCGTAATTACGGGGATTAGCACTGCTGTCCGTCATGGTGTGTTCCTAACTCAAACCCTGGACGTCGCAAGACGTCTCGATACATTACGTTGTAGCGAGGCAATGTGGGCAAAAGTTGACGGAAGTTTCATGCGCCTGAAGGAAGATCGACGACTTGCACCCTCGTTGATCTTCCATCTTTTTGACTTGCCGACATCCGCTCAACACCTTGGTTGAACTTGCGGATGACGAAACCGTCCTAGCGCATTTCCGTTGGAGCATCCGCACCGATTATTGTCAAACCGGACGTCAGCACATCGGAAACGACCTGTACTAGCCCTAGCCTTGCTAGAGACAATTCTGGATCGTTAACCTTAATAAAACGTAAGTCTGTGTTCTCGGTGCCCTTATTCCACTGAGAATGGAACGCACTGGCGAGGTCATAGAGGTAAAAAGCGAGGCGATGTGGCTCCTGATGCGTCGCCGCAGCTTCGATCAGACGCGGATATTCGGCGAGCTTGCGAACGAGTGCGATTTCGCTCTCATCGGTCAGCTTGTCGAAATGTCCGGCCATCGATACGCGATCAAGATCGCTCAGCCCAAGCTGGTCGACAGCCTGGCGGAAAACCGAATGGCAGCGCGCCGAAGCATACTGCACGTAGAAAATCGGGTTGTCCTTGGACTGTTCAGTCACTTTCGCAAAATCGAAATCGAGCGGCGCATCGTTCTTCCGATAAAGCATCATGAAACGAACCGGATCGCGGCCAACTTCATCCACCACTTCACGCAACGTGATGAATTCGCCCGAACGCTTGGACATGCGCACGGGTTCGCCATCGCGGAACAGCTTTACGAGCTGGCAAAGCAGAACGGTGAGCTTGGCCTTACCGTCAGAAACAGCCCGCGCAACAGCTTCAAGACGCTTGACGTAGCCGCCATGATCGGCGCCCAGCACATAGACCATCTCATTGAAGCCGCGATCATATTTGTCTTTGAAGTAAGCGACGTCAGCTGCGAAATAGGTGAACGTGCCATCAGACTTCATCAGCGGACGATCAATATCGTCGCCCACTTCGGTCGAACGGAACAGGGTCTGCTCACGATCTTCCCATTCTTCCGGCAGCTGCCCCTTCGGCGGCGGCAGCTTGCCCTTGTAGACATGGCCCTTGAGCGTCAGATCGTTGATCGCAGCGCGAATAACGCGCGCATGATCAGCATGAAGCTTACGCTCGGAATAGAAGACATCGTGATGCACATTCAGCGCATCAAGGTCGGCGCGGATCATCGCCATCATGGCGTCGATCGTGCGTTCCTTGACGATTGCGAAAGCTTCATCTTCCGGCATTTCGAGAAGCTTGTTGCCAAACTCCTTGGCGAGCGCCTCGCCGACAGGAACGAGATAATCGCCTGGATAAAGACCAGCTGGAATCTCACCGATCTCTTCACCCAGTGCTTCGCGGTAGCGCAGAATAACCGAACGTGCCAGCACATCGATCTGTGCGCCAGCGTCGTTGATATAATATTCTTTGACGACGTCGAAGCCTGCAAATTTCAACAGATTCGCCAGCACATCACCGACGACTGCGCCACGGCAATGGCCAACATGCATCGGACCTGTCGGGTTGGCCGAAACATATTCGACATTGACTTTGGTGCCTGTGCCAAGCTTCGAGCGTCCGAAATCGGTGCCTTCATTGAGCATAGCGGCCAGCTCACGCTGCCAGTAGGTATCTTTCAGACGCAGATTGATAAAGCCTGGGCCAGCGACATCAACCGTGGCGACATCCTTATCAGACTTCAGCGCATCGGCAATCGCAGTGGCAAGCTCGCGCGGGTTCTGGCCCACAGCCTTGGAAAGCACCATGGCAGCATTGGTGGCAATATCACCGTGCGAAGCGTCACGCGGTGGCTCCACGCTGATACGCGACAGATCGAGATCGCCGCCATCTTTCGCTTTCAGATCAATATCTTGCAACGTTTTTTTAATACGCGCGTCGAAATCTGCAAAGATATTCATGGTTCGTCCTGTCAGGCCTCAGTCCGGTTATAGTTGCGATTTCCGGCGTCGGCTCATCATAAAAATAGCAAAGATCCCGACGCATTTAAGCTCCAGGACCCGCTTCGTCCCGACCCGATTAAGCTAAATCGGGTGTATGGTCAAACAATCGTCGGTGTTCCCGCACCGCATAATTGTCAGTCATACCGGCCAGATAGTCTGCAACACGGAGAGCGCGACCCGCCTCATCAAGCGTTTCGCAGCCCGTTTGCCACTCCGCAGGCATGATGGCGGGATTGTCAAAACATATATCGAACAGGTCCTGCACGATTTTGTCGGCCGCATGTCTGCGAACAACAACACTCTCGTGAAAATAGAGGTTCTTGAACAAAAAGCGCTTCAGAGCTTTCTCTTCATCCCTCATTGCATCCGAAAAACCCACAAGTGCGCGCGGCTGGGCCTGCACATCCTCGACACTCTGAGGCTCAGCCGCAGCAATACGACGCTGTGATTCAGCGATCACATCCTCAACCATGATTGTAATCTGCCGCCGTACCAGCTCGTGCCCGGTGCGTACCGCATCAAGTGCCGGATAACGCGCTCTCACGATATCCAGAAGGCGCTTTGTAAGCGGCACCTCATCGAGCCCCTCCAGTTTAAGCAGGCCGGAACGGAGGCCATCGTCTATATCATGCGCATTATAAGCAATATCATCGGCAATGGCCGCGCATTGCGCTTCAAGGCTCGCAAAGCGCGACAATTCGAGATCGTAACGCTCGTTGAAATCAAGGATGGGCAGTGGAACCGGCTCATCTGAATGCGTAGCATAGGGGCCGATCAGCGGACCATTGTGCTTCACCAGCCCCTCAAGGGTTTCCCACGAGAGGTTTAGTCCGTCGAAATCCGCATAGCGGTGCTCAAGCTTCGTCACAATGCGAAGAGACTGAGCGTTGTGATCAAAGCCGCCATAGAGCTTCATGCGTTCATTGAGTGCTTCTTCGCCGGTATGTCCAAACGGCGTATGACCGAAATCATGCACAAGTGCTACAGCTTCCGCGAGGTCTTCATCCAGTCGTAAAGCGCGCGCCAGTGCGCGGGCAATCTGCGCCACCTCGATGGTATGCGTCAGACGGGTTCGATAGTGATCGCCCTCATGGGCAATGAAAACCTGCGTCTTATGTTTGAGGCGACGAAACGCAGTCGAGTGAATGATTCGGTCGCGGTCGCGTTGGAAAGGCGTTCGCGTTGCACTTTCAGGCTCAGGAACCAGTCGCCCGCGGGTCAAGGCAGGATTGCAGGCATAGGGCGCACGCTCGCGATAACCGAAGCCAATTCCTTCCAGCGATCCAATTCCTTCCGGGGACATTGCGATGCATTCCTCACTGTAATATGATTACGCTAAACTCAGGTGGACATTGACTTCCACACGTTGCGTTCATAGCTATCAGTTAAACATGAAGGCAAGTACGCGTATTCTGGACAATTCTCAATTGGTTCAATCCGGCATACGCAATTGCAAGCGGAACAAGGCAGATGACAGACATTACCGTTTCTGAATCCGCAGCCAAGCGGATTGCAAAAATTATCAGTTCCGAACCGGGCAAAACAGCACTTCGCGTTTCTGTCGAGGGCGGCGGCTGCTCTGGCTTTTCTTACAAATATGATCTGGTTGATGACCAATCCGATGATGACATCGTCATCGAAAAGCTTGGCGCCAAGGTGCTGATCGACTCAATCTCCGTTCCTTACATGGATGGTTCCCAGATTGATTTTGTCGATGACCTGATGGGACAATCGTTTCAGATCCGCAATCCGAACGCCACGGCATCCTGCGGCTGCGGTACAAGCTTCGCGATCTGATCAATTCCAGCATTCGAAAAAAGAAACCGGCTGCATTACGCAGCCGGTTTTGTTTTATCAGGCTTTAACAGATGAAACCGTCGCATCAATATGATCGACCAGCGCATCCGGCAAACCAAGGCGACCGGCCAGCATATCGAGATATCCACGCTCCGCACGGCTGTCAGGATCAATGGTCAGACGCGATGCTGTATAAAGCTCGACCTTCTGCTCTTCAGTCTGAGCAGCGGCTACCAGCGCATCGATATCAATCGGATCAGCGAGTTCTTTCTCAAAAAAGGCTTCCGCTTCATCATCAAGGCCTGAAATCTGAACCTTTTCCATAATGCGTGCGCGTTCCGCATCATCAATGTGGCCATCAGCCTTTGCGGCAGCAATCATTGCCTGCACAAGCGTCAATGCAAAACTGTTGCTCATTGCCGGTGACTGCGGATGAAACGGTGAATCTGCCGGTGGTGGTGGAAGCAATTCCGGCTCTTTTGCGACTGGCTGCTCAGCTGTCTGCGGCTGCTGACCAGATTTGTAGTTCTTGTAGGCGAGATAACCCAGGCCCGCAATTGCCGCGATACCGCCTGCCGTCGCAACATTGCCAGCGAGCTTACGTCCGGTTTTTGTGCCAAGAATTGCCGCGGCAATTGCACCGGTAGCCAATGGGTTTTTCTTGGCCAGATCAGTGGCCTGCCCCGCCTTGTCGCGAACGCTTCCGGACATGCCCGGAATTTGTGATCCCAGAAACTGGTCGAGAAGCTTTTTGGCGTCGAACATTCAAATCTCCTGTTTGGCTACGGTTTCTTGGAGATAGGAACGCAAAAGCGGCAATACAAATGGCATTTGAATAATTATCAGACAAGTCGAAATTCTGTGATGGAGAGAGGGCAGCGCTTGCCCTCGCCTCGTCTTCCGCCTAATCATTTCATCATGAAAATCGCGACATGGAACATTAATGGCGTCAAGGCGCGTATCGAAAACCTCCAGCATTGGCTGAAGGAATCGTCGCCTGACATCGCCTGCCTTCAGGAAATCAAGTCCGTGGACGATCTGTTCCCGCGACTGGAAATTGAAGCGCTCGGCTATCACGTCGAGACTCATGGCCAGAAGGGCTTTAACGGGGTCGCGATCCTTTCCAAAAAATCGCCTGATGAGGTCAATCGCGGGCTTCCCGGCGATGACAGCGATGAACAGGCGCGCTTCATTGAGGCTGTTTTTTCGACAGATAAGGGTGTTCTCCGTGTCGTGTCGCTGTATTTGCCCAACGGCAACCCCGTCGATACTGAGAAATTCCCCTACAAGCTGTCCTGGATGCAGCGTCTGGAGACCTGGGCGAAAAGCCGGCTTGAACTGGAAGAACCGCTTGTTCTTGCTGGGGACTATAACGTCATCCCGGAGCCTAACGATGCGAAAAACCCGCAGCAATGGCTCGGTGATGCACTGTTTCAGCCGCAATCACGTCAGGCATTCCGCCGACTTGAAAATCTGGGCTTCACAGAAGCTGTTCGTGCGGCGACGGACGAAGACGGTGTCTATACATTCTGGGATTATCAGGCTGGAGCCTGGCAGAAGAACAACGGCATTCGCATCGATCATCTGATGTTATCGCCGGAAGCAGCAAACCATTTCGTTTCAACAGATATCGAAAAACACGTCAGAGCGTGGGAAAAGCCGTCAGATCATGTACCCGTAACGGTAACATTGTCTGTCTGATTTCATGATCGAGAGCTTTTTGGAATACGAAGCTCATCGATCAGCTTTTAAAAGTCACCTTTGGCGACGTAGTTGCTTGAGAGCGCTATAGCGTTGCGACGATCAGCTTCACCGGCGATAGAGAAAGCCTGCTCCTGCATATCGCGGATCCAGGTGCAATCCTCCGTCGGACAACGCTCGAATGCTGCGGTGAGCATGGCAAGGCCCCGAACGGTCTTTCCAGCCTGAAACAGCATATTGCCAAGCATGGCCTGAGCGCTTGCATTCCCCTTCTTGGCCGCAAGCTGGAACCAGCGAGCGGCCTGCATTGAATTGCGTTCACCACCCTCACCGTCCAGCAGCATCTTGCCAAGCTCATACTGAGCAGCCGGATCGCCAAAATTGGATGCAGCCTGCACATAAAGGTTACGGGCGAATTTTGGATCAGAATTAACCGGAGAACCGGGAATACCGCGCTTTACGTAACCCGCGAGCGCGACCAGCGCATCAGCGACATAAGGCTCGTTTTCAGAACCCGGTTCCGCACCGTCACGGACGATCTTTTCGAAAATCTGGTAAGCTTCGTAATCGTCCTCTGCCACACCGTCGCCATCGGCATACATGCGAGCGAGCTTCCACTTGGCACCCTGATGACCACGTTCCGCCGCATAACGCAGCGCCTTGATGGCTTCATCCTTGTGGCCGCTCTTATAGGCAGAGAAACCAAACTTGAAGAGCTCGAACGGGCTCCGTGATTTCTCGGAGTCATCGTTCAGATCAAAAGCCGAAGCGCTGTTGCAGACAATGGCCAAGCCAAGTGCCGCAGCGATAAGGGGATATGAAAAACTGCGAATACGCATCACAACGCCGGTCTTTCACATTGGGTAGAAGTTGATGACATAAGTGACAGAGTACATTGTCTTTTCGTCAAGACTGCGACCCGATTTTGACGGAATAAAGCTCGGCCATTGCCAGAAATGCGAAATGAAAACAGAGCAGTCTTTTCGCTGCTCGAAAACGGATCGTTGTGAAACAATGCGTCTTTCTTCATTTCGTCCTGTCCTGAGGGAAATAACGTTTCCCGGAGTTGTTAATGGCCTTTGCCTTTCCTATCCGGTGACGCTTCTTTGTGGCGGGAAATGGGCAAAATGTGTCTCCCGTCTTTCTAGCCTAAAGCAATGGTAAAGACTGTTGCTAAATCAACACAAAATCAAATGTTGTTGGCCCCAATAAATTGTGACGATCCATCACTTCCAGAGCAGTGGAATTTTGCAAAACTCCCGGATGAGTTATGATCTGACAAGGTCGGGGGCATCGGATAATGACCAACAGACGGCGCTATTATAGGCGGCCATATCAACCGGAACGACGGCGAAGAAGTGGAGCTTTCGGTAGCATCCTCTTAACTTTGCTCATTTTTTCCGCACTCATTGCAATAATCGTATCCCTGCCCGTCAATCGTCCGCCCAAAGAATCATTGGCGGGCACCGTCTATGTCATTGATGGCGACACCGTTATCCTCAACAAGGCCCACATCCGCCTTCTCGGTATCGACGCGCCCGAGATGGAGCAAAGCTGTCAGACCGGTGATCATAGCTATCTCTGCGGTCGGGAAGCGCGCAATGCACTACGCAGCAGAATCGGTGGAACTGCGATTCGCTGCGAAAAAGAAGGGCTCGATAAATACGGGCGTTATCTCGGTCGATGCTATCTTGGTGAGACCGATCTCAACAGATGGATGGTGCAACAAGGCTGGGCTGTCTCCTATGGCGACTACCGAAACGAAGAGGTTGTCGCCCGCCGCGAGAAACGAGGAATTTGGGCTGGCAGCTTTGAAGTGCCGTATCAATGGCGCAAGGAACATCAAAAGCCGAATGTTGAACCGGAAACAGGCCACGAAACGTCTGCATCCGATGTAATCAGCGATATGATCAGCTATATCAGAGGCTATGTCTCTACCTTGTTAAACTCTCTCTGGTCTGGAGCCCGATAGGAATAATGGAAAATATGGACGAGCTCAGGCACTCGATCCAAGCCTGTCGCATTTGCCGTGACGCGCCTCAATTTCTGCCGCCTTTGCCGCACGAACCCAATCCGGTATGCATAATCTCGGATACTGCACGCATTGCGATCTGTGGGCAGGCTCCGGGGATACGTGTGCATAACAGCTCCCTGCCCTTTAATGACCCTTCTGGTGATCGCTTGAGACAATGGCTCGGCACAACACGCGAGGAGTTTTACGATCCGGCGCGTTTCGCAATTGTGCCAATGGGTTTTTGCTTTCCTGGTTATGACAAGCATGGCGGCGATCTCCCACCGCGTCGCGAATGCCGTCCGACCTGGCATGATCGTGTCTTTGCTTCTATGCCGCAGCTCGAGTTCATTCTGGTCGTCGGACAATATGCGCTTGCCTATCATTTGCCTGAATGGCGCAAAGCGAGCCTCACAGAAACGGTCCAGAACTGGCGCAGTTTTATGGAAACACCGAATGCTGCGGGACGAACAGTTTTACCTCTGCCGCATCCATCCTGGCGTAACAGCGGTTGGCTCAAACGAAATCCCTGGTTTGATCAGGAAGTCGTTCCCCTTCTTCGCGAAAAAGTCCGCCACCTGCTGGTGGATAGAAAATAAATTTTAGTTCCTTTATTTTCATTGGAATAAATTTCCTGTAATTTCGGATGAATGCGAACCATAAGGTATGAAGTTTCATTGATCCGGAAAGTTCGGGAAACGATTTCTAATACCGGGATAAAAAACGTATGGACAGGCTCGACAGAAAAATACTGCGCTTACTGCAGGAAGACGCAACACTGGCGGTAGCAGATGTCGCCAAGAAGGTTGGCCTCTCCACTACACCTTGCTGGCGCCGCATCCAGAAACTCGAGGAAGACGGCGTCATCAAACGCCGCGTCGCAATCCTCGATCCGGTACGCGTCAACACACGCGTCACCGTATTTGTGTCGGTACGGACCAGTTCGCACAGCAATGAATGGCTGAAGCGCTTTTCTGAAGTGGTTCAGGAGTTTCCTGAAGTCATCGAATTCTACCGCATGAGTGGTGATGTCGATTACCTGCTGCGTGTAGCAGTGCCAGATATTGCGGCTTATGACGCATTCTATAAGCGCCTCATCAGCAAGATCGAAATTCGTGATGTGTCCTCATCCTTTGCGATGGAGCAGATCAAGTACACGACCGAATTGCCGCTCGACTACATGGTGCTGGACAAAGAAAACAACTAAGTTTTTTAGAGCGCGTTTCGATCTGATTGGATCAGATCGGCGCTCTAAATATTTGTTTTAACGCGCATCTTTTCCGAAAACCGTTTCACACTTTTCGGGATGCGCTCTAAAGAATACATATGAAAAAGCCCGGAGATTTCTCCGGGCTTTTCGTTTTATTGTCCGGCCGTTACGCCAGCCTGTTCGAAGGTCGCCATGCCGCTATGGCAAAGGGCGGCTGACTTAACGATACCGGCCGCCAGAGCAGCACCTGTGCCCTCGCCCAATCGCATACCGAGATCGAGAAGCGGCTTTTTGCCCATCTTTTCAAGCATCAGTCGATGGCCCGGCTCTGCCGACACATGGCCAAAAAGACAATGGTCGAGCGCTGTCGGATTTGCAGCGTAGAGGACGGCAGCGGCTGCACTGGCTACAAAGCCATCAATGATAACCGGAATTTTCTCCATACGCGCGGCGAGAATTGCACCTGCCATGGCAGCGACCTCACGTCCGCCCAGACGCCGCAAAACTTCCAGCGGATCCTTAAGATGTGCCTGATGAAGCTCGACAGCGGCACGAACCGCCGCAAGCTTACGTTCCAAAAGATCACCGGTCGAACCAGTACCCGGTCCGACCCAATCTTCAGCTGTCCCACCAAAGAGTGCCAGCGCAATGGCTGCAGCAATCGTGGTGTTACCGATACCCATTTCACCTATGCAGAGAAGATCTGTGCCACCAGCAATGCCTTCCATGCCGAATGCCATAGTCGCCGCACAGGTGCGTTCGTCCATTGCCGCTTCTTCGGTGATGTCAGCAGTCGGATGCTCCAGTGCAAGGTCAAAGACCTTAAGACCGAGATCATGGGCAATGCATATCTGGTTGATCGCTGCACCGCCTGCTGCAAAATTCTCAACCATCTGTGCGGTCACACTTGATGGGAAGGGCGTGATATTCTTGGCAGTCACTCCATGATTGCCTGCAAAGACCGCGACCAGCGGGCGATTGATCTGCGGAACTGACTTTCCAGTCCAGGCAGCGAGCCATGCAACAATTTCTTCAAGCTGGCCGAGCGAGCCAGCAGGCTTGGTCAGTGTCGCTTCCCGCGCACGTACAGCCGCTTCCGCACCAAGATCAGGTCCCGGCAGATTACGGATAAGTTCACGGAAATCGTCAAAAGGAAGGCCACTGGCGCTCATATCGTCTAGTCCAATCAATCAATGGAGGATACAAAACTGTTGTGCTCGTCCTATAAGCACTTAGTCAAATTTTCAAATCACCTCTTTGCGCCAAACCATATTGGCGGCAAATATTCCGGTCAGCAGCATTATAGTTCTTAAAGCGGAGCAAGCAGTTGCAGCGAAACAGCTTCATAGGAGATACAATTCGTTCTCTGGGCTTTCTGAGCCGTCTGCCTTTGCCGCATAGCTGGCTTACAGACGCAGATGAAGGTTTGGGCGATTCGCTGAAAACGGGCATGCGCGCGTTCCCACTGGCGGGCGCTGTCCTTGGGCTTCTGGCCGGTTTTTCACTTCTGGTATCCGATTATCTCAACCTTCCCGCGGTTGTCTCGAGCTTGATCGCGGTCGGAATGCTGGCAGCGACGACCGGTGCACTGCATGAAGACGGTCTTGGAGACACTGCTGACGGCTTCTTTGGCGCCTCAACGCCAGATCGTCGTCTTGCGATCATGAAAGATTCGCGGATTGGCACCTTTGCGGCGCTCACACTCATCATCTGGACCGGTATCAAGGTTTCGCTGCTTGCTGCCATCATTGATCGTGCTGGCGCGTGTTATGCGGCTCTAGCACTGATCGGAGCAGAAGCTGCAAGTCGCGCGGCAATTCTCGCCCTCTGGCATGGATTGCCATCCGCTCGCCCTGGTGGACTTGCAGACAATCTCGGCGCACCCAAATGGGAAACGCTCGTTTGCGCATGTGCAATCGGTCTGGCAATAATGGTTGTAACCATCATCCCGGCTGGCGGGTTTACAGCTCTTTTTAATGCGCTCATTTTCAGCATCGTGCTTTTATTTGGCTTTGCGAAACTCTGTCTGGCAAAAATTGGCGGACAAACCGGTGATACCCTCGGCGCTGCTCAACAAATCTGTTCCATGGCAGTGCTGCTCGGTCTTGTCACAGCGCTTTGATGTGACCACATTGGCCCTATGAACGCGGCAACAATAGAATCGCCATGCATTCTGGTATGCGTGATGGACATTCAGACCGGATTTTGTCTTGGCTGCGCACGCACACTCGATGAAATTGCCGAATGGTCCTCCATGCGAGATGATCAACGGCGAACGATCATAGCGCTTTTACCAGCGCGCCATAAAATACTGGAAAAGAAAGAAGGCTGATGGGGCGTTTGTTCTGGATCGTGATTGCAGCAATTGCAGTTGTCATATTGCTGCTGATGGCGAACGATGACAGCGGAACCACACTCGGCATTGCCAATGATGCCTTTGGTCAGGCTGCCTATATGGGCATATGGGGCGTTGTGCTCGCAGCCGGTCTGCTTGGCTCAGGGATCAAACTGAGCGACTTTGCCCGCAATATGGCCGTGTGGGCGGTCATTATCCTTGCTCTCGTCGCAGCCTACCAATATCGTTATGAGCTTCAGGATGTGGGTAGCCGTATTACAGCCGGGCTCATTCCCGGCAGCCCCATTTCAGGCCGTGCTGTCGATGGTTCCCTCACGGTAACATTGGCAAAGTCTGCCAACGGGCATTTCGAGGTCAATGGTCGCGTTAATGATGCGCGCGTGCATTTCCTTGTCGATACAGGCGCGTCTTCTGTCGTGCTTTCAAAGGAAGACGCCGAGCGCGCAGGCATCGACACGTCATCGCTCAATTATTCCGTTCCTATCAACACTGCGAACGGCAGAGCCGCTGCTGCAAGCATAACCATTGCGAAATTACAGATCGGTGACATTGAACGGCAAAATATCCGTGCAATGGTGACGCAGGAAGGGCTGATGACCGGGAGCCTGCTCGGCATGAACTTCCTGCAAACGCTGGGTGGTTTCAGCGTTCGTGGCGATCAGCTTATTATGATGGATTAGGCAGCTTCGCTGCCCGCTTCCATGATAGACCTATAGGCCAGACGCAGCACATCGCTGTTCGCGCCTGGCTTGGCAGCATCTGTGGACAATATTTGACGCCAACGGCGCGCACCGGGTTGCCCCATGAACAATCCAACCATGTGACGGCTTATGTGTGAAAGCCTGCCGCCATCGGCAATGTGCCGATCAATATATTCGCACATTGCCTCAATGATTTCTGCCATATCCGTTGGCTTTTCATCATCCCCATAGATAAGATGATCGACATCAGCGAGCAATGCCGGATTATGATAGGCAGCACGCCCCAGCATGACGCCATCCAGATGATCGAGATGCGAGACAGTATCTTCGAGAGTGCTTATACCGCCATTAATACCAATAAATGGCGCATCGAGACGCTGTTTGAGGCGATAAACACGATCATAATCAAGCGGCGGGATATCTCGGTTCTCCTTCGGTGAAAGCCCTTTCAGCCATGCTTTGCGGGCATGAACCCAAAGCGCATCCGCGCCTGCTTCCAGCACTTGATCCGCGACGGCATCCAACGCCACTTCCGGGTCCTGATCATCAACGCCTATCCGGCATTTGACGGTAACAGGCACAGAAACCACTTCCTTCATGGCCGCGACGCAACGCGCAACAATTTCCGGAGTCTGCATAAGGCATGCGCCGAATGTGCCGGATTGCACACGATCAGACGGACAACCGACATTGAGATTGATTTCGTCGTATCCGAAGCCAGCACCTATTCGCGCAGCTTCCTGTAGTTTGACCGGATCGGAACCGCCAAGCTGAAGAGCTACAGGGTGCTCCGTGGCATCAAAGCCCATGAGCCGTTCACGCGGGCCATGGATTGCCGCATCAGCAACGACCATCTCTGTGTAGAGCAAAGCGCGCTTGGAAAACAGGCGGTGAAAATATCGACAATGACGATCCGACCAGTCGAGCATAGGCGCAACGGAGAACCGGTGATCTGGATAGTTGTGATTTTTATTTTTTATTTCAGTCATTTAAACAACAATCCTGAGAATGCGATTCATCTAAATTTCTGGCTCTGAGGTGAAGCGCCCTGCGTCAAGTGGCGCAAAAAGCCATAAATGAAGCAAATGATCAAGTTTTGTCGGTTGGACCAAGCTTCTTCAATATAAGAAGCATCTGCGATTTTTCACGCTTTGACGGAGGTAAAAGCAGTCAGCAAGTTGATTACTGTGACTTTCGCTTAGGTTCCGCATTATGATCCCTGCGAACAAACCCACCCGATTCTTTCGACGAAAATTCGAGGACCTTCATTTTGACCGACCTGTCTCCCTTCAACAAATCATTCGACGCTTTTCTGTTCGATATGGACGGCACAGTGCTGAGTTCAATTGCAGCAACTGAGCGTGTATGGGGTGAATGGGCAACCCGTCATGGCATTGATCCGGTCACATTCGTTCCGACCATTCACGGTGTGCGTGCAGTCGATACCGTTCGTAGACTTGGCCTACCGCATCTTGATCCAGACACCGAAGCCAAAATCCTGCTGGATGCGGAAATGGCTGATGTGGATGGGATCGTAGCCATTGAAGGCGCACTGGATTTCCTGAATTCACTGCCAGAGGGTCGCTGGGCAATCGTCACCTCCGCACCAATTGAGCTGGCGCGGCGTCGTTTGCAAGCCGCCGGTTTGCCAATGCCCAAAACAATTGTTTCAGCTGAAGATGTTGAGCGCGGAAAACCAAGCCCTGAATGCTTCCAGCTCGGTGCAAAGCGGCTCGGCTTCGATCCACACAATTGCCTTGTGTTTGAAGATGCCCCGGCTGGCATTGTCGCTGGTGAGACTGCAGGTGCGAGCGTCGTTGTTGTCACTGCAACGCACCCACACTCGCCTGAAACATCGCACAGAAGCATCAACAGCTACCGCGAGTTAAAACTGTCCGTCGACGGTGAAACTGGCATGTTATTGCTTGCAGATGCTTCGGTCTGAAACAAAGAGTACGGCGCGTATTAAAGCGCATCCCGAAAAGTGTGAAACGGTTTTCGGACAAAGATGCGCGTTAAAATAAATATATAGAGCGCCGATCTGATCCAATCAGATCGAAACGCGCTCTAAATCACGCGCCGTCCTTCGCGCCAGACAGTGCGGATGATCGGCACATGTTCGGCGATTTGCACCCGCACCAGATCGCCACGCTTTCCAAGCGCTATTTCACCACGATCTTCAAGGCCAACGGCCTTTGCCGGATTGCTTGATACCAGCCTGATTGCCTGCGGCAGCGTAATTTGTTCCATCACATCGGCCATAAAGAATGCCGATTGCATCATGCTTGCCGGGATATAATCAGATGAGATGATGTCAAGATGACCGGCTTCCGCCAATTCGCGCGCCGAAACATTGCCAGAATGCGAGCCCCCGCGCACCACATTGGGCGCCCCCATCAGCACCGACATACCCGCTTCCTTGGATGCCTTGGCAGCCAGATGAGTTGTCGGAAATTCGGCAACACGGATTCCCTGCGTGCTTGCTTCTGCGACGTGATCCACAGTGGCGTCATCATGGCTGGCCAGAACGATACCCCGCTCAAGGCAAGCACTGGCAATCGCCTTGCGGGTCGGTGCCGAATGTTGCTGTGACTGGCCTATACGCTTTTCGCAATAGCGTATGAATTCTTCCTCAGTCACTCTGAGCTTGCTCATGTAGTAGGATTTGTAGGTTTCAATATCCGTAAACTGGCGCTGTCCCGGTGCGTGATCCATCAACGAAACCAGTTTGACCAGCGGATGCACGCCAAACCGCTGGAATGCGCTCAAGCAATCAGGGGCTGAAACTTCACACCGCAAATGCAGAAAATGGTCTGCGCGCAAACGTCCTGCCTCGCGCCCCTCTGCGATTGCTGATGACAACTTACGCATATCATCAATGCCCGTCTGCGCTTCATCATCGAAGCCGATCCGCAAGGCATCAAAGACTGTTGTAATGCCGGAAGCCGCGATCTGCGCATCATGTGCCTGAACCGCCGCGATCGGGTTCCAGCGCACTTTCGGGCGAGGCGCATAATGACCTTCGAGATGATCGGTGTGCAACTCAACCAGTCCCGGCGTCAGATAATCACCTTCCATGTCCTCGCCAGACACCGACGAGCCGGATGCAATATCGACAATGACACCATCGACGATTTTAACCGTACCGCTGATTACTTCGTCAGGCAGAACAATATTCGCATTTTTAAGAACAGTTTCCGTCGTCATCCCTCAAGGCCTCCCCACAGCCCGTGAGGACCGTTTTGACACCTTAGTACCACCGGTCATTGGATGCAGCGAATGAATCTCGAACGGTGCACCTTTTTCCGGCTCCACAAAGAGCGCGAGATTGGCGATTTCGACCGGGTCATCCAGAACAGGCGCAAAAAAGTCGTCGAGCACGCGTTCGACATGCGGTCTCTGCTTTTCATCGACGGGGCCGGTCAGCGTCATATGAAAACGAAACTCGTCGAAAACATAAGGATAACCCCAACGATCCAGATTCTGCCGCTGAGCTTCACTCAGCCGTTCTGGTCGACGCTTGGCAATTTCCGCGTCCCGCAATGGCGCCCGAAAACGGTCGAATGAAACAACCACGTCATTGGCAAGCTGGTTGAGTTCAGTCACCGGCTCTTCAGGTACGAGCGAAAAAAATGGGCCAATATTCTGCAATTTCAAGCGTGGAATAACAAATGGCACGCTCGACGATGCAAAATACATCAAAGCGGAAAGCAGATCGCTTTCCTCATAGGTCTCGTCCAGCCGGAAAGGTGCCTTTAGCGTCCCATGAAAACCATAGCGGCGCGGCTCTGCGGTCAGCGCAACAATATCCTCGGCTGCGAGGGTGCGAATCGCAGGTACCTTGACCAGCTCCCCACTAAACGCACTTCGCCCAAGCCAATTGGCGGCAACTTTCAAAAGTGCATCGCCTGAAGGCGGCGTGAAATAAATCGCGTAACGCATAGTGATTCCTCTCTTGGCCGGATCGTTACACGCAGATTGTGGCAAGTCGATAAAGGGGAAGTAACATCGGGATTTTACATCACGGCAAATTCGTATAGGCCTACGTCCGGTTAGAAATGAGGAGATGGCTATGGGTGGCTTTGCATCGATCGGTGAGTGCATGATCGAGCTTTCAGGCGGTGGCGATGATCAATGGCGCATGGGATATGCCGGTGACACACTGAATACCGCCTGGTATATGCGGGCACTGGCAGACCAATCATATCCTGTGGAATACGTCAGCGCATTCGGCGAGGATGATTTCTCGCAGAAACAGCGCGCTTTCCTCACATCGAATGGCATCGGCATTGCCCAAAGCCCCATCATCAAGGGCGTCCACCCGGGACTATATGCGATCACTCTTAACGGTGCAGAACGCTCGTTCACCTATTGGCGTAGCGATGCAGCAGCAAGGCGCCTTGCGAGTGACCGAAATGCCTTGAAGGCCAGTCTAGCTGGTCGCGACATGATATATTTCTCCGGCATTTCGATTGCCATCGTCTTCCCGGAGCACCGCGAAACTTTGTTCGAAATCTTACGTGAATGCCGTGAAGAAGGTGCACGCATTGCGTTTGACCCAAATTTCCGACATCAGCTCTGGCCTGATCGTGAAGTGGCGAAGAAGATCATCAGCGAAGCAATGCAGGTCGCCGATATAGCACTGCCGACCTTTCCCGATGAACAGGCACTCTTTGGTGATGAAACGGCTCAAGCCTGTGCGGAAAGACTTGTGGGCCTCGGCGTAAAGGAAATCGTCGTCAAGGACGGCACGGAGCCTGCACTTATTATAGCGGACGGCGAGAAAACCCTCGTTCCATCCGTCAAAGCCAATGCGCTTGATACGACCGGCGCTGGTGACAGCTTTAACGGTGGCTATCTTGCCGCGCGCATTGAAGGCCTATCGCCGGTCGAGGCTGCACGCAAAGCACATGCAGTTGCCGCTCGTGTGGTTGAAATTCGCGGCGCGCTTGCTCCTATGGAACACGCACGCGCCGCTTATGAGGCGGTAATTTAGAGCGCATCCCGAAAAGTGTGAAACGTTTTTCGGATAAGATGCGCGTCAACACAAACAATTAGAGCACAGCGCGCTCTAATCCCGCGAGAAGGTAAAGTGGCTCGTCTGGGCGTAGACTTCGCCCGGACGCAAGATCGCCTGAGGAACATAGGCATATTCCAGCGACCCCGGCCAGACCTGCGGCTCCAGGCAGAAACCTGCATGTTTGCCATAAGGCTTGCCCGTCAAGCCAATGCAATCATTGGCCATTGTGTTACCAGCATAAAACTGAACGCCAGGCTCCGTCGTCTCGATATCAAGACGAATGCCGGATCGTGCACCTTTGACGGACGCACAGGGGCGCAAGGGACCACGCGCTGCGGTCATGCAGAAATTGCTGTCATATTCGACCTGTTTGCCGTCGTCCTCAAAACGGATCGGACGGAAATCGCGGAAATCATAAGGCGTGTCTTTGACCGGCAGAATGCGTCCATCCGGAATCAGCGCTTCATCGACTGGCATATAAGCGCCAGCTTCGATCTTTAACTGATGATCGAGAATGTCGCCCTCGCCGCCATCGTCGAGATTGAAATAGCTGTGATGGAGAAGATTGCAGACTGTAGGTTTGTCCGTCACGGCTTCAAGACGCACAATCAACGTACCCTTTGCATTGAGCATATAGGTGCAGCTTACATTGAGATTGCCGGGAAAACCCATCTCCCCATCGGCTGCGAGTGTCGCAAGTGTTACAAAATCAGATCCGGAACCGGTGACTTTCCAGACGCGATTTCCGAGACCTTTGCTGCCGCCATGCAGATTATGAATACCCTGAAAATTCGCCTCGACTTCGTATGTCTTGCCGTCAAGCTCAAAGCGAGCATTACGGATGCGATTGGAAAAGCGACCGGCGATTGCACCTAAATGAGGCGAGTGCGCTGGATAATCGGCAAAATCACGATAGCCAATCACCAATGGCGCATCGTGCCCTTCCATGCGCAAATCCTGAACGGCTGCGCCCCACGTGATGATCTTCGCTTCCAGCGAACCGTTTGCGATTGTGAGCCGATGAACCGCCTGCCCGTCCGGTGCATATCCAAAAATTTCCGCTGTCACTTTGTTCGCCCATTCTGATGCGTTTTTGAGAGCCGCATCAAGCCGCATCGGCGCGCACTGCGCAAGAGGCTAACTGCTCGATATGCTAAGGATGAAACATTGCTTTTGCCCCAATTCATGATACGAACTTCAAAACATTTCAAAAATTTGTAATTCGCTTTATGTTGCGCTTCACGTAGCAGGCACCTTATATGCGCCCACAAAGCTCTGGCTATTGTGAAAGCAATATGACTTTCCCTATCGCCGGAAACACGCTAGACACGCGCAGATACTCAGACGTATGCCTGTTGTGGCATCGCCAAGAATAAAGGAATCGAAACTTGTCCTCTACTTTTGACAAAGTCGCCGACATCATCGCCGAAACCAGCGAAATCGACCGTGACACCATCACGCCGGATAGCCACACTATCGATGATCTTGGCATCGACAGCCTCGACTTCCTCGACATCGTATTTGCGATCGACAAAGAATTCGGCATCAAGATTCCGCTTGAACAGTGGACGCAGGAAGTGAACGAAGGCAAAGCGCCGACGGAAGAATACTTCGTTCTGAAGAATCTCTGCGCCAAGATCGACGAGCTGGTCGCAGCCAAAAAGGGCTGACCAGCCGCGAAAGCTGACGGTATTGAAGGGTGAACATCCGTGTTCGCCCTGATTCCGTTTCTGGATCACGCATAGAATCCATAAGCACAGCATTTACGGGCAGACCGAACCATGCAGAGCAATAAAGTCGTCATCACCGGCATTGGCATCATCTCTTCGCTAGGCGAAGGACTGGATGCGCATTGGAATGCTTTCTCCAAGACAGGTTCAGAACCGCGCCTCGAAAAGGAAGCCTTTGCGCCATACACAGTTCATCCACTGGGCGAAGTCGATTGGGGTTTGCAAATCCCAAAGCGTGGCGACCAGCGCCAGATGGAAACATGGCAGCGGCTTGGCACCTATGCGGCAGGCCTTGCGCTTGACGATGCCGGTATCAAGGACGACGAAGCGCTTTGCGCAAGCATGGACATGGTTGTGGGCGCCGGTGGCGGCGAACGCGACATCACCGTCGACATGCAGATTCTCGACGAAGGCCGGACCAGTAACGATCGCGGTGTGATGCTCAATGAGAAACTCTCGACCGAGCTGCGCCCTACCCTGTTTCTGGCCCAGCTTTCCAATCTGCTGGCTGGCAATATTTCCATCGTCCATAAAGTGACCGGCTCATCGCGCACATTCATGGGCGAAGAAGGTTCAGGCATTTCAGCGATTGAAACGGCGGCAGCACGCATTCGCTCTGGCCAGAGCACGCATGCGCTGGTTGGCGGATCGTACAACTCAGAACATTTCGACATGATTCTCGGCCATGAGCTTGGCGGATTGCTCAAGCATGATGGCTGGGCATCGCTCTGGGAGCGTGAAAGCAGCGCCGGTGGCGGCATGATTTCCGGCTCTGGCGGCGTGTTCCTTGTGCTTGAAAGCGCAGACCATGCGCAAAAGCGCGGTGCCCGCGCCTATGCGGAGATCGCAAACATCGAAAGTGCACAGGTTCGTCGCGATGCTGCCGATCTCACGAAGACGGTTCGTGAACTGGTGCTTGCTGCCAATGGCGGCAAGGAGCCTGAATATGTGGTTTCGGGTGCCTCCGGCGCGCATGACGCAACGGCCGCCGAAAAAGCTGCACTTGAGGGCATTTCCGCCGCTTATCGCGGCATTGCCAACCTGACCGGACATTTGCGCGAAGCTCAGTTCCCGTTGGCGCTGGCTCTCGCGGCTATTTCTGTTTGGAAAGGTGAGGCTTTCGCACCATTAAGCCCGTCTGAAAAGACGATTGATGGAACGATCGGCGAAGCCATTGTCACCACCGTCGGCGCAACCCGCGCTGAGGGTGCCGCAAAGCTGGTGAGAGCATAAGATGACCAAATATACAGACCATCTCGGCCGTCCCATCGTTGCTATCACGGGTGCAGGCGTTGTTTCTTCACTCGGACAGGGCAAGCAGGACAACTGGGCGGCCCTTACCGGCGGACGCTCCGGCATTCATGAAATTACCCGTTTTCCAACGGAAAGCCTGAAGACACGTTTTTCCGGTACAGTCGATTTTCTGCCTGAAAGCAATGTCGGCTCCTCTGCTCTCTCCGAGGCGCTCGCACGTCTTGCAGGCGAAGAAGCTCTCGCACAGTCCGGCCTTTCCGTAACCAATTTCGGCGGTCCGCTTTTCCTTGCAGCACCTCCCGTTGAACTCGACTGGAAGAGCCGTTTTGCTCTTGATGCGAGCATCAAGGATGAAGGTTCGGCCAGCTATCAGCTTCTGCTTGAAGCTTGCCGTCGTGCCCGTCAGGAAGAACTCTTCAATACAACGCAGTTTGGCTATATTGCCGAGCGCCTGTCGGAAGCCTTTGGCACACGCGGCCTGCCTGTAACACTGTCAACGGCCTGTGCCTCTGGCGCAACTGCGATCCAGCTTGGTGTTGAAGCTATTCGCCGTGGTGAAAGCGACCGCGTTCTCTCGATTGGTACAGACGGTTCGGTATCGGCTGAATCGCTCATTCGTTTCTCGCTGCTTTCAGCCCTTTCTACGCAGAACGACAAGCCAGAAAAAGCTTCCAAGCCTTTCTCGAAAGATCGCGATGGTTTTGCGATGGCTGAGGGTTCGGGCGCGCTGGTTATGGAATCGCTTGAAAGTGCAATTGCTCGTGGCGCGAAGGTGCTTGGCATTCTCGCCGGTTGCGGTGAAAAGGCTGACGACTTCCACCGCACCCGCTCCAAGCCGGATGCCTCGCCTGCAATCGGAACGGTGCGCGCGGCCCTTGCCGATGCGGGTCTCACCGAAGATCAGCTTTCCTATGTCAATGCACATGGCACCTCGACGCCTGAAAATGACAAGATGGAATATCTCGCTCTTTCAACCGTATTTGGCGAGCAGCTTTCTTCGATCCCGGTATCGTCCAATAAGTCGATGATCGGTCACACCCTGACCGCAGCCGGTGCGATTGAAGCGGTATTCTCACTGCTGACAATTGAAACCGGCACATTGCCTCCGACCATCAATTACGACAATCCAGATCCAGCAATTCCGCTGGATGTTGTGCCGAATGTGAAGCGTGATGGACAGGTTTCCGCCGTGCTTTCAAACTCATTTGGCTTTGGTGGACAGAATACCAGCCTTGTATTGACAGCTAATCCGAATTAATCGGACTAAAAATTATATATTCTCGGTAATCCCGGAAAGCCGAGTGCTATCCGGGATTATGTCTTGAAAAGGATAAATTCATGCGCGCCTTGCAGCTTCTCGATGATCGTCGTCTCGAAATGACCGACATTGCACCGCCACCTGCACCCGGCAATGGCGAAGTGACAGTGAAGATCAAGGCTGTAGCACTCAACCATATCGACGTATGGGGTTGGCGCGGCATGGCATTTGCCAAGCGCAAAATGCCGCTGGTGATCGGCGCGGAAGCCTCCGGCGTGGTCGATGCAATCGGCCCGGGCGTATCCAATGTTTTGCCGGGTCAGCTTGTTTCGATTTATGGCGCACGCACCTGTGGTCTCTGCAAAGCCTGCCGCGAAGGTCGTGACAATCTTTGCGAACATGTCGGCGGCGTTCATGGCTTCCATCTCGATGGCTTTGCATGTGAAGCCGTCAATCTGCCAGCACGTTTGCTCGTTCCGGCACCTCCCGGCGTTGACGCCATTGGCGCAGCGGTTGCTCCTGTTACCTTCGGTACAGTCGAGCATATGCTGTTTGACAATGCCAAACTACAGCCGGGTGAAACTGTTCTGGTTCAGGCCGGTGGTTCAGGCATTGGCTCGGCTGCAATCCAGCTTGCCAAGAAAATGGGCTGCACGGTTATCACCACGGTTGGCTCCGACGACAAGATCGAAAAGGCCAAGGCGCTCGGTGCTGATCACGTCATCAATTATCGTGTCGACCGCTTTGAAGGTGTTGTGCGCAAGCTCACCAAGAAGAAGGGCGTCGATGTCGTGTTCGAACATGTCGGTGCGGACACATGGGCAGGCTCGATGCTCTGCATGAAGCGCGGCGCACGTCTCGTCACTTGCGGCTCGACCTCAGGTGTTTCCACGAACATGAACCTGATGCAGCTTTTCCAGCAGCAGCTTAAAATCCTCGGCTCTTTCGGTTGCCGCATGGAAAACATGGCTGATGCGATGCAGAAAATGGCGCAGGGCGTTGTTCATCCGGTTATCGACACCATTGTCGGCTTTGATGACATTGGCACCGCTTTGAAGCGCATGGAAGGCCGCGACGTCTTCGGCAAGATCGTATTGCAGATCGACTAAGACGTTGATGTTCAAATTCAAACTTCTTCTCTTCAAGTGGTCGCGCAAGCTTAAGCAGTTTAATTACTGGCTTTGGGCGCAGGCTGTGTTTATCGCGCTGGCACTGCTGCGTCTGCTGCCTGCTAAAAGCGCGATCCACTTTTCGGCATGGTTTGCGCGTAAGGTCGGGCCACTTACACCACGGCATAAGGTTGCAACCAGCAATCTGCGTCATGCCTATCCAGAGAAGAGTGACGCTGAAATTGAGACAATCGCCGTCGAGATGTGGGATTCGATGGCGCGTCTTTTCGCGGAATATATCTTCCTCGATGCGATTTTCGATTTTGATCCGAATGCGACCGAGCCGGGTCTTATTGAAGTTGACGGCATTCCGATTTTTGAACGTCTGCGTGACGAGAAGAAGCCGCATATATTCTTCACCGCCCATACCGGTAATTTCGAGCTTCTGCCGATTTGTGCAGGTACATTTGGCCTAGATGTTACCGCCCTCTTCCGCCCGCCGAACAATCCCTATATTGCCAAAACAGTTCTGAAAGCACGCAAGACCAATATGGGGCATCTGGTGCCTTCCAAGGCCGGTGCTGCATGGTCGCTGGCGCGTGTTCTGGATACTGGTGGCAATGTCGGGATGCTGGTGGACCAGAAGTTCCAGCGTGGCGTTCCTTCAACCTTCTTCAACCGTCCGGTGAAGACCAATCCGCTGCTGGCAAAGCTCGCGCGCCAGTATGATTGCGATGTCTATCCGGCGCGCTGCATTCGCCTGCCCGGCGGTCGCTATCGCCTAGAGCTGAAAGAGCGTATGGAGCTCCCGCGCGACGAAAAGGGCGAGATCGACATCGCCGCGACCGCACAGCTTCTCAACGACACCGTTGAAGACTGGGTGCGCGAATATCCCGGCCAGTGGATGTGGTTCCACAAGCGTTGGGGCTAGAGACTCAATATCTGCGTTCGGTCAAAAATGGCCGGGCGCATTTTTTATTTTATGATGTGACAAACATCCTGCCAGGGAGACAACCATGCGTCCTATCGCAATCGCCCCATCCATCCTTTCCGCAGACTTTGCGCGCTTGGGCGAAGAAGTCGATGCCGTGCTTGAAGCCGGTGCCGACTGGATTCATATCGACGTCATGGATGGTCATTTCGTGCCGAACATCACGTTCGGTCCTCAGGTGGTGAAAGCAATTCGTCCGCGCACCAAGGCTTTCTTCGACACGCATCTGATGATTGCACCATGCGATCTGTATCTGGAAGCTTTCGCCGATGCAGGCTGTGACCTGATCACGGTTCATGCAGAAGCTGGCGCACACACGCATCGTTCGTTGCAGAACATTCGCGCACTCGGCAAAAAATCCGGTTTGGCGCTCAATCCAGCAACACCTGTCGAAGCACTGACCAACGTGATTGATGACGTTGATCTCGTTCTCGTCATGACGGTCAATCCGGGCTTTGGTGGCCAGAAGTTCATCGCCCCGATGCTTGATAAGATCAGCCAAGTGCGTGAGATGATTGGCGACCGCCCGATTGACATTGAAGTCGATGGTGGCATCACGCCTGAGACTGCCGGATCGGTTGTTGCAGCCGGTGCAAATATTCTCGTTGCGGGTTCTGCCGTTTACAAAGGCAACTCGGTCGAGAGCTACAGCGCCAATATCAAAGCCATTCGCGAAGCCGCAGAAGCGGCACGATAATCTAAAGCCACTTTTCCGGGAGGAGTGCGTTGAGCTGAGCATCAGGCTCTGCTAAACACCGCGCATTCCCTTTACCCAAGACCTGCAGCCCGGCAGACGGGCCGCCAAAACAGGATATGCCCATGATCCCGCGCTATTCCAGACCAGAAATGGTCGCCATTTGGTCTCCCGAAACCAAATTCCGCATCTGGTTTGAGATTGAGGCCTATGCATGTGAGGCGCTTGCCGAACTCGGCGTCATCCCCAAGGAAGCAGCAAAGACCATTTGGGAAAAGGGTGATGCCGCCAAGTTCGACGTTGCGCGCATCGACGAAATCGAAGCAGTCACCAAACATGACGTCATCGCGTTTCTGACGCATCTTGCTGAATTTATTGGTCCAGACAGCCGCTTCGTGCATCAGGGCATGACCTCGTCGGACGTACTCGATACCACGCTCAATGTGCAGCTCGTTCGCGCAGCTGATCTGCTTCTCGCAGACATGGACCGTGTGCTTGCAGCGCTCAAGAAGCGCGCTTTCGAACACAAGGATACCGTTCGTATCGGCCGCAGCCATGGCATCCACGCCGAGCCGACCACAATGGGTCTGACTTTCGCTCGTTTCTACGCCGAAATGCTGCGCAACCGCGCACGTCTCGTTGCCGCACGCGCAGAAATCGCGACCGGTGCCGTATCGGGCGCTGTTGGCACCTTCGCCAATATCGATCCACGCGTGGAAGAATATGTCTGCGAAAAGCTTGGTCTGGAAGCAGAGCCGGTTTCCACGCAGGTTATCCCGCGCGACCGCCATGCCATGTTCTTTGCAACACTCGGCGTTATCGCTTCATCGATTGAAAATGTTGCAATCGAAATCCGTCACATGCAGCGCACGGAAGTTCTGGAAGCAGAAGAATTCTTCTCGCCCGGCCAGAAAGGCTCTTCGGCAATGCCGCACAAGCGCAACCCTGTTCTGACTGAAAACTTGACCGGCCTCGCCCGTCTGGTTCGCATGTCGGTTGTTCCTGCTATGGAAAACGTCGCTCTCTGGCATGAACGCGATATTTCGCATTCGAGCGTTGAGCGTGCGATTGGTCCAGACACCACCATCACACTCGACTTCGCGCTGAACCGTCTGGCTGGCGTCGTCGAAAAGCTGGTGATCTACCCGGAAAACATGCTCAAGAACATGAACAAGTTCCGTGGTCTCGTGCATTCGCAGCGCGTTCTGCTTGCCCTCACGCAAGCTGGCGTATCGCGTGAAGATTCCTACCGTCTCGTGCAGCGCAATGCCATGAAAGTCTGGGAACAGGGTGCAGACTTCCTCGAGGAGTTGCTGGCTGATCAGGAAGTTCGTGCTGCGCTCTCAGAAGAACAGATCCGCGAAAAGTTCGATCTTGGCTATCACACGAAGCACGTGGACACGATTTTCAAGCGTGTTTTCGGCTAAAAATTAGCCTTCCTAAATTGAATCCGAAAAAAGCCCCATGTTTCTGTAAACATGGGGCTTTTTATTGTTTGGGGTTAAGCGCTCTTTTTGATCGTATTGATCACATTGCCCCATGGGTCTTCAAAGACGTGGTTGTTACCGCCACGCGTGTCTTCCATTTCAACCCATGCAAGACCCGTGCGATCCTTATCGCGCAAGCCAGCACCTGAACTCTGCCAGGCATTCGCGCCGATGTGGTGATGATAGCCGCCAGTGGACAGAAACACGGCCTTGTCACCATAGGTCTGCACAGTGTCAAAGCCCAACTGCTGATGCCAGAAGGCTTCCGCATCTTTCGCATTGCCCACGCGCAAGTGAACGTGACCAATGACAGTATTCTGCGGTGCACCGCTCCATTCACCGCCCTCTCGATCAATAACATCGAGAAGGTTTTTAACGTCAAGCGCTTCGGTGCCCATCTTCACGCGATCACCATTCCACTGCCATGTATTGTGTGGGCGGTCGGAATAGATCTCAATGCCATTGCCTTCTGGATCAGTCAGATAAATTGCTTCACTGACATTGTGATCCGACGCACCGGCAACAGGCAGCTGCTTGTCGATGGCGCGGCGCGACCAACGGGCGAGATCGCCACGAGTCGGCAGCAGGAAAGCCGTATGGTAGAGACCAGCACTGCGTGGATCATCAGGCTTGGCAGCCGAAAACTGTTCGATTTCCATCAGTTCGCGGTCACCAGCGCCCAAAACAATGGAAGCACCACGGCGCGCCATCTCACGGAGTCCCACGACATCGCTATAATATTCCGCAAGGCTTTCTGCATCGCGCGCCTTAAGGCCAACACGCGCCACACGCACTGGCGTCGTCATTGCGAAAGGTAAAGGAGCGTTCTTTGCAGTGTTGATGGAAGCGGCCGTCTTCAGTGTCTCAGTCATTTCATTCTCCTTCGACGGCATTTCTGCCCGCGCGGAAAGAACATTGCTCATAACGGCAGCGCCTGCAGAACCAAGTACAGTTCTTCTGCTGATGGCCATAGTCGTCAATCCTCTCCGTAATTATCTTCCCGCTAAAGATCACAATTTGGAGAGCGTTACACAAGATAGCGATTAGCGAACAAGCTGTTCATCATTTGCATCAATCTTCTTTGAGGACCGGTTTTATCTCAAGCCGCTCACTACTTTTCGGGGTTCGCAACGACCAAGCTTGAAGACGCGCAAAATCGCCTCTAAATAGGGGGCATGAAAGTCAAAGACACAGATATCCTCATTATACCCGGTTACACCAATTCCGGCCCTGATCACTGGCAGACCCGTTGGGAGAGCAAACTCTCGACGGCGCGACGTGTCGAGCAGGCCGAATGGTCGAAGCCCGTAAAGGACGATTGGGTGGCGCAGCTTGTTAAAGCCGCCAATGAGGCCACAAAACCTATCGTTCTGGTTGCGCATTCGCTTGGGGTTGCAACAGCGCTCCACGCCATACCGCATATACAGCATAAGGTTGCTGGCGCATTTTTCGTGGCGCCGCCGGATGTTTCAAATGAAAAGATCCGGCCCAAGCATCTTATGACGTTTGGTCCTTATCCACGTGAGCGTCTGCCTTTTCCGACGATCACAGTCGTCAGTCGCAACGATCCGTTTTCCAGCTTTGAGGCCGCAGAAGAGGTTGTGAAAGATTGGGGTGCGATGTTGATCGATGCTGGTGAATCCGGGCATATCAATTCGGAGTCGGGCCACGGTCCATGGCCGGAAGGCTCTATGGTTTTCACTGAGTTCATGACCCAGCTTCAGCCGATAAAACATCACTAAATCAATGAATTACAGATATTTCTGATCAAATAGATTCAGAACATGTTTTAAAGCGGCAGATGACAAACCATCTGCCGCTTTTTTTCTTATGAGCGAACAGCATCCACCAGCGTTTTTGCGCCGAGACGAATGTAACCGCCATCATTTCCCAGGGTCAGAAACTGGAAACCAAGCGGAATATAGCGACGCGCAAACTCCGCAGAAGGCGAATAAATGCCTGCAAACTTTCCTGCGGCAGCGGCCTTACGTGCAATTATACTAATCGGCTCAATGATAGCTTCCGAATTCGGATTGGCCTCACGGCCATTACTCCAGGCAATCGAGAAGTCGGCTGGGCCAACGAAAACACCGTCAATGCCACGTACATCGAGAATCGCATCAAGCGCATCGTATGCGTCGCGCGTTTCAATCATCGCGAAAGCCAGTGTGTCCTGGTTCGCCGTCACGAGATAGTCATTCGAGCCTGGCGCGCCGTAATCGGCATTGGCGCGGAACACACCCCACGAACGCTCGCCAACCGGCGGATATTTCATAGCAGCGGCAAATTTACGCGCATCTTCAACCGAGTTGATCATCGGTGCGATAACAGCCTGTGCGCCAAAATCGAGCGCACGGCTTGCCATATCGAAGCGTCCGACGGGAATACGAACGACCGGTGGCTTTCCCGCGTTCAGGATCAATCCGAGGCTGCGCAGCACACTTTGCTCATCATGGCCGCCGTGCTGCATATCGAGCGTTACAGCTTCAAGAGCACTATGCGCCAAAACCTCAACTGTCAGCACTTCCGGCAAGGACGACCATGCAGAAAGAACTGTTTCTCCGGCACGAAGACGCGAAGACAAAGACATGCTTATTCCCCTACTCAAGAGCACTTCCCGTTTAGATTGAATCAATGGAAATGCTCTAGCTATTTGTTTTTACGCGCATCTTGTTCCGAAAACCGGTTCCCGCCTTTCGGGATGTGCTCCAAATGATAAGGGCAGAAATGCGCTTTGCATTTCCGCCCTTAAATATCATTTAGTCCTTTTGGACCTGCTTGACGGCTTCCTCAAGGAAAGCGAGCATCTTCTCGCGAATGGTTTCGTCCGTGACCGTCACACGAGCCGTATCAAAATCGGCACGCAGCTTGCGGAAGACGTCCTCATCACCCGCTTCTACGAAATCAGCAGCAACAACTTCACGAGCATAGGCTTCTGCGTCTGCATCGTGCTTGCCCAGAAGTTCCGCGGCCCAAAGACCAAGAATCTTGTTGCGGCGAGCTTCCGCCTTGAAGCGCAATTCCGCATCAAGTGCGAACTTGCTTTCGAAAGCGTTGCGGCGGTCATCCATGCCAGTGGCCATTCATACAACTCCCAAGACCTTAGAGCGCGTTTCAATCTGATTAAATCAGATCGCGCTCTAAATGTTTATTTTAACGCGCATCTTTTCCGAAAACCGTTTCGCACTTTTCGGGATGCGCTCTAAGTTATGTGAGATCGTCATCCGTTCTCTTGCCTAAAGCTGGCAAGGGGCGCAAGATTATACAAGAGCCAAAAATCACTTTATTGATTTATCTGGCTCTGAAACGCTTAAAACGGGGGAACGGGTACAAAGCAGGATTGTTAAAAGCCCACAATTGCTATACGTAGCCCGCGAGAATAGCGGCAAAAGCCGATCATCACATTTTTGGAAATCCGAGAAAAGCCATGAACCGTCGCCGCCGTATTTACGAGGGCAAGGCCAAGATTCTTTATGAAGGCCCTGAACCCGGTACTCTTGTCCAGTTCTTCAAAGATGACGCAACCGCGTTCAACGCGAAGAAGCATGAAGTTGTTGACGGAAAAGGCGTGTTGAATAACCGCATCTCCGAGCACATTTTCACCCAGCTTAATCGCATTGGTATTCCGACCCACTTTATCCGCCGCCTCAACATGCGTGAGCAGCTGATCAAGGAAGTCGAGATCATCCCGCTTGAGGTTGTTGTTCGCAACGTAGCCGCAGGTTCTATGTCCAAGCGCCTGGGCCTCGAAGAAGGCACTGTTCTGCCACGCTCGATCATCGAGTTCTATTACAAGGCGGACGCGCTTGATGACCCAATGGTCACCGAAGAGCACATCACCGCTTTCGGCTGGGCCAGCCCGCAGGAAATCGACGACATCATGGCTCTTGCCATTCGCGTCAACGACTTCCTCACCGGTCTGTTCCTGGGCATCGGCATCCAGCTTGTTGATTTCAAGATGGAATGCGGGCGTCTGTTTGAAGGCGACATGATGCGTATCGTTGTTGCCGACGAAATTTCGCCAGACTCGGCACGCCTTTGGGATGTCAACACAAATGACAAGCTCGATAAGGACCGCTTCCGCCGCGATATGGGCGGGCTGGTTGAGGCCTATCAGGAAGTCGCGCGCCGTCTCGGCATCATGAACGAGAACGACACGCCCCGTCCTTCCGGCCCTACGCTTGTGAAGTAAAGATCCGCACAGCCCGGTAACTCGCGTTCCGGGCTGTTTTCATTGTTGTTACATTAAATCAGCAGGAACTACAGAGTGATCAAGGCACGCGTCACCGTTACACTGAAAAACGGCGTTCTCGACCCGCAGGGCAAAGCTATTGTCGGCGCGCTCGGCAGCCTGGGCTTCGAAGGCATCAATTCCGCCCGTCAGGGCAAGGTCTTCGATCTCGAACTCGAAGGCTCGGACAAGGCGAAAGCTGAAGCCGAAATCAAGGCCATGTGCGAGAAGCTGCTCGCCAACACGGTTATTGAAGATTACGCAATCGTCATCGCCTGACGCGCTGCGGCTTAAATATAGTTTTTTGCGCGCCTTCAGGCCGCTTCGCAGCGGGTTTGAAGGGCACTCAAATTCAAAGAGACGTAAAACGCCATGAAAGCAGCAGTCGTTCTTCTTCCGGGCCTCAACCGTGACCGCGACATGATTGCGGCCATCACCAAGATTTCCGGCCAGGCACCAATCACCGTATGGCAGACAGACACCAGCATACCCGATGATGTCGACCTGATCCTGATTCCCGGCGGTTTCTCTTATGGCGATTACCTGCGTTGCGGTGCAATTGCAGCGCGTATGCCGGTAATGCAGGCCATTCGCGAGAAGGCCGATAAAGGGGTGATGGTGATCGGCGTTTGCAATGGCTTCCAGATTCTCGTTGAAGCCGGAATGCTGCCCGGTGCTTTGATGCGCAACACTTCGCTGAAGTTTGTCTGCCGCGAAGTGAAGCTAGAAGTCAGCAATGCGAACACCTCGTTCACACGCGGCTATCAGCCAGGCCAGATCATCCGTTGCCCGGTTGCGCACCATGACGGCAACTATTTTGCCGATGCAGAAACACTAAAGCGTATCGAAGGTGAAGGTCAGGTCGTGTTCCGTTATGCGGAAGGCACCAACCCGAACGGCTCGGTCAATGATATTGCAGGTATTGTGAACGCGCGCGGCAACGTTCTTGGCATGATGCCGCATCCTGAAAATCTGATTGAAGGTGCACATGGCGGCGATGATGGCCGTGCACTTTTTGCAGGTGCACTCGGTATCGCTGCCTAAGCAATACAGCATTGATAAACAGATAAAATGGCCTTCGTTGCAAAACGGAGGTCATTTTTTATTGCCTGAAACTCAGCATTTCAATTGAGCCAGCAAATGAGAACCACTTTCTCAAGGCCTAGCATCCTGCGCAAAATCGTGGCAGCTTGATCATCAGATACTTCCTGAATAAACCGAATCGGGGAACGATATCGATGCAGCTATATTCACGCCCACTCTCCCCCTATTCCGCTTTTGTACGCGGTGTTCTTTATCTCAAGGAACTCCCGTTCAAACCAATTAGTCTTCCCTATCCGTTTCCCGAAGACTTCGTTCATGTGACACCTTTGAAGCGTGTCCCTGTGCTGATAACCGGCTCTGGAGAGACATTATTTGAAGCAGCCGTTATAGCGGAATATCTGGAAGATCATTTCCCGGACATGCCCGTTCTACCCGGCAGCCCGCGCGAGCGTGCGTTGATCCGCCTTCTGGCGCGTGTAGCGGAACTTGAAGTTCTCGGCCCTGCGATGAAACTCTTCATTCTTCAGAGCAAGCCTGAAAGGGATGAGGCCACCATCGAGCGGCTTTTCACCAAGCTGCACAGAGGTCTTAACGTGGTTGAATCGCGCCTTACCGATCACGATTTTGCACTCAACGACGCGCCAACGCTTGCCGATGCATGGCTGGTCCCTGTACGCTTTCTCATGGAGCCGCTCAAAAAGCTTTCGGGGAAAGATGATTTGCTGGCGGCTTACCCAAAATTCGACACATATGCGGTGAAAGCAAAGCAAGACCCTGCGTTCGAACTCATATGGAATGAGATGAGTGACGGGTTGAAGGCTTTCATGCCGCAGCTTGCCTGAGTTATCCCACCCAGTAGAAGGCGTACTCTTTAGGGAGGCGCTTTAACACTTTATTTCTATGCGTTTATCGGCAAGCCAGTCGTCTGATGGCTTTGCCGAAAACGTTCCGATGGAGTCGTCCTTGAAGAATAAGACCATTGCGCTTGTAGCACTTCCAGCGCTTGCACTGTTTGCAGCTTGTACTCCAAAATCTGCACCTGGCCCCGTTTCCATCGATTCCAGTAAGGCTGCGCTCCCGACCATGGAGCGCATTGCTCTCGGGGCAAACAGCTGCTGGTTCAAATCCAAGGATAAGGACTTCCGCGGCTATACACTTGCGCCCGAACTCAACTCATTTACCGGGCGCCCACGTTTTCTCGTGGTTCCTTCACGCAATCTGGCAGGGCGGCCGTTGCTTGTTGTCCAGGCACAGGGCAACCCTGCCCGGATCGAGGCTTTTGGTCCGATGATGCAACAGGCACATGGCGATCGCATCGCCAAAGATATCAATCGCTGGGCATCTGGCCAAAAAGACTGCTGACCCCAGTCGATAAATTTGATCAGTTTCACCCAATACTGAATCCTGGGAACCACGCTTTCAAAGGGAAAGCTGGTTCCCATTTTTTCCGAAACTGCGCTAACGAATATGAAAGCGCACTTTCCGCGCTTCCTTGTCCGCGTCGATCCGTGTGATGCCAATATCCCGGAGTTGTTCGTCGGTCAGATCCATCAACTGAATTCGGCTACGGCGCAACATCAGACGCAGAGAGCACCAATCAGCGAAATTCTGCCAGAACGAGCGCTGCGTATAAGAAATAGCGCTTTCTCGCTCCTGCATTGTATCAATTGTATCTATATCATCGTGCTTGATTGACACATATGTCATAGCAAACAGCCTTCATTTCTGGCCTTTATCACCGTTTTGCACCGATTTGGTGCTTGAAGACATAAATACAATTGACTCAAATACAGATACAATGCTTATATTGTGACCATGACAAATTGGCTCCCAGACCTTACCTCCAAATCCGGCCCCCTCTATCTTCAATTGGCTAATGCCATTGAGGAAGCGATTGTAGATGGCGCACTGCCTGCCGGGCAGAAGCTGCCGCCGCAGCGCAATCTCGCTTTTGATCTCAAGGTGACAATCGGTACAATAGGACGAGCCTATGCCCTCGCGCATGAGCGCGGACTTGTAACCGGCGAAGTCGGACGCGGCACTTATGTGCTGGGCAGCCAGGATCGCAAGAATGCGCCTTCAGCCTATTCAAGTGACGGCATTGCGGGCACGCGCGTTCAGGATGCTCCGCTCGATAAAGGGCGCTTCGATACGACTGCTGCACCAGATGTTGGACAGAACGCAGTGCTTGAGCCGCTTATCGCCTCCGTCATTCGCAATTTTCCTCACGAGGTCGTCAATTATACGCGGCATTTCCCGCAACACTGGCTTGAAGCCGGAAAGCAATGGCTCAATCAGGAGAACGCGCCTGCCGACGCAAGCAACATCGTGATCACAAATGGTGCTCATGCTGGTGCAATTGCGGCGATTACGGCTTTCACCTCGCCCGGCGACAGGATTGTTTTTGAAGATCTCACTTACACACAAGTGAGCCGGTCCGTGAAAATTGCCGGACGCCGCGTCGCGATTGCTGCAAGCGACAAATATGGCATGATCCCGGAAGAGTTTGAGCGGGTCTGCAACCAGCAGCACCCGACAATGGCATTTCTCATGCCAAGCATCCACAATCCAACGCTTGCGACCATGCCCTATGAGCGCCGAGTGGCGATAGCCAATATCGCAGCACGGCACAATGTCTGGCTCATTGAAGATGACACATATGGGGTTATGACCCGGTCAAATATCCCAAAAATTGCCGATATTGCACCGGAACGCACATTCCTGTTGGGCAGTCTTTCAAAGGCTGTGACTGCCGGCTTGCGCTGCGGCTGGGTCGCCTGCCCTCCGCATTGTGCGCAGCGTTTGCGTGTCACGCACAAGCTGATGACGGGGGGCGTTTCGTTTCTGCTTGCTGAAACGACCGCTCAGATGGTGCTTTCCGGACAGGCTACAGCATTGCTGGACAAATGTTCCGCTGAAATCGAGTGGCGGGAGCAACTGGCCCGCAAAATCTTTGCCGGTTATGACTTCGTTTCTTCGCCTCACGTGCCAATCCTGTGGTTGAAACTACCGGAACCCTGGCTAACAAGCACATTCAAAGCGGCCGCCTATGAAAACGGGCTACTGATCGATGACGAAGACGAGTTCAAAGCCGGGCGTATTGATCGGACGCACCACCGGGTTCGCATTGCGTTTTCTTCGCCAACAGACCGTGCTCTGGTCGAAAATGGCTTCACAACTTTGCGCCAGCTGCTGGAAAATGAACAAGTGGGCTATGAAGGCAGCATTTGAGCCGGGAAATCGGCATTTTCCTGTCGCGCTTCTGACAGAGTTAGGTTAAAGAGGCCCCTTGAAACCTTAGGTGTCCGCCCTTCGGCAGAAGTTTTCGGGTACCGCAGCCTGCCACGGGGTCCCTCAGCTCAATGACTATTTCCAATAAGCGCGACATCACGCCGGAACTTATCTCTGCCCACGGCCTCAAGCCGGACGAATATCAGCGTATTCTCGACCTGATCGGACGCGAACCGAGCTTCACGGAACTCGGCATTTTCTCGGCGATGTGGAATGAACATTGTTCCTACAAGTCGTCGAAGAAGTGGCTTCGCACACTCCCGACAACCGGCCCGCGCGTTATCCAGGGTCCTGGCGAAAATGCTGGCGTTGTCGACATTGGCGATGGCGATTGTGTCGTCTTCAAGATGGAAAGCCACAACCACCCGTCTTACATCGAACCTTATCAGGGCGCAGCAACTGGCGTTGGCGGCATTCTGCGTGACGTATTCACCATGGGTGCGCGCCCGGTCGCCGCAATGAATGCGCTGCGTTTTGGTGAGCCCGACCATCCAAAGACCCGCCACCTCGTATCGGGCGTCGTGTCCGGCGTTGGCGGTTATGGCAATGCTTTCGGCGTTCCGACCGTTGGCGGCGAAGTGAACTTCGATAAGCGCTATAACGGCAATATTCTCGTCAATGCATTCGCTGCTGGCCTTGCCAAGCATGATGGCATCTTTCTGTCGGAAGCCAAGGGCGTTGGCCTGCCGGTCGTCTATCTCGGCGCCAAGACGGGCCGCGATGGTGTTGGCGGCGCTACCATGGCGTCCGCTGAGTTCGACGAATCTATTGAAGAAAAACGTCCTACCGTTCAGGTTGGCGATCCGTTTACTGAAAAGTGCCTTCTGGAAGCCTGCCTTGAGCTGATGGCTTCGGGCGCGGTTATCGCCATTCAGGATATGGGCGCAGCAGGCCTCACCTGTTCTGCTGTTGAAATGGGTGCCAAGGGTGATCTTGGTATCGAACTCATTCTCGACCACGTTCCGGTTCGCGAAGTGAACATGACGGCTTATGAAATGATGCTGTCTGAAAGCCAGGAGCGTATGCTCATGGTGCTCAAGCCGGAAATGGAAGAAGAAGCTCAGGCAATCTTCCGCAAATGGGGCCTCGATTTCGCGATCGTCGGCAAGACAACCGACGATCTGCGCTTCCGTGTTATTCATCAGGGCGAAGAAGTCGCCAATCTGCCGATCAAGGAACTCGGTGACGAGGCTCCCGAATATGATCGTCCGTGGATGGAACCGGGCAAGCACGCACCGCTGCCTGCCAGCAACGTACCACAGGTTGAAGACTATTCGGATGCGCTGCTCAAGCTCATCGGTTCGCCGGATGGTTCGTCGCGCCGCTGGGTTTACGAACAGTATGACACGCTCATTCAAGGCAACTCGCTGCAAATCCCTGGTGGCGATGCCGGTGTGATCCGCGTTGAAGGTCACGACACAAAGGCTCTGGCCTTCTCGTCTGACGTCACTCCGCGCTATTGCGAAGCTGATCCTTTTGAAGGCGGCAAGCAGGCCGTGGCCGAATGCTGGCGCAACATTACCGCGACTGGCGCTGAGCCACTTGCATCGACCGACAATCTCAACTTCGGCAACCCCGAAAAGCCAGAAATCATGGGTCAGCTCGTCAAGGCTATCGAAGGCATTGGCGAAGCCTGCCGTGCACTCGACTTCCCGATCGTATCCGGCAATGTCTCGCTCTATAACGAAACAAATGGTCAGGCGATCCTGCCAACACCGACCATTGCTGGCGTTGGCCTGATCCCCGATTGGTCACAGATGGCTAAGATTGGCGGTATGCAGGACGGCGACACGCTGGTTCTTCTTGGTGTGGACGGTACGCATCTCGGCCAGTCCATCTATCTGCGCGATCTGTTCGACCGTGCTGATGGTCCTGCGCCGACAGTCGATCTTGCGTTTGAAAAACGCAACGGTGAGTTTGTTCGCTCAGCCATCCGCAATGGTCAGGTTACGGCATGCCATGATTTGTCCGACGGCGGTCTTGCAGTCGCAGTTGCAGAAATGGCGATCAAATCCGGCAAGGGTGCTGTGCTTGATGCGGGTGACGGCTTGCCTCATGCAGTGCTCTTCGGTGAAGATCAGGCGCGCTATGTTATTGCCGCGACGCCTGAAATGGCAAAACTCATTGCATTGAACGCCGAAGGCGCCGGAATTCCATTCCGCGTACTCGGAACCGTTGGCGGTGATCGCCTGCAATTCGCTGGCACCGTTGACGTCACTGTTGCTGATCTCAGCAAGGCTTTTGAAGGCTGGTTCCCGGACTTCATGAGCGGTGAAGCTGCGGTCGACAACTAATCGTTATCGGTTGGAACTGTTACCAATTGACGCCCGGCCGGGAACACTGCGCCGGGCGTTTGCTTGTCTATGATTTAAAAGTTAGACAGATTGGCGTTAACGTATAACGATGATGTGTTACGATTCGAGACAAACAAGAAGAAGCCCGAAAAGGCAGGAGATTTTGCATGGCTATGGACGCTCATGAGATCGAAAAACTGATACGCGAAGGTATTCCCGGCGCAAAGGTTACGATCCGCGACCTTGCCGGAGACGGAGATCATTATGCTGCTGAAGTTGTTGCGGAAAGTTTCCGCGGCAAGTCACGCGTGCAGCAGCACCAGATGGTTTATGATGCCCTCAAGGGTAATATGGGCGGCGTGCTTCATGCGCTCGCTCTTCAGACCAGCGTACCGGAATAAGTGAAGTACGCCGCCTCTGATTGTTATGCTTGCGAGAGAAACTATCTGAGTATGGAATACGTCAGAACAGCATCGTAAGTGACGGTTGGAGGCGGTAATTTTCTTCCTGCGGCAAGATGTTGCCCCCAAAGCAACCTATTTTCGCGCTAATTTGACTTGCTTTCACCTCCAGAGGGTGGTTACCAAAGCCCAGCTTACTATATTGAGGTAGAACCTCTCCCTACGCGGGCCGGGACTTGAACCGGCATCCTGAAAGGAATTGAAATGACCGGAATCAGCGATTTTATCGACAATGAAGTGAAGACCAACGACGTCGTGCTGTTCATGAAGGGCACACCAGGCTTCCCGCAGTGTGGTTTCTCCGGTCAGGTCGTACAAATTCTCGACTATCTCGGCGTCGATTATAAGGGCGTGAACGTTCTTGCCTCCGACGAAATCCGCCAAGGCATCAAGGACTACTCCAACTGGCCAACCGTCCCTCAGCTTTATGTAAAGGGCGAATTCATTGGTGGTTGTGACATCGTACGCGAAATGTTCCAATCAAACGAATTGCAGACACTTTTTGCTGATAAAGGCATTGCCACCAAGGCTGCTTGAGGATTAATTTCCCCTCATACGGCTTTTGCCTCCCTTTTATTCTAAAAGGCGCCGATTGTTGGCGCCTTTTATATTGGCCTGATATTCGGGCTAAGCGGCTCTCGCCCGCCAGACTTGCTTTTGAAATCTCCGATCTTGCGCCGCCTGCTCCGCACGTGGCACCGAATTATGCCAAGGAATACGAGTCATGCCGCTAGACATCAGGAACGGTTCGCCGGACCAGAAAGCATCCATGCGCGGACGCACCGAATTTATTGCTCTTATTGCAGCAATCATGGCAATCAATGCGCTCGCAGTTGATATCATGTTGCCCGGTCTGCCACAGATCGGAGCTAGCCTTGGGGTTCTCACCGAAAACCACGCGCAATTTGTCATCACAGCCTATCTGCTGGGCTTTGGTGTCTCGCAACTGTTTTATGGTCCACTGAGCGATCGCTTTGGTCGGCGACTACCACTTTTCGGCGGTCTGGCTATCTATATTCTCGCAGCTCTTGGAGCCGCGGTTGCCACCGATTTTACGACGCTTATTGTCCTGCGCGTGCTGCAGGGACTGGGTGCCGCAGCAACCCGTGTCATTGCCGTTTCCGTCGTACGTGATCGTTTTGCCGGGCGCCAGATGGCGGAAGTCATGTCGCTTGTCATGATGGTTTTCATGATCCTGCCAGTCATTGCGCCTGCCACAGGACAGCTGATCATGCTGTTTGGCGAATGGCACCTGATCTTCCTTTCAATGGCTGTAATGGCAGCGATTGTCGCCATATGGGCCTATATTCGCCTGCCAGAAACTCTGCCCGTCGATCACCGCCGCCCGCTTACAGTGAAGAGCATCATTGGAGGCTTCGGAATCGTCCTCTCCAACCGGGTTGCCCTCTTCTATATGCTCGGTACGTCTTTCATCCTCGGTGCGTTGTTTGGCTATATCAACTCGGCGCAGCAGATTTTCGTTGGCATATACCAACTCGGCACCATGTTCCCACTGGCGTTTGCAGCCGTGGCTATGACGCTTGCGCTTGCATCTTTCCTCAATTCGCGCCTTGTCGGACGTTACGGAATGCGTCGCATTTCACAGACAATGTTGCTGGTATTCGTCGGCTTCAGCCTGCTTTGGGTTGTGCTTTCAATAACAATGACAAGTCCTGTGCCGTTCTGGATGCTGATGACGATCTACATGACCATCATGTTCTCATTCAGCCTCGTGACAGCCAACTTCAATGCGCTGGCCATGGAACCGCTCGGTGAAGTTGCCGGTACAGCCTCTTCGGTTCTGGGCTTCGCGCAAACAGTTATCGGTGCGGCACTTGGTGCCGTTATCGGGCAGTCTTTTGATGGAACAACCACACCCGTTGCCGCTGGCTATTGTGTCTTGGGTTTCATCGCATTCATTTGCGTTTTGATTGCCGAACGTGGCAAAATGTTCAAGCCGCACAACAAGCCGATCTAATCAAAAAGCCCGCCAAAAGCGGGCTTTCTTCTATTCTGCAAAGAGGGTTTTGTGGATCGCGTTCCAGCTTTCCTTGTCGGGCGCGACCAGTATACCGCCACCAGTATGTGACGGCAGATACGGGCTTTCATCCCAGCGCGCGAGATATCCGCCTGCTTCTTGATGAATAAGTGCGCCCGGAAGATGATCCCATGGCATCAGCTTGTTATAGACCGCAAAATGCGCGCCACCGGTTGCGATAATGCGATATTCGTGTGCAGCGCAGCGATAGCCGATCTGTGACAGAAACTTCGTGTGATTGCGTGCAAGACGTGACCGCACCGGCTCCGCTGTATATTGCCAGGAAACCGATCCCGTCATCTGCGATATATCCGCAGCTTCTGCCACGCTCACAGGTCTCGTGGAACCATTCGCATAGCGGATATGACTACCTCCGCCTTTTGCAGCCAGTATCCAGTCCTTGCCAACCGGATCGTAGATAATGCCGGCAACCGTTTCACCCTTCGATACAACTGCCAGCATCACACCAAAGAGCGGAACGCCTGACGCGAAGTTAAAGGTGCCGTCGACAGGATCGATAGTGAATGCGAGGTCCGCGTCGCCAAGGCCATTCAACAGTGTTTCGTCATCGGAGCAAGCTTCTTCGCCAACAATCAACGCGTTAGGGAAGCGTTCGTTGAGGCGCGCAGTGATATAGCGCTCTGCGTTTACATCAGCTTCAGTAACGAGATCCGCAGGAGAGGTTTTCTGACGAATATCACCCTGCCCCAGTTGCCGAAAACGCGGCATGATTTCTTCATTCGCGGCTTCTGCCAGAAGATCCGCCAGCCAATCGATCTGCTTTTCATCAAATTGCACGATCATTCTCCGTATCACCACTTGCCATCAAACTTACGAAATCAAACAGCCTGCGATCCAACAGATGGCTTGGGCGCACGTTGGTCATGGCGCGGATCATCGTATCCTTGCGGCCGGGCATGCGCTTTTCGATATCAGTCAGCATCGCCTTCATTGCATTGCGCTGAAGACCTTCCTGACTGCCGCACAGATCGCACGGAATGATTGGAAATTGCATTGCCGTGGCAAATTTCTCGAGATCTTCCTCAGCCGCATAAGCAAGCGGACGGAATACCATCAGATCGCCTTCATCATTAAGAAGCTTTGGCGGCATCGCGGCAAGGCGACCACCATGAAACAAGTTCATAAAGAAGGTCTCGAGAATGTCTTCGCGGTGGTGCCCGAGAACGATTGCAGAGCAGCCTTCTTCCCGCGCGATGCGATAAAGATTGCCACGACGCAGGCGCGAACAAAGCGAGCAATAGGTGCTCGTTTCAGGCAGCTTCTCTGTCACAATCGAATAGGTATCCTGATATTCGATGCGATGCTCGATCCCATACTTGTTTAGGAAATCGGGTAGAATGTGCTTTGGAAAATTCGGCTGTCCCTGATCGAGATTGACCGCCAGCAGTTCGACCGGCAGCAGGCCACGCCATTTAAGGTCGAGCAACAAAGCAAGCAGACCATAAGAATCCTTGCCGCCCGAAAGACACACCATCCAGCGTTCGCCGGGCTTTACCATGGCGAAGTCATCAACAGCCTGACGTGTCAGCCGCAACAGGCGTTTGCGCAGTTTGTTGAATTCAACCGAAGTCGGCACATCGCGAAAAAGTGGATGACAACCGTCAGTTCCGGCATCTTCGGCGATATTTGGATCGAAAGCGTTCATGGTGCTTCCTACGAATAAGAGAAGGTTTAAATCTACATACAAAAAAGCCGCCCTTGGGGGAACCAAGGGCGACCATTTATTTCTGCAGACTGAGCTAGAAGCTCAGAATTAACGCGAATAGAATTCGACGACGAGGTTTGGTTCCATCTGAACGGCGTATGGAACGTCGCCCAGAACTGGAACGCGTGCGAAGGTCGCAACCATCTTGTTGTGATCGACTTCAACGTAGTCAGGAACGTCGCGTTCTGCGAGCGCAACTGCTTCGAGAACGATGACGAGCTGCTTCGACTTTTCGCGAACTTCAACAACGTCACCAGCCTTGAGGCGGAACGACTGAATGTTGACGCGGCGACCGTTCACGTTCACGTGGCCGTGGTTGATGAACTGGCGTGCAGCGAAGATCGTTGGAACGAACTTTGCGCGGTACACAACAGCATCCAGACGCGATTCGAGCAGACCGATGAGGTTTTCACCGGTATCGCCCTTGCGGCGAGCTGCTTCGTCATAGGTCTTGCGGAACTGCTTTTCCGAGATATCGCCGTAGAAGCCCTTGAGCTTCTGCTTTGCGCGGAGCTGTACACCGAAGTCGGACAGCTTGCCCTTGCGGCGCTGACCGTGCTGGCCTGGGCCATATTCACGACGGTTTACAGGGGACTTCGGACGGCCCCAGATGTTTTCGCCAAGACGGCGATCAATTTTGTACTTAGCGGATTCGCGCTTGCTCATCGCATTTCCTTTAAAAAGTTGGTGCGCCTTGCGGCACAGATAGGAAACGCGCCCTCCTCTGCCCTTGGTTTTCAAGGACTGACAGGATGAAGCACGCGAGCGCAACTTCATCCACGGGACACGTCAAATGAAACGCCGGAGCGTTTAGGCTCCAGCGATGGCGGCTTTTAGTCATTGCAGTGTCATCTTGTCAAGGCTGAAGCCCTGTTTTTCGGCCATTTCAGCCGTTTATCGCGTGTCTCGAAAAGGGCGAAGCGATTTTCGGGTCAGATGCGTATCAATATCCCGTGTAGACCAAATGCAACGATCTGCCATCAAGTGTGAAGGAACGACAAGCGCCCCTCCGACATTAGACGATAGCGCTCGCTGTCAAAAGAGGTGAACATGGCCGTTTCTTTCTCTTTCTTTCAAAAGATTATTGTTACCTGTCTCGTCGCCGTCGCAGTCACGATACTCCCGGGCGAAAACATGACCGGACCTGCAATAGCAAATGCACAGAACCTCATTGAAAGAGTGTTGAGCGGTAACACAAAGCAGCCGTCTCCCCAAAAACGCTCAAAGAAAAAACGCAACATCAAGCGCCAGCAATCAAAGGCAGCCTCTTCCACCCAGAGTAAGGCTTTGCCGTCATTAAGTGTCGTTCCGGTACCAACGCCTGCACCAGCACGCGAAGAGACAAAAGAGCCTGCTGTGGCGGCTCCCGCGCCTGCGTCCGCCAATAATGCAACACCACTGCCGGAAAAAAAGCCAGAACAGCCTGCAGAACAAGCCAAGCCTATCGATGAGCAGTCTGAACCCAAAAAGGCCGAGCGTATCTATCAGGTATCGTGTCCGGCATTAATGACAGGCGACGTGGAGGGAAAAATTTTGTCCCCGATCGAAGAGGGTTTGCAATGCAGTGCGCGTTCGCCGCTCTCACTCACTGCTATTGGCAAGAATGAGCCTTTAAAATTTGCGAATGCGGTCACGACAAACTGCGCCATGGCAGTAACACTCGCTGAATGGTCTAAAGACGTCAAAGATGCAGCCAGGAAAGTATATGGCGATAGCATCAAGATCACCGAAATTGGTACCGGATCAGATTATCAATGTCGTAATGTGAATGGTGCATCGACCGGCCGCGTTTCTGAACATGCATTCGCTAATGCGCTCGATATCATGTCATTCAAGTTCTCGGATGGGTCCAAAACCGAACTTGAAAGCGGCTGGAATGGATCAGAAAAGGAAAAGGCTTTCTGGCGTGCAGTGCATGGCGCAAGTTGTAAGCTTTTCATGACCGTGATCGGCCCCGACGGCGACGCTGCCCACCGCACAAATATGCATCTGGATCAGGGATGTCATGGCAAATCCTGCATTGCCCGAATCTGCCAATGAGATATTCTCGAGCTAGTATGGCGAACCCGGAATTCGTCACACCATAAAGCAACCGTTTGAACGAATTTTGGGTTCCAAGCCATACTAGTATGATATTGAATGTAGTGTGGTTTGCGGATTTGAAGTTCCTAAACGTGGATGCAACACAAATAATAGGAACTTCAAATCCACCACACTAGGCGGGGAAAACACAAAAAAATCCAATCTACGTTTCTAATAGCATCGTCATTATCGATTTTGCTTACCGCACGTTGCGCGGTGGCTTTTCAAAGGAAGCGATCCATGAAATCGACCCAGATTATACTTTCTGCAATTTTTACTCTTGGTATCGCGGGGGCGGCCCATGCAGACGCTGTACCGAAACGGTCAAAGGATTTCACAGGGAATTATCAGACGCTGGTGAAAGACCAGCACGCATCACCGCAAGTGGCTGATTGCATCGCGAGCGCTTATGACTACGTGAAGAAGAGCAAGAAATATGATCGTCTTGGCTTCACGAAAGACGATATCGCTGACGCCACAATCAATGATAAATCGTCGAAATTCAGCGCCAAAGACGCGAGCAAGGTTTCTGCCGTTATTTCAGTCCCCGGTGAAGCCCGTACAAAAAGTGGCGGCACACAATGGGATAGCATCACTCTGCGCTGCGGCATAACTGGTGGCAAGCTTAAGGCAATTGAACTTGCACCCGGACAAGGCGCGAAATAGGCGTTGTTTGCCACCTATCGGAGCAACTGATGCCAATCAGTTGCTCTTTTTGTCTGGGACGTGTTCTGGAAGGCCTTTGTGCTTGGTCTCTACAAACCCTTCCAGTTCCTTCTCAGTCACAGATTCAAACATTTCTTTTGAAGCGCCTATCAGCTCGCTTTTCCTGATCTCGTCACATTTGGCGGCCAGTGCGGCACCGGCAGCTTTTTGCTGAGCCTGTGATTTTGCTGGCATTGTTCTTACTCCCTTGGTTGGGAGAGTAACGAGTGCGCCGGTATCAGGTTCCTTATTCTTCTGCCGCACCATCAAAGCGTGAACGGGCTTCCCGCATTTCCTTACGATTCTTGACTGCCCACTGCCCAAGCACATCGATCGGTACCGCCAGAGAATGACCGAGCTCGGTCAGCGAATATTCAACCTCTGGCGGCGATGTCGGACGAACATGACGCGCCACAAGCCCATCACGTTCAAGCGAACGCAAGGTCACCGTCAGCATCCGCTGGGAAATACCTTCAATCGCTCGCCGCAGTGCGTTGAAACGCATTGAGCCTGTTTGCAAGTTGAAGACAACGAGAATACTCCACGTATCCCCCACCCGATCAAGCACTTCGCGGATTGGACATAAGCTTTCGCCTTCTAGATCGGACTGAAAAGCAGCCGTCGACGACAATAATGGAGTTTCGGCATTCGGGCGCGTGGTGATTGTCATTCTGTTTCCTTGGGCTCGCTTCCGAAGCTTCATTCCCTGCGGACCGCTCTTGTCAGCAACGCGGTTACTTCCATGTACCCTAATCATGAAAAAGTGCGTTCTTCACAAGGCTCTGCGTATCGGCTACCTAGTTACCATAAAGAACCTGATTATTAAATATCACTTCTCTGGTTGGAACTGAAAGGAAAATTTCATGGCTAAAATCGCACTGATCGGCGCTACGGGTTTTGTTGGCGCTGCCGTCCTCAAGGAAGCCGCATCACGCGACCACAGTGTCACCGCCCTTGTCCGCAATACAGATAAGGTTGCGAAACTCGATAATGTTACCGCTGTAAAGACTGATGTGTACGACACTGATGCGCTCGCAAAGCAGATTGCAGGCAGCGACATTATCATTTCCGCTTTCAATCCCGGCTGGGCAGACGCCAACATCCGCGAAAAACACATCGAAGGTAGCCGTTCCATCAGTGAAGCTGCGAAAAAAGCGGGTGTGAAGCGTCTGATCGCAGTTGGCGGCGCAGGTAGCCTTGAAATCAATGGCCATCAGCTTGTGGATTCCCCTGAGTTTCCTGCTGAATGGAAAGAAGGTGCGCTTGGCGCGCGTCAGGCGCTCAACGAACTGCGCGAAGAGAAGGACCTGGATTGGACATTCGTTTCACCCGCTATCATTCTCCAGCCTGGCGAACGCACAGGCAAATATCGCCTTGGTGCAGACGAGCCTGTTTTTGACGATAAGGGCGAAAGCAAAATCTCGGTTGAAGATCTGGCCGTTGCAATCGTCGACGAAGCAGAACAGGGTAAGCATATTCGCCAGCGTTTTACCGCTGCTTACTAAGATCATCTACGACGGGGCGCGTAACCGATAGAGCTGTTCAACACAAATGTAGCGCCAAAAATACGCAAAGCACTGAACCTGAAAGCATCTGTATGAAGAAAAAGCCGACCAATCAGCATTGGTCGGCTTTTATTAGAGCGCATTTCGATCTGATTGGATCAGATCGAAATGCGCTCTAAATATTTGTTTTAACGCGCATCTTTGTCCGAAAACCGTTTCACACTTTTCGGGATGCGCTCTAAACCAGTTCGACTTCCACGACACCGGGAATTGCCTTCATGGCACTGGCGATCTGTGGGCTGACACGATAGCGGTGCGGAAGTTCGATCTCAACTTCGCGCTGGCCTTCTTCCTTGATCACGATAAAGCTCACCTGACCATCGCCTCGCGTATTGAAATGCGGCACGATGTGCTTCAAAGCTTCAGCGGAGCGGAGATATAGGCGGAGCGCCTTCTGCATCCGACATGCCTCATCCTCCAGCGATTGTACCGTCTGGATACGCAAGCCTATGCCTTCCGGACGGTTTTCAGCGGCGACCGTAATGACCACCGATTTACCGCTTTCGAGAAGATCGCGATACTGGGCAAGACCTTCCGAGAAAAGTACGGCCTCAAACTGACCACTGGCATCGGAGAGCTGTACGATACCCATCTTGTTGCCAGTGCGCGTTTTGCGTTCCTGACGCGTGGTGACGGTGCCTGCCAGACGTCCCGCATTTGCGCCACGCTTCACAGCGGCTGAGAAATCTGCCCAACTCTGAACGCGCATACGATCGAGAACCTGACGATATTCGTCCAGCGGATGAGCGGACAGATAAAAGCCCACCGCCTGAAATTCACGATGCAGCTTTTCAGACGGCAACCAGGGGGCAGCCTGTGGTAGGATCAACTGTTCCTTCGGCGCTCCCGAAAGACCGAAAATGTCGGACTGACCGCTGGCCGCATTTTCCTGTGTGCGCTGCGCAAAGCCCATGATGCGATCCATGCCCGCGCTCATTGCGGCTCGATCACGTCCGAAGCAATCGAGCGCGCCCGCATTGATCAAGCTTTCCATCACACGTCGATTGACAGTTTTTGGATCAATACGCTCGCAGAAATCCTCAAGACTTTCAAAAGGCTTCTCGGCCCGTACATCGACGATGTGGTCCACTGCCGCTTCGCCAACGCCTTTAATCGCGGCCAGCGAATAGAAAATCTTTTTTTCGCCAACTTCAAACGGGCGGAAGGAAGTCATGACGGATGGCGTCACGACGTCAATACCCAGACGATTGGCCTCACGGCGGAAATCGTTAAGTTTGTCGGCATTGGACATATCGTAGGTCATCGAAGCCGCAAGGAACTCGACCGGATAGTGTGCCTTCATGTAGGCGGTCTGGTAAGACACGATTGCGTAGGCTGCTGCATGAGACTTATTGAAGCCATAGTCAGCGAACTTGGCCAACAGGTCGAAAATCATATTCGCCTGCGCCTTGTCGACACCGCCTTCAATCGCACCATCGACGAAACGAACGCGCTGCTTGTCCATCTCCTCACGGATCTTCTTACCCATCGCGCGACGCAGAAGGTCAGCTTCACCGAGCGAATAGCCCGAAAGCACCTGCGCGATCTGCATAACCTGTTCCTGATAGACGATAACGCCCTGCGTTTCCTTGATAAGGCCGTCGATCTTCGGGTGAATGGAGGCGATTTCCTCCTCACCATTCTTGCGCGCATTATAGGTCGGGATGTTCTCCATCGGACCCGGACGATAAAGCGCTACAAGCGCAATGATGTCTTCGATCCGATCAGGACGCATGCCGAGCAGCGCCTTGCGCATGCCCGCACTTTCAACCTGGAACACGCCGACGGTTTCGCCGCGCGAAAGCATTTCATAAGTCAGTGCGTCATCGAACGGCAGACGCGTAAGGTCAATTTCAATGCCTTTACGTGCAACAAGCTTGACGGCTGTTTCCAGCACGGTGAGCGTTTTGAGACCAAGAAAGTCGAATTTGACCAGTCCCGCCTGCTCGACCCACTTCATGTTGAACTGCGTAACCGGCATATCCGAACGCGGGTCGCGATACATTGGCACGAGTTCGGAAAGAGGCCGATCACCAATCACGATACCGGCAGCGTGCGTAGAGGCGTGACGGTAGAGGCCTTCGAGTTTCAGCGCCATATCAAGAAGACGACCGACAACCGGTTCTTTCTCACGCTCTTCATTGATTTTCGGCTCTGTCTCAATAGCCTGCGCCAGAGAAACAGGGTTGGCCGGGTTTTGCGGCACCAGCTTGCAGAGACGGTCTACCTGTCCGTAAGGCATTTCGAGAACACGCCCAACGTCGCGCAGCACAGCGCGCGCCTGAAGCGTTCCGAAAGTTATGATCTGTGCGACCTGATCGCGCCCGTATTTTTCCTGCACGTAGCGAATGACTTCTTCACGACGATCCTGACAGAAATCGATATCGAAGTCGGGCATCGATACGCGGTCTGGATTAAGAAAGCGCTCGAACAGCAGCGAAAACCTCAGTGGGTCGACGTCCGTAATGGTCAATGCGTAAGCGACGAGAGAACCGGCACCTGAACCACGTCCCGGCCCCACTGGAATGCCGTGCAACTTCGCCCATTTGATAAAGTCTGCAACGATCAGGAAGTAACCCGGGAACTTCATGCGGGTGATAATGCCAATCTCGTAATCGAGACGTTCAGCATATTGTTCTTCCGTATATCCTTCGGCAAGACCGGCAGTTTCCAGCCGCATCTTCAGGCCTTCACGCGCCTGACGGGCCAGCTCTTCTGCTTCGGCCTGAATACCTGCCTCTGGATCATCAGACTCACCAGTAAAGCGCGGCAGAATGGGCTGACGCGTCTGCGTGAACCAGCTGCAACGCTCGGCAATTTCGATCGTGTTTTCGAGCGCTTCCGGCAAGTCTGCAAACAGAGCCGCCATTTCTGCGCGGCTTTTGAGATGATGATCCGGTGTCAGACGGCGGCGATCATCATTGGAAAGGATTTGCCCTTCGGCGATAGCAAGCAGCGCGTCATGTGCCTCGAAGTCTTCCGCTTTGAGAAAGAAGGCTTCATTGGTTGCAACAAGCGGCAAATCCATCGCATAGGCGAGTTCTACAGTCTTCGCCTCAAGCGCACGGTCATAGCCGGATTGTCGCTGCAATTCGACATATAGCCGATTACCAAAAGCTTCTTTCAAAAACGCCAGACGTGCTTCTGCACGGTCCGGGCGGTCTGCAGCAAAAGCCCGTCCGATTGGACCGAGCTGTCCACCCGAAAGTACAATGACGTCATCGGACAAGCCCGGCAGCCAGCTTGCTTCGATATGGACCGGATCGCCCGACGGCGTATCAAGGAAGGCACGGCTGACGAGCCTTACGATATTGGCGTAGCCCTTTTCGGTCGAAGCGAGCAAAACGACAGGTGCCAAATCGAGAACCAATCGCCGATTGGCACTACGACTGTTATCGTTGTGATCGCCAAACCCTATGTCCAGCTGACAACCGATAATTGGCTGCAAACCGTCTTTCGACGCCTTCTGCGCAAATTCCAGGGCACCAAAAAGATTATTGCTATCAGTTATCGCGATGGCCGGTGCTTCATCGGCAATCGCCTGTTTGATGATCTTGCCGACCGGCAATGCGCCTTCAAGCAAGGAATAGGCAGAATGTACCCGCAAATGGACGAAACGAGGTGACGACTTGCCCTCGCCCGCTGCAATGCTTGCTGTATCACTCATTCTATTTCCCCGATCTATGCAGAGCTGAAAGCACTGCCATACCATGATAGCGAAATCATGTTCCAGCGCCGTCCGGGCACGTCTCATTCAATGAGAGCTGCACCCGGTAACGGGCGACTCTTATCGCCCACTACGTCAGTTTCGGGGAATACGGCAACGAAGTCCAGAGCGACGGTCGTTACAATCAACGGGGTTCACAGAAGAACCCTTATCACGTTTTCAGATTACACTTACCCAGATGGCGAAAGTGGCAACGAACAGGCTGACGGAGACGAAAGACAAAACGTCGTAGACGAGATCGGTCATTGGAATAACTCCTCTTTGTTCACGTATGTTTATTTTTTGTTCCATTTTTGTTCCAAAGTCAACACCCGTTCTTGTAGATGCATGTATTTAAGGTTTACGAAAAATAAACGTGCGATCACCAGCGGCATGGCCACCGGCGTTGAGCAAACGAGATATGAGGGGAAGGTTTTGTCTACATATCAAGGCGCGAGCGCTTTGCGCATCGCCCCTTGATATGTGGCTGATTAGACGTCGACGACCTTGCCTTCGCGAAGCGTCACACGACGATCCATACGGCGGGCCAGTTCGTGGTTATGCGTTGCAATCAAAGCTGCAAGGCCCGACTGACGCACAAGTGCTTCCAGCGCACCGAAGACATAAGACGATGTCGTCGGATCGAGATTGCCTGTCGGCTCATCGGCCAACAATACCAGAGGCGCATTGGCAACCGCACGCGCAATCGCGACGCGCTGCTGCTCACCACCGGAAAGCTCTGACGGACGATGGGATGCACGCTTGCCGATCTTCATATAATCGAGCAGCTGCTGTGCACGTACTGATGCTGCCTTCTGCGGCAAGCCACGGATCATTTGCGGCATCATCACATTTTCAAGGGCTGAAAATTCCGGCAACAGATGATGGAACTGATAGACAAAGCCGACATCGTTGCGACGAACCGCGGTGCGCTCGTCTTCCGACAGACCACCACATGAACGATCATCAAGAATCACGTCGCCGCTGTCCGGGCGCTCAAGCAGACCGGCTGTATGCAGCAAAGTCGACTTGCCCGCACCGGATGGTGCAACGAGCGCAACCATCTCGCCGCGACGCAGTGTAAAGTTCGCGTCCTTGAGAATAACGAGTTCGCGATCAGCTTCCTTATAGGCGCGGCTGACATTTTCCAGACGCAGAATGACTTCAGCCGCCATTATTCATACCTCAGGGCTTCGACCGGATCGAGCTTGGCAGCGCGCCATGCCGGCAAAATGGTGGCAATAAAAGAAAGGATCAAAGCCATTGCTATGACGGACAATGTTTCACCAACATCCATCTTCGCAGGTAGCGTGCTCAGGAAATAAAGTTCCGGATTGAACAATGTCGTGCCCGAAAGCCAGGAGAAGAACTCACGCAGACGCTCGACATTGAGGCACACCACAACACCTAAGATGACGCCTGCAACCGTTCCCGTCACACCAATAGCAGCACCAGTCATAAGGAATATACGCATCACCGCGCCACGCGTTGCACCCATGGTGCGCAGGATAGCGATATCGTGTCCCTTGTCCTTCACAAGCATGATGAGACCGGAGATGATATTGAGCGCGGCAACGAGCACGATCAGCGTCAGGATCATGAACATGACATTGCGCTCGACCTGTAGCGCCGAGAAGAAAGTCTGGTTACGCTGGCGCCAATCCACCAGAGAAATCTGGCGGGCCGCTACTTCCTCGACAGGCGCACGCATCGCATCCACCTTGTCGGGGTTATCGACGAATATCTCCAGCGACTGCACCTTCCCTTCCTGATTGAAGAAAAGCTGCGCCTCTGAAAGCGGCATCATGACAATTGACGCATCATATTCCGACATGCCGATCTCAAAGATTGCAACAATCGGATAGGCTTTCACGCGTGGATTGACGCCAAAAGGCGTGACGTCACCATCGGGTGAGATAACGCGCAGTGAATCACCGATCGAAAGGCCAAGATTCTCAGCCATACGGGTGCCGATTGCCACGCCGCCACTCTGATCGAAGCCCTTCAATGTGCCCTGTTTTACATTCGTGGAAACAAGCTTGAGCTTGTCAAGATCCTCTTCGCGAAGACCACGTACCAATGCACCGGTGCCAGCACCGATATTACCCTGAACGAGGGCTTGCCCCTCGACCACAGGAATGGCGAACTGGACGCCTTTGATCCCATCTATGCGCTGAATAAGGCTCGCATAATCATCAAGCGGCCGATCCATCGGCTGCATGATGAGGTGGCCATTGATACCCAGAATGCGGTTCAAAAGCTCGGCACGAAACCCGTTCATCACCGCCATAACGATGATGAGCGTGGCAACACCAAGCATGATGCCAGTGAAAGAAAAACCGGCAATGACCGAGATAAACGTCTCGCGGCGGCGCGCTCGCAAATAGCGCCATGCGATCATCCGCTCATAGGCTGAGAATGGGCCAGAAGAAGGTGCCTTGCTAGATACCTTCTGCTTGCCGTCAGATTTTGCTGCCGCCGCATTGCTCATGTTTAAGCCGTCAACAGGTTGATTGCCGCTTCTACAGTGAGGTTCTGCCGCTCACCCGTCTTGCGATCTTTGACTTCGACTTCGCCCGCAGCAACGCCGCGTGGACCAACGATCACCTGATAAGGCAGACCGATCAGATCAAGGGTCGCGAATTTGGAACCCGGACGGTTGTCCGTATCATCCAGCAGCGGATCGAGGCCAGCATTGGTGAAGGCCTGGTAGAGCTTTTCGCTCACGCCGTCACAACCTTCGTCCCCCGGCTTCATGTTGACAATGCCGACGCCGAACGGTGCAATCGCCTTTGGCCAGATGATGCCTGCTTCATCGTGCGAAGCTTCAATCGCAGCTGCAACCAGACGCGATGGGCCAATACCATAAGAACCCATCGATACGAGGTGTTCCTTGCCATCAGGTCCCTGCACCTTTGCACCCATTGGTTCGGAATACTTGGTGCCAAAATGGAAGATGTGACCAACTTCAATACCGCGAGCCGAAACCTGATCATCGGCTTTCACCGCCGACCATTCTGCTTCGTCGTGCATTTCATCCGTTGCCGCATAAGGCGTCGTCCAGCGCGTAACGATATCCGTCAGCTGTGCATCATTACGGAAATCCGTATCTGCACCCGGAACCGCCAGATCGAGATAAGCCTTATCGCAATAAACCTGGCTTTCGCCCGTTTCTGCAAGAATGATAAACTCGTGCGAAAGATCGCCACCGATCGGGCCGGTATCCGCACGCATCGGGATCGCCTGCAGGCCGACGCGGGCGAAAGTGCGAAGATAGGAAACGAACATACGGTAGTAAGCCATTTTCGCGCCCTCATAATCGAGGTCGAACGAATAGGCGTCTTTCATCAGAAACTCGCGCGAGCGCATCACGCCGAAACGCGGACGAACTTCGTCGCGGAACTTCCACTGAATATGATAAAGATTGAGCGGCAGGTCCTTATAGGAGCGCACATAAGAACGGAAAATATCCGTAACCATCTCTTCATTGGTCGGCCCGAAGAGCATTTCGCGCTCCTGACGATCCTGAATGCGCAGCATTTCCTTGCCATAGGCATCGTAACGACCGCTTTCACGCCAAAGATCGGCGGACTGGATCGTCGGCATAAGAATTTCGTTGGCGCCTGCACGGTTCTGCTCTTCACGAATGATGTTGCAGACCTTGTTGAGGACCTTCAGACCAAGCGGGAGCCATGAATAGATGCCTGCCGACTGCTGCCGGATCATACCGGCGCGCAACATCAACCTATGGGAGACAATTTCTGCCTCCTTTGGATTTTCTTTCAGAATGGGCAAAAAATACTGCGACAGACGCATCGTGACCACCGATCAAGAGAGAGATTGCCTGAGTATCAACTGAGTGTGTGTAGAATCAGGCAAAAATTAAGCAAACTTGCCGGTTTCATAACGGGTTATGCCGCTGTTGAAAACCCGCTCCGTCTCGCTTTACTGAGCAGCTTTTTTACCGTCCACAACCATCATTGATGCTCGTATTAAAAGCGGACCTTAAAGGTCATTCGAGGATTCACTTTAATTTTCAATGTATTATGTATCTAAGATACTAGAACAGAAAAAAATGCGAAGGAAATATGACTGCTTGAAAGATTTTTGGTGACAAAAGCTGTGCAGTCCGCTATTTTTTTCATCAATAAGTCCAGCAACGGAATGAAACCGTTGTCTCACGCGGTCAAAGTCTTGGGAGGATGGATCCAGGCGCGAAATTCCGCCGCCGCCAGTAAAATGGAAACGGGTCGAACGCGTATTCGACTAGCAAGGCGCAAGCCTTGCTTTTTTTTTGGCTTTAATGTGACCACCGGCTGCAGAGATCTAATTCGCGACACAAGTCGTTGATTTTCTAATTATTTTTCAGTTGCAATGATGGTCAGCGCTATGCGCCAAGCGCAAATTTGGCGCGCATCCATTTCGAAAAATCTCCATAAAAATGGAGTATCTCGCATCGCTAATTGTCTATTTATTCAAACAGTTATGCTGAAATAGTAAGTTTTAGATTCACGGCATACTCTCAATAAAATGCGCCCACTGCCCAACGCAAAACGGCGCCTAATTTTTAGGCACCGCTCCGTCAAATCAGAAAAATAAGTATGATGGAACGACCGCTTTTACTTCAGATCGGGGAAGAAGTGCGGGATATCGTCAAGGCCGAAACCTTTAACCTGCGTCATGTAATAGTAAAGGCCGAAGATAGCCGTAGCCACTAAGGTTGTTCGCAGAAATGCGAGTCCGATGCGTGGCTTCGCAGGAGCGCTGGCAACCGTACCGAGGGTGACATCATTTTCTTCTGCTTGCGTTCGTAGCCCGACAGGCAAAAGCGCGAAAAGCGTCGTCCACCAGATGACAAAATAAATCGCAATGCCCGAAACCCAGGACATGATTATACCTCCTCCAGTTCAATCAGTGTCCCATTAAAGTCCTTGGGATGCAAAAACAGAACGGGCTTGCCGTGTGCACCAATCTTCGGCTCACCATTACCTAGTACCCGTGCGCCTTCGGCTTTGAGATGATCTCTGGCAGCGATGATATCCGCAACCTCATAGCAGAGGTGATGCATGCCGCCAGATGGGTTCTTTTCGAGGAAGGAAGCAATGGGTGATCCCTCACCCAAAGGCTCAAGCAGTTCGATCTTGGTATTACCAACATCGATAAAGACCACCGTGACACCATGCTCGGGCAAGGCTTGTGGCGCGGTCACTTTCGCGCCCAATTGGCTGCTGTAAAGCGCAGAGGCAGCCTTTATATCCGGCACCGCAATTGCGACGTGGTTCAGGCGTTCAAGCATCAGTGTTCCTCCTCCCGACGTTTGAATCACTTTATCCGGTTGAGAAACACCGTCACTACCGGCTTTTTGCCCCATGCCTCATTTGTCGCAGCGCGAACAGCACGACGAACCGATTCACGAACCACTTCCAGATCCTTACGGCGCGCGCGCGGAATGCTGTCGATAGCCTCGATAGCAGCATCAAGCAGGATATCTTCCATCAGATCGCCCTGCCCGTCTTCCTCTGGAAGACCGAAAGCGACGAGATCCGGTTCATCCATAATCTTGAAATCGCGGTCAAGCAGAACAGAAACGGCGACATGGCCGACAAAGGCCAGCTTACGACGCTCAACCATGCCGATCTCGTCTTCGTCACCAATCAGCTTGCCATCCTTGTAGATACGGCCAACCGGCGCCTCATCGATGATTTCTGCCTTACCTGGTGCAAGGCGCAGCATATCGCCATCGCGAACCTGCGCGATCTCTTCGATACCTTCCATTGCACCGAGTGACCCTTGAGCCACCAGATGTGCGGCTTCGCCGTGCACCGGCACGAGAATTCTCGGGCGTACCCAGGAATACATGCGCTTCAATTCACTGCGGCGCGGATGGCCGGAAACATGCACAAGTGCGTCATCATCGCTGATCAGCTTGATACCCTGATCGATAAGCTTGTTCTTGATGTCGAGAATGGCTTTCTCGTTACCCGGAATCGGACGCGACGAGAAAATAACCGTATCACCAGCCGAAAGCGCAATGCTGCGCATTTCATCACGCGCAAGTTTCGCAAGCGCTGCACGCGGCTCGCCCTGACTGCCCGTCAGGATCATCACGACATTTTCACGCGGAATATAGCCGTAATCGTCTTCGCTGAGAAATTCTGGCAGGCCTTCCATATAACCAAGCTCGGTTGCCACGGCGATTGTGCGCTTCATTGAGCGGCCCACCACCAGCACCTGACGGCCGGCATCGCGTGCAGCTTCGGTAATTGAGCGGATACGACCAACATTCGACGAGAAAGTCGTAATCGCCACGCGACCGCGGGCGTTTTCAATCAGTTCGCGCAGGCTATCGCCGACTTCGCGCTCGGATGGAGATTCACCTTCGCGCATCGCGTTGGTGGAATCGCAGATCAGCGCCAGAACCCCCCGATCGCCGATTGCGCGGAACCGCGCTTCGTCGATCAGCGGCCCCATTGAGGGATCAGGGTCCATCTTCCAATCGCCCGTATGAACAACCGTGCCGAGCGGCGTGGTGATCGCAAGCGAAACAGGCTCAGGAATCGAGTGCGTTACGGCAATTGCTTCGAGCTTGAAAGAACCGACCTCGAAACTTTCGCCAGCTTTGAATATCGTAATCGGAATTTCGGGTGCACCAGATTCAGACTGGCGTTTCGCTTCAAGCAGACCTGCCGTGAATGGCGTCGCATAGACCGGAGCTTTCAGGCGCGGCCAAAGGTCGAGCAGTGCACCATAATGGTCTTCGTGCGCATGTGTAATGATGATACCGCGCAGATTGTTCTTCTCAGCCTCGAGAAAACGAATATCAGGCAGGATCAGATCCGCGCCGGGATGTTCAGGTCCGGCAAAGCTTACGCCCATGTCGACCACAATCCATTCACGATTATCTTCTGGACCAAAGCCATACATAGCCAGGTTCATACCGATTTCGCCGACGCCGCCGAGAGGCAGGAAGACAAATTGGGTCGATGGTGAGCGGGGCATAATGCCTCCCTGTTCTAACTTCGTTTTAGAGTGCCGACTTGCCGAATTGATTCAGCTTTACGCTCTAACTTTTTGATTTAACGCACATCCTGTAGAAAAAGTGTCTATCACTTTTCGGAGGGATGCGCCGCAAACTTTCATTCTTCCACATGTCCTGACCGGAAAACCCGGCTCCCGCTTTTAGAAGACATGCTCTGATTATGTCCCTGTTGAACCGGCTGCCGATAGTTTGCAAGCATGGAACGGCATCAACTTAAGCGTATTTTGCACACATAACCTGTCAGGAAACGGCTTTAACTGATGCTGCTGTTCCAAAATAAACATCGCCTGCGGTCACCGGGACGCGCGTTCCGTCGTCTTCACGAATGACAAGACGGCAATCCGAATCAATAGTTTCAAAAACGCCTTCGACAATGCGGCCATTCAATTGCATGACAACGGGCTGACCAAGACCATGCGCGCGCTTGAGCCAAAGCTCTCGGATCGTGTTGAGACCGCGCCCATCATCCCAAATTCGAAAATAATGGCACCACGCATCAGATAGCGCCAAGAACAACGTCGCAGCATCAGCATTGCTACCTAATGCGCTGATCGAAGTCGCTGCATAAGGCAAGCCGTCAGGAGCGGCCACGACATTCGTGCCCATACCGACAGCAAGGCCAAACAGGCCTTCGGCCAACAACGTCGATTCAAGAAGAATGCCGGAAAGTTTTGCACCGTCAACGAGAACGTCGTTCGGCCATTTAAGCGCGACGTTCACGCGGGTCGCAACAGTCGATGGCAAAACCGCATCAACGGCATCCACCAGAGCCAAACCAGCCACAAAACCTAAAGTAGCGGCAATCTTGGGATCGAATCGATCGACCAGAAGCAATGTTGCTGCGAGATTGCCTTCCGGCGCAGTCCAAGTACGACCGCGTCGTCCGCGTCCGCTTTCCTGCTTGGGAGAAACGAACCAGAGGCGCCCTGCATCACCGGCATTAGCCCGCGCAAGCGCCTCTGCATTTGTAGAACCAATGACTGGGAAAAACTCCAGTCTATACCCGTCTGCTAAAGCCGCAGGTGCCAGCGTGAAACCCATGCCATCACCTGCGGCTTTATTCATTGTCATGCTCAGAAGAACGTCTTCGCTGCAGTTTCAGCCAAGCCACCGAGCCAGCCACCGATAAATCCGTAGAACAGAACGAATGCACCGGAAGCGAGTAGGACCAGACGAAGTTCGATTGCTGCTGGAACGAAGGTCGTTACCGGCTCATCGAACCACATGATCTTGATCATGCGCAGATAGTAGAACGCACCAACAACCGAAGCGACAATACCGATGATTGCGAGTGGATACAGCCCCACTTCAACCGCAGCCACGAAGGTGTACCACTTACCGAAGAAGCCAGCGAGCGGCGGAATACCTGCAAGCGAGAACAACATCATGGTCATGATGGTTGCCATAACCGGATTGGTACGCGAGAGGCCTGCCAGATCTTCGATCTGTTCGACATTGCCTTCTTTTGTCCGCATGGACAGGATGAAAGCAAAGCTACCAAGCGTCATGACGAGATAGATCGCCATGTAAAGAGCAACACCCTTAACACCGACAACCGTACCGGCTGCCAGACCAACGAGCGCATAGCCCATATGGCTTATCGACGAATAAGCCATCAGGCGCTTGATGTTGCGCTGACCAATAGCAGCAAAGGCACCCAGTACCATCGAGGCGATTGCAACGAAGGTAATGACCTGCTGCCAGTCGTGTGTCACTGGAGCAAAAGCGCCTTCGACCACGCGAACGATCAAAGCCATTGCAGCCATCTTGGGAGCGGCAGCAAAGAATGCGGTTACAGGCGTTGGTGAACCTTCATAAACGTCCGGCGTCCACATATGGAACGGAACAGCGGAAATCTTGAAGCACAGACCTGCCAGAATGAACACCAGACCGAAGACCAGGCCAAGCTGACGCTCACCACCGGAAATGGAGCTGGCGATTTCTGCAAAGCCGATATGGCCGGTGTAGCCGTAAACAAGGCTGATACCGTACAGCAGCATACCCGAAGAAAGCGCGCCGAGAACAAAGTACTTGAGGCCAGCTTCTGTCGAACGAACGCTGTCGCGATTGAAAGCTGCAAGCACATAGAGTGCAAGCGACTGGAGTTCGAGGCCCATATAGAGCGTCAGCATGTTCGATGCCGACACCATGATGAGCATGCCAAGCGTCGAAAGCACGATCAGCACAGGGAACTCGAACTTGTCGAATTTCTCTTCACGCGCAAAACCAACAGACATGACGAGTGTCACGATGGAGCCGATCAATGTCAGCGCCTTCATGAAACGTGCGAAGCCGTCGCTTACAAAGCCACCGCCGAAAGCAGTGCCGTTGTGCGGGAAAATCACGACAAGAGCCAGTGCTGCGATCAAAACAGCGACTGCAAGTCCATTGACGAGGGTTGAGGCGCGCTCTCCGGAGAACACGCCGATCATGAGCAATGCCAGTCCGCTCAGCGCGAGGAGAACCTCGGGAGCTGCGAGAGACAGGGAAGCAATCAGGTCGGTTTGCATCAAGCCTACGCCTTTACTTACTGCGCCAGCGTAGCGCTAGCGGCATTTGCCAGCGCTGCGTCGTAATTAGTAACCAGTGCATGCACAGCGCTTGCGGTCGCATCGAAGACCGGCACTGGATACACACCGAAGAAAATGGTGAGGATCACAAGCGGATACAGGATCAGCTTTTCACGTGGGCTGAGGTCAAGAAGGCCCTTGAGGCTTTCCTTGGTCAGCGCACCGAACACCACGTTGCGATAGAGCCACAGCGCATAGGCTGCCGACAGGATCACACCCGAAGTCGCGAACAGTGCAACCCACGTATTGACGCGGAAGACACCGAACAGCGTGAGGAATTCACCGATAAAGCCTGACGTACCCGGAAGACCGACATTCGCCATCGTCAGAATGAGGAAAGCAACGGCATATTTCGGCATGTTGTTGACGAGACCGCCGAAGGCCGAAATCTCACGGGTATGCATACGATCATAGATCACGCCAACGCAAAGGAAGAGCGCGCCCGAAACGATGCCGTGCGAGAGCATCTGAAAGATTGCACCCTGCACACCCTGCTCATTGGCTGCGAAGATACCCATGGTCACATAGCCCATATGCGCTACCGACGAGTAAGCGATCAGCTTTTTGATATCTTCCTGCACCAAGGCAACGAGCGAGGTGTAGACGATAGCAATTGCTGAGAGTGCAAAGATGAACGGTGCGAAATCGGCAGATGCCAGCGGAAACATCGGCAGCGAGAAGCGCAGGAAGCCGTAGCCGCCGAGCTTCAGAAGGATACCGGCCAGAATGACCGAGCCTGCTGTCGGCGCTTCAACGTGCGCATCCGGCAACCAGGTGTGAACCGGCCACATCGGCATCTTCACCGCGAAGGACGCGAAGAATGCCAGCCATAGCCACGTCTGCATGCCTGCAGGGAAATCGTACTTGAGCAGTTCTACGATATTCAGCGTACCGGCCTGCCAGTACATTGCCATGATCGCGATCAGCATCAGCACCGAGCCGAGCAGCGTATAAAGGAAGAACTTGAAGCTCGCATAAACGCGGCGCTTGCCACCCCAAACACCGATGATAATGAACATCGGGATAAGGCTCGCTTCAAAGAAGACATAGAACAGGAACAGATCCAGCGCGCAGAACACGCCGATCATGAGCGTTTCCAGAATAAGGAAAGCGATCATGTATTCCTTGACGCGCTTGTCGATAGCGACCCAGCTTGCCAGCACGCAGAAAGGCATGAGGAAAGCGGAAAGCACGACGAAGAGCATCGAAATGCCGTCAACGCCCATGTGGTAGGAAATGCCACCACCGAGCCAGTCAACCTGTTCGACCATCTGGAAGCCCGGATTTGAATTATCAAACCCGGCCCAGATAACCAAAGAGAGAATGAAAACGAAAACCGTAGTCAGCAGCGCAACATTCTTGATGTTGCGACGCGAGGCTTCGCTGTCATCCTTGATGAGAAGGATCAACAAGGCGCCGACGAGCGGCAGAAATGTGACCGTAGATAGAATTGGCCAATCGGTCATCAGAGAGAGCTCCCGAGCATCATCCAGGTGACGAGCGCGGCGACGCCGATAAGCATCGCGAATGCGTAGTGATAAAGGTAACCAGACTGCAGCTTCACAACGCGACCTGTAACATCAAGAACGCGTGCAGCGACACCGTTAGGACCGTATCCGTCGATAATCTTGCCGTCGCCGACCTTCCAGAAGAAGCGGCCAAGCCAACGTGCAGGACGGACGAAAATCAGGTCATAGAGTTCGTCGAAGTACCACTTGTTGAGAAGGAACTGGTACAGACCGCGATGACGTTCTGCGAGTGCCTTCGGAATGTGTGGAGCGCGGATGTAGAACACCCAGGCTGTAACCAGACCGATCAGCATTGCGATGAACGGCGACAGCTTAACCCACAGCGGAACATGGTGATAATGTTCGAGGATTTCATTGCCCGGAGCAGTGTAAAGCGCGCCCTTCCAGAACTCTGCATATTCGTGGCCGAAGAAGTATTCTTTGAACACGAAACCAGCAAGCAAAGCACCAACAGCAAGCAGCATCAACGGAACGAGCATCACTGGCGGCGATTCATGAACGTGATGCATGACTTCAGCGGAAGCACGTGGCTTGCCATAAAAAGTCATGAAAATCAGACGCCATGAATAGAAGCTTGTGAACATCGCGGCAACGACCAGAAGCGTGAAGGCGTAACCCGAAGCGAGGCTGTGCGACGCAAAGACCGACTCGATGATGGCGTCCTTCGAGAAGAAGCCAGCCGTACCGATGACCGTTCCTGGAATGCCCAGACCCGTGATCGCAACAGTACCGATCATCATCATCCAATAGGTGATTGGGATCAGCTTGCGCAAACCACCCATGCGACGCATGTCCTGTTCGTCCGACACGGCATGGATAACCGAACCGGCGCAAAGGAACAGAAGCGCCTTGAAGAAAGCGTGCGTGAAGAGGTGGAACACGGCGGCGCCGTAAGCGCCCACACCAAGAGCCACAAACATGTAACCAAGCTGCGAACAGGTCGAGTAAGCAATAACGCGCTTGATATCATTCTGCACAAGCGCAACGGTTGCAGCAAAGAATGCTGTCGTTGCGCCAATGATCGTCACGATCAAAAGAGCGGTATGCGAATGTTCAAAGATCGGCGACAGGCGCGCAACCATGAACACACCCGCGGTCACCATTGTTGCCGCGTGAATAAGTGCGGAAACAGGTGTTGGGCCTTCCATCGCGTCAGGAAGCCATGTGTGCAGCAGGAACTGCGCAGACTTACCCATCGCCCCCATGAAGAGCAGCAGGCAAACAACGGTCAGCGCAGTTTCCTTGTGCAGTTCATAGCCAAGGAAGTTGAGAACAACCGCACCGGTATCGGCAGCACCTTCTGCAGGCAGATAATTCGCAGCGGCCGCAAAGATCGTGTTGTAATCAACCGACTGGAACAGCGCAAACAGACCGAAGATACCAAGCAGGAAGCCGAAGTCGCCAACGCGGTTGACAACGAAAGCTTTCATCGCGGCGGCATTTGCCGAAGGCTTCTGGAACCAGAAACCGATCAAGAGATACGAAGCCAGACCCACGCCTTCCCAGCCGAAGAACATCTGAAGCAGATTGTCCGAGGTAACCAGCATGAGCATGGCGAAGGTGAACAGCGACAGATAGGCAAAGAAGCGCGGGCGATGTGGGTCGTGGTGCATGTATCCGATCGAATAGATGTGCACGAGAGCCGACACCGAATTCACCACGACCAGCATGACGCCGGTGAGCGTATCGATGCGCAGAGCCCAATCGAACGACAGCGAGCCGGACGTCACCCAATGAAGCACAGGGACACGGACCGTTTCGGCATCGTGGCCAAGCGGGATCTGAAAGAAGACAACCCATGACAGGATCGCAACGATCACCATCAGGCCGGAAGTGATGTATTCACTCGCCTTGGCTCCGATCTTATTGCCGAAAAGACCGGCAATAAGGAAGCCAATAAGCGGAAGGAAGACGATCGCGTTATAGAGCATTTGCCCGTCAACCTTTCATAACATTGACGTCTTCCACCGCGATAGAACCGCGATTACGGAAGAAAACAACGAGAATTGCCAGACCGATAGCCGCTTCTGCAGCTGCAACAGTCAGAACGAAGAGTGCGAAGACCTGCCCGACCATATCGCCGAGCACTGATGAAAACGCCACAAAATTGAGATTGACCGAGAGGAGGATCAACTCGACAGACATCAGGATAACGATGACGTTCTTGCGGTTTAAGAAGATACCGAAAACGCCAAGTGTGAACAGGATGGCTGAAACGGTCAGATAATGAGAAATACCGATTTCCATATTCTTATCCTCAGATGCCCTTGCCCGTTTCGACCTTCTTGATCTCGATCGCCGTTTCAGGCGTACGAGCAACCTGATCCGGGATCGACTGGCGCTTTACATTTGGCTTGTGCCGCAGCGTCAGAACGATCGCACCGATCATGGCAACGAGAAGGACCAATCCGGCAATCTGGAAGTTGAAAACGTAGTCGGTGTAAAGAATGTCACCGAGGGCTGCAGTGTTGGTGCGTTCTGCGAGATCCGGGATCGGAACCGAGCCCTGCCCCAGCTTGGGCGTGAACATCGAACCCGCAAACACAACGATCAGCTCGCCCAGCAGAATGAGACCGACCAGAGCTCCAACCGGCGCATATTGCAGCGCACCACGCTTGAGTTCAGAGAAATCGACATCCAACATCATGACGACGAAGAGGAAGAGAACCGCCACAGCGCCGACATAAACGACAAGCAGGATCATGGCGAGGAACTCGGCCCCCGTCAGCAAGAACAGTGCCGCCGCATTGAAGAAAGCGAGGATCAGAAACAGCACCGAATGCACGGGGTTGCGCGCCGCAATCACCATGAACGCGCTGGCGATCATGATAAAGGCGAACAGATAGAAGAACGCTGCCGCAATACCTGTCAGCATGGGGATCCCCCAACACCTTTCCGTGGACAAAGCCCTATTGCTTTGCCCGCTTTAGTCTTTGTTTGTCGCGAAAATCGCGAAACTTAAATTCAAGCAACAAGCGAGGTTTTCCCCTCTTGTTGCCGCTTTTCAAACCGGATGCCGAAACCGCGTTTCAGCAAAACCAATCAGCGATATGGCGCATCCATCGCGATGTTGCGCGCAATTTCGCGTTCCCAGCGATCACCATTGGCAAGGAGCTTGTCCTTGTCATAGTAGAGCTCTTCGCGGGTTTCGGTCGCAAACTCGAAGTTCGGACCTTCAACGATTGCATCCACCGGGCAAGCTTCCTGACAGAAGCCGCAATAGATGCACTTCACCATATCAATGTCGTAACGCACCGTGCGGCGCGTGCCGTCGTTGCGGCGTGGACCTGCTTCAATGGTGATAGCCTGCGCCGGGCAGATCGCTTCGCAGAGCTTGCAGGCAATGCAGCGTTCTTCGCCGTTGGGATAACGGCGCAGCGCATGTTCGCCACGAAAACGTGGAGAAACCGGACCCTTTTCATGCGGGTAGTTCAGTGTCGCCTTTGGCGCGAAGAACTGACGCATGGAGAGGAAGAAAGCACCGACGAATTCCTTGAGAAGGAGGGATTTCGCGGCTTGTGCGAATGAAGCCATTTGTCTTTCTCCTTACACCAGATCGAAGACTTTGATGACGGTCGCGGTCAGAACAACCATTCCGAGCGAAATCGGCAGGAACACTTTCCAACCAAGACGCATCAGCTGGTCGTAGCGATAACGCGGTACGAAAGCCTTCACCATGGCGAACATGAAGAAGCAGAAGCAGAGCTTGAGCATGAACCAGATGATGCCCGGAACCCAGTTGAGGAACCATACATCAACCGGAGGCAGCCAGCCGCCAAGGAAGAGCGTGGTCATCAGGGCGCACATCAGCGTGATCGCCACATACTCGCCCAAGAAGAACAGAAGGAACGGCGTGGACGAATATTCGATCATGTGACCGGCCACGAGTTCGGATTCAGCCTCGACGAGGTCGAATGGCGGACGGTTCGTTTCAGCAAGCGCCGAGATGAAGAAGATCACGAACATTGGGAACAGAACCAGCCAGTTCCAGTCGAGGAACGAAGCAGGCAGTCCGAGCGATGTGCCAAGACCCGTATTCTGCGACAACACAATATCTGTCAGATTAAGCGAGCCAACGGTCAGAAGAACCGTGACAATCACAAAACCGATGGAAACTTCGTAGGAAACCATCTGCGCTGCCGAACGAAGTGCACCAAGAAACGGATACTTCGAGTTCGAGGCCCAGCCGCCCATGATAACGCCATAAACTTCAAGCGAAGAAATAGCGAAGATATAAAGCAGACCGACATTGATGTTGGCGATTGCCCAACCTTCGTTGACCGGAATGACCGCCCAGGTTGCCATTGCCAGCACTGCGGAAATGAAAGGTGCGAGAAGAAACACACCCTTATTCGCGCCCGATGGAATGATCGGTTCTTTGAAGACGAACTTCAAAAGATCGGCGAAGGCCTGAAACAGACCCCATGGGCCAACGACGTTCGGTCCACGGCGAAGCTGCACGGCTGCCCAGATCTTACGATCCGCATAAAGCAGGTAAGCCACGACGATCAGCAATACGACAAGCAGAACGACCGACTTCAGCGCTATGATCAGCGCGGGCAAGACGTAAGCTGCAAAAATTCCGTCCATTATTCCGTCTCTCTCTCGCTTACTCAGCTGCCTGTTGGAAGCTGCCGGCCGCAAGCGCCGAGCACTCGGCCATGACAGCGGAAGCACGCGCGATTGGGTTCGTCAGGTAGAAATCCTTGACCGGGGAGACGAACGCAGCGCCGCCGCCCAGGTTGGTTGCCTTTGCGGCCAGCGCGACGATGTCGTCGGCGGAGCCGGGCATAATAGTGTCGATCGCCATCATATGCGGGAAGTCTGCATAGAGCTTGGCGCGAAGCTGTGCGAGCGAGTCGAATGGCAGACGCTTGCCGAGCGTGTCGGAAAGAGCGCGCAGGATTGCCCAATCTTCCTTCGCTTCGCCCGGAGCAAAGCCAGCACGGTTGCCAAGCTGCACGCGACCTTCAGTGTTGAGCCATGTGCCCGACTTTTCGGTGTAGGCAGCGCCCGGCAGGATCACGTCGGCAGCATGTGCACCGGCATCGCCGTGCGTACCGATATAGACGACGAAGCTCGAACCCTTGGCTGTCATGTCGAGTTCGTCTGCGCCGAGCAGGAACACAACATCAAGATTGCCAAGCATATCGCCTGCAACCTTGCCGCCCTCACCCGGAACAACGCCGAGATCAAGAGCGCCGACGCGGGAAGCGGCAGTGTGAAGCACTGAGAAACCGTTCCACTCACCGTTGATCGCACCAACGTCCTGAGCGAGCTTTGCAGCGGATGCGAGAACTGCTGCACCGTTTTCGCCAGTCAATGCGCCCTGACCAACGATGATCAGCGGACGTTCAGCCTTTGCCAGCACGTCACGGAATGCATTTTTACCGGAAGCAACGGCTGCGAGGGTGTCCGCACCTGAACCAAGATATTCGTAGTCGTAACGCAGTTCAGCCTGTTCGCCGATCAGAGCGATTGGGAAATGGCCCATGCGTTGACGCTTGCGAATACGAGCATTGAGAACAGCTGCTTCAACACGTGGGTTGGAACCGATGATCAGAAGAGCGTCAGCATTTTCAATGCCTTCGATCGTCGTGTTAAAGAGATAGCTTGCACGACCCAAAGCTGGATCCAGTGCTGCGCCGTCCTGACGGCTGTCGATATTGGCTGAACCAAGCGACGCGATCAGGCTCTTCAGAGCATAGAGTTCTTCAACCGAAGCCAGATCGCCAGCAACAGCACCGATCTTGTCAGCGGAGGTAGCGGAAACCTTGGCAGCGATCGCTGCAAAAGCTTCAGGCCATGATGCTGCAACCAGACGGCCATCCTTGCGAACATATGGGCGATCAAGGCGCTGGGTGCGCAGACCATCCCAGATGAAACGGGTCTTGTCGGAAATCCACTCTTCGTTCACCGCTTCATTGACGCGCGGCATGATGCGCATCACTTCACGGCCACGGGTGTCAACACGGATGTTCGAACCGACAGCATCCATCACATCGATGGTTTCCGTCTTATTCAGCTCCCACGGACGAGCCTGGAATTCATAAGGGCGCGAGGTCAGAGCACCAACCGGGCAAAGGTCGATGACATTGCCCTGCAGTTCCGACGTCATTGCGCGTTCGAGATAGGTGGTGATCTCAGCATCTTCACCGCGACCAATCAGGCCGAGTTCAGAAATGCCAGCCACTTCGGTCGTGAAACGGACGCAGCGCGTGCAGTGAATGCAACGTGTCATCACGGTCTTGACGAGTGGGCCGATATACTTGTTCTCAACCGCACGCTTGTTTTCGCGATAGCGCGAGCCATCGGTACCAAACGCCATTGCCTGATCCTGCAGATCGCACTCACCTGCCTGATCGCAGATCGGGCAATCGAGCGGGTGATTGATAAGCAGGAATTCCATCACGCCTTCGCGGGCCTTCTTGACCATCGGCGTATTGGTGAAAATTTCAGGTGCTTCGCCATTCGGGCCGGGACGCAGATCGCGCACGCCCATAGCGCAGGATGCTGCTGGCTTTGGTGGCCCACCCTTCACTTCAACAAGGCACATGCGGCAGTTTCCGGCGATGGAAAGCCGTTCGTGGAAACAAAAACGCGGGACTTCAGCCCCCGCGGCTTCGGCAGCCTGAAGGAGCGTATAGTGATCGGGTACTTCGATCTCTGTGCCGTCAACCTTAATATTTGCCATCGCTTATCCAAACCTGCGGCTCTTGCCGCATCTTCCAGATGTCAAACTCTATTGCAGCCCATGGGAAGTGGGCTGCCCTACACAATGCTTCAGCCTTATTCAGCCGCTTCGAGGCGGATGTTGCGGCTCTGAACGGCGTTGCGCGTATAATCGTCAATGCGCTTTTCAATTTCCGGACGGAAATTGCGGATCAGGCCCTGAATAGGCCATGCAGCAGCATCACCAAGCGCACAGATCGTATGACCTTCAATCTGCTTGGTCACGTCGAACAGCATGTCGATTTCGCGCTTCTGTGCGTTACCCTTGACCATGCGTTCCATCACGCGCCACATCCAGCCGGTGCCTTCGCGGCAAGGCGTGCACTGGCCACAGCTTTCATGCTTGAAGAACGCTGCCAGACGGGCAATCGCCTTGATGATGTCGGTGGACTTGTCCATGACGATCAGGCCGCCGGTGCCGAACGACGATTTCTTGTCGCGCATTCCGTCAAAGTCCATGATGGCATCCATCATGTCTTCGCCCTTGATGACCGGGCACGATGCACCGCCGGGAATAACCGCCAGCAAATTGTCCCAGCCGCCGCGAATGCCGCCACCGTGCTTTTCGATCAGATCGCGGAACGGAATGCCGAGGCCTTCTTCGATAACGCAAGGCGTATTCACGTGACCCGAAATCTGGAACAGCTTGGTGCCGACATTGTTCGGGCGTCCGATGGACGAGAACCATGCCGCACCGCGACGCAGGATCGTCGGCGCAACGGCAATCGACTCCACGTTGTTCACGGTCGTCGGGCAGCCATAAAGGCCCATATTCGCTGGGAACGGAGGCTTGAGACGCGGCTGGCCCTTCTTGCCTTCAAGGCTTTCGAGCAGAGCCGTTTCTTCACCGCAGATATAAGCACCGGCACCATGGGAGACAAAAATGTCCATATCCCAGCCGCACTTGTTGTTCTTGCCGAGAAGACCGGCATCATAGCACTCGTCGATAGCGGCCTGCAGCGCTTCACGCTCACGCATGAACTCGCCGCGAATATAAATATAAGCAGTATGCGCGCCCATGGCACAACCGGCGATCAGGCAGCCTTCGATCAGCGTGTGCGGATCGTGGCGCAGGATTTCGCGGTCCTTGCAGGTGCCCGGCTCGGATTCGTCGGCATTGACGACCAGATAATGCGGGCGACCGTCATTCTGCTTCGGCATAAACGACCACTTAAGACCTGTCGGGAAGCCAGCACCGCCACGGCCACGCAGGCCCGATGCCTTCATCTCGTCGATGATCCAGTCACGGCCCTTTTCGATCAGGCCCTTGGTGTTGTCCCAATGGCCGCGCGCCATGGCACCCTTCAGGGACTGATCCTTGAAGCCGTAAATATTGGTGAAGATGCGATCTTTATCAGCCAGCATGTCTCACCTGTTTCCGTTCGTGTTTGCCAATATCGAAGTCATCATACCGGCTTCTTTCCGAATACCTTGATGTATTCCTCGACGCCGCCCTTGGCCAAAGCCTTGGCCTGCTTAACCCAGTCTTCACGCTCAATGCGACCGTGGAAGCTCAGATAGCCATCAACCCATTCGCGCTCGGCCTTCTTCCATGAAGCGACCTGTTTGAAGGTGAAGATGCCCAGCTCGTGCAAGGTTCCCTCGATCTTCGGGCCGACGCCGGAAATAAGCTTCAGATCGTCAACAGCTTCCGGACGCGCAATCGCTTCCGGGCGGTTCTTGTCGTCAAGCTTGAAATCCTGCTTGCTGTCAACTGAAGCAGCATTCGACGGAGCAACGTTCTTTGCTTCCTCGGCAGCTTTTGCAGCGGCTTCCGCCTTTGCCTTCTCCTCAGCTTCGGCCTTAGCCTTGGCGGCAGCGGCATCAGATGCCTTGCGGGTTTCGAGACCGACCTTCTTGTAGTCGAGATCTTCGGTTAGCGCGGTCAGGCCGCTGATCGGCTCCGACGTCACGCGTCCGTCCTGCGGACCCGGCTTAACGGTATCGCCTTTGCCAGCTTCAAACGCGTCAATGATCTCGGCAAGACGTTCCGGCGTCAGATCTTCATAGGCGTCCTTGAAGATCATGACCATCGGTGCATTGGCGCAGGCGCCTTGGCATTCCACTTCTTCCCACGACAGCGTTCCGTCGGCATTGAGCTCGAACGGGTCGTGATTGATCTTGTGACGGCAGACATCCATCAGCGCTTCCGAACCACGAAGCATGCATGGCGTGGTGCCGCAAACCTGAATGTGAGCGCGCGTGCCAACCGGCTTCAGCTGGAACTGCGTATAGAAAGTGGCAACTTCCAGAACGCGGATCAGCGGCATGTCGAGCATGCCCGCAACATGTTCAATGGCAGCTTTCGTAACCCAGCCATCCTGCTCCTGCGCACGCATGAGCAACGGAATGACAGCCGACTGCTGGCGGCCTTCAGGGAATTTTGCGATCGTCTTGTGCGCCCAGTTCTGGTTTTCCGCATTGAAAGCGAAACCAGCCGGCTGGACGGCATCATCTGCGAGACGGCGAACGGACATCAGCGGTCAACCTCACCAAACACGATATCGAGCGAGCCAAGAATTGCCGACACGTCAGCCAACATGTGACCGCGACACAGGAAATCCATGGCCTGAAGATGGGCAAAGCCCGGAGCGCGCAGCTTGCAACGGTAGGGCTTGTTGGTGCCATCCGATACGAGGAAGACGCCAAATTCACCCTTCGGTGCTTCGACAGCTGCGTAAACTTCACCGGCAGGCACGTGATAGCCTTCCGTGTAAAGTTTGAAGTGATGGATGAGCGCTTCCATCGAGCGCTTCATCTCGCCGCGCTTTGGCGGCACGATCTTGTTATCGGTATTGGAAACAGGACCGACGCGTTCTTTGCCGAGCAGAAGATCAACGCACTGGCGCATGATGCGTGCCGACTGGCGCATTTCTTCCATACGGATCAGGTAACGGTCATAGCAGTCGCCGTTCTTGCCGATCGGAATGTCGAATTCCATCTCGTTGTAGCACTCGTAAGGCTGCGACTTGCGCAGATCCCATGCCGCGCCCGAACCACGCACCATGACGCCCGAGAAGCCCCATGCCCATGCATCTTCCAGCTTCACGACGCCGATATCGACGTTACGCTGCTTGAAAATACGGTTCGGCGTGATCAGATCATCAAGATTGTTGAGCGTATTGAAAAACGGATCGATCCATTTGCCGATGTCTTCAACGAGCTGATCCGGCAGGTCCTGATGGACGCCGCCCGGACGGAAATAGGCTGCGTGCATACGCGCGCCACAAGCGCGTTCGTAGAACACCATCAGCTTTTCGCGCTCTTCGAAGCCCCAGAGCGGTGGCGTCAGCGCGCCAACGTCCATGGCCTGCGTAGTCACGTTCAGAAGATGGTTCAGGATACGGCCAATTTCCGAATAGAGAACGCGGATCAGCTGACCACGCTTCGGCACGGTGATACCGAGCAGACGTTCGACGGCCAGCGCATAAGCATGTTCCTGATTCATCGGCGCCACGTAGTCGAGGCGGTCGAGATAAGGCAAAGCCTGAAGATAGGTCTTCGTTTCCATCAGCTTCTCGGTGCCGCGATGCAGCAGACCGATATGCGGATCGACGCGTTCCACGACTTCGCCATCGAGTTCAAGAACAAGACGCAGAACGCCGTGTGCAGCAGGATGCTGCGGGCCGAAGTTAATATTAAAGTTGCGGACCTGAGTCTCAGCCATGTTCAGCTTCCTGTTTGGCTGCTATCGCCGCCAAGAATTCCGCGCCGGTCATCCGGTGGGTCTTGTTGGCGAAATCGTAATTTGCAGGCTTGTTATCGATGAAGATTTCTTCGGCGAAATGAAAACGTTCCGGCCCGGCAAATGCCTGCATCGAAACGACCGTCATTCCATCATGGACACCGCGCCAGAACAGCGACGAACCGCACTTCGAGCAGAAGCGACGTTCGCCCCACTCCGAAGAACTGTAGGATGCGAGTGCCGACTCATTTTCAATTTCGACTGAAGTGCCACAATTGACAGCCATGAACGCGCCACCCGACCAGCGACGGCACATGCTGCAATGGCAAACGTCCATTTCCATCTTTACGGGAACAGCGGTGAATTTCACCTCCCCACAAAGACATTGGCCGTTCAATCTTTCGACAGAGCCCATCATCTCACCTTAATTCGTCTTTGCCTTCTCGTCACCGGGCAGGACGTAGTCAGTCCCTTCCCACGGCGAGAGGAAGTCGAAATTGCGGAATTCCTGTCGCAGAACGACAGGCTCATAAATGACACGCTTGGCTTCATCGCTGTAGCGAACTTCAACGAAACCAGTCGTTGGGAAATCTTTACGCAGCGGATGACCTTCAAAACCGTAGTCAGTCAGAATGCGGCGCAGATCTGGATGACCGGAGAACAGAATGCCATACATGTCATAGGCTTCACGCTCGAACCATTCAGCGCCGACGAAAACCGACACCGCAGAAGGAACCAGCGTATCCTCATCAGCTTGAACTTTCACACGAATGCGCAGGTTCTGGCGAGGTGAAAGGAACTGATAAACAACGTCAAAACGCTTGGCGCGCTGTGGATAATCAACGCCGGAAATATCCGTCAGGTTCACGAACTGGCACTGCACGTCATCGCGCAGGAACGTGAGAACGCCGATCAAGCTTGCAACTGGGACGCTAAGCGTCAGCTCACCATAAGCCAGCTGCGCCTCTTCGATCGCATCGCCGAGACGTTCCTTGATATAGCCGGAAAGTTCACCAAGAGCTTCTTCGCTCATATCTCTAACTTCCTTTTTTAGAACCCGACCCATCCTTGGGAAAACAGATCGAATTCTAACAAACCCTCTTGCACCATTCAGACCGCGAAGGTCCGATTAACGCTCGATCGTACCAGTACGGCGGATCTTCTTCTGAAGCATCAGAATGCCATAAAGCAGAGCTTCTGCGGTTGGCGGGCAGCCCGGAACATAAATATCGACTGGAACCACACGATCACAGCCACGCACTACAGAATAAGAGTAGTGATAATAGCCGCCGCCATTGGCGCAGGAACCCATCGAAATAACGTAACGAGGCTCAGGCATCTGGTCATAGACCTTACGCAAAGCAGGGGCCATCTTGTTGGTCAGCGTGCCTGCAACGATCATGACGTCGGACTGGCGTGGAGATGCGCGTGGCGCGATACCGAAGCGCTCAGCATCATAACGCGGCATGGAAATATGCATCATTTCCACGGCGCAACATGCGAGACCGAAGGTCATCCACATCAGCGAGCCGGTACGCGCCCAGGTGATCAGAGCGTCAGCAGATGTGACGATGAAGCCTTTGTCAGACAGTTCGCTGTTCAGATCATTGAAGAATGCGTCATCAGAGCCAACTGGCTTGCCCGTACGTGGGTCAAGTATCCCCTTTGGCTGCGGAGCAATAAGCGTCGAGCCCGACGCCTGATTAGTGCCGGTCAATCCCATTCCAGCGCTCCCTTCTTCCATTCGTAGATGAAGCCGATGGTCAAAACACCAAGGAAAAGCATCATCGACAGAAAGCCGAACCAGCCAATTGCACCGAAGGACACAGCCCACGGGAACAGGAAGGCGACTTCGAGATCGAAGATAATAAAGAGAATCGACACGAGATAGAAACGGATGTCGAATTTCATACGGGCGTCATCAAAGGCATTGAACCCGCACTCGTAAGCTGAAAGCTTTTCCGGGTCGGGCTGTCTGTACGCGACCAGAAACGGCGCAACCAGGAGGGCTACACCAATTACCATCGCGATGCCGAGAAAGATGACAATCGGCAAATAGGAACTTAAAAGCTCGTTCATGATCCTTATCCGGCTTGAATACGAGGCTGCGCCGCCTGTCATAAGCTTTTTAGAGCCTACCACCATGCGACACATTGCATCTCTTGCGACCTCGTCGCCTCAAGCAGCTTCAAAAGGCATGCCGTGCGAACTTAAGTATTTGGCGGGACGGTTAGCGCAGCATGCGCGCAAGCGCAAGCCCTCCAACGCGAACAGGCGGGTATAGTCCGGTCAGGATGCTGAATAAGAGGCAACATCAAGCCCGTATATGCCACCCAAACCCCATATAGCACGAAAACATCATAATTTCGTGAGGAAAAGGCAAAGAACGATCTTCTGCCAATATTTGCCCGATAGAATCAATCGGTTGAATTGTCGGGCTTAATCGTGTGGCTGATTCAGACGATCCCTCAACGCGCTTTAAAATGTATAAAGCCCGGAGATGGGCAGGCATAATGCAAACCTCAGCGAACGAATTCACGAGCCCGGTTCCATTCCAGACTAATATCTGAGCAACGGATCGAACGCACTTTATATATAAGAGATATGTAAGGGTCAGAATCGAGCTCATATATAAGAAACGCGAGAGCACCCTGCCCCACCGATTAGAGCACATTTTCAGGTTCAGAAAATTATAACTGCCCTCGTTGCGGTTTGTGAAAATATTTGGCGCAGGGGAGCCAATGAGCAAGATTGCTTGCCTTCTATAAGTCGAGCACATCTCTAAAATCCCCGTAGACCACAGATTGCAAAACCGGTTCGGCTTACAGAATCGATAACTTCGGAAATTTTTGCATCTGAAAGGGCTGCGATTTCAGCCTTGGGTGAAAAGAGGAATTCGCAAGGAGAGAGCGTTGGGCACATATTTTCTCGCCAGCGGTGACATTCTGGTCGTTCTGGCTGGAATCTTCTCGGTCGCTTATCTTTCATGGAAGAAAGCAAAATAGCCTCAGCTTTCAGCGCGGAATCACATCGCTCTCGGTCCGGAAAACCCCAACGTTCGAAGCAAACTCACCAAATGCAAAAAAGCGCGGAATCAAAGCAATGATTCCAGCGACCAATCTTTTGATATTAGTAAGAAGTGGAAAGAACGCGAGATGCGCCATTTTCATCAAGATTTTTGTTCGATTTCTTGAATGAAAATGGCGCGAGTGACGGGGCTCGAACCCGCGACCTCCGGCGTGACAGGCCGGCACTCTAACCAACTGAGCTACACCCGCGCATTTCATTTTCAGCCGTCTGGCTGGGTAGTCACCGGCGTTTCCGTTCGGTGTGAGCGGTCGTTTAAGGTGTTCTCTCACCAGTGTCAAGCGAGTGGTTTGAAGAAAAAAGAAGAAATTTGTTTTTATTCAAAAAGCCACGCTTTTACAGGCTTTCGAGTTTGACCTGCTTTATCCGCAACGAAGCGCCCCTTGCCCGAAGGCATTCAAAATTCACATGAATCGGAATCGCGATTCAGGTCAGTGGTCATGGATCGTACAATTCCCAGTGCTTTATTCGGGACAACTCTGCTCGTTATAATTGATGCGGCCTGTGGATTTTAGCCGGGAAAATAAAAAGAATGCATTTTTGCAATTTTGCGCTTGCACTCTTCGAACGAATTGCCTAAACGGCTCTCACAGCGGCTGACAAGTCAGTCGGGCGATTAGCTCAGTTGGTAGAGCGCTTCGTTTACACCGAAGATGTCGGGAGTTCGAGTCTCTCATCGCCCACCATATTTTCCAAACGCTTAGACCAAAAATATAAAATTCTCCTGAGGTTCAATAAACCTCATTGGATCTATTTGTATTTGAGAAATTTCGCCGCGATCTGAAGCCAGCTGATTTACGATTCAGCCCTCATGAAGACAATTGACTGCGATTGAATCGCGCCAGTCTCCATGCGCTGGCCCAAGCAAACAAGCGCAACAAAAAAGGCCGGGGCAAAAATGCACCGACCTTCCTGATCATCAATGTCTACTAGTGCCAGTACATCCGTGGTCAAAAGCGTCATTTGATGAAGGCTATTGCGAGCGACAGACGCGTTCCAGCGCTCATCAGCAATGCCTATCCCACGACATATAAACCGACATTGTGTTCAAAGAAAGTTTGTCAGAAAAACTCAGGCACGGCAAGCGAGTTTCGACCATCTGGCAAGCGTCAGGCATGCAATGATCGACAATGCGCCGATGCCGTAGGCCAATACATCAAGCCAGTCAGGTGTTGCGCCAAGAATAATCCGCAGGGCTCGATTGCCAATTTCAACACCCGTTATTTTTGCGAGATACTGGCCCAGCTCGATAGCAGCTCCAACCAAGAACGCTGCAAAAGCCAACAAAACCCTGTTCCCGTCAATCATGATGCGGAAAGCTGAATAGACAAAGATCACTGCAATCACATCGCCGAGAAAGCTTCTTATCCAGCCCATGCCAGCGCCAGCCGTGGCTAAGAGAACCAACGCGACGAGCAGAGCAAGAGTTACGATGAGAGCCGATAGAGAAAACTTGAACTGCACCAAAGGTCTCCCAAGCCAGTAGCGGCTTTGAGCGCAAAGTGTTTAGCCGGAAACAATTGAGTTAAAATCCATTACGCCTGCAAAGCGTGCGGCACGGACTTTACCGAATTTGCTTTCATCAACGACGAGGTGTTTCTGTAGGGCTCTTTGCATCGCCATTTGTTTGACCGGCACTTCATGAAAGTGAGAGCAGGTTACACCGTGCTGCTCATCGACCCCACCCGCAGACAAGAAAGCTTTGTTAATATTGATGCGCTTGAGCACCTCAATGCCCTCGTCGCTCGAAAAAGATGCCGCTTCGGAGTGATAGACGCCGCCAAGCACGATCAGCCGAACATCATCTCGACGCGATAGAATCTCGGCAATATTCAGGGAGTAGCAGACAACCGTGATGTGCTGGTTCTGCGGTATACGGTGAGCAAGGTGCGGCATTGTCGTGCCACAATCGATGAAAACCGTATCATAGGGTTCAATCAACGCTGCGGCTGCGGCACAAGCCTGTGCTTTGGCATTGGCATGGCTGTCTTTTTCAAAATCAAAGACATAATCGCCATTCACACCGTCCTGGGTGGGGATAATGTAACCACCCAAACAATTCAGCATCCCGCCATCGCTGCCGATATCGCGGCGGATCGTCATTTCCGACACGCCAAGACGCGCTGCCGCATCCCGCAGGCGAAGCACGCCAACGTCATCGACCAGCGCCGCCAGTTCGGCAATCCGCTCTTCCTTCCGGCTGATTCTGCTCACGCTGTCCCCAATCCTTGCGATCCGCTCACCCGTTTATACGTCCGTCACATTTCACGCAATGCGATCATCCGATCTTGACAGGCCGAACATAAATGTGAAACGATCCAAACATAATGATCGGATTGTAACATTATAATTCGCATTGTTGGGAGGATAAAACAACAGGGTTTTGTACGCCTCGAACAGAATTCCGTTCTTCGAGGACGTCAGACAAGCGGGAAAACAGATTGCATTTTCGCCCGGCCGGGAAGCCGGGCATGGAGGAGAACGCTGACGCACCCTACCGTTCCAGGGTGCGTCAGCGTCAGCATCGTCCTTCTGCAGCCAATGGCGCGACAGGACAGGGAATTCGGAGTTCTTCTGGTCAAATACGCCAGAGCAGCTCCGGAATTTTGGAGGAATGCGCATCTATCCGAACCAGTCAGCGCTTTGGAGATGCGTTTTGGGAGGAAACACCGGTGAAAAAATTTCTAGCATCCGTGGCGATTGCCATGTCCGTTGCCGTTCCGCATGCTTTTGCGGAAGGCGTCGTTGATACATCGAAGGTCAACAAAGAGCTGATCACCACTGCAAATGACAAGAAATACACCATCGCGACCGTCGTGAAGGTTGATGGCATTGCCTGGTTCGACCGCATGCGCGACGGCGTAGATCAGTTCAAGGCCGACACCGGCAATGACGTCTGGATGGTCGGCCCGAGCCAGGCGGATGCCGCAGCACAGGTGCAGATCGTCGAAAACCTGATCGCGCAGGGCGTTGACGCCATCGCCATCGTGCCCTTCTCGGTTGAAGCAGTGGAACCCGTTCTGAAAAAGGCGCGTGAACGTGGCATCGTGGTCATCAGCCACGAAGCATCCAACATCCAGAACGTCGACTACGACATCGAAGCCTTCGACAACAAGGCCTATGGCGCGAACCTGATGAAGGAACTCGGCAAGTCGATGGGCGGCAAGGGCAAGTATGTCGCGACTGTCGGCAGCCTGACCTCCAAGTCGCAGATGGAATGGATCGACGGTGCCGTCGAATACCAGAAGGCCAACTTCCCGGAAATGTCGGAAGCAACAGGCCGCCTCGAAACATATGACGATGCCAACACCGACTATAACAAGCTCAAGGAGGCGATGACCGCCTATCCGGACATCAAGGGCATTCTTGGTGCACCGATGCCGACCTCTGCCGGTGCCGGACGCCTGATCGCCGAAGGCGGCCTCAAGGGCAAGGTCTTCTTCGCAGGCACGGGCCTCGTTTCGGTGGCTGGTGAATATCTGAAGAACGACGACATCCAGTACATCCAGTTCTGGGACCCCGCCGTTGCAGGCTATGCCATGAACATGCTGGCCGTCGCCGCACTTGAAAAGAAGAACGACCAGATCAAGGCCGGTCTCAATCTGGGTCTGCCGGGCTATGAAAGCCTGCTGGCGCCTGACGCTGCCAAGCCGAACCTGCTCTATGGTGCAGGCTGGGTCGGTGTGACCAAGGAAAACATGGATAAGTACGACTTCTGATATCCATGGCTGCCTGACGGGAGGGGCTTCCTGCCCCTCCTATCGGACAAATCGCATTCCAGCCTTGCACGAGGCCCCCATATGAGTGAAAACCTGATCGAACTGCGCCATATCGGAAAACGCTTCGGTGGTGTCAGGGCACTGGACGACGTTTCCTTTGCCATAAAGCCCGGCGAAATCCACTGTCTCGCGGGCGAGAACGGCTCCGGCAAATCCACCATCATCAAGGTCATGTCGGGCGTCTACACGCCGGAAGACGGCGAGATACTGATCGACGGCAAATCAGTCGGCAAGCTCGACCCCGTCAAGTCGGTTCATCACGGTATTCAGGTGATCTATCAGGACTTCTCGTTGTTCGGGAACCTGACGGTTGCTGAAAATCTGGCAATCAATACTTTTCTCATCGAAGGCCGCAAGGGCGTCGACTGGAAGCGCGTGCGTGACCTGGCGCAGAAGGCGCTGGAGCGGCTCGACGTCAGTATCGACCTCGATGCGGATGTGGACAGCCTGCCGACATCGGGCAAGCAGATCGTGGCGATTGCGCGCGCCGTCATGGCTGACGCCCGCCTCATTATCATGGACGAGCCGACCACCGCGCTGACGCGGCATGAAGTCGACGCGCTGTTCAAGATCGTTCGCGATATTCAGGCACAGGGCATCGCAGTGCTTTTCGTCAGCCACAAGATGCGCGAGATGCTGGAAATCAGCGAAAGGCTGACCGTCTTCCGCAATGGCAAGAAGGTTGCCGAAGGCCCGATTTCCGATTTCGACGAACCGTCGATCACCCGCGCGATGACCGGTCAGGAACTCACATCGGACCATTATCACTGGACCCCGCGTGAAGGCGCTCCAGCCAATCCGACCCTTGAAATCACGAACCTTTCTGTTCCGGGGTCGGTGGAAAATGCCAGCCTTACGCTCCATGCCGGTGAAATTGTAGGTATTTCTGGTCTTATCGGCTCTGGTCGCACCGAGCTTGCCTTGGCTCTCTTCGGCATGAAGCCGGATTTCACCGGCACTGTTCGTATCGATGGCAAGCAAGTTCATCCGAAGACAGTTCAGGAAGGGATCGCCTGCGGCGTCGCCTATGTGCCGGAAGACCGCCTGACGGAAGGCCTGTTCCTCACGCAATCGATCGAGCGCAACATCATCGTCACTTCCATCGAGAAATTCGTGCGCGGCCTCTTCATCGACCGCAGACAAGCTGACACCACAACCCGCGACATGTTTTCGGCGATGCACATCGTTGCCCCCGGTCCGCATACGCCGGTCAATCATCTGTCAGGCGGCAATGCGCAGCGTGTGGTGCTGGCACGCTGGCTTTTGACAGGCGCAAAAATCCTGATCCTCAACGGGCCAACCGTCGGCGTCGATGTCGGCTCCAAGGCGCAGATCCACAATATCATCCGCAAGCTTGCCCGTGATGAAGGGCTCGCCGTCCTGATGATTTCCGACGATGTGCCCGAGCTGGTGCAGAACTGCAATCGTGTGCTGGTGATGCATCGCGGACGTTTCGTCGACGAACTTTCCGGTGAAACCATGACCGAAGATGCCGTCAATGACCGGCTCAAGACGCTGAATTGAGGAACCGGCACATGAAGTTTTTTCGCAGTACCGAATTCATCATTGCCTGCGTGCTGTTCGCGGCCATGGTTATTATCGGCCTCATCAATCCGGCATTCTGGTCGCTGGACAATATCTTCGGCCTTCTGCGCTCCAATGTCGTGATCGGCATCATGGCGCTTGGCGTTCTGCTGGTGATGATTTCCGGCGGCATCGACGTCTCCTTCACCGCCTTTGCCATCGCGGCCATGTATCTGACCGTCCGCGCCATGGTTTATCTCGGCTATGACGGCGTGTTCATTCCGTTCGTGGCCGCAACGCTGATCGGCCTGCTGCTTGGCGCATTCAACGGCTTCATCATCCATCGTTTCAAGATGATCCCGCTGATCGTGACACTCGGTACCGGTTCCATTGTGCGCGGACTGGTGCTTGGTCTGGTGGGTACAAGCACCGTCAACATCAACAAGATGCCGAAGGAGCTGATCGAATTTGGCAAGACGGATGTTGTTTCGCTGACAAATGCCGCCGGAACAGCCTTTAGCCTGACCGCAATGTTCCTCGTCTATCTGGCGCTGGCGCTGCTGATCCACCTGATCCTCAATTATACGATGATCGGGCGCAGCGTTTATGCCTATGGCGGCTCGCCGGAAGCGGCAAAGCGTGTCGGCTTCAATACCCGCCGTACGATCTTCTTCGTCTATTGCGTGGCCGGAGCGCTGGCAGGTTTCGCAGGGCTTCTGCATTCCTCGATGATCTGGCTTGCCAATCCGCGCGATTTCGTCGGGCTTGAACTGGACGTGATCGCAGCCGTGGTTCTGGGCGGCGCATCGATCTTCGGCGGACGCGGCACGGTTCTCGGCACGCTGATGGGCGTCTTCATGCTCGTCATGGTCAAGAACTCGCTCATCATCATGAAGGTGGACACCACATGGCAGCGTGTCGTTGTCGGCCTCATCATCATCGTCGCCACAGCCATCACCGCATGGCGTGACCGCAAAAGTATCGCTTGAGGGGAGAACGCGACATGAAACAATCTTTCGACATGCGCCGCATCCTTGGCGGAGACAACAACATCATCCAGCTCATCGTCATCACCGTACTGGTCTTTGCGCTAATGACCTGGATGAACCCGGACAAGTTCCTGCGCTATTACAATTTCGAATCCATCAGCTACATCATGCCGGAGCTGGGCATCCTCTCCGTCGCCATGATGATTGCCATGCTGACAGGCGGCATCGATCTTTCGGTGGTGGGCATCGCCAATCTGGCGGGTATCATGGCCGGGGTTTATTTCCATTCCTCCATGGTGCAGGCGGCACAGACGTCGGGTTCCGGCATGCTGTTCTACACCATCATCGGCATATTGCTTGCCGTACTGATCGGGCTGGTATCAGGGTTGGTCAACGGCCTGCTCATAGCCAAACTCCGCATCACGCCAATCCTTGCCACACTCGGCACCGGACAGGTTTTGATGGGGCTGGCACTGGTTCTGACAGGCGGCCCGGCCATCGTCGGCTTCCCTGATGCGTGGAACTGGGTCGGCAATGGCAAGCTGTTCGGCATCGCCACGCCATTCCTGCTGTTCATCGCCGTGTGCATCGTCGTGGCAATTCTCCTGACACGCACGACGCTCGGCATCAATCTCATGCTGATCGGCACCAATCCGCGTGCAGCCGCCTTTGCCGGTATCCGCAAGGATCGCATGATCCTCTATTCCTACATGCTCACCGGCGTGCTTGCTTCCATAGCCGGGATCATTCTTTCAGGCCGCACCAATGCCGCCAAGTCGGACTATGGCGCATCCTATCTGCTGCAAGCCGTGTTGATCGCCGTTCTCGGCGGCACCAATCCGGCAGGTGGAAAGGGACGTGTTCTGGGCGTCGCCATCGCGCTGATTGCTCTAATGCTGCTTTCCTCCGGCTTCCAGATGATGCGGTTTTCCAACCACCTCATCGATTTCATCTGGGGCGCTTTCCTTATTCTCGTCATCGCGATCAACGCATCGCGCAATCAGGGCAGGTGATCCCTTATGCAGGACATCGAATTTCATCTTCGCCGTCAGGATTTTGTCCAACAGCCGCATGTCATCGCCAATACCTATGGCCTCAGCGTCACCGCTTTTCGCTATCCAAGCGGCATCGAGGCGCTGCTGGTCGAGAATGAACGCGGCAATCTCATCGTGCTGCCCTTCATGGGGCAGATGATCTGGGGCGCGGAATTCGACGGCGTCGATCTGACAATGGGCAACAGCTTCTCCATGCCGCGCCCGGCAACTACTATCGTTGAAACCTATGGCTGCTTTGCGTTCCATAGCGGCATCCTGCGCAATGGCTGTCCTTCGCCTCAGGACAATCATCTTCTGCATGGCGAAATGGCTTGCGCGAAAATGGACAAGGCCGGTCTTCTCTTTGGCCATGACGAGCGCGGCGCCTTCGTCGAAATCACCGGTGAATATGAATATGTGATGGGCTTCGGCGCGCATTATCTGGCACGGCCAAGCGTGCGGCTTTATGCCAGTGAAACACTGTTCGACATCACCATGGATGTCGAGAACCTTTCATCCGCTCCGATGGAGCTGATGTATATGTGCCACGTCAATTTCGCCTATGCGGAAGGTGCGCGGATCGTGCAACCGGTGCCGTATACGCCGGATCACGTGCAGGTGCGCACAGCCGTTCCCGGCCATGTGACACCCAATGATGATTACCTGTCGCTGATCGACGAACTGGCCTCCGACCCCGCCGCGATGGAAGTGCTGGATGAGCCGGAGCGCTACGATCCCGAACAGGTCTTCTATATTCGCGGACTGCCTAAAGATGCCGAAGGCAACACCCATCTGATGATGCAGCTTCCCGAGGGCGACGGGTTTGGCATTTCCTACCCGACCGAAATCTTCCCAAAAACCGTGCGCTGGATTCTCGTGAACGGCGATGCCCAGGTTGCAGCCTTTGCCCTGCCCTCGACCTGCGAGCCGGAAGGCTATCTGGCGGAAAGGGCCAAGAACAATGTGCAGGTGCTGGCATCGGGTGAGCGCGCCGTTTTCCCCGTGCGCGTCGGTTATCTCGATACAACCGCCGCCGAAGAATTTGAAGCCTCGATCAAGGCACTCTGAAATTTCAAAGGAACGTCTCATGACCAGAAAGATCGGAGTGGTCGGCTCCAACATGGTGGACCTCATCACCTATGTGAACCGCATGCCCGGCCCCGGCGAAACACTGGAAGCCCCGACATTTGAAATTGGCTGTGGTGGCAAAGGCGCCAATCAGGCCGTGGCTGCTGCACGCCTTGGCGCAGATGTGATGATGGTGACGCGGGTGGGCGACGATATTTTCGCGGACAACACCATCCGCAACCTGAACGAGTTCGGCGTCGATACGCGCCATGTGCGCAAGGTTTCCGGCAAGTCGAGCGGCGTAGCCCCCATCTTCGTCGAGCCATCGGGTGAAAACTCGATCCTGATCGTCAAGGGCGCCAATGCCGATCTTCTGCCCGCCGAAGTCGACAAGGCTGCGGACGATCTGAAAGCGTGCGGCCTCATCCTGATGCAGATGGAAGTTCCGGTCGAGACAGTCTACCACACCATCGCTTTCGCCGCTGAAAACGGCATCGAAACCATTTTGAATCCTGCGCCTGCTGCCGCCGACCTTGATCCCGAACTGATCCGGCAGGTGACCTTTCTCGTGCCGAACGAGAGCGAGCTGGCAATCCTCTCCGGCCTGCCGACCGGCACGGACGATGAAATCGTCACCGCAGCGCGTTCGCTGATCGCTCGCGGCATCCGCACCGTCATTGTCACGCTCGGCGGACGCGGCGCGCGCATGATTACGGCAAGCGAAATCGTCAATATTCCCCCGGTCAAGGTCACACCAAAAGACACGACCGGCGCGGGCGACGCTTTTATCGGCTCCTTTGCCCGCTTCTACGCCGGGACCGGCGATGTGGAAGCCTCGCTTCGCAAGGCCGCTCTTTATGCGGCCCATTCCATCACCCGGCCGGGCACGCAGAAAGCCTATGCCAGCCAGGAAGAATTCGAAACGTTCTGCCGCGATCACGCCCCTTCGACCGAACGTGCCTGATCGCACTTGAACGTAATTGAACCCACGAACGGACAATGAAATGACCGAAGCCCTCCCCCGCAATAACGGGACACCGCTCAAGCCGGAATGGTTTGAGGATGTATCCGTCAATCGCAGCGCTTCCGAGCGCCGTGCCGCTACGATTAGCGCCCGCCGTTCGGTGAAAAAGGAATATCAGGCGGCGTGGCTCATCCGCGCCATCCAGTGCATAGACCTCACCACGCTTGCAGGCGACGACACGGCGGCGCGCGTGCGCAGGCTCTGTGCCAAGGCGCGCCGCCCGGTGCGCGAGGATATTCTGGAAGCGCTCGGTTTGGCAGATGCAGGCATCACCACCGGCGCGGTCTGCGTTTATCCCACCATGGTGCCCCATGCCGTGAAGGCGCTTGAAGGTTCCGGCATTCCGGTTGCCTCGGTGGCGACGGGCTTTCCCGCCGGGCTGACGCCGCTGCCGCTCCGTCTTGCTGAAATCACCTATGCCGTCGAACAGGGCGCGCATGAAATCGACATCGTGATTACGCGCGAGCATGTGCTGACACAGAACTGGTCGGCCCTCTACGATGAAATTGCTGCCATGCGCGAAGTCTGCGGGGATGCGCATATGAAGGCAATCCTTGCCACCGGCGATCTCAATACGCTGACCAATGTTTATCGCGCCTCGATGGTGGCGATGCAGGCAGGCTCCGATTTCATCAAGACCTCGACGGGCAAGGAAGACGTCAACGCCACCTTGCCAGTGAGCCTGACCATGGTGCGGGCGCTGCGCGATTATGGCGAGCTTTCCGGTCAGAGCGTCGGCTTCAAACCCGCGGGCGGCCTCAAGACCGCAAAGGACGCGCTCGCCTGGCTCACACTGATGAAGGAAGAACTCGGCAATCGCTGGCTGGAGCCCGATCTGTTCCGGATCGGCGCATCGTCGATGCTTGGAGATATCGAACGGCAATTGGAGCACTTCGTGACCGGGCGCTACTCCGCCGCCAACCGTCACGCCGCTGCTTAAACTTGGAATTTCGCATTCTCCTGCGCAAAACCGCTTCGCACTTTTGCTGGAAATGCTCGTAAGGAAAATTTGAAATGCGACCCATCAAGGACATCCTGAAGACCATGGAATATGGACCTTCCCCCGAAGCAAACGGCGATGTGAACCTATGGCTAGAACAGCATGACCGTTCCTTCGGCCACTATATCAACGGGACCTTTGTCAAACCGGAAGGCCGCAAGTCAATTGCGGTTGCCAATCCGGCCAATAGTGACAAGCTCGCCGAAATCATCTGCGGCAATGCCGAAGATGTCGATCAGGCGGTGAAAGCCGCCCGCACCGCTTTTGGCAAATGGTCCAAACTTTCGGGCTATGAGCGGGCCAAGTATCTCTATGCCATCGCGCGCCATATTCAGAAGCACGAGCGTTTTCTGGCCGTACTGGAAACCATGGACAACGGCAAGCCGATCCGCGAAACCCGCGACATCGACATTCCCCTCGCCGCCCGTCACTTCTATCACCATGCAGGCTGGGCCGAGATGGTGGAAGATGAGTTCAAGGGCTTTTCGCCCGTTGGCGTCTGCGGTCAGGTCATTCCGTGGAATTTCCCGCTTCTCATGCTTGCCTGGAAGATCGCACCAGCTTTGGCCGCCGGTAACACGGTCGTGCTGAAACCCGCCGATCTGACGCCACTTTCCGCCATTGCCTTTGCCGAGATCTGCCATGAAGTCGGCCTGCCCGCCGGTGTCGTCAACATCGTGCAGGGCGATGGCACCACCGGCGCGGAAATCTGCGGCCATGACGGCGTGGACAAGGTGGCCTTCACCGGTTCGACGCAGGTTGGCCGCGTCATTCGCGAGCAAATTGCCGGATCGGGCAAGAAGCTGTCGCTGGAACTGGGCGGAAAATCGCCCTTCATCGTCTTTGAAGATGCCGATCTTGACGCAGCCGTTGAAGGCGTGGTCGATGCCATCTGGTTCAATCAGGGCGAAGTCTGTTGCGCCGGGTCGCGCCTGCTCGTGCAGGAAGGCATTGCCGAGCGCTTCTATGCCAAGCTCAGAAAGCGTCTCGAAAGCTTGCGCGTCGGCGACCCGCTCGACAAATCCACCGATGTCGGCGCCATTGTTTCACCCGGTCAGGTGAAGCGCATTTCCGATCTTATCCAAAAGGGTATCGAGGAAGGCGGCGAGCTCTGGCAAACACCGAACCCGCTTCCGGCCAAAGGCAATTATATCGCCCCCGGCTTCTTCACCGATGTGGATCAGGCCTCAACCGTCTGTCAGGTGGAAATTTTTGGGCCGATTGCGGCAGCAACAACCTTCCGCACTCCCGATGAAGCCGTCTCGCTCGCCAACAATACGCGCTACGGGCTTGCCGCGTCGATCTGGTCTGAAAACATCAATGTCGCGCTCGATCTTGCTGCGCGGGTGAAGGCCGGTGTCGTCTGGATTAACTGCACCAACATGCTGGATGCAGGCGCAGGCTTCGGTGGCTACCGTGAAAGCGGGTTCGGTCGCGAAGGCGCACGCGAAGGCATGTACGAATATCTCGTCTCCGATTGGGAAAAGGCACTGTCCGCGACCAAGATTGCGGAAGCCTTCGTGCCATCAGCTTCGCCCTCCGGCGACGACAAGATCACCATCGGCGGTATCGACCGCACGATGAAGAACTATATTGGCGGCAAGCAGGCACGTCCGGATGGCGGCTACAGCTATTCGGTCACCGGCAAGGACGGCTCGGTCATCGGGCAGGCTGGCATCGGCAACCGCAAGGACATCCGCAATGCTGTGGAAGCTGCAAGCAAGGCTGGAAGCTGGGGCGCAGCCACTGCGCATAACCGGGCTCAGGTGCTCTATTATCTTGGCGAAAACCTCGATGCACGCCGCACGGATTTCGTGGCACGGCTGATCGAAAGCACCGGCATCAGCGAGAAAAAAGCGGAAGAGGAATTTGAAACCGCGCTGCGTCGGATTTTCTATTATGCCGCGCAGGCCGACAAGTTCGATGGTGCAGTTCATTCCACCAAGTCGCGTCATGTGACACTGGCGATGAACGAACCTTGGGGCGTGATGGGCATCGTCTGCCCTGATGAAGCGCCGCTTCTTTCGCTCGTTTCGCTGATACTTCCCGCCATTGCCATGGGCAACCGCACGGTGGTCGTGCCTTCGAGCCGTCATCCGCTGATCGCAGGTGATTTCTATCAGGTGCTCGACACATCCGACGTGCCGGGCGGCGTGGTCAATATCGCCACCGGTGAACGCGATCTTCTCACGAAGACGCTTGCCGAACATGATGAGGTTGCAGCGCTCTGGTATTTCGGTTCACGCGAAGGCAGCGCAATGGCCGAAAAGGCTTCTGCCGGAAACCTCAAGGCCACATGGGTCAGCAATGGCCGCTTGCCGAACTGGCTCAACAAGACCGAAGGACAGGGCCGGGATTATCTGCGCCATGCCATTCAGGTGAAGAATATCTGGGTGCCATACGGGGCATAAGAAGAAAGGCCCGGTCACAGTGACCGGGCCTTTCTTCTCTCAATACCCTCACCAGCTCTAAAGCCGGATCACATATTCCTTGCGTGTGGTTTCGATCACTTCCCAAGTGCCCTTAAAGCCGGGACGAATGACAAAGCTGTCGCCCGCTTTAAGTGTGCGCGCTTCACCACCCTCTTCCGTCAAGACCGAATGACCAGCGAGAATATGACAAAACTCCCATTCGTCATATTCAACACGCCATTTGCCCGGCGAGCTTTCCCATATGCCTGCGAAGAGCGTGCCATCAGCAGTTTCTTCGAGGTTCCATGTGCGGGAACGCGGATCGCCGGACAGCACACGCTCCGGCAAAGGCGCGCCCTCCTCTGGTTCAACGTCAGTCAGCTCGAAATCAACAAGCAAGCTCATCACATCAGACCTTGGCAAGCGCCTGTTCGATATCTGCGATGATGTCATCCGCATCTTCGATACCGATAGAGAGGCGAACCACTTCTGGACCGGCACCGGCGGCAACCTTCTGTTCGTCGGTCAACTGACGATGGGTCGTTGATGCCGGGTGAATGACCAGCGAACGCGTGTCGCCAATGTTCGCGAGCAGGGAGAACAAATCGAGGTTGTCAACGAATTTGACGCCTGCATCATAACCGCCCTTCAGGCCAAAGGTGAAAACAGAACCTGCACCCTTCGGTGAGTATTTCTTCTGCAACGCGTTGAACTTGTCGCTCGGAAGACCAGCATAGCTCACCCATGACACTTTGTCGTGGTTGCTCAACCAGGTCGCGACCTTGAGGGCATTGTCACTATGGCGCTGCATACGCAGCGGAAGTGTTTCAACGCCCGTCAAGATCTGGAATGCATTGAACGGCGAGATTGCAGGACCAAAGTCACGCAGACCCAGCACCCGAGCCGCAATTGCGAAAGAGATATTGCCGAATGTCTTGTGGATTTCGAGACCTGCATAATCAGGACGCGGCTCTGTCAAAAGCGGATAATTGCCCGACTTTGCCCAATCGAATGTTCCTGCATCGACGAGAATGCCGCCCATCGAATTGCCATGTCCGCCGATGAACTTCGTCAGCGAATGCACAACAATGTCCGCGCCGTGTTCAATCGGGCGGATCAGATAAGGTGACGCCAGCGTGTTGTCGACAATCAGCGGCAATCCGTGCTTGTGTGCGACTTCAGCAATAGCTGCGATATCTGTCACAATGCCGCCCGGATTTGCAAAGCTTTCAATGAAGATTGCGCGGGTGCGCTCATCAATATGCTTTTCGAAGTCCGCTGGATCAGTTGCTTCGGCCCAACGCACCTGCCAGCCAAACGATTTGAAAGCCTGGCCAAACTGGTTCATCGAACCGCCGTAGAGCTTGTTAGCGGCGATGAAATTATCACCTGGCTGTAGCAGGCAATGGAAGATCAGCAATTGTGCCGCATGGCCCGATGCCGTGGCAACAGCAGCTGTCCCACCTTCAAGTGCGGCAATGCGCTCTTCCAGAACAGCGGTGGTCGGATTGGTAATCCGCGTATAGATATTGCCGAAAGCCTGCAGGCCAAATAGAGAGGCTGCATGGTCGGCATCTTCAAACACGAAAGACGTTGTCTGATAGATCGGCGTCGCACGTGCACCCGTCGTCGGATCGGGTTTTGCGCCCGCATGGATTGCCAGTGTTTCGATGCCGGGTGAGCGTTTGGACATAAGTTCCTCCTGACAGTCTATGCCAAATAATTCGAGTGGACGTTAGGCTGTGCCACAAAGAAAGCAAAGGAGGAATTTGCGCCAAACTACGCAATCGCGGAAATTAATTCCCGAACTATAAATCATCGCATGAGGCGCGGATATTCAATGGCCGGGCAGCGGTCCATTACCACTTTCAGGCCTGCTTCTTCCGCCCGCCTTGCGGCCTCTTCATGCACAACGTCAAGCTGGGTCCAAAGAACCGTTGGCCGTTGTTTCATGGCAAGAATTTCATCCACAATGTCCGGAAGCGAATGTGACGCGCGGAAAACGTCCACCATATCGACCGGCACATCAATATCGGCGAGATTGGCCACCACTTGCTGCCCATGGATACTCTTTCCCACCTGCCCGGGATTAACGGGAATGACATTGTATCCCCGATCAAGCAAAAACTTCATGACGCCGTTGCTGGGGCGCTCGGGCTTGGGCGATGCACCAAGAAGCGCAATCGTTTTGACGGACTCAAGAATTTCGCGAATCTGATTGTCTGAAGACGCTTGCATTTGGCTCCTCCGCTGCAAATTCAGGGCCAGAGCGGTCTCGTTAAGATTGAAACGTTGGGACTGCTCTATCTATTTTGCTTCGCACTATCCTACGCAAAACGGCTGCGCACTTTTGCTGGAAATGCTTTATTTTTTGCATATCGCAACGCGTGCTTGCAAGATTGGCCAAACTCCCCCTATTCCTTATTATAAGGGAGAGAACATGAATATCAGCACTGCACACCATGCGGCCTTGAGCCCGGTCATGAATATCGACGATTTACGCCTCTTCATGAAGCGCGAATTTCCGCAGCTCGATGACAGTTTTGAGATCGTCTCTATCGACGACGGTGCAGCGACCATGCACCTCCGCGCCAACGATCAGCACTTGCGCCCCGGTGGCACCGTTTCAGGCCCTTCCCTTTTCGCACTTGCAGATGTGGCAGCTTATGCAGCAATCCTCGGGCATATCGGGCCAGTCGCGCTCGCAGTGACCACAAATCTCAATATCAATTTCCTCCGCAAAGCCACTCCGGGAACGGTGCAGGCAATAGCGAGGATTCTCAAACTCGGAAAGCGTTTGGCCGTATTGGAAATAAGCCTGACCAGTGATGAGACAAATGAGCTGATCGCCCATGCGACTGCGACTTATTCCATTCCACCACGATAAAAAGATAAGGTATTATAATACCAATATTATAACCAATTGTTTTTATTGATTTTTTAAAAGGTCGCTGCGAAAACAGTGCTTGACGACCTTCCAGAGTTTGTGTATCGACCCGCCCAGTGCGTATGGAAGTTCGCTTCCTAACGTCCTTAGGGTTGGCCGCCTTATGATAGGCGTGACCAACACAAGCAACAAGAAAAGCCCGGATCGTAAGATCGGGGATTAAGTCAAGGAAGACTTCAATGGCAACTTTTTCTCAGAAGCCAGCCGAAGTGGTGAAGAAGTGGATTCTGATCGACGCAGAAGGTCTCGTCGTCGGTCGTCTCGCATCCCTCGTCGCCAATCGCCTGCGCGGTAAGCACAAAGCAACCTTCACCCCGCACGTTGACGATGGCGACAATGTCATCATCATCAATGCCGACAAGGTTGTTCTGACCGGCAAGAAGTACACCGACAAGGTTTACTACTGGCACACTGGCCATCCAGGTGGCATCAAGGAACGTACTGCTCGCCAAATTCTCGAAGGCCGTTTCCCGGAACGCGTTCTTGAAAAGGCTATCGAGCGTATGATCCCACGTGGTCCACTCGGTCGTCGCCAGATGAAGAACCTGCGCGTTTATGCAGGTGCAGATCATCAGCATGAAGCTCAGCAGCCAGAAGTTCTGGACGTTGCAGCGCTGAACCGCAAGAACAAAGGGAATGCATAATCATGGCTGAGCAGCTCAACTCGCTCGAAGAACTCGGCAGCGTAGTCGCCGAACAGGCCGCTCCGGTTCATGTTCAGAAGATCGACGCTCAGGGCCGCGCTTATGCGACCGGCAAGCGTAAAGACGCGATTGCTCGCGTTTGGGTCAAGCCAGGTTCCGGCAAGATCACTGTAAACGGCAAAGAATTTGCTGCGTATTTCGCACGTCCGGTTCTGCAGATGATCCTGCAGCAGCCAATCGTTGCGTCGAACCGCGCTGGTCAGTTCGATGTTGTCGCAACTGTTGTTGGCGGCGGTCTTTCCGGTCAGGCCGGTGCAGTTCGTCACGGCATCTCCAAGGCACTCACCTACTACGAACCAGGCCTTCGCACGGTTCTTAAGAAGGGTGGCTTCCTTACTCGCGATAGCCGCGTTGTTGAACGTAAGAAGTACGGTAAGGCCAAGGCTCGCCGTTCTTTCCAGTTCTCCAAGCGCTAATACGCTTAGGGCCAGTTCTCAAAGCGCTAATATTTGTCGCTTTGGAATTACAGAAAAGCGGACCTTCGGGTCCGCTTTTTTTGTTTTCGAATATCTGAATTGCTTTAGCCTGCCCATGCGCGAATGGTTTTGCGGTTAATCTCCAGCTGTTTCGCAACAGGCTGTTTGTAATAGTGCGGCGCCATGCCGGAAATCCAATCTCCATAGCTTGGATTTGGCAGCATGAAAAATTTCGTACCGAACACTTCGCTATTGGCTGCGACGAAAGTGCGGCGCTGCTGGTTATTCTTATGATAAGTGGCGCTTCCGAAATCATTCAGATTGTCACCAACATAGACCACCACATCGAAGCCAGCTGCTTTGACGGCATCAAAACGCGCCTGTTTGTTGGATTGGCCACTATTGAGAAGCAGGGTCTTGGCCGAGACCCCGGGAAAGCCTAACTTCCTGATGTTGGCGGCTGTATGGTCAAATGATTTGGCATCGCGGTTCGTAACATAGAACATCGTGCCTCCATGCGAATTCACATAGCGCGCAAATTCGACAGCACCCGGGATAGGTCGCGCCTGTTCGGCAGCCATCCAACGACCCCAGGTTTTCTCCGTGTAAGGCACATTGTGCTGGATGCGCCATCCGGCATAAGCCGAATTGTCGATCATCGTCTCATCAAGATCAACGATCACTGCTTTCCTGCGTCCCTTGCGGACCTTTGCCGTATCGAACGCTTTACGCGCACCGTTAAAGGCCTGATAGGCAAGTGCATCATATTCGCCGGATTGTTGCATCCAGTTGAGCGCACTCACATTCTGCTGCTCCAATTGATAGCGAGCCGCGCTCTGGTCGGTCACACAGCCAGACAGCACTGCAGAACAAGCAAGCGCGATTGAAATTGGAAATACTGCTTTCTTCATAAAGTCCCTCTCTGAAAGAGAAGTATTTGCCAACACGCTCTGTGTTCTCACAATCGCGGTTTATCGCTCGCGCAATCTTGCACCCTTGGTATGACGGGCAGCGCTCTAATTATTGAACTTGCGCATCGTGCTTTCGAAAAATCGATTCCAATTTTGGGGCCGATGCCGCAGACGCAGTTGCAAGCCCCGGCGACAGCATTCATGAAGAGTGCAGTCTAAATTCCGCGATAATGGAACGCCCCATGCCTAGGATTGAACGCTTCGCCAACACGCCGCAACCGCCCTACTTTGTTGTATCATTCTCGTCGCAACGCTTCGGTGATGATGATGGCTATGGTGAAATGGCCGAGCGACGGATTTGAAGATAGAGCGCGTCGCACTTAATCGTAACCATTACGATCGCTCTATCTTTTTTGTTTTTACGCATGTCGTTATCGGAAAACCGGTTCCCACTTTTCCGCGACATGCTTTAAAACCGCATAAAGCAATCTCCCATTTTGCTTCGTGAAGCGCTATGAGAGTTGAGACGCCATCCGGGAGCCGGCCATGCCCTCTAAGACGATTGACCATGCTTTCACTGCCCGCAGCCTGAACAGTGCTGCCACTGACCCCACCCACGCGGGTGTGTTGTCATTCATGCGGCGCCTTTATAGTAAGTCGCTGAAAGGGGCCGAAGCCGTCGTATGGGGCATTCCGTTTGATGCAGCAGTTTCCAACCGGCCCGGCGCACGGTTTGGTCCGCAAGCGATCCGTCGTGCATCGGCCATTTTCGATAATGATCCGCAATATCCGTTTGAGCGCGATCTGTTCGAAAATCTCGCTGTCATCGACTACGGTGACTGTCTGCTCGATTACGGCAACCATTATAAGACGCCAGCAACGATTGAGCGTGAAGCCGCGAAAATCCTCAAATCTGATGCATTTTTGCTAACACTTGGTGGCGATCACTTCGTGACATGGCCGCTTCTCAAAGCTCATGCAGCAAAATATGGCCCGGTGGCATTGGTGCAATTCGATGCGCATCAGGATACATGGTTTGACGATGGTAAGCGGATCGATCACGGTTCTTTTGTAGCCCGTGCCGTGCGAGATGGAATTATCGATCTTGAACATTCGATCCAGATCGGCATCCGGACGCACGCGCCGGAAGACTGCGGTATCAAGATCATCTATGGCCATGAAGTTGAGGATATGTCGGCGCAGGCAATCGCCGACGAGATTCTCAAACGCACAGCTGGCAAAAAGACCTATCTGACGTTCGACATCGATTGTCTTGATCCGGCCTTTGCACCGGGAACCGGAACACCCGTTGCTGGTGGTCCCTCTTCGGCAAAGATGCTTTCCGTGCTTCGCAAGCTGACGACTCTTGATTTTGTGGGTGCCGATGTGGTCGAGGTTGCACCGGCTTATGATCATGCTGATATAACGGCAATCGCTGGAGCGACCATTGCAATGTATTATCTTGGGCTTCTGGCTGAGCAAAAAGCACGACGACGATAGATACAACTCAGAAACAGATTCAAGCAGCTCAAAAATTGATTCCGAATATTAGCGTAACTTTCTGAAATTTAAAGGCAAAGCGCATGAAACCGAAAATCTTCATCGACGGCGAACACGGCACAACCGGTCTGCAAATCCGCAGCCGCCTTGCCGAGCGCGACGATCTTGAAGTTATTTCCATCCCGGAAGCCGAGCGTCGCAACAAGGATTTGCGCGCCGACTATCTGCGCTCTGCTGATATTGCAATCCTGTGCCTACCCGATGACGCTTCCAAAGAAGCAGTTTCGTTGCTCGAAGGTCACAACGCGACCCGGATCATCGATACGTCGACCGCTCATCGTGTGCATTCTGATTGGGCCTACGGCTTTGCAGAACTTGCCAAGGGTCAGCGTGAACGCATCGCAGAAGCACGCCTCGTCGCTAATCCGGGCTGCTATCCGACCGGCGCAATCGCCCTCGTCCGTCCATTGCGCGATGCGGGCCTGCTGGCTGCGGATTATCCGATCAGCGTCAATGCAGTTTCCGGCTATACCGGCGGCGGCAAGCAGATGATTGCGCAGATGGAGGACAAGAACCATCCGGAGCATCTTGCGGCCAACAATTTCCTTTACGGTCTGCCGCTGCGTCACAAGCACGTTGCTGAACTGCAATTGCATGGCCGTCTGGATCGCCGCCCGCTCTTCAGCCCAAGCGTCGGCCGTTTCCCGCAGGGTATGATCGTTCAGGTTCCGCTGTTTGTTACTGAGCTTGAAGGTACTCCTTCACTTAAGGATATTCATGCCGCTCTGACCGCACATTATGCCGGGCAGAATATTGTAGAAGTGGTTTCGCTTGAAGAAAGCAGCCAACTGCCGCGTGTCGATGCGGAAGAGCTTGCTGGCCAGGATGGCATGAAGCTTTTCGTGTTTGGTACGGAAGGTGACAATCAGGTCAATCTCGTGGCGCTCCTCGACAATCTCGGCAAGGGCGCATCGGGTGCCGCTGTTCAGAACATGAACCTGATGCTCGGCGAGGCCTAAAGCAGGTCTCCCAAAAGTGGGGACCGGTTTTGGGAATAAAGACATGCTTAAAAACAAAAACTTAAGGCCGATATTCCCTGCCGAATGGAATATCGGCACTTATGAGCCGCTCGCGGACACGCATTCAAGCCTCGTCTGGAAAGTCGAACGCAACGACTTTCCGGGCGAGGCCTTTGTTATCAAACAGCTGAAACCTGCCGGAATGGAGGAACTGCGCGGCGCGCATTATCTCGACTGGCAGGACGGCCATGGTGCCGCACGATTATACAGCCTCAATGGCACATCGATGCTGCTTGAATATGCAGGTGACTATCACCTTGACGAGTACTTGAAACGCGGCAAGGATGCCGAATGTTTGCAGATATTCGGCGAGGTTCTGAACGCGCTGCACACGCCCTCTCCTGCCCCGATACCGGCTGATTTGCAACCACTGGACAAGCATTTTTCCGGTCTCTTCGCAGTAGCAAACGAAAGCTCCATCTATGCGGATGGCACAGCGGTCGCGAAGTGCCTGCTGGCGACGCCGCATAAGGCCATTCCGCTGCATGGCGATATTCACCACGAGAACATAATCAAGGGACCGCGCGGGTGGCTCGCCATCGATCCGCATGGAATTGTCGGCGACGCTGCCTTCGATGCCGCCAACATCTTCTACAATCCGCTTGACCGGGACGATCTCTGCCTCGACCTTGAACGCGCCCGACACATGGCAGAGCATTTCGCGCCGATCCTCAAATGCAATCCCGCTTATGTCCTCGATTACGCATTTGCGTATGGCTGCCTCTCCGCCGCCTGGCATCGCGAAGACGGCAATGATGCCGATGAAGCGCGCGAGCTGAAAATTGCTTCCGCGCTAAGGCATCTGCGTCAGACAGCTTACTCTTTGTAAGCGCCCTTGGTTGCGCGCCAGTGTGCAACGGCGAAAGCCAGAACCATCAGGGCCACAAACTGGTGCGTCAAGCCAAGATCCAGGGGCACGCTCATCAGGAGCGTCGCGATTCCAATCGCTGCCTGCACCATTATCAGGCCGAGCAAAACGATCGTACGGCGGGCATGGGTGGTTGCTGCCGCATTTTTCCAAACCTGCACAGCATGAACAACCGCCAGAACCAGAACTGTGTAGGCAAACATGCGATGCACAAACTGTACTGTCTTGGGATTTTCAAACAGATTGCGCCACCATGGCGACTGGATGAACAAGTCTGACGGGATGATCGCACCGTCCATCAGCGGCCAGGTATTGTAGGTAAGACCGGCATGGAGCCCGGCGACAAGACCACCAAGATAGATCTGCACCAACACGGCAAAAACCAGCCAGCCAGCAAAACGCTGGATAGACCGTTCCGCCGGGCGCTCCGTATAAGTGACCAGCCCTCGCGCTATATAGAACACCGCCGTTATGATGACGCAGGCTGTCGTCAGGTGGATGGCAAGGCGATACTGGCTGACACTGGTAAGCTCGCTCAGTCCCGATGCAACCATCCACCAGCCGATAGCACCCTGAAAGCCGCCCAGCGCCAGAAGGCCAAGCATCCGGTATTTAAGACTGCTGTTCAGGCGTCCGGTAAGCCAGAAGAAGGCAAGTGGAATTGCAACCAGAAAACCCACGAAGCGCGCGAGCATGCGATGCGCCCATTCCCACCAGAAGATGGACTGGAATGCTTCGAGCGACATGCCCTTATTGATCTGCTGATATTGCGGAATCTGGCGGTACTTATCGAACTCTTCCAGCCATTCGGCATGGTTGAGTGGAGGAATAACACCATGGATCGGTTTCCATTCAGTGATCGACAGGCCAGAGCCTGTCATGCGCGTCGCGCCACCGACCATGACAATAGCGATCAGAACGACAAAAACCGCATAGAGCCAATAACGGATCAGTCGACGGTTTTTATCCTCGCCGGATCTCACTGTGCCCTGCCCTTCATGTCGAACGGAAATTGCCGCCATGCCATTTTATCCCTGACTGTTCATCTCGCCGATACATGCCGCATAGGAGAAGCGGTTACAAGCCAGGTTCACGCGACATGCCGACGCGTTTTCTCTTCCTTTGCGCGTCCTCACAAGCTAGTGAAGGAGAGAATAGAGGAGAATGACATGCCCGTTCGGCTGAAAAAACTCATAGGCACATTTCTGCTGGTTGCTCTTGTGATCGTCTATGCAGTTTTTGCAACAATCATAGCCGTAGCCCAGCTTGGCAATTCGCCTGCATGGGTGCATCTCCTTTACTTCTTTTTCACCGGTATTCTCTGGGTATTGCCCGCTATGGGGATCATCTGGTGGATGGCTCAGCCCCCACGCCCAAAACGCCGATGATTCATTTGCGGGGGCAAACGAAACGTGACTGAAGAAGCCGGAGCCAGTCTGACGCCACGTCTCATTACCGACTACGCACAACTGCGTGACTTTTGGTCGAAGCCGGGTGCGCTACATGGCAATGCGCAAACTTTCGACTGGATCGACTGCTGGCGCAGACATGTCAATCCGGACAGTCTGGTGGCCGGTCTGTTTACCGACGACACGCCGATTATGTTGCTGCCACTTGAGGCTGTCAGCGTGAATGGCGCACGTGTGTTGCGCTATCCGGGCGGAAGTCACGCAAACTGTAACTTCCCCTGGCTTGACGGTTCGGTCGACCACGCATCCGTCGGCCAGCTTGTGTCGGCCATTCGAACCGCTCGGCCCGATATCGATGTACTTTCGCTAACGAGGCAACTGCCCTTTCTATCGGGTCAAGATAACCCTTTATTGCAGTTGAAGAATATCGAGAACCCCAATCCTGTGCTTGCTGCGTCTCTCGGACATGGTTTTGATGCCGTGCTTGGGCGGAGCAATACAAAGCGGAAACTCAAAAAGCATCGTCAGCATGGACGTCGTTATGAAGAATCCGGCGGTTGGCGCATTTACGCCCCGCAGTCTCGTAAAGAAGCCGATGAGATACTCGATACTTTCTTTGCTCTCAAAGCGCATCGTTTCAAGCAAATGGGGATCCGTGATCCTTTTGCCGGTGCGCATATTCAGGCGTTCTTCAAAGAGCTCTACGGCAATGCAGCCGAAAGCCAGAACGCGGTGTATCGACTGCAAATTCTTGAAGTCGGTGGCAAGATCCGCTCGCTTATAGGTAAAGCCTTCTCAAAAGATGGTCCGACCGTTGAGTTCAACGCGATAGCGGATGACGAATTAACGACTGCCAGCCCCGGCGAGTTTCTGTTTTATGAAGATATCAAGAAAAGCTGCGACGCTGAACTGCCAGTCTATAGTTTCGGTATTGGCGATGAACCCTATAAGCGAGAATGGTGCGATATTGAATCGCGCATCTACGACGCCTTTGTCCCATTGACGACCAAAGGCAAAGCATTCACCGCTCTGCAATCAATACGCAGCCAAGCCGTCGCAACGGTCAAAAGCAATCCCCGCCTATGGCAGTTCGCGAAAGCACTCCGCAGCAAACTGGCAAAGCGCTTCCCATTTTGATTCAAATGACAGTGCTATCTTGTTGATCGTGAATCGAAATCAGGCCGTTGGTTGCGGTGCATTAGGGTTTGGGTCCGTTGCGCGCTCAGGAGTGTCCGTCAGAATGATGACGTCTTCATAGCCACCCTGATCCATATCAAGTGCCGCCGTGACAACGCTGTTGTCGTCGGGGTCGACAATATTCATGATGACGATCGCTGGACCATCTGCAATACGGCGTATCTGCCGCGATGTAGACGGACCGCATTCAACCACCACGAAATCATAAACCGTTTCCAGCGCATCTAGAATGTATGGCAGGCGATCAGCCGAACGCATCGCGTTCTCCGGCGGCACGTTTCCTAGCGGCATGACATGCGCCTGAGAATAGTGATCTGTATGAATGACATCGTTGAAGCGCCGTTCGCCAGCCAGAAGCTCTGTAATACCGGCTCGGCTGTTGCCGTCGAGCATAACCAGCCCCAGCGTGCCGAAGGCCGTCATATCGATCAGAATAGCGCGTTTGCCCCGGTCTGCCAGCTCCCGCAGCAGACGCACTGTTGTAGCGGACGCGTTATCACCTTCCGGAGATACCGCAATAACCCGCTTCAAACTGCCGTCAATCAGGCGGTTGGCCACCGTCTTCACGCCATTTGGATTTTCTGGCGCGTCTTCCTCAGAGACAATTTTGGATTCCGACATGAAAGGCGAAGTCCAGCGTCGCACAGGCTTACCGACAGCCCCGAGTTCTCTTTCCGAAAGTGGGGTAAAAGCCATGTCGGTTGCGGCTTCAATCACTGGCATCTCAATTTCTGCTGCTGCGATACGGCGCCCATCCACGGTGACAAAGGCACGTCCACTGAACAATTCACGGAGCAGTACGAAAATCGAAAGGAGCAACAATCCAGCAACGAAGGTTGCGCTGACAACCGGCAAGGTTTTTGGATAATAGGGCAATCCCGGCGCATCAGCGCGTGAGAAAATCCGCGCGTCGGCAGGGACATAATTGCGATCCGTACGCGAAGCAGCTTCGCGATAGCGTGTCAGATAGGTTTCAAGAAGTTGGCGTTGTGCAGCTGCTTCACGTTCAAGCGCCCGGAGTTCGACTTCCTGCTCGCCCGCCTGAGCTGCCTGTGCCTTGACACGATTTAGCTCACGGTTGAGCTCATCTTCGCGCAATCTTGCAGCACTCACCTCATTATTGAGGCTCGCCAACAGCTTACGCCCTTCCGAATTGATCTGCCGGTCGAGGTCGGCGAGTTGCGAGCGCAGAGACTTGATACGCGGATGGCCTTCGAGCAGCGTCACCGAAAGATCAGCAATCTGCGAATTGAGCTGAACGCGGCGTTCAGAAAGGCGCTGCATCATACCGGACGCTACAACATCAGGCAGGGTATCAACCGGGACACCGGCTGCAAGCGCTCGGCGAATGCTTTCCGCTTTTGCTTCAGACGTCGCACGGCTTGAACGCAGCCGCGTCAATTCCGTCGAGACTTCGGATAGCTGCTGGGTGGCAATGGTGCTGTTTGTCTGCCCCGTCAAAAGGCCATTCGCTGCACGATAGTCTGCGACCTTCTTTTCCGAATCCCGTACTCTGCCGCGCAAATCCTCGATTTCTGGCGCAAGCCAACCGGTTGCATCATCATTAGACTGGAGTTTTGCAGCACTTTGCAGCGCGATATAAGCGTCAGCCACGGCATTGGCGACGTCGGCTGCTTCCTGTGGATTTGCAGACGTATATTGGATGACGATCACACGTGAACCGGTGACGTTGAAAACCTGTAAATTCTGGCGCAGCTTTTGCTGCACGCGCTCTTCAGGTGTCAAACTGGCCGGATTGTTGCGCATGCCAAGAAGAATCAAAGCGCGCGTCCAAGGCTTTATATTTGTTGAGGTAAATGTATCATTGTCTGTGAGTTTCAGCTTGTCGGAAACCTGTTTCAACAGATCTCCAGAAGTCAGCACTTCGACCTGGCTTTTCACCCCTTCCGGGTCCATCAACGGTCGCTCAGTTGTAGCTTCACCATTTGGACGTGTAAAAACGGATTCGCGAGATTCGATCAGAATACGGGTCTCAGCGCGATAATCAGGCGTCAGAAGGAGGCAAATGATCCAGGCAAGCACTGCCATAATGACCGCGCCGCTGACAATCAAAAGCCAATTGCGACGCAAGCTCGAAAAGAGCGCGCCAATATCAATATCTGCGTCTTTCGACAGCCTATCGACTCCAGACATTCTCATACTCCGCCCGATGCTCCGCCCAACACTTCGGAGGCGCGGTACTCGAGCAACCGCCTCGCTATTTGTTCTTACGCATCATCCAACGCAAAGCCACTTCGCACTTTTGCTGGAAATGCTTCAAAGGCATCGCAGGCCAATTTTGTAAGAAAGTGTAAATGAACAAGGTAACCAGAGAGTTAAATTGTCTATTTGTTCGGCTTTGCCGGAAGAGAGAAAGTTTTTCCGGAATTGCACCGCTTCTTTACCAGCCATTAACCTTAATCAAACGATAACGTCATGTATCAGCATTCGGATATCTCCCGTCCGAATCTACAAATGCGGCAATGCTTTTCGGAAGAGACCGAGGCGACAATGACGATGCAGAAAACTCATAAAAAGCGTACAGGCCGACTGGTTCTTGTTGCGCTTGGCCTTGCGGCAATGACGCTTTCCGCATGTTCCAGCTATCGCCCTGCTCCGCAGGCATTTCATACCGCGTTAAACGAACCTTATTTACTCAATGCTGGTGATCGTGTGCGTGTCACCGTGTTTGAGCAAGCAAGCCTTACCAATAATTATAGCGTCGACCAGTCTGGTTACATTGCGTTCCCACTTATCGGCAGCGTTCCGGCAAGCGGAAAGACGGTAAAGCAGCTTGAAGGCACCATTGCCTCAAAACTGCGTGGTGGCTATCTGCGCGATCCAGACGTAAGCGTCGAGGTCGACCGCTATCGCCCCATCTTCATCATGGGTGAAGTGGGTGGTGCAGGCCAATATTCATACGTGCCGGGCATGACGGTGCAAAAAGCAATCGCTGCGGCTGGCGGATTTACCCCACGCGCCAATCAGGAAAGTGTCGACATAACACGCACGATCAATGGAGACGTAATGACAGGCCGCGTCCTGATCTCTGATCCGATCCTGCCGGGCGACACTGTCTATGTGCGCGAACGTCTGTTCTGATGGCGATAAATGTCTGATGAAAAGCACAATGCGCCCCTACGAATCGTCCATTGTTTTCGCGAACCTACAGGTGGCCTGTTCCGTCATGTTCGCGATCTCGTCAGCATTCAGGCTTCAAACGGACATCAGGTCGGCATTCTCTGTGATGCAACGACCGGCGGCCCGCGTGAAGATGAATTACTGGAAGAATTAAGGCCCAAGCTTGCACTGGGCATCCATCGTATCGCCATGCAGAGGCATATCGGCATTGGCGATATCAAAGCAGCATACAAGGCCTATCGCATAATCAAGAAATTGCAGCCGGACATCTTGCACGGCCATGGCGCCAAAGGTGGCGTTTATGCGCGTCTGTTCGGCTCAGTTCTACGGGTTTTTAAGTCTCGCGTAGCCCGTATCTATTCACCGCATGGCGGCAGCCTGCATTTTGACAGAAAGACACGCCGTGGTAGCGCAGTCTTTCTGGTTGAAAGGCTGCTGGCTCCGCTCACCGACGCCGTTCTGTTTGTTTCGAACTTCGAGAAGCGAACATATGAAGAGAAGGTTGGCAGGCCATACGATCTCCACGCGGTTATCTATAATGGCTTGTCGGATGAAGAGTTTGTTCATACGTCAACCGCACCTGACGCTACTGACTTCCTGTTTATAGGCACGATGCGTACATTGAAGGGACCCGATCTGTTGATCCGCGCCCTTGCCTCTCTGCGTGACAAACATGGCAAACGCTTTACCGCCACTATCGTCGGTGATGGCGCGGAGAAGCCCGGTTTTCAGGTGCTCGCAGATGAATTCGGCATAACAGACCAAATCCGCTTCCTGCCCGGCATGGCTGCAAGAGAAGCATTTCCGCTCGGCAAAATCATGGTCATTCCATCACGCGCGGAAGCGTTTCCTTATATCGTGTTGGAGGCATTGGCTGCGGGGAAGCCTGTGATTGCGAGCAATGTTGGCGGTATTCCCGAAATCTTCGGTCCCAACTCACCGGCGCTTGCTGAACCAGACACAGAGTTTCTTGCAGCCAAGCTGCTTGCAGTTGCGAATGACAAGGATGGTTTTCTCTCATCAATGCCCAACAACACACGTCTGCACGAAAGGTTCAGCCTTCAGACGATGGCACATTCTATAGAATTGGTTTACCGTGAAGCACGTTCCTGAAAATCTTGCAGCCGCTGGAACCGTTTGATCAGCAAATCCTTAGGATTTGCCCTTAAAGATAGCCCGGCACTTTAATTGGTAGGGGTAAAACTGTGCGGGATAATGATGCGCTTTCTCCGGTCGGTCCTGAGGCAAGCAGTGCTGGCGCCACGAGTAGCTCCAAGCAGAAAGAACACATTGAGTTAAACCCGATGGCGCGCCAGATGGCTGCGCAATATGCCCGGGATACTCTATCGCCGACCATGGTGAGCGGCGTGATACGGCTCGTTGAATTCGGCATTGTTTTTCTGACAGGTGTATTCAGTTTCGTTTATTACGTGGGCTTCAACACTCCCCACCTGCTTTATTATTTTCTCATCATGGGCGCAGGCGGCGGTCTTTATGTGCTTTTGATGGAAATCAACAATGGCTACCAGATCAATATTCTGCGCAGCCCCAGCCGTCATTTGAAGCGCGTCATCATTAGCTGGGCGACTGTCCTTGGCACCGTTGCCGTGGCAGGTTTCCTCTTCAAGATCTCTTCGGATTTTTCACGCGCCTGGTTTTTGATCTGGGCTTTGAGCGGGCTAATTATCCTCATTACCTGCCGCCTGTTCGTCTCATGGCGGATACGTCGCTGGGCACGGAACGGCATCATGGAACGTCGCGCCGTTATCGTTGGCGGTGGCCCTAATGCTGAAGCACTGATCCGCTCTCTGGAGCAGCAACCAGACAACGACATCCGCATCTGCGGTATTTTTGATGATCGCGACGACAAGCGCTCTCCGCCCATCGTCGCTGGATATCCAAAGCTCGGAAATATCGGGGAGCTGATCGAGTTTGCGCGTATTGCCTATATCGATATGTTGATCGTCTCTTTGCCGATTAGTGCTGAAGAGCGCATTCTGATGATCCTCAACAAACTTTGGGTTCTACCGGTCGATATTCGTCTGTCGGCACTCAACAATCACCTGCGCTTTCGCCCACGCGCCTATTCTTACATTGGCAACGTGCCGATGCTTGATATCTTTGACAAACCGATTAACGACTGGGCTTCCGTCGCGAAACGTATTTTCGACATCACTTTCAGTCTGCTTGGTATCATCTTTCTCTCACCGATCATGCTGGCCACAGCCATTGCCATCAAGCTCGACAGCAAGGGTCCTGTGATCTTCAAACAGAAGCGTCATGGCTTTAACAACGAAGTCATCAATGTCTGGAAGTTCCGCTCCATGTATACCGAGCTGAGCGATCCGACTGCACGCAACGCTGTCACGAAAAACGATCCCCGCGTGACCCGCGTCGGCCGCTTCATCCGCAAGACATCGATCGACGAACTACCGCAATTCTTCAATTCGTTGACGGGTTCCCTATCACTCGTAGGGCCGCGCCCACATGCAGTGGCAGCTCACTCGCATAATGTATTGTATAACGAGGTCGTCGATGGCTATTTCGCGCGGCACCGCGTCAAACCGGGCGTGACTGGCTGGGCTCAGATCAATGGCTGGCGTGGTGAGATCGACAATGACGAAAAGATAAGAATGCGCACAGAATATGATCTGTTTTACATTGAAAACTGGTCACTCTGGTTCGATCTCAAAATCCTGTTCCTGACACCCATCAGACTTCTCAACACGGAAAATGCCTATTGAGAACGGTCGCAAACAGCGCCAGCGGGATATCTGCGCTTTACCGCGTTTTACCTGCAACAGAAATTGCAGGTAAGCGCGCTTTAAACAGGCTCATCGCTAATTTTGCCATCGGGCTCGGTGTTTTTCTGCTTGGCTTCGTGATGAGCGAACCCGCTCCTTATGAGCTTTATATGGTCGCGCTCATAGCTGTGGCCCTGCTTTTTGGGATGCGGCTGACACGAACCAGCTCGGTGCTGCTTGCTTTGCTGACTGTATTCAACTTCGGCGGCATGATTTCCGTCATGCAAATGGCGGATACAAAAGATGCACCGTTATATATCGCCGTTTCGCTGTTTCTCGCCTTCACGGCAGTTTTTTATGCAGCAATCATCGAAGCAGACTATCGTCGTCTGAAAACAATATTCAACGCCTACCTTCTCATCGGCATCCTATCATCGCTGCTGGGTATTGCGGGCTATCTCAATCTGTTTCCCGGTGCCGATGTCTTTACCCGCTTTGGGCGCGCGATGGGCGGTTTTAAAGATCCAAATGTTTACGGGCCATTTTTGGTGCTTCCCTTCACATGGAGTCTTTACCGCATCATGAAAGGCAATGGCCGAGATTTGCTCATCTATTTGCCTTTGTGCTGCGTACTGACACTTGGCATACTGGTTTCTTTCTCGCGTGCTGCTTGGGCCATGGCGCCGCTTTCATTTCTCTGTGTTTTTGCAGTTCTGCTGCTTCAGAGCGAAAGCAACAGATTTCGCTTGCGATTAATCACAATCGGTCTCCTTGCGGTTCTTGCTATTGCTCTGGCTATTGTGCTGCTCCTGCAAATTCCCGATGTAAGAGCATTCTTTTTCGAGCGCGCCCGCCTCGAGCAAAGCTATGACAGTGCACGTCTGGGCCGGTTTGCCCGACACTGGCTTGGCATGGTGTTGGCGACAGAACACCCTCTGGGAATTGGGCCACTGGAGTTTGGCCCCATGTTTGGTGAAGACACCCATAATGTCTGGTTGAAAGCAGTGCTTGATTACGGCTGGATTGGTTTTATCGCCTTCATAACGCTGACTTTCCTTACTCTGGCCATCGGTTTCAAACTAATGTTCAGAAACCGGCCATGGCAACCATTTCTGCTTTGTGCCTATGCGACTTATCTTGGTCACGTACTCATCGGCAATGTGATCGACACCGATCACTGGCGGCATTTCTATCTGCTCTTTGGCCTCATATGGGGGGGTGCTGGATTGGAATATAAACACCAGCGCGAAGCCGCATCACCCAACCAATGCCAAGGAAATCTGCTTTGCAATTCCTGATCTATGCCGCCGCAGCTATATTTGAGATTGCCGGATGCTTCTCGTTTTGGGCATGGCTTAAACTCGACAAATCCGCGCTCTGGCTCATTCCTGGCTTGGTTTGCCTTGCCCTTTTTGCCTATCTGCTGACGCTTATTGAGAGCGACGCTGCGGGACGCGCTTACGCCGCTTATGGCGGGATTTATATTATCGCATCGATTGTGTGGATCTGGGCCGCTGAAGGCATGCGCCCAGATCGCTGGGACATTATCGGCGCGACCGTAGCTTTCACCGGAGCGTGCATTATTCTCTTCATTCCACGCACCTAGAGCACCTATCTGATTGAATCAAATCAGCGCTCTAATCATTTGTTTTTACGCGTATCTTTTCCGAAACCGTTTCACACTTTTTGGAAAAGTTTTAGTTGATCTTGCTGAACTCGATAAAAAAATCGCGGATACCTGACGCAAGAAACTGTACAGCCACACAGGTCAGTAGAAAGCCCATGATTTTTGTCACCGCCTGCATACCGTGTTCACCAAGCACTTTCTCAATGAGCGGTGCGGAGGACAATGCGAGATAGGCTACACAGATCGTTATAGCGACACCCAAAATAACGACCAAATGGCCCACAATGACATGTTCCGATGGTATCTGCGACGCGAAACTCATGACAACCGCTATGGAACCCGGTCCCGCGAGGCTGGGCATCGCCAACGGCGAGAACGAATAATCCAGATCAGCCTTCTTGATATCGGCAGGCTCGGCATCCACTTCCGATGATGAATCTTCACCGGAGAAAATCATTCGTAGCGCAAGGATCATGATGATCAACCCGCCAGCCACACGAATACCCGGCATGGATATGCTGAAAAGCGAAATGATGCCGTTTCCGAGGAGCAGGAAAGCAGTCAGAATCGAAAATGCATATATGCAAGCTTTTCGTGCCTGAACGCGTTTGTTTTCAGCACTCATGCGTTTGGTCAGCGACATATATAGTGGAATTGTGGTCAATGGATTCATGATAGGCAAAAGACCAATCACAACGATCGACACGTATTTTACAAACTCAATAATCAAACTCACTCCATTCAGCCTCAAACACCAAGCATATCCGATAACAATATCGCAGAAAAGCTTGATTAAACAGCGAATTGAACCGGTTAAATGTCGTCTTCGTTCGACAATTAACTCTTGAAAGGCTCGCCAATTACATATGCAAATTCGGCCATCATAAGGCACATTTAATTATACCAAAAGGTCAAATTATTACTGCGAAGAACATCTCATTATGGAGATAGATATCACGCCATCCCTGCATCATCCAAATTATTGCGAGCGAACAAATGCGATTGCTGGAGAATATTATTGCTACTAAACTGCATCACACTAGAACGAAAAGGTTTTGTATTTATAATTTATAGATAATACTAATTGATTACTTGTATAAACTTCATTTAAATGAAAGGGTCATGGTTACCCCCGTACGTGATCTTTTTAAATATGCATAAAATTAACATTGCCCCCGCTTACCAGCAGGGGTTTTTTTTTGACTGCAGAACCACGGGTCTTTTCTGTAGTCATGTGAAATTTCTATAAATCCATCACATGCACAATTGAATAACTCATGACGTAGCTGCCAACTTTGCACATCATGCAGAAGTAAATAGTAAATATCTATTTATGAAGCCTTGCGCCTTTGACCAACTTGTCGACTATTTTCTTCTCTGCACGAATGGCGATACCCACCACATTTGCCGATTCAGGTGAAAATTTTAAGAAAACTTCTCTATTCGCAGTATCGTGCCCGGTGGAAAACATCTCGTCAATATACAAGGATGTTCGAATCCCCCTCTCCAGCGACTTCATGTGAATCTTACGCATTTGAGCCGTATCCGCGGACATGATGACTACGGGCTGGACAGACAACGCGTTATAGATATTACCCGCCCCATCCTGATAAGGTTCACCGATGATGTCCAGATGTTGACTGACAATCCCGCTTGCGAGAAAAGCGGTGACATTGAGCTCCTGCCAGGGAGCCAAATCATCCCGCAAAACAATTGTGAACTTTGTATCAAACATGCAAAAATAATCCCGTTATGTTCGTTGTAAGCGGATGTTAGGGACTGCAATATTTTGAGTATTGAACGTTTGTGCAAATCTGAGCGAATCCTGCATGCGCCGACAGAACGCGGGATTGATCGCATTGATGCGAGATTCCATGGCATTGGATTTAGTCCTCATCGCCATGATACTTATGCGCTTGGAATTACATTAGCCGGCGTACAGACATTTCGTTATCGAGGAGCAACTCGCGTTAGCATTCCTGGAAACACGATTGTGATTCACCCCGATGAACTACATGATGGTGCGGCGGGCTCAGAAAACATGCTACATTACAGGATGTTCTATTTTCCCCCGGAACTATTGCTCGAAGCGTCAAATCGCACGCGCACCTTACCTTTTGTCAAAGAGCCTATATTATCTGACAAGATGCTCCATCAACTGCTGGTCGAGGTTCTTATAGATCTCAATAACGAGCCCGATGAACTGCTACTCGACGATGTAATAACGCGGCTACATTCCAACCTCTGGAAGCATGCAGCGGAAGAGATGGGACATCCCAAAGTTATTGCACATGGCGCGATGCTGAATATTCGCGAATACCTTATGGAGAATATCGAAAGCACAGTTTCATCGGTCGACCTTGAAAACGTTTCAGGTCTCGACAGATACACGTTGTCTCGCCATTTCAGAGCCATTCATGGAACAAGCCCGCATCGTTATCTGATCATGCGCAGACTCGAAAAAGGTCGACGTATGCTATCCGGTAGCAATGTAAGCTTGGCGGAAATTGCTGTGGCCTGCGGCTTTGCAGATCAAAGCCATTTCACGCGGCATTTCAAATCAGCCTTTGGAATGACGCCCGGCCGCTGGTTACGGTTTACGCAGCGATAGCGCAGATCCTCCCCCTGCCCGGCCATTTTCCAAGTCGCTGCAAAAGGCATCCACACGTAATTCTATGCTCATTGCAACAACGGAAAAACTGAACAAGGACGTATCTATAAGCTAAATAGCAAACGCCCCATCAGCGCCATCAATGTATTATTATTGTCGGGGTAAATGGTCGGAGCGGCGGGATTCGAACCCACGACCCCTTGACCCCCAGTCAAGTGCGCTACCGGGCTGCGCTACGCTCCGAGCCATGAAAAAGCCGTAGAATATAACGACTTGCGGTGCAAGGTCTATTTTCCGGATTTATGAAAATGAAGTCCCTTGCACCGCAAACCTGCCAAATTAAGTGTTACGAATTTGGTAGGTTTCAGGAATGTAACGATAGCCCTCGCCCTCGCGCTGCAGATAAGCAAGCGACGGAAATGGCATGTGATAGCCGATGAAAGGCAGCCGGTCGGTAGCGATCATATCGAAGATGCGCTTTCTGGTCGCGACTGCCATGTCCTTATCTATATCGAATGAAACGTGCCAGTCTGGACGCTGCAAGGTGATAACCGAATGATTAGCTGTGTCTGAAATCAGCACGAGCGACTTGCCATCCGATTCCACCCGGAATGCCAAGTGCCCCGGCGTGTGGCCGTAAGCGCCGATAGCATGAATACCGGGGACCACTTCTTTGCCATCATCGATGAAGGTGGCTTTTTCTGCAAACGGCTTTACGTTCTTTTCGACCATTTGTGCGACGGTCTTTGCCGGACTTTCGAGCCGGGCTGGGTCGGTCCAGAAATCAAACTCTCTCTGTCCCGCAGCATAGCGTGCATTTGCAAAGGCTGGTTTTCCGTCTTCCATCAAACCGCCGATATGATCGGGATGGAAATGGCTGAGAACCACAAGAGAAACGTCATCCGCCTTGTAGCCTGAAGCCTCCAGTGCACTGATCAATTTGCCCTGCCCCGCCTCACGGGCTCCTGCCCCCATTCCTGTATCGAACAGGACCAGTTCCTTACCAGTATTAATCAGAACGGGCGTAAAACTATTCACAAAACGATCGGCAGGAAGCAGATTTTCCTCCAGCAATGCCGCAACATCTTTTGGATCCTGATTGATCGCATAAGTCTTCTCTGGTGCTTCACCCGCCCGGCGCCCATCAGAAAGTGTCGTGATTTCAAAGTCGCCAAACTGAAACCTATGAAAACCAGAGTTTTCCACTTTTGACACAGGTGTTTGCGCCGCAGTTTGCGAAACTTCAAATGGCGATAAAGCTATTCCGCCACCTGCAGCAGAAGCTGCAACGATAAAATTTCGCCGTGAAATAGCCATCGATCCGTCTCCAGAGTTGGTTGCGGTAATTAAGGATAGCGTAAAAAGCTAATCGATCCAGAGCGAAACAATTAACTTTTCGTAAGCTTCGGCTCGTTCGCGGACTTGCAGATCGCAAAAACTTTCTCTATCTGAGGGCTGCGCGGGACGACCCGCGCCTGTGTTCGCATAGGGGACGGCCCCATTTGGAGGGGTGCTCCATGGCCGGGCCTATAGAACAATTTGCAATCCGACCTATCATCGAGCTTGGCACCGTGGGTGGCCAGCAGATCGTTTTCACGAATTCTGCACTTTACATGCTGCTGACCGTAACAGTCGCTGCAGGCTTTCTCTTCATGGCCTCGCGACGCAGTAGAGTAGTGCCAGGTCGTTGGCAGTCGTCGGCGGAAATGCTTTACGAGTTTGTATCAAAGACTATACGTGAAAATGCAGGTGAACACGGGATGAAATTCTTCCCATTGGTGTTCTCGCTTTTCATGTTCATTCTTGTGGCCAACCTCATCGGCATGTTTCCTTATGCCTTCACGGTAACAAGCCACATCATCGTCACGTTTGCACTGGCTATGCTCGTGTTTCTTACGGTCACCATTTACGGATTGCTACGCCACGGTTTCAAGTTTTTCCGGTTGTTCATGCCCGCAGGCGTCCCGGTGATGCTCGCGCCGATTATCGTTCCTATCGAGCTCATGTCCTACATTTCGCGCCCGATCAGTCATTCGGTGCGTCTGTTTGCAGTCATGCTCGCCGGTCACATCACGCTGAAGGTATTTGCCGGATTTGTGGTTGGACTGGGTGGTCTGGGTTCGCTGGGGTTAATATCGGCCATTATGCCTCTGGCCATGACCGTCGCATTGACAGCACTTGAATTGCTGATGGCAATCATTCAGGCATATGTCTTTACCATGCTGAGCTGCATGTATCTCAATGATGCTCTGCACCCTTCTCATTAGATTTACAATATTGACGAAAGGACGACCTTTCGTTCTCTTGAAAAATGGGACGGCCCATACCCTAGGAGCACTAAAATGGCATGGATCTATCTAGCACTGGCTGGCGGCCTCGAAGTTGTTTGGGCCTACTTCATGAAAAAGTCGGAAGGCTTCTCGCTTTTAACGCCTAGCGTTATTACGATTGTCACGATGATCGGCAGTTTTGCCTTGCTTTCGATTGCAATGCGCACCCTGCCGCTTGGTACAGCCTATGCAATCTGGACCGGCATTGGCGCGGTTGGTGCATTCATCGTTGGAATATTCATTCTGGGTGAAGCCGCGACATTCTTCCGCGTTGCCAGTGTAACACTCATTCTGGCCGGTATTATTGGCTTGAAGCTGTCGTCGACGTAAGTGATAAAAAGAAAGGGAGGCACTGCCTCCCTTTTTCATTTTATTGCCCGGCAAGCGTGAGCTGACCTATTAGCGAACCTGATCCAGCAGGCGCTTGCATTCAAGCAGGTCAAAAAGTGCTTCCTGCAGAAGCGAACGATTGTCCTTCGACGGGCGCTTCCCATCAGCTCCAATCGGGCCGTCTTCTTCACCCTTCAACAAGCCAAACAGCTTGCGCGCAGGTTGCGGTGCCTTGATGCCACTTGGCAGTGCCATTTCATTATCGGCAGCGTTTTCCATCGCTTGCTTTTCAGCGGCGGCCTGCTTTTGGCGCGTGATGGCTTCAATGGCTTGAACATCGCCATTGCCAAGCGCGATGATGAATTGCGCATTGTTTTCACGGAGGAGCCGCTGGACACCCTTGATAGTGTAACCCTGATCATAAAGCAGGTGGCGAATGCCTTTGAGCAATTCAACATCAAGCGGACGATAATAGCGACGACCGCCGCCTCGCTTCATCGGTTTGATCTGGGTAAAGCGCGTCTCCCAGAAGCGCAGCACATGCTGCGGAAGATCGAGATCTTCTGCTACTTCGCTTATAGTCCTGAATGCATCAGGGCTTTTGTCCATCTGCTTGCCCTTTCCAGTGGTTTGGCCTCGCCGTGCAGCGAGTCCTGCCAGCCCAGATCGTTCAAATGGCAATCGACACATAATTTCGTGTCGGCCAAAGTATCATAATAATCGAACGGCGTTTAACATATAAATATCGAACGAAAAGCCCCTACTTTTCGGCTTGTTATATTAGGGAACCGACTCGCTCTGTCCGTAGATTATATAATATCAGAACTTTATAAGCACCCCTTCATATATAACAGGAAGAAGCACAGATTTCAGACTGCTGATGTCACTGGATATATAAGCAAGCGTAATACTTCGCCCCCAAAGGGGCGATACAGTAAAGAACAAAGAGATTAAAAACCTCTATCCATCTAAAAACTACGACTTGGCGCTTTTCGACCCGCGCTTCTGGTGTTCCTGAAGGATGCGTTGTTTGAGAACGTTAGAAGCTTTGAACGTCATGACACGACGGGGAAGAATTGGCACTTCCTCACCGGTCTTCGGGTTGCGACCGATGCGCTCATTCTTGTCACGGACCTGAAATGTCGCGAATGACGACAATTTCACAGTTTCACCGTTTACGATAGCGTCACAGACTTCGTCGAGGATCATCTCGACCAGAGCCGCCGATTCTGTTCTGGACAAGCCTACCTTGCGGTAAACAGCCTCTGCCAGATCAGCGCGTGTGACCGTCTTACCTCCCATAACAGAACCTACCTGGTTAGCGTTTGAACAGATAATATCCTTAAGTGACAGGAGGTTACACAAATAAACGCGGTCCGGTCAAGCCGCGAGTTTCCTCGCGGCCCATCAAATTTTTAATTACCAGCGCAACAATACCGCGCCCCAGGTAAATCCACCGCCCATGGCCTCCAGAAGAACGAGATCGCCCTTCTTGATGCGCCCGTCTGCGGCGGCTGTCGCAAGTGCCAGAGGAACCGAGGCTGCCGATGTGTTGCCGTGCTTGTCGACGGTGATAACCACCTTTTCCTCGGCGATATTCAGCTTCTTGGCCGAAGCGTCGATAATGCGCTTATTGGCCTGATGTGGCACAAACCAGTCGATATCGTCAGCAGATAGACCTGTTTCGGCAAAGGACGCTTCAATCACATCGGTGATCATACCCACAGCGTGCTTGAAGACTTCGCGGCCTTCCATGCGCAGATGACCGACAGTTTGTGTGGTCGATGGACCACCGTCCACAAAAAGCTTTTCCTTGTGATTACCGTCAGAACGAAGATTCGCAGCAAGGATACCGCGATCTGATGTCAGGCCCTTGCCCTCACCTGCTTCAAGAACCAATGCGCCCGCACCGTCACCGAACAGCACACAGGTCGTGCGATCGTTCCAATCGAGAATACGCGAGAAGGTTTCCGCCCCGATGACCAGCACACGCTGAGCCATGCCACCACGAATATAAAGGTCCGCCGTCGTCACCGCATAGATGAAACCGCTGCAAACGGCCTGAAGATCGAACGCGAATCCTGAAGTGATGCCCAACTCGCGCTGGATTTCGACGGCACTTGCCGGAAATGTGTGATTTGGCGTCGAGGTCGCCACCAGAACCAGATCGATATCGGAAGCTTGCAGACCAGCATTTTCAAGGGCCGCACGCGCAGCCGCGGCACCAAGCGATACTGTTGTCTCGGTTTCATCTGCGATGTGGCGCTGGCGAATGCCCGTGCGCTGGACGATCCATTCGTCAGAGGTTTCAATCACGCCTTCAAAATCGGCATTTTTCATGATCCGCTTAGGCAGCGCTGAACCAATACCTCTTACGACAGATCTTATCATCTTTTTCCTGTCCTCGAGCAGCTTCTACTTTTCCTGAACCGGAAGAGCCGCTCTATCTTTTTGTTTTATCGCAGTTTCGGTGAAAAACCGGTTCCCACTTTTTGAAACCGTTCTAGCCCGATCACACCGGTCGCACGCCTACCGGTCTACATTCATACCCAATTTAAAGGGCTAACAATCACTTGGCAGCTTCGTTGCCATCATTGGACACAGCATGCGGATGACTGTGGTGGAAATGAGCCAGATCAGCTTCAATCTTTTGAAGAAGCTTGTTGCGCACCATGTCATAGCCAACTTCGACTGCCGAGCAGAAACCCTCGGCTGTAGCACCGCCATGGCTTTTGATTACAACGCCGGTCATGCCAAGCAACACGCCACCATTCACCTTGTTCGGGTCCATTTTTTCGCGAATGCGGTCAAATGCGCCCTTTGCAAAAATATATCCAATTTTCGCAAGCCATGTTCGGGTCATCGCCTGACGGAGCAGTTGCGCCATTTGTTGCGCTGTACCTTCGGCAGTTTTCAGTGCAACATTACCCGTGAACCCTTCGGTTACGACCACGTCGACAGTGCCCTTGCCGATATCGTTGCCTTCAACAAAACCGGTATATTGCAGCCCCTCGAGCGGTGTGTCGCGCAGAATCTGGGCGGCTTCCTTGATCTCGTCGAGGCCTTTGACTTCTTCGGTACCAACGTTGAGGAGGCCAACCGTTGGCTTTTTTGTCTCGAAAAGCGCGCGCGCCATACCGGCGCCCATCACCGCATAATCGACCAGCTGGCGAGCGTCGGCACCGATTGTAGCCCCCACGTCCAGGACAACGCTTTCACCGCGCAAAGTTGGCCAGATGGCCGCTATTGCCGGACGCTCAACATCAGAAAGCATACGCAGGCAGAATTTTGACATCGCCATCAGCGCACCGGTATTTCCGGCCGACACACAGACGTCGGCATCGCCCGTCTTTACGGCTTCAATCGCTTGCCACATGGAAGATTTGCCACGACCAGAGCGAAGCGCCTGACTGGGTTTGTCATCCATTTTAACCACGACCTGACTGGCGCGGAATTCTGATACAGCCTGCAGTTTCGGGTAACGTGCCAATACAGGCTCAACCTGTCCGGCCAGCCCGAAGAAAATGAACCGGATGTCAGGATGGCGTTCAAGTGCCTTCGCCGCGCCGGGGATGACCACTTCTGGGCCAAAATCACCGCCCATGGCGTCAATCGAAATTTTTATCACTATTGATTATTCCTGTGCGATCCCTTTTCCCCAATCCTGCCTGTCTGAAAGCAGAGGGGTTTTCCGCGAAAATAGTGTTTTTCCGGTCGCGCACAACCAGATTCTCTCAAGCATCAGTTAAATCACGGCTTATTCTGCCATTCCGAAAGTTTAGCAAAAGGCGAATCAGGCTTGTCTCCCTCTTCCGCGTCACCAAAAACGACTGGTTCAGCGTCATCGAGCAGACCAGGCTTGCGCGGATATGGATCAAGCGCGAGCTCAAAAAATTCTTCCGCAACAGCGCCAATATCAATCTTATCGCCGACAAACGTCTCCGGAATATCTGCGCCGTCGGCATCCAGCAGCAACTCACCGCTTTCATCGAGCTGAATTTTGGCGAGGCGTGAATTTTCTGGCACGAAAATCGTGTCCACTTCTTCGGAAACCGTAGCATCGATGGGTTCCAGCGTCACAACGCAGGACTGCACGATTTCTGCATTGATGGTACCACGCAGACGAACGCCGTTCTTTTTCCACCGCGTCAGCAAAAACTCAGCGGCAAAAGAATTCACAGTCTGGAGGCCATGCTCAGCTGCCAATGCTGCTCTTTCCCTATCGTTTGTCCCGATCTTCACCGTTAAGCCCTTCTGGGGCAGATGAAGAACCGGAACGGGATAGGTCAGCGCCGGTTTATCAGTCATTCTCGTTTGCCTCTTTTGTACTATCAATTGGCGTAAGCACGATTTCATCCGCATCCATAAAGGATATGTCGCCTGCTGCCAAAGCACTGTCATCAATTTTTACCAACCGATCACGGCAGGCAAATACATATTCGCTCAGATAGTGCGCATGTGGCCAGAATTCGAGATCAGGCTGAATGTTTCGCGTCAAAGCGATAGCCAGCGCATTTTTATCGCCAGCGTCCAGTGCCGTACCATACGAACTGACGCGCCCATAAAACATGCGCGCAAGCTTCTTCATACGCTTGGGAACGCCTTGATCACCGATTCCCAGTTCGCGTAAAGAATGATCCACATCTTTGAAAAATTCGTCTGCAATGTCCTGTGCAAGCGGCATCAGCACAGAATTTTCGCCCTTCATCCGATGAAGAGATAAGAAAATGTGCACTGAAAGCATTTCATAACGACCTAATGGCGTATCAGGCACCTGAAATTGTGCATAAAAACGCTTTTGCCGCGCCGCCGCCACGATCGTCTCGTAAACGCGAAGCACAACTGTCTCATTAGCTTTTGATTTGCGGCGAAAAAGTCGAAGAATCATTCCTGTACGACCGTACTTGTTGCATCCAGAAGCAAGGTGGTTTACCGAAGTTCTCCCGACGGCGAAAGTGCCGCGCTGATATAGAATGTATGGAGAGGTCTTTGTTGCAGCGAATTTTCCTAAGCGCACGCAAACAGCGTGCCCTTCTCGCAGGCACAGCAATTCTCTTTTCGGCGGCTCTTGCCGGATGCAACACTGCATCCACGCTAAATCCGTCGGAAACGCTTACAGAGGGTTACGTGCTCGATCAGGAGGCACTTGATTCAGTTCCGGTTGGCTCCAGCCGTGAACAGGTGCTTCTTGCACTCGGTACACCGTCCACCACGGCAACCTTCGACAATGAAGTGTTTTATTACATTTCGCAGAAGCGCTACCGTGCGGCACAATTCATGAAGCCGAAGATCATCGACCGTCATATCCTTGCTGTCTACTTCGACAAGGACGGAAAGGTCAGCAATATTGCCAATTACGGTCTACAGGACGGTAAATTGTTCGATTTCGTGTCGCGCACGACACCAACGGGCGGCAAGGACCAGACCTTTATCGGTCAGATTATTCAGGGTGTTAGCAAGGCTCCGACATCCGTGCCAAGTGCTGCAGGCGGCGCAAACAACTGATCTGCCACAAAATTCAAAAAGCCCGCCAACTGGCGGGCTTTTCTTGTTGGACCAGAGCGTGTCGCGTTTTAACACATCCACGTGACACGCTTTAAGTCTTTGTTTTTACACATGTCTTCATCCAAAAATTGGTTCCCACTTTTGGAAGATATGCTTTTATATCAAGCCATATGTGCCAGCACGGCCAACAGCAAGAGCGCCACGATGTTGGTGATCTTGATTGCCGGGTTGACCGCTGGACCAGCCGTATCCTTGTAGGGATCACCCACCGTATCGCCGGTTACAGAGGCTTTATGCGCTTCCGACCCCTTCATGTGCTTCACACCATCGGCATCGGTAAAGCCATCCTCAAAGCTCTTCTTGGCATTGTCCCATGCTCCGCCACCCGATGTCATGGATATAGCCACGAACAACCCGTTGATGATGACGCCCAAGAGCGATGCACCGAGAGCTGCAAAGGCTGCAGCTTTTGAGCCTGAAATGAGCAGCACACCGAAATAGACGACGAGTGGTGCCAGAACTGGCAGCAGTGACGGGATAATCATTTCGCGAATTGCTGCCTTGGTCAGAAGATCAACCGCGCGCGCGTAATCCGGACGCTCCTGCCCCGTCATGATGCCGGGCTTTTCACGGAACTGACGTCGTACTTCCTGCACTACGGCACTTCCTGCCCGCCCCACGGCCGTCATAGCCATGCCGCCGAAGAGGTATGGAATCAAGCCACCAAAGATCAGACCCGCAACCACATATGGGTTGGACAGTTCAAACGATACCGGCCCCATATCGGCAAAATATGGATAGGTTTGCCCGTTAGCGGCAAAATAAGCCAGATCGTTGGAGTAAGCCGCAAACAGTACCAGAGCCCCCAAACCTGCCGAACCAATTGCATAGCCCTTGGTGACGGCCTTGGTCGTGTTACCAACAGCATCCAGCGCATCGGTGGATTTGCGGACTTCCGGGTCGAGCCCGGCCATTTCCGCAATACCACCCGCATTATCGGTCACGGGGCCAAACGCATCGAGTGCTACAATCATACCGGCAATGCCCAGCATGGCCGTCACAGCGATTGCAGTGCCAAACAAGCCCGCCAGCTGGTAGGTACCGATAATGCCGCCAACGATGACAATCGCAGGCAAAGCAGTCGATTCCAGCGAAACGGCCAGCCCCTGAATGACGTTTGTGCCATGCCCGGTAACGGAAGCCTGCGCAATGGAATTGACCGGGCGTTTGTTGGTGCCGGTATAATATTCCGTAATCACCACGATCAGGCCCGTGACAAGGAGACCAATCAGCCCACAGATAAAGAGATTGGTGCCTGTAATCGTCTTACCTGCGACAGTGCCGATTTCACCCCAGCCAATTGTCAGCGTGTTGGCAACGGCCAAGCCCACGATGGACAGAAGCCCGGTTGCAATCAAACCTTTGTAAAGCGCGCCCATAATTGAGCCATTAACGCCAAGCCTGACAAAGAAGGTGCCTGCAATCGAGGTCAGCACGCATGCACCGCAAATTGCCAGCGGATAGAGCATGACGCTTGAAAGTACATCGGAGCCGTTGAAGAAGATCGCACCCAGAACCATTGTCGCAACAACAGTGACTGCATAGGTCTCGAACAAGTCCGCTGCCATGCCTGCACAATCGCCGACATTATCTCCCACATTATCGGCAATGGTTGCAGGATTACGCGGATCGTCTTCCGGAATACCCGCCTCGACTTTACCGACCAGATCGCCACCGACATCAGCGCCTTTTGTAAAGATGCCGCCACCCAGGCGGGCGAAGATAGAAATCAGTGAAGCGCCAAAACCCAGCGCCACAAGTGCGTCGATCACGGTACGGTCAGACGGCGAGTAGCCCATCCAGACCGTTAGAATCAAATAATAGACGGATACACCGAGCAGCGCGAGACCAGCGACCAGCATGCCGGTAATAGCGCCAGATTTAAACGCGAGTTCCAGTCCACCGGCAAGGCTGAGGGAAGCGGCTTGTGCGGTCCGTACGTTTGCGCGGACAGAAACATGCATGCCGATAAATCCAGTCAGCCCGGAGAGAACAGCCCCTATGAGAAAGCCGATAGCAGCAGTAATCGACAGCAGATACCAGACTGCCAGAAAGACAACGACGCCAACAAGGGCGATCGTGGAATATTGTCGTGTGAGGTAGGCGGACGCACCTTCACGGATAGCGCCGGCGATTTCCTGCATGCGCGGCGTGCCCTGATCGGCCGCAAGCACCGAGCGGATCGCCCATGCGGCAAAAAGAACGGAAACGATACCGCAGGCAATGACGAGAAGAAGAACTCCAATTCCCATTTAGGCCAACTCCCATTGAGCTCGCGCCAGCCACAAGCAGATCGCTCACAAATGAGTTGCGATTACCTGCACACATCGGCGCATAAAAGACCCGAAAACCCCTCCCCGGGCCAGGACTGGCGGCATGGAAGTGCCTGAAACCGACTATTCACCGGGCTTCATCGGCTAATTCATAATTGTTTTAGTTCTCGAAACATCTGCCTGAAATCAAATATTTGGCAGATGTTTCTGCATTTCAGCATTCTCAATGCCGCTGGCTCAACATGCGGAAGCTGCCTTAAAAGGTCAAGCCGTAGTTTGTCGGTGAACAAACCAAAAAGGCTGCGATTTCTCGCAGCCTTTTTCAGTTCTCATGATCCGCTGACTATTACTTGCCGCGCGGCTTTGTACCGCGGCTTTCGCCGCGCAGCTCAAAGGCAAGACGATCAAGTACGGCATTAACCAGCTTCGGCTCATCTTCCGTGTAGAACGCCTTGGCAATATCCACATATTCGGAAACGATCACAGCTGTTGGCACGTCTTTGCGGGTCTTCAATTCCCACGCACCTGCACGCAGAATGGCGCGCAATGTGGAATCAAGGCGTGAAAGCGGCCAGTCTTCGGTCAACGCATGATGAATCAGCGGATCCAACGCAAGCTGGTTTTCGACAACACCGGCAACAATACCGCGGAACCATTGTGGATCAGCATCGAGATACTGCATACCGTCCACTTCTTTGCCAAGACGATGTGCCTCGTATTCAGCCACAACTTCCATGACGCCGGTACCGGCGACATCCATCTGGTAAAGCGCCTGCACGGCGGCCAGACGGGCAACACCGCGCTTGTTTGCAGATCGTGGGGCGTTCGGTGCGGAGCGGCCTTCAGAAGAAGAAGTCATCGTTTCAGGCTCCGAATTTCTTACGCAGATCAATCATGGTCAGTGCTGCGCGGGCAGCAAAGCCGCCCTTGTCCTTGTCTTCACGACGCGCACGCACCCATGCCTGCTCGTCGTTTTCAACCGTCAGGATACCATTACCAATTGCGAGTCCTTCCTCGACCGAAAGATCGGTCAGAGCGCGGCAGGATTCGTTGGCAACGATATCGAAATGATAGGTTTCGCCACGGATGACTGTGCCAAGTGCGACAAAGCCATCATACTCGGTGCCGCCGTTTTCGGCGCCATCAAGGGCAAAAGAAATAGTCGCAGGCACTTCAAGTGCGCCGGGAACTGTCACAACATCATAAGTTGCGCCAGCCGCATCGAGAGCAGCCTTTGCGCCATCGAGAAGCGCATCGGACAAATCCTCATAGAAACGCGCTTCGACAATGAGCAGGTGCGGCGCATGCGCCTCGTGCTTGGACATGAGAAACTCCATGACAGAAATCGCGGACCACAAAACCTGCGGTCAGCGCCAAATTCGAAAAATAGCTTAGGGTACTTTAGGCTCTAAGCTTATTTCTGATATTGCGCAAGCCTTGCTGCATAACGTGCAAGCTGATCGATCTCGATATTGATCTTGTCACCCGCCTGTCGATCACCCCATGTTGTCACTTCGAGTGAGTGGCGAATGAGCAGAACATCAAACTCATTCCCATTCACGCCGTTAACCGTCAGCGATGTGCCATCAAGTGCAACAGAACCTTTTTGGGCAATGAAAGGTGCAAGCTCTTCCGGTGCGCGCAGAGTGAAACGGACTGCATCGCCCTCGTCCTTGCGCTCAACAATTTCTGCCTGTCCATCGACATGTCCGGACACCAGATGACCGCCCATTTCATCGCCGAGCTTAAGTGAGCGCTCAAGATTAATCCTCGTGCCATTCTCCCATTTTGAGATGGTGGTCAGGCGAAGCGCTTCTTCCCATGCCTCAACTTCAAACCAACGCGCATTGGTGCCTTTTTCCGGCAAAGCCACCACGGTCAGACAAACACCCGAACAGGAAATCGAAGCGCCAAGCTCAACCGTTTCCGGATCGTAAGCCGTTTCAATCCGCAACAATACGCCTTCATTCAGCGGTTTGATACGATCCACCTTACCGATGTCGGTGACAATCCCAGTAAACATTACGCGTTCCTTACATACTCGATACAGGCATCGTCGCCGTACTGCGCCCTGCGCAAAATAGTGAATTCATTATCAATATGGGATTGCAGACCTGTAACAGCAACCCCAATTGTCGCGCCGATTTCCACAGGCGAATGGAAAAGGATGAGCCGGTCAACCAGCTTTTCCTTCAGGAAACTCTTGGCAACGCTGGCGCCACCTTCAACCAGAACGGAAGAAATGCCCTGTGCTGCAAGATCATCCATCAGTTCCGGCAAGGCGATATGCTCACCATCACTTTCCGCTGCAACGATCCGGCATCCTGCTGCCTGCATTTCATAACGCCGTTCGGACGCTACATGTTCGCAGCACGCCAACCATAGTGGAATGGCCTCAGAACTGCGTACAAGCTTTGAATCGAGTGGCAGCTTCAAGCTACTATCGAGCACAAGGCGGATCGGGGAACGTTGCTCCAGGCCCGGAAGGCGGCAGTTGAGGATGGGATCATCGGCGATTGCCGTATCGACGCCAACAAGGATCACATCGGTCTGCGACCGCAGAATATGTGATTGCGCACGTGAAATCGGGCCGGTAATTGCGACCTGTCCTTCACCCTTTTTTCCGATGAAGCCATCGGCAGAAAGTGCAAGTTTCAGAATCACTTCCGGGCGTTTTTTAGAAGATCGATTCAGATAACCCGCAAGATCATCCGCAGCCTTATCGGACAGGATGCCAGGCAAGACCTCGATGCCCGCTTCACGCAGAATGGCAAAACCTTTTCCACTTACTCTTTCATCGGGATCAGTAGCCGCAACGAATACCCGCGCAACGCCAGCACGTACCAATGCCTCCGCGCAAGGGGGTGTGCGACCGTGATGAGCGCACGGTTCGAGAGAAACATAAGCGGTTGCTCCTTGTGCCGCTTCGCCGGCATCCGCCAGCGCTTGCGGCTCGGCATGTGGCCGTCCGCCTATCGCCGTTACGCCACGACCGACGATAACTCCATCCTTGACGATTATCGTGCCAACGGAGGGGTTGGTGCCTGTCAGACCTTTATTACGGCGTGCATAACGGATGGTCGCTTCCATGAAACGAATATCATCCGCGGTCACATTGGCATGCGGGAATTCCACGTAGCTCATATTATGCGTCCGGATCGCGTTCAGTCTCGGTCGTTGTCAGCTCGTCAATTACATTGTGAAAATCAACAGCCTTGCTGAAATTGCGATAAACCGATGCGAAACGGATATAGGCAATGTCATCGACGCCCTTGAGCGCGTCCATCGCCAAACGACCAATTTCATCAGAGGTTACTTCCGCCTCGCCAGAACTCTCTAACTGTCGTACAATGCCTGAGATGGCACGTTCGATCCTGTCGATGTCTACATCGCGCTTGCGCAAGGCCACATCGATGGAGCGGGTAAGCTTGTCGCGATCAAAAGGCACACGGCGACCGCTCTTCTTCACGACCATAAGTTCACGCAGCTGCACGCGCTCAAAAGTGGTGAAACGCCCACCACAAACCGAACAGACACGGCGCCTGCGGATGACCGCACCGTCTTCCGCCGGGCGGGAATCCTTCACCTGCGTATCTTCAGATTGGCAATAGGGACAACGCATGGCACTCTTTCACTTACGAAAGCGCGTCTGCATATAGCTTATGCGACGCGCTTTACCCTTTGTTTCCAAGCACGCCGATTTAAAAGACGCACCTCAGATTGACTGATTCCTGACAATCATACCCCATCGTTAAGTTGATGCATAATTAGGGCATAATTGAAAAAGCCCCACTCAACAGAGTTGAGCGGGGCTTCATCAAAATGTGAGCACTATCAGCCCTGATAGCCGTACATCGGGAAGCGGTCGGTCAGTGCAATGACCTTTGCCTTGACTGCTGCTTCAACGGCTGCATTGCCTTCATCGGAATTTGCAACCTTGAGACCATCAAGCACTTCCGCGATCAGCGAACCGATTTCCTTGAATTCAGCCTTGCCGAAGCCGCGGGTCGTGCCAGCAGGCGTACCAAGACGAACACCCGACGTTACGAATGGCTTTTCCGGGTCGAATGGAATGCCATTCTTGTTACAGGTGACATTTGCGCGGCCGAGAGCTGCTTCCGCGCGCTTGCCCGTCGCATTCTTCGGACGCAGGTCAACCAGCATCAGGTGGTTATCGGTGCCACCGGAAACGATGTCGAGGCCTTGCGACTTCAGTTCGTCCGAAAGCGCACGCGCATTGTCGACGACGTTCTGAGCATAGATCTTGAATTCTGGTTTCAGAGCTTCCGCGAAAGCAACTGCCTTACCAGCAATCACATGCATCAGCGGGCCACCCTGCAGACCAGGGAAGACAGCCGAATTGAACTTCTTCGCCAGATCAGGATCGTTGGTGAGGATCATACCGCCGCGTGGACCGCGAAGCGACTTATGGGTCGTCGTGGTGCAAACATGAGCATGTGGAATTGGCGAAGGATGTACACCACCGGCAACCAGACCGGCGATGTGCGCCATGTCGACCATCAGATATGCACCGACTTCGTCAGCGATCTCACGGAAGCGCTTCCAGTCCCAGATACGCGAATAGGCAGTACCGCCAGCAAGAATCAGCTTTGGCTTGTGTTCGCGCGCGAGGCGAGCGATTTCGTCCATATCTAGCAGGTGATCGTCTTCACGAACGCCGTAGGAAACGACATTGAACCACTTGCCCGACATGTTGACTGGTGAACCGTGCGTCAGGTGACCACCCGAATTGAGGTCGAGGCCCATGAAGGTGTCGCCAGGCTGCAGAAGCGCCAGGAACACGGCCTGATTCATCTGGCTACCGGAGTTTGGCTGCACGTTGGCGAATTCTGCACCAAACAGCTTCTTCGCGCGTTCGATTGCCAGTTCTTCAACAACGTCGACATACTGGCAACCGCCGTAATAGCGCTTACCCGGATAACCTTCAGCATATTTGTTGGTGAGGATGGAACCCTGAGCTTCAAGAACCGCACGCGAAACAATATTTTCCGAGGCGATCAGCTCGATTTCATGACGCTGACGACCGAGTTCGTTACGGATCGCACCGAAAATATCGGCATCGACTTCTTCAAGAGTTGCGTTGAAAAAAGCGGTATTGGCTTGCGACATGTTTCACACCCTCCGGGTTAGCCGGTGATAGCTATATGATATGAGGCGCAGTATCACACTTCGATTGGCAAGGCCAATGGCGCTTAAGCGAAAAGCATCTTCCAAAATGCGGCATGACGTAGCTTGGAGTATTCCCCCCAATAAAAAAGCCGTCCGAAACGGGTCCGGACGGCTTTTTTTGTAAGTGAATTCAGATCAGGTATCAGTGCCGAGAGCCAGTTCGGTTGCGCCATCCATCTTGTAGATATCGTCGCGGAACTGCACCACACCATCGCCGGTCGACCATGCTGTAATATAAACGAAATGCAGCGGCACAGGATCAGACACCTGAATAGGCGTGTTAACGCCTGATTTAATGGTGTTCTCGATGTTCTGACGATCCCAGCCTGCAGTGTTCTTCAACAGCCAGACATCAAGATCACGAACATTCTGCACGCGGACACAGCCGGACGAATCGAACCGCATGAGTTTGTTGAAGTAGCTCTTCTGCGGGGTGTCGTGCATGTAAACAGCATGCTGATTATGGAAATTGATCTTCGTCGAGGACATGGCGTTGATCTTGCCCGGATCCTGACGGAACATCAGCTTCACAGCATCATCCGTGTTCCAGTCAACGCTTTCCGGCGGAACTTCCTGTCCCTGCGCGTTGTAGAGACGGATCTTGTTATTCGCCAGATATTGCGGGTTTTTCCGCATCAGTGGAATAATATCCTTCTGGATGATCGACTTTGGCGCTGTCCAGTAAGGATTGAGAATAACTTCGTGGATCTTGGAATTGAGGATCGGCGTCTGACGATCGATTTTGCCAACAACTGCCGTGTGGCGCTGCGAAACGCTGCCGCCTTCCACTGCTTCGATACGAGCCGCGGGGATGTTGACCATCACAAAGCGCTGTTCGGCTTGGGTTGCGGGTGTCATGCCGGACAGGCGCTGGAGGTTGGTCTGCAGCTGTCCAAGACGCGTATTGGCGTCGACATTCATGGCCGCATAGGTAAACTGGCCCATGACACCGTCAGCCGGAAGGCCGTGACGTGACTGGAAGCGCTTGACGGCTGCATCGACATAAGTGTCGAATGCGCCGGAAACACCTGCTTCGCGCGGAAGATCGCCGGAAACGATAAGACGCTGACGCAGAGCCTGCATCGACGGTGCATTTGCACCAAGCTGCAACTTGGCATCGCCGGGAACCTGTGGCCAGCCACCACGGCCTGCAATATCGGTGTATTGAGCAATCGCTGACTGAAGATTACCAACCGTCTGCTGGCTGAGAACCGGCTGATTGGTTGCAACTTTCTGACCACCTGTTGCACGGGCATCAAACTGGTCATCCCAATTGCCACGGCGGGGTGCTGCAAGAATATCGTTTAACCCCTGCTGCTGGGCAAAAGCTGCAGGAACCATTGCAGAGGCAGCGACGGAAAGACCGGCTGTTGCTGCGCCACGCAGAAAGCTGCGACGACCTACATTGAAAGCTTGCGTCTTCTTGTCGGTTTTGGTCATAGATTTGGTCCCAAAGGCTAACAGGTTGCGCCCAGATGCGATACATCTGCAGATAGCTCTAAATTATGCGCTGTATATATTCGCTTATGTCGTTTTTTATGGCTTATTCATGTCGTGGCGGACGGATTTCAAGTCAGGCTATGCTGAAATAGCCCGCAATCATGAAGTTCCATGCGCAAATCATACCAATTGTGACCGTTCTGCAACAACCTGTCAGAGTCGATAAGCAATGCTGTCATTCCAGAAGCGATCAAGACGCTGGAGCGAACGGTTCATTGCTGTGAACTCTTCCACCTGAATACCACCAACCTGTTCAATAGAAGCAATATGGCGCTGATAAAGTGCCTGTACCTGATCAGCAATCTCGTTGCCCTTGTCTGTCAGGCTGACGCGAACCGAGCGACGGTCGGTGCTGGAACGCTCGTGATGGATAAAACCCATCTCGACCAGCTTTTTGAGATTATAAGAGACGTTCGAGCCCAGATAATAGCCACGCGAACGCAGCTCCCCGGCCGTCAGTTCTGAATTACCGATGTTGAACAGGAGCAACGCTTGCGTTGCATTGATATCGCTACGGCCATTGCGGTCGAACTCGTCCTTAATGACGTCGAGCAGACGACGATGCAGGCGCTCAACCAGCTGAAGAGCTTCGAGATAAAGTGTGCGGAGAGCTGCTTCGGGATTCAAAAGCGGAGCAGATGCATCCATTCTGTGCTGTGCATTGATCATTTCTTTTGCCTCTCTGTCGGAGCAACCTTTCATGAGGTCGCTCTCTTTGTCCTGTTTTATGCGGTGTATTTTCTCACCGTTCATGAGAGGACTTTAGGAGAGATGCATAAAATTCGAATTAAAAGTCAGCCTTAACAGTAGCTTACCAAGGGAAATGCAGTTTCAGGCTTAATGTTCTGTTACTAGGCAATAATTTCAGCTGGCAATTCCCATATGTGGCCCCATACGTGATTGCCGCCTTTTCTCCAGGAAAAGCACCACACGGAAAATGATATAGACAACGATGCAAACTGCATTAAACCCGACGGTAACCGGCTTATATTCAAAGTGGCGCGCAAAGACGGAATAGATAGCGATTTCGCCAATTGCTGCAACAAACCACAATACAGCACCCCATGGGGCGCGCATCCAGAGGCCTGTCGCTGCAACGGGCATGAGAAGAGCAAGTGCTACGGATGCAGTCTGCCACTGCCATGGCATGAGATCGAAACGCCACAGCAATCCCGGCTGAATACCGATCAATCTTATCCAGTAAAAAACACCGCTGCCCAGAGCAGCCAATGCGATAAGCCGCATGAACCAGACAAAAGACCATTCGGCACCACTGGGCTGTAGATGCTGGTGCAACTCATCCTGACGCATCAAAAGCTCAGTTCCCTCTCGCCAAGATTTGCAAAATACGCGTTCACCATTTCCGGCTTCACATCTTCGATTGAAGCTGGCTTCCAGGCAGGCGCACCATCCTTGTCGATCAGGACAGCCCGCACGCCTTCGTAAAAATCATGTCCCGCAAGCATACGCGACACAATGCGATATTCCATTCGCATACAATCATCCAGATCAAGAGTCCGCCCATCGGCAACCTGGCGAAACGTGACCGCGACACTTGTCGGCGAACGTGTTGCAAGAACAGTAAGAATATCGTTGGCATGCTTGCTGCCAGCTGCGGCCGACTTTTCCAGAGCTGCAACACATTCAGCAAGTGTAGCGTGAGCAAAACACGCTTCAATTAACTGCCGCATTTCCACAGGAGTTTCAAAATCTGGATACTGACAGCGTGCCAATGCCGTATTGACATCTCCAGTTGCGATGAGATCGTCACGCAGATCATCAAGGTCATTTACAGCGACGGCATGGGTAGCAATACCGCTTTGCAGGCAATCGCCCCAGCGAACGCGATTTCCAGTCAGCGCCAGATAATATCCGAAATTGTCATGCAGATGCGGAAGGAAAGCACTTCCACCGACGTCCGGGAAAAATCCAATTCCGGTTTCAGGCATCGCGAAAAGTGTATTTTCGGTCACGATACGGTGGGAACCATGCACAGAAATACCTGCACCTCCGCCCATCACAATACCGTTCAACAACGAAATATACGGCTTGGGAAAACGTCCAATACGCGCATTGAGACGATATTCGTCACGGAAAAAATCGAATGCAGGCGTGCCGCTCTGTCCCGCCTTATAGGCTGCAACCACGTCGCCACCGGCACAGAAGGCACGCCCCTCACCTTCCAGAATGACACAGGCAACGTCTGGATCAGTTTCCCAGGCCTGAAGCGCGCGGTCGAGCGCAAGAATCATATTATGCGTGAGCGCGTTGAGCGCAGATGTGCGCGTTAGCTTGACAAGCCCTGCCTTGCCCTTGCGTTCAAAGGCGATTTCGCTGCCGCCGCCGAAGTCAATCTGCATGTCGTTTCTCCCGTTTGATTAAATGGGTAGAAACTGAAAAGCCCCGCGTCAATCCTGCACAGGCCATTGTGCTTGGATTAGCCACTTTTCCCGTGATAAACCGTGCCCATCTGATAACAAGCTTCCGAACCGTTAGATTCCCAAGCTTTATTCTCTCGGGAACGTTTCCATGACTGATCGTTTGTCCAACATTTCTTCTGCCAACATTTCTGGTCACGTTGATGATGTGACGGGAGGCCGTCGCCTGCGCCGCATGCGCAAAGCCGATTGGTCGCGAAGATTGGTGCAGGAAACTCATCTGACCGTGAACGATCTGATCCTGCCATTCTTCCTGACTTACGGAACTAACGTCAGCGAACCCGTAGATGCCATGCCAGGCGTTGAGCGCTATTCGGTTGATATGGCTGTGCGCATGGCCGAGAAGGCTGCCAAGCTTGGCATTCCGGCGATTGCGCCCTTCCCGCGCGAAAAGGCAGAAGTAAAGACAGAGGACGGCGCTTTCGTTGCAAGTCCGGACAATCTGATCAACCGCGCCGTGCGTGCGATCAAGAAGGAAGTGCCGGAAATCGGTATCATTACCGATGCAGCACTCGATCCATTCACGACGCACGGTCATGATGGCATTTTGCGCAATGGCGAAATCATCAATGATGAATCGGTTGCGATGGTTGTGCGCGGTGCGCTCGCACAGGCGGAAGCCGGTGCAGACGTTATCGCACCGTCCGACATGATGGATGGCCGTATCGGCGCTATTCGTCAGGCGTTGGATGCCCATGGCTTCAACCATGTGCCGATCATGTCCTATGCGACCAAATTCGCATCCGCCTTCTATGGCCCATATCGCGATGCAATCGGAACAGCTGGTCTGCTGAAGGGCGACAAGAAGACCTATTACATCGACCCAGCAAATCCAGACGAAGCGGTGCGCGAGGCCGAACAGGACGTGGCTGAAGGCGCTGACATGCTGATGGTCAAGCCCGGCATGCCTTACCTCGACATCATCCATCGCCTGAAAAACACGTTCCGTCTACCGACTTATGCCTATCAGGTATCGGGCGAATATTCGATGATCAAGGCTGCGGGCATGAATGGCTGGATCGACGAAGAGAAGGTCATGATGGAAAGCCTCTTGGCTTTCAAGCGCGCTGGCTGTGATGGCATTCTGACTTATTTTGCGATGGAAGTGGCTGAAAAGCTGAAAAGCCAGAACTAAATTCCGAAACACCGCTTCCTTGAAATAGCCGGTTTCATACACCACCTTGAGACTGTTCCGCGTAGTGCGGGACAGCGGACGGGTTTATTTTCCGGACGCTTCTCGTTTTAACGACTGGAAGGGACAATGTCCGACCATATTCTGCACGGCGAAATAATGGGGCCGCGTTACGAAAGCCGCGCATTTTTTGAAGGCGTACGTACACGCCGTATCATGGCTTTCCTCATCGACTATCTGATCGTCTTTTTGCTCTGCATTCCAGTGGCAATCGTGATCTTCATTCTGGGCATTGTCACCCTCTCGTTGGGATGGGCGCTCTATGCCATCATGTTCCCGGTTGTCGCTTTGTTTTATATATCGCGCACACTCGGCGGGCCTCAGCAGGCCACCAAGGGTATGCAGATGATGAATATCAAGCTGGTTCGCCTTGAAGGCGGTACAGTTGACCCTATGCTGGCGGTGGTTCACACGGTCCTGTTCTGGGGCCTGAATGTCGTGCTTACGCCGTTCATTCTGTTGGCTACACTGGTGATTGACCGTAAGCGCACGGTGCACGACCTCTTGCTTGGAACAGCAGTCATCCGTTCGGACCGCTAAATCAAGCATCAAAAAAATTCAGGGCCGGCTGCACAAAATGTCTATTGACGTTTTGTGCAGCCGGCTCAATCTTTAGAGCATGTCTCCCCAAAGTGGGAACCGGTTTTGGGACGAAGACATGTATAAAATAACTCATCGTGATGGTTCGGTATTGCCGTTTCGTGGATATTGAATGACCCATCAACCGCAACAGTCTCCGCAGTTCTTTCTGACGGCTCCATCGCCCTGCCCTTATCTTGAAGGTCAGCTGGAGCGGAAAGTGTTTACGCACCTCGTCGGCGACAAAGCCAGCGAGATCAATGATCTGTTGACACAAGGCGGCTTTCGTCGTTCTCAGAACATTGCCTATCGCCCAGCCTGTGAACTATGTCGCGCCTGCGTTTCTGTGCGTATCCTGACGGGCGAATTTGAGATGAACCGGAGTATGCGCCGGGTCTGGAACCATAATCGCGATCTGATCGGCCGCCCGCACAAGGCACAGCCAAGCACCGAACAATATGCCCTGTTCCGGGATTATCTGGATGCCCGTCACCACTCCGGCGGCATGTCCGATATGACGGTGCTTGATTATGCGATGATGGTCGAAGACACCCACGTCAATACGCAGATCATCGAATATCGTAGACGCGGGCCGGATAGTTTTATCAGCGCCAAGGGTGATGGAGAGCTGATTGCGGTAGCCCTTACCGACGTGATGGCAGACGGCCTGTCTATGGTCTATTCATTCTTCACGCCGCATATGCACGAGCGTTCGCTCGGAACTTTCATGATCCTCGATCATATCCAGCGCGCACGCGCTGCTGGCCTTCCCCATGTCTATCTCGGCTATTGGGTCGAGGGATCGCGCAAGATGCAATATAAGACGCGCTTCAGGCCGCAGGAGCATCTCGGCCCGCGCGGCTGGCAGAAATTTGAGGGCTAGAAACAAAAAGGCGGCATATGCCGCCTTTTTTATTTGAGCAGAACCTTAGAATTTGCCCGAACGCGGGAACCCCTTGGGCACCAGACGCCCAGCAGAAGCACGGGCCGCAATCCACTCGACAAGCTCTTCCTTGCTGCGATTGAAGGTGCGATCTGCTGAATCCTGCCACGACAGACCGTCGCCGATCGCGAAGGTACGGACATCTGACACGCCGCCGTCCTTATACTTCTGCAAGCGAACGCCCTTGCCGCGTGTCATTTCAGGAATGTCCGAAAGCGGGAAGACGACCATCTTCCGGTTCTCGCCCACGACCGCAATGTGATCGCCCGAAATGCGCTGGCAAAGCTTGGCTTCATCTGGCGCCTTCACATTCATCACCTGCTTACCCTTGCGGGTATTGGCGACAGCTTCATTCTCAGACACAATGAAGCCATTGCCTTCATGCGATACAAGCAGAAGCTTGGCCTGTGGATCGTGAACGAAGGCCGTCAGGATATCCTGATCATTTTCCATATCAACGAGGATACGGATCGGTTCGCCATGACCGCGTCCGCCCGGAAGCGTGTTCGCACCAATGGTGAAGAACTTGCCACCTGTCGTGAAAAACAGCAGCTTGTCAGTCGTCTCAGCATGGAAAGCGAGCTTGAGCTTATCGCCTTCCTTGAAAGCCAGCGTGGAGAAATCGGCCAGATGGCCCTTCATCGCGCGCAGCCAGCCCTTTTCAGACACAACAATCGTGACCGGCTCACGCTCGATCATCGCCTGATGAATGTCTTCGAGATCATGGCTTGGCGCATCGGCAAAGGTACTGCGACGCTTGCCGAGTTTGGTTTCAGGACCAAATTTTTCGCGGACGGCTTTGATTTCCGTGCTGATCTTCTTCCACTGGCGCGTGCCTGACGCAAGCAGACCTTCAAGATCCGCCTTCTCGGCAGTCAGACCGTCAAATTCTTTGCGAATTTCAAATTCTTCAAGTTTGCGCAAGGAACGCAGGCGCATGTTGAGGATCGCTTCGGCCTGATTATCCGTCAGATCAAAGAACCGCATCAGCTCCTGTTTCGGTTCATCCTCTTCACGAATGATGCGGATGACTTCATCAAGATTGAGATAGGCCTTCAGGAAACCGCCAAGGATTTCCAGCCGCTTTTCGATTTCTGCCAGACGGTATTCGGAACGGCGAACCAGCACTTCCTTGCGGTGTTCAAGCCATTCCTTGAGCACGCAGCCCAGTGAGAGAACATTCGGCACTTTGCCGTGCGAGAGCACGTTCATGTTGAGCGAAACGCGATTCTCAAGCTCGGTCAGCTTGAAAAGCGATTCCATCAGCAGTTCAGGATCGACCGTGCGGTTCTTCGGTTCCAGAACGATGCGAATATCTTCAGCCGACTCATCACGAATATCATCGAGCAGCGGCAGCTTCTTTGCGAGAAGCAGCTCCGCAATCTTCTCGATCAGGCGCGATTTCTGAACCTGATATGGGATCTCGGTGACGACGATAACCCAGGTTCCGCGATTGCCCTCTTCCTTATGCCAGCGCGCGCGTGCGCGGAAAGAACCTCGCCCGGTGCGATAGGCTTCAACGATGTTGGCATGGTCTTCAACCAGAATGCCGCCAGTCGGGAAATCCGGACCGCGCACCTTGCACTTCAAAAGTGCTGCCGGATCGCTTTCCGCTTCCTTCCTCAGCTCTTCCCATTGTTCCGGCGAAGTGACGAGTTCTTCAACAGTCGCTTCGGGATGATTGATGAGATAGAGCGCCGACGAGCAAAGTTCCGCCACGTTATGCGGCGGAATATTGGTGGCCATACCCACCGCGATACCGGCCGATCCGTTGGCAAGCAGGTTCGGGAATGCACCCGGAAGGACGATGGGCTCTTCGTCTTCTTCGTTATAAGTCGGACGAAAGTCGATAGCGTTTTCGGTGATGCCTTCAAGAAGCAGCGTCGCGACCTCGGTCATACGCGCTTCGGTATAACGCATCGCAGCCGCATTATCGCCATCGATATTGCCGAAATTGCCTTGCCCGTCCACGAGCGGATAACGCACGGCAAAATCCTGCGCCAGACGCACAAGCGCATCGTAAATCGAGGCGTCGCCGTGTGGGTGGAATTTACCCATAACGTCACCGACGATACGCGCGCATTTTGCGTAAGCCTGATCGGGATTGAGTCGTAACAGGCGCATGGCGTGCATGATGCGGCGATGCACTGGCTTCAAACCGTCGCGCACGTCCGGCAGCGCACGATGCATGATCGTGGACAGCGCATAAGCGAGGTAACGCTCCTCGAGGGCCGACTTAAGATCGACCCGTTCGATATGTTCTTCGCCGTCGCCCGGCGGAATCAGACTTTTACCCATAGTTCTCAGTACCAATTGCGCGATTCGTCAGCAAGTAGCGATGAGAACCAATCCAGTACATTCGTCGCAATATTGCCGTCATTCAGCATCTATAGAGGAATTGTGGATGTTTTCTCCACAACTTATACGTAACGAATGAAACAGGCTGTTTTTCCTTGCGTAAAGGCTTATGAAGGCTATCTAAAATTTACCAAATGATCAGGAGCCAATAAATGAAGGTTTTCGTTGTTAGCAAGCAGGCCGCGCGCGTCTTCGCAGCAAGTACCGCCCTCTCGCTTGTTCTTGGCAGTGCGGCAATGGCTGCAGATGCAAATGCAGTCGCTGAGCGCGTCAAGGCCCTCTATACAAAGCAGGGCGGAGAGCTGAACTTCGCCGAAGTTCAGGCTGACGGCGACAACATTTTGCTCAAAGGCACAACAATCAAGCTGCCTACCGTTTCTGACAGCGCGACACCTGTCGGCGATATAACGCTCGAAAACGTGCAGGACACGCCAGAAGGCGGCTATAGCATCGAAAAAGTTTCGGTTGCAGATATGGACTTCGCTCCTGAAGGCGCGGACAAGAACGATAAGGTCACGATCAAAGGCATTTCGATGGAGAACGTTATTCTTCCATCCGAGAAAGCCGAAGGCGCGCTCGCCAAGATGGTCTTCTACGACAAGATGAAGATCGACGAGTTTTCGGTTGGCACTCCAGGCAAAGATGGCGCTCTGATCAAGGGCATGGAAGTGACGCTGAACTCGGCCAACAAGACCGAAAAGATCGACTACGCGCTGACAATCGCCGATATCGATGCAGTTTTCGAGAAGAACGGCAAGAACCCGCTCGCGCCTCTCGATATGAACGCACTCAAAGGTTCGATCAATTCGAAGGGCACATGGCAGCCAACTTCCGGCAATGCGACGTTGGATCAGTTTGAAATCAATGCCGAAGAACTCGGCAAGATCGATCTGACAGGCGCCATCGACGGCTATGATCTGTCCTTCGTCGAAGCTCTGCAGAAGACACAGGAAAGCATGACCAAGGCTGATGCGGAGAAAGATGCCGCTGGCTTGGCACTTCTCGGTCTGGCTGAACAGCTGAGCCTCAAGAACCTGACAATCCGTTTCGATAACGAAACACTGACGCAGAAACTGCTCGAATATTACGGCAAGCAGCAGGGTGCGGATGGCAAACAGCTGGGTCAACAGCTGAAGATGATGGTTCCGCTGATGGCAACACAGCTCAAGAACCCTGAATTTGCTCAGCAGCTCAAGACCGCAGCTGAAAAGTACTTCGACGATCCAAAGTCGCTGACCATTTCCGCATCGCCTGAGCAGTCGGTTAGCTTCGCATCCATCGTTGCGACCGCTTCGCTCGATCCAACGAAAATCATACAGCTTTTGAAAGTTGGCGTTGAAGCCAACAATTGATCGAACTTAGGTTCATCAAACGAAACCCGGTGAGTTCCGCTCACCGGGTTTTCTTTTTGCCTTTTCATTAGAGCGCGTTTCGATCTGATTGGATCAGATCGGCGCTCTAAATATTTGTTTTAACGCGCATCTTTGTCCGAAAACCGTTTCACACTTTTCGGGATGCACTCTAAGCCAAACAAAAAACCCGGTCTTGCGACCGGGCTTTTTGTTTTAAACCTTAGATGGATCAGCTTTTCTGGGTCGGTGCCAGACGAATGTGCAGATCGCGCAGCTGTGCTGGAGTTACATCCGAAGGCGCATTCATCAGAAGATCAAGCGCCTGCTGGTTCATCGGGAACAGCGAGATTTCGCGCAGGTTCTTTGCACCGACCAGCAGCATGATAACGCGATCAACACCGGCAGCCATGCCGCCATGTGGAGGCGCGCCATACTGGAAGGCACGGTAGAGACCGCCGAAGCGCTCTTCCACGTCCTGCTGGCTGAGGCCAACCTTTTCAAAGGCCTTAACCATCACATCCGGCAGCTGGTTACGGATCGAACCGGAAGCAATTTCAAAGCCGTTACAAACCAGATCATACTGGTAAGCCTTGAGCGACAGCGGGTCCTGCGTTTCCAGCGCTTCCATGCCACCCTGCGGCATCGAGAACGGGTTGTGTGCGAAGTCGAGCTTCTTGTTGTCTTCGTCCCATTCGTAGAACGGGAAATCGATGATCCAGGCCAGTTCGAAGCGATCACGATCAACGAGGTTCAGTTCTTCACCAGCACGGGTGCGTGCGTCACCTGCAAACTTGTAGAACTTCGATGGCTGACCGGCTACGAAGAAGCAGGCATCGCCGTCGCCGAGACCCAGCTGGTTGCGGAGCGCTTCGGTGCGTTCTTCACCAATGTTCTTGGCAATCGGGCCAGCGCCTTCAAGCTTGTCGCCTTCCTTGCGCCAGAAGATGTAGCCGAGACCTGGCTGGCCTTCGCCCTGTGCCCATGAGTTCATGCGGTCACAGAAGGCACGGCTGCCGCCAGTCTTGGCAGGGATAGCCCATACTTCGACCTTAGGGTCGTTGGCGATCATGTTCGCGAAGACCTTGAAGCCGGAACCTGCAAAATGCTCGGTCACAGCCTGCATTTCAATCGGGTTGCGCAGATCTGGCTTGTCCGAACCATAGGTGCGGATCGCATCGTCATAGGCGATACGGCGGAAGTTCTGCGTGACAGGCTTGCCTTCGGCAAACTCTTCAAAAATGCCGCGCATGACCGGTTCCATCGTTTCCCAGATTTCTTCCTGGGTCACGAAGCTCATTTCAAGATCGAGCTGGTAGAATTCGCCTGGCAGACGGTCTGCACGTGGATCTTCATCGCGGAAGCAAGGTGCAATCTGGAAGTAACGGTCAAAACCGGCAACCATCAGAAGCTGCTTGTACTGCTGCGGAGCCTGCGGCAGCGCGTAGAACTTGCCTTCGTGAATACGGCTTGGAACGAGGAAGTCGCGTGCGCCTTCCGGTGACGAAGCCGTCAGGATCGGCGTCGAAAACTCGTTGAAGCCGATTTCGGTCATGCGGCGACGCATCGCGGCAATGATTTTGGTGCGGCTCATGATGTTCTTGTGCAGCGTTTCACGGCGAAGGTCGAGGAAACGGTACTTGAGGCGGATATCTTCGGGATAATCCGGCTCACCAAAGACCGGCAATGGCAATTCCTTGGCAGCAGCGAGAACTTCAATCTCGGTTGCAAAGATTTCGACTTCACCGGTCGGAAGGTTCGCGTTTACCGCTTCGTCTGCACGCGCCTTCACTTCACCGTCGACGCGAATAACCCACTCGCCACGAACAGTTTCAGCAATCTTGAACGCGGGCGAATCAGGATCAGCAACGACCTGCGTCAGGCCATAATGATCGCGAATATCGATGAAGAGAATGCCGCCATGGTCACGGACGCGATGAACCCAGCCAGACAGACGGACTTTGGAACCAACATCCGATTTGCGAAGGGCTGCGCAGGTGTGGCTGCGATAACGGTGCATGATTTCTGCCTTTTGGAACTCAATAATCTTGTGCAGGCAAAGCGCTGCAAATTCGGGCGGAAAAGCGCATTTTGCTCACGCTTTGTCAAGCCGACACTGTCTGTGTTAAACCAGCTTGACAGAATATGTCGACAAAAATCACTATTTCCGTGTTATTCCCTCGCAATATCATTCTTGCGGCGCGACAAGCGGCCCGCCTTTGTCTAAAAAGAAGAACATGCAGCTCATTACGACAACAGAGGCCCTTGAAGAGGCCGTATCCGCCCTCGCCAAATCCGACTTTGTGACTGTCGATACCGAATTTATTCGGGAAACGACCTTCTGGCCGGAGCTCTGCCTCATTCAGATGGCTTCTCCCGACCACACTGCATTGGTGGATGCACTGGCTCCCGGCCTCGATCTTGCACCATTCTTCCGGCTGATGGCCGATGAAAAAGTGGTCAAGGTTTTCCATGCCGCGCGCCAGGATATCGAGATTGTCTTTCATCTTGGAAATCTGATCCCTGCCCCGATTTTCGACAGCCAGGTTGCTGCGATGGTTTGCGGCTTTGGCGACGCGATTTCCTATGATGCGCTGGTTCAGAAAGTAACAGGCAAGCAGCTCGACAAGTCGTCCCGCTTTACCGATTGGCGTCGCCGCCCGCTTTCTGACAAGCAGCTCGATTATGCGCTGGCTGACGTTACCTATCTGCGCGACATCTATCTCTATCTGAAAGCAGAACTGGAGAAAGAAGGTCGCAGCGAGTGGGTCAATGAGGAAATGGCCGTACTCAGCGCAAGGGAAACCTATGATCTGCATCCGGACGATGCGTGGAAGCGCGTTAAGACTCGGATGCGCAAACCGATTGAACTTGCAATCGTGCAGTCCGTAGCAGCATGGCGTGAACGCGAAGCACGCGAACGCAATGTGCCACGCGGTCGCGTTATCAAGGACGATACGATTGCAGAAATCGCTCAGCAGCAACCAAAAGATGCGGAAGCGCTAGGCCGCCTTCGATCAATTCCCAAGGGCTGGGAACGCTCGGCTCAGGCAGCAGGCCTTGTGGCTGCCGTTCAGGCCGCGCTTGCTATTCCGAAAGAAGATCTGCCACGCCTGCCAAAGCAGTCGCATTCGCCTGAAGGCAGTGCAGCAGCGGGAGATATTCTTAAAGTGTTGCTGAAACTTGTGACCGAAGAACACGGCGTCGCGGCAAAGATCGTCGCCAATTCTGATGATATCGACAAGATCGCAGCAGAAGGCGAAAACGCCAATGTGCCAGCACTGCATGGCTGGCGTCGTGAAGTCTTTGGCCAGAAGGCGCTCGACCTCATCGCTGGCAAGATCGGCATCAAGTTTGAAAACCGGCGCATTCAGGCGGTCGAACTACAGTAGAGCGCATCCCGAAAAGTGTGAAACGGTTTTCGGACAAAGATGCGTGTTAAAACAAATATTTAGAGCGCCGATCTGATCCAATCAGATCGAAACGCGACCTAAGCAAAAAGGCCGACGGAGGAAGCTCCAGTCGGCCTTTTAATTTCCAGATCATCTTTCTCAATGATGCTCGTTTGCTTCAATCGCACTGTCACCGACGGCAAAATACAGGTTTTTCCCTGTGAGCTTCGCAAGTTGCTGCAAACGTCCTTCAGGACGATCCGAAATAAGATCGGCCAGATCTCCCGGCACAACCAGCGCAATGCCGTTCTCCTCTTCACGCCAGTAAAGGCGCGGAATCACGCCCGGCATGGACGCTGAAAGTAGATAGATAACGCGTAGCAACGCGCCGAGAAGCTTTGCCCGCTCACGCAAACGCGGCGTCGCAAGCTGCAGTATTTCCGGAGCGATATCGTCTTCGACCAACCCTTCATGGCGATAATAATTTGCCAATGCCATGAAAGAGCGGCCAGGATGATCAATGCCACCGAAAGAACCATGCGCAATGATGTTCAGGGCTTGTGAGCCACGATAATCAGGATGCGCGCGCCAGCTTATGTCAGCAACTAGACACGCAGCCTGCCGGTAACGGCTTTCATCTTCTGTCTCGTCAAACCCGAGAACCGGCAAAGAAAGCGTCGTCCATGTTGCAAGTTCTCGTGCATGACGCGGTGACCGCGAACGCAGGATCGCCAGCTCTTCCGCCGATGCCAGCAGAGGATCGAGTCTCTGTTCATTCTTAGGCAGTAGCGAATAGAGATAGCCTTCACGCACACCCAGAGCCGAAAAAACGACCTTGGATGGTTTCATGCGGCGAATGGTTTCAAGCAGAACGGTTGCGCCATAAGCGAGAAGCTGACGGCGGTTTTTCGACACTGCTTCGATACCGCGCATCGTGTCGAGATTGCCTTTAGCAACACGCTTGAGAAAATTTTGCGCTTCCACCGGGTCCATCTCATAGCCGTGCATGACATGAAGCGGATAGTGCTTTGCCGTCATATGAAGCTTGGCGAGATTTCGCCACGTACCGCCAACTGCATAGAACACCTGTCCCTGATGCTGTTCAAGCAGCGTTGCACGCGCGAGTTCCGTGCGGGTGATTTTAGCCGCCTCAGGAAGCTGTTCGTTGGACATATCCTGCAATCGCAGACCACCGAGCGGAAGCGTAATCCCCTCTCCGACTTCGTGATCGTTGACGCTGACCAGTTCAAGACTACCGCCGCCAAGATCGCCCGTTACGCCCTGTGGCTTATAGAACCCCGAAATAATGCCGAGCGCAGAATAATAGGCTTCTTCCTTGCCGGACAAAACTTCAATATGCCGCCCGAGAATGGCTTCGGCCTGTGCGATGAAATCAGGACCGTTCTTCGCCTCGCGTGCTGCGGCTGTTGCCAGCGCATGAATGGAAATCGCGCCAGCCTGTTCGGCCAGAACACGAAACCGTTTCAACGCACGCAATGCTATGTCGACAGATTTTTCATTGAGCTTACCGGTCTTGGCCAATCCTTTGCCAAGACCGCAGAGAAGCTTTTCGTTAAAAAGCACCGTCGGCGAACGAACGATGCCTTCATAAACCACGACACGAATCGAGTTGGACCCGATGTCGATGACTGCGACGGGCTTGAGGCCTTTCAAACGGCCTTGTGCGATTGCTGGACTCATGAAGTTGTGTTTCTTTCCGCCTGTGCACGTTTACGATGCGCAATCAGGCGGGGGGCAGATGACTTCAGCGACTTTCCGCGACCCGACAAGCTTGGATTTGTCATGAAATATTCCTGCGCGTTGAAAGCTTCTTCTCCATCTTCTTTTTCTATCCGGCGAGAGGTGCCATCCGCAAGTAGCTGATAGCTCTGCTGGTTATCAATTATGTTGGCAAACATAATCTGCGACAGGATTTGCTGATGCACGGTAGCATTGGTGATAGGCACCAGTGTCTCTACGCGGCGGTCGAGATTGCGTGGCATCATATCGGCTGAACCGAAATAGACGATTGCCTTGCCAGATGGCAGATCATGCCCGTTTCCAAAGCAGAAAATGCGACTATGCTCAAGAAAACGACCAACGATGGACTTCGCGCGGATGTTATCCGACAGGCCGGGAACGCCCGGTCGCAGGCAGCATATGCCACGCACCACCAGATCAATGTGAACACCTGCCTGACTTGCCTTATAGAGCGCATCAATAATCTGTGGATCGACGAGCGAATTCATCTTCATCCAGATCGCAGCAGGCTGTCCAGCCTTCGCATTGGTGATTTCGTCCTCGATATGCTTGAGGATTCGCGTCCGCAGCGTCAGCGGTGAAATAGCGATTTTCATCTCTTCAGCCGGCTGCGCATAGCCGGTGATAAAGTTGAAGATATGTGCCACATCGCGCGCAATATCCGGATCGGATGTAAAGAACGACAGATCGGTATAAATGCGTGCGGTAATCGGGTGATAATTGCCGGTGCCAAGATGCACATATGTGCGCAGTCTCTGGTCTTCACGGCGCACCACGAGTGACATTTTGGCATGTGTTTTCAGCTCAATGAAGCCGAACACAACCTGCACGCCAGCCCGTTCAAGATCGCGTGCCCAGCGAATATTGGCTTCTTCATCGAAGCGCGCCTTCAACTCGACAAGCGCTGTGACTGACTTGCCTGCTTCTGCAGCATCAACCAGCGCACGCACGATTGGGCTGTCATTCGAGGTACGATAAAGCGTCTGCTTGATAGCCAGCACATCCGGGTCCGCCGCCGCCTGACGCAGAAACTGCACCACAACGTCGAATGATTCATAGGGATGATGAACAACGATGTCCTTTTCGCGAATCGCTGCAAAGCAATCGCCGCCGTGTTCGCGAATACGCTCGGGGAAACGCGGATTATAGGACACGAATTTCAGATCATCACGGGGAATCGAAACGACTTCCGAAATCATATTGAGCGCGAGAAGACCTTCCAGAACGCTGATGCGATTTTCCGATACGCCAAGCTCAGTGGCAACGAAAACGCGCAGCGCTTCAGGAATTTCGGAGTCAAACTCGATACGGATAACCTGACCGCGCCGACGACGCTTCAATGCGGTTTCAAAAAGACGGACGAGATCTTCCGCTTCTTCTTCCACTTCGATATCGCTGTCACGAATGATGCGGAAAGTTCCTGCACCACGCACTTCATAGCCCGGGAAAAGGCGGCCGATAAACAGGCTGACTGCGTCTTCAATCGTGATGAAGCGATATGCATTCTGCTGCTCGGTCGGAAGCTGGATGAAACGCTTCAGCGCAACAGGAATGCGCAGAAGTGCGGTCATCGGATGACCGTCGAGACGACGCGCCAATTGCAACGCAATGGAAAAGCCGAGATTTGGAATAAACGGAAACGGATGCGCCGGGTCGATGGAAAGCGGGGTCAGCACCGGGAAAATTGTCTCAAGGAAATGGTTCTCAAGCCAGTCCTTCTCCAGATTCGACAAGGCCGATGGACGCACGATCTCGATGCTCTCTTTTTCAAGCTCCTCGCGCAGTGTGCGCAAACGCTCCTGCTGGCCTTCCTGAAGGCGCCCTACTTCTTCCAGAACGAAATCAAGCTGTTCTTGGGGTGTGCGGCCATCTGCACTGCGCATGGCAACGCCAGCACGCACCTGTGCGGCAAGGCCCGCAATGCGGACCATGAAAAACTCATCGAGATTGGCGGCCGAAATGGACAGAAATCGCAGGCGCTCCAGCAGTGGCTGGCTGATATTCGCAGCTTCTTCCAGAACACGACGATTGAACTGAAGCCAGGAAAACTCGCGATTGACGAAGCGCTCGGGGCTTTGCATCAGCGCGGATGTCTTTTCATCATTCAAAGCTTCGTGAGCGTTTTGAACTTTGCTGCCGTTCTTACCAGCAGAAACATCATTTGCGGCCTTGTTGGTCGCATTGGAGGCCAAATCGGTGGTTGGGGGTGCCATAACGCTGTTTTCGTTCATTTTTCCTGTCCCGGCTTTTACCGGAAAATCCCGGCGCGACCATAAGCCTATGGCTGTCATATGACAGTTTGATAGCAAACCGCTTGAAATGTCTCCAGAATTGATGAAAACGCTTCCAGAAACAAGCCGTTCGCGGTAAACCCACCCAAAATAGCCATCCTACTTAGATGTCGCGATCCACAAGCACCGGAGCGTATCATGTCCGATCACATCATCCCACACTTCCAGAATGACGCTGGCCATAATGCCATTGAAATCGGCGTAAAGGAATTCATGTGCGTCGGCGCGAACCCTCCTTTCGATCATCCACACGTCTTCCTTGACATGGGTGATGAGAGCGAAGTCGTCTGCCCTTATTGCTCGACGCTCTACCGTCACAATGCGCAGCTTCATGCTGACGAAACTGTTCCAGCGGGCTGCGTCTATGAAGCCCCTGCCGACAAAGCTGCCTGAAAGTAGCTTGGGCAAAGGGCGCATATTGATTGCAGGAGCGGGCGTTGCAGGATTAAGTGCAGCGCTTGAACTTGCAGCCAGAGGCTGGTCAGTAGAGCTTTTCGAGAAAGCCACGACACTCTCTGAAGTTGGTGCGGGCCTGCAACTGGCCCCAAACGCCATGCGCCATTTGCAACGCTTGGGTATTGCCGACAGGCTCACCACACAAGCTGTCACGCCCGAAGCGCTTTTCCTCGTTGATAGTCGCAGCGCACGCCCCCTTCTCACGATGGAGCTTGGCGATAAAGCGCTCAAGCGCTGGCACCATCCTTACCTCGTCTGCCACCGCGCCGATCTGCAATCAGCTCTCCTTGCTGCCTGCCTGGAAAACCCTGCAATAAACATTAATCTTGGCTCGGAAATCATTCGACACGAAGTTATTGGCCAAGAGATAGAGGCTGAGGTTCGCCGCGGAAATGTAACCGAGACTATCAAGGCGCACTATCTCCTTGGATGCGATGGTGTGTGGTCGGCAGAGCGGGCCAATGCTGTGCATAGCAAGGCCCGCTACAGCGGACACATCGCGTGGCGCAGCACTATCGCCGCCAGTGACTTACCCGCAACATTCTCCAATGCACTGCCGCTGAAAAAGGCTGTATCGGCATGGTTGGGTAAACAGGTTCATTTTATCGCCTACCCGGTCAAAGGTGGGACGTATTTCAACTTCGTCGCAATAACTGGCGGTGAGAATCCGGGCGAAGGCTGGTCAAAGGTCGGAGATCGCGAGCGGCTCAAATCAATTTACCAGAACTGGCATCCGGCAGTCCGTGATGTGATCGCTACAGCGCCAGAATGGACTTACTGGCCATTGTTCGAAATGCCGGACGCGCAATTTGTCTGCGAAGGACGCACAATCCTGCTGGGTGATGCTTCTCATGCTGTTACGCCTTTTGGGGCGCAAGGTGCAGCCATGGCCATTGAAGACGCCGCAGCGCTTGCGGAGGCATTGGATGCGACCGATCAACCGGCAGCACTTCAGCATTTCGACAAAGTGCGCAAGGAACGGATTGCTGCTGTCGCCAAACGAGGACAGCTGAATAGATTTGCCTATCACGCGACTGGCGTCTTTGCGCTTGGCCGCAACATGCTCTTTGCCGTGCGTAGTTCTGATAATTTCCTGAAAGATCTGGACTGGCTTTATAGCTATGACGCTGTTGCGGCCGTGCGAAATTAACGAGCGTCCCGGGCGGCTTCCAATGTCGCAATATCAATCTTGACCATTGTCATCATGGCATTTGCGACACGCTGTCTGACGTCCGGCGCACCGTCCTGCAAAATATCCAGCAGGAATTCCGGCACAATTTGCCAGGCGAAGCCGTATTTATCAGTAAGCCAACTGCACTCCAAAGGCGAGCCACCTTCCAGTAACCTATTCCAAAATGCATCAAGCTCTGCCTGATCCTTGCATTTCAAAATAAGCGATGTGGCCAGATTGAACTTAAACTCTGGTCCGCCATTCAGAGCGGTCATGGCCTGTCCGTCAAGCGTAAAGTTTGCGGTCACGACATCCGTACCGCCAGTTTGATGACCGTGTTCAAAGCGGATGAAACCATCAATTGATGCGGGCCTTCCCAGATCACGGAAGAGCGACACGTAATAATTGGCTGCCTCTTCGGCCTTGTTATCAAACCAGAGGCAGACAGTTAAACCAGACATGGATTTCTCCTCCCATATGTCTCAGCCCCCTGTCTTTTAGAGCGGTTCCCGCTGATATTAATCGTGGAACCGCTCTATTTCGTTTCCGCATTATCCCGCGCAAAAAGCTCACGCACTTTTGCTGAAAATGCTCTTTTTATTTTTCGCATTATCCCACGCAAAACCGCTTCGCACTTTTGCTGAAAATGCTCCAGATTTAGCCCATAGCTTTGGCAGCTGCTTCCATATCCATCCACATCAGTTCCCAGATATGGCCATCAAGATCTTCAAAGCTGCGACCGTACATGAAACCATAATCCTGTTTCGCAGCCGGGTCGGCCCGGCCGCCAGCCTTCACGGCTTTCTCAATTGTTTCATCCACTTCCGTCTTGCTATCCGCTGATAAGCAGATCAACACTTCGCTTGTAGCATTCGCATCAGAAATCTTCTTTGGCGTGAACTGGCTGAATTTGTCATGGCTGAGGACCATCGCGTGGATGGTGTCAGAGAACACCATGCAGGATGCTGTTTCATCCGAAAACATCGGATTTTTGGTCGCGCCAATTGCTTCATAAAAGCTGGTCGAGCGTGCAACGTCTTTGACGGGCAGATTCACGAAAATCAATTTTGGCATGTATTCCTCCATTGTTGGGCTTGAAACACCCATTTACATTTTGGTTTTCTATCGCCTACCCAATCCCTGCGGCGATAAAGCCGGTTGGAAGCTTTGCTTGGACCTAACCAGCGCAAGTTCGCTTGCACATAATGACAGATAAGTTATAATTAGCAACCATGAAGTTAGAAAAAGTAACTAAACGTGAATCGCCAACCGCAAGACGCAGCTATGATGATGCATGCGCTGCGGCCCATGCCCTTGATTTGATTGGTGAACGTTGGGCATTGCTCGTCATTCGTGAGTTGATGTTTGGCCCTAAGCGCTTCAGCGATTTGCGCGCCGATCTACCCGGTATAAGCGCCAATGTTCTCACCCAGCGACTTGAGGGACTGGAAGAATCTGGCATTTTACGCAAATCGAAGCTCCCGCCGCCTGCTTCAGTGCAAGTCTACGAACTGACCCCATGGGGCTACGAAGCCGAACCCATCCTCCAGACGCTTGGCCGGTGGGCAGCGCGTTCACCCAGCCATGATCCGAACTTACCAATCTCGACCACATCGTTCCTGCTTTCGCTCAGAACCATGATCGATCCGGGGCTTTCACAAGGCCTGAAAGCCACTATTGGACTTAGACTGGATGGAGAAGATTTCATCGCGCATTTGCAAGATAGCAAACTGGAGATTACGCGCGGCAAAGCCGAGCAATATGACATCGCCTTCGAAAGCTCGCCTCGCATGATGGCCGCAGCCATTTATGGCGGACAATCTCTCTCCGCTCTCGAAACTGCAAATGTGCTCACGCTCAAAGGCGACCGTGCTTTGGCAGAAAAATTCGTGATGCTTTTTCCACTTCCAGCCAAGGCATCTCCGCACGAATAGCTATATGCAACCTTTTGGTTGCTTTTATATTCAGGTCGTGTAAATTGGCAACCATACAGTTGCCAATTAGAGAGGATTTGGACTATGACAACGGCACTAGCAACAGACCGGATAGAGAAGACTGTAGATCTTCGCGCAGGCATTGATCGCGTGTGGCGTGCACTTACTAACCATGAAGAATTCGGTGAATGGTTCAAAGTCAAAATTGATGGGCCATTTATCGTCGACACTCCTTCGACCGGTCACTTTACGTTTGACGGATGCGGCGATACCAAATGGATGTCCTTCATCAAAGATATGAAAGCACCGCATTATTTTGCCTTCACATGGCATCCCTATGCAGTTGAAACCGATGCTGATTATTCTAAAGAGCCTCAGACACTGGTGGAGTTCAAGCTTAAGGAAATTGAATCCGGTACAAGGCTTACCGTCATCGAAACAGGCTTCGACGCGCTACCGGCTGACCGTCGCCCAATAGCTCTTCGAATGAACACTGGCGGGTGGGAAGAGCAAATGCGAAATATAAAGGAATACCTCGAGAGCAAATGACCGAAGCCACGTTCACGCAATCAGGAAACATATCTGCCATTTTCGCAGCGCTGGCCGATCCTACCCGGCTGGCGCTGATCGAGACATTGAGTGACGGCGAAAGCCGTTCAATCGTTACACTCTCGCAAAACGGCAGTATCAGCAGACAGGGAATGACAAAGCATCTTTCGGTGCTGGAACAAGCAGGACTCGTTGAGCGCGACAAAGTGGGGCGTGAGAGCCGTTTCCGGCTTTGCCCTACCCCACTTGTCGATGCCCGCGCTTATCTCGCGACGGTTTCCGCACAATGGGACGATGCGCTGCAGCGTCTGCGCCGCTTTGTTGAAGATTAATCCAGAATGCATCTCGATTAGAATAATTCGGATCAGCGCTCTGGTATTCGTTTCAACGCGCATCTTAGTCCCAAAACCGTTTCACACTTTTCGGGATGCGCTCTGGCATTCATTTCAACGCGCATCTTATCCGCAAACCGTTTCACACTTTTCGGGATGCGCTTTAACGCTGATTGAAAAGCATTGAAGACGTGCCTTTCACGAAACCAAGCCGCTCGTAGAACGGCACGAGGCGGTCAGGACAGTAGAGCTCGAAACTTTTCACCCGTTGCAGTTTTTCGTGGTTGATAATGCGCTGGACGAGAGCCTGTCCAAGCCTTTGGCCGCGGCACTGTTCAGCCACGATCACATCAAAGATCATGGCCTTGAAGGTGAAGTCGCTCAGCACACGCGCGAAGCCGACAATCGTTCCATTTGCATCCCGACAGAACAGCATAAGATCGCAATGCATAAGCATACGCGAAACATCCTCAAAGCTGCGTGCGGCGGTCCACCATTCTTTGCTGTAAAAAGCGTGGAACTCACGATATTGCTCTGGCTCCAGATGTTCCGTCCAACCATACTCTGTCACAATCACCTCTACTATCGGGATAGACATATCAGTATGAGTCGCAAAGGCCAGACAGAATGACAATCCATTTTGAACAGACCTGCCCTATCTTCCGCATTTTCGATATCGAGAAAGCCAAGGATTTTTATGTTGGCTTTCTGGGCTTCACGCTCGATTGGGAACATCGTTTTGCAGAGGGAATGCCGCTTTATATGCAGGTTTCGCGTGGTGATCTGGTGCTGCATCTAAGCGAGCATCACGGCGATGGCAGTCCGGGCGCGAATATTTTCGTCCGTATGCAGGGCGTCGAGGAATTCCAAAAGGAAGTCAATTCGCGTGGGTATCGCTATATGCGGCCCGGCATTGAGAATGCACCGTGGGGCCACGTAATGGCTGTACTGGATCCATTCGGCAATCGCATTCAATTTTGCCAGGGTCAGCACGACGAATAAGCCATCACACCCAATCCAAAAGAAAACACCCGCCAGATCATCTCTGGCGGGTGTTTTTAATCTCAACCAATCAAACGATTAGTGCGCATCCCGAAAAGTGTGAAACGGTTTTCGGGCAAAGATGCGCTTTAAAACAAATATTTAGAGCGCCGATCTGATCCAATCAGATCGAAACGCGCTCTAGGGTTTGTGGGAAATTAGGTTTTGAGCGTGGCGTGAGACGGATTTTGTTTCTGAACAGGAGAACAGGACGCCGTGGCGTGTATCTCCAAGAGGACTGTTCGACGCATTCAGAGAGAAAATCCGCCACGTCCCAAAGGGATATGGCGAAAATGGCCCAGTTTTGCGTCGCAAAGCCTCGATGGAGAACCACTCCACCTTCGGCTTTGCTCCTAAACCTGTGCTATTTTCATCCATACCACGCTTCAAAACTAATGCCCCACAGACCCTAGTGCAGGATCTGGCTCAGGAACAGCTTTGTGCGCTCATGCTGCGGATTGTCGAAGAACTCGGCTGGCGAATTCTGTTCAACAATCTGGCCCTGATCCATGAAGATCACGCGGTTCGCAACCTGGCGCGCAAAGCCCATTTCGTGCGTCACACAGATCATGGTCATGCCTTCATCAGCAAGGCTTACCATTGTGTCCAGCACTTCCTTGACCATTTCCGGATCAAGAGCCGAAGTCGGCTCATCGAACAGCATGACCTTCGGGTTCATACAAAGCGCACGGGCAATCGCCACACGCTGCTGCTGACCGCCTGAAAGCTGGCCCGGATATTTGTTGGCCTGTTCAGGGATCTTCACGCGCGCCAGATAATGCATGGCGATTTCTTCCGCCTTCTTCTTAGGCATCTTGCGAACCCAGATCGGTGCCAAGGTGCAGTTTTCGAGAATGGTCAGATGCGGGAAGAGATTGAAATGCTGGAACACCATGCCGACTTCGCGGCGCACTTCATCGATCTTCTTGAGATCATTGGTGAGTTCAATACCATCAACAATGATCTGGCCCTTCTGGTGTTCTTCCAGACGGTTGATGCAACGGATCATTGTCGACTTGCCCGAGCCCGATGGACCCGCAACAACGATACGTTCGCCGCGCATGACCTTCAGGTTGATGTCACGCAGAACGTGGAACTCACCATACCATTTGTGCATGTTCTTGAGTTCGATGGCCACTTCGGTCTTCGAGACTTCCAGTTTTGAACGGTCGATTTCGACACCGAGCTCGGATTGTGGGAGGGCGCTTTGTGCACTCATTCGTATTATTCCCTTGATTCTTATCGTTTGTGACCCGTGTCGAGCCTTCGTTCCATGAATATAGAGTATCGCGACATAGCGAAACAGAAAATCCAGAAAACAAAGCCCGCAAAGATCAAACCTGTTGCAGGTGTCTGTGGAGAAGCCCAGTTCGCATCGGAGAAGTTCTGACGGACAATGCCGAGCAGATCGAACATACCGATAATGTAAACAAGACTCGTGTCTTTAAAGAGACCGATGAAGGTATTCACAATACCGGGAATCACCAGTTTCAAGGCCTGTGGCAACACAATGAGGTTGGTCTTCTGCCAGTAGCTGAGACCCAGCGCATCAGCCCCCTCATATTGCCCACGTGGGATCGCCTGAAGGCCACCACGCACCACTTCAGCCATATAGGCCGACGCGAAGAGTGCCACGCCAATAAGTGCACGCATCAACTTGTCGAAGGTCACGCCCGGTGGCAGAAACAGCGGAAGCATTACACTGGCCATGAAGAGCACAGTGACCAGCGGCACGCCGCGCACCATTTCAATAAAGATGATGCAGAATGTTTTGATGACCGGCAGTTTTGAACGTCGCCCGAGAGCAAGCACCACACCGAGTGGTAACGAAACCGCAATACCGACGAAGGACAGAACAAGCGTTACCAGAAGACCGCCCCAAAGTGAGGTTTCGACATAACGCAAGCCAAACCAGCCGCCGACGAGAAGGAAGAATGCGACCACCGGAAACACAAGGAAAAACAAGATGGCATTGATCGTCTTGCGCGGGACCTTCGGAATCATCAGCGGCACGAGCAGAATGACAAACAGTGCTGCCGTCAGATTAACGCGCCACCGTTCTTCAAACGGATAACGACCATAGATGAATTGCTGGTATTTTGCGTTCACAAATGCCCAGCATGCACCCGACCAGCCTTCCGGCTGCACACCACCCTGCGCGACAGTCAGACATGCCGTGCGATCACTACCAGTCCATGCTGCATTGACGAATAGCCATTGGATCATTGACGGGAGAAACCACGCCACAATCGCGAGACCGAAGAGTGTCAGCGCAGCATCGACCGGCGTTGCAAAAAGATTGACACGCAGCCAGTGCGAGAAGCCCTGAACCGACCGCGGCGGAGACTCGCCCTCGACCATTTGCGTGCGCACATATTGGAGATCAGTGTTTTCCATTGTCATCTCTCCACCAGTGCCATCTTGGCATTGAACCAGTTCATGAGACCGGATGTAACAAGGCTGATGCTGAGATAGATAACCATCCAGATTGCCACGACTTCCACAGCCTGACCGGTCTGGTTGAGAATCGTTCCGCCGACGGCCACAAGGTCCGGATAGCCGATGGCAATGGCGAGCGATGAGTTCTTGATCAGATTAAGATACTGGCTCGACAGTGGCGGGATGATAATGCGCAGTGCCTGTGGCACGATGATCAAACGCATGGTCTGCCCAGGCCTGAGGCCCACAGCAAAGGCTGCTTCAGTCTGCCCCTTGTTCACTCCGAGCACGCCTGCACGTACAGTTTCAGCAATGAACGAGGCCGTATAGAACGACAAGGCCAGCAGAAGAGCGAGAAACTCTGGCTTAATCTGCGTGCCGCCCGTCAGATTGAATGTTCCGAGCTTCGGCAAATCAAAAGTAACGGGGAAACCGGTGACGATCAGCGCGAGGATCGGCAAACCGATAATCAGCGCTGCACACACACGGGCAGTATGAAAAGGCTGACCGGTTGTCATCTGACGGCGCTTTGCCCAGCGAGCGACAAAAAATGAAGCCACAATGCCGAGCAGCAGCGCTACCGGCAATAGCCACGCCCCCTCACCCCATACAGGCGCAGGCATGAAAAAGCCGCGATTGTTCAGATACGTTCCGAGCGGCAATGAAAGGCTTTCACGCGCTTGCGGGAGAACGGAGAGAACGCCGAAGTACCAGAAGAAAATAACCAGAAGCGGTGGAATGTTGCGGAACACTTCCACATAGACCATGCAGATCTTGCTGATCAGCCAGTTGCGCGAAAGTCGTCCGATGCCGACCAAGAATCCAATGACTGAGGCTAGAACAACACCAAGAGCTGCGACGTAAAGCGTGTTCAACAAACCAACGAGAACTGCCCGACCATAGGTGGAATCGCTCGAATAGGAGATAAGCGTCTGACTAATATCGAAGCCAGCGCGCCCATTCAGAAAGCCAAAGCCCGAGGCAATGTTAGCGCGTTGAAGATTGGTGATCGTGTTTCCCACGATCCAATAGATTGATGCCACAACGGCGGCGAACACCAGAACCTGATAAAAGATGCCGCGAATGCGCGGATCATACAGGAGAGACGTTCCACCGCCGCTGCGGCGTTGTTCGGTTGCGGAATAGGAAGCCATATGTTTCCTGTTTTCTTTCGGCCTTCATATCAGCTTTGAAAAAATAGCTGTCGTCCCCGCCCCTCAACGGGGACAATCCGTTCAAAGCAGTTACGTTTAAATGCCGAGCCGTGCAGCCTGCACATTGTGCGCGAGGCGCGGATTAAATTGCCTGGTACGATGCGCCAGATTCGAACTGCGATCTGGTTGTTCAAAGAATGTCTGAATTTGCTGACCTGCGCAGTATTGTAGAGCCGACAAATCCGGCGGGCGCATAACTGCCCCCGCCTGACATCATCCAACAAGAGCACAATCCTTAGCGGATCGGCATACCGTACTGAACACCACCCTTGGTCCACTGGGCATTCAGACCGCGAGCGATCTTGAGCGGGCTACCGGCGCCGAGATTGCGCTCGAACAGTTCGCCGTAATTACCAACACCCTTGATGATATTCACGACCCAATCATTGGTGAGACCGAGATCTGTACCAATCTTGGTGTCAGCTTCAGAGCCAAGCAAGCGCTTGATTTCCGGGTTGTCGGAGTTTTTCATCTCTTCGACATTTGCCTTGGTGATGCCGAACTCTTCAGCATTCAACAACGCATAGTGGGTCCAACGGATAACATCGGCCCACTTGGAATCACCCTGGCGAACAGCTGGTCCAAGCGGTTCCTTGGAAATGATTTCCGGCAGAACGACGTGATCGTCTGGATTGGCCAGCGTCAGGCGGGTCGAGTACAAACCGGACTGGTCGGTCGTGTAAGCATCGCAACGACCGGAATCATAAGCCGCATTGGCTTCTTCGAGCTTTTCAAAGACGACCGGATTGTAGTCCATCTTGTTGGCACGGAAATAGTCGGCCATGTTCAACTCGGTGGTCGTGCCAGCCTGAACACAGATGGAGGCGCCGGACAGCTGAAGCGCAGAATTGATGCCCGAAAGCTTCTTGGAATTGATCATGAAGCCCTGACCGTCATAATAATTGACGCCCGGGAAATCGAGACCAAGCGACGTATCGCGACTGATGGTCCAAGTGGTGTTGCGGATCAGTACGTCCACTTCGCCCGATTGCAGCGCAGTAAAGCGTTCTTTCGCGTTCAGCGGTGTAAACTTAACCTTGGTTGGATCCCCGAAAATGGCAGCGGCCACCGCACGGCAATAATCCACGTCAAAGCCCGACCATTCGCCCTTGTCATCCGGCGATGCGAAACCGAGCAAACCTGTATTGACGCCACACTGCAGGAACCCCTTGGCCTTCACATCAGAAAGCGTATCTGCTGATGCTCCCGAAGCCGCGCCAAACAACGCAGCTGCACCCAATACCCCTGTCAAAACAGTTTTTTTCATCTGGCCTGCAACCTTTTATGTTCCCTGGAGATCGTCGAGCCAAACAGCCCGATCGTCTCTGTTGCTTTATTTTTAGCACTAAGCTGAAGAAACAGTCGTATGACCTCCCCCAACCCCTGCTTTGCGTAAGCTATCTTCCGCCCCGAGCCGCTGTCGACCCTTATTGGTTTTTATGAGCGTGAGATGCCTATCGCCTTCACAACTCTATCGAAGGCGATATTTTGGTTTTGGTCAAGCTATTAACGTCTGGAGAAAGGCCTGTTCATCCAAAAAAATGTCGCGACGCATACAGAAATTTACATGATTTCCCAATTTTCGGGTAAAACGATCCCGCCAAAGAAATAGGCTCCCCTTAAAAAGGGAGCCTCCATAATAACACAATAAAAACAATATATTACACTGATTTCGCAGGAATGCGCCAGTTGACAAATACCTCGATTTTGTCTGATTTATATGCGTGGCATCATCTGATCTTCATCAACAGAAAAAATAATATTTCGCGTCGCCATAAAGCGAGCAGTCCACCATGTCGCGATACAGCCAATTGTCAGCCCAGCCACGACATCGGTGGGGTAATGAGCGCCGGCTGCAAGCCTGCTGATTACGAAAAGTATACAAACCGGCACAGTCAAAAACCGCCAGCGTGGCAAGAAAATCCATAATGATACCAGCATGATACCAGCCATCATGGAGTGACCCGACGGGAAGCTTTCATAGGAGTACTCACCACGAAACGGTGCAAAATAGGCTGATCCCAACTCATCAAGCAAAACTGGACGTGCACGCCCTATAACAAATTTGCCAATCTCGGTCGGGAAACTGCCGACCACGATCGAAGCAAGAACAAGCGTTGCCCAGCCATGAAAACGAACAAGCATTTGCTGTGCGGTGAGACGGATGAAGGGAGAAAGCATTAAAGCCGTGACGAGCCAGACAATTATGCCTATGCCCAGCCAGACAACCGTACGAATCAGATCGGTAATCGTTCGAAGCACTTCCATGACGATGAAATTACTGTTCATCGCAGCCCGGACAATCTGCGCATCCCATATATGCAGGACCAGCAGCACGAAAGGGAGAAGCACGATGAGCGCCGTCATCTCCATCGTCCAACTCGACGGCGCACCTGGATAAGCAGGCTTCGCAAGCGCTCTTACCAGCTCCGATGCTGCGCGAAGCGGATAAAGAATAGTGCTTGCGGCCTTGCGCTCATTCAGATCTGGCATATCGGGATTTCTCTTTCTCTGATTTACATTATCACTGTTACAAAGCTCCATGTTGCATCCGCCCCATGCGCGCTTTATCCAATAATCGGAGTGTCCCACTGTCAGCGGACACCAACCCTTTCCGTTGCAAACCTGTTTCGACCGAACACAAGTTTGCAAAACTCTCCAACGGAGAGCCGTCGGATCAGCATGCAACACGGCCTGGAGGCAATTTCGTGACTAACAAGCAGGACAAGACAGAAAAGCTGGGCATAAACACACGCTTGACCCATGATGGGTATGAGCCGCGCGACTATCACGGCTTCGTTAATCCACCGGTTGTGCGCGCTTCCACGGTCCTGTTTCCTGACGCGCAAACAATGGCGACGGGCAATCAGAAATACACTTACGGCACGCGCGGAACACCAACCAGCGAAGCATTATGCAAGGCAATCGATGCCCTTGAAGGTTCTGCTGGAACTGTCTGTGTTCCGTCAGGTCTGGCCGCTGTCACAATCCCTCTGCTGGCGTTTCTATCGCCTAGTGACCATGTTCTGTTTGTCGACTCGATCTACAATCCGACTCGCCACTTTGCTGATACGATCTTGAAGCGTATGAGCATTGAGGTTGAATATTACGATCCTGAAATCGGCGCAGGCATTGCAAAGCTTCTGCGTCCCAACACCAAAGTGGTATTTACGGAATCACCTGCCTCCAACACGTTCGAAGTGCAGGACATTCCCGCAATCGTCGACGCAGCTCACAAGGCTGGCGCCATCGTCATGATGGACAACACGTGGGCGACACCGCTTTATTTCAAGCCGCTGGATTTTGGCGTCGATATCAGCATCCACGCATCCACAAAATATCCCTCCGGCCACGCTGACATTCTGTTTGGAACCATTTCGGCCAATGAGAAATGCTGGCCACAGTTGCTGGAAACCCATGGCGTGCTTGGTCTGTGTGCTGCACCTGATGACGCCTATCAGATCCTGCGTGGCCTGCGCACAATGGGGGTTCGTCTGGAACATCACCGCAAAAGCGCGCTTGAAATTGCCCGTTGGCTGGAAAGCCATCCAGCCGTTGATCGCGTACTGCACCCAGCGCTGGAAAGCCATCCGGGCCACGCATTGTGGAAACGCGATTTCAAGGGCTCGTCCGGCGTATTTGCCTTTGTGCTTAAGAGTGGCGGCCGACAAGAAGCACACGCTTTTCTCAATGCGCTGACGATTTTTGGCCTTGGTTATTCATGGGGCGGATATGAAAGTCTTGCAAACGAAGTCGGGCTGAAAGATCGAACCGTTGCCAAGGGTGATTACCCGGGCCCGGTCATTCGCCTGCAAATCGGCCTTGAAGATGTGCCTGACCTGATCGCAGATATTGAAAAAGGCTTTGCCGCGATCTGAATTATAAAGGTGCGTCGCATTTAGAGCACTTACAAACGCTGCAAAAAACGTCGATCTGAATGCATCAGATCGACGTTTTACATTCTGAGCTGACAACCGCCTTATCACAAAGCCTAGTCCTGCTTTTTTTGAAATGAGACCCCGTTAAGAAATACTATATATGCAATATAAGTTATATATAAATACAAAATAATAAAGCTAACAACATTATCCTTTTGCTTCCATCTCTTACTAAAATATCTATACTGCCTCACTATCGGCAATAAAATTTCGGCTTATGACAGTGCTACTCCAGAATTTGACTAAAAACCCGGCTATCCTCTTCGCCCAGAGTCTTCTTGCACTCTTTTTTCTAACACTCTCAGTGTTTCCCACCGCGGCCCAGGAAGCACCTTTACGTCAGGTGAAGGTCGGCATTTACGTCAGCGAGCCTTTTGTCAGCAAACAGGGTGACACCTACACTGGAATGGCGGTCGACCTCTGGAACAGTGTGAGCACGCGTCTGGGATTAGCATCTCAGTTCATCGAATATCCGAACTACAATGCATTGGTGAAAGCTGTTTCCGCGAACGAAGTTGATGCGGCCGTCACCAACCTCACCATCACCGAAAAACGTGCCGAAATCGTAGATTTCACCCATCCATGGTTCGATGCAGGCCTACGGATCATGGTGCACACGCAAGCCGGCAATGGATGGAATGATCTGATCGGCGACCTGGAAGACGCTGGCCACCTTGCCACTTATGCGTGGATCGGCATAGTCATTCTGATTGCCACCATTCTGCTGACACTCTTTGATCGCCGGTTCGATCAAAACTTCCCACGCCGCTGGCTGGAAGGTTTGGCCGAAAGCTTCTATCACGTCGTTTCCCTTGCCACTTCGGGCAAAAGCTCGCGCAAGAATCTCTTCGGATGGGTGGGACGCATCTGGCAGGCGTTTTGGCTGGTCTTCGGCATAGCCGTAGTGGCCTATGTAACTTCGTCAGTTACCAGCGTTATGACGGTTGCGCATATTTCAAACAACATCAATGGCTTGGCCGAATTGCAAAACAAGACTGTGGGTGTACGTACGGGCAGCATTGCAGAACAGATGATGGCGGCGCGCTCAATCTCGACAGTTACTTTTGATCATCTACCCGAAGCGGTATCCGCACTGACAAACGAGGAAATTTCAGCAATTGTCGGCGACAGCCCGGTATTGGAATATTTTGCGCACAAAAATGCAGACGAACCTGTTGAGATGGTTGGAAACATCTTTAGTCCAGACAAATATGGATTTGCCTTCCCGCGTCATAGTGACCTTGTAAAGCCCGCCTCTATTGCGATTATCAGTCTTCAAGAAAGTGAAGAACTTGCAGCGATCAAAGCAAAGTATTTCGGAAGAGACGAATAGCAAGCCGTGGGGAAAGCCAAGGCGGCCGACTGGCCGCTTTTGTGACATCACCGCGAGATTTTAAAACTCTATATTTTCAAAGGCCTAGATACACTGCAACACTTATCCATTTCACTGCTCTCTGAAATACGATAGGGAACCGGGCAGATTAGGTTATTCTAACTTCAGCTGCTGGAAGCACCGGACTGCGTCTCGATCCGATTAAATCAGATCGGCGCGCCTCGACCGTTGTTTTCACGCACATATTTCCCGAAAGCCGTTTCGCACTTTTCGGGATATGTTCTAAAGGGAAATGCCATGATGAACTGGGTTTTCGTGTTGCAGGGTGTTATCGCCATAGGCCTGGCTGGCTTAGCTATTGCCGTCATTCTGCGTCACCGTCGCTGAAACACGCAACGCATAAACCAACGGGAACTTCTTACCGACCTTCATCGTTTGTTAACCAATGGAGTTGTTCAGGGAGAACCCCGATGAGACTTTCTTTCAAAGCAGCAATAGTTGCACTAGGCGTCTTTTCTGCGGGTGCAGCGCAAGCGGCGAATGCAATCGTGACAACCAACCTCAATGTTCGCACAGGTCCGGGTACGGGCTATGCTGTCCTTGGCAGCATCCCAAGCCGTGCCCCCGTCAATGTGCGGGGCTGCACGTCAGGTTATGGTTGGTGCCAAATCAGCTACGGCGGTTTATCCGGCTGGGCCTCCTCTCGATATCTCGCAATGCGTGAGGGATCGAGAGGCGGTTATTCCGACGACTTTGGCCGTAACGCCGCACTGATCGGTATTCCGCTGATCGCAGGTGTAGCCATAGGAGCCGCACTCAATGATCGTAACGACAGTTGGGATCGTGACTATTATCGCGGTCATTGGCATCGTGATCGCCATTGGGACCGTGGTCGCGGATGGGATCGCGGCGGCAGACATTGGGATGGTCCGCGTGATCGCGGTCCGAGATTCATCACACGTTCCCGTAGCGGCGACGGCCCACATGGACAATAAATCGCCTACTCGCGGAACAATAAAAGCGTCGCAAATTTTGCGGCGTTTTGCTTATCATCGTTCAGTGCAATTTTTCTTGTGCTGCTTGGCGATCACTTTGGTAACTTGTTCTGATTGTTTCCATAGATCGCATCATAGCCGTGTAGCGCCTTGATGCATTCAATGAAGTCAAGCAGGACCACCGACCGCGCTTGCTGGCATAGTTTTGCCCATGGCGTTTCCTTTCTGCATGGAAAAGCCACCTCAAGGGAGCGTTGTGAATTGAACGAAGAAGGAGCGGTGTTGCTTCAAATCCCTACTGTGATAGTCCGATTAAAGTAGACCTCTTTTGACAGGCGCTCATGCACAAGCTTCAGAAACTCGTTTTCCCTAAATCTGAAATCACTGCACCAATCGAAATGTACTTCCGATCATCTGAAACCGTGTCGACAGACGTTGAAGGTGTCATTGGGATTCCTTTAGGGCAAACAGTTTCGCTCGATACATTTTTCAACGGGTTCTCGGTCGCGCCTTGGAAAGAGAACTGCCGCATTGATAACCTTGGTATTGCTCTCGTCGGAAAAGGAAATGTGACGGTCAGAATTGGCCTCCACAGTATCGAAAACGGGATGCCTTGGCTCGGTGAAACAACTGTCGATCTTTCCGCAGTCCCTGTTGAAATCGATTTGCCATTTTGGTCGATGATGAGTGACGGCATACTGTTCTACTCGGTCACAGCCAATACGGATTCTGAGATCTCAGACGGGTACTACTTTACAAAAGATGCTCCGACGACTGATGTAAAACTTGGCATCGTTATTACACATTTCAACCGAAAGCATTACGTATTGCCTGCAATGAAGCGCATATCTGATACGCTTCTGGCTGATCCTGATCTGTCCGCAAACATCGACCTGATTGTTGTAGATAATTCACAGAACATCGAACCATCTGAGGCCGCCAAAGCGACTGTGATTCCTAACAAAAACCTTGGAGGATCAGGTGGCTTTACGCGTGGTTTGCTACATCTGAAGGACAATGGTTTTTCTCACTGTCTCTTTATGGATGACGATGCCAGCTGTGAAATGGAAGCTATCCGTCGAACATTTCAGATTTTGCAGTTCGGTGCAGTTCCAAATCTAGCCGTCGCGGGATCTATGCTGCGAGAAGATAAGCCTTTCCTTCTGCATGAAAAGGGTGCTGACTACCGTGGCACTCGCGTTATCAATCTCAAAAATGGCCTCGACATGCGTAAGGTCGTTGATTTGCTGAAGGCGGAATTGCCTGAGCATGTTGCTTATGGCGGTTGGTGGCACTTCGCATTCAAAATATCAGATGTGAAGCAGTTCTCTTTCCCGTTTTTTGTGCGTGGCGATGACATGCTTTTCGGCATGACCAATCCATTCAACATTCTCACTATGAATGGTGTTGGCGGGTGGGCAGACGACTTCGGCTTAAAAGAAGGCCCGTTCACTCGATATCTGAGCCTGAGGGCCGCTCTCGTTTGCACAATGATCGCCTCTGATACTGCAGCAGTATCAATGGTTAAAACCTATTTTAAATGCGTCTTGGGATCGGCGCTCTCATACAACTACGGTGGGGCGAGAGCTTACACGCAAGCCGTCTGCGATGTGATGAAAGGCCCACAGTTCTGGGTTGACAACATCGACACGTCATCGCTCCGAAAGCAAATCGCCAATCTTGCCCCGGACGAGCAAATGAAGCCTTTTTCTGTTCCGGCTGATGCCGAGATAGGCTCATTAGACCGCACAAAAGCCCATAAAGTCTTTCGCATATTGACGCTTAATGGCTTCCTGCTTCCATCATTTGTCCTTAAAAATAGAACAGCAGTTGAACCAAAAAACTTTCTAGCATCATTTCAACGGATATTTCGGTATAAGCAAGTCGCCTTCGTCGCTCCGGATCAAACTGGTTATGTAGTGAAACACGATAAGGTACAGTTCTTTTCGGCCCTATTCAAATGTATCGTCGTGGCGATCACGTTTATGGGATCGGTATCAAGGCTGAGGAAGCAATATCGTACCGAACTTTACACCGTGGCTACTGAAAAATTCTGGCGCGATATTTACTCTAAACCTTGAAGATATATAGCGAACCAATCTCAATTTTCTCATTGCTGTCTTCCGCCCCATGTAAATAAAAGTCTATTTCAGCCTTTTACTGACCATTTATGCTGCGATAGCTGCAGCTGCCAACTCTCACGCGTCAAGTGCGAAACGGTTGGAGACATATGCTCTGAAATTACGACAATCTCGCTAGATTCCATGAGGTGCACCGTCTTGAATCGACAGCGTTCCTTGCTAAAGACCTGCCTCTGTGCACAGGATTAGAAGGTCATATGGATTTTCAAAGTATTGCGGGTGATAAGTCTTATGATGGCGATCCCGGCAGGATTCGAACCTGCGACCTACGGCTTAGAAGGCCGGTGCTCTATCCAGCTGAGCTACGGGACCTCACCATCAGAACCCGGCCTTAACACAATGTGTTGGGCCAGGAAAAGCTGTTACTTCACTATCCTCCAAATCGCACTGGACTTGAGACGAAGCATGCAGCGAATTTAAACTGTTAATGCGTCCAGGGCTGAACACGGTCGAAGCGGAAATTGTCCGAATAGGAAACCTTGCGGCGCTTTGCTTCGTGCGGCTCGATTACGCGATAGGCAATACCATTACGGGTCGCGTATTCGATCGCATCTTCGCGGCTGTCAAATGACAGGCGAATCTGGCTCTTCATGTCGCCAGAAGAAGTGTAGCCCATCAAAGGCTCAACCTTGCGAGCGCTTTCCGGCTCGTATTCCAGAAGCCAGTTTTCTGTTTTGGCTTTACCAGACTGCATTGCGGTCTTAGCTGGACGGTAAATACGTGCAACCATTTGAAGAACCTTGATCTATGCTCTTGTGCCCGGAGGGCGATAATTTCAACAAGGCAATAGTTTACACGCCACACCATGTCAACGCGATAAAGGCGCACGCCACAGCAACTAATCGCGACGAACTCATCTTAGCAAATTGTCAGGAAGAAAATGGTCGGAGCGAGAGGATTCGAACCTCCGACCCCCTGATCCCAAATCAGGTGCGCTACCAGGCTGCGCTACGCTCCGTGCTTTGTAAGCGGCCCTTCCCTAGATAATCGCCAGATATAAAGCAAGCGATAAAAATTGCTTTTTCGAATTTTATTCACACCCTTACGCTTATTTGCGTTTTTCGGGCTTTTCGGAAAGGTCAGGAACCAACGACAGGGTCGCGCGTTCCTTTTGCATCTTCAAATTTCTGGAGTTTCAGAGTGAATCGCAACGGACTTTATCTGATCATCGGTGCTCTTATTGTCGTGGTCGCAGGCTTTGCAATTTATACCTATCAGGAAGAATCCAAATCCTCCGGCATTGAATTGAAAATCGGCGAAGACGGCATTTCCATTAAAGAAAACTAATCCTTTAGAGGGATCGAAACACCCAAACGCACCAATAGGTAGGCGATCCCGAGCAGTTATAAACATATAAACCGATTAAGATTTCAAGCGCTTACCGTTTGTGATGCAACGATTTTGCTCGGTCCATGTTATTTGCGTTGCCACGACAACGGAGGATAGAAATGGATATCCAGACTTCAGATGCACTGTACCGTCGCCACGAAAATGAATGGGCGGCATTCCGTGATGCAGTTCAGCAAAAAGAGTCGAGCCAGAAAAGCAATGAGCCTGTTTCCGGTGAGACCTTTTCGGGCAACAAGTCATCCGGCCGGGAATAGTCCATTCCACCTATTTTGATTAAACGCCGCGTAAGCGGCGTTTTTTATTGCTCGAACAACGCCACAAAATCTAAGAATCAAGAAAATTCACTTGGGATTTCAAACCTGTTCGCTACTTTCAGCGCATAGGAACAGTTTCATTACATCAGGATCAGGAAATGTCGGCACAGAAAGTTGCAATCATTACGGCGGGCGGCAGCGGAATGGGGGCTGCATCTGCTCGCAAACTAGCACAGGATGGCTTCGCTGTCGCTATTCTGTCTTCATCGGGCAAAGGCGAAGCGCTGGCCAAGGAACTGGGCGGTATCGGCGTGACCGGTTCAAACCAGTCGATTGACGATCTCAATAAGCTTGTCGATCTCACGATAGAAAAATGGGGGCGCATCGATACACTGGTTAACAGTGCCGGTCATGGTCCTCGTGCTCCGATTCTCGATATTACGGATGAGGATTGGCACAAGGGGCTCGACACTTATTTCCTGAATGTCGTTCGTCCAAGCCGCCTTGTCGTCCCTATAATGCAAAAGCAAAAATCCGGCACAATCATCAACATCTCGACGGCATGGGCTTTCGAACCAAGCGCAATGTTCCCGACTTCGGCAGTGTTCCGCGCAGGCCTTGCCTCTTTCACGAAGGTATTTGCCGACACTTATGCACCCGACAATATTCGCATGAACAATGTCTTGCCGGGCTGGATCGACAGCCTGCCAGCCACTGAAGAACGCCGTGACAGCGTGCCTATGCAACGTTATGGCAAAAGCGAAGAAATTGCCGCAACAGTTGCCTTTCTGGCATCAGAAGGTGCGGCCTACATTACAGGCCAGAACCTGCGCGTAGATGGCGGTCTCACCCGCTCCGTCTAATAAATGCTCCCGGTAACGAAATGCGAAGGAAGACCCGCTAGTGTCTTCCTGTCGCGATTCGAACAGGGGACAAGTGACAATGGCCGCAAGGAAACAGAGTTCCCGCTCGACAAAACGCACGACCGGACGCTCCAGCGGGCGCTCCACCGGGCGTAAGAGTGGTTCAGGTTCATCCGCACCAATATTGGCGCTCGGCGCAATTTTGGGTCTGGGTGCGTTCAGTCTGTGGGCCACAGCCCAACATAAGAGCCCGCAGGCAGCATTGACTGCATTGTTCCAGCGCGCCGCGCCACAGGTTACTTCTTCGGCCCCTGCAAAGGTGGAAGACAAGCAACGCGTCGAAAAAGCTGCCGTTGAAAAGAAAACGCCTTCAAAAGATTATGCAGGCGCGGTGGGTCCTGTCCCTCGCCCGGCTGCGTTGGTCGCACCTGCACAGAATAAGCCTGTGCAACAAGCTGCCATTCAGGCGACAAAGTCGCCAATGCCAACGCAGAAAGTAGCTCCGCCGCCACCACCCCCTGCATCTGCACGCGCATTGCCGATGCCGCCGCGCGGCACGAATACGCCCGCTCATTCTCCTTCCGTGATTTATGCGAAGGCAAAGCTCACCATTCACAAGAATGCATGGGATAAATCACCCGCTATTGGCACTGTCGAAAAGGGCCGCGAAATGCGCTCTTATGGTAAGACAGGCAAATGGCATCGTGTTGTGGTGCCTTCAACCAACATGATTGGCTGGGTGCATGAAGACCAGTTGCGGGGCGGTCGTAACAAGCCCGACAGTGCACAGATGATTACTACCGGATCGATTGCCAAGAAGCCGCCAACCCCTGCTCCAGTGACGCCCCTTGTACAGAAAGCCCGTATTCAGCCGCCAATGGCGGTTGGGCAGAAGAACTAGTTCTTCTTAACAAACGTCGCCATGGCCGCGATTTGCGGGTCGCCGGCAGATATTGAAAGCCGATAGCAAGCAGTGAGGACGTATCGGCGACCATGTCGCCGAACAGCTGTTCATACAGAGGTTTTCTGCCCATGAGTGTGAGCAGCATTTTCATGCAGAAGGCAGGAATAGGCACCAGCCGTGACGAGCGCGCATAACCAGTCCACATCTGAAAAATCGGGCGCTGACAAATCGTTGCGCGAAAGGGCAACGATCTCATGTCCGTCATTTGCCAGTTGGCGAAGAACCGCGCTTCCGATAAATCCGCAGGCTTCCCGTGACGGCTATCCTCATCCGTCACCGTGGCCAGCTTCTGACAACACCTGTGCGGCAAGCGTGCGGGTTATGCGGGTTTTCTGTTCAAGAGCTACGCGATCAAGGCGATCCACAATCTGGATTGCAGACAAAAGCGAGCGTTCTATACGACTCACCAGATAGCTCACCACATGTGGCTCAACGCTGATCTGCCGGTCGGCAAAAAGTTTGTGAATGACGCCGCCGAGCAGCATGTCGTCGGGCTCCGCAATCTCGACAACTGTTGCCGCCTTAAGGCGCGATGCAAGATCAGGAAGCTTTACCTTCCAGTTTGCAGGCAGGAGACGCGAGGTCATCAGAAGTGAAGGTCCCGGACCAAGCGCTGCATTCTGCCGAACGCTATTGATGAGATGAAACAGGCCCGTCTCATCGAAAGGTGCGCCGCCAATATTGTCGATCAGAACCGGGTATTCCGCAGCACCCGTCACCACTTCATCGCTGATGGCTTTGGGATTGGCCAACAGCGCACCTGTTGCCGCGCGCCAGACTTCCGCCAAATGCGTCTTGCCAGCACCCGTCGGCCCGGCAAGGATCACCACCGGAGCAACCCAGTTCGGCCAGCGATCGATAAGATCAACCGCCGCACGGTTCGACCCCGTGACCATGATGTCTTCGCGGTAATAGCCGGGCTGATGCTCGAGAGCGAGCGGAATCTGACGCGGTGCGTCACTCATCGCTGCCTCCAGAATGTCTGGCTCCTGAAAATCTCGCCCGGTTACGTGTCAGTTTCATTTCTCTTTGCCTGTATTCTCGCCAGCCTCGATCAGCGGCCCGGTATCGGAATGAGGGCGCTTATAGACCGGGTCGTACATCGGAGAATGGAGATAGCGATTCAGGGCAAAACGCACAAGCACCCCGACCGCTGCCGCAGCTGGCACTGCCACTAGCATGCCCGTGAAGCCAAACAGAGAACCGAAGGCGAACAGAGCAAACATCAGCCAAACCGGATGCAGGCCCACAGACGATCCGACGAGCTTTGGCTGGAGGATGTTTCCTTCAACAAACTGGCCCAGGAAAAACACTGCTGCGACAGCAACGATCATGATCCAATCCGGCCAGAACTGGACCAGCGCGACACCGATCGCGAGCGTCAGCCCCACGAAAGAGCCGATATAGGGAATGAAGCTAATAAGGCCTGCGAAAAAGCCGATAAGCAGGCCAAAATTGAGCCCCGTCAGGGTCAGTCCGATGGCATAATAGGTGCCAAGAATGAGGCACAAAGTACCCTGCCCACGGACGAAACCCGCCACTGCCGCATCCATGTCACGCGCAATGCCGCGGACGGTGTAAAGCTGCCTGCGCGGCACCCATGAATCGATGCGATCAACCATGCGATCCCAGTCGAGCAGCATGTAGAATGCAACCACCGGCGTAACGATGAAAAGACCCGCAATATCAATGAGAGATTTCCCCGAATTCCACAGGGATTGGAGCAATGTCGAGAGGAAACCAGCACCTTGTTGCAGCAATGTGCTGAGATTTTCCTGAATGACGGAGCTATCGATGCCGATATAACGCTTTAACCATTGCGAGTTCTCGTTGGTCATCAGTGCCTGTAGCTGCGAGATATAATCCGGCAGCTTGGAAATGAAATCTGCAAGCTGTGTTGCCAGAATCGGGATGATAATCATCAGCCCTATGACCAGGACCATGAGGAAAACGAGCAAAATGACGATTGTTGAGGCCAGCCTCGACAGCCCCAGCCGCTCCAGACGGTCTGCAACAGGATCAAGAAAATATGCCAGCGCCATGCCAGCCACGAAAGGCAGAAGGACCGGACTGAAAGTCACCAGAAACAGGATGAACACGGCAACGGCGCATGTCCAGAACATGGCCTGACGGCGGATGACAGAGCCCGTAAAGCCGCCGACTTCTACATTAACGTGAATATCGCCATCGCGTGCCACGGCCTCTGACTGCTGTATCGTCTTGCTTGTCGTGTCACGCACCGGCGCTGGTTTCTTGACCATCTTGATCCATTCTCTGCAAAGCTGGGTCCTGAGCCCCAGCTATAATAAAACGATGTTACTTTTCTCGTAAGCGCCGACAGAGAAGGATAGTTAGACCGTAGCAAAAAGATTGCAATGTTTATAAGCGAGTGGTTCTCCGAGCATCGACAGGTTACTGCAAATCCACAGTATCGGAAATTTCAGCAGATTCGTGCAGTGTTTTGCGCTTTTCCAGCCTCCCGGCCTTGCAGGACAAGCGATCTCATGTCATTGCGCCGGTAAATATTCCCCAAAAGGGGCACAGCCCCGTTTCAGACCAGTTTCAGGAGCAGGTGATGACCACGGAAAATAACCCCGCCAGGAAAAATGGACTGACTTACGCGGAAGCTGGCGTCGACATCGATGCAGGCAACCTGATGGTCGACAAGATCAAGCCGCTTGTCCGCTCCACGCGTCGCCCGGGTGCAGATGGTGAGATTGGCGGCTTCGGCGGCCTGTTCGATCTCAAGGCTGCGGGCTTTACCGACCCTGTTCTCGTCGCAGCCAATGACGGCGTTGGCACCAAGCTCAAAATTGCAATCGATGCAGACAAGCACGACACGGTCGGCATCGACCTCGTGGCGATGTGCGTGAACGATCTGGTCGTGCAGGGTGCAGAGCCACTTTTCTTCCTCGACTATTTCGCAACCGGCAAGCTCTCGCCTGATCAGGGTGTAGCTATCGTCTCCGGTATTGCCGAAGGTTGCCTTCAGGCTGGCTGTGCATTGATCGGTGGTGAAACCGCCGAAATGCCGGGCATGTATCGCGATGGCGATTACGATCTGGCCGGTTTTGCCGTGGGTGCGGCTGAACGCAATCGTCTGCTGCCGCGTGGCGATATCTCCGAAGGAGACATCATTCTCGGTCTTTCGTCTTCAGGCGTTCATTCCAACGGCTTCTCGCTGGTGCGTCGCATCGTTGAAATGTCGGGCCTTGGCTGGAAATCCGATGCGCCATTCCAGTCCGGAGCAACATTGGGCGAAGCTCTGCTGACGCCTACCCGCATCTATGTGAAGCCTCTGCTTGCTGCAATCCGGGCTTCGGATGGCATCAAGGCACTGGCACACATCACTGGTGGCGGCTTCCCGGACAATATTCCGCGCGTCCTGCCGGAAGGCCTTGCCGCTAACATCAATCTCGATGCAATCGATGTTCCTGCCGTATTTTCCTGGCTTGCCAAGACCGGCGGCGTCGAGCCACTCGAAATGCTGCGCACTTTCAACTGCGGCATCGGCATGATCGCTGTTGTCACGCCTGACAAGGTTGATGAAGTGGTTGCAGCCCTCGCCGCCGAAGGCGAAAATGTCGTTACGCTCGGTCGCATGATCAAGCGCGAAGGCGAAGGCGTCGTCTATCAGGGTACTCTGGCACTATGAGCCGCAAGCGGGTCGTTATTTTCATCTCGGGCGGCGGCTCCAATATGGAGGCGCTGATCCGCGCTGCTCAAACACCCGATTTTCCGGCTGAGATTGTTTCAGTCTTTTCCGACAAGCCAGATGCTGGCGGCCTTGCGAAAGCACAAGCCGCTGGTATCGCAACGCAAGCGTTCGCCCGCAAGGATTATGCCTCGAAGGATGCACATGAAGATGCGATCCTTGAAGCACTTGCAGCGCTGAATCCCGATATCATTTGCCTTGCGGGCTATATGCGACTTCTGTCGGGGAGGTTCATTGCACCTTATGAGGGGCGTATCCTCAATATCCACCCTTCCCTGCTACCGCTTTTTCCCGGCCTACATACGCATCAGCGTGCACTGGATTCTGGCATGAAGCTGGCAGGCTGCACCGTGCATCTGGTGACGGAAGGTATGGATGAAGGACCGATTCTGGCACAGGCCGCCGTTCCGATCATTGACGGCGATACCGACGATAGCCTCGCCGCACGCGTGTTGAAAGCTGAACACAAGATCTACGCTCTGGCACTTAGCAAATTTGCCACCGGCAATACGGAAGCGGGAGTGTCGCAAGATACAATGGTGATCAGCGCCTGACCCCAAACAGGAGATTAGGCGCGACAAATTCATCACACGTGAATTTTTTCGTTAACAAAACTTTAATTCTCGTGAAAATGCCCTAATTCCAGTGCGTAAGGGGACTTGCTTCGGCAACCCTTGAGAGTCGCATGAGCGTCTCTTTCTGTATTGTGTTTTATTAGAGGACAACATCATGTCTCTCCGTTTTTCGACTTCCTTCCTGTCGGCTATGGCCGTCGTTTCGGGCATAGCAATTACCGCACCCGCCCTTGCTGCTGACTTCGTGGCGCCTCCCGGCTCAGGCCGCACCCAGCCGCGTTCGGAAGTTGGCACCCTATCCTGCGAGATTTCGCCTGCAATCGGTGTCATCATCGGCAGCCAGCAGGACGTAGATTGTGTATTTAGCCCTGTTCACGGTCGTGGCCCGGTCGAGCATTATACCGGTAACATCACCAAGATTGGCGTTGATGTGGGCTTCATCAATGGCGGCACGATTGCATGGGCCGTCTGGGCACCAACCGTTCGTCCTGAGGGTGCATTGAAGGGCCGCTATGTCGGTGCATCGGCAAATGCCGCGATTGGTATCGGCGCAGGCACCAACATTCTGACCGGCGGTTCGTGGAAGACGATTTCCCTGCAGCCTATCTCGCTTCAGGGTCAGAAAGGTCTCAACGCAGCCGTTGGCCTTTCCAAGCTCAAGCTGAACTACGCAGGCTAATCCGGCCTTATTGATTCAAAAACCGCGCCCAACTCATGTTGGGCGCGGTTTTTTTTATTAACCAGTGACTTTCTTGATCCAGATCTTGGTGTCGTGAACCGCCAAGCCGCCATAAGGGGCAGCAGGTTCGGCCCCGATCAGTGTATTGATCCCCTCGCCCCGCTCGAATGTGGAATTCGGGAAAATACCTTCCGACACAACGACCCCGCGTTTCTGGCCAGCGCGCAGCACCGCATGAAGTACGACTTCACCACGATGATTGCCGATTTCAATCCGCTCACCATCAGCAATATCAAGATCAGCCGCGTCATCCGGGTGGATGAGAAGCTCTGGCCTGATTTCCTTGGCAAGCGATGTCGGCGTTTCGGCGAATGTCGAATTCAGGAAATTATGCGCTGGCGACGTAGCAAGACGGAATGGATGGTCTGCATCCACAGCCTCAATCACATTCCAGTAGTCAGGAAATTCCGGCATAGATTGATGCGGTCCTTGCAGACCCATGACTTCCGGCGGTTTGTTCGGCGACGGGCTTCCGGTCCAGTCAGGACGGAAGCGGAATTTGCCATCCGGCCAATTAAAGCCGTTAATGTAATGCGCTTCCTCAAATGGCGGCTGCAAATCGACAAAGCGTTTTTCCTTCAGTTCGTTGAAATGCGGGAGATCGCTATTGGCATTCATATTGTCGATCAGAGTGCGCTCGTCGAGATCGAAGCCGGGCAAATGCGCAATGCCCAATCGCTTTGCAAGTTCATTGATGACGAAGATATTCGGCTGCGCTTCTGCAAGCGGTTCAATCAGTTTTGGCCCAAGCACCACATGCTGCTGACCGCCGCCACGATAAATATCGTCATGTTCGAGGAAAGTCGTGGCGGGCAGAACCACATCAGCCATCTTTGCCGTATCCGTCATGAACTGCTCGTGCACAGCGACAAAGAGGTCTTCGCGCGCAAAACCTTCGCGCACCAGACGCTGTTCCGGCGTCACATTCATCGGATTGGTATTCTGGATCAGCATCGCGGTCACAGGCGGACCACCATAAAGCGCTTCGCTATCGCCCGTCAGGACACGCCCGATCTTGGACTGATCGAGGAAGCGGATATTCATATCCTGCATCGCGCGACCTTCGATCTCGCGCTTGTCCATCTTGAAGATGCCGGAATTGGAATGAAATGCGCCGCCGCCCTCATACAAAAATGCGCCGGTCACACAGGCAACCGATGCTGCTGCATGCATGTTCACCGCACCATTTCGCTGGCGCGTGAAACCATAGCCAAGGCGGAAATAAGTGCGCTTGGTCTTGCCCACCAGATGCGCGAACGCCTCAATCTCTTCGACGCTGAGACCGGTAATTTCAGCAGCCCATTCAGGCGTGCGCGTAGCAAGGTGCGCTTCCAACCCCTTTGGATCGTCAGTATAGCGATCGAGATATTCCCAGTCAGCAAGGCCGTCACGGAACAAAACATGCATGACAGCGCAAGCGAAAGCGCCATCGGTGCCGGGTTTCAACACGATCCCCATATCCGCCTGTCGGACGGTGGCATTGGCGTAGATATCGATGACGACGATCTTGGCACCGCGATCTTTTCGGGCTCGCACCGCATGGGTCATCACATTGACCTGTGTGGCGGCGGCATTGGTGCCCCATATGACAACCACATCGGCTTTTGCCATCTCGCGCGGGTCTGGACCTGTCAGACTTCCCGTTCCGGCAAAATAGCCGGTCCAAGCCATGTTTGTGCAGAAACTGTCGAACTGGTTCGAATAACGCTTGGCAAAACGCAGTCGATTGATGGAATCGCGCTGCACCAACCCCATCGTGCCCGCATAATAATAAGGCCAGACGCTTTCACTGCCATGTGTCCCTTCGGCTTTGACAAAGCGTTCCGCAATCAGATCAAGAGCTGCCTCCCATGATGCCTGTTTCCACTCGCCATCACCTTTGCGACCCGCGCGAATGAGCGGATGCTTCAAGCGATCAGGGTGATGAACACGTTCGGCGTAGCGCGCAACCTTGGCGCAAATCACGCCTGCGGTGTAGCTATTATCCTTCGCGCCGCGCACGCGGCCAATGGTGCGCTCATCCAGCAGCTCGACGTCAAGCGCGCAAGTGGATGGGCAATCATGTGGACAGGCAGAATGTCCAATTTTGATGTTCGCTTTTGGGGATAGCTGGTTCATGGTGCTTTTTAGCGCAACCCATCTTCCGCAGAAACGAATTTTTCGCGAATTAAGAGGCCTGCGACGAAATATATTTTTAAGCCAGTCGCAGCGTAATCGCGCCCAGTACAATGAAGCCTGCAGCCAGAAAACGCGGCAGTCCCACTTTCTCTTTGAGGATGAACACAGATATTAGCACGCCAAACAGGATTGCTGTCTCTCGCAGAGCTGCAACCACCGCAATCGGCGCCATCGTCATCGCCCACAGAGCAAGGCCGTAAGAACCCAATGTTCCCAAACCGCCCACCAGCGACGGACGCCAATGGTTACGAACATAATTCAGAAAGCGGTTCGGCTCACGATAGAGCGCCCAACCGGCAAGCGGAAAGGCATTTATCAAAAATAGCCACAACGTATAGGACAAGGTGTGGCCCGATGCGCGGACGCCCACGCCGTCAATGATCGTATAGGTCGCGATAAAACCCGCATTGGCCAAGGCAAGAAGAGCTGTTTTGCTAGACGTGCCACCATTGCGACGCCGCGCTTCAAGCGCCATCGCCAGAACACCTGAGCAGATAAGGATCACGCCAACCCAGCTACGCCAGCCCATCACTTCGCCAATCAGCGGTGCACTGACCAGCGCCACCAACAGTGGTGGGGTGCCGCGCATGATCGGATAGGCCTCGCTCATGTCGCCCGATTTATAAGCGGCGGCCACCAGCGACATGTAAAAAACCTGAGTGATTGTCGAGAGCCCAATGAATATCCAGCTCGACGGATGCGGCAGCGGCAAAAATGGCAGGAAAAATATAGCGACCAATCCGGCCGCGCCAGTTACACTGGCAGCAGCGAAAAACTTGTCACCACTCCCCTTTACGATAGCATTCCAGCTTGCGTGGAGAAACGCGCCACAAAGGACTATCAGCAGAACGCTACCAGACATGCAAAACTCGACTCAGATGAGAGCGGATGATGACAGTTTTATGTCACATTTAGCTGAGCTCGGATATTGCCGAAAACGACGAGGCATGAAACAAGCGCGAACATGAATTACCGTCACGCCTATCACGCCGGGAACTTTGCAGATGTCGTCAAGCACGTCATCCTTTCCCGCATTGTTGAATATCTCAAACGCAAGGATCAGGCCTTCCGTGTGATCGATACCCATGCGGGCATCGGTCTTTACGATCTGCGCGGCACTGAAGCCGAGAAAACCGGCGAATGGATCGGCGGTATCAGCCGTGTGATGGACGCGGTCGAAAAAGGTGAGATCGAGCAGCCAGTTCTGGATTTACTGGCGCCTTATCTTGAAGCCGTTCGTGCAGTCAATACCAAGGGCAGACTCAAGCATTATCCCGGTTCTCCGCTCCTGACGCGACATCTGCTGCGTAAGCAGGATCGTCTTTCAGCGATTGAACTGCACCCGCAAGATGCCAAAAAGCTGGCAAAGCTGTTTGACGGCGACTATCAGGCGCGTGTCATCGAACTTGATGGCTGGCTGTCGCTTGGTGCACATATGCCACCCAAAGAAAAGCGCGGGCTGGTGCTTGTTGATCCGCCTTTTGAAATAGAAGGCGAATTCGATCGTCTCGTGGATGGGCTCGTCAAGGCTTACAAGCGTTTTCCCGGTGGAACCTATGCGTTCTGGTATCCGGTGAAGGACCGCAAAGAGACGGAGCGGTTTTCGAAGCGTCTGCGCGAAACCGAGATTCCCAAGATCATGCGGATCGAACTTGCGATTCGGGCACCATCACTGGAACCGCGTCTTGATGGCACCGGAATGATTGTCGTGAACCCGCCCTTTACACTGGAAAGTGAGATGCAAATCCTGCTTCCCTGCCTTACCAGGTTGCTTAGCGAAGAAAAGGGAGGCAATTTCAGCATTCAATGGATACGCGGCGAGACGGATCGTACTTGACCGTTTCCAATTGCTGAATGAAACTGCGCCCAGACAAGTTTGGAAAAGCGAGCTTCATGCTCGAATTGTGAGACAGGAAAAAGACATGCAACGCAAGTTGGATCGCATCGGACAGTTTTCTCGGACAGCCCTTCTGGCTGCTTCGGTTCTTCCCCTGACGTTCGCTTCCCTGCCCGCAAGCGCCGCCGATTACCTGACTTCGGCACCGACATCTGTCGGCGATGCCGGTCTTTGCAGCCAGCAGGGTGTTTTACGCAGTGTCGTTGCTGATTTCGGCTATCAGGTACGCAATGTTCCGAACCTGCCACAAGTCGGCATTTCCGCAATGAGCGATGTTCGCCTCACCCGCTATGAGCCAAAAAACAATCCGGCTCAAATCGAACGGACTTATTGTAAGGCCACTGCTGTTCTCAGCGACGGTCAGCATCGTTCGGTTTGGTACATGGTAGAAGAAGGCCAGGGCTTTGCTGGCGTTGGTCAGAATGTTGAGTTCTGCGTAGATGGCTTTGACCGCTGGTTCGTCTACGACGCAAGCTGCCGCGTTCTGCGCTGATTATGACCATGATGCGGCGCAAACTGGCGGTGCTTTCAACCGCCCTTCTTGCCACTTCTTTTGCAGCGCTACCCGTAATGGCGCAGGACCGGGGCAATAGTCGCCCCGGTGATTTTGATTTCTATGTGCTGTCTCTCTCCTGGTCGCCTAGCTATTGTACTCTAGAGGGCCCAAGAGCAAACAAACAGCAATGCGGCACCAGCCGGCCGTTCGGCTTTGTGGTTCACGGTCTCTGGCCGCAGAACGAGCGGGGCTATCCCGCCAATTGTCAGTTTGACAATGCTCGCAGCCGCAGCAGCTTCGTACCTCGCCAAATTGTTTCAAGCGTTTCCGATATCATGCCTTCAACAGGGCTTGTTGCGCATCAATGGCGCAAACACGGAAGCTGCTCGGGTCTTTCGCAGAACGATTATTTCGCTACAGTTCGCCAAGCCTATCAGCATGTGAATATTCCGCCGAGCCTTCGCAACCTTACCTCGGGTCGGCGCATTGACCCGTTGCTGGTCGAAAAGGCATTTACTGCGGCAAATCCCGACATGAAGCCGGACGGCGTATCTGTATCATGCAAGAGCAACTATCTTCAGGAAGTTCGCATCTGTATGACCAAGGACCTCAAGTTCCGTGCCTGTGAACAGATCAATACCAATGCTTGTCGCAGCCGTTCCGTTATGATGCCAGCGGTTCGTTGAAACCGTTCTAACCGCTTGTTTTGTGCATTCTCTTACGCAAAATCGCTTTGAACTTTTGCTGGAAATGCTCTTCGTAATTTTCACAATCAGGAATGAAGATGACTCAGATCCTCTATTCACCCGCCTCGCCTTACAGCGCGAAGGTGCGTATGGCCGCTCATCATGCGGGTATTCCATTTGAAAGTGTCGTGGTTACGACCTCTGCAGAGCCGGAAAATCTCATCAATGCCAATCCGCTTGGCAAGATTCCGACCTTGATCACAGATGATGGCAAGTCGGTTTTCGACAGCCGTGCAATCGTGCAGTATTTGAACCGCACATCGGGTAACAAGCTTTTCCCGCGCAATGTTGAAAAGCGCACCGATGCAGAACGTTACGAAGCAATTGCTGACGGTTTGTCCGATGTTCTGCTCGCGCATGTTTACGAGCGCCGTATGCGTCCCGAAGAAAAGGTGCACCAGCCGTGGCTTGATCTGCAATGGCGCAAGGCGGAACGCGCGCTCGACCTTCTGAACGAAGCTCCGCCTCGGCTTGCAGGCAAACTTCATGGCGGCCATCTGGCGGTCGCTGCCACACTTGGTTATCTGGGCTTGCGCTTTGAAGGTAAATGGGAGCGTGGTCGCCCAAAACTCAAGCGCTGGATGAAGCGCTTTGAAGAACTGCATCCCGAGCTTTCAAAGCTTCTGCCCCACGCTTAAAATTTGAGTAATAAAAAAACCGGGCAGTTTCCTGCCCGGTTTTTTCTGTCCAATTACGTAGTAATTAGAACTTGTAGCCAACGCCGACGCGAATGTCGTGGGTGTCAAGCTTGTTACGGACCGATTCGGTGCCGAGGTCGTAGGTCTTGTTACCGAACTGGGTGTAGCGGTATTCAACGCGACCAAGGATGTTGTCGGTCAGCTTGGCTTCCAGACCGGCACCAGCAGTCCAACCAACGCGGAACTTGCTTTCGTCGTCAACGCCGTTGTCCAGCTTAAGCTGCGTACCTGCAATACCAGCAGTGATGTAAGGCATAACTGGGTTCAGATCGTAGCCGAGACGGCCACGGAGCGAGCCTTCAAAGCCCTGCTTGGCTTCCAAACCATTCTTGGACTTCTTGGCCCAAGAGTAACCTGCGTCACCTTCAACACCGTATACGAACTGGTCCTGCTGGAAGTTCCAGCCAGCATATGCGCCAGCCTTCATGTCGTCAGGCTTGATCGCGCCGTCGGTGTTGGTCTTTACCTTGTTCCAGCCGTAGCCGAGGTACAGACCGGTGTAACCACCAGCCCAGCTGTACTGTGGAGCCATTTCAACAGGAGCTGGAACAGGAGGCTGTTCCATGATGGCATCAGCTGCGAAAGCAGTTGCAGAGAACGGCAGCAGCGCAGCCGAGGCGATTACAAGAGACTTAAGAGTGCGCATAGCATTCTCCTTGACTAAAAATTACCTTTAGCGCGGTCCCTTATCGGGTGGGCAACATCTTGGGGAGTAAACCGCCCATGCCGCGCTGACAGGACAGACATATCGAGGGTAAATGCGGCACGATCTGCCCCCTTCTGTGGAGAGAACCTGACGAGAACGTGGCAAAATTGCGATGTTGCATTCTCGCAACGCTCCCACCACGCACCTATATAGATACAAGCAACATCTCTGGCTTTCGGATTGAAACAACCTCATTCAATTGAAACCACTGAATTTGTTATGTTTTTGTCAGCAGTGAACCGCAAGCCCTTTAATTTTAGCTGTATTTTTTCCGGCAAAATGGCATGAAATGAAGCGATGATTCACGATAAGAAAGTGTTTACCCTGTTGGAAAATCCGGAAACCAACCCGCTTGCAAATTGCCCTGTTCTGGTGACGGGCGGCGCGCGGCGCATAGGAAAGGCCATCATCGAAGATCTGGCGACACACGGCTTTCCGGTAGCTATTCACTGCAACCGCTCCGTTAATGACGGCGAGGCGCTTGCAGCGCAAATCGCTGAAAATGGCGGCAAGGCCTGCGTTGTACGGGCTGATCTCTCAGATGAGAGCGATGTGCGCGGATTACTGCAACAGGCGGCAGAGCAGCTCGGTCCGATTCGTATGCTCATTAACAATGCATCGCTGTTTGAAGATGATCGCGTTGGCAATCTGGATATGAAGCTGTGGGATCGTCATTTTGCGATCCATTTGAAAACGCCGGTAATTCTTGCCGAAGAAATGGCGAAAGCTCTGCCTGACGATACAGATGGTCTTATTATCAACGTCATTGACCAGCGGGTCTGGAAGCTGAACCCGCAGTTCTTTTCCTACACGCTTTCCAAGACTGCCCTCTGGAATGCCACACAAACGCTGGCACAGGCACTGGCACCGCGCATTCGCGTTAATGCTATCGCCCCCGGCCCCACTTTGCCGAGCGAGCGCCAGAATGCAGATGACTTTGAATTGCAGGTTAGTCGTTTGCCTTTGCAACGCGCGCCCGACCTGTCAGAGTTTGGACGCACTGTTCGCTATTTCTGGGAAAGCCGCTCTGTGACCGGTCAGATGATTGCGCTTGATGGTGGGCAGCATCTGGCATGGGAGACCCCGGATATTGCAGGAATTACGGAATGACCGGACCACGCAAGACCATTGATGATGCCATTTCACACCTGCCATCGGATGATGAGCAGGATGTGGCTGGTATAATCATGGGCGATGCAGAATCTGATGACGACGATGACGCAATCGAAGAGGCACCAGCCGTTGCCTCTGCGACCGATTCGATACAGTGGGATTCGTCGGATGGATTGCCGGATACGAAAGGTCTGAGCGGCGCAGACATTATCAATGCCTTCGTCAAACGCTTACCGAATAATCCGGGCGTCTATCGCATGTTCAACAGCGATGGCGACGTGCTCTATGTCGGCAAGGCACGCAGCCTGAAAAAGCGTGTCTCCAATTATGCGCGCGGAGTCGGCCATTCGAACCGCATCACCCGCATGATTGGTGAGACGGCGACAATGGAATTCGTCGTCACACGCACTGAAACCGAAGCTTTGCTGCTTGAAGCGAATCTTATCAAACGCTTGCGTCCACGTTTTAACGTACTGTTGCGTGACGATAAGTCATTTCCATACATTCTTTTGAGCGGCAATCATCGTGCACCCGGCATTTTCAAGCATCGCGGCGCACGCACGCGCAAAGGCGAATATTTTGGCCCGTTTGCTTCCGCAGGCGCCGTCGGCCGCACGATCAACGCGCTTCAGCGTGCTTTTCTACTGCGTACATGCACGGATTCAGTGTTTGAAACGCGCACCCGCCCTTGCCTGCTTTATCAAATCAAACGCTGTTCCGGTCCATGCACCCATGAAGTCAGTGACGCGGATTATGCCGAGCTGGTTGCCGAAGCCAAAGCCTTCTTGTCCGGCAAAAGCCAGACCGTGAAGGATCATCTTGCGGCAGCGATGCAGGCTGCGTCGGCAGAGCTCGATTTCGAACATGCTGCCGTGTACCGTGATCGCCTCTCGGCTCTTTCCCATGTGCAATCGCATCAGGGCATCAATCCGCAGACCGTTGAAGAAGCCGATGTTTTTGCCATCCATCAGGAAGGCGGCATGACCTGTATTCAGGTCTTCTTCTTCCGTACCGGGCAAAACTGGGGTAACCGCGCCTATTTCCCAAAAGCTGACAGTTCATTCGGACCTGCGGAAGTGCTCGGCGCGTTCCTGTCGCAGTTTTACGATGACAAACCCTGCCCGAAGCTGGTTCTGCTCTCCGAAAGCGTCGAAGAACAATCGCTTATTGCTGAAGCGCTATCTTCGCGTGCCAACCATCGCGTTCAGGTCAATGTTCCGCAACGCGGAGAAAAGAAAGAATTGGTCGATCATGCTCTGACCAATGCGCGAGAAGCACTCGGACGCCGACTTGCGGAGACCTCCTCGCAGGCTCGCCTTCTGAAAGGTCTGGCTGAGACCTTTGGCCTTCCACATACGCCGCGCCGCATCGAAGTCTATGACAACTCGCATATCATGGGCACGAATGCGGTTGGCGGTATGATCGTTGCCGGGCCGGAAGGCTTCGTCAAGAATCAGTATCGCAAGTTCAATATCAAGTCGACCGACATCACACCGGGCGATGATTTTGGTATGATGCGCGAAGTGATTGAGCGGCGGTTTTCACGCCTCGTCAAAGAACACGGCGAACCGGAGCCTTTGGCGAAAACGGAAAGCCTGGAAGCAGTCAACGATGCCTTCCCGGCATGGCCTGATGTTATTCTGATTGACGGCGGTCAGGGTCAGGTCGGAGCGGTTCGCCAGATACTCGGCGAATTGGGCATAAATCATTTGGTGACCGCCATCGGTATCGCCAAGGGTGTGGACCGTGAAGCAGGACGCGAACGCTTTTTTGTCGAAGGTAAGCAAGCCTTTACGTTGCCGCCGCGCGATCCGGTTCTCTACTTCATCCAGCGCATGCGCGATGAAGCACACCGTTTCGCCATTGGCACACATCGGGCAAGGCGCAAGAAGGAAATGGTTGCGAATCCGCTCGATGAAATCTCGGGAATCGGTCCAACGCGCAAGCGTGCGCTTCTCCATCATTTCGGTACGGCAAAGGCGGTATCCAGAGCGGCAATTGAAGACCTGATGCAGATCGATGGCATATCGGAGGCCATGGCAAAGACCATTCACGACCATTTTCATGATCGATGACGTAATTTTGTCCGGGTTTGGACAACTAATCCTGTAAGGGCGTCATTACGTCCCGATTGAACACATGAGCAGGTGTTGATTTTCTTGATCATCCCTGATGTTGTGCACCAACAACGAATGCGGCGGTACAATGCGGAAAAATCACACTCTCTCCTTGCCCAACATTCTGACTTACGTGAGAATTCTTGCGGTGCCTTTGGTCGCCTTGTGCTTCTTTATCGAAGGCCGCCTTCATTCCAGTGATTTTGCACGCTGGAGCGCCTTGGGCATTTTTATTTTCGCAAGTATTACAGACTTTTTCGACGGTTATCTTGCGCGCGCATGGCAGCAAACATCTACGATTGGGCGTATGCTCGATCCAATTGCTGATAAGCTTTTGGTTTCCACATGCCTTCTATTGCTCGCAGCCGACCCCGCAAAAACAATCGCCGGATGGAGCCTGTGGGCCGCTATTATTATTCTCTGCCGTGAAATTCTCGTATCAGGTTTGCGCGAATATCTCGCCGAATTGAAGGTTAGTGTGCCCGTATCTCAACTCGCGAAATGGAAGACCACCGCACAGATGATTGCGCTGGCGTTTCTATTGGCTGGTCCAGCCGGAGAAAAAGTCTTACCGTATACAACCGAGATCGGCATTGGTCTGCTTTGGATTTCGGCGATCCTGACGCTTTACACGGGCTGGGATTATTTCCGCGCAGGCCTCAAACATGTGATGGATTGATCGTCTTGCGTGTAAATCTGATCTACTTCGCCTGGGTGCGTGAAAAAATCGGCAAGGGAGAGGAAGTCATAGAACTCCCTTCTAAAACGATCAGCGTTGGTGCGCTTATTGCTCACCTCAAAGGCCTTGGCGATGAATATGAAGCGGCGTTCGAGCACGAAAATGTCATTCGTGCCGCGATCAATCAGGAACATGCTGAACATGACGAGTTGGTCAGAGACGGTAATGAAGTAGCGCTTTTTCCACCCATGACGGGTGGCTGATATAGTCCGAACATGACCAGCCACTCGATCTGCCCCCTTTTCATCAGCATTCGCGATACAGACTTCGATATCGCCGAAGAGATCCGCAAACTTGGCGAAGGTCGCAATGATATTGGCGCTATAGTCAGCTTCACCGGCCTTTGTCGTGATGAAGGCGGCAAGCTTTCAGCACTTGAGCTGGAACATTATCCCGGAATGGCAGAAGCTGAAATTCGCCGTATCGCTCATGATGCCATTGAGCGCTGGCCTCTGTCTGGCGTTTCCATCATTCACCGTTTTGGATTGATTAAACCCGGTGAAAATATTGTTCTCGTTGTCACAGCATCAGCCCATCGTCAGGCTGCTTTCGAGGCTGCATCGTTCCTGATGGATTTCATGAAAACGGGGGCCCCATTCTGGAAACGCGAGCATCTGATTGAAGGCAGAACTGGCGACTGGGTAGAATCGAAAGCCGAAGACGAACAAAGCCGAGAGCGGTGGCAGAAGAGCTGAAACCCGCATTTTTGCGGGTAAGTTGTCCCGGATAAAACTATTTTTTACATGGCAAGAATTTCACACGTTCTGTTTAATCACGAATTAACTATTTAAACCCCTAAAATATAGGGTATTTTGGATAGCGCGTTACTGCACTGCCACAATTTTCACATGAAGCAGCGTTTATTGTCTGTATCATGAATCATGCTGTTTGCGGGTATGGGACCTCTGGCACAATCGGCCGATTGTGAGCACCACCGACGACACAAGACAAAAATGCGGGGAACGGAAGTTTCGGATTTGGCGATGCTAAAAGGACTTACGAAAACTCTTTCAATCGTGGCAGCGCTCACTGCAGGCATAGGTGTGCTCGGTGGAGCGGCCATGTTTTTCACGACGTCCATGCCGACTGTCAGCATTGCAGCTGACAAGACAATCAGCGGCAAGGTCGTTTATCGTGAGCGCATCGCTTTGCCACCAGAAGCGCACCTCATCGTACAACTCAATGATGTTTCCCTCGCTGATGCACCTTCCAAGACCATTGGAGAGACTCGAATCGAGGCTCCGCACGGCTCACCGATTCCATTTGCCATCAATTTCGATACAGACGGGATTGAACCCCAGCACACCTACGCTTTGCAAGCCCGCATTGTTGCGGGCGACACGCTCTGGTTTGTGAGTGACGAACGTTACACCATCGACCCCAAAAACCCTGAAGAGCCTATTGAGCTCAAGATGGTGATGGTTCGCAAAAGTGCCGACGAGGCTGTAACGATTGGCATCGAAGGCAAGGACTGGCTCGCAGAAGATATTCAGGGTGGTGGTGTCATTGATACCGCACAGTCGACGCTGTTGGTCAGTTCTGACGGTAGTGTCAGCGGATCGGGCGGCTGCAATCGCTTTATGAGCAAAGCTGTGATCTCGGGGAGCAGCATCTCGTTTGCCGAAATCGGCTCGACCTATATGCAGTGCCCACCTGCATTGATGAACCAGGAGCGCAAGTTTCTCGATGTTCTTGGCAAAACACGCTCATACAAGATGGATGCGGGAAAACTCGTTCTGATTGATGAGGGTGGTGACGAGCTGGCAACACTTGCTCAGAGCCTCTAACTCTTCCACACTTAAGAATACAGATAAAAAAAGCCCGGTCTCGCGACCGGGCTTTTTCTTGATACCGATATGGTATTAGCCAACGATTTCGGTGCCGGAGAACCAGTAAGCGATTTCTTCAGCTGCAGTTTCAGGAGCGTCCGAACCGTGAACCGAGTTTTCGCCGATCGACAGAGCAAATTCCTTGCGGATGGTGCCTGCGTCTGCGTTTGCTGGGTTGGTCGCGCCCATGACTTCACGGTTCTTGGCAATGGCGTTTTCGCCTTCGAGAACCTGTACGATGGTTGGGCCGGAAGACATGAATTCAGTCAGTTCGCCGAAGAAAGGACGTTCTTTGTGAACAGCGTAGAAGCCTTCAGCTTCACGCAGGCTCATCCAGACGCGCTTGGAAGCGACAACGCGCAGACCAGCTTCTTCGAGCTTAGCGGTGATGGCACCGGTCAGGTTGCGGCGGGTCGCATCAGGCTTGATCATGGAGAAGGTACGTTCGATTGCCATTATGACACCTTGTATGATGGAAAATTAGAAAAGTGAGGCTCTATAGCGTTGATAGCCCCAATTGCCAAGGGGGAGCCCTTCACCAAGTCTCTTATCAGCTTGAGACGGCAGAAAATTGACTGCATAGATGATGAAATCGATTCACGAGAGTGGTTTGGATTCAAAAGGAATGATTGAAGCCGCTCTGTCTTTTTATTTTTCGCATTTCCCTCATGCAAAACCACTTCGCACTTTTGCTGGAAATGCCTTCGGGGGCAGTCATGGAACAGCACTTTCAAATGTTCGCCTATTATAATCGTTGGGCCAACGAATTGCTCTATTCCGCAGCTGCCGATTTGAGCGATGTAGATTACAGGCTGGACCTGGGATTATTTTTCGGATCAGTGCACCGCACCTTCAATCATTTGCTTGTTGTTGACCGCATCTGGATGAAGCGCTTTACTGGCGAAGGCGACCATCCCAAAAAACTGGACGCAATCATTTCCGACAATTTCATCATACTGCGTGAAATGCGTCAGGCAGAAGACACACGCATTTGCAGTTTTGCAGATGGGCTTGATGCGCAAAAACTTGCCGGTCGTTTCAACTACACATCATTAACCGACATGCGAACCAGAAGCCAAAGGCTCGTGCCCTCTCTTGCGCATATGTTCAACCATCAGACCCATCATCGCGGACAGATACATGCTGCATTGACCAGACTTGGTGCAGATGCGCCATCAATTGATCTGGCACTGTTTCAACACTCCGAAGCGGGCCGCCGCTTCGCCTGATAGTTGATACTTGCGGAAATTTCCGAAGCCGTGCAAAAGCGTTTCCACCATGCTTATTCTTGACGACATCTCCGTACGTATCGCCGGACGCCTTTTGATTGATCACGCCAGTGTAACACTACCGGCGGGCTCCAAGACAGGTTTTGTCGGGCGTAACGGCACTGGAAAATCCACCCTGTTCCGTGTCATCACCGGCGACCTTGCATCTGAAACCGGTAGTATTTCACTGCCGAGAAATACGCGTATCGGTCAGGTGGCTCAGGAAGCACCCGGCACAGAAGACGCGCTGATCGAAATCGTCATGAAGGCCGACAAGGAGCGCGCAACCCTTCTCGAACAGGCTGAGACCGCGACTGACCCGCATCGCATTGCCGAAATTCATACACGTCTTGCCGATATTAACGCGCATTCCGCAGAAGCGCGTGCGGGCGCGATCCTCTCAGGTCTCGGTTTCAATGCTGAGGCGCAGCGCAGACCTGCCTCGGCCTTTTCGGGCGGCTGGCGTATGCGCGTGGCTTTGGCTGCCGTGTTGTTTGCGGAACCTGATCTGCTGTTGCTCGATGAGCCGACCAACTATCTCGATCTCGAAGGCGTGCTGTGGCTTGTCGATTATGTGAAGCGTTATCCGCACACAGTCATCATCATCAGCCATGATCGCGATCTGCTGAACTCGGCCACATCTTCGATCATGCATTTGGATCAGAAGAAGATCAGCTTCTGGCGTGGTAACTATGATCAGTTCGAGCGACAGCGGCATGAAATGTTGGAGCTTCAGCAAAAGGCACATGCCAAGCAAGAAGCGCATCGCAAGCATATGGAATCCTTCGTCGAACGATTCCGCGCCAAGGCTACCAAAGCTCGTCAGGCGCAGTCGCGTATGAAGGCTTTGGAAAAGCTTAAACCCATTGAGCTTTACGTTGAGAGCAATGTGCAGCCATTCCGTTTCCCGGATGCGGAAAAAAAGGCCGCCTCGCCGATTATTGCGCTCGATAACGCCGATGTTGGTTATGTGCCGGGCAAGCCAGTGTTGCGCAATGTCACGCTGCGCATCGACAATGATGATCGCATTGCACTGCTCGGTTCAAACGGTAACGGCAAGTCGACCCTCGCCAAACTCATTGCCGGGCGGTTGCAGCCCGAAAAAGGCAATTTAACCCTTTCACCCAATCTGAAGGTCGCCTTCTTCGCACAGCATCAGATGGATGATCTGGTCCCCGAGGACAATGCGATTGAACACGTGCGCAAGCTCATGCCGGGAGAGCTGGAAGCCAAGGTGCGCGCGCGCGTGGCTCAGATGGGACTTTCAACGGAGAAGATGCTCACACCTGCCAGAGATCTCTCCGGTGGCGAGAAGGCACGTCTTCTGATGGGCCTTGCGACCTTCCATGGTCCAAACCTGCTGATCCTCGACGAACCGACCAACCATCTTGATATCGACAGCCGTGAAGAGCTCGTACACGCACTGAACGCGTTTAACGGTGCGGTGATCCTTATCGCCCACGATCGTCACCTGATCGAAGCGACCATGGACCGTCTGTGGCTGGTGCGCGAAGGTGGCGTGAAAACATTCGACGGCGATCTTGACGAATATCGCCAGATCGTTCTGGCCGACGCCAAGGGCGAACAGCTTTCTGAGCGTGACGAAGGTCCAAAGGTCAACAAGGCGGAGCAGCGTAAGCTTGCTGCTCAGAAGCGCGAAACATTGGCGCCATTGCTCAAAAAGATCAAGGAAACCGAGAGTTTGATGCAGAAACTGCAGAAACAGATTCAGGGTTTCACTTCGCAACTGGAAGATCCCGTTCTTTATGAAAAGGAACCGCAGAAAGCGATCCGGATCAACAAAGAAATGAGCGATGCAAAATCGGCCCTCGCAGAGGCAGAAGACAAATGGCTGGAAATGTCTTCTGAATATGAAGACGCAATGGCTGATTAGGGTCTGTGGGGAATTAGGTTTTGAGCGTGGCGTGAGACGGATTTTGTTTCTGAACAAGAGAACAGGGCGCGGTGGAGTGTATCTCCACGAGGACTGTTCGACACATTCAGAGAGAAAATCCGCAATGTCCTAAAGGGATATGGTGAAAATGGTCCAGCTTCGCGTCGCAAACCCTCGATGGAGAACCACTCCACCTTCGGCTTTGCTCCTAAACCTGTGCTATTTTCATCCATACCACGCTTTAAAACTAATTCCCCACAGACCCTAAAGCGCTTTTCGATCTGACTGGATCAGATCGGCGCTCTAAATATTTGTTTTAACGCGCATCTTTGTCCGAAAACCGTTTCACACTTTTCGGGATACGGTCTAAACTTGCGGGCGGCGAATGCGCGTCCGCATCAGCGCATAGACGCCAAGCACACCCAGAATGAGGCCAATCGTTGTATAGGTCTCATCTGCTTCTTCGGCACCTCGTCTCAAAACAAGATCGATTTTCGACAGTTGCAGGCCGTCCGTATTGCCCTGGACGGCTCGGAATGCGTAGGTTCCGGATAAAACTGGATCGATATCGCCCGCACTCTGACGCAGCACGCTGCCATCCTGCGGGCGATCCGTATTGATTGAACTGCTTGTCGATGCAAAATCGAGACCTTGCGACAAGACAGGCATGCCATTGCGGCTAACGGCAAGCGTTACAGCGGAACGACGCTCAGCTGGCACATAGCCCGGCAAGGGCACCGCATCGAGAAAGATACGCACAGGCGCATCGCTTGCCGAAAGCGGGATCTCCTGCGTGATAAAGCCACTCTGGCGGCTTTCAAGGATCGGCCAGCGACCGATTTCATCGCCAGTGAAATGGCGCACATACCAAGGATAACCGAACGCGAGACCGAAGCCCGCAACAATCATTGCGACGAAAATGGCACGCATCAGGCTTTGCGCTCCCAGCGACGATCCGTTGTCTGTTGCCAGTAAGTCAAATCGTGGTTCTCCGTCTTGAAGGCCTTCCACTGTGCCCGTGCATGGTCGAGCTGATCTTGATCATGCCCGTCAAACATGACGACAAGTCGCTCATATTCCCCCGCCTGCTCAAGTGCCGCACCTTCCACCAGAAAGCGAACCGTCGCTCCATTAGGATTGGCTTCCGACGTAGTCAGCAACACAGGTTGCTGCTCGGGGTACGGCTCCTTATCGGTGCCATGTGCAACGAAAGATGTTTCGGAGAAAGTCCATAACAGGCTGTCGAGCGCATCACGCCGTTCATCGCTCACCGCCTGTATAGTCACGCGCCAGCCGCGTCCAAGCGAACGCTCGACGAGCCCCGGCAGAGCTTCATCCAGTGTCGATTCTGTCAGGTGGTAAAAGAGAATTTCAGCCATGCGCCCTCTTTAAAGCATTTGAACCAGAAGTGCGAAGCAGTTTTGCGTGAGGCAAATGTCTCAAAACAAATGGGTAGAGCATTCGTTATACCAAGGCGGCTCAAGATGCTAACGCATCACGCCTTGATAAAGTTCAAGCGCCACTCGGGCTTAACCAAAGTCCAATGAGTTCCACTCAATGAACTTTGGGATGAGGCCAAGAAAGTGATTCACTTTCTTGGCCTAACTTGTTGTTCCTGAATCAGATTCAGCTTTCGAAATTATCGCGAACGAGACGGTCGAGAAGTCGTACACCATAGCCCGAAGCCCATGACTGGCTATATTCGTTCGTTGGCGAACCCATGGCTGTTCCGGCGACATCGAGATGCGCCCAAGGTGTATCGCCAACAAAGCGCTTGAGGAACTGTGCAGCCGTGATCGAACCTGCATAGCGGCCAGAGCTGTTTTTCATGTCGGCAAATTTGGAATCGATCATCTTGTCGTATTCCTTGCCCAGCGGCATACGCCACAGCTTTTCACCCGTTACCTGACCTGCTTCATAAAGCTGATCTGCAAGTTCATCATCGTTCGAGAACAGACCTGCGTGATGCGTGCCAAGTGCGACCAAGATTGCGCCGGTCAAGGTTGCGAGATTGATCATGAATTTTGGCTTGAAGCGATCATTGGTGTAGTAGAGCGCATCGGCCAGCACGAGGCGGCCTTCGGCATCGGTGTTGATGACTTCGATGGTCTGGCCAGACATCGATGTCACGATATCACCCGGACGCTGTGCATTGCCGTCAGGCATGTTTTCAACAAGACCAATCACGCCGATTGCGTTGACCTTGGCTTTACGGCCTGCAAGAGCGCGCATCAGACCTGTAACGGCTGCAGCGCCGCCCATGTCACCCTTCATTTCCTCCATGCCAGCAGCAGGCTTGATCGAGATACCACCGGTATCGAACACCACACCTTTACCGACAAAAGCGACCGGCTTTTCCTTGGCCTTTGTCCCCTGCCATTCCATGATGACGAGACGTGGTGGACGAACGGAACCTTGCGAAACGCCCAAAAGCGAGCCCATGCCGAGCTTCTTCATTTCCTTTTCGCCGAGAACTTCAACCTTCACGCCAAGCTTCTCAAGCTTTTGAGCTTCTTCGGCAAACTCAACAGGACCGAGAATATTGGCTGGCTCATTGACGAGATCGCGTGCCTTTAACACACCATCGGCCACGGCTTCAGCGGCTTCGAGAGCTCTTTTGGCGCTGTGTACGTCTGCGGTATGAATATTGATCTTGGCCGCGTGTTTCGGCTCGCCGTTTTCTTCGCTCTTGCTGGTCTTGTAGCGATTGAACTCATATGAACGAAGAATCATGCCCAGAGCCACATCGCCCGCTTCGTCGCCAGCAATCGTGGTTTCAGGCAGAGCCAGCGTCAGCGTTGCGCGTTCGGATTTGCCGATTCGCGAGAAAGCTGCGCCACCGATCTTGATCCAGTCGTCATTACCAAGTTCGCCGGGCTCACCCACGCCCACCAACACGATCTTGTCTATACCGCCTTGAGAAGTTTCAATTGCTTCCGCAGTTTTGCCCAAAGCACCCGTAAAACCTGAGATTTCGGCGATACGAGCAATCTTTTCGGCTCCGCCAACCGCCTGCCCCGCTTCTTCTGCGAAGCCTCCACCCTTGGCAACGAGAACAATGCTTACGCCTTTTTGCGGTGCTGAAAATTCACTGAAAGAAATGGAAGGACGTTTCGACATAACAACTCCAAACAGAGGTCGGACCATGAGATGACACGATTGTGTCGCGACTTTTTCTTACTCATGTGAGACGAATATGGCGAAACGGCAAGTCCGCCGCATCATGAAAATCAGTTTTACGTTAACTTCGGTGACAACTTGCCAAGCTCCGTTTCGGTTCCCACCTATGTTCGACAAAAACAGGTTGCAACAGCCCGCTCTCTCCATTTAGAGAAGCTTGCGCTAGCTTCGGCTGAAAATCTTTAGTAATCTGTTAACCTAATTTCTTTGGCTAATTTTAGCCAAGTGCAACTAGACTGAATTTTCATTCACGAGCATTGTTTCTCCAGGGACAGGCTCCTTCAACGGAACCGGGATGTAGACTCCGCCTATGAAATTGATCGAGTTGTACATCCTGCGCCGCGTGGCGATCATGTTCTTTGCGGTGCTGGGCGCTGCAGTGGGCATCACGTGGACTGTGCAGGTGCTGCAGCGCGTCGACTTCCTCACCACAAGCGGTCAATCCATTCAGACCATTATTCAGTTCAGTTCTCTCCTGATCCCTTCCGCAATTCCACTGGTCATGCCATTCGCGCTGATCATTGCAATTACGCAGACGCTCTCAACGATGAATCAGGATTCCGAGCTCGTGGTTATCAACGCATCCGGTGCGCCACGCAGCGCAGTCATGCGTCCGATACTCATGCTCGCAGCCATTATCTCCGTCGTTTCCTTTCTCGTAGCAAACTATGTCGACCCGTATGCCCGCATGAATATGCGCGCGATGATCGCCAATGCGAGTGCGGATTTGCTCAATGTCGTTGTGCAGGAAGGCAGCTTTCGCAAACTCGCGGATAATCTTTATATCCAGATTGCCGATCGTCACGCTGATGGCAGCATCGGCGGCCTGTTCATTGCCGATTCCCGCGACCCTTCGCTTGATCTGATTTATTATGCAGCCGATGGCAACATCGCGAGTACGCCAGCTGGCGATATGTTGCTGATGAAAGATGGTGAAGTTCAGCGCCGCGATGTTTCGGACGGCACAGTTTCGATCATAAAGTTCAATTCCTATGCGTTCGATCTCAGCCAGTTTACATCTGCCGGGGACGATTTCGTTATCTACGCCAAGGATCGCCCACTCACATATCTGCTCAATCCAGACCCGAATGATCCGATTCTGCAAACGCGACCATTGCGTTATAAGGCTGAATTGCATCGTCGTTTGACCGATTGGCTTTATCCAGTTGTGTTTGCGATGATCGCGCTTGCCTTTGCCGGGGACTCCCGATCTCATCGTGAAGCACGCGTATCCGCGTCATTTTCAGCAATCAGCACAGCGCTGCTTGTCTATTGGGCCGGATATTTTTCTGCCGACCGCGCCGATAAGGACGAAACCTATATCGTCATCATGTATCTCGTCCCGCTGAGTGTGATCCTGTTGGCTGGTTATGCCCTCGTCACGGGTCGACGCATCGGAATTCCGGACAAATGGAACGACAGAATGCGTGACGGTTTCGACCGTCTGAGACGGCATATATCTGGCATTTATAACCGCTTGCTGGGCAGATTCCGCGGAGATGCGGGAGGTCGCGCATGATTGGCTGGACGCTTGGGCGCTATTTCTTTGCACGATATGTGCAGATCACATTCTATTTTCTGCTTGGTATCTTTGCGCTGGCGCTTCTTCTTGATTTTACAGAGAACGCAAGCAAGCTCGCTAATCTGCCCGGCTATAGCGTGTGGGCCGCACTTGGCCTTTCTGCGATGCGTGTTCCCTTTATCATGCAGCAGATGATTCCCTTCGTTGCGTTGTTTTCAGCGATGGCGACGCTCATTTCGCTCAATCGCAAGTATGAGCTGGTCGTTGCGCGCTCTGTGGGCGTTTCTGCCTGGCAATTCCTGTTGCCTGCGTGTTTTGGTGCATTGCTGTTTGGCTTGGCAACGATCTTTATTCTTAATCCTTTTGCCGCCTATGGCTTTTCCAAGGCTGACGAAATCGCTTCCAACTGGAAGAATGGCAAGGTGACAGATGTTTCGGCACTGCGCGATCCGTGGTTACGCCAGAAAACCGATGACGGTGAGACCATCATCGGCGCAAAAAGCATTCTTGACCGTGGCGCAACGCTTGTAGATGCAACGTTCATCCAGTTCGATGACAAGAAGAAAATCAAGGACCGTTATGATGCTCGCACCGCGAAGCTCATGGATGGTCATTGGGAACTGACCGACGTCACACGATTCTCGCGTGGTGAGGAACCGCGCAAACTGGAGAGCATCGACATTCCAACGCAGTTGCGTCCGGAATATGTGGAAGAAAAGCTCGCCTCCCCTGATACAATTCCGTTTACGCAACTCCGTCACAAGATCAAAGTTGCGCGTTCCTTTGGCTATTCGGCAAACGCTTTTGATATGCAATACCAGTCACTTCTGGCTTTGCCTGCGTTGCTGATGGCCATGACTCTCATTGCTGCAACAGTGTCCCTGAAATTTGTGCGATTTGGTCAGTCCGGCGCGATGATTCTGGGTGGCGTTGTTGCTGGCTTCATGCTTTATGTCGTTTCGGTGCTGGTGAAGGCATTCGGGAATGCGGGATTCGTTCCGCCTTTCGTCGCGGCTTGGGTTCCGGTTGTTATTGCAACATTTTTCGGTATCTCCTTTTTGTTGCATAAGGAGGATGGTTAGTGGGTTTGAGTAACGCCCGCATGGTGCTGCCCCATTTGTTCTCGCGTCTTGCACGCGGGTCTGCCTTGGCATGTGCTCTTGCTATACCTTTCATTTCAGTTGCAATTGTCCCTTCGCAGGTTCAGGCGCAGGATGCTCTCGGGGCCAATTACCAGAGCGATCCAAATGCGCGTATGCTTCTGCAGGCGGATGAGCTCGTCTATGATCGCGATGTGAACGTTGTTACCGCTCAGGGTAAAGTTCGCATTGAGTATGACGGCAATCGCCTCGTTGCAGACAAGGTTACGTACAATCAGCAGACCCGCCGCATGACTGCGACCGGGAATGTTGAGATTGTCGAACGTGACGGTAACAAGATTTACTCTGATCATCTTGATGTGACGGATAGTTTCCGCGACGGCTTTGTGAATGGCCTGCGCGTTGAGACGACGGACAACACGCGCTTTGCTGCGGAAAGCGCCGAACGTAGCAATGGTGAAATCACCACCTTTAACAATGGTGTCTACACTGCCTGTCAGGCTTGCGAAAAAGATCCGGACAAACCGGTTCTCTGGCAGATCAAAGCACGCAAGATCATCTGGAACAGCGCAACAAAAACCGTACGCTTTGAGCGCGGCAGGTTCGAGCTGTTCGGTATGCCGTTGGCATATTTCCCGGCTTTCGAAATGGCCGACCCGACCGTCAAGCGTAAGAGCGGCTTCTTGTTCCCAGGTTTTGCTTATAAGGATGACCTTGGTTTCGGCATCAAGAATTCATATTTCTGGGCTCTTGCGCCAAATTACGACCTGACGCTTTCGACGACTGCCTACACGAAGCAAGGCTTCCTGACGCAGGCTGAATGGCGTCATCGCCTCGAAAACGGCAGCTACAATTTTCAGATTGCTGGCATTCATCAGATGAAGCCGGGCGAATTTGACAGTGACACGACTGATCGCCACGAAGATAATCGTGGAATGGTGGCGTCGAAGGGCGATTTCGATATCAATTCACGCTGGAAGTTCGGCTGGGATGTTCTGGCCCAGACTGACCGTAATTTCAGCCGCACTTATAACCTCGAAGGCTATAACGCACAGACGCAGACCTCGAAAATTTATCTGACCGGCATCAATAACCGGAACTATTTTGATCTCAATTTCTATCGCTTCAACGTGCAGGAATCTTATCTGCCGGGCAACACAAATGAGATGCATTCCAAGCAACCCTGGGTTTTCCCAAGTCTTGATTATTCTTACACGTTACCTGATCCGGTCTATGGCGGTGAGTTGAATATCACCACCAATGCGCAGGTTCTGTATCGTCGGAATGCGAATTACACTGTCAATTCTAATAACGGGTCGATTTACTATCCACGTATCCCTGGCTTTAGCGGCACGAATGCTCGTTTCACGACTGAAGCTGAATGGAAGCGTACATTCATCACTCCAGCAGGCTTGGTAATCACGCCGCTTCTGGCTCTGCGTGGAGATGCGATCAGTGCGAATACCAGCTTTGATCCAGCGGTAGCTGGCTACACGGATGCTGTGGTTCGATCTGAAGCATTGCGGGCAATGGCAACGGCAGGCCTTGAGCTGCGTTGGCCTATCCTCTTCTCGACCACAAGCTCGACACATATTCTTGAGCCAATTGCACAGATCTATATGCGCAATAACGAACGCTATGCTGGACAGCTTCCAAATGAGGATGCGCAGAGCTTCGTGTTCGATGCGACCAACTTGTTTTCGCGCGATAAGTTCTCGGGATATGACCGCGTCGAGGGCGGCACTCGCGCCAATCTCGGCCTGCGTTATTCTGGCAATTTCAGCAATAGCGACTGGGGGCTATACGCCCTTGCCGGACAGTCGTTCCAGTTGGGTGGCGTAAACTCCTTCGGCACGAGCGATTTCGTGAATGTCGGCGCGGATTCCGGTCTGCAGGGGGCTCGTTCCGACTATGTTGCCATGATTGGCACATCCAACTCGACCGGTCTTGCGCTTGCTGCACGTGGACGGTTCGATAAAGACAATCTCAATGTCCGCCGCGGTGAACTTGAGGTACAGCAGAACTGGCAGAAACTGTCTGTTTCGGCGCAATATGCTTATATTGCACCACAGCCAGCCTACGGTTATGCCGATCTCAGACAGGAAGTCACCGGTTCGGCAACCGCACGTCTTGATGCAAACTGGCGCGTTTTCGGCTCCGGAACTTATGATCTTGTATCGGATACGCTTGTTCGTGCATCTTCCGGCCTCGCCTATGACGATGAATGCTTCACTTACTCGATGGCTTACGTTCAAACCCGCAATCCGGGAGACGACAAAGCATCGCATAGTGTAGGTTTCAATATCTCGTTCCGAACGCTTGGCGATATCGGAAGCGGCGCCCAAACCTTCTAAACATAGAAAGAGCGGAAACAAGATCAATTGATCTTGTTTCCGCTCTTTCCTTTTAGGCATCAGCATTGTTGGTGATATTCAAATAACGCTGCGATTTTTATCGATTTTATTCAGTTAAGTGCCTTCCATCACCTCGCAAAATGCTAAAGAGTCATTGTTTCGCCGCTTTGGCTCCTCTATACAGGCATCATAATATGATTGGCTCCTGACGCGTCAGTTCACTTTGAAGATGCTATTAGGATGTCAACCTGAAAGAAATCGGGAAAGAAAGATGATGTTTGCTAGACCTCTATTCGCCTCCCTGCTGGGCGCTGCCGTATGTGTGACGGCGCTTGGAACGGCTGCGACCCTGACCCCGGCTTTTGCTGCCGGTGGAACGGAGGTCAAGGTCATTGTCTCCGGCAATGCAATCACCAATGGTGACATTCAGCGCCGCGCAGCTTTTTTGAAGCTGCAGCGTAAAGGCGGCAACCTCAATCAAGTTGCGCGCGAAGAACTGACAGAAGAAATGCTGAAGCGCGTAGAGATGAAGTCACGCGGCATCAACATATCCGACAAAGAAGTCGACGAGGCCTATGCAGGTTTTGCAACGCGCAACAAGATGAGCGTCGCGCAGCTTAATCAGGTCATGAATCAGGCAGGCATCACCCCTGATCACTTTAAGAAGTACATCATGGTCCAGATGGGCTGGGGTCGTCTTGTTAGCGCACGTTTCCGAGCAACCGGCATGGTTAGCGAGCAGGATGCTGTGCAGCGCATGCTGAAAGACGGCGGCAAGAAGCCAGTTGCAACCGAATATCAGCTTCAGCAGGTGATTTTCGTTGTCCCTAGTTCGAAGCGTTCGCCTGCCCTGCTTGCAAAGCGTCGTCAGGAAGCGAACGCATTGCGCTCACGCTTTCAGAGCTGTGACACGACCCGTCAGCTGACCAAAGGCATGATCGACGTTACAGTTCGCGACCTTGGCCGTGTTATCGAACAGCAGCTTCCAGGCGACTGGGCAAAGGACGTCAAGGCGACCAGTGCTAACCGGGCAACGCCGCCGCATGACACAGAAAAGGGCGTTGAAATTCTGGCGGTCTGCTCGACCCGTCAGGTGTCGGACGATCGTGTAGCTCAGCTCGTTTTCTCCATGGAAGGCACAGATTCTGAAGCCGGACAGGAAAAGAAGGCGGATGAATTGAGCAAGAAGTATCTCCAGGAGCTGCGTGAAAAGGCGACGATCGTAAACCGCTGAGTTTACGTCTGGAGCACATCCCGAAAAATGTGAAACGGTTTTGCTGAAAATGCTCTAATGCCTTGGCAGTGACTATCTGACCGTATAATTTGAGGGGGCTTTTGCCCCCTTATTTCATCAGCCGAGAAAATAGCTATGCCGAATCAACCGGTTCCTCCGCTCGCCGTCAGTATTGGCGACCCCTCAGGCGTTGGAGCTGATGTTGCTCTTAGTGCCTGGCTCAGACGCGCAGAACTTTCTCTGCCGCCTTTTCTGTTGATCGCCGATCCAAAGCAGCTTGCTGCTCGCGCCCAGCATCTTGGCTTGAACGTGTCGATTGCCACAATAGAGGCACCGGCAGAGGCTGTTGATATCTTCAACACTAAACTGCCTGTGTTGCCACTCGTCAATGCGCATGAGGAAAGCCCCGGCAAGCCTCTCCCAGAAAATGCGGCCGGGGTTATTGAAGCCATTGAACGGGCCGTTGCACTGACTTTACGTGGTGAGACATCAGCTGTCGTCACCTGCCCTATTGCAAAGAAGCCGCTCTATGATGCTGGCTTCAAGCATCCCGGACACACGGAATTTCTCGCAGAACTTGCAAGCCAGCATCTCGGGCGCACAGTCATTCCGGTCATGATGCTTGCTGGTCCGGAATTGCGCGCTGTCCCCGTTACTATTCACATTCCTCTGGCCGAGGTACCGCGTGTATTGACCAAGGATGATGTTCTGGAAGTAGCGCATATCACCGCGCAGGAACTCACAGACCGTTTCGGTATCGCCGCACCACGCCTCGCAATTTCCGGCCTCAACCCTCATGCGGGTGAAAGCGGCGCGCTTGGCAAGGAAGATGACGCGATTATTCGGCCAGCAGTCGAAGAATTGCAGCGCGAAGGTATCAATGCCTGGGGCCCGCTGCCTGCGGATACGATGTTTCATGCACCAGCGCGTGCAACTTATGACGTCGCTATCTGCATGTACCATGATCAGGCACTTATCCCGGCGAAGGCTCTTGCCTTTGACGAGACAGTCAACGTCACACTGGGCCTTCCCTTCATCCGAACATCGCCCGATCATGGCACGGCCTTCGACATCGCCGGAAAAGGTATTGCCCGGCCAGATAGCCTTATCGCCTCCATACGACTGGCGCAGGAACTCGCAGAAAACGAAGCAAGGCGGAAATCATGAGCATCGACAATCTTCCGCCGCTGCGTGAGGTGATTGAACGGCACGATCTGATGCCGAAAAAATCGCTTGGGCAAAACTTCCTCTTCGACCTCAATCTGACATCAAAGATTGCACGGCAGGCAGGCAATTTACAGGATCAACCCGTCATCGAAGTCGGGCCCGGTCCTGGCGGGCTCACGCGCGCCCTTCTCGCCCAAGGCGCTTATGTGACCGCGATTGAGCGCGATGAACGCTGCCTTGATGCGCTGGCAGAAATCGAAGCCCATTATCCGGGTCGATTGCGCATCATTTCCGGCGACGCGTTGGAACAAGATTTCAAAGCGCTGTTTCCCGATGGCCCGAAGCCCCGCATCGTTGCCAACTTGCCTTACAATGTCGGCACGCAATTGCTGCTAAACTGGCTCCTGACCGAGCCATGGCCACCCTTTTATTCATCGATGACGCTAATGTTCCAACGGGAAGTCGCCGAGCGTATCGTAGCCGCTCCCGATAGTGACCACTACGGAAGACTTGGCGTTCTGGCGGGCTGGCGGACGCATTCGAAAATTGCTTTTGACGTGCCTCCACAGGCGTTTACACCACCGCCCAAGGTGATGTCGTCGGTCGTGCATATTACACCGCGCGAAGAGCCGCTTCCGTGTCGTGCCGATGCATTGGGACAGATCACACAGGCGGCTTTCGGTCAGCGCCGCAAAATGCTGCGTCAGAGCCTGAAGCCCGTTGGCGGTGCCACGTTGCTGGAAAAGACAGGCATCGATGGTACGCGTCGTGCCGAGACCCTAAGTGTGGAAGAATTCGTTGCACTGGCAAACGCTTACCGACCGTGATGTTCTCCAACGTGACTCATTCCACCTCTGGCATCGGTTGCCATCGGCGCTGAATTCATCTGTTTGAAGACTTTGTCCACATGATCCATTTCTGACCGGAAACTGGACATGGATGAACCTGTCAGCTTTTCACCCGCATTGAGTTGCGCTTTGAGCGGATCGACATAATGATCGCCGACTTTCAGCTCGTAGTAGAGGTGTGGGCCGGTCGAATAACCGGTTGATCCGACATAGGCGATCACCTCCCCCTGCTTCACATGCTGTCCGACCTTCAGGCCTTTAGCTTCGGCGGACAGGTGAGCATAGGTGGTGCTATAGCCGCCCTGGTGGCGGATGCGAACATATTTGCCATAGCCCTTTTGCGACGAAATCAGCTCCACAGTTCCGTCACCCGCCGCAACGATTGGAGAGCCGCTCGGGGCATCATAATCGACACCATTATGATGCTTGCGCACATGCAGAACGGGATGAACGCGCCAACCGAAGCCATCATTCAGGCGACCATTCGGCAATGGCTTGTGCATCAGATATTTGGTCATCGAGGAGCCATCCTCGTTGAAGTAGTCCGCGTTTCCTTCGACCTCATGTCTGTATAGACGCTTACTCTCGCCGTTCGACGTGAATTCGACGAAAACCAGTTCCGGATCAGTATCCACGCTTTCACGGAACAAAAGATCGATTTTATCAACTCCGTTAGCGCCCTGCTGGAGTGATACGTTGTTTTCAGAAGCAAGCTTTTTCACATCGTCTGCAACAGCGCGTGGAGCGCCTGCTGCAATCAGCCGGGACTGAACAGAGCCGTCCGTCCGAATTTTGGAAGGCTGACGCGATGCCGAGAGCATGGCATCGTGAGAAAGGCGTGCGAAAAGCCGCTGATTATCATTGGCGCGGAAAACGCCATTGTCTGTTCGTCCATAAACGGAATCGGATGCACTACCATGCCGGAAGCGCGCCATGGTTATATGCGCGGGTTTGTTGGGTGACTGATCCAGAAGCAGAATAAGATTGTCACCAGGAACCAGGTTCTTGCGTCCGAGCGCCTGCTCTAGATTTGCGGAGTCTTCTGCTGCAACGTCCGCTGCCTGCATGAGGACACCGACCTTTTCACGCGACTGCGGAGCGAGGACAATTTCATGCACTGTCTGGTGGGTTGTGCTGGCAGGCCTTGCGAAGCTCACATTCAGCGGCACACCTTTCTGATTGGCGAGTTCTGATATTTCCGTATCATGATTAAAGCCGTTGCCCCCTTGATGTCGATCTGGCGAGGGATCATGACTGATCAAGGCTTGTGAATTTCTTTCGTTCGCCAAGTCAAGAATCACGTGCTGATAGGTAAAGAGCGTCGCTTCGCCGTCGTCGGTGCCTTCTGCAATATCAATGCGTTTAGCGATCCGGCGGTTCTCATCGACATCATTCTGCGGAAGCAAGCGGGCTTCCTTCATTGCCGCGTGACTATGAACGAGCTTGATAGGATCAACCAGCACAGGCTGTGCAGCATGTCCATGACGCACCAAACCACCAGTCACAAGCACCATCGCGCCGCCTGCCAACAGTGTCGCTGAGGCAAGCGCTATACAAGCGCGCTTATGCGTGTGAAATGAAAAGCGAATGCGTTCTAAGGGTTTAAGAGCACGTTGCGAAAGTGGCGCGAGCCGCGCATGCATAGCCGACAGAGCAGCATGTGAAGCATCGGACCGGATCGCAAGATCTGGGGAGACAACCACATGAATCTGCTTATCTCTGCGGGCAGTGCGAAACAGCATGCAGCGAGCGGCTCCAAATTCCATCTGAAATAACAAACGGACCAGAGGGCCAGAGCGCGGCCAAATTAAGGCTCCGGTGGCCTTAATCCACCGGAGATAAAGCACAAACGCTCAAGTTAAATTTATCAAGCGCTGGCGCGTGCCTTGCGATGCGCCGACAAAGACGACCAAGTGTAGATGATCAGGCCGGTCCAAATCAGCACAAAAGCCACCAGCTGAGCATTGGAGAAAGGCTCATGGAAAATGAAAATCGCGAAGATAAACAGTAGTGTCGGCGTAAGATACTGCATCAGGCCAAGCGTCGTGTAACGCAGGAGCTTGGCACCGCCCGCATAGAGGATCAGCGGAATTGCAGTGAACGGTCCTGCCAAAAGAAGTAGCGAAACGTTCGATACCGTGCCCGAGAAGAAATGGTCCTGACCATGCGCCAGGAGCCATAAAACATAGCCCAGCGCCGGTACTGACAGAATGACCACTTCCAGCGTAAAGCCCTGCAAAGGTGGCATTGGCAGCGACTTGCGGAAAAAGCCGTAGAGGCCAAATGTTACCGGCAGGACCAGCGAAACCCACGGAAGGCCGCCAGCATTGAAGGTGAGAACCAAAACTGCAGTGAATGCAAAGCCAACGGCAACATACTGCACCTTCGTCAGGCGTTCGCCGAGAAACAGACCACCAAGCACCACGTTAAACAGCGGGTTGATGTAATATCCGAGTGCTGCACCGATAATCTGATCATGGGCAACCGCCCAGACGTAAACCGACCAGTTGATGGTGATAAGTGCCGCAGTTAGCGCTGCCATTGCCAGCATACGCGGATTACGCAGAGCATCAAGAATGGTCCTGAACTGCCCGATGAAGATAAGTAAGATTACAGCAACCGGCACAGACCAAATCACGCGATGTGCTACGATTTCCAGAGCAGGAAGATGCGACAATGCCTTGAGATAGAAAGGTAAAAGAGCCCAAAGACCATAAGCCCCCATTGCCATCAAGAAGCCACGGCTTCCATCCGAAATCTGACCTCCGGATAAGGTTTGCTCGGTCATTTCCATCTCCGCATTGAATACAGTCTCGAAAAAGCAACGGGCTATTTCAAGCTGGTCAGACTGCTATGCGCCGATCAACCCATAAAATCTATTCAATTAAACTGATCAACGCATCAATCTTCGTGAAAGAAGCGGCTTATTCAGCTGCCACCAGACCGGCGAGAGAACGGTTCTTCATCAGCTTGTAATTGACCGAATCCATCAATGCCTGAAATGAAGCATCGATGATGTTGTCGGAAACGCCAACAGTGCGCCAGCGAGCCCCTGTTGCGTCACCGGATTCGATCAGAACGCGGGTGATAGCCGCCGTACCGCCATTGAGGATACGCACCTTGAAATCGACCAGTTCAAGATCTTCGATCTCATCCTGATAGCGACCTAAGTCTTTGCGCAGTGCAATGTCGAGTGCATTGACGGGACCATGGCCTTCGGCAACCGACATATGCATTTCACCGTCGACTTCGACCTTCACTACGGCTTCCGATACGGTTTTCAACATGCCATTGGCGTCGAACCGTCGTTCCACGAGACAGCGGAAAGAATCGACCTTGAAGAATTGTGGCTGCGGGTTGAGCATGCTGCGTGCCAGGAGTTCAAAGCTCGCATCAGCGCCTTCATAGGCATAGCCTTCCGCTTCACGCTCCTTGACCAGCGCGATCAACGTATCAAGCCGCACATCATCCTTGGCGACGCGGATGCCACGACGCTCCAGTTCTGCAATGAAATTCGACTTGCCACCCTGATCAGACACCATAACGCGGCGGCGGTTCCCGACGGTTTCAGGCGGAACATGTTCATAGGTCTGCGGGTCTTTGAGCAACGCAGAAGCGTGAATACCCGCTTTGGTGGCAAAGGCAGACGTACCGGTGTACGGAGCCTGCTCTGTCGGCGCGCGGTTCAAGATATCATCAAAGGCACGCGAAATGCGCGTAATGGCCTTCAAGGCATCCGGCTTGACGCCCAGCTCAAACCGTTCCGACCAATAGGGCTTCAGTGCCAGCGTCGGAATCAGCGAGACAAGATTGGCATTACCGCAACGCTCGCCGATACCGTTGAGTGTTCCCTGTACATGTCGTACACCGGCATCGATTGCGGCGAGAGAGACAGCAACTGCCTGTTCGGTGTCATTGTGGGCATGAATGCCAAGGCTTTCGCCTGGAACGACAGTTTTAACCACAGCAATGATATCAGCAACTTCCGATGGCTGCGTGCCACCATTGGTATCGCAAAGAACGACCCAACGCGCACCTGCTTCATAGGCGGCCTTTGCACAGGCCAACGCATATTCAGGATTGGCCTTGTAGCCGTCGAAGAAATGCTCGCAATCGACGAGAGCTTCACGCCCTGCCATGCGAACAGCCGTGACCGAGGCTGTAATCGATTCCAGATTTTCCTCGTTGGTACAGCCGAGCGCGATTCGCACATGATAGTCCCAGCTTTTGGCAACGAAACAGACCGCATCGCTTGAAGCTTGCAGGAGGGCCGTCAGACCCGGATCGTTGGAGGCAGAAACGCCAGCACGCTTGGTCATACCGAAAGCCGCAAACTTGGCGCGGGAAGTCTGTCGCTTCTTGAAGAAAGCGGTATCGGTCGGGTTCGCCCCTGGATACCCACCCTCGACATAGTCAACGCCCAGTTCTTCGAGCAGAATGACAATCGCTTTTTTGTCTTCGACAGAGAAATCAACGCCGGGAGTTTGTTGTCCGTCCCGCAAAGTTGTGTCGTAGATATAGATGCGTTCGCGTGTCATCACTCATCCCCCGCCATAGAGACCGGACAACCAATTCCCGTTTTCAGCTTTGCCCGTCCTCGCACGCTACGCGGCTGCGGGCGGGCGGTATGCGTTTGCTGCCCATCCCGCAAAGTTGTGTCGTAGATATAGATGCGTTCGCGTGCCATTTTGCCTGCCTGTCGGTGGGTATAAGCCGTGATAATTTATGGCTTTTTAGTTTTCAGTGTCGTGGTCGGGGTGCTGGTAAGACACCATGGTTCTCACAAACTCGATACTTTCCGGATCGCGTTCCGTTTCGTAACCGGGTAATTCTGCGAGGCTGTCGACATAAGGCAGCTTGACCTCAACGCCCCATTGAACGATCGGCTCGATCTCCTCCGGTGCATCGAAAGCACCGATAGAAAGGGCAATACCATCCGGCGCCTCGTAGGTGAGCGGGGTTCCGCACTGGGGACAGAACCCACGCTTGACGTGATTGGATGACTGGAAACGCTTTGGCTCATCGCGGGTCCATGTGAGGTTCGCTTCCCCCACCGAGACCAGCGGTGCATAGAAATTGCCAAATGCCTTCTGGCACATGCGGCAATGACAGATCGAAGCGGAACCGAGCGCACCTTCCACACGAAAGCGCACCGCGCCACACTGGCATCCCCCGCTATAAAGCGGCTTGTTATCAAGCGTCATGGCATCCTCCCTCCAACTAAAAGGCCTCTAGCTTACCACATCCCAGGTCGTGATGCGCTCGCCGGTGGCAGGGTCCTTGCCATCCTTCAACTGCACGCCCTGTGCCAGCAGGTCATCACGGATGCGATCAGCTTCGGCCCAGTTCTTGTCGGCGATCACACGCAGACGCTCAGCAATCAATGCTTCAATTGCGGCCGTATCAACATCGGCCTTTGCAAAGACCGGAACGTCCTGCGCCGTCACAAAATAAGGTTCGAGTAGGCCCAACAGCGCCATGCCTTCACCTAAAGCTGCAACGTCCTTGGCTTTGAATGCTTTGCGCAGCGCCGTGATTGCTGTCCAAGTGTTCAGATCGTCTGACAGAGCTTCCGCCACCTCACCAACCACTGAGAGCACAGGCGGAGCAGTAAAACCGGCATCACGCAGCAAACCATACCAGCGATGCAGTTCTTCGGCAGATTCTGCCAAGCGCTGTGCCGTCCAGTTAATCGGTTCACGATAATGCGTTTGCAGCATTGAAAGACGAGCAGCCAGACCAACCCAGCGATCGCGCGCACCCTTGTCATCCCATGCGCCAAGCTGCGGCAGACCATCATTCAGCACGTCTCGAATGGTGATGAAATTGCCGAGCGATTTCGACATCTTCTGCCCTTCGACCTGCAGGAAGCCATTATGCATCCAGATGCTGGCCATCCGCTCGGTGCCAAACGCGCAGCATGATTGTGCAAGCTCATTTTCATGATGCGGAAATACAAGATCGATGCCGCCGCCATGAATGTCGAACTGGTTCTTATAAGGATCGTCGCACTTCAGACCGCCACCAAAAGGTGACAGCAGCTTGGCCATAGACATGGCCGAGCATTCAATGTGCCAGCCGGGACGGCCAAGCGTTTGAATGCCCGCAGGCGATGGCCAGCCGGGTTCACCATTGCGCGATGGCTTCCAGAGTACGAAATCCATCTCGTCGCGCTTGTAAGATGCGACATCAACGCGAGCGCCAGCCAACATTTCATCAAAAGGACGGTGCGAGAGCGCACCATAACGTGCGCCGCCCAGCGTATTCATCGAGGATGGCGAGAACAATACATGCTCATCGGCAACATAGGCGACACCGCGCTCAACCAACTTTTCAATGATATCGCGCATGTCATCGAGATGCTCAGTCGCACGCGGCTGACTGGACGGTTCGAGATTTGCCAGTGCCTTGATATCTGCCTGAAACTGGTTGTTTGTACCCTCTGTCACCCGGCGGATTGCTTCATTGAGTGGAAGATCAGGATATTCGCTGGCGGCACGTGCGTTGATCTTATCGTCAACGTCGGTGATGTTGCGCGCATAGGTGACCTTCTGTGCGCCATAGACATGACGCAGCAAACGGAACAGCACATCGAAGACGATGACTGGGCGTGCATTGCCGATATGGGCGAAATCATAAACGGTTGGTCCGCAGACATACATGCGCACATTGTTCGCATCGATGGGGACAAAGTCCTCTTTCGTGCGGGTGGCGGTATTGTACAGACGTAGTTGCGGCGCATCAGCCATTTTATTTCCCCAAAAGGACCTGAAAATACGGGCACGAAGGACCGCAGCCGACTGGCCGGGGCGTTATCATCCTGTTTTATGGTAGGGGAGACGAAAACGGCCGGGCCAGCAAGCTGCTAGCCAATAATAATCGAACCAGTACAAATGATCGTGGTCGGCGTTTTCATGACATTACTTATCTCTCTCGACCTAATCCCCGTCAAGAGCTTTTGGAAAAGTTCGAGTGAAATAAAGCATTTCCGGTAAAAGTTTGACGCCCGGTTTACTGTAACGAATACATGCAAATAGAGAGTTTGGTTTACGGATGGTTAAAACACTGTGGCATTTCAGCAACCGTATCAAACCTTCACAACGGTTAACCGGAATTCCCCAAAACCGGCTCCAAACAGCCTTCATTCCGTCTAAATCAATCACAAAATAGTGAGTGTAATTGGAAGAGGAATGAACCAATGCCTAAAAGTGAACCGCAACCACGACAAGACAAGCTGATTGACCAATATCGCGAAATCGGCCCCGCCGTGCTTCTTGCAGCACTGATGAGCAAGAAGAACCGCAAAGGCGAAGCCCGTAACGACAATAAGCGCCGCTCGATTCTAGTGGATTGAATTTGACGTTTGAATCCCGACCGATATGAATGCCGTTTCAAACGTCAAATTCGAAAAATCCACTAGATTCATAAAGTTGCTAGTGGTCTTCGCGATTCCGACATTTGTTCGGTGCTTGTAACTGCGGAATCCAAATGTCGGAATCGGACCACTAGCTATTAAAGAATCTGACTAGAAGGCTGATGCCGATCAGCGCCATCACAACCCCGATGATGCAATCGAGCACACGCCAGGCGGCTGGCTTCGCAAAGATGGGCTGCAACAGACGCGCGCCATAGCCCAGCGAGAAAAACCAGACAAATGATGCGATCACCGCGCCTGCACCATAAGCGGCGCGGGCAGAACCTTCATAGCGGGCAGAAAGGCTGCCCAATAAGACCACCGTGTCGAGATAGACATGCGGATTGAGGAAAGTCAGCGCCAGACAGGTTGCAATTGCTGCTTTCAGACTGACACTGCCGTTCGATCTTACCTGCATTGCTTCCGGATGAAACGCGCGCCGAAACGCGACGGACGCATACCAGAACAGGAATGCCGCGCCTGCAAGCGTAACGAACGAAATCAGCTTTGGTGATTGTGCAATCAGCGTGCCGAGACCTGCAACACCAGCCGCGATCAGAACAGCGTCAGAAAGTGCGCAAATCAGACACAGAATAAAGACGTGCTGCCGCAACAATCCCTGTCGCAGGATGAACGCGTTTTGCGCGCCAATAGCGATGATGAGCGACGCACCAAGAAAAAAGCCTGAAAAAGCTGCTGAAAACACGGGAATTTTCCTGAGATTATAGCATTTCCAGCAAAAGTGCGAAGTGATTTTGCGTGAGATAATGCGTAAGAACAAATAGCTACAGCGGCTTCAACTATTCAGTCGTAACTGGAGCCGCTGTAAGTGATCAGAACATTGAAAGCTGGTCGCCTGAGTCCTCTTCCGGATCAGGCTTCTTCTTTCTTTTTGGCAGAGATTGTTCCGCCGTCAAGCTTTCTTCCACTCTTGTCTGCAAATCGGGTGAAGTGTTGGCGACTTTGTTGACTTTATCCGACACTGGAATGGCTTCAAAGAAGTCATTCTGAACCGGGCGCATGATGTCCGCCACGTCTTTCGGAAGCAAGGTCTTGCAGTTAAGCCAACGCCTGAAATCTTCTGGCTTCACCACGACCGGCATACGTTCGTGAATAGGACGCAGTAGCCCGTTGGCGCTTGTCGTCAAAATGCCCGCTGTATCGATTTGCGAGCCGTCTGAGCTGCTCCAGGTTTCGACCAGCGCACCAAAAGCGACAATCCCGCCGTTGCGCGGTCTGATCCAATAGGCCTGTGCCTTGTTCTTTCCCTCGCGCCGCCATTCATAAAAACCAGAAGCAGGAATCAAAGCACGCCGATGATTTAACGCCGCCCGGAACGAGTTCTTTTCTGCCGCAGTTTCAGAGCGAATGTTGAAAACCAGATTCCAGTCATTCGGATCTTTGACCCATGACGGCACAAATCCCCAACGAACCAGCATGCCGATCCGGTCAGGCCGATTGCTCCCTGGCGGCGGGGTTTCACCAGCCAGAATGGAGAGTATCGGCTGGGTCGGCGCGATATTGTAACGGGGAGGAAAATCCTCCTCGATCATTGCACCAAGCAATGCTTCAACTTCTTCGCGGCTGGCAGTCAGAGAAAAACGTCCACACATGGCAGTCATGTTCAGGCTTTTGTTGGAATGGTCAAGTGGGGTTTGCTGTTGCCAAAGCAGGTCGACCGGATCATAGCTTGCATATGGTTACAGTTCCCGTCATCCCCGCCCCTCTTCAAATCCACGGCGTCTCTCTCATCTGCCGTCGTGATGGCCGCTTTTTGCTGGTCGAGCGCGGCAAGGAGCCATGGAAGGGTTGGCTCGCCTTCCCCGGAGGCAGCATTGAAGCCGGTGAAACACCTGAGGAAGCAGCGATTCGTGAGCTGAAAGAAGAAACTGCACTCGATGCGGGCTCGCTCAGCCACGTCATCACGGTTGATCTGGCACTCGAAGGCAAAGCCTATGCGAAGAGCTACTTTCTTTCCGTTTATCGTGCCCTTGATGTTTCAGGCATTGAACAGGCGGGCGACGACGCTGCGGCAATCCATTGGTTGACCATTGAGGAAATGGCGAGCGCCAATGTCACGGACAGCACACTGGATGTGGCGCGCGCTGTGGTTGAAATCGAGGATGCTTCGGGCGCGCATTCCGTATCGCCTTGAAGTGGCCCTGTTTCTCATTCAGGAATTTGTTTCATTCAGAGGGGCGAATATTGCAGGGAAAGCGGCTTTCCATATTGGTGATAGTATTCTGGCTGGGCATTCTGCCCCCGGCCCTTTCTGCGCAGGATGCCCCCTATGAAGGCAAAATGCTGAGAATTGCGGAAGTGCTCGGTTCACTTCACTATCTGCGTAACCTTTGCGGAGAGACCAGCAACGAATGGCGCGAGCGAATGGATGCTATCATTGCGGCTGAAAAGCCCGATGAAGCCGAGCGGTTGCTGCTCGTTTCCAGTTTCAATCATGGATATCGTGCTTTCAGCGACAATTATGTCCGCTGCACGCCCTCGGCCCTTGCGGCGATTGATCGCTACATGAAAGAGGGAGAAAGCTTGTCGAACGAGCTCATCTCGCGCTATGGGAATTAACCAATTATTCAGTCTTGTGCGGATGGGCAGAAATTGCCTCATTCAAATCCGCTTTAATCTGTTAACACTGTCTTAAACGTGACAGTCAGGCTGCAGGTGATTGTGCTCCCAGTGGTGAGAAATCAGCTGATGCAGCAAGAAGGGCGCAAGCCGGGATGAAATTGATGGAACATATGCCAGCCGATCTGGACGAGATGATCGCCCGCGAAAAGAAGCTTGTGGCGATTGAGTACCAGAACGAGGCCTGGGCGGATGGCATTTCCGAAGGGATTGAGCCCGAAATTCTTGCGGAAGCAGCTTTCACCACAGCTTTGACTGAACTTATGCGTTCTGCAGGCGAAGACAGCGCTCTCGACCTCATCGAGAAAATGCGCGAGCAGATCATCGCAGGAACTTTCCTGCCCGAACGCATTCTTCAATAAGTATCGATACCAGCTCCAACCATTCGTATTCGACTTGGTGGGGCATCATAAATCCGCTCCCAGACCCTGCGAAACTGCCGCGCAGAAGCAAAACCAGCCCGCTCGGCGATATTTTCTATATCCAGTGTCGAATTCAGAAGCATCTCGCGCGCCAGACTAACCTTTAGCCGATTGGCATAGTCCGTCACGCTCATATGTGCGTGCTCATTAAACAGTCTTGAGAGATTGCGCGGGCTTGCACCACTGATGTCCGCCAGCTGTTCCACCGACCAGCTGGCTGCCGGATTTTCCGCAATGGCATCCTGTGCACGATGCACCACCGGATGCATATGATTGCGCCCTTCCAGCCACGGCGAAAGCTGCGGGTCTCCCCCGCTGCGACGCAAGTAGACGACCAGATACCGCGCAATCGATAGCGCCAAAGCGTGCCCGGCAATTTCGGCAACGATATGCAGCATGAGATCGATGCCCGCGGTGATACCCGCACTTGTCAATCGATCCCGATCTTCCACAAACAATCGATTTTGCAGCACACGTGATGTCGGCGCCAATCGATTCAACTCTTCAATGGCCATATGATGGGTTGTACAATCATAACCATCAAGCAGGCCTGCGCGTGCCGCCAGAAGTGCTCCCGAACAGATTGAAACCAACCTGATGCCGGGACGGATAACGCGCCGCATCCAGCTCACAATCTGCGCTTCGAGAGCATCATCCTCTTCGCCGCTATTGCCGACACCGCCCAAGGGAATATCAGCAGAACCAGAGATAATGACCATCGCATCATCCGGCAGGCTTTCTGGCAAAGGCTCGATATTGGCGATCATGAGGCCAATTGAGCTGTGTGCAGTCTCGGAAGGCCCGATAAACGTCACCTCAAACTGCACATCGCTCTGCTCAAGATTGGCCTTACGCAAAACCTCTATCGGTCCCGCCACATCAAGCAAAAGCGTGCGTGGCGGGACAACGACAAAGACCCGGACAGTTTTGTGGCTGCCAGCGGTTTGGTTCATGCAGCTTTCCGTTCTGTCCTGCCAGCAAGAGCTTCTTCCACCGTCGCAATCCGTGCGAAGCGATCTGCAAGTACCAGCTCCGTACGAGCGCGAATTTCAACAGCACTCCACGTGCGACCATTCACATCGGTCATCGGGAACGTGAGCGTTGCCTCGCCGACATAATCGACATCGAAACCAAGATCTGAAGCGTGACGCGTCGTCGTCTCGCAACATTGCTCGGTACGGATACCTGAAACGATAACCCGTCTGATGCCATTGGAAACAAGCCACACATCGAGCCCTGATCCCACGAGTGCGCTATGGCGACGCTTGCGGAAAACGGCATCCGGCTCGATCCTGATCGGCGCGAGCGCTTTCACGAAACCTGAAGCTTCCGAGAATGGTCCTTCGTTCTCGACGTGAAAGATTTGCACAACCGGGATGCTCTTGCGCTTTGCGCCATCGATCAGAGCCTGCTGACGCTCAATGTAAGCAGTAACCTCTTCGTCACGATAATAAGGCCGATGGCGGAAAGATTCCTGAACATCGATAACCAGAAGGACCGTATCATTAGCGGACATTTTGTGCTCCTTGTGAATTTATACAAGAAGACAATAATCCTTACAATCCAGTCCGAAAGATTGGCATCGGACAAAGATGGGACAATTCACGCCAATCGATCAGCAGTTAACGACGCGGCAATGCTTCCAGAAACTCGACCGGCTCACCCTTGTTCGGGTTGACGATTTCCGCTTCCCACATGACCTTGATCCCACGCACGAAAGTACCAACCGGCCAGCCAGTAACGGTCTTGCCGTGATAAGGCGTCCAGCCAGCCTTCGAGCCTGCCTGTTCATGCGTAATGGTTTCGCGGCGCTTCATATCGACGATGGTAAGATCGGCATCGTAACCCACGGCAATGCGACCTTTGCGTGCCATACCAAAAATGCGGTTCGGGCCATGGCTTGAAAGATCCACAAAGCGCTCCAGCGAAAGCTTACCGGCATTCACATGGTCAAGCATGATAGGCACCAGCGTCTGCACACCGGTCATACCGGAAGGCGATGCCGGATACGGCTTCTGCTTTTCTTCCAGCGTATGCGGTGCGTGGTCGGAGCCAAGCACATCGACAATACCCTGATCAATACCCTTCCAGACGCCATCGCGGTGGCGCTTGTCACGTACCGGCGGGTTCATCTGAATGAGATTACCGAGTGTCGCATAATCATCCGCTGACAATGTGAGATGATGTGGTGTGGCTTCACAGGTCGCCACATCCTTGTGGCCCTGCAGAAAGTCGATTTCTTCCGCCGTTGAAATATGCAGTACGTGAATGCGCGCGCCGGTTTCGCGTGCGATACGAACGAGGCGTTCCGTGCATTGCAGAGCGGCAATTTCATCGCGCCAGACAGGATGGCTCGACGGATCGCCTTCAACCCGCAGGTTTTCACGATCCTTCAAACGGAATTCGTCTTCCGAGTGGAAAGCCGCACGGCGGCGCGTATTTTTCAGGATAGAGCGAACACCGTCATCATCCTCAACCAGCAGATTACCCGTCGATGAGCCCATAAAAACCTTGATGCCAGCAGCACCCGGCAGACGTTCAAGCTCTGCAACATCTTTTGCGTTTTCACGCGTTCCACCCACCCAGAAAGCAAAATCGCAATGCATACGATGACGGCCACGACGAATCTTGTCTTCCAGCGTTTCAGCGGATGTTGTCAGCGGCTTGGTATTCGGCATTTCAAAAACCGACGTCACGCCACCAAGAACAGCAGCAAGAGAACCCGTTTCCAGATCTTCCTTATGTTCCAGTCCCGGCTCACGGAAATGCACCTGACTATCGACCACACCGGGAAGGATATGCAGGCCGGTGCAATCAATCACTTCGCCTGCGGAGTTTGCGGAGAGCGACCCGATCGCCTCAATGCGTCCGTTACGAATACCGATATCGCGCTGACCTATACCGTCATGATTGACGATGGTTGCACCTTTCAGGATCGTATCAAACGTTTGGGCCATTGTTGTCTCCTGCTGGCTGAATGGGACTTGCGAGCCTTTTCAATGCGGCTTACGTAACGATGACTATAAAGGCAAGGAAGAAGCGATGGCGACGGTAGCGGAAACGATCAATCTTTCCAACAGAGCACTGGTTCAGATCACAGGCGAAGACGCAGAAAAATTCGTGCAGGCCGTTATTACCACCAATCTCGACAAGCTCGGCATCGATGAACTGAAGCCCGGCGCACTGCTGGCACCGCAAGGCAAGATCATGTTCGACTTCCTTATATCGCGCATCGAGAATGGCTTGCTGTTCGATATGCCAGCGGGCATCGCCGCCGATTTTGCCAAGCGAATGACGCTCTACCGTCTGCGCGCCAAAGCAGAAATTACCCAATCGCCAGAATCACTTGTCAGCGTTTGCTGGCAGACTGATTCCGCTTCTTCAGAAGATGATTCAATCAAAGAGTACGGCAAGCGCGATACCCGTTTTCCAGAAGAGCTGAATGTTCTTCGCATTTATGGAAAAGCTGGAGACATCAACGACGAAAGCGCATGGATCGCGCTTCGTGCCGAGTATGGCATTGCCGAGGGCGAAGCTGATTTCGCCTATAATGACGTCTTCCCACATGACATCAATTTCGACCAGACGGGCGGTGTGACCTTCCCCAAAGGTTGTTTCATTGGGCAGGAAGTCGTCTCGCGCATGCATCACCGCAGCACGCCCCGCCGCCGTGTACTTGTCGCCAAATCCGACACGCCACTCCCCGCGATGGGTACGCCGGTGACGGTCAATGGACGTGAAATCGGAACACTTGGCAGCTCTTCCGGCAAGATCGGCCTCGCCCTTGTGCGGATTGACAAAGTAAAAGACGCAATCGATTCCGGCACAGCTATTTTAGCTGGTGAGGTCGAGATCACGCTCCTCTTGCCGCCGCGTGTCGCCTTCACATTCCCAACGGCTGAAGCGGATAAAGCTTAATGGCAGCAGCAGACCGTACTTCGGGTAAAGATCGTGCCTGGCAGCGTATGCTGTCCGGGCGCAGGCTTGATCTGCTCGACCCATCGCCACTTGATATCGAGATAGAGGACATCGCTCACGGGCTTGCACGCGTTGCCCGCTGGAACGGACAGACTATCGGCGAGCACGCTTATTCGGTGGCGCAGCATTCACTGCTGGTTGAGCAGATTTTCAATCGGCTGGTTCCTGATGCGAGCATTGAATGGCAGATGCTCGCACTGCTGCACGATGCCCCCGAATATGTGATTGGCGACATGATTTCGCCATTCAAGGCCGTGATGGGCGGCAATTACAAGCTGATTGAAGATCGGCTTGAAAGTGCCATTCATTTACGGTTTTCGCTGCCAGCTTCCATATCCGCATCCCTCAAGAAATTGATCAAGCGAGCCGATCAGGTGGCCGCCTATTTTGAGGCGACACGGCTGGCAGGGTTTACGGAAACCGAAGCCATCAAGTATTTTGGACGTCCGCGTGGCTTTGATCCCGCGGGTCTCGATATCACACCGCGTCCGACGCAGAGCGTTCAGAACGACTTCCTCGCTCGGTTTGCTACTTTAGACCAGGCCCGAAAGAAGTAGACCATGACTTATATCGTGGTTAGTCCGCTCTCGAAGCTTGAAGCCCAAATCGAACGGCATCAGCCGAGCCATATCGTGACGCTCAGCAGTGGCGATCTGCCTTTACTCTCCGGCACCATGAAGCGCCTCAGCTTGATCTTTAACGACATCATTGAGCCGCGTGACGGACTGGTGACGCCCCAAAGCTTCCATGTCGAACAATTGCTGGAATTTACGTCTGATTGGGATAAGAAAAAACCGCTGCTGATCCATTGCTATGCGGGGATATCGCGTTCAACGGCAGCAGCCTATATCGCAGCGCTCTCTCTTGAGCCGCAGCTTGATGAGGCTGAGATCGCAAGAACATTGCGCGAGCTTTCACCATCCGCCACTCCCAATATGCGCCTGATAGAACTGGCCGATAAAATACTCGTTCGCAAGGGACGTATGGTCGAGGCTATCCGCACCATCGGGCGCGGCAAAGATGCCTTTGAGGGCAATGTGTTCAGCCTGCCTGTTGCAAACTAGAGCGCATTCCGAAAAGTGGGAACCGGTTTTCGGGACAAAATGCGCAGAAAACAAATAGATAGAGCATTTCCAACGATTCATCTTAAACTGGAAATGCTCTAATTGTGCGCGCTATCGCATTCAAAAACCCGCCGCGCGCATCGGGTGGAGTTTGTGCACGAGGTTCCCACACATGGCGCAGGAAGAAAAAACCTGTCATTCGGAAAGCATCGTTGAGATCATCATAACAGGACGGGCGCACCGATGTGCTGTTAACGAAGGCGGGCAATGGCAACATCTTGTCAGCCCAGGGAGCACCTGCATCACCACAGACCGCGCGCCCTGATTTGGGTGACACATAAATCAGATTTTCGCGAACACCGGTGGCTGCACATTCCTTGAGGTCAAGACCGAACCCCAGCTCTTCAAGCATCATCACTTCAAATCGCAGGAGCAATTCGCCAGAGGCCAGCGGATCATCAAAATGCTCGATGATGAGGCGGAGCGTTTCATAAAGCCCGCCTTGTGGGTCGCGCTCCGGCAGCAGCCGCAAATGTGCAGCTGCAAGCTGGATGCCATAAAGTGCAACAGGCGTTTCGATAAGGCGAGCCGCCGCAAAGCCAAGCGGCTCAATGGTAAAACTGCCGAGATGTTCATCCAACCGCGCCCACCATGCCAAATCGACATGGTTGCCGGGCTGGAGCAGCGGTTGCATGCGGCGGGACCGCCCGCCCCGCACCATACCCATATGACGGCCATGCTCACGCGTCATCACTTCGACAATGGCGCTTGTTTCGCCATGTCGTCGTGTGCCGAGAACTATGCCTTCATCGCGCCATTCCATGGAGGTGTGTACCACATTCCTTTTTGCGCATAATTCTATACAAAAATCGAACGACTCTCTGAATTATGCGCAGCTATCGCGCCATTCCATGAAAACCTGACTTTAACTTACTTCGGGAAATCAAGACCCATTTCGCGATAGCGTTCAGGATCATTACCCCAGTTCTCACGCACTTTCACAAACAGGAAGAGGTGCGCATTCTGCTCCAGAATCTCGCTGATCTCTTTACGTGCCGACTGCCCGATCGCCTTGATCGTTTCGCCTTTGTGGCCAAGAACGATCTTCTTCTGGCTTTCACGCTCGACATAGATGACCTGCTCGATACGCACCGAGCCGTCCTTGCGCTCTTCCCAGCGCTCGGTTTCCACCGTCGAGGAATAAGGCAGTTCTTCATGCAGACGGAGATAGAGCTTTTCGCGGGTGATTTCTGCCGCAAGCTGACGCATCGGCATATCGGAAATCTGATCTTCCGGGTAATACCACGGGCCGTTTGGAACGGTCTCTGCCAGGAACTTTGCGAGATCCTTACAGCCTGAGCCATTGAGCGCTGAGATCATGAAGGTCCGGTCAAAAGCGACCTTTTCATTTGCCTTCTGCGCGAGTTCAAGCAGCTGTGGCGGATCGACCCGGTCGACCTTGTTCAAAACCAGCACCTTTTTCTGGCGAACATTGACCATGCTTTCAAGAAGCGCTTCGGCGTTCTCATTCAGACCGCCCTGCGCATCGAGGATAACGAGGATGATATCGGCATCCTTCGCACCGCCCCAGGCTGTTGTGACCATCGCGCGGTCCAGCCTGCGTTTGGGCCGGAAAATACCGGGCGTATCGACGAGCACGATCTGCGCGTTGTTTTCGATGAAAATGCCGCGTACCAGCGCACGCGTCGTCTGCACCTTATGCGTGACGATGGAAACCTTCGTACCCACGAGCTGGTTGACCAGCGTGGATTTTCCGGCATTTGGCGCACCAATCAGCGCCACAAAGCCAGAACGGGTCTGCCCGGTTTCAGTTTCGCCGGCTGACGGCGTCGTCGGATTATTCATTGCTTATCCTTTTGAGAGCGCTCTTGTTCTCAAAGAAACAGGAGCCGCCCTATCTTTTGTTCTGCGCAATTCCCGACGTAAACCGGTCCCCACTTTCGCTGGAATTGCTCTATGTAATCTCGACAGCAGGAAACGGTCCTCGCCCAAACCACTCTGCCGATGCGACGGCCCACCACTGTCGCTGTTAATCTGATTATAGCCGAATTTCACTTACTGCAAAATTCCTTAAACTTGAATCAATATAAGGTTAAATTATGCAGCAAATTTAAACTGTTAGAGCGATTTCCATGCATCCGGCAGGACACACGGAGTTCTAAAAGAATGTTGATCACGCCTCACGCAGAACTGTCTCTCTTCCAGACAGTTTCCCTGTACAACATTGCTTCAGCAGCAGCTTGCTCAGCAATACGCTTGGAACGCCCCTCGCCGGTTTCAGGAGCAAATCCTTTCACAGTCACTTCAACTGTAAAAAGCGGATCATGGTCCGGGCCACTGCGGCTCACAATTGCGTAGACAGGATGCACATTGCCCTGCTGGTGTGCCCATTCCTGCAACTCTGTTTTTGCATCGCGACGCGCGGCACCTGTTTCAAGCGACCGTTTCTGCCAATAGCGCTTGATGAAACCACGTGCTGCTTCCAGTCCGCTATCCATATAAATGGTCGCAATCAACGCTTCGACGACATCGGCACGAACATTGAGCAGACGCGTGTCATTAAGAGACTTGATGTCGGAGCCGGTATGGATCAGATCGGCAAGACCAATCTCATCGGCAATTGCGGCACAGGTTTCGGCATTGACCAGCGCGTTGAGGCGAACTGACAATTCCCCTTCCGGCGCATCTGGAAAGGCTTCGAAAAGCATTTCAGCAACCACGAGACCAAGCACGCGGTCGCCAAGAAACTCCAGTCGCTCATAGTTGGCACGTGAAGGTGCCTGAACGCTCGAATGGGTGAGCGCACGTTCCAACCGCTTCAGATTGAGAAAACGGTGTCCTGTGCGCTCCTCCAGAATTGCTGCTGCTTTGTTCTCGGAGACCATTTCAGTTTCCGGTTACGGCAGTATGCGGCTCACCACTCACCCAGGAGATGAGGCGGCTGAAGCGAACATCAGATGGCCATTTCCAGATTTCAAGCGGGCTTGTCTTATCGGCAATCGAGAAGAAAATAATGTTCGCACGACCGACCAGATTTTCGAAAGGCACATAACCAACGCCAAAACGGCTATCGAGCGAGTTGTCGCGATTATCACCCATCATGAAATAATGACCGGCAGGCACTTCGAACACACGTGTATCGTCACCAATGGAATTTGGTGCAAGATCGAGCGTATCGTAAGTGACGCCATTGGGCAGCGTTTCGCGATAGACTTCAACCGGACGATTGACTTCGGTCACGTCAGGATTGTCGATTGTGCCAACACGCTCGCGCTTAACAGCGACATCATTGATATAGAGAACGCCGGCACGCATCTGCACGCGATCACCTGGAAGACCGATCACGCGTTTGATGTAATCGACGTTGGTGTCACTTGGCAGCTTGAAGACCACGACATCACCGCGCTTGGGCTCAGCCCCCCAAATACGACCGGAGAAGAGGTCCAGACCGAACGGCAGCGAATAGCGCGAATAGCCATAGGCGTATTTCGACACAAACAAATAATCACCTTCCAGCAGAGTTGGGCGCATGGAGCCGGACGGAATGCTGAAAGGTTGAAAAAGCAGGCTGCGAATAATCAGTGCCAGCAGGAGAGCTTGCACGATAACGCTGACGGTTTCGCCAAGGCCGCCTGATTTTTTAGTTTCACTTTTGCTGGACACGCTCATTGTATCTCCGCTTGCCGATGTGCGATCTAATAACGGCTAAGGTTGCTCGAAGCAATCCAAACACCGCTATCTCGCATGATTATGAGCAGGAGTTTACCTGCCACAATCGCAATTGTTTTGTTAACGCCATTATCGGAAAAGCGTTTTCGCTCTTCCGCAACATGCATTACTCGGTTTCTGGCAGCGCTTCGATAATGACAAAAGCCTGCGCTAGAGGAAAATCATCGGTAATTGTCAGATGTATGGCAGCGCGTTTGCCTTTTGGCAGCATGCGCTTCAGTTGCTCAGCCGCGCCGCCAGTCAGCTGCATGGTCGGCTTGCCGGAAGGTGTATTCACCACCCCCATATCGCGCCAGAAAACGCCATTCGAAAGCCCCGTGCCAAGCGCTTTGGAACAAGCTTCTTTTGCGGCGAAACGCTTTGCATAAGATGCAGCGCGCTGTCTGCGCCCATCTGATTTTGCTTGTTCAACCTCGGTAAAAACACGTTGGGTGAAACGGTCACCGTGCTTTTCGAGCGTCTTTTCAATGCGGCGGATATCAATCAGATCGCTGCCAATGCCGATGATCATATTTTCTGCGGCTCCCGGGCATGGTGCTTATTGTGTTTTTCGGCAAGTCGTTCGAGCCTGCGACGACGGAAGGCCGTGACTGCAAAACGCGTCACAAAATAGGCAATCACCGCAAAAACTGCTCCAAGTATGGTCGAACCGAACAACATCGGCTTGAGCAGAGGTGTCCAGACTTCTCCGAACTTCATCGTTTGAAGTGCGTGTCCCAAATGCAAAGGCGGCGCGCTTTCGATATCCCCGCTGATGACAAAGCGGCCAAGCTCATAAGTGCTACCCCAGATAAACGGGAGCGTCAGAGGATTGGCAAGTGTGGTGCCCAGCGCTGCTGCAGCAATGTTACCGGCCAGAAAATATGCCAGAACAATTGCAATAATCAGGTGAAAACCAAAGAACGGTGTAAAAGCCGAAAAGACGCCAACGGCCAGTCCTGCGGCCACTGCATGTGGAGACGCAGTAATGCGTAGCACACGCTTGCCGCCATATTTAAACGAGCGGGCGAAGGAGCGGCGCGGCCAGACGAGCAGCCTTAGGCGCTCTTTGCGGGTCGGCGGATTTCGACGTTGGAATAACATAGGCTTCTCATACTGTTCTCTAAGCACCGAGACAATTGTTATTATTGTTCAACCGATGCGGCAGAGATCCTATCGCTACGCTCGAAGCGTACTCCATCAAGACGCGGCAAATAGAACTTCGGTGATACACCCAGCATACGGCGAAACATTGTCGTAAAGGCGGAAACACTATCATAGCCCAGATCAAGCGCCACGCTCGTAACTGCTTCGCCTTCCGTAAGGCGTGGAACGGCAGCAAACAGGCATGCCTGCTGGCGCCACACAGACAAGCTTATGCCTGTCTCGCGCTGAAAGTGGCGGGTGAATGAGCGACGGCTCATCGCCATGCGATCCGCCCAATCATCGATTGTCGCGCGCGCGGAAGGCTTCTTCACAAATTGACGGCAGAGATTTTGCAGACGCGGATCTGACGGGAAAGGCAAGCCGAGCGGCCGTTGTGGCAAGGTGTGCAGATCTCTGAGGATCAACTCAATCACCAGAGCGTCGCGACTGCCCGGTTCAGGAATGCTGTCGACCGACGTCGCATCAATGATGAGGCAACGCATCAGATCGGTCATGCCAACCACGTGTAAATAGTCAGGCACGCCCGAAATGGCATCAAGCGCGATATAAATTGAGCGCATGAAAACATCGCCGACAATTTCGACGGAATGTTTTACACCTGCAGGAATCCACATCGCGTGATCCCCCGGGATCAACCAGCGACCGGCATCGGTCGTCACCAGAACCACGCCTTGCGAAGCACACAAGAGCTGTGCTCGACTGTGGCTGTGACGCGGTACAAAATAGCCATCCGGATATTTTGTCGGCAGCGCGATCACTGGCCCGCTCAGGCGTTCCAGCATCTCGATACGCTGTTCATGGAACTTTTGCAGGTCCTCACTGCCCGGCAACAGGAGCCCCGGAGGCGATTTTGGCTTCATCTGGTTTGGCCCACTCTCGAAAGTAATGGACCAAATCACGAAAGCAGGCGCGAAACAATCTAATTATGAAAGGGGCAGGTTAGAAATATTCGAAAACATTCGAATTGAGCTTCCTGCCCAACCAACGCAAATTATGGGGAAATTTCCCTCACGGATTATCTTCGGAGTAGGACTATGAGCATGAGTGCTGCCGAGCAGCCTTCAAACACTGGCGCAAACAATACGGTTCTCGCCATTATTCTGGCTACGAGTATGGGCCATTTCCTGAACGACATGATGCAGTCGCTTCTTCCGGCCATCTATCCGATGCTCAAGGACAATTACAGCCTGTCTTTCTGGCAGATCGGCTTGCTCACCTTCACCTTTCAGGTCACGGCGTCGATCTTGCAGCCAATTGTGGGCATTTATACCGACCGTCGTCCAATGCCCTATTCGCTGCCATTCGGCATGGGTTGTACGCTGATCGGTTTGCTCCTGCTTGCGACCGCGCATCACTATTCCATTCTGCTTCTCGGTGCAGCCTTCATCGGCTTCGGTTCATCGGTATTCCATCCGGAAGCGGCACGCGTTGCACGTCTCGCATCTGGCGGTCGTCATGGTTTCGCACAGTCACTGTTCCAGGTGGGTGGCAATTTCGGCTCGTCCATCGGCCCGTTGCTTGCAGCTTTTATTGTTCTGCCTTTCGGGCAGGCCAGCGTATCCTGGTTCTCGATCGCTGCACTGATTGGCATGGTACTGCTCTGGTATGTCGGAAACTGGTACAACCAGCATAATCTCGCCAACAAGAGCAAGCCGAAGCCTGACAAGACACTGCCGCTGCCGCGCAACAAGGTTATTGCCTCAATCTCCGTGCTCGCCATGCTGATCTTCACCAAGTATGTCTATATGGCGAGCCTCACGAGCTACTACACCTTCTATACGATCAGCCATTTTGGCGTAACCGTTCAGGCATCGCAGTTGCTGCTGTTCCTGTTCCTTGGTGCCGTTGCAGCAGGTACAATTGTCGGAGGCCCCATCGGCGACAAGATCGGTACGCGCACAGTGATCTGGGTTTCGATCCTCGGTATCGTGCCCTTCACACTGGCATTGCCTTACGCAAACCTCGAAGTCACAGCGGTTCTGACCATTATAATTGGTTTCGTGCTGGCTTCCGCTTTCCCTGCAATCATTGTTTTCGCACAGGAATTGCTGCCGGGACGCGTGGGGATGGTGTCAGGACTGTTCTTCGGCCTTGCATTTGGCATCGCCGGCATTGCGGCGGCAGCGCTGGGTGTAGTGGCAGACCGGACGAGCATCGAGTTTGTCTATCAGATCTGCTCTTATCTTCCGCTTCTCGGATTGCTGACCATCTTTCTGCCGAAGATTGAGAAAGCTCGATAGGACAGCACAGACAGTTCAAAAAAAGTGGAGCACCGCTCATCCCCCAACGAACGGTGCTCCTAATGCCACTGACCTTTTGACGGCCCGGTTCAGCGGCAGCTCTGAATAGAGTGAAATGCACTCTACTTCTTTGTTCTGGCGCACATTGCGATGTCTTTTGCTGCAATGTGCCTGCAATCTCTCACACGGCGGAACTGAAGCCGTGCATACTCTCTCTGCGAAACTCATCAAATGTCGCCGCAACCAGACGGATGAGCGGCTTGCCGTCTTCCGTTGCACTGATGACACCGTTGTGCACTTCCACAAGACCATCAGCCACCAACGGGCGCAGCAAGGCCAGTTCATCGGAGAACTCAACGCCCGGTGCGGTTGCATTCAGATCAACGCGGAAATTACACATAAGCGCCGTAATAATGCCTGCACGGAGCCTGTCACTGTCGCGCATCGTGTAGCCGCGCACGGTTGCAAGATCTCCCGCCACAACGCGTTTGCTGTATTGTCCCACATCGGAAATATTCTGCGTGTAACCCGCTGGATATTGCGAAATCGACGATGGGCCTAGCCCAATCAATGTTTGGCAACGATCCGTTGTGTATCCCTGGAAATTGCGATGCAACGTGCCATTTTCTGCCGCAATGGCCAGTGTATCATCGGGCAATGCAAAGTGGTCAATGCCCACGGGTAGATAACCGAAACCAAGAAAGCTTTCTGCTACAGCACTTGCCTGTGCGAAACGCTCATCAGCATCTGGCAGACTGTTCTCATCAATCAGTCGCTGATTGGCGCGACGTTGCGGCAGATGCGCGTAGCCAAAACAGGCAACACGATCAGGCTTGAGTTCAGCAACCCGCTTGCACGTCTCACGCAATGTCTCAATCGTTTGCAGCGGCAGACCGTAGATCAGATCGAAGTTGAGTTTATCGATGCCGACTTCCCGCAGTAAAGTTGCAGCACGGATAACCGTCTCAATTGGCTGAACGCGGCCAATAGCTTTCTGCACATCGGTGTCGACATCCTGCACGCCAAGGCTGGCGCGGTTCACACCCATCAAGGACAAGGTCTTTACCAGAATGGGATTGACCGTGCGCGGGTCAAGCTCAATGGCGTGCTCCATATCCGGATGGAAATCGAATGCCAGACGAAGAGCCGCCATGATCCGCTTGAACTGCGTGGCATGAAGAATAGAAGGAGTGCCCCCACCCCAATGTAGGTGCACGACCTGCGGACGCGCCGTCAGACTTGCACTTACAGTTTCAATCTCGCTTAAGAGCGCGACAACGAAATTCTCGATGACATCTTCGCGAACCGCCATCTTGGAATGGCAGCCGCAATAGTGACAGATTTCTTTGCAATACGGCACGTGGATATAAAGCGAAACGCTTTCTTCCGGGCCTATCTGACGCAACCAACGCTTTGTGCTGTCAGGCGTGATCGGTGTGAAATCCACGGCCGTTGGGAACGAAGTGTAGCGAGGCACGGCAAGTGCCGCATAACGTCTTATCGTGGCTTCATGCATGATGATTCCACTCCGCCAGCCTTGCGTTCCGGTGATAGCCTGTCGCAACCACGCGCACTGGACGAGGACGAACATTCTGCGGGGCAAGTCGGCATGATGCGGCAAGGAAGCCCGCATGCATGACAGCCGATATTGTAATTGCCAACCACAATGACACCTGTTCACCTCGTTAAGACCGAGCAGCACTTGACTGTGCTGCGTCAATTTCCACGATCAGGTGTAGTCGTCGTTTAAGAAATCTTCATTGATTTGAATCAACGAAATGAAAACAAATAAATAGGGACCGGTAGAGTTCGATGTAGGATTTAAGTGTTGGAACCGCTCTATCTATTCTTCTGAAACATATACCAACGCAAAACTGCTTCGCATTTCTGTCAGAGTATAAAGCGATCTTATTGAATCAGATTGGCGCTCTAATCATTTGTTTTTACATGCATCTTGTTCTGATCGAAGCAGGATCACATCGCTTCGATATCCATGCCGGCAACAGCCGCAAGCGAACGACGCGACAATATCTCGACGGTGTTCGCATCAAGTAACTGGATAAGGCCTTGCGTCTTTAGCTTGGTGAAGCTGCGGCTGACTGTTTCAATCGTCAGACCGAGATAATCGGCAATATCTGTGCGGTTCATTGCCAAGTGAACGAGATTGGCCTTTTCACCTCGCTTTTCAGCGCGCGCAGCCAAGACCAGAAGGAAACTTGCAAGCTTTTCCACTGGTGCAAGGCGCCCCAGCACAAGCTGATTATCACGCGCGGTACGCAGCGCTTCACGCGTCATCTGGTGAAGACGCTCCTTGAGCTTCGGAAAGCTGTTCATCAATGCTTCCATCTCTTTAGACGAAAAAGCACAGAGGACCGAAGGAACAACAGCCTCAGCCGATTGCGAATAAACATCATCATCGGCTAGACCCAGATAGTCGCCGGGAACCAGAAACCCTGCAATCTGGCGACGCCCATCAGGCAGTGATGTATAGATGCGCAGCATACCCGAAGTCAGGCTGAAAACCCGGCGCTTCGGCTCGCCCTCTTCCACCAGCATCTCGTTCGCATCAAGCTTCTTGGAGGTCATGATGGCCTCAAGCGCGCCAAGATCGCCATCATCGAGTGCGGAGCAAACCGCCATGCGACGTACATCGCAATCGACGCATACACCGCATGGAGCCCGATAAGGAGATTTTGGATCGAAAACTAGAGGCACAACAGCCACGACATATTCCTAAACAGGGGGACGGGCATGGGCTTGCCCTTCCCTCTAAATTAAGGGTACGAAACAAATACCGCAAAGCGCAATTTCGCCGCAGGGCAGAAACCACATCCATTAAATCAATATTATAGTGAGAGCCGCTTAGATATTGCGGCTACCTGGCTTAATCGCAGGGATTGCAGCCAATTCCGGCGGCAAATTGTCTGGCGAATAGGCTGGCACTTCATATTCGGCAAGCGAGATGAGCTTTGTGCCGACATCCGCCTTGCCCGCTGAACGATCCACAATACAAGCGGCGGCTACGACTTCGATGCCGATATCCTTCATGCAATCAATGGTTTCACGAATCGAGAGGCCCGTTGTGACGATATCTTCCACGATCACGACGCGCGATCCCTTTGGCACATCGAAGCGGCGTAAACGGAACACACCATTCTCGCGTTCTACCCATACCGATGGCACACCCAGATGGCGCGAGGTTTCGTAGGACGGAATAAGTCCACCGATTGCTGGCCCGACGACATAGTCGATCTTTCCGATATCCGCTGCCTTGATTTTCTCGGCCAATGCCTTGCAGAGCTTTTCGGTCTTGTCGGCATGCATGAAAACGCGTGCCTTCTGCAAGAAGATCGGGCTACGCAGGCCTGAGGTTAGAATGAAATGGCCTTCAAGGATCGCTCCCGCTTCGCGGAAGACAGCAAGGACGTCTTCGGTTTTCATTGTGCCTTATCCGTTCACGCGCCTTGCGCCACTGACGCTTGCGCTTTCTTTCAATTGAGAAATGATACGATTGAGGTGTTTAAGGTCCCACACTTCAACGTCAATGATCATTTCAGTAAAATCGGGCGCGGTTCGCACCATTGAGAGATTATGAATATTGGCGTCATTCGACGCAACGATCTGCGCAATTTCAGCCAGAGATCCCGGTGAATTAATTGCCGACACACTGACCCGGGCCGGGAAGCGTTCATGCATCCCCTCATCAATGTCCCAGCGCACGTCAATCCAGCGCTCAGGCTGATCGTCATAAGCGGTCAGTGCCGGTGACTGGATCGGATAGATCGTGATACCTGCACCCGGCTGCATGATACCGACGATACGGTCGCCCGGCACAGCCCCTTCCGGGGCAAAACGCACCGGCAAGTCGGAATTGGTGCCTCGGATCGGCACGGCCTTGCGTTTTGGCTTTTCGCCCGTCGTTTCTGGCTTTTCTGCGCCTTCGGAACCTTCCGGCACCTTGAAGATCATGCCGGCTGCGTTCTGAATATTGAACCAGCCCTTTTCCCCAGTTTTCGCCGGGCTGTTCTGCGAGGTGACGCGGGTATCCTGATAATCCGGATAAACCGCCTTCACCACATCAGTCGACGGCAATTCACCACGACCGACAGCAGCCAGAACATCCTCGACCTCTTTGCGCGCGAGGCGCGGCAAACCAGGCTTGAGAATATCCTTACTGAAAGGCTTCCCAGCGCGCTCAAAAGCCCGCTCAAGAATACGCATACCAAGACCGGAATACTGCTTGCGAACGGCAGAACGCGTTGCACGGCGGATCGCAGCACGCGCCTTGCCTGTCGCAACAAGCGACTCCCATGCGGCAGGCGGAACCTGCGCCTTGGAACGAATAATGTCGACTTCATCGCCGTTTTTAAGCTCGGTCATCAACGGCATAATGCGACCATTGACCTTCGCACCAACACAGCTATCGCCAATATCGGTGTGAACCGCATAGGCGAAATCGATTGGCGTGGCACCACGCGGCAGCGCAATAAGACGACCCTTCGGCGTAAAGCAGAAGACCTGATCCTGAAACAATTCCAGCTTTGTGTGTTCGAGGAACTCTTCCGGATTATCGCCTTCGGAAAGCTGCTCAATGGTCTGACGCAACCAAGCATAAGCATTGGTTTCGGTCGAAATCTGATGTGGATTGCTGGCGCTGCCGCGATCCTTGTAAATCGAATGAGCGGCAACACCGAATTCTGCAATTTCATCCATGACGCGCGTGCGGATCTGCAACTCGATACGCTGGCGCGATGGACCGATAATCGTCGTGTGGATCGAACGGTAGTCGTTTTGCTTGGGCGTCGAAATATAGTCTTTGAACCGGCCCGGAACCATCGACCACGTCGTGTGGATCAGACCAAGCGCGCGGTAGCAGTCCTGTGTGGATTCAACCATAACGCGGAAGCCGAAAATATCGGAAAGCTGTTCGAACGACAGGCCCTTGGTTTCCATTTTACGGAAAACCGACCACGGCTTCTTCTGACGGCTTTTGACGCTCGCCTTGATGCCGTTCTTCTGAAAAATCTCAGACAGGTCTTCTTCAATCTTCTGCAGAAGGCCACGGTTCTTTTCTAGGAGTTCAGCGAGCCGGTCCGTTACCGCACGCCACGCGTCCGGGTTGATATAGCGGAAGGCCAGTTCTTCGAGTTCTTCGCGTGTGTCCTGCATGCCCATACGGCCAGCAAGCGGCGCATAGATATCCATGGTTTCTTCGGCAATGCGCAGGCGCTTGTCTTCGCGCATCACGCCAAGGGTACGCATATTGTGCAGTCGATCTGCAAGCTTCACCAGAAGCACGCGCACATCTTCGGAGATAGCCAGCAACAGCTTGCGAAGGTTTTCCGCCTGCACGGCCTTTTTGGAAACCAGATCAAGCTTCTTGAGCTTGGTCAGACCTTCGACGAGCTTACCGATCTCCGGGCCGAACAGCTGGTCGATTTCCTGTCGCGTCGCCGTGGTATCTTCAATCGTATCATGCAGGAGAGCAATCGCAATGGTTGCCTCATCCAGATGCATATCCGTGAGAATTGCTGCGACTTCGAGTGGGTGTGAAAAATATGGATCCCCAGATGCGCGCTTCTGGCTGCCATGCTTCTGCATGGCATAAACATACGCCTTGTTGAGAAGCGCCTCATTGACGTCAGGCTTGTATCGCTGAACACGCTCCACAAGCTCATATTGGCGCATCATCTACAGAAACTCCCTACCAGTCACATACACAGCGGCCATTTTGACCGGAAATCGCTAAAAAATATAATAATTTGCGAGTTTCCGAACCTGTTTTCTGCCAACAGGCTTAATTTCAGTCACAAACGCCTCAGCGGCAAGCCAAATACCCGACAGCCAATCACGATATCTCTGGCCACCATGTACATAAAAACGTGCGCCACAGCCTGGGAGCTGAAGCGCACGCAAAAACAAGGGCCTGTTTATCTTCAAGTCGTTATCGGTGCAAAACTCGTTCCGATTTTTGCCTGAAATACCTGAACAACAGAGCAACGATTAGAAGTCGTCGTTCTTTTCTGGCGCAACGAGGCCTTCAATACCGGCAAGCAGTTCTTCTTCCGACATACGGTCGAAAGAAACGACATCGTCTTCGCCAGCTTCAGCAATGCCTTCAGCCAACGCATCCGAAGCATCGGTGATCTGGGCTGGAGCAGCGGCTTCCGGTTCGTCAACTTCAACGTGCTTCTGCAGTGAATGAATCAGGTCTTCCTTCAGATCGTCCGGCGAAAGTGTTTCGTCAGCGATTTCGCGCAGGGCAACAACTGGGTTTTTGTCGTTGTCGCGGTCGATCGTGATCTGGGCGCCCTGAGAGATCTGGCGGGCACGGTGACCGGCCAGCAGAACCAGTTCAAAACGGTTCTCGACCTTATCTACGCAGTCCTCAACGGTGACGCGGGCCATAGGCGGTCCCTTTCATTTCTTAAACTTTAACGGAATTTTTCTTGCACATAACGCTTGTGAGCCAAAATTACAAGCAAAAGCGCAAAACACCAGCGACAAGGCTCAAAAAACTGGGCTAACATATAACTGTTCATGAATCTGTCTGACAAATACACGGACTGGATCAAATTGAAACAATAGATTTCAAGCGATTATCGGTTGCTATATCGAAATATCCCGTAAAAGTAATTAAGAGTGATCAAATAACAACCAAGAGTTGCTTGTTTTTCTATAATATCTCCGTAGAACGCAATAAACGTCATTGGTAAAAATGAATACCCCCGCCGTTTAAAAAACAAATCTGAATACGCGGTCGCAGGCCCACTCACCACCGGCCGCAGAGTGGATATATTGCACGATGTTCGATTCTCGTGAAAAAATTGCGCTATTTATTGACGGCGCGAATTTATATGCAGCTTCAAAGACACTCGGTTTCGATATTGATTACCGGAAACTTTTGAAGGCCTTCCAGAAACGCGGTTATTTGCTGCGCGCCTATTATTACACGGCTCTGGTTGAGGATCAGGAATACTCGTCGATCCGTCCGCTTATCGATTGGCTCGATTACAACGGCTACAAGGTTGTCACCAAGGCAGCCAAGGAATTTACCGACTCGACCGGTCGCCGCAAGGTGAAGGGCAATATGGATATCGAACTTACCGTCGATGCCATGCAACTCACCGACACTGTCGACCATTTTGTGATTTTCTCGGGCGACGGCGATTTCCGTTCGCTTGCTGAAGCGTTGCAGCGCAAAGGCCGCAAGGTTTCTGTCGTTTCCACTCTGACGACACAGCCTGCAATGATTTCCGATGAATTGCGCCGTCAGGCCGATCATTTCATCGATCTGGTATCGCTGAAGGCCGAAATTGGCCGCGACCCTTCCGAACGTCCACAGCAACAGCGTCGTCAAGACGACGAACTCGACGACGATTATTGATATCACCAATTGTCCGGTTCGCGTGGGGTTATGATTTCGAACCTCAAGAATCGGCCAGCATCATCTATTAAAAAGAGCGCCTTCCGGCGCTCATTTTTGTTGCGGCAATGTATCGGCCTTAAAACGTCGATCTGATTGGATCAGATCGACGCTCTAACTTCTTCTATTTTAAGCATAATCTTATCGATCCTCGTTTCACTTCGGTCGGATTATGCTCTAGCCGCGATCGCGCAACAGGCGCGATTTCTCGCGATTCCAGTCGCGCTGCTTCTCAGTTTCACGTTTATCGTGATTTTTTTTACCGCGCGCCACACCGATTTCCAGCTTCGCCCGACCACGATCATTGAAATATAGCTTCAACGGAACGACGGTCATGCCTTCGCGTGAAACCGAGTTGAAAATTCGTGACATTTCGCGACGGCTGATCAACAGCTTACGGAGACGGCGCGGCTCATGATTAAAACGATTGCCCTGCGTATATTCCGGAATATAGGAATTGATCAGCCAGAACTCGCCATTCTCAAAGCTCGCATAGCTTTCAGCAATATTGGCCTGATTGGCGCGCAAGGATTTAACCTCTGTGCCGGTCAGAACCAGACCAGCTTCGAGCGTATCGGTGATCTCGAAATTGTAGCGCGCTTTACGGTTTTCAGCGACCATTTTGCGGGCAGGAGCGTTTTTCGGCTTATTCATAATGGCACCATATAATGCTCATTGCCGGAAATGAAAACGCTCTCGCATGCGCGAGAGCGTAAAAATCATTCAACCAGACAAGATTAGCAGCCTTAGTTAACAAGGCCGGCGTGCTTCATGGCCTGATCAATCTTCTCGGCCGTCGCCCCTTCAACCGCAACCATTGGCGAACGAAGAACATTTTCAACGCGACCAAGGCGTGACAGAGCATATTTCGGACCCGAAGGGTTTGGCTCGATGAAGAGTGCCTTATGCAACGGCATCAGGCGATCCTGAAGTTCCAGCGCTCTGGCATAATCACCGGCCTGACAGGCATCCTGGAATTCCGCGCAGAGACGCGGAGCAATATTGGACGTCACCGAAATGCAACCAAGGCCGCCATGTGCATTGAAGCCGAGAGCCGTTGCATCTTCGCCGGAAAGCTGGATGAAATCCTTGCCGCACGTAGCGCGCTGTTCGGAAACACGTTCGATCTTGCCGGTCGCGTCTTTCACACCAACAATGTTCTTATGATCACGCACAAGCATACCCATGGTTTCGGGAGTCATATCGATGACCGAGCGGCCCGGAATGTTATAGATAATCAGCGGGATCGAGATCGAACGTGCAACGCGCGAGAAATGCTCGTAAAGACCGCGCTGGTTCGGCTTGTTATAGTAAGGCGTGACGACAAGAACGGCATCAGCACCGGCCTTTTCGGCGTGCTGTGCGAAATCGATCGCCTCAACCGTATTGTTGGAACCAGCACCCGCAATCACCGGCACGCGACCTGCAGCTACTTCGATGCAGACCTCGATAACACGCTTGTGCTCATCATGGGACAAGGTCGGTGTTTCGCCTGTTGTGCCAACGGGTACGAGCCCTTTGGTGCCCTCTTCGATCTGCCAGTTCACAAAAGCACGAAAGGCTTTCTCGTCGAACGCTCCTTCACTATCGAATGGCGTGACAAGTGCAGTAATCGAGCCTTTCAGCATCAGTGAACTCCTGAGAAATAGAGACGGTACCTAGCAATACCATGCTGGCTTTTGATTGTGCCAGAATAGCTGCGAGGCGATGCACCATAGTCTCGCAGTGCAAATCCGGCAAGCGGGGAGCTAGCCCAAATCAGCTTCCAGATGACAGTTTTGCAAAAATTCCTTCGCTTTTTTAGTCCGACCCACGCAACCTGATCGCGCAACAGCTGCCCGACGAGCGTGGAGTTTTTTGACGAATGTTCGAATAGAAAAACATAACCATTTATTAACCAATGCTTCATGCATTGGCATCATAGTCTTAATACGGGACAATCGCCCTATCTATCAGGCTTAGAAAAGCCCGATTTGAACAATATTCTGCCCACAATCAGGCACTCTATTCTCGTTAGATCATGTGTAAGAAAAATATAGATATGCCATTAAAGCAAAGAGCGCGCTTTTCGAGTGGACTGATTATTGCTGCTTCGCTTCTTGCGGGACAGATGGGTGCTGCTTATGCCCAGTCATCTTTGCCATCGGATGTTCCTACACCGCTGGCGCGCCCATTCGCGCCTGCTACCACACATGAATCGCCAATCAATCTGGTTACGCCCAAAGCACGTCCTGTCACCCCCGACCCGGTTATCACGTCTTCCTTCAGTCGTGTCGAGAACCCTGCCGCAATCAGCGGCACATTAAAGAGCGGACTAGATGCGCTCTATTCCCGCGATATCGTCGGCGCAATTGCCTATCGTAACGGAATGACGAAAGGCTCGCTTGACCGCCAAATATTGACCTGGTCGATAGCGACATCCGGAATGGATGGCGTGCCGAGCGCTGAAATTGCAATGGCTGCCTCTGAACTGCCGGGCTGGCCCGGCATGGCGGCGCTGCGCCGCAATTCGGAACGTGCACTTTTCAAGGAAAATGCACCGGCAACAACCGTTATTGCCACATTCGGAACAACACGCCCGCAGACAACTGAGGGCATGATCGCCCTTGCCCGCGCATATGTGGCCACCGGAAACAACACAAAAGCGCATCAGCTTCTCGCGCCCTGGTGGGCGACGGAACGCCTTTCGGCAGACGATGAAGCGAAAGTTCTGAAAGAATTCGCAAGCGTTCTTACACGCGACGATCATCAACGTCGCCTTCTGCGCTCACTTTACAATGACCGCATGCAATCGGCTAAACTTCTGGCGGGCCCGGCGCAGGCCCAGTCACTTTATAATGCTTATGCAGCATTGGCACAGAAGTCGCCAAACACGGCCAAATCCATCGCCGATGTGGATCGCTCATGGCACGCGAACCCTGCTTATATGTTCCTGCAGATACGCTTTCTGCGCCGTGCCGACCGTATGAGCGAAGCAACAGATTTGATGCTGAAAGCGCCGAAAGACGCCGCGTCGCTAGTTGATCCGGACGCATGGTGGGTGGAACGCCGTATCCTGTCGCGCGAGCTTCTAGATACCAACAAACCACAACTCGCCTATAGGCTAGTCGCAGCACATGCCGCAGAATCACCAACAATGGCCGCAGAAGCGGAATTCCATGCTGGTTGGTATGCTTTGCGCGCTTTGAAGCAACCAAAGCTTGCAGCACCGCATTTTGCGAAGATCGCCGAGATTTCATCTCGTCCGATTTCCGCGTCCCGCGCTTATTATTGGCTGGGCCGTGCCGCAGAAGCCGGTGCTGGCGGCGATGCTAACGGCTATTATCGCCGCTCCGCGCATTTCGGCACAACATTTTATGGGCAGCTGGCCGCAGCCAAGCTCAGCGAAAAAGCGCCCGAGCTCACCTATCCAAGACCATCCGATGCAGAACGCGTGCGTTTTTCTGGCCGTCCCGCAGTACAAGCCATCAAGCGCCTTGAACAGATCGGCTATGGCAACCGCGCAACCGCTCTCTACACGCAGCTATCGCAGGAACTCAGCAGCGTTGGAGAACTGGCGCTTCTCGCTGTAATGGCGGAGAAGAACGAAAGCCATTATCTCGCCCTCCGCGTCGGCAAGACCGCTGCGTTCCGTGGACTGGACGTCGGAGCATTGTCCCACCCGATTGGCGCCATTCCGGCCCATGCGAATATCAGTGGCTCCGGCAAAGCGCTTGCCTACGCGATCGCTCGTCAGGAAAGTGAGTTCAACGTTGGTGCGGTGTCAAAAGCTGGCGCGCGCGGGCTGTTACAGTTAATGCCAGCCACCGCAAAGAGTGTCGCAACGCGCAATGGAATGGCGTTTTCTGCTCCGAAACTCACAACCGATGCAGCCTATAATGCGACGCTTGGCGCGCATTTTCTTGGCGAACAGCTCGACCGATTCAACGGATCTTACGTGCTGACCTTTGCCGGATATAATGCCGGTCCGCGCCGTGCATCCGAGTGGGTGGAAAAATACGGTGATCCGCGTGGCAAGCCAATCGAAGAGGTTGTCGACTGGATTGAGCGCATTCCTTTTTCCGAAACCCGGAACTACGTACAGCGTGTGATGGAAAACTACGAGGTTTATAAAGCGCGCCTCACCGGCAGTGCGGATATACGCACCGACCTGATCTATGGCCGACGTTAAAGCGTGCCGCGTTTTACGCTATTCACTTGGCACGCTTTGAGCCTACGTTTTCTTGGTTCGAGTTGAAGCCTTGGACTTCGGAGCAGCCTTCTTTGGTTTTGGGCTCTTCTTGGACGCCGAGCGCTGTGTGGCCTCTGCCAGTTTACTGGCCTGAGCAGTCCAGTTTTCGCGGGTAACACGTCCAGTAAATCCGATATGGCGTTCAATCCATGCAGATTCGTCCGTATTCCATTGCGCAATCTGCGCGTAATGGAATACGCCGAGCTTTTGCAGCATTCCTTCTACTGCCTTGCCAATACCGCTGATTGCAGTCAGATCGTCCGGCTTCCCGCGCAAAGGTGCATCAAGTAGCTCTGGGCGATCAGTATCCTGGACATCCGAGACCGGCTCCTCGACTGAAGGCTCTTCTACAGATTCTGGACCGGATTCGAGTTCATCTGTTGCTGCCTGCGGCAAAGGCTCTTCGACCTTTTCCGCCACCTCATTGACCTTATCTTTCAAAGGCTCTTCCACCACGATTGCTTTGGTCGGCGTGATCAGTTCAGGTTTTTCGTCGACCGCAGGCTTTGAGAGCGCCGCCGCGATAATCGTGTTTTCCTCATCCCTGCCTGCGGCTTTTTTGCCTCTGATGAGGCGTCCCAAAACGCAGCCAATTACAAAAGCAACGGCAATAAGAATCGCCAGTTGAATGATCAACATCGGCATGTAGGTTCCCTCATACTCTACGCACTTGCGCGCGGCCACGATGGCCACCGCGGCAAATCAAAAACCCCGCATATATTGGCAAGCCTGCCCGAGGACTGCCAGAAAACCATCCAGGCACGTTCATTTCGCAGCGGTCAGCCAACCCACAGCGACACCAATCACCGCCGAAAGCAGAAGAACTGGCCAAAACATCTCCGCAAGATAAAGCATATGGAATCCGCCTGCCGTTCGATCCGAAGCACCTGTCAATATATATACAGGAAAGGCAGCGAAGCGCCCGGTGTCAATCGGGTAAAGAGAAGAAACAGGGGATGAGATCACTTAGCGGCCAAATGATATCAGGGCTTTGTAATATCAGAGCTTAATAATTGCAGCCCATAGGGTAGAGGCGCATTCAGAACAGATGACAACTCACTATAAGTCGTACCGTCGAGTGCTGCGCCTTTAACTGAAACTGTCGCGTCCGAGATTTCGATCTTCGCCTCAGAAAATTTCCTGGCGAGATCAATCGTAAAATAAACGCGTTCCTCGAATTCCGGCTGCGCGCCACGTGCAAGCGCCATTTCGTCATCGACCAATCCGCCTTGCCCGGCGGATTCAGCTGCACTCATGATCGAATCGCGCATCGCATTGTCGGGAATGAACCCCGAAAGAACGATCCCCTCCCCGCTTTTGGTCAGTTTGAAAACATATGGGCTTGCTTCCTGAAGAACAGTTGTCAGATCGGAAAGATCGCCAACGCCGCGGACCTGCTGCACAGCCTTAACTGCGGCCTTTTGCGATTCAGGGTCCGGAGCCATACCTTTTAAGGTCACATCACGGCCATCGATATCAAAGCCGGTCCAGGCATAAGGCGTGAGCGCTTGCCCCATTCGTTCAGCTAGGTCGGTTTCAATCCGGTCAGCACCAAACCACAGTGCCAAGGACGTTAGCGCCGCAGTCCATGTCACGCCCGGCCAGAACCACTTCAACATATGCACGCTTCTCCAACTACACAGGTCCGTCTTTATCGACGTCACCAGAGAAACCGCCACGCCTCAAAATGCAAGACTTATGCTGAATTTTGAGCATTTCCCGCAAAAGTGGAAACCGGCTTTGCGTAGGATAATAAGTAAAAACAAATAATTAGAGCGGTTTTAAAGATTCGGTTTCAACCGGAACCATTCTAAGAATTGCAGACAACAAAAAACCCGGCAGCGATGCTGCCGGGTTTCCTGTAACCAATCCGTAAGGATTAGAACGAACGCTGGAAGCGAACCATACCCTGCCAAGCATCGTCACCCTTAAGTTCGGAACGGCTGTCGTCCCACTTGGTGTACGAAACTTCTGGAGTGATGGTGAAGCCTGGAACCAGCTGGTAAGCTACGTTTGCAGTAGCTGCAAAGGTCTTTGCGTCTTCGTAAGCGAGCTAAGCG
>NZ_NNRL01000163.1 GCF_002252505.1 Brucella grignonensis | reverse complement strand
AGAAGGCTCTTGATGTTCATTTCTGACCTCCAGTCAAAGTTAAAAATGGGTCTGGGCATTCTGATTTGGCTGAAGGACAACCTGTCCCCATCCCCTGATGAAAAAGTCGCCCCGAAGCGCTCCTTCTTCTGGATGTGAAGATACTCGCCAACTTTTTCGTTTCAACATCGAATATCGCTCTCAGCCGTTGTAGAGCCTCTATGAGGGACGGTTGTTGCAGAAATGACACGAAATCGCCCCCTTTGAGGCGAGGATTTTAGACATTATTAATGTTTGTAAACGCTGGTTAACCGGTCTTAACGATTGAAAACACGTATTTTTTGAGTCTTTCGCACAGACTGATGCCCGAATCCGTCTGACGCCGACCCAAATGTGGCGATCGGCGGTCTTAGTAAGAGCGATAAAGCTGGATGCTGTGCAAAACTACCCGAATCTCTGCCTGACCAGCGGACATGCGGCATTGTTTCAGATGACGGCAAAGGCCAGCAATTCCGGCTTATTCACACGCGTCTATATATAAAAGGTGAAATTATGCTGGGAATTTTACCGTAAGCTGCGCAAATCGCTTGAAATGATGAAGCGTACCGGCTATCTCGCCTTTACCGGAGAGGTGGCCGAGTGGTCGAAGGCGCTCCCCTGCTAAGGGAGTAGACCTCATAAGGGTCTCGTGGGTTCGAATCCCATCCTCTCCGCCACCATCAAACTGATGACAGTTGACCCTCCAAGCAGTGTTTCTTCTCTATAAGACGTAAATTTTGGCCACCCAACGGCGGTCAGAAGCTTTGTCTTGCGGCCGACGCATTTCTTGTCATTTTCCGATTTAAGATCGGACTTATAATCAAGTATCTGTATTTGCTATATTTTTACGGCCACTGTCGATTCTTGACTGGAGGTCAGAAATGAACATCACCGAAACCTGCCTGCGCATCCATGGTTATGTTCGTTACGACGCAGCTGCTGGCCGTGATCCTTACAGCAGCCACGACGCTAAGACCTGGAGCAAGAACACTCGTTTCACGCTTCGCACGTCGACCGCTACCGAAACTGAACTCGGTACGCTCAAGACCTACACTGAAAACCGTTTCAACTTTACCGACGGCAATCAGGGCGATCACACGCTGAACTTCGCTTACATTCAGCTCGGCGGCCTCCGTCTCGGTCTCGATGAATCAGCGTTCCACACCTTCACGGGCTACCTCGGCGACATCATCAACGATGACGTGGTTGCTGCTGGCGTCTACCGCACCAACCTGATNAGGTACCGAAACCTGCCTGCGCGTATCAGGCTATGTTCGTTACGATGTAGGCGGTGGTGACGACGTTTATGCACGTACCCGTGCAGGCGTCAGCCGTGACACCTATGCTCAGCGTTCGCGTTTCACACTCCGTTTCTCGACTGCTTCGGAAACCGAACTCGGCACCCTCAAGACCTTCGCTGAAACCCGTTACGACTGGAACAACGGCGAAGAAGGTGCATCCGGCTCGCTGCGTTATGCATACATCCAGCTCGGTGGCCTTCGCCTCGGTCTTGATGAGTCGAACTTCGTAACCTTCACTGGTTACCTCGGCGATGTCATCAACGTTCTCGGCTGTTATCGCTGTTGAACAGGGCAACGATACAGACATTGATTACAATGGCGTTATCGACGACTACACACCACATGTTGTTGGTGGTCTGAAGTATGCTCAGGGCTGGGGTTCGATCGCAGCTGTTGGTGCATACGACGCAGTTAACGAAGAATGGGCCGGTAAGGTTCGTTTGGACGTAAACGTAACTGACCAGTTCTCCGTTTGGGTACAGGGCGGCTACAAGTCGAACGACGACACCTACGAAATCACTGGTTACCGCAATGCAGCTGATGCAAACAGCTGGTACGGCGTTCGTGCAATCGACAGCTTCTACGGNTGCTGGCGTCTACCGCACCAACCTGATCAGCTATACCTTCACTGGCGGCAACGGCTTCTCGGCAATCCTGTCGCTTGAACAGGGTGGCGGCAGCTACATCGATCATGGTGACTTCGACAATGACGGCGATCTCTCTGAATCGAACGTAATTGACGACTACATGCCACACGTCGTTGGCGGCCTGAAGTTCGCTCAGGGCTGGGGTTCGATCGCTGGCGTAGTAGCGTACGACTCGCTGCTCGAAGAGTGGGCCGGCAAGGTTCGCTTGGACGTAAACGTCACTGAACAGTTCTCGGTCTGGGTACAGGGCGGCTACTCTTCTTATGAAGACGACATCGGCATGTACGGTAACTGGGGCGGCGATTGGGCTGTCTGGGGCGGCGCGAAGTTCAAGGCTACCGACAAGGCAACCTTCAACCTTCAGGGCGCTTACGAAGATTGGGGCAAGACCGCAATCGCAGCAAACGTAGCTTATCAGCTGGTACCTGGTTTCACTATCACGCCAGAAATCAACTACACCCGCTGGGATAGCGATCACCCACTCCGTCAGGCTGGCGTTATCGAAAACAAAGATGCGTTCGGCGGCATGATCCGCTTCCAGCGTTCGTTCTAATCAGAACTGCGCTTAAGCATCGGACGCCAACGGGAAACCGTTGGCGTCAGTCATTTGGGGAGGCGTTCACGAAAGCGTGAATATTGGTTCTTTCGAGATGGGGATCTCGACAGAACTTGAATTGAGGGAGTTGCGGGGACGAACAAATGGGGGGCGACGGGTTCTAAAAGGATCAAAACATGTCTCCACATAAAGTTAGCTCACTTATCTTGTACTCGATGAATTATTTCTTTATGCATGCATCCCATAAAAAAATGGGGGACATGCTATGATCGTCGTTGGGGGCACGAGGATCGATAGAGGCGAAGGATATTCGCCGATTATCGACTACAACCTTGAATATACGTCCGTAAAAAGCCCGAAGCATCGGCTCGTAGAGCAGTTTTCTTTGGCCGAATTAGCGGGCAAGTATATCAACATCCTTTGGGATGACGGCTCACACAAGTATAATGTGAAATCGTTCCTTGGTGAGATCGACGAAATTTTGAAAGGCATTCGCTTTTCAGGTTTCGATCAGGAAATGCTCGACTCCGTCATTGGTTCGCTTCGTGAACGTGGCAACAGCAATGCAACCATCAACAGAAAGATGGCTGCGCTGAGCAAGCTGCTGCGAAAGGCGCACAAAATGGGGGACGTTTACAGCCTGCCGGAGTTTGTCCGACAGAAAGAGCGTGCGGGGCGCATCCGTTTTCTCGAATATGACGAAGAGAAACGCCTGTTTGCCGCCGTTAGATCGCGTTGCGAAGATAGTTATCGTCTATCCATTTTTCTCGTCGACAGTGGCTGCCGTCTTGGTGAAGCTATCGGCCTCACCTGGAACGACATCCAGGAGCATCGTGTTACGTTCTGGCTAACCAAATCAAACCGCAGTCGAACGGTTCCACTGACTAAACGCGCACGAAAATCGACCGAAATAGCGCATGAGCGGCTGAAAGGCCCCTTCTCTATGCTCAATCAGGTACGATTCCGTCAGATTTGGAATGATGCGAAAATTGAAGTCGGCCTTGGCACTGATGATCAGGTCGTCCCGCATATTCTGCGCCATACATGTGCGTCACGTCTCGTTCGTGGCGGCATAGATATACGCCGTGTGCAGATGTGGCTCGGCCACCAAACCTTGCAGATGACAATGCGTTACGCCCACCTTGCCACGCATGATCTCGATTCCTGCGTCAAAGTGCTGGAGATTCGCTAGGCAATTTCCCCAAAGACATGATTTCGCGAGACATGCGTGAAATCAAATAGCAAAGCACCTGAGCTGTATGTTCATGTATCATCGATATAAGAACGGGAATCGCACCGAATTTGCGGGACGCTCTAACTCCTGCACAGGATGGAATATCCATGGACAGGACGAGGAACTGGAGCAGTTCTAATGATTCAACTTAGTCAAGAAATGATCTGATCTTTGAGACTGATGTCGGTGAGCAGCTTTCGCATTTGCTACCGACGAAACCGGCGACGCACATAATCATGATTTTCGAATAAGCGATGTGGCAAGGATTGTCACAAGTTGCTATGCCTGTCTGATCCTTTATCGGGTGCCGAGGCACTGAACCAATCGGTGAGATCGCATCGCCGCTAACATTCTGCTTCTCGGTCCCATCAGACCAAGTTGACCGGAAACACTATGCTATCGCCTCGTCTCACGCCGCTTGTTGAAAGCCTCCCCTCCACTGTCCCTTTTGTTGGACCGGAAACGCTTGAACTTCAGCGCGGCAAACCTTTTTCAGCTCGTATCGGTGCCAATGAAAGCAGTTTCGGGCCTGCTCCATCCGTCATAGAAGCCATGCGACAAGAGGCTTCCGAAGTATGGAAGTATGGTGATCCGGAAAACTATGCGCTGCGTCATGCAATTGCGGCTCATCACAATGTAAAAGCTGAGAATGTCATGCCAGGGGCTGGTGTCGATGCATTGCTGGGTCTTGTGGTGAGGCAGTATGTCCAGCAGGGCGACAAGGTCATCAATTCGCTTGGCGGTTATCCGACCTTCAACTATCACGTCGCGGGTTTCGGCGGAATCTTACTGACCGTCCCATATCGTCAGGATAAACCCGATCTGGACGCGTTGATCGAAAAGGCGCGAGAGGAAAATCCGGCACTGCTTTACATCGCTAATCCAGATAATCCCATGGGGACTTGGCATGAGGGGTCAGATATTCAGGCGTTTATTGAACGCATTCCAGAAACCACGATGCTGATTCTCGATGAGGCCTATTGCGAGACTGGCCCCGCTTCTGCCTTCCCAGCCTTTGAACTGGATCGCCCGAACATTCTGCGCATGCGCACTTTCTCAAAGGCCTATGGACTTGCAGGGATTCGCGTTGGCTATGTGCTGGGCTGCGCCGACGCGATCAAGTCTTTCGACAAGGTTCGCGATCATTTTGCCGTCAACCGGATTGCGCAAGCAGCAGCAATCGCGGCGTTGAAAGACCAGAATTATTTGCGTGATGTAGTCTGTAAAATCCATGCTGGACGCGATCGAATCGCAACAGTTGCAACGCGCCATGGGTTGAAACCAATTCCCTCAGCGACAAACTTCGTCACCATTGATTGCAGGCACGATGGAGCTTTCGCAACTGCCATTCTCAATGGTCTGATTGCGCGTGATATTTTTGTCCGTAAACCCGGCGCACCGGTGCTGGATCGCTGTATCCGCGTGAGCGTTGGTGTCGATGAGCAGATGGATATGTTTGAAGCAGCACTGCCCGAAGCACTTGCGGACGCCCGAAAAGCCTTGAATGTCGCCGAGAGTCATTCTGGCTAAACCGTGAAGCGGATTTCCGTAGAATAATACGTAAAAACAAAGAGATAGATCGACTTCACGATTCCATCTTAACTGGAGGCGCTCTAATCGCGGAGAAAAGAATGTCTGATCAACACAATACCCAGCCCCGCAACATTTTGTTTGGCACACTTGCCGGCCTTTGCGGAGCTTTAGCGATAGCCGCTTATGCGGGTGCCGCTCACGGGGGCGAGAACCATTTAGGCGCGATAGCACCGCTGCTTCTCGGCCATACCCCCGCCCTTCTCGTGTTGTCGCTCATCGTTCCGAACAGCCGCATTGCGAATATTGGTGGCGCGTTGCTGGTTGTTGGATTGATGTTGTTCTGCGGCGACTTATTCATGCGGGATGTGACTGGCAACAGGCTATTTCCAATGGCAGCCCCCACAGGTGGAAGCCTGATGATTTTGGGCTGGCTCGTGATTGGTGTCAGCAGCTGGTTCAAGAGAACCTGAAACCGTCTCACTTCGTAGGAATACCACTGCATAATTCCCTTAGAGCGCTTCCTACTTTGTTTGAATCAGGTGAAACGCTCTAAGCATTTGTTTTATCGCATTTACTTCACGCAAAACCGCTTCGTATTTTTGCTGGAAATTCTCTAAAAAGAAAAAGGGACCCTGCATATCTGCAAGGCCCCTTCTCTCTAAAACGGTGTAAGTTCAAGCCGACTTATAAGCCGTCTCAGATACGAAATGTATTCGCAACAGTACGTTTTACGAGTTACCCTTTAGGCGTGCGTTGCAGAGGCTATAGTAACCGCCACCCTTCTGAACCCACTTCAGACCGCCCAACGCATTTGCATCCTTGGCGGCATGATACTGCTCAAGGCAGGTATGCATGCGGGCCTTACCCGGAGATTCGCTCGAGAACTTCGACGAAACTGCGGTCGGGAACTTCACTCCACTCGGTGCAGCAGTGGTTGGCGCTGCAGGTTCTGCATTGCCATCGGTAGTCAGCGCAACGGGATCAGCGCCCGGACCACATTCCGATTTACGGAAATCGTTCCACTTAGCGCCACCATCGGTACCAGCATCTTTGGCTGCCTGATACTTGGTGCTGCACTGTTTCATTGTAAGGCTCTTGGCCGCAGTATCCGTTGCAGGCGCAGCTGCGTTTTTAGCTGGCGCTACTTTAGCTGGTGCAGCCGCGTTTGTTGCTGGCGCTGCGGGTGCAGCAGCCGGAGCGGCTGCGGCATCGTTACCGCATTGTGCCTTGCGGAAATCATTCCACTTAACATCACCCAGCGTGCCGGCATCTTTGGCCGCCTGATACTTTGCACTACATTCCTTCATCGTCAGCGCACTTGCCGGCGATGAAAAAACAAAGGCAGATGCGCCCAGAATGATTGCGGTGCCAGCCAAGGCTGTGATGGTACGAATAGACATCTCGTCGCTCCCTGTCGGATACGGACTATTGAATTCGTTGCTCTAGAACGGCTCCGTTAAGATTGAAACGTCACAACCGTTCTGTCTCTACGCATTATCCTTAGGCAAAACCGCTTCGCAGTTTGGCAGGAAATGCATTTGGCTCATTCGTGGATCGCTTGTCGCGATAATCTAAAACACCCAGTCTGCTTTGCCGGTCTCTATACCTTTTAAAGTTTCACATCCGCCGTCTAGCTTGATGCCAGGCAAGTTGACTGTCAATCATTTGCTCAATATTACCACCGCCTGCAACACAAAATTTCTAACTGTCATTCTTTAGAAGTTACGTAAATTTGAATGACACAAAGTAAATATATAGTAGTTCCAAGCTCTTGTCTTGTATTTATTGAAATAGAGTTAAAATTCAGGAGCATCCAAGTGGCACAAAAGATCATGATCATTGGCGGTGCTGGCTCGGGAAAGTCTACCCTTGCAAGCAGGCTCGGGAAAATCAGTGGCTTACCTATAATTCACATCGACACTATTTACTGGAAAGCCAACTGGGTCATGCGTCCGGGTGACGAGATCAGCCGTCTTACGAACAAGGTTGCTGATCGCGATGAATGGATATTCGAAGGCAATCATAGCAAAACGATGGCGCACCGCGCATCACGCGCCGAAATGCTCATATTTCTCGATATATCAACACCGCGGCGCCTCTGGCGAATCATCCGAAGAATGCTTCGCCACTATGGCCAATCGCGCCCGGACATGGCTGAAGGCTGCAAAGAACGTTTTGACTGGGAGTTTCTCAAATTTGTCGCGAATTATCGAAAAAATGGCCGTATTCAAGCGCTTTCTTTCCTGGAACAGGCTCCTCTTCACCTGCAAAAATACCATTTGCGCAATCCGCGTGATGTGAAGCGTTTTCTCGCTAAAGCGGAGCACGAAATATTCCTAAAAAATTGATGCTTAGGAATTGCGTTAAATCAATAAAGTCCCACCTAAAATAACAATATTGCTAGCAGTGCGGGCAAGTTCTCTGAATGCTATATTTGCAATGTCTCCCAAGACTTGACGCTGGCGCGTGGCGCGATAGCCCATCAGTACAGCGCGAATTTACATGCACTCGGATAGCGGAACGTTAGTTCGGGCCGTTTGGGTAATCTTGTCCGGATTTCCGGTTTTCGCAGCTCTGGAGTTAAACGTGGCTGATATCGCAGATAGCGCCTCCCCGCTTGCCGATGTGACCAGCGCAATGGGTTTTGATCGTCACCGTCTTTATGAAGACGCGATCGCCATGCTGATTGGAACCTCGTTCATTGCATTGGGTATTACGCTTTACAGTCATGCAACACTGATGACGGGCAGCACTGCAGGCATCGCCCTTTTGATCCAGTATGCTACCGGCATTGGATTTGGCCTGCTCTATTTCCTGATCAATCTGCCATTCTATTATTTCGCAGCAAAGCGAATGGGCTGGCCGTTCACGATCAGGACATTCATCGCAGTCGCGCTCATGTCGCTCTTCGCAAAAATCATACCTCTGTGTGTTGATTTCAGTTCAATTAACCCACTCTTTGCAGCACTCATGGGCGGCACCTTGATGGGAATGGGCGTATTGGCACTATTCCGTCACCGCTCCGGTGTTGGAGGCGTCAACATCCTCGCCCTTTATTTGCAGGACGCCTACGGGATTCGCGCTGGCTGGTTTCAGCTTGGACTTGACGTTCTCATCATGCTTGGATCGCTGTTTTTCATTCCTCTGGAAAACATGTTGTTTTCGCTGGTGGGGGCGATAGCAATGAACGTCATCATTGCGATCAACCACAAGCCGGGGCGCTATCTCGGCATAAGCTAACAAAAAGCCGCCTGATGAGGCGGCTTTTTGTCAGTGCGTCAAGCAATTTTAGTGCGCTGTCATCCACTCGCGTGCACCACGAAGAGCGGCAGCGAGTTCCGTTTTACTCATAGTCGCAGCGACCTGATTGCGCATACGCTCGGCTTTCTGATTGCCACGAATGGCAGCAATATTGAGCCACTTATGCGCTTCAACGACATCTATTTCACAGTCACGACCGATAGCGTATTTCAAACCCATCTCCAGTAGAATGCGATCCTGGGAACCTGCTTTGTTGTGCTGCGTAACGTTTTGAAACTGTGTCATTTTTCTTTGTCCCTGTTAAATCCCGAGAACCGTCCGCTCTTTGTTTCCGAGACTGGCTTTCACCGTCCTGGAACTGTCGGATCTGTCGTTCCGTTCATGATCTTCAAGATAAGTGACAGGACTGAAATGCGCGTTAAACCAGATGCTTAACAAGGGGACAACGAAATCCCAACAAGGAGTAAATTTGGGAATTCGTTAAACATCCAAGCCGTCCGAATTACAGCGTTTTTCCGAAATGACTATGTTTTCTCCCTCCCCGCTTGGAAACCAGATGATAACCATGGTGCAGATTGGCTTCGTTTAAGATGTCGCCGCCAGCGAATGCGAACACGCAAATTATCCCTCTTCCGCTCAGGCAAAAACTGGATTACGTTTACGTTTGCGTAAGTATTCTGCAAGGCTGGGAGTCTTGTGGCATTTTGGGAGGAATGCATGATCCGCAAATTTATTATGGGAATGACAGCAGCTGTTGCATTGACTGCAGGTTTGTCCGCTCCGGCGTTCGCCGAAGAAGCCATTGTCGGCACATGGAAGCGCCCGAACGGCACGATCATCAGCTACGCGGCATGTGGCGGCGGCAAATATTGCGGCACGGTGCAGACCGGCGAATACAAAGGCAAATCAATTGGCTCGATGTCCGGTAAAGACGGGAGCTACAAGGGTGAAGTCAACAAGCTCGATGAAGGTAAGACCTATACCGGCAAGGCCAGCGTTAAGGGAAATACCCTCTCGCTTTCAGGCTGCGTTATGGGCGGACTAATCTGCAAGAGCGAAAGCCTCACACGTCAATAAGCGAATAAAAAAAGGCGGCTTTTCAGCCGCCTTTTTACTTAGCGAGCCTTCTGGCCGAACAGAATTTTCTGCGCTTCCTTGTCAGTAGCAAGATTAGACTTTTCTCGTTCTTCCTTGCCAACCACAAGACCACGCTGCACCGCAGGACGTGCGTTCATTGTTTCATGCCAGCGCTTGAGGTTCGGAAAGTCTTCCAGCTTCTGATCATAATTCTTATAAGCATTGATCCAGCCAATGCTTGCCATGTCAGCAATGGAATATTCGCCTGCGATATAGTCCTTGCCTTCAAGCTGGCGGTTCAGCACGCCATAAAGGCGGTTGACCTCATTGGTATAGCGATCAATGCCATATTGCACCTTTTCCGGCGCATAAACGCGGAAGTGGCCAGCCTGTCCCGACATGGGCCCAAGGCCACCCATCTGCCACATCAGCCATTCATCGACGGCCACGCGTTTGCGTTCATCTGTCGGATAGAACTTGCCGAACTTGCGGCCGAGATATTGCAGGATGGCACCGGATTCAAACACCGAGATCGGCTCGCCGCCCGGGCCTTCGGGATCGACAATAGCTGGCATACGGTTATTCGGCGCTATTTTGAGAAAGTCCGGCTGGAACTGATCGCCTTTGCCGATATTCACGTATTTCACTTCATAGGGAACGCCGAGTTCCTCCAGCATGATGCTGATCTTGAAGCCATTCGGTGTAGGCCAATAGTAAAGCTCGATAGGTTTGGTCTGCTCAGCCATGGGTATCTTTCTCCCGCTTTCTTGGCTTTGTCCGTATTTCCGATGCGAGCTAACATAAGCGCCGTATAGCTTGGCACAAGTGCGAAGCGATCAAGTTAATGAAACATCAATATTTTTGAACGCCGGATGAATGCAGCTCTCAGGAGTAGTTCAGGTGAGACCTGTAAACTCAAACCCGTAGAACGAACAATTCGATAGTCGGGGGAACCATGCTGCTGTGGCGCGTTACAATAGTCTGTCTCATGATCGTGGGGATTGCGATCATTGCTGGCCTTTTCGTCGATCGCAAATACGATGTTTACCGTGATCAGCCAGTCGTTGCCCCCATTACAGCGATGCACCTCAAGCATGTCGGCGGAGACAGACAATTATGATGTCCCGTTTCCGTATCCCTGCGGGGATTGCACTCCGCGTTCTGCTGTTCACCGCTGTATTCACCGGGCCTGTTGCAACATTTGCTTATACGCAAATTGGTCAGAAAGCACATATGAGCGGCGTGGGTCTTGTGCTTTATGTGAGCCTGCAAAGAAGTGCGTAAACAGGGACATGCGACTGTCATGGAGTTTGCTATACTAAGCCATGACACAGCGAATCGAACAACCTTTTCTCACAGAGATCAAAACGCCTCCTTTCGTGGAACCGGAGGTTTTCACCGATGCCAGCGCGGCGGTTGCCGCGCTGCGCAAGCTTTATGATCGCAATACCGAATTTCTGCGCAAAGCTTTTGAGCAGCTCGCACGTGGCGAAGTGCGCCCACAACGCTATCGCGCGTTCTATCCCGAAATATGCTTGTCTACCTCCAGCTTTGCCCATGTGGATACGCGCCTTGCTTTCGGTCATGTGACCACGCCCGGAGACTATTCGGCCACAATTACCCGACCTGATCTCTTCGGTCATTATCTCAAGGAGCAAATCCGTCTCCTGATGCGTAATCACGGTGTGACGGTCACCGTTCGGGAATCGGCGACGCCAATTCCCATTCATTTTGCTTTCATTGAAGGCACCTATGTCGAGGCGTCGGTTGCCAATGCCTTCACGCACCCGCTACGCGATCTTTTCGATGTGCCGGATCTTGCAGCAACCGACGACAAGATCGTTAATGCTGACTTCGATCCAATTCCCGGTGAGCCGATGCCTCTTGCGCCGTTTACGGCACAGCGCGTCGATTATTCGCTGCACCGCCTTGCGCACTACACGGCAACAAGCCCCAAGCATTTCCAGAATTTCGTGCTGTTCACGAATTATCAGTTCTACATGGATGAGTTCTGTGATTATGCCCGCAGACTTATGGCGGAAGGCGGCGGCGGATACGACAGCTTCGTCGAGCCGGGAAATGCGATAACGCGTGCAGGTGAATCCGCACCGAGCAGCGGAGTTCCATTACAGCGCCTGCCGCAGATGCCAGCCTATCATCTGCAACGCGCCGATCATTCGGGCATCACCATGGTCAACATTGGCGTCGGCCCGTCCAATGCCAAGACAATCACCGACCATATTGCGGTGCTACGTCCGCATGCATGGCTGATGCTGGGCCATTGTGCAGGTCTGCGTAACAGCCAGCAGCTCGGCGATTACGTGCTGGCGCATGCCTATATGCGTGAAGATCACGTCCTCGATGACGACCTTCCGGCATGGGTGCCTTTGCCGGCCCTTGCAGAAATTCAGGTGGCACTTGAAGAAGCCGTCGAGGAAATCACCGGTCTTGAAGGTTATGATCTCAAGCGCATCATGCGCACCGGCACGGTCGCGACAATCGACAATCGTAACTGGGAGCTTCGCGACCAGCGCGGCCCGGTTCAGCGTCTTTCACAGGCGCGTGCAGTTGCGCTCGATATGGAATCGGCCACGATTGCGGCCAATGGTTTTCGCTTTCGCGTTCCCTATGGCACGCTTCTCTGCGTTTCCGACAAACCGCTTCATGGTGAGCTGAAGCTGCCGGGCATGGCGACTGAATTCTATAAGCGTCAAGTCGCCCAGCATTTGCAGATCGGTATTCGTGCGATGGAAAAAATCGCAGCAATGCCGGATGAGAGGCTGCATTCACGCAAGCTCAGAAGCTTCTACGAGACTGCCTTCCAATAAGGATAAGTCAGTAGGACAATAGGTGATTAGGGCAGTATGTTTTTCACGAATACATACTGCCCTCTCTCCATCATGGCGCCGTAATCAACGGCTAAACGCGTGTCATGTCAAAACGCCGCGAAAACCTTTCATTTTTCCTGCTGATCATCGCTGTTCTGGTGTCAGTTCCACTCGTGCTTGGCTTTCTCGGATCAGCACACCCAGCGCTTGATTCATTCGCGCATTTCCGCTCCTATCTTGCAATTCTGATGGGGCTGCTCGCGCTCCCGCTTTTGTTCTCAACGATGCGGCGCGAGGGTGCGATGATCCTGTTGTTTGCGATCCTTGCTTTCAGCACGACATTGGGAGCGACACGCAACCTGCTGGATGGATCATCCCCGGCACAAGCCAATGTGCCAACGACTGGCGCACGCTACAGTCTGGTGCAGATTAATCTGCGCTACAACAATCCTGAGCCAAAGCGCGTCCTACAAATGGTTGCGCAAGAAAAGCCAGATGTCATCACTTATCAGGAAGCTGGTACAGACTGGACCATGTGGATCGACATTCTGAAGGGCACATATCCCTATCATTTTGAATGTCGCAAGGATGGAAGCAATATGGGGGTTGGTATTCTTTCCCGCCGCCCATTCAGTGAGGGTAGCGAACCAATCTGCCTTGGTGATGACCGCCTTGCGATGACTTCCATCGACTTCAGTGGCACAAGGGTCAATGTCGCAGCTTACCACTCGATCCTGCCATGGCCTTTTGGCCAGGCGGTTATTATCGATGCACTGGTGCCGGAACTGCAGAAGATTGACGGCCCTTCGATCATTGCCGGTGATTTCAACGCCACGCCATGGAGTAGCGCAGTCCATCGTATTGAAAAGGCTTCTGGAACGAAGGCGATGACTGGTATCGGGGGCACATGGATGCCGCAAAGTCTGTCCGTAAAACTCGCACCTTTTATCGGTCTGCCGATCGACCAGATTTTAGTAAGCCACGAGATTGAAACACCTGTCGCCGCTTCACGCGACTCTGCTGGTTCCGATCACTTGCCTGTAAGGCTCGAATTCTCTGTTCCTATGCCAGTGCATCCAGACACTGACGAGCCGGAAACGCAATCCGTTATGCTTCAATAAAAAAGGCGGTTTAAAAACCGCCTTTTAGTTCTGCTTTCCCGTAAACATTACATGTTCACGTAAACCGGTCCTTCGCCAACATTCTTCATACGCTTTATCCGGACGCAAAACCGCTACGCACTTTTGCTGGAAATGCTCTGACGGCGGTCGAGACGGACGCAGTTCCCGTAAACATCACATGTTCACGTAAACCGGTCCTTCGCCGCCTTGTGGCGGAACCCAGTTGATGTTCTGGTTCGGATCCTTGATGTCGCAAGTCTTGCAATGCACGCAATTCTGCGCGTTGATCACAAAACGGACATCCTTGGCCTGCGGATCGGCAGCGGAATTACCGTCTGCATCAACCCATTCATAAACACCTGCCGGGCAATAACGCGTTGACGGCCCGGCAAAAACATCGTGCTCCGAGGTCTGCTGCAGCTTCATATCAGCGACCTGCAGATGCACTGGCTCGTTTTCATCGTGATTGGTGTTCGACAGAAACACCGATGAAAGACGATCAAAAGTCAGAACACCATCCGGCTTCGGATAATCGATCTTCTTGTGCTTTGCCGCTGGCTCAAGGCTCTGTGCATCGTTCTTGCCATGCTTCAACGTACCGAAGAAGGAGAAACCGAACAGCTGATTAGTCCACATATCGAGACCACCGAGTGCCACACCGACGACCGTGCCGAACTTGGACCAGAGCGGCTTGACGTTACGGACTCTCTTGAGGTCTTTGCCGATTGCACTGTTGCGCCAGTTGTTTTCGATTTCGATCGGCTCATCATTGGCGCGACCAGCGGCCAATGCTTCCGCAATCTTGTCGGCAGCAAGAATGCCCGACAGAACAGCATTATGACTACCCTTGATGCGTGGCACGTTCACAAAACCGGCTGAACAGCCGATCAGCGCGCCGCCCGGGAAGGATAGTTTCGGCACCGACTGGAAGCCGCCTTCCGTAATGGCGCGAGCGCCATAGGATAGACGCTTGCCGCCCTCAAAAGTGTCGCGGATCGCTGGATGGGTCTTGAAGCGCTGAAATTCCTCAAACGGCGACAGATACGGGTTCTTGTAGTTGAGATGCAGCACGAAGCCGACCGCTACCATATTGTCTTCAAGATGATAGAGGAACGAGCCGCCACCTGTTTTCATATCGAGCGGCCAGCCGAAGGAGTGCTGAACCAGACCCGGCTTATGCTTGGATGGATCAACCTGCCAGAGTTCCTTGAGGCCGATACCAAATTTCGCTGGCTCGCGACCTTCGTCAAGCTTGAACTTCGCAATCAGTTCCTTGGCAAGCGAACCGCGCGCGCCCTCACCGATCAACACATACTTACCGAGCAGCGCCATGCCGCGCGTGTAATTCGGACCATGTGTGCCATCGCGCTCGACGCCCATGTCGCCAGTTGCAACACCAATTACAGCGCCTTCATCGTTATAAAGCACTTCAGTTGCGGCAAAGCCCGGATAGATTTCGACGCCAAGTTCTTCAGCCTTGGTACCAAGCCAGCGGCAGACATTGCCAAGCGACACAATGTAATTGCCATGATTGTTCATCAATGGCGGCATGGCGAAATTCGGCAACCGCACCGAGCCTGCGGGACCGAGCAGGAGGAAATGATCTGCCGTCACTGGCGTTTTGAATGGATGGCCTTCTTCCTCACGCCAGCCTGGTAGCAACTGATCGATGCCGCTTGGATCGACGACCGCGCCTGACAGAATATGCGCGCCGACTTCGCCGCCCTTTTCAAGAACGACGACTGAAAGCTCAGGATTGATTTGTTTGAAACGGATGGCAGCAGCAAGACCAGCAGGGCCTGCGCCAACAATCACAATATCAAATTCCATGCTCTCGCGCTCGGGAAGCTCCTGGCTCGCGATTGCTGGGGCTTCGGACATTTGTGCCTCCGTCGGGTTTGCATTTTTCCTCACTATTTCAGCGCGGGTAATGCATCCAATTGTTTTTGCTCATGAACCTATCGCGAATGGGGATAAACCATATTCGGACCGGCCCTGTTTCCCCTTTAGAACGCTATACGTCCTAGTGGCTTTACCCTCTCGCAGAGTTAAAGACTGTCGCATATGCGTCCAATTGTCCAAAAACGATGCGAAATGCACGCCTATAATATTTACCTTGACGTAAACGTCAATTTATAAACGTTCATATACTCAGTTGTAGGCTATTGTGACGCAATGCGGGATCTTTTCATCAGATAAATCGGCTCCAGCATTTGGAAATGCGCGTAGAGTAAATTCCACGCGCGTCTCCATCTCATCTTGGTGAGATTCCGGATCAGTCCAGTGGACTATTCTCTTAGAGAAGGCTGCACTTACTTTTGGGAGACATGCTTTCATCACTCTATGAACCGGAATTATGTGCTGCGCTCTTGCAATCGACGTCAAAATTCGCCACCTCAATCTGTGAGGTAAAAATATGATCGATGACCGGGAAACACTGGATATGGAAAGTCTGCTCCGCTTTTACGCGGAAGCGGGCGTTGACATGCCACTTTCCGATACCCCCATCGATCGTTTCGCGGAACCGCAGCGCCAGTCGGCCCGACCGGCACCAGCGCAACCTGACCGCACACGTCCGCAGCAACAACAGCCGCGCCAAACAGCAGTCCCCTCCCCTACAGGCCGCCCGGTGCAGGCAGCAACTGACGTTCCGGACGGCGCGCAGATTGCGCTCGCTCGTGAAGCAGCGGCACAGGCTTCCACGCTGGAAGAATTAAGGGAAAAGCTTGCGGCATTCGACGGCTGCAATCTTAAATTCACCGCGAAGAACCTCTGCTTCGCCGATGGTGACCCATCATCCGACATCATGTTCATCGGTGAAGCTCCGGGGCGCGATGAGGACATAGAAGGATTGCCATTCGTTGGCAAATCGGGACAGCTTCTCAATCGGATGATCGAGGCTATCGGCCTCAAGCGTGAAAATGTCTATATCGCCAACACAATTCCATGGCGCCCGCCGGGTAATCGGACACCTACACCGGTCGAGACAGAATTGTGTCGTCCGTTTATCGAGCGTCAGATTGAACTTGTAGCACCAAAAATACTCGTCGCGTTGGGTGGCCCCGCCGGTAAAGCGCTGACGGGGGCAAGTGAAGGCATCCTGCGCCTGCGCGGCAACTGGAAAGTGCATCGCACCCCTTCGGGCATTGAAATTCCTGTCATGCCGACACTGCATCCAGCTTATCTGCTGCGCACACCTGCACAGAAACGCTTTGCCTGGCGTGATTTTCTCGCGGTTAAAATGAAGCTCACCGAATTAGGCGATTGATATTCCCTCATTTCAGTGGCATCGCGAGCAGGACTGTCACCAACATGCCGCAAACATGCAGTAGTTCGCATTTTGAACGACGCCTGACGGTAACAGGTATTCTTTAAGTATAGTCCTCGTGGACACTATAGCCCTTCGTGGAGTTCAACATGGCTGGACAGCTCCTGCCCATAGCTGCCTTGCTGGCAAGCACGTTTCTCATGCTGCTTGCAGGTGGGCTTGCGGGCATTCTTCTGCCAATCCGCGGCGGGATCGAAGGCTGGTCAACCACGACCATAGGCTGGATGGGAACGTCCTATTCACTCGCCTTCACATTGGGCTGCATCCTGATCCCGCATCTGGTGCGGCGCGTCGGGCATGTGCGCGTGTTTTCAGCTCTGCTGACACTCCTCTCCATTGCACTGCTCCTGCATTCACTGATCATAAGCCCATATGCTTGGATGATCTTTCGCGGCATCGCAGGCTTCTCGCTTGCTGGCTCCTATATGATTATCGAAAGCTGGCTGAATGAGCGCGTCACAAATGAAACGCGCGGCAAGATTTTCTCGATCTATATGATCATCACGATGCTTGGCCTGATGTGCGGACAATATATCCTGCCATTTGGCGATGCGACAACCGTCACACTCTTCATCGTCTGCGCCATAATCTATGCCAGTGCCCTGCTTCCGACCACACTTTCAAGCGCACAATCGCCCAACCCGCTGACACAGGCTTCGCTGGATCTGAAGGGTCTCTATCGACGCTCTCCGGCTGCAGCCGTCGGTTCGTTCATTGCGGGTATCGTCGCCGGTACATGGAGCTTTCTTGCCGCAATCTATGGCGAAATGAATGGGCTATCGACCTTTGGCATTGCGACCATGCTTGCCTGCGCCATGATCGGCGGCGCTATCTTTCAATATCCGCTTGGCCGTGCATCGGACCTGGTGGATCGTCGCATTGTGATGGTCATTGCAGGTATAGTTGGTTTTCTGCTGTCCGCCGTCATGCTGTTTACTCACCCGACGTCCCCTTATGCACTTTACATCATGATGTTCCTGTTCGGCTCGGTGCTCTACCCGATCTATAGTCTCAATGTAGCGCACGCCAATGACTATGCCGATGCCAGCGAATTCGTGAAAATCTCAGGCGGGTTGTTGATTATCTATGGCTGCGGCAGCGTGGTTGGACCAGCAATTTCCGGCCCTATGATGGATCTGATTGGTGCATCCGGCTTCTTCGTGACCATGGCTGTTGCTTACGCCGTCTATGGATTGCACGCCTTCTGGCGCATACGCCGGTTCGAGCGGCCTGCAATCAGCGATCAGAAGACAGAATTCAAGTTCCATACGCCCGACGGTCAGTCAACACCGGAAACGATGCAGCTCGACCCACGCGCCGAAGGAACGCCAGGTCAGGCATAGGTTTTACTGCGCCTGTTGAGGTGTATTCGCCTTGTGCGGTTCGATCGCCAGCTGATGTTCGCGATAGATGATATAGCCGCCAGCTGCCATCACGATTGCACTGCCTAAAAGCATCTCAGAGGTCGGAATATCACCAAAAAACAGAAAGCCGATCCCCAAGCCAAGCAGCATTGACGTGTATTCAAATGGCGCAATCGTACTCATCGGTGCGTGCCGGTAGCATTCGGTAAGCAGGATTTGCGCGATGCCGCCAGCGATACCCGCACCGATCAGCATTGCGAGCTGTGGCCAAGTCGGCATTACCCAGCCAAACGGGATGCTGAACAGCGCAATGACACTGGCGGAAATCGAGAAATAGATAACGATTGTCGATGTACGCTCCGTCTGCACGAGACGACGAACCAGCATCATCGCAAAGGCAGCCATGGCCGCCCCGCCGAGAGCAGCGAGCGCACCCATGGCTTCATTGCGCCCGACATTGCCTTCCGCAAATAATGTCATGCGTGGCCAGATAATGATCATCACGCCAAAAAGGCCGATAATCACCGCGCTCCAGCGATAAAGCCTGACGACTTCATGCAGGATAAGAGCGCCCAGCACCACAGCAATAAGAGGCGACGCGTAATTGATCGCGATTGCTTCAGGCAAAGGCAGTTTGGTCAGCGCATAAAAGCTCAACGACATAGCGCCTACACCAACCATTCCGCGCCAGAAATGGCTGAATCCGTGGTGCGTTTGAAGAATGCCAGAGAGTTGCCCACGCAAGGCAAAGTAAACGAGGATCGCAAGCACTGCAAAGAATGAGCGGAAGAAGATCAACTGACCGAGCGGGATGCCCTCAGCAGCCTTGAGCAAGGTGGACATGCCTACAAAAACAGCGACCGAAGCGACTTTAAGGCTAATCCCCAACATTGGGTTATTCTGAAGCAGATCAGGCTCGATGGTTTCGCTGACCTGAGCATTTGCGGAGACCGCGTCCGGAAGGGACTTCACAACGCAATTCCTTAAACGGGAGATATGGAGCAAGGCGGGAAATTACAGTTATTGCGCTATCCATAGGCCTGTTCGCAATAAAGTGCCAGCCAAGCAAAGATCGGTATGCAAAAAATATTGAACAACTTCGCTTTTCTTGTCGTTTGCTAAAAAGCCGGATACGACTCTAGTGGTTTGATTCCGACATTTGCATCCCTCGATACAGGCGTTAAACAAATGTCGGAATTCAAAAGCCACTAGTAAGCATAAGAATCTAGTGGATTTTTCGAATTTGACGTTTGAAACAGCGTGGATGCCGATCGTGATCCAAACGTTAAATTCAATCTACTAGCATCGAAGCACTTGGAGCGCCTTTCGATTTGATTAAATCAAATCGACGCTCTCATCGTTTATTTTAACGCGTGTCTTATCCGAAAACGGTTTTACACTTTCGGGATGCGCTCCACAGAAGAGTTTCGCAATGCGTACTGAAACTGGCCAGACATTCCGCCTCGAAGATTATCGCCCGACCCCTTACGCCATACCAGAAACGAAACTCGACTTCATACTTGAGCCGGAAAAGACAATCGTTCGCGCCCAACTGACAATCGAACGGCGCGCGGATACTGCCAGGGGGACGCCGCTTATTCTGGACGGCGACGAACTGAAATTGATCGGCTTGCGTCTGAATGGAGCGCCACTTGGCGACAACGGCTATTCAGCAACGCCCGATCGGCTCGAAATCACTGACCTGCCTGATGCAGATCGTTTCACATTGGAGATCGTCACCGAAGTTAATCCGACGACAAACCGTCAGCTCTCGGGGCTTTATCGGTCAAGCGATGTCTATTGCACGCAGTGTGAAGCGGAGGGTTTCCGCCGCATCACCTATTATTATGACCGGCCGGATGTGCTTTCCGTTTATACTGTACGCATCAATGCCGAGAAGGCAGCCGCCCCGATTCTGCTTGCGAATGGCAATCCCGTTGAACACGGTATTGTGGCAGACAATGCTGGTCGGCATTTTGCTGTCTGGCATGATCCGCATCCAAAACCGTCCTATCTATTCGCCCTCGTCGCAGGTTCACTTGATGTCGTGAAGGACCATTTCACAACACAATCAGGTCGCCCCGTCGATCTCGCCATTTATGTCGAACACGGTAAGCAGGATCGCGCAGTTTACGCCATGGATGCGCTCAAACGCTCTATGCGTTGGGACGAGGAAAAATTCGGCCGCGAATATGATCTCGATGTCTTCAATATCGTTGCAGTTTCCGACTTCAACATGGGAGCGATGGAAAACAAGGGCCTCAATGTCTTCAATGACAAATACGTGCTGGCCGACTCCGATACGGCAACGGACGTGGATTATGCGGGCATCGAAGCTGTTATTGCACACGAGTATTTTCACAACTGGACTGGCAATCGCATTACCTGCCGTGACTGGTTCCAGCTGTGCCTCAAGGAAGGTCTAACGGTCTATCGTGATCATGAATTTTCTGCGGATGAACGTTCGCGCCCTGTGAAACGTATCGCCGAAGTAAAGATCCTGAAAGCACAGCAGTTCCCTGAAGATAGCGGCCCCCTGTCGCACCCCGTACGCCCGCGCCAATATAGCGAGATCAACAATTTCTACACGGCGACCGTTTATGAAAAAGGTTCGGAAGTGGTGCGCATGATCCGCACCATCGTCGGGCCTGACCTGTTCCGTAAAGGCATGGACCTTTATTTCGAACGTCATGACGGTGATGCGGCAACCATTGAAGACTTCATCAAAGTCTTTGCCGATGTTTCGGGACAGGACTTTTCACAATTCTCATTGTGGTACGATCAGTCCGGGACGCCGAAAGTCGAAGCGAGCTTCGACTTTAATGCGGCAAAAGAGACGTTTACTATTGAATTTGCACAGTCGCTCGCACCAACGCCCGGACAGCCAACAAAGAAGCCAATGCATATTCCGATCGCCTTTGGCCTTTTGGGAGCAGACGGCAAGGATATTCAGCCATCATCGGTCGAGAGTGGCGATGTTCGCGATGGTGTGATCCATCTTCATCAGGCCTCGGAAACCATTGTCTTTCATGGCATCAGGGAACGCCCGGTCCCGTCACTGCTGCGCGGCTTCTCTGCACCAATCAATCTGGTGTCCCCGCTTGATGCAGAAGATCGTATATTTCTGGCATTGAACGACAGCGATCCCGTCGCCCGCTGGCAAGCGCTGACCGGTATTTTCACGCAAGTCCTGCTGGATGGCGCCAAGCGGGTGCGTGGTGGCTATGAGCCGGAGACGGACGGCAGGATCATTGAGCTTGCAGGACGCGTTGCCTCGGATGAAACGCTTGACGCGGCTTTCCGCGCCCTCTGTCTGACCTTACCGACAGAGAGCGACATCGCACGCGAGATGGGTCACAATGTCGATCCTGATGCAATTCGCGCAAGCCGCGATCACCTCATCGCGGCAATCGTATCCGCTTATTCGGGTGACTTCGCGTCGCTTTATGCGAGCTTGCAGCAAGAAGCTACGTTCTCCCCTGATGCTGTATCGGCTGGCAAGCGCGCATTGCGCAACGTGCTTCTCGACTATCTCAGCCTATACGAAAACAGCCCTGCCCGTGCTGCCCAACAGTTTGCCGATGGCGATAACATGACTGATCGTGCGGCAGCTCTCAGCATATTGGTGCATCGCTTCGGTGACAGCCATGAAGCTCAGGGAGCACTTGCATCATTTGAAAAGCGGTTCGGCGACGACGGATTGGTGATGGACAAGTGGTTCATCGTGCAAGCAACACGCCCGGGCGAAAAAGCGCTTGATGCCGTCCGCGCACTCACCAAGCACAAGCTGCTTTCATTCGATAATCCGAACCGCGTGCGCGCACTGATCGGGGCGTTCTCAGCCAGCAACCCGACCGGGTTCAATCGCAAGGATGGCGCTGCTTACACGTTCTTCGCCGATATCATTCTGGCAATCGATCCGGAAAACCCACAGCTTGCAGCGCGTCTTCTTACAGCTTTGCGTTCCTGGCGTTCACTTGAAGACACACGTCGTGAACATGCTCGCGCTGCATTGGCTCGTATTGCCAGCACACCGAAGCTTTCGACCGATCTTCGTGACATCGTGGACAGAACCCTCGCCTGATTCGCGAATCATATATCGCGTATTGCGACTTGCTGATTCGTTACGCCCGCCCCCGAAATGGGCCGGGCCCGACCGTTCCACCATTAGCCAGGCAAAGCCGTATAATAGCTGCAAAGGCTTGCGGCTTTCATGAGTCTTTTCATGATGTTAGATGCACGCCTTCTCAAACTGATTCCACTTAACAGTTTGAGATTCAACAGAAAAACCAAATACACCAGCAGTGTTTTTTACGTCTCGTTAACGAATTCACTGGACAGCGCGAATCACTTTTGATTCATTGAAGTTGTTCGGAGACGGCGTATTCCGAAACATTTTGAGTAGAGATTTCAGTTCACGCAGTTTCGGGCGGACAGCGCTTCTGGCGCATCTTGGGAACTGTTACGGCAAATCAAGAGGGGCCAACAGATGGCGAGCACCGACGCGTACGACGCGACGGCGGGGAAGCATCGCGACTCCGGACGGAAGCGGAAGAAGGGCAGACTCTCAGGGCATGCCAAGCTTCTTGCAGGTCCTGCCTACGGCAAGTTCGTGGCGGTTGAGCCCGTATTGCGTCGTCTTGTTCCGGCCCTCATCATCATCTTTCTCATCATACTCGGCGTGGCGCGCGTGTTCTCGATGTTGTCGTGGCGCGAAGACATCGAATTGCAGCACAAAGCGGCTTTGTCCGCTGCGACCGCCAATCTGGCGCAGATGATCGAGCGCGCTGCCAATGGCACGCAGGCTGGCGCGCAACTGGCGCCCAAAGATCTTGATAATACGATTGCGGAGTTTCGCTCCCGTGGTCTGTCTTCCAGCGGCATGACGATTGCTCTGGTCAACGACGATTCAGTCATCGTGACAGCCTCCGGCCCGGCAATGGACATCGTCGGCAAACAGGCCGATGATGTGTTCAGCGACATCCAGCCTCTGTTTATGTTTGCAGAACGTGCTGGCGTTCTGACAGTCGTCATGAATGGAGAAGCCGCCTACGGTACGGTGTCAAAACCAATGACCGTGCCTTACGCGATCATCGCGGCGGAGCCGGAAAGCACCATATTTGCCGAATGGAAACGCGCCGTATCGCTTAACGTGACGCTCTTTGCAGGCACGACCGGCGTGATGTTCGCAATTCTCTATGCCTATTTCAGTCAGGCAGCGCGTGCCCGCGAAGCCGACGATCTATCTGGGCAGATCCAGCGTCGTATTGATATGGCGCTTGCGCGTGGTCGTGGTGGTCTGTGGGACTGGGACATGGCGCGCGGACGCATCTACTGGTCACGCTCCATGTATGAAATGCTCGGCTATGAGGCGCAGGATGCCGTGCTCGCTTTTGGCGACGTGTCGGCGATCATCAATCCGGAAGATGGCGATCTTTATTCGATTGCGGAACAGGCTGCGGCTGGCGACATTTCGCATGTGGACCGGGTCTTCCGTATGCGCCATGCAGATGGTTCGTGGGTATGGATGCGGGTTCGTGCGGAGATCGCATCTGAGAATGACCTTCACCTCGTCGGCATTGCATTCGACGTCAGCGAGCAGCATCGCTTTGCGCAGCAGACGGCAGAGGCCGATATGCGTATCCGTGAAGCCATCGAGAATATTTCCGAGGCATTCGTTCTCTGGGATTCCAATAACCGTCTGGTGATGGCCAATTCCAAGTTCAGCGAATATGCTGGTCTTCCGGTCTGGACACTGAAACCCGGCGTGCCGCGCAACGAAGTTGATGCCCACACGCGTCCGTTCAGTTTTGAGCGTCGCATGGCGAATGAACATAATCGTGCGGGCGGCCAGACTTTCGAGCGCCAGCTAAGCGATGGTCGCTGGCTACAGGTCAATGAACGCCGCACTCAAGACGGCGGTCTTGTTTCCATCGGCACCGATATTACCCAGATCAAGCAGCATCAGGAACGTCTGGTCGACAGTGAACGTCGACTGATGGCCACCATTCACGATCTGTCGATTGCCCGTAAGGGTGAGCGCGACCGTGTACGTGAACTGTCCGAACTGGCACGCAAATACGGTCAGGAAAAGGAGCGCGCGGAAGCTGCAAACCGCGCCAAGTCTGAATTCCTTGCCAATATGTCTCACGAATTGCGCACGCCGCTCAACGCGATCATCGGCTTCTCCGAAATGATCCAGGCTGGCACTTTCGGGCCTCTCGGTTCGGATCGCTATGAGGAATATATCAACGATATTCACACCAGCGGTAACTTCCTGCTCAACGTGATCAATGACATTCTCGATATGTCAAAGATCGAAGCAGGCCATTTCTCGCTGGATCGTGAAGAAATCGATCTTTGTCCGCTGATCAATGAAACCGTGCGCATGATTTCTCTGCAGGCAGACGAAAAGAACATCACAGTTGAGACGCGCATCGAAGAAGCCATGCAGCTCAATGCAGACCGCCGTGCGGTCAAACAAGTGCTGATCAATCTTCTGTCCAACGCGGTCAAGTTCACTTCACATAATGGTCGCATCACGGTGCGCGCGCGAAAGACTGGATCAGCTCTGTTCATGACCATTCAGGACACCGGCGTAGGCATCCCGAAATCAGCTTTGCGGAAAATCGGCCAGCCGTTTGAGCAGGTTGAGAACCAGTTCACAAAATCGCATACTGGCTCAGGTCTCGGCCTTGCGATCACCCGCTCTCTTGCTGAACTCCATGGTGGCTGGCTGCGTATCCGTTCGACCGAAGGCATTGGAACCGTGGTCTCGGTCTGCATACCGGACCGGAGGCAGGCCATTGCCTCCAGCCAACATACTGAGATCCACGCAGCATAATCAGTTTATCAGCTTGTCAAAACTGGTTCGAACATTCACGGCCAGCTCCGTCAGATGGTGCTCAACGCGTTTGATGTCCGGCAGTTCTGCCGCGCGGCAAAGAAGATCGATCATTCCGGGAATGAACTCTTCGCGCGTGGCATCACTGCCGAGGCAGAGACGAATTGTCTGGCTGAGATTGGTATAGAAGCGATGTGCTTCAACCAATGTATCAATCGTAGCTGGATCGGCGAACGACGGATCGAGGCCAGCAAGCACTTCCTCAGTTGCAAGAGGACGTGGTGTCTTTGCGACCTTTCCAATGAGAACCGCAAACTGCGCTATGAATTCAAGATCAACAATACCGCCCGGCTTCAGCTTGAAATCCCAATCGTCGCGCGGTGGCTTTTCCTGATAAATCAGGTTGCGCATCTCACGCACGTCCTTGGCTATTTTCCGCGTATCGCGCTTGGTTGACAGCACTTCGTCAATTTCACCCGTAATAAAATCAATAAAGACCGCATCGCCGTGAATGGCGCGCGCGCGCGTCAGGGCCATGTGCTCCCATGTCCAAGCCTCCGTGCGCTGATACTTTCCAAATGATTCGATATGTGTAGCGACGGGGCCTTTGTTGCCCGAAGGGCGCAATCGCATATCGACTTCGTAAAGCACACCTTCCCCGGTTGGCGCGGAAAGTGCAGCGATAAGGCGCTGTGTCAGCCGGATATAATATTGCGACGGAGCCAATGGCTTGTCGCCATCCGATTCATCCGCATCCTTATCATGGTCATAAAGCAGGATCAGATCGACATCCGAGCCTGCAGTCAGTTCACGGCTGCCAAGTTTGCCCATCGCAAGCAATGCAACCTTCGCGCCCTTTACCTTGCCGTGGCGACGCTGCAACTCGCTTTCAACGGCTTCAAACGCCTTGCCGATCATCAGCTCAGCCAGATCGGAAAAGGCGCGCCCGGCTCGGACGCCATCAATTGCACTTGTCAGCAGACGAATGCCAATCAGAAAGCGATGTTCAGCCGCGAATATACGCAGGCGATCCAGCACTTCCTCGAAATCGGTTGCGGCCCCCAGAAAAGCGCGAAGTCTCTCTTCAAGATAGGCGCGGGTCGGAACTTCGGAAAAAATCGCAGGATCAAGCAAGCCGTCGAAAACATGTGGCTTCCGTGTAATGATTTCGGCGAGTCGTGGTGCCGCACTCATGATCATCACGAGCAGATTGAGAAGACGGGGATTGGATTGCAGCAGACTGAAAAGCTGGATGCCTGCAGGCAGGCCCTGCAGGAACCCATCGAAACGCAAGAGCGATTCATCCGCGCGTTTGGTGGCGGCAAAAGCCTGCAACAATGCCGGTGTCAGCTCTGTGAGGCGTTCACGCGCTTCTGCTGATTGCGTTGCGCGATAGCGACCGAAGTGCCATGTACGGATAACACGACAGATATCGCTAGGACGTTCATAGCCCATAGAAGCCAACGTTTCCAACGTGCCCGGATCATCTACATCGCCGGTAAAAACGAGATTGCCACTGGAAGCACCGAGCTCCGGCGCTTGTTCAAACAACGCCGCATAATGCTTTTCGACAACCTTGAGGGCGGACAGAAATGCTTCAGAAAACTCTGCCTTATCGGCATAACCCATCATATGAGATACGCGGGCAAAGCCCTCGTCGTCTTCCGGCAGGATATGGGTCTGCTCGTCAGCAATCATCTGGATGCGATGTTCCACATCACGCAGGAAATAATATTCCTTGGCAAGGCAATCGCGTGCCTTCTCAGTGATCCAGCCACGTTCTGCGAGCTTTCCGAGCATCGGGACTGTCTGATTGCCACGCAATTCGGGGAACCGGCCGCCTGCAATCAATTGTTGCGTCTGCACGAAAAATTCGATCTCGCGGATGCCGCCGCGACCGAGCTTCACATTATGGCCGCGAATGGCGATGTCGCCGTGTCCCTTATGGGCGTGAATTTGTCGTTTAATCGAATGGACGTCGGCGATTGCCGCATAGTCGAGATATTTACGCCAAACATATGGTGCGAGCTCAGCCAACACTTGTTTGCCAGCCTCCCGATCACCGGCAACAGGGCGCGCCTTGATCATGGCCGCACGTTCCCAGTTCTGACCACGTCCTTCATAATAATGAAGGGCTGCACCAACCGGGATAGCCAGAGGCGTCGAACCCGGATCAGGACGCAACCGCAGATCAACACGGAAGACATAACCGTCTGCTGTGCGATCCTGAAGAATACGCACCAGACGCCGTGTCATGCGAGAGAATGTATCAACGCATTCATATGGATCGCCAATAGCCGGACGTGTTTCATCAACAAAGACGATCAGATCAATATCAGAAGAGTAATTGAGCTCACGGGCACCGAATTTACCCATGCCAAGCACGATCCAGCCGCATTCCTTGTCTGGATTATCGCGGTCGGGCAGTTTGATCTTGCCCGCACTATCCGCATCGCGAAGCAGGAAGCGGATAGCAGCACCCGTGCAAGCTTCGGCCAGATCGGTGAGCCAGCCGGTTGTCGCTTCCGTATTGAAGATTTGCGCCAGATCGCAAAGTGCGATCAGCACATGTGCCTCTCGCTTTCGCTGGCGCAGACTGCTCATCAGAGAAGCTTCTGTGACACCCTCATCCGTGCCCGATGCGGAGATCTCAGAGAGAATATTTGCGAGAGCCTCTTCAGGTGCTGCGGCTACAATTCGATCGAGAATGCGCGGCTGACGGATCAGGGATTCACGAATAAATGGCGACAGATCAAGGGCCGCGGCAAGAAAGCTCTTCGCTTTCGTGTTGCTGAGAAGGCCGACAACCCGGCCAAGCTCCTCTTCTCTCGCCCGGCCTTCAAGGTCGACAAGAAAGGATCGTGCTCTTTCAGAATCAAGCGGTGTCAGCCCACAAAGGTTACGGTCGAAAAGCAGTTCCTTTGAATTTTCAGCCGCCATGATCCCCTCTTGCATGTAGGTTTAAATTTGTGCGTCCTTCGGCAGAGGGAACTCAAGAACTGCACGCAGGCCGGGTCCATTGTCTTCCAAACGCAGAGCGCCACCGTGCAATTTCATAACCGCCTTGGCAAGACTTAAACCAAGCCCTGATCCCGGCTGCGTACGGCTTTCCTCAAGCCGTACGAAACGCTCAGTCGCCTGTTCGCGTTTGTCTTCTGGAATGCCCGAGCCGTTGTCCGTCACCACGATACGAACCCATTGGGAATCACGTTCCATGGAAAGCGTCACGACAGCGGCCCCCTCGCCTGTCTGTGCATACTTAATAGCATTGTCGACAAGGTTGGAGACGGTTTGGCCGACGAGTTCACGGTTGATATGCAGAGGCGCATCATCGAGCGCACCAAGCATCAAAGTAGCGCCCGCATCTTCGGCGACCGGTTCATACATTTCAGCCACATCGCTGACAATCGATGCCACCGACATATTCTCCAGATTCTCACTCGAATAGCCTGCTTCAAGGCGGGAGATCATCAAAATAGCATTGAAGGTGCGGATCAGCTGATCGGATTCGCCGATGATATCTTCCAGCGCCTCCCGATATTCAGGACCGGCCTTCTTGCCTGACAGTGCCTCTTCGGCACGGTTGCGCAGACGTGTGAGCGGCGTCTTGAGATCATGCGCAATATTATCGGAAACCTGCTTCAAGCCTTCATTGAGTTCGAGAATTCGCCCAAGCATGACATTGAGATTACCTGAGAGACGGTCAAACTCGTCACCGGAACCATTGACCGGCAGTCTCCCCGTCAAGTCACCATCCATAATGCGCTGCGAAGCACGCGAAACTTCATCGATACGCTTGAGTGCACGCCGTCCGACGAAGAACCAGATCAGAAGCGCACCAACACCCATGATACCGAGAGCCAGCATGAGCGAGCTGCGCACAAGATCACGGAAACGCTCCGGCTCACCCAAATCGCGACCAACCAACAAACGCATACCATTAGGCAAAGCAATCACAACTGCAATTGCGCGATGCTCAGTCTCGGTTCCCTGCTCACCATAGCGGCGATATTTGAAAGCGCGCTCCACGATACCGTCCGTGTCCAGCACGCCCGGCTCAACACCTTCGACGTTGCCGGACAGAATGCGGCCAGACGGATCTGCAACAAGATAGAGATAGGCACCGGGTTGGCGGGAACGATAATCAATCGTGCGCACGAGTTGCGGAATACCGCCCCGTGCATAGGCCTTGCCGATACTCGCGACTTCTTCACCCAGCGCTTCCTGAGTCTGGCTATTGATAATGGATGCAGAAAGATTGGTCATATAGAAGACCAATGCCACCGCTCCAACGGCAAATAAGAGTAGGTAAAGCGTGGAAAGGCGTGCAGCTGTCGTGCGCATAAGCGCAGAGAAACGCCCCATCATTCCACCTTGGCGCTCGCAGTAGCGGCTTTAGTGCGTCCGGCTTTGAGCATATAACCAGCACCACGAACGGTATGCAGCAATGGGACGTCAAAGCCTTTTTCGATTTTGCTGCGAAGTCGGGAGATGTGCACATCGATCACATTGGTTTGAGGATCGAAATGGTAATCCCAGACATTTTCAAGCAGCATCGTGCGCGTAACCACCTGTCCGGCATGACGCATCAGATATTCAAGTAGACGAAATTCTCGCGGCTGAAGCGTGATATCCACGTCCTGTCGACGCGCCGTGTGAGCGAGCCTGTCAAGTTCGAGATCGCCGACGCGATAGATTGTATCTGCTTCGCGCGGGCTTGATCGGCGCTGCAGAACTTCAACACGTGCGAGTAGTTCGGAAAATGCATATGGCTTGGTTAGATAATCATCTCCGCCAGCGCGCAAACCAGTTACGCGGTCATCCACTTCGCCAAGGGCGGAAAGGATGAGTACAGGCGTTTCCATGCCTTTGGCACGCAGACCTGCCACTACAGAAAGACCGTCGCGCTTGGGCAACATGCGATCCACGACCAGCACATCATAATTGCCATTTTCGGCCAGCGCATAACCGATCTCACCATCGCCAGCGATGTCGGCAGAATGTCCGGCCTCAGTAAAGGCCTTCTCCAGATAGCGGGCCGCTTCGCGGTCGTCTTCGATAACGAGAATCTTCATGGCGATACTATAAACCGGATCGTTGGAGAAAATGAAGGAATGCCAGGCGGGTTCTCCGCCTGGCATTTTGTTTTCAGATACTCAGCGTCACGCAACCATTATCCCTGATCAATCGGAAGAGCTACGAAGCGGCTCTGGTCGTTGCTCTGCAGCTGCAACAACACAGCCTTACGACCAGCCTTTGAAGCTTCTTCAATCGCCTTGTCGATATCCTTGGCGCTTTTGACGATCTGATTGTTTACCGAGACAATGACGTCACCGGAACGGATGCCACGGTCAGACGCATCGCTATCAGGATCAACATTGGTGACAACCACACCGTCACCGTCTTCTGAAGGTGTAACCGTCAAACCATAGGTATCGAGCGATCCGCCCTGTTCGGTATCGCCGCCGCCGGACTGGCTGTCCGCCTTGCCGAGATCCTGTGGCATGGCCGCAATGGTAATGTCGATTTCTTCAGCCTTGTTCTTGCGCCAGACGGTCAAAGCAGCTTTTTCACCAGGAATGATGTTGGCAACCTTACGAGCAAGATCGCGTGGGTCCTGAACAGTTTCACCATTAACGGCGGTGATCACATCACCTGCCTTGATGCCTGCCTTTGCAGCCGGACCGTCAGCCTGGGGAGATGCGACAAGAGCGCCTTTCTCTTCAGCAAGGCCAAGCGAAGCTGCAATATCCTTGCTCACAGGCTGAATTTGAACGCCAATCCAACCACGTTCAACCGAGCCCTTCTTGATCAGCTGATCGACAACCTGCTTGGCAGTCGATGCCGGAATTGCAAAGGCGATACCTACACTGCCACCCGAAGGTGAGAAGATTGCCGTGTTAATGCCAATGACTTCGCCAGAAAGATCGAAAGCTGGGCCACCGGAGTTGCCTTTGTTAACAGCAGCATCAATCTGGATAAAATCGTCGTAAGGACCTGCGCCGATGTCACGACCGCGGGCCGAAACGATGCCGGATGTAACTGTACCACCAAGACCAAACGGGTTGCCAACCGCGACGACCCAATCACCAACGCGGATCTTGTTGTCGTCACCGAGCTTCACATATGTGAATTTACGCTTGGCATCATCGATCTTCAGGACAGCAAGATCTGTACGCGCGTCGGTGCCTATCAGCTTCGCATCGAGTTCGGTGCCGTCATCGAGAACGACGCTGTAGGCATCGCCGTCAGAGACAACGTGATTGTTGGTGACAAGATAACCATCTTCGGAAATGAAGAAGCCGGAACCCTGTGCCACAGGACGTTCATGACCCGGACGTGGTTTACCACGATTGCCCGGACGGCGGCTATCAGGACGGGCGTCGCCCCGAGGTTCCATACCGAAATCACGGAAGAATCGCTTTAGCGGATGACCGTCTGGCAGCTGATCGAAACCGGGAGGTGTTCCAAACTGCTGACCGCGGCTATCGGCTTCCTGCACATCTTTCTTGACGCGAACGCTAACGACTGCCGGGCGCACTTTTTCAACCAGATCGGCAAAGCCAGCCTGCTGAGGCGGAGTGACACTGACTGCTTCGGCGCGGGCATTGTTCATCACGCCCATTGGGCCGGTTGCGACGAACGCACCGGCAAGCGCGGCTGACAGCGCTACGGCGGCAACACCCTTACGATATTTTGAAGTTATAATCTTCGACATCTGTCTCTCCTTACGAGCAGCAATCCCGAACCAAGAATTTCCACCTAGGCAAATCTGGTCCCGTAATCCTTTATAGAGCTCAAGATAGTTTGGGCTACCTTACCGCTCAATTTCCGGAAGATGAAAGTTTTGTAAGGTTTGAGAAGAAAATCAGAATCGAAAAATGGCTTACTTATCGTCGAGAAGCCTGGAAAGCTCTGCTTTTTCTCGTTCCGACAGCGGCTTCTGGACTTCAGCTGCCGTGTTACGCCGACGGAACGCAATGGCCAAAGCAATTCCGCCAATCAAAAGAATCAGCACCGGAAAACCCCAAAGGAGTGCTGTCTGCGCATTGAAGCGAGGCTTAAGCAAAACAAACTCGCCATAACGATCTACGACAAAGTCCATCACCTGCTTATCAGAATCGCCAGAGGTTAGACGTTCACGCACGAGCACACGCAGGTCGCGAGCCAGTTCCGCATTGGAATCGTCAATAGATTCGTTCTGACACACCATGCAACGAAGTTCCGCAGATATCTCTCTTGCTCGCTTTTCAAGCTGAGGATCGGCAAGCACCTCATCCGGATTGACAGCCAGAGCGACTGATCCGCTAAAGACCAGCGACAATCCGAGAAGAAGCAGGGAAAGACTTTTGCATATCCTCATGCTGTTGCCTCCGCTTCCTTCGATGCGGACTTGCGCGCCTTTGATGGAGCGCCAACACGCAGGCGACGATCTGCGAGAGAGAAGATAGCCCCCACCATCATGATCAGCGCACCGTACCAGATCAGTGTGACCTCTGGCTTCCACCAAACACGCACAACAATGGAACCATTGCCGGGCTCATCACCCAAAGCCACATAAATCTGACTGAACCATAGAGTCCGAATACCTGATTCAGTGGTCGGCATCTGACGGGCTGGGAAAAACCTCTTGGACGGTTCGATCAGGCCCAGGTCACGATTTGCTGAATCTAGCAGCGTAAACGTGCCGCGATTCTCAGTGAAGTTCGAACCGGTCAAAGGTCGCAGTCCTTCAAAGCGCAGCGAATAATTCGCGACCTTCATCGTGTCACCAGGGCGCATTAACAATACATTTTCTGTACCATACGTCGTGACACTTATAATACCGAGCAGAGTCACACCTAAGCCAATATGCGCAAGAGCTGTTCCGAATACTGAACGTGGCAATCCTATAAAGCGCGAAAATGCTTTGCTCGCGGAAACCTTGCCAATACCGGCCTTCAACCAGAGATCAGTCAAGCTGCCGAGGATCAGCCATACAGCAAGACCAATGCCGAGAGCCGCAAGAACTGAGTGGGCCTCGCTGCGCCAAATCACGATACCGACCGTAATGAGTGACAATGCGAATGCCATCATCAGCCGTTGCGCAACGCCGTACAGGTCCCCGCGCTTCCAGGCGAGCAGCGGACCGAAAGGCACAGCGAACAGCAGTGGGATCATCAATGGCCCGAAGGTCATGTTGAAGAAGGGAGCGCCGACCGAAATCTTGTCGCCAGTCAACACTTCCAGCAACAGCGGATAGAGCGTGCCGATAAGAACGGTTGCAGCGGCAGTTGTGAGGAAGAGATTGTTGAAGACCAGAGCGCCTTCGCGCGAAATCGGTTGAAAAAGCCCGCCCGAAGACAAGCTCTGAACACGCAGAGCAAAAAGCGACAGCGAACCACCGATAAAGATGGCGAGAATAGCGAGAATAAAAAGACCCCGCCCCGGATCGGTGGCGAAACTATGCACTGAGGTCAGCACACCGGAGCGCACAAGGAAAGTTCCTAGCAGCGATAGAGAAAAGGCCAAAATTGCAAGCAACACGGTCCAGATTTTGAGGGCCGAGCGCTTTTCCATGACAATTGCCGAATGCAGCAGCGCCGTTCCGACAAGCCATGGCATGAAGGACGCATTTTCGACCGGATCCCAGAACCACCATCCCCCCCAGCCGAGTTCGTAATAGGCCCAGTAAGAGCCCATTGCGATACCGCCGGTCAGGAACATCCAGGCGACCAGCGCCCAAGGGCGAACCCAACGCGCCCATGCCGCATCAATACGGCCTTCTATCAGGGCAGCTACGGCAAAGGAAAAGCATACCGAAAAGCCGACATAACCAAGATAGAGCAGCGGTGGATGGATCGCGAGGCCGATATCCTGAAGGATCGGGTTCAGATCGCCACCTTCTATCGGTGCCGGAATGATACGGGTGAATGGATTGGATGTGAAAATGATGAAGGCCAGAAAGGCGGTTCCAATCCAGCCCTGAACGCCAAGGACATTCGCACGCAGGGTTTCCGGCAGATTGCCGGAAAAGGCTGCAACCAGTGCACTGAAGAAACTGAGGATCAGCACCCACAGCAACATGGAGCCTTCATGATTGCCCCAAACGCCGGTAATTTTATAAAGCATCGGCTTTTGCGAATGAGAGTTTTCGACCACGTTGAGGACCGAAAAATCAGAGACGACATAGGCCAAGGTCAGCACCACGAAAGAGAAAGCAATCAGCGCAAAGACGGCCAGTGCCGTTGGCACTGCCACGCCCATCAGCTGCACATCTCTACGCTGTGCGCCTACAACGGGCGCAACAGACTGAACCACTGAGAGGGCCAGTGCCAGAACAAGCGCGAAATGACCAATCTCGACATTCATAAGCTTTTTCCAGTTCCAATTCCGATTACTGGCCCGATACGCATCATTGACCTTCCCAAACGCCCTTTTTCTTCAGACTGTCGGCGAGGTCTTTCGGAACATAATTTTCATCGTGTTTGGCGAGCACATTATCGGCCCGAAACACGCCATCAGAACCGAAGCGGCCTTCCGCGACAACCCCTTGGCCCTCACGGAAAAGATCTGGAGCAATCCCTTCGAAGACGACTTTGACCGTTTTGATTGTGTCGGTGACGGTAAAGCGTAATTCACTGCCCTCACGCACCACAGAGCCTTCTTCAACAAGGCCACCCAAACGGAACCGGGCACCCGAAGTGATTTCCTGTTCAGTCAAATCGGCCGGTGTTCGGAAAAATCGAATGTCCTGATTAAAAGCCATAAGCATGAGGCCAACCGCGACAGCGAGAACGGCCAGAGCACCACCAATCAACATCAGGCGCTTGCGCTTTCTCTGGCTGACTGTACGAGCTAAACTGCCCTTTGGCTTCGTATTGCGTCCATTGCTTTCTGCAGTCGCACTCATTGTGTTGCGCTCCCTGCTTCCAAACCCAATCCTGCGGCAAAGCCTGTCAGCTCAGCCCGTTTTTCACCATCCAGCGCCGCAACTCCACGTTTTAGCGCATCAAGTGCATCATCTCGGCGATTAAGGATCATATAGGAGCGCACAAGGCGCTTCCAGCCATCGATATCCCCGCCATTTTCGCGAAGACTTTCGTCCAAACGTTGAACCATGCCTTCAACCATGGCCTGACGGTCCTCAGGACTCATGGAAGCTGCAGCATCTACATCCTCGGTTGTAGGGCCGCTCGTAGGAGGCTGCGGGGCACTTCCGCGAATACGCGCGATGGTCTGTTCAACCTGTGCGCGCCAAGGCGCATCTTTCGGGGCTTTATCGAGGAAGGTCTGCAATCTCTTTACTGCGCCTTCAGCATTGCCATCCTGCATCTCGCCTTGCGCAAGATAATATTGTGGCCGGATGTCATCAGGCTCAAGCGTAGCCGCTTTTTCAAACAAACCTTCCGCCTCGGCAGTGATCGGTCCGCCGGATACTCCGATCAATGCTTCACCAAGACCAAGAATTCGTTGGAAATTTTCACCTTCAAGACGAATTGCTGAACGATAGGCGTTGACTGCATCAGCACCGCGACCTATCCGCAGATAAATTGGCGCTAATACATCCCAACCACGTGCATCACCGGGATTTTGCGCAAGATGCGCTTCGGCGCGAGCAACGAGTTCATCAACAGAGCTGTTCTGCGGACTATTTGCCAAGCGTGCCGCCAATGGCATCGCCGGTGTGTCAGGAGCCCCGAAAAGCGGATAGATGCCCCAGGCGATCAAAGGAACAGCCAGTACGGCTGCGAGAGCCAGCACCCGACCGGATCGAGCTTTCTGTATAGTGGCTGCTGATTCCGTGCTGGCCTTTTCGGCATTCAGGATACGACGGGAAATTTCGATACGAGCCTGTTCAGCACTGGGAGTGTCGATCATGCCGCGCGCAGCGTCGGCCTCAACCTCGCGCAACTGGTCGCGATACACTTCCAGATCGTTCTTTTCAGGGGGCAAAAATTCCTGCTTGTTCCGTGTCAGCGGCAACAAAACAGTCAATGTAGCTGCAAGAGTCAGCAGTGCGGCAGTCAACCAGAATTCCATGGCTGAGACTTAATCTCAGCCGAGGGAAAAACCAACACTAACCTGCCGGAAGTTGCAGACTAGGGCAATTCGCCGCAAAGGCCTGCAGCGATCAGTTCAGTGGCGTCCAGCTTCCATCCGCGTTACGGCATGCAGTACCGCGCGCAGTTTGCATTGAATCTGCAATGGTAAAAGTATGGGTATATTGCCGACAGTTCTGGGAACCGACCTGATAAGGCTGTGCAGCTGTTACATCACCAGATGTCGATCCACTGCCACTCCATGAAACGACTTTCCCAGCGGGCGAATATTCAAGCGCACGATATTCTGCTTCGAGTGCCTTCTTGCGATCACCTGCGGTCAACTGTCCTGCCGAACTGCCTAAAAGCCCGTTCCCGAGTGGCGCCAGCAAATTTGGACGCGTTTCTGCCGATGAAGACGACCCACCAAGCGAAGTCAGTCCCAAACCTTTTCCACCACCGGATGTTCCACAGGCAGCAAGCATGAACGCCATCGAAGCGACCAGAAAAGGAGCGGAAAACCTTGATACCATCATCATAACAAACCGGCCTTCATAAAAAATGAGCATGCATACTATCGTAGGATGCAGCTAATAAGTCTAACCTTCTACTTCGCCCCGTGGCAAAAACAACTATCAATCTTCAGTCAGCGGCAACACAACGCGCACCTGTAGTCCGCCCCAGTTGCTTTTGCCCAAATGCAAGGTGCCACCATATTCCCGCACGGTGTCCTGAACGATTGCCAATCCAAGCCCCGTACCCGGCTTGGTCTCATCGACACGGTTGCCACGTTTCAGTGCTTGTTCGATCTTGTCAGGAGCAAGGCCCGGACCGTCATCCTCTATCAAAATCTCAAACTGCCGTTGCGCATCAGCGGCCGGTCGCAAAATGATCTCAATCTGTCTGCGCCCCCATTTGCCCGCGTTCTCCAGCAGATTACCGACAATTTCTTCCAAGTCTTCTTTTTCGCCAGCAAAAATTGCACCCGGCAACACATTTCTGAATGTGATTTTGAAAGCAGGATTAAGCTTTGCCGTCACCCGTTCCATCCGCTCAAGCACTGGAGTGACCTGAGTTCTGAATACGACGCTGTCTCGTTGAGCCGCGATGCGGGCGCGCTGCAGATAGTGTTGAATCTGGACCTGCATGGCTTCGCTTTGCTCCAGAACGACCCGTCCCTGTTCGCCACCCATGGCCCGCGCTTCATTTGTCAACACAGACAACGGTGTTTTCAAAGAATGGGCAAGATTGCCAACCTGCGTTCGCGATCGCTCAACGATACGGCGGTTGTTTTCGATAAGCGCATTCATCTCATTTGCCAGTGGTGCGATTTCCAGTGGCAGCGACGTACCAAGTTTTACTGACCGTCCTTCGCGAATATCAGCCAGTGCCTGCCGTACTTTATCAAGCGGACGCAGGCCGAAGAGAATAATGCCAGCATTGATGAAGACACTGCCAAGCCCGAAAATCGCCAGATAAAGAGCAAGCTTACTGCGGAAGTCTGATATTTCACTCATGACTTCACTCAGGTTTCCCATCACGCGGAAACGCGCAACGCGGTTGTCATTATCAAGAACGACTTCGGTTTCTACAATGTAGAGTTCCTCACCATTCAAGCCCGGGAGCGTATAGCTGCGCATAAAGGAACTATCGAACGGTGCTTGATTTATCGGTATCTCAGGCACAATACGCCCTACCAGAGATAGCGATTGCAACTTGCCATTGATGTTTGAAGAAACGGGATCAACAGACCAATACCAACCGGAAAGCGGACTGGAATAGCGCAGCTCGCCAAGCTCGGGACGGCCTTGCAGAGTGCCGTCCGGCGATATGCTGACAGCACCTACAAGACTGAACAAATGCGCAGTCAGAAGCCGCTCGAAATTGTTGCGTGCAGCATCGCCATAAAGTGTGCTGATAAGCGTTGCCACAACGACGAGCGCTAAAATGACCCAGAGCGTCGAAAGGGTGACAACGCGTATCGCTAGTGAACGCAACGGGGGAAAAACGCTAAAAAGCTTCAGTTCCCGTTCCCTCTCGTATCATCTTGCCCGTCCGAACGGATGCGATAGCCCATGCCGCGCACAGTTTCGATCAGATCGACGCCCATCTTTTTGCGCAAACGACCAACGAAAACTTCGATCGTGTTGGAATCACGGTCAAAGTCCTGATCATAGAGATGCTCAACCAGCTCCGTCCGCGAAACAACCTCGTCCATATGATGCATGAGATAAGAAAGCAGGCGATATTCGTGGGATGTCAGTTTCAACGCAACGCCGTCGACACTGGCTTTCGACGTCTTTGTATCAAGGTGCAGAGAACCACAGACCAGTTCAGATGACGCATGGCCAGCGGCGCGACGGATCAATGCGCGCAATCGAGCAAGGACCTCTTCGATATGAAAAGGCTTGGCGACATAATCGTCAGCACCCGCATCAATACCGGCAACCTTATCACTCCAGCGATCCCGCGCCGTTAGCATCAGAACCGGCATGGTCCGGCCACTGCGGCGCCAGCGTTCAACAACACTGATGCCATCCATCTGCGGAAGGCCAATATCGAGGATCACAGCATCGTAAGGTTCAGTATCGCCCAGATGATGGCCTTCTTCGCCATCAAAAGCACTATCGACAACATAGCCCGTGGCAACCATCGCATCCGAGAGCTGCCTGTTCAGGTCCTTGTCGTCTTCAACGATCAGGATACGCAAGTTTGAGGCTCCTCGCGGCGACGCATTAAAGCATTTCCAGCAAAAGTGCTAAGCGGTTTCAACGATCCAATATTAACTGGAATCAGTCTACTGTGCGGGGACGGCGACTTCTACACGGCGCGGGCGTTCGCCATCGCGTCCGGGTACAAGTACCACGACCACACACATGGGGCGGCCATTCTGTGTGGTCGGCGTTGCCTTGGCCAACTGACCACCCTGTGAGGCAGCCACTTGTTCGCCCACCGCCGCACAATCGCCAGCAGCAGCAACCCGAAGATTAGACTTCTGGGGCATTGTAATTGGCAAGGCACCGGCATCAACCGGCAACAGACCAATGCTAACGGCCAGAAGCGCGAAAATTTTGAGAGCAGGGTTCTGTTTCATCATGTCCCTTATATAGCGCCTTTCAGCTGAACGATGCATGAACGATCACCCTGCTTATAGACACAAAGGAATTTGGGCCTGTAAAACAGCCCCAACCAGAAAACCCCGATTGGCGCCATTCTAAACTATTGTTTTTATGCATAATATTATCCGGAACATCCGTCAACATTCCGGAACTATGCCACTTTTCAAAACTTTGCTATCACGCTTTGTGAAATTATGAAATGCGCGAAGTTGCCCCTATGCGACCAAAAACAGCAATAAGGCCAGCGATGCCTGTCGCGAGTTGCAGCAATATATCAGTTAAAGCGCCCTGATCGATCGTATCACTGATAAGGCCAAAAGCGCCCGCCAATGATAAAAACAGAGCGACCAATCCTGCCCAAACAGTGCGAGAAAGATACCAAGGCTTATCTTCAGCCATTAAATTTCCTTTCTGATTTTCACAAAATATTTGAAATATCGAGCGTGGCGAAATCACCAGCTCCAGTTTTTGCACTCACCATCGCGACGCGAATCTGGAATCCCTTTGTGTCGAGTTCAGCAAGACGTTCTGAATTCGAATAGATCCAGGACGTAGTTTGCACCTGGGCACTGCGCACAATTGCATCGGACTGCCAGACTTCCACCTGATAGGCTTCACGTTCTTCAGCCAGCGGAATATCCTCACCCATCCAGCTATCAGCATCGAGCCTTCCGCGCCTGATCCAGTGAGCCGACAAATCACCATTACTGAGTTGTTTGGCCTTGAGATGGACCGGGCTGAGAGGTTTCAGGGCTTGCAAGCCGCCGACTGCCTTCACGGTATCGAAGAACTCATCCGAGAACGATTTGCCTGCCGCCCCTATGCGCCAGTTCAGCTCAAGCCCGATTTCGGAAGCTAGCAGACCAATGTCCTGCACCCCACCGTCAAGCAATACAAACGGGGTCCCGACTGGCTTCTCAATGAGGCTTGCTGTTTCCGTACCAAGCTGACCGCGTAAAAGCCTGCTCAATCGCCAGCGGTTTTGTCCAATCTCTTCTGCTTCGAGAAACTGAAAAACTTCCCATTCTCCATTGGGGGATTTTAGAAATGCCGTGTTGGCCCCGTTCAGTATCTGAACAAGTGGCTTTGATCCCAATTCACCTGAGTAAAGTACAAGCTCTATCGCATTCCCGTCGATCAAACGTCCGCTCGGTGCTCCCTTAAGCGGCCTTGTCAGTTCCCCCATCACGGTGCGCTCGCCGATCAAGCTGCGTTCGGCAAAACCATCGTCGGATGGTGACGCGTAAGCCGCGACACCGCGCCATGGCTTCGCATGACACGCAACGCGGAATTGACCAGCGGGATCTTCCGCACTCGGCCAAAGCGGCAGATCTATGAGGTGAAAAATCGGCTTCATATCCGAGACCGGTTTTCCCGGTGGAAACTTTGGAGTTTCACCTTTGTCTGCAAACATGACATTCGGTGCAAGGGCGACGGCTTTGACAGCCCGTACTTCGCCATCTTCCAACGCTGTTACGACATAGTTGCGCCCGCCCCCAAGGATATCAAGCCGGATACGATCGCCGACGTGAAGTGCGGCCTCTGACCATGGCAGCGAAAAGCTTGCGGTTCGCCGTTCAGCATAGCGGCGCGCCATCCAGCTTTCGGCAAGGGCAGTGGCCTGCCCTGTTTCCATCGAGCCCGATAGGCTGAGGCTTTCTGTGCCCTGCCCGGTATCCCGACGCACCGATGCACCGACAACCTGAAAGTCGCGTAGTGGGTCGTTACAGTATAGCTCGGCCACGGAAGGCAGATCGCCCTGATCTTCGAGAACAGAGTTCAACGCTTCGCCATCCTGTGGCTCGACCAGCATATGCGCCACATCAAGCGCAGGAGCCGCACGGGCGATACTCCGAAACACAAACCGGCCCGCCTGCTCAAACCCATGCACACCAAACACATTCATCAGTGGTTCCAGAACACCGCGTGCTGTTGACGGTTCCGAAATAACAAACCCGGTGAGATGCCCATCCGCAGCAGTGCAATCAGCTTCCGGTAACTCAAAATCGGCCAGTATGGCAGCAATCAGTTCATCAAGCGAAACTCCACTGACGCGGCCATTAAGCCAATGACCGAGTCGCCAGTTTGGCGTATCGCCCCACACATCACCTTTCAGCGGAAACTCTGAAAACGGTCGCGTATCCCAGGACCACATATAAATGCGATCCATGTCCAGCATTGGACTGCCATACACAGAAGAGACCGGATTGTTTTCCGGCCAGTGCTTGAAATGTGCGCGCAGGAACCGGTCCATACCGATATCGGCGCGTGAACCGTTCGAGAAATATGGCGTCGCATTTTCAGACGATTTGGGATCAGGAAAGACATTGGGCTGGTTCGGACCTTTGTCTACTGCCGGGCACCCAAGTTCTGTAAACCAAATTGGTTTGGATTGCGGCAGCCAAGCTGTAGGTCGGGCAACCTCTGCCCCATCAATACGATTGTAGTGCAGATTGCTCCACCAGGCACGAATATCCTTGTAGCGATAGACCCATGGCTTGCCCGCGAGCCCATCGCTAATCGGTGTACGAACACGCGCGACACGGTCTTCGCTGCTCGCGTAATACCAGTCGAAGCCCTCCCCCGTTTCTATGCTCGCTGTCAGACCATTAAGATCATAAGGACCTTCGAACCGATCAGGGTTCTCGCCATCGAAATCACTATCCCTCCAATCGGCAAGTGGCATATAATTATCGATACCTACTGCATCCACTGCAGGATGTGACCATAGCGGATCGAGATTGAAAAACAGATCGCCGGTTCCATCCTGTGCCTGATATCCAAAATATTCAGTCCAGTCAGCGCCATATGTAATGCGGCAGCTTTGTCCAAGCTTCACCCGCATCTCAGTGGCAAGCGCACAAAGATACGTGACGAATGGAAAGTTTTCGCGGCTGTCACGGATGCTGGTAAGGCCACGTAATTCTGAACCAAGCAAAAAGGCATCGACACTGCCAGCCTGCACCGCCAGATTTGTACAATGATTCAGGAAACGCCTGTAACCCCACGTTCCGTTGACGAAAGCTGAGACCTGACTTCCTGCTTCGACTGTTTTGTCTGGCGATCCGGCAACATCGATTGCGGGATGGCAAGTGATACGCCCTCGCCATGGATAGACGGATTGTCCAACACCGCCATAAGGCGACGGCAACTGATTGCCAGCAGGCACGTCCATCATGATGAACGGATAAAGTGTAACCTTAAGACCGCGCGCTTTCGCGTCACGAATAGCGTCGATTACGCTCTGATCGGAAGGGGTTCCGCCATAAGCCGCACCGTCACCACTGGTCGAAATAAGATGTGCATTGGCACGAGTGACATTTTCAACCTTCCAGGTCTGGCTTGATGAAAATGTGCTCTGATGCGTGACGCCCGGGCGAATGCTACAAGCATCCGCCCTTAGATCATTGCCAAACCATGGCAGAACAATTGCCACATGGCGGAGGTTCGGGCACAGCATCTGCAGCTCGTCCATGGCGACCGCCCAATCGCTGCGCCCGCGCTTTGCATTGCGGTTAAGTGTGCGGCTTTCACCCGGAAAAGGCCTGTCACTTACCGGACTTGGTGATAGGCCGAATTCGGTGGAGCCCGGAATGAGCGCCACAGCGCGGATATCGCGCGCCACCTTGCCAACTGGTCGCATGACCTCAAACTGGAATTGTGGCAGACGGTTTCCATACACATCGAGCGGAATCCGCTCAAACACCACATAAGCAGTGCCGCGATAGGCAGGCGCATTGCCTGTTCCTTGCTTGGCCTCAATCAATGGATCAGGCTGTTGTTGCTGCGTACCGTGATAAATGCGCATGTCAATGTCAGTGAGATCAAGTTCCTGACCATCAGCCCAAACACGACGGATGCCAGCGATTTCGCCTTCAGCAACGGCATAGGCTGCATTGCCGAAATAGCTGTAACTGGTCACTTTCGGACCACCCTTGCCGCCCTGACGTTCTGTAGTTTTCTTTTCCTCAAATCGCGTCGCCCAGATCAACGTGCCTGAAAGCCGCGCTGTGCCATAAACGAAAGGAAGCGCTGCACCTTCTTCTGCTGTTGCCACACGACCACCATTGAGGCGTGCCCCCTCCATATGGCGGGTCGAATTGATGATCGCCGTATCGATGGCATAGCCGCCCATAGCGCCCAAGCCAGCGCCAATAGCTGCCCCCACAGGGCCAAAAATGCCTCCAACAGCAGCACCAACCGCTTGTAGAACAATAGTCGCCATTGCTTACACTTTCGCGTCAGGGAAGATAAAAATACCGGCAATCCGCTTGCGCCATTGCGGCACCAAGGCAGAAGCCATCACGTGATGACCTTCATAAGCATGGATAAAGCGGTTCTCTCTCACCATGATACCAAGATGCTTCGCCGCAACATCGGCGCGCCAGCGGAAGAGGAGCAAATCTCCCGGTTGAGGATTACCGCTGATGCGTGATCTCATATGCCTTTGCGCGGCTTCCATAAGCGGATCGCCGGAAGTGGCCTCCGCCCAGTCAGGTGCATAAGCCCCCGGATGTTCTGGTTCATTGCCATAAAGCGCCCGCCAGATACCGCGTACCAGCCCCAGACAGTCACAGCTCACGCCACGCATTGATGCACCGTGGCGATAGGGCGTACCGATCCAGCTTTCGACCTCAGCCAAAACTCTCTCGGCAACCATCATGGCACCAATGCACTTCCGTCATATTCATTACCACCGCTGACGTAGGCGAAGGCTGCGTCATTGCCGGGAAGATGCGGAAAGCCTTGAAAATTGGTGCCATTTGCGAATTTTGCTTTGCAGGTTGCAAAGCTCTTGTCGCAACCGGCAACGACACGAAACGTGTCGCCGGTTTCCACCGGCAGAACGGGAGGTTCAATCAAACGCAGACTGTTACCATTCTGTCCCAGAACACGAATTGCTCTTCCCGAGCTTTTACCGCTTGTCCAAACAAGCAGCCCTTCGGCAAACCAACCACTTGCAAAACCCTCAAGTCCAGCCACCGCCAGCATCGGACCATCAGCAACTGTTACTGATCCAGAAGCAGCAAACCGAGGATCGCTTTGGTTCACACCACAGCGTTTATCGCCCAAAACAGCGTTGCACTGACGTAAAATCCGGCGGCCACAAACGGCATCAAAAGCAGCCGCAGCGCCTTTCAATTCCATGACAAATCGGCCACCGGATCGGCTGATCGTGCCAACGGTCCAGCGCCGCAAAAGCATGTGCTGTTCAGGGCTTGTCCAATTGACCAGATAGCTTTCGACAACCGCTCCGTCGTAACGGCCCTGCTCAATATCGACATCGCTGATACGTGTTGAAGACAAAGCGCCTTCGACCTCGCCGCCCGCAACAGACAGCCCGAGTGTTGTCGTGGCTTCGCTGCTGTTCAGACCCGTCAGCGGCTCGCAGACAATTCCATCCAGAAGCAAGTCACGATCATGGTCCGTGAAACCAAGCACGACACCATCCAAACGTCTTATAAGCCAGGCAAAGCAATGGGTTGTGACTTCACCCTTCAAATGTGATTCAAGCGCTGCCGGAACAGGGATCATATCTTGACCTCGATGATCGGAATGGAGGGAATTTCACCTGCCTGAAACGACGCAATACTGGCCATCAGCCTGTCTGTATCGAAGCGTACTGTCACATCGAAGAGAAAGCCCGCCGTCACGACGGCGCCTACGGCAGGCCGATAATCAGGCATGAAAGTAACGTTACCTGTGGCACTATCGAGCGTGAATGCCTCACCTTCCGCAAGTCGCACTCCGTTGACACCAATCAGTACCGTCCCACTAACCGGCCGTGTAATCGGACGGTCATGAGTTTCATAGCGTTTGATGAGCTGGAATTTAACGCTTGCTCCGTCGCCTATTCCAATCTGTTGATCGAATGGTGATGGTGCCGCGCTATCTGAGGCAGATGAAAAATCGAATGGGTCTCGGAAACGAAAACTATAGAGCGAACCATGCCGGGCCTCGAAGAAGGCGAGCACGGCTTTCAGATCGTCAAGCGAACGCAATCCCGTGCCCGCATCAAAATGGCGTCGGGAATGCGCCCAGCGGGCGTTACGCTTTTCCATGCCGGATGTGAGCGTAATGATTTCATTGCGCCATTCCGGACCTCCGGTTGCGCCGAAGGAAACCCCGAGTGGAAAACGGACATCGTGAAAAGATTCCATTTCAAAGTCTCCGCGCGCCACGGCGTACGGCACCTGCCAGCATGGTTGAAAGCTGCGCTTCGGATTTGCGGAAAGAGGATGCATCGGGCGAAGACATATTGAAAACGACCTGCACAGGTTTGCCAGCATTGCCGCCACCTGTTGCAACCCCAAGCCTGCCGTCTGCACCACGCGCGAGCGGCAGGATGGCTTCTGCACCCGCTTCGCCGGTTAGGCCCAGCGAACCATTGCCCATGCCAAAATAGGTCGGACTGGAAACCACGCCGCCTTTGGCAAATGGCATGATGCCACGGATACCCGTCATCATGCCCGACATCAGCGACGAGCCCAAACTTTGTAATGGCTGGAGACCAGCCGATAGTGCTGAGCCTGCCAAATTGCTTGCGAGGCCGCGCAGCACATCTTCCAGTCCCTTACCGGATACAATAGCGCTTTTGAGTGCCGTCGTGAGGTTGGAGCCGAAGCTCAACGAGCGCTTTTCAAGATCGGTCAAAGCACGATCGAACGCGCTCGTATCCGCCTCGACGGAAACGGTTACGGTTTCATCTGTCATTTTAACTACCTGTCGGGAAAGGCGTGCATGAGCGCATCAAGGGTCGCACGCGAAGGAGCATATGTGTTGCGCAACACGGGTCCGAGAGCCGCTGCAAGTTCGCGCGGGGTCATTGCCCAGAAGTCTTTTGAGGAGAGCCGCAGCAAACCAAATCCTGCCCGCATAACCTCATCCCACGGGAAAGGTTTGTGTGAAGGATCTGATTCAACTGCGGCACTCAAGGGTTTGACGTAGAATCGCTTTCTGGCTTTTCAGCGCTTCCGAATGTGGCAGTCAGAAGTGCTGAAACGATATATGCGAACCCGGCTGCACCGCCTTCGGCTCGCATTTCGGCAACATCGTCATAGCTCACATTATGACCGCCACCGCGCAGGCCCGCGCAAATGATGCGCTGCATGTCATGAGCAGCGAGCCGCCCTGTCGAAAAGCGTGCAATGAGGTCTGAGAGATTATCCGCTTCAAATGCTGCTTCCAGCTCGGCAAGCGCGCCAAGTGTAAGGCAGAGTGTCCAGTCGCGGCCATCCAATTTTGCCGCAACCTCGCCACGATGGCGATTGACCATCATAGAGCCTCTCCAAATGCAATCAGCCCCGCCGATTCCAGCGCGACCTCGAAAGTCACTTCAGCATCGTGATTACCGCCATACTCAAGTGCCACGATCTGAAACGGTCCAGTAATGCTGCCGAAATCCGGTAGCACGATCTGCCAGTTGCGGATCTCTCCATTAAAGAAGAGGCTACGGATCAATGCGTCCGAAGCCGCGTCCTTGAAAATCCCTGATCCACTAACCGAAGCGCGCTGCACACCGCTTCCAGAAAGTAGCTGCCGCCAGCGGCCAGCCGCATCGGCATCCGTCACGTCCACTGTTTCGGCATTGAAAGCGATGCGTTTGGTGCGCAAACCTGCACAGGTTTCAAATGCACTCTCACCGGTTGCGATTTTCAGCAAGATATCCTTGCCGCGTTGAGCTGCCATTTATCGATCCTTGATTTGAGCATTTCCAGCAAAAATGAAAACGGCTTTGCATCTGGAAATGCGGAATAACTAACGATTAGAACGGGTCCGCTCCAAGTATTTGTTTTTGAGCGCACCTTGTCCGAAAACCGCTTCACACTTTTCGGGATGCGCTCTAATCAGCGGGTTCTGTCACCGCCCGATAACGCATGGTGCCGAGATAGCTCCCGAACCCATCGGTATTGCGTGCCAATACTTCGGTCAGCATGAGATTGATGACCCTATGCCCATCCACTTCAAGCGGCTCCTCATCGAGCCGCGTGGCAATGCGCCCGGCAATATCAAGCACACGTTTGCGTCCAGCCTCGCGCGCCCATATCTGGATATTGAGAAAATGTTCGCCCCCCGGCTCACTTGCCGTACTCCAGTCCTTGCTAAGTGTTTCACCCAACGTGACATAGGGAAAAGGTGTTTTAGGTGGCACGTGATCGTAAACATGTTCACCACCAAGAGTTTCAATAAGTTCGTCGTCGTTCTTCAAGGCCTCATAAAGTGCTTTTTGCAATGCGCTCGCGCCATTCTTCATTTTGATCCCCGCTCGATTTTTGCTTGTCGCCTCGGATGTCCCTACGCCCGACGGCAATATCCTCTCGCACGGCTACCTGTCTGAACCGCAGCGCTCGTATGAGACCTTCGAAGGTCAGTTTCATGGTGACGTTCAACGCCCCTCCTCCACTGCAAGACAAATGAGGTAGCGTCCGCTTTCATCCGGATCGTGTACTGAACGCAGCACAAATATGCGTCCGCCTTTACGCAAACGCTGATCGGATGAAATGTCCGCGCGATAACGCACCAGAATGCGATGCGTTATCTCTGGACGTGGGCGGATGCCAAAATCTCTCTGGTTGCTCGATACGGGTTCGATGCGCCCCCATACCGATGCAATTTCCGACCAGATTTCACGATAACCGCCCATGCCATCGGCAACCGGATGCATGGCTTCCAAGGCCAGCTCGGCGGTGAGCTGGCCTGGATCAATAAACAGCACATTGTTCATAGGGATATGCGTCGCCAGCTATCCACCATCTGACCGACCATCGGCGGAAGTTCCGCCTGCTTGCTGTCGAGGCCAGCGCGATTCTCGTATAGGTGTGCAGTCAGAGTGAGTATCGCCTGTTTGATAGCATCCGGCACTTCAACGCCAGTCTCACCAAATCCGGCAATGAAATCCACCTCAAGACCGCAGAAAGACTGTGCGTCAGGATATTGCGCCATGTAAACGCGCTGCGGGCGACGACCATGCTGGAGCATGAATTCTTCCGGTTCCATGCTGATAGCACTTCCATCCGGCTGATAGGCAACCACAGCGGTCACCGCTTTAACCGGGTACTTAAATAGAGCCAGGCGCCCTGAACGCGGCCAGCGATCCACGCGCAAACGCCATGTCTGGTTGATAAGTGCCAATCCTGTTTCGGCTTCAACAAGCTCGCGGGCCGTCTTGATGAGACGCCGCAGAATGTCGTCTTCGCTTTCAGTAGAAATTCGCAAAAATGCACGCGCGTCGGCAACCGTCACCGGCTCGAGTGCCGGTGGCGTGACAAGAAACATTGTCATTTACTTTCCCCTTAAAATAACTCTCAAATCAGACAGTTACGCATGACACCCCAGAAAAAGATTCAACGTGTTTGCGAACTGAATCTAGCTGCCAATATCGGCAGGGCTTCCCCAAAGGGGGCTGTAAAAAATGACAGCAAAACCGCTGTCCTGTGCGTTTTTAGGCCGCAAACTTCAGAAGTTTAATCGCATCGAAATCCTGCACACCGCCGCCTACACGCTTGGTGGTGTAGAACAGCACATATGGCTTGGCAGAATATGGATCGCGCAAAACACGCAGACCAATACGATCCACAACCAGATAACCGCGCTCAAAATCGCCAAAAGCAATCGAAGTACTGTCGGCTGCAATGTCAGGCATATGCTCAGCCTCAACGAGGCCAAAGCCCATCAATGAAGCTTTTTCGCCAACGGCTGCAGGTGGCTGCCAGAGGTAATTACCGTCAGCATCTTTCAGCTTGCGCAACACGCTCTGGGTCTTGCGGTTCATCACGAAATTCGCGTTCTGGCGATAACCGGCCTTCAGCGCATAGATGAGTTCGATGAGTTTATCGGATGGATTCGAAGCGGGTAGCGCACCATCGACACCAGTTGCGATATGACCAATCTTGCCCCATGCCCAGCTTGCATCCTCGACTGTATCATAGCTCAGGAAGCCCATCGGCTTGTTCACACCATTGCCGGCGATGAAAGCAGCGCCTTCCTGTTCAGCAAAAGCTGTTTCCACTTCTTCAGCAATCCACTGTTCCACATTGACTGCAGCATCGTCGAGCAACGACGAAGTCGCCGCTGGCATGGCGTAGATTTCCATGGTGGGAAACTGGAGTTCCGCAAGCTTTGCCGACGCAGTCTGTGGACGTGCATCGGTTTCACCGACCCAGCCTGTAGCAGGGCCACTCACCGAGAATGGCTTTTTCAGGATGGCGCCTGAGACCTGGCGTACGCTGGAGATGCCGCGGATAGGAGAAAGCACAGCCAGCCTGCGACCAATTTCCATTTCAAGTTCCGCCGGGACAAGATAACCGCCATCAGGTCCGGAAGCATAGGAATGCGCTTTCAGCTCAATGCCACGCAGCGCCTGTTCATCGCCGCGACGAACATAGCCATCGAATGCCTGCTTATGTTCGACATTGGCCACAGGCATATTCTTGCCCATTGGCGGGCGTGCACTTTTCAGCACATATTGATCAAGCGCCTGTTTCTGCTCGTCGAGAGCCCGGTTGATGCGATCAACCTTCTCGCGCAAAAGCACATCGACATCAGCACTTTTTTCGACCTTCTTCAGGCGTTCATCATTGGCTTCGCGAAAGGCCGAAAATGCTGTCATGAATTCATCGAAAGCTTCCGACACATCGCCGTCATTGCCGAGGTTCGATCCAAGCGCCTTCGTTTCCACGCTCTTGGTTTCGAGCGGGATTGCATTGATATTTTTCATATTGATCCTGTTTTCGTTAAATCACATCATCTTGCAGGCGGCGCGCATACGCCGTGCGAGGCCTGCATTGTCTGACTGGATGGCTTCCCGCCCGTCCCTGTCGTGAAAAGCTGCAAGTGCTGCATAGCCTTTTGCTATCACCGTACGTGCAGCGGAACGGCTCAGCCCCGCATCCCGCGTGAGCCAGCGTTCAAACTGTCTGACTGTTGGCAATTCAGCCTTCAGATTATTAATCCGCGCCTGTGGCAGCATCGGAAACGTGACCACTGAGATTTCCCAGAGATCCGCTTCAACAATGTGACGTAAGCCGGTGCGCGCATCCTTGCGTGCCTTGATCGTTCGGAAACCGATGGACAGCCCATCAAGTCCGCCCGCGCGCATCAGCTCCAGCGCTTCGCGTGCCCGTGCGACACCTTTGGCAAGCCTGCCCTCGACATACAGCCCGCGCGCATCTTCACGAATATCCGTCCACACGCCTATCGGTTCGGCGGCATCGTGCTGCCAAAGCATACGCACACCCGATGATTTTCGGGATGAAAGCGACTTCGCAAAAGCGCCCTTTTCTATGACGTCATTGCCCAGGTCGGCCAAACCAAAGACACTGGCATAACCCGTGAAGCTGCCGTCAATTTCAACCTCTTCCAGCGCAAGAGAGGCACGCTTGGTTTCAAGCCTGAATTCAGAGTTTGCCATTCCTGTTCCTCTCAGAAAATGGAATTCCGGGAAGAGATGCCTGCTTGGCACGTTCAGCAAAGCGCTTGAGAACGCCCAGCGCGGACCATGCGGCAAGGCTTGCAGCAGTCGATCCCATCAGCATCAGTTCCGCGCGGCCAAGAAGAGTCTGTAACGACAGCGTTTCGGCGATTTTCACCCCTGCCGCGCCGCCAAAGACCATGCCGCATATGATGCCTACTGCAAAACGGATTGCCGCCTCGCGCTTGCCGTTTGGCAGCATATAGGCCAGCGAGACTGCAGAACCTGCCACTGCACCTGCGATTTTTGCGAACCACACCAATGTCGCATCCGAGGTCAGAACGGTTTCGCTCAAATTGCTCATGGCGTTCTCCTTTCTGCACGCGGCTGGTAGCCAACCGCATCGCGTTTTTCATCATCATTCAAGAACGAAGCTTCCGAGATGCGCCGCCACAAGGACTCGCGTTCAAGGGACAGCCCCTCAATCCGGTCTGCATCATGCTCAAGCCTGAGGTCATCACCAAACAATGGCCCAAGCCAACAGCCCAGCGCTTTGGCGGTGCGGTTAATCAGCGGCAACACGGTCAGGCGATAGAAGGCGCGATTGGCTTCTGCATAATTGGCGTAAGTATTGTCGCCCGGAATGCCGAGCAGCATCGGTGGCACGCCAAAAGCAAGCGTGATGTCACGTGCGGCTCCATTTTTCGCCTCGATGAAATCCATGTCCTGTGGACTATAGCCCATGGCCTTCCAATCGAGCCCACCTTCGAGAAGCAATGGTCGCCCCGCGCCGGATGCTCCTGTATATCCTTCTTCCAGCTCCACCTTAAGCCGCTCGAACTGCTCTTCCGTCAGATTGCCGCCGTCTTTTGGCGCATAAACAAGCGCGCCGGATGGACGAGCGGAATTGTCCAGCAAAGCCTTGTTCCAGGCACCAGCCGCATTGTGAATATCGAGCGCCATAAGGGCTGCTTCCAGCGGCGGAAATCCATAATGATCGTCCAGTGGGTGGAACAGTTTGAGATGCAATCCAGACGCCGTCGATCCAGCAAGCGATACGGTTCTGCTTGCGTTGCCCGAACGATAGACCAGCGATTGCGGCCAGCCATCGCTCGATGTTTCTAGTGTTACCCGTTCTGGCCGCAAAAGATGCAATTCCATGCGACCGCTTGGCAAATCGACACGCTCCACATAGGCATTACCGGAAATCAGCAGATGCCCGTAAAGCCTCTCGAAGAAACTGCTTCCATCCAAACCGCCCTGCGGCCTTGCTATGAGATCCAGCAAGGGATGGATCTCATGTTCGGTGGTGCCTTCATAAAGCAACCAGGGAACATTGCTCGCGGCTTCCGCGATCAGTCGCACACAGCGATGCGCCACCGGATTGCGCATAAACCCTTCACGGGCGAGCGACGTATAATCCCGCGCGATCCACGATGGTCCACGTTCCATATGCAAGGCCACAAAGCCGTTCGCCATCTTGGTCTGTCGCCCGTCATAAGAATGCGAGGGTGCATTCGCGGCACTTCTGCGCCACGGCCAGTTCCACGCCATATATTGGCTCTCCAATTATCTGAATTTTTAGAGCGCGTTTCGATCTGATTGAATCAGATCGGCGCTCTAATTTCTTCTATTTTAAGCACAATCTTATCGATCCTCGTTTCACTCCGGTCGGATTATGCTCTAACCAAAGCGGCGGATACGCGGCTTTCGGTCTGCAATAAGCATCAACTCGCCCAAAGCCCAGACCAACGCATCCAGACGATCCGGTGAGCGCCCGCTCGATAGGCCTTCGGGCGCGAAATCACACATCTCGTCTTCAAGCGCCGGAAAGCGTCCGGCATGCCGAACACGATCCTGCTCATAGAGCGCGGCCACAGGCTCCGCACGTAGCCACTTGCCACGCGATGCCCTCCGCATCAGGACAGGCACAGAAACATCTTCTGCCGAAAGAACGGCTGCAACCATCTCGCCCCCCTGATTAACCTCGGCCAAAATCGCATCAGCCTCGTAGGTGTGATAGAGCGCAATCGCACGACGCGCCCATTGATGCGGCTTGGCCATCGACATGCTCTCATCAGCAAGCACATGACCAATGCCATTTTCATCAATGCCTGCGACGACAATTCCGCAGGCATCCGACGACTTACCCGATGAAGCGGGTGGATCAACGGCCACCAGAATACGCACAAGCTGCGGTGCCTCCGGTTCGAAACATTGTTCGATCCGCTCCCGCGACCACAATGCACCAGCACGTTCTTCAATCAACTCACCATCAAGTTCCTGCCGTCCAAGCCGCGTTCCGGCATAACGCTGATTAATGGCCTGTATGAAGCCATCTGCCAGATTGCTGGCATTCTCTGATGTCCGCATATGTGTCATGGCAACTGAATTGTCAGTCATCAGCGTTTTCAGCAACGGCGCCGCACGTGGCGTTGTCGTCACAACCTGACGGGGGAAATCCCCCAGTCGCAAGCCAAACTGCAACATATCCCATGTCGCTTGTGGGTTTTTCCACTTCGCCAGTTCATCGCACCATGCAGCATCAAATTGTGGACCACGCAAACCATCCGGGTCTTCAGAGGAATAGAGTGATGCCACAGCACCATTATCCCAGAGGAGCCGCCGCCGTGTTGTTTCATAGCGTGGCCGACTGGCACGTGAGACAGACAGAATACCCGATGGGCCGTCCACCATCACCTCACGTGCATCGGCAAAGGTCTCCCCGACAAGTGCGATATGCCCGCACGCTCGCGCCGCGAAAGGTGCAAGCCCCAGCGCCATGCCAGATACCCACTCAGCACCTGCCCTTGTCTTACCAGAGCCGCGACCACCAAGGATTAACCAGACCCGCCAGTCGCCGGATGGTGGCAATTGCGCGTCACGTGCCTGGATCAGCCATTCGCATTCCGCCGCCATGATCTGTTGTTGCGTCAAGTCCGCGCCCCAAGATTTTCCGCGCGCGCCTTTGTGCAAGTTCGTCAATTCTCCTGTCTATGTGTGTTAAAGCTCGTCTAATTTCACTCAAGCTCACCACCGCACAAGTTTCGCGACTTTGCTCGGATGAAGCCGTTTCGGAAGCAAGTTCTCCGACAGTCTTAACAGCCTTGGCCAGCGCCATCAGCGCTTCAGCCTTGCTCTTGTCCGGCAGTTCATCGCCATCGATCAGCTTATTCAGTTCCGACTGCAAACGTTGAAAAGCGCTTTCTGAACTTGAAGGCTTGTTAATCTCTTGGTCATCGAGGCCGAGACGCCGGATGCGAATGCGATAGGTTTTCTCGGAAAGCCCCATCATCTGCGCGACGTCCGCGCTTGCTATGTCGTGTTTCATTTGCAGGCGAAAAGCCAGCCTGATCCGCGCCTCACGGCACTCGTCAATTTTCCGCGTTTTCAAAGAGCTTTGCCCAGTATGCTTTGCAGTAAACTTGGACCCCTTTTACGCAAAACCCCGAAAGCAATTTGCTTCCGGGGTTTTGCGTTGCTGATAAAGCCGGGGGTATCGAGGCTGTTGTCAGCATCAGCCACACTTTCTTGACTGTATCTAATTGCTAGCAAATCACCGTTACGCAGTCAAGGACTATTTTCCTATTTCTGATTTTTTTCCCAAAAGTTTTATGGATTCCGTTTACTAATTTACGTGAGTTCTCGCTTATTAATCTGTTATGATTGATGAGCAGGTTTTGCTCGCCCCCCAATTTTCACGGTGCCGAAGTAGAGTTCATGCGTAAAACGGCGAAAAAAGATTCTGAAGAGCAAAAACGCAAATCATTCCGGGTTTCGCGTTTGATCGGCCTTGATGCCTGGATCGATTCTGGTCTCTATAATCTTCGTTTTTATGCCGGTGAGTGGTGGGAGAATATCACCATCTTATCTCGCCGCTTTCGTGTACGGGGCTTCCGGCGCGTTGTTGTGGAAGTTCTGGATGAAGGCTTCACGCTCGGCGTCATAGGTTCCGTCATCATGCTGGCACTTGCCATGCCCGCATTTGAGGAAACCAAGAAAGATTGGCGCGCGCAGGACGATTATGCGGTTACATTTCTCGACCGCTACGGCAACGAACTTGGCCAACGTGGTATTCTGCACCGACAGGCAGTACCTATTGATGAACTTCCAGATCATGTCATCAAGGCCGTGCTTGGCACAGAAGACCGCCGTTTCTTTGATCATTACGGCATTGACGTCTGGGGTCTTAGCCGTGCACTGAGCCAGAACCTGCGCGCCAACGGTGTGGTTCAGGGCGGCTCGACACTCACGCAACAATTGGCCAAAAACCTGTTTCTTTCCAATGAGCGCACCCTTGAGCGAAAGATCAAAGAAGCGTTTCTCGCTCTATGGCTTGAAAGCAATCTCACCAAGAAAGAGATCCTTCAGCTGTACCTCGACCGCGCCTATATGGGCGGCGGCACCTTTGGGATAGCGGCGGCATCCGAGTTTTATTTCGGTAAGAATATCAAGGATGTGAACCTTGCCGAAGCTGCAATGCTGGCAGGCCTGTTCAAAGCGCCCGCCAAATTCGCACCGCATGTTAATCTCCCAGCCGCGCGTGCCCGCGCAAATGTTGTGCTTTCCAACATGGTGGAGAGTGGCTTCATGAGTGATGGCCAGGTCGCGGTTGCGCGCCGCAATCCTGCAAGTGTGATCGACCGCGCCAAGAACGAAAGTCCCGACTATTTCCTCGACTGGGCTTTTGAAGAAGTGAAAAAGATTGCAGGAAAACTGCCGCAACATACACTCACCGTGCGCACGACCCTCGACCGCAACCTTCAGAAGGCTGCGGAAGAATCGCTTGAGTATCATCTCCGCCAGCACGGCAAGGAATATAACGTTTCCGAAGCTGCAACGGTTGTGATCGCAAATGACGGATCGGTACGCGCGCTTGTTGGCGGACGCGACTACGGCGAAAGCCAGTTCAATCGTGCGACCAAGGCGCTGCGTCAGGCGGGATCGTCCTTCAAACCTTATGTTTATGCGGCAGCAATGGAAAAGGGTCTGACGCCCAATACAATTGTTTCCGACGCACCTATCAGTTGGGGCAATTGGTCTCCCCGCAACTACGGTCGCAGTTTCGCCGGTCGCGTTGATTTGACGACCGCATTGGTGCGTTCACTGAACTCAGTGCCTGTCAGGCTTGCGCGCGATCATCTAACCACAGCTCCTATCGTGGCACTGACCAAAGCCATGGGTGTGGAATCGCCGATTTCGTCGCACAAGACGATGGTACTTGGCACATCTGAAATGACCGTGATGGATCAGGCAACAGGCTTCAATGTGTTCCCGAATGGCGGCATGGCTGGCAATCGTCACGCATTCACGCAAATCATTTCGTCGGAGGGTAAGGTTCTGTGGGATTTCACGCGCGACGCACCCAAGCCTCATCGCGCTCTGTCTGAAAAAGCTGCTTTCGAAATGAACTCTATGCTGGTGCAGGTTCCTGAACGTGGCACCGCTCGCCGTGCGGCGCTGCCAATGACACGAGTTGGCGGCAAGACCGGTACAACGCAGAATTATCGCGATGCGTGGTTTGTTGGCTTTACAGGCAATTTCACTGCCGCAGTTTGGTTTGGCAATGACAATTTTACGCCGATGAAAGAACTGACCGGCGGTGTCCTGCCTGCCATGGCCTGGCAACGAATGATGAGCTATGCGCATCAGAATATTGAACTGAAGCCGATACCGGGCATTACGCCCGCCTTCCCGGCTCCTGCAAAAACGACTGCACCTAAAATTGCCTCTACAGACAAGCCCGACGAAATGATGGTAGCGCCACCGCGAGTTCTCTCGCCGGTGACCACCAAAGCGCTCAAGGAGCTTAACGACAAATTCCACAACGCACCGCCTGTTCCGGCTCTTGCCGGACGCACCAAAGTGTCGGTACTTTGAGCATAGAACACATCCCGAACAGTGGGAACCGGTTTTCGGAACAAGATGTGCGCAAAAACAAAGAGATAGAGCCTTTCTAATGATCAAACTTAAACCAGAAATGCTCTAGAATGCTGAAGACAATTCTCAAAGTCTTGACCGTACTGGCTATTGCGCTCGGCGGCGGCATATGGGTCACCGACTATACGCTTGACCATTTTGACGGCTTCGGCGAATTGCAGCTCGGGGCGTGGAATGCCTATCCAGCGTCTGGCACAACCGATGCTGATCCCTATTCCAAGGCGCGAGCTGCACGAAAAGCTTATCTCGCGCTCGGGGCTGCAGAAGGACTTCCGTTTTACGCGCGCCGTGATAGCAACGGACGCGAACTTAAACGGGGGTGCAGTTACCGTTTGAGCGGCTTCACACCGTCGGCGCGTTTCTGGACCCTTTATCCGGCCAACTCCAATCTGGAACCGATTACGCCGCGCATGGGCCTCCAGCCAGCACTTCATTCGCGGGAGATGCTTTATGAAACTGACGGCAGCGTACAAGTCACTGTGGGACCGAGTGCCAGCCCTGGCAACTGGCTTCCTGTCGAAGGAAGCGGTAATTTTGTGTTGGTCATGACACTCTACGACACACCGGCTGCAAGCTCTTCCGGGCTGGTTGATCTCGTCATGCCACGTATTATGCCTGTCGCAAATGTGGAGGCGTGCCGTGGCTAAACTCCTCCGCCTGTTGCTTCTCGGTCTGGTTGGCGCAGCAATCGTGCATATCGCCGTTCTGTTGCTCGTTCCGTTTTATTCAAGCAAAAATGCCTGGTCGCATTTGGAATCCCTGGGGGATGGCTATCGCTTTCATTATCTTTCCGAGAAATCGGGACTTGTAAGCGATCAGGACCCGCTGATGGAACAGGCAGCATGCCGCTTTGATCTGACGGATGGACCGGTACATATCACCACGAAAGGCAATCTGCCCTTCTGGTCGCTGTCTGTTTATGCACCCAATGGCGATAATCTTTATAGTCTCAATGACAATGTATCGAACGACCGCGAGCTTGATCTGATTATCGCCGATCCGATTGGCATTGCGGCTCTTCGCGCCGAGGGTGTGCAGAACGACGGTCGCTCCATCATTATCGAGCAGGACATCAGCGAGGCCGCTGTTGTCCTACGCAGTTTCGTTCCAGACGCGAGCTGGCAGCAGCAGGTGAAGAACTTCCTCACCCAAGCCAATTGCCTGCCATATGAAGCGAGTTAACTACCTGCAAAGCAGACGCTTTCTTATTCACGGTTAATGAGTTGCTAAGGCTTCATACCTATTATCCAATCTGCCGACATGCGGCAGGCCGCGTTAATAGTTTTAGCCTACCGGAGTACATTGCGTGACAAACGATCAGTTCCGCGTCCTGGAAGAGATTTCAGGTAATCGGAACCAATCAAAATCAAGAGCTGATGGTAGCAAAGCAGACGACCTTCTGGTCGCTGCAATAGCTGCGTTTGCCTCGGTCACGCGTCCCGGACGACAGGAAGCTCATCAGCTTGAAGACCTGACATTTCCACTGCTTGAACGCGCAACCATGCGCGGTAAACGGCAAGCAGCACATGCAATTGCGCAGATCGAAGAAGCGCCGCGGCGCCTTGTATTGTCGCTCGCAAACGAACCTGTTGAGATTTCCGCCCCTATTCTTCTGCGTTCTCCGGTTTTACGATCAGAAGATCTCGTCGATATCATCGCCAAACACGGCCTTGCTCATGCTCGCGCCATCGCGCGCAGGCAATCTGACGACCCGATACTAAAAGGTGTCCTGCGAAGTTTCTCTGATCCGGCAATCGATCGCTTGTTGGCATTGCAGGAAAACCTTGCTGGTCTTGAAACCAAGATGCCCAGCACATCGGTGGATTCAAGCAGCAATGAAAACCCGAATAATGACTTACCCCCACAGTCGTCGTTCTTCGGCACAAGTGCGCTGTCAGGCCCCGACCACCTTATCGACACAGCACTTTTGATTGATGATCAGATTTTCCGTACGGCATTGGCCGATTCGCTGGACGTGTCGTTTGAACGTGCGGACCACATTATCGGCCAGTGGCCAGAATCACATCTGCCTATAGCGTTGCGCGCACTCGGGCTTTCCGCCGCCGAATGCTTCATGACCATGTCGGCAGTTCTGGGAACCGTTGCAGCGGACCGTCATAGTCTGCGCGAATTCATTCAAATCTATCGTTCTATCGACCGCGAAAAAGCGATGATGCTTGTGCGGCGCTGGAAGGCTGATGACATGTCGAAACTGCTGCGCAGCAAGTTACGCGAGATGGCAACCGCCGCGGACGAAAACCCGGCAACGATACGTTCGAGCCTATAAACTATCCGGTGAAACCAAATACAGGCTCGCAGGGTCAGCCACATCTTCGAGCTCGATAAGCCACAAATCAGGATCGAAGCGGACTTCGCGCTCCATGCGCTCACTTGCTTTGATATCGTCGACATCATGGAGGATACGCAAAAACATGCGCTCTCCATCAGTATTTTCTTCATAGGATGTTTGCGGAGCCGGCGAGTATAAGTCGCAGGTGCCGAAGCGCGAACTGAGCTTGATGAAGATCGCACCCGCTTCTTTGGAACCGCGGCGAGCGAGATAAGCAAAGCCGCCCTCGCCCTGTACTTTACGGATCAATGCCGAAACCCAGAAATCCGATGTCAGGCGCATGGTTCACCTTGGATCAACTTATGAGCCCGATTTCACGCATTTTGGAGATCAATGCAGCGTCGACTTCACCGGTTACACGCAAGTTGAACAGTTTCTGAAACTCCCGAATGGCATCCTGCGTGGATTTCCCCGGAACACCGTCAACACTCACCATTTCATTGCCAAAAGCTTTCAGACCAGCCTGCACACGCACAATGTCCTGTGAGGAAATATTCGCCTGCTGCTGCACTGCTGGTACTGCCGCTGTCTGCTTCTTTTCCTGTGCTGGCTTGCGTTCCAGCGAAGCGAGATCGGGTGCACGTTTTGCCGTTGTGTCGACTTTCAAGACAGCAGGCTCAGGGCGGGGCGACGGTACGGCCAGGTCGATCACCTTGGCCACGTCGTCTTCAGTTGTCGTCTGCGTTGCACCATTTTGTGCCGGAACACCGACCTTCTTCTGTAATGCCTGCCAGCGTTCGATAGCCTCACGGGTTTGAGGACCTGTGAAGCCATCAACTGCACCTTGGTAAATACCGAGCGTCAACAGTCTTTGTTGCAGCCGTGCAATCTCAATATCGGCATTAGGCGCGAGCGCTGGTAACATTTCATCGATAGAACCAGTAACTTGCAACCGATCTGGAGACAATTCCGCAGCTTCCGTCTGCGATTGCGGTGGTGTGGTTACAGGCGTTTCTGTGCTTGCAGTTTTCGTTGGCGATTCTTGAGGTTTATCGACAGCAGCCGTGCCGGGCAGAACTGCGCGCGGCGTTGCCTTGAAGACGAAATCTGCACGCGTTTTAAAGAAAACTGCATTATGCGCTTCGGGCTGATACCAGAGCGCATTGGCCGAAACAAAACCCAACACCACGGCAAATGCTGTCGCACCGCCCGTTAGGACGGGATTGCGTACGATGAAATCACCGGCAAAAATCGCCAGCGCGGAAGCCGAACTGAAAAAGAATTTGAGCAGACGGCGACCGAGACTATGCTGTTTTGCGGGTTTGCGCATTGATCCGCTCTGGGCTTTGTTCCCGGACTTCGTCTTTCTGCCACTCATTATTTCGTTCTCCCTGGTGACGGTGTATATCAATCACCGTGCCAAGCTGCTGTTGATCTTCTGCTCCCAAAGAATCCTGTTCGAACAGTTTTTGCGGACCCGCCACTGGCAAGTGAACGGTTACGACCGTTCCTTCGCCCACACAGCTTTTAATTTGCATTGTACCCTGGTGCAGTTCCACCAGACCTTTGACCACTGACAGGCCAAGACCAGTCCCCTCTTGCGCGCGCGTATAGTTATTGTCGGCTCGCACGAAAGGCGATCCAATGCGCTGCATATCTTCTGGCTCGATACCAATACCAGTATCGGACACGATAATTTCGAGCTGAGACCGGCCATCGACCATCACGCGCGCCGCATCGATAGTGACACAACCGCCCGATTCCGTGAACTTTACCGCATTGGCTGTGAGGTTGAGTAAAATCTGCTGCACTGCACGACGGTCTGCCACCACTTCTCCCGTAGCCGCATTCACACGATGGCAAAGTGCGAGGCCCTTCTTTTCAGCCTGCGGGAGCATGACTGCGGCACACATTTCAGCCGCGTCGCGGAAAATGAAACTCTGTGGTTCAATGCGATAAGTGCCGGTTTCAAGCCGCGAAATATCAAGCACTGAGTTCACCAGCTCCAGCAGATAATGGCCCGACTTATGAATAAGACCTGCATATTCGCGCTGCTTCTCATTCTGCAGCTGGCAGCCCATTTCATGTGAAAGCATATCTGAGAAGCCGATGATCGAGTTTAAAGGTGTGCGCAGTTCATGGCTCACAGTTGCAAGCAGACGACCTTTGCCGATGCGTTCGGCTTCAAGCTGCGCTTTCAGCGCATTGATTTCTTCGATGAGCTTCTGTTCACCCTCAAGCGAGCGCCCAACAAGTGTAATGATGCCATTTGCAGCAACCCCTTCCATGCGGAAAGCGAGGAAAACAGGGCTGCCATTTTCGAGCGTACGAAGACGAACATCCGCTGGGCGCGCCGTGCGGCCTAAACGCAAGTCTGCGAGGAGCGATAGATATTCCACTCGGTCAGCGACATGAACGCGGTCAATCAATGCAATGCCTTCACACATCTTGGGCTCTACGCCCAGAAGTGCCGCCGACTGTGCGTCGATTTCAGAGATAATACCCTCAAAATCCATTGAGAGTTGAACATCACCCTTGGTGACCAAAGGCTTTTGCTGAGCGAACGGCTTCGATACAACGACATTTTTGATTGTGAAGCTGCGGGCAACAAGGCTTGCCATATAAAGCATCAAGACGATCAGCGATGCCAATGATCCACTGGCAACGGAAATACTGTTCGTCAGTGCAAAAGCGCTCAAAACCACACCTGCAAGCGCCACACCTGCAAACGCGGCCAAAGGCTTGCGGCTTACGAACCAGACCTCAAGAGGCAAGGCTGCGGCCATCACCCAAAGAGCGATATTGCTGGTAGTCGCAAATATACCAATTGCGGCAAGACCCGCGCCATAGATCGCGAAATTCAATGTTCCAAGAACAGCAGCGCTCAAGCCCATAAGGCTCAAAGCGCAGAAAATCATCGCAGCACCGGCGAAACTGGCACCGAGCACAGCAAGTGCTGCAAAATCTGTCGTAACACCAGAAGCGAGAACGGCAGCAAACAGGAGAACGGGAACGAGCATGAACGAGCCAACAACCCGAATCGCAGATGCATCCGACTGCTCGGTCCAGCGCTGGCAAAAACGTTCGTGAAAACGCGCAAGCGCCTGCACCTTCGTGCCTACGGTCTGTGCTACGTTTAAAAGAATGGCGTTCAACTTGCCTTACCCACTCAATGCTCGTGCGGCTTCTCCATCAGGGATCTGCCTATTGATGCTAGAATTGCAGGTGAGGCTTTAAAGAAACGATAAAGCGAGAGCATCTTAAACGTCTCTATGCAGAATCTGACAGATCAGAGCCCGAGTTTTTCCGCTATGGTAAACAGATGGTGGATATCGACAGGTCATGTTCGGCTCCCACGCGTCAAAAATCCTCTCGAATAGGCTTAAAACCCTTGGTTACGGAATCTTTTCAAATTGAGAAGACAATGATCCCGCCAATCCCGGCCAGCAAACTTCGAGCGTAATGATCCGTTTTCTTATCAAATCCGCAATCTGGCTGTCGCTGGCATTCATGGTGATGCCGCACCTCTTCCCTGCGGACCAAGAAGAAACACCGCAAAAGAATGCGGCTTCGATTCAGGTCAAAGGTGAACCTGGCTCCGTTGATCAGCTATTGGCTAACGGCAAAACAGCATTGGAAATCGGCAAGCTCTGTGTAAACAACCCCTCGTTCTGTGAGAACGGAACATCGTTACTTTCGAGTGCCGCGAGTGGAATGCTTGAGCGTAGCGGCGGTATACTCGAATATTTAAGCGATCGTTTCGGCACTAAACAGCAACCATCTGATCCGGTCCCGACCATTGTTGCGAAGCAAGAGCCGACACCAAGCTCATCACACATTGTTCCGATTCCCACACCGCGTTCAGAAGCACTGCGTGCGCTTAGAGCAGTTCCAGCTAAGATTGAACCGTTGAAACCGCTCTAGCCATTATTCTTGAACATTATCCGACGAAAAACCGCTTCGCATTTTTTCTGGCAGTACTCTGATCATTCGCCAACCAGCGCAATTCCTGCAAGGAACTAACGGTTTTCCGTGACGTTTGCGGCTTTTATCCCTATATAGGCGGCATATACCATACGGATTTCGGACAAATATCATGACCACCACTATCGACAGCATCATCTCCGACTTCGAATTTCTCGATGACTGGGAAGACCGCTATCGCTATGTGATTGATCTGGGTAAGGAATTACCAGCTTATCCAGACGATGCCCGCGATGCTGCTCACAAAGTGCAGGGCTGCGTCAGCCAAGTATGGCTCAAGACTATTCCACACGACGGCGATGACCCAATCATTGAATTTCTGGGCGATTCCGATGCGCATATTGTGCGCGGTCTCGTTGCTATTGTGCTCGCATTCTATTCAGGCCGTAAGGCCTCAGAAATTGTTTCGTCTGATCCAGAGGAAGTGCTCAAGAAGCTGGGGCTTGATGAGCATCTCACACCGCAGCGCTCCAATGGTTTGCGCTCCATGGTCGCGCGTATCCGCCGTGATGCCGAAGCGCTCAAAGTTTCAGCCTAACAAGCGTTCAACCGACAGTGCTGCGGACAGCAATTGCCTGTCGGTTCCATGGCGTGCCGTCATCATCAGACCGACCGGTAACCCCGTAACAGGCAGCGGCAGCGTTATGCTGCAAAGATCAAATTGATTGGCAATTTGCGTATTTCGCAACAATAGGCTCTCAACGCGGTCATATTCGGCAGAATTGTCGCTGACCGATGCAATTGTTGGCGCAACAATCGGTGTTGTCGGCGTCACAAAAAAATCAATGCCAGCAAGCCGTTGTTCCATTTCATATGCGAGCCGTGTTCTCGTCTGCATCAATGCTGCGAAGTCCTCATCCGAGACGCCCAACCGCTTTGCAAGCGTATGCTTTACCCTGTCATCGACATTCGCGTCTAGATCTTTGAGCCATGTTTCGGCATGAATACGACTGGCTGCGATACCTACAATCGAACCAATGCGCGTCGCATCGCGCAGTTGAAGAATGAGATCATCCAGTTCCAGCTCAACGACCCGCAGGCCTGCTGCGATCAGAACCGAAATTGCCGAGTTGAATGCAGCAGTTACCTCTGGTTCCAACTCCGACAAAAGCAGGCCTTTTGGCAATCCTACAGTCAGTCCACCTAACGATGCTGCCTCTAGCAGAATCGGCGCCTCACCCGCCATCACAGCATCCGCGAGAATGCAGTCGGCGACCGTTTTGGCCAAAGGTCCGATTGAATCAAGAGCGGGCGTCAGCGGAAAAGCGCCATCCAGCGGAATGCGACGTGCAGTCGGCTTAAAACCTACCAAGCCATTCAGAGCCGCAGGGATACGGATGGAGCCGCCCGTATCGGAGCCGATTGCTATCTCGCTGGTGCCTTCAGCCGCAGAAACCGCAGCGCCTGAGGAGGAACCACCGGGAACCCGGCTTGAATCAATCGCATTACCCGGCACGCCGTAATGCGGATTTAATCCGACCGCAGTAAAAGCAAACTCTGTCATATGGGTTTTGCCAACAATGACTGCACCGGCGTCTTTCAGCCTCTGAACGATGACCGCGTCGTTATTCGCATGCAAAGCCGATTTGCGAATGACGGACCCCGCCAATGTCGACTCCCCTCTTACATCAAACAAATCCTTGATTGAAACAATTCGTCCATCAAGCGGACCGAGCGAGGCCCCGTCTTTCAGGCGTTCGTCTGAAGCATCAGCCTCAGCACGTGCTGCATCTGCATAGACCGTGCCGAACACCTGTTCGTCGCCTGCACGCGCCTCCAGCTTTGACAGAACTCGTTCCAGATTTTGCCGACTGCTTTGCATTTTTACCCCCGGTAGTTGACTGCTTGTTATTCAAACTTTTGGTTAGGTCAATGCAATCAATTCGCGTATCCTGAAAACCGTTTCATATTTTCAGGATGCGCTCTAGTTCAGCCTTGGCTGGGGTGAGCAATTGGTCGATAATCGCTCGCTCCCCAATGCAAAACCTCAGGAGATCGCCGTTCTTGTTTCTGTGGACTGTAATGCCTGTGCAGCATGGCGAGCCCCGTCTTGAGCAGCATTTTTCCTGACCGCACAGGCCACTGACGTTCCCGCTCTACAGTCTCAAGCCCTTTCAGAAAACAACAGACATCGATCAGGACACCGCTCAACTCCGGCCCAACCGCTTCCAGTGCGCGCTCTACCCGCATCCGGCTTGCAAGCGCGATATCCGTGAGTTCGGCCATTCCGCCTGGGCCCGATCGCGTTGAGTTATTGATGCCTACATCCCAGCGCGCCGAAATCGATGGCATCATGGAGCCGCGGGTAAAATCAGCCCGCAATCGCTCGCCTGCGCGAAACTCATCGTCAGAAATAAAATTCTCGCCATCGCCATTGCGCAGACGATAGAGCTTGGCGAGAGGAGATTCAGACGGATTGATTTCAATTTTTTCACCGTGCTCAAACTCTATCGTTTCTGTTTTCCGCGCGGTTTTTACATTTTTACTCGCAGTTTTACGCGAGGCTCCAGAGATCACCAACCGCTGCCCTTCGCATAGCAGGATACCGCGCTTCTGCATCGTCTCGAGTTCTGCACGCGTTGCAGCGATTGTACCCTGCTCTCCCACAAGCAGGACATGCGTTTCACGTACTGAATCCTGAACGTCACATCCACCCTGCTTAAGAAAGCGAAGGATTCTTGCTTCCGAAGTTGAAAACACATCACTCATGCTGCCATCCTCCAAGCCGAGAACCCCAGACTGACCACCTTTTCCAGCATAGAAACTATGGCATCGTAATCTTCGTCATCGCGCCTATCCTCCACCAGATGGCAGGCATACATGACCGTAGTACGATCCCGGGCAAACCCGACCGCGACTTCGCTCATCACCATTCCAAACGACGTGTGTGCAAGGTACATCCCCAACTGCCTGACTTGCGCCACCTCCCTTCTGCATCGCAAGGGCGAGCGCAGTTCTGCACCGCTAACAGCAAAATAGGCGGACAACAGATCAATCAGAGCGTCACAAAGTTCCACGCTTTTTTCCTGACGCCTTCGCCCCAACGCACGACCAGAATTATCGATCTTGAGTGCTCGTCCGTGTCGCGTTGCGATCACTTTTAAAACCTCAAGAGCCTCAGCCCGGGTATGGATGATATCTGTTAGTTCCAAAGACATTCATCTTTCCTCACCGTAATAGGAATATCTTCTTATAATGAGAAAATTGCAAGCGTGGATAAGTTTTTTACAACGCCAATCCGGGTATATATCCACTGAGATTATATAAAATAGGAATCTTATCCAACAGCACCGAACATGAGCGATCCTCTCATCCGAACCAGCAACAAACTGATGAGGGTCAAAATGATGGCAGTTGCACTGAAACAAGCGAGCATAAAATTTCTGGCTGCACAAAAAGAGGAACGAATGTGCGCAATGCAGCGCGTAGCGCTGCAAATGATCGCCGGAATTGATATGGATAAGTTATTAAACGCACCGGAAGCAGAGCGGGTCCAGGCACAGACAAAGCTCAGTCGTCTGATCGAACGTGAACGTCTGAAAGGCGTCAACAGTCACTGGAGTTATGATCTCAACCGCCATATCGCTTTAAAACAGGCGTTTGATCGCCTCGGCGGGGGGAATATACGCCGAATGCCCACAAAAAATGAACAAACATAAAAATAATGGCCCGGAACGCATGCAGAAAATCCATGCTTTCCGGGCCAAAATCGGAGTGCCAATCTGATTGAATCAGATTCGATTATGCGTCCTTAGGCTTGCGGCCCAGGCCCATCTTCTTTGCAAGACGCGAACGCGCTGCTGCATAGTTAGGAGCAACCATCGGATAGTTAGGATCAAGATCCCACTTTTCACGATACTGTTCAGGGGTCATGCTGTAGTGTGTCATGAGATGACGCTTGAGCGATTTGAACTTCTTACCGTCTTCCAGGCAGATAATATAATCGTCAGTAACAGACTTCTTAGGATTGACGGCTGGCTTCGGCTTTTCAACAACGACCGGAGCTTCTTCACGCTCAACGTGACGCTTGAAAGCAGAATGCACTTCCGAAATCAGGAGAGGCAGTTCGCTCGCACGAATGGAGTTGTTTCCGACATAGGCAGCAACAACATCAGCAGTAAGGCTGAGAAGCAACTCTGCGCTCTCGTCGAAAATTTCAGGATTTTCCATTGTTTTTCCTTTTTTTGTCTTTGCTTTAGCTCAAGCAGACTGCAACTCTCGGAACCGATTGCCGTCTACGCGAAATTCTTATGCCCTGCCCAACTCATTCGGCGATGCAAGTATCAATGAATAGTGCCATTTGCAATAGAATTGTCAAACCACATTACATTAACAGAATTGAATTCTTCTTGGATATCCAAATACAGTGTACTTAAACACCAAACGTGAAGCGCTATTCAAACCAGCCAAACGCCTTCGGCGCTGTTGTCAGCTCTGTCATTTATTCTCGAATATGGGGGGATTAGCATCTCTTTTCAGCAGCTTCCTTAATTTGCAGCTCACACATAAGCAATAGTTTTTTTCCGCGAAGTCTATTTACCGCTACCACTGCAAACACAATTTATTGATTGCGACATTGAATAGGGAGTCGGGCAGCAAAAAGGCATAATTAGAATATATTTCATTCAGATCAGCTCGCATTTGGCTTATCCACCAACTATATAATCGCCATGAACCATAGTGCACATGCCGGCATTCAGATACACAAGCAATTTAGCTGTGTATTGAAGCGTTTATGCCCAACTTGCACTGTGCGCCTGTCCAATCCATACGGCGCCGCACAAGAGAGGAGATATAAATGTCTAACTCTACCGATCGATCCCGCACATTGAAGGTTATAAAGACGGATGCGGAATGGCGCGAGCAGCTTACGCCAATCCAATACCAGATCACCCGTCAGCATGGCACTGAACGTGCATTCTCCAGCCCCAACTTCGACAGTTCCCTGCATGGTATTTATCGCTGCGTATGTTGTGATCGCCCGTTGTATAAATCAGAAACAAAATACGAATCCGGAACCGGCTGGCCGAGTTTCTATCAACCAATCGAACCGGATGCCGTGGCTGCCTTTGAAGATCATTCCTATGGCATGAACCGCACCGAAATTCGCTGTTCCGACTGTGATGCGCATCTAGGGCACGTTTTCCCTGATGGTCCAGCACCAACAGGTCTTCGCTATTGCATGAACGGAAACGCACTGATCTTCGATCAAGACTGATAACTTGGCTCTTACAGTCCGAACCTCTCCAATGGTTCGGACTGATTTCATTCGCTTTTTACTGGATTTTACATGCCACACGACACCAATTTTCCTCAGCCACCCAAAGCAACAAAGCACCCGGCCAGTGACACGCGCCACGGCATTACCCGCACGGATGATTATGCATGGCTGCGCGCAGATAACTGGCAGGAGGTCTTCAAAGATCCGTCCGTTCTCGCGCCTGAAATTCGCACGCATCTGGAGGCCGAAAATACCTATCAAACGTTGTTGATGCAGGACACGGATGCGCTCCAGAAGCAGCTTTTTGCTGAGATGCGCGGTCGCATCAAAGAAGATGATTCATCTGTCCCTTCCAAGGACGGTCCATTTGCTTATGGCGTTTCTTATCGAACCGGAGGCGAACAGCCTTATTTCATTCGCACGCCACGCGATGGCGGCGCGGAAACTATTCTCCTCGACGGAGACAGAGAGGCAGAGGGCAAGGCCTATTTCCGCCTCGCCTCAGCCGACCACTCGCCCGATCACAATCGTTTGATCTGGAGTTACGACGACAAGGGATCCGAGTTTTATAAACTCAGAATTCGTGATTTGAACTCCATGACAGACCTTGGAGATATACTCACCGATACCAATGGAGGCGGCACCTGGGACGCGGACAGCAAAGGTTTCTTTTATACTCTACTGGACGAAAACCATCGGCCGTCGAAGGTTTTCTATCACGAGATCGGGACAGAACAGGCGCAGGATAAGCTGATCTATGAAGAACAGGATCCCGGCTTTTTCCTGGGCGTTGGCGGCTCTTCGCTCGATGATTATGTTTTCATAGACATTCACGACCATGAAACTTCGGAATGTTGGCTTTTGCCTGCAAATGACCCGGCTGCGAAGCCTCAGCTCGTCATGGAGCGCAAGACTGGTGTTGAATACGACCTCGCGCCGGGTGGCGATGAATTTTTCATTCTGACCAATGTCGATGGCGCTAAAGACTTCAAGATCATGCGCGCTCCAGCATCTGCACCGCAGCCGGAAAACTGGGAGGAAGTCGTCGCTGAAGTGCCCGGACGTCTTATTCTTTCGCATGGCGCCTTCAAACATCATCTGGTCTGGATGGAGCGTGACAATGGCTTGCCGCGCATTGTTATTCGTGACCGTAGAACCGGCGAACAACATGCCATCGCCTTTGATGAAGAAGCTTACTCTCTTGGCCTTCATGGCAGTGCTGAATACGATACCGAAGTAATCCGGTTCTCATATTCTTCGATGACGACACCCGAACAACTCTTCGATTATAATATGCGCACGCGCGAACGCGTTCTGCTTAAAACGCAGGAAGTGCCTTCGGGTCATAATATCGAAGACTATGTAACGCGTCGTATCCTTGCGCCAGCCGCTGATGGCGAGCTGGTTCCTGTCTCGCTGATCTATCATAAGGACACGAAGCTCGATGGCTCTGCACCGTGTCTGCTCTACGGCTACGGCTCTTATGGTATCACCATTCCGGCAAGTTTCAGCACATCGCGGCTTTCGCTTGTTGATCGTGGCTTCATCTATGCCATCGCACATATTCGTGGCGGCAAAGACAAGGGCTTCGCCTGGTACGAAAACGGCAAACGTGAAACAAAAACCAACACGTTCACGGATTTCATCGCCGCAGCAAAGCATCTCGTCAAAGAAGGCTTCACCAGCCACGACCGCATCGTCGCGCATGGTGGCTCAGCAGGCGGCATGCTGATGGGTGCGATTGCCAATATGGCACCAGATGCTTTTGGTGGTATTATCGCGGAAGTCCCATTTGTCGATGTGCTCAACACGATGCTCGATGACACATTGCCACTCACACCACCGGAATGGCCTGAATGGGGGAATCCTATCACCTCCGAGGCCGATTATCGCAATATTGCAGCCTATTCGCCTTACGATAATGTCGGTTCGCAAGCCTATCCACGCATACTCGCCGTGGCTGGCCTGACAGACCCACGCGTTACCTATTGGGAACCGGCAAAATGGGTAGCCAAGCTGCGTGAGCTCAAGACCGACGATCATCCAGTTCTCTTCCGCATCAACATGGACGCTGGCCATGCCGGTGCGTCAGGTCGTTTCTCACGGCTGGAAGAAGTCGCTTATACCTATGCTTTTGCACTGAAAGTGGTTGGCAAAGCTTAATTTTTAAGGTTTGAACAATAAAACGCCGAGAATTCCCGTCTGATTTTATTAGGCGGGAATTCTCATTTTCAGTGTTCTACAGCACACTCAGGGTCGGTCAAGATGACCAACCCATCCAGCAAAATCACTTCATTCTTCTGCCGGAAGCACTCTGGACAAATACAATATTTTTTCAAAAAATCTACAACGCAGGGAAAGGTCAATATACTAATTTAGTGAGTATTCATCAGAACTTTCAATAAAACTTGAGTATAGAAAAATTCCCTATACATCGTATAATGCGGGGAAGATTGAAAACTTTCGGATCAAGGGAGAAGCCCATGTTACGTTCCGGTATCACCGTTTCAATAGCTTCACTGAGTTTGATCGCTTCTGCCCTGGTTGCTTTGCCGTCCGTTACAACCGCCAGCGCACAAGTGCGCAAGAACGTCAGCGAATATGCGGGCCAGCGTTGTAATACGCCGCCGCGTGGCAGTGGCGTTATCGTCGGTCAATTCAGCGGCGTGGAGGATTCCCCATTTGTCAGCGATGGTGACGGGCTGGTGCCTATCGACCGTTTTCGCTGCTTCAAAACCATGTCCGAGTGCAAAGGCTGGCTCTATACCATGCAGAGCAAATACACCAATGCCGGACTGCCGACGGTGGTGCGTTGCACAAAGCGTTAGAGCACATCCAGTTAAGACCGCATCGCACTTTTGGCTCAAATGCTCTAACCACAAAACTGTGATTTTCCGTCCTCCATCTTGATGTCATGTTGTCCGAGAGGCGCATAACCTAACGATTGGGAGTATTGGATATATGCAACAGGCGAGCTACGTTCACGGTGCAAGCGAAACGCCGCTCATTGGTGAGACCATCGGCAACCATCTTGATCTGATAGCAGAGAAATATCCCAACCGTCCGGCAGTAGTCGTTTGCCACCAGAATATCCGGCTGACCTACAGTGAGTTGAAGAGCCGTACCGATGCTCTGGCCGAAGGGCTGCTTGCGATCGGCCTCCAACCCGGCGAGCGCATAGGCATCTGGTCGCCCAATAATGTGGAATGGCTGCTCACACAGTTTGCGAGTGCAAAAGCAGGTCTTATTCTCGTTAATATCAATCCAGCCTATCGCGCGCATGAACTCAAGCACGTTCTGGCAAAGGTCGAATGCGCAGCGCTTATCCTTGCCCCTTCCCTCAAAACCAGCAATTACGTTGAAATTCTTCGCTCTATTGTTCCAGAGCTTGGTGATGCGCGGCCCGGTTATCTTAGCTCAGAGCATTTACCGAACCTGCGCTGCGTCATTCGCCTGGGCGAAGAGCGGACGGATGGCATGTTTAATTTCGACGAAGTTGCAATTTCAGGCAATGCAACCACGATTAAACAACGGCTACAGCTTGCAGACGAGCTGCAATTTGACGATCCGATTAATATCCAGTTCACCAGTGGCACCACCGGCAGCCCCAAAGGGGCGACGCTCACCCATCACAACATTCTCAATAACGGTTTCTTCGTTGGCGAAGCGATGCGGCTCAGCGAGCAGGACCGACTTTGTATTCCTGTTCCTTTCTATCACTGCTTCGGCATGGTTCTGGGCAATCTGGCCTGCGTGACACACGGCGCTTGTATGGTCATTCCCAATGACAGCTTCGATCCTCTGCTCACGCTGCAAACGGTCGAAGATGAGAAATGCACCGGTCTACATGGCGTGCCGACCATGTTCATTTCAATGCTCGATCATCCAGAGTTTTCGCGTTTCGATCTCACCAGTCTGCGCACGGGCATCATGGCTGGCTCCCCATGCCCGATTGAGATCATGCGGCGGGTGGTCAGTGAAATGCATCAAAGCGAAATCACCATCGCCTATGGCATGACCGAGACAAGTCCGGTCAGCTTTCAAAGTGCAACGACTGACCCGTTGGAAAGGCGTGTTTCAACGGTCGGTCGCATTCATCCGCATCTCGAAGTGAAGATTATCAATGCAGATGGCAAGATCGCATCACGCGGTGAGAAAGGCGAATTGCTAACCCGCGGATACAGCGTCATGCGTGGATACTGGGCAGATGCGACGGCCTCTGCGGAAGCAATTGACGATGCCGGATGGATGCATACTGGTGATCTGGCGACCATCGATGCGGAAGGCTATTGCAACATCGTCGGACGCATCAAGGACCTGATTATCCGCGGTGGTGAAAATATCTATCCGCGAGAGATCGAAGAATTTCTATTCACCCACCCGGCCATCAGCGATGCTCAGGTTTTCGGTGTTCCAGATCATAAATTCGGTGAGATAATCTGCGTATGGATCAAGCTGCATCGAGACCGAGAACTTAGTGAAGAAGAATTAATTGCATTCTGCAAGCAGCACATCGCCCATTATAAGACCCCGGCCCATATCCGTTTCGTGGACGAGTTTCCCATGACTGTAACTGGCAAGATACAGAAATTCGTCATGCGACAGGTGATGATGAAGGAGCTTGGACTGGAAGAAATCAGAACCGCCTGATCTTTTACGGTCATCTTGGCGGATAACCGTTTTTATGCGCTGGAATGGCCTTGAGATATGCAGCAATTGCCGCACGATCCGCATCCGTCAGATGCGCCATGTTGGCAACGACATCCGCCATTGATCCGCCCAGTGAATCGAAATCTGGCGTGAAACCGCTTTGCAATGCATAGGCGATATCGTTCTCGCCCCATTCGCCAATACCGCCCTCGCCCATGGTGATATTGGGAATAATGCCTCTACGGCCATCGCTGCCGGTTTCCGGCGATACTGCTCCGGCCATCCATTGCTTGGTATCAAGTCCACCAATGACATTGCGTGGAGTATGACATTCGCCACAGTGACCGAGCGCTTCGGTCAGATATTGGCCGCGCTTCACCTGATCGGACGCACTTGCAAGGTCCGCAACGGGCTTGTCAGAAAGATAGAGCTGCTTCCAAAGCCCTAATCCGCGACGAATATTGAATGGAAATCCCAGTTTATGTGGTGCTGACACATTATCGGAAGCGGGCAGCGTTTTCATGTAGGCGAAGAGGTCAGCCACGTCCTGCGGCTGCATTTTGGCGTAAGACGTGTAGGGGAAAGACGGATAAAGATGCTCTCCAGCGCGTCCCACGCCTTTCAGCATTGCATTGGCAAAATCATGCAGGGTCCAGTTGCCGATACCTTGCTCTGACGGAGAAATGTTTGGTGCGACGAACGTGCCAAAATCCGAAATCAGCTCATGCCCACCGGCCAGCACCTTCCGGGCCTCACCCGAGGCGCCGGGAGCGGCGTGACAGGAAGCACAGCCTCCTGCCCAGAACACCTGTTCGCCCTTGGTAGCATCGCCCGGCTGCAAAGATGCAATCACTGATTGATCCACCGTCTGAGGCGTCGTCAGCACCCAGAAGGCAGCAGCACCAATGATGATTACAGCACCTGCGACATATGCGAGTTTACGGACCATTGTTTTGCCAAGTTAGTCCTTTTTCACACGATAAGCTTGATGGCATGAACCGCAATTGGCAATAACTTGCTGGAATGCTGGCTTCAACGCATCAAGATCCTGCGGCTTTGCGGCAAGCGCGGCAGCGGCATCGGAACGGATTTTTTCGGCGTGCTTGACGAAATCTTCCTTACTTTCCCAAATCTTGGGCGATGCTTCGGTGTCGCCCTGATCAGAACCCGATGGGAACAATGTATCGACGTCTAATTTCTTTGCGTCAGCATCAAGCTTCTCAAGCGCAGCCAGAGCGGTTGCAGCATCGAACGGCTTCTCGCCTTTGACCATCGGCGCGAGTTGTCCAACAGAACGCCCCATATCCTTCATGATCGCCTGACGATCTGCAATCACATCGGCATGAGCCATACCGGCAGTCAAAATTGCAACTGAAGTGACAGCAAGGAAAAATGAACGCATATGGTTCTCCACATCGAAAAATTGAACAAAATTCGTCCCGTGGTACAAATATCCGATACAATCGCTACCATTGCAACAAATGGCATCGAATAAACCCCAACAATCAAAAATAACCTTCTGAGGTTGTATCGATTATTACAGATAATTCACGAGAACGTGAAAAACATGATAAAAGTACCATTGTTTAATATTTCCAATATTCCGCCTTATTATAACAAAAACGGATATAATCCATGATTGTATTCATCATGTTTTCTAGATTTCTAAATTCAGACAAAGAAAAACCCCGCTTTCGCGGGGCTCTTCATCTCTATCACTGACGCGGCCGATTATGCCTTTTCGTACAGCTCCTGAACGTAATCCCAGTTGATGAGGCTATCGACGAAAGCTTCGAGGTATTTCGGACGCGCATTACGGTAATCGATGTAATAGGAATGCTCCCATACGTCGACGCCAAGGATTGGCGTTGCGCCATGAACCAGTGGGCTTTCACCGTTCGCAGTCTTCGAAATTTCGAGCTTGCCGTTCTTTACTGACAGCCATGCCCAGCCTGAACCAAACTGGCCTACACCAGCAGCGATGAAGTCTTCGCGGAACTTGTCATAGCCGCCAAGATCAGATTCAATCGCCTTTTCCAGCTTGCCTGGCAGCTTCTTGCCGCCGCCGCCCTTCTTCAGCCATTTCCAGAAATGGAGATGGTTGTAGTGCTGACCGGCATTGTTGAAGAGCGCCTGGTTCTTGCCAAAGCTTTCCTTGACGATTTCTTCGAGGCTCTTGCCTTCAAGACCGGAACCTTCAAGCAGCTTGTTACCGTTGGTAACATAAGCCTGATGGTGCTTGTCGTGGTGGAATTCGAGCGTTTCGCGCGACATGAACGGAACAAGTGCGTCATAATCGTACGGAAGGGGGGGCAGTTCAAAGGCCATTGGAACTCTCCTCTTGTCTTTCAGCTTGCAATAGGCAGCTACTGGGGGCAGAGCGAATACATACCCGGAAACTTGCGTGCGCAATCTACATAGGCCGCAACGCCTCGGGCGGCAATGGCGCATATTCTAAATTCGCTGCTCATCGCAATGAATTTTTATTGAAATTGCATAAGGATAAGGTCCACTTTACTTTTTTTAAGATTGATGAACGAACGGAGAAAATCGGTGTCTTATAATTCTTATGTTTTCGACGCTTATGGCACATTGTTTGATGTGCACTCAGCCGTGCGTAAACATGAAGACAAAGCCGGACCTGATGGACGTTTATTCTCGGAACTTTGGCGCGCCAAACAGCTGGAATACTCATGGGTGATAAGCCTCATGGGAGCCTACAAAGATTTCTGGACGCTCACTGAAGAGGCTCTGGATTTTGCTTTTGAGCGATACCCTTCCGTAGCCCCTTCCCTTCGCAGCGATCTTCTCGACGCCTACTGGAAACTCGACTGTTATCCTGAAGTGCCGGTTGCACTCAAAAACCTTAAAAGCCGCGGTGCACGTTTGGCTATTCTCTCTAATGGTTCACCGGCCATGCTGGAAGCCGCAGTTAGATCATCGGCGCTTGATGTCCTGCTCGACGACGTAATCTCTGTAGACACTGTGCACCGCTACAAAACCGCACCCGCCGTCTATGAACTTGTCACCACACAATGGCGGCTCTACCCATCTGCAATCTCGTTTCAGTCATCCAATCGATGGGATGTTGCAGGTGCGGCGCGATTCGGCATGCGCTCCGTCTGGATCAATCGCTCCAACCAGCCCGACGAGTATAAGCAATATCCGCCTGCGCTTATTCTACCGAGCCTACAGCTCCTTGATTGAATCTCACTAAAACTTGAACGGGCAACTTTATGCAATAACCGTCTGTTGCAATCAAAATTGTGTCGCGGCAGCAACACGGGGCACATCCCATCATATTAGCCACGTTTAGGCCTTATTCCGACCGGCGGGAGGCCACATTTATGGGGCGTTTTGCCCTCACAAATCGCCGAACAAAAAGCGTTCAGCATCTCCGTAACACCGCAACTTGCGATCAAAGCAACGGGTTGGTCGCACTTCATTAACCCTAACCGTTGTATCTGTAGCTCCTCCCGTCACTAATCTGGTTTTCATATGCACACCACCCTTACCCGCCGTTCATTTCTTACGGCCATGACAGCAACAGCGGCGGCCGGCCTCGCCGGTTGTGCTCAGTTGGGGCAGAATGTTCCAATTGTCGATGTGGATGCTTCGGGCAATCCTGTTAACAGGACACCGCAGGTCAATGTCGATTCTTCTTATGGAAGCTGGGCATCCATGTATGCAGCCACGGAAGACAATGGCTATCAGCTCCCTGCTATTCCGATCCAGAAAATGGACAAGCGTTATCTGCGTCAGGTCGTTCAGGATCCAACCGGAGAAATGCCGGGCACAATCGTCGTGGATACGGCAAACCGTTTCCTTTACCTCGTGCTGGGCAATGGACAGGCAATGCGTTACGGCGTGGGCATTGGCCGCGACGGATTTGCATGGTCGGGCCGCGCAGTCATCCAGTACAAGCGCGAATGGCCACGCTGGACACCACCGGATGAGATGGTCGCCCGTCAGCCAGAACTCGAGCCATATAGTTCACGCAATGGCGGCATGGCTCCAGGCCTCAAGAATCCGCTCGGTGCACGCGCGCTCTACATCTTCAAAGACGGTAAAGACACCATCTACCGTCTGCACGGCAATCCTGAATGGTGGTCGATCGGCAAAGCCGTTTCTTCGGGCTGTGTACGCCTGATGAACCAGGACATCATTGACCTCTATAATCGCGTACCTGCGAAGTCGCCTATTCTGGTTATGTAGTCTGAATTGATTTCTAATGAACAAATGAAAAAGCCCCCTTTATGGGGGCTTTTTCTTTTATAACACGTCGCGTTCTTAAAGCACTTCGCGTTTGATTATACCCAGACGACGCGCTTTAAGTCTTTGTTTTTACGCATGTCGTTAACGGAAAACCGGTCCCCACTTTTCCGCGACATGCTTTAAGTCTTTGTTTTCAAGCATGTCTTTATCCCAAAACCGGTTCCCACTTTTGGGCGACATGCTTTAGCGTTTGAAACTACCCAAAATACCCCGAACCAGTGCGCGCCCGAGTGAGTTACTGACAGACCGAACCACCGACTTCATTGCAGTCTCGGCAACAGTCTGACGTCCTGAACGGCGCCCCGTTCCCAATGCGGTTCCAAGCAAATCACCCAGAATACTGCCACCCTCTCCGGATTCTTCTTCCTTGGTCTTCTGCTGTGCTGCAGCCGCTGCCTCGGCCTTTCTCGCAAGCATTTCAAATGCGGAATCACGATCGACAGTCTGATCGTATTGACCAGAAACAGGGCTCGCCGCGATAATTTTGGCACGTTCATCTGGCGTCAATGGTCCAATTCGCGACGATGGCGGACGGATCAATGTGCGCTGCACCATCGACGGCACACCTTTGGCCTGCAATGTCGAAATAAGGGCTTCACCGGTTGCAAGATTGGTGATGGCCTCAAATGTCTTGAAATCGGGGTTTGGGCGGAAAGTATCGGCTGCTGTCTTCACCGCATTTGTTTCGCGCGGCGTGTAAGCGCGCAGGGCGTGCTGCACGCGATTACCAAGCTGTGCCAGAACCGTTTCAGGCACATCAAGCGGGTTCTGCGTCACAAAGTACACACCGACCCCCTTGGAACGGATCAAGCGAACCACCTGCTCCACACGATCAATCAGTGCCTTCGGCGCCTCATCAAACAGCAAATGCGCTTCATCGAAGAAGAAAACGAGCTTTGGCTTATCGGGATCGCCCACTTCTGGCAATTCCTCGAACAATTCAGACATAAGCCACAACAGGAATGTTGAATAAAGACGCGGGCTCATCATCAGCTTGTCAGCCGCAAGCACACTTATCACACCGCGTCCGTCAGTCGTGGTACGCATCAGATCGCTAATACGCAGTGCCTGTTCACCAAAGAACTTGGAACCGCCCTGCTGATCAAGCACGAGCAATGAACGCTGGATCGCACCAACAGACGCCTTGTTGACATTGCCATATTTTGCAGAGAGTTCCGCCGAACGCTCTGCCATTTCTGCAAGCATTGCTTGCAAATCCTTAAGATCCAGCAGAAGCAGACCTTCTTCGTCCGCAAGACGGAAAGCAACATTAAGCACGCCTTCCTGGGCTTCCGTGAGATTCATCAGACGCGAAAGCAGAAGCGGTCCCATTTCGGAGATTGTTGCCCGAACAGGGTGGCCCTGCTCGCCGAAAATATCCCAGAAAATGACCGGAGAAGCCCGCATTTCATAAGGATCAAGCTTAATCTCGACTGCACGCTTGGTCAGGTTGTCATTGATGATACCTGTTGCCGCGATACCGGAAAGGTCGCCCTTGATGTCGGCGCAAAAAACCGGAACACCCGCAGCCGAAAAGCTCTCAGCCAAGACCTGCAATGTCACCGTCTTACCGGTACCTGTTGCACCGGTTACAAGCCCGTGCCTGTTCCCATATTTCAGCGCTAGATATTCAGGTTGCTGATAGGAATCATCTGGTTTGCGGCTTGCACCAAGGAAAATTGCATCATCGGCCGTCATCAGGCAGGTCGCTCCGTAAAAGATTTGCTTCTTTTACGGTATACTAGCACCATTGTCGCGCAACAACGGTAAAGCCGAATTTTGGCTTGGATACTTAATTTGTGGTCATAAGAATGCAGGAATTTCCCAATATTTTGAACTAGGAAAGCTTGCAAAGCGCTGACTAGAATGCATATTACGTAAACGTAAGAAATTTGGGAGACTCTCATGGAAGAACTGATCGCGCGCATCACCTCGAACGTAGGCATTGATGCAGCAACAGCACAGAAGGCTGTTGGCATGATTCTGGCGTTTCTGCAGAAGGAAGGCCCGGCTGACAAAGTACAGCAGCTGCTGGCTGCATTTCCGGGTGCCGAAGAAGCCATTTCTCAAGTTAAGGGTGGCGGCCTGCTTTCCGGCCTTATGGGCGGCGTAATGGGCCTTGGTACTCAGCTGATGGGTGCAGGTCTCGGCATGGGTGAAATCTCCGGCGTTGCCAAAGAAACCATTCGCTTTGCCAAAGAAAAGGCTGGCGACGAACCTGTCGACGCAGTGGTCGGATCGATCCCCGGCCTCGGACAGTTCGTCTAAGACTGCTTATAAAGACAAAAGCCCCGGTTTTCCGGGGCTTTTTCTTATGCTTCCTTGACAACTTTCACACCGACATGCCGTGCCCGTCCAGCACCCCAGCCATTGATGGCTGCCCCCACGCCAAGTAGCGCAAAGAAAATGCCACTAGCGGCAAAACTGCCCGTTGCACCATGGATCATTCCCACGACCAGTGGTCCGATGGAGGCGAGTGTATAGCCTACGCATTGCGCCATGCCCGAGAGGTGAGCAGCCGTATGGGAATCCGGCGATCTTAGCACGATCACCATCATCGCCGCTGCAATCAGACCACCCTGCCCAATCCCTTGAATGGCAGCCAGTATCCAGAAGCTCCATTGTGGCAGATAGAGAAAACCAATCAGTGGTAAGGCCGCGCAAAGACAAAGCACAGCGTTGAGCAAACTCTGGCTTTTCTGTCGAACAGCAATCGACGGGATCCCAAGACAGGTGACAACCTGCACCATGATGGAAAAGGAAACGAGCCCTCCCGCCGCAGTCGCACTCAAGCCTTGTTCGCGTAAGATCGGAGCAAGCCAGCCGAAAACGATGTAGGCCATAGAGGATTGCAGCCCCATAAATAGCGTAACCTGCCATGCAAGCTTGTCTTTCCAAAGCCCGATGACCTTAAATCCGGAATGCGCAACATTGTGCTTTGCACGCAGCGCCTGCGGCAACCAGAGCGCAAGAACGAGAGCTGCCGGGATAGCCCAGAATGCAAGTGCCAGATTCCATGAACCACCGAGCATGTGCTCAATCGGAATCGTGAACCCTGCAGCTGCGGCAGCACCACCACACAGCGCCATCGTATAGAAGCCGGTCATAATCGCAGCCGTTTTCGGGAAATCGCGCTTCACGACGCCGGGGAGCAAAACATTGCCCGTAGCAATGGCCGCACCAGCCAGTGTTGCACCAATATAGAGAGAGGCTGAATTGCCGATACCTCGGATTGCCGTGCCGATGGTCAAAACAATGAGCACAAAAAGCAATACACGCTCAGCACCGAACCGCTGCGCGAGACGGGGGGCAAAAGGCGCAAATACACCCAGACAGACAACCGGCAAGGTCGTCAAAATACCCGCAGCAGTCGCCGACATGCCGGTGGCTTCGATGATTTCAGGCAGAAGCACTGAAACACTTGAAAAGACAGGGCGCAGATTAGCGGCAATCAGCACGAGGCTTAAACCCAGCAACACACGCAAAGCCGGACTTGGCAGGCGCTGCGCGGCAGGCTGCGGCACACTATCGGCTTCCGCATCGACAAATGGCTCTACATGTTGCGCCAGTTCTTGTTCCATCACAGGATGCGACGAAACCTCATTCGTATGGCTCATGATGCCAACAGCCTTTCCAGTTCTTCAATCAATGGCGCCATGAATCGACGCACCGCAGCCCCCGCGAGATCGGAATTTCCGCTCGCTATCGCCTCAACAATTGCGCGATGTTCTTCGTGGTTTGGTTCTGGCAACTCTCCATCGAGCGTTGCTTCAATCGATTCCCGAATGGACTGGGAAAAGAACGCGTAAACCGCAACCAGCGCGCTATTGCCCGATGCAGCAACAATGGCTTCATGAAACGCAAAATCCCGCGAAACGAAATCAATTCTGTTATCGTCTGCACGTTTGCTACGCTGCTCAAGCTTCAATTCAAGATGACGGATCGTTTCCGGTGTTGACCGCTGTGCCGCAAGCCGAGCCGCTTCAACTTCAAGGGCAGCCCGCGTTTCAAAACGATCGCGCAGGCTCGTATGGCGAATGCGATCAATGCTACGGGTGGTGTCAGCTGCAGATAAAACATAGGTTCCCGAACCCTGCCGCGTCTCCAGCATGCCTTGGGCTACCAGCGCTCGCACAGCTTCACGTACTGTTCCGCGGCTGACTCCCAATCTGGCAGAGAGACTTGCTTCATTCGGCAATTGCTCGCCCACGCGCCAATTTCCGGCTGTTATTTCAGCTCGGATGGACTGTTCGGCTGCTTCCGCCAAGCTTTTTCTTGATACCGCTTCCATAATTCACCAAAGTCATCGGATGACTTGATGAATTATCTGTCGCATTCTTGCATGTCAATGCGGATTACGCGCGACGCTCTACACGTTTGTTTTAACACGCGTCTTGTTTGAAAACCGTTTCACACTTTTCGAGATACGCTCAATCTGCTTTAACCGTATCTGCCGCATTCCGTTAACAATTATCGCGCAATGTAGCAGGATAGAATTGAGATTGTTTGACCGGGTGCCGCATGATTACGCTTTACTGCCTTAACGGAGATCATCTCGAAAGCGTCGAGGTAGAACCGGGCAACCCATTGCCCGATAATGTCATATGGATCGACTTGCTTGCACCAGGCGTCAACGAAGATCACATTGTCGAGGCGTGGACTGGCATTTCCATTCCTACACGCGAGGATATGACGGAAATTGAAGAATCGAGCCGTTTCTACATGGAAAATGGTGCGCAGTATCTGACCGTTTCGATTCTGCATGCCGTTGATCTCGATCATCGCGAACTGGCGCCGGTCACCTTCATCCTGCATGGTTCGCGGCTCGTCACTGTTCGTTACGCCAATCCCAAATCCGTCAGCATGTATATTACCCGCGCAATAAAGCCCGGCAACGGAGTGATTCCTGCCAAATGCTCTGGTCTGTCCATCATGCTGGGTATTATCGAGGCCACCACCAACAGGCTTGCAGACATCCTGGAAGGCGTGGCTGGCAAGATCGACGCAGCTTCGCATTCCATCTATCGTCGGCAACCAAAAGCCCGACCAATGACCACTGAGGATTTCCGGCATATCCTCACGCAGATCGGCGGACAGGGAACGTTTCTATCCCGTATGCGTGAAAGTCTTGCCGGTGTCAGCCGCATGCTTGTTTATCTTTCCGCGATCAACAGTCCTGTCGCTACCAAGAAAGATACGCGATCATGGATCAAGTCGCTGGAACGCGATGCGCAATCGCTTGTTGCTTACGTGGATTTTCTGTCCAATAAGGTCACATTCCTGCTCGATACGATCGTGGGACTCATTTCTGTCGAGCAAAATGCCATCATCAAGATTTTCTCGGTGGCGGCAGTGGGCTTCATGCCACCGACATTGGTTGCGTCCATCTACGGCATGAACTTCTCATTCATGCCGGAATTGAACTCACCATGGGGATATCCAATGGCGCTGGGCCTGATGGTTGCATCAGCCCTGCTTCCGCTCTTCTACTTCCGCAGGAAGGGCTGGCTGTAAACAATATGGACAATTCAACTCCAATGTTATATCACAAGTTATAACATTGGAGAAAAACCATGAATGTTACCCTGCGCAAGATCGGCAATTCAGATGGCGTCATCCTGCCTAAGGAAGTGCTGGAGCGGCTCAATCTGCACACTGGAGATACACTTGTTCTCACAACTGACGCAAATGGTCTGAGACTAACCCGTAGCGAAGACGCTCCCGAAGTTTTCGAAAAGAAAATGCAGATCGCACGCGAGCGGATGAAAAAATACGAAACGGCTTATCGCGTTCTTGCGAAATGATTGATTTTCATTCTCGCGCATTTGTTGAAGCTCTACACGATGAGCAACTGCGTCTGCATGGTGGCGCACCGGGAATCCGGGTTTCAGGCTTACTGGATTCCGCTCTCGCTCGCCCCTTGCAAAAGCAGGCCTATGGTGAACCCGATCTCTTCGATCTCGCGGCGGCCTATTTGTTCGGTATCTTGAAAAACCATCCTTTCATAGATGGTAACAAGCGCACAGGACTGGCCTCAGCGGACTTGTTCTTGTATTTCAATGGCTACAGTCTTGAAACAGAGCAAGAAGACATTATTCAACTCGTTCTGATGGTATCAACGAGTGAAATCGATGAAACGGGCGCTGCCGCATTTTTCCGTGATCATTCCGTGCCTGTCGGTGAAGATTAGACCTTCGCAGCCACGATCTCCCACTCTTTACCGTTGATCATAACAACGTCGCCTACCGGTTTGCCAAACAGCATAATGGCGACCGGGGACATATGGGATATTTTACCCTTGGCCGGATCAGCCTCATCTTCGCCAACAATAGTCCATCTGCGGGCCGTTCCATCGAGATCTTCGAGATCGACCGTCATACCAAAACGCACGACATCGCTATCGGGCTCCGGCACAGATAGCTCCGCTGTCTCGCGGCGCGCGGTCCAATAGCGTAAATCGCGCGAAAGACGCACAATTGTCGAGCGCTCTCCCGCGACATTGGCCTCAGCCAATTCGCGTTGTAATCGTGCGAGTTCAGCCTCAATCAACTTCAAGCCGTCTGGCGTGACGAGATTTCGATGCGGGCTGATGGGACGCTCACCGAGATCTGTCGGAGCGTCATCCTGTTCCTTGGTAAAAGCTCTGCTCATCCCTCAAATGTATGCAGAGCGGCCAATGCGCGCAAGCCGGCAGCCTTATTTCACGAATATTTCCATCGCCCGCAAAAACACGATCTCTATTCTTTTGAGTTTTTGTTGATTGATCAGTCAATCAAAGATAAAATGTGGATCGACATGCTTAAACCGGGACCAAGATTATGCCCAAGATCGGGATGGAACCTTTACGGCGGCGCGAACTGATCGACGCCGCCATCCGCACAATCGGCCAGCGCGGTTCGCTGGACGTAACTGTTGCACAGATTGCCCATGAAGCAGGTGTCTCACCAGCACTCGCGCATCATTATTTTGGTGGCAAGGACAAACTCATTCTCGCTACCATGCGCCATCTGCTTCGCGAACTTGGGAGCGACCTGAACGCAGCAATGAAGTTCACTGAAACGCCGCGAGAACGTATCGCAGCGATTATTGCGGTGAACTTTTCCGCTTCACAGTTTGCACAGGAAACAGTTGCCGCCTGGCTTACCTTCTACGTCCATGCGCAGCAATCAGAAGACACCAAACGGCTCTTACGCATTTATGCGCGCCGCCTGCATTCCAATTTCGTCTTTGCGCTCGAACAGCTGACCAGCCGCGACCATGCAAATCGCGTAGCCGAAGGTGCGGGTGCACTGATTGACGGGCTTTATATCCGGCATGCGCTGGGTGCCGACGCACCAAATGCAGCATCGGCTATTGCTCTTGTGGAAGATTACATTGCCGTTCAGCTTTCGGTGGAGAAATGAGCATGGAAGCGGACTTCGTTATTATTGGCTCCGGCTCTGCGGGGTCAGCCATGGCCTATCGCCTCTCCGAAGACGGCAGATATTCGGTTATTGTGATTGAATTTGGCGGACCAGACATTGGGCCCTTGATCCAGATGCCTGCAGCACTCTCCTTCCCCATGAATATGGAGACTTACGATTGGGGATTTTCCACCGAGCCCGAACCACATATTGGCGGGCGCAGCCTGGTCACGCCGCGTGGCAAAGTCGTTGGCGGCTCTTCTTCCATCAACGGCATGGTGTATGTGCGTGGTCATGCTCGCGATTACGACCATTGGTCGGAAAGCGGCGCGCGCGGCTGGTCCTATGCCGACGTGCTGCCCTATTTCAAGCGAATGGAAAACTCGCGTGGCGGACAGGACGGCTGGCGTGGAACGGATGGCCCGTTGCATATTCAACGTGGCCGACGCGATAATCCGCTGTTCAAGGCCTTCGTGGATGCAGGACATCAAGCGGGCTTTGAAGTCACAAAAGACTATAATGGTCAAAAGCAGGAAGGCTTCGGCCCAATGGAGCAGACGATCCATAATGGACGTCGCTGGTCCGCTGCCAATGCCTATCTGAAACCGGCTTTAAAACGTCCGAATGTCAAGCTCGTCAAAGGCCTTGCACGGAAGATCGTGCTTGAGGGCAAACGCGCCGTGGGCGTCGAAATTGAAGCAGGCCGCACCTTCTCAACCATTCGTGCACGACGCGAAGTCATCATCGCCGCCTCGTCAATCAACTCGCCAAAACTTCTTATGTTGTCGGGCATTGGCCCCGCGGCACAGCTGAAAGAACATGGTATCGATGTGGTTGCGGACCGCCCCGGCGTGGGCCAGAATCTGCAAGATCATCTGGAAGTCTATATCCAGCAGGAATGCACGCAACCTATCACGCTCTACTCCAAGCTGAACCTGTTCTCAAAGGCGATGATCGGCGCGCAATGGCTGTTTTTCAAATCTGGAGATGGCGCCACCAACCATTTTGAATCTGCCGCCTTTGTCCGCTCAAAGGCAGGGGTAGAATATCCCGACATTCAGTATCACTTTCTGCCCGTCGCCATTCGCTATGATGGCAAGGCAGCAGCGCAGTCACATGGATTTCAGGCACATGTCGGGCCGATGCGGTCCAAATCGCGCGGCAGCGTGACGCTTCGTTCGGCCAATCCACGCGAAAAGCCGCGGATCCAGTTCAACTACATGTCGCACGAGGACGACTGGGCGGATTTTCGCCATTGCGTGCGACTGACGCGGGAAATATTCGGCCAGGATGCCTTTGCGCCCTTTAGTGGTGCAGAAATCCAGCCCGGCGCGAATGTACAATCGGATGATGAGATCGACAACTTCCTCCGCGAACATGTGGAAAGTGCATTCCATCCTTGCGGAACCTGTAAAATGGGGGCAGTTGACGATCCAATGGCAGTCGTTGATCCTGAATGTCGTGTTATCGGAATTGATGGTCTGCGTGTTGCAGATTCGTCTATTTTCCCGCGTATAACGAACGGCAATCTCAATGGGCCGTCCATTATGACCGGCGAAAAGGCTTCCGATCACATTCTGGGACGCACGCCTCTCGCACGATCCAATCAGGAGCCATGGATTAATCCACGCTGGCAGGTTTCCGATCGTTAAAGCGCTTCGCGCTTTAAGCGTTTGTTTTCAAGCATATCGTTATCGGAAAACCGGTCTCCACTTTTCCGCGACATGCTTTAATGAAACCCGAGGAGAATAAGATGAAAGTACAACCCAAAGCCTCGCATTTCATCGGCGGGGCATTCGTAGAAGACAAAACGGGAAAACCGCTTCCCGTTTTCTATCCGGCAACTGGCGAAGAAATCGCCAAACTTTATTCGGCAACGCCTGACGTGATTGAAACCGCCTATGCGGCAGCACTCAAGGCACAGGGCGAATGGGCGGCACTCAAGCCTGTCGAGCGCGGCCGCATTCTGCGTCGCACTGCGGAAATCTTACGTGAAAAAAACAAGAAACTATCGAAACTTGAGACCGTCGACACCGGCAAGGCACTTCAGGAAACACTGGTTGCGGATGCGGCTTCTGCTGCCGATGCCCTCGAATTCTTCGGCGGCATCATCTCCGGTTTTAATGGTGAGTTCGTAGAACTTGGCGGATCATTCGCCTATACGCGCCGCGAGGCGCTCGGCATCTGCGTCGGCATTGGCGCATGGAATTATCCTATTCAGATTGCGGCTTGGAAATCAGCCCCGGCGCTTGCCATGGGCAATGCCTTTATCTTCAAGCCATCAGAAAACACGCCCCTCTCCGCGCTCGCTCTGGCTGAAGCCTATAAGGAAGCAGGCCTTCCCGATGGTCTGTTCAACGTTGTTCAGGGTTTTGGTGATGTAGGGGCAGCACTCGTCAATCATCGGCTGACCGCGAAAGTTTCGCTGACCGGATCGGTCCCGACTGGCAAGCGGATCATGTCGCAGGCTGGTGAACATCTGAAACACGTCACGATGGAACTTGGTGGCAAGTCGCCAATTATCGTTTTTGACGATGCGGATCTTGAAAGCGCTATTGGCGGAGCGATGCTCGGCAATTTCTATTCAACCGGTCAGGTCTGCTCCAACGGCACCCGTGTGTTCGTCCATAAGAATGTACGGGAACGCTTTATCGAACGTCTTGTCGAGCGTACACGCAAGATCCGCATTGGTGACCCACTGGATGAAGCGACCCAGATGGGGCCGCTTATCAATGGTGCACAGCGCGACAAGGTTCTGTCCTATATCGAAAAAGGCAAAGCCGAAGGCGCAACCCTTGCCTATGGCGGCGGCATTCCAAAGCTGCAGGGATTCGACAAAGGTTGCTTCATCGAGCCGACCATCTTCACAGGCGTGACTGACAATATGACAATCGCCCGGGAAGAAATCTTTGGGCCCGTCATGAGCGTTCTGGAGTTTTCTGATGAAGCAGAGGTCGTTGCACGCGCCAACGATACCGAGTTTGGTCTGGCGGCTGGCGTCTTTACAGCCGACATTGCACGCGGACATCGCGTCATCGGGCAGATCAAGGCAGGAACCTGCTGGATCAATGCCTACAATCTGACCCCTGTCGAAGTGCCATTCGGCGGTTATAAACAGTCTGGCATAGGGCGTGAAAACGGCATCGCAGCCTTGACGCATTATAGCCAGATCAAGACCGTCTATGTAGAAATGGGCAAAGTCGACAGCCCCTACTAAGTTTCTTTTTAAATTAACTTCAAAGCCTCCACAATATTAGAACAAGCTAATATTGTGGAGGCTTCTGTATTTATCGTGCCGCATTATATTTACGCCACAATATTGGTAGATAAATTCAGAACTGTCAAAAAATTGATCACTATTCATCTTATTATCTTGAATATTAACGACTAATTGATTGCTACTATCGAATAAGCTGCGCCGGGAACATGACAATAGCCTCCCGCGACGGGGTAAGAATGACAAAAGAGCTGTTTTTATCGACAGATATGGTCGATGCTGAAATTCGCGACGATTTCTGGCGCGACGCTGTAAAGCTGTTTTACGAAGTTTCATCACTCGATGATGAGAATGAAAAAGGCTTTATCGGTACATTAAGTTCTTACCCTTTCGGCAACATGCTGGTTGGCTCTACAACGTTCAACAATCAGCGTTATGAGCGCACAGCGAACATCATCGCTCAAAACGGTCTTGATCATTATGTTCTTCAAGCCATGCTTGCTGGCACACTGAGCGGTGACTTCAATGGCGTTGCCGTCTCTGCGAAGCCTGGTGACATTTTCATTCTCGACATGGCGCAAGTCATAACGAGTCAAGCCGAAGCAGGTGCGCGGCTGACCGTCATCATGCCACGTCAAGAACTCGAGAAACTCGTTGGCTGGCGCAATCTGCATGGCATGGTTCTCAGGGCCGAATCTCCAATGACCCAGCTCCTGTTTGAATATCTGCGTGGCTTGAATGATGTTGTTCAGGAACTTTCGGCGACGGAATTGATTGCTGCCAAGGATGCCATGTTGGCGCTGCTTGCTTCATGCATCAAAGGCGCGGACAAAGGTACTGTTGAGAATGTCACGATCAACCTGCCGATACGTAACCGCATCCTCGCCTATATCGACAAGAACATCACAAATCCACTGCTGGGACCCCATTCGATTCAGCAGCATTTCCGCATGTCACGTTCGCATCTTTATCGCGCCTTTGAGCCAGATGAAGGTGTCGCCAAGGTTATTCGCGACAAACGATCGGATCTCGCCTACCGGATTATCATCGACAAAAAAGGTAAGACGATTTCCTTGAAGGAAATTGCCTATCGTTGCGGATTTCACGATAGCACACAGATGACCAAGGCATTTAAGGCCCGTTTCGGACTTACGCCCAAGGAGGCGCGTGAAACTCAAGATACAACACCGCTACAGGGCGACGGTGGAACTCTGACTATTCATGAGCGTCTGGCCATGCAAGCCAAGAAGGTCGGCATTCTCTGAAATTATACGGGGCAAATTGCGATTCGAGAGCGCAGCAAAGCCGTTGCGCCCAATCGATAGCCATCAGGCAATGGCAGAACCGGTTCGCATACTGAGCCAGGCAGAACCATTTGAATAGGCCATTTGTGGGCCGGTGCTGGCGTTACTGACGAAAACCATCGCCCCGGCCCCATGGGTTGCCGCTGATGGTAAATCTGCCATCGCAAATGATGCAGGGCGTATCGGCCCGTCGACATGCAGGCGAGTTTCCGGCCATATTGAACCTATGGCGACATTTCCAGTTGCACGGTCAACCTTGACGGCTTCACGCCAATTGCCGACATCATCGCCAACCTTGACGCTGAAATTATTGTCGCCATTGAGCCCCATCTCCGCATGCCCGGTCCAGCCTGACTGGAATAAAAGGCTCGCCGTATTCATGGCCGCCTGTTTGTTGACTTTGATCTGATGACCAGCGCCTGCATTGTTGAAGAGGCTTGCTTCTGACGAGATTGCAAAACGGTTGATTGCATCGGCTGTAGCCTGCACACCAAGCATGGATAGCGACAGCTTGTCAGGCACAGAACCTGTGACTTCCCACTCTGTTCCATTGAACACCAGCAATCTGCCTTCATCCTCGACATAGGCAAGCCAGCCCTTTGCGACTGCAACAAAAGACCAGCCGTCATCAATGAAGAAGGCTATCATTCCTTCCTTTCCTGCCCACTGTCCGGTAGCCTGGTTCGCAACAATATGCCGCTCCCCGGATAGAGGCGTGATCGGTGCGCCAGTCTGCACCCGCGACTTCACACTGAGATGCACGACGGCATCAAGCAATCGCAGCGCCTCATTATGCGTGACATGCTTCTGTGCCTGACTGGGCATGATGTAGGGAAGTTTGAGATTTGGTGTTTGATCCATAAAAAACTCCTCGCGTTGGTAATGCGGGGAGCTTAATGGTTCTCAAGCAGAGGGGGATAAGTCAGCTTCCGCGATAGGTCGAATATGACCAGGGGCTGACCAGAAGTGGCACATGATAATTGCCGTCTTCATCCGCAATCGCGAAACGGATTGGTATCAGATCGAGGAACGGGGGATTGGCAACCTCTGCTCCGCGCACTTCAAAATATTCGGCAACATGAAAATGCAGCTCATAAGTACCTTCCCGCATTTCATTGCCACTCAGCAACGGCTCATCTGTGCGACCGTCGAGATTGGTCACAGTGCGTTTAAGAAGCTCCGTTTTCCCCAAGGCTCCAAGCTTATAAAGCTCAATGCGCATCGCTGCCGCCGGACTACCGTGCGCGGTGTCGAGAACATGTGTGGATAGCTTGCCCATTTTGATCCTCAGATTTGCGTTTCAAAAGCCGGGATTGTCTCGATGCGATAGACGACATCCGGAAGGAAATATTCCTCCAGATTATTCTCGTTGCCTGCGCGGTCAACAATAAGAAAATCTGATGTCTGCTCAAGGGATACAAGCGGATGATGCCAGACATTGCGCCAGTAGTTGACACCCTGATCGCCTCTCGCCAGAAACGCTCTCGGTCGCGCGGGCTTGCCTTCAACATCTTCTGCAACCACAACCAGAAACGACCTGCCATTCAACGGAATGAAGGCCTGCGATCCGAAAGGATGTCGCTCCATCATCACGACGTTGATCGGTGCGGCAAAAGATTGTCCGCGAAAGATATTGATCAGAACACGTGCGTCGGTGCCGGTAGCCTCGACGCGGGCAAGATCGTGAAAGCGTTCCGTCGTGCCATTATTGATGAGACGTCGCTCAGCGCCGTCCACCTCGATGACGTCCCCAAAAGGCGCAAAAGCCGCCTTTGTCAGCGGCTCAACTTCCAGCACTTCAAACTTCACGCTTTCCTCCCCACAAACCCGTTTCGCACGTTTCGAGACGCACTCCTACAAAGCTTTGCAGCCGACAGATTGTCAATCGCAAAGCAGTTTCAACAAAGTTATGAAAAAGGCCGGGCGATGAAACCGGCTTAAGCTGTTCAAAGCATCAGAACGGTTCCAACTTAAAATGAACCTTTGGGGCCACTCTAATTATTTGCTTTTTGCGCATCACCCCACGCAAAACCGCTTCGCACTTTTGCCGGAAATGCTTTAAACCGAAGATGAACCGGCAAACCAAAACAAGTTGGAATATTCAATGGCGCTTGATTTCGACGGCAGCTTCTCCCCGGAATACGGGGCACCGGTTGCTTTGCGTGAAGACTTGCTCCGCCTGACTGCGAATAATCCGAGCGCTTTTACATTTCATGGCACAAACAGCTATATCGTAGGGACCGATACGCTCGCCGTTATCGATCCGGGTCCAGAAGACGAAGCGCATTTTCAGGCTCTTCTCGCCGCAATCGCCAAGCGTCCGGTAAGCCACATTTTTGTAAGCCATACCCATCGCGATCATTCCCCCCTTGCAAGGCGACTGAAAGGACAAACAGGTGCGCTCATCGTTGCGGAAGGTCCGCATCGGCCCGCGCGCCCATATTATAGCGGCGAAGTGAACATGCTTGAGGCCAGCGCCGATATCGACTTCGTACCCGATCTGGCGTTATCAGATGGGGAGACGATAGACGGTGATGGTTGGGTGCTGCGGGGCATCCATACGCCCGGCCATGCTGCCAACCACATGGCTTTCGGCCTCGAAGGCACAGACATCCTGTTTTCTGCCGATCATGTGATGGCATGGGCGACGTCCATCGTCGCGCCGCCAGACGGTTCGATGAGCGATTACATGGCTTCGCTTGAGAAGCTGCTTGAACGCGATGATCATATCTATCTGCCGGGCCACGGAGGTGCCGTCACCAAGCCAGCAGCATTTGTGCGAGGATTGCGTGCACATCGCAAAATGCGCGAACGCGCAATATTGGAGCGGATTATTCAAGGCGATCGCACAATCCCGGACATGGTCAAAGCGATCTATCGCGATACCGATCCGCGTCTGCATGGCGCAGCGGCGCTTTCGGTACTGGCACATCTGGAAGATCTGGTCGGGCGCGGTGAAATTATCACTGATGGCAACCCATCCCTAAATGGTATCTATCAGCCGCGCTAGAGCAATTCCGGTTAAATTTACTGCCAGAAACGCTCTATCTATTTGTTTTTACACATCTCTGAACACAAAACCGGTTCCACCTTTGTTGGAAATGCTCTAATCATTCAACATCGGCTGGCGCTTTATTGACCTCACCTTCGAGCGCAGACAGGAACTCGGTAATGAAAGCCGCATTCAGCCCCATGTCCCGCTTTCCGTAGCGAGACAAGGATCGCATATCGACGTAAGTGGTTTCGCCCTCATCAAGCAGACGGATAACCACATCGCTCTTCAGGCCAAGAAAAGGGCTGTGGGCTATCGCAGCAAACCGCGTTGCATTTTGCTCCGGCAAAGGAATATCACGACTAATTTGCGTCCATCCAAAGGCCTTAAGGGTATTCTGTACCCCTTGTGCAACTCGATCTGGAGCCGCCGGATAGCGGCGTCCCATCACATCTGGATAAGCCGACATCTGCCCCAGCATATCCCCGCTAAAATCAACAGACAGTGGGTTCATACGTGGCAAGCGCGGTGGCATTGTCGATGGAAACTGCGGTGGCGTCTCAAAATCAGTTGTCAGATCATAAAGCTGTGGTGAGCTATACCAAAGAGAGCCTACAAAACAGAGCGGCAGCAGAACTGCAAATGCCAGAAAACTACCCAAAAAAGAGCGCGCTCCGCCCTTATCGCCATTGACCCACAAATTACGCAGCCCTTTTGCGGCACACAACAGCGCGACTATCGCAAGAACACCACTGAGTGCAGCAACCAGAACAAAGTCAGGCGTTTCCAGCTTACCGAACCTGTGCAGAATAAGACCCAGCACCGCAAGCACGGCCGCAAATACGCCAAATCGCAAAGCCCAAATGGCTGAGCGAGACTGTCGGCGTTGATAGCGAAGTTTTCTCATGCAGGGTCCCAACTGCGTTTTAGAGTGTTTCCATGCATAACAGAGACAGCTCAGCCGCAAAAGGAAAAGGCAGAGCGCGCACTGTCAATTCATCCAGTTCCAAAGAATGAGCGGGAAAAATAGAGTTAAATCAATATAAAAGCTATTGCAGCAACTTCTAACGAAGGGCATGATCGCGTATATGGGGGCTTTTTTCGGATTCGTCGGAGAGGACGACATGGATCGCACCCTTCATAATGGCCACGCGCCAGCTACATCCAGCACTGCTGAAGCAGATCAGGATGCCATGACGCTGGAAGCAGTCGAGCTTGAATTTGCGCTCGGAGCCATCGACGTTCTGATCGAAGGATTTGACACTGCCCTTGCCAAGGCAGCAGAACGTGTGGGCGGAGAGGTTCTGTTCAATATGCCTGCGCTCGACACCAGTGAAGCACAGCGCATCGGCGCTATTGCCATCGCAGGCCATCCGCAGGATCAGGTTGTTTTCGTCACATTAGGCAATGACGGTACGACGCTTTCCGTTGCGCCGCTGACTGGCGAGAATGCTTTGTTTGAAAGCCTTGGGCGCAATTATGCAGCAGTCATGAAAAGCCTGACACCGAAGGACAAGGCAAACGGCGGGTAAAGCGTGTCTCCCAAAAGTGGAAACCAGTTTTGGGAAAAAGATATGCGCAAAACAAAGAATTAAGTCATTTTCCGGCTTGCGGCTTTGTAAGTGCCCCCGGCGCATCTGCGTGCAGATTATGTGCAGGCACAGGATTAAGCGTCGTGGTCGTCTCAACATCGCGCAGCTTTACAAACTTCATGCCCTTGGCCTGAAGGGCGAGAATGCCTTTGGCGACACCCTCACCCGCCGAACGCGTTGGCTGGTTGATATGCGAAATGATGACGTCACCATCGCGTGCAGCCGAAATGCGCCGTGCAACGACAGGCGCGAGCAGCGATGCACCCTGATCGCCATTCAGTGAGTAACCGCCGATTTTGTAACCCATGCTTTCCGCAAGCTTTACAGCGTCGGTCGAATAACGGGCCGTTGCATCCCGATACCACTTTGGCTTTGAAGCACCCGATTTTGCGATCGCATCGGCACCACCATCAATCTCCGAACGAACGGCATCAAGCGATCCCGCTGTTTTGATATTGTACATGGTCTGCACATTGGTAATGGCTGGCACATGCATATTGCCGTGGTTCTCAATGTCAAAGAGATCAGGATGCGCCTTCATCACCGCGAAGGCTTCCGCATTCTGCTTCAACCAGCGCCCAGTAACAAAAATCGTCGCCGGAATACGATTCTGCACCAGCACATCAAGAATACGATGATCCGTCTTCCCCATACAGGCATCGAGCGTCAGCGCCACTTGTGGCGCAGTGGCCCCACCCTTGGTAATACGCAATTGTGGTTCCACAATGCTGATTTTCTCGTTGTTCTCCGGCTGCGGCGGCGCATCATATGCGCGGGCCACAGTACTGAAACAAACGAGCGCGGCCCCCGCCGCTAACAACTGACGAAACATAGCTGCCCCGATAAATAAAGCTCTGGCGTTAAGACTTACAGTTTACAGCGCCAGAACCAAAGCCGAATTATGGCATTCATTTAGAGCGCTGACCTGATCCAATCAGATCAGCGCTCTAAGATCTTCATTCGACACGCATCTTGTCCGAAAACCGTTTCACACTTTTCGGGATGCGTTGTTGCGTGCTGCGGCTTGGGCTGCCGCCAGACGTGCAATCGGCACACGGAAAGGCGAGCAGGACACGTAATCAAGACCTGTTTGCTCGCAGAAACTGATCGATGCCGGATCGCCGCCATGTTCGCCACAAATCCCCAGCTTAAGCTTGTCACGTGTTTTGCGTCCACGCTCTGCTGCGATCTGGATCAGTTCACCCACACCGTCGAAATCCAGTGAAACGAACGGATCCTGTTCGATCACACCACGGCTTTGATACGTTGAAAGGAAAGGTGCTGCATCGTCACGCGAAATGCCGAAAGTCGTCTGCGTGAGATCGTTGGTGCCAAAAGAGAAGAACTCCGCCGTTTCCGCAATTTCAGCGGCCCGCAAAGCGGCCCGCGGCAACTCGATCATCGTGCCGACCATATAGTCGATCTGAACGCCGGATTCGCCGATCACTTCTTTTGCCACCGCATCGATGCGCGCTTTGACGAAATCAAGTTCAGCCTTGAGGCCAACCAGCGGAACCATGACTTCCGGCACCACCGGTTCGCCAGTCTTTTTCCCTGCTTCAACTGCGGCCTCAAAGATCGCCCGCGCCTGCATTTCCGCAATCTCTGGATAAGACACAGCCAGTCGGCACCCGCGATGCCCCAGCATCGGGTTAAACTCATGCAGACTCTCAGAACGCTCGCGCAGCTTGTCGGCATCAACACCCATAGCGCTTGCCACTTCCGCGACTTCTTCATCCGTGCGAGGCAGGAATTCGTGGAGCGGCGGATCGAGCAAGCGGATCGTGACAGGCAAGCCCTTCATGATCTCAAACAGTTCGACAAAGTCCGAACGCTGCATCGGCAGAAGCTTGGCCAAAGCCGCGCGGCGACCATCCTCCTTGTCGGCAAGGATCATTTCGCGCATCGCGATAATGCGTTCGCCTTCAAAGAACATATGCTCCGTGCGGCACAATCCGATACCTTCCGCACCGAACGAACGAGCAGTGCGGGCATCCGCTGGTGTTTCCGCATTGGCCCGCACCTTCATGCGGCGTGCTTTATCCGCCCATTGCATTAGCTGACCAAAGTCGCCGGAAAGCTCTGGCTGCAACATCGCAACCGCGCCCTTCAGCACCTGACCGCTGCCGCCATCCACGGTGATGATATCGCCTTTTTTGAACGTCTGCCCTGCGGCCAGCATCGTACCGTTGCGATAATCAACACGCAGTGAGCCTGCACCAGAGACACAAGGCTTGCCCATACCGCGCGCAACGACCGCCGCATGGCTGGTCATGCCCCCACGTGTGGTCAGAATGCCTTCGGCCGCGTGCATGCCGTGGATATCTTCCGGGCTCGTTTCAACGCGCACGAGAATAACATTGCGCCCCTCAGACTTGGCCTGTTCCGCATCCTCTGACGAGAACACAATCTCACCTGTCGCAGCCCCTGGCGATGCTGGCAAGCCTTGGCCTATGACAATACGCTCCGCACGAGGATCGATGGTCGGGTGCAAAAGCTGGTCAAGCGCTGCTGGGTCAATGCGCAGCACGGCTTCTTCTTCAGTAATCAGCCCTTCGGCAGCCATTTCAACAGCCATTTTCAACGCTGCTTTGGCCGTACGTTTGCCCGAGCGGGTTTGCAGCATCCAGAGCTTGCCGCGTTCAATCGTGAATTCGAGATCCTGCATGTCGCGATAATGCTGCTCGAGCCGATCCGCGACTTTCAGAAACTCGCCAAATGCTTCCGGCATTACTTTCTCAAGCGATGGTTTGTCGGACCCGGCGGCGATGCGCGCTTCCTCGGTAATGTTCTGCGGCGTGCGAATGCCAGCAACAACGTCTTCGCCCTGCGCATTGACCAGAAACTCGCCATAGAGCTTCTTTTCGCCAGTGGAAGGATTACGGGTGAAGGCAACGCCGGTTGCAGAGGTTTCGCCCATATTGCCGAAAACCATTGCCTGAACATTGACCGCTGTCCCCCACTGCGCAGGGATATTGTGCAGACGGCGATAGGTGATGGCACGCGCATTCATCCAGCTTGAGAAGACTGCGCTGATCGCACCCCAAAGCTGCTCGCGCGGGTCTTGCGGGAAAGGCTCGCCCAATTCTTCCTCAACCTTGGCTTTATACAGCCCGATGACTTCCTTCCAGTCATCGGCGCTCAATGCTGTATCGACTTCGACACCAAGGTCGGCCTTCTTGTCTTCCAGAATTTCTTCAAAGAAGCCGTGATCGACACCCAAAACCACATCTGAATACATCTGGATGAAGCGGCGGTAGCTGTCATAGGCAAAACGCTCGTCATCCGCCTCGCGTGCGATAGCCTGAACGGTCGCATCATTGAGGCCGAGATTGAGCACCGTATCCATCATGCCTGGCATGGAGGCACGCGCACCGGAACGCACCGAAACCAGCAATGGCTTTTCCGTGCCGCCAAATGCCCGTCCGGTCAGCTCAGCAACATGGTTCAGCGCCTTTTGAACTTGTTCGTCGAGTTCATCTGGATAGGAGCGTTCATGGTCGTAATAGGAGGTGCACACTTCAGTCGTGATCGTAAAACCGGGCGGCACTGGCAGACCAAGGCTGCTCATTTCAGCCAGGTTCGCTCCTTTACCACCGAGAAGGTTGCGATCGCTCGCAGCGCCCTCTGCCTTACCATCACCGAATGCGTACACCCACTTCGTCATGCTGGCCTCCCTTGCGCAGGTAACGGTCCGCAATGTCTGTGCTTTTTCCACAGGCCTGCAGAAACTATCTTCGTGCTTATGCGATCAAGTCGTTGTCTGCCAATCAAAAAAGACAAAGCATCGTAATAGAATCGATTAGACCGCGCAGGTTAGTCATGATGCGCAGATTTAATTGCAGAACCAGACAAATAGGGATTGGTTTCTTGCAATGGCCGGCTGCATATTGAGAGATTAGGCTCACGAATCCTATTTGTCGGAGGCCCCATGATTTCAGCCCCAAACTCGCTCACATATCGCCCACCACGCATAGAGGATGCGGAAGAAATATGTGCAATGATCAATATGCCCAAGTTTCGAGCGGGTACATCCCGTTTGCCGTTCACGCGCGTTGAAAACACTCGCCAATGGCTTTCAAACCTCAAAGATCGACACACCGTCATATTGGCCATTCTTGAAGGAAAAATCGTCGGAAGCTGCGATATTTGTCGCGCGGATGGTCGGCGAATACACTCAGGGACAATTGGTATCGGTGTGCATGATGATTATCAGGGCCAAGGCATCGGTACCGGTCTTATGCACCAGATCATTGATGTAGCAGACAACTGGCTTAACCTCCACCGGCTGGATCTGACGGTGTTTGCTGACAACGATCATGCCATTCGGCTTTATCAAAACTTCGGCTTCGAACACGAAGGCGTTTTACGATCCGACGCCTTCAGAGACGGGGAGTTTGTCGATTGCATAATGATGGGACGGCTGCACTTTTAATAATTAAACCAACCTGTTAACTGCAACCCTATATCACTTGACAAATTGGTGAGTCTTCTTCCAATATAAGAACAAATATAGAACATTTGGAGTTGAACATGCGCATCACCGGCAAGCTCGATTATCTTGAAATGCCTGCAGCCAATGGGTCTCTTGACGCCGCAAAAAGTTTTTACGCACGTGCGTTCGGCTGGTCGTTCGTTGATTACGGCCCGACCTATTCTGCATTTGCCGAAGGTTTGGATGGTGGCTTTGACGCTGATCCGCAAGCCATCGCAAAGCCTTTGCCTGTGCTCTATTCGACAAAGATTGAAGAAACGCTGGCATCTGTGACCGAGGCTGGCGGAACAATTGTGAAACCCATTTTTGCCTTTCCCGGTGGCCGTCGTTTTCATTTCATCGATCCTGCGGGCAATGAACTTGCGGTCTGGAGCGACAAGTAGCAACTTTCATGGTCACTGGTTGACAGCAGCGACCATATGGAAATGATGCGGCGTATCTTATTTAGTTCAACATAAAATTCGGTGACATGCGTTTCATCCTTCCAACCGTCCTGCTCTCCCTCGCCGCCACATCAGCATTTGCTCAAACAACTGCGCCTGCGTCCGACAACGCACCGCTTAGCCGGTGCGAAGAATTTCTCAAGGGCATGAGTATTCTCAAGCCCGGCAAGAATTATACGGTCAGAGATATTCCCGATGGCTGCGTTGTTTCGAACGGCGTTTATCAAGCCATGAGCATTATGGGGTGGACAGTTGAAAGAGCCGTTCTGGAAGTTGATCGCCTGCAGGACTATCTTTCTGAAGCCCCTGATTTGAGCAAAACTGCACCGCAGTGGGGGCGCTTAGCGGTGGATGGCGTGCGCATGACGCTGCAAAGCGGCAGTAAAGTATCGGATTACATCACTTCAATTCAGCAATGGCCGATGGATTTCGCAGCTTCTTATCGCTTCAATCCGGAAAGCGGTTATCTGCACATTCAGAACGCAGAAATCAGCAACATAAAGATGGGTAAGGCCTCAGTTTCTGCGGAAATCAACCTGCCCGTCGATTCGTCCGTTGCGAGCCTTACGGTTAATCCAACCGCAACGCTTTCGCATCTGCGCTTACGCCTTGATAATCAGGGACTGTGGGAGAGTATTGCCCTCCCCGTTCTTGCCAATTACGCCGCACTGCCATCTGAAACCGGTGAAAGCGACCCGGAAGTTGACATTGCGCGTCTGCGCGATATTGCAAGCAAAGGCATTGACGCCCTGCCCGACAGCCAGATCGATGCAGATTCCAGAAAAGCGCTGGCTCGTTTTGTTCAGGACATGCCAAATCCTACCGGCTTTTTCACAATGGATGTACATTTCGACAAGCCGTTGCCAATCGGTCTCAAGGACCTGGAGCCGGGCAAACTTGCAGAACACGCGCTGACAGGCGCAAAGATCAGCGTAACCTATAAGGCTCGCTAATTAGACAAAACGCGAAGCGAGGGCATTTCCAGTTTCGATTTAAGTGTTGGAAATGCTCTATCTATCTGTTTTAAGCGCATCTTGCCAAACAAAGCAGTATCAACCGCCATGTCCACATCTCTATCATCACTTGAAACCGCCGCCAAATATCTGTCGCAATCCGACAAGGATCAATTCTTCAAAATCAAGCGTGAAATGGAAGCATCAGGTGCATCCAAAGCAAGCATTGAAGAACGTCTTCATGCATTCATCTGGCAAGTCATTGAAGCTGATGATGAAGACGAAAGCGAAAATGAAGAGTGATATTGTCACTCAGCAATTAGAGTGCCGATCTGATTGGATCAGATCGGCGCTCTGATCATTTGCTTTAACGCGCATCTTTGTCCGAAAACCGTTTCACACTTTTCGGGCTGCGCTCTAGCTTGCTTCGCGCAACTGCTCTGCGGTTTGAAGATCAACCGAGACAAGCTGGCTCACACCCTGCTCACCCATGGTCACGCCGAACAGGCGGTTCATACGGGCCATGGTGATCGGATTATGCGTGATGACAACGAAACGCGTTTCGGTTGAAGCCGCCATTTCATCCATCAGATTGCAGTAGCGCTCGACATTATGATCGTCGAGCGGTGCATCCACTTCGTCCAGCACACAGATCGGCGCCGGGTTGGTCAGGAACACTGCAAAGATCAGTGCCATTGCAGTTAGAGCCTGCTCACCACCCGATAGAAGAGTCATGGTTTGCGGCTTCTTGCCGGGAGGCCGAGCAAGGATTTCCAACCCAGCATCAAGCGGGTCATCGCTTTCAATCAGCTGCAACTCTGCCGTTCCGCCACCAAAAAGATGCGTAAACAAGCGTTGGAACTGGGCATTCACCACGTCGAATGCAGCCAGCAAACGTTCACGGCCCTCACGGTTGAGGCTCTGGATCGCCTGACGCAGTTTCTTGATCGCTTCAATGACGTCTTCGCGCTCAGAGATGATCGCCTCAAGGCGAGCAGAAAGTTCCTGACTTTCCTCTTCCGCGCGCAGGTTGACTGCACCCAACCGTTCGCGCTCAATCCTGAGCCGCTCAAGCTGGCGTTCGAGCTGATCGGGATCGGGCATGCGATCTTCAGGCTTGAGACCCGTATGACGGATGGCATCATGCGGCGCGCAGTTAAGTGCTTCTGCAATGCGCGCTTCCGTATCTTTGCGGCGCTCCTCGGCAGCAGTCAGACGCTCTTCAGCACGTGCGCGTTGCTCACGGCTGGTTGCAAGTTGCTGGATCGCCAGTGTCGCAGCCTTGTCGAGTTCAGCCTGCACCGCCTCCGCCTCGGCCAAAATATCGGCCGCCTGTTTGCGGCGTTCATCGGCCTCCGACAGTTCATTCAAAAGCGCACGGCGACGGCTCTCGATTTCTTCCGGAGCTTCGGCCAGAATTTCTGCTTCATCCGCAGTTTCCGCGCGACGGTCATTCAAGGCCGCAATCTGCTGTTCTGCATTTTGCGCGCGCGACGCCCAGTTGCGCCGTTCCATACCGATCATCGCCAACCGTCTTGCACGGTTGTCGGCTTCGCGACGCTGACCTTCATAGGCAGCGCGGGCTTCCGCAAGCTGCACGCGATCAGCTTGCACTTCCGTAGTCATGGCCGAATGACGTTCGCCGATGGCATCCATATCGGGCATTTCGTTGAGACGGTCTTCGGCCTCAACAACGCGGATCTGCGCTTCCTCAAGGTTTTCCTCAAGACGCGATTTGGCTTCTTCGAGACCAGCACGTTTGGTCGCCAGCTGACCCGCAGCACGTTCAACAGCAGCCAGGGCCTCGCGCGCATCATCAAGCTTGCGCTGATTGGCACGCCAGACATCGCGGGCAACGCGTTCCTGTTCAACCGCTTCGCGAACAGCCATTTCAAAACGCTGCACGGCCTGTTCGGCACTCTTTACGCGGGCGTCAGCACTGATTGCTTCCTGCTCAAGCTCCGCCAGACGGTTCTTTTGCGCAAGTCGCTGAGCAGCTGGTGTCGGCGCATCGGCGCTTGCAGTATAGCCATCCCAGCGCCACAGAGCACCTGCTTTGCTGACCAGTCGCTGTCCGGGACGCAGGGAAGCCTGCAAACACGGACCATCACTGTCCGAAACGACGCCCACCTGCGCGAGCCTGCGGCGCAATTGCTGTGGGCCTTCTACCAGGCGATCAAGCGGAGTTGCGCCTGCTGGCAATTCCGGGTCTCTTTCTGCGGCCGGATTATATGCCCAATAGACTGGTGCGTGATCGTCACTTGCCGCATCAAGGTCTTCACCAAGTGCCGCGCCAAGGGCAATTTCATATCCTTTTTCGACCCGCAATTCCTCAACAACAGGCGGAAACTGGCCCGTCTCACCAGCATTGAGAATACGCGCCAATGTCTGCGCTTCGGTCTCGATCCGATTAAGCTCAGTGCGCGCTTCGCTGAGCGGCTGGCGGCCTGCCGCCTCCTGCTCACGCGCAGCACCCACAAGTTCTTCAGCGGCAGTCACCGCGTCTTCGGATGTTGCCAGTGCGTCAGTTGCAGCTTCAACTGCAATCCGCTTCTCAGCCGGATCAAACAGTCCACCGATCTGCTCAGTGACCGCCGCGATATCGCGCTCAATTGTTTCCATCTGGTTCGCCAGACGGTCACGACGGCTTTGCGTTTCCTGCAAGGCCCGCTCAATCTGCGTGCGTTCAGCCGCAGCTTCCGCTCGTTCCGCTGTTACACGAGCCAGCGCGTTTTCACTATCCTGCAGGCGGATTTCTGATTCCTCAAAAATCGCACGCAATTCCTCATCGCGTTCACCAGATGCTTCGTTGGAAGCAATCAGCTCCTGCTCTTCCTCTTCAAGACGCGTCAGAATATCGGCGTTCTCACGCACCATCTGCTCTTCGCGCGCAATGTCAGCTGTCAGCTGTTCGAGCCGCTTCATAAGTTCGGCACGGCGCACACGAATGCGGCCATCTTCTTCATCGAGCTGTGTACGAGCGATGGAAAGGCGCTGCAAAGCGGCAGCAGCTTTCGCTTCCGCCTCGCGCATTTCCGGCAATTTATGCGCACCAACGGCTTGGTCGCGTGCTGCATTCATCTGCGCCTGCGCCATGTCGCCGACAACCGACGTTGCCTGTGCGAGTGCGCTTTGCGCTTCGCCTTCCTGCGCTTTCGCCTGCGACCAGCGCAGATGAAGCAACGATGCCTCGGCGCGACGAATATCTGCAGACAAAGCCTTGAAGCGATTGGCCTGGCGCGCCTGACGTTTCAGGCTTTCAATCTGGCTGCCAAGTTCTCCTACCACATCTTCGAGACGTTCAAGATTGCCTTCGGCTGCACGAAGGCGCAATTCCGCCTCGTGGCGGCGGGTATGCAGGCCAGAAATACCGGCGGCTTCTTCGAGCAACGCACGTCGCGCCTGTGGCTTAGCCTGAATAAGTTCACCGATACGGCCCTGACCGACCATGGATGGCGAACGAGCACCGGTCGATTGATCGGCGAAGAGCAGCTGCACATCCTTCGCGCGCGCTTCCTTGCCATTGATGCGATAAACCGAGCCCGCTTCACGTTCAATGCGACGCGAAACCTGCAACTCGTCCTGATCATTATAGGCCGCAGGTGCCGTGCGGTCGGAATTGTCGAGGAAGAGTGTCACTTCCGCCGTGTTGCGCGCGGGTCGCGTGGCGGAACCGGAGAAGATCACATCATCCATGCCGGAAGCGCGCATGTTCTTGTATGAGTTTTCACCCATCACCCAGCGCAACGCTTCAACGAGATTGGACTTACCGCAGCCATTCGGCCCGACAACGCCCGTCAGCCCACCTTCAATGACGAACTCCATCGGTTCGACGAAGGACTTGAAACCGACAAGGCGCAGCTTGGAGAAGCGCATCAGCCGGCTCCTCTCTCAGAAACGCAAAAAGCGGACGCAATGAAGCGTCCGCTTTTCTTGCCGAAAGGCGGCTTAGAGCAGCTTGTCAATGATTGCCGACATCTCGTCAACCGAAAGGGCTCCAGCGTATTTCTGTCCGTTGATGAAGAATGTTGGCGTGGCGTTCACGCCAAATTCCGTCGATCCACGTTCCATGGTTGCTCTCACATCATCGAGAACTTGCTGGTTCGTCAAGCAAGCCTTGAACGACTCCTGTGTAAAACCTGCAAGTTTCGCAATTTGAAGCAGTGCAGCTTCACCATCTGCGGCACCAGCCCATTGCTGCTGCTGTTTGAAGAAGACTTCAACCATTGGGAAATAACGGTCTTCAGGTGCGCAACGAGCCAGCATGAAAGCCGCAGTTGCGCGTGGATCGAATGGGAATTCGCGGAAGATCAGCTTCACTTTGCCGGTATCAATGTACTTTTCCTTGATGGTCGGGAAAGTATTGACCGCAAAATCAGCGCAATGCGAACAGGTCAGCGATGCATACTCGACGATCGTAACAGGCGCATCGGCCTTGCCATAAACCATGTCCTTGAGCTTGCCAGGTTCTGCAACCTTTGCAGCATCGACAGTGGCTTCAGCGCTGCGTGACTGTGCGCTCGCATTGCCGGCAAAAGCAAGTCCTGCGGCAGCTGCGCCAGCAAGAGAAATAACATGTCTGCGGTTAAGCGGTGCAGGCATACGAATCATCCAGTCCTGTTTAAATGTTGACGTTTCAGCACAATTTAGGGTGGCGGATCACTAATCACCAGCCCTGTCGTGATCAAATGCAGTTCAGCAACAATCTTGAATCAAATTTAAGGCAGATTGCTCACTTCTTCGTGGATCGCTTTTCGGCAAGAATATTTTTGCCAAGCCGTGCGAGGGCGGCACGCAATGCGTCGTCTTCGATCCCGTCAGTTGCTTTGTCGATCCGGCGTTCTTCGGAGGGCGCCAGGGCTGCCAAACGTTTGGGACGACGCTTGAAATCAAGTGCTGGGGGTTTCTGCTCAATCTTGATGCGACCGATAGCGGAAAAGCCAAGAAAGCCATTTACACGGCTGATGATTTCACCCGTCTCATGCTGTATCTGCAAGGCTGCGAAACCTTCGCATGCAATAATCAAGGTAGCAGGACTGAATGGATCGTCTTCGTGCAGCCGTCTTGGCCATAATATGCGCAAGGGACGAGACGACGCTCCGATTGCTGAGCCAACAATATCCTCCCAGGATTGCAGCAGCGAAAGATTGATACCGGCGCGCTTCTGCAACATCGGGTCCATCAGACGCGACGTCATGTCAGCCAGCGGGCGAAAGCCCCGTTTTGATTTTGGTTCGCTCATCGCGTCCCATTATAGCCCCGAAACCACTCAACAAACAAAGGGATACCTTCATCGAGCGTGGTTTGAGGACTGAAGCCGAGATCGCGGGTTGCAAGTGCTATGTCGGCATAAGTGCGCGGGACATCCGCTGCGGGCATTGGCTCCAGCTTACGGATTGCCTCTTTTCCGCAGGCTTTTTCAATGGCCGCGATGAAGTCGTTGAGCATCACAGGGCAATTATTACCGAGGTTATAGACCGGCGCAGTTTGTTCAGGCTGCTCTATGATACGCTTTACTGCCCCCAATACACCGCTCACAATATCATTGACGAAGGTGAAGTCGCGCTGCATTTCGCCATTATTGAAAACGCGGATCGGCTCGCCCTTAAGGATCGCCGAAGTGAACAGCCATGGCGCCATATCCGGGCGCCCAAACGGGCCATAGACCGTAAAAAAACGTAAGCCGGTCGAGTGCAGGCCGTGAACATGCTTATAGGACACCGCCAGAAGCTCGCCTGAGCGTTTGGTCGCTGCATAGACCGAGACCGGATGGTCTACAGCATCGCTTTCGGAAAACGGGGTCTTCTCATTCGCGCCATAGACCGACGATGAACTGGCATAAACAACCGACGGACGCTTTTCTAACTTAAGTGCCGCCTCAAAAACAGTCACCTGCCCCATAACGTTCGCCGATATGTAGGCCGCCGGATTTTCGATGGAATAACGGACACCGGCCTGGGCTGCGAGATGCACAATAACATCGACATCGCGATCAGCGGCAATCGCCACATTGAAAGCCTCTGCGTCGGAAATATCGGCTTGTGCAAAGCGGAAACCGTTACGTGCATTCAGCTTGGCAAGGCGCGTCTCCTTGAGGTCAACCTGATAATAATCATTGAGATTATCGATACCGATGACCTGCCAGCCTTCATCCAGAAGGCGCGCTGCAGTGTGAAAGCCGATAAAGCCAGCGGCCCCCGTCACGATTGCTTTCATAGATGTCATTTCCTGCAAATGTAGTTTGTAAGACCCGCACGCCGGAGGGCCATAATGCGGCGTGACGCAGCGGTATTCAGAGCTGCAATAAAGAACATCACCGACGAAATCGTCACTTCGTGCAGCAACGGATTATGCAGCATGCCATAGCTCCCGCAAACGACAGCGAAATAAATCAACGCGCGCCGCATAGCCCAACTATCCGAATTCCGCCAAAGATGCACAAAGATCGAAAGAAAGGCCGCAAACATGAAAAACAATCCAATAATGCCGTCATTCAGCAGTTCATCAAGGATCGTATTGTGAACATGTCGGAAACCATTGAGCATGGATGCCTGTTCGCCAGCCTGCGCACGAACGACATCCATTTTTGAATAGGAACCAACACCCGCTATGGGATTATGTTCAATGACTTTTGCAGCATTCTTCCACATGACCTCGCGGATATCGGCGGAAACCTTGTCTTCCCATTGTGAGCTATCGCCGCTGTCATAATACTCGACCATACCCGCAAAACGTTTGGAGATGATATCTCCTACCGGCCCTGCGATCACGAGGGCAGCAAGCGCAGCCACAACTGCAGCATATGCTGCTCCCTGCTGTCGTATGCTGAAGCGTTTCAGGAAAATTATTACTTCGATGGTTGCAAAAACCGGTAGCACAACGATTACAGCTCGCGTTTGCGATGCCAGAACGGCTACGAGCCCTAATATCAGCCATTGAGGGCCATTGGAGAGATAACGAGGTGCCCTAGCAACCGGGATGGCAGCTGAAATAGCTGCAACGCCAGCGACGAACGCGAAGACAGCTTCATTTCCGCCAACGCCTATACGCCCCCCTTGTGTCAGTATAACGTAAATAACAGCGAGTACCGCCATTAAAACGCCGACACGCGAACCCAAGACATAGGCACGTAACGGATTGCGGACCAACAGCATACCCGGGCCGGCAAATGCAAATGCCGCAATTAGAAGCGTGTAACTGATCTGACGATTACCGTTGAAAGGTTCCCCCCTATACAGAATAAGCCCCAAGGACCAAGCTGCATAAAGCAGAATGAATATATAGAATTTCTTCGCAAAAAGACGGACCGCCGTATGACGGGCGAAGCTCAGATAAATACCTACACATGAAAACAGGAAAAGAATAAGCGGGCCTAATCCTAAACGGATCGGCATAGCGGCAGAGGCGACAGCAAGAGCCCAGTGGTCTATGCGCCGACGCACAAGAAATGATCTTTTGAGAAAAGCCACTTACACCTCTTTTAGGCTATTTCGCCTAAGAGCGTATGCGATTCGTCGTATATAGTCAGTCGTCCTGAATAATAGGGTGCCAATTCGCTTATAAATCGGCAGACGCTTTACAGCATAGGCTTCACGGCCTTGAGCGATAGTCGATGCAGTTGCCTTCGATAAAACAACAATAGATTGGTTTAGAGTGAAAATCTCATAATTTCTTGCCCAGCCCCGCTCAAGTTCTACGTCGAACGGCAATGACATAATCCGAATTGCAGACAACAGTTTTTGCGCCCCTTCAAGTGTAACTATGTAAGCAGCAGCGCTCCCAAGCGGCCCATGTAAACAGCGCCCTATCGAAAACTTATCTCCTACTTTCATGAACGGCCTAAAAGCTGCGACGCGATGATTGACCAATTTGATCGCATCCCATCCGTGAAACTCAGTAACTTTAGAGACAAGAGGAAGAAAATTCGGCGTGAACTCGATATCGTCTTCGACGATGACAGCAAAGGGTTCATTTTCCGCAATAATCGTTTCTAATGCGCGGATATGACTGAAATAGCAGCCAATTTCAGCAGGCAGTGCGATTTTTCCATGTTTGCGACGAAAGCCAGCCTCGTCAAAATCCGCCAACTCGTCATCGGCCAGCAATTTACCTTCGACGGCCTCAACACGGCGCACATCAACTGAAAACTCATTGGCACTTGCTCGCAAAGCATCCCATCTGTTCTGAGAGCGTGCGAGATTGATGACATATACCGGGACAGAACTAGCCACGGTTTCTCCTTATTTCACATCCGCTTCCCGCCTCACTGTCGCGAGATTTATCGCATGCGCATAAAAGCACAAGAAGGCGATGCTATGCATTAATTTCTATCAATTCCAAACAAAGGCCTTTAATCAGATTAGAGATAGTTTCCCAACGTTTAAATCATACTGATCAAATGCTCCACACCCCCGATAGTACTAGAACTGGACAAATTCTTGGCTGGTATGATCGTCACCACCGCATTCTACCCTGGCGTGTAACGCCAGCTGAACAATTGCGCGGTATGAGATCAGACCCTTACCGGGTGTGGCTCTCAGAGATAATGCTGCAACAAACCACCGTTGAAGCGGTCAAATCCTATTTCAGCAAATTTGTCGAGCGCTGGCCGAATGTAGCGTCTATGGCGGCGGCAAGCGAAGATGATATTCTACGTGCGTGGGCCGGACTCGGTTACTATTCACGTGCGCGCAATCTCAAAAAATGCGCCGACCTTATTGTCGCAAATTACGATGGAAAATTTCCATCAACTGCGACCGGTTTGAAAGAGCTGCCAGGCATTGGTGATTACACTTCAGCGGCCATCGCAGCTATTGCTTTCGGTGAACCTGCAGCGGTCGTCGATGGCAATGTTGAACGTGTAATCTCACGATTATTCGCGATCGACACACCTTTACCTGCTGCCAAGACGGAGATTCGCGTCCGCATGGGCGAAATGACGCCAGCGGACAGGCCCGGCGACTTTGCACAAGCTATGATGGATCTGGGCGCAACCATCTGCACACCGAGGCGTCCTGCCTGCGCAATTTGCCCAGTGAATGACAATTGTGAAGCGCTCGCTACCCGCGATCCGGAAGAGTTTCCCGTTAAGGCGCCGAAAGCCGAGAAGCCAGTGCGGATAGGAGCAGCCTTTATTGCTATTGCAAATGATGGGTCGGTTTTGCTGCGTAAACGGCAACGCGAAGGCCTGCTCGCTGGAATGACGGAAGTACCCGGAAGCAACTGGACTGCACGTATAGATGGCGATGCCAGTATAGATTCTGCGCCCTTTAGTGCAGAGTGGGTGTCATCAGGCAGCATCACCCATGTGTTCACACATTTCGAACTGCGTCTTTCTGTCTATTCAGCCAGCAATATTGCCAAACACACGACCAATGATGGCTGGTGGTCTTCTCCTTCAGAATTAGAGGGGGAAGCACTGCCAACTGTCATGAAAAAGGCCATCACGGCCGCCATTCCAGATGCTTTCAAACGGGGGAGGAAAAGCCGTTGACCAGCCCAGTCCAACACGTCGTTTTCGATATCGGTAAAGTGCTGCTGCATTATGATCCGGAGCTGGCTTACCTTGATGTGATCCCCGATGCCGCTGAACGCCGCTGGTTCTTGGAGAATGTCTGCACCGCCGCCTGGAATATCGAGCAGGATCGCGGTCGCAGCTGGGAAGACGCGGAAGCTCTGCTGATCGAAGCCCATCCCGACCGCAGCGATCATATCCGCGCGTTCCGCCAAAACTGGAACCTGATGGTACCGCATTCCTACGACGACAGCGTTGCGATATTGCGCGGGCTGATTGCTCAGGGCAATGATGTGACCATGCTGACAAACTTTGCGTCTGACACGTTGCGCGAAGCGCAAAGTCGCTTTCCGTTTCTCACTGAAAGCCGCGGCGTGACCGTTTCCGGTGACATTCGCATGTTGAAACCGGACCGCGAAATTTACGATCATCATGTCGTAAGCTTTGATCTCGACCCAGCGGCAACGCTTTTCATCGACGACAGCCCTGCCAATGTCGAAGGTGCGAAAGCCGCTGGTTGGCAAGCCGTGCATTTCACTGGCGCACCCAAACTTGCAAGCGATCTCAGAGGCCTTGGCCTCTCATTCTGATCAGAACATCTCCGACAACGAAAAAGCCCCCCGAAACAGATTGTTTCGGGGGGCTTTTCATCAGACTTTGTTGGAGGTCGTCCGATAGTGAGCTCGTTGTATTTTGGGCTTACGCCCCTGCAGCTGCCATCTGATCACGGATAATCGTGCGCAGCTCATCAATTGGCTTCAAAACACCATTTTCTTCAAAGTGCCAGAACGTCCAGCCATTGCAAGCGTCAAAGCCCTGCACCTTGGCACCAATACGGTGGATGGAACCGGCTTCGCCGTTGGCAGCCAAAGTACCATCAGCCCGAACAATCGCAGCATGGCGGCGGCGTGCATCGGAAAGAACTGTGCCTGGACGCAACAGACCCGCCTCCATGATCGAGGTGAAAGCCACGCGTGGTTCCGCGCGCTTGCCTGTCATCACTGTAAGTTCGGCCTTGCCCAGTGGTTCAACCGCATCAATGCGAGCGGTTGCCGCATCGATATAGGTCTGCTCGCGTTCAATGCCGACAAAGTGACGGCCAAGACGCTTTGCAACGGCACCGGTCGTACCGGAGCCAAAGAACGGATCAAGAATCACATCGCCCGGCTTGCTCGAAGCCATCATGATGCGAGCGAGCAATGCTTCCGGCTTTTGTGTTGGATGCACCTTGTCGCCGTTTTCATCTTTCAGACGTTCAGAACCCGTGCAGATAGGGAACAGCCAGTCAGAGCGCATCTGAACATCGTCATTGGCAGCTTTCATGGCATCGTAATTGAACGTGTAGCCTTTGCCCTTTGCATCACGCGAGGCCCAGATCAGCGTTTCATGCGCATTCTGGAAGCGACGTCCACGGAAGTTCGGCATTGGGTTGGTTTTGCGCCATACGATGTCGTTCAAAAGCCAGAAACCAATGTCCTGTAGCTGTGTGCCGACGCGGAAAATATTGTGGTAGGAACCAATGACCCAGATGGTGCCATTCGGCTTCAGCACGCGGCGGCAGGCCAAAAGCCATGCACGGGTAAATGCATCATAGGCCTGGAAACTTTCAAACTGATCCCAATGATCGTCAACGGCGCTAACCATTGTCTGATCGGGGCGATGAAGATCGCCGCCAAGCTGGAGATTGTAAGGTGGATCGGCAAAAATGACGTCCACCGAGTGATCCGGAAGGCGTTCCAGTGCAGAAACGCAATCACCCTTGATGATAGAGTCGAGCCAAGCGGTACGCGGGGCCTCAATAGGCAACTCATGTGCAAGACGTACTAGGGACATGGGATACTCGATTACCTGTGAACGCTAAAAACTTGTCCTTATGGTTACTGAGTAGGGTAAATATGCGGTTAACGCCAAGTGATTGAAATTGTAAACCTTTTCTTAATTCTCCCCTAAAAGCCCGTATTTCCGGCACTTTGCGCAACCAACTGGCTTTGACAGTTTTGTTCCAGCCATATTAAAGCCGTCAACAAATTGCAGTTCGAGGCTCTCAAATGGCGCAATCCATAAGGCTTGATTATTCGTTTACCTCTATGATTGCGCTAACACCTTCAACTGATTTGCGTCCCCTTCTATGTGTCTGACATGAATATCAACGAACTGCGTCACAACCGGTATTTGCGGGTTCTTTTCGTGCCCTTCCGCATGCGCGCGCTGGTGCGTGGCAGTGAAATCGGCCTCGCCATAGCCGGCGCAGTCATCGGCATCATTTCGGCTCTTGCAGTTGCCGCCATTGGCGGTATTTCGCAATGGATGCATCAGGCTCTTTTCGGGCTTGCAGAAGGGGAGAGGCTTAGTTCTGCGTCGCAACTCAATCCAAGCGCCTATATCGCCCCCTTGGCTGGCGGCATTCTTATGGGCGTTGTCATATGGGTACTGGCACGCTGGCGCAAAAAACCCATCGTCGACCCCATTGAAGCCAATGCGCTTCACGGCGGACACCTGTCGCTGACAGACAGTTTCATTCTTGTGGGACAGAACCTCATTTCCAATGGTTTTGGTGCCTCGGTCGGACTCGAGGCGGCATATACGCAGCTGGCCAGTGGTTTTGCATCGCGCATCGGTCGCGCTCTGAAACTGCGGCGCGCCGATTTGCGCACTTTGGTTGGTTGCGGTGCTGCTGCAGCTATCGCCAGCGCGTTCAATGCACCGCTTACCGGCGCGTTCTATGCATTCGAACTCATCATCGGCGTTTACTCCATCGCAACGCTGGCACCGGTTGTGGTTGCAGCCATTGTCGGAATGCTGGTTACACAGGCGATCGGTGGTGCTCCATTCGTTATCCAGATCGGACCATTGGATGGTATTGCTGCGCGCGATTATGTGCCTGCGCTGGTACTTGGCTTTCTGGCCGCAGGCATAGCCATTCTCATCATGCGCGGTGTTACCACGGTTGAACGCATTGCACGAAAAAGTATCATACCGACCGTGATGGCTCCGGCTATCGGCGGTGCAATTGTCGGCATGATTGCTTTCGTTTCACCGCAGGTTCTGGCTTCCGGTCATGGTGCGTTGCATCTCGATCTGAATGCCAATCTAACCATTCCTGTGCTGCTGCTGCTGATTTTCAGCAAATCACTTGCCTCAGCGATCTCGATTGGTTCAGGCTTTCGTGGCGGCCTGTTCTTTGCCTCGCTGTTTCTGGGTGCGCTGACGGGCAAGCTTTTCGCAGCCGTGACGGGCATGGTCTTGCCACTTTCGCTGGAACCAGAAGTCTATGCCGTGATCGGCATGAGTTCGATGGCGGTGGCCATTGTTGGTGGCCCACTCACCATGGCCTTTCTCGCGCTTGAACTGACCGGCGATTTCCCGATTGCAATGCTGGTTCTGGGGGCCGTCGTTTCATCATCACTTATGGTCAGAAAGACTTTCGGCTACTCGTTTGCAACCTGGCGCTTCCATCTGCGTGGCGAAGCTATTCGCTCTGCACATGATATTGGCTGGGTTCGCAATCTCACGGTCAACCGCATGATGCGCCACGACGTACGGACCGTCCTCATCGGCACAGACATTGAGACATTCCGTCACGACTTCCCTCTCGGCTCAACCCAGCGGGTTATCGCGGTGGATAATGAGGGGCATTATGTTGGCATGATCCCTGTCCCTGAAGCCTATTCGGAAAGTTTCGATACGACCGATGGAACTCGCGGCATCAGCGACCTGCTGCGCTATCAGGACCAATTCCTGCTGCCGCAGATGAATGCCAAGGAAGCTGTTGTGCGTTTTGACCGGGCAGAGGCCGAAGCGCTTGCCGTCATTAACAACGCGCAGGAACGTAAAGTTCTTGGGCTTTTAAGTGAAGCACACACGTTACGCCGCTATAGTGAAGAACTGGATCGCCGCCGCCGTGAGGTTTCAGGGGAAGTGTAGGGTCGCAAGTTCTCCTTCACTGGAGGAATGAAACAGTCAGGGCACCATATCGTTGCAACGAATACGGTAAATTGAACGGTCAGAATTTGACGGACAAATCATAAAAGTGTAGCTCATCGGCGGTATTTCGGTGGGTGTTATCCCCTACCCTCCCATTGGTGCGTGGTTTGATCCGAGTGGACAAAATCAGCATTCTAACATTCTGATGTAACGCGCATCTTAGCCGAAAATCGTTTCACACTTCGGTATGCGCTCTAAAAGGCTAGTAAAATGGCGGCTCCTTCCCTGATTATTTTTGACTGCGATGGCGTATTGGTGGATTCGGAAGTGATCGCGGCGCAAGTCGATGCTGTTCTTCTGACAGAAGCCGGATATCCAATTGAAGCGGAAGAAGTGGGCGAGCGCTTCGCCGGTCTTACCTGGCAGGACATTCTACTGACCGTGGAACGCGAAGCCGGCATTCCAATTTCCGCGTCTCTTCTCGACAAATCGGAAAAGCTGCTTGATGAACGCCTGAAAAATGAAGTGCAGGCGATTGAAGATATCGTCGATGTTGTTTCTGCACTTGCACTACCAAAGTGCATCTGCTCGAACTCGACCAACGCACGCCTTGAACTCATGCTGAAACGCGTCGGTCTTTATGATCTTTTCGCGCCAAATATCTTCTCGTCGCGCGAAGTTGGCTCTAAAAAGCCAAAGCCCGCACCAGACGTTTTCCTCTATGCAGCAAAGCAATTTGGTGTCGATCCGGCCGATGTCATCGTGATTGAAGATTCAGCGCATGGCATTCATGGCGCGCGTGCAGCCGGAATGCGCGTTATCGGTTTTACCGGTGGTGCGCACACCTATCCGGGCCATGCCGACAAGCTGACGGATGCAGGTGCTGAAACCGTGATCCATCGCCATAAGGATCTGCCAGGCGTAATCGAGGCCCTATCAATCTGGACTGACGCCTGAGGCTTGTGATTTCTCCCGAAACACATATGCTTTCGGGAGAACTATCAATTCAAAGCGCTGGTCCAGCGCTTTTTACTTCGTGCTGTCAGAGCATCGAACAATCAGTGTTCGACTTGCTGGACCCGCTATGCAGCGCTACGCTTATTCTTGCTCTTCGCGGCTGCATTGAGTTTGGCGAGCAGTTCTTCCGATTCGCTTTCGCTCAGACCAATCATCAGCCTGTCGCCGATCGATGCAGGCTCGTCCGTCGTGACGTCGAAAATCGCCCAGGTGTCTGTCGGCTCAAGAACGCGTTCGTATTTTGGTTTCATGGGCATAGACCAGAGCGGTTTTTATATGCCGCCCCATCCTCTTGGTTCGTTGTAGTTTCAATCGGAGACGACCAACCCTTCATCAGAAGCAATCATCCCTGCTGAAATTGTTGTAACGCAAACCTCTTGCTTTTCACTTCACAGAAGCAGTCCAATTTAATTAGAATCTTATAGATTTATTCTATAGTTAAATATCTATTTCGCCGCTGACGCTCTGCTACGCCCGCGTTTTTTGGATGAGGTGGTGTTTCCGACAAGCGCTGGGACCAATGTTGCGTCAACAGGCTTGCCGAAATACCAGCCCTGCCCGGATAGCTTATTGCTAATGCCGCGGAAATAGTTGACCTGAGCTTCTGTCTCAATACCCTCAACGACAATATCCAGACCGTGTTCATGTGCCATCGAAATAATCTGGGGCACGATTGAAACAGTTCCACGTTCATCACCGACTGTGCGCGTGAAAGCTTTGTCAATCTTGATGGCATCCACCTGTAACTCGCCCAAATAGGCGAGACTGGAATAGCCTGTCCCGAAGTCATCGATATAAATCCTATGCCCGCACTCACGCAGTTGCTTGATGCCTTCGGTGGCCTTGGCAAAATCGACAGCTGTACGTTCCGTCAGTTCCAGTCCGATTTGCTGAGGCCTAATATCAAACACCCCAAGGCGTTGTTTGAGTGCAGTCATAAATGCCGGGTTCTGCACGTCACTTGCCGTCATGTTGATATTGATGCGCAAAGACCGTTGCTGCCGTAAAAGCTCGCCCATCTCCGAAATCACCTGATCAATAACATATAAGGTGATGCGGCTAGCGATGCCCGCCGCTTCCGCACGAGCAACAAACAAATCAGGCGGCACGAAATCGCCCTTGGTTATCTCCCAACGGATCAATGCTTCAAAGCCGGTAATCTTGCCATTTCCGATATTGACGACCGGCTGATAAACCAGTGTGAGACTCTTTGCCGCCAATGCTTTTTTCAAAAGCGAAATCAAAGACCGGTCGCGATTGCGGTAAAAGATCCAGGCGGCACCAATACCACCACCAACAAACATTCCAAAAGCAGTAAATACAAAAAGCAGAAGCCGGTCCGCTTCGGCATACCAAATCTGCGATGTCACGACCGAAATACAGATTCCCGTAACAGGGTCACAAGCCTTTTCACGCAGAATACCGTCTGAAATACCAAACAACCGACTACTGTCCGGCGGAACAAAACTGTTTTGGGTGTTGCCGGGAAACGCCTCAGGGAAATTGTATAGACGGGCAAACTGGGTTTTGTCCGCATTTGTCAGGAAAACAACGAAATTATACTGAGAAACGTGCAAAGCATCAAAAGCGACCGAACTTAACACGACATTAGCCTCACCACGTCCAATGACAGGACCGCGGCTACCGGGCGTAATCAGCTCATGATCGCCATAGATATAAGTGCCGTCCTTTAACTGCACCTCCTCAGTGGATCGCACCTTTTCGGTGTTAACGTCGTTCAGAAGGGTGGAACACTGAAGTCGATCATTCACAAGACGACCGATATCCTTGATGTGATAGCCACCAAACAACAACTCACGTAAATAACGTTTATCCTCATCAGAGCAGATTGCATAAGGAGAACGGTTGGCCTGTTCCAATGTTTTCTGTACGGACGTAACGATCCGATTGGCCTGTGACATCAACACAGACATATAGGCGTCCATATCCCGCTCTTCGTCGTGCAGCTGAAACCAATTGCCAGCCCATTTTCCAGCAATCGCACCAAGCAGCAGCATAACGGCGATCAGGACATAAACAGGCGATAAAAAAGACCTGCGCTGCAGCACCATTAGAAAACCTGCCGTTACAATATCGACAATAGGGAAACCAGTTTAGAATATCCTTTTCGCGCCAATATGACGCATAAATTCAAATGAAGGACACAACAAATATTTCCAATATTCTTTATAAGAAAGCCAAATTTAAATTCTCAGAAGAGATATCTAAATAATATATAATATAAACCCGCGAGAATTATCAGTACTATAAATAACAAGCGCGATCAAACTGCAAGATAAAAAAAGGGGTGCACGCGATAGCAGCGTGCACCCCTTATGATCTCAGCTACATTTTAGCAACGGTGCCGAAACACGCGCCCAAGCTCAGCATCTATTTCGTGTTGTACGGACCTTCATCGAAGCCCACAAAAATCTGGACACTGCGAGCGCTATCTGACGGAATCGAGATTCCCTTGTCGTTGAATACGAATTGCGTCGCACCACTGCTGGTCACATTCACGGTCTGCTTGTGCAGCTTGGAATAAATCACCTTGTCGCCCTGAGTGACTGCAACGCGGACTGGCATGGTGATGTTACCGCTCTTGTATTTCGGACCGGGCACGACCTTGCCTGCTGCAGCAACGTCAAGACTGATTGTTCCATCAGTGTACTGGCAAGAACGGGTCGTATCGGTCAACGCCGCCTGATAAATGACGCGGCTTGCATCCTTATCGCCACCCTTTTCATAGGTATTGAAATAGGCTGTGCCGTCACGCAACGAAACTGTCGGGCAGAAAGCGCGCAACTCCGATTCCTTGATGCGTGCCTGGCCAGCGTCTGTCAGTGCGCCATCCGCAGTTTTCTGCGTGCCACTTGTTGTGCAGCCTGCGAGTGCTGCGAGCAAAACCGTTGCAAAGACTGGAAACAACGATGAACGATTCTGTAATGCTTTCTGCATAAACCGGGCTTCCCTGCACTGATCGACCTGTTCTATACCACCATGCGATGCATAGCGTGAGGGTGTTTTCCTGTTTTTTGTCGCCAAGAGCAACCCCCATCCCTACAAGGATGCTTTAATTCTTGCGGCTTTTTTAGGGACGCTCTATTGCATTATGCGGCTAAAATCCGCCTCGACCCGAAATGAAGGCCTTTGAGATGAAATATATCAGCACGCGCGGCGAAGCACCTGTTCTGGGGTTCAGCGACGCTTTGCTCGCCGGACTTGCCCGCGATGGCGGCCTCTATCTTCCTCAGGAATACCCGCAATTCACCCCGGAACAAATTCGCGATTTGCGCGGAAAATCCTATGTGGATATCGCGCTGGCTGTGCTGACGCCTTTCATCGACGGCGAGATTCCGCAGGCTGATTTCGAGCGTATGGTGCGTGAAGCCTATGGTTCGTTCCGTCACGATGCGGTCTGTCCACTCATTCAGACGGGTTCGAATGAGTTCATTCTTGAACTGTTCCACGGCCCGACGCTTGCCTTCAAAGATGTCGCCATGCAGCTTCTCGCTCGCATGATGGATTATGTGCTGGCCCAGCGCGGTGAGCGCGCCACGATTGTCGGCGCCACTTCCGGCGACACAGGCGGCGCGGCTATCGAGGCTTTTGGCAGCCGCGACAATACCGATATTTTCATCCTGTTCCCGAATGGTCGTGTATCGCCGGTGCAGCAGCGCCAGATGACCAGTTCCGGCTTTTCCAACGTTCATGCCCTGTCCATCGAAGGTAATTTCGATGACTGCCAAAACCTGGTCAAAGGCATGTTCAACGATCTCGAATTCCGTGATGCGATTTCACTTTCTGGTGTGAACTCGATCAACTGGGCGCGTATCATGCCACAGGTGGTCTACTATTTCACAGCAGCATTGAGCCTTGGCGCACCTGATCGTGCTGTGTCCTTCACAGTGCCAACCGGCAATTTCGGTGATATTTTTGCAGGCTTCGTCGCCAAGAAGATGGGCCTGCCGATCGATCAACTCATCATCGCGACCAACGACAACGACATCCTCGCGCGCACGCTGGACAGTGGTGCTTACGAAATGCGTGGCGTTGAACAAACAACATCGCCTTCGATGGACATCCAGATTTCGTCCAATTTCGAGCGTTTATTGTTTGAAGCACATGGCCGCGATGCGGCTGCAGTGCGTGGTCTGATGCAGAGCCTGAAGCAATCGGGCGGTTTCACTATCTCTGAGAAGCCACTTTCCGCCATACGCAACGAGTTTTCAGCGGGCCGTTCTACGGTCGAGGAAACTGCACAAACCATTAAATCCGTGCTGGAAGCAGATGGTTATCTGCTTGATCCGCACTCGGCGATTGCAGTTAAGGTCGCTCGCGAAAAAGTGTCCGGGAGTGCGCCGATGGTGGTGCTGGCGACAGCTCACCCGGCAAAATTTCCCGATGCCGTAAAGGCTGCGAGCGGCATTAACCCGGAACTTCCCGCATGGCTTTCGGACTTGATGCAACGAAAAGAAAGTTTCACAGTTCTTCACAACGACCTGAAAATCGTGGAAGAATATGTTCGCCGTCATTCTCGGGCATAAAATGCGCGTGCTCTTCTACCGCATCGGCCCAAAAATCGGAATCGAGTTTTGGAAAGCACGATGCGTAGTTTAAATGAGTTAGAGCGTCCTTTTGCGTCCAGAAGGACGCCCGGCGCTCTAAGGGAATTAAGAACGGTAACCCGAATGGGACTATGGGAGCATTGTGCTTATGGGTGTTGAAGTAACGCGTCTTTCCAATGGCTTGACCATTGCTACAGATAACATGCCGCATGTGGAAAGCGTCGCGTTGGGTATCTGGGTCAAGGCAGGCGCACGAAACGAAGCTCCGGATCGGCACGGCATCGCCCATCTGCTTGAGCATATGGCTTTCAAGGGCACAGACAAGCGGACCGCTTGGCAGATTGCCTCGGACATCGAAAATGTCGGCGGCGAAATCAATGCTGCGACAAGCGTCGAGACCACGTCTTACTATGCGCGTGTCCTGCGCAACGACATGCCTCTGGCGATCGACATCCTCTCAGATATTCTGACCGCTTCGAAGTTCGATGAAGCTGAGCTTGAACGCGAAAAGCAGGTCATCATGCAGGAAATCGGTGCTGCGCACGACACACCTGATGATATTGTTTTCGACCGCTTTACCGAAACTGCCTATCGCCATCAGCCAATCGGACGCGCCATTCTTGGTGAACCTGATACGGTCATGTCTTTCACTTCGGACGACTTGCGCCAGTATATCGATGAACAATACAGCGCCGATCGCATGGTGGTGACAGCAGCAGGCGGCATCGATCACGATCAATTCGTTAAGGAAGTGGAAAAACGTCTCGGCGGTTTCCGCGCACACAATACCGCGCCAACGCTCGATCTCGCGACCTATGTTGGTGGTGATTTCCGCGAAAATCGCGAGTTGATGGATGCACAGGTACTGATCGGCTTTGAAGGCCGTGCCTATCATGTGCGTGACTTCTATGCCTCGCAACTTCTTTCCATGATCCTCGGCGGCGGCATGTCTTCGCGGCTATTTCAGGAAGTGCGTGAAAAGCGCGGCCTTTGTTATTCGGTCTACGCTTTCCATTGGGGCTTTTCCGATACGGGTCTGTTCGGCATCCATGCTGCGACTGGTCGCGATGAACTCGTAGAGCTACTACCGGTCATTATCGACGAGCTGCACAAAGCAGCGGATTCCATCGGCATTGAGGAAGTCAATCGCGCCCGTGCGCAGTACAGCGCAAGCCTGCTTATGTCGCAGGAAAGCGCTGCAAGCCGTGCGGGACAGATTGCACGTCAGTTCTTGCTCTATGGCCGTCCGGTCGCAAACAGCGAATTGATGGAGCGCCTTTCGCTCATTACACCAGAACGACTGAGCGATCTTGCCGGACGTTTATTCCTCGACAGCAAGCCGACGATTGCAGGTGTTGGACCCGTTGGGCGTCTAATGGGCTTCGAGGGACTCACCGATGCTCTCTCGACCAGCGCGCATGCGAGGAAGATTGCCGTTTAATGCAGTAAGGCATAAAGGATAGGAACGTTGGCAACACGGGATAGTACAACGGGTTTCAGGAGATAAGCATATTGCCCTGATGCCTTACTGTCCTATTTCCTTCACCGCCCTCCTCAAAACAGGAACCCGCATGATCGGCCTGCCATTCCGGCGCAGCAATCCGACAATCCTTCGTGGGAAGCGCATTTACTTGCGCGAACCCTTGATGACCGACTTTGCAAGTTGGGCCAATGTGCGCGAGCAGAGCCGCGCCTTTCTTACCCCATGGGAACCGACCTGGGCCGACGACGACCTGACCAAAAGCGCTTTCCGCCATCGGCTGCGGCGCGTACAGGAAGAAATGTCCGATGGCACCGGCTATCCGTTTTTTATTTTCCGTAACGGCGACAATCGGCTTTTAGGGGGAATTACCCTTGGCAACATCAGACGCGGTGTCGGCCAGAGCGGTATGATCGGCTATTGGAGCGGTGTATCCGTCGCTGGCCAGGGCTATATGACCGAAGCCTTATCAATGGTTATCCCCTTTGCTTTCGGGGAACTGAGGTTGCACCGGATTGAAGCTGCCTGTATTCCCCATAATGTACGTTCGATACGGCTTCTCGAAAAAGCCGGATTTCAGAGAGAAGGACTGTTGCGCTCCTATCTCAAGATAAACGGCTTCTGGCAGGATCACCTGCTATTCGCCCTTTTAGAAAGCGACATACGCATGACCAATGGCAAGGTTGAACGCTCGTGAACGGTCTTACAGACAGGTTTTTTTCAGCCTTCACGCGGATTGTCTCCGCGTTCATTGCCATTGTGATATTTTCAACGATTCATGCTTTTGCTGTTGAGCCTATAAAAATATCGAAAGAAGACACCGCCCTTGATCTTACGCGCGCTGTTGAGCTGCTGCGCAATCAGGGTGAAAGCGTACAGGTTTCCACCGCCCCCGGTGCAGATGGCATTGTGCGCCGTATCGAGGTGCAAGCCGATCCTAATTCCAACGCGTCCGGTGACTGGGCCGCTTTTTCCATTGCCAATCCCACAGACGAGCAGATTGACCGCCTGATCGTGGCTCCGCACTTCCGCCTTGTCGGCTCAGGTGTGATCTGGCCTGATCTGGGGTCACAACGTATTTCATCCATTACGCCGAGTGAGGGCTTTGCGCTCGACCGCCAGCCGAGTGCAGATGCCGATGTTTTTCGCATTACGCTCAATCCGGGCACGGTCGTCACGTTCGTTGCGGAACTCTCTTCGCATAATCTTCCCCAGCTCTATCTGTGGGAGCCTGAAGCGTACAAAGATGCGGTCAACTCCTACACGCTTTATCGCGGCATTCTGTTGGGTATTTCCGGCCTTCTCGCGCTGTTCTTAACGATCCTCTTCGTCGTCAAGGGAACCTCGCTGTTCCCGGCGACTGCAGCGCTCGCATGGGCTGTGTTGGCTTATATTTGTGTCGACTTCGGCTTCTGGAACAAGCTGATGGAGATCACCCCCGGAAACGAGCAGGTATGGCGAGCGGGCACCGAAGTAGCACTGGCCGCCTCTCTGGTGATTTTTCTGTTCACCTATCTCAATCTCAACCGATGGCATGATCATTTCAGCTATGGCGCGGTGACATGGGTGTTGGGGCTTTTAGCGCTCGCGGGCGTCGCGGTATTCGATCCGCCGGTTGCCTCGGGTATTGCACGCATGTCGCTGGCACTCACAGTGGCTTCCGGTATCTTCATTATCGGCTATCTGGCAGTCAAAGGCTACGACCGAGCGGTAATGCTTATTCCCGCCTGGCTGCTTACGCTCATATGGCTGCTCGGTGCCTGGATGGCAGTCTCTGGCCAGCTCGACAACGATATTGTCCAACCCGCCCTCGGCGGCGGACTCGTCCTCATTGTGCTTCTGATCGGCTTCACAGTCATGCAGCACGCTTTTTCCGGCGGCGCGCTTCAACAGGGCCTGCTTTCAGACATGGAAAGGCAGGCGCTGGCTGTCATTGGCGCTGGAGACATTGTCTGGGATTGGGACGTACCGCGTGACCGCGTTGTTACGACGCCAGACATCGCGAATTATCTCGGAAACACTGCAAGTTCACTGCAGGGTCCCGTGCGAAACTGGCTACCCGCCATGCACGCAGATGATCGCGACCGTTTCCGTTCCACACTTGACGCCATTCTTGAGAACCGTCGCGGGCGCATCGGCCAAATTTTCCGCCTGCGCGCCAATGACGGCCATTATCACTGGTATGCACTGCGTGCCCGTCCTGTCATCGGCTCAGATGGCGAAATCGTTCGCTGTGTCGGCACGCTGGTCAATGTGACAGAGCAGAAAAAAGCTGAAGAACGCCTGTTGCATGACGCCGTGCACGACAATCTTACCGGCCTGCCCAATCGTGAGCTGTTCCTTGATCGTCTCAGCAATGTGATGAACATGGCGCGCGGCGAAAGCAAGTTACACCCGACCGTTTTCATCATCGATATAGACCGTTTCAAGCAGGTCAATGACAGCCTTGGCATGTCAGCTGGTGACACGATCCTACTTACTATCTCACGTCGTCTGTCGCGCCTTATGAAGCCACAGGATACACTGTCGCGCTTGTCATCCGATCAATTTGGACTTCTGCTCGCGTCTGAAAGCGATCCGGGGCGCATCGCATCCTTTGCTGAAGCTTTGCGCCAGGCAGTCCGCTCGCCGATTGCCTATGCCAAGCGTGAAATCGTGCTAACGGCATCGGTCGGCCTGATCACATGGACGAAAACCGCTGCCTCAGCGGAGGATTTTGTCAAAGACGCCGAACTGGCCATGCATCAGGCCAAACGCTTCGGCGGCGACCGCATTGAGCCGTTCCGTCCGGCATTCCGAGCAATCGGCAGTGACAAGCTGCAACTGGAGTCTGATTTGCGGCGCGCCCTTGAACGCGATGAAATCAGCCTGGTCTATCAGCCAATTGTTCGGCTTGATGAAGGCACTATCGCAGGCTTTGAAGCGCTAATGCGCTGGGAGCATCCGCGCCGTGGCGGCATTTCTCCTTCCGAATTTATTCCGATTGCCGAAAGCTCTGGCCTGATCGTGCAGCTTGGACTGTTCGCCATTCAGCGTGCGGCGGAAGATCTGTATGCATGGCAGGAACAGTTCCCCAAGCTCGATCTGTTTGTGTCCGTTAATCTGTCGAGCACGCAGTTGATCCGGCAGGATCTGATCAATGATGTGCGCTCGGTTCTCTCACGCATTCATCTCACGCCCGGCAGTCTCAAGCTGGAGCTGACCGAATCTGTGCTGATGGAAAATCCGGAACAGTCGGCCCATGTTCTTGCACGGCTCAAGACCATGGGTGTGGGCCTGTCACTTGACGATTTCGGCACCGGCTATTCTTCACTTGCCTATCTGACGCGCTTTCCGTTCGATATCATCAAGATCGACCGCTCGTTCGTTAAAGGTGATCAGCCACAAAAGGCGACACTCCTGCGCTCCATCGTCAGTATGGCGCATGATCTCGGCCTTGCCGTCGTGACTGAAGGTGTCGACAGCGAAAGTGACGCGCTTCAGTTGCGTCAAATGGGCTGTGAGTATGTGCAGAGCTTTATGTTCGGCGAGCCATCAAGTCGGGAAGACGCAACGCGTATGATCCGAGAACAGCTGGACGCGGCTGCGGCTTAAAGCATTTCCAGCATAAAGTGCGAAGCGCTTTTGCGTAGGATAATGCGTACAAACAAATAGCTAGAGCGGCTCCAACGATTCAGTCTTAACTGGAGCCGCTCTAAGTCTTATTCTTACACGATAATTATTCAGGCATGACCGGCTTCAGAAACGAGCCGGGTCATGTCGATCCCCATCCGGGCCATCAGTCTGTCGTATTTTCCGACAATATCGCTATCAAACAGCATATCCATCGGCGCCGGGCATGTCAGCCAGCCGTTCTCTGCAAATTCCAGATCGAGCTGTCCGGGTGCCCAGCCAGAGTAACCCAGGGTCATCAATGCTTGCGTTGGCCCATTGCCTCCATAGATCGCACGCAGAATATCGACCGTTGCTGTGAGACAAACGTCTTCTGTAACCGGCATGGTGGAATCGACCATATAGTCGTCGGTATGCAACACGAAACCGCGGGTTCGATCGACAGGTCCACCATCGCGGATAACCATATGCTGCGCGCGCGCCGGTAGCATGATCAGATCCTCATCGCCAATGACACCAATCTGACGAAGGAGATCGGGAAACCCAACCGGCTGGACCTGATTAATGATGAAACCCATCGCGCCCTCTTCAGAATGGGCACAAATATAGACCACTGCGCGGGCGAAACGCTCGTCGCTCATTCCGGGCATTGCGAGCAGGAATTGCCCGTTCAAGAAACCCTGCTCCTGGTTTGGCTTCCTGAGAATTGTCATAGATATGAAGGTAGCAAGACTGCGGCAAATGACAATGAAATTCGTGCAAAGTTTCCTATTGCTTCGAACGGGCTTGATTTCGGATTGCATATTGAAGCAACCTCCTCCGCGCAAGAGTACAATCAAGGATTGAGAAGAATCATCGGTATGTTGATGTATATAGTTGTAATTTCGGCGGCAGTTTTCTTGGTTTACTCTATATACGCGCAGGTCAAACTTTCTTCGCTTATCGATTTCATCAGACAAAGCCCGTCAATGACAAAGGCGGTCGGAGATGTGTCTGATCTTTATTACATTTTCACCATGCCACGCGGTAATTATCGCTTTGCGTTATATCTCTGGAGCAACCCCACACCACCCGATGAGATCGCTTCAAATTTTGCTGATTATGGCGCGCTGCGCATCATATCCAATGTTGCTTTTCTGTCTCATCTTGGTCTGGGTTTTCTCATCGTTTCGGGCGTGACACTACAACTATTGCTGAAACTCTGAACGACAATTTGCAGGCTTAAACTCAGCCTTGATAGAAACATGTTTTTCCATCAATCTCATCGCATGAGATCAATTCAATTTCTTGTCCTCCCTCTATTCTTGAGCGCGGCAGCTTCCGCGCAGGCTGCCACGTCTGACTGGTCGGAAACGCCGGGCGGCAAAGTCCGTGTTATTCTTGAAGACGCAAAGCCGCACGGCGAACTGCGCGGAGCATTGCAAATCGATCTCAACCCCGGATGGAAAACCTATTGGCGCAATCCGGGTGATGCTGGTGTGCCGCCGCAACTCAATCTTGAGGGCAACAGCTCCGCGCGCATCGATTTCCCCGCACCTGTTAACTTTGGCGCAGGTGATGAAGGCGGTATCGGCTATACGCACCCTGTCTTGCTGCCGTTGACATTTACCGTCAAGCCCAACGCAGAGCGGCTTAAGGGGCATGTATTCCTTGGCATCTGCCAAAAAATATGCATTCCGGTACAAGCCGAGTTCGATTTTCCGCTAACCGCAGAAAATGCAACTCAATCGCCACAAGCCATCGCAACGCGCACAATAGTCGAAACGGCCTTTGATCGTCTTCCCGCGCCTGCATCGCCCGATTTTGGTGTAACCTCAGCTCGGCGGGAGGACATCAAAGCGGTTTTTGAGATTGCGCTTCCCGATGCGCACGCACCTGCCGAACTTTTTGTCGGAAACGACCAGCTAAGCCTTTCCGAGGCAAAGTTCGAGAAAGCTACCAGTCAATCGCGCTTCACAGCCACGCTGCATGGTAAAGCCGCAGATGGCATGCTTATCGACTATACGCTGGTTCAGAATGGCAAAGCAGTTTCCGGACAGGTCAAGCTGGATTAACTTATAGGATCCGTAATTTGAAATTGTCGAACGGATCATTATCGGCTTAAGTGTCGTCGCCATGTTTCATGCACTGGCAGTCGAAATTCAGCGATTCATACAGGTGGGCAATGACGGCACATGCTCACCTTCAGGAGAAAAACGATGACGATCAAAGTTGGTGACAAGCTGCCCGCAGCAACCTTCAAGGTAAAGACGGCAGACGGCGTCAAAGAAGTGACGACTGACGAAGTTTTTGCTGGCAAAAAGGTCGTTCTGTTCGCGGTTCCCGGTGCTTTCACACCGACCTGCAGCCTCAACCACCTGCCGGGCTATCTTGAAAATCGCGATACCATCCTCGCGAAGGGCGTCGATCAGATCGCAGTCGTTGCAGTGAATGACGCTTTCGTTATGAGCGCATGGGCGCAGAGCACCGGCGGCGAAGGCAAGATCCTGTATCTCGCTGATGGTTCCGCCCTTTTTACCAAAGCTCTTGGTCTTGAACTGGATGCAACCGCAGGCGGTCTTGGCATCCGCTCGAAGCGTTATTCGGCTATCATTGAAGACGGTGTCCTCAAAACCCTCAACATCGAGGAACAGGCTGGTCAGGCCGCTACTTCAAGTGCTGCGACACTAATCGAACAGCTTTAGTTTATTTAAAGTTCGCCCCGCAATCTGTACAGCGCCACCGATCTCAACAAATCGCAGCAAGGCAAATAACTTGCCTGAAAATCAAAAAGCCGCGCTGTTCCCCAGCGCGGCTTTTCTTTATTCACAAACTCGATATTCGCTATTTCACCTGAAGCGACTTGTATCCGTTATATTTGAACGGCTCCATGCCTTCGCGGGCAAGCTCGTCAGCGCGTTCATTCTCCGGATGACCTGCATGCCCTTTGACCCAGTGCCACGTCACCTTATGCGGCTTGCGCGCCTCATCCAGCGCTTGCCAGAGTTCGGCGTTCTTCACCGGCTTCTTGGCCGCAGTTTTCCAGCCATTGCGCTTCCAGCCCTCAATCCAACCAGAAATGCCATCACGCACATAGACACTGTCGGTGTAAAGATCGACTTCACATGGCTCTTTCAATGCGGATAGTGCCGAAATTGCTGCCATCAGCTCCATGCGATTGTTGGTGGTGTCGGCCTCGCCGCCCTTCAACTCTTTCACATGACCATTCCAGCGCACGATAGCGCCCCACCCACCGGGACCGGGGTTGCCCGAGCACGCACCGTCGGTGAAAGCTTCTATATGCTTCACGCGGCAGCTCCCGCCAATTCAAGCCCATATTCGGTTGCAGAGGTGACCTGTCGGTGAAAGCGCATACGACGCACATATTCCATCGGGTCTTTTTTCATCACGAAACTGCCATCGGGAACAGTCAGCCAATCATAGAGGCGGGTCAGCATGAAACGCACCGCGGCACCCCGGGCCAGAACCGGCAAAGCGTCGATTTCAGCAGGCGAGAGCGGGCGCACGGAATTATAGCCGCGCAAAAATGCAGCACCCTTTGTGAGATTGAAGGAGAAATCCTTCTCAAAGCACCAGGCGTTCAGGCAGACAGCCACGTCATAGGCGAGAATGTCCGTGCAGGCGAAATAGAAATCAATGAAACCCGACAGTCGATCACCAAGGAAAAACACATTGTCCGGGAAGAGATCGGCATGAATGACGCCCTCCGGCAATCCCACCGGCCAGTTCTTTTCCAGATAATCGAGATCTCCCTCAGCCTCGGCAACCAGTCCCCGCTCGACACTATCGGCGCGTTCTTTCGAAAGATCCCACAGCGGGCGCCAGTCGGGCAATGTCAGACCATTGCGGCGGCGCATAGCGAAGTCTTCACCAGCCAAATGCATTTCAGCCAGCCCACGACCAACTTCTTCGCAATGGGCAACAGTAGGTTTGCGCATCCACATGCCTTCAAGAAAAGTCACGATAGCTGCCGGACGGCCTGCAAGCTCACCGATCATCGCACCATCGCGGCGCACTACCGGCTGTGGGCATTCCAGACCGCGTTTAGAGAGATGCTGCATCAAATTCAGGAAAAACGGCAGTTCGTCGCGATTAACGCGTTTCTCATAAAGGGTAAGGATGAAAGAGCCTATCGTCGTGTGCAGAAGGTAATTGGTGTTCTCCACCCCTTCTGCAATGCCCTTGTACGAGGTCAGAGCACCGATGTCATACTGTTCAAGAAAAGAACCAAGCTCGATTTCATTGATATCTGTATAGACGGCCATGCCGCTTATTTCCCCATATTCACACCGCGCATCTTATCCGAAAACCGTTAAACACTTTTCGGGATGCGCTCTAATTTCGGTATGCCGACGACCCGGTTTTCGCCGTTGACGAATGCCATATCCCGCACCGTCAGTTCCACATCGCGTATTTCACGATTCACAAGGAAGTTTTCGGTTTCAATTGTCGTTTCTGCCAGTTCTATTTTGACAGCGAAACGCGCCTTGAAAGCATCCATAATCTCATCGACGATGATTTCAGGTGCGGACGCGCCAGCCGAAAGACCAACCACCGAAATATCGCCGACCTTGTCCCACTCGATGTCGCTTGCGCGCTGAACGAGCATCGACATGCCCGCGCCAGCCTTTTCGGCCACTTCGACAAGCCGCTTGGAATTGGATGAGTTCGGAGCACCCACAATGAGGAAGAGATCGCAACCGGGAGCGGCTGCGCGCACCGCATCCTGACGGTTTGTTGTGGCATAACAGATGGATTCTGCAGCCGGTGCGGTCAGGTTTGGGAAACGCTGCTGCAACTCCTGGATAATACCCGCAGTATCATCAACCGAAAGCGTCGTCTGTGTAACGAAACCAAGATTATCCGGATCGGTAAACTCGATCTTGCGCGCGTCTTCAACTGTCTCGATGAGCGTCACGGTGCCATCCGGCAATTGCCCCATCGTGCCAATCACTTCGGGATGGCCGGAATGGCCAATCAGGATCACATGACGGCCAAGGCGCTGATGGCGCATCGCTTGCTTGTGGACCTTGGAAACCAGAGGACAGGTCGCATCAAGATAAAAAAGGTTCTTGGCTTCCGCGTCCGCTGGCACCGATTTTGGCACCCCGTGGGCCGAAAAGACCACCGGTTGATCGCGATGTTCTGCCGGAATTTCATCGAGCTCTTCAACAAAAATTGCGCCGCGTGACTGCAGACCTTCAACGACATAGCGATTGTGCACGATCTCATGGCGCACATAGACCGGAGCGCCATATTTCTTCAATGCCAGCACGACGATCTGGATCGCCCGATCAACGCCTGCACAAAAGCCGCGCGGGCCGCAAAGACGGATTTCCAGAGGGGGGCGTGTATCAGTCATGAATCGTGCTCGCTGGGTTCGGCGTAAGGCGCGAATAGTTATATAGGGCCGGAGTTGGGCTGCAACGAGACCTTTGTCAACCCTTGTCCATCTTTCGATAACGCCAGAACCAGGTTCCGACAACCCCTAACAGTGCCAAAGCAAGGCCATACCACGTAACCGCATATTGCAGATGATTGTTGGGAAAATCGATGATCGTGACCCCACCAATCGGTAAGCCACCAAAATTCGGTTTGTTGTCTGCATCGATAAAGAACGGGACCGCATCGTCAAGCGACGGAATATCCGCGCTTTCAGCCATAGCCGACCAATCCTTCCAATAGAAGATATTCTTGGCAATATCGTTGTCTGGAACGAAATAGCCGGGCTTGGCGCTTAATGGATCTCGGGCCAGTCCGGTAACCGTCACCGGGCCATCCAATTGCCCATCGAGGCGAGTTTCGGCATCCTTTTTCTCATAAGGCACAAACCCACGATTAACGAGGACAAATCGGCCATCTTCAAGCATTAGCGGCGTATAGACATTAAAGCCCGGCTTGCCGTCATAGGTCGAAAGAAAATGCCGCTCGCCCTGATGCATGAAAGTGCCCGAAACCGTCACAGGCCGGTATTCAACCGTCCCCTCTTCGCGATATATTTTCTCCATTTCGGCCAAAGGGAGCGGGGCTTCATGGATCCGCTCTTGCGTGGAAGCGAGCAAGGCTTCTTTCCATTGCAACCGCTCAACCTGCCATGTCCCCAGCGCGAGCAGGATCGCAAACGCGATAAGGGATGCAATCAGTATCCCCCATGGAAACCGCTGCGGTTTTTGTGTTTGGGTCATTTACCATCATCCAGACGTCCCTGAGACGCCTTGTTGCGATATTGCATATTGATCAGAATGCCCTTGATGCTGCGCATGGCAACAAGGCTTAAGATGATGGCCAGAGGCACCCACAGGATGAAATGGACCCAGAGCGGCGGTCCGTAATTAACCTCCATCCACAAGGCTGCGCCAACCACAATGAAACCGATGATGAGAATAACGAAAGCAGCCGGACCATCGCCGGAGTCTGCAAAGGAATAATCCAACCCACAGGCTCGGCATTTGGGGGCAACTGTCAGAAAACCATTAAACAGCTTCCCCTCGCCGCAGCGAGGACAATGTCCCGTGATCCCGCTTTTGAGCGGATCGACCGGCGGATAAAGATTATGATCAGACATTGCGCGCTCCCATTCCCTAAGCCATCTTCTTTTCGTAATCGCAAAGGCGGCTTCGTTCTGTTTATCAGACAAGCAAAAGGCGGCCATGTTTCCAAGGCCGCCCTGCAATAGTTAGAGCGGCTCCAGTTAAAACTGAATCGTTGGAACCGTATCTCACTATTTTTTCTTACGCATTATCCAGCGCAAAACCGCTTCGCACTTTTGCTGGAAATGCTTTATCAACCGATAAATCAGCCGCCGTGCATTGGTGCGCCCCAACCGCCCCACACGTAAATCGTGAAGAACAGGAACAGCCAGACAACGTCCACGAAGTGCCAGTACCATGCAGCCGCTTCGAACCCGAAATGGCGTTCAGGTGTGAAATCACCACCCATTGCGCGGAAGAGGATAACCAAAAGGAAGATCGTTCCGATGATGACGTGGAAGCCGTGGAAGCCGGTTGCCATGAAGAAGGTCGCGCCATAGATCGAATCTTTGAACTCGAATGGTGCGTGGATATATTCGTAAGCCTGCACGAATGAGAACAGCACACCGAGAACAACTGTAATCGCCAGACCCGTGATCATGCCCTTGCGATCTTTGTGGAGCAACGCATGGTGCGCCCAGGTCAGCGTCGTGCCCGAGAGCAGCAGGATAACGGTGTTGTAGAGCGGCAGATGCAGTGGATCGAGCACCTCGATGCCCTTCGGAGGCCAGACGCCGCCCGTAAACGTTGCGCGCGCCACCTGATGCACTTCGTTTGGAAAGAGGCTCGCATCAAAGAACGCCCAGAACCATGCCGCGAAGAACATGACTTCCGAGGCAATGAACATGATCATGCCATAACGCAGATGCAGCGACACGACGCGCGTGTGATGGCCTTCATGGCCTTCCTTGATGGTGTCTGACCACCAAGCGTACATGCAATAAAGAACGATCGCGAGGCCGATGAAGAAAATCCATGGCGTAACAATGTTCAGACCGAAGAACTTGAGTTCACCGGAATTGATATAGCGCATCCAGGCGATACCGCCGACGGCGAGCACGAAAGCGCCGACCGAACTCAGAAACGGCCATGGGCTTGGCGCTATGATGTGATAATCGTGATTTTTCTCGTGAACGTCAGCCATGTCTCTCCCCAAGGCTCCTCTCTGTGCCTTCCTGTCTGAGTTCCCCTAAGAATCTCAGACAAATCCCTTAGTATCGTAACATAGAGCCGCTTGGCTCTTTTGTCTTTGCGGCATTGTGTGCCGCTTCATTCCCTACATTCAGCTTCCGTTATTACCAGTCGGCGCCACCTTTGCGTTTGCGACAGGCTTTGGCTTATCGATCGGGAAGAACGTGTAGGACAGTGTGATCGTCTTCACATCCTTTAGATCCGGGTCGTTGACGATCTCAGGGTCAACGAAGAAAACAACCGGCATTTCCATGTCTTCGCCCGGCTGCAAAGTCGTATCAGTGAAACAGAAACATTCGACCTTGTTGAAATAGGCCCCCGCACGACCTGGAGCCACATTGAAGCTCGCACGACCATAGGTAGGCTCATCAAAGAGGTTGCGGGCCTCGTATTTTATCATAGTGGTTTCGCCGATGCGCACGGTCACTTCCCGCTCAACCGGCTTGAAATCCCAAGGCAGTCCATTGGCCGTATTGGCGTCAAAACGCACCTTCATCGTCTTGTCGAGAATGGTATCGGAATATTGCTCGACACGTTGTGTCGTACCACCATAACCTGTTACCTGGCAGAAAATGCGATAGAGCGGCACCGAGGCATAAGCGGCACCAATCATGCAGACAAAGAAGGACAGACACGCAACTGCCACCGTCCGGTTGGAACGATTGAGCCGCCTCTGCTTCTCATCAATTTTCTGCTGATCTGCCATTCTTTCCTCCCAGATAGAATTCCCAATAGTCCAAGCTAGAAACTAGAGTGGACGAACCAGAACATTCGCTCCCAGTTTGGCCATTGTACCCACGTAAACGAGAATGACGAACAGAGCCAAAGCAATAGCAAGACCCCAGGAACGATTGCGCTGAGCCTTTCGCTGCTGCGCAGTTGGTGTAACCAGTTCCAGTTCCTCACGATGCGGCTTCTGTACGGAATTATCCATCAAATCACTCCAAAGGCTGTCAGCAGCCTGATTGCCAACGCTTCCACGAGCAGAACCGCGAATACCGCTGACAAATAAATCAACGAGAAGCGGAACAGTTTGCGTGCAGCAAGCAACATCTGCGTAGGGCTTTCCGCAACCCACATACGCCATGCATAATAGACGAATGCCAAACCGAGCAGTGTGGAAATCACGCCATAAGTGATGCCAGCAAAACCCATTACGTAAGGCAGAACACCAACCGGCGCCATGATCACGGCATAGAACATCGCCTGTCGGCGGGTCGAAACTTCACCCTTCACGTTTGGCATCATCGGAATGCGGGCGGCTTCATAATCATTGCTCGAAAACAATGACAGCGCCCAGAAGTGCGGCGGTGTCCACAGGAAGATGATCATGAACAGAACGACGCTGTCCCATGTGATCTCGCCCGTTGCTGCAGCCCAACCGATCATCGGTGGGAAAGCACCAGCCGCGCCACCAATAACGATGTTCTGCGGTGTCGAGCGCTTGAGCCACATCGTATAGATGACGGCGTAGAAGAAAATGGTGAAGGCAAGAAGAGCCGCAGAGAGCCAGTTGACCATCAAACCAAGTGTGATGACCGAAAAGACCGACAAAGTCAGACCAAAAGCCAGAACCTGATTGGGCGCGATCACACCAGCAGGAATCGGGCGATTGCGTGTGCGCTTCATCACCGCATCAATATCGGCATCGTACCACATATTGAGTGCACCAGATGCGCCAGCACCAACCGCGATGCAGAGAATGCTAATCGCGGCCAAAACCGGGTTCATATGGCCGGGCGCGAGCACCAGGCCCACAAGCCCGGTGAACACCACCAGCGACATGACACGCGGCTTCAGCAGGACAAGATAATCCCGTGCAGTCGCCTCTGAAAGAGCGAATGCATCGTCGGAAACCGTGTTTTTTTCCACCAGAGACATTAACTTCAACAACCTCGAATTCACCGGACCGGTGCTGTGCTCGGCCCAGAGCACACACCAGCAATTCACTACGACTTTTACCTCCCGGAGATGCATTCACTCCGATCGGAAGCGTCGCTCCTGAACGTCAACCGGCTACGGACGGATCTGAATGCCGCCCGCACATATCACAGTTTTGCGCGAGGGCGAACCCCTTTCCGGCGCTCGCCCCTTGCACAATTACTTTATACGCGGCAGTTGTTCCCACTGGTGGAACGGCGGAGGTGAAGAAAGCTGCCACTCCAGCGTCGTCGCGCCTTCACCCCATGGGTTTGCACCCGCTTCACGCTTCTTCGCGAATGCCTCGAAGACATTGTAGAGGAAGATCAGCACGGCAAAGCCCGAAATGTAGGAGCCGTAAGACGACACCATGTTCCAGCCTGCATAGGCATCCGGGTAATCGATATAGCGACGTGGCATACCGGCAAGACCCAGGAAGTGCTGCGGGAAAAAGACGAGATTGACGCCGATGAAGGTGACCCAGAAGTGCAGCTTCGCGGTGAATTCGTCATACATATAGCCGCTCATCTTCGGGAACCAGTAATACCAGCCCGCAAAGATCGCGAACACCGCACCCAGCGACAGAACGTAATGGAAGTGCGCCACCACGTAATAAGTGTCATGCAGCGCGCGGTCGAGACCGGCATTGGCAAGCTGGACGCCCGTAACACCACCAACGGTGAACAGGAAGATGAAGCCAATCGCCCATAGCATCGGTGCGCGGAAGGTCAGCGAACCTCCCCACATGGTCGCGATCCAGGAGAAGATCTTGATACCCGTCGGAACCGCGATAACCATCGTCGCGAAGACGAAGTAGCGCTGCGTGTCGAGCGACAGACCGACCGTGTACATGTGGTGCGCCCAGACGACGAAGCCGACAACGCCAATCGCAACCATCGCATATGCCATGCCGAGATAACCGAATACCGGCTTACGCGAGAAGGTCGAAATGATGTGGCTGACAATACCGAAGCCCGGCAGGATCAGAATATACACTTCAGGGTGACCGAAGAACCAGAACAGGTGCTGGTAGAGGATAGGATCACCGCCACCATCTGGCGAGAAGAAGGTCGTGCCGAAGTTGCGATCGGTAAGCAACATGGTGATGCCACCAGCCAGAACCGGAAGCGACAATAGCAGCAGGAACGCCGTTACAAGCACAGCCCAAGCGAAGAGCGGCATCTTGTGCAGCGTCATGCCCGGAGCGCGCATGTTGAGGATTGTCGTGATGAAATTGATCGCACCGAGAATCGACGACGCACCAGAAATGTGCAGCGCCAGAATGGCGAAATCCACTGCAGGTCCGGGCTGACCGGATGTCGAAAGCGGCGGATAGAGCGTCCAGCCGCCACCCGGTCCCCAGCCACCAGCCGGACCCGGCATGAACAGCGAGATCAGGAGAAGCGTGAGTGCAGGCGGCAGAAGCCAGAACGAAATATTGTTCATACGCGGGAACGCCATGTCAGGCGCACCGATCATCAGTGGAATCATCCAGTTGGCGAAACCACCGATCAGCGCTGGCATGACCATGAAGAAGATCATGACCAGAGCATGCGCCGAAGTGAACACGTTGAACATATGCTTGCCAGCATCGAGAGCTGCATCGCCCTCAACGCCATAAACCATTTGTGCCAGACCATGGAAAATCTGGATGCCCGGCTCCTGAAGCTCAGCGCGCATCGCGATAGACAACGCGCCGCCAATGATGCCGGAAATGATTGCGAAGATCAGGTACAGAGTACCGATATCTTTATGATTGGTCGAGTAAACCCAGCGCACCCAGCCTTTAGGCTTGTGGTCGTCATGGGCTCCATGCTCGTGAGCTGCTGTGCCAGCCATGGAATTCGCTCCCGTTTTTCAACAGTCTTGCGTATCGAAGTCTTTAAAGACCCGCCGCAGCCACTTTATCGTTTGCATCGCCTTCAAGCTCAGCCTGAAGCGCCTTGTTCGCACCCGGAACATCCGAGGCGGCTGCCGTCAGCCATGTGTTGTACTGCTCTTTCGAGACGACACGAACGGCGATTGGCATAAAGGCATGGTCCTTGCCGCAAAGCTCGGAACACTGGCCATAATAGAGGCCTTCCTTGTCAGCTTTGAACCAAGCTTCGTTGATACGGCCCGGTACGGCGTCCATTTTCACACCAAAGGCCGGAATGGTCCATGAATGGATCACATCGGCAGCTGTTACCAGAAGACGCACTGTCTCGCCAATCGGCACGACGACTTCATTGTCGACAGTTAAAAGACGCGGATAACGAGCGCGGTCTTCCTTGCCGGCAGCTGCACGGTCCGCGTCCTTGAGAATGAGCGAATCAAAGCTGACTGGTGTTTCGGTCTGATACTCGTAACCCCAGTACCACTGATAACCGGTAGCCTTGACCGTCAGCGTCGGATCCTGCGGTGAATATTGTGCTGTCAAAAGCTGAAATGACGGCACTGCCAGGAACAGCAGAATGATCACTGGACCCACGGTCCAGACCACTTCAACCGCCGTATTGTGGCTGGTCTTGGATGGGTTCGGATTTGCGCTCGCGCGGAACTTGATCACGCACCAAACAAGCAAAGCCAGAACCAGCAATGTGATCGGAATGATAAACCAGAGCGTATAGCGCTCAAACCAATGAATCTGCTCGGCAATACCCGTCGCAGCTTCTTGAAATCTTATCTCCCATGGACGCGGCTGATCCGCAAAAGCGGCACCGCTCGTCCACAGCAATGCGAAAGCACCAACGACGGCACCCCTCGTTGTGGCAACAATTTTATCCACCAGAACTCTCTCCCTTTTCGCCCTTTCAGGCTGGACGCCGGACGTTTAGACGGCCGTATCCCCCGTCAGCGTTCAAACCACACCTTAACGCACACCGCAAGGAAGGCGAATATGTTCCTGTGCGGCATTTTTGCGCGCAACCCTGCGTCAGAGCCACGCATCCCGCCCATTCAAGAAAGCTTTACAGGCGCTAGTGTGGTGGATTTGAAGTTCCTATCATTTGGATGGCATCTGCGTTCAGGAACTTCAAATCCGCAAACCACACTAGATTCGATAGGCGACCAGTGTGGCTTTGAATCCGAAATTCGTTCGTAATCTCGCTTCAGAGTGATACGAATTTCGGATTCGCCACACTAGCTAAGCTTGGGAAAACTTGGGAAAAACCACAGAAACACATAATGAAGCCATGATTTAGCAAGAGGTTTCCTCTAACGTGCCGCGTGATAATGGATGCAACTGCCGGGGATGCATCTGGGATGCAATGCCGGTATCACACTCTAATGATGGCTCGGAAGCGACAATAGCTTTTCACCGCCTGTTTCGGAGGGTAACGTCCCGGTGATTCGATCTGGAGATTTCATGATTTTCCGTACATCCGCCCGCCGCTCGTTTTTCCAGCGCTTAGCCCTCCTCACAACGGGTGCAGCTGTGGTATTCGCCGCTGCAACAATGCCGTCCGCCGCGCAGGAAACACCGACGCAGCTTCCGGCACCAACACAGGCACCGTCGCAGTCGCAATCATCTGCGACACCGCAGCAAAGTGGCACGCTCAAGTCGCAGCATGGCGCATGGGCGATCCTGTGCGACACGCCGGCTGGTGCCAAGACCGAGCAATGCGCGCTCATTCAGAATGTGGTTGCCGCCAAGCGTCCTGAACTCGGCCTTTCGGTCGTTGTCCTCAAGACGGCTGACAACAAGGCGCGCATTTTGCGTGTTCTGGCGCCGCTTGGCGTGCTGTTGCCAAACGGTCTCGGCCTCAATGTTGACGGCAAGGATATCGGCCGCGCCTATTTCGTGCGTTGCTTTGAAGATGGCTGCTACGCAGAAGTTATCCTTGAAGACGAGCTGCTCAACACCTTCCGCAATGGCAAATCTGCGACCTTCATCGTCTTCCAGACACCGGAAGAAGGCGTCGGTATTCCCGTAGATCTGAAAGGGTTTGGTGAAGGCTTCGACGCTTTGCCATAATCTCAAGGTTGTTCTCAACCGATTTAGCGCTTACATCCTGTGGCAAACACATGCCGCAGGATTATTTTTATGAAGAGCCTGATTGATAGCTTTGACGCCAACCGTGACGATATCGAACGCCTTGTTTCGCAGAGCCTGAAAGGCAGCGATGATGGCGAACTCTTCATGGAGTATCGCGAGGCGGAAGCGCTTGTCTTCGACAATGGACGCCTCAAGACCGGCTCGTTCAATCAGGATCAAGGTTTCGGCCTGCGCGCAGTTGCAGGTGAAGCCATAGGCTATGCTCATGCAGGCGATCTGTCGCTTGCTGCTCTCAAGCGCGCTTCCGATGCTGTTTCAGCCACACTAAGCGGTCACAGCGGTAGCTATGCGGCAGCGCCCGCTGGCACCAATCGTCATCTTTATACAGATGAGAACCCAATCGGCTCGCCGACATTTGATGCAAAAGTTCAGCTTCTGCAGAAGATCGATGCTTATCTGCGCGCTAAAGACCCGAAGGTGCGGCAGGTTTCTGTCTCAATCGCTGGCTCATGGCAACAGGTTGAGATTCTACGTGCCGATGGTCATTTCGTCCGCGATATCCGCCCAATGGTGCGGCTCAGCGTGTCCGTCGTTGCAGGCAACGGCGACCGCCAGGAATCCGGCTCGCATACGCTTGGCGGGCGCAAGGGCTTTGGCGATTTCATCACCACTGAAAGCTGGCAGAGCGTAGCAGACGAAGCCCTGCGTCAGGCGCTCGTCAATCTCGAAGCAATCCCCGCTCCTGCTGGCACTTACGACATCGTTCTCGGCAACGGTTGGCCGGGTGTGATGCTACACGAAGCTGTGGGCCATGGCCTTGAAGGTGATTTCAATCGCAAGAAGACTTCGGCCTTTGCAGGGCTGCTCGGACAACAGGTAGCATCGAAAGGCGTGACCGTTGTTGATGATGGCACGATTTCCGAGCGTCGTGGTTCGCTGACCATCGATGATGAAGGCACACCGACCAACCGGACGGTGCTCATTGAGGATGGCAAGCTCGTCAATTACATGCAGGACCGGCAAAATGCACGTCTGATGGGCATGGAAGCAACCGGCAATGGACGCCGTGAATCCTATGCGCATGCACCCATGCCGCGCATGACCAACACCTATATGCTTTCGGGCGACAAGTCACCGGAAGAGATCATCGCATCCATGAAGAAGGGTATTTATGCCGTTTCCTTTGGCGGCGGTCAGGTGGATATCACCTCTGGCAAGTTCGTCTTTGGCTGCACAGAAGCCTATATGATCGAGGACGGCAAAATCGGTGCACCGATCAAGGGCGCGATGCTGATCGGCAATGGTCCGGATGCCATGCAACGCATTTCGATGATTGGTAACGATATGAAGCTCGATACAGGCAGCGGCAATTGCGGCAAGGGCGGACAGTGGGTGCCAGTAGGTGTGGGCCAGCCGCATCTGCGCATGGATCAGGTGACTGTGGGCGGCACGGCGGTTTGATCCACCCCCATTCCTATACTCGATAACGCTATAACTGAGTGAAAACTTGCACTCGGCAAGGCAGTCGGTGAAATTACTCCGATCTGGAGAAGCCAATGCCTGAATCGCCTTATGATTGGACTGGAAAGCAGGTAGAAAAGCGTGACCGGAAAAAGCGTATGCTGATCGTTACCGCCATTACCATGGGTGCACTTATCCTCGTACTTGGCATGGTGGATGGCCTGCTGATCCTGCTGGATTAGGCGTGTCGCCTAGAAAATGTGATGCGCCTGTCCAGGGGAATTAGTCCACTTGACTGTTTCCTGATCACGCGTCGATTACTGCATGGTGTCGATACGCGTCGCAATCTTTGGTGGCCTTGTCAGCGCTTGCAATCTATCGGCCTGTTGAAGACTTACGGTATTATTCCAATTCAGCAATTTTGAGACGCAACGCTTGCTCATCCAATTCATAATCAAAGTGATCATAGGGATACATTGCCAATTGCGGCAACCAGGATTGCCAATTATCATTTTCTACATGATCAAGTAGCCATCGTACTGTGGACTCAACAGATTCAGCGTAAGTCTTCCTCGCGGTCGCAGCAGCAGCACATACCATCGGCCGAGCCACTGACCATGGTGTCCGACCAAATTTCGGCGGATATGATCGTGTATCAGGCAAACCGACCAGTTCTGCGCGCACACCCATTACACCCATGATTGCATGACCGATTTCCTCAACGGTCGGGCAATTAGCATCTGACACATTCGTTATCGGCGGTAATTTCCCCGCAAATCCCTCCAGCACTGCGTCAGCTATTGCTGCTACTGAGGTGGTTTGAAAGCGGCTTCGACCGCGATAAGCCAAGGGAATAGCAGTCCGTCCATCCAGTAATCTTTTCACGAACCACCATTCCCGAGCATGTTTGCTGAAAGGCCCGTAGATTGCGCACGGACGTAGGATCGTTATCGGGCATTGGGTAAGTTCTTGAAGAGTCTGTTCCATAGCAACTTTGCGCGTCGAATAAGTCGCAGATCCGGGGGCAACTGTTGAACTGAGTTCGGTTAAAGGTACAGGAAAGACCGGAAAGCCGCCAACTGATGCTTCATCAAGCGTTCGCCCCCAATCGTCACAATAAACACTGACGCTGGAGATAACTGCAATATGTCCGGCGGCACGTCCTGCTTGCGCGAGGCATTCTGCATCTACTGTGTCAAATGCAACGCAAGATAATAGCAAATCGGTATCTGCACCTATTATCTTGGTTAGCGCACTGGTATCACGTGCATCTGCATAAGCTTGAAATAAACCACTCGGTAGCGGCACAGCATGACGGCTTACAACTGTCACATCCCAAGCATTTTCGAGCAATCGCTTGCTGACTGCGATACCAATCTGACCTGATCCACCAACTATTACTGCTTTTGGCATCGTAGCTCTCCAACAGTCATGTTGTGAAAAATAGCGATAACATAATCAGGAATAATACTACTTTTATTCACAGTCACCCGTACTCTAGGGTCAGGACCTATTAGAGCGCTGATCGGATCCAATCAGATCGAAACGCGCTCTAATTTGATGGAAGTGGTACAATCATCTTACGGTTTGCCACGTTTTTCACGCCAGAGAATTGCAAAAAGTCTTTCAAAATCCGTTGGGTCGAAAGACATGCCACCGAGCCAGCATTGACTGCGGGAAGTCCCTCCTTGTTTGTTTGCAAGTACCTCCTAATTTTAAAGGACTTGCCATCAAAACAGCGGAGGACGATATGGCCAACCACAAATCCGACGACAAGCGCCCGACACCTGATCGCGCCGAAGATAATGCATTTTTCCCCTCTCCCCATTCACTCGGTGAATTCACGTCGCCCAAATCTGACTTAAGCGGTGCAGATTATCCGACCCCCTATAAGGGCGGTCGCTGGAAAGTGCTCATGATCGGCGCCGATGAGCGCTATTTGCTGACTGACAACGGAACAATGTTCTCCACGGGCAACCATCCCGTCGAAACGCTATTGCCGATGTATCATCTCGATAAAGCGGGCTTTTCCTTCGAAGTCGCCACGTTGTCTGGAAATCCGGTCAAGTTCGAGCTTTGGGCCATGCCGTCTGAAGATGAAGAAGTAAAAGGATTGTTCGCGAAATACCGTGACCAGTTCAAAAAGCCGCTCAAGTTGTCCGAAGTGATGGAGAATGGACTGGATGATTACATTGCCGTTTTCATTCCCGGTGGCCACGGCGCATTGATCGGCCTACCGGAGAGCAAGGACGTGAAGACGGTTCTGGAATGGGCCAACGCGCAGGACCGATACGTGATCTCCCTCTGCCACGGCCCGGCAGCCTTCCTGGCAGCAGGTATCGGCGAGACAAAAGACAGCTTCATCTATAGTGGTTACAAGATTTGCGCTTTTCCTGACTCCATCGACGCGAAAACCCCTGATATGGGCTATATGCCCGGCCATCTGACATGGGCCTTCGGTGAAAAGCTGAAAGCGCTCGGCATAGAGATCGTGAACACCGACATTTCCGGCATGACCCATCAGGATCGCAAGCTTCTTACCGGAGACAGTCCATTTGCGGGCAACGCGCTTGGCAAACTCGCGGCACGCGCCCTGCTCGATGAAGCTTCGACAAGCTAACCCGTGCATGGCGATCACATGAGCGCGATACGACGCGAGCTCTCCGTGCCGCCGTCCAAAACCGGGATACAGAAGGTTGAAACACACCCATCGCAGGAGGAACAGCATGAGCAAGACAGTTCTTATTACGGGTGCGGCTTCCGGCTTCGGGCGCGGCGTTGTCTGGGAGCTCGCCGCACGCGGACACAAGGTGATTGCGGGTTGCCAGATCTGGCCACAAGTCTGGGAACTACGACGGGCCGCTAAAGCCGAAGGTCTGGCACTGGAGGTTGTGAAGCTCGACGTGCTTAACGAGATCGACCGCAACAAAGCGCTCACTTATGAAATTGACGTGCTGTTTAACAATGCCGGCATCATGGAATCGGGACCGATTATCGAGATTCCCTTATCCGTATTCCGCTCCGTTTTCGAAACCAACGTATTTGCAGCACTGGAACTGGCACAGGGCTTTGCCCGCGCAATGGTCAGGCGAGGTTCCGGCAGGATCGTCTGGACATCATCTGTGGCAGGCTTGGTAAAGGTGCCTTTTGACGGCGCTTATGCCGCTTCAAAACATGCAGTCGAGGGCATTTGTTCAGCTATGCATGAAGAATTGAAGCCCTATGGCGTAGAGGTGGTGACCGTGAATCCGGGCGCTTTTCGCACTGGCTTCAACGATACCGGCATGGAAAGCATGGACCAATGGTGGGATCAGGATACACGCACCATAGCGCACTGGCCTGTCCGGGAGCTTACCCATCAGCATGATCCGGCAGAAATGATCGAGGCTATTGCACAAGTCATTGAGGCGGGGACACCGTCTTACCGTACAGTGCGGCCCGCCAGCGCTGAAGAAATGGTCAAAGAGGAACAACGGGCCGTTTGGGATAGAACGGTATGAGTAACCGTTTTAGCACATTCCTCAAACGCCGGGATTCTCCTCCAGCAATCCGGTCACAAAATCAAACAGGCCCGGACGGCGGTCACGGCGCAGGCGTTCTGCAATGATGATCCCTTTAATGCCCGCATAGGAACGCTCAAGGTCTTCATTGATAACGATATAGTCGTATTTCACCCATTTCTGGATTTCAAAACGAGCATTCTGCAATCGCGTCTCGATCACGTCCGCCGTATCTTCCGCGCGGCGGTTGAGGCGGTTCTGCAATTCGCGCATGGTGGGCGGCAAAATGAAGATCGACACCACATCGGCCGGCATTTTGGCCTGTAACTGCTCAGCGCCCTGCCAGTCGATGTCGAACAGCATGTCCTGACCGTCAGCCAATGCTTCTTCAGCCGTCTGGCGCAGGGTGCCATAGAAATTGCCGTGCACTTCCGCCCATTCAATCAGCTGGTCGTTGTCGCGCAGCCGTTCAAATTCGCGCTTGGTGATGAAGTGATAATGCACGCCATTGATTTCACTCGGACGGCGTTCGCGCGTCGTAACGGAAATCGACAGCGAAAGCTTCATATCCGGATCGTTGAGCAACTGCCGCGCAATTGTGGATTTTCCTGCACCTGAGGGCGAGGAAATCACCACCATAAGGCCTCTGCGTGCAATGCCATGTTCAACCGAAGAGATGGCCATTTTCCGTTACTCCAGATTCTGTACCTGTTCGCGAAACTGATCGACGACTGCTTTCAGCTCAAGGCCGATTGCCGTAATTGATGCTGCATTCGATTTCGAACACAATGTATTCGCTTCGCGATTAAATTCCTGTGAAAGAAAATCAAGCTTGCGTCCGATGGGACCGCCATCTGCAAGCAATTTGCGTGCGGATGTGACATGCGTTTCAAGCCGATCCAGCTCTTCCTGAATGTCCGCCTTGGTCGCCAGAAATGCCGCTTCCTGATAAAGTCGCGTCTCGTCGAGGTCACGTCCCGTATCCATCAACAGCGATACCTGTCCTGCCAGACGAGTGCGGATAGCTTCTACGCTGCGCGACGGATCGTTACGCGCGGCCGATGTCAGACGCTCGATAGTATCAACATGCCCGGATAGAATGGCGAAAAGTGACTGACCTTCATGGGTGCGGGCCTCAGAAATTGCCTTGAGCGCCCCTTCAAAAGCTGCAATCACCGCAGCCTCAAGGCCAGCGCGCGCATTGTCATCTTCCGACACCTGTGCCTGATCGATAACACCGCGCAATGAGAGAATGCCGTCAACACTCGCCGGAGCGAGCCCGTGTCTGGCCTGCAATTCTGCGCCAAGCTTCAGCACTTCATCAAGCATCGCCTGATTGATGACAAAGCCAGCCTGGGCTTCTGCGCGCTCCACATTAAGGCTCGCCTGAAAATTGCCGCGCGAAAAGTAGCGTGCCAAAAGCGAACGAACGGCATGCTCAGCACCTTCCAGCCCTTGCGGCAGACGCAGGCGCAAATCCAGCCCCTTGCCATTAACAGAGCGTACTTCCCACACGATGCGCGCTTCATTGTTGGCTGCGCCATACTGCATCGCGTGGCGCGCAAACCCTGTCATGCTCTGGAGCGCCATGCTTACATTCCTTTTTTCGGCATTCACAAAGTGAGAAACCGCCCAATTACTGGGCGGTGTTTTGTTGCTGTAGCTGGCTCTTTTCCTGCTCAACCGCACGCCACTTGCGCACATTGGCATTATGTTCAGCCAAAGTCTTGGCGAAGACGTGACCGCCCGTGCCGTCTGCTACAAAGTAAAGATCTTCGGTGTCGAGCGGGTTTGCCACGGCCTCAAGTGCTGCGCGACCCGGATTGGCAATCGGTGTCGGTGGCAAACCGTTGATGACATAGGTGTTGTATGGCGTTGGCTTTTCGATGTCCGACTTGAAGATTGGACGGTCGGAAGGCTTGCCGGCACCGCCGAACAGACCATAAATGATGGTCGGGTCGGACTGGATACGCATGCCCTTGTTGAGACGGTTCACGAAGACGGACGCCACATGCGGACGTTCCGACGCAATGCCCGTTTCCTTCTCAACGATGGAGGCCAGCGTCACAAACTCGTTCTTATCCTTGACCGGCAGATCAGCGCGGCGCTTTGCCCATGTCTCATCAATCAGCTTCTGCTGCGATGCAATCATGCGATTGATGATTTCCTCGCGCGTTGTGCCACGTGTGAAATTGAGCGTATCCGTAAACAGCCCACCTTCGGACGGCATGTCCTTTGGCATGTCGCCGACCAGAACAGGATCCGTCGAAATGCGGTCGAATACCTGCTTGACGGTGAGACCTTCAGGAATGGTCAACGGATACATAATCGACTTGCCGCTAATGAGAATTTCCATCACATCGCGCATCGTCGCGCCGGCCGGAATCGCATACTCGCCGGTTTTTAGATCATTCTCATGGCCGTAGGCGCGCATGCCGTAGCGAAAAATACGCGCATCACTGATAATTTCGCGGCCTTCAAGGCTGTTGGAGACCTCCGAAACACCAGCACCGCGTTTGACGAGAAAAGTTGTCTCGGCGGTCAACGGGCCCTTGGAATCAAACTGGAGCTTACCGAAGTAAAACAGAGCAGAAGCGCCCAGCAATACCAGAACGATCAGCGACAACATGAAGTTCATGAAGACAACGATCTGGCTGCGCGCATGGCGCGAGCGCTTGCGCGGCGGCGGTGTACCCGGTTCCGGACGCAGAGCTTCAGAGGCAGATTTCGGTACGAAGGGCTTGCTCGCAGTGGCTTGCTCAGGCGTGACTGCAGCTGGTGCCTGCTGCTCGGCAGGATTGGTTCCGGGTTTTTCTTCTGAACTCACACCATCACCTCGTCCTGAGCCCCCAGCAAAAAGCATACAAATCAAACAAATTCTGTCAGATCACACTAAACGCAATTATCAAGTTTAAACATTGCATCGGGTTATATTTTGGCAAAAACGCGGAGAAATCCCCGCGTTTTTGAATAGATTGGTTTTTAAGCTCATTCGCTTAAGAATAACGACGCAGAACCAGCGAAGCGTTGGTGCCACCGAAGCCGAAAGAATTCGACAGGGCAACGTCGATCTTACGTTCACGCGCTTTGTGCGGCACAAGATCAATCTTGGTTTCAACTGCTGGATTATCGAGGTTCAACGTTGGCGGTGCGATATTGTCGCGGATCGCGAGCGTCGAGAAGATAGCTTCCGCCGCACCGGCTGCACCCAGCAAATGGCCAATCGACGACTTGGTCGAGGACATCGAAACCTTGGAGGCTGCATCACCGATAACACGCTCAACCGCACCCAGTTCGATCGTATCCGCCATGGTCGAAGTACCATGCGCATTGATGTAATCGATCTGGTCAGGCGTGATGTCTGCACGCTTGAGTGCCGCAACCATGCAACGCTCCGCGCCCTCACCGCTCTCGGTCGGAGCCGTGATGTGATAAGCATCGCCCGACAGGCCATAACCCACGACTTCAGCATAAATCTTTGCACCACGTGCAAGAGCATGTTCCAGCTCTTCCAAAACCACAACGCCAGCACCTTCGCCCATAACGAAACCGTCGCGGTCACTGTCATATGGACGCGATGCAGCGGTTGGATCGTCATTGCGCTTGGTGGACAGAGCCTTACAGGCGGCAAAGCCTGCCAGTGAAATGCGGCTGACCGGCGATTCCGTGCCACCGGCAACCATAACGTCTGCATCGCCGAAAGCGATCAGACGGGCAGCGTCGCCAATAGCATGCGTACCGGTTGCGCAGGCAGTTACAACCGAATGGTTTGGACCACGAAGTCCGTGTTTGATCGAAACATGGCCGGAAGCCAGATTGATCAGACGTCCAGGAATGAAGAATGGCGAAATGCGGCGCGGGCCCTTGTCGCGCAGGGTGTAGCCTGCCTCGACGATCCCTTCGATACCACCGATACCCGAACCGATCAAAACGCCGGTACGAACCTGATCTTCATCGCTTGTCGGATGCCAGTTGGCATCATCCAGTGCCTGATCGGCTGCACCAACGGCATAAACGATAAATGGATCAACCTTGCGCTGTTCCTTCGGCTCCATATGGAGGTCAGGGTTGAAGGTGCCATTAGAGCCATCACCAAGGGGGATGCGGCAGGCGATCTGGCAAGCCAGATCATCGACTTCAAATTCCGTGACGCGGCGAGCACCGCTTTCACCGGCAATAAGACGCTTCCAGGTCTCTTCGACACCGCTAGCAAGCGGCGACACCAGACCAAGACCGGTGATGACGACACGCCTCATATCCACCCCTTAAATTTGATAAACTTCGTTGGAGACATCCCGCAGGCGAAGAGTGCCTCATACGGACGATGCTCAATCTTGATTGCCGGCACATTACCGGACTGCAATTTGCAGCAGCCACAACCGGCTATTGGCAATTCATGTCTTCCAGACGGGCTGCGTACAATCGCCGGCCAAAAGACAAGCAGGGCCGGGATTCGAAAGAATCCCAGCCCCGAAAGCTCAGATTAGGCAGAAGCCTTATCGATGAACTTCACAGCGTCGCCGACCGTGAGGATCGTTTCTGCAGCGTCGTCAGGAATTTCAACGCCAAATTCTTCTTCGAAAGCCATGACGAGCTCGACGGTGTCGAGGCTGTCTGCACCAAGATCATCAATGAAGCTCGCGCCTTCGGTGACCTTGTCTGCATCTACACCCAGATGCTCAACAACGATTTTCTTGACGCGCTCTGCGGTATCGCTCATGTCGGAACCTCGACCTGTTGTTAACTTGCTCTGCCTTGGTTAGCGGCATGCATGATTGTAATCAAGTTATAAGATGTCTGCCAAGTTTTGAGTTTACTCACCCTGACAATCACCCTGTGGATATTCCTTGCGGAACAGGAAAACGGCATCTCGCAATCGAAATGCCGAAACTCTCGTCGGGCGCATTACCATGCTTCTTGAGCAAGGCAAAGCGCATTTTGCTTTTCAGAGCCCGACTTTAAGACTTTATATACCGTAAAATGCTGATTCAAGAGCCCTTAAAAGGCTTTTAAATCATAGCCATACCGCCATTGATGTGCAGGGTCTGACCTGTGACGTATGCGGCTTCATCGCTTGCAAGATAAACCACTGCAGCAGCAATATCACCACCCACACCCATGCGCTTCATCGGGATGCTGCCCATGATGGCTTCTTTCTGTTTTTCGTTCAGCTTGTCCGTCATCGCCGATTCGATAAAGCCGGGCGCTACACAGTTGACCGTGACATTACGGCTTGCGATTTCCTGTGCAAGAGACTTCGAGAAACCGATGAGACCTGCTTTGGAAGCGCAATAATTGGCCTGACCCGGATTGCCGGTCACACCAACAATGGATGTGATATTGATGATACGGCCCTTGCGGCGGCGCATCATTGGGTGGGTCAGTTCACGCGTCAGATTGAACACGGATGTCAGATTGACATTGAGAACCGCATCCCAATCTTCGTCGCTCATGCGCACGAAAAGACCGTCGCGGGTGATGCCGGCATTGTTGACGAGAATATCAACGCCGCCCATTTCTTCCTCTGCCTTCTGGCCGAGAGCCTTGACGGCTTCGCGGTCGGACAGGTTGGCCGGGAAGATAAAAGTGCGATCGCCGAGCTCTGCGGCCAGTTCTTTCAGCTTTTCTTCGCGCGTGCCGTGCAGGCCAACGATTGCGCCCTGAGCATGAAGAGCACGCGCAATTGCTTCGCCTAAGCCCCCGGTCGCACCAGTAATAAGAGCCTTGCGGCCCGTCAAATCAAACATCTCGGATCCTCTTAAGCATTAAGGGCAGCGAGCGCTGCAGCTATTTCTTCGGCCGAACCGACAGTTACGCCGGTAACATCCTTGGAGATGCGGCGTGCAAGACCAGTCAGAACTTTGCCTGAACCTACTTCATAAAGAGTCGCGACGCCATTGGCGGCAAACCATTCGATAGTTTCGCGCCAGCGCACCTGCCCTGTCACCTGCTCAACCAGCAGATCGGCAATTTCATTGGCATCCGTCACAGGTGCTGCACGCACGTTGGCAATCAGCGGCACAACCGGATTGTGCTTTTCAACAGATGCAAGCGCTTCACGCATCGCGTCAGCAGCGGGACCCATCAGCGTTGAATGGAAAGGTGCGGAGACAGGCAGCATGATTGCGCGCTTGGCGCCTTTTTCGGACGCAAGTTTCGCCGCCAGCTCGACTGCAGCCTTGGAACCGGAGATCACCAGCTGGCCACCGCCATTATCATTGGCGATCTGAACCGGGCCGGAAGCCTTTGCTTCTGCGCAGATGGCTTCAACATCGCTATGTTCAAGACCGATGATAGCAGCCATTGCGCCTTCACCGACTGGAACCGCCTTCTGCATTGCATTGCCGCGAATACGCAGGAGACGCGCGGTATCTGCCAGAGAGAAAGTTCCTGCCGCGCAAAGTGCCGAATATTCGCCGAGCGAATGACCAGCTACATAGGCAACCTTATCTTTGAGTGAAAAGCCCTGAGCTTCCATGACACGCAACGTTGCAATGGAGACCGCCATAAGTGCTGGCTGCGCATTTGCGGTCAACGTGAGAACGTCTTCTGGACCTTCGAACATCGTGGCAGAGAGTTTCTCGCCCAGTGCCGCGTCCACTTCCTCGAAAACAGCACGCGCCTCGGCGAACTGTTCGGCCAGAGCCTTGCCCATGCCTACTGCCTGGCTACCCTGTCCGGGAAAGGTGAATGCTACTGCCATGAATGCCTCACTTGATCTGACAATTTTGCGCGATGTGCCCCAGCATGGGTTGAAAAGTCAAGTATTTGTCGGTTTTTCGAGGTTATGCGACTTGCAAACCCGGGGAAAAACACGTATTAGCCGCCCGTTCGTTGCTGGCATTAGCTGGGGGCTGAACGGAGGAGCATGTCTTCTTCACTGTTAAAAGTGAGATTGCATGTGGAAGTCTTAAGTGCTTCTGCCTCCCGTGTCTCCGCTCTCGATTGTCTTGACCCAGCGTCCTTTCTTCTCCGGTTTTCCGGTAAAAGAGAAGTCGCAGAGGCTTAGCCGTTAGTGCCAGCATGATGTAACAGAAGAAAGGCAAAGCCAATGGCTCTTTATGAACATGTGCTTCTTGCCCGCCAGGACATTTCCCAGCAGCAGGTCGACGCTCTCGTCGAACAGTACAAGGGTGTCCTCGAAGCTAATGGCGGCAAGGTCGGTAAGGTAGAAAACTGGGGTCTTCGTCCCCTCACCTACCGTATCAAGAAGAATCGCAAGGCGTATTACACGCTCGTAAACATTGACGCTCCGGCAGCTGCCGTTGCTGAAATGGAACGCCAGATGCGCATCAACGAAGACGTTCTGCGCTTCCTCACCGTTCGCGTTGAAGAACACGAAGAAGGCCAGTCGACTATGCTTTCGCGCCGCGACGATCGTCGTGAACGCGATGGTGACGACCGCGGCCCACGCCGCCCACGTGAAGGCGGTTTCGACCGTGGTGATCGCGGCGACCGCGGTGATCGTGGCCCACGTCGTCCACGCGACAACGAAGCTGGCGAAGGAGCATAATTATGGTTGATATCAATCAGATCCCAACCCGTCGTCCTTTCCATCGTCGTCGTAAGACGTGCCCGTTCTCCGGCGCAAACGCACCGAAGATCGACTACAAGGACATCAAGCTCCTGCAGCGTTACATTTCCGAACGCGGCAAGATCGTTCCTTCCCGTATTACGGCTGTCAGCCAGAAGAAGCAGCGTGAACTCGCCAAGGCGATCAAGCGCGCTCGTTTCCTCGGCCTGCTTCCATACGTTGTGAAGTAATATCTGAGTTAAGACTTTTCGTAAGGCGACAGCTTATGCCGCCTTACGATATCCCCGGATGCGATGGGCGCGACCGGAGCACTCAAAATCCCAAGTTGGGGTGAACGCGACTTTGTCCGCACCTCTAACTGCAAAACCGGAATAGCCGGAGCAGGACAGCGCGTTTATGAAATTCAATGGAACCATCATTGGTGTCGGCATATTGGCGGGGCTTGCCTCGGCATTGATGTCGTCCGGCGTCATTGCCCAGTCGGGAATGGCCGTGGTTCTTTATTTCCTGACACCGCTACCTATTTTTGTTGCCGCTCTTGGCTGGGGTTCGAGCGCAGGGCTTGTTGCCGCCGCCGCCGCCACCATTGCGGTCGGCATTTTTGCAGCTCCTATGGCCGCATTGCTCATGGCGCTCACCAGTTACGTGCCTGCTGCAATCGGTGCTTATCTGTCAGGTCTTGCCCGCCCGGCCTCCGAACTCGGTGGCCCCGAGGGCATCATGGTCTGGTATCCGCTTTCGGATATCGTCTTCCGTCTGGCATTGATGGTTGCTGCAAGTTTTATCATCATCGGTTTCATTCTGGGCTTCGGGCCAGATATGGCGCGAGAACTCGCAAACACGCTGATTAACCGCCTTGCCGAAGCCGACCCGCAATTCACCGCAAGCGATGAAATGCGTCAGAGTGTCAGTGCGCTTCTGATGGTAGCACTGCCAGCAATCCAGCCCGCGACTTGCCTCGCCATTCTGGTCGGCAATCTCTATCTGGCTCTACGCCTGACAGCCCTTTCAGGCCGTCTGCGCCGTCCGCGTGATGACTGGCCAGCGACAATGCGTATGCCGCGCCCGGCGCTTCTGGTTTTTGCGGTCGCACTCGCGGTTGCATTTTTGCCGGGCGCCGCAGGTCTCATTGCTACCGTCGTGGTGGGCGCGCTGAGTTTCGGCTTCATGATCGCCGGCCTTGCGACTTTTCATCAGCGTACCCGTGGCAAGCCATGGCGTCCCGTCGCCCTTTGGCTGACTTACGTTGCGATCATCCTCTTCGCATTCCTGCTTTTCGTCTTCATGGTTTTTGGTCTTTTCGATACGTCGCGTGGCGCGCCAATCTCGAAAATTCCAGAAGCCGACAACCAGTAAATCCATATTTAAATCTCGAAAGGAAACTCAAATGGACGTTATTCTTCTGGAACGCATCGCCCGCCTCGGTCAGATGGGCGACACTGTAAAGGTCAAGGACGGCTTTGCCCGTAACTTCCTTCTGCCGCAGGGCAAGGCTCTTCGTGCCAACGAAGCCAACCGCAAGAAATTCGAAGGCCAGCGCGCACAGCTCGAAGCTCAGAACCTCGAGCGCAAGAACGAAGCTGAAGCAGTTGCAACCAAGCTCAATGGCGAATCGTTCATCGTTGTTCGTTCCGCTGGTGAAACCGGTCAGCTGTACGGTTCGGTTTCGACCCGCGACATCGCTGAAATCATCACTGCAAATGGCTTCAACCTGCACCGCAACCAGGTTGAACTGAAGCAGCCGATCAAGACAATTGGCGTACATGACATCGTCATCACGCTGCATCCTGAAGTGACTGTTACGGTTTCCGTAAACATCGCGCGTTCGACTGAAGAAGCCGAACGTCAGGCAAAGGGTGAAGACCTGACCTCGATCGAAGCCATCTACGGCATCGAAGAAGCACCGCTTGCTGAAGAAATCTTCGACGAAGACGAAGAAGGCGAAGACCAGGCTTAATCTGCCCGCTCTTTCCTCCAGGGAAGCAATGCTCTTCAGCGATGTTTCCAATGGTGGTAAACTTTATATGATCATGCCCAGCGGTCCCCGTCGGGCATTTTCTCTTTTCAGATCAGAAATTTTGCCTATTCTCTTCATTGGTATTGGATTGGAGAGGGTGCAGACGGAAACGTCCGCGTTTGCTCAGGCGAATAGCCAGAGGCCAGCCAAAGACAGACTGACCAAGGGAAATTGCCTGGAAATCTGATGACAGAGCGGCGACAGAGCGCTGTTCGATGTAGTTGAACAAACGGCGCTCTAATTTTTGTTTTAACGTGCATCTGATCCGAAAACGCTTCGCACTTTCGGGATGTACTTTGATCCAGACAACGAGCCGCCTGCCATGCAACCGCATGGATGTTCGCACTTGCTCTAATCTCAACAAGGAGATGGGGCCAATGTATGGAATGCTGCGTACTGTTCTTTCGCATATGATCAAAGTCGGCGACCTGACGGTTACCGACTCTGATGGGGCTGCTAATCAGTATGGAGACAAGACCGGTGAACCGGTTCATATGCGTTTTAACACACGCCATGCCGAGCGTGCCGTTGCATTCGACCCGGAATTGAAGCTTGCGGAATGCTTCATGGATGGCGAAATCGATTTTCTCAATGGCGATATTTATACGCTGCTCAAGATTGTCTTTGAAAACACCGGGCCGACAGCGGCCACTGAACCTTGGATGAAAGCTGCGGGAAAATTCCGTGTGCTGTTCCGCCGCTTCCAGCAGATGAATAACCTGGCTCGGTCGTCGAGCAACGTCAAAAGCCATTACGATCTTTCGGGCGCGCTATATGATCTGTTTCTCGATCCCGACAAACAATATTCCTGCGCTTATTTTGAAACGCCCAAAGCGACGCTTGCTGAAGCGCAGCTCGCCAAGAAACGTCATATTGCAGCGAAACTTCTCGTTAATGAAGACGACAAGATATTGGATATCGGCTGCGGATGGGGCGGCATGGGGCTCTATCTCGCCCGCTATCTCAAGGCCAATGTAACAGGCGTCACTTTGTCGGAAGAACAGCACGCCATCGCCAATAAACGCGCTGTCGAAGAAGGCCTTGCAGATCGCGCAAAGTTTCAGCTCACTGACTATCGCAATATCGATGATCAGTTCGACCGGCTCGTTTCAGTTGGCATGTTTGAGCATGTGGGTGTTGGGCACTTCGCCGAATATTTCCAGCACGCGGCACGTTTGCTGAAAAAAGACGGCGTTTTTCTGCTTCATGCAATCGGCCGCGCGGACGGCCCCGGCGCCACCAATCCGTTCATCCGCAAACATATTTTCCCCGGCGGCTATATTCCGGCGCTTTCCGAAGTACTGCCACATATCGAAAAAGCCGGACTTTATGTCACCGACATAGAAATCCTACGGCTTCATTATGCGGAAACGCTCAAAGAATGGCGGCTTGCCTTCATGGCCCGGCGCGAGGAAGCCAAGGCACTTTATGACGAGCGCTTCTGTCGCATGTGGGAGTTTTATCTGGCAGCATCGGAAAGTGCTTTCCGCTGGCAGAACATGATGGTCTTCCACATCCAGATTGCCCACAAGCAGGAAGCTGTGCCGCTAACACGCAATTACATCGAGGCGGAAGAAAAGCGATTAAAGCGGCTCGACAGTGCACCCAAAGGGGCCAACAGTGAAACGCAGGCACCGAGCCAGCGTGTAAAGGCGTGAGAAAAATCTGCGCAAAGAGAAAGGGCTGTCTGGATAATTCCGACAGCCCTTTTTCAGTTTAGTTACTGTGCCTTGGGTACGTCCGCTTCCCACTTGTCCCAATGGGTCGCGATTTCATCGACCACTGGAGACCCAACCAGATAGATGTTCCTGACCGTTTCAGCAAAACCGCCAGCAGTTTCGCCCGGCGCTGGATCAAGATGCTGCAACGTTGTTTCATTCGGGTTACCCTGATCGAAATTTACCGCACCGCGCAGACTGAGAATGCGGTCTGTGCCGAACTGACGCTTGATGACGAGCGTGATCGAAGCCGCTTCCATTTCCGTGATCAGATAGTCGTCAGCGCCATAGAGCTTTGCGATATACTGCGCTTCCTTCGACAGGCCGGGACCATGGAAGAAAGTGTCGCCCGTCATATGGGTGCCCTCTTTCAAGGACGGTGCGGCCTGTGCAGCCTTATCCGGGTAACGCATCCGGTAGGCTTGTGCTTCTTTCGAATCCTCAAGCTTCACGTCTTTGCCAAGGCGCATCGCGGCCGCAACCAGATCAGGATTAAGCTTGAAGACGCGATAATCCTCATAGCCTTTACGTGGCATAAATACCGGCTCACCGGCCTTGCCTTCCTCTGGCATCCAACGATGTCCGAGATCATAATCAACAAGCCAAGTCGCCCAGCTCACATCGCCGATGGTTCCACGCGAAGGCGGCGTACCTGCTACGCCCGACAGAACATAATAACTCTTCGAGAAGTCAAAAGCCGGGTCGAGCAGAATGGCCTGCATACTGGCCGATGAGTTGACTTTACCCATACCAAGAACCGAACCGCAAACGCCATCGTCATTGCAATAGACCGGCTTCAAAGCGCCCTTCACTTCAATAGGCTTGGCGTCTTTCCAATAGCGTTCATACCAGTTCTGAAACTCGCCAGCGCGATCTCCACTATTCTGGCCGATCTCGAACATTGCGGCGATGAAAACCTTGACCTTGATCGGCTCAGACGCCGCCGCGGGAAAAGACAGAAATGACAAAGAGGCGATGGCCGTCAGCCACGCCGATATGAAACGAGAACGCATGAACGAATTCCTCTGAAGCTTGTTTCGGGTTTCGTAGCAGCCGCCATTCTGCATCACAACGGTCGTCAAGTCCCGGTGCAAAAGTTTAAACCGCAAACTGTGGATGCCTGTGAATCATGGTATAGCTTATCACTCCCGGCAGGAATCACCTTGAGGCTGCGTTGCGTTTGGCTTCACTTCAGGTCTAGCTGGGAAGATCAGAGACAGGACCAGAGAATCATGGCGGAAGCGGCGGTACGCAAACTTGATGATGCGCGCGAGCAAAAAGATGCGCTTTATCGTGAAGCACCCCACAATATTGAAGCGGAACAGGCACTCCTCGGTGCTATTCTGATCAACAACGACGCTTTTTACCGGGTTTCGGACTTCCTGAAGCCAACCCATTTCTTCGAGCCTTTGCATCGTCGTATCTACGAAATTTCCACAGATCTTATCCGGGTCGGCAAGATGGCCAATCCGGTCACCATGAAGACCTTCCTGCCCAATGAAGGCAAGATCGGTGATCTGACTGTATTCCAGTATGTTGCGCGCCTTGCGACAGAAGCTGTCACCATCATCAATGCCGAAGATTATGGCCGCGCGATCTATGATCTTGCGACGCGACGCGCACTCATCGGCATTGGCGAAGACATGGTCAATGTCGCCTATGATGCGCCAGTCGACAACGCGCCGCAGGAACAGATCGAAGACGCCGAGCGTCGTCTGTTTGAGCTTGCTGAAACCGGGCGTTATGACGGTGGCTTTCAGGCATTCAAAGACGCGGTCACAACCGCCGTCGACATGGCAAACGCCGCTTTCATGCGCGATGGTCATCTGTCGGGTGTTTCCACCGGCATTCATACGCTCGATGGCAAGATGGGCGGCTTGCAGCCTTCCGACTTGATCATCCTCGCCGGTCGTCCGGGTATGGGTAAGACTTCGCTTGCCACCAACATCGCTTTCAACATCGCCAATGCTTATGAAGCCGAACAGCAGGCTGATGGCACGATGAAAGCCAAGAATGGTGGTGTTGTTGGCTTCTTCTCGCTCGAAATGTCGGCGGAGCAGCTCGCAACACGTATCATTTCCGAGCAGACGGAAGTCTCCTCCTCAAAAATCCGTCGTGGTGACATCACCGAGACCGACTTCGAAAAGCTCGTTGCTTGCTCGCAGGTGATGCAGAAAATCCCGCTCTATATCGACCAGACGGGTGGTATCTCGATTGCACAGCTTGCAGCGCGTGCGCGCCGCTTGAAGCGCCAGCGCGGTCTTGACGTACTCGTCATCGACTACGTTCAGCTGATGACCGGCTCGTCCAAGGCTTCGGCACAGAACCGTGTGCAGGAAATCACAGAAATCACCACTGGCTTGAAGGCGCTTGGCAAGGAACTCAATGTTCCGATCATTGCGCTATCACAGCTCTCCCGTCAGGTGGAAAGCCGTGAAGACAAACGCCCGCAGCTCTCCGATCTTCGTGAATCGGGTTCGATCGAGCAGGACGCCGACGTGGTGCTGTTCGTTTTCCGCGAAGAATATTACGTCAAGAACCTCGAACCGCGCGACGAATTCGATCCTAAATACGAAGAATGGAAACAGCACTTCGAAAAAGTGCGCGGCACTGCCGACGTGATCGTTGCCAAGCAGCGTCACGGACCAACCGGCACCGTCAAGCTTGCTTTCCAGGCCGAGTTTACGCGATTTGCAGATCTGGCCGAGGGGTCTTATATCCCGGAGCAGTATGAATAAAATCACGATCACGACGGAGCGTGCCTGATGGCCAAGGCACGCGTTCAGTTCATTTGCCAGAATTGCGGCGCGGTTCACACCCGCTGGGCGGGTAAGTGCGACTCCTGCGGCGAGTGGAACACGCTTGTCGAAGAAGGCACCAATAGCGGTATCGGCTCCGGTCCCGGCTCCATGCTTTCCAAACGCAAGGGTCGGGCTGTTACTTTGACTTCACTTTCAGGCGAAATCGAAGACGCACCACGCATCATCTCCGGTATCAGCGAACTCGACCGTGTTACAGGCGGCGGGTTCGTGCGTGGTTCCGCAGTCTTGATCGGTGGCGATCCGGGTATCGGCAAATCGACACTGTTGACGCAAGCAGCTGCAGCTCTTTCCAATCGCGGTCACCGCATCGTCTATGTATCGGGCGAAGAAGCAGTTGCACAGATACGTCTGCGCGCGCAAAGACTTGGCGTGGCATCCAGCGCAGTCGAGCTTGCCGCTGAAACCAATGTCGAAGATATTCTTGCCACCGTTTCCGACGGCAAGCGGCCCGATCTGGTCATTATCGATTCCATCCAGACGCTGTGGACCGACATGGCAGACTCTGCCCCCGGAACAGTTACACAGGTGCGATCCTCTGCGCAGGCGATGATCCGCTATGCCAAGCAGACGGGTGCGGCGGTCGTTCTCGTTGGTCACGTGACCAAGGAGGGCCAGATTGCCGGGCCACGCGTTGTCGAACACATGGTCGATGGCGTTCTCTATTTTGAGGGCGAAGGCGGGCATCAGTACCGAATCTTGCGCACCGTCAAAAACCGTTTCGGCCCAACCGATGAAATCGGTGTGTTTGAAATGTCAGATGGCGGCTTGCGGGAAGTTTCGAACCCTTCCGAACTTTTCCTCGGCGAGCGTAATGCAAAATCGCCGGGCGCAGCCGTTTTTGCCGGAATGGAGGGCACGCGCCCGGTTCTGGTTGAAATACAGGCACTTGTGTCCCCCTCCTCGCTCGGCACACCGCGCCGCGCCGTTGTGGGCTGGGACGGAAGCCGTCTTGCCATGATTTTGGCCGTGCTCGAATCACATTGCGGCGTGCGTTTTGGCCAACACGATGTCTATCTCAATGTCGCTGGCGGCTATCGTATCAGCGAGCCTGCTGCCGATATTGCAGTGGCTGCGGCGCTTGTTTCGTCCATTGCCGGTATTGCCCTCCCGCCAGATAGTGTTTATTTCGGCGAAATCAGCCTTTCTGGCGCTGTTCGTGCGGTATCACATGCAGTACAGAGGCTGAAGGAAGCAGAAAAACTCGGCTTCCGACAAGCAGTTGTGCCCGGCGGAAGTAGCGAGCTTTGGAAAGATCGCAACTTCGGGCTTATGGAAACGACCGCGTTACCTGATCTTGTTGTACGCATTGCGGCATCGGGTCCGGGCAAGAAATAACCCCCATCTGCAAACATCAGGTTGCAGATCATTGAATTTAATGGGATTTAACGGCGGAAGATTTCGTCAACTTTCCAATGTTATGCTCCCGCAAGTTTGACTGCCCCGCAGGTGCTCGAATGCAAAAAGCCACGCTGCGTATAAATTAAGGACAGGCCAGAATGCCGATTACGTTACTTGATGGAATTCTACTCGGAATAACGCTGGTTTCGGCCGTTCTTGCGATGGTCCGCGGTTTTTCTCGCGAAGTGCTCTCGCTGGTTTCCTGGGCAGCAGCGGCCGCAGCGGCATATTTGTTCTATATGCCAGTGCTGCCTTTCCTTCAGCCCTATATCAACAACGAAACTATCGCAAAGATAGCAGCCGCTGGCGCAGTTTTCCTTGTGGTTCTGATCGTTGTTTCGCTTATCACCATGAAGATTGCCGATTTCATCATCGACAGCCGCATCGGTGCCCTTGACCGCACGCTCGGCTTTTTGTTTGGTGCAGCACGTGGTGTTCTTCTTGTTGTTGTTGCTATGCTGTTCTTCAACTGGCTTGTTCCAACCAACCAGCCTGCATGGGTCAACAATGCGAAATCCAAGCCAATGCTTGATTCCTTCGGTCAGCAGTTGATCGATCTCCTGCCGGCTGATCCAGAATCGGCAATTAAAAAATTCAAGCCCGGACAGGAAACCCCGGCCCCGGCTAGCGGCCAGACAGGAGATCAAACCGAGCAGCCTGTACCGGACGATACACCGGCTGCAAACTGATCTCGAATACGCCTTTTTGAAACCGGCAGCATAAAGCTGTCGGTTTCATCTGTTTTTAGTCAAAGTCTTACACTAGAGCATTTCCTGTTTTTCTTGAATCATTGGAAATGCTCTATCTCTTTGTCTTTTCGCATTATCCGACGCAAAACCGCTTCGCACTTTTGCTGGAAATGCTCTATATCAGCGGCTGAAACGCACAGCATGCAAGGGATCGCTTTTAAAACGCGGCCTTTTCCTGTAAATGTTGCTTTTAGTAACCGCAATCGAAAGGCCTTGCGGACAATGTTCCAACAATCGCATGACGAAAGCTCCTTTATGCTGGACGATGATACGTTGCATGAAGAGTGCGGTGTATTTGGCATTCTTGGCCACGAGGACGCCGCAGCACTGACTGCTCTGGGCTTGCACGCTCTTCAGCATCGCGGACAGGAAGCCGCTGGTATTGTGTCTTACCACAACCGTCGCTTTCATTCTGAGCGGCACATGGGGCTGGTGGGTGACCACTTCACCGATGCCTCCACGCTGAACCGTTTGCCCGGCGATCGCGCCATTGGCCATGTACGTTATTCCACAACTGGTGAAACGATTCTGCGCAATGTGCAGCCATTGTTCGCGGAGCTGGAAGTTGGCGGCATCGCAATTGCGCATAACGGCAACTTCACCAACGGCATTACACTGCGCAAGCAGTTGATCGCCTCTGGTGCAATCTTTCAGGCGACATCCGACACCGAAGTCGTGCTGCACATGATTGCGCGCTCGCGTCAGGCTTCGTCAAGCGCACGCTTTGTCGATGCGATCCGTCAGGTCGAAGGCGGTTACGCCATGCTGGCGTTGACCCGCACCAAGCTGATTGCGGCTCGTGATGCAATCGGCATTCGTCCTCTCGTCATGGGCGAACTCGACGGCAAGCCAATCTTCTGCTCGGAAACCTGTGCTCTTGATATCATCGGCGCGAAGTATATTCGCGACGTCGAAAACGGCGAAGTCATCATCTGCGAAATCCAGAAAGATGGCTCAATCACCACCGAATGCATCAAGGCAGACAATCCACAGCCTGAACGCCTTTGCCTGTTCGAGTATGTCTATTTTGCACGCCCGGATTCGGTCGTTGGTGGACGCAGCGTCTATGTCGCGCGCAAGAACATGGGCATGAATCTCGCAGCCGAAGCCGGCGTCGAGGCCGATGTGGTTGTGCCCGTACCCGATGGCGGCACGCCTGCCGCACTGGGCTTTGCACAGGCCAGCGGTATTCCTTTCGAATACGGCATCATTCGTAACCACTATGTTGGCCGTACTTTTATTGAGCCGACACAGCAGATCCGCGCCCTTGGTGTGAAGCTCAAGCATTCCGCCAACCGTGCGATGATCGAAGGTAAGCGCGTCGTTCTGGTGGATGATTCCATTGTGCGCGGCACCACTTCGGTCAAGATCGTGCAGATGATCCGCGATGCCGGAGCAAAGGAAGTGCATATCCGCGTTGCAAGCCCGATGATCTTTCATCCGGACTTCTACGGTATCGATACGCCAGACCGTGAAAAACTGCTTGCAAACCAGCATGACAGCCTTGAATCCATGTGCCGTTATATCGGTGCGGATTCGCTGGCATTCCTTTCGATTGACGGTCTTTACAAGGCCGTCGGCGGACAGCCGCGTGATCCAAAGGCACCTGCCTTCACCGATCACTATTTCACGGGTGAATATCCAACCCGTCTTTTAGATCAGGAAGGCGAAAGCAACGTTCATACGTTGTCCCTGCTCGCCAGCAACGGCTGATCACGCATCTTTCACGCAGGCGGCCCCAAAGGCCGCCTCGCTTTTATTGCAAATCTCATGACTGAAATTGGGGACTGGAATGAGCATCGACCTTACAGGCCGTCTGGCTTTGGTAACGGGCGCATCGCGCGGCATTGGCTATTTTCTTTCACTTGAACTGGCAAAACGCGGCGCACATGTGATCGCTGTTGCGCGCACCGTTGGGGGACTGGAAGAACTCGACGACGATATTCGCAAGCTTGGCGGCAGCTCTACGCTCGTGCCGCTTGACATTACCGACATGGAAGCAATTGACCGTCTTGGCGGCTCTATTTATGAGCGCTGGGGCAAACTCGATATCATGGTTGCGAATGCCGGCGTTCTTGGTACGATTTCCCCCATCGGCCATGTTGAAGCCAAGACCTTCGAAAAAGTCATGAATGTCAATGTTACCAGCGTATGGCGCCTGATCCGCACAACTGACCCACTGCTGCGTGCGTCTGATGCAGGACGTGCAATCCTGCTCTCATCAGGTGTCGCCCATTCCTGCCGCGCTTTCTGGGGCCCATATGCCGCTTCCAAGGCTGCAGTCGAAGTGATGGCGCGGAGCTGGGCAGAAGAAACCAAGCAGATGAAACTCAACATCAACTCGGTCAATCCTGGCGCGACCCGCACTGCCATGCGTGCACAGGCAATGCCGGGCGAAGACCCCGAAACTCTGCCAACGCCGCAGTCGGTCGCTGAAAAAATCGTCAAACTAGCCGATCCGAACCTTGATGTTACCGGCAAGCTGTTTGACGTCCGTCAGGACCGCTTCCTCGATTATCACATGCCGTCCTGATTTTTTGCTTTTTTCCGGCCTTGTGCAACATCAAGGCCGGATTTATCCGTTCTAAATATTCCGCTCCTGCCGACCTTTCCGGCCCATTTTTAAAGCGGACCTTCCCCCCTCACCAGACAAGACTGCTCCTTCGCGCGCTTATGCACGCGCATACTCCCATTTTACTGGAGGACCAATGTCTCACGACTATCAGCGCTTTATCATTATCAGTGGCGGACCCGGATCAGGCAAAAGCACACTGATTGATGCACTCGAAAAGCAAGGCTTCTCCCGCACAGTGGAAGCTGGTCGCGCTATCATTCAGGATCAGGCCGCAATCGGCGGCACAAGGCTGCCATGGGCTGACCGCTCCCTCTTTGCCGAGCTTATGCTGTCGTGGGAAATGCGCTCGCACAAAGCTGCACAAGCACTTGACGATCCGGTGTTTTTTGACCGTGGCGTGCCGGATGTGATCGGTTATCTGAAGCTCTGCAAACTGCCTGTACCGCCACATATGTATGAGGCTGCTAAAGTGATTCAATATAACAGAACAGTGTTTCTGGCTCCGCCGTGGCCGGAAATTTTCGGACAGGATGCCGAACGCAAACAGGACTTCGATGAAGCCCTACGCACATTCGAGGCTATGGAGCAGATCTATAGAGAGCTCGGATATGAAATCACGCTCCTGCCGAAATTATCGGTTCAGGAGCGTGTGCATTTCATCAGCAGTAACTTGCGATCAGACTTCCTCTGACGGCTCACTTTCAAGAGCAGCCTTGCGATCCGCTGCCTCACGGCGGTTCCATGCGACCACACTAAGCGGTAGGAACGCGACATAGGCCAAAGCGGTCAGCGCCAGCGTGTGCCAGGTAAAGCTCATCAGGAAAGCCACGTAAATGACAACCATCAGAATGAGCGGCATGACGATATCACGGCGCACGAGGCTACCGGCAGACTTCCCATTATAAACCGGAAGACGGCTCACCAACAGGAAAGCAATTGCAACCGTGTAGATTGCAACGCCGAAAGCCAGCCCCTTGCCCGGGGTTAGCCCGAGAAAGCCCAGATAGACCGGCAATAGTACCAACATGGCTCCAGCGGGTGCCGGAACACCGATAAAATAATTGTTCTGCCAGGCAGGGCGGTTCGGGTCTTCAAGCATCACATTGAAGCGGGCCAGGCGCAGGCAGCAGGCAATCGCATAGAGAAGTGCCGCGATCCAACCGAAAGAACGTGCCTGATCAAGCACATAGACATAGAGTACCAATGCAGGGGCAACGCCAAAATTGACGATGTCGGCCAGTGAATCCATCTGCTCGCCAAACTTGGACGAGCCCTTCATCATGCGGGCGACGCGACCGTCGATACCATCGAGAAAGGCGGCAATCAGCACCATCGCCACGGCAAGTTCAAAGCGATGTTCAAAGGCCAGACGAATGCCCGTCAGGCCCGCGCAAATAGCAAGAACTGTGATGACATTCGGAACTACGATACGCAGAGGGATCTGCGAAAGTCTTGGGCCGCGGGATGAATCCACACGGCCATTAGGCTCAAAGGGTGGGAACGGTGTTTCCATCGGCTCAGGCGATCCGCACCACAGGTTCGGCGCGTTCACTACCGAATTCAGCAAGAACGGTCTCGCCAGCTATAGCCGTCTGCCCGACAGCGACACGAACCGATACACCAGCTGGCAGATAAACATCAACGCGTGAGCCAAAACGGATCAGGCCGAAGCGTTCACCGACGATAAGATTATCGCTTTCACGCGACCAGCAGACAATACGGCGTGCGACCAAACCTGCGATCTGCACAACACCGACCTTGCCATTCGCACTATCGATCAAAACGGAATTGCGCTCGTTTTCGGTGCTCGCTTTGTCGAGTTCCGCATTGAGGAACTTACCCGGACGATGAAAAATCTTCTCGATGCGGCCACGGACTGGTGCGCGATTGATGTGAACAGAAAACACATTCATGAAAACCGAAACGCGCATCAAAGGTTCGGCACCAAGATCCAGTTCCGCAGGCGGGATTGCCGGACCGACAAAAGAAACCTTGCCATCAGCCGGGCTGATGACGAGATCGTCAGCGATCGGCGTAACCCGCTCCGGGTCACGGTAGAAATAGATGCACCAGATGGTGAGAACGAGACCGATCCAGAACAGCGGGTTCCACAGCCAGCCCAGAATAAGCGAGACCACGAAAAAGCCCGCGATAAACGGATAACCTTCACGATGGATCGGCACGAAAGTGTTACGAATAGTATCAGACAGGCTCATCGCTTTTCCTTCTGGAGCGCAGCATGTCTAACGATGCGTCTTGCGCTCTAGTGATTTTATATGCGCATCGCCTTGCCGAAAATCTCCCCTGATTAACGGCACGATGCGACAGCTTGGCCCGGTTTTAACTCATCCTGCTTAAAATCGAAACGTATTTCGCAATTTATTCACGACTGTCAGGGTTCGTGAAGACACCCTGATAGTCATCTGGTTACTCAGCCGCAGGAGTACCGCGAATGACCACACCCATATCGTCACTTTCGCGGACCTGACGCAGGCGTTCTTCTGCCTCATCAGCTTCACGCTGACGGTTCCACATCGAAGCGTAGAGGCCATCTTGCTTGAGCAACGCCCGGTGGGTGCCACGCTCGGCAATCAGACCATCTTTGAGCACAATGATTTCATCTGCACCGATTACAGTCGAGAGGCGGTGAGCGATGACGAGCGTTGTGCGGCCACGGCTGACGATATCGAGCGCCGACTGGATTTCCTGTTCTGTCGCCGTATCAAGTGCCGATGTCGCCTCATCGAGAATGAGGATTGGCGGCGCCTTCAGGATCGTGCGAGCAATCGCCACGCGCTGCTTTTCACCACCTGAAAGCTTCAGACCGCGCTCGCCGACCATCGCCTGATAGCCATCCGGCAAATGCTTGATGAAGCCGGAAATCTGCGCCATTTCGGCAGCCTTTTCCACTTCCTCGTCTGTCGCATCGGTGCGTCCATAACGGATGTTATATGCAATGGTGTCGTTAAACAGCACTGTGTCCTGCGGCACCATGCCGATCACTTTGCGCAGGCTCTCCTGCGTCACATCACGCACATCCTGCCCGTCAATTGTAACGGAACCAGACTGCACATCATAAAAACGGAACAGAAGGCGAGAGATAGTCGACTTACCCGCACCCGACGGGCCGACAATCGCCACCGTCTTGCCCGCCGGCACTTCAAAGCTGATGCCTTTGAGAATTGGGCGGTTGGAGTCATAGGCAAAATGCACATCATCAAAACGGATCGCGGCCTTGTCGACCTTGAGCGATTTGGCGTCCGGTTTGTCCTGCACTTCCTGCTGCACATCGAGAAGGTCAAACATCTGTTCAATATCGGTCAGGCCCTGACGGATTTCGCGATAGATAAAGCCAATGAAATTGAGCGGAATGGAAAGCTGCATCAGCATGGCGTTGATGAAGACGAAGTCACCCAACGACTGTGTCCCAGCCTGCACTTCGCGCGCCGACATCACCATGACAATCGCCATACCGACACCAAAGATCACAGCCTGGCCAAAGTTCAACCAGCCAAGCGACGTCCAGGTTTGGGTTGCGGCCTTTTCATAGCGCGCCATGGACGCATCGAAGCGCTTGGCTTCCATGCTCTCGTTGCCGAAATATTTGACGGTTTCAAAATTGAGCAGCGAGTCGATGGCCTTGGTGTTGGCATCGGTATCAGAGTCATTCATCTCGCGACGAATGTTGATACGCCAGTCACTCGCCTTGATCGTGAACCACGTATAAGCCCAGACGGTTGCGGCAACGACCAGAAGATAGGAAAAGCCGTAAGCAAAGGCGAAAATCACCGCTGTCAGTGCAAATTCGAGAATGGTCGGCAGCGTGTTGAGGATCGTGAAACGGACAATCGTTTCAATGCCCTTGGTACCGCGCTCGATGACGCGCGAAAGTCCGCCGGTGCGCCGCTCCAGATGGAAACGCAGCGAAAGCTGATGCATGTGCACGAAGGTTTTATAGGCAAGCTGGCGCACAGCATATTGGCCGACGCTGGCAAACAGCGCATCACGAAGCTGGTTCAAACCTGCCTGAACAATCTTGGCGGCATTATAGGCCAGCACCAGCATGACCGCGCCGGTCAGAATAAGCGGAATGTAACCCGGCGCATCAAGCTGACCGTTCAGCGCATTCGTTACCCATTTGAAGAAATAGGGAACAAGAATCAGAACGATCTTCGAAATCACCAGATAGAACGTTGCCCATACCACACGCATTCGGAGATCAGGCCGTTCCGTTGGCCACATATAGGGCCAAAGATTTCGCAATGTTTTGAACGTCTCGCCGGAATCGGCAGAAACAGTTTTGGGGGAGCTCATGACGTTTCTTTCAAATCAGACAGTTGTTTCGCAGCAGCCACCACGAAAGGCTGCGAGATGCGAACGAATGATGGTCAATTGCTGCCAGTTGACGCTGTAGCGCGAGGTCTGGCGGTCGGGCTGATAGTCAATAAGGCCCGCCTGTACGAGAACTTTGAGATGCTGCGACACGGTGGACTGGGCAAGATCGAGACGCCCGACAATATCCTTGCAGCAGCAGGCATCTTCAAGAATCAGCTGCCGGAGAATGTGAATACGAACGGGGTGACCGAGCGCTGCATAAATGCGCGCCGCAAGATCATCATCCACGCCCGGAAGAACATCGGGCATCGTCTCAAGAGAAATCTTCATCGTAAATCGACGATATACGATTATGCTACAAAAAGCAATGTAACGCAGCGTCCTTTCTAAAGGACACTGCGTTCACAAAACAGATATTGCTGTTTTGCGTCAGTTCGAGGAATCTTGCAGGCGACGCTGCACTTCGTCATCACCCAGCGGTTGCTGTGGCATGACAAAGACCTGCCCAGGCAAAATCAAATCCGGATTACGGATCTGGTCGCGATTGGCAAGATAGATGGTCGTGTAGCGTGTACCCTTACCGTAAGTGCGCTTGGAAATGGTCCAGAGATTATCACCCTTGCGAATAATCACCGAGCCTTCCACCTTCTGTAAGGGCACACTCGTGGAAGCATCCTCTGCGCCACCATTCTGGCCGCTTGTTTCGGAAGCTATCGCCGAAACATTCTCACCGGCTTCGCGACGGAAAGGTACGCGCGCGGTTGCAATCACCCGTCCGGTACTATCCACCAGATCGGCGCGGATGATATAATCACCAACCGCAAGAGGCTTCTGGCTTTGCACCAGAAAACGACCTTCTGAAGAAATTGCGCTTGTGCCAAGCATAATATCATTGGCGTTCACAACAACGCTGCTGCCCGTTTTGGAACCCTTGGCGTTGCCAGCAACAAAAACCTTATCACCTTCGATTTCCACGGCCTCAATAGCAATCGGCGCATCCGGATCGGGTTTCACCTGAGGCGCTTGTTCCGTCGTCGTTGTGCCCGCTTCTGGTGAAGATATCACCTGCTGTGCAGGAGCTTCCGGTTTGGTGATCAGGCGGCTTGCCTGACCCGGCTCTTCAACAAGAGCCAGAACCTGACCAGTGCTGCTATCTGGCACGGACACAATGGCCGTTTGCGCCGATGTGGCAACATTGCCATCTGCCCCGCCTGCGCGTAGCACCAACTGGTGATCGCCCGGCTTAAGCGGCTCATCAAGAACAATAGCGAAATCACCATTCTCACCGGCCTTGGTCATTCCTAATACCTTTGAGCCAGAAATGACTTCGACAGCGGCATTGGCCGCAGCCTGACCTGCAATTACGACGGAGCCATCAGGTTCAACACGCAAAATGTCGAACGCCGGCACCTTAGCCTCTTTCGGAGCTTCTTTGGGCGTCTCTGGGGCGGCCTGCGCAGTGGCCGGTTCCGGCATTGCTTCGGCAGGCTTCTGCTGCCCCTGCACAGCCGCAGGAACCTGCGCGTCAACTGGTTTTTGCGTGCTGCCCGTTTCGGGAGCTGTCGTTGTCACACCTGAACCCGACGATGCGCCCTGCTCTTTTAGAGAATTCCAATAATAGGCGCCCCCGCCTAAAACGAGAACGAGAAGAACACCGATAACCCCATATCTGTAGTTTTGCATTTCGGCCCGGAACCCACATGAGATAAATTAATCAATGGGTTTACCGCCTTTTGCTTTGACCTACAAGAAATCAGAGCAGAATTACGCAAGTTATGGGGCCATTATTGCAGAAAAATTACTGTTCAACACAGCTGATTGGCTTTTCCTGCTCAGGATCGTCCATCAGATTATATAAATCTGCGGTTTCACCCTTGGTCCACCAGATGTAAATGCCACCTGCATATTTGGCGCCCGAGCCGGAAATTACGTTGGAAGCCACCACGGTCTGGTCTTCCATTTCCAGTTCAGCGAGAGAAATATCACCGGCATTATAGTAAGTGGCAGAGACATTGTTATCGCCACAAGTGTAGAGGACGGAGTTGGTCGTCACCTCGATATCGTCGGGCAACGTGATATTGATTTCACCTGCCGACGCGCTGGAAGCAGCCAGCGAAAGACCAAGCAATAAAATCCATTTGCCCATGAACAACTCAACTCCCTGTCAAAATTCCACCGCTCAAGAGATATAGCTATGCTCGAAAATGTCCAGCTAGAGCATTCCGGTTTAAATGGAATCATTCGAAATGCTCTATCTTTTTGTTTTTACGCATGTCTCCATCCCAAAACCGGTTTCCGCTTTTGGGAGACATGCTCTAAACCGACCAATTCATTCACGCCAAAGCTTGACGCTGAAACGGCAAAAGCGCACAAGAAAATCATGTCTGAGATTCGATCCATCTGTGTTTATTGCGGCTCGTCCACGGGCCTGAACCCCATCTATCGCGAAGCGGGCGTCACGCTCGGCCGGTCCATTGCTGAACACGGCCTGCGCCTTGTTTATGGCGGTGGCACGCGTGGCATCATGGGCGCGGTTGCGCAAGGCGTGATGGAAGCTGGCGGCGAAGTCACCGGCATCATTCCGACCTTCCTGCTCGACAAGGAAGCGAGCCTTGAAAAGGCCGAACAGCTCACCGAACTTATCGTCGTGGGTGACATGCATGAGCGCAAACACCTCATGTTCCAGAAGTCGGATGCGTTCGTCACCCTTCCCGGTGGCATCGGCACGGTTGAGGAAATCGTGGAAATGATGACCTGGGGGCAGCTCGGCAAGCATCGCAAGCCTATGGTGTTCGCTAACATTAACAACTTCTGGCAGCCTATGCTTTCGCTCCTTGAGCACATGACGACCGAAGGCTTCCTGCACACCGCACATCAGGTAAAGCCGCTGGTCATCGACAAGGCGGAAGACATCGTTCCCGCCATCATCGCTGCCAATGGCAAGGCACATGAAGGTGACCAGAAGATCATCGAAAAGATGTGATTGCGGCTTTCGCCCAAAACACAAAACCGAGTAACAAGGGCGGAGTGATCCGCCCTTAATTTTTATCCGGGAGAGCTTGATGAAGACGATCGGACTCATAGGCGGGATGAGCTGGGAAAGCTCGCAGGAATATTATCGCATTATCAATCAGGAAATCCGCGCACGTCTCGGCGGCACGCATTCGGCCAAGAGCCTGATGTGGTCGATGGATTTTGGCGAAATCGAGCAGCTTCAGCATGAAGGCAAATGGGACGAGCTGACCAGACTTATGATCGAAGCCGCGCAGAACCTTGAAAAAGGCGGCGCAGATTTCATCCTGATCTGCACCAACACCATGCATAAAATGGCCGCTGACGTCGAAAACGCCACATCGATCCCGCTTGTGCACATCGCCGACCCGACGGCGGAGAAGATCAAGGCCGCAGGCTTGTCCAAAGTCGGATTGCTTGGCACTGCCTTCACAATGGAGCAGGATTTCTACAAAGGTCGCCTCGCAGCCAAACACGGGCTTGACGTACTGACGCCCGATGATGCCGACCGCAAAATCGTGCATGACATCATCTATCACGAGCTGGTCGTCGGCGAAGTACGCGATGCTTCGCGCGAAAAATACCGCGCTGTCATCAATCGTCTGGTTGAGCGCGGGGCTAGAGCCATCATTCTCGGCTGCACCGAAATCATGCTACTCATCGGCCAGCAGGACAGCCCCGTGCCGGTGTTTGACACCACAAGGTTGCATGCAGAGGCGGCGGTGGATGCCGCTCTTTCCCCAAAATCCTGAGAAAGCCTCTCCTTTTCCTCTACAGAAATGGCTTATTTTCTTAAACTTCAACGCCATTCGCTTGCGTCGCACGGGTGGACATGCGTATATTCAACCACCTGGTTGACTATTTTTCACAATGCAGTATATTCAACCTCACGGGTGAATAATGAACGATGATGCTCTGTCACATATTCTCAAAGCTGTGGGGGATGTTACCCGACGGCATATCTTGACGCTTCTCATTCAGGAGGGTGCGTCAAGAGTGACTGCACTCGCCGCTCATTTCGACATGTCGCTCAACTCGGTCTCCAAACACATCAAGGTGCTGGAGGAGGCTGGGCTGGTCACCCGCAAGACTTTAGGACGCGAGCATTTCATTGCCGCTGAGCTTGAGCCCGTGCGGGAAGTGGAAGCATGGTTCGCGGAACTCAAGTCTGTCTGGGAACTGCGCCTAATGGCGCTGGAAGATGTACTCGTTTCGAAGGAACAGGAAAATGAGTGAGCTTGAACTGACAATCAATCGCAGGATCGCCGCTCCCCGGGAGAAAGTTTTCAACGCATGGCTCTCGCCCATGATGCTGGCGAAATTCATGCGTGCATCAAGCGACAGCACCGGACCGTCCGATGTCAGCACGGATGCGGTGAAAGGCGGACGCTTTTCCATCGTCATGCACATGGTCGACCGCGACGTACCGCATTCGGGCACTTATCTGGAAATTGATCCACATTCGCGCTTGGCATTTACATGGAATTCGCCCCATTCGCTAGACGACAGCGTGGTGACGATAGACCTCAAGGAGGTCGACCCGAATACCACCGACATTACGCTGAAACAGGTCAAATTCCGCAGCCCTGAAGCGCGAGACGGTCACATCAAGGGTTGGACTACCATTCTGACGAACTTCGACGGACTGGCCAACTGACACTGCCGATGGAAATAGAAAATGCCGGGCTTAATCGCCCGGCTTTTATCCAACTCTACTTCTTCACCAGCATCACAACCGCTTCGACGTGTGATGACCAGAGGAACTGGTCAATCGGCGTGACACGCGTGACGCGATAGCCACCCTTCACCAGAATGGCAAGGTCGCGGGCGAGCGTCACCGGATTGCACGAGATCGCGACAATCTTCTCCACCTTGGATTTTGCCAGTTCAAGCGCCTGTTCTTCGGCACCCGCACGTGGCGGATCAAAAACAACCGCATTGTAAGGCAGCAATTCCTTCGGCATCAGCGGACGGCGGAACAGATCGCGCCGTTCGACCGAAACAGGCTTTAAGCCCTGCACATGGCGCACCCCACGATCAAGAGCTGCAAGAGCCGGTGCATCGTTCTCAATCGCGTGGACTGCACTCTTTTCAGCAATACGCAGTGCAAATGTACCGACACCGCAGAAGAGGTCTGCAACGCGTTTTGATTTGCCAAGATGCGAAAGGACAAGCGACACCATTGCCTCTTCAGCTTCCACCGTTGCCTGCAGGAAGCAACCGGGAGGAACCGGAACTGGCACATTGCCGAAATGAATGATCGGCTTTTTCGGCTCGACGATGATCTCGCCTTCATGCGAAAGACGTGCAAAGCCCTTTGTCATCACAAGTGCTGTGAGTGCGCGGCGCTGCTCATCGCTCAGCTTCCCGCAGCCGCTTGCTGCGAGATCAAGTCCGGATGCCGTAACCGTCGCAGCCAATTTAAACGGCTTGGAACCGGGAGCAATCAGTGCCCCCACTTCGCGCAGATCATCAAGCCGCGCAATGATTTCCGGCACGGTGACAGCGCATTCAACGATATCGATAATCTCATGGCTCTGGTGGCGGTTGAAGCCTAATAGCACGCCTTTTTCCGTTTTGCGGGCAGCAAAGGTCGCACGGCGGCGCGAGCGTGGCTGACAGGCGACCAGCGGGTCCACTTCAACATCGAGCCCTTTGCTTTTAAGCGCTGAAACGACCAGCTCACGCTTCCACAATCGATAGGGCTCATCCTGCCAATGCTGCAACGCACAGCCGCCGCAATCTTCAAAATGCTGGCAAGCCGGATCCTGCCGCTCAGGTGACGTTTCGAGAAGCGCCATAACCGTCGCACGGTTCTTGTCGCGCGCAACATTGGCCACCTCACCCGGCAGTGTGAAAGGCACATAAATCTGGCCATCGGGAAGGTTGGCGACGCCATCGCCGCCCGCACCCATCGAGCGGATTGTCACTTGGGTCGTCATTGATCTTTCTTTCCTGCCAGGAGATATTCACGATTGCCATCGCTGCCTTCGATGGGCGACGGGCAGAGGCCGAGCGCGCGCCAGCCGGGCAGCGTCTCAAGCCATGATTTCAGTTCTTCTGCTATGCGCTCGCCATCTTTCGGATCGCGCAAAATGCCGCCCTTGCCAATGGCCTCGCGGCCCGCTTCAAATTGCGGCTTTACGAGAAGCGCGCAGATAGCACCTTTTTGCGCAAAGGCCAATGCCGGAGGCAATGCGAGTTTCAACGAAATGAAACTCACATCCGAAACCACGCAATCGATTTCGCGTCCATCCAGATGGATAAGTTCCAGCGCACGGGCGTTGAGCCCTTCCTTGTTGGTGACACGAGGATCGGTGCGCAAGCTTTCATGCAACTGGTCGTGGCCGACATCAATGGCAAGAACGTGGTTGGCACCGCGTTCCAGAAGCACCTGTGTAAAGCCGCCGGTCGATGCGCCGATATCAAGAGCCGTCAAACCCTTCACATCGAGGCCAAAGTGATCAAGTGCTGCAATGAGCTTCAATGCGCCGCGAGAAACATAGGCGCTTGCCGGATCATCCACGGCGATCTTTGCCGTACGCAGAACCGTTTGGCCCGCCTTGGTGACGGGCTTGCCATCCACCGTGACCGTGCCGCGTTGGATCGCATCGCGTGCACGTGAGCGCGTCGCAAACAAACCACACTCGACCAGAAACTGATCGAGCCGCAAGCTCTTATCGGACAAAATATCAGGCACGGAAGGACGCAGTTATTGCTTCGCGCCCCAAGGCGGCAAAGACGGTGTGCACGATGCCTGCACGGTCGAGACCAGCATTGGCATACATGACTTCCGGCTTGGCATGATCCTGATAGATATCAGGTAATGTCAGCACACGAACCTTGAGGCCACGATCCAGCAGACCATCGGTCGCAAGGAACTGCAGAACATGGGCGGCAAAGCCACCGACAGCGCCTTCTTCAACAGTCACCAGCACTTCATGTTCGCGTGCCAGACGGCGGATGAGGTCATGGTCCAGCGGCTTGGCAAAACGCGCATCAGCAACGGTTGTAGAAAGCCCTGCGGCACCCAGCTCATCAGCGGCGCTCAGGCATTCCTGCAGGCGCGTACCGAAGGAAAGGAGTGCAACCTTGGTGCCTTCACGAACGATACGGCCCTTGCCGATTTCAAGTGCCGTACCGCGCTCCGGCAATTCGACGCCGACGCCATCGCCACGCGGATAGCGGAAAGAGATCGGGCCTTCATCGTAGTCTGCAGCCGTGCGCACCATATGGCGCAGCTCGGCCTCATCCGATGCAGCCATCACCACGAAACCCGGCAACGCTGCGAGAAAGCCTGTGTCGAATGAACCTGCATGGGTTGGGCCATCGGCTCCAACCAGTCCGGCACGGTCGATGGGGAAACGCACGGGCAAATTCTGGATCGACACATCGTGCACGACCTGATCGTAGCCACGCTGCAGGAAGGTCGAGTAAATGGCGCAGAACGGCTTGAAGCCCTCGCTGGCAAGACCGGCGGCAAAAGTGACTGCGTGCTGCTCCGCAATGCCGACATCAAACGTGCGGTTGGGGAAGACTTCGCCAAATAGGTCAAGGCCCGTCCCTGTTGGCATCGCAGCCGTGATCGCCACGATCTTGTCGTCGTGACGCGCTTCCTCGATCAGACTTGTGCCGAAAATCTTGGTATAGCTTGGCGCATTTGCAGGCGGCTTCGACTGCTTGCCGGTAATCACGTCAAACTTGTTGACGCCATGATACTTGTCGGCGGCGGCTTCCGCGGGCGCATAGCCCTTGCCCTTTTGCGTGACCACATGGATCAGCACAGGACCTTCCTGTGCGTCGCGAACATTTTTCAGGATCGGTAACAGATGGTCGAGATTATGCCCATCGATAGGACCGACATAATAAAAACCCAACTCTTCAAACATCGTACCGCCGGTAAAGAAGGCACGTGTAAATTCTTCCGATTTGCGGGCTTTATCCTGCAGGAACTTCGGCAGTTTCCTGGCAACCTGCTTGGCAGCTTCGCGCACGCTGCGATAGGTCTTGCCGGAAACAAGGCGCGCCAGATAGGCGCTCATGGCGCCGGTCGGTGGCGCAATCGACATGTCGTTGTCGTTGAGAATGACGATGAGGCGCGCATCGAGCGCACCGGCATTGTTCATCGCCTCATAGGCCATACCAGCCGACATCGAGCCGTCGCCAATGACGGCGATCACATTGCGCTTTTCGCCTGAGAGATCAGAGGCGACCGCCATGCCAAGGCCAGCGGAAATCGATGTCGATGAATGCGCGGCACCAAATGGATCATATTCGCTTTCAGCGCGCTTGGTGAAGCCCGAAAGCCCGCCTTCCTGACGCAATGTGCGAATACGATCACGGCGACCAGTCAGAATCTTGTGCGGATATGTCTGATGTCCAACGTCCCAGATGATGCGGTCATGCGGTGTGTCGAAGACGTGATGCAACGCGACCGTCAGTTCAACCACACCCAAACCTGCACCCAGATGCCCACCTGTTGTGGAAACGGCATCGATCATCTCGGCGCGCAATTCCTGCGCAAGCTGCGGCAGATCGGCCTCCGGCAATGCACGCAAAGCGTCCGGCGTCGGCGCTTTATCGAGCAATGGGGTTATGGGTCGGGACATTAAAACAACCTGTTTCTGGTTCGATTTTGATTTGTCGGTATAGCAGCAGCCTGCTCAGATCAAGCGGGCCAAAGCTCACATTGCGCGCAGCGAGACATCGTGTCCTATACGATGCACATGCAAAATCATTCAGGCAAAGGTACGAATTCGTTTTCGTCACCAGGCACGATATCAAAGCGACCCGTGCGCCATTCTTCTTTTGCCTGCTCAATGCGTTCTTTGGAAGACGATACAAAATTCCACCAGATGTAACGCTTGGAGCCAAGCGCCGCACCACCAAAAAGCATGAAATGTGCACCTTCCGGCCCTGCTTGCACGACAATATCATCGCCCGGACGAAATGCCAGCAGACGGTCAGGCGGGAACACCTCGCCACCAATGCCAACATTGCCACGCAGCGTGTAAATTGCGCGTTCTTCCGTGGTCGGCGGAATATGGAAACGCCCACCCGGCAGCACTTCAATATCCGCATAGAGCGTTTCAGCGTGCTGAATGACTGGCGAGTTAACACCATGCATCGAACCGATGATAAGACGCCCCTTGAACTCACGATCCTCCATCAGCGGCAGATCTGGCGCATTGGTGTGGAAGAATTCCGGATTGATTTCTTCAAGCTGCTCTGGAAGAGCGAGCCATGTCTGCACGCCGGAAATTGATAGCGGGCCGCTACGCTCTTCTTCAGGCGAGCGTTCGGAATGGACAATTCCCTTCCCCGCCGTCATCAGGTTTACATCGCCGGGTTGGATCACCATTTCGGTGCCAAGGCTGTCGCGATGCCGGATGTGACCGTCGAAAAGATAGGTCACGGTCGAAAGTCCGATATGAGGATGCGGACGCACATCAAGCGCATCACCATCACGCAGAACCGCCGGCCCCATTCGATCAAAAAAGATGAACGGTCCGACAAGACGACGGCGAACCGTGGGAAGCGCACGCCGCACCTCCAGCCCACCAATATCGCTCGTCCGCGGGATCACCAGCGTTTCGATGGCATCCACAGTGGTCTTGTCGCCGAGAACCGGATCAGGACATGGAAAGAAACTCATCGGGCTACCACCAAATTAAAGCGCACCGGCAAGCTGTTTGCCGGTGCGTGATGCGCACAGCGGTCCGAACCAACTTCACATGTCAGAACCACTGTCGCCACTTGCTTTACGCATTATCCGACGCAAAACCGCTTCGCACTTTTGCTGAAAATGCTCTTAAAAAAGTAGAGCTGTATCAGCGATTGTGCAACAGCCGCGACAATTCGTTCGTGTCAGGCACCTGACCGTTGGCCGTCAGCTTATCGACCAGACCCGGAAGAACCTGCGAAAGCTGATTGAGCAATTCCTGCTGATCAATGCCGGCATGTGCCGCAATTTCGCTCAAGGTCTTCTGACCAAGTGCATCACCAAGCTGGCCCGGTTCGATCTGATGATTGGTGCCTTGCCCGACCCAGGAATCCACTTTATCACCAAGGCCAGCCTGCTTTAACTGGTCAAGAAGGCCGCCAAGACCACCGCCGAGCGAACCGGGAGCCGTTGGAGCTGAAGCCGCACCACCACTTGCAAGCGCTCCACCAAGCAAACCACCAAGACCACCCAGGATGCCGCCGAGCAGACCGCCACCGCTATCTGCCTGCTGAGACGCAGATTGATCCGGGATGGAGGCCGGTTGTTCAGGTTCCTCGCTATGCCCTTTCAGCATCTTGCCGACCAGAAGCGCACCGAGTGCAATCAGAACCGGCTTGGCAAGGCTGCCGCCGGGGATCGGCGAATTATTGGAATTGTCGTCATAGCTTCCCATCACGCGATACTCCCTGTTGGACGCTGTGATTTTCTCACACGCAATAAGTTAAGGTGAAATAAGTTTCCTCTTTTGACAAGCATTATACCTTGCCAAATCGAAACTATTGTGAAAATTTTCTAACTGCCTGATGCAAAACCTTATTTGCGTAATAGGAGATATTAGATGTCTGTTATAAGCTGGATTATTCTAGGTCTGATTGCCGGCTTCATCGGCAGCAAGATCGTCAATAAAAGCGGACAAGGACTGTTTTTCGACATTGCGCTGGGCATTGTCGGGGCAATCGTTGGCGGCGTTCTTTCTTCATCTCTTTTCGGTCGTGGCGTCACTGGCGCCTTCGATCCAATCAGTCTGATTATCGCCATTATCGGTTCAATTATAGTTTTGTGGGCTTACCACAAGATCACCGGCAAACGTTCCATCGGCTGAAAAAACCAATTATAACTGCTGGCTCCGGTTCGCGCCGGAGCCTTTTCATATCTTGTCTTCTGAAAGTGCCACTTTTTAATGATGAGCTTCATTGAGCCCTACATCACCGCCTACGGCGCGCTGGCACTTTTCATTATTGTCTATTTTGAATCTTTCGGCGCACCGCTTCCCGGTGAAAGTGCCCTCATTGCAAGTTCGCTTCTGGCATTGCATGGCACACTGAATATCGAAATGGTCATTCTGGCTGTATTTGTTGGCGCGGTCTTGGGTGACTGCACCGGCTATGCCATTGGGCGCTTTGGCGGAAGAGCGCTCATCCTTCGCTACGGAAATTATGTAAAACTCACGCCTGAACGGCTCGATAAATTCGAGAGGATGTTTGAAAGCAAAGGCATTTACGTGGTCGCAACTGCGCGCTTCGTAGTCCTGCTCAGACAATTGAACGGCATTGTCGCCGGGTCCATGAAAATGAACCCGCTGCATTTTTTATGCGCCAATGTGGTGGGTGCTGCCGGGTGGACGCTTGTGTGGGGACTTGGCCCCTATCTTCTGAGCGGCGTGCTTGCGCCCTACGCCGCCCAACTCAAGGCAATGTTTTAATTATTCAGCGTCGAGCGGCTCAGTGCCAGCAGGCTGACCATCGCGGCCAATGCGGATTTTCTCAACCTTGTCTTCAGCTGATTTCAGCAGCGTGTCGCAATGCTTCTTTAGCGCTTCGCCGCGCTCATAGATGCGAATGGATTCCTCCAGCGGCACGTCGCCCCGCTCCAGATCATCGACGATCTTCTCAAGCTGCTTCAAGGCATCCTCGAAGCTCATAACTGCAATGTCGGTGTTGGACGGTTCGGTTACCATGGTTTATCCTTTCAACAGCCGCGTAATATGAGAAGACGCGGACTGCGACAAGCCCTCAAGATCATATCCACCTTCAAGCACACTCACCAGTCGGTGATTGCAGAACCGTTCAGCACGTTCCATGAGCTTGCCCGTCGCCCAATCGAAATCTGCTGCATCGAGATTGATCTCGGCCAGCGGATCGCGGAAATGCGCGTCGAAGCCAGCTGAAATAAGGACCAAATCGGGCCGGAAGTTGTCCAAAGCGGGCAATACACGACTATTAAATGCCTCGCGAAATTCTCGGCTGCCGGTATTGGGTGAAAGCGGTGCATTGACGATGTTCCCCACACCCACCTCGTCTTTCCGGCCTGTGCCGGGAAAGAGCGGAAACTGATGCGTCGAGCAGTAGAGAACGCTCGGATCGTCTTTGAAAATATCCTGTGTACCATTGCCGTGATGCACGTCCCAATCGACGATTGCAACGCGCTCTGCACCGTGATTGCGCTGTGCATGACGGGCGGCGATGGCAACATTGTTGAAAAGGCAAAAGCCCATGGCTGTAGAAAGTTCGGCGTGATGGCCGGGAGGACGCGACGCGACAAACACGTTGTCCGCCTGCCCGGAAAAAACATCATCGACAGCAGCGTTGGCTGCACCAATCGCCAGAAGGGCAGCTTCCCAGCTTTTCGGGCTCACATAGGTATCGACACCAAGTTTATTGATCGGCTGCGGTGCCTCTTCGTTGTCGATAAGGTCCGGTATCTCATTACGGATCGTTTCGACATAGCTTTCAGGATGCGCGAGCAAAATGGCCTCTTGCGAAGCAGCCCGCGCTTCCACACGATCAAGACGGTAAAAATCCGGCCCTTCCAGCTCGCTCATCAATGCACGAATGCGGTCGGGCCGCTCGGGATGTCCGGGCGGCACGTGATGTTCAAGATAGGTCGGATGCCAGTAAAGCCGTGTGGTCATGGCGCTCCTGTAGCATCTTTAACAGACAGCACGGTGTCAGATGATTTCCGTGCGCGATATGTTGATGCCAAAACCCTCGAGCCCGACATAGTGACGTTCCCGCGATGCCAAAAGCACGATCGAAGTGATGCCAAGATCTTTCAAAATCTGTGCACCCAGACCGATCTGGCGCCATTCTTCCTCGCGGGCAACGGCTTCCGCATGGGCTTCATGTTCTGCCAGCAAAGCTTCACGCGCACGGGCATCGCGGTGATCAGCACGCACACCGACCGAGCCTTCACGCAGATAAACCAGAACGCCGCGGCCTTCCTTGCCCATACGCTTCATAATCTCGTCGAGATTGTTGCCACCTTTGCCGAAAACATCGCTCAGCACATCTTCGCGATGCAAACGGACAGGCACATTCTCACCATCACGAATATCACCAAAGACCACCGCCACATGCTGCATTGGCTCCCATGGGAGTTCGTAAGTATAGGCATGGGCCGCGCCAGCACAGGTGCCGATTGTAGCGTCACCGACCCGCTTGACCAGCGTTTCCTTACGCTGGCGATAAGCGATGAGGTCCGCGACCGTTACGCGATGCAGCTCGTGCTTTTCTGCAAATGCTGTCACGTCAGGACCACGCATAACGGTGCCGTCATCATTGATGAGTTCGCAGATGACACCGATGGGTGGCAGGTTTGCAAGCTTGCAGAGATCGACTGCCGCTTCGGTATGGCCGGAGCGCATCAGCACACCGCCTTCTCTCGCGATAAGCGGGAAAATATGGCCGGGGCGTACGAAATCGCCAGCGCCAGCATTGGGGTTCGCCAGATTGCGTACCGTGAGCGTGCGGTCGTCAGCTGAAATGCCGGTCGTCGTACCGTGACGGTAATCAACGGTAACGGTGAAAGCCGTCGTATGCGCGGATTCGTTTTCTGCAACCATTGGCGCAAGATTGAGTCGCTTGGCCTCTTCACGTGGCATCGGCGTGCACACGATGCCTGACGTATAGCGCACGATAAAGGCCATTTTTTCCGGCGTGCAGTGAACGGCGGCAACGATCAGATCGCCTTCGTTCTCGCGTCCGTCATCATCCATGACCACAACAATTTCGCCACGCTCGAAAGCGCGCAGCGCATCAACGACCTGTTTCTGATTATAGCTCATTTCAGCCTCAATGGTTGTACCACAGCTTCAGTCGAAAACCGGCCCTCAGTTCCTGAAACTGAACTCACTTACACGCATTATCCTACGCAAAACCGCTTCACACTTTTGCTGGAAATGCTCATGTCTCTACGCATTATCCTACACAAAACCGCTTCACACTTTTGCTGGAAATGCTTTACACGCGCCCCGTCTGACCGCGATGACGCAAATAATGATCAGCAATTGCGCAGGCGACCATCGCTTCGCCAATCGGCACTGCGCGAATACCCACGCAAGGATCATGACGCCCCTTGGTCATCACGTCCACTTCCTTGCCGTCCTTATCAATGGATTTGCGCGGCGTGAGGATCGACGAGGTTGGTTTCACCGCGAAGCGCGCCACAACTGGTGCGCCGGTTGCAATGCCACCCAGAATGCCGCCCGCATGATTGGACAGGAACATCGGCTGACCGTCATTGCCGATCCGCATTTCATCGGCGTTTTCTTCACCGGTCAGGCGCGCAGCTTCAAAACCATTGCCGATTTCAACGCCTTTGACAGCATTGATAGACATCAAAAGGCTTGCGATATCCTGATCGAGCTTACCATAAATCGGCGCTCCAATGCCCGCAGGCACACCTTCGGCCACAATCTCGATGACTGCTCCAACCGATGATCCGCTCTTGCGAATGCCATCGAGATAGTCCGCGAACAGCTCGACCGAACCGGCATCCGGCGAGAAGAAAGGATTGTTGTCCACTTCCGACCAGTTCCAGCGGCGACGGTCGATACCGTGCACGCCCATGGCCACCAGCGCACCCTTGACTTCAAGCCCGGGCACAATCTTGCGGGCGATGGCGCCGGCTGCAACACGCGCTGCCGTTTCGCGTGCGGACGAACGTCCGCCGCCGCGATAGTCGCGAATGCCATATTTGACGTCGTAGGTATAATCGGCATGGCCCGGACGATACTGGCGGGCAATCTCGCCATAATCCTTCGACCGCTGATCGGTGTTTTCGATCATCATCGAAATCGGCGTGCCGGTCGTAGTCATGGTCACGCCGTCATCGCCCAGAATTACACCGGACAACACGCGCACCTGGTCCGGCTCGCGGCGCTGCGTCGTGTATTTTGACTGACCGGGCTTGCGCTTGTCGAGATAGGCTTGGATTTCAGCTTCCGTGAACGTGATACCCGGAGGGCATCCATCCACCACACAACCAAGCGCCAGACCATGGCTTTCGCCCCAGGTTGTTACGCGGAAGAGATGACCAAAACTGTTATGAGACATTGCTAAGCCCGATTAAGGAATGCGCCTTTTCAGGCAGGATACGGGCTGGTTTTATTGGCCTTTTCAGCCATGGTCAAATTATAGCTCTGAATAGGCGCATTGAGATCGCAAAATTTCCTTCGGATCATCCACATGCCGCATTCTTTTTGACACATTCCACCGACTAAAATGGGGTCAATAATCACGTTGCGCCACCCATTTTCTACCCGTACAGTCAGACTATACAACCAGAGGAAAGTGATCGCGCAAAATGCAATTCGTGTCGAATCAGTCAGCTGACGGTCGGGCACTCAAAAAGAGGATGACACCCATGCAGTATATTGTGGGACTGATCTTCATCATTGCCTCGCTCTTCTCGACCGTCGCCATGGCGGACGATGTCGAGGGCAAGATCACTGGCATCAATAAAGACAAAGAAACGATTACGCTGGATGATGGCAAGACTTATAAACTGCCCGGCGAGTTTGATTATTCCGCCATCTCCAAAGGCATGAAAGTTATCATCCTCTATGATGAAGCTGATGATACCCGCTTCATTACCGACATTCAGGAAGCGCCTTAGATATCATTTCACTTCGAGCACCGTGCCCGTGTCGTACTGGCGAACAAAATCGACGCGGGCTCCGTTCCAATGATAGCTGTAATGTCGTCCCTGAACGGGAATCGTTATAACATTCGGCCAGAAAACCCCGATACAGAACCCGCCGCGCATCCGCACACTTGGCCATAGCAGCCCATGGCTCCCCTGAGCGCGCAGTTCTCGCCCCTCGACATGTGAAGCCGTATAATCAACCGGATCAAGCACGTCCGGGACCTTGCTCACATCATCGAGTTCGCGACCGACACTCCCAATCAGCACCCGAAAGTCTGAAGTCCAGCCAGGTTCTTCATTGGTCGCGCGCATGAATTTTTCATAATGGTGGATGGTTTCAGCAACTGCCACATTTTCCTGGTCCGCCGCGTAATAGATACCATAGCTTCCGTCGCTAAAGCGGCCGGGACGCTGCCTGGAGCAATGCACGAATGGTGCCATTACATAGGAAGCGCCCTGCCCCGCTACTCGCCGATCGGCAGGCACCTTGCCGAGATCACCTATCTCGAAACGAATACGCGGATTGGTTTTCTCTTCAACTGAAGCCAAGGCCTCCCAATCGCGGGGGTCGGCAATATCTTCAAACAGATCAATGGGGGGATAGATGGAGCGGATGATGCGATAGGTCTGCGGCCAGTGAACCGGGCGCTTTACGGCCAGCCCACTTACCATGCACCGCGCTCCGCATTCAGCCAGTCGCGGAGGGCAGCGAGATCAGAGATTTCACCACGCAGCATGAGATCAAGCGCCGAAAGCCCACCAAAGGCGGCATTGGGTTTCCTGATCCAGGCATAACCGCGCGCAGCATCTCGAAACAGATAACGCAGACCTTTATGAATGCCCATGAGATGCGCCATCCGCATCCGCAGATCGCGATCGATGCGGCCTATAGTGCCTTCTTTCCAACGCGCCCAGGTGCGCGGGGACATATCGCCCAAAAGCGTGCAGGCCTCAGCATCCGACAGCTTCCAAACCTTAAGCAAATTGACTGTGGTCCGTGCAAGTGCACCCGCTTCCTCGTCGGTGATCACGCTTGTCAGACCGCCTACAGGCGTTATGCTGATTGGCTGAAGTTCCATCGCTCATCATCCTTATGGCAGAAATATAGCATATTTTTGCCAAATGACAATAAAGGCGCTTTACGACCTACGACCCTATGCCTTCCGAAGCCATCCGCTGCGGATGACACGAGCCCATTCCGGCCTGCCCGCTTGTTCGGCCAGCGAAGCCATACGTGTCGTATCATAGGGAATACTGCGGAACGTGACCTGCCAGCCCAACGCACTGCTTTCGATTATGGCATAAGAGGCATTCGGCGTTCCGGTTTGGACAATATGCGGCACCGGCTGGTCATCATCATAGCCCGGGCAGCCCACACTTCCGGGATTGACGATCTGGCGACCGTCACTCAAACGCACCACGCGCGGCGTGTGCGTGTGACCACAGAGGATAAGCGAGGCAGCAATATCTTCTGCTTCCGCTTCAATTTCATCACGTCCGCGCAGAACAACATCGCCAGTGACGGTGACCGTTTCCAGCCAGTAAGTGATATCGCTCGTCGGTGTACCATGGCAGATGAAAATTCGCCCATCCGCCAGTGTCAGCGTCGCGGGCAAATTCCGCAGCCATGCAAGGTGCTGCTCTTCGATTTGCTCAAAAGCAACGCGATCCGAAGGCCCCATCTCGGCGACAGGCTTTTCCACCAACCAGCGGTCATGATTGCCACGAATGGAGATCATCTCGCGTGCCATCAGTATATCTGCGGTTTCGCGAGCCGCGAGCGGCCCGCTCAGATGGTCACCAAGATTAATGATAGTCTCAATGCGCAGGGCATCTATATCAGTGAGCACAGCCGCCAGCGCATCGCTGTTGCCGTGAATATCTGCAATAACCGCAAAGCGCTTGAAGGGCATGTTTTTCTCGCAAGATGAAGCTTTTCAGCGCGGTATAACGACACCGCCTCATAGACCTGAAAAGCTATCCGGCTTTTTAAACCCACTCAAGCTTGCCGTTTTCAAACTTCAGAATTTTATCCTGTGGAATGGAGAGGTTTGCGGCGGCGTGGCCGTCCATATCGCCGTAGAGATAGAACAGGGTGCGGATGCAGCCGCCATGCGTCACGCAAACGGTTGGCCATTCCACAGCTTCAACCCAGCGACCAATCCGCTGTGAAAGCCGCATATAGCTTTCTGCAGTTTCGCCCGGCGGGATGAAATTCCATTTGTCGCGGGCGCGGGCTTCGACGAGATCGATGCTCTCCTTGGCAATGTCTTCCATCATGAAGCCTTGCCAGTCGCCAAAATTCACTTCCATCAATTGCGGATCGGTGCGGAAGTCGTAAGGGTCGAGCCCCATGCGTAAACGAATACGTTCCATCGTCTCGCGCGTGCGGCGCAGCGGGCTTGCCACGAAATCGTAACCTGCCCCATTGCCGATCAGTGATTTCAGCATATCCCCGTTACGATCGGCCTGCGTGCGACCATGGGCATTGATATCAATATCGAGTTGCCCCTGAATGCGCTGCGAAACATTCCAGTCGGTCTCGCCGTGACGCGAAAAGTAGATGATCTCCCGAGCCAAAAGCCTACCTCTATCTGCCGCTTGATTTCATCGTATGACGCGCAGTTTTGCGCATGTGCTCTTTACTCGATAGCCTTCCTGCACCGGAAAGACATAAGAAAAATCCCGAAAAGTCGGTCAACTTTTCGGGATTTTGTATTATCCGTCTCAGTCCTTGACGACCGAAATATCCGGCGCATCGACCGCCTTCATGCCAATGACATGATAGCCGCTGTCGGCATGGTGCACTTCGCCGGTAACCGAGCGAGACAGGTCGGAGAGGAAGTAGAGGCCAACATCGCCCACTTCATCGATGGTCACGGTACGGCGCAGCGGCGCGTTATATTCGTTCCACTTGAGAATATAACGGAAGTCGCCAATGCCGGATGCGGCAAGCGTCTTGATCGGGCCAGCTGAAATCGCGTTGACGCGAATATTCTGTGGTCCAAGATCGACAGCGAGATATTTTACGCTTGCTTCAAGTGCTGCCTTTGCAACGCCCATGACGTTGTAGTTCGGCATAACTTTTTCAGCACCGTAATAGGTCAGCGTCAAAATAGAACCGCCATCAGCCATCAGCTTTTCTGCACGGCGCGAAATGGCCGTAAGCGAATAGACTGAAATCAGCATCGTGTTCTGGAAATTGGCTTCGCTTGTATCGACGTAACGGCCAGTCAGTTCGTCCTTGTCGGAGAAACCGATGGCGTGCACGACGAAGTCGAGCTTGCCCCACTTCTTCTCAAGCGCTTCAAAAACAGCATCAATGCTTGCGCCGTCAGCGACATCGCAATGTCCAGCAACGAAAGCGTCCAATTCTTCAGCCAGTGGCTCAACGCGTTTCTTCAACGCATCACCCTGATAGGTGAACGCGAGTTCCGCACCAGCTTCACGAGCGGCCTTGGCAATACCCCAGGCGATGGAACGGTTGTTGGCTACGCCCAGAATCAATCCGCGCTTGCCCTGCAACAAACCTGACTTTGCGGTCATTAAGGGTCCTCATTGAAATATAATCAACTAGATGCCCTATCGCACAGGCTTGCACAGGCTTCAAGCAATTGCGCGTAAAAAGCCGGGTATTGTGATTTTATCGCACAGCACAGTTGTGCGCGTGCATCGGCTACAGCGGGGGAAAGCGTCACCAAGCGACGTTCCCCGGGCTGAATGCAGCAACGGCTCTCAGCGCAGATTCGGTTGATTCCGGCATTTGTCCGGTGCTTGTAAGCAAGGGACGCAAATGTCGGAATCAAACCACTAATTGACCTGGAGCATTTCCAGCAAAGTGCGAAGCGGTTTTGCGTCGGACAATGCGAAAAAACAAAGAGATTGAGCATTTCCAATGATTCAAGAAAAACAGGAAATGCTCTAGTCAGCGTTAGTCAGCTTTGCGCTGGCGCAAAAACTCTTCCAGCTCTGCGTCGCCGCCTTCCGGCAGCATGATACGGACATGGACATAAAGATCGCCATGACCACCGGCCTTGAGCGGCAAACCTTTGCCTTTCAGGCGCAGTACCTTGTCGGAACTGGACCATGCCGGAACTTTGACGGCTATGCGGCCGTTGAGTGTATCAACTTCCGCTTTTCCTCCAAGAACCGCGTCGGCAAGCTCGACAGGAAGATCAACGTGAACATCGCGGCCTTCAAGCTTGAAGCGCGTGCTTGGCTTGAAGTGAATCGTCACCAGAGCATCGCCGGGCGTACCGCCGACAATGTGTTCGCCTTGCCCTTTAAGCCGGATGGTCTGACCGTCCTCAACAAACTGCGGAAGCTTGATCTTCAGATGCTTGCCGTTCGGAAACACGGCTTCGACCTTGTCGGCCCCCGCTGCCTGCTCAAGCGTAATGTTGATAGACGCGGCGAGATCACTGCCCTTCACAGGTCCACGCTGCTGACGTGCACCACCACGGGCACCGCCGCCAAAGGCACCACCGAACAGATCGTTCAATATGTCTTCCGCGCCACCGAAGCCGCCCTGTTGCCCACCACCGGCACCGCGAAAATCAAAATGGCTGTTGCCGCCACGCTGGCGGAAGCCACCGAATGGATCACCACCGGCACCACCAAAACCACCGCCCTGCCCGCCAAAGCCCTGAAAGGCTGGCTTGCCTTCGGCGTCGATTTCGCCGCGATCAAATTGGCCACGTTTGTCTTTGTCGCCAACGATCTCGTAGGCTTGATTTACTTCCGCAAAACGCTCTTGCGCCTTCGGGTCATCCTGGTTCTGATCCGGATGGTGCTTCTTGGCCAACTTGCGAAAAGCCGATTTTATTTCCTCGGGCTTCGCCGTTTTGGCGACGCCCAGCACGCTATAGGGATCGCGCATAAAGTCCTCATTCAGGAAAAATGACTGTAATCTCAGTCGTTAGACTCAGTTTGCCATAATATGCGCACTAAGCGCAGAAACTTCCAGAGTTATAGAGGATTGTTTCCCAGAAAGCTGAGAGCCCTTCCAGCTAAGATTGAGCCGTTGGAATCCTTTTATCTCTTTATTTTGCGCGTTTCGGAACGCAAAACCGGTTCCCGCTTTTGCTGAAAATGCTTTAAATTGGTGCGAATGATGTCAGGGTCCACTGGCCACCGCGCTGCATGCAGGTCTCACCGCGATAAATAGAAACACCATCAAAGGCTTCGCGCGAAGTTTCAAATTGGCGGCACAGACCATCGCCAGATTTTGTCTCTGCAACCGTCGTGATTGTACCCTGACTGCCGGTATCTGGATTAGCCCACGGAACAGGTTTCTTGCCCCATTGGGTGAAATCGAGCGCCGATACGATGCCCTTGATAGTCGACTGGTCGGAGAGCTTGCCTGTATCCGTCTCAGTTTTCTGCGCGGGTTTCACCGAGCCGGTAATCATTGAAGAATCAGGCACCGCTTTTTCAATACTCACTCCGCCCATGGCGCAGCCAGCCAACGACATAACAACCATAGCAAGAGCTACATGGCGCAGAAGTGCCATACCAGAAACTGTAGAGTCGTCATATTTTTCGCGGCGAGCGGATAGAGCAGCCAACGGTCTTCCCTTATAATACATCCTAAAGATGTAGGAATTATGGGGGATATGGAGTTAACAAGCGGTTCGCGGGCAAGGTAAACAAATCAATATCAAAGAACAACGGTATAAAATTGGTAGGCACAGCTTCTGTCGTTCAAAGTTTGTGAGCAGCCAAAGCGCGTTTTTGGATCGAATGCTCTAATCTGCCGCAACAACCAGGCATGGACAAAGCTTACGAATTGGACGAGGTTCCCAATCGCAAACAAGTGAACATGCTTTCCAATCGAACTGCGAAACAGAAAATATGACCAGCGCCACCGAAGATTTCACCCAGAGTTCAGAACCGTTCAATCTCTTCGCGGAGTGGCTCAACGATGCAACCAAAAGCGAATTGAACGATCCAAATGCATTGGCTCTGGCGACTGTCGATCCGGACGGCATGCCCAATGTGCGGATGGTATTGCTCAAGGATTTCGATGAGCACGGCTTCGTCTTCTACACCAATTATGAAAGCACGAAGGGACAGGAAATCCTGTCTGCCGAGAAGGCTGCAATGTGCTTTCATTGGAAATCACTACGCCGTCAGGTGCGTGTTCGCGGCCCTGTTGAAAAGGTCAGTGACGCCGAAGCCGACGCTTATTATGCCTCACGTCCGCGTGGTAGCCGCATCGGTGCCTGGGCATCCAAACAGTCGCGACCGCTTGAAAGCCGCTTTGCACTGGAAAAGGCTGTTGCCGAATATACGGCCCGATATGCCATTGGCGAAATTCCTCGCCCAGCTCACTGGTCCGGTTTCCGCATTCGTCCAACTTCCATCGAGTTCTGGCATGACCGTCCCTTCCGTCTGCATGACCGCGTGTTGTTTACGCGGCCCACGCCGGATGGTGACTGGAATAAGGACAGGCTCTATCCGTAGTTGAATGTAAATAAGGCCACCGTTTTGGTGGCCTTTTTATATCTTCTAGACCAGCGGTTTGACCGCCACCCAAAGACTTCCCAGCACAAGGCCCAGAAAGATAATCAGCCCGACAATGTTGTTCGACTTGAACAACCTCAGACACTGATCCGGATTATCAATATCGAGCACAATGATCTGGCGATAAAGATGTGCACCTGCTGCGAGCAGACCCGCCAGCGCAGGCATTGGCACCTGAGCCACTGCGAAAGCCGCCGCGAAAAACCCGATCGCCCCACCATAAAGCACCATGAGCGCTGTCTTGGTATGTTTTCCGAAGAGGCGTGCCGTCGAGCCAACGCCGACCAGCGCATCATCTTCCTTGTCCTGATGGGCATAAATCGTGTCATAGCCGATCACCCACAGGATCGAACCAATATAAAGCAGCACAGGCGGAAGCGCGAGCGAACCTTCTACCGCTGCCCAGCCCATCAGTGCACCCCAGGAGAAGGCAAGTCCAAGCACCACCTGCGGCAGGTTGGTAAAACGCTTCATGAAAGGATAGGCCGCGACGATCAGCAGTGAGCCGACCCCAAGCCCGATCGAGAACCAGTTGAACTGCAACACAACAGCCAGCCCGACCAGGGCCTGCAAGACCAGAAACAATTTGGCCTGTTTGCGCGTCACTTGCCCAGACGGCAGCGGTCGCGACCGGGTACGGTCAACTTTGTCGTCAATATCCTGATCGGCAAGGTCATTATAGGTGCAACCTGCACCGCGCATAGCGACGGATCCAATAAAGAATAACACAAGATGCCAGAGTGATGGCATGACCGCCCATGCACCGTCGCCCGGCTGTGCACCAGCGCCTGCGACAAGCGCCGCCGACCACCAGCATGGCCACAATAGAAGCTGCCAGCCGATAGGCCGATCCCAACGCGCAAGCTGTGCATAGGGCCAGAGCCATGGTGGCAGAATACGGTAGACCCAATGGCCAGATGGTGCGTCCTTTACCCGTCCGCGAGCTTCCCGCGACTGGACATCCGAATGTGCCTCTAAATGCTGCATAATTGCCTGCTTTCCTGAAACTGCGACGGCCTCTCCCGTTTTTTATCGAAAAATTGCGGCGCTGCCCTTGCTCGCACACGCGATGGGCAATAGAGACCCGAAGTAACTACAGCATCGGCTGAAAAATCGGAATCGATTTTTGGAAAACGCGATGCGTAGATTAAATAAGGTAGAGCGTCCGTATTTAGTGCCCAAGAGGGCGCACGGCGCTCTAAGTAATTATTTACGTATCTCACGCGCAGGGAGCAAGGCATGAAAGTTCTGTTGATCGGTTCAGGTGGCCGCGAACACGCACTGGCATGGAAACTTGCCGCATCTGCAAAGCTCGAAAAGCTCTATTGCGCTCCCGGCAACCCCGGCATTGCTGAATATGCAGAGCTCGTAGCACTTGATGTGACCGACCACGCAGCCGTCATCGCCTTTGCGAAGGAAAAAGCCATTGATCTTGTCGTCGTAGGTCCAGAAGCACCACTCGTTGCGGGCCTCGCCGACGATCTCACTGCAGCCGACATCCGCGTCTTCGGACCATCAAAGCTTGCAGCCCAGCTTGAAGGCTCCAAAGGCTTCACCAAAGACCTTTGTGCCCGCTTTGATATTCCGACTGGCGCTTATGGTCGCTTCAACAATGCGCCAAAAGCAAAAGCCTATGTTCGCGAAATGGGCGCCCCCATCGTTGTCAAAGCCGATGGCCTTGCTGCTGGCAAGGGCGTGGTGGTTGCCATGACACTTGATGAAGCACTCGACGCCGTCGATGCATGCTTTGAAGGTGCATTCGGCTCTGCCGGTGCCGAAGTAGTCGTAGAAGAGTTTCTTGATGGCGAGGAAGCCAGCTTTTTCTGCATTTGCGATGGCAAGACTGCGCTACCGCTCGGCTCAGCACAGGACCACAAGCGCGTCGGCGATGGCGATACGGGTGTAAACACTGGCGGCATGGGAGCCTATGCCCCTGCCCCTGTGATGACGCCCGAAATCGTTGAACGCACCATGCGCGAGCTGATCGAGCCGACCATGCGCGGCATGGCAGAAATCGGTGCATCTTTCTCGGGCGTGCTGTTCCTTGGCCTTATGATCGGCAAGGATGGACCCAAGCTTATTGAATACAACACCCGCTTCGGTGATCCCGAATGCCAGGTACTGATGATGCGCCTTGAAAGCGACCTGCTCGACCTCATCAACGCAGCGGTTGACGGCAAACTCGATCAAGTTTCGCTTGAATGGAAAGACCAGCCAGCACTTACGGTCGTCATGGCTGCAGAAGGTTATCCAACCAACGTGAAAAAAGGCAGCGTCATTCGCGGCCTCGATAAGCTTGAAGGCATAGAAGGCCTGAAAGTTTTCCACGCTGGTACGGCAGAGAAAGACGGCAAGCTCATTGCCAGCGGCGGACGCGTGCTTAACGTTACAGCTATTGCCGAAACGGTCGCTGAAGCACAGGCCAATGCCTATGGTGCGGTCAAAAAAATCGATTGGCCAGAAGGTTTTTATCGCTCGGATATCGGCTGGAGAGCTGTCGAACGGGAACAATCAGGCAAGTAATAACTCAGGCAATATGGACGCGGTTACGTCCTGCCTTCTTGGCCTGGTAGAGCGCTGCATCGGCACGACGCATCGTCTCATAGAACCCCTCGTCACCCACTTGTTCAGCTACACCAAAGCTTGCAGTGGGGCCCCAGTCCGGCGCCTTTCCCACGAAACGCATTTCAGACAATGCTTGGCGCAGACTTTGCGCCAGAGATTCAGCAGCCGCCATATCGCTATCCGGAATGAAGACAACAAATTCTTCTCCACCCATACGCGCAGCCACAGCTGATCGCGGCAGTCGTGTTTTGAGCAATTTGCCAAAGGCTGCAATCACGCGGTCGCCGCCATCATGCCCGTAGGTGTCATTGACGCGTTTAAAGAAATCCAAATCGCTCATAATCACCGAGTAATGAATGCGCGCGCCCTTACGCACCAGTACTCGGGAAACATGGCGATCAAAACCGCGACGATTATAAATCTGAGAAAGCTCATCGACTTCTGATTGCTCGCTGGCCTCCCCCACCATGTGTGAAACCGTGCTCAACAGCAGCAATAGCCCGCGCGCAACCTGCACGAAAACGCCAATAGAAAGCGAGACGAGCACGTGTAGCATGTTGGCTTCGATCTCGGGCCGCATATCTGATCCCGGCCAAGCGATGAGAAATGCTTTCGACAGATAATGGAGGCAACTGAAGATCGCGAGGGCCATCATCAGCTTGTCAACCAGCCGCGGCATTCCAGAGCGATAGATCACCCTGATCATGAGGAGCTGAACAAGGCAGAGTGGCAATTGATAAAGAAAACGATGCAGAAACGATGTGCGTGGCAGATCGTAAATCAGAACATTACAAACAATGGCAGCAAGAAAGAATCCGCCAATGAGCTTCCAATCAGTCTTTTGCCTGTAGATGCTTTGCAAGCCAATAATTATTGCGAGAAAGGTTGCTATCAGAAGTGCGAATGAAACAGGCACAAGCAGCTGTGGATTGGTTGCAAGCGGAATCCAGTATCCGAAGATTGCGACAAGCGCGGAGGATATAGACGCGAGCGTGAACCAGCGAGGGGCAGAGTAATTCCGTTCCTGAATAGAAACGAAAGCGAAAGTCAGGATAAAGACGCATGAAACCGTCAAATGAACAGTCAGAAAGTACGGTACGAGCGTCATACAATGGTCCCTATGAACATGCTGAAATTCTAATATAAGACCAAGAAAATTTCGTAAACGTCGAAATTCCTATATACCGTTATTCTCGTTGCGGTTTACAAATCGACATGGTTTGAGCTCGCAAAATTTTATAGTTGTAACGTTCCTTCATAATATTCAGGTTAAAATAATTTATATTCACAATAGTAATTTTATGGTTTTTGGAAAAGCGCCTTGTAAAATCCGAGAATGGCACATATATAATGACCATCGATTTTGTTTTCGAATGTTTCGGCGCGCTTTCGCCACCCGGTATTTCTTTCAAATTCGTGAAATTCGGCGATGGATTTTGATCCATTATATTTTAACCGTGCGATTTGAAAGGAATTCAACATGGCAAACGGAACAGTAAAATTCTTTAATACAACCAAGGGCTTCGGCTTCATTCAGCCTGATGACGGCGGCGTAGACGTGTTCGTACACATCTCGGCTGTAGAACGCTCGGGCATGAGCACTCTCAACGAAGGCCAGAAGGTCAGCTTTGAAGTTGTTGCTGACCGCCGTTCGGGCAAGAATGCAGCAGAAAACCTGCGCGCACTCTAATGCTTGTTCGAGCAGGGCTTTTAAAAGCTTTGCTCGAATGATTATTGTGCAAAGAAATTTGTCTCCAGTCTTTGACCACGGATGTACTGGCACTGATTGTTGAGACTTATGAAGGTCGGGTCCATGCCCGGCCTTTTTATTTTTACCGCTGTCTTTTGCTAAGTCTCCAAGATCTCCATTGAACACTTACAAGAGAGAGTGAAGGCTTTGCTTGGTTAGGGGCTGTGGGGGAGTTAGGTTTCATAACAAAATGAAAACCTGATCGAAGATATCCTCTTCAAATCCGCTTCTTTGAGAAGAGATGCGAAAAAGGCGACGACCGATAAAGTCGCCAAAGCCATTTTGCAGAACGAATGCGAGGCCGCGGATGAAAAGGCCGCTCGGCTGCGCGCTGCACGTCTCAACCACTACCAAGCTGAATAATGCCACAACCATTCCTCAAACTATCGATAACTTCCTCGTGTGAATATTGACGTTTACGTAATAAGCCGATAGCTCTTACTCATGACCAGCCATCAGGCTGAATGAATTGCTGCCAATCAACGGCAAGTCGGAGCCTTTTGAGGAAGAGGTTTTTAGGAGGAAAAATGTATCGCGCGCCGGTTTCTGAAATTTCACATACGCTGATGAAGGTCGCGGGCCTTGAAAAGGCGATTGAAGACAACCGTTTCCCCGAATTTTCCGCCGATCTGGCGGAAGCCATTCTGGAAGAAGCAGGCAAGTTTGCCGCCGAGCGCGTCGAGCCGCTTCGCATTACCGGCGACAAGCATGGTGCGACCGTCAAGGACGGCATCGTCACCACGGCACCCGGCTGGAAAGAGCTTTATCGCGACTGGATTGATGGTGGCTGGAACTCGCTAACCGGAACCCCCGAATATGGTGGACAAGGTCTCCCGACCATGATGTCGGTCGCCGTCAGCGAAATGTGGAACTCCGGGACACTTGCTTTTGCTATCGCTCCCACGCTCACAATGGGCGCGGTTGAAGCCTTGGAAAAGCACGCTTCGAAAGAGTTGAAAGACACTTATCTCGAAAAGCTCATTACCGGCGAGTGGATGGGCACTATGAACCTGACGGAGCCGCAAGCGGGCTCCGATCTGGGCGCTTTGCGAGCACGAGCGGAGCGCAGCGACGATGGCAGCTATCGCATCTTTGGCCAAAAGATTTTCATCACCTATGGCGAACACGACCTAACCGACAATATCGTGCATCTGGTTCTGGCCCGCCTGCCCGATGCGCCTGCGGGAACCAAGGGCATATCGCTGTTCCTCGTACCGAAATTCCTGGTCAATGCGGATGGTTCGCTCGGGCGGCGCAATGATCTGTTCTGCTCTGGCCTTGAGCACAAGATGGGCATCCACGCGTCGCCCACTTGCACCATGATCTATGGTGATGGATTTGTGAAAGGCGAGGAAACAGGCGCTGTTGGCTATCTGATCGGCGAAGAAAATCGTGGTCTCGCCTGCATGTTCACCATGATGAACAATGCCCGTCTGTTGGTGGGCATTCAGGGTGTCGGCGTTGCAGAAGCCGCGTATCAGCAGGCACTTCATTATGCCAAGGAACGTAAACAGGGCCGCGCCATCGGCGCTGATCCAAAAGCTGGCATGAGCCCGATCATCGAACATCCGGATGTGCAGCGCATGTTGCTCACCATGAAGGCACTGACACAAGTTGCCCGCTCCATTACCTATTCCTGTGCTCATGCTATCGATATGAGCCACGCGACGGCGGGTGCGGACGCGCAATTCTGGTCGGATCGTGCAGGTCTTCTCACGCCTTTGGCCAAAAGTTTTGCAACCGATGTCGGTGTGGATGTGGCATCGCTTGGCGTGCAGATCCATGGCGGCATGGGCTTTATTGAAGAAACCGGTGCCGCACAATTGCTGCGCGATGCACGTATTACCCCGATCTATGAAGGCACCAACGGCATTCAGGCCATTGACCTGGTGTTGCGCAAATTGCCGCTTGGTAATGGGGAGCATATCAAGGGTTTCTTCGCAGAATTGCAGGAAGAAGCGGACAAGGCCAAGGCCTCCAACCGTCGTGAGCTTGGTGAAACAGGATCGCGTCTGTCCACTGCCATCAGTGAGGCCCGTGAAGCCACTGAATGGTTGCAGAAAGCAGCAAGCGAAGGCCGGACAGAGGAAGCGTTGGCTGGTGCCACGCCTTACCAGCGTCTGCTGTCGCTGGCCGCTGGCGGTGCTTATCTGGCGCGTGCAGCCCTTAACAGTGACGATGCAGGCCGTGCTGCCCTTTGCCGCTTCTTTGCCGAAAACATGCTGGCCGAAGTCAGCTCGTTGAAGGATACGGTCATCACCGGCGCATCCAGCCTCGCTGCGGCCAAATCTGCATTGGAGGCCTGATCATGAGCGAGCATGTTCTGATCGAACGCAATGGCCCGGTGCAGATCATCCGGCTTAACCGCGCTGATAAGAAGAATGCCATTACGCGTGCCATGTATGCCACCATGGCCAAGGCGCTTATTGATGGCGATGCAGACGACGCCGTGCGCGTACATGTGTTTCTCGGTGTTCCGGGTGCTTTTTCGTCCGGCAACGATATGCAAGATTTCATGGCTGCGGCTTCTGGCGGCAGCATGGGTAATGATATTCTGGATTTTCTTGGCGCTCTTTCAGGCGCGAAAAAGCCAATTGTCTCGGGCGTCGATGGCTTGGCCATTGGGATCGGCACAACAATTCATCTTCATTGCGATCTGACATTTGCCACCAGCCACGCGCTGTTCCGCACGCCATTTGTTGATCTTGGACTTGTACCGGAAGCGGCATCCAGCCTGCTTGCCCCACCATTAATGGGCCATCAGAAGGCATTCGCCCTTCTGGCGCTGGGCCATGGCTTTGATGCGCAGGCAGCCCTTGAGGCAGGCATTGTCTATAAGGTCGTCGAAAGCAGCGAGCTTGAAGCAGAAGTACTGAAAGCTGCTGAGGAAATAGCGGCCAAGCCTCCGCAAGCCATGCAGATTGCACGCAGCCTGATGCGGATGCCTGCTGAACCCGTTGCTGACCGCATTGCACGGGAAGCAAAGCATTTTTCCGAACGGCTTACCTCGAACGAAGCGCGCGAAGCCGTGATGGCGTTTCTTAGTCGTAAAAAGTAATCTGAACAAAAAATTACCCGGATGGGGTTACCATCCGGGTGGCTTGCTGGAGGTCAGCCAAGTTGGTTGCTCCGGCATCGGGGACTTTGATATCTGGAAAGGTCCTTCATCTTTCCAGACGACCACCGAGTGGTGCGTTATCCTTTAGATAGTGTAGAAATCCGACGAGAACGTGTTCACACGTGAATGTGATGACTGCCTTAGAGCATTTCCTGTTTTTCTTGAATCATTGGAAATGCTCTATCTCTTTGTTTTTTTCGCATTATCCGACGCAAAACCGCTTCGCACTTTTGCTGCAAATGCTCTAGTTTCATTTCAATTTCTGGCGATAATTTCACGGCCTTCAATGACCATGCGAACCCCCAGCGAACCGGTCTTGCGACGAGCAAGGAAGCGTGGGCGACGGCGGCGCGGTTCCTGTCCCTGACGGCGCGCCTGTGGCTCTCCCGTGCGAACCGGACCAGTGCTTTCATAAAGCGGACGAGCAACACCATCTTCTTCCACCAGCATCATTGGCAGGCTGAAGGCTGCTGCCCATGCACGCCAGTCAGCAGCAACATCGGTCAGATCATGAGCAACCAGCAGTGGCACGGAAAGCTGCGGATCTTCGTGCATCAGCTCGAGCGTTACGGTGATTTCACCAAACTCATCTTCCACAGCACGGGCAGCTACGCCAACAAACGCATTAATCGGCAGTGCGATCGACATGGGCAGGCCGCTCGAAGGCAGGATCTGGCGGATGACTGCACCACGTTCACTGATAGTGAAGGTTACATCTGCGTCGCAATCCTCTGCCGCATAGGTCACGACCTGCGGAAGATGAAACGGATCGAGCCGAAGTTCCTGGCCTGCCCATTCTGGCTTCTTAAGTCCGCTGCTCATCATTTTGACGCCTCTGTCTATCTCTGCCTGTTTTTATTTTTTGAGAGCCAGTTATTCCGGCTTCTCTTTTTGAGCGATGGTTCGCTCTTGTTGATTTGGAGAATAGACCGCGATTATTACCGATGCGCTTAACGCGTTAGGTTAACTTTTCCCTGCTTTTTCATTTGGTTACCGCTTTACAACCAGGTGTAAGAAGTCAGTAATTCTTGCTAATTTGCGTTTACATAAATGAAAAGGCGGGCAGTTGCCTGCCCGCCTTAATTTCATCTTATTTGCTGCGATTACAGCACTTTACCCGGGTTCATGATGCCCAACGGGTCGAAGGATTTCTTAATACGGCGCATCAATTCAAGCGCGACATCCTGCTTGAAGAAGGCAAGTTCCTCACGCTTCAAGACGCCAATGCCATGCTCGGCGGAGATCGACCCTGTATAAGATGCGACAATTGTGTGGATGCGGTGATTAAGGTCGTGCCAGCGATCAAGGAAAGCCTGCTTGTCGGCACCGACTGGCTGCGACACATTATAGTGCAGATTGCCATCGCCAATATGGCCGAAGCAAACGATGCGCGAACCCGGAATCATCTCAAGCGTCGCTGCATTAGCTTCTGCAATGAATTCGGGGATTCTCGCGACAGGCACCGAAATATCGTGCTTGATCGAGCCGCCTTCCGGCTTCTGCGCCCAGGACATTTCCTCACGCATTTTCCAGAACATCTGCGCCTGCGCCACGCTTTCGGCAATCGCCGCATCCTGAATGATGTCGTTCTCGAAAGCTTCAGTCAGAATGGTTTCAAGCGTCGTACGGGCATCGTCTTCCGAACGGCTCGAGGAAATATCAACCAGCACATACCAGTCATGCGGGCTTTCCAGTGGATCACGAACGCCATCGACATGCGCAATCGTGAACTCGACGCCCACACGCGGCATCAGTTCAAATCCGGTCAGTGACGGACCTGCGTGTTCGGTCGCAAGCTGGAACAGGCGCAGCACGTCTTCCGGGCTACGAAGACCGGCATAGGCTACACCCTTACCCTTTGGCTGCGGGTAAATCTTCAGAACCGCTGCAGTGATGATCCCAAGCGTGCCTTCGGAACCGACGAACAGATCCTTCAGGTCATAGCCCGTATTGTCCTTCTTCACATAGCGCAGATCGTTGAGGATTTCGCCGCTTGGCAGAACCACTTCAAGACCGAGGCAAAGCTCGCGCATATTGCCATAGGCAAGAACGGCAGTGCCGCCTGCATTGGAACCGAGATTGCCGCCAACTTGACAGGAACCTTCGGCACCAAGCGACAGCGGAAACAGACGGCCCACTTTCTGTGCTTCATCCTGCAGATTTTTCAGGATCACACCGGCTTCCACTGTCACCAAATTGCCAACCGGGTCGACCGAGCGCACCTTGTTCATGCGGCCAAGCGACAACACAACAGTGGTGTTGCTTTCATCCGGCGTCTGACCACCGACAAGACCGGTATTGCCGCCCTGCGGAACGATCGGCGTTTTGGTTTCCGAAGCAAGCGTCATAATTGCGGAAACTTCTTCCACCGAAGCCGGGCGCAGAACCAGCGGCGAGCGGCCCTGATAGAGATCGCGCTGCTCGATCATAAACGGTGCGATGTCTTCCGGCGCGGTCAGCGCATTCTTTTCGCCAACGATGGCTGCGAAACGTTCGATCAGGGCGGTGTCGAGCATGTGCTTCTCTTAAGTCTCTGGGGAATTAGCGCGGCGCGGCCGCGCGTTTAAGACGATCATTGATGGCCTCACCGAGACCGTCAACAGGAATGGGTTCAACAGCGATGGTACGCGCACCGTGTGCATCGAGCTGACGCATGAAATCAAACAGATTGCTGGCCGCTTCGCGCAAATCACCCGATACGCTGAGGTTCAGCACTGCGACCGCCTTGTCGGCATCGGCTACGCGCAAAGGTCCAAAAGCCAGAAGCGCCTCGCCCTGCTCAACATTTTCAGCATTCAACCGCACGGCAGCATTGGGCGCATAATGCGATTCCATCATGCCGGGAGCCTGAATGGCTGCATTATGCTCGGCACGCTCGAGCTTCAAACCTAACAGCGCTTCAATCTCTTCTGCGGCCAGACCGCCGGGACGCAGCAAACGCACACGCTCACCTTCGACCTTGATGATGGTGGATTCAACACCCACGCCACAAGGACCGGCATCGAGGATCATATCGATCTTGCTGCCCAGATCATCGGCCACAGCCTTGGCCGAAGTCGGGCTGATGCGACCCGATGTATTAGCGCTTGGTGCGGCAACAGGACTGTCGAGCTGGTTGATGACATCGCGAACCCGCCCGGTGGGCATACGAATGGCGAGCGTATCAAGCCCCGCGGTCACCAGCGGATGAATTGGGCGCATCGTGTCTTGCTTCGCTTTAAGCGGTAGAACAAGTGTCAACGGCCCCGGCCAGAAAGCCTTCGCGAGCTTGCGTGAGATAGGGTCAAAAGTCACATAACGCTCGGCCATGGCAATACTATCGACATGCGCAATCAGCGGATTGAACTGCGGGCGACCTTTGGCGGCGAAAATACCAGCCACGCCTTCGCCATGCGCTGCGTCAGCCGCAAGACCATAGACCGTCTCTGTAGGAATCGCGACAAGGCCGCCACTGGTGAGCACAGCCACCGCGCGTAAAACAGCTTTATCGTCAAATTCCAGAATATCGGCCAAGGTCATTCTCCTGCCGCTGTAGCTACACAACACATGGGCTTAGAGCAAGGGACTCATATGCGCAGTTCATGCAAGATAGGAATGAGGTACAAAAAGAAAGGGCGCTAGAAAGCGCCCTTTTTGTCTTAACCGGCGATCTTCGAGAAATCGGCCACCTTGCTGGTGGCAGTGCGGATTTGTTCAAGCAGTGCAAGGCGATTGGCGCGGACATTTTCGTCCTCATCATTGACCAATACCTTCTCAAAGAAGGTATCGACCGGACCGCGCAGCTTGGCCAGTGCCAGCATTGCACCACCGAAATCTTCGCGGGCAATAGCTTCTTCGGCTTCCTGAGCTGCGAGGGTTACCGCCGCATAAAGCGCCTTTTCCTCATCAAGCTTCAAGAGAGCCGCATCGACGCTTTGGGCGACCTTGGTGCCCTTCTTTTCTTCCGCAGCCAGAATATTGGCCGCGCGCTTGGTGCCAGCCAGAAGGTTCTTGCCATCTTCTTCATTGATGAAGACGATCAAGGCTTCCAGACGACGGGCAACCAGCAGAAGATTGTCGGCATCCGAAGTCAAAACCGCATCAATTGCGTCGTGGCGTGCGCCGTCTTCTTTCAAGTGAACCTTGAAACGGTCATGCAGGAACGACAGCAGGTCAGCCAACAGCGGCTCAGCATTGGCTTCGATTTCAGCACGCGCTTGCGTTTCGAGATTGCGCAATGCGTTATCGACGTCCTGTTCGCCATCAACATCGCCAGATTTTTCATCTGCGAGCTTGGCTTCAAACTCACGCAGTTTGCGCTGAACCTGGCCCTCTTTCAGCGCGGCATAAGCCGAGCGCAGAAGCGGCAAGAGCGGGAACTTCCAATCTTGTGACAGAACCAGACGGATCACACCAAGAGCTGCACGGCGCAGAGCAAACGGGTCTTTCGATCCAGTCGGCTTTTCATCAATCGCCCAGAAGCCAACCAGCGTGTCGAGCTTGTCAGCCAAAGCGACAGCAACGGCAACCGGATTCTTCGGTACGAAATCAGACGGGCCTTGCGGCTTGTAATGTTCTTCGAGAGCCGTAGCAACGGATTCGTCCTCGCCCTGAAGAAGCGCATATTTGCGACCCATTGCGCCCTGAAGTTCAGGGAACTCGCCGACAACTTCCGTGGTCAGATCGGCTTTAGCCAGAACTGCCGCACGCGCTGCAAGCTTCGGATCGGCACCGACGAGCGGCGCAATCTGACTTGCCAGTTCGCGAATGCGTTCAACGCGAGCGCCTTGCGTGCCAAGCTTGGCATGGAAGGTCACATTGAGTGCATCCAAACGCGCCATGCGCTGATCAAGCGGCTTCTTCAAATCAAGGTCGAACTTTTCGCCAGATGCCAAAAGCTTGTCGAGGTCCGGCAGATCGTGCTGATCGGTGTGCCAGAAATAGAGCGCATCGGAGAGACGTGCGCGCACAACCTTGCCATTGCCGTAAGCGATTTCCGTTCCGCCATCGCGTGCTGCGATGTTGGATACCAGAATGAACTTGTTCGACAGCGCTTCCGTTTCACCCTGCTTGCGGGTGACAAAGCATTTCTGGTTCACGCGGATTGTCAGCTGAATGACTTCCGGCGGGATCGCCAGAAACTCTTCCTCAAACTCACCCATCAGCACCACAGGCCATTCGACCAGACCAGAAACCTCTTCGAGGAGACCCGCATCTTCGACCAGTTCCAGACCGGAGGCGAAAGCCAGGTTATTCGCGTCCTGCGAGATGATTTCCTTGCGGCGCTCGGCGTCGAGCACAACGAAAGCCTTTTCGAGCTTATCGACGTAATCCTCGAAACGGCGCACTTTGATCGCCTGACCATCGCTTAAGAAGCGATGACCATAGGTGACATTGCCCGACTTGATGCCGTCAACATCAAAGTCAACCACAACGGTTTCTTCGGTTTCAGGACCAAAGGTGCAGAGGATCGATTGCAGCGGACGTACCCAGCGCAACGCGCCCGGCTTGGATGACGCCGCACCCCAGCGCATGGACTTCGGCCATGGGAAATTGCGGATTGTCTGCGGTACGAGTTCCGCGATGACTTCTTCCGCAGCACGGCCCGGCTTGGTCAGGTGAGCGACGTAAAAATCGCCCTTCTTTGGATCGGAATGCACATGTGCCTGAGAAACATCGGTCAGGCCGACTTTCTTCAAAAAGCCAACAATCGCCTGTTCGGGTGCGGTGACGGATGGCCCCTTCACATCTTCATGCACGTCTTTTGAGCGCACAGTCAGGCCGCGAATATCGAGCGTCAGACGGCGCGGAGTCCAATAGGCCGTCGTAGCCTCATAGGTCAGACCGGCTTCCACCAGACCATCGGTGATCATCTTCTTGAAATCGCCCGCAGCCTTGCGCTGCATACGAGCCGGGATTTCCTCGGAGAAAAGTTCGAGCAATAAATCAGGCATTACACAGCCTCGTTCTTAAGGTTGAAGCCGCCGGCGTCGGTGAGCAAAAATGCTTCGCCGCACTGACGCGCGAGATTGCGCACGCGCAGAATATAGCTCTGGCGTTCAGTAACCGAGATCACGCCACGCGCATCCATCAGGTTGAAGACGTGAGATGCCTTGATGCACTGGTCATAGGCAGGAAATACGCATTTATGCAGCGAGCCTTCGCCCGCGCTGCCCGCCTTCAGGATGGCTTCGCATTCGCGCTCTGCATCGATGAAGTGCTGATGCAGAACGTCGGTATTCGCCATTTCGAAATTGTAGCGGGAATATTCCTGCTCGGCCTGCAGGAAAACATCACCATAGGTAAGTTTTTCTTCGCCTTCCAGACCATTGAAGTTGAGGTCATAAACATTGTCCACACCCTGCACATACATGGCGAGGCGCTCCAGACCATAGGTCAATTCACCCGCAACCGGCGAGCATTCAATGCCGCAGACCTGCTGGAAATAAGTGAACTGCGACACTTCCATGCCGTCACACCAGCATTCCCAGCCAAGACCCCATGCGCCGAGCGTTGGGCTTTCCCAGTCGTCTTCCACAAAGCGCACATCATGCAGGGTCGGATCAAGACCGATAGCGCGCAGCGAACCGAGATAAAGATCCTGAAGGTTCGGCGGCGATGGCTTGATGATCACCTGATACTGGTAATAGTGCTGCAAGCGGTTTGGATTTTCGCCATAGCGACCATCCTTTGGGCGGCGCGATGGCTGCACATAGGCAGCTTTCCAAGGCTTTGGCCCGAGCGAACGCAAAGTCGTCGCCGGATGGAATGTACCCGCCCCCACTTCCATGTCGTAAGGCTGCAAAATAGCGCAACCATGTTCCGCCCAATAGTTATGGAGCGTCAGGATCAGGCCCTGAAAGGAACGGGTGGGATGCATATGTGCTGGCAACGTACTGGACACGGGGTCAGGCCTTGTTATTGAAATGATGGCCCGGTCTAATTTGTCCGTCACGCAGGGTCAAGCATGCGAGCCATTGCGCGCGGTAAAATCAACGCGCAATGGATGGTTTGTGCCTGGTCTGCGTTAGTTTGCAGCAGGTTTTTCTGTTTCAGGCTTAGCGTCGCCCGGCTTGGCAGCATCAGCTTGCGCAGGATTGGCTGGATCAGCAAGGCCCGACTTCAGCTTTTCCTCGATCTTGGCGAGTTCTTCCGGCTCCGGCTTTCCGGCAATGGCATGGTTCCACTGGAACGTCGCCTCAAGCTGACGATCCGCACGCCAGTAAGCGTCACCAAGATGGTCATTGATCGTCGGATCTTCCGGACGCAGCTTAACGGCTTTTTCAAGCTCCACGACGGCTTCCGGATAACGACCAAGCTGATAATAAGCCCAGCCGAGTGAATCGACGATATAGCCATCCTGTGGGCGCAACTCGACAGCCTTCTTGATCATCAGCAGCGCCTCATCGAGGTTTTCACCGCGATCAACCCATGAATAGCCAAGATAATTCAGCACCTGTGGCTGGTCAGGATAAAGCTCCAATGCCTTCTTGAAATTCGGCTCGGCCTGATCCCATTCCTTCAGCCGTTCATGCGCGATGCCGCGCTGATAGAACACTGGCCAATCCTTGCGTTCCGGCGATTTGATCTGCTCGACCGCCGCATCGTAGATTTTTGCGGCATCGGCAAAATTCTTGTCCTGCGCATAGACACCACCAAGCGCCAGATAGGTGCGCAGATCGGTCTTGTCGCGGTCGAGCAAGGTTTTCAACTGCTCAATCGCTTCGCCTGTCTTCTCATTTTCAGCAAGATTAAGCGCCCGCTGCATTTCTGCATCGCGTCTGTAAGGCGATTTTTCAGGAACGCGGGCATAATATTCGACGGCCCTTTCAGGCTGACGCAGCTTCGCCGAAATATCGCCAAGTTGATAAAGCGTGGCGTCATTATCAGGGCGCAATGGCAGTGACATTTGCAGATAAAGCTTGGCAAAAGCTTCCGCACCACCACGGTTGATCGCAGTACCAAGCGTATAAAGCACCTCGCCCACGCCCTGCTGCGGCGTCTCGATCAGGCGAGGATATTTCTGTCCAGCCTCTATCTTTTCACGCATCTCGGTAATGGTCATGCGACCGTTCAGAAGCTCTTCGGCATCTTTCAGAATCTTGATCGCGCCATCCTTGTCACCCTGACGCAGCTTGAAGGAGGCATAGGCCATCACAATGCGTTCATAGGTATCAGGTGCAGCACTGCCGCCCGGACGGTCGTCAATCGCCTGCTGGTAATAGTTACGTGCATCCTGCTTGTCACCAGCGATGTCGGCAATCAGCGCCGCATTATAAATGCGGAACAGGCCATACCATTCAGGGCCGTTGATCTTCACGACGTCTGCAAGCGCACGCTTTGGATTACCCTGCCCGACCTTAACCCATGCGCCCATGAGGCTGGTCGCAAGCTGATCCATATCGGATTGGATCGACAGCATCAGGAGTGGGCCAGTCTTGCGATACTGCTTCCTGGAAATGGCGTCGATTGCCAGAGCAACACGCGAAAAGCGTTCAATCTCAGGCTGATTCTTCAGCTCTTCCGCAAGCGGTAAAGCATCCTTGAAACGGCCTTCCGTAAGCAGCGCCAACAGCAGGTTCTGCTTAATGATGTCATTTCCCGGATCAAACGCCATGGCCTGACGATAGAAGTCTACAGCCGCGCCAATATTGTTGTCGGCTTCTGCCGTACGGGCTGCAAGATAGGCACCTGCAAACGAACCGGCACGCACTTGCGACACAGGATCTGGATTGGTTTTAGCCGTTGCCGCATTTGCTGGCAGCGCTACTCCCGCTAGAGCCAAGAGAAGCAATCCGTAAAGCGGACGACGTTTCAATCCCTGCCGCATAAAGCCCAGTCCTCTTTCCAATTCCGCATAAGTTCCCCTATTCAGAGGCACCTCAAGCATGGCCTTTTTGGGGTACACGTGCAAGAAAAGCATCCGTGATAGATGCTTTGTTGTTGTTTAATCCTGATCTCAATTAACGCGGCTGATGCAGAAATCGATCACTTCGATCAACGCATCTTTCTCAGGTGTTGCCTTGAGCGGCGCTAAGGCATCACGGGCGATTTCGCCGAAATGCCGCGCGCGCTGTACCGTATCGGCAATCGCACCGTGCTTCATCATCAGACCAATAGCCTTTTCAAGTGAAGCGTCGTCGCTGGCACCCTCTTCAATCGCGTGCTTCCAGAATGCACGCTCTTCATCGCTACCCCGACGATAGCTTAGGATAACCGGCAAGGTGATCTTGCCTTCACGGAAGTCGTCGCCTGTGTTCTTACCAAGATCGGCAGCCGAGCCCCCATAATCCAGCGCATCGTCAACGAGCTGGAAGGCGAGGCCGAGATTGAGACCGTAGTCGCGCAGCGCTGCACGATCCGAGCGCTGTGCCTGAGCAATGATCGGACCGACTTCAGCAGCGGCTGAGAAAAGAGCGGCAGTCTTTGCCTTGATCACAGCGAGATATTCGTCTTCGGTGGTTTCCATGTTCTTGGCTGCAGCAAGCTGCATCACTTCGCCTTCGGCGATAACCGAAGCGGAGGTTGCAAGAACATCGAGTGCATCAAGCGAACCAACGTCCACCATCATCTTAAAGGCCTGACCGAGCAGGAAATCGCCAACCAGAACACTGGCCTGATTGCCCCAGATCATGCGCGCCGTGCTTTTGCCGCGGCGCAAATCGCTTTCGTCAACCACATCATCATGCAGAAGCGTTGCCGTATGCATGAATTCAACTGAGGTTGCGAGACGGACATGACCGTCGCCTTCATAGCCAAACATGCGGGCTGCCGCGAGCGTCATCATAGGACGCAGGCGCTTGCCACCAGATGAAATGAGATGGTTAGCCACTTCCGGGATCATTTCGACATCGGAACCTGCACGGGACAAGATCATTTCATTCACGCGGCCCATATCGGCCTTCGTGAGATCGACCAGAGGCTGAACCGATCCTTCCTGCTTCTTTTTCCCGTCGAGATTCAAAACCACACCCAATGTCGTTACTCCTAGCTGCTGACCACACTATGTGTGCGGATCAGAATGCTCAAGACGCTTAAAAGCCCCTGCACGCTCAAGCTTTTCATTCAGTGCCTGTTCACCATTGAAGGAAGCAGTTGTCAATGCGGTCTATTGATTACACATTGTCGAAATGATCGAACTTATGCGCACAAATGATTCCGTACTGCTGTCCGTCGCTGAAGCGCTGATGAAAGAAGCAGGCATCATCTATTTCATCGCCGACACGAATATGAGCATTCTCGAAGGTTCGCTTGGCGTTATACCGAGACGGTTTCTTGTCGAAGAAGACAGGCTGGATGAAGCCCGGCACTATCTCATCGACGCAGGCTTGGAACACGAATTAAAAGACCATGGCAAATAACATTTCCGAGCACCAGCCTGACACGGTCGATGAAACACTCGATGTGTTTCATCGTGGTGCATTTCATCTCGTACAGCCTGCCATAAAAGGGCATCGCTCCGGCGTGGACGCGATGATTCTCGCAAGCAGCGTCCCCCAACGTTTTTCAGGTCAGCTTGCTGATCTTGGTAGTGGTGCAGGTGCTGCCGGGCTGGCTGTGGCTGCCCGTTGCAAGCATGCGCACGTCACACTTATCGAACGTTCAGGCTTCATGCTGAACTTTGCGCATAAAAGCGTCAGCCATCCACTGAATGCAGCCTTGCTTGATCGCGTCGATATTCTCGAAGCCGATGTCTCGCTGACTGGAAAAACACGCGCTGCTGCAGGTCTCATCGACCATAGTTTCGACTTTGTCATCATGAACCCACCTTTCAACGAGGCCAGTGACCGTTCCACGCCTGACCCCGTAAAGGCCGAAGCGCATGTCATGCCTGAAGGCATGTTTGACCAGTGGTTGCGCACCGCATCGGCAATCCTTCGGCCGGGAGGTAGCGTTTCAATCATTGCACGCCCGGGTTCACTCGCCTCAATATTGGAAGCACTAAAGGGGCGATTTGGTGGGGTGAAAATCATCCCAGTACTGCCGCGTCCCGACGGTGCGGCCATCCGCATTGTAATTATGGGCATTCGCGGCAGCCGTGCAGGACTTTCGCTGATGCCGGCACTCATCCTTCATGGCGAAGCAGGCAATGATTTTACGGAGCGTGCAACTGCCATCAATAACGGGCAGACGTCGCTGCTTCATGAAAGCAAATAAATGTTGCTGATCGTTGGAACCATACGCCTGCCAGTCGAAAACATTGGTGATGCGCGGCCCGTAATGCAGCGCATGATCCAAGCAAGTCGTGCGGAAAGTGGTTGCATTGAGTATTCTTATGCTCAGGACATTCTTGATCCCAGCCTCGTCCATGTAAAAGAACTCTGGCAGGACCGGGTTTCACTGGACAAACATTTCACTTCTGGCCACATAGAAGACTGGCGTTCCGAGTGGCCACGACTGGGCATAACGGATCGTAATCTCATGCTCTACGAAGTAGAAGCTCCGGAAATAACCTGAAAAGAAATCAATGACGCCCAATCCGAAGCCCGTTCGTCCCGTTTCCATCATGCGCCGCTTTCTTGATAGTGAATCGGCCGGTGGCATCGTCCTTATGTTCGCAGCCGCCCTTGCGCTCATCGTTGCGAATTCGCCTTTCTCAAAGGCTTATTTCGACGCTTTGCATTTCTACATTGGACCGCTCAGTCTTGCGCATTGGATCAATGATGCGCTGATGGCCATTTTCTTTCTGCTGGTCGGGCTTGAGATCAAGCGTGAATTTCTCGATGGCCAGCTCGCCAGTTGGCCCAATCGCATGCTGCCGGGGATTGCCGCTGCGGGCGGCGTTATTCTGCCTGCCCTGATCTTTGTCGCATTCAACTATGGCGACCCTGAAAAAGTGCACGGCTGGGCCGTACCATCTGCCACCGACATCGCATTTGCACTCGGCGTTTTATCGCTGCTGGGTTCGCGTGTGCCGTCAAGCCTCAAGGTCTTTCTGGCAACGCTTGCAATCCTCGATGATCTGGCGGCTGTTGTCATCATCGCTATTTTCTATACTGCCGAAATTTCCATGCCTTATCTTGGTGCGGCATTTGCAACGGCTGCGGTGATGTTTGCAATGAACCGACTTGGTGTAGCCAAGTTGCTGCCTTACCTCATTGGTGCTGTCGTGCTGTGGTTTTTCGTGCTCAATTCCGGCGTCCATGCGACGGTTGCGGGGGTTGTGGCAGCACTGATGGTCCCACTTAAACCCGCCAAGGCCAAACCAGACGATATGAGTTCGCCACTCCATATCCTCGAACATGCGCTGGCAAAGCCGGTTGCCTTCATCATTGTGCCCATCTTTGGTTTCGCAAATGCCGGTATTTCCTTTGCGGGAATGAGTCCTTCCATCATCGTCGATACACTGCCGCTTGGCATCATGCTTGGTCTGTTTGTCGGCAAGCAGATCGGTGTATTTGGTGCGGCCTGGATTGCGATCAAATCCGGGCTGGCACAAAAGCCGATGGGCGCAAGCTGGGCTCAGCTCTATGGCGTCGCCATTTTGTGCGGCATCGGCTTCACGATGAGTATCTTCATCGGCCTTCTGTCATTCCCGTCGGAACTGTTACAAGCAGAAACGAAAATCGGTGTACTCACCGGCTCCGCCTTGTCAGCCATATGCGGCTATGTGCTGCTTGGAATGCTGGCAAAGCCCAAAAAATAATACGCAATGAATGCCCGGAACAATTTTCCGGGCATTTCTCTTTGTATTTCCGAGATTGATTTCTACATTTGGACTAAGAAAATTTTTCAACTGGAGTTTGATTTGTCCGGAATATTGACCCGTTTCATTCCGCGTCGTTTTCGCAAAAAAGAAATTGAGATCCCCGTTGTGCGTCTGCATGGAGCCATCATGACTGGCGGCTCGTCTTTCCGGCCAGCACTTTCGCTTGCCACTGCAGCAGGTGTTCTGGAAAAGGCATTTACCGACAAGGAAGCGCCAGCGGTTGCTATCTCGGTCAATTCGCCTGGCGGCTCGCCCGTGCAGTCGCGCCTGATTTATCGCCGTATCCGCGACCTGGCAGACGAACATCAAAAGCGCGTCTTCATTTTTGTCGAAGATGCTGCCGCATCGGGCGGTTATATGATTGCGCTTGCAGGTGACGAAATCATTGCAGACCCCTCTTCGATCGTCGGCTCCATCGGTGTTGTTTCCGCATCCTTCGGTTTCCCGGAACTGCTCAAAAAGATCGGCGTTGAACGTCGCGTTTATACTGCCGGGCAAAACAAGGTTTCGCTCGATCCGTTCCAGCCGGAGAAAAAGACTGATATTGATCGCCTGAAAAAACTGCAGCTTGAAATTCACGAGACCTTTATCGACATGGTGAAGGAGCGTCGCGGCAGTAAGCTTGTCGAGGATTCCGATCTTTTCACCGGACTTTTCTGGACCGGGATCAAGGCAAAAGAGCTGGGCCTCATTGATGGGCTTGGCGATATGCGCAGCTTTTTGCGCAAAACCTATGGGGACAAGGTGAAGCTCAAACTCATTGAGCCGAAGCGCGGATTGCTTGGACGCAAGGCACCGGGTGTCGAAATGAGCCTCGGTCTGGGGCTTGACCCAGCCAGCATTGCCGCCAATCTTGGTGAGGGTTTACTGTCGGTTGCCGAAGAAAAAGCACTCTGGGCGCGATATGGGCTTTGAATTCCATGGTTTCACCATGATATGATGCATAATTGGGTGGATCAGTGTTATGCTATTCGCCAAGACTTTTCCCTGCGTGATCCCGAAATAGCATTTTCGGGATCTTGTGCAAGCCTGAGGACTAGAGGCCATGCCCCAGCTTATCTTTCTGCTGTTGATCATCGCTGCCGCCTGGTACGGCTATCGTTCCTTCAAACGCGAAGCGGTACGCGTTACCCAGCGTGTACGCCGGGCAGAAAAAGAAGCGCAAAATCGCGCTCATGGCACGCTCGTTCAAGATCCGAAAACCGGCGAATATTACGTCAAAAAAGACTAGAGTACCGTGCGCTCTAATGAGCGCAAAAAGGCTGTGCTAACCATTTAGATTATTGCTTTTCCTGAATGTATCATTCTGCTGAGGCTGCCACTCTGGTTCGTCATCCTGTTCATCATGTGGCACCGGCCAAGATTAATCTCGCACTGCATGTGACAGGCCGCAGGGATGATGGTTATCATCTGCTCGACATGCTGGTGGTGTTCGCGGACTATGGTGATCGCGTCAGTGTGGAAGTCGCCGACCATGACAGTTTCACCATCGACGGACGTTTTGCTTACGGCATACCGCTTGATAGTGGCAATCTGGTCCTCAGGGCCCGTGATGCTTTAAAGCAATATACGGGTCGCAATCTCGCGCCCGTCACCATTCATCTTGAAAAGAATCTGCCTGTGGCTTCCGGCATCGGCGGTGGCTCAAGTGACGCCGCAGCCACACTGCTGGCTCTCAATGAGATCTGGCAGCTTGGCCTCGACTTAGACACACTGGCAGAACTCGGCCTCAAACTCGGCGCCGATATTCCCATGTGTTTGCATGGTGCAGCTATTGGCACGCCGCTTGTTGCGCGCGGTATTGGCGAGCAGCTAACCCATGTCAAGCAGATGCCAGCCCTTCCGCTGTTGCTTGTCAATGATGGCACAGCCGTTGCGACACCCGACGTCTTCCAGGCATTAACAAAGCGCGACAACCCTTCCCTCCCGTCGCCTTCAGAAAGCGACATAGAAACAATCTGCACCTATCTCGGCTCAACCCGCAATGACCTCCTGCCTGCAGCCCTGACACTTGCTCCACAAATCGACAATAAGCTCGATCTGTTGCGCATGCAGGGTGCGCTTTTTGCGCAGATGTCAGGCTCGGGTGCGACCTGCTTTGCCATCTTCAATGACCAGCAGGGTGCGGACGATGCGGCTTCTAAAATTCGGGCGCAACAGCCTGACTGGTTTGTGGTTTCCACCCAAACAACGGCATCTTCATTCTGACGTCAGATGGCCATTTTCGACCCCATACTGTTCACATATACTTGAATAAATATCGTGCCATTGACCTATTTAGCCATTTCTATGGCTTATTGTCTACTGATATGAATACAATGCGTGAACCATTTGCTGTCTAGGCGCCGCCGATGGAAAGGCCTATCTCTTGCTCATCGAAACGACGAACACACCGTCGCTTCCCAAAAAAAAACACGGAGATAGAAAATGAAAAAGTTTGCTCTTGCTGCCGTAGCCGTTGCCTTTAGCGCCGGTGCCGCTTTCGCTGAAAACCCACATGTTGGCGAACCTGCCGATCTTTATGCAAATGACCGCACACCTGTTGCTACCCAGCAGGTTGATAACACCGCAACCGCTTCCATTGGCCAGTCTTCTTTCCAGGATGGCTCCGCTCATCGCTTCGGTGATGCATCGCCATCGAGCTTCCAGAACTAAGCCCGGCGTAAGCGGGTAAAATACAAAAAGGCGAAGCCTCTTCAGGCTCCGCCTTTTGTTGTTTGTGGGGGCGTAATGATTGGAGACAACCGAATAGGCTTCAACTGGCGCGGCAAATCTTCCAGTTCAAACCCCGTTGTTGGGAAAGATTTGAATGCATTGAGCCTCACGAGCAAACCAGAACTCAAAGATGGCTGGCGTGCAAAGAGTTTGCCAAGCAATCCCAAACGCACCTCGTGCTGCAAAGTAAATCTGGCCGGAAGCCGACTTTCTCCAATGTGGCGACGCACAGCTTCTTCCCAGCCATCTGCCAATATCGCCCCGGGCTGCAAAATCAACAGCCACTCCGTTCGTAAGGCACCAAGTGCTTCGGTCAGCTCATCCCCATTATAAAGGGTGCAGCCTGCACCATCTGCAACCAGCCTTGTCTCATCCGTCGAGCCTTGATCGACGACAACAACGCGGCGCAAAAGCCCTTCGACCACTACTGGCACCAAAGCCGAGAACGTGTTCGCCAAAAGCTTTTCAGAATTTCGAGTGACAATCAGAACGGAAAGCATGATCCGTTCTATATCAAGACCCTGTGATCGAAAAGCTGCCTTCTTATATGTTCTTGATTTGTTCCTTTCTTTGCGATAGGAATAGATTCACCAACAAGAGAGTCGGTTATGGAAATCATCCAGCAGGCAGATAAAGCAGCATTCGGAACAGGGCGCGCAGAACACGCCAATGCGCTTGTGAGCGAAGCAGGCCTGCGCATTGACCATTCACGACGGCGCGGGCGCGGTGCAGGCATCAATTCCACCGGGCGATTTGAACCCACGACACGACATGAATTTGACGATGGCTGGGAGACGCTTGAAGACCTTCCACCCTTCAAGACAGATGTTCAGGTCGAAAAGCCGCGAACCATCATCACACGCAATGATTCGCCTGACATCAGTTTTGATCGATCCATCAATCCCTATCGCGGTTGCGAACATGGCTGCATCTATTGCTTTGCACGGCCAACACATAGCTATATGGGGCTCTCTGCGGGACTTGATTTCGAAGCCCGGCTTTTTGCCAAGCCAGATGCACCCCGCTTGCTTGAACGTGAGCTAGCGAAGCCCGGTTACCAGCCAAAGACTATCGCCATCGGTACCAATACCGATCCTTATCAGCCAATCGAGAAAAAATGGCGCATCATGCGCGAGATTCTCGAAGTGCTGGAAACTGCCAATCATCCGGTCGGCATTGTCACCAAATCGGCACTGGTTGTGCGCGACATTGATATTTTAAGCCGCATGGCAGAAAAAGGCCTAGCAAAGGTCGCGCTTTCAGTCACGACACTTGATGCCAATCTTGCCCGCACGATGGAGCCACGTGCCTCAACCCCGACAATGCGTTTGCAGGCTATTCGCAAGCTAACCGATGCTGGTATTCCGACCAATGTAATGATGGGCCCGATTATTCCCGGCATCAACGATCATGAAATTGAGCGCATTCTGGATGCAGCTTACGCACAAGGCGCACGTGAAGCAGGCTATGTCCTCTTGCGTCTGCCGTTGGAAGTAGCGCCTTTATTCAAAGACTGGCTCTTGCGCAACTACCCCGACCGTTATCGCCATGTGATGTCGCTTGTGCGCTCCATGCGTGATGGCAAGGATTATGATGCGGAATGGGGCAAGCGTATGCGTGGCACTGGGCCCTATGCCTGGCAGATCGGTCGCCGCTTTGAGATCGCTGCTCGCAAGCTCGGCTTCAATTCCAAACGACTTCATCTTCGGACAGATTTGTTTGAACCGGTCGAAAAGGGCGGCAAGCAGCTTTCGCTTTTCTAAGCTTACGTGCTCACCGTCTTGAACGTGAGCAATTTGCATGGGTTACGCGTTGCGTATTCAATCCCCGTCTGATGTCCATTTCAGACGGATGGTCCTTGCTTTTACGCCACCTTCCTCGGCAGGGACCTTGCGGAGAACCAGAAGCAATGCGAGCATTGCCGCCAAATGAAACGCTTGTCTTCTGATTCTCCGCTCCTTTTCGACATCCCGCTCGCACCAGACTTCTCAGAAGAGAAGAAATATCTGGCCCGCGGACTTTTTCATATTGCAGGCATCGACGAAGCAGGTCGTGGGCCGCTAGCCGGCCCTGTAGTGGCAGCAGCTGTGGTGCTGGATCCCCATGATTTACCTGAAGGACTGGATGACTCCAAGCGACTTAAGGCTGCCAAGCGCGACGCCCTATATGAGATCGTTCTTGCCAAGGCATTGACCGTCTCAGTCGCAAGCTTAAGTGCGCGCAGTATTGATGCCAGCGACATTCGAAAGGCCGCGCTTGAGGCCATGCGTCGCTCATTTATGGGGCTTACCCTCAAACCTTGCCATGCGTTGATTGATGGACGCGATGTACCGCCCGGCTTGACCTGCCCCGGCTCTGCTTTGGTGAAAGGCGATCAGCGCTCCATTTCCATCGCTGCCGCCTCCATCGTGGCTAAGGTCACGCGTGATCGCATGATGGTCCGGGCAGGCAATGCCCATCCTCCCTACGGACTGGAAGTTCATGCGGGTTACGGAACCGCCAGGCATCGGACGGCCATTGAGACAGACGGCCCTGTGCCCGGTATTCATCGCTACACATTCTCACCGATCAAAGGACGCTTTTCCTGCTGACACTTCGGTCTGAACCGAAGCATGTGCGAGCAACGGACTGCTAGAGAGCAGTACAACCGCTTAAACGTGCAGGAAAAGATGAGCCATAAAACCAATATCGTCGTCGAACTAGGATTGCTGTTGTTACTGGCCGCTCTTTGGGGTGCATCCTACAGCTTCATTAAAATCGGCGTGACTACGATCCCACCTATTACCCTCATCGCCGCCAGAACCTTGATCGCAGGATTGATATTAATTGTCATAATCAGGCTGCGCGGCTTGAAGCTGCCAACCGACGCGCTGACCTGGAAATACTTTCTGTTTCAGGCCTGCCTGAATAGCGTTGTACCATTCACGGCAATCGCATGGGCAGAACAGACGACGGAAGCAGGCCTTGCTGCGATCCTCAATTCAACAACGCCGATCTTTACATTCCTCATCACGCTTCTCATCACACGCCACGAAGCTTTAACCTGCCGCAGGCTATTGGGCGTTGCAGCAGGTCTTGCAGGCACCTGCCTCATTGTCGGTGTGCAGGCGCTTGCCGGATTGGGCAATGAACTATGGGCGCAGCTCGCAATCATCGCTGCCACCATCTGCTATGCAGGTGCAGCCATCTTTGGCCGAAATTTTAAGGGCCTTGATCCGATGCTTCCCGCAGCAGGGTCTCTCATCAGCGGTGCGATCATTCTGATCCCGTTGAGCCTCATCATCGACCGACCGTGGACCATGACACCCAGCGTTAACTCTTTATACTCATTGCTCGGCCTTGCTGTCTTTTCAACAGCGGCTGCTTTCACAATCTACTTCCGGCTTATCCAGACATTGGGTTCAGTCGGCACCACCGCGCAGGCCTATCTCCGCGTTCCCATTGGCGTCAGCATCGGTGTCATCTTCCTTGGAGAACGACTGACATCAACCGCATGGTTGGGATTGGCATTCGTTGTTGTAGGCGTATTCGCGATAACATTACCAACGAGGCAGATACCGTAGAGACTTGGCAGGCCTCCCAATCGGACAAACAAAAACGCCGCCCCTTTCGAGGCGGCGTTTCCAGAATTCGATAATAACTGAGCTTAGTTCAGATTGGTCTTAACCTGACCGAGCGCATCCTTGAACAGGCTGCCCGCAACCTTGGCATCAACCTTATCAGCAACGATCTTGCCAGCAGCGGCGACAGCCAGATCAACAGCCGAAGCACGGACTGCATTGATTGCATCGGTTTCAGCGGTTGCAATCTTCTGCTCAGCAAGTTTGTTGCGACGAACAACATATTCTTCTGTCGCACGCTTGGCATCTTCGAGAAGAGCTTTTGCTTCGCGCTCTGCAGCAGCGACGATATCGCCAGCTTCTTTTTCCGCTTCCTTACGCTTGCGATGATATTCAGCAAGAAGCTGCTGAGCTTCTTCGCGCAGGGTGCGGGCTTCTTCGAGTTCCTTCTTGATATTTTCGGCGCGCTCATCAAGCGAGCGACCGATCATGCCAGGAACCTTCAGGTAAACAATCAGTGCAATGAAGAGAAGAAGAGCAATAAATGCCCAAAATGTTGCGTCCATTTTCGTCTCCTCAGGCGTTTGCGGTTTTAACTGCTGCGGTCACGTCGGCCTTATCGGCCTTGGTTCCCAAAAGCTGTTCTACAATCGCAGACGTGGTTTCTTCGGCGATCGTACCGACATCGCTCATGGCCTTGGCCTTGATTGCGGCGATACGTTCTTCAGCTTCAGTCAGCTTGCTTTCCAGAGCAGCTTCCGCAGTCGCACGTTCCGCGTCTGCTTCGCCCTTGCCCTTTTCGCGAGCAGCTTCGGCAATCGAAGCAGCCTTGGTGCGCGCAGCGGCCAGCTCCTGCTCGTAAGCAGCAATGGCGTTGTCTGCATCCTGCTTGAGGCGGGCAGCCTGCTCGAGATCCTGTGCGATACGGTCACGACGGTTTTCGATCACACCGCCGATACGTGGCAGAACCACGCGGGACAGGAACAGATAGAAAAGACCGAAAGTGATCGCCAGCCACAGAAGCTGCGATGCGTAATGGGTGGAATCAAACGGCGGGAATACGCCGCTGCCGTGTCCGGCATCGTGCGCGACCCCGGTTTCGGTGTGCACAGCATCGGCTGCGCCGTGCTCACCAGCAGCTGGTGCCGGTTGCGATTCGGTGGCGGTTTGGGCAAACGCCGTGGACACGAACATCCAGATTTCCCCTTCAATCCAGCATGTTCTTCCCCGGAAAAAACTCCGGATTCATAGAAACATGCTCACTTAGACGTCATATGCAAAGGCCAGCCGCGCTGCATTTCAAGATACAGATCGCGGCAGGCCAGTTTCTTGCGACTGTTGATTAAACAGCGAAGAGGAGCAGAAGCGCGATGAGCAGCGAGAAGATGCCCAGAGCTTCCGTCACAGCGAAACCGAACACGAGACGGCCGAACTGGCTGTCAGCAGCGGATGGGTTACGCAGAGCGCCCGAGAGATAGCTACCGAAAATGTTGCCGAGGCCGAGAGCCGTACCGGCCATACCGAAACAGGCGAGACCGGCGCCGATGTACTTTGCTGCTTCCGCTTCCATGTTAAAGCTCCTTCTGGATTGCAAATTAGTGCGGATTTCTGTTCTGGCGGAAACCCGCCGGCTAGAACCTCAAAGCGCATCACTTTAATTGTATCGATGCGAAGCGCTTTAAATGTTTTCATAACGCATGTTGTTGTCGGAAAACCGGTAAACCACTTTTCCGCAACATGCTTTAGTGACCCGGATGTACTGCGTCGTTGATGTACATGCAGGTAAGGACTGTGAAGACGTAGGCCTGGAGGAATGCAACCAGGAACTCAAGCGCGGTGATCGCGACCGTCATGATGAGAGGCAGGATCGCGCCGCCAACACCAAGCGCACCAAGAGAGCTCAGCGAGACAACGAAGCCTGCGAAAACCTTGAGTGTGATGTGGCCTGCCAGCATGTTCGCGAAAAGACGAACAGAAAGGCTGATTGGGCGCGAAAGGAACGAGATGATTTCAATGGCTACAACCAGCGGCACAATAATGCCCGGGACGCCGCTTGGTACGAACAGCTTGAGGAAGCCGAGACCATGCTTATAGAAACCGTAAATAATGACCGTACCGATAACCAGCAAAGCAAGTGCAAAGGTTACGATGATCTGGCTGGTGACCGTGTAGAAATAAGGGAACAGGCCGATGAAGTTTGCGACCAGTACGAACATGAACAGCGAGAAAACAAAGGGGAAGAACTTCATACCCTTTGAACCAGCCGAATCCCTCAAGCTCGACGCCACAAATTCATAGGCCATTTCCGAAACCGACTGCAAACGACTTGGAATCAGTCCACGGCTCGATGACGTGAAGTAAAGGAAGCCTGATGCGAGTACGACGGTTGCGACCATGAAGGCCGAAACATTGGTAAACGAGAGGTCCACACCACCGACGTCGATCGGAATCAACCGGGATACCTGGAACTGATGGATCGGATCGTTGGCCAACTTAACCTCGTCTGTCGTTCCTGCCCTAAGGCGTTTCAGTCGCGAACCAGAGGTTCGCTTGAGCGTTTCAGTCTCGGGCGAAACGCCCGCTTATCTTAAAGTGTCTATACGCGAACATTTTCGTGATGTCCGCGAAGACTTATTCCTTATCGCTCTTTTCCACGCTAGACTTATTATTGCCTTGATGAGCAACATAACCTGCGGAACGGAGCACGTTGAGGGTGCCAGCACCGAAGCCCAGAAGGAGAAAAATTATCAACCCCCATGGCGACGTGCCTGCGTAGCGATCAAGAGCCCAACCAATTACCGCACCAACCACGATACCAGCAATAAACTCGCTGGAGAGTTTCATGGCCTGCGCGACGGAACTGGATGTTTCCGACCGCTCATCCTCGGAAGCTGGTGGTTTAAGCACACCCTTTTTGGCCAGTTCGACCTCAAGGCGGTTCAAACGCTGATCCAGCCCCCCGGAAACAGTTTTGCGGTCCACATCCCTGCCGACACCGGATGATTTTCCGGGCTCAGTGCCGCTCGTCATTGGCAGCTCCTTTTGCAAGAAATGCGGGCCTTAAAAGCCCATTTCCAAGTTGCGCGCAACATATTGACACACCGCGCGCTAGTCAAGGCGGTCAAGCAGTTGCTTCAAAAGGTTTTTTCTCTAGGAAATGCAATGATTTAGCCGATGGTGCGACTCATTTTCCGCCCAAAGTCGGAGTTCGTGCAGCAATTCGGCTTCAAAATTGGAATCGAAATGGGCGAAGCTCAGCACATAGATTCACCAATGTGCATCTGTTTCAAGCGGCGTTCGAGACAAATAAATGTGTCTGAAAGTGATTTCGTAGCCAGCCATCTGAACAGACGACAGCGATCAGCTCCAGCCGCCGCCATAGGTGCGATAAAACACATGAAGACCGATCTTGGTCATCTTTTTCATGGTCGGCGCCCAGAACGGACTGACATAGGTCGCGTGATAATGAGTGGAGGAACCAACCTCCGGTAGCCAGATCTGACCGGCAGTGACTGTTTTGGCGACCTGTTGCGCCATGCGCCATTGTGGCATCTCGGTTACACGATGCTTTTGACCGTCGCAGGCAAAAGAAAATTGGCACGCGTTGAGCCAGTTGCGATTCTGATAAACGACATCACAGATGGTTCCCGGATAAGACGGATTGCGAACGCGATTGAGCACGACCTGCGCTACAGCCACCTGCCCTTTGACGGTTTCGCCACGCGCTTCATAGTAGACTGCCTCTGCGAGACACTTCTGCTCCTTCGATCCAAACGATTCTGCAGGCAAAGGCGTCGCTGCCCACGCATGGTCCTGACCGCTAATTGGCGGCACAAAGCGACCGCTATCTGCTTCCGGCGTCAGGATGTTCTCGAAGGGTGAAGTTTTGCCGTAGTCGGGCTTAGAAGGCGCATAGCCCAACGCGAGAACGTCGGGCTCATTATTGTTGACTAGCTTTGCCAGCTGCACAGGCATATCCTGTCTGGGTTTGGGTGGTTTGACCGCGTGGAACGCCATCGCGATCTCAACCTCCTTTCCTTCAATGCTGGATTTTGAGAAGGCCATACGCGCATCGATCTTTTCGCGTGGCGCTGTGATCATGCTGATTTTCTCAAACATGCTACCCGCGTTGAAAGCCCGCGCCGGAGCCTTAGGCTTAACAGAAACGATACGGTCGGTCTTGTCCGTACGATTGATGCGGTTCTCATCGGGATTGGGATCATCGACACCAAGCTTGGCTCTCTTCTGGCCACCGGAAAGGGCCACACGGCCAATGCCCGGCACCTGAATGCCTGTTGCGGCAATACTGCCCGTTACAGTTGTTGCATCGACAAAAGGCATTTCCGCCTGATGGAGCGAACCCACCGGGGCCTTGGCGACAAAGGCTGTCCAGCGATGACCTGCCACGTCTGCGGTCGGCACAAGGCTTGCCATGTCCTGAAAGGCGATTGCATTGGAGTTGAACAAATAGGCGATCGCAGCCAGCATGAGCGGCACGAAGCGATGCGGCTTACGCACAACCTGACGCGGCTTTGCACGAACAGCGTAATAGCGACCATCCTCCGGGCAATAGCCCTTTACCGGATAATGCCATACCGGCTCGGCAGCGGCCTTTGACCGGCCAAACAGCGCTCGTATGGAACCAAAACGCACCGCAAACTCCACTCGCAACGATTACTTAACTATGGCGAATAATGGAGTATTAACCTTGATGGATGGTTAACGGTATTTTGTTTACCCTTTGAAAATATTGATTAATTTTGAATTAACACAATTCGCGGAGGTTTGTTTTCATTTGCTTTTTTAGCGCTCTCAATAGCAAATGCATTCAGGCAAGCGCGCGCCGGGTTTATCTGGAATGCAAAAGGAATTTAAGATGATCGGCAAAAAGATATTGAGTGCACTGGCGGCGGTACTGATCAGCCTCCCCTTTCTGATTTCAAATCTTAATGCAGAAACCTTTGATCGCGTGGTAATCATTGCCGATACGCCCAAAATCACTCGTTGGGCCGTCATTCATCAAGAGCCCGATCCCAAGTACAACGATCCCTATTATCATTTGGAGGCGTTCGAGCATAAGAATGGTGCGCAGCCTTGGGTGTTCAAGCGGCTTGCACATCAGATGGTGATCACCAGCGAAGCGCTCGAGAAGAGCCGCAACAAGAAACGCGCCGGCACATATGCCTACAAGGATGTCGAGTTCTGGATCACATATAAAATGTGGCGCGATAATCCGGAAATCCGTGCGCAAACGCCCATTTGTGAAACGAGCATCAAAGACTGCCTTGAACGCGCCACAGACCAAAAATAAGCGACCAATATGATCAGGAAAATTCTTTTCGCCGTCGTTCTCATCGCTGTCGGCTTGTTTGGCTACACCAAGGTCATGGCGCGCATCGGTTCAGGCGAGCCGCCACAATCTCTCCCTGCAGAACAACAAGCAGACGCCATAAAGGTCTATAAAGGTGAGCGTCGGATGACGCTGCTTCGTGACGGTGTCGTGATCGGCACGTATCGAATTGCACTCGGCAGCAATGGCGATGGGGGACATAAGAGCCGCGAGGGCGACCAGAAAACGCCTGAGGGCGCATATATCATAGACTGGCGCAATCCGCGTTCAATGGCCCATTTGAGCCTACATGTTTCCTACCCGAATGTGGACGACCAGAATGCCGCCGATGCGAAAGGTTATTCGCCCGGCGGCAACATCATGATCCACGGCCTGCCAAACGGCTGGGGTCTACTTGCGCCCGTGCATCATCTCTGGGACTGGACGGATGGCTGTATCGGTGTAACCAATGCTCAAATGCGTGAAATCTGGTCGAAGGTGCCGAACGGCACCCCTATCGTTATCGAACCCTAATTCAGCTTCACAGCCCAGCGCTCGATGTCGGCACTTTGACCGATCAGTGCCAGACCATTAGCAATCGAATCAAACTGGTTCGAGCTTGTAACCATTGCATCCGGGAAACGCTTCTCAAAAGCCTCGCGGATGGCAGGCACGAAGGATGTGCCGCCCGTCAGGAAGACACGATCGATACCCGCAAAAGTAAGCCCGGCATTCTCCACAGCCTGTTCTACCGATTGCTCGATATTCGCCACGTCATCGGCAATCCAGTTGTCAAAATCATTGCGAGTGATATCGGACCTGATCTCGAAATCATCCGCTTTGAAATGAAGCTCAGATATTCTTTCCGATGACAGACGCACTTTGAGATTTGAAACGGCACGATAAATTTCATAGCCGTAGTCGTTCTCGATCAGGTTGATGAAATGCTCGAGAGGTTCAGGATCGACAGCATTCTTCGCAAGATCGGTGAGTGCGCGAATGGTTGAAGGCGAGTTCATGAGGAACAGCGTGTTCCACCGTGCGAAGTTCGCATAATAATGACGCGGTATCGGCAGACGTTTGCCGAAAGATTTATATTCGCCATTTTTACCCAGAAGCGGGGAAACCGCATTGTCGATAATGCGATAATCGAATGTGTCGCCTGCAATGCCAAGACCAGTCTGGCTCAACGGTGTGAAGCTTAGCCCCTGCGCGCCCACTTCAAATCGTACAATCGAAAAATCGCTCGTACCGCCGCCAAAATCGGCCACAAGAACAGTCGATTCGGCCTTCAGCTCCTGTGCGTAGAAATATGCCGCCGCCACAGGCTCATAGACATAGTGGATGTCCGTAAAGCCAAAAGCGCGAAATGCCTTTTCATAACGCTGCATGGCCAGCTCCTCGTCCGGCGAAGCCCCGGCAAAAATAACCGGGCGACCGATAACAACACGATTGCCCTTCGGGGGCAAACGATCACCAAGGCGGGCTGCAACTGACTCCAGAAAAGTCTCGAGAATGTCCTCAAACTTGAAGCGCTTGCCGTAAACCGGCGTGTCGGTAAAGGATTTTTGGGCCGCAAACGTCTTGAAGGATTGCAACATACGGGTTGAGTGCGGCGCATTGACGAACGCGTCCATGGCCCATGGACCACTTTCCGACGTGCGTTCGCCGGTTTCGCGATCCTGCCAGAAGCAAAGGATCGAGCGATAGCCAGTAATGTCGACCCCATCTTTCGGCACGCTGAGCACTGCTGTCGTACCATCAGGTGACGCCAGAGACAGAACCGTATTGGTGGTGCCAAAGTCGATGCCCAAGGTCACACCATTAAATTGGCGCTTGCTCTGGCCTTGCTCAGCCTTCGTCATAATCTGCCTCTGAAGTTGCGGAAATTGCTGGGGGAATTTTGAGAGGCAGGCCATTTACCAGCCGAAATGGTTTAGCTCAACCCGCCAAAGGGAAAATAAGCAAGACATATTGCCCGATAATATATCAGAGGACGCTTATTCTCTAATTCCCGCAGAGCCCTAGTTTCTAGCTATCGACACCACAAGTCGACCAGCAACAGGGAACAATCTCATGAGCACAAAGCCAACTATCGTACTCGCGCATGGTTTTTGGGGAGGAGCGGCCCATTGGAGCAAAGTCATCCTCGCGCTTTCCAGAATGGGATACGACAAGGTCAGAGCTGTCGAAATGCCGCTAACCTCGCTCGCAGAAGATGCGGAACGTTTGCGCAAGATGACAGCGCAGCAGGAAGGTCCGGTGCTTCTGGTCGGCCATTCCTATGGCGGTGCGGTCATCACTCAGGCAGGTGATCTGCCGAATGTGGTGGGGTTGGTTTACATTGCTGCCTTTGCACCGGATGCAGGCGAAAGCCCCGGCGGTATCAGTCAGGAACATCCGCCTGCGGCATTCCCCAATCTGGCGCCTGACAGCGATGGATATCTCTGGATCAAATACGATAAATTTCACGAAAGCTTCTGCCAGGATCTGAGCGCCGACGAAGCTCTGGTCATGGCAATCACGCAGAAAGCGCCCATCGCCAATACATTTGGCGACACGATCACCGCACCCGCATGGAAGAAAAAACCGGTCTGGTATCAGATATCGAGCCAGGACCATATGATCGCGCCCGAAAACCAGAAGCGAATGGCCGAACGCATGAAGCCGCGCAAGACCATCACACTGGATGCAAGCCATGCCTCGCTTGCCTCAAGACCCGACGAGGTCGCCGGATTGATCGCCGAAGCTGCAAACAGCAGCTCGTAAAAATCGAAAAGCAAAAAGCCCGGATTGTTCCGGGCTTTTCTCTGTGTGGCGTTTATTTCTTTTTCTTCGCGCGTTTCTCAATCCGCGCTCAATGGTGCTTACCGCAACTCAACGCCTCTTTCGGTCCGGCGTTCTTTCAAAATTTCAATCCGCCGCTCAGCCAATTTGACTGCGAGCATGCCACACGATCCAGCGTAAAAGTGCTTAATCATAAAAATCAGATCATTTGACACCCAATTATACAACTGTGCATGGTCAGCATCGTATAGCGCTTTTATCGCAGGAGAAAAATATTTCGTAAATTTAGGATTCTCTAAATCCATGTTCCATTGATGTGCCGTTGCATTCCGAATTGACCTAATTCGGTCACAAATCATCAGCTCATCACGTGAGATGAGACCTAAGACAAAGCAGCATTTTGATCTTCCGGAAAAGGTCCCTAATGAACTGTGAGCATCCTCCCAAATTAAATTCCGAGAACTTGAATGATCCACCAAAAATGCTTCTAAAAGTCTTCCAAGTAATTCTTCAATCATAGAAGCCCAAACAAGAACGATTCCTCGGGGAGTTCCTTGAGCATTTTCAGTATTAGCCTGAAGTAAGAATTTCTCGATTTCAGGCCAACCATATATTAGAAAAGGAATCTCGCCTTCTGCGTCCACCGTTGTAGGTACAATTCGAGTTGGATCAGGCTGATAATTCTCAACTGTACCAAAGTCTCCTCTGATACATCGATCATAAATTTCCTGTCCATGTGCCTCAACGTCACGTGGACTCGCAGTAAAAGGCACTTCGACCTTCAAATGTTCAAATTTAACGATGCAATCGATGAGATTTTTATCATTGTTTGCCCAACGAGGCTCGCGAACGGACGTATACTTAAACACAATTCCTCACCGGTAATTCTTTACAATCATTTACCTCATATCAAAAAGCCCGGATTGCTCCGGGCTTTTCTCTATCTCTTTTTCTTCGCGCGGCCTGCGAACGGATTGTCCGAAGTACGCAATGAAAGCCTTATCGGCACGCCCGGCATATCGAAGGTTTCGCGCAGGCCGTTGATAAGATAGCGCACATAGGATTGCGGCATCGCATCAGGACGCGAGCAGGAAACCACAAAGCCCGGCGGCCGAGTTTTGATCTGCGTCATGTACTTGACCTTGAGACGACGTCCCGAAACTGCCGGTGGCGGCTGATGCGCAATAACGCCTTCAAGCCAGCGGTTCAGGCGACCTGTCGAGATACGACGGTTCCAGATTTCATGCGTCTTGACGACGTTTTCCATGAGCTTATCCAGCCCCTGGCCACGCTCGCCGGAAATCGGTACAGCGCGAAGGCCACGCACCTGTGGCAGAAGCCGTGCGGTCTTCTCGTAGAGATCTTCGAGAACCAACTGGCGATCTTCGATCAGATCCCATTTGTTGAACGCGATAACCGGTGCACGGCCTTCGCGAATGATCAGATCGGCAATCTGCAAATCCTGCTTTTCAAACGGGATCGTTGCATCAAGCACGATGATTACAACCTCAGCAAAGCGAATCGCACGCAGACCATCGGCAACAGAAAGCTTTTCGAGCTTTTCCTGCACGCGCGACTTGCGGCGCAGACCGGCCGTATCGAACAGCTTGATCTTGCGGCCACGCCACTCCCAGTCAACAGAAATCGAGTCGCGCGTGATACCGGCTTCAGGTCCCGTCAGGAGACGGTCCTCACCGAGCATCGTATTGATCATGGTGGACTTGCCTGCATTCGGGCGTCCAACAATGGCAATGCGCAACGGCTTGGTTGCATCGTATTCCGGTATGATTTCTTCATCCGGGTCTTCGATATCATCGCCGATCAGTTCACCGACTGCCTTTGGTGTGAAGACTTCATCGGCTGCTTCTTCTGCGCGCTCATCAGCAAAGACACGTTCTTCGCCTAAGAGTTCAACAATCGCATCGCGCAGGTCGGGCATACCCTGACCATGCTCAGCAGAGATCGGGCAAGGCTCACCCAAACCAAGCTGGAAAGCATCATAAAGACCCGACTGCGCACCGCGTGCTTCCGATTTGTTTGCCACCAGAACAACCGGACGGTTTGAACGGCGAACAAGTTCGGCAAAGGTTGCATCGGTCGGCGTGATGCCAGCCTTGGCATCGATCACGAACAGGATCGCATCCGCTTCCTGAATGGCAGCCTCAGTCTGCGCGCGCATACGCGCTTCCAGACTGTCATTGGCAGCTTCTTCAAGACCAGCCGTGTCGATAACCTGAAACTTCAGATCGTAGAGCTTTGCATCATGGATGCGCCGGTCGCGCGTAACGCCCGGCAAGTCATCGACCAGCGCCAGCTTGCGGCCGACGAGGCGATTAAACAGTGTGGACTTGCCGACATTGGGACGCCCGACGATGGCGAGAGTGAAACCCATAGGTTCGTATTACTCCGAAGATAGGCGCGGATTAGCCTTGGGCTTCTGGCACAGTGATGCCAGCGCCGCGCATGAGATCTAGCATTGTGTTGGCGCGCTGGCGGATATTCGCCGGCGCCAGATTGTCATTGGCAATCTGCTGATAGAGCTTGGCAGCATCGTCGAAACGCTCTGCCTTCCATGCAGCAAGACCCAGCGCTTCGCGAGCGCCGGAACGCATTGGATTGCCATCTGCCGAAAGCGTTTCAACGCGCTTTGCGACATCATCATAAGAACCAGAATCAACGAGCAGATAAGCCGCACGCAGACGAGCGACATCCCGCATTGGCGCAGGCACAGCATTATCGGCAGAAACAGCGTCAAAGGCTGCAACAGCTGCCGTCACATCACCCTTTTCTGCCTGAACGGAGGCTGCACGCAAACGCGCCAGAACCGGATAAGAGCCGTAACCGGTCTTTTCCAGATCATCGAGCGCAGCAATAGCTTCATCGTTCTTGCCCGACGAGGCCAGATCGAGTGCTGCCAGGAACTTGTCACCGGAAGCGGAGGCTTTGCTGTCAGTCCAATGCTGATAGCCAACCCAGGCGGCCGTACCGATAACAACTGCAACCGCACTGCCGATCAAGATGGGGCCGAAGTTTTTCCAAACCTGCTTTGCCCGTTCCGAACGGAGTTCCTCGTTTACCTCGCGAATGAAACTGTCGTCTGCCATGGACCTGCCATCTTTAGTGGAGTGCGACGCTTGTGGAGCCGCGCTCTAAAACTCGTTGATATTAATTTATCTATTCCGGCGCTTTTAGTCGGATTTCGCGCCATATGTAAGACCTGTCAGCGAAATAAGCTGCAAGTGGACTGAATTTGACGCTTGAGACCCGACTGACGCAAATGCCGCTTCAAATGTCAAACTCGAAAAATCCGCTTGTTTCATATAGTTGCTGGTGGTCTTTTTGATTCCGACATTTGCACTGTACCGGTTATCAAGGGATACAAATGTCGGAATCAGACCGCTAGAGCAAGAAACAATGTGCATTTGCGTCGGAGCTTTGCCATATTTTGTGACTAACAGGCAATTTTTCCAGCCAGATTGCGTTCATTCCCCCATGCGCCTCATCACTCCCGCCACCATCATTGCTGCAGCACTTGCTGCAAGTCCCGTCGTGGCTCAGACGACGAAGCCACAATATGTACTGATCTCGTTTGACGGTGCGCATGACAACAAACTTTGGACGCGTTCGCGGGAGCTGGCGAAAAATAACAATGCCCATTTCACCTATTTTCTGTCCTGCGTCTTTCTGATGGAAAAGAAAGACCGCCGTGATTATCAGCCCCCGCGCAAGCGTGCGGGTGCATCCAATGTCGGCTTTGCACTGAGTCATGATGAAGTCGCGGCACGTCTTGGCAATATCTGGCAGGCACATCTGGAAGGCAACGAGATCGCAAGCCACGGCTGCGGTCATTTTGATGGCACCAGCTGGTCAACCGCAGACTGGGACAAGGAAATCAAGGAATTCCGTCGTATCACGGCAGACGCCTACAAAAATAATGGCATCGAAGGCGAACCGGAAGGCTGGCAAGATCTGGCCCGCAAGGGCATCAACGGCTTCCGCGCGCCTTATCTCGCAGCATCCAAGCCCGTGCAGGATGCGTTGAAAGCCAACGGCTTCCGCTATCAGGCATCGTCCATCACACGTGGACCGGAACTGCCACAGATAAATGGCCAGTTCGCATCCTTTGGCCTGCCGCTTATTCCTGAAGGGCCATCCCAGCGCGCTATCGTCGGCATGGACTATAATCTCTATGTCCGCCACTCGAAGGGCAAGGAGCTACCGGCCCAATCAGCGGAGTTTGAGGAACGCACCTACAAGGCGTTTCGCGCTGCTTTCGACAAGCAATATGCCGGTGAGCGCATCCCGCTACAGCTCGGCTTTCATTTTGTACTGATGAATGACGGCGCCTATTGGCGCGCTATGGAACGCCTGGTATCGGAAATTTGCAACAAGCCGGACGTTAAGTGCACAACATATAATGATTATCTCAACGGCACCGGCGCACACTCCGATGGTCTGGGCGGCAGTGCCGCTCAGAGCAGAGCACAGGCTTTATGACATGAGGCCCAGATTTTCCTGATCCAGTACAGGCGCCGACGGTCCATCAATAGCTGCCTCAAAACCACGCAAGCGCTTGTAGATTGAAAGCAGCTCAATAATCGTCGTCCATGAGTTGACGAGATATTGGAACGAGGTCCGCACCTGCTCGAAAACATTGGAAATCTGGCTCATCAAACCAAGCGTCAGCTTACCCGCGACAATAGAGGGAATGAGGATCAGGAGCGGAAAGATATTATCCGCCTGCAGATAGAAAATACGTGCGACGTTGAAATAGACATAGTGGAAATAGAGCCGGAAATAATTGTGGCGAACATTGGTGAAAAGCTCGCGCATGGTGACAGGTTCTGCGCGATCGGCATGATCCTCGCCATAAACCAGCTCCTTACGATAGGCGGCTTCCACCCGCTGATTGTTGAATTCCAGACCCGGTAACTTTATACCAACAAGCGCCAGAAAACCTGTCCCGAATAGAGCCCAGACAATCGCGGCCCAGACCAGCGCGTGCGGAATCACACCAATTATTGGAAGTTCGCTGACTATTTCGGAGAAGGAGAATAATACCGGCAAAAAGGCAATCAATGTCATAACCGATTTTACAAGGCTGACACCCAGCTGCTCAAGCGTGGTGGAAAAGCGCATTGTGTCTTCCTGTACACGTTGCGCCGCACCTTCGATATGGCGCAATTTCTGCCAATGCAGCATGTAATAATCGTTCATGGCTGTACGCCAGCGAAAAATATAATGACTGACGAAGAACATGCTCAAGACGCCGATGGTAATGGCCAAAAAGGCAATCCCGGCAAAATCCAGTGCGCCCCAGTAAAAATCAGCAGCGGATACAGCACCCGGCGTACTCAACCCCTTCTGCACCATGTCGTAGAATGGGCCATACCAGGCATTGATCGCGACGCTGACCTGAACACTGAAATAGGTCGTAAACAGGATGAGAGCCGAACCAAGGATCGACCAGCGCTGCCATGGATGCGGGGAGAAGCAAGCCCAAAGAGCGTAAAACGCCAGCGCCACCACTGCGAAATAGATATAGAACCATAGGAACGGCGCAGACCAGAAGATGCTCGCGCCAATGATGGGGGCCGCATCGGGCGCAGCAGATGGGAAGCCGACCATACCACCCAGTTTCGCGCCGCCTTCATACCAGCCAAGAACAGCGAGAATGGTCCAGAGAAGTGCAGACGAAAAGAAGAGTTTGGGACGCGGGAAGAACGATACGAACATGGAAACAGATCCAACACAAGCAATGTTGACAGTATGAAATGCTTGTCCTGTATCCTTTACCAGTTAAATTTTTGTAAGGCTTCCCGTCACTTGGCGACCTTGCCAGCCGCAAGACCTATGGCAGCCGTGCCCAGCAATGCAAAAGCGGCAATCAGACTTGGCAGGGTAAACGAGCCGGAATATTGCGCCATAAAGCCGGCAACCAATGGCCCTGCAATCTGGCCAATGCTGAAGCAGACCGTCATGCGACCAAGTGCCCGCTTCGGCGAATGGGGTGCGAGAACACGCGCAGCCTGAAGGCCGAAGGCGGTTAGCGCCATGAAAGTCAAACCCAACAATGCACCGCCAATCAGAGGGCCAAAAGGTGCGGGCAGAACCACACTTGCGGCAACGCCAATCGCTTCCAATACGGCAGTCAGAGCAAAAGCAGAAAACAGTCCGAATTTTCTGATCGCAGGCGACCACAGCCAGATTGAAGGTGCAGCACACAATCCGGTTATGATCCAGACTGCCGCTTCCATCAGTGGCCCGCCCTCATTGGAGCGCACGATAGCAATGATGAATGTCGCCGTAATCACATAACCAAAGCCAAAAATGCCATAAGCCAGTGCAATTGCATTGAACGCGAAACTGTTTGGCAAAGCCGGTTCACGCTTGCCATTCGCGCCACCGACCGGGCCTTCCTTCACGAGATAGGCCACAAGAGCGGCCAAGACTACGCTCAGAACAGCCGCGCCCACCCAGTCTGCTTTCCAGCCAAGGCCGGAAAGCCGAATGGCAGCCACCATTACTGCGGAAATTGCAATACCCGCACCTACGCCACCGAAATGCAGTGCACCGAGCCCTGCCCGCTCCGCTGCCGTGATATGGCTCAACACGATTGCGGTTGCGAGAATCATGGTGACGGCACTGATGAAACCTGCTGCAAACCGGATGATTGAGAACAGCCACACGCCATCGACCAGTGCCATGAGCGCACAAAGCACCGCACTGATGATCAGCCCCGCAAGCACGCTCATGCGCTCAATACCGGCAGACCAGCCATAGCCACCAACAACAGCCCCGAGCAGATAACCGACATAATTGGCCGATGCGATGAAACCGGCATCCGCTGCATCGAAACCCACATCCGCCATCATGCCTGGCAGGATTGGCGTATAAATGAAGCGACCGATCCCCATTACCACGATCATGGCGAGGAAGCCGCCAAAGGCATAACGGAGTGCAATCTGGTGCGGGTATGTCTGGGAGAATATCTTGTTCATGGAGGGGAAAATACGCTTCACGCGAAGGCATACAATTGAATTTTTCTGATGGGATCAATCACTCGAATTCAGTTCAGCTCTTCAGCATCACCGGCATCAAATGCAGAAATCACACAGATGGGCTATCGGTATATGGCTTTGGCGGGCGCACCGGCACACTGTCAGGCTGGGCCGAATGCAGGAAATGCAGCAGTGTTTCATTCACCGATTGCAGACGGAAAGCCGTATCGCGCCAACTGAAATCGATATCCTGCGGCACAGCTGTCAAACGCTCCGGCACTTCCCCTTCATCCAGATTGCAATTGTAGATTACCGATTGCAACGACTGTGCAATCCATTCTGGCGGTGGGGCTTCCTTCTTGCGCAATGCATTGCCGAGCGCTTCGCCAAACAACAGTGCCGATGCATAAAGACGAATGCCACGACGATCATAGCGACCTGCCATTTCGCTGACCTCACGCGCGACAAGGCGCCCGCGGAGCGACCAGCGCGCATTGGATCGTGCCAAAGCAATCCCATCGCCCAGCGCATTGACTGCACGTTGTGCCTGCGTGAACTGATTTATGGCACTTTGTGCATGAACAACGTCTTGCTTTTCAAGCGCGACCGCTGACTGTTTCAGGCCTTTTAGAATATTATCGACCAGCCCCCGCACAGCTCTGTCGATAAGCCTCACCGGATCAGGTGTCACCAATATCTGGCTGAACAAAAGCCCGACGCCTGCGCCCACCAACACATCGATGAGGCGCGTCATACCAGCGACCTGTGGCCCCATAGCCAGAACCAGAATGGCGGAAACGCCGGATTGAATGGCGATTGCAGGTGCCAAGCCGAAAGTCGTTGCAAGCACCATGGCTATACAGGTGACAACACTCATATGCAGAACCGGAATTGTCTCCGGTAGAAGTAACGATAATTCCCCTATCACAACACCCGTTGTGACGCCGGTCATGACACCGACCGCCTGCTTGCCATGGTTGGGGAGATTGGGTGCCAAGCAGATAACTGCTGTCACCATTGCAAAGACAGGCCGTGGCTGGCCGAGCATCCACTGACAAACCAGCCACGCGACCGCACCGGCAACAGAGGCAATCAGCGCATCCCGCCAACTGACCGACCATTGCTGGAAAACCTTGTCTATCCGCTTATGCATGGTTTGGCCTGCCCGCTATCGTCATGTGAAGACATACTATCTAAGGCAAACCTAGAGATGCTCAAGCTTTGAAAAACGCCTCGTATTGATCTGGTTTGAAACCGACGGTTAGCTTTCCGTCCTTATCGAGTACTGGGCGTTTGACCATGGAAGGCTGCGCAAGCATCAGCGCGCGCGCCTTCGCAGCATCGATATTCTGACGTTCATCTTCAGGCAGCTTGCGAAAAGTTGTGCCCGCACGATTGAGCAGCTTTTCCCACTCAATGTCTTTCAGAAGCCGATCAAGTGTCGCGGCATCGAGGCCTTCCTTCTTGTAGTCGTGGAAGGCGTATTCGATGCCATGATCTTCAAGCCAGGTGCGTGCCTTCTTCATGGTGTCACAGTTTTTGATACCGTAGATGGTCACGCTCATTTCCGACTCCTTTGATCTCGTGTCGCGATCAAAATCTATCAACCGAAACGTTGCAACCCTTTATCGTGCATCGTGAAATATAATGCCCAGCGTATGACGCTTACCTGAGCGCAAGCGGCTGACTCCATGGCGCATCTTGACGCGATAATCGCCACGCGTGCCACGCATCGGTCGATCATTGACCGCAAAAACAACCGCATCTCCCTGTTGCAGGGACACGACCTCGGCCCTGCTCTGCATACGCGGACGCTGTTCCGTTAGTACAAACTCACCGCCGGTAAAATCCTCGCCCGGCTGAGACAGCAGGACTGCCACCTGAAGCGGGAAAGCGAGATCGCCGTAAAGATCCTGATGCAGGCAATTATAGTCACCTTCGACATATTGCAGGATCAGTGGTGTCGGACGTGTCTGCCCTACCGCATGGCAGATTGCGAGATATTCATCATGGCTTATCGGATATTCCACTCCACTTCCCAGACGTTCGCTCCAGCGAGTGGCGATGGGACTTAGCCGTGCATATAGCGCCTTGCGGGATGCGCTGATGATCTCAGGCAACGGATTGGCAAAATATTTGTACTCACCGCGCCCAAAACCATGCCTTGCCATCGTGATTGTCGAGCGAAACGCATCAGAAGCGTCATAAAGACCGACAATCTCGTTGCATTGCTCTTTAGAGAAGAGTTGCCCTAACGTTGCGGTGCCGAACTGGTCCAGTTCATCGGTGACTTTTTGCCAGTCGTAAGAGGCCAGCTTCTCCTTCATGACTGGCGCTCTCTTTCGAGCAAATCACGCTTGCGTTCAACACCCCAGCGATAACCGGACAGGCCGCCATCATTGCGCACCACGCGATGGCAGGGAACCGCAACTGCAATCTTGTTGGCGCCACAGGCTTGTGCCACCGCACGCGTTGATTTGGGCAGACCGATCGTTTGGGCAAGTTCGCTATAGCTTACTGTTTTGCCAAGCGGAATCTCGCGCAAGGCCTGCCACACGCGCTGCTGAAAAGCTGTGCCTCTCAAATCAAGCGGCAGATCGAACCCAATGCCGGGATTTTCGACAAAGCCGATGACCTGCGCGATGTGATCCTCGAAATCGCGGTCCGCTCCCACAAGCTGCGCTTTCGGAAAGCGCTTTTCCAGATCGGCAATCAGCTCCTGTGGATCGTCGCCCATCAGAATGGCACAGACCCCCTTCCCGCTTTCGGCTACCAAAACAGCACCGAGGGCGGATTGTCCGATGGCAAAGCGGATGGTTTCGTTTTCACCGCCGGACTTGTAGGCCTTCGGCTTCATGCCGAGGATTTTGTCCGAAGCCTCATAGAAACGGCTGGAGGAATTATAACCTGCCTCGTAGATCGCGTCCGTTACGCGACTGTCATTGGCTTTGAGGGCTGCGCGCATTCTTCCTGCACGATGTGCATCGGCATAGGCCTTCGGCGTCAGACCAGTAAAGCTTTTAAAGATGCGATGGAAATGTGCTGGGCTGGCTCCGGCAACGCGTGCCATCTCTTCGAGTGCCGGAACTTCATCGGCATTTTCGATGAAGCGGCAGGCGGCGGAAACCATATCCGCATAACGCGCAGTATTTTGTGTCTCCAGCGTTGCATCGACATGCGGCTTGCACCGCATGCAAGGGCGAAAGCCAGCGTGCTCCGCATCGTTGCAAGTGATAAAAAACTGAACATTTTCGCGTTTACCACGCCGCGATGGGCATGACGGGCGGCAATAAACGCCCGTTGTGCGTACAGCGTAAACGAATTCGCCATCTGATGCCTTGTCGCGCGCCAGCACTTGTCTCCAGCGGCCTTCATCAGTGTCATTGCTGCTTGTTGGCATGAGTGTCATCAGGTTCATGTCCGTTGTCCTTCTTACTATGAAGGAAATCTAACCTCAGACAAGACCGACAACACTCCGCTGCTTGCTTTCAAATTTTTGAAACGTTTTTTAGGCCTTGCGCGCTTCCTTGATAGCGTCGATCAGGCTCTGCTCATTCATCACGCCACCATAAAGTTTCGTGCCGATAACAAACGATGGCGTGCCGCCAAAATTGAAGGCTTCGCCCTGTTCCATGTTGCGTGCGAGTATACCGTTGATCCGAGCAGCATCGGCTTTGTAAGCAGCTTCAAGCTTTTTCGGATCAAGACCAGCTTTCTTAAGTGCTGCATCCGTCTGGTCCTTGGTCAGACGACCGGGCGTCAACATCATGGCTTCCATCGCCTTGACGTAATTTCCAGATTTCTCTGCTGCCAGCACCAGTCGCGCCGGATAGGCAGAATTGTCACCAAAGATAATCCAGTCTTTCAACACCAGCCGCACCTTGCCGTCATTTTCGACAACGCGCATCAGTTCAGCGTGGCCCTTTTTGCAATAAGGGCACTGATAGTCGAAATATTCAACGATAGTGACATCGCCATTGGGATTACCGAGAACCGGGATTTCCTTGTCATAAAGAACATCGGCAACGGTCGGCACACGCTGAGCGAAGCTCTCGCCGCCAGAAATGGCTATTGTTGCGGCACCGGCTGCAGTTGCTGCCAGCATCTGACGACGATTGATCATTAGCTTTCTCCTCCAGAAGATTGGGCCCTTGATTGGGATTTATCCAGAACGACGACACGGCTTCCACTGGAAACACGCTTGTGAAGGTCGAGAATGTCCTGGTTGAAAAGACGGATGCAGCCTGACGATGCGGCTTTGCCGACCGACCATGGCTCATTGGTGCCGTGGATGCGATAGAGCGTATCTTTGCCATCACGATAGAGATAGAGGGCCCGCGCGCCGAGCGGATTGCGGATGCCACCTTCCAGCCCCTTGGCATATTTCGCATAGTGATCAGGATTGCGCTTGATCATGTTCTGCGTCGGCGTCCAACGCGGCCACTGCGCTTTGTAGGCAACCTTTGCTTCACCACTAAAAGTCATACCTGCACGACCAACGCCCACGGAGTAGCGCATGGCCTTATCGCCGGGCTGCACAAGATAAAGGTAGCGTGCATAGGGATCGACAACGATGGTTCCGACCGGATGGCTGGTCTTGTAGCTGACCTGCTTACGCAGATTACGTTCGGCGATTTTGCTCAGATCAAGGGCTGCAATGTGATTACCGCCATCGGTAACCGCACCATACATCACTTCATATTCGCTCTTTGCCGTCTGAACTTCCGGTTCCGGCAATGACTGAGCGACCGGTGCAACAGCCACTGGCTGTGGTGCAACAACGGCCGATTCTGGCATGGTCACTGCAATCGGTTTGTCCGATGATGTGGTCGTGCAAGCTGCAATGGCCAGCGGCAGAAGGCTGACCAATATCAGTCGCGCCAAGGACACGCTTGCATTTCCTCTTTGATACTGTGTCGTCAATTTCCCCAACCCCAATGTCCCCATGCCATGTTCAATTTAGAGCGCATTTCGATCTGATAAAATCAGATCGGCGCTCTAACCTTTCGTTTTGACGCGCGTCTTGTTCCGAAAACCGGTTTCCACTTTTCGGGACGCGCTCTCATAAGCCTTGTTTCTGACCGGCCTTTAGAAGCCCGACAGAACGTTCAATAGTTGCCGACGATACATCGCCGACCAATCTTGTCCCTTCAGGCTCTTTGCTGGCATTGTTGAAGAAAATCATGGTTGGCGGACCTGCTACTTTAAGCTTTGCCATGAGATCGGCATTGCCCGCATTAAGGTCCGAGACATCCGCCTTGATAAGCTGATATCCGCCAAGCGCTTTCTTCACGCCTGCATCCGGCAGGACGCGCCGCTCCACAGTAGAGCAGCTGACGCACCAATCTGCCGTGAAATAGACCAGCGTCGGCTTGTCGCCGTGCGCCGCATCCAGCTTTTCCTGAAGGGCAGAAACCGTATCGACCGGCGCGAATCGCAGCTCGGCCAAATTATGGTTAACGTCACGATTAACCAATGCCGCCAGCGGTTGCAATGGATCACGGCCACCCGACGCCACGCCGAGCATCAAAATGACGCCATAGACAAAGGCCGTCGTGCCGATGGTGCGGGCGACAACACTGCTCCCCGGTATCTTGAGAAAGGCAAAGCTCGCAACGCCAAACAGCAGCAAGGCCCAAAGCACCATATCCACGCCCGAAGGCAACAAAGGTGCGGCCATAAAAATAGCGGTTGCCAGAAAGCCAAAGCCAAAGACCTGCTTGAACATTTCCATCCAGGCTCCGGCACGTGGGAGTGTGCCTGCACCGAGCGTTGCGAAAGCAATCAGCGGCAGACCCTTGCCAATACCAAGTGCGAACAAGGCGCTGGCTCCGAGAGTAACATTGGCGGTTTGTGCGATATAAAGCAGTGCGCCAGCCAGAGGTGCCGTAACACAAGGGCCGACGATCAGCACCGATGAAAAGCCGAGAACTGCGGCGGAGCGTTTTGAACCGGTACGCTGCCCGGTTCTCGCTGAAACTGCGCTCACCCAAGAGGATGGCAGCTGTATTTGGAAAAGGCCAAACATCGACAGGGCAAGCAACGTGAATATTCCGGCAAGCGCCAGCGCCATCCATTTGGATTGCAGCACCATTTGCAGGTTCTGGCCTGACCAGCCTGCAATAGCGCCGATGACTGCAAAGCCTAGCGCCAGGCTGACGACGTAAGTACTGGACAGAACGAAGCCGCGCTTTGCAGTGAGTTTTTCACCTTCTCGCGCCAGAGTTCCAGCGACAATCGGATAGATCGGAAACACACAAGGGGTGAAAGCCAGCAGTACGCCGAAAGCAAGAAATGCCGCAATCACCAGTGCTGCCCCCCCCTGATCAAGGAGGTTTTCAATCATGCCTTTTTCAGGAGCGAGTGCGAAAGCTTTGCCTTGGTCATTCGGAGTTGACGCGGCCGTAAATGGAGAGCCTTGCGAAAAAGCCTTACCCATCTGACTGCTGACTGCGAGCGTCACCGGATCAATGGTACGGGTTTCAGGGCGATAGCAGATTCCATCTTCCTGACACCCTTGATAGGTCAGCTGAATCGGCTCGCTACCCACCGGAACACTGGCGCTTGTGCGGGTATAATAGACTTCGAGGCGTCCGAAATTCGGGTCATCTTTTGCAATGCCAGGCTGCGTATCGACGACGAGTGCTTCGCCTTTTGCATCTTTTGCTTCGATATGATCGCGATAGAGATAGTAGCCGTCGGAAATCTGCCAGTTCAGCAGGAGCCGGTTGTCGCCATCCTTCGCTACACTTAAACCAAAAGCATCATCGACCGGCAGCGGGCTTGCAGCCAGCACAGGTGAAAGAGCAAACATGAGAAAAGCGGCGAGTATCGCGAAAAGGCGCATTCGGGTTATTCCGGGTAATTTGATTCGTGCAAAATAGTTTAGGTTGTAAAAAGCAAATGCTGTCGTCACCTTAAGACAGCCTTAAGCTGACAAAGCGAAAAGCTGCCTACAGACAAAACCGGGCGAAAACAGGAAGACACATGCGCATTCTGGTGGTTGAAGACGATGCAATCCTGCTCGACGGGCTTTCCGTGGGTCTGGGATTGGCCGGCTTTACCGTCGACGCTGTTGCAAGCTGTGGTGATGCAGAAGCAGCCCTTGCTGCCCAGAATTACAATGCGGTCGTGCTCGACCTGATGCTTCCAGACGGCTCAGGTCTGGACATATTGAAATCAATGCGGCAGGCACGGGATGAAACACCGGTCCTCTTGCTGACCGCACGCGATCAGGTGCCCGAACGCATTGCAGGTCTTGATGCGGGGGCTGACGACTATGTCGGCAAACCTTTCGATCTTCATGAACTTGCGGCGCGTGTTCGAGCCATCGCACGGCGCGGCTCAGGTCGCGCCAGTGCTACACTTGAATGGCAAGGCGTAGAACTTGATCCGGCTGAAATGTCGGTACAGTTCAAGGGCGAGCCGCTTCGCCTGACACGTCGTGAATTTTCGATATTGCGTACTTTGATGGAACGCCCGACAGCGACGGTTTCCAAGTCATCGCTCGAAGAAGCGCTTTATGGCTGGCAGGAAGAAGTCGAAAGCAACGCAGTCGAAGTGCATATCCATCACCTGCGCTCCAAGCTTGGTTCAGGCTTTATCGAGACTGTGCGCGGTGTCGGTTACAGGCTCGCGGGAGCCCAGGCATGAACTCCATTCGCAGTCGCCTGACCGGTATATTGATCGGCATCACCTGTCTTGTCTGGCTGTTCGCCGTTATCTGGATTCATGTGAGCACCCAATCGCGACTTGAAAAAGTGCTGGATGCGCGCCTCATGGAAGCCGCCCGCATGGTCAATTCGCTTTTGATTGAGCGGCGCGTTGAGGTTAATCCCGATGGCGACGGCGGACAGCTTTCACTCAAGCCGATGGATGATTTTCCCCACTATGACCGCCAGCTTTTCTGCCAGATCTGGGCAATCGACGGGAGGCTTGTTGGGCGGTCTGAAAGCGCTCCGGGCGAACGCCTGACCGATGTGGCCAATGGCTTTTCAGATACAGTTGTCGCTGGCGACCGCTGGCGGGTGTTTGCGGTTGAAAATACAAAGCTCGGACTGCGTGTCATGGTGGGCGATAGCCTTTCAGTGCGTGAGCGGCTTGTGCAAAACGTGGTGACAGGCGTCGTACTACCGGCACTGCTTCTGCTGCCGATCCTTGCTAGTATGATCTGGCTATGCGTGCGGCGTGGCCTCAACCCATTGAGCAATCTTGCTGCAATCTTATCCAAACGGGATGCAAGAGACTTACGACCGCTCCGAGAAGAGAAACTTCCATCCGAAATTGCCCCAGCGGTTTCGGCACTCAATGGGCTTTTCCATCGGGTGGAAGAAGCGCGGGAACGCGAACGTAATTTCGCAATCTTTGCCGCACATGAACTGAAAACCCCGCTTGCAGGTCTCAAGACGCAGGCACAGATTGCAGAGAGTGCAAAAGACGACACCATGCGCATCAATGCCGTTCGTCAGATTGCAGCTGGCGTGGATCGCACCAGCCGTCTGGTCAACCAGTTGCTTGATCTGGCAGCGCTTGAAACAGGCGACGAAATGGAGCCACCCGCGCCCGAACCCGCTTGCCAGCTGCTCGTCTCGATCTCGACAGATATGCGGATGCTTGCAGCGCATCGTGGCGTGAAGATCGAGCTACCTGAAAACCTGCCGCTCGTTACGATGCAATATCCGCATCTCTTTACGCTCGCCATGCGCAATCTGATCGAGAACGCCGTCAACCACTCGCCAGAAGGCGGTTCGGTACGGTGCAGCCTCCAACAGGATGGCGAGCATCTCATCTTTACTGTTGAGGACGACGGTCCCGGCATACCGGCAGAGGAAATGGTCCACGTGACCGAGCGCTTCTATCGCGGTGCAAACAGAAGCGAGAACGGCAGCGGTCTTGGCCTTCCGATCGTACAGATGGCAGCAACACGTATGGGCGGTGAAGTGCAATTGCATAACCGTGCAGAAGGTGGCTTGCGCGCCCTTCTCGTTATTCCAACACAAGCCGCGACATAGTGATCAGTATTCATGGTGAATGTACCCATTTCGATAAGGATAGGGATAACCATGCCCATTTCTACATTCCCGAACAGGAACGAATACTCGATATTGCACCCGATGATATCGGCGTTGGCGAACCGCCTGCCCCCCCCGTTGGCAACAAGATCAGCAAAGTGTATATTTTAATCCATCGGGTCAAGGTATCGGATAGGCTCTGACTTCCTCAAAACTCCCAATTCGTCGCATGTCCGATTAGCGCTCTTTGATTTAGATCAATGACACGGCATTCTAGGATGCCGATAGAGGGATATCGTTATAGTTGTCTTTTTGGACGGCTTCTGACTTGCGCTGCGAGGGGATTAGATGAACTACGCCGCTGGAACAGTCCTTTCTGGCCTGGGAGCACTTTTTGCCGTGCTTCTGGCCGGATTTTCTCATGATGAGTTGTTCAGAACCCATATGTGGATTCTGTTCGCTACACTCGCCATCTTCACCATTTTGCTGATGCGTAACGCCGATTATGGCCTGACGCCAAAGAAGGTTGACCAGTCCACTTATATGGACGGACCGATCCGCTATGGTGTCATCGCAACAGTATTCTGGGGCGTTGTCGGCTTTCTGGTCGGCGTTGTTATCGCAGCCCAGCTCGCCTTTCCGGATCTCAATCTGGAACCTTACCTGAACTTTGGCCGCCTGCGTCCGCTGCACACCTCAGCGGTTGTTTTTGCGTTTGGCGGAAATATCCTGATCGCGTCATCGTTCTATGTCGTGCAGCGCACCTGCCGCGCCCGCCTCATCGGCGGCGATCTCGCATGGTTCGTGTTCTGGGGCTATCAGCTCTTCATCGTGATGGCCGCGACCGGCTATCTGCTCGGCATCACGCAGAGCCGTGAATATGCAGAACCGGAATGGTATGTCGACATCTGGCTCACCATCGTCTGGGTCGCCTATCTGGTCGTCTTCCTCGGCACGATCCTGAAACGCAAGGAGCCGCATATCTATGTGGCAAACTGGTTCTACCTGTCCTTCATCATTACCATCGCCATGTTGCACATCATCAACAATCTGGCGATTCCGGTCTCCTTCCTCGGGGTGAAGAGCTATTCGGCCTTCGCAGGCGTACAGGATGCCGTAACGCAGTGGTGGTATGGCCATAACGCGGTCGCGTTCTTCCTGACCGTGCCATTCCTTGCGATGATGTATTACTTCGTGCCCAAGCAGGCAGAACGCCCGGTTTACTCCTACCGTCTGTCGATCGTGCACTTCTGGTCGATCATTTTCCTCTATATCTGGGCTGGTCCACACCATCTGCATTATACCGCTGTTCCCGATTGGGCGCAGACGCTTGGCATGGTGTTCTCGATCATGCTGTGGATGCCTTCATGGGGTGGCATGATCAACGGTCTGATGACGCTTTCGGGCGCATGGGACAAGGTTCGTACCGATCCGATCATCCGTCTGATGGTTGCAGCTATCGCCTTCTACGGCATGGCAACCTTCGAAGGTCCGATGCTATCGATCAAGGCAGTCAACTCGCTGTCCCACTACACAGACTGGACCATTGGTCACGTCCATGCTGGTGCACTGGGCTGGAACGGCATGATCACCTTTGCTGCGGTCTATTACCTCACACCAAAGCTGTGGAACCGCGAACGCCTCTATTCGATCCGCATGGTCAACTGGCATTTCTGGCTCGCAACACTCGGCATCGTGCTCTATGCCGCCGCCATGTGGGTTGCCGGCATTCAGCAGGGCCTGATGTGGCGCGAATACGACGATCAGGGCTTCCTCGTCTATTCTTTCGCGGAAACCGTGCTCGCAATGTTCCCTTACTACGTCATCCGTACAGCAGGCGGTGTGCTTTACCTCACAGGTGGACTGGTGATGGCATGGAACGTCTACCAGACCATTCGCGGCGACTTGCGCAAAGAAGCCCCAATGGGCGGTGCCCGGCCTGCTGCTGGCGTCACAATGCAGCCTGCCGAATAAGGAGTGTGATTTATGTCTATTCTGAAAAAACACTCCAAGCTGGAGAGAAACGCAACACTGCTGCTGATCGCCTCGCTCGCTGTGGTTACGGTCGGTGGTATCGTTGAAATCGCCCCGCTGTTCTATCTCGAAAACACCATCGAGAAGGTGGAAGGGATGCGTCCCTATTCACCGCTGGAACTGGCGGGCCGTGACATCTACGTGCGTGAAGGCTGCTATCTCTGCCACAGCCAGATGATCCGTCCGTTCCGTGACGAAGTGGAACGCTATGGACATTACAGTCTGGCGGCGGAATCCATGTACGATCATTCGTTCCAGTGGGGTTCCAAGCGTACAGGTCCAGACCTTGCGCGCGTCGGTGGACGTTACTCCAACGAATGGCATGTGCAGCACCTCATCCGTCCGCGTGACGTGGTGCCGGAATCGGTCATGCCGAGCTACGCCTTCCTGAAGGATCGCCCGCTCGATGCCAACAACATCGCAGCCAACCTGAAGGCCAATGTGGCCGTCGGCGTTCCTTACACGCAGGAAATGGTCGACAACGCGCTTGCTGATCTGAAGGCGCAGGCCGATCCAAACGCCGATGCATCCAGCGTCCAAGCCCGTTATCCGAAGGCACGGGTTGGCGATTTTGACGGTAACCCGCAGGTCGTTTCGGAGATGGACGCGCTGATCGCCTATCTTCAGATGCTCGGCACCCTCGTTGACTTCTCGACCTACGATCAGTCCCCCAAAGCGAGATAAAGCGGAGATTTAGCGATGGATTATAATACCCTACGCACTTTCGCCGATAGCTGGGGCCTGCTCGCCATGGCGCTCTTCTTTGTCTTTGTCATTCTCTTTGCCTTCCGCCCCGGAAGCAAAATGAAAGCCGATGAAGCGAAGGAAATTCCATTCAAGGACGACAAAAATGACTGACAAACAGATAGATGAAGTCAGTGGTGTAGAGACCACGGGCCACGAATGGGATGGCATTCGGGAACTCGACAATCCTATGCCACGCTGGTGGCTCTGGACTTTCTACGCGACCATCGTTTGGGCACTTGCTTATGTCATTGCCTATCCTGCATGGCCGCTGATCTCCAATTCAACGGCAGGCCTGATCGGTTGGTCGAGCCGCGGCGATTTCTGGAAAGAAAATGCCGAGATTACTGCCAGTCGTCAGGGCATTATCGACCAGATCAAAGCCAAGGATGTGCATGAGATTCTGGCCGACGAAAACTTGCGCCAATATGCGATTGCCGGTGGCGCCGCTGCCTTCCGTGTCAATTGCGTGCAGTGCCACGGCTCTGGCGCACAGGGCGCACTCGGCTATCCAAACCTTAATGATGATGACTGGCTGTGGGGTGGTTCGGTCGACGACATCCTGACGACCATTCGCCATGGGGTGCGTTCACCTGATGACAGTGAAACGCGCGTTTCGGAAATGCCCGGTTTTGCCGATGTTCTCGAACCCGCGCAGGTTCGCGATGTTGCCGCCTATGTGGTCAGCCTTTCCGGCACGCCACATGATCCGGCCATGGTTCCAGAAGGCCAGAAGGTTTTTGCTGAAAATTGTGCCGTTTGCCACGGCGCAGATGCAAAAGGCTTGCGTGAGTTTGGTGCGCCAAATCTCACCGATGCCATCTGGTTCTATGGCTCTGGTGAAGACGCCATTGCGCGTCAGGTCGCACGTCCAAAACACGGCGTAATGCCTGCTTGGGAAACTCGCCTCGGCGATGCGACCGTCAAGCAGCTTGCAATTTTCGTCCACTCGCTCGGCGGTGGTGAATAACGACTACTGGCCCCTTTCCGGGGCCAGTTAAAATAAAGGGCAGCTCCAGTTGAACGGCAAATCGGGGCTGCACTCATGTCACTGCATCGGAACGGACGGCGAATAACCACCCCGCTCTCAATTGTTGCAAGTGCGGTCTACCGGCAAGCCAGCTTCTGTCTGTCCGGCATCGTGCTTCAGGAGCAAGGCAAATGTCAGATGATGTCGAACGCATAGACGTTCAGGCAGTCAATTCCCCCAAGACCCGCCCCCCAATGAGTGGGAAGTCGCTTTATGCAGCGCGGGTGAAGATTTTTCCGAAGCGCGTGCAGGGCGAGTTCCGGCGCTTCAAATGGATTGTCATGCTCATTACGCTGGGCATCTACTATCTGACGCCCTGGCTGCGCTGGGATCGCGGTCCCTATGCACCCGATCAGGCGGTGCTTATCGATCTTGCCAATCGCCGCTTCTATTTCTTCTTCGTCGAAATCTGGCCACAGGAATTTTACTACGTCGCGGGCCTGCTCATCATGGCGGGCCTCGGCCTGTTTCTCGTGACCTCGGTCGCGGGCCGCGCCTGGTGCGGCTATACATGTCCGCAGACCGTCTGGGTCGATCTCTATCTGGTCGTTGAACGCGCCATTGAAGGCGATCGCAATGCGCGCATGAAGCTCGACAAGGGGCCATGGACTTTCGACAAGATCTGGAAGCGGGTGACAAAACATTCCATCTGGATCGTCATCGGTGTCCTGACCGGCGGCGCATGGATTTTCTATTTCGCCGACGCGCCGAAGCTGCTTATGGATTTCGTGACAGGTCAAGCCGCACCCGTCGCCTATTTCACCGTCGCCATCCTCACCGCTACCACCTATGTTTTCGGCGGGTTGATGCGCGAGCAGGTCTGCACCTATATGTGCCCGTGGCCACGCATTCAGGCTGCGATGCTGGACGAAAATTCGCTCACCGTCACCTATAATGACTGGCGCGGCGAGCCACGCTCACGCCATTCCAAGAAGGCGATTGCCGCAGGCGAAACCGTGGGCGATTGCGTCGATTGCAATGCCTGTGTCGCCGCCTGCCCGATGGGTATCGACATTCGCGACGGCCAGCAGCTGGAATGCATCACCTGTGCGCTTTGCATCGATGCCTGCAATTCTGTGATGGACAAGATCGACAAGCCGCGCGGTCTCATCTCCTATGCGACGCTTGCCGATTACGACTCCAACATGGCGCTCGCGACCAATAATGGCACCGCGCCCATTGATCCGGCACGCGTCTATAAAGCGCCGAACAGCTTCTCGGACAAGGTGCAGAACCTGTCGTGGAAGAAGGTGCTACGCCCGCGCAGCATGTTTTACTTCGCTATATGGGCTCTGATTGGTCTGACGCTCGTCATCTCGCTGTCAACACGTCAGCGCATCGGCATCAACGTGTTGCATGATCGCACGCCGCAATATGTGCTTCTGTCGGACGGATCGATCCGCAATGGCTACACGGTCAAGCTGCTCAACATGATCCCGACGCCGCGCACCTTCCGTCTTTCCATCGAAGGTCTGCCGGGGGCAGCACTGACGGTGCAAGACGAAACAGCGGATGCAGACGGCAATTATGATGTTCCGGTGGAGCCGGACCGTCTGAAGACATTGCGTGTCTTCGTCACCATGCCGCATGATGCGATTACCGATCATCGTAAGGACTATGAAATCGAAGTGCGCGACGCGAACGGCGCGGAACACGCACGCTACAAGGCAACGTTCATGGCACCGGAGGGCAGATAATGTCGATCAAGTCGAAACCCTCAGGCACGTTTACCGGCTGGCATATGCTGGGCATCATGCTCGCTTTCTTCGGTGTCATTATCGCCGTCAATCTGACCATGGCCTATAATGCCATCCATAGCTGGAGCGGGCTGGTGGTGAAGAACACCTATGTCGCCAGTCAGGAATTCAACGACAAGGCACAGACCGGCAAGGAGCAGGCCGCGCTGCAATGGCAATCAAAGCCGTTCTTTGCTGAGGGCGTATTTACGTGGCGTCTCACCGATCGAGATGGCAAGGCTGTTGGCCTGACCGGTGGCACGGTTGAGTTCAAGCGCCCGGTCGGCGATGTACACGACACCAAGGTCACGCTGACAGTCCGCGAGCCCGGCATGCTGACCGCTCCGCTGGAACTGGGCGAAGGCGCGTGGATCATGGAAGTGAATGCCGATGCCGGTCTTGAAGACCCTTATCGCCATATCGTCCGCGTTCTTGTGAAGGACGGGAGGATACTATGAGCTGCTGCGTCGAGAATGCACAGATAGCGACCGTCGTTCAGGCCGTCTCTGTAGATGAAATGCAGGTCGCAAGCCGTGCGCTTGGAGACGGCTTTCGCCAGCTCGACCTGTCGGTTCCCGGTGTTCATTGCGGCCTGTGCATCAAGAATATCGAGGAGACGCTCGGCAAGATCGCGGGCGTTGCCTATGTCCGCGTCAACCTGACGGCGCGCCGCGTGACCTTACGCTGGAAAGATGGCGAGACGCCGCCAGATGTGGTCGATCCGCTGCGCAGGCTTGGTTATGAAGCGCATATCTTCGATATGGCGCAGGACAAGGACCCCACCTTCACGCGGCTTTTGATTGCGCTTGGCGTCGCGGCCTTTGCTTCGAGCAATGTCATGCTTCTGTCTGTCGCGGTCTGGTCGGGTGCGGATGCCGCGACACGCGACATGTTTCACTGGATTTCCGGCCTCATCGCCCTGCCGACGCTGATTTATTCAGGTCGCATTTTCTATGTTTCCGCCTGGAATGCGTTGCGCACACGACGCGTGAACATGGATGTGCCGATTGCACTCGCAATCACGCTTGCCTTCGGCATGAGTGTTTATGAGACGATGAACCATGGCCAGCACGCTTATTTCGATGCATCGGTGACCTTGCTGTTCTTCCTGCTGATCGGCCGCACGCTCGACTACATGATGCGTGCCCGTGCACGCTCTGCCGTGCGCGGTCTGGCGCAGCTCGGCAGCCGCGGTGCTGTGGTGATCGGCGAGAATGACGAACGCAATTACCTGCCGGTCAACGAAATCCGCCCCGGAATGCGCATCATCCTTGCCGCTGGTGAGCGCGTACCTGTCGATGCCAAAGTGGAAGAAGGCCGCTCAGAACTCGATTGCGCCATTGCATCGGGTGAAAGCGATGCGGTCCCGGTCGGCCCCGGCTCGGATATCCGCGCAGGCACACTTAATCTTTCCACGCCGCTTATCATCCGCGCGACGGCGGAAGCCAAGGATTCCTTCCTCGCCGAAATGGTGCGGCTGATGGATATCGCCGAAGGCGGGCGTGCCTATTACCGTCGTCTTGCCGACCGCGCTTCCGAACTCTACGTGCCGATGGTCCATACCATTGCCTTTGCGGCATTTGTCGGCTGGATGATCTATACCGGCGGCGACTGGTATCGCTCGATCTATATCGCGATCTGTACCCTCATCATTACCTGCCCTTGCGCGCTCGCCCTTGCAGTGCCGATTGTGCAGGTGGTTGCAGCTCGTCGCCTGTTTGAAAACGGCATCATGATCAAGGACGGCTCCGCCATGGAACGGATGGCCGAGATCGACACTGCCATTTTCGACAAGACCGGCACATTGACCCTCGGTCAGCCGAGACTGATTAATGCCGATGCGATTGATCCCCACAATCTGGAGATCGCTGCGGAGCTGTCGCTTTATTCGCGCCATCCTTTGTCGCGCGCGCTTGCGTTGTTTTCGGGCGCAAAACCGATGACTGCCTTTACCCGTATCGAGGAAGTGCCGGGCGCAGGCATCGAAGCGGAACTGAATGGCTCCATCTATCGGCTTGGCAAGCGGGACTGGGCGGATGGTACCGCTGCCATGCCTCATGCAGATGGCCCCGAAACCTGTCTTTCCATTGATGGCAAGCTGGTTGAAACCTTCCGCTTTGAAGATCAGCCGCGCGAAGACGCTGCCGGAGCCATCGCCACACTGAAGCGCAACGGCCTGAAGCTTGGTATCATTTCGGGCGACAGGCTGCCCGCCGTGCAAAAGCTTGCGGGCTATCTCGGCGTCGATAATTTTAAAGCCGAAGTGCTGCCCGCCGATAAGTCGGAGCTGGTGCAGAAGCTGTCGAGCGAAGGCAGCAAGGTTTTAATGGTCGGCGACGGATTGAACGATGCTCCGGCCCTTGTCGCCGCCCATGTTTCCATGGCCCCGGCGACGGCAGCCGACATTGGCCGCAATGCAGCGGATTTCGTCTTCCTGCGTGAAAGCCTGTCGGCAGTACCGCTTGCCTTTGCCGTCTCGAAGGAAGCGGGCCGGTTGATCAGCCAGAATTTTGCGCTTTCCATCGGTTATAATATTATAGCCGTGCCGATTGCGATTTTCGGCTACGTCACCCCGCTGGTGGCTGCACTTTCGATGTCGCTGTCGTCCATCGTGGTCGTCAGCAACGCATTGCGGTTGCGGGCCGGAAAACAAAAGCAACAGACGCAGAAGACCATCGCGCCTGTTGCTATCATCAAGGAAGCGCACAAATGAGCGGACTTCTCTTTCTCATTCCCATCGCGCTGTTTCTGGGCCTGCTTGGCCTTGTCGCCTTTCTCTGGTCGTTGAAGAACGGCCAGTATGACGATCTGGATGGGGCGGCCAGTCGCATCCTGTTGGACGACGAGTCTAAGCCACTATCAAAATAGCTCTGAGATCATTGACATTCGTGCCGGTTGGCCCCGGTACGAACAGATCGCCGATGGCATCGAATGCTGTCCATGCATCATTGGCGTTGAGCCGCGCCGCGCCATCCTCGCCCGCTTTCTGCAGACGCAAAACAGTGGAGCCATCGGCAAAGGCTCCTGCATTGTCCTCCGATCCGTCAATGCCATCCGTGTCGGCGGCCAGCGCATGGATATTGTCATAACCATCAATATCGAGGGCAAAAGACAGCAGGAACTCGCTGTTGCGTCCACCCTTGCCGCCCTTGCCGCGAATGGTGACGGTCGTCTCACCGCCTGACAGAATGACCACTGGCTTCCTGAACGGGCGGTCACGGTCGGCCACCTCGCGGGCAATCGCCGCATGAACATGCGCCACTTCCCGCGCCTCGCCTTCCATCGCATCGGAGAGGATCACCGCTTCGACGCCATGACGCGCGGCTTCTTTCACTGCCGCTTCCAGCGAAACGGCAGCGGAAGCAATGACGCGTACTTCGTTCTTCGCAAAAACCTTGTCATCCGGCTTTGGCGCGTGAGCCTTCTCGCTCTTGATGTGCGCAAGCACAGCATCGGGCAGTTCCAGTCTATAGCGTTCGATGATCTTCAAAGCCTCATCGCGGTTTGTCTCGTCCGGCACAGTTGGGCCGGAAGCCACGAAGGCCGGATTATCGCCCGGAATATCCGAGACAACGAGCGAAAAGACCTTTGCCGGATGTGCCGCTGCGGCGAGCCTGCCACCCTTGATCGTCGACAGATGTTTGCGGACCGCATTCATCGCCGAAATCGGCGCACCGGACGCAAGCAGGATTTTGTTGACGGCGATTTCGTCCTCAAGCGTCAACCCGTCCGGCGGCGAGGGCAACAAGGCAGACCCACCACCGGAAACAAGCGCCACCACGAGGTCATCTTCGGTGAGGTTGGACACCGCATCGAACAGTCGCTTCGAGGCTTGAAGTCCCGCAGCATCGGGAACCGGATGCGCCGCTTCGATGATTTCGATACGCTCGCAGGGCACGCCATAACCATAGCGCGTGACCACAATACCCTCGATTGGCGCGTCCTCGCCCTCATGCCGCTCAGCCCAGGCACGCTCGAAAGCCGCCGCCATCTGCGCCGAGCCCTTACCCGCACCGATAACAATCGTGCGCCCCTTCGGCTTGGCCGGAAGATTGGCACGGATCACCAGTTCAGGATCGGCAGCCGCAACAGCGGCATCGAAAAGGTTGGTCAGAAATTTCTTCGGATCGGCAATCGTGGTCATGAGTTTCCCGGTCTTGATTATCGTTTGACGGCACTATTCCGCGCTACACGTATAAAATCAATGGAGCCGGCCACTTCCTCCAAGCAGCCAGCTCCACCCCTCTCCCTCCAGAGAAGTCAGGTCTGTTTTAGCACCACAGTTGCAAACTCGTCAGGCCGTGGCGAAAAGAGTGATTTTCGAGCAACGGAGCGCAAAAAATTGCTCTTTGCAGTCCGGCATCACGAGGAATGCAGCTGTAGTGTCAGGCGACGTCGTGGTTCGCCATCCGTTCCAGAGCACGCACCAGACCCGAATGGTCGAGACCATCATCGCCATGCGCCGCGCAGGAATTGAACAGTTCCTGTGCCGCGGCAGTGTTCGGCAGCGAAACACCGAGCGCCTTTGCGCCTTGCAGCGCAAGGTTCAAGTCCTTCTGGTGCAGCGAAATGCGGAAGCCCGGATCGAAAGTACGCTTGATCATGCGTTCGCCATGCACTTCGAGAATGCGGGACGATGCAAAGCCACCCATCAGGGCTTCGCGCACCTTTGCCGGGTCTGCGCCTGCCTTGGAAGCGAAAACCAGCGCTTCGGCAACAGCCTCGATGTTGAGTGCGACGATGATCTGGTTTGCAACCTTGGTTGTCTGGCCATCGCCGCAATCGCCGACGAGCGTGATGTTCTTGCCCATGAGTTTCAGGAGTGGCAGAGCGCGGTCGAACGATTCCTGCGAGCCGCCAGCCATGATGGAGAGGCTGGCATTCTTCGCGCCGACCTCACCGCCCGAAACCGGTGCATCGACATATTCGCCACCTGTCGCACGGACCTTCTTCGCAAACTCTTTCGTCTCGATGGGGGAAATCGAGCTCATGTCGATGAGCAACTTGCCTTTGCCAAGACCACCGATCGCGCCACCCTCGCCGAAGATAACTTCGGCCACCTGTGGCGTGTCCGGCAGCATGAGGATAATGGTGTCGCACTCTTCGGCAACAGCCTTCGGCGTTTCCAGAATTTGCAGACCGTTATCGATCAGCTCCTGGCGCGGTGGAGGATTGAACCGGGAGGTGAAGAGCTGATGTCCCGCATCCTGCAAATGACGCGCCATCGGCGTACCCATGATCCCCAGTCCGATGAAGCCTATCTTGGCCATGTCGCTTACTCCCTAATCAAATTTATGCGGTCAGCCGTTCTTTATGCGGTCAGCCGTTCGGCTTCATGGTTCTTGAACCAGCCGAGGCCTTCTTCAGTGGTGGTCTTCGGCTTGTATTCGCAGCCGATCCAGCCCTTATATCCGGCGTTTTTCAGTGCTTCGAACACGTTCGGATAGTTGATCTCACCGGTGCCCGGCTCATTGCGGCCCGGATTATCGGCAAGCTGAACATGGGCAATCAGCGGCTTGTAACGTTCATACGTTGCAACCAGCTCGCCGCGTGTCCGCTGCTGATGGTAGAGATCGTACTGGATGAACAGGTTGTTGCTGCCCACTTCGTCGATGATCGAAACCGCCTGCTCCACCGTGTTGAGATAGAAGCCCGGAATGTCATAGTGGTTGATCGGCTCGATCAGCAGGCGAATGCCATGCTTGCCCAGTTCCTTTGCCGCCAGACGCAGATTGCTGACAAAAGTGGCGCGCAAAACGTCCGGATCGACACCTTGCGGGGCAATGCCGGAAAGGCAGTTGACCTGCGAACAGTTGAGCGTCGTGGCATAATCGATGGCATCGGCCACACCGCGCCGGAAATCATCGACGCGATCCGGCAGAACCGCAATGCCACGCTCGCCGCCAGCCCAATTGCCCGCAGGCAGATTGTGCAGGACCTGCGCCAGATTATGCTTGGTCAACGCCGCCTTCAGCTCATGCCGGTTGAACTCGTAAGGGAAGAGATATTCCACCCCGGTAAAACCGGCCTTTGCGGCCAGTGCGAAGCGGTCCATGAAAGGCACTTCATTGAAGAGCATTGTGAGATTGGCTGCAAATCTCGGCATTTTCGCCTCCTTATAATTCTCTATTTGCGCAATTGCGGACAAAACCGGGAATTGCTCTTAATCCAAAAGCGCTGCGATAGCGGTCGGCGCATCTTCGCCACGTTCGGCCAGTTCCTCGAATTCGACAACCTGATCGATGTCGACACCCATGGAAATATTGGTAACGCGTTCCAGAATGAATTCCAGAACCACCGGCACCTGATGCTCCGCCATAAGCGCTTTTGCCTGTTCAAAACTTTCGGCAAACTGGTTGGGGCTGCGAACGCGGATCGCCTTGCAGCCGAGGCCTTCGGCGACAGCCACGTGATCGACGCCATAGCCCTTTTCCGCGTCGCCATTGGCATTGATGTTGTCGAAGGCGAGGCTCACCTCGAAATCCATGTTGAAGCCGCGCTGCGCCTGGCGGATGAGGCCGAGATAGGAATTGTTCACGACCACATGAATGTAGGGCAGCTTGTGCTGTGCGCCGACCGCCAGTTCCTCGATCATGAACTGGAAATCATAGTCGCCGGAAAGCGCAACAATCGGACGGTCAGGATCGGCAGCACGCACGCCGAGCGCTGCTGGCAGCGTCCAGCCGAGCGGACCGGCCTGACCGCAATTGATCCAGTTGCGTGGGCGATAGACATGCAGGAACTGCGCGCCCGCAATCTGGCTGAGGCCGATGGTCGTGACATAGCAGGTATCGCGACCGAATGCCTTGTTCATCTCTTCATAAACGCGCTGCGGCTTGAGCGGCGTCTGGTCGAAATGTGTCTTGCGCAGCATGGTGCGCTTGCGTTCGCCACATTCCTTGGCCCAGTCCGACCAGTCGCGCAGCTTGCCTGCAGACTTCCATTCGGTCGCAACGTCCAGCAGCAGCTTCAGCGCCTTGCCTGCGTCGGAGACGATACCGAAGTCCGGTGCAAAGACACGACCGATCTGCGTCGGTTCAATGTCGATATGGATGAACTTGCGATCTTTCTTGTAGGTGTCGACATTACCCGTATGACGGTTTGCCCACCGGTTGCCGATGCCGATGACGACATCGGAGGCCAGCAAATTGGCATTGCCATAGCGGTGCGAGGTCTGCAGACCGCACATGCCTGCCATCAGGCGATGGTCGTCGGGAATGACACCCCAGCCCATCAGGGTCGGGATGACCGGAATGCCAGTGATTTCGGCGAACTCAACCAAAAGATCGGACGCATCGGCATTGATGATGCCACCACCAGCGACGATCAGCGGACGTTCCGCCTCGTTCAGCATGGCGAGCGCCTTTTCGGCCTGTGCCCGCGTGGCAGCAGGCTTGTAGGCTTCCATCGGCTGGTAAGTGTCAATGTCGAATTCGATTTCGGCAAGCTGGACATCAATCGGCAGGTCGATCAGAACCGGGCCGGGACGACCCGACTTCATGATGTGAAACGCCTTCTGGAAAACAAAAGGCACCAATGCCGGCTCCATAACCGTGACCGCCCACTTGGTGACAGGGGCTGCGATCTTGGCGATATCGACCGCCTGAAAGTCTTCCTTGTCCAGACGCGCACGTGGCGCCTGACCCGTGATGCAGAGGATCGGGATCGAGTCAGCCGAAGCCGAATAGAGACCCGTGATCATATCCGTTCCGGCGGGCCCGGAGGTGCCGATGCAGACGCCAAGATTGCCATGCTTTGCGCGGGTATAGCCCTCGGCCATATGCGAAGCACCTTCGACATGACGCGCCAGTATGTGGCGGATCGAACCGCGCGCTTTCATCGCCGAATAAAATGGATTGATCGCTGCGCCCGGTACACCGAAAGCACAATTGATCCCTTCTCTTTCCAGCACAAGCACGGCTGCATCGACTGCACGCATTCTGGCCATGACGGCTCCCTCCTCAAGCGGCGTCCGTTCCTGTGGAACGGCTATTACCGCTTTGTTTCTTTTTCTCACGCATTTCCAGACGCAAACGACTTACGCACTTTTGCTGGAAATGCTCTGTGGAATTAATCTCCATTTACAAAAGCTAATATCAAAAAATGGAAATGCATACCATTATATGGAAATAAAGATTTTCAACGGAATGGAGATAATCCGCCGATGCCTTTCCGAGTAGCAATGGATGCGATAGTGGTAATTCGTGAGTTTAGAGCGTGGTTCGATCTGATTGAATCAGATCACGCTCTAACTGTTTGTTTTGACGCGCATCTTGTCCGAAAACCGTTTCACACTTTTCGGGATGCGCTCTAAGGCGGGATTCGGAGAACGATGATGGAACAGGCAAAGGTAAAGCGGGGCCGCAAGGCGGCAGAAAACGCCGTGCCCTCGTCTGTGCAGGTGCTGGACCGAAGCCTGAAGCTGCTGGCATTAATCGCCGAAAATGACGGTTCGACACTGACCGACCTTGCCGATGAAAGCGGTATGGCGCCTTCAACCGTGCACCGCCTTCTGTCGTCGCTGGCAAATCATGGTATGGTTTCCCACGATCTGGAAAGCGGAGACTGGACCATCGGCGTCAAGGCTTTCGAAATCGGTAATGCCTTTCGCCGGTTCCGCAAGCTCGGCATTCTGGCGCGGCCTTATCTCAAGACATTGATGGAAACGAGCGGCGAAACCGCCAATATCGGCGTCGAGGACAGCGGCGACGTCGTGTTCATCTCGCAGATCGAAAGCCATGCGCCGATGCGTGCCTTTTTCCGGCCCGGGCGGCGTGGGCCTATCCATGCATCCGGCATCGGCAAGGCCATATTGTCCACCTGGTCGGACAAGGAAATCGCGCACGCTCTTTCGGGGCGCACGCTTGAACATTTCACGCAGCGCACACTCGACAACCTGCCAGCGCTCTTGAAAGACATTCAGGCAACCCGCACCCGCGGCTGGTCGGTTGATGATGAAGAACATACGCTCGGCATGTGCTGCATCGCCGCTCCCATCTTCAATGAATATGGCGAGGCGATTGCTGGTATTTCCGTTTCCGGCCCTGCGGTGCGCCTGCCGAAAAAGAGGCTCGAGGAGTTCGGGCCGCTGATCCGCTCCACCGCCGACGAGCTTACCCGTGCCATGGGCGGCAAACGCCCGGAAGAGTTTTAACAAAAAGACCCGCAGCGGACCGCTCCGCCACGGGTCATCCTCCTCCAAGGATTGGAGTAATCAGGCCAGTTCGGCCTTGAGCGGCTTGCCAGCCACATAGGTTTCGACGATGGCGCGGTCATCGCCCAGCGTCTGCAACAGGAACAGTTCCTGCTCCAGCGTCGCGCCAGCCGCCATGCGAAGCCGCATCGGCGATGTGGCCGATGAATCCAGCACCACGATATCGGCTTCCGTGCCCTCGTCGAGCGTACCGATCTTGTCTTCCATCGACAGCGCGCGGGCATTGCCCAGCGTCATCATGTAGAATGACTGGAACGGGTTCAGACGCTGTTCGCGCAGCTGCAGGACTTTGTAACCCTCGTCCATAGTGCGCAGCATGGAGAAACTCGTGCCACCACCAACATCGGTCGCCACCGCCATGCGCACGCCCGATGCTTTCAAGCGGTCGCGATCGAAAAGACCCGAGCCGAGAAACATATTGGAAGTCGGGCAGAAGACGGCAATCGAGCCGGTTTCCGCCATGACGCGCACTTCGCGCGGCTCCAGATGGATCGAATGGCCAAGCAGGGTCTTGTCACCCAACAGGCCGTAATGCTCGTAAATGCCGAGATAGTCCGGTGCATCGGGATAAAGCGACTTGGTAAAAGAGATTTCGTCGTGATTTTCCGAAAGATGCGTCTGGATGTAGCTGCCGGGATGCTCGCGAACAAGCGCCTGGCTTGCTTCGAGCTGCTCCGGCGTGGACGTAATGGCAAAGCGCGGGGTGATCACATAATCGAGGCGCCCTTTGCCCTGCCAGCGTGCGATCAGCGCCTTCGTATCGTCATAGCCGGATTTCGCCGTGTCGCAGAGTGCTGGCGGCGCATTGCGATCCATCATGACCTTGCCGCCGAGCATGCGCATGTTGCGATGTTGTGAGGCGCGGAAATAGGCATCGACGCTCTGTGGATGTACCGAGCAGTAAGCAACCGCCGTGGTGGTGCCGTGGCGGATCAGCTCGTCAAGAAAGCGCTCCGCAATGAATTCGGCATGCTGCTCATCGGCAAATTTCTGTTCAGCGACGAACGTATAGGTGTTGAGCCACTCCAGCAGATTGGCTGCATAAGAAGCGACCACCTGCGTCTGCGGATAATGGATATGCGTATCGATGAAACCGGGCAGAATCAGGTGCGGGCGATGGTCGGCGACGTTGACGTCGTTGCCTGCCATGCTGCTTACTTCAGCATAGTCCCCGACGCGCTGAATGCGGCCATCTTCGACAAGAACAGCGCCGTCTTCGATATAGCGGTAAGCGGCATTGTCATCGAGGCTCTGCGGTTCGTCACGAAAGGTCAGCACGCGGCCGCGGATCAGAAGCTTGGTCATTTTAGTCGTGGTCCTTATTTCGTGCCTTGCGTGGCGGACTGGTACCAGGAGGCAAGAAGCTGGCGCTCTTCCTCGCTCACGCCGGTGACATTGGCGGGCGGCATGGCATGTGAGCGACCTGCCTGCAAATAGATTTCACGCGCATGCGCGGCAATATCCCGGTCGGTATCCAGCACGACGCCCTTCGGTGGCGCAATGATGCCTTCCCAGCCCGGCTCCTTGGCGTGGCACATGGCGCAGCGCCCCAGAACGGTATCCCGCACTTTTTCAAAGTGCGGGTCCGAGATGAAAGACTGCTGCAATGCCGAAACCTTCTGCTCTTCCGGCTCACCGGTCAGAACCTTCGGCACTGTCGAGAGCCAGATGATGATGATGAACAGGATCACCGTTACCAGCCAGGTCCAGGTCGGGCTGCCCTTGCGGGCATGCTGTGTGTTGAACCAGTGGCGGATCGTGACGCCCATCAGGAACACCAGCGAGGCGATGATCCAGTTGAATTGCGTCCCGAAAGCCAGCGGATAGTGGTTCGACAGCATCAGAAACAGAACAGGCAGCGTCAGATAGTTGTTATGCGTCGAACGCTGCTTGGCGATCTTGCCGTATTTCGGGTCCGGCTTGCGGCCTGCGATCAGATCCGCCACCACGATCTTCTGGTTCGGGATGATGATCATGAACACGTTGGCGGACATGATCGTTGCCGTGAAAGCACCGAGATGCAGGAAGGCCGCACGTCCTGTAAACAGGTGCGTATAACCCCAGGCCACCACCACCAGAATACAGTAGAGAATGACCATCAACAGCGTATCGCTCTTGCCGAGCATGAACTTGCAGATGGTGTTATAGGCGATCCAGCCGAAAGCCAGCGAACCGATCGAGATCGCAATGGCGACCGGTACGGAAACATCGAGCACATTCGGATCAATCAGGTAGAGATCGGCACCGGCATAGTAGACGATGCAGAGCAGCGTGAAACCCGACAGCCACGTGGCGTAGGATTCCCATTTGAACCAGGTCAGGTGTTCCGGCATTTCGGCGGGCGCAACCAGATATTTCTGGATGTGATAGAAGCCACCGCCATGGACCTGCCATTCCTCGCCATGCGCACCAACCGGCAAGCCGGGACGTTGGCGAAGACCGAGGTCGAGCGCAATGAAGTAAAAGGACGAGCCGATCCACGCAATCGCGGTAATCACATGCAGCCACCGCGCTGCGAAGCCCAGCCAGTCCCAGGCTACGGCGAAATCATACATCAGGCACTCCCATTCTCAGAGAGCCATGCGTCCAAAGGGAAGCATAAAGGCCGCTCTGTCTCGTTTTGTTGACGCATCGCGCTTTCCAAAAATCCATTTCGACTTTTGGGCCGATGCAGTGGCCCCATTGTTCGTTACTTTATTATGTGCCAAAGCTTGGCCCCTATGGGAACGTCACATCACGACCATCACTTTCAAAAAAATATATACAATGGTGGAACGGACGCATGTCATATCTTGATAATCTGCGCGTTTTTGTGCGCGTTGTCGAATTGGGAAATTTGTCGGCGGCGGGTCGCGACCAGCGCGCTTCGCCAGCTGTTGCAAGTAATCGAATCAAGGAGTTGGAGAAGCATCTTGGTGTGCGGCTCTTCAACAGAACGACACGCAAGCTGACGCCAACCGAGCATGGCCGCATATTTTATGATGGCGCTTTAAAAATTCTCGAAGCCGTGGATGAAGCCGAAGCAGCCGTTGCTGAACTGGCCAAAAATCCGAAGGGATCGATTCGCATTACGGCACCTTTGGGGCTTGGTCGAAGGCTCATTGCATCAGGGATTCCAGAGTTTCACGACAAATATCCGGACATAGAAGTGCGCCTGCGACTATCTGACCATGAGATCGATATCATGAGCGAAAGCGTTGATGTTGCTTTCAAATTGGGCGTTCTGGAAAATTCCAACCTGCGTATGCGCGGCATTTTGAACTGCGAACGCGTGATTTGCGCAGCACCCGAATATCTGGAAAAGCACGGCACTCCGCAGTCACCCGATGAGTTGTTGGGCGACAAATACGATTGCCTGCTCCTGCGCTTTCCCGGTTCGAAAGAATATTTCTGGTCGCTGCAAACACCGGAAGGTCTGCGCAAGTTTGAAGTCACCGGGCCATATGACTCCGACGATGGCGACGTATTGACGCAATGGGCACTAGGCGGGCGCGGCATCATCAACAAACCACTGTTTGAGGTGAAGGAATATATCCGCGATGGGCGGCTGGTTCCAATCCTCGAAAGCACACCACCGGCATCGATACAGCTCGCTGCGATCTATCCGCACAAGCGTTTTCAGGACCCGAAAGTCCGCTTGATCATCGATTTCATGACGGAACGCTGCCAGCGTTTGATCCGCGAGGCTTTAGTGTAGAGCGGCTCAAACCGCTCTACTCCTTTGTTTTTCAAGTATTATATCGCGCGATGCCTTCTCGCGCTTTACCGGAAATGCGCAAAGAAAAACCCGCCTGATCAGGCGGGTTGCGATACACGTACGGAAGTCAGAACCGCCGTCAGAACTTCGGCGGCGGCCAATGCCGCAATGACTTCCGGCCTCTTGTCTTTGACGACCGAACCGCCGACCGGGCAGATCAGATTATCAAATAAATCATCGCGACCGATTTCGCGTTTCAACCAATTTTTGAAAGTGGCTTTCTTGGTCTTCGAGCCAATCATCCCGACATAGACGGCATCGCCACGCTGCAAAGCTTCGGTCACGATCAGAAAATCAAGCGCATGATCGTGGGTCAGCACGATAAACGCGCTGCCCGGCGGGGCCGAACGCACCACCTGTTCGGGCATAGCCGCAAGACACGTCTCGACACCCGGCGCATCCACGGCCATCAGTTCCGCTTCGCGTGTATCAACCAGGATAACCCGCACGGGCGTCAGCGAGAGCGCATAAGCCAAAGCGTCACCGACATGGCCTGCACCAAAAACATAGACATGCGGACGGGTGGCGATTTCGGCATCAACTTTGGCAACAAGCTCTTCTGCAAGTCCACGGTTCACACGCTTGAAACCTAGAGCGACACGACCGCCACAGCATTGGCCTATTTCAGGACCGAGAGGCACATCCATAGGGGAATCTTTGCCGCCGACCAGAATCTTGCGGGCGTGGTCAATCGCCATATATTCGAGCTGACCGCCACCAATGGTGCGGAAGATCATATCGCGGGCGACAAGCATCCACGCTCCTGCATCGCGCGGCGCGGACCCTCTGACATCGGTGACTTCGATCAGAACACTATCGGGCCGCTTATTCAGAAACGCCCTTATGTCGTCCCGCCTGCCCAGCATCGCATCAGCCTTTCTGACTTCGCAGCCGCTCGATAGCCATCAGCACGCGCTCCGGCGTAGCAGGCGCATCAAGGCGCGGGCTAATCTTGTGATCGGCAACGCTGGCAACCGCATCCGACAGCGCATAAAGCACGGACATGCCATGCGGCAACGGCGGCTCACCCACCGCCTTCGAGCGGTGGATCGTCGGCTCGTAAGCTTCCGACCAGTCTGTCAGCGCCACGTTGAAGATTTTCGGACGATCGGACGCCAGTGGGATCTTGTAAGTGGAGGGTGCATGGGTGCGCAACCGACCTTTGTCGTCCCAGACAAGCTCTTCCGTGGTCAGCCAGCCCATGCCCTGCACGAAGCCACCTTCCACCTGACCAATATCAATGGCGCGGTTCAGAGAACGCCCGGTATCATGCAGAATATCGGTGCGTTCCACCACATATTCCCCGGTCAGCGTATCGACAGAGACTTCCGAGCAGGCGGCACCATAGGCGTAATAATAAAAGGCATGGCCTTTGCCCTTGGCGCGATCCCAATGGATTTTTGGCGTCTTGTAATGGCCCGATGCAGAAAGCTGCACACGGCCAATATAGGCCTGCTTCACCAGATCATTGAAGCTGATTTCCTGATTGCCCACGCGGATACGGTTGGGAAGGAAAACGACCTGATCTTCCGGCACCTGATATTGCTGGGCTGCAAAATGAAGAAGGCGCTTCTTGATCTGACGCGCTGCATCCTGCGCGGCCATACCGTTCAAATCGGCACCGGACGACGCTGCCGTTGGTGCGGTGTTCGGCACTTTCGCGGTGGTTGTTGCGGTGATCTTCACCCGATCAAGATCGATCTGGAATTCTTCAGCCACCACCTGCGCCACTTTGAGATGCAGTCCCTGCCCCATCTCCGTGCCGCCATGATTCATATGCACCGAGCCATCATTATAGACATGCACCAGCGCTCCAGCCTGATTGGATTCCGTCTTGGTGAAGGAAATCCCGAATTTCACTGGCGTCAGTGACATGCCGCGTTTCACAGTGCGGCTCTTGGCGTTGAATTCGCGGATTGCCTCGCGACGCGCGGCGTAATCGGCGCTCTCCTCCAGTTCGGCGACAATGCGCTGAATGATGCAATCTTCCACCTTCTGGTGATAGGGCGTCACATTGCGCGTGCCACCTTCGGTGCCCATGGCATCATAGAAATTGAGCTTGCGAATTTCGAGCGGGTCTTTGCCGACAGCAAAGGCCACTTCCTCGATCACGCGCTCGGCACCGACCATGCCTTGCGGGCCGCCAAAACCACGAAAGGCGGTGTTGGAAACGGTGTTTGTGTAAAGCGGTGCGGACTGCGCATGAACCGCCGGGAAGAAATAGGCATTGTCGCAGTGAAACAATGCGCGGTCGCCGACCGGACCGGACAGATCAGCGGAGAAACCGGCATTCAATGCAAACAGATAATCGACGCCGAGGATATTGCCTTCATCGTCGAAGCCGACTTCGTAATCGACCACGAAATCATGCCGCTTGCCGGTTGAGGTCATATCCTCATCACGGTCGAGCCGGACTTTCACGGCGCGCTTGTGCTTCTTGGCGGCGATTGCGGCCATAGCCGCCCATTGATTGGCCTGCGTTTCTTTGCCGCCAAAACCGCCACCCATACGCCGCACTTCAACCGTCACCGAATGGCTCGGCACACCAAGCGCATGGGCCACCAGATGCTGGGTTTCGCTTGGGCCTTGTGTGGAGCAATAGATGGTCACATCGTCATCTTCGCCGGGGATGGCAAGGGAAGCCTGACCTTCAAGATAGAAGTGATCCTGCCCGCCGATTGTCATACGGGCTTTGACCTTGCGTGGGGCTTCGTCAATGGCCTTGCGCGCATCACCACGATTGAGCGTCAGCGGCGTGAAAACCAATCTGTCCTTATAGCCATCAAGACCAGAAATGGAGAACAGGCCCGGCATTTCTTCATAGTTGATCTTGGCAAGGCGGGCCGCACGGCGGGCCTGATCGCGCGTGCGGGCAACGACCGCAAAGATCGGCTGACCGTGGAACTGCACAGTATCGACCGCAAAAATCGGATCATCATGCATGCCCGATGGCGACACATCGTTTTCGCCCGGCACATCCTTATAGGTCAGCACATCGATCACGCCGGGAGCAGCTACCACGGCGGACAAATCAACATCGGTGATTTTGGCGTGCGCCACGGTCGAGAAGCCAACACCGATATGCAGCGTGCCTTCGGGTTCTGGAATATCATCGATATAGACCGCTTCGCCGGTCACATGCTTGTGGGCTGAATCATGACGCTGATCGGTCGCGACACCACCCTTAATGCGGGCTGCTTTGATTTCGTTTGCAGGATGCTTGTTCATATCATCCTCCCTATGCCGCGACAGTGTTTGACTTACGCAAAGCATCGTTCTCGCCTTGCGTTTCAGCATAGAAGCGGCGGAGCAAATTCTTCGCAACGAGCAATCGATAATCGGCTGTCGCGCGCATATCGCTCAAAGGCTGATAGTCGAGGTCATAGGCTTGCACAGCCGCCTCAACTGTTGCCTCATTCCATGGCTTGCCGATAAGTGCGGCTTCAACATTGAGCGCCCGTTTCGGCGTTGCCGCCATGCCGCCATAGGCGATACGGATGGATGCGACATTGCTCTCAGCATCAAGCGTCAGATGGAAAGCGCCAAGCGTTGCGGTGATGTCTTCTTCAAACCGCTTGGAGATTTTGTGAATGGCATACTGGCTGCGCTCATCAGGCACTGGCACATGGACCGCTTCCACAAATTCGCCCGGCTGACGATCCTGCTTGCCATAGGCGATGAAAAACTCTTCCAGAGGAATAGTCCGTTGTTCCGCACCTTTGCGCAGCGTCAGCTTTGCATCAAGCGCGATCAGTGGCGGTGGCGTGTCGCCAATCGGCGAACCATTGGCGATGTTGCCGCCGATGGTGCCCATATTGCGCACCTGTTCGCCACCGATGCGATTAATGAGGCTTCCCAGTGCGGGGATGCGCTTTGCCAGAAACGCAAAAGCTTCCGTATAGGTGACGCCCGCGCCGATGCTGATCAGACCATCTTTTTCGCTGATTGTACGCAGTTCATTGAGATGCCCAATGAAGACCACCGGCGAAATATCGCGCATCATCTTGGTAACCCAAAGGCCCACATCGGTTGAACCGGCAACGATTGTTGCTTTGGGTTCGGCTGCATAAACAGTGGCAAAATCATCGAGGTTGGCAGGCACGACCAGACGATCCTTGCCACTACCCACTTCAACCCGCGCGCCATCACGCAATTCCGTCAACTGGCTGATGACATGCGCACGCTCAACAGCAAGCGGGTCATCCATCAAAGTGCCATAGTCAGAAATCGCACGCGCTGCACGCATGATGGCTTCATAGCCAGTGCAACGGCAGAGATTGCCTTGCAACGCCTTTTCGATCTCAACGTCTGCAGGCTTTGGATTGCGCATCCAGAGACCATAAAGCGACATGACGAAGCCTGGCGTGCAGAAGCCGCATTGCGAGCCGTGAAAATCGATCATCGCCTTTTGCACCGGATGCAGGCCACCGTCGGAGCCGCGCAGATGCTCAATGGTCACGACATGCGTGGCATCCAGCGAGCCGACAAAACGGATGCAGGCATTCACGCTTTCATAGACGAGTTCGTCATCGACAATCTTGCCGACAAGCACGGTGCAGGCACCACAATCACCCTCGCCGCAGCCTTCCTTGCTGCCGCGCAGTTTGCACGAGAGGCGCAGATAATCGAGCAGGGTTTCTGTAGGCGAAACGCGGTCGAGCTCAACTGTCTCGCCGTTCAGCAGAAAGCGGATTGTATGTCTGACGGCCTGACCCATATCGCTCAACTCCCGCGATAGGTTGAATAGGAAAATGGCGAAACCAGAAGTGGCACATGATAATGCGCCTTTTCATCCGAAATGCCAAAGCGGAGTGGCACCACATCCAGAAACGGAACGGCGTCGTCGCTTTTGCCGAAATATTCGCCGACATGGAAAAGCAGCTCGTATGAACCAGTATGCAGCGCATCGCCTGCAAGCAGTGGCTCGTTGCAGCGACCATCCGCATTGGTGCGGATTTCAAGTAAAGTTTCAGCCTGTTGATTCCCGACCCGACGCAATTCGATGCGCAAGTTTGCTGCCGGCTTGCCGCTCACCGTATCGAGGACATGCGTCGTCAATCGGCCATGACCGCTCATTCCCTGACCCATTTATGCTCCTGCCGCCCGCACGATTCTATCTGCTTACCGTCAGAATCATTGCAAGCAATTGTTTTTGTGTGATTTATTTCACGCAAAACCTAACGGTTTGCGAACCACACTTGTTCCCGATTTTGAGTATTTACCGAAGTCCTGTCCTGGGAAAGATGATAATCGTTGGATGTCTTTCAAAATTTTGAGGGGGAATGGTCCGCGTAATTCTTTATTATCATAAGAAAAAGCCATGAATAATCGAGGGAAGACCATATGAGTTATCCGCGCAATCTGGTTGGCTATGGCCGCAACACACCAGACCCACGCTGGCCGGGCGGGGCCAATATCGCCGTGCAGTTCGTCGTCAATTACGAAGAAGGCGGCGAAAGCTGTATTCTCGATGGTGACCCGGCATCCGAAAACCTGCTTTCCGAGATCGTGGGCGCACAAGCGTGGAATGGCCAGCGCAACCTCAATATGGAATCCATTTACGAATATGGCGCCCGCTCCGGCTTCTGGCGTTTGTGGCGCGCTTTCACGCGACGCAACATGCCGGTGACCGTCTATGGCGTGACCCTTGCCATGGAACGCAATCCAGAAGCTATTGCGGCCATGAAGGAAGCCGACTGGGAAATCGCCAGTCACGGCCTGCGCTGGTGGGAATATAAGGATGTACCCGAAGACGTGGAACGCGAGCACATTCGCGAAGCTGTTCGCCTGCATACGGAGATCACAGGCTCGCGCCCCTTGGGCATCTATCAGGGCAAGCCGTCAGACAACACATTGAAGCTGGTGATGGAGGAAGGCGGCTTCCTCTACTCCGCCGACTCCTATGCAGATGAGTTGCCTTATTGGGTGAAGGGGCCGAACGGCCCGCATCTGATCGTGCCTTATACGCTCGATACCAATGACATGCGCTTTGCCACGCCACAGGGCTTTAACTCCGGCGATCAGTTCTACACCTATCTCAAAGACACGTTCGACGTGCTTTACCGCGAAGGTGCGGAAGGTGCGCCGAAGATGATGTCGATTGGCCTGCATTGCCGCCTCGTTGGTCGTCCGGGTCGTGTGGCAGCACTTGAACGCTTCCTTGATTACGTGCAAAGCCATGACAAGGTGTGGGTTGCCAAGCGTGTTGATATTGCCCGTCACTGGCATGAGCATCACAAGCCGAAGCGGGCCGATATTGAGCCGTCCAAAGCGAGCAAAGCGGATTTTGTTGCACGATATGGCGGCATCTTCGAGCACTCGCCGTGGATTGCCGAACGCGCCTACGACGCGGGCCTGACGGAATTGGCGGATTCTGCCTCGGGTCTTCACAAGGCTCTGGTTCATGCTTTCCGTGCAGCATCAGAGGATGAAAAGCTCGGCGTGCTGCGCGCGCATCCTGATCTTGCGGGAAAACTGGCAGCCGCCAAGCGTCTGACACCTGAATCCACCGCGGAGCAGGCTTCTGCCGGCCTGGATGCGCTGACGGATGAGGAGCGTAAGACATTTACCGAGCTCAACGACGCTTACACGCAGAAATTCGGCTTTCCGTTCATCATTGCGGTCAAGGGTCGCAACAAAAGAGAAATTCTCGACGCTTTCAAGCGACGCGTCGAGAATACGAAAGCTGCAGAACTGGAAACCGCGTCCGAACAGGTCGAGCGCATCGCGCTGTTGCGGCTCAAAGACATTCTTCCAGAGACACTTTACTGATTAGGAATAGACCGATGAGCCGCAATTATTACGCACCAACCGGTGGCTTGCCGCCACAAACGCAACTCCTGACCGATCGCGCCATGTTCACCGAAGCCTATGCGGTTATTCCGAAAGGCACATTCAGCGATATTGTCACGAGCTTCCTGCCCTTCTGGGATAAGACGCGCCTGTGGATCATTGCCCGCCCGCTTTCGGGTTTTGCCGAGACTTTCTCGCAATATATCATGGAAGTGCAGCCCGGTGGCGGCAGCGCCCGCACAGAACTTGATGACGGCGCGCAAGGCGTGCTGTTTGTGGTCGAAGGTGAAATCACCGTCACACTTGCAGGACAGAACCATCTGCTGACCGAAGGCGGCTATGCCTATCTGCCGCCCAAAAGCGGTTGGACGCTTCGCAACAATTCAGGCGCAGTTGCGCGCTTTCACTGGGTGCGCAAGGCTTATGAATATGTCGACGGGCTTGACGTACCCGAGCCGCTTTTCCTCAACGAGAAGAACATTGCTCCAACACCGATGCCCGACACCAATGGCGCTTGGGCCACGACACGCTTTGTCGATCCAAACGATCTGCGCCACGACATGCATGTGACCGTGGTGACGTTTGAGCCGGGCGGTGTCATTCCTTTTGCCGAAACCCATGTCATGGAACACGGGCTTTATGTGCTCGAAGGTAAGGCCGTCTACCGGCTCAATCAGGATTGGGTGGAAGTGGAAGCCGGTGATTTCATGTGGCTACGCGCTTTCTGCCCGCAGGCTTGCTATGCAGGTGGTCCGGGCAAGTTCCGCTATCTGCTTTACAAGGACGTAAACCGTCACATGAAGCTGGCACGGTAGAAACAAAATAAAGAGCGGTGAATTATAGCCCATCGCTCTTTAGTCATATTTTATATCCGATGATATTAAATATACCATTGAAGCATTACTGTTTTATAGAAAATAACTTAAATAGGCTCTCACTAAAAATTTTAATCATATATTGCACTGTTGATTTATTTATGATTACCTTCAACTCTGAAGGCTATTCTATTAGCAACAATAAATCTATGAAAGAAATTTTCACATGAAGAAATATGGCCTGACTGGCCCTGCAATTGGCGTATTCGCGATTCTCAGCCTGCCTGCTTTTGCCGCCTCCCTACCGGGCGGCGCGAGTACCCTGCAAGAAACATATCAGGACTGGACTGTTTCCTGTCAGTCTCAAAACGAAGCGACTGTCTGCGTTATGCGGCAGGATCAAAGCAGCACGCAGACAGGTCAGCGCGTTCTGACTGCCGAGTTGCGCAATACGGCTGGTGGTAAGGTTGAAGGCGTCATTCTGATGCCGTTTGGCCTTGATCTTGTTAAAGGTGTCGCGCTCAAACTCGATGAAGCTGACGGGCCACAGCTGACCTTTTCAACCTGTCTGCCGCAAGGTTGCTTGGCACCAGTGAGTTTTGATGCCAAGCAAGTGGCCGCTCTAAAGGCCGGTACTAATTTGAATGTTAATGCGACTGCGCTTAGCCCAAGTCAACCTGTGGCTTTCAAAATTTCATTGAAAGGCTACGCCGCAGCACTCGACCGTATTATTGCACTCACGAAATAATTTGGGGCATTTGAATTTAGCGGATACATAACGATACCCGCAGCATTGCAGATCATGCCGTACAGTTTTCACTGTACGGCATTTTTTACTGATCCAGGCTGATTGAAAGGTTCAATACTTTCAAGTGCAATTTCGGTTAAGCTTGATAAGCGTCCACCCAAAGCTGATTAGAGCATTTCCTGTTTTGATTAAATCATTGGAAATGCTCTATCTGTTTGTTTTCAAGCATCTCTCAGACAAGACTGATGCGCATGAGAGAGCGCCGCCAACGCATGGTCATGAGTACCGAGACGATCGCAAGCCCTGCCGCCAGCCCTAGCCAGACACCTGCACCACCAAAGCCAAAATGGAATGCAAGCAAAGCGCCAAACGGTAGCCCTACGCCCCAGTAGCCAACCAGTGCCAAATACATGGGCACGCGTGTGTCTCTAAGGCCACGCAGCATACCTGCGGCAACGGCCTGCGCCCCATCGACAATCTGGAAAAGTGCCGCGAGCGCAAGAAATGTCACGGCCAGTTCGATAACGGCAAAGTTTTCTGGATCCTTGAGATTAAGAAACACACCAATAAACAGGCGCGGGATCAGAATCATCAGCAACCCCATAATGGCCATGAAGCCCACGCCAAGCGCATAGGCGCTCCAGCCTGCATAAGCCACGGCCTGAGGGTCGCCGCGACCGTAAGCCCGCCCCACGCGCACCGTAGCGACCTGCCCGAAACCGAGTGGGACCATGAAGCTGAGCGATGCGACCTGTATCGCAACGGCGTGAGCTGCCATTGCGGTCGGACCGATGTACCCCATCATAACAACGGCTGCATAAAAGATCGATGTTTCAAATACAAAGGTCAGCGCCATCGGAAAACCAATGCGCCAGAGCTCAATGAAACGCGGCCAGTCAGGACGCCAAAAGCGTCCGAACAAACGATAACGACGAAAGCGGCGGTGACGCATGGTAATGAAAGCCATGCCGAGAAACATCATGATGCTCGACAGCGTGGTAGCGATACCGGCACCATGCAGTTCCATACGCGGGAAGCCGAAATGGCCGAAAATCAGCGTCCAGCCAGCAAGCGCGTTAAAACCAATGGCGGCAGCAGCGATCAGCAGCGTCCACATCGGCTTTTCCATCGCCGCAAAAAATGAACGCAACACGATGTAAAACAGATACGGCAACAGCGCCCATTGCAGGGTGTGCATAAAATCGGTCGAGCGTGCTGCAATATCCGGTTGCTGGCCAAGGAAGAGGAATATTTCCTCGCAATGCCAGAGCACAATCCAGATTGGAATCGAGATGATAATGGCCGACCACATGCCCTGACGGACGGTACGGCGCACATCGCGTACTGAATGGCGGTTCCTGCCGAGTGCAATAGCGATCATCGGCATCACAGCCGAAACCAGCCCCATCGAAAAGATCATCAGGGTGTGATAGAAACTCGTGGTCAAAAGCGCCGAAGCCAGTGTGTCCTTGCCGAGACGGCCAATGAAGATCACATCGGTCGCAGTCAATGCTGCCTGTGAAAGATTGGTCAGAATCAGCGGCCAGCCCAATTTGAGAGCCATCGCCATTTCCCGGGTCCAGCGCCGAACGCTGCTCACGTGAGGCTCATGAAAGCCCGTATCAAATGTGTTGGTCACAAACTTACTCCCCGGGGGCACTCCCCCGAACTATCCGAAGCCGTCAGACCACCGGATAATCCATAACTAAAACACGCGCCGAGACATCAAAGGCTCAGAGACCATGTCGATCTGAGGAGATTGGCGGGTGATACGAATATCGATCGCCCCATGCCGGCTAAGAGCGCTCATCACCTTAAAAGCGACTTCGCCCCAACTTTTCGGGTTGCTCAATTTCTATCGGGAACGTTGTGTATGTTCCAGAAACTGATCCGGAGCCAGGCGGGCTGCGCATCGATTTGCACAAAATTGGAGCACAATGGATATCAGACTTGCATAAAGAAGCAACACACCTTGGGCAGTAAATTCCGATCTCCTGACATGCGTGGAAATCAATTTCCAGACATGTCGCAAAAATGCATTTTCTGGTCTGCAGAACAGTTGACCCTAACATCTGATTATCTAGGAATGTCGTGGATGCAATTTTGCGAGGGAAATCATGCGCAGCACTAAAGTCATCCATATTGTCGGCTGTCACGCAGAAGGCGAAGTCGGTGATGTCATTGTCGGTGGCGTGGCCCCTCCTCCCGGCGATACTGTGTGGGAACAATCGCGCTTCATCGCCAGCGACGAGACCTTGCGCAATTTCGTGCTGAACGAGCCGCGCGGTGGTGTGTTCCGCCATGTCAATCTGCTGGTGCCACCGAAAGACCCGCGCGCGCAGATGGGTTTCATCATCATGGAACCCGCTGACACCCCGCCCATGTCCGGCTCCAATTCGATCTGTGTCTCCACGGTTCTGCTGGATAGCGGCATCATCCCCATGCAGGAACCAGTCACGCGCATGGTGCTGGAGGCGCCGGGCGGGCTCATCGAGGTGGAGGCCGAATGCCGCAACGGCAAGGCTGAGCGCATCAGCGTGCGCAACGTACCGTCTTTCGCGGACCGTCTGGATGCATCGCTGGAAGTTGAAGGCCTCGGCACGATCACCGTTGACACAGCCTATGGCGGTGACAGCTTCGTTATTGTTGATGCAGCTTCTATTGGAATGAAAATCGAGCCGGGTCAGGCACGGGAACTGGCTGAGATTGGCGTGAAAATCACCAAAGCGGCCAATGAACAGCTTGGTTTCCGTCATCCTGAGAAAGACTGGAACCACATTTCATTCTGCCAGATCACTGAGCCGGTGACGCGCGACGGCGATGTGCTGACTGGCGTGAACACCGTTGCCATTCGCCCGGCCAAACTCGACCGTTCCCCGACCGGCACTGGCTGCTCGGCGCGCATGGCCGTGCTTCACGCAAAAGGCCAGATGAAAGTCGGCGAGAAATTTATCGGAAAGTCCGTGCTGGGCACAGAGTTTCACTGTCGGTTGGACAAGGCTCTGGAGCTTGGTGGCAAACCGGCCATCAGCCCCATCATTTCCGGTCGCGCTTGGGTGACGGGAACTTCGCAGCTCATGCTCGATCCGAGCGATCCGTTTCCGAGTGGGTATCGTCTCTCGGATACTTGGCCAAATATGCCAGAGTAAGCCAGAGCAAAGCGCCAATAAAAAACCCCGCACAAAGCATAGCATTGGGCGGGGCTTTCTTTATTCATCCAGATCGCGCTTATGCGAAGTCGAGAGCACGGTCGCCGTCTTCATCCTTGATGCGCGATGGCAAGCCGATCTGGTTCAGGATGTGGAGGAAAGGCTTTGGGTTCAGCTCTTCCACATTGACCATCTTCTTCACATCCCATTCGCCCGAGGCAATCAGGATTGCGGCTGCAACCGGCGGAACGCCTGCGGTGTAGGAAATGCCCTGCGAACCCACTTCGTTATAAGCGTCCTTGTGGTCGGCAACGTTGTAGATGAAGACTTCCTTCTCTTTGCCGTCCTTGGTGCCCTTGACGAAATCGCCGATGCAGGTCTTGCCGGTGTAATCCGGTGCCAGCGACGACGGATCAGGCAGAACGGCCTTGACCACCTTGAGCGGCACGACTTCCAGACCTTCGGCAGTCTTGACCGGCTGTTCGGACAGGAGGCCCAGATTGTTCAGCACCGTAAAGACGTTGATATAGTGATCGCCAAAGCCCATCCAGAAACGCACATCTGCGTTCGGGTAGTTCTTAGACAGCGAATGCACTTCATCATGACCAGTCATATAAGCCTTGCTCGGGCCGACGACAGGCAGGTCAAAGGTGTGGCCGACTTCGAACATCTTGTTCGACTGCCACTGACCGCCCTGCCATGAATAGACCGTGCCGGTGAATTCGCGGAAGTTGATTTCCGGGTCGAAGTTGGTCGAGAACCAGCGGCCATGCGAACCGGCATTGATGTCAACGATGTCGATGGATTTGACTTCATCGAGATAGTCGTCAGCAGCCAGACGTGCATAGGCATTAACCACGCCCGGATCAAAGCCAATGCCGAGAATGGCGGTGATACCCTTCTCTTCGCATTCCTTGAGATGCTTCCATTCGTAGTTGCCATACCATGGCGGGGTTTCGCAGATCTTCTTCGGATCTTCATGGATCGCGGTGTCCATGTAAGCCACGCCCGTATCGATACAGGCACGAAGGACCGACATATTGAGGAAGGCCGAGCCGACATTGATGACGATCTGAACGCCCGTCTTCTGGATCAGAGCCTTGGTGGCTTCAGTATCCAGCGCGTCCAAAGCATGCGCTTCCAGCTTCACCTCGGTCTTGAGGCTCTTCTTTTCATGCACGCTATCGATAATCTTGCGGCATTTCTCAACCGTGCGGGACGCAATATGGATATCGCCCAATATGTCAGAGTTTTGTGCACATTTATGTGCAACAACCTGTGCCACGCCCCCGGCGCCGATAATGAGAACGTTCTTCTTCATTTTCTGTCGATGCTTCCTCTTCCAGCGGTTACCCGCCATCTGTTAACCGTCCCGATTGCCTTCTCACCCGGAACACATGAATTCATTGCAGTTTGAGGGCTGCAAAAGGATCTTTAAGAAAGCGACCCTTCAAAATCCGCATAATCAAATTCGCGGACTAATTTGACCGTGCCATCGAGTTCACGCACGGCAATGGCTGGCATCTTCACGCCATTAAACCAGTTCTTCTTGACCATGGTATAACCGGCTGCATCTTCAAATGAGAGGCGGTCGCCGATGGAGAGTTCCTTGTCGAAAGTGAACTCTCCGAAAATATCGCCAGCAAGGCAGGATTTGCCGCAAACCATATAGCTGTGCTCGCCATTGTTGGGCGCCATCTTCGCCTTTTCGCGATAGATCAGCAGATCGAGCATATGCGCTTCAATCGAGCTATCAACGATGGCGAGGTTCTTGCCGTTATAAAGCGTGTCAAGAACCGTCACTTCCAGCGTCGTGGTTTTGGTGATCGAAGCCTCACCCGGCTCCAGATAAACCTGCACACCAAACTTTTCCGAAAACGCCTTCAGGCGTGCGCAGAACGCATCGACCGGATAATCGTCGCCGGTGAAGTGGATACCGCCGCCAAGGCTGACCCATTCAACGCGGTGCAGAAGTGAGCCAAACTTTTCTTCAATATCGGTCAGCATCTTGTCGAAAAGACCGAAATCGGAATTTTCGCAATTGTTATGGATCATAAAGCCGGTCACGCGGTCCATGACCTTCTCGACCTTTGCCACATCCCATTCGCCAAGACGGCTGAACGGACGCGCCGGGTCAGCCAGATCAAAGGTCGAAGACGAAACACCCGGGTTCAGACGCAGGCCACGCTTGATATGTGCTGCCTTGTTGGCAAAGCGCTCCAGCTGACCGATCGAATTGAAGATGATCTTGTCGGCGTGGCTGATAACTTCGTCGATCTCGTTATCAGCATAGGCCACGCTATAGGCATGGGTTTCACCGCCAAATCTTTCATGGCCAAGACGCACTTCATTGAGCGAAGACGACGTCGTGCCGTCCATATATTCGCTCATCAGATCAAACACCGACCATGTGGCAAAACATTTCAGCGCCAGCAGAGCTTTTGCGCCGGATTTCTCGCGCACATAGGCAACCTTTTCCATGTTGCGCTTCAGCTTGGTCTTGTCGATCAGATAGTAGGGCGTCTGGATCATGAGCGTTCCGGGTCGTCAATTGGGGAAATATGGCCTGTCCAGCTAGGCTGGCGAGCACGTTGTTTGGATCTGGCGCGCATCTTATCCGAAAACCGCTTTGCACTTTTCGGGACACGCTTTAAAGCCGTTATTGGTACAGGCTTATAGGAAGCTTGTGACAGAAACACAAATCCGCCACAGACGTTTAGAGAAAAAATTCTCCGACGCGGCAGCGGATTCTGTAATTCTTGGCTTCATATAGAGTTTTTCCGCCAAATTTGAACCCCTTTGAATTTTTATTGAAGCCGTTTTACTTCATTCCCCATTCCGAAGATCGGAAAAGCATTTTATAAGGCCAGCCAACGCGTGCGGACAGCGGGCATCAACCCGCCTCTGAAATGCGGGATAGGACCAGGGAAAGAAATGCAGACCGATAATCCAGCCGCCACTGCCACAGCAGGGGCTACTGCAGGCTGGGGAGAATTGTTCGCGGGCAGGAATGCGATCCGTTCGCTAACACTTGTGGGCGGCGTTGCGCTCCACGCCATCAATGTTTTCATCGCCACAACCATATTACCAACCGTTGTCGCCGATATTGGCGGCATGGACTATTACGCCTGGAACACGGCGCTGTTTGTCACAGCCTCCATTCTTGGTTCGGCCCTTGTGCCAAAACTTCTTTCGCAAGTCGGGCCGCGTAACGCCTATCTTGTGGCCGCCATCATCTTTGCAGCCGGAACACTGGCCTGTGGCTTGGCACCTTCCATGCCAGCCATGCTTGCAGGCCGTGTCGTGCAGGGACTTGGTGGCGGCATGATGCTGGCGCTGTCCTATGCCATGATCCGTATCGTCTTTGATGAATCGCTCTGGCCTCGCGCCATTGCACTCGTTTCCGGCATGTGGGGCGTGGCAACGCTTGTTGGCCCGGCTATTGGCGGCATTTTTGCTGAACTTGGCGTGTGGCGTGCGGCCTTCTGGTCGCTTGTGCCGGTGATCGGAATTTTTGCCATCATGGCGACACTTATTCTGCCAAAACGCGCGGGCGATGATGAAGCCAAAGACAAGCTTGCCTGGCCACAGCTTATTCTGCTGACGGCAGCCGTGCTGATCGTCTCGGCTGCGAGCATTTCGGCAAGCACGTTCTGGAATGTCACTGGCGTTGCAATTGCTTTTGCTGTGCTGCTGTTGCTTGTCATTGTGGAACGGAAGGCCACGAAACGTATTCTGCCCAAAGGCACTTTCAGCATCAAACGACTTGGTGCTCTCTATATGACGATGGGCTTTCTCGGTGCATCAGTCACAAGTTCGGAAGTCTTTGTGCCACTGTTTTTCCAGGTATTGCATAACCAGTCGCCATTGGTGGCAGGCTATCTTGCAGCACTCATGGGCGGCAGCTGGACGCTTGGTTCCATCGGCTCATCGGGCGTGTCCGGTGCCCGCGTGAACCGTGTCATCCTTGCAGCCCCTGTTATGGGAATAGCCGGCATGGTGACACTTGCGATTCTCGTCCCTCCGGGCAGCGAAGGACATTGGTATGATCTTCTACCGATCTGTCTTGCCATGGCAATTATAGGCTTTGGCGTCGGCATGACATGGCCGCATCTGCTCACCCGCGTTTTCAAACGTGCTGAAGCTGCGGACCAGAATCTGGCTTCCGCGTCACTAACCACGGTTCAGCTTTTCACCACAGCAATGGGTGCAGCACTCGCGGGTATGGTTGCCAATCTGGCAGGGTTAAGCAATCCCGGCGGCGTAGCAGGCACTGCCAATGCCGCGCTCTGGTTGTTCATCGGATTTACCGCCCTTTCAGGCATCGCCCTGCTTTCAGCCATCGCGCTTGTTCGCAGCTCGCGCTGACACACAAAAAGCGGCTTCCGTAGGTACAACATACTCCGGAAGCCGCAGTGATTAGAAAGCAATTCCTTGAGGCTGCGTTTGAATTCGATTTAATTGCGCGGAGAATACAAACCGATGACTCTTGATGTCGGAGCGCAGAAGCATTATTCCAACTTCCGTAATCTTCGTCCGGCTATGGTGCAGCATACCGGCAAATCACGACCTCGCGGAAGTCACCCTGAAGGCAGCCAGACGCGATCCCCCTATGATTGCGATAAGAACGCTCGCTTCTTGAGAAGCGAGCACCGTGAAAAGCGAAATAGAGACAGTTCCGACAATGAGCAGCAATTTTAATCAGGAAACCGTTCTTGACGTTCACCACTGGACCGACAGGCTGTTTTCCTTCCGCACCACGCGCGACCAAGGCTTTCGTTTCCAGAGCGGCCAGTTCATCATGATCGGCCTTGAAGTGAACGGCAAACCACTGTTGCGCGCTTATTCAATTGCTTCCAGCGTCTACGACGAACAACTCGAATTTTTCTCGATCAAGGTGCAGGACGGCCCACTGACGTCGCGCTTGCAGCATCTGAAAGAGGGCGACAAGATTCTCGTCGGTAAGAAGCCGGTCGGCACGTTGCTTTATGACAATCTCATTCCGGGTGACAATCTGTGGCTGCTTTCGACAGGCACCGGCCTTGCACCGTTCCTCTCGATCATCCGCGATCTTGAAGCCTATGAGCGCTACAAGAAAATCATTCTGGTCCATGGCGTGCGCGAAGTGAACGAACTCGCCTATGCCGACCTCATCACCAAGCAACTGCCGGAAGACGAATTCCTCGGCGAGATGGTGCGCGAGAAGCTCATCTATTACCCGACCGTAACCCGCGAAGAGTTCCGCAACCAGGGTCGTCTTACCGATCTGATCAGCTCGGGCAAAATCTTCGAGGATTTGGGCCTGCCAAAGTTCTCCGAACAGGACGACCGCATGATGCTTTGTGGTAGTCCAGAAATGCTTGCCGACATGCGCCAGATTCTCGAAGGCCTTGGCCTCGAAGAAGGCAGCCAGAGCGAAGCCGGTCACTTCGTGATCGAAAAGGCTTTCGTTGAGAAATAAGCACTTTTCGCTCTTGCGATGTTTAAAAGGGCGGCCAAAGTGCCGCCCTTATTTTTCGTATCTTGCTTTATCCGGCACCAGCACTATGCTCACAGCCATGATAAAGTGTTCGAGTACCCCCTGCATCGCGCTCCTGTGATTTCATCACAAGTTTCATCACCGGGAGCATGAACGTAAGCAACCACACGGTTTCTTACGGGGTTTTCGTTTGCATATATGCAAGCGGACAAATGCCGATCTGATCGGCGATTACGCATTATCCCAAACAAAGCTGCTTCGTCACTTTTACCGGATATGCCTGATGCAGTGAGCACTCTCATGAAAAATTACTTTGAAAGCCCGTTTAAGGGAATCACCCTCGATAAGCAGGTCACACATCCAAACATCATCGTAGGGCGTTACAGCTATTATTCCGGCTATTATCATGGCCATAGTTTCGACGATTGCGCCCGTTTTCTCCTGCCCAATGAAGGTGCCGACAAGCTTATCGTCGGCAGCTTTTGTTCAATCGGATCGGGTGTCGCCTTTATCATGGCAGGCAACCAGGGCCATCGAAACGACTGGATCAGCACCTTCCCGTTCTTCTTCATGCCCGAAGTGGACATGTTTGCGGGTGCTGAGAATGGCTACGCTCCCTCTGGCGATACAGTTATCGGCAATGATGTGTGGATTGGTTCGGAAGCCATCATCATGCCGGGTGTAAAGATCGGTCATGGCGCGGTTATCGGCACGCGAGCATTGGTTACACGTGATGTCGACCCCTATGCGATTGTCGGCGGCAACCCTGCCAGAACCATCCGCTCACGTTTCGATCAGGACAGCGTCAGGATGCTTCGGGAAATACAGTGGTGGGACTGGTCGGACGATCAGTTGAAGGGCGCTATGCCTATTTTGACCAGCGGTAATATTGCAGCGCTTTATCACTATTGGCAGCGTAACGTTTTGCGACAAATGATCTAACACACAACCAACTTGAGAAACGAAGGGCCTGCCAGCAATCTGCTGGCAGGCCTTTGATTTTGGTCGCATCGCGCCTCACTTGCTGCGGCGGCTGCCGAAACGATCTTTTTGGAAAAAAGGCTTTGCAGCCACAAGCGTCGATGAAATCGTGCGCAAAGCCGATGTTGCCAAGGGCACACTCTATCTGCATTTTCGCAGCAAAGACGAAGTGCCTTGGCATTACGCAAGCGTTTCATTACCTTTTATTGTGAGCAGCTCGACAGCGAACTCAACACCATTCCTGTCAACGACGGGAATGGTCAGGCCGCGGGAGCGTGGAAGATCGACAACATGCGCCTGTTGGCAACGCTTCTATTCCATGCCTTGCATGATGCAGTTGACGACTTCATCATCCGGTCAGGCACAATCGAGCGCACCAACATGGTCCGCGGCGTGCAGGATCTATTTTTGAAAGCAGACAGATCTTAGGCTCAGCTATTTCTTAACGCCAAACACATGTTCCGGCCCCGGAAAAGACCGCTCGCGAACTTCTTCCGCATAGGCTTTTGCGGCATCCGAGACCTGCGGAGCAAGCTCGGCAAAGCGTTTGACGAAACGCGGCGTGAAATCCTGAAACAGCCCAAACATATCGTCGGAAACGAGAATCTGGCCATCACAGGCAGGCGACGCACCAATCCCAATTGTTGGAATTGTCAGTGTTTCGGTGATCTCGCGTGCCAGCGGTTCGACCGTGCCTTCAATGACCAGCGCAAAAACACCCGCATCTGCAATTGCCTGTGCATCGCGGCGGATGCGATTGGCTTCTTCATCGTCGCGGCCCATCGAGCGAAAGCCGCCGACCGTATTGACCTGTTGCGGCATAAGCCCGACATGGCCGAAGACCGGAATGCCGCGTTTGACTAGGAATTCAACCGTCTCAGCCATTTCCTCGCCACCCTCAAGCTTCACGCCGTCGCAGCCTGTCTCCTGCATGATGCGGGCTGCGTTGCGGAAAGCCTGTTCTTTCGATTCCTGATAAGAACCAAATGGCATATCGACAATTACACAAGCATGCTCGACGCCACGCATAACTGCCTGCCCATGCGCAATCATCATGTCGAGCGTGACACCAAGGGTCGAATCCATGCCGTAAAGCACCATGCCAACGGAATCGCCCACCAGAAGCAGATCGCAATGTGGATCGAGCAGGCGCGCAATCGGCGTCGTGTAAGCCGTGAGGCTGACAATCGGGCGTTCGCCCTTCATCGCTTCAATCGTCTTTGGCGAAAGGCGCTTCTTTTTAACGGTCGCGCTCATTTCAGGCTGCCTTCTCTTGCGCTATGAGTGCTATAACCCGATTATCAAGAAGGCGCGTTGAACCCAGCCGCACAAAAAGCGCCACCAAGACCGGTCTGCCCTGCACCGAGGTCAGACGCTCCAGCGTTTCAGGATCCCGCAATGCCACGACTTCCGGTATTGCCAGCGTTTCCATTTCAATGAATGCGCGGATTGCAGCTTCAAGTGCTTCCGGATCGTCGATGCCAGAGCGATAAAGTCGCTCAGCTTCATCAAGTGCCTTTGGCACGATGATCGCAGCGTCACGCTGCTCGGATGTCAGATAGACATTGCGTGACGAACAGGCGAGCCCATCATCTTCCCGCACGGTTTCAACACCAACCACACGCACAGGAATCGCCATATCCTCGACCATGCGGCGAATGATGACGAGTTGCTGAAAATCCTTCTCGCCAAAATAAGCAGCGTCAGAACCCACGATATTGAAAAGCTTGCTCACAACGGTTGCGACGCCTGCAAAATGGCCTGGACGCGCCTCACCTTCCATCTGGTTGCCAAGCGTTGGTACATCAACCACGGTCTGCATCGGGCGCGGATACATATCCGACACGGCAGGTGCAAAAAGGAAATCCACATTTGCATGGCGCAGCAGGCCCGCATCGCGTTCGAGATCGCGCGGATATTTATCGAGATCTTCATTAGCGCCAAATTGCAGCGGATTGACGAAGATTGACACGACAGTGACATCGTTTTCCGCGCGTGAGCGACGAACAAGTTCGAGATGCCCTTTGTGAAGATAACCCATCGTCGGTACGAGGCCGATGGTTCTACCGCTCTTGCGTGCCACGCCAAGCGCCTGCCGCAAATCTTCAATCGTATGGATGATCTGCATGAGAGTCTTTCCCGACAACAACCAGATTTGGCCGTTTGGGCGCCATGCACCGACAAGATTCATGACGCTCTAACAAAATAAACGAACAGCAGTCCTATAGCGCTCCCTCAGATATAACAACAGCACTTTTGCTAATGAATATCGGGAAGGCAGTACGCACCTCAGTTCCCGACTGTGCCGCTCACCGTATTGCCAACCGTTCTACCGAACCGATCAATCTGCTCATTATAGGTTCTACGGGTGTTCGGATCGAAGACTGCAATCGGCGCGCTGACGACGAGCGAGGCGGCACTGCCCACGCCTTGCGCAGTACCAAGTGCAACAGCACCCAGCCGCTCGCCCAACCCGATATCAGAATCGGTGATGGTCTGACCCGTTACGAGACGTTTACCGATCAGCTGAACAACCTCAGGACTTGACGCAAACTTGCCGTGGTTGAGCCTATCGCCAGCTTTAAGCTGCGTAAGATCAATGACCGTGATCCCCGCCTTTTCAAGCTGCGAACGGTAGGGTTCAACCGAAGGATCGATCTGGCCCAGTCGATCAACATTACCCGAGATGAAGCGGGAGGCTCGGAGAGCGCGATCATCGCGTGAAGTAAACAATGTAAAACGCGGGTGATCCTTGCCCATGGCGCGGAACTGCTGACTGAAAACATCCACATCAAGATCAGGCGACGCAAGAATGACGTCGGAAATCTTTGGATTAACCCGTTTATCGCGGATCGCCATCTGACGCAGCGCCTCAACCGTCAGCCAGCTGCCCATGGAGTGGGCCATGACGGTGATGTCTTTCACACGCGGATCTTCGGCGAGTTTGCGCAAGGTCGTTTCCAGCGCATCGCGCGAATAATTCGTGCTTTCCTTATCGTAATTGTAATCGAACACGCTACCGCGCGACGGCCACGTGAAGATGACGGGCGCTACTTCAGCGCCAGAATCGTGCACGATCTGCGCAAAACGATAGACCGAGTCCTCGTAAGTATTATTGAAGCCATGAACGAAAACCATGACCCGACGGGATTTCGGCAGGCTATGATTAAGCCATTGGCGCGCGCCGGTTTCCGTGTTGATCGCTTTTACTTCAACGGTCGTGAAATCCTTCAACGGATTGGCTGGCAGCTTTTTAGGCCACTGAACTTCACCGACCTTGCGGTTCTTTTCAGGCGGGATGGAGACCATAATCTCCGTCAGGCTAACTTGTTGATCACGTTCACCGGAAAACAAGGTTCCGGGATTGCCGGATGGTGCGCGGGTCGTCGCCACCATAAGATCAACCTTGGATGCGCCTGGCGCACTTTCCGCAATAGGAATGAGCACACCGTCCGGACGGCTGGCGCAGCCAGCAATCAAGGTCAGGCAGATAAGCAATGCCGGGGCAGTACGACGAATGATGCTCCGCAAAAGCCAACTCTCCTGACAAAACCCAAACCCGAAAAACGCCGATCCAAGGCGAGGCGCGCGGTTAATATATTCTTTACCTGAGAGGATATGCCAAGCCCTAATTGTCGAGACCTGTGGAAAGATGCTGGCGCTGCGGCTTCTCGGTTACACACTGTTTTCGGAACCGAGACTTTCCGAAACGCCTCTTGCGCCCAATATTGAAGCCAACAGCGCAAACAATTCCACTTATGCGCAGGAGGACACAAAATGACTTCAGACCTTACCCCACAACTCACAGGGCTGCATCATTTGACAGCCATCACCGCAGATGCACCTGGCAACAGACGCTTCTACACCGACACGCTCGGTCTTCGCCTCGTCAAGAAGACGGTCAATCAGGACGACACCAGCGCCTACCATCTGTTTTATGCCGATGGGCTGGCATCTCCAGGAACCGACATCACCTTCTTTGACTGGCCCGTGCAGCGTGAACGGCGTGGAACGCATAGCGTTTCCCGTACCGGATTGCGCGTAAACGGCGTTGAGAGCCTCGACTGGTGGCGTAACCACCTCAAGGAAAAGGGCATCGAAACCGGCGATATATTCGAAGTTGCAGGTCGTGCAGTGCTCGATTTTGAGGATCCGGAAGGCCAGCGCCTGCGTTTGACCGATGATGGAGGTGCTGGTGCAGCACATAGCTGGGAGAAAAGTCCGGTTCCTGCTGAGCGGCAGATACGTGGCCTTGGTCCTATCACGCTGAGCGTTCCTGATTTGGCACCGACAAAAATCGTGCTGGAAAAGGTAATGAACATGCGTGAAGCTGGTGACTATGCTTCGCCCGATGGCGAAGGCCATGTCCACGTGTTTGAAATGGGCTCAGGTGGTGCCGGCGCAGAACTGCATATCGCCGTGCAGCCCAATCTATCACCAGCCGGTCAGGGCGCAGGTGCCGTGCATCACGTTGCATTCCGCACACCGGATCAGGAAACCATGCAGGAATGGGTGGATCGCCTCCGGGCTTTTCGCATTCCGTCCAGCGGCGAGGTCGAACGCTATTACTTCCGCTCGCTCTACTTCCGTGAGCCCAATGGTGTGCTGTTTGAAATTGCAACCGATGGTCCCGGCTTTGCGGTTGATGAACCACTTGAAAGTCTCGGAGAGAACCTGTCGCTACCACCCTTCCTTGAAGGAAAGCGTCAGGCGATTGAAAAGAGCTTGAAGCCGCTTGATTAATGCAAAAGGCCGCCGGATTTCTCCGGCGGCCCTTTTTAGGTTTAGCGTGCAGAGGTCAGAGCTTTTGCTGTAACCATTCGCCAGCCAAACGGACATCTTCGTCCGTCAGTCCATGACCACCTTCGGCGGAGCGGACATCAAGTTCTGCACCATCCGCCCGCAAGACTTGTTCCAGTTTGCCGGATGCATCGCCAAACGGATCGCCAATCCCGTTGAGCAACAGGATGGCAGCATCAGAAAGGTCAGCAACCGGCTGCTCTTCCAAAACGTCCGTCGCACGCAACAACACGGCTTTGCTCACGACATGTGGATGAAGCCGCATAAAGGCCGCAAGCAGATTGGCGCCATTGGAGTTTCCAATGAACGCAGTCCGTTCTGGATCAATAGCGTAGGCAGCAATTGCACCTTCGACAAAAGCCTCGAAAGCCTCTGCCTCAGACCGAATGTCCTCCTGGTCGAACCGTTTCAGATCGAAACGGCGAAACCAGCGCTGAATGCCCTCTTCCGTGCTGCGCCCCCGAACACCCAGAAGCGTTGCACGCGGTGCAGCCAGACGAGCAAGCGGCATGAGGTCGTTTTCATTGCCGCCGGTGCCATGCAGCAGAACAAGCGTACTGCCATCCGGATTTTCCGGCTGATGGATACGATGCACAAAAGGCAAATCGCGATAGATCACCCTTTCCTCACCCGGCAAGCCAAATTGCGGCATACGGGATCGGATCGCATCCGCCTGCTGCCCGTTGCCCGGTGGCACGAACAGAACTCGACCCAGCGATTCCACTGGTTCATCCAGGGTAAAGCCGGGAGCATCGGTGGCAAATTCAAACAGGGTTCCACCCGGCTCACGGACATAGAGCGACGTGAAGTATTTACGGTCATGTACGTTGACTTCACTGGAGTTAAGCTTTGAAAGCTCCTTCTCAAGCTTTGTCACATCATCCGTTACAGCCGCACGAAATGCCACGTGGTCAGCAATGCCTGTTCCGGGAATACCCGGCCAGAAGCCGCTTGCATCGCGAACGTCAATCACATCGCCTGAATCAGAGACCAGACGATCTATTGTGCCTTCCTTGGCCTGAGCGCGGAAACCGAAATAACGTTCGATGAAGCCCACAGTCTGCTCTGGTGCCTCAGACAAAATGGTCGCCGAGCGTATCCGACGCACAGTATGTTCCGCAGGAATATCGTCTGAAACCCATGCATCATTGGCAGTAAGATCGCAGCCGACCAGCTTGACGATAACGCCATCTGGATCACGCAAGCGAAGCACCGGCTCACCAAACTCCTGCACCGGACCTTCAGACTGCACGTGATAGCGCAATGCCCGCTCCAGCCAAAAGCCGACCGAGGTGCGGTCGATCGCAAGAGCGATTTCGCTAACCTGACCATGACCGACACGGCCCCTTGCACCATCTTCCCAAACGAGGAAAGTGATCAGAGATCCCGGCGTTCCAGAACGGTCGCCATAGAACAGGTGCAGTTGCTCCGCATCTTCAAAACCACCTGTCCGCTTGACAATACGCAAGCCAAGAAAGCCAGCATAGAAATCGACATTGGCCTGAACCTTGCGCGTAATCAGCGTGAGGTGATGGATGCCACTGGTCATGATTGCAATCTCCCGCGTTTCGTAACGGCAAGTCTCTCAGACAGAGACAATCACCGCAAATGTGAAGTTACCCGAGAGATAGTTCACATTGGCTCGAATGCCCATGGGGGCTATGCGGCGACGCACTGTTAACAGATCAGCATGTGTTTTCGGGAAGAGTAGAAAAAGAAAAAGGCCGCGCGGGAGGAGGATGCGCGGCCTGATCTTGAATACGGCTGGGAGGAGGAGTGCCGTATCCCGCATCGGGTTCTGGGAGGAGGAGTGAACCCGATGACCAATAATTACCTGCAGCCTCATTATTCAACAACGGTCAATAACGCATATCAGTTATGCAAATACGCCGATGCTTAAGATTGTTGCAGAAACACAGACGTGCATAATATGCTTATATTATAAGCACGTTGAACAAAATATGCTGAAAAATCAGCGCATCAGAGAAGCTGGGCAATGAACGGTGCGGCCAAAACATTGACCAAACCAACCAGAACCATGACGAGACCGGCAATCGATCCTTCCTCGCTGCCGATCTGATGAGCCTTGGCAACACCGGCTCCATGCGCACCCATACCGAACAGCGCGCCGCGTGCGAGAGCCGAGCGAAGCGGCAACCAGTTGAGCATTACCTCACCAAGTGCTGCACCGAATACACCGGTCAGCACGACGAAGATGGCTGTCAAATCGGGCGTGCCACCAATATCGCCGGAAACCGTCATGGCGAAAGGCGTACTCATGGAGCGCGGCATCAGGCTGAGGCTTATAGCGTCATTCAATCCAAGAAGATGCGCAAGCCCCCAGGCCGAAAGCATCGCAGAAGAACTGCCAACCACAACACCAACCAGCAGAACCGGCCAGTAACGACGAATAGTTGCGCGCTGCTGATAGATGGGGATGGCAAAGGCTACCGTCGCGGGGCCAAGCAGTGCGACCAGCCAATGCGTTGCACTGAAATAGCCACGGTAGTTTTCATTAAGGCCAATAAGCAAGGCCATCAGCAGCAGTGGTGTGATCGCAAGCGGCGTCAGCCACCACATGGGAAAGCGGCGATAAACGCGCTTTGCAGCAAGATAGAGAAGGATCGTGGCAGCCGACCAGAACAGTGTCGCCACATAGGGGTTACTTAGTGGCATAGCGAGCGCTCAGGCGATAGCAGAAGTCTACAGTCAGTGCTGTCACAGTCATAACGGTCAGAGTACCAACCAGAATGACCGCCATAATCTTCACACCCAGCATACCGAGCAATTCCTGATGTTCCAGAACTGCCAGAACTGCAGGCACAAAGAACAGCAGCATTTCAGCAAGAAACCATTCAGCACCGCGCTTCATGCTGAACAGGCTTACACGGCCACTCAGAAGCAACGCCAGAACCAGCGCCATACCAACAATGCCACCCGGCAGCGGCAGACCGCTCAAGCGAACAAAAGCTTCTCCGGCCAACCAGAAGCCGACCAGCGTCGCAATCTGCATCAAGCGGCTGTGGTGCAGCGCATAGCGAAAGCGGATCATCAGGTTATGGGCATTCATGATTGTGTTCCAATGCTGGTATTTGTGAAAACACTATAGGCGCGGAATCGATATTCCAGAAATGAATTGATTTCATTGCAGCTATTCCATTATAGAATAGCTTATGAACTTACGCGGCTTTCAGGCATTCGTGGAAGTGGTACGGCAAGGCGGCTTTTCCGCCGCAGCCCGTACCATCAATGCCACACAATCCACCGTCAGCAAGACGGTGCGGCAGCTCGAAGACGAACTCGAAATCATTCTGCTGGACCGCGAAGCCACCCCTCCCCGTCTGACAAGCGCTGGCGAAATCGTCTATCGGCGTGCACTGGCCATGCTGACGGAAAAGGACGACATGCTGACTGAGCTTGGCGAGTTGCGCGGGCTGAAGCGCGGTCTTTTGCGCCTCGGATTGCCACCCATCGGTTCGAGTGTATTGTTCGCCCCGGTCTTTGCGACCTTTACCAAACTTTACCCGGATATCGACATTCAGCTCGTCGAGCATGGTAGCAGGCGGCTGGAGGAATTGCTTCTTGCAGGCGATATCGAACTTGCCGCTTCGCTTCTGTCGCTCGAAAGCAATTTTGAATGGCAGGCGGTGCGTCGGGAGCCGGTGGTGGCACTGCTTCCTGCCAGCCACACCTTCGCCGACAATGGCGGCATCCCTTTGCAAGACATTGCCAGTCTACCCTTCATTCTGTTTGAAAGCGGTTTCGCCCTTAATCATATTATTCTCGATGCATGCCATCAGCACGGATTGTCCCCGAACATTGCCATGCGTTCCAGCCAGATCGATTTTATCGTGGAACTGGTAGCCGCCGGTATGGGTATTGGCTTTCTGCCACAAATGATTGTTGAACAGCGCAAGCACCCCGATGTCCGCATCCATAAGATCAAAGGCGCGGAACTGAACTGGGACATGGCCCTGATATGGCGAAAGGGTGCGTTTTTATCCCATGCCGCACGAGCCTGGCTCACGCTATGCAAGCACGAAAACACCCATCACAAGGCTTGAAACCCACTCCCGCGCGCCTATCTCAATTGAATACACCGACGCTAAAGGGAGCTCTATAAAGCACCCATCACCCATAGGGCTTTAAGAGGAGGCCATCATGGAAGGTCAGGTTATATTCTATAAGGGCGACAGGATCATTTACCGGCACCACGTTGAGGTGCAGGAAGACGATTATTCAAAAGGCGTCAACGACGCACTCATCGCCTTCCAGCGAAACTATGCTGGCTTTGATCTTGCCGACGACAACATCCACATTCGCTTTAAGCGACCAGGTGACGTTTGAATCCTGAAGACGCGGAGAAGGTCTCGCCTGAGAGATCAGGCGAAGGCTGCCTCACGTGCGACACGGCGTATATCCGTGCGTGACAGGCCGAGATCATAAAGCTCGCGGTCGCTGCAACCGTTGAGTTCGCGCAGGTTTTCGCGATACTGCATCCAACGGGAAAACTGGGTACGAAGGTTGCTCATGGTGGTATCCCCTTATGTGCCGCACACCTCTTTTCGGGATGCGCTGTGCTTTTTACCTTCCTCCCGATACGAAGCTTCGGCCTTTTTAATCGTTTTGAGAAGTGCATAAACTGCATGGCTGCAATGCCAAACCCGCCACCTTAAAAGAGTACATAGGTAACGCAGTTCGTTGTCTTGCGCGAAAAAGTGATCGTTAAAACAGATTTCATATCGGCTAGAAAACGCTTCAAAACTTGTAATCTTTCAGTTTAAATTAAATCTACTCGTCTGGTTTAACAGGATAAGATTCCCTAACGTATGAACAAAACGATATTTATTGTCGGCAATGGCCCTCTCGACCGTGATTTATCCGCTGAAATTGATGCTGCCGATCTCGTCCTTCGTTTCAATGAACCTCGCGTCTCTCTTGGAATGAGTGGTACAAAAACCGACATGCTCATGCTCGCCACCTCGAGCAAGCAGATGGAACAGTGGATCAAAGATCCAGCCTTCATCAATTCGGAAATTGTTCGCAATACCCCGGAAATGTTGTTTGCCTTCCACCCGAGCATCATCAAACGGTTTCATCACCAGCCAAACATTCTGTCACGGCTCAAGGGGCGCCGCGCCGACTGGACCAGTGAGGCGATTGACTATTTCGGCCGGGCCGGCAAGAAAATCCGCATCATGCCATCGCAGGACTATTTTGCTGTTTGCGACGAGCTAGGTATCAGCGCCGATCAGATGAAAAAGGTTTTCCCTAGCACTGGATTTTTCGGCATCTGGCTGGCTTTACGCAAATACTCGCAGCCTGAGTGGGATATCAAGATTTGCGGTTTCAGCTGGGAAGGCTGGAAGCGCCATGACTGGAATGCCGAACGAAAATGGATTGCAGAAAAGATCGCCGCAGGGCGTCTCCATAAAGTAAGCTAGAGCGCGTTTCGATCTGATTGGATCAGATCGGCGCTCTAATCATTTGTTTTTACGCACATCTTTTCCGAAAGCCGTTTCACACTTTTCGGGATGCGCTCTAATAAGTGCGACTTGCGAAAATCATGCGCATGACAGATATAGAATGTCGCTTCGGCTGAAATTACTTTTTGCGCGCTCGGGTTATACATGAACATCAAGGCTTTCATCATTCATTTGGCGCGCTCGACTGACCGCAAGCCGCAAGTGGAAAAACTCATTCACGAACTGCCGGTAAAAACGGAAGTAATCGATGCTGTTGATAGCCGCGCTCTCACAGACGCTGAGATAGGCCGCGTCTACAAACCGAAACTTCATGCGCCGCGCTATCCGTTTGAGCTTAGCAAGAACGAAATTGCCTGCTTCTTGTCCCATCGCAAAGCATGGCAGGCCATCGTCGACCAACAGTTGGACGCAGGCTTCGTCATTGAAGACGATATTGAACTCACTGATGTTTTCAATGCTGCCTTCCATGCGGTCAGCAATCATTTTGAGCCCGGCAGTTTCGTACGCTTTACATTCCGCGATGACCGCGAGGATGGACGCGAAGTTTTCCGTAACAATCAGGTGCGTATCATCATTCCAAACCCGATTGGGCTTGGCATGGTCGCACAGCTTGTAAGTTTCGATGCTGCTAAAAAGCTGCTTGCAATCACAGAACAATTTGATCGTCCTGTCGACACGACAATCCAGATGCGTTGGGTTACTGATTTACAGCCACTCGCAGTCATTCCTGGTGGCGTGAAAGAAATTTCTGCGCAGCTTGGCGGCACGACCATTCAGCACAAGAAATCCCTTTCCGATAAGCTAAAAAGGGAAATCTTGCGCCCTATCTACCGGATGCGTGTGCGCGGCTTCTCCTCAAGATCGAAGTGAGACATATGGCGGTCCCTGTTCTTCTTTATCACCAGATTGCACCTCTGCCGCACAAGAAGATCCCGTTTCGCGGACTTTGGGTTCATCCGGACAAGTTTCGGAGCCAGATGGCATGGCTGAAGCGGCTCGGTTATCAGGGCCTCTCGCTGCAAAACGCCATGCCCTATATCAAGGGCGAGAAGACCGGGAAGGTTGCAGTCATCACCTTCGATGACGGGTTTCTCAATAATTATGAGAATGCCCTGCCGGTTCTTGCGGAGTTCAACTTTACCGCAACCAATTACTTCGTCGCAAATCAGGTTGGCGGCAGCAATATTTGGGATCAAGCCATGGGTGTTCCCTCGACACCCTGCATGTCGGTGACACAGATGCGCGAATGGGCGGCCTTGGGTCATGAAGTCGGCGCGCATACGGTCGACCATGTTAATCTGGAAAAAACGCCAGAAGAAGAAGCTCGCCGACAGATCGTACAATCCAAGGCCATGCTTGAAGACATGCTTGGATCGGAAGTGACAAATTTCGCTTATCCCTATGGTGGGAATCACCAGATCCATCGCGACATGTGCCGCGAAGCCGGCTTTAAAACTGCAACAACAACCGTGCATGCACGAGCGCGGGCGGGCGACGATCCTTTCGGTATGCCGCGCGTCTATGTCCGCCGCAGAGATATGGCACCCAAATTCATTTTCCGTCTCATGACGCGATAGCTTTTTTCTATTCAAGCGCTGAAAACCGGTTATTTATTTGATTTTGATCAATGCAGCTTCACGAAAGCGTGGCAAATTGCCCGCCATTGCGCCATGGACGCAATCACGCAAAAGCGGTACTAGAGCATTAACAAGGAGCGTATAATGGACTATCGCCGGTTTTTTGAAGAAGCGATCGACCAGCTGCACGCCGAGAAGCGTTACCGCGTTTTTGCCGATCTTGAACGCATTGTTGGACGTTTCCCCCGAGCTACCTGGCGCAACAATGGCATTGCACGTGAGATCACCGTCTGGTGCTCGAACGACTATCTGGGTATGGGGCACCATCCTGATGTTATTCAGGCGATGTGCGATACCGCCAACTCCACCGGTTCCGGCGCAGGCGGCACCCGCAATATTTCGGGCAACAATCACCCACTTGTAGAACTTGAAACCGAACTTGCTGACCTGCATGGTAAGGAAGCTGGCCTCGTCTTCACGTCCGGTTTTGTGTCCAACGAAGCCTCGATTTCGACCATTGCACGTTTGCTTCCAAACTGCCTGATCCTTTCTGACGAACTGAACCACGCTTCGATGATCGAAGGTGTGCGTCGTTCGGGTGCAGAAAAGAAGATTTTCCGTCACAATGACGTCGAGCATCTGGAACAGCTTCTGAAAGCTGCGGACCATTCCCGCGCCAAGCTGATCGTGTTTGAATCCGTCTATTCGATGGATGGCGACATTGCGCCGATCGAGAAGATTGCCGATCTGGCCGACAAGTATAACGCCATGACCTATATCGATGAAGTTCATGCAGTTGGCATGTATGGCGTGCGCGGCGGTGGCATCACCGAACGCGATAGCCTTGCACATCGCATGGATATTATCGAAGGCACGCTTGCCAAGGCATTTGGGGCACTGGGCGGTTATATTACCGGTTCACGCGCCATCATTGATGCCGTTCGCTCCTATGCGCCGGGCTTCATCTTCACGACGTCGCTGCCGCCAGCAGTTGCCGCTTCCGCTACCGCTGCGATCCGTCACCTGAAGGTTTCGCAGGTCGAGCGCGATGGCCAGCAGCGTCAGGCGCAGCGCGCCAAGGATGTTTTGTCCGCAGCCGGTTTCCCGGTCATGCCGTCGGAAACGCATATTGTGCCAATTCTGGTCGGTGATCCTGAGCTTTGCAAAAAAGCCAGCGACCGTCTGCTCGATGTGCATGGCATCTATATTCAGCCGATCAACTATCCGACTGTGCCACGCGGCACGGAGCGTCTGCGCATCACGCCATCGCCATTGCATGACGATGTGCTGATCGACGGCCTGAAAGATGCGCTGCTGGAAGTATGGAACACGCTGGGGATTCGGTTCTCTGAACCAGATGCACCAAAGGCTGCAAATTCTGACCGCATCATTCCGCTAATGGTTTCCAAAGCAGGCGGCTGATCAGTTCAGCTTATAACCTATTGAAAAGGCCGGTTTAAACCGGCCTTTTTGTTTGTTAATTATCAACCGTATAGACCCGAAGGCGATGCCCATCAGGATCGACGGCAACAAAACTGCGTCCAAAATCAAGATCAGTCGGCGGCATGAGTATGTCAGCCCCTTTAGCTTTCCAGTCATCATAAATTGTATCGACCATTGCGTGTTCCGGCACATGGAAACCCACATCGCAACCACCGCCCGCAGCAGTTGATGCGGGTTCAACGCCTGTCTTTTTCCAAAGGCCAAGGCCAAGACCAGACGGCAGAATGAACATGCCAAATGTTGGGCTGGCTTCCACCGGCTCTTGTCCGAGCAGCTTCGTGTAAAAGCCAATGCTTTCTTCGGTATCGGTGATGAAAAGCAAAATGCTGTTCTTGTCTATCATGAAGATAACCTCCGTCAAAATGTGAACATCGGCAATCTACAACGACACACTGCCAGTTTATGGCAGCATCATAATTCGCGTGGGCGAATTCCCTCTGCCTCACGCCATTCACGCAGCAAAGTCTGGCGGCGTCTTGGATAGCGCGAGTCTTGCATTTCAACTGCCGCAATGCGGTCGGTGCGGAAATGCCGAAAGCTCTCGCGCAACTCGCACCAGCTAACAAGAACCCGTGCATCATCAAAAAATGAAAGCGCGAAAGGCCAGATGACGCGCTTTGTCATTTCGCCACTGCCATCGCGGTAGTCGATCAAAAGCTTGCGTTCATGTCTGATCGCTTCGCGAAGAATTGCTGTATCAATACCATCCGTTGGCAGCTTTGCGCTCGGGCCAACCAAAAGGGTAGATGTATCAAGTGTTGCGCGTAGTTCATCGGGTAAAACCGCGCTGATGCGCGCAAGCGCCGTTTTAGCGGCATCACGCAGCCTGTGGTCGGTTCGATCTGCCACCCAGCGCGCACCTAAGACCAGCGCATCAATCTCATCAGGCCGAAACATCAGCGGCGGCAACAAAAAGCCGGGTTTGAGAACATAGCCAACGCCCGGTTCGCCTTCAATCTCCGCACCCTGCGCCTGAAGGCTCGCAATATCCCGATAAAGGGTGCGGATGCTAACGCCGGTTTCCGAGGCAAGCGTTTTGCCACTCACCGGCCGGCGGTGGCGGCGCAATGCCTGTAACAGTTCAAAAAGGCGCTCTGAGCGGGACATGGTCCGAAATCTATCGCATAACGCTGCTGTCAAAAAGTGGCAGCAGCGTTGATTTGTCCGATCATGACCTGTCGTGCGCTACTTATTCATATCTTATCGATCCATTGAACCAGTCTTGATGCGGCTTCATCGATCTGCTTTGGATCGCGGCAGAAACAAAGACGGAAATAGCCCTCGCCGCCAACACCAAAAGCACTGCCCGGAGCAAGCCCGACATTGGCGTGATCGACCATATCAATGGCCGCTTTGACCGAATCCGTGATGCCGTCAACACCGAAGAAAAGATAGAATGCGCCCTGCGGCGGCGTCAGGCGTACCTTGCCTGTTTCCTGCAAGGTTGCGCAAAGACGATCCCGCGTTGAACGTGCGCGTTCGACCTGCATTGCGATAAAATCATCGCCATGATCAAGGGCCGCCACCGCGCCGCGCTGCATAAACTGCGCCACGCCGGAATTGGAATACTGGATCATGTTTTCTATAACGGGACCAAGCGACGGATGCACCGTCATCCAGCCCACGCGCCAGCCGGTCATCGCCCAGTTCTTGGAAAATGAATTGACGAAAATAATGCGATCATCTGGCTCCATGATGTCCATGAAAGATGGTGCGCGCCCACCGCCATAGTAGAAATGGGCATAAATCTCGTCGGCGATAATCCAGATGCCCTTTGTGCGCGCTAGATTAAGAATGTACCGCAGCGTTTCAATATCGGCGGTCCAGCCGGTCGGGTTGGATGGCGTGTTGATGAACATCGCACGGGTGCGTGGGGTGATGGCGGCGGCGATCTTCTCAGGATCGAGCACCCAGCCATTGGCTCCAAACTCAAGCTCGACCGGCACCGGTAGCGCACCCGCAAGGCCAGCTGCACCAACAAAATTGGGCCAGGCCGGTGAAAGATAAATCGCTTCTTCACCTGCACCCGTTGTTGCCTTCAGCGCCATCTCAATGGCGTGCATGCCCGAGCCTGTGACATAGAAATTATCTGGCTTGAAGGGTTGCGGAAAATGGCGCGCATGGTAGCGAGCAAGCGCCTCGCGCAGATCCGGAATACCAGCCTGCCATGTATAGAAGGTTTCGCCATCGGCAATTCCCTTCTGGGCTGCATCGCGGATAAAATCCGGCGTAGAAAGATCACCCTCACCAACCCACAACGGAATCAGACCTTCTTTGCCTCGACCGTGATTGGCAACGGCAACGATACCGCTTTCAGGTGACTGGGCTGCTTCACGGCGAAGATTGGCGATAAGCGTCATTTGTTCCCACATAAAATTCGATTTTGTTCGCACTTGCTTAGCAAGGAGCAATCATGAAATCACGTGGCATTTTGTGATAATCCGATCAACCGCATTGATGGATTAAACCGGTTCTCAACTTGGGAAGGCGCGCACAAAAAAACGGAGCCATGAAGGCTCCGTTCTTTGTTGATTATTCTGCGAAATATCAGGCTTTGCTCTGCTTGGCGAGAAGATCGCGGATCTCACCCAGCAATACTTCTTCGCGTGGAGGCTCCGCAGGAGCTTCTGGCTTGGCTTCTTCCTTCTTCTTGAGCCTGTTCATGCCCTTGACGACGAGGAACAGAACCCATGCAATGATCAGGAAATTGATGAGCAGTGTGACGAAGTTGCCGTAAGCAATGGTCGCACCAGCTTCACGGGCGGCAGCCAGCGTGGTTTTCGGATCGCCAGCAAGCTGAATAAACATGTTGGAGAAATCGATACCACCCGTCAACAAACCGATGATCGGCATGATAATGTCATTGACAATGGAATTAACGAGGCCACCGAAAGCCCCGCCAATGATAACACCGATGGCCAGATCGACCATATTGCCCTTGAGAGCAAATTCTCTGAATTCTTTCAACATTAGCCTGTATCCCTCTCGAACACGAACTTAAACCGGGCCGTCTTTGCTGCGGATAAGGTTCGCCAGATAAATTTCTCGTTGTGAACCGATGCGATCAGGGATGATCACAAATGTTCACTCGCTAGTTTGTAGGCTAAAACAATCGAAGAAAAGGTGAACTATGCAAAATGCACTGTTTAGAAGTGTCTTTTTTTGAGTTTGCTAATGTTTTGGAGCCGGAGGCGCAAAAGATGCGCCTCCTAAAACAAACTTAAGCAGCAAACCGCTTGGTTGCTTCTATCAACTCATGCGTAATTCCGGGCTCGGTCACCGCGTGACCGCTGTCTTCAACGATTTTAAGGTCGGCTTCCGGCCACATCTTCTTGAGCTGCCATGCATTGATGAATGGCGTGCAGATATCATAGCGGCCATGAACGATCACGCCCGGAATCTGCCGGATACGTTCAACATTCCGCAGAAGCTGGTCGTCACTTTCCAGGAAGCCACCGTTTTGGAAGTAGTGGCATTCGATACGCGCAAAGGCGATGGCGTGATGATCTTCTCCAAAAGCTTCAACGCGAGCGGGATCGGGCTGTACCGAGAGAACGGAACCTTCCCATCGCGCCCACAGACGAGCGGCTGCAAGCTGCACCTGCGGATCGCGGTCAGTCAGACGCTTGTAATAAGCCGCGATCATATCGCCGCGTTCGTCTTCAGGGATATGCTCCTGATAAGCCTCGAAGTGATCGGGGAAAATGATGCTCGCACCGTTGGAATACATCCAGTCCACTTCAAACCGGCGCACCATGAAAATGCCACGCAAGACGATTTCCGACACGCGTTCTGGATGAGTTTCCGCATAAGCAAGCCCCAGCGTCGAGCCCCATGAGCCACCGAAAACCTGCCACTTCTCAATACCCAGATGCGCGCGAATATGTTCCATATCGGCTACGAGATCCCAGGTGGTGTTCTCGCGTAACTCCGCATGTGGTGTCGAGCGACCGCAGCCGCGCTGGTCAAAAAGGATGATGCGGTATTTCTCGGGATCATGCAGGCGACGCATGGCGGGCGTGATGCCGCCGCCCGGCCCGCCGTGGATCATGATAACAGGCTTGCCATCAGGATTGCCGCATTGCTCGACATGGATGCGGTGCAATGACGAAACCTGCAGCATCTCTTCCTTGAAGGGCTGGATTTCCGGATAAAGCGTATTGCGCGTCATATAATGCCTTTTCATTCCCGCTAGAACATTCCCCGCTTTGCTGGGAAGGCTCTCGTTCATCACTGAAATTAGCACATAATGCGGCCAGAAGGCGGCAATGCGACATATGAATCCAACTAAGCAACGCTATTTTTGGTTGCCCGGAACGAAAATCAGCATAAAACGGAAGAGCTGCATATAAAGTACAGCGCATGGGGAGGACTTTCAGAATGGCGTGCAAGATTTATGCAATTCATTATCGCTGACGACCACCCGCTATTCAGAGGTGCGCTGCGGCAGGTTCTGTCGAGCCTTCCTGATGAAGCCAAAATCCTTGAAGTCGGCGATTTCGACGCAGCGAAAAAGCTCGTTGTAGAACGCGACGATATCGATTTGCTTTTGCTTGATCTGACCATGCCTGGCGGGACTGGTCTTTCTGGCTTGGTCACGTTGAAAGCACTTCAACCTGCATTGCCGATCATTATTGTATCAGGCACCGATGACGCAGCAACAATCAAGCACGCGGTCGAACTTGGTGCATCAGGCTTCATCTCGAAATCCGCGAGCATGGAAACCATTGGTGAGGCCGTGCACGCGGTGATCGCAGGCGATATCTGGACACCATCCGATATCGATCTTGATCAAGCACATGACCCCGAAATCGAAGCGCTCATCAACAAGATAAGAACACTCACACCTCAGCAGACGCGCGTGTTGACCATGCTTGCCGAAGGTCTGCTCAACAAGCAGATCGCCTATGAACTGAATGTATCAGAGGCAACGGTCAAGGCCCATGTTTCTGCCGTCCTGCAAAAGCTCGGCGTTGATAGTCGTACACAGGCCGTCATTCTTTTATCACGGATCGGCAACGAGGCCTTTACCTCAGAAGCCAGCTGAAATTGTAAAGTCACTCTGCGGCTGTTGAGCGGCTGGAAGCGACTTCACGCTGATGCAGAGCGCTCGATAGAAGCGAGCGCAACGCTGCAGGGCGCAATGGCTTGTGCAGGACGATGACATTTTCATCGTCAGCCCGCTTGCGAACTTCCTTGGAGCGGTCGGCTGTCAGCAGAATAGCCGAAATTTCTTGTTTGAAACTTTCCCGCGCAAAACCAATCATATCCAGCCCGTTTTCATTATCGAGATGATAGTCGGCGACAATAATGTCAGGCGGAACTTCCCGCTCCACGCAATAAACCTTCAAACCGGAACCACCGCGTAACATGGTTACATTGCACCCCCAACCAATCAGAAGGGTTTCCATCCCGGCCAGAATATTGGCGTCGTTGTCGATACAAAGCACATCAAGGCCGGTGAGGCTGGATGCGCGCTTCATGCCCTTGCGGCTTGCAACCTCTTCCACAGGAGCAGGTGCTGCGCTGATTGGAATGTGCAGTGTGAAAACGCTGCCTTTCCCCGGCGTTGAGGATAGTGTCAGGGGTAACGACAATACACGTGCAATACGATCAACGATGGAAAGGCCTAAGCCAAGGCCTTCCGCCTCACGCATGCCTTCATCAAGACGGGTGAACTCGCGGAAAACCAGTTTCAGTTTCTGTTGCGGGATACCAATACCGGTATCAAGCACTTGCAATTCAATAAAATCGCCACGTCGGCGAACACCGAACAGAATGCCACCCTTGCGGCTATATTTGATTGCATTTGAAACCAGATTCTGGATGAGACGTCGCAACATGTTGCGATCTGTCTTCACCACGATACTCGATGGCACCACGCGGAGTTTAAGCCCTTTTTTGCGCGCCATCGGCGTAAAATCCGTTGCAATCTGACTTAGAAGCTTATCAAGACGGAAAACCGAAACTTCCGGCTTGAGTGCGCCCGTATCGAGCCGCGATATATCGAGCACCATGCCCAGGATCGCCTCGACCGATTCAAGTGAAGAATCGATGTTACGCGCGAGCTGGCTCGTTTCTGCACGGCCCAGCTTTTCTGTCAGCGCCGTGCTGTAAAGCCTTGCAGCATTGAGCGGCTGCAAAATGTCATGGCCAGCTGCGGCCAGAAACCGTGTCTTGCCAAGGTTGGCTTCCTCAGCAGCGGATTGCGCCTTCGCGAGCTTCTGGTTCACATGCGTCAGCTCGGCAGTACGGTCCGCGACGCGCTGTTCAAGAACTTCGGCCGCCTTCTGGCGCATCAGATCGGCCTCAACTTCGGCAGTAATATCTGTATAAGTTGCGACAAGCCCCCCATCCGGCATGGGATTGGAATTGATCTCCAAGACCTTCCCGGTCGATTTCAGCGTCATGCGCCATGGCTGTCTGAGCGTTGCAAGAGATCGTATGACTGAATTCTGTGCGTTGACGGCAAGATCGCCGCTGCTGGCCAGATGTTCCACGATTTCGGACACCGGAATACTGACCTGCATCACTTCATCAGGTAGATCAAAGAGAGTGCGGAACTGACGGTTCCAGCATGTCAGCCGCAGATCCTTATCGAGCACCGTTATGCCCTGATCCATCTGATCGAGCGCGATTTGCAAAAGATCGCGGTTTTGTTGCAGGGCGACGGACGCATCATCAAGCAATTGCCGTGCGTCGCGCGCAGAGGCGTCGTTGCGTTGGAGAAGCAACGACAGGACAAGCCGCGCCGACGAGGAACCGACTGCAGTGCCCAGCAATTGCTCCGCATAGCGGATCAATGGTGTGTCCACCGTCATGCCGGGATCAAGCCTACGCTGCTCACGCCCTTCAAAACGCAGGAAAGCCCGCTCAACACGTTCGGCTCCGAGATAGCGGGCCATGGTTGCTTTGAGCTCTGCGACCGTAACCGTTGTCCGAAAGCGCTTGAGAGTCGGTGTGCCAATGAAATAGCGCGGTAGGAAAATGCTCGCCTGAATACGTTCAAGCGGTGTGGAAGCACGCGAAAGTGAGCCAAGAACGTAAAACAAGGTGTTAGCCGCAAGGCTCCACATGACGCCATTGGTCAAAGGCAAAGCATCAGTGCCGAACAAGGCCTCAGGTCTTAATGCAGTAAAACCAAGAAAGCCTTCGCGCAGGATCTCAGCGTCTTCCGGAGCCATGGTCGGCAGAAGCAACGTATAGGCCCAGATCAGAAAGCCAGCAGACAGGCCGAGCATTGCGCCACGTCCATTGGCATTGCGCCAGAACAACCCACCGATGAACGAGGGCATGAACTGTGCAATGGCTGCAAAAGATATAAGACCGATGGATGCGAGATGAATATTATTCGAAGCCATACGGTAGTAGACGAATGCCAGCGCCAGAATGCCGATGATCGTCAATCGTCGCGTATTGAGAATGATCATCGTCAGGTCGCGTTGTTCAGTCGGATGGCGAACAGCAAGCCTGCGGATGATAAGCGGCAGCACAAGGTGATTGGAGATCATGACCGCCAACGCCACGCAAGCCACGATGACCATCGCCGTCGCCGCAGAAAGCCCGCCGAGAAAGGCTATCAACGCCAGTCCGTGAGCGCCGGCAGATAGTGGTAGCGCCAGCACGTAAAGATCACCACTGACTGTATTGCCAAGCGTCATGACGCCGATGAGTGCAATCGGGAAAACGAAAATATTGATCAGGATCAGATAAAGCGGAAACAGCCATGAGGCGGTACGCAGTTCTTTCTCGCTGCGGCTTTCAACAACCGTCACATGAAACTGGCGCGGCAGCATGATGATGGCGGCGGCACTTAACGTCGTATGCACGATCCACGTACCGATTGAGGTTTCATAGTGAAAGGCATCAAGGGCTGCTGGCGATTGCGAAATCTTCTCGATCAATTCTCCCGGCGAGCCAAAAACAAAGAAGGTGCAGGCAAAACCAACTGCAAGAAATGCGGAAAGTTTGATGACTGATTCAAGTGCAACCGCCAGTATAAGGCCGTTCTGATGTTCGGTCGCATCCGTGTGACGCGTGCCGAACAGAATGGCGAAGACTGCCAGAACGGCAGCCACCGGCAGGGAAATATCGCCAAAGACAAACGAGGACGGATCAAAGGCCGAGCCATAATGCTCCATCACCAGCCCGACGCTGCCGGAAACGGCTTTAAGTTGCAGCGCGATATAGGGAATGGAGCCGACAGCTGCGATACAGGTAGCAAGCGAGGCCACACCAAAGCTCTTGCCATAACGGGCAGCCAGAAAGTCAGCGATGGAGGTAATGTGTTCTGACTTCGCCAATCGCACGATGTGGCGCAACAGGCGATTGCCGAGCGTGAAGACCAGAATTGGACCGATATAGATGCCCAGAAACTCGAGCCCACGCTGCGCCGAGAGGCCAACCGAACCGAAGAATGTCCATGACGTGCAGTAAACCGCGAGGCTGAGTGCGTAAATGTAGGGGCGTGGAGCGCTACTCCAGCGCGCGGTGCGCCTGTCGCCGATGCTTGCAACAGCAAACAGCATCAACAGATATAAAAAGGCCGCGCCTATAATTCCCCAGCCCTGCATTGCCGGACCATCCTCCCCTGTTATTTCCCACTAATTGGAGGAAGCAAACATGGGAAGGCAAGCATTTTCATAGGCAGCGCGCAAGGGCTACTAAAATATCAAATGATCACTGTTGAGCGCCACCCGTTGACTTCTCCGATTCACTGTCGAAACTCTTCGCAACGTCCATGAAACGGCGCATGAAACGTTCCATATAGCCAAGAGACTGCTCAAACTCCGCATCTGTTGGCAGCTTGGACGCTGTCGCGGACGCGCCGCCTGCTTCAAGGGCTGTAACCTTGTCCTCGAGTTTCTTCACCCGATCCTGCAAATCAGCAATATCATTTTCGTAAGCTTCCCGATCCTCGGTCGCCATCTTGCAGATAAGCTGTCCCTGTTGCTCGTTACAAACCGACAGCGCACCGGTGCGCGTATCGAGCCGAACATAGCCTGTTTCGGTGCCTTCAAGGCGATAACGCCCATTATCCTCAGCATAAGCACTGCTTGCAACAAAGCTTGTACCAAGCAATGAAACGGCTGCTAATGTGCGAAATAGAGGCATGGTTTTGCCAGACATGGTTCGATCTCCTTCAGAGCACGTTTAAAGCGTCCACCCAACATATGGGAACTATGAAAGAAAAACGAACATGTCATGCTTTGATTTTCTAGTTAATTCGGTCTAGAGAGCAGCCATGACCAAAACGACCATCTACAAGATCGCCCCGCGCGATCTCTGGGCGCAGGCAGAAGAGGCTGGCATTTTTACCGGGGCACCGGTTGATATTGCCGATGGCTATATCCATTTCTCCACCTATGAACAGGTGCGCGAAACAGCCGCCAAACATTTTGCCGGGCAAACGGATCTGCTGCTGGTAAGCGTGGATGTGGCCGCCTTAGGCGATGCGCTGAAATATGAAACCTCGCGCGGCGGGGCGCTGTTTCCGCATCTTTATGCGGTGCTGCCAATGTCGGCAGTCACGAAAGTTGAGCCATTGCCACTCGACAAAGATGGTCTCCATATCTTTCCGGAGCTTGAGGATAAATGAGCGGGCTTTTTGAACTTATCGGACGGCGTGCATTGTTCTCGCTCGATGCCGAACAGGCGCATGGTTTGTCCATTGCTGGCCTAAAGACAGGTATCGTCACATGCAGCTGCTCCAATGACCCTGCGCTTTCGGTCAAGATAGCAGGACTGCAATTCCCGAATCCACTGGGAATGGCCGCAGGCTATGACAAGAATGCTGAAGTACCGGATGCGCTTCTGAAAATTGGTTTCGGCTTCACAGAAGTCGGAACAATCACCCCGCGTCCACAGAGCGGCAATCCGCGTCCACGTATTTTCCGCCTGGTAGACGATCACGGCGTCATCAACCGCCTTGGCTTCAACAATGAAGGCCATGATGCAGCTTTCAAGCGACTGTCACAGCGTGCAGGCAAAAGTGGCATTGTCGGCGTGAACATCGGTGCCAACAAGGATGCCGAAGATCGTATCGGCGATTATGTGGCCGGTATCCGCAAGTTCTATCAGCTTGCGCGTTATTTTACCGTCAATATTTCGTCGCCCAACACGCCGGGCTTGCGCAACCTTCAGTCGCGTGAGGCGCTGCGCGAATTGCTTTCGCGCGTCCTTGAAGCACGGGACGAAGAAGGCGAGATGTGCACGCTGAAACGACCCGTCTTCCTCAAGATCGCACCCGATCTCAGTGATGAAGAGTTGGACGATATTGCAGCCGAAGCCACGGAGCAGAAGCTCGACGGCATCATCGTTTCCAACACCACGCTTTCACGCGCAGGCTTGAAAAGCACAGAGAACCGCGAAGAAACCGGCGGCCTTTCCGGCGCACCGCTTTTTGAGCGTTCGACCATTATTCTGGCCCGTATGCGCGAACGCATCGGCCCTGACATGCCTCTGATCGGCGTGGGTGGCATCGACAGCGCCGAAACCGCACTCACCAAGATCAAGGCTGGTGCCGATCTGGTGCAGCTTTACACCGGCATGATCTATCGCGGTCCGGGTCTCGCATCAGAAATCCTGCGCGGGCTTTCCAAAGCCGTAAAAGCCGAAGGTGTCACCAACATTGCCGCGTTGCGTGACCGCGACACCAAAGAGTGGGCCGAACGCCGCCTTCCTGATTAAACTTTGCTTGAGCAAGCTCCAAAAAATTCAGACCTGTATCTGCGCGGCAGCAGCGTCAGAAGTGTTATACCGCGGATCGACAGAAACAGATTGATTGCCAGCCAAAGCCCGTGATTACCCATCACGGGCTTTGCTGCATAAAGCACTGCCAGAAAAAATATGAGCGAGAAGAACATCATGTTGCGCATGTCGCGCGACCATGTTGCACCGATATAGACGCCGTCCATATGAAAGGCGAGCAGGCCCGTGAGGCCCGTCAATGCCGCCCACGGCAGATATTTGATTGCCTCATCGCGCACGTCCGCAGCCTTTGACAGCAGACCGATAATGGCATCACCGAACACCATCAGGATTAGTGCAATCACGCTGGCCATGACCAGCCCCCAGACAAAGGTCAGCTTGGCGCCGCGCACGAAAGCGGGGCTGTGACGCGCACCGACCGAACGCCCAACAATCTGCTCGACAGCTGCGGCCATTCCATCGAGGAAGAAACCGCAGATGAGGAAAAAATTCATCAGCACCGCATTTGCTGCAAGCGTCACAGGTCCAAGCTCCGAGCCCGCGCGCGTGAAGAAAGCAAAAGCCGTCAAAAGCAGGATCGAACGGATCATGATGTCGCGATTGAGCGCGATCATCCGCACAATGCCAGCCTTGTGCAGAATGTTCCGGATATCCGGGTGGCGTCCCGTTTGCCTGTGGAAATGCCGCATGACAAGAAACAGCCCGACAATAGCGGCCACCGTTTCGCCGGTCACTGTCGCCCAGGCAACGCCTTCGACACCCCAACCCAGTTCCAGACCGAGCACGATGCAGAGCACAATGTTGATGCCATTGATAAGCACCTGAAGGCTCAATCCGAGCACGCCCTGCCCCCGACCGAGCAGCAGACCAAGCACGGAATAATTGATCAGCGCGACGGGTGCCGACAACATGCGGATGGAAACATAGCTCACCATCGCTGCCTGTGTTGCAGGCGTTGGATGAATAAAATCAGAAGCGACAGTGAGAACAAGCGGCAGGCTCAGGATCATCAGCCCACCAGCGACGATTGCAATGATGATTGCGCGCCAGAAAATCGCCTGTTCTTCCGCCTTATCCTCTGCACCCATTGCTTGTGCCACAAGGCCGGTCGTGCCGGAACGCAGGAAGCTGAACATCGTCAGCAGAAAATCGAAAACCAGCGCGCCAATTGCAAGTCCGCCAATCAGTTCGGCCTGTCCCATCTGCCCGACCACGCCCATATCGACAAGGCCCAGCAAAGGCGTAGTAACGGCAGCAAGTGTCATCGGCACGGCGATCATCATCACCATGCGATTGGTCACTTCAAATGGTCTGGAAACGATGCTCTTTTCGTGCGGCATCTGATCCATGGCTTTCCCCGAATATTGGTCATTATTCTAACGCGCATCTTGTCCGAAAACCGGTCCTCACTTTTCGGGATGCGCTAATTGGAAAAGCTCTATTCTGGAATCATTCAAAACGACAGCGAAATCGGCCACCGCATTGTCGCAGGCCTGACAGCATTATGTCAGTAGGGTTAAAGCCCCAACATCATCGCCCAGTAAATGCGACGCGGATTATTTTCAGGTGTTGCCCAGGCGAGACCGTAATGCTGAAAAGTCGGATCAAGCATGTTTTTACGATGACCGGGCGATTTCATCCAGGCATCGAAGACGGTTTGTGTATTGGGCTGACCAGCGGCGACATTTTCCGCAGCGGGACCGCGAATGCCTGCCTGTTTCAGCCGTGACACGAAGCCATTGCCCCAGCCAACCGAGTGGCCGATCTTGCCGTAGCTCGCCATGCGCCGTGCCTGATAAAGCGCTGCCTGTTCGAGCTTGCTATCGGTTGCCATCGACGACAGGCCGTTGGCTTTGCGGATTTGATTGAACAGGTCTGTCGGGTCGACGTCTGCTGCGGCACCTGCAAGGCCTGCAGGTAAGGCGGCAAAAGCCAGCGCACCACCGGCGAGGGTCAAAAAACCACGCCGGGAAAGAATAAACGTCTCGTTCTGCTGCATTTTTCCGGTTTCTGAGCGATTCAAATTGAAGCATTGGTCGACACAAAAATGCATCGCAGTTTTGGCTCAAATGCTCTGATTATTTCCGGTAACTCAGGATACGGAGCAAAATAAAGGCAGGAATGACGACTGCCGCACCAAGAATGAGATAATCAGCAAAACCGGCAATTGCTGAGAAGCCCATATTCCACAGACGCAGCACGAAATCGCGGATGCCGTAAAGAATATCATACGGTGTCCAATGGAATGCGCTCATTACCACGCCAACCACAAGCGAGATCAGCACAAGCTTGATCAGTACACGCGCTGGCGTATCGCCAAGAAAACGGTTCACACCATCAGACATGCAAATCTCCTGCGTCAAAGCATATCTCGGAAAAGTGGGAACGGTTTTCCGTTAAGACATGCGTAAAAAACGAAAGCTTCATCTTCTGCCAGAGCGGCAGTTTCGTCGCGGAAAATAGGAGGTCAGTGTGGGATTCGCAAGTTATCTCGGGAATTCAGTGCTGTTTACGATATTCGCGCGGAGCTTTCTGCTTCTGCCTGATAAACGAACGGTTCATGCTGCGTGTATCGGTAAAGCCGCTGGCAACGGCCACTTCCAGAAGCGACAGCCCGGTTTCCGATAACAATTCCCGCGCCTTCTTAACCCGCAATTCCTCCCGCACCTCGAAAGCAGTACGCCCCACTGCCATGCGGAAGCCACGCTCCATCTGGCGTACAGAAATGCCAAGCTTGCGTGCCACATCGATCATCGGCACAGGCTCTTCCAGGGTTTCCTCGAAAATGCGGATCGCCTTGCGGATCATCGGCGAGCGGACGCCGTTGAAGCTGAGTGCTGGCTGCTCCGATCGCACCAGCTCGTAAGGGATCATCAGGATGGACGCACTTTTGCGCGCCAGTTCCTCCGAGATTTCATTCTGAATGATCGAAAGTGAAAGTGACGCTGCGCCCAGTCCGCCTGCGCAGGTATAGTGTCGACCGCTACGATGAAAAAGGCTGGTCGTATCAGCCGTGTGGCCGTCGAAAAGATCAAGAAAATCGTCGCGGTGAAACCAGCTTACGCAGCAATTGCGATCATCAAGTATCCCGCCTTCGGCAAGCAGGAAAGCTGCCGTGCAAAGGCCGACCACCGTCTTTCCACGTTTGTCAGCCCGCTTGATAAGATCAATCAGCGCCTGCTGACGTGGTCGATATTGCGCGAGCAAACCGCCGACCACCGCCACATAGTCACATTCATCAAGTTCACCGATGGGAGCGGTCGGCTCAATGACCATGCCGGAACTGGACGTGACCGGATCGCCCGACAATGTGCAGATTTTCCACCCACATCGGATCTGACGGCTTTTATCACGGTCATCGGCTGCCAGCCGAAACGGATCAAGAAACAGACTGAGTGCTGTCAGTGTAAAGCCCGGCAGCGCAACAATACCCACCAATAGACGCTGCTTTGACACGTCTATCGTGTTTTCCCGCACCTGATCCTTCCCATGCTTCACTCTTCCGGTCTCCTCCACTCATCCCTAATTTATAAAGGCGGGATCAGGAAGAGTGCAATCACCGGAAATGCTTGGAGAGCTTGAGTTGCTGCGCCTGATAGTTCGATCCAAGATCGATACCGTAAAGCGCCTTCGGGCGATTCAACATATGCTCATAAACAAGACGGCCGACAATCTGGCCATGTTCGAGAATGAACGGGACTTCATGACTGCGCACTTCCAGAACCGCACGGCTTCCGGTGCCACCAGCGGAGCTGTGACCGAAACCTGGATCAAAGAAGCCCGCATAATGCACACGGAATTCACCGACCAGCGGGTCGAAAGGCGTCATTTCAGCTGCGAAAAGCGGCGGCACATGCACGGCTTCACGCGAAACGAGGATGTAGAATTCGTCCGGGTCGAGCACGAGCTCTCGTGACCCGCGATCATAGATAGGCTCCCAGAAATCCAGCACGTCATGCGCGGCGCGCTTATCGACATCCACAACAGCCGTATGGTGCTTACCGCGATAGCCGATAAGCTTGTCTTCACCACCTGATAGATCCACCGAAAGTGCGATACCACCACCTGAAATATTCGGCATTTCAGAAGCAACCAGCGTTTCATTCTGATGAAGGGTCGCGAGTTCTGCTTCGCTCAGTTGCGCACGACCCTTGCGGAAACGGATTTGCGACAGGCGTGACCCGGTGCGGGCCACAATCGGGAAAGTCCGCGGGCTGACTTCGAGATAAAGCGGGCCTTTATAACCAGCCGGGACCTTGTCGAACTCCTGCGCACCATCGGCAATGACGCGGGTGAAGATATCAAGGCGTCCGGTCGAGCTTTTCGGATTGGCGGAAGCCGATAATTCCGGCGAAAGCGACAGGCTTTCGAGCAATGGCACAATGTAGACACAGCCCGTTTCAAGAACGGCACCAGCGGTCAGATCAATCTCGTGCAGCTTGAGGCGTTCGAGCTTGTCGATAACTGGTGTACCAGGGCCGGGCATGAAGGATGCACGCACACGATAGGCTTTCGCACCCAACCGCAGATCAAGGCTGGCAGGCTGAATCTGATCCACATCTAATGGACGCGCAGATTTGAGCAAATCGCTTTCAAACAGCGCGGCAATATCCGCATCTGCCAGAATTCCTGCATCCCTCTGCGTCATAACACTGAACTCCGTGACTTACTTAAATTTTGGTCTATGACCATTGACCGCTCCCGACACCAATGCCAACCCTGAAACCCCGCAGTTTGTGGGTTTTCCGCAGGAATCACAGCTATCAGAGCTTTGGCAGGCAGGCGTTTTCCTGAAAACTGATGTTCCAAGCATTGACGACCCCGCTCAAGAGGCATAAGGAAAAAGTGTTCCGTGGTGATTTGGCCGGCCGGCTTGCAGCCACGTTAAAGAATTCGCTAAATGAGGCCGCGGTTCGTTACCGGCCTTTTGCGTTTTCGCAAGGCCGGTTTTTTATTGGCCGCCGAGGCGCTTCCGTGCCCCGGCCGACCAGCTTTCGACAGGTTGGAAAAAATGACGAATAAGACTACCCGCAAGTTTCGCCCGGCAACTCAACTCGTTCATGCAGGGTCACTGCGTTCGGGTTTCGCGGAGTTGTCCGAAGCCCTTTATCTGACGCAAGGCTTCCTCTACCCGACGGCAGAAGCCGCCGAAGCCCGCTTCACAGGCGAAGACCCGGGGTTCATCTATTCGCGTTATGCCAACCCAACGACCGATATGTTTGAAAAGCGCATGTGCGCACTGGAAGGTGCGGAAGATGCACGCGCCTTCACTTCCGGCATGGCAGCGGTTGCTGCCTCCATTCTTTGTCAGGTAAAGGCAGGCGAGCACGTCATCTGTGCACGCGCCGTCTTCGGATCGTCGCGCTATATTATAGAAACCTTGCTGCCACGCTATGGCGTCGAATTCTCTATCATTGATGGCGCGAAGATCGAAAACTGGAAAGCTGCCGTCCGTCCGAACACCAAGGTCATGCTACTCGAAAGCCCGTCGAACCCGACGCTTGAAGTTATCGATATTGCAGCTGTGGCAGAGATTGCCAACGAGATCGGTGCGAAACTGATCGTAGACAACGTATTTGCGACACCGCTTTACCAGAAGCCGCTGGAACTCGGCGCTCACATCGTCGTCTATTCCACAACCAAGCACATCGACGGTCAGGGGCGCTGTCTTGGCGGTATCATCCTTTCCGATCAGGAATGGACCGAAGAAGTTCTCCAGCCTTATTTCCGTCATACCGGTCCGGGCATGAGCCCGTTCAACGCTTGGATCATGCTGAAGGGTCTTGAAACGCTCGGCGTGCGCGTTCGCCAGCAGACACAATCGGCTGCAGCCGTTGCTGATGCGCTTTCTGGTCAGGCAGGAATCAAGCAGATTATTTATCCGGGCCGCGCTGACCATCCACAGGCCGACATTATCGCCAAGCAGATGACCGGTGGCTCGACGCTGATTGCACTGGAACTGGAAGGCGGCAAGGAAGCAGCCTTCAAGTTCGAAAATGCGCTGCAAGTCTTCAGCATTTCCAACAATCTGGGCGATGCAAAGAGCATCATCACCCATCCGGCCACGACCACGCATCAGAGCCTCACCGATGAAGCCCGTGCAGAACTCGGTATTTCTGACGGTATGTTGCGCATTTCCGTCGGGCTTGAGGATACGGACGATCTGGTTGAGGATGTCCTGGAAGCGCTAAAGGCTGTTCGCTAGCACCTTTTTCTGATCCAGCGTCTTTTGATCGCAAAATGATGCATAAACAACGCAATTGCCGGAACATTTCGGCAATTGCGGCGCAATTGTCCGCTTCAAATCGTTGACCTCCGGCGCAACTTTGGCGATAGCTTTGTGAAGTGGATTTGATGCGATTCAAAGGCGGGTGCGTATGTACAGAGCGGTAACGCGGGGCATTGAAGTAACAGCTGAACCCTTTTATCTAGAAGATCAGTCTGAGCCTGAAGAAAACCGCTATGTCTGGGGTTACCGGATCACGATCGCCAATAATTCTTCGGATACCGTGCAGTTGCGTTCGCGTTACTGGCAGATCACCGATGGGAATGGCTATATAGAAGAAGTGCAAGGAGATGGCGTTATTGGTGATCAGCCAACGCTGAACCCAGGCGACTCCTATCAGTATTCCTCAGGCTGCCCACTCACCACCACATCCGGTGTGATGGTCGGGCGCTATCAGATGCAGGCTTCCGATGGAAACGCTTTTGAAGTCGATATTCCGGCCTTCTCGCTCGATATTCCCGAAACACGCCGCACACTGAACTGAAAAAAAGGCGCTTCAAAAGAAGCGCCTTTTTTTCATCACTTCGCAAACTGCTCGGGATCGAACTCATAGGTCGTGGAGCAGAATTCGCATGTCACCGAAATCTTGCCGTCCTTAACGCTATCCTGAATTTCTTCAGCCGAGAAATTATTGAACACGCCTTCGATCTTATCTCGCGAGCATGAGCAATCATCCTCAACGCGGATCGCTTCATAGATGCGCACGCCACGTTCGTGGAACAGACGATAGAGCAAGCGTTCCGAGCCGACCTGTGGATCGGTCAGTTCCGAGCTTTCGATCGTTCCGACCAGCGAACGCGCTTCATCCCAGCCGTCGTCTTCAGGGCCAAGAATAGCAGTGTTCTCGTCACCATCACCGCCCGGAAGGTCCGGCATGCGCGAGCGTATTTCAGATTCTGGCAAAAACTGAATCATCAGACCACCAGCGCGCCAACGCTCGACCAGTTTGCCATCGCTACCCCGTTCGACAAGCTTCGCAACGCTCAGCTTCATGTCGGTTGCGATCTGCTCCGACTGGCGGAAATAGGTGCGTGCGATCTCTTCCAGCGTCGATCCATCAAGCGCAACGATGCCCTGATAGCGTTGTGTATGCGCGCCCTGATCGACCGTAAAGGCAAGCGTGCCACGACCGAGCAGTTCTTCAGGACGAGTTTCGCCCGCCGCGACCGCTTCCTTGACGCGTTCAGCATCAAAACGCGCATAGGCACGTATGGACCGTGGCGTGCGGAAATCCACGACCAGCATATCGACAGGACCATCGGACTGGGTCTGGAAGATAAACTTGCCCTCGAATTTCAAAGACGTGCCAAGAAGAACAGTCAGAACCGTTGCTTCCGCCAGAAGGCGCGCGACATGTTCCGGATAGTCGTGGCGCTTCAGAATAGCGTCAATGCTGTCGCCCAATTGTACGGCGCGACCACGCACGTCGAGCCCCTCCACCTGGAAGGGCACAACGGCATCGTCGCCGGCGAAGTCGAGGTCTTCCAGAGCGATCTGGATGTCTTCGACTTCGATTTGCTCATTGCTGATCTTGTCAGACAAATTATGCTCCCAATTCGCCGCCTTGCAGACACCATGCCAGAATGGCCTTCTGGGCATGGAGCCTGTTTTCAGCTTCATCGAATACGACCGATTGTGGGCCGTCGATCACTTCGTCGGTCACTTCCTCACCGCGATGCGCGGGCAGGCAGTGCATGAAAAGTGCCTTAGGGTCAGCATTGGCCATCAGACGAGCATTAACCTGATAGGGCATGAAAACATTATGGCCACGAGCATGATCTTCCTGCCCCATCGAAACCCAAGTATCGGTGACGATGCAATCTGCACCGCGCACCGCCTTATCCGGGTCCACTGTGGACATGATGTTCGCGCCGTTTGCCTTTGCCCAATCGATATATTGCTGCTTCGGCTCGCTGCCTTCCGGCGTTGCGATATTGACGTTGAAATCAAAACGCGCCGCAGCTTCCACAAGCGAATGAAGAACGTTGTTACCGTCCCCCATCCAGGCAAAGGTCTTGCCTTTGATCGAGCCGCGATGTTCCTCATATGTAAGAACGTCGGCCATGATCTGACAAGGGTGCGTATCGTCGGTCAGTGCATTAATTACAGGAACGGTCGCATATTCGGCCAATTCCAGCATACGATCATGCGAAGTTGTGCGGATCATAATCGCATCGACATAGCGCGAAAGCACCTTTGCGGTGTCCGCGATGGTTTCGCTGCGACCGAGCTGCATTTCTGAACCCGTGAGCATGATCGTCTCACCACCAAGCTGGCGCATACCAACATCAAATGAAACGCGGGTACGTGTGGACGGCTTCTCGAAAATCATCGCCAGCACCTTACCGGCAAAAGGCTTTTCGATTTCTCCAGCCTTCAGGCGCGCCTTGCGCGCCTTGGCATCTTCCATAATGGCGCGGAGTTCGCCGGCTGGCACAGTCGAAAGGTCGATGAAATGCTTGATACCGTTACTGTTCGCCATAATCTCACGCCGTCTTGCTGGTCGGATTTGCGATTGCAAGCCGCTCTACGGCCATCTCAATACGCTTCAATGCTTCACGAGCCTCTTCAGGCGTCGTGACCAATGGCGGAAGAAGTCGGATGACGTTGTCACCAGCGCCAACGCTCAGGAAATGCTCGTCGCGCAGAGCCTGAATAAGTGTCACGTTTGGCACAACGCACTTGATGCCCATCAGAAGGCCGCGGCCACGAACTTCGGACACGACACCTGGGTAGCGATCAATGATCGACGCAAGACCCTGCTTCATGGTCAATGCAGTTTCCTGCACGTTTTCGAGAAAGCCATCAGCCAGCACGACATCAAGCACGGCATTGCCCACAGCCATGGCCAGCGGATTGCCACCATAGGTCGTGCCGTGAACGCCAGCAGTCATTCCTTTGGCAGCTTCAGCCGTTGCAAGACAGGCGCCCATCGGGAAGCCACCGCCAATGCCCTTCGCGACGGCCATAATGTCTGGCGTAATACCCGACCATTCATGGGCGAAAAGCTTGCCGGTACGGCCAACACCTGTCTGCACTTCATCGAGGATCAGAAGAAGACCATTGTCATCGCAGATCTTGCGCAGAAGACGCATGAACTCTTCCGGGAAGCCGCGCAGACCACCCTCGCCCTGAACAGGCTCGAGCAGGATTGCTGCGGTCTCACCGGTGATCGCGGCACGCAGTGCTGCTTCATCGCCAAATGGCACCTGATCGAAGCCGTCAACCTTAGGGCCGAAACCTTCGAGATACTTGGCCTGACCGCCAGCAGCGATCGTAGCCAAGGTGCGGCCGTGGAATGCTCCCTCAAAAGTGATGACGCGGAAGCGCTCAGGATTGCCGTTGACATAATGATAACGGCGCGCGGTCTTGATCGCGCATTCCAGAGCTTCGGCACCAGAATTGGTAAAGAACACTTTATCCGCAAAGGTCGCCTCAACCAGACGGCGACCGAGCTTCTCCTGTCCCGGAACCTCATAGAGATTGGACAGATGCCACAACTTGTCGGCCTGATCTTTGAGTGTATTGACCAGATGCGGATGGGAATGGCCCAGCGAATTGACTGCAATACCTGCAGCAAAATCAAGATAACGGTCGCCGCCTTCGGTAATCAGCCAGATGCCCTCACCTCGCTCGAAGCGCAGAGCCGCACGATTATAGGTGTCGTAGAGCGGTTGCACAGTCGTAACGTCGGTCATTGCAGTCAGGCCTCCATAAGCCTTGTAAATGCAGCACCCCCGGCCAAGCCGGTCAGGCAGCGTTTCCCATTGTGTTGATGTCCCGCACATGAACGCAATCGTTGCAGGCGGGGCGGGGATCACATGTCTTTGCACGATCCTCCCGGCGGAAATAAAAAACCGCCCTCAGGGCGGCAATATTTAATCCCGCGCGTATATTGGCGTTCACAAAAAAAATGTCAATCAAAGCGCGCTCGGATAATCATGCATCTTTATGCATGAGTTCATGCGGGAAGCTCACATTATAAAGAGCTGGATTAAGATGGCACCTATGCAGTTGCAGGGGTGGCATTTTGCAGATCGGGTCGATATATAGACGCCAGATGTTCTCCCTGACGGGATGTCACCCTGAAAAGCTACCGCGAAATACCCGAAGCTGACTCAGAAAAACCGTCTTTAGCACCCAAGTTGGGGAAAACCATAAAAATGGAATCCGCCTGACAGGGCTATCCCTTGTCATGGAGTCGTTCATTAATGTAGTTTCTATTTAAAGCAAAAAACTACATTTCGTGCGACGGACCTAGTCACCCGGATAGATATGGTGTTTGTGCCTGGAGTAATCCGGGAGCACTGGTGGATTCCGGATAACGAAAATTGATTGGAGCCCAGGGCGATGAACTGGACAGATGAGCGCGTCGAACTGCTGAAGAAATTATGGAACGAGGGCTTGAGCGCAAGCCAGATCGCAGCACAGCTTGGTGGCGTGAGCCGCAATGCAGTGATCGGCAAAGTGCATCGTTTGAAGCTTTCGGGCCGTGGCAAGACCACCACGGCTGCTCCACGCAGCAAAAAAGTTAATACTGTTGCAGCTACTCCACGTCCTGCTGCAGCCCAGACGAATGCCGGTGTCAGCCGCCCTCAGGCGACAACGACCATCCGCACTGCAACCGTTACCCAAACCGTTGGCGCAACTGCGCTTCAGATGGAATATGTGGCTGATGCGGTGACTGAACGGGTCGTAAGGCCAGCTTCGGACGTTGTTGTACCTATTTCCCGCAAGCTGACCTTGCTGCAGCTTAGCGAACGCACCTGCAAGTGGCCAATCGGCGACCCTCTCAATGAAGATTTCCACTTCTGCGGCAGTGAATCCGGTGAATCCAGCCCCTATTGCGGATATCATTCGAAAATGGCTTTCCAGCCAACGGCAGAACGTCGCCGGGCACGCTGAACGATCAGCCAAATTGGAAGAAGCTAAAGCCCCGGAGCGGAAACGCTGCCGGGGCTTTCGTTTGCAGCGGCTATTGGGCCTTGGAGTGTATTTCGATCCAGAGATCATCCCGAAAACCGTGTCACATTTTTCGGGATGCGCTCTAAGCATTTGCTTCGTCGCATTATCCTGCGCAAAACCGCTTCGCAGTTTTGCTGGAAATGCTCTAATTCAAGCTCGCTTAGGCAGGCGCACCAAAAAGGTTGAGCCTTCGCCCAACTGCGAGCGCACAACCAGTCGGCCGCGATGGCGCGCGAGAATGTGCTTTACGATCGCAAGCCCCAAACCTGTTCCCTTTTGCGCTCGACTGGTTTCGACATCGATACGATAGAAGCGCTCTGTGAGACGCGGCAGATGCTCAGCGGCAATGCCCGGGCCAAAATCCTGTATCGAAGCCACAGCCTCGGATGCGCCGTCATTATTCTCTTCATCCAGCCTCAGAATGACGCGCTTCCCGCCCTGCCCATATTTGCAGGCATTCTCAACCAAATTCTGGAACACCTGGATCAGTTCATCACGCGTCCCCGTCACATTGACTGGATGATCCGGCAAATGGCGTTCAATCGCGACATCCAACCCAGCAGCCAGCGGGCTTAGCGTATCCGCCACATGGTTGAGCACGGCTGTCATATCCACACATTCATTCACAGCCAGGTGGGCACGCATCTCAAGGCGCGACAATGACAGGAGGTCATCTATCAGGCGCGACATGCGCTCAGCCTGTTTCTGCATGATCACGAGAAACCTGTCACGTGCTGCTGCATCGTTGCGCGCAGGCCCCTGCAGAGTTTCGATGAAGCCCAGCAGTGAGGCAAGCGGGGTGCGCAGTTCGTGGCTGGCATTGGCAATGAAGTCCGAACGCATACGGTCAATACGCCGTGTTTCGCTCTGATCGCGGAAAAGAAGAACGAACAGCTCTGGCTTGCCATCGGCATCCCGCAACGCCTTGACCATAGCCTTATACCAGCGATCAATCGGCACACGCTCAAAATAGTCAATGCTGCGCGGTTCACCGTCTGCAATCACACCCTGGATGAGCGCGTGCATTTCCGGGGCACGAAAACGCAGATAAAGACCTGTGTCCTTTTCAAGAGACTGGAATGCATCGAGAGCGGCAGCATTGGCAAAAAGCACGGTTCCGCGCTGATCGAAAACGATCATCGGATCGGTCAGCAGTTCGGCCAGCCGCTCACCCGAAACATCAGCCATTTCATTGATGGCATGCACGCCTTGCGGCTTATCCTCAACGGCATCTTCTCGCGTCGCACTGGCAACCCAGATGGCACCTATGATGATCAGAACCATCAAAGCGATACGGAACCATAACGGCAATTCCAGCACCATGATACACACCACCAGCACCATGCTGGCAATGAGCACGCCTTTGACCCTGAGAAGCGGAGCGAAGAGGGTTTCCTCTGGCTCGGAACCGGGCGAAGGCTGGTTGCTGTTTTCACTCATTCTGGCATCTCTCACTTACTGCAACGCACAAGCAATGTAACTGACGCAGGCGATTGTTCCCGTAGGAACAAACCATCCTTTACGCGGCTTACTAACAGCCCATATCATGCATAATGCGATATGGGCACTTTTCGAAGCGTGCTTTTCTATAAACCAAAGGAGCCTGCCGTGGGTGACAGTTCAAAGACAGCTAACAAAAAGAAAGCAGAAAAGGACAATTCGAAATCCGCTGATAAGCCCTTGAAGATCAAAATCGATGGTGAGACGCACAAGTTCGATATCAATGACCCGAAGCTTCCGGATTGGATAGATGATCGGGCGCTGCAGTCCGGTGGCTATCCCTATGCAGAAAAGATGAAAACGAAGGAATATGAGGAAACGCTGGAGCGTCTTCAGATCGAACTCGTCAAGATGCAGTACTGGTTGCAAAGCACGGGTGGGCGCGTAATTTCAGTCTTTGAAGGACGTGATGCTGCCGGCAAAGGTGGTACGATCTTCACAATCCGTCAGTTCATGAACCCACGTACTGCACGCAACGTCGCATTGCCCAAGCCAACTGAAACCGAGCGCGGTCAGTGGTATTTCCAGCGTTACGTACAGCTTTTCCCAACGACCGGCGAGTTCGTCACCTTCGACCGCTCCTGGTATAACCGCGCCGGTGTTGAACGCGTCATGCAATTCTGCACACCAGAACAGCTTGAAACTTTCCTGACTGAAGCACCGGATTTCGAGCGCATGGTTGTTACTGAAGGCATTCACCTGTTCAAGTTCTGGCTTGATATTGGTCAGGAAATGCAGCTCAAGCGCTTCCACGAACGCCGCCACAGCCCACTCAAGAGCTGGAAGTTCTCGCCCATGGATGTGGCAGGCATTTCACGCTGGGATGATTATTCCGCAGCTTTGCATACGATGCTGGAACGCACCGATACAGGCTATGCGCCATGGACAATCATCCGTTCCAATGACAAGCGACGCGCCAGACTGGCTGCAATCCGGCGCGTTTTGTTGACATTGCCCTATGATGGACGTGATCTGGAGGCCATTGGCCCCGAAGATCAATCCATTATCGGGCGTGGGGCCGAGTTCCTCGCATCCAAAACACCACAGCCCTCATCCTCCAATAAATAGAACACACTTGGCTGGTGCGGAGTTTTCTCCCAGTGATGCGGCTTTCGCACCAGCTGCCACAGCGCGCGCCAGGCTGAAATAGAAATCAAAACCCAATAGGCAGGTATGGCCAGAATATAGGCATAGCCCCCCAATTCCGTCGGCTCCATCGTTCTGGAACCAAGCACATAAAAGCTCAGATAGGCCAACATGATATTGACGAGATCAATACGCAACAGCCACAGATTTTCTGAACCGAGCGGTCCGACGAGCATCATGGCTACGAGTACGGTCACCGTCATAAGCATGAATGGATGCAGAAGCGCCGAACCGATAATGCCAAGCGTATAAATCTGGTTGACCACAAAGCGCCACCAGCCGAGCTCACGCCAGGTTGCATAAGGATTTCGGCCATGCACAAGCCACGTCTGCATCCATCCCTTGATCCACCGCGTCCGCTGTTTGTGCCAGACGGAATAATCCACCGGCGCATCCTCAACAGTGCCCCGGGTGATGACATCGATACGATAACCAAAGCGGGCGAGCCGCATGCCAAGATCGGCATCCTCCGTCACATTATACGCGTCCCATCCACCAACCTGATCGAGACAGGAGCGGCGAAAATGATTGGAGGTGCCGCCTAATGGAATGACAAGCCCCTGCGAGGCGAGCCATGGCAGCAAGCCCCGGAACAACGTTGCATATTCAAACGCAAACATACGCGTGAGCAAATTCTGTCGAAAATTTCCAATAATGAGCGGTGCTTGAACGCAAGCAAGTTGCTTGCCGCCGCGCTGAAATGCCTGCCATGCCTCAAGCAACTGGTCCGGATGCGGGCGATCTTCCGCGTCAAAAACGGCAATGATTTCTCCACGCGCAAATTGAAGGGCGTAGTTCAACGCCTTAGGCTTGGTACGCGGCCCGCCTGAGGGCACGAGAACCAGTTCATAATTGGAAGGCAGCGTCCTTCCTCTGATCTCAGCAATCGTATCAAAATCATCCTTCTCGCATACGAGCTTGATATCGAGCTTGCTGCGTGGCCAATTGAGCCGCTCAAGCGAGGTAAGCAACTGCCCAACCACGGCCTGTTCGCGATAGAGAGGCACCAGAACGGAGTAAACCGGCAAGTCGCTTCGTTTGAAAGGCATAATTTCGGGAAAGCGCAAACGTCGGCTGCCCACGGCTGCAAAAAGGCGAATAAGCACACAGCCGAAAAAGAACAGTGTCAAACACACATGCAATACCAGAATGGTCATTGTCGGCCAGTTCACGATACTGGCGATAAATGCATAAAGCCCCATCGCTATGATGAATGCCTGAGGTGTCTCAAGAACACGGGAAGCAGAAAAAAGCTGCGGCGTCATCGCATGTGCTCGTGCAATGAGATCTTTCTGATGGCGCTGCCGCAGAATTCTTTTGATGAATGAGGGCGTGCAAATCCTGATACGATCCCGCAGGTCCGGCGATTGACGAATATGATCCCGCAATTTCGCGATACGGTTTTCAGTTGGCGCAAGATAAAGATAGGAAGTGCCATCTCGACCGAGCACCATAAGCTGGCCGGGCTCAGTAAAAATAGCCGATGTCTCTTCGCCCGTAACGAAGATCCGGGACGATAGAACCTCTTCTGTGAATGTCAGTTCAAGATAATCGGCGATCGCTTCAAAGAGCATTTCTTCTGAAACACCCTGCTGGTGTGCGACTTCATCGCAGAAACTTGTCCCGTTTATGATAGCTGCTTCATATGCCTGCTTCAGGCAATCACGCGGCACACCGCGACGTTCCAACCTGGCGGATATGGCAGAGCATATCCCCAGATCGAACGCAATCGATCCGTTACTCATAGTACCCCCGCACTACTACTGGATTATTTTCAATTATTACTAATATTTAATTCAATTCACGATGTGGTTTATTTATTATGCTAATTTATGTATTTATTAAATAATCCCACATATAGATATTTATTTCATTCTATTTAAAATAGAAACAGAATTATTCGCCACAAATAGAAGTTATTTTATTTTTGTGGTCATTTTCACTAACCCATTCAAAATAATTGCTTAATTTTCCACACGGGCTCTATTAACGCGAAATTATAAGATATCGCTTATACAAAATATCGATGAAACGGCATCTTTTGAGCATAGCGGTTGCAGCTTCTTGGCTTTTGAACAGCCTTCCCGCTGGCGCACAATCCGCACCCAAGGCACCTGACTTCTTCAATCAGAAGGAAAGGCTGGCATTGCCGTCTCTACAGGGTCTCAGCAGGCTTCGTTTTGTAACGACACTCGACTTTCCGCCCTTTAATGCACTGAACGAGGCCGGTCAGCTTTCTGGTTATAATATTGATCTCGCCAAAGCGCTTTGCGACCAGATGGAATTGAGTGACATCTGCCAGATTGAAGCTGTGCCGTGGAACGAGCTTGAAGCCAAGCTTGAAAGCGGAGATGCAGAGGCAATCATTGCAGGTTTAAGTGCCAATCCAGAAAACCGGGAGAAGTTTACCTTCACCCGCGCTTATATGCGACTCCCTGCTCGCTTCGCTACAATCAAAGCAAACCGTTTCTCTGAGCCCGCTTCCATCGCTGTGAGCGGCAAAAATGTCGGCGTCATTGCAGGAACGGCACACGAGCAGCTTCTCAAAGCTTATTTTCCGCAAGCCCTCGCCAAACCTTATCCCGATCGCGCAGCACTACTGACCGCATTGCAAAAAAGCGAAGTGGATGCAGCATTCGATGACGGAATGGCTCTATCGTTCTGGCTGGAGAGTGATCAGGCCAATGATTGCTGCAGCTTTGTCGATGGGCCTTATCTTGCGCCGCAATACCTTGGACCCGGCTTGAGTATAGCTGTGACACCTAAGAACGCTTCTCTGGCAAGCGCTTTCAACAGTGCGCTTCAGTCACTGCAACAGCAGGGCAAACTCACAGAGCTTTATCTGCGCTATTTTCCAAATAGCTTTTATTAGAGCATTCCTGACAGCTCGGCCTTAATTGGAATCATTCTCCCCGACTCGCGCTGAATGCGCCGTTCAGCAGCTAACTTAAATTAAGCTGGTTGATCCGGAAATGCGCCATTGCCAAAGCCAAGCCTGTCCGAACACGAGCCGATCTCGTGCCATTTTGTCGCACCAAAGTGTGCACCACAAACTGAATTTTCAGTGATTTTTGAAATTTCCGATTATTCGATACTTACAGTATACAAGTAAAATTATTTGAAATCAAAATATTGGATGGATTTTATTGAGAATTTTGGTTCGATTTCGCTCGAATCCTCTTAATTTTCGTGTCGCTTTTATCATATTCTCTCAATAAATCCAGATATTTATTTAAGCTTGAAGATTTCTTCTTTTAATCGATAATCAAAATCGAGGAGAAGGAGGAATTATACATGTACCAAGGCATCAGCACTCATTGGCACAAGACTCCTGCACAGACCCAACGGTCACCGAATGAAGCAACCTATGTGTTCTTCGGTATCTTTTTGGCGTGCCTGACAGTTCCCGCAGCAATCATTCTTTGGGCAATCGCTCAAAGTGTAATGACGCATTTCTAGAAAGGCCGGGCAATCTCACTGTATGGTGCCGAGGCGTCAAGCAACGGTCTTTGGATTGTGTTGAGCCCTAATGGGAAGGCGCGGGCGGCGTCTGGAGAAGCTTGCTCGCAATACTAATCCAAATATGTGTTGATGCCACTGGAAGTAAAGCATGTCGTCTGTAGTTCAACAAAAAGCCCCGCCTGAGAGCGGGGCTTTTCTTTTTCGGTCTTGGCCGTCTAATGTATCTTACTGCTTAACTCCTTAAACCCGAACCAGTTTAAGGAGAAACTATTCAGCAAATTCAGCTCTTGGAGCAACCTTTGTGCGCCCCACGGGGCGCACGGCACGATCTAAGGTCTGTGGGGCCCGGATCAGTGAACCGGGCCATTTTCCTCACCCGGAGCAGTCTGCACCGGAGCTGGAGTGGCGGCCACATCGTCAGGACGCTTCTTAGGCGGCTTGCGAGCGATCAGGCTGTAGAACATCGGGATGAAGAAGGTTGCGATAAAGGTCGCAGCCAACATACCACCGATAACGCCTGTACCGATCGAGTGACGACTTGCAGAACCTGCACCGGCACTAATTGCCAGCGGAACCACACCAAGGATGAACGCCAGCGACGTCATCACAATCGGGCGGAAACGCAGACGCGCAGCTTCAGCAGCCGCCTCAATGGCCGACTTGCCCTCTTCACGTTGCAACACCGCAAACTCCACGATCAGGATCGCATTCTTTGCCGCAAGGCCTATGAGCGTCACCAGACCAATCTGGAAGTAAACGTCGTTGGTCAAGCCGCGCAGATCGGTCGCAAGGAGCGCACCGAAGATAGCGAATGGCACAGCCGTGATAACAGCCAGCGGCAAGCTCCAGCGTTCATACTGGGCAGCCAGGATCAGGAACACCATGATCAAACCGAAGATCATCGCCTGACTGCCGCTACCGCTCGTCGTGACTTCCTGATAGGCCGAGCCCGTCCAGGCAATCTGGTAGCCCTGCGGAAGCACTTCAGCAGCCACTTCCTGCATGGCCTTGATAGAGTCACCCGACGTGTAACCCGGTGCCGGATTGCCAGTGACCTTTGCAGCATTGAACGCATTGAATCGTTCGAGCTGATCAGGGCCGACAACACGCTTTACCGTCACCAATGCGCTGAGCGGGATCATGCTGCCAGAGTCGGCACGCACAAATACATGCTTCAAATCGCTCGGGTCGCGGCGGAACTCAGCTTCCGACTGCAAGTTGACCTGATAGTTGCGGCCGTAGAGCGTAAAGTCATTGACATAAACACTACCGAAGGTCGCCTGCATCGCGGTGAATACCGAGTTGATCGGCACACCCATCGCCTTGGCTTTTTCGCGGTCAAGCTGAATGTCATATTGCGGCACATTCGGATCGAATGTTGTACGCACGCCTGTCAGTTCCGGGCGCTTGGCCGCAGCATCCGTCAGGAGCTTGGTCGCATTGGTCAGCGATTCAACACCACCGCCCGTACGATCCTGTACATAGAGTTCGAAACCGCCGGTCGTGCTCAGTCCCATGATCGGAGGCGGATTGAATGCCAGAACCAGACCGTCCTGAATGCCCGCATTCATACCCATGATGGCACCGGGCAGATTACGCGCGTCGACATCAGGCGTCGTGCGTTCTTTCCAGTCCTTGAGCATGATGAACATTGTACCGGCACTGGTCTTCAGACCACCCGAGAGCAGATCGAAGCCGGAGACTTCAAACACGCTTTCGACGGCAGGATGCTTGCGAATATTGCCGCTGGCCTCATGAAGCACTGCCGTCGTGCGTTCCAGCGATGCCGCTGGCGGCAGGATGGCCACACTGAACAGGAAGCCCTGATCTTCATCCGGCAGAAGCGAACCCGGCACTTTGTTGAAGAGATAATATGTACCGCCCAACAGACCTGCGAAAATAAGCAAACCGATGGAAGCCCGTTTCAGGAAGAAGCGCACACCACTGGTGTAACCGTGCGTCAACCGATCAAAGAAACGATTGAAGATGCGAAACGGCAGTATTGGCTCATGATGGCCTGGCTTGAGGATCAGCGCGCACAATGCAGGCGTGAGCGTCAAAGCCACAATACCGGAGATCGTCACCGAAATCGCGATCGTAACAGCAAACTGCTTATACATTTCGCCGACCAGACCGCCCATGAAGGCGACCGGAATAAACACCGCACAAAGCACGAGAACAATCGCGACAACCGGGCCGGTTACTTCGCTCATTGCCTTGATGGCAGCTTCGCGCGGCGGCAGCTTTTCGGTCGTCATGATACGTTCGACGTTTTCCAACACAACGATAGCGTCGTCCACGACGATACCGATGGCGAGAACCAGACCGAACAATGTCAGCAGGTTGATGGAGAAGCCAAGCACATACATGCCCGCAAATGTACCGATGATCGAGATCGGAACGGCGATAACCGGAATAAGCGTTGCACGCCAGTTCTGAAGGAAGATAAAGACCACCAGAACCACGAGGATAATCGCTTCGATGAAGGTATGGACCACTTCCTCGACGGAGACCTTAATGAACTTGGTCGTATCGAATGGAACCGAATAGTCGATACCTTCGGGAAAGCTCGTCTTCAGCTCCGCCATGCGGTTCTGAATGAGTTCCATCGTATTCAGCGCGTTGGCGCCGGGCTGCAGATAGATTGCAATCGGAACTGCCGGTGTGCCATTGAGAGCGCTGTCGACGAGATAGCTTTCCGTCCCCAGTTCTACACGTGCAACATCCTTGAGCCGAAGCGTTGCAGCATTCTTGTCGGAACGAAGAATGATATTCTCGAATGCTGATGCGTCAGGCAAACGACCTTGCGTTGTCGCAGTATAGGTGAATGGCCCCGCCTGTGGGTCAGGCTGATCACCAAAACGGCCCGCTGCGAACTGCGCGTTCTGTTCCTGAATAGCTGTCTGAACATCTGAAGGCGTCAGATTATATTGTGCAAGCTTATCAGGGCGCAGCCAGACACGCATCGAATAATCTATGTTGCCGAGAAGCTGAACGTCACCCACACCCGTCAGACGCTTGAGATCGTCAATGACGTTCAGAAGTGCATAGTTACCGACATAAGTACGGTCATAACGGTCGGAGGTGGCGAACATCGCCACCATGCCGAGAATAGTGCTGGAACGCTTATCGACGGTCACGCCGAGACGCTGCACTTCCTGAGGCAGGGACGACGTTGCACGCTGCACACGGTTGTTGACATTGATGGTCGCCTGATCCGGATCGGTACCCAGAGCAAAAGTCACGGTCAGCTGCATAGTGCCGCTGCCAAGGCTCGAGGACTGCATATAGAGCATGTTCTCGACGCCGTTGATCTGCTGCTCAAGCGGCGCAGCAACGGTCTGCGTCACCGTTTCCGCGCTTGCGCCCGGATAGGTTGCACTGACGACCACCTGTGGCGGCGTCAGCTCAGGATATTGTGCGATAGGCAGGATCCGCATCGAGATGAGGCCCGCCAGCACAATGATGATGGAGATAACCGCCGCGAAAACCGGACGGTCGACAAAGAATCTATTCATTTCTTGTCTGCCGCCTGTTCTTTACCAGCCTCTGCTCCAGCAGCGCCTGCAGCCTTTTCAGCCGAAGCGTCAACCGGCTTAACCGTCTTGCCTGGAGCAGCTTTAATCACGCCTTCGGTGATGATGCGGTCACCTGCCTGCAAACCGTCGCTTACAATCCAGGTGTCTTTCAATTCGCGTGATACAGTGATCGGACGAACTTCCGCAACGTTGTCCTTGTTCACAACATAGACGAACTGTCCCTGTGCGCTCTGCATCAATGCTGCTTTTGGAGCCAGAATTGCATTGTCGATGGTAACGCCAAGAATGGCAGCGCGCACAAACTGACCGGGGATCAAACGCTGATCGGGGTTTTCCACGACAGCGCGAGCACCCAGCGTGCCCGTTTCCGTATCGAGCGATGAAGACGTGAAGTCAATTGTGCCTTCATGATCATAAGCCTGTCCGTCACCAAACAGAATCCTGATGCGCAGACGATCGGCATCCTGGCCCGTTGCCCCCCTCGCCTCGCGCAGCTTGCGGATTTCCGCAGCTTCCGTGTCGGTGAAGGAGAAATTGATATAGACCGGATTGATCTGGGTAATCGAGGTCAACAGGCTTGATGTTGAATCTGTGCCGATAAGGCTGCCTTCAGAAACCTGTTCAAGGCTGGTGATGCCGCTGATCGGCGCAGTGACTTTGGTATAGCTCAGATTGAGTTCTGCTGTCCGCAACTGTGCTTTGGTGGCTGCGACAGCGGCCTTGTTGAGATCACGGGTTGCAAAAGCCGTATCGCGGGCAGCCGTACTTTGCACCTTCTGCTGAACGAGCTGTTCGGCACGTTCTGCATCGCGGATCGACTGCTGATACTGTGCTTCAGCCTGAGCGACCTGTGCCTGCGCACGAGCCAGCTCGGCCTCATACGGTGCCGGATCAATCTCGAAAAGCACGTCACCCGCTTTGACTTTAGTGCCCTCTATGAAATTGCGGTGCAGGAGAATACCACCGACACGAGCGCGAACCTGAACATCACGATATGCACTCACACGAGCAGCATATTCATAAGGAACGGAAACGTTCTGTGCCTTGATTTCTGTGACAGTGACTGGAGGGGGAGGTGGCGTAGCGCCTCCCGGGGCCTGCGCGAGCGCAGACTGTCCTGCAATGATGAAAAATGCGGCTCCCGCCGCAAAAAGCCGAATAGAACGGTTCATGGTCATAATGGGAATTGCCCTTGATGTCGCACGGTGCGGCCGAATAAACATACACGAATGTTTGTAAATACGAACTACCGTGTTATAGTCAATCACCTAATGTTACATATCACGAATGAGTTATCCCAATTTCAAAGTAAAAACCCGAAGAGGTTTTGGATACTTTTCACCTTAGGATATCGAAAGAACCCGTATGCGCAGGACCAAAGCCGAGGCCGCGGAAACACGTGAAGCCATTCTCACAGCCGCCGAGCATGTTTTTCTGGAACGCGGCGTAACTCAGTCCACATTAATGGAAATCGCAAGTCATGCCTGTGTGACACGGGGTGCGATCTATTTTCATTTTCACGACAAACTCGACATTTTTCAAGCGCTTATCAGTCGTACTCGTTTTCCACACGAGGAGATTATGCTACAAGCGGCGGCCTGTGACCACCCTAATCCTCTTTATGTCCTTGAACAATCAATCCTAACAGCGATAGAACTCTTCATTACCAATGAACGGCAGCAGAATGTTTTCACCATCATTCACCAGCGCTGCGAATATGTTGGCGAGAATGCCCCGGTCATTGAGCATCTGAACGAAGCGCGTACCAATGTACTGTCTCTTTTCATAGGATTGCTTGAAGTCGCAGAACGTCGTGGAGAACTTTCCAGGGAATGGACATCTTTCACGGCAGCGCAAATTCTGCTTGCTATCCTGGGTGGGCTGCTCAATGAGTGGCTCAAAAGCGAGCGCAGTTTCGATCTTGTCGGTTCAGGCAGCAAAGCTATCAAAACAATGATACAGTCTATGCGCAGCGCACAATTTGCTGTTAGCTGATAGCCACCTGATATTGGGATGGGACAGCCCTACCAATGAAGAGTGAGGACAAGTTCACCGAAACAGAGCGTTCGTTGTGCGCACCGACACCCTGACCCAACAAGTTGGGAAAGACGGCCAACAGCATTTTAATTTACGCTTACGTCAATGTAACTCTTGCGATTACGACGAAAGTCGCCCACATTAATTTCTGAGGAGCGCGCCTAACGGTCTTTCTGGACCAGGCAGCATTGGGAGAAGGGTGGCGGGCTTGCTACTCAAACAAAGGACGGAGCAATCCGGGGAGAAGGCATGGCGAAAAAAGCAACCGAAACTAAAAACACGTCGAGTGAGGCAACAGCCACTGTGCCTGCACCAAATAAGATTTGGCTGAAATCTTATCCGAAAGCCGTGCCGCATGAGATTGATCTGAGCAAAGCCACATCGATTGGTGACATGATCTCCGCCGCGTGCCGCCAGTTCGCTGACAGACCAGCCTTTACCTGTATGGGCAAGGATCTGTCCTATAAGGATCTGGACGAAAACTCCCGCGCGCTCGCCGCATGGCTTCAATCACGGGGACTGGTCAAGGGCGATCGCGTTGCAGTGATGATGCCCAATATCCTGCAGTATCCGATTGCGATTACAGCAATCCTGCGGGCGGGCCTCGTCGTCGTGAACGTCAATCCGCTTTACACGCCACGCGAACTTCAGCATCAGCTAAATGACTCAGGCGCTAAAGCGCTGATCGTGCTCGAAAATTTTGCCGCGACCGTCCAGAAGTCACTCGCTTCAATTCATGTGCCGAACATTATCGTTGCCTCCATGGGTGATATGCATGGATTGAAAGGCCACATCATCAATTTTGTGGTACGCAAAGTGAAAAAGCTGGTGCCGGCCTGGAATATTCCAAACCATGTCCGCTTCAAGGATGCACTGGCTCAGGGGCGCGGCAAGTCTTTTAATCCGGTTCCAGTCAATAATTCCGATCTCGCCTTCCTGCAATATACCGGTGGTACAACTGGTGTGTCCAAGGGCGCGATGCTGAGCCACAACAATATTCTCGCCAATGTCGAACAGATGCATATCTGGATGGATGTCGCATTCCAGAATAAAGGTAAGCCGAAGGAACTCAACTTCGTCTGCGCCCTGCCGCTCTATCACATCTTTGCTCTCACCGTGAACGCGATGATCGGCATCAAACTTGGTGCGCGTAATATTCTCATTCCGAACCCGCGCGATATTCCGGCCTTCGTAAAAGAATTGCAAAAATATCCGTTCCATATCTTTCCAGGCCTCAATACCCTGTTCAACGGTTTGATGAACAACGACGATTTCAAGGCGCTCAACTTCAAACCGCTTATTCTCACGCTCGGCGGCGGCATGGCTGTGCAACGTCCCGTTGCTGAACGCTGGCAGGAAATGACCGGCTGTCACATCACGGAAGGTTATGGGCTTTCCGAAACATCGCCCGTTGCCTCCGCCAATGCGCTCGATGCGACAGAATTCAGCGGCACGATTGGCTTGCCAATGCCATCAACGGATATCGTCATTCGCGATGATGACGGCAAGGATCTGCCGCTCGGCGAGGTCGGCGAAATCTGTGTGCGTGGTCCGCAGGTTATGCTCGGCTACTGGAACCGGCCTGATGAAACCGAACGTGCCATCATGGCCGACGGCTTCTTCCGCACCGGCGATATGGGCTTCATGGATGAAAACGGTTTTACCAAAATTGTGGACCGCAAGAAGGACATGATCCTTGTTTCCGGCTTCAACGTCTATCCAAATGAGATCGAAGAAGTGGCTGCGGAGCATCCCGGCATTGTGGAATCGGCTGCCGTTGGCATCCCAAATGAGCATTCAGGCGAAGTGGTGAAGCTATACGTTGTGCGTCGCGATCCGAACCTCACAGAAGAAGATGTGAAATCTTTCTGCGCCCAGCGTCTCACCAATTACAAGCGTCCACGCGAAGTGGAATTCCGCGATGCATTGCCGAAAACCAATGTCGGAAAGATTCTGCGTCGTGAACTGAGAGATTAAACAGTCTCAAGACTTTAGATGATCGCAAGCTGCGGCTCTGCCGAGCCGCAGCTGGTGGAGCATTGTGTCGAAGGAAATGGACCGATGATCGAAGAAATCACCTTCGAGGCCAGTGATGGCTTTCCGCTTTCCGGACAGCTTTTTCATGGCGCTGGCACGAAGCCATTGGTGCTGATTTCATCGGCAACAGCCGTGCCGCAAGGTTTTTATGCAGCCTTCGCCAAGCACCTGATTGCCAAAGGTGCACGCGCGGTTCTCACCTATGATTATCGTGGTGTCGCAGCTTCGCGGCGTGCCCGCAAGGCAGTGCCCGAGATCCGTTTCAGGGATTGGGCCATACAGGATTTCCCCGCAGCACTCCATCGTTTGCAAGCTGTTGCGCCGAGACATGAAATGGTCGGCATAGGCCAATCCTTCGGCGGACAGGCACTCGGCGTGTCTGGAAGCTCCGACGCCTTTTCGCGCTATGGCATGGTGGCTACCATGTCGGGTGCAATGCATCTTCTGGATGATAGGTGGGCCTGGCCGCGCATGAACATTGTCGGCGTGCCGGTCTCCTATCTCACACCTAGTATGCCGCGCTGGATGAATGGCGAGCCAATTCCAGGCTCGGTATTCCGGGATTGGGCGCGGTGGTGCCGCATGAAAAACTATTTTTTTGATGATCCGCAACTTGGTGCTGCCGATCTTGTTGCTCAGGTCAAAATACCCATTCTGTCCATAGGGCTGGAAGACGATCCGTGGGGAACGCGGCGTGCGGTCAGCCACTTTCTCAACTATCACACCAGCGCGCCGATTGAGCAGCGCTGGTATTCACCAGCAGATACCGGCGGCCAGCCGATCGGTCATCTTGGCTTTTTCCGTTCACGATTTACACAAAGTCTGTGGCCGGAAATGACAGAATGGCTGCTGGATGGCATTTCACCATCCAGTAAGGATCATTTGAGCAAGTCGGGCAAGCCTGCGATGGAGTCAAGCACCACATCGGCGTGAGGCTCCAGTGCTTCGCGCGGGCTGTTGCCGGAAAGAACACCGACAGCAAGACCGGCCTTCGCAGCCTGTGCCGTTTCAAGATCGTGCAGATTGTCGCCGACCATCGCGATGGCGCTTGGTTCAAGGCCGACTTTTTCTGCAAAATAGAGCAGCGGATCTGGATAAGGCTTGGGACGTGCAGCTGTATCATAACCAATCACCACATCGAAGAAGTGATCAATGCCTAAGGCCTTTGCGGTTGCATGAGCACCCGCTTCAGAATCATTGGTAGCGATGCCAAGGATGAACCCCATTTCGCGCAGGGTTTCCAATGTTTCCCGCAAGCCTTCAATCGCCACAGCAGAACGGGCACCTTCGGCAACTGTATAAGCGTCGAATTCGCTAATCTTGGCCCTGAAACCGGCCTCATCAAGATCTGGATGCCAGAGCTGCACGATGTCTTCGATCGTTCCGGCTGCAATCACCGAATTGGCGCGAAAACGCGAAGCTTTCCAGTCATAACCACCAGCATCAAGTAACGAGCGCGCGCGATGCTCATCGCCATTGGCGGTGCGCTGTGCGAGGTTCCACGATATGGCAAACCATGTGCGGTCGAAATCGATCAGAGTGCCATCCTTGTCGAACAGGATGGCACGGATCGCTTTCAGCTTTTCTGAGCCAAACGCAGCACTCATGCTTCGAGCGCGCCGGCGCGCTTTTTGACTGCCGACGGCTTGGCCGCAAGCAGTTTCAGAAGATCGTCGCCACGGCGAACATAGCGCAGCGAACGGCGGGTGAGAATGCGACCTGCCTGCGGTGCGGTCAATGTGATGTCGCCTTCCGGCTCGCCCGGCTTCGTGACGACAGTGACGAGCTTTGCACCTGCTTCAATCACATCACCCGGAACGACGTGATAAAGCACCATGCCGCCTTCCGGCGCACGCAGCATTTCCACGTTTTCCAGCGGCGTAATCAACCCCTTATAATCGAGATCGAGTTTCACGCTTTCATCGACAATCACGCCACGATAAACGAGGAACTTGTAAAGACCTTCCGCGTCACCTTTGCCCATATCAGCATAGACATCGCTCAAGCCACGGAATTCAACTGTGGTTACAGCGCGGCGCTTCATATTGCGCTTGTCAGCAGGCATTTGCAGAACCGGATGCGCACAGGCTTCCTCGAACGCAGCGTCTGCTGTCGTGTCCCATGCAAGGATCGCGGTCGAACCGAGCGCCACGGCCAGATCCTTCATGTCTTCCACGAATTCCTTTGCGATATAGACGTAGTTTTCGCTTTCATCATCGCAATGGAGATCAAGCACGATATCGTTTTCAAGGGCAAGCTTGAGAAGTGTACCCTTGAGGCGCTGTGCAAGAGAAACAGGGGCATCCGGGCCCGGCAACTCACTTGTGTTGAAATCCGGCAGAAGCGGGAAAGCGCGGTTGAAATTGACCGCCGAGAAAAACTCGAAGCGACCAAGATGCTGATGTGCCTGCCACTGGTTCGAGCCAATCGGATTCGCCTGTGGGACAACCGTGACATTGCCGAGAATGCGACCTTCGTCAGATGCTTTTTTCAACATCGGCACGAGAAAATGCAAAGCGGCCTGTCCCGGCAATTCACCGCCATGCAGCGAGGATTGCAGATAGGCGGTCGGCGCATCACTGTCTTTGCCTGCAAAACGCAGCACACGCAGTTCAATGGCGTTACCCGGTACGTCGCCGGCAAATTTGATAATCTCGGTCTTCATTTCAGTTCCCATTTTCATTCAGTACATTAGGCAGCACATCAGGCCAGAATGTTATTCCTAGCCGAAAAAAAAGCCGGGTGTGAAACCCGGCTTTATCCTTATCCACCTGTTTGTAGTATCAGGCTTTGCGGCGTGCATGCAAATGGGCAACGAGACCTATTGTCGAAGCATCTTTGCCTTCAGCAGATTCAGCGCCGGAAACCACCGGCAGAAGCTCGGTTGCCAGTTCTTTGCCAAGCTCCACGCCCCACTGATCAAATGCATTGATGCCGAAAATCTGCGCTTCCACGAACACGCGATGTTCGTAGAGGGCGATCAGGCGACCAAATGCAAACGGGTCCAGCTTGTCATGAACAAGTGTCAGCGATGGGCGATTGCCCGAGAACACGCGGTGCGGTGCAATGCGCTCGACTTCCGCATCGGGCAGGTTCTTGGCCTTGAGCTGCGCACGCGCTTCATCCAGTGTGCGGCCCTTCATCAGCGCTTCCGACTGCGCAAGGCAGTTGGCGAGCAGCATTTCGTGCTGATGGTCGAGGTGCTTTTCATGGCCCTTTGCCGCAACGATGAATTCGAGCGGAATAGTGTCTGTGCCCTGATGCAGAAGCTGGAAGAAAGCGTGCTGGCCGTTGGTACCAGGCTCACCCCAGACAACCGGACCCGTTGGGCCGGAAACAGGCTTGCCATCAACCGTCACGCTCTTGCCGTTGGATTCCATATCGAGCTGCTGGAGATAGGCTGGAACACGCGCCAGACGCTGATCATAAGGGATGACTGCGCGGCTACCATAGCCACAAATTGCGCGGTGCCAGTAGCCGATAAGACCGAGCCAGATTGGCAGGTTCTTTTCCAGCGGTGCGTCTCGGAAATGCACGTCCATCGAATGCGCGCCCGCAAGGAATTTGCGGAAATTGTCTGCACCAATCGCGATCATCACCGGCAGGCCAATGGCCGACCACACCGAATAGCGACCGCCAACCCAGTCCCAGAAGCCAAAGACGCGTTCTTCGCCGATACCGAATGCTGCAACCTTATCAAGAGCGGTCGAGACGGCAGCAAAATGCGCGCCAACTGCGTCTTCACCCAGTGCATCGGCAATCCATTTGCGCGCGGTCTGCGCATTGGTCATGGTTTCGATGGTGGTGAAGGTTTTGGAGGCGACGATGATGAGCGTCGTTGCCGGATCAAGCGCATTCAGCGTGTCGGCAATGTGTGCGCCGTCGATGTTCGAGACATAATGGGCGCGTGGGCCATCATGGTAAGGCGAAAGCGCGATCGTTGCCATGACCGGGCCAAGATCTGAACCGCCGATACCGATATTGACGATATCCGTGATCTTCTTGCCGGTCGCACCCTTGATCGAGCCTGAACGGATGCCATCGGAGAAGGCGGCCATACGGTCGAGCACTTCCTTCACATCCGGCAGGACATTATGGCCATCGACCAGCACTTCCTTGGACGTGGTGTCGCGAAGGGCAACATGCAACACAGCGCGATCTTCGGTGTTGTTGATGTGCTCGCCTGCAAACATTGCAGCGCGACGACCTTCCACATCAGCGGCCTTGGCCACTTCAGTCAGAAGCGCAACCGTCTCGTCATTGACACGAGCTTTCGACCAGTCAAACAAAAGATCATCGAGGACAAGCGAATAACGCTCAAAACGGCCAGGATCGGCTTTGAATGCAGCACGCATGTCCTTTGGTGCAGTGTCCGTCCAGTGCTTTTTCAGCTTTGCGACCGTTGCTTCAAGCTTCGCCGCGTCTCTTGCCATGATGGTACTCCCGGTCAATCAAATCGATTTAATTGTCTTAATAGAGCATTTTAGTGGAGAAGTGCACCAATTAAATTACAGAAATTTTTCATTTGGATGCAGCTCCATATACGCATATTGATCAATTTAGATTGATAGGAGCGAGATTAAAACATGGACCTCGTCGGAGAAGAGAGAATTGCAGCCCCCCGGCAGGCCGTTTGGGACGCGCTCAACGACATTGAGACGCTGAAAAACTGCATTCCAGGCTGCGAAGATCTCGAACGTCTGTCGGACACGGAAATACGGGCAGCGCTGAAAGTCAGTCTCGGCGTGCTTAAAGTTCGCTTTCACGGCATGCTCGAACTTTCCAACATGAACCCGCCCGCCTCCTATACGATCTCTGGACGCGGTGAAGGTTCCATTGCGGGCTTCGCCCATGGTGATACGGACGTGACGCTGACCACAGACGGCGACGGCACGATCCTCACTTACTCAATCAGGGGTGATGCGAGTGGCAAGATCGCCCAGCTCGGCTCGAAACTGCTCGGCTCGGTTGCCCGCAAGGTCGCGGATCGTTTCTTTGCCAATATCGGTGCTGCGGCCGCCCAAAAAGCGGCAGAAAATGCCGCTGCAAAAACGGCATAATTTCAATATAGTTAATATTGGCCAAAATGGCATCGGAAGCAGTGTGAAAAGGTTTTTGCTTTTCGCCCTTATGAGATAGTCGATAATCCAACAGCATTATTAAGGCCTATCGGCATGAAACCCAGAGACGTCGCGACTTATATTTTTCTTGCCGTAGCATGGGGGCTTTCGTTCCTCGTGGTACTGCGCGTGGTCGAAGCCTTTGGCTGGGCTGGTGCGGTTGCATTCCGCTCCTTCATTGCCGCCGGAACGCTTTTTGCAATCGCGAAACTCTCCGGACGCAGGCTCAATTTTCATGCCGGCTGGAAACCCTTCGCCGTCGTCGGTGCAACCACGGTTGCGGGCCAGCTGATCGGCCTTTCCTACGGCACGCCGCTGATCGGCACCGCAATGGCCGCGATCTGCGTCGCATCCATTCCGCTTTTCTCGATGGTCATCAGCCAGCTTTGGGGTCTTGAACGCATCACCTCGCGTGGCCTGATCGGTCTGCTCCTCGGCGTGACCGGCATTGTGCTTCTGGTCGGCTTCCCGGCTGTTGCGGTTACGCCTGCATTCGTGATGGGCTGTGTTGCGGTGCTTTTCTCGTGTTTCTCGGCAGCTTTCGGCAGCAATTATGCCAGCCGTCGTCTTTCCGGCACCGGCTCATGGGAAACCACCATCGGCGCTTTCGTGTTTGGCGGCGTATTGAGTCTGCCACTGATCTTCGCCGTTCCCGTGCCAGCCATGCCGGGGATGATTGATTTTGTATATCTGCTGATCTCTGCCTGCGTCATGAGCGCCCTCACCTATGTGCTTTATTTCAAACTGGTTGGAAATGTCGGGCCGACAAAAGCCATCAGCGTTGAATTCGTGGTAACAGTCATCGCGGTTCTGGTCGGTGCCGTGTTCCTCAAAGAACAGCTTTCCCTAATCCAGTTTGTCGGTGCTGCTGTCATCATTACGGGCTGCGCTCTGGTGCTGAGTTCACGCCCCGCACTGCCTAAAGAAGTCCAAACGTTCCCCGCTTCGGAAGCAACACCGGGCGGTCTCAAGTCCGATCCTCTTTGATTTCGCGTTTTAGCTGAATGTTAAAGGCCCGTGCTTTAACAGCCGGGCCTTTTCTGCATTTGTAGTGTGGAATCCTCATAAATTGACCAGATGATAAAAAATTTGACCTTCCGTAAAAATCTGTCATCCTGTCATTAACGGGCACCACGCGACGGCAAAGATCGCAGCCCGGAACAGAGTTCAAGGTGCGCAAAGGGAACCCGCGCCTTAACAAGCAAAAATGGGAGATGCGATCGATGAGATCAGCAGAGAATTTGCCTATTGATGCAGTCGATAATCCGGGACATGCGAACGGGCCTGATATTCACGGCTCGCGGCTTGAGAAGGCCGACTATGCGCATGTTTTCGATGATCTGCATCCGCCGCTGAACAAGCATGAAGCCCTCGTTGAATCCGACCGCTGCTATTATTGCTATGATGCGCCCTGCATGAATGCATGCCCGACCAGCATCGATATTCCGCGTTTCATTCGCCAAATTAACACGGGCAATGCAATCGGTGCCGCAAAGACCATTCTTTCAGAAAACATTCTGGGTGGCATGTGCGCCCGCGTCTGCCCGACCGAAACGCTCTGCGAAGAAGTGTGTGTTCGCGAAACTTCGGAAGGCAAGCCGGTCAAGATTGGCGAATTGCAGCGCTATGCCACCGATGTTCTGATGGAAACCGGCAATCATCCATTCAAGCGCGCACCCGAAACCGGCAAGTACATCGCAATCGTTGGCGCGGGCCCGGCAGGTATCTCCGCTGCACATCGCCTTGCGATGTATGGGCACCAGGTGACGATTTTTGAGGCGCGGCCCAAGGGCGGCGGTCTCAATGAATATGGTATTGCCGCCTATAAGACAGTCAATAATTTCGCCCAGCGCGAACTTGAATTCGTGCTGAAAATCGGCGCGATCAATATCGAATATAACCAGACGCTCGGTCAGGACATCACCATTGAAGCGCTGAAGGCTGGCTATGATGCAGTTTTCCTCGGCATGGGCATGCCAGGCGTCAACGATCTGGCGCTTGCGGGCGAAGATGCGCCCAACGTGATCGATGCGGTCGATTACATCGCCAATCTGCGTCAGGCAAAAGACCTCTCGTCCCTCCCCGTTGGCCGCAATGTGGTAGTGATCGGCGGCGGCATGACGGCGGTAGACGTTGCCATTCAGACCAAGAAGCTTGGCGCTGAAAACGTCACCATCGTCTATCGTCGCGGTCAGGAAAACATGAATGCCAGCGCCTATGAGCAGGAACTGGCGCAGATTCATGGCGTGGTGATCCGTCATTGGTTGCAGCCGCATGCCCTTGAGCGGAACGAAGACGGCACGGTCAATGCCGTGGTCTTTGAATATACCGCTGCTGAGCACGGCAAGCTTTCCGGCACCGGCGAATATCTCCTTCTTGAAGCCGATCAGGTCTTCAAGGCTATCGGCCAGAAGTTTGAACCCGAACCAATTGCCGGGTCTGGCATCGGGCTTTCCAAAGGACGCATCAGCGTCGATGAAGATCGTCGCACATCCGTTGAGGGCATATGGGCGGGGGGCGACTGCGTTGCGGGCGGTCAGGATCTGACCGTTGCATCGGTGGAAGACGGCAAGGTTGCCGCTGAATCCATCCATGCGACGCTGACAAAACGTCCCGAAGCGATTGAAGGCTTTGCCGATGCAGTGTTGTCGGGCGGCGCACTTCATGCGCCCTCCCCGTCTGCTTCGCGAGACCGCAGTGTGCCATTGGGCCAGGAACAGGGCTGAGGAGAGTAAACATGGCTGATCTTTCAACGAACTTCCTCGGCATCAAGTCTCCAAACCCGTTCTGGCTGGCTTCGGCTCCGCCGACTGACAAAGCTTATAATGTCGAGCGGGCTTTCAAGGCTGGCTGGGGTGGCGTGGTCTGGAAAACGCTGGGTTCCGAAGGCCCGCCGGTGGTCAATGTTAATGGTCCACGCTATGGCGCGATCCATGGTGCTGACCGGCGCTTGCTGGGTCTTAACAATATCGAGCTGATCACCGACCGGCCGCTCGAAGTGAACCTGCGTGAAATGAAAGAAGTGAAAATGCGCTGGCCCGACCGCGCATTGATCGCTTCGATCATGGTGCCATGCGAAGAAGAAGCGTGGAAAGCCATCCTGCCTCTGGTGGAAGAAACCGGAGCTGACGGCATTGAGCTGAACTTCGGTTGTCCGCACGGCATGAGCGAGCGCGGCATGGGTGCGGCTGTTGGCCAGGTGCCGGAATATGTCGGCATGGTTGTGAAATGGTGCAAGCAATATAGCCGCATGCCGGTGATTACCAAGCTGACGCCAAACATCACCGATATTCGCAAGCCAGCGCGTGGCGCGAAAGAAAACGGCACCGATGCGGTATCGCTGATTAACACGATCAATTCGATTGTGTCAGTCGATCTCGACAGCATGTCGCCGGTTCCGTCCATTGACGGTCGCGGCAGCCATGGCGGCTATTGCGGACCAGCGGTCAAGCCAATAGCGCTTAACATGGTGGCGGAAATTGCACGCGATCCTGAGACCTATGGCCTACCGATTTCAGGCATTGGCGGCATCACCACTTGGCGCGATGCAGCTGAGTTCATTGCACTTGGCTGTGGCACGGTTCAGGTCTGCACGGCTGCAATGACCTATGGCTTCAAGGTCGTTGAGGAAATGATCGACGGTCTTTCCGACTGGATGGACTCCAAGGGCTATCAGACGCTGGATGATTTCCGTGGCATGGCTGTGGGACATGTCAGCGACTGGCAATATCTCAACCTCAATTATGTTACCAAGGCACGGATCGATCAGGATTCCTGCATCAAATGCGGTCGTTGCCATATTGCGTGTGAAGATACTTCGCATCAGGCCATCACCAGTCTCGTGAACGGTGCGCGCCACTTTGAGGTGATCGATGAGGAATGCGTTGGCTGCAATCTCTGCGTCAATGTCTGCCCGGTCGAGGATTGCATCACCATGGAGCAGATCGGCGATTTCGATCCGCGCACCAAGGCACCGATCCCGGCACAATATGCCAACTGGACCACACATCCGAACAATCCGATGGCCGTGAAAGAGGCCGCGGAATAAAACAAAGACGCCGGGCAAAAGCCTGGCGTTTTCTTTTTAATATTGAGTTTTTAGCGGCTGACGCGTTTGCCTTTTTCCGGCTCGAACACATGGCTTGTTGCTGGATCAATCGCAATGGTCAGCACATCGCCCGGACGCACGGTCAGGCGCTCGCGGAACAGGCAGGTAATCGGCTGATCGCCGAGCTTGCCCATAACCATGATTTCCGAGCCGGTTGGCTCAACGATTTCGACCGTGACCGGAACGCCCTGCTCTGCGATCTTCATATGCTCAGGGCGCATGCCGTAAACCGCTTTGCCCGAAAGACTTGCATAATCGCCTTCCGGCAGGGCCATGCGGAAGCCACCATCAGCCACGAACGAGCCTTCCTCGATCTTGCCGTTGACGAAGTTCATCGATGGCGAACCGATAAAGCCAGCCACAAACATATTGGCCGGACGGTCATAAAGATCGAGCGGCGCACCGATCTGCTCCACCAGACCATCGCGCATGACGACGATCTTATCAGCCATGGTCATGGCTTCGATCTGATCGTGGGTCACGTAAATCGTGGTGGTCTTCAGACGCTGATGCAGGCCCTTGATCTCGCCGCGCATCTGCACGCGCAATTTAGCGTCGAGATTGGAGAGCGGTTCGTCAAACAGAAACACCTGCGGATCGCGAACAATCGCACGGCCCATGGCCACACGCTGGCGCTGACCACCCGAAAGCTGGCGCGGGAAGCGGTCGAGCAGCTTGTTGAGGCCGAGAATTTCCGCCGCACGATTGACACGGCTGTCGCGTTCTTCCTTCGGTGCATTTTTCAGCATGAGCGCAAAGCCCATATTGTCGGCCACCGTCATATGCGGATAGAGCGCATAATTCTGGAACACCATAGCAATATCGCGCTCTTTAGCGCGCAGGTCATTGACCACGCGGGGGCCGATGGCGATTTCGCCGTCGCTGATTTCCTCAAGCCCTGCGATCATGCGCAGAAGCGTTGACTTGCCGCAGCCTGACGGGCCGACCAGCACGACAAATTCGCCGTCCTGAATATCCACGGACACGCCGTGCAATACGCCGACATTGCCATATTTCTTGATTGCATTTCGGATGGATACAGATGCCATCTTGAACCTCAACTCTTATTTGACGGCGCCTGCTGTCAGACCTGCAACGATCTGGCGCTGTGCGAATACGGTTAGCAACAGGACCGGCAATGTGACCACGAGTGCTGCGGCAGCAAGTGGACCCCAGCTGACCTGTTCAAAGGACAGCATGTTGTAAACTGCGACCGGCAGAGTGCGTGTCTCGCGGCTTGCAAGCACGATGCCGAAAACGAAATTGTTCCATGAGAAGATCACCGCAAGGATGAGCGACACCACAACGCCGGGCTTGGCGATTGGAAGTGCCACCTTCATGAACACCTGCCACGAGGATGCGCCATCGATAATGGCGGCTTCTTCAAGCTCCAACGGTGTTGTCTCAAAATAGCCGATCATGATCCAGATCACGATGGGAACCGTCACAACCAGATGGATGATGATCTGCGGCCAGAGCGTACCGAGCAGTCCCAGCGTCTGAAACAGCAGGAACAGCGGGATCAGATAGGACAGGCCCGGCGTCATACGCGCAATCATGATGACGATTGCCGATTTGTTGGCGCGCAGACGTGCGATGCCGTAACCTGCCGGAACACCGACCAGCAATGCCAGCAAAGTGGCGGTTCCGGTCACGAGAATACTGTTCCAGAAATAGAGCAGGAAATCGTTGGTCTCGAAAATTCCGCTATAGTTCGACCACGCTATGCGGTCAGGAATCAGGATAGGCGGATAGGCGCCGTTGTCGATTTCATATTTCAACGAAAGCGACAGCATCCAGACGAAGAAGAAGATTGCGGGCGACACGATCACGAAAACCATGAGTGCCGTGCCAAGCTTGGATAGAATTGACTTGCGTGCCATGGTCGGTCCTCACGAGTTCCACTTGGTCCGCTGGCGCAGAGCCAGAAGGATCATCGACATGGCGATAATGACAATGAAGAACACCACGGCAATCGCCGATCCATAGCCAATGTCGTAATAGGAAAACGCCACGTTATAGAGATAGATATTGATGGTTTCCGATGCCGTTCCGGGACCGCCCTGCGTCATCGCATAGATGATGTCGAAGCTTTTCAGCGCATCAATCGAGCGGATGATAACAGCCACCATGATAAACGGCAGGATCATCGGAAGCGTGATATAGCGGAATTTCTGCCAGCCATTGGCGCCATCGATTTCCGCACTTTCAAACGGATCGCGCGGCATGGAGGCAAGGCCACCCAGCACAATCAACATAACCAGCGGCGTCCATTGCCAGGTTTCAACAGCCACCAGCGACGGGATAACCGTGCTCTGGTTGAAGATCCATTCCTGTGGGCCAATGCCGATCAGCGAGAGAAGATAGTTCAACACGCCCAGCTGCGGATGATACATCATGGTCCAGACAAGGGCGACCGCCACCGGCGTTGCCATCATCGGCATGACGAAAATACCGCGCAACAGTCCGCGCATTGGCAGCTTGCTGTCGAAGACCAGCGCTGCAATCGTGCCCAATATCATCGGCGCCACGACCGAGAGAACCGTATAAACAAGCGTATGCCACATGGATTCCCAGAAGCGCATGTCGGCGGCAAGACGCAGATAGTTGTCGAAGCCGACAAAGCTCTGCTCACCGCCGAGCTGCCACTGGTTTGCACTCATCCAGAGTGTAAACACCCATGGGAAGACAATCACCGCCCCGACGGTGATCAAGGCTGGAAGAACAAATGGCCAGTAACTTGGCCGCAAGCGGCTCTTGCCTGTCTTGGTGGAGGAAGCTGCATTGGCAGCAGCTTCCGTTTTTGCACCTATCGGGGCGGCAGATGTCATTTTCCTTCGCTCCGTGCGAGGACCGGACGGAATTCTTCCGTCGCGCGTTTCATTTCAGTTTCTGCGTCAGCACCATTCAACAGATTGGTGAGGCCGACACCGATGATGTCGCGGAACTCCGTGACAGGTACGATGACCGGCAGGCAGAGCTGGCTGATTGGTGCGGATTTTGACAGAGCTTCCACCCAGCCCGCTGGCATGGTGACGCCCTTGCGCACGGCTTCATCATCGATGACCGACTTGCGGAACGGAACACCCGATCCCGACTGCAACAGGCGAGCGCCCATTTCCTTGGAAATGGCCCACTGGCAATAGAGATATGCAGCCTCCTTGTTCTTGGAAGCTTCGGTCACGCCGATACCGTCGCCGGTGGTTGGTGCTGCCTGTGCATTCGGGCCAGCTGGCATGACGCCATAGCCAACCTTACCGACAACGCGCGACTTGTTCGGGTCTTCGAGCGGTGGCGCAAAGCCGATACCGTCGAGCCACATGCCGACACGGCCCTGCAGGAAGTTCGACTGGCATTCAGCCCAGTTAAAGCCCGCAACGCCGGGAGGTGCCGATTTGGTCATCAGGCGCTGATAGAGCTTGGCGGCTTCAATGCCTTCAGCCGAATCCGTCTGCAGATTACCGTCTGCGTCAACCGACTGCTTGCCATAGCCGAGCAGAAGGCTGGTATAGACCGGCGCATTGGCATTCTTCATGCCGCGTGCGACAAAACCATAGGTTCTGGTTGATGGGTCGGTCAGCGCTTCTGCAGCGGCAACCAATTCTTCAAAAGTCTTCGGGAATTCGATGCCCTTGGCGGCAAAGAGTTCCTTGTTCCAGTAGATGATCCAGTAATCAACCGAGAAAGGCAGCGCGCCAAAGCGGCCATTGGCATCCTTCGCGAAGGTCAGACCGGCGCTTGCAAAATCATCTTCTGTGAGTGATGCATCGGTCAGCGTCGGGTCTTTCAGAAACGGGTTGAGGTCGGCAAGCCAGCCACCCTTTTCAAACTGACGCTTCTGAACGTGATAGCTGATGTGAATGACATCGAAGCTCGGACGGCCAGACGTCAGCTCGATCACCGCCTTTTGGCGCTGCTGCTGTTCCGGCATCTGTTCGGAATTGACCTTGATGCCGGTGAGCTCTTCGAATTCCTTCTGATATTTCTGAAGGATTTCGCCGCGCGGGCTCTTGATGAGGTTTACTTCAAGCGTGGTGCCAGCATACTTCTTCCAGTCGACACTCGACTGCGCGAAAGATGGGCTGATGCCCGTGACACCCGAGGCGGCGATGGCCGCTGTTCCCGCCAGAAACTGACGACGTGTTGGACGTAATAGATTCATTACATACTCCTCCCCTATGGCTTCTTGGCCCTATCATTCTTCCGGCCCGGCAACTCCTCTTGCCCGACCCTGGTTGTTAAATCTGCAAAGCCAGCTTCCGTGCATTGTTGATGTGAACGGCGATGGCATCCATGGCTGTCTGCTGATCGCGTGTTTCGATTGCAGCAAGGACAGCGAGATGCTCCTGCATGACCGGGATAACGCGCCCGGTGATGCGGAAGCGTTCCTGATTGATCAGGCGCATCTTGATCGTATTGGTCTGATAGGCGCGCCAGATAATTTCATTGTCGAGCGAGCCGACAATCGTATCGTGCAAGCTCCAGTCGATATTCTGCGCCTGCTGTTCCAACTCCGGCGTTTCACCTTCGCTCATTGCGCGATTGAGCGTCTCTTCATGCTCGGCACGCAGCGAACGCAACAGCTCGTCGGAAGCCGACTGGCAGAAAATCGCAATCGACTCCTTTTCGATGAAAAGGCGGAACTGAAACGCTTCGCGGATCAGATTGAGGTCGATATGAGCGATCTGAAGCCCGCGCTGCGGTACGGTCTTGATAAGACCTTCCGCTTCAAGGCGCGGGATCAATTCGCGGATCGCCCCCAGTGGCAAGCCCGTCATGGTGACGAGCTGGCGCTGCGAGACGAACTGGCCCGGATGAAAATCACGCGCCAGCAAATGCTGGGTGAAGCTCTGATAAGCCTTATCCCGCAATTTTACCGGTTCATTATGATCGTCCGCCAAAGCCATTCCCTTTTTTGCTATCAAAGCTTATGAAGTCATCAGGCCGCTTTTGCCATATGCAAACGGTCAAATACACTGCCGATTGCATCGAAATCCGCATCATTCAGTGAAATCAGCGGTGCGCGTACGCGACGCCACTCCTTGTCACCCGTATGACGCGCCACCATGGCCTTGACCGCAGGCGTTACCGGATAGTTCAGCAATTGCTGTACTGCGCCGACCAGTTCGGCATCGTCCTGACCATCATTGATCATGCGCAGAAGGCGATCCGGGAACAGATTGGCCATGCCGGAAATTGCACCCTGCCCACCGAGGCGTACGCCGGCTGCAAGATCGCGCTCATCGCCGATCAGGATCGCAATGTCCTTGTGGGCTGTAAGCAGCTTTTCCGTATAGGCCCAGTTGCCGGACGAATCCTTCACGCCAATGATGATGTCACCGAAAGTTGCGCGCAGACGACCAATGAGATCGACCGAAAGCTCAACTGCAGTCACAGATGGAATATTGTAGAGAATGACGCTGCGGGCATTGCTGCCCAGACCTTTGAAGACTGCCGAGAACCAGTTGAACAGACCTTCGTCGGAGAGATTCTTGAAATAGGAAGGCGGTGCCAGAAGAATAGCCTTGCAGCCGCGACGCAGCGCATCGGCCGACTGCAGGACCGCATCGGCAATCGAATTTTCCATGACGCCGACAACGATGTTCGCAGCCGGGAAACCCTGCGCGATGAAGGCATCGAGAAGCGCTACGCGCTCAGCATCGGCAATCGATGACCCTTCGCCAGTGGTGCCAAACAAGGTTACGCTTGAACAGCCGCTGTCGAGGCGTGCGCGTGCGTGCTTCAGCGCACGGCTGACATCGATTTTGCCATCTGCATCGAATGGCGTCGTAAGCGCTGCAGAGAGCCCAAAGCGCTCCTGACCAGAATTATTGTGTGCCAAAACTGGCTCCTCCCAAATTTGAACTTTAAGTTTGCACATACTAACATGTTAGTAAAGAGTCAATTCGAGTTCAGTGCGCAATTGCACTTTTTGGAAGAGCGTTTCGATGTTTATTGAGCGGGAACGATACCGCTTTCGATAAAGCTGATAACTTCGCTATGGCTTGGCGAACCGGCACGTCCGCCGAAGCGTGCGCATTTGATTGCAGCGGCTGCATTGGCAAAGCGGATGATGTCGGTCATCGGCTTTCCTTCCACCAGACCATGCGCGAAAGCGCCATGGAACACATCGCCCGCAGCCAGCGTATCCACAGCATCGACGGTGAAACCAGCGACATGGGAAACAGGCTGATTAGCGCCTTCCGTCCAATAGCAGCCATCTGCGCCAGCCGTGACAGATGTGAAAACATCATAGCGGTTGCTGAGAATGCGGACACATTCACGCAAATCAGGCGTGCCCGCGACGCTGATTGCAGCAGGTTCTGACGCAACAATATGGGTTGCAAGCGGCAGCAGCGTTTCAAGCAATTCAACAGGTGCCGTATCGGCATCAAGTATCGCCGGAATGCCTGCATCGCGAGCCGCGCGCAGCGCCGTTTCCGCAGCCCACGGCCAGCGCACATCGGTCATCACGGCAGCATAGGTTCCGGCCGCGATTGGCGGCACCAATTGAGCCGGGCTTGCAAGCCTGCGATCATAAAAAGGCACGATGATGCGTTCGCCATTCGCATCGACGAGGATCGAAGAAAATGCCGTGCGCGCACCTTCCAGCCGTCGGATATAGGAACAATCAATGTCTTCGGCTTCCAGTTCTGCGACGGCACGATCACCCACCGGATCAGTCCCCGCAGAAGCCCAGAGCGCCACATCGCCGCCAAGCCGGGCAATCGCGGCAGCAGCACTTGAAGCCATGCCAGCTGCAATCTCGACCGCCTCGCGCGGCAGATATTTGCCCGCCTGTTCGGGAAGCGTGTCGAGGCGGAAAATGGTGTCCATCGTGAGGGCACCGACGCAGAGAATCTTGGACGTCATGATTACGAAATAAGACCTTCAGAGTGCAAGGTCTGCCAGAATTCATCCGGGATAGACTGCTCGAACCAGACCACATTTTGCCTGATCTGTTCCGGCGAACGGACACCAATCAGAATGGAGCTGACGGCCTCATGCCTTAACGGAAACTGCATGGCGGCAGCGGCGAGCGGCACATGATACTCATCGCAAATATCATGCAGGCGATTGGTGCGTGCAATGATTTCAGCAGGTGCATCGGCATAGTCGAACTTCTGTTCGCCGCCGCGCGGTGCGGCCAGAATGCCGGAGTTGAACACGCCGGCAATCACCAGCGCCATGCCACGCTTTTGCGCCAGCGGCAGGAACTCTTTTTCAGAAACCTGATCGAGCAGCGAATAGCGCCCAGCCAGAAGCGAGCAATCAAGATCAGCCTCTTCCAGCGCATCGCGAATGATCTGCCATTCGTTCACACCAAGACCAAAGCCCTTGATATTACCTGCCGCGCGCAACTCGGTCAGCGCACGGAAGCCACCCCCCTTGGTCAGCGCGTTCCAGTGAAGCTCGTGTCTGTCGCCATGGGTCACACGGCCAATGTCATGGACATAAAGCAGATCGATTTCAGGAAAGCCGAGACGCTGCTGGCTATCATCGAAGCTCCGCATGACGCCGTCATAGCTGTAATCGAAAACCTCACGGAAGTTGAGGCCATTGTGCCAGCCCGAATCGAGCGGATTCTTTGGCGGTGATGGTGGCAGCGTGCGACCAGCACGCTCATTGGTCATCAGACGCCCGACCTTGGTGGAAATGACGGCGCGCTCGGGTTTTTCACGCAGCATATCGCCAAGAAGGTGCTCGCATCGGCCATAGCCATACATTGGTGCGCTGTCGAAATAACGGATACCGCTGTCCCAACCAGCTTCCAGCAAAGCGTCCGCATCAGCACGCGAAACCGGCGCATACAGTCCGCCCAAAGGCGCGGTTCCCAGACCAAGCGCGGTTACAGTCAGACCGGTACGGCCAAGCGTCCGCTTTTCGGATGCCTTCAATTGCATGGATATCTCCTTAACAACGGCGCTCGACGCACCGCACTCCTCTTCCAGCGATTGATAGGAGCAAGCTTGCCGAAGCGCAATCGGAAAAGCATGCGCATGCAAACAGTCTATTCACGTGCAAATAAACCGCGCTTGACAGTCTCGAATTCCTGTCGATATTACTATGATGTCAGACCAATTTAAGAACCAATAAGGGAACCGGCTCTGACCTGATTGTGCGTTGAGACTCCGGGCTGATCTCTGGGCCAATCTGTGAAATGGAGGCAGAATGAAAGATCGCAGGCTGCTGCAGATAGCGCCATTACCGCCGATGGATCGCGCCCGGCAGGTAACGGATGCGCTCGCCAACTACATCGCGACAGCGCAGCTTCAGGCCGGAGATCGCCTTCCCGCCGAACGTGAATTGATGACCGCGCTGGCCGTGGGGCGCTCCACCATTCGCGAAGCAATCCGGCACTTTCAGGCGCTGGGTGTGATCGAAGCCCGCAAAGGCAGCGGCACCTATCTGCTCAAGCCGATTTCGGCGGCAACCATTCATATGCCGCTTTCATTCGACCCCGCGCAATTGCGCGATGCATTGCTGCAATCGCTTGAAGTACGCCGTGGCATCGAAGCCGAGGCCAGCATGGTCGCCGCCCGCAAACGCACGGCAGAAGACCTCGTTATCATCGAACGCAATCTCAATGAGATGGAGCGCGTTCATATCGCGGAAGGCACGTCAGGCCCGGAAGATCTGGCCTTTCACCTCGCCATTTATGACGCGACTCACAATCCGCTTTTCAGACAATTGCTCGAACAGATGCGGGAAGCCTTTTTGCGCTTCTGGGATCATCCGTTCGAGCGGATCGACTTCGCGCGGCGGACCTTTCCGTTCCACCGCACGCTCTTCAACGCCATCGTGGCTCAGGACCCTGAAGCCGCACGGCAGGAAACACTCAAGATCCTCGACATTGTCGAGGAAGACATCAAGGAAATGTCCAAATGACCGACGGGATGGATCCGCTGGATTTCGCAGCGCTTACGGTTGCCCATGATGAAGGCAATGCCTACGACGCCGTGGTTCCGCCCATCGTGCAGACTTCGCTTTTCACCTTCCCAAGCTATGACGACATGGTCGCCTCCTATCGCGGCGAAAAGGTTCGCCCGATCTACACGCGCGGCCTCAACCCGACCGTGCGGGCATTTGAAGAAATGCTGGCCAAACTTGAAGGCGGCGAAGATGCGCTGGGCTTTGCCAGCGGCATGGCTGCGATCTCTTCAAGTGTGCTGGCCTTCGTCAATCCCGGTGATCGCATTGTTGCCGTGCGCCATGTCTATCCTGATGCATTCCGCCTGTTTGGCACCATTTTGAAGCGCATGCAGGTGCAGGTCGATTATGTCGACGGACGTGACGAGGAAGCGGTTGCAAAAGCCCTGCCCGGTGCAAAACTCTTCTATATGGAAAGCCCGACGAGCTGGGTCATGGAAGCCCATGATGTCGGCGCCCTGGCAACGATTGCCAGGCAGCATGGCGTGTTGAGCATCATCGACAACAGCTGGGCCAGCCCGATCTTCCAGCGCCCGCTGTCGCTTGGCGTTGATCTCGTCGTGCATTCGGCATCGAAATATCTCGGCGGCCATAGCGATGTCGTGGCCGGTGTCGTGACCGGGTCGAAAGCCCTGATCAATACAATCCGGGCGGAAACCTATCCATATCTCGGCGGCAAGCTTTCACCGTTTGATGCGTGGCTTCTGGTGCGCGGTATGCGCACCTTGCCGACGCGCATGAAGGCGCATGAGGCTTCGGCACTGGAAATTGCAAAGCGTCTTCAGGCGCTAGATCTGGTTGAGACCGTCTGCCACCCGGCACTCGCCAATCGCCTGCCTGCGGGTCTCAAGGGCACGTCCGGCCTGTTCTCGGTCATCTTCCGGGAAGGCGTGAACATTCGCGAATTCTGCAATCATCTCGATCTGTTCAAGCTCGGCGTGAGCTGGGGTGGACATGAAAGCCTGATCGTGCCGGGCGAAGTCGTGCTGCAGCAGAAAGCACAGCCAAATTCGGCACATACGTTCGGCATCGACCCGCGCTCCGTGCGCCTGCATGTCGGACTGGAAGGAACGGAAGCGCTGTGGCGAGATATCGAAGGAGCGCTCGCAGCATCGACCGAATAGCGAAAATCTAGTGAGGAGCAATAAGGGGAACTGCAATGAAAAAACTAATAGCAGCCGCATTCGCAACCATGCTTTTGAGCGGCACGGCACTCGCCGATACCACTCTAAAGCTTGTTGAAGTCATCACCAGCCCGGAGCGCACCAAGACGCTTGAATCCATCGTTGCCAAGTTTGAGGCAGCCAATCCGGGCACCAAGGTCGAAATCATTTCGTTGCCATGGGGCGAGTCCTTCCAGAAATTTGCAACCATGGTTTCGGCCGGTGAAATTCCCGACGTCATGGAAATGCCGGACACCTGGGTGTCGCTCTATGCCAACAATGGCATGCTGGAAAACCTCGAACCATATCTTGAAAAGTGGGAAACCACGCCAGACCTGACCGAGCGCGCACTTGAGCTTGGCCGCAGTGTCAACAACACGGCCTATACGCTGCCTTACGGCTTCTATCTGAACGCCATGTTCTACAACAAGAAGCTGCTGTCTGAGGCTGGTGTGTCCGAGCCGCCAAAGACGATGGACGAATTTGTCGAAGCCTCCAAAAAGATCGCAGCCCTTCCCGGCAAGTCCGGCTTCTGTATGCGTGGTGGCCCCGGCGGCCTCAATGGCTGGGTGATTTTTGCTGCATCCATGGCCGGTGACAATAAGTTCTTCAACGAAGACGGCACCTCGACCATGAACAGCGAAGGCTGGAAAAAGGGCATCACCTGGATGGTCGATCTCTACAAGAACGGCCTTGCACCGAAGGACAGCGTTAACTGGGGCTTCAACGAAACCGTCGCCGGTTTCTATAGCGGCACCTGCGCCTTCCTCAACCAAGATCCAGATGCGCTGATCGCCATTGCCGAACGCATGAAGCCGGAAGATTTCGGCGTCACCATCATGCCAAAGGGCCCGGCTGGCAAAACCTTCCCGACCATCGGTTTTGCCGGCTGGTCGATGATGAGCGGTAGCCAGTACAAGGACCTCTCCTGGAAGCTGATCTCGATGCTTGAAGGTCCGGAAGGCAATATCGAATGGAACAAGCGCACCGGTGCATTGCCGGTTCTCAAATCTGCTCAGAACGATCCGTTCTATAGCGGCGAGCAGTTCAAGGGCTGGTTCGATGAACTGGCTGACAAGAACGTCGTTCCAACCGTCATGCCGACCTATCTGGAAGAATTTGCCTTCTTCAAGGATTCGCTCGTCATCAAGACCTCGCAGGAAGCGCTTCTCGGTGACATCACGCCGGATCAGCTGGCCGATCAGTGGGCAGAATATCTGACCAAGGCACAGCAGAAGCACCTTTCAAAGCAATAGCACCATGAACAGCTTGCAGGCGTGGAAGACCGCGCCTGCAAAGCGAATGATGCAGCCCCGCGAAGGGAAAAACGATGAACGACACCGCTTCCATAAAGGCCCCGGTGCGCAACGACGTGCCAAGGCAGGACCGCCGCAGCTTTCTGCAGCGACTTGCGCACGCCTCCGAGCCTTATCTTTACAGCGCGCCCGCACTGATCCTCATCGGCGCCATCATGCTGGTTCCACTGGTCCTCGGCGTCTCCTATGCCTTTCGCGACATTCAGTTGCTTAACCCGTTTTCGGGTGGCTATGTAGGGCTTGATCATTTCCGCGAACTTGCAACGGATCAGGCTTTCTATCGTTCTTTGAAAAACACACTCTGGTGGACCGGCTGTTCGGTGCTGCTGCAATTCGTGTTCGGGCTTATTCTTGCCCTGCTGCTCGACAAACCATTCGCCGGACGTGGGCTGGCGCAGGCATTGATCTTCCTGCCATGGGCTGTGCCGACTTTCCTCACCGGCCTTAACTGGGCGTGGCTGTTCAATCCGGTGATCGGTCCGCTGCCGCACTGGCTACATGCAATCGGCATTCTGAGCGCACCAGACAACATCCTGTCCGACCCCAATCTGGCCATGTGGGGCATCATTACCGCCGGTGTATGGTGGGGTATTCCGTTCTTTGCCATCACCATGCTGGCCGCTTTGCAGGCCATCCCCCGCGATCTTTATGAAGCAGCAGCGATTGATGGCGCTGGCCCCGTGCAGCGTTTTCTCTCGATCACGCTTCCTTACCTTGCGCCAACCATGGCTATCACCATTTTGCTGCGCACCGTCTGGATTGCCAACAGTGCCGATCTGATCGTCGTGATGACCGGCGGCGGGCCTGCCGACCGGACCCAGATCGTCGCCAGCTACATCTTCACGCAGGCCTTCAAACGGCTCGATTTCGGCTATGCCTCGGCGATTGCGATGGTCCTGCTTGTCCTGCTGATGGTCTATTCAATGCTCATCGTGCTGTTGCGCCAGACGCTGCTGAACAAGGACTGAGGCCATGACCAACCGTAAACTCCTCCTTGTTGGCGCGCATCGCATTGCCATTCTGCTGTTTGTTCTGTTCGCGCTGTTTCCGATCTTCTGGCTGGTGAAGGTTTCCGTCACACCCAATGATTTGCTTTACAGCGAAGGCGTGCGGCTATGGCCATCGCGCATGACGTTCGATCACTTCAGCCATGTGTTGAATAACAGCTCATTTCCGCTGTTCTTCCGCAACAGCCTGATCGTGTCCGGCTCAACCGCTATTATTGTTACGCTGCTGGCATCGCTCTCCGGCTATGCGCTGTCACGTTTCAACTTCCGCGCCAAATACTGGATTGTGGCGCTGATGCTGCTGACACAGATGTTTCCGCTCGTGATGCTGATCGCGCCGATTTACAAAATCATGGCACCGCTCGGTCTCACCAACAGCCTGATCGGCCTCATCATCGTCTATTCGGCATTCAATGTGCCTTTTGCAACCTTCCTGATGCAATCGTTCTTCGACGGCATTCCGAAGGATCTCGAAGAAGCCGCCAAGATCGACGGCGCAACGCAGTTCATGGCTTTCCGCCAGATTATTCTGCCGCTGACCCTGCCTGGCATTGCAGCAACGCTTGGCTTTGTTTTCACCGCAGCGTGGAGCGAGCTTCTGTTCGCGCTGATGCTGATTTCCGGTAATGATTCAGCCACGTTCCCGGTCGGGCTTTTGAGCTTCGTCTCAAAATTCTCGGTCGATTTCGGACAGATGATGGCAGCGGGCGTGCTCGCGCTGATCCCGGCCTGTCTCTTCTTCTTCCTCATTCAACGATATCTCGTGCAGGGCCTCACGGCTGGCGCGGTCAAAGGCTAGAGCATGTCTCCCAAAAGTGGGAACCGGTTTTGGGATAAAGACATGCGTTAAAACAGATAGATAGAGCATTTCTAACGGTTGATCTTAGACAAGAAATGCTCTGAAAGGATCTTCCCTATGGCTTCCATCGATATTCAGTCAGTCCGCAAAAGCTATGGCGAACATGCTGTTCTGCACGGCGTTGACCTTGAGATCAAAGATGGCGAATTCATCGTGCTGGTCGGCCCGTCGGGCTGTGGTAAATCCACATTGTTGCGCATGATTGCAGGCCTTGAAGACATCACTGCCGGTCAGGTGCAGATCAGTGGCAAGCGCGTCAATGAACTGGCGCCCAAAGACCGCGATATTGCGATGGTGTTTCAGTCCTATGCGCTCTACCCGCATATGAGTGTCGCCGACAATATGAGCTACAGTATGCGGCTGCGTAAAACGCCGAAAGAAAAGATCGCAAGCGCCATCAAATCGACCGCCGCCAAACTTGGCCTTGAGCCTTTGCTGGAACGTCGACCGAAGGCGCTTTCCGGTGGCCAACGCCAGCGCGTTGCAATGGGTCGCGCCATTGTGCGTCAGCCCAAGGCCTTCCTCTTTGACGAGCCGCTTTCCAACCTCGATGCGCGCCTGCGCGAGCAGATGCGTGCCGAAATCAAGAAACTGCATGGTGAGCTGAAAGCCACGTCGATCTATGTCACACATGACCAGATCGAAGCCATGACTTTGGCCGATCGTATCGTCGCCATGCATGGCGGTGTGGTGCAGCAGGTTGGCTCTCCACTGGAGCTTTATGACCGTCCGGCCAATCTCTTCGTGGCAGGTTTCATCGGCTCACCCGCCATGAATTTTCTCGATGTGACCTATCTTGAACAGGATGGTGGTCCGCGTCTGAAGCTCAAGGACGGCACGCTCATCGCATTGCCACAGCCTTTAAAGCTCAAGGATGGCGCGAACGCCTCGCTCGGCGTTCGTCCCGAGCACGTGCATATCGAGAATTCAGCAAGCCTGACGGCTGATGTCGATCTGGTCGAGCCGACCGGCTTCGGCATTATCCTGCATCTCAGCCTGCACGGGTTGCCGTTCAAGATTTTCACGCTGGATCGCGATGCGCTTCATGCGCAGGGTTCTATTCAGGTGAGCTTCCCGGCACAGCATCTCCATCTGTTCGATGGCGAAGGAAATCGCGTCGAGAGCGCTTAATCAGCATCCGAAAACCGCGCCTGGATGCTCTGCGAAAGCAGGGCAACAGGCCGGGTTTGATCGCCAGCCTTGAGCCAGATCAGCTCTTCAATTTCACTGGAAGCGGCAGGAACCTGCCCTTCTTTCAGCGAGAGGTGAAACAGCTCTGCTTCAACCGTTGCATCAAGCTCGTTAGCTGCAGGCGCTGACATTTTCGCAGCATAGCTTAACTGGCTCTCGTCAATCAGAATACCAAGCTCTTCCTCTATCTCGCGGATAAGGGCTGTTTCAGGCTGCTCGCCTGCATCGATCTTGCCACCGGGCTGGAAAAAAATCTCGCTGCCGCGCTTGCGCACGAGGAGGAAACGGCCCGCTTCATCACGGACAATGGCTGCTGCAATAAGAATCGTTTTCATGATGACGAAACATCGTCGCGAACACGCACACCGTCAAGAATGATTGCCGCAATGGAGCGCGCCGTCTGCTCATAAAAATCAGGTTCTTCCGTACGCTTGCCAAGTATGGCTGCGACCTGAACCGAGAAGTCGGAATAATGCTGTGTCACCGCCCAGATCGTGAAAATCAGGTGATAGGGATCGATCGGCGCAATACGCTTTTCCTCGATCCATTGATGAATGACCCGCGCCTTGTCATCGACCAGATCTTTCAGATGGCCTTTCAGAAATTCGGTAATTGCCGGTGCGCCATGTAGAATTTCATTGGCAAACAGCCGCGATGCTTCCGGCCGTTTGGCCGAAAGCTCAAGCTTCTGCGTGATATAGTTCCGAAGCTCCTCAAGCGGATCGCCTTGCGGGTCGATGCTTTCAAATGGACCAAGCCACTCGGTGAGCGTTTCTTCAAGAACCGTTACATAGATATTCTGCTTGCGCGGAAAATAATAAAGCAGGTTTGGCTTCGACATGCCTGCCTTCTCGGCGATCTGATCGACCGTCGAACCACGAAAGCCATAGGCGGAAAAAACATCCAATGCGGCGTCCAGAATGAGCCTGCGGTTGATCGCCTGAATGCGCGTCGCACCTTCCGCCTTTTCGTTCGCAACTGCTTCAACGGGGGCATCGGCGGGAGCTGTCGCATCTGTGACCATTTAGCACCTTTTCGTGAGGCAAAATTTCTTAAAACCGCTTGACCAGTGTCGAACGCTCTTCTAGCCTGCATTTTGACCAACTAGTCAAGTTTTTGCAATTGCTGCAAGAAGATTGAGGCCAAAGAGCCAGGTCGTGGGAACAACATAACATGCGAAACGCTGGCAGCAATGCCACCGTTGGTGCATGCTTGAAATGTGGAGGCAGAGCAATATGGCGCTCTCCAGTAATCTCAAGGTCAATGGCGACAGGCTGTGGGACAGCCTGATGGATATGGCCAAAATTGGCCCTGGTATTCGTGGTGGCAATAACCGCCAGACGCTGACCGATGAAGACAGTGAAGGCCGTCAGCTTTTCCAATCATGGTGTGAAAAAGCCGGATTGTCGATGATCGTCGACACGATGGGCAATATGTTCTTCCTCCGTCCCGGCGAAGATGCGGATGCTGATCCGGTCTATATGGGCAGCCATCTCGACACGCAGCCGACAGGCGGCAAATATGACGGTGTGCTCGGAGTGCTGGGCGGGCTTGAAGTCATGCGCACATTGAATGACACCAATATCAAGACAAAGCGCCCTATCGTCGTGGTCAACTGGACCAATGAAGAAGGCACGCGTTTTGCGCCAGCAATGCTCGCTTCCGGCGTTTTCGCCGGTGTGCATGAGCAGGATTGGGCCTATGAACGCACGGACGCCAAAGGCAAGAAATTTATCGATGAGCTGGAGCGTATTGGCTGGAAGGGCGATGAGCCGGTAGGAACGCGCAAAATCCACTCCATGTTCGAGCTCCATATCGAACAAGGCCCGATCCTTGAGATCGAGCACAAGGACATTGGCGTTGTCACCCACGGTCAGGGCCTATGGTGGCTTCAGGTGACCTTGACCGGCAAGGAAGCGCATACCGGCTCGACACCGATGAAAATGCGCAAGAATGCAAGCCTGGGCTTGGGCAAGATGCTGCAGCTCGTCAACGAAATCGCCATGTCGCATCAGCCGGATGCTGTTGGTGGTGTTGGCCATATCGAAGTCTCGCCAAATTCACGCAATGTCCTGCCGGGTCAGATCGTTTTCACCGTCGATTTCCGCTCACCGGATCAGAAAACACTCGATGCCATGAAAGCGCGTTTCGAGGCCGAAGCACCGAAGATCGCTGAGGAAATTGGCATCGGCATCGAGATTGAAGTGGCAGGCCACTTCGATCCCGTCACCTTTGATGAGGGCTGTGTCACTGCAATCCGCAATGCAGCTGAACGGCTTGGTTACAGCCATCGCAACATCGTTTCAGGTGCCGGTCACGACGCCTGCTGGATCAATCGTGTGGCACCGACTGCCATGGTCATGTGTCCATGCGTGGATGGTCTCAGCCACAACGAAGACGAAGATATTTCTAAAGAATGGGCATCGGCTGGCGCTGATGTGCTGCTTCATGCCGTATTGGAGACCGCTGAAATTGTGAGATAACATTCCCACCATCCAATACTGCTGAATGTTCGCAACAAAACCAAAAAGGGGAACGACGAACATGGTTAGTTCTGGGGCAAGTAAGGTCATCAAAGGCGGCACCGTGATTACGGCAGACCGCACCTTTAAAGCCGACGTTCTCATCGAAGGCGAGAAGATTGTAGCCGTGGGCGATAATCTGACCGGCGATGAAACCATTGATGCATCGGGCTGTTACATCATGCCCGGCGGCATCGACCCGCATACGCATTTGCAGATGCCCTTCATGGGCACCTATTCATCCGACGACTTCGATACCGGCACCGCTGCAGCCCTTGCTGGCGGCACGACGATGGTCGTGGATTTCGTTCTGCCCGGACCGGAAGGCAACCTGCTCGATGCGCTGCAGGAATGGTTCCAGAAGGCAGGCAAGGCCCGCACCGACTATTCCTTCCACATGGCAATCACCGGCTGGAGTGAACGCGCCTTCAATGAAATGCCGGAAGTGGTGAAGCGTGGCATAAACACCTTCAAGCACTTCATGGCCTATAAGGGCGCCTTGATGGTCAATGATGACGAGATGTTCGCATCGTTCCAGCGCTGTGCCGAGCTTGGCGCCATGCCACTCGTTCACGCGGAAAATGGCGATATCGTTGCGCAATTGCAGGCCAAGCTTTTGGCTGCTGGCAATGACGGACCAGAGGCGCACGCCTATTCGCGTCCACCGGAGGTGGAAGGTGAAGCCACAAACCGCGCCATCATGATTGCCGATCAGGCCGGTGTTCCGCTCTATGTGGTGCACACATCCTGCGAACAAGCGCATGAAGCAATCCGCCGCGCCCGCCAGAAAGGCATGCGGGTTTATGGCGAGCCGCTGATCCAGCATCTGACGTTGGATGAAAGCGAATATCACAACCGCGACTGGGACTATGCCGCGCGCCGCGTGATGTCGCCGCCATTCCGCGATAAGGTCAATCAGGATAGTCTCTGGGCGGGTCTGGCATCCGGTAGTCTGCAAGTTGTGGCGACTGATCACTGCGCCTTTACCACCGAGCAGAAGCGCAATGGCATCGGTAATTTCACCAAAATTCCGAACGGCACAGGTGGGCTTGAAGAACGGTTGCCCGTGCTCTGGACGCGCGGCGTTCGCACCGGACGTCTGACGCCAAACGAGTTTGTGGCTGTGACCTCGACCAATATTGCGAAAATCCTCAATATCTACCCGCAGAAGGGTGCAGTCCTGCCGGGGGCCGATGCTGATCTGATCATCTGGGATCCCGAGGCCACCAAGAAAATATCGGCCAAAACGCAGCATTCTTCCATTGATTACAATGTGTTTGAAGGTTTTGAGCTGAAAGGCTTGCCGGTCAAGACATTCTCGCGCGGACGTCTCGCCTATGACAATGGCCATGTGACTGCGCAGCCGGGCGACGGACGCTTTGTCGAGCGTGAACCCAATGGGGCCGCCAACAAAGCACTGTCGCAGTGGAAAGAAATCGTTGCTCCACGCAAGGTGGAACGCAGCGCCGAACATATGCCGATAGGGGTCTGATACATGGCTCTAGCTCAGCTTCGGGAACCGCGCATGAATTTGGAAAACAGCATGGCCCCGGAAATGGGCCTGGAAAATGCGCAGACCGTGATCAACATCAAGGACCTTTCATTGGTGTTTGAAACCAATGACGGTCCGGTTCACGCGCTGTCCGACATCAATCTCGCTATCAAGCGTGGCGAATTTGTTTCCTTCATTGGTCCGTCGGGTTGTGGGAAAACCACCTTGATGCGTGTGGTGGCCGACCTTGAACAGCCAACCTCAGGTTCTGTCACGGTCAACGGCAAAACGCCGGAACAGGCGCGTCTTGATCGCTCCTACGGCTATGTTTTTCAGGCAGCAGCGCTCTTTCCATGGCGCACCATCGAAGACAATATCAGCCTGCCGCTTGAGGTGATGGGCTATGCTGCTGCCGAACGCAAAGCACGGATTGAAAAGAACCTCGCACTGGTGAACCTTGCCGGCTTCGGCAAGAAATTTCCATGGCAGCTTTCCGGCGGGATGCAGCAGCGGGCATCAATTGCCCGTGCGCTGTCGTTCGACCCGGACATGCTGCTGATGGACGAGCCTTTTGGCGCGCTGGATGAGATCGTTCGCGATCACCTCAACGAACAGCTTCTCAAACTCTGGGCCGCAACGCAGAAGACTGTAATCTTTGTGACGCATTCCATTCCCGAAGCGGTCTTTCTGTCGACCAAGATAGTCGTGATGAGCCCGCGTCCAGGCCGCATTCATGAAATCATCGACTGCGATCTGGGACCGGATCGGACGCTTGATATTCGTGAATCGGAAGCGTTTCTCAAAATCGCCCATCGTGTGCGCGAAGGCCTGCGGCTGGGGCACATCCATGATTAAATCAGGGGGCATGATTAAACAGCGGGGGCAACAATCGGGTGAAGGGGGGCGGCAATGACAGCCTTTTTTCGCGACAAATTCATTCCGGTGACGACGGTTCTGCTGGCTATCATCGGGCTTTGGTATCTGCTTGCGGTCTTTCTCAACGCGCCGTTTGAGCGCGATCAGGCAGAGCGCGCCGGAACCGAGATTTCATTCTCGACAATCGTTGCCAATACGATGCATCAGGATCGCCCGGTCCTGCCTGCTCCGCATCAAGTGGCGGAAGAAATCTGGAAAACCGTCTTTGATGTGAAGCCTAGCTCCAAGCGCAGCCTTGTCTATCATGGCTGGGTAACGCTCTCATCGACCTTGCTCGGTTTCGTGCTCGGATCGGCGCTTGGCGTGTTGCTGGCGGTCGGCATTGTGCATTCGCGCACGCTCGACAAAAGCCTGATGCCGTGGATCATCACCTCGCAGACAATCCCCATCCTCGCCATCGCACCGATGATTATCGTGGTGCTGAATGCGATTGGGATATCGGGCTTGCTGCCAAAGGCCATCATATCGACCTATCTGTCTTTCTTCCCCGTCGCCGTGGGCATGGTGAAAGGCTTGCGCTCGCCCGATGTGATGCATCTCGATCTGATGCGGACTTACAATGCATCGCGCAATCAGGTGTTCTGGAAACTACGCTGGCCCGCTGCAATGCCCTTCCTGTTCACATCGATGCAGATTGCAGTTGCTATCAGCCTGGTGGGGGCTATCGTCGGCGAGCTGCCGACAGGTGCCGTCGCTGGTCTCGGCGCACGTTTGCTGGCTGGTTCCTATTACGGCCAGACGGTTCAGATATGGGCCGCACTCATCGCAGCAGCCATCATGGCGGGTGTGTTGGTGGCGCTTGTCGGACTGATCGCACGCCTCGTCAATCGGCGCATGGGCGCAAGACCGGAAAGGGCAACGGCATGATGATGAATGTCATAATCATTATCGCGCTGATTGCCGTCTCCTGGGCAATTGTGGGTTGGGTGGCAAGCCTCAAGGCGCGCAACCCACACGCCCAAAAGCTGCTGGACATTGCCGTCCCTGCCCTTTTCGGCATCGCGATGCTCGTTCTGTGGGAAGTCACCGTTCGATTGTTTGCCGTACCGCAAGTGCTGTTGCCTGCTCCGTCAGTCATATGGGCGCGGATTACGAGTTCGGTTCCGATCCTGTGGGCTGACTTCCAGCAGACCTTCATGAAGGCCGTCATTATCGGCTATATTGCGGGCTGCGGTTTAGGCTTTATCACCGCCATCATCGCTGATCGCGTACCCTTTTTGCGAAAAGGCCTGCTGCCGCTTGGCAATCTCGCTGCCGCCCTTCCCATTGTCGGCGTCGCACCTATTATGGTGATGTGGTTCGGCTTCGACTGGCAATCGAAGGCAGCAGTCGTCATCATCATGACCTTCTTCCCAATGCTCGTGAACACAGTTGCGGGACTAGCGGCTAGTGGTTCGATGGAGCGCGATCTGATGCAGACCTATGGCTCGAACTATTGGCAGACACTTATCAAACTGCGCCTGCCAGCGGCCATGCCTTTCATCTTCAATGCGCTCAAGATCAACTCCACGCTGGCGCTAATTGGCGCGATTGTCGCCGAGTTTTTCGGCACACCAATTGTTGGGATGGGCTTCCGCATATCGGCTGAAATCGGACGCATGAATGTCGACATGGTCTGGGCCGAAATCTTTGTAGCCGCTCTTGCGGGATCGCTCTCTTATGGGCTGATCGCACTGATCGAGCGCAGAATGACATTCTGGCACCCTTCTTACAGGAGGGGGTAAGCCTGAATATTTGGCATCTGCAAGAATAATGCAGAGCCTTAACCAGAGGAGAACTGAAATGAAAAAGGCAATTTCTCTATGCCTTGGAACAGCCGGACTGGCGCTCGCACTCATGAGCAGCTCGGCAATGGCAGCTGACAAGCTGACCTTGCAGCTCAAATGGGTGACGCAGGGACAGTTTGCAGGCTATTACGTTGCCAAGGACAAAGGCTTTTACGAAGCCGAAAATCTCGACGTGGAAATCAAGCCGGGCGGCCCCGACGTGGCTCCTCCGCAAGTGATCGCCGGTGGTGGTGCGGATGTGGTGGTCGACTGGATGCCGTCTGCGCTCGCCACCCGCGAAAAGGGTGTTCCGCTCGTCAATATCGCACAGCCATTCAAGAAGTCCGGTATGATGCTGACCTGTCGCAAGGACACCAACATCACCAAGCCGGAAGATTTTAAGGGCCGCACGCTTGGCGTCTGGTTCGGTGGCAATGAATATCCATTCTTGTCGTGGATGAGCCACCTGAAAATTCCGACCGAAGGCGGCAAGGATGGCGTGACCGTGCTCAAGCAGGGCTTTAACGTCGATCCGCTGATCCAGAAGCAGGCCGACTGCATTTCCACCATGACCTATAATGAATATTGGCAGGTGATTGATGCCGGTATCCCAGCCGATCAGCTCGTCGTGTTCCCATATGAAGAACAGGGCGTCGCCACGCTGGAGGATGGACTTTACGTTCTTGATAAGAGCCTCGACGATCCTGCAATGGTCGACAAGCTCGCCCGTTTTGTCCGCGCTTCGATGAAGGGCTGGCAATATGCGTCCGAGAACCCGGCTGAAGCTGCTGAAATCATTCTCGAGAATGATGCTTCCGGTGCGCAGACACAGAAAGTTCAGGAACGCATGGTCAAGGAAATTGCCAAGCTGATTGATGGCTCTGACGGCACGCTCGATGTGGCGGCAGCGGACCGCACGGTCAACACATTGCTTGGCGGCGGCTCCGATCCGGTTATTACCAAGAAGCCGGAAGGCGCATGGACGTCCAAGATCACGGATGCGATGAAGAAGTAACAAAGCACATAACAAAAGAACCCCGGAAGATTGCTCTTCCGGGGTTTAATTTTATTTGAGCTTTTCTTCCAGTGCGACGGCCCTGACCAGCTCGCGCTCAAGCCGCGCTTCTTCTTCAATTCTTGGCTTGGTGAAGCGGCCAAGAAGAAGATAGGCAACCGGCGTCACAAACAGTGTTGCGATCGTGGCCAGACCCAAGCCACCAACGATCACCCAGCCAAGCGCCACACGGGCTTCAGCCCCCGCGCCACTTGCCAGAATCAACGGCACGCCACCGAGGACCGAACAAATCATGGTCATACAGACCGGGCGCAGGCGGATATTGGCCGCCTCTTCAATGGCCTCACGAACATTCATACCCTTGTCACGCAACTGATCGGCAAACTCGACAATCAGAATGCCGTTCTTGGCCATGATACCGACAAGCAGCACAAGTCCGATCTGACTGTAAACATTAAGACTGGTGCCGGTTAGGATCATCGCGAAAACCGCGCAGCCAAGTCCCAGCGGCACGGTTGCCATAACGATGAGCGCACTCACAAAGCTTTCGAACTGTGCAGCCAGCACCAGCAGGATAATGATGATGGCAAAGCCAAACACCAGCGCAATACCGGTCGATGTTTCGCTCAGTGTCGAGGCCTCAGCCAGCGGAATAATATGCGCGCCGGGTGGCAACAGCGGTGCGGCTATTTGCAATGCGGCGGCATAGGCATCGCCCAAAGCGAAATCGCTGCGCAGGTCAGTCGTGATTGCAATAGAACGCTGTCGTTCTTCGCGGTTGAGCTGTGGCGGAACTGCTTTTTCGACCACTGACGCGATAGAAGACATCGGCACATAACGACCATCCGTTGTCTTCAGGAAAACATTTTCCAGATCCGTCGGGTCGTTGATCGGATTGGTGGTCGCTACAAGTTTCACATCGAAACTTCTGTCACCGACATAGACCGATCCGATTTTGCGACCATCAAGTACCGCCTGAACCGCATTGGCAAGACCTGTGATATCAATGCCAAGATCGGATGCGCGCTCACGATTGATCTCGACCGAGAGCTGGGGTTGCGTTGCTTCAACCGACAGACGTGGCTGCACAAAACGCGGGTCTTTTTCAAGCGCCGCAACGATAGCGTCAGTCGCAGGACGCAGTTTCGCATAATCCGTACCGAGTACCGCAAACTGCAAGCCATTGCCTGCACCGCGGATGCCCAGGCTGTTAGGCTGTGCCGTGAAGATGCGCACCGCCGTAATCCCGCGTACACGCGCAGTGATATCGGCCATGATTTCCTGCTGCGAGCGGCTACGCTCTTTCCACGGCGCCAGTGTCAGGACCATAAAGCCGTTATTCGACGACCCGCCCGACCCAGCAATGCCATAGGTGGTCAGAATTTCACCACTATCGCGCAAAGGCTGGATCGCTGTTTCGATCTTTTCGAGCTGCGATTGAAGAAATTCAACGCTGATACCCTGCGGACCATTGATACGCAGAATGGCGACTGCGCGATCTTCCGTCGGTGTCAGCTCCTGTCTCAGCATACCGAAACCGACATAGGACGCACCGGCAAAAAGTATTGCGACCAGAACGACAATGAACGGGGCAGAAAGACAGGCATGGAGGCTCTTACGATAGAAGCTTGCCAAACCACTGCCGATCCGACGCAGAAATTTTGGACCATGGCCGCCGCCTTCAGAGGTTTCAACACCCTCTTTAAGGAACCGCGATGCCAGCATCGGACACAATGTCAGCGCAACAATGGATGACAGTAAGATAGCGATTGCCAGCACAAAACCAAACTCGCGGAAAAGACCGCCAGCTTGTCCCGGCAGGAAGGAAATCGGCACAAACACAGCCACAAGTGTAAGTGTCGTTGCGATGACAGCGAAGAACACTTCCTGTGTGCCCAGAACCGCAGCCGCGCGTGGTCCCATGCCCTGATTGCGTCGCCGCACGATATTTTCGAGCACCACAATCGCGTCATCCACCACAAGGCCGGTCGCAAGCACGAGCGCCAGCAATGTGAGAATATTGACCGAGAACCCGCTGAGATAGATTGCCGCAATCGTGCCGATCAATGCCACAGGCATGGCCAGAGCCGGGATAAGTGTCGCGCGGATATCCCAGAGAAACATGAAGATGATCACGACAACGATGATGACGGAGGCGATGAGCGCAATCTCAACTTCGTGGATAGCGCCGTTAATGAAGCTGGCATCGTCACTGGTAACCGTCACATTGACGCCGGGCGGCAACGTATTTTTCAGATTGGCGACGGCTGCCCGGATACCTTCCGAGATATCGAGCGTATTCGACTGCGCCTGACGCACGATGCCAAGGCCAATAGCCGTTATACCATTTGAACGCACTGCCGAACTTTCAATGTCCGGACCAAGCGTGACTGTTGCCACATCGCGAATTTGCGTGCGCCCTTTAATATAGACGTTCTCGAAATCTTCTGGTCGCTCGAGATTGGCCGTGGCGCGAACCACAATCGACTGATCTGAACTGCGCAACGACCCCGCAGGCGCATCAAGACCCATGGATGAAAGCGCGCTCGAAATATCCGCAATGGTTAATCCGTAACTCGCCAGGCGCGCCTGAATGATATCGATGCGGAAAATCTTGTCGCGATTACCATAGATCTGCACATCGGCAACGCCTGGAACAGCCGAAAGAACATCCTGAATCTGATCTTCCACCAGCACAGTCATATCGTCGACCGCCATCGTGTCGGACGTAACTGCAAGGCGCATGACCGGATCGGCGTTGGAGTCTGCCTTGATGATGCGCGAAGGATCGGCTTCCTCCGGCACATTGTTTGCCACGCGTGAAATGGCGTCACGCATATCGGCCGCAGCGACATTGAGATCAACGCCGTCGTTGAACTCAACCGTGACGCGGCTGCGTTCAAACGACGATGTTGAAGAAATAGATTTCACGCCCGATACGCGGGCAACTGCATTTTCCAAAACCTGTGTCAGCTGCCGATCGATGGTTTCGGCCGAAGCGCCACTGAAATCCGTGCTGATTGTCACGACAGGACGGTCCACATCGGGCAATTCACGAATATCGACGCCGGTAAAGGCCGCAAGGCCAGCAACGATAATCAGAACATTGATGACGAAGGCAAAGACCGGACGTCGAATAAACAGCGCTGTCGACCCACCGGTATTGCCAGAATGCGAATTAGGATTGCTCACGCTTTATCCTCACCCTGCAGCACGGCTTTTGGCGGACGGATCAATGCGGGCTGTCCCTTGCTCATCCAGTACGCGCACCGGCGCGTCGTCGCGCACGGTCTGCACGCCTTGTGTAACGATCATGTCACCTTGCTTAACTGCACCATCGATCAATATGTTGGTTGAATTACGCTGCACAATGCGCGCGGCCACCTTCTTTGCGACACCCTCTTCAACGCGCCAGACGTAAGAGCCATCGGCACCCCACTGGATAGCCAGCGGGTCAACGGAAGGATAGTTATCTCCAGGGAACAAAACAGTCACCGAAAACGACATGCCGGCACGCAAACGGTCCTGATCGTTGTTGATCTCCGCGCGAACATGCAATGTGCGGCTCGCCTCATCGAGCATATTATCAACGGCGTTGATTTCGCCCTTATGCGTCACACCGGGAAATGCGGTGGATTCGGCTGTAAGCGGCTGGCCAACCTTGATCTGCGGTGCAAAGCGTTCGGGCACCCAGATATCGATCAACACCTTGGAGCGATCATCAATGCGGGCAATTGAAGTTTGTGCGGTGACATAGTTTCCCGCATTAACCGGCAGAATACCAACAACACCGGAAATCGGCGCGCGCACCGTGCGGCGGCTTAATGCAAGCTGCGCATCGTCCAGCACAAGCTTGGCGTTAGACAAAGCCAGATCAGCTTCAACTTCCTGTACCACCGTTGCCGTATTCGTGGCGCGCAAACGCGCGATGCGCTGGCGTGTGGTTTCAGCATCTTTCAGCGCGATCTGTGCTTTACTGACCGCAATGGTCTCGGTCTCGTTATCAAGTACAGCAATCGGATCACCCGCCTTAATGAAATCACCCGCTTTCACAAGCAGCTCATTCATATAACCGCTCGAATAAGGCGTGACTGAAACTGTGCTGAGTGCTCGCGCCGAGCCAATGGCTGTCAGGCGATTGTTGATCGTCTCTTCACCTGCCGGTTCAACAACAACGAGCGGAGCGCCTCGTCCCGAAGATGATCCATGCGTCTGTTTTCCGGGAGCTGCGCCTGATGCCGTTTGCGCCGAGGAGTCTTTATTTTTATAGATGTACCAACCGCCTCCAGCGGCACTAACAATAAGCAGGCACAGAACAATCTGCTTCCAAGACTTCATTCAACTCTCCGGCAGGGCCTCGTCTAAGTCATCGACGGGCCTCTGATCAAACCATCCATATTCGCTTTAGAGCACTCGGCACCCTCTTAGGTGGCACAAAGCACGACGCTCTAGACACAGGATATGCAGCAAACAGTATCAAAATAATGATCGCCCAATAAGTTGCGTCGAAAGCGCGGAATTGGGGCATCACGGACTTCTCTTTTTGCGAGTTTGCACGTCGCGATTCCACACGTCGAGTTAAATTTCGGTAATGCTGACAAAGGAATGCAATGGACCTGTTTCAATCAAAAGAGACAAAGCCGGTTGGAATTATCTCACGCCACCATATATAGAAGGCGGTATTTGTATGTTCGCATTGTGATGAGCTTTCTGAATAAGGCACGGCCGCATTGCAGCCACACAGCCTGTCGATTTGGATTTAACGTATGGCGGCTGTTGAAAAAACAATGGATACGGGTGGGGTCGTTGCCGATGCAGCCCCGCAGTCTCCCGCTGTGGCATCTCCAAAGGATGATAAGACTTCGCCCATCCATTTCACGCGCCTTCGCTGGCGCAACCGGCTTTCAAGCAAGCTTCTTATTCTAACCGCTCTCGCTGTTCTTATCGCTGAAGTTCTGATCTTCGTTCCATCCATCGCCAATATGCGGGTGCGCTGGATGAGTTCGCGCCTCGACACCGTGGATGCAGTGAGCGAAGTGCTTATCGCAAGTGGCAATATCAATATTCCACGCGAAGTGCAGGACAAGGTGCTGCTCGCAACCGGGACCAAGGCGATTGCTTTGCGCGAGGCGGATGCGTCTCATCTTCTGGCGATGAGCGAAATGCCGGGTACTATCGATCAGGTTGTCGATCTCAATAATATCAGTGAAGCCGCTGCCATCTGGGATGCGTTTGGAACGCTCTTTAACGGTGGCAATCGCACATTGCGTATTTATGGATCGAATCCGCCTTCTGCCAATCCGGGACGTATTATCGAAATCGTCACTTCGGATGCGCCGCTGCGCCATGCCATGCTGAGTTATGCGACCAACGTTGCAATCATCTCTCTGCTTATCTCAGTCATAGCCGCAAGCCTCATTTATCTCATCATTCACGAAATGCTTCTGCGCCCCGTACGCCTTATGCATCGCAATATGATTGATTTTGCCTCGGCACCCGACAATCCCACCCGGATTCTGATACCCGAAAACCGCAAGGATGAGTTCGGCATCGCACAACGGCAGATCGCGCATATCCAAAGCGATTTGCAGCGCACACTGAAAGAACAGAAACATCTGGCCGATCTCGGCCTCGCGGTCTCCAAGATCAATCATGATATGCGCAACATTTTGGCATCGGCACAGCTCATGTCGGACCGACTGGCCTATACCGAGGATCCGATGGTGCAACGTTTTGCGCCAAAGCTTATTCACACGCTGAGCCGCGCCATCAATTACTCCGAAAGCGTGATGGCCTATGGTCGCTCTCAAGAGGCCCCACCTACCCCGCGCCGCGTACAATTGAGCACCGTCGTTCTTGACGTGCAGGAAACACTCAATCTGAAAACGGAAAGCGGGATTGAGTTCGAAAATCTCATCCCCGTTAATTTCGAGTTGAATGTCGATTCCGAGCAGCTGTTTCGTGTGCTGCATAATCTGTGCCGCAACTCCGTGCAGGCGATGGAGCGTGACCGGCGCAGCGATGTGTCTACCATCAAGCGCTTAACACTTTCTGCAGGTAGAATAGGCACGATGACGATTATCGGCGTAGAAGACACTGGTCCTGGCCTACCGCAGAAAGCGCGTGATAATCTCTTTACAGCGTTTAAAGGCTCTACACGCAGCGACGGCACAGGGCTTGGGCTTGCAATCGCGCAGGAATTGGTGCGCGCACATGGCGGCACGATCGAACTGCGTGAAGATCGGCCTATAGGCGCGCATTTCGAGATTCGCCTTCCTGACTTGCCTAATTGGGGCGAAAGACGCAGCAATCAGCACGGAAGCAATGCTGCTTAAAGCGTTTCGTATGAATACGATGAAACGTGACACGTATTAGCGGATTGAATCTCGCCCGACATAAGTGCCATTTCAAACGTCAAATTCAAAAAATCCACTCGATTCATCAAGTTGCTAGTGAGCTGATTCACTGCATGATTCCCGCTGTGCGATTGCTGTCTCGTCCTGAATTCATGCCATTGCCTGGCTTTCGCGCGTTTTCCCCAATCCGAAACAGGCTCAAAAAGCCCGCAAAGCCGGGCATTGATAAGAAAACTTCACATAAGCGCATTTTTTTCCAAGAAGGTGCTTGCTTTTAGTAATCCGTCCGATTATCAACCGCCCATCGCCGCAGCAATCGCGGCACACAGGCAAGCACCCGTAGCTCAGCTGGATAGAGCACCAGACTACGAATCTGGGGGTCAGAGGTTCGAATCCTTTCGGGTGCGCCATTCTTTCTCTACAAAAATTGATGCTTTCAGGATTAGTGAAACCGCTGATTTATGAAAACTATTCAGCCACTTAGTTAAGAAACTCCTGCAGGATTTCCGCCTGTGAGGAAGCTACGCCAAGTGAGATGAATTTGCTTTTTCATTCGCAAAATCAAATCGCAGATCATGGCGAACAGTAATGATATCTATCATTGTGAAGTTCGATCTTTTATCTCAGGGGATACGGTCTTGGTTTCCAACTTGCAGGAAACTGGTGCTGCGAGAGAGGATTGAATTGTCGATACTCTCTCGCAATGGCGTTTCAAACCGTTGTTTTTATTATCTTATTAGGGCTAACTAATTTATAACTTTGTGACATTGTGACGGGGTATAAAATGGGACATTTGAGCCTGTGGATAATAAATGCGCAATCCCAAATTGAGAAGCTTGACCAAACACTAGAGGGTAGTGCCATTAGAGATGGGGAATTAATCGCGATTCGAGATTATTTGTGGCGGACATTTATAAAATTAAGTCTACAGTTTTAGCGCACATTAAAGTGTTGGGTGGTATTTTTGCAGTAATCGCTGGCTTCGCTGGAATCTATGCCCTATTTGGCAATCTCGAATGGGCGTTAAATAATAAGTACCAACTGCTTTTTATCGCCTTTCAACTGGAAATAATTCTGTATATGGGCTGGTATATTCTAGAAAGAAAACCTCCTGAATATATGAAAAATCCAGCAGTAAAAAAGGTGATGGATCAAAAAAATGGGAATGTAATACTTCTTGTTGAAAATGCACCTTGGCTTAGTATGGGCGTAATGACTTCAATACACGTATTAAAAGATGATTTTGAAGTACTTTTATGCGTTGGTGAAGTTATAAACGTACAGAATAACAAGAACGTACAAATACAAGTCGTGAAAAGTGATTATACAAATGATTCATCGAAAGCGGAAAGCGATAATATATTAAAAAATCACCGTAATGATCTTTTAATACGCCCCGGACTGTATCGGAGAAAGCCAGAATGAGTGATGAATACGGAAAGACACCAAAGGTAGTAACCGTTCTTGATGAATATAAAATAGTAATTAATCGCGGACTAGATCACGGAATTAAACCTGGTGACTTGTTTCTAGTATTCTCATTAGGTGAAAAAATATCTGATCCAGATACAGGTGAAGATTTAGGAGTTCTAGAAATAGTTCGTGGCCGAGCAAAAGCCGACCATGTTCAGGAAAAATTCAGCACTCTAATTAGCAACGAATTTGAAGTAACAACCGGCCCTAAAAGAACAATACGCCGTAAGGAGTTCGGGTATATGCTTTTAGGTAATGGGGATACCGTAGAGGAAGTTGAAGAGGTCCGTGACTCAACCAGACTTACTATTGAGGCTGTAGTTGGCGACTATGCGCGCCCGATTTGAAGATATAGCCCCCACGCATTATGGTGGGGGCATTTGTAAGGCTTCTCCTAAAACAATCGATCAGACTCCTGCGCTAAATAACTTCATATCGCAGCCTGATTTGCGGTTGTTCTATCAAATGGAAACCAGCTTTCACCAACGTCCGAATCTGTAGCAGGCGAATGTAAGCTGTAAATTGCAAACGCCATTGCAATCATATCGCGAAAAAAATGCGCTGCTGTGTGCGGAACGAACAATGTTGCAAGCCGATCCTGATAACCGATCTTTGCCCAATAAAAGGCTTTTATTTGTTCATCAGTGAAGCCAGACACCATATTAGAATATTGCATAAACAATAAATCATCATTCGAAGTGTTTATCACCTCTTCCGCGACCACATCGCAAAGATTTTTGGCAACGCTAAGGATTGATAGATCGTTGTCTAAGCCGTGCTTTTCGATCTCTTTTTTAAAATAATCAGCGCTAACCATGAGACCAGCCGCAAGTCCATTGACCGTGATCAACTGTAAGCGAAAGTCTTCAATCATTGCAGTTTCAGTTGCCGGGGTGTTAATGTCGTTCATCGCTGATACTCCTGTGTTTGCGATGTTTAAGAATGAGGGGCGGCAAAGCGAAGTTTGGACGCCGAACTTTGCCGTTCCCGTTCAAAGGGCAAATTTAGCCCTATGCTATTCCGCGATCTGGCGGACGTGCATTTTGTGTGGCTTGCAAATTATAAAGCTACAAAGCCGGGTTCTGTTGATTGTGATTGAATGTTTGAGCGATCTTGTCCGCTCATGGCAGCTAGTGCCGGATATGACGATAAGCGCATTTGATTTTAGTCCTTCTGATTTTGAAAGGACCTCCCATTGATACTAAATTCTTATGGAGAACAATTGGCGAATTTGGGTGCGACAATCTGACATAGCTTTCAAGCTGCACTCTGGCACTCTGCCCCACTACCGGGAACAACATTCAAGTGTTTCGTCAGCGCCAAGCTGATCTCACCTAACGGATCATAGCCAATTCCTGCGCCACCATTGTAAGGCGCGGTGATAATCGCCTTAATTTCCGCCATACAAGCCCGCCAAGCCCTCTCATCAACTTCAATAGCGGAATGCGCCATATCTGAATCAAGCGATTCAGTGACTCGCTGTGTGGATTCTAGCTGCTGGTCACTAGCCACTTCTAACAAAGCATTTGCTAGGGTCTGATCGTGCGCGGTGAGGTGCCGGAATGCTACGTCGAGCAACTCTGTGCGCTCTGCGTTTCCGAGAATGTCTTTGAATGTGTCTGCATGTGTGTTGGCTGGCAGATAGGCGGCGGCTTTTGTAAGCGCTGCGATTGCTGCCAGTGTGAGGCCAGCAACTTCGTTTCTGTGTTCCTGCGAGAGAAAAGCTGTAACTGTCATAAGTTCTACTCCTGTTAAAAGCGGTGCGCTTCGGCGCTGCCGTCCAGTAATAGGAATAGTTTTATTCGCTTTGCAATAGCATCTATAAATAATAATATATTATTATTTTTTCTCTAACTAACAAGTTAGTTATTTTTACTTCAATTAATAATCGACCTGATAGTATCATGGTAATTTTTATTCATATTCTTCATTTCAGTGCTTATGTAAGTAGCCCCTTTGTCGTCTGTGTTTAGTTTCTTCGTTGTCCGGGATACGTCCTTGAGGATATATTCGGCCAAGCCAAGCGGCTCTGCGATAGGCTTCACGTTTGCAAGGGTTGGATAGAGTGCCTTGCGTCTGTAAATACGTGACGCAGATAAGCGCAAAGCCTCTGCCAGCTTATCTTTAAAATCAGGGTCTGGTTTCTCCATATCCGGGATGCATAGACCATGCGTGTGAAGCTTGCCTTTGCTGTCAAACTCAAGCGCTAGTGCGATTGCCGGAACGTAGCCAAAACACTCAAGTAAGCGTTTCTTGAGGTGCCTATCTGCAAAGAGCATTGCCGGGGATGATGATTTCAAAAGCTCTGCAACGCGGTCCTCATGAAAGTCTAAGCTGAAAAACCAACCGTTCTGTTCATGCGCCTGCATTGAGGCAAGAACGAATTTGCGTTTCCTGTCGGTGAGGCTTTTCCATCTGTGTTGAAATGGGTCTGTTAGGTTTTCAGGTGCAAGGAAGTGTTTAAGCCCCTTCCTGTCCGGGTAGGTGGCTAGAGAATGGTCGCGGGCAACGGTGTATGGTGTTGGCTTGGCGCTGCCAGCAATTGCCCTGCTTTGTTGCGGTGCATCTTCATAATCACCAAAAGCGCCATAGAGGGTGCTGGTTGAAGTGGCGGGCAATTGCGGGCGCTGTTCGCCGTGTGGTTTTGAATTGAAGGAATTTTGACGGGTGGTTAGATTTGCCGCGCCGCTGGCGATTTCTAATAGTGCTAATTTCTCTATTTCTTCTACTTCGTTATAGGGAGTAAAAGAGGTGTTATTTTCTGATACTGGTTGAAATGCATCGGTGCCGGTATCTTCGCATTGATTTTGTTGAATAATTTCTGATTTTTCAGCTTCGCGGTTCAGGAATTTTGACGGGTCAATTTCAGGCGTCATTTTTCCTTCAATTGTAGTGTCGAAAAGTTGCTCAATCTCATCATCCGTAAGCGTCAAATTTCCTTCAAACTTATCATTTGAAAGGGGAAAAAGGCTTTCGATTGAAGGCGTCAAAATTCCTTCAATTGGCTTTTGATCTAACTCCGACTCTGGATCATCTAAAAGATCGTCAAGTGATGCTAAAAGCAACGCTGTTCGATTATCTATAGTTTCCACTCTTTGAACAGAATTAAGTTGATCCCAAACTAATTCTATCGTATTATCTTCATTAAGAGCACAAGGCACTTTGCTCTTCTCCTAGTTTACTATTGAAACCACCGTTATTTCCTCTGGCGGTGGTTTCTTTATTAAAGATATTAAAACGTGCTGCTTCCGGTTTTATTCTTGTTGATCTTCAATCGCATCGATAGCGCGGTCTATTTGCTTTGCTATATCGATTGCTAAGTCGCGGTTATAAGATCGTGTCATTCCATTAGCCGGGATCGTCACACGAACGCCGCTCGTTTTACGCGACACAACGAAGTGCCTATCGATTTGCATGTCTTGGAATTTGTCCTGCGAGGTCGCGGCGCTAAAAATAGCATCGCTTAATTGCTCTGCGATCTCGCGGCTCATTTTTTCTTTTGGATCATCACCGAAGCCAATCAGGAACGCATCGTCGCTTTTAACGTGCGCTATATGAAACTCTGGAATGTCTGGCGATATGATGCCGTCAGCTATAGCTTGCTTGATCAATCCTAAAAGCAAAACGGAAGGCGTGGTTTGTTTAGTTTCTGCAATCTGACGAAGCTGCAAACCACGCTCATAAGGAAGTGGGAATAATTGTTGAGGTTGCACTTATAATCTCACTATTAATAGTTAATTCAATATTAATAGTGAGATTGATTGCTATTGTCAATTCCGTCCACGATTATTGAGCATGTTACCGGGGCGGCGCTGCCTTGCAATTTCATCAGCAACCACGCTTCTCATTGTCGCTTCCATCGCCTTTGAGGTCTGCTTTGCAAGATCGGCGTTCTGTTCAGGTGTGCCGCCTGATGCATTCACGGTGACAGGTGCGGAAATATTGAAGGCTGGCGCGTTGTTCGTCATATTTGTTGTGTTCATGCCAGCCGGACGCGCAAAGGCCGTGCGGTCTACATAACCGCCTTCCGCATAGCCACGCTTGGCGTTGACGTGAAGGGCTTCGAGGTTTTTCACGCCAAGCCGCTTAACGGCTGCTGCGCTCATGACATATTCGCCCTTATGCACCACGCCTGCCGGTTCATGCTTGCCGCCGCGCCCGGTATAACCGCCGTCTGCGAAGCCTAATATGCTGCCGAGGATGCCGGAACCGCCGCCAAACAATGAAGCAAGCGGGCCTTGTCCAAGCAATGCAGCTTGCAAAACAGCATCCATGAGACTGTTCGCTAAGTTTTTAACCGCATCTGATAGGCTGGTTGTTCCCGTGATTAGGCCGCTTAATGACTGCGTGAAGCTCTGCGCAAAGAACATTTTGGCTTGATCGGCGTTCTGCATGTCAGTCTGCAAGCGTTCGGTTTCCGCTCGTAGTCCGGCTGTAGCTGCCACCTGTTCGCGGATTTTCTGGATTTCCTGATCTGACAAATTCACGCCGGAACGCTTTGCGGCCTGAATACGCTGGAACACCTCTAATTCGATTTGCCTTTGCTGCGCAGATAATCCCACTGTGCGGCGTTCTACTTCCGCAAGGCTCTGACTTTCGCGCAAACTATCGTTTAGCTGCTGGCGGGCTTCTGTGGCGCGTTTCGCATCGTCTGCGGCTTTCTGCTGGCTTTCGGACGGTGCAATCTTGTCAGGAACCGTTTGTGTGCCGCCATAGGCAGCGCTGATCGTGCCAGCATCAACATTGCGCAATCCCTCCCAACGTCCGCGAAGCTTTTCAACGCTGCCACCCGTCGAGGCTAGAATTGCCTGAGCAATCGCATCCTGCGTGTTCTGGTCGAATAGGTGATCCCCTGCCAAACCAAGGCGAGGCATGAAGTCCTGCAAGGTCTGGCGCGTGATCTGGTAGCGTCCAAGTGCCGACGAATTGAAAGTGTTATCCGGGTGCGCCAGCATCTGCTTTTGCAGCGCCATGACTTCATTAAGTGTCATTGCAGTAAGGTTGCGATTGCCGCCGGTGAATTTTCCATATCCAAGCGTCTCGTTATAGCCACGGCCTTTGTCGGTGCCTTCGGCTGCGCCGATCAGTCCGAGCATATCTTTCTGAACGCCATACTGCGCAACCGTACGGGCGCGGTCCCTGATACGGTTCGCAGTCTCAATATCGGCTGGCGTTTTGGCATTCTTCACGGCTTTTTCAAAAGCCGCGTCAATAGCGTCCAGCTTCGCCAGTTCATCCAATTCAGCTTTAAGCTCTGGCACCATTGATTTCAAATCGGTGAGCGCTGATTTGAAATTGGCTGCTGCGCTGGCGCTGCTGTTGAATGAATTTCCTGCATCCTGAATAGCCGTGGTGAGCGTATTTGTGCTTGGCGATAGTTCGGTGATCTTGCTGTTTAAAGCTGCAAGATCATCTTTCAACCGTTGAACCGCAAGGCCGTCGATCGCATCATCAAAATCAGATTTTGATTCAAGCTCTGCGATCTTATCAAGAATAATCTGGCGCTCTTTATATAGCTTGTTTAGCTGCTGCGCCTTGTATTCCGGTGAGTTCTGGCGATTGTTGTAATCCTGAATTGCCTTATCGCGAACATTGGAAATGTAGCTATCGCCCTTAATCCATGAGATAGCGTTTATAAGCTTGTCCATATATGACAGGCTCTCAAGGGCAGCTTGCTTTGCGTAAACTTGCACGTTGCGCCATAGCGTTTCAAATTCAGCATCAACTTTTTTGGCAGATTCAATCTGTTCGTCAGTGAATAGAGCGGCTTCACTCCGAAGTTTTTTTATCTGATCTACGGACAAACCAAGCATCTTGGAAAGCTCTTCCGCGCCAGTGCCGCCGAATAGCTCATCAAGGTTTCGCGCCTGTGCCGCCTTGTCCATCTTTTGCAGCTTGCCGATAATTTCATCAAGGAATGCGGAAGGGTCTTTCAGGCGTTCCGCCACGTCCGAGGCAGTATAACCGAGCCTTTCAAATGCTTCGGCTGCGCCACCTTTGCCAGTTTGAACAAACTCATCACCGCGAATGTTCAGTTCCTTGAGTGCATCGGTCACGCCGTCGATTGACGCGCCTGTAGCTTTTGCAACATAGGTCCACTGTTGCCAGATTTTAGTTGAAACACGCGCCTTATCAGCTTCACGGCCCACTTCTGCGATTGTTCCCGCGATCTGCTTAAAGGCCGTTGCAGCGGCTGCAATTGCACCACCTGCAAGAATTGGCTTGAACGCAAGCTGTAGTTTCTCTGCGATCTTGCTGCCTGAATTGGCGAAAGACTTCTCCATGTTATCCGCTGATCGTTTTGCAGCGGTTTCCATGTCTTTCGTGTTCCTGCGAACCGCATTTTTACCGCGCTGCATATCGCGCTCAAGCTTATCAACTTTCGCCTGCAATACGATTGAAAGGCGTTCTTCATCTGTAATAGCCATTTTTAAAATTCCATAGTTTCATAAATTGAAGCGGGTGCATCTAATTCGAGTGCGCGGCCCACTGCCATTGCTGCGGCAACTGCCCCGTCAATGCGGGTGCTGCGGCTGCTTTTGTGCATCCTGATTATGCCGGTATCGGATCGGCTCACCGCCACGCTGTCGAAATGCTGGCGCAATACGGGGTGGCCGCTGTGTCTAATCTTGCGCCCGTTCACGGTGCGCTCAAGTGCGCCAATAGCCGGGGTCATGGTGAGCGGGCCTTGCCGCATTTCCACAACTGGCAAGCCCTCATCATGCAGACGTTGCATGGTGACACGCGCTAAGTGCGGATCAAACGCGATCTCTTGCACGTCATACGTCTGGCAAAGTTCGCGGATTTTATCTGCAATAACTTCCGGCTCAATAATGGGGCCGTCGATGACGTGAATTAAGCCCTCATCCTGCCAATAGGTATAGGGCAATCCTTCGACTTGCTGCCGTTCAATCAGGGTTTCGCCCGGTGCAAATATCCAAGGGTGAATAGTGACTGTGTCGTTATCATCATCGCGCCAAGCGGCGACAATGCCCGTCAGGTCGCCCGATACGGATAGATCAACGCCAAGATAACAAGGCAGCTTTTTAAGGCGCTCAAAATCAAGTTCCTGCTTTCCTGCGTCATATGTTGTCATATCGAATAGCGGGTCACGGCTGTTGCCGTGCCATTTATTCAAATGGAATTGTTGAAATTCAAATGCTTTACGCGGATTTGAAAGCCCTTCGCGCACTTCAGTGCGTAGCTTTTTAATATCCTGAAAATCATCTTTTAACCCCGGATTGACGCGGTGCCAAACATCTTCATTCGTCCAATCTTCTTCAGGTTCCATCTCAAAAAGAATAGGTAAAAATGAGGGGTCTATAACTTCGCCGGTTGCTACCTTCCGCGCATAATCATAGCGCTCTGCTGCCAGTGTATCGCGTCCACGGCCTGCGGTAGTGGCTGTGATCGTCAGGCCGCCTTTGCGCTTAGACATGCCAGATTGAAGCGCTTCCCAAAGATCACGATTGCCCCATAAATGAATCTCATCGGCTAGAACGAAACTTGGCGTGGTGCCGTGTTGTGCCTTGCCGTCACTCGACACGGCTTTAAGGGTTGATCGATCGATCTTGTTAATGACCGTCTTTAAACTGGTAGTGCTGTCGTAAATGCGGCTGACATTCTCAATGCGCTTATCAGAACGCACCATACCAACAGCTTCATTAAAACCAATACCGGCTTGCTGGCGATCTGAAGCGGCGAATAGGATTTCACCGGCTGGCACTGCTTCAGGTCCAAAGAGGTGCAACATTGCAAGGGCGGCGGCAAGCGAGGTCTTGCGATTGCCGCGGGGAATAAATAGGAAAACTTCGCGAATTAGCCGTTCACCGTCTTCATCAACGGGGCTGTAAATGGCGCGAACAATTCGCTCTTGCCAGTCATACAACTGGAAGCGCTTTTTCGGTGCTGTGCTTTTCGGGTGCTTCAACGCATTGATAAAATCAACAGCAAGTTGACCGCGGCCGGTCGGGTCAGGGATTGGCGAACCGTCATAAATCCAGTGCGGGAATGCGCTCTTAATCATGTTTATGGTTCCTGCCGATTAAAAGCGGGTTGTCATCGTCGTCGTCTTCCGTTGGTGAATTGCCAATCCGGGTTCGGCTGGTCGGTGTCAGGCCGTATTCAGCGGCCAACTGTCGGGCCGTCTGCATGTAGCGGATTTGCAAGCCGCCTAGTTTAAGATCGGGCAGCGCAAGGGTGCGCATATGGTCTGTGATCTGGCGGGCTGCGCCAACTGCATTGCAATAAGCTTCGATGCCGGAAAGGTCGCCGCGTGTCAGGATACGCCGCTCAATAAGCTGCGGCATGACACGCTTCCATTCGGCTTTTGCTTCAGGCGATAGGTGCGCTGGCGCGGCTGGTGCTTTGGTGAGTGCGTCAGCGTCAGATTTCAAAGGTGGTTTCACACCACGGCTATGCACTCTCATCGGGTCGCAACTCCCCTTAGCTCAAGCCCGCGCCGCCTGCCTATCTCTTTAATCTCCTTGAGATTGTAATTGCCGCCTTCATAGATAATGCGGTCTGCGGTTGTGATCCCTGCAAGGTATCGGGTGCGGAAAATAATTGTGCCACTCTCCGCCTCTCCGAAGCCGGTTAGAAACTCGGTTGCGGATTGCTGCACGATCTCAGTGCGCAACGTTGCAATGATTTGCCACGTTTTGCGAACCGATCCAGACGGTGAGACGGTTTCAGTCTGGCGCTCAATTGTGATCTGTCGATCTAGTTTACCGGACTGCATCACACGAACCACCTAACAAGGGCTTCAACGGATAGAACAGCGTGGCCGTAAGCTGGATCGGGGTCACGCATAAAGCGGGTGCTAGTGGGCCTGAAATGGTCGCAATAGCCGCCTTCAATGTTCAAACTTTGCTTGTCTAGCGCGGCCATAACTTCGCCGGTGATCTGCTTTACCAAGTCTTGTTCGCTATCGAGCGTCCAGATATGCAGGTCAAGATTTACCCACGCGCAACGCTGTGCGGTATAGTCATAACCATGCAATGACGTGGTGCCGTCTGCGATGATAATGCTTGGCGTGGTGTCTGGTCTGGTTGCGCCGCTGCGGATATTGTTTGCAGGCACAAGCGCCGTCAGTTCCGGCTTCATGATTAGGCGGGCGCGAATAGCGGTCTGTAGTGCCAGTGTAGGTTCAAACATCACTGTCACCTCCGGGCTTGTTGTTGTTCCAAGTTTCGCGAATAGCCTTTCGTGCTGCTGCTTTTATGCGGCGCTTGGCTTTGTCGCGTCCGAGGTAGTAACCGGGCCAAAAGAACGGCTGCGCATCGGCTTCCGAGGTGCCGTATTCGACAAGGTGCGGATAACGAACGTCTGAATTGCCCGCCGTGATAATCGTCTCATCTGGTCCAGCCATGCGTGAGCCGCCCGGTTGTGAATATGCGGGTGTCGGTTCGTTGGGGCCGGTGATAGAGATAGAGTTCTTGAGGTCGCCTGTTTCAACTGGCGCAAGGGCGCGTTGCAAGCTGGCAATCTCATTCGCTGATTTGATAAGGGCGGGCTTAACGGCCTCTTTTGTGGCGCTTGTTATGCGGTCCATCTTCCCCAAAATCCGGTCAAGATCACTCACCATGATCTTCTCCAAACCATTCGAGACGATAATGGCGGATCATTTCACCTACGCCATATGGCAGTTCGTTCGCATTAACGCCGATTAGAACAGCTTCGCGATGCTCATAAAGGTGCGCTGCAAGCTGCAACACCGCTTCTTTGAGGTCTGCGCCGACTTCTGGAATGTCCGAGAATTTGCGGCCAATGTAGGCTTGGATAAAGCTCTCTGCCGCATCGATCTTATGTTGAAGAAATTCGGCGTCGATTTCAGCGCCTAAAAGGTTCAACTGTGACACAAGTAAATTAACAGATACGATACTCATAAAATGAAACTCTGTTGAAAATATTATTTAAGTGAATCTCTAGCGCGTTCCTCCCCCCGCCGGTGTCCACGTCACTTTCTAAAGTTCTTTGCCACCCCCGGCCTCACTAGATACATTGACCTTTACTTTCTTTCTTCCCTTTGGCTTCAAAGGCATTGTCAAAGCATCTTCGATTTCAATCCCTTCACACAATCTAAGCATTATTATCTTATAACTTATGCCTACTAACTTAGACCATTGCTCAATTGATCTACTTTCACCGAATGCATCGATCGTTTTTATTTTACGTTTCTTGACCGGATTATCTTTGTTTGCTGATCTTTTTAGGCGAGGTCTGCGGTGGATATATTTCTTCAGTTCCGGCGATATAAGCCTTTGTTTAGGTGCTACATGCATCGGGATTGTTATTGCTTGCTCTGCTGTCCAGCCACGATTGAGGCGGTCAATGATGATCTTGGCTGTGATCCCGTAATCGAGCGCCCATTCGGTGATAGGCTGTGTAGTGTTGTCAAAGGTGAGCGTGTCGGCTGGTGTCATTGCTGGCGCTCCTGCTTTTGCTTCCATGAGTTATGGCAATGCTCACAAAGGGGTTGCCAGTTGGCACGGTTCCAAAAGAGTTTCATGTTGCCTTTGTGTGGAATGATATGATCAACAACGGTTGCAGGCTCACCACAACGGCACTTCGGGAATGCTTGCAGGAATAAGGCTCTTGCTTCACGCCACTCGCGATTATATCCGCGCTGTGAGGCGTTCGGGCGTTTGCGGTCGTGGCGATCCCTGCGCCTGCGATCATTGATAATCTGGCACTCGCAACGGGTGTTGCCCGGCACTACCTTGCCACATACGCATAGATAAGCGGGCTTGCTCATAGCGCTTCCCTTAGTGCTTGCAGTCCTGCGCGATCAAAGGTCGGGTCTTGCCTGCCGCTGGCGATAAGGGTTTCGAGACTTTCTTTGTCGATCTTGTCGATCTGCGGGCCGGTATCTTCTGAGGTGCCGAATACGGATTTCAGAATGTCCGCGATAAATTCGGTGCGACCTTGATAAGCCAGGACGATTTCTGTCGGTGTGGCGTTCCATGTGTCTAAAGGTGTCCATCCGAGAACGCCGGTGCCGATCTGGAATAAACGCTGATAATATTCGGCTGGCGTTTGGGGTGTTTTGTTTGAGGCTTTGTGTTGCGGCGCATCTGCTGTTGCGGGTGATACGTCACGCATCGCCGGAATGTCCGCAATCAGGCCATGAATGAATGTAACGAAATAAGGCTGCAAAGCTGGAATTTGCTTTGCGCCATGTGTTGCAATCTCATGCAGGAATTTAGCGTGGTTTTCGCTGCCACTGGCGATTAGGATAATTTTCGCCAGTGTTTCAAGCTTGCCTTCGAGAATATCAGCTAAGACTTTCTCAAGGTCGCCAAATTCCTGCGTGAGACGCAATGCAGCCCGCAATGAGGGTTTTAAAGCCGTCACTATGTTCAAAGCATTTGCGGGCTGCGTTCTCATGTTTAGGCTGCGATCTTGAGTTTTGTCAGCGCTTCACCAATCGTCACTCGACCACCTACGCGGCGGCGGGCGTGAAGCTTGATAATGCCATTGGCTGCGCCGGTGAGTTCGTCACGCAAGGTTGTGAAGCCAACGCGATCTGCAATCGTGTAGCCGCTCTGGAAGTCACCAAAGACGATAGGCGTTGCTTCCTTGTCAGCGTTTGGCATGTCCACGGCTTCATATACCGGACGGCCAAGCAATGTTGGTGGAACGTCCGCTGCAATGGAAGGCTGCCACAAATAAGAGCCGTCTGTGTCTTTAAGCTTGCGAACGGTCGCCATTGTCGAGCGGTTCATAAGCCATGCACCGCGCTGCGAATAGCCGGTCTTGATATTATAAAAGAGGTCAATCAGCGCGTCAGCGTCGATTGCTTCAACTTCCTTCGCAACAATGTCAGTGGACTTGAGAACGCCTTCTGCCTGCGTGGTGCCATTGCCGTTCACAAACCAAGATGCTTCTTTCTGTCCGAATTTGCGGGCAATGTGGCCTGAAAGATAGCTCTCAAGATCGATCTGCGCGTCTTCAAGCAAAATGCGGGTCACTGGAACGATAACAGCCATTTCAAACGGCTTTAGGTCGATCTGGTCAAAGCTTGGTTCGTCTTCCGGGCGATCTTCCATTTCGCCAACTTCTTCCGGGTCAATTTCATTGACGAGGCGCGGAAGCTGCAAAAGCGGGCCGCTCATGCTGATAGATGATGCAAGCTGGCGCATTGGCGAAAATTCAGCCAGCTTTTCGATGATCGAAGTCGAGACGCTATCAGGCGCGACAATGCCGCCCGTTGAAGGGGTGCCGAATGCCAGCGCCTTTTCTTCAATGCGTCCGCTGCGCACGTAATCGGCAAAAGCTTTGCGCTCATCACCATTGTCATTAACAGCGCGTGGCTGGTTGTTATTGGAAGGCTGCGGGCGGTTCGCCTTTGCCTCCAGATTGTCGAGGCGGGCTTTCATTGCGTCGAAAGCCTTCTGATCAATAACCGGGTCTGCCTTGGCTTCCGGTGCGGTTTCGGTATTCAGGTTTTCCATTTTTTGTTCCTTGGAAATATCTAATGCCGCATCACCAACGGCCTTCAATGAAGTGATTTTCGCGCCGGGGTGACAAGGAACCGGAACGATAGAGATTTCATGCAACTCAAGGGCTGTGATGCTGCGCCCGTTGCGCAACGGTGCGGCTTTCTTAGTCTGGAAGCCGATAGAAAGGCCGGTGACTGCTTTGGCGCGGATCATGGCGCGAACTTCACGCGCACGTTCAACGTCATCAATCAGCAAGCGGCCTTTAACTGATAGGCCGTCCGAGGTTTCCGCGATCTGATCCCATACCCCGACAACTTGCGTCTGATCGTGCGCAAACAGCATTGGCAGGGTTGTAGGCATTGCTTTGAATGCGCCTTGTTCGATCTGGTCGCCTACGCGATCAGCGGAACCGAAAGGCCATGCAAGGCCGCTAATTTCGCCCGTATCGGTGACAGAAAAGGCCGCTTTGATTTCGAGGCGTTCGTTCATGGTGCTACCTGTTCAAGCGCATCATTTATAGCGGCCCGCAAGCTTTCCTCATCGTCTGCCGCGTTGTCGGGCGCATCTGATAGGACTTCACCGCTCCAAACCAATTCCATGAGGTCTAGCGCAATTGGCAGGGTCTGCATGATTGGGCGTGGCTTGATATATGTTTCGGTGAGGTGAAGTGCTTCTTGTTCGCTCGTGCCGCCGCCGATCAGTCCGAGCCGGATAATCGTGATCAAGTCGCCATAGCTAAAAGCTGCATTAAGAACGCGGGTATATAAAACGCCGATAGCCGAGGTTGTCAGCTTTTCGAGTTCTGCAATATGCTCTGGTATGATTTTAAGCTGGCGCTCTTTGTCGCCAATGAACGCGGTGATCATTATCGGTTCACCAAGCGTTGCATGTTCGCTTGCGCATCATCAAAAAGCTTCTGTTTCGCTTCCTGATACGCCTTCGCATCATGAGCATTCTTGCCGCGCATCATATCGCGTTCAAGCTTCGCTGTTCGTGCCTGTAAGACATCTGCGAGGCGCTCTTCATCCGTTCTCATTAGGTTTCATCCTTTGCGGAATCTGCCTTCGGGCTGGTTGTGGTGTAGGGGTTCGCCAACTCATCGCCGCCGGGTAGTGGCTGCATGTTCATGGTGGCGCGGACCTCATTAGGGGTCATGACGCGGGCAGCGATCAGCTTGTTGAAGATTTCGGCGCGGGCGGATGCATCGGCGCGTTGTAGGTCATCAATGACAAATTCAAAGCTGTGCGCGTCTTGCTCATCTTCTGTGAGCAACACTGTCGAATAAGCGTCCTGCCAGCGGTCGAGCCAAGGGCGCAAGCAAAGCTGCATGAACGAACGGGCCATTTCTTCCGTGTTCGCCCATGTGCCGCGTGTAAGCTCAAACAACATGGTAGACGGAACGCCAAAAATGCGGGCAATGTCATCAATCTGGAAAACGCGATTTTCGAGATACTGCGCATCGGTCGAGGTCATAGCCGGATATTCGGCCTTAAATCCAGCGTCCAGAATTAGCGGTTCATTCGTTTGACCAGACTGCCAAGCGAGATAGGATTTCTTGACGTTGGCAATTGCGGTTGCGCCGAGTGTGGTTGCCTGCGGTTTATCATTCGAGATAATGCAGCTTGCCCGCGTACCTGATCCAAAAAACTTAGAGCCGTGGCGCTCCAGCGTAGCAGATAGGCCAATCGCTTCGCGGCCATATGATACGGGTGATCTGTCACCAAAAGGCTTGATATGCAGAATTTCGGTGTGCGGATAATCAACGGTGCCGCTTGCTTCAGTGATACGATACACTGGCGGCAAATCTGCAAGGCTATCTTCAAGAACGGAAACGGTGCCGGGCTTTAGGCGTACCAACTCATATGGTCTGCCGTCTGGATAGCGAATAACCTTTGCAAAGCCGCCGCCATGAATAAGCGCGTCTTTCGTTAGATCGGTGCGTAGCTGCCCTGCGCTTGTCCAGCCGTTAGCCCGGTTGTGAACGATCTTGAATACCGGGTGATCTTTAGTGGCTGTTTTGCCTAGTTCATCATCGTGATAAAACTTGCATGGCAGTGAGCCGATATTTTCAGAGATAAGGCGAACAGCCTGTAAGACGGCTGGAACATTAATGGCATTGTTGCCACTAACATTAGAGCCTGAGACGGTAGGCGTTAATCCGAACAGTGAATAAGCATCGGGATCGGAAAGCTTATATGCCTTCCGATCCATTGAAAAACCTATTGCCTTAAATACGCGGCCAAAACTTTTACTCAACACAACTTCAAACCATGCTTTTGAACATGGCTTATTCTCTCACAAACGAGAATCGTTGTGAATCCTAAATATCAATATTTTTGATTATTATTGCTTAATAAATCAATTTTACTGATCTAATTCGTAACTTGGAAACTGCGTCATAACTCTAGTTTTTGCCAGTATGGTCACATCGCCATAGTTCTCGCCTGCCGTTCGGCTTGCGTGACCTTGGATAGCATCAATGACACGTTGAGAAACGCCAAGTTCTGTTCCAATGGTTTTGAAACGATGCCGCCATGCGTGGTTAGGCTGTAACCCTTCCGGTATCACTTTAATCTCATGCAGCCACTGACTGACACGTCCAGCAACGGTTCTCGCACCTGAGAGAGCTTTATCTGGGGTATTGGAATGGAATAGCGGCCCAGACTTTGAGCGATCCACAAATTCTAAAAAGCCCTCTGCGATGATCTGCGGGTGCAAAGGAACATCGCGATAGGTGAAAGATTTAACCGATCCCGCATCAGGCGCTATTCTAATCACCGATATATCTCCTTCCTTGCGCACGTCCTCTTTTCGCAACTGCATAATTTCGGTGATACGAGCGCCAGTGAACGCGCACAAAATTGAAGCAAACTTCTTTGCAGCGGTCATCTTTTCAGATTCCCGATTGCTTGGATTATCTCGATGAATAGGCGTGTAAGCTCTGCAAGCTTTGAGGATTGCTAAAGCTTCATCATCGCGAAAGCCCTTTTCACGAGACTGCGCTTGTTTCGGCTTTTTGACTTTCACGCCTTTAGTTGGGTTCTCCGGTATTTTCTTTTCTTCAACTGCCCAATTCAGAACGGCGCGAACGCTTGCCATGTAAACGTCCGAGACGGTTTTAGCTGCAAGCGTTTCCAACTTCTTGTTTCGCCAATTCCTGATATTATCATCAGTAATGCGCAAAGCATCGTTATGCCCGACGAACTTCATCAAATCAGTGAAAACAGGGGTCCAGCGCTTCCGGGCTTCTTTGCCCTTCCCTTGGCGCTCTAGCTGATTCACATAGCCGTCTAGCAAATCCATCAAGTCAACAGGCTGTTGCGGCTCTGGCGCGTCGATAGCCTTCACAAGCATAGGATGCTCTGGCGTTCCGTTGAAAATTCCTTCGTCGCGTTCGGCTGATCGTGAAAGGGCTTCATACTCCGAAACGCATAGAGCTATCGCCAGCTTGCGCCAGTCCAGTGAGCCTTTTTGAACGTCCGTATTGCCGAGCAATTGAAACCGATTAATTCGATCACCTACCAGATTTTCTAGCTGGTCATCGTTTAAGCGGCCCGCGATCCCGGCACGTAAGTTTTCAACGAATACGTCATCAAAACCAATGTTTGAGAAACGCGGGTCGCTTTGGCGTATCTGTTCATCAAAGATAATTAGCGATTGATAATGCCGGTTCGCAATCTGCTCAATCGATAACGGAAAGCGCAAAGAAACAGGGCCGGATTTTGGCATTGCCTGTTGCTCTGCGATTGCAATTTGACCTTGTAACGCCGCAACAGCACTTGGCAGTTTAATTAGCGCCTGCCGTCGATCCGCACCTAATTGCGTTTCGAGTTCTGCCTTGCCGACAATTGATCTGAGATTCTTCGGAACGACGAGCCGGGCTGAATAACGCCCATTGCGCTCTTTAAGATGCCTAACTTTGCCCGCCATACCCACACCCATTTTGTGACACGATTTGTGACATGAATATGGGTAAAACGCCTTATGGCGCAAGGGGTTCTAACGATTTCAGGGGGTTGCGCTGGTGCTGCGAGAGAGGATTGAACTCTCGACCTCTCCATTACCAATGGAGTGCTCTACCACTGAGCTACCGCAGCATTCTCTTGAACGCGGCGGACTTCTGACACATCATTACGCAAATCGCAAGCAACCAATCACAATTATTTTCACATAATGTGGAAATCCCCCGCCCACCTCCACAGAAGGTGCTTTTCGTGCGCATTCTGCCGTAGTAAACAGCCCTCATGAACGAAGATGACACCCACGACGAAAAACAAAATCAGGCGGACAGGCGCAAAAAGCGGCTTGCAGAGCAGCTTCGGGCGAATCTGGCACGTCGTAAAGCACAAACCCGTTCGCGCCGCGCCGGCGATGCCGACGAACGTAATACTGGCATCACTGCAGGAAAAGACGACACCGATTAACATACGGTTCAATTTTCAAGGTTAGTATATCAGGCGGAACAAAACCGCAGCCGGCAAAGCCTTTCTTGAAGATAGCGAGTGGCTGCGATAAAAGCACAATTCAATTCTTGATGGCGTTGCGGTTCGGCTATGATTCGTGATCGACGTAATTCCGCCGCAAGAACAGTCATTTCATAATGCAACACCGCAGGCCTGAACGCTGCGGAACTTGCAAAAATCAATTACCGGGCAAATGGCTTCGGCCCAGAAGGTGAAACAGCATGGATCGCATCAAAATCGTCGGCGGCAACAAGCTCAACGGCGTCATTCCCATCTCCGGCGCGAAAAATGCTGCGCTTCCTTTGATGATCGCCTCTCTTCTCACCGACGATACGCTGACGCTCGAAAACGTGCCGCATCTCGCCGATGTCGAACAGCTGATCCGCATTCTTTCCAATCATGGCGTTGATTATTCGGTCAACGGCCGCCGCGAACACCAGAATGGTGCTTACTCGCGCACCATCCATTTCACAGCCCGTAATATCGTCGACACCGTTGCTCCTTATGAGCTGGTTTCCAAGATGCGTGCGAGCTTCTGGGTTATCGGACCGCTCCTTGCTCGTATGGGAGAAGCCACAGTATCGCTGCCTGGCGGTTGTGCCATCGGTACGCGCCCGGTTGACCTGCTGCTCGAATGCCTTCAGGCTCTCGGTGCACAAATCGACATTGAAAACGGTTATGCCAAGGCGCGCGCGCCAAAGGGCGGTCTCGTCGGCGCACGCTATCGCTTCCCGAAGGTTTCGGTCGGCGCAACCCATGTGATGCTGATGGCAGCCGTGCTTGCCAAGGGCGAAACAATCATTGAAAATCCTGCGCGCGAGCCAGAAGTGGTCAATCTGGCCGACTGCCTCAACGCAATGGGTGCAAAAATCACCGGTGCTGGCACCGAAGCGATCCATGTTCAGGGCGTGACAAGCCTGTCTGGTGCACGCGTTCGCGTCATTCCTGATCGCATTGAAACCGGCACGTATGCCATGGTTGTGGCCATGACCGGTGGCGACGTTCTGCTCGAAGGTGCTGAGGCAAGTCAGCTGACCGCAGCACTCGATACGCTGCGCAAAGCCGGTGCTGAAATCACCGAAACCAACAGCGGCCTGCGCGTTGTGCGCAATGGTCACGGTATTCACCCGGTTGACGTAACGACCGATCCATTCCCCGGTTTCCCGACCGATCTTCAGGCGCAGTTCATGGGCCTGATGACCATGGCAAAGGGAACGTCGCGCATTACCGAAACGATTTTCGAGAATCGCTTTATGCACGTACAGGAACTGGCGCGCCTTGGCGCAAAGATTTCGCTGTCCGGTCAGACCGCGACAGTTGAAGGCGTCGAACGTCTCAAGGGCGCTCAGGTTATGGCAACCGATCTGCGCGCTTCGGTTTCTCTCGTCATTGCAGGTCTTGCAGCCGAAGGTGAAACCATCGTCAACCGCGTCTATCACCTTGATCGCGGCTTTGAGCGTCTGGAAGAAAAGCTCTCGCGTTGCGGCGCGAATGTCGAACGCATCAGCGGTTAATTGCTTAAAAGCCGGAAATAAGTTTCCGGCTTTTCTTTTATTGCAGGCAGATTAATCAACAGGCTGAAAAGCCTGTCGATTTTTTTCTGCTGGCATGTAAAGTTGACTTGCCTAAGACTGAAGAACAGTAGGGAACGATGCCAGATATGGAAATGTTGAAGCTTGTGGCGCTGGATGAGGAGGATTTGCAGGTCCTGTCCGCCCATCTTCAGGATGCAGTCCTAAAAGTCTCCGATCTTCAATATCTCGCGAAGGACAAGCGCTTTGTCCTGACTGCCAACCGTTTTGCGTGGGAAGAAGCGAAGCCAAAGCTGTTTCGCAAACCCCAGTATCAGCGCCGCCGGGCAGCTTTGCATTTCAATCGTGTGACGGTTGCGAAAGCCACCGGCATTGATCGACAGAAGCCGGATGAGGTTCTCTCGCTGCTTGCTATTCGTTTCATTCCCGGTGAGGCACCTGCCGGAACATTGGAACTGACTTTTTCGGCAAATGCAGCTATCCGTCTGGATGTGGAATGCATTGAAGCGCAGCTGACGGATGTGGGACCAGCCTGGGAAACAAATTCCCTGCCGCGACACGACGCCTGATTGCCGCTGACATCTGCTTCGCATACCTGACGGGCACCGCCCAGACTGACAATTAAAGGAATACCAGCGTGGTCACGACGCTAAGACAAACCGATCCCGATTTTGAACAGAAGTTTGCAGCTTTCCTCACCGGCAAGCGCGAGGTCTCGGAAGATGTGGATCGGGCTGCCCGCGAAATCGTTGATCACGTGCGTCGCGAAGGCGATACAGCGCTTATTGAATATTCGCAGCGGTTTGATCGTATCGATTTGAATAAGACCGGTATCCGGGTGACGGAAGCGGAAATCGATACGGCTTTCGATCAGGCGCCTGCTTCGACCATCGAAGCTCTCAAACTTGCCCATGAACGCATCGAAAAGCATCATGCGCGTCAGCTCCCAAAGGACGACCGTTATACCGACGCACTTGGTGTAGAACTCGGTTCCCGCTGGACAGCCATCGAAGCGGTTGGTCTTTATGTGCCGGGCGGCACGGCAAGCTATCCAAGTTCGGTGCTGATGAATGCCGTGCCCGCGAAGGTCGCAGGCGTCGAGCGCATCGTCATGGTTGTTCCCTCACCCGATGGCAAGCTCAACCCACTGGTTCTGGTTGCGGCCCGTCTTGCAGGTGTGTCGGAAATCTACCGCGTCGGCGGTGCGCAGGCTATTGCGGCGCTCGCTTATGGCACGGAAACCATTGCGCCGGTGGCCAAGATCGTCGGTCCCGGCAATGCATATGTTGCTGCGGCCAAGCGCATTGTGTTCGGCACTGTCGGCATCGATATGATTGCAGGACCTTCCGAAGTTCTGGTGATTGCCGACAAGGACAACAATCCAGATTGGCTGGCCGCCGACATTCTGGCACAGGCAGAACATGACACAGCGGCGCAGTCGATTCTCATGACGAACGACGAGCCTTTCGCAAGAGCTGTTGAAGAGGCTGTGGAGCGTCAGCTCAAGACTTTGCCGCGTGCTGAGACTGCCGCCGCAAGCTGGCGCGATTTCGGTGCCGTCATTCTGGTTGACGATTTTGAAGCGGCCATTCCGCTGGCAAACCGCATTGCTGCGGAGCATCTGGAAATCGCCACGGCAGATCCGGAAGCGCTTTTGCCAAAAATCCGCAACGCCGGTTCGGTGTTTATAGGCGCCTATACGCCGGAAGTGATCGGCGACTATGTCGGCGGCTGTAACCACGTTCTGCCCACAGCACGCTCTGCGCGTTTCTCGTCTGGCCTGTCGGTTCTGGATTACATGAAACGCACATCGCTTCTTAAACTCGGCCCGGATCAGTTGCGTGCCCTCGGTCCCGCAGCCATCGAAATCGCCCGTGCTGAAGGCCTCGACGCCCACGCACAATCTGTCGCCATCCGGCTTAATCTATGAGGTATCATGACCGCCGGCGTTCCTAATGCCCGCCTTGTTGACGTCGAGCTCGATGATTCCATCGGCCGCTCGACGCCTGACGTCGAGCACGAACGCGCGGTCGCGATTTTTGACCTGATTGAAGAAAATGCGTTTCATCCGGTGGGTGACCATACTGGCGGGCCGTACAAACTGAAGCTTTCGCTGATGGAATCACGTTTGATTTTTTCCATCATGCGTGAAAGCGGTGACGATGTTGCAACTCACATTCTCTCGTTAACCCCATTGAGACGCGTTGTGCGCGACTATTTTCTCGTTTGCGAAAGCTATTATGAGGCCATTCGCTCAGCGAGCCCCAGCAAGATCGAGGCGATCGACATGGGACGGCGCGGCTTGCACAATGAAGGCTCGCAGACTCTGCAAACTAGACTGAACGGCAAGATCGAAGTCGATTTTGCGACCGCACGGCGTCTTTTCACGCTCGTCTGCGTGCTGCACTGGCGGGGCTGATCCTTGATGAGCAATCAGGAAGCGATTGTCCCAACAGAAGAAAGCGAAGTCGCTAAACGGCCCACTTCTGTACTTTTCGTCTGTGGCAAGAATTCTATTCGTTCGCCAATTGCCGAACTTCTTGCAAGAAAACTGCTTCCACCCAATATGTATATCGCTTCTGCCGGTGTTCAACGTGGCGAGCGCGATCCGTTTGTCGATGCCGTGCTCATTGAAGAAGGCCTGTCGCTCGATGCCCGGCAACCGCGCGGACTCGAAGAATTGGCGGACGGCTATTTTGATCTTATCATCACGCTTACCCCGCTCGCGCATCATACGGTGCTTGAACGGATGCGTGGCTTTTCCGTCGATGTGGAATATTGGCCCACGCCTGATCCAACGCTTATGACGGGAAGTCGCGAGCAGATCATGAATGCATATCGTGACGTGCGAGACCGCCTGAAGCGGCAAATCACAGAGCGATTGGCCCCAAAATAACATCGCCCAATTCGGTTGTTCACAAATGCTGTCTAATCATATAGGTTCCGGCCAAATTTAAAGCTGCGGCCCGATGTCGGGCCAATCTATCAAAGAAAGTAACAGGTATCGCATGGCGAAAGAAGAAGTCCTCGAATTTCCGGGCGTTGTTACGGAACTGCTGCCGAATGCAATGTTCCGTGTGAAGCTCGAAAACGAACATGAAATTATTGCGCACACCGCAGGCCGCATGCGCAAAAACCGCATTCGCGTTCTGGCTGGCGACAAGGTTCTGGTCGAAATGACCCCTTACGACCTGACCAAAGGCCGTATCACATACCGCTTCAAGTAAGCAGCCGCCTATCTTTCAGGAAACTTAGTTCCAGGAAAAGCCTTGTCTATGAGCGCGCAACATAAGCTAGTTCTTGCCTCCGGCTCTCCCCGCAGGATCGAGCTTCTGGGGCAGGTCGGCATTGAGCCAGATCATATTCAGCCAGCAGATATTGACGAAACGCCTGAGCGCGCGGAACATCCGCGTTCACTGGCGCGTCGTCTTGCGCGTGAAAAGGCAAAAGCCGCACAGGAACAATTGAAGGGCGATGAAAACTTCGCCAATGCTTTTGTTCTGGCGGCTGACACGGTTGTTGCCGTGGGACGTCGTGTCCTGCCCAAGGCAGAGATCAACGACGAAGCACGGGAATGTTTGCGCCTTTTGTCAGGACGCACGCATAAGGTTTTCACCGGCGTGTGCCTTATTCTGCCCAACGGCAACCTGCGTCAGACGCTTGTAGAAACGCGCCTGCGTTTCGAGCGGTTGACGCGCAAACAGATTGACGCCTATCTCGCTTCGGGCGAATGGCGCGGCAAGGCCGGTGGTTATGCCGTTCAGGGGCTTGCAGGCAGCTTTGTGGTCAAGCTGGTTGGATCATATACCAATGTGGTTGGCCTCCCCTTGCAGGAAACTGTAAGCTTGTTGGCCGATGGTGACTATCCGATTTATACCAATTGGATAAACGGCAAGGTCTGAGAATTCCCATGAGCGACAAGAAAGATATATCTGCAGCTGCCGGTTCGCGCGTTACACCGTTGCGCCCGACTCGCCCCTGCCCTGAATGTGGTAAGCCATCAGTTCGTGATACGTATCCGTTCTGCTCGCCACGTTGCAAAAGCATCGATCTCAATCGCTGGCTTTCGGGAAGCTATGTCATTCCTGGAAAAACGATTGAAGAAGAGGAAGAAAACGACAACTGAGGCTGGGTAACGTCGATTTCCACAGTGAAATCGGCACTTTAGCGTGTTTATAAGAAATCTTATAAAAATTGCGATGGGGTGCTGGACAGCGCGAAATTTAATGCTATAACCCACCCACTTCCGGCGGACACCAACACCGCCACACGGTGAGAAATCACTGCAAGGATGCCCGGATAGCTCAGTTGGTAGAGCAGCGGATTGAAAATCCGCGTGTCGGCGGTTCAAATCCGTCTCCGGGCACCATCTTTCTCCTGACAATGATCTTCTGATATTGCGCAGCACTTTAGCGGTTACCTGATATTCGGTGAGTTTAATCCGGAATACTCATGAAATTTTCCCCTGCCGATCAAGATGTTCTCTTCCGCATTCTGCGGTGGCGGCGAGATGTGCGCCATTTTCTATCTGATCCTGTTTCCGATGAAATTCTCGAAAAGCTGCAACAGGCAATGGCCTATGCACCATCCGTTGGAAATTCACGGCCATGGAGAATCTTTGCCGTCCAGAGCGCCAAAATGCGCGAGGCGGTGCATCATCTATTTGAAAAATCAAACCGCGATGCAGCAAATATCTACGACCCGGCTCGTGCCAGGGAATATGAGAAACTGAAGCTGGAAGCTATCCGCACAGCCCCGGTTCAACTCGCCATTTTCACCGAAACAGACCCCGCTGAAGGTCATGGTCTCGGGCGACAGACAATGGCTACCACACTGGAGCAAAGCACAGCGATGGCAGTCCAGAATCTCAATCTGGTAGCCCGTTCACTCGGACTTGGTGTCGGCATGGTTTCTATTCTCGATCCACACGCAATGAAGCACCTGTTCAGCACGCCAGAACATTGGAATTTCAGTTTTTATCTGTGTATCGGCTGGCCATGCTTCGCCAGCGATACGCCCCTCCTGCACGAGAACGGATGGCAAGAAAATACGCCCCTCCATTGGAGCACATCATAGATCACAATCATCCGCTGGCCTGATCGTTCAGCAAGTGGCTGGCACGCATTTGATAGTTGATCGCAACAGCCCAATTTTCTTGATGAGAGACATGCTTCTACGCCACAAACACCGGCTCGCTGCTTTATTTTGATGTCGACCGGTACAAGTCAATGACGAGCGTGGCCACGCTGCTGGCGACGAGTTGCTGCAGCTGATCGGCGAAACACTGGCCGGGCGCAATCGTCCGGATGAAGTCAGTGCACGTTCCGGTGGCGATGAATTCATCGTGCTGCGTCTGGGCGGGACAAAGGCAAGCGATCTTGCCGAAGCGCAGCAGATCAAGGCTTTGTTTGATGATGCCGTTGCGCGTGAAGGCTTTCCCGTGAGCTTTTCGATGGGCCTTGTGAGCTTCACCATGGCTCCGACAGATGTAACGGCAGCTCTCTATGCAGCTGATGCACTGATGTATGACGCCAAGCGGCGCGGTAAAAACCTGATCTCTGTCGGCGAACAGAAATAAGGCTTCACTTTTCAGTGAGGCTGAGGCTTGTTGTTTTGCTGCGATTGATCTGCAGCACGTCTTCTGCGACCACTGCATCCCACAGATAATTGGGAATGTTATCTGGTAGGCTTCAGCGCATATCGCCTGTCATCAAACGGCTTGTTTAACATCTTGCGGGGATTTTCCATGATCTGGACCTTGTTCGGCATTCTTTCGGGTGCCTGTATTGCTATTCAGGCGCCAATCAATGCCGCACTGGCTCGTGGATTGGGATCGCCGGTAACAGCTGCTGCGATTTCGTTTCTTTCCGGTGCCGTCATCCTTGCCGTTATCGCCGGAATTACCGCGCGCGCGACGGGTGCGATGCCAGCGTTCAACGTGCCTGCGGGCTGGCTGTTCGTGGCTGGCGGTGCGCTTGGCTGTATCTATGTGACCGCATCGGTGTTGCTGACGCCGCGTATCGGGGCTGCTGCCGTGATGGGGCTTGCTGTTGCTGGACAATTGATGGCCGGACTGGCTGCTGACCGCATCGGCTTCATGGGCGTTGCGGTGCGTGAAATCACCGCCGGGCGCATTGTTGGTGCGGTGCTGTTGCTTTCCGGCGCATTGATGATCCGCTTCCTCTAAAAACAAAGCCGCGCTTTCCAGCGCGGCTTTTTATTTTACGATAAGCCGAAAATTGGCTCTCAACCCTTGAACGTATATTCCGCAATCGACTGCGGTTTCATTTCAATCGAGAAGCCCGGCAGCGATGGTGGCATATAAGCCGCATCCTTGATGATGCATGGCTCGATGAAGTGTTCGTGCAGGTGATCGACATATTCGATCACACGACCATCCATGGTGCCGGAAACGGCCACATAGTCGATCATGGAAAGGTGCTGCACATATTCACACAGGCCAACGCCACCCGCATGTGGCCAAACCGGCTTGTTGTACTTGGCAGCAATCAGCAGCACGGACAGAACTTCATTCAGGCCACCCATACGGCATGAATCGATCTGAACGATGTCGATAGCGCCTTCCGCGATGAACTGCTTGAACATGATGCGGTTCTGGCACATTTCACCAGTCGCAACCTTCACATCGCCAATGGCTTCGCGGATCTTGCGATGGCCTGCAACATCATCCGGGCTGGTCGGTTCTTCGATGAAGAACGGCTTGGAGAAGGCAAGCTTGTTGACCCATTCGATTGCCTGATCGACTTCCCAGACCTGATTGGCGTCGATCATCAGATAACGATCCGGGCCGATTACTTCGCGCGCGATGGTGAGACGACGAATATCGTCTTCCAGATCGCGGCCAACCTTCATCTTCACATGATTGAAACCCTCGTCGATGGCTTCCTGGCAAAGACGACGCAGCTTGTCATCGTCATAGCCGAGCCAGCCAGCAGACGTCGTGTAGCAAGGATAACCCTTGGCTTCGAGCTTCGCGATACGCTCGGCCTTGCCGGCTCCCGCTTTACGCAGAATTTCGACAGCTTCGTCGCGGGTCAGCGCATCGGTGAGGTAGCGATAATCGACAATATCGGCGATCTCTTCCGGCGACATGTCGGCGACAAGCCGCCATACCGGCTTGCCAGCCTGCTTTGCCGCCAAATCCCAGAAGGCGTTGACGACAGCGCCGGTGGCAAGATGCATCGCGCCCTTGTCCGGACCGATCCAGCGCAGCTGGCTGTCACCGGTCAGGTAGCGCCAGAACTTGCCGGGGGCCGCGAGGAAATCATCCATCGAGGCACCCACGACCAGATGACGCATGGCGAGAATCGCCTGACAGCAAATGTCGTTGCCGCGTCCAATGGTGAAGGTCAGGCCATGGCCCTTCAGCGCCTCGTCATCCGTATCGAGGATAACATAGGCTGCCGAATAGTCCGGGTCCGGGTTCATCGCGTCAGAGCCGTCCAGACTTTGCGAAGTCGGGAAGCGGAGATCGAAGACGCGCAGATCAGTGATTTTCGTCATGATTTATCCGTGATCAGAGCATGCTCAAAAAAGTTAAACGTCAGCGCGCACGTTCTGCTTTTGCGTGCCGAGACCTTCGATGCCGAGTTCGACAACATCGCCAGCCTTGAGATAGCGCGGTGGCTTCATGCCCATGCCAACGCCAGGAGGCGTGCCGGTGGAGATGATATCGCCCGGCTGCAAAGACATGAACTGCGAGAGATAGGAAACGAGGTGGCGTACGCCATAGACCATGGTCTTGGTCGAGCCGTCCTGCATGGTTTCGCCATTGACCTTGAGCCACATGCCAAGGTTCTGCGGATCGGCAACCTCGTCCTTCGTCACCAGCCATGGGCCGGTCGGGCCGAACGTGTCGCAGGATTTGCCCTTGGTCCACTGACCGGCGCGCTCGATCTGGAATGCGCGTTCCGAAACGTCATGCAGCGTGCAGTAGCCCGCGACATAATCAAGCGCATCATCTTCCGAAACATATTTCGCAGTCTTGCCGATGACGATGCCGAGTTCGACTTCCCAGTCGGTCTTTTCCGAACCGCGCGGGATCAGCAGATCATCATTCGGACCGACGATTGCCGAGGTTGCCTTCATGAAGATGACCGGCTCTGGTGGTACAGCCATGCCGGATTCTGCTGCGTGATCGGCATAGTTGAGGCCGATGCAGATGAACTTGCCGGTGCCTGCAACGCATGGGCCAAGGCGTGGGTTGCCTTCGACTTTTGGCAGCGCATTGACATCCAGTGAACCGAGCTTGGCGAGTGCTTCAGGGCTGAGAACGGCACCCGACAAATCGCTGACATGCGCGGAAAGATCACGGATATTGCCGTCCGCATCGAGAAGGCCCGGCTTTTCCTGACCGGTTTCGCCATAGCGAAGAAATTTCATGAGTTTACTCCTTGTGGGGATAGAATTGGTGGCGGTGGAATGCCTAGAGCTGTCGAAATTCAGGTTATGGCGTGCCGAAAATGGTGTTTTTCGAGAACCGGAGCGGAATGTACTTAAAGGTACATGAGCACCGAAAGCGAAGAAAAATGCCATTTGCAGGCCGCCAGAGCCTGAATATCGACTACCCTAGATCGTCCAGCCTCCATCAATGTTATAAGCCTGACCGGTGGTATAGGTCGCACCCGCGAGATAGACCGCCAGATCGGCGATTTCTTCCGGCTGGCCGATACGGCCAATTGGCTGACGCGCGATGAATGCCGCGCGCTGTTCTTCATAATCGCCCTGCGCACGCAGACGGTCCTGAAGCGACGGGCTTTCAACCGTACCGGGGCAGATGGCGTTGCAGCGGACGCCCTTGGCAACATAGTCGGCAGCGACAGCCTTGGTGAGGCCGATGACAGCCGCCTTGGTGACGCCATAAGCAAACCGGTTCGGCACGCCTTTGACGCTCGAAGCAACCGACGCCATGTTGACGATGGCGCCATCCTTGCGTTCCAGCATGCCCGGCAGCACGGCCTGAATGGTGCGGATCATGGCCTTGACGTTGAGATTGACGGCAAAGTCGAGATCTTCGTCCTTCATCTCAAGGATTGAGCCGCCATGGACGACGCCCGCGCAGTTGAACAGGATATCGACCTGGCCGATCTCGGCGACCGCTGCCTTCACTTCCACCTCGTCAAGCACGTTGAGCTTGCGGGTGATAATGCCCGAAACGCCTTCGATTTCCTTGAGTGCGGCCTCGTTGATATCGGTCGCATAGACCTTGGCACCCGCTTCCGCAAAGGCCAGCACGCTGGCGCGGCCAATGCCTTGTGCTGCGGCTGTCACCAGTGCGGTTTTTCCATCAAATCGTATCGTCATTTTCAAGCCTTCCGTTCGACAAGCAGGATGTGGTCGCAAGCCAGCACCACTTCATCCCGCTGATTAAGCACTTCGCACCGCTCGGTAACGCGGCCCATATTGGCCCTCTTCGGGTCATCTTCCTTAGCGCTGATTGTCACGCGCGTGCGGATCGTATCTCCGATATGAACCGGACGAATAAAGCGCAGACGATCATAACCATAGGAAAATGCAACCGGATTGATCAGCGTTGCGGTCAATCCGACACCAATTGCAAAGATCATTGTGCCGTGGGCAATGCGCTGACCACCCGGCAGGGTCTTGGCGAATTCCGCATCCATATGGTGTGGAAAGAAATCGCCCGTATGCCCGGCGTGAACCACGAAATCCGTTTCGGTGATGGTGCGGCCCGTGGTGAGGCGCACATGGTTCATTTCATAATCTTCGTAGTAGATTTTCTGTTCGGCCATAATCAGACCTCCGGTTTTGCGGCAAGCGGCGTGGCGGGCGCGGCGCTCGACTGATAGGCGGCCTCGACCAGTGCCATGGTGTGCCAAGCATCTTCGACCGAGCCGATCAGTTCTGCATCTTCGCCGGTTCCAAAGCGCTGCAACTGCGCCATGCGGTTTAAGAATGCGTCCGGGAACCAAGCGCCTTGAAGCTCTACCTGCACCCAATCGCCCTCGCCTTTTGGCTTGATCCAGAGCTCGTCCGGTTCGCCGCGCGGATAGTCGAGATTGACGCCCAGTTTCACATAGGCAGCACCCTCGGTGCCGCAGATGCGGAACTCGCAGGCCTGAAACTTGCGGCCGAAATCATGATCGTGATTGACCGACAGCGCGCAGCGGACCCGGTCGCCATAATCGAGGATCGCGGCAGTGCGAGTCTGGGCCACATCGTGGTTCGGGTGGCCAATCGTTTTGGCGTGAACGCCAAGCGGATTGCCGAGCAGGCCGCGGATGAAATCCAGATAGTGGATCGAATGCATGGCAATCTCGATGCGCGGCAGACCTTTCAGGAACGGCCACAGACCCCAAGGGGTCGCAAGCGCCAGCCACGCGTCGAAATCCACCACTTCACCAAGCAAGCCCTTATCGACAGCATCATAAAGTGCCAACATCATCGGCGCAAAGCGTAGCTGGAAATTGACCGCAGCTTTGAGATTGCGCGCACGGCAAACTTTCAGAATTTCCGTGGCTGCAACAAGATCGCTGCCCATCGGCTTTTGGATGAGACAAGCGGAGCCTTCCGGCAATTGTGCGAGGATCGAAGCATGGGCCGATGGTGGCGTAGCGAGATCAAAGATCGCGCCTTCGACAGCAATCGCTTCTTCAAGGCTTCCAAAAGCTTTCACGCCCCATTGGTCGGCAAGTGCCGATGCCTTGTCCAGATTGGGATCGAAAATACCTGCAACCGGAAAGCCGCCCTTTTGATAAGCAGGCAGATGCGCGTCACCGACGATACTGCCTGCACCGAAAATCACGATAGGCTTTGGCTGTGTGGGCTTGGCCCACCACTGGCGCAGGGTCTTCGGATCGAAAACCTCAGTCATGATGGAATACCTCTTCCATCATCGCCCACCACTCGCCCTCTTTGCGGGTTTCGAGCGGCTTCTGACATGGCATGCAGACGGACCACCATTCCTGATTTTTCGGATTATCGGCCATCTTCTTCATGTCGGCCTCAAAGTCGGTGCCGACATAGTCCCATGTGCCGAACAGGAGATTTTCCGGTTCTTTCAGAAAGATCGTATAATTGGTGATGTTGCATTCGGAAATGAGCGCCAGAATTTCCGGCCACACGCTCGCGTGCAGCTTTTTATATTCTGCGATTTTCTCAGGCTTCAGCCCGATCACCATGCCCATTCGCTGCGCCATTACGACCTCACGATCTCGCGGGTGAATTCGGAAACCGACCGCGCACGCACAGCATCCCAATCCCACGAAATGCCAATGCCCGGCTCGGACGGCGCAATAGCGTGGCCATCACGGATTTCCATGCCCTTGGTGGTCAGATCATCAAGCTGCGGAATATATTCGACATAGCGCCCGTTCTGAACGGCACAGGTGAGGCTGACATGCAGTTCCATCAGGAAGTGCGGGCAGACCGGAATGTCGAACGCTTCTGCGGCGTGTGCCACTTTCAGCCATGGCGTGATGCCGCCAATACGCGCCACATCCACCTGCACGATGGAGCAAGCGCCCTTCTGCATATATTCGCGGAAATGGCGGATCGAATAGATCGATTCACCAACTGCAATCGGTGTCGGTGTGGAACGGGTCAGGCGGATATGACCGTCAAGATCATCCGCCGGAAGCGGCTCTTCAATCCACGCCAGATCAAGTTCTTTCAGACGCTCGGCGCGACGGATCGCTTCGTCCACCGTAAAGCCCTGATTGCAATCGGTCATGATTTCAAAGCCATCGCCTACGGCTGCACGAACAGCAGAAAGACGCGCATAGTCTTCCGACCCATGCGGCTTGCCGATCTTCACCTTGGAGCCAGAAAAGCCATTGGCTTTGGCTTGCAGTGCATCCTCAACCAGCGCTTCTTTTTCGATATGCAGCCAGCCGCCTTCGGTCGTATAAAGCGGACAGCGATCCTTGGCACCACCTGCAAGCTTCCACAGCGGCAGGTTCTGTTTTTTCGCACGCAAATCCCAGAGTGCCGTATCAATGGCCGCGAGCGCCAAAGCGGTGATCGCGCCGATGGTTGTGGCGTGGGTTGCAAATTCGAGCTTACGCCAGATCGCCTCGATGCAATCCGCATCCTCATTGATGATCAGCGGCACCAGATGGTCGTTCAACAGGCGCATGACGGACGAGCCGCCGGTGCCAATGGTGTAGCTGTAGCCCGTACCGACCGCACCATCGCTATCGGTGATGGTGACGATTGGTGTTTCCTGGCTGACAAAGCTCTGGATCGCATCGGTGCGCTTGACCTTCGGTGGAAGGTCGACCATGCGCAGTTCAACTTTTTCAATACGCGCCATAACTATACCGCCAGACTCTTGCCGCTTGCCGCATCAAACAGATGCGCCTGCGACAGATCAAAATGCATGGAAATCGCTTCACCGGAATTGAGGTGACGCGGGTTGAGCATACGCGCCACCCATTCCTTGCCAGCAAATTCGACAAAGACCAGCGTTTCATTGCCAAGCGGCTCGGTGATCGAAACGCGCAATTCGCCCTCATGAACGGCGTCTCCCGATGAAAGCCCGTGGCCTTTCGGAAACAGATCATCCGGGCGCAGGCCGAACGTGACCTTGGAGCCATCCGTGACCTTGGCCTTGAACTGTGCCGGCACTGGCAGGCGGTCGCCACTGGCAAAGACCAGTTCCGAACCCTGCACGGTTGCCTCAGCCATATTCATCGGCGGTGAGCCGATAAAGCCCGCAACAAACTGCGTGGCCGGACGCTTGAACACTTCATCCGGTGTTCCGACCTGCTCGATATGGCCATCGCGCATGATGACGATGCGGTCGGCCAGTGTCATGGCCTCGACCTGATCATGCGTCACGTAAACAACCGTTGACTGCACCTTGGCATGAAGCTTTTTGATCTCGGTGCGCATCTGCGTGCGCAGCTTCGCGTCGAGGTTGGAAAGCGGTTCGTCGAACAGAAACACTTCGGGGTTGCGCACGATGGCGCGACCCATGGCAACACGCTGGCGCTGACCGCCCGAAAGCTGTGCCGGACGGCGTTCCATCAGCGCTTCGAGGCCAAGAATGGCGGAGGCTTCATTGACGCGTCGGTCGATTTCCGCCTGCGGCTGCTTGGCGATTTTGAGCGAGAAGCCCATGTTCTCTCGCACCGACATATGCGGATAAAGCGCATAGGACTGGAACACCATGGAGATGTTGCGATCACGCGGTGGCAGATCGTTGACCACCTTGCCGCCGATTTCGAGCGCACCATCGGAGATGCTTTCAAGACCCGCGATCATGCGCAGCGTCGTGGACTTGCCACAGCCGGATGGGCCAACAAGCGCTACAAATTCCTTGTCGGCGATTTCGAGATTGATGCCATGCACCACTTCGATTGTACCATAGCGCTTGACGAGATTTTTAATGGAAAGCTGAGCCATTGTAATATCAACCTTTAACCGCGCCGAACGTCAGACCAGCAACAAGATGCTTCTGAACGATGAATGTGAGGGTCAGCGCCGGAATAATCATCACGACCGCCAGCGCACACATGCCACGCCAGTCGATGGTGAATTCAGCGGTGTAATCGAGAAGACCAACAGGAAGGGTCTTGGAATTGACGGAACGGGTAAGCTGGGACGCCAGCGCATATTCGTTCCACGAAGTGAGGAAGGCAAAAATGCCTGCGGTCGCAATGCCGGGACCAGCGAGTGGAAACTCCACCTGCCAGAAGGCCTGCCAGCGTGTGCAGCCGTCAATCTGGGCTGCTTCCGCCAGATCCTTCGGCACCTGACGGAAGAAGCCGTCGATCAGCCAGATCGTGAATGGCACATTGAGCGCCACATAGGTGACGATCAGACCAAAATGCGTGTCGATAATGCCGATGCGCGAATAGAGCATGAAGAGCGGTAGCGACAAGGCAATGCCCGGCACCGAGCGCGTCAGCATGAGGCCGAGGAAGGTTGTCGACTTGCCCCAGAAGCGGAAGCGCGCAAAGGCATAGCCACCTGAAACACCGACAATCAGCGCGATGATGGTGGATGTGACCGAGATAATCAGCGAGTTGCGGAAATAATCCCAGACCGGAATACCGCCGCCGCCAGCACCCGAAAACATCGCATAATAAGCATCAAGCGTGATTTCCTGCGGAATCCAGACCGGTGGCTTTGCCATGATTTCGACCGGCGGGCGCAGCGAGGACAGCACGATCCACAGACCGGGCAGACAAATGATCGTCATCGCGAGAAACAGGCCGATGAGATAGGCGACTTTCTTGACGCGACGTAGCAGACGATGCTGATCATTAGAGAGGGTTTTGGAAGCCATGATTACCACTCCGCTCCAATTTGCGCGCGTGCGGCTGCAAGCTTGCGGAAGAACATTACGGTGAAGAGGATCGAGAGCAGGATCGCGACATAAGCCATGGCATTGGCCAAGCCCATCTGCGCATCCGAATAGGCCGTGCGTCCGACCAGCGTCCAGATCAGCTCGGTTCGCCGTGCCGGGCCACCATCGGTCATGATCTTCACGATGTCATAGGCACGCGCTACATCGAGCGAACGAATGGTCATTGCGATAAAGGCAAATGGCATCAGATAAGGCCAGATGACATAGCGGAAGGTCTGCCATGGCGTGCAGCCATCAACGCGGGCCGCTTCAACCGGGTCCTGCGGCATGGACAGAAGACCGCCCAGAATAAGGATTGCGAACACCGAGGTCGACATCCAGACTTCTGCCAGCAAAATCGCAAACAGCGCCAGATTGCCGTCGATCAGCCATGGAATAGCCTGGCTGGTGATGCCCAGAGATTGCAGCGCATTGTTCACGAGACCGATATTGTCGTTGAACATGAACTTGAACTGGAAGCCAACGAGCACCGGCGAAAACATCATCGGGAACATCATCAGCGTGCGCAAAACACGCTGACCGTGGGTGGCCTTATTGATGAGCAGCGCTAAGCCAAGGCCGAGCAGCATTTCCAGATTGAGCGCGATGGTGAGGAAAATCACCGTGCGGATGAATGCAGCCCAGAACACCCAATCACTCATGATGCGCTGATAGTTACGCAAGCCGATGAAGTTGAACAGGCTTTCAGGACGCGTCAGCCGGAACGGCGTGAAGCTTGAATAGAGCGAAAGCGCGAGGGGAAACAGAACCACCGCTGCGAGAATGATGAAGGCCGGAAGCAAAAGCAGAACCGGCGGGGAAATTCGTTTAAACATTGTTCTTCCGAAGCGGTCATTAAGCGCAAAAGTGGCCCGCCCCGGTTAGAGCGGGCCATGAAGTCATAGTTTAAATCAAACGGCGGGCTTAAAGCTCGCCAGCATCCTCAAGGATCTGCGTTGCCTTCTTGGCTGCATCATCAAGCGCCTGCTGTGAGGTCTTGTCACCAAGGATAGCTGCCTGAAGCTCAGGATAAACAGCGTTGGAAATTTCGATCCAGGATGGGGTCTGCGGAACCGGGAAAGCGGTCTTTGCCGTTTCCTGGAACACCGAAAGCACTTCCTTCTTGTATGGATCGGAAGCAGCCTGTTCGATGACATAATCCCAGACGGCGGTGCGGGTTGGCAGCGTACCAGCAGCCGATTCCTGCTTCTGCGAATCCTCATTGGTCAGGAACCAGACGAGCGATGCGGCAGCTTCTTTATTGTTGCAGGTTTCAGTGACCGAGAAGCCATGATGACCCGACCAGCCAGTGCGCTTACCCGATGAACCTTCCGGCGCGACGGCGATACCGACATTGCCTGCGACTTTCGACGACTTTGGATCGTTGAAATAGGTCGCCCAGCCCGGCCAATCCAGATTGAGTGCAATGGTGCCGGATGCAAAGCCAGCGCCCAACTCATCCCACAGATAGTTGGTGGTGCCTGCAGGAACGGCCTTGGCCTTGTAAAGATTGACGAACCAGTCGAGCGCACGAACACCGGCTTCAGAGTTGAAAGCAGGCTTGCCGTCCTTGAGATATTCGCCGCCTTCAGCCACCAGCATTTCATAGAAGCGGCCATTGATCGCTTCTTCCTTGCCCGCAAACTGCGTGCCGTAGAAATTTGGCGGGTCAGCGAAGAATACAGCCTGATCGGAAACTTCCTTCCAGGTCTTTGGCGGCGCCAGATCGTAGCCGTATTTTTCCTTGAATGCCGCCTTCTTGGCGTCATCTTCGTAGAGGCTCTTCTGATAGTAGAGCGCCGAGACGTCGTATTGCGCCCGCGGCAGCATGATCAGCTTGTCGTTAAGCGTCGACGCCTTGATGACCGATGGCACGAAGCCTTCGATTTCTTCCTTTGGAACCAAAGCGTTCAGGTCGGCATAAAGGGTAGGATATTGTGGTGCAAAGGACGAGTGGTTGGAACCAACGCACCAATTGATCGAGCCGGATGCAATGTCCGACTTGATTTCCTTGTCCAGCTCGAAGTGGTTCTTCTTGGACAGGATATTGACCTTGGCACCAGTCGCTTTTTCCCATTCGGCAATGCGCGAATACAGCGCTTCATACTGCTGACCACCAATGAGCTTGGCGTCAATTGTAACGCCTTCAAATTTGCCCGGAAGTTCCGCAGCCCCCGCAGAAACCATACCCAGCGCAAGCAGGACTGAACCTGCCAGCACAGATGTCGTAAAATTCCTCATGCTTTCCTCCTCATGACGGGCACCTCCCGTGCCCGCACCCAATTGTAAATTGTGTATTTATATGCAAACATAATATTCACAGCCGGTCAAGGCGCTTTCGCTGCGTTCACGACTTTCATCACTTGCGATGTTCGTATATGAAGAAGGCTATTCATGAAGGGGACCAGTTTGGAAACGGATGATCGCTACCGCGCGCCTGCGCTGGACAAGGGGCTGGATATTCTCGAATTGCTGGCGAGCGTCGATGGCGGCTTAAGTCAAGCCGAGATTGCCAAATATCTCGACCGCAGCCCCAACGAGTTTTATCGGATGCTCGACCGGCTGGTGAAGCGCGGTTATGTGACCAAGCTCGAAGGCGACCGTTATTCTCTGACGCTGAAACTATTCGGTCTTGCACATCTGCATGCGCCGGTGCGCAGACTTGCATCATTCGCCACGCCCTTCATGCGCGAACTCGCAGACCGCTCAAAGCAAGCCAACCAGCTCGCGGTTTTCGACCGCGGTTCTGTTGTGGTGATCGCCCAGCAGGAAGCCCCGGACTATTGGGGTATTTCGATCCGCGTCGGTTCGCATATCAGCCTGTTTGATACAGGTTCCGGCCATGTGCTTTTGGCCTTCCGTTCACCGGAAGAGCGCAAGATGATGATCGCGGAATATGTGAAAGGCGGCGAAAGTGCACAGCTTGACGATAGCTTCTATGAGCGCCTCGACCAGATTCGCGAGCGCGGCTATGAGATGATGCCAAGTGCACAGGTGGCTGGCGTCTATAACCTGTCGGCACCGATTCTCGGGCCGGACGGCACATGCATTGCAGCGCTCACCTGTCCCTATGTCACGCTCGTCAATTCGACCGCTGCACCCGACATCACACAGACGATCAATCTGCTGCAAAAGACTGTCAAAGACCTGTCGAAGCTGGTTGGTTCCGATATCGGAACAACTGATTAAACAGCGCCAACAATTCTTATTTGAAAACTCTCTTCTTTTTTGAAAATATAACGGAGGAGGAGAGTTTTCATGATTATCGATACCCATCTGCATCTGATAGACAAAAGCGCGCTCAACTATCCATGGCTGGGGGATGTCCCGGCGCTCAACCGCGACTTTCTGTTTGAGACCTATCGGAAGCAGGCCGAACGCTGCGGCATCAAGGCAGCGCTGCACATGGAAGTGGATGTTGCCGCTGATAGCATTCAAGCCGAGACGCACCATGTTCAGGATATTTCAATCGCGAATGGTGGCTTTATAAAAGGTGCAATTGCCTCCTGCCGCCCGGAAGAGCCAGGCTTTCCCGAATATCTCGAATTGCAGCTTGGCAATCCTTTCGTCAAAGGCTTTCGCCGCGTGCTGCATGTCGTACCCGATGACGTTTCTGAGGGTGTTCTTTTCCGCGAGAATATCAAGCGGCTGGAAGGCACTGGCCTGACCTTTGATCTCTGCACACTCCCACACCAGATCGACAAAGTGACGGCACTTGCCGATCTTGCCCCGGACGTGCAATTCGTGCTCGATCATTGCGGCGTGCCGGACATCAAGTCAGGTGCGCTGGAAGTCTGGCAGAAGGGCATTAACGAGATTGCGCAGCGCGACAATGTGACGGCCAAGATTTCCGGCGTGGTTGCCTATGCCGATGCTGAAAGCTGGACCGTCGACACCGTGTGCCCCTATGTGGAGCACGTCATTCAGGCCTTCGGTTGGGAGCGGATTGTGTGGGGCAGCGACTGGCCCGTCTGCACTTTAGCAGTTCCGGGGGCGAGCAGTGTCGATGCCGGACTTTCGACTTGGGTGGCCACAACCCATGCGCTTCTTGAAGGATGCAGCGACGACGAAAAAGCGCTGCTTCTCTCCGAGAATGCAACGCGTCTCTGGAAGCTATAAAATTGATAAAGCTGGCGGATTAACCGCCAGCCAATTTGTTGAATTAAAAGCTTTCGCGGAAAAGCCGATTGAGATCGGCAACGACATCTTCCGCCTTCTCATTGTCCAGCAAGCCCTTGTTGATGCGTTCCGATGCCGCTTCCTGAAACGGCATATAGCCATCGTGACGCGGACGTACCCATGCGCCTTCCAGTGTCGCGCGCGTGTCGCGGTAGAAGTCAGACGTCGCCGCATTCACAGTGTCGTCTTCCCATGCTTCCGCATGTCCCGGCTGACCATTGGAGGCCGCATAAAGCCCCTTCTGTACGTCACCGCTTGCAATCCAGTAAGCAAAGTCGATTGCCGATTCAGGATGCTTGCTGAAGGCTGAAACAGCAATACCCGTACCGCCCAGAGCCGAGCCTGCAACACCTGCTGGACCCGCTGGAACATCGGCAAAGCGGATCAGGCGGTCGCGGAAACCCGGCATGGCATAATTCACATAGCCGTAGATCAGGGGTGAGCACGCGATTTCGGATTCCAGCTCTGCCATTTCTTCAAACACGGCAATCGGATCCATGCCGAAGCATTCCGGCTTTACCAGCGAAGCGATCTCGCGCAGTTGCTCAAAAGCTTTCGCGCCATCCTCAACAGAGATCAGTTCGCCTTCAACCGCGCAAGGCGTTCCGGCATTGGCAACGAGTGTATAAAAGCACATCAGCGAATGCGGTGAGCGCAGTGGCAGCAGAACTTTCCCGGCGCGCGCAAGGCGCAGAACTTCACCCCATGAGCTTGCAGGACTATCCATCAGATCGGGACGCCATGCCTGAACCTGTGTGGCGGCATCAAGCGGAAATGCCCATTGCCGCCCCTGCCAGTTATAGCTTGGGAAGGACTGGCCGACCGAACCTTCGGCAAGCTTTTTCAGTTCCGTTTCGCGGCCCGGCACATCAAGCGGCAGCAGACAGCCTTCCTTGGTGATCTGGCCCACATGCGGATGGTCGATCACGATCATATCGAAATTGCACGCCAGTTCCTCGACCGGAAAGGTCTCGAAATCCTGTAGCGACCGCTTTTCCCACTCGATTTCGACGCCCTTGTCCGCGAGCCACTGCTCGGCACCGGCAACCATCGGATCATAGCTGCGCGGGTGGCTCCAGGTCATGCCTTTCAGCTTGATCGTGCTCATAGACCGAATTCCTCGCGAATTTCTTTGCTGTTTTCGCCAATGCGCGGTGCAGCACGTGCCACCTTCGGACGCTGTCCATTGATGCGCAGTGGGGAACGTGTGGTGGTGATGGAAACATCATCCTCACGCGTTACCGTCTGGAGCAGATCGAGGGTTGAAAAACCTTCGCTTGCAAGTAGTTCTTCCCAGTTGAGAACGCGAGCGCACCAGATATCAGCTGGTTCCAGAATGGCGAGCCATTCATCGACCGTCTTCGTGGCAATACAATCAGCAATCAGACGCTTGATCTCATCGCGCTTGGCAAAAGCCAGTTTCGCATCCTCAATGAAAGGCGAAAGCGTATCGGTTTCAAGCAGTGGTGCGAGTTTCGCAATCGGCATCATGGCAATCGCCAGATAACCGTCCGCTGCTGGATAGACACCGTAAGGTGCTGCAAGATAGGCATGCGCGCTGCGGAAATCGGACCGCTTTGGCAGGCGGCGACCATCGTTAAGGTGGGTGGTCAGCACTTCAAACTGGAAATCAACCAGCGCTTCGAGAAGGCTGGTTTCGACATGCGAGCCTCTATTGGTGATGCCGCGGCGAACCAGCGCTGCGAGAATTCCCTGTGCGGCCGCGGCCCCCGCCAGCATATCGGCAACCGCCAGACCGAATGGCACCGGTCCCTGCCCTTCATCACCATTGAGCCACATGAGGCCTGAGCGCGCCTGCGCCAGCAGATCCTGCCCCGGACGCCCGACCCATGGCCCTTCTTCGCCATAGCCGCTGATCGATGCATAGACGAGACGCGGATTGATTTCTTTGGCTGCCTCGTAATCAAGGCCAAGACGCTTGATGACACCGGGACGGAAATTCTGAATAACCACATCGGCCTGTGTGAGAAGCTTTTTCAATGCTGCCAGATCGTCAGGATTTTTGAGGTCAATCGCAAGGCTGTCCTTGCCGCGATTGATCGCATGAAAAATCGTGGAATCACCGCCGATCTCCGTGTCACTCAGATAAAGCCTGCGCGAGAGATCGCCACCATCGGGCCGTTCAATCTTGATGACGCGTGCGCCCAGATCCATCAGACGCAACGAGCAATAAGGCCCCGACAGAAACTGGCTCATATCAACAACGACAAGCCCGCTCAGCGGCAGTTCGCTTTCCGACATCGGGAAATTCCCTCCTCATGAATTTCTTATGTAAATATAGTCTTCACATATGGATTTATGGAAGGCAAGACCGAATTTGGGCTTTGAATGCAAAAACGCCGCCCGGTTGGGCGGCGTTTTCAGTCCCGATTTGATGAATTGGATTGCGTGTTAAACTTCGTTGCTGGCCAGTTCCAGCAAGGTCCAGACGTGATCCGCGAATGAGTTCCACACTTCAATCCGGTAATGATCGGCATCCCACTTCAACAGAATGATCTGGGCGTGATCGAAGATCGTGCGGGCAGCACCGGGAAAGCTCATCTGCGAAAGATCAAGCGGGGAAGCGGCATTCAACAGCCACTCCGCTTTGGGGCCGGAAATATCGATGCCGGTTTCCCGATGGCTTACTTCCGTCAGGCTGTGCGGCTCTGTTTCATAAAGCTTGGCGAAAGCCTGTGTGATGGCTGCGCCCTTGGCTTCCTCGGCCCAGATATACCATTCATCCGGTCCGATGCAGGCAACGGCAATATCGTCCGTGCGGATCAAACCGCCGATCTTTGCCGGGATTTTTGCACCCAGCGCCTTTTCGGCCAAGGCCAGTTTTGCCGGGGCAATGCGCAGGATGAAACGGGCGGCATCATCGGCTGCATGGATTTCCAGACGACCGGGAATGGCGACCTTGCGGTTCGAATAAGGTTTTGTCTCAACAAGCATGGTTCAATCCTTATCACTACAGTTGCAAATTCGTCAGGCCGTGGCGAAAAGAGTGATTTTCGAGTACCGGAGGGGAGCGTACTTAAAGGTACGTGAGCACCGGAACGCAGACAAATTGCTCTTTGCAGCCCGGCATCACGAAGAATGCAGCTGTAGTGTTATCCGTTCAGTTTCTTTCCTTCGGGATCATAGAAGACCATGCCCGAAACGGTGGCTTCGTGCACGCTGCCATCCGGCATCGGCATATAAAGCGTTTCACCCATACGATCCTTGCCGCCTGATACCACGGCCATGGCGATGGAACGACCAAGCGCCTCGCTCCAATAGGACGAGGTGACATGGCCGAGCATGGTCATCGGCAGCGCCTGCTTTGGATCGGCAACAATCTGCGCACCTTCTTCCAGCACCAGCTTCGGATCGTTGGTGAGCAGACCCACGAGATGCTTGCGGTCCGATTTCAGCATATCCGGACGCGCCAGCGAACGCTTACCGACGAAATCCGGCTTCTGCTTGCCGACAGCCCAGCCTAGGCTTGCATCATCCGGCGTAATTGTGCCGTCAGTGTCCTGACCGACAATGATATAGCCCTTTTCAGCGCGCAGAACGTGCATGGTTTCGGTGCCGTAAGGCGTGATGTCATATTGCTGACCGGCCTCATAGAGCGCCTTCCAGAGTGACAGGCCGTAACGGGCAGGCACGTTGATTTCATAGCCCAGCTCGCCGGTGAAGCTCATGCGGAACAGACGCGCTGGCACGCCAAGGAATGTGCATTCCGCCACCGACATATGCGGGAAGGCTTCATCGGAAATATCCAGACCTTCAACCATTGGCTCAATGAGCTTGCGCGCATTCGGGCCGTTGATTGCCACCACGGCCCATTGTTCCGTGGTTGAAGTAAGCCGCACTTTCAGGTCCGGCCACTCGGTCTGGAGATAGTCTTCCATCATATTGAGAACACGCGCAGCACCGCCGGTCGTGGTCGTCACATGGAAACGATCCTGCGTCAGACGCCCGACAACACCGTCATCCCGGATGAAACCATCTTCGCCAAGCAGCAGACCATAGCGGCAGCGCCCGACACCAAGCTTCGTCCATGGATTGGTGTACATGCGGTTCATGAATTCCGCAGCATCCGGGCCAACCACTTCGATCTTGCCAAGCGTTGAGGCGTCGAACATGCCGAGTGACTGGCGGGTTGCCTTGCACTCGCGCGCCACGGCCTGATGCATGTCTTCGCCGGTTTTCGGGAAGTACCATGCGCGACGCCACAGCGAGACCGGCTCGAAAGCAGCACCATGCTGTTCAGCCCAGCTATCGATTGGCGTCTTGCGCGTGACATCGAACAGCTTGCCGCGATTGTAACCGCAGAAAGCGCCAAAGGTCGTCGGCGTGTAAGGCGGGCGGAAGGTGGTGAGACCTACCTGCGGCGTTGGGCGCTTGAGCGCATCGGCTGCAACGGCCAGACCGTTGATGTTCGAGGTCTTGCCCTGATCCGTCGCCATGCCGTTGGTGGTATAGCGCTTGACGTGCTCGATGGAATGGAAACCCTCGCGCACGGCCAGACGAATATCCTTGGCAGTCACATCGTTCTGGAAATCGATGAAAGCTTTGGCCTTGCCCGGATCGCGATCGGTTGGCAGTTCGCGACAGCTTACGCCATCACAGACAAAATCACCGGCGACCGCATATTCCGATGCCTTGGCTTTGTGTCCGGAGTCATTGGCAGCAGCAGCACCCGCTTCCGCACCCTCGCGCAATGCGGCCTGTAGGTCGAAATTGCCATTGCCTGCACCGGCACAGCGGCTTTCCTCGGTGCGTTCGCCGGGCAGATAAATCTGACGCGCTTCATCCCAGACGAGAGAGCCTTTCGTGTGCGAGAACAGATGCACGCTCGGATTCCAGCCGCCGGACATCAGCAGCACATCGCAAGCAATCGTGCGCGCAGCACCGACCGAGCCATGGGAAACCGGATTAGCCCGCACAGACGACACGCGATGGCGCCCGCCAGAATCCGTCACAGTCCAGCCGGTCAGTGTTTCAATGCCAAGCATTTTGGCGCGGTTGACGAGGCTGTCGGCAACGCTTGAACGCACATCGATGATGGCTGGAACCTTCACACCTGCAACAGCGAGATCGAAAGCCGCAAGCCATGCGCTGTCATGCGAGGTGACGACGACAGCCTGATTGCCGACCTTGACGCCATAGCGATTGAGATAGGTGCGTGCGCTCGATGCCAGCATCACGCCGGGGCGGTCATTGCCTGCAAAGACCAGCGGCTTTTCAATCGCGCCCTGCGCCAGCACCACCTGTTTTGCGCGCACGCGCCACATACGCTCACGCGGCGTATTGGAGGCAGGCTTGGCCTGATGATCGGTCAGGCGTTCGCAAAGGCCAACCATGTTTTGATGGTAATAGCCAATGGCCGTCGTGCGCGGCAAAAGCGTGACATTCGGATTAGCCTTGAGCACTTCTATGGTTTCGTTCAGCCAGTCCCAGCTTGCGCGGCCATTGATGACCGGCTCCGGTTCCGACAGAAGCGAGCCGCCAAATTCTGCCTGCTCGTCAACGAGGATAACCTTCGCGCCGCTCTTGGCGGCTTCAAGAGCCGCAGCCAGACCCGCAGGTCCACCACCGGCAACCAGCACATCGCAGAAAGCATAGCGGCTGGCATAGGTATCCGGGTCCGGTTCGGACGGCGATTTGCCAAGACCGGCGGCACCACGGATGAAAGGCTCATAGACCTTGTTCCAGAAGCTTTTCGGCCACATGAAGGTCTTGTAGTAAAAGCCTGCCGAGAAGAACATGTAGAATGCATCATTGATCGCGCCGACATCGTGCTTGAGCGACGGCCAGTGGTTCTGGGTTTCAGCCTTGAGGCCGTCATAGAGTTCCAGCACCGTTGCGCGGGTGTTCGGCTCAAACCGACCTGGCCCACGCGAGACGCCCATCAGTGCATTCGGCTCTTCGGAACCGGCAGAAAGAATGCCGCGCGGGCGGTGATATTTAAACGAACGACCGGCCAGATGCTCGCCATTGGCAAGCATGGCGGATGCCAGCGTATCACCTTCAAAGCCGGAATAGGTCTTGCCGTTGAGGGTGAACCGAACGGACTTGGCCTTATTGACACGGCCTTTGTTATGAATGCGCATATCGGTCATTATTTCGTCTCCGCAGCCGGAGTTTCTGCCAAAGCAGGACGGGGTTCGCCGGCCTTGTAGGTGGTGACAAACTTGTCGCTCACCGTATCGCGCACCGCATTGAAAAAGCGGCCGCAGCCATTGATATGCCGCCAGCGTTCATAATGGGTGCCGCGCGGATTGGAGCGCGTGAACAGGAAATCGCGCCATTCATCATCGGTCAATGTCGATGGGTCGGCTGGGCGCGCAATATGCGCTTCGCCCGCATAGGCGAATTCCAGCTCTGGGCGTTCCATCTCGCAATAAGGGCAACGGATAAGAAGCATTAGTGTTTCCCCTATTTCCTTAGTGAGCCACGGCGGCGGCAGCCGCTTCATCGATCAGGCGACCGGTGGTGAAGCGTTCCAGCGTGAATGGCGCGTTGATCCAGTGTGGTTCGTCGCGCGCGATGGTGTGAGCGAAGACATGCGCGGAACCCGGTGTTGCCTTGAAGCCGCCCGTGCCCCAGCCGCAATTGACAAAGAGGCCCTGAACCGGGGTCTTGCCAATGATCGGCGAACGATCCGGCGTGACGTCAACGATACCGCCCCATTTGCGCAGCATCCGCATACGGGTGAAGATCGGGAAGACTTCGCAGATGGCCGCAAGCGTATGCTCGATCAGTGGTAGGCCGCCGCGCTGGCTGTAAGACACATATTGGTCAGTGCCGGAACCGATCACCAGCTCGCCCTTGTCGGACTGGCTGATATAGGCATGAACCGTGTTGGACATGACCACGCATGGGAAGATCGGCTTGACCGGCTCGGACACGAGCGCCTGTAGCGGATAGCTTTCAAGCGGCATCCGCACGCCTGCCGTATCCATGACAATCGATGTGCTGCCAGCTGCCGAAACGGCCACTTTCTTCGCCTTGATGAAACCGCGTGGCGTATCAACGCCGGTCACGCGACCCGACGCATCGCGACGAATGGCTGTAACCGGACAATTCTGGATGATATCGACGCCGCGCTCTGTCGCGCCGCGTGCATAACCCCAGGCAACCGCATCGTGACGGGCCACGCCGCCGCGCCGCTGCAAGGTGGCACCGACGACCGGATAGCGCGCATTGGTTGAAATATCGAGCGGCGGGCAATATTCCTTCGCCTGCTCCTTGGTCAGCCATTCATTGTCGATGCCGTTGAGACGATTGGCATGGATGTGACGCTTGAAGCTCTGCACATCATGCACCGTATGGGCCAGCATCATCACGCCGCGCTGCGAGAACATGACGTTGTAGTTGAGGTCCTGGCTCAAGCCTTCCCACAGCTTCATCGCATGTTCGTAGAGATGCGCGCTCTCATCATAGAGATAGTTGGAGCGGATGATGGTGGTGTTGCGCCCGGTATTGCCGCCGCCAAGCCAGCCTTTTTCGATGACCGCAACATTGGTGATGCCATGTTCCTTGGCCAGATAATAGGCGGCACCCAAACCATGCCCGCCCGCGCCGACGATGATCACGTCATATTCGGCCTTGGGTTCGGCATTCGGCCATTGCGGCTTCCAGTTCTTGTTGCCGGAAAGCGCATTTTTAATAATAGAAGCAGCAGAAAAGCGGGACATAGACAAACCACCAGTCTTACGGTTCATGCACCCATGCGGCACACGAAAAATCTCTGACGATATTTGTATTGACTCACGAGCAAGATCGACAGCAGGCTTGCGTCAAAAGACGTCACAAATACGACATTAGCACCATTTCGCGACATGCTCGCTTATTCCCGTCAGAAGTTGCAATTGTTCCCATAGCCAGACAGTAGTGGAGTGAATTTGAACGCACCGCATCAACTTTGACTGGATTTCCCGATGACCGACACATTGCCGCTTAAGCCGCTCGATCTACCTGAAAGCGAATTTGCAAATCTCGTGCCGAATGCCAGACTGCGGCAGCAGTTCCAGTTCATTCTTGAAGTCGAAAAGCTGAAGCAGGTGATGCGGCGGACACCGCTTCTGGATGGGTCGCGCCGCGAGAACGATGCCGAGCACACCTGGGAACTGGTGCTCATGGCGATGGTTCTGCAGGAACATGCGAATGAAAAAGTTGATCTGCTGCGCGTGCTCAAGATGCTGATCATCCACGACATCGTGGAAATCGATGCAGGCGACACCTTTATCTATGACGACGCGGGAGCGCTCGACCAGGAAGAGCGTGAAATACAGGCAGCCACCCGGATATTCGGCATTCTGCCCGACGATCAGGCGCTGGAATTCCGCGCCCTTTGGGATGAGTTCGAGGCACGCAAAACGGCAGAAGCGCAGTTCGCTCGCGCGATGGATCGGCTGCAACCACTCCTGCACAATTTCTTCACAAGTGGCGGCACCTGGCATACGCCCGGCGTAACTGCGCCTGTGGTGCTTGACCGGAAGTCACCGATTTCCCACGCATCTGATACGCTTTGGGAAGCTGCACAGCGGATTATCGCGGAAGGTGTTGAGCGTGGATTTTTGAAGCAGGGCTGAATGCTGCATTTGTATCCGCCTCATTATATTAGCAACAAGTAATTTTAGAAAAAGTCCAAAACATATCTTTGAGATAGGACAATAATATTGTCCTTTTCTCTTTCCTTTTATTGCGTGAACAGATACCCAGACTTGCGCAAAATCGCATTTAAAAAAACTTAAACGCAAGAAAGGTGATTTCGTGACTAGGGAAAATCTACTCGAAAGCGCGCTCGTTCGTCTGGATGAAGCCGCAAGCCACATCAATATTGATCCGGATGTTATCGAAAAGCTGAAATACGCTCGTGAAACCATGAAGGTGCGGTTGATGATCCGCATGGACGACGGTTCGCGGAAATCCTTTCTTGCATGGCGCTGCCGTTATGACGACACCCGCGGACCAACCAAGGGCGGCATTCGCTATCATCCCGAATCAACCGCTGAAGAAGTTGAAACGCTCGCTTTCTGGATGACTTTCAAATGCGCGGTCATGAACCTGCCTTATGGCGGCGGCAAGGGTGCAATCCAGGTCGATCCCCGCAAGCTTTCAAAGGCGGAACTTGAGCGCCTTTCGCGTGCCTATATTCAGGCTTTCTCCGGTATCATCGGCCCGGACCGTGATATTCCGGCACCAGACGTCTATACCAATTCCATGATCATGGGCTGGATGGCAGACGAATACTCACAGATCGTCGGCCAATCCTCACCTGCCGTGATTACCGGCAAGCCATTGGCGCTGGGCGGCTCGCTGGGTCGTAACGATGCCACTGCACGCGGCGGCTTCTATCTGGTTCGCCATTTGGCTCACGACCTCGGCCTCGCTGCACAGCTCCGCGTCACGGTTCAGGGTTTCGGCAATGCCGGTCAGTTCTTTGCGAAACTTATGGCCAGCGACGGCCACAAGATTGTAGCCGTATCGGATTCGTCGGGCGCTGTTTATTGCGCGAATGGTCTTGATCTCGATCTGCTGCTGGCTGCAAAAGAACAGGGCAAGTCGGTTGTTTCCACCGCCGGCAACAAGGGCCATGAGGCGATCAGCGCTGATGAACTGCTTGCTGTTGATTGCGATGTTCTGGCACCAAGCGCCATGGAAAACATGATCCATGTCGACAATGCTGCATCCATCCAGAGCAAACTGATTGTTGAGCTGGCAAACGGTCCTGTGACGCCAGAAGCCGACAAAATCCTGGAGGAAAAGGGCGTTATCGTTCTGCCGGATATTCTGGCCAATGCCGGTGGCGTGACGGTTTCCTATTTCGAATGGGTGCAGAACCGTCAGGGCTATTACTGGACGCTTGAAGAAATCCATGAGCGCCTGAAGGTCATCATGGAACGCGAAGGCCGCGCCATCTGGAACCATGCCAAGCAGCACAACGTAACTGTTCGCTCGGCCGCCTATGTTCATGCACTGGAACGTCTCGCACAGGCCATCGAGGCGCACGGCACGCAGAACTACTTCTCTGCCTGATTGCGCATTTTGAAACTGTCCCTCCTGTCAGACATCTGGCAGGAGAGGCCTCTTTCGTACGCAACTTTTGTCAAGCGGCAATAATCCGGCCTTTTAGAATAACAATCGTATAATACATGCCTGCAAGGCTCTTTGAATAAAGCCTTGCCATCCCTATATCTTGTGAAATCAGGAAACCGCGAGGAACGGGATGAATATCGGGCAAGCCGCCAAAGCATCGGGCATATCGGCGAAAATGATCCGCCATTATGAAACCATCGGGCTTATCGAGGCTGCCGACAGAACCAGCTCGGGCTATCGCGTCTATACGCAGAATGATGTCGAAACGCTGCGTTTCATCCGCTCAAGCCGCGATCTCGGATTTCAGGTCGAACAGATCAAGGAACTGCTGGCACTTTGGCGCGATCGCAACCGCGCATCTGCCGATGTAAAGAAGGTCGCACTTCAGCATGTCGAAGACCTCGAAGCCAAGATGAGGCAGCTGCAGAATATGGCCGATACACTGCGCCATCTCGCTCATAATTGCCAGGGCAATAACCGTCCCGACTGTCCGATTATTCAAGAACTTGCCACCCATAGCGTACAAAAGCCTGGGCGTCCTGCGCCTCGGAAGGGCGAGTTGCTGCACGGAAAAGTTTGAAACGCTCTTTGGACAAGAGACATTTCAAAAAAGCAAAACGCCGGGAAATTCCCGGCGTTTTTGTTTGATGTGTTCTGTCGGTTTATTTTTACGCGCATCTTATCCCGAAAACCGACTCACACTTTTCGGGATGCGCTTTATTTCGGCAGCGTATAGGCAATCACGTAGTCACCCGGCTTGGTACCAACCGAACCGTGACCGCCCGCAACCATCAGCACGAATTGCTGATCGTCAACCGTATAGGTCATTGGTGTGGACTGACCGCCCGCAGGCAGGCGCGCCTCCCACAGAACCTCACCATTGGTGAGATTATAGGCGCGGAGATAATCATCGACTGCAGCGCCCAAGAAGGCAATGCCACCAGCTGTGATCATCGGCCCACCAATACCCGGCACACCCACCTTGAATGGCAGCGGAACCGGTGCCATGTCGCGGATGGTGCCGTTGCGGTGTTTGTAAACCGTCTTGCCGGTTCGCAGATCAACACCCGCAACATAGCCCCATGGTGGCGACTGACACGGAATGCCGAGCGGACTTAAGAACGGTCCCATGAAGACGCCATAAGGCGCGCCGTCATTGCGGTTCAGGCCCTGCTCGCTGCCCTTCTCGCCCTGACCTTTCGGTGGAATGTCTGCACGTGGCACAAGGCGCGATGTAAAGGCGAGATAGGTCGGCATACCGAACATCACCTGACGCACCGGATCGACTGCCACACTGCCCCAGTTGAAGACGCCGAAATTGCCCGGATAAACAATCGTGCCTTTAAGCGAAGGTGGCGTATAGCGCCCTTCGTAGAAATGCTTATGGAACGAAATGCGGCAGGCAAGCTGATCGAACAATGTGACGCCCCACATGTCGCTTTCTTTAAGCGGCGGCGGGCTGAATGTCAGATCAGAGATCGGTTGCGTGGGCGATGTATGATCTTCCGGAATTGCGCCTGTGGGCGCCGCAATCTCGCTGATCGGAATGATCGGCTCACCAGTGCGGCGGTCGAGCACATAGAGATCGCCCTGCTTGGTCGGGCCAACCAGTGCAGGAACACCGTTGATGTCAAGCAGGACGGGTTGTGCCGGAACATCCATATCCCACAAATCGTGATGGACGGTCTGGCGAACCCATTTCACCTGCCCTGTATTCACGTCAAGCGCCACGATGGATGACGAGTATTTTTCGACATTCTCGCTGCGGCCCATACCGAGCTGATCAGGCACCTGATTGCCAAGCGGGATATAGACAAGGCCGAGCTTGTCATCGACGCTGAATACCGACCAGCTGTTAGGCGAATTGGTCGTGTAGTGCTCACCTTCCGGCAGCGGTGTCGTTACATCCGGATTGCCTGAATCCCAGTTCCAAAGCAGCGCACCTGTGCGGATATCGAACGCGCGGATAACGCCCGACTGTTCTTCAGTCGAATAGTTGTCATTGACCGCACCGCCGACAATAATCTTGTCGCCGACGACTGCTGGTGGCGAGGTCGAGTAATAATAGCCAGCCGGGTTATATTTCATCCCATGGCTGAGATCGAGCGTGCCACCACTGGCAAAGTCGGTACAGATTTCGCCGGTAGCAGTATCAAGCGCGATCAGACGGGCATCCGAAGTCGGCAGATAGACACGCTCAGAGCATTTAGCGCCAGCACTCGCGGTTGAATCCTTCCAGTAGCTTACACCACGGCAGGTCTGATGCTGACGGTCTGTATTGAAACCAACCTTCGGGTCGAACTTCCACTTTTCCTTGCCCGTTGCCGCATCAAGCGCAATCGCCCAATTGTGCGGCGTGCAGAGGAAAAGCGAGTCACCTATCTTGAGCGGTGTCACCTGATAGGTGGTTTCGCCCACATCTTCAGGCTGTTTCACATCGCCGGTCTGGTATTGCCAGGCGACCTGCAGTTTGGAGACATTTTCAGGCGTTATCTGTGCAAGCGGCGAATAGCGCTGCCCGTAAGGCGTGCGCCCATATTGATGCCATTCGCCATCGGGTACATTGCCACCAAGATCAGGCGTTGCGGCTACCTTTTCCGTCGGCAGATCACCCTTGATGCTGGTCGGGTCCTGCGTCATCGAGTAACCCGCGACAACGAGAGCTGCGAGTGTCGCAATGGTCAATGGTAATCCACCACCATTGAGCGGCTTCCTGATCCATGGAGTGAGGAGCCAGAGGCCTAGCAACACAATGATGCCGCCCGTGGAACCCAGTCGCCACCAATCGAATCCTACTTCATAAACAGCCCAGCCAAGCGCTCCGAAAATGACCAACGCATAGATCCAGAGCGCCATAGAGCTTCGTTTGAGAAGGAAGAAACCTGTCAGCAGGAAGCCGACAGCGATGATGATGAAGGCCCAACTACCGCCCAGCGTGACGAGATAAATCCCTGCTGCGCCGAGCACAAGGCCAATCAGTAACAACACAATAGCCGTAAGAGAAACAAGCAAGACATTACCCCCTTCAAGTAGTGACTGCAGTCCCGCCGTGCATGACTGTTAATCTATTGAAAGCTGCACGGATTAAACCGAATTCGAGGCATTTCTGATTTGGGTAGGCCTGATTTGGGTAAGAGTGTCGCAGCAAATCCTTTGCCACGCAACACTAGCTGCCTGTTCATCCACATAGGCTGTAAAATGAAAAATCCAGAGGCGTGTATCTAAAAATTCACATTAATGAATCGGCAGCCTTCACGACTGCCGATGTAACTATTCCAATATTTCTTTTATCAGCTCGCCATCGGACTCTTAAAGCCCTTCAGTCGCAGAGCATTGCTCAAGACGAAGATGCTTGAAAGCGCCATGGCTCCCGCAGCCAAAACCGGAGACAGCAACGTGCCGGTGAACGGATAGAGGATACCAGCTGCAACCGGGATCAGCGCCACGTTATAGGCAAAGGCCCAGAACAGGTTTTCGCTGATATTGCGGATCGTTGCCTTCGAGATCGCAATCGCATTCACCACGCCACGCAGATCACCGGACATCAGCACAACGTCTGCACTTTCAATCGCAATATCCGTGCCCGTACCAATGGCAATGCCGACATCGGCCGCAGCAAGGGCTGGCGCATCGTTGATGCCATCACCAACAAAGGCAATACGCTTGCCACCTGCCGAGAGGCGCTTCAAGGCTTCGACCTTGCCGTCAGGCAATACTTCGGCCACCACTTCATCAATGCCCAGACGCTTGGCAATGGCCTGCGCCGTGCGACGGTTGTCGCCCGTAATCATTGCCACTTTTAAACCCTGTTCATGCATCGCTGCAATGGCTGCGGGTGTGGTTTCCTTCATTGGATCGGCAACGGTGATGATCGCGGCAAGCTTGCCATCAATTGCTGCATAAAGCGGTGTCTGGCCTTCATCGCCAAGGCGACTTGCATCATCGGCAAAAACAGCCACGTCAAAGCCAAGCTTTACCATATAACGATCAGCACCGATCGCAACTTCATGACCGGCAACACTGGCTTTCAGGCCAAAGCCCGGGACAGATTCAAAGGCTGAGACATCCGCAAGCTTAAGGCCCTTTTCCTTTGCTGCAGCCACAATCGCATCGGCAATCGGATGCTCAGAACGCGCTTCCACCGCGGCAACCAGGGCCAGGGCTTCATCCTTGTCAACGCCATCAACAACAGCAAAATGTGCAAGTGCAGGTTTGCCCTGTGTCAGTGTGCCGGTCTTATCGACCGCGATCACCGAGGCATCACGCAGTGTTTGCAGTGCATCGCCTCGACGGAACAGCACACCAAATTCGGCTGCACGGCCCGTTCCGACCATGATTGAGGTCGGTGTTGCAAGGCCCATGGCGCATGGGCACGCAATGATGACAACGGCGATGGCATTGACCAGCGCATAGCCCATCATGCCCGTGCCGCCGATTACCAGCCAGACCACGAAGGTCAGCGCCGCAGCCGCCAGAACCGCTGGCACGAACCAGCCGGTGACTTTATCAACTTTCGCCTGAATAGGCAGCTTGTCGGCTTGGGCATCCTCGACCATGCGCACGATCTGCGAGATCACCATATCGCGGCCAACCTTGGTCGCGCGGAACGTGAAGGCGCCAGTCTTGTTGATCGTACCACCGACAACTTCGGCTCCTTCTTCCTTGGCAACGGGCACCGGCTCGCCCGTGATCATCGATTCATCCACATAGGACGAACCCTCAATCACCTCGCCGTCCACTGGCACTTTTTCGCCCGGACGCACCTGCACGATATCGCCGACCAATACATGATCGAGCGGCACATCGACTGTCTCACCATCGCGCACGACGCGCGCAGATTTTGCCTGCAAACCGACCAGGCGGCTGATTGCAGCGGAAGTACGACCCTTGGCACGCGCCTCCAGATAACGACCGATCAGGATCAGCGTGACGATGACAGCGGCTGCCTCGAAGTAAACATTCACCGTGCCTTCAGGAAGAATTTCGGGCCAGAAAGTTGCAACGACCGAAAAACCCCATGCGGCTGTCGTTCCGACCACCACCAGAGAATTCATGTCCGGTGTGCCGCGCAGCAATGCCGGAATGCCTTTCTTGAAAAAGCGCATACCGGGACCGAACAGCACCATGGTGGTAAGTACAAACTGGAAATACCAGCTGTTCTGCATTCCGATCGTGTCCATGACGAACATGTGCACCGCCGGAATGATATGTGACCCCATTTCAAGAATGAATACCGGCAACGTCAGAACTGCGGCAAGGATCACGCTCTTCTTGAGTTCTGCAGCTTCTGCATCGCGCTTGTCGGATTGCGTTTCCTGCTTCGCATCGCTGCGCGCTTCATCAAGCGAGCGAGCCTCATAGCCTGCAGTCTCGACAGCCTTGATAAGATCACTGAGGGGCACCGGACCTGCAAGCTCTACATGCGCACGCTCGGTCGCCAGATTGACACTGGCCCGCGCAACACCCGGAACGGCGTTCAACGCCTTTTCAACCTTGCTGACGCAGGACGCGCAGGTCATGCCTTCAATGGCAAGATCGGCACTCCCAGATGGCACGTCGTAGCCAGCCTTGCGGATGGCATCGATGACCGCAGGCATATCAGGAGCGGCTTTAAAAGTTACATCAGCGCGTTCCGTCGCAAGATTGACCAGAACCTTGTCAACGCCCGGCACTTTCGCGACGGCTTTCTCAATGGAAGACACACAGGACGCGCAGCTCATGCCCTCAACGGGAATGGCAAAGCTTGTGTTTTCGGGTTTGACTGGCTTGTTCATGGCAATCCCTTTCAGCCCCTATTTGAGGGGCGATATGACGAGTTGCACAATAAGTAACCCTTCCCACCGTTGGAAGGTCAAGCCTTAATCTGAAATGAATTTCAGACTGCCATTTCGTTCTGCGGCTGCAGCGCAACGAGGATTGAACCGCAGCGGGTCTGAATGAAGTCCGGCACGTCGGCTGCAGGCATCGGCCGTCCCATGAGGAAGCCCTGCACTTCACCGAAATTCTGTCTACGCAGACATTCAAGCTGTTGCGTCGTCTCAACCCCTTCGGCGGTCGTGACAATCTTGAAGCCCGCTCCAAGCGTCGCAACAGCCTGAATGATTGCCAGATCGCGGCTATCAATTTCGATACCGGAAACGAAGCTCCGGTCGACCTTGATCTTGTCGAAAGGAAACGAGCGCAGATAGCTCAGCGATGAATAACCGGTGCCAAAATCATCCATGGCAATGCGTACGCCCAATTGGCGTAACTCGAACAGCAGCTCAGTATTGTGCTTGCTGTTTTGCAGAAAGACCGATTCCGTAATTTCCAGTTCAAGACGGTCGGGAGAAAGCCGCGCTGCATGCAATGCGTCCTTCACGGAATCAAGCAACATGCACTGATTGAACTGAACCGGAGAAAGATTGACGGAAACCTTGATGTCGTCAGGCCACGAAGCCGCCTCCCGACACGCCTCGCCAAGCACCCAGTCGCCGATGGGGCCGATGAGTCCCGCCTCTTCGGCAATCGGAATAAACTCGACCGGAGAAATCATGCCCAATAGGGGATGATACCAACGCAGCAAGGCTTCAAAACCGGATATGTGTCCAGTTTCAAGATTGAAGATCGGCTGATAATGCAACTCGAACTGCCGCGCTGCCAAAGCCAGTCGCAGGTCGGTCGTCATAGCATGACGTTTTTCAACGGCAAGGCGCAGAGAATGCTGATAAAAGCAGAAAGTCCGTCTACCATCTGCCTTGGCGGCATAAAGTGCAAGATCGGCATTTCGCATCAGCACATCGGGATCGTCACCGTGCATCGGTGCCTGTGCAATGCCGATACTGCATGTCACAAATTCCGAGATATCGCCCAGATCGAACGGATCTTGAAATGCGGAAAGGAGACAGTCGGCAAACATGGCCATCTGTTCAACCGTATCGCAATGATAAATGATGGCGAATTCATCGCCACCAAGTCGCGCGATAAACTGATCACTGATGATATTTTTGAGCCGAACAGCAACCTGTTGGAGAAGCAGATCGCCAATCTGGTGACCTCTGCTGTCATTGATGGTCTTGAAATGATCGATGTCGAGATAAAACAGCGCGAATGCGGGAGCGCGCTCTCTCTTTTTCAACACCCCGGCAATATGCTGTGAGAAATAGGCACGGTTAGGTAAATCCGTCAGACTGTCATGCATGGCAACATGAGCCATGCGTTCCTCAATCTGCCGCTGCTTTGTCGTATCCTCTACCAAACCAATAAGATAGCGCGGCTGATCGCCCTCTATCGGAGGGATCGAGCGCTTTATAATGCGCATCCGGCGCGGCTTGCCATCGGCGCAACGGATATCACGTTCAACCGTCAAAACATTGCCGCGGCGCATGGCCTGACGATCCTGCTGGGCTAGAAGCTTTGCTTCCTCAACCGGAAAGATTTCTGCATCTATCGAACCAACAACCCGATCAATTTTATGCCCACTGATGCTGGACGCCGCCTGATTGTAGAGGAGATAGCGCCCCTCATCCTTCATGTCCTTGACGAACACGCCAAGCGGCAGGTTATTGACGAGACTGTCGAGCAGCGATTGCACATGATTTGCCTGCCGGTTAGCTTCTTCCAGCTCGGTAATATCCTGCACAATTGCAAGGATGGCCTGTTTGCCATCAAAGATTACCTGACGCCCGTAAGTCAGAACATCGATGGTCTTGCCGTTGGCTTTCAGATGCTGCCAACGCTCCGGGCGCTCCAGATCACTCCTGTCACGCACTGCAGCAAACATTCTGTCACGTTCGGTCTGCGGGCGAATGTCCAGCACCGTCATGCCGGGTATTTCATCAATGGAATAGCCATAGAGCCCTTGGGCTGCTTCATTCATGACAATGAAATGCAGCGTTTCAGGATCATAAACCCACATCGGCGTCGGATGGGTTGTAAAAAGAACGCGGAAATCTTCTTCGGAGGTGCGCACCATGGCACCATCCGAGCGAGCCTGATCGGCTTCCCGCTTCCTCATCATTGTCCCCTCATCAGACTTATCCTGACTGGATGTTCTCTGTTCTCATGTCTGGAGAATCAAACCAAACTGTCTGTAGCAGGACGAAACAATCCCGTGGATAGCTTACGGCGCATAATTTTAACAAATTATATACAAATTATCGGAATTGCTAAATTAGCCCATCTTATTTGGAATTCAGAGAGCTTTGCTCTGTCTCTTGACCGGCTTGCCGTTCCGGCCTATGCCTAAAGACGCAAAATTCGTTGGGGTGCCTTCGAAGCGATATCAGGAAAAGTGCTGAGCAGTTTTCCGTCCGGTATTGCGACACAAAAGGCTGAGAGACGCTGATCGCGTTAACCCATTGAACCTGATCCGGGTAATACCTGCGTAGGGAACGGAGTTTGACGCGTCGCGGCCGAGGGAGTTCCCTCATCGGAGTTCAGGCTCCAAACAGGTTCATGACGTCTCATTTTTCCGTTCGGAATGAGAGACGACATGATGGACCAAAAAAACAGTTTCTCCCGAACAACAGCAAACGGCAGTGCGGCATTCGTGCCCATATGCGTAACTATTGCCGGCTCTGACAGCGGCGGCGGCGCGGGCATTCAGGCCGACCTGAAAGCCTTTTCGGCCCTTAATGTTTATGGCGCAAGCATTATCACGGCAATCACCGCGCAGAATACACGTGCTGTGACGGCGGTGCATGATGTGCCACCGGAAATTGTCGCCGGACAAATCGATGCGGTTTTCAGCGATCTCAATGTCGCTGCGGTCAAGATTGGCATGGTCTCGGTTCCTAAGACAATTCAGGCAATCGCGCGAAGCCTCGAGCATTTTTCCGGCCCTATCGTTCTTGATCCGGTGATGATCGCCAAATCGGGTGATCGCTTGTTGAGTGAAGATGCTATTTCAATCCTGCGCGAAAAGCTGATCCCGCTTGCAGCCATTTTAACCCCCAACAGACCGGAAGCTGCCTGCCTTCTCGACACGCCTGTGGCGACCAATGAAGACGATGTAGAGGAACAGGGCCGTGCTTTGCTAAAGCTCGGCGCTAAAACCGTCTTGATGAAAGGGGGACATGCTGAAGGCGCAATCTGTACGGACCTTTTGATCCGCAGTGACCAGCCAACGATGCGGCTTGAAGCACCCCGCATTTACACCGCAAACACGCATGGAACGGGTTGTACGCTATCTTCCGCAATTACAGCCGGACTTGGTAAGTATCTCCCTCTTGAGCAAGCACTCCGCGAGGCCCACGCCTATCTGCAAGGCGCGATCCAGAACGCAGACAAGCTTAAAGTCGGCAGCGGGCATGGTCCTGTGCATCACTTCCATAATTTGTGGGAGACAGTCTGATGCGTGTGACCATCATTGGCGCAGGCGTTGCTGGCCTTGCCTGCGCTGCAGAGTTTAGCGATCAGGGACATGCCGTCACCGTGATTGCGAAAAGCGCCGCAATCGGTTCCGACAGTTGCTCGTGGTTTGCAGGCGGAATGCTCGCCCCATGGTGCGAGGGCGAGAGTGCGGAAGAACCCGTCGTCAGGTTGGGACAAGAGGCGATTGGCTGGTGGGAGCGGCATGTTTCGACGGTCCACCGCAAGGGCACCCTCGTCATCTCCCACACCCGCGATGCGACTGAATTGCGCCGCTTTGCCCGTCGCACGGAAGCATTCGACACAATCGATTCCGAACAGATTGGTGCGCTGGAACCAGACCTCGCAGGCCGTTTCCGGCAGGGGCTTTTCTTTGCCGAAGAAGGCCACCTCAACCCACGCAATACACTGATCGAGCTTGCCGAAAACCTGCAAAAGAAAGGCGTCGTCTTTCATCTCGGTCAAGATGCGAAAGACGTCAAAATCGATACCGATATCACCGTCGATGCGCGCGGTCTGGCAGCACGCGATCAATTGCAGGATCTGCGCGGCGTGAAGGGCGAAATGCTGGTGGTTCGCTCCCGCGACATCAGTCTTTCACGCCCAGTGCGACTGCTGCATCCGCGCATTCCGCTCTACATCGTGCCACGCGGCGATGGCATCCACATGATCGGCGCAACCATGATCGAAAGCGATGAGAGGGGCGGTATCAGCGTTCGCTCAACGCTGGAAATGTTAAGCGCCGCCTATGCGCTGCATCCAGCATTTGGCGAGGCGGAAATTCTGGAAACGGGCGTCGATGCCCGCCCCGCCTTCCCCGACAATCTGCCGCGTGTGCGCAAGCGTGGCCAAACAATCTATGTCAACGGGCTTTACCGGCACGGATTTCTGCTCTCGCCTGCGGTTGCACGCATGGCGGTTGCGGCAGCAACCGAGGCCGAACAACAGCCTGAACTTCTGGAGAACCTGGCATGACCATCGTTTTAAATGGCGCGGTCTTTGAGACCAAAAGCGCCAATCTTTTGGCCCTGCTTGCAGAAATCGAACTGGATGAGGCCGTGGTGGCGACCGCGCTCAATGGCGAATTCATTGCGGGTGACGAACGTGAAGAAACCTTGATCGGTGAAGGCGACCGCATTGAAGTGCTCGCGCCCATGCAGGGAGGCTAAGATGCTGGAATTTTACGGGAAAACATTTGAAAGCCGCCTGCTATTGGGAACGGCACAATATCCATCGCCTTCAATTCTCGCAGACAGCGTCCGCTCTTCAAAGACGGAAATCGTAACAGTTTCACTGCGGCGCGAGAGCGGAAACCAGCGTGCCGGTCAAGATTTCTGGACGCTCATCAAAGATTTGGGTGTTTCGGTTCTGCCCAATACTGCCGGGTGCCATACCGCACGTGAAGCTGTGACCACGGCAAAAATGGCGCGTGACGTTTTCGGCACCAGCTGGATCAAGCTTGAAGTCATCGGCGATCACGACACATTGCAGCCCGATCCTTTCGGGCTGGTCGAAGCAGCCCATATTCTCTGCGATGAAGGTTTTGACGTCTTTCCCTATACGAATGACGATCTGGTGGTGGCTGAAAAACTTATCGAAGCAGGCTGCAAGGTGTTGATGCCATGGGGCGCGCCGATTGGTTCAGGTCGGGGCCTCAACAATCCTTATGCGCTTAAAACCATGCGTGCGCATTTCCCCGATACTCCACTGGTCGTGGATGCCGGTATTGGCGTGCCATCGCACGCTGCAACCGCCATGGAACTTGGCTTTGATGCCGTGCTGATCAACACCGCCGTTGCCAAAGCAGGTGATCCTTGCGCAATCGCCCACGCTTTTGCGCTCGCTGTTGAAGCTGGTCGCATCGCTTATGAAGCGGACCCGATTGAAGCCCGCGACATGGCAGCCCCCTCCACTCCCCTCATCGGAAAGGCGTTTTTGTAATGGCCCTTGATCCGTTCTACCCGATCTTTGACAGCGCAAGCTGGTGTGAGCGCTTGGTACCGCTTGGCATCAAACTCGTGCAGCTACGCATCAAGGATAAGGACGACACGCAACTGCGCGCAGAAATTCGTGCAGCTCGCGAAATCTGCGCCCGATATGATTGCCAACTCATCATCAATGACTACTGGAAGCTGGCGATTGAGGAAGGCTGCGACTTCATTCATCTCGGTCAGGAAGACCTTGATGATGCTGATCTTGATGCGATCCGCGCGAGCGGCGTGAAGCTTGGCGTATCCAGCCATGATAGAGCTGAACTTGATCGTGCCATGGCGCTTAAGCCTGCCTATATCGCGCTCGGTCCTGTCTATCCGACCATTCTCAAGAAGATGCAATGGCATGAACAGGGACTGGACCGTGTAAGCCAATGGAAAGCCGCCATTGGCGATATTCCGCTCGTTGGCATTGGCGGTATGAATGTGGAGCGTGCCTCCGGCGTCTTTGAAGTCGGAGCCGATATCGTTTCAGTCGTCACCGACATCACTCTCAACCCCGATCCCGAAGCCCGCGTGCGGCAATGGATCGACATTACGCGTGCCTATGTAATTTAGTTTCTGGAGGAAACAGTGAAAAAACTGATTTTTGCTGCGCTTTTCAGCGCCACGGCTTCGTTTACCCTGATGTCAGCTCAGGCAGCATACGCAAACGATAAATTTAAACTCATACTGGACTGGTATGTGAACCCTGATCATGGTCCGATCATCGTCGCCGACAAACTCGGCTACTTCAAGGATGCGGGTCTCGATGTCGAAATCGTGGCGCCTGCGGATGCATCCGTGCCACCCAAAATGGTTGCCGCCGGACAGGCTGATCTCGCAATTTCCTATCAGCAGCAGGTGCATCTCGATGTACATGCCGATATTCCGCTGATCCGCGTCGGCACTTTGGTCGATTCCCCACTCAATTGCCTGATGGTCCGCGATGATGGTTCGGTCAATTCAATTGCCGATCTCAAGGGCAAGAAGATTGGCTTCTCGGTTGCAGGCGTTGAAGAAACGGTGCTTGGCACCATTCTTAAACGCCACGATATTCAGCTTTCCGATGTCGAACTCATCAACGTAAACTTCTCTCTGGCACCATCGCTGATGTCAAAGCAGGTCGATGCGGTGATGGGCGCCTATCGCAATGTTGAACTCAACCAGATGGCGGTTGAAGGGGTTGCGGGCAAATGCTTCTTCGTCGAGGAAGAAGGCGTGCCGGTCTATGACGAGCTGGTTTATGTCGCCAATTCCAACAAGCTTGATGCGAGCGAAAAAGAGCGGATTTCGCGCTTTCTCGCCGCCACAGAAAAGGCCGCGCAATATATCGTCAATCATCCAGAGCAAAGCTACGACCTGTTTGCATCCTATAGTTCCGAACTCAAAGACGAGCTGAACCAGCGCGCATGGAAAGACACCGTCGCCCGTTTCTCGCGCTCGCCTGCAAGTCTCGATTACGGACGCTGGAGCCGCTACGAAACCTATCTCAAGGAAAACGGCCTCGTGCCCTCCATCCTGCCTGTCGAGAAATTCGCCATAGACGTCAACGCGGAAGGGAGCAAGTCATGAGCCAGCCACAGCCGCATTATTCGTCAGAACTGTTCACCCGTCTGCGTGCTGCAACACTTGATGACTGGAAGCCCTATATCGATCATGAGTTTGTGCGTGGACTTGGCGACGGAACTCTGCCGAAATCGGCATTCCTGCACTATCTCAGGCAGGATTATGTCTATCTGCATCACTATGCCCGCGCCTTTGCGCTTGGTGTCGTGAAGGCAGGCAGTCTTCAGGAAACGCGGCTCTGCGCTGAAATCATGCATGGGCTGGCAGTGACGGAATTGCCGCTGCATGTCGGCATCTGCGCTCGCGAAGGCATAACCGAAGACGATCTTTACAACACAAAAGAAGAGCCGGAAAACCTAGCCTATACGCGTTATGTGCTCGATTGCGGGCAGGCAGGCGACTTCCTCGATCTGCTGACCGCCCTTGTTCCCTGCGCGCATGGCTATGGCGAGATCGGGATCAACCTCGCAACCACTGCCCATACCGGTACACCCTATCAGGAGTGGATCGACACCTATGCAGGCGCTGACTATCAGGAGATGTGCCACACAGTTGGCAAACTCTTCGATCAGGCTGCCAGAGATCGCATTGGCACAGATTTCGAGAGCAGCCCGCGCTGGCCAAAACTCTGTCAGATTTTTGCAACCGCAAGCAGGCTTGAAGCCGATTTCTGGAGTATGGGCCTTAAAGGAGCATGACGGGCGTGATCCCGCACTCGCGCAAAAAACGCATCGCCGACGGTTTTCTGTCGGCGTTTGCAATGCTGGTACTATGGCAGGCTGTGGTGAGCATCTGGCAGATGCCGCGCTTCATCCTGCCCGGTCCGCTCGATGTCGTTCAATCGCTTATCACCAATGCGCAGCTGATTGCTGACAATGCCGTTGTGACATTTGGCGAAGTGCTGGGCGGGCTATTTCTCGGCTCTGCCATTGGCGTACTGACTGCCATCTGCCTGATGATGTCGCCGCTTGCACAACGGCTGGTCATGCCAGTGATGGTGTTCAGTCAGGCGATCCCGATATTTGCGCTTGCGCCCATCTTAACGCTCTGGCTCGGCTACGGCCCTACATCCAAAATCGCTGTCACCATTCTGATGATCTTCTTTCCGGTCGTCTCGACCTTTCTGGATGGAATGCAGCGTACCGATCAAACTCTCATCAACGCGGCGGAAAATCTCGGTGCCAAGCGCATGCAAATTCTGTTTCGCATTCGCATCCCGGCAGCGTTCCCGTCGCTCGCTTCGGGGTTAAGTCTTGCAGCCGTCTACGCACCCATCGGTGCCGTGGTGGGCGAATGGGTCGGCGCATCCAAAGGGCTTGGCTATCTGATGCTGCTCGCCAATGGGCGCGCCAAGGTCGATCTCATGTTCGCAAGCCTGTTTGTGCTGGCGGCCTTCACCATGCTATTGCATGCAACGATCTCACATTTTGCGCGCAAGCTCGCCGCGTGGCCTCGAAAGCTTTAAAGCGTAAAGCGCTTTATTTTTTTGCTTTACGCATGTCTTAACCCCAAAACCGGTTCCCACTTTTGGGAGACATGCGTGGCCTGACATTTTTGCCACACTCAATGGATTGAAATTAAACTTCCGTATTTTGCCACTTGGCAAATAGATTTGCTCATTTATTGTGCAGCCATCTGAAACACTGGCAAGAGGTATGAGATGCGTGCTTATCCATTTCCGTCGGTGCCCGGTGTTAATGCGGGCGCTTCCAAGCTTTAAGTCTTTGGCCCGTGTTGCAGGCTAAGGCCTGACCGCCCTCCCTAAAAGGGCACATTCCTAACAACTTCCAAATTTGCCGCAGCTATTTTCAGCTGTTTGTTTTGTCTTCGTTTTCACGCATCGTCCGGCGCATAACCGCATCGCACATTTGCTGAAAATGATTTTAAAGGAACCAGAATCCGTCTTCGCGCGGCCTGGTATTATTCATATGACTCGGTTTCGTATCGATTTCCGGGGACCTGCCTTCCGCAATGTCCTCGGCTACACATTTGGCCACTGGCGAAGTCAGCCTCTGCGGCTGACGCTGATTATCATCAGTATGCTACTTGCAACGGCCGCAGATGTTCTCACACCGCTTTATTCCGGGCGGCTCGTTGACGCCCTTTCTCTTGGCAAAGACAGCGCATGGGATGGTGCGGTTCATGCGCTGATTATCCTGCTTGCACTGGGTGCACTGGCGCTGATCACACGTCAGCTGACCTTCTATGTCATCACCGACTTCACGCTGAAGATCATGAGCGACATGGCAGCCAGCTCATTTCGCAAGTTACAGCGATTTTCGACCGACTGGCACGCCAATGCTTTTGCCGGATCAACCGTGCGCAAAGTCTCGCGCGGCATGTGGGCGCTCGATCTGCTCAATGACACGCTGCTCATTGCCTTGCTGCCATCAATCCTGATGCTGCTTGGCTCAGTGGCGCTGCTCTCATGGTACTGGCCAATGATGGGCTTGCTCGTTGCAATTGGCTCGGTGCTTTTCATCGTCTGCACGATCGTGATTTCACTGGGCTTTGTTGCGCCTGCAGCAACGCTCGCCAATAGCTGGGACACACGTATGGGCGGCGCTTTGGCCGATGCCATTTCGTGCAATGCCGTTGTTAAGGCATTCGGTGCGGAAGGTCGTGAAGATGGACGTCTCGCAAAGGTCGTCACCAAGTGGCGCGGTCGTACACGCCGCACATGGCTGATCGGCACGCTGAACGGCTTCATTCAGGGGGTAAACCTGCTGGTGATGCGTGGCGTGGTCATTGCCTTTGCGCTCTATCTGTGGAGCCAGGGCAAGGCAACGGCCGGTGATATCACCTTCGTTCTGACGGCCTTCTTCATGTTGCAGGGCTACCTGCGTGATGTGGGTATGCATATCCGCAACCTGCAGCGTTCGGTTAACGATATGGAAGAACTGGTTCAGATTGAAGCCGAGCCTTATGGCATTGCCGACAGGCCAGGTGCTGGTGCAATCAAGATTGGAAATGGTGAGATCACATTCGACAACGTCACCTTCCATTACGGCAGTCACGACACAGCTCTTTATCGCGACTTCTCGGTCAGGATCGAAGCTGGTGAACGGGTTGGTCTGGTCGGTCATTCGGGTTCGGGCAAGACGACATTCGTCAAGCTCATCCAGCGTCTTTATGATGTCAGTGGCGGCGCCATCAAGATTGACGGACAGAACATTGCCGAAGTCACGCAAGGGTCACTGCGTTCGCAGATTGCTATCGTGCAGCAGGAACCGATCCTGTTTCACCGCACACTGGCTGAGAACATTGCTTATGCTCGCCCCGGCGCAACTCAGGCCGAGATCGAGCATGCAGCGATGCTTGCCAGTGCGCATGACTTCATCATGCGTCTGCCAAAGGGCTATGCGACACTCGTTGGCGAACGCGGCGTGAAGCTTTCGGGCGGTGAACGTCAGCGTGTAGCGATTGCCCGTGCATTTCTGGCAGATGCACCAATCCTTATTCTGGACGAGGCGACGTCGAGCCTTGATTCAGAATCGGAAGTGCTGATCCAGCAGGCCATGGAACGGCTGATGATCGGTCGTACAACACTCGTCATTGCACACCGGCTTTCGACGGTTCGTGCGCTTGACCGGTTGCTGGTCTTCGACAAGGGCAAGATTTTGGAAGAAGGCGATCATGATGCGCTTATCCGTAAGCCGGGCGGCATCTATCGCCGCATGTTCGAACGGCAGGCGCTGGAACTGACCAAGGGACTGGAAGACGTTCTTCCTTCATAGTAAGAAATGAAGCGGGGCCGGGATTACCGGCCCTTTTTTATTCCGCCACCTTGCCGGAAGACTGGCGGATAATCAGCTTATATTCGACATGGCGCGACGGTGATGCATCGCCGCTTTCGATCTGCTGCAGAAGCATTTCTACGGCATCGCGGGTCATCTCGCGTATGGGCTGACGAACGGTCGTAATCTGCGGCGACACCATGCTGGCGATAGCGCTGTCATCGAAGCCGACAATGGTCAGATCGCCAGGTACGTCCAGCTTATAATCATAGGCGATCTGCAAAACGGCAGCCGCCATATCATCATTGGAAGCGAAAATGGCCGTTGGCCTCTTTTGCAGTTCCATCAGTTTCCTACCTGCTGTCAGCCCGCTGGCGAAACTGAACCCACCCCCAACCTCATAATCGGGATTGTGCTCAATGCCCGCCTCATCAAGCATTCGCCGATACCCCGCGAGCCGCAATTGCGCGGAACGATGGGTCAGATCGCCAATGACAATGGCAATCCTCGTATGACCCTGCTTGAGAAGGTAATCCATCAAGTCGATAGTGGCGGCTTCGTCATCAATTGCCACACTGTCAGTCGGATGCACGTTAAAATCGCCCGCCACCCGCGCAAATGGCATGGCGGAAGCAATCAATTCCTGCAAAATCTCCGGATCATCAGACATGGGCGGCGTGACGATTATGCCATCAAGCCCGGAAGCATGAGCGGTTTCAATCAAGGATCCACGAATATCGGCGCGATTTTCGACCGGAAAGATCAAAAGCCGATAGCGGGTACCGCGCAGGCGATCAAGCGCACCGTTCTGCAATTCCGTGACATAGCTGTGGCTCGGATTTTCAAAGAAAAGTCCAATGAGATGCGAGCGTCTTTCAACCAGATTGCGCGCTGCCGCATTCGGGCGATAGCGCAACTCGGCCCCCGCTTCTCTCACACGCTCGCGGATCGTGTCGCGGACATTGGGTTCGTCATTATAAACCCGTGATACTGTCTTGATAGACACGCCAGCAAGACGCGCCACATCATGGATTGTCGCTCTTTTATTGGATGCGGCCATGGCCGTTATGTACTCTCTCCCCGGTATTTCCGACAATTTAACTAGCTGCTTTGCCTGTCAACGCAAAGCGTTAAAGCGCGACGCGCTTTAACTATTGCTTTTACGCATGTCGTTATCCCCAAAGCCGGTGTCCACTTTTGGGGGGCATGCTTCAAATCGAGCATATCTTGGAGCGGGTGAGAAAGCGTTTTTCACGGCCATTATCGAGCGAGAACATACCACCCCGCCCCGGCACGACATCGATGATGAGTTCGGTATGCTTCCAGGCTTCGTATTGCGAACCGCTGATGTAAAATGGCGCACCGCCAATCTCACCAAGTTTTACGTCAGCGTCAGACAGCAGCAAATCGCCCTGCGGGTAACACATCGGCGAAGAGCCATCACAGCAACCACCGGACTGATGAAACATGATCGGCCCATATTCGGCCTGCAATTCCTTTATGAGCTCAAGCGCTGCATCAGTCGCAGTAACCTGCTGCTCTTGTGCGAGCTGGGTCATGGTTTCCTCCTCCCATAAAGAAAGCCGCCGCATCACTACGGCGGCTCTATTTGAACTATGAACCGATTACTGCGTGAGGTCCATCACGACACGGCCTTCAATCTGACCGGCGCGCATTTCATCAAAAATTGCATTGATGTTGTCGATCTTGTCTGTGCGGATGGTCGCCTTAACCTTGCCGTCGGCGGCAAAATCGATGGATTCCTGCAAATCGAGACGGGTACCGACGATGGAACCGCGCACGGTGACGCCGTTCAACACCATATTGAAAATCGACAGAGGGAATTCACCCGCTGGTAGGCCATTGAGCGCAATCGTGCCACCGCGCGCAGCCATGCCGATTGCCTGTTCAAAGGCCTTTGGCGAAACGGCTGTGACAAGTACGCCCTGTGCACCGCCATCAGTTTCTTTTTTAATATAAGCAGCCGGATCATTATGCGTCTTGGCATTGACCGTAACAGTCGCACCAAGCCTACGGGCAAGGTCGAGCTTCTTGTCATCGATATCGACGGCGGCGACATTGAGCCCCATCGCTTTGGCATATTGCACCGCCATATGGCCAAGGCCACCAATGCCGGAAATCACCACCCAGTCACCAGGCTTGGTGTCCGTGACTTTAAGGCCTTTATAGACCGTCACGCCAGCGCAAAGGATAGGTGCAATCTCATTGAACTCGATGTTCTTCGGCAGATGCCCAACGAAATTCGGATCTGCAACCACATAATCAGCAAAGCCGCCATTGACAGAATAGCCAGTATTCAGTTGTTCTTCACAGAGTGTTTCCCAGCCGCCAAGGCAATGCACGCAATGACCGCAAGCCGTGTAGAGCCATGGAATGCCGACGCGATCACCTTCCTTGACGTGTTTTACCCCTTTACCCACTGCAGACACAAAGCCAACGCCTTCATGTCCGGGGATAAATGGAGGATTGGGCTTCACAGGCCAATCGCCTTCCGCGGCATGAAGATCAGTGTGACAGACGCCGGATGCCTGAATGGCTATCTGAATCTGACCGTCTCCCGGCTGCGGAATTGGAACTTCGTCAATTGTCAGTGGTTTGCCGAATTCGCGGACTACAGCCGCTTTCATTGTCTTTGCCATTGGAAGTTCCTTCTGTTTTTGGGCGGGCGGGCAGGAATACAAACCCTGCCGACCCGCCCCTTTCCTGGGAGGAAACAGGGGGGAAACGACCTCAGCATGATGTAGCAAGTGAAGCCGTACTGTACCGATAAACTGTGAGGAGAACGGCGGTCCGAGCTTCGAAAGCCACGAACCGCCTTCGCTGTTTAGAAGAAGCCGAGTTTCTTCGGGCTGTAGCTCACCAGCATGTTCTTGGTCTGCTGGTAGTGATCGAGCATCTTGAGGTGGTTTTCACGACCGATACCCGACTGCTTATAACCACCGAACGCCGCATGGGCCGGATAGGCGTGGTAGCAATTTGTCCAGACGCGGCCTGCCTGAATGGCACGACCAAAGCGATAAGCGCGCGTGCCGTCACGCGTCCATACACCTGCGCCAAGACCGTAAAGTGTGTCATTGGCAATTGCGAGCGCTTCGGCATCGTCCTTAAACGTCGTGACCGAAACAACAGGACCGAAGATTTCCTCCTGGAAAATCCGCATCTTGTTGGTGCCCTTGAAGACAGTTGGCTTGACGTAATAGCCGCCTGCAAGATCACCGGCCAGCTCGTTGCGCCCGCCGCCGGTCAACACTTCTGCGCCTTCCTGTTTGCCGATATCGATATAGCTCAGGATTTTTTCGAGCTGTTCGCTGGATGCCTGCGCACCGATCATGGTTGCCGGGTCAAGAGGATCGCCCTGCACGATAGCTTCCACGCGCTTCAATGCGCGCTCCATGAACTTGTCATAGATCTTTTCATGGATCAGCGCTCGGCTTGGACAGGTGCAGACTTCACCCTGATTGAGCGCAAACATGACAAAGCCTTCAATGGCCTTATCGAAGAAATCGTCATCTTCTGCCGTAACGTCAGAGAAGAAGATGTTTGGCGATTTTCCGCCCAGTTCCAGCGTAACCGGGATGAGGTTCTGGCTGGCATATTGCATGATGAGACGACCAGTCGTCGTTTCACCGGTAAAGGCGATCTTGGCAATGCGCGGGCTCGATGCCAGCGGCTTGCCAGCTTCCAGACCAAAACCATTGACCACGTTGAGCACGCCCGCAGGCAGCAGATCACCAATAAGCTCCATCAGTACAAGAATGGATGCAGGTGTCTGTTCAGCAGGCTTCAGCACAACGCAGTTACCGGCAGCAAGGGCTGGTGCCAGCTTCCATACGGCCATCAGCAGCGGAAAATTCCAAGGGATGATCTGGCCGACCACACCGAGCGGCTCGTGGAAATGATACGCAACCGTATCGTGGTCGATTTCCGAAATACCACCTTCCTGCGCACGGATTGCACCGGCAAAATAACGGAAGTGATCAATAGCGAGTGGCAGATCGGCATTAGTGGTTTCGCGGATCGGCTTGCCATTGTCCCATGTTTCGGCGGCAGCAAGCTTTGGCAGATTTGCTTCCATGCGATCTGCGATCTTGTTGAGGATCACAGCGCGTTCCGCAGGGCTGGTTCTGCCCCATGCATCCTTGGCTGCGTGTGCCGCATCAAGAGCCGCATCGATATCAGCGGCATCGGAACGCGCAACTTCGCACAGAACCTGACCATTGACCGGGGATGTGTTTTCGAAATAGCGGCCAGACTTGGGTTCAACCCATTTGCCACCAATGAAATTGCCATAGCGTTTGGCAAACTCCGGCTTAACGGAGCGGTGAAATTCTACCTTGTTCATGACATTCCTCCCAAAGACAACGCCGCTCCTACGGCGTTTCTTTATTCAAGATGGCGCGGCTCTTGGGAGGAGTCATCCACACGAATGACTATACAATATCAATGTGTCTCAATAATGAGACAGTTTGGAAGGCCTAACGTAAAATCTAGTTCGTCCGAATGATTTTCAGTCGATTGAGCTTGCGGTGAAGTGTGGCGCGGCTGATACCAAGAAGCTTGGCAGCGGAAGAAATATTGCCGTCTGAACGTGCAATAGCCCGCAAGATGACACTCCTTTCCGACTCCGCCATATCCTCTCGCGGATCGGCATGCCAACCCAAAAGGTCGGCAGCCGGGAGTGCCGTCGAAAGCGCTTCATCGGTAAGATCAAGCGAAAGCCTTGCCGCTCTTGTGGCACCAACCACCAGGTCATCCTTATCGACAGCAATCAGCGCGCCGCCGGTGCGATCAGCGCTTGGAGCCAACATGATACGCGCTTGCGGAAAAGCCTGGCGGAAATTTTCGGCCTCTATCCGACGCGCGGCATCAATGACAGCCACAGAAATCAGCTGAACAAAAGCCTCCGTGAGATCACTGCGGCACGATGAAACATCAAGCGCTGCCATAAGCCGACCCCGATGATCATGGATCGGTGCAACCGTACAGGAAAGGCCTATGTTTCGCGTGTGAAAATGTTGGTCACGGTGGATGGTCAGCGCTCGTTGTTCGGCAATACAGGTCCCAATCCCGTTTGTGCCTTCGACAGCTTCACTCCACACGGCACCGGTCCACAGACCCCAATCATAGAATGTATCATCATCGCCTGCAGCACCTCGTCGCTCGACCGGCACACCGTTACTGTCAGCCAGAAGCACACAGCAACCAACGCCGCCAACCGCCATATAAAGGCGATCCATGCTCGCTTGCGCTATGTTGACCACACGCTCCATACGTTGACGTATATTGCGAAACTCGCCGTCAGAGAGCGTTTGAACTGAACCAAGCTCTGCCGGGTCCAGCCCATGCAATTGCGCAGATCGCCGCCACGATGCGACAAGAGCCGAGCGAGCCGCACCACCCGTATCTATAGCGGAATGGATGCGGTCAGCATGAATTCTGTCTTGCGGTGCGCCCATGTTTTCCTCCCAGAAAGGCTGGAAACCGCCTGCTGGAGGGATAATGGCTTTTTATATCGAGGGTTGCAAGTGTGGGATCAAGCCGCCTTCACCGACTTCAAGAAAGATTCCAGCGCAACAACCTCCGAGCTAGTCAAACGAAGGCCAAGCTTTGTGCGCCGCCACAGAATATCCTCTGCCGTATGTGCCCATTCATTTTCAATGAGATAGCGCACTTCTGCCTCATAGAGATCGGCACCAAAATGCTGTCCCAGATCAGCGAGCGAACTGGCCTTTCCGAGCAAGGCGCGTGCCCGTGTTCCATAAAGCCGGAAGAGGCGACGGGCATGGGTGGGTGAAAGGAACGGATAAGCTGCTTTCAGCTTTTCAAGCTCACGATCAAAGGCTACTTCCTGAAAATCACCGCCCGGTAGAGGTGCGGCATGGGTCCAAGGAGCACCTTTTTTGCCCAAGTGATGCTCAATCTTCTCAAGCATATGCTCAGCCAGCCTGCGCGCAGTGGTCAGCTTACCGCCAAAGACGTTAATCAGCGGTGCGGCACCCTGCGGAGCATCTTCTTTTAGCACGTAATCACGTGTTGCTTCCTGTGCCTTGCTCGCACCGTCGTCATAAAGCGGACGCACGCCAGAATAGGTCCAGACAATATCCTCACGACGCACCGGCTCCTTGAAATATTCACTGGCACAAGCGCAGAGATAATCAGCTTCCTTGTCTGTGATCGCGACCTTGGCCGGATCGCCCTGATAGTCCTGATCGGTTGTACCGATCAGCGTGAAATCATCCTCATAGGGAATGGCGAAGATGATACGTCCGTCATTGTTCTGGAAGAAATAGGACCGCGGATCAGAGAATTTTTTGCGCACCACAATATGGCTGCCCTGAACCAGACGCACATTATGTAGTTGGCGATCACCTTCAACACCTTGCAAAACCTGGTCGGCCCATGGGCCTGCTGCATTGACCAGAAGCCGTGCGCGAAACTCTTCGCGCGCACCCGTGTCAATGTTTTCCAGCGTCACCGTCCATGCCTCATGGTCACGGCGAGCGGATATGACCTTGGTGCGCGTGCGGATCATTGCACCACGATCTGCGGCGTCACGCGCAGTCAGGGCAGTGAAACGCGCATCATCCACCCAGCAATCGGAATATTCGAAGGCCTTGGTGAAAAGCGGCTTCAACGGTGCGCTCGAGGGGTCGGTTCGCATATCGAGCGTGCGCGTCACAGGCAGTTTCTTCCGACCACCGAGATGATCGTACAGAAACAGGCCAAGGCGCAAAAGCCAGGCCGGGCGAACCCCACCCTTATGAAAAGGCAGCACAAAGCGCATAGGATGGATGAGATGCGGCGCGTTGGCCCACAGTACTTCCCGCTCCATCAGCGCCTCGCGCACCAGACGGAATTCGTAATGCTCCAGATAGCGCAAACCGCCATGAATGAGCTTGGTGGCCCGCGACGAGGTGCCGCTTGCCAGATCGTTCATTTCGGCGAGACCAACGGAGAAGCCACGCCCCACCGCATCTCTTGCAATGCCGCATCCATTGATGCCGCCACCAATTACGAAAATATCGAATATTTTATTCTGCACCATGGCGAACCCTGAAGACCCTCTCCAACCACCAAAGCGAATATAATTCATTTCATACGAAAGCAAAACGAAAATGAAACGAAACTGCGATTCTTTCTGCCCATTGGAACGACATACCTCCTATAGGGTACTGAAACGTCGCTCTAACGGTTTAAATTCGCTGCATAATTTTGGTTTAATTCGATTTTGGCCCAAAGAATTAAATTGCAGGCTATTCAACCGCTGTTTCAATGAGTTCAACCTCATTTTCCCGACATAAATCACGCAGTTGCTGCGACGGACAGCGGTCGGTGATGAAAGTATGGACCTGCGATATATGCCCCAGACGCACGGGCGCCGTTCGTTCCAGCTTGGTTGAGTCGGTCACAAGAATCACATGACGTGCATTGGCGATGATGGCCTGTGCGACCTTCACTTCGCGGAAATCGAAATCGAGCAGTGCACCATCTTCATCCATCGCCGAGGTACCAATGACCGCATAATCGACCTTAAACTGACGGATAAAATCAACCGCAGCTTCGCCAACAATACCGCCATCAGAGGCGCGCACGACACCGCCAGCAATAACCACCTCTATTTCAGGATAGACACGCAGCGTATTGGCGACATTGATATTGTTGGTGATGACCATCAGGTGATTGTGGTCAATGAGTGCATGGCTGACAGCCTCGGTCGTTGTGCCAATATTGATAAAAAGCGATGCGCCGTCGGGGATCATTTCAGCAGCAGCCCGCCCGATCAACTCCTTCTCATGTGCTGCAATCCGGCGGCGCGCCTCATATTCCATGTTCTCGACGCCGGATGGATAGAGTGCACCACCATGAATGCGCCGCAGCAAACGCGCCTTGCAGAGATCATTAAGATCCTTGCGCACGGTTTGCGGTGTCACATCGAACGCAGCTGCCAGATCGTCGACCAGCACCTGCCCCTGTCGGCGGGCGATATCCAAAATTGCATTATGGCGAGGAGTAAGCTGCATTTTTTGTCCGGCAATAGAATTGTTCTAACGAGAGCATTTCCAGATTAAGTTGAATCATTAGAAATGCTCTATCTTTTTGCTTTTTTTCGCACATCTTGTCAGAAAACCGGTTCCCACTTTTCCGCGACAAGCTTTAAGTTCGTAATTTCGCTGTTTTGCGAAAGAAAGCAACCGCTTGATGACAAATCAGCTGGAAAGTGACGCCATCAGTCCGTAATTTTCACGTTACGTTTGCAAGCCTGTCAATTTACTTGATCCTGCGCCTGCCGACGTAGCGCGTCAGATAATGTCGATAGATATAAACTTTCGTGTAGAAGCGCAACTAACGTCAGAACCAATAATCTGAAAATACTCTTGTGATAAATCTAAAGATTAATAATAATTAAAACATTACACAATTTACGTAATAAATATCATAACATTTATATTCACAGGATTTAAAATTCTTATATTGTTAAACAACATCCTTTCTGACTTGAATCTAGAGGGATTATATACATCTAAACTGGGCATCCTTTACCTATGGAGCAATTGACCCAGAAATTTGACGTAGCTTTGCCAGTGATAGTGAGTAAGAAAAATAATTATAGGGAGTTCAGCGAACCAATCTTGGCTGGACTCGCTAAAATTGAAAATTCGCGGAACTCGAAAGGCTGTAGCGAGAGGTCATCGCGTTTACTCTCGCTCAGAAAAGAATGAGAGACCCCTCAAAGAATACCCCTCTCATTCTTAGGGGCAGGTGAAAATCTGCCCCTACCCTTTTTACTTAAACGCAGAACAATCTCTGCGTTATACGTGGCTCCATACATGGCTCCGAAAGCCATGAAGCGCCGACTGAGCTTGTCAGTCCGGCGCTTCATAGTTTCCAGAATGTATATGTATGCATGCGAATGCTCATTCCTCGCTGAATTTATTACCGTACATTTTATGCAGCTTGCAAGCGACTTCGGTGCGGTTGGCAGCACCGATCTTTCTCATGATGTTATGAACATGCGCCTTTACCGTGCCTTCACTCATACCAAGTTCAAAAGCAATAATCTTGTTGGATTTGCCCACCCGGATCGCGTGAACAACTTCAATCTCGCGCACCGTCAATAGCTCGCCCAGCACATCATCGTTCAAATCCTGTGACGGCGGCTTCATCAGCATCGAAGCCGGTACATACATACCACCCGCCAAGGCAAGATGAATTGCTTCCACACAGATCTTGATATCAACCGATGTCGGAATGTAGCCGCGGGCTCCGATTTCCATCGCACGCAAAACCTGCGACCACTCTTCGCGTTCGGCAAGGAGCACAAGCGGCGTCGGATGCCATGCTTTAACCGCAGCCTCCACCTCATCGGAAAAAAACGGATCAGCGAGGCGCTTTGAACCGATATGCATGAGGATAACGATTGCACCATTCAACGGCATGTTTTTATCAATAGATGCGTAGCTGACGACCGGAAGTTTAAGTCCGTTCATCATCAGCCCATTGAAAAGACATTCCCGCTCCAGATTGCTTTTACAAACAAGCATCAAATGTGGTTCATTCTGCACAGACAAACCGGCCGAATGTCCCCCTTCTTTTGTTCGCCCACCTACAGCAACAGAAACTCCGTCACTATTGCCATCAGGTGCTGCCCATAAGTATTGTTCTCTGACTTCAAACATTGCTTAGTTTCCCCTGTTACTCAGGTTTGCATTCAACGCAAAACACTAGTCATGCCAAAAACTGCGCTAGTTTATTAGGATTTTCGTTGCCAATTCAGATGACGGCTGGTCTAAATATTGCTACCGTCAAATAAACGTGTCATTAACTTATGTTAGCGCTTTATAAAAAAATGCAATCGCCATAAGAACGACTTCGGGAACAGAAAGTTATAAATTCTATAACTTTCGTTGGGCATAGGCAGCAGATGCATAGTGGTAACCAGAACACCACCGCCCTGATGATCGACGGATTGGTTAGCTTATTGGAATCCCCTCCAATTCTGGCCAAATTGAACACGCAGGAAAAAGAAGCGTTGCAGTCTCTCGTCATTTCCGAGAGCAGTTATCCTGCTGATGCTGTCATCATTAATCAGGGCGCTTCAATCAGAAGCATTCATCTGGTCCGTTCAGGCTGGGGATGTGTTTATCGCGATCTTTCGAGTGGCGAGCGTCAGATCATCGATTTTCCCATGAGATGCGATTTTGTCGGGCTGAGGACCGCAGATGGTTACAGCTATAATACGATCAAGACGATCACACCGATGTCCGTTTATGAAATACCGCTAACGTCACTTGAAGAAACAATCCGCCAAGTACCAAGATTGGGCATGATTTTCATCGAGCTGCTTTCACGACAACGCTCAATGCTCATCGAACATCTGACCAATGTTGGTTGCCGAAGTGCTTTTATCCGCACAGCGCATCTTTTGCTGGAGTTATCTGACCGCGTTAAATCCTGCGGGATGGGTGAGCCAGATTCCTTTTATTGTCCGCTCACACAGTACCAGCTTGCAGATGCTTTGGGCCTCACGCCCATTCATCTCAACCGCATGATGCGTGAGTTGCGCGAAGAAGGGCTGATCACGTTCAGAAATTACAACGTCGAAATTATCAATCGGCCTCGACTGATCGAAATCGCCGAATATGACGGCGCATTCATGCGAATGTCAGTTTTCGGCAGAACGAACTAGCTTCGCCTGCTGACAAATACAGATCATTTTACAACATCGCTGGGGAAGACATGGTCGGAGCGAGAGGATTCGAACCTCCGACCCCCTGATCCCAAATCAGGTGCGCTACCAGGCTGCGCTACGCTCCGTGACCATCTTAATCGTGACTCTCACAAGCCCGACTGTGAAGCGGCTTATAGCGCTGCCGTTTTCAAGTCGCAAGGGGAGTATCAGGCTTTTTTTGCAGTCTTTTTGAGACATAGAGTGCCGTACGTCTTATTGGAGGCACTAAGATTTCTCTAACATTTTAAATTTGCTGCATAATTTCACCTTAAACTGTTTCAAGTTGGAGGTAAAATTATGCTACGTCTGATTAGCTGGCTTATCAGTTTCAACGGGTGGGGTTTTGAAGCCGCTTATTTTAAGCAAAAACCGGTGCCGCTCCTGCGCCGTAGGCGACAAAATCCGGATTTGCGAAACTTTGCACTGTGCCATCGGAGCGCTGGCCATAAGTCAGTGGGCGCGCATCAAGCGTAGTCGTCATCCCACCAGCGGCACGAAGCACTGCGTCCCCTGCCGCCGTATCCCACTCCATTGTCGGGCCAAAGCGCGGATATAAATCAGCCTCGCCCCGCGCAATCATGCAAAATTTGAGTGAAGATCCCACAGAAACGCAATCGCCGATGTTGTTGGCTTTGAGAAATTGCTCCGTCTCCATTGTGATATGGGAACGACTGCAAACCACGACACGTTTGGAGGGCGCGATGCGCGCTTTAATCGATCGCTGGCTCTCGGCGGCATGATCGGTTGTCGTCACGATTTCAACGGCACCATCGGGGCTTCCCACGTAGAGGAGATTGCGTACCGGCGCATAGACAAGGCCCAGCGCAGGTACTCCATCCTCAATAAGCGCGATATTCACCGTAAAATCGCCATTACGCAGCAGAAACTCCCGCGTTCCGTCAAGGGGATCTATCAGGAAGAAGTTTCGTCCCAGATGAGTAGGCAAACGGCCCGCTGCAGCCTCCTCTTCCGCAACGACTGGAACATCGGGAGCAATAGAGGAGAGAGCCGATAGAATCACGGCTTCTGCAGCGTGGTCGGCTTCTGTAACCGGCGACTGATCCTTCTTGGAATGAACTGCGCAACCATTGGCATAATGCTTCATGATCACGCGTCCCGCCTCAAGCGTTGCATCCCGCAAAGCAGCAAGAAGCGTCTGGCCATCTGGCTCTTTTTTTGGTGAGGCGAATATTTTCATTTTCTCAAATCGACCAGGAATCGCTGCCATAGCTGCCGATAACACCGCGTTCAGCCAGGTACTTTTCTACCTCCGCGACGAGCTCGTCAATGTCACGCCCTGCAGTATTAAGATGCAACTCGGGTGAAAGCGGAGCTTCATAAGGTGAATCGATGCCTGTGAAGGCCTTGATCTCGCCCCGTAAAGCTTGCGCATAGAGCCCTTTCGGATCACGCGCCATGCATTCCTCAATCGGCGTATCGACAAAGATTTCGATGAATTCTCCCTCCGGCAAGCGTGACCGCACCCGGTCCCGTTCAGCGCGAAACGGCGAAATGAACGACACCAGCGTAATCAATCCGGCATCGGCCATAAGCCCAGCCACTTCGCCAACACGGCGGATATTCTCCGCACGGTCTTCATCCGAAAAGCCGAGATCACTGTTGAGACCGTGACGGACATTATCGCCATCCAGCAGATAGGTGTGCTTGCCAAGCGCATGCAACCGCTGCTCGAGCCTGTTGGCGATAGTGGATTTGCCTGAGGCGGACAGTCCTGTAAACCAGAGCACCGCCGGCTTCTGGAATTTCTGCGCAGCGCGTGCCTGCTTGTCGAGATCGAAAGCCTGCAAATGCACATTGGTTGCCTGCCGCAGCGCATGATCGATCATGCCTGCGCCAACGGTTGCATTGGTGAGACGGTCAATCAGCACGAAAGCACCCGTCACGCGGTTATCCGCATAGGGATCAAACACGATCTGATCCGCCGTCTGAAGATGGCAAAGTCCCACTTCGTTGAGGTCGAGATGCGCTGTATCTTCGCGGGCAAATGTATTGACGTCGGTGCGGTATTTAATCTCGCTGATCGTTACCGGCGTCTGGTCGGTTTCGGTGCGCAGCAGATAGGAACGCCCTGGCTGCAAAGCGTCTTCGCCGAACCAGACGATATTGGCCGCAAAGCGATCTGCTACTTCAGGCCGTGCCTCTGTACCCACCAGCATATTGCCACGAGACACCTCAATCTCGTCTTCGAGAACCAGCGTAACCGCCTGCCCTTCGGTTGCACGCGGCAGGTCGCCGTCATAGGTGGCGATGCGTTTCACCTTCGACTGTTTACCCGATTTTGCAACAACGACCGTGTCACCCTCGGCAATCGATCCCGAGGCAACAGTGCCGGAGAAGCCTCGGAAATCGAGGTTGGGTCGGTTCACATATTGCACCGGAAAGCGAAACGGCTTGCCGATACTATCCGCTTCAAGACGCACCGTTTCCAGATGCTCAAGCAGATACGGTCCTTCATACCAGCCGATACGCGGTGAAAGGCTGCTGACATTATCACCGAAGCGCGCGGAAAGCGGGATAGCCTGAATGCTGGCAAAGCCCAGGTCTTTGGCGAAACTCATATAGTCGGCAACGATCCGATCAAACGCAGTTTGCGAGAAATCAACCAGATCGATCTTATTGACGGCCACCACGATATGCCGGATGCCCAAAAGCGAAGCAATAAAGCTGTGACGGCGCGTCTGCGTCAGCACACCCTGACGCGCATCGATCAGCACAACCGCAAGATCGGCGGTCGAAGCGCCCGTCGCCATGTTGCGGGTATATTGCGCATGGCCGGGCGTATCAGCCACGATAAACTTGCGGCGCGGTGTCGAGAAAAAGCGATAGGCCACATCAATAGTGATGCCCTGCTCGCGTTCGGCTTCCAGACCATCCACCAGCAATGCAAAGTCAAAATCATCATCCGTGGTGCCGAATTTGCGGCTGTCGTTCTTCAGCGTAGCCAGCTGATCCTCAAAGATCAGCTTGGTATCATAGAGAAGTCGACCGATCAGCGTAGACTTGCCGTCATCGACAGAACCACACGTCAAAAAGCGGAGCAGCGTCTTGCGTTCCTGATCAGCGAGAAAGTCACTGACCGCCGCACTCGTTACAGAAGGCTTCAATACGGCGTTCATCAGAAATAGCCCTCGCGCTTCTTCTTTTCCATTGAGCCCGCCTCATCGCGATCAATGGCGCGGCCCTGACGCTCGGATGTTCGGGCGATCAGCATTTCTTCCACAATATCGGAAAGATTGGTGGCGCTTGATTCAATTGCACCCGTCAGCGGGTAGCAGCCAAGTGTGCGGAAGCGCACCAGTCGTTCTTCCACCTTTTCACCGGCGCGTAGCGTCATGCGGTCGTCATCGAGTTTGATCAACATGCCATCGCGCTCCACCACCGGACGGGGAGCGGCAAAATAGAGCGGCACAATCGGGATATTTTCCTGCAGGATATACTGCCAGATATCGAGTTCGGTCCAGTTGGAGAGTGGGAAGACGCGGATCGATTCACCAGCTGCGACGCGGGTATTATAGACCTTCCACATTTCCGGTCGCTGGTTCTTCGGGTCCCAGCCGTGCTGTGCATTGCGGAATGAAAAAATGCGCTCCTTGGCACGGGATTTTTCCTCATCGCGCCGCGCACCGCCAAAGGCGGCATCGAATTTGTATTTGTCCAATGCCTGCCTCAAACCTACTGTCTTCATGACATGGGTATGGACGTTTGAGCCATGCGTGAATGGGCCAACACCATCGCGCACGCCATCTTCATTGATATGAACGAGCAACTCAAAACCCTTTTCGCGGGCCTGTGCATCGCGAAACTCGATCATTTCGCGGAATTTCCATGTTGTATCAACATGCAGGAACGGAAATGGCGGGGGAGCTGGATAGAACGCCTTCATCGCCAGATGCAGCATGACGGAGGAATCCTTGCCCACCGAATAAAGCATCACCGGATTGGAGAAGGTCGCAGCAACCTCGCGAAAGATATGAATTGCTTCTGCTTCCAGACGCTCAAGATGTGTCAGGTTTTTACTCAGGGATGCATGATGCACGTCTGTTTCTCCCGGAAACCGGCTAACTAACTCTACTTTGACGCGCATCTTGCCCGAAAACCGTTTCACACTTTTCGGAATGCGCTTTGGTACTGGCGGGAGACTGGCAAGAGCCCTGATCCGGCGCAGATGTGGCAAGCCACGTTGAGCGCATTGTCGTGAAAGACAGGGCAAAAGGAAAAGTATGCTATCGCGTATTGCGAGAGGGTTAAGCGAAAACGTGCCTGTTTTAAGCCCGAAGCAGGAACAAACTTGCGTCAGATCGAAAGGGGCAATTTTCGGCCAAACCGCGGAAAATACTACTAAATTTGTGGTATTAAGATAATTTTGAAGGGGTAAATTGTCCTTCGAGCCAGACCGCCGAAGGATTAAGCACTGTTACAGAAGACCAAAAGTGCGCGCCTTAGCGACAGCCTGCACCTTGTTCACAGCAACAAGTTTGATGAGAACATTGCTGATATGGAAATTGACGGTTCGGGTCGAGATGTTGAGGATTTTTCCGATAATTTCGGCGGTCTTTCCTTCACTCGTCCACCGCAAAATCTCCCGTTCGCGCGCCGTCAGATTAACCTCCGCCACACAATTGATGCTTGGAACATCGACATGTTCATACATGGCGAGATGTAGAAGGTTAGCTACAATCTGCATCTGCCGACGCAGCATCGAGATTTCCCCCTCTGACAGCGCTGGCTTTTCGCGCAAGAATGTAAGAATTCCAAAAACACCCTGAGCCGCCCAGCACGGCTGGGAGATACCAGCCTTCAAACCAAACTCTTGTGCATCTGCCCATATTTGTGGGGCCTCCGCAAATTGTCGGGCCGACCAAACCAAAGGCTCGATGCTGTTTATGCCCCGCCTGATAATCGGATCGATATCCGCATATTTCTTGGCGGCATAGTGCTTCTGCCACCCATCAGGCAAGGATTCATAACGCACCCAGCGAGCAAAACTGTTTAGAGACGGCACACACATGGCATATGAAGCATATTGAAAGCCGAGCGCTTCAGCGTAAGACCTAACGTGTTCAAATAAGTGCTCTGCATCGTCGGATGATTGTATCTTTTCGTATAAATCTTCCCATTTCATCGCATAAATCCCAACATTTTCCTTATGAAGCAATATTTACTCTGAAAACGCTGCAAGCAGGCACACTCCGGCATCAGAGCGCATTTCGATCCGATTGAATCAGATCGCACTCTGACATTTTGTTTTGATGCGCATCTTTTCCGAAAACCGTTTCACACTTTTCGGGACGCGCTAAAACTCTGCCAGACAAACACATATAAACTGAAGGGATTCTATGGCGCCGGAATCCGCGAATTCAAATCATCGACTACAAAACCGTAAGCCACCTGTATTACATAACACATGATTCTTGGGTCATCTATACAGAATGATTTCAATTTCTTATGGAGATTTCAGAAAACTAATATTTATTCTACATAAATTTAAATTTAGTGAATTAAGTATAGAAGCCCCGCATCGCGGGGCTTTTATCATCATTATTTTATAAATTACTCAAGCAGCAGCTTCAACCGGCTCTGGCGTCTGCCCCGGTATATAGTTTAGAATCGGTCCCAGCCAGCGCTCGACCTCCTCAACGCTCATGCCCTTGCGGTTCGCGTAATCTTCGACCTGATCACGCTCGACCTTGGCGACACCGAAATAATAGCTTTCCGGATGGCCGATATAGAGGCCCGACACGGACGAACCCGGCCACATGGAATAGCTTTCCGTCAGTTCGACGCCGGTTTGCGCTGTGGCATCCAGCAGTTCGAACAAGGTCTTCTTTTCGGTGTGGTCAGGCTGCGCCGGATAACCCGGTGCCGGACGGATACCCGCATAACGCTCGTGGATCAGATCATCATTCGTAAGCTCCTCGCCCGGCGCATAGCCCCAGAACTCATTGCGCACGCGCTGATGCATCAGTTCGGCAAAGGCTTCGGCAAAACGGTCGGCCAGTGCCTTCACGAGAATGGACGAGTAATCGTCATTGGCCCGCTCGAAGCGTTCGGCAATTGCCACTTCCTCGATACCCGCCGTGACGACGAAGCCACCGACATAGTCCTGCTTGCCACTATCGGCGGGTGCAACAAAATCGGACATAGCGACATTCGGACGACCATCACGTTTTGACAATTGCTGACGCAGCGTGAAGAAGGTTGCGAGTTCTTCCTTGCGGCTTTCATCGGTAAAGAGACGAATATCGTCGCCCACCGTATTGGCAGGCCAGAAACCGATTATGCCACGCGGCGCAAACCACCTCTCATCAATGATCTTTGCGAGCATGGCCTGTGCATCCGCCCAGAGCTGACGCGCTGCTTCGCCCTGCTTCTCATCTTCGAGAATAGCCGGATAACGGCCTTTCAGCTCCCATGTCTGGAAGAAAGGTGTCCAGTCGATATAACGAGCAATCTCTGCGAGATCGTAGTTCTCAAATGTTTTGGTGCCAAGGAATGTCGGCTTTGGCGGTGTGTAGGCGTCCCAGTCGAGCTTGTGGGCGTTTTCGCGCGCACGAGCTAGTGGCAGACGCTTCTTTTCTGCCTCATTGCGCGCATGCGCTGCCGCAACCTTGGCATATTCCTCACGGATGCCCTCAACGTAACCCGCCTTGTTTTCAGGCGATAGCAGATTGGAAACAACACCCACCGCACGGCTGGCATCAATCACGTAGACCGCCTGTCCCTGCTCATAACGCGGATGGATTTTCACCGCAGTATGCACACGGCTGGTCGTCGCACCACCGATCAGCAGCGGCACATTGAAGCCTTCGCGTTCCATTTCAGCAGCCACATGCACCATCTCGTCGAGCGATGGGGTGATCAGACCAGACAGCCCGATGACATCGACATTTTCAGCGCGCGCCGTATCGAGAATTTTCTGCGTCGGCACCATCACGCCAAGATCGATGATCTCGTAATTGTTGCAGGCGAGGACCACGCCGACAATGTTCTTGCCAATGTCGTGCACGTCGCCTTTCACAGTGGCCATCAGCACCTTACCAGCGCTCTGGCGGCCTTCGCCACCATTCAGGCGCTTTTCTTCTTCCATGTAAGGCAGAAGTACAGCCACGGCCTGCTTCATGACGCGGGCGGACTTGACCACCTGCGGCAAGAACATCTTGCCCGAGCCGAACAGATCGCCAACCACATTCATACCAGCCATCAGCGGACCTTCGATGACATGCAGCGGACGTGCAGCCGCCTGACGCGCTTCTTCGGTATCGGCTTCAATATATTCGGTAATGCCATTGACCAGCGCATGGGAAAGCCGCTTTTCGACCGACCATTCACGCCAGCTCAGATCCTGCGTCTTGGCTTCTTTTGTGCCGCTGTCGCGGAAACGCTCCGCGATTTCGAGCAGTCGTTCCGTCGCGTCATCACGACGGTTCAGCACCACATCTTCGCAAGCTTCACGCAGTTCTGCGTCAATCGTATCGTAGACCGCCAACTGCCCAGCATTGACGATACCCATATCCATGCCGACCTGAATGGCATGATAAAGGAAGACAGCATGCATCGCTTCGCGCACCGGCTCGTTACCGCGGAACGAGAAGGACAGATTTGATACACCACCCGAAATATGGACGTGCGGCAGCGTTTCGGTGATCTTGCGCGTGGCTTCGATGAAGTCGACGCCGTAATTATTATGCTCGTCAATGCCGGTTGCGACCGCAAAGACGTTCGGATCGAAGATGATGTCTTCCGGCGGGAAACCAACCTGCTCGGTCAGGATCTTGTAAGCGCGGGTACAAATCTCGACCTTGCGCTGTTCAGTGTCCGCCTGTCCGGTTTCGTCAAATGCCATAATGACAACTGCAGCACCATAGGCACGCACCAGACGCGCATGGTGCAGGAAGGCTTCTTCGCCTTCCTTGAGCGAGATCGAATTGACGATCGGCTTGCCCTGAACGCATTTCAAGCCAGCTTCGATCACTTCCCACTTGGAGCTGTCGATCATTACCGGAACGCGCGCGATATCCGGCTCTGCCGCAATCAAGTTGAGGTATTCAACCATGATCTTCTGGCTGTCGATCAGACCTTCATCCATGTTGATGTCGATGATCTGCGCGCCGTTTTCGACCTGATCGCGCGCCACATCGAGCGCTGTCGAATAATCGCCAGCCTTGATCAGCTTGCGAAAACGAGCTGAACCGGTAACATTCGTGCGCTCGCCGACATTGACGAAAGGAATATCCTTGGTCAGCGTGAAAGGCTCAAGGCCCGAGAGGCGCATCAGCGGTGGCACCTTGACGGGTTTGCGCGGCGGATGCTTGGCCACCGCTTGCGCAATGGCGCGGATATGGTCCGGCGTCGAACCACAACAGCCGCCTACCACGTTGACGAGGCCTTCACGCGCAAAATCTTCGATCTGCGCCGCCATGGCTTCCGGGCTTTCGTCATATTGGCCGAATTCATTTGGCAGACCAGCATTCGGATAGGCGCAGACAAATGTATCGGCAATACCGGCAATTTCCGCGAGATGTTCGCGCATCGCATTGGCACCGAGCGCGCAATTAAGCCCGATGGTGAAAGGCTTGGCATGGCGCAACGAATACCAGAACGCCGTCGGCGTCTGGCCGGAAAGCGTGCGGCCCGAAAGATCGGTGATCGTGCCGGAAATCATCACCGGCAGATGCACGCCCTTCTCAATGAACACTTCTTCGGCGGCAAAGACAGCGGCCTTGGCGTTCAGCGTATCGAAGATCGTCTCAATGAGAATAATGTCGGAGCCACCATCGATCAGCCCGCGGATCTGGTCAGCATAAGCAATGCGCAGATCATCGAATGTCACCGCACGATAGCCCGGATTGTTAACATCCGGAGACAGCGACGCGGTACGGTTTGTCGGCCCCAACGCACCCGCAACAAAGCGGCGGCGGCCGTCTTTCTGCTGCGCACGGATTGCCGCGCGACGCGCCAGACGTGCGCCATCACGATTCAGCTCATAGACAGCATCTTCCATGCCGTAATCAGCCTGGGCGATGGTCGTTGAGGAGAATGTATTGGTTTCGAGAATATCAGCGCCAGCCATTGCATAGGCATAGTGAATTTCTTCAATCGCCTTTGGCTGGGTGAGTGTCAGAAGATCGTTGTTGCCCTGCAACTGGCAATGGCAGGCACCAAAACGCTCGCCGCGAAAATGCTCTTCGTGAAAGCCAAGTCCCTGAATCTGCGTACCCATGGCACCGTCGAGAATCAGAATGCGCTCGCTTGCGGCTTTGGTCAGTGCTGCAAGCACTTCCGAACCGTCCGGCTTTGCCGCCGTTGAACCAAAAAGATTATCGAGGGAAGACGTCATAGGGGATTACCACCTGTATTCAGATACGCTTCATCGCTACAACACCGCCCGAAATCCGCAAAGGATTTTCAGTAAACGCGATGTGTAGATTACTTCATAGAGCGCGCGTTTGATGGTTCTGTATGAACCCACAGCACATAGGGCTCATTTAATGACATAAACATATCTTTATGTCAATTCGATTGATGTATTTTGAATCACCGTTCCCGTCCTCACCAAACTGTTGCCGTTGAGAAGAAAAAGTGAGTTTTCCCAGCCGCCTACCCGCCACATTGCGGGAGTAAGATAGGTCTCAGGGACGTTGATAACAAAGCCACTATATTAGGGAGAAACCGATGAAGAGATTTGCATCTTCCTTCTTCGCAGCCTGTCTGTCATTCGGCATAGGCGTACCCGCTATAACAGCAAGCGCCAATGCGGCACAGCCGACAACGCTCATCGCACCTGCAACAGCACCCGGCGCACAGGCTCCGGTCGAAAATGTGCAGTATTACGACTATCGCGGCGATAGACGCCATTGGCGCCACCATCCGCCACGCTATCGGGATGGCTACAGGTATTATCGCCCTCATTATCGGCCATACTATCGCGATTGGGGACCGCCACCGATCTATCGCCATCCACCGCGCTATCGCCCAGCCCCGATGTATCGTGGTGGCAATGCGCATGTGCGCTGGTGTTACAACCGCTATCGCTCTTACCGCGCCTATGACAATACGTTTCAGCCCAATTATGGACCACGGCGTCAGTGCTATTCGCCTTATATTTAGAGCGTATCCCGAAAAGTGTGAAACGGTTTTCGGACAAAGATGCGCGTTAAAACAAATATTTAGAGCGCCGATCTGATCCAATCAGATCGGCGCTCTAAACAAAAAAGCCCCGGACGAACCGGGGCTTTTCCATAGTGAATATCTCAAAGATCAGGTTACGAAAGCGCCGATAGAGGCTGCGACCAATCCGATCGCAATGGCGATCATAACGCCGTAAATACGAGGTTTATCGAAAAGCACGGCAAAGGCAGAGAACCAAGCCACCACCGCCGCACCCAGCGCGAAAAGAAAACCGGGCTTGTCGCCATGGTAAAGATTGGCCGCCATCAGTGCGCCGACGATCAGCGCACCAAACACGATCATCAGCCCTGTGGCATAGCGTTCGTAATCGTCCATCTAAAATTCCTTGTCCCGATCACGCCAAACGCGCGCCAGAAGATATCGCTCATTCATTTGGCCATTTAAAGACATGGTCATTTCCCATGTCATTGCCAGGTTATTCTCACACAATCACTATTTGCTTCGTTCTTCAACCATTTCGCAGCACGATCCGCTGCAATTGTCACGACTTTCACGTAGGCATTTTCGCAAAAACCCCAACTCATGTTATGATTACAGCCATGGAATCGTCTGGTCTTAACATCTTTGAAACACCGATAGGCCCTTGCGGCATCGCCTGGCATGCAGACAAAATCGTCGGCGTGGAAATTGGTGACGCAGATGAAAATGAGACCCGTTACAGGCTGAAAAGCCGCTTCTCTGAAATAGAGGTATCATCCCCACCCGTTTTCGTCACAGAAGCTATCGACAAAGTTCGCATACTTCTTGAGGGCGGCGATCCGGATTTCTCCGTGACACCACTCGCGCTTGATTCGGTGCCCGATCTCAACCGCAAGGTCTATGAAGTCCTCCTCGAGCTCAAAGCTGGCGAGACTATCACCTATGGCGCAATCGCGCGCAGGCTGGGCGATGTCAGTCTTTCACAGGCGGTGGGCTATGCGCTCGGCAAAAACCCTTTTCCGATTATAGTGCCCTGCCATCGGGTTTTAGGCTCCAACGGCAAGGTCGGCGGTTTTTCGGCTGCGGGCGGCACGGCGACCAAGCTGCGTCTGCTCAATATTGAACGCGCCAGAACATCGCTCGAGCCGGATTTGTTCGGTGGCTTGCCGTTGCAGGCACGACGGACACCCGAAGACTAATTACGCAAATCCCGCCAACCCGAATGACGCAGCTGATCTACGATCAATCCGACGGCATCATTCGTTGAGACCAACGCTGTATCGATCACAAGACGTGGTCTATCCCAGGGGGCATATTCCCGAGATAGAACAGCGTTCCATGTCGGCTGAGAGGGGTCCTGAGACTTCTCCCGACGCGACTCAACGCGTCTTCTATGCTCCACGACGTCAGAACAGATGATTTCTACTTCAGTCAGCGGCACTTTCGCGGAAATCGCCACAGACCTGTAGGTATCACGTGTAATTTTGAGAGGGTTCACAGAATCTGCAATGACCGTGTGCCCAATCGCCAGATTATCCGCTGCAATACTGTAAGCGGTCAAATAACCTGCAGCTCCCGGCTGTGAAAGCATATCGGAAGCAACGATGGCTTTTTCGATCGTATCAATGCGCAAATAAAAAGCGGGCAAAATGCCCGCCAATCTATGCGCAATCGTACTTTTCCCAACGCCCGGCAAACCTGCAAACACGATAAACATATGCCTATCACCTTCCGTCAGAGCCGGGTTAGAGCATTTCCAGCAAAAGTGCGAAGCGGTTTTGCGTCGGATAATGCGCATCAGCCCTTGTCAGTTACAACATCCGCAGAGAAACGCAGCTCACGCATGGGGCGAACATGCTGTGTAGTCGCATCATAGGTTGGGTGTTTCTTGAAGGCAAAAAGCGCTTCTTCGTCCCTGAACTCGGCATAGACAACGAGATCAATATCGTTGCCCATCGGATCGACCTTGGAATTCGGCAGAACTTCAAACACGTCGGAATGTGGAATGGTGCCCAACTGCTCCAAACCCTTGCGGACGATTTCTATGTCCTGGTCGGGCTTGACGCTGAAGAAAACAATGTGGCGGATCACTTCTTGTCTCCAAATCTTGATGGGGCGTATCTACCCCATCAAGCTGGCAAGAAAAACCACAAAAAGGTGATTGCTAAGATTTAACCAGCCTTAACTCGACGCCAGGCAAATCCACCCTCTTGCTGCACAGAACCACGGCCGGGCTGATAGTAGCCCGGTGTATCGACGAGACGCTGCTCGCCAAGACGCGATTGCGCAACCTTGTTGGTCACTTGCAAGCTGTCGAAACCCGTGCGCAGCATGAGCGCTGCCTGATCAATCAGCACATCGCCCGTCGCACGCAATTCGCCCTCAAAGCCCGCACGACGCAGAACTTCTGCCTTGGAGTAGGAGCGTCCATCATTGAAGGCTGGAAACTGCAAAGCGATGACAGGCAAACTTGCCAGATGGTCGAGCAGTGGCTCAATCTTCTCACCCGGCGTCACCGAAACACCGATGCGGCGATTGGAAGAACGGCGCCGTTCCTCATCAAGCCCCAGCCAGACGGCCAAAGGGATGATAATCGCAGGCGCATCGCCTGCGGTTTCGAGATCATCCGCAAAAATATAGTCGTCTTCACGAAAGCCTTGCTCAGACCAGAGTTGGGTTTCAGCTATTGTTTCACTCATTTCTGGTCCAAAGCTCCTAGATTATTCAGGCTATCAGCAAGGCCCGTCAGATGGATGCCGCATTCGGTCTTTTCCGATCCTGCCCAACGTCCTGCGCGCTGATCTTCGTCATCGCTGACCGGTCGTGTGCAGGGCATGCAGCCGATTGACCGATACCCCTGCTCTGTCAGCGGGTGGACGGGGAGATCGTGCACGCGCGCATAGGCACGCAAATCTTCCGCGCTCATATGTGCAAGCGGATTGATGCGAATACGCGGGCCGACTGATTCAAAAACCGGCAAAGCATTGCGGGTCGAGGCCTGAAACTGCTTCCGGCCAGTCATCCATGCATCATAAGGTGCGACAGCACGCGCCATCGGCTCCACCTTGCGAATGAAGCAGCAGCGATCCTTGTCGGTCATCGACAAAGCGCCGAACGGATCATCGGCTTTCACGTTTTCCTCAAGCGGCAGAATATCCTGCACATTGAGCAGACCCAACCGGTCTACGAGATCATGCCGATAATCGAGTGTTGCACGGAAATGCTTACCCGTATCGAGAAACAGAACCGGAGTTGCCGGATCGATCTCGGAAATCATGTGCAGTAGCACAGCCGATTCAGCGCCAAAGGACGAAACGACTGCAATGCGTCCATCAAAGAGTTCGCGTGTGCTGAGCGCAATCACCTCTTGCGGAGAGGAAGCCCCATGGCTTCCCTCCAAAAGACGGGCTTGCGCCTCGGCCCTCTGGTCTGCATTAAGATCTGAATTGGGATCAACGTCAGGCCGCACGGCTCACTTCTCCATAAAGCGCACGTTTAAACGGCTCCATGCCAACCCGACGATAGGCAGCAAGGAAAGTCTCTTCGTTGTTTGCGCGCAAACCGAGATAGGTATCGACCACGGTTTCAATGGCATCGACCACTTCTTCGGATGAAAATCCGCGTCCGGTGATGTCGCCAATCGACGAATGCTCGTCAGCCGAACCACCAAGCGTGATCTGGTAGAGTTCTTCGCCCTTCTTCTCGACGCCAAGAATACCGATATGGCCGACATGGTGATGACCGCAGGCATTGATGCAGCCGGAAATCTTGATCTTGAGATCACCGATTTCAAGCTGGCGCTGCTGATCTCCGAAGCGCTCGGAAATGCGCTGTGCAACCGGGATCGAACGCGCATTGGCCAGCGCGCAATAATCAAGGCCGGGGCATGCGATGATGTCAGTAATCAGACCGGCATTGGCTGTCACCAGCCCGTCCGATTGCAAGAGATCATAGACCGCCGGAAGATCGGCTTTTGCCACGTGCGGCAGAACCAGATTCTGTTCATGGCTGACGCGAATTTCATCGAAAGAATAGGTTTCGGCAATATCCGCCACCAGTTCCATCTGCTCCGCACTCGCATCGCCCGGAATACCGCCAATAGGTTTCAGCGAAATCGTGACAACGGCATAATCCGGGTTCTTGTGTGGCGTAACATTGCGCTTGGTCCATGCCGCAAAATCAGCGTCGGATTTCTGCGTAACCGCCAGAATTTCCCAGCCTTCAGGACGCTGCGGCAGATCCGGCATCCGGAAATAGCTTTCGATTGCATCGATATCGCGCTGCGGCAGTTTCAGATCACCGTAACGGATCTGTTCCCACTCGGCATCAATCTCTTCCACCAGCGGCTCTACGCCCGTTTCATGAACGAGGATTTTGATGCGCGCCTTGTATTTGTTATCGCGACGTCCATAGAGATTATAGACACGAACGATAGCTGTCACATAGGTCAGCATGTCTTCGACAGGCAGAAAATCGCGGATTTTCTTGGCGACCATCGGCGTGCGCCCCTGTCCGCCACCGATATAGACGGCAAGGCCCAGTTCGCCTGCTTCGTTCTTCTTAAGCTGCAAGCCAATGTCGTGCACCTGAATGGCTGCACGATCATGTTCAGAACCGACAATCGCAATCTTGAACTTGCGTGGCAGATAGGAAAACTCCGGATGCAGCGACGACCACTGGCGCAGAATTTCTGCAAAGGGACGCGGATCAGCTACTTCATCATGAGCTGCACCTGCAAAATGATCAGCCGTCACATTGCGAATGCAATTGCCCGAAGTCTGGATTGCATGCATTTCGACTTCGGCCAGCTCTTCCAGAATTTGCGGCACATCTTTCAGTGCCGGCCAGTTGTATTGGATGTTCTGACGCGTCGTGAAATGCGCAAAGCCCCGATCATAATCGCGCGCGATTGCGCCAAGCCTGCGCAGCTGGCGGCTCGACAATGTGCCGTAAGGGATCGCAACACGCAGCATATAGGCATGTAATTGCAGATAAAGACCATTCATCAGCCGCAAAGGCTTGAACTGGTCTTCCGTCAATTCGCCAGAAAGGCGACGTCCAACCTGATCCTTGAACTGTGCAACGCGGGCCGCAACAAAGTCGCGGTCAAATTCATCATAACGATACATATTTACTTCCGATATTCAGATCAGGAGGCTTTTTTCAGGGCCGGTTGACCAAGCGTAATGATGGTGGGACCAGAGAGTCGGATGCGTTCGCGGAGGCGAATGGGATAGAGCCCTTCGTCACGCTCTTCGACATCGATCACATTCACATCGACAACCAGATTGGCTTTGGCAGCGACCTTACCAGCGTCTTCGAGAGCGCTGACCGCTTCCACATGACGGGCAACCAAGGCACCATCAATGGTTTCCTGCCATGATCCGTCAGCACCAAGCCACACAGCCTGTCCATCGATGAGCCGGTTTGCGGTGAGAACTTTTACAACCATTTCCAAACTCCTCAGGTTCAGGCAGCGACCGCGACTGGCTTGACTGCCAGCGCCTGCGCTTTGTCGATAGCGGCGCCTGCAACAGCATCGCCGATGATGACCATGACCGGACCGGAGAGTTCTTTGCGCTCTTCCAGAGACGGCAGATCTTTCAATGTTCCATGAAACAGCCGCTTGTCCTTGCGGCTGGCATTCTCAATAACCGCGACGGCCGTATCTTCGTGGAGACCCGCAGAGATCAGACGGCTTGCAACGGAGGCTGCAACGCTTGAGCCCATATAGACGGCGATTGTCGCACCCGAGACTGCAAGCTTGGCCCATCCCGGCAGCACATCGCCTGCCATGTCGTGGCCCGTCGTGAACACCAGTGAGGAGGCCACACCACGCAAGGTGAGCGGCAGTTCCATATCGGCTGCGGCAGCGAAAGCAGACGTAATGCCCGGCACGATTTCAAAGCCGATACCGGCCGCGCGCAATGCTGCCATTTCTTCGCCCGCACGGCCAAACACCAGCGGGTCGCCTGCTTTCAGGCGCACCACGCGTTTGCCCTCACGACCAAGCCTGACCAGCAGATCATTGATCTCGTTCTGGCTCTTGGAATGGCAACCCTTGCGCTTGCCCACGGAAACGCGTTCTGCATCGCGCCGCCCCATGGCGATCACGCCCTCCGGCACCAGCGCGTCATGCACAATCACGTCAGCTTCCATCAGAACGCGATGTGCGCGCAAGGTCAGCAGGTCTTCGGCACCCGGACCGGCACCAACAAGCCAGACATAACCCGTAGCATTCTGCGGTTCTGTGATTAATTCATTTGCTGCTCTATAAGCTTCCTCGCGGTCGCCATTTTCAACAGAACGCGCAACGGAGCCGGAGAAGAACCCGCGCCAGAAACTGCGGCGCGCCAAACCTTTTGGCAAAAGCTTTTCGACCAACGGACGCCAACTTTCGGCATAATGTGCGAGCTCACCAAGGCGTGGCGAGAAGGCCGCATCAATACGCGCACGCACCATCTGCGCCAGCACAGGGGCCGAACCTTCTGTGCCAATCGCAATTGCAATCGGCGCACGGTTCACGATGGCAGGTGTCAGGAAATCACAGAGCGCAGGGCGGTCGACAACGTTGACTGGAATTTTCTGCGCCTTGGCCGATGCTGCAATCGCGCGATCCCGATCTTCATCACCCGTGGCAACAAAAACCAGCTTCGCACCTTCAAGAAGATCAGCGCTGAAAGATTGAGAAAGATGTTCCGCGCGATGGCTTTTAATGTGGCTTTCGATGAAACTCGCCAAGGCTGGTTCAAGCTCTCGCGCAATTATGCGCAAACGAGCGGACGTCTGGGCCACAAGCCTTGCTTTGTTGAGCGCTTCCTCGCCACCGCCGACAATAACAACCACCTCTTCCGATACACGGAAGAAGGCAGGAAAATCAGCAAGAAGTCGTTGGGACGTAAGAGCCACGGAGCCATCCTTTTTTAGATGGCCGCCATTATTCCCGGACTGGCGAAATTTTATAAGAAACGGGCTTGCGTGCGCAAATCGCGCGGAGCATCGCTTTTTCTCAGAAAAGGCATTTTGAGGATTTTAATTCCTGTTTGCCTCAAATTATATCCCATAATTTTTATAGGATTTACATTTGAGCGCCGTGCGTCCTATTGGGCGCACAAAGGACGCTCAAACACTAAAAATGTGCATCGAGCTTTCCAAAAATCGATTTCGATTTTTGGGTCGATGCGTGGTTAGAGGTAATTGCCTGACGTAAAAAAGGCTGGCACATGCTTTGGCCAGCGTCGTGGCAACACCGCGATCAGATCAAAGCGCAACGACAATTGTGCATAATCCTTTTGTCGTTGCAGCCACATATCCGCCGCCGCCTCGATACGGCGCATGGCCTGCGGCGTGACGGCAAGTTGCGCTGCTTCCACGCTTGCCCGTGCTTTGACTTCAACAATGAGAACAAGATTGCCGCGCCGGGCGATCAGATCGATTTCGCCAAGCCGCGTGCGGTAGCGGCGTGCCACGATGCGAAAACCTTTGAGCATAAGCGCAAACGCGGCCAGCCGCTCGGCGCTGTGTCCGCGAAAGAAAGCAACACGCTTTTTCTCGCGGAAATCACTCATCAGCCTTGCGCCTTAAGCTGCATCAAGCGCTGATAGAGCACCGATTTCTGCCCGCCAGTCATCTTCGCCGCCTCGCCTGCCGCCTTGGATGGAGGCAATTCCTTTGAGAGCGACAGCAGCAGCTTGTCGATGTCTTCTTCGCTTTGCGGACCCGCCTCGCCTGTTGGCGGACCGACCAGCAACACGACTTCACCGCGAATGCGATCTTCGCCATCGAATTGCTGTTTCAACTCACCCAGAGTAGCGGTGACAATGGTCTCGTACGCCTTGGTCAGCTCCCGGCAAAGGGCTGCTTCACGCCCATCGCCAAAAACCTCTGCCATATCGGCGAGCGTTGTCGCCGTGCGGTTGGGCGATTCATAGAACACAAGCGTTGCTTCGATATTCTTGAGGCTTTCGAGCTTGGAGGTTTTCTGGCCGTGCTTAACCGGCAGAAAGCCGCAGAACATGAAAGCATCGGTCGGAAGTCCGGAAGCAGCCAGCGCTGCGAGAAGTGCCGAGGCACCCGGAATTGGCACCACACGGATGCCTGCCTCGCGTGCCTCACCAACAAGCCGGAAGCCCGGATCAGAAACAAGTGGCGTGCCTGCATCTGATACAAGCGCCACGCTCTTTCCGCTTTCAAGGGCAGCGATTAGTTTTGCGCCTGCTTCCGCAGCATTATGTTCGTGATAGCTTATCGGGCGGCGTGAAATGCCATAGCGATCCAGCAACACGCGGGTCACGCGCGTATCTTCACAGGCCACAATGTCGGCACTCGCAAGCACTTCCAGCCCGCGCAGCGTCATGTCGCCGAGATTGCCAATCGGGGTCGAGACGATATAGAGCGCGGGTTCGATGGGGCGCGCACGCTGGGCAATGCCGCCGACGACAAATTCGCGTTTCTGCTCGTCCAAAAATTCGCTCATCTAAATTCCTTATGCAGCCAGATCAGCCACCAGCGCATCAAGCACCAGTGCGCCATCCGGCGTTGCACGGATGAAGCTTCCATCCATCTTTTCAATCATGTCTGATGCAATCAGCCGTTCAAGGCGCTTGCGATCAATATCGTGGCCCGTCAAACGCTGATAACGCGCAAGATCAATGCCTTCGCGCAGCCGCAACCCCATCATCAGAAACTCATCGCCTTCCTGATTGCCATTGAGATATTCTTCTTCAATGATGCCGTGACCGTTGGTCTCGACCTTTTCGAGCCAGGTTTCCGGGTGCTTTTCGGTCATTGTGACCGTGCGCGTGCCATTCTCAACAAAACGGCCATGTGCACCCGGACCAATGCCAACATATTGCCCATAACGCCAGTAAACCAGATTGTGCTGGGATTCACGCCCCGGCACTGCATGGTTTGAGATCTCATAGGCCGGAAGACCGTGTTCCGCTGTAATCTTCTGCGTTTCCTCATAAAGAGCCGCCGCATGATCAGGCTCTGGCGTGGTGAGCTTGCCCGCCTTCCAGAGATTATAGAACTGCGTGCCTTCTTCGATTGTCAGCTGGTAGAGCGAGAGATGATCAGCGGCAAGACCGATGGCTTCTTTTAGTTCCTCGCGCCATGCCTCAATGGTCTGATTGGGCCGCGCATAGATGAGATCGAACGAAAGACGCGGGAAAATTTCACGCGCAAGCCGGATTGCGGCTTTTGCTTCTTCGACTGAATGCATACGGCCCAGACGACGCAGATCAGGATCATTCAGCGCCTGAATGCCAAGCGAAACGCGATTGACGCCCGCTGCGCGATAGCCGCGGAAACGATCGGCTTCCACGCTTGTCGGATTGGCTTCCAGTGTTACTTCAATATCGGGTGCGACAGTCCAGCGCGAAGCAATCCCATCAAGTAGGCTGCCAACAGTCGACGGCTGCATCAGCGATGGTGTGCCGCCGCCCAAAAAGATGCTGGTGACGGTGCGCGGGCCTGTGCGGGCGCGCAATGTGTCCATCTCGCGATTGAAAGCTTCCGCAAAGCGTGGCTGATCAACCGGCTGATGGCGCACATGGCTGTTGAAGTCGCAATAAGGGCATTTGGCCAGACAAAACGGCCAATGCAAATAAACGCCAAAAGCCGTTTCCCCATCCGCGCGTGCAATTGGCAGAATATCGGCACTTCCGGCGGGTGGAGAAAAATGATGGTTCATACAGCAGCATCCGAAACAACATCAAGCGCCTTTTCAGCAAACAGCTTGAAGGCGCGTGCACGATGCGAAAGCGCGGACGCGTCACCCGGCTTCCAGCCATGCTTTTCGTCGGCAGTCATTTCACCAAAGGTCTTTTCATAGCCATCCGGTTTGAAGACCGGATCATAACCGAAGCCGATACGCCCACGCGGAGGCCAGATCAGCGTGCCTTCCACTTCACCGCGATAATATTGTGCTTCACCATCCGGCCATGCAAGGCAGATCACCGAAACAAAGCGCGCCTTGCGCTCAGCCGGTGTGACAGCACCTTTTTCCTGCAAAAGGTCTTCAACCTTCTGCATCGCCATATTGAAATCACGCGTGCCGTCTTCAGTCTCTGCCCAGTCAGCGGTGTAAACGCCGGGATTGCCATCAAGCGCATCTACCATCAGGCCGGAATCGTCAGACAGAGAAGGCAAACCGGTGGCTCTAGCTGCGGCCAGCGCCTTGATATAGGCATTCTGCTCAAATGTGGTGCCGGTTTCTTCCGGCTCCGGCAGGCCGAGAGCTGCAACAGAACTGACCTCAAAACCAAACGGAGCAATAAGCCCATCGAACTCGCGCAGTTTGCCTGCGTTGTGCGATGCGACGATCAGTTTGCCCTTTTCAAGCGCCTTCATTTAAGTTCTACCTTTTTACGCATGATCTTATCCGAAAACCGGTATCCACTTTTCGGGATCATGCTTTAGCTCCAAAGTTTCGGCTCAGCGAATTCCAGCGAGTTGCCGGAAGGATCGCGAAAATAAATCGAACGTGCGCCATTAGGCCATTCGAAATCAGACTCGATAGCAATGTTGTGCTTTTCGAGATAGGTGCGCCAGTCGTCAATTTCATGACGTGTGGCTGCAAAACAGACATGCCCAGCACCGATCGTCCCATGCGGCGGCACCGGCAGCGATCCGGGTAGAGGTGGCTTCAAAGTTTCTTCCGCTTTAAACAGCAGCAGAATGCCGTTGCCACAGCGGAAGAATGCATTGCGTTCACTGACCTTGCCCACCGGCTCAAGCCCAATGATGTCGCGATAAAACGCAATCGCCTCGGCAACATCACGGACATAGAGCGCGGTTTCAAGAATGCGGGATGCTTGCATAGCCTCGGCCCCCTCGTGAATAAGAGAAGGCCTTATAGCATTTCCAGCAAAAGTGCGAAGCAGTTTTGCGTCGGATAATGCGTAAAAACAAACAGTTACAGCGGTTCCAACGATTCATTCTTAACTGGAACCGCTGTAACTATCAGGCAAGTGCGGCTTTCTGCAACTCGACGAGCTGATTAATGCCGCCGCGTGCAAGCTTCATGAGCGCTGTGAACTCTTCTTCCGAGAACGGTGCGCCTTCTGCCGTACCCTGAATTTCGACGATACCACCCTGACCGGTCATCACGAAATTGCTGTCGGTTTCAGCCGCCGAATCCTCGACATAGTCGAGATCAAGCACAGGCTGACCTTCGTGGATGCCGCAGGAAATGGCTGCGATATGATCTTTAAGCACCTTCTCAAAGCGGATCATCTGACGCGCTTCCATCCAGCGCAGGCAATCATGCAGCGCTACCCAGCCGCCGGTAATCGCAGCAGTACGGGTGCCGCCATCGGCCTGAATGACATCGCAGTCAACCGTGATCTGGAATTCGCCAAGCGCCTGAAGATCAACGACAGCACGCAGCGAACGGCCGATCAGGCGCTGGATTTCCTGCGTACGGCCACCTTGCTTGCCTGTGGCTGCTTCACGGCGCATACGGTCGCCGGTCGAACGTGGCAACATGCCATATTCTGCAGTGACCCAGCCCTTGCCGGAATTGCGCATCCAGCCCGGCACCTTTTCCTCTAAGCTTGCCGTGCAAAGAACATGGGTGTCGCCGAACTTGACGAGGCACGAGCCTTCCGCATGTTTGGAGACGCCGCGCTCGAAAGAGACGGCGCGCATTTCATCAGCAGCGCGCTTGGATGGACGCATTGTATTTCCTCAATTCATTTATCGTTGCGGCTTTTTAGGCCTGTCGCGCCAGAATGGAAAGGAATTTCGCGTGATCCTTCAAGAGAGATGTTGAGAGAACTGTCATTACTGGCGCAAAGCCTTTGACGCCTTCAATACCAGTCTTATATTTATGGCATGCAATTCAGAGGGTTCGCTCTAAGACCATGATCAAATCACCGGAACATCAGCTGCTTAATTCGCTCGACCAGCGGTCGCGTGATATTTTTCGGCTGATTGTCGATAGCTATCTCAATGATGGTGATCCAGTCGGCTCGCGTAATTTGTCGCGTCTTTTGCCTCATAGTCTTTCGCCTGCCACCATTCGCAATGTGATGAGCGATCTCGAACAGCTCGGTCTCATTTACGCACCGCATATTTCTGCCGGACGTCTACCAACGCAGATCGGTCTGCGTTTCTTCGTCGATGCTTTCATGGAAGTGGGCGACCTGCCGCCCGATGAACGTTCCTCCATTGAGGCACAGGTTCGCTCGGCAGGCATGAATAATTCGGTCGAGAGCGTGTTGACCGAAGCCAGTCAGGTTCTCTCCGGCCTGTCGCGCGGCGCAGGCCTTGTGCTTGCCACCAAGGCTGAAGGCGCGCTTAAACATATAGAATTCGTGCGTCTTGAACCGACCCGCGCGCTTGCCGTGCTAGTGATGCAGAATGGCGATGTTGAAAACCGCGTCATCAATCTGCCCGCCGGCATTTCTGCGTCGCAGCTCGTGGAAGCGTCCAACTTCCTCAATGCGCATATCCATGGCCATACGCTGTCGGAAGCGAAATCGGAACTGGAAAAACTTTCCGAAGAAACGAGACAGGAGCTTGATCAGCTCTCGCAGGAATTGGTAGCACAGGGCATAGCCGTCTGGAGCGGCGCGGGTTCTGACCAGCCTGCACGCCTCATCGTGCGCGGTCGTGCCAACCTGCTTGAGAACATTCATGCACAGGAAGATATCGAACGTCTGCGTCACCTGTTTGACGACCTCGAAACCAAGGACGGCATGATCCAGCTGCTTGATCTGGCTGAATCGGGTTCTGGCGTGCGGATTTTCATCGGCTCGGAGAACAAGCTGTTCTCGCTTTCCGGTTCATCGCTGGTGGTGGCTCCTTATCGTGACAGCGAACAGCGTGTTGTCGGTGCTCTCGGGGTCATTGGACCAACCCGGCTTAACTATGCTCGCATCGTGCCGATGGTCGATTACACCGCCCAGATCGTCTCGAGGTTGCTGCGTTAAGTTGTCAGACTTAACAAGGCAGGGAAATTAAACCTTGATTTTAACGCCGTGAAACTCGATATCCGGCCCAAACACTATTCAAGACGGAAGAAGCATTATGGCTGATGAAAAGAATACACCCGAAAACCCCGATCTTGAGCAGCGCGATATCAACAATCCTCGTGATCGTGATGCGCTGAAGCGTGCTGCCGACGATTTTCTGAAAAGCCGCAAGGCTGAGGCACGCGCTGAAGCCGAAGAGGACGCCGTTGATGCCGATAGCCTGGCTGCAAATACGATTGCAGCGCTTGAAGCGGACAATGCTGAACTCAAGGATCAGATGCTGCGTCTCGTTGCCGAGATGGAAAACCTGCGCAAGCGCACCCAGCGCGATGTTCAGGACGCCCGCACCTATGCCGTGACCAATTTTGCTCGTGACATGCTGTCGGTTTCCGACAACCTGAGCCGTGCGCACGAAGCCATCCCCGCCGATGCATTGGAAACCGATGCAAACCTCAAGTCACTGGCTGAGGGCGTGGAAATGACCGAACGTGCCATGTTGCAGGCTTTGGAACGCCATGGCGTGACCAAGCTTAATCCTGAAGGTGAAAAGTTCGATCCGAACTTCCATCAGGCTATTTTTGAAGTCCCGAACCCTGAACTGCCAGCCAACACGGTCGTGCAGGTTATGCAGGCAGGCTATGCCATCGGCGACCGCGTGCTGCGTCCGGCCATGGTCGGCGTTTCAAAGGGTGGCCCAAAGGCTGCCGCTGAGGCCGCGCCTGAAGGCAATGCTTAATTAAGCAGCTCATTAGAGCACGTTTCGATCTGATTTTATCAGATCGGCGCGTCTCAATGTTTGTCTTAACGCGCATCCCGAAAACCGTTTCACACTTTTCGGGATGCGTTCACATTCTAGAGCCCGGGCGTCCTATTGGGCGCACAAAGGTCGCTCTAACACTTTAAAATTATGCTCTAAAACATTGGAGAAAGAGCGGCGTGTTCATCGCCGCTCTTTCTTTTTGTCGCTATCCATTGGACTATCGACACACTATCAGCTGGGAGGCCGTGCGTGACGATCTTTGATTTTGCAAACTTTTCAGGGGTTTTCGTCTTCGCTGCCACCGGCGCTCTTGCCGCCTCACGCCGCCAGCTTGATATTATCGGCTTCATTTTCCTCGCCAACATTACAGGCATTGGCGGCGGCACAATGCGCGACCTGGTGTTGGGTGCGCCGGTTTTCTGGGTCGTCCAGCCCTTTTATCTGATGGCAGGTACATCAGCCGCCATCATCGTCTATTTCACAGCCCATCTGTTCGAATCACGCTACCGGCTTCTGCTCTGGTGTGACGCTATTGGTATGTCTGCTTATACGGTTGTGGGGGCCGCCAAAGGACTGACGCTTGGCTTCGGCCCATCGGTCGCGATTGTGACTGGCATCTTCACCGCCACGCTTGGCGGCATTTTACGCGACATGGTGGCAGGCGAGCCATCTGTGCTGATGCGGCGGGAAATCTATGTCACCGCAGCCCTTGCAGGTGCTTGTCTTTATGTGGTGCTGGAGCGTTTCGGGATCGACCCATTGTTTGCAGCACTTGCTGCTGCGCTAACCGCATTCATCGTGCGCGGAGGTGCGCTCTATTTCGGCTGGAATCTGCCTGTTTATAAAAGCCGTCCCGGCCGCACAGAGGAAGAACTCAAGCGCGACCGGATTGTGCGAATTGATCAATAATCAGATAAGTTTAGCTTGGCTTGCTGCAGCCTGAAGATCGATCAGTGGACGTGGTCCCATCTGCTGAATAATCATACCCGCAGCAAGTGAACCCAATCGTGCGCAATCTTCAAGCGAACGATCCTTGGTATAGCCATAGAGGAAACCAGCCGCATAAAGATCGCCAGCGCCCGTTGTGTCGACCAGCTCTTCAATCTCGATCGCGGGCACATGCAACGTCTGATCGGCAGTGATGACAATTGCGCCTTTTTCCGAACGCGTGACGATTGCAAGCGGGCAATCCTTGCGGATGGCTTCAACAGCTTCATCAAGCGACTTGGTCTGATAGAGCGACTTCACCTCGTCTTCGTTCGCAAAAACGATATCGACAATGCGCTTGCGCATCAGACCCAGGAACTCTTCGCGATAACGATCGACACAGAACGGATCGGACAAGGTCATGGCAACCTGACGACCATGTTCATGTGCAATTTTTGATGCCAGAACGATGGCTTCCTTGGCGCGCGGCGGATCCCACAGATAACCTTCGAAATAGGTAATGCGGGCATCGGCAACCTTGGAGGTTTCGACATCCTCCGGCCCGAGCTCAACGCACGCACCCAGATAAGTGTTCATTGAACGCTCGCCATCAGCCGTGACGAAGATCATCGAACGCGCCGTTGGTGAACCGTTTTCCAAAGCCCGTGTATCGAAGGCTACACCCTGCGCACGGATATCATGAACAAAGACCCGCCCGAGATGGTCGGTTGCAACCTTGCCGAAATAGGCAGAGCGTCCGCCGAAACTTGCAACACCTGCAGCAGTATTGCCCGCACTGCCACCGGACATTTCCGTGAACTGGCCTTTAATGCGGCTATAGAGCAGTTCTGCCCGGTCGCCATCAATCAGGTTCATGGCGCCTTTTATGATGCCATTGGCTTCGAGAAACGCATCTTCTGTGCGCGAAAGAATATCGACAATGGCGTTGCCAATGCAAAGAACGTCGAATGTAGCCATGAGCTGGTCTGGGGCTCCCCTTCTTGTCTGCCGCCATCTTCGATTGAAGAATTGTGGCGGCGATCTAGCGGCATTCATTTGGGGTCGGTTTAGCCTTTTGAAAAGTTTTTGGCTAGTCCGTCAGTGTTGCCACTTGTGGGCAGACCGTCTTGTGCAGATCAAACGGCCTTCCTATTTTGATCGCATGAGATTGCGGAGAGTGAACCCAAAATGATCATTGATGCTGCGCTGAAGGCGCTTAAACGTCTTCCAACTCCGGAGTTTCGCTCGGTTTTATGGAAAACGCTTGGCTTGACGCTTTTGCTTCTCCTCGGGTTTTGGGTCGCCATAAGGCAGGTTTTTTTTACTTTCGCATGGCCCTGGATGGAGCAATTGCTGCCGGGAATGCCCGAATGGGCAGGTTGGCTCGGTATCGTTGCAGCAATCGTGGCAGGTCTTGGACTGGCACTCGTTCTCGCTTTGATGATCGCGCCCGTTACAGCGCTTGTCGCCGGTATTTTCCTTGATGATGTCGCAGACGTTGTCGAACGAGAGGATTATCCCGATGAACCCGCAGGTACGCCCCTGCCACTGGGCCATTCCATTGTCGTGTCACTCAAGTTTCTGGGCGTAGTTATTCTCGGCAATATCGTGGCGCTGTTTCTGCTCTTCGTACCCGGCATCAATCTGATCGCCTTCTTCGTGATCAACGCTTATCTGCTCGGCCGGGAATTCTTTGAGTTTGCAGCCATGCGTCATCGAACAGAGCGTGAGGCCAAGGCACTCCGCTCTCAATATGGTGTGACGGTATTTCTTGCAGGACTGCTCATTGCCGGCTTCATGGCAATTCCGATTGTCAATCTTCTGACACCGCTCTTTGCAGCGGCAATGATGATCCATCTGCACAAGGCTATATCTGAGAAGGAAACTTTAAAACTGCGGCGGTAACGGAATGAGCGCTGCGGGCACATCGCAAGTCTTGCCGGGAAACTTACAGATATCGGCAATCACGCAACTCTCGCACTCAGGCTTGCGTGCCTTACAGGTATAGCGCCCGTGCAGGATCAGCCAGTGATGTGCGTGGAACAGATATTCTTTCGGAATGACCCGCATGAGAATAGCTTCCACCGCATCCGGTGTCTTGGCCGGTGCAAGCCCGATCCGGTTGCCTATGCGCAGAATATGCGTATCTACAGCCATGGTCGAATGACCAAAAGCCATGCTCAGCACAACATTGGCAGTCTTGCGCCCGACACCCGGCAGTTTCACCAGCTCGTCGCGATCATCGGGAACTTCACCGCCATAATCACGGATAAGCGCTTCAGACAGCAGAATGACGTTCTTGGCCTTGTTGCGCCAAAGACCAATGGTGCGGATATAATTGCCGACCGTGTCCTCGCCCAGCGCCAGCATTTTTTGCGGCGTATCGGCAATCGCAAAAAGCGCGCGCGTTGCCTTATTCACGCCCGCATCCGTCGCCTGTGCCGACAAGACGACAGCCACCAGCAGCGTGAAGGCGTTCACATGCTCAAGTTCGCCTTTAGGCTCGGGGCGCAGAATGGAAAAGCGACGGAAAATCTCATGAATCTCGTCTGCCGTATAAAGCGTGCCAGAAACCCGGCGCGGACGACGGGCAGGTGTCGCAACAGGTGTGTTCACGGGCGATTTGATTTTGGCGTTTTCCATTTTGTCTCTATACTTGCGTCTATCTTCGGAAAACAGTTCACAGCTTGACGCAGCCCGGAGGGAACTTTGCATGCAGCATCCAGACGGCGCAAATCCAGACAAATTTGATACTCCCATTTTTGAAGCTCTGCTGACGCCCTATCGTTCATTGGGACAAACGGGATTTCGTGTGCTGATGGGGGCCATGATCTGCTGCTGGCTGTTTGTCTGCATATTGTTCTGGTCAATCGGAGCATGGCCGATCATCGGCTTTTTTGGCCTTGATGTGCTGGCGATCTATCTGGCTTTTCGCTGGAACTATCGTTCGGCAAATGCCCGCGAGGAGATATCTGTTTCGCGTGCAGCACTGTCCATTCGCAAATATGAAGCATCCGGCAAACTGACCACCCACCTGTTCCATCCGTTCTGGACAAGATTCAATGTTGCCAGAAAGCCAGATATTGGCATCACAACCATGCGCGTCGAAAGCCGCAACAACAGCGTTCTCGTCGGCGGCTTCCTCAATCCCGATGATCGGGAGAGCTTCGCCACGGCTTTTGGCAATGCGCTGAGCGAAGCCCGGCGCTAAAGAAGCGCTAAAATTTTTCCACATATGTTGACGGCTTTTGCCAACAAAGCATCAGTTTTAGGATGCCGTGACAGGAATCCGATTTCGGCCCTTGAAGTCGGGCTTTTCACAAGCCATATCAGTTGAGCGAAAGATACGCCGAAAGGGTGCTTTCCATGACGGTCGCTTCGATAAGGACTGATGCAATGACAAGAATGACACCGTTTTCGAGCCCGCTATTGCTCGGATTCGACACAATGGAAAAGACGCTGGAACGGATCGCCAAATCCGGCGATGGCTACCCGCCCTACAATATCGAGCGTCTGCGCGGCGAGACTGGTTCTGAACGCCTGCGTATCACGCTGGCTGTCGCAGGCTTTGCCAGTGACGATCTTGAGGTCATGACGGAGGACAATCAGCTTGTCATCCGCGGACGCCAGACAGACGATACCGAACGCGAGTTTCTGCACCGTGGCATTGCTGCCCGCCAGTTTCAGCGCGTCTTCGTTCTGGCCGATGGAATGCGGGTTGTCGGCTGCGATCTGAAAAATGGCCTTCTCGCCATTGATCTTGATCGACCTGAACCAGAACGACTTATCAAACGTATAAATATAGCAGTCAAAGACTGAATTCGGTTCAGGCTGGGTTCAGGTAAAAACCGCTATAGGAATTTATTAAGCTCTTAAGCGCCATGATCGCAAATGATATGCCGCTAGAATGGAGGCTACGATGATGAACAGACACATTCTCACCGAACATGAATTCGCTCATCTGGGTGAAGGTGAAGTGGCTTATGTGCGCAAGATTCGTTCCGACGACCTGACACGCACCTTCCCGGCACTCCCCCCGATTGCACCCGGTCTTGAGCTTTGGGCGCTGTTTGGCGCAAGCGGCGAGCCGATTGTGCTTTCCGACGTCCGTGCCACCGCACTGCAAGGCGCACATGAACATGAACTGCGCACCGTGATGCTGCACTAAATTCTTTGCGTGATGCCGGTCCGTCAAACAGACCGGCATTGCTGCTCTTCGTCAAATGATCATTTTGACGGATTCTGGTGCATGCAGTTGGCATATTGCTCACGCAGGCACCATTGATACCATTTTTCACCCTTGTTCTTGTAATTCCGGCAAAGGGTCTCCGCTACTTTCCTGCATTGATCAGAAGTAGCTAAATTCATCGCAACTGACATATTTGACACTAAACGTTCCGCTCGTGCCGAACCGGAAATCACGAGCAGTGAAATTGTCGTGACTGCAATTGTTTTATACAAAGTCACAAAATACCTCTCACCAAATTCACAATCATCAATGTCTGAGGCTTATATCAAGGCGGCTCAAGATGCTGACGCATCACGCCTTGATAAAGTTCAAGCGCCACTCAGGCTTAACCAAAGTCCAATGAGTTTCACTCAATGAACTTTGGTATTAGCGGTATCGGACGGCCTTGAAAATCGTGAGATATAGCGACAGAAATAGTGTACCGTAAAAATGACAAAGCCGCCGTTCTCCCCGAAACGGCGGCTTTGTTTATTAATGTCCGACAGATTCAGGCAGCGTTAGACGCTGGCTGCGATGTCAGGAATGAATAAAGCGCCTGCGCGTCATGTGTTCCACGCAGCTTTGCCACTGTGTCGGCATCGCGCAACATGCGCGCAATGCGTGACAGGGCTTTCAAATGATCCGCACCAGCGTTTTCCGGTGCCAGAAGCAGGAAGACGAGATCGACGGGCTGATCGTCCAGTGCTTCAAAATCCACTGGAGTTTCAAGGCGCGCAAAAATTCCTGCAATCTTGTCGATGCTTGCCAACTTGCCGTGCGGAATGGCAACGCCGTTGCCAACCCCGGTGGAACCGAGGCGTTCACGCTGGAGAATTGTTTCGAAAACTTCACGCTCAGGGAGACCGGTCAGTTCCGCAGCCTTTTCAGACAATATCTGCAAAAGCTGCTTTTTGGAGCTGGCTTTCAGCGCCGGGATAATCGCCCCAGGCTGAATCAGATCACTAAGATCCATTCTCTCCGTTCCTTCTTCAATCAGGCCATCGTGGGCCCGGTTTAGGGAAGCGCACGACAGCGAAAAACTGCGTGCGCTTCAGGTTTGCCGTCAAGCGCGGGGAGCGGCCTGGCGGGTAACCGTCGATGGGTCAACCCAGCCAATATTGCCGTCCGCACGACGGTAGACGATATTTACTTCATCATTGCCCGCGTTGCGGAAGACCAGAACCGGGTTTTCGATCAGATCAAGTTCCACAACCGCCGACGCAACCGAAAGGGTGCGAAGGGCGACGGACGATTCCGCAACGATAGTCGGCGCGTAATCAACCGGAAGGTCCTCCTCTTCTTCCGGCAGCGGTGCCATAACACGATATGCCACATCATCATAGATCGCATTTGGTGCAGTCGCTGGACGCGATTTCAGACGGCGCTTGTAACGACGCAACCGTGTTTCAATCTTGTCGGCAGCCGCATCGAACGCCAATTGCGGGTCCTGTGCATCTCCGGTGCTCTGCAAGGTAGCACCGCTATCAAGATGTAAGGTACAATCCGCGCTAAACCGCGATCCGGACTTGGTGACCGTTACCTGCCCGGAAAAGCCATGATCAAAATATTTGCCGACAGCTTCATTAACCCGATCAATAATCCGGGCCGTGAAAGCTTCACCGACGTCCATATGCTTTCCAGATACACGCAGAGTCATTTGGTACACCTCATTTGCGTTACACAACAGGACGTAGTCTAATCACAAGGTGAGCGAAGCGCAAAGCGAACCAGCATCAATTCTGCTTTTCGTCCTGTGCTAATTTTCAGCCCCGCCTCACACGTTCAGGCCAAGTGTCGAAACACTGTCCAGAATGCGCTCTTTATCGCGACTATTCGAGTAATTTCCCATTCACGTGTCTTTAAAACACATGCCTGAGATGATCGCTGCACATCGTTCTTTTATGTAACGCCGGATACGCAGAAGCGTTTCCCGAAATATTCCCTTGCCTTTCGTTTAAAGCGGTTCCAGTTAAACAGGATCATCTCCCCGGAATTCCTGTCTTTATGGATGCATATCGTAATGCGAGGGGGGCTTCTATTGACTGAAACGTCAATTGTCAATTGCACCTTCTTTCAGCAACAGACAATGCAATGAGGCCAATCCCCCTATAAGATCGAATTTTACGAGTTCAGGGTAATACTGTTTCAAAAACCGACATCAATCCAGTCGCTTCCGAATGCATATATTGATGTGCACGCAACTTCTTGTTGCGGAAATATCTCGTCAACTGGCCGATAATCTGGCTTTCTTCTCGCGTCTGCGCTGTACTGAAGAAGCAATATTCATCGATTCCCGATATTTTGCGACCGTTCTGCGCGCAATATCCACACCGTCCTTCTTCAAGGCATCGACGATTGCATCATCGGATAATACATCATCCGGCTTTTCCGCATCGATCATCTGACGGATACGGTGGCGCACACTTTCAGATGAGTGGGCGTCCCCTCCTTCGGAAGAGGCAATGGATGCGTTGAAAAAATAACGCAATTCAAACACACCACGCGGCGTTGCCATGAACTTGTTGGCTGTTACGCGGCTTATGGTTGATTCATGCATACCGACAGCATCGGCAACAGTGCGCAGGTTCAACGGCTTGAGATGTGTAACACCATGTCGAAGGAATCCATCCTGCTGGCGCACGATTTCCTGCGTCACTTTCAGGATCGTACGCGCCCGCTGATCGAGGCTGCGTACGAGCCAGTTGGCCGATTGCATGCAATCAGACAGAAATGTCTTTTCCTCACCTTTGATCGAAGGGGTCACTTCTGCGTAATATTCGTTGTTCACGATAAGACGCGGCTGGGCTGCCGGATTAAGCTCGATCCCCCAAGTTCCGTCACGCGCTGCGGCAACCAGCACATCGGGAATAATCACATCGGCAACCGAAACCTCGAACTGGGTTCCGGGCTTGGGATCAAGCATCCTGATCTCGGTCAGCATGTCGAGAATATCGGACTGATCGACACCGCAAAGCTTTTTAAGCGTTGCAAAATCACGGCGCGCAAGCAGATCAAGATTATCGATGAGCGCTTCCATCGCCGGATCAAACCGGTCCTTGAGACGGAGCTGAATTGCCAGGCACTCACGCAGATCGCGCGCGAAAAGCCCCGCCGGATCAAAGCTTTGCATTTCACGCAGAATGCGTTCGACATGTACGGTTTCAACGCCGAGATTCTGCGCAAGCAAAGAGACATCGGCACGCAGATAACCGCTTTCATCCAGCGCATCGGCCAAAGCCGTTGCAATAAAGCGATCAGCCGGTGTGGAAAACGTGAGCGCTATCTGTTCAGCGACATGTTCGCTCAAAGATACGCGGCTTGCCGTTACCTGGTCAATGTCGTAGCTGCCGCCCGCACTATATGTCTCGCCAGCGGAGGTGTTCCACTGCGCAGCCAGGTCGACATGTGCATCGTCGCTGCGACCGGGATCATCGGGAAAGATATTTTCAAGCGAACTATCGAATGTCGAAGAGAGATTTTGCGCGTCATCGACAGCCCCGGTTTTGAACCAGTCTTCATCCGCAGATGCGTCCGATGGGCTGGCGTTATCGTCATCGCGCTCACTCTGGCTCTGTGGCTCAGCGTCTGCAAAATCATCATTCGCTGCCTCTATTCTGTCCAGCAGCGGATTTTTTTCAATCTCAAGATCGATAAACTGGTCCAGCTCGATATGCGTCATCTGCAGCAGTTTGATCGACTGCATCAGTTGCGGCGTCATCACCAGCGATTGCGACTGACGAAAATCAAGCTTCGGCGAAAGGGCCATGCGTTATTTTATTCCCCCCACTTCCCTGACAGCATATTTTGAGCTGGCAAACCGCTTGTTCCTGAATTGTTTTCAATTAGAGCGCGTTTCGATCTGATTGGGTCAGATCGGCGCTCTAAATATTTGTTTTAACGCGCATCTTTTTCCGAAAACCGTTTCACACTTTTCGGGATGCGCTCTAAAGCGTGCAAGACATCAAAACTGGTATGAACCTTGCTTGTCAATTCTGAATGTGCGTTTTTTTCATGAAAAGGGGAAAATAGTCGCAAAAATGTGGCGCCAGTTGAGACAGTCGTCGCGGCAAATACGGGAAAGAGGGAAACGGTTTCCGCAAATCTGCGGAAACCCGAAAAATCAGAGTGTAAACTGATCGCCGAGGTAAAGTCTGCGAACGTCCGGATTGGCGACGATTTCAGCAGGACGACCATGTGTCAGAACCTGACCAGCATGAATAATATAGGCGCGGTCGATCAGACCGAGCGTTTCACGCACATTATGGTCAGTGATAAGAACGCCAATGCCACGGCTGGTCAAATGACGCACGAGCTGCTGGATATCCGAGACGGCAATCGGGTCAACACCAGCGAAGGGTTCGTCGAGCAGCATGAAATTCGGGCGAGACGCCAGCGCACGTGCGATTTCCAGACGACGGCGTTCACCACCCGAAAGAGAGATTGCGGCAGCCTTGCGCAGATGTGCGATATGAAATTCTTCAAGAAGTGCATCGAGCTCGATCGCCCGCTTCTTGCGGTCTTTTTCGACGACTTCCAGCACGGCCTTGATGTTGTTTTCAACCGAAAGACCACGAAAAATCGATGCTTCCTGCGGCAGATAGCCAATACCGAGACGTGAGCGGCGGTACATCGGCATCGACGTTACGTCATAACCATCAATTTCAATGGCACCAGCATCAGCAGGAACAAGACCTGTCACCATGTAGAAGCAGGTTGTCTTACCGGCACCGTTTGGACCAAGAATACCCACGGCTTCGCCGGCGCGCACACCGAAAGACACGCCGTTGACGACCTGTCGTCCGCGATAGCTTTTGCAAAGGCCGCGAGCAACCAACGTCCCTTTGAGACGGGTGGCTTTGCCGGGCTGCGATGGCATCATACCATCCGCACCCTCAATAGCGGCTGCATTTTCAGACATGCCTTGCTGCTCGTCGGCTTTCTTGTTCCAGAACAATCCCACGCGCGCTCCGGTTAATTCGATTTGGGCGCGGCACCGCCCTGCTTCTGTTGGTCCTGCGGCGCCATAATGATGGATACACGACCCTTGCTCTGGCCCTTGCAGCTCTCGAGGAAAGCCTTGCCGGTGCTCATATTGGCGGTGAGCTTGCAACCGGTTGCAACATTGTCACCGTCGGTCAGCACAACCTTCTGGCCCTGCAAGACCATGATCTGGCTCTTACCGTCATAGTTGCCTGTGTCGCCCGTTGCAACCTGAGTGCCGGACTTGAGGTAGACCTTGCCGCTGATTTCGAGACGATCAATGCCGGAGCCGCTCAGGCCGGCAGTAGCGCCGGCGGCCTGAGCGCCTTCGCCCTGCGAATCCTTATTGTAATAGACGATCATCTTGCCGGACTTCAAAAGTGCGTCGCCCTGCACCACAGAGACATTGCCTGTAAAAATGGCCTTGCCTTCCTTGTCGAGCATTTCGAGCTTGTCAGCATCGATCTTGATTGGGTCCTTGCCGCCAGAAAGCTTGAGGCTGCCAAATGGCACCTGCTGACTATCCTGAGCCAGAGCGGATTGCGGCGCAACAACGAGGCCAAGCGCCAAAGCTGCAAATCCCATCCGCAACGTGCGGGTCATCATGCTCTTGTTCATCTTGCCCGTCTCGCGTTCCATTACTCTCCAGCTCCCCTACGCTTCCTGTTTCAGGAATCAGGTCGAGCACATCAAATCCCTACCCGACGCATAAATCTGTCCGAAAAGTCTATCAACCTTTCAGACCTACACCTCAAGCCATAATCATTCGACCCCGATCTTAAACTTAACGCAGCCAGATAGAAATATCTGACTGCGCAGAAAAGAAAACGAAGTCCACAGAACCTGCGTACATGATATCCGCTAAAGCGCACACGCTTCACAGCATCGATTTCAAGGCGTGTTGTTGCCCGAAACTGCGCCGCCGTCAATCACAACACGCACCTTGTTTTCAAAGATCACGATCTTGCCGTTCTCCTTGATCTGCATACTGTCAGCACTGATCTGTGTACTACCATTACGAATATCGACAGGCTTGTCCGTCGTAATCTGACCGCTCTTCAGATTGACATCCGCAGAACGCATGACGGCGTGCAAGCCTTCATTCGTCGTAACAGTAAAATCCTTATCAAGTTGCAAACGGCCGTTCGCATTATCGTAAACACCGGAGGCAGCTTCGACCTTGGCGCTACCATTGTCACCAACTGGCAACTCGGCAGAAATGCCTTCAAGCGCTATTGCACCACTGTTTTTGGCGTCCTGCACGGCCTTTGCCGCAACCATCGAATAGGGACGGTTGTCTTTGGTATAGCCGTTGAGCTGTGGATTGCTCATGACAAGCTTGCCACTCTCGCCACCGTTATTGACTTCGACCTTCACGGGCGCGGCTGGCGTGGCGAGAAACGTGTACCAGGAAAAGACCGCCGCAAGCGCAATAGCAGCAACAGGCAAAGCAGTTTTAAGCACGCGCACGCGGATCGAATGCCGCTGTGCTGCTTGAAAAAGCGAAGCCGCCTTTTCAGACGCTCCAAAATGCATGCCACCGCCATTGGGCGCCGCGGAAGCGGATCCCTGCGAAGCATGGATATGTGGTGTGTCAGCGCTCATAGTGTCTTTCGATTACTCAATCTGTTATTCGGCCTGTTATTCGACAGCTTTTTAATGCTGCTTCATTGCTCAACTGTTTACAGAAGCATCCAGCAGCGAACTTTTTCACGCGATGCTGTCTTAGTTCAATGCGGTTTATTTGGGGTGCAATACCCTGACACTCAAGTCTAATACACGTCACAAAACACCGCACCTGCCATGCAAAAATGACATGAACACTGCGGAAACGCTATAAAACCGGCTTTTCTTCAGTCTTTTACAGCAACAAAAGCCGATCACTTCATTGTTAACATACAAGTGATTTTGATTATAGTCTCGGCAAGTTTCAGACAAATTCATCAAGAGAGCTTGCAGCCTTCCCCTGTCGCGGGTCATAGATTAAAGAACATCGACTACACTTCGTTTTGAAGAAATGGATGGATGAGGATGGCTCAGGACGCCGAAGCACTGATCGAAAGACGCAAGCTGCGTAGAAAGCTCACAGTCTGGCGCGTCGCTTTTCTGCTTTTGCTGGCGGCCCTGATTGCTGGAGTTGCTTCCTATTCCATGCGAGGCCCCAATTATGCGACGCCGCATGTTGCGAAAGTTCGCATTGAAGGCACAATCTTCGAGAACGAAGAATTGTTGAAGCGTCTTGACAAGATAGCCGATGATGATGCGGTGAAAGGCGTGATCCTCATCCTCGATTCACCCGGTGGAACCACGGTCGGGGGCGAATCAATTTACGAAGCCGTACGGAAAATCGCTAAAAAGAAGCCGGTCGTAACTCAGGTCGGGACCCTTGCGGCATCGGCTGGCTATATGATTGCCAGCGCATCTGACCACATTGTAGCGCGGCAGACATCGATCGTTGGTTCGATAGGCGTGTTGTTCCAGTATCCTGATCTTTCCAAACTGCTCGACACTGTTGGTGTAAAGGTTGAAACCATCAAATCATCGCCATTGAAGGCAGAACCCAACTATTTCAGCCCGGCAAGCGACGAAGCCAAAGCCATGATCCGCAATATGATCATGGATTCCTACGACTGGTTCGTCGGAATTGTTCAGGAGCGTCGCTCTTTCACGCGTGAAGAAGCGCTCGCTCTGGCCAATGGTGCGGTTTTTACGGGGCGTCAGGCGCTGGAAAAGAAACTGATCGATGGCCTTGGTGGCGAGGAAGAGGTCGTTGCCTGGCTGAACAGCAAAGGCGTTTCCAAGGACTTGCCGAAGCTTGAATGGAAACCTGTCAGCAGCGACACTGGGTTTTCTCTGCGTGACCTGATTATTCATGCTGGCGCGCGTCTTCTTGGCGTGCCGCAAGAGGCTGATGCCATGTTGAAGGAAATCGCCAAGGATCGTATCTTCCTTGACGGACTTCTTTCGGTTTGGCACGTTGACGGAACGCCGGGCATCATCCCGGCAAACAAATGAGTCTCTCACCGGACAGATATAAACACAGGGGGTTAAAGCCGTGATTAAATCGGAACTCGTTCAGGTTATCGCCAGCCGGAATCCGCATCTTTTCCAGCGCGATGTCGAAAATATCGTCGGCGCGGTCTTTGAAGAGATCACCAATGCCCTTGCTGACGGCAACCGCGTGGAATTACGCGGCTTTGGCGCTTTCTCTGTGAAGAACCGTCCAGCGCGCAGCGGTCGCAATCCACGTACAGGCGATACGGTAGACGTTGAAGAAAAGTGGGTGCCATTCTTCAAGACCGGCAAAGAACTCCGCGACCGTCTCAACGGCGCCATCTGATCAATCGTCATGATGGCAAAGCGCATTGTAACAATTGTCATTCTGGTGCCACTGGCGGTCATTCTGATCGCTCTTTCGGTCGCCAACCGGGAAACGGTTGGCCTGACAATTGATCCATTCAATCCCGGCAATCCTGCGCTGACCTATCAGGCACCGCTGTTTATCTGGCTGTTTGGCGCGCTTATCTTCGGCGCTTTGATCGGCGCTGCCGTTACATGGCTGACGCAAGGCAAGCATCGTCGCCGGGAGCGCCGCTATAAAAAAGAAGCGTCCCAGCTTCTGGAACGTGCTGAATCGGCAGAAAAGCGCCATGTGTCGAGTACAGTTTCCAAAGCCTGATAGCAGCGCTTTTTCTTTTTCACTTTCGTTCCGGCATTATTTGGCCTACCTACAGGCCAAATAATAAGCGGAGTTTCGGGTGAAGGCGCCAAAAGGAAAAGGCAAAAAGCCAACAGGCGGTAAAGAGCAGCGCGGCTCCAGTCGCGCAAAGCACGATGAGCCGCGTTCGGTTGCCAGACAGGGAAACAAGCCTGACGATAAGGGCTCGTTCTTTAAAAAGCCACGCCCGCAATTTGCCAAGGCTCCCGTAAAGCCTGCTGAGGAAAAGCATATTGCAGCGCCTCTGCGTGAGATCAAAGCTTACGCAGGCGAACGTCCCGGCGAACGCACACCCGTTATCCTCGAGACTGAACCATCAAATGATTATGCATTGCTCGACAGCGGCGATGGCCTCAAGCTTGAGCAATATGGTGCTTATCGTATCATACGCCCGGAAGGTCAGGCGATCTGGCTTCCGAGTCTGCCGAAAAGCGAATGGGACAAGGCCGATGCTGTCTTTACCGGCAACACCGATGAAGAAGGCATGGGGCGCTGGGCATTCCCGAAACTGCAGCCCGGTCAGACTCTGGGTGAAACATGGCCGATGCAGCATGATGGCATTTCGTTTCATGGCCGCTTCACTTCGTTCCGCCATGTAGGTGTATTCCCTGAGCAGGCCGCGCACTGGTCCTATATGGATGAGCTGATCCGTAATGCAGCCAAATCGGGCCGCACGGTGAAAGTGCTCAATCTGTTTGGCTATACCGGCGTTGCATCGCTCGTTGCAGCGCGTGCAGGTGCCGAAGTCACCCATGTCGATGCTTCCAAGAAAGCAATCGTCTGGGCCCGTGAAAATCAAGAAATGGCGGGGCTTTCCGATAAGCCAATCCGCTGGATCTGCGAAGACGCGATGAAGTTTGTGCAGCGCGAAGAGCGCCGCGGCAGCTTCTATGACATTATCCTGCTTGATCCGCCCGCTTATGGTCGTGGCCCAAACGGAGAAGTCTGGCAATTGTTCGAACATCTGCCAGCCATGGTCGATACCTGTCGTTCAATCCTCACGGCAAACGCCCTGGCAGTCATCCTGACTGCCTATTCGATCCGCGCTTCCTTCTTCGCCATTCACGAACTGGTCCGCGACCGCTTCACCGGCCTTGGTGGCACAGTCGAATCGGGCGAACTTATTCTGCGCGAACGCTCAGCCAAGCGTGCGCTTTCCACCTCCATGTTCAGCCGCTGGGTAGCAAAATGAGCCGAAACGACGATTTTTCCAGAAGCGGCAACAATCAGACCGGATCACGCGTGGGTCAGGTGAAGGAAGTCACCAGCCTCACCAACCCCATTGTCAAAGACCTGCGTTCGCTGGCGCTGAAAAAATTTCGCGATCAGCAGGGCGTATTTCTGGCTGAAGGCCTGAAGCTCGTCATTGATGCCTTTGAACAGGACTGGCGCATCAAAACGCTTGTGTTTGCCAAGTCCGGCAAGGGCAACAAAATGGTCGAGCAGGTTGCAGCCCGTACCTTCGCCAAGGGCGGACTGGTGCTGGAAGTGACTGAAAAGATCATGGCTGCCATCACTCGCCGCGACAATCCGCAGATGGTGGTTGGCGTTTTCGAACAGCAGTATCAGCAGCTCTCGAGCCTCAAGCCGAAAAGCAACGATGTCTATATTGCACTCGACCGCGTGCGCGATCCCGGAAACTTAGGCACCGTTATCCGCACGGCTGATGCAGTTGGTGCCAAGGGCGTGATCCTGATCGGCGACACCACCGATCCCTATTCGCTGGAAACCGTTCGCGCCACGATGGGATCGGTCTTCTCGGTGCCGCTTTATAAGGTGACGGAAATCGAGTTTCTCAACTGGCGCAAGGGTTTTTCCGGCCTCATCGTCGGCACACATCTTAAGGGTGCTGTCGATTATCGCACCATCCCCTATGCCAAGAAGCCAGTCATATTGATGATGGGCAATGAACAGCAGGGGCTACCGGACACTCTGGCTGAAACCTGTGACAAGCTCGCACGCATTCCGCAGGCAGGCCGAGCAGACTCGCTCAATCTGGCGATTGCCACCGGCGTCATGCTTTATGAAATTCGCCGCGAGGCACTCACTCTCGATGAAAGGGCCAGCGGATGAAGCGTCATGCGGTTTTGTCCTCGTTTCTCGTTGTCATTATCGCAGTCCTGATTGATCAGGGCGTCAAGTTTCTGGTCGAAACCCGTATGGGTTACGGGCAGCAGATTGATCTGCTGCCGTTCCTCGCGCTGTTCCGCACCCATAATGAAGGCATTGCCTTTTCAATGTTGGCATGGCTGCATGACTGGGGCCTGGTCGCGATCACCGCAGCCGTCATCCTTTTTGTGCTCTATCTCTGGTGGACAAACCCACCTGAACGTATTTTTGCGCGCTACGGATTTGCGCTTGTGGTTGGTGGTGCCATTGGCAATCTCATTGATCGCGTCATGCATGGTTATGTGGTCGACTATATTCTCTTCCATCTGCCGACATGGTCATTCGCTGTTTTCAATCTGGCTGATACCTTTATCACCATTGGTGCAGCACTTATCATTCTGGAAGAGTTTCTCGGTTGGCGACGCGAGCGGGCAACGCGTTAGCCGGTTTACAGACTCTTTTTTGCCCCCAATCCGAAACGCTTGATCCGGCTCAAGCTTTCCCCTATTTTGACTGTGAAATTTAACTGATTTTTGAAGGGGATAAGCTTCACCCACCCCAAATGACACATTGGTGACACGCTTTTGTCATCCTCGCGTAGCACTGAATCTGTATTGCTGCGGTCAGATTGGACGTCATGTCCTCGCAACCAGACCGTAAGAAAATCGGAATTGGTTAGCTCTTGCTGAAATATCAGTAGGAAAACCATTCAGGAATGCGAGAACAACAAGATCAGGAGCGAATCATCATGTCAGTACTGCTTGGAATGGGCCAGCAAATCATTGATGATACGGTCATGTCGGGCATAGAAGCACAACCAACGCTCTTCACATCCGCAAGCGATCCCATTGTTCTGGGGCGTATCGGGTCACTGGAAGTACGACTTGCAAATTCTCGCGATGCGATTGATGCCGCGCAAGAACTGCGGTTCCGCGTCTTTTTCGAAGAAATGGGCGCACGCAAGGAAACCATCGAAGAAGTTGAGCTTAGAGATGCCGACCGTTTCGACGCCATCTGCGATCATCTTCTGGTTTATGATACCTCGTTGCCGGTTCCTGAACATCAGCAGATCGTTGGCACCTATCGTCTGATGCGAAGTGATCAGGCCGAAAAAGCGCTCGGTTTCTACTCGGCCGAAGAATATGACGTTCAGCGCCTGGCGCTTTCGCGGCCGAATCTCAGGCTTTTAGAACTTGGCCGCTCCTGCGTTAAGGCGGAATACCGCTCAAAGCGCACGGTCGAGCTTTTGTGGCAGGGTGCATGGGCCTATTGCCGCCGTCATTCGATTGACGTGATGTTTGGCTGTGCGTCGTTCCACGGTGCCGTGCCTGCAGCGCATGCGCTGGGTCTATCCTTCCTGCATCAGAACTGCCGTGCAACGCCCGATTGGGATGTACGTGCGCTGCCGCATCGCTATCAGCCGATGGATCTGATGCCAAAAGAAGCAATCAACACCAAGGTTGCACTGTTCTCGATGCCGCCACTGGTGAAAGGCTACCTGCGCCTTGGTGCAATGATTGGCGACGGCGCTGTCATCGATGAAGCTTTCGGCACGACCGATGTGTTCATCATCCTGCCAATCGAGCGCATTTCCAGCCGTTACATTACGTATTACGGCGCTGACGCGAATAGGTTCGTATAAAACAAAAGGCGAAGCACCAGCTTCGCCTTTCTAACTTCACGCCCTGCCCGCCAGCTCTTTCAGCTTATAAATCAGCTCAAGCGCTTCGCGCGGCGTCAACTCATCCGGGCTGATCGCGGCCACGGCTTTGGACAATTCGCTGTCCTTTGCGGCAGTCTGCGGCTTGGGCTTTTCCTGTTGCAACACAACGGAAAACAGCGGCAGATCATCGATCAATTTGTCAGCCTTGCCCGATGTTTCACCCGCTTCCAACTGATGCAGAACATCGCGTGCACGATTGACGACAGCTTCCGGAAGACCAGCAAGGCGCGCAACCTGCACGCCATATGAGCGGTCAGCCGCACCCTTCGCCACTTCATGCAGGAAGACGACATCATTGTCCCATTCCTTGACCCGCATGGTGACGTTGAACAGCCGGTCCAGCTTTTCAGAAAGTGCCGTCATTTCGTGGAAATGCGTGGCAAAAAGTGCGCGGCAGCGGTTTTTTTCATGCAGATATTCCACTGCCGCCCAGGCAATCGACAGCCCGTCAAAGGTTGCCGTGCCTCGACCAATTTCATCGAGAATGACCAGTGAACGTTCGCCTGCCTGATTGAGAATGGCGGCAGTTTCAACCATTTCCACCATGAAGGTCGAACGGCCCCGCGCCAGATCATCCGACGCGCCAACACGGCTGAAAAGCCTGTCCACAACACCGATTTGTGCGGAGCCCGCTGGCACAAACGATCCCATCTGCGCGAGAATCGCAATCAATGCATTCTGGCGCAGGAATGTCGATTTACCGCCCATATTCGGGCCAGTCAGCAACCAGATCGCACCATTCCCCCCGTCTGATTGTGGAGAAAGATCGCAATCATTGGCCACAAAAGGATTGGCCGCCTGTCGACGCAATGCCTGCTCCACCACCGGATGACGACCGGCGATGATGTTGAAAGACAGGCTGTCATCGACCAGCGGACGGCAATAGCCCTGCTCTTCGGCAAGAACGGCAAGAGAAGCGGAAACATCGAAAACGGAAAGTGCTGCAGCGGCGGCACGGATGCTATCCGCATGGCTGACCGCTTCCGCAGTCAACTCCTCGAAAATCGCCAGCTCAATGGAAAGCGCACGGTCGGCAGCATTGGCAATCTTGCTTTCAAGCTCAGCCAGTTCCGTGGTGGTGAAGCGCATGGCATTGGCCATGGTCTGGCGATGGATGAAGCGGCCCTTGGCTTCAACCGTATCGGTCATGGCACCGGAATTATTAGCGGTCACTTCGATGAAATAGCCAAGCACATTGTTATGCTTGATTTTCAGCGTCTTAATGCCGGTTTCCTCGATGTAATCTGCCTGAAGCCCGGCAATAACACGGCGCGACTGATCACGCAGCGCGCGCATTTCATCAAGCTCGGTATTATAGCCCTGACGCACGAAGCCACCGTCACGCTTCAAAAGCGGCATTTCCTCGGCAAGCGCGCGGTCGATATGGGCAGCAAAGCTGACAGGCAATGTCTCAATCGCTTCGCGTGCCTGAGCCAGCTCATCGGGCAGAAGTGCGCCTTCGAGAAGCGAGCCAATGCCGTTGGCGGCTTCAAAGCCACGCTGCAAAGCGCCCAAATCGCGCGGACCACCGCGACCGACCGCCAGACGCGACAAGGCGCGTGGCATATCCGGCACGCCTTTCAGCTCCAGTCGAAACCCTTCGCAAAGCGATGGTTCATTTAGAAACCATGAAACGGCATCAAGACGTAGCGCAATTGCCTTTGGATCGGTCAAAGGTGCAGTCAAACGTTCAGCCAGAAGGCGCGCACCACCGCCCGTTACCGTGCGGTCGATGGCCTTGAGCAGACTGCCCTCACGATTGCCCGACATAGTGCGTGCCAGTTCAAGACTGGCACGGGTGGCAGGATCGATGAAAATCGTGCCGCCTTCCTGCTCGCGTTCAGGCCGCATCAGAGGCGGACGCTCTGAAATCTGCGTCTTTTCTATATAGGCAATCGCACCGGAAATGGCGGAAAGCTCGGAGCGGCTGAACTGCCCGAAACCGTCAAGGGTTGCGACATTGAAATAGCGCTGGATGCGTGTCTCCGCTGCACCACTGTCAAACAGCGTTGCAGGCTGTGGCACAACTGATTTGCCAATCAGATCAAAGGTCGGGCGCAGATCAGCATCGTGAAAGGCCGTATCAGCGACGACCAATTCGCGCGGATCGACGCGGGCAACATCGGCAAAAAGCCGGTCTTCGGTTGTTTCCGCGACCCGGAACGTGCCGGTTGAAATGTCGATCCAGGCGAGTGCCAGCGCGCCGTCACCCTTGGTGCGGCCAAGCGTCATCAGGAAGTTTGCCTCAGACGGATCAAGCAGTTTTTCTTCAGTGATCGTGCCGGGCGTTACCAGCCGGGTCACATCACGGCGGACCACCGATTTTGAGCCGCGCTTTTTGGCTTCCGCCGGGTCTTCGATCTGTTCGCAGACCGCTACACGATAGCCTTTGGCAATCAGTCGCTGGAGATAATCATCAGAGGCATGAACCGGCACACCGCACATTGGAATGTCTTCGCCCAGGTGCTTACCGCGTTTGGTGAGCGTGATGCCGAGCGCGCGGGATGCTTCCACGGCATCATCGAAGAACAGTTCGTAGAAATCGCCCATGCGATAGAAGAGCAGCGAATCAACATTCGCGGCTTTGATCTCGATATATTGCTCCATCATGGGCGTGAGGCGAACAGCGGTTTCCTGCACAGAGCTTTCAACCGTCTGAGGATTATTGTCGCCAGCTTTCGATTCCATAGTGAAGCCTTCGTTTATTGCGCATTTAAATCGTTTAAAGTCATAAAGTTTCACGACTCATCACTTTTGGGATCAACATCTGTTCCAATATGCACTGTTTACACCGTGCATCACTGGCGCTATCGAATTTGTCCCGCAGATGAATCCGGAGGGAACATGCCAGCCTCGACGCCGAAGGGCAACACGCCAGAACGCACACCCACAGCCAGTGAGAAGGAAGCGCTCGACTTTCACGCTCAGGGCCGCCCGGGCAAGCTGGAGATCAACCCCACCAAGCCCATGACAACGCAACGCGACCTGTCGCTTGCCTATTCACCCGGCGTCGCGGTGCCGGTCAAGGCCATCGCGGAAGATCCTGCCCGCGCCTATGACTATACCGCCAAGGGTAACCTCGTCGCGGTCATCTCCAACGGCACGGCGATCCTCGGCCTCGGTAATCTGGGTGCGCTTGCATCCAAACCCGTCATGGAGGGCAAGGCTGTCCTCTTCAAGCGCTTTGCCGATGTCGATTCCATCGATCTTGAAATCGATACGACCGATATCGACGCCTTCATCAACGCAGTGCGTTATCTCGGACCATCATTTGGCGGTATCAATCTCGAAGACATCAAGGCACCAGACTGCTTCATTATTGAAAGCCGCTTGCGTGAGTTGATGGATATTCCGGTTTTCCACGATGACCAGCATGGTACGGCAATCATTGCCGCAGCGGGCATGATCAATGCGCTGCATCTGACGGGCCGCGACATCAAGAACACCAAGCTCGTCTGTAATGGCGCAGGTTCTGCTGGCATTGCTTGTATTGAGCTCATCAAAGCCATCGGTTTTCCGGCTGAAAATGTCACGCTCTGCGACACCAAGGGCGTCGTCTATCAGGGCCGTGAAGAAGGCATGAACCAGTGGAAGTCGGCCCATGCCATCAAGACTTCCAAGCGCACGCTCGAAGATGCGATGAAAGATGCCGACATCTTCTTCGGCGTTTCGGCAAAGGGCGCATTGACCAAGGAAATGGTGCGTTCTATGGCACCAAACCCGATCATCTTTGCCATGGCCAATCCGGACCCGGAAGTAACACCGGAAGACGTGGCAGAAGTGCGTGACGACGCAATCGTTGCTACTGGCCGTTCGGACTATCCGAACCAGGTCAATAATGTGCTGGGCTTCCCGTATATTTTCCGTGGCGCACTCGATGTTCGTGCCACCACGATTAATGACGAGATGAAGATTGCAGCTGTCTATGCAATCGCGGAGCTCGCACGCGAAGACGTGCCGGACGACGTGGTTGCCGCTTATCAGGGCAGCCGTCCGCGCTTCGGTCCGCAATATATCATCCCGGTACCATTTGATCCGCGCCTGCTGGCGACGGTTTCGGCTGCTGTCGCCAAGGCTGCAATGGAAACCTGTGTTGCCGGTCGCGCCATTGACGATCTTGAAGGCTACAAGCGCGAACTGCTGGCGCGTCGTGATCCGATTGCATCAACATTGCGCGGCATTTATGAGCGCGTGCGCCGCCAGCCAAAACGCATCGTCTTTGCCGAAGGCGAAGAAGAGCAAGTGATGCGTGCCGCTGTTTCCTACGTTAATCAGGGGCTTGGCACGGCCATTCTTGTTGGCCGTGAGGAGCGCGTTGCAGAAACCGCAAAAGCAGCCGGTCTTGATCTTGATCGTCCGGGCATCGAGATTATCAATGCGCGTCTTTCGAGCCGCAATACGGTCTATGCCGATTATCTCTATGAGAAGCTGCAGCGCAAGGGCTATCTGACGCGTGACTGTCACCGCCTGATCAACAATGACCGCAATCATTTTGCAGCCTGCATGGTGGCGCTGGGCGATGCCGACGGCATGGTAACGGGGATCACTCGTAACTACGCGACCGGCCTCGAAGATGTGCGCCGCGTGATTGATTCAAAGCCGGGCCATCGTCTGGTTGGTGTTTCCATTGCGCTCTGCCGTGGCCGCACGGTGTTCATCGCCGATACCGCAGTCCATGAAAAGCCAACAGCTGAAGAACTTGCCGATATCGCCGTTGAAGCGGCGGGCATGGCACGCCGCATGGGCTATGTGCCGCGCGTGGCACTGACAGCGTTCTCGACCTTCGGTCATATGGTCGGCGAAAGCTCGGCACGTATTCAGGAAGCAGTTCGTATTCTCAACACACGTCATGTTGATTTTGAATTCGACGGTGAAATGAGTGCAGACGTTGCTCTCAACCCGAAGCTGATGGACCGGTATCCTTTCATCCGCCTGTCGGGTCCGGCCAATGTCATCGTCACGCCCGACAATCATTCGGCTTCGATTGCTGCCAATATGCTGCAGGAGCTGGGAGGTGCTACCATCATTGGCCCGCTGCTCGTCGGTCTCGATAAACCAGCGCAGATTGTCAATATCGGCGCAAAAGATACCGACATCGTCAATATGGCAGCAATCGCGGCCTATAACGCAACCAGCTAAGCAGACGACCAACACATGGAAAAGGCCGGGCATTGCCCGGCCTTTTCGTTTGAAGCGTCCACACACGTTTCCGCGACACAACTTATATTCGCTTGTCGTTATCGGAAAACCGGCTTCCACTTTTCCGCGACAAGCGAGAGTATGTTCACCATATCTAAAACCGGCTATAGGATGATGACCGCAAGCCCTTCCCCACAAGCCGGACATCAAAGCCGCATGAGCGCACACGACCTGAAGCTTGAAGAAATCGTCAATCCAGAAACACTGCGTCGCAAGCTGAACGAACTGGCTGATTCCACAGATGAGAGCTACACAAGCCCGTCCGTGCGCAAAGTCGTGTTGCAAGCGCTTAAAGATGCTCTGATACGCGGTCGTGCCAATGCGGAAAGCCTGCTGATGAAAGATGGCGGCGGTACACTTTGTGTGCGGCGCTTGTCTTATCTCATGGACACGCTGATCAGCGCGTTGTTCGAATTTGCCAGCACCAAAGCCTACCCGATGACGAACCCGTCCAAAGCTGAAAACATGGCGGTTGTCGCTGTTGGTGGCTATGGGCGCGGCGGGCTTGCTCCCGGTTCCGATATCGATCTTTTGTTCCTGCTGCCCTACAAGCAAACCCCATGGGGCGAACAGGTCGCCGAATATATGCTCTACATGCTTTGGGACATGGGGCTGAAGGTCGGCCATTCGACGCGCAATATCGACGAATGCATTCGTCTTTCACGCGAGGACATGACAATCCGCACAGCCATTCTGGATGCACGTTTCATTATCGGCAATCGCGACCTGTTCAATTTACTCGTCACCCGCTTTGACGAGGAAGTGGTAAAAGATACCGGACCTGAATTCATTCAGGCCAAGCTTGCCGAGCGCGATAATCGCCACAAAAAAGCGGGCGAAACGCGCTATCTGGTTGAACCCAATGTCAAGGAAGGCAAAGGCGGCCAGCGCGATCTGCACACGTTGTTCTGGATCGCCAAATATTTCTATCGCGTCAAAAGCAAGGAAGAGCTGGTCAAGCTCGGTGTTCTTTCGCGAGCCGAATTGCGCCTTTTCAACAAGGCCGAGGATTTCCTTTGGGCTGTGCGTTGCCACATGCATTTTGCAACGCTTAAAGCCGAAGAACGCCTTTCCTTCGATATCCAGCCGGAAATTGCGCAGCGGCTTGGCTACACCGCGCATCCGGGCCAGAACTATGTCGAACGCTTCATGAAGCATTACTTCCTTGTGGCCAAGGATGTCGGCGATCTGACCCGCATTCTCTGCGCGGCGCTCGAAGAAGAACAGGCCAAGCATGTGCCGGGCTTCAACCGGATCTTCCTCACCTTCTCACGCCGCAAGCGCAAGCTTTCCGCAAGCGGAGATTTCGTCTCCGAAAATCACCGCATCAATATTGCCGATCCCGACGTCTTCAAGCGTGACCCCGTCAATATCATCCGCATCTTCCATCTTGCTGACAAGCATGGACTGGAATTTCATCCCGATGCAATGCAACAGCTTACCCGTTCGTTGAAGCTCATCAACGGGGAACTGCGCGAGAACGCAGAAGCCAATCGCCTTTTTCTGGAAGTGCTGACATCGCCGCGCAATCCGGAATTGATCCTGCGCCGCATGAATGAATCTGGCGTGCTGGGTAAGTTCATCCCGGATTTTGGCAAGATCGTCGCGATGATGCAGTTCAACATGTACCACCACTATACAGTGGATGAACATCTGCTGCGCTGCATTCAGGTCATGTCTGAAATCGAGCACGGGGAGCTTGAAAACGAGCACCCCCTGGCCAACCATCTCGTCACCACCATGAAGCGTGACCGCGTTCTGCTTTATGTGGCCATTCTTCTGCATGACATCGCCAAAGGTCGACCAGAGGATCATTCCATTGCCGGTGCTCGCATTGCCCGCAGGCTCTGCCCACGCTTCGGCCTGTCTGCATCAGACACGGAAACCGTGGAATGGTTGGTGCGCGAGCATCTGACCATGAGCATGGTTGCGCAGTCTCGCGATCTCAATGATCGCAAAACAATTGTCGACTTTGCCGATACGGTTCAGACGATGGAACGGCTGAAGCTTTTGCTGATCCTGACCGTCTGTGACATCAAGGGCGTTGGCCCCGGCGTCTGGAATGGTTGGAAAGGCCAGCTTCTGCGTACCCTTTTCTATGAAACTGAACTCGTTCTGACGGGCGGCTTCTCCGAATTGCCACGCGCTGATCGTGACCGGCAGGCGCGCGCAGCATTGGCCGACAAATTATCCGACTGGCCAGCGGCAGAACGCGATGCTTATCTTAGCCTGCACTACACTAACTATTTCCTGACCGTCAGTCTCGACGATCAGGTACGCCACGCCCATTTCATACGGGAAACGGATCGCAACGGTCGTGCGCTTGCCACGATGGCCAAACCACACACCTTTGAGGCTGTCACGGAAATCACTGTGCTCGCCCCCGATCATCCGCGCCTGCTTTCGATTATTACCGGCGCTTGTGCGGCGGCTGGCGGCAACATTGTCGATGCGCAGATCTTCACCACAGGCGACGGTCGTGCGCTTGATACAATCCTGATCAGTCGCGAATTCGACACGGACGAAGATGAACGCAGACGCGCCGAGCGCGTGGGCAAGGTGATCGAAGACGTGCTTTCCGGCAAATCTCACTTGCCGGATGTTCTTGCCAAGCGCACCAAGCCCAAGAAAGGCGCTAAAGCCTTCAAGGTCGAGCCGCATGTGGAGATCAACAATACGCTCTCGGATAAGTTCACCGTCATCGAAGTGGAAGGGCTGGATCGCCCAGGTCTTCTTTCGGAACTGACCGGTCTTATTTCTGACCTTTCGCTGGATATTGCTTCGGCTCATATCACCACTTTCGGCGAAAAGGTGATCGACAGTTTCTATGTAACCGATCTCGTCGGGCACAAGATTTCAAACGCAACCCGACAGGGCAATATCAGGCGCAAGCTCCTTGCCGTTCTTGGCGGGGAAAATAGCACGAAGACCAACGGTCGCGCAGCAGCATAGGTTTTTAGATTACATGAGTTTGGTCAAAAAGTTCGCAACGGTTGCGTCCGGCACGCTGATGAGCCGCATTTTCGGCTTCACGCGCGAAATGCTCATGGCAGCAGCGCTCGGCACCGGCCCCGTGGCGGACGCATTCAATGCGGCCTTCCGCTTCCCGAACACGTTCCGCAGATTGTTTGCTGAAGGTGCATTCAATGCGGCCTTCGTGCCGCTGTTTGCCAAGGAGATCGAAAAGAACGGCATGGAGGGCGCACGCCGCTTTTCCGAAGAAGTGTTCGGCGTTCTGTTCACTGTGCTGCTCTTCATTACGATCGCCATGGAACTCTCCATGCCGTTTATCGTGCGCACGGTCATTGCGCCGGGCTTTACCGATGATCCGGTAAAGTTCGACAATACTGTGCGGCTTGCGATCATCATGTTCCCCTATCTCGCCTGCATGTCGCTTTCGGCAATGATGGGCGGAATGCTCAACTCCCTGCATCGCTATTTTGCAGCCGCGATTGCGCCGGTGTTCCTCAACATCATTCTGATTGGCGTTCTGGCCTTTGCCTGGTGGAAGGGCTACGACGCACTTGCCGTCGGCTACGGGCTCTCATGGGGTGTGATGGCGGCCGGTGTGGTGCAACTCGCTATCGTATGGCTTGCCGTGCGCAATGCGGGCATCAAGATCGGTTTCCGTCGTCCGCGCCTGACTAAAAATGTCAAACGCTTGCTGGTGCTGGCATTACCTGCAGCGATTACCGGCGGTATCACGCAGATCAATCTGCTGATCAACACCAATATCGCATCGGGCATGGAGGGAGCCGTATCCTCGCTCGTTTATGCTGATCGCATCTATCAGTTGCCGCTCGGCGTGGTTGGTATTGCGGTTGCGACTGTGCTTTTGCCGGAGCTCTCCCGCGCATTGCGTGGCGGACACATGAAAGAGGCCTCGAACCTGCAGAACCGCTCGGTCGAGTTCACGTTGTTTCTCACACTTCCCGCAGCCGCAGCATTGCTTGTCATGTCAGAGCCGATTGTGCGGCTTCTGTTTGAACGCGGTCAGTTCAGTGCTGAATCGACAATCGTCGTTTCCAATATTCTCGCGATTTACGGTTTGGGTCTTCCAGCGTTTGTTCTGATCAAAGCCTTTATTCCGGGCTTCTTCGCGCGCGAAGATACCCGCACACCAATGATCTTTGCTGCCATTTCAGTGGTCGTAAACGTCTCGCTGGCCATTACGCTATTTCAGCGCATGGGACCAAGCGGCATAGCGATTGCCGAAATTACTGCCGGTTGGGTCAATGCAGCGCTCTTGTTCGCAACACTCGTCAAGCGTGGCCATTGGGGGAGCGATATACCGTTGCTCACCCGCATTCCCCGCCTGCTGATTGCAGCGGGCGTGATGGCAACAGGTATCTATTTTGCCATCGGGCATTTCGCATATGAACTCTCATCTGCTGCCTCGTTCGCGGTCAGAGCAGGCACCGTTACGACTATGGTTGTTGCAGCAATGGTCGTCTATTTTGCACTGGCCTTTGGTCTCGGCGGTGCCAATACCGCCATGATCCGCCGTGGCATCAAACGTGGAGGCGTAAATAAGGAACCCGGCGCAGACACATAATTGCCCTTGAAAGGCTGCCACAGCTCTGCGAAAACACCGCATCAAATTAGTACCCTTCGCTCTCCACCGGCGGAGGCCAACATCAGGATAAAGTCATGAGCACGTTTAAACCGCTTGTCTTCTCCGGCGTCCAACCGACCGGAAATCTTCACCTCGGCAATTATCTGGGTGCGATCAAGCGGTGGGTAGAGGTTCAGGAGACGCAGGAATGCATCTACTGTGTCGTTGATATGCACGCGCTGACCGTTTCGCCTGATCCGGCTGAACTCATTCAGTCGACCCGCGAAGTCACGGCCGCATTTCTGGCTGCAGGCATTGATCCCAAGCGGAGCATTGTCTTCAACCAGAGCCGCGTCATGCAGCATGCGGAACTTGCATGGGTGTTCAACTGCGTTGCGCGCATCGGCTGGATGAGCCGCATGACGCAGTTCAAGGACAAGGCAGGCAAAGACCGCGAGAACGCCTCGCTCGGCCTCTTCGCCTATCCAAGCCTCATGGCTGCCGACATTCTGCTTTATCGCGCAACCCATGTTCCAGTCGGCGAAGATCAGAAGCAGCATCTCGAACTGACCCGCGACATCGCCCAGAAGTTCAACAATGACTATTCCGATCGCATTGCCTCGCTGGGTATCGGTGTTGACATGCAGGTGGGTGACGAACAGGTTTCGGGCTTCTTCCCGCTGACCGAGCCGATGATTTCGGGTCCAGCCATGCGCATCATGTCGCTGCGTGACGGCACCAAGAAGATGTCGAAATCCGACCCTTCGGACCTTTCGCGCATCAATCTGATCGATGATGAAGAGACCATCAACAAGAAGATCCGCAAGGCCAAGACCGATTCTGACGGTTTGCCAACGGAAATTGATGGCCTTACCGGACGCCCGGAAGCCGATAACCTCGTCGGTATCTATGCGGCCATGTCATCGAAGTCGAAGGAAGAAATCCTGAGCGAATTCGGAGGCCGTCAGTTCTCTGAATTCAAAGCAGCGCTCGCTGATCTTGCTGTGGCAAAGCTGTCGCCTATCACTCATGAGATGCGTCGTCTGGTGGCCGATCCAGCCTATATCGACAGTGTTCTGAAAGATGGCGGCGAACGTGCCAGCGTGATTGCAGAAGCAAACATGCGCCACGTCCGCGATATTATCGGCTGGTTGCAGAACTGATAAATAATCAGGAGCTGCCCGCTTGCGGGCAGCTCTTTGCAATGCCACATTATCGCCATGGTATCCAAACGACTTAGCCGGGAAGCCGGCCACCGACGCAAGTTTCTTGCTGTTATTGACGACACGCCCGAATGCGAGCGTGCAGTCGCCTATGCCGCACGCCGCGCCAAGAATACCAATGGCGCGCTGGTCATGCTGTTTGTCATCGACAATTCAGATTTCCAGCAGATTCTGGGCGTTGGCGAGATCATGCGACAAGAAGCAGAAGAGCGCGCACGTTCAACGCTAGAAAAATTTGCGGCCACTGTGCGCAAAGAACAAGGTATCGAGCCGGAATTGATCATCCGCGAAGGCAACACCAATGATCAATTACCAAGCCTGATTGAAGAAGATCAGGACATAGCCATTCTCGTTCTGGCTGCGGGTTCCGGCAAGGAAGGTCCCGGCCCTCTGGTCCAATCGCTTGCAGGGCGGGCATTGTTCCAGATTCCCGTTACCGTGGTCCCCGCGGGACTTTCCAACGATGACATTGATGCGGTGACATAATCACCCTATATTGATCGTAACTCGTATATGCCCGTACAAGGCAGGGCTTGCCTTCGCGCGTATCCATGCTTACGAACAGTTTCTGATATTGAAAGCGGAGAACGGATATGTTCATCCAGACCGAGACTACGCCGAACCCGGCGACCCTGAAGTTTCTTCCAGGCAAGGTTGTCATGCCTGAAGGGACGGCGGATTTCCGTGACGCGGCAAGCGCAGGCAATACGTCGCAGCTCGCTGCAAAGCTTTTTGCGGTGCCCGGCGTAACCGGCGTCTTCTTCGGCTATGATTTCATCACAGTCACCAAGGAAGACGGCGAATGGCAGCATCTGAAGCCAGCCATCCTTGGTACGATTATGGAGCATTTCATGTCTGGCCTGCCTGCCATGGCGGGTAATGCCAATGCCGATGCAGCAGGCGCTCATGACGATGAAGAATTCTTTGATGAGGCAGACACCGAAATCGTCGAAACCATCAAGGAATTGATTGAGACCCGCGTTCGCCCGGCTGTTGCACAGGACGGCGGCGATATCACATTCCGCGGTTTTGAAAATGGTACAGTGTTTCTGCACATGAAGGGCGCCTGCTCTGGCTGCCCGTCATCGACGGCAACGCTCAAGCATGGCATTCAAAATCTTCTGCGCCACTTTGTGCCGGAAGTGCAGCAGGTCGAACAGATCTGACCCCGCTGAGATTTATAAAGAAAAAGGCCGCTTCTCAGCGGCCTTTTTCTTGTTCCAGAGGCATCTTTACTGCCTCACAATAACCTTGGCACCCTGATCTGCGCGTTCATGGAGATCGATGATATCCTGGTTCATCATGCGCACGCAGCCAGACGACATGGCCTTACCAATCGACCACCATTCCGGTGTGCCGTGGATACGGTAGCCAGTGTCTCCGCCCTTGTTGTAAAGATAGAGCGCACGTGCACCCAGTGGGTTTTTCAGGCCCGGCTCCATACCATTGCGATATTTTGCCAGTTCCGGCTGACGCTTGATCATAGGAGCGGGTGGCGTCCAGGTCGGCCATTCACGCTTCATGGCGACGCGCGCGGTTCCCGACCAGCCAAAGCCTTCGCGGCCGACGCCGATGCCGTAACGCATCGCCTTGCCATCGGGCATGACGTAATAGAGGAACTTCTCACGCGTCTCAACGACGATCGTTCCGGGCGCTTCATTCGTCTGATATTTTACGATCTGACGGCGATACTGTTGTGGAATCTTCTCACTTGGAATGGCTGGAATCGTATAACCAGCATCACTGATCGAAGAATACGACGCGGTATAGAAAGCGCCGCCCACCGTGGAGCAACCCGCAAGAGCACCACCAAGAAGAAGTGCTGCGGCCAGCTTCAAAACGCGAGACTTCATGAATTTCCCCCAGATTGAGATTTTCCATCATCAGGAGCGAATCGCTCATTCACGTGCAAAGTTGCGTTAGTATTGTTAACCAGGCGTTAACCGTAAAATGAAAAATCCTGCTTTGGTCGCTTTCTTGCCATTTTTGCTGCGGTTGTGTGGCCTCAGCGTCTCAATGGACGGCATTTTGCTGTTGTTTCAAGCATCGGTCAGGCGCAAAATCTGGTCATGCCAATCGTGATTCCCAACAAATCTCACCCTCTTTCAGATGGACGGCAGTCCGAAAACGCGCTTCTTGTGCGACGCGGTGTGCAGCGTCTTTTTCTGGAAATGGGATTGGCAACGCTGCCCGAACTGCCTCTGGCGTCAGGAAGACGCGCTGATCTGATTGCGGTCAGCCGCAAAAGCGAGATCTGGATTGTTGAGATTAAGTCCTCGATAGAAGATTGGAAAGCGGACCACAAATGGCCTGAATATCGCGCCTATTGCGACCGGCTTTTCTTTGCGACCCACCCGGCAGTGCCACGCGAAATCTTCCCTGAAGATTGCGGCTTCATCTTATCTGACGGCTATGGCGCTGAAATTCTTCGTGACGCGCCGGAACACAAGCTTGCCGGTGCAACCCGCAAGGCGCTGATGCTACGCTTTGCTCGAGCAGGGGCTGCACGGCTGACCATTGCAGAACTTGCCGGTCTCGATGTGCCCGAGACCGAGATAGATTAGAGCGCATCCCGAAAAGGGTGAAACGGTTTTCGGACAAAGATGCGCGTTAAAACAAATATTTAGAGCGCCGATCTGATCCTATCAGATCGAAACGCGCTCTAAATCAGCGCGGCGCGCGTTTAGCCAGAATCCGTTGCAAAGTACGGCGATGCATATTGAGGCGGCGCGCTGTTTCGGAAACATTGCGCTCGCACATCTCATAAACACGCTGAATATGCTCCCAGCGAACACGATCGGCGGACATTGGATTTTCAGGTGGCGCAACCTTTTCGCCCGGACGACGGGTCAGAGCAGCAAACACCTCATCTGCGTCGGCAGGCTTGGAGAGATAGTCAATCGCACCAAGCTTCACGGCATTCACCGCAGTTGCGATATTACCGTAACCGGTCAGCACGATGGCGCGCGTATCCGTGCGACGTGAACGGATGGCCTCAATAACGTCGAGCCCATTACCGTCTCCCAGCCGCATGTCCACAACCGCATAAGCGGGTGCAGCGGCCTTTGCAGCGGCGATGCCTTCTTCAACCGATTCTGCAGTCGTTACCTGAAAACCCCGGCCTTCCATGGCTCGGGCAAGACGCTGCAAGAAAGGCTTATCATCATCAACCAGAAGGAGGGTGGGATCGTTGCCAATGGCTTCGGTGTCTTCCTGCTTCAAGTCTTCCATGGGGTGCTTCCTGCCTGTATTTTTCTTTCCTTATTGATACCCCTGCGTCAAAAAGTCAAATAGCCATTGAATTATTGAAGCAATCTCAACATCCACCCATACGCAAAAGCGATGCAAGCCATTGTATTTTCAGAATATTTTAAAAAATAGACACAAGGAATTGATAGCAAAATCGTGCGTAAGCGGCAGTCCTTTGCTCAGACGGCCCAATATTGCCGTGCCTCGGCAGGTAGCCCGGCTAGAAAGCTATCCAGCTTCACTTGATCGATATGCGCACGCAACGCCTTGGCAACATCGTAAATAGCTGAATCCGGCGCGAAATTATGATCTTTACGGAGAGACTGCACTTCACGGGTCAAGGTTTGGCGGCTCAGAAATGGCCGCTTCGTTTCACCAATATCCCAGTTCGCTATAAAAACAGCGCGAAGAACAGGCGGCAATATCGCGGCAAAACGAATCGCTTGATCGACCTCCAGCCGGTGACGGAAAGTGAGCAGCACAGCTTCCACCATCGTATAGGCCTGATTGCGTGTGGCGAGCCCTGCCTCGTCCCGAGCCATATGGAGAAACTTGTCGAACTCCTCCGTCGCTCTCTGAATCTCAAGCAGGATCGTCATGCTGCATCTTTCTTCAGCCTGATGTGAAGGCTGAACGTGGCCATATCACTCTTACTTCGGCACCCTGCCCCGGATTCTTGCGATTTTTAAAGCTAATCTGCGCGCCAGAGCGTTCCAGCAGAGTTTTTGCGATAAAAAGCCCCAATCCAAGACCGCCGCCACCATTATGAGAGCTGTCGCGGCTGGTCATATAAGGTTCACCGATTCGGTCGAGAATTTCCGGTTTGAATCCCTCACCGTCATCCTGAATCGTAACGGTGACGTTCGCGTCGGTCCAGCCCCAGGTGACACTGACTTCATCGCGCGCAAAATCGACCGCATTCTCCACCAGATTGCCAAGCCCATAGAGCAGACCCGGATTGCGGCGTACAACCGGCTCCGGCTTTGGGCCTTCCTGTCTGGTTACTTCAAGGAGAATCCCGAAATCCCGATGCGGCTCAATCACTTCTTCGATCAATGATGAGAAAGGCAGGCGCGACATATGTTCCTCGTTTTCCGAGGACAGACTGGTCAGTCGCTGAAGAATTTCTCGACAGCGCGCGGCCTGTGATTGCAAAAGCGCGATATCTTCTGCGAGCGCCGGATCACCGTTCTGTTTTTTTGCATAACTGCGCTGCATTTCCTTGACCACAAGAGTAATGGTGGCAAGCGGTGTGCCGAGCTCGTGGGCAGCGGCGGCGGCCAGCCCATCCAGTGCCGTCAAATGTTGTTCGCGTTGCAAGATCAGTTCTGTGGCAGCCAAAGCATCGCCAAGCTGGCGCGTTTCTTCTGCAATACGATAGGCATAGATGCCGGTAAAACCCAGTGCCGCTATGATTGCGCACCAGATGCCTGCTACGAAAAGAAATGGCAGATCAAGAGCCTCGCCCGGATACCAGGGCAGCGGCTCGTAGCGCATGGTCAGCACTGATGTGCTCAACACAACGAGAAGCGCGAGAGCCAGCGTATGGCGCACCGAGAGCGATGTGGCCGATATGATGACTGGGGCAATCATCAAGATGACAAAGGGATTTTGTACTCCACCTGTCAGATAGAGCAGACCCGCCAGTTGCAGAATATCAAATGCCAGAACAATGCTGGCGGCAGTCGGGCTTAGACGATGATTGGTCGGAAAGCGAAAGGCGAGATAGAGATTGAGCCATGCAGAGCACGCGATAAGTGCGAAGCAGATACCGACCGCAAAGTTGAATTGCAGATAGAGCGCCACAAACATGACTGTCGCGGTTTGTCCAGCAATAGCCAGCCAGCGAATGCGCACCAATGTGGTCAAGCGCGGCTTTCGCGAAAGATTTGAAGCCCGGTTGTCGAGTTCTGCGTGCATGATCACCCCTATAGGCCCCTTATGCGGCAAGGTGCATATCGACGCAAGCAGAACTGCGTTATCCGGTCGCAGGCAATCAAGTTCCGCGTGGTTTTGCCCTTCGCGTGGCTTCGGCATTAGCCGGATCTTCCGGCCAGACATGCTTCGGGTAGCGGCCTCGCATGTCGGAGCGCACATCGGCCCATGACCCCTTCCAGAAGCCGGGAAGATCGCGGGTGATCTGGATCGGGCGGTGGGCTGGCGAAAGTAATTCCAACAGGAGTGGCACTTTGCCATTGGCGATGGCCGGGTGACTTCCAAGCCCGAAAAGCTCCTGCACACGAACTGCGATCACCGGCTCTTCGGCGTCATAGCGGATCGGAATGTTCGAGCCGGTCGGCACCTCGAAATGCGTCGGTGCCAGTTGATCGACACTGCGTTGCAGGTCAAACGGCACAAGGCTCATCAATCCATTTTTCAGCACATGCGTCGGAATGCGGTCGAGCTGTGCCTCGCCGGTCAGAAACGGCAAAAGCCAGTCATCGAGACGCTCGATGAGATTGTCATCATCCATCGACGGCCATGGATCGCCAAGCCCGCGATTGAGCCAGCCCAAACGACGGCGTAGGATTTCAGCCTCTTTGCCCCAGGGAAGAATATCAAGCCCATGCTCGCGCACGGCAGCGATCACACCTTCATCGGCAATCGCGCCTGAAGGAGCAGCCAGCGGCTTTTCAGAGAGAGCAATCGCACCAATGCGCACAGCTTCACGAGCCCGCAAGGCGTTCTTTTCCGGGTCATAGACAACCTGTCGTCCGCTTTCGATACGGGCCCCAAGGGCAGCGCGGATTTCGGTTTCCGAAACTTCCGCGGCAGAAAGAATGCGGGCGCGCCCTGCTTTGCCCGACATATCGGCGACCACAAGCCATGCCGCACGGCTAAGGCTGATGGCGGGATCTACCTCGCCGCCACGTCCATTGGCCAGAAGAAACTGCCCCATCTGCCCGCGAGCCTTGGCTATGCGGTCAGGATAAGCATCAATGAGCATCCGACCTACGCTTGAGCCTGCCGCCTCGCCCTTGTTCGGGACATTTGCTGCAAGCCGCCTCGCCAGTCCTTTTGCACGCTGCGCACGATCCGAACGGTCGTTGCGGAACCGCGACATGCGGGTGTCGAGGTCGGTTTCATTGCCGCCAAGGCCGCGTTCGGTCAGCAACACAGCCAGTTCGGCAGCCTTTTGCGCCTCGCCGCGCTTGCCCGCTTCCGCAACCATATGCGCCAGACGCGCAGGAAGGGCCAACGAACGCATGGCCTCGCCATCTGCAGTCAGACGCCCTGCTTCATCCAGGGCCCCAAGCCGCATGAGCAGCGCTTTGGCTTCTTTCAAGGCTGGTGCCGGCGGTTTGTCGAGCAGAGATAATGTTGCCGGATCGGTCACACCCCACACAGCCGCATCCAGCACAAGGCCCGACAAATCGGCTTCGAGAATTTCCGGTGGTGAAAAAGCGGGGAGCGACGCCGTCTGCCCCTGATGCCAGAGGCGAATGGCGATGCCCGGCTCGGTACGACCCGCACGTCCCGCACGTTGATCGGCGCTCGCACGCGAAGTCCGCACGGTTTCAAGACGCGTCAGGCCTGTTGCCGGTTCATATTTTGGTAGCCGCGCAAGACCTGAATCAATCACCACGCGCACGCCATCAATCGTGATAGAGGTTTCCGCAATCGAGGTCGCCAAAACGACCTTGCGGTGGCCTGCCGGTGCAGGCTTGATCGCCGCATCCTGATCGCGGCCTTCCATTGCACCGTAAAGCGGTGCCAAAATGATATTGGCAGGCAGAAACTTTTCCAGAATGCCTGACGTGCGCTCAATCTCGCCCTGCCCCGGCAGGAAGGCGAGGATGCTGCCGGTTTCATCTGCCAGCGAATCACGGATCGTACGCACCATCGCGTCCTCGACCCGTTCATCCGCCTTGCGATCGCGATGGCGAATATCGACGGGATAAGCGCGCCCCTCACTTTCGATCACCGGCGCATCGCCCAGAAGCGAAGCAACACGGGCACCATCAAGCGTTGCCGACATGACGAGTATCTTGAGGTCATCGCGCAGTGCCGCCTGCACATCCAGCGCCAGCGCCAGTCCAAAATCCGCATCGAGGCTGCGTTCGTGGAACTCATCAAACAGGACTGCGGCGACACCCTTGAGGTCTGGATCGTCCAGGATCATGCGCGCAAAGACGCCCTCGGTGACGACAAGGATCTTGGTTTTCCCTGATACCTTGCTTTCAAGGCGCATCCGGTAGCCGACCGTTTCGCCCGGTTCCTCGCCCAGGAGCTGCGCCATGCGGTGAGCGGCTGCCCGTGCCGCCAGACGACGCGGTTCAAGCAGCACGATCATGCCATCCTTGCGCCAATCCGCATTCAGCATATGAATAGGCACCAGTGTCGTCTTGCCCGCGCCCGGCGGCGCGACAAGGACTGCGCTCGCATGATGCGCCAATGCCTCATCCAGCTGAGGCAGAACTCGTGTCACAGGAAGATCAGGCAGGCTCGTCAAAACGTCTCCATCATTTCAGTTGAACGCTCTGGCGGTTTGCATGAGTGCAACCATCTTGTCCAGCCACAGTACCAATTGACATACTCCCCTATAGTATATAGTTTTTATGAAAATTGGGAGATTCCATGCCGCACTCACCGGAAGACAAAAAGCGCGCCTTGACGCGCCTGCGCCGTATTCGCGGACAGGCCGAAGCGCTGGAGCGTGCGGTGGAAGCTGGCACGGAATGCTCGGCATTGTTGCAGCAGATTGCGGCCTTGCGGGGTGCAGCCAATGGATTGATGGCGGAAGTGCTGGAAAGCCATTTTCGCGAGACATTCGGGCAGGCTCGTGAGACGATAGCGCGCAAAGCTGCGGCTGATCCCGATGCAGAGATCGATGAAATCATGCGGATTTTGCGTACCTATCTGAAATAGGGCGCACGGAAAGAGGATTGCAAAAATGAAGTCACGCGCAGCCGTTGCCTGGGAAGCGAAAAAGCCGCTCACTATCGAAACAGTCGAGATTGGCGGTCCACGCGCTGGCGAGGTATTGGTCGAAATCATGGCGACAGGCGTTTGCCATACAGATGCCTACACGCTTTCCGGTCTTGATTCAGAAGGCAAGTTCCCGGCCATTCTCGGCCATGAAGGTGCGGGCATTGTGCGCGAAGTGGGCGCGGGCGTGACGTCGGTCAAGCCGGGCGATCATGTGATCCCGCTTTACACGCCGGAATGCCGCCAGTGCAAAACATGCCTGTCGCAGCGCTCGAACCTCTGTACCTCTATCCGCGCCACGCAAGGTCAGGGCCTGATGCCGGACCGCACCACCCGCTTTTCCTGCGATGGCGGCGAAGTGTTCCATTATATGGGCTGCTCGACCTTCTCGAATTTCACCGTTCTGCCAGAAATCGCAGTCGCCAAGGTCCGCGAAGACGCACCTTTCGACAAGATCTGCTATATCGGCTGCGGCGTGACCACCGGCATTGGCGCAGTTATTTACACGGCTAAGGTTCGTCCGGGTTCCAATGTCGTTGTGTTCGGTCTTGGCGGCATTGGCCTCAATGTCATTCAGGGTGCGCGCATGGTTGGTGCGGATAAGATTATCGGCGTCGACATCAATCCATCCAAGGTAGAAATGGCGAAGAAATTCGGCATGACCGACTTCGTCAACCCGCGCGAAATCGGCAATGACAAGGTTGTGCAAGCCATTCAGGACCTGACCGACGGCGGCGCGGACTATTCCTTCGACGCAACCGGCAACACCGATGTCATGCGTCAGGCGCTGGAATGCTGCCATCGCGGCTGGGGTGAATCAATCATCATCGGGGTTGCGGAAGCAGGCAAGGAAATTGCCACACGTCCATTCCAGCTCGTCACCGGCCGCGTCTGGAAAGGCACCGCCTTCGGCGGCGCGCGCGGTCGCACCGACGTGCCAAAAATCGTTGACTGGTACATGGAAGGCAAGATCGACATCGATAGTCTGATCACGCACACGATGCCGCTTGATGAAATCAATACGGCTTTCGATCTGATGCATGAAGGCAAGTCCATCCGTTCGGTGATTGTTTACTGATGACTGAAAAGCTTTTCGTTTCCCATTGGGATGAAGTCGACAATCTAACTTCGCGCGCGCTTTATGCGATGCTGAAGCTGCGCGTGGATGTTTTCGTGGTGGAGCAGAAATGTCCCTATCCGGAAATCGACGGCAAGGATTTCGAGGCATTTCACTTGCGCATTCTCGACGGCGAGGAACTTGCAGCATCGCTGCGAGTTCTGCCACCTGAACAGGCTGGCAAGCCGGTGAAAATCGGGCGAGTCGTCGTGGCGCCGGATTATCGCGGTTACAAGCTCGGCCAGCGCCTCATGAAAGAGGCTGTGGAATTTGCACATGAACGATTCCCGAACATCGCGATCGAACTTGGCGGACAAAGCCATTTGCAGAAATTCTACGGGTCGTTCGGCTTTGTCGCGATTTCGGAAGAGTATCTCGAAGATGGTATACCGCATGTCGATATGCGGTTAGATCCAAAGGAAGTAGCAGCCTGATGTTTCTGCTCCGCCGCCATATGTCCTTTTATCTTGCAGCCATTGGCGGCGCGATGGCCTTCATTATCGCGTGGGCTCTCAAAACTCCGCTTGCCCCGGTCATCGGGGCAAATTGTTTCTTCATACTCTATCTGGCTCTCGTACTTTGCGCCTTGCCCAGACTGACGGCGCCCTATCTCAAAAAGCATGCGGCCACGGCAGATGAGCCGATGTGGATCATCTTCCTGGTGACATTTGCCACTGTTGTGGTTGCGGTGATATCTCTGTTCATCCTGATCAACCAGCACCCCAAAGCCGATCTATTTTCGCTGATTATAACACTGACTTCGGTGCCGCTTGGATGGTGCACGATTCACATGCTGACCGCGATCCACTACGCGCATATGTATTGGCAGCCACGCGAACCGGCGGGTGATGATACGGCTCACGCCAGCAGAAATCGGGGTGGCTTCAACTTCCCCGAGACATTGCAGCCCTCTGGCTGGGATTTCACCTATTACGCCTTCACCATTGGTATGACAGCACAAACTTCGGACACCAGTGTCACGACCACAGCGATGCGAAAAATGACGCTTCTGCACGGCATCGTATCATTCTTCTTCAATACTGTCCTTGTGGCTGCAACCGTCAATGTGGCTGTAGCACTTGGGAGTTAGGATTTCTTTATGGAAACGATCTCCACCGCAAAGAGTTTTGCCGGCACGCAGGGCGTCTATCGCCACAAGAGCAAGACCAATCAATGCGATATGACCTTTGCCGTCTTCCTGCCGCCGCAAGCTAAAGACGGTCCGGTGCCTGTACTCTGGTATCTTTCCGGCCTCACCTGCACCCATCAGAATGTGATGGACAAGGGCGAATATCGGCAAATGGCTGCAGAATTGGGAATTGCCGTTATTTGCCCGGATACGAGCCCGCGCGGTGATGACGTACCGGATGAGCCGGATAACTGGCAGTTCGGCAAAGGTGCAGGTTTCTACGTCGATGCCACGCAAGAGCCGTTTGCCAAAAACTATCAGATGTATAGCTATATCACGAAGGAATTGACCGATCTGGTGGCGGCAGAATTTCCGCTCGACATGTCGCAACAGGCGATCACCGGCCATTCGATGGGCGGCCATGGAGCGCTGACGATTGCGCTCAAGAACCCCGATCGTTTCAAGTCAGTATCCGCCTTTGCGCCTATAGTCCAGCCTTCGACGGCGGGATGGTCGAAGCCTGCATTGGAAAAATACCTGGGTGCCGAGGAACGTGCATGGCGTGCCTATGATGCGACGCTGCTCATTGAGGACGGCTATCGATTTCCAGAGTTTTTGGTTGATCAGGGCACTGCAGACGGCTTTCTCGACGAAGGCTTGCGTCCATGGCTTTTGGAAGAGACATGCAAGAAGGCTGGCATTCCTCTCACACTCAACATGCGTGAGGGCTATGACCATTCCTATTTCTTCATCTCGACCTTCATGGATGACCATCTCAAATGGCACGCTGAACGCCTTAAGAGCTAATCAGCGCTTCATCACTCTCATCGGCAGGCCACCCTGCGGCTGGGTGGTCAGCTTCTGTACCGGCCACGGCTTTGTCGTTTCAAGTACGTCGAAGCGGTGTTCGCGTAGCAAGATGGCAAGTGCAATCACCGCTTCCTGAAGCGCAAAACTTGCACCGATGCAGACGCGCGGACCTGCGCCAAAAGGCAGATATTGGAAACGGTCGATCAGGTCACGATTTTCAGGCCAGAAGCGTGACGGCTTGAAAGCATCCGGTTCCTGCCAGTAAAGCCTGTGGCGATGGATCACCCACGGCATCACCAGAACAGCAGTCCCCTTGGCAATTTTCAGATCGCCATAAGTGTCATCGACTGCTGCCTCGCGATTGATCGAAGGCGCAGGCGGATAAAGCCGCATCGCTTCCTCGAAGGTCGCACGCGTGAAAGGCAATTTCGCCAGCCACTCCTGCGGCGGCTGATCATCACCACCATTTGCAAAGAAAGCATCGATTTCCGCTTCCACCCGATCACGTTCCTGCGGGGCTTTGGCGAGCAGATAGAGCGTCCAGCCAAGCGCACGAGCAGTCGTTTCGTGGCCTGCGCCAATGAAGGTGATAATGTTATCTTCAATCTCTGAGCGCGTCAGGCCGTCCGGCCCTTCAGCGCGCAAAAGCAGCGTCAGGAAATCATTCGGGACATCCTCGCCCTTCTCCATACGCGCTTTGCGCATCTCAATCGTGCCGGAAACCAGCTCACGGAAAAAGCCAAGTGATTGCTGGCCACGTAAACGCGTGAAACGTGGCAGCCAGTCCGGCAGGCCCAGCAGATCAAAGGGATCGACGCGCCCCATGGTTTCAAACAGCTTGTCGATCTGTCGGGCGAAATCATTGGGGTCGCCAGCAATTTCACCGGAAAACAGCGTTTCGGCCAGAATATCGTAGGTGAGAAGCGTCATGTCATGGGCGACATCGGTGATGATGCCGCTCGTCTTGTATCGCTCCGCGAAATGACGTGAGCGCTCCCGCATGGTCTCAGCGAAACCGCCAATATGGCGCGGGGTAAAGACCGGCGCCATCGCCTTGCGTGAACGCTTCCAGACCTGCCCTTCGGCGGTCAGCAATCCATCGCACAGGATGGGACGCAACACGCGCTGGCGAATGGCGGCCATGGGGTAATTTGCAGCATTATCGACCAGCACATGGCGGATCAGGCCCGGATCATTGGCGATGATGGTTTTCATGCCGAACCAGCTGACTGAAATCCACGGCTCATTATAGGAAGGCTCGCCCCACAATTCGAGCGGATTTTTATAAACCACCCGCATCATCTCGAACCGCCCAACCGGCTTTTCACGCGGTCGCGGTGCGGGCGGAACGAAGGGATTTGCAGTGTCGGTCATCTTTGTTGCAACTTCCATCAAGCGTTCCTTGTTTATAAAATCGGGTTTATAAAATCAGGTCAAGAACGCCCCCGTTCAGAGAATATAAGCGCCAATTGTGGCGGTTCCTGACACCCCGCGCCAACCCAATTCTGTATAGGCTGCCAAATGAACGGAATCCCCGGTAAATTTGGCCCCAAAATTTGGAAAAGCAGCCATTAACGCCTATATTAAAGCCATGTTTGTCGAGTGATTCGACAGGGTATTTGATGCTGCAATTGCAGCAGTCTTTAGGGCCGCGTTCGCGGCGCATTTTCGAAAGATTTTCATGAGCGAGACTCCAGAGATGAATTCCGAAGCCCCCGCCGAATATGGCGCGGATTCCATTCGTGTGCTGAAAGGTCTGGACGCTGTTCGTAAGCGCCCTGGCATGTATATCGGTGACACGGATGACGGCTCCGGCCTGCATCACATGGTCTACGAAGTCGTGGACAACGCAATCGATGAAGCGCTTGCAGGCCACGCTACGCTTGTAACCGTGACGCTTAACGCCGACGGCTCCTGCACCGTGACCGATAACGGTCGCGGCATCCCGACCGATATCCATAAGGAAGAAGGTGTTTCGGCTGCCGAAGTCATCATGACCCAGCTTCATGCCGGCGGTAAGTTCGACCAGAATTCCTATAAGGTTTCCGGTGGTCTGCATGGCGTGGGCGTTTCGGTTGTGAACGCGCTGTCGATCTGGCTCAAGCTGAAGATCCGCCGCGCTGGCAAAATCCACGAAATGGCCTTCACCCATGGCGTAGCCGATGCTCCGCTTATCGTGACAGGCGATGCAGGCAGCGACACCGGCACCGAAGTCAGCTTCCTGCCGTCGCCCGATACGTTCACCATGATCGAGTTCGATTACGATACGCTGGAACGACGTCTGCGCGAACTGGCGTTTCTGAATTCAGGCGTTCGCATCAAGCTTGCCGATCGCCGTCATGCCGATATTCGCGAACAGGAACTCCACTATGACGGTGGCGTCATCGAGTTCGTAAAATATATCGACAAGGGTAAGAAGGCGCTTCTGGAAACACCGATTTATATCAAGAGCGAAAAAGACGGCATGACCGTTGAAGTCGCCATGTGGTGGAATGATTCCTATCATGAAAAGGTGCTGTGCTTCACCAACAACATTCCGCAGCGTGATGGCGGCACGCATCTGGCCGGTTTCCGTGGCGCCCTCACCCGTCAGGTAACGGGCTATGCGGATGCTTCCGGCATGACCAAGAAGGAAAAGGTGCAGCTCACCGGCGATGATTGCCGCGAAGGCCTGACCGCTGTGCTTTCCGTCAAGGTTCCCGATCCCAAGTTCTCGTCGCAGACCAAGGACAAGCTGGTCTCCTCGGAAGTTCGTCCGGTCGTGGAAAGCCTCGTCAATGAAGCGCTTTCAACATGGCTTGAAGAACATCCGGCTGGCGGCAAGACCATTGTCGAAAAGGTCATTCAGGCAGCTGCAGCCCGCGAAGCCGCCCGCAAGGCACGTGATATCACCCGCAAGAGCAATCTGAGTGTGACATCGCTTCCCGGCAAACTTGCCGATTGTCAGGAACGCGATCCTGCAAAATCAGAAATCTTCATCGTCGAGGGTGACTCTGCAGGTGGCTCCGCCAAGAGCGGTCGTTCACGCCAGAACCAGGCTATACTGCCGCTGCGTGGTAAGATCCTCAACGTGGAACGTGTCCGCTTTGACCGCATGATCTCTTCCGATCAGGTCGGCACGCTGATCACAGCGCTTGGCACTTCGATCGGTAAGGATGAGTCTCACGGCTTCAATCCTGACAAGCTGCGCTACCACAAGATCATCATCATGACGGATGCTGACGTCGACGGTGCACATATTCGTACGCTGCTGTTGACCTTCTTCTTCCGTCAGATGCCGGAACTGATCGAGCGTGGCCATATCTATATCGCGCAGCCGCCGCTCTATAAGGTGTCTCGCGGCAAATCCTCGCAATACATCAAAAACGAAGCTGCTTTCGAAGATTTCCTTATCGAGACCGGCCTTGAAGAAGCCGCCCTTGAAATGGCGAGCGGTGAAGTTCGCGCCGGACCGGACCTTCGTTCTGTGGTTGACGATGCACGCACGCTGCGTCAGCTTCTTTTAGGTCTTCATACACGCTATGATCGTCGCGTGGTTGAACAGGCCGCCATCGCCGGCCTGTTGCATCCGGATGCATCAAGAGACAATGCAACTGCGCAGCGTTCTGCCGATATTGTTGCAAAGCGTCTCGACATGATCTCGGAGGAAACCGAGCGTGGCTGGACCGCGCATGTAACGGAAGACGGCGGCTATCGCTTCGAGCGCATAGTGCGTGGCGTGAAGGATATTGCCATTCTTGACATGGCACTGCTCGGCTCTGCCGATGCTCGCCAAATCGACCGCGTAGCCGGACGCCTGTCGGAAGTTTTTGCAGAACCGCCTTTGCTTCGTCGCAAGGACAAGATTGAGACACTTTCCGGCCCGATGGCACTGCTTGATGCGATCTTTGCAACAGGTCGCAAGGGCTTGACGCTGCAGCGCTACAAAGGACTGGGCGAAATGAACGCCGAACAGCTTTGGGAAACCACGCTTGATCCAAATGTGCGTTCGCTGTTGCAGGTCAAGATCAATGACGCGACCGACGCAGATTCGCTGTTCTCACGCCTGATGGGTGATGAAGTTGAACCACGCCGCGAATTCATTCAGGAAAACGCTCTGAGTGTCGCCAATCTTGACGTTTAGAGTGCATCCCGAAAAGTGTGAAACGGTTTTCGGACAAAGATGCGCGTTAAAACAAATATTTAGAGCGCCGATCTGATCCAATCAGATCGGCGCTCTAAACCAGATTGACTTCAGAGATAACAAAGCCCCGGAAGATCAAATTCTTCTGGGGCTTTTTTTGTTTTTTGGAGTTTTGAAAAAAGAAAAAGCCCCCATGCGGGGGCTCTAACTTCTTAATTTAACGCGCATCTTTGTCCGAAAACCGTTTCACACTTTTCGAGATGCGCTCTAATTCATCAGCTTATTCGCCGCGACGCTTTTTGCTAGAACCACCGTCGCCGAATTTCTTGCCGTCCTTCTTGAAACCATCTTTCTTGAAGTCACCTTTAGGCTTCGACCAGCCACCTTTGCCGCCATCACGGAAGTCGCTGTTAAACTTGTCGCCGCGTGGCTTGAAGTTGCCCTTGCCTTCGCGTGGGGCTGCGTCGCCACCGGCGCCTGCAACGGCGGTGCGGATCACGAGACCCTTTTCGCCAGTGCCGCGTTCTTCAACAGAACGGCGGAAGTCTTCGGCCTTGGCTGCGGTGATTTCAAAGCGGGTTTCATTGTCGAAAATCTTGATCGAACCGACATCGCGCTTGGATACATCGCCTGCCTTGCAGATCAGCGGCAGCAGCCACTTTGGATCGGCGCGGTGCTTGCGACCGGCAGAAACCGAGAACCATACGCCGTCAAAACGTGCATTGCGGTCGAAACGTTCGCCCGGCTCACCACGATCAAAACGCTCGCCACGTTCCGGACGTTCGCCTTTTTCAAAGCGGTCTCTGGGCTTCTTACCGCCAACCGGATGCACCGGCGCATCGGAAACTTCTTCCGCTGCCGGATAAGAAGCGACTTCGCGGTTCAAAAATGCAGCTGCAATCTGTTCCGGCGTATAACGCTCGGTCAAAGCTTTCAGCAGATCCTGATATTCTTCTTCAACCGACTGGTTGAAAACATCTGCATTCAGAATGCGTTCGTTGGTTTTGGCCTGAACAGCAGCAATGCCCGGTGCCGGAACAGTCTGCGCATCAAGCTTTGCCATGTGCAGAAGACGCTCTGCAATACGGCGACGCGAGAACGGAACCACCAGAACGCATGTGCCCTTGCGGCCTGCGCGGCCCGTACGGCCCGAACGGTGCAGCATGGTTTCAGCATTGTTTGGCAGATCGGCATGGATAACCAGATCAAGGTTTGGCAGATCGATACCGCGTGCGGCAACGTCGGTTGCCACACAAACGCGGGCACGACCATCGCGCATGGCCTGAAGCGCATTGTTACGCTCGGCCTGGCTCAGTTCACCCGACAGCGCCACAACCGCAAAGCCACGATTGGAAAGACGGCTCGCCATGTGCTTAACTGCTTCACGGGTCGAACAGAAAATGATCGAGTTCTGTGAATCGTAATAAAGCAGCGTATTGATGATTGCGTGGTCACGCTCATGCGGCGGAACCGGCATGGCGAAATAATCAATATCGGCATGCTGACCAGCTTCGCCAGCCGCAGAAATGCGCAGCGCGTCTTTCTGGAAGCGCTTGGCAAGCTGGGCGATCGGCTTTGGTACGGTTGCCGAGAACATCAATGTGCGGCGGTCTTCCGGTGCTTCACCAAGAATGAATTCAAGGTCTTCGCGGAAGCCCAAATCGAGCATTTCATCGGCTTCATCGAGCACGACAACGCGCAGCTGCGACATATCAAGGGCATTACGCGTAATATGATCGCGCAGACGGCCCGGCGTGCCGACAACAATATGCGCTCCACGTTCAAGCACACGGCGCTCGGAACGAATATCCATACCGCCAACACAGGATGCAATGGTCGCACCCGTATCAGCATAGAGCCATTCCAGCTCGCGGCGAACCTGCAAGGCAAGTTCACGCGTCGGGGCAATGATCATGGCAAATGGTGTTTCCGGGCGGCCAAAACGCAGCTCATCACCAAGAATGGTCGAAGCCATGGCAAGGCCGAAAGCAACCGTCTTGCCGGAGCCTGTCTGTGCGGAAACGAGCAGATCGGCATCCAATGTTTCAGGAGCCAGAACGGCATTCTGAACAGCGGTGAGTGTATTGTAACCACGAGCGGCTAATGCTCCGGAAAGTGCCGGAGCGATTGTTTCAGGTAGGGACATGAATGACTTTCAAAAAAGCTTCACAAGCCGCAAACCCATTGGTCACAAACCCACTGGCGACTACCGAAGCAACAGAATTGCCGCCTACCTATAGCGTCAAACCGCTCAGGTCAACCGGTTGAGACCCTAATGGGCCTCATCCCAGTTATGCGCTGCACGCGCATCGACTTGTAACGGCACAGAAAGCGACACGGCCGGCATGGCTGCATTTTCCATCACATGACGCACGATAGGAATCGTCTTTTCTACTTCATTTTCAGGCACTTCGAAGATCAACTCGTCATGCACCTGCAACAACATACGGGCTGCAAGCTTTTCATCGGCCAGTGCAGTTTCCATGCGGATCATGGCACGACGGATAATATCTGCCGCCGCCCCCTGAATAGGGGCATTGATGGCCGCTCGTTCATTAAATGCACGCACCTGTGGGTTGGAAGCGCGAATGTCCGGATAATGCGCGCGGCGACCGAAAATGGTTTCGACATAGCCATGCTCACGCGCGAAAGCCTTGGTCGCCTCCATATAATCCTTGATGCCGGGGAAACGCTCGAAATAAGTGCGTATGTATTGTCCCGCTTCTTCGCGCGGAATAGACAGCTGATTGGCAAGACCAAAAGCCGAAATACCGTAGATGATACCGAAATTGATCGCCTTGGCGCGACGACGGACTTCGGAAGGCATGTCCTGGACGGGTACGCCAAACATTTCCGACGCGGTCATGGCATGAATGTCAATGCCGTCCGCAAAAGCCTGTTTCAATTGTGGAATATCGGCGACATGCGCCAGCACACGCAATTCAATCTGGCTGTAATCGGCAGACACCAGCTTGTTGCCGTGTTCTGCGATGAAGGCCGTGCGGATTTTGCGGCCTTCAGCGGTGCGCACCGGAATGTTCTGTAAGTTCGGATCAGACGAGGACAGACGGCCCGTTGAGGTGGACGCCATCGCATAAGACGTATGCACGCGCTTGGTCTGCGGATGAATATAACCCGGCAAAGCATCGGTATAGGTCGATTTGAGCTTGGTCAGCTGGCGCCAGTCGACAATCTTACGCGGCAAAGGCAGGCCTTCGGCAGCCAGATCTTCCAGCACCTGCGCAGAAGTGGACCATTGACCGGTCTTGGTCTTGGACGCACCCGGCAGGCCCATTTTCCCGAACAATATATCGCCAAGCTGTTTTGGCGAGCCGATATTGAATTTCTCTCCGGCCAGTTCGTAGATTTCATCCTCAAAACGGGCAGCAGACTGGGCAAGATCACCCGACAAACGCGAGAGAACCTGACGATCAACAGAAATGCCGCGTTCTTCCATGCGGGCAAGCACATCAACCAATGGGCGTTCAAGACGCTCATAAACCGATGCCAGGCCTTCTGCCGCCAGACGTGGTTTCAGCACCTGCCAGAGACGAAGCGTCACATCGGCATCTTCGGCGGCATAGGCTGTCGCGCGATCAATATCGACCATATCGAAGGTTACGGCGCTTTTGCCGCTGCCCGCCACGTCCTTATAGGCGATTGGCGTATGACCCAGCCAGCGTTCGGACAGCGGGTCCATGCCATGACCGCCCGTACCCGCGTCCAGCACATAGGAAATCAGCATCGTATCATCGAAGGACACAGTGTTGATGCCGTGACGACGCATGACCAGCCAGTCATATTTCATATTCTGCGCGATCTTGAGAACGGATTTGTCCTCAAGAACGCTCTTCAACGCAGCCAGCGCTTTATCGAGCGGTATCTGCCCTTCGACCATGCCGCCACCGAGCAGATCACCTGCGCCGGACTTATGCTGGAGCGGGATATAGGCTGCCTCGCCCGGCGCAAGCGCCAGCGAGAAGCCGATTAGCTCTGCCTGCATAGGGTCAAGCGAATTGGTTTCCGTATCGAAGGCAACGAGACCCGTCTCAACAGCTTTCGCGAGCCATTTGTTCAGCGTTTCAATGTCGCGAATGCAGATATAAGCACTCGTATCGATCTTTTGCGCCAAAGCATCGGATGCGCGCTTTTCTGCCAGCGCCTTCGGCGTATAGCCATCCGTTGGCTGCACCGTTTCGACAGAAGATTTCGTGGCCGTTTCTGACGATGTAGTGTCATCTGACTTTACTGGCACATCGACGTCAGGGCCATGGGCATCTGCACCCCATTCGGTCTCGATGTGGCAAGGTTCGACGGCGGATGCATCTGTATCGGTTGCTTCCGCCACACGACGCGTAAGCGACGTAAATTCCATGGCTTTCAGGAAGCTGATGAGTTTCGGGCCATTTTGCGGCTCAAGCACAAGACCTTCGAGATCAACATCCAGCGGCACATCGGTTTTAAGCGTCACCAGTTCTCGCGCGATTTTAGTCTGATCGGCAAAGGCGATGATGTTTTCGCGGCGCTTGTTTTGCTTGATCTCGGACGCACGGGCGAGCAGCGTATCGAGATCACCAAATTCTTCCAGCAATTGCGCAGCCGTTTTTGGCCCGATGCCGGGAATACCCGGAACATTATCGGTGCTGTCGCCGGTCAGCGATTGCAGATCGATCATCTTTTCCGGCGGCACACCCCATTTTTCGATCACTTCCGGGATCGAAATCTGCTTATCCTTCATGCCGTCATACATCGACACCTGTGGTGTCACGAGCTGCATGAGGTCCTTGTCAGACGATACAATGGTGACATCGGCACCGGCTTCCGCAGCAATCCGGGCATAGGTCGCGATCAGATCGTCCGCCTCAAAGCCTTCTTTTTCAATGCAAGGCAGATTGAACGCACGGGTTGCCTGACGGATCAGGCCAAATTGCGGGATCAGATCTTCCGGCGGAGCTGTGCGGTTGGCCTTATATTCAGGATAAATCTCTTTGCGGAAAGTCTGCGACGAATAGTCGAAAATGACCGCAAAATGCGTTGGCACCACGCCGACATCTGTATTCCGTGCATCTTTCAACAGCTTCCACAGCATGTTGCAGAAACCGGACACGGCTCCCACCGGCAAGCCATCCGTCTTGCGGGTTAGCGGTGGCAGGGCATGATAGGCACGGAAAATATAGCCCGAGCCGTCAATGAGGAAGAGATGATCGCCTTTTTTCATGCCATAGAATTAGAGGAAACCACGCACAAAGAAAACCGGCCTTGTGTCAGGAGAAACATGTGTCCACCGTTGGATCATCCACAGGCCAGCTTCAACACGTGGAGCTACTCCAGGTCTTCCTGTATGAACGCGCCGGAGACATGAATATCAATCATCTCGAGAAGACCCGGGCCGACATTGACATATTTGTGTGGAATGTTGGCTGCTCCAAACACAACGCTGCCTTCTTCGGCTTCAAATTGTTCCTCGCCAACCGTGAATAAGGCCCGGCCTTTACGCACAATGAAAATCTCATCATAAGGATGGCGATGCAGTCGTGGTCCTCGTCCAGCTTCTTCGGTTGCATAGAACATGACGGACGCACCCGCTCCGAACACATTTCCTTCAAACTCACCGTGCCACTTGCCTGACGTCTTCTCCCAGTCCTTTTTGCTGAGCATCGTGACTGTATCCATAAGTGCCTCTCCCCTCACAAGTTTTCAGGTTATCACAGATAACGGATTCCACCCGGTAAGGTAACGTTTATGTTACGAATTTGTAATCTTAAATGCCCTTGAATAGCCACAGTTGGAGGGCCAGATTACACCCATCGACAGTACGTCGGTCGCCGGTTTTCTGACCCGTCCCCCGTTGGATACCGGTTGCTGCGACAGCCTCATTCCCCTCTCCGGGCTGTCGTTTTTGAGTGTAGTGATATGGCCGTTGTGGTAACCCCCTCACCGCAACGGCCAATTCATTTTCTGCTCTCAGTTTTGCGTTCATATTGGGTTTCTTCTTCGGGTTGCTGGTTGTAGTGTGCCAGCAGTTTTACGACTCGTCAGGAAGTATCCATGTCCGCGCAATCACTCGATAAAGTCCTCAATTATCTCGACACCAATCTCGACAAAAGCATCGATCATCTGTTCGATCTTTTGCGGATCAAATCGATTTCGACCGATCCGGCTTACAAAGCCGATTGCCGCAAGGCTGCCGAATGGCTGGTTGAAGACCTGAAGTCGATTGGCTTCGATGCAAGTGTGCGCGACACACCGGGGCATCCAATGGTCGTCGCCCATCACGATGGCGCTACAACTGATGCACCGCATGTCCTGTTTTATGGTCATTATGATGTGCAGCCGGTTGATCCGCTCAATCTTTGGGAAAACGATCCGTTTGATCCTGCAATCAAAGACGTCGGCAATGGCCGCAAAATTCTGACTGGTCGCGGAACATCCGACGACAAGGGCCAGCTCATGACCTTTGTGGAAGCCTGTCGCGCTTACAAAGCCATTAACGGCAATCTGCCCGTGAAGGTGACATTGCTGTTTGAAGGCGAGGAAGAATCCGGCTCACCATCGCTGAAGCCGTTCCTCGATGCAAACAAGGAAGAGCTGAAGGCTGATGTAGCGCTTGTTTGCGACACCGCCATGTGGGATGCCGAAACGCCAGCGATCAGCGTTGGTCTGCGCGGACTTGTTGGCGAACAAATCGTCATTAAGGCTGCTGATCGCGATCTGCACTCCGGCTTCTTTGGTGGCGCTGCTGCAAACCCGATTCATATTCTCAGCAAAATCCTTGCCGACCTTCATGATGATACCGGCCGTGTTACAGTTCCCGGTTTCTATGAAGGTGTGGAAGAAACGCCGTCGCAGATTTTGCAATCATGGGAAAGCCTTGGCCGCACGGCCGAAAACTTCCTCGGCCCGATTGGTCTCTCAATCCCGTCGGGTGAAAAAGACCGCAGCGTTCTGGAACTGACCTGGGCACGCCCAACGGCTGAAGTAAACGGGATTATCGGCGGCTATACCGGCGAAGGTTTCAAGACCGTGATTGCTGCAGAAGCATCCGCCAAGGTTTCATTCCGCCTCGTGCACAAGCAGGATCCGGTTAAAATCCGTGAAGCTTTCCGCGCTTTTGTGCAGGAACGTCTGCCAGCCGATTGCTCGGTCGAGTTTCATCCACATGGCGGATCGCCCGCGATCCAGCTGCCATATGATTCCCCACTCGTTTCCAAAGCGAAGGACGCGCTTTCCGACGAATGGCCGAAACCAGCCGTATTGATCGCCATGGGCGGATCGATTCCGATTGTCGGCGACTTCGACAAATTCCTCGGTATGGAATCTTTGCTCGTCGGTTTTGGTCTTGAAGATGATCGCATTCATTCGCCCAACGAAAAATACGAGCTGAACTCCTTCCATAAGGGTCAGCGCTCATGGGCGCGCATTATGGCCGCTATCGCGGCCAAGTAGGGCGCGCATTATGGCCGCTACGGCGGCCAACTAAGGAAAACTATATGACGATCCGTTTTCACAAACACGATTTGCCCAATCTGGATAACTACCAGGTTGACGCAGTCGCTATCGACACCGAAACGCTGGGTCTGAACCCGCATCGCGACAGGCTTTGCGTCGTTCAGATCTCGCCCGGCGACGGCACAGCCGATGTGATCCAGATCGAAGCCGGACAGAAGAAAGCCCCCAACCTGGTCAAGCTTTTGAAAGATCGTTCGATCACCAAGATCTTTCACTATGGACGCTTCGATCTTGCGGTGCTGGCACATGCTTTTGGCACTATGCCACAGCCGGTCTTCTGCACGAAGATCGCATCGAAGCTCACCCGTACCTATACGGATCGCCACGGCTTGAAGGAAATCTGCAACGAGCTTCTCGATGTTTCGATTTCCAAACAGCAGCAATCATCTGATTGGGCCGCGGAAGTGCTTTCGCAAGCCCAACTCGATTACGCCGCTTCAGACGTGCTTTATCTGCATCGTCTGAAAGCAGTGTTCGAGAAGCGCCTGGAGCGTGATGGCCGCGCGAAACAGGCCGAAGCCTGCTTCAAATTCCTGCCAACCCGCTCGGAACTTGATCTGATGGGTTGGCCGGAGACGGATATTTTCGCTCATTCATAAAGCATCAGGCGGCGGCATGAGAGATAGCTCTCTCATGCCATTTTCTTTAACGCGCATCCTGCCCGAAAACCGTTTCACACTTTTCGGGATGCGCTTGAGCCGCCGTTTTCTTTTGCGGAGCGCGATCAATATAAGCCCATGCCGGACGACGGAACAGGAACTGTCCAAAACCAGTCCATTGAATAAGTCCGTAGAGAACGACCGGACCGATAACACCGCTTGCGGTCGTCAGCAGTGAAACCGTTCCGACATCCAGAAAGCCAACTTTCAAAAGAATTGTCCGGGCAATCGCCATCGGCAGGAAGAATGCCAGATAGACGACGATTGAATGCGCGCCGAGCCAGCCTAGCCCGCGATGCAGCCAGTTTTTACCCGAAAGCAAGCTCAGCAGCGATGATATTGAAATAATCGCCAATGCGCCAATCAACCCAAGCAAAAGCGACATGATCGGAAGATCGCTCACTGCTCCTCGTCCGTTCAAAAAATCACCAGCAGGCGCGATGAGAGAAGCGAGACTTTCTGGCACTGGCGTGAAGACCAGCTTATATTCGATGAGCCCCCAGACAAGCAGCCCAATCATTCCCACGACTGGACGCCGACGCAGCCAGTCGGCAATGCGGAATATCGAGGGTGCGAAGGCATAGCCTGCGAAAAAATAAACAAAACGCGAGCAAAACTCGTCGATCATCGTCCAGCCGGTATGGATCGGCAGAATTTCCAGAATGGCCAGCAAAGCAAAGGTCAGCCCGACCGGCACCCGCTTCAACAGGCGGGTCGCAATGAAAAAGACTGGCAGAATGTAGATGAACCAGAGCGTTCCGAAAGGCTCGATAAAGGCCATGAGATAGGCTTCGACAACACCGGCAAGGCCTGCTTCACTTCCAATTGCGGGTGCTTTGAACGCAAACTGGATCGTCAGCCATAAGATATAGAAATACAGAAAGTGCACGACCTTACGGTCGAGATAGCGCCGCCATGGCCTGTCAATGACGAGGCTGAGAAACAGACCGGAGATCAGGAAGAAGTCGGGCATACGGAAGGGCTTGGCGAAGGCCACCACATGATGCATCCACCCTTCAGAGCCTGCCGCCTTCTCCACCCCCAGCGTGGAATGCATCATGACAACAAAGATAATGCAGATACCCTTGGCAATATCGACCCAGTCGACCCGCTGTACAGCCCCAGTTGCCCCGCCCATTTTATTTCCTCCAAGCCCGATATCCGCACCCTATATCTCAATATCGATTGCAAAAACATCCTCGCAGAATGCAACCGTGGATTTTAAACATTTGGTAACCAATAACATCAGCTATCCAGACTAATCACGATTCCGTGTGCAACTTTTGCGACAATTACGCGACTGTGGCCGTCTTGCTACAGACTCTTTTCGCCAATCGCTTATATTAGGTGCAACAGATTTGGCATTCCCCGTTCTCCAAAGGAGATTTATTATGAAGCTCAAGTCTCTTCTTCTCGCATCCACTGTTGCTCTTCTTGCTGCCACAGGCGCAAAGGCCGCTGACGCTGTTGTTTACGAAGAACCAGCTCCGGTCATCGTCGCTCCGTCCTTCACCTGGAATGGCGCTTACCTCGGTGGCCAGATCGGTTACGGCTGGGGCAAGTCGCGCTTTGACGGCGGCCTCGACGTGAAGCCAGATGGCTTCCTCGGTGGCCTCTATGCAGGTTACAACTTCGACCTCGGTAACAGCGTTGTTCTGGGTATCGACGGTGACGTGACCTACAACAACCTCAAGGATAGCGCAGCGATCTATAACGATGCTGGTGTGGATACCGGCGTGGATATTGAAAGCAAGCTGCGTTGGTCGGGTGCGGTTCGTGCCCGTGCAGGTTACGCAGTTGACCGCTTCCTGCCTTACATTGCTGGTGGTGTTGCATTCGGTAGTGTCAAGAACACACTTGATGATGGTGTAGACAGCATTTCGCAGAGTAAGACCCTTACCGGCTGGACCGCTGGCGCAGGTGTTGACTACGCAGCAACTGACAACGTCATCGTTCGCCTTGAATACCGTTACACCGATTACGGTCATAAGGATTTCGATTTCGATACGTCAACTAGCACTCGCGACAAGTTCAAGACCAACGAAGTTCGTCTCGGCGTCGCATACAAGTTCTAATCTGATCCGATCAGATGAATTTTTGGGAAAGGCCCTGCTCTGCGGGGCCTTTTCTTTTGCACACCAACACCGTTATTTTTTGTGAATGCGGAGTTTACCCCCCTTTAAACTGCCGCATTTACCCTTCAGGCGATAAACGCCCTCGATATATGCGGGTTGATGAATTAAGCGGTTACAAAACCAGTAACCGATAAGCAGGCGGGCGGATCTAAAACAACATGGCATCGCGAGACGGCAGAAACGGACGTATCGAGCCTTCCTTCGGCAAGCAGCAGGAGCAGGAGCAGGAAGAGGACGTGTTTCGCGTCGATGAGGAGGAGCGCATGGCCCGTCCCCAACGTAAAAGCAAACCGACAAAAGATCGCGAACCGCGCAGTTCGCGTCGCGCGCCCAAAAAACGCGGCGGCTTTTTCGGGTTTGTTCGCCGTGCATTTTACTGGTGTCTCGTGCTCGGCCTTTGGGGCGGCATCGCTTTCGCGGGCATGCTCGTGTACTTCGCAGCCAAAATGCCGCCGACAACGGATTGGACCATTCCCGACCGTCCGCCAAATGTTCGTATCGTTGATGTGCAGGGCGGTCTCATCGCCAATCGCGGTACAACAGGCGGGGAAGCTGTCGGCTTGCACGAAATGTCGCCCTTCATTCCGCAAGCTGTCATGGCGATCGAAGACCGCCGTTTCATGTCGCATTTCGGTATTGATCCGATTGGTCTCGCCCGTGCAATTGTTACCAATGTGACCTCTGGCCGCGCCGTACAGGGTGGCTCGACACTCACACAGCAGCTTGCCAAAAACCTCTTCCTTTCGCCTGATCGCACGCTTGAGCGCAAGGTGCAGGAAGTGATGCTCGCCCTGTGGCTTGAGCATAAATATACCAAAGAGCAGATATTGGAGATGTATCTGAACCGTGTCTATCTCGGTTCCGGTGCCTATGGTGTCGATGCGGCTTCGCGACGCTATTTCGGAAAGTCTGCCAAGGACGTGAACCTCATGGAAGCGGCAACGCTTGCCGGCCTTCTGAAAGCCCCTTCGCGTCTTTCGCCTGCGCGCGATCCAGAGGCCGCAAGTGCCCGCGCCAAGCTGGTGCTGGGCGCTATGCGCGAAGAAGGCATGATCGATGACCGGCAGGTCGCCATCGCAGAAAGCGAGCCGCCAACACGCGCTGCGGCTTACTGGCAGGGTTCTGAAAACTATTTTGCCGACCGGGTGGTTGCCGAGATTCCCGCGCTTATTGGCGAAACGAAAACCGACATCACGGTTGAAACCACTGTCGATCTCAATCTGCAGCGTGCTGGCGAAGAAGCAATCAAGGACCAGATTTCGGCAAATGGCAAAAAGATGAATGTGAGTCAGGGTGCGCTCGTATCAATCGACGGTACGGGTGCTGTGCGCGCATTGGTGGGCGGCTATGATTATGCTGCCAGCCAGTTCGACCGCGTCACCGACGCCCGCCGTCAGCCCGCCTCATCCTTCAAGCCTTTTGTCTATCTGACAGCACTCGAACAAGGCCGTACGCCCGATTCTGTTCGCAACGATGCGCCTGTGCGGATCGGTAAATGGACGCCGAGCAATGACAACGGCAAGTATATGGGCGAAGTGACGCTGGCGACCGCCTTGTCTCACTCGCTTAATTCCGTTTCAGCGCAGCTGGTCATGGAAGTTGGTCCACAGACCGTGATTGACACCGCGCACCGCCTTGGCGTTCAGTCGAAGTTGGAACCCAACGCCTCGCTGGCACTCGGCACATCCGAAGTCTCATTGCTGGAATTGACCGACGCCTATGTGCCTTTTGCCAACGGTGGTTATCGTGCGCCGGTGTATTTCATTACCAGGATCACGGATTCTGACGGCAAGGTTCTGTACCAGAGAGAAGATGGCGTCGGCCCCCGCGTGATCGATGAACGCAATGTCGGCATGATAAATGCGATGCTTCGTCGTACGGTGGAAGATGGCACCGCAAAACGTGCGGCCTTTGGCTGGCCTGCAGCGGGCAAAACCGGCACCAGCCAGAATTTCCGCGATGCGTGGTTTATCGGCTATACGGCAAATCTCACAACCGGCGTCTGGTTCGGCAATGATGACGGCAAGGGTATGAAGCGTGTCTTCGGCTCCACGCTTCCAGTCGCCGCTTGGAAAACCTTCATGAAGGAAGCCCATAAGGGCGTACCAGTCGCCGAACTTCCCGGTCATTACGATATTCAGAATGTTGTCCCCGGCGGCAGCGACGGTATCGATCCAAACAATCCATATGAACCCGGCATAATTCCGCAAGGCGGCTATGGCGATCAGCCAATGGCGGGCAATGGTGATGATGGCTATTGGCCACCGGCTCCTGATTCCCCCGCCCGCAATACCGTTCAACAGGGTCAGCAATCCAGCGTGCCAGCCAACTATCCGGTGAATGACAATGGCGCACCAGTGCCACCCGGTAACGTTGGCGGTCCACCACCGCAGAACCGCGATTCCACGACCTTGCTCGATATCATCATGGGCAATACGCAGTAAGAGAGCGCATCCCAAAAGGTGCGTGTCAGATCAAACCTCTCGAAAAGCCGGTCTGATCGCTGATCGGTCCGGCCTCGCGATCAAGTGAAGCACCCCGCATTGCCCGCTGCTAATTCCCCTCGAAATCCTGAGCGGCTTAGTCTATTCAAGGATTGAGAGTGAGGTTTTCATGTCTACAGTTTCCCACACTGATACGTCCCGGTCTGATGCTCCCAAGGCAGATGCGGAACGTAAGACCCTTGTGCTGACAGGGGCAAGTCGCGGCATTGGCCATGCCACGGTCAAGCGTTTCTCGCGCGCCGGTTGGCGTGTCATTACCTGTTCCCGTCAGGATTTCGCCGAAAATTGTCCTTGGCCAGCGGGCCCGGAAGATCACATAAAGGTTGATCTGGCCGATCAGGAAGATATCGGCAAGGCGATTGCTGAAATTCGTCGCAGACTGGAAGCCGATGGCAGCAAGCTGCATGCACTCGTCAATAATGCGGGCATCTCGCCTAAAGCAGAAGGCGGTCGTCGCCTGAATTCAATTGAAACTCCAATGGCTGTGTGGCGCGATGTGTTTCAAGTGAACTTCATGGCGCCGATCATGCTGGCGCGCGGACTGTTCAAGGAACTGGAAGCAGCACAGGGTTCAGTGGTCAACGTGACATCCATCGCAGGCAGTCGCGTTCACCCCTTTGCAGGCACCGCTTATGCGACGTCAAAGGCTGCGCTGGCAGCCCTTACACGCGAAATGGCTTCTGATTTTGGCCCACATGGCATCCGAGTGAATGCCATTGCACCGGGCGAAATCGACACCGCAATCCTGTCGCCCGGTACAGACAAGCTGGTGGAACAATTGCCCATGCGGCGCCTCGGTAAAACCTCCGAAGTGGCCGAGACCATCTATTATCTCTGCTCCGAAGCTTCATCCTATGTGACCGGCTCGGAAATCCATATCAATGGTGGCCAGCACGTTTAGCCAATTTTCAAAAGCGCTGTGTTGAACAACACCGCGCTTTTGTGTTTATGTTCGTTATTTTCTAACCTTCAATCGATTTAGATTGGTTCCAATTAAGACAGAATCACCGGAACTTCTCTAACAGTTTGTTTTTACGCATTGTCCTGCGCAAAGCCGCTTCGCACTTTTGCTGGACATGCTCTAACGGCCGAGTTGACCCTATGATCCTATGCTGCGGTGAAGCCCTGATTGATATGTTGCCACGCGAAACGGCAGAAGGCGAAACAGCCTTTGTGCCCTTTGCTGGCGGCTCCGTGTTCAACACGGCCATCGCACTTGGCAGGTTGAGTGTTCCGACCGGATTTTTCTCAGGCCTGTCATCAGATTTCTTCGGTGAAGTGCTGCGCGACGCCTTGGCCCGTTCAAATGTCGATTATTCCTATTCGGCAATCTCCGATCGGCCAACGACGCTGGCATTTGTGCGGCTTGTGGACGGACAGGCCCGCTACGCTTTTTACGATGAAAACACGGCATTGCGGATGCTTTCGGAAAGCGACATACCGCTAATTGACGACGCAATAGATGCGCTGCTTTTTGGCTGCATCAGCCTGATTTCGGAACCATGCGGCAGCGTCTACGAAGCACTGATGACGCATGAAGCTTCAAAGCGCGTCATGTTTCTCGACCCGAACATTCGCGCCAGTTTCATCACCGACCGGGAAAAACACCTCGCCCGGATGAAGCGTATGATCGCACTCGCGGACATCGTGAAACTTTCAGATGAGGATCTCGACTGGTTCGGCGAAAAAGGCAACCACGACGAAATTGCAGCCGAATGGCTCAAGCTTGGACCCAAGCTGATCGTCATTACCAAAGGCGCCCATGGTGCCGATGCTTATACTGCAAAGGCAACTGTTCGCGTGCCCGGCGTGAAGGTGGATGTGGTGGATACCGTGGGGGCTGGTGATACGGTCAATGCCGGTATTCTCGCGAGCCTGCATGGTCAAGGATTACTGACCAAGGATGCAGTCGCCAATCTCGACGAAGACCAGATTCATGCAGCCGTGGCATTGGGCGTTCGCGCTGCAGCCATCACTGTTTCCCGTGCTGGTGCCAATCCGCCATGGGCGCATGAGATGAAGGATTGACGCACGACAAAGTCGTGACATGATGCGCGCATACGCATTTCCAGCAAAAGTGTAAAACGGTTTTGTGTCCGGAAATGTGCAGGCGAAAAGCATTTCCAGCAAAAGTGCGCAGCGGTTTTGCCGGAAATGTGCAAACGAAAGTTGGCGCATTATGAGCATCGAATTTCTGCTGACATCCTTCATCATTGTCGCGTCCCCCGGAACAGGAGTGCTGGTGACGCTTGCCGCAGGACTGTCCCGTGGTGCAAGGGCTTCAGTCATTGCCGCGCTCGGCTGCACGCTCGGCATCGTGCCGCATATGCTGGCAGCCATAACGGGGCTTGCGGCTCTGCTCCATGCCAGCGCACTTGCTTTCGAGATCATCAAATATGCAGGCGTCGCCTATCTACTCTATATGGCATGGATGACGCTCAAGGAGCACGGCACACTGAAAGTCGAGACCGATGACGCTCCGCGTTCGGACCGCGAGGTCATCTGGTCGGCAATCCTGGTCAATCTTTTGAACCCCAAACTATCGATATTCTTCTTTGCCTTCCTGCCGCAATTTGTGAATACGCAACAGGGCGGAACGGTTACCCGCATGGTGGAACTGTCCCTCGTCTTCATGGCGATGACATTCGTGGTGTTTGCTATCTACGGAGTTTTCGCCGCCGCCGTCCGTAACCAGATCATCTCGCGCCCCGCAGTCCTTGCATGGATGCGCCGTAGTTTTGCTGCCGCTTTCGTTGCGCTGGGAGCAAAACTTGCACTGACCGAACGATAGACCATGGCCCAGAATATTTATGATCGCGACGATTTCTTCACTGCCTATAGTCAGTTGCCGCGTTCAGTGTACGGATTGGATGGTGCGCCTGAGTGGCCTTATATCCGCTCGCTGCTGCCTGATTTATCCGGCAAAGACATCGCTGATCTCGGCTGCGGATTTGGATGGTTTTCCCGCTTTGCCCGCGAGCAGGACGCGGCTTCCGTCGTCGGATACGATCTGTCGGAAAACATGCTTGAACGTGCGCAGCACGACACTAAGGACAATGCGATCCGGTATGTGCAAGCTGATCTGGAAACATTGGAACTGCCAGAAGCACATTTCGATCTGGTCTATAGCTCGCTCGCCTTTCACTACATCCGCGACTTTACGCGTCTGCTCAACACGATCCATCGTGCGCTTCGTCCCGGTTCCCACTTCATCTTCACGATCGAACATCCGATTTTCATGGCACCGCTAAAGCCCGGTTGGATCGTGGATGAAAACCAAAACAAGCACTGGCCGGTCGATCATTATTCCGTCGAAGGCGAAAGGCGCACCGACTGGCTTGCGGATGGTGTCATTAAATACCACCGTCGCCTGAGCACGACTGTCAATGCTTTGCTTGAAACAGGCTTCGCCATCAACAATCTTGAAGAATGGCGTCCGACATCGGAGCAAGTTGAGGCTATGCCCGCATTGCGCGATGAGGTGGAACGTCCAATGCTTCTGATCGTATCAGCAGGCCGATAAGCGGGAACAAAGCAACATCGAGCTGTATTGCCCTCGCGTTGCCCTTGACCCGACGCATTTCGCGCTTTCTATAGAGGAAGGGCGGGAGAGAATCGAAAAATGGCGAAGGACAAATCATTGGACGTCTTGCGCATAGCAGCCTTCTCGCAAGGCAATCAGGGCGGCAATCCCGCCGGTGTACTGATTTCTGAAAAACACCCCTCAGCTGAGGAAATGCAGAAAATCGCTCATGATGTTGGCTTTTCGGAAACGGCATTTGCCATGCCGGAAGGAGACAGCTGGCGCGTGCGTTATTTCGCGCCCGAAATGGAAGTGCCCTTCTGCGGCCATGCCACAATAGCGCTCGGTGCTGCACTTGCCATGCGCGAAGGTGACGGACGTTTTGCATTAAAGCTCAACAATTCCGATATCAGTGTGGAGGGCCGCAAGGAGGGCGATCTGTTTTCAGCCAGCCTTCAATCGCCCGGAACGCGCAACCGCGCTGCATCTGAAATCGAGATTGAGCAGGCGCTTGCGCTGTTCAACTATGAGAAAGATGATCTGGCGCCGGGCATTCCACCTGCACTGATCCATGCAGGCGCAGATCATATCGTGTTGGCATTGCGCTCACGCGAGAAACTGGCGGCCATGCATTATGATCTTCCGCGCGGGCGGGTTCTGATGAAGCGACAAGGCTGGACCACGATCCTTCTGGTGCATTCAGAAACGCCACAACGCTTTCACAGCCGCAATCCTTTTGCCTCGGGCGGGGTTTATGAAGATCCTGCGACCGGCGCGTCTACAGCGGCCTTTGCTGCTTATCTGCGCGACTTGGGCTGGCCGCATGGCGGATCTATTGAAGTGTTTCAGGGCGAAGATATGGGCGTACCATCCCATCTGCGCGCTGAAATTGGTCATGTACGCGGCGAATCGATCCGCCTGTCCGGTACAGCGCGCCTGATGGAATAACGGAATACAACTCGTCAAACCTTGACGAGTTGCTCCACTCGCTCTTCATTGCCGAAGAACTTGAGATAACGTTCGACTTCCTTTGGATCGCCTGTTGCTTTCTGCGGATTGTCGGAAAGCTTTACTGCCGGGCGTCCATTGGCATCGATCACCTTGCAGACCAGCGATATGGCTTTGAGGCCATGGATTGTTGTCGGTGCGCATCCGGCAAAATCATTGGTAAGGTTCGTACCCCAACCAAAGCTCATGCGGACCCGGCCCTCAAAGTGGCGATAGGTTTCCTCAATCGTTTCGACATCGAGTGCATCAGAGAAGATCAGCAGTTTTTCGCGCGGGTCTTTGCCGCGAGACTTCCACCATTCGATGATACGTTCGCCGCCTTCGATCGGCGGGGCGCTGTCGGGACGGAAGCCGGTCCAGTCGGCAACCCAGTCCGGCGCACTGCGCAAGAATGCCGCCGTACCGAAAGCATCGGGCAGAACAATCAGAAGATTGCCGCCATAATAACGGTTCCAGTCCTGAAGCACCCGATAAGGTGCAGTGCGCAGCTCATCATCCGTATTGGCAAGCGCTGCCAATACCATCGGCAATTCATGCGCATTGGTGCCGAGCGCTTCAAGATCGTTATCCATCGCCAGAAGCACATTGCTGGTGCCGGTGAATGCTCCGCCGATACCTTCCTTCAGAGCTTCAACACACCAGCGCTGCCACAGGAATGAATGACGGCGACGGGTGCCGAAATCCGAAATCTTCAGGTCCGGCAATTCGCGAAGCCGCTCAACCTTGCTCCACATCTTGGCCTTTGCGCGGGCATAAAGCACATCAAGCGAGAACGGCCCGAGATTTTTCATCGCCGCGCGCGAACGCAACTCGTTGATGATGGCAAGTGCTGGAATTTCCCACATGGTGGTATGCGACCAGGGGCCATGGAAACGCAGCTCATACTGACCATCCTTGCGGCGCAGATCGTATTCTGGCAGTTGGAAGTCATGCAGCCAGTTGAGAAACTCCGGCTGGAAAATCTGCTTGCGGCCATAAAAACTGTTACCGGCCAGCCAGATCATCTCTTTCTTGGTAAAGCGCAGCGTGCGTGCATGATCGAGTTGCGCGCGCAATTCGCCTTCGTCGATCTCATCGGCAAGGCGCACGGACGTCGTGCGATTGATGAGCGCGAAGGTCGCATCCACCTTGGGGTAAAGTCCCCAGATCATCTGCAACATCAGAAGTTTGTAGAAATCCGTGTCCAGCAGGCTGCGAACAATCGGATCGAGCTTCCATGCGTGGTTAAAGACGCGCCGCGCGATATCGGTTTTGGCCATGACGGCCTCCATTGCATGAACTTAGAGCATTTCCACTTTTAGGTGAAACGCTGGAAATGCTCTCACTATTTTTACGCATGTCTCTACCCCAAAACCGGTTCCCACTTTTGGGAGACATGCAATTGCTTGCAACCAAACCAAATGCTTGGCAGCCAAAAGAAAGGCGGGTTTTCACCCGCCTTTTTAAATGTTTCATTCAGATTTGGGAAGCTCTACAATGATCTCATGTTCACCATCGAGCTTGATCGCAACCCCTTCATCGGGCTTGGTGATTTTACGTCCATTGAGCTTGATCGCCTTTGCCTTAGCACCTGTCACCACCTTGATATGGTAGACCGCATCGCCGAAGCGCAGGTCAGCTTCATAGCCGTCCCATTCAGGCGGCAATGCCGGATCAAGATGCAGGCGATCACCACGTTTTGTGACACCAAGAATGCCTTCTGTCGCCACGCGATAGAACCAGCCAGCGGAACCCGTGTACCAGGTCCAGCCGCCCTGTCCCCGACGCGGCTCGACCGAATAGATATCGGCTGCGATCACATATGGCTCAACGCGGTAGACATCTGGATTGCGTCCATGGTTGACCGGGCTGATGAGCGAGAACAGACGCCACGCTTCCGCGGCCTTGCCCATGCGAGCCAATGCCAGAATAGCCCATGTTGCACCATGCGTGTACTGACCGCCATTCTCACGAACGCCGGGCGGATAGCCCTTGATGTAACCCGGCTCCTGCACCGTCTTGTCAAAAGGCGGTGTGAACAGACGCAGCAATTCGCCCTGATCGTCGAGCAGATATTTCTTGAGCGAAGCCATTGCCTGTTCGGCACGCTTCGGATCGGCAACACCTGACAACACGCTCCATGATTGCGCGATAGCATCGATCTGGCATTCGTCGCTTTCCTTCGAACCCAGCGGTGCACCGTTGTCGAAGAAGCCACGGCGATACCATTCGCCATCCCAGCCATCGCGATCCAGTGCTTTGGTCAGGCTTTCGAGATGCTTTTCCCACGCGTTTGCTCGCTTCGTATCCTTGCGCGATTCAGCAATCGGGATGAACTGGCGTAGCGTGTAGGCAAGGAACCAGCCAAGCCACACACTTTCGCCTTCGCCCTTGACGCCGACAAGATTCATGCCGTCATTCCAGTCGCCGCCAAGGATCAGCGGCAGACCGTGCTTGCCGGTACGTTCGATCGCAAGATCGAGCGCCAATGCGCAATGCTCATAAAGGCTTTCAGTGTTCTTCGAGATTTGCGGCTCGTAGAACGCATCATGTTCACCCTCTTCGAGCTTGCGGCCTTCAAGGAATGGCAGCTTCTCGTCGAGAATCGCGCGATCACCCGTCGTTTCCACATAGAGCGATGTGCCGTAGCCAAGCCAGACCACATCGTCAGAGATCAGCGTGCGAACGCCTGCACCCGTTGCTGGCAGCCACCAATGCTGCACATCGCCTTCCGGGAACTGGCGCGAGGCCGCATTGAGGATCTGCGCACGAGCCAATGAAGGATCAATCAGCAGAAGCGACAGCGTATCCTGCAGCTGGTCACGGAAACCGAACGCGCCACTGGCCTGATAGAAGGCAGCACGCGCCCATATACGGCAGGCAATCGCCTGATATGGCAACCAGCCATTGATCAGCAGATCGAAGGCCGGATCAGGCGTTTTGACCTGTACGCGGCTGAACAGCCCTTCCCAATGCTTGGCCGCAGCATTCAGCTTGTCATCGAAGGAAGCCTTGCGGCTTTCTGCGACTAGCGCTTTTGCCTGCTGCTGATCGGCAGCATTGCCGAGCAGGAAGACCAATTCACGGCTTTCGCCCGGACCCACTTCAATATCGAGCGCAAGCGCTGCGCATGGATCGCGTCCTGCTTCTACCGTGCCCGAAAGCGCTTTGCCGGCAAGTACAACCTCTGGCCTGTCGACCGATCCTGTCGAACCGATGAACTCGCCACGATCAGCCGTGACCGATTGCGGCTTTTCGGTTGCCGCAAAGAACGCCACCTGACCGGACTTGTCCGGATGATACGGATTGCCTGCAAAGAGCGCACCGAGTTCTTCATCCTGCGATGGCACGATGAAAGGCACATTCTTGGCGCGGGCATTGCCCAGAACCCATTCCACATAACCATAGGCACGCAGCTTGCGCTTGGACCGGCCCTTATTGGTAATCGTCAGACGCGAAAGCCGAACCGGCTTTTCGGCATCCACAATGTGGGTGAGTTCCAGTGCCAGTTCGCCATGCTGTGCCGAGAACGTGGTGTAGCCATGGCTGTGGCGGGCTTCGTAGGTGACAGCTTCGTCGCGCAGCACATTCGCCGTTGGTGCAAAGCTGCGGCCCGTTTCACGATCAAGAACGTAGATCGCTTCGCCCGGACGGTTGGTGACCGGATCATTTGCCCACGGGGTAAGCTGATAATCACGGCTGTTGCCTGCCCAGGTAAAGGCTGAACCTTCTGCCGAAACATGGAACCCGAAATCCGGATTAGCGATCACGTTGATCCATGGATGCGGCGTGGTTGTGCGGTTGTTGATCCGCACGACGTAGCTGCCATCCTCGGCAAAACCGCCATAACCATTCCAGAACTGGAGATCGTCACCCGCTGGAGCCGGACGTGTCACTGGCTTTGGCTTGGCAACCAGACGACGTTCTTCCGTGCCGCGATCAAGCGCAACAGGTGCAAGCCCTGCTGCACCCAGCCCTTGCTGGGCCGTGACCGGTGTTTTGGCATCACTTCGTGCGGCCAGATCAACCGTGATTTCTTCGCTGCGGCGCAGCTGTTCGGCAAGCGAACCGTTCTGCGCATGCATGACGATCCGAGCAGACGCGAGAAGCGTGTTGTAGCTTTCCTCGCTCATCTGATCGCGACGAACTGCAAAGATATGCGGTTGACCGCCGCCACGAGCGCGGAAACCTTCCACGATCCAGTCGATGGCGCGTTGCGTATCCTGCGCATAGGAGAATGCGCGTTCGTTGACTGCAACGACGTCAACCGTCAGGCCCTTGCTGCGCCAATATTCCTGCGCGCGCAGCACGCCACGCAGCACATCAAGATCGGCTTCATTATCAATGCGAAGAGCAAAGATCGGATAATCGCCGGAGATCGACATCGGCCAGAGGTTGGATTGCTTGCCAAGGCCGCTTGCAATCGTTTCAGGCGGCTGACGCAAGGTGCGTTCCGGATAGAGCAGATAGGCTGCCACCTTCTGGTAGTCAGCAGCTTCCGCCGGCTTGATGCCGATATGGTAGAGCTGCACCTGCGAACTCGTCCATGACAGCGAATATTCGCGCGCAAAGGTCTCCGGATGACGATGCATCGCGACCGCATGTTCAACCGCATCGCGGCTTCCACCTGCAAAGGTCCAGAAGACGAGGCTCACCTTCTTATGCGCCGGAACGCGAACGCGGGTGCGTACCGATGCAATCGGATCAAGCACACAGCCCTGGCTTCCGGTGAATGTCGCACCTTCATCAAAGGCTGCGGCATCACGCAGCGAACGACCGCGACCGATGAAAGCGCGACGGTCGGTTTCGACTTCTGTCTCTCGGATCGAGCCCGACAAATCGGTCACGAAATGGGCTACATGAATATCCGGATCGGACGGCGCACGCTTGCGGCGTTTCGCATAGATGGTCGAGCCATTGTCAGCGATTTCGGTTTCGACAAACATCTTGGCGAATGCCGGATGTGCTGCATCGCTGTCGCTATCGGTCAGCACCAGTTCGGAATAAGACGTGACTTCAATCACGCGATCCCGCGCACTGGTGTTGATGATATCGAGCCTGCGGCCTTCACCATCAGATTCTGACGAAACGATCACTTCCATGACCGTCTTGATGTCACCGGCAGTCTTGTAGAACTCCGCCTTGTCTTCGGTGAAGACAGTCTTGGTTTCTTCCTCGGGGTTGCGTACCGGCTCGCCGGTCGCCGACCACCAGTATCCGCTTTCCATATCGCGCAGGAACAGGAACGTGCCCTGCAAATCCTCCGACGCATCGGCATGGAAACGGGTGATGTCCCAATTGTGCCAGCGACTATAGCCTGAGCCATTCGCCGTCACCATCAGCGCATATTGACCATTCGACATCATATGCGTTGTACGCGGGGCCTTGAACGGCACATCAATAATACGCATTGGCGCATCATCGAAACCGCCCGAATCCACACGCATCGGATTTTCCGTCTTCGCATAGATCATCGGAATTTCACGTGGTGCCTTTTCCTGCAACAGCAGTTCGGCTGCTTCAATCACCGGATCGGAATGGAAGCGTTCACGCATGCGGCCTTCGAAGATCACGTTGTTAACCGCAATGATCGACATGCCATGGTGGTGGGCATAGTAGTTTTTCACCACTGCACAGGTTTCACCTTCACGAACACGCGATGGGGTGAAGTCCACGGAATCGTGGAAACCATAACGGCCAAGCGCACCAAGCTTTTCCAATCGCTTCAGGTTGGCGACAGCCGCGGCAGGTTGATACTGCGAAGCCAGCAAGCTCGCATAAGGCGCGATAACCGCATTACGCGACAGGCCACGCTGAAGGCCGAGATTCGGCACACCAAAGTTCGAATATTGGTAGTTCATATGCGCGTCACGCGCATTGAATGCCGCTTCCGAAATACCCCAAGGCAGACCACGCGAAGTCGCGTAGTCGATCTGACGCTGCACAACGAGCTTGTTGGTCTGGTCAAGCAGCGAACCAAGCGGCTCCGACATAACCAGCGGCGGCATCAGATATTCGAACATCGAGCCGGACCAGGAGAGCAGAGCGCCCTTCCAGCCAACTGGAACCAGAAGACGGCCAAGCTTGAACCAATGCTCAACCGGCACGTCGCCCTTGGCAATGGCAAACAAGCTCGCAAGACGAGCTTCCGATGCCAGAAGATCGTAGCAGCTTTCGTCCAGTTCGTTTTCCTGCACGCGGAAACCGATCGACAGAAGACGACGTTCTTTCCGTTCAAGGAAACCGAACTGCATGTCAAAGGCCAGCTGGCGCGAACGGGATGCAAGATCACGCAGGCGTTCACGCAGCTCATCGGTGTTGTGCTCGCCCGTCGAATCGTCGGTGTGGGCCTTGCAGGTTTCAACGAGAATATAAGCCCACTCACGCGCTTCAGCACTTGCAGGTGTTTCGATCTCGCTGTCGAGTTCTTCCATCAGGCGCACAATATCGGTCGCAAAGAGCGACAGATTGATGGTGCGGAACGATGCCGTTTCCGGCTCTTCCTTGATGGTGCGCACTGCACGACGGAAATTGGCGATCCGTTCTTCCAGACGACGGCGCAATGGACGCAGGATACGGCGATCATCCGGGATGCGCGCAATCGTTTCCTCAAGCACGTCGTTGACGTCGAGAATGCCGTCGAGATCGGCCTGGAGATAGACCGATGGCGCTTCCGCCCATTCTTCCAGCGCGGAAGAAAGGGTGACAAGATGGCCCGCGAGATTGCCACTGTCCACAGCAGAGACGTAAAGCGGACGCATCGGCGTCAGCGTATTGGTCTCATACCAGTTGTAGAGATGGCCCTGATATTTCTCCATCTTCTCAAGCGTATTGACGGTGGCTTCGACGCGGTCCAGCGTTTCAGCAAAACCGATCCAGCCAAAATCACGCGCGGCAACCACCGAGAGAAGATAAACGCCGATATTGGTTGGTGACGTTCGCTGCGCAACAATCGGAGCTGGATCTTCCTGGAAGTTATCGGGTGGAAGATGGTTGTTTTCCTCATTCGCGAATTCGGCGAAGTAGCGCCAGGTACGGCGCGCATAACGGCGCAAATCCGACTTGTCAGAGGACAGCACTTCCAGCGTATCCTGCGGCTTGGCAGAACGGCTGACGAGCCAGGCAATCAGCGGTGACGCAAACCAGATCACGGCAAAGGGTGCAGCAATCATCGCTGCGTGGCTCTCAGCTGCCAGAGGCATGAAGATCGCAAGACCCGCAATAACAATGGCTGGCCACATCATCTGGAAGTAAAACAGCAGAGTGTCGGGCGCGGACTTGGCCTGTGCCGCCGTACGCCATTCGAGCAGGTTACGGCGTGATACGAACAGGCGATAAATCGTGCGCGCAATCGCATCAGCCATCAGGAACGCGGAATGCGCAATGAAGGTGGTGCGCAGCGCCACATCCGCCGTACCCAGTGCAATATCGGTCAGAACCGACTGCGCATGGCCTTTCAGCGAATAGTCCATATTTGACGGAATGAGGTTGGTGACGATGCCGAAGGTCGGCGCCACAAACATGCTGATGATCAGGAAGCCCTGCCAGACAGCAGCCGGTCCAATTGGCAGTACACTCCAGCCGATAATGGCTGCAAGCAGCCACAGGATCGGATTGAGCGAACGACGCAGATTATCGACCATTTTCCAACGCGTGATCGCGCTGACACCACGACCTGTCGAGAACAGCCATGGCAGAAGCTGCCAGTCGCCACGTGCCCAACGGTGATGACGCGACACGTCGACATTGTAGCCGGTCGGATAATCTTCAACGACTTCGACATCACTGACCAGCGCTGCGCGGGCATAGCCGCCTTCGAGCAGATCGTGGCTGAGAAGTGTGTTCTCTGGAACGCGATTTTTCAACGCAATTTCAAAGGCGTCGATATCGTAAAGACCCTTACCGGTGAAGGTGCCTTCACCCAAAAGATCCTGATAGGAATCAGAAACAGCAAAGACATAAGGATCAATGCCGCGATTGACCGAGAACACGCGCTGCAGGAATGAAGCTTCGTCGCCTGTCGTCAACGAAGGCGTCACACGAGGCTGCAAAATGCCATAACCGCGAACAACCTTACCGGTTTTCTCGTCGAAAACCGGACGGTTCAGCGGATGGCTGAGCTTGCCAACAAGGTTGGTGACCGATTCTGGCGTAAGTCGCGTATCGGCGTCCAGCGTCATGACGAATTTAACGTCTTTCGGCAGACGCTCGTCCGGCGGGAAATAGCTCGTATCCTGATCACCGCGCAGCAGCAGATTCAGCTCATGCAGCTTGCCACGCTTGCGCTCCCAGCCCATCCAGCAGCTCTGCTTTTCATTGAATAGGCGGCGACGGTGAAGCAGGAAGAAGCGCGGCTGTTCGCCGCCAGTATAATGCTCATTGAGCTTGGCAATTTCATCGCGCGCATATTCGTAGATTTCCATATCCGCAGGCGTGATTTCCTGCTTGGCATCCACCCAGTCGCTGACCAGCGCGAAATAAATCTCGCCGCGCGGATTGGTGAGATAATGGACCTCAAGATTGCGGATCTGCTCATCTATGGAATCACGCGAATTGATAAGCGTCGGCACGGCAACAAGCGTGCGCGCCTCAACTGGCAGGCCTTCCTTATATTCAAAGCCGATCAAGCGCGTCGGCTGCACAAACCAGGGCACCAGCGCATTGAACAGCGAATAAGACGCGTCCATTGCCGGGAAAATCGCGAGCAGCGTAAACAAAGTACGCAGGTCGGTCGAAAGACCTGCCCTGCTCATGCAATAATTGACCGTCAGCAGAATCAGAATCGTGAAAATGGCTGTTGGGATGAAGAAACCCAACAGGCCAAGATTACGATAGAAGCGCAGGGCTTTGACGCCGAATGGCGCCTTGTAGCCGCACATCTTTTCAAGCTCAGAGCGTCCCTCGCCCGAAAGATAATAGGCGATCGAGCCCTTACCTTCCGCGCCGTTGACATCTGCTGGTCCCGCGGACTTGCTGTCTTCTGCAAGTTTGAGTGCTGCCCAGGTGATGTCGATTTCGCTCATATTCGAAAAGCGAGCGAGCTTTTCAATCGTCACGCGATAGGCATTGCGCGAGCGAAAATCCAGAAGTTCAAAATCGCTGTGGTCGCGCAGAATTGCATCGACCTCGTTGACGGTTTCAAACCAGGTTTCCCAATCGATATCGTCAATTCTTTTGAGGCTGGTGATGACATTGCCCATCGTCACACCACCGGTGGACTGGCGGGCATGCTCTTCAACGATGGCGTCTTCGGGATTGCTGCCTTCCTGCTCGAGAATACGCTCCAGCCAGCTTGCGGCAGCGGATGTATCGGTCGAAGCGCTGCGCAGACGATACAGCAGATGCGTGGCAAATGTGCTGTCACGTGCTGCTTGCGCATATTGTGCCAGAACCGTTTCGAGCTCATCCTTATCTGTGGCAACGACGATGCGATCAGCAGCAGTATTGGCGAGATTGCGCATATTGCGCGCGCGATCAACGCGCAGCGCCAGACGACGCGCATTCTCAATGAGGAAATAGCGCACAGCCGATGGCAGCGCCCAGAGCTCACCAATCTTCAGCGGCGCGACAGTCTGAAAGCCCTGAACAAGCGCCGTCAGCGACTTGAGCGAGAAATTACTGTCGGTGTGAGCAACATAAAGCCATGCAAGCGCGAAAATACGCGGCATGTCCTGATATTTTTCAACGCGGGCCTCATAGGGCGGCAGCTGGCGGATGAACTTTCGCGGCAGATCGCGGCGTGTCTGCTGGACGGTCTTGTCGATCTGATAATGATTGTCGAGCAGCCACTGAGCGGCTGGCGTAATCGTCTCGCCAGCGCGAGAAGCCGCATCGGACGAGCGGTACGCATGCAGGATCAGCTTGCCATTTTCAGACAGGCGCTGATCGAACTCAAAAGCCTGATAGCCGGGCAAGTCCAGCTCTTCGCCACGTGCAACGGAGGCCGCGAGTTCGCGCAGCTCATCCTCGCTTTTGTAAAGAGCACGTATCGGAGAGGGTTGCTCGGGCGGAATCTGATCCGAAGTCTTGCGATCGGCAATGGACGAATTAGACGGCGAAGAAGACAATTCCGGCATGTGCCTTAACAGCCTTTCCGAAGGGAATAAGTTAAATGCGGCGGGTGGATACTGAATGCACTGAGAATTTTCATATCAGGGGAACGACAGTATCCGTATTCGGTTCCCTGAATGTCGATATCATTTGGCCAAAATGCGACGACGGGTTGTGCTGATATTCAAACCGTTTGAATCGCAACGCACAATTCTTTCCGAACATTAATGTTGCGTTATAAAATATGCGCCTTTTGCAACCCTAACATACTGAAAATAAGAATAATACTACTCTGCGTAATAGATTGCGAAAATGCCTCGGTCGCGTGCTTTGCCCCCAAAAGACAAAAAGACATCCGCATTTGTCAAACAACGCGGATGTCAGCTTGATAACTGCCTGTGAGGTCAGCCTAAATCACGAATGCGTTTCAGCCAGAACCGAAGGTTTTTCTACTGCATCTGGCGCATCATCATTTCCGAAAACCTGCCAATAGCGAGGACGGAAAGCGATGCGGCTTTTTTCCGAAGCCGGATGCTCCGCCGGTATCTCGATTTCGACACGCTCACGCGCACCGCCGATTTCAAGTTCCACACGGCGTTTACCGCCAGACCTGCGGCTTGCAATGACTGTACCGGCAATGCAGCCACCGCAACCGTCAAGCAATTCGACATCGTGGGGGCGGAAAAACAATCGTGCGTCACCATCGGCGACGCTATCGACTGTCAGACCAATATTGCGATCGGCCAGCCAAAGCTCACCCTTTTCTATGCGCACAGGAAGAGTGCTGGATTCACCAATGAAGCCATAAACGAAAGGCGAATTGGGCGTATCATAGACCTCATCAGGCGTACCGATCTGCTCGATACGGCCCTGGCTCATCACCACCACTCGATCTGCGAGTTCCAGCGCTTCATCCTGATCGTGGGTAACGAATACGGTCGTGTGTCCGGTCTTGTCGTGAATCTCGCGAAGCCAACGGCGCAGCTCCTTGCGAACCTGAGCATCAAGTGCTCCGAACGGTTCGTCGAGAAGCAGGACTTTCGGCTCGATAGCCATGGCGCGCGCAAGCGCCACGCGTTGACGCTGACCACCAGAAAGCTGCGACGGATAGCGGTTTTCAAGCCCTTTCAGCTGCACAAGATCGAGCAATTCAAGCGCGCGGCGCCTGATCTCGACTGTAGCAGGACGTGTACTGCTCGGGCGAACCTTCAGACCAAAACCGATATTCTCAGCAACCGTCATATGGCGAAACAGCGCATAGTGCTGGAATACGAAGCCGACATTACGCTCCTGCACACTCTTGTGCGAAGCATCCTCTTCACCAAAATAAACAGCGCCTTCGGTTGGTTTTTCCAACCCGGCAATCAGACGCAGCAAGGTTGTCTTGCCTGAACCCGATGGCCCAAGCAAAGCAATCAACTCGCTCGAGCGGATGTCCAGCGACACATTATGCAATGCCGGAAAGCGAGCAAACTCTTTACGCACACCGGCGACACGAACTTCCATTCCCAGTCCTTTCCCCTACCGCCAACTGCCAAAACAAAGCTTGGGCGGCTTATTCTCGTATATAAGTTAGTTGTTAATGACCGTTACTGCCAGCCAGTTCATCACCGTAACGCAGTTCAAGAAATGCTTTTAGTGCCAAGGTCACGAGAGCAAGAAGTGCCAGCAGTGAGGCGACGGCAAATGCTGCGACGAAATTGTACTCATTGTAGAGGATTTCGACATGCAGCGGCATTGTATTGGTAAGACCACGAATATGGCCCGACACCACAGAAACTGCGCCAAACTCGCCCATCGCCCGCGCATTACAGAGCAAAACGCCGTAGAGAAGCCCCCATTTGATGTTGGGCAAGGTGACATAACGGAAGGTTTGCCAGCCATTTGCCCCCAAAGAAATTGCGGCTTCTTCATCACCGCTTCCCTGTTCCTGCATCAGCGGAATGAGTTCGCGCGCCACAAATGGAAATGTCACAAAGAGTGTTGCCAGCACGATACCAGGCACCGCAAAGAGTATCTGGATATTATGGCTCGATAACCATGGTCCAAGCAGTCCATGACTTGCAAACAGCAACACAAAAACAAGACCGGAAATAACCGGCGATATCGAAAATGGCAGGTCAATCAAGGTTGTCAGAACGGCTTTACCTTTGAACTCGAACTTGGCAATTGCCCAAGCAGCGGCGACACCAAACACCAGATTGACGGGCACGGATATTGCCGCAACCAACAAGGTCAACCTGATTGCTGCCCAGGCATCCGGCTCAACAAGCGCAGTAAGATACTCTTCCGTTCCCTTACGGAAGGCTTCGACAAAAACTGCGACCACCGGCAGAATGAGGAAGAGCGCCAGAAACACCAGCGCTATGCCAATCAAAAGGAGCCGCGTCGGCAGACTTTCCGTCACGGCACTGCGCATCGAAGTTGTTATGTCATTCGCCATAGCCATACTTCTTTCTCGTCCAGGACTGGATCAGATTGATGAACAGCAACATGGCAAATGAAAGCGCCAGCATCACGGTCGCAAGCGCGGTCGCTCCGGCATAATCATATTCTTCAAGCCTGATGACGATCAGCAAGGGCGCGATTTCCGACACATAGGGTGTGTTGCCCGCGATGAAGATCACGGAACCATATTCACCAACCCCGCGTGCGAAAGCGAGTGCGAAGCCAGTGAGAATCGCTGGCTGCAAACTTGGCAGAAGCACCCGCCAGATTGTCTGGAAACGCGACGCGCCAAGGGTTGCTGCAGCTTCCTCAACCTCACGGCTGATTTCTTCCATAATGGGCTGCACTGTGCGTACCACGAATGGCAGGCCGATGAAGATCAACGCCACAACGATGCCTGCGCGCGAAAAAGCGATCCGAATATTAAATGGGGCCAGCAAGCTGCCGATCCAGCCATTGGGTGCATAGATTGAAGCGAGCGCAATACCGGCAACAGCCGTTGGAAGTGCAAACGGAATATCCACGATTGCATCAATGAACCGTCGCCCCGGAAAGCGATAGCGCACCAGCACCCAGGCCAGGATCACGCCAAACACAACGTTGACAAGCGCTGCAATGAAGGCTGTGCCAAAGCTGGTTTCAAGCGCTCTTATGGTGCGTTCATCGGTGACGATACGCCAAAAACCCGACAGCCCGACATCGGTCGAGCGCAGCACGAGAGCCGCAAGCGGAATAAGAATAAGAAGAGTCAAGTAGGCGACACTAAAACCGAGCGTCAGTCCGAAGCCCGGAATGACACTCGGTTTTCTGAAATGCCACCCTGCTCTGACCGGTGCAGGGCGCGAAGACATCAATATTTGTTCCCTTTTATTGATCTTTCGTGTGACTGCATCCTATCGGAATCAGACCACGAGTGGATTTACTTCGCAGGCTTGTAGATCTGGTCGAATGTACCGCCATCGCCGAAGTGATAAGGCTGCGCTTTGGCCCATCCGCCAAAGATTGGATCATCAATCGTCACAAGCTGCAATTGCGGAAACTCGCGCTTCTGGTCAGCAGGCACGACGTCCGGCTTGGATGGACGGTAAAAATGCTTGGATGCAAGCGCCTGACCTTCGGGCGAATAGAGATATTCGAGATAGGCCTCGGCAACCTTGCGGGTTCCGTTTTCATCGGCATTCTTATCGACCAGCGCCACGGGTGGTTCTGCGAGGATGGACTGAGGCGGAACCACAATGTCAAAAGCATCTTCACCGAATTCAGCGATCGAAAGATAGGCTTCGTTTTCCCAAGCCAGCAGCACATCGCCAAGCTGGCGTTGCACGAAGGTCGTGGTCGAACCGCGTGCACCTGTATCGAGCACCGGCACATGGCGGAACAATTCGCCGATATAATCCTTTATCTTGGCTTCATCGCCGCCATATTCCTTATAGGCCCACGCCCAGGCCGCCAGATAGTTCCAGCGTGCACCGCCCGAAGTTTTCGGGTTTGGCGTAATGACCTCGACGCCATCCTTTACCAGATCACCCCAATCCTTGATGGTCTTGGGATTGCCTTTACGCACAAGGAAAACAATCGTGGAGGTATAGGGTGAGGAATTATCCGGGAGGCGTTTGCGCCAATCCTTGTCGATTTTACCGGAATGTTCGACAATCGCGTCAATATCGCTTTCCAACGCAAGTGTCACGACATCAGCCTTGACGCCGTCAATGACGGAGCGTGCCTGCTTGCCCGAACCGCCATGGGAAACGCGGATGGTCAGATTTTCGCCAGTCTGATCCTTCCAGTGTTTTGCAAAGGCCGCGTTGTAATCCTTGTAAAGCTCGCGCGTCGGATCATAAGATACATTCAAAAGCGTCTGATCGGCAAAACTTGCCTGAACCGTCCCGGTCAGCGAAGCCACAGCGACCACTGCTGCCAAAGTGAGCGAAAATCTCGATATCTTCATGACCGCCTCCATGTTTCATTGGCCAAGACAGTATCAGAGCTCATTGAAGACAGGATGCCACAAGTCTGTCGTTATTTGAAACGACTTCGAAAAATCTACTCGCTTTGCGGGATAATTCGGGGATATTTTTTCCATCGGCATGTCGAAACATGCCAGCAATAGTATCATCAACTCATTGGGCCAGCGTGGGCACGGCAACCGGCACCGTTCCAGCGGCAGGCTGACCACTCGTGGCCTGCCCCAGTTCGAGCGGAGGCTGCTTCGGCTCGTTCCAGCCCATAAAATTGTAGAACGTATAGCGCCAGACGCCGATTTCCTCGTGAAGCGCCAGATCAGTCACCAGGAAATACAGGCCTGCCGAAGACATATTGGTTTGCGATCCGGTCAGATAACCGGCAGCGACCGGCTCGGGCTTCACGCCGAAATGCGCAAGATAAAGAAGATCGCGCTTCATCATCGGCGCAGCTTGCAACAGAACAACCTTCGTCGGTCTGATCTGGCGCAGGTTTGCCGCCGTGTTCCTGGCATTCTGCCAGCTGTTGCGGCTCTTTTCGTCAAGCAGGATGGAAGCCGGATCGACACCGGCCTTTTCCAACTGTTTGGCAATCGACGCGGCCTCGGAAACACCCGTTCCAGCCACATCGGCACCGCTGACGATAAATTTGCAGCTGAGACTCAGCTCGACACACTGACGGTTCATGGCAACCGCCGTCAAGATTGGCCCGTAAGAGAAGGCAAGCGGCTCGACCACATTCCGCCCCTGTACATCGACCGTCTGGGTTCCCATGCCGAAGATGATGAAGGCAATATTGTCTTCAAGCGGCGTCTGCAATTTCGATGAATAGGATGATTGCAGGCGGCTCATCAGATAATCGGGGAGAATTGCAGAAGCAATTGCGCTATATAAAACGGCACCAAAGCCTAATAATAAAAAGCCAGTCTTGCATCGTTTGAATTTCAACGAGAGTAATCCAACAATAACAAAGGCAATAATAATATTAATCGTCATACGGAAATCACCGGTATTCAATATGAATTCTTTTTAATTTCATCAATATAAACGGCTGTAAAAAGACCGAGCAATCCCAATAAATTCGGGAATGATCATTCTGCCCCTTAAAAGTGGGACCCGGGTTGGGATTGCGGGGGCAAATTTACTCCGGGTCCCGGCCGATCTAACGACCAGCAGAGTTATAACGGACGAAGATGGATTCGGTTCCCGTATAAAATTCAAATTTTAAGAGTTTTTTCGCTACGCATCGCCAAGCTGGTTACGGCAAACACAGTTTCATATTTCGAAATGAATTGTCGCTATATTAGAGCGCATCCCGAAAAGTATGAAACGGTTTTCGGGAAAGATGCGCATAAAAGCAAATGATTAGATCGCCGATCTGATCCAATCAGATCGAAACGCGCTCTAAAACGTGAGGATAGCTTTCACAGACTGACCCCAGCGAAGGCGACAGAGAGGTGATTATGCAAAAAAGTCTATTCAATGCGGGTATCGCATTCGTCATGGCTGTTCTCATGACAAGTCCCGGTCTGGCGCAGACGATAAATCGGGACTCTGTTATTCGCGTAGACTATGTCTGTGAACGCGGCGTTGTCGTTCCCGTCACCTATATTCATGCAGGCGAGGAGCCAGCTTTCGCTGTGCTTGACGCAGAAGGCAAATTGGTCGCGCTGCAATGGCACGACGCTCTCAAAAAATACGTCGCCATGGATGAACAGGACAGCTATCGCTGGGCTGAAAAAGACGGACAGGGCATTTTAAGCCATCTCGAAGCCGACGATTCAGCCAAAGAAGTGACACTGCTTTCAGCCTGTCGTGCTGATGATAGTGAACAATAGCGATCCCAACGATCAGGGGACAAGATAATGTTTGTCCCACTGTTCCTGTGGAACTTCATCGCCAATATCATAATGGAATGACACGACGTTGATGTGCTCATTGTCCGTCTTGCAGACGAAAGCAAGCTTATACCAATGCTCACGGCTGCGGAAGGCAGCACCGTCAGCCTGAATGCTATTCTTTCCCGCGACAGGATCGGTAAAAGCATAGGCTAGAACCTTGTCGACCGAAAACTTTCTCTCATCTCGGCTGATCCGCTCCATCGCCTCGACATCGCAGCGCTGCTCAAGACGCGTTGCAGGATCGAGTTTTTCAAGCTGCGCCTTTTCGAGTGCTGTCATGGCCATGGACGGTGCGCTCACAGAAACGACGACGGACAAAATGGCAAACGATAAAAGGTGAGCGCCGAAAGAATTCGACATCAAAGCAGATAAAAACTTCATGGGGTTTCGGCTAACTCGCTTCGTATGAATTTAAGAAAGAGGTTTAGTAGCATCTCTTTGCGTCGGCTTGTCGACCATCACGGCAATTTTATAAGCCTTCATCCCCACAAGATCGCTCCGTATAGTCAGGAAAAATTCTCTTCAAACAAAGTTCGATCACGACCCGCTTCTTTGGCAGCATAAAGAATCTTGTCGGCTCGCTCCACGGCTTGCCAGAGATCATCCTTGTGACGAAGCCTGACAACACCAAAGCTGCACGTAACGTTCACACTATCTGAAAGACGAGAAAACTCGTAGGTTGTGATGCTTTTCCGGATAGTCTCGACCAGCGCAAAGGCAGCATCCGACGTCATGTCATCGAGATAAAGAATAAACTCCTCACCACCCGTACGTGCCGTCAAATCACGGCTTCTTAGACAAGATCGCAAAACATCTGCAAATTCTTGCAGAACAGCGTCACCCGTTGCATGCCCATAAACATCGTTGATCGTTTTGAAATAATCGATGTCACAAGCCACGATCCAACCGGAAATATTGCTGCGCTCCATGTCCAGCATGCGTGTTTCCAACCCACGACGGTTGAGAAGTCCTGTAAGGGGATCGCTATCGCGCTCGTGAGCTAGTTCATCGAACCGATCAGCGCCCGCTGCTGCAAAAAGCACCAGCCCGGCAATGACCGCTGCGACCGCCGTTGAGAAAACCGTCCATTGCCAGAAAGGCGTGAAGGCAAAATCAACCGGCGTATCTTCACTGACAATGGAATGCGCCGTCAGCAATGTGCGCGGAAAAAACTGGACTGCCACAAGAACCAACATGCCGAAAATGAGCTTGTCGGCGGGAGAACCATAAACGAGGCTCCGCAGATACCAGACAATACCCAGCATCACACATGCGAGCCCGAGATTGAGTACATATACCCGACCGAGCAGGCTTGGATGGGGATAGAGAAAATAGATAATGCCGCCGAGGATCAGCACAAGGCTTGCAACACCGAACCAAAGCGGCAAACCAAGACCCGATCGACGCAGAATCCCATGCCCGCCGGCCAAAGTGCCAAGCACATAGATTGTGGCAGTCAGCATCGTGTTCTGGCCATCATCGACGGGTATGTCGACAAGCTGGGCGAGCATGGCCAAGCCAATGCAGAGAAAGCACAACGCGCACCATAAAAGATAGCGACGCAGCTTATCTACAGCCCAGACAACAACGAAGGCCAGTGAAAACAGGAGCAGAACGGCTGGTAGTACATAGAGCATATAATTCTTATCTTATTTTAACTGTCAGTGACTCTTATCGCCTCCCCTAATTAAAAACACAATTCAGTAAATTAGAATGGCAATAGAAACACAGACTATTCTGGTGAAACGCTCTTGATTTCACATATCCGCCCGTGCTTGAAACCTGCAAACGCAATCGGCGGTCTAGCCGTATGGCCAAGTTGACAATTAGCCAGTGGTCAGCCGGCGGCCAACGAGCGGTTTGCCGCGAAAGGAAGAGATATGAAGCCCGTTTTCCTGCAACTGCAATGTACGCCCGGCAAGACTTATGAGGTTGCGGACACGCTCTATCAGCGTGAAATCGTATCGGAGCTCTATTCGACCAGTGGCGAATATGATCTCCTTGCCAAAATCTATGTCGCGGAAGGTGACGATATCGGCAAATTCATCAACGAAAACGTGCTGAACATTCCAAATATCGTGCGTTCGCTGACGACCCTTACATTTACCGCGTTTTAGAATGAGTTTGATCTGGCCGAATCCGATCCGCCCGTCTCAACGCCTCAAATGGCTGCGCGGTAAAGATTTGATTCACCATTAGTCTATTATCCTGATCATTCAGGGAACCTCCCTGTGTCCTTGCGCATTGACTCTATGTTAGCCCGCCCAAATGGGCTTTACGAAAGATTAGATCGAAAGCGACACTGGAAAAGAAGATGGATAATCTTGAACATAGGCGCGTACTGGTCGTGGAGGACGAAATTTTTGTCGCCCTCGACGTGGCCGCCACTGTGGAAGATGCCAACGGAACGGTTGTCGGCCCCGTGGGAACCGTAAAGCAGGCCATAGACATTATAAATCGGCAGGATGTCGATGCAGCCATTCTCGACGTCAATCTGGCTGATGGTGATCTGGAACCCATTCTTGATAGGCTGAAAAGCAGAAACATTTTCGTGGTCATTCACACTGGCGGTGGACTGCCTGCTCATCTCGCGACACGCTATCCGGAGATGCCGATCTTTCAGAAGCCCGTTCCGCCTTATGTACTGACAAGGGCGCTGGCTTCGGCATTTACACCCAATATGGCTCAACGCGTCTGATGCGTCACAGCTTCCCCGATTTCGCAACCGTGCTGAAAGAAGCTGAAGCAGAGCGCGACAGCGCTGATCGTCCATCACGCCTGACTGATAGTCTCGCATCCGCAGTGTTTTCCGCCGGGTTCAGTCCAGCTTCAAACGGGACTTATCCGACGGAAAAAACAGTCCCACAGTTCGATTTTCAGGATTTTGAAACTGATCAGGGCAAGCTTGATCGCGAAATGCGCGAACTTGCAAAGCGCATGGAAAGCCAATCCCCAGCGTCCATTCGCAGAGAACTTAATCTGCGGCCCGAAATGAAACGGGCAGAGCTTCAACAGCTGCGCCGTCGGTTTGCGGCGCAAAACCATCCCGACCGGTTGCCGCAAGAATTTCGTTTGGCAGCAGAGCAGCGCATGAAGACAGCCAACGCACTGCTCGATAGCGCCATGGCTTCTGCAACAAATGAGCTTTAAGAAATTTCCTTACGTTTAAAGCTTTAAATCTTTTGCATTATAACAATAATATGCTAGATTGATCCTGTCGGTGCCTGCAATTGCTGTTGCACGCCTGAACTTTTCCGCTGAACGCAATGTCCATAAAGGATCGCGACCGGTGCAAGCGCTGGGGCAATTTGCGCTTTGCTCTGCGGAAATGGTTCTGCCATACCGGCATCACAGCTTAGTGCATCCCGAAAAGTGTGAAGCAGTTTTCGGATAAGATGTGCGTCAACAAAGTAGAATAGAGCGCATTTCGACCCTATTTAAAGGGCGAGGTTCACTCTGAAATAGTGCTAAAAGGTTTGAAAATGCCTCCTTATCGTTCGCGTACAACCACCCACGGTCGCAACATGGCCGGCGCGCGCGGCCTATGGCGCGCCACCGGCATGAAAGATGAGGATTTCGGCAAGCCGATTATTGCCGTGGTGAACTCGTTCACCCAGTTCGTGCCCGGTCATGTGCACCTCAAGGACCTCGGCCAGCTCGTCGCGCGCGAAATTGAAAGCGCTGGCGGCGTGGCAAAAGAATTCAACACCATTGCGGTCGATGACGGTATCGCCATGGGCCATGACGGCATGCTCTATTCGCTGCCGTCGCGTGAACTCATCGCCGACTCGGTCGAATATATGGTCAATGCCCATTGCGCCGATGCGATGGTCTGCATTTCCAATTGCGACAAGATCACTCCCGGTATGCTGATGGCAGCACTCCGCCTCAATATCCCGGTCGTGTTCGTTTCCGGCGGACCAATGGAAGCAGGCAAGGTCGTCTGGGACGATCAGGTCAAGAAGCTCGACCTCGTCGACGCGATGGTTGCAGCAGCCGATGACAGCTACACCGACGATCAGGTCAAGGCGATTGAGCGCTCCGCCTGTCCTACCTGTGGCTCGTGCTCTGGCATGTTCACCGCAAACTCTATGAACTGCCTCACCGAAGCTCTCGGCCTGTCGCTGCCGGGCAATGGCTCGACACTAGCAACCCATGCCGACCGCAAGCGCCTCTTCGTGGAAGCCGGTCATCTGGTCGTTGACCTCGCCCGCCGTTATTACGAGCAGGACGACGAAAGCGTGCTGCCGCGCTCGATTGCAAGCTTCCCGGCTTTTGAAAACGCCATGACACTCGACATAGCCATGGGCGGTTCGACCAATACGGTTCTGCATCTGCTTGCAGCCGCACAGGAAGCCGAGATCGACTTCACTATGGCCGACATCGACCGTCTGTCGCGCCGCGTGCCGGTGCTCTGCAAGGTCGCGCCTGCCAACAATACCGTTCACATGGAAGATGTGCACCGCGCAGGCGGCATCATGGGCATTCTCGGTCAGCTCGACAAGGCAGGCCTGATCAATACCGATCTGCCGACCGTGCACAGCGAAACGGTTGCCAAGGCGCTCGATCATTGGGACGTGACCCGCACCAACAGCGACATGGTGCACAAGTTCTATTCGGCTGCACCCGGTGGCGTGCCGACGCAGGTTGCCTTCTCTCAGGAACGACGCTTTGACAGCGTCGATACCGACCGTGAAAAAGGCGTCATCCGCTCCAAGGAACATGCCTTCAGTCAGGATGGCGGTCTGGCCGTGCTTTACGGCAATCTGGCCGAAGACGGCTGCATCGTGAAGACGGCTGGCGTGGACGACTCCATCCTGAAATTCTCCGGCCCTGCCCGCATCTTTGAAAGTCAGGATACCGCAGTACTCGGCATTCTGAATGGCAAGATCAAGGCTGGCGACATTGTGCTGATCCGCTATGAAGGTCCACGTGGCGGCCCTGGCATGCAGGAAATGCTCTATCCGACCAGCTATCTGAAGTCGAAGGGTCTGGGTAAGGCTTGCGCGCTGATCACTGACGGACGTTTCTCGGGCGGCTCTTCAGGCCTCTCGATTGGTCACGTTTCGCCGGAAGCAGCCGAAGGCGGCACGATCGGGCTGGTGCGCGAAGGCGATATCATCGATATCGACATTCCGAACCGCAAGATCCATCTGGCTGTTGATGATGCAACGCTGGCAGAACGCCGCGCCGAGCAGGATGCAGCGGGCTGGAAACCGCTTGAAGAGCGCAAGCGCAAGATTTCCACCGCGCTGAAGGCTTATGCTTCGATGGCAACCAGTGCTGCCAAGGGTGCGGTCCGGAAGTTGCCGGATTGATTTCATAAGAAAATATTTTACTAAGGGCTCTCCGGAGCCCTTTTATTTTATCAGGAGATTGGAAGCCATGAATTTGAGAGCCATATTTTGTGCATCTATAGCTACTTCTTTATTGTCTATTGCACCGGCGCAAAGCCAAGAACTAACCAAGCAAGATTATCTAGCGCTTCCTGCTAAATCCCTAAAGAATTTTCAATGCGCTATCCTCATCCAAAACATCGGAAATATTGTAAAACCAGCGGCCTCTTCATACCTTCTGTCATCCAGTTTTACACAAAAAGCTTACGATCTAGGCAAGCAATATTATGAGGCTCTGGAAACCAACAAGATTAGCGTCATGGATCTCACGCTAGATATGCCTTCAGAGTTTAAGCTGGACACAACTACGATCATGGCGCGAGATCAACAGGAAGTAATCGCGTTCAAACTTGGACGTATCTCGATCAAAGCAACGGCTGACATTCTTTATAAGGTCGGAGCTGTGAATAATGAGGGTGAAGTAGACACCGCCAAGTTCAAAAAGAAATCTCCCGAACTTCTTGATGAATATTGCGATTTCGAGGGATTGAACATGCCTGCTCCAATGCTCGAAAAGCTGCAACATGACCTCAGATCATCGGTTCAGGAATAAGCTCAACTATTACTGAAGCGCCCTCTCCACCGCAGGCATCAGATCATTTTTTACAGACTCCGGCGTAAACGGCCCGACATGCTTGTAGACGATCTTGCCGTTCTGATCGACGAGGAAGGTTTCCGGCACGCCGTAGACGCCCCATTCAATGGCTGAGCGCCCGGCGCGGTCAGCACCAACGGCTGCAAAGGGATTGCCGAGATCGCCAAGGAAGCGGCGCGCATTTTCCGGCTGATCCTTGTAATTGAGGCCAACCACACGGATGCGTTCGTCCTTGGCGATTTCCATCAAGAGCGGATGCTCCTGACGACAGGGAACGCACCACGACCCCCAGACATTCACCAGTGTCAGCTTGCCCTTAAACTCTTCGCTGTTGAGGCCGGGCACAGGCGCGCCATCGCGCATCAGGCCTTCGACGGGCGGTAGATTCGTCTGCGGTGCCTGCTTGCCGATCAGCGCGGAAGGGATCGTCGTATTGTCCTTGCCCGACAGAAGCTGGACTGCAAATACCGCTGCCAGTCCGACGAAAATCGCCAGCGGCAGCAGGGCAACCCATGTGGAGCGCTTTTTTGGCGCGGTTGGCTTCTCGGTCGTTTCGGTCATTGTGCTTTACCGGGGGCTTTTGCAGAACGACGGCGCACGCCCTGCGCCTCAAGCCGCTTCAATTCGCTTTTCTGGATACGCTGATCGATCAATATCCAGCCGATGGTGATGGCAAGTGCCCCGGCGGCGAGGCCATAGGACGTTACAACAAAAGCCACGTGGCTCATCATACCGCCTCCCCCTGGGTTTCAGCCCGTTCTCTTTTCATACGGCTGCGATCTGCATTGCGGGCTGCGAGCTTTTTCATCATAGCCACGCGGCGGCGCCAGATTTCATTGCGCATGGCCATCATGTGCAGAGTGAGAAACAGCAGCGTGAAGCCAATGGCCATCACGAAAAGCGGGCGCAGCATGGATGCGTCGATGGTCGGGCCGTCCATGCGGAACACCGAAGCTGGCTGGTGCAGCGTGTTCCACCAGTCGACCGAGAATTTGATGATCGGAATATTGATGAAGCCGACCAGCGTGAGCACGGCCACTGGTTTGGCGCTCTTGGTGGGATCATCCATGGCACGCGATAACGCAATAATGCCGAGATACATGAGAAACAGCACAAAGACCGAAGTTAGCCGCGCATCCCACACCCACCACGTGCCCCACATCGGCTTGCCCCAGAGCGAACCGGTGGCGAGCGCAAGCGCAGTGAAAACAGCACCCAGGGGAGCAGCTGCGCGGATCGAGACATCGGCCAGCGGATGTCGCCAGACCAGCGTGCCCAGCGCCGAAACAGCCATGATCGAGTAGCACATCATGGAAAGCCATGCGAAAGGCACATGGATATACATGATGCGGACCGTCATGCCCTGCTGGTAGTCCTCCGGCGACAGGAAGAAGACCATATAGAGGCCGATGGCCAGAAACAGCGCAGACAGAAGCCCAAGCCATGGCAAGACCTTGCCCGCAAAGGCGAGGAAGCGCGTGGGATTGGCCAGATCGAGCCAGCTTGTGGTTCTCATCGTATCATTCGTCATGGCTTATACTTATACCTGACGCGTTATGCCGTTCAATTGACCGTAATCAACTGCGACATTCCGCCGAGCATTATCTTGTAGGATCAAAGCAGAACGGTGCTTAATCGGCCGAGCTTTTTAAGGAGGCTGCAGCTGCCAGCGGCCCCAGAATCGCAAAAAACAAAGTAAGTGCGCTCAGAATAAGGAATGGCGCAAAAAAGGGAGCCACGGCATCGGTCGCACCATAGGAGGCGGAAACGCCAAAAATCAGCACTGGGATGGTCAATGGCAGCACGATCACCGAAACAAGCAGACCGCCACGCGGCAAGGCTACAGCCAATGCTGCACCAACAGCTCCGATAAAGGCAATTGCCGGAGTGCCGACCAGAAGCGTGAGTGCAGTCGCAGCGGTCGCCGTTGCATCCATGTTCATAAATAGCCCCAACATGGGTGACGCAATCACCAGCGGCAATACGCTCGCCACCCAATGGGCAAGACATTTTACAAAGACTGTGAAGGCCAGCATATGGCGGTCTGCGCCAATCAGCAGGAGATCGAGCGAACCGTCCTCGCGGTCGGCCTGAAACAGTCGGTCGAGGCCAAGAAGTGTTGCCAGCAATGCGCCGATCCACAGCATGGCCGGGCCGATGCGCGACAGCAGATTGAGATCAGGACCGACACCGAACGGCATCACCGAAATCACCGCCAGAAAGAACAATATGCCAATCAATGCGCCGCCACCGGCGCGAAAACTCAGGCGCAAATCTCGCAGGAACAGTGCCAGCATCACACGACCTCGGGAGAGAAGCTTGCCATGTCGAGCGAACGCACACCAATATTTCTTTCCAATGCAGTTTCGGACGGGAAACCGGCTTCTGCTTTCCCTGAAACTGCGTCTAAGCCCAACGGAATATGCGTTGCGGCAATCACCATACCGCCCTCATGCATATGGTCGCGCATCAATTCTGCAAAGCGCGCCTCAGATGCCTTGTCGAGACCAGCGGTCGGCTCATCGACAATCCAGAGTGGACGATGGCTGACCAGAAGTTTGGCGATGGAAACACGGCGCTTCTGCCCCGTCGACAGATAACCGAACGGCAAATGCTCAACGCCCGGCAGATCGACGGCCTCCAGCGCCTTGTCAATATCGAGGCGTGGCTCGCCATTGAAGTTTTGCCAGAACAGCAAGTTCTCGCGCACGCTCAAGGCAGGCTTCATTGCATTCTGGTGACCGAGATAGTGGCAAGAGGCGCGAACGGGAAGCGAGACTCCCTCTTCAAACAACTCGACTGTGCCGTCTTCCGGCGCAAGAAGACCACATATGATTCGCAGCATCGTTGATTTTCCGGAGCCGTTCGGACCTGTCACCACCAGCGCTTGGCCGGAAGACAATTCGAAGGAAAGGGCAGAGAAAATCGTCTCGCCGCCGCGCTCGCCCGCCAGATTTTCGGCCACAAGCCGCATTTTCTCTCCTTAGAGCGCCACGCGCCCTGCTGGGCGCACAAAGGTCGCTCTAACAGTTGAAACTTGCTGCATAATTTTACCTTAAACTGATAAGAGTTTAAGAAATTATGCAGTAGGCACGTCCAGCAAGGGCCAAACGCGGGTATCGCAACATTTCGCCGCAAGGGAGCAAATTCACGATATTCTGTCTGGAATCGTTTTAGGAAACTCTCTATATGAGGGCTACCATGCCAGCGGTCGGTGTGGAAACGAATTTTGGCCGATCTCAAAGACTTGGCGCTTGTAGGAGCACAGGTTTCGGGACGGACAGCGGAAATGACTGCACCCGCACCTTTAGCGCGTCCTTGAAACGCAGCGGAGGCGTTCGTCCTGGTTTTCCGGCCAGTAGCATGAAGGACGAACGCAGTGTCACACATTGACAGCTTTAAATGCCGCAAAACCCTTACCGTCGCGGGTAAGGAATATGTTTATTACAGCCTGACCGAAGCCGAAAAGAACGGCCTCGAAGGCATCTCCAAGCTCCCGTTCTCCATGAAGGTTCTGCTCGAGAACCTGCTCCGCTTCGAAGATGACCGCTCTGTCAAGAAGTCGGACATCGAAGCTGTTGCCAAGTGGCTGAACGACCGCGGTTCCGCAGGCGCGGAAATCGCCTACCGCCCGGCCCGCGTGCTGATGCAGGACTTCACCGGCGTTCCTGCCGTCGTTGACCTTGCAGCCATGCGCGACGGCCTCAAGGCTCTTGGCGGCGATCCGGAAAAGATCAACCCGCTCGTTCCCGTCGACCTCGTCATCGACCACTCGGTCATCGTCGACGAATTCGGCAATCCAAGCGCGTTCAAGGCCAATGTGGACCTCGAATATCAGCGCAATGGCGAACGCTACCGCTTCCTCAAGTGGGGCCAGCAGGCATTCAAGAACTTCCGCGTCGTTCCTCCGGGCACCGGCATCTGCCATCAGGTGAACCTCGAATATCTGGCCCAGGCTGTCTGGACCAAGGAAGAAGACGGCGAAACCGTTGCCTATCCCGACACCTGCGTCGGCACCGACAGCCACACCACCATGGTCAACGGCCTTGGCGTTCTGGGTTGGGGTGTTGGCGGCATCGAAGCTGAAGCTGCCATGCTCGGCCAGCCGGTTTCCATGCTTCTGCCGGAAGTCGTTGGCTTCCGTCTGACCGGCAAGATCAAGGAAGGCGTGACCGCGACCGACCTCGTTCTCACCGTCACGCAGATGCTGCGCAAGAAGGGCGTTGTCGGCAAGTTCGTCGAGTTCTTCGGCGAAGGCCTCAAAAACATGACGCTGGCCGACCGCGCAACCATCGCCAATATGGGCCCGGAATATGGCGCGACCTGTGGTTTCTTCCCGGTTGACCGCGAAACGCTCAACTACATGAACACGACCGGCCGCGACGAGCATCGCATCGAACTCGTTGAAGCTTATTGCCGTGCACAGGGCATGTGGCGCGACAAGGGTGCAGCCGATCCGGTCTTCACCGACATTCTCGAACTCGACATGAGCGACGTCGTTCCGTCGATGGCCGGTCCGAAGCGTCCGGAAGGCCGCATCGCACTGGAAAACATCGCTTCCGGTTTCGCCACCTCGCTCGAAAACGAGTACAAGAAGACCACCGGCCAGACCGCGCGTTATGCCGTTGAAGGCGAAGACTATGATCTCGGTCATGGCGATGTGGCGATTGCCGCCATCACGTCGTGCACCAACACCTCGAACCCGAGCGTGCTGATCGCGGCTGGCCTTCTGGCCCGCAACGCCGTTGCCAAGGGCCTCAAGACCAAGCCTTGGGTCAAGACGTCGCTTGCTCCCGGTTCCCAGGTCGTTGCCGCCTATCTCGAATCCGCTGGCCTCCAGAAGGATCTCGATGCGCTCGGCTTCAACCTCGTTGGCTTCGGCTGCACGACCTGCATCGGCAATTCCGGTCCGCTGCCTGCCCCGATCTCCAAGACGATCAACGAAAAGGGCCTGATCGCGGCTGCCGTTCTGTCCGGCAACCGTAACTTCGAAGGCCGCGTTTCGCCGGACGTTCAGGCAAACTATCTGGCTTCGCCGCCACTCGTCGTCGCCCACGCTCTTGCCGGTACGGTCACCAAGGACCTGACCAAAGAGCCGCTCGGCGAAGATCGGGACGGAAACCCGGTATTCCTGCGCGACATCTGGCCTTCCTCTCAGGAAATCCAGGAATTCATCGCCAAGAACGTCACCCGCAAGATTTTCTCGGAGAAATATGCGGATGTGTTCAAGGGCGACGAAAACTGGCAGGCCGTTCAGGTTCCTGCGGGCCAGACCTATGCATGGGACGACAACTCGACCTATGTGCAGAACCCGCCTTACTTCGTCGGCATGGGCAAGTCGGCTGGCACGATCGGCGACGTCAAGGGTGCCCGCATTCTGGGTCTCTTCGGTGACAAGATCACGACCGACCACATTTCGCCTGCCGGTTCCATCAAGGCACAGTCGCCTGCTGGCAAGTACCTCATCGACCATGGTGTCGGCGTGGCTGACTTCAACCAGTACGGCACGCGTCGCGGCAACCATGAAGTGATGATGCGCGGCACCTTCGCAAACATCCGTATCCGCAACCACATGCTGGGCGAAAACGGACGTGAAGGCGGCTACACCATCCATTATCCGTCGAAGGAAGAAACCTCGATCTACGACGCAGCCATGGAGTACAAGGCAGAAGGTGTGCCACTCGTCGTCTTCGCAGGCGTCGAATATGGCAACGGTTCTTCGCGTGACTGGGCTGCCAAGGGCACCAACCTGCTCGGCGTCAAGGCCGTAATCGCGCAGTCGTTCGAGCGTATCCACCGTTCCAACCTCGTCGGCATGGGCATTGTGCCTTTCGTCTTCGAGGAAGGTACCAGCTGGCAGACGCTTGGCCTCAAGGGCGACGAAATCGTCTCCATCGAAGGTCTCGCCGATGTGCGTCCGCGTCAGAAGGTCGAAGCTTCCATCACCTATGCCGATGGTACGGTGAAGAAGGTTCCGCTCATCTGCCGCATCGATACGCTGGACGAGCTCGACTACATGAAGAACGGCGGCATCCTGCAGACCGTTCTGCGTGACCTCGCCGCTTAATCGGCACGCGCTTGAAATTCAGAAGCCGCCGGAGAAATCCGGCGGCTTTTTCAATCTCCGAACCGGTTTACTGCCCCGAACGGATCATCTCACGAATTTTTACCGCTTTTTCGAAGTGATCAAGGGTATGGGTCTTAATCCACCACTCGGCAGCTTCCATGAGAAGCTCCGGTTCCGTGTTTTTGTTGGCAAAGAACGCATAGAACGAGATACCGACCGTATCGCCCTTCTTCGCGATCTTTTCATCGCAGATGGCGATGGCCTTTTCTCTCAAACTTTGTCTCATTCACAATTTGCCTTTTATTAAAGCGCGACGCTGCACATATACCCGGAAAGGCCTGCTTCCGCCTATAGGAGGCATATCTTAGTGAGATAAAAGAAACACACTGTCTGCAAATCTCACTGCAACGTGAATTCCTATTGATCGCAGTAATTCCTACATAATAGATGTCGGCGTCAATTATTGTAGGATGAACCAAAGTGACCTTCCATTACCCCTTCCAAGGGACACATACATGGCTTACCGGCGACTGTGTTCCCGGCTTGCGCGGTGTTTGTGCTGCATTGGGGCTGGCATTCACCGGTTGTCTAACAATACACGGCGTAGCGAGAGCTCAGGATAGCAGTACGCGAACGTCCGTTCTCGAGCTCTATACCAGTCAGGGCTGTGCCTCGTGCCCGCAGGCTGACAGGAACTTGGCAAAATATGCCGACGACGCCAATGTTCTGGCGCTGTCATTTCACGTTAATTACTGGGATTACATGGGCTGGCGGGACACGCTTGCCTCGCAGGACAATACAGACCGCCAGAACGCCTATCGCAATTCGTTCAATGCCAAGATGGTCTATACGCCTCAGGCTATCGTCAATGGTGCTTCGGAAATGAATGGCAGCGACGCTGAGGTCGTGAAGCAGCATCTTGATGCCAGTAAGCTCAATGTGCCAGTTTCGATCAGGAAACTGGGCGATGGGCGTTTGTCGATAGAGATTGCGGCTGGCGAAAAGCCAACGAAACCCGTGCATGTCGTTATGTTCTACCTACGCGATTCGGTTACCATTCCGATCGACAAGGGTGAGAATGCCGGGCAGTCAGTTACCTATCGTAATACGGTGACGGACACCAATACGATTGGCATGTGGGATGGTCGGGCTTTGAAAATCGAACTGCCAGCTTCCGAATTGACCCGCAAGGATGTGACCGGCTGTGCCGTGGTCTTGCAGCAAAGCAATGGTGATAAAGCGCTAGGTCCAATTCTTGGCGCCGCGATATTCAAACAGAAAGTTCAGCTCGGGCTTTAGAAGCATGGGAGCCAAAAGTGGGAGCTGGCTTTGCCTGGCTCGCTCTCAGCATGCGAGCGCAACAACAACTAGAGCATTTCCTGTTTTTCTTGAATCATTGGAAATGCTCTATCTCTTTGTTTTTTCGCATTACCCGACGCAAAACCGCTTCGCACTTTTGCTGGAAATGCTCTAGGCTTCGCAAGAGCTGTTTACTTATCATTTGCGGAAATGTTGCATCTGTCTGAGTGGCTAGGCCAATGAAGGTTGGTTCGGCTCGGGCAGTCCTTTGGGCGGGGGGCTTGGGGTCGGACATACCCGAACCGAACCGTCTCAGGCAACATGGTGATGCTGACGTCATAATCAGGCCGGAATGCGAAGTTGACAAGGCCAAAATGTGGCCAACGATCACCATTGAGAACAGCTTTTCTCTTTTCGTGAACAGCTAATATACAACTAATTGGGGGTCTATTCTTGTGGGGCAATTCATAGAAAACCGCCAGCACCAGCGCTTGATCTTGCAATCGTTTTACAAAAGCATCACCTTACTGTCATGAGCTGATTTGATCGGTGTTCCCGTATTTCCTTTACAATAGCTCCTGACGGCGAAAGGAAGAAAATGGACATACCAAGCGCTGCGAATGAAGATAAGTCTTCGCATTCGCCTTCTCATCCATCGGCGACGCCCAAAATTGTTCCTTTAGCGCAATCACGTCCGCCTTCTCCCACCGTCAGTTTTGACAGACACGAACTTGGTAAAATCCTGAATATTTATGGTCGTATGGTCGCCACAGGTGCGTGGCGCGACTATGCGATTGATCATCTGGCCGATAGAGCGGTGTTCTCGATCTTCCGGCGGGCCAGCGAGGTTCCGCTGTTCCGCGTGGAAAAGAACCCCAAGCTCGCGCAGAAACAGGGGGCCTATTCTGTGATTGCTGCAAGCGGGCTCATTTTGAAACGCGGGCACGAACTGGAGCGTGTGCTCCGTGTTTTCGATAAAAGCCTCAAGCTGGTCGATAATTGATTAGGGTCTGTGGGGAATTAGGTTTTGGGCGTGGCGTGAGACGGATTTTGTTTCTGAACAGGAGAACAGGACGGCGTGGAGTGTATCTCCACAAGGGCTGTTCGACGCATTCATAGAGAAAATCCGCCACGTCCTAAAGGGATATGGTGAAAATGGCCCAGCTTCGCGTCGCAAAGCCTCGATGGAGAACCACTCCACCTTCGGCTTTGCTCCTAAACCTGTGCTATTTTCATCCATACCACGCTTCAAAACTAATTCCCCACAGGCCCTAGAGCACATCCCGAAAAGTGTGAAACGGTTTTCGGACAAAGATGCGCGTTAAAAGAAATATTTAGAGCGCCGATCTGATCCAATCAGATTGGCGCTCTAAGTGAGGGGCACTTCACCCGGATCGGCTGTGCAGCCACCGTTGAGCGGCAATTGCATGAGGACCGTATCGAGCCAGCGTCCATGCTTGAAGCCTGAACCCTGAATACGTCCGCTATGGGTGAAGCCGAGGCTCTCATGCAGCTTCAACGAGCCGATGTTGTGCTCGCCATCACCAACCACTGCAAGCAATTGTCTGAAGCCCAACGCGGTCGCACGCTTGATAAGCTCGCCAAGCAGAAGCTTGCCAACGCCCTTCCCCTTGGCATCCGGCGCGATATAGATCGAATCTTCTGCAAGCCAGCGATAGGCAGGCCGAGTACGGAAGTAGCTGATATAGGCGTATCCCAACACCAGCCCATTCTCTTCCGCGACAAGAATTGGAAATCCTTGTTCGACAAACGCATCGAAGCGAGTTTTCATCGCTTCAACGGTAGGCGGTTCGATGTCATACGAACCGGAACCGTTCAACACAGCCTCTGTGTAAATTGCGGTGATGGCATCGATATCGGTGGGTTGAAAATCGCGGATATGGGGCATGTCATAAGCCAGAGGTCGGGTTCAGATTACGCCTTCAACATGCCCCGAAGTCGCGCGATTGAAAAGCAAAAAGGGCAGCGTCTCCGCTGCCCTTTTTTATTCTCAGTTCGGACTGATTAGTCACGGTTACCCATGAACTGCAGCAGGAACATGAACATGTTGATGAAGTCGAGATAGAGACGCAGTGCGCCCATCACGATCTTGCGGCCCTGCGTGTCCGAAGCATCGCCTTCGTAGTACATTTCCTTGATCGACTGTGTGTCGTAGGCGGTGAGGCCTGCGAAGATCAGAACACCAATCACCGAGATTGCGAACTGCAGCGCGGTGGAACCAAGGAAGATGTTGACCACAGAGGCGATGATCAGGCCGAACAGGCCCATCATCAGGAACGAACCCATTGCGGAAAGATCACGCTTGGTCGTGTAACCATAAAGCGAGAGCGCGCCGAAGGAAGCGGCCGTTACGAAGAAGGTACGCACGACGCTCTGGCCGGTATAGACCAAGAAGATCGACGACAACGACAGACCGACGAGAGCTGCATAACCCCAGAATACGGCGTTCGCGGTCGAAACCGACAGACGTTCGATACGGAAACTCAGGAAAAACACTGCTGCGAGCGGTGCAAGCATGACCACCCAGCGCAGCGGAGACGTGTAAAGGGCTGCACCAAGTGCGGTGAGCATCTTGCCGTTCGACATCTGTGCAACAGCAGCGGACGGATCCGTTGTGGTTGCAAGCGAAGAAACGGCCAAGGCAGCAAGGCCGGTAACAACCAGACCAATTGCCATCATGTTGTAGACGCCCAGCATATAGCTGCGGAGGCCCTGATCGATGTCGGCACCAACGCGAGCGCCACCTACCGGCCTCTGCTGTGCCTGAATATTGCGAAAGTCAGCCATGACTTAAATCCTCTTGCCTTGTCCCGTCCGGTGTCGAGGTCAGGCTCTTTTCGAGCCGCTCCCAGGCGCCGCTGGCGGGACCCCAGCATGCCTGCGTTTATTATGGGCATTTCAGAGCTGCCCTACAAGTACTACCTGTAAAAAATCGTGATGAGACAGCTTGAAAAGCGAAACATATTCTCCATGCTATCCAACCATTTAGCCGGAATTTAGCCCAATTCTGATCCAAACATTACAAATGGTTCATATGGTTCGGAGCACAGCTGCAGGTTTCTGACCCAACACCCGCCATGTTCCAGCAAGACCGAAACCGACGGTGAGGACCAGTGCAACAGCGACTGTCATCAGAGCAACATCCGGCAGGAACTGTGCTTTGAGCTTCATCACTTCCACCACCACATACCAACCGGCAGCACTTCCTGCGACCAGCGCAAACATGGCTGTTGCAAGCCCGAGCAGCATATATTCGACAATATAGGCGGCAATGAGCGTACCCCGCGTGGCGCCCAGCGTTTTGAGCACAACGGCATCGTGAACACGGGCACGATTGCCCGCAGCCAAGGCCCCACCAAGCACCAGCACCGAAGCCGCAAGCGCTATGGATGCAGCCGCACGAATTGCAGTTGCAAGCTGGCTGATCAAATTGTTGGCGACATCAAGCGCGTCCGTCACGCTGACAGTGGTGACCGCTGGCCAAGTTTTCGTAACCTGTCGCAGAACATCCGGCGCCAAATTCTTCTGCCCATCAGGAATGGTCAGCGTCGCAAGCCATGTGGCAGGTGCACCGGCAAAGGTGTTCGGCGAGAAAACCATGACGAAATTCATCGCCAGCGTTTCCCATTGCAATTGCCGGAAGCTCGCTATCTTAGCATTGATATTGCGACCAAGCACATTGACCGTGACCGTATCGCCAAGCTTCAGGCCCAGTTCTTTGCCTTCACGTTCTGCAAAAGACACCAATGGCTCGCCGCTATAATCCGCTGGCCACCAAGCACCCTCTGTAAGCGTCGAGTTTTCAGGAACCTTGTCTGCAAAGGTGATACCGCGGTCGCCGCGCAACACCCATGCAGCTTCCGGCGGAATGGTCATGTCGCGTATATTGGTGCCGTTAAAGGCCACAATACGCCCACGCAGCATCGGACCGGAGGTGAGTTTACCATCCGGTACGATACCGCTCACAAGCTTGGTGAAATCGCCAATATCCTTGTTCTGGATATCGACAAAAAAGAAATCGGGCGCCTGCGCCGGAATATTTTCTGTAACCTGGCGACGCAGATTGCCGTCAATCAGTGCAATTGCCACCATCAGTGTAAGACCGAGACCGAGCGAAAGAACCACCGAAGGCGTCAACGCGCCGGGACGATGAATATTGCCGACCGCAAGGCGAACAGCCGTTGAACGTACGCGCGGTGCGCGGCGGGCAAGCCAACGAATACCGTCGGCAACCAGCCGCAGAACACCAAAGGCAGCAATCGACGAGACGATGAAGATCGCCGCAATCCGCCTGTCATAAGCGACATAAAGTGCAAGACCCGCCAAAGCCGCAATCAGCAGCACGGCGAGACTGAGATAAAGGAATGGTGGCAGACCACGCTGCTCAAAACCCTGCTCGCGGAAAAGGGCTGTGGCCGGAATATTACGCGCGCGGCCCAGCGGTATGATTGCAAAGGCCAGCGTTGTGATCAGACCGAAGACAGCGGCAAGCGCAAGTGCATCCGGGAAAAACCCGCCGCCACCTGCGACAGGCAAATAATTGGCGAGCGCTGCCGCCGCCGCAAAGGGCATGATTGCCGCCAGAACCAGTCCGACAGCGATGCCGATGAGGCCGATCACCATGATCTGCACCAGATAGACCAGCACGGCAAAACGCGCAGGCGCACCCAATGACTTGAAGGTCGCAATCACGCCGCGCTTGCCGTCGAGATAGGCACGAACGGCATTGGCTACCCCGACACCACCAACGATCAAAGCAGTCAATCCGACCAGCGTAAGAAACTGCGAGAAACGCTCGATATTGGCGCTCAGTGCTGGTGCGGCATTGGCGCGCGAACGAATATTCCAGCCTGCATCCGGAAAATCGACACCTGCCCGCTCACGCAGTTGGGCGATTGCCGCATCCGACGAGCCATCCGGCAACGCGACCTTATAGATATGATCGACCAGACTTCCTGGCTGAATGAGACCGGAAGCACGAAGACCATCCATCGAGACCAGAAAGCGCGGCGCGAAATTAAAGCCCGACGACAGAAGATCAGGTTCGCTTTCAATCAGTGCCCGCAATTCAAATGTTGAAGAGCCAAGCAGCACTTTCGCACCTAGCGACAAGCCCATTCGATTGAGAAAATCCTGACTGACCGCAGCTCCATAGACGCCATCTTGTTCTTTAGTCATATCCGCAAGCGACTGCTGAGGTTGTACTTTCAGCTCACCATAAAGCGGATAGGCGGCATCTACTGCCTTAACTTCCACGAGCGATTGATCGGTGCCATCCGGTATGCGCGCCATGGAACGCATGGTGGCACTTTCAGCAAAGCGGCCTTGCTGCTCGATAAAGGCACGCTCATCTGCGCTTGCCTCTCGTTGATTAAGCGCAAAGCTCAGGTCACCGCCAAGAATGCTCTGACCTTCCGAAGCGATGCCTGTACTGACAGAACGCGCGACGGAATTCACACCGCCAATGGCTGCAACGCCCAGTGCGATACAGGCGAGGAAAATATAAAACCCGGACAAGCCACCGCGCATTTCGCGCAATGCAAAACGCAGCGCCAGAGAAAAGGATTTCGTAAAACTCATACGCCAGCCGCCGCTTTTTCGAGGATGACAGCATCCGCGTGAGACACCTCAATACGTCCCGAACGCACTGGAATCTCATGATCGCAGCGTGCAGCCAGAGAAGGATCATGCGTAACCAGCACCATGGTCAGACCGTTTTCGCGTTGCTTGGAAAACAGCAGATCGGCAATCTGGCGACCTGTGGCTGTATCGAGATTTCCTGTCGGCTCATCCGCAATCAGGATTTTCGGGCTTGGCGCAAGCGCGCGGGCAATTGCCACGCGCTGCTGCTCACCACCTGAAAGCTCTGAAGGATAATGCGTGAGGCGTTCGCCGAGGCCGACAGCGATCAGCTCCCGTTCGGCCACTTCAAAGGCGTCCTTGCGCCCTGCAAGTTCCAGAGGCACGGCAACATTTTCCAGTGCTGTCATATTGGGTATGAGGTGGAAAGACTGGAACACGATCCCGATATTGGCGCCGCGAAAAGCTGCCGCCTGATCCTCGGTCATTTTGCTGATTGTCTCGCCTGCGATCTTCACACTTCCGTTATCGACGTGCTCGAGACCCGCCAGAACCATCAAAAGCGTGGACTTGCCCGAACCCGATGGTCCCACAATGCCGACAGACCGTCCCTGGGCGATTGAAAGTGAAACGCCCTTGAGGACATGGACCGATGAGGCTGCATGTCCAAGCGTCAGATGAACGTTCTCAAGCTCGATAATCGGGGCAAAAATCGGGGGAGTCACCTGTTCCGTCACGCGTTTTTCTTCCTATATGAATATTGAAGAGCCAAAGCGCGCCACAAAATTGAACTTGTTTTGCGCCAGAAATTGAAGAGAAGTCCGAGGAGAAGTTCTTCGGGTGATTTTCCTACCTTGTTGCTAGATATGGGTTGCTGACAATGCGTTTCAAACTCTCGATCCCGGCATGGCTGTCGATTTTTGCGATAGTTGGATCTTTTCTTGCCGCAAGCTTGCCTGCCGCAAATGCGCAGGAGGAGCCGACAGGGCTCGAAGATGCACTGCCAACCGAACAGCTCGCACAGGTAAAAATTGTCGGCTTCGGTGATAGTTTGATGGCGGGATATCTTCTGCCTTCCAATGCCGCCTTTCCCCAGCAGCTTGAAAAAGCGCTCGACGATAAGGGTTATGAAGTCAGTATCGAAAATGCAGGCGTATCCGGCGACACCACCACCGGTGGTCTTGCCCGCATCGACTGGTCAATCCCCGACGGCACTGATCTGGTGATCCTTGAACTTGGTGCCAATGATGCGTTGCGGGGAATTTCACCTGACATTACCGAGAAAAATCTCGATGAAATGCTGTCGCGTCTCAAGACACGCGGCATCTCCGTTATCCTCGCGGGCATGATGGCGCCACCCAACATGGGCAAGGATTACGCCGACAAATTCAATCCGATCTACCCCAGACTCGCCCAGAAATATGGCGTGCCGCTTTATCCGTTTTTCCTCGATGGCGTTGCCACACAGAAAGGACTGTTGCTGCAAGATGGCATGCATCCCAATGAGAAAGGGGTTGAAACCATGGTTGCAAAGTTTTTGCCCATAATCGAGAAAAACCTGAAAGACACACAAAAGACGGGGACATCCGGCGGCTGACACAATCGGGAGGCATAAACAGCTTGCTCAAAACAACGAAGAATGATTCGCTGAGAGTTGCATCGGTGAGGGAAAAAGATTCGTTTTTTTGATGATCGATGTACAGGCACTCTAACTCAGAGCGTCCTCCAGTGGCTTCGGCCACACGACGCTCTGGCGCAGAACGATTCGAGGAGGATGCTTTATGCCGCGTCTCTTTACTGCCCTCGAAATCCCGCGCGACGCCGCGCTTTCGCTCTCGTTATTGCGAGGCGGCCTCCCCGGCGCACGCTGGATTGATGTCGAAAACTACCACATAACTCTGCGTTTTATCGGAGATGTGGAAGGCCATGTGGCCGACGAGGTTGCCAATGCACTTGATCGCGTGCGGCGCCCCGAATTCATGCTCAACCTGTCGGGTGTTGATGCTTTCGGTTCCAAGAAGCCGCACAGCATTTATGCGGGGGTATCCCCCTCGCCTGAACTCAATGCATTGCAAGGCGAGATCGAACGCATTTGCCAACGGCTCGGCATTCCTGCCGATCCGCGCAAATTTACACCCCATGTGACTTTGGCGCGATTGAGAAATCCACGTATTGAAGATGTCGTGCATTATCTCTCATCACGCGGCAATTTTTCGACTCTGCCCTTCAAAGTGGGACGCTTTGTGTTGATGTCTTCACGCGATTCAGTAGGGGGTGGACCTTATATCGTTGAAGAAGCCTGGCCTTTGATGGCGGCCTCCCGCCAAAACTGGTCAGCCAACGCATGGGAAGACGCCAGAACCATCCGGTAAACCTCTTCGAAATCCCCGATCTGGCCATAATAAGGATCGGGGATTTCAACCGGCTTTCCTTCGGCGATCTCGGTGAAAAGTCCGATGTGGGCGCTTGCGTTTGCAGGCTGTCGCTGGCTGATCATCCGCATATTGTAGTGATCCATCCCCATAATGAGATCAAAGCGCGTGAAATCACCGGCGGTCAGCTGACGGCAGCGTTGTGCCGAGATATCGAGGCCATGGCGTGCGGCAACCCAAATCGAACGATCATCGGGTTCCTCACCGGTGTGATAGCCATTTGTGCCTGCCGAATCGATCAGCACATGATCAATTCGGCGCTGTTTCAACACAGCGCCCATCACGCCTTCGGCAAGTGGTGAACGGCAGATATTGCCTGCACAGACGAAAAGAATGCTGGTCGGGGCTGAATGGGTCACGGAACTCTCGCGGCTATGATAAGCTGATATGAAAGACCCAACATAGGCAAAAGACGATGGCACGCAACAGGCTGACAGAAGACGAACTCAAAGAAGCGCTCACTGACCTTGAAGGCTGGCAGAAAGTCGAAGGGCGCGAAGCGATCCAAAAAACTTTCAAGTTCAAGGATTTCAATGCGGCTTTCGGCTTCATGACGCGCGCAGCACTTCACGCCGAAAAGCTCGACCACCACCCGGAATGGTTCAATGTCTATAATCGTGTCGATGTTACACTTTCGACCCACAGCGAAAACGGTATCACGGAACTTGATATCAAGCTTGCGCGCAAGATGAATGCATTGGCTTGAATCTATTCAAACCTTTGAAATATAAACAATAATAACCTTTTTCTGGAAATTGAAGCTGCCATCGCGATTTCTGCATGAGTAAGGCAACACCTTCGCCAGATCGATTTTTTCGTTCCAGTTTTGCCCCAAAGCACCACCATTCACGCTTCTGATAAAAACGTCACCAATGGCAATAGCCGAATGGAATATGTGCCCGGCTCTGACATCATAGAAGCCGATTGCTCGCCCATAGGGCAGAGCTGAATAGCCGTTCCACAGCTCTCCGGCTTTGAAATTCAGCAAAGGAATCCAGTTCTGTCCGGACGTACCGCGCAATGTGTGCTCGGAAATACCCGCGCCCAGCAAGAACCGCATATAGGCGGTAATGTCGTAGCAAATCCCATCCTTCACATCGACATTGACCTGATCGCCAATATCCTGCGCCGTGGCCAGCTGATGACCGCGATAGAACTGACTTGATCGGTCGGTGCGTACAAAGTTTTCGCCATAGCCGGTTAAATGCATCATAAACCTCCACTTAATCAGATCAGGCAGATCAGACAGACCGAGAAGCCGCCCCGATTTGGCTGAGAGCTATATTCTTGTGATTTGGGAGGCTTGGTGTAGCTGATGGTTCTCTCAGGGGAGACCACAGCTCCCAATCTTGAAAAGCAGTCACAATATTCCCATCTGCGATATCGTCATGTCGTAGATAATGTCGTGGACAACGGGCTGACAGGAGTTTGAGCGAAAGATGGATCGCGTCAAGATTGATGAAATCCTCGAACCCGGTGACGAAGGCGACTTCAACAATCGCAGCGAGCGGGTGAAAAAGGGGTTCTGGAAGACGGCACGTCGTGCCGGTCGCATGGTCCCGTTCATGGATGAGGTCGTGGCTGCCTATTATTGTGCGCTCGATCAGAACACACCAACGCGCGTGCGCATGACGCTGATGGCAGCACTTGCCTATTTCGTTCTGCCTTTCGATGTCATCCCCGATATGCTGGTCGGCATCGGGTTTACCGATGACATTGCAGTGCTTATGGCTGCTTTGACTGCTGTTCGCACACATATAACGCCCGCCCATAGAATAGCAGCCCGTGAAGCTCTTCGTGACGAGGAAGAGACAGCTTAAAGCCGCCTCTCCCCTTCACGGCTTTGTTACGGGTCGACATCACGATCATCGTGCATTGATGCAGTATGACAAACTCTTGCCGCTTTCTTTTGGATGAAGTTGGCAACGGGATTGCGGGGACTGAGGTCTGCTCGTTCAAGTTTTCTTTCAAAACTTCACCGTTTGGTAACCCAGATTAAGGCACATTAAGGGTAACCAAACGGGACGGCGTGTTGAACGACGACATCCCGATATTCGACTTTGAAGCAAACGAAAGAGAACCGGTAAAAAACCATGCTTGGAAAATCGATCGTCGCGGCTTCGGTGTTCACGATTGCAATGGCGGGCTCGGCTCTCGCTCAGACACCGACCCAGATTAAGCAGTTCGACGCCTGGGGCGCATATAGCTATCAGTCAGGCAATGGCAAGGTTTGCTATGTCCTGTCCGTTCCGACGCAGAAAGCGCCAGCCAATGTTGATCACGGCGATAACTTCTTCCTCGTGAGCCAGAAGCCCGGACAGAATATCAGCTTTGAACCACAGTTCATGGCTGGCTATGAGCTGAACACCAATGCGAATGCCAAGGTCATTGTCACCATTGGAAATCGCAACTTCACCATGTTCGTCAACGGTAAATCCGGCTGGATGGAAAACGCCGCCGAAGAGCCACAGCTGATTGCAGCAATGCGCGGCGGCTCGGACATGAAGGTGCAGGCACAATCCAAGCGCGGCACCAAGACCAATTATACCTATTCGCTCAAGGGCATTTCGGCAGCACTCGCAGCCATTCAGAAGTGCAAATAAGCCAATCGGTTCAAATTAGACTTATAGGCCGGGGCTTCGCTCCGGCTTTTCTTTTTTGTTCCGAATAGATCATCCTGCATAACAGCCAAGCCATACTGCGGGATGACGGATCGAATATTGTGTGCTATGAGCGCGCGCAAAGGGCTCGCATAATCAAATGAACGAGCCCATATATCCATGCAATCGCTAAAGCATGTCGCGTTCAATCAGATTCGGGCGACACGCTTTAAGCTTTTGTTTTTACGCATGTCTTTATCCCGAAACCGGTTCCCACTTTCGGGAGACATGCTCTAGATTTACCGGCACGCTTTATGCGGCGTCCTCAACAGTTGAAAACAGATGTCCATTTCGTTCGACTTAACCATTGATGATACGCGCGACCAGCTTGCCCGCCATGTGCGCGCAAATATGGAGCAGAAGCCGTCGCTCATAGGCATGTCGCGTGAGGAAATGGCTGATGAGCTGATCAAGATCGGCGTGACGCCGAAGCAGGTCAAGATGCGCATTGCGCAGCTCTGGCACTGGCTTTACGTGCGCGGCGTTTCCGACTTTGCCGATATGCGCAATATTTCCAAGGATCTGCGCGCTCTTCTGGCGCAGCATTTCACCATTGCGCGTCCGGAAGTGGTTGAAGAACAAATCTCGCAGGACGGCACGCGCAAGTGGCTGTTCCGTTTTCCACCACGCGGTGCCGGACGCCCCGTCGAAATCGAATGCGTCTATATTCCTGAGGAAGGTCGCGGCACGCTCTGCATTTCCAGCCAGGTTGGCTGCACGCTTACCTGTTCCTTCTGCCACACCGGCACGCAGAAGCTGGTGCGCAATCTCACCTCAGAAGAAATTCTGGCGCAGTTGATGACTGCCCGTGATCGCCTCGGTGATTTCCCGGAAACCGACACACCGGACGGTGCTATCGTTCCTGCGGAAGGCCGCAAGGTCACCAATATCGTCATGATGGGGATGGGCGAGCCGCTTTATAACTTCGAGGAAGTGAAGAAGGCTCTCCTGATTGCATCCGATGGCGATGGTCTGGCGCTTTCCAAGCGTCGTATCACGCTTTCGACCTCCGGCGTTGTGCCGGAGATTTACCGCACTGGCGAAGAAATCGGCGTCATGCTGGCGATCTCGCTGCATGCTGTGCGCGACGAGCTGCGCGATCTTCTGGTGCCAATCAACAAGAAATACCCACTGGAGCAGCTTATCAAGGCGTGCCGCGAATATCCGGGTCTGTCGAATGCCAAGCGCATCACATTTGAATATGTGATGCTGAAAGATATCAATGACAGTATGGAAGACGCCAAGCTGCTGGTTAAGCTTCTGAAGGGCATTCCGGCCAAGATCAATCTGATCCCGTTCAACCCATGGCCCGGCACCAACTACCAGTGCTCGGACTGGGAACATATCGAACGCTTTGCCGATTATGTGAATGCGGCAGGCTACGCCTCACCGATCCGCACACCACGCGGCCGCGACATTCTAGCCGCCTGCGGTCAGTTGAAGTCGGAATCGGAACGTATGCGCAAGACCGAGCGTCTGGCGCTTGAAGCTATGATGATCGCCGGACACGGTGAATAATTCACGGAGACTAAGCGCGTTTGACCGATACGTTTGATTATATCACGCGTTTTGTTGTTATTGTTTTCGGCTATTGCGTAGCTGTTCTGGCCGCTGGGTTCTTTCTGGCGGCCATTCTATACAGCCAGATCGATGTTCTCGGCTATGCGCTGTCAGACCCGTTCTTTCAGGACGTTTTCACTGAAATCCGCGATGCCTGGGATATGACCGGCTTTTACGCAACGGTTCTCGTTGGCGGCCCCGTGCTTGCCGTTATGGCAGGTGGTTTCAGCTTTTTCCCAGCGCTTGTGCTGATTATCGTCAGCGAAGCCAGAGGCTGGAAATCTTCATTGCCCTATTGCATTGGCGGTCTGGTGATCGGGTTGCTGGCAATGGGAACAGGATCACTTTTCTCGATCCATGATCAGCAATTAGCTGCTGGCATAGCCCTCATGACTGGTGCCTTTGCCTGCTCGGGTATCGTTGGCGGCTTCGTCTACTGGCTGATTGCCGGGCGTAATGCCGGGCGTTTTTTAGCCCGCCCGGCTGAGTAATTTTACTTTGCCTGTGCGGTGATGATCTTCAGCGCAAAAGCTGAGAACACTCCGGCAAAAAGCCAATCCACAATCCGTGTGACCGTTGGGTTCTTCTTGAGAAGGCCCGCAAACCTGTCCGCTGCGACCACCATAGGAATGGTGAAAGGCAGCGACAGCGGTATAAACGACAGCCCAAGGAAGAACAGTTTTCCCATGGCGTGCGGATCATGTGCGGAAACAAACTGCGGCAGGAAGGTCATGTTAAACAGAATGATCTTCGGGTTGAGCAGGTTGATACCAAGTCCCGTCAACCAGTTCTGGAACAGCGTGTGCTTCTTGCCGCCATTCTTTTCCGGCGAGAACGCCGATCCCTTGCGGATCGCCTGTACGGCAAGCCAGACCAGATAGACTGCACCCACCACTTTGAGCGCCGTGAAGGCTGCAGGCGAAGCGAGGATAAGCGCAGAAAGCCCCAACGCCACCATGCTCGTATGCACGACAATGCCCGTGCTTGCGCCTGCCATACAGGCAAAACCAGCCGCCTTCCCTTCAGAAAGCGCACGACCGACAAAAAGCGTCATATCCGGGCCGGGGGTGATGGATAAAATTGCAGTAGCGATCACGAACTGGACGAAGATGGTCCATTCGGGAATGAAGGTCAGGTTTGTCAGAAAAGACATCGAAAGGTACTCCGAGAATTCGCGGCAAGCTACAGCATCGGCCCAAAAATCCAAACAGATTTTTGGAAAGCACGATGCGTAGGTTCAAAATTCAGAGCGTCCTTTGTGCGCTCGAGGAACGCACGGCGCTCTGGCGCGAATTCAATCGCGCCGCCATAGGATTCTTTTAGCCGTCTCAGCGTCCCTTGTTTATGCGTAGGCAACCCATCCGCGATAGGTGAAAGATGCATAGAAAAGGCTCAGATCCTTGAAGCCCGCACCGCGCATCAGCGCCTCATCCTGTCGCTGCGTAAGAATATGCAAACGCTCATTGATCGCGGTACCGGCTTTTACTGCACTTGCCATATCGACACCGGAATCATTCAAAAAGGCAGAATAGCGCGACAGCCACAAAGCTCGCTCATCAGCACTGCCCTGTTCAAAACTGAAATGTGCCATGATAAATGGTGTGCCGGGTTTCATACGGCGGTGGATGTCCAAAAGAGTTTGTTTGCGCGTTTCCTCATCCAGAAAATGCATGGTCAGCAAACAGACTGCTCCATCGAATAGCCCGAGAGCTGCGCTATCGATATAACCTTCATGGAAGTTCACACGCGCTGCATTGGTGCCAAGGTTTTGTCGCGCCAATTGAAGCATTTCTGCGGAAGGGTCGACACCTTCAAAGGTCCAATGCGGGTGATTTTCAGCAAAGAGCTTGAGTTCAAGACCGCCGCCCGCACCCAACACCAGAATGCTTGCAGTATCGGATGCGTGTTCGGCAAGCAGCAAACGCGTCATGCGCTGCATATCCCGAAAGCCCGGCACAGCTTTCGGCGGCCCCTCTGCGTAACGTGCTACGACCTGCGGATCGGTAAATGGATTGTCAGACTTAATCATGTAACTTTTATAGTTACAAATCAAAGTGACAGTCAAGACTGTCCATAATGGCAGATGACGCTTTCTTTTCGCTGACAAAGTGCCATCCGGCTTGCGCGCCGCTTAGCAACTGATAAAAGAACTGCAACATCCTGTTCTACGGCCCTTTGGGCCACAATCGCATCTCAGACGGAAGTGAACTATGAGCAAGCTGAAAGACGTTAAAAAGGTCGTTCTCGCCTATTCGGGCGGTCTCGACACCTCGATCATCCTGAAATGGTTGCAGACTGAGCTTAACGCAGAAGTCGTCACCTTTACCGCCGATCTCGGCCAGGGCGAAGAGCTTGAACCAGCACGCAAGAAGGCGGAAATGCTGGGCATCAAGGAAATCTTCGTTGAGGATGTGCGCGAAGAATTCGTGCGCGATTTCGTCTTCCCGATGTTCCGCGCCAATGCCGTCTATGAAGGTGTCTATCTGCTCGGCACCTCGATTGCCCGCCCGCTGATCTCCAAGCACCTGATCGAAATCGCCAAGAAGACTGGTGCCGACGCCATCGCGCACGGCGCGACCGGCAAGGGCAACGACCAGGTTCGCTTCGAGCTTTCGGCCTATGCGCTGAACCCGGACATCAAAATCATCGCCCCATGGCGCGACTGGTCGTTCAAGAGCCGCACGCATCTGCTCGAATTTGCTGAACAGCACCAGATTCCGGTTGCGAAAGACAAGAAGGGCGAAGCGCCGTTCTCCGTCGACGCCAACCTGCTGCACTCTTCGTCTGAAGGCAAGGTTCTGGAAGATCCAGCGGTCGAAGCCCCTGAATATGTGCATATGCGCACGATTTCGCCAGAAACCGCCCCGGATACACCAACCATCATCAAGATTGGCTTTGAAAAGGGTGATGCGGTTTCGATCAATGGCGAACGTCTGTCGCCAGCAACGCTGCTTGCCAAGCTCAACGACTATGGCCGCGACAACGGCATCGGTCGTCTCGACCTCGTGGAAAACCGCTTCGTCGGCATGAAATCGCGTGGCGTGTACGAAACGCCGGGCGGCACGATCCTGCTGGCTGCACACCGCGCCATCGAATCGATCACGCTCGACCGCGGTGCAGCGCATCTCAAGGATGAGCTGATGCCACGTTATGCAGAGCTGATCTATTACGGCTTCTGGTTCTCGCCGGAACGCGAAATGCTGCAGGCTGCTATCGACCTCAGCCAGCGTCATGTCGAAGGTGAAGTCACGCTCAAGCTCTATAAGGGCAATGTGATCGTAACTGGCCGTGAATCGGACAAGTCGCTCTATTCCGACAAGCTCGTGACGTTTGAAGACGATCAGGGCGCATATGATCAGAAAGACGCAGCAGGCTTCATCAAGCTCAATGCACTGCGCCTGCGCACGCTTGCTGCGCGCGACCGTCGCTAAGCAGTTTTAAATGACAAAACAAAAGCCTCCGGTATTGCCGGAGGCTTTTTTCGTTTTTCTATGTTGATTTGATACCAGCAAGCATCTTTTCCTCACCGGGGCGCAAGGTCAGCACCCGCACGCCATTCGCGGTGACTGCGACCGTATGCTCGAACTGCGCTGACAATTTGCCATCACGCGTCACCACCGTCCAGCCGTCCTTTTCTGTCTTCACCTTGGCCGTTCCCTGATTGAGCATCGGTTCGATGGTGAACACCATGCCTTCGCGCAGACGCACGCCAGTGCCGGGCTTGCCGAAATGTAGAACCTGCGGTTCCTCATGCATCTCGCGACCGATACCATGGCCGCAATATTCCCGCACGATGCTGTAATCATGCCGCTTGGCGTGGCGCTCTATGGCATAGCCAATATCGCCTAAAGTCGCGCCGGGACGCACGGCGGCAATCCCCTTCCACAGCGCCTCATAGGTCACACGAACCAGCCGCGAGGCGAAGGGAGCGACCTCGCCGACCATATAAGTCTTGCTGGAATCGGCGATATAGCCGTCCTTTTCCAGCGTGATATCGAAGTTGATGATCTCGCCGTTTTCAATGATCTCGTCATCCGACGGCATGCCGTGGCAGACGACTTCGTTCTTCGAGCTGTTCAGCACATAGGGATAGTCATATTGCCCCTTGCTGGCTGGCCGCGCCTGCAATTCGCGGGTAATATAATCCTCGACCAGATCGTTAACCTGCATCGTGGTCATGCCCGCCAGCGGCGTACGGTCGAGAAGCGCAAAAACAGAGGCAAGCAGCGCGCCGGATGTCGCCATTTTCTCCACTTCGGCAGGGGTTTTGGTCATGACGACTGCACAGTAAGAACGGGCAGAACCGGCAGCTCGACCTGCGCTGCGCGCAACTGCATCTGCACGATCTCGTTGAACGACAGGTCGGGATGGGCTTGTGCCAGCATGCCGATCTTCATCCAGTATTCAGCCTGCGCATTGATCGAACGGCACATGACGTCACTCGCCTTGCGCAGTTCCTCATGCAGTTCATCGCCGATTTTCACGATACCCATAGCATTGTCCAGACCATATAGTTCATATACGGATCATATATAAACCGTATATACCCATCGATCAAGCTCTCTACTGTTCCTGCTCAAGCAATCAAAGCCACTTGCATTTAGTATGGCGCCATACTATAAGTCACCGTATGGAAATAATCGAGCAAAAGCACCACGCCCTTCTGGGCGAAATGGAACGCCGGCACAGCCCGTCCACCGACGCGCTGAAAACCTGCTTTGAAGTCTTGTCGCTTGCTGCGGCCATTGACCGTGATTGCTCCAACCGGCTGGCTCCGCACAAGCTTTCGGAGGGCAAGTTCGTCCTGCTGTTTCTGCTGCACAATGCGCCCGACGGCCTCTCGCCGCACGAGCTTTCAGAACGCGCAGGTGTCACGCGCGCCACCATCACCGGCCTGCTGGACGGGCTGGAGCGCGATGGTTTCCTCAAGCGTCACGCGGATAGCGAGGACCGCCGCAAACTGACTGTCCGGCTGACATCTGAAGGGGGGCTGCTGGCGCAACAGCTTTTCGAACAACATACCGCATGGATTGCAAGCCTGATGAGCGATCTCTCGTCAGGAGAACAGCAGCTTCTCAGCACCTTGCTGCGCCGCATCTGGAGCCGCACCGATGCCGGTCGCTCTTTCAAGATCAATGAAACCCTAAGGGATATGACATGACCTATTACCTCGCCGAGCTTTATTCCCCGAAATCGAGCTGGCACGCGCTTGATGCTGAAGGCAGGCAGGCATTTTTTGAGAAAGTCGGCGCGGGTATGGGCGGGCTTGCCGCGCTCGGTATCGAGGCCTTGGCATTGGGTTCCATCGACGCGACAAAGTCTTTTGCGCCCAGCCAGAGTTTCTTCGCCATCTGGCGTTTCCCGGATGAAGCAGCTCTCGACATGCTGATTGCCGGAATCACGGCCACCGGCTGGCATGATTATTTCGACACGATTAATGCGGCTGGTGCTGGCACCGACCTTCCCGGCCATCTGGCACAGTTGGCAGGTGTGCCTTTCAGGGAAGCCGCCTAATCCAAAACCGCTATCGCGATGATAGAGCGTATCCCGAAAAGTGTGAAACGCCTACGCAAGGAAATCAGTCCACTGGACTGATTTCTAATCCCGCTTGACTCTTGCCTCGCTCGATTCAATACTAGAACATATAGAGAACAAAAGATGGAATCTAGACGTGAGCGGCATCGACATCGCGGCGCTGCGGCGCATGGTTACGACCATTGAAGGCAACGATCCGCAAGGTAGTTTTGCAAATCAGGGACAAACGGGCTTCGGGCGCGCGCGCAGTTTCACGCTCGGCCTTGCCGGGGCGGATGCTGCCTTTCCGCATGGTCTGGCAGGCGATGCGCTGCATGAGGTTTTTGCCGAAAACCCCGGCGCGCATATGGCCGCGACCGGCTTTGCGCTGGCCTTTACCGCCCGTGCGGCAGAACGTGTAGCAGACCCCCGACGCCCGATTATCTGGATCGAGGAAGAAAGCGCTGCAAGTGAATATGGTGGGCTTTATCCGCCGGGACTTCATGCCTTCGGGATCAATCCGTCGCGACTTCTGATCGTGCGCTGCCCCACGGCACAGGATGTCCTGAAGGCGGCAAACGATGCTCTGGAAGCCGGAAGCGGCGGCAAGGCCTCGCATCTTGTTTCCGGCGTCGTCGCCTCGGTGACAGGCCAGCCAAAATGCCTCGACCTGACCGCGTCGCGTCGTCTGCTTCTGGCAACCGAAACCGCACAGCTGCCCGTCATCCTGCTCCGGAGCCACCGGACAGGCGTGCAGAGCGCTGCCGTCAGCCGCTGGCGGGTGGCGCCCGCGCCGTCCCGTTCAAGCGGAGCGAACGCACCCGGCAAGCCTGTCTTTTCGGCGGTTCTGGAACGCAATCGCCACGGCACATGCGGGCAATGGATCATGGAATGGAACAATGAAACCCTTGAATTTGATGCAAGAGAACGGGATGGCAGAACGTCTGTTTCTCGCCCTCTGGTTTCCGTTTCTGCCGACCGACCGGCTTCGCAGCAGCACTCCGCCTGACGGCAAACCGCATCTGCCTTTGGTTGTGACCGAGCGTACGGCCAATGCGCTGCGCCTGACAGCGGTGGATGCCGGAGCGGCAAAGCTCGGCCTTTTTCCCGGCATGGCGCTGACGGATGCGCGCGCGCGCGTGGAAAGGCTTGAAGTGGCAGCGGCAGCACCGGAACATGATGCGGCATTGCTCAAGCGTCTTGCCCATTGGTGCGAGCGTTACACGCCGCTTGTCGCCTTCGATGAGCCGCATGGGCTGATGCTCGACATAACCGGCTGCGCGCATCTTTTTGGCGGGCTCGACGCCATGCGTGCCGATGCAATCCGGCGTCTGGAACGGGCCGGGCTTGGCGTACAGGCGGCGATTGCCGATAACAGTTTTGCCGCGCGACTTCTGGCGCGGGGAACGAAGGGCGGTGTCTTCAGCAGAGCAGAGGCCGACCGGCTGCTTCCCCGCCTGCCGCTCTCCGCGCTTGAACTGGCGCAAGCTGCCGAAACCGGCCTTAAACGCGCCGGATTGAAACGCATCGGCGATGTGATGGGGCTTCCGCGCGCCGCACTCACCGCCCGCTTCGGCACCGACCTTGCCACCAGGCTCGACCGACTGGCGCGGCAGGAGCGCGCGCCGATTTCCCCCTTGCGCATCATGCCTCTCAGCACCGTCGAGCGCCGCCTGTCAGAGCCAGTTACCGCAATGGAACTGGTCGAACGCATCTTGCAGGAACTGGCGCAGGAGCTTTTTACGCAGCTTGAACCGGAGGGAAAAGGCGCGCTTCTGATTGAGGCCTCTTTCTTCCGTGTCGATGGCGAAGTGCGTCATATCCACATCGAAACCGGCCAGCCCTTGCGCAGCGACAAGGTTTTCCTGCGCCTTGCGCGTGAAAGGCTCAACGCCTTGACCGACCCGCTCGACGCCGGTTTCGGCTTCGACATGATCCGGCTGGCAGCGCTGCGCAGTGCGGCAATCGCCCAGCGCCAGACGGGGCTCGACCAGCATGAGGAAGATGAAGCGGGGTTTAGTCAGCTTGTCGACCGGCTTTCGGCGCGGCTTGGACAGAACCGCGTTCTCGTTTCCTTTTCGCGCAACACGCATATTCCTGAACGGGCCTTCGGCCTGCGCCCTGCCCTGCACTCGGATGGCAAAGGCGAAGCCGATTACGAAAGCACAGCAGCGCTTCCCCCAGCACTTCCCAACGACCCGCCAGCGCGCCCCATAAAACTGTTTCGCCCGCCGCAGTTGATCGAAAGCGTGGCGGAAGTGCCCGACAGTCCGCCTTCGTTTTTCCTGTGGCGGCGGGTGCGCCATCATGTGCGCCTTGCCGAAGGGCCGGAAAGGATCGAACCGGAATGGTGGCTCGCAATCGGTCACACGGTTCCCGAGCTGCGCGATTATTACCGGGTGGAAGACGAGAACGGCCAGCGCTTCTGGATTTTCCGCGAAGGCCTTTATGACGGTGCCAATCATCCGCGCTGGTTTTTACACGGACTGTTTGCGTGATGGCTCATTATTTCGAAATGGCTGCTGCCAGCAATTTCTCCTTCCTTTGCGGCGCTTCGCATCCGCAGGAACTGGTAGCGCGTGCGCATGAGCTTGGTCTGTCCGGTATCGGCATTGCCGACCGCAACACGCTGGCCGGTGTGGTGCGGGCACATGCGGCATGGAAGGATTTTCGCGACAAGAGCGATTTCCGGCTTTTCATCGGCTGTCGCCTGTCCTTCACCGACGGCACGCCGGATATGGTCGTCTATCCGCGTGATCGCGCTGCCTATGGGCAATTGTGCCGCCTGCTGACGGAGGGCAAGGCACGCGCCGCCATCAAGGGTGAATGCCATCTCGAATGGAGCGACCTGCTGTTTCGCGCCCGACAGTTCCAGATCGCGGTCTTTCCGCCTGAAGATGACAGACCGGATTTTGTCGCGCGCCTGACCGAGATTGCGCAAGCTGCCCCCGGCTCGGTCTGGCTGATGCTCGCCATGCCGCATCAGGGCCATGACGGACGCCGGGCCGAACGCATCGCCCGTTTTGCAGCCGAAGCCAACGTGCCGTTGCTCGCCACCAATGACGTGCTCTATCATCATCCCGACCGCCGCGCACTTCAGGATGTGCTGACGGCAACCCGCCACCACACAACTGTTTTCGCAGCCGGGCAGCTTCTTGAAAAGAATGCCGAACGCCATCTGAAACCGCCCAAGGAAATGCTGCGGCTGTTCCGCGACTACGCTGAAGCAGTCGAGGCTACCGCCGATTTCGTCGCGCCCATCACCTTCCAGCTTGACGAGCTGAAATATGATTATCCCGACGAGCCGGTGCCGCCCGGCAAGACGCCGCAACAACATCTGCATGATCTCACCTGGGAAGGTGCCGCCCGTCATTACGGCGCTAACAGCATCCCGCCGAAGGTGCAGGCGCTGATCCACAAGGAACTGGCGCTGATCGAAAAGCTGCAATATGCGGCTTACTTTCTCACGGTTTATGACATTGTGAGCTATGCCCGCGGAGAAGGCATTCTGTGTCAGGGGCGCGGTTCGGCGGCCAATTCCGTCGTCTGCTTCTGCCTTGGCGTCACCGGCGTGGACCCGACACAGGTTGACCTCCTGTTCGAGCGCTTTCTTTCGGTGGAGCGAAAGGAGCCGCCGGATATCGACGTCGATTTCGAGCATGAGCGGCGCGAAGAGGTGATGCAATATGTCTATGACCGCTACACCAGAGATCGCGCGGCCATTGTCGCAACCGTCATCAGCTATCGGTCCCGCAGCGCCATTCGCGATGTCGGCAAGGCGCTGGGCCTGACTGAGGATGTGACGGCAGCACTCGCCAATACGGTCTGGGGCATATCCGGCGGCGGCATCGACAAGCAGCATATCAGGCAGGCGGGTCTCGACCCCGACAACCCCATTATCCGACGCGCGGTGGAACTGGCCATCACGCTGATCGGCTTTCCGCGCCACCTGTCGCAGCATGTCGGCGGTTTCGTTCTGACCCGTGATCGACTGGACGAGACCGTGCCCATCGGCCCGGCAGCGATGGAAGACCGCTCCTTCATCGAATGGGACAAGGACGATATCGACGAGGTGGGGCTGATGAAGGTCGATGTGCTGTCGCTTGGCATGCTCACCTGCATCCGCAAGGCTTTCGACCTCATTCACCAGCACAAGCCACAGCTTTATGGCGGCGAAAAGCTGACGCTGGCCAATCTGCCCCGCGAAGACAAGCGCGTCTACGACATGCTGTGCAAGGGAGATTCGCTCGGCGTGTTTCAGGTGGAAAGCCGCGCTCAGATGAACATGCTGCCGCGCCTGCAACCGCGTGAGTTCTATGATCTCGTCATCGAGGTCGCCATTGTGCGGCCCGGCCCCATTCAGGGCGACATGGTCCATCCCTATCTGCGGCGGCGAAACGGACAGGAACCCTGCACCTTGCCATCGCCATCGCCGGAACATGGACCGCCCGACGAATTGCTACAAATTCTCGGCAAGACCAAGGGCGTGCCACTGTTTCAGGAACAGGCGATGCGTATTGCCATGGAGGCTGCAAAATTCACACCGGATGAGGCCAACCAGTTGCGCCGCGCCATGGCCACTTTCCGCAAGATGGGCACCATTCATACGATGGAAACAAAGATGATCGAAGGCATGGTCAATCGTGGCTACGACCGGACCTTTGCCGAAAACTGCTTCAACCAGATCAAGGGATTCGGCGAATATGGCTTTCCCGAAAGTCATGCGGCAAGCTTTGCGCATCTGGTCTATATTTCCGCGTGGATCAAGTGCCACCATCCGGAAGTGTTCGCCGCCGCACTTCTCAATTCCCAGCCCATGGGTTTTTATGCGCCCGCCCAGATCGTGCGCGATGCCCGCGAACATGGTGTGACGGTGCTGCCCGTCGATGTGAACTTCAGCCAATGGGATAATATTCTGGAGGAAACACCCGATGTTCACCTAGCGCTCCGGCTGGGTTTCCGCCAGATCGACGGGTTTTCCAAACGGGACACCGAACTCCTGATTGCCGACCGACAGGAGCCTTACCGTACCATCGAGGACATGCATCGACGGCTCCGGCTCGACCGGCGCGCCTTCACGCTTTTGGCCGATGCCGATGCCTTCGGCTCACTCGATATCGACCGCCGCGCAGCACTGTGGGCCGTGCGCCGTCTGCCCAATGACGAAACGCTGCCGCTGTTTCGCGCCGCCGCAACCAACGAGCTGGCGGAGGAACCGCGCACAAAGCTTCCTGAAATGGCCGCTTCCGAACATGTGATTGCCGATTACGAGACGACGCGGCTCTCGCTGAAAGGGCATCCGCTGCAATATCTGCGCGAGGGTCTGGCGGCGGAAGGCGTTTCAACCTGTCATGCGGTGCAGCAAGGTGCCGATGGACGCCGCATGAAAGTGGCGGGCGTCGTCACCGTGCGCCAGCGCCCCGGCAGCGCCAAGGGCGTGGTGTTTCTCACCATCGAGGATGAAACCGGCATAGCCAATATTGTCGTCTGGCCGAAGATCATGAAAGCATTTCGCCGCGAAGTGATGGGTGCGCGGCTGATCCATATCGAAGGTCGCCTCCAGCGCAGCCCCGAAGGGGTCGTGCATCTGGTGGCGTCAAGGCTGCAGGACCGTTCGACAGCACTGATCGAAATGAGCGGACGCGAAGCGCAGCGTCTCGTCGCTCCATCCCAGACAGCGCATCATCCGCGAAATGTTAAAATCATGCCGAACTCGCGAGACTTTCATTAGCCTTACGTCCCGACAAAAAACACCGCACAATAATGCAGCGCCGCGCCCACCACGACAAAGCCGTGCCAGATGGCATTCTGAAATCGCAGGCGCTCCCATACATGGAAGATCACACCCAGCGAATAGACCATGCCACCGGCTGCAATCAGCCAGAAAACGGCTGGCGGCAGCGATTGCACCATGGTGTCGTAGACCATGACGCCGCTCCAGCCGAGCGCCAGATAAAGCAGGATCGACAGCCGGTCGAAACGCCCAGGCATGAATAGTTTCAGCATGATGCCGACGAAAGCCACGCTCCAGACGAAGAGAAGCAGCGGCACGGCGCGATCGCCCATATGCACCGCAAAGGGCGTATAAGTTCCAGCGATCAGCAGATAGATCGCCGAATGATCGAAGCGTCGCAGAAACCATTTGGTGGGAGATACAGGCCAGATATTATAAACTGCAGAAATTCCAAGTGCGGCAAGCAAGCTCGCGAGATAGACACCCGATGAGATTGACGTGGTAGTCGACATGTTCGGCAGGAAATAAATAAGCATCGCGATAGCACCTGCAAACGCAAGTGCCACGCCCAGCACATGGACAACACCATCTGCCCAAAGTTCGGCTCTGTCATATTTCCATTTGATTGGATACGGCAGTCTTACATCCATCACGCACACCCACATCTTCATATCAGTACAGCAAACTGGCATCGCTTTGCAGCGTCAAGATGACAGTTGGTTGATATGAAGTTTACTGTGCTGCCGGTGCGTAGGACGCCTGAATGGGAGCGACACCGGGAAGCGGTGCTGCAGCACCTTCCGGCAAAGTCGTCGGTTCTGCCGGGATTGCTGCTGCGTCGCGGGTCGGACCGCTGCGCTTCCAGCTGCCGTCAAGGCCGGTTTCCTGCAACAGTCCCTTGCGCTTGGCATCATAATAATAGCCGCGGGCATAATAGCGAACTGCCTGGCTTTCATCTCCGCCTGCGACCTTATAGGCACCGGACAGATAGCGGACAGCATATTTCAGGTTCGTCTCGGCATCGAGAAGACCCTTGGCGTTGCCCTTGTAACCCATGCCACGCGCCGTCGGATGGCTGATCTGCATCAGACCCCAATAGGGTCCGTTGCGAGCACCCGGATTGAACCGGCTTTCGCGATGCACGACCCGGCGCACAAGGCGCTCCGGCACATCATAGGCAACCGAATATTTGGTGATGAGATCATCAAGACCATCCGGTGCATGGTCCGGTGTCTCAAAAGCCATGTTGGTAGCAAGGGACGCCGGCGAAGCAGCGGCCTGTGCGCCAGCAAAGGCCAGCATCGGCTCGGATTGTCCACGGACACCCGGAATTGGCACAACCGATGGAAGTACTGGATTTTCCAGCGATGCGACGGTTTCCGTGCCAGTAGCGGTAGCGGCATCCGCAACTGCGGTAGCGCCAACAGCAGGATTTGCTGCGTCGCCCGTCACTGTCGTTGCTGCCGTTGTCGTCGAAGTCTCACTTGGTGTGATCAGCGCTGTTTTAACAGGCTTGCCGTCATTGGTCGTGTTGCACGCGCTCAAAGCGACGGCGCAACCAAGGAGAAGAACGCCTTTAAAGACCGGATGGGAAAATGCTCTGGAAGTAAATTGAAAACGCATGTCCGATTGATCCTTAGGAATCGAAATCTTGTTCGATACGTTTTTCGAGTTCAACCAGATCGGCTGGCAGAGGCATGCCCGTTGCTTTGAGCGCGTTAAGCTTTTCACGAACTGTCTCGCGAATCTCATGAACGTCCTGCGGCTGGTTAACCATCTGCTCAAACAGCAGTGCAATTTCCGCCTTGATGTCCTCGAATGCCATAAGACCCTCTTGGCTTGAGCGGGTCCGTTTTGCGGCCCGGTTCAGTCAATATTCTTTCAATCGATAACCGTCATCTACCATGCAAAATACGCAAAGCGAAAGCCCAGAACGTCACGGGCGCGTCAAAATCAATATTTCACTCGGTAACAGAACACTCCGAACCCTCACAGAATTCGCGGTAGCATCGTATCTATCGCATTGAATTCGTGTGCAAAAATCCCAAAATCATCCAAACCGAGATCACCATCGGGATCGAACAGATAAATGCTCATCCACACGAGCGCGCATGTCAGCAAGATCGCCAATATTGTCAAAAGCAGAAGGCGGCGACCGAGAGTGGCCTTCTGGCCAGCTCCCTCGGGTGGGATCTTATTCATATTCAATCGTCATTCGTAGCGTTCAAATCTTCAGGCGGTGTACCATGTTCTGACGGTGCTGCAAGATATCCTTGCTGCACGAGTGATCTACGCAAAATATGGATGATAGCCTCGGTCTGGTTCAGGCCGGGATGCTTTTCGTTGATAAAGCGCTCAAGAGCATCATGTATGTCAACGGGGAGATAAATGCTCATTATTCCTCCTTCGGAAGCTTCTTTATACGCAATCTTTTTCTGGCTTTTTCTGGCCATTTTTGGAGAGGATTTCGTCAGACAACTTTCACCGAAATCGTGCCGACGCCATCCACATTTCCCTGCAGCAGGTCTCCTCGCTTTACAGCTCCCACGCCGGCCGGTGTGCCGGTATAGATAAGATCACCCGGCTGCAGAACAAAGAGAGATGAAAGATATGCGATGGTTTCCGGCACTTTCCAGATCATCTGATTAAGATCACCCGCCTGACGCTGCTCCCCATTGATTTTCAGCGTGATTGCCGCTGATTGCGGATGGCCGATTTCAGACACTGGTACGATGGCCGAGCAAGGTGCTGAATGTTCGAAGGCTTTCGCTACTTCCCAAGGGCGACCGGCCTTTTTAGCCACGGTCTGCAAATCACGTCGCGTCATATCGATACCAACCGCATAGCCATAGATATGATCAAGCGCAGTCTCGACCGGGATATCGCTGCCGCCTGTCTTAAGCGCGACAACCAGCTCGATCTCATGATGCACGTCTTCCGTCTTTGGAGGATAGGGAAAATCGCTACCATTGATGACAAGATTGTCGGGGTTTTTCTGGAAGAAAAATGGCGGGTTACGCGTCGGATCACCACCCATTTCGATAGCGTGATCGGCATAATTCTGTCCGACGCAATAAATGCGATGCACGGGAAAACGCGCTTCTTTTCCCTTAACCGGCACGAACGGTTGCGGAGAGGGCACGAAAACATAATTTGTCATGAAAGGCTGATCCCGTCAGAATATAACTGCTGTTCACATCATGCAGACAGGAATCACCTGCTGCAAGTCTTGGACGTGCAATTTTCCGTCATGGTTTATGCCGTTATGACAACGTAGTTTGCATTTCGTGACGTCGAAACCACAAGCTCGGCATTCGGAATATCGTTGGAAAATGCGCGCTCACGCGCGGCATCTTGTGTGTGTCCATGATCAAGCCAACGCTGGATAAGACGACGCTCCAGCTCCGCAAAAGGCACGTCCAGAAAGATCGTCATATCAAAGAATGATGCAAGACCTGTCCAGGGTTCCTGATCGAGCAGAAGGTAATTGCCTTCAACCAGCAGAATTCGATGCTCGGCACGTACGATTGCAGCACCAGCACGCGCCAGATCCAGCGTGCGATCAAAGGCAGGAATGACAATATCCCCTGTTGCATTTTTCAAACGCTCCAGCAGCGCTGCAAAGCCCGCACAATCAAAGGTCGGCGGCGAGCCTTTGCGGCTGCGCAACCCACACTCGTCAAGGATCGCATTGTCGAGATGAAACCCATCCATAGGCACGACAACGGCAGGCCCAGCACCACCTTTATTGATCGCGTCCCGCAGATATTCCGAGATGGTTGACTTGCCTGCACCGGGAGGTCCAGCAATCGCAACGATCAAACGACCATCCATATTCGAAAGCTGCGAAAGGATCTCTTCAGGCAGGCTTTCTGCTGGGCAAGGCTTCATATGAGGGCACCTGAAATGAAAAATAGAAGTGTTTCTGTAAAACAGCACACAGTTTGTTATTTTCAAACAATAAGTTTGATCTATCTTGTCTTGCAATGACCGCAAAGACTGATCACTTGCTAATTCAAATTATTGAATCGAATGGGAAAATTATGACTGTCAAAACAGTTGCCACCACGCCCTTTCAGGATCAGCAGCCCGGCACCTCCGGTCTGCGCAAGAAAGTCCCGGTTTTCCAGCAGCCCAATTATGCTGAAAACTTTATCCAGTCGGTTTTCGATGTACTGGAAGGATTTGCAGGCAAGACCCTCGTGGTGGGTGGCGATGGGCGCTTTTACAATCGCGAAGTGATCCAGAAAGTGATCAAGATCGCCGCTGCCAATGGCTTTGATCGCATCATGGTCGGTCAGGGTGGCATTCTTTCCACCCCTGCTGCTTCCAATATGATCCGCAAATACAAGGCTTTCGGCGGCCTCATTCTTTCAGCCAGCCACAATCCCGGTGGTCCAACCGAAGATTTCGGCATCAAATACAATATCGGCAATGGTGGCCCCGCTCCTGAAAAGATCACCGAAGCGATCTTCGCGCGCTCAAAGGTGATCGATCAGTACAAAATCATCGAGGCGGCCGATGTTGACCTAAACACGCTCGGAACCGCAAAGATTGGTGAAACCGAAATCGTGGTCTTTGATCCGGTCACAGATTACGCCGAACTGATGGAAAGCCTGTTCGACTTTGATGCCATCCGCGCCATGATCAAGGGCGGGTTTGCACTGAAATTCGACGCCATGCATGCCGTGACCGGCCCTTACGCCAGGGAAATTTTCGAACATCGCCTTGGTGCACCGGAAGGCAGCGTGATGAACTTCGTGCCGCTGCCTGATTTCGGGGGCCATCACCCCGACCCGAACCTCGTCTATGCTAAAGAGCTTTACGATCTGCTGATGTCGGATAATGCACCGGATTTCGGCGCGGCGTCAGACGGTGATGGCGACCGCAATCTCATTATCGGGCGGGGCATTTTCGTGACCCCTTCCGATTCGCTCGCCATGCTTGCCGCTAATGCGCATCTGGCACCGGGCTATAAGGACGGCATCAAGGGCATCGCCCGTTCGATGCCGACCAGCGCCGCAGCGGACCGCGTTGCAGAAAAGCTTGGCATCGGCATCTATGAAACACCGACCGGCTGGAAATTCTTCGGCAACCTGCTCGATCATGGCAAGGTTACAATCTGCGGTGAGGAAAGCTCCGGCACCGGCTCAGATCATGTGCGTGAAAAGGACGGGCTGTGGGCGGTTCTGCTCTGGCTCAACATTCTGGCCGTGCGCAAGGAAAGCGTGAAGGATATCATCGAGGAACATTGGGCGCGCTTTGGCCGCAACTATTACACCCGCCACGATTATGAAGCGGTTGATTCCGACATTGCGAAGAAGCTCGTTGCTGATCTGCGCGGCAAGCTTGAACTTTTGCCGGGCACAAGCGTCAATGGTCTTAAAATTGAAAAGGCTGATGATTTTGCCTATCATGATCCAATCGATCATTCGGTGAGCGAACATCAGGGCATCCGTATCTATTTCGAAGGCGGAGCACGCGTGGTGTTACGTCTTTCAGGCACCGGCACATCAGGCGCGACCATCCGCATCTATATCGAGCGCTATGAAGCAGATACAGCCAAGCACAATCTCGATACGCAGGAAACTCTAGCAACGCTGATTGATGCTGCCGAGCAAATTTCTGAGGTGAAAAAGCGCAGCGGACGAACTGAGCCAAGCGTAATCACATAATTAAAAGGGCCCTCACGGGCCCTTTTCTTTGGGGATTAATCAAACACAATTGCCGGAGCTGGCTTTCCAGCCCCCTTGCCTGCCTTCATGTTTTCCCAAACCTTGGCGGCAATATCACGATAGATTTTCGCATGTTCGCTGTTAGGCTCCACGACCGTAATCGGTGTGCCGTTGTCGGAATGCGCGCGCACATCCATATGCAGCGGTACTTCGCCAAGGAACGGCACATTGAGACGTTCCGCTTCCTTACGTGCGCCGCCATGGCCGAAAATATCGTAGCGTGCGCCAGTATCAGGCGCGATGAAATAGCTCATATTCTCGACAATGCCCAAAAGCGGCACATCAACCTTGCGGAACATGGCCAGTCCCTTGCGTGCATCGATCAGCGCCAGATCCTGCGGCGTTGAAACAACGACGGCACCGGCCAGCGGTACCTGCTGCGCCATGGTGAGCTGCGCATCACCCGTGCCGGGAGGCATATCAACAACCAGAACGTCAAGATTGCCCCATGCCACTTCGCGCAACATCTGTGTCAGTGCCGACATAACCATCGGGCCGCGCCAGATCATCGGCGTATCTTCATCCACCATGAAGCCCATCGACATCACCTTGATGCCGTAGTTTTCCATTGGTTTCAAAATGCGGCCTTCTACAGTTTCCGGACGACCGGAAAGACCAAGCAGGCGCGGCATAGACGGACCATAAATATCGGCATCGAGAATACCGACCTTCAGACCATTCGCAGCCATTCCGAGTGCCAGATTGACGGCAGTCGTGGACTTGCCCACGCCCCCCTTACCGGATGCAACAGCTATGATCGCGCCGACACCTGGAATACCGGGCTTGGCCGCCGGGCGCGGCTGTGGCGGATGACGATGCTGCTCTGACGCTGGAGCCGGGCGTGGCTGAGGTTTGGGCGGAGGTGGCGCATCATCGCTTGTGCGCCCCCCCTTCTTTTCCGCAGTCAGTGTGACCAGCGCACCGGACACGCCGGGAATTTCCTTGACTGCTTTTTCCGCAGCCAATCGCATCGGCTCAAGCGCATTTGCGCGATCGGCTGGAACCGTGATGGAAAAGAAGACCTTGCCGTCGGCAATGAAAATATCCGACACCAGACCGAGCGACACGACATCGCTTTCGAAATCTGGCCCTGTCACGACCTTCAGCCGTTCCAGAACCTGCTCACGCGTTACGCCTGACATTATCCCACCTCGTCTGCGGCAAGCTTCACGCTTGCCCGCTTTGCATGTCTTGAGATAATCCAGTTTTAGCCAAAAGGCCAATAGAACCAAGCAAAGAGTTTTTGAGAGACAGGTGACATAATGGCTAAAGCCATCCACACGATGATACGCGTTCTTGATGAGGGAAAGTCCGTTTCCTTCTACGACCAGGCTTTTGGTCTGAAGATCGCCGAGCGTATCGATTTCGAGAGCTTTACGCTTGTCTATCTGCGCAACGCGGAAGCTGACTTTGAGGTCGAGTTGACCATCAACAAAGGGCGCACCGAACCTTACAGTCTCGGCGATGGCTATGGCCATCTGGCTTTCGTGGTCGATGATCTTGATGCGGAACATGCCCGTTTCAGTGAACTGGGCTTTAAGGTCGGCAAGCTGGTGGATTTCAAGAATGGCGACGTGCTAGTCGCGCGTTTCTTTTTCGTCGAAGACCCGGATGGCTACAAGATCGAAGTCATTCAGCGTGGCGGACGCTATCAATAAGTTTTTTGGGCGAGCGGTTTATCAAATTGCTGCTCGCCTTCTCATAAACCAGCTTCTATTTGACGCTTGGCAAAGACGGTTGGCTTGGAATAGATAAGGTCAATCCTGAAGGAGCACTTGGATTGAATAGGCGCACAGTCCAGTTACAGGCAACATTGGCAATACGCATTCTAAGCGTATTGGCGTTGATGCTTGTCGCTTTCGGACACAAGCCGGTCGCGCTCGCTTCTCCAGAACGATTGCTGCTTGCACAATATGTCTTGCCTGATGGCAGCTATCCGGTGCTTTGCATCACTGATCATGCGATTGATCATGACAGCCATGACGGCGACCAGCATGTGCACAACAACAATATTTGCGATGCCTGCCGCATTTCATCGGCATTCCTTTGCCCAACACCTGCACCATCAACAGGGGCCACAATCAATATTGCAACGGCTGATATTATCACGCCGTCAGAACCAATTCTGAGGCTGCAGACCTATCCGCCTCAAGCGCCGCCGCAAGCGCCACCTTTCGCCTGAAATCAATCTTTTCCTGCACGCACTTAGAAAAGCTGCGTCCCGACACATGATTATTCAGGTTTTTTACAATGAAAAATGCTCGTCTTTTGACATCCGCCATTTCGCTTTTTGCCCTTTGCGCTTCCGCAGGCATGGCTAATGCACACTCCTCGCTTGATCAGAGCGAAGCCACGGCAGGAAGCCGCTATAAGGCTGTGGTTCGCATTCCACATGGTTGCGACGGCAAAGCCACAACCTCAGTGAAAATTGAACTGCCAGAAGGTTTCGTTTCAGCTCAGCCACAGGCAAAAGCCGGTTGGAAAATTGAAACTGCCAAGGGTGATTACGCACAGAGCTACAAAGTCCATGGCAAGGACGTAACCTCCGGTGTGAAGCAGGTCACATGGAGCGAAGGCGAGCTGCCAAGCGACTTCTATGATGAATTTGTCGTGGTCGGCCAGCTTGCCAAGTTCGACAAGGACACGACCCTCTCCTTCCCGGTCACGCAGTTCTGCGGCACAGATGATTCTGTCGCGTGGATCGAAATTGCCGCAGAAGGCCAGAACCCGCACGATCTCGAACATCCGGCACCGCAGCTTCGCGTGATGGCTGCGTCAGGCACCGATGAACATGCGGGCCACGGCGGACATGGTGACCATGCCATGGCCCCGACCAAAATCGGCGATCTCAGCATCAGCGGTCCATCGATCCGCGCTATGGTTCCCGGTGCAAAGGTTGCAGGTGGTTTCCTCACCATCAAGAACGACGGCAAGGATGCAGACAAGCTGGTCAGCGTTAGCACAACCGGCGTCAAGCGCGTTGAAATCCATGAAATGAGCATGGAAAATCAGGTCATGAAGATGCGCAAGCTCGACGGCGGATTGGATATTCCGGCAGGCGAAACCGTGGAACTGAAATCAGGCGGCTATCATCTGATGTTCATCCAGCCCGACCAGCCTTACAAGGAAGGTGACAAGGTTTCCGCGACGCTTGAATTCGAAAAGGCTGGCAAGGTCGATCTCGAATTCCCTGTGACGCCACAGAGCGGCAAGTCCGACGATCATTCAAAACATTGATTTAAAGAGCACAAGGGCGATAACGCGCCTCTCTCCGTGCTTTATGCGCCCGTTTGCCGCAACCGCTACCCAGTTGTAGCGGTTGCGTTCTTCGTTTATTGCTATAAACATGAATTTAATAGTCTAGAATAATTCTACACTGTTGAAATAATTCACTTTTCTAAAAGATGAGTAATTGACTCCAGATCAATTAGCAGCTTTTATGCACCAGAGTTATTTTGTGCAGCCTTTGATGTCTGGGCCTTGAACCCGTTCGATTGGAGGACCTTATGATCGGTCTCAGTGAGTGCCGGTCCGCAAGTGTGGATGGATTGCCTTGGCAACTTCATCTTTTGCCGACCGGATATTGCAATGCGCGAGGGGAAACAGAACGTCTCGCGAAGCATAAACAGCAAAGTTGTGCATCAGTTCGTCCCGCTGAATGGAGGCGAACATGAATATGCGCATTTCGGAGCTGAACGGCGCCAACAGCGTGGGCTACTATGATCGCCTGCCGGAAAAACTGGTGCTTGAAGGCTATCGCCGCTGGACTGCCGGTTTTGAAACCGGATCAATCATTCCCTGGGAAATGACCTGGGGCCTCTATTCGGAAGTGCTCGGAGCCTCTGAAGCAAAGCGTGCAATCGCCGAGCTTTCTCAGTTTATTCGTGTACTGCGCCATTGTGCAAGCTGTCAGCTGCGCGCATTTCCATTCGATTCGCACCACGTGTGCCGTGAGGAATGTCTCACGCTGGGCCTGATTTCGGGTCTCCAGAATCAGGATGGATTGCTGCTCGAAACCTGCCTCGAGGCAATCGCCTGCAAACGGCGTTGCGACGATGTGGCAGATGCAGCCCGCAATTTTGCCGACACATTGGCCGATTTCGGACAGACTTTGTTGCCAATACCGATTCATGCCATCGACATTGCTTTGAACATAACCCGTCGCGCGACCTTTCACTGATCTCAGGAACGCTGCGTAGGAAACCACTTTGATTTAGGCCGCTAATTGCGGCGCGAGGAGAACAAAATGCAAGCCAGAACCGAACGACGCCTCGGCTTTGTTGCAGCCATTGCTCTGACGACAGCAGCCTTTGCCATGCCGGCAATATCCACCCAGATGGCGCAGGATATGACCGTGCCCAAATCGCAAACACTCCATGCTTCGGTCGACAGCATGAAGATTGAGCTTTCGCGCCTCGTCGCTTTTGCCGATACGGCCGCCAAGATTGGTCGTTACGAATAATCGTCGCGAACGGAGTATCCGAATAGCCGGGCAATACGACCTCCAGTCAGCCCGGAAAACTTTAGAGCGCGCGCATTTTCTGAATGCGCGCGCTCTGATTATTTGCTCTTTGCACATCTTATCCGAAAACCGCTTCACACTTTTCGGGATGCGCTTTACAGCGGTTCCAGTTCAGACTGAATCGTTGGAGCCGCTGTAACTATTTGTTTTTTCGCATTATCCTACGCAAAACCGCTTCGCACTTTTTGCTGGAAATGCTTTGAGTCTTTAGCGAGATGAAACACCGATCATCCAACGATGATCGGTGCCTTTCCCTGAACACGATTATAGAGATCGATGATGTCCTGATTCATCAGGCGAATACAGCCAGACGACATCGACTGACCGATCGACCACCATTCAGGCGACCCATGGATGCGGTAGCCCGTGTCGCGGCCATTCTGGAAGATATAAAGCGCACGCGCACCAAGCGGGTTTTGCGGACCCGGCTCCTGACCATTGCGGTATTTTTCCAAATCTGGCCTGCGCTGGATCATTTCCGGCGGAGGAGTCCAGCGCGGCCATTGCTTCTTATACTGGACATTGGCACGGCCCTGCCATTCAAAGCCCGCCTTGCCGATGCCGACGCCATAGCGCAGCGCTTCACCGCCCGGAAGGACGTAGTACAGGAAGTGATCTTTCGTGCTGACCACAATCGTTCCCGGCGCTTCGCCTGTTGGATCCGGCACGATCTGGCGACGAAACTCTTTCGGCACTTTCTGATATGGAATAGCCGGGAGAGCATAGGGCCCTTCCTGCACCGAAGCATACATGACATCCGGCGTCGTGATGTTCTTGTCAACGCTGATTTGCGGACGTATCGGCGTAATGCCGCCCGTCGACATCGGATCAATGTTCATCTGAAAGGCAGACATGTCCATGGTTTGCGAACAGCCTGCGACACCGCCAAGCATGGCAGCGCCGGTGCCCAGCAGAAAATGACGGCGGCTTAATTTCTCACTCAACTTAGACATACAAATCGTCCAACTCGAAACAATCGGCAAAATGCCCTTTTATCATCTCGACAATTTGCGTCCTTATGGTTGAAGAAGCGTTAAATCACTCGCGCAAACGTTAAGAAAAATGGTTACTGAGACATCGATAAAATAAAGGCCGGGTATCGACCCGGCCTTTTTGATCAGGCTTTGCTGATCGTTCAATAGTCTTTTTCGTAGAAAATACCGCCACTGGAATCGCCTTCCGATCCCAGAGCACCCTTCACCTTGAGGTTTCGGGAAATGTCGAGATTGACTGTGCCCTTGGTCGAGCCACCGGAGCCAGCTTCTACGCCGAGATAGATATTATCGCGAATATATCGACCGGCACGCACAGCGGTTTCGCCGTTGCTGTCGGTCACCACATCAATATCATCAAGGCCCGTTCCCTGACGCAGTTTGCCCATCAGCGAATTGTTGGAACCACCGGCAAGTTCGGCTGCAGCGGCTGCAAGCTGTGCAATCTGGAAGGCCGACAATTCACCAATTGAACGCTTGAAGATCAGATGCGCAAGCACTTCATCCTGTGGCAGTTCCGGCGAGGACGAGAAGACGATATTGAGATTATCAACCGTGCCGGTAACCGTCACAATCGCCGTAATATCGCCGCCTTCGCTGCGCGCAACGAAGTTGAGCTGCGGATTGAGATCACCCACCAGTGTTACATGGCCTTCGTCAAAGGTAATGCGCTGGCCAAGGATGCCGATGCGACCGCGGATCAGGTCGAACGAACCCACCGGCTGGATGCCGGTCACTGGACCGGTAAGCCGCACACGCCCACCCAATTCCGTATCGAGGCCACGACCGCGCACAAAGATCTGGTTTGGCGCGCTCACAACAACATCGAGACGCGGAACCGTTGGACGCGCGGTTGGTGTCGGCACCTTGCTGCGGCGCGTTTCGACCTTGGCACGATCAAGTGTTGCCTGAACATTCTTTGGCGTATTGATATGGCGAACAGGAACGTATGACGCGCCGCCGCCCAGATTTTCCGGAACCGTAATCTCGGCACGATCCACATCGATACGGCCTGAAATCAGCGGATCGCGCATCAGCGGGCCGACAATCGAAATGCCACCATTGACGGTTGCCACCACCAGCTTGCCGTCAGCATAGCGCGCACGATCCAGCTTGATATTGATATTGGCGGGAAAATTGGCCGCCGCATTGGTCGAAATCGTCCCGGTCGCAGAAATCGCACCGCCGCTGCCAAAGGCTGCATTGACCTGACGAAGCGTGATAGTTTCACCCTCCATGGCGCCCATAACATTGATATTGTTGAGGCGAACATTGGTTTCAGGGTCGATGAACTGCGCNGATATTGATATTGGCGGAAAAATTGGCCGCCGCATTGGTCGAAATCGTACCGGTCGCAGAAATCGCACCGCCGCTGCCAAAGGCTGCATTGACCTGACGAAGCGTGATAGTTTCACCCTCCATGGCGCCCATAACATTGATATTGTTGAGGCGAACATTGGTTTCAGGGTCGATGAACTGCGCGCCCGAAGTCGAGAACATGCCGCGTAGCTGTGGCTTATCAAAGCCACCTGAAACATTTGCTGTCAGCGAAAGCGTACCGCTTGCCTGCGCACCGCGATCCGCAAGGAAGCGATTGGCGAGCGCCAGAGGCAGGCTGCCCGAAACATTCACACCAAGTCCCTGCCCCGAGAACGGCACCTTGCCATTGGCCGTGACATTGAGCCCCTGCGGACCGTCGACGGTCAGCGAGGAAATATCGACTGCCTTGGCCGCATAGTTACCAGCAGCCTGCAGGCTCAAAGGTGCAAGGCCATTATCGCGCAGAGGCTTTGCCGCCAGTCCTGTGCCACGCAGATTGAAGCTTGCAGCAGGATTGGTCAAAGGTCCGGTGACACGCGCTGTACCCGTGACATTACCCGCAAGGTCCTGCCCTTTCACAGCGCCATTCAGTGCAGTCAGTGGCAGATTGGTGAGATTGATATCGACCGCCATATCGCCCTGTCCGAGCGGAACACCACCCTTTGCGGTCACATCAATGCCGCCACCACCAGTGACGTGAGCATCCACATTCAGACGATTATTATCCGAGCTACCCTTGGCATCAGCATTGAGCGGGGCGATGCCCTGATTTTTCAGCTCAGCCGCAGTTACGCCGCGCGCAGCAATATCGAATGCCGCATTCGGCTTTTCACGCGTGCCTGTGACGCGGGCCGTACCATTGATCGTACCGCCAAGGCCAAGCTCCGGCTTGAAAGTATTGGCAAGAGCCAGTGGTAGATTGGAAAGGGCTACCGAGAGATCAAGACGCTCTCCGATCGCACCATTGACCTTGACCTGTCCGTCACCCGTATTGATGATGATATCGCCAAACGAGATGTCGCTGCCCTTCATGGCAATGGTTGCAGGTGCAGCAAGCGTTGCTGACAGTGCGCCTTGTTTCACATCGGCTGATGTCAGTCCGAGTTCAAAGCCGCCGTCCTTGGGTTCAAGTGAACCAGCAGCATTTGCGACTGTCCCAATCTTGAGCTTGGTGCTTGCCGTAAAGTCGGTCTTTGTTCCTGTTGCATTGGCCTTGGCATTGAAATTATCGATACCAAAAGTGCCAACCAGAATATCGCGTGCACTCGCTGCACCATCGACAACCGGTACGCCCAACAGGTCCTGTGCGGTGAGTGCGATGTCGGCAGACGCAATATGGTTGCCATTGATCTTCAGGCCATTGGCCTTGGCGTTTACCGTTGCATTCTGTCGCTCGCCATTCGCATCAAGTGTGATGTCAGCATTTGCAGCGCCCGTTGCTTCAGCTAAGAAAAGGGCGGCAGCCGTCGAAATATCCGGCGCATCCACATTCAGCTGACCAGCCAGCAGACCTTTGGCATTCTGCGTGACATTGCCTGAAAGATGCGTGCCGCCTGCATTGAATACAAGGTTGGTCAGACGCTTCTCGTCATTGACGATATCGATCAATGATCCGAGATCAATCTTCTCGCCATTGAGGGATGCGCTGCCTGCGAGCTTGCCCGAAAGCGATGCACCCGTCGTTGCATTACCGTCCAGAAGCGCATTGAAATCCAGAGCCCCATCGGCGAGCTTGCGATCCGCAAGTGTTCCTTGTGGTGCATCAGCACGAAGGGCCAAGGCGATCAGTTTGTCATCGCCACGCGCGCTCCCCTTGATCGTCATGCGACCGGAAGCTTTGTCAGACAGAAGCTTGAGATCAGACAGCATGACGCCAAAATCGAAATCAGCCTTATCGGATGCAAAAGAGCCATTGGCTGTGATTTCGCTCAGCTCATTGCCGATGCGGAAATTGCGCGCGGAAAACCCTTGTGCGTTACGTCCCAGCGCCCCGCTCAGATCGACATTGCCGTCGAGAATATTATCGACCGCTTCCGTGCCCGTGCGCATGTTCTGCGCGGTTCCATCGAGATCAAGCTGGAAGGCACCGCTGACGGGGCTGACCGTGCCAGTTGCTTTTACGTCGATGCTACCTGCCAGATTGCGATCCGCCAGCGCCCCATAAGGCGCAAGGCTTGCGACCTTGGCGAGAATATCGCCATTGAATGCAAAGTCAGCAATATTGCCCTGAAGCTCAAGGCTCAAGCCGTTGCCTTCAATGCTGGCCTTTGCGAGTTCGACAGCAGTACCGGCACGCCAGCCACCCGCAATCGTCAGGTCGATTTTTTCGCCCAGCGCTTCAGCAACTTTCGCGTCGACCGCATTGATACCGCTGACGCCACCCTTGACATCAAAGGTTACACGGCGATTGGCTGCATCGTTGAGGTTTTCAGCAACGCCGCCCATGTCGAGTGCGATGCTCGATGCAGAAACAGTCGCATTCTTGAATCCAGCAATCGCGAGCTTTCCGGTCCAATCATTGGTTGGGCGGTCGCCGTAGGAAACCTGCAACGTGGCATTATTGATAGTTGTTTCACCGCCCTTGACCGGCAAAAGTATCTGGTCTTTGCTATCATCCTGAATATTCGCATCAACGCGCAGCTTGTTCAGAAAGCCGTCGCTGCCCGATTCTGCAGAGGCCTTCACCTTCAATGCAGCGGTCGTCAGCGCCAGATCGTCAAGGCGGAAACCACCGCCATCTTTCAGCAGGCCATTCGCGGAAAGGGCCGTTTCAGCGCCAAAAAAGTCACGAAATGCCGGAGGGACCAGAACCGCGATAGGTCCATCGACACGAGTTGCAAAGACGCGGCCATCGGCTTGACGTACCAGTGTGAAGCCACCTGTCAGCGTGCGGTTGCCATTGGTATCAAGTGCCAAATCAATTTTGAGGTCGTCAAGCGTTCCCTTGCCGGTTAAAGTGAGATCAACCGGCGGGCGTCCATCGATATTGAGCAGATTGGCGACGATGCCATTGGCAGGCTCTGCGACTTTGAGATCAAGGTCAAGCTTCTGATCAGCATTGGCATAGGCTGCCCTGAGCGCGAAATTGCCACCCGGCCCATCGAGACGCTTGATATCAAACGATGAATTCAGCGATCCGCTGGCGAGCGACAGATTGCCGTTCAGCGATACTTCCGATTGCAGCCCGAAAATATCCTGACCAAAGCGCAGGTGAGCTACATCGAGACTATCGATATTGACCGACAGCGGCAGCTCCGGCAGGCTGAAACTCGAAGATTCAGGCGATGGCAGGCTGTTGTCCGGCAATGGTTTGCGGATGATGTCGATACGTTCGGCCACCAGTGACTGAATGCTCAGACGACCGGTGAACAATGCTGTACGGCTCCAGTTGAGCTTGGCATTCTCAATACGCAGCCACACACCTTCGCGGTCTGCAATGGTGATCGCCCCAACACTTGCTTCAGACGACAGAAGACCACTTAAGCCTGAAAACTGGATACGGCGGTTTGGCGCGGAAAGTTTGCTCTCCACAAAAGAAATAAAATACGACTTTTCCTCTTCCGCCTGCTCCTGCGCGACCACAGGAATGGCAAAGAGAATGAAGGCTAAGAGTGCAAGAAATCTGGTCAAAACGCCTGTCCTATGCCTACGTAGAATGCATAGCTCGGATCGCCCGAGCGGCGGTTAAGTGGAAGTGCGACGTCAAGACGAATAGGTCCAAGCCCCGTCAGGTAGCGCAGACCCAAGCCCGCGCCGATACGCATTTCTTCCGAAAAATCTGGATAGGACTGCTCGCCCACATAGCCTGCATCGACGAAGCCCACCACACCGATGGAATCGGTCACGCGTGTACGCACTTCGCCCGATGCCTCGACCAGTGAGCGGCCACCGATAATATCGCCGGTCGATGTTTCAACACCGACACCACGATAGGAATAGCCACGGATGGAACCGCCGCCGCCAGCAAGGAAGAGCTGATTGGGTGGAAGATCTTCGATCTCCGCACCAACGATAGAACCGACCTTCACGCGGCCTGCAAGGATCACACGGTTCGTTGCGCCAAAGCCGTAATAGGCGCGACCTTCCGCGGTGAAACGGGTCGCGAAATTGCCGCGCTGGAACTCGTAAAATGGCTGAACATTGCCTTCGAGATAGACGCCGGAGCTTGGATCAGGTTTGTTGTTGCGGCCATCATAAAGAAGATTGCCTTCAAGCCCGCCTGTCGTGAAATCACGCGTTCCGAAATAATCGTCATCGAAGCGGCCATGGCTTGCCTTGGCGTAAAGCGCACCCGAAAGCTCGTCGCTGAAAATCTGCGTAAAGCCAGTCTTCGCGTTAATCGAGGTTTCGGTATAGGCGTCAAGCACTTCGCGCTTGGCATCGAGCGCTGCCACGAAATCCGTATCCGGCGTATAAACGCCCGGCTTCGTGAAACTTGTGCCAACAGTATAGGTGAAGTTGGCCGGATTAAACGAGTTGTCCTGCGATCCGCCGACACCGCTGATTTTGGCATCGAAGCGCAGACGCTCGCCTTTACCGAACAGGTTGCGATGCATCCAGTATCCGGTCACACCAAAGCCATCAAGCGTCGAATATTCAGCACCAAAGCCAAACCGGCGTGGCTTACGTTCCTGAACATTGAGCGTCATTGGCAGACTGCCATCGGGCTCGATCTTCTCGGCTTCTTCAAAATTCATTGCACGGAAAACCTCCATGCGTCCAAGGCGCTTTTTCGCCTTCTCGATATCGTCGGGATCGTATTCCTGTCCCGGCTTCAATCCTGTCATCCAGGCAACGAATTGCGGGTCCATACGCGCAGTACCAACCACGCTTACAGGGCCGTAATGTGCCTTGCGGCCCGGATCGAGCGATACATCGGCCGCAAGCGTGTTACCATCGTGATCAGCGACGATATCTTCGCCAGTCACCTTAGCTTTCGCATAGCCTTGCTGACGCCAAGCTTCGACCGCCAGACGTTCCGCTTTCAGGATCGTACCTGAACGAGCTACCTGACCGGGTGCAAAACCAGCTTCTTCCGGCAACGGCACTTTATCGCGCTTGTCGACAGGCGGGGGAGCAATATTGGAAATAGCGGTGCGCGAAAACAAAAACTGCGGCCCCGGATCGACGGAAATATCGATCTTGGCATTGTCGGGAATATCGGCATCAACCGGAATGTCATTGGCTTCACGACCATCGACCTTGATAGAGATCGTGCCGCCGTATCGGCCTTCGCCATATAGCGCTGACAGGATGCGACGGTAGTCGCCACGCGCCTTGGCAAGCAACCCAGCCGAGCCCGAAGCGGGCTTATCCGCATCTGAAACGAGGCCGGAAGCGCCCTCAATCACAGATTTCACATCTGCATCACTGCCATCGGCATTCTTCCGACTGCCTGTCGCTTCTACATTTACTGAATAATGCTTGGGATCGGAGATGACCGCATCGGCATCATCCGTCTTGTCCTTGCCCCAAAGCCGGACACCAAAAATCTCGAACGCCAATGCAGGCGACACTGTCATCGAAGCAAATTGTACCGCCAGCGCGAACACAATGAGACTTCTTCCCTGTATCGTCCTGTTACTCCAAGTCATACACGTTACTGTCCGGTTTCTATTTCATGACCGCTCGGGTAGCGCTTCGTCCTCCCCAATCCCAGGACGTTTCAGGGATTACCATAGAGTAGTGGGAAGGCCAAGCTTCAACCCAAATGCGCTATGACATTTCAGGCCTGGACGAGTTTTTATCTAAGAAAAACCGAATATAAGCGACGGTCCAACTAGAATCTCAAAACACTTCCAAAGCCCAAAGGTCAGCTGTTTCTTATTTTGAATAGATTGAGTCAATGGACAGTTAATGGGGAGCGTTAATGTTGAGACAGTTGATGTTGGCAGGGCTCAGATAACAAAATGATTGCGGCCCGCTGGAGGGAGGGGAGTCCAGCGAGCCGCGGATCAGGTCATCAGGAGGGGAGGATAACGACCTGATATCAAGCAATTTAGGTGATATTCCTAACGTCCGGCGTGCATAGGCCGCATGTTTCCAAAATGCATGCCTCCGCCGCCGAAATCGCCACCGAAACCACGGCCGCCGAATGCAGGGCGGTTAAATCCGCCGAAGTGACCTGGACCAGATGTGAAATGTGGTCCCACGCCCAGGCCAGGCGCCCAGTTTCCACGTCCTCCGTTTGGCCATCCTCTACCACCCCATTGCGGACCGTGCCCCCAACGCGGGTTCCAACCATTGCGCCCACCGCCACGATTGGATTGGCAGTTGCGACCGATACAGCCGTTGACATAATTCGGGCCACCACGCCAACCGGGGCCACCCCAGCCTGGTCCCCAATAGCCACCGCCCGATGCCCAGCCTAAACCGAGACCAAGTCCGAAACCGGGGCCCCAACCGTTATCATAACCGTCATTGCTGACGATAACGGTGGTATTGGGTGGGGCGGCATATGTGCTGTTATACGAACCAAAGCGGACATAACGTGCAGAGACGAAACCAACACTGTTACCGTTATAAATCTGACACCAGCCATTGCGGCAGGAACCGGCATTGACCGCTATACCTGCGGGAAGTGTTGCAAGCCGTCCGTAATTTGCACCGGGTCCGGAGCGAACGTTTACTGAGGCGGATACATAAGCGGTAGCAGCAGAAGCAATTGCGGGAGTGAATAGCGTAGCGGCTACAATTGCCATACCAGTGACACGTCTTTTTACAAGAAAATCCTTAAATAAAGACATCAAAAATTCTCCAAAATACAGAGTAAATAGAGACGCATTAATTATCAAACATAAAACATACTATAACAATATTGCTCACATTGCAAACAATTCAACCAATAATGGTAAATTTATGACTTAAATTATATTCATATATACTTAACAATACAAGCGAATCACGCCGTTATTATAAACAATTGATTAAATTTTTATATTTTTTACTTTTTGGAATCCTGCCGTTGACTGCATCACTCTTCAGGGATCTGTGAGAGACTTTTTCTGCTCGCAATGACCAGCCGTCGTCCGCAGACAACACCTGATTGTAGACAACCTTGCCAGGATCAGTTCGTCTGTCGACAGCACATCCAGCACACGTCGTATCGATACGGAATGCCCCTTTCTAAAGCGAAACGTCTTATCGCTACCGGAAGATCAGGCGAAGCTTTAGCATTGAAATTGGCAACGATATGGAGGCAACATGACTTAGAGCGCGCATCTTACACAAAAACCGCCTCGCACTTTTTGGGATGCGCTGAAATTATTCGCTTTGCGCACATCTTATCCAAAAACCGCTTCACACTTTTTGGGATGCGCTTCAAAAATGAAGGCGCCCCGGAGGGAACCGGGGCGCCACGCGGCTTTTAAGGGGGAGAGGAGGAAAAAAGCCGCAAAACCGGGCCGTCAAGCCTGGTATCTGGCATCAAAAGGCCGACCAAAAAGCCGGCCTTCTGAAATGCACTTATGGCAGATTACGCGCATCGTCCGGCGTCATATACATCGGCATCATATTGGTATCGAGGTGATGCATGACCCAGATGGAGCCAGCAAGCACGATCGCAAGAATGATGACCGTGAAGATGAGTGCCAAGATGTTCCAGCCATTTTCTGACTTCGGATCAAGATGCAGGAAGTAAACCAGATGCACCACGATCTGAACAGCAGCCATACCGATAACGATTGCTGCAGTCGTTGCTGGCGTAAAGTAACCGTTCATCGCCAGCATGAACGGAACGATGGTGAGAATGATCGCCAGAGTCAGACCAATCAGGTAGGACTTCAGGCTGCCATGTGCGGCTTGATCGTGTGTTTCGTGTCCAGAGCTCATCACAGTACACCCAGCAAATAGACAAGGGTAAAGACGCCAATCCAGATGATGTCCAGGAAGTGCCAGAAGAGGCTCAAGCACATCACGCGCGTCCGGTTCTTTTCAGTCAGGCCATCACGCAGAAGCTGGGCCGAAAGCACCAGAATCCAGACCAGACCCGAAGTAATGTGGAGACCGTGCGTTCCAACCAGCGCAAAAAATGCCGAAAGGAATGCCGAGCGATCCGGACCTGCACCTTCAACGATCAGGTGATGGAATTCATAGATTTCCATGACCAGAAACGCTGCGCCGAGCAGGAAGGTAACGCCCAACCAGAACAGAACGCCTGCACGGTTATTCCTGAACATTGAAAGCGTCGCCAGACCATAGGTCAGCGAGGAGGCCAGCAGGATCATGGTTTCGGTTAACACGAACTGCAGGTCGAAGAGTTCACGGCCGGTTGGACCGCCCGCGAACTGATGCGCCAGAACGGCATAGGTTGCAAACAATCCCGAGAAGAGCACGCAGTCGCTCATCAGGTAGATCCAGAAGCCGACCAGTGTGGTCGACCCTGCATCATGATGATCTTCGTGAGCGGGATGCTCGTTCCCACCCTTGAAAGGGCCGGTGGTAGTAATAGTCGCGCTCATGGATCAGGCCTCCTGAGCATTCAGTTGCCGAGTATGTGCGTCTTCGACGCGCTGTACTTCATCGGCCGAGACATAGAAGTCTCTGTCATTGTTGAAGGAGTGGGCGATAGCAACGGCGAAGACTGCGATAAACGATGCAATTGCCAGCCACCAGATATGCCACACCATTGCAAAACCGAATGGAATGCACAGGATACCGATGATGAAGCCAGTGCCGGTGTTCTTCGGCATATGAATGCGGGCGAACTTTTCGGTACGACGAACATAACCGTTCTGCTTCATATCCCACCAGCTGTCATGGTCACGCACATGCGGAACTTCAGCGAAGTTGTAGAATGGCGGAGGCGACGAAATCGACCACTCGAGTGTACGTCCGGTACCCCAGGAGTCGCCATCAACGACGCGTAGTTTTTCACGATCGCGAATGGAGATCATGATCTGAAGCACCTGGAAGACGATACCAAGCAGGATGATTGCAACGCCGACAGCGGCAATGATCAGATAGATATGCCATGCCGGGTTTTCAGTGTGGTTCAGACGACGGGTCATGCCCATGAGACCGAGCACGTAGAGCGGCATGAAGGCCATGATAAAGCCAACAAGCCAGCACCAGAACGCCTTCTTGCCAAGGCCTTCATGCAGCTTGAAGCCAAAAGCCTTTGGCCACCAGTAGATGAGACCGGCAAAGCAGCCGAACAGAACGCCCGAGATGATCACATTATGGAAGTGGGCGATCAGGAATACGGAATTGTGCAGCACGAAATCCGCAGGCGGAACAGCAAGCAGAACGCCCGTCATACCACCTACAACGAAGGTGCACATGAAGCCGATGGTCCACATGACCGGCGTTTCCATGCGGACGCGCCCCTTATACATGGTGAAGAGCCAGTTGAAGACTTTCGCGCCTGTCGGGATCGAGATGATCATGGTCGCAACGCCGAAGAAGGCGTTTACGCTTGCACCGCCACCCATGGTGAAGAAGTGGTGCACCCAGACGAGGAACGACAGAATGGTAATGGCAACGGTCGCATACACCATCGACGCATAGCCAAACAGACGCTTGCCGGAGAAGGTCGCGATGATTTCAGAGAAAACGCCGAAGCAAGGCAGAACCAGAATATAGACTTCCGGGTGACCCCAGATCCAGATGAGGTTGATATACATCATCGGATTACCGCCACCATCATTGGTGAAGAAGTGGAAATCCAGATAACGATCAAGCGACAGCAGGGCGAGCGTCACGGTCAGGATCGGGAACGCAGCCACGATCAGAACGTTCGAGCAAAGTGCGGTCCAGGTGAAAACCGGAACCTGCATCATACCCATGCCGGGCGCACGCATCTTGATGATGGTGGTGATCAGGTTCACGCCCGAAAGCAGCGTACCCATACCAGAAATCTGCAAGGCCCAGATATAATAATCCACCCCGACATCCGGACTGAACTCCTTGCCGGAAAGCGGCGGGTAAGCCAGCCAGCCGGTCTTGGCGAATTCACCGATACCGAGCGAAAGATTGATCAGGATCGCACCGGCAACCGTCAGCCAGAAACTCAGTGAGTTGAGGTATGGGAATGCCACGTCACGCGCACCAATCTGAAGCGGCACGGCGAAGTTCATCAGACCAACGATGAAAGGCATTGCCACGAAGAAGATCATGATCACGCCATGGGCGGTGAAGATCTGATCGTAGTGATGTGGCGGCAGAAAGCCTTCATTTGCACCAGAAGCCAGAGCCTGCTGGGCACGCATCATGACAGCGTCCGAGAAGCCGCGGAACAGCATCACGAAAGCCAGAATAATGTACATAATGCCGATGCGTTTATGATCGACAGAGGTCAGCCAGTCGTTCCAAAGAACGCCCCATTTTTTATAGTAGGTAATGGCTGCGAGAATAGCGAGCGCCCCACCAGCTATCGCGGTCAATGTGACCATGATGATAGGCTCGTGATAGGGGATCGCTTCGAGCGTAAGTTTTCCGAACATTTCTATTCTTACTTCGATTGGAGTGCGATCAGCAGCTTAGCCCCGGATAGAGCATCGGGGCTAAGCTGCATCGGCAAATCAGTTTTCAAGCTGCGAAAGACGCTGCGGCTGGATGGCGCAAATGATGTCATTTGCCCACAGGCTGAAATCGACAGGCGATGACTTGCGCAGATTTGCGCGCGCTGCCTGAGCCATCTGGGCCTGATGCATCTGATCATCGAGGCAAACAGACTTGCCGTCCCAGCAACGGTTCACGATGTTATGAAACAGCGCTTTGTCATTGTAGGCAAAGTACTGAACCGGAGCCTTTTCGCTCGGTTGAACCAGCGAAGCATAACGCTCACGCGACAGTTCCTGACCCGAAGCCTTGGCATCAGCAATCCACTTGTCAAAGCCTGCCTGATCCAGCGAATGCGCCTTAAAACGCATCTGGGCAAAGCCCTGACCGCTATAATTAGCGGAAATGCCGTCAAACACACCTTCATGATCAGCAATCAGGTGCAGCTTGGTCTGCATGCTTGGCATGGAATAGACCTGGCTACCGAGTTGCGGAATGAAGAAGGAGTTCATGATGTTGCTGGAAGTCAGCTTGAAATTGACCGGCGTACCGACTGGCATCGCCATTTCATTGACCGATGCAACACCCAGATCAGGGTAGATGAACAGCCACTTCCAATCGAGCGCGACAACTTCAACATTGATCGGCTTCACGTCGGATTCCAGCGGACGATAAGGATCAAGCTTATGCGTGCTGATCCATGTCACTGTGCCGAGAACCACAATGATGGCGCACGGAATGAGCCAGACCGCAGCTTCAATCTTGGTAGAATGATGCCAGTCAGGCTTGTACTCTGCCTTGTCGTTGGTGGAGCGGTACTTCCAGGCGAAGTACAGGGTCATAAAGATGACCGGCAGCACGACAAGGAGCATCAGTCCAGTCGCAAAAAACATGAGATCGCGTTCTGCCACACCGACCTCTCCCTTCGGAGAGAGCAGGACCTGGTTCTCGCAGCCGGCGAGAATCGCCGTGAGGGCCAAGACGGCGAACGAAACGATCGTCCGGGGGGTGCCGTGTTTCATTTGTCTTTCCATCCTGCGCGCAGAGCTTTCGCTCTGGTGCATTCGTCATTTCCTAGATTTCGGTAAATTCTGAAAATTTCAAAAGTACCGTTATAACGAATAATTCCGTTTGTCACGCGTCAGACCAAAAATGTATTGGATAGAAATGTCGCGGCTGCATACGCAATGTGAGTCATAATCGCCCCACCCGGAATCAAATTGGATAAAACCAATTCCCGTCGGCGGTTCCCTACAAGTTCATCTCCAAATTTACAAGACGATATTCAACGTTAAACTGAAAGTGATTAAACCCTACTCGAAATTCATATCTATAGAATTCCTCAAGCTTAAATAATACTAATAGAAGTTATTCAAATTCACGAAGATACACAAGATCAACATGAAACAGCTTCAACATTGCATATATCACAGCAACGCCAACAACTCTATGCATTTCGCTTCACGTTAGACTCTGGAGCGCGTATCAATCTGATTGAATCAGATCGGCACTCTAATGTTTTATTTAAACGCGCATCTTTTCCGAAAACCATTTCACACTTTTTGGGATGCGCTCAGATCAATTCCAGTTCGCGTTTTGATGCTATAGGTTAGACTTGCAGGAATACGATCTCACGGAACGCTTATGATTTTTGGTAACTGGCCGATTGAAGAAACTGAAGGGACAATGCTTGCTTATGCAATTGCCGCAGGCGCCCACAGCTTCCGAAAAGGCACATTGCTCACATCCGATCATATTGAGATATTGGAACAGCAAGGCATCACACATGTTTTCGCGGCTCGTCTTGAAGACGATGACATTGGCGAAGATGAAGCGGCCCTAGCTATCGGAACGCTGCTGATTTCAAACAATATAGAGCCGGGTAAACCTGTTACCGGCCGTATAAATCTCTTTGCCCGTCACGACGGCCTGTTCCATGCCAAAGCAACTGCCATCGACAAGATCAACCTACTCGATTCACGCATCTCGGTGGCAACCTTGCGCAATGATTGCCGCGTTAAAGCCGGGCAGATGGTGGCGACGGTTAAAATCATTCCCTTTGCCGTTCCCGCAACGCTGATCGAAAGTCTGCACACATTGCAAGGCGGGCAGGACATTCTTGACGTCAGATCATTCAAGGCGACGAAGATTGGGATCATACAATCCCAATTACCCACCATACGCGACAGTGTGCTCGACAAAACCACCAACCTGATCACCAAGCGCGTGGAGCGCAATCAAGGCTCAGTCATAGAGGAGCGTCGCGTTGCTCATGAACAGGACGCAATAGCAAAAGCAATCGATGAACTTGTACAGTCCTGCGATGTGGTCCTGATCGTCAGCGCCTCTTCAATCGCGGACGAAGCCGATATCGTTCCGCACTCCATCGTGGCGGTCGGCGGGGAGATTTTACGCATCGGCATACCAGTTGACCCGGGCAATCTTCTTGTTCTGGCAAAGTGCTACACAAAATATATTGTTGTCGCTCCCGGATCGGCGCGCAGTGCGCGTGAGAACAGCCTCGACTGGGTTCTGGATCGCCTGATGGCTGGCCTGGAACTTACGGCAAATGATCTCGGAAAAATGGGGGTTGGAGGACTTCTGCTTTAAAAACTATAGTCGAACACAAGAATGCCTTCGATACCATTCTCGGCAAGTTCGACAAGCCTTGTTCCGACAACTACGTGATCGGGGTGAGGAAGATAAGCATCGCGCGCCGCTGCATCTGCAAAATCGACGACAAACCCGTGCCGGAATCCCTTTTCCAGGGCTTCTGGACTGACATTGTCACCTGTGCTGACGGCAACAATGCCTTCGATTTTCTCACGCAGTGCAACAACCTGATCGAGTACATCCGCAATATCATCGGACGCGACATCAGACCTGAACCGAATAAGAACGATGTGTCGTATCATTCATTGCCTCCCTATGAAATGTCGCACCACATTATGATGCATCATGGAAACTGTGAAACGATTTCAGAAATATATGCACGAAATCAAAGACCATAGGCGCGAAGGCAGTTTCAAGCGAAAGTCGCACCACTTTTCCTGAAACAGCCAATTGGCTCAAGCCCCCATTGAGTGCCATCAAAAAAGGGGTGCCTTCAAAAACGAAAAAGGCCGGGCTGAACCCGACCTTCCGCTTCCATTCTGGGTGCGCCAGTACATCCGTGGTCACACTACCGAATGAATTCCCGATACACGACGAGATTTAGCACCTCTCCGTTTCAGGATTATGACAACCTCAGACAATCCGTCCGGTTGTCCAAGCTCAACTCGGAGCCGCAAACAAACGGGCTGACGGCTCAGCTCTCGAACAGTTGCTTTATTTCGGGTATTTATCCCGAAAACCGTCTCACACTTTTCGGGATACACCTGAATAACAATATCCGATCAAGCAGCCATTGGCTCGTGCGTCGGTTCCTGATGATTGTATTCCCAAACCTCGATCAGGCACTGCCGCATCAAATCCAGATCAACCGGACCAATCCGACTTAGTACAAGATCAAGCTCGTCAGGCTCCACACCTCTGTTGAGAAGCTCAACGATTGCCTCGGTCAGAACTCTTTTGTCGTCAAATCTATAGCGCTGCATAAAACCTGCTCCGCTAATTGCCCCATTTTGATACAGATAGACTAAACCAGTATGGTTAACCGAAGCTTACCTTTTGATAGCGATGGCGAGCAAAATTCCCCACGCTTGTTGGTTCATTTTCATTTTGATTAGCGACACCAAATCTAAAAATCCCCCATTCAATAAATTCAAAATATATTCATAAAACAACAATATTGCGCCTTAAATTTACTATATATACCACATAATCCAAGCAAAAATCGAATACTCCCTTCATTTAATCTCGTGCTTTTAAATGAAAACACTAAAATTCTTAAAAAACACGCGATGCGGCCTTTGAGTTGCATGAAACTACCCCGCCTCATCATCCTTATCGGGGCGGGGTTCCTCGGCGGATATCTCGTTACAATTCAGTATAAAGGCAACGTCCATACGATCATCCCGGGACGAGCCTATCGCTCCAATCAGCCTGATCCCGTACGCATCGCATCCCTGCAGAAGCTTTATGGCATCAAGACCATCATCAATCTGCGTTGCCCCGAACCGGGCTCGAAATGGTATGATGAAGAGATCGCAGCCGCAAAGACGCTTGGCATCAAGCATGCGGATTTCGAAATGTCGTCGAGACAGGAGTTAAGCCCCACACAGGCCAGACAGCTGATCGCCCTGATGCAGAATGCGGAAAAGCCGGTTCTCATCCATTGCAAGTCCGGTTCGGACCGCACCGGCTTGGCTGCGGCGCTCTATGTCGCTGCAATCGCCAAAGGCAACGAGCGCAAGGCTGAAGGGCAGATGTCGATTGCCTACGGTCATTTCGGCTTTCCGCTTAGCCCGACCTATGCAATGGAAAAGACATTCGAAGCGATAGAACCGGAACTCGGCTTTCCCGGCTCCTGATAGCTTACCACTCCCTAAATGCAAAACGCCGGGGATAAACCCCGGCGTTTCTTTTGGTTTCAAAGCCAAGCTTATTCGAGGCCGACGATCTTGCCATCCGACCACTTGAAAACATCGAAGCTTGGCGAAGACAAATCGCCCGTTTCGCCGTAGGTCAGCTTGCCGATAACCGTTTCGATTGGCTGGCCGTCACGAAGGGTCTTCGCAACCGCTGCAGAATCATCAGTCGTACCAGCGCGTTCGATACCGCTCGCGAGAACCTGAACAGCGGCATAAGCATTCATGGTGAATGCTTCGACCGGAATCTTCTTGGCGGTCAACGCATCGACAGCTTCCTTAGAAGCCGGGTTCTTTGTCGCATCAACAGCGTTGGTGAAGAGCGTGCCTTCAGCATTGGTGCCGCCGATTGCCCAATATTCGGTATTGGACAGACCTTCACCGCCGAGGATGAGCGCCTTGAGACCCGCATCGTGCAGCTGACGGGACAGAAGACCGCCTTCACCATGATAGCCACCGAAGTAAACGATTTCAGTGCCAGCGGCTTTCAGCTTGGAGACGAGCGCGCTGAAGTCCTTGTCGCCTGGCGTAACGGAATCATATTGAACTTCGGTGATGCCACCCTTGTTGATCGCAGCCTTGAAGGAATCAGCCAGTCCCTTACCGTAAGCGCCCTTATCGTGGACGATTGCGACCTTCTTGTCCTTGAAGTTCTTCAGGAAGTAGCTGGCCATGACGTCAGCCTGCTGGTCATCGCGACCGCAAGTGCGGAACACGTTTTCCAGACCGCGTGCGGTCAGATCCGGGCCGGTCGCGGTTGGGGTAACCATCACAACGCCGTTTTCCGAGAAAACGTCGGAAACAGGAATTGCAACGCCGGTCGTGACCGGGCCAACAACGAACTTGATGCCGTCGCCAACGATCTGGTTGGCAGCGGAAACACCCTGCTTCGGTTCACCGGCGTCGTCAGCGAATTTCAGAACGATCTTTTCGCCCTTGATGCCGCCCTTCGCATTGATGACTTCAACGGCGGTTTCCGCACCCTTCTTGACCTGATCGCCATAAGCAGCGACCGGACCGGTAAGCGGCGCAACAACGCCAATCGTGATATCTGCATAAGCGGCACCCGCAAAGCCGAGTGTTGCGGCAAAAGCCACGCTGGAAAGCAGTTTCAGGTTCATTCTTTTTCTCCTTTGGTGAGGTCTCGTTTTTCCCGATGACCTCAGACAACCCATGCCGGTCAAATCTCAGCGCGTCTGCGCTGCCGAATTACCGAGCCCTCCCTTTTTTCATCGTACGATCTCAAAGGGTCAATCCAAAAGCACGCCGCCCCACTCATCGAAGAGGCCAGAGCCATAATATTATCCGAAATTGCATCTACCCTTTCGGAATCATGCTCCGGAACGGGAGCGAGCTTTCATGATGTAATAAGAATGCATTTCCGGCTTCCGATTGCAAGGGGCCAAGTGCCCGCAACTACAACGAAAATCGGCTCCTCCCAAATGTTCAGTTCCCTCCCTTCCATGATGGTGATTTCTTCGCAAAAAAGGCCGCGATTCCCTCCGCGGCCTCTGGCGTTTCCCATGTATCGGCAAGACGGGTCAGCGTCATTTCGATGACGGCCTCGTCTATCGGCGCGCCCAGCGCATGAACCAACCTCTTGGAGGCGGCAACCGCTGCGGGCGCGGTGGCAAAATAGGGTTTGATCTCCACCTCCACCGCCGCATCAAGACGTTCCGCCTCGACCACGTCATGCACCAGCCCGATCCGCCGTGCTTCCTCGGCATCGAACAGCCGCGCCGAAGTGAATGTACGCAGCGCATTCGCCTGCCCGATGCGCGCCACCACATAGGGGCTGATGGTGGCCGGTATCAGGCCGAGCTTCGTCTCCGTCAGCCCGAAGCGTGCGCCGGAAACGCTGATCGCAGCATCGCAAACGCTGATAAGGCCGACACCACCCCCATAGGCCTGTCCGTTGATGCGCCCGATCAGCGGCTTTGGCAGATCGCGCAACGCTTTCAGCATGAGGGCGAGCTTGCGCGCTTCCTCGATGCGCTGCGCGCGCGTGGCTTTCACCTGTTCCTGCATCCATCCCAGATCACCGCCTGCACAAAAACTGGTGCCATTGCCGGTCAGGACCACGAGGCGCACGGCGTCATTATCCGCCAGATGCAGCGTCGCCGTCAGAAGCTCATCGATCATCCGACCGGATAGCGCATTGTGCTGCTCCGGACGGTTGAGCGTCAGTGTCGCGACACCGCGTTGATCTATCGCAATCTGGATCGTCTCAAACACCTTCATGCGGCTTTGTCCTGACGCAGCGCCTGCGCGAACAAGGCCGCTGATCTGAGCTTATCCAGATTGAGGCCGGTTTCAAAACCCAATCCATGCAGCATTTCGACGACGGAAACCGTATCGACATTGCCCTTGGCGCCCGGCGCGAAAGGACAGCCGCCGAGACCTCCGACCGAAGCATCGAACACGCGCAAGCCCTTCTCCAGACTGACGCGGATATTGTCGAGGGCCCGCCCGCCCGTGTCGTGATAATGGCCGGCAAGGCTGTGCGCAGGCGCAATGGCCAGCACGGCATCCAGCATGGCTGCAACCTTGTCCGGCGTGCCACGCCCGATCGTATCGCCGAGGCTTACTTCGTGACAGCCGAGCGAGAAGAGCTGTTCGGTCACATCGGCAACCGCTTGCGGGGCCACCGGCCCGTCATAGGGGCATTCCACGACGCAGCTCACATAGCCGCGAATGGCCAGACCATCATTGATCGCAGCACCGATGACCGGCGACAGCCGCTCGATGCTTTCAGCGATCGTGCAATTGATATTGGCTTTCGAAAAGCCTTCCGAGGCGGAAATGAAAACCGCAATCTCGTCAACATTTGCAGCGGCGGCAGCTTCATAGCCCTTCATGTTGGGCACCAGCACCGAATAGCGCACGCCATCAGCACGGCGAATCCCGGCCATAACCTCTGCGGCATCCGCCAGTTGCGGCACCCATTTCGGGCTAACGAAACTCGTTGCCTCGATGCGGGCATAGCCGCAATCGGACAGGCGGTCGATCAGCGCGATCTTGTCCGCTGTCGGCACAAACCGCTTTTCATTTTGCAGGCCATCACGCGCAGCCATTTCAACGATTTCTACGTGTTCAGCCATGTTCTTCCTCCCGAGCGGGATGTCGCAAGCCGCTCAATATCCCGCTCTGTTTTTTGTTTGAGTATGATCTTCTCCGAAAACCGGTTCCCACTTTTCGGGATCATACTCCAGCTCCACAAGAAGAATGCCTTCATTGACCTGATCGCCCGCTACAACAGTTACGGAGGCAACCTTGCCGTCGCGCGGCGCGGTCAGTGACAGTTCCATCTTCATCGCTTCCATCGTCACCAGCGGATCGCCCTTGGCGACGCTTGCCCCCTCCACGACGGAAACCAACGCTACCCGCCCCGGCATCGGTGACAGGATGCGGCTTTCGCTCGAAGCATCCTCTTCCTCGCCGACAGACTGCACATGATGAAATATGGTGTCGCGGCCATAAAGTTGCACCGTCACATCATGTCCGATGCGCACAACGGACGCCTCCAAAACACGGCCATCGACAGCAAAGCGAACCAGCCCGTTTTCATGGGAACGGATTTCGATGGTGCCGAAAGCAAAGCCGAAATGTCTGTCACCTTTGGACGTGAAGCTGACCGTGTGGCGCTCGTCATGATGATCGATAAGGGCCGAGCGCGATGCCTCACCCCAAAGCCGGAACCCGCGCAGGCTCGACCATGGATCATCCTTTGCTGGCGCATCCAGAAGATCGAGCGCGCCGAGTGCAGCCAGCGCAAATGCGATGTCCGAAGGCTGCTCATCGGCGAACAGTGTCGCCGTCTCGCGTGCAATCAGGCCGGTATCGACATCACCGATGCGGAAAGCTTCGAGGTTGCAAAGCGCCGACAAAAATTGGCGATTGGTGACGAGGCCGGCAATCCGGGTCTTGTTCAGGCTCGCATCAAGCCGGTTTAGTGCCTCATCGCGCGTTGCACCATGAGCGATGATCTTGGCGATCATCGGATCGTAGAACGGCGTGATCGTATCGCCGGTTCGCACACCGGAATCGACACGCGTATTTTCAGGCGGCGCGAACAAAGCAAGCTTGCCGGTTGCAGGCAGAAAATCCCGCGCCGGATCTTCCGCATAAAGCCTCGCCTCGAAAGCCCAGCCGTTTATGGAAAGTTCGTCCTGTCGTTTCGGAAGCAGATCGCCGGAAGCCACACGCAATTGCCATTCGACCAGATCGAGGCCGGTGATCGCTTCCGTAACCGGATGCTCCACCTGCAGGCGGGTGTTCATTTCCATGAAGAAGAAGCGGTCCGGCCGCAGCCCTTCCGAAACATCGGCGATGAACTCCACCGTGCCCGCGCCGGAATAGCCAATGGCCAAAGCCGCCTTCACCGCCGCCTCGCCCATGGCGGCACGCATTTCCGGGGTCATGCCGGGCGCAGGTGCTTCCTCGATCACCTTCTGGTGGCGGCGTTGCAGCGAACAATCGCGCTCGAACAGATGCACGGCATTGCCATGATTATCGCCGAAGACCTGCACCTCGATATGGCGCGGCTTGGTCATGTATTTTTCGACCAGCACGGCGCTATCGCCGAAAGAGGCTTCCGCCTCGCGGCGCGCGCTGTCCAGCGCCGCTGCAAAATCCGCCGACTGATGGACGCGGCGCATGCCCTTGCCGCCACCGCCTGCCCGCGCCTTGATGAGCACGGGATAGGTGATGCGATCAGCCTCGCTTTTGAGGAATGCGCCATCCTGATTGTCGCCGTGATAACCCGGAACGACAGGCACGCCTGCCTTTTCCATCAGCGCCTTGGCGGCATCCTTCAGTCCCATGGCGCGAATGGCTTTGGCCGATGGACCGATGAAGACAAGCCCGGCGGCTTCGACCGCATCCACAAAACCGGCATTTTCGGAGAGAAACCCATAACCCGGATGGATAGCCTCTGCGCCAGTTTCCTTCGCAGCCTTGATGATAGCCTCGACATTCAGATAGCTTTGCGCAGAAATGGCAGGGCCGACGCGCACCGCCTCGTCGGCCATCTCGACATGCAGCGCATTGGCGTCGGCATCGGAATAGATCGCGACGGTAGCAATACCCATTTCGCGTGCCGTACGAATGACCCGGCAGGCAATTTCTCCGCGATTGGCAATCAGTATCTTTTTGAACATCTGACGGCCCTTTTACATTCTAAACAAACCAAAACGCGTCGGCTCGACCGGTGCGTTCAGCGTGGCGGAAAGCGACAGGCCAAGCACTTCGCGGCTCTTGCGCGGATCGACAATTCCGTCATCCCAAAGTCGGGCAGAGGCATAAAGCGGATGACTCTGGCGCTCGAACATTTCGAGCGTCGGGCGCTTGAACTCCGCTTCCTCATCCGCCGACCACGTGCCGCCGGTGCGCTCGATCCCGTCGCGCTTGACGGTTGCCAGCACGCCTGCCGCCTGTTCGCCGCCCATCACCGCGATGCGGCTGTTCGGCCAGGTCCACAGGAAACGCGGCGAATAGGCCCGCCCCGCCATGCCGTAATTGCCCGCACCATAGGAAGCGCCGATCAGCATGGTGATCTTGGGTACATTGGCCGTCGCCACCGCCGTCACCAGCTTGGCGCCGTGTTTCGCGATGCCTTCGGCTTCATATTTGCGCCCGACCATGAAGCCGGTGATGTTCTGCAAAAACACCAGCGGAATGTTGCGCTGGCAGCACAGCTCAATGAAATGCGCGCCCTTCAAGGCCGCTTCGGAAAACAGCACACCATTATTGGCGATGATCCCGACCGGCATGCCATAGACGCTGGCAAAACCGCAGACCAAAGTGGTGCCGTAGCGCGCTTTGAACTCATCGAAGTCCGAACCGTCGACCAGCCGCGTGATAACCTCGCGCACATCATAGGGAATGCGCGTATCGGCGGAAACGACGCCCAAAATTTCTTCGGGATCGTAAAGCGGAGCAGCACCATCGCCTCTTGGGATAAACTCACGCTTCTCGCTGTTGAGATTGGCGGCAATGGCGCGCGCAATCTGCAATGCATGGGCGTCGTCGTTGGCAAGATGATCAGCCACGCCGGAAAGCCGCGTGTGCACATCGCCGCCACCGAGGTCTTCCGCGCTCACCACTTCGCCGGTTGCGGCCTTCACCAGCGGTGGACCGGCCAGAAAGATCGTGCCCTGATTGCGCACGATCACCGTCTCGTCGCTCATGGCGGGCACATAGGCACCGCCTGCCGTGCACGACCCCATGACCACGGCGACCTGCGGAATGCCTGCCGCCGACATCTGCGCCTGATTGTAGAAGATGCGCCCGAAATGGTCGCGATCGGGGAAAACCTCGTCCTGATTGGGTAGGTTCGCGCCACCGGAATCGACCAGATAAATGCAGGGCAGACGGTTCTCGCCCGCGATCTCCTGCGCGCGCAGATGCTTCTTCACTGTGACCGGATAATAGGTGCCGCCTTTCACGGTCGCATCGTTGCAGACGATCATGCAGTCGCGACCCGATACGCGTCCGATGCCGGTGATGATCCCGCCCGAAGGCGCCGCACCGCCATACATGCCATGCGCTGCCGTCAGCCCCACTTCCAGAAAAGGTGAACCCGGATCGAGCAATTGCGCCACGCGTTCACGCGGAAGCAGTTTGCCACGCGCGACATGGCGCTCACGCGCTTTCTCGCCGCCGCCATCAATCGCAATGCGTGAGGCTTCCGCCGCCACGTCGATCGCCGCCAGCATCGCCTTGCGGTTGGCCTCGAAACTGGCGCTGCGTGTGGAGATTTCAGATTTCAGAACCGCCATCAACGGGTCTCCTGAAAGAGTTCCCGTCCGATCAGCATGCGCCGGATTTCCGACGTGCCCGCACCGATCTCATAGAGCTTCGCATCGCGCAAAAGACGCCCAGTCGGATAATCATTGATATAGCCATTGCCGCCGAGAGACTGGATCGCCTGCAGCGCCATCTGCGTCGCATTTTCAGCCGTGTAGAGAATGCAGCCCGCCGCATCCTTGCGTGACGTCTCGCCCCGGTCGCAGGCCGCCGCCACCGCATAGGTGTAGGCGCGCGAGGCATTGAAGATCACATACATGTCGGCAAGCTTGCCCTGCATCAGCTGGAACTCGCCAATCGGTTGATCGAACTGCTTGCGCTCATGCACATAGGGCACCACGACATCGAGACAGGCCGCCATGATGCCGAGCGGACCACCCGCCAGCACCACGCGTTCATAGTCGAGACCGGACATCAGCACATTGACGCCCTTACCTTCTGCCCCGAGCAGGTTTTCGGCAGGCACTTCACAATCCTCAAACACCAGTTCGCAGGTGTTGGAACCGCGCATGCCAAGCTTGTCGAGCTTCTGCGCGGTCGAAAACCCCTTGAAACCTTTTTCGACGATGAAGGCGCTGATGCCGCGCGGGCCTGCTGCCGGATCGGTCTTGGCATAAACCACCAGCACATCGGCATCCGGGCCATTGGTGATCCACATCTTGTTTCCGTTGAGAACGTAACGGTCGCCGCGTTTCTCGGCGGCAAGTTTCATTGAAACGACATCGGAACCCGCGCCCGGCTCCGACATGGCGAGCGCGCCGACATGCTCGCCGGAAATGAGCCTGGGCAGATATCTCGCGCGCTGCTCGGCAGAACCGTTTCGCTTGATCTGGTTGACGCAGAGATTGGAATGCGCGCCATAGCTGAGGCCGACGGAAGCGGAAGCGCGGCTGATTTCTTCCATCGCAATGCAATGGGCGAGATAGCCCATGCCAGCGCCGCCATATTCTTCGGGTGCCGTAATGCCGAGTACGCCAAGCTCACCCAGTTCACGCCAGAGATGCATGGGAAATGCATTGTTGCGGTCGGTTTCAGCGGCCAGCGGCGCAATGCGGCTTTCCGCAAAACGGCGCACCGTATCGCGAAGGGCTTCGATCTCCTCGCCAAGACCGAAATTCATGCCCGATGCAAACATACTCGTCCTCCACAAGTTCTGCCCGGCAACCACCGCTTTCGCGATGGGCTATGTTCAGGCCAGAGTGTCCCGTGGCGACCAATTAGGCAATGGCTTTGCGTGGTGTTCTGTGGCTATTTATTACCGGATAACGAAATTTTGTTGCGTCCGTTACCCGGCAACCAAATCAATCCTCATGAAGCGCGGCAATATCGCGATAAAGCTCCAGCGCTTCGGGGTTTGCCAGCGCCTCGCGATTCTTCACATCGCGCCCATGCACTATATCGCGCACGGCAAGCTCCACGATCTTTCCCGACTTGGTGCGCGGAATATCCCGGACAGCAACGATTTTCGCCGGAACGTGACGCGGCGTGGCGCCGGTGCGAATCTTGGTCTTGATGCGCGCCTTGAGGTCGTCGTCCAGCGCGATACCTTCGGCGAGCCGCACGAACAGCACCACCCGCACGTCATTATCCCAATCCTGCCCGATGCAGAGCGCCTCAGCGATCTCCGGCATCTGTTCGACCTGATTGTAGATCTCCGCCGTACCGATACGCACGCCGCCGGGGTTGAGTGTCGCGTCCGAACGACCATGGATGACGATGCCGTCATGCTCGGTCCATTCGGCAAAATCGCCATGGCACCAGATATTGTCGAAGCGCTCGAAATAGGCGGCCTGATATTTCGCGCCTTCGGGATCGTTCCAGAATTGCAGCGGCATGCAGGGGAATGCCTTCGTGCAGACCAGCTCGCCTTTCTCACGGCGCACCGGCTTGCCATCGTCATTCCAGACATCGACGGCCATGCCAAGGCCCGCGCCCTGAATTTCGCCCAGCCAGACCGGCTCCGTCGGAACGCCCAGCACGAAGCAGGACACGATATCCGTACCGCCGGAAATGGACGCGAGATGCACGTCCTTTTTGATTTCCTCATAGACGAAGGCAAAGCCTTCCGGCGACAGCGGCGATCCGGTCGAGGAGACAGTGCGCAGTGCCGAAAGATTATGTGTCTCGCCGGGCTTCAGACCGGCTTTCAACACCGCGTCGATGAATTTCGCCGAAGTGCCGAAATAGGTCATGCCCTCGGCGGCAGCATAGTCGAACAGCACATTGCCGTCGGGATAGAAGGGCGAACCGTCATAGAGCAGAAGTGTAGCGCCGGAGGCGATACCGGAAGCCAGCCAGTTCCACATCATCCATCCGCAGGTGGTGAAATAGAAGAAGCGATCACCGTCGCGAATATCCGCATGCAGGCGGTGTTCTTTCAGGTGCTGCAACAGCACACCGCCCGCGCGATGCACAATGCATTTCGGAATGCCCGTCGTGCCGGACGAAAACAGGATACAAAGCGGATGATCGAAGGGGAGCCGCGTGAACTCGACTTCTTTGGCCTCGAACGGTTCCAGAGCCGCATCAAGCGCAATGCCCTTTTCAGCGCGGTCAGCAACGGCTTCCGCTTCGCCGAGATAGGTGACGATGACGGCACGTTTCAGGCCCGGCAGCTTTGCCGTCACCTCAGCAACCTTGTCGGCAACGTCAATGCGCTTGCCATTATACCAGTAGCCATCGCAGGCGAAGAAAAGCTTTGGTTCGATCTGGCCGAAACGGTCGAGTACGCCCTGCACGCCAAAATCCGGCGAGCATGAAGACCACACCGCACCGATGGACGAGGCGGCCAGCATCAGGGCCACAGCCTCCGGCATATTGGGCATCATGCCTGCCACACGGTCGCCCGGCTGAACCCCCTCCGCCAGCATGAATTGCTGCAGTTTCGAGACCAGCGCGTGAAGATCGTCCCATGTCAGGCGGCGCTCGACCTTGTCCTCACCGCGAAAGACGATGGCTTCCTCGCCACCCTCATGGCGCAACAGGTTTTCGGCGAAATTGAGCCGTGCCTCGGGGAAGAATTTTGCGTCACGCATATGGCCTTTATCGACAAGGGCCGTTTTGCCACGCTCGCCGATAACCTCGCAGAAATCCCATATGAGTGTCCAGAAACCAGCACGATCCTCGACCGACCAGCGATGCAGCCCGGCATAATCCGGCAGGCTCAAGCCCGTGCGCTGTTCTGCGCGAATGCGGAATTGCTCCAGATTGCTGGCGGCGATGCGCCCCGCATCCGGTTGCCATAGTGGGTGGTCATGCGAAAACTGCGTAGGGATTGCGTTGGTGGTCATCATTCCTCCCAGAACCATGCGGAGCTGAAAATCGTCTACAGGTCAGCCTCCAACACGAATTTCTAAAAGAGACTCGCCGCCTCGTCCATGCTTTTGCTAAAAAACATATTTTCTTGATGCAATTCGACATGCTTGAGAATGTATCGCGATAACAACCGGCTCGAGTGCCGATCAAACGGCTCGCTCTGGAAGCGTGAGCTTCGCAGCCTCGTTTTCCCGGTTCTCCCACGCATTGATGCGGGTTACGAGCCAGCGATTGATCGGATTTTCGAAAAGGCGCCAAGCGGCCATTGCTGTGAGAAGACTCACCAGAACACCACCCCCGATCAGCAATACTCCACCCATTGTGGTCTCGGACCAATGTTGCGGAACAGCGTTGAAGAAGACGAGACCTACAAGCGGATGCAGAATGAAAATGCCAAAGCTGTAGCGGGATAGCCTTATCAGCGGTGGGAATCGCAGCGGCGTATAGATGTTTTGTATGGCGGCGAGATAAAACACGTAAAGGCAAAAATAGAGAAAGGCCAAGCGCATCGGACCTTCCAGCGTGGTCAGTTCACCTGCAATATTTTCTGGATGATAAAATAGAAAGATGATCAGACAGGCCGCAAGCGCCACCTTGATAAAGATGGTTGGAACTCGGTAGTGCGCTTGCCGCGCGAGCCACATTCCGAAGAGAAACGACGGCAGAGCGCGTAAAACGCCAATATCAGCGAACTGAATACGGGTGATCGATAATACATCGAGCTTCTGCGCCAGATATTCCCCACCCATGACAGCCACTATGATGACGATCAGGATCAGACCTCCGAGGCGACGGCAGAGAATGTCGAACAACGGAAAGCAAAGATACATCAGGAAGAGTGCGCTCAGCGACCAACTGACGTAATTATAGGAGAATGTTTTTCCGAAACCCCAATCGTGCACAAGCAGCAATTGCGTGAGCCCATCTGACACGCTCATATTCGGTTCTGCGGAAGGATGAAGAACGCCAGCCGCAGCGAGAAGGGACAGGAGCGCGAAGCAGGCAAAAGTCATTGCGTGTAGCGGATAAATCCGCGCCAGGCGCTTACCGACAAACCCAATATAATGTCGCTTACTCCATATATAATTGTCCCGGCGCGCAAGAAACAAACCAGAAACAATAAAAAAGACATCTGTAAAATAAGAGAATGTTAATATAAGCTCTTGCAGATGATCGTTCTTCACGGGAACCCGGAAGGAAAAATGAAAGATTGCAATTCCCAAACACAGCAAAAACCGCAAGCCATCAAATTCAGCAATCCGCTTCATTCAATATATCACTGACAATTGTTTCGACGAAACTACCGTAGCTATATCGAATGAAAAGTCGAGCGAAACTTAATACTGATAAGTACGAAGTCAAATCAGGTGCATGTATGCATGTGATAAATTGAAAAATAGGGAAAATTTGGTGGAGCCAAGCGGGATCGAACCGCTGACCTCTTGCATGCCATGCAAGCGCTCTCCCAGCTGAGCTATGGCCCCATCAGACCTCTTTCGAGGTTGGCCAGACAGGAATTTCTGTCCGGTGTGGCGGCTTATTAAATGGCTCGTTACAGAAGATCAAGAGCTAAATCACAACTCTTTTGGTATCTGTCAAAAATAATTTGCCGATGATGCTCAAGCCACTGTCAAGACAGGCCAAAGCCGCAAACGGAATACTAAAACGCAACAAGGCGGCTCAGTGAGCCGCCTTGTGCAATTCGATCAGCGAAGAGTTGATCAGACTTCTTCGTCGTCACCACCGACGCCGCCGCCCAGAATACCGGAAACGTCGTCGTCTTCATCTTCCTCTTCTTCAAGGAATGTGTCGTCATCGTCATCGCCCAGATCGACGTCATCATCGATTTCCGGCAGATCGTCGCCACCCTTGGCTTCGTCGTCCGCATCTTCGAGAGAAACGAATTCCGGCTTTTCGAGTGCCGTATCCAGTTCTTCCTCTTCAGCTTCCTCTTCAGCCGCACGGCTTTCAGCTACGGTCGCTTCAAAATACGACCGTGGGTACGAAATACCGGTGTAAGGCGAAACAATCGGATCGCGATTGAGATCGTAAAACTTCTTGCCCGTTTCCGGATCAATGCGCTTGGTACCAAGTTCAGCTTTTGCCACGTTTAGCCTCGTGAGTTTTTATCCCTGTCGTGCCTGTGGCACTCCACGCCTCTTGTCGTCCCCGTCGCGCCTGCGATGTTTTACGCCGCTTGTTCATCCGGGTCACAAATTCATTCAAACCGCGTCTGCTACGCTTACATGCTTTAAGCTCGCCATTATACTCCAAACCTTCAATTGGTGAGGAGAAGGCGTAAAGCGCGCCTTACGGTGTTGTTCGGTGCATAAACGCAATTTGCAGCTTTTGTCAAAGCGAAAGACTCATTCTGCTCTCTTAGAACGCCTCAAATCATGCATTGGCGGATGACCCCGCCTTGTTCCTGTGCTAGGAAGCTGCCGCTTTGATCAATCCCGCGTGAATAACGCCCAAATGAGACAGTGAAAAATCCATGTCCCATTCTGCATCCCCGAAACCTGCAATCGCCCGCCATTCAGAGGCACTCAAGGGCGAAATCCGCATTCCGGGTGACAAATCCATTTCCCACCGTTCGTTCATGTTCGGTGGCCTCGCATCAGGCGAAACCCGCATTACAGGCCTGCTGGAAGGCGAAGACGTTATCAATACTGGCCGCGCCATGCAGGCGATGGGTGCAAAGATTCGCAAAGATGGCGATATCTGGATCATCAACGGTGTTGGCAATGGCTGCCTGTTGCAGCCGGAAGCGCCACTCGATTTCGGCAATGCCGGAACCGGTGCCCGCCTCACCATGGGTCTCGTCGGCACCTATGACATGACGACAACCTTTATCGGTGATGCATCGCTGACCTCTCGCCCCATGGGTCGTGTGCTCAATCCGCTGCGTGAAATGGGCGTTCAGGTGAAGGCTGCAGAAGGCGATCGCCTGCCGCTGACATTGACTGGCCCCAAGACAGCCAATCCGATCAGCTATCGCGTGCCGATGGCTTCTGCGCAGGTGAAGTCGGCTGTTCTGCTGGCTGGCCTCAATACGCCGGGCGTTACGACCGTCATCGAGCCGGTCATGACGCGCGATCACACTGAAAAGATGCTGCAGGGCTTTGGTGCCGATCTTATCGTCGAAACCGACAAGGATGGCGTTCGCCATATCCGCATCACAGGACAGGGCAAGCTGACCGGCCAGACCATCGATGTACCGGGCGATCCATCCTCGACCGCCTTCCCGCTTGTTGCAGCGCTGCTCGTTGAAGGCTCGGATGTCACCATCCGCAACGTGCTCATGAACCCAACCCGAACCGGCCTTATCCTCACCTTGCAGGAAATGGGCGCAGACATCGAAATCATCGATCCGCGCCTTGCGGGTGGCGAAGATGTTGCCGATCTGCGTGTGAAATCATCGAAGCTCAAGGGCGTTGTCGTTCCGCCGGAACGCGCACCGTCGATGATCGATGAATATCCGGTTCTGGCTATTGCCGCTTCTTTTGCCGAAGGAGAAACCATCATGGATGGTCTCGACGAATTGCGTGTGAAGGAATCAGATCGTCTTGCAGCTGTCGCACGCGGCCTTGAAGCCAATGGCGTCGATTGCACCGAAGGCGAGATGTCGCTGACGGTTCGCGGTCGCCCCGACGGCAAGGGGCTGGGCGGAGGCACGGTTGCAACTCATCTCGATCACCGCATCGCGATGAGCTTCCTCGTCATGGGACTGGCCTCTGAAAAACCCGTCACTGTTGACGACAGCACGATGATTGCAACCTCATTCCCTGAATTCATGACGATGATGCCAGGCCTTGGTGCGAAAATCGAAGTAAGCGACGCGCGATGACAAGCTTCGTCGTTGCCATCGACGGACCGGCAGCTTCGGGCAAGGGAACTCTTGCCCGGCGCATCGCCATTCACTACGGCATTCCTCATCTGGATACCGGGCTGACCTATCGGGCGGTTGCGAAGGCGCTGCTCGATCAGGGCCTGCCGCTCGATGACGAGGCAGTTGCGGCAGAAGTCGCCCTTAATCTCGATCTGCACGGGATGGACAAGGCCGTGCTTTCGGCCCATGCCATTGGCGAGGCGGCTTCCAAAGTAGCCGTCATGCCTGCCGTGCGGCGCGCACTTGTCGAAGCGCAGCGCAATTTTGCAGCTGCATTGCCATCAAGCGTGCTTGATGGACGTGATATCGGGACCGTTGTCTGCCCGCAAGCCGAGATCAAGCTGTTTGTGACAGCCTCACCGGAAGTTCGTGCACAACGCCGCTTTGACGAGATCCTTGCAAAAGGTGGCACAGCCGATTTCGAAGAAATTCTGGCCGACCTCAAGAAGCGTGACGAGCGCGATATGAACCGTACGGATTCGCCACTGCGGCCTGCGGAAGACGCGCACTTGCTAGATACGAGCGAAATGAGTATAGAAGCGGCATTTCTGGCGGCAAAAAAGCTGATCGATCACGCTTTCGCGCAGCACAAGGCATAATATCAGGATTGTCGCGAGACTTTCTGGTATGATTATGTCCTAGAAATGCTGGATAATTCGGGGTTTGTTCCTATATAGGTCTCACCCGCATTTATAACCTGACTTCGCGTTCCACGCGCCGGTTGTCCCAAAGGGACGGAGCCGAAGGACAGGCCTAACGCAACTCTAACCCCCGGCGCCGCATCCGATGTTGTTTCATACCGGATGCATCAGGAGTATTTATGTCTGAATTCAATCCCTCCCTCGCAGACTTCGAGTCGCTGCTGGCCGAATCCTTTGCCAACAATGACCTTGCAGAAGGTTATGTTGTAAAGGGTCGCATCGTTGCCATCGAAAAAGACATGGCAATCATCGATGCTGGCCTCAAGGTCGAAGGTCGCGTACCGCTGAAGGAATTCGGCGCGAAGGGCAAAGACGGCTCGATGAAGCCGGGCGACGAAGTTGAAGTTTACGTTGAGCGCATCGAAAACGCACTCGGCGAAGCTGTTCTGTCGCGCGAAAAAGCACGTCGTGAAGAAAGCTGGGGCAAGCTCGAGCAGAAGTTCGCCAATGGCGAGCGCGTCGACGGCGTCATCTTCAACCAGGTCAAGGGTGGTTTCACCGTCGATCTGGACGGCGCAGTTGCGTTCCTTCCACGTTCGCAGGTCGACATTCGTCCAATCCGCGACGTTACCCCGCTTATGCACGTCCCACAGCCTTTCGAAATCCTCAAGATGGACAAGCGTCGCGGCAACATCGTTGTCTCGCGTCGTACCGTTCTTGAAGAAAGCCGTGCAGAACAGCGTTCGGAAATCGTTCAGAACCTTGAAGAAGGTCAGGTCGTTGAAGGCGTTGTCAAGAACATCACCGATTACGGTGCGTTCGTTGACCTCGGCGGCATCGACGGTCTCCTGCACGTTACCGACATGGCATGGCGTCGCGTCAACCATCCTTCGGAAATCCTCACCATCGGCCAGACCGTCAAGGTGCAGATCATCCGTATCAATCAGGATACCCATCGTATCTCGCTCGGCATGAAGCAGCTCGAGAACGATCCTTGGGATGGCATCGGCGCGAAGTACCCGATCGGCAAAAAGATCACCGGTACTGTCACGAACATCACCGACTACGGTGCATTCGTCGAAATCGAGCCAGGCATCGAAGGTCTGATCCACGTTTCCGAAATGTCGTGGACCAAGAAGAACGTGCATCCGGGCAAGATCCTGTCGACCACGCAGGAAGTCGAAGTCGTTGTGCTCGAAGTTGATCCGGTCAAGCGCCGCATCTCCCTCGGTCTCAAGCAGACCCTCGACAACCCATGGACCACCTTCGCTCAGAAGTACCCACAGGGCACGATCGTTGAAGGCGAAGTCAAGAACAAGACCGAATTCGGCCTGTTCATTGGTCTCGACGGCGACGTTGACGGCATGGTTCACCTTTCCGATCTCGACTGGAACCGTCCAGGCGAGCAGGTCATCGAAGAGTACAACAAGGGCGAAGTTGTTAAGGCCGTTGTTCTCGACGTTGATATCGAAAAGGAACGCATCTCGCTCGGCATCAAGCAGCTTTCCGGCGACAAGGTCGGTGAAGCAGCAGCTTCGGGTGAACTGCGCAAGAACGCTGTTGTAACTTGCGAAGTAACCGCAGTTACCGATGGTGGCCTTGAAGTTCGTCTGATCGACCACGACCTCGAAAGCTTCATCAAGCGCTCGGATCTGTCGCGTGATCGTGACGAACAGCGCCCAGAACGCTTCACGGTTGGTCAGAAGGTTGACGCTCGCGTCATCGCTTTCGACAAGAAGACCCGCAAGCTGCAGGTCTCGATCAAGGCGCTCGAAATCGCTGAAGAAAAAGAAGCTGTTGCTCAGTACGGTTCGTCCGACTCCGGCGCTTCGCTCGGCGACATTCTTGCTGCAGCAATGAAGAAGTCGGAAAACAACTAAGTTTTCCTACTCCTCAACCAAACATGAGAAAGCCCGCCATTTGGCGGGCTTTTTCTTTTTTAGAGCAATTTTCAACCTCATCTTCCAGAAACTTAAATTTAAATCCAATTATAGAAAGTCACCCTATAGAATAGCCTAATAAACAAGGCACATAGTTGTTATTGATCAAGAAAATTTGATGTGCGAATTCAAAGTTCCAAAAAGTAAATTTTATTGCTACATGGAGTTTCTACGTGAAGAAATTTTTAATACTAAGCTCTTCAATTTTGCTCGCAACTTTGACAACAGGCGCCTATGCGGCTGACGTCGTCAGCGCTCAGGAACCTGCACCATCGTTTGCTGCACCCGTATTTAATTGGAGTGGCGCGTATATCGGCGGACAAATCGACTATTCAATGACGAAGGGCAAATTTTCCTATGCCAACTTTCCTGAAGCGAAAGCCACGGGAAAGGGCTTCCTCGGCGGAATCTATACAGGCTATAATTTCGATGTTGGAAATAACGTAATTTTGGGTGCTGAACTGGACTTTACGGCCGCCTTTAACAAGTCCAAGAAAAATGATGCTTCAGGCTACGCGGCATACGCTACAACGCAGGCCCGCTGGGCTGGCGCAGCGCGCGCACGCGTTGGGTATGCAATGGACCGTTTCCTTCCTTATATTGCAGGTGGTGTAGCCCTAGGTGGTATTAAAGATACTGTCGCGACACCAAACTCAAGCTTTACAAGCGACAAAACGCGTTCCGGCTGGACGATTGGCGGCGGCGTTGACTATGCGGCAACCGATAATGTGGTTCTGCGTCTTGAGTATCGCTACACCGACTTCGGCAAACAAAGCTTCGACTTGAACAATTCAACGAATTACAGCCGGAAGCTATCCACCAACGATATTCGCATTGGCGTCGCCTACAAGTTCTAAATCTTCTGAACTTTCGCATTTTAGCGAATAACGCTTATGAACGGGGCCGTTTTATCTGATACTAACCGGCCCCGCTTCAAAAACGAATAATAGCGCTGTGAGCATACTCACACCACGCCAAGCAAATGGATCAGCGCAAGACTGATGATCCCAAGAACCAGCAGTGAAAGAATGGCCGTGAGTGTCACGCGTCCACCTGCTGAGGCAACAGAACGTACATCAACCCCCAATCCCAGTGCAGCCATCGAAATAATCGTCAAGGCTGTCGATGCGAATTGAATGCCTGGCAGAATTGTGCTCGGGATCAGATGCAGCGAGCGCAGCGCCATCATACCGAGAAATCCGATGATGAACCACGGCACAAGTTGCAGAAAGCCCGGCTTTACTTCCGCGTCCTTGTTGCCTGCCAGAACGGAGAGCGCAAGAATAACAGGTCCAAGCATCAGCACCCGCACCAGCTTGACCAATGTGCCAAGCTGCACGCTGATGGTGGCAACGGGAGCGGTTGCGGCCAACACCTGCGGTACCGCATAGACGGTCAGCCCCGCCAGAATGCCATATTGCGTAAAAGACATTCCGAGCAGCGGCACCAGCAGTGGCAGGAGCAGCACCACAACAACGCCAAGAATAGCCGTGAACGCAATAGAGGCGGCAACATCTTCGCTGTCAGCGCCAATGACGGGAGCAGTGGCGGCTATAGCCGAATTACCGCAGATCGAATTACCGCAAGCAACAAGAATAGCCATGCGGTGAGGCAGTTTTAACAACCGTCCGATGCCATAACTGAATGTGATGGCCATCACCACGACGCAGGCAATCCCGAGTATAAGGCCCGGCCCCGCATCAATGACAGCACTGGCGCTGATGGATGCGCCGAGCAGCACCACTGCAATTTCCAGCAGCATTTTTGCCGAAAAGCTGATGCCCTTGGCAAACTGTTTGCCGGGGCGGAAAATACTTCTGACAGCAGTTCCTAACAGGATCGCCAGGACCAGCGCTTCAAGCCATGCCTTGCCCGTATAGTGCTCCTCGACCTTTTCAAGCCCAACCGCAACCACTGAGACGGCGAGGCTAAGCGCCAGACCGGGGAGAATGTTTTTGAATTTGGTGGCAGTTGCGGTTGTCATGTGGATCGGCATTCAGGTTTTGAGAAATATTTTCCAAGCTGATGCATCATTTCTTCTGTTCATTCCATCGCATAATATGGCACAATTCATTCGATAAAATCGAACGATTGACGCTATGACACTGGAACAACTGCGTATTTTCCTCGAAGTGGCCGAGCGGGAGCACCTGACCCGCGCATCGGAAGCACTGCATCTCACGCCATCGGCCGTGAGTTCGGCTATTCGCACGCTCGAAGAGCGCTATGGCGCAATGCTCTTCAATCGTATTGGCCGGCGCATCGAGCTGACCGGTGATGGTCGCATGTTTCTCGATGAAGCGCGGGCAACACTGGCCCGAGCACAGTCGGCGGAGCGTATGCTTTCCGAGCTTGGTGGCGGCAAACGCGGCATCCTCGCAATCCACGCCAGCCAGACCATCGCGAGCTACTGGCTGCCGCCCTATCTGGCACAATTTCATGCAACGCACCCGATGATCGACCTGCGTCTCACGCTTGGAAACACCGAGAGCGTAACCGAAGCTACACAGGAAGGATTAGCGGATATTGGTCTTGTGGAAGGCGCTGTGCAGGCGCCTACCCTCTCACTACGCAAAGTTGCCAATGACCAGTTGATTGTCGTCACGCGGCCTGATCACGTGTGGCATCATGCAGGGCAGCTCACATGGGATTCACTGTTCCGCGGTCAATGGATATTGCGTGAACATGGTTCAGGCACCCGCAGTGTGTTTGAAGATGCAATGCGCGTTGCAGGCTACAACCCCGCGCGTCTTAATATTGCGCTGGAGCTTCCCTCCAACGAGGCCATCTGTTCTGCCGTTCTCTCAGGCAACTACGTCACGGCTATTTCGGAACTGGTGGCGGCGCCCCATCTTGCAGCGGGCACGCTTGTCAAAGCCGATTTCGTGCTGCCGCAACGACAGTTTCTGATGCTTTCGCACAATGATCGCTATCAGACCAAGGCTCTCAAGTCTTTCGCCGACATGCTGATGAGAGAACCGGACATGTCGCGCACAGAACACCTCCCCGGCCGATAAGCACTGTAGGCTCGGCGGACGGGTATATCCCCGCACATCTCGACCTAATATGCGGATCGAGATTGGTCCGCACTGTCGATCTGGAGGAGGTAGACATGAGCAGGAATAGAGGCGTTGTGTATATGCGTCCGGGTAAAGTTGAAGTTCATGACATTGATGATCCAGTGCTGAGTGCTCCCGATGGGCGCAAGCTGGACCACGCTGTCATCCTGAAAGTTATCACAACCAATATTTGCGGCTCCGACCAGCACATGGTGCGCGGTCGTACCACTGCAATGCCCGGTCTTGTGCTCGGCCATGAAATCACTGGCGAAGTGATTGAAAAAGGCAGCGATGTGGAAATGCTCGAAGTGGGCGACATCGTTTCGGTGCCCTTTAACGTTGCCTGCGGGCGCTGCCGCTGCTGCAAGTCGCAGGACACCGGCGTCTGTCTGACCGTCAATCCATCGCGCGCTGGCGGAGCATATGGCTATGTCGATATGGGTGGCTGGATCGGCGGGCAGGCACGTTATGTCATGGTGCCTTATGCCGACTTCAATCTGCTGAAATTCCCGGATCGTGAACAGGCCATCGAGAAAATTCGCGACCTGACCATGCTGTCGGATATTCTGCCCACCGGCTTTCATGGGGCAGTGAAGGCGGGCGTCGGCGTGGGCTCCATCGTCTATGTAGCCGGTGCTGGACCCGTCGGACTGGCTGCTGCCGCATCAGCCCGTATTTTGGGTGCAGCCGTCGTCATGGTCGGCGATTTCAACAAAGAGCGACTGGAACATGCCCGCAAGATTGGTTTCGAGCCGATTGACCTTTCGGCAAGCGACCGTCTTGGTGATATGATTGCCGAAGTGACCGGCAGCAATGAAGTGGATAGCGCCATTGACGCTGTTGGCTTTGAAGCGCGCGGCCATAGCGGTGGCGAGCAACCAGCTATTGTTCTCAACCAGATGATGGAAATCACCCGCCCGGCAGGCTCCATTGGCATTCCGGGTCTTTACGTGACCGAAGATCCCGGTGCTGTCGACAATGCTGCCAAGCAGGGAAGTCTGTCGCTGCGCTTTGGTCTTGGTTGGGCAAAGGCCCAATCTTTCCACACAGGTCAGACGCCGGTGGTCAAATATAACCGTCAGCTCATGCAGGCCATTCTGCATGGACGCCTGAATATTGCTGACATCGTCAATGCTCAAGTGATTTCACTGGAAGATGCACCACAGGGCTATGAAAGCTTTGATCAGGGCGTGGCGAAGAAATTCGTGCTCGACCCGCATGGTATGCTGACAAAGGCTGCTTAAAAGCATTGCGCCGGAGCGATTATCTCACTCCGGCGCAGATTTTAACGAATGGACTTTACCAGCTCAGGCTGGGTAAAGCAGGTTGGTGCCATGCCATTCTTGGACTGCCAAAGACCAATCGAGCGGCGGGTTTTGAAGCCCGGCAGACCATCGGCCTTACCAACATCGTAACCCTGCGCCTGCATACGCTTCTGCATCGCCAGAATATCGGAGCGATACATGGTGCCGACATTGCCCCATTGGGTCTGAAAGTCACCCGCTCCATAGGCAATACGGTCGCCAACATGGCCGATGAAGAGCGCATAGAGATCGCTCATATTATAATCTTTGATGACGTAGAAATTCGGCGTCACGATAAAGGCCGGGCCATAGCGACCAGCGGGCATGAGCAGAAAGCCCTCGCCCCGCATTTCATTGGCCGGAAACGCCTTGCCATTGGAGCGGGTGATACCGAGCTTTGCCCATTCGGCAAACGTCTTGCCCTGATCAGGCCCTTCCAGCGCGCAGGAAATGCTCTGAGGCACATTGACCTCATAGCCCCAGTCGCGCCCTGCCTGCCAGCCATGGATTTTGAGATAATTGGCAATCGATGCCAGCGTATCCGGCACCGAGTTCCAGATATCGCGCTTGCCATCTCCGTCGAAATCAACGGCATGTTTGAGATAGGAGGTTGGCATGAATTGCGGCTGGCCCAATGCGCCTGCCCATGAGCTTTTCATCGAACTATTGGCAATGTAACCGCGTGAGGTGATCGTAAGTGCTGCGATCAGCTCCTTGCGGAACATATCCTTGCGCGTTGCCATGAAGGCCTTGGTGCCGAGCACTTCAAACGCATTGTATGGAATCTTGACCGTGCCAAAGCCGGATTCACGACCCCAGATGGCCACAATGATGCGGCCCGGCACGCCATATTGCTGTTCGATCTTTTTAAGCAAACTTGCATTCTGGCCAAGCCGAGCCTTGCCGCCGCCGGTGACGGAACCAAGCGTCTTTGCATTGAAGTATTTACCGGGAGCACCGAATTCAGCCTGCTTCTGCTCTTTGGGCGTCGTTGGCTTTTCGCCTGGAATCACCAGATCAGGCAGTTTCCAGTTGATGGTAACGCCTGCAAAAGCCTGCTCGAAAATGGCACGTGAAACGCCGGCGGCTTTGGCTTCCGGCCAGAGGTCTTTTTCGATCCAGTTACGATACTGGCTTTCGACCTGTGCTTTGGAAGGGGCTGCTATTGCTGGAGAAATGGCAAAAGCCGTGAACAGACCGAGAGCGATTTTGAAGCTTCGTTTCCATCTGCCAGCCTTCATGCCAGTCTCCAAATTATTGAATGTTTATAGCGCTGTTCGCGCCCTTAGAGCCGCCGCAAGCGTGCCTTCGTCAAGATAATCAAGCTCACCACCGACAGGCACGCCGTGTGCCAATCGCGTGACACGCACGTCGAAATCGGTCAGCTGATCAGTGATGTAATGGGCGGTTGTCTGCCCTTCCACCGTCGCGTTGACAGCAAGAATCACTTCCTTGATTTCACCTGATGCAACGCGCTCAACCAGCCCTTTGATGTTGAGATCATCGGGACCAATGCCATCGAGCGGCGATAGCCGACCGCCCAGCACGTGATAGCGGACATTCATGGTGCCTGCGCGTTCGAGCGCCCAAAGATCGGACACATCTTCTACGACGATCAGCATGGACGGATCGCGACGATCATCGGTGCAGATCGTGCAAGGATCCGAGGTGTCGACATTGCCGCAGCACGAGCAAATGCGCACCTTTTCAGCCGCTTCCTGCATGGCACCGCCAAGCGGCACCAGAAGCGCCTCTTTCTTCTTGATCAGATGCAGCGCCGCACGACGCGCAGAACGCGGCCCCAGTCCCGGCACTCGCGCCAGAAGCTGGATCAGACGTTCAATTTCAGGACCGGCGATACGTTTGGACATACTGCTTTAGAAAGTTGGGCTGCTTTGGAAAATTGACGAGTAAAAGATAAGCTGAGTGGGGGAGCTTCGTCGCTCCCCTCATCGCTTTAAAACGGCAGCTTGAAGCCCGGAGGGATTGGCAGACCAGCGGTCAGCGACTGGGTCTTTTCAGCCATCTCAGCTTCGAGCTTTGCCTTGGCATCGTTGTGGGCTGCGATGATCAGGTCTTCGAGGATTTCCACGTCCTCTTCCTTGGCAAGCGACGGATCGATCTTCAGAGCAGACAGCGTGCCCTTGCCCGAAAGCGTGATCGTGACCAGACCGCCGCCCGAAGACGCGGTTGCTTCAAGATTGGCGATCTCGTCCTGCATGGCCTTCATCTTGGCCTGCAGTTCCTTTGCCTGTTTCATCATGCCCATCATGTCACGCATGGGTTCACTCCATCGTCTGTCAAAATTCAGTCGTCTTCAGAAGGCGTGCCAGGCACGTCTTCAACCGTATCGAGGTCTATATCGTCATCGTCGCCCTGTTCTGCAACGGCAATGCGGACGTCAGTTATCTTTGCGCCCGGAAAAGCAGCCAGAATAGCGGCGACATCAGGGTCGGCGCGCGCGTCGGTCACAAGGTTGTCGCGACGCTCGGTTTCTGCCTCGGCGACTGTCTGCCCTGAAACATCGCGTGCAACTGTGACAACCCAGCGAATGCCAGTCCAGTTAAGAAGGCGCTGCGAGATATCGCTCGGCAATGATTTCGGTGCATCGTCGGTCAAGCCGATTTCAAGCCGTCCGGGGGCGATGGATGACAATCGAACGCAGTTCTTGACCAGAATCTTGAACTGCATGTCGCGGAACTTATCCGCCAGTCCCACAATGTCGTTGAGGCTGTTGATCGGAACCGAAGACTGTGGCGTGTTATCGACAAACTGCTGCGGAGCAGGCAGCTCAACCGATTGCGGCTGCGTCTCGACCAGACGCATGGCTGTCGCAGGGCCACCCGATGCAGGCATCATGGAAGAGGCGATTGCATCCGTACTTGCTCGTGCCTCAGGCTGAGAGCCGTTATTCGGCCTTGCGCCACTCGGAGATTGCGGACGCGGTGCAGAAACCGAACCGTTTTCCAGCCCTTTCAACGCTTCATCAAGCGTTGGCAGGTCGGCTGCATGTGCCAGACGGATCAGCAACATTTCTGCCGCCTGCACAGGCCGCGTTGCCGTATCCACTTCCGCAATGCCCTTGAGCAGCATCTGCCAGGTCCGCGAAAGCACGCGCACTGAGAGTTTTTGCGAAAAATCGCGACCGCGAACGCGCTCGTCTTCCGAAAGCGACACATCTTCTGCCACGTCCGGCGTAAACCGCAGACGCGTCACCAGATGGTTGAAGTCTGCAAGATCAGTCAGTACGACCGACGGATCGGCCCCCACATCATATTGCGCGCGAAACTCGGTCAAAGCACCGGCCACATCGCCACGCATCAGCATTTCAAACAGATCGATAATGCGGGCGCGATCAGCAAGACCGAGCATTGAGCGCACAGCTTCTGCCGACACATGGCCTGCGCCATGGGCAATGGCCTGATCGAAAATGGAAAGCGAATCACGCGCAGAGCCCTCGCCCGCACGCGCAATCATCGCAAGCGATGTGTCATCGACTTCAATCTGTTCGGCTTCCGCAATCCGACGGAGATGAGCGGCCAAGGTGCCTGATTCGATTCGGCGCAGATCAAAACGCTGACAGCGCGACAGAACCGTAATCGGCACCTTACGGATTTCGGTGGTTGCGAAGATGAATTTGACGTGCGGCGGCGGCTCTTCGAGCGTCTTCAGCAGACCGTTGAAGGCCTGATTGGACAGCATGTGCACTTCGTCGATGATATAGACTTTGTAGCGTGCCGAAACGGGACGATAGCGCACCTGCTCGATGATCTCGCGAATATCGTCGATACCTGTATGCGACGCCGCATCCATTTCGATCACATCGACATGGCGGCCTTCCATGATCGCCTGACAATGTTCACCCATAACAGAGAGGTCAATCGTCGGCTGATCGATAGAATCAGTCTTGTAATTAAGCGCGCGCGCCAGAATACGTGCAGTCGTGGTCTTGCCCACGCCGCGCACGCCGGTCAGCATCCAGGCCTGCGCGATGCGGCCCGTCTCGAACGCATTTTTCAGCGTGCGGACCATCGGCTCCTGACCGATCAGATCATTGAAATTCTGGGGACGGTATTTGCGGGCCAGAACGCGATAGGCGCCATCGGCGGCCAAGTCTGTGGATTTTGTGTCCATTGCGACCCTTCCGTTCCCTGTTCGCTTTTTTCCGACCCTAAAACTCTAAACAGTTTGGACCGGAGACGAAAGTGTCTTCGACAGTGGTTTACTGCCAATCAACAGCCGATGCATGGATCAATAGCTTAGAGCGTCCTTGTCTAGCGCTCAAGAAGGCGCACGGCGCTCTAACGTTGTGAAAGACCATCAATCGTGAAAGAAAAAGTGGGAGGCTGGCACGGCGACCCGTGCCTGGCTCGTTAGGGCTGCTTCCTTCCGGACCTGACCCGGTTGGCGAGTGGCTCGTCCACCACCAACCTCCCACGCTGCATATCGTCAATTACGAAGCAAAAAGCAAGGCGGACACCACGCAAAAAGCGAGCGTAGAGAAGAAAAAAATGATAATAATTCTAATATGGAACAGTTTGAACTCGATAAGCGGCTCGATGCCGATACTTTTTCAGTCGCCAAGCTCGGCTTGTGCGAGCTGCGATTGATGGATGACCAGCGCTGGCCCTGGCTGATCCTCGTGCCGCGCCGTGCGAAACTTGCCGAAATTCACGATATGACGCCACTCGATCAGACAATGCTGACTTTTGAAGCCGCGATCGTTTCGCAAGCACTCAAGAAGGCAACCGACTGCAACAAGATCAATACCGGCGCTTTGGGCAACATTGTCCGCCAACTCCACATCCATGTTATCGCACGCAATGAAGGCGATGCTGGCTGGCCCGGCCCCGTCTGGGGTCATGGCACCCGCAAAACTTATCATGATGCCGATGCATATTCGCTGATCGAAAAGATCCGCGCAGCGCTCTGATATCCCTCCAGCTTGCCCTCCACAAAGAAAACCATTCCAGAGAAAATCATGGCTTTTCGCCTTTACGACCTGCCGGAAATTGAACCGAGCCGTCTCGTCGGCTTTGCTGGCAACCGCATCGACCGTCTTTCTGAAAAGCGACAGGATGATTCGGCCTTCACCGCGCTGGAACTACCAGAAACACGGGTGATGATTCTGGGCAGCAACAGGCTGTTGCTCGATTACACAAAAGAGAGCGCTCCGCGCGCACTCTTTACACTGAAAGAGGCTCAAGCTTTTTCGTCTGATCTGCATGAACCGGTACTGCTGGGGTTACAGGACGGTGCACCACTGGTGGCACTCATGGCTCCGCTTGATCCGGACCAGCTTGAGGCTCCCTATAAGGCACAGGACTATCGCAGCATCTATATGGAAGGGCTTGTGCCCGCTGATATCGTCGGTGCGCTGGCGCAGGCTGCTGCTTTAACAGCATGGCATAGCAATCACCGTTTTTGCGGACGTTGCGGCACAAAAAGCGAAATGCGTGCCGGTGGTGCCAAGCGTGTCTGCCCGAATTGTGGAGCCGAGCATTTCCCGCGAACCGATCCGGTCGCGATCATGCTGCCCATTCGTGGTGAAAAATGCATTCTGGCACGCAGTGCCCACTTCGCCGCCGGATCTTATTCCTGCCTTGCAGGCTTTATCGAGCATGGCGAGACAATTGAAGCCGCGGTGCGTCGTGAAAGCTTTGAAGAAATGGGCTTGTCGATCGGCCGCGTTGGCTATCACGCGAGCCAGCCATGGCCATTTCCTTATTCGCTGATGATCGGTTGCCATGCCGAAGTATTGTCAGACGATTTCACAATCGACCGCTCGGAGCTTGAGGACGGTCGCTGGTTCGAGAAAGCTGAAGTGCGCGCCATGCTTGCTGGCACACATGAAAATGGGCTGCGCGTCCCGGCAACCGGAGCCATCGCAACCCATCTGATCAGAGCCTGGGCAGAAGATTAGAGCGCATCCCGAAAAGGGTGAAACGATTTTCGGAAAAGATGCGCGTTAAAACAAATGATTAGAGCGCCGATCTGATTCAATTAGAGCATTTCCAGCAAAAGTGCGAAGCGGTTTTGCGTCGGATAATGCGAAAAAACAAAGAGATAGAGCATTTCCAATGATTCAAGAAAAACAGGAAATGCTCTAGATCGAAACGCGCTCTAATTATTCCGCTGCCAACAGCTGTGTACCGCGCGTATCGCTGCCCTTATAGACGCCGAGAATGCGCACTTCCTTGGTGAAGAATTCAAGCTCTTCCAGAGCAAGCTGCACATTACGGTCTTCTGGATGGCCCTCGATATCAGCATAGAATTGTGTCGCGATAAACCGGCCCCCCAGCTGATAACTTTCGAGCTTTGTCATGTTGACGCCATTGGTCGCAAAGCCACCCATTGCCTTGTAAAGTGCGGCGGGCACGTTGCGTACACGGAAAACGAAAGTGGTAATAATCCGCTCGTCTTTTTCCGGGCGCGGCTCCCATTTCTTCGTCTTCGAGAGCACGACAAAGCGGGTCACATTGTCTTCCGCGTCCTCGACATTCTCTTCCAGAATATCGAGACCATAAAGTTCGGCTGCAAGGCTTGGCGCAAGCGCTGCCATTGAGCGATCTTTCATGTCAGCCACAAGGCGGGCAGCACCTGCCGTATCGCCAGCAATCACCGGCTTCCAGCCATTCTGCCTGATAACCTTGCGGCACTGGCCCAGCGCATGGATATGGCTGTGAACCGTCTTGATCTCTTCGCGTTTGACGCCGGGAAGCACCATGAGCTGGAAGTGGATCGGCAAGAAATATTCGCCAACGATATGCATATCAGCGAGCGGCAGCAGATAGTGAATATCTGCAACACGACCCGCAAGCGTGTTCTCGATGGGAATCATCGCAAGATCGGCAGCACCGCTTTCGACCGCATTAAATGCATCTTCAAAAGTCGGGCACGGCAAAGGCTCCATATCGGGAAACATGTTGCGGCAAGCCGTATCAGAATTGGCACCCGCTTCACCCTGAAAGGAAATCCGGTTGGTCTTCATCGTGTTCGTACTTTCTCAAATGCTCCGTAACAATCAGAGCGTGTTTATCATAAACCCTTTGCGATAATTTCGCGTGCCCGGTCAAGATCAGCCTGCGTATCAACGCCCAGCGGGACTGTTCTGACGATCTCTGCGTCGATGCGCATTCCGTCTTCAAGCGCACGCAGCTGTTCCAGCTTTTCGCGCTTTTCAAGCGGAGACGGCCCGATCTTCACAAAACGCTCTAACGCCGCGCGGCGATATGCATAAAGGCCAATATGATGATAGAGCGGACCATCGCCGTAGGGTGCTGTGGCGCGCGTAAAATAAAGTGCACGCAGGCGGTTGTTATCCGCAAGCGGGGAACCGACAATCTTCACCACACTCGGATTGGTCTTTTCCGATTCTTCCTCGATTTCGACGCCGAGCGTCGCAATGTCGGCAGGCCCATTCTCGAGCGGCAGAAGTGCGCGGCGGATGATATCCGGATCAATCGTCGGCAGATCCCCCTGCACATTGATGATCGCCTCGACTTCACCCTGGGGATCGACTTTCTGAAGCGCCTCATAAATGCGATCAGACCCCGATTCATGATCGCCACGCGTCATGATGACCTCATGACCATGCGCCCGAACAGCTGCAAAAATCTCGTCACTATCGGTCGCAACCACAGTGCGTCCAAGAGATGCTGCCGCCGCACGATCTGCTACATGCACGATCATCGGCTTGCCGCAAATATCGGCCAATGGCTTGTTCGGCAGGCGTGTGGAAGCCATTCGTGCCGGTATAAGTGTCAGTGTTTTCAAAGTCTGAAGCATGATTGCCTCTTGGTGTTTGATTTGGCCGTAAAAGGTCAGATGGGGCTTCCTGGCGACCTTTAGCTGCACAGCAAATGCAGCAAAAGTGTCAAAAAGTCACGGGGCTAGCCCCCCTTATAGGTGTTGCACCCCCCCTGTAAAAGACCTAGTTTCCGCCCAATGCCGGGGAGAGACTTGCCAGCCTTTTAACACAGGTTTTGCATGCCGGCTTTGGAGGGCGTTGAGTAGAGGGAGCGCTGACCGGCGATGAATTCAACCCGGACTAATAAGTTTATCATGGCTTTTCTGGCAACGGTTTTTGTTGTCATGACAACGGGCATTCTGTCCGATACGCTGTTTCATGCGCCAGCCCCTGAAAAGCCAGGTTTCGTAATTGAAGCGGCAGAGGCTGCAACTGGTGGTGAAGCTGCACCAGCCAAGGAAGAAGTGTCGATTGCCACATTGCTGCAATCCGCTGATCCGGCACGCGGCGCAACCGTCTTCAAGCGTTGTGCAGCATGCCATACGGGTGAAAAGGGTGGCGCCAACAAGGTTGGACCACATCTGTGGGATGTGCTGGACCGTCCGGCTGCCTCTGTTGAAGGCTTTGGCTATTCGGCTGCAATGAAGGAATTTGGCGCGGGCGGCAACAAGTGGGATTATGAACATCTCAACAAGTTCCTCACCTCACCAAAGGGCTTCATCAAGGGCACGGCCATGGGCTTTGCCGGCGACAAGAAGGACAATGAGCGTGCCGATCTGATCGCTTATCTGCGTACATTGTCGGACAATCCAGCGCCACTTCCAACCGCCGATGCGGCACCAGCTGCGGGCGGCGAAGCCAAACCAGAAGGTGCAGCACCTGCAGGCGAAGCTGAAAAGCCTGCGGAACAAGCTCCAGCCGGTGAACAGAAGCCTGCCGAACCGGCCCCTGCGGGCAATGGCGAAGCTCCGGCACAGCCGGCACCAGCCAACTAAGGCCGATTGTAATATCGAAAAAAAGCCGGGTTTTGACCCGGCTTTTTTATTGCGAGTATGTTTTTTCAACTTGCGCCTTTCTTCCTCCGCAAAAACCCATAAGAATCAATCCAACACTATCCGAAGCAGAAACGGAGATGCTGGATGAGAGGTTTTTGGGCGGGAGCATTTGCAGTCACCATGCTGGCAAGCACGGTATCGTTTAGTTACGCAACAGATGCCGAGCCGCAATGGAGACATGCCTCAAGCCTCATAGGCGAGCCCAAATATCCGGCTGATTTCAAGCATTACGACTATGTGAACCCTGATGCACCCAAAGGCGGCGCCCTCAATCAGGTTGCCGTCGGCACGTTCGACAGTCTCAATCCATTCGTGGTTCAAGGTGTTGCCGCAGCGGGCCTCGCCGATTTCGGTGGCGGAATGCTCTACGATACATTGATGACCGATGCACTCGATCAGGGCTCTACGCAGTATCCGCTGATCGCGGAGGCTTTGCAGTATCCCGACGACTTTTCATGGGTGAAGTTCAAGCTCAATCCCGATGCCAAGTGGCATGATGGGGAGCCGATTACCGTTGAAGATGTGATCTGGTCATTTGATATTCTCAAGAAGCAGTCACCGCTATATAACAAATATTATGGCGACGTGGAGAAAGCCGAGAAGACCGGCGACCATGAGGTGAAGTTTACCTTCTCTCAGACAGGCAACCGCGAACTGCCGCAGATCGTGGGACAGCTCGCAATCCTGCCCAAGCATTGGTGGGAAGGCAAGGACGCGCAAGGCAAGCAGCGTGACATCAGCCGTCCCACGCTGGAGATTCCACTCGGATCGGCCGCCTACAAGATCAAGAGCATGGTTCCGGGTCGCTCTATCGTATGGGGACGTGTTGCCGATTACTGGGGCAAGGACCTCGGGGTCAATGTCGGGCGCAACAACTTCGATGAAGTGCGCTACGAATATTATTTAAGCGAAGATGCAACATGGGAAGCCTTCAAGAAAGGTGGTCAGTATGACTACCGGCAGGAAAACCGCATTCAGCGCTGGATGGAACAGTATAATTTCCCAGCGGTGCAGCGCGGCGATGTCGTCAAGGAGTCTTTTCCGTTCAACGCCGTTGGCCGAATGCAGGGCTATTACCTCAACACCCGCAGGGACAAGTTCAAAGACCCGAAAGTGCGGCAGGCACTGACTTATGCTTTCGACTTTGAATCCATGAACCGCCTGCTGTTCTTTAATCAGTACGTCCGGATCAACAGCTATTTCGCTGGCAATGAGCTGCAGCTGAGCGGACCACCGACGCCGGAAGAAAAAGCAATTCTTGAAACCGTGAAGGATTCGCTTCCGCCGGAAGCGCTGACGGAAGAATTCAAGCTGCCGGTTTATGACACACCACAGGCAACACGCGATAATCTGCGCAAGGCACTGCAGCTTTTTAGCGAAGCAGGCTGGAAACTGCAGGGCAACAAACTTGTTAATGCCAATGGCCAGCAGTTCACAATCGAATTTCTGAATGACGGTGGCGCCTTCGAGCGCGTGCACAATCTCTATATCCAGAACCTGAAGAAAATCGGCATTGATGCGCAGATCCGCACTGTTGATGCAGCACAATATCAGGCCCGAGTGAATGATTTCGATTATGATGTTGTATCGTCCCTGACCCCACAGACAGCCTCTCCCGGCAATGAGCAACGGGATATGTGGGGTTCGAAAGCAGCTGACTTCAAAGGAAGCCGCAATTATGCGGGTATCAAGAATCCGGCCATCGACAAGCTGATCGACCGCGTCATTTATGCCAAGGATCGTGAAGAGCTGGTGGCTGCGAGCCACGCGCTCGACCGTGCATTGCTTTGGAACTACTACGTCATTCCGCAATGGTATTCAGACCATATCAACGTCGCCTATTGGAACAAATTCGGCATGCCGGAACAGCAACCCGATTATCTCGGGATTGATCCATTTTCGTGGTGGATCGATCCCGCGAAGGAAGCCAAGCTTAAAAACAGCTCCAACTAGAGCGGCCTCAATCAAGATTGAATAGTTGAAACCGCTCTATCTATTTGTTTTTACGCATTATCCTACGCAAAACCGCTTCGCACTTTTGCTGAAAATGCTTTAAGGACGTCTTCCGATGCCGGGCTTTCATCTCAACCGCCGCCATTTTCTCGGACTTTCAGGCAGCGCCGCTCTCGCGGCCTGCCTTCCGGGAAAAGCCTTTGCAACGCTTCCCACAGACAAGCCCCTGCATGGTCTATCTGCCTTCGGTGAACTGAAATATCCGCCCGATTTCACCCATTTCGACTACGTGAACCCGGATGCGCCCAAAGGTGGCACCTTCACGCTGGCCCCATCCACCTGGGTGTGGAATCAGAACACAGAGACTTTCAATACGCTCAACACGCTGGCCTTCAAGGGTGATGCACCGCCGCGCATGGAGCTGACATTCGACACCCTGATGGTGTCAGCTCTTGATGAGCCTGACGCTGTTTATGGTCTAATTGCCGAAAGTGTGACCCTGTCCAAGGACCGTCAGACCTGCCTCTTCAAGCTGCGTAAGGAAGCCCGTTTTCACGATGGTTCGCCAATTGAGGCGAAGGATGTCGTGTTCACTTACGAGACGCTTAAGGAAAAGGGCCATCCGCAAATAAAGCAGACACTTGCAGCACTCGAAGCCGTGAAAGAAACCAGCAAAAGCGAAGTGCAGATGCATTTCGCCGCTGAGCGTGGCCCCAATGCCATTCTCGACGCGGTTACACTGCCAATCCTGTCAAAAGACTGGTTCAGGGAGCGAAACTTTGACGCGGCAAGCCTGGAACCGATCCTTGGATCTGGTGCCTATCGCGTCGGTAAAATTTCTGCCGGGCAAGCGATTGAATATGACCGTGTTGATGATTATTGGGCCAGGGATTTACCGGTGCAGCGCGGTTCCAGCAACTTCGACCGCATCCGCATTGAGTTCTACCGTGATCGACAGCCAGAATTCGAAGCTTTCAAAAAGGGCAACATCGATTTTCGATCCGAGAGCGTGGCAAAGAACTGGGCCACAGCTTATGATTTCCCTGCGGTTCAGCAGAACAAGATCATCAAGCGCACGTTTCCGAGGGAAAAGCGCCCGCTCATGCAGGCCTGGGCGATCAACCAGCGCCGTGAGCGCTTCCGCGATCCGCGCGTGCGCGAAGCGATCAATCTCTGCTTCGACTTCGAGTGGACCAACGCAAATCTGTTCTATGACACCTATCAGCGGTCGCAATCCAACTTCAACGGCTCGGACTTTCAGGCCGTGGGTATGCCGACGACCGACGAGCTGAAGGTCCTTGAACGATATCGGGGCAAAATTCCCGAAGCGGCTTTTGGTGAAGTCCCTGTCATGCCTGTTTCGGATGGTACAGGCCGTGATCGCAAGCAGTTTTCGCGGGCTATCGAACTGATGGAAGCCGCCGGTTTTGAGCGTAGCAAAGGCCAGTTTCACAGCAAGAACGGTGAAAAGTTCACGCTCGAAATTCTGAGCAATTCCGAATCTTTCAATCGTGTCTACAATCCTCTTGTTCAGAAAATGCGCGCCATCGGCATTGATGCCAGTGTGCGGTTGGTGGACCCGAGCCAATATCAGGTCCGCATTCAGGATTTCGATTATGACATGGTTGGAATGGCGATCCAGTTCGGTGCAACGCCGACAAAGGAGTCGCTTACAAGCATGTTCGGTTCAGAATCAGCCAAAACACCCGGCAGCTATAATCTCCCCGGCACATCTGACCCTATTATCGACGCATTGATTGAGGACGTGGGCAAGGTTTCCACGCGAGACGAGTTGGTGGCAACGATCAGGGTGCTTGATCGGTACTTGCGTATCAGGCTTGAGTGGATTCCAAATTGGACGGTAGCGAATCACCTGGTAGCTTATTGGGATCGTTTTGGTTTCAAGGAGCCAAAGCCCGATTATGGCTTTCCGGTCGAGACGCTTTGGTGGATTAAAGCGTGATCCCGAAAAGTGGGAACCGGTTTTCGGATCAGATCATGCTCATGAGAAGCGTCATAATCTCGAAGAACAGGAAGGCAAAAGCTGTTGGCAGGCCATAAGAGCATATTGAACATCCGGAGCATTGAGAGCTGATGGGCGCCTATATTTTACGCCGCCTTCTCCTGATGATCCCGACTATCCTGGGCATTATGGCCATATCTTTTGCCGTCGTTCAGTTTGCCCCCGGCGGGCCGGTTGAACGGGTGATCGCGCAGCTTTCCGGTCAGGGGGGCGATGCGCTGGACCGTCTTTCCGGTGGTGGTGGCGACTTCGGCCAGAGTGGCATGGATAGCGGCTCCGTCAATTCCAAATATCGCGGTGCACAGGGTCTCGATCCGCAATTCATCGCTGATCTTGAGAAACAGTTTGGCTTCGACAAGCCGCCACTGGAACGCTTCGGCCTGATGCTATGGAATTATATGCGCTTTGATTTCGGGCACAGCTATTTCCGCGATATCAGCGTGATCGATCTCATCAAGGAAAAGATGCCGGTGTCGATTTCGCTCGGTCTGTGGCTCACCTTCCTGTCCTATCTGATTTCGATTCCGCTTGGCATTCGCAAGGCGATCAAGGAAGGAACGCGTTTCGATACCTGGACCAGCGCAATCATCATCGTTGGTTATGCCATTCCGAGCTTCCTGTTCGCGATCCTGCTGATTGTGCTTTTTGCGGGTGGTTCGTTCTTCGACTGGTTCCCGCTTCGCGGCCTGACCTCACCTGATTTCGCGCAGATGTCGTTCTGGGGAAAGATCGGCGATTATCTCTGGCACATGGTGCTACCCGTTACGGCTTTGGTGCTTTCGGCCTTCGCCACCACCACGCTTCTGACCAAGAACTCGTTTCTGGAAGAAATCCGCAAGCAATATGTCACGACGGCGCGCGCCAAAGGTCTCACTGAAAATCAGGTTCTCTACGGCCATGTGTTCCGCAATGCGATGCTCATTGTGATTGCCGGTTTTCCGGGCGCTTTCATCTCAGCCTTCTTTACCAGCTCTCTGCTGATCGAAACCATCTTCTCGCTCGATGGGCTGGGCCTGCTTGGCTATCAATCGATTATCAATCGCGATTATCCGGTTGTGTTTGCCAATCTGTTCATCTTCTCGCTGATCGGTCTTCTCGTCAGCCTTCTATCTGATCTCATGTACACATGGGTCGATCCGCGTATCGATTTTGACCGGAGGGATGTGTGATGACAGATGCCACCCTCACCCCGGTCGCCCCAGTTGCCCCAGTTACAAAGCCTGTGAAGCGCCCATTCCTTTCACCGCTCAACCGCCGCCGTTGGCAGAATTTCAAAGCCAATAAGCGCGGTTACTGGTCACTGTGGATCTTTCTGTTTCTGCTTGCTGCAGCGCTCTGCTCCGAGTTCATCGCCAATGACCGCCCCATTCTCGTTTCCTATAAGGGCGAGTTGCTGACGCCGGTTTTTGTCGATTATCCGGAAGAGAAATTTGGCGGCTTTTATGCTGTGACCGATTATCGCGATCCCGTCATTCAGGACGAGATCAACAAGAATGGCTGGGCCATCTGGCCGCCGGTCCGCTATTCCTACAACACCGTCAACAATGACATTCCGGAAGCAGCTCCCTCAAAGCCGTTCTGGCTTTACACCGAAGAGCAGCGCTGTCAGCGTTATCCGCAAGGCGTGAATGATCCCAATTGCATTGTCGGCAATTTCAACTGGCTCGGCACCGATGATCAGGCACGCGATGTCTTTGCGCGCGCGCTTTACGGCTTCCGCATTTCGGTGCTGTTCGGCCTGATCCTGACATTCTTTTCTGCCGTCATCGGCGTGACGGCGGGGGCCGTGCAGGGCTATTTCGGCGGCTGGGTCGATCTCATCTTCCAGCGCGTCATCGAAATCTGGTCTTCGATCCCCGTGCTTTATTTGCTGCTGATTATCGCAGCGATATTACCGCCCGGGTTCTGGGTGTTGCTCGGCATCATGTTGCTGTTTTCATGGGTCGCTTTCGTTGGCGTTGTGCGTGCGGAATTCCTGCGCGCCAGAAACTTCGAATATGTGAATGCGGCGCGTGCGCTCGGCGTGAAGAACGGTACGATCATGTGGCGGCATCTTCTGCCCAACGCCATGGTCGCGACACTGACCTTCCTGCCTTTCATCCTGAACGGCTCCATCACCACACTCACCTCGCTTGATTTCCTTGGTTTTGGTCTGCCTCCGGGCTCTGCCTCGCTCGGCGAACTCCTCGCGCAGGGCAAGAACAACCTTCAGGCACCATGGCTCGGTATTACCGGCTTTGTGGTGATCTCGCTGATGCTGTCGCTGCTGATCTTCATCGGTGAAGCAACACGCGATGCATTCGATCCACGAAAGGCGTTTCAATGAGTGGGTCAATGAATAAACCGTTGCTTTCCGTCCGCGATCTGTCCGTCGCATTCCGCCAGAACGGAGAAGAGCGGATTTCCGTCGACCGCGTTTCCTTCGATATCGCGGAAGGGGAAACCATGGCGCTTGTCGGTGAATCCGGGTCAGGCAAGTCCGTTTCCGCGCTGTCTATTCTGAAGCTCCTGCCCTATCCGGCAGCAAGTCATCCATCCGGCGAAATTCTTTTCAACGGCAAGGATTTGATGACGGCGTCAGAGCCTGAATTGCGACGTGTGCGCGGCAATGATGTCACCATGATTTTTCAGGAGCCGATGACCTCGCTCAATCCGCTGCATTCGGTGGAACGGCAGATCAGCGAAATCCTGAAAATGCATCAGGGCATGAGCGATCAGGCGGCACGTGCACGCACGCTCGAGCTTTTGCACGAGGTTGGTATTCGTGAACCGGAAAAGCGCCTTGCCGCCTTCCCGCATCAGCTTTCAGGTGGTCAGCGCCAGCGCGTGATGATCGCCATGGCGCTTGCCAACAAGCCAAAGCTGCTCATCGCCGATGAGCCGACAACCGCGCTCGATGTGACGGTTCAGGCGCAGATATTGCAGCTCCTCGCGGAACTGAAGCAAGCCCAGGGCATGTCGATGCTCTTCATCACCCATGATCTCGGTATCGTGCGCAAGATCGCCGATCGGGTTTGCGTGATGAGCAAGGGGAAGATTGTCGAAACAGGTCCGACCAAAGAAATCTTCGACAATCCGCAGCACGAATACACAAAGCACCTCCTTGCGGCAGAACCCAAGGGCGAGCCACCGCTGGCTGATCTCAGCGCCAAGAAGGTGATGGAAGGCAAGGACGTCCGCGTCTGGTTCCCGATCAAGAAGGGCTTCCTGCGCAAGACCGTCGATCATGTGAAGGCCGTGGACGGCATCAATGTGACCTTACGTGCCGGTCAGACGCTCGGCGTTGTGGGAGAATCAGGTTCCGGCAAGACAACACTTGGTCTCGCTCTCTCACGCATGATCTCGTCGCAGGGCGAAATCCGCTTCGATGGACGCGATATTGCGAAATTCAGCTTCAAGGACATGCGCCCGCTGCGTCGCGAAATGCAGATCGTATTTCAGGACCCGTTCGGCTCACTGAGCCCACGCATGACCATTGCCGACATAATCGCCGAAGGGCTTCTGGTGCACGAATCGAAACTGTCGGCCGACGCACGTGATGAGCGTGTTGTGGCAGCACTTAAAGAAGTAAACCTCGATCCGGAAAGCCGTTTCCGCTATCCGCACGAATTTTCGGGTGGTCAGCGCCAGCGTATAGCGATTGCGCGCGCCATGGTGCTCAACCCGAAATTCGTCATGCTGGACGAGCCGACTTCGGCGCTCGACATGAGTGTTCAGGCACAGGTGGTCGATCTTTTGCGCACATTGCAGAAAAAGCATGATCTCGCTTATCTTTTCATAAGCCATGACTTGAAAGTGGTGCGGGCGCTGGCCAATGATGTGCTGGTGATGCGCAATGGCAAGGCGGTCGAATATGGAACGTCAAAGGAAGTCTTTGCCAATCCAAAAACCGACTATACCAAAGCGCTGATGGCGGCGGCGTTCCATATGGAAGCCACCGAGGGAAGAGGAATCAGGCAATGACAGATAATAAAAAGGGAAACATCCTTCTAGCCATAACCAACTGGGACCCAGCGATCTGGTTGGATAGCTTCAAGGCGCATGCCCCTGAGCGCAATGTTGTGACTGAACGCAGTGAGACCGATCCAAGCATCGAATATGCGCTCGTCTGGAAACAGAAGCCCGGCTCGCTGACCAATCTTCCAAATCTCAAAGTGATCTTCTCACTTGGTGCTGGTGTGGATCATGTCTTTCATGATCCGCACATTCCGGACGTGCCGCTCGTACGCGTCATTTCCGATGATCTCACCATGCGCATGACCGAATATGTAGTCTGGCAGGTGCTTGATCATCATCGTCTTGGCGCAAACTACCGCAAGCAGCAAAAGAACCGCGTCTGGCACGAAGACCCCCGCCAACCAGCGGCCCATGAAGTGACCGTCGGCATCATGGGGCTGGGCGTTCTCGGCCGCGATGCAGCAGCCAAGCTCAAGACGCTCGGCTTCAATGTTACCGGTTGGAGCCGCAGACCGCAGGAAATCGAGGGTGTTCAGACCTTCAACGGCAAAGAAGGTTTCTCGCGGTTCCTCAAAACGGCTGATATTTTCGTCTGCCTTCTGCCTTTGACGCCCGACACCAAGGGCATTCTATCCATGACCATGTTTGCGCAATTGAAAAGCGATGGGCCGCTTGGAGCACCTGTGCTGATCAATGCCGGTCGTGGTGGGTTGCAGAACGAAGCCGATATTCTGGCGGCACTTGATCGCGGTCTGCTTTCAGCTGTGACGCTCGACGTGTTCAATCAGGAACCGCTGCCAGCTGACAGCCCGCTCTGGACACATCCGAAGGTGACGATCACCCCGCATTCGGCTGCAAGCTCGTCAGCAATGGCCATTGTTCCACAGATCGTCCGTCAGATCGAAGCTTTCGAGCGCGACGGAACACTGGAAAACGTGGTGGATCGCACCACGCAATATTAGAGCGCCTCCCGAAAAGTGTGAAACGGTTTTCGGGCAAAGATGCGCGTTAAAACAAATATTTAGAGCGCCGATCTGATCCAATCAGATCGAAACGCGCTCTAAATCGTTAGAGAAATCTTTCCATCCTCGCCGACTGTCACCCGATGGCCGGCGAGTTTCTTTTGGGTCTCCCGGTCAAACTCGACCGCTATCGGCACATCGTGCCCCATCTCGCGCGCAACGATGAGGCCAAGAAGCAGAATGGCATCTGGCTCGTGCAGCACGATTGCCGCTGGAGCCAAACCAGCGTGGACAAGTTCCAGCAACACCGCTGCCGCAGAAGACGAACCGATGGTGCCCGGCAAACACAGGACATGGCCTGAAATGCTCTGCCCATGCTCCGGGTGACGAACATCGGCGATCCGACCCGTTTTAGGATCGACGCCACCCCAGAAACTGATGGGGGCTGAGAGAACCAGCGCTTGGGCTTGAGCGGCTTTTCCAGCAACAAGCACGGAGGATGTGAAAGCGGTTTCACTCATGCTGCCTGCCTCGCAAAGATTGGGCGACCTGCGACAGCACTTTCAACGCATTCTTCAAGCGACCCATAAAGCACGCCATAGCCGGTATTGCCGGGCGCATAATGGGCGAATTTTCCCGAATTCGTCATCAGAACGGCGTTATCCTTAGTCGGCAAAATAGGCGTAACCACAACACAAGTATCGGCGACAATCACGACGCCTACTTTTTCAAGCTGTTGCCTGCGCCCGTTCTTTTCAAGCTCTACAAGTGCATGGCGCCCCGTACATGCATAAAGCGGCACGGCAAGCTTGCGGCTGGCAATGGCACGTTCGAGACGGTCGAACTCTGCAATCGACAGATGTGGGCTGCCAATAGCAACCGCATCAATCGCATCCACATGATCGACCGTCGACAAGCGTTTGCGTGTGGCCTCGATCATCTCCTGCGTCACATGGATGATGCCTTCAGGCTTCTGATACTGAAGTGCTGTTTGAAGATCGGGCGCTTCCGGCGTCACACCGGCAACATGGAAAAGCCCGACTGAACCCACCGATGCAGCGGCAGCGCCAAAGGCTTTCAGCGCATCTTCATCCGGGTGCAAACCGGCTCCCGCCACCACACCGACATTTGTGCCCACGCTGCGGCCAAATAGATTGCCCAGGATCGGCCATGCAACTTCCGATTCAAGAAATGCGGGGTCGATTGCCGAAATATCGAAAACGACCGTTGCGCGACGGTTCTCGGTCCGGTGAAGACCGTAATCGGGTGCCCGTCCCGCAATAGCGCAGGCTATATCGAGGAAATCACCATAACGGTTGGTCCGTGCACCGAGCACAGAGTTACAAAAAACAACGGCATTGGATTCGCCCCAGGCAACATCGGTTCCTTTTTCCGGACGATGACCCGCCTGATAAGGCGCGCAAGTCCATGTCGGCTCACAGCCAAGCTTGATATAGGCGCGCATCATGCGCCTGGCCATTTCCGCCTCATGCTGTGGCAAGAGATTGTGCGAGCAGCCGGTGAGATCGATAGAGCCGACATTGAGCGTTGCGCGCACTTTGGCTTTCGCCCCGCCATCAACCAGCTTTTCGGCAAGCAGTGTACCGCTGTCCCCATGATAGAGCGCACCATCAATGTGTGCGGAAGCTATCGGGATAAGACGCGGCGCTCCCATTAAACGTGCTGTATCGGCCACAATACGCATGGCCATCGCAGCGCCTTCGCCCTCAGCGCCTGCTGCTATAGACTGCTCTTCATGGGTTAATGTCAGTGCCACGCGTGATCTCCTTGCGCATGGTGATCGATGTCGTGCGCGTAAAACCGGGATGAGCAGTTTCCGCCACCTTGCGATAGCCTAGCTTCTCAAAGACGGCATGGTTGCGCGTGAGCTCAATGCGCGTCTGCAGCTCCATCACAGGCTTACCACGCGCTACTGCCTGCTGCTCGGCCCTATCCACGAGTTTACGTCCAATCCCCTGACCTTCAAAGCCGGGCGCAACTGCAAGCTTGCCAAGATAGAAGTGATCGTCCTTTTCCTTGATGAACACACAGCCTGCCAATTCATCACCGATAAAGGCTGCAAAACCCGTTTCGTCTTTTGCCTTCTCTCGCAGATTATCAGCCGTCAGCTGCTGCGCGGAAGATGGCGGATCAATGACCCCATCCATATAGGCAAAACTCTCCTGAATGAGCCGGAGGAGCTCCTCCCAACGATCAAAATCCGAACTGATAGGAAGAACACGTAAGGCCGTCATTTGGGTTTGCGGGCCTTATAACGAATGGTTTCAAACCGAACGTTCAACGCATTGTAAAGCAGAAGCCGACCGACAAGCGGCTCGCCTATACCCGTCACGAGTTTGATCACTTCCATGGCCTGCAAACTGCCAATCACACCGGGCAAGACGCCAAGAACGCCAGCCTCCGCACAAGTCGGCACGGAGCCTGGTGGCGGCATGTCTGGAAACAGATCGCGATAAGATGGATTGGGATTGCCATCTGCACCATTGGCGTAAGGCATAAGTACCGTCACCGTGCCATCAAAGCGGCCCATCGCGCCCGTTACCAATGGACGCTGGGCAAGGGCTGCAGCATCGGCCAGCGCGTAGCGCGTGGTGAAATTGTCCGAGCCATCGACAACAACATCATAATCGCTGATGAGAGCTTGTGCGTTCTCGCCATTCAGCCGCAATGGATGGGTTTCGACCTTCACATGCGGATTGATGCGGGCAATAGAAGCCTTGGCGCTGTCGACCTTCGCTTGGCCGACACTTTCTGTGTCGTGGATCACCTGCCTTTGCAGGTTCGACAGCGAAACCGCATCGTCATCGACAAGGCCAAGCGTGCCAATACCGGCTGCAGCCAGATATTGCAGTACCGGCGCGCCAAGTCCACCGGCGCCCACGACAAGGACGCGGGCAGCTTTCAGCATCTGCTGACCGGGACCACCGATTTCCGGCAACACGATATGGCGCGCATAGCGCTCCAACTCTTCGGATGAAAAAGGCTTTGATGATGCGTTCATGATGCTTGAACATAGGCCCGTTAAAGCCGTCTGTCAGCGGATATTTTGTCTCAAATTCTGGTCAGCTCGCCTGCCGCCACATTGAAAAACTGCGCATCACCTTCAAGCGCTTCAAAGAGCGAGCGGTCAGTGCCCGTCATAAATGCCTGCCCACCAAGATCGTCAAGAATGCCGAACAGAGCCGCACGACGACCCGTATCGAGATGGGCTGCAATTTCATCAAGCAAAAGGATAGGCGCCATGCCCGAGAGCTCGCCCGTCAGCCGCGCATGAGCCAGAATAAGTCCGATCAGCAATGCCTTCTGCTCGCCGGTGGAGCAAAGCGCTGCAGGCATGGATTTAGGTCGATGCTGAACGACGAGATCGGTACGATGCGGACCATCCAAAGTGCGTCCGGCAGCCCGATCCCGTACACGCCCGTCGCGCAACGTGCGACGAAAATCCTCTTCAAGATCAAGTGCCGCTTCAACACCAATGCGCTGTTCAAGCGATCCTTCGAGAAAGCAATCAGCTTTAGGGAACGGACCGTCACCGGGCAGTCGCTCAATCATCGCCGCAATCATGCGCATCGCCTCAGCGCGCGCCGCAGCGATTGCAGTGCCGAGTTCCGCCATCTGGCTTTCAATCGCTTCCAGCCACTGATTATCGTTGTTTCCGTCGCTCAGCAGGCGGTTGCGCGAGCGCATCGCCTTTTCATAATCAAGCACGCGTTTGCCGTGACCGGTATCAATGGCCAGCACCATGCGGTCGAGAAATCGCCGCCGATCCGATGCGCCGCCCGTAAAAAGCCCGTCCATCGACGGAACAACCCAGAGAACGCGTGCATAATCAAGGAGTTCATCACCGGATGCAGCAATGCCATTGATGCGGACCTTACGGCCACCTTCGCCACCGCCTGCGGTGCCGGTGCCGATTTCGGCATCGCCATAAATCATGCAATCGAGTGATGCATGAATGGCAAAACCATCATGCTTAATTTCGGGGCCGCCTGTGCGCGCAACATCATCATAGGATGCGCGCCGCAACCCCCTGCCCGGAGACAGGAAGGAAAGAGCCTCAATGAGATTGGTTTTGCCTGAACCGTTTTCGCCGGTCAGCACCACATGGCCCGGGCCAAGCGGCAGCGTGAGCTCCGAATAATTGCGGAAGTCAGAAAGTTTAAGCCGCCGGACCGAGACTCGATCCGGACGGCTCTCTATGTTGTTTCTTGTTTCCACTATTCGCTTCTTTGAGGGCTATTGCTATTCTGGTTATGGCGAGCCGAAAATTGTGATTTTCGAGAACCGGCGCGCAACGTACTAAACGTACGTGAGCACCGGAAGCGAAGAAAAGCGCTATTTGCAGGCCGCCAGAGCCCGAATATCAATGCCCTAAACGCGCATCGGCATCAGAACATACAGCACATCTTCGTCGCCCATATCGCGCACCAGCGTTGGTGAGCCGGCATCTGCCAGCATGAAGACTGCTTCAGAACCCGAAAGCTGGCTGGTGATGTCGAGCAGATATTTGGAGTTGAAGCCTATATCGATCGGATCCGCATCGTAATCCGCCGCCAGCTCGTCAGTCGCACTGCCCGAATCGGGATTGTTGACCGTCAGTGTTAGCTGTCCATCAGCAATGGAAAGCTTCACCGCACGACCGCGCTCGCTCGAAATGGTGGAAACGCGATCAACGGAAGCCGCGAAATCCTGGCGGCTGATGGTGAGCTTCTTGTCGTTGCCTGAAGGAATCACGCGCTGATAATCTGGGAACGTGCCATCAATCAGCTTGGAAGTGAGAACAACCGATCCCACCGTGAAGCGAATTTTTGCATCCGACAGCTCGACCGAGACAACCACATCCGGCACATCAACGAGCTTCTGCAGCTCAGCAACCGTTTTGCGCGGAATGATAATGCCTGGCATGCCTTCGGTGCCCGCCGGCGCTTCCAGTTCAGCGCGGGCAAGGCGATGACCATCGGTAGCAACCGCACGCAGCTTCAGCGCACCGTCGCTTTCAATGGCGTGGAAATAGATACCATTGAGATAATAGCGGGTTTCTTCCGTCGAGATCGCAAACTGTGTGCGGTCAATGAGGCGCTTTAAAGCCTGCGCATCGATACGGAAGGAATGTGTGAATGAACCGGCTGTCAGTTCCGGGAAATCCGACTGTGGCAGACACTGCAGGCGGAAAGACGACTTGCCCGAAATGACCGACATGGAGCCGCCATCCGGGTTGGTCGACAGCATGACTTCTGCGCCGTCAGGCAGCTTGCGCACGATATCATAGAGAAGATGCGCTGGAACCGTGGTTGCTCCGGTCTGTTCGACCATCGCAGCGGTTGCTTCGTTCACTTCAAGATCAAGATCCGTTGCCTTGAGCGCGAGGCTTGCGCCTTCGGCATGCAAAAGCACATTGGACAGAATCGGAATCGTGTTGCGACGCTCCACGACACGATGGACGTGGTTGAGTGACTTGAGAAGATTTGATCGCTCTAGGGTAACACGCATATTGAAACGCACTCGCTCTCTAGGACAGGGCAACCGCGTAACGGGCAGATGCCCCCATCAATAAGGCGCACAAGCGCCAGAAGGTTTGCTAAAGTGGCAGATATTTGAGCTGAAAAGCAAGCCCACGCCGCATCGCAAAACGACACGGCGCAGGCTTTTTAACGAATTTCTACAGATCAGGCAGCCTGATCGTTGATGAGACGCTTCAGCAGCTCAAGTTCCTGCGCAAGCTTGCCATCGGCACCGACCAGATCTTCAATCTTGCGCACAGCATGAAGCACAGTGGTGTGATCGCGTCCGCCAAAACGACGGCCGATTTCCGGAAGCGAGCGCGGGGTCAGCATCTTGGCCAGATACATAGCGACCTGACGCGGTTTCACAATGGTGCGTGTGCGACGGTTCGAAAGCAGATCCTGCTTCGACACGTTGTAATGACGGGCCACAATGCGCTGAATTTCTTCAATGCGGATGCGCTTTGGCTCGCCAACGCGGGTCAGATGACCGAGAAGTTCGTCAACACGGTCGATGGAAAGATTTGGCTCAAACGACTGGCGGAACAGAAGCTGGTTGAAAGCGCCTTCCAGTTCGCGACCCGATCCGGTGACGGTACGGGCAACATGGGCGAGGATTTCCTCGTCAATGTCGAGGCTTGAATCCTCGAGCTGTGCAGTCATGAGGCGGCGGCGCAGCATTTCGACGCGCATTTCATAGTCAGGTGCTGCAACTTCGAGAGCAACGCCACCCTGGAGACGCGAACGAACGCGTACATCAAGTGATTCCAGCTCCGACGGTGGGCGATCTGCTGCAACAACAACCTGCTTGGCGCTATCGAGCAGCGTATTGAGAAGATGACAGAACTCGTGCTGGATCGACTTGCCCTGCAGGAACTGCATGTCGTCAATGACGAGCAGATCGATGTCGCGCAGCTGTTCCTTGAACGAGAGTGCATTGTTGTCGCGAATCGCGGTCGCAAAACGCCACATGAAATATTCCGCAGTCAGATAAACGACGCGGGCCTTTTCCTGACGCTGCAGAGCAGCCGCAGCAATCGCCTGCAAAAGGTGAGTCTTACCAAGACCGACAGATGCGTGGATGAAAAGTGGGTTGAAGCGCACGGCACTTGAGCCTGCTTCTGCAATGGTGCGGGCGGCAGCAAGAGCCACACGATTGGATGCACCATCAATGAAAGAATCAAATGTGTAACGCGGATCGAGTGGCGAGCCGAGAACAGAACCGGAAGCCGATTCTGCCACGACAGCCGAACCGCGCTTTTCAGCGCTTGGCTGACCAACCGGGAAAACGACCTTTTCGCGCATGGCAGCAGGCGACTTGGTGTCCACGACTTCGTTGGTTTCAGCAGGTGCTGCGGTGCGAACAACACGGCTCACTCCGCGCACAACCACTTCTACCTTGAGAATCTGAGGGTGTTCTTCCTGCCAGAGCTCAGTCAGCAGTTCAGAATAATGATTGTTGATCCACGAGCGCAGAAAAGCTGTCGGAACCGACAGGCGAACCACGCTTTTGGACAGATCATCGAGCTTCAGACGGCCGAACCAGCTTGAATAAATCTCGCTGCCGACGCGCGCTTTCAGCTTTGCAGTCAGGCGTTCAAAAACGTCATCACCGACGATATTACCAGCGCTCACCATGAGGCTGTTTTCTTTTCCAGTAGCAGAAGATCCATGGTTACGGTTCGCATGCGCATCATCATCCATCGTTGCCGCCGACTTACCAGTCATCATTGCCATCGTCTCGCCTGCCTTCACATTCTTACGCGCCATTTTGCGGCACTTGTCGTTATTTCCTGCATCAGGTCCGCCGGATCTTATGATCCAGTCGCCTTGCGGGTACTCACTTCACACTGACCTCTCACGCAGAGGGCCAAACACAAACTCAAACAGTCCACGCTTTAAACAGCTGCCGTGGATCGGTGCCCGGATACTCCTTTCCGGCTACGCGTTACGACTCACACAATTCTTGCTCAAGGCTGATTGCCCGGAACGGGTCTTGCGACAACCATTCAATTAACGAAGATGCGCCTAAAACAGCATTCCGGTTAATGAATGGTAAGCAATAGCCACGCGAAACAAACTTAATAGGAACAGGGCCTTAGACCAGACCTCAGCACCCGCGGACAAGGCTGCCCACGTCAATTGAAGACTCAATATGATGCTAACTCCGGGCCGTAGCCCTACCCCTCTGATGCCCTGACTTTAACGAAGCCTCGCGGCAAAGAGCAAGCCTCAGATCTGCAGTTTTTTCTTCAATTAAGGCTTGCATGACCGATGCAGTGGACCAGAGAATCGGGCGTCAAAGAAATAACACCTTTGGATTCAATGCGTTTCCCGAACCCATTTTTTAGGTGACCACGATATGTTCTCCGACAAAATAAATTTTAAAAAAATGGCTTGACTCAGGCGGCCTTCCGAGTCCGTCACAAGGCCTGTGGATAACTGTGGATAAAGATTTGCAAGTTTTTGAAACTAAAGGAGAATTCTCCGCATTCATTTTTCCGAGAGCTTGAAAATTATCATGAAATTATAAAGCATCTCAAAAAAACACGTTCTTCTTTTACAACGTGCCGTTCTTTAAAAAAGTTCCAAAAAAGAAAACCCGGCTAACGATGAGCCGGGTTTCTAAAACCTAGTTTTAAATTTAGGTTATATCAGGCGTTCAGAGCCTTAACGCGTGCAGCAAGGCGCGAAACCTTACGAGCAGCGGTATTCTTGTGAACGACGCCCTTTGAAGCAGCGCGCATCAGTTCAGGCTCAGCAGCCTTGAATGCAACCGATGCTGCTTCCTTGTCGCCGCTCAAGAGCGCATCTTCAACCTTGCGGAGGAAGGTACGAACGCGCGAACGACGCGACTTGTTGATTTCGGTGCGGGCAGCGATCTTGCGCACTGCCTTCTTGGCCGAAGGAGTATTGGCCATAAATGCCTCTCTTTTTCTGTCAGCAGCCCACTGGGTATAACCGTCGGGCACAAAACCTCTAGGGCAGCCATAGTGCCTAGGGCCGCCGATCCGTGGCGGGCTTATAGATCAGCTTTGTCTTCGCGTCAACGAGGATTCTGATCTGCAACTATGCCAAAAGGCCGGATATGCGGCCTTCTGGCTGAAACTTGGGCTATTGTAGCAGCTATATCGCTTCAATTACCCTTTCTCATCCTCGTCCGCATCAGCGATTCTTGAAAGCTGGCGTGCGCTTATCGATGAAAGCGGACATGCCTTCTTTCTGGTCTTCTGTGGCAAAAAGTGAATGAAACAGACGGCGTTCAAAACGCAGACCTTCATCAAGTGTCGTCTCATAGGAACGATTGACCGATTCCTTCACCATCTGCACAGAAGGTTGCGAGAAGGAGGCAATGCGCTCGGCAGCTTTTAGAGCCTCCTCAATCAGATCCTCAGGGGCAACCAGACGCGAGACAAGACCACAACGCTCGGCTTCTTCCGCATCCATCATGCGGCCCGTCAGACACATGTCCATGGCTTTGGATTTACCGACATAACGCGTAAGTCGCTGCGAGCCACCCATACCCGGCATAACCCCCAGCGTGATTTCCGGCTGGCCAAATTTGGCATTGGTGGCTGCGATAATGAAATCGCACATCATGGCGAGTTCGCAACCGCCACCCAGCGCATAGCCCGACACTGCAGCAATGATCGGCTTACGGATGCGATCCACCTTGCGCCAGTCTGCGAACATGTCCTGCAAATAGGCATCAACGAAGTTGATCGGCTGCATCTCCTTGATATCGGCGCCGGCCGCAAAGGCCCTTTCCGAACCGGTGAGCACGATCGCTCCGATTTTGCCATCGGTGTCGAAAGCAGCCAGGGCTTCGGTCAGCTCCCTAAGAACCGTACTGTTCAGCGCATTGAGCGCCTGCGGTCGATTAAGACGAACAAGACCAACGCCACCACGCGTCTCCACAATGATCGTTTCATAGGCCATGGAATAATTCTCCTCCTTCGCCAGACCAGAAATTGCTGGACAAGTTGTACTGCGAGTTTCTGTTTGGCAAGATCAGCCAAATATCAATTCAATATCAACTTTGGCATGATGCGCAGAAAAAGGTCGATCGGCCCGCCTGCACCACACGCTCAACCACGCCCGTGCAGCCTGGAGCACGACAAGGCTGCGCCTCGCGCCCATAGACGGAGAACGAGTGCTGAAAATAGCCAAGCGCACCATCAGCCTGAATATAGTCTTTCAAGCTCGACCCACCTGCGGCGATGGCCTCTGCAATCACGGTACGGATATCCCCGGCGAGACGATCAAGCGTCTCCTTGTCTTTCGCAATGGAACCTGCGGCACGCATGGGCGAGAGTTGCGAACGCCACAAGGCCTCGCAGACATAAATATTGCCCAACCCCGCAATCAGCCGCTGATCAAGCAGTGCTGCCTTTAATGACGTCCTGCGTCCTTCAAAGAGCGTGCCAAGCAACTCTCCTGAAAGCCGGTTGCCTGTCGGCTCAACACCAAGCCCTTTGAGCAAGGGATGATCATCAAGCCCACCTTTCTCGGCAAAGAGCATGAAACCAAAACGCCGCGGATCATTATAGATGATGCGCGCCTTTGCGCCGTCAGGGCGCAACATATGAAAGACGACATGATCATGCTTGGCGATTTTGGATCGCTCGTGGTGGAAGCCGCCCGGCATTCCGTCAGCATCATCCGCTTCGATGCGAAATGAACCTGACATGCCAAGATGGCTGATGATCGACAGCCCGTCATCAAGATGCATGGTCAGATATTTCGCGCGGCGACCCAGCGCCTCAATACGATGACCTGAAACGCGCTCGACAAACTGATCGGGGAAAGGAAACCGCAGATCTGACCTGTTCTGCTCGACCCGCTCGACATTTGCGCCTTCCATGAAGGGCTGCAATCCGCGGCGGACCGTCTCGACCTCTGGCAATTCCGGCATTGATTATCTTCCCAGCAAATAGTTCGGAAAACTTCATATAGGCTGGAGAAACTGTATTTGCCATCCGTTAACCCAAACCAGACCGAAGTCGCACCCAAGCCAAGTTGGAGTCATATTAACGCTTTATTTTCCTTGTTTCTTAAACTCATCACAATTGGCGAGCATTAAAAGGAACCCTACTGCATAGTTCCTTAAATCGGAATCGATTTACGGTAGAACTATGCAGCATGTTTAAATTGTTAGAGCGGCCTTTGTGCGCCCCCTTGGGCGCACGACGCTCTAACGAGACTTCAGCTCAGGGTAAGTAACATGCCGGCTTTGATGACGCGCTTTTTCAAGAACAGATCGGGTGCAGCGATGATCGAATGCACGCTCATCGGTGCGCTTGCCATTATCGCCGTCATCAGTGGCATGGCGCTTTTCGCCGGAAAGCCCGCTTCCGCTTTCGATTACAATACAGCGGCACAGATTCAGTTCGTTGAACGGAATTAGAGCATTTCCTGTTTTTCTTGAATCATTGGAAATGCTCTATCTCTTTGTTTTTTCGCATTATCCGACGCAAAGCCGCTTCGCACTTTTGCTGGAAATGCTCTAGTGGATTGAATTTGACGTTTGAATCCCAATTGACATAAATGCTGTTTCAAACGTCAAATTTGAAAAATCCACGAGATTCATAAGGTTACTAGTGGTCATTTTGATTCTGACATTTGTCCAACATTTGTAACCGAGGGATGCGCTCGAATGTTTCCCCTTCATGCAGAATTGAATAGCCAGTCGGTTCACGCCGGGTGGCTATTTGTTTATTGACATAGCTACAAGTTTTCACTGCCGAGGAATGTCATGACCGTTGAGATCGTTACCACCAAATCAGCAGACAGCCGCCCCATCTGGTTCATCGGAAAGAATAAGGTCGATCAGGCAGGGCTGACACCCGATGGTCAGGCCTGGGCCAGAGCGAATGATTTCAACGGCGAAGCCGGACGCGTTCTTGTACTGCCGGGCGAGGCTGGATCAATTGCTGGCGCTCTGTTTGGTACAGGCGACGATGAACAAGGTGGCCAGTCGCAGCTTTTGGCCGGTAAGCTTGCCCGCAGCCTGCCAGAAGGTGACTGGTATATTGAAGGCAATCTCGATCATGCCGAACTGACAGCGCTTGCATTTCTCATGGGCGGTTACAGTTTCACGCGTTACCGCAAGGGCAATGGCAAGACAATCCGTCTGGCAGTTCCCCAAGGTGTGGATGCCGCTGAAACACAGCGCATTGCGGATGCTGTAACCCTTGCACGGGATCTCATCAACACGCCGACCAATGATATGGGGCCGGATGCGCTGGAACAGGCGGCATGCGATCTGGCAGCCAGGAATGGTGCAAAGGTCAGCACCATTGAGGGTGACGCGCTGCTGAAACAGAATTTCCCGATGATCCATGCGGTCGGTCGTGCGGGCAGCATCGCGCCGCGCCTGATTGATCTCACATGGGGCAAAGACAGCGATCCAAAGATCACGCTCGTCGGCAAGGGCGTGTGTTTTGATACCGGCGGTCTCGACATCAAACCCGCGAGCGGCATGTTGCTTATGAAGAAAGATATGGGTGGGGCCGCCAATGTGTTGGGTCTTGCATCCATCATCATGGACGCGAAACTTGCCGTACGGCTGCGCGTGCTCATTCCCGCCGTCGAGAATTCGATTGCAGGCAATGCTTTCCGCCCAAGCGATGTGCTGCAAAGCCGCAAGGGGCTAACCGTTGAAATCGGCAATACCGATGCAGAAGGCCGTCTGGTTCTGGCCGATGCGCTGGCACTCGCCGACGAGGAAGAGCCGGAACTTATTATCGACATGGCAACACTGACAGGTGCGGCGCGTGTGGCGCTCGGCCCGGATCTGCCACCGTTCTACACCCATGACGATGCGCTTGCAGCAAGCATTGCAGAGAAAGCTGATGAAACAGCCGATCCGCTCTGGCGTATGCCGCTCTGGCAGCCTTATGCGCAGAAACTTTCGTCGCGCGTGGCAGACATCAACAATGTCACCACCGATGGCTTTGCAGGTTCTGTGACGGCTGCACTGTTCCTGAGCCGATTTGTCGAGAAGACGAAAAGCTGGGCACATTTCGACATCTACGGCTGGGTGCCGGTGGAAAAGCCTGCCTCTCCGATTGGTGGCGAAGCACAGGCAATCCGCGCGCTCTATAAGCTGCTCAAAGAGCAATATCCCGCGAAATGAAATCGCTTGCCTGCAAAGTGAAAACGGCGTTGAATGATACGGGTCCGAAACAATTACCCGGCATTCGGTAGAACATGCCCGTTGAACTGAAACCTTTGCAGGCACTGACATTGCTGAGAACTTTGTCGCTGGAGCAGGTGCGGGACGAGATGCCCGACTTGACCACGCGGCAGATCGCGATTCTTTTGACCATTTATCTGGAGCCCCCACCACATACGGTGCGAGGACTTGCAGCCAAACTGAATGTCACCAAGCCGGTGATTACACGCGCTCTCGATACGATGGGAACGCTCGATCTTGTATCCCGGCATCGTGATGAAAAAGATCGTCGGAATGTGCTAGTAAAGAGAACAGTTACTGGTGCACTTTATGTCGAAAGATTAGGCGATCTGGTGATCGCCAAGGCCAGGGAGTTACCATTGTGAGCATGCTCGACCGTCGCTTGAACGCCTACCGCCCCGATCTCGCCGATGAGCGGTTGAGCGGCAAGGTGGAAGCGAGCCGCTTCACTACTGATACTCTGATGCAGGTCTCTGCTTCCGTGGTCGATCTTCGTTCTGAACCACGACCGGACAGCGGACCACAAACCCAAATCATTTTCGGCGACATGGTTCGCGTTTTCGAAGAGCAGGACGGCTGGTCTTGGGTGCAGGCCGAGCGCGACGGTTATACCGGTTACGTCTCTTCCACGTCGCTCGAAAAGCCAACCGCGGATGCCACCCACATGGTGATCGTGCCGCGCACATTCATCTATCCAGGCTCTGATCTTCGTTTTCCGCATAGCAAGGCACTTTCGCTTGGCTCGCGTGTGCGCATCGTCGGTTCCGCTGAGACACGCGGCACGCAATATGCACTGCTTGAGAATGGCGAAGCCCTGATTGCAGGCCATCTTGCGCCACTTGACCAGCATGCGGCAGACTATGTTGCAGTTGCTGAAACCCTGTTGCATACGCCTTATCTCTGGGGTGGAACATCGGGTTTCGGTATCGATTGCTCCGGTATCGTGCAGCTTTCCATGTGGGTTTCGGGCCGCAAGGTCTTGCGCGATTCGGACATGCAGCAAAACACGCTCGGCGAAATCGTCGAACCGGATGCTGACTATTCCAATCTCAAGCGCGGAGATCTGGTGTTCTGGAAAGGCCACGTCGCGATCTGTGCATCGCCTGACATGCTGATCCACGCCAGCGGCCACACCATGACCGTGACCCTGGAGCCACTCAAGGACGCAATCAGGCGCATTGCCTATCTCTACGATCTGCCAACGCTGATCAGAAGGCCCTGATGACCGGGTATCTTTCATGACGGGAAAAACGACACTCCCACGATCGGCGCTCTGGATTTCCACAGTGGGATTCTCAACACTGCTCTTCGGGTTTGTCGCCTTCTTCCCGTCCGCCGTTTCGTTTGAGAGGGCCGCACGCATGACCATCACCGCTTCTCCAGCCAGTTTTGCCAGCGTCAATGGCATTGAGATGTATTACCGTGTCGTGGGAAAGGGCTCGCCAATCCTGCTCATCCATGGCGGCCTATCCGATCAGCATGTCTGGGATGCACAACTACCGATTCTGGCGCGTGATCATACGGTAATTGTTGCGGATAGCCGTGGGCAAGGACGCTCGACACGCACGACCGATCCGCTCAGCTATGAGCTGATGGCTGACGATTATGTAGCGCTGCTGGATTATCTCAACATCGGCAAGGTTGATCTGGTCGGCTGGAGCGATGGCGGCATTATCGGCATCGATATTGCCATGCGCTATCCCGAACGGCTCAAAAGCCTGTTTGCGCAAGCCGCCAATGTCACACCGGAGGGCTCGACCGGCTATGTTCTGGCCCGCGCCGAAGGAAAACCGCTTCCTGAATTACGCCACTATGAAAGCATCGATAAGGAAATCCATGCTCTATGGGCGAATGAGCCGAACTATACGGCAGAGGATTTGTCGAAGATAACCGTGCGAACCGCCATTGTAATCGGTGATCGCGATACTGCGATCACGCGTGAGCATACCGAATTCATTGCAGATCAAATTCCTGATGCACGGCTGATTATCTTGCCCGATTCCGGGCATGGCGTTCCGGCGGAAAATCCGCGTCTCTACGCGCGCGCAGTGCTGAAATTCATTGCTGGTGACAATCCTGATGGTTCGATTACGGCCAGCAAATAGCTTCAAACGCGATTAGGCAGGACACGGTCCGGTGGGCGATGGCCATCGACAAAAGCCCGGATATTGATGATCACCTTGTCACCCATATCAACACGGCCTTCAATCGTGGCCGACCCCATATGCGGCAGCAAGACGACCTTGCCCTTTTCAGCCAGCGAAAGAAGCTGCGGATTGACCGCCGGTTCATGCTCGAACACGTCGAGACCTGCGCCCGCAATTTTGCCCTGCTCAATCAGCTCGACCAGCGCATTTTCATCGATAATCTGACCACGCGCCGTGTTGACCAGATAGGCTGTCGGCTGCATGAGCGCTATTCTGCGGGCTGAAAGCAGGTGAAATGTTGCCGGTGTCGATGGGCAATTGACCGAAATGATGTCCATCCGCGCCAGCATCTGGTCGAGACTGTCCCAATAGGTCGCTTCCAGCTCTTCCTCGACCTGAGCGCTGACACGCTTGCGGTTGTGATAATGGATGGAAAGGCCGAAGGCCTTGGCACGGCGTGCGACCGCAGTGCCAATGCGGCCCATACCGACAATACCGAGGCGCTTGCCCCAGATGCGGCGCCCGAGCATCCATGTCGGGGACCAGCCCGGCCATTCGCCGTCGCGCTCATTGAGCACATTTGCGCCCTCTACGAGCCTGCGAGGCACCATCAGCAACAGCGCCAGCGTCATGTCGGCTGTATCTTCGGTCAGCACATTAGGCGTGTTGGTAACGGTGATACCGCGCTTTGCAGCAGCCGCTACATCGATATTGTCGACACCATTGCCAAAATTGGCGATCAGTTTGAGATTCGGCCCCGCCTGTTCAATCGCAGCGGCATCGATCACGTCGGTTATACAGGGCACGAGAACATCCGCCTCTTTCATCGCGGCGATGATTTCAGGCTGTGACATGCGATGGTCGTCTATATTTAAACGTGCGTCGAACAATTCCCGCATTCGGGTTTCAACCGGGTCAGGCAGTTTTCGGGTAAGAACCACCAGTGGTTTCTTCTTGTTCGACATCTCCACCCCATTTTTTGAGCAAAGCTCTAAAAGTCGCTTTCAAGCATTTTCGGACGCGAAACAGGATTCGCAATTCCCGAAAATCCTCTAACCAACATCCTATGTTGAGACCTCCTTAACCAAGAAGGTGCAATATGAGATATTGCTTCGGCTGCACATCTCTAGCAAGGCGGCGCGGCAAAGACAAAGAAAAACAGAATCGTAAAAACAGCAACAGAGCGGCCTCAGCAGTCCTCACAGACCTGCAAAAGCCAAAACGCCTGCAACTGTTTTTCAATCAAAAGCGGGAAAACCGCGCAATTATTCGTTTTTGCAGTTTCAGTCGGCCCCTCCCCCATGCCTTGAAACTGCTCGATATGACAGGACGGCGAGAGGTCAGAATTGTCCCGAGTACTTTCGCAACGCTTTTTTCTGGCAGCGCTTGGCAGCATCGCAATGCTGCTGGTCATTGCACCACTTGGCGCATCGCATCAACATGCCGCAATGGCTCAGGCGACAGCAGGAACGACGCTGGGTGCAAGCGGCCTGCCTGTGCCCCGCTTTGTCAGCCTTAAACCCGCGCGCGTAAATTTACGTGTCGGACCCGGTAGAGATTATGCCGTGTCATGGCTGTTTATGAAATCGGGCCTGCCTGTCGAAATCATTCAAGAATATGACAACTGGCGCCGCATCCGCGATGCCGATGGCACCGAAGGCTGGGTTTATCAGTCACTGCTATCGGGTAAGCGCACAGCGATCACTGCGCCATGGCTCAAGAATAACGAAGGTTCGATGATCACCATGCATCGCGAGCCAACCGACACTTCGGGGCTTGCGGCGGAAATCGAACCCAATGTGATCGGCACCGTCCGCCAATGTAATGGCCAGTGGTGCCGAATGGACATGCAGGGCACCCGCGGCTGGATCAAACAATCCGACCTCTGGGGCGTCTATCCGGATGAAGTTTTCGACTGATCCATAGACGCAAACATCTATGCTTGACGAGTGAGTGATAGTGACGTTACTCCTCTCAAACAAACTATGAAGGAGTTTTATGCGCAGAAGTTCATCGCTGCCGTTTTAACGGATTTGAACCCTACCCCTTGCGGTGGGATATTTGTGCATATCAAAACTCTGGAATAATCATGAAAAACACATCGGTCATGATCCGCGCCTATGAGGCTGCGGACAACGAAACCTTATCTTCAATCTGGTATCGCGCTTCGCTTGAAGCGCATGCTTTTCTGGGAGTGGACCTGCTTCGCGATCAGCAAAAGCTGATCGAAGACGTCTATCTCGAAAAGGCAGAGACCTGGGTTGCCGTTGTAGATAACAAACCTGTCGGGTTTATCGGCCTTCTGGACAGTTTCATCGGCGGCTTGTTTGTCGATCCAGCCGCTCAGGGCCTTGGCATAGGGCGCAGATTGATTGACCACTCGCTGGCAATGAAGGGCAAACTTTCACTCGAAGTTTACGCTGACAATGAAAGGGCCTGTCGCTTCTACAAGCAGCTCGGTTTTCAGGAAATCAGCCGTCGCGCGAAAGACGATAACGGTCTTCCGTTCACCAATATAGAAATGCAGCTAAAGGCCTAATAATAAAGTGGGGCGATTGCTCGCCCCGCTCCTGCATTTCAGGTTGGCTCGGCGATTACCAGGCCGGAATAACCGATCCTTTGAAGGTTTCAGCGATAAACTGCTTCACTTCCGGGCTATGATAGGTGCTGATCAGCGTCTTCACCCATTCAGCATCCTTGTCAGCCGTGCGGACGACCAGCACATTCACATAAGGAGCCTTTTCGCCTTCGCGGATAAGCGCATCACCTGCCGGGTTAAGTCCCGCTTCCAAAGCATAGTTGGTGTTGATGACTGCAGCATCCACATCTTCAAGCGAACGTGGCAACTGTGCAGCATCAAGTTCCACGAACTTCAGGTTCTTCGGATTTTCCGTCACATCAATGGACGTAACCTTCAGGCCCTTGGCAGCATCCAGCTTGATGAGGCCGTTATCGGCAAGCACCAGAAGCGCCCGCCCGCCATTGGTCGGATCGTTTGGAATGGCGATGGTAGCACCATCGGCCAGTTCTGAAATGTTCTTGAGCTTCTTGGAATACATGCCCATCGGGAAGTTGACCGTCGGCGCTACCGTCTCGATCGGAAAGCCGCGATCTGCCACCTGATTATCGAGATAAGGCTGATGCTGGAAGGAATTTGCCTCAAGCGCACCGTCTGCCAGAGCCATGTTGGGAATCACATAATCAGAAAACTCCTGAATATCGATTTCGACACCCTTGGCAGCGGCAACTTCCTTGACCTTTTCCATGATCTGCGCGTGCGGCCCCGGGGTAACGCCAACGCGAATTTTCTCGGCAAAAGCGCTTGCCGTCGAGAAAAGGGCGAAAGCGGTGGCGGCAATGATCAACTTGCGCATGGGCGTCTCCAGTCACATCGTTTTCGACACATTTATACTTGGTTGGGAGGTCCGCGTTAAATGCGCCAGTTAAAAAGAATGTCTTGGGTGAATCACTTTAGCTCGCGATGCGCAACAAAAAAGCGGCCCTAAAAGCCGCTTTCTAAAAACCAGTATCGAAGAGCTTAACGCGTCTTGCGACGAAGGCGGACGATAATGTCCACATTGACGATTTCCATGTCTTCCGGTGCTTCAGGCATATTGGAAACTGTTGGCTGACCGCGTTCACCATGCGGAATATCGAAAACGACATTCTCACCTTCGAGGAAGAAATGCTGGTGATCCGATATATTGGTATCGAAATAGGTTTTCGAACCTTCAACCGCGATGATGCGCAGCATGCCGGCTTCGGTAAACTGGTGCAGCGTATTATAGACGGTCGCAAGCGATACCGGCACATTCGCGAGGACCGCTTCTTCATGAAGGTCTTCAGCAGAAAGGTGGCGATCGCCTTGCGCATAGATCAGGCTGGCAAGCGAAACACGTTGACGCGTCGGGCGCAAACCCGCCCCGCGAAGCCGTTCTTCCATTGAAACCATCGAGTGGCTGGCATGATAATTCTGCATATTCACCCTTGGATCCGTCACAAGCTTGTAGCAATTTCGTCAAAGATTAAACGGGCTGTTGCCCATTGCATACTGACATTGATATATGCCGTTGCGAATTAAGTATCAATAGGCATGGTAATCCCGGCTTTTTTTGGAAAACCACGCACACTATTTTACTGACGGAAACACTCTATGTTAGAGGTGTTCCGAAATTGATGAAACTCGATCGTTCCTGAAACACAGGAGCCATCACAAGAATAACCCTCAAGGGAGGCGTAATGGCAGAACAGAAATCGAGCTACGGGTATGAAGAGCTCCTCAGCTGCGCGCGTGGCGAGTTGTTCGGTCCCGGCAATGCACAGCTCCCCCTGCCGCCAATGCTGATGGTGCACCGCATCACCGAAATTTCCGAAACCGGCGGAGAGTTCGACAAGGGCTATATCCGCGCCGAATACGATGTCAGCCCCGACGACTGGTATTTCCCATGCCATTTTCAGGGCAATCCAATCATGCCGGGCTGCCTTGGCCTCGACGGCATGTGGCAGCTGACAGGCTTCTTCCTCGGCTGGCTCGGCGAGCCGGGTCGCGGTATGGCGCTTTCGACCGGTGAAGTGAAGTTCAAGGGCATGGTTCGCCCGCATACCAAGCTTCTGCAATACGGCATCGACTTCAAGCGCGTCATGCGTGGCCGTCTTGTTCTTGGCACAGCCGATGGCTGGCTGAAAGCTGATGGCGAAACCATCTACAAGGCAAGCGACCTGCGTGTTGGCCTGTCAAAAGACGGTGATAGCGCTTAAATTCATCATCATTCACGGGCGCGACTGCAGAAAATATCGAGTTTTCATGCAGCCGCGCTCAAAACATGCGAAGATCGCACCTATGTAACCGGGAACAAGGGTCAGCCTTTACGGGTTGATCACACGGAACAGGTGTAAAGGAGAACGCGATGCGGCGTGTGGTCGTAACGGGTATGGGGATTGTATCCTCAATTGGAAACAACACTGAGGAGGTTACAACCTCTCTGCGTGAGGCCAAATCCGGCATTTCCCGTGCTGAAGAATATGCCGAACTCGGATTCCGTTGCCAGGTGCACGGCGCGCCGAAAATCGACGTTGAAGCACTCGTAGACCGTCGCGCAATGCGCTTCCATGGCCGTGGTACGGCTTGGAATCACGTTGCCATGGATCAGGCGATTGCCGATGCAGGCCTTTCGGAGGAGCAGGTCTCCAATGATCGTACTGGCATTATCATGGGTTCCGGTGGTCCTTCGACACGCACGATTGTCGATAGTGCCGACATCACCCGTGAAAAAGGTCCAAAGCGCGTTGGCCCATTTGCCGTACCAAAAGCCATGAGCTCGACAGCTTCCGCCACGCTTGCGACTTTCTTCAAGATCAAGGGCATCAACTACTCGATCTCGTCGGCTTGTGCGACTTCGAACCATTGTATCGGCAATGCATTCGAGATGATCCAGTATGGCAAGCAGGACCGCATGTTTGCGGGCGGCTGTGAAGACCTCGACTGGACACTTTCGGTGTTGTTCGACGCCATGGGTGCCATGTCGTCCAAATATAACGACACGCCGTCTACTGCGTCGCGCGCCTATGACAAAAACCGCGACGGTTTTGTTATTGCCGGTGGTGCGGGCGTTCTGGTGCTTGAAGATCTTGAAACAGCACTCGCACGCGGTGCGAAGATTTACGGCGAAATCGTCGGCTACGGCGCAACCTCCGACGGCTATGACATGGTCGCTCCGTCTGGCGAAGGTGCTGTTCGCTGCATGAAGATGGCGCTTTCGACGGTTACGTCGAAGATCGACTACATCAATCCACACGCAACCTCGACGCCTGCTGGTGACGCTCCGGAAATCGAAGCTATACGTCAGGTCTTTGGCTCAGGCGACGCCTGTCCGCCAATTGCGGCAACCAAATCGCTGACCGGCCATTCGCTGGGTGCTACCGGGGTGCAGGAAGCAATTTACTCGCTTTTGATGATGCAGAATAACTTCATCTGCGAAAGCGCTCATATCGAAGAACTGGATCCTGCCTTCGCGGACATGCCTATCGTTCGCAAGCGCATCGACAATGCTCAGCTCAATACCGTGCTCTCCAACTCCTTCGGATTTGGCGGCACCAATGCCACGCTGGTGTTCCAGCGTTATCAGGGCTGACGGAGAGGGACAATATGGAAGGTCTGATGCAAGGTAAACGCGGCCTCATTATGGGGGTCGCGAATAACCACTCACTCGCATGGGGAATTTCTAAACAACTCGCAGCACAAGGCGCCGAACTCGCATTCACCTATCAGGGCGATGCACTCGGTAAACGCGTAAAGCCACTGGCCGAACAGGTCGGATCGGATTTGGTGTTGCCTTGCGATGTTGAAGATATCGCTTCAGTTGATGCCGTTTTCGCTGAAATCGAGAAGAAATGGGGAAAGCTCGATTTTATCGTTCACGCCATCGGCTTCTCCGACAAGACCGAACTGAAGGGTCGCTACGCAGACGTCACCACGCGCGAAAATTTCAGCCGCACCATGGTGATTTCCGCCTACTCCTTCACGGAAATGGCACAGCGCGCAGAAAAGCTCATGAAGGACGGCGGCTCGATCCTGACGCTGACCTATGGCGGCTCCACGCGCACGATCCCGAACTACAATGTCATGGGTGTTGCGAAAGCCGCTCTTGAAGCCATGGTTCGTTATCTGGCTGCCGATTACGGTCCGCAGGGCATTCGCGTCAATGCGATCTCGGCTGGTCCGGTGCGCACGCTGGCCGGTGCCGGTATTGGCGATGCACGCGCAATCTTCAGCTATCAGCGCCGCAACTCGCCGCTTCGTCGCACTGTCGATATCGATGATGTCGGCAAATCGGCTGTCTATCTGCTGTCCGATCTTTCGAGCGGTGTAACCGGCGAAATCCATTACGTGGATTCCGGCTACAACATCGTTTCGATGCCGACGCTTGAAGAGCTGAAAAGCTCCGACGCCGAACGCGGCGAATAAAGCCAAGCCATCTTGAAAAAGGCCGCCCTTGAGGCGGCCTTTTTATTTCAGTTACAGCGGTTCCAGTTAGGACTGAATCGTTGGAGCCGCTGTAACTATTTGTTTTTTCGCATTATCCCACGCAAAACCGCTTCGCACTTTTTGCTGGAAATGCTTTACTTTTTGGCACCGAATATTTTGAAGCCATTCGCTTCTTCGAGAACCGTCACATTCTTGAAGAGCCCCTTCAATGTCGCCTCATAAGGCAATTGCCGATTAGCGACCATTAGCAGACGTCCGCCAGTTTTCAGCCTTGAAGCGGCAGCAGCGATGAAGGTCTGACCAAGCGAGACATCGGTGGCGCGTCCCTCGTGAAACGGCGGGTTCATGATGACGGTATCATAAATGCCGGTCAGTTTCTCACTGGTCACATCGAACCAGTTGAACGAAATCGGTACGGAAACGCCAAGGCGCTCCAGATTGCCGCGTGCGGCCTCCAGAGCCTCGTAATCAGCCTCGAAAAGATCGATTCCCTTGAGACGGTCGGCATATTTCAGGCTTTGTGCTGCGAGATAGCCCCAGCCCGCGCCAAGATCGGCGACTTGGCCGAAAACGATCTTTTCCATATGCGGCACCAATAGTGCCGAGCCTTTGTCGATCGCGCCGTGCGAGAACATGCCGGGTTCTGTGCGGAACACATCGTCAATATCGGTCGCAAGCGGCTTCAATGCATTGATGAAATCAATTGTCAGATCAGCCGGACGTTGCAGCCAGAAGGCCACCGCATGATTCTTGGACAGGCGATCGCTGATTTCAGCGATATTGCCGACCCATTTGCGGAAACTATCGACGCCGAGCTTCTTGTCACCACATACGACGATCCAGCCACCCGGCTCAACACGCATCAGAAGCTCCGCAAACCATGCCTCATTGCGTCCGCGATGTTTTCCGAGCAGAAGTAGCCCGCCGGAGAAACGCTTCTCCTCGTCTAATTCTGGCACCAATCTGGGAATTGCTTTGAAGCCTTCCTTGTTGAGTGCCAGCCAGTCAGGACGCCATGGCTGTAAAAAAGTCAGCGCCTGCTTCCATTCATCTTCAAGATGCCGATCCGCAGACAAGCCGCAGGCCAGAAATGACTGTCCTTCTTCAGGCATATCCAGAATGTCCTGATAGAAGGGGAGAAAAAGTGTTTCTTGTGCTGGTGTCATCATGGCTCATCCATGGTCCTGAATTGATTCACGTGCAACAAAAAAGCGCGCCCCAAAATAGCTTTGAGGCGCGCTTTTTTTAAATTATTGCGGCGTAGAACGCTTACTCAGCGTCTGCTTCTGCCTTCTTTTCAGCAACGATTTCCTTGCCGGTTTCCTGATCGACAACCTTCATCGACAGGCGAACCTTGCCACGCTCGTCAAAGCCCATGAGCTTGACCCAGACCTTCTGGCCTTCCTTGACCACATCAGTGGTCTTGGCAACGCGGTCGGAAGCCAGCTGCGAGATGTGAACCAGACCATCGCGTGGACCGAAGAAGTTTACGAATGCGCCGAAGTCAGCGGTCTTAACAACCGTACCTTCGTAGATTTCGCCAACTTCCGGCTCAGCAACAATCGAGTGAATCCACTTCTTGGCGGCTTCGATTTCCTTGCCGTTCGACGAAGCGATCTTGACCGTACCATCGTCTTCGATGTTGATCTTCGCGCCTGTCTTTTCGACGATTTCACGAATAACTTTACCGCCCGAACCGATAACATCACGGATCTTGTCGGTAGGAATGTTCATGACTTCGATGCGTGGAGCAAATTCGCCGAGTTCTTCACGCGACGACGACAGAGCCTTGCTCATTTCGCCGAGGATGTGAACGCGACCGCCCTTGGCCTGTTCCAGAGCAACCTTCATGATCTCTTCGGTGATACCGTCGATCTTGATGTCCATCTGAAGAGCAGTGATGCCGCTTTCGGTGCCAGCTACCTTGAAATCCATATCGCCAAGGTGGTCTTCATCACCGAGAATATCGGAAAGAACTGCGAAACGCTCGCCTTCCTTGATGAGGCCCATAGCAATACCAGCCACCGGACGGGTGATTGGAACGCCCGCATCCATCAGCGCCAGCGATGTGCCGCAAACGGTTGCCATCGACGACGAACCATTGGATTCCGTGATCTCGGAAACGGTACGGATCGTGTAAGGGAACTGTTCAGCTGCTGGCAGCATTGGGTGGATCGCACGCCATGCAAGCTTACCATGACCAACTTCACGACGGCCTGGCGAACCCATACGACCGGTTTCACCGACCGAATATGGCGGGAAGTTGTAGTGCAGCATGAAGGATTCTTTGTACGTACCGGTCAGAGAATCGATCATCTGTTCGTCTTCGCCGGTGCCGAGCGTGGCAACAACGATTGCCTGCGTTTCACCGCGGGTGAACAGCGCCGAACCGTGGGTGCGCGGCAGAAGACCAACTTCCGAAACGATTGCGCGAACGGTCGACAAGTCGCGGCCATCGATACGGTTGCCGGTGTCGAGAATGTTCCAGCGAACAATCTTCGCCTGCAGGTGCTTGAAAACGGTCGCAAATTTTTCAGCCGAGAATTCTGGCTCTTCAACGCCTTCAGGGAAGAAGTGAGCCTTCGCCTTGGCCTTTGCAGCGTCAACTGCAACATAACGAGCCTGCTTTTCGGTGATCTTGTAAGCGTCGCGCAGGTCGCTTTCGACAACGGCGAGCATCTTGGCTTCGAGATCCGACAGATCTTCCGGCTGGAAATCGCGTGGCTCCTTGGCAGCGACTTCAGCGAGCTTGATGATCGCGTCGATAACTGGCTGGAAGGCCTTCTGACCGAAAACAACGGCGCCGAGCATGACTTCTTCGGAAAGTTCCTGAGCTTCCGATTCAACCATCAGAACCGCATCAGCCGTACCGGCAACAACCAGATCGAGCTTGGATTCCGGCATTTCGTCGATATTCGGGTTCAGCACATATTCGTCGTTGATGTAACCAACGCGTGCGCCGCCGATCGGCCCCATGAAAGGGACGCCGGAAATGGTCAATGCTGCAGAAGCTGCAACCATCGACAGAACATCGGGATTGTTTTCAAGGTCATGCTGAATGACGGTCAGAACAACCTGCGTGTCGTTCTTGTAGCCATCAACGAAAAGCGGGCGGATCGGACGATCGATCAGGCGCGAAACCAGCGTTTCGTTTTCGCTTGGACGACCTTCACGCTTGAAGAAACCGCCTGGGATCTTACCAGCTGCGTAGGTCTTTTCCTGATAGTTGACGGTCAGCGGGAAGAAATCCTGACCCGGCTTTGGTTCCTTGGCAGAAACAACAGTCGCCAGAACGACGGTTTCGCCATAGGTTGCGAGAACTGCACCGTCAGCCTGACGTGCGATCTTGCCGGTTTCCAGAATGAGCGGACGACCGCCCCATTCGATTTCAACTTTATGGGTATTGAACATGTCTTGTCCTCATGTGGAGATGCCGCGCAAAAGCGCCTGAAGGCATCCCCTCGGTTGGCGGACGGGCCACGGGCAAGACAACGGGAAGTTCGTTAAACGTATCAGAACATTCACTGGTACGAACTGCCTGCAATCCTGCCCCATGACTGGTCCAGGTCATAAGCCTTGCGGCTCTTAGAGCGGTTCCAGTTAAGATTGAAGCGTCGGAACCGCGTCTCACTATTTATTTTCTAGCATTATCCGACGCAAAACTGCTTGGCACTTTTGCTGGAAATACTTTGATTGGCATGACGGTATGCACCCGGTGCGCCGTCTCATGCCAGATGGGCATTCGCCCTGTGCAGTCGCATCTTGCTCTTTCAGCGGCTATCCGCACGACAAAATGCCAAATAAATCAAACGGGCGACGTTTTGAGACGTCGCCCGATTTTACCGTTAGCGGCGCAGGCCAAGACGGCCGATCAGCGCCTGGTAACGCGCTTCATCGATGCCCTTGACATAGTCAAGAAGACGACGACGCTGTGAAACCAGCTTCAGAAGGCCGCGACGCGAATGATTGTCATTCTTGTGGCCCTTGAAATGATCCGTAAGGTTAGCAATACGCTCGGAAAGAACGGCAACCTGTACTTCAGGAGAACCGGTATCGCCTTCCTTGGTGGCGTATTCCTTGATAAGTGCTTGCTTGCGTTCAGCAGTAATCGACATCGTACACCCTTTCTTGATGAGAGGAAAAAGAGACGCCCAGGCCGGGATGTCGTCCAGCGCGGGCCATTTACACGATCAGACACATATTTTGTGCGATCGCTGATGGGGCATATAGTGCAAAAGCGGCAATAATACCAGCGTCAATTCAACACTGGCATTATTGCAGTTAATTTAGCCCCCGGTGAACACACGCTTTGGCTTGAACTGACCATGCTCAATATAACCGATTGCAAGCAACTTGCCATGTGACGTGACGCAAGCCTCGTCCGCTTCAAGCGGAGCATCACGGCCACGAATGATCACAGGATTACCAAGACGTACGCGTTGTGCCTGATCGTCGGACAAGGCAATCTGCGGCAGGCAATCAAGCGCTGCACCCGTATCGATCACCAGAGCATCAATTGCCGAGAAATCGCGGCGCGGTGCCGGCTGTTCGACAACCGCGGCGTCAGTCTCAGCTTCACCCTCTTCCTTCTTCGGCGGCAACGGCGGCCATGCTTCTTCAAGCTCTGCCAGCGTTACCATATCCTCATCGGTGAAGGGTGCCACTTCAATGCGGCGCAGGTCCGAAATATGGCCATAGCAGCCAAGATCGCGGCCCATATCGCGCGCAAGCGAGCGAACATAAGTACCCTTGGAGCATTCGACTTCAAATTCGGTGCGGTTTTCATCCGGAAATTCAACGATCTCCAGACGGTCGATTTCGACTTCACGGGCCGGAATTTCCACCGTCTCGCCTTCACGAGCCAGATCATAGGCGCGCTCGCCTGCAATCTTGATGGCGGAGAACTGCGGCGGGATTTGCGAGATGAGGCCTGTATAGTTTGGCAGCAGAGCTTCGACATCTGCTTGCGACGGGCGCTTGTCGGAGTTCTTGGTGGCAACACCTTCCAGATCGTCCGTTGAGCGTTCTTCACCCCAGGTTACCGTGAAACGATAGACCTTGGTGCCATCCATGACATAAGGCACGGTCTTGGTGGCTTCGCCCAGTGCTATTGGCAACATGCCGGAAGCAAGCGGATCAAGTGTGCCAGCATGTCCGGCCTTTTCAGCATTGAAAAGCCACTTGATCTTCGAGACTGCTTCAGTCGAACCCATACCTTTTGGCTTGTCAAAAATGACCCAGCCAGAAACCGGACGACCTTTTTTCTTGCCCCGTCTTGCCATGCTTTATGCGTCTCCATTGCGGGAAGCGTTATCGGCTTCACCGTCTTCTTCATCATCATCACGTCCAAGATCGCGCGCCACTTCCGGCGAACGGAGAAGCGCATCAATCTTGGAAAAATTGTCAAAGCTGGTATCGGCCCGGAAACGGAATTCCGGCATATATTTCATCTGGCTAAGGCTAGGCGCAATGCGACCACGAATGAACTTCGCATTTGCCGCCAGTGCCTTGATAACCGCCTGTGCATCCGTGTTGCCAAGTGGCGTGATGAAACAGGTCGCGATTTTCAGATCGGGCGACATGCGCACTTCCGACACGGAAATAACGGTGCGCTCGATCAGATCATCGCGGATTTCGCCGCGCTGAAGGACTTGCGCCAATGCGTGGCGTACCTGCTCGCCAACACGAAGTTGGCGCTGGGAAAGACCGCCCGAGCCTTTCGGGTCCGGTGAACGTGCCATAATTTTATCCTCGATAAGCAGTGACTAGAGCATTTCCATTTTGATTGAATCAAAAGAAATGCTCTATCTTTTTGTTTTAACGCACATCTTGTTCCGAAAACCGGTTCCCACTTTTCGGGATGTGCTCTAACCGGCATTCAACCCCAAGGGCTGACCGATGAAATGACTACAAATTGATAGGTTCAATTTACCACAATTGCGATGGGAGTCAGACCCTCGGAACCGGGCAATGAAAAGCCGGACCGTCCAATCGAGGACGGCCCGGTATTTAAGCTGTTACAGCGTACGCGTAATGTGTTCGACGCGGAACGCTTCGATCGTATCGCCTGCACGGATGTCGTCGTAGTTTTCGAACGCCATACCGCACTCCTGACCCATCGGCACTTCCGACACTTCGTCCTTGAAGCGCTTGAGTGTCTTGAGCTTGCCTTCGTGGATAACCACGTTGTCACGGATGAGGCGTACGCCTGCACCACGTTCGACCTTGCCGTCAACGACGCGGCAACCGGCAACCTTACCGACCTTGGTGATGTTGAAGACTTCGAGAATCTCAGCATTACCAATGAATGTTTCGCGGCGTTCTGGCGACAGGAGACCCGACATCGCCGCCTTAACATCTTCGATCAGATCGTAAATGATGTTGTAGTAGCGGATTTCAGTACCCTGCTGATCGGCTGCATCGCGTGCCTGCTTGTTGGCACGAACGTTGAAGCCGATGATCGCTGCATTGGAGGCTTCAGCCAGAGATACGTCGCTTTCCGTGATGCCGCCTGCGCCCGAATGAACGATACGCGCACGCACTTCGTCGGTGCCGAGCTTTTCGAGAGCCGTAATGATCGCTTCGACCGAACCCTGCACGTCACCCTTGATGACAAGCGGGAATTCCTTCGTGCCGGTCACCTGAAGCTGGCTCATCATCTGCTCGAGCGAGCCACGCTGACCAGTCTGGCGCGCAACAGCCTTATCGCGGGCAAGACGCTGACGATATTCGGCAATTTCACGAGCCTTGGCTTCATTGGCAACGACTGCAAAACGATCACCAGCCTGTGGCGTGCCCTGCAGACCGAGGACTTCGACCGGCATTGCAGGACCGGCTTCTTTCACATGTTCGCCATGGTCGTTGACCAGAGCGCGCACACGGCCCCATTCATTACCGGCAGCAATGATATCGCCTGGACGCAATGTACCCTTCTGAACCAGAACGGTTGCGACCGAACCACGGCCACGATCAAGCTGAGCTTCGATGACAACGCCTTCAGCCGTACGTGTCGGATCAGCCTTGAGGTCAAGAATTTCAGCCTGCAACAGAACGGCTTCAAGCAGCTTGTCGAGGTTCAGTTTCTTCTTGGCCGAAACTTCGACATCGAGCACTTCACCGCCCATGGTTTCGACGAAAACATCGTGCTGGAGCAGTTGTGTGCGAACCTTCTGCGCATCGGCTTCCGGCTTGTCGATCTTGTTGATTGCAACAATGATCGGAACGCCCGCGGCCTTGGCATGATTGATCGATTCAATCGTCTGCGGCATGACGCTGTCGTCGGCTGCGACCACCAGAATGGCGATGTCGGTTGCCTGCGCACCGCGGGCACGCATTGCGGTAAAGGCAGCATGGCCCGGCGTATCGATGAAGGTAATCTTATGGCCGTTCTGTTCGACCTGATAAGCACCGATATGCTGTGTGATGCCACCAGCTTCACCCGATACCACATTGGCCTGACGGATCGCATCGAGAAGCGAGGTCTTGCCGTGGTCAACGTGACCCATGATGGTAACGACAGGAGGACGCGACACGAGTGCGGCCTGATCGTCCACCACGTCAAAGATGCCTTCTTCAACGTCGGATTCTGCAACGCGCTTGACCGTATGGCCGAACTCTTCAGCAATCAGCTGCGCCATATCGGCATCAATCACATCGCCCGGCTTCATCATCTGGCCCTGCTTCATCAGGTACTTGATGATATCGACCGAACGTTCGGTCATGCGCTGTGCAAGTTCCTGAAGCGTGATAGTTTCAGGCACGGTCACTTCACGAGAAATCTTCTCGCGGGTTTCCTGCATCTGCGAACGCTTGAACTTTTCCTGACGGCGACGCATTGCCGACAGCGACCGCGAACGACCTTCATCTTCCAGATTGCTCGAGATTGTCAGCTTGCCACGACGACGATCATCTTCGGTCTTGGTGACCTTTGGCGCACGAACTTCCGGCTTTGCCGGTGCACCGCGACGCGCGGCACTCAGGCCACCGCCACGACGATCATCGTCGTCACCGGCAGCTCCACCCGGCTTGCGCAGCTGGCTCTGTGGAAGCGGCTTGTTGGCCGTTGGAATAACATCGGCAATCGCAGGGGCTGCCGGACGCGCATTCTGCTGCGGACGACCACCCTGTGGAGGACGACCCGAATGCTGCGGACGACCACCCTGCGGTGCAGGGCGGGAATCGCCACGCTGTTCCGAACGGCCTTCCGACTGCGGCATACGCTTGTTTGCTTCCGCTTCGGCACGCGCCTTGGCTTCTGCTTCCGACTTCAGGCGTGCTTCTTCCTCTGCCTGACGGCGAGCGGATTCTTCACGTTCCTTGGCACGGCGTGCATCTTCTTCAGCGCGGCGCTTGGCTTCTTCAGCAGCGCGAACGCGATCAGCAGCATCGCGAACCTGCGCTTCTTCAAGCGCGCGGCGACGTGCATCCATTTCGGAACGTGACAGCGTATTCAACACCATGCCGGAGCGATCAGACTGGCGTGGACGCTGCTGCTGGCCGGAGCGCTGCTGGTTACGCGGCTGCTGCTGGGCAACATGCGGCCTAGGCGTTGTAACCGACGGCGTTGTCACGGGAGCAGCCGGAGCCGCTGCCGCAGGAGCCTTGGGCTGTTGTGGTGCGGGCGTCGCTGCTGGTGCAGGTGCCTGTGGAGCCGCAGCCACCGGAGCGGCTGGCGCTGGTGTTGCTACAGGCGCAGGCGTTGCTGCCGGTGCTTGTGGAGCTGCGGCTGCGGGAGCTGCCGGAGCAGGTGCAGCTACAGGCTTTGGTGCCGCTGCTTCCACTTCAGGCTTCTCATCAGGCCGCGAGAACTTGCGCTTCTTCGTTTCAACGACGACAGCCTTCGTGCGGCCGTGGCTGAAATTCTGGCGCACGGTGCTCTGCTCAACGCCTGGCCGCTTGATGGTCAGCGTCTTCTTGGAGTTGACGCTCAGCGTCTTGTCGTCGTTTGTTTTATCGCTCATTACGTTTCCGTTTCCTTCGCAGCTTCAGCCGCTTTACTCGAGCAGTATCCAATCAGATCAGATCATTTTGAATAATGCTCCAGTCATCCACTTCAGTGCATGATCCAGCCCGGCAACCAAACCGAGTTCCGTTTCATGCTCCAGAGCGGATCCCGTCTTCTCGGGATTAAGAGAACCGCTCTACTAATTTATACCACAGCAGTGTCGGACTGCCGTTTCAATTTCATAAAGCGCTCATGCAACCCTGAGGATCACGCGCCTTAAACCCTATTTCTTCACTGTCGTGATCGGAAACCGGCAACCGCCTTTCCGCAACAGTTTGTTGACGCAGCTTCAAACGGGAAACCGGTTCCCACTTTCCAGAAACTGCGCTAGTGGCTTTCACCACGATAGCGATGCAATAAAAGCACCCTTTGCACCACTCCGACGGATGCCTTTCCGTCGAGCACGGCTGCATGTATCACATTTCCACCCCCAAATGCCAAATCCATTTCTTCTCCTTTGAAAAGAGAGAAGGCCGGGATTTCGGGGCCATCCATATGCACAACCACACGGCGGGCCTGATCAAGCTTGCGAACCCCATCGGAGGCCGCTTCCTGAGCATGCAGCACAAGTGCCGCAGCACCCGAGCGGATCGCCTGGTCCACCTTGGTCGATCCAGACACCACAGCGCCCGCCTTGCGTGCCAGGGCCAGACTGCCGAGCGCGGATTTCGTCAGCAGCTGGTCAACCAGCGCGCCAAGATCCGCCTGTGGCGTTACGCCTTCTTTCAGCGCCCGCGCAAAAAGCTTGCGCTTGACGGCCTCATCGACCAGACGTCTTTCTGCCTTGACCCAACAGCCCCTGCCCGGCAGGTTTCGCTTGAGGTCCGGCACAACCGAGCCATCGGGACCTGCCACAAAGCGGATCAGGTCATCAGCAGAACCGCTTTCGCGTGTGACGATACAGGTTCTGTCATTCATATCCTGCTCCACACGCAACTCCAAGCCAGGTGCAACTCCAAGTCAGGCCCGGCTTTGCCATCGACCGCCATCAACTCAATTACAAATCTGGCAGCGGCCTAGCAGAGCTTACGCCACTTCTCAACATGAAACTCTGAAACAGCAACTTTTGCGCCCGGATCACTCCGGGCGCAAAAGCATTGTGTTTGGATACTTTACGAAGCAGCTTCTTCCTCGCCAGCTTCAGCATCTTCATCGGTTTCAACCGAAACCAGTTCGTCTTCCGTGATCCAGCCAGCCTTCAAACGCGCAGTCAGGATCATCTGTTCCGCGTCAACGCGAGAAACATCGAATGGCGACAGGATACCGGTATGGGTAACGGTTTCACCGTCCTTGCGTTCACGCCAGCCAACAAGATCGTCAACGGCATAACCAGCAAAGTCTTCGATGTTCTTCACGCCATCTTCGCCAACTGCAACCAGCATGGCTGTGGTCAGACCCGGAAGATCGCGAAGTTCGTCTTCAACGCCAAGCGCCTTACGACGATCATCCTGCTCACCTTCGATGCGTTCCAGGAATTCGCGTGCACGTTCCTGAATTTCGCCGGCGGTGTCTTCATCGAAACCGTCGATAGAAGCGATTTCGCCCGGCTCGACATAAGCAAGCTCTTCAACAGAGGCAAAACCTTCGGAAGCCAGAACCTGGCCAACCATCTCATCAACGTTGAGGGCTTCCATGAAGAGGTTCGAACGCTCAGCGAATTCCTTCTGGCGGCGTTCGGATTCTTCGTCTTCCGTAAGAATATCGATATCCCAGCCGGTCAGCTGCGATGCAAGGCGCACGTTCTGACCGCGACGACCGATTGCTAGTGATAGTTGGTCATTCGGAACGACAACTTCAATACGTTCAGCGTCTTCATCGAGAACAACCTTTGCAACTTCGGCAGGCTGAAGTGCATTGACGATGAAGGAAGCCGCATCTGGCGACCATGGAATAATGTCGATCTTTTCGCCCTGCAGTTCAGCAACAACGGCCTGAACGCGGGAACCACGCATACCAACACAGGCACCAACCGGATCGATCGATGCATCGCGTGATACAACGGCGATCTTGGCGCGCGAACCTGGATCACGGGCAACCGACTTGATTTCGATGATACCGTCGTAGATTTCCGGCACTTCCATGGTGAAGAGTTTCGCCATGAAAGATGGATGGGTACGCGAGAGGAAAATCTGCGGACCACGCTGTTCGCGACGCACGTCGTAAACATAGGCGCGGATACGATCGCCATAACGGAATGCTTCGCGTGGGATCAGTTCGTCACGACGAACGATGGCTTCGCCACGGCCGAGATCGACGATCACATTGCCATATTCGACGCGCTTGACAGTACCGTTGGCGATTTCACCAACGCGATCCTTGAATTCGTCATACTGACGATCACGCTCGGCTTCGCGCACCTTCTGCACGATGACCTGCTTGGCTGACTGGGCAGCAATACGGCCGAAATCCATTGGCGGCAGCTGGTCAGCAATAAAATCGCCAACCTGCGCATCGGGATTGCGATCACGTGCAGTGAACAGCGAAATCTGTGTGGAGTAGTCCTCGACAGTCTCAACAACTTCAAGCAGACGCTGAAGCTTGATCTCGCCGGATTTCGCGTTGATGTCGGCGCGAATATTGCTTTCCTGACCGTAGCGCGAACGCGCTGCCTTCTGGATCGCATCGGCCATGGCCGCAAGAACGATCTCGCGGTCAATCGACTTCTCGCGTGCGACCGCGTCGGCGATCTGCAGAAGTTCCAGCCTGTTTGCACTGACTGCCATAGGTCTCTCCTTGGTGACGCATCCGGCCTTCTTCGAGAACCGGACGCCTGAAACTCACTTTGAAACTTATTTCTTTTCCGTTTCGGATTCCGCCGAACCTGCTTCTTCCGTATTATCGCCAGAGCCATCACCCAGATCATCACCCAGATTATCATCGGGGATGCGGCCTTCGCGCAGAGCTTTGTCCTTACGCAGCGCATCGCGGATCAGGTCATCGGTCAGAACCAGACGTGCATCGGAGATTAGATCGAACGGAATACGAACAACGGGTTCATTTCCATAAGAAATCTGGTCGCTTTCGATCACGATTGAATCGGCGGATGCAGCTTCGTCGACAACGATACGACCGCGAAATTTCTTGCGTCCTTCGTGAACGACCGACGTTTCGACCTTGGCAATATGCCCGGCCCAATCGGTAAAATCGGACTTGCGAACCATCGGACGGTCAATGCCCGGCGACGAAATTTCAAGATGATACTTGCCGCTGATCGGATCTTCGACGTCGAGAACCGGAGCCACGGTGCGGCTCAGCAGTTCACAATCCTCAACTGTCATTGTGCCATCAGGACGTTCCGCCATGATCTGCAATGTCTGACCGTTAAGGCCGGACAGGCGCACACGCACAAGGCGGAAACCCAGCGTATTGATCACCGGCTCCACAATGTTTGCTACTTTTGCATCGATGCCCGTTTCGCGAATGATACGCTCATCTGCGGTTACGGCCTCAACTGCCTGTTCCTGTTCCGTCACTCGATAAACCTCTTCACAGGGCCGCAGGTAACAAAAAAGAGCGGGTCCGGGAGGGCCCACTCTTGTTCCAACGACCAAGAATTTGAAACTTATATACCAGTGGATACGAGTTTTTTCAAGAGCCGCGTCGGAGATAGATCATACACGGATGAAAGTAAGGTAAGCAGCAACGCGTCCTTCACGGAAAGCCTTGGCTTCATAGCGCGTACCCGGCCAACCTTCATAGGCGTCGTTCCAGTCGGATGGTCCTTCCGCCTGCCATTCAAATGCCGGATGCCTGCGGCAATGCTGGAGCGTCCAGTTGACGTAATGCTCGATATCGGAAGCGAAACGGAATTTCGCTCCCGGCTTCAGCAAACGTGCAAACCGATCCAGATTGGTGTCACTCACAAAACGACGCTTCCAATGACGACGCTTGTGCCATGGATCAGGATAAAATAGATCGATCCCTGAAAGCGAAGCTTCCGGCAGCCAGTCGAGAACCTCTGTTGCATCCTCATCGTAAAGCCGAAGATTGCGACGCTCTTCTTCATGAAGGGCTGCCAGCATCTTGGCCATACCGTTGACGAAAGGCTCGACGCCAATGAAGCCCGACTGCGGATAGCGTCTACTCTCATGATAGAGGTGCTCACCGCCGCCGAAGCCGATCTCCATGCGCACATTGTCGACCGGTGCATCAAACAAGGTCCTCAAATCCTGCGGTGCAGGCATGTCGAGATCAAGTTTCAGACGCGGCAGCAAATCCTCAAACAGATTGTTCTGATGTGGACGCAGTGGCTTACCATGACGGCGGCCGAAAAAGTTTCCGGCCGCTCGCACTGGGTGGGTAGGATCGGTCATTTTAGGTCTATCAAGCTGAAAGGGCGCTCTTCAATGCCTTGGTGAGATCGGTCTTCTCCCAGGAGAAGGATCCGTCACGACCCGGCTTGCGGCCAAAGTGACCGTAAGACGACGTCTTGGCATAGATCGGCTTGTTGAGATCAAGATGCTTGCGGATGCCGCTCGGCGACAGATCCATGACCTTGCGCAATGCTTCCTCGACAGCCGATTCATCGACCTTGCCCGTGCCATGCAGGTCAACATAGACCGAAAGTGGCTGGGCAACACCGATGGCGTAGGAAAGCTGGATCGTGCAGCGATCAGCAAGATTGGCGGCAACGACATTCTTGGCGAGGTAGCGCGCTGCATAGGCGGCAGAGCGGTCAACCTTGGTCGTGTCCTTGCCGGAGAATGCGCCACCGCCATGCGGAGCGGCACCACCGTAGGTATCGACGATGATCTTGCGACCCGTCAGACCCGCATCACCATCGGGCCCGCCAATGACGAACTTGCCCGTTGGATTGATGTACCAGTTGCAGTTTGCTGCAATTGGAAGATCGCCGAGCGCATCACGAATGTAAGGCTCAACAACCGAACGGACCTTCTTGGAATCCCAGCTTGCATCGAGATGCTGTGTGGAAAGAACGATCTGGGTTACTTCCGCAGCCTTACCGTTCTCGTAACGCACGGTTACCTGGCTCTTGGCATCAGGTCCGAGCTTGCCTGGATCGCCTTCGCCCTTGTGGCGGGCTTCTGCGAGTTTTTCGAGAATCTTGTGCGAATAATAGATCGGAGCTGGCATGAGATCCGGGGTTTCACGGCAGGCATAGCCGAACATGATGCCCTGATCGCCAGCACCTTCTTCGCCCTGACGGTCGGCTGCGTTGTCCACGCCCTGCGCGATGTCGGCGGATTGTGGGTGCAGAAGCACATCGATCTTGGCCGTGCGCCAGTTGAAACCGTCCTGTTCATAACCGATTTCGCGGATCGCCTTGCGAGCCGCCGAACGGAAACGGGAAGGATTGATCAACGGATGGCCCGCCTTGTCGTGAGCGACAGAGCCGTCCTTATTCTTCTTCAGGAAAGTCTCAGGCACACGCACTTCGCCGGCAATAACCACACGATTGGTGGTGGCGAGCGTTTCGCATGCAACGCGAACAGACCAAGGATCAACGCCGGTGCGGCGCGCCTCCTTGTAAATCATGTCTACGATTTCATCGGAAATGCGGTCGCAAACCTTGTCCGGATGACCTTCGGACACCGATTCGCTGGTGAAGAGATAAGAACTGCGCGACACGGGTAACCCCTCTTGAAAATCCAACGGAACGAATGTCCGTTACGGAAACACAGTAGCGCCCGGAACGGTTTAAGCAGGTTCCGGGCACATCATTGTGTTAGCGAAGTTGGGATTGGACCGTCAATGCATATTCTTGTTGCGACACGGCGTTGTTCGAAAAAATCCATCCGGCTTACAGTTTTGTGAACAAATCAAAGCGCATCGCGTCAAATTTTATTCATACAACGCGCTTTTGAGTGTTCTAAGCGTGTCTTCCAAAACCGATTTCCACGTCTGGGAGACATGCTCGAAGCCTTATTCGCCTTCTGCGGCGAGTGACTTCACCAGATCGATGATCTTGCGGCGCACTTTCGGATCCGCAATTTTGGTAAATGCTCGGGTCAGCTGCACACCTTCATTCGAGTTCAGAAAGTCGACAACGTAAGTCGCTTCATTGTCCTCGGCAAAGCCTGCCTGCGACGTTGGGTTTGAACCGGGCGCATCTTCAAAAAAGAAAGACACAGGAACCGTGAGAATGGAGGAAATCGCCTGAAGGCGGCTGGCACCGACGCGATTAGTGCCTTTTTCGTATTTCTGGATCTGCTGAAATGTGATGCCGAGGTTTTCGCCTAATTTTTCCTGACTGAGACCCAGCATGTTGCGGCGAAGGCGAATGCGGCTGCCCACATGCACATCAATGGGGTTAGGTTTCTTCTTATTCTCAATCATACGGCTTTCACTCCTCGCAACCGCGAGCTTTCATTCACAGCCTGTTCATCTGAACAGGGATAAAATACATTGTGGGAGGTAATCAGACTGGTTTGCGCGAGAAACCGTCACAGCGCGAGTATAAAAACTTAACAAAATTGCTGTGTCAATGAAAACGCCGTCGGAAAGACAACCTGAACCACACGCATACAGCGAGTAGAGTTAATAGGAGTGAAAGAGTCTGTTTGCCACCGGGTGCACTGCCCCAAAATGGGACATGCTCTTCAGGCAAATAAGCATCAATCACACCGACAGCATCGAGCGGCAGTTCCTCGATGATTCGACCATAGGCGTCAACGACGGCCGAAATTCCATTATTGGCTGCACGAACCAATGGCAGGCCCTGTTCGACGGATCGCACCTGCGCCTGTCGGAAATGCTGATACGGCCCCGGTGTATCGCCATACCATGCATCATTGGTGACGTTTACAATCGCCGTCACTTTGCGGCCCGTATAGGACAGTTCATCCGGGAAAATCGCTTCGTAGCAGATCAGCGGCAGGAAGGTTTCGCCCTCCATAACATTGATCGCGTGACGCCTCTTGGCGGCGGTAAAGCCGCCCGGCATTTCTACCACTTCCTGAAGCCCGAGACTGCGCAAGATACCTTCAAAGGGCAGATATTCGCCGAAGGGCACAAGATGCACCTTATCGGTATAATCAGTGATCCGACCCTGACCGTTGATCGTGAGGATCGAATTATAATATCGCGGGTCGCGCCGGGGGACGAGTTCTTCACGCACTGCGCCAGTGAGCAGCACCTGATCATCGCCAATCACCTCAGCGATCCGCGTGAGCGCCTCGGGCGTTGATGACAGGATGTAAGGCACTGCCGTTTCAGGCCAGATCACCACATCAGGCTTTGGTTTGCCCTCCACTGGTGCCTGTTGCGTCATGGCAATGAATGTGTCGAAGATCGCGCGGCGTTCATTATTGTCCCATTTCAGGCTCTGCGAAATGGAAGGCTGCACAATGCGGATCGAGAGCGTTGTCCGATCGGTATCAAGAGCTGGCGCATTCGACAGCGTCCAGGCACCAAAGCCGATATGGGCTGTGATCAGCAAACCTGCCAGGACGATGCCGCTCTTTGCCAGACGCCCGCCGCTCAACAGCGCAGGCGCTGAAAAAACCAGCGCCGCAAGCGCGCTCATCCCGACAAGGCCGATGACCTCCACCGATTGCATCATCATCGGCGTAGGCATTGCGGCATAGCCGAGTGCATTCCACGGGAAGCCCGTGAAGATGAATGTGCGCAGCCATTCGGTGAAACCAAAGCCCAGCGCTATCGCAAAAATACGCCCGATACCGTCCGACCAGAACAGGCGGGCGACCATCGCAGCCAGCCCGTAAAAAATTGCAAGAAATGCCGGAAGCCCAAGAACTGCGAGCGGTATGGCCCAAGCAAACTGTTGTGCATCGACGAGAAGCGCCGTGCCGATCCACCAGAGGCCGGACACGAAATAACCGAAGCCGAACCACCAGCCGATTAAACCTGCCGGGAAAAAACGCCGGATCGGGCCTTTGTCTTTATCGGGGATGGCTCCATCGATGAGCCAAACCAGCAACGGAAAGGCAATAAAGCCCGCGATGAAAATATCGAATGGCGGCTGGGTCAGCGTCGCAACGGCGCCACTGAGAAAAGCGGTCAGCGCACGACGCCAACCGCTCAAAGAAGAGATCTTCCCCGCAAGCCTCTCTATCATCAAGCCTCTTTGGACATTTCCGTTGTTTCTGGGATGACCTCGGACGCATCACCCGATTTCGCCGGGATCACGGAACGTTGCTGCCTGCGGCGATCCGCTTCCGAAAGAGGCACGATCCGGACACGCTTTACGCGACGCGGATCGACTTCAAGCACATGGAACTCATAGCCCTGAACCGCCTGCACGACTTCGCCGCGCAATGGAATACGCCCCAGAACCGAGAAGATTAGACCGCCGACCGTATCGACGTCCTCGCCATGCTCGCCCACTTCAAATGAAGGACCGATCTTCTGAGCCAATTCATCGAGATCCGCGCGAGCATCGACGACGAACACGCCATCAGCCTCTTCGGCGATCATGATTTCTTCATCATCATGTTCGTCTTCGATATCGCCGACAACCATTTCAACAATGTCTTCGAGCGACGCCAGTCCATCGGTGCCGCCATATTCATCAATGACCAGCGCCATTTGGATATGAGATGCCTGCATGCGCGCCATCAGACCGCTCGCCATCATCGACGGTGGCACGAACAACACTTTGCGCATCAGATTAAGCTCACCAATCGTCTTGGTGAGATCAATGCGCCCCATGTCGAACTTGGCAGCGCTTGCCTCCGCAGTCTTGCGCGCCGTCGTACGACGGGTCGTCTTCTGACGAGCCTGCTTGGTGATATAATTGAGCACGTCGCGGATATGGATCATGCCGCGCGGATCATCCAGCGTTTCGGCATAAACCGGCATACGCGAATGGCCGGAACTTTCAAACAGCTCCAGCGCTTCCCAAAGCGGTGTGGAAATTTCAACCGCCACCACATCGGCACGCGGGATCATCACATCTTCGACGCGGATTTCACGCAGACGCAGAATGTTATGCAGCATCGCCTTTTCTTCAGGCGAAAAAACTGAGTCCTGCTCGCTTGCGGTGCTGGAAATTGCATCGGCCAGATCTTCACGCAAGGAAGATGATTGGCGCGAACGCATGAAAGGAAAAATATTTGACAGAAGGGAACGCTTTTCGGTCGCCTGCGACCGCTGCGTACTTTGCCCTTCGGAGTCTTGTGTGTCGCTTCGGCTATCGCCTGCGGACGAGGAATTGCTTTGGTCAGCCATGATCAATCTGTTTCAACGTTTAAATCGGATACAGCATAAGGGTCGGGGATGGCAAGAGCATGAAGGATTTCACGCTCACGGCGCTCCATCTCCTCGGCCTCATCTTCCGTCTCATGATCGTAACCCAAAAGGTGCAAAAATCCATGCACCACCAGATGGGAGAGATGATTTTCGAACGGCTTGCCTTCTTCGAGTGCTTCGCGCTCAACCGTTTCCCGTGCAATGATGATGTCGCCAAGCATCGGACCGGGCTGCTCGCCAGCCTTTACAGGGTAAGCGGGAAAAGACAGAACATTGGTCGGCTTGTCCTTGTTCCGCCACTCGGCGTTGATCTTCCGGATAGAAGCATCGTCGGTAAAAACCAGACTCAATTCACTCTCAGCAGGCTTTAGCCGGAGATTATCCCAAGCCGCCTCTACGGAGCGTTGCACAAGCCCTTCAAGGACTGTTTCGTCCGGCCAGTTGCCGGCTTCGATCATAATGTCGATTTGGATCGCGTTGTCTGACACTTCTGCCGCGGCTTGCAATGAAGCAACCGCTCTATCCTTCCAGTTGTTAAAAGAGACGTCCGCCTGAAAGCGGACGTAATTTTTTAGATCGTCATTGTCTCGCATGAATGCAAGACCAATCTTCAATCATTCTGACCGCGCATGCTTTTTTGCATCATTGTCGTAAGCGCCGACAATTGCTGCCACCAGCGGATGACGAACCACGTCTTTCTCGGTAAAGCGCACTTTAACAACCGAATCCACGCCTTCCAGAACGCGAAGCGCCTCAACGAGACCGGACTTCTGGCCGGGTGGAAGATCGATCTGGCTTGGGTCGCCGTTGACCATCATGCGCGAGCCTTCACCAAGACGCGTCAGGAACATCTTCATCTGCATCGACGTCGTGTTCTGCGCTTCATCAAGGATGACAGCCGAATGCGCCAGCGTGCGACCACGCATGAAAGCGAGCGGCGCAATTTCAATGACGCCGGCTGTAATGGCGCGCTCGACCTTTTCGGCAGGCATCATATCGTAAAGCGCGTCATAAAGCGGACGAAGATAAGGATCGACCTTTTCCTTCATATCGCCTGGCAGAAAGCCCAGACGCTCGCCTGCTTCAACAGCAGGGCGCGACAAGATGATACGTTCCACAAGACCGCGTTCCAAAAGCATGGCGGCATGGGCGACGGCCAGATAGGTCTTGCCCGTACCAGCAGGCCCAACACCAAAAACCAGCTCCGACCGGTCGAGCGCGCGCATATAGGCATCCTGCACCGGCGTACGGGCAAAAATTGTCTTCTTGCGTGTCGATATCTGCGCAGCCGACATCTTTCCCTTGTTTTCAAGCGTCGGCAATGTCAGCTGATCATCGGCAGCAATGGCAATGCGCATGGCACCGTCCACATCGGACGTCGTCAGTTCATGGCCCTTTTGCAGATATTCATAAAGCTGATCGAGTGTACGGCGTGCCTGTTCTGTGGCTGTCGCGTCTCCACGGATGGAAAGCTCGTTACCCTTGGAACGAACATCAACGCCAAGCTTCTGCTCGATACGCGCCAGATTCTCATCGAACTGACCATAAAGCGCACTGGCAAGACGATTATTATCGAAGGTAAGGACGATATGGGCCATGTCTGAGGCCCCGGACGTGGCCCCTGCAGCCGGACGTGTAACCGAACTTTTGGCCGGACTTGAAATTGTGTTTGTTTGCGTTTGAATGGTTGGCTTGGCAGGCTTTAACTTTTCCGTAGCGCTCAACCGCATCTCCCTAAGGTTCACGCATTGCAATCGCAGTACCGGCAGAACGTTCGGTACGAGACTCGTGACACCGCGACTACTGCCTGAATGACATCATGCGCTTAGACAAGCTTTTGCGCAATAAGACTATTTGTGCCAGTCCCCGTAATTTTTACGCGGATGATCTCGCCGACCTGATCGTCATTGTCATCGATAATGGCGGGCAGAAGCCACGGCGAACGACCAACCATCTGGCGCTCGAAGCGGCCCTTCTTTTCCAGAAGCACATCCATTTCACGACCGACCAACGAATCCTGAAATGCATATTGCTGCTCGTTCAGCAGCGCCTGAAGACGCTGCAAACGCTCATCCTTGACTGCTTCTTCCACATGATCGGGAAGATCCGCACCCGGCGTTCCGGGACGCGGCGAATATTTGAACGAATAGGCTTGCGCGTAATGCACTTCGCGCACGAGCCGCATCGTATCTTCAAAATCCTGATCCGTTTCACCGGGGAAGCCGACGATGAAATCGCCCGAAAGCGCCATATCCGGGCGCACTTCGCGAATACGTTCAACAAGGCGAATATATTCATCCGCCTTGTGGCGACGGTTCATGGCTTTGAGAATGCGATCCGAACCGGCCTGAACAGGAAGATGCAGATAAGGCATCAGCTGGCGCAGATCGCGGTGCGCTGCAATCAGCGTATCGTCCATGTCGCGCGGATGGCTGGTCGTATAACGCAGACGCGCCACACCGGGAATACGCGCAAGGCGGAACAGAAGTTCGCCAAGGCCCCACTCGCGGCCATCATCACCCACACCATGCCACGCATTGACGTTCTGCCCCAGAAGCGTCAGCTCGCGTACACCGCTATCGGCAAGACGTTCGGCTTCCGCAACAATCTGCGCAACGCTGCGCGAGACTTCCGAGCCGCGCGTATAAGGCACCACGCAGAAGGTGCAGAACTTGTCGCAGCCTTCCTGAACGGTCAGGAACGCAGAAACACCACGCTTGCGGGTTTCTTCACGCTTTGGCGCGGGCAGATGCTCGAACTTGTCTTCGATGGCATATTCGGTTTCGACAACCTTTTCGCCGCCACGCACGCGCGCCAGCGCGTTGGGCAGGCGGTGATAGGTCTGCGGTCCGATAACCAGATCAACATTGGGTGCACGGCGCAGGATTTCCTGCCCTTCGGCCTGTGCCACGCAACCGGCAACACCGATGGTCAATTCCTTGCCGTTCGGCCCACGTTTATCCTGCATCTTGCGCAGACGACCCAGCGCTGAATAAAGCTTTTCCGATGCCTTTTCGCGAATATGACAGGTGTTGAGCAAAACCAGATCAGCATCATCGGGCGTGTCGGTCGCGACATAACCTTCAGCCGCAAGGCTGTCGGCCATGCGCTGGCTGTCATAGACGTTCATCTGGCAACCATAGGTCTTTACAAAGACCTTACGTGCGTTTGGGCGCGTGTTGTTGCCATCCGGGTTTGTCTTGATATCGGTCATATTTTCGCTCATGCGCGGCTATCTAGCGTTTTTATCGCCACTTTGGAAGGCGACAAACTTACGCTCTCAGTCTTCCAGGACTTCGCGTCCAAGAAGCGAGCTTTGCAACAAGGCTCTCACCCGGTTTTCCATCGTACGGGCAAGCGCTTTGCGATCCGTCTCGGCAGTCACCACAATCGGCTCACCGAAGCGCACTTCGACATCGATGGCACCTTCGCGCAGAATGCCCTTGAGGTGTGGCATCAGCTGAACATCGCCGGGCCATGAGGCAATCGGGCGATGATAACGGCCCATCGCCATGCCGTGGACGCCGGTATAGGCAATCGCCACCGGCTGCACGATCACTTCCGGCACGCCAGCTTCGCGGATCGCTGCATGAGCAGCACCAAAAAGTGCGGTTTTAAATGGCAACACGCGATTGCCATCCGATGTCGTGCCTTCGGGAAACAGCACCATGGCATCGCCATCAGCCAGACGCTTGGCGATGTCGGAGGTTTGTTCGCCGGTCTTGCCGCGCCGTTCGCGCTCAACGAAGACGGTGCGCTGCAGCACTGCAAAGAATCCAAATACCGGCCAGCTTTTGACTTCCGATTTTGCAATGAACGACACCTGCCCCGTCGCCGAAAGAACGACAATATCGCTCCATGATGTGTGATTGGCGACCAGCAGCAGCGGTCGACCTTCCGGCATCTCTCCGACAATCGTGATCCGAAAACCAAACAGGCGCGCTACAATGCGATGAAAAAAATTCGGCAGGCGGCGCTTCCAAGTGTTTTTCAGTTTCAGAAACACATATTGCACTGGAATAAGCGACAGGCTGAGCGCCACCATCGCCGCTACCACCAGAATGATGCGGATCGCACCAATCATTGCGACCTCACCAGATCGCGCCGCAAAATGAAAGCGGACGAACGTCCATTCGCGGTTTCATAATAAGCAGGTCTGTCGCCAACCTTATTGAAACCCATGCGACGATAAAGGGCCAGTGCCGCGACATTGTTTTCATCGACTTCCAGAAACAGCGTTTCCGCCCGCTCCTGATAGAGATAACGCAGCACTGCATCCATCAGCGAGCGCCCGACACCCTGCTTACGCACTTCATCAGAAACGGCAATGGTGAGGATTTCCGCCTCACCCGCAACCAGTCGAGCCAGAACAAAGCCACATGCCTTACCGGGCTTTCCTTCGGGTCGCGCAACAAAGCCGAACACCGAATCCTGCGCGATCAGCGAACGAAAATCATCCGAACTCCAACCATGATGAAAAGCCAACGCGTGAATACGCTGGATTTCCCCACTGTCCTGCGCGCTAAGCGCTTCAATTGAAACAGGTCTGCGTCCAAAGCGTCCAAGCACAAAGCTCATCATGACGCTATTCTCCGTTAGCCTTACGCGGCAGGGCAAAACCGGTCTGCGGCTTCACATCAGGTCCGCGCATATAAAGCGGCTTAGGCGCCTCACCCGGCTCATGCAGGGCCGCGAGCTTTGCATAAGTGCCGATGCGTGCTGTCGGCTCAACGCGCGCAACACTGAAAGAACCTGCAAAAATTTCATTGAGAGCAGCGGCAGCAGAACCAGCCAGAATCGTGCCGGAGGATTGCTGCTGAATAAGCGCCAGCGCTTCCTCCCGCGCAAGCACCATCGGGCCAGTTGTGGCCTCTCCGTCAGCGCCAAAGCCCTGTGCATAAATCTCGCCACGATGCGCTTCAAGCAGAACCAGAACAGGCTGTCCCGGATGACTTGTCGCGACCTCCGATGCAAGCGCATCAAATGCACTGACGCCAATCGCCGGACGGTCAAGCGCCAGCGCAAAACCGCGTGCTGCCGACACACCGATCCGCACGCCGGTAAAGGAACCGGGGCCGACATTAACTGCCACGCGATCCAGTTCAGACATGGCGATTCTGGATTGTGCCATTGTGCGCTCGATATAATCCATCAGGACTTCTGCATGGCCTTTTCCGATATCCTCGCTGACTTCAGCAAGAACCGTATCGGTGCCGGAATCGTAAACTGCGGCAGCACACCAGGAAGAAGCGGTATCGAGGGCAAGTATCTTCATGAGCCATCGGGTAAATCAGAAATCGTCCCACGACAAGCAAAACACATAAAACCGGCTAAATTTGCAGCTGTTTTCAGGAACAAAACTTTGTGCGGAACGTTTTAATGCTGGATGCGGGGCGGATAACATTTACCGTATCCCGAGACCGGCCTTTCATTGAGATCTGGCGGGACCGGTTTTTTAGAGAAACAAATCTGTTTTTCATCGGTGATATCCCAATCACCGAAAACAAGCCGGATCGCGCAAAGGATATGAGGATAAAATGTCCAAGAAGTCGATGCATGCAACCCGCAACGATCTTCCCTCCAATACCAAAACCACAATGATAGCGTTGCTGAATGAAAATCTGGCAGCGACCATCGACCTTGCTCTCCTTACCAAGCAGGCGCACTGGAACCTCAAGGGGCCGCAATTCATCGCCGTACATGAAATGCTCGATACATTTCGTACCGACCTCGACGAGCAAGTCGATACGATCGCAGAGCGCGCTGTGCAGCTGGGCGGCACCGCCTATGGCACGACACAGGTTGTGGCCAAGGATTCGAAGCTCAAAGCCTATCCGACGGATATTTACGCCATTCACGACCATCTGAGCGCACTGATTGAACGCTATGGCGATGTGGCCAATCTCGTGCGCCAGTCGATCAAGGATGCGGACGACGCTGGTGACGACACCACAGCGGATATTTTCACCGCCGCCTCGCGCAGTCTCGACAAGGCCTTATGGTTCCTGGAAGCCCACGTTCAGGAAAAGAACTGATTTTGGTGCTCTGACCAATCATCAATGAAAAAGGCCGGGAAATCCCGGCCTTCTTGCATTCCATTACAGTCAGCTGATCCATTCGCCGCCGCGCATGACGGGCTCGCGGCTGCCATCCGTATTGACACCATCGACGTCGATCTTGTCGGAGCCGATCATCCAGTCGATGTGAATGAGGCTTGAATTGCCGCCCTGTGCTGCAATCTGTTCAGGTGTAAGCTTCGCACCGTCGATAAAGCATTTCGAATAGCACTGGCCGAGCGCGATGTGGCTTGCAGCATTTTCATCGAACAACGTGTTGTAGAACAGAAGCCCGCTCTGCGAGATCGGCGAGGAATGCGGGACCAGCGCCACTTCGCCCAGACGACGTGCGCCTTCGTCCGTATCCAGTACCTTGTTGAGCACTTCTTCGCCACGGCTTGCCTTGGCTTCGACAATGCGTCCACCTTCAAAGCGCACGGAAATATTGTCGATCAGCGTACCCTGATGCGACAGCGGCTTGGTGCTCGATACATGGCCATCGACGCGCAGCGCATGTGGCGTGGTGAAGACTTCTTCGGTTGGGATATTGGGGTTGCAGGTAATGCCGTTCTTGGCCGTCGATGCACCGCCATGCCATTCGTGGCCATCGGCAAGACCAACCGTCAGATCGGTGCCCGGTCCCTTGAAATGCAGAGCACTATAGGCCTTGCCATTGAGGAAGCGCGTGCGGGTGCGCAATGCTGCATTGTGCGCTGCCCATGCACCAACCGGGTCTTCCACATCGACACGCGATGCAGCAAAAATCGCGTTGGCAAGCTTACGAGTCGCAACGTCTTGCGCATCATCCGGGAACATCAGCTTCGCCCATTCCGGGTTCGGATAGGAAATGATATTCCAGTTGATGTCGAAACCGGCAATCTTTTCGAGTGCTGGCTGATAGGCTTTGGAGTTGGCGCGATTGGCGCGCGAAACCTTGGACGGGTCCTGCGAGGACAGCAGCATCGGATTGTCCGCCGCAATCGCAAGGCGCGCCGCGCCATTCGCATAGGCCTTGGCCATGCCTTCATAGAGCCAGCCAGCCGCACGATCAAAGCTCTCATCAGACGCATTTTCATAACGCGCCAGCGCAATCGCATCATCGGAGAAGAATGGCGTCACCACGCCGGCACCGGCCTTATAGGCGTGTTTCGCGATCAGGCGCACGAGCGGCAGAGCAACAACAGGCGCTGTAATGACAAGGTCTTGCCCTTCGCGCAATTGCAGCCCGACACGCACGGCCACTTCGGCCAGACGTTCGAGTTTTACCGGATCGATAACGGGAGCGTTATTGTCATGTGCCATATGGCTGCAAGCCTCGTGTTTGAAAGAATCAGCGGCAGTTTATCAGATGACTTAATTTCACCACGCTTTTTCCTGCGGCTGCGTTATATTAGAGCGCCGGGCGCCCTAATGAGCGCACAAAGGTCGCTCTAACACTTTAAAATTAGAGCATAATTCCTTAAACTGATCCAAGTTTAAGGAATTATGCTCTAACGGCGCGGTCGATAGAAACTTCTTATGTAACGAGAGCAACGGCTATGAAGAAGAGCGTGCTTATTATCCTTGGTCTGGCGGGCTTTCTCGCCGGTTGTCAAACCATGACTCCGGAACAGCGCCGCGCCGCAGATGAACAAACCTGCCGCAGCTATGGTTTCAAGCAAAAGTCCGATGCATTTTCCAACTGCCTGTTGCAGCTTGATCTCGACCGCAGAGCGGACCGCCGCGCCTGGCAAAACCGTGCCGATTTCTACGATACGCCGATGGTAATCTATCAGCCGGTTTATCGACCAGTGCCCATTCAGGTCAAATAACAGACAGGCCGAGCAATAAAAAAGCGCCCTTTAACAGGCGCTTTTTTTGTATTCAGGCCACTTTCAGAACGGAGATTCACAGAGGCGATTCTGGACGCTCCTGCGACAGAAGCATAGCGCCGATGGCATCCACATGCTTCTTATCTGCCGCATATCCCAGAGATACATTTTGCACAGCAGGGGCTGTTTCATCAAATGTCGGCTGATAGCTTGCTACCTGTGTCAGCACCGGCTTTTCAGCTGGCTTGACGGGCAATGCGGCCAAGCGGTCCCCACGGGCCTGCGGTCCTACACCTTCATTCTGCTGAACGTCAACCGTTTTGGACGCCTCAGCCAATGCAATCTGTACAGTCGGCTGAGCCTGTGGAACGGACACATCCTGCTGATCGGTTACGTTGTAAAACGGGCCTTCCGGCATGGAAGGCGACTGCGGTGTCGAAGCGTAAGCCAGATTATAAGGGGTCTGCGGCACCGGATTTTCCAGTTCGCCATCACGACCACGCTTTTCGTAGAAGGAATTGCCGCCAGCAATCAGCACATAATGCATGTTGCGATAAGGGAATTTGAGGCCAGCTGTGTGGAAGAACATCGAATTCTTCAGCGATGGATGGCGCTTTCCCTTGAGAATGGAATCAGCTGCTGCCTGAACATCCGGCATTGCCTTGGAATTCATCTTGCGGCTCAAAACGCCCGGCGCAAACTGGTTCTTCTGGCCGACAACGCCGCAAATCGTATCCGGATAGCTGCCGGATGCGAGACGGTTCATGACAACAGTACCGACGGCCATGAGGCCATCAGGGCTCGAGCGGTTCGATTCAAAGAACATCGCGCGCTCAAGGCATTCACGGTCCCTGGCGGTATAGGTGAAAGTCTTAACGCCATTGATTGACTTGACGTGACTAACCGCCGCCGTCTTGTCTGATTTGGTCTTGGCTGTGCCTCCGGTCGTCGTGCAACCTGTCACCACGAATGGAGCAACCAGAAGCCCGAGGATAACGGGCAGTTTCCACTTAGCAGCGCGCGTCAACGGCTCAGTCTCATCGTTAGGACCCTTAATTGATCCAACCTGGCCTCCGCCCCGTAAAAGGCGTTTGAAACCTGGCTGTGGTGCCACCGCATAAAAATATGCAGCAGATTTGAACGAACAGAGCGGCCTTTGTGCATCCAATTGAGACGCCCGGCGCTCCGGCCAAATAGAACGAAAATCAAAAAACAAACGTTCTGCTGTCACTCATTGCATTCAAGGTTTTGGAATTTTTAGGCCAAAAAAAGGCAAACGGTCAAATTCCAAAATCAGCGACACCTCCAAACCAGAGGCTGACCGAACCCGAATCCGGAGCTGAATTTCACCCACAAACCCTTTAAATTCATTAATAAATCCTTAACGTGATTTAGCAAATCTTATAAGTTATTGATTTAACGCGATTCAATTTGCTGAAATACAGGCCACATCACTGCCTTATTTCGCTGATGTTTCAAGATTTTACGCAGCCTCCTTTTTTGACTTTTTAGATGCTGCTTTTGACGCCGATTTCTGGGATTCTTCAACTTTGTCACGACCGATGTAACATCGCGTGATATTGTCGGTTTTTGACACAGATTTGGCCAACCTCGCCGAATCGAAAGAGCGAATACTGAGTCGCGTCGTTCGCTCCCTTCATGCAAAACGGCCCGTCGCATTTTCAGCAACGGGCCGCTCCAAGAAGTTCTGCAAGTCGAGATTTGATCACCCGAATGAGTAGCCTGCGCCACGCACCGTGCGGATTGGATCGAGGGCGCGCCCGACATTGATCGCCTTGCGCAAACGTCCGACATGCACGTCGACCGTGCGGTCGTCGACATAGATATCCGGTCCCCAGACACCATCCAGCAACTGGCTGCGGGAGAAGACGCGGCCCGGAGACATCATGAAATATTCAAGCAAGCGGAATTCTGTGGGTCCGAGGCGGACTTCCTTTTCCTTGCGATAGACGCGGTGCTGCTGACGATCGAGCACCAGATCCCCAACCTTGAGCACATGCGAGAGAACGCTGGGATTGGCACGGCGCAGCATGGCTTTCACCCGCGCAAGCAGTTCCGGTGTCGAGAAGGGCTTTACGACATAATCGTCGGCACCCACACTCAGGCCACGGACACGTTCGCTTTCTTCGCCACGCGCAGTCAGCATGATGATCGGCAGACGCTCGGTTTCCGGCCATTGACGCAGACGACGGCAAAGTTCGATCCCTGATACACCGGGAAGCATCCAGTCCAGAATAAGCAGATCCGGTACGTTTTCGCGAAGCGTGATTTCGGCTTCATCGCCGCGCAGCATCGCATCGACCTGATAACCTTCTGCTTCCAGATTGTAACGCAAGAGTACGCTCAGGGCTTCTTCGTCTTCAACCACAGCAATCTTGGGTGCCTGTGACATCCAGTATTTCCTATCCAGAATTTAGAGCGCAGAAGATACAATCCCCCCGTCGACCGCGTGCCGCCGCGCTATTCTTACACATGCAGAGATTTTGCGCCGCAATGATGCAGCGCAAAATATCGTCAGGATTTACGCGCCTCGTCCACGACGATACCGTGGCTCAGGTCTTCTTTTGGGCGTTCCGCAGGCATTTGCAGGCCGGTCACGATGTAATAGACCGTCTCAGCAATGTTGGTTGCGTGATCGCCAATGCGCTCAATGTTCTTTGCGCAGAACAGAAGATGCGTGCAGGCTGAAATGTTGCGCGGATCTTCCATCATATAGGTGAGCAACTCGCGGAACAGCGAGGTGTACATCGAGTCAATTTCATCATCGCGATCGCGAACAACATTGATCTGCTGTACCGAGCGCGTTGCATAGGCATCGAGCACGTCTTTGAGCTGGGTCAGAGCGAGTTCAGCCAGTGTTTCAAGCCCACGATAGAGCTTGACCGGCTGGCGCGATTCCGAGACGGCGGCAACGCGCTTGGCAATGTTTTTGCCAAGATCGCCCACGCGTTCCAGATCGGCCGAGATACGGATCGAACCAATGATTTCGCGCAAGTCCACAGCCATGGGCTGGCGCTTTGCGATGATCATGACGGCCTTGTCGTCAATCTCGCGCTCGCTTGCATCGAGGATGAGATCATCGGAGATAACGCGCTGAGCCAGCGCATTGTCGGCGTTGACAATCGCTGCAACGGACTGCTCGACCATACGTTCCGCATGACCGCCCATTTCAGCGATCTTATGGGTCAGGAACTGCAGTTCTTCGTCGTAAGCGGTAACGGTATGCTGAGACGCCATAATAGACCTCGAAGTAAGGATTACAGGGAAGCGAAACCGAAGACGGTTCCTGCTTCTGCTGAAATGTTAACCAAAGCGACCGGTGATATAGTCTTGAGTGCGCTTCTCGGTCGGTGCCGTGAACATCACATCCGTGTCGCCCACTTCCACCAGATTGCCCAAGTGGAACATGGCGGTACGCTGTGAAACGCGAGCTGCCTGCTGCATGGAGTGCGTGACGATGACGATCGTGTAGTTCTGGCGCAATTCGTCGATCAGCTCCTCAACCTTTGCAGTCGCAATCGGATCAAGCGCCGAGCACGGCTCATCCATCAGGATGACTTCCGGGCTGACTGCAATCGCACGTGCAATGCACAGACGCTGCTGCTGACCACCGGAAAGACCGGTTCCCGCGTCATGAAGACGATCCTTGACCTCTTCAAAAAGGCTGGCCTTCTTGAGGCTCGTTACGACGATCTCTTCGAGATCGGTCTTGTTGCGTGCCAGACCATGGATACGCGGGCCATAAGCCACATTCTCGAAGATCGACTTCGGAAATGGATTTGGCTTCTGGAACACCATGCCGACGCGAGCGCGCAGTTCGACAACGTCGATCTTCGGATCGTAGATATCTTCATTGTCGAGCGTGATATTGCCCACGATACGGCAGCCTTCAATCGTGTCGTTCATGCGATTGAGCGAACGCAGGAATGTAGACTTGCCGCAGCCCGAAGGACCGATAAGCGCTGTAACCATCTTTTCCGGAACGTCCAGATCGACTTCGAACAGAGCCTGTTTCTCGCCATAAAACACGCAGACCTTGTCGCCGCGCATCTTTATGGAGGGGGCATTGGCGTTCATCTTTTCTCCTACGGCTTTCTCGAGAGATCGTTCAGTCATGAGATTCATCATTTCTCTCCCGTTTACCAGCGGCGCTCAAAGCGGCGGCGCAGAATAATTGCTGCAATATTCATCACGGCAAGGAACAGAAGCAGGACGATAATAGCGCCTGACGTGCGTTCCACAAAGGCGCGTTCTGCTTCGTTTGCCCACATATAGATCTGCACCGGCAGAGCGGTAGCCGGGTCCATCGGCGTTGTAGGCATATTGGCAACAAAGGCCACCATACCGATCAGAAGCAGCGGTGCTGTTTCACCCAACGCCTGAGCAAGACCAATAATTGTTCCGGTCAGAATGCCCGGTGCTGCGAGAGGCAACACATGGTGAAACACCATCTGTGTCTTCGATGCGCCAAGCCCGAGAGCCGCAGAGCGGATCGACGGCGGCACGGCGCGAAGAGCGGAACGTGTCGCGATGATGATCGTCGGAAGCGTCATCAATGTCAGCACCAGACCACCCACAATCGATGCGGAGCGCGGCAGATTGAAGAAGTTGATGAAGACCGCAAGACCGAGCAGACCGAACACAATCGACGGCACCGCAGCCAGATTGTTGATGTTGACCTCGATGAGGTCCGTAAGACGGTTCTTCTTGGCAAACTCTTCAAGATAGATCGAAGCCGCCACACCGATAGGCAGTGCAAGAACCAGCACGATCAGCATCATGTAGAAGGAACCGACCAGCGCCACACCCAGACCGGAAGTTTCCGGACGACTGGAAGCGCCATTGGTGAACAGGCCCCAGTTGAAAGCCTGGCTCATGATGCCTTCATCGGTCAGCGTCTTCATCCAGGCGACCTGACGATCAGAAACCTTGCGGTTTGCTTCTGCGACCGAAAGATCGATCTGCCCCTTATAGGCCGAGTCGATATCAGCAGCTGCCAGAACCGGAACCGTCTGCGTGGTGCCGATCAGCGTTGGATTATCCATCACCATCTGGCGAAGCTGAACACGCACACCATCAGAGAAGAAGCGGCCAATTTCACGCAATTGCGCGCGATCTGTCGATGCGACGCCAAGCTTTTCAGCCAGAGCATTGCGAACCAGAAGCGGATAGTTGGCGGTGATCAGTACATTTGGATCGGTCGCACGCTTGTTGCCCGGATCGATAACCTGTTCGTCAAGCTTGACCGGCAAATAAATCGTCGTCTGTCCGAAAGCGCTATAGCCCTTGGAAAAGACCGAGAACAGCAGAGCGCAGAGGAAGAACACACCGATCGCAATGGCAACGATGCCATAGAGACGGAAGCGACGTTCAGCGGCGTAGCGGCGCTTGATTCCGATATCGCGGCGCTGGGGTGTTGCCACGGCATTCCCAGCAGCATTGAAAGTTGAATCGGTCATTATTCGTACTGCTCCCGGTACTTGCGAACGATGTAGAGCGCAAAAATGTTCATGATCAGCGTCAGGACGAAGAGGGTAATACCCAGCGCAAAGGCGACGAGCGTCTGTGGCGAGTCGAATTCAAGGTCACCGGTCAGCTGGTTGACGATCTTGACCGTGATGGTGGTCATGGCTTCAAATGGATTGGCTGTCAGGCGGGCCGCAACACCGGCTGCGAGCACCACGATCATGGTTTCACCAATCGCACGCGAAGCCGTCATCAGAAGTGCACCGACGATACCGGGAAGTGCAGCTGGCAGAACAACCCGCTTGATCGTTTCGGAACGTGTTGCACCAAGGCCGAGCGAGCCGTCACGCAGCGAGCGCGGGACCGATGTAATGATATCGTCAGACAGCGACGATACGAACGGGATCAGCATCACGCCCATGACGAGACCGGCGGTCAGCACGCTCTGCGCCATGATGAAACCCTGACCGCCAGCGATTGCCATCGAGAGATCGCGCAGGAATGGGCCAACCGTTATGAGCGCGAAGAAACCATAAACGATGGTCGGAATACCCGCCAGAAGTTCAAGCAACGGCTTGACCACAGTGCGCACGCGGGGTGACGCATATTCAGCCATGTAGATGGCGGAGAACAGGCCGACCGGCACCGCAAAGAGCATCGCAACCAGCGCAATGTAAAGCGTACCAGCGAGCAGAGGGATCAGACCGAACTGACCGACTTCACCGCTTGAACCAGCGGCTGCGAAGCGTGGATCCCAGACTGTGCCGAAGAAGAAATCCACCGGCGCGATCGACTGGAAGAAACTCACTGTCTGGAACAGAACAGAGAACACGATCCCAATTGTTGTCAGAATAGCAATACCGGAAGCAGCAATCAGGCCCCACAACACGATGCGCTCGACATTGTTGCGGGCACGCGTGCGGCGCTTGATACCGGAGAGACCAAAAATCAGTCCGGCAATCGCGATGATCATTGCGACGGCGCTGCCAAGCGTATGAGAGATTTTATTCGCCTTTTCCAGGAAAAGGGCGACGGGGACCATATAGTCCTGCCCTTCGGTCGCAAGCGCTACGCCCTTTGAACCGAGCACGTCACGTGCTTCCTTATAAGTCTGCGGGAAACTGTCGATTTCAGCAGGCGTCAGTTTGTCGAGACCACCTGCAAGGCTGCGGATCATACCAAGCTGCAGGCTGCGTTCGGAAAATGAGCCATCTTCGACAGCAGCCGGCATACGAGCCGTTGCCGTATGATCGAGATAAACCGATGTACCAACCGCCCAGACCGCGAGAAACAGAATTGCGGGCAATGCGGAAACGAGGAAAACCCACCAGCCATGATAAAGCGGGCGGGAATGCATTTTCTCTGTGGCGACGCCTGAACTGACAGCAGGCTGAGCCTTGTCAATCGCAACGGCGCGCTGTCGACCTATGAAGAATCCGATCAGTCCGATTGCGACGACACTGACGAGAACCAGAAAGAAGGACATTCAATTTCCCCGGTTGCCCCAAAAAATGTGAAGACAGCTTTTCATGCACAGTCTGCAGTCAGCCATTTTCACGCGAATGCGCCTGTCTTATCCGACCAGCGCAAAAGAGGAAGAATGCGGGGAGAAGTCCTCCCCGCATTCCACAGATCAAAGCTTACTTGGCTTCCATGACCTTGCCTTCAGTGAAGGCAGCGCGCTGTGCTTCACGTTCTGCATCCGGAGCCGGAACCAGACCATATTCAGCAAGTGGGCCTTCTGGGCCGACCATCTGTTCAGACAGGAAGAAGTCAACATATTCCTTGAGGCCTGGAATGACGCCAAGGTGAGCCTTCTTCACGTAGAAGAACAGTGGGCGCGAAACCGGATATTCACCCGAAGCAACGGTTTCAGCCGATGGCTTGATGCCATTGACGGTTGCAACCTTCAGCTTGTCAGCGTTGTTTTCGAAGAAGTAGAGACCGAAAACGCCAACGCCCTGCTTGTTGGAGTCGATGCGAGCCAGCGTTTCGCTGTAGTCGCCATCGATATCAACAGCCTTGCCGTCCTTACGCACAGCGATACAGGCAGCAGCCGAAGCCTTGTCATCAAGACCGGTCTTCTTGATTTCATCAAGAGCGCCCGATTCCTTGCAGCCGTCAGCAAGAAGCTTTTCGTCGAAAACTTCACGCGTGCCGTGCTTTTCACCAGGGATATAGGCGGTGATGTCCCAATCTGGCAGGTCTGCATTGACCTGGTTCCACTTGGTGTTTGGATTGTCGACCAGCTTGCCGTCTACGACGAGCTTGGCAGCAAGAGCCTTGTAAACATCAACTGGAGCAAGTTTCCAGTCCGGGCCGTTTGCATCGGTTGCGAAGACGATACCGTCATAACCGAAACGGACTTCCTGAACTTCCTTGACGCCTGCGTCGATGCAGGACTTGAGTTCGGTGCTCTTCAGAGCGCGCGAGGAATTGGCGATATCGATGGTATTTTCACCAACGCCCTTGCAGAATTCCTTGATGCCTGCGCCAGAACCGCCCGATTCAATGACCGGCGTCTTGAAGTTAGGATAGGTTTCGCCAAAGGTTTCTGCAACGATCTTGGCATAAGGCAGAACGGTCGAGGAACCGGAAACCTGAATCTGATCGCGCGCATTTGCAGCGGAAACCGACAATACTGCAGCAATTGCGAGCGCTGCGGTCGAGGAAATCATCTTGTTCATGAGCACCAGCCCCTGTTGTAAAAGACACATGACGTGAAAGCGTCACCAGCCGTCTACGCGCTCTATATAACAGTCATATGACAGTAGTGTTACAGCTTTGTATCAATCGGCTTTGCTCGCCCTTTTGCAGGGTTTCCGGGATGCCTAATCACTCAAAGCTTTAAAAGCGGCAATCGCGCAGCCATTGCCTTGATCCCGGCAACGTCCGCATTGGCAAATGCAAAGCGCAAGAAAGCGTCCTGTTCATCTCCGAAAAAACTGCCGGGTAGCGTAACGACACCGATTGACTTGGCGAGCCTCTCGGAAACCCTGGCTGAGGACACACCTTCATAAGGATGACGCACAAATGCGAAATAAGCGCCCACCGCCTCGACATCCCAGCCAGCCACATTGCTCATGGAGACACGCAAAGCTTCCGCGCGCCGCGCAATCTCCTTGCGGTTGTCGTCACGCCAGGCCTTAAGCGGTTCAATCGCGCGACTGACGGCAATCTGTGGCGCACGCGTCGCACAGATTTGCAGATTATCCATCACCTTGGCGACATTGGCCACCATGTCCGAACCTGCAACAATCGCCCCAAGCCTGTGGCCCGGAATACAGAAGGACTTCGAGAAGCTGTAGAGCTGGATCAGATGCGACGGCCAATCGGCTTCTTTAAGCAGATCATGGGGAGTCTGATCAGCATCACTCAAAAAATCACGATAGGTTTCATCCAGCAGCAGCCATGTCCCGTTGTCGCGGCAAGCGGCATAGATCTGGCCAAGCAGTTGTGGCGGGTAAATTGCACCGGTTGGATTATTGGGCGACACCAGAACGAGCGCGCGTACGCCTTTATGCAAGGCCGCCTTTACATCTTCGATATCAGGCACAAATCCGTTTTCAGCGCGGCAATCGACAGTCGCCGAGCGAATGCCCAGCATCTCCAATGATGACTGATGATTGAAGTAAAAGGGATTGGTTGCGAGAACTGTATCGCCGCTTTGAGCGATGCACATGATCGCGGCAATGAAAGCCTGATTGCAGCCCGACGTTATATGAACATTGTTGGCCTTGATTTCAGCGTCATAAAGCTTGCCAGCATGAGTCGCATAGGCCTCACGCAAAACTGTTTCGCCCTCAATTGGACCATAGCCTGCAGATGTAACAGACCCCGCAGCCTCGCCGAGAAAGCGCAGCATATCAGGATGAGGCGGATAACCGGGAACAGCCTGTGAGAGGTCAATCAGAGGGCCATGGGAGCCGTCATAATCCCGTGCCCACGCCTGTACCGCAGGAATGGGCGGCGCTGAGAGCTTGTCAATAAGCGGATTGATGGAAGGCAAAGGCATTAAAAGCTCCCGTTTGCAATGTTGTCTTATTCACTGGGGCGCGACAGCACATAAGCCGCAGAACCAAGCATAAAGATCGTGACAGAGACAGCAAGCAAAGGCCCCGGACGAGCGCCCCACCAGAACATGCCATAGCCGAATGCCATGCCGAGGCAGGCATATAGTTTTGCCTTGGGCGGGATAGCACCGCGCTCGCGCCATTTGACAATAAGCGGACCAAATTGCGGATCTGCAAGCAGGCGCGCCTCAAATTTGGGCGATGAACGGGCGAAAAACCACGCAGCCAGAATGATAAAGATCGTTGTCGGCATGACCGGCAGAACGACGCCAATGATACCAAGCGCCAGCATGAGGAAGCCAAGGCATAAATATAGAATACGCTTGCCCGCCGAAATGGCCGGAAGCGCTGTGTCGGCATCGTCCTTTTGTGGCTTATCCTGCATGATTTTCCGTTCTGAACATGAGCGCTTATAGCAGGATTTTGGCTTTTGCATGCACGCGATGCGCGGTCAAAACTGCGTCATCGCGTGGCCTTTCAACAAAAGTTACAGACGGCATCACAAATGTTACCACATCAAAAACAATCACTGGTTGTATTTTGCCCAAAAAAGGCCTGATTTTATCAACTTGACTGACGCGGTCGAAAACTGGGGCTACAAATAAAAATTGCATCGGAACGGCAAGACCGTGGCCATCGGCAAAGCAGCTCTTCTTGCGCTTTCCGCATCAAAACATGGTCGAGCAGAGGGCAAGCATGGAATCCTAACGAATCGTAAACAGTTTTACAACAACAGCGACATACCGGTTAAAATATTCCTGATCTTTTCTTGAGTTATCAAATAAACAACGCATAGTATAGGATCATTTTCCGCACAGTTCATTGAATCTATTACCTCATTATACTCCCAATAACATCACGCCATCGCCACATTTAGATTCCAGTTGGCGCAGGTCTTTCTCGTCGTAACTCAAAATTACCGGACAGACTTTTTGAAACGACTCTTGGAATCAGTATGAACTTCAAAATCCGTATGGCTATGCTCGCCGTTGCGACGACAGGTCTTTTCTCGATCACCGCAATGGAAGCTCAAGCTGCGCGCTGTGGCGGTGCCTCCTGGTATGCACTCACCTCACGCACCGCATCGGGCGAACGCATGAACCCAGCCGGTCTGACTGCGGCTCACAAAACACTGCCGCTTGGCACCAAGGTTAAGGTCACCAATCAGAGAAACGGCAAGTCGCTTATCGTCCGTATCAATGATCGCGGGCCGTTCATTAAGGGACGCGTGCTTGATCTTTCCAAGGGTGCAGCGCAGCGCCTTGGTTTCATCAGTGCTGGACACACAAACGTCTGCTTTACACCGCTTTAAGAAGCCTCATGAACAGAACTCCACTGTTCAGGCCGCGCGTTCCAGCAGCCTTGCTCTGACAGATAAGTCGGCGTAAGCATATATTTTATATGCGTAATTTCCGAACCGCCGCCCTTAAAGCGGCGGTTTTTTGTATCGTCAAATGCAATTTATAGGTGTCAAAATAACGAAATACCCGTGTTAACCATTAATTAAGATGTTGGGCGAAGACGCGGCAGTCTCAATTGACTCCGGCCATGTTTCATACTTTAACTTTTCGTTAATAAATGCCCAGTGCGGGCTGTGAAAAGGGCCTTGAGTATGTTTTGCGTAGTTCGCTCGAGCATGAAATTTATCGCTGCTGCCAGCATCGGCATTGTCGCTCTTATGGCGAGCGTCGGTGCACAGGCTGGAACCGGTGCCTACATGCAGACTGGCAAGCTTACCTCACAGCCAATCGGTCATTACGAGTTCTGCAAGCGCGAAACCGCTGAATGCAACATTGTCAGCCGTGACACCCGCGCGCTCTCGCTCAACAACTCCAACTGGCAGCACATTCAGGCCGTCAATCTTTCGGCCAATGAACGCATCAAGCCGATGACCGACATGGAAATCTACGGCGTCCAGGAATATTGGGCCTATCCAACCACTGTCGGCGATTGTGAAGATTATGTTCTTCTCAAGCAGCGTGAACTTGCCAAGGCTGGCATTCCGATGACTGACCTGCTGATCACCGTCGTCCGCAAACCAGACGGCGAAGGCCATGCGGTTCTGACCGTACGCACCGATCGCGGCGACTTTGTACTCGACAACCTGACTGACGAAGTTCTGCGCTGGGATGAAACCGATTATACCTACCTGAAGCGTCAGGCCGCCAACAATACCGGCCGCTGGGTCACGATCGAATCCCAGGACAATCTGCTGGTAGGCGCAGTCAAATAGTCACCAGCCTCTCCATCTTGAAGACAGGCCTGTTTGTGTTATCCTTTTCAGGTCTAAAAAGGAAAGATCGGTGCGGTTAGCCCGATCCCCGTTCAAAAGCGGGTCCTGGCCTTCGCGGGTATCGAGAGAGCGCATTTTATCCGAAACCGCTTCACGCTTTTTGGGAAGCGCTCTGATCCGACCAATGCGTCGAGTCCCTTGACCTTCAACTCCGATGCAATGGTGCATTGGAGAACAAGAGGTCTTGGTTATGAAACAGCAAATCTCCGTTATCACGCTTGGGATCAATGATCTTGAGCGCTCTCGTCGCTTTTACGTCGAAGGCTTTGGCTGGACGCCCATATTCCAGAACGAAGAAATCATCTTCTACCAGATGAATGGTTTTGTTCTCGGCTGCTTCCTGAAGCCCTCACTCGAGGCCGATATGAACCGCTTCGGCCTGATGCAGCCGGGCGCATTTTCACTAGCCCATAATGTGGGTGACAAAGCAGACGTCGAGCCACTCATGGAAAAACTCGTACAGGCTGGTGGAAAGATCGTGCGACCTGCCGATGCGCCAGTGCATGGCGGCATTCGCGGCTACATTGCCGATCCCGACGACCATGCATGGGAAATTGCCTGGAACCCGGCCTGGAGTATTGATGAAAACGGGCTGGTGACTTTCGGACTCTGACAAAATGCCGGGGAGCGTAAACGACTCCCCGGCCAGAACATTTCCAGCAAAAGTGCGAAGCGGTTTTGCGTCGGATAATGCGAAAAAACAAAGAGATAGAGCATTTCCAATGATTCAAGAAAAACAGGAAATGCTCTAAGATGCTAACGCATCAGGCCTTGATAAAATTCAATCGCCACTCGGGCTTAACCAAAGTCCGATGAGTTTCACTCAATGAACTTTGGTATTACACCCGTTTCGCAGGGCGCTTGATGCTCGTATAGGTGAAAGCCAGCGACAGGATATAGATCCCCGCAAATACGAAGTTGAGGCCAGCAATCCAGTCATTGCTGTCACCGTGGTAAATCAGCAGAAGCCACACGAACAAAGCCTTGGCCGCAGTCATCAGCACCATGTTCAATGTACGCAGACCAGACTGACCACGCGCATAGAGAATCTCGGTCTGATACTCGATCAGATTACGGAACCCCGGCACCAGCAGCACCAACGGCAAAAGCCCGACAATTGGCGCGACGCTGGCACCCAGCGCTTTCGGGAAGAATTGCAGGAAGATCACCATTGCGCCAAGGCCCGCAACCGACACCGCAAAGACCGCGAACTCCAACCCTGCCCGGATGCGCAACGACGCCAGCATATCAGGCGTGCGCATAAGTTTCTGCACAAGCATCATATTGAAGGACCGGATCGGCAGTGCCGTCAGATCGACCAGGCGCATGATGATCGCATAGATGCCTGCTGTCGTTGGCCCGCCGATGCTCAGCACCAGAAGCTTGTCGAGTTCGCTCTGGATATAGAACAAGAGCTCCGCACCCATCACGGCGATTGAATCAGATATGCGCCGGACATAAAGGCGCGGTTCAAAACGCAATTTCACGCGTGGATAAAAGCGAAGCGCCACTACAAGCGCCACGGCATTGGCCGCCAGATACCACCATGCCCAATGCGCAACATCATGGGTCGCTGCCAGAAACATGAACAACACGGCGGCAATGGCACGCGTGGTTGTACCGAAAATCACCAGAAGCGCCGAAATGCCGAAGCGACGCAAACCGTTATTGACGATGATGATCATTTCCGTCGAGCGCCACAAAAGTGCTTCGGCGATGACGACAACTGCGAACGGCAAAAATGAAATGTCCCGGCTGAAGAAGACGAAGTAAACCAACCAGGAACAGAGCGCAAAAAGCGGCAGGGAAACAAGAACCGCCGCCAAATAACCGGCTGTATATGTGCCAAGCAACAGCGGCTTTACCGTCGAGATGCGATAAAGCGGCGAGCTGAATCCCAGTGAAACAAGACGTGACAGAACCACACCAGTGCCTGACGCAGTGGCAAAGATACCGAAATCTCCAGTCGGCAAGGTGTTGGCAAGTGCGATAAAATAGAGAAGAGAAACAACCAGTCGTCCGGCAGAGCCAGAAAAAAGCGAGAAATAATCCCGCACCATGGCACCTCGGCTACCCGATAATTTCTGGAGTGCTTTCGCGATCACCCAAAGGCCTCGTCTTTATATTGCCTGTTGCTTGTTAAGCCGCGTATGCCGACTATAGAGCGATACTTAGCGAAAAAGACTTAATTAAAAAGCACTAAAGCGATTATGGCGATGCAAATTAACCATTTGTTTTCCATAAAAAACCTATAGTTCGATGCGAACATACAATATTTCGGGGTACGGACATCTTTGACGATGAGCGGTGACGACAAGCGCAACAAAGGAAGAGAGGAAAAACCTCTTCTCGCATTTTCAGACGCGCCTGAGACGAGCCGCGAAGAATCGGACGCGTCTGAGCGCGAACCCCAAACAATTGCCCCACCATGGACACCGCCTGCAACGCCCGAGGAACGCGCGGAGCTTTTCCGGTCCCAGCAGGAAAGCAAAACTGCAGAAGAAAAAGAAGTTTCCGAGCTTCGCAGTCGTATGGCTTCGATCAAGGCTGAGCTTGAACGCAAGATCGCGGAACGCGAACAACGCGTCAGTTCGTCCAAGGATGAAATGACCCAAGTCGGCGCGCCAGAGCCCAAAGCCATTGCTACAGATGATACATGGCCCGCAAAGAGCGATGCGTCGAACACGGAGTGGAAGCCGCTTATCGATCCGCGCATAGCGATTGAAGTTGTCAAAGGCTCGCGCAAACTGCTGATCGCAACGACGCTGATCGGTGGCATTGCAGCAGCTCTCTACGCCATGACGATCCCACAAACGTATGTTGCTTCGACTGATATTCTGGTCGACCCACGCAATATCAAGACCGTCGGCACGGAACTGACCCCAGGACAATTGCCAACCGATGCATCGCTGGCAATTGCTGAAAGCCAGGCGCGCTTGCTCGATTCGAGCAGCGTTTTGCTCAAGGTTATTAATCAGGCCGATCTAACCAAGGATCCGGAATTCAACGGAAGCTTTGTCCCTACCGGTATTGCCGGCTTTTTTGCGCAGCTTAAAAGCATGATCAAGCCAAATACTGCGAGCGAGGGTCAGGCGCTTGAAACTCGCGTTCTATATAATCTCTACGACAGCCTTACGATCGGGCGCGACGCCAAGACCTTCATCTATTCAATATCGGTCAAGACACGCAGCTCTGAAAAGTCGGCCAAGATTGCCAATCTCATCGGCTCCGTGTTCCAGACCGAGCTCGACTCCCTCCAGTCCGATGCCGCCCGCCGCAATGCGGAAGAGCTTTCGAAGCGCCTTGCCGATATGCGTGCAAGCGTCGAGAAAGCCGAACAGGCCACAGCGGATTTTCGCGCGTCGCATGATCTGGTCGATGTTGACGGCAAGCTGATCAGCGATAACGATCTTACACGCCTGAATGATCAGCTCACCAATCAGCGTGCTGAAACCGTGCGTCTTCAGGCGCGTGTTCAGGTTCTCAATGATGCGACAACGGGCAGCGTCATTTCCGGCACCTTGCCGGAAGATCTGCGTTCCAACACGTTGACGGCGCTTCGTTCACAATATGCGCTGGCAAGCCAGAATGCGAATGGAGCATCCACGCAGCTTGGGCCTCGCCATCCGCAACTCATTCAGCTGCAATCGCAAAAGCAGACCGCCCTGAATGATATCGATGCCGAACTCCGCCGTATCCGCGGATCCTTGCAGGTCGAGGTGCAACGTTCTGCCCAGCAGGAGCGCGATCTCAATACGCGTCTCGCACAGCTAAAATCGCAACAGGCAAATAGCAATGATGATCGGGTGAAATTGCGGGAACTGGAACGTGAATCCTCAACGCTGCGCTCCGTATATGAAGCATTTCTTCTGCGTTCGCGCGAAACCACTGAGCAGCAGGGTATTACGACCACCAATGTCCGTGTAATTTCTGAAGCACGCCCGCCGCTTGACCCTGCTGGATCGTCGCGCAAGCTGATTGTGATAGCAGGCCTGATCGCAGGTCTTTTGGCTGGTCTCGCTATTGCAGCAGTCCGCAATTTTGGACGGCTCGTGCGCTTGTCCTAAAGCATGTCTCCCAAAAGTGGGAACCGGCTTTGGGATAAAGACATGCGTCAAAACAAAGAATTAAAGCGTGTCGCATGGACATTATAGAACGCGACGCGCTTTAGAGCGCGTTTCGATCTGATTAGATCAGATCTGCGCTCTAATCATTTGTTTTTACGCGCATCTTTTCCGAAAACCGTTTCACACTTTTCGGGATGCGCTCCAGGATCTAACGATTGTGCGTCAAGCCGTCTGGCGTGTTGCTGTTTCAGCACGCGGCAGTTTGCGACCGCTGGCGCGTAAAACCCCTTGTGCTCCATCGAGATGGCCGGGTTTCAGCTCAATTCCCAGAAAGCGCCGCTTCTCGAACGGCCCAGGCATCGCAAGTTCAGCGGTTTTTTCGGCTGAAAAACCGAAGCGCTCATAATATTCCGGATCACCGACAAGCAGAATAGCACCGTGGCCGAGCCCTTTTGCTTCTGCAATCGCGTGTTGCATCAACCGCGAACCGATACCGCAACCCGCTGCCAATGGATCCACTGCGAGCGGACCAAGCAGCAAAGCAGAAACCGGAAAACCGAAAGTATCAAGACCTGCATGGACATTCCACAGGCGCACCGTACCCACCAGCGAACCATCCGAGTCGACAGCAGCAAAAGCCAGCCCTTCGGCAGGCAGACGACCACGGCGCAGCTTTTCAGAAGACTTTCTGCGACGGCCTTCGCCCATAGCGCGATCAAGCAGAGCTTCGCGCGCAATGATGTGCTCTACCGCCTCAACCGCAACGGTAAAGGCAGGGACAAAGAGCGGCGAAAGGCCGGTTACAATATTTTCGTGGATTTCCAGATTTGCGTTCATGACATCTCACCCTAAGCATGGGCAGCCGCACATCCCGTCCGGCATCTTTCGACACCAGACGGATTGAGAGGATCAAGAGGGGAGAACCCTATTGATCAGATGACGTATGATCGGAGCGGTTCGAAACCGTTAAACGCCACCGCCGAATAGGTGGTGGTGTAAGCGCCTGTGCCTTCGATGAGTACTTCATCACCGATGGTCAGCGAAACTGGCAGCGGGTATGGCGTCTTTTCGTAAAGAACATCCGCACTGTCACAGGTTGGGCCAGCCAGCACGCAAGGTTCGGTTTCGCCGCCATCGCGTGGGGTCACGATCTGATAGCGGATCGCTTCGTCCATGGTTTCGGCCAGACCGCCAAACTTGCCGATGTCGAGATAGACCCAACGAACATTGTCGTTGTCCGACTTACGCGAAACCAGAACCACTTCGGTCTTGATCACACCTGCATTGCCAACCATGCCGCGGCCCGGTTCGATAATGGTTTCCGGAATGCGGTTGCCGAAATGCTTCGACAGCGCATCGAAGATTGCCATGCCGTAAGCCTGTGCGGTCGGTACGTCCTTGAGGTAGCGGGTTGGAAAACCGCCGCCCATGTTGACCATGCGCAGGATGATGCCTTCGTCAGCCAGCGTGCGGAAGACCGATGCAGCATCGCCAAGAGCCCGATCCCATGCGGAGAGGTCCGTCTGCTGCGAGCCGACGTGGAACGACACACCGTAGGAGTCGAGGCCGAGTGACTTTGCATGACGCAGCACGTCGATTGCCATGGCAGGCACGCAACCGAACTTGCGCGACAGCGGCCATTCAGCACCTTCACCGTCAGTCAGCACGCGGCAGAACACGCGGCTGCCGGGAGCTGCGCGAGCAACCTTTTCGACTTCTTCAACGCAATCAACGGCAAAGAGGCGAATGCCCAGTTCGAAAGCGCGCGCAACATCGCGCTCCTTCTTAATGGTGTTGCCATAAGAGATGCGGTTTGGCGTTGCACCGGCTTCCAATGCCATTTCGATTTCGGCAACCGATGCCGTATCGAAGCACGAGCCAAGCGATGCGAGGAGACGCAACACTTCAGGTGCAGGATTTGCCTTCACAGCATAGAAAATGCGCGAGTAAGGCAATGCCTTTTCAAAATTCTGATAGTTTTCGCGTACGACATCGGTGTCGACGACGAGGCAAGGACCGTCCGGGCGGCGGGTGTTGAGGAAGTCGATAATACGCTGTGTAGCCATGGTCGTTCTCCCGCACGGCTTATTCTGATGCCGCATTCTAAGGGACAAAGTAAGCATAAGCGCATCCACAGTGAGGCCAGCCTTTGGAGGTGCTGAGGTCACGCGAAAACTCATGCGGCGGTGGAACAACGCTAGATCCGCGTTACTCCGCTTTGTCTGCCTTGGATTGGAATTGGAGAACCGCATCCGCACTTTTGGCAATGAAGGTGTGCCTCTTCAGTAATTCCGGCTTTTGGACAGCCGAAAGACACTAGAAAGGCCCGCACCGTCGTTGCTTCAAGATGTCCTCGATCTGGCGGTTGGCCTACAGATCGACTGGAGCGGTTAGGTCCAGGTACCGTACCGAATTCCTCACCATTCGAGGATCGGCGGACACCCACAGGCACGTGCGACTTTGGGCAAGGGCGATATAATCTCAATCATGTGTTGATTCAATGACAAATGGCGCGCGCGCAAAAATAATTTTAAAGCAGACTTGCCGCTGCATGTGCTTGCCATTGTTCAACATTAGTGAAACAATCTACCGCGTTAATTTCCCTTTCTTTAACCATAAACGCTGATTTCGGCAGCAAGTCGTGAACAATGACCCGCTTCGATTCCTTCAATGCCATCATTGCAAAAGCTGAAAATGCACCTTCTCACGCAGCTTATGGCGCGCTTCTAGGTGCAACTCTTGCGGTCAAAGACATCTATGATGTGGCCGGAATGAAAACCGGCTGCGGAAATCCGCAGATTTTAGCCGAATCACCTATCGCCAAAAGATCAGCTCCAACAGTTGAAAAGCTGCTTGAAGCAGGTGCTGCTTTCATCGGCAAAACCCAGACCGACGAGCTGGCTTTTTCGCTGATGGGACAGAACTCCCACTACCCTTATCCGATCAATCCATCGGCACCCGATCGCGTTACGGGTGGCTCATCGTCCGGCTCCGCAGCAGCTGTTGCAAGTGGATTGGCTGATATTGCGCTCGGCTCCGATACAGGAGGCTCAATCCGCGCACCGGCCAGCTTCTGCGGTCTTATTGGCCTGCGCACCACACACGGCCGTATACCGCTTGAAGGCATCATGCCGCTTGCGCCTTCCCTCGACACCATCGGCTGGTTTGCGCGCGATATCGGTCTTTATGAAAAGGTCGGCCAAATTCTGCTCGGCGAGGACAAGCAGAATTTTGCCTTCTCTCAGCTTCTCTATATGCCGCTGCTGGAGCATCTGCTGCTCGATCATCCGGAAACCGACACATACAGGGCTATGTTCGCTGAAGTGCGTCCGCATTTTGCAAGCCTCAAGGCCGCAAGCCAGCCGACATTGTCAATCGACGAACTCTATCTCACCTTCCGTCAGATACAGGGCTGGGAAGCCTGGAACACGCATGGTGCATGGATTTCATCCGGCGATCGTAAGCTTGGACCCGGCGTCGCGGACCGTTTTACTTACGGGTCAGAAATCTCAGAAGAAGCGCTGCTGCATCACCGCAGCCGTCGCACGCGTTTCACCCAGGAATTGGAAACAATCATTGGTGACAATGCGGTACTGGCGCTGCCAACCGTACCGGGTGCAGCCCCTTTTGCCAAAGAGCCCTTCGAGACGCTACAAGCCTATCGCGAACAGGCGCTACGCCTTCTCTGCCTCTCCGTTCTTTCAGGCTTGCCACAGATTACAGTGCCGCTCGGAACCGTTCACGGCGCGCCCATGGGCATTTCCTTCATCGGACCACGCGGCAGTGACCGCGCACTGATCACACTCGCTCAAAAGATTCTTATTCAGACACAAGGCTGAGCCATGGACACCCTCACACGTATGCGCGCATTTATCGATGTGGTCGAAGCGGAAGGCTTTTCCGCTGCCGCTAGAAAGATAGGGCGTTCCAAGGCACTGCTCTCCAAATATGTGCGGGAACTTGAAGATGAGCTTGGCGCACGCCTGCTCAACCGCACAACCCGACAGTTCTCCCTCACTGAAGCAGGCCATACCTATTATCATCGCGCTATCGAGATCATTCGCGAAATTGACGCGTTGCAGGATGCCGTTAGCGAAACCAGTTCGGATGCACGCGGCCGCATCAAGCTCTCAGCGCCGCGTACCTTTGCCGATGCGGTGATCGGGCAATCGCTGATCGATTTCTGCCTCGCTCATCCGGAAATCGTACTCGACATACGGCTGGATGACCGTTTTGTCGATCTGGTGGAAGAAGGGTTCGACCTCGCAATCCGTATCACGCGCCTGCAGGACTCCTCTCTGATTGCCAAAAGGTTGTCACCGTTCCATTCCGTGTTGTGTGGCGTACCTGAGCTGATCGCGCGCGTGGGCAAACCGGAACGCCCCGAAGATCTTGCCGATAAGCCGTGCATCATCGACACAAATGCACGCTCACGCAACAACTGGCATTTCCGCAATACGGACGGCTCAATGATGACGGTCAACGTGCATGGGCCAATCGAGGTCAATAGCCCCGTTGCGACCAAAACTGCAGCTATTGCAGGGCTTGGTTTCTGTTCCCTGCCAGCATTCATCGCCGAAGAAGAAATCGAGCGCGGCAGACTCATTCCCTGTCTTGATGAGTTTATTGTGAGAGATGGCGGCATCTATGCGGTCTATCCGCATCGTCGCTATTTGCCAGCCAAAATCCGTGCACTCGTCGACTTCCTAACCCAATGGTTCAAGGACCGGGAACTGCGCGGAGACACAAAACTGTAAGGGATCGCAGTATAAAAGGCGGCCCCTGTGCCACTTGTCCCACTTTCGCCGCCTTCACCGCTATTCCTTTGACTCTAGCATTTGCGCGCATCTTATCCGAAAGCCGCTTCACACTTTTCGGGATGCGCTGTAATTCACGGAACCTGATGATGCTCAATTTGCGCTCATGGCTGAAAAGCCGCCTTGGCCTCGCCGTAACACTGACAGCGGTGCTTGCGCCTTTGGCCGTCGAAGCGCATCCGCACGTCTTTGCCGATGCAAGGCTGGAGCTGACGATTGCGCCGGATGGTACAGTGGACAAGCTCGCCCATATCTGGCGATTTGATGATGTATTTTCGTCAACCGTGCTGATGGAGTTTGACAAGAATGGCGATTTGCAGCTCGACAAGAACGAGCTGATCGATCTTGGCCATGTCATCAACAGCTCCATCGCCGAGTTCAAATATTTCCAGACTGTGCTTGCCGATGGCAAGGATGTTAAAATGGCACGTCCGAATGATCTGGCAGCTGACTTCTCCGACAATCATCTGCTCATTGTTTTTACAAGCAAGCCTGAAAAGCCACTGAAGCTTGAACCCGGACACAAGGTCAGTTTCGGTGTTTACGACCCGACCTTTTATACGGCCATCGACTATGTGAGCGACAAGGAACTGGTCGTCAAAGGCCTGCCCACTGGCTGCAAGTCAGAAGTCGTTCGTCCTAACCCGGACGAAGCTCTTGCTCAAAATCAGGGAACCCTGACGGAAGCCTTTTTCAATGATCCGGCGGGCACAAACATGTCGAAGATTTTCGCCACACGCCTTGAGATAGACTGCGAGAAAAAAGGATAACCAGCCTTATGAAGAGAACGGTCCGTTTCATTCTCACGATGAGCCTTGTGATGATCGCCACCCAGGTTTGGGCGCAATCATCACTGGGTATCGGCGCCAATGAAGTCGCCATGAAGCCGACCGGACCATTTGCGCATATCATTCTCTGGATGAATGAACAGCAGCGCACATTCTATCTCGCCATGACAACCGCGCTCAAAGCCATGCGCGAAGACCCATGGCAGGCATCGGTGCTGATTGGCCTTTCCTTCGTTTATGGTATTTTCCATGCCGCTGGCCCCGGCCATGGCAAGGCGGTCATTTCGTCTTACATGATCGCCAACGAAACGGCATTGAGACGCGGCATTTTCCTGTCTTTCGTCTCGTCGCTTCTTCAGGCAATCATGGCGGTTTTTGTGGTGGGACTGGCCTGGCTTGTGCTGCGTGGTACCGGCATTTCGATGAACCAGACTGCCCGTTATATGGAGATTGCCAGTTTCGCACTGGTGTTGTTCTTTGGCCTCTGGCTTTTGGCGCGCAAATTGCCGCTTCTGTTCAAAAAGCACGACAGCCGCGAACCATCACCAACAAGCGCACTTTTTGCAGCAGCCCCGCAAACGGCAATGGCCAGCGGTCCAGCGTGGCAGGGCAGCGTTTCGCAAAGCACGCGTGCGCTCGGCACCACCAACACAGTCAAGCTCAACTACAAGCCTGCCAATGCCGCGGCCGATCACGTCTTTATCGGTGAGGGCGATATCTGTGCCGATTGCGGCAACGCCCATATTGCCGATCCATCGTCGCTCGGCGACGATTTCAACTGGAAGACGGCATGGTCGGCGATTTTCTCTGTCGGCCTGCGCCCATGCTCAGGCGCGCTGATCGTGCTCACCTTCGCGCTTCTCAATGGTCTGATGGTTGGTGGATTGCTCTCGGTCTTCGCGATAGCCTTTGGCACATTTCTGACCGTCGCATTTCTCGCAACATTGGCCGTAACCGCCAAGAACACGGCATTGCGCTTTGCAGGCAGCAGCGCCATATCCGGTCGCTTGAAAGCGGCGATTGAAGTAGGCGCGGCACTGTTTATTGCGCTGACCGGCGCTCTGCTGCTTAGTGCTGCACTCGCAGGTTAGTCCTTATTCTGGCGGCGCGAACGCAGCCAGAATATGCCAAAGAAGCTAAGTACGAAGAGTATCCCGAAAATAACCGCTGCGATGTGCGAGCGTTCGCCAAGCGCGATCATGATGGTTGGCAAATAATAGGCAAGCACGCCAAAACCAACCAGGATAATGGCTGCGGCAAGTGCCGGGTTGCTCTTCTTCGGTTCAGCCGCCAATGCGAAAATCCTCTAACTTTCTGATCTGCTGACCGTCACTATCAAAGTTTTCCGGCGCAAGCCATGCCTGATAAGCTTGTTTCAGCGCTGGCCATTCGCTGTCGATGATTGAAAACCATGCGGTGTCGCGGTTGTTGCCCTTCGCCACCATATGCTGGCGAAACTTGCCTTCAAACTGGAAGCCAAAACGTTCCGCTGCGCGCTTGGACGGCGCGTTGTTATCGTTGCATTTCCATTCATAGCGGCGATAGCCAAGCTCATCGAAAATGTACTGCATAAACAGGAACTGCGCTTCCGTGGCAGCGGGTTTGCGTGAAATGAGCGGTCCCCAATAAATGTTTCCAATCTCGATTGCGCCATGAACCGGATCGATACGCATCAGCGCCTGACGACCGGCCACCTTGCCGCTGGCCTTGTCGATGACCGCAAAAAACAAGGGATCTTCGCTGCCCGACACCTTTTCGAGCCACGGCTCAAAAGCTTCACGCGTTGCAGGCGGAACCTCGAACAGCCAGGTAAACCGCTGATCCGCATCCTCAACAGAAGAGGCCGCAAACAGCTCGTCACCATGCCGGGAGGCATCCAGTGGTTCGAGCCTGACATAGCGGCCTTCCAGAACTTTGCGTTCAGGCTTCGGACGTGTCGTCCAGTTTTGCAAATCAGTCATTTCAATGCTCCCATCCGGTTTTGAAAGGAGCATAAAAGACGCATAACGAAAACCGGATTATTGTCTCAGTTTCATTTTTCTCTTATTGCGGCACGATCCACGGAGACAGCCTTTAACAGCGCCACGACCCGATCGCCCACTACAAGGCCCAGATCATCGACCGAACGACGGGTCAGCCGCGCGCCAAGGCGTCGTCCCTGAAAGTCGAGTGCGACATGGGCGTTGGGGCCTTCTCCGGCTTCAATCGCCACAATGGAAACCGGCAGCACGTTACGGATACTGATGGCATCGGGCACTTTGCGCGCAATGGAGACATCGCGCGCACGAACCCGAAGACGCACATGCATGTTCTGTTTAAGCCCGGCATCGCTGAGCTGGAATGTCGTCCCGCCAAGATCGATTTCCGCAAGCTTGTAACGCTCGTCATAAGCTGAGACCGACCCTTCCAGCAACACGCCAGCGCCCTCGCCGCCGCCATCGATCAGCGGAAAAATCTCGGCGGCCTCGCCGCTCGCCAGCACCTTGCCACCTGACAGCAGAACGATTTCATCGGCAAGCCGCGCAACCTCATCGATTTCGTGGCTGACATAGACAATCGGCACGTGGCTTTCATCGCGAAGCCGTTCGATAAAGGGCAAAATCTCTTGCCTGCGCGCGTGATCCAGCGAGGAAAGCGGCTCATCCAGCAACAGCAGCGCCGGATCAGACAAAAGCGCACGGCCAATGGCCACGCGCTGCCGCTCGCCACCGGAAAGCGTCACCGGGCGACGATCCAGTAGATGAGCGATGCCAAGCAGCGTCACCACTTCATCGAAATTACGAGTGTTCTGCCGTTTTCCGGCCCAGCGTGCATAGGTGAGATTACGCTTCACGCTCATATGTGGAAACAGCCGCGCGTCCTGAAACACATAACCGATACGGCGCTTTTCAGGCGGCAGGTTGATGCCTTTTCCGGCGTCGAAAAGTGTGAAATCGCCGACTGCGATACGCCCGCTTTCCGGACGCAGCGTTCCCGCAATCATCTTGAGAAGCGTTGTTTTACCAGCGCCAGAATGACCGAACAAAGCAGTCACTCCAAACCCCGCGGCAAAATCTGCTTCGACCACGAATTTGCCATTGCGGCCAGCGACGGAAACTTCAAGATCGCTCATTTCGCTTCTCCTGCCAGCCTGCGCTGCAACCATTCAGACAAGATCACTGCAGTAATGGAAATGGCTGCAGAAATCGCGATCAGACGGAAAGCCTCGGCATCCCCTGTTGGCGTCTGCATCAATGCATAAATCGCCAGCGACAATGTTTGCGTTTCGCCCGGAATATTGGAAACAAACGTGATGGTCGCACCGAACTCGCCCAACGCCTTGGCAAAGCCTAAAACCGCACCTGCTAGAATACCCGGCAGCAAGGGTGGCAAAATGACCGTGAAGAATGCCGTGAACCGGTTCGCACCAAGCGTGCGGGCTGCTTCCTCAAGCCCGCGATCAAGCCCTTCAATCGAAAGCCGGATGGGGCGAACGAGCAGCGGAAATGCCATGACACCAGCAGCAAGGGCTGCGCCCGTCCAGCGAAAGGAAAAGGAAAGGCCGAACCATTCCTGCAACGGTGCGCCAAGTGCGCCGCGCGATCCAAACCAGATCAAAAGCAGATAGCCCGTCACCACCGGCGGCAGGACCAGCGGCATGGTGACGATGGCCTGCACAAGCGACTTGCCCGGAAAATTGAACCGGGCAAGAATCCACGCAACAAGAAAGGCGACTGGCAGAGCAACAATAATCGCTATCCCGGCAACCCGGAGCGACAGAGACACGATCTGCCAAACGTTACCTTCCATCATTTATTCAGCAGCCTCTGCAGCGCCAACAAAGCCCTTGTCCTTGATAATCGCCTGACCGGCATCGCTTTCAAGGAAGGCCAAGAAAGCCTTGGCGGCATCGGTTTCGTTCTTCGCAACAAGTGCCGCCGGGTAAAGGATCGGGGCATGGCTCGAAGCCGGGAAGCGATAAGCCTCGACAAGTTCCGGTGCCGCAGCACGGTCCGATGCGTAGACGATTGCCGCCTTCACTTCGGCACGGCTGACATACTGCAGCGCAACGCGAACGTTCTCGGCAAACACCCCATTCTTTTCCACGTCTTTCCAGATGTCGAGCTTTTCAAGCGCTGCCTTGCCATATTTGCCCGCCGGGACATTCGACGGATCGCCCATTGCAAAACGACCAGCGCTCAGAAGTTCCTTGGCATCACCCTTTGGTGTGTCCTTCTGCGTTGCAATCACCAGAGCGTTGCCAGCGATCACCTTGCGCGAAGCCTTATCGATGGCATCGGCCTTTTCGACATAATCCATCCAGTCGAGATCAGCAGAAATGAAAATCTGCGCCGGAGCACCCTGCTCGATCTGCTTTGCCAGTACTGAAGATGAAGCAAAGGAAGCGACGACTTCCGTGCCGTCTTTGGCCTTGATCTGCTTGGCGGCTTCTTCGATCACATCCTTCATGCTGGCTGCGGCAAAAACCGTGACCTTTTCGGCAGCATGAGCAACCGATGCAGCACCGGCTGCAACCGTAATAAGAAACGCAGCGATAAGTTTTTTCATTGTCGACCTCCATAAAGCCCGTATTTCGGGCAAACATCATCACACGCCGGAAAAATCCGACGCCATTTGTTCGAGCATCAAGACCTGTCGAGATGCTCAACTTGCGATGATGGGTATGATGGAGGCAAACGCGACCCGGATGCCGTCAGACCCTTTTCACACGGGCGTCCATGCAAAAGCCGCCCAAAATTTCCGTAACGAATTCATATCGTTCCGAAAACATGGCCACCTTAAAGGGGAGTATTAGCTTTGGCTAGTGCTGATAAGAATGATGCGGCAAAAGAACCCCACCATCCTATATTTTAGCGTCCAATGTGCTTGTGGCTAGAACCGCGCAGCTTGGCGAGCTTGACCTGCTTTTCGCGCTCCGCGAAACGTGCGCGATCTTCCGGCGTGCGTTCGTCATAACAACCAGCGCAGGAAATGCCTTCCTCGAAGAACTGCGAAAGCTTGTCTTCTGCGGTAATCGGACGGCGGCAGGCGCGGCAAAGCTCTATATCGCTTTCCGTCAGGCCATGGCCGATTGCCACGCGTTCATCGAACACGAAGCATTCGCCGTTCCACATGCTTTCTTCGCTCGGCACTTCCTCAAGATATTTCAGAATGCCACCCTTGAGGTGGAACACATCATCGAAGCCCAGACCCTTGACGAAAGCGGTCGCTTTTTCACAACGAATACCGCCGGTGCAGAACATGGCGATCTTCTTGCCTTCAAGCTTGTCGCGGTTCTGCTCCACCCATTCCGGAAACTCGCGGAAGGTCTTTGTGTTGGGATCGAGTGCGCCTTCGAATGTGCCGATGGCATATTCGTAATCGTTGCGCGTATCCACAACGACCGTGTCTTCATCGGCAATCAGCGCATTCCAGTCCTTGGGCGCTATGTATGTGCCAACGCTTTTCAGCGGATCGATGCCATCAACACCCATGGTGACAATCTCGCGCTTCAAACGCACCTTCATGCGATAGAACGGCATTTCGCTGGCATGAGAGTATTTGAGTTCCGGATTGGCAAGCTCAGGGATTGCAGTGATGTAGGCGATAAGCTTCTCAATCGCGGGCTTTGTTCCTGCAACCGTGCCGTTGATACCTTCGGCTGCGAGCAGCAGCGTCCCCTTGATCCCGTTCGCGCAGCAAAGTTCTGCCAGCGGCTCGCGCAGGCTTTCATATTGCGGCAAACGCGCAAAGCAATAAAGGGCAGCAACAGTAAAAGGCAGATTGCTCATCGTTCGATCTCTTCCAAATTTCTTCCGAACTAGTCCTCGAACGCGGCAAATTCAAGTTATTTATCCCCCTCCTCTCATGACAAGCGAAAATCCGGCGTCGATAAACACGGTTTGCAAGAGGAGAAACCAGATGTTCGATACAGAAACTTTTGCAGAAATCATCTCATTGGCAATGGAAGCAGGGATTGAACCGGCAGCCCTGCTGGCGGTGGCAGAGGTGGAAAGTGGTGGCCGTGCGCTTTTCGATATCGATGGCAAAAAAGAGCCAGCCATTCGCTTCGAGGGGCATTATTTCGACCGCAGACTTGTCGGTCGTATCCGCGATCAGGCACGCAAAGCAGGATTATCAGCACCGGAAGCAGGACGCGTGCGCAATCCCAAGACCCAGCGCGAGCGCTGGCTTTTGCTCGAACGGGCCATGTCGATCCATAAAAAGGCAGCGCTTGAATCCACTTCATGGGGGCTGGGCCAGGTGATGGGCGCCCATTGGGAATGGCTGGGCTATAGCAGTATCGATGAACTGGTGTCCGAGGCGCGTAGCTCGGTTGGCGGACAGGTCGGGCTGATGCTGAACTTCATCGACAAGGCCGGATTGAAAACGGCGCTGCAGGAGAAAGACTGGCGCAATTTTGCACGCCGCTATAATGGGCCAGTCTTTGCCCGTAACCAGTATGATAGCCGCATGGCAACAGCCTTTGAACGCTGGAACCGGAGCCTCAGCCTGGTCCTGAAGGCTGCCTGAATGCAACTTGACTGCTGCCGCGCAGCGCATCGGTTTTGATGTGCGCGGTGGACAAACAAGGTCTCTCACTCTAAATCGATTTTAGCCATTCACTTATCAGCAGAAGAGCAAGCCCATGCCGCAGAAAACCGATCTACTCGTCCCTGTCCTCCAAGGCCAGCCAGTTATTCCGGTATTGCTGATCGACAAGGTCGAGCACGCCGTTCCGCTGGCGCGCGCACTGGCAAAGGGTGGTTTGCCAGCGATCGAGATCACACTGCGGACGGCTGCCGCACTGGACGCGATCCGCGCAGTGGCATCGGAAGTGCCAGAAGCAATCGTAGGTGCAGGCACGATCCTCAATGCAAAGCATTATGAAGACGCTGCCAAGGCAGGTTCCCGTTTTATCGTTAGTCCGGGCGTTACGAAATATATTCTTGCTGCCGCCAACGACAGTGACGTGCCACTGCTGCCAGCAGCGATCACCCCAAGCGAAATGCTGGCACTGCGCGAGGAAGGTTACACGCATCTCAAATTCTTCCCGGCAGAACAGGCAGGCGGCGCGCCATTCCTGAAAGCCCTGTCATCGCCATTGGCTGGAACGATTTTCTGCCCAACCGGTGGCATCAGCCTTGCCAACGCCAAGTCCTATCTCTCGTTGCCAAACGTCGTCTGCGTCGGCGGCTCATGGGTTGCACCAAAGGAACTGGTCGAAGCTGGCAATTGGGACGGCATTACCAAGCTCGCGGCAGAAGCCGCTGCCTTGAAAAGCTGAACTTAAGAAAGCGAAATAAAAAAGGGGCCTCAATGGCCCCTTTTCTTTGATCTTTTGGAGGATCAGTTCGTTTCGGTGAACTTAGCCACGGTCAGGAAGGTGACGGCATTGCCACTGAACTGATTGGCGCGTTCGCTTGGCAGGTCGCCACGCTGGAAGCCCGCAGTGTAAACCATTGCAGGTGCGGTGCGCATCGCATCATTACGCAGGACCGGATTGGTCGCTGGAGCAGTCTGCGAAACGGAATCGGATGACATAGCAACGGCAGAAGCTGGCATCGCAGCAGGCTGCACGACAGGGCTTGGACGCGCGCTTGCCCTGGCTACATGACGATCACCTTTGCCGGTGGACCGGGCGCTATTCTTGGTTCCGTGACTGTTGGCCGCAACACGCTGGCGCGCTGGAGCGGGCACGGATCTGGCAACCGAAGCCGTCTTAACAGGTGCAACCTTCGCAGGCTCACGTTTTGCAGATGCTATAGGCTGCGTATCAAAATCATCTTCCGGCGGCGCAATCAGCTCACCGATCTCATCCTTTTTGGAGAGCAGAGCCAATTGTGTATTGGCACGTGGCTCCTCTTTTGGCACAGGATAAGCTGCGGCAGCACCCGGCTGAACTGCGTTGCTGGCATCGGCAACAGCCGCTGGTGCATCAGCATGATTATTCACAATCTGAGCGATCGCATCCTGCGGGTTCAGCTGATCCCGTTCAGGTCGGGCGCTCGGAACAGCGGCAGCGGCAATCTGCGTAGCCACTTCCTGCTGCGGACGCATGGACGGAATTGGAACAAAACCGGTCATGAGCGGATTAGGACTAGCGTCGGCGACTTCTTGCATTGTCGCATCGGCAGGCTGTGCAGCAGCAAGTGCAATTGCATCCTGAGCAGCATTTGCCGGTTTACGAGCCGGGATTGGAACATTGAAGGCAACTACGGGCACTTGCTCGGCCTGCTGTGGCACATCAACAGTTGCTTCAGGACGCGGAGCCTGCATTGGCACCGGTGCCTCGCGGGTCGGCAAGGCCGCAATCATAGCTTCCGGCTGCTGGACAGGAGCAGGCGGCGCGACCTCCGGAGCCTGACGAGTAGGGGCAGCACGAGCAGGACGAACTGTCGCAGGCGCTGGTGCGGAATCGTTGCCGTTATCTTCTTCTTCGTCAGCACCACCACCGAACAAAGCGCCAAACAGCGTCTTGCTCTTACGAGGGGCAGAATTGCTGGCCATCATGACGCCACCGCCACCGGCTTTGCGCTTTTCGATCATGGCAAGCGCCTGTTCATAGCCCGGCAACGGCTTGCCGTCAGCTGGAAGGTGAGCCGTCTTGCCATCCGGGAACAGAGCCAACAGCTCGCGGCGGCTCATACGTGGCCACGAGCGAACATTACCCACGTCCATGTGGGTGAAAGGCGAGCCGGAACGCGGGTAATAGCCTACGCCACCGATCTGATAGCGCATACCGATGCCACGAAGCTTCGCAAGTGGAACGCCCGGAATGAAAAAGTCCATCGCACGACCGAGCGTATGCTGGCTCTTTTTAGCAACACCGCTCGTCTTGGAACGCAGCATGTTGTTGGTCGCAGGTGAACGGTAGGCAGAAACAACTGTAATGTACTGGTTTGAACCTGTGGAGCGATAGACTTGCCAGACCAGATCGAACAGGCGCGGATCCATCTTGGTCGGCTCGTTACGACGCCAGTCGCGCAGGAATACGTTCAGCTTCTTCAGACCATCAGGAAGAAAGCGTCCGTCACGCTTGAAGGTAATCTCTGCCTTTTCGCCGGTATGGACATAGTAAAGTTTGAGCGTACGCGTTTCAGCGGAAGCCTGCGACGGCGCGAGTGCCGTAACGACTGCGGCTGCAACCAAAGATGCGGAAACAGAAGAGCGAACCCGCGACGCGGAAGCAGACAATCCAGCCGGGCCAGTCAAGCCATTCCAGACTTTTGCCAAGCGCGCTTTAATGGTCGATATCCTGCTCATTGAATTATATCGCCTTACCGTGTTGTCCGCCCTAAGGGCCCCGTATCAGAGATCGTAGAAACGAATATGCGTGAGCCCTGATTGTCGGATTTAATGGTTAATGGACGCTTAGTGAACAACAAATGAGGAAACACCATGGCAAAAAAGACACACAGGCGCATCTATTTTCGTCATGGTAAAAAAACTATTAACAATCTTCGTCGAAGCTTACATTCTGGCAACACCGACAGGTAGCATTTAGTAAATTAATAAATTTCAATAAGTTATCGGCGTTTTACCCGTTTACAATACGGTTCTCACCGGCATCATTTTCGTCATCAGCATCGTCGCGCCCCTTGCCAGCTATGGATGCCACATCGATGCCATATTCCTTCAATTTTCTGTAAAGTGTGGTTCTTCCGATGCCCAGACGACGCGCGACCTCGCTGATTTGGCCGTCGTAATGCGCAATTGCGAAGCGGATCATTTCTTCTTCGGTGGCCGCAAGGGTGCGAACTTCCCCTTCAAGCGTGATGCCCCTGATCGACCCCACACTGGAATTTTCTTTGATCCAAGCTGGGTGAGCATTCCCCGGCATCGGATTTAAAGCCGCATTCCTGCCAGAGGGAGCCACACTTCCTTCGCCCATATGGCGGAAATCGCGGACTGTCAGCGCATATTCATCGCATAAAAGGACAGCGTGATAGATCGCGTTCTTTAGCTCACGCACATTGCCGGGCCAATCGTAGCTCTTGAGGCTTTCCAAAGCATAGGGCGTAATACCGGTAATATGTCCAAGTCGCTCCTCGCTGGCAAAATGCATCAGAAACTGATGCGCCAGAATTGGAATATCTTTGAGACGGTTTCTAAGAGACGGCACTTCAATCGAGAATGACGAAATCAGATGATAAAGACCGGGATGAAATCTGCCCATATGCACGAGTTCGGCCAGGGTATGACTATTCGATGCAATGACGCGGGTATCGGAAAGCGGCATATCGCCTTCTCCACCCGTCGTATATTGCGATGCCTGCATAAGTTCAAAAAGGCGAAGCTGGGTGCGGTAAGGTAAGGCACTCACCTCATCAAGAAACAACGTTCCACCCTGCGCTTCCGCTATCTTACCCGCAATCTGGATCGGGGCTTCACCAGAATTGGTTGATCCTGCCTCCGCATGCCCAAACAGCACCTGATCGGCATTGCCTTTTGCAAGGGAACGGCAATCAATCGCAACAAATGGTCCCTGCCAGCGTGTGCCGCCACTGCTGATCGCCCGCGCCAGGGTTTCCTTGCCCGTGCCGACTTCACCTTCAATGAGCAATGGCGTATCAAGCGGCGTCACACGACGCGCAAGCATGGCCACTTTCTCCATTTCCGGACTTTTCGTCACCATTTCGGAAAGCAGGATATGCGACTTCTGCGAAGAACGCGTGCGTTTGAGTTCCTGCGTCAGCGAATAGAGTTTGAAAGCATTGGCGACGGAAACCTGCATTCGCTCGAACACAACTGGCTTGGTCATGAAGTCGACCGCACCCAGTCTGATAGCCTGCATGGCTCTTTCGAGATCGTCGTTCTGTACCAAAGCGATGACAGGAATATTGATCCCCGCCTCGCGCATTTTTGTCAGGACAGCGCAGCCGTCCATGTCGGGCATGCTCAGATCGAGAAGTAAGAGCGCAATATCTTTACGGTTGCTGATGAACCCCAATGCACTCGTTCCACCGTCTGCAAGAATGGTTCTATAGCCCATGCGTAGCACAGCCGTTTCAAGGCTGCGACGTTGAATCGGATCATCATCCGCTATAAGAATACGCGTACTCATGGGCGCTTCACTACCAGTGGTATATGCCTCAGAACATCCCAATATCTAGTATATGTCATATTTCAGGCGCGTCATTTGGAGCATCGTTCCTCATGAAAGCAACCCCTCTTGCATACACATTCACGCATCATCCTCAAAATAGTTGTGTGGCTGAGGTCCGCGCCTTGCCCCTTGGCGTCTTGAAAAAGACATGCGAGAAGGGGGCAACAGGAGAATGCTATGACCTTTGCCATGAACCGTTTTTCAAAGTCTGTCACGCTCGACACCGCCCCTCAGATGCCAGCTGGTGACACCGGAGCTGCTGCAAAAGCTGACCTTGGAAAGCTGCCCGAGTGGAACTTGGCTGACCTCTACCCTTCTGCCGAGAGCAATGAACTGAAAGCCGATCTCGAAAAAGCTGCAAAAGATGCGGCCAATTTTGAAACCCGCTGGAAGGGCAAACTCGGTGAAGAAGCCGCAAAGGCCAATGGCGGTAACTTCGCCGAAGCAATAAAGGAATATGAAGCGCTCAGTGAATTGATGGGCCGCATCGCCTCCTTTGCGGGCCTTTACTATTACGGCGACACCACCGATCCCAAACGCATGAAGCTGTTCGGCGATGTGCAGCAGAAGCTGACCGACGCCAACACGCCGCTCATTTTCTTCAGTCTCGAAATCAATCGTATTGACGATGCAGTGCTTGAAAAAGCGATGGCCTCCAATCCGGCAATCGGCCACTACCGCCCATGGTTGGAAGATCTGCGTCTCGACAAGCCATATGAGCTTGACGACAAGCTGGAACAGCTTTTCCACGAAAAATCGATCACCGGCTACAGCGCATGGAACCGCTTGTTCGATGAAACCATGTCGAGCCTGCGCTTTGAAGTCGATGGCGAAGAGCTGGCTATCGAGCAGACGCTCAACATGCTGCAGGATGCAGATGGTGCCGTGCGTAAAAAGGCATCGGAGGCGCTCGCCAAGACTTTCGGCGCAAATCTTCGCATCTTCACGCTGATTACCAATACGCTGGCCAAAGACAAGGAAATCTCCGACCGCTGGCGTGGCTTTCAGGATATTGCCGATAGCCGTCACCTTGCCAACCGCGTCGAGCGCGAAGTGGTCGATGCGCTCAGCAGTGCCGTTGAAGCAGCTTATCCGCGTATTTCGCACCGTTATTATGCGCTGAAAGCCAAATGGCTCGGCCTTGAAAAGCTGGAAAACTGGGATCGCAATGCGCCGCTGCCGGAAACACCGCAGGCGCTGATCTCGTGGGATGAAGCGCGCGAAACCGTGCTTTCCGCCTATGGCAACTTTGCGCCTGAAATGGCTGAAATCGCCAGGAAGTTCTTCGACAAAAACTGGATCGACGCGCCGGTGCGTCCGGGCAAGGCGCCGGGTGCTTTTGCGCATCCAACCGTGCCTTCCGCTCATCCTTATGTGCTGCTCAACTATATGGGAAAGCCGCGCGATGTGATGACACTTGCGCACGAGCTTGGCCATGGCGTGCATCAGGTGCTGGCTGGCGAACAGGGTGCGCTGATGGCATCCACGCCGCTCACACTGGCTGAAACGGCTTCCGTCTTTGGTGAAATGCTCACCTTCCGCTCGCTGCTTGAACGCACCACCAACAAGCGCGAACGCAAGGCCATGCTGGCTCAGAAGGCCGAGGACATGATCAATACGGTCGTGCGCCAGATCGCTTTCTATCAGTTCGAGCGTCGTGTTCACACCGAGCGCCGCGAAGGCGAACTGACCTCAGAGCGTATCGGCGAAATCTGGATGGACGTGCAGCGCGAAAGCCTTGGCGATGCGGTCAATCTCAATCCGGGTTATGAAACCTTCTGGACCTATATTCCGCACTTCATCCATTCGCCGTTCTACGTCTATGCCTATGCTTTCGGCGATTGTCTGGTAAACTCGCTTTATGCCGTCTACCAGAACTCAGAAAAGGGCTTTCAGCAGAAGTATTTCGACATGCTGAAGGCCGGTGGCACCAAGCATCACAAAGAACTGCTGGCACCATTTGGCCTTGATGCGACCGATCCGAATTTCTGGAGCAAGGGCCTGTCGGTGGTGGAAGGCATCATCGACGAACTCGAAGCTATGGAAGACTGAGCAAATTCGTGACCCACAAGGGTTTGAATAGGGGTTTGAATAGGCCGCAAATCCTTTTTCGGGATGACAAGGCGGGCCGCGATGTTTTATTCGCGGCTCCGTCTTCGATTATCCGTGCCGATACACCAGACACGTTCGAAGCAGCATGGGAAGCGATGCAACGCGCCCATGAAGCGGGCAAATGGCTTGCAGGCTATCTTTCCTATGAAGCAGGCTATCTGCTTGAACCCAAACTGAAAGAGCTCCTGCCTGACGGCCGGAAAGCGCCGCTTTTATGCTTTGGTGTCTTCGATGGCCCATCGGATGACGCCTCGCATACACGCAGCGACGACAACATCACGTATCTGCGCGAACCCGTCGCGCAATGGTCGCCTGAAGACTACCAGCCCAGATTTGACCGCCTTCACCAGCATTTACGCGAAGGCGATTGCTATCAGGGCAACCTGACCTTTCCCGTTCATGCTGAATGGGATGGCGATCCGCTCGTGCTGTTCAACACCCTCGCAAAGCGTCAGCCGGTTCGTTATGCGACCTATTGCGATCTCGGCGGCCCTATCATCCTGTCCCGCTCGCCGGAACTCTTCTTTGAAGTCAATGATGACGGTTGGATAGAAACCCACCCGATGAAGGGTACGATGCCACGCGGCGCAACACCCGAAGAAGATGAGAACAACCGCCAATTCCTGATGAATGATCCCAAAAATCAGGCCGAAAACCGTATGATTGTCGATCTTTTGCGTAATGACATTTCATTGGTGAGTGAAGTGGGATCACTTGATGTGCCTGAGCTTTTCAGGGTGGAAACTTATCCGACAGTTCACCAGATGATCAGCCGCGTGCGCGCAAAACTGAAAAGCGATCTGCCGCTGCGCACGATTTTTTCAGCGCTTTTCCCTTGTGGTTCTATCACCGGAGCGCCGAAAATCAGCGCGATGGAAATCCTGCGCAGGCTCGAAACCGGGCCACGCGACATCTATTGCGGCTCGCTCGGCTGGATAGAGCCGGGCGGACGTATGCGGTTCAATGTTGCCATTCGCACGATCTCGCTTCTTGAGCAAAATCGTGCAATCTTCAATGTCGGGGGCGGTGTGGTCTTCGATTCCACAGCGCAAGCGGAGTATGAGGAATGTCTTCTGAAAGCACGGTTCGCGACGGGACAGCGGCCAGCCATGCGGAACCAGACTATCAGCTGATAGAAACAATGCGCTGGGAGCCTCTTTCGGGTATCCTGCGTTGCGATCTTCATATGACGCGACTTGAGAACTCGGCACGCGAGCTCGGTTTCCATTACAATATGGAAACGGTGCACCAGAAGATCACCGAGATCAGCGCCGGCGACAGCCCGCTCAAACTGCGTCTGACCCTCGCTCCGGACGGTCTCGTCGAGATTGCGGCTTTTCCTTATGAGCCATTGCAGCCACAAACTGTCTGGCGCATCGCTGTGGCTGAGACGCGTCTCAAGCACGATGATCCACTGCTTCGCCACAAGACCACAAGGCGCCAGGCCTATATCGCAGCACGGGAAGAATATTCGACCGCTGAAGTGGATGAAGTACTCCTGCTCAATGATCGTGATGAGGTTTGCGAAGGCACAATCACCTCGATTTTTCTCGACATCGGCGGCACAACCTGCGTCACCCCGGCCCTTTCCAGCGGCCTGTTAGACGGCGTCCTGCGACGCGAACTTTTGAACAATGGCGTGGTTCAGGAAGCCGTTGTCACCGTTGATGACCTCAGCCGCGCGCGCAACATTCTTGTCGGCAATTCATTGCGTGGGATGATCCGCGCTCAGCTCGTCACAATGTAAATTCGTTAAACACGTATTCATGTCATAGGCTTGTGACGTTTCTTTCTTTCTATGAACCTGTGCTATCTTGGCGGAATTAGCAGTTCTTAAACAGGGAATTGTGCAACGCTGTAGCTTTACAGCAGGAGAGAGAAAGAAAATGGCGAAAGCGAAATGGCCAGTCTATGGTGAAATTACCGGCCCTCTTATCATGATCGGCTTTGGCTCGATCGGGCGCGGTACCCTGCCACTGATCGAACGCCACTTCAAATTCGACAAATCCCGCATGGTCGTCATCGACCCATCCGAGAAGAACCGTAAAATTCTCGATGAGAAGAATATCCGCTTTATCAATGAAGCGATCACGCTTGAAAATTACAAAGATATTCTTGGTCCACTGTTGAAAGATGGTGGTGGTCAGCCATTCATCGTCAATCTATCGATCGATACCGGCTCGCTGGATCTTTTGCGCTTCGGCCGTGAAAATGGCGCACTTTATATCGACACCGTGGTCGAGCCATGGCTGGGCTTTTATTTCGATGCTGAGGCCGACAATGCTTCGCGCACAAATTACGCCTTGCGCGAAACTGTGCGTGCAGAAAAGCGCAAGCACCCCGGGGGGCCGACAGCTGTTTCCTGCTGCGGAGCAAATCCCGGCATGGTGTCCTGGTTTGTAAAGAAGGCGCTGATTGATCTTGCGACCGAGCTTAGGCTCGAGTTTGAAGAGCCTGCGACCGATGATCGTCACGGCTGGGCCAAACTCATGAAAAAGGTCGGTGTGAAGGGCATTCACGTTGCCGAACGCGATACCCAGCGTGCCAAAGAACCAAAACCCTTCGATACATTCTGGAACACCTGGTCCGTCGAAGGTTTCATTGCAGAAGGCTTGCAGCCTGCCGAACTTGGCTGGGGCAGTCATGAAAACTGGAAGCCCAAAAATGCCCGCAAGCAGAAGAAGGGCAACAAGGCAGCAATCTTTCTTGAGCAACCCGGCGGCAGCACCCGCATTCGCACATGGTGTCCGACGCATGGCGCGCAGTTTGGACTGCTCGTAACGCACAATGAAGCGATTTCAATCGCGGATTTCTTCACCGTTCGCAGCAAGAAGGGCAAGCTCGAATACCGCCCCACCTGCAACTATGCTTATCACCCTTGCAACGATGCCATCCTGTCATTGGATGAAATGTTTGGCGCCAATGGCAAGGCGCAGCCGGCACAGCATGTGTTGGATGAATCTGAAATCCTCGACGGCTCGGATGAGCTTGGCGTACTGCTCTATGGTCACGACAAGAACGCCTACTGGTATGGTTCACAGCTGAGCGTTGAAGAAGCGCGCAAGCTTGCGCCTTACCAGAATGCGACCGGCTTACAGGTTTCATCCTCAGTGCTGGCTGGCATGGTCTGGGCATTGGAAAATCCTGAGAGCGGCATCGTTGAAACCGACGAAATGGATTACCGCCGCTGCCTCGAAGTGCAGCTGCCGTATCTTGGTCCGGTCAAGGGCTATTATACCGACTGGACCCCGCTTGAAGGTCGTGGCAAGCTGTTTGAGGAAGATATCGACACCAAGGATCCCTGGCAGTTCCGCAATATTCTGGTGCGCTAACAGCAAAGACCAATCTTTGGTTAAGCTCGAGTGGCGGTTGAACTTGCAAGACGTGATGCATCAGCATCTCAGCGCCTTGATATGAAACAACCGGATTGCCCGGCCTCAGCCGGGCAATCGCGAATGCGGCAGTTTCGCAACATTCCTGCTATCCTCGTCAAAGGGGCTTGTATTCGTGTAAATTTCCATACATCACACGGTAAACACTCGAACGGAGAAGATGGACATGAAACGCTTCCGCATCATTGGCTCTACGGCAATCGTATCGCTCGCGCTTGCAGGATGTGTTGCTACCGGCCCTGGCGGTGGTGGCAATGTCCCTGTCGTCAATCGTGCGCCATCCGGTATCGACGGCGCCTGGGTCGATCCGAACGGCATCGTCTCGTCCTTCAATGGCGGTATTTTTGAAACCCGCTCGACCGACACCAATGAAAAGCTGGCAGAAGGTAACTATCGTTACCAGTCGCCTCAGCTTGTTGAGATCGACATGCGTTCGATCGTGCGTGGCACCTCTTCGCGCGTGAATTGTGCGCTCGTTTCACAGAACCAGCTCAACTGCACGTCGTCGGCAGGCTCGCGTTTCTCGCTGACCCGCCGCGTTTAGAGCGCGTTTCGATCTGATTGAATCAGATCGGCGCTCTAAATATTTGTTTTAACGCGCATCTTTGTCCGAAAACCGTTTCACACTTTTCGGGATACGCTCTAAAATACGGCAAAACAGCATTCCGAACGGCATACGCTTTTAGCGTGTGCCGTTTTTTATGGGTTATTTTATCGATTACCCGACAATTCGACTGCTGCCCTTATTGTTAGGATTGTAATTTGCCTGTTTTTGTCTAGTTTTCCGGCAAAGCAGGAGTCGGAATATGAGTGAGACGGAAAAAGTAACCGCCAATCTGAGCAGCAGCGGAACAAAGCAACCTAAAGTGGGTGTTCTGCTTGTCAATCTTGGCACACCCGACGGCACAAGCTATGTCCCGATGCGGCGTTATTTGGCCGAATTCCTTTCCGACCGCCGCGTTATCGAATGGCCGCGCCTTTTCTGGTATCCGATCCTCTACGGCATCGTGCTCAACACACGCCCAAAGCGTTCCGGCGCGCTCTATGACCGCATCTGGAATCGCGAGAAGAATGAATCGCCGCTCCGCACCTATACGCGCGCGCAAGGCGAAAAACTCGCCGTCGCGCTCAAAGATCATCCAAATGTCGTTGTTGACTGGGCCATGCGTTATGGTCAGCCTTCGATTGAAGAAGTGACGGATCGTCTGTTGAAGCAGGGTTGCGAACGCATCGTCATGTTCCCGCTCTATCCGCAATATTCAGCGACCACCACGGCCACGGTGAATGACAAATTCTTCGAAGTGCTTATGAAAAAGCGCTTTATGCCAGCGGTCCGTACAATCCCTTCCTACGAAGTGGAGCCCGTCTATATCGAGGCGCTCGCACAGTCGATTGAGAAGCATCTTGCGACGCTCGATTTCAAACCGGAAGTGATCCTTGCTTCCTATCACGGCATCCCAAAAAGCTATTCCGACAAGGGTGACCCTTATCGTGCTCAATGCCTTGAAACATCACGGCTTTTGCGTGCGCGTCTTGGCATGGACGACAAACAGTTCCGCTCCACCTTCCAGTCACGTTTCGGCCCGGAAGAATGGCTCCAGCCTTATACGGATGAGACGGTGGAAGAATTGGCCAAGCAGGGCGTGAAGTCGGTTGCCGTACTCAATCCCGGCTTTGTGGTAGACTGTCTGGAAACCGTTGACGAAATCGGTCACGAAGCAGCTGAAGCTTTCCATGAGGCAGGCGGCGAAAATTTCAGCCACATACCATGCCTCAACGATAGCGAAGAGGGTATGAAAGTTATCGAAACGCTCGTGCGGCGCGAATTACAGGGCTGGGTCTAGACCATAAGGCAACGGGCCATCATATTCGCCCTGCCTTTAGCCTTACCGCCTTCACGAAGGGGACTATAAAATGACTGGTTTTGATATCACGCTCTTGATTTTGGCCGCACTTGTTCTGGCAACGCTGTTTGCCGGGATCAAGACTGTGCCGCAGGGTTACAACTACACGGTGGAACGCTTTGGCCGTTACACACGCACGCTTATGCCGGGCCTTAACCTGATCGTTCCGTTCTTCGACCGGATCGGCGCAAAGCTGAATATGATGGAGCAGGTCCTTGATGTCCCCACACAGGAAGTCATCACCCGCGACAATGCCATTGTCGGTGTCGACGGCGTCGCCTTTTATCAGGTACTGAACGCCGCCCAGTCGGCCTATCAGGTTTCCAACCTGCAATATGCGATCCTCAACCTCACCATGACCAACATCCGTACCGTCATGGGTTCTATGGATCTTGACGAATTGCTCTCCAACCGTGATGCGATCAATGATCGCCTGTTGCGTGTTGTCGATGAAGCTGCGCATCCATGGGGCCTCAAGATGACGCGCGTGGAAATCAAGGACATCAATCCACCTGCAGACATCGTCACTTCCATGGCACGCCAGATGAAGGCTGAACGCGATAAGCGCGCGCAGGTTCTGGAAGCGGAAGGCGACCGCAATGCGCAAATTCTGCGTGCGGAAGGTCAGAAGCAGTCGCAGATTCTGGAAGCAGAAGGCAAGCTTGAAGCTGCCAAGCGCGAAGCAGAAGCCCGCGAACGTTTGGCCGAAGCGGAAGCAAAGGCCACCACACTGGTTTCCGACGCCGTGTCTGCCGGTAATGTTCAGGCGCTCAATTACTTTGTGGCGCAAAAATATACCGAAGCGCTCGGTAACATTGCCAGCGCCAAGAATCAGAAAGTGGTTCTCATGCCGCTTGAAGCAAGTTCGCTGATCGGTTCGCTGGCCGGTATCGGTGCAATTGCCAAAGAAGTTTTTGGCGACGGCAGCAATCCGGTTGATCCAACACCTGCGGCATCCAACCCACGCACCCGCAGCGTACCCACCACCAATCGTTAAAGAGGCAGGGCGTCATGCTTATTCATTTCCTGTCACAGCTTGGGCTTTGGAGCTGGTTCGTTTTAGGACTTGTCCTGCTCATTCTGGAAATTATGGCGCCCGGCTTCTTCTTCATCTGGTTTGGCCTTGCAGCCCTTGTCACGGGTGGCCTCGCTTTCCTGCTCGGCTCAATAATCGGTTTTGGCTGGCAAGTGCAGACTGTACTGTTTTTGGTTCTCGCCATTGCATTCGTGCTGGCGGGCCGGCGCTTTTTCGGCTTCAATGATCAGCAGGAGGAGCCGCTGCTTAACCGTCGAGGCGAGCAACTGGTTGGACAGCGTGCCACTTTGAGTGAGCCGATCGTCAACGGACGCGGACGCATCCGTATCAACGACACGACATGGCGTATCAAAGGTCCTGACCTACCCGCAGGCACGGAAGTGCGCGTAGTGTCCTTTGATCCAATCACACTGGAAATTGAAGTGGCTGTTTAGAGCGCATCCCGAAAACTGTGAAACGGTTTTCGGGATGCGCGTAAAAAATGATTAGAGCGCCGACCTGATTCAATCAGATCGAAACACGTTCTAAGGCAGTGGAACATACAGTTCTCTGCCTATTCCCACTCAAGCAACCCCGATGCGCAGCAGATCGTGGAAGTGCACGAGGCCGATCGGTCGATTGTCCTCAACCACAATCAGTGCGCCAATATGTTTCTCATTGAGTATGCTCAAAGCAGCGCTGGCGAGCAGATTCTGATCCACTGTCTTGGGCTTGCGTGTCATGATGTCATCGACAGCAAGTTCTGAAAGATTGCGGCTCAGATTACGTGAAATATCACCGTCCGTGATAATTCCAGCCAATGTGCCATCGTCATTGACAACAATCACGCAGCCGAAGCTCTTCTGAGCCTGAACCTTCATGGCATCCGGCATCAATGTGCCCGCCCTGACCAGCGGCAGACGTTCACCCCTATGCATGATCTCGCGAACATGGGTAAGGCTCGCACCAAGCGAACCGCCCGGATGGAAAGTCTTGAAGTCTGTCGGGCTGAAGCCACGCGCTTCCAGAAGAGCGATTGCAAGCGCATCGCCAATGGCAAGCTGCATCATTGTCGATGTCGTAGGCGCCAGCCCATGCGGACAGGCTTCCTGTGCCTTTGGCAGAATTAAAGCAACGCTCGCCGCCCTTCCAAGCGCCGAGTCTTCACCGGCTGTAATAGCAATCAGCGGAATGCGGAAGCGCTGCGAATAATTGACAATACCTTTGAGCTCAGCTGTTTCGCCCGACCATGACAGGGCGAGGATCACATCATCACGGCCAACCATGCCCAGATCGCCATGATTGGCTTCGGCAGAATGCACAAAAAAAGCCGATGTCCCGGTAGAGGCAAAAGTCGCTGCAAGCTTGGTGCCGATATGGCCACTTTTGCCAACGCCCGTAACAACCAGACGACCCTTTGAGGCAACAATCGTCCTGACTGCTTCTGCAAATGGAGCGGAAAGGCCATCATTCAAGGCTTCTTCCAGCGCCATAAGGCCAGCATTTTCAGTCTTGATCGTGCGCAAGGCCGAGGCAATCAAATCCTCCGCGCGTGCGGCTTCATAGGTGGTGTCGAGCTTTGTCATATCGGATTGGGTCATGGCGCACAGGGTTAGCGCCTTCAAAGCCGGTTGTCCAAGCATTTGTTGCCGCACAATACGGGCACTTGGAAAGCAACAATTAATAAACAATTAACCATGTCCGTTTACCGTTCAATTACCACGTTGCAACGGTTTGAAGACAATATGCTTTTTGCCAATTCCTCATCCGGCGGATCATCGCCTTTTGCCCGCAGGGCGCGATGCCTGTTGCTGGCAGGGTGTGCCTTGGCAATCAGTCAATCGACAGCGTTTGCGCAGGATGCCCAGCTGCGCGGCAGTGTGAACGACGATAACCTCTCCGTTTCTTTACCTGACCAGACCGCAAATCGTGATACTGATCCGGCTGATCCGAATGCGCCCGCATCAGCTGACTTCGCGGATAGTTTCTACACACCACCTGCCGACAATGCCGCCCAACCGCAGCCCACCGAACCGGCATTGGCCGTGCCAGCTGCGGAGGAGAACGCCCAACCGTTCCTTTCGACAGATAATATGCGCGTTGGTGCAATCACAACTGAAGACCAGGATGATACTGGTCGCGCGCGTCGCGAAAACCTGCCCGCCATTCCGGAACAGGGTCGTCGCGCCATACCGGAAGCGGATCCTTTTGCACCATTGGGGGTTCGTGTCGGCACATTCATGCTGCGCCCCACGCTCGAGTATGGCATTCGCGCCACAACAAATGGCGATAACAGCTCAACTGGTTCGAGCGCCATCCTCTCGGAAACAACGCTGCGCCTCAATGCAGAATCCGATTGGGGACGCCATCAGGCAACGCTGGATGCCTCAGGCACGCTCAGCAAATCGATTTCCGGTCAGGATGTGTCGGAACCACGCGTCGATGTTCAGGGCAATCTTCGCTTTGATCTCAGCGAGCAGACAACCGTCAATGCCGGCGGAGGCTACAAGCTGCGCCGCGAAAGCGCATCGAGCCCCAACGGTGTGGCCGATGCTCTCAAACGTCCGCTTGTTCACACCATCAATGGCAGCTTGGGCGTTGAGCGCGACACCGGCCTGCTTTTTGGTCGCGCAACAGGTCGCGTCGAGCATGAAATCTATGGCGATGCAGAATTGTCATCGGGCGGCACCGTCAGCCAGCAAGATCGCGATAACACCTATGCCAGCATAACGCTGCGTGGTGGTTTTGCCATTTCACCCGCACTCAAGCCTTTTGCCGAAGTTGAACTGGGCAAACGCATGTTCGATGAACGTGTGGACAACAACGGCTATGAGCGCAGCGGCTCGCAATATGCGGTACGCGGTGGCCTGATGTTTGATCGTGGTGAAAAATTTAATGGGGAATTTTCCGCTGGCTTCATGCGCGCCAATAGCGATGATCCTCGTCTGGGCGATATCAGTGGACCATCACTTGCAGCTGCCATCAACTGGTCGCCGCTACGCGGAACCGATGTGCAGCTTTATGCGCAAACCACGGTGGACACTTCAACGACACCCGGCGTTTCGGGCGCGCTTCTGCATTTTGCAAGCCTTGAAGTCACGCGGCGCGTGCGCGCGGATCTGAGCCTCAACGGTAAGCTCGACCTCAATGTCCGTGACAACAAGGATGGCACCGGAACCGACTACACAATCGGCGCGCAGATCGGTGGAACATATTGGATCAACCGCTATGTCGGCATTGACGCGCGACTGCGTCATGAATTCCAGACCAGCCAAATCTCGGATCGAGAATACCGCGCCAATAGCATTTATGTCGGCATGAAAGTGCAACGCTAAACCCAAACAAGAAAAAGGACGGCTTACGCCGTCCTTCTTATTTTCAGTCCCACTGAGGGGCCAACCCATCCGGGCTGACAATACGTCCATCGGGTTTGGCAAGTGCATGAATTACCTGCATTTCAGCCTCGCTTAATGCAAAGTCGAAAATGGCCAGGTTTTCCAGAATTCGTGCCTCACTAACTGTCTTGGACAATGCAATCACATTATCCTGCTGTACCAGCCAGCGAAGAACCACCTGTGCAACCGACTTGCCGTGGGCTGCGGCGATGTCCTTGAGAACCGTATCGCTGAACACTTTTCCGTCGGCCATCGCATAATAGCCAGTGATCGACATGCCAGCCGCATGAGTTGCTTCAATCACGCTGCGCTGGCTCAAATATGGATGATATTCGATCTGGTTCGTCACCAGCGGCAGATCGGAAAGCGCCTTTGCTTCTGCCATCAATGTCTTGTTGAAGTTCGACACGCCAATGTGACGAACCTTGCCAGCCTTTGCCACTTCGTTCAGCGCACCGATCTGTTCGGCAAGCGACACAGCTTCATTCGGCCAATGCAGAAGTAACAGATCAACATAGTCGGTCTTGAGTTTGGCAAGGCTTTCATCGACAGATGCGATAAAAGCATCATGCTTGTAATTATCGACCCAGACTTTTGTGGTCAGGAAGATATCGCCACGCTGAACGCCGGAGCTTAAAATGGCTTCACCGACTTCGGCTTCGTTGCCATAAATCTGCGCGGTATCGACATGGCGGAAGCCAGCCTTGAGCGCATAAGGGACGATGCGCAGCACATCTTCGCCGGGCATACGGAAAGTGCCAAGGCCAAGGGCGGGAATGGTGGCACCATTTGTTGTTACGTTATGCATGCTAGTTCCTTTGATTTTTAAGCGGTAGCGACGCGGGTTTCGGTACGGCGATCAAGCACGCCGCTTAGGACCGTGAGACCAAGGGCACCGGCGACGAGAATTGCACCAACCCAAGGGGTTGCGATGAGACCAAGCTGGCTTTCAACGACCACACCACCGAGCCAAGCACCGAGAGCGATACCGAGATTAAAGGCCGCGATATTGAGTGCAGAAGCGACATCGACAGCACCAGGGCGGTGTTCCTTGGCAAGTTGTACAACATAGAGCTGCAGGCCGGGGACATTCGCAAATTGCAGGAAGCCGAGAGCGGCAAGTGTGATCAGCGTGAAGAATGGCGACACTGCGCTGAAGCTGAACAGCACCAGTACGATTGCCTGCAACACGAACAGAACGGTCAGCGCACGAACTGGGTTATCGTTAGAAATGCGGCCGCCAACGATATTGCCAATAGCGATCGCAATGCCATAGAGCACCAGAATGTAGCTGACGGAGCCTTCCGCAAAGCCGGTAATGTCCTGCAGGATCGGCGTGAGATAAGTGAAGGCAACGAAAGTGCCACCATAACCGAGCGCTGTCATACCATAAACGATCAGCAGGCGTCCGGAACCAAGCACACGCAGCTGATCCATGAGCGATGCAGGTTCAGCCTTTTGCAATGCACGTGGCAGAAGAGCGGCAATGCCGACGAGTGCGACGAGACCGATTGCTGAAACAGCCCAGAAGGTTGCACGCCAGCCGAAATTCTGGCCAATCCAGGTCCCAAGCGGCACGCCGGTTACGATTGCAACCGTCAGGCCCATGAACATCATGGCGATGGCAGAACCACGTTTGTTTTCAGGCACGAGATCGGCGGCAATCGTTGCTCCGACCGAGAAAAAGACACCATGGGCAAACGCGGAAAGCACGCGTCCGATCATAAGGATTTCATAGCTTGGTGCGGAGGCTGCAACCATGTTGCCTGCAATGAACAGCGCCATGAGGCCAAGCAACAATGGCTTGCGTTCAAGACGACCAGTCAGCGCAGTCAGGATCGGAGCGCCGAAGGTAACGCCAAGCGCATAAACGCTGACGATCAATCCGGCGAGTGGAAGAGTAATATGCAAATCCGATGCAACCGTCGGCAAAAGGCCGACAATCACAAATTCAGTTGTCCCGATCGCATAGGCCGCGATCGTAAGAGCGATAAGAGCTACAGGCATGGGAGGAGTTCCTGTTGTTTAATATTGCCCTCATATCGCTCTCTGGATATCAAATGATAATACTGATAATATTGTATATAGCTATTCATTAGATTCACAGGTGATGACTTGGATAATCGCTTCGGTGAAATGGAAGTTTTCGCGCGCGCCGTGGCGACGGGCAGTTTTTCCGCTGCCGCGCGCCAGCTCAACATGACACCCTCAGCGATCAGTCGACTTGTCTCGCGGCTGGAAGATCGCCTGCAGGTACGATTGCTGGTGCGATCCACACGCAGCCTGACACCAACACCTGAAGGCGAGATCTATCTGGCGGAAGCACGCAGCCTGCTCGACAAACTTACAGAAATGGAAGCTCGGATCACAGATGGAGCACAGGCGGCGGTGCGTGGTCCGTTGCGCGTCAGTTCGACAGTCGGCTTTGGTGCAACGGTCATCATGCCACTGGTGCCGGAATTTCTGAAGCTTTACCCGGAAGTGGAACTCGATATAACGCTCAACGACAGCATTATCGACCTCTGGCAGGAGCGAACCGATCTCGCGATCCGCTCAGGTGCATTGAAGGATTCCGCTTTGAAAGCCCGCTCCATTACACTGATGCGGCGGCTGGTGGTGGCCGCACCCGGCTATCTGGAAAAACATGGCGCGCCTCAAAAGCCAGAAGACCTCAAAGCGCATAATTGCCTGCGCTATAATTTCCAGCCGAGCGAATGGGAGTTTGCTGATCCCGAAACAGGCGAGAGCGTTCGACAAGTGGTTTCCGGCAATTTTCTTGGCAGTGACGGCACCATCCTCAGACGTATTTGCATCGAAGACGGCGGTTTGATGAAGACCGGCGAACATACCGTTGCCCACGATCTGGCAACCGGGCGACTGGTGGAAGTGCTGGCGGCATGGGCGCCTGCGGAGCCTGAGAAAATCCATGCGGTTTTTCCCGGCCACCCTCACCTTGCGGCGCGCATTCGCGCTTTTATCGATTTTCTGGCAGCCAGACTTTAGAACGCATCCCAAAAAGTGTGAAACGGCTTTGCGATAAGGATATGCTCTATAGATTGCCGTTCTCCAAAATGAATTCAACAACCTCCTGCACACCTTTGCCGCGATGAAGATCGGTAAATCCATAAGGGCGTTTGCCGCGCATCCGCGCCGCGTCCTCATTCATGATATCGAGATCCACATGGACATAGGGTGCTAAATCGCTCTTGTTGATGATGAGAAAATCGGACCGTGTAATGCCCGGCCCGCCCTTACGTGGTATTTCCTCGCCCTGACAAACAGAGATCACATAAAGCGTCAGATCAGCCAGATCGGGCGAGAATGTCGCTGCAAGATTGTCACCACCCGATTCGATGAAGACGATATCGAGATCAGGAAACCGCTTGTTCATCTCGGCAATTGCCTGAAGATTGATCGAGGCATCTTCGCGGATTGCCGTGTGCGGGCAACCACCGGTTTCCACACCCATGATACGGTCTTCGGACAAAGCCTGATGCTTTGCGAGAATGAGCGCGTCCTCACGCGTGTAAATGTCGTTGGTAATAACGGCAACAGAATATTTATCGCGCAGCGCTTTGCACAGCTTTTCCGTCAGCGTCGTCTTACCCGAGCCGACAGGGCCACCAATACCAACGCGCAAAGGTCCGTTTTTCTGTGTCATGAGCGGAAAAGCCTCGAATGCTGTGTTTCATGTTTCATGGCCGTGATGTCGGCAAGGAAAGTCGCCGAACCAAGCTCATCCAGTGTAGAGTGAGCCGCACGCGCAGCCGTTGTTATGAGAATTGTTTCCAACGCAGCCATCAAGGCAGTCACGCCACTCTGCCCGGTGACAGACAGGCGGATGGATGCCTGCAGAAGATTGATGCAGTAAGCCTGAAGATAAGCGCTCAACGCTGATGTCAATGGAATGCCATGCGCACCAGCGACAGCCCCCACTGCAACGGGGTAAGCACATTCAGACGGCAAGCGCTCGAAAACCGCATGATCCCAGCTTTTGGCAGCTATCAAAAACGCAGCGCCTTGCAGCATGGTTTCCATATACCGCTCACGCGAACCGGCAAGCGCTGCCGCCAGCTCCGTAACCTCCGACAGATCGCCGCCTGAAACGGCCTGTCGCCAACTTTCGGCAAACAGCACCGCATCATTCCAGCCCGAACCATAGATAACAAGCGATTGCAGCCAAGCCTGCAGGCTTTCAACATCGGTGACCAGATCATCATGAACCGCGCGCTCCAGCCCATTACTATAACTGAACGAGCCCACCGGAAAGACCGGTGACAGCCAAGCCATCAGGCGCAGCAGTGCAGTGTTCTGGTCAGTCATGATCGTGGTGGTGATGGTCATGATGATGGTGATGCCCACCAGAATAGGCACCGCGCAATGGACTGAAGATTTCGACGATATTTGTGACCTTGGCACCAAGACCTTCGAGCATCGCCTTGATCACATGATCGCGCAGAATGAAGATGCGATCAGGTTCAATCTGTGCCGCGAGATGTCGGTTGCCGATGTGCCATGCTAGTTCGGCAATATGAAGTGCATCACGGCCACGGATTTCATAAAGCGCCTCGCGGGCGGCACGAATTTCGATCTCGCGCCCATCTTCCAGCACCAACCGGTCGCCATGGTCAAGCACCACCGGCTCTGCAAAATCCAGAAAGATTTTCTCACCGTCCTCAAGTGCGATGGCTTTGCGGCGCAGATGACGTTCGTCACGTTCGAGGATTGCGTGACCTGCCGGGACGGCATCGATCACTTCATGAGCGCGGATTATCGATTTTACTTCGATCATTTTACACCTTTAAAACAGGAAGTAGCGTTGTGCCATCGGGACAACATCGACCGGCTCGCAGGTCAGAAGCTCGCCATTGGCCCGAACTTCATAGGTTTCCGGATCGACTTCCATTTGTGGCATCGCATCATTCAAAATCATCGAGCGCTTGCCAATGCCACCGCGCGTATTCTTGACCGCAACCATCTGTTTGTCGACGCCAATCGTCTCACGCAGTCCCGCACTCATCGCGGCTTCAGAAACAAATGTCACAGAGCTGTTGGTGCGAGCCTTGCCGAATGAGCCGAACATCGGCCTGTAATGCATAGGTTGCGGCGTCGGGATAGATGCATTCGGGTCGCCCATCGGCGCGGTCGCAATCCATCCACCAAGCAAAACGAAATCAGGCTTCACGCCAAAGAATGCCGGGCTCCACAAGACGAGATCGGCGCGCTTTCCAACTTCCACCGAGCCGATCTCATGCGACATGCCATGAGCGATTGCCGGATTAATCGTATATTTCGCCACATAACGACGAACACGATAATTGTCATTGCCCGGTGCATCGTCGGAAAGAGAACCACGTTGTCGTTTCATCTTATCGGCAGTTTGCCAACAGCGGATGACCATTTCGCCAACACGACCCATCGCCTGACTGTCGGACGAAATAATCGAGAAAGCTCCCATGTCATGCAGAATATCTTCCGCCGCGATTGTCTCCTTACGGATACGACTTTCAGCAAAGGCAATGTCTTCCGGAATGGACGGCGACAGGTGATGGCAGACCATCAGCATGTCGAGATGCTCGGAAATCGTATTAACCGTATAAGGCCGCGTCGGGTTGGTCGATGCTGGCAACACATTCGGATATTGGCAGACGCGGATGATATCTGGCGCGTGCCCGCCACCTGCACCTTCCGTGTGGAATGAGTGGATCGTGCGGCCTTTGAAAGCCGCAAGCGTGTCTTCGACAAAGCCCGATTCATTGAGCGTATCAGTGTGAATTGCCACCTGCACATCAAAACGATCTGCGACCGCAAGGCAATTATCGATAGATGCCGGTGTTGTGCCCCAATCCTCATGCAGCTTCAGACCGCAGGCACCTGCGAGCACCATTTCCTCAAGCGCGCCCGGAAGCGAAGCATTGCCCTTACCAAAGACACCGAAATTCATCGCCATGCCGTCAAAGGACTGAATGAGACGGGCAATATTCCACGGCCCCGGCGTGCAGGTGGTTGCAAGCGTGCCATGCGCAGGACCTGTGCCGCCGCCAACCATGCAGGTGACGCCGGAGTTCAAAGCTTCTTCCACCTGCTGCGGCGAAATGAAGTGAATGTGTGAATCGATCGCGCCTGCTGTGAGAATACGGCCTTCGCCTGCAATGATTTCTGTGCCCGGCCCTATGATGATGGTCACACCCGGCTGCGTATCGGGATTGCCTGCCTTACCGATGCCCGCAATGCGGCCATCAAGCAACCCGACATCGGCTTTGTAAATGCCGGTGTGATCGAGGATCAGTGCATTGGTGATGACGGTATCCATCGCGCCTTGCGCGCGCGACAACTGGCTTTGCCCCATGCCATCGCGAATAACCTTACCTCCGCCGAATTTAACCTCCTCACCATAAACGGTCAGGTCTTTTTCAACTTCGATGAACAACTCCGTATCGGCAAGCCGAACCTTGTCGCCGGTCGTTGGCCCGAACATCTGCGCATAGGTTGCGCGACTAATTCTGGCAGGCATGAAATTCCCCTTTTCCGAGGTTAGAGCATTTCCTGTTTTTCTTGAATCATTGGAAATGCTCTATCTCTTTGTTTTTTCGCATTATCCGACGCAAAACCGCTTCGCACTTTTGCTGGAAATGCTCTAGAGCTTGCCCATGACAAGCTGACGGAAACCATAAATCTCGCGCTTCCCGCTGATCGGCACCAGCGTCACGTCACGCTCCTGCCCCGGCTCGAAACGAACGGCGGTTCCCGCTGCAATATCGAGTCTGAAGCCCCGCGCCTGTTCGCGATCAAAAGACAGCGCCGCATTGACCTCATAGAAGTGATAATGACTGCCCACCTGGATCGGGCGATCACCTGTATTGGCGACCTTGAGAGTAATCGTCGGCTGGCCCTGATTGAGCTCTATCTCGCCATCAACCGTAATGATTTCTCCGGGTATCATCGCTCACCTCACCCAGCCATCAGCATGAGACCGCCAAACGCGGTCGCGCCACCTGCAACACGCAGGGCAAGGCGTCCGTTTTGCCCGGTCATCAAACGCCCCGCAGCAAGGCCCACACCAATGCCTGCGGCATGAAGCAGGATCGTCGCCAATGCAAAGCCAGCACCATAAGACAGGAAAGCAGCTCCACCGATTTCACCGCCATGAGCATGACCGTGGAAGAACGCGAAGAAACCCACAATCATGGCACCTGCAACAGCCGAAACCGGAAGCGCCAAAGCAACCAGCAGACCAATCACAACCACCGAAGCAAGGATAACCGGTTCAACGAACGGCACCGGAAGACCAGCGAGTGCTGCGACAAAGCCAAGCAGCATCACGCCGACGAAGGCCGCAGGTACAGCAAACAGCGCCCGCCCACCGAGCATTGCCGCCCATAGACCAACCGCTACCATCGCCAGGATATGATCCGTACCCGAAAGAGGATGTGTGAAGCCCGCAGCAAATGAGCCATGCTCCTCGGGGTTCAAATGGGCAAAAGCCGGGCTTGCAGTGAGTGCCATTACTGCCGCAAGAAATATCGATTTCTTCATTTTCATTCCCTCTTTTATGTCTTCTCGCTCTGGTATGGCGAACCCAAACTTCGGGTTCCAAGCCTTACTGGTATGATATTGAATCTAGTGTGGTTTACGGATTTGAACTTCAAATCCACCACACTAGAGCATTTCCTGTTTTTCTTGAATCATTGGAAATGCTCTATCTCTTTGTTTTTTCGCATTATCCGACGCAAAACCGCTTCGCACTTTGCTGGAAATGCTCTAGCGAATTGGTTCGTGCACGGTGACAAGCTTGGTGCCATCAAGGAAGGTCGCTTCGACCTGAACGTCGTGGATCATCTCAGCCACACCTGCCATCACCTGCTCACGCGTAATCACATGGGCACCAGCTTCCATGAGGTCTGCGACGGAACACCCATCACGCGCGCCCTCCACCACAAAGTCGCTGATCAGCGCAATTGCTTCCGGGTGATTGAGCTTCACACCGCGTTCGAGTCGGCGGCGTGCAACCATGGCCGCCATGGCAATCAGAAGCTTGTCTTTTTCTCTCGGCGTCAGATTCATCACTTTGTTCCAAATCGTTTTTCATGAAAGGCGGCACAGCCGCACCCGGCTTAAATTGACCAAACTTTAGGCAGCCCTGCCTTTCCATTAAGCAACGCCAGCAACGGGACCAATCGCTTGCGCAGTTTGTAGCTGTCCGAGGCAATGAGCCGAATAATCAGCTTGGATACCCCGTGCGCATCCACGAGACTGCAGCCACCATCCTCACCCACAATCGTCCGCACAGCATCAAGATGCCGTTCGGCCTGCTCCGAAACCATCAAAACCGTGGCGATCGCCAACGCCTGATTTGCCACCGCTCTCGCGTGTAATTGCTCTGCAACCTCCGGTCCGAGGCGCAATTCTTCTGCATGCACCAGTCGCCCTTCCTGCCGCACCCGCCAGCGATCATGAAACAAGGCACGCTCAACCGTTTCGCCCATGGCGAGACGACCGAACACAGTTGCTTCCACCACCAGAACCTCGGCACCTTTCTCCATCTCGATATTGAGCCTGCGGGTGAGTGCAGACTGATTAAACACAATGGTCTCCTGTGGGAGCCATGCAAGACGCGTGCCTTCTGCAAGCTTGATATTTGTGTCGATACGGGCTTCGCCACCGCCAGAACGATAAATGCGTTCACAGGCTTGAGTGGTGATGGCGGCTGAAGCATTTTCGCTGAGTTCAACTTGCCACTTCAAACGGTCACCGCCGGTCAAACCACCCGATGTATTGATGAGGATCGCTTCCAGAGGATCAGTTACAGTCCGTGGCATACGGATCTTCGCTGCACCCTCCTGATAAAGCTTTGCGATCCGCGTGCGCCCATCCTTGAACTGAAGCAACAATTGCCCCAGCCCATTGGCGCGTTGTGTCGAAAGCGCTTTCAGATGATCATTTGCTATTGTCATGTTCCGATTATGCTCTCGCCTCTTCATTTTAAGGAAGCGAATTAAGGAAGCGAATTTCATGCCAAAAGAACTGCGGCCTATTGTGAACAAAAAACCCCGCCTTCATTTCTGAAAGCGGGGTTTGTTTGGTTCTGAATTTCGGTTCAGCCTATTCTGGCCTATTCAGGCTTGATCGTCTTGAGAAGATCGGCAATCGAAACCTCGACCGTTGGTCGGATATCCTTGCGCCACAGGGCAAAAGCCACATTCGCCTCGATGAAGCCAGACTTTGAGCCGCAGTCGAAAGTCAAACCACGATAATCGAAGCCATAGAACTTCTGCGCATCGGCGAGCTTCAGCATCGCATCGGTGAGCTGGATTTCATTACCAGCACCCTTTTCCTGCTTGGCCAACAGGTCAAAGATTTCCGGCTGCAGAATATAACGGCCATTGATATAAAGATTGGAAGGTGCCGTGCCTTTGGCTGGCTTTTCAACCATCTTATTGATTTCAAAGCCGTTGCCGATGGCAGCACCCTTGCCGACGATGCCGTATTTATGCGCTTCTTCAGGATCGCATTCCTGAACCGCAATGACATTGCCGCCGGTCTGCTCATAAAGCTCGACCATTTCCTTGAGGCAACCCTTCCTCGACTGCATCACCATATCCGGCAGAAGCAGAGCGAAAGGTTCATCACCAACCAGTTCACGCGCGCACCAGACCGCATGACCAAGACCGAGTGGAACCTGCTGACGGGTAAAGCTGGTGGTGCCGGGCTGTGGCTGCAATTCCTGCAAATGCTCCAGTTCCGCTTTCTTGCCACGCTCGGCAAGCGTGGAATAGAGCTCAACCTGCGCATCGAAATAATCTTCAATGACAGCCTTGTTGCGTCCGGTGACGAAAATCAGATGTTCGATACCCGCTTCACGAGCCTCATCCACCACATACTGGATGACAGGCTTGTCGACAACGGTGAGCATTTCCTTGGGGATGGACTTGGTCGCTGGAAGAAAGCGGGTCCCAAGACCGGCGACGGGGAAAACTGCCTTGCGGATTTTGCGGATCGAACTCATTCGTCTCCTCGATCTTTTCACTAATACGGTTGGGCTATCAAAGCATTGAAACCATTGCATTTCAAATAGGGCGTTTTCATTAAGGAATGACGAAGTTCCGCCTTTTCCCTCATCACATTCGGTGACCTTACCTTAATCTTACTTGATTCAAAAATTCCGTGAAACTTTCTGCAATTTTTCCGACGACCCCGCCATGGTAAACCAAATGCTAACCTGAAGCCTCTAATGTGAACCTGAAAAGGGTCGGCCCCAAAATTCAACACTGGATAGTATCAACAACTTGATGCAATCTGTTTGAAGAAGGCCCGGCATGACAGGCAACTCGCCGTTCGACACGGCAGAAACATGATTGCAGAAGGGAAACACAGAATGCTGCGATTTCCATTCACTCTGGGACGAGGAATGCGCGCCAGGATTACAGCGACCGTTGCGGTGGCAATGCTCGCGTCTGGCCTGACAACAGGCAGCGCTTTTGCGGATGCCAATTTCCGAAAATGGGTTTCCAATTTCCGCACCACAGCTATCCAGAACGGCGTATCACCGTCGACGTTCGACCGTGCGTTCAAGGGCGTCGATTCGCCCGATCCTGAAGTGCTGCGCAAGGCCCGCTTTCAGCCGGAGTTCAACGAGCCTGTCTGGAACTATATCGACAATCGCGTGAATGAACATTCTGTAGCTGTCGGCCAGAGCATGGCGAAAAAGTGGGGTCCATGGCTCCAGCGCATCGAACAGCGCTTCTCTGTCGACCGCAATATCCTGTTGGGCATCTGGTCGATGGAAAGCAATTACGGTGAGATTCTCAAGCGTGACGATGTCATGATGGACACCATCCGCTCGCTTGCCACGCTGGCCTATGCCGATCAGCGCCGCGCCAAGTTTGGCCGCACGCAGCTCATTGCCGCGATGAAAATTCTCCAGACCGGCGATATCGACCGTGGACACCTGACTGGTTCTTGGGCAGGTGCGATGGGTCACACGCAGTTTATCCCGACAAGCTATCAGGCTTACGCCGTCGACGTGGACGGTAATGGCAAGCGCGACATCTGGAATTCAGTTCCCGATGCCCTTGGTACTGCCGCAAATCTTCTGCACCGCAATGGCTGGCAGCCGGGCCGTACATGGGGCTATGAGGTTGTGCTTCCTGCAGGTCGCAAATTCCCATCCGGTTCGCTCTCGGCAGCCGAATGGCAGCGACTGGGTGTCGTTCGTGCCAATGGGCGCCCTTTCCCTGATGCCAATGAGAAAATCACTCTGAAAGTCCTCGACGGACGTCAGGGACCCGCTTTCCTGATGACCAAGAATTTCTTCGTCATCAAACGCTATAACAATGCTGATAAATATGCACTCGCAGTTGGCCTGCTTGCAGATCGCATCGGCGGCTATCAGGGTCTGCGTCAGGATTGGAACCGTCCATTCACCCCGATCACCATGAATGAACGCCAAGAGTTGCAGACGCATCTCAAAGCGCTTGGCTATTATGATGGCAAGATCGACGGCAAGATCGGTTCAACATCGCGCAAAGCCATCGAAGCTTTCCAACAGCGCAATGGCCTGCAGCCAGACGGACATCCAAGCGCGGAAGTGCTTTCGGTTCTCCGCCGCCGTTAAAAGCAAGATTGAAGACCGAGGAACGCACGCCCGACGTGCGTTCCTTTTCTTTTTGGCAAAGAGCGTTACAATCCTCGCGGCACGAAGGTGAAACAAATGCAGCCAAGCCAGTTCAAAAGCACAGCAAACAGCGTTCTGATGACGATGTTCGTTGCCTTTGCGATGATGCTGACTGCCATATCTTCCGCATCGGCACAGGAACGCCCGCGCACGCTTTTCGATCTTCTCTTCGGACCAAAGCAAGCACAGCCACAACGCCAATATGAACAATCCCGGCCACAACGCGCACGCCCTGCAAAGCCCAAACGTGCACCCAAGTCTGCCACTTCGGCTGCGCGGTCTGCGAATGTTCCCGCTCCAAAGCCTGACGTAGTTTTCGTTGAAAAGAAGCCCGATGCCAAAAAAGTTCTGGTTGTCGGCGATTTCATCGGCAACGGTCTGGCCGAGGGGCTCGACATCGCCTTTGCGCCCAGTGCCGATATACGGATTGTAAGCCGCATCAATGGTTCATCTGGCTTTGTACGCGATGACCATTTCGACTGGCCCGCAAATATCGGAAAAATTCTCGACGAGGAAAAGCCTTCTGCAGTGGTCGTGATGATTGGTTCAAATGACAGGCAGGCGATTACCGTCAAAGGGCAGAGTTTGGCCGCTCGCTCCCCTGAATGGACAGCGGAATATCAAAGCCGCGTTACCAAATTCACAAAGGAAATTACGGATAAAAACTACCCACTGATCTGGGTTGGACAGCCGCCATTTCGTCCTCGTGGCATGTCGCAGGATATGCTGGCACTCAATGAAATCTACCGGACCACATCCGAAAAGGCTGGTGCAAAGTTTGTTGATGTATGGGACGGTTTTGTTGATGAAGAAGGCAATTTCAGCCAGACCGGCTTTGATATCAACGGCCAGACCGCGCGTCTGCGCGGCAATGACGGCATCAACACCACATCTGCTGGCAAACGCAAACTCGCTTTCTATGCAGAAAAGCCTTTGAAAGCGCTCTTCGGCGATGTTCGGGACAATGAGCAATTGTTGCCGACTGCTGGACAACAGGATCCTTTAAAACCGGTGGATCGCATCGCTCCGGTGAGTCTGCGCGACATCGACCGCGACAATAGCGGGGTTTTGCTGGGTGGAACACTGGCGTCTCGCAAGAAGGACGACAAAAAGCTGTCCAACGAGCAAAAACCGACCCCTGGTCGTGCCGATGATTTTTCTTGGCCGCAGAAAAACGTAAATCCCTGAATAATAAGACTAATAGCAATCAAACAGCCCACAACAGCCTGATAATGCCGGGAAATATGCGGCATTTATCGGCCTAAATGCTACATTTCTCGTGGTTCACATTTCAGGTTTCCTCGTCTATCAGAAAGTCGCGCAGCCCGACCGGGTCTTTAGTGCGCATCGCTGCATTGCATAAGAGGCATCTGAATGAATATTGCATCGAAGCCTCCCGTTGATAACAACCGGGAGGAGGAAACCCATCTTGCACGCAATCTGTCCAATCGACATCTCCAGCTGATCGCCATTGGCGGCGCGATCGGCACCGGCCTTTTCATGGGCTCCGGCAAGACCATCTCGCTGGCCGGTCCATCCATTCTGCTGGTTTATGCGATTATCGGTTTCATGCTGTTCTTCGTGATGCGCGCGCTGGGTGAAATCCTTTTGTCCAATCTCGAATATCGGTCTTTCGCCGATTTCGCAGGTGATTATCTTGGCCCTTGGGCGCAATTCTTTACCGGCTGGACCTACTGGCTATGCTGGATCGTCACTGGCATCGCCGACGTGGTGGCCGTGTCAGGCTATGTATCATTCTGGTACCCGGAATTGGCCCTGTGGATTCCGGCGCTGGGTCTGATCGGGGTATTGTTGCTGTTGAACCTGCCAAATGTCCGCAATTTCGGTGAAATCGAGTTCTGGTTCGCGCTTATCAAGATCATTGCCATCGTCGCTCTGATCGTTGCGGGCGTTTACATGCTCTCGACAAGCTTCATGCTCCCAAATGGCACAAGGGCATCGGTTGAACATCTGTGGGCACATGGCGGTTTCTTCCCGAACGGTTTCTTCGGTTTTGTGGCCGGTTTCCAGATCGCGGTTTTCGCCTTCGTCGGTATCGAACTGGTTGGTACGGCTGCGGCTGAAACCGAAAACCCGACGCGAAATCTACCAAAGGCGATCAACTCTATCCCGATCCGCGTCGTACTTTTCTATGTTGGTGCGCTGTTCGTGATCATCACGGTCATTCCGTGGGATCAGGTCGATCCAAACTCCAGCCCGTTTGTGGCTATGTTCTCGCTGGCGGGTCTTGGCATTGCCGCCCATGTCGTCAACTTCGTGGTGCTCACTTCGGCAACATCAAGCGCCAATTCCGGCATCTACTCGACCTCGCGCATGATCTATGGTTTGGCGACGTCGCGTCTGGCTCCGAGCCTGCTGGGCAAGCTTAACAGCCGCAAGGTGCCGGTGAACGCGCTGTTCTTCTCCTGCATCTTCCTGCTTGCGGGCGTTGTGCTGCTTTATGCAGGCAAGAGCATTATTGAAGCTTTCACGATCGTTACGACGATTTCAGCGCTTCTCTTCATCTTCATCTGGTCGATCATTCTGGCGTCTTACATACAATATCGCCGCAAGCGTCCTGATTTGCATGAAAAGTCGACCTTCAAGCTTCCGGGCGGGCGCGCTTCCGTCGTCATGGTCTTTGCCTTCTTCGCCTTCATCCTTTGGGCACTGGCACAGGAACCGGATACCGCCGTCGCTCTGAAGGTAACACCTGTTTGGTTCGTATTGCTTGGAATTGTCTATCTGGCAATCCGCAAAAACCGCCAACAGAGCTAACACAAAGACAAAAAGCCCGGCTTAGAGCCGAGCTTTTTTATCACGTAATCATTGCGATCAGCGTGGCAATACAGACGATCCCATCAGATCCGCGTCGATTGCGTGGGCTGCCTGACGGCCTTCACGAATTGCCCAGACAACCAGCGACTGGCCGCGGCGCACGTCGCCTGCTGCATAGAGCTTGTCGACATTGGTGCGGTAGTCACGTTCATTGGCCTTCACGGAAGTTCCACCGCGACGATCCGTTGCGATCTCCAGCTTCTCGCCAAGTTCCTTGAGCACGCTGTTTTCTGCCGGGCCGAAGAAGCCGATTGCGATGAAAGCAAGATCAGCCTTGATGAAGAACTCGGAGCCAGCAATCGGCTTGCGCTTTTCATCAACCTGACAGCACTTCACATGGGTAAGCTTGCCGTCTTCGCCGATGAATTCAAGCGTTGCGACCTGAAACTCGCGGTTTGCGCCTTCAGCCTGACTGGAAGACGTACGCATCTTGGTTGCCCAATATGGCCAGACACTGAGCTTGTCTTCTCTTTCCGGTGGCTGCGGGCGAATATCGAGCTGTGTCACATTGACGGCGCCCTGACGGAAAGCCGTACCAACGCAGTCAGATGCCGTATCACCACCGCCGACAACGACGATATGCTTGCCACCGGCAAGGATTGGCGCTTCGTGCCATGCGACCGATTCAATGTTTTCGCGGCCAACGCGACGGTTTTGCTGAACCAGATAAGGCATGGCATCATGCACGCCTTCAAGGTCCGCACCCGGAATACCCGCTGGGCGCGGCTTTTCCGAACCGCCCGAGTAAAGCACGGCGTCATAGGTATCGAGCAAACCGCGCAACGGCTTGTCGACGCCGATATTGACGCCACACAGGAAACGAACGCCCTCGCCTTCCATCTGCGTGACGCGACGGTCGATCAGGTGCTTTTCCATCTTGAAGTCAGGAATGCCATAACGCAGCAGGCCGCCTGGACGGCTTTCACGTTCATAGACATCGACCATGTGACCAGCACGTGCCAACTGCTGCGCTGCTGCAAGGCCAGCTGGGCCTGAACCGATGATTGCGACCGACTTACCCGTCTTCTGTGCTGCTGGCTGCGGTACGATATGGCCAAGCTCATAAGCCTTGTCGCCCAGCGCCTGTTCAACCGTCTTGATCGCAACAGGTGTGTCTTCAAGGTTCAGCGTGCAGGCTTCTTCACAAGGCGCAGGGCAGACGCGACCCGTGAATTCCGGGAAGTTGTTGGTCAGATGCAGGTTGCGGATCGCCTGATCCCAGTTGTTGTTATAGACGAGATCATTCCAGTCCGGGATCTGATTGTGCACAGGACAGCCCGTTGGGCCATGGCAGAACGGAATGCCGCAATCCATGCAGCGTGCCGCCTGCTTTTGCACTTCACCATCCGTCATCGGTAGCGTAAATTCGCGGAAGTGACGAATGCGATCCGATGCTGGCTGGTACTTTGCGACCTGCCGGTCGATCTCGAGAAAACCAGTAACCTTACCCATTATTCTATGCTCCTCTCGCATTACCGTGCGCCATTTCAGGCGCACAAGCTCCGCGTTTCGATATAAGTTTACTCAGCTGCGACACCGATCTGCATACGCTCCATCTCTTCCAGAGCGCGGCGATATTCAACCGGCATGACCTTCACGAATTTCGGGCGATAGCTCTCCCAGTTATCGAGAATGTCTTTGGCGCGCGTGGAGCCCGTGTAATGCAGATGGTTGGCAATCAGCTGCACCAGACGTTCTTCGTCGTGGCGCGTCATGTTTGCCGATACATCCACACGGCCCTTGTGCATCAGGTCACCGCCGTGATGGTGCAACTTTTCGAGGATATCATCCTCTTCCGGCACCGGTTCCAGCTCGACCATTGCCATGTTGCAGCGCTGCGCGAAGTCACCGACTTCATCAAGCACATAGGCGACACCGCCCGACATGCCGGCTGCAAAGTTACGGCCAGTCTGGCCGATAACCACAACGACACCGCCCGTCATATATTCGCAGCCGTGGTCGCCCACGCCTTCGACAACCGTAACCGCACCGGAATTACGCACTGCGAAACGCTCGCCTGCCACACCACGGAAATAGCACTCGCCTTCAAGCGCACCGTAAAGCACGGTATTGCCCGCGATGATCGAGTCTTCAGCCACAATACGCGTATCTTCTGGCGGACGTATGACAATGCGACCGCCCGAAAGACCCTTGCCGATATAGTCGTTGCCATCGCCAATCAGTTCAAACGAGACACCGCGTGCAAGGAAGGCACCAAAGGACTGGCCAGCCGTACCGCGCAGGGTAACGGCAATGGTGTCTTCCGGCAGACCCTTGTGGCGGAAACGCTTGGCCACTTCGCCCGAAAGCATCGCACCTGCAGAACGGTCGACGTTCTTGATGTCGACATCGATCTTGACCGGCGTCTTGTTTTCCAGCGCAGGCATGGCTTCAGCAATCAGCGTGCGATCAAGAACATCTTCAATCGGATGATGCTGACGTTCGGTCCAGAAGATTTCGTGCTTCTCGGCTTCTGGCTTGTAGAAGATGCGGCTGAAGTCGAGACCCTTGGCCTTCCAATGATCGATCATGGTCTGCTTTTCGAGCAGTTCCGTTTCACCGATGATCTGCTCAAGCTTGGTGAAGCCCATCGCAGCCAGCAATGCCCGCACTTCTTCTGCCAGATAGAAGAAGAAGTTGATGACATGCTCAGGCGTACCCTTGAAGCGCTTGCGCAGAACAGGGTCCTGCGTGGCAACGCCCACAGGGCAGGTGTTGAGATGGCACTTGCGCATCATGATGCAGCCTGCTGCAATCAACGGAGCCGTCGAGAAACCGAACTCGTCGGCACCGAGCAGCGCACCTATAATCACGTCACGGCCGGTACGAAGACCGCCATCGACCTGAAGCGCGATGCGTGAGCGAAGACCGTTCAGCACCAGCGTCTGGTGGGTTTCGGCAAGGCCGATTTCCCATGGCGAACCGGCATGCTTCAATGAGGTGAGCGGAGACGCACCCGTGCCGCCATCATAGCCAGATACGGTGATGTGGTCCGCGCGTGCCTTGGCAACACCGGCAGCAACCGTACCAACACCCACTTCCGAAACCAGCTTAACCGAAATATCAGCAGCCGGATTGACGTTCTTCAGATCATAGATCAGCTGCGCCAGATCTTCGATCGAGTAGATGTCATGGTGTGGTGGAGGCGAAATGAGGCCAACGCCCGGCGTCGAGTGACGTGTCTTGGCGATGGTCGCATCGACCTTATGGCCCGGCAGCTGACCGCCTTCACCCGGCTTTGCACCCTGAGCAACCTTGATCTGGATAAGATCGGAGTTGACCAGATATTCCGTGGTCACCCCGAAGCGGCCCGATGCCACCTGCTTGATCGCAGAGCGTTCAGGGTTTGGTGTACCATCCGGCAGCGGATAGAAACGATCCGGCTCTTCACCGCCCTCACCCGTGTTCGACTTGCCACCCATGGCGTTCATTGCACGCGCAAGCGTGGTGTGGGCTTCACGCGAAATCGAGCCAAACGACATGGCGCCCGTCGAGAAACGCTTGACGATATCGACCGCCGATTCAACCTCTTCGATTGCAACCGGCTTGCGGCCGCTGGCTTCCGCAAAGCGAATATCGAACAGGCCACGAATGGTCTTTGCCTGCGCCGACTTGGAGTCGAGCATGGAAGTATATTCGGTGAACGTTTCCGGGTTTGATGTGCGAACGGCGTGCTGCAATTTTGCAACCGCATCGGGCGACCAGAGATGCGCTTCGCCACGCATACGGTAGGCATATTCGCCACCGACTTCGAGTGCGGTCAGCAGAACCGGGTCGTTGCCGAATGCATCGGTATGACGACGCACGGTTTCTTCCGCGATTTCTTCCAGACCAACGCCTTCGATGCTGGTTGCTGTGCCGAAGAAGAACTGATCGACAAAGCGGGTCTGCAAGCCGACGGCATCGAAAATCTGCGCGCCGCAATAGGACTGGTAGGTCGAGATGCCCATCTTGGACATGACCTTGAGAATGCCCTTGCCGATCGACTTGATGTAGCGCTTGACCACTTCATATTCGTCAACTTCCGGCGGGAACTCCCGGCGGCGATGCATGTCGAGAAGCGTGTCGAAGGCAAGATATGGGTTGATCGCTTCTGCACCATAGCCTGCAAGGCACGCGAAATGATGCACTTCGCGTGGCTCGCCCGATTCAACAACCAGACCGACCGATGTACGCAGACCCTTGCGGATCAGGTGATGGTGGACAGCAGCCGTTGCCAGCAGAGCCGGGATCGGAATGCGGTCCGGACCAACCTGACGATCCGACAGGATGACGATGTTGTAGCCGCCGTGAACGGCAGCTTCCGCGCGGTCGCACAGGCGTTCAATCGCTCCATGCATACCGGCAGCGCCTTCACCCGTATTATAGGTGATGTCGAGCGTCTTGGTGTCGAAGCGATCTTCCGTATGACCGATAGAGCGGATCTTTTCGAGATCACCATTGGTCAGGATCGGCTGGCGTACTTCCAGACGCTTGCGGCGCGAGGTGCCAACCAGATCGAAGATGTTCGGGCGCGGACCGATGAAGGAGACAAGGCTCATCACCAGCTCTTCGCGGATCGGATCAATCGGTGGGTTCGTGACCTGTGCGAAGTTCTGCTTGAAATAGGTGTAAAGCAGCTTCGACTTGTCGGACATGGCCGAAATCGGCGTATCCGTGCCCATCGAACCGATGGCTTCCTGACCGGTGGTGGCCATAGGCGACATCAAAAGCTTGGTGTCTTCCTGACTGTAACCGAACGACTGCTGACGGTCGAGCAGGCTCACATCCTTGCGCAGCGCGCGTGGTTCGACCGGGTTCAGGTCTTCCAGAATGAGCTGCGTGTTGGAAAGCCACTGCTTGTAAGGATGCTTCTGCGCAATCTGCGACTTGATTTCCTCATCCGAAACGATACGGCCTTCTTCCATATCGATGAGCAGCATACGGCCCGGCTGAAGACGCCACTTCTTGACGACCTTCTTTTCTTCGACAGGCAGAACTCCTGCTTCCGAAGCCAGAATGACAAAATCATCGTCAGTCACAATATAGCGGGCGGGACGCAGACCATTACGATCAAGCGTCGCGCCAATCTGGCGACCGTCGGTAAAGGCTACGGCAGCAGGACCATCCCATGGCTCCATGAGGGCCGCATGATACTCGTAGAACGCACGGCGTTCGTCCGACATCAGCTTGTTGCCCGACCATGCTTCCGGGATCAGCATCATCATCGCATGGGCGAGGCTGTAGCCACCTTGATGTAGGAATTCGAGCGCGTTATCGAAGCAGGCCGTATCCGATTGACCTTCATAGGAAATCGGCCAGAGCTTGGAAATATCGTTGCCGAACAGCTCCGAATCCACCGATGCCTGACGGGCAGCCATCCAGTTGACGTTGCCGCGCAGCGTGTTGATTTCGCCGTTATGCGCAACCATGCGATAGGGATGCGCCAGACGCCATGACGGGAAAGTGTTGGTCGAGAAGCGCTGGTGAACGAGCGCCACAGCACTTTCAAAGCGCGGATCTTTCAGATCGTTGTAATAGGCACCAACCTGATAGGCCAGGAACATGCCTTTATAGACAACCGTGCGCGCCGACATGGAAACGATATAGAAGCCCTTATCGTCGCCGTCGTTTTCCTGATAAATGCGGTTGGAAATGACCTTGCGCAGCACGAACAGGCGCCGTTCAAAATCATCGTCGGATTCAATCGTCGCGCTGCGCCCGATGAAAACCTGCATATGAAATGGTTCGGTCGCAGCAATATCCGGTGCCTTTGACAGCGAAGAGTTATCGACCGGCACCTGACGGAAACCGATGAAAGTCTGGCCTTCAGCGGCGATGACTTCCTTGACGACTTCCTCGATATGCGCGCGCAGTTCAGCATCGCGCGGCATGAAGAGATAGCCAACGGCATAGTGGCCCGGCTGTGGCAGGTCGATGCCCTGACGCGCCATTTCCTCGCGGAAGAAGCGATCTGGAATCTGCACAAGCATGCCCGCACCGTCGCCCATCAAAGGGTCGGCGCCAACCGCACCGCGATGGGTGAGGTTTTCAAGCATCTTGAGGCCGTTCTCTACGATCTGATGGGACTTCTGGCCTTTCATATGCGCGATAAAGCCAACGCCGCAGGCGTCACGCTCGTTACGCGGGTTGTAGAGGCCTTGGGCGGGGGGAGTGCCCGCCGAAGTTCGCGTTTTTCGGGTTGCTGTGGTGGAATTGGTCGCAGCTTTGACCGATCCGTTCTGACCGTTGTGTAAATCCACATGCGATACAGATGGCGTCAAATGCGGCATCGTCATTCCCTCCAGTGAGCGCGCGACCCTGCGCGCGATACGATAATGAACCGGAACGGCTATTCGTTCCTTAAGTGAACTTTTTGTGTGTGGGAGCCTTATCGAAAAGGCGTTGGACGACGTTCCGTGACCGATGGCACAGCCATCGAAAGGAATATTGTTTTAGCGCCTTAGTCTTTCAGGCTCGGACAAGCGACCTCAGCCCGCCATATGGCGCACCAAACTCCCCTGCCTCTTTAAGTGCCGCATTCCGCCGGGTTATCCCGATCCGCGCGGCACCTTCTTTCTGCAACTGACGGAAGCTTTGACAAGACACCTGACGATTACAGTGATGAATTGGACTGCAAGAGTGAATTAGTCAGCATTGCTGTCCTAATCACGTATGACAGAATTCAAATTCGCTCACAAGATGGAAACATGATTTTTTCGACGCCATTGCGAAACAAAGTGTCGCAGACATTCACATTCAAGTTATTTAATTGCGCTTCATGCTTGTTGCGTCAGTTTGGCACGGCTGGCGACAAGCATCGGATGTTCCGGAAAGTGACACTGGCCTTTCTCTTTTTAACATCCGCAGGCCTTACACCTGTAACCGAGTCCGGCTATAGACCTCTTCGATAAGGTCCCACTGCTGGCGGAGAACAACGTGCATTTTGCTTCAGACAACTGGGCAGGCGCCCACCCGAAAATCGCTGAAAGTCTCTCACTTCATGCCAACGGTTTTGCAGCCGCCTACGGGGCAAGCGAAATCGACAAGCGCGTAGAGCAGCGTTTCAATGAATTGTTCGAACGGGAAGTCGCTGTCTTCTTCGTCGGCACAGGCACAGCGGCCAACTCCTTGGCGCTGGCCAGCGTCAACCGTCCGGGTGGCGTCTCGCTCGTGCATCGCGAAGCGCATGTGATCGAAGATGAATGCGGTGCACCGGAATATTTCACCGGCGGCGCACGTCTACATCCCATTGATGGCGCAATGGGCCGTATTGATCCTGAATTGCTCAAGCGCGAACTCAAGCGTTTCAATCCGGCTTTCGTCCATGCCGGTCAGCCGATGGCAGTCAGCATCACGCAGGCCACGGAAGTCGGCACGCTTTATCAGCCGGAGCATATTTCCACGATTTCTGAAATCTGCCGTGGTGCGGGCCTGCCACTGCATATGGACGGTGCGCGCTTTGCCAACGCACTTGTATCGTTGGACATGACGCCTGCAGAAATGACCTGGAAACAGGGCGTCGATATCGTTTCCTTTGGCGGCACCAAGAATGGTTGCTGGTGTGCAGAAGCGCTCGTCTTCATGGACCCTGCCCGCGCCAAGGATCTTCCGTTCATCCGCAAACGTGCAGCACAGCTTTTCTCAAAGACCCGGTTTATTGCCGCTCAGTTTGATGCCTATCTCGAAGATAATCTTTGGATCGAGTTGGCGAAGCATTCCAATGCGCTGTCTGCGCGCCTTGCCCGCCACATTGATGCCTCAAGCCAGATGCGGCTTGCATGGAAGCCGGAAGCCAACGAGGTTTTCGCGATCATGAAGCAGTCCGTCTATGATCGCCTGCGCGATGCTGGCGCGATTTTCTACGACTGGAACCCTCCGCATTCCGAGGTCAATCGTATCAGCGAAGGCGAGATTTTCGCACGTTTCGTAACAAGTTTCGCCAATACTGAAGAAGAAATCGATCAGTTCGGCAAGCTTATCGCTTAAAGCGCGTATCCCAAAAGCCAAAAAAAGCGGCGCTGAATGCGCCGCTTTCTTTATATGTCAGTCTCTACAGAGATTAGTGGGCAGTTTTCGCCTCAATCTGCTGGGCATCAGCCGTCGATGCCTGGCTTACTTCGATCTTGCGCGGCTTCATCTGTTCAGGGATTTCGCGCTTGAGATCGATATGGAGCAAGCCGTTTTTAAGGCTGGCACCAGCGACTTCAACAAAGTCTGCAAGCTGGAAGCGGCGCTCAAAAGCACGCGAAGCAATGCCGCGATAAAGCACTTCACCTGTTTCAGAACCATCGTTCTCGGCCTTCTGGCCCTTGACGGTCAACTGATTGCGATGGGCTTCGATTTCAAGTTCGCTTTCCGAAAAGCCGGCCACGGCCATGGTGATGCGATAGGCGTTCTCACCGGTCCGCTCGATATTATATGGCGGATAGGACTGTGAACCTTCCGGCGATGCAAGCGTATCAAGCATCGAGGAAAAGAGACGGTCAAAACCAACGGTGGAACGATAGAGCGGGGAAAAATCAACGTGACGCATATGTAAGCCCTCCTTAAGAGCGACAAGAATGCTTTATATTGGCGGCAGAATTCCCATTCTGGCGAATTCCTCGTGCCGGCGATCCCGTATTCGGCGACCGCAAAACTCATTTGGGAATGCCGCTTTTTCATTTCAAGGCTGATTTGAAAGTGCATTGCAGAAAACACCGCGAGCCACCCCCGCATAACCAGAGAATAGCGTTACACGGCTTATCACCTGCCGTAACAACTCCTGATCGTTTGGGGCCTGCAAATTGGGGGATACGCCATGCAATGAACCCAAAATGAACATCATCTTCGGCGAGCGTTCAGGTGCTTGGGGCTATTGTCCCACTATGCCTGCTGAGAAGCGGGTTCATCAAAGGATTACGGTTATGAAAAAAGCTTTTCTTGCTTTTGCCGCACTTGCCACTGTCGCGACAGGGATCGCGACCACATCCCATGCGGCCGACAATGGGCTGCGCGTTCAGGTTCAGTATTACGACGATGACGGCTATCGTCCGCCTATGCCGCCACGCGGCGGACCACGCCCTGATTGGGATGGCCCGGATCGCGGATATGACCGTGGACCCAATCATGGACGGGGTCGCGGACCCGACTGGGGTGGCGATTACGGACGTCGCGATACGCTTGGCCCCCGCCAGGTTGCCCGTTCGCTGCAACGCCGTGGTTACGATGTTGGCGACATACGTCGTGATCGCGGTGCCTATTTCGTCAGGGCGACACGTCCGAGCGGTCGTCGCGTCATCGTCGTGGTTGACGCTTTCAGCGGTCGCATCATCGATGAGCGTCGTGCCGGTCGCGGCTGGTAATTCCAGCCAGAACCAACAGATCAACCCGTGTAACGTCCCTTGCACAGGTTGTTTCCTGAACCGGAAGTTTGCTCGCAAACTTCCGGTTACTTTTTATCATCCTTTATCCCATTATATGATGGTGCAAAATGTAACTTGGGACAAAAACCTGAATGCCAGATTTTCTTTTTGAGACCGATGCGAACCCCATACCGCCGGGAACGCAATCTGGCATGTTGGAAACACGGGACGGCAAGAGCTTGCGCTATGCGCTCCTCAAGTCGCAAACCAAGCCGTCACGCGGCACAATCATACTGCTGCAAGGTCGCAACGAATTTATCGAGAAATATTTCGAGACCATGTCCGAGCTTTCGGATCGCGGCTTTACCGTCGCCACCCTTGATTGGCGTGGCCAAGGCGGTTCGCACAGGCTGCTCAAGGATCGTTTGCGCGGCTATGTCGGTCGTTTCAGCGATTACACCAATGATCTTGATCAGTTTCTTACAGATGTTGTTCTGCCTGACTGCCCGCCGCCCTTCTATGTCTTTGCCCACTCCGCGGGAGCTTTAATTGCCTATTCATCGATGCCAAAGCTTGCATCACGCATTACGCGCATGGTGCTTTGCGCACCTTTGATGGGACTCGGCGGCTCACAATCGAGCGACGACAAGATGCGCCGCATCACCACCGGCTTGCGCTGGTTCGGTTTTGGCAGGCTTTATGCCGCGGCAGGGCGAAAGATGATTGACCGGCCTTTCGCCAATAATCCACTGACAAGCGATCCAGCGCGCTTTACGCGCAATATGGAAGTTGTGCGCAGCAATCCTGATCTGGCGCTCGGTGGCCCCACTGTGCGTTGGCTTGCGGGCGCGCTTGAAACCGCATCACTCATCAGGCGACCCGATTTTTATCAAGGGCCAGCAATTCCTGTGCTGATAATCGCGGCAGGTGCCGATCAGGTCGTTTCCACACCGGCAATAGAGCGCTTTGCTGCAAGCACACGCAATATCTCGCTGGTTGTCATCGATGGCGGACGCCATGAATTGTTGCAGGAAGCCGATTTCTACCGAGAGCAGGTTCTGGCGGCTTTTGATGCGTTCATTCCCGGAACCTCGGAAATTGAAGCGCAACCAGAAACCACAGAACCCGCAAATCCCGATCAGACGTAGAGTGCATCGGTATTCAAGTTAGAGCATTTCCAGCAAAAGTGCGAAGCAGTTTTGCGTCGGATAATGCGACAAAACAAAGAGATAGAGCATTTCCAATGATTCAAGAAAAACAGGAAATGCTCTCGCTGTTCAGCAGTTCAAGTGCCGCCTGATGCAATGCGGGAGATGCAGCAGCAACAATATCGCCGCCCTTTTCTGCCGGACCACCGTCACGCTGCGTTACAATACCACCCGCCTGCTCGATAATCGGGATCAGTGCCACAATGTCATAAGGCTGGAGGCCTGCTTCCACTACGATATCGGTAAAGCCGCCTGCAAGCATGGCAAAAGCGTAGCAATCGACACCATAACGCGACAGACGCACAGAACTCTCCAGCCGATCAAAACCTTTGCGCAGATCCCCCTTGAAGAGTGCGGGCGTTGTCGTGAACATGGTCGCGTCTTCAAGTCTGGCTTGAGAACGCACTGCCAGTCGACGTTGCTCTCCACCTTCGCGCATCAGATAAGAACCGTCACCGTCGCTATAGAACAGCTCGCCCGTAAAAGGCTGTGACATCATCCCAGCCCTGGCATCACCTTCAACTGTCAGGCCAACCAGCGTCCCCCATACCGGCAGACCGGATATGAAGGCGCGCGTTCCGTCAACCGGATCGATGACCCATACATGACTGCGATCAATATTCTCCGCGCCATATTCTTCGCCGAGGATGCCATGGTCTGGAAACTCGCGCCCGATCACGGCGCGAATCGCACGCTCCGCAGCGCGGTCTGCTTCCGTCACCGGATCAAATCCAGAGGTGTATTTATTGTCGACCGCCGTGAACTGGCGGAATCGCGGCAAGGTTTCAGCTGCAGCCACCGAAGCGACTTCGGAAAAAAATGCCCTATCGATCAGCAATCCCAATCTCCCATTTCCATAAGATGGTGCATTACTATGCAACTCGTACTAACATTGCCCATAATTTGAGCTATTAGTTTTTAGCTCAAAATTTATGCGTAATTCCTTGACGCATAAGGCTTTACAGCTTAGCTTAAAGGTCAGACAGGCTGTCCTGTCGGTGCCTTTCGGGGCATTTCCTCCCTAGTCTTTGGCCGCGCTTTCTTCATAGGAGCGCGGCTCTTTTTATCAGCATTTTATGTGAGATTCTCCGCAGCTTCAGGCAATTGAAAAGCGTGAGTTGCTATTCAGCTGCAAGCGGCGGCACGACCAGAAGTTCATCCGGCAGCGATGTCAGATCGCTCAAGAACTGATAGAGATCTGCACAAAGTGCGTCGAAGCCAGCCAGCTTCTGCAAGCTTTGTTCGTTCATATAGAGGCTGCGATTGACCTCGATCTGCAAGGCATAGCAAGCCACTGCTGGTCTACCATAATGCTCGGTGATGAAACCACCAGCATAAGGCTTGTTATGCGCTACCGTATAGCCAAGCCCCTGAAGCAGCTCGATAGCAGCTTGGGTCAATTGCTCACTGCACGAGCGACCAAAACGATCACCAATGATGAAATCAGGCCGACCGCCAATATCACCGGATCGCGTACCGCCCGGCATGGAATGGCAATCAATAAGCACCGAATAGCCAAAACGTTCATGAGTCGCCTGCAACAGAGCATCGAGCGTATTGTGATATGGCTTATAGAGGTCTTCAATCCGATAGAACGCTTCCTGCAGCGATATGCGTCCTGGATAAATAAGCTGCCCTTCACCAACCAGACGCGGAATGGTTCCCAGACCACCTGCCACACGCGCAGACTGGCTGTTAGCGAAAGGCGGCAGCGGCTCCACGAACATGCGTGGATCAAGCTCGAAGGGCTCACGATTCACATCAAGAAATGCGCGGGGGAAATGCGCTTTGAGCAAAGGAGCCCCCAGGCGGGGCACGTCTGCAAAAAGCTCATCAACGTAGCAATCCTCTGAGAACCGAATCGCCAGTGAGTCGAGCCGTGATTCTTCAAGAAACGACTTCGGATAGGCACGTCCGCTATGAGGTGAATTAAAAACAAAGGGAATTCGCTGCTGCGCAGGCGCGCAGACCTCATAAGGGGGTATCAGATGAAAATCACGTTCCAGACTCATACTTCAACCCGTCTCGATTGCCTTTTTGTCGACCGGTCAGGTGATAGTTATGCTTTAAAAGCAGTATCTTATGTCAACCCGGCCAGACACAATATCCGAAATTGCGAAACCCGCCTCTCCCTCTATGGACTGGCTCGCAAAACTATAAAAAGCTGTAACACATAACAGCTTGTTGCCAAACAGTGGCCATAACAATTAACATTTGCGAGAGCATTCATTTCATATTTACCAAAAACGCGTTTTCTAGTGCGAGAGCTGAGTCGTTACCTGCGCCGAAATGCGCGAACGAACGACATGAAATTCGGACGGACCAATGAAAAGAATTCTGCTAGCTGAAGACGACAACGATATGCGTCGCTTCCTTGTGAAAGCACTGGAAAAAGCGGGCTATCACGTCACTCATTTCGACAATGGCGCGAGCGCCTATGAAAGGCTGCGCGAAGAACCGTTCTCGCTGCTGCTGACCGATATCGTCATGCCGGAGATGGACGGTATTGAGCTCGCACGTCGCGCGACCGAAATCGACCCAGACCTCAAGATCATGTTCATCACAGGCTTCGCAGCGGTCGCACTCAACCCCGATTCGGACGCACCGCGCGATGCGAAAGTGCTTTCCAAGCCTTTCCACCTGCGTGACCTGGTGAATGAAATCGAAAAAATGCTGATCGCCGCCTAAGGCGACCGGCGGCTTTCCCGGCCTCGATAAACTATTCAACAACAAAGACGAATAAACTTCAAAAAAGAGCATTGACGGGCGCAGCGTGATATGGTGTATGCGCCACATCGAATGGGCGTATAGCTCAGCGGGAGAGCACTACATTGACATTGTAGGGGTCACAGGTTCAATCCCTGTTACGCCCACCATTCGATCTCCAAATGCATTGCATTTTCATGCGCTTATCAACGCCGAGCATAACTCGCTCGCCAAGGTGTTGCAAGTGGATGGTCGCAAATCCGGCGCATGCTGTGACTGTGCTGTGACACGTTGAGGCTGATTTCAAAACACATTAGATGGGATTGCGTACGCCTCGCGGCGTGGAATGATCGACACTCCACCCGATAAATGCGCTTCTCTCTTCAATACTTGCCGGGGTAATCCCCCCGGTGAAAAACAAACACGCACTCATATTATGCGGTGAAGTGCTGTTGTGAGCAGCAGCATCCCCTCATTTTTACGCGTAAAGACCCATACTTATAACACGCATCAGAAATCCAAATATGTACGTACGGATAAGTTTTTGGACAGTCGGATATTCACAAATATAGCGATCCCGCAGTAAATATAAACATCAAGAATTGTATGAGAGGGGTAAGCGGGTCATGGAAAAAAATGAGGAGGATTTAGACGAAGGTAAGAGGAGATACTATCCGGGATTTAGCTTGATGCGTCTAATATTGGGTGCTTCGGTGGTTATTTCTCATTCATTTTTGATTGCGACCGGCTATGAGGAAACTGAGCCTTTTGAGAAATATAGCGGTGAGATTTTAGGTATCTACGCCGTGTATGGTTTCTTCATTCTAAGTGGTTTTCTTGTAACAGAAAGCGCTAGAAACTCACCGGATGCTGATATATTTCTGAAAAAACGTTTTCGCCGAATTTTCCCCGGATTTCTCGTCTGCAATATCCTATGTGTATATTTTTTGTCCCCATGGTTCTCTACCAATCCTTTTGATTTCATTGTATCGCATGAAACGTGGATTAACTTTTTGAAGGTAGTATTATTTCAATCCCCAAATCTATATCTTGATAATATTTATTTCTATGAAACTGATCCTCAAGTTCACTGGCTGGCGAGCATGGCAAATGGCGTCCTGTGGACAATTCGTTATGAGGTTATAGGTTATGCATTAATCGGAATTGTCTTTTTTTCTAGCTTACGTACCCTTTCGGAAGATAAAGTCCTCGTAACCTTATCGCTAATGGGAATTATTTTGAGCTTTAGTTTTGGAAAAATTACTGGAGAGTTTCTAGCCGGTTTTCTCTTCTTGCTTCCTTCCTTACTGGCGGGGGTTTTGATGAACGTTCTCACTCGACATTTCAGACTTAGAACTAGCTTGGCCGTTCTCTCCTTAGCTGCACTCGCGATCTGCATGTTTTATGTGCGTCAACCCACTTTAGCTCCGTTCTTTATGGCTTATCCAATTATATGGCTTGGCTCCCGCGATGCTGTGATCGCGCACTTCTTCAATAACAATGTCGATCTATCTTACGGAATTTATCTGTATGGGTGGCCAGTCACACAGGTTGTACGGTCATTTGCTGGACCCAACCTTTCCGGTTACGAACTTGCGTTACTCGCAGTCCCTCCTACCGTAATAGTAGCCGCAGCATCTTGGTTTCTAGTAGAAAGACCTTCGCTGCGATACAAATCAATTAGGCGCCCCTTAGTTTCTATGCCAATTTCGGCAGAAAGACCACCTCTGCACATCGAGCAGAATATGGGACAACCAGAATTGCTGCCCTCACTGTTGTCGAATGACCGAACTGACAATTGCGATGTTGACGGAGGTAAGCTGAAAAATTAGACGCCAATCATCCCACTATATTACCACCCGTAAACTCGCATTTCAAAATGGCGAAGGTGTTAAAGTAGGCATTTTATCCTATTTATCCCGTAACATCTTCTAAAAATCCGAGCTCTTTCCTGCATACATATGGACACAAGTGCACAGTTTTCTTTACAAAACAGAGATTAGGGCTGACCTTGCCCCGTTGAAATAATCCATTTTGAAGTAAGCTCTGGCCCATTGAGAGGACCAGAGAATGAAACCTCCGGCTATAGCCATTTGCATGATCTTGATTGCAAGCGCTGTTTCTGGATGCGCAAACCGTTCATGCAGGGATTGGCCCGGGTTGTGCATTATCCAGTAAGCGAAATGTAACGCGGTAGCGATTGAGTCGGTGAACATTGTGACCGGTGCGAACTTACGTTTCGTCTCGGCATAGACAGTTAATTTGTGACCTCACCGGGTTTTGATGCATGGGCGGCCCGCAAAACAGTGCTCTCAGTTTACAGACCGACAATTCTCAAAGGTAAAGATTTGCGAGGATAACAATCACCGCAAACAAACCAGCATAGGCTATCCAGAACCCGTCTCCTTCGACAAAACGATGGAGCGCCGACTTCTGACTATCTTTGTTATACATGATCTTACCCGCCGCCTGGGATTTCCTCGGCGCAACCTCTATTTAATATGATAATTTTAATCAAGTTAAATTCTTTCAATATGCTCCGTAGTTTCGGATACAAAAACAGTGAAGTATCCGGCCTTGATATGGCACAAATAATAATCTGCTTTGTCAAAATTCGTTGCGGCCCGCACCCCACTTATGAAATGAGTTAGAAACGCATCCCGAAAAGGGGAAACAGTTTTCGGACAAGATGCGTATTATAAAGAGCGCGGGAATTGATGCTTTGCAGCATTCTCTCACAAGGGTATTCTGCCGCACGCGTGACTGTTAAGGGCCAGTGAATGAACGAGAATTTCGTGTCTGTCGATGAAGAGCAGGAACGCGCGCGCGTAGCCTGGCTCTATTTCATCGGTGGCCAGACCCAGCAGGAAATCGCACAGCGGCTCAACATTACCCGGCTAAAAGTCAATAAAATCATCGGACAAGTGCGGGAGTCCGGTCAGATACAGATCAGCGTCAGCCTGCCATTATCGGATTGCGTCGAGCTGGCAGAAAAAGTTGCAACGCGCTATGGCCTTGCAGATGCCGTGGTTGTTCCTGACCTTGATGATTTTCTGGAGCAAAAACGTGTTATCGGTGAAGCTGCCGGAACCATGGCTGGCGAGCTGATTGACGGGCGCGATATGGGTGTAGGAATAGCATCCGGGCGAACGCTTAGTTTTGCTGTGCGCAGTTTGCGCGCCAAACCCAAGCCCGAAAGCTGGGTGGTTGGACTGACCGGTGGAGTCACCAGCGGCTCATCAACCAACACATTTGAAGTTGCGACAGATTTTGCCCGTGCTCTTGGCGTCGAGTGTCACTATCTGACCGCACCGATATACTGCGCCAACCGCGAAAGCCGCAATGCGATTCTGTTGAGCGACGAGCTGACGGACGTACTCGCCAGAACTGAAATCGCCGACATCGGCCTCGTATCCTGCGGACCACTGACCTCGGAAACATCGCTTACGCATATTCGCGTCGTAAAGGATAATCTTGACGCGGTGCTGAAACTTGGGGCTGTGGGTGAGTTTCTGGGATATTTTCTTGACGCTCAGGGACGTCCGATCGATCATTTCCTCAATGATTCAATCATTGCTCTGCCACCGGACAAACTCAAACTCAAACCAGCTTCGGTTCTGGTTTCAGGCGGGCTGAATAAAATCCCGATTATCCGGGCCATTTTGCGGGGCGGTTATGTCAATCGCCTTGTCACCAATGAGGGTGTGGCGCGCGCATTGCTGCAGGGGCCGCGTTAAAACACAGCCCCTGTTACTATATTAATGCTTTCCTTGAAGGGCTTCTGCCATGGCGCGCAGGGTCACGAATGTAGATGCCGCGCCCGGATCGATGTGGCCGATTGAACGCTCGCCAAGCTTGGCCGACCGTCCGCGACGCGATTCCATTGCAGCCGTCGCCTTCATCCCGGCTTCAGCACCGTCGCGTGCGGCGATCAGCACTTCAAGTGTCGATTTCCCGGCATTTGCAGCCTCGGTTGCAGCCTCAACCGCCGGAACCCATGCATCGATCATCGTCTTGTCGCCCGGCTCCGCGCGGCCCCGATCCTGGATGCCTTGCGATGCCGCTGCAAGCCATTCGGCCATGCCATTGCCATCAAGGTTCAGACGACTGCTGACAGCTGTACCTGCACGCAGGAATGCCGTTGCGTAAAGCGGGCCGGATGAAGCACCAACCGCATCCAGAAACGCCTTTGCCATGCGCTTGCAGATAGCTTCAATCGTCTCATCGCCCTGCTCATCTTCGAGCGCATGCTGAACAGCCTTCCAGCCAATTTCCATGGTGATGCCGTGATCGCCATCACCAATCACGCCGTCGAGTTCCGAGAGCCAGTTCTTCTCGGCAATGATCTGATTGCCGACATTCATCATCATCGCCTTGAAAAGCGCAGGCGTCACATCACCCTCGGTGATGAGCTTGCGCGGCGTGTCCGTGGCCGCTTCCTTGTGTTCGGCGCTGCGTGCAGCCTTGCGGTGCGAAGCGGGTTCGCGATCGGCTGTCTGCACAGCACCAACCGTTAAGGCTGGCGTATGACATGGATGATCGAGAAGCGCCTGCAAGGTCGCATCAAGCTTCATCAGCGTCACCGACGCACCGGCCATTTCGAGCGAAGTCGCATATTCGCCAACCCATGAGGCGTGAATCTGAATTTCCTTGCCATCAAGGATTTGCTTCACGCGACGGAAGATCAGGTAAAGCTCAATCTGCGACGTCGCACCAAGTCCGTTGACCAGAACGGCGACGCGATCACCTGCCTTAAGCGCCAGTTCTTCCACAACCGAGGCCATCAGTTCGTCGGTCACTTCATCGGCAGGCGCAAGCTTTTGACGGCGGATGCCCGGCTCGCCATGCAGACCCATGCCGATTTCCATCTCATCGTCACCGATGGTGAAATTCGGTTTACCAGTCTGAGGTAGCGAACATGGGCTCAATGCCACGCCCATGGAACGGGTCGCCTCATTGGCCGCCTGTGCCAGCGCTTCAACACGCGACAAGGATTCACCCAGATCAGCCGCGGCTCCCGCTACCTTGAACACCAGGATATCACCGGCAATGCCGCGGCGCTCCGATTTGCGATCAATCGGAGCCGAAGCGACGTCGTCGGCAATAGCGACATGGCGCACATCCATACCATCCTGCGCAAGTTCTTCCGCAGCCATGGTGAAATTGAGAACGTCGCCGGTGTAATTGCCATAAAGCATCAGCACGCCAGCGCCACCATCCGCAGCCCGTGCCGCTTCTGCAATATGGGCAGGCGATGGCGAAGCAAACACATTGCCCACCGCTGCAGCATCCGCAAGGCCACGTCCGACATAACCTGCAAAAGCTGGTTCGTGACCAGAACCACCACCCACAATGATGCCGACCTTGCCTTCACGCGGACCATCGACCGCTACAACAGCACGGCCCGTTTCGCCTTCGACGCGCAGAATGTCGGGATGTGCGCCGACCATGCCCTCAATCATTTCTGCAATGATATTTTCAGGCGCGTTGATCAGCTTTTTGGTTTTGACTTGTTCATTCATGGTTCTAACTTTCTTAAACGCGTCGCTTGATCAATGGGCATCCCGGCGCAGATAACGGCGCGATATGGCATCGAACGAAATAGCCAGCACGACGATTGCACCCGAAACAATGCCCTGCCAATAGGGCGAGACACCAAACAGAACGATAATGTTTTCAATAATAGCGATGATACCTGCACCGAGAATCGCACCAATCGGGCTGCCAATACCGCCTGTTGTGGCAACGCCACCAATGACGGAAGCAGCAATTGGAGCAAGCACCCAGCTGTCGCCAATCGAAGGCTGTGCCGTACCAAGACGCGCAACCATCAACACACCGGCAAGACCTGCAATGGCACCAGCGGCGCCGAACACCATGAGACGCACACGATCCACACGAATACCCAGCATACGGGCGCCGTCGCGGTTGTTGCCGATAGCATACATGTAACGACCGAACGGTGTTTTCAGCATCACAAAAGTCGCAATCAGTAGCGCTACGAACATGATGATGAACGGCACCGGAATTCCGAAGAGATCGCCGCGGCCAAGGAAATGCACTTCACGCGGAATACCGGTAATGGCAACGCCACGTGTCAGCACCAGATTGGCACCGCCAAAGATGCCTGCCGTACCGATGGTCAGTACCAGCGAATGCAGGCGCAGGAAGGTGACGAGGAAACCATTGAACAGACCGAGGCAAAGCCCAAGCAAAATGGCAAGCAGCATTGCGGTATAAGGCTCGAAACCCATACGCATCATTAAAATGCCGGACACGACACCGCTCAAACCGCCGATCACACCAAGCGACAGATCAAGCTCACCCAGTACCATCAGCATGGACTGTGCAATGGTGATAAGCCCGACAAAGGCCAGACCACGCGCCACAACCGACAGATTATAAGGTGTGAGGAAATAAGGTGACATAATTGCCGAAAGGGCAAAGATCACCAGCAGAGCCACAAAGACACCGGCAAGCGGCGTGCGGAAGAGATTGGAAAGGGGATTAGTTTGCATCGGCTTTTACCTCTGTTCCAAAGATCGCGCCCACGAGTGTTTCATTGTTTGTATCGGTGGTAGAGAACTCACCGGTGATATGGCCGTTATGCATGGTGATGATACGGCTTGCGCATTTCTGCAATTCGTTGAGTTCCGAAGAAACGAGAATGACGCCTACGCCTTCTTCGGCGAGATTTTTCATGATGCGATAAATCTCGGATTTGGTGCGGATATCGATGCCCTTGGTCGGCTCGTCAAAGATCAGCACGCGCGGACGCGTGGCCATGGCCCGGCCGATAATAGCCTTCTGTTGATTGCCGCCGGAAAGTTGCGAGATGCGCTTGCCCATTCCGGACGTGCGGATGCCGTAGTCATCAATGATCTTCTGCACGATATTGCGTTCACGACTATCGCTGATGCCCAGCTTGCCGCTGGTCAGCGACAAAATCGAAATGCCAATATTCTCACGCAGCGACAAAAGCGGCAGAATGCCGTGATGCTTTCGCTCTTCCGAAAGATAAAGCATGCCGCCTGAAACCGAGCGCGACGTATCGTTGAGTGTCCAGCTTTCGCCTTCAACCTTCACCTGTCCGGCTTTGGCTTTGAGAAAGCCGAAGATCGTCTGCATCACTTCAGAGCGTCCAGCTCCGACCAGACCGGCAAAGCCAAGAATCTCACCCTTGCGCAGATCAAAACTGATGTCTTCAAAACGCGATCCCGACAGTCCGCGCACTTCCATGATTGTTTCGGTCGTCGGTGCGGATGGGCGAAAATGCTCATCAAAGGAGAGATCGCGGCCAGACATGGCGCGGATCAGATCAGCTTCGGTCACATCCTTGATGTGACCGCTTTCAATCTTGGTGCCATTGCGAAGAACGGTATAATCATCGCCAATCTGGAAGACTTCTTCCATTTTGTGGCTGATGAAAACAATCGCATGATCGCGATCGAGAAGACCACGAATAACCTTGAAGACACGCTCAACTTCAACACGCGTCAGCGAAGATGTCGGCTCATCAAGGATCAGCACCTTCATCTGCTCATTGGTGCAGGCGCGCGCAATCTGCAGAAGCTGCTGATCGGACACGGAAATATTGGCAACCAGATCATCCGGCCGCGCTTCAATGCCGAAACGGTCGAGATAGGATTTCGCTTCTTCCATCAACATTTTGCGGTTGACGATAAAGCCGCCATGACCGGTTCGGTTAAACGGCATGAACAGGTTTTCAGCGACGCTCATCTGTGGGAACAGCGTCAGCTCCTGCGGAACATAAGCGACATTCTTATAGAGCGAAGGATCGGCAACCGGATCGCGGCCATCAATCAGTACCTGACCGCGCGAAGCGCTGTCAGTTCCGGTCAGAATTTTAACGAGTGTGGATTTGCCAGCACCGTTTTCGCCAGCAAGAATATGCGTGCGACCCAACTCGATTTTCAGGTCAACATCATCCAGCGCGGTCACACCAGGAAAATCCCGGCCTAATCCGCTTGTTTCAAGATAAGCCATGATGGACACCTTGGATATTTCTGGGGGCATTGCGGGGGGCAGCTACCGAAACGCTTCCGGTTAAAGTGATGTCCAGACACGGCCCGACAGAACAAGAAAGAATGGAGCACGGGAGAACCCGTGCTCCTGCAACAAGACCGGAACGGATCAGTTGCCTACGTTTTCCTTGGTGAGGAATGCATTGCCGGTGTCAATATAACCCGGAACAGGAGCACCAGTTGCCTGTGCCCAGAGTGTCATCACCGACCAGTAACCCTGAAGTTCAGGCTGCGAAGCGGACGAGCTGTCGGCCACGCCATTGCGGATCATGTCGAGCATTTCCGGCAAGTTATCGAGACCGACCAGCGTGACTTTGCCCTGCTTGCCAGCTTCAACAATGGCCTGACCGATACCAATCGGGCCAGCCGCATCCGATGCAACCCAGCCCTTGAGGTTCGGGTTGGCCTGCATAATGGCCGCTGCCTGCTGCTGTGCAATTTCGATGCTGTCATTGTCGATGCCTTCGGCAACAACCTTGATGCCCGGATGTTCCTTGAACACTGCACGATGGCAATCGGCGCGGATCGAATGGTTTGGTGCGGTTGGCACACCCATCATGATCGCAACTTCACCTTCACCGCCCAAAACTTCAACCAGACGACGGGCAGCAATCTTTGCCTGCTCGCAGAAATCCGAACCGATATGGGTGATGCTCATGCCTTCAGGCGGCACGGAATCGAACAGGACCAGCGGAACTTTCTGGTTCTGTGCTTCTTCAAGCGAGGCGCGATTGCCCGATGGATCGAGCAGATCGAGGGCGAGACCGTCCGGACGGGTTGCAAGTGCACTGTCGATAATCTGGTTCTGCTGAACAACGTCTGCGCTCTGTGGTGCCGAGTAGACGATTTCAACATTGGCGCCGGTCTGCGCCTTGAGCGCCGCAGCAGCCTGCTGCGCGCCTTCATTCACCTTATCGAACCAGGGATGAACAACCTTTGGCACGATGACGAAGCGATAGCTGTCTTTTTTGACAGTACCTGGCGCGTCCTGCGCCATGGCGGCAACAGGCAGCGAAAAGGCAGCAAGAGCCGCCAGCGTAGCAAGCTTTCTCATAAATTCCTCCCTTGGAAATCAGGCGAAACTTTCTCCCGCCTGACTGCTTTAAAGATCACCCGGGAAGGCTCCTCTGCCTCCAGCCCATAGCGAACTCGACTCTTGAATACAGATGTATAATTAAAATTACAAGAGTAATTATCTACCTAATAGGGAGGTGTGGATAGCTGCACACGCGGTACTTTGGACAAAGCACCGATGAGATTGATCAATCTTAAGGACCGCAAAGAGACAAAAAGGCGCGCAAAATCAGCGGACGACTTGCGTCCGCCGCTGCTCAAAGTTCATGGACTATTTTAAAGGATTAGCTCGTAAACGCGCTGGTCTTTGGGACTACCGTCTTTGCAGCAACACCAGAATCGCTCGATCTGATGACCAGGCTCGCACCCACCAGGATTTTAACGGGCGGCTGTGTTTCAGCTGTGTTGATCAGATCATCCAGAACAGTCACAGCAAGATTGCCGATCTTGCGCTTGGAGACTTCAACCGTTGTGAGGCCCGGCTCCATGGTCGCACTTTGCGGCAAATTATCGAAGCCGATCACTGAAACATCGTCGGGAATACGAAGGCCTTTGCCCTTCAACGCCCGGATGAAACCATAGGCGATAATATCATTCGTGCAGAAATAGCACTCCGCCAGATCGAGGCCTGAATGCAACATCGCGCAAGTATCGCGATGTGCGCCTTCATAGGTCGATTCGACCGAAAGGATATCACGCTCCTGAACGTTTAGGTCCAGACGCTGCATATTCTTGAAAAACGCATCGCGGCGAAGACGGAAATTCGTCGTTTCAGTATGACTGGCAACAAAACCAATCCGCGAAAAGCCAAGCTGCTTGAAGCGTGACAGAACCTTGAAGACGGCATCCTCATTGTTCATGTCGACGAAGTTGGCTTCGATGACTTCATAAAACGTATCGATGAAGACTGTGGGCAGACCTAACCCCTGAATCATGTGGATATCTGCCGCCGAAAGCTCGGTCCCAAGCGCAATCACGCCTCGGATCGGCGCACCGGCCAGCGATTCAGCAACCGCACTGATCGGCTGCCCTTCAAAACTTACCACTTCAAGCGTGTAGTTGCGGCGCGTCGCTTCCGACGACATGCCATCAATATAATCAGAGACGAAAATGCTGTGATCGCGATTAACTGTTTCACCATGCTTGGCAATCTTCAGAAAACGGATCGTCTCACCACCACTCGACCCGGTTTTGGCAGCGCGCGGCACGTAATTGAGACGGGACACCGACTCAAGAACACGCGCTCGCGTTTCTCCTGAAATCTCGCCTTTGCCATTCAGAACAAGCGAAACCGTTGCAGGCGAAACACCTGCATTCTCGGCAATATCTCTGATCGTAAAGGACTTTTTCTTTTTCATGTTTTCCAGGTGGCACTTCGATATTAAGGGCGGACTGAGGTCTCGTTTAGTAAACAGAAATGCTGTGATTTAAAACGATTAGGGTAATTCCCTGTGTTAGGCAACCATAATTCTACGATAATACGCTTGACAACCCACAAGCTTGTGTTCATTTATTTAGTGAATAACAGTTTTGTTTACTAAACATGGTAGGAGGAGACCATGCAGAAGACAAGCAATCAGCTTGCTATGCTTGTTGTCATCAATCTCGGATTGCTCGCGCTTGGCGCGTATATTTCGGGAGGATCTTTCCTATCCCTGTTCAATCTGCAGTCCATGGCAGGTCAGGTGCCTGAAATCGGGCTTCTGGCAATCGGCGTCATGCTGGCCATGTGCGCTGGCAATGGCGGGATCGATCTTTCGGGTATTGCACTAGCCAACCTTTCCGGTGTGCTCTCCGCTATCATCGTTTCGATGTTTATCTCAAGCGCCGAAAACCAGCTTGGCTTCAGCCTCGCCTTTATCGGACTGGCACTGGTGATCGGTCTTGCGGGCGGCATCGTCAACGGAATCCTGATTGCGCGCTTCAACATCACCCCGATCCTCTGCACGCTTGGCACGCAGATGGCTTTTACGGGTCTTGCTGTTGTTGTCTCTGGCGGTCGCGCTGTCATGGTCGGCAGCCCCGATCTTCTGTCGCGCATCGGCAATGACATGTTCCTCGCCGTGCCAATCAGCTTCCTGATCTTCATAGCGGTAGCCTTGCTGATCGCAGCAGTCGTGCGCTTTACCCCTTACGGCTACTGGCTGATGTTGATGGGCACCAATCCGAAAGCCGCTGTCTTCGCTGGTTTCCCGCGCAATGGCGTGCTGATTGCGACCTATGCAACGAGCGGATTTCTGGCAGCGATTGCGGGCATCATCATTGCAGCTCGTAACGTCAACGTGAAGTTCGACTATGGCAGCTCGTATCTGCTGGTCGCCATTCTCATCGCCGTCATGGCGGGCGTGAAGCCTGAAGGTGGCTATGGCCGTGTCATCTGCGTGGTGCTGAGCGCTATTGCTTTGCAGCTCATGTCCAGCCTGCTCAACTTCGGCGGCCTTTCCAACTTCGTCCGCGACTTCGCCTGGGGCCTGCTGCTGCTCGCCTTCCTTGCAGTCGGAAAATACGACATCGCGGGATTCTTTACCCTCGGCAATCGCCAAAAGGGAAACATCGGTGCTCAACCCTCAGGCACCCGAACATAGACTTTGGGGGATGGTAAGTGTGGAGGAAATGATGAAAGCAACAACGAAAAAACTGCTCACCGGAACCATCATTGGTGCAGCGATCGTCGCGGGCAGCGCGGGCACGCTCGTCGCACAGGAAAAGCCGGTCATCGCAACGGTCGTCAAGATCAGCGGTATTCCTTGGTTCGACCGCATGAACACCGGTGTTGAAGCCTATCAGAAGGCCAATCCGGACGTCGTTGCAACGCAGAGCGGACCGGCAACGGCAGACGCAGCACAGCAGCTTCAGATCGTACAGGACCTCGTTGCCAAGGGCGTTAACGCTCTCGCCGTCGTCCCAATGGATCCGGCCGTTCTCGAAGGCACCTTCAAGCGCGCCATGGAACGCGGCATTGTAGTTGTGACGCATGAAGCCGACAACCAGGTCAACACCATGGCTGACGTCGAAGCCTTCGATAATGCCGATTACGGCACAGCACTCAATGAGCGTCTCGCAGAATGCATGGGCAAGAGCGGCAAGTGGACCACCTTTGTTGGCTCGCTCGGCAGCCGCACGCACATGCAGTGGGTTGGTTCGGGCGAAGAAAACGCCAAGAAGTATCCTGACATGCAGCTCGTCGATCCGAACAACGAATCCTTCGACGATGCCAACGGCACCTATGAAAAGGCCAAGGAAATCCTGCGCAAGCATCCTGACCTGAAAGGCTTCCAGACTTCTGCCGGTAACGACGTTCTCGGCGTTGGCCGTGCGATCGACGAAGCTGGCCTGAGCGGCAAGGTTTGTCTCGTCGGCACCGGCCTGCCTAACCCATCGGCAGATCTTCTTGAATCCGGTGCCATCACTGCAATCGGCTTCTGGGATCCGCAGAAGGCTGGTATGGCGATGAATGCGGTTGCCAAGCTTCTGCTCGAAAAGAAGGAAGTCAAGGAAGGCACCGACCTCGGCGTTGAAGGCTATAACAAGGTCAGCGTCAAAAAGGGTGCCGGTGAAGGCCTGCTCGTCATCGGTAACGGCATGGTTATTGCTGACAAGGCGACCTACAAGGAACACCTGTTCTAGGCGTTTCGCACGGGCTGACTGACCATCGTGTGCGGACATCGTTCAGCCGCACGCGATGGTGTCAAAAGCCCGGATGCCCCGTTGCATCCGGGCGCCTGAACCAAACAAACTATCTAAAATCAAGACATTAGCGCGTGGCAAACGAAAGCCAACGGTCCTACAGCCAGCCCAATCGCTTTGGCGAGCGGTGCGGCGACAAAGGAATTTAACGTGTCAACTACGACGAAGAATGGGACGAGCAACGACCGGTCGCCGGATCGTTTTCTCGAACTGCGCAACATCCATAAGCGGTTTGGCGGCGTTCACGCGCTGCGCGGCATTGATCTGACAATCGATCTTGGCCAGGCCTATCACCTGTTGGGTGAAAATGGCTGCGGCAAGAGCACGGTCATCAAGATCATGTCCGGCGCACATGCACCCAGCGAAGGCGAAATCATTCTTGATGGCAAAACCTATACTTCGCTGAACCCGATCCAGTCGCTGGCAGCCGGTATCGAGACCGTCTATCAGGATCTGTCGCTTATTCCCAATTTGACCGTCGCTGAAAACGTAGCGCTGAATGAGCAGCTTGTTGAAGGCAATGGCCGACTGTTTCGCAGCGTCAAGCTTTCGCAGCTCCGTGAGACTGCAGAACGGGCATTGAGCACGGTTGGCCTGCCAACCGACAAAGCCTTTCTGAATACAATCGTTTCCGAGCTGCCGCTTGCCATGCGCCAGCTGGTTGCCATCTCACGCGCCATTGCAACGCGCGCCAAGCTTGTCATCATGGATGAGCCGACCACATCGCTGACCCGTCGCGAAGTGGATAATCTGATTGAAGTTGTCGAACGCCTGCGCGCTGAGCGCGTCGCAGTGCTTTTCGTGACCCACAAGCTTGATGAATGCTATCGCATCGGCGGCAATGCGGTTGTCTTCCGCGATGGCCAGTGCGTGGCACAGGGCCCGATCGAAAACTATACCAAGCAGCAGCTGTCCGAACTGATGATCGGCAGGGAAATCGACGCCGAGCGTTATCGCACGGCACAGCCCGGCGATGCCGAACTGCTCAAACTCGACGGCCTTACTGCATCGGGCTTCAAGGACATTGGCTTTACCCTTCGTAAGGGTGAAATCCTCGGCATTACCGGCCTTGCAGATTCCGGCCGCAACGAGCTGGCCATGGCGATCACAGGCGTTGTACCTGCTGATAGAGGTTCAATCCGCCTCGAAGGTCAGAAGACCGAAGTTAAAAGCCCGGCGGAAGCCATCGAGCGTGGCATTGGCTATGTGCCGGAAGACCGCCTTGCAGAAGGCCTTTTCCTCGATAAGTCGATCTTCCAAAATGAGATCGCACTGATCTTTAGAAAGCTCTGCAACAGCCTTGGCATTGTCGACCAGAAACAAGGTCGCAACATCGCCGCCTCGCTGATGAAAGAGATGCGGCTGAATACAACCAATCTGGACCTGCCTGTTGGCGCGCTTTCGGGCGGCAATCAGCAGCGCGTTTTGATTGGTCGCTGGCTGAGCATTGGCCCGAAGCTTCTGGTGCTGCACGGCCCGACCGTTGGCGTCGATGTGGGATCGAAAGACACAATTTACCGCGCAATTCAGGCGCTGGCCGAAGCTGGCATGGGCCTCATCATCGTCAGCGATGATCTACCGGAGCTTCTGCAGAATGCAGACCGCATTCTCGTCATGAACTCAGGCAGCATCGTTGCCGAACTGGATGCTGCACAGGCCACCGAAGATCAGCTCTATCAAGCCATGATGTCGTCGCAGAAGGAAGTTGCCTAATGAGTGCGTCGCAGTATCAACAGGATCTGGGCCAAAATAACTTGGGGACCGCCCGATCCTTCAAACTGGGTGACTTCATTCGCAGGCGCCCGGAATCGATCACTTTTTTCCTGCTCGTGGCAATCTGCACGATTGTCTCGATCATCAATCCGGCATTCCTGCAAGCCTCTACGCTGATCGATATAGGTCGTGCCAGTGTGGTGATGGGCCTGTTTGCGCTTGGCGTCTTCATCATTCTTGCCGCAGGCGGCATTGATGTTTCCTTTACGGCGATTGCTGCCACGACGGTCTATTCGCTGACGCTTCTGGTGCAGTCCTATATGCCGGAACTGCCGATCATCTTCATCATTCTGATGGCGATTGCGGGCGGTATTTTCCTCGGCGTCCTCAATGGTCTTCTGGTGCATTACCTCAATGTACCGTCACTGATCGTCACCATCGGCACGCAGTATCTCTTCCGTGGCTTCCTGCTGGCTTTCGTCGGCACGGTCTGGATCATGTCTCTGCCGCCGACAATGGGTGCTTTCGGTCGCCTTCCTCTGTTCCAGTTTGAATCGGCAACCGGTGCCACCATCACCATGCCATTCTATTTTCTGGTGCTGCCTGCGGCCGCAATCCTGACCTGGTGGATATTGAACCGCACTTTGATGGGCCGCGCGATTTTTGCGATGGGCGGTAACAGCCAGATTGCAAGCCGCCTCGGCTATAATCTACGCACCATCCATATCTTCCTGTTCGGCTATGCAGGTGGTCTGGCCGGACTTGCAGGCATCATCCATGTTTGCGCCAATCGCCAGTCGAGCCCCTTCGATTTCGTCGGAACCGAAATTGCCGTTATCGCCGCTGTGGTTCTCGGTGGTGCACGCATCACCGGCGGCACCGGCACCGTCTTTGGCACCCTTCTCGGTGTGCTGCTCATCACCGTCATCAACAGTGTTCTGGTGCTCGTCGGCATCCCCAGCACATGGCAGCGTCTCGTCGTCGGCTGCTTCATCCTGCTGGCTGCCGCCTTCTTCGTCACCCGCCAACGCAAGAAATAACCCGATACTCTCAAGAGGAAATCATGAAGAAATTCCTGAACGATCCCGTCAATTTCGTGGATGAGATGCTCGAAGGCATCTATCGGGCGCATCCCGAGCTTACCTTTGTCGATAATGACAAGCGTTGCATGGTCACAGCCAATACCAAATCCGGCAAGGTCGGCATTGCAACAGGTGGCGGCTCCGGACACCTGCCGCTGTTCCTCGGCTATATTGGCGAAGGCATGATCGATGGCGCAGCTGTCGGCGGCGTCTTCCAGTCGCCAAGCTCGGAACAGATGTATCAGGTCACCAAGGCTATCGATCAGGGCGCAGGCGTTCTCTACATCTATGGCAACTATAGCGGCGACATTATCAATTTCGATATGGCTGCAGAACTTGCCGATCTCGATGGCATCGCCGTCAAACAGGTTATCGGCAATGATGATGTGGCGTCCTCGGTTGTCGGTGAAGAACACAAGCGTCGCGGCGTCGCCGGTATCTTCTTTGTCTACAAAGCAGCTGGTGCCGCTGCAGCCAACGGTCTGTCGCTGGATGAAGTGACACGTCTTGCCGACAAGGCACGTCTGCGCACTCGCACCATGGGTGTTGCACTTTCCAGCTGCGTTGTACCGGAAATCGGTCACGCAACCTTCTCCATCGGAGAAGATGAAATGGAAATCGGCATGGGCATCCATGGCGAGCCGGGCATCAGCCGCAAGAAGCTTGCCAGCGCTGATGCAGTCATCGACGAGCTGATGGAACGTATTTTTGTCGAGCAGGCCTATGCCAAGAGCGACGAAGTTGCCGTGCTGGTCAATGGTCTTGGCGGCACGCCGCTTGAAGAGCTTTACATCATGTTCCGCCGGGTTTCCCAGCTGTTTGATGAGCGTGGCGTCAAGGTCAGGCATGTCTGGATCGGCGAGTTTGCCACGTCCATGGAAATGGCTGGCGCGTCAGTTTCCGTGCTGCATCTTGATGAAGAACTGGAGCCACTGGTTGCCGCATCCGCTAATACCCCATTTTTCAAGCATTTTGCGGGTTGAGGTGCAGCCATGAACGTCATTACAGCATCTGATCTGATCAATCTCTTCGACAGCTGGAAGCAGCTTTTTGCAGAACAGCGCGAATTCCTTATCGCGCTGGACGGCAAGGTTGGCGATAGCGATCTCGGCATCACCATGAGCAAGGCCTTTGCAGCAGCTTCAGAAGCTGTCCATGCGGAAGGTGAAGCTGCGGGTATCGCCAAGCTTCTGCGTACAGCTGGCGCCACTATGGCCCGCGTCGCGCCATCAACCATGGGTACGCTGACCGCAACCGGCTTCCTGCGTGCAAGCAAGGCCTGTGACGGTATCGACGAGCTGGGAACCGCAGAGATTGCCGCTTTCTGGCGCGCATATCGTGATGGTATTGCCGAGCGCGGCAAGGCAAAGGTTGGCGACAAGACGCTTCTCGATGTGCTTGATCCAATCGCTCTAACCCTTGAAGCTCAAGCAGCGGCTGGTGCCTCGCTTGCCGATGCGCTTGCAGCTGCAGCCAAGGCGGCCGAAGATGCGCTTGAAGCGACCAAAACGATGGTTGCCCAGCACGGCAAGGCCGCAGCTTTTCAGGAAAAGACCATCGGTCTTCAGGACGCAGGCGCAACTGTCGGAATGCTGCTGATTACCAGCATGTCGGCTTTCGTTTCTGCAAACTAAAAGCGAATAGTTCTTAAGACAGAAGAAGCCCCGCGCTTATGCGTTCGGGGCTTCTTTCATTCCATTACGGATTCGCTTGATGACGGTGAGGATCAGAAGCGCGCACAGCACCGGCTGCAACCAGAACATCCATTGTGGCAGAATGCCATCAATGGCGATCCAGGCACCAAGCACACCAAAGACCACAGCGCGGTCGCTTTTGCCCATTGGTCCATCGTAACGGCGGCTTGATCCGAGCGAGGCTGCCGTCACGCCGACAAACTCCGTCAGCGTGGCGATGAAGATAATCGCGAATATCCACAGCGACGAAAACGGCGCGATGATCGCAAAAGGCGCATAGAGCGCCGCGTCGGAAATCACATCGCCGATCTCGTTGAGATAGGCACCCAGCATGGATTTCTGACCATGTTCGCGCGCCAGCATACCATCAACTGCATTGAGCGCCATGCGCAGAAAAAGCCAGACCGGCACCAGCGCAAACCAGATCGCATTCCCGTTCAGCCCAAGAAAAGCACCAAGAACAATTGAAGCCAAGGCGGCGGCAACAGTCACCTGATTGGCCGTCACACCTTTTGCTGCAAGCTGCACGACAAGAGGTCTCAACAAGTTCTGGAAACGGGACTTAAGTTGATAAACAGACATAAGAAACTTTCGGGAAACTTTTGGAAATGACGATTATGTAGAAATCAGCTATTTGCGGCCGGCCTTAGCTCGTTTATTCAAACATTCTGTTCTACTCAATAGTAACTGGGTCGAATAACTTGGAGTTCATCCCGAAAAATGGGAGAAGGCCTGTTGAGAGGAGAAATGATGAGCCAGCGCACAGAATTGCCGGGGCATGAAACGGCGTCACATCGTGAACCGCTAGAATCCCATTTCGTCACCCATGACGGCACTTCGCTGTTCTATCGTTTCTGGCCTGCCCGCTCTGAAAAGCCGAAGGGCATTATCGTTCTCCTGCATCGTGGCCACGAGCATAGCGGACGTGTGAGCCATCTCGTGGATGAGCTCGGTCTTGATGATTATGCATTCTATGCCTGGGATGCACGCGGCCACGGAAACTCTCCGGGCGTGCGCGGCTTTTCGCCGTCATTCGGTGCTTCGATCCGCGATCTTGATAGTTTCGTTGCCCATATCCGCAATGAAACCGGTATAAGAAACGAAGACGTCGCGCTGATTGCGCAGAGCGTCGGCGCCGTTCTGGCGAGCGCATGGGTACATGACTATGCGCCCAATATCCGTGCGCTGGTCATGGCGTCGCCAGCCTTCGACATCAAGCTTTATGTGCCTTTCGCCAAAGAGGGCATCGCGCTCTGGCAGAAACTCAAAGGCACGTTCTTCGTCAATTCCTACGTCAAACCGCAGTTTCTCACCCATGATCGGGAGCGCATTGAATCCTATCGCACCGATCCGCTGATTACACGGCCAATCGCCTCGCATATTCTGCTTCAGCTGTATGAGGCAGCAAAGCGCGTGGTGGATGATGCGCGGGCGATTACCGTTCCGACACAGCTTCTCATTTCCGGCAGCGATTTTGTCGTGCGACCAACGCCACAGCACCGCTTTTTTGAGAACCTCGGCAGCCGCATCAAAGAGCGCCATGTGCTCAAAGGTTTTTACCATGACACGCTGGGCGAACGGGATCGCAAACCGGCTCTCGCGCTGATCCATGATTTCATCGAAGCGCGTTTTGCGGAAGCACCACAACGCGCTGATCTGACGGATGCCCATATTGCAGGCCATACGCGCGATGAGGCTGACAAACTATCAAGTCCGCTACCGCTGCTTTCACCGCGCGGGCTTTACTGGGCATCAACGCGCGCCTCTATCGGCTTTGGCTCGCTTTTGTCGGAAGGTCTGAAAGTTGGTCGTCGTACCGGTTTCGATTCAGGCTCCACGCTTGATTATGTCTACGAGAATGAAGCACGAGGCTTAGGCCCCGGCGGCAAGCTCATCGACAAACAGTTTCTGGAAGCCATTGGCTGGCGAGGCATTCGCCAGCGCAAAGTGCATCTTGAGGAACTCATCAGACACGCCATCAGGCGGCTGGAAAGCGAAGGTCGATCGACCAATATCCTCGACATTGCATGTGGGCATGGCCGCTATGTGATTGATGCGGTGGTGCGTGCCGGCGAATTGCCGGACAGCATTCATCTTCGCGATTACTCGCCGATCAATGTGCTGGCTGGCCGCAAGCTCATCAAGGATCGCGGTCTTGAAGCAATCGCTCATATGGAAGAAGGCGATGCGTTCAACGAAGAAAGTCTGGCAACGGTCACACCACAGCCAGACCTTGCGATTGTGTCGGGGCTTTATGAGCTTTTCCCGGACAATGCGCTCATTAACCGGTCGCTTTCGGGTCTCGCCCGCGTGCAGAAGCCGGGCTCACTGCTCATTTACACCAACCAGCCATGGCATCCGCAGCTTGAAATGATCGCGCGGGCGCTCACGTCACATCGCGGCGGACAGGCATGGGTGATGCGCCGCCGCACACAGGGCGAAATGGATCAGCTCGTCGAAAAGGCGGGCTATCGCAAGATCGAACAACGCACCGATCAATGGGGCATCTTTACCGTATCGATTGCGGAACGGATCGGAGACGCTGAAGCGTGACCACGCAATTGACGGAGCTTGATGGTTTCTCGCGGCGGCCTGTGATCCGCCGCGCGATCTTTTGGCTTCTGTTTCTCGCGCCCTTTTTTTACCTGACCTACGGCACGGCCAACTGGCTTGCATCGCTCCATGATGACGTGCCGAACCTCGCTTTCAACTGGGAAGGCCATGTTCCCTTTATCGCGTGGAGCATCATTCCCTATTGGTCGGTCAATCTGTTTTATGCGATTGCGCTGTTCATCAATGACAGCACCGAACAGGTCGACCGGCTGGCGAAGCGTTATCTCACGGCACAGATTATCGCGGTTCTTTGCTTCGTCGCTTTTCCGTTGACCGCAACCTTTGTAAAACCGGCAACGGCTGGTCTTCCGGGTTTTATGTTCGATGTGCTTGGCGGGTTCGACAAACCCTTTAATCAGGCGCCCTCGCTGCATATCGCGCTGTTGATCATCATCTGGGATCAGATGCGCCGCATAATGGGCGATACCATGCGCGTGGTCTGGCATGTCTGGTGTCTGCTGATCGGTCTGTCAGTGCTGACGACCTATCAGCATCACGCGGTCGATATTCCGGCGGGCGCTCTGCTTGGCCTGTTCGCCTTGTGGCTTTTCCCGCGCAGCGGTCCTTCGCCGCTGGCAGAGTTTCAGTTTACAGCAGACCCCAAAGCCAGAAGGATCGGGTTTTACTATCTGGCGGGTGCAATCCTGTTTCTGGTGCTCGCCATCCATGGCCTGACCGTCACCGGTTATGCGATTTTCTGGCTTTGGCCTGCAACGGCACTGGCCATTGTAGCGCTTGGCTATTTCGGTGCGGGCCTCGGCATTTTCCAGAAAATGACAGACGGTTCGGTCAGTCTCGCAAGCCGCTGGCTGCTTTGGCCTTACCGGCTTTTTGCCCGGCTGAATGTACGGTTCTGGACACGCAAGCTGCCGCCGCATGTCGAGCTTGCCGACGGGGTGTTTCTCGGACGTTTTCCAAAAGCCGCAGAACTTTCTTCCTTTGCTGCCGTCATCGATCTCGCCGCTGAAATGGTGCCGCCACCCCATTCTATAGAATGGAAGAGTTTCGGCACGATTGATCTGGTCGCGCCGTCATCGGAAAAAGTGCAACTGGCCTCCGATGCCGTTCAAGCCGCACGCCATCACGGTCCGGTGCTCATCTGTTGTGCGCTTGGCTTTCAGCGCAGCGCAACGGTTGCGGTCGCATGGCTTGTCTCTACTGGCCGCGTCGTCAATGCACGGGAAGCCGAAGTGCTGATACGTTCCAAAGCCTGGCCGGTCCATCTGCATTTGGCGGAGGAGCTGACATGAATACGCCTGCAGCGTCCATAGCAATTGTTCTACGCCGCAATGCCTTTCTCGGCATCGTTGTCGCCGTGGCTTTGCTTGCGGTCGCGCCCTTCATGCGCCCGGTGCATGATCTGGCCTTCTGGCTGATCTGGCCGCTTTTGTTGGTAAGCGCGTTGATCGTGCTGGGTATCGCTGCGCACCTCTTGTTTGATGCAGCACTTTTCAAGCTGATCGCCGGTTCCGATGAAACGGGATTGGGTGAGGTAGACAGCATTCTTGAGCGCATGGGCCTGCGCTCCAATGACGGCACGGTCCGTCCACTTGCGAAAAGGATAGAAGGCTCGCGACGCATCATGGGGCGTCTGCGGTTCTTCATGGGGCTGGGTATCGTGCTTTTCATTCTGCTGGCCACAGTGCCATTGGGTCAGGGGCTGTGACATGCGGGAACTGATCCGCCATCAGGTGCAATCGACGTTCGGTTCGTTTCTGGCAATCCTGTCGCGCGGGATTACCGGCGTGCGTCCAATCTGGAGCGGCACCGGTCCGTCGCGCAATCAGCGTATCTATTTTGCTAACCATACAAGCCACGGCGATTTCATCCTGCTTTCCTCCTGTCTCGATCAGGAGGAGCGCGCGCGCACCCGTGCTGTCGCCGGTGCCGATTACTGGCGGGGCAACCGCGTGCGTCAGTTCATGGCCGAAGTTCTGTTGCGCACCGTGCTTGTTGAGCGCAACTGGGTGGAACGCACGCAAGACCCGATGGAAGTGATGCTGAAAGCGCTGGCCGATGGTCATTCACTCATCATCTTTCCCGAAGGCACACGCAACATGACCGATGAAGCGCTGCTACGCTTTCGTTCCGGCATCTACAATCTGGCGCTGGCACGCCCCGATGTCGAGCTGGTGCCATGCTGGATCGAAAACATGTCGCGCGTGCTGCCCAAGGGCGCAATGCTGCCGGTGCCGCTTCTTTGCCGTGTCATTTTCGGTGCGCCGGTGCAGCTTGGCGAGGGTGAGGACCGCAAGGAATTTCTCGCCCGCGCCCGTCAGAGCCTTCTCGATATTCAGCCCCAGAATGGTAATCACTCATGAGTGAAACGACCCGATTATTCCTTGGCCTCATGGGCGTTCTGATAACGGCAAGCGCCGTTGCCGGTGTTCTTTCATGGCGCGCGCCGAAGCCGCTTTCATCCACGCTGGTCAATCTCAATGCCCGCATCAAGGCATGGTGGATCATGGTCGGCGCCATGTGCATCGCCTTCCTGTTCGGCAAGGGTGGCGTAATCGTGCTGTTCGCGCTGATCTCGTTTGCCGCCTTGCGCGAATATGCGACGCTGACGCAGACAAGACGCGCCGACCATCGCGTGCTGCTCGGCATGTTCCTGCTGGTCATTCCGGTGCAATATTATCTGATCTGGATCGACTGGTACGGGCTCTATTCCATCTTCATCCCGGTCTACTGCTTCCTCGCCATGCCGGTTCTGACTGCGCTTTCCGGCGACACGTCCCGCTTTCTGGAGCGTATCAGCGAACAGCAATGGGGCATCATGCTGTCGGTCTATTGCATCAGCCATGTGCCCGCGCTGATGACGCTGGATATTCCCGGTTTTGACGGTAAGAAACTGCTTCTGATCGCGTTTCTGGTGGCCACCGTGCAGGGCAGTGATGTGCTGCAGTATATTTTCGGAAAGCTGTTCGGCAAGCATCGCATCGCGCCCAGCATATCGCCGTCCAAAACGTGGGAAGGTTTTGTGGGCGGGGTTGCGAGCGCCTCTCTTCTGGGAGCCGGTCTTGCATGGCTGACGCCGTTTTCGCCGGTTCAGGCGGGTGCCCTTGCGGCTACATCATGCATCATGGGTTTCTTCGGTGGGCTTGTTGCTTCCGCCATCAAGCGCGATCGCGGCGTGAAGGACTGGGGCCACATGATCGAAGGACATGGCGGGATGCTCGACCGGGCCGACAGCCTCGTCTTTTCGGCTCCGGTCTTCTTCCATATTGTGCGCTATTTCTGGACGTAACTCTCCCAGACCCGAATGTGACGAGACGAAGCCTCTGAAATCCCGGATACAATAAAAACTTGTTACCCGATTTTGCAGGTCTTTATTTCGCGCTGTCCGTTAACGCCTTTAAGCCTTTCGGGGTGGGAAATGCGATATAATTGAAAGGTTGAAACGATGAAAATTGCAGGTATCTGCGCTTTTATTCTGGCATCGGTCACCGCAGGCGGCGCTATGGCGCAAGGCCAGGCCACACAGCAGATGACACCGGAAGCGCTCTATAAAGCAGCACAGAACCAGCTCGGTATCGTCGAGTACTGCAAGGACAAAGGCTTCGCGACACAGGAAGACATCGACAGCCAGCAATCCATCATGAAGATCATGCAGGCGCCCGCCGATAAGTCTGGACTTGAAGAGGCGCAGGCGGCCGGTAAAAAGGGCGTCGTTCAGTCGATGGGCCAAGAGACCGACGTCGAGGATTACGCCAAGACCTCTGGCAAGAGCGTTGAGCCTTTCTGCCAACAGATCACATCGGCGATCAAGCAGGCCGCAGCTCAGCTGCCGAAGTAAAACGTCACCCTCGTTTGCAGCGGTGGAATGCTCTCCATCGTTGCGGCTATCGGCCATTTTTGCTGAAATGCAACAGCATCCACATAAGATGAGTATATTGCTCATATATTATTGCGTTTGCACAAGCGCATAACTATGGTGCCGCCACGAAAATGTGGTGCCCACCGTGAACCAATCTGACAAATCCAAGCTGACATCGGCCTTTCCTCTGCAGGAAATCGCTGACATCGATGCTGCCATTACAGATTATTATGACGAACTGTGTCGTGCGGTCCGTCGGCGCGGACACGCATCTTCAAACGCCAATGAAATTGTCCATGATCTTTATGTGAGACTCAAGGAACGCAGAACCGACCTTGAAGGCAAGTCGTCGTTGCGCGCCTTTTTAACACGCGCTGCGATCAATCTTGGTCTTGATCGGTTTCGACGTGAACACTTTGAAGCGAAGCTATTTTCCGGCACCGAAGACGAAGCCGCAAACATTGTAAGCAAGGACGCAAATCCTGATCTGGCACTGGATATGCCGCGACGCCTCGCCTGTCTGCGCGATGCGATCATGGAATTGCCGTTGCGCCAGCGCCGCGTTTTCATCGCTCACCGGATTGGCAATCTGTCGCCCGACGAAATAGCCACGCGCTTTGGAATTACCCGCAATATGGTGGACAGGCATCTGCGGAAAGCGCTTATATACTGCCTCATACGGCTCGACGAACTGGATCAGGCATGAGGCGCGCGACCGTAAAAAGACAGGATAAGACCGAGCGTCTCATCCAGGAGCAGGCTGTCGACTGGCTGATGCGGCTTCAGGCTTCGCCCAAAGACCCGACTGTCGTTGAAGCGTGCGCACTCTGGCGCACCAGCGACGCACGGCATGAGCTGGCATTTACCAAAGCTGCACGCGTTTTCAGCGATACGCGCTTTCTGCTCCTTCAGGATGCAGATTTCGCCCGGACCGCTGCCAGAAAGCCGCGTTATCCGGTAAGCGTGGCTTTAAGTTCCATGCTTTTATTTGGCGCACTTGCGGGTGGTTTTATCACTTTCGACGGCCCGATGTGGCTGCGTGCAGATGCCATGTCGGCCAGCAGCGAAATGCCGGTCATCAAACTTGAGGACGGCTCGACCGTCCAGCTCAATGCAGGCTCGGCAATCGCTTTCGACATAACGGACGGCGAACGTCGGGTTCAACTTCTTCGCGGCGAGGCCTATTTCACCGTTGCTCCAGATCCGCAGAGGCCATTCACGGTCAGAGCAGCCAATGGCGAAGTAACCGCGCTCGGCACCCAGTTCGACGTGAAGCTGAAAGATGGCGGTGCCGATGTGGTTGTCACTGAACATGCTGTTCAGGTACAGACCAGCACCACATCATCAACACAAAACCCACTGGACACGCTTCAGCTTGAGCAGGGACACAGTGTCTTCTACGACAACAAGAATGGCATTGGGCAGATCGCCATGATCGATCCAGAACTCACTGCGTCGTGGCGTCGTGGCCGTCTGGTTTTTGAGAACCAGCCTCTGGAACATGTAGTCGAAGATATTGCACGCCACCTTCCCGGTCGGGTGATGATTGCGAGCAGAGATCTGGCCGAACGCCGGATTACCGGCACCTTCGATCTATCCGCACCATCGACAGCGCTTGATGACTTTATCAAGGTTTTCGATTTGAAGGCGATGCGCGTGGGTTCATTGCTCACAGTGCTGCATAATTAATTTTCTGCCGAATGTCCCAAACACTCAATTTCATTCGTCCAGTCCATGAAAGGCAATTTGCGCAACCCGCGCGAGAGCCTCGGCACCAAAACGCCCAACGCCTTGAACGTTGAGACTGGAAACAACATGAAAAGCCCCGCTTCGCGCATTCTCACTGGCTGCGCACGTCCCTTATTTGCTTCACTGCTTTTGAGCGGTACTGTTTTAAGCCCCATCCTGACCACACCTGCATTTGCACAGGCTGCAGTACAATCCGTCGCTGTCAACATTCCGGCCGGTGCGCTTTCGACCGCGCTCAATCGTCTTGCTGTGCAAACGGGTCTGCAAATCGCATTTGATGCATCCGTCACCAGTGGGCTCAACACCTCGGGCGTAAGTGGAACCATGGCACCAGCCGAAGCGCTTTCCGCTTTGCTGCGCAACACCGATATCCAGTATCGCTTCACCGGCAACCGCACAGTGCGGCTGGAACGTGAAGCAACGGGAAACAACGCGGCTTTGCCTGCTGTCGACGGTGCTGTGCAGCTCGATACGATCAGCTTTTCGCAGATCACCGGCGTAAATTTTGCTGATCTGGACCCACGCGTCTCCCAGATTACCCCTGAACAGATGCAGCAGGCACAGGCCTCGACAATTCCGGAACTTATCAAAAAGACACCCGGTGTCGCAATGCTGGGCGGGGTACGCACCGAAGGTCAGTCGATTTCGATCCGCGGTTTCTCGCGCCAAAGTGATGTTCGTGTTCTCCTCGACGGTGCCCCAAAGAACTTCGAAAAATACGATCAGGGCACCATCTTCGTCGAACCTGAACTGCTCAAGCGCGTCGAGATTGAAAAGGGTGCAACCTCCGTTCGTTACGGCAATGGCGGCTTCGGCGGCACCGTGAAACTTGAGAGCAAGGACGCAGCCGATATGCTGCGCGAAGGCGAAAACTGGGGCGCATGGGGTAAAACCGCTTACCAGACCGCCAACAAGCAGTTTCTGGAAACCGGCGCAGTTTATGGTCGCTCCAATCTTGGCACGGGCATGACTTTCGACGGCATTGCCAGTCTGACCTGGCGCAAGGGCGACAACATGCGCGTTGGCGGCGGCGAGACCTATAATTATTCCAGTTCCGAGCTGACTTCCTTCTCCGGCAAACTTTCCGGTGAATATGGCGGACATACCCTGAAGGCTTCAGTTCTTTATGGTGAAAGTGCCAATTGGGGACCGCTCGCAGCCATTCGCGGCCAGCTTCAACCGACCAGCAACAGTCTCGTTCCCGGAACGCCCGCCTATAAGGAAGCAATGCGCAGGCTTCTCGCTTGGCGAGAGCTGAAAGATTTCACTTCGGTTGTCGAACACACTTACGATGGCAACAGCGACCTCGTGAACACGCGCATCATGGCAAGCTATTCCTCAACCGACATGCATGCAGAACGTGCTGCTGGTGTAAACGGGACAGCCTCTCTTGGCGGCACCGAGAATGATGCGAAATATTCGGATTTTCATATCGAGGCAGAAAACACCTCCAACTTTGAAATTGGCGGCATTGACCACAGTCTGAACTACGGTGTGCAATATAACCACCACGTTCGTGATGTGACGATGTTCGACATCACAAAGAAGAAAGACAAGAACTATAATTACGGCTATTACGCGCCGTGGATCATGCCAGGCGGCAAACAGGATGTGACGTCCTTCTTCATGCGTGATCGCATGGCCATCACTGACAAGCTGACCATCACGCCCGGCATCCGCTATGACTATGTTCGCTCCGAAGGCGAGCCAAATGCTGCTGCGATCTATAACGATCCGAAAGCCGGACACGACTATTCGTCAGCATCTCACCATGGTTTCACACCAGCCATCAGCGCATCGTATCAGATAACGCCGACCACCCGGCTTTTTGCCGATTGGGCTTACGCAATGCGCGCTCCTAACATCGATGAAATCTACTCGGTACAGAGCGGACGCACCCAGACATCGGGAACCAGCAGGGATCTTGCAGTCGAACGCAACAACACGATCAACATCGGTGCGGACACTTCGTTCAGCGGCATCTTTACCGATACCGATATGCTGATGGTGCGCGGTTCCTTCTTCAATAATCATGTCACCAATCCTGTGGCGCGGCGGGTGGGCAGCGCAAACAAGGTCGGCCTGAAAAATGGCGAAGTACCGTTTTACTGGAACATGCCGTCCTACTATTCGCGCGGCGTGGAGCTGGAAGCCCATTATGAGAACGACTTCATGTTCGCAGATGCCAGCCTGACTTACATGATCGGCAGACGTCAGGGCACGGTCAACAATATCTATGGACCAGACAGCTATATCAACGACATTATGCCGACGACGGTTATAACGACCCTCGGCTATAAACTTCCCGATCAGGATATCAATTTTGGCTGGACGGGAACCTTTGTCGACAAGCAGGACAGAACCTCATATGTCAAAGGTGACCAGAGCTACAATCGACCAAAGACTCCCGGATATGCCGTACACGACCTGTTCTTCAACTGGACACCGACGCAAGGTTTCATGAAGGATTCCGAACTGCGTCTCGCATTGGAAAACGTATTCGATAAAGAGTACGAACCATATCTGACGGATGGCATCACGGCCATGCCGGGCCGCAATCTGAAAGTTTCTTTCAGCCGCAAGTTCTGAAAATGAAGATGCGCTGGGAAATCTTCCAGCCCATCTTCTTACCGTCTGCTGAATTTTACAGGTGCCGTGATCGTCTTGTTGACGTCCGGTGGCGGAGCGGGAACCTGAGAGGCGCGCTGGACCAGCGAAAGAACCTCGTTATCAAGCTCTGACCAACCTGACGATCAGGCAAGCGAAGCGGACAGCACTTTGCCCGTATCGTCGATGCGGAAGCGGACATAGACAACGCCTTCTTCCCGGCGGGACTTAGCACCCGACGGATACTTCTTGCGACGCTCGAGATGCGCCATCAGACGCGACTGCCAGCGCCTTGGTCACGCACGCCAACCGGAAAACCATATAGAGCAACCTTGCCGCCCTCTGAAACTACGTCAGAGACGGTTATGAAAGATTGTCCGCACCAGTGCATGAACGCGGAGAAAGGCTGCTTCCGCACCTGCAACAACCCGCTCCTCTTCTGCAACGGTCAGCTCTATATCATCAAGGGCTGCGGTAAAAGTACGCCAGTGGAGACCCCGCCCTTCAGGCGCACCAGCCAGATGACGTGCGCCGAGTTCTTCCGACAGGCCGAGCTTCAACGCTTCTTTCAGCAAAAAAGCCGCACCAAGGTTGGAGCCTTCCGCGACATAGAGCCAGCCGAGAGCAGTTGGCAGATCGATAGCGTTACCAGTCAGGAAAGCGGGCTCTCCGTCTGCTACTGGCAAATCGAAACCGAGATCAATCAGATCCTGTCCTACCAGCGCGAAACGACGACGGCCCTTCAAATCGGGAAGCAGCACATCCAGAGCCATATCATCGTAGAGCGCATCGATATCACGATGGAACTGATACTGAACCTCGACAAACAGAGCATAGCGCTCACGGCTGGCAAACGGATCGCCTGCCATAATGCTCTGATCAAGGCGTTCATGCGTTCCAGTCGTGCGCGCCTTCAAGCGCTTCGAACGAGGAAGAGCAACCGGTTGCTTAAGGACAATAACGTCAGTCATGTGGTCTATCCCTGTTGATAGGCGGAGTCTGATCAATATGAACAAGACGCTGGTGGATTGAATTTGACGTTTGATTCCGACATTTGTTGAATGCCTGTATCAAGGGATGCAAATGTCGGAATCAGACCACTAGCCTCTCTCACTACTAAGACGATTGAGGGAGCGGCTTTTTGCATTGCAAAGGCGAAGAAATCTGCCTTTGTACAAAATGACGCACCTCAAGTGAATTAGAAGTGGAAGCTTTACCGCCGTTTACGACATTTGAGCTGCCAGTGTGGTCGGTATATTTATCGATCAGCTTTTCGCACGGATCACAGAACGATCCCCAAAACAATCTCGCAGAAGAAGGGATCTGGAGGCATAACTCCAACACCCGTCTGCTCTCTGTCCGTGCAATTTCCACCCGTTCCTGCACGTGCATTTTTAAAGCTGAAGCTGCGATTGTAACAGCAACGCCAACTTCTATTTTTATATATGATTAAAATAGTCAACTTAAAATTACTATATTCCCGTAGTCAAACTTTCAAGCCGGCCCGAGGCAAGCTCGCAGCAGGCACGGGGCGACCAAAGAGCCACCCCTGTCCTACCGCCTCTGGATGCAGGGCAAGAACGTAATCCGCCTGTTCCTTCGTTTCCACGCCTTCAACAACCAGCTTAATATCCAAGCGCTGTGCTATGTTGCAGATGTTCTCGACAATCTCGGAACTAACCGCCTCGGTTCCAATAGCCTGCGTAAACATGCGGTCGATTTTAATACCACTGATCGGTAGTTTGGCCAGATAGGCAAGATTGGAGTAGCCGGTCCCGAAATCATCAATGAAGAACTCGTAGCCCTGTGCCCGGAATGACGTCATGCTCTCAATGAGACGTTCATGATGGGTTGTCGACCGCTCGGTGATTTCCAGCACGATTTGCCGTGGTGAAAGACCACGTTGCTTGATCTCTTCGTCCAAAAACTCAAGCGTGCGCGGATCAATCACATCATCGACCGACAAATTCAGGCTGAGATAAAAGTCCGCATTTTTCTTCAGGCGCGTCTGCATTTCGTTCAACGCCTTGCGCACCACGATACGCGTAATATCTTTGATGACGCCGTGTTCCTCGGCGATTAAAATGAACACGTCAGGCGCGATCGGATCTCCATGATCGTCCGACATACGCGCCAGCACCTCGGCACCATTTACATGCCCGTCACGCAATCGCACCAATGGCTGGTAGACGACGCTTATCCGCCCCTCCGCAATAGACCGCCTGACCTGTTGAGGGAGCGAGGAATAGCCACGCCGCCATTTGACGGCTATCACACCCAGTCCACTGCCCGCGAGCCCTCCAAAGGCAACAAGTGCCAACAAGACACCCGGTGCCTGTTGCAATATGCTGACCCCTGTAAGAGCGGCAATCACACAAATATCGAGCTCACCGGAGCAGCGTGACGTAAGTCGATGTGAGCGTAAATCATACCAGGCGAGCTTTTCCGGCTGCTGCGTCGTTAACTGGCTGGCATCTCCAAACGTCCTATAAATATACTGACCATCCTGACTGATGATATGCGCACTCAGATTGGGGTGCGGACGTTCGTACAAGGCAAAGGCAACCGGCGATGTGAAAACAACAGCTGTGCCATGCATAACCATATCAACCGCGGTCAGATGACTACCGATACCTTTAGCCTGTCCCCACAAACGATGGCCGCCGTCTACTTCCCTATCTGCCGTGGGCAACTCAGCAGGCGGAGACAATCGGCCCCATAGCGCAGTGCAGACAATACGATTGTTCAGTACCCGACCGACATCGCGAAAGTAGTGTGCTCTGAATGTAAGAAGGCGCAACTCTTTCAGATTTTCATCTGAACATGGCACCTGACTGGTGCCATTCACAACGCTTAGAGTATCACGGCTGGATTTTGCAACATTTATAGAGTGGGACAGCAGATCGTCCCGATAGTCATTAAGCCGAACATATGAAAGCCGGACAAGTTCCACCTGCCCTAAGAGAATAGTTAATGCGATGCCAACACACGCAATGAGTGCAACAAACCACCGATCCCCGTTGGTACGCAGCTTTATCATTAGGATGCATATCCCCAAGCAGCAAATCAACGCCCCCCGTTGTTTTTGCAAAGCTACACAAGTCCCGGCGCGAAGCCAATGTATAAGGTGCTGAATTTATCAAGAAAATCCAACGCTCGCCACACCTGAATCTAACTCACCTGGACACTAAATCCAAGCCTGAGCTTGACGTTGAATATCTGGACCGTAGATTAACCGACCATGACAAATATTGCGATTGATCAAGATTATTTACTCGAAAAACTAGGCGCCCTGCTGGCAATCCCCAGTCCAACCGGCTTCACAGACGAAGCGGTGCATTTCGTTGCACGCGAACTGGAGCGCCTCGGCCTCGAAGTCATCCTGACGCGGCGCGGTGCAATCCGCGCACGCCGCACCGGCAAATCGAGAAAGCCCGCGCGCGGTATCGTTTCTCATGTCGATACGCTCGGCGCACAGGTTAAATATCTCAAATCCAACGGGCGGCTTGAGCTTGTTTCAATCGGCAACTGGTCGGCACGCTTTGCAGAAGGTGCGCGCGTTTCGATCTTCTCTTCCAAAGGCACCTATCGCGGCTCGATCCTGCCGCTGAAAGCCTCCGGCCATACTTTCAATGAAGAGGTGGATACGCTTCCCGTTGGCTGGACTTATATCGAGTTGCGCGTCGATGCGCTTGCCCGCAACAAGGAAGATCTGATGGAGCTTGGCATTGATGTCGGCGATATTGTTGCCGTCGATCCGATGCCGGAATTCATCGATAACGGTTTCATTGTCTCACGACATCTGGATGACAAGGCAGGCGTTGCCATCATGCTGGCGTCGCTCGAGGCGATGCAACGGCTTGATGTCGAAACGCCGGTCGATACATACTGGATTTTCACCATCGGCGAAGAGGTCGGCGTTGGCGCTTCTGCTGCTGTTGTCCCCGACATTGCATCACTGGTCGCCATCGATAATGGCACCACAGCCCCCGGTCAGAATTCGTCCGAATTTGGCGTAACACTTGCCATGGCCGACCAGACCGGCCCCTTCGATTATCATCTGACTAAAAAGCTTTACGAGCTTTGCGGCGAGCACGATATCCCGGTGCAGAAGGACGTTTTCCGCTATTATCGCTCTGACGCAGCATCTGCGGTAGAGGCTGGCCACGATGTTCGCACAGCACTTCTGACCTTCGGTGTCGATGCCTCGCATGGCTATGAACGCATTCATTTGAGCGCACTCACATCGATTGCAAAGCTCACTGTTCACTATGCAATGAGCGAGGTTGAGATCAAGCGCGATGCCGAGGAAACCACCAAGGGTCTCAAGGGCTTCACGCATCAGACATCGACCACTGCCGAGCAGGACCTGAGGCCGGAAGACAGCCCGACAGAATAGCTGAAAACAGCACAGAGAATTTGAAGGCGGGGTCATCCCGCCTTTTCTGTGTGCGCAAATTAATTATGATAATTTGTTGATATACGTCATTTCCTTACTATAAATTATATCCTGACAGATTTGCAGGCAGATATGGCCAAACGAAAGGAACCGCTAATGAAGAGGTTATTTCGAGCCGTTTTGACAGCGGCCACTCTGGTTCTGGGTTCAGCGACATTTCACGCTGGCGCGCAGACACCGCCCGATGTTCTGATCGTCGGGCAGATTGCCGAACCGCAATCGCTTGACCCACACACGGTCACGGCAACCAATGATTTCCGCATCCTTGTGAACATCTATGACGGTCTGGTCCGCTATAAGGATGGCACGCTGGAAATCGAGCCAGCGCTTGCTGAAAGCTGGACCATTTCAGACGATGGCAAAACCTATACATTCAAGCTGAGACAGGGCGTGAAATTCCATGACGGTTCGGATTTCAACGCGGAAGCGGTCAAGTTCAACTTCGAGCGGATGCTGAACAAGGATCACCCGTTCTACAATACCGGCCCGTTCCCTTTGTCCTTCAATTTTGAATCTATCGAAAGCGTCAATACGGTTGATGCAAACACAGTCGAGTTCAAACTGAAAGAGCCGTTCGCGCCCTTCCTGTCAAACCTCGCCTATCCGACCGGCCTCATCGTTTCGCCAGCCTCCGTCGAACAATATGGCACTGAATTTGGTCGCCATCCGTCGGGCACCGGCCCATTCAAATTTGCCGAATGGCAGTCTGGCCAGCGCGTGGTGGTCGAGCGTAATCCCGACTACTGGGATAAGGCTCCGATCTTGAACGCGATTGTTTTCCGTCCCATCACCGACGCCAATACCCGCGTTGCTGAAATGATGGCCGGTGGCATCGACATCATGGTCGAGGTGCCGCCGGATAATCTCGCAACCTTCAAGCAGGATGCAAATTTCGCCGTCGCAGAACAGGCGGGGCCGCATGTCTGGTTCAGCATTCTCAACACCAAAAGCGGACCGTTCGCCGACAAGAAAGTTCGTCAGGCTGCAAATTATGCAGTCAACAAACAGGGTCTGGTCGATAATGTCCTGCAAGGTTCAGCAACTGTCGCGGCTGGTCCCGTGCCACCTGCATTCAACTGGGTTGATGATAAAACCGAGCCATATCCTTACGATCCGGAAAAAGCCAAGGCGCTGTTAAAAGAAACAGGCGCTACCAATCCTGAACTCACTTTCTATGTGACAGAAGGTGGCTCAGGGATGCTTGACCCGATCAATATGGGTGCAGCTATTCAAGCGGATCTTCAGGCAGTCGGCTTCAAGGTGAAGATTGAAACCTACGAGTGGAACACCTTTCTTGGTCGCGTGAATTCCGGGCTCGATGGCAAGGCAGACATGGCTGAAATGGCGTGGATGACCAATGATCCAGACACGGTTCCATATCTCACGCTTCGCACCGAAGCCCTGCCGGACAAGGGCGGTTTTAACTCGGGCTATTACTCCAATCCGAAAGTCGATGAATTGCTGACCAAGGCGCGCACATCGACCGATCAGGCAGAGCGTGGCAAGCTTTATGGCGAGATCCAGTCTATCGTCCACGACGATGCGCCATGGCTCTTTGTTGCCAACTGGAAACAGAATGCTGTCACAACAGCTGCAGTTCAGGGCTTCAAGCTCCAGCCGTCATTCCTGCTGCATCTCAAAGATGTGACCAAACAATAAAGCTTTGCGCCAGCGTTAAGGCCGCTGGCGCAGTTTTGCCAAAACGAAGCGAAGGAGGGCCAATGCCAGCCTATATCTTCAAGCGGCTTATCACAGTCGTTCCCGTACTTTTCGGGCTGTCCATCATCGTCTTTCTGGTGATGGCGTCTATTCCCGGCGATACCGCCACAGCCCTGCTCGGCTCTTACGCGACGCCGGAAAATGTCGAGCGTATCAATCGCGATCTCGGCCTCGACAAGCCACTGGTCCAGCAATATTTCATCTGGATCGGCAATCTGTTGCACGGCGATTTCGGTCGCTCCTTCGTGCTCAATCGTCCTGTTCTGGATGAGGTGCTGGAACGCTTTCAGGCAACGCTTATTCTGGCAGGTGTTGCTCTCGTGCTCTGTTCGATCTTCGGACTTTTCGCAGGCATTGTCTCAGCCGTTCGTCAGTTTGGCTGGGCAGATCGCACCATCACCTTCATCGTTCTGGCTGGCATTTCGATCCCGTCATTCTGGCTTGGCCTTCTGCTGATTTATCTCTTCGCAGTGCATTGGCGCATCCTTCCGGCATCGGGCATGTATGCAGTCTATGGCGGCGGCGATCTCAAGGACCTTATCTGTCATCTGATCCTGCCAGCATCGACGCTTGCCGTCGTTGCTGCCGGTGTGATTGCCCGGTTGACGCGCGGCGCAATGCTTGAAGTGCTGCGTCAGGATTATATCCGCACCGCACGCGCCAAAGGGCTCAATGAGCGTCGCGTGATTTACGGCCACGCCTTTCGTGCAGCCCTTGTCAGTGTCATTCCCGTTATCGGCATTCAGGCAGGCTTCGTGCTGGGCGGTGCGGTCTATATCGAGACCGTGTTTCAATGGCCCGGTATCGGCGCCATGCTTGTGAAGGCAATTTCGACCCGTGACATCCTGCTTGTGCAGGGCGGCGTGCTGATCGTAGCAGCCAGCTATGTGCTGTTCAATCTGCTCGCCGATGTCCTTCAGACCATGCTTGATCCGAGGATACGCACATGAGTGCCGTTTCGGAAACCTACAGCCCAGCCGCTCCTGCACGCCTGTCGTCGTGGCGCTTGCTGATGAGCAATCGCCTTGCAGCTTTCGGCTTTTTTCTGCTCGCATTGATCTGCGTGCTGATAATACTCGTGCCAATCCTGCCATTGCCCAACCCGGATGCGACAGCACCCGCAAACCGGCTACAACCGGTCTTCTCTGCAGGGCATCTGCTGGGCACAGACCAGCTTGGACGCGATATTCTGAGCCGCCTTCTCTGGGGCGCACGCGTCTCGGTGGCGGTTGGCTTCGCAGCCACCCTGATTGCCGCCGTGATCGGCTCGGCTATCGGCATTGTCGCAGGCTATGCGGGCGGACGCACCGACAATCTTATGATGCGCGGCATCGATATGCTGATGGCCTTCCCCTATATCCTGCTGGCTCTTGCAATCGTGGCCGCGCTCGGACCGGGATTGATGAATGCGCTTTATGCAATTGCCGTGGTCAACATCCCGTTTTTTGCACGTAATGTGCGCGGCACGACACTCGGCCTTGCCAATCGCGAATTTGTCGATGCTGCCCGGCTTTCCGGCAAAGGGCACATTTCAATCCTGCTTACCGAAGTGTTGCCCAATGTGCTGCCGGTTATCGTCATCACCATGTCAACCACGGCAGGCTGGATGATCCTTGAAACGGCAGGCCTCAGCTTTCTGGGTCTTGGTGCGCAGCCGCCACAGGCTGATCTTGGCTCGATGCTCGGCGAAGGCCGCGCGCAGATGTTCACGGCACCGCATGTTTCCATCGTGCCGGGCCTGATGATCTTTCTGATTGTCATCAGCCTCAATGTGCTGGGCGACGGCATTCGCGATGTGCTTGATCCCCGTTTGCGTTCCGGTGCTCTTGCCCGCCCCGGCTCGGTAACGGCAATCGCCAAGAACAGAACCGCGCCCAAGACAAGGATGCTGGATGCAGCTCTGGCCGTCGAAAAGCTCGAAACGGGCTTCGTCAACAATAACAACTATACCCCAGCAGTGAACAATGTTTCGCTGCATGTTAACCGCGGCGAATGTCTTGGCCTGATCGGCGAAAGCGGCTCAGGCAAAAGCGTGACTGCACTTTCCATCATGGGGCTGGTCGCCTCTCCGCCCGGATTGATCCGCAGCGGCGCTATCTATCTGGACGGTAAAGACGTGCTCGACATGACGGAGACCGAACTGACTGCGACGCGCGGCAGCAAGGTCGCCTATGTATTTCAGGATCCGCTGACCACGCTGCATCCGATGTACTCAATCGGTAAGCAGGTCGAGGAAGCAATCGCTGCGCATAAATCGATCAGTACATCCAAACGCCGGGCAGAAGCCATCGCCTTGCTGGAGAAAGTGGGTATTCCGGATGCAAAAGAGCGTGCAGATCATTACCCGCACCAGCTTTCCGGCGGTCAGCGTCAGCGGGTCGGCATTGCCATGGCGCTTGCAAATGATCCCGACATCATCGTCGCCGATGAGCCGACCACCGCCCTTGATGTGACCGTGCAGGCACGCATTCTTGAGCTTTTACGCGATCTGCAGCGCGAACGCGGCATGGCGCTTTTGTTCATCACTCATGACTTCGGCGTCGTTTCCGAAATCTGCGATCGCGTTGCCGTCATGAAAGACGGGGTGATCGTCGAGACAGGGACCGCCAGAGAGGTGCTCGCCAATCCGCAACACAGCTATACCAAGCGGCTGATTGCCTGCGTGCCGGAACTTGGCCACGGCAAGGACTTCTATGAGCGCGTAGCAAAGCTGTTCAGTCGCAAACAGACGGAGGCCGCCACATGAGTCAGGTTGCAATCAGTGTTCACAATCTGAGCAAAACCTTTGGTGGCGGACGCACATTTTTCGGCAAACAGCGCCATGCTGTTGAAGCGGTCAAGTCTGTGTCGCTCAATCTCGCGCGCGGCGAAACACTGGCAATCGTAGGCGAAAGCGGCTCGGGAAAAAGCACCCTGGCGCGAATGCTGGTGGGGCTGACAGAGCCGAGCGACGGCACGATGAAAATCGCCGGACAGGATGCCAGCGCACTTCGCCGCTCTGGTCCGCGGGCTTTTAGCAAAGTGATCCAATATGTGTTTCAGGACCCTGTGGCCTCGCTCAACCCGCGCAAGACTATCCGGCAAATTCTTGAAACTCCGCTGAAACTGCTTGGCGGGCTTGATCGTAACCAGCGCCAGAAGCGTATGGAAGAACTGCTCGATGCCGTGCAGATGCCAAAGGATACCCTGTTGCGCTATCCGCATGAGTTTTCCGGCGGGCAGGCCCAGCGCATCGCCATTGCCCGCACACTTGCGGCAGATGCCGAAATCATCGTGCTGGATGAACCGGTGAGCGCGCTTGATGTCTCTGTTCAGGCGCAGGTGCTGCTGCTGCTTGATGAGCTGAAACATCAGTTCGGCCTGTCCTATCTCTTCATCAGCCATGATCTTGCGGTGGTGGAAGCCATCAGCGACCGTGTTGCCGTCATGTATTATGGGGAAATTGTTGAGGAAGCGACCGCCGAGGACCTTTTTGCGAAGCCGCAACATGCCTATACACGTCAGCTGATAGACAGCGCGCCGCGTATGAAAAGAGAGTAGCAAGGTATGGCCCGGAACAGCCGCAGCAAATCGGACAATGCTTCGCTGACCAAATCAAAGCGGCGGCCTGAGGTCATTGCTGACCGTATCAAAGACGTGATCCAGACGGACCATCTCAAACCCGGTGATCGGCTGCCGCAGGAAAAAGACCTTATCGACCAGTTCAAAGCAGCCAAGGGCACTGTGCGCGAGGCGATGAAGGCGCTCGAAACGCAAGGGCTGCTCTTCACCCGCACCGGCCCCGGTGGCGGCGTCTTCGTTGCGGAACCATCTGCACAACATGCGATGGAAATGCTCGGCAATTATTTCTTCTTTGACCAGCCAAGCCTTCAGGAAATCTATTCCCTACGCAAGCTGCTGGAGCCTGAGATCGCCGCATCCCTTGCCGGCAGATTGAGCAATGATGATCTCACGAAACTGGAGAGCACGATGCGGTTTTACGACCGCCCTCCGACCAATCTGGACGACCAGTTTCAGCAGCGTGTGGCAGAGCTGGATTTTCATACACAACTCGCACAACTGTGTCCGGACCGGCTCCTCGGCTTCATGTGTGGTCTAACGCATAATCTGCTGCGCAATATGCCGGTTGCCCGCTCGATCTATGCCGATCCAACGCCCGCATCCCGCGAGGAGGGCTTGCTTTTTCAGCATCGGCTTTTAACCGCTCTGATTGAAAACAGGGCCGAAGATGCGCGCAAAATCGCGCTGGAACATATGATTTCTGCCGAAAAATATATGATTTCCAAGGAAAACGAGTTGAAAAAGGCACAAAGCGCATAAAAATCAGAAATTTCGGAACCATCCTGGCGCGCATGCATTAGCCAATATGCAGGCTGCCGCCAAAACTCACGCGACGGCCTGTTCGTTTCGAGCATTTCCAGCAAAAGTGGAAGCCGGTTTTGCGTCCGGAAATGCGTTCCAAAATAGATGACAATGGAGGTTTTGACCCTTTTTATGTGTGGAATTTGCGGAGAAGTCAGGTTCGACGGTGCGACACCGTCGGTTTCGGCAATCTCGAAAATGGCAGATATTCTTGCCCCCAGAGGGCCAGACGCTTCTGGCATCGTTGTGCGTGGCAATGTCGGCTTTGGACACCGGCGATTGAGAATTCTCGATCTGTCCGAGAAATCCCAGCAACCCATGATCGACGCCGATCTTGGCATAAGCGTTGTCTTCAACGGCTGCATTTACAATTTCCGCGAATTGCGCGCTGAGCTCGAAGCCAAGGGTTACCGCTTCTTTTCCGATGGCGACACAGAAGTCATCATCAAGGCATGGCATGCCTGGGGCGAGGAATGCGTCTCCCGCTTTTACGGCATGTTCGCCTTTGCCATCCATGAGCGCGATACCGGCAGACTGATTTTTGCCCGTGACCGTTTTGGCATCAAGCCGCTTTATCTGGCAGAGGTCAGCGGCGCGCTGCGCTTTGCCTCCTCGCTGCCTGCCCTTGTGAAGGCTGGCGGTGTCGATACCTCAATCGACCGCGCGGCACTGCATAATTATATGAGCTTCCACGCTGTGGTTCCGCCACCGCGCACCATCTATAACGGTGTGCGCAAGCTGCCTGCGGCAACGATCCGTGTTTATCAGGCCAATGGCGAATTTCGCGACCGCACCTATTGGCAGCCGCCGCATAGCCGTCTGGCTCATGACAGCGCAATGAGCCGTGAAGACTGGCAGGAGCAGCTTCTCGACATGCTGCGCGTTGCTGTCAAACGCCGCATGATCTCCGACGTGCCGGTCGGCGTTCTTTTGTCAGGTGGTGTGGATTCGAGCCTGATTGTCGGCCTTCTTGCCGAAGCAGGCCAAACCGGCCTCATGAGCTTTTCGGTCGGCTTTGAAGAAGCCAATGGCGAAAAGGGCGACGAATTCGTCTATTCCGACCTGATTGCCAAGCATTTCGGCACCGACCATCACAAGATTTTCGTGCCCTCATCCGATCTGATGGATGCGCTTCCCGGCACGATTGCCGCCATGTCAGAGCCAATGGTTTCTTACGACAATGTCGGCTTTTATCTGCTGTCAAAGGAAGTTTCCAAGCATATCAAGGTTGTGCAATCCGGTCAGGGTGCCGACGAGGTCTTTGCTGGTTACCACTGGTATCCACCTCTGGTCGATTCCAACGATGTGGTCAGCGATTACGCGAAGGCATTCTGCGACCGCTCGCATGATGTACTGAAAACCCAGCTTTCGTCTGAATGGATGCCGGATCGCGACTATAGCCGCGAACTCATCGAAGAGCATTTGTTGCGCGACGGCGCGGATACACCCGTTGATCGCGCGCTTCGTCTCGACAGCAACATCATGCTGGTCGATGACCCGGTCAAACGCGTCGACAACATGACCATGGCCTGGGGACTGGAAGCCCGCGTACCGTTTCTCGACCATGAACTCGTGGAACTTGCAGCGCGTATGCCGCCAGAAGAAAAGCTGCGGGATGGCGGCAAGGGCATCCTGAAGGATGTCGCCCGCAAGGTCGTGCCAAGCGAGGTGATCGATCGCAAGAAGGGTTACTTCCCAGTGCCGCAGCTCAAATATATCGCTGGCCCCTACCTCGACATGCTGCGCGATGCTTTGTCATCGCAGAAAGCGCGTGAACGAGGACTATTCCAGCGCGATTATCTTGATCGCCTGTTCGCAAACCCTTCCGAACACATCACACCTCTGCGCGGTTCAGAACTCTGGCAGGCCGGGCTGCTTGAAATGTGGCTTCAAACTCAGGAAGCACAAGTTGGGGAAGCCTGAGGTGGGGAGGAATAAAATGAAAAAGACAGGTGAGGTTGAAAGGACCCGGCAGAAAGCAAGGGGCAAAAACGCTTTCTCGCACAGGCTCACGAGGTTGCGTACACCGGAAAGCGCGGGCTTTTATCAAGAGCATTTGCATGGGGGTAATCAGGAGGAAGGTCGCTCAGCCAACCGCAATGTGGTTCTGGATTGCGGTTGGGGGCGGCTGCTTTTCGCGCAAACCTTTGAGAATAATGAAGCGATCATCGAAGCTTTGCGGGCAGAAGCCCCGGCCAGCCGCGATATCCTGTTCTATGTCAGCGATCCACATGTGCTGCTGTCGCAGGCACCACAGGAAATCTTCCTCGACCCTTCGCACACTTTTCGGCTTGAACTTTCCAACTATCGCGCCGGTGGTCGCCGCACACGCGGTATCAGCATTCGCCGTGCGGTATCCGAAATAGATGCAGACGGCATCAATGCCGTCTATGCCGCCTGTGGCATGGTGCAACTGCGTGCTGATTTCTTTTCCAGCGAGCGCGATAATCGCGCCGTCACTTATTTTGTGGCACAGGATGATACAACGGGCGAAATTGTTGGCACAGTTACAGGCATCAACCACCAGCGGTTGTTCAACGATCCCGATCAGGGCGGCTCGCTCTGGTGCCTAGCCGTTCATCCGCAGGCACGTCAGCCGGGCATTGGCGAAAAACTGGTGCGCAAGCTTGCCGAACATTTTCAGGCACGCGGGCTCAATCACGTCGATCTGTCGGTTCTTTATGACAATGACAATGCGATCAGGCTTTATGAAAAGCTGAAGTTTCGCCGCGTTCCGCTTTTTGCAATCAAGCGCAAGAATGCAATCAACGAGAAGTTCTTCGCACTTCCAATCAGCTCCGTCGATGCACTCAACCCTTATGCGCGCATCATCGTCGATGAAGCGTTGCGGCGCGGCGTGCATGTGGACATCACCGATGCCAAGGGAGGCTTTTTTCGCCTGTCCCATGGCGGACGGTCGATCCATTGCCGCGAGAGCCTGTCTGAAATGACATCCGGCGTTGCCATGTCAATCTGCGATGACAAGGCAGTCACTCGACGCACAGTGGCCAAGGCGGGACTTGTCGTGCCTGAACAAATTCCTGCCGACGGCTCGGACGAAACGCTCCAAGTCTTCCTTGAAAAACACGGAAAGCTGGTCGTGAAACCTGCACGCGGGGAACAGGGGCGCGGCATTTCCGTTGGCATTTCAACGATGAAAGACCTGCGGGCAGCGATCAGACAGGCGCGCGATGTCTGCGATAATGTTCTGCTCGAAGCCTGTTTCGAGGGCGAAGATCTGCGGCTGATGATTATCGATTACAAACTGGTTGCAGCTGCCGTGCGCAGACCTCCACGCGTGATTGGCGATGGAAAATCGACCATACGCAAGCTTATCGAAACGCAGTCTCGTCGCCGCCTTGCCGCCACGGGTGGCGAGAGCCGTATTCCGATAGATGCTGAAACCAAGCGTTGTCTTGAGCAGCAAGGTCTGATACTTGATGATGTACTTGCAGACAGACGCGAAATTACGGTTCGTAAAGCGGCTAACCTTCACACCGGCGGCACGATTCACGATGTGACGGCGACCGTGGACAAAACATTGGTAGATGCTGCATGCAAGGCAGCGCGCGCAATTGAAATTCCGGTAGTCGGCATCGATTTCATGGTGAAGTCACCCGAGACACCGGAATATGTGTTCATTGAAGCCAATGAACGGCCTGGCTTGGCCAATCATGAACCGCAGCCCACAGCTGCGCGTTTTGTTGAATGTTTGTTTCCGCAATTGGGAACCAACATTCCATAACAAAAGTTTGTTTGTACTGAAAATGCCATTCACAATCCGGTAGCACAAACGTGACATCGGATTGTCGTGGATTTGGTCTATATTGCGACCTTCGCCCAAGATTCATCATTCGTGGAGCAAAATATATGCTGGCAGAAGCCAAAGTAGAACAGCTGGGTATTACGATCGATGTGTATCAGCGAGAAGCACGTCACTGGATTGCATCGGGTGTATTTGATGGAAAGCATATTGTTGTAGAAAATGCGACGCAGGGAACTGCAGTCAGTGCGTGGAGAGACTGCGCCCTGGCACTTTCAAACCAGACGGCCTAATCACTTATCTTCAAATTACTGAGCTAAATTATTGAGCGGCTTCTGTGATGATAGGTATCGCAGGGGTCTTTTTCTCAAGCGTCATAGTCTTGAGATTACCTGAAAAGAGAATGCCGGTGATCGGCAGAACTGGTTCCGCAGGCAGCGCTTCATGATGAGTGCCATCTTTCGGAACATGCAGCTTGTGTTCGGTTCCGTCTTCAGCACCGGACATGACAAGCGACACATTCCCGCGTGCTTCAAGCAGTTTCCCTCCATACAGAAACTCAAAGCTCAGCATCGAAACGAGGAATTTATAGGTTCCATCGCGCACGCCACCCTTCATCATGGCGGCGCGATGCACCTCCCCGCCCATCGCCACATCAAGCGGTGGAATGCGTGGATCACAAACATAGCCAAGCGCCAGCAGCTGCCCGTTATCAACCTCAAAACGCATTCTGTCTGAACCAAGATCGAGCGCCGAGATCGAGAACCGACGATTGCTGTATTGGACCGGCACGCGCCCCAGCCGCTTGCAAAGCTGCTCGCCGCTCAAGGCACGCGCATTGGCAAAGTGGTCCGGATCGATGGCGAATGGCAGCGCCTTCGGACGATGCGGAACAGACAAGGCCGGTTCGAGAACATCTGCAATCAAGTTCGCAACGATGGTTGTCGAAACTGGGCGCGCATAATGCCCCTGATCGAGATAGAAAGCCGGATTGCTTACGACATCACGGCCATATTGCTGCATCAGCATTCGCGAGACATCGGCTGAGATCGTTCCATACCATTGCGAAATGTAATTGATGCCTGCATCAATCGAGGGAACGGAATTCAGAAATGAGCCATTGCGCGCGCCGAACACGAACGTTGCAATCCGCAAGTTCGGATTGCGCTCAAGCGCGTAACGAATGATCCCCTCGTAAAACCGTGCCCAATGGCGGAATGGACGCCGTTCATCGCCATAAACGAAGGCATCGTTGATCGCGTACTCAATCAGCAACAGCTCACACTCTTCGAGCTGTTCGGACTGCTTGAGCTGATAAAGACCGAGCGCGCTTGTTGTACCACCGACGGCCAGATCGGCCACGATATCCAGTTCCACCCCGCGTTTTGCCATCGTCGACAGAAGCGTCGGCAGATAGCCGGGCAGCATGACGGTGTTTGAACCACCGATGATTACAGTCTTGAGTTTCATTTCGTCACCGTTGCAGCTTTACCGGCTGGCGTCAGCGAACCGCAACGCCACACACCGTAAGTGCTTGCATCCCAATCAAAATAATAAGCGGCTGCGATCTGGCCGCGGTCCATCATCTGCCGAAAACGGTCGCGTGCCTTCTCGACCAGTTGTTCGCGATTATTGTCATTGGCCGGACAGGCTTTTGAGGTATTTGCGAAGCCCCATTCGGTGATCCAGCAAGGCTTGCCATCTGCTCCACCGCAGAAAGAAAGTGCGCTGCTGATATGCTTCGCGCGCGCAGCCCGCGTGCCGCTGCTGCCGGGATAGATGTGAATGCCGTAGCCATCAGCAGCGTCATTAAGACCATACTTCTTGAGGAGGTCGGTAAAGACGGCGGGGTCAACAGTGTCTATTCCGCGCCGGTCGGCATCGATGAAAGGGATATCGGACAAGCCCGCAGATACGACCTTTGCCTTGGTGCTGTGCCTGGTTTTCGCCAACTCTGTCCGAACAATACGCAGAAGTTCGACGTATTTTTCAGCACCCTTTTCGATCAGAGGAAGCTCCTCCATCTCGCTTAAAGAGCGGGCAGTCTTCATCTTTTCCTTGGGCAGAATGGCAAGATCGCCATTATAGGCACCCCAGTTGATCTCATTGCCGGGTTCAACGGCAACGAGTGGGACCCCCAGCGCATCAATCTTTTGCAAGGCATTGCCTATTGCCTGCTGAAAGCGCTCGGGAGATATGTCGGAAAGCCGATACATGTCCCAGATACGCCCACCCCCGGAACGGGGCTTCGTTCCTTCAGGATAGAAGTCTGCATTGTTGAGCGATATTTCGAGCAGGATCGCGAGACCTTTTTCATGCGCAAGACGCACGGCATCTATACTCTGATCAACCGGTCGAGTGAGTGACAGCCGAACCGCCACCACTCCGTTCTCAACCATCTGATTGAATATCTGCTCGCGCTCTGCCGGCTTGAGCCAGGCCATGTTGACTCTGTTGACGCCAAAGCGCGTATCGGCAAGAGCGCTCTGAGGTTGGGCTGCTAACAACATGCCGCCTAAAAGCGCCACCGTTGCCACTATCCCACCCCCGGTGCTTTTGCGCGTTTGCATCATCGGATACCAATATCCTTCAGCGCGCCGTTGAAATTGGCTTCACATTCCGAATAGCGATTGATGGCCGCTGGCACATCGATCCTGGAAAGGAAATCGCGCAGATAGGCTTTTTTCTGCGGCTCGCGGTTCCAGACGCTCGCATCGATATGCGGGAAGCCGACAAAACCAAGCATTTCGCGCATGCGATCATCGACAGCGATCATCAGTCCCGGGACACCCGACTGCATTCCGATGATCGTGCCATGGAAACGGCGGCTCAGGCCGAAATCCTGACTGGAAATCCAGCTGCGCCATTTGTGCGTATCAAAGAACACCAGCAGCTCGTTCTTGCGCTGCCATTTTTCCATGTGCTTGTAATCGACCGGTGCGGTGATGCGGCTTGCGGCCTGATCATAGGCTTCGGAATGATCTTCACCCGCCATATTCATGTTGTAGACGATCACCTCGTCCTGAATGACGTAGCTCGCAACGCTGTCCTTTTCGAGCAGCGCGTGGGCGTCGACAATCGTATCGGCAACGCTGCCGAGATAACCGCCAAAGGAGATTTTCTGCGCGTCTGCAAGGCTAGGATCGGCAAGGCGGCTCAGCGAGAGCTTCATCTGATCCGGCGCATAATAAAGCGATGGACAACCCGTCGGGCGGACATATTTCATGCCCGCATCTTTCAGGAACTCTTCGGTGAAATGCCCGCGCGTGAGGAAGAAACTTTCCTTGCGGCGCAGAATTTCGAGGAAACGGCGCGTACCTTCTGGCAACTCCGCTTTCAGATTTTCCTTCTTCTGAATACCGATGCCCATGACCACAATCGGCATGTTCAGCTTTTCAAAGACGAAGGATTCCGTCGTTGCCGCATAACCGGGCCGCAGAAGGTTGGCTGAAGCAAACAGGCAAAGATCAAAGCTTTCGTTGAGCTTCGCATAGGTGTCAGGCGAATTGAGGCTGTTGGCCAGATGCCAGAACGGCACATAGGTCACATCATGGCCGCGCACTGCATTGGCGGCGCCCTCACCGATGAGATAATTGCCCGTATTGGCAATCTTTTTGACCTGATCGATCACATCCTTTTTGGTGCGAATGGGCTCGAAATATGGGCGATGCTTTACGCTCGCCCCGGACACACTTTCGACTGTCCGCATCAAATATGACGGAATGCCGGTGATCATAATGCGCATGGTGATCCATCTTCGCTTAAATTAAGAAAATTGCTCGATTAGGCTTGAGATTACCCAACACCAATCTCCGAAAGCACGCTTCGGAAATTGCGTTCGCGTGCGGAATATTTCTCGATCACGTCAGGAATGTTCATCGCGGCGATGTGATCGCTGACGAAAGCCCGCCGGTCATTGGCAGCGTTGAGATCGCGCGCATCGATTTTCGGAAGGCCTGAGAAGTTCAGCATCTCACGCATACGATCATCAACCGCAACCATCAGGCTTGGAACACCTGCCTGCATCGAGATGATATTTCCATGGAAGCGGCGACCGAAGGAGAAATCCATCGTCGAGCACCAAGCGCGCCATTGATTTGTATCGAGAAAGGCGTGAACGCTGATCTTCTTCTTGAGATCGTCCGAACCCTTATAGGTCAGCGGACCGACAAGTTCGCCAGTTGTGGAATCGTAGGCGCGTCCATTAGCATCGGATTCAAGCTGCATGTCGAAGTGTAGCAACTCATCCTGAATGACATAGGCTGAACGCCCGTCGTCAGAACTTAGCGCGTTCATATCGCCAATTGTTTCAAGCTCCGCACCCATATAGCCGGTAAATACGGTACGGCCCTCGCCCACCTTCACATTCGGCAAACGACTGATGGCCTTGCGCATATTGTCCGGGCGGAAATAAAGCGACGGACAGCCGACAGGACGGACATAGGAAAAGCCCTGATCGCGGAGATATCCGGCTGCATTTTCACCGCGCGTGAGGAAATAATGCTCGCGGGATTTGAGCACTTCCAAAAGCTTCTTCGTACCAGCAGGCAGGCCGTCTTCACCTTCGATGTCAGGACGGTTCTGGATGCCGATGCCAAGCATGACGACGGGCATATTAAGTTTGGATAGAACAAGCGCTTCCGCATCTGCGGACAGGCCCTTGCGCAGAAGGTTTGCGCAGGTGAAGACGCAGATATCGAATTCCTTGTTGATCTCTTCGAGACCCGTTCCATTGTTCACGCAATTATAGAGATGCCAGAACGGAATATGCTTGGCGCTCGGCAGAAGCGCCGTCATCGCACCTTCACCGATCAGATAATTGCCGGTATTGCTGATATTTTTCAGCTCCTGGATGAAATTATCCCTTGATTCTGAATCCTTCTGCTTTTCTGAATAATAAACTTGCGCCTTGTCTGCGCGATCAACTAGGCGCGTCAGATAGCTCGGAATGCCAGTGACAAGAATTCGTGGGTTGGTTGGGCGGCTCATAGGTCGACCTTTCTGGTATAATCAGGCAACCGCACGGCCGGGGAGAACGGCAATCGTGCTGGCAGCGTCTGCAACATCCGGCTGGGAAGACCGGGATTTCGGATAAGCGGGGCGAATTTCATTCGCCCAATCGGTAAATTCGGAGAAAGCCGAACTCCATGTGCGGTGAGCAGCGGAGGCGAGCGCACCTTCAGCGGTCCGCATCAGGGCTTCGCGATCCTGTGCAAGAATGGTCAGAATGCGCGTCATATCGGCCACGATCTGCGCATCGTTGCCATTGCGGATTAAGATGCCGTCGCGACCATGATTGATCAGCTCATCAACAGCACCCACTGCAGTTGCAACCGGCACGCAGCCAAGCTGCTGGGCTTCGGCAATCATCAGCGGTGCGCCTTCCCAGCGCGATGGCATCAGGAGAACATCGGCCCATGCAAGATGGTTCGCGATGTCCTTGCCGTCAAAGACCGGCGGCGAGACTTTCACACCCGCATCCTTCAGGCGCGTCATCCAAGATGCACTTGGATCGTCGGAAAGGATTTCTCCACCGATGGCTTGCGCTTCAAACAAAATGCCCTGCTCTTTCAGCTTGACAATTGCATCATGCAACCGGTCGATACCCTTCTGACGGTCAAGGCGCCCCATATAGAGCATTCGTATCGGCTCGCCTTTGCGCCCCTGCTTGCGCGCTGCGGTGACTTGCGCGCGCAGCTTTGAATCAATGGAAAAGCTCGCACCGTTAGGCACCGAGAATACCTTCTCAAACGGCACGCCAAAGCTGTGCAGATAGATTTTCAATTGATCCGAACAGGTCAGAAATGCATCATAGGCATGTTCAAAGGCAATCGCGGCATAGGGCTGCCCCGCCTGACGGCGGAAGACCGTTTCATCCACCACATGCAGATAGCAGGCGGTACGGGTGCCTTCGGAGCGAAGTTTGCCCATCAAAGGATGCGCTGCCATGACGTGATTGTTGACCACGAGATCGAAACCGGAGAGTTGCCCGCGCAGGATGCCCCAATCAAGCGGATGATCGTCGGTAATGAAATCCTGCCCCAAGAAGCGATTTGTGTCCCCCCAGGCGGGAATGCCATCCTTCCAGAAATGCAGGTAGTCGAAGGACTGGTCGAACTCGTCCAGCACGTCCATCCGCTCATTGCCGAGCACGAAGAGATGGGTTTCAAATCCTTGGTTCTTCAACTCGCGCCCGGCGGCATAAGCAACCTTCTCCGCCCCGCCGAACGAGGCATTCGGCACCAGAACGGCAGCCGTTTTCTTCCTTGCTGTGTTATGTGCAAGCGGCAAAACGGGTCCGCCACCAAGTTCGTTGCGCAGCACCTGATACATTTCAGAAAGTGCAGGCAGGCGACGCGGACGCCATGTCCAGCGCATGGCAGCACTCTGTTTGAGCGGGCTCGTCGCAATCGATGTCACCAGATTGAGCATCGACTGTTCAGGCCGTGACAAGGCCCGGCGCTGACGCACACGCGGGAACGGGAAACGCACTTTCATCCGCGCCGATGTGGGCCACAATTGCTGCGTGCCCAATGATGCGAACCAATCCAGCGCATCGTTTTCGATGATGTCCTTGATCAATTTCGTCGAGACGAAAATCAGATCAGCGTGCGGCTGGCGCGTACCGGAAGGCATGATTTCGGTATCGATGCGTCGCTCGTCTTCAACATTAGTCAGTTCGACAAAGACGATATTCGCCTGTTCAGAAAGCCTCTCAAGCCGAGACAGGATATTTGGCAACAGCCGCGAACGTGCCAGAAGCTTCAAAGTTTCAGTGTTGGATGAAGCAAGAAATGGCGGGAAGTGAAAATTATCCGGCTCGGACACGCTACCCCAAAATGCGCGGATGGCATCATCAAATTTAAGATCAGTCGTGCCAAGGCTAAGATCAGTAAAAAGACTGACTGTCCCCTCGCCTGCGCGGATCACACCATAGCGCGGGCATTCCTCGTGCTCAAAACCCACAAGCGTCGGGCGGCGAAACAATGCTTTGTGCCGCTTGCGCAGGAAGTTGATTGAGCCTGAGCGGTCGCGATTGGCTTCCTTGAAGCGGCTCTCGGCGCGCAGACGATATTCAAATCCGGTATCGTGGCAGGGTGTCCCGACAAAGCCCGCCTCAATGGCAGAAAGCCAGAATTCCCAATCCTCGAATCCGTTTTGGCGATCATCGTCAAAGCGTACACCGCTTCTGAAAACCTCCGCCGAGATCATCGATCCGGTATCGCAGATATTGTCGGTGATGCAGTGGATCAGGCGCGAATAGCTGTCGCCATAATGCGCACGCCAGTTGACCGAGAAAGTGTCGATATTGGTGTAGACCCAGCCCGCATTCGACGCCAGAAGCTTACGATAAAGCGTATCGATGGTGTGCGGCTGCACCCGATTGTCGGCATCCACGAAATAGACCGCTTTAACATCCGGCATCTCTTCGAGAATATAGTCGACAGCGCGATTGCGAGCGCCCCCCGGACCAGCATTCTCTCCGAAGATAACGTGGATATTGGGATGCGCTGCTGCGTAAAGCGCGAGGCTATCAAAGACCTCGCGGCGTGGATCTCCATCCACCGAAACCACGATCTGTGTGCGGAATACCGTTTCCGATGCCAGAAGAGTTTCCAGCGCCTCAAGTGCGAGTGCCGCGTGGCCGTAAAGCGGCATTGCAACAACGATCAAATCCCTGGATCTATCGTACATTCGCAACCTCTTTGACTATTGTCTGAACGGGGCGGGCTTCAACATGTTTCACGAGGCGGAAATTGAAGATTTTCAGCCAGGAGAAATCGACAGAATCTCCTGCAGCCTTGCTCAGCACGACCAAATCCATTGTTCGGTCGATGGGCTCTTCAAGCATGAAATTGATATCAATCGGACGGTTGGGTGCCACTTCCGACCAGCCACTGAACAGGACCTGCTGGCGGCGGCGATCAAGACTGGAAATCGCGTCGATTTCCTCTTTCACATCGGAAGCAAGGTTGACCAGCAGCAGTCCCGCCACGCAGGGTTGGCCTTCCGGATGATCAATGACCGCGCGCGCGGAGATGCGCACTGTTCCGGGTGCTACGACCCTGCGGATCGCCGCTGCGGTAATGCCCTCCTCGAGCGGATGGCAACCGATGGCATCTTCATGCTCCAGAAACCGCACAGTCGGAAAATCCGGTGTAAGCGGGGTAACGGATACATTGGCCACATTGCGCAACAGCTCAATGGGCATGCGATAATCATCGACCTTGCGGCCATTGATGAGCGAGGTCGGCACGATTGCGTTGGGCAATGATGCTGGCCGAACGCCCGGAAGCCCCGTAAAAATACGAAGTGCCAACGGACGCATATCAAGATCGCCATGCGGGATGCGGGCACGTGCCGCATAGCGTTCATTGGCAATCACATTGCCCAACGAGAGTTCTGGTGGCACACCGCCGGTCGCCGAAATGCGCAGACGCAGGGTACGGTGGCTACCATCGCAAGCCTTAGGCAGCGAGAAGAAATTCCATTCTGAATGCAACATGGCATAGGGCACGAGCCACTCGGCGATGCCTTCGCCATTTTCGAGATAGTCGAGTGTTACGATCAACTGACCATTGCGATTGGCCGGCAGATCCCGAAAATGCAGCGCAAATCCGGAAACCGCATAGCTTGAAACCGGAAAGAGTTGCTCAATTTCCGATTCGCGCAGCAACTTGGCAAAGCCTTCATCCTTCGGATCGACCAAAGGTGCATGGGAGAAAATCTCTGTCGAAGAGTCCCAGTTGCGCGCATGAAAAGCGTCTTCGATAGCCCGATAATTTTCGAACATGGTTTCGCGCTCGCGTCGCAACATCGCAAGCTCGGTATGGACTTTGCTGACATGGCTGACGAGGCGATCCAGGCTGCTCTCAAGCAATTGCGAAACCAGCAAAGGAATGTTTTCAGGTGCCGCCTCATCGATCCGCACGACTGGCACCTCGGGAATGGTGCGCATGCGATAGAGCTGCTGCAAAGCGGAGTTCAGGTCTTTTGCACCTTCATCGGAGGCAGCGACAGCAACGAGTGGAAACGTATTCGCCAACCGCAAAGACTTACCATCGCTTTCAACAAAAGTAGTCAACGCGCCAAGAGCAGTCGATTCCAGCGCTTCACGATCACGCATCGAAGCAATGGCATAACGGCGGGCTTTCCGCGCCGAGATCGCAGGAAGTGGTGTGCTCAACATAGTCATCCATTGTGTAAGAGCCAACTTGGGAGGTTCGGCCTCTATGCACAATCAGAAAATACAGACCATGTATTGTCAACAGCAATATAACGAAGACTATATGATAATATTACGAATATTTGGAAGTTTTTTAATTCAAAATTTGAAACAATATGAATGCATATTGGACATATGCCACAAACACGCAGAAATACGGGATTTTATATTAAATTATTAGGTCTTGAATGCCTGATTGTCGCCACATACTACTTATCTTCCATTCAATACTGCATCGATCAAGGTTTTTTGCTGCTGTAAACATTCCGACAACCGAAAGCGTTTTTCGACCGTTCGACGCGCCGCTGCGCGCATCTGAAGGCAAGCATCAGGATCTCTGAGTACGTTGAGAATGGTTTCTGCCAGCACATCGGTATCGTAGAAGGGCACAAGCAGACCGTTCTGACCCGACCGGATGACTTCACGCACCGGCGGTGTATCTGAGCCGATAATGAGTGCCCCACAAGCCATCGCTTCCACCACAGACCACGACAGAACGAACGGATATGTCAGATAAATATGTGCAGTGGATATCTGGTAGAGCTTGCGCAATTGCGCATGGGAAATTGCGCCGGGAAACACAATGCGATTGGAGTAATCAGGCGGCAGATCCATCTTGCTCAACAGATGCTCCCGCCATGAGCCACCTCCGGGCGGTGGTGTGCCGTAGCTTACGCCATCGCCACCAACGAAAACAAAAATCGCATCGTCATTTTGCCGGATAACTTTTGCCGCAGCCTCAAGCGCTTGCGGAAATCCTCTGTAGGGTTCGAGATCGCGAGCGACAAAGGTGATGACGCGTGAAGAGCCAGCCTTCAACGTGCGTCCGTCCGGCAACAGGATCGAGGCATGCTTGTCTGGATAGAACAGCTTTGTATCGACGCCTTCATGTACAACGGCAATCCGGTTTTGAACGGCTTTTGGATAAAGGCTCTTCTGCCAATGGGTCGGGCTGAAACCACCGTCCATACCGTCAAGTGTCACCAGCTGAGCCATATTGCGAAGACGCAGCCGCTTGCGCGTTTCGGCATCTGGCTGATCATCCGGTGCAAAACCGACATCGGCACCGTGAGCGCGATAGAAAAACTCGCAATAGCCCAATGCGGGTGTTGTGGGCAGTACGTCTTTAACGAACATCATACTGCCCCAACCTATATGCCCGATTACAATGTCAGGCGCTTGTCCATGGTGTGCCATGGTTTCAAATGTTTCAGCCACCCGATGCCCGATCCTTGTATGATGATCGGGCACCTCCAGATATCTGGCCATCGCACCTTTGGTGCGAGGCGCAGATTCTACTCGGTGGCGGATGACACGGACCGCTGGGAGGCGACGGTCCACTGTCTCGCAAATCAGGCTGACATCATGTCCACTGGTAGCCAGATGCTCGGCCAACGCAGCAAACTGACCAAAACCACGCCTGTGCACAAAAGCTATACGCATGTCACAAAATGTGTCCGGTTATTGGCCCAAAACCTGCCGCTATGCATCAGATGCCATAACGAGCAGCATTGCCCCACACGAGCTCAAGCCGGTGCAAGGTCTGGTAAGCAATCTCCAGATTTCGGAGATCATCGTCATCACGAGCGAGCACATGACTGTAGGTTCTGCTCGCATTTCGCAAGCTTGTGCACAGCCGTTCGCCTTTGTCCGTCAGGCGAATTCGGGCCGATCGTTTGTCCCTCTGAGAGGCAACACGATCAACATATCCGCCGTCCGTAAGTTGCTTAAGATAATAGGAAATGTTGGATCCGACATAATGCCCGCGATCCAGTAGTTCACCCACAGTGAGCTCGACATCGCCAATAGCCATCAGAACCAATGTCTGAGCAGGCCCGATATCTTCCACGCCTAACTTGGTAAGCTCCGTTTTCAGAAGGCTTACAAAGCGGCGGTTCACTCGCTCTATCATCCGCGCCAGTTCGAAATGCGTAATTACGACAGTATGGGCCGGATGTCTGCGTTCCTGTTTTTCGGCGGTAACTTCAGGAAAGTCAACGGAAGTAAATCCATCAACTGATGTTTCGACTTCCACTCCCTCGTGCAGAAGTTTTTGCATCTCTTGCTCTCCATTTTTCAATTTTACTTCAAATTTTGAAGAAATTTGCAGTTATATTTATTTGGCTCCTTTCGCATTTCCCCGCCGCAAAAACTTTTTTCTGTCACATTCTCTGCAGTATTACTTTACTGATCTTGAGAACTAGACCACACTTTTTAGGGATATCCGCCACCTGTGACCATTACAAGGCAGATCGCGTATGAATGATACTCGCGAAAACAATCCAATTGGCAAGAGCCCAACGGATAAAAAAAGGCCAGACGATTCTGTAACTACGTCCAAAAGCCTTATTTTCAAGGCCCGGCGCGTTTTCTTGTCAGGCCTTCTTTATGCGGTGCTTTTGAGTGCCTGTATCAATTTGCTACAACTCACTGTACCCCTCTATATGTTGCAGGTGCATGATAGGGTGCTGAACAGCCGAAGCATGGACACACTGACCATGCTGACGATTCTTGCGATCGGCGCCATGCTGGTGTTTGGTGTGCTGGAATACATCCGGGCCCTCTCTTTTCAGGCCATGGGCAGTGCACTTGTTCGTCGGCTAAACCTCGCAGTTCTCACGGCGGCGGTTCAGGCTTCCGTCAATCAGGGACTGCCAAAAGCCACCCAGACATTGCGCGATTTGACGGAACTGCGCAGCTTTCTGACCTCGCCTGCGATCAATGCGCCGCTCGATGCCGCCTGGTCACCAATCTTCCTCGGCGTGTTGTTTATGCTGCATCCAATGCTGGGTCTGATTGGCCTCGTCGCAGTGATTATTCTGGTCGCTTGTGGCGTATTGACCGATCTTTTGACCCGTAATCTCATTCAGGAAGCCAATCAGGCCAATGTCGAAGCTGTTGCAAAAATCGGCAGCAGTCTGCGACATGCAGAAGTGATTGAAGCCATGGGCATGCTTCCCGCACTGGCCCGACGCTGGCGTGTGATGCAGATGCAGGCGCTTGACGTGCTTGATCTGGGCGGAACACGCGCACGCGCTATGTCATCCATCGCACGCACCGCACGTTTCATCGTGCAGATCGGCTCACTGGGTGCCGGCACACTTCTCGCCATGCAGCAGGAAATCACGGCTGGCGCAATGATCGCGACCAGCATTATCATTGGCCGCTTGCTGATGCCTTTTGACCGCATCGTCGAAAACTGGCGCCAATGGGTAAGCGCGATCGCGAGCTGGAAACGTGTTCAGTCGCTGCTTTCCGAGAATCTTGCCATCCGTCAGACCATGCCAACCCCCCGTCCAAATGGCGATCTGGTCATCGACAAGCTGATCTATGCGGCACCCGGCGTCGATGTGCCGATCATCAAGGGGATTTCCTTTGCCATTTCACCCGGCGAAGTTCTCGGAATCGTTGGACCTTCCGCAGCGGGTAAATCCACCCTGGCACGACTGCTGATTGGTATCGTGAAGCCAACCTCAGGCGGCGTCTTTCTGGACGGCAACAACGTTTACCTCTGGGAGCGCGGTTCATTCGGCGAGATCGCTGGCTATCTCCCGCAATCGGTTTCGCTTCTGGATGGAACGATCAAAGACAACATCGCACGCATGGGCGACAGCGATCCGCAACGGGTTCTCGAAGCAGCGCGCCTTGCTGATGTGCATGAAATGATCGGGCGAATGCCGCTTGGCTATGACACCCCGGTCGGCGATGGCCGGTTGACACTCTCAGGTGGTCAGCGTCAACGCATCGGACTGGCACGCTGCCTTTACAATCGACCCCGACTAATCGTTCTCGATGAGCCGAATTCCAATCTCGATGCAGTCGGTGAGCGTGCATTGATGCGCGCCATCGAACATGCGCGCGACGATGGCGCTATCGTCATCATGATTGCACACCGCCCATCTATCATGCAGGTCGCTGACAAGCTTCTGGTGCTCGACAATGGGCGTATCACGCAGTTCGGTCCACGAACGGACGTAGTCTCCTCACTCACTCCGGCCAGTAATGGCCCTCAAATGGGAGCGGCAAGCGCATGATAGGCAAGTCCGTTATTCCGCGTCGTGTTTCCAGCCTGCTCGCGCCGCGTGCAGAATCATCCGATCACAAGTCTCTCACCCGATTTGGCTCAGTTAAACCTGAATGGGCGCACGACATTGAACAGGAAGATTCCAAGTCACCCTTGCGTGGTCTCATCATTGCAGGCCTTGCTACGATCGGCGTTGCTTTTGGCGGCTTCTTCGCCTGGGCTTATTCGGCAAATCTCGGCAGTGCCGCGGTAGCGCTTGGCACGGTGATCGTTGATTCCAAGCGCAAGACGATCAGCCATCTCGAAGGCGGAATTCTTGATCGATTGCTGGTGCAGGAAGGTGACATCGTTACCGTTAACCAGCCGCTTCTCATGCTTGATGCAACCAAAGCACGCTCTGAACTGCAATCGCTGGAAAGCCGTCGCATAGGACTGATTGCCAAGCTTGCCCGTCTTCGTGCGGAACAATCCGGCGACAAGGAGATCACCTTTCCGGACAAATTTGCCGAGGGTGGGGAAAATGCGGAAAACGCAATACGAGCCGAGAATATTTTCTTTCGAAAGCGCCTTGCTCAGAAGCTGAGCAAAATCGACATTCAACAAAAAACCATTGAGCAATATACCGAACAGGAGAAGGCCTCGACCTCGCAGATTACGGCCGCAGATCGTCAGATTGAGCTGATCAGCGAGCAGCGTCGGGCAATTGCGAGCCTTGTTGAAAAAGGTTTCGCCCAAAAGTCGAAGCTCACTGAAATCGACACACGCTTGAGCCAGCTTGCAGGAGATCGCGGCGAATATGCTGGCGACAAGGCCAAAGCCGGACAGGCCAAAGCCGGCGCGGAATTTGCACTCACTGGCATTGAGAGCGATCTGCAGTCAGAAATTGCCGGTGAAATCACCTCAAGTCAGGTCGAGCTATCAGACGTGCAAGAGAGGATCGTTGCTGCCAAGGATGTCATGCGCCGTGTCGAAGTTCGATCCCCGCAGCAAGGCATTGTCGCCAATATCCGGTTGCGCACACCGGGCGGCGTTGTGGCTCCGGGCGAGCCTATCATGGATATTGTGCCTGAAAACGAACCAATGGTCATCGAAATGAAAATAAGTCCACGGGATATCGACAGCATCTCGGTGGGATCAAGCGCGCAGATCCGCCTGACCGCATATAACCAGCGCTCAATGGCACCACTTGATGGCAGACTGACCTATATTGCCGCCGATCAATCGCTCGATGAAAAGACAGATACCGCTTATTTTGTGGCGCGTGCCGAAATCACACCTGAAGCCATGGTCGCCAATCCAACAGCAAGGCTTTATCCGGGGATGCCTGCTGAAGTCATCATTGTCCACAAAGAACGCAGAGCAATCGACTACCTCGTTTCGCCGATTACCGACAGCCTCAACAGGGCCTTCCGTGAGGACTAACCCCGATTGGACTGCTGATCTGCGCTTCAGATCAGTAGTCCGGCAGGAAGAGTATGCCTCAATATAAATCATCCATAGGTTGAAATTCTCCAGCGCACTCATTTTGCGCAAGGCGCAATGCGTCTTGTGTCAAACTATTGAAATATATTCAAAATTATTCCTCATAGGGGATATTTCAAATTTGAAAATAGTTTACCTTCAAATACAATATAAATAAAAATTATAATCATTGTAAATATACATTATATTTCTGTTTATAAAACTGAAATATAAATCGTCAGTAATAATTTGTTACTTATACCTGCCAAATTTATACCAACTAATAATGTTGCAATTGTAATTGATGCGGCGCAGACTACTACAAGCATAATGGTCGGACCATTTTCCGGCCTTTTTGTAAACCCATACAGGAACACCCCATACAGGAACACAAGGAGAAGCAGATGGCCACTTTAGAAGGCGGCGCCTACGACGACGTGTTGTTCGGCTCTCGCTTTGACGATTTCATCCGCGCCCATGGCGGTGATGATCTCGTATTCGGAGGCGATGGTAACGACACCGTCTTCGGCGGTAACGGGAGTGACATTCTTTTCGGCGGCACAGGTAACGACGTCCTGTTCGGCGAAAACGGGACCGACATTCTCTTCGGCAATGAAGGAAACGACGTCCTGAGCGGCGGCAATGGCAGCGACGTGCTGTATGGCGGCAATGGAGATGACATTCTCCAGGGCGGCAACGGCTCCGACCTGCTCTATGGCGGCGCCCACAATGACATTCTCTACGGTGGGAATGGCAGCGACATCCTCGATGGCGGTGCCGGCAATGACGTCCTTATCGGCGGTGCCGGTAGTGACGTCTTCTTGTTCAACGGCGGCGGCGGAAACGACGTCATCCTTGATTTCAACCCAGGTGAAGACATCCTCCAGATCCAGCAGGGTATTAACGGCCTTGATGTTAATTCGGCGGATGACCTTGCAGATCGCGTCACGCAGGTTGGTGGAAATGTTGTTGTCGACCTCGGCAATGGCGATACCGTTACCCTCGTGAATACCAGTGCAGACGACGTACAGGCCCATCCCGACCAGTACTTCACTGTTCACTGATTGAACGATTGAGTGCGTGCCCGACATCCTCCCGTCGGGCACGTTCCTTCTTCAACTGCCTTCTGACCTCAATCTTTGTCCTGCCGCATTCTGCTTAGCAATGCGTCCGGGTTTGCATCTCCAACAAGAATGAAAGGGCGCTCAAATTGAACCTCGACCATTCGGCGGACACTGAAAGCAAAACTGAGAACCTCTCCATTTGCCGTCTTTGCGCCGATGTGGCTGTGGTCATCTGGGATATTCCCGGCCCGGCTCGCTCAACGACCAAATGCACGCTGGACATGTCTGTCCAGTCCGTTCCCCTGCTCAGCATTGGAATCCCGCTCGAAAGTGGCGGCATGCGCATGTTCTGGACCATGCGGACCGGCACCGAACCAATCGAATTATCGCTTTCCGCAGGTTCGCTCGGGCCTACGGCGCAAGCAATCCTTTATCCGGCAAATGAACTTGCAGCTTTCGACGTGCATCACGTCGTCAGCGACCTCACTTTGCCCGGCCATATCAAGCTTCTGACCAACATTCTCACCACCTGGCGCAGCACATTCAGGCTCTCGCGTAATCAGACATTTGCATCCCTCGTGCGTGATCTGACCCTCGCGTTAACGCCGGAGCCGCGTGAAGCGCAATATTGCGGCGAACCCGTTCAAGGGCATCACCTGCTGGAGACCGCCGTCGATCCGATGCTCGGCGAAGTTTCAGCTATTTACGGCGTTACAGCGGGCAGTGTGATGGTGATCCCTCCGCGTTTCGTCGCGGGCAAGCAAACGCGCAACGCGTGGCAACCGTGCCATTTGCTGGTGGAAGCGCCGCAGGATCTGCCGTCTTCCCTGTTACTGATCTTAGCCGGTCAAAAAGGCGTTGCTGTCCGCAAACTGGCAGCACGCACATCAGAACAGACGGACTTCACCAAATGGTGGAGCAAATGGCAGGGAAATGGCGATTTACGCGAGTTCCTTGTGCGCCAATTGGGAAAACTCAGTGCCGCGGGCAATGCGGTGGCAATTGATTTGCAGACACGCTCTCCGCTACCCACTCGTCAAATCGCACAATCAGCCATCCATCCAGCAGCGGAAATCGACCTCGCTCTGGCGCTGGATGGCGGGCTGATCGTTGGTGGCTGGATGCACGATCCTGCCAATTTGCTTGCTGATATCGAATATCTGCCTGAAAGTGGCAACGCAGTTTCCTTGAAACCGCATTTCCATAAATTCGCAGGCAAGATCGCGAAGCGTGAAGATGCGCCACAGCAAGATGTAACGGGCTTTGTTGCCTGGCTGCCATCGGCTAAAAACCTCGGACCGCTTTTACAGCCGCGCTTTCAGATGCTTCTTTCGTCCGGCGCAACCGCACCGCTGGTACCAGCGCCACAACCCTTCGAAGCTTCTGCACAGCGCAACAGAATTCTGCGTTCAGTTCCACCACAGCAAGCACGACCGCATGTGTTTGAGCAAATATTGGCTCCTGCCCTGATGGAAGTTGAAAAGAAACTCGGCGCAACAGTAAGAATTTCTGAACTCAAAGAGTTTGGAGAGACGCCCGCTTCTCCGCTCGCTTCCATCGTCATCCCGCTTTATCGCAATCTCGATTTTCTGCGGTTTCAGTTTTCATCCATGGCAACCGATCCATGGCTGATGGAAAACGCCGAATTCATCTTCGTGCTCGATTCTCCTGAAATTCAGGACGACACAGAACATATGCTGGGTGGCCTGCACATCCTTCATGATATGCCCTTCAAGCTTGCGATCATGAACCGCAATGGCGGCTATGCCCGCGCCTGCAATGCAGGTGCAAGCCTTGCAACCGGCACGACCATCGTCATGCTGAACTCAGACGTGGTGCCATCCGAGCACGGCTGGTTGCAGCAGCTCATCCGGCCCTTGTTCGATGAGCCGAAGCTTGGCGCAATCGGTCCGCGCTTGCTGTTCGAAGATGGCTCTCTGCAACATGCCGGGCTCTATTTCGCCCGTGATCGTCAGGGCATCTGGCTCAATCATCACTATCACAAAGGTATGCCCGGTAATTACGCACCGGCGCGCCGTGCACGGGCTGTTCCGGGCGTCACCGGCGCATGCCTGATTACCCGCAAGGATATCTTCAATCTCGTGGGCGGCTATAGCGAGGATTATGTCATCGGTGACTACGAAGACAGCGATCTGTGCCTGAAGATCCGCCAGCTCGGTTTCCAGATATTCTACGAACCAGATGTCGCCCTTTACCATTTTGAACGCCGCTCCATCCGCCGCAGTGCGGACTACATGCGCGGCCTCGCCAGCCAATATAATTCCTGGCTGCATACGCAGCGCTGGGATGAAGCAATCACAGAACTGATGACGCCACCCCAAGATGAGAACCCAATGGCGGTTCCTTCGAATGTGATCGTGGCCAAATCTGAAAGGAGCGCCGCTTGACCGAAGTGGTAATGCTGAAACAATCAGAACCTGAAGCCAAACCAGCAATACCCGACGAACAGATTGACTGGCTGACACAATCTGTTTTGAAGAACCGCTTTCTGCCTTCGCCCGACCCGAACAGCGTTTTTGTCGGCGATGGAGATTATCGTGCGGTTGGCGCTGAGTTTCTTGGCCATTTCATCCGCAAAGGTGGCCTGAAGCCCGATGCACGCGTGCTTGATATTGGCTCGGGGATTGGCCGCATGGCAGTCCCGCTCACGCAATATCTCGATATGGCAAAAGCACGCTATGCCGGTATCGATCCGGTATCGGGCGGCGTCAATTGGTGTCGTCAGAATATCACTGCGCGTTATCCGAATTTCGAGTTCCGTCATATCGATATCGCGCATGACCTCTACAATCCGAAAGGCGCTGTGAACGGCTTAAGCCTGACGCTTCCCTTTGCCGACCGAAGTTTTGACTTTGTCATCATGACGTCTGTGGTTACACATCTGCCATCTGATGAAGTGAAAACCTATCTCGAGCAGATATCACGTGTGCTTGCACCGGGCGGAAAACTCTTCATGACCGCATTTGTCGTTGATGATGTCGCAGCCCGCGACCGCTTTGGCAAACGCGACAAGCGCCTGGCCTTTGAACGTCATGGCAGTGGGCCATGCTGGTTTGTGCCGGAACTTCCGCCCCTTGCAGCGGTTGGTTTTGAAAACGGCTTTCTGGATCGTGCGCTTATAGGCGCCAAACTGGAGCTTCAAACAAAGTCCTTTGGACATTGGCGCGGCATCGATGCCGATCATTATCAGGATATTTTTATCGCTTCGCACGGAGGTGTCGCCTGATGGCCCCGCGCGTGCTCATTGCAGCCCATAACCATCCATCGCTTCATCCGGGCGGAACGGAAATTTTCGCCCATGACCTGTTTCGTGCCTATCAGCGCGCGGGATGCGAAGCGATGTTCATGGGTGCTACCAACAAGGTGCATCGTGAAGCACGTCCCGGCACAAGCTTCCAGAGCATCGGCAATGGCGGCGATGAAATTCTGCTGTGGTCGGGGCACTTTGATCGCTTCTATATGAGCCAGATCGATCTTTACGGCATTGTGCCGGATATCGTCGAACTGCTGCGCGATTTCAGACCCGATGTCGTGCATCTGCATCATCTGTTGCTGCTGGGCGCAGAATTCCCGCATATCGTGCGCCGCACGCTGCCCGATTGCCGTATCGTTCTGACGCTGCATGATTATTATCCCATCTGCCACCATGACGGCCTGATGGTTCGCACCACCGGCAAGGAACTTTGCCATGGTGCAAGCCCTGACCGTTGCCATGCCTGCTTCAAAGACATTGCGCTCGACAAGTTCGTATTGCGTGAGAGACACATCAAATCGCTGCTCAGCGCCGTCGATGCCTTCGTCTCACCGAGCGAATTTCTCAAACAACGCTATGTCGAATGGGGCCTTGCAGAAGATCGCATTGAGGTCATTCCCAACGGCCAGCCCGAACGACCAGCAGTCGAATTTCAACAGCAGGAACGGACAAAGCCGACCTTCGGCTATTTTGGCAATCTCAATCCATGGAAGGGCGCGACAGTCCTGCTTGAGGCAGCCCAACAACTGATTTCCGAAGGCTTCGATTTCGAGCTGCGCGTTCACGGAGCAGCCCTTTTCCAGAGCGAAAGCTTTGTCAGCGAAATCGACCAGCTTTTTGCGAATACATGGCCGGTCGTGCAGCGTCGCGGCGCTTATCGCCGGGAAGATATCGCTCAACTCATCCAGTCTGTCGATTGCGCAATCATGCCCTCGATCTGGTGGGAGAATGCGCCGCTCGTCATTCAGGAAGCACAGGGGCAGAACCGCCCTGTCATTTGCAGCAATATTGGCGGAATGGCCGAGATGATCACAGATGGCATCAACGGCCTCACCGTTCCGCCCAATGATCCGCTGGCGCTTGCCCAAGCAATGCGACGCATGGCGGAAACCCCCGACCTGCGCCAATCGCTTGGCGAAAACGCACGACACCCGGACACCATCGACACCACCGCAGCCCGCTATCTCGACATGATCGGGGCATTGCGCGCGGCTCGCGTCGAGGCAGCATGAGAGGTAGATCATGAACATCGCGACCAAAATTCCATCCGAGGGGGCACAAAAGCCGGCTGAAGCACAAAGTGCTTCGCCGACACCTCAAAGGACCGAAGCCATGAAAGGACGCGTTGACGCCATCGAAGAAGGCCGCCTCTACGGCTGGGCGTTCGATCCTTCCTACCCGACAGAGCGGCTCATTATTCGCGTTCTGCTCGATGACAAGCCAATTGCCGAAGCGCCTGCAGATAAGGACAGACCCGATCTGAAGCGCAATGGCATCGGCGACGGCATGCATGCGTTTGAGGTGATGCTGCCGCAATTTGCAGTCGCTCGCGCAGGCGAACTGGTCGTGGTTGCCGCCAATGCGACAGGCGCAGAACAGAAACTGCGTGTGCCAAAGCCCGATGAGCAGGCGGCCGAAGCGCTGATCGCAGCGCCGATGACCCGCATCCTCGACAAGCTCGACATGCTGATGGCAGCCCAACGCCAGTTGCAAGTGAACCAACGCTCGCTGCAACGAGCAGCCCCCACCATCGACAGCGCTGGCAACGCTTCATCCACAGACCTGCTCGACATTGCCGGTTCGGTCGATGCCCTGCGCACCGATCTGCACCAGCGCATGACCGAGCTTGATGTGCATATCATGCGCATGGATGGTGTCGTGGCCGGTCTTGAGCAGCGTATGGAAGACGTCCGCAAGCGGAGCAGCGGCGACATCAAAGTTCTCTTCGTGCTCGCCGCCGTCTTGACCGGCTTTGTCGCGGGCGCCCTTCTCACACTCGCCGTCATGCCCTGAGGTCGCCGCATGACACAGGATGAAAGGCCAAACATACAATCCGCTGCCAGAAATGGCCGCACGACCGAGCGCCCTCCCATGATCATGGAAGGCGAAATGGTGGTGGGATGCGTGATTGAGGACACGCTCGTCCTGGTGCTCGGCATTGGAAGTGCCTCCACCGATCAGGTTACAGCGTTTCTCAATGGCGACCCGGCGATGAGCGTAAAAACAAACCTCACAACCTGGCCATTGAAAGAACCGTCACCCGCCGGAACACATGGCTTTGTCGCCATCGTGCCGACGAATGTGTTGCGTCGCGGTATCCTCAAGACCATCATGTTCCAGCATCGGGCAAAGGTTGCGCGCTATAATTTTGCATCGCGATCGGCATCTGTTCCAGATTTCGTGGCGATGATCGGGGATTTATCCGGGCCGAGCCTTTCAGGCGTCATCGATGAACTCGTTGAGGGCTTGATATCGGGGCCCATCAGCCGGAAGAAATTATCCGCGATCACCGTTCTGCTACAGGCGGGTGCGCGTTCGGATGGATGCATTGAACTGATCGGCGGAAGCGACGAAGGCGATATTTTCGTCCAGGGCTGGGCACAGGATTTAACACCTGCGGTAACACGGCTTCTGATCAGCGGTAAAAACTCGTCGCTTGCAGAATGTTCAATCAGTGTCTTCGCGCGCCCTGACCTCAACGAACAGGCATCTGGATTTGCCGGTCTTCTGCTCGCCAATGAGCCGGTCGAGGCCAATGATATTGAGCGTATTTTGTTTCGCGGCCGACGCGGCTGGCGCTTTACCGAAGTTTATGATCGCAGACTTCTCTCGGGTTCGCGCGAAACACCGGCCCATATCCGCGCTATCCTGCCGCGCGTACGCAGTTCCACCGATATTCTTCTGCGCCTGCGTTCTGCCGCCAATCGTTTCGATGGTGCTGATACCGTCTCCGCCCTGCCTTTTCCCGTTCGCATGGGCATCGACAATGTCTTTCGGGTTGAAGGCAGTGGCATACTGATCTCGGGCTGGCTGCTTGATCCCGACAATCACGTGGAAAGCGTGCGGCTTCGGCGCCATCGCGGCGACATCCAGATCGACACGACGTGGACGCGCATCGACCGCTCCGATGTGACCCGCGAGTTTGATAATCATCCGCCCTTTAACGCGGGCCTCGATCCAAATCGCCATGCCCATGGTTTTGTAGCTTTTGCCCCAGAGCTTGCAGGCGACAGCACGTCTCCCTTCTATCTGGAGCTCGCAATCAGCGATGGTCGCCGCGCGTTCTTTCCATTGACGCCCACCCGTGTGACATCGCGCGATGCGATTGTTCGGCAACTCCGTGCCACCGATCCGAATGCGTGGGCGTTGCGCCACATCGTCGATCAGCAGCTCGTGCCATTGTTGCGCGGCGTCAACCGTCCTGCACCGGAAGTATTCGGTGTGGTTGACCTTGGCCCCTTTGAAGATGCAATCGGTCCGGCCATCATCATTGGTATTGACGAACGCGTTGAAGAAATCGAACCGCTGCTTGCTCTGCTGGCACTTGATCCTGAAACGCGGATCGCGCCGATTGTGATCGCGGCCGCAACCGAAATCATCGACCGTATCGGCGTACAGATCAGACGACTGGCTGACTTTTATCGACTGCGTATCCGACTGGTTTCGGCCAACGGCTCAGAAGATCTTTATGATGCGTTTGAAGTTGGTGCGCGAACGGTTTCCACCGATCAGGTCATTTTTCTCGCCGGTTCCCTGTTGCCGCGCCGTTCAGGCTGGCTCAACAAACTCATCAGTGCCTATGAAACGCATAAGGATTGCGTGCTTTCGCCGACACTTGCCTATGAAGACGACTCGATCCGCTGGGCGGGAACATGGGTGGCAGGCCCGCAATCGGATCGCGCCCTTATCAGCCGTTATGCCGGCTATCCGATTGATGCCATATCGGGCATGCAATTGACGGAAGTGGCAACAGCAACCTTCGAATGCTGCATCATGCCCCGCGAAGCTTTATTCACCGCTGGTGGTTTTACCCGCGGTTATCTCGGCACCCATGAAAAGGGTCTCGACCTCGGCTTGAAACTCAAGCAATCCGGTCTGCGCTCCTATTGGCTGCCTTCCGCACAGATGCTCGGCGCGGATGATGTTTCGGTCACGGATAAAGCATCCACCATCGCGCTTATTGAGCGCATAGATCGTCAGGTTTTTGATGCACGCTGGTCTGCAATTCTTGCAGGCAAGCGCAAGGTCGCGCTGGAGGAGCCCGCATGAGCGAAAAACTCCGTATTCTCGTCATTTCCCATGCCCACCCGTCTATCTCGCTCGGCGGCGGTGAAATCGCATCCTACAATCTGCACAAGGGATTAAATGCAACACCGGGCGTGCAGTCGGTTTATCTGGCACGCGCCAGCCACCCTATCCCTCGCCACGGCACCACAGCACTGATGAGCATGCGGCGTGCCAGTGACGAGATTCTGTTTCACGCCGACGAATATGATCACTTTTATCTGTCCAACAAGAATACCGACGAAATCCGCCGCGATCTTTTGCGGTTCGTGCGCGATTTCGACCCGGATATCGTTCACTTCCATCACGTGCTCGGTCTCGGTCTCGAAACGCTTTATGCCATCCGCGAGACTTTGCCGGATCGCATCATTCTGGTGACTTTTCACGAGTTCCTTTCCATCTGCAACAATGACGGGCAGATGGTGAAAGCGGGTACATCAAAGCTCTGCAATGAAGCTTCCCCGATTGATTGCCATGCATGCTTTCCACAGATACCGCCTGCCCGCTTTTTGAAGCGCGAACGCTTTGTGCGCGGCATGCTGGAACTCGCTGATGCTTTTGTGTCGCCGAGTGAATTTCTGGCAAATCGTTATCGCGAATGGGGGATCAATCCCGAAAAGATGACAATCATTGAAAATGGCATCGCGATCACGCAGACAACGCCACCCCGAGAACTGACTGGCCCTGACCCGCGGCGCAGCCGCTTTGCATTCTTCGGACAGATCAATCCGTTCAAGGGTATCGATGTGCTTATCGATGCGGTGTCGCGCGTCCCCGAACAGGTCTGGGGCGAGGACTCCCGCCTGATGATTTTTGGTGGCAACCTTGAAAAGCAACCGCCAGCCTTTCAGGAACGCATGCAGAAGCTGATTGAGGAGGCAGGTCCGCGCGTTCGCTTCTATGGCGCTTATCAGAATGCGGAAATGCCGCGTCTCATGCAGTCGGTAGACTGGGTTGTGATGCCGTCGATCTGGTGGGAAAACTCACCCATCGTCATTCAGGAAGCTCTGCATCATCGCCGACCGGTCATTTGCTCCAACATTGGCGGCATGGCAGAAAAAATTCGTGATGGTGAGGATGGCCTTCATTTCCGCGTCCGCAGTGCCGAAGATCTGGCTGACCGTTTTACCGAAGTGCTAAGCGATCCGAATATCTGGAACCGCTTGCATCGATCCATCCGCAAGCCGGTTCACTATCTCGATTGTGCGAGCGCACATCTCGATCTTTACAACAAGCTGCGCGAGGCCAAACCTCGCAGATTGAAACCAGCGGTCACAGAAACCACACTTTCTCAGGCAAGCTGAGCCTGGCTTGACCTTATTGACACAGAAGGAAGACCGTATGGCACGCGCCCTCGTCATGATCCCTGCGGGAGAAGTGTACGATCACGACAATGTCCGCTGGTACCGTCATACTGACGTGCAGGGCAGCATCAACCACTATCACAATATTGGCGATGCTTTCGTTTTTGAATCCTCACTGAAACTTATGAATTACGAGAAAGCCGCCGAGCTGCCGATCACCAATTTTTCACCCGAAAAGATTGATCAGCTGCGGGAAGAATATGATTATGTGATCCTTCGCGGCTCGAACTACATCAACAAAGACATGAACTGGCGCGACACGATCCCGGTGCTCCAGCGGTTGAAACTGCCTGTTATTGCCTTTGGCGTTGGTGCGCAGGCGCCGGTGCGCGGCGAAATTCAGCTTTCAGAAGAAACAAAAGCGGTTCTGCGCATGATCGCCGATTCAACTGTTTCTGTCGGTGTACGCGGAGCTTATACAGCGCAAGTGCTCAACGATATTGGCATTCAAAATGTCCGTATCATTGGCTGTCCGACCGCGTTTCGTCGCAACAATCAACATTTGCGCATCAAACTGCCGCCGCTCGAAGATGTGAAACAGGTCGGCGTTACGGTCCGCCGCGAGGTTTCGCCAGCTTACGCGCAGGACATTGAACAATATCTGACCCGCCATCGCGATCTTATCCGCACAATGGCTGGACGCTTCGATGTGACATTGATGGCGCAGGGCGAGATTGAGGAGAAAAAACTGGTGTTCGGCACGCCCGAACAGAAGGAAGAAGCGATAGAAGCTCTCAAAGCACATCGCTGGACGGCTGACTGGTATTTCGATGACGGGATAGAGAACCTTTATCGCCATCGCATGTTCTATTCCGATGTCGTGGCCGATTACGAAAATCTTGTGCGTGAGCAGCAACTTGTCCTTGGCTATCGCCTGCACGGTAACCTGATGGCGCTCGCCAACGGCATTCCATCCATCTACTTTACCTATGACAGCCGCACAGCTGAATTTGCCGAAACCTATAAAATCCCGAGTTATGATGTCTTCAGTGACAAACCATTTCGTCTGGAGGATTATTGGGACCAGTCGCTGTTCGACAAATACAACCGCGCATGGTTTGAAACCTATGCAGAGATGAAACAGTTTCTTGATGAAAACGGTGTCGATAATAAAATGACCGACACCGGCTTGCCGATTGCAGAGCTGAAGGTCGCCTGATCTCTCATTGCATCATAGATGTGAACCAGGGCCTGTGGGGAGCGCTAAACCAGTCTGGTCACAACATCCCGTAATGACGATTGCCAATGTGGCGCAGACCAGTTGAACACTTTCTGGAATTTGGCAGTCGACAGGCGCGAATTGGCGGGGCGTGCGGCCTTGGTTGGATAATCGGCTGTCGCGATATCCGCAACAGTCGCAGTCGGTCCGCCAAGCCTCGCACTCTCGTCAAAGATCGCGCGCGCGAAACCGCTCCAGTTGGTGTCACCTGTACCAACCAGATGATAAACACCACAAGCGGAGAAGTCCGGCGTTACTGCCAGATGATCCGCCACCTGAATAATCGCATCAGCAATATCAAGCGCACTGGTCGGATTGCCCTTCTGGTCAGAAACAACCGAGAGAGCATCGCGGGTTTCAGCGAGCTTCAGCATCGTCTTGACGAAATTCTTGCCGAAGGGACTATAGACCCACGCCGTTCGCAAAATGATGTGCCGTGGATTGGCTAGTGCAACGAGACGCTCGCCTTCGAGCTTGGAGCTTCCATAAACGCTGCGAGGTCCGGTTTTATCCGCTTCGACATAGGGTTCTTCCGCATCACCCGCAAAAACATAATCCGTCGACAGGTGGATGATGGGAACACCGCAGGCCTTTGCTGCTTCGGCAACCGCTTCAGCACCCGTTGCATTCACTGCAAAGGCCAGTTCGCGCTCATCTTCAGCCAGATCCACTGCCGTATAGGCAGCAGCGGAAACGACGAGGTCTGGCTTGATCGCGGCAATAGCCCTATGCACCGTTTCCGGCTTTGCCAGATCCAGTTCCGGACGGCCCAGCGCGATCACTTGCAGATCCGGACGTTGAGAGGCTTTCTCAAGAAGGCTCTGGACAACCTGCCCTTCCCGCCCGGTTACCAGGATTTTCATGCCTTAACCTCTTTGGCAGGCGTGCTGCCAAGACGCCCGCCCGCATAGGTACTGCTGCGGATCGGCTCCCACCACCAGGCATTGTCGAGGTACCACTGAATGGTTTTCTCCAAACCGGTCTCGAAAGTTTCCTGTGGCTTCCAGCCAAGCTCACGCTCAATCTTCGAAGCATCGATCGCATAACGACGGTCATGACCCGGACGATCCGTCACGAAGGTGATCAGATCGGCATAGCTCTTGCCGTTTGCACGTGGCCGCTTCTTGTCGAGAATGGCGCAGATCGTTTCCACTACATTCAGATTGGTACGTTCTGCGCGCCCACCGATATTGTAGCTTTCACCCAGCTTGCCTGTGGTTGCGACCAGTGCCAGAGCACGGGCATGGTCCTCGACATAGAGCCAGTCACGCACATTCGCCCCTGCGCCATAAACCGGCAGCGGCTTTTCATCGAGTGCGTTGAGAATGACAAGCGGGATCAGCTTTTCAGGGAAATGGAATGGCCCATAATTGTTCGAACAATTGGTCAGCACGACCGGCAGACCATAGGTTTCATACCATGCGCGCACCAGATGATCGGAAGCCGCTTTCGATGCAGAATAAGGTGACGACGGCTGATACGGGGTTTCTTCCGTGAAAATGCCGCTATCGAACGGCAGATCTCCAAACACTTCATCCGTTGAAATGTGATGAAAGCGGAAATTCGATTTGCGCGGTTCCGGCAACTCGCGCCAGTAAGCGAGTGCGGCATTGAGCAGGCGGAACGTTCCCACAATATTCGTTTCGATGAATGCACCTGGACCATCGATGGAACGGTCAACGTGGCTTTCCGCAGCCAGATGCATGACCACATCGATTTCATTGGCGCGCAAGGCTTCCAGAACACCGGTATCATCGCAGATGTCAGCCTGAAGAAAGCTGTAATTCGGATGGTTTTCGATCTGACGCAGGGACGCCAGATTGCCCGCATAGGTCAGCTTGTCGAGATTGACGACATTGACCTTGGGATCAGATGCCAGATGACGGCACACTGCAGAACCAATGAAGCCCGCGCCACCCGTAACAAGAATATTCATATCATTCCTCAAGCAAAAACTTCTGCGTCGGCAAAAAGCGGGGCTTTCTGATCCTTGTCAGAAAGCTGTACACCTGAAGAAGGCAGCGGCCAGTCTATGCCTATCGCCGGGTCATCAAATCGGATCGAACGGTCATGTTCAGGGGAGTAATAATCCGTCACTTTGTAGATAACTTCGGTGTTCTCAACCAGCGTCATGAAGCCGTGTGCGAAGCCTTTCGGCACCAAAATCTGATTCCACTTTTCAGCGGAGACTTCCAGCGCCACCCACTTGCCAAAGGTCGGCGAGCTTTTGCGAATATCGACCGCAACATCAAGGATCGCTCCCCGGGTCACGCGGACCAGCTTATCCTGTGCAAATGGCGGCAACTGATAATGAAGCCCGCGCACAACGCCCTTGGCGGCCGAATAGGAATGATTATCCTGAACAAAAGTCAGATCAATACCGGCTTCGGCGAATGATTTCGCATTGTAGGTTTCGGAGAAAAAGCCACGGTCATCGCCGAATTTACGCGGGCTGATTTCAAAAACACCGTCAAGCTCGAGCTGGCCAACTATCATCGTTCGTTTCCAATTTCCTCGACGCGACGGCGAAGATACGCAGCATACTCGGTCTGGCCTAGCCTACTGGCACGTTCAAGAACGGCTTCGCCGGTGAGCCAGCCATTCTCAAGTGCTATTTCCTCTGGGCAAGCTATCTTAATGCCCTGTCGTTTTTCGATGGTACGTACAAACGAAGAAGCGTCCTGCAAGCTGTCATGTGTCCCGGTATCAAGCCAGGCGTAACCTCGCCCAAGCCGTTGTACCGTCAAATCATCACGTTCTAGATATGCATTGTTGATCGCGGTTATTTCCAGCTCACCACGACCAGACGGCTTTAAAGACGAAGCGATGTCAACAACATCATTATCGTAAAAATAAAGCCCTGTTACAGCCCAAGACGACTTTGGCTTGGACGGCTTTTCTTCAATAGAAATTGCTTTACCGGTCTTCCTATCGAACTCAACGACACCGTAGCGCTGTGGATCATCGACGTAATAAGCAAAGACTGATCCGCCTTTTTTGATCTGTGCAGCCGTTTGACACAGAGAAGAAAGACCATCCCCAAAATAGATATTATCTCCCAGGATCATTGCCACATTATCGTTGCCGATGAACCCGCGCCCAATAATGAAAGCTTCGGCTAGGCCATTGGGATTCTTTTGCTCGGCAAATGAGAAATTCAACCCAAATTCGCTTCCATCACCCAGCAAATTTCGGAAAAGGGGAAGGTCATGTGGTGTCGAGATAACCAAAATGTCTTTTATACCAGCCAGCATGAGTACGCTTAGTGGATAAAAGATCATTGGCTTGTCATAAATCGGAAGAAGCTGTTTGGAGACCGCAATTGTCAGTGGGTAAAGCCGACTACCGGTCCCGCCTGCAAGGATAATTCCTTTCATCAAAACCTCATTCGTATTCGGACAGATAAAACTATCACCTAGAGAACTTAGAACACCTCAGCAGTTTTTGCATATCAATGATAACATTAGATGTCTGCATTATGGCTGACCAGGCCCACCGACCAGAGGCATTGCAAATGCCTCTTGGTTTAAGTTAATTGTTGGACCAACGATTGGCTAACATGATCAGTTGATTATTGCTCTATCCGCATGCATCCAATAGAAACCGATAACTTTGAGCGTCCTCCCCTCCCATTGGAAAAGAGCATGAGTAAAGAAGAAATATATAACATAATTCAAAGGGTTATATTCCCAACAGCTTCAGAGCTGGATAAGTCATCATTGTTCGTGAGATGGCCAAATGGTGGTGCGACCGTTTCAGACGATATGTTCGGCATAAGCCTCTCTAAGGGCACGATTTTAGATTTATCAACATTCTTTAATTCTTTTAACCATAAGAAATGGTCTGACCTAACAGGTATAAAAGATGTTAAGATAAGAATAGAAGGTACGGGAAGGTTCCTAATTAAACTGCTTACCTACACAGAAACTGCCGCTGCATTTAAAATAATTGATAAGGAGATCGATCTATCCGAGGGAACAAGTTTAATATCTGTACCCAGTATAGACACAATCAGTGGCAATATTATTGGCCTCAATATTCAATCTCTGGACGAAGCCGCTCATATAAAGAGTGTCGATTGGATAACGACTGAGACCTCAAAGCGCGCGGTTAAACTCGCTGCGGTTATCACGACCTTTAAGCGCGAACAGGCGGCTGAACGGGCTATTCGCAAGTTCAATGACATTATAATTCCCCATTCACCCCACACGCCCATCGAGCTATTCGTCATCGATAACGGTCAATCACTGGATACATCTGTTGCAAGTGAGGTTGTACACCTTATCCCAAACCCCAATCTGGGTGGAGCGGGCGGCTTTGCGAGAGGGCTAAAAGAAGTAGAAGACACAAACCGATTCACGCATACTCTGTTCATGGACGACGATGCGGCGTGCGAACCGGAGAGCGTTTGGCGGACATGCGCTCTATTGTCATATGCACATGACGTGAAGTTAAGTATTGCCGGAGGAATGTTCCATACTGAAACACCAACCGTTCAATATGAAAAAGGGGCAACACTTTTATTGAACGGATCGGGACCTGTTTGGGCAACTCATTATCACAATCGTGACCTATCTGACATTGCAGCCGTTGCAAGCAATGACTACGGCGACTGGGCAAATTATGGCGCCTGGTGGTTCTTTGCATTTCCTCTGTCAGAGATTTCGCAATACCCCTTTCCATTCTTCGTGCGTGGTGACGACACCGATTTCAGTCTCGCCAACGATCTACGTATAGCAACGATGAATGGGATTGCGACGTGGTGTGAGAACTTTGGATACAAGGTTTCGCCTTCCGTTGAATATCTTGCTCATAGAAGTTGGCTCGCCTTAGCCTTGCTCCACGGAGATGCAGAAAAGGTCAAAAGCGTCTACAAACATTGTTTGAAGAATGCAGTTCTGATGGCGTTAAGATATCAATATGCATGTTCGCATGCAGTATTAGACGCCATCGAAGATGTCGTAAAAGGGCCGACTTTTTTTTCAAACAACCCCGCCCCACTCGAGAAACTTGGTTCGTTCAAAAATAGCTATCCCCCTCAAAAAGTATCAGCCAGCGATTTTGACCAAATGGTCCCTGTGCCAAGAACGTCTCCACGGGCACGCTGCTTCATTGGATTGCTTACTCTGGGTGGATTGCTGCTACCGAAATCAAAACTGAGAGATAAATACGCCCATACGCGGATACCATGGGAAGCTGGGGCATGGAACCTTCTAAGACTAAACGGTGCAGTTTATGGCGCGGGAGAGAACCTCTCATTGTTCAAACGTGACAGAGCAGCACTCGGAAAATTTTTCCGTCGGCTTTTGAGAACGAGGATTAATACTTATAAAAATCTCCCTCAATTACAGACAGATTATAAAGCTGAATGTTCTAAAATTCGCACAAAACAATATTGGGAAAAGCTATTCTCGGAAAAAAAGGGATAATTATGAAAAACTTACAAAATAAGAAAATAGCAATTCTTATGCTGGCCTGTAAAGATTATGAAGCTACAGAACTTTCTTTGGCTTGCCATATGTCTTATGGAAACCCGGACATTCCCTTTTTTATTCTTCAAAACTGTCGTGGTAGTTATGATGCAGAAAGAACATTGCAGGTAGCAAAAAGATACCAATCTCTTTATCCAAAGCAAATACGTGTAATAGAGAATATCGGGCCTGCTTACCCCTACAAGTCAATATCCGAACTTTTGAGTTCGGATGAATTCAAAGAATTTGATCTGATCTGCAAAGTTGACGATGACGCTTTTCCAATAACACCGGTTGGATAGATGACCTTCTTTCTCTTTGGAACCAAAAGTACGAAGAACACGGCGATCGATTGGCTTATGTCACCCCCTTAATAAACAACAATTGTTGGGGGTTTCCGGAAACATTGAAAGCCATGCGCCTTGAAGAAAAATACTTTGAGGTGTACGCGCGTGACCATTACGCTGGAGCTGGCAATGATAAAAAAATCCACCCAGCCGCAGAAATCGTTACGGGTACTGATGGTACAATTTGGCAGCTTCCATATCTAGCTCGGTGGATTCACGAAGAAACTACCCTCAAACCAGACAATTTCATAAATGCAACAAGGTCATTAACGGCAACTGAGATTCCATCTACCGATAGATATTCGATTGGCTGCGTTCTTTTTGAGAAGGATTTCTGGCAGAAAATCAATGATGGCGGTCGAGATGATGAACATATGATGCATCAATACTGCAGAAATAATGAACTACTTATATTCTGTCAGCGTTCAATTCCGTTCGCTCATATGGCCTACTTTAATCAGCGGGAAGAAAACCGGGACATAGTGGCTGATGCTCAGAAAATATACCAAAAAAGACTTTCGCTACCCTACCCAATTGGTCTTCGCAAAACACCTGAATTGGAGATTGAAGCTCGTCTGCGTTGGTTGGAATCAAATAACATCGGCAGTAAGGATCCCAACTACCAAGCGGCAGGGGGCGGCGGCGTAAGCCCGAGCCTATCGCCAGAAGAGTTCGGCGTGCGCGCATTTAAAGGCGTTGTCCGAGCTATTCTGAACAAGCTTAAGCTATCTTCCAAACGGCCATAATTCGGCTGTTTAATTAATGCTTTACATGCCCATAGCTGCCTCGTACGGCTATGGGCAAGGACGTATAGAGACGCAAGCGCCTACCTAAATTTTGAGAAGAACCATCTTAGAGGCGATGTCATCCGCCACATGCGACTATTTAAGATCAAATCTTTCTCAGTCCTCTCTTGCTTAAGTTTCTCGCTAATCTCGGCTATCTCTTGACCGTATAGGATTCGAGACTCTTGCAACTTGACCCTGAGATTTGCAATTTCTTGATTTACAACCACCAATTCTTGATTTGAAACTGCCAGAGAGTGCAGATTATCCGACCAGATATCTGTGAAATGAAACGGCAGCGCCATCGGTTTTTCATGCTGGATTAACGCAGCACCAGCAATTTCTTTCTTTTTCTTCACAAAAGAACTGCTGACAGCTTTGTTAAAGGTCGTTGTTTGCTTTCTTAATTCTCTTTCCAAGATCTTATGAAAATTCTCATGTATATCATCTTTGTGAAGCACCACCCATTTGCTACCCATATTACGAACAGCTTGATGTTTTGTATCATAATACCCTGTGGCACTGAATGCGATCCCGTTAAAGCCGGACAAAGCTGCCAATAAATGCGGGTGATATCTCGATGTAATAATTAACCCGCCTGCGCTTACGGGGAAACCATCTTCAGCAAGCTCTTTGGGGTCCAGTGATGAAATACTAAAGCCATGACTTTCCAGCTGTTGACGGAGCATCTCGCTGGGCGCCCTCACGTCCGCCGACATGGCTGCAGCATATACAATGTTCTTAATTCCATACGACTTCAGTAACTCTATTGAAGTTGTACTAAACAAACCGGCAACAGTGTCATCTCCGGGAAATAAATCATTCTGAAGACATATGACCAGCGTAGGAACATCCACATTTTGGAGTGGATATTCTATATGGCCGTTATCTATTAAAAGAAGCGCATCATCGCCTGAAAAACTCAGCTGCTGTGGTAGCAGGGCCTTCAATAACTCAAAAGACTCAACGTCCCGAACATCAATGGAATCAAACGTAGACAAAATACCGATTAGCCCAGAAACGTCATCTTGTTTTGTAGGTAAAAGCCCTAAGCCTGTTGCAATAATACGGGCCCCAGATCTCCAGGCGATGAGACGAGCCAATAATAAAATTATGTAGTTCGCCGGCCACAATTCATTCAAATATCCGCCACCAATTATATGGACTTGATCTATATTATGTTGCCTGACCGCTTCCACACATTTGATTACATTCCGGGCTTTGCCTGCATCTCGAAAACCAGCCTGAATTTCATCCCAAGAGTTTGATGAACCTTGAACCTGTTCTGAAACAGCAGAATATGTACATGCCCAAAGGCTTTCATCAGGTTTTAATGTGTATACATCACTACCCACAAATTGCGCCACATTATCGGGATTATATCCGTCACACAGTATTACAGCGCCGCTATCAAATTCTTTAATTAATTTAATCCAAGAAGAAAGTATAACCTCATCACCAAAATTTGGCCCTCCGACTGCACCAATCAATAAATATTTAGCCATCGGAAGTTTTACTTTCTACGCTTTGGGAAACAGATCACCTATCTGGCTTCATCAAAATTCCAAAGGAACCGCTCCCACTCATTTTGGTTTTAGTGGCGATCATATTAGCAAGATTGCTTAAAAAGAAAACACATCTCCAGCGAGACATTACGACCAAGCCACCACTTCCCACAAATCCGTGTGGACCAACGAAATAGAAAAATTACAATTTCAGATCATATATATAGCAGCAACAAAGCTCTTTGATTTTACTTTGAATTTTATCGCGCGGGAGAATAGTGCCTACACAGTAAATACTATATATTTCTTCCCAAAAGCCCTCTCATGAGGCTTGGCAGGCCTTTAATACTTTTCTCAACAATCAACATTCTGACAAATTCCTTACCAAACACCAGAAGTGAGCCTAGTTCAAAAATAACAGGAATATAATTGTCATGTTTCTTATAATATTCTTTTATAAGTTTTCTATTTCTAATTGCGTAATATCTGGAAATATTGCTAGAGTCATTCAAGTGTCTCAAGCCGAGGCTCACCTGCCTCTGTCTTCTGACTTTTTGAAGGCATTCGTCAGCGATAAATGCGACACCCGTGTGCTTTGAAGCAAGCCAACCATAGATCGCATCATCCCAAACGATAAAGAAACGCGGATCAGGTATCCCGATCTTATTCACTATACTGCGATGAATCATCATCCCTTCAAAACAACCATAGTTGCTCAGGAAGTACCCTTTTCCTTGATAAGGATCTTTGAGAAAAGGCAATTGAACCGCGAGGCTGTCGCTGACCCATTGCTCACAGAAGTAATGGGCACCGTTTGGATCTTGTCTGCCAGCATGAAAACACTTGAACTGGTCTGACCAGCGCATCATTTTTTCCAGGCCATCAGGAAGAACAATAACATCATCGTCCATGAGCCAGAACCAATCTGCTGTGGTCTGCATAGCCTCCTGCACACCAACAGAAAAGCCTCCCGCTCCACCGATGTTGGTATCAAGACTTTTTATTATGAGTTCAAAGCCCAGTTCTTTAGAAGAAAATTCTCCTAAAATATTCTTGGTTTGATCGCCGCTATTATTGTCTACAACAATGACAAATTTCGGCTTACGTTCAAGTGATGCTATGCTCTTTAGAAGACCATCCAACAGAAGATGTCTGTTATAAGTTACTATAACGATAGCTACATTTTGATTGTATTTTTTTTCTGCAACCATCACGCTTTGCACTCTCATTCAAGCAATTAAGGCTTTCTGCCAAATCTATAACAAAGTCCGTCGTAGAAAGCGCGCCACCATTCGTTAAAGCCGCGCCAGTCCAGCTTTTTCTTTATCAGGAAATAATAAGGATATAGAATAATATCAGCAAAGAAACTCAGAGGTCGGCGATGTCGGCGCGCAAGATACCCTCTGTTTCGGAAGAAATAATACTTCTTAAAACTGGTTTCAGGCACCAACAACTGAACCCGGTCTTCAATGATCGAGGCGATCTCTCCCCAAACGGGCGGGTGACTTACCAATGCAGTCGTCAGGGTGCCGAAGCGCACCCCACTTCGCCTCAAACGCAGCAAGAAATCAACTTCGTCGCCACGAATGAATAATCGGATATCTGGGATACCTACTTTAAAGAAGACATCACGTCGAACAAGCGCTCCATTAAAAAAATGCGCTAAGTTTGGAATAAACTCGTTCTTCTGTACCGCCTTACGGTCTATCGTTAGCCGACCACCAATCTTGAATGGAAATGCTGTCTTGAGATTATCCTGGGGCGAAACAATCAGCGGAGAGATCACATCAAGATTATGCTTTTCGGCGCCATTCAAAAGCACTCTGAGACAATCAACACCAATCGGGCAGGCATCATCATCCATGATCCATATCCAATCAGCGCCAGAAGCAAGAGCTGAGAGAATCGCAAATGAGAAGCCGCCGGCACCACCCAGATTGATTTCCGACTTGTGGTAAGTCAAATCTAGGCCGTCATAATCCGGCTTTCCACTCTGGCCGGCGTCGACAAGATGAATTGATGCAAGTTCCGGCTTTAATTGTTTGGATGCATCAAGAAGACGATTAATGTCATCTGGGCGGTTGCACGTCAGTACGGCCATTGCGACAGACAAATCAAACCCTTCCTCTGAAAAATACCAATCTATACAAACATAGCGATTGAATGTTTCCACTCAATCGCTATGCCCAATCATATTGGCATTTAGGCCTAACTGGCAGTCAAACGCGGTTCAACAGTTGCTTCATAGCATTTCAATGCAGCCCCAATCGCTTGATGCATATCAAGATAACGATACGTACCCAGACGACCACCGAAAATCACATCGCTTTCGGCATCTGCCATTTCCTTATAAGCAAGGTAAGTCTTTTTATCTGTCTGCGTATCGATTGGATAATAAGGCTCGTCACCACGCTGAGCAGAACGCGAGTATTCACGAACAATGATCGTCTTTTCTTTTTGATAATCACGCTCCGGGTTGAAGTGCCTGAACTCAAGGATACGTGTAAATGGAACATTCTCATCAGCGTAGTTCATAACAGCTGTGCCCTGGAAATCTCCCACTGGCAGAACCTCAGGCTCGAAATCGATGGTACGCCACCCGAGTTCCCCTGCTTTATAATCAAAGAATTTATCAATGGGTCCCGTATAAACAACAGGCTTTCCGGCAGGAATCTGATCTTTAATTTCAAAGTAATCGACACCGGTCTGAATATGGATCAGTGGATTTGACAGCATTCTCTCAAAGATTGCCGTGTACCCATCAACTGGAAGACCTTCATAGGCGTCATTGAAATATCGATTGTCGAAGTTGTAGCGAACAGGTAGCCGGGTAATAATATGTTCCGGCAGTTCACGTGGGTCTGTCTGCCATTGTTTTGCGGTATAGCCACGAATGAACGCTTCATAAAGTGGGCGACCGATCAGCGAGATCGCCTTTTCTTCAAGGTTTGTAGGCTTGCTATCACCCAGCTCACGTGATTGCTCCAATACCAATTGCTGGGCTTCCAGTGGCGACATACGACGACCAAAGAACTGGCACACTGTGCTCAGATTAATCGGCATCGAGTAAACCTGATCTTTATAAGACGTGTATACGCGGTGCTTGTAATCAGTAAACTTGGTAAAATTGTTCAGATAATCCCAAACCAGCTTGTTAGGTGTGTGAAAGAGATGTGCGCCATATTTGTGCACCTCAATGCCCGTCTGAGCATCATTCTCACTATAGGCATTCCCACCGATATGATCTCTGCGATCCAGAATCAGAACTTTACGCCCTAATTGATTGGCGACGCGCTCAGCTATCGTTGCACCAAAGAAACCGGCTCCAACGATCACAATATCATAATTCTCAAAATTCACAGTCAGCCATCCGGGTTCGTTGAAGTTAAAGGCGTTTGTGTTACCCCATAATCCATCTTTATGGCCAGCTCAAGGTCACCGGAATTAAGAACAAAATGCGTCTATTCCAATATAAATTATATATTGAATACTTAAAGTTCAATATATTTTATTTTAAAGTAAATTAAAATATACCTTTATAAATCTCAGAATCGATTAAATTAATTAATATAAAAATTGAATTATTTGATAATAATAACAATTATCTCTTTTGATAAATATAAAGTGATTTATTTTTTATTATTTTCGTCATTCCTTAATGAAAACGCCCTATTTGAAATGCAATGGTTTCAATGCTTTGATAGCCCAACCGTATTAGTGAAAAAATCGAGGAGACGAATGAGTTCGATCCGCAAAATCCGCAAGGCAGTTTTCCCCGTCGCCGGTCT
>NZ_NNRL01000162.1 GCF_002252505.1 Brucella grignonensis | reverse complement strand
CAAACATCACTGTCAATCAATCTATGTCAACCCCAAGGACGCATCAGCCTGTCGCTTGCGACGTCGCCGCCCTCGTTGTGGCGCTATATACGTCCCACTAATCAAAACTGTCAACGCTAAAATAACAAAAATATCAAACTTTCTTTCCACAGGGCATATGGTGCATCTTAATAGAATATCAACCGTTCCAGCCTGCCGATTCCTTTATTTGCGACAATGAAATGACAGAAATGGCGATCACTTATCACTTCGGGATCGATGGCGGTGGCACTGGATGCCGTGCAATCGTTGCAGATCAGAACGGCAGAGTGCTGGGTGAAGGCGCATCTGGGCCTGCGAATATAGGGGCAGACCAAGAGAATAGCATTCTTCATATATGTAAAGCAGCAGACCGAGCGCGTAAGAATGCCGGTTTGGGCACTTCTATATATGAATCGGCGAGCGCCGTGTTGGGGCTGGCTGGTGCCAACTCTCTTCCTGATCATACTCTTATATATGAGCGTCTGCCGTTCAAAGTGAGCAGAATCGTTTCAGATACGCTCACAGCGTTGCAGGGAGCGATGGGGGATGGCGATGCTGCTATCGCGATTCTGGGAACGGGATCAGCCTTTGTAAGGCGGACCGGCGACGCGATCCGTATCGTCGGCGGGCGCGGCTTTATGCTGAGCGATCACGCTGGAGGCGCACAACTCGGTCGCGAACTACTGGAACAGGTGCTGCTCGCAGTTGATGGATTCGCGCAGCACTCAGATTTGTCTCGCGCGGTTCTTGCGAGATTCGATAACGATCCGCGTGACATCACAGTTTTCTCCCGGACAGCCAGCGCCGCTGACTATGCCGCTTTTGCTCCAATGCTTTTCGAATTTGCAGTGCGGGACGATCCGCTCAGCATAAAAATTCTCGCGGAAGCCTGTGAAATGATCCGTAGGGGATTGGATAATTTGCGAATCGGAGAGCTTCAACGTTTCAGCATTACCGGTGGGTTGGCGTCGTCCTACACCGCACTGCCATTCTTTCCATATAAGGAGTTCTATCGGGAACCACTCGGTGACAGCCTGCAAGGTGCGCTGGCACTGGCGTTAAAAAAGGCGACGCCGACATAGTGCGACGTGAAAGTAACTTGCCGGAACAGCCGTAACTCCCTAATTCTTATTATATATGCGATCACTAGGGAAATTAGACCGTCCGTTGGACATTGCAACAGAGATGCCATGCTAACCAAAAAAGGCAAATACGGCCTGAAAGCCATGGTGCACCTGGCCAATATATCGGACGGTCAGCTGACTTCAGCGAGCGAGATTGCCGAAAGGCATCATATCCCGCGGAAGTTTCTCGATAATATTTTCATCGAGTTGCGAAACGCAGGGTTTGTATTGAGCCGCAAAGGCAAAGGCGGAGGATTTTGTCTTGCCCGCCCCGCCAGCGAGATCCATATCGGCAATATCATCAGGGCATTGGATGGGGCGCTTGCGCCTATCGCCTGCGCCAGCAAAACCGATTACCAGCCTTGCGACGATTGCGATGAAACCGAATGCGAAGTACGGCACATGATGTTGGACGTGCGCGAGGCGATCGCCAACGTGCTCGATCATCGTACTCTCGCCGACAGCAAGATATCTGAAATTACCGCGCTGTCGGCTGAATAGAATCTAGGCTGCCGCTGACCAATTTGGAAACGGGTCGGCCAGCTTTCGCCAGTTTTGCGGCACAAAAAGCTGTTCAGGCACCAAACAGGCATCAAGTTCAGCAATCATATTAGCCTTATCCATCGGCCTAACTCCGATAAATACAATTTCCTGCCGCCGGTCTCCCCATTCAGCATCGAGATAGGGCTGCATCGCCTGATGCCAATCCGGATCTACAGGCCAATAGCTGCGGGGAACTGCCGACCACCAACGACCGCGCTTGTTGGTGCGAACCAGTGCACCAGCTTGGCTCAACTCGCCCACATAATCAGGACGCGTTGCCAGCCAGAAAAAGCCCTTTGCACGAACCACCCCCGGCCAGCTTCGATCAATAAAGCTTTGAAAGCGTGCTGGATCGAACGGACGACGGGCACGATACACAAATGAATGCACACCATACTCCTCTGTTTCCGGCACATGCTCGTGGAAACCGTGGAGTTCTTTATACCAAAGCGGATGTTCGTGGGCGCGATTGAAATCGAACAGGCGTGTGTCGAGAATCGAATCAAGCGAGACCTGTCCGAAATCGACTTCCTCTATTTTTGCGTCGGGATTGAGTGACTTGATCACCTTACGCGCAAGATCACATTCTTCGGCGCTTGAGGTGGAAACCTTGTTGAGCACAACAACATCCGCAAACTCAATCTGCTCGACCAGCAGATCAACCAGTGTCCGCTCATCCTCGTCTCCGAGTGACTCGCCACGGTCGCGCAGGAAATCGCTGGAAGAGTAGTCTTTAAGCAAATTGGCGGCATCCACAACCGTAACCATCGTGTCTAGACGGGCAAGGTCGGAGAGACTTTCACCCTTCTCATTGCGAAATTCAAATGTGGCGGCAACTGGTAGAGGTTCAGATATGCCGGTCGATTCGATCAGGAGATAATCAAAACGATCCTGCGAGGCGAGTTGAGCCACTTCTTTCAGAAGATCATCACGCAATGTGCAGCAAATACAGCCATTGGTCATTTCAACAAGCTGCTCTTCGGTACGCGATAAGCCGGCACCACCTTCACGTACCAAAGCGGCATCAATATTGATCTCGCTCATATCGTTGACGATAACCGCGACACGCCGATTTTCGCGGTTGTTGAGCACGTGATTAAGGAGCGTGGTTTTTCCGGCTCCAAGAAAGCCCGAAAGAACGGTGACTGGAAGCCTTTTCATGGCATCTCCTTTGATTGCGGTTGATACAAAAGCTGCTAGAGCAGCGTTGCCAATTATTAATGTTATATCATTACATTTATTTAACTAAAAAGAGGCGGCGAAGCCACCTGATTGAGAAATTTAACATGCCTTGGAATAACTGGAGAGCTTTTCCAAAGCGTGTTGAGAATCAATGGGCCGGACCGTCGGAAAAATCAAACAGCCCGGCCCAAGAACTGATCGCTTCCGGGTGGGGCCCCAGAACAAGAGTGCGATCAGTACTACTCCGACAAACAGCTCTTCAGTGAATCAGCCAGATTACGAATGAGTTGCGGATAGAGATCAGGACCATCCTTCAATTCCGAACCGAGTGGATCAAGCACGCCCGTTTTGGCCTCGGTGCCGTCAATCACAGTGTTGACCAGCTTTGGTTCAAACTGCGGTTCGGAGAACACGCATACAGCGCCGAGCGATTTGATCTTCTCATGGATGTCCTTGATGCGGGCTGCACCCGGTGCTTTGTCAGGGCTGACAGTAATCGAACCCGCAGCGTTTACGTCGAAGCGGTTCTCAAAATACTGATATGCATCGTGGAAGACGATAAACGGCTTGTCTTTGACAGACTGAAGTTCGCTGTCGATATCTTTGGTCAGCACATCCAGCTTTTCGGCATAATCGGCTGCATTCTTTTCGTATTGCGCCGCATGTTCAGGATCACTTTCGCTCAGAACTTTGGCGATATCACCGACAAGAACCTTTCCATTCTGAGGGTCAAGCCAGAAGTGGAGGTCGAACTCTGTATGGTGGTGATGCTCTTCGGCCTTTTCAGCACTTTCCTTTGCGTGGTCATGGGCATCATGAGAGCCAGCCTCGGCGCTATGCTCGTGACCTTCATCACCATGATCATGCGCCTCGAATGGACCACCTTCGCGGAATTTGAGCTTCGTCAGTCCATCAGCTTCGCCAAGTGCAACAACTTTAGCGCCCTCGCCCAAGGTATCGAATGGCTTATCGAGAAAGGTCTCCATTGAAGGCCCGGCCCAGAAGATGACCTTCGCGTGCTCTATGGCTTGGGCATCAGATGGCTTGAGGCTGTAAGAATGTTCCGATCCCGCACCCTGAACGATCAGCTTTGGCTCACCAACGCCCTGCATCACAGCAGCGACCAGGGAATGTAGCGGCTTAATCGAAACGACAACGCCGCTGCGCTCGGCGGCGGAGGCCGCCCCACCCAAAACAGCCATAAATGCGGATGCCAACAGAAGGGATCGGAAGTGTTTCATGATATTTTCTCGGGCTCTCTCTTGAACGTCAGCAAAAGCGAACAACATATACAAGTGATATGTTATTATATTACATCATTTGCGTTATGCTATAACGTCTGCGATAAGGAGACACAACCTCTTTTTGGAGAATTGTTCACAGTGCTTAACCGGGCAACGCAAATGAACACGAATCGGCATATCGTTCACACATCTTGAGACAAGAATTTCGAGAGCGCCGTTTGTCCCTCAAGACAAAGCGCTGATGCTCTCATAAAGGCAGCGAAAGCTCATTTTATATGGCCCGTAAAACCGCCCTCCCCGCACATTCAAAGCGGGAACCATTGATCGATCTGAAAGGTGCCGGCGTTTATCGCGACGGGCGATGGCTTGTGCGCAATGTTGACCTGACGATCCATCGCGGTGAGATCGTCACACTTATCGGCCCCAACGGTGCGGGTAAAAGCACCACAGCCAAAATGGCGCTGCATATTCTCAAGCCCGATGAGGGCGAGGTCTATCATATAAAAGGTCTGCGGATCGGATATGTCCCGCAGAAGATCAATATTGACCGGACCATGCCGCTTTCTGTCGAGCGCTTGATGACACTGACCGGGCCCCTACCCAAAGCGGATATTGTGCGTGCGCTGGATGCCGTCGGAATCACACATCTTCTCAAAGCAGAGATTACCAATCTGTCGGGTGGCGAGTTTCAGCGAGCATTGATGGCCCGTGCACTCGCACGCAAGCCCGATATCATGGTGCTAGATGAGCCGGTACAGGGCGTCGATTTTTCCGGCGAAGCAGCCCTTTATGAGCTGATTGCCAAATTACGTGATGACACAGGCTGCGGTGTATTGCTGATCTCCCACGATCTGCATCTTGTTATGGCGGCAACCGACCGCGTCATCTGCCTCAATGGTCATGTCTGCTGCAGCGGAACGCCGCGCGATGTAACCGCCAGTCCGGAATATTTGCGCTTGTTCGGGAGCCGCGCCGCCGATCCTCTCGCCGTTGGTCCTCTCGCCGTTTATGAGCATCATCACGATCACACCCATCTGCCTGACGGCCGCGTCTTGCACGCCGATGGCACGGTGACAGATCACTGCCACGCCGAAGATGGCCATCACCATGATGGTGAACATCATCACCATCATGAGGAAGGCAAACCCCATGTTTGACGATTTTTTCACCCGCGCTTTGATTGCCGGGATAGGCCTGGCACTGACCACGGGCCCCCTTGGCTGCTTCATCGTATGGCGGCGGATGGCCTATTTTGGTGACACCATGGCGCATTCGGCATTGCTGGGCGTCGCACTGGCACTGATCCTTGATATCAATCTGATGATTGGTGTTTTTGCCGTAGCCGTTGCCATTTCAGCCATCCTTTTGCTGCTGCAAAAAAGACATTCGCTTTCTGCGGATTCGCTGTTGGGCATTCTTTCACACGCGACATTATCGCTGGGACTGGTCATCGTCGCCTTTATGACATGGGTGCGTGTCGACCTGCTGTCATTCCTGTTTGGCGATCTGCTCGCAGTTTCGCGTCTCGACATCGCTTTTATCTATGGCGGCGGAATTCTGGTGCTCGCCGTGCTTGCATGGTTGTGGCGCCCACTGCTTGCAGCAACCGTCAGCGAAGATATAGCACGGGCCGAAGGCTTGAATCCTGCCTTATCGCGCATCATCTTCATGCTGCTGCTGGCAATTGTTATCGCCATTTCGATGAAGATCGTCGGTATTTTGCTGATAACGTCACTTCTGATTATTCCTGCTGCGACAGCCCGTCGGTTTGCTTCAACGCCTGAGCAAATGGCCGTCATGGCTTCCATCATCGGGGCAGTTGGCGTTATCGGCGGGCTTTACGGTTCTGTTGAATTCGACACGCCATCGGGCCCATCAATCGTCGTTGCCGCACTGGCTATTTTCATTTTAAGCCTCCTGCCATTAAATAGGAGAGAGGCTTCACCGAAACGGACCGCTGGACAATGAGCAATCACCACGACCATCATCACGCGCATAATCACCCATCGCATGACCTGACCCGCAATCAGACACTGGTTTTCGATGTGTTGTCCAAGGCGGATGGGCCACTAAGCGCCTATACGATTCTCGACCAGCTCCGCGATGATGGCTTTCGCGCTCCGTTGCAGGTTTATCGTGCTTTGGAAAAGCTGCTTGATTACGGGATGGTGCACCGTCTCGAAAGCCTCAATGCTTTCGTTGCCTGCGCTCATCCGCAATGCCACCAGCATGGCCTTATTGCTTTTGCCATCTGCGAACAATGCGGACAGGTGACAGAATTTTCCGATCCGGCCATCGAAAATCTCGTCAGCGCGTGGAGCGTTCAAAGTGGGTTTAAATCGCGCAAGACAACTTTGGAATTGCGTGGTCGCTGTGAAAAATGCGGTGAGCACTGAAGTTAGGTAACGCTTACTAAAGTGATGCCTGCTATATTTTTCCTTCAAGGGGAACAGCAGGCAGAATTTTATGGTGCGCAACAAGCCATCTCACGAGCGACGTAGGGAAGAGCGACAGCGCACGCGGCTGCGATCAGGTAAGATTATAGATCTTGACGGGCGCTTCATCATCGAGTGTCAGTTCAGCGATATTGCCTCGCATGGCGCGAGACTAAGGATAACTGACGTTCCCAGCCTTCCCGAACGCTTCTGGCTATTTGACGACTACTATGCAAGGGCGCTTCTGGCTCAAATCATGTGGCGCGAAAAGCGGGAGATCGGCGTCCAGTTTATCACAGACCCTTCCATACCCACGCTTGATGAAGAACGTTTGAGCCAGCTGGCAGGAAAATATTACTCACTGTGAGATGATTCGGCTGCCGCTTGTTTGCTTGCGCTTTCCGGTGAAGCACCACCACGCATATTCATGGAGCGAATCTCGTTCGCAGAAATGTAATTGAACTGTTCGACCAACAGATCCTTGATCACCGGCTCTGGGAAGCGCGCATTCAAATCGGTGATAACCGACGCACGTACGGCCTCGAAGTTCACTTTCTCAATTGCCTTCGTATCCGAATAGCTGCCGTAGAATTTGCGAAAAATCTCGTCGCTGATGAAGTATTCAAGCGGCACAGTGAGCTTCTTGCGAATATTCGAATCGACCGTGTAGACCAGCTGAGCCACAACATAACCCGCAACGCTGCCATTGGAGATAATCGGCACACTTATCACGTCAGTCTTGACGTAATCGAGCCCACCAAATGCACCTGCATTCGCTTGCACTTCGCCCGAAGGCGCATCGTTCTGGCGCACGGCCAAGAACAGCGATCCGAGAGCCACCGCGCATATCCAAAGGCCGATTGCAAATATGCGGATCATCGGGCGTGACCGAGCCTCGCGCTCTGCATGCTGTAGGTGCCGTCTGCGTCCTGCGTCTCCAGCGCGCCACGGATAAGATCAGCGAGTTCACCGACCGCACGCAGGTGCAATTGCAGGGCTTCACAATTCTTCTCCAGCTTCTGCTTGAGGCTATCAAGCAGCGGCTGTAATCCCTTCATCGTGGCAGGTTCGGCAAGGCTTGCAGCCTTTTTGATTGCCTTGTTGAAGTCATATAAGCCGCGGCTCTTGCGTGAATTGATGTCAGCAAGATCGGGATGTCCACCTTCAAGCAAAAGACGGGTTTCCGTATCAATGACATCCTCAAGACGCTGAATAGCGCGCACAACCGGCTTGAGTACTGGCTGCTGCTCCAGCTCCTGTACCGGATCGACATCCAATGCTGCTTCCGGCGCTTGCGGGAGCAAGCTGATTTCGGAGCTTGTGTCAGTCATGTTAGGGTTTCCTCAATTGTATGTATAAGCGGATCGCACTCTCAATCGCTGGTTAGATCGAATTCGGCAAAAGCTTCTTCGGCTTAACCGCTCGATCTTTGGTCCATTGCATTATCCTCAGCAAAACCGTTGGGCAGTTTTGTGGGAAATGCTCTGGATCAACTTTAAGCACGTTCTCCGTTTTCATTGTTTTCCAGTTGCTTCTGAATGAGCTGGCGTTCAAATCCGTGAACGATATCCTTCGACACCGTCTCCTTGCTCATTCCCTGTCCCAGATCGTTAACGACGTCTCCCAAAGCCAACGTTGCCGAATTCTCCGCTCGCTGCTTTATCGCTGCTTGCGCTTCAAGCATACGGGCGATGCCCACGCCGCCCGTATCTGCCATTTTATTGGCCATGGCCTCAGCCATCATCGATTTCCAATACTCACCTGCAATACCCTTGCCAAAAGTGGCCGTCGTATCGCTGGTAAACATCGACTGGACGAAAGATTGCAGCATGAAAGCTTCAAACTTTCGATAGGCCGGATTGGTCGCATTCTGGCTTTCGGGATTGATCCTGACCCCTGAACCCAGACTTTCAGAGAAGCTCACAAAATTCTCTGGCAAACCCTTATCCGCATCAGTCCCCATCGGGCCTGTGCCGGCCGATATCGACTTCAGGCGTTCAGCCGCCAGGCGATAAGCTTGCGGATCGGCTGCCCGCGCCACGTCCATCACCAGATCTGACGGCGGATTGATCGCCATACAATTCGTCCTTCTTCATCTCTTGATTGCACCATAGTTTGCCAAACTTGACTGAAGCTTGCGGTACGAATCAGCTTCGGTTTTATGACAAGCCCAGGGTCAACGCGATGCGGAAAATTTATCGGATTTCCGTCAGGTTATTGTTATAATTGAATATTAACTTTCGGCATCCGCGAGGCCACCCATTACGCTGTTGATGTTTTCCGACTGATAAACTCTTCAATGAGGCTTGCGAGTTCTCGTCTTTCGGCATCACTTCGTACCGTGTCTAGCCGGCCTTCAAGAAGCTCTACCCGACGCTGTTCTTTCAGGAGGTCGCTACGCTGTGATTCGAGCTGCTGTTCAATGCGTTCGCTTTCTGACGCATTGCTTCCAAGACGTTTGATAAGCAGTGCGGGATCGACTGTGAATGATTCATCATCGTAACGCCGATCCTGCATAGCGATCAGCGCTTCCCGCTCTTCTTCGAGCACTGCCTTGCGATTATTCGTCACCGCAAGAGATGCTTCAAGGCGAGCAGCGCCCAGCTTTTGCAATGCAATCAGCTTTTTGAGATTACGGGCATTGGTTTGAGCCATGAAATCCTCAGAACAGATTGCGCATCTGCGTTGACGTTTCGCCGACAAAGAAACGCAGCAGTTCCGGCAAAATGAAATAGACGACCAGCAATCCGCCACCGAGCACAAAAGGCATCGACACAAAATAGATTGGAATCGTCGGTGTCAGCTTGTTGATCAGCCCAATGGCGAAATTGACCAGAATCGCAAAGACGATAAATGGCGCTGCGATACGCAAGGTTGCCAGAAATGCCCCCGAAAGAGCGTCGCTGATATCGATCATTGCCGCATCAGGTCTGAAATGCCCTTCAACGGGTATCGCGGTGTAGGAATTCAGCAGCGCCCGCAAAATCTCCAGATGCATATCCGTCACGAAAAACAGAAACAGCGCGCTGAAGGTGACAATAGTTGCGAGCGTTGCTTGCGGTTCAGGTTCAGTAATCGCGTCCGCTGGCGTACCGGAATAGCCCACTGCCATCGCCATCATATTGGCCATGAATTGCAGAGCCCAGAAATAAATATGTGCCAGAATCCCAATCACCGCGCCGATGAACATCTCGCTCAGCATCAGGCGAAACATCGCCAACGGATGACTGCCCTCAAGGCTGGGTGTAATGGTCGCAATCACCAATGGCAGAACAGCGAATGAGCAGGCGAGCGCGATGAACAACCGCACCTGCAGCGGTATCCGCCCGCTCGATATGCCCGGCATCAGCATCAAACATGCCCCAACGCGGCAGAATGCAAGCATGGCCGCGAAGACAAGTTCATTGATCGGCAGTTGCGTGATCGGCAACGGGCTTCCTCCCCGTCAGGAAATCGCGCCGAGCGATTTCACTTCGACACCGCGTGCGATCTCGACATGCGACAGGACCGGCAAGGTTGCGAAAAGCCGTTCGATAATCATGCGGATATATGGACGTGCTTCAGGAGATGAAACCAGTACAAACCGCTCACCGCTATCAAAATGCTTGCGTATGGCTGCCGTGGCTTCGGTACCAAACTGCTCAAGCTGGCGCGGATCGATGTCGAACTCGACGATTTCGCCCTTATTGTCTCGCTTGAGGCTCTGATGGAAGACCAGATCCCAGCGGTTGCCAAGGCGCAGAACATTGAGCACACCATTATCCGACAGATCGCCGCAGATCTGTTGCGCCATACGCATGCGAACATGCTCGACAATCATTTCAGGGCGGCGGACGAGAGGAGCAATCTCTGCAATCGATTCAAGGATCAAATGCAGGTTGCGGATTGAAACGCGCTCCGCAAGTAGCAGCTTCAAAACAGCCTGCAGCCCTGAATAGGATATATTTGCCGGGCAGATATCTTCAAGAAGCTTGCGATATTCCGGCCCGAGGCGATCAAGCAGAATCCGCATGTCTTTATAGGATAGAAGCTGTGCCAGATTGTTACGCACAATCTCGCTTAAATGTGTGAGAAGCACAGACAGATTATCGACGGTCATATAGCCATCGCGACGCAGATCGGACGTAAATGTTTCCGGCACAGAATAGGCACGCATCCCAAAGGCTGGCTCGCGCACTTCTTCACCGGGAATAGACGGGATCGGTCGTTCGCCCAACACGACGAGAATTTCACCAACCCGCAATTCATGGCTCGCAACCGCAGTACCGTGGATCTTGATACGATAGCTCTTTGGTGGGAGCGAAATATCGTCCGTTACCTTGATCTCAGGGATAACGAAACCGTATTCCTGCGCAAACTTCTTACGCATCTTGGCAACGCGATGTGCCAACTCCTGCTGCGATGCAATGAGGCGAGCGGAGAGCTGCTTACCAAGGCAAAGCTCGATCTGTGTGGTTTCCAGCGAAGCCTTGACGGAATTGCGCTCCTGTTCTTCCATATCTCGCTGCTTGGACTGTTCTTCTGCTGCTTCAGCCTCGCGCTGGCGGGCCTGACGACGCGGCACGGCAATACCGACAAACGCCATGGCGCCGCCCAACAGGAAGAACGGAAATGCTGGTAATCCAGGCATGATACCCAGCACAAACAGCAGGAATGATGCAATCAGAAGGGCTTTTGGATAAGCGCCGAGCTGTCCGAAAATCGCCTGATCGGCCGAGCCGCGCGTGCCGCCCTTGGAAACGAGAAGGCCGGCTGCAAGCGAGACGATCAGCGCCGGAATTTGCGTAACCAGACCGTCACCAACGGAGAGTTTGGTGAACACGTCGGCTGCCTGCGAGATATCCATGCCATGGCGGGTTACGCCAATGATGATGCCACCGAACACATTGACCGCTGTGATGATCAAACCAGCAATCGCATCACCGCGTACGAATTTCGAAGCACCATCCATCGAACCGAAGAACGAGCTTTCCTCTTCCAGTTCACGACGACGATGCTGCGCCTGCTTCTCATCGATCAGACCGGAAGAAAGGTCGGCATCGATTGCCATCTGTTTGCCGGGAATAGCATCGAGCGTGAAGCGTGCACCCACTTCCGCAATACGCGTTGCACCCTTGGTGATGACAAGGAAGTTGACGATGATGAGGATCGAGAAGACGACAAGACCGATGACAAAATCGCCACCCATCACGAATTGCGAGAAGCCGTGGATCACATGACCTGCTGCCAGATAGCCTTCATTGCCATGCGTGAGGATCACACGCGTCGTCGCAATATTGAGAGACAGGCGCATCATAGTTGCGATCAGCAATACGGTTGGAAAAGCCGAGAAGTCGAGCGGACGCTGAATCCACAGCGAAACCATCAGGATAAGAACGGAGAAGGCGATCGAAAAAGCCAGACCGATATCCAGCACCACCGCTGGCACAGGCAGGAAAAGCACAGTCAGAATAATGACAATACCAGCAGCAAGACCCAAGTCGCTGCCTGTCAGAATTCCACGCTTTGTTAATGGCTTAGCTGCTGCCTGCTGCACGTCCGTCTCCTATTGTGGGACGAAACATAAACGGCGAAGCTTGCGCGAGGGCTACGTCAAGTAAACGGGAGCCTCTCCGGTAATATGGTTCTAAAATCCCTTTTCGATACGCGAATAAGCAAGCAGCGTAAAAGAATTGATCTGTGCACCGACAAACGGCGAGGTAAAGGCCAGTACAACAAAAATGACGATGATTTTCGGCACAAAAGTCAGTGTCATTTCCTGTATCTGTGTCAAAGCCTGAAACAGCGCAATACCGATGCCCGCAAGCATGGCTGCAAGGACGGCCGGGCCGCTGGCCATAAGCACGGTCCAAACCGCCGAATTGACGATATCGAGCGCATCAGCTTCGTTCAAAACCGTTTTCCTTAGCTGATCTTGACGCCTTGGCCGATCAGCATCGTCTTGCCGTCTTCCAGTTCGGCGAGCATGCCCGACGACTGAATGGTCACGGATTTGACGACGCCGGAAACTGTGCCGTCAGCACTTGTCAATGTGCGGCCAATCCAGCCTTCCGCCTGCGAGAGAGATGAATTGGCAATCAGCGTTTCAAGCTTGCTGTTCATCTGCACGGACTGCTCCACATTGGAGAAGGTGGCAAGCTGGGAAACATATTGCGTCGCATCCATTGGCTGCGTCGGATCCTGATTCTGCATCTGCGTAACCAGAAGTTTCAGAAAGGAATTGTAATCCACACTGGCCTTGGCAGCAGCATTGCTGCTCGATGAATTGGCTGTGTTGTTCGTCGTATTATTCGCACCGACTGTCGATGTGGTGGTCATAGACTTGCCTCCGTAGACTTTTCGGTTTGTTTGGCAGGCGCCACCGGGACAGTTTCACCCATCAGCTCCACCTCGCGCTGATATTGCGCGCGGATTGTCTTCAATGCTTCAAAAACACGTCCATTATGCACCAGCTCATCAACAAGTTTGAGTGCATTGAGGATTTCCGCGTCCCTGAATGCCACAAACATGCCTTTCAGCATCTGCGCAAATGTATTGCAGGCCTGCTCTTTCAGAGCCGGTTCGATCAAGATCATCTGTGCGGCAAAATAGAGCTGACGCAGCGGCGTCGTTGTCTCATCGGGTTGCAGAACATGGTTTTCCAGCAGAAAGGTCGCGTCGTTCAACAGCTCGAGCGACACTTTCCGGTCGGATTTCAGCACCGCACCATTAATGTAGATTTTCTCGCCGGCCCGCAGCGAAAGACGAATTGCCGACTTGCCATTATTGGTCGTCATATCACAGACCATCCCGGATGGATTCGGTGATTTCGATCAAGGTATCGTAATCACTGCTTTCGCCCTGCCGAATAAGTTCCATTTCTTTGAGGATGAATATCCCTACTGAAATGATGGCCGCCTTGAGCTCCTTAGGGAGTACATTCTCGTCTGACCCTAAATCGTCAATGATCGTGGTCCAGAGTTTGGTGGTGAAGTAGGCAGCATCGATGCCTTCGCGCGATCCGGCCCCGTTGGCCTTGGCAGCGGCAAGCATCTCGATCGAACGGTCAAAAAGCATTCGCTCCCGTTCCTTGGCGCTCGCCATATCATCATTCATGACGTCTTCGTAGCGCAGCTGGTACATGTAGTCTCCGTTCTCCGGCATCACACATACAGGCCGCCTCATGCTGCCCGGTGTGTGATGTTCAACTTCGGGGCGGATAGGCGCCCCATAACATCGCCCAAAAATCAAAATCGATTTTTGGAAAGCACGATGCGTCGATTCAATAGTTTAGAGCGTTATTTGTGCGCCTATAAGGGCGCACGGCGCTCTAATAGTTCAACTATTTCAAATAGTTCAGCAGGCTCATATTCTGCAGCTGAACTGTCAATGCATAGGATGTCTCGATCTGTGTCATCAATGCATTTACGCGTGTTGCAGCCTCGTAGGGGTCGACTTCCTCAAGATTAAGAACCGATTGATTGAGAATCTTCTGCTGGGATGCGATGCGTGTTGTGGCTGCATTCGTACGCTGCTGCGCAAGACCAAGCGTCGTTTGTTCTGAGGTCATCGCTGTGACCCCCTGCGTCGTTGTCTGCATAGCCTGAGTGGAGAGCGCCTGAAACGCAGAATTGTTCAAACCGATGGTCGCAAATTCTGAAACCATCACCGCCGACATGATTGTCTTGCGGAAGCCGTCCGAATTGGCCGAAATCGATGTTGAGGCCGTTTCACTTGGTGAAATACGGCTCTTGATAACCGTGTCGGACGCGTTCGACCAATTGGCATCCCAGTTGGCATCATTGAACTGTTCAGCAAAATCGCCTTCCAGAAAGGCTTTCATTTCGTCGCCAGTAATGTTGGCAACTTGCGGATCGCTTATGCTGAAACCGAAATGATCTTCAAATGCCTGGCGCACCGCAGTCTGGGCAGCGCTGCCTTCGGTATAGTCGGTAATCGGCTTCACATCGGTGTTCACGCCAGAGAAAATATACTCACCGTTATAGCTCGTATTGAGCAGGCCAGTGGTAGAATCGAGCAAGGACTTTGCAGTTTTCGCCGCTATTTCCGCACTTTCGACGCTACTGTTCGCTCCTGTTAGATCGCCGAGAAAATCCTGCGTGTTTTCGATAATGGTCGTGGTTGTACTCTGCGTCGTCGTCATCCGCTGCTGCAGCAGTTTGTTCATATCGGTCAGAACAGACAGACGATCGTATTCCTTGCGCAAGGATATAGTCTGGCCAGACTTGGAACCGAGCGACAGGCCGACATCGAACACCATGCCAGTGGTCGCTTCCTGCTGGGCTTTCCCAAGCTCAGCCTTGGTCTTTGCCACGAGGACCTTGAGAGCTGAAGCTGCACCATAAGTGGAAATCGATTGCGCTTTCATAAGCCTCACACTGCGTTGAGAAGATCGTCGAGCATGGAGTTGACCGTCGTCAACACCCGGCTCGAGGCCTGATAGGAATGTTCAAGATCAAGAAGCAGCGCCATTTCAGTGTTTATATCGACACCATTGGCATTGGAAAGCGCCTGATCGGCCTGCACTGCGACTGTCTGGTTATAGGAGAAATTGGTATTAGCCGTTTTCCGCTTGCCTTCCAGCCAACTGATCGACGACGTGCTGTAATCAATAAGGCTCGCGCTGGAGCTGAGCCCTGCAGACGACGCAAAAATCGCTGGCTCCGCGAAAGCTTCATTCAACGCGCGCAAACGATCACTAAAGCCAGCCGCACCCGTCGTATTGTATTTGTAATTGGCACCGTTCGCCCCGCCGTCACGCAAGAGAAGCGAGCTGCCACCTTCTGATGCAACAAATGCGGATGACACCTTGATCGTGCCTGCAAGGCCGGAAGTAACGCCTGTACCCGGGACAGCTGGCGATCCAGTCCAGCTGAACAAACCAGTCTGACTTGGGCCCGCGCCCGTCTGATCGGTTTCCGCGAACATCGACACCAGGCCGCGTGCAATCTCATCAAGCTGCATCTGATATTGCGGTGCAATCTGATCGCGCAACTGCAGAAGCCCGCTCAGACGGCCCGTACCATAAGGCTGATCGAATGTATCGTGCGTCAATGGCACACCGTCAACCAGAACGGCGTTGCCTGCCGCACCCGCAGCCAGACCGCCGGAGGATTCGAAGCTGATCTTGCGAGCGGTGGTCTCAAACAGCGTTACGCCATTTTCTGCGAAAATGACCATGTCATTGTCGCCGCGCACCATGGTCGTGATGCCCAGTTCGCCTGAAAGCTGCTTCAGCAGTGAATCGCGTTGATCAAGAAAATCAGATACATCGTTGCCGGCGCGGGTGCCGCTGACGATCTGCTGGTTCACCTTCTCGAACTTTGCCAACACGTCGTTGATATTGGCGACTGAATCCGCGATTTCATTATCCGCATCGGTGCGCAGAGATTGGATCTGCTTCGTGCCTTCGTTGAGTGCATCGGCCAGCGACTGTGCGGTTGAAACAACGCTATCGCCAAGCGCCGAATTGGAGGGCGAGGCAGCAAAGGTCTGGAGCGCATCGCGCAAATCGCCGATCAAGGCTGAAGGCGAACCTGAAAAATTATCCGCAGAATAAAGCGACGAAAGGCGGTCAAGCCCGCCTGCAAGAATAGAAGAAGAGGATGCCGTGCTGTTCGACTGAATAAAGCGGTTGAACAACGCCTCATCAGCAGACCGGCTGATATTCACATAAAGCGAGCCATACGGCCCGGAAGCCAGCGACGCAGTGCGGCGTGAATAATCGGGGTCATTGACTCCCGCAATATTGCGAGAGACGACTGACGTCTGCTTGGACGTTGCCGCAAGCGAACTTTTGGCCGTCAGAAGAGCAGAACTAAGCGACATCTTATCCCCATCCTACGTCGAACTATTTTTGTTGCAAAAACAGTCCAGTTTTAAAATTGCCGTTCCGGAGAGATTGATCAACCTCCCCGGAACGGCTTCAATTTATCTCTTCAGGTTGACCAGAACATCCATCAGTTCGGAACCAGTCTGGAAAACCTTCGAATTGGCGGTGTAGCTGCGCTGAGCTTCGATCATATCCGTAAGCTCCTGTGCGATATCGGCATTGGACTCTTCAAGCGCACCAGCCGAAACCTTACCCATGCCGCCGCTTTCTGGAAAACCGAGCTGGATATTGCCGGAGTCTGCACTTGGCGAGAATACGTTGCCGCTGATGACCGACATGCGATCAGGGCTCGCGACGGTGCCCAGCGGAATGCGGTAAAGCAGCTTCTGCGAACCATTCTCGTAGAGCGCGACAACCGAACCGTCTTTGCCGATATCAACACCCTTGATCGACGAAGGCGCTTGACCGTTAATGACAGCTTCCGAAATCGTGTATTCTTTAGCAAGCTGCTTGGATGAACCCAGGTTCAAATTGAGCGTCTGGCCATTATAGCCTGCAAGATCGACCGCAACATTACCGCCAGAAAGCAAGGAACCGTTCGTGCCGTCGAAATTCAGCGTGGTTGTACCAACTTCAACACCATCGGCAGCGTTCTTGACCGAAACATCCCAAGTATTGTCACCGGTCTTGGTGAAATAGACATCAAGCGTGATTTTGCCGCCAAGATTGTCGTAAGCGATCAACGATGTCTTGTGATTGTAGTCGCCGGCCGTCGCAGGGACCGTGTCTGTCGATGGCAGATTAACCGTGAAGTCACCCGACGTACTTGGCGTAGCAACCAGATCGGACTGCGAAATATTCACGCGCTGCAGACCGTCGAAGCCGTTTGCAACATTATTCACATTGCCGTTGGTATCGGCTGGATACCCCATCAGATAGTAACCAGCCGTATTGACGAGATTGCCGAACTGGTCTGGCACAAAAGAACCCGCACGGGTGAGATAAGGCGTGCCATCAGCATTGCTGACAACGAAATAACCATTGCCGTCGATGGCAAGATCAGTAGCGGACGACGTCGAGCGGATACCGCCCTGATCCGAAATCCCGTAGCGGATATTGGTCGCGACGCTACCGGAGTTATATTGGCCTGCGGTGCTTGGCAGAACGAGCGACGAGAACTGCGCATCGGCGCGCTTATAGCCGACCGTACTTGCATTCGCGATGTTATCCGCGACTGCCGACAAGCGATTTGCCTGCGCGTTCATACCCGAAACGCCGGTCCGCATCATACCGTAGAGGCTCATTGGCAACTCCTGAGAATTTGAGAATCCGCAGATAAGCTATCGGGCCACGCTTGCGTGAAACTGTAGCCTTTAGGATTTTTACGCTTTTACTGAGGACTCAATCAGTTTCAGGGGGCACCCGGAAGAGACTACCTTTAAAACCGTGAATTACTGGATTTGAGCATTTGAAAGCTCAATAGACAGGATACGAATCTTATTCGATATTGATTGAGTATCCAAGAAAGCGTTTTGAATCAACAGGATCGAAACCAAGCTTTTCACGTAATTTTTTGCGGAGCTTGCTGATATGGCTTTCGACCACATTCTCTTCAACTTCACTATCGAAAATGCCGTAAATCGCACTGAAAATCTGCGCCTTGTTGAGGCGGCGACCGCGGTTTGCGATCAGATATTCAAGGATGCGGCGCTCGCGACGCGGCAGCGGAAAATCCACACCATTTATCTGCGGATCTCGACCATCGGAGAAAACGCGGATCGGCCCAAGCTCAGTCCCGTCATTGCCAGATGAGTCAGACGCGCCTGTACGGCGACGAATTGCATTGATGCGAGCAAGGATTTCCCGGACGTGAACCGGCTTGCGGACCACATCATCAACTCCGGATTGAAAAAGCTCCAGAGTGTGCTCCAGCGACGGCCTGTCATTCACGGCAATGACCGGCGCCTTGCAACGTTCACGAATTCGGGCTGGAAGTCCATTCTGCGCTTCACATTCACCGATCAGGAAGGCTTCAACTGCCATAATATCCTGATGGGGAACGCTCTCGACCCACTCATTGAAATCATCTGGTGTAAAGCCGGTTGTCGTGATGCCTTCTCGACTGAACCAAGAGGAGTACCCCTCAGTCACAATATTCCGCTCATCTACGACTACGATCATCGGCCCGCCTTCCGAATCAATATGTTAACCCAAGCAAGACAGAAGTAACGGGCCGGAGGAGTCGGCGGCAATGACAAAAAGTTGCCCGCAATATATTGGGGTATAATTTAGTGATATCTAATTTAATAGGAATCGCGATGATTGCATCTCCGACCCACTCTTCATCTGAAAATCCTAACGATCAATTAATATGCTCACGAAGTTTTACGATTCTTTACAAGCACTTAAAATTTTGCCTTCTAAGATATCTTATCCAAATATAAGCAATCTAAGATTGAGGCCTGAAAACCGCGTGTATAGGGAATCTCGCTACAACCAAAATCTTTTCTGGATTCACAATCAGCCAGCGCAAAAGCTTTTTGCCTGCGCCGTCCAATTTCCAAAGCCTGTAGCGATCATATTTTTCATCACGCGACACACATATTGTTTCTGTGCAGGATCATTATTCGGACCCGCATGATAGCGTGCCACTGCCATTGTCCAGTTGCCTTCGCGCGCACGCAGACGCTTCAGGAAGCGTGCAGCATAATCAACATTGAAGCTTGGTTGCAGCATCGCGCCAACCGATGGAAATTCGCGCGAATGATAATAGTGATTGATCTGCATACAGCCCAGATCGATCAGTTTTGCACCTTCGGCGTGTACTTGGTTGAAACGCCTTAATGCCGCAGCCTGAGACGGGAAAAATTCTGCTCTTCCCTCAATGTTCATTGCATAGGGCTGAAGCGAGTTTTTGCGCCCGGTTTCGGTTAAACCAACGGCATAGAGAATACCGAGTGGCACATCATAACGGGCGGACGCTCGGTGCATTTCCCGTTCGCAAATATTCTCTGCTTTAGCTGTTTCTAAACTAGACGACCAGGCCGCGATTACGACCGCCAAAACCGACAGAAACTTCCTGCTCGCTGGCTTCTGCGGAAACACGGGCGCCCATTTGGTTGCGCTCTGCCTGACCAGTTTCGCCATTACGTCTGCCCTCTCCGCCCATAAAATGCGCTTGCGCATTGCCGCGACCATCCGAGCCATTTTGCATGTCCAAGGTTTGCTGGCCTTGCTGTTGAGAACTTGCCTGTTGTTGTCCCGCACTCTGGCTTGCGGAGCTGTGTTGAACTGCGTTTACAGCTCCTCGTTCGGTAACCGTGACAGAGATTTTCGCATCATCTGCGATCCCTGCAGCTTTGAGTGCCTTTTCAATCATTGAACGATCTGCTGCCAGCGCCTCCGCCCCATGGGCTTTCTCAGCGACAAGATGAACTTCAACATTATTATCAGCGACCAGACGAATACGTGCAGTCACGGCGCCGAGCTCCACGGGATCAAGCCTGATCTGCAACGTCTTCACCGCTCCGAAGCTGCGTTCCGATACCAGCTGGATGTCTGCTATGCGCGTTGCTGCCGTTGAAGCCGTTGGCACGGGAGACTTAACATCAACGACAGATGGCGACTTCCCGGCCTGCTGTTGCGGTTGCACACTGGAACGATCTGGTTCTGCAGCATTGCTCGACTGAGCCGAATGCTCTGGCTTGGGTAATGTGGACGAAGCCTCTTCTGGGCCATCAGCCTGCTTAGCTGCTGTTGCAGCAGGCTGATTGTGACTGACGACATTGTCAGCCTTTGCAGCATTCTTGGGATCAACAGAAGCCGGGTTCTTCTTGCTTGCCTCAACGCTGTCCTTCTGATCCTTCTTTGGCTGATCCTTCTTTGACAGCGCTTCAGGCATTGGCATATCCGATAGGTTAGCGCCGGTCATCTCCGGATCAGCCTCCGTCACATCTGCCAGTGCCGACACATTTGTATCAGGCTTGACCGTGTGATTAGCTGCTGCGGCTTGGCCATCTCCTGTCGAGGCGGTCAGCCCTGCGGCCAAAACAAGCAAATTCTGCGATGCACCATAGACCGGAGATTGCGCTGGCGCTTCGCGTTCCGTCTGATCGCTATCATCCGACTGCGTATCTTCGTCCTTCGGTTCACCATCCGGCGACAACTTGTTCTGAGGCTTTTCGAGAAGCGCACCAAACAAGTTTGCAGGTTCGGATTGCTCTTGGTTTTCACCGTTCACTTTCGCCACAGCGCCCTGTTGCCCACCTGTGCCCTTGACAAGGGAAACCAGTCTTCCAGCCGTATTGAGCAAAGCATCTACGCTCATTGAATGGTCTTTCCTAGCAAAGCGTCAATTTCTGCAAGTTTTCGCCGCGCGTCATCCATGGTCTTCTGCAAATCGTCTTCGGGCTTTACGGCCTGGGACGGCTTCCAGCCAACCGTTGGCGCAGCTTCCTGAGCCGCAGCTGGTGCTGGCGCTTCCTTAGGATCTGCAATTGGCATTGTGGGTATGTCTGTCTCAGTTTTGACCGGCTTTGCCTTATCCGCCGTACTGGTTGACGTACGCGTTACAACGGCGCCGACGGTCTCTGCCGCCTGCAAAAGCTGTCTGTCACGTTCCTGCAGTCTATCCGGTGAAATTTGCGACAATTCCCGCAAAGCATTTCCGGCGGAATCTGATGCAACATCGCTTGCCGCCGCATAGAGATTGGCGCGACTTGGATCCGTCTTCAGATGATCGGCAAGTTTACGCGCCTCTCCCGACATGAAACGGGCCCGTTCCGTCTGACCGTTCACCAAGGCACCGCGCGCAATCTGCAAATACAACGAATACTGCATGACGGGATCGGCCGTACCGATCAGCTTGGCCAGATCGGCATTGCCGATGCGGTCGTTGAGCTTCAGCGCTGCATCCACGAACTGCTTCATGAAATCGCGCATATAAGGCGAGCGCGGGAAGCGCTGAAGATAATTGCGCGACAACATACGGATCTTGCCCGCATCGCCGAGCTTGGCAGCAATCGGCATCGAACGGCGGATAGCCGCTTCTTCAAAAAGCGTTCCCGGACTGTCGAGGCGCACCTGATCGAGACGCAGAAGTGCTGTCGCCGGGTCAAAAGTCGTCATCTGGCTGGCAGTGACCAGCACAATGGATGATCGCAGCTCTGCAGGCAGCTGCTGCGACAGCGGAACTGAAAACAGCTTCACCACCTCAATGTCCTGACCCGAAGCATAAGCCAATGCGCCTTTGACCAGCTCTTGTGGCACTGTCTCGCCATCCAGACCAGTCAGCACCTTGCGTACAGCTTCCGGATTACCGCCATTGAAGAGGTAGATAATCGCCGCGTAGATATTCTCAGGCTTTTCCCAGAGCTCCTTAGGGGCGCGCTCCATGTCGGCGCTCACAAAAGCCAGTAGCCTATTGAGCATGACAACGGCTTCAGGCTTTCCCGAGACCAATCGATCCTGCAACATACGCAGCGAGCGAACGAGCTTGTAAGGCTCTAAAACTGGCAGGCTGCGTGGCTCTTCAGCCACTGGTGTCTGAGCATGGGAAACCGCTCCCCCGCTTGCTAGCGGCAGGCTCGCAACAAGTGCCAGCAAAGAGCGCGTTACCAGTTTCTTCATGGGTTGGACTTGAGGAAGATGTCGATGCGACGGTTTTCAGCGGCGTTCGGATCGGTGGCATTTTTGGGCTGACGGTCTGAATAACCTTCAACACGCAACACACGCTTTTCATCCAGGCCGCCACGCACAAGCATGTAATAGGCCATTTGCGCCCGTGCCGAAGACAGACGCCAGTTATCATAGGTCGCGTTCTTGAAAGGGCGCGCATCGGTGTGACCGCTGATGATGACTTCGCCCGGCTGCCGCGAGATGACTTGCGCGATGCGTTCAAGCATCTGCACAACACGCGCATCCGGCTTGGCGGAGCCAATCGTGAACATACCGAAATCGACCTTGTCGGTCAGCTGGATCATGACGCCGCCATCGACAGGAACAACCGTTACATCCGGCATAGGCTCAGCTTTCGCGGCCTCTCCTCCATCTGACTGATTCCCTCCGCCTGCAGCCTTCTTCAGATCTGCAATAAGCTGCTCCTGACTTTCAGCTGGCTTTTCAACGTCTTCCTGCTTGGTCTCGGTCTTCGCGTCAGCAGTCTGCTCCGGCGGTGTTGCAGGTGCGGCTTCCGGCTGCGTCAGTGCTTCTGCAGCCTTGCTCGACCAATAATCCGGGCTGAATGGATCGCGATATGCGTCACCACCATCGGCGCCAGTTTGCGTGCCAGCCTGAGAATTGCCGCCATCGCCTTTCGCGGACTGGTTTTGCAAGACGCCCGTCTCATGCGCAAGTTCGGACAAGACCGCATAAGGCTCACGGAACATGCGGCTTTCTTCCTGCTCAATCGGCGGAGTGATTGCGCTATCGTTGATGACCTTGGTGCTGTTTTCTATCTGTTTGTCGCTCTCGTAGCGAACTTTGCCGCCTCGCTCGTCAATATCCTCTACGCCCTTGGGGTTTGAATGACGGTCCATCAATTTGACAGGATTGAAGTAACTAGCAACAGCAGCTTTGGTTTCGTCATTTGCAGCATTGATAAGCCACATAACGAGAAAGAATGCCATCATTGCTGTCATGAAGTCGGCATAAGCGATCTTCCAGACGCCACCATGATGGCCGTCATGATCATCGTGCTTGCCGCGACGAACGATAATGATTTCGCGTTTGGTTTCCGGATCGATACTCATCTGGCAGCAGCCCTTAATTCTTCCAGAACCGGCGCAACACGCGTTTCAAGCACGCGCTCACCAAAGGAAAACGAGAGTTCACCGGATGCGGTCTCTGTGAACCGGCATCCAGCTGGAAGGAGATCGGCATGTTCCCGCAATGGCTCAAGAAGATGCAGCGGTCCTGCGATTTCCGGTGCCTCTCCTTCAAGAGCAAGCGTGCTGATACGTTGCGCGAAAGCTGAAACGGCATCACGCTCCAGTCTGGTTGTGAGAAGCGGGACCAGAACATCGGCAATCTGTGCAGAAAGATTCTGTTCCAGCCCACTCAAAGCCTCTGTCAGCGCACCTGCCAGTAAAATTGCCTGCTCGCGGGAGAAGCTGGCGCGCAATGCCTCGATTTCGGCTTCATGTTCACGTGAAAGCCTTGCTTTCTCGGCCTCATATAAAGCCTCAGCCTCCCTGTGACCGTCTTCGCGACCGGCCTCGAATGCGCCTCGTTTCTCTTCCTCAACAGCAATGGCGTGCGCAACTTCCGCCTGTTCTGCAAATGCTGCTTTTTCTGCCGCCGACGCCTCTGACACATCTGCCCGCTTGGCGTGCTCTGCAAGCGGCATGGGATGCGCGCGCGCCGCAATAATCTCAACCGCATCGTCAGCAATCGGATGCGTTGAAAAATCAGGAAGATAGCGGCTGAGGGCGAGCGTGCTCATAATCAGGCTGCCTCAAGCTCCGGCATGACAGACCGCTGTGCCGATGCGGATTCCTGCTTGATGGCGGTTTCATGAATCCATTGTTTGAGAACCGCAGCCACACGCTCCTCGTCCATCTCGATCATCTGTTCGAGACGCAGCTTGGCAGGCATACGCATACGCTGGCGCAAGTCGCTCAGGCTTGTCTTCATCTGGTCAGCATAGGCCTCCGGTCCACCGATCACCGCCTTGGCACCTTCACCTGCAATAGCCTGCTGTTTATCGCCAACAAAGTTTGGCGTGCCAGCTTCACCAGCCTCACGCAGAGCAACTTCAGTTCCCGCCGGTTTGGCATTCTGGTCGCGCAGGAGCGGACGCACGCCGAACCAGATCAGGAGAGCAACAGCACCGAGAATCGCCAGCGCATTGACGTAAGAACCACTCTGGCGCATCAGCTGCTCAGACCAAGGTGTGGAAACCGGGTCCAAATCTGCGCCCGCAGGGTTGAGGAAATTGACGGCAGTCACGTTGATTACATCGCCGCGATCAGCGTTAAGACCTGCGGCGGTTGCAACGAGATCCCGGATCTTCAGGATCTGCTGGTCAACGAAATCGGCGGGCGGCGGGGTCGTACCGGCTGTTTCAAGCAAACGTGCCTGATCAATAACCACAGCAATAGACAGGCGCTTGATGGCATAGCCATCGCTGACTGTGGACACTGTCTTGGTGTTCATTTCGTAGTTGGTCAGCTCTTCACGACGGTCAGTCTTTTCCGTAGAGCTTTCGCCATTGCGGTTCTGGATTTCTTCCCGCGGAATATTCTGCTCGACACCCGTCGCGTTATCATTGCGAGCATTGCGGGAATCGCCGCTTTCACGAACAACCCGAACGGACCGTTCAACGCGCGATTCAGGATCAAAGCTTGTCTCATTGGTCTGGCGACGGTCTGTATCGAGCGAAGCCTGAACACTGCTCTGAAAATGACCAATACCAAGATATGGAGCGAGCGCCTTGCGGATACTTTCATCCACATTCGTAGCCACTTGCTGCTCAAGCGATGCGGTCATAAGCGCAGCGCCATTGGCGGCTTCACCAGCGGACGCCAAAAGACGTCCATTTGTATCAAGAACGGTCACCGATGATGCATCGAGCGAAGGCACTGCGGCCGCAACCAGCTGACGGATCGATTGAGCAGATTCAGCAGCAAAGCCACCCTCGGCGCGAATGACGACGGAAGCCGACGGCTTTTGATCGCCGCGACGGAACGAGCCTTTTTCTGCCAGAACGATGTGAACGCGTGCTGCCTTCACGCCGCGAATTGCCTGAATGGTGCGGGCGATTTCGCCTTCAAGCGCGCGAACGTGAGTGATTTCCTGCATGAATGATGTCAGGCCGAGCGATCCCATATTGTCGAACAGCTCGTAACCGGCATTATTCGAGGTCGGCAATCCTTTTTCTGCCAGGTACATGCGTGCCTGCTCGGCCTTGCCGATAGGAACAAGAATCGACGAACCGTCGGATTTAACGTCGAAAGCAATGCCGGCTTCGCCAAGTGCGAGACCCATGCGGTTTACGTCATCGCGTGAAAGGCCGACATAGAGCGTCTCATAGGAGGGGCGGCTCAGATAAACGCTTGTGTAGAGGATGGCGCCCATCAATGCTGCTCCCACAAGTCCGAGCGCTATAAGTTTTCGCGCGCCAAGCTTGCCGAGCGTTGCCTTAAGCTGTTCGAGTAATTGCTGGAAATTCTGCTGCATCAATACCACCGCCATCCTGATGCGACCAAAATAGATCGCGAAGCTTGCGCGAAAGTGTCGGCTTGGATGATGAGGCTAATTTAGAAAGAAGAAGGGCGCGGAATGAATCCCGCGCCCTTCAATATAAGCTGTATCAGCTAAGTTATTAGCCGCGGAACAGCGACAGGATCGACTGGCTCGACGAGTTAGCGATCGAAAGAGCCTGAACGCCCAGCTGCTGCTGAACCTGCAGAGCCGACAGACGAGCCGATTCCTTGTTCATGTCGGCATCAACGAGCGTACCAACGCCCTTTTCAACCGAATCGCTGAGCTTGGAAATGAAGCTCTTCTGGGTGTCGATACGTGCCTTTGCAGCGCCGAGCGAAGCTGCACCTGTGGTGAGCTTGTCGAGAGCAGTTTCGACGGTTTCCAGAGCGGTTTTGATAGCAGCGTCGTCAAGCCTTGCAGTCGCAGGATCGAAGAATGCTGTAGCAACGAGATCGCCAGCGATACCGCCAGTACCGGCTGCATCTGCGAAGACCTGTACGTCAGCGGCAGCAACATCAACAGTGTCGATTGTTACAGTGGTGCCGGTACGGTTGTAAGATGCAACAACTTTAAGGTCCGAAGTAGCAGCAGCATCGTTTACAAGCAGGTTCGAACCAGCGTAGTTCGCGTTGCTTGCCGACGACTTGATCTGCGACTGGATTGCCTTAAGTTCAGTTGCGACCTTCTTCTGGTCTTCCTGGCTGGCACCCTGAGCGCTAACCAGAAGCGCCTTCATCTTGTCAACCTGGTCTTTGATGTCGTTGATTGCAGTGTATGCAGTGTCAACCTTGCCGGCACCGAGGCCGAGAGCGTCCTGGACAGCCGAATTGGCCTTGTTGTCGGACTTCATCGAGGTCGCAATCGACCAATACGATGCGTTGTCAGCAGCTTCACCAATACGCATGCCGGTCGAAATACGGTTTTGCGTGGTTTCCAGCGACTTGTTGGTCGTGGAAAGAGTCTGAAGAGCGGTGAGAGCCGAAGAGTTGGTAAGAATGCTAGCCATTATATTGCCCCTTGGGAAAATAAACTGAGGGACAGGCCGGATTGAATGTTACCGGCATAGGGGAGCGGCATCATGCCTGTCTCCACGAAACGCGTGGAGACCCACTATGAATGTTAGCACTATAACCCAATTGTTAAGAATATATTAATATAATGCGAACGTTTTTAATGAACCACTGTTTGCGGGAATAGCATCTCGTCGGGATGCTTAACAAATTCTTGAAACACAACCGTGAAAGCCTGAAACACTTTTTTGCCCCAGGCATCATTTACGAGAATGATCGTATGAGGCTTCCCACGAGGATGTTCCAACCATCGATCAGCACAAAGAACAATATCTTGAACGGCAAGGATATTACCGTTGGCGGCAGCATCATCATGCCCATCGACATGGTCAGCGTCGCAACCACAAGGTCAATCACCAGAAACGGCAGAACGATCAGAAAGCCGATTTCGAAGCCACGACGCAATTCCGAGATCATGAAGGCTGGCACCAGCACGCGGAAATCGACGATACCATCTTCACCCGTACGAAATGCCGGGTCCGCGAGATCTTCAAACAGACGCAAATCCTTGTCGCGCACTTCGCGCATCATAAATTCACGAAACGGGTTGGAGATTTCGCGGAAAGCCACCTCTTGCGTAATCTCGTTGCGCATCAAGGGCTGCACACCATTGTTCCAGGCGCGATCAAAAACCGGCGCCATGACATAGAATGTCATGAACAATGCCAGCGAAATCATAACCATGCTAGCGGGAGCAGTCTGTAGCCCAAGTCCCGAACGCAAGAGCGAGAACGCAATTGCGAAGCGCGTAAAACTTGTGACCATGATCAACAAGCCAGGCGCCACCGACAGTACCGTCAGAAGCCCGAACAGCTGAACGATCTGCCCGCTCGCAGCCCCGCTTCCCGCAGGCAACAGGTTATCCAGCGACAAAGCCTGCGAATGAGCGGCAGAAATAAATGCCAGCGTCAGCAGGCTTGCAAGGGCGAAAATCTTTTTCATTCTACTACCAGCGTCGAAATGAAAACACGGTCGACCGCGCCCTCCGAACGCATGCGCGCCCTCTCCTCAAGATCGGCACGCAAATATGCCAGCCCTGCAGCACCCTGCAACTGCATGAGATTGACGCTGCGCAGGAAGCTCATGAAATCATCGCCAACACTTGCAGCAACGGCAGCCGGAATTTCATGGCCCGGCTTTGCGACAAGCGACGCCTCAAGCCTGACCCATGTGGTCTGCGGGATGCCAAGATTGGTCACAATCGGCTGCAAAGGGATTATTGTGCCAATTGAGCGCGATTCAAAATCACCCTGTTTTGGCTTATCTTCCTTTGTCGTTGATTTAACAGCGGCTTGCTGATCGGCAGAAATAACGCCCCCCAGATACCATCCGCCACCGCCAGCGATTGCGGTCAGAACTGCAACAGCACCCAATAGACCCGCGATTGAGCCTTTTGCCTTGCCGTCCTTATCGATTGCCGTATCGCTCATACCTGCTCAACTTCAGAACGGAGAAATCTGATCGAGAATCTGCTGGCCATAGGGTGGCTGCTGAATTTCGCTCAAGCGACCACGCCCGCCATAGGAAATGCGTGCTTCGGCGATCTTGTCGTAGGAAATGGTGTTGTTGCCTGAAATGTCGCGCGGACGCACGACACCGACAACGTTAAGCACACGCAGTTCGTTGTTAACGCGCACTTCCTGCGACCCGCGAATAATCATGTTGCCGTTCGGCAGGGTGTCCGTGACAATGGCTGCAACCTGAAGACGGATGTCTTCGCTGCGCTCGATCTTGCCCTTGCCCTTGGACGAGCTGTCGGATCGCGTGTTGACCGACGCGTCCATATTTCCACCGGCAGCTGCGCCCGAAAGGCTGCTGGTGTCAAACGATGCGCCGCCACCGTAAAGACCTTTCGACACACGCTCGCGATCCGTCTTGTTGTCGAGATTGGCCCGATCATTGATCGAGATGATGACCGTCAGAACATCCCCCGGTTCGGCAGCGCGCGGATCTTTGAAGAAGTTCGTCGAACGCTGATCCCAAAGCGAATAGGATGCCTTGCTTGGACGGACGGGATAACCGCTATATTGCGGATTGTTGTTCATGCCGAGATTGGCGGCCACAGGCGACAGATCTGGTGCACGACCGATTTCTTCGGGCTTCGTGGCACAGCCGGCCAGAAGAGCCAGCATCGCAGTTGCAAGGATCGCTTTGTTCATGCTTCTCGTCATCGCACCGTATTCCCAGTTTCAGCCTGAGCGCTCTGAGCCCTGTTGGATTGAGGTGTTGCAGCTGTGCGCTGCGAACCAACAATGACCCGCGCAAGCTTGGCAGCTTTCTCAGGCGGCATTTCATTGAGAATGATACTCGAAACCCGCGGGTTGAGTTTAAGGATCAGAGCGGCTGCCGCTTCATCACCGATAAGCGACATCTGAGCGGCCGCTGCATCTGGTTTCATCTTGGAAATGATATCAACCAGTGAATCCTGCGCCTTGCTGACAAACTCGTCGCGACGTTTCAACCACATCTCATATTCCTTGCGCTTATCTTCCAGCGCACGCATACGAGCTTCCACATCGGCTTTGAGGTCGTTGAGTTGCTTGGTCTGGAGTGCAAAACGCGCATCCGCCGCCTGATCGTCGATATTGCCGCAATACTTACGGATTTCATCGAGATTGCCGACTGGTGTGGAAGTCGCAAGCTGCTGAGCAGCGGTTACAGGCGTTTCTGCCTGTGCAGACGTTGGAGCAGGCGGAAGCGGTTGCTGTGCAAAAACGGGCAAATTTGCCCCAATGAGCAGTGTAATAACCGAACCATAACGGAGGATATGTCTAGCCATGGTCATTGCACCACCAGTTCTGCGTGAAGTGCGCCGGATGTCTTGATGGCTTGCAGAATGGCAATGATACCGTTCGGCTTGACACCAATCTGGTTCAGCCCTTTCACAAGGTTCTCGAGATTAGCTCCCGTCAGGATACCAATCTTGGAATTGGCCTGATTAACGGCGATATCGGTGTTCGGCTCAATTGCGGTCTCGCCATAACTGAACGGATCAGGCTGAACGACCATTGGCGTTTCCGTGACCCTCACCGTCAGGCTGCCATGACTGATCGCCACTTTGGAAATACGTACCTTTTCACCGATAACGACCGTTCCGGTGCGCTCATCCACCACAACACGCGCCACTTCATCGGTCGTGATTGGCAGACCTTCAAGTTCGGCAAGGAAGCGTGCGGCAGGAACATTTTTCGGGCGTTGCAGACGAATGGTCTTGGCATCGCGCGCAATCGCCACCCCACGCCCGTAGCGGCGCTTGGCGAACACATTGATCGTATCGGCAGCACGTACGGCCGTCGTGAAATCTGGATCGCGCAATTCGACAACCATTTCGCTGTCTTTGCCGAAACTACCTGCAACCTCGCGCTCGACCAGCGCGCCATTGGGGATACGGCCCGATGTGGGAACGCCTTGCGTGACGCTTGCGGCTTCACCTTCGGCAGAAAAGCCGGAGACAATCATGTTACCCTGTGCCACCGCATAAATCTGATTATCGGCGCCCATAAGTGGCGTCATGACCAGCGTACCGCCTTGCAGCGACGTCGCATCGCCAAGCGACGAGACAGTCACATCGATACGTGAACCAGTTCCTGCAAATGCGGGCAGATTGGCAGTCACGATAACGGCTGCAGTATTCTTGGAACGAGTCGAATTGCGCGGTGCGCTGATGCCGAGATTATCCAGCATGGCGCGCATCGACTGCTCGGTAAAAGGTGAATTGCGCAGACTGTCGCCGCTGCCCTTAAGACCAATAACAAGGCCGTAGCCGACGAGCTGGTTTTCACGCACGCCCTGAATGGTCGCGATATCTTTAAGACGTGCGACCGCACTGCCCCTGCCGAGCTCGGCATAAGCCATTTTCGACGGATCACCACCAGAGCCAAGCCAGTCAGCGTCCGCCTCGACAGCGGAGCCAAACTCACGCGCGTTCTTGGACGACTCGTCGGCAAAACCGGCAATGGGCTGAAGTGCTAAGGTCAAAAGGGTGATCAGGGCTACGCGCGTTCTTCTCACTGCATCCCCACCTGAATGCGACCATCGGCAAGCACTGTGCCAGACACGATGATACCGCTGTCGATATTGCGAATTTTGATGAAGTCGCCTGCCGCTCCCGATTCAAGCGGTGTACCCATTGCGGTTATAACCAACGTGCCGGACGTGAACACCAGCGGCGCAGGAACGCCACGCTTGACCAGCGATGGCTCGCCAAGTGCGGATACGAGAATAGGCTTACCCGGAAGCAGCGTCTTGCGCGCGACTTTGCCTGCAGCCTGATCCTGCGAAAGGACATATTGGCTTGCGGCAGGTGCACTGATGAAAAACTGCTTTTCGAGTAGTGCCGTATCGCTCACGATCTGCCCGGGATAAACGGTCGCCGAAGGCACGACAAAGGCAATGCGGTCGGCAGCGCTTGCGCCCGTTGCTGCGGTCCCAGTGACTGCGAACAACATAAAGCCGGCAGTGATTGCCAGCCTTGTTTTTCGGGAAATTGCCTTCGTATCACGCATCGCCATCACCGTTGGAGCACATCCCGAAAAGTGGGCACCGGTTTTCGGACCGGGATGTGCGTAAAACAAAAAAGAAAGCATTTCTAATGCTTTAGCGCAGGTTTTTCGATACAGTCGCAGCCATTTCATCAGCCGCCTGAATGACCTTGGAATTCATCTCATAAGCACGCTGTGCCGTGATCAGATCGGTAATTTCTTTCACCGGATCGACATTGGATGCTTCGAGATAGCCCTGCTTGATTGCGCCATAGCCCGGATCACCGGGGACACCGACCAGCGGACCACCCGAGGCTTCCGTTTCACGGTAGAGATTGCCGCCAAGTGGCTCCAGACCAGCTTCGTTGGTGAAGTTGGCGAGTGTCAGCTGACCAAGATTGACCTGATTGACCTGATCCTGCAATTTGGCAAAGACCTGTCCGGTTTCGGTGATCGTCACCTCAATGGCGTCAGGAGGAACGGTGATGGCGGGTTCGATCGGATTACCGTCTAGCGTTACCAGCTGACCGTCAGCATTCTTGTTGAATGCGCCAGCGCGCGTATAAAGCGTTTCGCCCGTTGGGCTCTGGATCTGGAACCAGCCGCGACCCGTCAGCGCCACGTCATACGGATTGCCAGTCTGGTTGAAGCTTCCCTGAATATGAAGATTGCGTACTGCTGCAGTCTGAACACCAAGCCCGACCAGCGCGCCTTCAGGAACGATTGCCTGATTGGCCTGATTTGGCACACCAGCTGTCCGTTCCGATTGATAGAGAAGATCGGAGAACTCAGCGCGGGCACGCTTGAAGCCTGTCGTATTGATATTGGCGATGTTGTTCGCAATCACTTCCAGATTGAGCTGCTGGGCGTTCATGCCGGTGGCGGCTATCGTCAGGGCTTTCATGACAGGTCCTTATTCAGTGAGAGCACTCAGACCGGCATACGGCTGATTTCGAGATAGGCCTGCACGATCTTGTCACGGATCGCGATTGCCGTCTGAAGCGACTGCTCGGCCTCCATAACGGAACTGACCACATCGCGCAGCGGTGCATCACCCTTGATGCCCTGGATCGAATTGGCTTCTGCTGCCTGCAGCTTCTGCCCGACGGAATCCGTCATTTGCGACAACACTTCACCGAACGAAGCGCCCGGTGCAGTGGGAATAGCCTGCGGAGCCGAAGTCGAGCCGACGCTTTTTTCAGCAACCGTTTCAGAAAGACGCGACAGGGCGTTGCGCGCCGAAACACTCATGATTGAGTCGTACATTATGTGCTCCTCAGGAGATCTATGGTCATTGAAATCAGTTCGCGGGCCTGTTTGACGACCTGCAAATTGGCTTCATAAGAACGGTTGGCTTCACGCATGTCCGCCATTTCGACGACCATGTTAACGTTAGGATATTTCACATAACCACGCGCATCCGCAGCCGGATGGCTTGGATCGTATTCTTCAATGAAAGCGGAGGTATCCTTGCCAACTTCAGCAACCCGAACTTCGGCAGCGCCCGTGCCCTGCTCGACTTCCGTGCGGAAGGATACAGTCTTGCGACGATAAGGATCGGCATCGGCAGTCTTGGCGGTCGCCTGTGCATTGGCAAGGTTTTCAGAAACGATGCGCAAACGGGTCGACTGTGCCGAAAGGCCCGATGCGGCAATCTTCAAGCTATTCTGCAAAGCATCTGACATAGCCTACCCCTTCGCCACCGATAACATCATGCGATGAAACGCCTTCACGATGCTTGTGTTGAGCGAATATTCGCGAGCAATCTCGCCAGCCTTCATCATTTCACGTTCAACATCGACCGTATTGCCCGAATGGGTCTGCTCAGTGATATCTTCGGGGCGCAAGCGTGCACCGGCAATACCATTGGCTTCGGCTTCCAGATGTTGCGGGCTTGTTGCAGCCATGGTGAGCTGGGTCTTGTCGAGCACATCCGCAAAGGGCTGAACATCACGCGCCCGAAAATCCGGCGTGTTCGCATTGGCAACATTGCCTGCAACAGTGGCCTGTCGTACCGACAACCACTGTGCCTGCCTTGCAGCCAGATCGAAAAGATGAATGGAGCTCATGGAGTTTCCCGCCTTTATAATCTGTTAACTTAAAGGTCGGAACTTGCGTCAAGCTTGCGTGGCTTAAGCCATACGGCACAAGCGAAAAGAGAAAATACTGCTTTTGAAGAAGCGGGCGCGGAAAACTGCCCGCCCTGCGGTTTATTTGCGCATCTCAATCACGTCGCCGGTGGATGTTGTAAGCTTCCAGGTGCCAGCTTGATTGCCGCGCCCAATTGAAACGAGATGGCTGCCATCAGGCAGAAGCGAGCCTTTTTCAACGAACCAATAGCCTGATGTGTCTTCGATCATCGCCATGCCGCCAACCACTTCGCGAAGAGCAAATACCGGCTTTGGAAGAGATTGACCTTCGCCATCACCATCGCCACCGGTGCCAGCGCCTGTTCCGGGCAATCCCTTACCATTGGACATAACCGAACCAGTTGTGGTGGTATCGATATCTTCGTTGGGCGCAACCTGATCCTTTGGCTGGAACGACGGGAAGCTGCGCACTGTCTTTTGTTCGGAACGGTCGAGCGGATCGACAATCTTGCTATCGGCCTTTTGACCAGGGCTGAGATCAACGCGCTGCAGATAAGTGATGAAAGGAAGCATCGCACAGCCAACAGCGAGTGTAATAGCCGCGATCTTCAGATAGCGGTCGACCTGACTTTGCAGCTTTTTGGTTTCACTCGCCGTAGCAGCTTCAACCTCTGCGGCGAGATCGGCGAGAATGTCCTCTTCCCGTCTGTTGCGAGCCCCCTTCATTATGTTCTTCATGTCTGTTTTTCTCCGCGTAACGCTGCGGCAAGGTCGTGATAAGGATCTTCCGACAGACCTGTTTCGGGCGATTGTTGCAGCGCATCATAAATACGCGGAACCAGATCGACCGCCTGATCCAGCAACCCGTCATTGCCTTTTTGATAAGCGCCAATCGCGCGCAGATCGCGCGTTTCCTCAAAACGCGCCACCATGCTGCGTAACTGACCCGCAAGTTTGCGCTGTTCCGGCGTCCAGTTGTGCTTTGCAAGACGCGATACTGACGCCGGGATATCAACTGCTGGGAACCGCCCCTGAGCGGCAATAGCCCGATCGAGCACGATATGTCCGTCCAGCGTGCCGCGAATGGTATCGGAGACTGGATCATTGTGATCGTCACCATCAACCAGCACCGAATAAATGCCGGTGATGCTACCACCGGCCTCGGTGATACCCGGTCCTGCCCGCTCAAGAAGGCGGGGTAGCTGGCTGAAAACACTTGGCGGATAACCGCGCGAAACCGGCGGTTCCTCGGCGGCTATCGCCACTTCGCGCGCCGCGTGGGCAAAACGTGTAACGGAATCCACAATCAACAGTACGTTCTGGCCGAGATCACGAAAATATTCGGCTATCGCCGTCGCTGTATTCGGCGCAAGACGGCGCATCATCGGGCTCTCATCACCAGTGGCAACCACCGTCACGGTCTTGTTGAGATGCCCGGCCATCGTCTCTTCAAGCATCTCGCGCACTTCACGACCACGCTCGCCTGTCAGGGCCAGAACCACAGTGTCAAAATCGCCAGCGCGGGTCATCATGGCGAGCAATGTTGATTTGCCGACGCCAGAACCCGCAAAGATGCCGATACGCTGTCCAAAACAGAGCGGCGTGAAAATATCAATCACATTGACGCCAGTGCGAAGTCCCCGATCAACCCGGGCACGGCGCAATGCGGCTGGAGCCAGATTCTCAGACGCCATAGGCCGCGTGCCGGGCTGTAAAGCACCTTTCCCGTCGACCGCATCCCCAAGCGCATTGACAACCCGCCCACGCCATTCCGGTGCCGGACGGATGCGAAGCGGGCCTTCCTCAAAAACAGCTGCACCGAGTGAAGGGATAATGCGGTCGTCAAACGGCTTCACCAGCACCTGACGATCTGCCACACGGATGATTTCTGCCAGACTTTGTCCATTATCAGCGCGAATAGCCACCGCATCACCCAAACGCGCATCGCGCGACAACCCGCGCACGGCAATTGCCGAACGTGACACATCACTCACCGTGCCACCAATGCCGGTTAACGGCTTTGGTGCTATCGATTGCTGACGTGCAAAGGCGGCAAGCCGCGCGAGCGGAAGGTCAGAGATCATCCGTTTTTGGAGCCCAGCGTCTTGATGGCTTCAGCAACTGTATTTTCTTGTTGTGACAGCAGATTGTTGACCTGCTCAAAAGCGCGGCTGACACTAATCAGACGCGTCATTTCTGTCATGCCATCAACATTGGAGCCTTCAATCATGCCCTGCACGACGCCTGCGCTCATATCGTCAACGACAGGCTGTGCTGGCTTGTTTGGCACAACACCGGAATTGCCCGCATAACTCAAATCCGCATCGGCAGGAATTGAAAACAGACCAATGGCACCAATCTGCGCACCGTTCTGATAGACGGCCCCATCGCTTGAAATCTTCGGTGCACCACCATCTGGATTGAGCACAATCGGCGCACCACCAACATCAAGAATGGAGTTTCCGGTCACGGACACCAATTCGCCGGTCGGCATCATTTTCATACGCCCGTCACGCGTGTAGACCAGACCCTGCGGCGTATTAACCGACATCCAGACATTGCCTTTGACGGCGACATCAAACGGATTGCCCGTCTCAAGCATCGATCCGGCTTCGGTTCGGATAAAGCTTTTACCAGCTGTGGCAAAATTTACGTCTTCACTGGCTTTGTTCGAAACGATGGTATCGAATTTCGTCCCCTCACCGCGGAACCCCGGCGTCGAAATATTCGCGACGTTATGGGCAATGGCATCCATCCGCCGTTCAAGAGTAACAAGCGACGAAAGCCCGACATAGATGGAGTTATTCTGCATTGATCAGCGTCCGCCCGGCTTGAAGTTTTGCAAGGTGGCCAGAATGCTCGATGATATACCGACCGATGATGTTCCACCGAGCAGAAGCGATGCGATTGACGCAGGGCTGCTCGTGGTAGGATTGTTCATTTCATACATGGCCGTAAAGCGCGAAATCATCTTCGACACATAGTCGGGGTCCGACATTTTCGAGAAGTCGACTTTGGCTTCAATCATTTTGGCTTGCCTGTCGATGTCAGCATTCGACATCGCCGAAGGCCAGCCAAAAGTCGTCTGCATCATCGTCAGCAATGCCTTATCGCCGAGGATTTCGTAGGCATTGGTGAGAGTCGATGCTTTACGCTCAAAATAAAGCGCCAGACGAACACCCTCGTTCTGGCTGCCAGCCTCAGTCTCCAGTGTCTGACGGATATACTTATCCATCACACCTTGTTGTGCAGCCGTGCTTTCGGTCGCCTTATCGCCTTTGCCTTCAAAATCGAAGGTCGTTGCGAACTCCTTGTACCGCTTGTCGGTCAGCTTGTTCGCCATGGCGTCATCGCTTTTGACGCCTTCCGTAAGGATCTTGCGCACAAAAGCTTTTGCATAAGCCATGTCTTCGAGGCCAAACGCCTTCATCGCATAATTATAAAGCCGGGTATCGGACATGAAATCGTCGACGGTTTTCACCTTGCCGATATTCTCCTTGTAGTAAGCGGTTTCCCGCTCAACCACAGGCTCTTTCGAAACGCGCTGCAACGACCGTGTCATATCGGACGCGATCAGCCGATAACTCATCATCGTGTTGACCATGCGAGAACCCCCTGCAGTTTTTCTCAGTCGTTATGCGCGATCAAGCTTGTCCGAAGCTGATGCATTTCAGCGTCAAACGGCAAGCTTCGCACAAGGCGCATTCCTTAAGGTGCAAAAATAAGTTCGAACCAACGGGAGTCTTGCGCTTTGGGTATTCTCATCGGCCTCGCCATCACACTGGGCTGCATGCTCGGCGGTTTCATCGCCATGGGCGGTCACGTCAGTGTGCTTATCCAGCCGTGGGAATTCGTTATTATTCTGGGCGCAGCACTCGGCACATTCTTTGTCGCCAACCCCCTCTCGCTTGTGAAAGATACGGGCAAAGCCTGCATGGAAGCCTTCACCAACAAGGTGCCAAAGCAGCGCGATTATCTCGACGTTCTGGGTCTGCTCTACAGTCTGATGCGGGAATTGCGTGCAAAGTCGCGCAACGAGGTGGAAGTCCATATCGACAATCCAAAAGAGTCAACGATCTTCCAGGCCTATCCAAGCATTCTGAAGAACGAAGACCTAATGCACTTCATTTGCGATTATTGCCGTCTCATCATTGTCGGTAATGTACGTTCACACGAAATCGAAGCGCTTATGGATGAAGAAATCCACACGCTCTCGCGTGACAAGCTCAAACCATATCAGGCCATGGTGACGATTTCTGAAGCACTACCCGCACTTGGCATCGTTGCTGCAGTTCTTGGTGTCATCAAGGCCATGGGCGCGCTCAATCAGTCGCCGGAAGTGCTTGGTCACCTGATCGGCGCAGCACTTGTCGGAACTTTTGCCGGTATTTTCTTTTCCTATGGTGTCGTTGGTCCGATCGCTACCAAGATCAAGTCAACCCGAGACAAGCAAAACCGTCTCTATACCGTCGTGAAGCAGACGTTACTTGCCTACATGAACGGCTCGCTGCCGCAGATCGCGCTCGAATATGGTCGCAAGACCATCTCGGCCTATGAACGTCCAAGCATCGACGTGGTTGAGCAGGAAACCATGGCGACCGCGCCGATCCAGCAGGCAGCGTGATATGACTCCTCCGGACCAGAACCGCAAAAACGACGTGCTTGCAGAAAACCTTTTACGCGCAGCCGGACTTTCCGGCGACGATCTCAAATCGCTCGCGCATGTCTTTAAGGATGCATCCTCCTATTTTTGCGGCCGTCTCAAGCAGGGAAGTGCTGCTGCTTTCGATGCCGAAGCTGGTCAGGTAGAAACGGCTGATGATACGGCGATCAATGCTATTCTTGATCAGGCTGCAATCATTACACCACTCAAAGCCGACCGCTGGGGCTGCACACTTTATCTGACCGCCGACGCAACATCAGTGTTTTCCGTCATCGAAACCATGTTCGGTGCACAGGGCAATCTCGGTGGCTTCGATATTGAACGGCCCTTTGGCATGCTCGAGCGCAAAGTTTCCGATCAGCTGGCGTTACACATGGCGGCAGCACTGGATCAGGTATTTACAGGTGGTGGGCAATCGCTTTTTGCACCCGGCGAATGCATTGATACAGCCGAATTTAATAATGAAGATCTTGATCGCTCACGCCTCTTTGTCTGTCGTATCGATGTTGTCGCTGCAGGCAAATCCAGCGCGCTGCATCTTCTTCTGCCCAGAGCCACGCACAAGCCAATGCAGGATGCCGTCGCTGCTTTCCTGCGCCGTCCTGTCAACCAGGCCGACCCTGCCTGGTCCAAGAAGATGCGCAATGAAGTCAGCCGTGCACGCATTGAGCTTGAGACATTCATTCAACAGGGCAGCATGACGCTGGATGCCCTTTCAAAGCTTGAAATTGGACAGGTGCTGAAACTTCCAGCCGATGCGATGGAGCAGGTACGGCTCCGTGCCGGCGATCAGCAGCTCTTCAAATGCACGCTCGGCAAGTCCGGCATTCACTTTACAGTCAAGGTTGGCGATCCGGTCAATCAGGAAGAGGATCTCATCGATGAGCTTGTTGCTGGCTAATCTATTATCGACGCTTATGGCACTCGGCTCGCTTGGCGCACTCATCATCGTGGGCCGCAAGGCTAACGAAACCATCAAGCTCGGCAAACTGTTGACGCTGCGTGTGGCTGCGGCTTCCAATGGTCTGGAGCGTGTGGCCAGGTCATTGCAAAATCAGCGCACCGACTTGTCAGACGAGACCCTCAAGCTGGAAGCGCGTCTTACAGAGACAGCGCGCGTGCGCCGCGAGATGGACGAAGCGATCGAAGAGCTGAACCGGCTGCGTCAAGCTCTGACACGCGATATGCGACACGCACGCAATGTTTCCGAAACTGCGGCACGTATCGATGAAAAGGTGTTTTCGCCCGCAAGCGAGCCTGCACCAAAAGAAAAAAGCGCCTTGCCAGTCTTCGTGCGCCGTGCGGTCAAAAAGGCAACCGTTGAAATCGCGGGGCAGGCATGAACACTGAGAACAAGGACGAAAATATGCAGCAAGAGCTGGAAGAGGCGATTGAAGAATTGCGCGAAGACAAACCGCGCAGTGCCAAAGCTGGTGCATCAAAGCCCAATCTTGAGCTTATCATGGGCATCCCGGTCGATGTTCAGGTGGTTCTCGGTGGCACAACCATGCCAGTCGCAAACCTCATGAAGCTCGGTCGCGGTGCTGTCATCACGCTCGATAAGCAAATTGGTGATCCGGTCGATATCGTCGTCAATGGACGTGTGATTGCGCGCGGTGAAGTCATCGTGCTCGAAGATGACTCCTCGCGGTTCGGCGTCAGCCTTACCGAAATCATCGGTAAGTAACGGATCGACCATGGCCGATAATGAAACGCAAAAGCCTTCCGACGACAGCGTAAGCGGATTGATCGATACACTCACCGGTCCACAAAAAGCGGCAGCAATCCTTGTCGCCATTGGCCGTCCATCTGCATCACGCCTGCTCAAGCATTTCAATGCAGAAGATTTGCGCAAGCTCGCTGGCCATGCCCGAACGCTTGAACCCATTTCACCACTCGATTTCGAACAACTCGTAAAGCAGTTCGAAGATTCTTTTGCCGAAGGTGCGCCTGTCTCCGAAGCAGCCGAGCGCTTTGAAGGCCTGCTGCGCGAAGCACTACCACAGGATGAAGCAGACGCGGTATTCGAGGAGCGCGTTCAACCGCAGCTCGTTCAGGAATCGGTCTGGGCAGGGCTTGCAAGACTGCCGATTGAAGGGCTGCAAACCTATCTCGCAGATCAGCACCCGCAGATCATCGCCTATATCGTTTCCAAACTCCCGTCGGATCTCGCGGCACGTATTTTCGTCGGACTGCCTCCACAGCTGCGCAGTGCCGTGGTTCAACGCTCATTGCATATCGGCAACGTCGCACCTGCAGCCGCTGATCTCCTGGAAGATGTGCTGCGTCGTGATCTTCTCGGACGCAGCGATGCTGGCCCGGTCAAAGCCCATCACGGCCAGATTGCCAACATCTTCAATCAGCTCGACCGGCAGGAGATGGAAGAGCTCATGGCGAGCCTCAAAGATCTCAGCCAGGACGATATTTCCCGTATCAAGGCGAAGCTCTTCAACTTTGAAGATATCGAACGCCTGTCGCAACGTGCCCGCCTTCTGCTCTTCGATGACGTACAGACCGAGCAGATCGCAACAGCTTTGCGCGGCGCAGATGCAGCCCTACAGGAAACTGTGCTCTCGTCGCTTTCCGCGCGCGGACGCCGAATGGTCGAAAGCGAGCTGTCTGCCGAACAGGGCAATATCACCAGCCAGAACATCACAGATGCAAGGCGAGCTATTGCCCGCATTGCGATCGATTTGTCGGAGCGCGGCATCATCACGCTCGATACAGGTGAAGGTACGGAATAGGCACTCCCGACTGTCCTGAAAAACTATAACTCTTTGTTTTCAAGCATTATCTTCATGCCAAGCTGTTTCAAACTTTTGCAGAAAATGTTCCCATAACGCGTGTGACACATGTCAGATGATACCGACAAAGAGAGTAAAACAGAGGAAGCAAGCGAGAAGAAGATCCGCGACGCTCTGGATAAGGGTAATATGCCCTTTTCCCGCGAGGCGCCCATTCTTGCCGGCATTGCTTCCTTTCTGGTCATCGCAGTTTTTGTAGCCGCTCCGGCGACGACAAAACTCACTGTCGTTTTACGGGAATTGATGGACCGTCCAGAGGACTGGACACTCAACAGTGCTGAGGATGCAAGCCACCTGTTTGGCATTCTGGCACTGTCGGTCGGGATGGCCCTCATTCCGATCTTCATTATCATTCCGCTGGCGGGCATTGCGGCTTCGGCTTTTCAGAACGCCCCACGTATGGTCGGAGAGCGTATCCGCCCTCAGGCTTCCCGGATATCGTTGATCAAAGGCTGGCAGCGCATTTTCGGCCGGGCCGGTCAGGTGGAATTCCTGAAGTCGCTGGCAAAATTCCTGGCAGCCAGTGTCATTGTTTTCTTCGTCTTCTTCAAAAGCAACAGTCTTTTCACCGATGCCGTTGCGACTGATCCAAGCGCGTTGCCGGAGTTCCTGCGCGAAAATCTGGTCAGGCTTCTTGTCGCCAATGTGCTGGCAATCACGGCAATAGCCGGTTTCGATCTCGCGTGGTCGCGCATTCACTGGAAGCAGGAATTGCGCATGACCAAACAGGAAGTAAAAGATGAGCACAAACAGTCGGAAGGCGACCCACTGGTAAAAGCACGTCTGCGTTCTCTGGGACGCGATCGTGCGCGCCGCCGCATGATCAACGCCGTGCCAACCGCTACACTTATCGTCGCCAATCCGACCCATTTTTCTGTGGCACTACGCTATCGACCCAATGAGGACGCAGCACCAATTGTTGTTGCGAAGGGGCAAGATCTGATCGCCCTCAAAATAAGAGAAGTAGCTACCGCAAATTCAATCCCGGTTTTCGAGGATGTACAATTGGCACGCGCACTCTATAAACAAGTGAATATCGACCAAATGATCGCACCTGAATTCTACAAGGCTGTCGCTGAACTCATCCGTGTCATCAATGCTCGACATGCATTACATTGAACATTGATGGGTTTTGAGATGACTTTGGGATATTCAAGTATATCATATCTCTGTTCTTCTGGATCGGCGGTAGCAAGATGAAGAGCCTGCAATTTTCAAACGAACGCGAAGCAATCATTGCCGAGAACATTCGCGAAGTTGTTGCTGAACTTCGGCTGGTCGATCCAGCCGACTATATCGCTTTCATCCGTTGCGAGCTATTCGCCAACATTGCAGATATCGTTCACTCGGCGACTGAGTTGCACTTTTTCCCGGGCACGCTTGAGCTCGGGCATGGTGGCGAGTTTCAATGTGACTGGTTCACAAATCCGTCCATCGTTCTCGACATGGAGTTTCGCAATAAGGGCGTTTATGCTTATTTCCGCCTGACACTATCAGGCAAGACAGCAAGCGTTGAACTAAGCCACATTGTATTTGAAAATCCCGACGACGATCCGGCGAAGAATACGACCCGCCTGATTGACGCCATAGACAATGCCCGGTTGCCAATGTTGAAAACGGCTTAACCCAGACCAGAACGTATTACAGAAATTACACCGGAAGTTTGAAGCATCCGGTGTAATAGCAGTTTCCGTACAAACGGGACATCACATCAAATGCTGCACTTCCGGCATTTCAATGATGCCAAGCGATAGCGCTGTGGCCACTGCAGAGGTGCGGTTTGAACAGTTAAGTTTGATCTTCGCGTTTTGAAGATAAGTGACGACCGTCCAGCGAGCGATGTTCAGAATTTCCGCGATTTCACCGTCGGTCTTGCCATTGGCCGCCCAACGCAGGCAGTCAATCTCACGTGGCGTCAGGAGAGATGCCGCCGATTTTGTATTCTCACAACCGCACAGAGTATTGTGAATAATACCTGAAACACTCAACAGACGTGGGCGCATCTTGAGAAGAAACTCTTCTCGTGTAGCTTGATCCTCAAGCTCAAAGCAGAAAAGTGTACAGCCGACAGCACCCTTCGGATTGCGTGCCGAGACCGCAATAAAAACACTTCCCAGTCCATGCTTCTCTGCATCCTGTAGCATGTCGGCGACATCAGGACATGCTGCAGCATCTTCCTTGAGATCGCGAACGATGCCGCTGGAATCATTTCGATAATAGGGAGCGTCATCCTGAAAGACAGGATCAATTATGAAGTAATTCTTCGCTGAGTATCGGGTCGCCCAGCTGGAAGGGAACGTCATCACCACAGTAAGATCGGAAGAGTTTGTTTTTGTACAATCTCCCATACGCCCGCGATATGTATGCATAATATACTTGCACCCAATCTCGTCACGGATTCGCGTCAGAAGCGCTAGTGTATCGCCTTGGAACGAGGTGCCAAAGAAGGTCTTCTTAAAATTCGGAAAATGAATCAAGTCGAGAGTCATTGCATAATATCCTTGGTAATAAAGGAAAAAGGGCTTCATCTGATGCCACAAAAAATAAGTGGCGAATCGACTCCTTCAGGCCTTCAATCACTTATAAGTCACATAAAAAATGGGTCGCGTTGCAACCCGCAACAAATTGATTGCTATCTATTACACACAAAAACACACAAAAACCGCGCTGAAATATGGTTCCCACAAATGAAAACTGCGTTACCGACGTGATTATGCGTGTTTAGTCCTTCGCTCGAAGGGTGGATGTACTATTTTGAAACATCCGGGCTTCGTTTGCCGTACGCCTTGAAGAAAAAATCGAGAGCAGATTCGACATTTTTAACAATTGCCTGCCTCGAAGGAGGCTCGCTCAATACGCCAAAAAGGCGGGGCCGATAGAGGCCGGAAAGAAAAAGATCCGAAAGCTGATAAGCCTTCTCCAGTGGATCAAATGGTTCAAGTTCGCCTGCCTCGATCATTTTGGAAAAATAATCCGCCATGATCAGATGACTGCGTTTAGGACCACGTTCGTAAAAGCGCGCAGACAATTCAGGCTTGCGATCACTCACACCAAGAATGATGCGTTGTGCACGAATTGCAGTGGTCGATGTTATGAGCGTAACCAGCGTAACACCAAAATCAGCAAGCTCCTCGCGGGTCGAAAATCCCTGGTCGATCTTGTCGAGAAGTTTGCTGAAAGTCGTCGTCCGATAGTGTTCGCACAAGGCAACGAACAGATCTTCCTTGCTGTTGAAGTAAACGTAAATCGTTCCCTTGGAGACACCCGCTTCGCGCGTAATGTCGTTCATGCTCGCAGCATCAAATCCCATACGCAGAAACACATTTTGCGCACCTTCCAGAATCTGCTGTCGCTTTATCGGATCTTGTCCTGCGGCCAAACGGGTACGTCCGCCTTCCGCATCTGGCTCAACCGCAAATGCACTGACCTCATTGCTATCCAAGGCAGCTGCAGTACTCTGTTCTATGCGGTGTTCACGATTCATTGTACAAAACTCATAATTTTCTCGAACCAATTGGTTCGATGTCACTTGATATGGTCAACTTATTGCTCTAAGTCAACATCGAACCAAGCGGTTCGTTGAAGCGGTTATAAAGAAAGTTTCCAAATGTCCGCCCATAAGTCTGTTGATACGGCTGATATCCGCCCCTTCCCGACCCCAACGGCTCAGGGAGAACAGTCCAGAGTGAATACCGAACCTCTGAGCGAACGGCCGGCACCGCAAACAGCCCCGGATAAAACCGCACCTGATGCCACACTCGACACCGCAACAAGCGGCAAGAAAAAGGGCTTCGGCAAACGTGTTGTTCTGCCAGTCGTTCTTATTGCTGCGGTCGCAGGCGGCCTTTGGTACGGCTATGACTGGTGGACCGTTGGCCGCTTCATGGTTTCAACGGATGACGCATATGTGCAGGGTGACATTGCTTCTATTGCACCGAAAGTCACCGGCTATATCGACAACATTCCAGTTGTTGCGAACCAGCACATTAAGGCTGGTGATGTGATCTTCCAGCTTGATGCTGGAGATTATCAGATTGCGCTGGATGAAGCGAACGCCAAGCTCGATACGCAGAAGCAGACGCTTGCACGTATCAGCACGCAGATCGATGCTTCAAAGGCGACCTTGCAGCAAGCTCAGGCAGACGAACAGGCCTCGCAGGCTGTTCTGAAAAATGCCGAAAGCACCATGGTCCGCATCCAAAAGCTTCATGACACCCGGTTCTCGGCACAGTCAGAGTTGGACAACGCACAGTCGTCGCTCGATCAGGCAAAAGCAAAGCTTGCTGGTTCAAATGCACAGATCGCTTCGGCAGATGCGAATATCGAAGTGCTGAATGCGCAGTATAAAGAGTCAGAAAGCACCATGCGTTCGCTGGAGCTCGCCCGCGACAAGGCTGCCCGCGATCTCAACTTCACCACCCTGCGTGCACCTTTTGATGGTGTTGTTGGAAATCTCTCCGGCAAAAAGGGTGATCTTGTTTCTGCGGGGCAGAAGATTGCGGCACTTGTTCCTGTGAATGAGCTCTACATCGATGCCAATTTCAAGGAAACGCAGCTCGGCCACATCAAAACCGGTGAGACAGCGCGTATCTATGTCGATGCCATCGACGGCCCTTACTTTGAAGGCAAGGTTGCGTCGGTCGCCCCGGCATCGGGCGCCGTGTTCTCGCTGCTGCCGCCTGAAAATGCCACCGGCAACTTCACCAAGATTGTGCAGCGTGTTCCCGTCCGCATCACTATTCCTCAGGACGCGCTCGATTCTGGCAAAATCCGCGCCGGTCTCAGCGTGACGGTCGAAGTGGACACACGCACCGCACCGGAAGACAAAGCCAATTAAAGGGCCAACCAAGGCCAATTAAAAGAAGCGATTGCGTTTGAGAGCGCATACCGAAAATTGTGAAACAGTCTTCGGTATGCGCGTGAAAACGGCTCATTAGAACATGTGGTGGCGCAGCGAGTAGCTTTCGCGTCCCTTTCCTCGTCCTATTCGGAGTGCGCGGTCATGGCTGCAAACACCACGATGGGGCCAATGGCCCCTGCAGAAGATCGCATCGATCCCAAGAAGGCGATTGCCTTTCTTGCGATGGTGTTCGGCATGTTCATGGCCATTCTGGATATCCAGATTGTGTCTGCATCGCTGTCTGAAATTCAGGCAGGCCTCAGCGCCAGCTCCGACGAAATCTCCTGGGTTCAGACATCTTATCTGATTGCGGAAGTTATCATGATTCCGCTGTCGGGCTTCCTCGGTCGCCTTGTCTCAACCCGCGTTCTGTTCACAGTTTCTGCTGCTGGCTTCACACTTGCCTCCATGCTCTGTGCGACTGCCACCAATATCGATCAGATGATCGTCTATCGCGCCATTCAGGGCTTCATCGGCGGCGGCATGATCCCGAGCGTGTTTGCGGCAGCATTCACGATTTTTCCGCCATCCAAGCGCTCCATCGTTTCGCCGATGATTGGCCTTGTCGCAACCCTTGCGCCAACCATTGGACCAACCGTGGGCGGCTATCTCAGCCACGCCTTCTCCTGGCACTGGCTGTTTCTCGTCAATGTTGGCCCCGGCATTCTGGTAACGGTTGCTGCCTGGAACCTCATCGACTTCGATGAAGGCGACAGCTCGCTCTTGAGCAAATTCGACTGGTGGGGCCTTGCTGGCATGGCGGCATTCCTGGGCTCGATGGAATACGTACTGGAAGAGGGCCCGCGTAACGACTGGCTGCAGGACGAAGCTATCTTCATTCTGACCGGTGTTATGATCATTGGCGGCATTCTCTTTTTCTTCAGAGCCTTCACGGCCGAAGAACCCATTGTGGACTTACGCGCCTTCAAGAACGTCAATTTTGCTTTCGGCTCTTTGTTTTCGTTCGTGATGGGCGTCGGCCTCTATGGTCTTACCTATCTCTATCCGCTTTATCTCAGCAGCATACGCGGCTATGACGCCCTGATGATCGGTGAGGCGCTGTTTGTGAGCGGTCTTGCCATGTTCTTCACAGCGCCACTGGCGGGCTTCCTGTCTACGCGCATGGATCCGCGCCTGATGATGATGATCGGTTTCTTAGGCTTTGCGGTCGGCACGTGGCTGGTCACAGGGCTTACGGCAGATTGGGATTTCTACGAACTTCTGCTGCCGCAGATCCTGCGCGGCTGTTCGCTGATGCTCTGCATGGTGCCCATCAACAATCTGGCGCTTGGTACGTTGCCCCCCGCTCTCCTGAAGAACGCTTCCGGTCTGTTCAATCTCACTCGAAATCTCGGCGGAGCCGTCGGTCTGGCTGTCATCAACACGATCTTGATGCGCCGCAGTGACATGCATTATGAGCGGCTGGCTGAACACGTACGCTGGGGCAACGCAGAAGCCGAACAGATGCTAGCCAAACTGACCGCCAAGTACAACGCGGCAGGCATGGATGGAGCAACAGTCGCAATTGCCAAAATGTCGGGCATGGTACGCCAACAGGCGACACTGATGTCCTTCATTGATGTCTTCTTCATTCTGACCATGATGTTCTGCACGCTCGCAGTCTGTGCAATGCTGCTTCGTAAACCCAAGCAGGCAGCAGCAGGAGGTGGCGGCGGTCACTAAAGCATGTCTCCCAAAGCCTAATTCCCCACAGACCCTAGAACGCAGTGTGCCCGATCAGGTGAACAAAGATCGTTCCAGCAGTTTATGCCGACTGCATGGTTCCTTGAACGGATAAAAGTCTGAGGAATTGGGCCGCAAAGGCCGCAACCATCTCCATCATAATTGGGTTTCATACGAACCCAATTATGCTTCGCAGGCATTTCACAAATTTTCGTTTATCGGATACGTGCACGCATCATGCCGCGCGCAGGCAAACCTCTGTCGTTTTGAGAAACGCGTCTTTTTAAAATGTGACAACAACGAAACCTTTGTCATATTTATTGTCATAAAAGTGCAGTTAACCCTTATGGATCAATTGCTAAGTCTCTGAAAACGTGTTTCACTTTCTGTCGTTGACATTTTGTGACAATCCGCAAACTGTCATCCAACCGTCATCTAGGGCGGCTATCGGGAGTGCGCGAACACTGGAATCGACCGGGAGCGTTCGTCCGACTTAACAGGGGAGTTTAACAATGCTTGCATTTACTGCGCGTCTGCTGTCGCTTTCGACGGCAATCGCTGTCGGTGGGGTTTCGATCGCTGCCGCCGAACCATCAGCTGAACTCGTCGCTGCGGCGAAGGCCGAAGGCGAACTGACCACAATCGCGCTGCCACATGACTGGTGCGGTTACGGCGAAATCATCAAGAGCTTCAAAGACAAATACGGTCTCAAGGTCAACGAACTCAACCCGGATGCCGGTTCGGGTGATGAAATCGAAGCCATCAAGGCCAACAAGGATAACAAGGGCCCGCAGGCTCCTGACGTCATCGACGTAGGCTTTGCTTTCGGCACCACCGCCAAGAAAGACGGCCTGATCCAGCCTTACAAGGTTGCAACCTGGGACGAAATTCCAGATAGCGCCAAGGATGCTGAAGGCTACTGGTATGGCGACTATTACGGCGTTCTCGCTTTTGAAGTGAACAAGGACATCGTCAAGGACATCCCACAGGATTGGGAAGACCTGCTCAAGAGCGATTATGCCAATTCGGTTGCTCTCGCTGGTGATCCGCGCGTTTCCGCACAGGCCATTCTCGGTGTTCACGCTGCAGGTATCGCACGTGGTTCGGAACCAGGTGTAGAAGCTGGCAAGAAGGGCCTTGAATTCTACAAGGAACTCAACGCCAACGGCAACTTCGTTCCTGTTATCGGCAAGGCTGCTTCGCTCGCACAGGGCTCAACCCCGATCGTCATCCGTTGGGATTATAACGCTCTCGCCGACCGCGATACGCTTAAGGGCAATCCGGAAATCGAAACCGTGATTCCAAAGACGGGCGTTATTGCTGGCGTTTACGTCCAGGCAATCAGCGCTTACGCACCACATCCAAACGCTGCAAAGCTCTGGATGGAGCACATCTATTCGGATGAAGGCCAGCTTGGCTATCTGAAGGGCTACTGCCACCCGATCCGCTTCAACGCAATGGCGAAGGCTGGCAAGATCCCACAGGAACTGCTCGACAAGCTGCCACCGGCCGATTCTTATGAAAAGGCTATCTTCCCAACCTTGGAACAGATTGAAGCCGCTCAGGAAGAAATCACCAAGAACTGGGATAGCGTCGTCGGCGCAAACGTTCAGTAAGCGGTTTCATCTCGCCCTGTTTATGCCTGCGACGACCAGAAATGGTCGTCGCAGTGTCTCCTGAACGTTCCGGCACTTGATTGAATCTGGACCGAAAGAGATCATAGTCTCTTTATTTCACGCATAGTCTTATCCGAAAAAAGCCATCCGCTCTTCGGGATTATGCTTTAAAGAAAGAACGCATGAATCCATCAGCCGAAACAACCGCACCAACCAGCGGGGTGCGTAAGCGTCAATTGCCACTATCGTGGATTGGCGTCGCGCCTTTCTTTCTGTTTGCCATTCTCTTCCTGTTATGGCCGACGATGTATCTCATTATCGGCGCCTTTCAGGACCCCGACGGCAACTTCACACTTCAGAATGTCCATGATCTTTTCCAGCCTCAGATTCTGAGCGCATACTGGATTTCGATCAAAGTCAGCCTTGCATCGGCGCTCGGTGGCGCATTGATCGGCTTCTTTCTGGCCTGGGCCGTGGTGCTTGGCAATCTGCCGCGCTGGCTGCGCCCAACAGTTCTGACCTTCTCGGGCGTTGCATCGAATTTTGCCGGTGTTCCGCTGGCTTTTGCCTTTTTGGCAACATTGGGCCGCACCGGCTTCGTGACCATCCTGCTGCGTGAGTGGTTCGGCTTCAATCTTTACTCGACCGGCTTCAACTTGCTGAGCTTCTTCGGTCTGACCATCACCTATCTGTTCTTCCAGATTCCGCTGATGGTGCTCATTCTGACGCCCGCACTGGACGGTCTGAAGAAAGAATGGCGTGAAGCCTCTTCGATCCTGGGCGCGACTAATCTTCAATATTGGCGCATGGTTGCGTTTCCGATTCTATGGCCAAGCCTGCTTGGCACAACGCTGCTGTTGTTTGCAAATGCCTTTGGTGCGATTGCAACCGCCTATGCACTGACCGGCTCATCGCTCAACATCGTTCCGATCCTGCTTTATGCGCAGATCCGCGGCGACGTTCTGCATAACCAGAATCTGGGCTACGCGCTGGCGCTCGGCATGATCGTTATCACCGGTCTTTCCAACCTCCTTTACATTTGGCTGCGTATGCGTGCCGAAAGGTGGCAGCGATGAAAAAGGGCTTCAACCTCCAGAAGATCGGTGCGTGGATCGCCTTCTTCATTGGTGCGATCTACTTCCTCGTACCGCTGATCGGCACCTTTGAATTTTCGCTGCGTATGCGTCGTGGCGAATACTCCTTCGACGCCTATCGCGTGGTTTTCAGCGATCCGAATTTCCAGGCAACGTTCGGCTATTCGATCCTGCTTGGTATCCTGACGATCATCTTCGGCGTGCTGCTTGTTGTGCCAACCGCCTATTGGGTTCGCCTGCGTCTGCCGCACCTGCGTCCGCTGATCGAGTTCATCACGCTGATGCCACTCGTCATTCCGGCAATCGTCATCGTGTTCGGCTATCTGCGCATCTATAATTCGTCATCGTGGCTGCCGTTTACCTCATCGACGCGGGCAACCGATCTGCTGCTGATGTTCGGTTATGTAACGCTGGCACTGCCTTACATGTATCGTGCAGTCGACACTGCCATGCGCACGATTGATGTTCGCACGCTGACCGAAGCAGCCCAGAGCCTTGGCGCTGGCTGGGGCCGGATCATGTTCAAGGTCATTTTCCCGAATGTGATCTCCGGTGTCATGAGCGGTGCCTTCATCACCTTTGCTATCGTCATTGGTGAGTTTACGCTGGCATCCCTGCTCAACCGTCCTGCCTTTGGTCCTTATCTCCAGCTCGTCGGCGCCAACCGCGCTTATGAACCATCTGCGCTGGCGATTATCTCGTTTGGTATCACATGGCTCAGCATCATCATGTTGCAGCTTGTCTCGCGCCTCAATAAATTCAAGACAAACGCCGGGTAACATTCATGGCTTTTCTTAATCTCCAGCACCTGAAAAAGAGCTTCGGCGCCAATACTGTCGTCCACGATTTCAACCTCGCTGTCGAAAAGGGCGAATTCGTTTCCTTTCTCGGCCCATCGGGCTGCGGCAAAACTACCGTTCTGCGCATGATCGCAGGCTTTGAAGGTGCCGATAGCGGCGCAATCGAAATTGACGGCAAGGATGTGGTCGATCTCAAGCCCAACCAGCGCAATATAGGCATGGTCTTTCAGGCCTATGCGCTGTTTCCAAACATGACTGTTGCCCAGAACGTGGCATTCGGTCTGCGTGTTTCGGGCAAGTCGAAAGCTGAAATCGACGCGACGGTCAAGGAAATGCTCAGCCTCATCAAGCTTGAACATCTTGCGGATCGCTATCCTTATCAGATGTCCGGCGGCCAGCAACAGCGCGTGGCACTGGCTCGTGCGCTTGCAACCAAGCCGCAGGTGCTTTTGCTCGACGAACCTCTTTCAGCGCTCGATGCAAAGATCCGTATCTCACTGCGTCAGGAAATCCGTGCGATCCAGCAAAAGCTCGGCATCACCACGGTTTTCGTGACCCATGATCAGGAAGAAGCACTGTCTATCTCTGATCGTATCGTCGTGATGCATGAAGGCCGGGCTGATCAGATCGGTACGCCGTTTGATATCTATAACCGTCCTGCCTCGCGTTTTGTTGCGTCCTTCGTCGGTACACTCAACATGCTTGAAGCATCTGTCAACGAACCGGGACAAAACAGCATTGAACTTGATGGCCGCACAATCAAGGTGACCGAAGAACTCGGCCACCATCCAAAGGGCAAGGCGATCACGCTGGCTCTGCGCCCCGAAGCGGTTAGCCTGGAGGCACGTAAGAGCCACGATACGTCGCTCGATGCGACCATTGAGGATGTGCACTTCCTCGGTTCAGTTATTCGTACGCGCGTGGCACTTGGCAAGAACCAGTTGTCATTCGACACGTTCAACGATCCGACGCAGCCACCGCCACAACGCGGTGACAAGGTGACGGTGCATTTTGCGGCCCATGATTTACTTGTTTTGGCCGATTAATCCCAAAAAATAACAAAAAAGCCGCTCAAACGGGCGGCTTTTTTGTGAAACCTGTGTTCAAGGCGCGTCAAGATTATGGCCCTTTTGTGATTTTGATCACTCAGGGCCGAAACCTGTCAGCGCTTAATTGCCCCAAGGACCGTGGAAATCACCATCCTTGTCGATGCGCTTGAAGCCGTGCGAACCGAAGAAATCGCGCTGGCCCTGAATGACATTGGCCGTACCCTGCGACTGCGTAAAGCTGTCGAAATAGCTCAATGCCGAACCAAGTGCAGGAAGCGGCAGACCTGCAAGTGCGGCCTGTGCAACGATCTTGCGAAGACCCTTCGATGCCTTGCTCATGCGTTCAATGAAGGCAGGAACCAGCAGAAGGTTCTCGATTTCCTGACCTTCAAAAGCCTGTGCAATATCATCGAGAAACAGCGAGCGGATGATGCAGCCTTCGCGCCAGATGCGGGCGGTGGTTGCAAGCGGGATGTTCCAGCCGTGTTCCTTGGACGCTGCGGCCAGAACTGCAAAGCCCTGCGCATAGGCAACAATTTTTCCGGCCAGCAGACCCTGCTCAAGATCGGCAAGGAACTGCGCCTGATCAGCAATATCCAGCGTGCGCGGCGCAGGCTTGTAAGCCTTTTCCGCAGCCTGACGATCAGCTTTCAGCGACGAGATCGAGCGTGCATCAACGGCTGCTTCAATCCCGGTTGCAGGAACACCGAGCATCTGCGCTTCAATCGCCGACCAGCGGCCAGTGCCCTTCTGTCCAGCTTGATCGAGGATCATATCGACCATCGCCTTGCCGGTTTCAGGATCAGTGGCCTTCAGAACTTTTGCAGTGATTTCAATGAGGTAGGAATTGAGCGGGCCTGCATTCCACTTCTCGAACACATCACCGATTGCAGGCGCCGAAAGACCGAGGCCATCACGCAGGATGCCGTAGATTTCGGCAATCATCTGCATGTCGGCATATTCGATACCATTGTGAATGGTCTTTACGAAGTGGCCTGCGCCATCCGGACCAACCAGCGCACAGCAAGGCTCGCCCTTATACTTTGCCGCCGCAGCCAGGAGGATTGGCGCGATGCGATCATAGGCTTCCTGCGTACCGCCAACCATCATTGACGGTCCATGACGTGCACCTTCCGCGCCACCCGATACACCCATGCCGACAAAGGTTGGATCGTTCGGGCCGAGTGCCTTCAGACGACGCATCGTGTCACGATAGTCGGAGTTGCCAGCATCGATCATGATGTCGCCCTGCTCAAGATAAGCCTTGAGGCGGGTTGTTTCAGCGTCAACTGGTGCGCCAGCCTTGATGAGGAAGATAATTGGACGTGGCTTGCGGATATTGTCAGCCAGTTCTTCAAAAGTGGCGCAAGGGATGATCTTGTCACGCAGCGCGCCAGCTTTTTCGATGAATGCTTTCAAGACAGGCTCGTCGCGGTCATAGACGGCTACCGTGTAGCCCTTCTCGGCGATGTTCAGCGCAAGGTTCGAACCCATGACGCCGAGACCGACCATTCCGATATCTGCTTTTTCCATTTTTTGCCCTTTTGAAACACAGCCAACTGGCTTGTCATACAGAAATAGAGAGCCGACAGACTAGACTGTCTTAGCTGCTGCTGTCCCACTATGTAGCGCCAGCAGAGCCAGTCTGTATCCTATTGTTGGATGATCTAGGGCATATGACGCAAATTTGATAGGCCTTTTTCTAAAAAACTAACCGATTTAAATGCTCAGACGCGCTCCAGTTTCTCATGCGGCAGTGGTGGCAATTCGATCTCGATATTGTCGCCAGCCTGCACGTTTCCACCCGTAAGAACGATCGACATGACACCCGCTTTGCGCACCAGTTGGCCGTCTTCCGTTCTATCGAGAACAGCGCCCAAAAGCCCCTTCCCGAAGTTTTCAATCTGCGAGCATGGATTGCGTAAGCCTGTGATTTCGAGAACAACATCGGACCCGATTTTGAGGATGGCCGACTTGGGCAGAGCGAGCAGATCAATCCCGCGCGTGGTGATGTTTTCACCCAGCTGCGCGGGCGCAATGTCAAAGCCTTTCTCGGTCAACTCATCGAAAAGCTCGGCCTGAATGAGATGGACCTGACGCAGATTTGGCTGGGTTGGATCAACTTTGACACGCGAACGATGCTTGACCGTCACACCTTTATGCGCGTCGCCTTCAACGCCCTGACCTGCAACAATGCTTATCTCTGAAACCAGCTGTTTCGAGAAACGATGCTCGGCGTCGCGCGCAACGGCTACAACAATTCCACCCATATTTTTACCTTGATCACATGAAGAGGGAAACGGCAGGCAAAGCCGGTCGTAATCCCGGATATCATGCGATATACAACAGACAAATGACAAGGGTATCGCGAAGGGGTTGGCGGTAAAACCATGACGAGTAAGCAACGCGACGGCAAAAATTTTCGTTGGGGTATATGGGGAACGGGCACGATTGCCAATGCCTTTGCAGCCGACATTCAGGCAAGCGGCGACATGCGTGTGACTGCGGTGTGTTCGCGCTCGATGGAGAGTGCGACAAGTTTCAAAACCCGCATCGGCGCGGACAAAGTCTTTGATGATGCCGCTGCATTCCTCAACAGCGCTGATATCGATGCCGTTTACATTGCCACGCCCAATGCCATGCATGTGCCGCAGACATTACAGGCAATCGCCGCAGGCAAAGCGTGTCTCACAGAAAAGCCGCTGACGCTCGATGCAGACGGTGCAAACCAAATTGCAACCGCAAGCAGGGCGCATAATGTTTTTGCCATGGAAGCGATGTGGAGCCGGTTCCTTCCGGCGATTCATGCCACCCGTGAGCATATCAAAAGCGGTCGCATCGGGACGGTAAAGCGTATCGAAGCGGACCTCTCCTATTTCCGTGCGGAAGATCTGCAAAGCCGGTTTTTCAATCCGGCACTTGGCGGCGGTGCTGCCTTCGATCTCGGCGTCTATCCGGTTTCGCTTGCGCTGAGTTTTCTCGGCTTGCCCGACGCTGTCAGCGGACGTTGGACCAAGGCCAAAAGCGGCGTCGATATGCGAACTGAAATCACGCTGACATATGCAAATGCCACAGCTGAGCTCTCATGCGGCTTTGATCGGGATGGTCAAAACCAGATGCTGATTGAAGGCACAAACGGCGCGATCCTCATTCACGCACCGTTTCTGAAAGCACAGCGTCTGACGATTTTTTCCGCGAGTATGCTGAATTCAGCCCTTGGTCCGAAAGGGCCGGGTGGCTTGATTGGCAAGGTTCTGAACCGCCTGCCTTTGCCGGGCAGAACGGTTGAACACCATGCTTTTGCTGGAAACGGATTGCAGTTTCAGGCGCAAGCCGTGCGCGATGCCGTGACACGCGGCGAGATTTCAAGCCCGATCATGCCGCTTGAACACAGTGCTGCGGTGGCAAACATCGTCAGCACTGTGCTTGGAAAGCAACCTGATTAGAAGCTGCTCTGAACCTTATAGGGTGCAGCGTTTTCGCCAGCATTATTGAGTGCGAGGGCTACTTCGGTGATGTGCAGGGCCACCGCACCGGAGAAAAAGGCCGTCTTACCGGTTTCAATGGCGCGTGCCTGATCAGCCACGCCACGCATGAAATCGATCTGCGATGGGAATGACGGCAGGCTTAGCGCATCGCCTTTTGGATAGGCGAGCTTGCTGCCAACAGCCGGTTTCCATGGCAAAGTCTTGCCAAGCTTTGCTTCCAGACGACCAAAGACACGCGACAGGATAGAACGCTTTCTGGTGGTCGATTCAAGCCGCACAGCAGAACGGTTATCCCAAAGATCATCGACGGTGATTGAGCCCTTGTCAGCCACGATTGTCAGGCTGCGATCCTTCGGCATTGCAAGGCCGGACGTCAGACGCGCAACAAGACCGGATTTGAAACGCAGGCAACCGACGGAAAAATCAGGCGCCATGTGCAGATGCTCCGTTCCCGGTCCCTTGTTCTGGAAGGTGATCGAGGAAAACGCTGTCACGCTTTCAACTGGACCAAAAAGCGACACGAGCCATGAGAGAGCGTAACCTGCATGTTCCAGCGTGCAACCAATCTCAAACTCATGCAGACCCGGCCAAGGTGCACCCGATTGCGAGCGCCATGTCGCCCATTTGTCACGAAAAACCGGGCCGTCTTCCATTTCGGCATAGACCAGACGCGGGGTGCCGATCTCGCTGATCGAGTGTGAGACCAGTTTCTGCGCGTCACTGAGACCATTGGCCGGTGCGGCTGCCAGTGTCAGTCCGTTTGCCTCAGCAAACTCAACCAGCGCTTTGGCGTCGTTGAAATCCATCGCCAGCGGCTTTTCCGAATAGACATGCTTGCCCGCCTCAAGAGCGGCGCGTGAAATGGCATAATGACTTTCCGGCGTCGTCAGGTTGAGAACGATCTGCACGTCTTTATCGGCAAGAATTGCCTCAAAGCTTTCATAAGCGCGCACGTTATAATGCGCTGCAAATATCTTGAGCCGTTCAGCCGAGCGGTCAAAGGCACCGAGCAGCTTCAATTGCGGATAATTGCGCAGCGTGGTCATGTAGTAATCGGCGACGAAGCCCGTGCCAATGATCGCAATATTCATGGATAACTCCGATTAGAGCATTTCCAGCAAAAGTGCGAAGCGGTTTTGCGTAGGATAATGCGTAAAAACAAAAAGATAGAGCGGTTCCTACTATTCTTTTTCAACAGGAACCGCTCTAGACAGACCGTTTTGGGATGGTGACTTTGGCCGTCATGCGCAGGCCAAAAATCGCAAAGATGAGCATGAGCCAAACCGGGTCCATGCGACGGAAGAAGAAGCTTTCCAGCATCGCATTGAGCGTGCCAAAAAACACAAACATCAAAAAGAAATCGGCAAGAAGAAAGTTCTCGCGGGTTGGTCTGCACCGCATATAATTCACCAGCGGCATGATGATGATCACGACGATCGCGCAGATGAGACCGACGAGTCCCATCGAAAGCGTTATATCGAGATAACCGTTATGACCATGAACGATGCCACGCACATCCCAGTCGAGATAATAAGGGTTCGCGGCTTCCTTGACGCGCTCTGCGCCCCAAAAGCTCTCATAGCCAAATCCGATCCATGGGCGATTATGCAATGCCTCTATCGCAAAAGCCCAAATCGATGTGCGTCCTGTAAATGTCGGATCGACCGAGAAATGCATGATGATTTGATGCAATGGCTCAAACAGGACTGTGCCGATGGTGAAGAGCGCAAAGATCACCTGAATGCCAAAGATCATCAGAGGTGCCAGTCCGCGCAGACCGAACATGCCGGGGCCAATGACCAGCAGCATGGCAAATGGGACCAGAGCGGCAGTGGTCTTCGAGCCTGTATGGGCAACAAAGAACAACGCAACCAACGCAATCAGCGCACCACTGATCCGCCAGCCACGCCGCCAAAGATAAATGCCAGCGAAAGCGAAAATTGCCATGACAGGCCCGGCGATGTTCTTGTGGGTGAAAACACCACGCCACAGAAATGAATTCTGCGGCTCGCCAGCGTCAACGCCATGCGTGCCAAGATTGGGCAAAAGCACCACACCAGTATAGGAGACGAAAATAACGATAGATGCCACAACAAGCAGCATCCACGAATAACCATCTGCATCCTGAGGCAACGCAAGAACAGCGACGATAGCCAGAACACCAATCAGCGTCAGCATGATGCCACGAATGGCGGTCGGTGGATCTGGGCTGACAAAGGCTGAAGCCAGTAAAAGGCCAAACATCAGCAGCCAGCCAAGGCTTATAAGCCTCAAAACCTTGCCAGGATCAGCAAACATTGCAAGCGCTGCCAAGGCAATGGCCCCGACAAGGCCAAAGCCAAGCTGATTGACAACATCGCCCGCCTGTTGACCATCAGCAGGAACGGCCGGTGAAAACGGACGAAAAGAAATCAGCAGAATGCAGAATATAACCGTCGCAGTGACGAGCGCTATCTTGCGCATCGTCACTCGCATAGGATCGGACGAAATCAGATCAGTTCTTGTCCGGATTGCGATACTGCTCATTCAAATATCCAAAATGCGCCATCACCCGGCCCAGACCGATATGGATGAAGTAGGTTCCAACCGGCGCAAAGCCAGCTGCAAAGCCTCTTCTCACAGCCTTGATCGGTGAATAAGCCAAAAGAGCCAGGCTCTTGAGGAACACGCGCACCTGACCGAACGGCTCATCCTTACGCTTGCGCTGTTCGATCAGGGTCGAAAGAACGCCATTGCGAAGACCACGCGAGGTGATCCAGTCGCTTTCCAGACGACGCGCCGGCACGGTTTCGCGCACGATACCTTCCGCACACCAGGCAACTTTAAAGCCCTTAGCGATTGAGCGCGACAAGAAGTCGGAATCGCCACCACCGGTAAAGTTGAACTTCAGGTCCATGAACGGATAGCCGATGGCTTCCAGCACAGGACGTGCAATCAGCAGATTGCCCGAAGAATAGATGATCGGAACAGGGCCCGTCGTATCATAATGCGGCAGGAAAACCGGATGCTTTGCCCACTGTTCCGAATTCGGCTTTTCAAAAATCGGATACTGCGGACCACCGACCAGACTGACGTCATAGCGTTCTGCGGTAGCAACCATGTTTTCGATCCATTCAGGATCAGCCAGTTCGTCATCATCGATCACGATGACATATTTGAAGTTCGGGAAAAACTTCGTCGCAGTCAACCAGCCTGCATTATAGGCATTACAATTGCCACGATGGGATTCTGCAATAAGCATACCCGGATACTTGCCAGCCTCGAAAAGCGGAGCGGCAACGGTTGCGCCTTCCTTTTTTTCAGTCTCGTTCTCGATAACGACAACAGCCCAGCGGCGCTTGGTCACCTGCGCATTCAGCGTATCAAGTGTTCTTATCAGATGTTCCGGTCTACGAAATGTCGGCAGTGAAACGACGACTTCGATATCTTCATGACGAAGACCGGGTGTTTTAGCGATTACTTCAATATGATCCGGTAAATCTGGCATCTCAGCTTCCGATTATTTCAGAGAATTATTATTTTATGCTTATCTTGCCACTATTGATAAACGCTTAAAGAAAAGTTCACCGCATGGCTGTAGACACTGGCTTCAATAAATATTCATTAAGAGCCGTCAGGAGTTGAATTGCAACCGTTCCGTCTTGTCTTCGTGACGTCACTTGTTCCTCATGCCGTCGCTTCAACAGGTTATGAAGTTGCGAACGCCGCAGTCATCGATGGCCTTCGTCGTGCTGGCGCCCATGTGACTGTTCTGGGCTTTACATGGCCAGGCCACAAGGCTGCCGAAAGTGCAGACACAATCGTGCTTGGTGAAGTGGAAGTGCGTACAGAAGGTGCGGGCATCAAGCGCAAGATTGGATGGGTCCTGAAATCCGTCCTCACCGGGCTTACGGTTTCCTCAGCAAAATTGCGCGTGATCCCTGCTATCGAGCTGCACAATGCGATCACCGAACTTGGCGAATTTGATGCCTATGTTCTCAACGGCGTCACGCTGCCCGGTGCCTTCGAAGAAATCTTCAAAAACAAACCATCGCTGTTCGTTGCGCACAATGTTGAGTATCGTTCGGCAGAAGAAAACGCCGCAGACGCCAAAGGCAAGGTTCAGAAATTCCTCTTCGGTCGCGAAGCCCGTATTCTGAAAAAGCTGGAAAACAGGCTTTGCAAACAGGCGAGTTTCGTTTTCACATTCGCGGAAGACGACGGTCCGGCGCTGGGCCTCAGCACCGAAAAATTTGCGACATTACCGCTTGTCATGCCAGGGAACGACGCTGCGGCAAAGGTGCCGTCGACGAAATATGATCTGGCACTGATCGGGACATGGACATGGCACCCGAATCGCATCGGACTTGAATGGTTTCTGCGCGAAGTAAAACCATTGCTGCCGAATGACATTTCAATAGCAATTGCTGGAAACACACCGGCTGATTTGGTTGCGGCATGGCCCGGCGTCAATTTTGTCGGCAAAGTGCCTGACGCGACCGAATTTGTAGAAAGTGGAAGGCTTATACCACTGATCAGCCGTGCGGGTACTGGTGTTCAGCTCAAAACAATCGAGACATTTGAACTTGGCATGCCGAGCGTCGCAACTGCCCATTCTGTTCGTGGTATCAGCAATATTCCAGAGAACTGCACAATCGCCGATAAGCCCGCAGAATTTGCCGCAGCCGTTGTACAACGTCTGAAAACAATCAATGAAGGCGACAATCAAAGGCTTGATGGTAAGGCTTTTAAACAGGCACAAATCAAAGGCATGGACAGCGCAATCGCCCGAGGGTTAAAGAAACTTCAGGACGTCACAGGAAAAGCAGACTGACATGACGAATAGCTCCCCCGAAAAGCTCGAATATCGAAATATTCTCGGCATAAAGGTTGTCTGTTTCGACTGGGACAGTTCATTCGCCTATTTCGAAAAGCGGATCGAAAACCATGAATTCATGAAGCAGGGTTGGCTTAATGCCAACAATGCCAATATAGCGCATGAAGATCCGGCCTATATGACTGCTTTGAAAGATTTTCTGATTCTGCCTGATGGTATTGGCGTCGATATCGCCAGCAAAGTTGCCTATGGCGAGAAATTCCCGGCCAATCTGAATGGTACGGATTTCATCCCGGGCCTGATGGAACACATCAAACGCCCGATGAACGTCGCCCTTCTCGGTGGCGGTCCCGGTGTTGCTGCGGAAGCTGCACAGCTTTTCAAACAGCAAATACCACAGCATGATTTTCGCGTGATCTCAGACGGCTATTTCAAGCCAGCCGATATTGATGGCATTCTAAGCCAGCTTAAAGAATATCATCCGGATATTTTGCTGGTCGCCATGGGCGTCCCACGGCAGGAACTGTTTATCGACAAATACATCACAGCCGAACACTGCACGATTGCAAGCGCTGTCGGCGCCTTGTTCGACCTGCATACTGGCCGTGTACAACGCGCGCCACACTGGGTCCGCACACTCAAGATGGAATGGGTACACCGCCTGTTGCAGGAGCCTCGCCGTCTGGCAAAGCGCTACCTCGTCGGAAATCCGGTCTTCCTCTGGCGCGTTGCCAAGGAGAAGCTGTCAGGGGGTAAACCTTGAAGACAGCTATTGTCACTGCAAGCTGGGATCAGGATTTTGAACGTTGCAAGCTCCTGTGCGAAACCATGGACAAATATGTCACCGGTTTCACCAAGCATTACATCCTTGTCGATAGCAAAGATGTAGCACTATTCCGGCAGATTGAGAGCGCCAAACGCATCATCATCGACGAGCGGGATTTGCTGCCCTCATGGATTCGTGCATTCCCCGATCCGACTTATCTTGGTCGGCGTCGTGTCTGGCTTTCGTTTAAAACCAAGCCATTGCGCGGCTGGCATGTGCAGCAGTTGCGCCGCATTGCGCTGGCCAGCAAGGTCGAAGAAGACGGTCTCCTCTATACCGATTCAGATACTGCTTTTGTGAAGCCCTTCGATTGCAGCACGCTCTGGCAGGATGATAAATTACGCCTGTTCTACCGGCCCAATGCGCTGGCCAATCCCGAATGGCCGGAACATCCCGTCTGGGCAGAAAATGCCGGAAAGCTTCTTGGCGTCAAAAATGGTAAAAGCGCGCTGAATGACTATATCGGCCAGCTTGTTTCATGGCGTAGAGATTCAGTTGTCGGCATGTGCGAACGCATCGAAAAGCACACTGGTCAGCATTGGGTGGCAGCTATCGGCAATGTCCGCCGCTTCTCCGAATGCTTTATCTACGGCCATTATGTCGATGATGTTCTGGAAGGTGCAGGTCACTTTCACGACACCCATGATCTGTGCCGTATGCAGTGGTTTGCACCGCCGCCAACGGAAGAAGAGTTCCGGACTTTCATCGCCGAAATGGAACCGCATCAGGTTGCCATCGGCATGCAATCCTTCCTCAGCCTGTCGGTCAATGATATCCGCCGCATCATCGGTGGTTGAAATCGCAGGAAACCGGAGCGCTCATCACAGGCGCTTCGGCTTTTATACCAAGGTGCTAGAGCATTTCCAGCAAAAGTGCGAAGCGGTTTTGCGTCGGATAATGCGAAAAAACAAAGAGATAGAGCATTTCCAATGATTCAAGAAAAACAGGAAATGCTCTAGCACGCAAAATCCTGTTCACCTCCCAACCTGATCTGCGCTATGCTCTGATTCTGGCTTCCTCCACGCCTCCTCCCTCCAATCGGGAAAGCATTTTTCATGCGGGAAATCTAACCATCGAACCAGCTGTTCGAGCGAATGCATAAGGAGGGATTGCAATCAAAGCTCGCATAGGAGGTTTTGATGAAATTATCGGCTCCCATCTATCATTTGAAACGCCGCGCGAAGCTTATGGCGCGCGATGAAAGCATACCGCTTCATTCGGCATTGGATCGCATAGCAAAGCGCGAAGGCTTCAAAAGCTGGAGTACACTGACCCATAAATATACCAACGCCGTATCGGCTGCGGAACTTTATGCGCGCTTACAGCCGGGTGATCTGGTTCTGGTTGGCGCAAGGCCCGGCCATGGCAAGACACTGCTCAGCCTCGAAATCCTCATTGAGGCCATGAAGAAGGGAAATCGTGGCCTGTTCTTCTCTCTCGACTACACGAGAAAAGACATCCGAAAACGATTTGAGATGCTTGGCGTCAACGAACATGACTTTGACAGACAGTTCGTGTTCGACACATCTGAAGTAATCAGCGCCAATTACATTATAGAGCAATCGCAGAATGAACCGCGCGACACATGTATCGTCATCGACTATCTGCAATTGCTGGATCAGAAGCGTGAAAATCTGGAACTGATGCTTCAGATAAGGGCGCTGAAAGCTTTTGCGGAGGAGCTGGGCCTGATCATTCTCTGCATCTCGCAGATTGATCGCAGTTTCGATGCGGACCTCAAGGCCTGCCCGGATTTAAGCGATGTGCGTCTTCCCAATCCGCTTGATCTATCGCTGTTCAACAAAGCCTGTTTTCTTAACAACGGCACGGTGACGCTTCAGGCTAACTGAACCAATAAAGCGTTTCCAGCAAAAGTGCGAAGCGGTTTTGCGTTGGATAATGCGCAAAAACAAATAGATAGAGCGGTTCCAATGTTTCAGTCTTAACTGGAACCGCTCTAAGAAAAAAGCTTCTGTGGCGTCGTCTTCACGCCACAGAAGACAGTCTCTCGGCACCCATACGATAAGAAATCGCACCTGCAAGATGTATCCGGCTGATCTGATCCACACCATCGAGATCGGCCAATGTACGGGCTACTTTCAAAATGCGATGATAGGCACGCGCGGAAAAACGCATCTGTTCGCTCGCGTCGCGTAACAGTTTTAAACCCGCAGCATCCGGTTTGGCCACGTCCTCAATCAGATTTGCCGAACAGTAAGCGTTGGTCAGGGATGCATCCAGCCCAAGCGCTGCATAGCGCGCGCTTTGTATTGCCCGCGCCCGTGCGACACGTTTGGCAACGCTTTCGCTTCGTTCGGATTGCGAGGGCTGAATGAGATCAAGAGCTGAGACAGCAGGCATATCAACGCGCAAGTCGATACGATCCAGCAAGGGGCCGGAAATTCGAGCCTGATAATCGCTCTGGCAGCGAGGACCGCGCGCGCATGTGTGCCCCGGTTCTCCTGCCATGCCACAGCGACATGGGTTCATAGCGGCAATCAGCTGAAAGCGTGCGGGATAGCTTGTGCGATGATTGACACGTGCGATCATGCATTCACCAGTCTCCAGCGGTTGTCTGAGAGAATCGAGTACCTGCGGCGAAAATTCGGGAAACTCATCAAGAAACAAAACGCCATTATGTGCAAGCGACACCTCACCCGGTCTCGCCCGCAACCCGCCGCCGACCATTGCTGCCATGGATGCCGAATGATGCGGGGCGCGAAAAGGTCTGCGGTCCGACAGTTTTCCACCCGATAGCTCGCCTGCAATGGATGTGATCATTGAAACATCGAGCAGTTCACGCGGGCTGAGTTTTGGCAGGATCGACGGCAGTCGCTGCGCCAACATGGATTTTCCTGATCCCGGCGGTCCGACCAGAAGCAAATTGTGATTTCCAGCAGCAGCTATCTCCAGCGCCCGCTTGGGTGTCTCCTGCCCTTTGATGTCGGCCAGATCAGGCTGCACTTCACTTGATACGCGCATGGAAGGATCAGGCGGCGTCAGCACCTGTGTTCCGCGAAAGTGGTTAGCCAGAGCAATCAGGCTGCGTGGCGCAAGAATATCGACATTGGCCCCTGCCCATGCCGCTTCCGGCCCACAGGCATAAGGACAGATCAGCCCCTTGTCTTCACGATTGGCACCAATTGCTGCAGGCAATACACCCGCAACAGCCGTTATGGAACCATCAAGCGAAAGCTCTCCCAAAACCAGATAGGACTGTATGGCATCTATCGGGATAGCACCGATTGCTGCCATCAGCCCAACGGCAATCGGCAAATCATAATGCGAGCCTTCTTTCGGCAGGTCGGCAGGAGCCAGATTGACCGTGACCCGCTTGGTCGGCATGGAAAGGCCGGAAGCGTGTAGTGCTGCCTGTACCCGCTCACGGCTTTCGGCCACTGCCTTATCAGGCAGGCCAACAATCGAGATGTTGTGGCTAATTAATTTATCGATTACATTCGCATCATGGACAGAGAAAACACTAAACCGCTCGCTTATTCCTACGTTCGCATGTCGACGGATATGCAGCTTAAGGGCAACAGTTTAGAACGACAGAAAGAAAAATCGAAAGAATATGCAATTCGCCATGATCTTCAATTGGTTGAAAATTTTGAAGATATTGGCGTTTCTGCGTTCAAGGGTAAGAATATTAAGGAGGGAATGCTCGGGGATTTTATCTCCCTTATCGAAAACAAAACTGTCCCTGCTGGGTCTTACCTATTAATTGAATCGCTGGACAGACTCAGTAGAGAAAACATATTTGAATCTATCCCCTTATTCATAAAAATACTTAAGTCCGGAATCAAAATCGTTACACTTATCGATGAGCAAGTGTATGGCGCGGAAAATGCTGATTTCAAAGATTTGCTGTACCCGATGGTTGTACTCAGTCGCGCCCATGAGGAATCGGTCGCAAAAAGTTTTCGAGTTGGCAAAGCATGGGCGAACAAGAGGAAAAACATCCACCAACGCAAACTTACAAAAGTATGCCCCGCTTGGCTGAAGCTGAATACAGACTCAAACTCGTTTGAGGTTATTCCGGGCAGGGATGATGTTGTTAAACGTATATTTGACCTAGCCGATTCAGGATATGGATCTTATTCGATTGGCCGCATTCTCAACAACGAAGGCGTTCTTCCCTTTAGCGAAAATTCAAAGGGTTGGCATGCTTCATATATCACGAGGATACTCAACAACAGATCGGTTTTGGGTGAGTTCCAGCCGCACAAGTTGGTGAATGGAACCGCCGAGCCTGATGGCGATATAGTCCCGGATTATTTCCCACACTTGATTGATGAGGAACAGTTTTTGCGCATTAAACATGCGCGCCGGAAGCGACTGGTCGAAGGAGCTGGTCGAAAAGGTCCTGTGTATCGAAATTTATTTTCGAGAATTGCCAAGTGTGCTTACTGCGCCTCCCCCATGCGCTTTGTACACAAAGGGCAACCACCCAAAGGAGGTCAGTTCCTAAGATGCACCAACGCTGAGCGTCATTTCGAATGCTCCGCATCGGGTTGGCGATATGACCATTTTGAAAACGTATTTCTTTATTTTGTTCATGAACTTGACCTCGTTGAAACTTTAAAACGTGCTGACGAACAATCAGAACGGTACACGCTGGAGCAAAAACTGGTCTCCATTAATGAAAATATACGAGGGAAGAGGGAGCTACTGAATACAACTTTTGACATGCTTCAAACAAGCAATGCCTCCAAGGATTTCATCCAGTCGAAAATTGAAGAGATTTCATCCGAAATTCTGGAACTTCAAAATCAGAAGGGAGCGGTGGAAGCCAAACTGGAGAAAGATGCTGCCCTCGCTCCGGTTGATGACCAACAGATCAAATCGTTGATCAAGGAACTTCAGGATGCTGACGATGGCGATCTGGAGCGAAAACGTCGTGTCGTTGCCAACAGACTCCAGATGATGATCAAATCTCTTACCCTTGCTCCGGACGGTTTGCGAAAAGATGCCGAAAAACTGGTGCTATCTCAATTTGGATCGTCTGAAGCGCTGTTCGATTTCTTCGAAACAGGAGCGCAGTCAGGTGAGGCGAGCACAGGTATGTCCTTCTCCGTCGTTCTGTTGGACGGCATTATGAGACGAGTGACTGTAAGCCGGAGGGAGCCTCTAAAAGTCATACAACTGATAGCCGTCGATAAGCATGGTCTCATTATCGAAACTGAACAAACCCACGAAAGTCTGAAAATCTGACCCTGTTTCAGCGGCAGCAATCCCTTGCTATGGCCTTTTTCAGAAGATCGCGTTGTCTTGACCTAGAATTGACGGGATTCTCGTTTCACCAAGTAAGGAGAAACGATATGGCGAAGCCGAAAAACGTTGCGGACGTTCCCGCCGACAAAGCAATCATCGAGGAAGCGATTTCGGAAGGGAAAAAACTGATTGCTGCTGGCAAATCCAAGATTGATACTGCGTTGGCAATCTACGCAAAGCTGGAAGGGATGGAGCAGGACGTGATTGTCAGAGCATTTATCGAAGGCGCAACACTGACAGAAAAAGGCGCCCTCACGTATTGGTACAACTGCCGACGGCGTCTAGCTAAGGAACGCCGTAGTGAACCCGCCAACAATCACTAAATGCATTATCAAAATCCGTAAATGTTATATATGGGAGGTGGGGACACAACATTTACGGATTTTATCTTTCCACCATCATCAACGGTAAGGGGGAAGGCGTGGAAAAAACTCTAAAATCGAATTGCCCCCTCTCCCCATATTCCTCGTCATCCCACGATTTTTGAGTTTTTTACAGGGCTTCTCCCGGGACAAATAGCTCGATTTCCAATTCGGGGTAATGTTCCACCTGCAACTTCTTCAAGGCTTTGACGACCCTGTCCGTAGCCGGTGTGCAGTGTGGTTCGAACGTCTTTCTTTTGCCGTTGTCGATATCGCTGATTTTGCACGGTATACCGCAAGCCTCCAAGGCAATAACAAAGTCGGCGTGTTTCATTTTTTGTTTGCTTCGGATGAGGTCGAACCCCGCTTGGTGCTGCTGATAAGCTCGTGTCAAGCTTTCCCGAAGCCTTTTTAAATCTCCGTCGGTTTGTCGCAGATACTTCTTGGATCGATCTCCGAGGGAATCTCTTGACGTGCGGTATGTTTCAAACGAGTTGAAATCCTCGAGTGTTTTTAGAAGGTGTGGAGATTTCTTGTCGTAGTTTTCCCAGTTCTCGCGCACAAGATTGAATTCTGCAACGTCCTCCACCGGCCTCGTTTCGAACGTAAGGTGTATGTACTGCTTGCCTTCGAACTCGAAGATAGTATCGCGCGCGTTTTTGGGCTTCCTTTTCCAGTCAAATTCCATTGAAAGTCGCTTGGTCACGGATCGAAAAACGAAATCGGTTTCGCCGCGCAGCATGTCTTTGATACCGACGCCCGATTTGTATTGAATTTTTTGGTCGGGACTGCGGTTGAAGAACAGTCGTAACGTCTCCTGATTCTCTTCAAACAGACCGTTGAGCGGGTTTGTTTTGATGCCTCCTTTTTGTAAGACAATCCCGTTGTCGCCGTCACCCGGTCTCAACGTTGCCGCGCCTCGCGTTCGCCAGCCGACAGGTTGGCGAACTATATGCTTAATCTCCAAAGGACTGCCTTTATCCAGATGACTTCGGGCCTGTCGAAATGATTCGAATAACTCTCCGCTGGTTGCCTTTGTGATATTTTGGTCGCTGGCATTGGAGAGGAAGCCGTCTGTGGTGACACTGAAGACATGTACGTCCTCAGGGAAACCGTTGAGAATTTCGCCGAGGACTGCTCGCGTGTACGACGTGATGAATGATGCAAAATACGGCTGGGTGATCTTGCTCGGTGGAAGGGCTTCCATTCCATCGTTTTGAAGGTTGTATACCCGCTTTTCACGAAGACCTTGGGCCGTTTTGCCGTAGGTGCTGTTGCCGACCTCTTTCCAAAAAAGGTTGTCAAAAGTTCCCTTCTTATGCGCTGTACGCTTTTCGATGCATTCCTTAATGAAATCCCTGAAAACTGGTTGCTTTGGATCGGATGGTACGTGAACGCCCTTGCGGAAAGTCAGTAGCGCTCCGAGTTTCTGGGCAAGATACAGTTCGGGAGCCGAGCACTTCGAGTTGCCCTTACGAGGAAAGATGATTCCATTGGCCGTGCGGACAGGGAGAGTTGGGAAACGTACAGTTTCGGGGAACTCAAAGTCCACGGAGAAGAAACTGAGGTCGAGCGGTCCAACATTATCAAGCGTTGTCAGATTAGTGATATTGTCCCAGTCAGGCATGCCTATCAGTGACATCGCTGTGGTATATGCAGAACTGAGATCGTGGTCCCTCCACTGACCTTCGTCTGCAATGCCGAATATGAACTGCTCGTTTCTGCCGCCATGGTAGGTTTCTGTGATGAACGCCTCGTTGAAATAAGCTTCCTCTTTCAGCGGTGTTACGGTCTTGATTTTGAAATAGCCGTCTTTCTTGCTGAAAAATCTCTCTTTGATGGCCTCTCGCCCCAAGATTTGATTGCTATCCAACCCATCGTTTTTCCATCCAAGAAGCAGCAACCCGGTTCCAAAGGACGTCAACGTTGCAGGCATTTTGAAGGAGTCGAAAAGCTTTGTACTCTGCTGAATTATCCGTTCGGCAAAACGGACGCACACCTGCGCATCGCGGATCGCATACTCACGAAACTCGCTCCACCGTTCCTTTCTGAAACGGGCCATGTTTTCCTTGATTTCCCGCTCTTCCTTCGGCGTCTGACCGAGCTGGATTTTTGGGAAACCGAGAAGATCACCGATATCTGCAAGCGATTTAGCGTTGCTCGGAGCAAGCAGGATAGTGTCGCGGACGATGACGTTGAACTCGGCAATCGGATTATCCTCTTCGCCAAACCTTACTGGAATAGCACTGTCAATGCTGACGAATGTGCTTCTGACATTTGAAGTCAGTCGAGCGTTGTCCTTGAAATCACTGAATGCCGGGAAGTCGGCGCGAATGAAATGCCCTAGAAGGTAGATGGATTTCGGCACCTTCACATCGGGAAATTTCTCGATCAGCGATCCGACCGCAATACCCAGAAACTCGGCGAGCGTTAACCGCTGTTCCGCATCGGGGATAATAATTCCATCTGTTTCAGGCGTGCCAGGCTGTCCATCTTTAGTAATCAGCTTGATCGAGAACTGGTACGAAAGAAGCTCATTTTTTGCACCTGCTTCGATGGAGTTTTCCTGCTCGTTTGCCTTCAAAGACTGATATTCGGTGTCAAAACCAAGGAGCAGATAAGCGCTCGGGTCCTTCCTTGTCTTTCGCTTTTTTCCGGCAACGGGCGGCTCAGAGATGTTCTCGCTCTGAATAGAAACCGTTTTTGTTCTGCCCCCTTCATCGTCGGGTTCGATCTTGAAGGTGAATTTGTTCTCAAGCTTGGGCTTAGGCATCTACGCCCTTTCCGGATTCTACCACATCCATATGTTGGGGAGCGTCGTCATAATCTCGAGGGCTTGCCAGAATACTTGATCTCATAGTGCCGTTGAACGTTGCCCTGCATCGGTAGGATATCTCGATATGCAAAAAGGGAGCCTATGTTGCTGGTAAAACGTGGAAATTCGAAGTTCTGGTATGCGCAGTTTCAAATTGAACATCAAACGATTGTCCGGTCAACAAAGACGACTGACCGCAGAATTGCCCTGCAAGTCGCCGCCAAGATTCGGGCTAATTTCCACTCCGAGTTACTGCTTGGCAAAAAGGAGGCGATTACGTTGGAAACTGCTCTTCATCGATTTGCGAACTCGAAGCTCGGAACCTCGAACTACCGGAATCTGGAAAGTCAGATCAGGGTGATACTGAAAATACTGAATGGCTCGATTCCTTTGATGAAGGTCAACTCCGACACACTGGAACGGTTTCGGCAAAAGCGACTATCCCAAGGATGCGCATCGCAGACTATCAAGCACGGCATGAACTGTCTGATAGGAGCGATTCAGCTTGCTCGGAAGGACGGTTATCAAAGTCCGTCAATCAGCGCGCCCCTCATTAGAACACCCAATTCCAGAGCGCGATATCTGAGTATCGAGGAAGAGCGTCGCCTGCTGCACGAACTGTCCCCCTCACGTGTCGCAAATGGCCTATCTGCTGACCCGTCCCGTCGAGAAGATCGGCAAAAATGGATGCAGGACAATTATGATCTCGTCGTTATGCTAATCGATACCGGAGCGCGCTACAGCGAAATCGCTAACATTGCGTGGCAGGACATTGATTTAACCCGTGGTGAAATACGCCTGTGGCGCTCCAAAGTTCAAAATGAGAGCGTGATCTACATGACGGATCGCGTGGAAACGATCCTGCACCGTCGTCTACGGGAGAGCAATGCGCCAACCGTTTTCGTGAATAAGGCCGGAGAGAAGAGAGGATATTCAGCAACCGCCATTCGCAAGGCCTTCCGTCGCGCTGGCCTTGAAGACTGCACTATTCACACGCTTCGTCATACGCACGCGACGCGCCTTGTTCAAAACGGACTCTCAATCCAAGAGGTCAAGGCTGTGCTTGGTCACTCCGATATTCGAACAACGATGCGATATGCCCATCTTGAACAGGCTGTTGTTACCCGCAAGGCACGTGACGTTGTGAACGGCCTCAATGCCGTTAATTCCTCTGGTGACGGTAGAGCATAAGCATCTCAAGCTTATTGCCTAGCGCGTGAGACACCCGAACTCTCGCTGGAAAGCCTCGGTGTCGCTATAGTGGTACGGCTTCCTTCTATTTCCAATGATCTGCTTCCGTTTCTACCTAGCCTTCTACTTCAGCTGAAAGCGGAGCAATTCAGATTATGCCCCTTACTCGACTCTGTTCGTCAGGATTCGACGAAACAGCTGTGTCCTAAGCTTTGGTCAACTCTTTTATAAATATTAATCTCTCTACTCGGCCTTACGTGTGAAATGATTCCAAAACTTCTTGTCGATTACCGTATCTAACCTTTCCCATACTTCTGGACATCGCAATTGATATCAGCAAAGCCGTCGTCGGCAATATTGACTTGTCCGCGCAAGCTCGGTGGGAACTGCTAAGAATGCACCGAAAGCTTCCTGCAGTTCCCTCCAAACCTCAATAAATCCTGTGGATTGATCTAGATCAATTCTGATTTCACATCTTTGTACAACGCAACCAATTCGGCCATGCCCATGTCTAGGATTGGCTCATACATAAACGCATTCAGGTGTATATTGGCTGGCGTGATTAAATTAACGCGGCGCAGAATCCCGATAGTCTCTGTTTGATTGTTGAACAAACCCTTGAATTTTCCGAACAATTCCCCTGTTTGCTTTTTCGCTACATCATACTCCGGTTCGCTGGAACGTATTTTGACTATCATGTAGCGTTCGGCCCAAATTCTAATCGCAATCGACAGAGCTATCTTGTGCTCAAGATTTATACCATCTGCCACATTCTCACATTCGTCAGCAGCTGCAAATAAGTACTCGATAACGCTTTGTTTTAGATCAATATCTGGGAACTGGCAGCTGACTAAATGACTTTCAAAAACAGCTTTGTAATCTTGAACGGTAAGACCTTCAGTCTCGTCCTTGAAATGGAGCATCCTAGTGAGTTGCTGATAGTCAACGCTAGTGTTTCCTTCAGCATCTTTATCGCCCTGAGTATACTCGATTAGATTTCGCAGAAACGGAATGTAAGCTATTAGAACTGAAGGCTCAGCCAACCTGCCCTGCCATTTACGAAACGGACTTTGAATATCAGTCCTTTCGAATGGCTCCAGCTTGATTCCATCATTGGTCCGAAAGGCCAGCCTACACTGATGTGCCGGGCAAATTTGCCTACTCGCAACGGTGCGAAGGAAATCGAAGTTATGAGTCAAAACGATAGCCAGAAAATCGACGCCCTCGACCTTGGTTACATCTTCTAGGAAATCAATGACTGCGAACTTATTCTTATAGTCAAACGAGTCCGAAATATCGTCAAAAATGAAGAGGGTCTTGGTGCGGTTCTTCCACCGCACAAACACCTCATACATGATATCCAAGATGTAGAGCGCTCTGCCTTCGCCAGTGCTCAGCGCCCGGAGTAGGTCTTGCTTTTCTGATGGAGCATATCTCCTCTCGTCCTCGGCTTCCTTGACAATGAACGCTATGGACGGAGCACTACCTTTCAGGATCGCATCTGCTTTGTTCTCAACAGCAAGCTCGAATGGAAGATAAAGAAAACGACGATTGAAGTCCGTAACAACGGTATCCCAATCAACCCTACTTCCATCCGCCTCGGTGACAATTTCGGCTAGGGCACTTTGGCCGGTTCTATACTCTGAAACGAGCGTCTTGTACTCACCAAATGCAACCAGAAGATACTGTATCCAGAGGGCACGCTTCAGACCTTCCGGATCGCTCAGCATCGGCAGAAGGTGTTTATTCTCGGTAATATAGTCCCGGAAAACCTGTAGCTCTTTGTTTTTCAGCTTCGAGTTGAATGTGTCGAACTTCTTCGCTACTGCGTCATCGTTCAGTACCCGACGCTTCTCCTCTTGAATGCGCTCCCTAAGAGATTGGTCCGACGAGACCTCTTCCATCTTGTCGGTGTTTTTATCTACCAAGCTAATGCGATGTCCCGCACTGAAGAAGTTGTTCGCCTCAAGCTGCTGCTGAACATTTGCAACATTGTGATATTGAAAGCTCCTTCGAAGGATTGGAGATTGCTCAGTTATCTCGTCATATTTTTGCGCGAAATCTTCGACCGCTGCCGCTACATCTTCGCTGGAAAGGAATTGTTGGACTTTTTGGTCATAAATGATTTTATAATCAGTTTTACAGAGGTCTGATTGGCTAGTTGCGGCAAGTTCATCCTCTACTGCACAAAGTGCTTCATAGTAACTTCCGCCAAAGACTTCCTCGATAATCGAGTCTAAATTTTCCCTCGATCGTTCACCGAACCCTGCAGCATTCCTGAGAGCTTTATCCAAAGCCTTTTTTGCTTCGCTAATATTTTTATGTATTTCCTCGTACTTTGACCTGAGTTCGGCGTTTGCGAGTAGAGTAGATACTTGGCTCGATGAGAATTTGTCATCGTAAGACTTAACGACGAAGATTTCCTCTTTCTTAAGCTCTTCGCCATTCAGCGTTACTTCACAAACTGGCTTGCGGTCGGGAAAATGTTGATCTTTCGGCATGTTGCCTTCTGAAAGGTCAATCATTGTTTTTGCAAACGATGTTTTCATGACCCCGTTCGGCGCGTAGATTGCGAAGCCTTTATGCTTGAACTCCAGCTTCGCGTCTAATTTCCCAATTCCGTAGCAATATCTAAGATTTATGTTCAGCGTGTCGGTCACCATATTCTCCAAGTCATGCCTGCCCCAATAAGTTGTTTCAATTTGGCCCTAACTATCCCCTGCACACAAGAAAATATTCACCGCAAAAACACTGTCTCCCGGTCCTTTTTAGCTAACATGTTCGCTATGCAGATCTTACAGGCTTCGCGTAGGCAACGGGTATCTCGTTACTTTCAATTCAGCGTCATCGGCAAGGGGTCCCGTTTAAACGCCGATTGACATCAAAGTGCAGCTCCGCCACGTCTTTTCCACGTCTACGATATCATCGAACTTCTGGAATGCGACCGACGCTTTTACGCCTTGAGGATGCCTTTCGCATAGATCTCCGGCTCAATCTTCTCGGAAAGAGCACGATAGGACGCATCGATTTCACCTTGGCGAGCAGAAACCGCTATACCTTGGCCGACCAACGCCTCTAATGTATTGCGAATCTGATACCAGCCCACGTCGGGCCTGTTTAGCTTGAAATCGTCGCGAATGCTCTTCGCGATCTGCTTCTTCTCGACGGCTTTGAAGTACGCCGCCCAGACCTTTCGCCCATCAGCCAGAACCTTCTTGGCTTCCTTTGAGAGCTTTAGGGTTGCGAGATGGCTCGACATAAAGTCAGATTCGAAGCGGCTTGACGCCCCCACTTCCTCCTCAGAGTAAGGGATAAAATGGTTCACCAGTGACCAGCTCTTTCCCTGCCAAACAAGGCCATCGGCGCCGACAGAAAGGTTCCTATTGTTAAAGAGCATCCAGACTAGGCAATCGTTGGCCATCTCTTCGGGGATGTCGTGGGAAGGGATAAGGAATTGGTCGCGATCGTTAAGCCAGGTCTGCCGGATGATACGCCTTGCGGTGAACACGACAGCAGACTGCCACAGGTTTTCCTTTGTCACCAGAAAGCCCCCGGCGCTGGCGTAACCGGAAGAAAAGAGAACGGTGACGCCCGCGTTCTGGAGGTCTGATCCCTTGCTGATCATACCGCCAATGGCACCGTCAGCCCACTTGGTGCCCCGAACATCACCTGTGCGTGTGGTTGGCTCAAGCGCATTTGTCAGGGGCAACGCCGGTGTCGCGTTGGGCTTCGCGCGCTTGATCCAGGCATTGAGCAACCCGTCTTTTGGGACGTCGTAGAAGCGTTTTGCCCCGATCGGCTTGGCATGCGTGTTGAGAACCTCCGCCTCGATTTCAAATGGCTCCTTGCGTTTCTTGGCTGTGTCCCATACCAAAAAACCAATGGGAAACTCACCTTTCAGCCCGTCGAAAGTATGGCTGGGGACGACGAACCCGCCCAGATATCGGGCATTCCACTTATCACGGAAGCCGTCGAAGTTTGGAGCGTTGACGTACTTGAGCTTTGAGAACATGGCCACGATTGCATTGGGGAGCTCGGTCTGGATTCGCAGCAGGAACTGGATGAAAAGTTCCCTTCGCGCGAACCCAACGTTACCGCCCAAAGCACGTCCCACCACCGTGGTCGCTACGCCTGTGCCGGCATTCATGGCCTCGGCATAGGGAGGGTTGATTAGTACGACGATCTTCTCCTTGGCGGCGATGGCGTCCCGGAGTTCCTTCGGGAGCTTGTTCGTGAGACTGTAGTCTATCTTGCCGTCTTCGGTGACATCGTCGTTGAGATAGTCGTACTGGAATCGGTGAGCGGCAACACAGGTCTTGGTCGCCTTCATAACGTCGACATCGGACTGGTCGAGGGTCGACATGAACAGGTTGCGGTGATTAGAGTGTTTGACTTCGAGGTTCCCGACCCCGCAGCACATGTCCCAGACTTTGTACTTCTTCTGCCAGTTTTTCCCCAGCACGAAGGCCAGATGATCATAGGCTTTGTCGACGACATGCAGCGGGGTGTAGAATGCGCCCTTGAAGACGCGCTCCACTACCGGGATTAGGCTGTCTCTGCGCTCGAGAATCTCGTTCCGATAGTCCTTCTTGGGAGGGCGGTGGTAAATCGACCAGAAGCGACGGTAGCCTTCTACGTTGCGAAGGGCATGTAACTTACCGTGAAGGTCGAACACCGGATCACCGTCCCTGAAGAGCAGTGTGGCGGTCAGATCCTTGTGAGTCGAAACGGTGCCGTCATTCATGATGTCGGCAAAGAAGAGAAGGTTGAAGCTGTCTTCCTCGACATCCTCGATCTCCTGACCGATCATTTCCACCCACTTATCGAACACCTGCTTGAGATTGTCCGGGGTGATCTGAGTCCGGATAATAGCGCCGGACGCGATTGCGTCCTTTACCGTCGTGACGAACTCTGCGGCATCGTTCTTGATATTGAAGGCCACGAAGTGCGTGCCGATGTGTATTGAGATCGCATCCACGGCCTCCTTAGGCACTGCTGAAGCAGACTTGCCCCACTTGATGGTCTTCTTAGCCAAGAACGGGATCACGTGGCTGCTCTGCATCAGAGCCGCCTTCTCAGTGTCTATTACACACAGCAACGCCGGAACATGCTCGCCCTTGTTCAACGCCACCTGCACATAGTGAAGCAACTGAGTGAACATCTCATAAAAGGTCCAAGAACCGTTGGCCTTCGCCTCAAACCAAACTTCTTTTGTTTGGATATCAATGATGTTCTTGGAGTAGCTTTTTAGTCCGAGAACTTTGATGTAGGCATCCTTGACATCTTCTTCGCTTTTCGCCTTCTGCAGACTGGTATAAAGCCCCACGTTCAATACCTTCCGATGTGCGCAAGTTATCCCTCCGCGAGGGAAGTACAGCATTTCCATTAAAGAAAACGATTCCGACATAATAGCATTGATCATTCTACCGCAACCGGCACAAGAGGCACGAATCTGTTCCTACCCTCGCGATTGTGGTTCCTGCTGCTGCAATCACTTTGCGCACGATACTTGCCATTTGGTCGTAGCCTGCCATACGGGTCACCCCTTCACGACAACATCTTTGATCCAGAAAACAATATTCAGGAAAATTCTCATAAAAGTAAGAAATATTATCGCTCATTAAGAATAAATACATCACGACAAAATATCTGTAGGCCTATACGTCGTGTAAATACCTTCGCATATACGCCTACGATTATACCAATTTTACATTTCCTCCCATTTTTTCGGTCAGGAGATTTAAATTACTATTATATAAGGATGGATAATTTGAATAATATAAAATTATTAAATGAATACGCTAAATGGATAGATGATAAAATTCTTCATTATTCAAATTGCTACATTGGCAATGATATGAAAATTAATTCAAAAGAATTTATTGAGAACTACGGATATTACATAACATTTAATTTTGATATTCAGAAGATTATACGTAAATATCAATTACTGCCGTCATCTCACCATCAGATCAATGAGAGAAATTTCAAAAATGTCAGGTTCTTGTACAACTTAATATGTCGAGAGGTGTTAGGGCGTAATTTTATGAAAAATTCTAACGGCTTACCTCTAGTAATAATGTGTTCAGATGTAAACAATACGAAGTTCTGGTCATACAGCGGTGATATTACCAACCTCCATATACACTCGATCTGGATATCTAACCCAGTTATCAATGTCGATTTGGATCAATCTATATCAAGTATATTAGAAAGTGATACGTCTGAAAACTTCGACTTTCGTGATGTACATATCGAGCGTATCACGTCATATGACCTAACCGCTGATGCCCCTTCAAGAATTGCTACATATACGGCGAAATTCATACCGTTTAACACCCACGAACCGGACATAGCATCCGACATCAGAATATTGCCTGAGTACAATTCTCAATTATGATACTTGGGACAGGATGTCAGATATTAGCTGTCTCCACGGCTATCTGAAGCTTTTGATGACGTACTTTTCGCCGATCTCATAGCTTACGAGTTGACCATTTTCGCATGAATAATTCGAATCGGAATCCGCCGCACCAAATGCAACACCAACTTGGTCAGGTTCCTCAAAGCTGATGTACCACTGTTTGGTATCTTCTTTTTGTAATTTCATGAGAATGTACGTGAAGCATCTGGAGTCTGCATCGTTCAGTCCTCGTTGAAGATAGACTTCGGTTTTCCGATCCAGCTTATCTAAACGCATTTTTTCCGCGTAAGCCGGGGATAGATGACCTACGAATAGCGCCATCAAGCACACTGTGGGAACCAAGGGAATTCTCATCTGTTCGCGCCTCCGTCAACATGACCACTCGATGTCAGTGTGCATTTCAACTCATGAGGAATGCACGCGATTCTAGGCGTTGAGCAAACCAGTTCGCGACCACCCAAAGAACAAGTGATGCATCCGTCATCTATCGCAGTGCACGTCTTGTTCTCGCTCAAGATTTGATCGGCTGCCTCCACTAAACTGGGCCTCTCCGATTCAACCGGAACGGGTGTCTCTGCTGCACCCAAGAGAAGTACCAGCATGGAAAGCCCCAAACCATTCCAGATTCTTGTTTTCAGGATGTTTGAAGACTGTTCACGGTTGGTTTTGACGGAGTTTAGCACTCCTAACTCCTATATCAGGACGACAGTTTTGTAGGATCGACGTTAACGTGAATCACCGGAGCAACGACGTTGTGATTGGAAACATTCGCTGACGCACGCGCTAACCCGTTCAGTAAATTAGCTTGACGGACCATTGAGCCTAGCATGAACAGGTCGATCAGTTGGCCAATTCCCAGCAAACCGAGAGTGCAAAGCCAAAGCAAGCCTGTCCACGGTCTACCCAGGTAGAAGCGGTGAAGTCCGCATAGCCCAACGAAGCCGCAACACCACAACAAGAATGCTGTCACTCCTGATTTCACTATCATTCCCTTTCTCGAGACAAATCGGTTCTTTCCTCAAAAAATAGAGGGAAAGCACCTGAAACCCATATCAATGGATAAGTTTTTGGAAATTATTATATAATTAGACTGGTTTCAACTGAAATATAATACCTCTGGATATTCTTTTGCGCAGTTTCTTGTCTCATCAGATATGAATGACGAGTACCCGCTCCACGACAACAACCGCGCGAAGCTTTGGCGAACGCCTCAAAACTGCGAGAAAATATTTCGGATTAACGCAGGACGAATTGGCGTTGAAGTCCGGACTATCAACGATCACGCTCAGTAAATTGGAGTCTGGAGTAAACAAGCCGTCTTATGACGCGGTCCTCTCACTCTGTAACTCGTTGGAAATTGAACCAAATTATTTCTTCGGTTGGTCGGATGAAATGTCTGAGCATACCAAATCGGAGCGCCGTCTGAAGCTGCGGAGCCTTATCCTTCATGCGGAAAAGCTGGACGATGCATGGATAGACGAATTAATTTCACTTTCAAAACTCGCGTCATCCCGCCAATGATCGGCTAATTCTACGTTCCAAGGGACGATGAATTAGTGTAAACATTCTAATTTAATTAGCCCATACATCGACATGCCCATCTTGCCCGGTGCCACCATCACCTGCACATCGACAGGCACCGCCTCTATGCCCTGAAAGGCGACTGTCCCCACGCGCGCTACCATATGCCCCCGCACAACACGCAACTCACCTAAAAGATGAGGAAATACTTAAATACAACCATAAGATTTAAGCATTTTCGACGGGCGCAATCAAGAGACAGGGCCGATCTGATTGCGTCAGACCGGCCCTGTAAATATTCTCTCTGAAGGTGCGCGTGTTACTTGCGCTTGGCTTCAACTGCATCCCAGAACAGGGCAGCGATATTGGTGCCGTCGAAGCGCTCAATCTCGCGAATACCCGTTGGCGAGGTCACATTGATCTCGGTCATGTAATCGCCAATCACGTCGATACCGACGAGGATGAAGCCGCGCTCTTTCAGCGACGGGCCGATACGGGCACAGATTTCCTGTTCACGCGCTGTCAGCTTGCTTTGTTCTGCACGGCCACCGACATGCATGTTGGAACGCGCATCGGTTTCCGAAGGCACGCGATTGATTGCACCCACCGGCTCGCCGTCGATGAGGATAATACGCTTGTCGCCTGCGCGCACATCTTTGAGATAACGCTGCGCGATAAACGGCTCCCTGAAAAGCTGGCCGAACATTTCCAAAAGCGATGTCAGATTGCGGTCGCCATCAGCCAGATGGAACACGCCTGCACCGCCATTGCCATAGAGTGGCTTCAAGATGATATCGCCAAACTCGCGGCGGAACTCCAGAACCTCCTGCGGATCCTTGGTGATCAGCGTTTCCGGCATCAGATCGGGGAATTCGGTGACGAAGATTTTTTCCGGGCTGTTGCGGACCCATGCCGGATCGTTCACCACCAGCGTCTTTGGATGAATACGCTCCAGAAGATGCGTTGTGGTGATGTAATTCATGTCGAACGGCGGGTCCTGACGCAGCAGCACCACATCCATTTCCGTCATATCGCGACGCACCGGCTCGCCCAGTGTGAAATGATCGCCCTTGATGTCGCGAACTTCCAGCTTTTCCAGACGTGCCGAGACAACGCCATCGCGCATGGAAAGGCGGTCCGGCGTGTAATGATACAGCTCATGGCCGCGCTTCTGCGCTTCAAGCGACAGAGCAAAAGTGGTGTCACCCGTAATATTGACCGTGCTGATATGGTCCATCTGGACCGCAACTTTTAGCGACATGATTTCCTCGCGATTCTCAGTTGCCGGAACTTAAAACGGAATGGGCAGGCAACATAGCCCTTTCTGCTTACACAAATATTTGTAGCTGGATCGCTGCCCTGCCCTTCATTATGTTGAAACGGCAAAGCCCGGGAGGAACAGGTGAGCGTAGTCAAGACAACCATATTTGCTGAATATATCGCGGAACTGGGGGAAGGTCCGGGCTATGATCCGCTGACCGGTCAGTGCTGGTGGTTCGATATTCTCGGTCACAGACTGATCGAGAAAGACGATAGCGGTGAAATCCGCACGCATGATCTCGGTATGAAAGCCAGCGCACTTGCGGTTATCGATCGTGAGCGGCAGTTGATCGTCAGCGAGCACGGGCTTTTTGTGCGCGAGCGCGCCAATGGACGTCTGACGCTGCACCATCCGCTCGAAGCCGATAACGACGCCACGCGCTCCAATGATGCCCGTGTGCACCCATCCGGTTCCTTCTGGATCGGCACGATGGGCAAAAAAGCGGAACCGGATGCAGGTTCGATCTGGTGGTATCGCGAGGGGCAAGTCAAAAAGCTTTTCTCTGGCATCACGATCACCAATTCGATCTGTTTTTCGCCAGATGGCAAGATCGCTTATTTTGCAGATACCGACCGTAACATCATCTGGCGCGTCGATACGGATCCCGAAACCGGCCTGCCGACATCGGAGAAAAGCGTCTTTCACCATCGTGTCGAAGATGGTGGCGTTGATGGCTCGGTGGTTGATGCGGAAGGCACCTTGTGGAATGCCTGCTGGGGCGGAAGCGCGCTGAACGCTTATTCGCCGCAAGGGCGTCTCTTACGCTCGATCAAACTGCCCGTTACCCAGCCAACCTGCCCGGCCTTCATTGGTGCAGACGCCTCGGTCCTGATTGTCACCAGTGCACATGAAGGCATGAATGAAAATGCCCGCAATGCGGATCCGCACGCGGGCAAGGTCATATTGCTTGATCTGTCTGTCGCAGGCCGTCACGACCCGCCAGTCAGGCTTTGAAAATTACACGCCTTCAACGATAACGATTTCGCCGTCCGCTACAGTCTGGCGGATGGCTTTTGCCGCCTGATATTCCGGCGAATTGTAACAATCAAGCGCGTGCTGCATGGTTTCAAATTCGATGATGACGTTGCGCGCGCGGCCCGGTCCTTCGACGGCTTCGGCTTTGCCACCGCGTGCGATGAACTTCGCCCCATAGCGCTCGAAAGCAGGCTTGGCGGTCGAAACATAATCCTTGTAACGCTCCGTATCACGGGCATCCACACGGGCGATCCAATAAGCTTTGGTCATTAGGTCCTCCTCAGAAATCGATTAGAGCGCCGGGCGTCCTATTGGACGCCCAAAGGTCGCTCTAACCCTTTAAAATCAGAGCATAATTTTACCTTAAACTGATCCAAGTTTAAGGAATTATGCTCTAGGCAACCGAGCGCATTTCTTCGAGAATGGCAAGGGCTGAAGCCTTGCGATCCGCTGCGCCGACAATTGGTCGCGCAACAACGAGATGGCTTGCACCGGCTTTCAGCGCATCGGCTGGCGTCATCACGCGCTTCTGATCACCCTTCTCGGCTCCCGCCGGGCGAATACCGGGCGTTACAACTGCCATATCGGGACCGATTGCCTGACGAATTGCAAAAGCTTCAGCAGCGGAAGCCACAATCCCACCCATACCAGCGTCGCGCGCCTGTTGCGCACGCTTGAGCACCAGTGCTTCCGGCGTATCGGAATAGCCTGCTTCTTTGAGATCGGCATCATCCATCGAGGTGAGAACCGTCACACCCAGCAGGCAAAGATCAGACCCTTTGGCTGCTTCCACAGCCGAGCGCATGGCTTTTGGATAAGCGTGGAGGGTGAGCATGGAAACGCCCATCTTCGCGACATTTTCCACGCCCTTGGCGATGGTGTTGTCGATGTCGAGGAGCTTCATGTCGAGGAAGATTTTTTTCTTCGCGGCAATCAAGCTTTTTGCGAAATCAAGACCGCCTGCGAACACCAGCTGATAGCCGATCTTGTAGAACGTCACAGCATCGCCCAGTTCTTCGACCACTTTTTCCGCTTCAGCAACGGTTGGCACGTCGAGGCCCACGATCAGCTGATCGCGCAAATCTTTCGTCGTCATGGAAATCTCCGCTGTAATTTTTGTTTTATTCGCACAACAGGGCGCGGTACGAAAGATACCGCGCCCTGAAATATGCAGATAGAATTGATTATCGGCTTGCTTATTTGGCCGAATGCGCAATCAGGCTTTTGCAAACAGCGGTGAGCATTTTCGCCTGCCGTTCGTTTTTGAGCGTGCCGTCGTCATCAAACGCATCGGCAGCACCGCCCACAGAGCATTGCTCTGTCACAATCTGCGTACCGACATTCATCAAAACAGCGCGCAGGTGATAAAGCCCGCGCATACCGGCAAAGGCACCGTTGGAAGTCGAGCACAGTCCAACCTTCAAACCCGCATAAGGCCTAAACGGCTTGTCACCATCCCTGGAAATACGACTGACCCAATCGACTGTATTTTTAAGCAGCGGCGGGATCGACGCATTATATTCCGGCGAACAGATCATCAGCCCGTCATGCTCGGCAAAGAGACGACCAAGCTTCATGGCATTTTCAGGAATACCCTCTTCGGCTTCCAGATCTTCATTCATGATTGGAAGCTGATAATCGGCCAGCGTTATGCGCGTAACCTTCGCACCCTGTCGCATGAGTTCTTTTTCGGCTGCATCGGCCATCTGGTCCGAAAATGCACCCGTGCGGATAGAGCCCGCAAAAACGAGAATTCGTGCAGTCATTATTACTCCAGTTATCAGGCAAGCGGGCGGCGATAGACCCAGAGCTGTGCAGGCGGTACATTGCGCACGACAAAATCATAATGCTGCACACTATAATTGCCCTTGCCTGCCGGAACCGGTGGACGCGGACCATAGGTGATCTGTATGAGCGGACGGCCGCGCGGAATACGCGACAAAAGATCTTCCATCAGCTGAATACGGCTTTCCATCGGGAAATTCAGCATAGGTACAGCAGAAACGATACTGTCGAATTTCTGATCTTTCATGTCCCCCAAAGCGCTATCAAGATCGAACACATCGCCCTGAATGATGTTCACATCTGGGAAGGTCCGGTCGAGATGTTCCACGAAATCCGGTGAATATTCAACCGAGTAGAGATCGGCTGGCTTCACACCTTGGGCAAGAATGGCTTTGGTGATCACACCTGTGCCCGGTCCAAGCTCTAAAACAGGCAGGCCTGATTTTGTATCGATGACGCTCGCCATGCGTCGCGCCGTAATCGAACTCGTCGGCAATATTGCACCGACCGCCTTTGGTCCGTCTATCCAACCTTTGAAAAAACGGATTTCTTCATCGAACTTAGCGGCCAGTTTCCTGCCGAGCTGCCCTGCCATTCTTCATTGCTCCCATTGTCGTTATCAGGCAAGTTTATGCCGCATTGGAGTATTTAGGCAAGGCGACATTAAGGAATGCATTAAAAAAAGGGAGCCAAACGGCTCCCTTTTTTCACTCACCTATACCTTCGAAAAACTCCTTCATCCGGGAGAAGAAGCCTGCCGATTTCGGGCTATTCTCCTTGGATGAGAGCTGTTCAAATTCCGTCAGCAACTCGCGTTGCCGTTTGGACAGGTTCTGCGGTGTCTCAATATCAATCTGGATATAGAGATCGCCCACTGCCTGCTGGCGCAGAACCGGCATGCCCTTGCCCTTGAGTCGGAACTGTTTGGCATTCTGGGTGCCTTCTGGCACCTTCACACGCGTCTGGGTGCTGTCGAGCGTGGAGACCTCAAAATCTCCGCCCAGTGCCGCCGTGGTCATCGAGATCGGCACTTTGCAGTAAAGATCGGCACCGTCGCGCTGGAAGAACTCGTGTGGCTTGACCGACAGGAAGATATAGAGATCGCCCGATGGGCCGCCGCGCGTTCCGGCTTCACCTTCGCCTGCGAGACGAATACGGGTGCCATCTTCAATACCGGCCGGAATGTTGACCGAAAGCGAACGCTCCTGCGTCACACGGCCCTGACCGTGACACTTGCCGCAAGGGTCCTTAATGATCTGACCGCGACCGTTACAGGTTGGGCAGGTGCGCTCTACAGAGAAGAAGCCCTGCGCAGCACGTACACGACCCGAACCCGAACACATGGTACAAGTGGTCGGCTGCGAACCGGCCTTAGCGCCCGAACCCGAGCATTCATCACAGGTAATGGATGTCGGCACACGGATCTGTGCAGCCTTGCCGGAATAGGCTTCCTCAAGGGTGACTTCCATATTGTAGCGCAGATCGGCACCGCGTTCGCGTCCGCCATTGGAGCGACGGCGACCGCCACCCATCATCTCGCCAAAAATATCTTCGAAAATATCGGCAAAACCACCGGCTCCACCGAAACCGCCGCCACCGCCAAAACCATTGCCCATGCCGCCATTTTCAAAGGCTGCATGACCGAAACGGTCGTAGGCTGCGCGCTTTTGCGGGTCTTTCAGCGTTTCATAGGCTTCGCCGATTTCCTTGAACTTGCGTTCAGCATCCGGATTATTCGGATTGCGATCCGGATGGTACTCCATGGCGAGCTTGCGAAAGGCGGTTTTGAGCACCTTATCGTCTGCAGTTCGCTCCACACCCAGAGCTTCGTAATAATCGATCTTCATAGTTCGTTATCCCGACGGCTGGATCGCATCCATTTTCCGGATAGCGTCTCCACGGTCCCATTTTTCGCAAAGCGGCCTCTAAATGACCTGTCTGCTGGACTGTTTTTATTTTTGTCCGTCCGGTGCAACCGTCCCGAAAGGCCGCAAAAGCCCGGGAATGACCCGGGCTTAAGCTTTACGGACAAGGCTTACGACTTTTTCTTGTCGTCGTCGATTTCTTCGTAATCGGCGTCAACGACATCGTCGTTAGAAGAAGCGTGCTCACCACCTTCAGCGCCACCTTCTTCAGCAGCCTGTGCTGCTTCATACATGGCCTGACCAAGCTTCATCGAAGCTTCGGCAAGTACTTGCGTCTTCGCCTTGATATCTTCAGCATCATCGCCTTCAAGCGAGGTCTTCAGCGCTGCGATTGCGCCTTCGATTGCCTGCTTGTCTTCAGCCGAAACCTTGTCACCATATTCCTTCAACGACTTTTCAGACGAATGAAGCAGGCTTTCACCCTGGTTCTTGGCTTCAACCGCATCGCGACGCTTCTTGTCAGCTTCAGCATTTGCTTCAGCATCCTTGACCATCTTTTCGATGTCAGCGTCCGAAAGACCACCCGATGCCTGAATGCGGATCTGGTGTTCCTTGCCTGTGCCCTTGTCCTTTGCAGACACGTTCACAATGCCGTTGGCGTCGATGTCGAAAGTGACTTCGATCTGTGGAACGCCACGCGGTGCCGGCGGAATGCCAACGAGGTCGAACTGGCCGAGGATCTTGTTGTCGGCAGCCATTTCACGCTCGCCCTGGAAGACGCGGATCGTCACGGCCGACTGGTTGTCTTCAGCGGTCGAGAAGGTCTGCGACTTCTTGGTCGGAATCGTCGTGTTGCGTTCGATCAGGCGGGTGAATACGCCACCGAGCGTTTCAATGCCGAGCGAAAGCGGGGTCACGTCGAGCAGCAGAACGTCCTTGACGTCGCCCTGCAGAACGCCGCCCTGAATTGCCGCGCCCATGGCAACAACTTCGTCCGGGTTCACGCCCTTGTGTGGTTCCTTGCCGAAGAAAGCCTTAACGACTTCCTGGATCTTCGGCATACGGGTCATACCGCCAACCAGAACCACTTCATCGATATCACCAGCCTTCAGGCCTGCATCGCGAAGAGCTGCCTTGCATGGCTCGACCGTGCGCTGAACGAGGTCGTCAACAAGGCTTTCAAACTTCGAACGCGAAAGCTTGATTGCAAGGTGCTTAGGACCGGTCTGGTCAGCCGTGATGAACGGCAGGTTGATTTCGGTCTGCTGAGCGGACGAAAGCTCGATCTTGGCCTTTTCGGCAGCTTCCTTGAGGCGCTGCAGAGCAAGCTTGTCTTTCTTAAGATCGATGCCCTGTTCTTTCTTGAACTCGGCAACCAGATATTCGACCAGACGCATGTCAAAGTCTTCACCGCCCAGGAACGTGTCACCGTTGGTGGACTTCACTTCAAACACGCCGTCACCGATTTCGAGAACCGAAACGTCGAACGTGCCGCCGCCAAGATCGTAAACAGCGATGGTCTTGCCTTCGCTCTTGTCGAGACCATAAGCAAGAGCTGCAGCCGTTGGTTCGTTGATGATACGCAGAACTTCAAGACCAGCGATCTTGCCGGCATCCTTGGTTGCCTGACGCTGAGCATCGTTGAAGTATGCCGGAACCGTAATAACGGCCTGGGTAACAGTTTCACCCAGATAGGATTCAGCGGTTTCCTTCATCTTCTGAAGGATCATCGCGGAAACCTGCGATGGGGAATATTTCTTGCCGTGGGTTTCAACCCATGCATCGCCATTGTCACCCTTGACGATCTTGTAAGGCACAAGATCCTTGTCCTTGGTGACCATTGGGTCATCAAAGCGGCGGCCAATAAGGCGCTTTACGGCAAACAGGGTGCCTTCAGGGTTGGTGACAGCCTGACGCTTCGCAGGCTGGCCAGCGAGGCGTTCGTCACTATCACTGAAAGCGATGATCGAAGGCGTCGTGCGAGCACCTTCAGCATTTTCGATGACCTTCGCGTTTTTTCCGTCCATGACGGCAACGCAGGAGTTGGTCGTTCCCAGATCGATACCAATAACTTTAGCCATATTTCTCTCCATTCAGCAAACCGCCTGAACCTCTACCGAGCGTTCCATAGGCGGCTCCTATCGGTTTCACAATGCTTGCTTCAAGGTTGCGGTACGGATGATCACCATTGACCAACCGGGCCTGTCATCAAAGCCTCGTGCGTGGCGTATATAAGAAAGGCAGTTTTTTACTGCAAGTCACAAGCTATGTGACTCAGAAAGATTTCTTCCTGACAGTTGTTCCAGTCACACAAATCAGACATTCACGAAACCGTCGCTTTTACCAGCACGATATATAGCATCGATGAATTTCTGATTTGCCTTCGAGTTTTCCAGAGAAAACAGCATCACACCTTCACCTTTCGTGGCACGCACGAAATTTTCGGCCTGAAGCTGGTAGTGGTTTGTATCGGAGAACGACCATTCGGTCGCTTCCGTATGCCCACCATTATAGAGCGTAATGCGGCCATGACCATATTTGCCGGTATTAAATGGTGCATGAACTTCGATAAAGCCCTTGTCGCCGTGGAAAACCATGGTCTGGCGGGCGCCAAGCTGGGTTGCGACATAGAAAGTCAGGTCGAAACCATCGAATCGCGCCGACACATTGGCATAGCGATCGGTGCCGAACTTCGGATCGAACTCAACCGAGGCCTGAACCGATAACGGTTCTTTTTCGGTCACCATGCGCGTCACGACGGTCGGATACACGCCGATATCCGGCAGCGCACCGCCGCCGAGTTCCGGCTGATTGCGCATATTGCCCGGATCATTGTTGAAATAGCTGAATGCGCCCTGCACATGACGCAGAGTGCCAATCGCACCTTCTTGCAGAAGAAAACGCAGCTTGATCCATTGTGGATGGTAATAGACCATGAAGGCTTCGGCTACCGTAACCTTATGCTTGTCGCGCGCGGCAATCAGCTGATCGATATCCCCGGCCTTCAATGCAATCGGCTTTTCACAAAGCACATGCTTGCCCGCCTCAGCTGCTTTCAGCGTCCATTCGATATGCTGCGAGGTCGGCAGCGGGATATAAACGCCATCCACTTCATCGCTTGCCAGCAGTTCTTCATAGGAACCGAAGGCGAGCGGTGCACCGAAGCGGTCAGCAACAGCGCGAGCGCGTGCATGATCGCGGCTGGCAATCGCATGAACCACACCATTGTCGGAAGCACTGAGCGCCGGAATGACCTGTGTAACACCGATCTTGGCGGTGGAAAGAATACCCCAACGAAACATGCTATTCCCTTCTTCCAAACTTTGCCTGGTCTCGTGCTTTCAAGCAGAGTTCCAGCACGCGCAATGCACCTCGGCATCATATTTTGTGGCTATCGATGGCACGATTGATGCCGAATATGAAACAAAAAATTCGCACCACTGAAACGTTCCAATGAGGTTCGGCAGAACGAAATGCCTTACGCCACCAGAAAGCGGTGCTGCATCTCATAAGACCCGCGAAAGAAATCGATGAATGCGCGCAGAGCGGGCCGCATCTGGCGGCGGCTTGGGTAATAAAGATAAAGGCCCGCAAAAGGCTGGCACCAATCTTCCAGTACTCTGACCAGACGCCCGTCCTCCAGCGCATCCCGAACATGATCTTCAAACAGATAGGCGAGGCCAACACCATTGAGAATGGCTTCAAGAATCAGTCTGTCATCATTGAGAATAAGCGGTCCTCTGATTGCAACCTCTATCTCTTTGCCTGCTTTTTCAAATTCCCAGTTGTAAATCTGACCGCTGGAGAAGCGTTGACGCACACAGTGATGCTGCATCAGATCGTTCGGATGTTCCGGAACTGGAAATCTGGTGAAATAAGAGGGAGAACCCACGATTGCTGCACGCAGATCGCTTGTCAGGCGGGCGCAGATCATATCGGCCTCAAGGCTTTCGCCAAGCCGCATACCGGCATCAAAACCGTCAGCCACAATATCAGTGAGCGCACTCTCTATTGTCAGATCAAGTGTGATGTCGGGGTGGGCTTTGGCAAACTCACCGAGCCGTGGCGCAAAGACAAACTGCGCTGCGATATGCGGCATCGTAATCCGCAGAGTGCCTGCCGGGCGCTCGCGCGCTTCGATCGCAGCACCCAGCGCCTGATGAATTTCCTCTAGCGCAGGCGCGAGCCGTTCCAGTAACTGTCGTCCTGCATCGGTCGGCGCCACGCTGCGTGTGGTGCGCGACAAAAGCCGAATACCAAGACTGTCTTCAAGGGCCGCAACAGCATGACTGACTGCGGATGGCGCAATCGACAATTCTCTCGCCGCACCACGAAAGCTGCCATGGGCTGCAACCGCGGCCAGAACTGCCAGTTGGGAAAGCTGATTTCGATTCATTGTTCTAAAATATAGAATAACCCGTGAAAATAAATCAGTATTATCGAACGCCTGTTCGAGAGTTAGTTTCAGCCTAACCGGACGCCATGCACTTTCAGGGTTTCCGTGCTCCCCAGATTTTAGAACTCGTCCCGAAAGGAATATCGATGAAAACGCGCAAGCTTGGCCAGGAATTGACTGTCTCCGCAATCGGTCTTGGCTGCATGGGCATGAGCTATGCCTATGGCGGACAGGAAGAACAGGATGCCATCCGCACATTGCACCGTGCTTTTGATCTCGGCATCACATTCTTCGATACGGCTGAGGTTTATGGTCCTTATGAGAATGAAAAGCTCTTGGGCAAGGCGCTCAAGCCATTTCGTGACAAGGTGACCATTGCTACGAAATTCGGCTTCAAGATCGAAGACGGCAAATCATCTGGTGTGGACAGCCGCCCCGAAAATATCCGTGCCGTGGCAGAAGCCTCTTTGAAGCGCCTTGATATCGAAACGATTGATCTCTTTTATCAGCATCGCGTTGATCCGAATGTCCCGATCGAAGATGTGATCGGCACCATGAAAGACCTGATCGATGAGGGTAAAATCCGCACCATCGGCCTCTCCGAGGCAGGTGTAAAGACAATCCGCCGTGCGCATGCAGTCCACCCGATTGCAGCTCTTCAGAACGAATATTCCCTCTGGACACGTGATCCGGAACAGGGTGTTCTGGCACTGTGTGCCGAACTCGGCATCGGCTTCGTGCCCTATAGCCCGCTCGGTCGCGGCATGCTGACGGGACAGGTGCGCTCGCAATCCGATCTGGCAGAGGGTGATTTCCGCAAGACGCTTCCCCGCTTCCAGCCGGGCAACCTCGAAGCCAATAACAAACAGGTCGATCTGATTGCTGAGATCGCGCGCGAAAAGCAGGTGACACCGGCGCAGCTGGCGCTCGCCTGGGTACTCAATCAGGGCGATTTCATTGTTCCCATCCCCGGCGCCCGCAAGATCAACCATCTGGAAGACAATGCAAAAGCAGTCAATGTGACATTGACCACCGAAGAACTTGAACGGCTGAACACGCTTTTCGATTCTGAGAAGATTGCAGGCAAACGTTATACCGAGGCCTCGCTCGCCATGACCGGGCTTTAAAACAAATATTTAGAGCGCCGATCTGATCCAATCAGATCGAAACGCGCTCTA
>NZ_NNRL01000161.1 GCF_002252505.1 Brucella grignonensis | reverse complement strand
ACCGGGCTTTAAAACAAATATTTAGAGCGCCGATCTGATCCAATCAGATCGAAACGCGCTCTAAGAACTCAGATTTTTGCAAAGAAAGGCGGGGATGGTTCCCGCCTTTCTTTCATATATCTGTCAACGGACGCGAACGCGCTGAGGCATCCCCATAAAGTAGAAAAACCTAATAAGACTTGTCATTCTGACACGCGCATGCTCTTTGCCCGCCATGCAAACGGGAACCAAAACGAGAGTACTTGGCATAATTATCATCGCCGACGCTGTCATTGAATGAGGGAAAACCACATGAAACGCTTCTCGCCTCGTGCGATCCTGTTCACGCTTCTGGCGGTCATATTGCCAGTAACAGCCTTTGCGCAATCTGCCGAAGAGGCCGATCCGAATGCTGCGATTGACAAGATGAACGCCTATGTTTCGCTTCTTAACCGCACCATTCGCGCCTCGGAATCGCTCGATCGTTACGACAGCTGGGTCGACATGAAGAAGGGCCCAACCGGCAAGGAACGCAACGTCTATGGTCTTTACTCGCTCTATGATGTGCGCAGTGAGATCGAAGCAGCGGAAGCCGCCACCAGCGCAGAGCCCAAGCTGCCTGCGCTGGATGAGGCAATGGTGAGCTACATTGCGATCTATCAGAAGCTTGCGCCGGTGATCGAGAAGGCCAGCAAATATTACGACCGCAAGGACTATAAGTCCGACAAATATGCGGGCGCCAAGGAGTTCCACAAGCAGATCGCTGAATATGCGCCGGAATTCACCAAGGAGCGCAAGCGCGTCGATGCATTGCTGAGCGAAGAAAAGAGCAAGGTCGATCTGGCCGAGCTTGATGCACTTGAAAAGACTGAAGGCAAGAAAGCCAGCTGGCATGTGCGCAATGTCATGATCCGCGCCAATGCTCTTGTTGAACTGTTGCCGGAAAACGAAAAGCCGGTTGTCGATATGGATGCTTTCGGCAAAGCCATGGATTCCTATGCAGCCGCCGTCCGCGAAATGGACGACTATGCGACTGAACATCCAAACTCATTCCACGTCTTTGAATCCCGTCCGGCAAGCCTGTTGGGCAAGCTACGCGACTTCCAGGAAAAGCTGGAGAAGACAAAAGGGGACGCACGCAAAGGCGGTGCTGCTTCCGATCTTCAGTGGATCGTGAATGACTACAACATGATGGTCTCGACATCGCAAAGCGCGACCGTTTTTTCGAAGGATTAATCACCTTCCAGTACAATCTGCGTCAGAGGCTAGAGCGCGTTTCGATCTGATTGGATCAGATCGGCGCTCTAAATATTTGTTTTAACGCGCATCTTTGTCCGAAAACCGTTTCACACTTTTCGGGATGCGCTCTAAAAAGCCCGGCTCGAAGCCGGGCTTTTTATTTGTTCTTATCCGCGAAGGACACCGCCAGTTTGCTTGGTGACACTTGCAATCACCTGCTTCGACAAGGTTTCGAGATCTTCATCAGTCAGCGTGCGGTCCTGTGGTTGCAACAGCACTTCAACCGCAATCGACTTCTTGCCTTCACCAAGCGAAGTGCCTGTGAACACGTCAAAGACCTGCACACCGGCGATCAGCTTCTTGTCTGCCGACGAAACCGCCTTCACGACATTACCAGCTTCAACGCTTGCATCCACCACAAACGCGAAATCGCGCTTGAGGCTCTGGAACTGTGAAAGGTTCAGAGCAGGCTTGGTGCGCGTCGCCTTTGCCTTCGGCTCAGGGATCGCATCAATATAGACTTCAAAGCCGCAGAGCGCACCCGACACATCAAGTGCTTCCAGCGTATCCGGATGGAATTCGCCGAAAGTGCCCAAAACCACCTTCGGTCCGAGCTTGAGCGTGCCGGAGCGGCCCGGATGGAACCATTCCGGGCCACCGGCTTCGATCTGAATGCGGTCAACCGGAGCGCCAGCAGCTTCAAGTGCTGCCAATGCATCAGCCTTGGCATCGAAGACGCCGACGGTTGCTGCATTGCCAGACCAGAAACGGCCCGAACCTTCAACGCCAGCGGTGCCGCGACGAATACCGCCCGCCACACGACGCTGCTGTTCAGGCTTGTCGCCTTCATAGATGCCGGAAACCTCGAACAAAGCCGTATCGCCAAAACCACGATCCGCGTTGCGTTGTGCGGCGGCAAGAAGTCCCGGCAGAAGCGACGGACGCATGTCCGACATGTCTGCCGCAATCGGGTTCGCCAGCTTGAGTTCCGGCTTGCCACCGCCAAAAGCCTTGGCCTGTGCTTCGGAAATGAAGGAGTAGGTCACAGCTTCCATCATACCACGCGAAGCAAGCGTGCGGCGTGCCAGACGCGTGCGGATCTGCAGCGTCGTGAGAATACGGCCATTGACCGCACCATGATTTGGCAATGGCTGTGGCGCGATCTGGTTGATACCATGAATACGCATGACTTCTTCAACGAGGTCGGCCTTGCCTTCCACATCGCCACGCCATGACGGAACGGTGGCTTTGATGACCTTGCCGTCGCCTTCAACGCCGAAGCCAAGTCGCTTCAGAATATCAAGCGAAGCATCATAGGCCACCTCGATGCCCGTCAGGCGCTTGACTTCCGTAACCGGGAAATCGATCACGCGCGGCTCAGGCTTGCTATATCCGACCACGTCGAGAATTGTCGGCTGACCGCCGCAAAGTTCCAGCACCAGCTTGGTCGCAATTTCCACACCCGGGATCATCATTTCCGGATCGACGCCGCGCTCAAAGCGATAGCGTGCATCGGTGACGATACCGAGTTCACGGCCCGTGCGTGCAATCATGCGCGGGTCCCAAAGAGCCGATTCAATCAGCACATCGACCGTGTTTTCGTCGCAGCCCGAATGCTCGCCGCCCATGATACCAGCAATCGATTCGGGGCCGTTTTCATCGGCGATCACATACATGCCCGGCTTGAACTTATATTCGCGCTGGTCGAGGCCGAGAATGGTTTCGCCATCCTTTGCCAATCGCACCGTGAGATTACCCTTGACCTTGGCTGCATCGAAGACGTGCAGCGGACGGCCCTGATCAAACGTCACGTAATTGGTGATGTCGACCAGCGTATTGATCGGACGCAAGCCGATAGCCTTCAGACGCTGCTGCATCCATTTCGGGCTTGGACCGTTCTTCACACCCTTGACCATGCGCAGTGCGAAGCCGGTGCAGAACGGGTTTTCCGCATCCTGATCGAGAATGACCTTAACCGGCGTTTCGCCTTCACCCTTCGCCGCTTCCGGCAAAGTGTTCTTGAGCGTGCCAAGACCAGCTGCAGCGAGATCGCGTGCGATGCCACGAATACCGGTGCAATCTGCGCGGTTTGGCGTCAGACCGATTTCGATAATTGGATCATCCAGGCCCATATAGGCCGCAAAACTTGTGCCGACCGGAACATCGTCGGGCAGATCAATAATGCCATTATGTTCGTCAGAAAGCTCCAGCTCGCGCTCGGAACACATCATGCCGAAGCTTTCGACACCGCGAATCTTGCCGACCGACAGCGTGACATCAAGGCCCGGCACATAATCGCCCGGACGGCCCAGAACACCGACAAGACCGGCACGGGCGTTTGGCGCGCCGCAAACCACCTGAACCGGCTGGCCTTCGCCCGTATCAACCGAGAGAACGCGCAGCTTGTCAGCATCCGGATGCGGAACAGCAGTCAGAACCTTGGCGACCTTAAACGCCTTGAAAGCGGCACGGTCGTCGACCCCATCCACTTCCAGACCAATATCAGTGAGCTTTTCGACGATCTCAGCAAGCGTCGCATCGGTTTCAAGGTGATCCTTGAGCCAGGAAAGCGTGAATTTCATCTCTTTATTCCTTATCCGATCTTTACGCGCTCAGACCACCGAACAGCGTCGGAATGTCGAGTGGACGGAAACCGTAATGATTGATCCAGCGCACGTCGGCGTCGAAGAAGGCGCGCAGATCAGGCATGCCGTATTTCAGCATGGCGATGCGGTCGATACCCATGCCCCATGCAAAGCCCTGATAGACGTCGGGATCATAGCCGGAAGCGCGAAGCACGTTCGGATGTACCATGCCGCAGCCCAGAATTTCGAGCCAGTCATTGCCTTCACCAAACTTCACATGCGGACCGGAACGGTCGCACTGAATATCAACCTCGACCGATGGCTCGGTGAACGGGAAGAAGCTCGGACGCATACGCATCTTGACCGAAGGCACTTCAAAGAAGGATTTACAGAACTCTTCCAGAACCCACTTCATGTTGGCGACATTGGCCGACTTGTCGACAACCAGGCCTTCGACCTGATGGAACATCGGCGAATGGGTGGCGTCAGAGTCCATGCGGTAGGTCTTGCCCGGAATGACGATACGGATCGGCTCGTCGCGGCCTTCCTTGTCACGGATAGCCGCGAACTTCTCCATCGTGTGCACCTGCACCGGTGAGGTATGCGTGCGCAGCAGCTTGCGCTCGCCCTTCTCGTCTGCATTGAAGAAGAAGGTGTCGTGCATTTCGCGCGCCGGATGGCCTTCAGGAAAGTTCAGCGCCGTGAAATTGTAATAATCGGTTTCGACGTCCGGACCTTCGGCAATCGAGAAACCCATATCCGCAAAAATCGCCGTGATCTCATCGATGACCTGCGAAATCGGGTGAATGCGGCCGCGCGATGCAGCGCTTTCACGCACCGGCAGCGTCACGTCAACCTTTTCACGCTCAAGGCGAGCGGCAATCGCTTGCTTACGCAGTTCCGTCTTGCGCTCGGTCAGCGCTTCGGTAACCCGGTTCTTCAGCCCGTTGATGGCCGGCCCTTGCGCCTGACGCTCTTCAGGAGACATGGAACCCAGCGTCTTCAGCTTCTCAGAGATAGAGCCTTTTTTGCCAAGTGCTGCCACGCGCACCGCTTCAATCGCTTGCTCGTCGCTGGCAGCGGCGATTTCGCCAAGAATAGTTTGTTCGAGTTGTTCAAGATCGCTCATCTATTTACGTCCCTGTCGTGCTTGCAGCACTCCACGCCTCTTGTTTGGCTTTCCGCTCGTGCCAGTGGCACCAGATACAAAAGAAAAACCCGCGCCAGCCAAGCCAGCGCGGGTTCCCAAAATTAACAATATCGCTTCGGGAAGGCGGCTGGCTTAGCGAACAGCGCCTTCAAAAGCGTTTGGCGTCTCGGTGTTCTTGAGATACTCGAGAGCCTTCTTTGCCGCTGCAACCAGCGCGCCGAATGCTTCCGGCTGATGGATTGCGATATCGGAAAGAACCTTGCGGTCAACTTCGATGCCTGCCTTAGCAAGACCGTCGATGAAACGGCCATAGGTCAGGCCCTGTTCACGAACAGCAGCATTGATACGCTGAATCCAGAGAGCGCGGAACGTACGCTTGCGATTCTTGCGATCGCGGTAAGCATACTGCTTCGAACGATCAACAGCAGCCTTAGCGGTGCGGATTGTGTTTTTACGACGGCCACGGAAACCGGAAGCCTGGTCGAGAACTTTTTTGTGCTTGGCGTGGGCGGTAACGCCGCGTTTTACACGTGCCATGTTATGATCTCCTTAGAGGATAGACGGCTTAGAGGCCGTTAGGCAGGAACTGTTTTACGATCTTCGCATCTGCTTCCGAGAGCACCATGGTGCCGCGTGCATCGCGAATGAACTTGTTCGAGCGCTTGATCATGCCATGGCGCTTGCCTGCAGCCGCAGCTACAACTTTGCCAGTGCCAGTAATTTTGAACCGCTTCTTAGCAGCCGATTTGGTCTTCATCTTGGGCATTTTGCTACTCCTTTGTTTAGTTCCCGTCGCGCTTGCAGCACTCCACGCCTCTTGCCTTAAGTGGCGTCCGTATCTGCAAAAGACCGAAACCCTGTTTTACTCCCGGACAGACCAAGTCCGAAAAGCATACGAAACCGCCACGGCATGCCCTGCCGGGCGGTTCGAAGGCGGCTTATAGGCTTAAAGCCTGAAAAACGCAATGCCTGAATCTGCTTCAATCAGGCTGAATCGCGCCTCAAATTTAATAAAGTCGCAGCAAAACCGGCAGGACATCGATGTTTTGCAGATATTCGATAACCTCGCAGAACGGATAGGCCACAAAAAACACCAGACCATCTGTACATGTCTGATAAAGCCGGTTCGGCTTGATCCTGAGTTCATCATCATCGCGGAACAGCGAAAAGCGCGGAAAGAACCGCGGCACGCGTGCGCAATAATCCTCGTAGGGCTTTCCGAAATTGGCTTTGAGAAATTTCTCTTCCGTGCGGATGACAGTGGCAAAAGCCAGATAACACAGCACCCCAAAGGCCAGAGCGACAATGACACTGCCTGTCTGCGCGCCAATACCGATTGCGCCGATGCTGCTGAATACATAAAGCGGATTGCGCGTCATCGAATAGGGGCCGGTCTGCACGATTTCTGTACTTTTCCGACCGCCAATATAAAGCGTACACCACATGCGCCCCATAATGGCTGCAACAATGAGGCTTATTCCAAAAGCTTCGATATATTCATGCATATGACCCGTCGATTGTGAGCGCACAAACAACAGCGCAAACACAAGCAGCCCGATGACAATGGCAATCGCAAGACGACGTCGTTGCTGATATTTGCCCAGTTCGCCCAGTGTTTTCATCTTGATCTCTGAAAGTGGATTGATTTAGCGGATTGAATTTGACGTTTGAATCCCCGCTGACTGAAATACTGTTTCAAACGTCAAACCCGAAAATCCACCAGACTCATAAAGCGGCTAACGGTCTTTGCGATTCCGACATTTGCTCAACACGTGTAATTCAGGTTTGTAACTCTGGAATGTAAATGTCGGAATTCAGACCACTAGAAAAAGAAAAACCGCCCGAAGGCGGCTTTTCAAAGGCAACGATTTATTGTCAGCGCGGAGCCAGTACCATCATCATCTGGCGGCCCTCGAGCTTTGGCTCGGATTCCACCTTTGCGATTTCAACGGTATCTTCCTTCACGCGCAACAGAAGCTTCATACCAAGCTCCTGGTGGGCCATTTCACGGCCACGGAAACGAAGTGTAACCTTGACCTTGTCGCCTTCTTCGAAGAAACGCTGTGCAGCCTTCATCTTCACTTCATAGTCATGAGTGTCGATGTTCGGTCGCATCTTGATTTCCTTGATTTCGACCGTTTTCTGCTTCTTGCGTGCTTCGGAGGCTTTTTTCTGATTCTGATACTTCAGCTTGCCGAGATCCACGATCTTGCAGACAGGCGGTTCAGCGTTTGGCACGATCTCAACGAGATCAAGGCCCGCTTCTTCTGCCATCGCAATGGCGTCCTGCGTCGGGATACTGCCGTGGTTATGGCCTTCGGCATCAATAAGCTGGACCCGGGGAACCCGGATATCACGGTTGGAGCGCGGTCCGTCTTTCTGGACCGGCGTCGCTCTGAACGGTCGGCGAATGGTCGTTATCTCCTGATTATTAACGTCATAGGCGGCTTAATTTCGTGGCCCGCGACGGCCCTTCCCCATCAAACCCCTGTTTAACGCGGAAATGTGGTCAAGCGAGCGGTAAAGTCAATAGCATCTTTGACAGGGAAAATCACCCCCGACGAATAAAGAAGTATTTCGGGCGTGTTACGCGACATATCGGTCACATTCCTCAATATTTCAAGGGAGTGAGGTTTTCTCTGGCTTTCATAAATGGCAAATGAAAAACACTTGAAAAATTGCCTGCCAAATCAGGAGACGAACCATGAGCACGGCTGAACCAGACTATATTGATGTCGATGGTGCAAAGATTGCAGTCCGCCAACGTGCCGGACAGGTTGCACCCGGTATTGTCTGGCTCGGAGGCTATCGCTCCGACATGCTTGGCACCAAGGCTGTCATTCTCGACGAATGGGCAGAACAGACCGGACATTCGGCACTTCGCCTTGATTATTCAGGCCATGGCGAGTCGGGTGGCGACTTCAATCAGGGCACGATTTCGCGCTGGCTCGACGAAAGCCTCGCAGTTTATGCGAAATACGCGAAAGGTCCGCAGATTCTCGTCGGATCATCCATGGGCGGGTGGATTGCGTTGCGCATGGCACAGGAGCTCAAAAAGGCTGGCAAATCACCAGCCGGGATTGTTCTGATCGCGCCTGCTCCCGATTTTACAGCCGAACTCGTCGAACCATCGCTGACTGAAGCACAAAAGCGTGATCTCATCGAAAAAGGCTATTTCGAAGAACCTTCGGAATACTCGCCCAACCCTTATATCTATACCCGCGCGCTGATCGAAGATGGTCGCCAGAATCTTGTTTTGAAGGGAATCATCGAGACGGGCTGCCCGGTTCATATTCTGCAAGGCATGCAGGATGAGGCTGTGCCTTATCAACATGCATTAAAGCTCGTTGAGCATCTACCGGTCGATGATGTGACACTGACACTTGTGCGCGATGGCGACCACCGTCTTTCGCGCCCACAGGACCTCGAACTTTTGATCCGCACAGTTTCTGGCCTCGCCGAACGCATATCGACAGGAGCATAATCATGCGCTTATCGGTTTTTGCGTCGTCAGCGGTTGCAGCAATTGTCGGTTTTGGCAGCACGCTTGCGCTTATCGTGGCAGCGGCCAGCGTGCTGGGCGCAACGCAAGCTGAAACGGCAAGCTGGGTGACAGCCGTTTGTCTGGCCATTGCGGGCTCATCTGCCTGGCTGAGTGTGCGTTACAAAATGCCGATCATCGCAGCATGGTCCACACCGGGGCTGGCACTGATCGGTGCAAGTGTCGGCTTCACCATGCCGGAAGCCGCCGGCGCATTCATCGTAACGGCGCTGGCGCTGATCCTGACCGGGCTGATCCGTCCGCTTTCCACACTGGTTTCACGTATTCCGGCATCGGTCGCATCAGGCATGCTGGCTGGTGTGCTTCTTAGTTTCGTGATTGCAGCCGCGAAATCCGTTTCGCTTGATCCCACTTTCGTGCTGCCTCTGGTGGCTTTGTTCTTCGTTGTACGGTTGTTTAATCCGTCGCTGGCGGTCATTGCCGTACTCGTGCTTGGTATGGCCTATGCGCTGATGTCCGGCCGTGCACCCGAACTGCCTGCACCCGAAATCTCGACACTCATGCTGATCTGGCCGGAATTTCACATCGGCGCGATGATTGGACTGGCTTTGCCGCTTTATATCGTGACCATGGCCTCGCAGAACCTGCCGGGCTTTGCCGTGTTGCGTGCATCGGGCTATGAGCCGCCGACCAGCGCAGCTTTGCGGGTAACTGGATTTTTCTCTCTTCTGACCGCTCCCTTTGGTGCCGCAACCAGCAATCTCGCGGCAATCTCGGCAGCGCTTTGCACCAATCCCGATGCCCATCCAGACCCTAAAAAGCGTTGGATGACCGGTCCTGTCTATTCTGCATATTATCTGGTGTTCGCGCTGTTCGGTGCTTCGCTGGTGGCGATCTTTGCTGTCCTGCCCGCCACGCTGATTGCGCTGGTTGCTGGCCTTGCACTGAGCGGACCATTCATCAATGCCATGGCGCTGGCACTTAAAGTCGAAGAAGAGCGGCTTGCCGCTATCGTCACTTTTGCAGTCACTGCCTCCGGCATTGCCTTTTTTGGCATTGGTTCCGCCTTCTGGGCGCTTCTGGCAGGCTTGAGCGTGGCAATGCTTGAACATTTACGCAAAAAATTTCCGAGATAATCACATTGGTTAGCTCCCGCATGGCGGGATTAGGCCAGGGATATTCTTGAAATGCCGCAATTGGTTTACCACCTCAAAATCAAGCCGAGAGATCAACAATCGGCCCAGATTTTACGGAGTATACCATGACCAATTCCGCATTGATCCGCCCCGCATGGACGCCAGCGACAATCGCGCTGATGGTGCTCGGCTTCATCTTTTTCTGGCCGCTTGGTCTCGCCATGCTCGCCTATATCATCTGGGGCGACCGTCTCGGTGATTTCAAACGCAGCGTGAATGAAAAGACCGACTCGATGTTCGGTTCCTTCCGCAACTGCGGCAAGAGCGAAAGCTTCGGCTTTGGCGGCACGACCGGCAATGCAGCTTTTGACGACTGGCGTCGCGAAGAACTCGACCGCCTGGCGGAAGAACGCCGCAAGCTGGAAGAAGCCCGCGCCGAATTCGAAGCCTATGCGCAGGAACTGCGTCGCGCACGCGACAAGGAAGAGTTCGACCGCTTCATGGCTGAACGCAAAGCTTCCGGCAAACGGACGCCAGCGACGCGCAAAAAGAACGACAGCAACGATGTCACGGATATTTGACCACTGAAATACGACGACGACGCGGGCTTTGTCCGCGTCGTCTTGCTTAAAATCAGAAAAATTTCTGGCTTTTTTCGCGAATCGCTTATTCTTAAGTGATGGGTTTCTCCTTATTTCGTTCATCGAAGGCTAAACAGTCGGCGACAGTCAGAAGCGAACGCATTCATGCAGTCGCGGGACGTGAATTGCCTTTGCGCGTGCTTGAAAACCCGCGCGCCAAACGTCTGATCCTGCGCATTGAAACTGGCGGCAAAGGTCTGCGTGTCACCATCCCCCCCGGTTTGCCGGACCGTGAAGTTCAGAGTTTTCTGATCCGCCATGAGGGCTGGATCGAAAGCCGCATTGCAAAACTGCCCGATCAGGCAGGCATCCGCGCAGGCGTGAAAATTCCCATCCGTGGCGTTCCGCATCTCATCACACACCAGCCGGGACGCGGCACGGTGGATTTGCTGGAAGGCAATATTCTGCTCGTTCATGGCGACCCCACGCATCTGGCGCGGCGCGTTGCCGATTACCTCAAGCGCGAAGTCAAGCGCGACATCGAACAACTGGTTGCTCGTCACACAGCAACCGTGGGCCGCAAAGCCAAGGCGGTCCGGTTCAAGGATACCAAAAGCCGCTGGGGGTCATGCACCTCCGATGGCGTACTTTCTTTCTCATGGCGCATCGGCATGGCGCCTTCGCCCGTCATCAACTATCTGGTCGCTCATGAAGTGGCGCACCTGATCGAGATGAACCATGGGCCGAAATTCTGGAAACTCTGCCATGAGCTTTGCCCCGATACAGAGCGCTGCAAAGCATGGCTAAAGCGCAATGGCAGCGCATTACAGGCTATCGACTTTACATGACATCAGACATTCAAACTGCTGCACGGATGCTATGGGATTACCATTGCATCTATGATGAACTTCAGACCGCCGATATCATCATCGGACTGGGTAGTTACGATACGCGCGTCGCAACACACGCAGCGAAGCTCTACATGCAAGGCCTCGCCACCTGGCTCATGTTTACGGGCCACAGCGGCAATTGGACCAAAGGGCTTTACAAGAGCTCCGAAGCGGAAGCCTTTGCGGAAATTGCGATTGCCGAGGGCGTACCGGAAGACGCGATCATCATTGAGCCAAAGGCAACCAATATTGGTGAAAACATCCTGTTTTCGCGTGAAAAAATGGTGCCGGGTGCAATCAGCCCGATTTTCGTAACCAAGCCGCAAACCCAGCGCCGGGTTCGCGCCACAGTTGACCGGCAATGGCCGGAAGCCAAGGCATTCGTTACAGCACCGCCAACAGCTTTCGAAGATCAGCCCACACCGGGCCATGATTTCGAGATGCTTGTGCGCGAAATGACCGGCGATATCCGACGTATCCTCGAATATCCGGCACAAGGCTTCCAGATCGCGCAAGCAGTTCCCCTTGAGGTCATGGAAGCGTATGATTATTTGATCGCTGAGGGCTATGAGGGCGATTAAGCTAAAAATCCCCGGATTAGCTTGAGTAGCACAGCAATATGTGCGACGGAAACGCCATGGCTTTTGATATAAAAATATGCGGTCTTAAAACGCCTGAAGCAGTCGACGCTGCTCTTGATGGCGGGGCGACCCATATTGGCTTTATCTTCTTTCCAAAAAGCCCACGCCATCTCACCCCTGCCGCTGCTGGCCAATTGCGCGATGCAGCCCAAAACCGCGCTAAAGTTGTCGCGGTTACGGTGGATGCAGACGATGCCACGCTCGATGAGATTGTGCGTGAGCTCAAGCCAGATATGCTGCAGCTGCACGGCCATGAAACGCCAGAACGCGTTGCCGACGTGAAGAAGCGTTACGGCCTGCCGGTTATCAAGGCATTTGCAGTGCGGGAAGCTCACGATCTTGATGCGATCGTGCCCTACAAGGGCATTGCTGATCGTTTTCTTTTTGATGCCAAACCACCGAAAGGCGCAGACCTTCCGGGTGGCAATGGTGTATCCTTTGACTGGGCATTGCTCGACGCGCTTGACGAAAGTGTCGATTACATGCTTTCCGGTGGACTGAACGCGGGCAACATTGCCGAGGCGCTGCAAAAGACACGCGCGCCGGGTATCGATGTATCGTCCGGAGTAGAGCGTGCACCCGGCGAAAAGGATGTGCGTCTCATTGAGGAATTTTTCCAGGCCGTTGCGACTGCGGATGAAAGACCATCTGCAAAGCGCGCCTGAACATGACGGAGTGGCAAGCGTTGAATAAGCCGGTTGAACCCAATTCCTATAAGACAGGCCCGGATGAAGAAGGCATGTTCGGCATTTTTGGCGGACGCTTCGTCGCCGAAACGCTGATGCCGTTGATCCTTGAATTGCAGGAAGCCTATGAAACGGCAAAGAACGATCCTGAATTTCAGGCCGAGCTTTCCAATCTCTCGACCTATTATGCCGGTCGCCCCTCAAAACTTTATTATGCTGAAGGCCTGACAAAACATCTGGGTGGCGCGAAGATTTACTTCAAGCGCGAAGACCTAAACCATACCGGCAGCCACAAGATCAACAATTGCCTTGGCCAGATTCTGCTTGCCAAGCGCATGGGCAAAACGCGCATCATCGCTGAAACCGGCGCTGGTCAGCACGGTGTTGCATCGGCAACCGTTGCAGCCCGTTTCGGCCTGCCTTGCGTGGTCTATATGGGTGCCACTGACGTCGAACGTCAGAAGCCAAACGTCTTCCGCATGAAGCTGCTGGGCGCGGAAGTAAAGCCGGTCACGGCTGGCAACGGCACGCTCAAAGACGCCATGAACGAAGCATTGCGCGATTGGGTTACCAATGTTGAAGACACTTATTATCTGATCGGCACCGCCGCTGGTCCGCATCCTTATCCAGAACTCGTGCGCGACTTCCAGTCGGTCATCGGCACCGAAGCGCGTAAGCAGATTCTGGAGCAGGAAGGCCGTCTGCCGGACGTGATCATTGCTGCCGTTGGTGGTGGATCGAACGCAATCGGCCTGTTCCACCCTTTCCTTGACGATTCGTCCGTCAAGATTGTCGGCGTTGAAGCAGGCGGTCGTGGCCTTGATGGCGTTGAGCATTGCGCATCGATGAGTGCAGGCAGCCCCGGCGTCCTGCATGGCAACCGCACCTATCTGCTACAGAACGAAGACGGACAGATTCTTGAAGGCCATTCGGTTTCCGCAGGCCTTGATTATCCAGGCGTCGGTCCTGAGCACTCATGGCTCAAGGATTCAGGCCGCGTTGACTATGTGCCGATCCTCGATGACGAAGCGCTTGAAGCTTTCCAGCTTTGCACCCGCGTTGAAGGTATTATTCCAGCACTTGAATCCGCGCACGCCATAGCACAAGCTGTAAAAATGGCGCCGTCCATGGGCAAGGATCAGGTGATGATCGTCAACCTGTCGGGTCGTGGCGACAAGGACGTCCACACCGTCGGGCAGTTGCTCGGCATGGACATGTGAGGACCGGATGAGCAACATCGTCGCCGACACCAACTCTTACAGACCACGTGCCGCATGGTTCGACGGGCTGACAGAGTGCGGCACGGCGACGATCAAGCTCAACATCATTGAAGCCGATCCTTCCAATCCACTTGCAGAAGCAGCATGTGGCATCGCTCGCAGGCAGATTGCAGCCGTTGCAGACAAGCTTGAGCATACGCCACATCTTGGCGTGGGCTTTGCCATTCTGCATCAGGGAGAGGAAAGCCTTTGGCTGCTGCTGCACTGGTGGCTGGAAGGCGGCATCGCAACCCAGATTCTCTGGCAATCCGAACTCAACGAGGAAGTTGAATTCGAGCCTGCACAGCCTTTGCTTATGGCCTGTGTCTGGGAACTGGGAATTATCGACTTTGAACGGCGTGCATGGATGGAAACGGTTATGTCCGGCCAACCAACCGCTGATTATCTTGCGCGCATTTTGCCACGGGGCACGGTATGACCACACGCATCGACACCAAATTTTCTCAACTCAAGTCCGAAGGACGTCCGGCGCTGGTTACCTATTTCATGGGCGGCGATCCGGATTACGCAACATCACTCAACGTGATGAAGGCGCTGCCCAAGGCTGGCTCCGACGTGATCGAACTTGGCATGCCGTTCTCCGATCCAATGGCCGATGGCCCGGCCATTCAGGCCGCTGGCCTTCGTGCATTGGAAGCTGGTCAGACGCTCAAGAAGACGTTGCAGCTCGCTGCCGACTTCCGCAAGGATGACAACACGACGCCAATCGTCCTGATGGGCTATTACAATCCGATCTATATTTATGGCGTTGAACGCTTCCTTGCTGATGCAAAGACGTCCGGCATTGATGGCTTCATCATTGTTGACCTGCCGTCTGAAATGGACAAGGAACTCTGTATTCCGGCAACGCAAGCAGGCCTCAACTTCATTCGCCTGACGACGCCAACCACCGATGACAAGCGCCTGCCCAAGGTGCTGCACAATTCGTCGGGCTTCGTCTATTACGTCTCGATGAACGGCATCACCGGCTCGGCAATTGCCGATACGGCGCGTGTAGCCGACGCCGTGCGTCACATCAAGAAAAGCACCGATCTACCGATCTGCGTCGGCTTTGGCGTGAAAACACCGGAACAGGCCGCTGCCATTGCAGAAGCCGCTGACGGCGTTGTTGTCGGCACTGCAATCGTCAATGCCGTGGCTGGCGAGCTGGACGAAAATGGCAAGGTTAGCGGCGATCCTGTCGCTGCTGTTACTAAACTTGTCAGTGCATTGGCAGCAAGTGTTCGTGCAACACGCCTTGAAGCTGCCCAATAAATCGTCCATTTAGGCAGCAAGAGAGCATGTCGCGGAAAAGTGGAAACCGGTTTTCCGATAACGACATGCATAAAATAACGAGTTTTTTGAAGAACAAGAAACGGAACCAAACGTCATGAACTGGATCACCAACTACGTTCGTCCAAAGATCAATTCGATGCTCGGACGTCGCGAGATGCCGGAAAATCTTTGGATCAAGGATCCATCGACCGGTGAAATGGTGTTCCATAAGGACCTTGAGAGCAATCAGTTTGTGATCCCCGGTTCAGGCCATCACATGCGCATCAAGGGCAAGGACCGTCTGCGTTTCTTCTTCGACAATGGCGAATACACGACGCTGGAAAGCCCAAAGGTTCCGGTCGACCCGCTGAAATTCCGTGATGAGAAGAAATATATCGACCGTCTCAAGGATTATCGTTCGCGCACCGGCATGGAAGACGCGATCATCAATGGTCTTGGCACGATTGAAGGTCTGCCGATTGTCGCAACCGTACAGGATTTCGGTTTCATGGGCGGTTCGCTCGGCATGGGTGCCGGTGAAGCGATCATTCAGGCCTTCATGAAGGCTATTGAGCTGAAGCGTCCACTGGTTCTGTTCGCAGCATCGGGCGGTGCGCGTATGCAGGAAGGCATTCTGTCGCTCATGCAGCTTCCGCGCACCACTGTTGCTGTGGAAATGCTCAAAGAAGCAGGTCTGCCTTATATCGTTGTTCTCACCAACCCGACCACGGGTGGTGTTACCGCTTCCTACGCTATGCTTGGCGATATTCACATTGCAGAACCGGGCGCATTGATCGGCTTTGCTGGTCCACGCGTGATCGAACAGACCATTCGCGAAAAGCTGCCAGAAGGCTTCCAGAGCGCTGAATATCTGATGGAACATGGCATGGTCGACATGGTTTGTTCGCGCCTTGAGCTGAAATCGACCATTGCAAGCCTGCTCAAAATCATGACCAGACAGCCTGCCAACAACGATGCACCCGTAAAGGCGCCTGCACCAAAAAAGCCAGAAGCTGACAACAAGGCGGCGTAATCGTGACAGGAAAAGCGGATGCCGTCATCGAACGGCTGATGCAATTGCATCCCAAAGGGTTTGATCTTTCATTAGACCGCATTCGCGGTCTGCTGGAAAAGCTCGGTAATCCGCACCTTAACCTGCCGCCTGTCATCCATATTGCCGGAACAAACGGCAAGGGATCGGCAACAGCCTTTTGCCGCGCGCTTCTGGAAGCGAGCGGCTTTGGTGTGCACGTCCATACCTCGCCGCATCTGGTCAACTGGCATGAGCGCTATCGTCTGGCTTCAAAGACCGGCGGAAAATTCGTTTCCGATGACGTGCTGGCAGAAGCCATCGAGCGCGTGGAAGCCGCCAATGGTGGTCAATACATCACGGTTTTCGAGATCCTCACCGCCGTTGCTTTTGTCTTGTTTTCAGAACATCCAGCCGATGTCGTGATCATGGAAGTCGGCCTCGGCGGTCGTTTTGATGCGACCAATGTCATACCTGAGCCAGCTGTATCGCTGATCATGCCGATTTCCATCGACCATCAGGCGTTTCTCGGCGACCGGGTTGAGTTGATTGCCGCCGAAAAGGCTGGCATTATCAAGAAAGACTGCCCCGTGGTCGTCGGGTTCCAGCTTTTTGATGCAGCACGCGAAGTTCTGATTTCAACGGCTGACCGACTGGATTGTCCTTTGTCGATCTACGGGCAGGATTTCCTCGCTTTTGAGGAACATGGTCGCATGGTCTTCCAGAACGAGGACGGGCTGATCGATCTGCCATTGCCGCGCCTGCCGGGTCGTCACCAGATCGCCAATGCGGCTGCAGCAATCGAAGCCGTGCAGATGGCCGGTTTCACCATTACCGACAAGGCTGCCGAGAAGGCGCTGATGGTGGTGGATTGGCCCGCACGCATGCAACGCCTCACCCATGGGACATTGATTGATCTCGCACCGGCGGCATCGGAAATCTGGCTCGATGGCGGGCATAATCCAGGTGCAGGTGCAGTAATCGCAGAAGCCCTCGGCGACCTTGAGGAACGTTCCACACGGCCTCTGTTCCTGATTACCGGCATGATCAACACCAAGGACCCTGTCGGCTATTTTGAAGCCTTTGCAGGCATGGCACGCCACGTCTTTACCGTGCCGATCCCTTCAAGCGATGCCGGAATCCCCAACAATGAACTGGCAATCAGCGCACAAAAGGCCGGACTTTCGGCGGAACCCGTTCATTCGGTTGCCAATGCGTTGAAAATCCTGCGCGACAGCTGGGCACATGATGAAGCGCCGCCACGTATTCTCATTGGCGGTTCGCTGTATCTTGCCGGTGAAGTTTTGCGCGACAATGGTACACCGCCTCTATAAAGCGGTGTTTTTTTGATGCATTCGAGAATTAGCGATTATTCTCGCTTTTCCAACCCTCAAACTTCTTTGCCCACTCATCCTTCGTGCAAGGGTAGAGCCCGATAATTGCCGCGCCATTTTTGATTTCTTCGAGAACAAAATTCTCAAAAACTTCCATTCCAACGCACTCATCGGCGATTTCCTCGCAAAGATGTGCCGGGATCACCATCACACCATCGGCATCGCCCACAAGCACATCGCCGGGAAACACGGCTGCATCACCACAAGAAATTGGTACATTGATATCAACTGCTTCATGCAAGGTGAGGTTGGTCGGCGCCGATGCCTTCGCGCAATAAGCGGGCATGTCGAGTTCACCAATGCCCGTGACATCACGGAAGCCGCCGTCAGAAACAATGCCTGCCGCACCGCGTAAGGCCAGTCGCGTCACAAGAATGGAACCGGCTGTCGCCGCCCGCGCATCCTTGCGCGCATCCATAACCAGCACCCAGCCGGGTGGGCAGGTTTCAATCGCCACGCGCTGTTTGTGATCGGGATTGCGAAACACTGTAATGGGATTGCGATCTTCGCGCGCCGGGATATAGCGCAGCGTGAAAGCCTGCCCCACCATGTTTTCCGGCTTGCGTGCCACCTGAAACGAGCCCTGAATGAACTGGTTGCGCAAGCCGCGCTTGTATAGGGCTGTGGCAACGGATGCGGTTGAAACCTGTTTCAGTTTCGCACGGGTTTCTTCGGGGAGGATATAATCTGACATCTCGGTGCCTCTTAATAAATGACTGGTTCGTCAACCGGACGACCAAAATCAGTTTTCAGGAAATCGAAATCGCAGCCTTTGTCGGCTTGCTCGACATGTTTGGAAAAGACGAAGCCATAGCCGCGTTCATATTTTGGCTCAGGTGCCTGCCATGCAGCGCGACGAGCGGCCAGTTCATCTTCGGAAACGAGCATATTGAGGCTGCGCGCTGGAATATCGAGTTCGACCATATCGCCGGTTTTGAGCAAAGCCAGCGGCCCGCCGACAAAGGATTCCGGTGCAACATGGAGAACACAGGCACCAAAACTCGTCCCCGACATGCGCGCGTCTGAAATCCGCACCATATCTCTGAGGCCAAGTTTCAGCAGCGCCTTCGGCATCGGGATCATACCCCATTCAGGCATACCCGGACCGCCCTGCGGGCCTGCATTACGCAACACAAGCACGGTCTCGGACGTCAAAGGATAATCGGGGTCGTCGATGATCTTTTTAAGTTCAGGATAACTATCTGCCACCAAAGCCGGACCCGTATGGCGATGAAATTTCGGATCGCAGGCCGCGGGTTTGATGACAGCGCCATCCGGACAGAGATTGCCTTTCAGAACGGCAAGCGAGCCTTCATGATAGACGGGGTTGGACAGGGGCCGGATAACGTCGTCATTGAAGACCTGCGCTTTTTCCAGCCCTTCCGTCAGTGGTTTTCCGGTGATGGTGATTGCTGATGGATCAAGCTTGTCACCGAGCTGTTTCATCAGCGCACGGATACCGCCTGCATAATAGAAATCCTCCATCAGATAGGTCGAGCCCGATGGCCGGATATTGGCGATGACTGGCGTTGTGCGCCCGATCCGATCCAGATCATCAAGCTCCAGCGGCACACCGGCGCGGCGCGCCATGGCAATCAGGTGAATGATCGCATTGGTGGAGCAGCCGGTTGCCATCGCCACAACAACGGAATTCTTCACTGCTGCGGGCGTGATGATCTGATCGGGTGTCAGGTCTTCCCAGACCATCTCGACGATGCGGCGACCACATTGGGTCGACATACGCTGGTGATTGGCATCAGGAGCGGGAATGGAGGATGCCCCGGGCAATGTCAGCCCCATCGCCTCGGCGATCACCGTCATGGTGGAGGCCGTGCCCATGGTCATGCAATGGCCATAACTGCGCGCAATGCCGCCCTCTATCCCCTGCCATTCTTCTTTACCGATGGTGCCTGCCCGTCGTTCATCCCAGAACTTGAACATATCTGTGCCTGATCCGAGCGTTTTGCCCGCGTAGTTGCCACGCAGCATCGGACCGGCAGGCAAAAAGACAAACGGATAGCCAGCACTTGTGGCTCCCATGATGAGCGCCGGCGTGGTCTTGTCGCAACCGCCCATCAGCACAGCGCCGTCGACAGGATGCGAGCGTAAAAGCTCTTCCGTCTCCATGGCAAGCATGTTGCGGTAAAGCATGGTCGTGGGTTTGACATAGCTTTCAGACAGCGAAAGCGCCGGGAGTTCAAGCGGAAAGCCACCAGCCTGCAGGATGCCGCGCTTCACCCATTCGACACGATCTTTGAAATGCGCATGGCAAGGCTGGGCATCGGACCATGTGTTGATGATAGCAATGATCGGCTTGCCTTCCCAGTCTGCCGGATCGTAGCCCATCTGCATGGTTCGGGAACGATGCCCTGATGAGCGCTGATCATCGGGCAACATCCAGCGTGCCGAACGCAGATCTTCATATGCTTTTCTGGTCATTTCATTGCCTTCCCGAAAACTGCCCGGCACCGTTCTGTGTCGCTCCGTGCTGAGGATCGATACTTAGCCGGTAATCGTGAGCGTCAAGTTCAAGCACCGCTGCTCAATCCTCACGCGAATAATCATGGGCCGTGAATGTGCCGCCCTGAAACCGCCGAGACACCGGATCGCCGGCTTCCAACAGATCGCCAAAGCGCGAAGCATCGTCCTGCGGCACATATCCGATGCGGGCGGCATCGTCCTTTTCCCACCAGCGCGAAGCATTGGCGGAAACACCCCAAACGACAGCAACATCGGTTTCTGGTGCTTCAATTGCCGCAATCAAAAGCCGAACCAGATCATCATGCGATAACCATGTTGCCAGATGTCTGGCTTCCGTCGGTTCCGGTACACAAGAGCCAATACGAAGATGCACGCTTTCGACAGCGTGCTTGTCGAACATCATGCGCCCAAGCAGCTCACCATAGGCTTTGGAAAGCCCGTAATAGCCATCGGGCCGAAACGGCTCATCCGCGCTCAGCGTCTCGTCACGAGTGTAGAAACCAATCGTATGGTTCGAACTTGCAAAAATGACCCGCTGCTTTTCCGCCCTTGCTGCCTCGAAAATATGTGTCACACCAATCAGATTGGCTTTCGCAACCAGATCATAAGGTTGCTCAACACTGATACCGCCAAAGTGCAGGATCGTGTCCGTTCCACGCACCAGATCAGCAATCGCTACCGCGTCAGTGAGATCAGCCCGAATGAACTCAGCACCCTCAGGCAATTCATCGGGGAACGGCGCAATGTCTGAAAGCCGAAGCCGATAGCCCGCTTGCGCCAGTCTTGGTGCCAGCATACGGCCTAGATTGCCAGACGCGCCGGTCAGGAGAAGCTTTTTCATCAGATCAAACTCCCTTCATTCTGGCGACTTTCGCGCCCGCAACCAATGCCTTTGCCAGATGCACGCCGCCCGATTGCGGTACATCCGGATTTCCCAAGCGATGCGAGGTAATCGCAATAAGCGTGAGATCAGGCCCACAGAAGCAAGGCATTGTCGGCGCGGGGACAGGGGTTGGAACACGGTCCAGCAATGTGCCGTCACGATCAAAGCGGTTTAACACGCCAGCCGAAACACCAGCGCTCCAATAAGCGCCTTCTGTATCACAGGCCCCGCCATCGGGACGTCCGCTTTCTTCATCAAGCTCGCAAATGCGCTTGCGATTGCTTATCAGCCCGGTTGCGACATCAAAGTTATAACGGTCGATCCATGGCCCGCGAGAATCGGTGTGGAACATGGTCGTCCCGTCTGCGGTCCAGGCCAGACCATTGGAAATCTCAAAACCTTCTGCCCTGATTTCGGCTTTGCCGTCAGCTGTCACACGATAGAGTTTCGAGATGGGTTCGCGTTGCGGTCGCGCATCCATGCTACCGACCCAGAACGCGCCATCAGGGCCCACTTTGCCGTCATTAAGACGCGATGTTTCAGGCTCATCATAACCATCCCAGATCGTCTGGCGCTCGTCAGTTTCCGGGTCAAACAGGATGATCTGACGTGCAAGCGAAATGACAAGCTTGCCGCTTTCCGCAAGCCCGAGGCACGGAACCTCTGCTTCAAAAGTCCATTCGCGCAATGGTCCTTTCTCCAGATCGATTTCATAGACCTTGCGTCCATTGATATCGCAGGCAAAAAGCGTCCCACGGCGATCATCCCAAACAGGGCTCTCCATGAGTTGCCCGCGTAAATCGGCTATGCAGCGAAACGATCCCATCATGCGGCTTTCGTGCTGCGACGGACGACATCGGGATGGTCGAGCACGAAGTCCGACAATTCAAGCCCCAGTCCCGCACCTTCAAACGGATAGATCACACCCTTCTCGATCCTCGGCATCACCGTCACCAGATCACGATACCAAGAAGTATAATAAGCCCGCACAGATTCCTGGAAAATTGCGTTGGGCGCATTCAAAGACAGATGAATGGAGGCCGCGAAAACCACAGGCCCGGTGCAGTCATGCGGTGCAATGGGGCGCTGGAAGGCTTCGGCCATGGTGGCGATTTTCTTGGCTTCCGAAAGCCCGCCGCACCATGAAATATCAAGCATCACATAATCAGTGGCGTCTGTGCGCAGCACTTCGAGAAACTGCGCACGTTTTGCCATGGTTTCACTGGCGCAGACTGGAATCCCAGACTGCTGTGCGTAGACCGCAAGCGATTGCGGATTCATCATCTTGATCGGGTCTTCCGACCAGAATGGCCGAAAGGCTTTCAGTTCGCGGGCGATAGCAAGCGCCGAAGTCAAATCCCACATGGAATGAAATTCGACCATGATTTCCATTTTATCGCCAACCGCATCACGGATCTGGCGGAACGGAACCAAGGCCTTGTCGAGATCGGTGGCATGAATGAAGTTGCCGCCACTGGCCACAGCATAGGGATCGAAGGGCCAGATTTTCATCGCCGTAATACCTTCCGACAGCAGGCTTTCAGCCAAGGCCCCGGCGTCGCGATGAAATGCCAGCTGATCCTCATACGGACCTTCTTTCGCATCATCCTGATCACCAATATAGCGCCGCGCACCGCTCTTGTTATAGGTATAGCCCGCGCAGGTATTATAGGTGCGGATCGATGGACGCGAGAGGCCGCCCAGCAACTGATGGATCGGCTGATTGGTCAGTTTTCCAAAAATATCCCACAGCGCGATATCAATTGCGGAGGCTGCACGAATTTCCACGCCCGATGAACGAAACCCCACATAGGGTTCGAGCAAAATCTTGGAGATGCGATCGATCTCCAAGGGGTTCTGGCCCACCAGTTGCGGTGCTATATCGCTGTGAATATAGGCTGCGACCGCATTTGCTCCGCGGAAAGTCTCGCCCAGCCCAACAATCCCTTCATCGGTATGGACACGGACCCACAGGATGTTGTTGAGGTGCGGAAGCTGCACCGTTTCGATGGCCGTAATTTTCATCATGCACTCCAAAAAATGTTGGCCGCATCAATGGGCAGAAGGTTGACGATTGCGCGCCACGATCTGCGTCGGATTGACGAAGCGCAACGCCAGCAACAGCCAGACCAGTGATGTAACCATGTAGATCACGGCCATTGCGTCGATGGATTGAACCGAACGCACACCTGCCGCAAAGACCGAATAATAAAGCGCCACGACCAATGTCTGCGATGTTGGCCCGGCCGTCAGGAAGGTCAGTTCGAACATGGCAACTGTGCGCACCAAAACCAGAAGCAGGGCCGCCAGAATACCCGGTGTCAGCATCGGCAAAAGCACATGCAGAAACAGTTTGAACGTGCCTGCGCCAAAGACCCGCGCTGCGGCTTCCACCTTGGGATCGATCTGTTCGATGAACGGCACCATCACCAGAATGACGAAGGGGACTGTCGGCACCAGATTGGCGAGAACCACACCCCAGAAAGTCCCACCGACTCCAAACTTGTAAAGCACCGTTGCCAATGGGATACCGAAGGTGATCGGCGGCACAAGCAGCGGCAGCAGGAAGATCAGCAGTACAAACTTCTTGCCGGGGAAATCACGCCGCGCCATTGCATAAGCCGCTGTCACGCCCAGAAAGCCGGACAGAATGACAACTGCAAAGACCACCTGAAATGTGACCAGCAGCACCTGATCGAGCTGGAACTCGGCCCATGCGGCGGCATACCAGCGCGTCGTGAAGCCGTCAGGGAACCATGTGCCAAGCCAGCGCGTACCGAAGCTTGAAACAACCACAGCGGTGATAACCGCCAGCACATTGAGGACGAAGAAGCCCGTCACAAGCCAAACGACGGTGATCCAGAGTTTTGAAAGGACAGATGTATCGCGGATCATGGTCTATCCTTTCCCGCCAGCGGTCGAACCGCGATAGAAGAATGAACGCAGCCCAAGCAGCGCACCAACGACAAGCAGCTGCACCGCCGCCATGATCATGGCGATGGAAGACGCCATGGAGTCATCATATTGCTCGAAAGCCGCTTGCGCAGCAGCAATGGAAATCACGCGCGTGGGTCCCGACGGTGCACCCAACAGCACAGCGGACGGAAACACGGCGAAAGCCTGCACGAAGGTGAGACATGACGCGACAACAAGGCCCGGCACCAGAAGCGGTAACATGACATGACGGAAGCGCTGCCAGCTGTTTGCCCCATGCGTTGCAGCGGCCCGCTCAAGTGCGGGGTCAATGCCGGTTATGTAGGACAGCGTCAGCAGGAACGTGAACGGGAAAACCGTGATCACCAGCGAGGCGAACACGCCCCAGTAATTGTTGGTGAGCTTGAGCGGATTATCGATAAAGCCGATAGCGATCAGGCTGCGGCTGAACCAGCCCTGCGGCCCCAGATAGTTCAAAAGCCCTTCGGCAATCAGCACTGTCCCCAAAGTCACGGGCAGCACAAGGATTGTCGTCAGAAGGCGCTGCTTGCGCATCAGCCGAACGCGCATGGCGATTGGAACGGCAAGCAATATGCTGATCAGCGTGACCGGAATTGCCAGCCACAGCGTCGCACCAATGGTCTTGTAAAGATAAGGATCGGAGAAGAACTTGCGGTAATTGGCCAGCGCTCCACCGCCATCCAGCGGATTAAACGACAACACCAGACCGTACAAAAACGGATAGATGAAAACACCGATCACAAAGAGCAGTGCGGGCAGGATCAGCAGCGTAACACCGTCAAAACCACGATTGGCAAGCCGCTGACGCAAACCGGGTTTGAGCGTGGCATCGGAAAAGCGTTTCTCCGCCATGGTTTAAGCCTCGCCCGCAAAGACCAGCGCGTGGCTCGCATCGATACCCAGCGTGATTTTTGCCCCGGGCCCAACTTCCTGCGGGCCGTGAAAGACCATTTCCATGCCGGTTTCGGTGCGGGCAATACCAACATATTCGCGCCCGCGATATTCAATCGTCTCCACGGTCGCCTCTATCGAGTTATGCCCCTTTTCGCCTGACACCACATCGTCGCCACGTGCCATCAGAACAGCATTGCTGCCGGGTGCAAGCTGATCCATCGCCCGACCGGTCAACTCATTACCAGCAACGGCGATTGTGGCCTGACCATCTTCAACGCGCAGCACTTCGCCGTGGAGTGCATTGCGGAAGCCCATGAAGGCCGCAACATCCAGATAACGCGGTTGCTCGTAAAGCTCGTGCGGTGTTCCCACCTGCCGGATTTCACCGTCGCGCAACACCACGATGCGGTCTGCCAGCGACAAGGCCTCATCCTGATCATGGGTCACATAGATTGTTGTCGAACCAAGCTGGTTATGAATGCGCCGGATTTCAGCGCGCATTTCCAGTCGCAATTTTGCATCGAGATTTGAAAGCGGTTCATCCATCAGCACCAGTGGCGGTTCGATGACGATAGCACGCGCAATGGCAACACGCTGTTGCTGTCCGCCTGACAATTGGCCAGGAAGTTTCTCTTCCTGTCCCTGCAAACGCACCAGTGCAAGCGCTGCGCGCGACCGTTTCTCGATCTCGCTTTTGGCAAGTCCGCGCATTTTCAGGCCAAAGCCGACATTTTGCAGGACATTCATATGGGGAAACAGGGCGTAATTCTGGAACACCATGCCAAAGCCGCGATCCTCGGGCTTCAACTGATCCACGCGTTTGTCATCAATATAGATGCCCCCGCCAGTCGTGCCCAGAAGGCCTGCGATACAATTGAGAGCCGTGGACTTTCCGCAGCCAGACGGACCGAGAAGAGCGATGAACTCACCTTTGCCGATCGTGAGGTTAATCTCCCGCAGCGCGTTAAAAGTTCCAAATGAGCGGCTCATTCGGTCGAGCCGAAGTTCTTGAAAGGACATTGACGCAAGCACCGTAAATGGAGTGGTGATCTTAGGCGGCTAATGGCGAACCAATGAGATCCGCCATTGACGCTGTCGAGAAGACTCAGCTGGCTGCGACGTCTTCATCCCAGCGACGGAAGGCAGCAACCAGAGCTTCAGGCTCAAGCGGCAACTCAATTGGATTGTTTGCGATCCAGTCGGCATATTCAGGACGACCGAATTCGGCGATCACATCCTGACTTTCCTTGGGTGCCATCTCGATGGTGACGTCCTTCACCGCTGGTCCCGGATAGAAGTAACCAGCATCATAGGAATAGGCCTGCTGGTCCGGCTTGAGCGCGAATTTGATGAATTCCATCAGAACCGCGATCTTTTCTTCCGAAACACCCTTTGGAATGGCGAAATAATGCGCGTCGCAGACCCAATGGAAGCCTTCAAGCTTGCTGACTGCCATTTCCTTCGGAACGACACCAAGCGCACGCGGATTGATATCCCAACCCGTGGTCGTGACTGTCATGTCACGCGTGCCTTCGCCGAGCTCTTTCATCAGAGCACCGGTTCCCGCCGGATAATATTCGATATTCTTGTGCAGCTCCTTGAGATAAGCCCAGGTCTTGTCCCAGCCCTTGATCGGATCTTTCGGATCACTGTCACCAAGCAGGTAAGGCAGCCCCATCAGGAATGTACGCCCCGGACCGGAATTTGCCGGACGGGCATAGATGAACTTGTTGGGATTTTCCTTGGTCCAGGCCAGAAGCTCTTCGGCGGTCTTTGGCGGCGTCTTGACCTTCTCAGGATGATATTCGAGCAGCGGGCCTGATGGGTAATAAGAAACGACGACCCCCTTGCCCTTTGACATTTCCTGCATACGCCAGGCGGGCTCGAGATAGACGTCCTGCAGTTTTGGCAGACCATTGTCTGGAAGCGCAATTATATCGGTCCAGATATCGTCAGCGAGACCTGCAGAAAGCGCATCCGGGCCAACGATGACCATATCGATATCGATCCGGTTGGCACGTTGCTGCGCCTTGATCTTGCCGGGAAGTTCCGGTGCCGGTGCCTTGTTGAAGGTAAAGCGCGATACAAGCGCTTTCTGTTCTGAAGCGAAATTGTCGAAAATCGGCTGTGTCAGCGCAAGATTGCCAGCCGCATCAATGACGTTCAATGCGACGGGCGATGATGGCAGTTTTGCCGATTGCGCCCATACGCCTTTCGGCAGCATGATACCCATGCCGGTTGCAAGTCCGGCCCCGGTCATGAATGTGCGGCGTGAAATTCCCTTATTCATGTTCTCCTCCACTTTTTGGTTTTCCGGTGCGCCCCTCTTCTCCCTGTCAGGGCGGCCGGGTTTCATTTGTCAGACAATGCTATCAGTCTTCCAGCCCGAAACGATTTTCTGGAGCGCCTTGCGATCAGCCGCTTCGAGCTTTGGCAGGCCCGGCAAACGAACGTCACCAACGGCCAGTCCCTGAATCTGAAGCGCTTCCTTGACCACTGTGACGTTTGCACCATTGCGATATTTGGTTCGCATGGTTTCAAAATCGGCGATGCTTTCAACAACCTCGCGGGCGCGGGCGTAATCGCCAGCTTCCAGCGCATTCCAGACCGCCAGCGAGCGTTCCGGTGCGACATTGACGAGACCAGACGTAAAGCCACGGCCACCAAGCGCGTAGAAAGGCAGCGCCCAGCTTTCCGCCAGACCACAAATCCAGGTCGCGTCAGTCCCCTTGGTTGCGCGGCAGCATTCAAAGAACAACATGGTATTTTGTGAAGCAAACTTGACGCCTGCGACCTTCGGATGCGTCGCCAGACGCACCATCTCGTCAAGCGGGATCAGATCGGAGCGGATATAAGCAACGATCGGCAGATCAATCGCTTCGGCAATTTCAATGAAGTAATCAACCTGCGCATGAGGCGCTGCAAAAGGATCAAGCGGGTGATGGATCATCACGCCATCAGCACCTTCGGCTTGCGCTGCTTTTGAAACCTTGATCGCGTCACGCACAGAACGACCAGCGGCGGCAGTCACTGTAGCCTTGCCATTTGCCGCTTTCACCGCGATAGCCTGCAAGCGGATTACCTCATCCACAGTCATGCTGTAGAACTCGCCCGTATTGCCGCCGGTGACGATATTATGCACACCTGCCCGGGCGATCCGCTCGACAATTTTCGCTGTCAGAGCAGCATCGATTTCACCATCTGTATTATAGGCAGTCGCATGCACGCCCGAGATGCCTCTCAGCACCCCGCGGTATTCCGCTAAATTCATAATACCCTCCCAGGTACTGGTCAGAAGACCAGTTCGATATGTGTATCCCCCGCTTTCACGATGTGCTCCCGCATCAATCGTTCGGCCAAATCGCCGTTTCTTACAGTAATCGCCTGCATGATTGCTTCATGCTCGGCAAACGATTGCCTGCGCACATCTTCGCGCGACAACACCGTCACACGAGCGGCGTGGTCATACATGCGCTGCGCATTTTGCAGCCGCCGCAAATATTCGCATCCCGACGCCTCATGAATGGCATCATGAAACTTCTCATTGAGCTCGATCAGCGCATCCACGTCACCGGATTCCACGGCCGCCCGCATTTCCTCAATAACCGCACGAAGAAATGCGAAAGCTTCTTCTCCGCCATGCTTTGCAGCCTGTCGTGCGATAATGCTTTCAAGTGCAGCACGCGCCAGCGTCATCTCTTCCGCCTGCCGCGCATTGAACGAAACGAATGTCCCGCGTCGCGCTTCCGTGCGGACCAGCCCCTCGCCTTCCAGCTGGCGCAGCGCTTCTTTCAAAGGGCTGGTGCTGATGCCGAGATCTGCCGCCAATTGCCGCTCGTTCAATCTGTCGCCGGATTTCAGACGCCCCGAAATAATCGCCTCCCGAAGATCGTCATGCACATGATCTCTGAGGCTCTTCACCTTGATCGGTGAAAATGGGGAAACGTTATCACGCAAGGGCGCACCTGACTGTCATCCGAAATTACCAGACAATCTTGGAACACATGACTTGATATGTCAACATCTGATGTATCAGACATCAGATAAGGGTTTTTGTGTCCCTTTGAAAGAATCTGGAAAGCGATAATGACTTGAATTTGCTATGCTTTGTTTATTCCAGAACTATCAGCGGTGAAGTTGAAAACCGCGCCGCCTGGAACAATCATAAAAAAACGGCTGCCATGAGCGGCAAACCATTTGCCATTCATGACAGCCATAGGAGACAGAAACGTTGCTGTTAGCGCGCCAGACCAGCTGATGTGAGATACTGTACCGACTGCTGGATTTTATTCTTGTTGCGCAGTTCGAGTATCAGGCGCGGATTGCTCTCAAGCTTCGACAAAGCGGCAAAGACTGCATGCCAGCAGATCGTGCCTTCGCCGATTGCCCAATGCCGGTCGGCGTGGCCGTCTGCATCCTGAAGATGCACATGCTCAAGACGATTGCCTGCGCGGCTGATGAAATAATCCACCGGATGTGCACCCATGGAGCCATAGGCAAAATGCGCGTGGCCGGTGTCAACCGATACCGCGACCGACTTTGACTGGAAGCTATCGGCCAGAATGCGACGGGCATCGGGGTCGATATCTTCAATGTTTTCGATCACCAGCGTACAGCCGATTTCTTCTGCGCGTTTGACGACCAACGCGAGGGTGTCGTGGGCGTAGTCGACGATATCCTGTGCACTTTCCGGCGAATTGTCGCGATTGTTGTTGAACCAGAAATTATAAGGGCTGTGCACGACCATCTGCGTTGCACCGATATACTCGCAGACTTCCAGACCCTTGAGATAACGCTCACGCACGATATTACGAATGTCTTCATCCGGGTTCGACATATTGAGCCCCCAGAAAGGGCCATGAATGCCGAGACGTCCCTTATAGCCATCCAGCAGCGCCTTGATCCGGTTTGCTGGCAGTTTCCAATCACCCTTCAACAGACTGACATCAAAGAAATCCTGAATTTCCAGATCGCGATTTTCCGAAAGGATAAAGTCGAGATGGTTTTCGAGATATGACAATGGCACGGCTGCGCCAAGCTGCGGCAGATCAGACATGATGTTCTTCCTGAAGTTGACCGAGTAAGGTTTGAGAGCTGAGATTTGTCAGGCGGGCTGTTTTGCGAGAGCGAGGCGAGACGCGATCACCAGATCTGGACTATCCGACGTGATGTAAGCGACATCGCGTTGCATCCAGCGGTCAATCAGGTCGCGCTCGTTCAGCGTCCATACACCGAGACGTTCGTTTGGAAACAGCGACGTAATGCGCTCAAATTCAGCCTCGAACAGGGCGTGGTGAACGCCGACATATTGAACCAGTGGTTCGACGCTCGCAAAGAAATGCTCCAGCCCACCATTGCGCTCAACCCACTCGGTGTTGAGCGACATCAGTCGTTCGATTTCCGGGGCAACTTCGGCGCAGCGCTCAACAACGCTGCGGTCGAAGGAATGCAGAACGACCCGCTTTTCAATGCCGCGTGCCCTGATGATTTCGACGGCCTGCTCGACCAGCCCTTCATAAGGTGTGCCATCCGGGCCTGACTTCAGCTCGACATAGAGCTTGAGTTCCGGCCTCGTCGCAAACACGTCCAGCGCTTCCTCGAAAGTCGGAATGCTATCCCCGGTCGCATTGCCCTGCTCGTCTTTGAGACGAATGGCGCGACGTGCATCGTCATCGAGATCACGGACATAACCTTGAGCGTCTGTCGTACGCTCCAGCGTGCTGTCGTGGATAACCAAAATCTGTCCGGCACCTGTCAGATGCAGGTCGAACTCAACACTATCGACGTCCAGCTTCAGCACGTTTCTGAAACCCGTCAGCGAGTTTTCAGCCCACAGATTGCGCGCACCACGATGCGCCATGATCTTTATCATCGCGATATTCCTATTGAACGGTTGGGTCCAGCTTGTCGCGCAGCCAGTCCCCAAGAAGTGAAATTGAAAGGGTTGTCAGTACGATCACCAGCGCCGGTGCCAGCATGATCCAAGGTGCCTGCGTGAGATATTCGCGCGCAAAGCCGACCATGTTGCCCAGAGAGGTGGCCGGGGGCTGTACGCCCAGACCAAGAAATGAAAGCCCGGATTCCATCAGGATTATTTCCGGGAAAGTCAGCGTCATCGACACGATCAGCGTTGAAGCGACATTCGGCAGAATGTGACGAAAATAGACCCGGAACGGCGTAGCGCCCAGCTGCACGACCGCACTGGCATAGCCCTGCGCACCGGCAGAAATGGCAAGCCCGCGCGCAATGCGTGCATAACGTTCCCAGCCATAGAAACCCATCAGACAGATGAGCAGCGTCAGCGAGTTGCCGAAGAAAGCCAGCACAGCCAAAGCCAGCACCATGAACGGAAGTGCCGCCTGAAAGTCTGCCAGCATCAGCACTACCTGTTCCACCCAGCCACGGAAACGTGCAGCCAGAAAACCGAGCAGTGTCCCGAAGAAAGCCGAGAGGATCGTCGCACCAAATGCGATGATCAGCGAAACACGGATCGACTGGATGAGACGTGAATAAACATCACGACCAAGTTCATCCGTACCCAGCCAATGTTCGGGCGTACCAAGCGGAACCAGACGCGCCATCAGGTCCATTTTGGTGATTGGATATGGCCGCAGCAGATCAGCGAAGAACACCACGAAAAGCATCAATCCAAGCCAGAAAATCGCAAATGCGACACTTGCGGGCACAGACTTACGCAGACGCCTTATAAGCCCCGGTGCGCGAATTGCGGTCGTGCTATGGATGGCGGCATTGGTCATCATCTGCCCTTTAAAGCGGAACGCATCCGTGCGATGCGCTTTAAGTTTTTATGTTTACGCATGTCGTTATCGGAAAACCGGTTCCCACTTTTCCGCGACATGCTCTAATGCGCAGCCTTTGATCTCAGGCGTGGATCAAGAACGCCGTAGAGAACATCAACAATGAGGTTGGAGACGACCATGCAGCTTGCAATCATCAGAAGAAGGCACTGCACGACGGCGAGATCGCGATTGGCAACCGAAACAACAAGCAGGCGTCCGACGCCCGGCCATGAAAAGATGGTCTCAACGACAACCGCACCCGCAATCAACGATCCGACCATGAAGCCGACAATGGTGACAATCGGCACAGAAGCATTGGGCAGCGCGTGTTTCCACACGACATCATGCCAGCTCACGCCCTTGGCCGATGCCGTGCGGATATAGGGACGGCCAAGCACTTCGATCATTGCCGAACGCGAGAAACGCGCCAGAATTGCCGTACCGCCGATGGCAATCGTCAGCGTCGGCAGGATGCCGTGTATCCACGTATCGCTGCCACCGGATGGCAGAACGCCAAGCTGGATCGAAAAGATCAGAACCAGCACCAGACCAAGCACGAAAGACGGCACTGTGAAGCCAAGAATAGACAGTGTGATCACGCCACGATCCGCAAAACCCTGCCGGTGCAAGGCCGCATAGACGCCTGCCGGAATGCCAAGGCACAGCTTGATGATCAGCGCCGGAATCGTGATTTGAAGTGTCGCAGGAATACGCTGCAACACCAGATCGATGGCCGATGCCTTGTCTCGCATGGAGACACCGAAATCGAAGCTCAAAATCCCCTTGAGATAAGAGAGATATTGGAGCCACAGCGGGTCATCCAGCCCCCACGCCTTGCGAAACGCATCAATGGATTCCTGCGGCGCATCAGGACCAAGCATAATCTGTGCGGGATCGCCCGACATGCGCAGAACGACGAAAGCGAAGGTCATGACCAGAAACACGGTGACCAGTGCGCGGAAAAAGCGGGATGCTACATAAGAAAACATTCGAGCCTCACGCCGCAGTTTTGACCGGCTCGACAAAATGACAAGCGGTTCGTCGGCCGTAACCGGAAATTTCAAGTTCTGGCATTGCGGTCGGACACTGGAACCCAGCAATCGGACAACGCGGATGGAAAACGCAACCATCCGGTCTATTGGCCGGATTTGGCGGCTCACCCTTGAGGATCATGCGGTGCTCAAGCCGCTTTCCCGGAACAGGCACGGAGGAAACAAGCGCTTTTGTATAGGGATGCTGTGGTGTTTCAAAAATGACACCGGAGCTTGCTTCTTCGACAATCTTGCCGAGATACATGACCGCCACTCGGTCGCAGATATTGCGCACGACCTTGAGATCATGGCTGATGAAAACCATGGCAACGCCATGCCGTTCCTGCAGATCACGCAGCAGATTGACGACCTGCGCCTGAATGGAAACATCGAGTGCCGAAACCGGCTCGTCGCAGACCAGCAGGCGCGGGCTTGTCGCAAGCGCGCGGGCAATGATGACACGCTGGCGCTGACCGCCAGATAATTCATGCGGATAGCGATCTCCCTGATCGCGACGAAGGCCGACTGAAATCATCAGCTCATCGACACGGTCTTTAAGCTCTGTTCCTCTAGCGATACCATGTATCTGCAAAGGTTCGCCGATTTGCGCAGCAATGGTCAGGCGGCGGTCAAGGGCTGCGAGCGGGTCCTGAAACACCAGCTGCATCTGAGCGCGAAGCTTGCGCCATTCGAGCGTATTGCGCTTTGGCAACGGCTTGCCGTCGAGGAGCACTTCGCCTTCGGTCGCATCATCAATGCCCAGCAACATACGACCGAGCGTGGACTTGCCGCAACCGGATTCACCCACAATGCCAAGAGTCTCGCCCGGCTGAATGCGTAAACTCACGCCATCGACTGCCTTGACCGGATCAGTCTTTCTGAAAATGCCCCCGCCCTGATAGGTGCGAACGAGATTGCGGGCTTCAAGAAGGAAACTCATGCAGCCGCTCCTTCCGCACCGATAGTGCGATAGGCGTTTCCTGCCTTGATAAATGCGTCTTCCATCACATCAACCGCATTGAAACAGGCAACTTTCTGCGCGCTCAACTGCCGAAGCTCAGGAATATGTTTTTCACATTGTTCCGTTGCCTGCGAACAGCGCGGCGCGAAGGCACAGCCTTGCGGCAGGTGTCGGGGATCGGGAACCGTACCCGGAATAGCGCGCAGCCTTTCGCGACCACCATCGAGCCGCGGAATGGCATCAAACAGACCCAGTGTATAAGGATGCTTCGGCGTCTCAAACAATTCCGCCGTTTGCGCAGTTTCCACGATACGTCCGGCATACATGACGCACACCCGCTCGCATATCTGGCTGACTGCCCCCAGATCATGGCTGATGAATACGATCGCCATGCCGGTTTCCTGCCTGATCTGGTTCAGAAGATCGAGAATCTGCGCCTGAATGGTGACATCGAGTGCCGTGGTCGGCTCATCGGCAATCAGCACATCCGGCTCTCCAGCCAGCGCAATGGCAATCATGATCCGCTGACACTGGCCACCTGAAAATTCATGCGGGAAAAGATCAAACCGTCGCGCAGCATCTGGAATGCCAACCCGCTCCATAAGTTTGACTGCTTCAAGCCACGCTGCACTGCCCTTCAATCCACGATGAAGAGACAATGATTCCACAATCTGCGGGCCAACTTTCTTGACCGGATTAAGCGACGAGCTTGGATCTTGAAAAATCATTGCAACGCGACCGCCACGAACGCTTTCCTGCGCATGGCGGGGAGCACCAATCAGCTGTTGACCATCAACAACCACTGAACCGGAAACCGATGTTTTTCCCGGCAAAAGCCCAAGAGCTGCAAGCCAGGTTACGGATTTGCCGCAACCCGATTCCCCAACCAGACCCAGAGTTTCACCCCGGTCGATGTCGAGATTGATGCCATGCAGAACCTGCACACCGCTGAAAGAAACCTTTAAATCCCGAATGGAGACGAATGCCACCGTCTTCTCCTTTCGCTCGGTCAATCGCGGTTACTGGCGATTTTCAGATGCATTTCATGAAGAGAAAAATGGCTGACGCATAATCGCGCCAGCCATAGATCAGGGTCATACGTTCCAGTTGTTTGAACGGAAATCCATGGCGAAGGCTGGAGCGGCTTTCCACTTCAGTTCCTTCTTCATGCCGGTGAACACGGCATTCTGATGCAGCACACTATAAACCGGATCTTCGCGCTCGCAGATTTCAAGCATACGCTTGATCGCCTTCTTGCGCTCTCCGCGATCTGTCGAGGTTTCCATGATGACCGACAGCTTGTTGACCTCGTCGTTCGACCAGTCCTTCTTCTGCTGGACTTCGCCATTCGGGCCAAACTGCACCACCATCGGTGTGATCGGATCGTTGATGTTGTTGGATGCCGACCAGTCGCGAACACCCTTGGTGCCTGCCGGATCATGGATCTGCGCCCAGTTTTCCTTCATCTCGATCTCGACATTCAGACCAACCTGCTTCCACATTTCAACGAGAACCTGAGCAGTCGGGGTCTGGTTGGTATAGTAGTTGTTGAGCAGACGGTAAGGGATCGCATCGCCCTTATAATTGGCCTGCTTGAGCAGATCGCGGGCCAGTTCCGGGTCGAACTGTGGTGGTTCCCAGCCTTCGATGAACATATCGGAGGTGCGGAAGCTTTCAAACTGCAGACCAGCAGGCACAACAGTCTGACCGGCCCAGAGCGAATCCACGATTGCCTGACGGTCAATCGAATGAGTCATCGCGCGGCGAACGAGCGGATCGCGCAGGACTTCATTCTGTGTGTTGAAAATCGTCGTGCGGTGATTCCAGATGGTCGAGCTCTGGACTTCGAGACCCGGATTGTTCGCAACATTGCCGATCTGATCTGGTGGAAGATCGCAGGCGAAGTCATACTGACCAGAAATCAGGCCGTTTACGCGGCTTGCAACTTCCGGCACTTCGACGAAGCGGATCTGCTGCAATGGCGGACGACCACCCCAATATTCGTCGTGGGCCTCAAGAACGAGTTCTACGTCTGGCTTATAGTCGGCAACCTTGTAAGGGCCGGTTGTGACTGGCTTACGAGCCCAATCGGTATAGGACTTTGCTTCGCTCCATGCGCGTTTGTTGGCGATCTGCGACCCGAAGGCGTAGAGGCGACCTTCAAGCGTCACATCTGGCGTAGCATTGTGGAAACGCACGGTGTATTTGTCGACAGCTTCGACACCGCGAAGGGCTGGCCACAGGCGGCGCGAAATGCCTGGAATTGCAGCTGGCAGTTCTTTTTCGGTCTGCGGCTTGAAGTTTGCTTCGTAGAGCGTCTTGCCGCCTGATGGCTCCGTACCTGCAAAAAGACGCTCATCGGAGAACGAGAAAACCACATCTTCTGCGGTCAGCTCATCGCCATTGTGGAACTTGACGCCCTGACGCAGCTTGAGTTCAATGGTCTTGTCATCAAGACGCTTCCATTCGGTCGCAAGACCCGGAACAGGGCCTTGATTGCCCATCCAGTCACGCAGGATGAGACCTTCCCACAAATTCGGGAAGAAGACACGCTCGCCAACATTCGACTGCTCGTTCCAGATGTCGAGCGTGTTGTTGTTGGTGATCTTCTGCACCGCGATCGTGATCGAGCGGCGCTGGTTGGCGCGAACGATACCCGGCAAGACGAAAGTGCCGGCAGCAGCTCCCATCAAACCCAATGCGTGACGACGATTAATAAGCATGCTTTACCCCGAACGATGGCGACCGCCGGATGAACGACGGCCAGCTTTGAGACTGCACGGGGAATAGGCCTCGTTTGTAACAGGATTTTCTCAGTTCATTGAAGCTTTCTTGAATGCTTGCACTGTTGAGGCAGCTTAATCGCAACAAAAAACCCGGCGCAAAGGCCGGGTTTTTCTTATCTTATAAATTCAGCTGATTAAGCAGCAGATGCCTTGATCCAGTCAGCAAGGCGGCTCTTTGGAGCAGCGCCAACCATGTTGGCGGCGAGTTCGCCATCCTTGAACATCAGCAGCGTTGGGATCGAACGCACGCCGAACTGTGCTGCGAGTTCCGGATTTTCGTCGATATTGACCTTGGCGATCTTGACCTGACCAGCCATTTCAGCGGCGATCTCGTCCAGAGCCGGAGCGATCATCTTGCAAGGACCGCACCATTCAGCCCAGAAATCCACGACGACTGGCTCGCTCGACTGAAGAACGTCCGACTGAAAATTGCTGTTATCGACCTTTACGGTTGCCATAGGGCTATCCTCATATCTGTTTGAGAGCGAAAGACTCATCAAGAAATCGCTCCTTTGACCATATCATGTGGCGTGTCAGTCCGCTTTCGTCAAGCTCTGGTTGCTCACCTTTCCTTGAGAGTCACCAAGCGCTTTCAATGCCTCATCCATTGAAGCTTCCGGCAAAGGCAACAGATATGGCCCTTCGGTAAAGAGCAAAGCTGTGTCAATGATGCGACCCGGATAAAGAGGCGCAAGCAATTCCCGATAAAGCGCCAACTGCGCGCGATAGGCGAAAGGCACCGCTTCAACGGTCTTTGGCGGCGGGCGATTGGTCTTGTAATCCACAATCAGTACGCGGCTTTCATCGACACTGATGCGGTCGATCTGCCCTGACACGGCATGATCTTTTCCACCGAGATTGATCGTACCCATGACAGCCACTTCACCGCGCGATCCTTTGGCAAAGACCGGCGCAAATTTCGGATCAGCCAGAATGGTTGCCACACTCGCCCAGGCTTTCGCGCGTTCAGCTTCCGGCCAATCGGCAGCAATGCGTGCGAGATAATCCTGTGCAAGCTTTTCGCGCTCGCCGGTGCCCACTTCCGGCAGATATTGCAACAACATGTGGATCGCCGTGCCGCGGCGAAGAGCGAAGGCGGACGTCTCGCCGCTCTGCCCCAGAACGGGCGACTGTGTGTCGAGCGGTGACTCCTCATCTGCTTCAATCAGTGCCGATGCACCCGATGGGGCAAGGGGACGCGGCAGACCCGGTTCCGGCTTTATGGGCTTCAGATAGTCCAGCGGCAGCGGTGGAAACTCGGTCGCCTTTTCCACTTCCAGCTCTGCAATCTCTGTCAGCCCGCGTGGTATGTTGCGATAGCGTCGGGCTGCAACGCCCGATACCGGATGCACAAAGGTTTCGGCCTTGGTTGTCAGCGCGTCTTCGACCAGTCTGTGCCATGTCTCACCGCTTTCACGCGAACCGCGATAGCCACAGACAATCAGCCGGTCTTCTGCGCGTGTCATACCCACATAAAGCAGGCGACGATATTCTTCTTCCGCACGGGCCTTCAGACCTTCGATCTGTGACGCAAGAAAGCCTGTCTGATAGCCCGCATTGGGTTGCCACAAATAGCCCTTCAACTGTGGCCCGTCATTGCTGAGATCAAACGGGATCAGCTTTGGCGCGCGCGTTCCGCTCCAGACGGCATTACCCGGATCAACCAGAAACACCACAGCGCCTTCAAGCCCCTTGGCGGCATGAACCGTCATGATACGCACTTCGTTGCGGCCCTGATCCAGTTCGCGCTTGATTTGCGGTGATGCTGCATCGAGCGTTTCCAGAAATGCCTGCATGCCCGGCAGGCCAGCGCGTTCGGCGGAAAGCGCGTAGTTCTGAAATTCGTCGATAATATCGCCTGCTTCCGGCCCAAGCCGCGCCAGAAGCTTACGCCTCGCACCATCTGCACTTAAGATTCGCGCATAGAACTCGAAGATCGGCATGGTGTCGGCCATATTGCGCCAGCGGCTCAGCGTCTTGTGAACCGGGATCAGCGCAGGCTCTTCCAGCGACGCATGATAAAGCCGCTCAAACAGCGTTTCGCCCGATTTACGCGGATTTGCCAGCGCAAACAGCCTGTCATCATCCCAGCCAAACAGCGGGCTTTTGAGAAGCGACGCCAATGACAAATCATCTGACGGCTGCAACACGAAACGCCCCAGCGCCATCAAATCCTGAATGGCGATATGGCTTGTGAGCTTGAGACGGTCGGCACCGGCCACCGGCACGGAGAGGTTTTTGAGAGCGCGCGAAAGCGCTGGCATGAACTGGTCGCGCTTGCGCACCAACACCATAATGTCTTTCGGCGCGAGTTTGCGATTCTGACCCGGAATTGTTTCGCCCCGATCAAGCCAATAGCGAATGGTTTCTGCAATCTGTTCGGCAAGTTTTATGGCAGGTGCCTGCAAGTGGTCGACCGGCACGCGCCAGTCATCCGGCTCCTCGACCACTTCCGGCGTCAGCATATCCCAGATTTCCACCTCGCCCGGCTCATTGTCGCGGATGGCGGAGTGAACAGTAGCACCTGACAAGCCGCGATTGGCCTCAGGACGTGCAAAAACCTCGTCCACGGCCTGCAACACGTCAGGGGCCGAGCGGAACGAGAAGTTGAGGCGAACTTCTTTAAAAGTAAGGTCTGCATCACGAGCCTTGGCACTGATGGCTTTACCTTGAATAGCAAAGTCTTCCGGCACGGCCCCCTGAAACGAGTAGATCGACTGCTTTTCATCCCCCACCGCGAACAGCGTGCGCTGCACATTACGCTGACCGAGGCCCGAGAAAAACTCCTCCGACAACATGCGGATCACCTGCCACTGATCGGGACTGGTATCCTGTGCTTCATCGACGAGAATATGATCAATGCCGCGATCAAGCTTATACTGCACCCATTGCCCTGCCCCATCACGCGCCAGAAGCGCCACTGTGCGGGTGATCAGATCTTCAAAGTCGAGTAGACCGCGCTTGCGCTTCAAATCATGATAGCGCTGCAGGAGATTATCAATGAGAGTGAGCCCGGCCAGATTTAGCCGGATAAGCCGCAGCTCCTTGATCTTGTCGAGACCGAGTTCAACACGCATTGCTGCGGCATTAAAATCTTCCTCGAAATCCGGCAGCAGCTTTTTGACCGCAGCCGAACCGACATAGGAACCGGATTTTGCCTCGCCTGTCGCTTTCAGAAAGGAAGCGCGCAGAACGGCTTCCTTGTCGAAGCTGCTTTTGACCTTGTCATATTGCTTGAGCTGCAACGCAAAATCATGCGCACGTGCCGCACCCTTCTGGATCGACAAAATGAGATCGAGTGCATCGTCGGAAAATTCCGGCACCGGCCACATATCATCCAGCAAATCGGATTCGCGCGTATCTGGCCGAAAGCGGAAATGCCGGTGCAAGGTCTCACTGCGCTCATACGTATTACCAAGCGCCGCAATATAGTGCTGCAAGCCATTGCGGCGGCCCACGGCTTCATCAAGCAGTGTCTGCAAACCCATCTCGCCCGCTGCCTGCATGACATCGGCAAAAGCGTTCGCCAGTTCCGGATCGCCGCCGCCATGTGCGGTCTCAAGCAGGGTGCGGCGCGCTTCGCCAACAAGGGCGACCTGCATGAGATCATCCATCATCTCGAAGTGGCCTGCAATATTCGCCTCAAGCGGGAACTGATGCAGGATGGCTTCACAAAATGCGTGGATGGTCTGGATTTTCAGCCCGCCCGGCGTTTCAAGCGCGCGCGCAAAAAGCCTGCGCGCAACGGCAAGCCGTGTCGCCCCCGGACGCTTGCCTTCGAGCTTGATAAGCCTGTCAGCCAAATCCTCATCCGGCAACATTGCCCATTCGGACAGTCGCGCAAAGACACGGTTCTGCATGACGGCCGCCGCCGCTTTGGTATAGGTGAGGCAGAGGATTTTAGACGGGTCCGTGCCTTCGAGCAGCAGCCGGATAACGCGCTCAGTCAGAACGTGAGTCTTACCCGAACCGGCATTGGCCGACACCCAGACGGAGGCCAGCGGATTAGCAGCACTGGCCTGCGCGTCGATTGTTTCCTGTGGAATAACACGTTGCTTTTTCATTCGCCGCTCTCCCCGCCAGAGTCGCCACCGGCGGACCATTCCAGCACACGCGCCAGATGATCATAATCACCCGAAAGTTCTGTTTCCTTGAACGGTAACGCGCGGGACAGATAACCCTTAGCCGGATTCTGATACTCGGCGAGCAACTGCGCCAGTCGCTGCCATGCCTCTTCACCAAGGGCGGGTGCAGTTTTTTCCGAAGGCGGCCTGCCAATTTTTAAAATCGATTCGGGCTTCACCTCGCCGCCCGCCCGCAATCGCACATAGGTCAGATCAGACGCTCGAACAGAACCCAGTTCGCGGAACGCCCCGCGCACGAGAAGAGCTGCTTCCAGCGCCAGCTGTGGCGACAAGAGGACGTGCGCCTGTCGTGGCGATGGCGTGGAACCGGTCTTATAGTCGATCACTTCCGCTGTTCCGTCACGCATCAGATCTATACGGTCGGCACGGCCCGACAAAGTGATGCCAAGACTTTCAACCTCGCGTTTATCCGACGAAATTTCGGCAAAGCGGGTCTGAACATTATAGGCGCGTTCGCGCTCCCATTCGAGGAATTGCGGAATAAGTGCGGTAAAACGCGGCCACCACACTGCTTCGATCTCAATGGGCAGGTCCATTTCACCAAAGAAATGCCGCCCAAATTCTTCAAGCTGCGCGGCTGCATCGGGAGCCAGCGGATCGATGCCCTCTTCGGTGAAATGCCCGAGAATGTCGTGAAAAAGTGTCCCACGTTCTGCTGCTGCCGGATCGCGGATCAGCGGTTCCAGCGGACGCAGTTTCAGAATCTTTTTGGCAAAAATCGCGTAGGGATCGCGGCGCAGGGTTTCGATTTCCGTCACCGAAAAATGCTTGGGCCTTGCGCTTACAGGCGGTGCTGGTTCTGGGCGTTTGACAAAAGGCACATCAGGCGCCTGATCGATTTCACGCGCCCAATGGATGAAACGTGCACCACGTGCTCGCATATCCTTTGTCACGTCAGCACCAAGCACCGTTTCAAGCCGCTGCAACCAGCGCGACGGAATCGTCGGCGCATTATCAGAGCGCTGCGAACGCGACAGCACGACATGATCCATACCAAGCGCCATCTGGAAATCGTGTGCTGCAAGGCCGGTACGGCGCTCAGGTGGATCAAGCGCGATCATCGCCTTCATAGGGCGCGACATGAACGGGTCGTTGCGCGTCTTGGCGGGCCATGTGCCTTCGTTGAGACCACCGATCACCAACGTATCCATGGTCTGCAAACGCGCTTCCAGCGCACCCCAGATGAAGACGCGCGGATGGCCACCCGGATGCGGCTTTACGGTTTCGCCCGACATCAGAGCTTCAAGTATTGCGGGCCATTCAATAGCCTCAAAATCCAGTCCCGCTTCGCTCGCCACAAGCTGACGCAGAAATGAAGCCAGCTTCTCGCCATGCTCGCCGGAATAATAGCGCGTGACGCTTTCGCTTTCATCGCGTGCCAGATTTTCCAGCGCTTCCACAGTTGCGCGTGTAATCTCGCCAATATCCGTTCGCCGGTTAATGGTGGCGAAAGGTGCAAGCGGCGCAATAGCTTCCGACAGGCTCACGCAAAGCGCGCGCGCCGCTTCAATCATGTCAGGCGTAACAGTCGCGTGCCATGCCGGTTGCCATGACTGGCTGGCGCTTTCTTCCATGCGGCGGTCGAAAAAAGCAGGAAGATCGATAATCGATGCCCTGCCCGTACCGCCACGGAACGCCACCAGTTCAAGCGTTTCCGCAGCCAGTCGCCGTTCTATGCGCTTGCCGCCAAGCCTTAGCATCGGGTGCTTGACCAACGCTAACAAAGCCACCGGATCGCCGGGGTTGAACACGGTTTCGACCATGAGACGCATCAGCGTCGCGGTTTCGATATCGCGCAAATGGCGACCGCCGGAATCATCGGCGTCGATGCCAAAGCGGGCGAGTTCGCCCACCACGCGGCGCGCGAGATTTCTATCGGCAGTAACCAATGCGGCGGTCTTGTTTTCATCGCTGATCGCATCGCGAAGCGCCAGGGCCACTGCCAGCGCTTCCTCACGCTCATTAGCGGTTTCAATCAGATCGATCTTTTGAGCCGATTGCAGCAATCTTTGGGGCTGCATATCCGCATCGCGGTTCAGCAGGCTCCATGCATCCGTGGTTTCTGCCGGGCGCAATGCTTCGCTGACCACACGCTCCAGCACGCGTTTGTTAACCGGCATATCTTCGATATGCTCGACATCTCCGCGCAATACCCCAATAGCCTGCAACAGCTTGTGGAGACCATATTGCGGATGGCCGAAGGTGGATGGATTATCGTCCGAAGCCCCCAGCAGGTTCCAAGCGCCTTCATCAAGATCACGGTCCAGTCCCGGCAGAACAACAGCACCTTGTGGTAATCGGGCGATGACTGAAACAAGCTCGGCAGTCGCGGGAATGGAGCCTGTGGAACCAGCCGCAATCACAGGCCCTTGCGGCGGATGATCGCGCAGTCGCCGCACCTCGCCCCAGATCAATTCATTGCGATGCGCTGCCGGATTGGACAGCTTGCGCTCTTCAAGAATTTCCGGCCAGAGTTTCGTGACAATATCGAGAAAGCCAAGCGTGACCTGCCACCAGTCCGCAAGATCATCGGGCGCAATGCTGGCAAGCTCACTCCATTTGGCATTGTCGGTTTCGACCTGATCCATCAGGCCAGCCAGATCACGCGCAAGCCAAATTGCGTCAGAGGTTGTTGCGGGAACCGAAACATCATCAACGCCAAACAACGCCCGCACATGCGCAGGCAGCGATTCACGCCATGGACGAATGAGCCGCGCCAGCAGCAACAGCCGTTCAGCCTTGCCAATTGGCGGATTAAGATCGAATACGCCGCTTGTGGCCGCATTGAAAAAAGCTGCGTCCTCGTCCACATCGCCCAGCGGGCGAATGGTCGGAAGGATTGCAGATTTAGCCGGATTCATATCGACCAGAATGGAACGAAGCGCACGCGCTGCACGGCGCGTCGGCACATAGATCGTCGCGTTCGCTAATGCCAGCGGATCAGAGGCATTTCCCGGAAAGTCTTCAATCAGGCGGCCTTCCAGAAGTGCCTTGGCAAAGGCTGGTAGAAAAGCTGTGCCGGATGGAATGGAAAAAAGCTTCGGCCTCGTAATGGTCATTCCGCCATGCTCTCCTTACGCAATTGCGGAAAGCACAGCCTCCGCCTCGCCGATTGCTTCCGGTGTTCCCACCGTAAGCCAATGCCCGGTCATGGGCATACCATAAAGACGCCCGGCTGCAATGGCTTCATCAAAATAGCGGTTGAGCGATGAAACACCCGGCTCAGCTTTGGCAAAAATACGCGGATGAATAACTGCTGCACCGGCATAGATGACCGGGTCGCCTGCGGCATCACGCAAACGGCGCAAGCGGCCCTCTTCATCCGCGACGAAATCGCCCTTGCCTTCAAAACCTGTTGCCTGATCGAGCCTCGCCGTCATGAGAAGAATATCCATGCGGGCATCGTCCCAGACATGCGCCAGCGCCGAAATATTCGGCTGCGCCTCATCACCAACCCAAAATGTATCGGCATTGAGTACGTAGAACGGCTTACCCCCAACCTGTGGCAGCACGTTGACGATACCACCTGCAGAATCGAGCAGCAGATCACGCTCGTCGGAGATCGTGATTTTCGGCTTTGAGCGACTGCCAAGATAGTCGATTAGTTGGTCGGCTAAGTAATGGACATTGACGATTGTATTCTCAACACCGGCGTTCACCAGCGCATCGAGCCCCCAATCAATGAGCGACTTACCGGCAACAGGCACCAAAGGCTTGGGCATGGTTTCGGTGATCGGGCGCATACGCTTGCCAAGACCTGCTGCAAGCATGATCGCTGTATCAGGAAGTGTCATTGTTTCTCCAGCAAAGCGAGATCGTCAAACCAGCGGGCTACCGGCGCCATGACCGGATGCTTTAAGACGCGACCGAGATAGTCGTGAATGCGTGGCAGATGCGCGAGATAATGCGGCTTGCCATCACGCTCATCAAGCCGCACGAACAGACCCAGCAGCTTGGCGTTGCGCTGCGCACCCATGGCGGCATAGGCCATGCGAAAAGCCGCTTCGTCAAACACATGGCCAAGCTTGCGGCGTTCATCGCAATAGGCACCCACCACTGCCTTTTCGAGCTCCGGCGTAATCGTCACGCGAGCATCGAGTGCCAGCGACGCGACATCATAGGCAGCAGGGCCGATCATCGCGTCCTGAAAGTCGATTGTGCCGATTTTGTCGACACCTTTTGCATCCTCAAACCAGAACAGGTTTGGCGAATGATAATCACGCAGCAGCAGGCTTTTTTCGCAATCGGCGATTTCGGTCAGAACCTCATCCCATGCCGTCTCATAGGCTGCAATTTCGGCTTCGGTGAGCTTGCGGCCCATGATGCGTGGCGCATACCATTGTCCCACGAGGCTCACTTCCATGATCATCGCATCGCGGTCGAATCCTGCAATGATATGATCGAGATGGCCCGGAACCGGCGCCTGATCTGGCCACTGAACACCGTGAAGATGCGCCAGAAACCGTCCCGCTGCCTCATAGCGTTCGGCGACAGGTTCGCCGGAGGGTGCGCGGATGCCTTCTGTTCCCAGATCCTCAAGGATCAGAAGCCCCGCATCAATATCCATTGCGCGCATTTCTGGCACCCGCAAACCATGGGCTGCAAGCAGGCCGTCAATAGCCACGAAAGCCTGGATATTTTCGGCTATATGCGCGAGCTGGCGATAGGATTTTCCGTTGCGCAGCGGTGGATCATAGGGCATCGCCGGTGCATTCATCAGAACTTCGACACCATGTGCGCTTGTGATGATCTCATATTTGCGCGGTGAAGCATCGCCCTGCAAACAGCGGCGTGTGGCAGCTGCCCGGTCGTTGTTTTCAAGGAAAGCCCGGATGTCGAGCGTACGTTGAAGGCGCGCAATCGCAGCATTTGACCCGCTAATGGCAATACGCCGCCCTGCCCCCTCATGGGTTAATGTGACGGCGAAGCTTGGCTCCGGCAGAAAACCTTCCGCCTGCTCCGGCCATTCGCACAGCACCACACCATCTTCGAGAAATTCGACAAGCCCCAGTTCGTCCAGCTCTTCACCATGCGAAATCCGATAAAGATCAGCGTGCGCCACGGGGATGCGCAAAGCCTCATAGCTCTGCACCAGCGTGAAAGTCGGACTTGGCACCTCAAACCCCTCATCGTCGGCCATCGCACGGATGATCGCACGGGCAAGCGAGGATTTGCCTGCGCCAAGATCGCCAGACAAGGTGACGAGATCGCCTTTAATCAGCGCTAAAGTGAAATCTTCGCCAAAGCGTTTGGTCGCAGCCTCATCGGGCAGAAACAGTTCGAGACGGGTTATCGGGCTATTGCTTGGGGTGCTCATAAAGCCCCATTTACCTTATTCGGCGGCAACACGGAAGCTGCGCGCCTCCGATGGGAAGCGACAAATAACCGTCGTTCCAATGTCCGCACCTGTTTCGATCTCTACGCGGCCACCATGCAGCTCGACAAAGCTTTTGACGATGGAAAGTCCCAGGCCCACGCCCCGCTTGCGTCCACCATTCTGATAGGCCTGAAAACGCTTGAAAACCGTATCCAGCACATCGCCCGGCATGCCCGGGCCATCATCATGCACGGCAAAGACGATATCCGTGCCATCGCGTGCCACTTGAAGCGTTACGGTCGAACCTTCCGGCGCATAATTGGATGCATTGGACAGGAGATTAAACAGGACCTGCCGCACGCGGTTGGCATCAGCCCTAAAAGTCTCTACATCGTCGGCAATATCGATATCGAGGCCGATATCATGTTCGTGCAGACGCTCGCTGACGCGCTTTGCAGCAGCGGAAATCTCGTTGGTCACCGATACATCATCAATATCGAGTTGCATGATACCGGCGTCGACCGTCGCAAGATCAAGAATGTCGTTGACGATGGTCAGAAGCACCGCCGAGGAGGTGCCAATATGATCGAGGTATTCAAGCTGACGCTCATTAAGTGAGCCAAAGGCAGGTGTTTGCAGCAGTTCGGTAAAGCCGATGATATTGGTCAGCGGCGAGCGCAGCTCATAGGAAACATGCTGCACGAAGTCGTTCTTGATCTGATCGGCGAGCGAAAGCGCTTCGTTCTTTTCCTTCAATGCCCGCTCCACGCGCACCGTATCGGTGACATCGATGAAGGTGAGCATGGTCTGACCTTTCGGCAGCGGCACCACGGCAAAAGAAAGGATGACGCCGTCATCAAGCTCCACCTGCCCCATGCGCCCGTTGCGCTCGTCAAGGAAGCCAGTGACAGAGGAAACGAAATCGTCCCAGATACCATCCCCGCCGCGCTGGCCGCAGAGCTTGGAAATGGTCGAGATATGCGTGCCTTCAACGGTAATCGCTGCGGGCAGCGACCAGAGATCGGCAAAAGATGGATTGGAAAGGCGCAAACGGCCATCGGAGCCAAACACCGCAACCGCTTCCGCCAGATGATCGAGCGTTTCACCCTGAACCTTGATCAGCGTATTGTAGCGGCCTTCAAGCTCGAACTTTTCGGTCATGTTCTCGAAGAACCATGTCACGCCACCTTGCGGATGCGGATTGGCGACGACACGCATGATGCGCGTATCCGGCAAGTGCCACATATGTTCTTCCGGCTCGACCGCGCGGTAGGCGGAAAGCAGAGAATCCTTCCACTTGCGCCATTCCGGCTGCTCAGGCAGCTTTCCTTCGGAACGAAGCCGATCAAAGAGCAGCGTGTTGCTCGGATGTGTTTCAAGCCAGGCCGTATCAAGCGACCACAGCGAAACGAAAGCCTGATTGAAGAATTGCAGCTTCATATCCGGATCGAAAATAGCCACTGCGGTCGAAAGCTGATCAAGCGTCTCGGCGTGGCTCTTCAGAGTGCGGTTCAGTTCCTCACGCACCTGTTCCACTTCACTCAGATCAAAACCAAGGCCGGCAGAGCCTGCCTCGGCACTCACATCGGTCACGTCGTAAACACGGCGATCGCCGCGCACCACAGCAGGCATTTGCTCACGCATATCCGGCTCGGCAAAGCGGTCGCGCTCCAGACGCTGACGGGCCTGCGCGCCAAACAGTTCCCGGCCTTCCGAGCTTGCCTGCGTGCCATCTGCAGCATCCACCGCGCGCGCATAGGCACCATTGACCCATTCGATACGCCCATCGGAACCACGCACCCAGACCGGCTGTTCAATCCGGTCAAGCAGATGACGCAATAGTGCAAGTTTTTCGGAGAGTTCGCGGTTCTGCGACTGGAGTGCCGCACGCTCCGCCTGCACGCCCTGAAGGCTCAGAAAGCGCACCACGGCAAAACTGCCCGACGTGCGACCATAGACGTCCAGAAGCGTGCCGTTGACAGTTTCAACCGTCAGATCAAAAGCATGGGCCTGTTCGCGCAAAGCCGAAACCGCACGTTCCAGCTCAGTTACCGATTGCGGACGAAGCCAACGACCAAAGGCCAGAAAATGCGAACGGTCCTGCGGCGCACCGCAATCAAACGGCAATTGTCCGACGACATCGGCGCGTGCGCCATGTGCATCCCAAACCACGATCCGCTGATCTTTGAGGTTAAGCAATGCGTCATTGCGTTGTGCAGCCAATCCCATATCGGACAGGCGCGAACGCAATTCATTGTTTTCATGCGCAATCTTGGAACGGTCGCGGATCAGCCAGCCAGCCGACAAAAGGGCCGCACCCATGGCGCCCAGAAAAATCGAAAACTGGATAACTTCAAATGCACCGACACTGCCACCAAATGGCAGATCTATGCGCGTGGAATTTTCAGCATCTTGTGCAAATGCTGCCGGAGCCGCCGCAACAAGTGCGGCAAAGGAAACCGTTGCCTTGAGGATGACCCGTTTGAGAGGGCTGAAGCCAAGCGAAAGCGAAGCTTTCAGGTGCCTGCCTGCGCTGAATGCGGATTTGCTCCGCAAGCTCCCCGTTGAGCCGACCTCTGGCATATTTCCCTTGTCTCCGCCGCCCGGAAGCCTCCCCCAAAAGGGCGCTCCCGTATTTCAAAACTCTTTATTCTGACCTTCGCGCATCGCCACAATGCTGAAAGCCGGACATGTTTCGAGGATGAATAGGCCACCCGCCTTTCGCCAGAACCGGCAAAAAACGCACAACGCAAACACCCGTCAAAACACATTGATTCGTCTTCACAATACCCTCACCGCGAATCCACGTGAAGCGTGTTACGTGTAAAAATAAAGACCGGGCAACCTGATGCTGCCCGGCCTACAAGATGTAGCAGTATGGTTAACGGCTAATTAATACCTGTAGTGTTCCGACTTATATGGTCCCTGTGGCGTTACGCCGATATATGCGGCCTGTTCCTCAGAAAGCACAGTCAGCTTGGCGCCGAGCTTGTCGAGATGCAGACGCGCAACCTTCTCGTCGAGGTGCTTTGGCAGGACATAGACTTCATTCTTGTAGGCGTCAGTGCGCGTAAAGAGTTCGATCTGACCCAGCACCTGATTGGTGAAGGAAGCCGACATAACGAAGCTTGGATGGCCCGTTGCATTGCCGAGATTGAGCAGACGGCCTTCCGACAGAAGGATGATGCGCTTGCCATCCGGGAATTCGACCAGATCGACCTGAGGCTTCACATTGGTCCATTTCAGGTTACGCAGTCCTGCAACCTGAATTTCATTGTCGAAGTGACCGATATTGCCAACGATGGCCATATCTTTCAGCTTGCGCATATGATCAAGCGTGATGACGTCCTTATTGCCGGTCGTCGAGATCACGATATCGGCGGTCGAAGCGGCATCATCGAGCGTAACGACTTCAAAGCCGTCCATTGCAGCCTGAAGCGCGCAGATTGGATCAACTTCCGTGACCTTGACGCGGGCACCGGCACCAGCGAGCGATGCTGCCGAGCCTTTGCCAACATCGCCATAACCGCAAACGACAGCAACCTTGCCAGCCATCATGACGTCAGTGCCGCGACGGATGCCGTCAACCAGCGATTCCTTGCAGCCATACTTGTTGTCGAACTTCGACTTTGTCACGCTGTCATTGACGTTGATTGCCGGGAAGGGCAGGAGACCCTTCTTCTGCAGCTGATAAAGACGGTTGACGCCCGTAGTAGTTTCTTCCGTAACACCCTTGATCGCATCGCGCTGACGCGTGAAGAAACCTGGTGTTTCAGCCATGCGCTTCTTGATCTGCGCAAACAGAACTTCTTCTTCTTCGCTTTCAGGCTTCGACAGAACGTCTTCGCCAGCCTCAGCGCGCGCGCCGATCAGGATATACATGGTGGCATCGCCACCATCATCGAGGATCATGTTGGATGGCTGACCATCCGCCCACTGGAAGATCTTGTCGGTATAGGTCCAGTATTCTTCAAGCGTTTCGCCCTTGATGGCGAAAACCGGTGTGCCGGTGGCAGCAATTGCTGCGGCAGCATGATCCTGCGTCGAGAAAATATTGCACGATGCCCAACGCACATCGGCACCCAGAGCCTTCAGGGTCTCGATCAAGACAGCTGTCTGGATTGTCATATGCAGCGAGCCGGAAATGCGTGCGCCCTTAAGTGGCTGTGATTTGCCGAACTCTTCGCGCGCGGCCATCAGGCCCGGCATTTCAGTTTCAGCAATATCGAGTTCCTTACGGCCCCAGTCAGCGAGGCTCATATCCTTGACGACAAAATCCTGACTTGCGGTCATCATCTGCTCCAATCAAATTGATTTTGAAGCCCCGAATAAAATAATGACAAAAGGGCTTCGGCTGGCGTTCTGATTAGCAGATCAGCACGCACAGCACAACGCAACATAAAGAAATCTTTATGTGTCTATATCAATTGATTGAGAAGCAGCGGAATGCCCCGAGACTCAGCATTCCTCACCGAACTTATCGGCAATAAGTGTCTGAAGCGCATCGAGCACGGCGTCAGCCTGTTCGCCGGATGCGCGGACATCAATACAGCAACCGGGGGACGCTGCCAGCATCATGAGGCCCATGATGGATGTGCCGCCCACCGTCATACCGTCCTTGCTAACGCGCACATGGGCATCATAACTGTCCACAAGCTGCACGAACTTGGCCGAAGCGCGGGCATGAAGCCCGCGTTTGTTGACGATCTCGAAAGACCGGGAAAGAGCGCTATCGGCATCGTATTCGCCTGTAACGGCCACGGTGGGATGCATGATTACTTTCCTGTGAGAACCTGGCTTGCGACGTTAATATATTTGCGCCCCGCATCCTGCGCCTCGCGCAAAGCCGTCTTGATGTCGCCAGCTATGCGAACGCTCGAAAGCTTGATCAGCATCGGCAGGTTGACACCTGCAATGACCTCGATCTTGCCTTCCTCCATTACCGAAATCGCCAGATTGGACGGTGTACCACCAAACATATCCGTCAGAACGATGACACCTCTGCCATTATCGGCGCGTTCGACAGCATCGACGATATCCCGACGACGCTGTTCCATGTCATCTTCCGCACCGATACATACGGTCTCGAAATTGTCTTGCGGGCCAACTACATGCTCAACAGCATGGAGAAACTCCTCGGCCAGCCTTCCGTGCGTAACAAGCACGAGTCCGATCATACTTTAAAAGCTCCTGTCGCGTGCCCGCCGCTTTAACCCGCCAAAGGCGCAGATGGCACTAAAACCCTGCCGGACCTTAGCCGACAAGTTGTGCATCTTGGCAGGGCAAATCTTGATAGCAAGTGAAAAATTTAAGCATTGCCTTGAAAAAAGCAAAATGCCGCAGCGTTAAGCACGCTTTTGGAATACGGCTTGCAAAAAACACTGGCACCAGTCTCAGGGCCAGGGTTTAGAAAACAAAGTGGCCTCTATAGCCCGCGAAAGCGCGTTGGAATCGCCATTCGATGAAAGGGCAGGGAGCAGCAGGCGTGGAACTTCGACACCTTCGAACTGCCACTTTTCATCACTCGGATAACGTTCGGCCGCGTCACGACCGACCAATTTGACCACAAGATCGAGTGGCGTCTGTTCCACATAAGCAACAGTGAAAAGGCCCGCGCCACGAATTTCAACGCCGCCAGCCAGCGTTTGCGGAACACTTGCGATCAGCTTGCCGCTTTCCACATGCAATAAAGTGCGGTCGTCCGCGACAAGACAAGCCTGCTCGTTGCGAATAATCGCACGTTCGACAAGGGTGAGGGCCAGTTCGGTTTTACCCGCGCCGGATTTACCCATCAGCATCACACCACGACCCTGCAACTGTACAGTCGTTGCATGAAGGCCGCTTTTTTCCTCTTCGGGTGTCATCTCGGGATCACGCACTGGCCGGAAGATCGATGATGAAGCGCGCGCCTTTCATATGATCAGCTTTGGCTGGATCGATGATATTTTCAGCAGTCAGTGTTCCACCATGCGCCTCGATAATCTGACGGCTGATCGAAAGACCAAGGCCGGAGTTCTGGCCAAAAGCCTCAGAAGCCGGGCGATCTGTATAGAAGCGCTCGAAGATGCGCTCGATATTTTCGATCGGAATGCCGGGACCATTATCTTCGACAAGCACCCGCAAACGGCTGCCTTCGCCACTCAGCGTGACAACAATGCGCCCTGTATCATCGGGGACGAAGGAGCGTGCATTTTCGATAAGATTGCTGATGACCTGTCCAAGACGCAAATCATGTCCGGCAACAAAGAAGCCTTTTTTGCCTGACGGCAATTTGCCGGTATTGAACACGATCTCGGTGCCAACCTTGTTTCGGCGCACTTCGCGCGCGGCAGCCACCAGACCGTTCAACAGCGTCTTCATATCAACGCGATCAGAATGTTCGCGTGCCAGTTCCGCATCCAGTCGCGAAGCATCCGAAATATCGGTAATCAGGCGGTCAAGGCGGCGGACATCATGTTGGATGACGTCGAGCAAGCGTTTGCGCGAATCATCATTCCTGGCAAGCGGCAGGGTTTCAACCGCGCTTCGCAACGAGGTGAGGGGGTTTTTCAGCTCGTGGCTCACATCCGCCGCGAAACTCTCAATCGCCTCGATCCGGGTATAAAGCGCATCGGTCATCGCACGGATAGAGGTCGACAAATGGCCAACTTCGTCCTGACGTTCAGAGAAATCCGGGATTTCCTCGCGACTTTTTACACCAAGACGCACGCGGTCTGCTGCTGCGGCAAGCTTTCTCAGCGGGCTCGCAATGGTGGACGCCAGAAACAGCGACAAGATCACCATGACAGCCGCAACAACACCGAACACGCGGAAAACAGCCATGCGCTCGCCCTGCACGATCTTGTCGATGTCGTCACCTTCGGTCGAAAGCAGGAGGACACCCAGAATAGCACGCGATTGCTGGATTGGCACGGCGACCGACACCACCAGCTCCCCTTGCTGGTTACGACGCTGTGCCGTTTGCGGCGAACCGGTCAGTGCGCGAACGATTTCCTGATAGGCCAGACCATTGCCGCCCGGCTGCTCCTGATAAAGCGGCAGACCGCCGCCATAGAACAGACGGGAGAACCAGCCTGAGAAACGCTCCCAGACACTTGGCGTATCTTCTTCGATTGCTGGCAGATCATAGCGGAATACCGGTCCACCAGAAGCGAATGCCGGCGCATAAAGCGAGCGGGAATCGAGCAGCAGATTTGCATAATGATCGTAAATGCGGGCGCGCGTGCTGGTTGGTGAAATCAACTGACGCAAGAGCGGCGATACTTTTTCCGGATTGATCGGAAATTCCCAGTTATCGGGCGAATCAGGCGATGGCGTGATGCTTTGCCCTGCCTGCAGTTCCAGAAGTTTTTCCGGATCGATCATCAGCGAGTTGGTGTCGACCGTGGCGGAAGAGGAAATCGCGGCAGCGATGATCTTGCCCTGTGTGAGCAGGCTTTCGATCTTGGCATCAATCAGCCCTTCGCGGAACTGATTCATATAGAGGATACCGGAAACCAGAACGGCAAGGGCTGCAAGATTGAGAAACAGTATGCGGCGTGTCAGACTGGAGAACAGAAACTGACCGAGAAACCGGCTGAAAGGCGCAAAAAGACGACGCAGGAAAAGCGAGCGTTGTCGCCGCGCCCTACGCTCCCTCATGGTAACGGCACTGTCTTTCCGGGTTTCGGCGACCATGTCGCTTCGATCTAGCCTTCTTATTGAGCATCACCGGGCCTTGGTAAGCCCGGCGATCTGAAACGGGTCATGTCATAGCATATTCATGCGACACGCCATCATTCTTTATTCTTACGCCTATCATTGTCGGAGAACCGGTTCCCACTTTTCCGCGATAGGCTTTTTTTACGCTTATCGTTTTCGGAAAACCGGTTTCCACTTTTCCGCGATAAGCGTTAACTCACGCTTCGCGGAAGCGATAACCGACGCCATAAAGCGTTTCGATCATCTCGAAGTCGTCATCAACCGACTTGAACTTCTTGCGCAGACGCTTGATGTGGCTGTCGATGGTTCGATCATCCACATAGACCTGCTCATCATAAGCCGCATCCATCAGCGCGTCACGGCTTTTCACCACGCCAGGGCGTTGTGCCAGCGAATGAAGGATGAGGAATTCGGTGACAGTGAGCGTTACCGGCTCGCCTTTCCAGGTGCAGGTATGGCGTTCCTGATCCATAACCAGCTGACCGCGTTCCAGCGACTTGGCCTGCTGACCGGTCGGCTTTGCAGTGCCATCGCGTGCCGCAACGCGGCGCAGGACAGCCTTTACACGCTCGACCAGAAGACGCTGAGAGAACGGCTTGGTGATGAAATCGTCGGCACCCATCTTGAGCCCGAACAATTCATCGATCTCGTCGTCCTTGGAAGTCAGAAAGATGACCGGAAGGTCGGATTTCTGACGCAGACGGCGCAACAGTTCCATACCATCCATACGCGGCATCTTGATGTCGAAGATCGCAAGGTTCGGTGGGCGCGCCATCAGGCCATCCAATGCGGAAGCCCCATCGGTATAGGTCTCCACACGATAGCCTTCCGACTCCAGAGCAATGGAAACGGAGGTCAGAATGTTACGGTCATCGTCGACCAGCGCAATTGTCTGCGTTGCCGAAGCTTCCTTCATGCGGACCTTCTCCTTTATTAGCCGCCCCGTTACAGCAGCGGTGCAAATCACCAAACGCCGGTAAGCGCGTCGATCTTATTATAGTCGTGCCGCTTGTGCAGTACAAATTAGGTACAAAATGTGGCAGCCACTTAACTTCCCATCAAAGCAGCCTGCCGAATCTGTTTCCGGAGTTCATACAATCGAGAATTGTTCCAGGCCGGCGTTACACGCAATAACATAAAGATTAAACGATTTAAAAAAGTTTCAATTTTTTTAAATCGATTAAATATTTGATTTGATTTAATTAATCTGTTTCTGACTGCCATCCCGGATTAAAAGAGACCGGGACAACAAATTTTCGAACCAGATGGCGGAGAGACCATGAAAGAGATCGGCATTCACAATACTGCCGCTTCCATTGCCACTTCAGGATTGAAGGAACTGTCCGCAGTCTTTTATAATTTTGGACCGGCCCGGCTTTATGAAGAGACAATTCGCCGTGGCGAAGCAGAGCTTTCCGCACAGGGTGCGCTTGTTGCGCGCACCGGTCAGCACACGGGCCGCTCGCCAAAAGACAAATTCGTCGTTCGCGATTCAAACACCGAAGATCAGGTCTGGTGGGACAACAACAAGCCCATGACGCCGGAGGCTTTCGAGCTTCTCTATGCCGATTTCATCGAACATGCGAAGGGCAAGGAGCTTTTTGTACAGGATCTCATCGGCGGCGCTGACAAAGACAACAAGATCAATGCGCGTGTCGTCACCGAATATGCATGGCATTCGCTGTTCATCCGCAACCTGCTGATCCGTCCGGAAGAAGCAGCGCTTGCATCTTACGTGCCTGAAATGACCATTATCGATCTGCCTTCCTTCAAGGCTGATCCAGCACGCTATGGTGTGCGCACCGAAACGGTGATCGCGGTTGACCTGACCCGCAAGATCGTGCTGATTGGTGGCACATCCTATGCTGGCGAAATGAAGAAGTCGGTCTTCACCGCACTCAATTATCTTCTGCCTGCCAAGGGCGTCATGCCGATGCATTGCTCGGCCAATGAAGGCCCGAACGGCGATACCGCCGTCTTCTTCGGCTTGTCCGGCACCGGCAAGACCACGCTTTCAGCCGATCCGAGCCGCACGCTGATCGGTGACGATGAGCATGGCTGGGGCGAACATGGCATCTTCAATTTCGAAGGTGGCTGCTATGCCAAGACCATTCGTCTTTCGGCAGAAGCCGAACCTGAAATCTTCGCCACCACACAGCGCTTCGGCACTGTTCTGGAAAATGTCGTGCTGGATGCAAACCGCCAGCCGGATTTCGACGATGGTTCGCTCACGGAAAACACCCGCTGCGCCTATCCGCTCGATTTCATTCCGAACGCATCTGCATCGGGCAAGGGCGGTCAGCCAAAGAACATCATCATGCTCACCGCCGATGCTTTCGGTGTGATGCCTCCAATTGCCAAGCTGACACCTGCGCAGGCCATGTATCACTTCCTGTCAGGCTACACCGCCAAGGTCGCCGGTACTGAAAAGGGCGTGACCGAACCGGAAGCAACCTTCTCGACCTGCTTCGGCGCACCGTTCATGCCGCGTCATCCGTCCGAATACGGCAATCTTTTGCGCAAGCTGATCGCCGAACACAAGGTCGATTGCTGGCTGGTCAACACCGGTTGGACCGGCGGCGCTTATGGCACCGGCAAGCGTATGCCGATCAAGGCGACCCGTGCGCTTTTGTCCGCAGCGCTTGACGGCTCACTCAACAATGCGGAATTCCGCACCGATCCGAATTTCGGCTTTGCTGTTCCGGTTGAAGTGCCGGGCGTGGACGCATCCATTCTCGATCCGCGTTCGACCTGGGCCGACAAGGCTGCTTACGACGCACAGGCCAAAAAGCTTGTCGATATGTTCGTGAACAATTTCGAGAAATTCGAAAGCCACGTCGATCACGATGTGAAGGATGCCGCACCGGCAACCCAGATCGCTGCAGAATAGCTTTTTCTGCGCATGTCTCCCAAAGACCGGTTCCCACTTTTTGGAGACATGCTTTCACCATCCTGAGGAGGAGGAGAAGCCCGGCCGAAAGGTCGGGTTTTTCTTTTGTCTAATGGATAGAGCGTGTCACGCTTGATCGTATCCACCGCGCTCGCTCTATCCATTTGTTTTTACGCATGTCTTTATCCCAAAACCGGTTCCCACTTTTGGGAGACATGCGTTAGAAAGCGGTGTATCACTTCGCATCATGGAAGAAAGCCGCAACATCATCCGCATCACCAACCGCCTGACCATCCACGAGGATGATCTGGAGGAGAGCTTTATTCGCTCATCCGGTCCCGGTGGTCAGAACGTCAACAAGGTTTCCACCGCCGTGCAGCTGCGCTTTCATGCGGCGCGCTCCGGCCTGCCGGAAGATGTGCTTTCCCGTCTTTTCAAGCTTGCCGGTCAGAAGGGTACCAAGGATGGGGACATTCTGATCGAGGCCAATCGCTTCCGCACACAGGAACGCAACCGCGAAGATGCACGTGAGCGGATGATTGCTTTGATCAGAGAAGCAGCAGTTCCGCCGCCGCCACCACGCAGGAAAACCAAGCCGACAAAAGGCTCGATTGAACGCCGCCTCAAGGCCAAGTCCGGACGCTCGGACATCAAGAAAGGTCGCGGTAAGGTTTCTTACGATTAGGCTCAGAACCTAGACTATCCGCATTTTGGGAACAGACGACATGACAATCAATTATCACGAGCTTGAAACCAGCCATGGCCGCATTGCTGTGCGGGAAAGCGAGGGCGAGGGCGCTCCGCTGCTGATGATCCATGGCAATTCAAGTTCGGGTGCCATTTTTGCGCCGCAGCTCGAAGGAGAGATCGGCAAGAAGTGGCGCGTCATTGCACCTGATCTTCCGGGCCACGGCAAATCATCCGATGCCATCGACCCCGACCGCAGCTATTCGATGGAAGGCTATGCGAATGCAATGACCGAAGTCATGCAAAAGCTCGGGATTGCCGATGCGGTGGTTTTTGGCTGGTCGCTCGGTGGCCATATTGGTATCGAGATGATTGCCCGTTATCCTGAAATGCGTGGGCTGATGATCACTGGGACGCCGCCTGTCGCGCGCGAAGAAGTAGGACAGGGCTTCAAGAGCGGTCCTGATATGGCACTCGCCGGACAGGAAGTCTTCTCGGAACACGATGTGGAATCCTACGCTCGCAGCACCTGCGGCGAACCATTCGAGGCATCGCTTCTCGATATTGTTGCACGCACAGATGGACGCGCGCGCCGCATCATGTTTGAAAAATTTGGCTCTGGCACCGGCGGTAACCAGCGCGACATCGTAGCGGAAGCACAACTCCCTATCGCGGTCGTCAATGGCCGTGACGAGCCTTTTGTTGAACTCGATTTCGTGTCGAAAGTGAAATTCGGCAATCTGTGGGAAGGTAAAACCCACGTTATCGACAATGCAGGTCATGCGCCATTCCGCGAAGCACCCGCAGAATTTGACGCTTATCTCGCGCGCTTTATCCGCGATTGCACACAATAAACACTCTGTTTCAAACGGCATCAAATGATGCCGTTTGACGACTTCCCACATCTGCCCCGCGCCCTAGGTTATCCATCAGGATTGTGAAAGGTGGAAATCATGGGCATGACTGTTGCGGATCTTCTGGCTCAAACCTTGGCCGAAGCGGGTGTTAGGCGTATCTGGGGTGTTACGGGCGACAGCCTCAACGGACTGAATGACAGCCTCAGACGACTTGGCAAAATTGACTGGATGCATGTCCGTCACGAGGAAACCGCGGCCTTTGCCGCGGGTGCAGAAGCAGCTATCACCGGCGAACTGGCCGTGTGTGCAGGAAGCTGCGGTCCCGGCAATCTGCACCTCATCAACGGGCTTTTTGATTGTCACCGCAACCGCGAACCTGTGCTGGCGATTGCAGCCCATATTCCTTCATCCGAAATCGGCCTCGACTATTTTCAGGAAACCCATCCGCAGGAACTGTTCCGCGAATGCAGCCATTTTGTTGAGCTGGTTTCCAACCCTGCACAAATGCCCGAAGTGCTGAACCGCGCCATGTGCGCGGCCATCGGTAAGCGCGGCGTGGCCGTGATCGTCATTCCGGGTGATGTCGCCCTCAAACAAGCGCCTGAAGGTTCCAGGCAAAGCTGGACGCCGGTCTCGCTTCCACGTGTGATCCCTGCCGATCAGGATGTTGCAAAACTCGCAGAGATTCTCAATGGCTCAGAGAAAATTACCATTCTGGCAGGCAGTGGCTGTGCCGGTGCGCATGATGCGGTGATCTCACTGGCTGAACGGCTTGAAGCACCAGTTGTTCATGCGCTGCGCGGCAAGGAACATGTCGAATGGGACAACCCCTTCGATGTCGGCATGACCGGCCTGATCGGCTTTTCGTCCGGCTATCACGCCATGCTCAACTGCGACACACTGCTGATGCTCGGCACCAGTTTCCCTTATCGCAATTTCTATCCCGACAAGGCCAAAATCGTTCAGATCGATAATGATCCTTCGCAGCTTGGTCGCCGCGCACCGCTGACTTTTGGCGTGGCGGGTGACGTGTCTGAAACGATCACAGCCCTGCTGCCGAAGCTTAAATCGGGCCGCAATACGAAATTTCTCGATGCCGCCAAGACCCATTACACCAAAGCGCGTGAAGCGCTGGACGATCTGGCGCAACCGTCAAAACCCGGCCAGCCGATCCATCCGCAATATCTCACACGTCTTATCGACGAGATTGCCGATGACAATGCGATCTTCACCGCTGATGTCGGCACACCGACCGTCTGGGCTGCACGCTATCTCACCATGAATGGCAAGCGCCGCCTGCTTGGGTCGTTCAATCATGGCTCAATGGCCAATGCGATGCTTCAGGCACTTGGTGCAAAGGCTACAGCGCCTGATCGACAGGTCGTCTCACTTTCAGGTGACGGTGGCTTCACCATGATGATGGGCGATTTCTTGTCGCTCAAGCAGCTTAATCTGCCAGCCAAGATCATTGTCTATAACAATGGTTCACTGGGTTTCGTCGCCATGGAAATGAAGGCCGGCGGCTATCTGACCTCCGGGACCGATCTCGACAATCCGAATTTTGCAGCAATGGCGCAAGCCATCGGCATCAAAGGTTTTCGCGTAGAGGAATCCGCTGATCTGCCGGAGGCATTAAAGCAGGCTTTTGCTCATGACGGTCCGGTTCTGGTTGATGTGGTGACGGCCAAGCAGGAGCTTGTGATGCCGCCAAAGATCAAGGCGGAGCAAGCCAAGGGTTTCAGCCTCTATATGCTCAAAGCCATCATCAGCGGTCGTGGCGATGAAATCGTTGAACTCGCCCGCACCAATCTTGGTCGGTAGGACAGGGCTTTTCCGACGGCTTTTCTAATTAAGTGCCAGAACTTATTGAGCAATTTCCGGAAATTCCTGCCTTGACCAATTTGAAAGGGGCTGTAGTTTGTACCCCATTGATTGGCCACAAGAAGTACTGGCTCATCTCTGGTTCTGATATTTGATTGCATGCATCAATAAGTTAGCAACAACAGGGAGACTTGCCCCATGGGAATTTTCGATTTTGTGAAGTCGGTCGGAACCAAACTTGGTTTCGGTGAAAATGAGCCCAAAGCCGATGACCTCAAGAAAGAACTCGACTCGCATAATCTCGGCACCGATGGCGTGCAGGTTAGCGTTCAGGGCGACAAGGCTGTTCTGACCGGCAATGTGAAGGATCAGTCGGCTTTTGAAAAAGCGATTATCGCGGTCGGCAACTCGCTTGGTGTTTCCAAGGTGGAAGCCTCGGAACTGAAAGTCGATGGTGCAGGCACAGGTGCTGAGCCAGTCTTCTATACGGTCAAGAAGGGCGACAACCTTTGGAAAATCGCCGAAGCCCAGTATGGCAAAGGCAAGGGTGCAAAAAACGACATTATTTTTGAAGCCAACAAGCCGATGCTGACCCATCCGGACAAAATCTATCCGGGTCAGGTGCTGCGCATTCCGCCGCTGTAAGGCTAACGACACAAAGAGAAGGCCGGTTTTAAACCGGTCTTTTTCATTTCATATCTTCCTCAATGCCACTTCTTCGATCAGGTGATCGCTGCCTTTGCGCAGGATAATATCGGCGCGGGGGCGGGTGGGAAGAATGTTCTCACGCAGGTTCTTCATGTTGATATTGTTCCAAAGGCCTTCGCCAATGGAACGGGCAGCATCTTCCGAAAGCTGCGAATAGCGATGGAAGAAGGATTCGGGATTGACGAAGGCCGTCTCCCGCAGCCGCATGAAGCGGTCGATATACCATTTGTGGATCAGCTCCGGCTCTGCATCGATATAGATCGAGAAGTCGAAGAAGTCGGACACGAAAGGCACCATCTTGCCGTCTTCCGGCAGGTCACGCACTTGAAGCACATTGATGCCCTCAAAGATCAGAATGTCAGGCTTGTCGACAATCTGATATTCGCCAGGCAGCACGTCATAGCTCAGATGCGAATAGAGCGGCGCACGCACATGGCTCATGCCTGCCTTGATCGCCGACAAGAAACGCAGAACCGCGCCCACATCATAGCTTTCCGGAAAGCCCTTTCGCTCCATCATATTCTGATCGCGTAGAACCGCATTGGGATAGAGGAAGCCGTCCGTCGTCACCAGATCGACCTTCGGGCTTGAAGGCCAGCGGGCGAGGAGTTCTTTCAGAATACGCGCGGTCGTGGATTTTCCAACCGCCACCGAACCTGCAACACCAATAATGAAAGGCGTCTTGAAACGTTCTTCCATATTGAGAAATTGCTGGCGCTGGCGGAACAGAAGCTGACTTGCCTCCACATGCGCATAGAGCAAACGCGACAGCGACAGATAAATGCGCCGCACTTCATCCAGATCAATCGGATCGCCCAGCGAGCGCAGCCGTTTTACTTCTTCATAGGTGAGGGTGAGGGGCGTGTCGGCGCGAAAGCCTGCCCACTCTTCCGCCGAAAAGAAACGGTAAGGCGAGTAACGCGACGGCGTTAGCTGGTCCACTTTTTCCCACATATTGTCGCTGCTCTCCCTCAACGCCAATTCTGCACTAACAGCTTTCAAATCACTTTGCATTTATGCTTTCGGACGACCGGCCTTTTCCTCAAGGCCAGTCTGCGCCGTGCGGCGTTGCAATTCTGCAAGAACTTCATCAAGCGGCACGTCAGCAATCTTGAGAACCACCAGCAGATGATAAAGCAGGTCAGCGCTTTCCGTGACAACTTCAGCGCGGTCGCCGCTGACTGCGGCAATCACCGTTTCCACGGCTTCTTCACCAAGCTTTTTGGCAGCGCGTGTCTGGCCCTTGGCAAAGAGACTAGCCGTATAAGACGATCCATCCGTCGAAGTTGCACGTTCCGCAACAATGCGTTCAAGGTCGGAAAGTGTGAACTCAATCATCGGATTTCCTTAAATCTTGCTCTTTAACGGACCGGATCGAGCCGCATCGGAATGCCAGCCTCGGCCATATAGCGCTTGGCTTCGCCAATCGTATAGGTGCCGAAGTGGAAGATCGACGCTGCGAGAACTGCCGTCGCATGACCTTCGCGGATGCCATCAACCATGTGATCGAGATTGCCAACGCCGCCCGATGCGATCACCGGAACGCGCACGCTGTCAGCCACAGCACGCGTCAGGGCCACATCATAACCGGCCTTGGTGCCATCACGATCCATCGAAGTCAGCAGGATTTCTCCTGCGCCAAGGCTCACCACCTTCTGCGCAAATTCCACCGCATCGATGCCGGTCGTCTGGCGACCGCCATGGGTGAAGATTTCCCAGCGGTCGCTCTCGTCTGCACCTGAAACCTTCTTGGCGTCAATGGCAACAACGATGCACTGATCGCCAAACTTGTCGGCGGCTTCGGCAACAAATTCCGGGTTCTTCACCGCAGCCGTATTGATCGAAACCTTGTCGGCCCCAGCAAGCAACAGCTTGCGAATATCAGAAACCTGACGCACGCCACCGCCGACAGTCAGCGGCATGAAACACTGTTCTGCCGTCCGGGCCACCACATCAAAAATTGTCTCGCGATTGTCCGAAGATGCCGTGATGTCGAGGAAGCACAGTTCGTCTGCGCCTGCCGCATCATAGGCGCGAGCCGCTTCCACCGGATCACCGGCATCAATCAAATCGACAAAATTAACGCCCTTGACGACGCGGCCGTCTTTCACATCGAGGCAGGGAATTACGCGTGCTTTCAAGGTCATGCCGAAGTCCTCAAGAGAGCCAATGCTTCTGCCGGATCGATGCGACCATCATAAAGCGCGCGACCGGAAATCGCGCCTTCAAGCTTGCGGGCATCGGGTGCGGCAAGACGTTTGATGTCATCCATCGAGGCGAGGCCGCCCGATGCGATCACCGGAATGGAAACGCTGTCTGCGAGGCCAAGCGTCGAATCCCAGTTGATGCCAGCCAGCACGCCGTCACGGTCGATATCCGTATAGATGATGGCGGCAACGCCCGCACCTTCAAACTTTTTCGCGAGTTCCACCACGCCAAGTTCGGACGCTTCGGCCCAGCCTTCAACGGCGACATAGCCACCCTTGGCATCAATGCCGACTGCAACCTGTCCCGGAAATTCCTTGCAGGCTTCAATCACCAGCGCCGGATCGCGCACGGCAACAGTGCCGAGAATCACGCGGCGCAGACCTTTGGAAAGCCAGTTTTCGATATGGGCAAGCGTGCGGATACCGCCGCCAAGCTGAACCGGATTTTTGGTCGCTTTCAAAATGGCTTCAACAGCCTGGCCATTGACGCTTTCGCCAGCAAAGGCACCATTGAGATCAACCACATGCAGCCATTCAAAGCCCTGATCCTCAAAAGCTTTGGCCTGTGCTGCGGGGTCTTCATTGTAAACGGTCGCCTGATCCATGTCGCCAAGCTTGAGGCGCACGCATTGACCGTCTTTCAAATCGATGGCGGGAAAAAGGATCATAGTTTCAAGGCTTCCATTTCAGGAAATTGGCAATGAGCGAAAGGCCAAGCAGCTGGCTCTTTTCAGGATGGAACTGCGTGCCGATCATATTGTCGCGACCAACCGTTGCGGCGACATCGCCACCATATTCAGTGACGGCCAGCACGTCCGCTTTGTTCTTCGCGTCGAACATATAGGAATGCACGAAATAGGCATGCAAGCCGTTCTCGCCGGTAGCGATTCCGTCAAACACCGGATGCGAATGTTTCACGTGAATCCTGTTCCAGCCAATCTGCGGAATCTTGAGCGTCGGGTCGGATGGCGTCATTTCACGCACATCGCCTGCGATCCAGCCAAGGCCTTCGGTCACTTGCTTTTCAAGGCCGCGTTCCGACATGAGCTGCATGCCCACGCAGATGCCAAGAAATGGATGCGCCTTTTTCAGAACCACATCTTCCAGCGCTTCAACCATGCCGGGCACGGCATGGAGGCCGCGGCGGCAATCGGCATAAGCGCCAACGCCCGGCAGCACAATTCGATCGGCGCTCGCCACGCGATCGGCATCCGCCGTCAGTTCGATTTCCGCTTTCACACCGCTCTCATGGGCGGCGCGCTCAAAGGCCTTGGTGGCCGAGCGAAGATTGCCGGAACCATAGTCGATAATTGCAACACGCATTTTCAGTTTTCTCCGCGATGACCGACAAATCCGATCGTCGAGCCAAATGAGGAATAAGTGGGACGAGGGGCCTGTTGCGCCCATTCGGGTGCTGGCGCCTCAACAGGAGCTGTCACTTCTCCAAAGCTGTAGAAATAGCGGATCTCCGCTTCTTCCAGATCGGAAGCATCGATAGTGGCTTTTTCGACATAGCTCTGACGTTTGAGTTTCGCGATCTTCCAGTTGGCGCCTTCCAGCGCCACAAACAGCGAAAACAGCAACGTGATCAGCGGCACAGCATTGGAAATGTCCAATGCGGCTCCAGCCACACCCAGCAGGATCGTCACGCCAAGAGCGGCAATCGCTTCAAACCACAGCCGCTGCGACAACAGCCAGACTACCGGCAGGATCAGCGCCAATGTGTAGAATCCGTCGCGCACGAAAACCGCTTTTTCGGAACTCTGAGTTCCGGCTGGTTCAAGAACGACGAATTGCGCCATGACACGTCCTTTCGGGAAAGACTTATCCCTTCAGCGACCCCTTGGTCGATGGAATTGCATCCTTCTGGCGCGGGTCGGTTTCGAGCGCTGTGCGCAGAACCCGGGCCACGGCCTTGAAGATCGACTCTGCAATATGGTGATTGTTGGCACCATAGTGATTGTTGATATGCAGCGTAATGCCTGCATTCATCGCAAAAGCCTGGAAGAACTCGCGCACCAGCTCGGTGTCGAAGGTGCCGATCTTGGCCGTCGTGAAATTCACGTTCCAAACCAGAAATGCACGCCCCGAAACATCAATCGCCGCACCCGTCAGCGTGTCGTCCATAGCGAGGTCCATCGACGCATAACGCACAATGCCGCGACGTTCGCCAAGTGCTTTTGCAACAGCCTGACCCAGCGCGATGCCGGTATCTTCCACCGTATGGTGATCATCAATATGCAGATCACCCTTGGCCATCACACGCATGTCGATGAGCGAATGTCGGGAAAGCTGCTCCAGCATATGATCGAAGAAGCCGACACCTGTTGTAATGTCGAACTTGCCATTGCCGTCCAGATCGACCGAAACGGCAATGCTCGTTTCTTTCGTTGAACGTTCGATGCTTGCTTTGCGGGCGCTTTCAGCCGTCATTGCATTTCCTCTATTGAATTCTTTTCGCGTTCTAGAACAGCTGGCCGCTTTTGCCAATGCTTTTAGAACTGCTCCCAATAATCTGATGAGTGTATGTTTGCATTTTTCCAGACGGTTCTTAAATATTCACAACGAAACCCGATTCAGTTAGCTCTTGAGCCAGCGAAGCGAGCTTCGACCCAAATAAGGGGCCTATGCGTTTGCCAGATGGAAATGTATGGGTCGCCAAAGGAGTGATCCATGATCGAACATAATCCCACGACAATTTACGGCACGACCATCGTTACCGTTCGCAAGGGTAACAAGGTCGTTATCGCAGGTGACGGGCAGGTCTCGCTCGGCAACACCGTCATGAAGGGCAATGCGCGCAAAGTGCGCCGCATCGGCAAAGGCAATGTCATTGCCGGTTTTGCCGGTGCCACGGCTGACGCCTTCACGCTGCTCGAGCGCCTTGAAGCCAAGCTTGAACAATATCCGGACCAGCTGATGCGCGCCTCCGTCGAGCTCGCCAAGGACTGGCGTACCGACCGTTACTTGCGCAAGCTGGAAGCCATGATGCTCGTTGCCGACAGCAAGGTTACGCTGGCGCTGACCGGAACAGGCGACGTGCTTGAACCCGAACATGGCGTCATGGCCATCGGGTCAGGCGGCAATTACGCGCTGGCCGCAGCCCGCGCGCTGATCGATACCGATAAGGATGCCGAGGAAATTGCCCGCAAGGCGATGGAGATTGCAGCCGATATCTGCATCTACACCAATCACAGTATTCTTGTTGAAAGTCTCGACGCCGAATGAGCTCAATAGCGCAAGCCTCAACATCCAAAACACAACGTTGGGGCTTAGGTGCTCTGATCGTCCTTGCCATTCTCGCTATACAAGCCTCCTGGCTTTATATCGACGGGCGGATTCCCATGTGTGAATGCGGCACCATAAAATTATGGTCCGGTTCGCTGATGACCGAAAACTCGCAGCATATATCCGACTGGTATACGCTCTCGCACATCATTCATGGATTTCTGTTCTACTGGCTTCTGACAGTCATCGCGCCAAAGGCTCCGCTGGGCTTGAGACTTGCCATGGCAGTCGGCGTTGAAGCCGTCTGGGAACTGGTCGAAAACTCGAATTTCATCATCGAGCGCTATCGCGCCAATACGTCCTCAGTGGACTATTTCGGCGACAGCATCGTGAATTCGATTGCCGATACCATTGCCGCCCTGATCGGCTTTTTGCTTGCTGCAAAACTGCCAACGAAAATCACCGTCGCTTTAGCGCTGTTCTTCGAAGTTCTTGCGCTGATTATCATCCGCGACAACCTTACGCTCAACGTGATCATGCTGCTGCATCCGTTCGAGTTCATCAAGCAGTGGCAAACCGGGTTATAATCATGAGTAATTTTTCTCCCCGTGAAATCGTCTCCGAGCTTGACCGCTTCATCATCGGCCAGAACGACGCCAAGCGCGCCGTGGCCATCGCTCTGCGCAATCGCTGGCGTCGCCAGCAGCTGGAAGGCCAGATGCGTGAAGAGGTCATGCCAAAAAACATTTTGATGATCGGACCAACCGGCGTTGGCAAGACGGAAATCTCCCGTCGTCTGGCCAAGCTTGCAGGCGCGCCTTTCATCAAGGTCGAGGCCACCAAGTTTACCGAAGTGGGCTATGTTGGCCGCGACGTCGAACAGATTATCCGTGATCTGGTGGAAGCGGCCATCGGTCTCGTGCGTGAAAAGAAGCGCGACGAGGTGAAGGCCAAGGCACATATCAATGCCGAGGAACGCGTGCTTGACGGCCTTGTCGGCAAGACCGCAAGCCCCGCCACTCGCGAAAGCTTCCGCAAGAAGCTGCGTGAAGGCGAGCTGGACGACAAGGAAATCGAGATCGAGGTTGCCGATACGGGAGCCGGTCAGAATTTCGAAATCCCCGGCATGCCCGGTGCCAATATCGGCATGATCAATATCGGCGATATTTTCGGCAAGGCCATGGGCGGGCGCACCAAGACGCGCAAGACCACGGTCAAGGAATCCTATGCGATCCTGATCAATGACGAATCCGACAAGCTTCTCGATCAGGATCAGCTCATTCAGGAAGCTCTGCGTTCGACCGAAAATGACGGTATCGTCTTCCTGGACGAAATCGACAAGATCGCTTCGCGCGAAGGCGGGATGGGAGCAGGCGTATCACGCGAAGGCGTGCAGCGCGATCTGCTGCCGCTCGTTGAAGGCACGACCGTTGCGACCAAATATGGGCCGGTGAAAACCGATCATATCCTGTTCATCGCATCAGGTGCTTTCCACGTTTCCAAGCCCTCCGACCTTCTGCCGGAGCTTCAGGGCCGCTTGCCGATCCGTGTGGAATTGAACGCTCTGACGCGTGAAGATTTCCGCCGGATTCTGACCGAAACCGAAGTCAGCCTGATCAAGCAATATATTGCGCTGATGGCGACGGAAGAAGTGAAGCTCGATATCACCGATGACGCGATTGATGCTTTGGCCGATATCGCTGTCGATCTCAATTCAACGGTCGAGAATATCGGTGCGCGTCGCTTGCAGACGGTGATGGAACGGGTTCTGGACGACATTTCCTATAATGCGCCCGATAAATCCGGCTCTGCATTCAAGGTGGATGGCGATTATGTCCGCAAAACCATTGGCGATCTCGCCAAGAATACGGACCTGTCGCGTTTCATTCTCTAAATAACAGCATGTCGCGGAAAAGTGGAAACCGCCTTCGCGGGGAAATCAGTCCACTGGACTGATTTCTGATCCCGCTTCGATCCGATAACGACATGCGCAAAAACAAAGAGATAGAGTGACCAGAAAGCAACGCTTCGGTCCCATAATCCCGAAAGACAAAAATCCCCTCGACTTCATCGAGGGGGTTTTTTATTTTGCGGCAACTTTTACAGATCGTTTACCATATTGGGGCCGTTTCCGCGCAATGACCAGTCGACTGAACCGTATTGCAGGCATCTGCCTTGCCATCGCTTTCTCCTGCCAGAGCGCCTTTGCAGCCATTAGCGTGCCGCCGGGAAATCGCAGTGACGAACAGCCGCCCATTCCTGGCGCTTCAGCCAAGCGCACAAAAGAACTGAGCACGACTTACGAAGCCAAGTATCGCAAGATTTATAATCTTCTGAAAAAAGACGCTTCACTGCGCTCGAAGATCAAATCGACCGCTTCAGCCTATGGCATTGATCCGATCCATATCGTCGGCGCCATCGTTGGCGAACACACCTATAATGTCGACGTTTATGACAGGCTCCAGACCTATTACGTCAAGGCTATGTCCTATGTGAACCAGGGCGTGAGTTTTGGCTATGATGGTGAAAGCATTGGCCAGTTCGTGAAGCGCCCGGAGTTCTCCGAGTGCCTCAAGTTCAAAGACAGCTATTCGCTGTGGGGTTGCCGTGAGACGATCTGGAACAAGCAGTTCCGTGGAAAATCCGTGAGTGGCAAGACCTATCCGAACAATCGTTTCAGCGCCGTCTTCTTCCAGCCCTTCTATGCAGGGCAGACATTCGGCCTTGGTCAGATCAATCCGCTGACCGCACTGCAGATGTCTGACATGGTCAATCGTGTATCCGGCCTGCCGAAGCTCAACGCCGAGAACGGAAATGTGGTTTACAAGACCATCATGGACCCTGATCTCACACTGCCATATATCGCGGCAACGCTGAAGCAATCGATCACAGCCTATCGCCAGATTGCCGATTTCGACATTTCGAAAAATCCCGGCCTGACCGCAACCCTTTATAATACTGGCGGTGCAGAAGCCCGCGCCCGTGCGCTTGCCAATGAAAATGCCCAGCGCAAGGCATCAGGGCAGGAGTCTTTGATGCCGCAGGAAAATTATTATGGCTGGCTGGTCAACACCAAGCTCGATGAGTTGAAAGCGCTATTTTAGAGCGAGAGGCTTCAGGCAAACATCGTTAAGTCGCAATCCCCGAAGCGGGTCTGCTCGGCCTGTTTATCAGACCAAGCAACCGCTTCTTTATTTTCGGATTAAGCTGCCGTTCGATCACCATATGATAGAGAATGGAAAACACGATCAGCCCGATTACTGTCAGGGTAATGGCGCTGAACGGTGGCATTGTGCCCAGAAGACCAGTTATTGCGATATAGCCAACATTCTGATGAATAAGATAAAGCGCGTAAGTGGCGCCTCCAGAAATGCTCAAGGCACGCCAGTAGCGTTCACTGATGTTCATTCTCGTCAACACAAGGAATGCAATGATCGATAGCAGAATAATTATTGTAATCACCACCGGCGAAAATGTGACGGAATAAGCCTGTTCACCCCATGCTATCGCAGCAAGTGACGTGTATATCGAATAGGCAGTGGCCACTCCGAAAAGTGCAATCGCATAAAAAGAAAATTGTCGGCTCAACCGGTTGAGCACAATCCCCATTGCAAAGAAGCCACTATGTTCGGTGATCAACAGATTCTGTAAATGCTCCGAGCCGATATAAAACTCATTCAAAAATGAGAGCGCCAGCCAGAATGGAACGATCCTGAGCAGGTTTCGGAATTGGCCGAGTGCAATAATGATAAAAATCCAGCCATAGAAAATGACTTCAAGCACGATCGACCAATATGCTCCATCAACAAGCGGTTCGCCCAACAATTTGGAAAAGATGAACAGATTGGCCACATATTGCTTGGCGCTGACCTGAAATAGCGGATTGGACGAGAGGAGTACAACCACAGCTGTCGTGCTCATGATAATCACGAAGGTTGGGTATATTCGCGCAAATCTCGACACTAAAAAATCGAGCGGTTTCTGCCCTTCAGCGGAGTATGCAATCACGAAGCCGCTGATAATGAAGAACAGGCTGACGCCGAGATAGCCGTAACGGGCAATACTCTTCACGAAGTCAGAAATTTCGAGCGCAGGCAATTCCCCTGCAGCTTCACCCCGAAATGCAAAGTGGTAGGACACAACCGCCAGGGCTGAAATGATACGGAGAATATCGAGGCCATAGATGTGTCTGGATTGTCCTGGATGCGTCATTGGAGCCGTGCGCCCCGCGATAAACGAGCAACAGTCTTCACCACAATCATCAAGAGAACCCCCATTCCCCAGCAACTTTCGCTGGCGGTGGGGTATAAAGTGCGCGGGTATAATTTCTCTTAATGTTGCTCTTAACGTTGCAGGGGCTTAAAGCCCCGGCGGCGCTTGCGTGCCGCCTCGATTTCTTCCGTCAGATGCTTGATCGTCTCGCGATCAATGATGCGGATGTTGCAGGCAAGCAGATTGGCTAGTTCTGTTGCTTGTGGGGAAAGACCGGACGTGTCGATCACCACGCGGGGATGCGAAACCGCCGCCAGATTTTGCAGATCTTCGGCCTCATCCCAGATAATATTGAAATAAGTGATGATGCGTTGCAGCAGATCCCAGGTCGGCTGGCCGCGTCGCCCATGCTCAAGCGCTGAGAGATAGGCAGGCGAAACACGCAGGGCTGCGGCCATCTCCTTTTGCGTCACGTTGCGCTCTTCACGCAACTCACGCAGGCGTTTGCCAAAGGGGGTCATCGGACCAGACCTCCATTCTGCGTTTGCTTGCGCAGGCGCACGTAAAGTGCGCCATGACCGCCATGATGATGGGCCGCATCTTCATAAGCGCTCACCAGAAGCCGGAACAAGGGCGTCGAGAACCAGTGCGGCACGGCCTGTTTGAGCACGCCTTCGCTGCCAAATGAGCGACCTTTACCGGTAATCACCATCACATGCTTGAGCCCACGTGCATGTGCGCTCAGCAAAAAGCCATAAAGCAGCTCATAGGCATCGTTCTGCGTAAGCCCATGCAGATCGATACGCGCTTCGATATCCACGCGTCCCTTGGAAATCTTGCGGTGCGTTGGCCGATCAAAGCTATGGATCGGCATTTCCTTGAGAGAAGTAAGCTTCTTTTTTGGCGTCGCTGGCTCGCTGGAAGGCGAGGGCGCTTTTTGCGAAGGTTTTTTATCAGCCTCCTGCGCCATCACCGCTTTGAAATCCGGAAATTCTTCTTCTTTCGGCTTTTTGCCAGCCAGAGGCTTTGCCGTTTTGGCCACCGTTTCCCAGAGAATACGGTCTTCTGGCCGAAGATAGTCTTTCGCAGATTTTTGGCTCTTATCGGTCATGGATCAGTTTCCGACCAGAGCGCGCGGGACGAGCGCATAAAAATCGGCTTTGCTCTTGATCCCGCCAGCAATCTGACCGGCTGCATCTCCCGATCCTGCAAAGAGATCACCGCGGGCAGGGCCGACAATCGCCGTACCGGTATCCTGCGCAATCATGAGGCGCGCGAAGGGTGCATGATCGAATTCTGTCACGGTCGGCGCATTAACATAAAACGGCGTTCCGAATGTGTGTAAAAATCTATCGACCGCAATGGAACGCCCGGCCGTCAGCGGAACCTTGGCGGCTGCGATCTGCCCAACATTCAGATCATCAACCGGTGCTTCTCGGAAGAAAATATAGGAACGGTTCTGCCAGATGAGGTCATCGGCCTTTTCCGGGTGATCTCTCAACCATTGGCGGATCGTTTGCATGGAGATTTCATCAGCCGAAATCTCGCCTTCCGCCACCAGAATGCGCCCAATGCCTGTAAAAGGATGGCCGGTTTTGGCGGCATAAGTGATCCGCATAAAACTGCCATCAGTGAGTTTTAACCGCGCAGCCCCCTGCACATGGGCAAAAAACGCATCGACCCGATCGGCAACATAGGCAAGTTCGAGCCCATGGTCTTTCAGACTGCCCTGTTCGATTGTACGGCGATCATCATATTCCACAATGCCTTGCAGCGTTTTACGCGCAAAAGCGAAGGAGGGATCAAGCCCCGCAGGACGGTTTTCATCGGTAATCTTCACAAGATCATCGGGCTTTTTCAGAAAAGGCACGGTGAAATGCGAATCCGGCGTTCGTGACGCCTCAATCTCCGGCTCATAAAAAGCCGTCACAAAGCCTTCAGCATCGATGCGGCATGGGATAAAATGCGCTTCGAAAAAAGCCCGCGCCTGAGCCGTATCGGGATTTTCGAGAGAGCGGGCGGCAGCGAAAGCCGGTTCAAGCATCTCAAAGGTGATACCGAGACTGCCGCTATTATAGCGATTGCTTTGTGCATAATCGGCTGAACGACGAAAGGCCGAAAAGGCCAGTGCCTGATCGTCCTGATCCCAGCCCGGGCAATCGGAATAGCCCAGCGGGTGAAAAAATTTCGCCAATTGGTTCACAGCCGGACCCGTAACAATGCGATATTGAAAGGGCCGCCAATTTCGCGGCCCTGTTAAGAAACTCTCTTAGTCTTCCGCTTCGGTCGCGACAAGCTTCCAGTTCGGATCGCGCGAACGCGTATCGCGCGCAAAGGTCCAGAGATCGCGGATTTCGACGACGTTTTCCTGATCGCCTTCGACCGCATTGCCGTCCTTATCGAAGGTAGCAGAAATCATCTGACTGACGATATTGAGCGTCACATGCGCTTCCGAGCCCTTCATTTCGGCATTGGCGATTTCCGCCTTATCAATACCGACAAAGGTCGAGCGTGTGCTTTCACCGCGTGCCTCGCGTTCATCGATGGCTGAAACGAAGCCCTCATAGACGTCCTTTGACAGCAGGTTTTTCAGAACCTTGCGGTCGCCATCGGCAAAAGACATGACGATCATTTCATAAGCGATCTTCACGCCATCAACGAAACTTACCGGATCAAAAGAAGGGTCAGCTGCCTGAATGGCGCGGAGCCCGTCATTAACCGGTGTACCGGCGGGCGCGACCTTGTCGATTGCGGTGAAATCCTTTTCGCCGGAGCGCTGCGGCAGGGAAACGACATTGTCTGTTTCGCCGCTGGCAGTCTGTGCATCGGTGTTGCGGGCGGAAGTGTAGGGATCAAATGGCGGTTTTTCATTTCCCGTGCGGCGGCCAAGAACATTCCTCAGCTGAAGAAAGATGACCACCGCTGCGATGAAGAAGAATATCGTGCCAAAATCAAAAAATTCCATACCGCCTGCCACCAATGGACGGATAGGGAATACGAATCCCGTCTCACGTCGTCAATTTCGTTACATATACATATAGATCGGCTTCACTGATCATTCAAATCCCGATCACGCATACCTATCTGATATTGTATGATAGAGAGTTTCAATTTCGTAAGAATGAGAAGCATTTTTGCATGTATGACATGAATAGAACAAGCGAATGAAGTTTGCTCCATTACAAACGCAAATCAACATAAGGTCGTAACAGACGTGTCCTCTTCCCTTGCACCCCTTGCCATTTTGGCAATGCCATTCATCGAGATTGCAAGTTTTGTGATCGTCGGCAGCGAAATCGGTGTGTTTGCAACGCTTGGTCTCATTATCCTCAGCGCCATGCTCGGTTTTTTCCTGCTGCGCGTACAGGGCTTCGGACTGTTGCAGCGTATCCGTACCGAAAGTGCCGCAGGGCGCGTGCCGGATCGCGAGATGATGCATGGAGCGATGATTGTCGTCGCCGCCATCATGCTGATCGTGCCCGGCTTTGTCACAAGCGCCATCGGACTTCTGCTTTTCGTTCCGTTTATTCGTGATCTTGTCTGGAACCGGTTTGTGCGCAACCGACTGGTCGTGGCAACCGCCTCGACACGCTATTCGGAAGCCTATCGTCCGTATGAGCCTAAAGAAAACCCATACAGGCCTAAGGAAAACAATGTGATCGATCTGGAACCGGAAGATTATACAGCAAAGCCTGATGAAAACTCACCGTGGAATCCGGACCGCAAGGATCGCTGATCGCACAAATACTAACTAAAAACGGTTTCTTGCCTCATCTACGCACACATGCTAGCCAAGCATCACTGCTTTTTGGGCAACAAGATAAATCATTAAAGAGAAGGCATACCGACAATGAGCGATAAGGCCGCTGCGGGCGAAGTAAAGAACGGCAATGGCGCAACCGCCCAGCCGTCCCTCAATATTCTGGCCCAGTACATCAAGGATCTTTCCTTTGAAAGCCCAGGCGCGCCTCTGTCGCTGCGCCCACGCGAAAAGGCTCCTTCGATCAACATCAATGTGAACGTAAACGCCAATCCGCTGTCCGAAACAGATTTCGACGTTGTTCTCACGCTCGAAGCCAAGGCTGTGGACGGCAAGGACGTTCTGTTCAACACCGAGCTGGTTTATGGCGGCGTTTTCCGCATTCAGGGCATCGCGCAGGAGCACATGCTTCCGCTGCTGTTCATCGAATGCCCACGTCTGCTGTTCCCGTTTGCTCGTCAGATCATCGCTGATGCAACACGCAATGGTGGCTACCCACCACTGATGATCGACCCGATCGACTTTGCGCAGATGTTCCAGAGCCGTATGGCCGAAGAAGAAGCCAGAAACGCTGTAAAGAGCTGATCTCAGGCGACTATCAAAAGAAAACCCCGCTTTTGCGGGGTTTTTTTATTAGAGCATTTCCAGCAAAAGTGCGAAGCGGTTTTGCGTCGGATAATGCGAAAAAGCAAAGAGATAAGGCATTTCCAATGATTCAAGAAAAACGGGAAATGCTCTAGAGATCAGTTGACGTATTTTTTCCAGATCGCCTTGTCGCCCATTTTTGCCACAAGAGCATCGTGCGCAGCGCGTTCTTCAGCGCTGATGCGTGGCGCCAATGGCGTAGGGCGTTGACGAAGCGCAATACCGCTATTGTTATCCGAACGACCATCGCCATCTGAATTTCCTGATGAGCTTAAGCCGAGTGCGGTCTGCTTGCCGCCAATCAGTTCGATATAGACTTCGGCGAGAATTTCGGAATCGAGCAATGCGCCGTGCAATGTACGGTGTGAATTATCAATGCCATAACGCTTGCAAAGCGCATCAAGCGAATTCGGACCCATCGGATTTCTGCGGCGTGCCAAAGCCAGTGTGTCGACGATGCGATCAACGGCTATTTCCGGTTTTCCCAAACGGCCCAATTCCGCGTTGATGAAGCCGAGATCGAACATCGCATTATGAGCAACAAGCTTTGCGCCATCGAAAAATGCCATGAATTCATCGACAATGTCAGCAAAGCTCGGTTCAGTGAGCAATTGCTCGTCCGTAATGCCGTGAACCGCGAGGGCATCAGGATGAACCTTGCGACCCTGCGGATTGATGAATTTGTGAAAGGTACGGCCTGTGGGAAAGCGATTGATCATTTCCACACCGCCGATTTCGATGACGCGATCCTCGAGCCGTTCAAGGCCAGTGGTTTCCGTATCGAAAACGATCTCACGCATGGAAAAACCTTTCAAATGATGCTTCACTTTTAAAGTGTTAGAGCGACTTTTGTGCGCCCAATAGGGCGCACGGCGCTCTAGTGCTTTATAGCATGGTTGGACTGGCAATCAGGATTGATTGGAAGGCTTTCCACGCAATTCCGCGACAATGGCTTTGATCTGCAACCGCGTTTCTTCAAAATCTCCCGAAGAATCGATGATAAAATCTGCACGCGCACGTTTTTCTGCGTCCGGCATCTGCCGGGTAAGAATGGTTTCAAACTTTTCTTCGCTCATGCCGGGGCGGGACAGAACGCGTTCACGCTGAATGTCGGCGGGGGCTGAGACAACAGCCACCTTGTCCACGCGCTTCTCACCGCCTGTTTCAAACAACAGCGGAATATCGAGAAGCGCAATTTCGGCACCATTCGCGCGCGCACTCGCCAGAAAGGCTTTCTCTTCCTCATGCACCAGTGGATGAATGATGGACTCAAGCTTTTTGAGCGCTTCTGGTTTACCAAGCACGGCTGCTGAAAGTTTTGTCCGGTCCACCGTGCCATCCACAACTGTTCCGGGGAAGGCAGCTTCGATCAACGGGGCTGCCCGGCCAGAATAAAGCTGATGCACCGCATCATCGGCGCTATAGACCGGCACACTGCACTCAGCAAACATGTTTGCCGCAGTGGTTTTTCCCATGCCTATAGAGCCGGTCAGTCCGAGGATGATCATAAAGCGCCAGCCTTTTTCATATCATCCAAAATATAACTACGCAGAGCTTCTGTCACTTGCGGTCTTTTGCCAAACCAGCGTTCAAAACCGGGAACCGCCTGATGCAGCAACATGCCAAGCCCATCAACGGTTTTGAGACCCGCCGCTTCCGCTTTGGCCAGAAATGGGGTCTTCAAGGGAATATAGACAATATCGGTCGCAACGGCTGATTTTTGCGCCTCGCTCAAATCAAGCGGAAATTCTTCTGCCTCACCATGCCCGCTCATGCCAAGTGAAGTGGTGTTAACGATCAGACCCGCCTCTTTGACAAGACGCTGCGCTGCGTCCCATCCATGCGCCGAAACACCTTTGCCGAAATGACTTGCCAGTTCTTCCGCGCGGCTCAACGTGCGGTTGACGATGGAAATGCGCAAGAAACCCCGCTTCTGCAAAGCGTGGACAATGGCACGTCCGGCACCGCCTGCGCCCAGAACCAGAGCCGTATCCGCATTGTCCCAATCCGGTGCCAGCGCATCCAGATTGGCAGCAAAACCATAGGCATCGGTATTGCCACCGCAAAGCTTGCCGTTTTCGAGCCAGAGCGTATTGACCGCGCCAATGGCCTCGGCCGCTTCATCGCGGCTTCCCACAGTCGCAAAAGCCACTTCCTTATGCGGGATCGTGACATTACCGCCGACAAAACCGCTTTGCTCAAGCGAGGTGGCAAATTCTACAAAATTTTCGGGCGCGACTTCGATGGCTTCATAGGAGCCTTCGAGACCCAGTTCCTTGAGCCAGAAACCGTGAATGAGTGGCGAGCGCGAATGCTTTATTGGAAAGCCTGTGACAAATGCCTTTTTAGCCATCGATCAGATTTTCCTTCCTCAATTCATGGAGCAACGGCAACAGGGGCAATCCGACGATGGTGAAATAATCGCCTTCGATTTCCTCGAAAAGCTGGATGCCTGGACCTTCGACCTGATAAGCGCCGACACTTGAAAGAGCAATATCGCCAACGCGACCAAGATAACGTCCGACAAAACCCGGATCGAGATCGCGCATGGTCATGCGGGCGACCGAAACATGCCGCCACAATGTTTCGCCATTTTTGACCAGCACCACAGCGCTGTTGAGCTGATGCGTCTTGCCCGAAAACTGTAAAAGCTGACGGCGCGCTGCATCCATATCCACAGGCTTGTGGAAAATCTGGTCGCCCAGCGAAAGCGTCTGATCGCAACCAATCACCACGGCATCGGGATGGTTCTCACTGACAGATAAGGCCTTCGCTTCGGCCAGAACCTGCGCCACCTCTTGCGGCGTCGCACCGCTTTTATAAAGGGGGGCCTCGACCGCACGTTCGTCGATATCCGCGCTTTCGGTCGAAAACGCAATGCCGGCATTTTTCAAAATTGCCGAACGGAACGGGCTCTTGGAGGCGAGAATAAGTTTCGTGGTCATGACTGATCTTCCTTCTTGCCATCGCGCAGCAAGGCCATGATGGCAGCTGCGGTTTCCTCGATCGACCGGCGCGACACATCGATCAGCGGCCAGCCATGCCGGTTGCACAGGTTGCGGGCATAAGCCAGTTCTTCTGAAATTGAAACGCGGTCTGTATAAAGTCCTGTATCAAGCGACGGCGCATTGCCAAGCGGGCGGTTCTGCCTGATCTGCGAAATACGCTCTGCGGTCGCCACAAGACCGACAATCAAGGGTCGCTTTGCCGTAAAAAGAACCTCTGGCACCGGAATGCCCAATACGATCGGTATATTCGTCGCCTTGATACCGCGGTTCGCCATATAGATGCTGGTTGGCGTCTTCGATGTGCGGGAAATTCCCACAAGAATGACGTCCGCTTCTTCTATATCGAGCGGCAATTGTCCGTCGTCATGCTCCATGGTGAAATTAAGCGCATCGATCCGACGGAAATAATCGGCATTGAGCACATGCTGGGCGCTGGCGCGGCGATGCGCAGGCGCGCCCAGATAAGACTGAAACGTGTTGAGCACCGGCTCCAGCACCGAAACGCTCGGCACCCCCATTTCCGCGCAGGATTCATCGATGATTGCAGCAAGCTTTTGATCGACGATTGTATAAAGAACGATGCCGGGCTCAGCGTCGATATTCTCAAGCACTTTTCCCAACTGCTTCTCGGTGCGGATGAGTGGATAGATGTGCTCGATTGCCCGCGCATTGGCATATTGAGCGGCCGCAGCGCGGCCTGCCGCCAGGAGAGTCTCTCCCGTCGCATCAGAAATCAGATGAAGATGAAAGTAAGAAAGCGGTCTGGTCACAGTTTTCTCCCGTCCCTGTTGACGAGTGTGCGTAAAACGCGGGCTTCATCCACAAGCCATGGCAGGCGGTGGGAAACTTGGCAAGTCATCCACAGCCAGCCAACATGTGAGAAGCTTTGGAAAGCCATTGTGGACAAGACTCGTAACATTTGGAAATCATAGCAATATGCCCAGCTTGTCCACAAAGAGACCGAAACTGCGTCAATTGGTAACCCCTTATATTCAATGAAAGATTTTAGTTTTCATTGCTTTTATCCCGGTGATCGGTGAATTATCGCACAGGCTGAGATGGCCAGAGCGGAACTGTGGGGAAAAGACGGACAAACCTTAATCCCCGATTCCAACAGACTCTAAGAATCAAAAGATTCCTGAATCATCCTTTCTTTATGAGAGCCGGACGGGAAAACTTTCACACAGACCCAAGAAAACAGATCAGACAGGGTGGAATGTAATGAAGCGCAAGGTCCTGAAAGTGATAGACGGTGAGACAGTCTTTCCACCTCCAATCTGGATGATGCGTCAGGCCGGACGATATCTTCCCGAATATCGGGAAGTGCGCAAAAAAGCCGGAAGCTTCCTCGACCTCTGCTATTCACCCGATCTGGCAGTCGAAGTGACGCTTCAGCCAATCCGCCGTTATGGCTTTGATGCCGCCATTCTGTTTTCAGATATTTTGGTTGTCCCTCACGCCCTTGGACGAGACCTTCGCTTTGAAGAAGGCAAGGGACCATTGATGACACCGATTGATGCAGATGAAATATTCTGGCTTGAGACTGAAGGTGTCGCCAAAAGGCTGGAGCCGGTTTATGAGACGGTTCGGCTGCTCCGCGAGCAACTCCCCGACGAAACAACGCTGCTGGGCTTCTGTGGCGCTCCCTGGACCGTTGCGACCTATATGATCGCGGGTCACGGCACGCCTGATCAGGCTCCTGCTCGTTTGTTCGCTTATCGCTTCCCGGAAGCGTTTGAGAAGCTTTTGAATGATCTGGCGGATGTTTCAGCCGAATATCTCATCGAACAGCTTGATGCAGGCGCTGATGCCGTGCAGATTTTCGATTCCTGGTCTGGCGTTCTTGATGAAGATTGCTTTGAGCGTTTCTGTGTTCGTCCGGTTGCCCGGATTGTTCAGAAGGTGAGGGCGGTTTATCCCGATGCGCGCATCATCGGCTTCCCGAAAGGAGCCGGGATGCTCTATGCGGGCTACCGCGAAAAGACCGGCGTCGATGTTCTTGGCCTCGATTGGTCTGTGCCGGTTTCTTTTGCGCAGGAATTGCAGAAGGAAGGCGCTATTCAGGGTAATCTCGATCCGCTGCGCGTTGTCGCTGGTGGCGAAGCTCTGGATGAAGGGGTCGATGCAATCCTGAAAAATCTTGGGCAGGGACCGCTGATCTTCAATCTGGGCCACGGGATCACACCACAGGCACCGATTGAAAATGTGCAGCGCATGATTGATCGGGTTCGTGGAGTCTGATGATGAGTGCTTCCGATAAGGCAAACAGCGGCAAGGCCGCTCTGATCCGTACCATCGTTGGTCTTGCGGTAGTGGTATTCGGTTTATGGGGATTGTTTCACGTGAATCCAGCTGATGCTTATCTTTGGATCAAATCGATCCACGTCATCGCCGTGATCGCCTGGATGGCGGGCATGCTCTATCTGCCGCGTCTTTTCGTCTATCATTGTGCCGCAACACCCGGTTCCGAAACCTCTGAAACCTTCAAGGTGATGGAAAAGCGGTTGCTTCGTTTCATCATCAATCCCGCTATGGTTGTGACCTGGATCGCCGGCCTATGGATGGCGTGGGAGATTTTTGGCTTTAAGGGTGGCTGGTTGCATGCAAAGCTTTTGCTTGTCGTGTTGATGTCTGGTCTGCACGGTTATCTGTCAAAGGCGACGCGGCTCTTTGCTGAAGATCGCAACACCAAATCGGCCAAACATTGGCGAATCATCAATGAAGTACCGACGATCCTGATGATCTTCATCGTTATTCTCGTGATCGTGAAACCTTTCTGATTTCCAATTTTCATCCAGAAAGCCCGGTATTAATCCGGGCTTTTTATTTGCCTCCCGGTATTTTTGACAAAGCCGCTTTCCCTTTTTTGAGAGTTGCATTAACTTTTACCTATTGAACAAAAGACCGACACACCTTATGTGACACTTGCTCTTCATGCTGCAAACCAGTATGAATGAGTCCTCTTCCCACCATGACAGCAGGCCTTCGATGCCGGTCACATTACCAAAGTGACCACCTTTCCGAACAACTGCATTTTCTCCTTAAATTTCAAAAGAGTTCCTCACACATGCAGGAAATGAAACTACAAGAACTTAAAAATAAGACCCCGGTCGAGCTGCTGGCATTTGCCGAAACGCTTGAGGTCGAAAATGCGAGCGCCATGCGCAAGCAGGAACTGATGTTCGCGATCCTCAAGAGCCTCGCTGCTCAGGACGTCGAAATTATCGGCGAGGGCGTTGTTGAAGTGCTGCAGGACGGATTTGGCTTCCTGCGCTCTGCCGACGCCAATTATCTGCCGGGTCCTGACGATATTTATATTTCTCCTTCCCAGCTTCGCCGCTTCTCGCTGAAGACCGGCGATACGGTAGAAGGCCCGATCCGTGGTCCCAAGGAAGGCGAACGTTATTTCGCACTTCTCAAGGTCAACACGATCAATTTTGAAGACCCGGAAAAGATCCGTCACAAGGTTCACTTCGATAACCTGACACCGCTCTATCCGAATGAGCGCTTCAAGATGGAACTTGAAGTTCCGACTTCGAAGGATCTTTCGTCCCGCGTTATCGATCTGGTAGCGCCGCTCGGTAAGGGCCAGCGCGGTCTGATCGTCGCTCCGCCGCGTACCGGTAAGACTGTTCTCTTGCAGAACATTGCGCATTCGATCACTGCGAACCATCCTGAATGCTATCTGATCGTTCTTCTGATTGACGAACGTCCGGAAGAAGTGACCGACATGCAGCGTTCGGTGAAGGGTGAAGTTGTTTCTTCGACCTTCGATGAACCGGCATCGCGCCACGTTCAGGTCGCCGAAATGGTTATCGAAAAGGCCAAGCGCCTTGTCGAACATGGCCGTGACGTTGTGATCCTTCTCGACTCCATCACGCGTCTCGGACGCGCTTACAACACTGTTGTGCCGTCATCAGGTAAGGTTCTGACCGGTGGTGTCGATGCAAACGCACTCCAGCGTCCGAAGCGCTTCTTCGGTGCCGCCCGTAACATTGAAGAGGGTGGCTCGCTCACCATCATCGCCACCGCGCTGATCGATACCGGTTCGCGCATGGACGAAGTGATCTTTGAAGAATTCAAAGGCACAGGTAACTCGGAAATCGTTCTCGACCGCAAGGTTGCCGACAAGCGCATCTTCCCGGCCATGGATATTCTCAAGTCCGGTACGCGTAAGGAAGACCTGCTCGTCCCACGCGCCGATCTTCAGAAGATTTTCGTTCTGCGCCGTATCCTTGCACCGATGGGAACAACGGACGCGATCGAATTCCTCATCGACAAGCTCAAGCAGACAAAGAGCAATGGCGAGTTCTTCGACTCGATGAACACGTAATTCCTCTACTGCATGACTATGAAAAACGCCGCGTTGAGAAATCAGCGCGGCGTTTTTGTTTAATCAATAATATCTCAAGAATGGCCTCTGAGGAGAATTTCGAGTGCAGCCGGGGTTTCGACAGGTGCGAGGCAGACTTGCCCCTTGCAGAGCCAGGCTGACGGTTTATCTGCATGTGCGGTGCCCCCTGTTGGAAGTTCAATCGCTTTGCCGGCTTCAAGCGGAACGAACTTATCGACCCGCCGCGGATCGGGAATTCGTTGAGCCAATAAGCTGAGTTCGCCGTCGACACTTTCATCAGCAATCACCAGAGACAGTGGTTCGGCTGCAAAGCGGGCAGCGTTCAAGATACCAATCTGACCATATTGCTGGACAAGAGCGCGGCCCATGGCTTGTTCCACCAGACGCTCATTCTGATTATAAAGATGTAGATCACCGGTCACGAGAAACAGTCGTGTGAATGCTTCGATGATCTGGCTTGTCGCGCTTGGGATCGCTTCATCATAGTCACCATAGCTATGCAGAATGACGTCTTCGGCATCGAGAGCCGAGAGCCGATAATTGCCTGATGCATCGCGATTGTTTGCATCAAGTGCATCTTTAAGTGCCACAGCATCAACGATGAATGTTCGATCTCCTGTCGCCTCAAAGAGGGACAGGGCAGCATTGATCATCGCTGCGTAATCGGTGGAGAGTGCAGGGTAGAATAACACGTCATCCATTCGGCAATGCGCCATGCGACCATCCTGAAAAGATGACCCTATCGAACGATAAGCGGTGACGGCATATTCAATCCAGTCCTGCCTTTGAAAACTGCGCCCCGCTTCAGCCAGTGCGCGAATTGCCAGTGCGTTCCAGTCTGTCAGTGCCTTTTCATCACGTCCGGGGCGGACGCGTTGGTTGCGATAAGCCAACAGCTTCTGTTTCGAAGCTTCGATATCAGTCGGGAGCATTGCCGGTTCGCCGACAGCATGAAGGCGATTGAGAATGTTGCTGCCTTCGAAATTGCCTGCGGGCTTCACGCCATACCAGGATTTGAAGTTTTCAGCCTGATCACCGAGGACGGCATCAATCTCGCTATCGGTGAAGATATAAAACTTGCCCTCCTCACCCTCGCTATCAGCATCCAGACTGGATGCAAAGCTACCGTCGGACAACCGCATTTCCCGAACCAGCCACTCGATTATCTCTTCGATTCGGATACGGAACAAATCATCCTGCGTTTCCGCATAGGCATAGGTCGCATGGCGAATAGCTTGAGCATTGTCATAAAGCATCTTCTCAAAATGCGGAACGAGCCAGTCAGCATCGACACTATAGCGACAAAGGCCGCCACCCAAATGGTCATAGATTCCACCTTGCAGCATCGTTTTCAGTGACAGCAGGAACATATCGCGATGTGAAACTTCGCGATTATAGAGCCAGGACAGCCATAAGGCATCCAAGAAGGGTGCGTTGGGGAACTTCGGCGCATTATCAATGCCACCGCGCACCGGATCGAACATCGCATGGATACGGTCTGCAACTTCGTTAAATCGCGTCACTTCATTGGCGCGCGCTTCACTTTGTGCAGCCAGTTGTGCCTCCAGATGGCTGAACACAGCCTCGGCATTATGGTTAATTTTTTCTTGATTTCCCTGCCAGAGATTATTAACCGCTTTGAGCACATCAACGAAGCCGGGCAGGTTATGACGCGCTTTGGGAGGGAAGTAGGTTCCACCCCAGAACGGTTTACCGTCAGGACGCAGGAACATGGTGAGCGGCCACCCGCCTTGCTGGCCCATGGCACTTAACGCAGCCATATAAATCTGATCGATATCAGGCCGTTCCTCGCGATCCACCTTCACATTGACGAATAGCCTATTCATAACGCCAGCAACTTCTGGGTCTTCGAAAGACTCATGCGCCATGACGTGACACCAATGGCAGGCAGCGTAGCCAACGGATAACAGAATAGGACGGTTCAATTCGCGTGCAGCATTCAATGCATCTTTGCCCCAAGGCTGCCAATGAACCGGATTATTGGCATGCTGACGAAGATAAGCACTAGGCTCGCGGCTAAGCCGGTTGCTGCTGATATCAGTCATAAGCCTTTTCTTTCCTGACACGAATGAATATCACGTACTTATCTATATAGAACGGGAAATCAAATGAGCGAGCGCGAGCATCTTCAGGACACCATTTTTGCCTTGTCGAGCGGGCGCCTTCCGTCGGGCGTTGCAGTCGTTCGAATATCAGGTCCGCAAGTTCGATTCGTAATCGAAACGATTATTGGAAAGATGATCGAGCCGCGTTATGCTGCTTACAAGACGTTCCGTACACGGAATGGAGATGCGATCGATCGTGGGTTGGCGCTTTTCTTTCCCGGTCCGAACAGTTTTACCGGCGAGGACTGCGCGGAATTCCATCTTCATGGCGGTATCGCTGTTGTTGAAAAGCTGCTCGAGGAGCTCGGTAGTTTCCCGAATTGTCGAATTGCAGAAGCTGGAGAGTTTACGCGTCGGGCTTTCACCAATGGCAAGATGGATTTGACCATCGCCGAAGGTTTGGCTGATCTCATTGCTGCGGAAACGGAAGGACAGCGCCGTCTGGCATTGCAGGTTGCGTCCGGTGCGCAACGTCAACTTTATACGGAATGGCGCCAAAGGCTGGTCCGTGCCCGGGCTTTGATTGAAGCCGAGCTGGACTTTGCGGATGAGAGTGACGTTCCCGGTTCCGTTTCGGGGCAGGTTTGGGAACAGCTCAAAGGCCTGCAGGGTGAGATTGCGCGTCATATAGAAAGCGGTAAACGGGCAGCGATGCTGCGTGATGGTCTACATGTGGTTATTGCTGGTGCGCCGAATGCCGGAAAGTCGAGCTTGCTCAATTTCCTTGCGGGTCGCGAGATTGCGATTATTTCAGAGGAGGCGGGGACAACACGCGATCTTCTGGAAGTGAAACTGAATCTTGGCGGTATTCCAGTTTATGTGACGGATACTGCTGGATTGCGAGAGACTACAAGCAAGGTTGAGAAGATCGGCATTGACCGTGCGCGGGAACGCGCTGCTGAAGCGGATCTGGTTTTGCTGCTTGAAGATATGCAAAATCCAATTGCTGTTTCTTTGGATAATGGTGGTGCAGATATCTGGACCATCGGGACCAAAGCTGACCTTGGTACAGGTGACAGAGCGGCCTGGCAGTATCTCATTTCAACAAGGACTGCGGATGGTCTCAACCATCTGTTGGAAGCCTTGCAGGCATTTGCCGAGGAACGCATCGGACTGATCAATGATGCTGTCCCGACACGTCAAAGACATATCAATCTGCTGCAATCGACGATTTCCGAAATTGACACGGCCGCCGAACGGGACGATCTTCCGCTGGAACTGCGCGCGGAGAATATGCGTCGCGCCTCTCAATATCTTGGCCGGATTACCGGTGACGTCGATGTCGAAGAGATATTGGATGTTATTTTCTCCCAATTCTGCATTGGAAAGTGAGTGATTCACGTGAAACAGGGAGAGTCACGTTGATGACTCCACAGATGTTTCACGTGAAACATCTGTGGAATCTGCTCCGGCTTATTGACTCCCGTTCACATCCGTGAGTCGCGTTCCGTATCAAATTTATCAAAGAGTTGATCGCAGTCTGGTCGGGTACCCCTTCCGCCGAGGGCATAAACATGTCAAAGAGACTGCTTTCTAAACTGGATTCGGATGCATCAGGATGAACACCAAGAGTTCTACCGAAATGACAGCTTTTGATGTCATTGTTATTGGTGGTGGACATGCGGGCTGCGAGGCGGCGGCAGCTTCGGCTCGCGCTGGCGCTCGCACAGCTCTCGTCACGCATCGCTTTGATACAATTGGTGTGATGTCCTGTAACCCAGCCATTGGTGGTTTGGGGAAGGGACATCTTGTTCGCGAGATTGATGCGCTTGATGGCCTTATGGGCCGCGTTGCTGACAAGGCCGGTATTCAGTTTCGTTTGCTCAATCGTCGTAAAGGCCCAGCGGTACGCGGTCCACGCACGCAGGCTGATCGTAAGCTTTATCGGCTGGCGATGCAGGAACTCATTTCTGAGCAAGAGAACCTCACGGTTGTTGAGGGCGGCGCTTCTGACATTCGCATCACAGATGGAAGCATTTCCGGCGTTGTCCTTGGCGATGGACGTGAGCTCGCTTGTGCCGCAGTTGTATTGACAACTGGTACTTTTCTGAACGGCCTTATCCATATTGGCGAGAAGAAGATCCCGGCTGGACGCATGGGCGAAAAGCCTGCGCTGGGCCTTTCTGATACTTTGCGTGGTCTTGGCTTTGCAGTTGGTCGGCTTAAGACAGGGACGCCGCCGCGTCTCGATGGACGGACAATCGACTGGCAGAGCCTTGATATGCAGTCTGCAGACGAGGATCCGGTTCCGTTTTCGCTGATGACGGACAAGATCACGACACCGCAGATTGATTGCGGTATTACCCGCACGACACCGGAAACGCATGCGATCATCCGCGCCAATCTTCATCGATCAGCGATGTATTCGGGTTCAATCGAGGGAATTGGGCCTCGCTATTGTCCATCAGTGGAAGACAAGATCGTAAAGTTTGGCGACCGGGATGGACATCAGATCTTTCTGGAGCCGGAAGGACTGGATGATCATACGGTTTATCCAAATGGAATCTCGACGTCGCTGCCTGAAGAAGTCCAACTCGCCTACCTCGCGACTATTCCGGGTCTGGAGAAGGCGATTATGCTTCAGCCGGGATATGCCATCGAATATGATTTCATTGATCCGCGTGAGTTGAGGCGCAGCCTGGAAACACGCCGGGTCGCCGGGCTTTTCCTTGCAGGACAGATCAATGGCACCACCGGCTATGAAGAAGCCGGAGCGCAAGGACTTCTCGCCGGCATCAATGCCGCCAAGCGGGCAGCGGGCAGCGATCCAATTATCATACAACGCACCGAAGCTTATATAGGCGTCATGGTCGATGATCTGACATCTCGCGGCGTGAGCGAACCTTATCGCATGTTTACATCACGGGCGGAGTTCCGTCTGTCGTTGCGTGCTGATAATGCAGATCAGCGACTGACACCGCTTGCTGGCCAACTAGGCATTCTCAGCTCCAAGCGCCGCGAAAAGTTTGCGGCACGGCAGGATGCATTGTCTGCAGCGCGTGACATGACAAAAGAACTGACCATCACGCCAAATCAAGCCAGCCGTTATGATCTTCATCTTAATCAGGATGGTGTGCGTCGCTCGGCCTATGATCTGCTGTCTTATCCGGACATCGATCTGCAGAAGCTTCAGACGATCTGGCCAGACCTAAACTCTATTGATTCAGTCACGCGAGAAGCGCTCGAAATCGAAGCACAATACTCAGTTTACATGGATCGCCAGCAAAGCGATATCGCTGTGATGGAACGCGAGGAGCGGCTTTTCATTCCGGCAACATTGGATTTTGATGCGATCTCCGGTCTTTCCAATGAGCTTAAAGTCAAGCTCAAGCAGCGTCAGCCGGAGACGATTGCCGAAGCTCAACGCGTTGAAGGTATTACCCCGGCTGCCTTGGCACTCCTTATCACGCATATCAAGAAGCATGGCGCGCGTGAACGCGCAGCCGCTGAACTAATAGACGCCGAGAAGGGCGTGGCATGATTGTGGATAAACGTTATTCGAGCTTGAAATCGATTGTTCCTGATGTTTCACGTGAAACAACGGACCGGCTGATTGCCTTTGAAGAGCTGTTCCGCAAGTGGTCATCAGCCATCAATCTGGCATCTCCCTCGACACTTGCTGATCTCTGGAATCGCCATATTCTGGACAGCGCACAGTTATTTCCGCTCGCATCAGAAGCAAAGCAATGGCTCGATCTCGGTTCCGGTGGTGGTTTCCCCGGTATCGTAACGGCCTGCTTTCTCAAGGAAATTCCCGGTGCTTCGATTGATCTGGTCGAAAGTGCGGGTAAAAAAGCTGCATTCTTACGTACCGCGGCGGGGCATTTGGCTGTGCCTGCACGCATAAATTCCGCCCGTATTGAAGCTATGTGGGATAAAATCGATGTGCCGGATATCGTAACAGCCCGTGCACTGGCCTCGTTGAACGATCTTTTCAAGCTTGCTGAGCCTTGGCTGACCAGTGGTTCAAAGGCACTTTTTCAAAAAGGTCGGGATTACCAGAGAGAAATCGATGAAAGCCGTGTCGGCTGGAGTTTCGATCTGGTACAACATGAAAGTGCTATCGATAATAGCTCGGTGATACTTGAGATCAGCAATTTGCGACGCATCTCCGGTTAATCCGGCCCAGTTATTCCGGAATCGATATGACAGAAAGCAGCAGGGCGACGGTAATGAGCAAAAGATCCAGGATCATAACCATTGCAAATCAGAAGGGTGGCGTTGGTAAGACAACGACAGCCATTAACCTTGCGACAGCACTTGCAGCTATTGGCGAAACTGTGTTGATCGTTGACCTCGACCCGCAGGGCAATGCCAGTACTGGCCTCGGAATTGATCGCCTTAACCGTCCGCTTTCGTCTTATGACGTGCTGACGCAGGCGGCCTCTGCAAATGATGCGGCCATGCAGAGCGATGTTCCAAACCTCTATATCGTTCCTTCGACGCTCGATCTTCTCGGTATCGAGATGGAAATAGCACAGGCACCTGATCGTACACGCCGCTTGCGCGATGCATTGCGCTTTGATTCCGCCGTTGCTGATAAATTCTCTTACATTCTGGTTGATTGCCCGCCGTCATTGAATTTGTTGACGCTGAATGCAATGGCTGCAGCGGATTCAGTTATGGTTCCTCTGCAGTGTGAATTTTTTGCACTGGAAGGTCTGAGCCAGCTTCTGCAGACCGTTGATCAGGTACGCTCGAGCATTAATTCAGAGCTGACAATTCAGGGAATTGTCCTGACAATGTTCGACAGCCGTAACAATCTCGCTTCGCAGGTTGTCGATGATGTTCGCGCCTTCATGGGCGAGAAGGTCTATCGCACCGTTATCCCACGCAATGTGCGGGTGTCGGAAGCACCATCCCATGGCAAGCCAGCTATTCTCTATGATTTGAAATGTGCTGGCAGTCAGGCTTATTTGCAGCTCGCATCGGAGGTTATCCAGCGGGAACGACAGCTTAAAGCCGCATAATTAGTGAGTGTCCCAAATGGAACACTTGATCGATTCGACTACGTAACAATTGCAGGAACTGCCGACGATGAACGACGATCCTTCAAAAAAGCGCCTTGGCCGCGGCTTGGCCGCACTGATTGGTGAAATCGACCGCCCGGCGGAAGAACGCAAGGTGCCGATCAGCAGCGAGCGTAACGTTCCAATTGAGTTCGTCACGCGCAATCCACGCAACCCGCGTCGCATGTTCTCGGAAGTCGAACTCGAAGATCTGGCGCAGTCGATCAAGGAACATGGTGTCGTTCAGCCAATCGTGGTTCGTCCGGCGCCGGGCGAACCGGATCGTTTTGAGCTGATCGCCGGTGAACGTCGTTGGCGCGCATCGCAGCGTGCGGGCATCGATACGATCCCGGTTATCATTCGCGATGTCGATGATCGCATTGCACTTGAGATCGCAATCGTTGAAAACGTACAGCGTGCCGACCTGAATGCGGTCGAAGAAGCAATGGGATATCAACAGCTTATCGATAATCACGATTATACGCAGAACGATCTTGCACAGGTGATCGGCAAGAGCCGAAGCCATGTTGCCAACACGCTGCGTCTTTTGAAACTACCGCAGCGCGTGCAGGATTTTATCTCCGATGGCGCGCTGTCTGCTGGTCATGCGCGTAGCCTGATCACCATGGAAGATCCGACAGCTCTGGCGGAGCGCGTGGTTAAGGAAGGTCTGTCTGTTCGTCAGGTCGAAGCGCTGTCACAAGCGCGTAATGGGGCTGAACCAAAGCCGGGCAAGAGCGCGCCGATTGAGAAAGATGCCGATACAAAGGCGCTGGAAAAGCTGCTTTCCGACGTCACCGGCATGAAGGTGGAGATCAATCACCGGGAGCGTGGCGGTGAGGTTAAAGTTCGTTACAGCTCTCTTGAGCAGCTCGACGAAATCTGCCGTCGCCTGCAGAGCTGACGACATCTGTTTAGAAATCAGACTTTGAGGCCGTGGAACATTTGTTTCACGGCTTTTTCGTTTTATCGACCACGCGCTTTGATGAGCGAAAAGACAATAATTATCATCAGGATGGCGCCGATGATAACGCCAGCCGCGCTTCCCCAGAAGACGCCGTAATTGCCGCCGATCGGCCAACCAAGAAAAGCGTCAAGCATGAGCAAGAGAATTGGAGGAATGCAGTCGATTATTCTTTTATTCCAATGACTTATGGAAAACTGGATTAACGACAAAGTTGTGGTTGTCATTTCAGTTCTGAAATTGAACCATAGGAAGTATTGCTCGGTGCGCCAACCCGCTCAAGGTTGGGTGAGGATGGTCACGCGCTATTGATCGATTGTTAAATTATAGCAGCTGTTTAACACCAAACGCGGTTTCTACCGGACTTTCGATAAGTCCTATACTATTGAAACATTGCTTTTGGATCGCCGGGCTGGGGAGATGCCGCATCTATGGAAATGCTGACGCAAATTATCATTCACACACCCGTCTATGTTTGGGGGCTGCTCGCTTATCTCATCATCGCTGGGATCAAGGGGCGTGAAACACAAACGGTGACAGTTTGGAGAATGCTGTTTGTGCCGGTGATCTTCATCGCTGCAGGCTTCCTGAATTTTGATCGTGGTTCGGACCAGTTCGGTTCTTTTCTGATCGCATGGTTTGTGGGGCTGCTTGTGCTGGCACCTGCCGGATATTTCACGGGGCCGCGTATCATCGCGGTCGATCACGAGAACAAGCGTATCGAAAGCGCCGGAACGATTTTGCCGCTGATCCGCAATCTGATCTTCTTCTGTGCGCAATATGTGCTGGCAGTGCTCAATGCGTTCTATCCGCAGGAGCAACCAACATTGGTGCTGGCTACGGCTGCCGTATCGGGTGCGTCGGCGGGCTATTTCGGTGGCTGGCTCATTTCACTGTGGCGCAAATATCAGGAAAGCCCGCAGCTTAAACTTGGTTAGATCTGCCTATCGACGTGACAGCTTCGCTGCTTCAACAGAAATGGCGAGCAGGCACTGGCGGATGATCGGCACGGAGAGTGCCGCGTTCTGGCGGCTTTCCAACACCGCGCGTTGCAGGCGTTCCATCACGCGCACGAGGCTTTCTGCAGTCCAGCGGCTGACAGCATTTTCGATCAGCTTTTTGCGATTGAAAAAGATCGGTGGACGCGCGGATGCGACAACAACGGAAGCACTTTTGCGCTCGGTGTCCGCGATATGGCGGAGGGTCTGTATTTGCTGGAACTGCCTCATTGCAGTATTAAGCAGGAGAAATGGTGCCGTGCCGGATTTCACAACCCGGTCAAAAGACATTTCAAACCGCGGCAGGTCGGCGGTCAGCACAGCATCGATAACTTCATCCGTTGAAAGACCTGCCACATCGCCGACCGCTTCACGCACATCATCTATGTCAATGCGTTCCTTGCCGCGCGCATATAGGCAGAGCTTTTCCAGCTCGCCACGCGTGGCCAGACGATCACCGCCAAGGCTCGCCCGCAACAGCTGGCGCCCATCCATGGTGATTTGCATTTTCCATTCAGCCAGAACGTCGTCAATCACACCGTCTATGCCGCGCGCATCGTCTGAATAGCAGGGCAACGCCATGCCGGCAGAACCGTTCTCTACAGCGCTGCGCAGGCCTGCACCTTTCTTGAGGTCGCCTGCTTCCACCAGAATATATGTTTCACGCGGCGGCTCTGTGGCCAAAAGTTTCACGGCTTCGGCAAGCTTCTTTTGTCCGGCTGCATTCTTGATCCAGATCAGCCGCTCACCACCGAACATTGAAATAGTGCGTGCCTCATCCGCGAGCTTTGCAGGATCGGCATCGATTTCATCGGCTTCCATGCGGATGACGGCAAAGGGATCGTCGAGCGGCAGCTTGGTCGCCTGCGCGTATCGACGTGCACGTTCGCTCACCAGCCCCTTATCAGGGCCGTAGAGCAGCACAACCGGAAACGAGCTGCTCGGCTTTCCAATAAACTGATCGACTTCGTGTGCTTTCTTTTGCGCCATTAGGATTAAGTAGCGCAATTCGTTTTCAAACGAAACAGCCGCCGGTCAAACTGAGCAGCGGCTGTGAAACAAAGCTGTTTGCAAGTTTTATTCGATCAGCAAAGCATCGTCATCGAGTGTTTGTCCGCGCACTTTGCGGAACATTTCGATGAGGTCTTCAACGCCGAGCGTCTTGCGTTTGTCGCCTGTCACGTCGAGCAGGATCTTGCCACCATGCAGCATGATGGTGCGGTCGCCATAGTCGAGCGCCTGACGCATGGAATGCGTGACCATCAGTGCTGTCAGCTTGTTTTCGGCAACCAATGTGCGGGTCAGTTCCATGACGAATTCAGCCATGCCCGGATCAAGGGCTGCGGTATGTTCATCAAGCAGCAGAACTTCGGAACCGGCGAGAGTGGCCATGATCAGCGAGAGCGCCTGACGCTGACCGCCGGAGAGAAGCTCCATGCGATCCTGCATACGGTTTTCGAGGCCGAGATTGAGGCTTGCCACGCGTTCGCGGAACCATTCGCGGCGCTTGGAATTGAGCGCATGGGTCAGGCCACGGCGTGTTCCACGCGATGCAGCCAGTGCCAGATTTTCTTCAATCGTCAGCGTGCCGCAGCTGCCCGCAAGCGGGTCCTGAAACACGCGTGCCACAAGACCGGCCCGCTCGGCAGTGGATTTGCGGGTCACGTCCTGTCCGCTGATCACGACCTTGCCCGAGGTCGGAATGACATCGCCTGCAAGCACGCCAAGCATTGTCGATTTGCCAGCGCCGTTGGAGCCGATCACGGTGACAAAAGAGCCTTGCTCCATCGTCAGATTGATCTTGTTGAGCACCTGCTTTTCAAGCGGTGTTCCACGACCGAAAATGACTTCGAGATTGGAAACTTCGATCATGACGATGCTCCTCCACGGCGCAGGCGCGGCAAGATCAGTGCGAAGGTGACGAGAAGCGCTGTTGCGATATTGAGATCGGAAGCCTGAAGCCCGACGATATCGCCGTTGGAAAGCGCGAGCTGGATGGCAATACGGTAGATAATCGAACCGGCAACACAGCCAATGAGAATGACGAGGATGAGACGCGAGCGCAGCAATGTTTCACCGATGATCACAGCGGCAAGGCCGACAACGATTGTACCAACGCCGGAGGTCACGTCTGCAAAGCCGTTTGTCTGGGCAAAAAGCGAGCCGCCAAGCGCCACGAGCGCATTGGAGAGCGCCATACCAAGGTAAATCTGGCGATCAGTGCGTACACCCTGTGCGCGGGCCATTTTCGGATTGGCGCCAGTTGCCCGCATAGCAAGGCCCATGTCGCTTTCAAGGAAGCGCCAGACCAGGAATACCGTGATGGCAACCAGCACAAACAGGAAGGCTGGACGCACATAATATTCAGGAATGCCGTGACCGAAGAACGGAGACAGCATCGTATCCTGATTAATCAGTGCGATATTTGGACGACCCATGACGCGCAGATTGACCGAGAACAGCGCAATCATCGTCAAAATGGAAGCCAGCAGGTTGAGGATCTTGAAGCGCACGTTGAGCGTCGCTGTCACCAGACCGGCAATCGAGCCTGCAATCATTGCAACACCGGCGGAAAGCCATGGATTCCAGCCAGCAAGGATCAGAACGCCGGTTACGGCTGCACCAAGCGGGAATGAGCCATCCACGGTCAGATCGGGGAAATCGAGCACGCGGAAAGCCAGATAGACGCCGATGGCGACGAAAGAGAAGACGAGGCCCAATTCGACCGCACCCCAGAAGGCGATCTGACTCACATTGAGATTCCTTGTTCTTTGCCGTCATTGAAAATGAAAACGCACCATTCGAGGCACATAGGTTCACTGGCTTTCGCATATTCAGGCATTTGCCCTTACATGTCCGAAAGACCTGTTTCAATCACGACCGGTTTTGATTTGAGTTTGTTCCAAACACATTTGCCTTTGGAACCATTCCCCGGTTTTTCATGCGCAATTTTATTGCTTGCGATTGTTCTGGCTCTGTCTTTTTCCCGATACAACCCAAAAGCTCCAATAAGCAAGCATTATCGCTGAAAAAGTGCCGAAAAGCCGCATTCTGTGGGCCCGCTACAACATTCAGCTCGCAGTTTTACATCACACCTCATTGCGCGCGCGCCACAACTCCCAGGCAAATCGTGCGCGGACGCCAATGTCGAGGAATGGTCGTGGTGGCAGTTCGGTCGGGCTGCCAAGCTTCAGCATGTCGTCGATCAGCGGATTATCGATATCGCAGGCCATGTCAGCTGCAAGAATGCCGCCTATCGTGCCTTTGGTGATGCCGACGCCGTTCTGGCAAAGTGAGGTGTAAACATTCTTGGCGATCTGGCCGAAACCCGGAGCGCCATTGCGCGACAGGCAGATGAAGCCCGTCCATGTGTGTTCCATAACGACGTTTGACAGCATCGGGAAACGCTCGTCGAACAGCCGTTTATGCTCACGCTTGATTGTTTCACGCCGCACATTCGACTGGCGCAGCGACGGGCAGAAATGCACGTTCTGCCGGACCAGTATGCGCCGATCCGATGTCAAACGCATGGTGATACCGGCAAAGGAATTGGCAGGTGTGAGCCCCCAAGGAGCGACTTCGCCGATGGCCTTGTATTCGTCATTGGTAAGTTGTCGGCTTAAGCTCGCATGGGCTGCGAAATTCAAAAGCTTTCGCCTGAAAAAGCCGAACTGCTCACCGAAGCCGTTGACCGTCAGGATCATGGCAGGTGCCTGAATGCTGCCTTTTGGCGTGGTGATGAGAATGCGGTCGCCATAGTCGATTTTGGTCACGGCAGAGTTTTCATAAAGCGTGACATTTGCGGGCAGGCTGTCGGCAAGGCCACACACCAGAGCTGCCGGGTTTAAAAGCGCGGTGCCATAGGTGAAAATCGCTGCTTTGAAATGGCTTGTCCCGAGCCGCTTGGTGAGAGCATCGCCTTCAAGCCAGTCGAAGGGTTCTTTAAGGCGCTCCAGCTCTTTGACGGTTGGTTCGAGAACCTCGCGCATCCCCTGATCGGAAACGGCTGCGTGAAACTTTCCGTCCTGCCGCCAGTCACAGTCAATGCCATGCCGGTCAATCTGCTGTTTGAGATGGTCGATGGCGGCGCGCGCCAGCGCACGGTAGCTGTGCGACTTGGCCAGCTCCTCCATCGACGAGCTGACATTGTGCGGCAGATCAATGGCGAAGCCTGCAGCGCGTCCCGATGTCCCTTTTCCGACTTCTTGCGCATCGATCAATGCAATCCGGTCGTTCGGGCGGTTCTCGGCCAGCCTTCTTGCGGCGGCAACACCTGCATATCCGGCACCCAGCACGATCCAGTCGGCCTTGATATCGCCTTTGAGCGCCGCATTTGGCGTGCGAACTGGTAATATCCTGCTCCAGCCATTGGTGTTGTCATCAGCAGGAAGGATACGAATGGCAGGCATTTTAAAGGCTCAACTGTTGGAAAGAGATTTCAAAGAAAAGGGCGGGAGATCATCCCGCCCTTTGCAATTATATCTGGAGACCGATCATTCGACCTTGCTGGTTGCGCGGTCGATAACAGCCTGCGGGAATTCGACGCCCATCTTCTTTGCAGCAGCAAGATTGATGACGAGGTCGGTGCCCTTGGCAATGTCGACAGCGATATCGCCCGGCTTTTCACCGTTGAGGATTTTCACAACGACAGCGCCGGTCTGCTTGCCAACGTCGTAATAGTTGAAGCCGAGAGCGGCGAGCGCACCGCGCTTGACGGAATCCGTATCGGCGGTGAAGAGTGGCAGTTTGCTTTCTTCAGCAACACCGACGGCGCTTTCAAGCGCTGAAACGATGGTGTTGTCGGTCGGCACATACATAGCGTCCGCACGGCCGACGAGGGCGCGCGCTGCACCCTGAACTTCAGCCGACTTGGTGGCAGCCGATTCAACGATTTCGATGCCTTCGGCGGAAGCGGCTTCCTTCAGCGCAGTCAGAAGCGACACGGAATTGGTTTCGCCGGAATTGTAGAGATAGCCGAGCTTCTTGATGTTCGGCATCACTTCCTTGATGAGCTTGATGTGCTCTGCCACTGGCGACATGTCGGAAAGACCGGTCACGTTGCCGCCCGGCTTTGTCATGTCCTTGACGAGCTGCGCGCCGAGCGGGTCGGAAACGGCGGTGAACACGATCGGAATATCGCGGGTTGCCGAAACGACAGCCTGTGCCGACGGCGTGGAGATCGGAACGATCACGTCAGGAGCTTCGCCAACGAACTGGCGTGCAATCTGGGCGGCGGTTGCCGGATTACCCTGAGCGGACTGATAGACGAATTTGAGATTTTCGCCTTCCTTGAAGCCAGCTTCAGCCAGTGCATCCTTCACGCCGTCGCGCGCAGCATCAAGTGCGGGATGTTCAACGATAGCTGTAACGGCAACCGTTACATCCTTGGCTTGGGCCGAAGTGGCGATAGCCGTTGCGGCCAGCAAGGCCAGAAGCATAGAACGCATGAAAATCTCCCCTGTTTTGGTGCGTTACCTGATTGCTTAATCAAGTTGCTGACCGAAATCAATGCGCACGCGAACGTCGTGTCAAGCTGTAGGAGCTGTCAGTTCTGGAACCGATCAGATTGGCCTTATCGGGGAGCCTTCCATGGGTTTCATCATGATAAGCGCCAGATGGAACTTTTCGGGTGATTAAATCTTAATTGTGGGTGGGAAACAAAAGACAGCAGGAACCGGTTCGGAATGTCATTGCCGGATTCATGCGGTTCTAGAGCATTTCCCGTTTTTCTTGAAACATTGGAAATGCTCTATCTCTTTGTTTTTTCGCATTATCCGACGCAAAACCGCTTCGCACTTTTGCTGGAAATGCTCTAACGTCGATAGAGGGGGCTGAACATGGATCTCTTCAACATACCCAAGCTCATTGAACAGGGCGTCTATGACGTGATGATGTGGATCCTGTTTTTTCCGTTGACGATGTTTCGGATGATTGCGAGTCCCCGGCAGACGCTTCGTTATGTCCGCTTGCAGGCCGACAATGAGAAGCTGGATACGGCATTTTCCGACGCCATGCGCCCGGCACTGTTTCTCTTTGTTTCCATTCTGGTGGGTTCGGTGATTGCGCCCGACACGGCGGATGAAATCAAGGTTATGTCCGAAAGCCGTTTTGGAAGCGTTATATTCGGTTCCTGGGCCAGCAACATGGCTTTCAGCATGATCATTTATTGCATTGTGCCGTTGATCGGCGCGTTGTTTCTCGCCCTGTCGAGAGGGGAAAAGGTAACACGGGACAGTCTTCATGTTCCCTTTGACCAGCAATGTTATATTGGCGGACCGTCGACCCTGGCCTTCACGAGCGCTGTGGCACTCAATCCCTATGTTGGGTCGGGAACCACCGGCTTGATCCTATTTTGCGCGGCAGTGTGGCTGATTGTCGTCGAGTATATTTATTTCCGGGACAATTCACCCATCGGACCACTCGCAGCGCTTGGCCTCGTCATCGCGACATTGATGACGAGTATTATCATTGTTGCGTTGATCCTGATCTTCGCGTTTAGCGCGCCGCAGGTGGGATGAGCCAACTGAACAAGAGTTTCAATTCATGAACACAGTGTTCAATGCACTTTCAATAACAGTCCGGCACGCCATATTCATTGAGAAACAATATCTTGCACTCAAGTTGCGCTCAAGGATTCCATCATGAAGAAAATCGGCTTTCTTTCGTTCGGCCATTGGTCGCCATCGCCGCAGTCGGGAACCCGTTCGGCAAGCGATACGCTTCTGCAGTCCATTGATCTGGCCGTTGCCGCCGAGGAGCTGGGGGCCGACGGCGCTTATTTCCGCGTGCACCATTTTGCGCGCCAGCTCGCCTCGCCATTTCCGCTGCTCGCAGCCATCGGCGCCAAGACGAGCAAGATCGAGATCGGCACAGCCGTCATCGACATGCGTTATGAAAACCCGTTCTATATGGTCGAAGACGCCAGTGCAGCAGACCTGATCTCCAAAGGCCGTTTGCAGCTCGGTATCAGCCGTGGCTCGCCGGAACAGGTGATCGATGGCTGGCGTTATTTCGGCTATGCGCCGGAAGAGGGCATGACCGATGCCGATCTGGGCCGCAAGCATGGTGAAGTATTCTTCGAAATGCTTAAAGGTGAAGGTTTTGCGCAGCCAAATCCGCGTCCAATGTTTCCGAACCCTCCCGGTCTGCTGCGCATCGAGCCGCATTCGGAAGGTCTTCGGGATCGTATCTGGTGGGGTGCTGCCTCGGATGCGACAGCCATCTGGGCTGCAAAGCTTGGCATGAATTTGCAAAGCTCGACCCTGAAGAAGGACGAGTCAGGCGAGCCTTTGCATATCCAGCAGGCCAAGCAGATCCGCGCCTATCGTGAAGCCTGGAAGGAAGCGGGCCACACCCGCACGCCACGTGTTTCGGTGAGCCGCAGCATCTTCGCATTGGTCGATGATCGTGATCGCGCATATTTTGGTGGCGGTAGCAACGAGCAGGATTCGATCGGCTACATTGAAGAGGATTTGAGAGCCGTCTTTGGCCGCTCCTATGCGGCTGAACCGGATAAGCTCATCAAGCAACTCGAAAAGGATGAGGCGATTGCTGAAGCCGATACGCTGCTTCTCACGGTGCCGAACCAGCTTGGTGTCGACTACAACGCGCATGTAATCGAGTCGATCCTCAAGCATGTTGCGCCAGCGCTTGGCTGGCGCTGAACAGCGTTGAAGACGGGCGGTGCAAGGATGTCTCCCGAAAGTGGAAACCGGTTTCGGGAGACATGCGCAGAAACAGACCGTCGCCTGTTTTCATTCCACGCCATAAATCGCCAGAAGCTGTTTCATGCGGCTGATGGCGAGGTCTGGCTGGTCGAGCACATTGGCCTGATCGGCGAGGCGGAATATGTCGGCGTAATGCGAAATGCCACGCGCCGACTGCATTCCGGCTGGCATGGTGAAATGGTTCTGGTGACCGTTCAGCCAGGCCAGGAACACGACGCCAGCCTTGTAATATTGTGTCGGTGCCTCAAAGATTTTCCGCGATAGCGGCACGGTCGGCTCGATGATGGCGCGGAAGCGGGCATTGTCGCCTGCGGCGAGTGCAGTCAGCGCACTTGAGGCCTGCGGGGCGACCGCATCGAAAATGCCGAGTAGTGCATGACTGTGTTTGTTTCCGTCGCCTTCGATCAGCGGCGCATAGTTGAAATCATCGCCCGTGAAACAGAGCACGCCTTCCGGCAGGCGGTCGCGCAGTGCGATTTCGTAGCGCTCCTCCAGCAGTGAGATTTTGATGCCTTCCACCTTGTCGCGATGGGCTCTAATGATGCCGATCACCGTATCAAGCGCATTGTCGAAATTTTCCGAACCCCAATAGCCTTTCAGCTGCGGATCGAACATATCGCCCAGCCAGTGCAGCACGACCTTGTCGCGGGCTTGACCGAGAATTCGGCCATAGACCTTGGCGTAATCGTCGGGGGACTTGGCGATGCGCGCCAGGGCACGGCTTGCCATCAGGATGAAACGCCCGCCGTGTTTTTCGATGAAGCCGGCCTGTGTTTCATAGGCTTTGATCACGTCATCAAGGCTTTTCGCATCGGCGGGATCAAGGTGGTCAGTGCCTGCACCGCTCGCGAGATCAGCGCCCGCTACGGTCTTGCTGTCTGCCAGCGAACGGCGGATCAGTTCCTGCGCACCTGTCCAGTTCAGTCCCATACCGCGCTGCGACGTATCCATCGCTTCCGCGATCTTGAAGCCGAGGCTCCACAGATGATGCCGGAAAGCCATGGTCGCATCCCAGTCGATTGCCGGATCGTTCCATGGACGGGCATCTTTCAGCGGATCGGAAACCACATGCGCTGCCGCATAGGCAATGCGATTGAACTGCGGCGGATTTGCCGGACGCGGTGTCGGTACGCCAATCAAGCGGTAGGATTTTACGCTACCGTCTGCGATTGGCAGGGTCAGCACGTTTTCCGATGATGCACTCATGTCAGTCCTCCAACTCCACGACGGATTCATAATTTAGATCGTTCCAATTATCAAGCTGAGGCAGAACAAGGCGATGCTCTATAAAAATAGAATATTCTTATGAAATATGGAAAATGGACGCTTTATGTATATAAATTTTGAAAAATGGCGCTCGGAAATATGAATTTCGGCCCGCACTTTCGCGTGGTTTTGAGATTGTTCTGATGTTGTTCAAAATTATTGACAAATTTGGAACGTTCCAATTAAATGACGCGAACAGGAGATTGGCATGAACAAGAGCAGCATTACGGTCATCGATATTGCACGCGAAGCAGGCGTGTCGAAATCGACCGTCTCGCTTGTGCTCCGTGACAGTCCGCTTGTTCATGCCGAAACCCGGGCCAAGGTGCAGGAGGCAATCGAGAAACTCGGTTATGTTTATAATCGCTCGGCTGCCAATCTCCGTCAGGCGAAATCAAAGATCATCGGCCTTGTGGTCAATGATCTGACCAACAGCTTCTTTGCCGAGCTTGCCGTTGGTGTTGATCGCGTCATGCAATCGGCAGGTTATGTGCAGTTTCTAGCCAACACGGCGGAAAGTATTGACCGTCAGCGTGAGGTGATTGCCTCGATGCGTGAACATGGCATTGCCGGGCTGATCGTTTCGCCAGCGCGTGGAACCGAGGCTAATGATCTGAAACCGCTGGCAAAAAGTGGCCTGCCGGTTGTGCAGATGGTGCGTGATGTGCCGGGATCGGGCGTTTCTTCCATCGTTTCGGATAACCGCGGCGGCGTGGCAAAGGCGATTGAGCATCTGGTGTCGCTAGGGCATCGCGTAATCGCTTTCATGGGCGGCTATGCGGATACCGCTGTTTTTGCTGAGAGAGTTGCGGGCTATCGTGCGGGGCTTGAGCAGGCGGACATCGTGTTTGATGATGCGCTGGTCTTCACCTCTGCGCCTTCGCGTGCTGGCGGTGTTGAAGCAGTTGAGCGCATGCTGCGGCAAGGCATGAAGCCAACGGCAGCGGTGTGTTTCAATGATGCTGTGGCTTTTGGGGTCTGCGATGGTTTGCGCGCTGCAAATCTGGAGCCGGGCCGGGATTTCGGAGTGGTTGGTTTTGACGATGTGATCGAAGCAAAGACCGCTGTTCCGGCACTGACAACTGTGGCTGTCGATCCGCAAGGTTTGGGAGAACGTGCGGCGCAGCTTTTGCTGAAACAGATCAATTCAGAACGGGTGGAGGCGGAGGCGCAGCGCTTGTCGGTGCGTCTTGCGGTGCGTGCAAGTTGTGGTGCGCCGTTCAAAAATGAGGAGAAATTCGCATGGCAAAGTGGGGCCTTATAGGCGCAAGCACCATTGCAAAAGAATGGGTGATCGGAGCTATTCGCGCCACCGGCGGCGAAGTCGTTTCCGTTTACAGCACCAATGCTGCACGTGGCGAAACTTATGCCCGCGAGAACGGGATTGCCCGCTCTGTGACAAGCCTTGATGCGCTGTTATCCGATCCGGAAATTGACGCTGTCTATATCTCCACCACCAATGAATTGCATCGTGATCAGGCGATTGCTGCCACCAAAGCAGGCAAGCATATTCTCTGCGAAAAGCCACTGGCACTGACGCTTGATGACGCGCACCAAATGCTGAAAGCCGTGCGTGAAGCGGGCGTTGTGGCCGGTACCAACCATCATCTGCGCAATGCTGCAAGCCATCGCGCCATGCGTGATGCAATCGCCAAGGGCAAGATCGGCAAGGTGCTGGGCGCGCGGGTTTTTCATGCGGTTTATCTGCCGCCGCATTTGCAAGGCTGGCGCATTGAACGCCCTGACGCGGGCGGTGGTGTGATCCTGGATATCACCGTGCATGATGCCGACACGCTGCGTTTTGTGCTGGGTGAAAACCCAGTCGAGGCCTTGGCTTTCAGCCAGCAAGGGGGCCTCAGCGGCGAAGGACTGGAAGATGGCGTGATGGGCGTTTTGCGCTTCTCCTCCGGCGCAATTGCCCAGTTTCATGATGCTTTCACCACCAAATATGCGGAAACCGGCTTCGAGGTACATGGCAGCGAAGGCTCGCTTATTGCACGCAATGTCATGACGCAAAAGCCGGTCGGGACCGTCATTCTACGTAACAAGGATGGCGAGCACGAATTGCCGCTCGATCAGAAAAATCTCTACGAAACCGCCTTGCAGGCTTTTCATGATGCTGTTGCCGGTAAGGGCCAGCCATCGGCAACATTGGAGGATGGCATCTGGTCGCTTGCGACCGGGCTTGCCGTGCTTGAGGCTGCAAAGACCGGTAAGGCTACCGCCGTTCATTCAGGACTTTGAGAATTATGAGCAAACATATTTCCTTTGTGGAAGCAGCTGCCCTTATTCCCGACAACGCTGTCGTTTCGGTCTCTTCATCGAGCGGTCTTGGCTGCCCGGATATGATGCTGAAAGCGATTGGTGAACGGTTTGATGAAACCGGTCATCCCCAAAATATCACCACATTGCACCCGATTGCTGCGGGCGATATGAGTGGCATCAAGGGTGTCGATTACATCGCCAAAAAGGGGCTTCTCAAGAAGATCATCGGCGGTTCCTATCCGTCAGGGCCGTCGAGTGCCGAGCCTCCGCTGATCTGGCAGATGATCACCAATAATGAGATTCCGGCCTATAATATCCCGTCGGGCATTCTGTTCGACATGCATCGAGAGGCGGCTGCCAAGCGCCCCGGCGTGCTGACCAAAGTGGGGCTTGATACCTTCGTTGATCCCAAGCGACAGGGATCGGCAATGAATGAAAAGGCCAGTGAAGAGCCGGTCGTCAAGCAGGTCAGTTTTGAGGGCGAAGACTGGCTCTATTTCCCCAATATCGTGCCGCATGTCACTATCATCCGCGCCACCACTGCGGATGAACGCGGCAATCTCACCTATGAGCATGAGGGTGCTTATCTTGGCGGTCTTGATCAGGCGCTGGCTGCGCGCAACAATGGCGGCATTGTCATTGCGCAGGTGAAGCGCATTGCCAAGGAAGGCACGCTGAAACCGCATGATGTGCGCGTGCCGGGTGTTTTGGTTGACTATATTGTCGTTGATCCCGACCAGAAGCAGACAACGCAGACGCTTTATGATCCGGCAATTTCCGGCGAGATTTTCCGTCCGCTTGATACATTCCGCTTGGCCGAATTCAATATTCAGAAAGCGATTGCGCGGCGTGTTGCGCAGGAATTGCAGGCAGGAAGCGTGGTCAATCTCGGCTTCGGCATTTCCGCTAATGTGCCGCGCATTCTGTTGGAAGAGGGCCTGCATGGTGCAGTCACCTGGGTGATTGAGCAGGGGGCGGTCGGCGGCGTGCCGCTTCTCGACTTTGCCTTTGGTTGCGCATCGAATGCTGATGCCTATATGCCGTCGCCCTATCAGTTCACTTATTTTCAGGGCGCGGGCTTCGACGCCTCGCTTCTGTCCTTCCTTGAGATCGGACGCGATGGCTCGGTCAATGTGTCGAAGCTTTCATTCCGTCCGCATGTGACTGCTGGCGCTGGCGGCTTTGTCGACATTACTGCACGGGCCAAAAAAATCGTCTTTTCAGGCATGTTCAATGCCGGGGCGAAATTGTCCGTCGCTGATGACAGGCTGGTGATCGAGAAGGAAGGCAAGCTCAAAAAGCTCGTTAGTGAGGTTGAGCATGTTACCTTCTCCGGTCCGCGCAGTGTCGAGCAGGGGCAGGATATTACCTATGTCACTGAACGCGCGGTTTTGAAGCTCACGCCAGAAGGGATTGTGCTGACCGAGATTGCGCCGGGTGTGGATTTGCAGATGCATATTCTTGATCAGGCTGAGTTTCCGCTGATCGTTTCGGATCAGCTTAAAATCATGGATGAGGCATTGTTCCGTGACGAGCCGATTGGTCTGACACTGCCGCAAAAGCCTGCGCGAAAGCTGGAGGCATAAATGACTCAACGGATAGACATCTCGATTGAGAACCACATCGCGGTCATGACCATCAAGCGGCCCGAAAAGCTCAATGCATTTGATATCGAGCTTCTGCAGGAATTGTCTGCGGCCTGTGATCAGGTGGAAGCGGAGTGCACCGTGCGCGTTGCGATCCTGACCGGCGAAGGCAAGGCTTTTTCGGCGGGCGGTGACATCAAGGCTTGGGGGGGCATGGAACCGGCAGAATTCGGCCATGCCTGGGTGCGCTACGGTCATCGTGTTTTCGAGCGGCTTGCGACTTTGCGTGTGCCGCTGATCGCAGCGATGAATGGACATGCTTTGGGTGGTGGTCTGGAACTGGCAGGTGCCGCCGATATCCGCATTGTCGAGCGACAGGCAAAAATCGGCCTGCCGGAAACATCGCTCGGCATGATCCCCGGCTGGTCCGGCACACAGCGTCTTGTGCGCCGTTTCGGCGCGCAGATCGTGCGCCGTATGGTGCTGGGCGGTGAAATGTTCACCGCAGAAGAAGCGCTGTCGCATGGGCTGGTGGATCATGTGGTGGAGACGGGTGCAGCATTACAGGCGGCGCAGGATTATGCAGCGCGGGTGGCCAAACGCGGACCGGCTGCGCTGGAAATTTCCAAACTGATGCTGTCAGTCGCTAATGGCGAGGACAATGGCACGGCAGTCGAGGCGCTGGGTTCCATTCTTGTCGCCAAGACTGGTGATCTGAAAGAAGGCGTGCGCTCGTTTACCGAAAAGCGCGAAGCGAATTTTGAAGGAAAATGGTGATGAGCGTAGTCGTAAAACCGCAGCCGCTGAACGGGCTTGAAGTCCGCGAGTTCTCCATGCTGATCGATGGAAAATGGGTTGGAAGCCAAAGCGGCGAGATAGTTGAGCGTGTAGCGCCCGGCCATGGCGTCACGGTAAGCCGCTATCCGGCAGGCAACAAGGCTGATGTGGAGCGCGCCGTAGCGCGCGCGCGCAAGGCTTTCGACGACGGGCGCTGGTCTTCCAAGACAGCATCGCAGCGTTCGCTGGTTCTGCTGAAAGCCGCCGATCTGATTGAAGCGCGGGCGGAAGAGCTCGCCTATCTCGATGCGATTGAAGCCGGCAAACCAATTTCTCAGGTGCGTGGCGAGATAGCAGGGTCGGTCGATATCTGGCGCTATGCGGCAGCACTTGCTCGCGATCTGCATGGCGAGAGCTACAATAATCTGGGCGATGGCACTCTGGGCGTCGTGCTGCGCGAGGCAATTGGCGTTGTTTCCATCATTACGCCGTGGAATTTCCCGTTCCTGATCGTGGGCCAGAAGCTGCCATTTGCATTGGCTGCGGGCTGTACGGCAGTCGTAAAACCTTCGGAGCTGACGTCCGGATCGACATTGTTACTCGGCGAAATTCTGACTGAGGCAGGCGTGCCGGACGGTGTCGTCAACATCATCACCGGAACGGGCGCTGATGTCGGCCAGCATATGAGCACGCATCCGGATGTTGATATGGTTTCGTTTACCGGTTCCACAGGTGTGGGCAAACTGACCATGGCCAATGCAGCACAAACGCTCAAGAAAGTATCGCTGGAGCTTGGTGGCAAGAACCCGCAAATCCTGTTCCCGGATGCCGATATGGATGCCTTTATCGACGCTGCGGTGTTCGGCGCATGGTTCAATGCGGGCGAATGCTGCAATGCCGGTTCGCGGCTCATTGTGCATCGCTCGATTGTCGATGAGATTGTCGGGCGCGTGGCCGACTTGTCGAAAAAGGTGGTCGTTGGTGATCCGCTGGATGTGAGTACGCAGGTTGGCGCGATCATCACGCCGCAGCATTTGACGAAGGTTGGCACCTATGTCGATCAGGCCAAAAAGGCGGGTGCTGCAATTGCCCACGGTGGTGATGTGCTGGATCTCGGTCTTGGCCAATATATGGGGCCGACCATCATTGCCGGCGTGAAACCCGACATGGCCGTGGCGCGTGAGGAAGTGTTTGGGCCGGTTCTGTCGGTGCTGTCTTTTGAGACGGTTGATGAAGCAATTTCGATTGCCAATGCGGTCGATTATGGCTTGTCAGCAGGCGTGTGGAGCCGTGATTTCGACACCTGCATGAGCGTTGGCCGAAAGGTGCGGGCTGGCACGGTCTGGATGAATACTTTCATGGATGGCACACCGGAACTGCCTTTCGGCGGTTATCGACAGTCGGGTCTGGGCCGCGAGCTGGGCCGTCATGCGGTGGAGGATTACACCGAAACCAAGACGCTCAACATGCATATCGGTGCGCGTACGGGCTGGTGGATGCCGCAGGCTAAGTAGGGAGTGGCGGCTTTGGGAGGACAGCCGGATATCGTCATCATCGGATCGGGTATCGGCGGCGCGAGCATAGCCGCCGGTCTTGCCGCGTCAGGTGCTGACATTCTTATTCTCGAGGCAGGGGAACGCTTGCCGGACAGACCAGAAAACCGCGACCCGCGCGCTATTTTCCAGCGCGGATTCTTTCGCCCGAAAGAGTTCTGGTACGAGACGGATGGCACGCCGTTTAATCCCGGAAATTATTATAATGTTGGCGGCAATTCCAAGTTCTTTGGCGCGGTGCTGATCCGTTATCGCCGCGAGGATTTTGCCGAGATGACGCATCTGGAAGGTGTGTCTCCGGCATGGCCATTTGCCTATGACGAGCTCGAGCCGTGGTATAGCCGTGCCGAACAGCTGTTTCAGGTGCGGGGTGAACTGGGCGATGATCCGACCGAACCGGAACATTCAAAGTCCTATCCCTATCCGGCCATCCGTGACGAGCGGCCCATGGCCGATGTACGTGCGCGGCTGAAGAAGAATGGCCTGCATGTCGCGTCCCTGCCGCTTGGCGTTGATATCGACCGCTGGTTGGCCAAGGCAAAGACGCCATGGGATGCATTTCCCAACAGCGATGACGGCAAGATGGATGCTGAATCCTGTCCGCTTGCTCAAGCGCTTGAATATCCGAATGTGCAGCTTGAAACTCAAGCGCGGGTGACGCGGTTGGAAACCGGGCCGGATGGCACAACCATCACAGCGGTTCATTATGAGAAGAATGGCGAAACGCTGGTTCTGCGCCCTAAGATGGTCATTCTATCCGCCGGTGCCGTGCAGTCGGCAGCGCTTTTGCTGCGCTCAGGCCTTGCCAATCGTTCCGATCAGGTGGGCCGCAATTTCATGAACCACAATTCCAGCGCGGTGATCGCTTTCGACCCACGCTATCGCAACGATTCCGTCCACCAGAAGACCTTCGGTTTCAATGATTACTATCTGTCGGATGGAGCAGGCGGACCGCCGCTCGGCAATGTGCAACTGCTTGGCCGTGTGTCGGGCGAAATCCTGAAAGCCAATATGCCCCGCGTGCCGGAATGGTTGCTGAACCGCATTGCGCGTCATACGATCGATTTTTACGCGATGAGCGAAGACCTGCCATCCCCGGAAAGCCGCGTGACAGTGGATGGCGACCGCATCATTCTGCATTGGGTGCGTTCCAACTGGAAGGCGCATCTGATGCTGGTTGATAAGCTCAAATCAGCGCTCAGGCAGGCAGGTTTTCCGGTGGTGCTGTCGCGTGCTTTCGACCGGCGCACGCCATCGCATCAATGCGGCACGGTGCGCATCGGCAACGATCCGGCGACGGCGCCGCTTGATCCTTATTGCCATGCTTACGATCATCCCAATCTCTACGTGGTCGATGCGTCGTTCCTGCCGACATCGGCGGCGGTCAATCCGGCGCTGACCATTGCCGCGCAAGCCTTGCGCGTGGCGGATCATTTGAACCGGGAGGTGCTGGCATGAACCGTCAAAGACCTGTTGCAGTGGTAACCGGCGGGCGGCGCGGGATCGGGCTTGGCATAGCGCGTGCTTTGGCCGCCAAAGGGTTTGATCTGGCGATCACCGACCGTGAGCATGACGATGCCGTTATCGATGAATTGCGCGCACTTGGCGGAAAGGTGGTTTTCTTTGAAAGCGATCTGGCTGCCGTTGGAATGCATGAGGCAACCGTCTCCGCTGTGCTGAAGGAATTTGGCGGCATTGATTGTCTGGTCAATAATGCGGGCATGGGTTCGGTCGAGCGCGGGGATTTTCTGGGTCTGAAGCCGGAAAACTTCGACACGATCATGGATGTAAATCTGCGCGGCACGGTGTTTTTTACCCAGGCCGTGGTGAAGGCCATGCTGGCCGCAACCGAAGTGCGTTTCCCGCGCAGCATCGTGACGATTAGTTCGGTTTCGTCGGTGATGACTTCGCCCGAGCGGCTTGACTACTGCATCAGCAAAGCCGGATTGACTGCCTTCGTGCAGGGGCTTGCGCTACGTCTGGCCGAAGCGCGGATCGGGGTGTTCGAGGTGCGTCCCGGCATCATCCGCACCGATATGACAGCAAAGGTCACTGAGCGTTACGACGGGCTGATCGAAGCCGGTCTGGTGCCGATGAAACGCTGGGGCGAGGCGGGTGATGTCGGCGCGATTGTGGCCGGGCTTGCCGGTGGCGATTTCATTTTTGCGACAGGCTCGGCGATTAATGCCGATGGCGGCCTGTCGATAGCAAAGCTTTAGGAACGGCGTGATGGATTACGATTATATCATCGTGGGTGGCGGGCCTGCCGGTTGTGTTCTTGCCAATCGTCTGAGCGAAGATGCTTCGATAAAAGTGCTGCTGCTGGAGGCAGGCGGCAGCGACTGGAACCCGCTGTTTCACATGCCTGCCGGTTTTGCCAAAATGACGAAGGGCGTGGCGAGCTGGGGGTGGGAAACCGTTCCGCAGAAGCATCTCAAAAACCGTGTGTTGCGCTATACGCAGGCGAAAGTCATTGGCGGCGGCTCCTCGATCAATGCCCAGATTTATACGCGCGGCAATGCAGCCGATTATGATCTCTGGGCTGGCGAAGACGGCTGCACCGGCTGGGACTATCGCCATGTGCTGCCCTATTTCAAACGCGCCGAAGACAACCAGCGTTTCAACGATGATTTTCATTCCTATGGCGGGCCGCTTGGCGTTTCGATGCCATCCGCACCACTGCCGATCTGCGACGCCTATATCCGCGCGGGTCAAGAACTCGGCATTCCATACAATCCGGATTTCAACGGTCGCGAACAGGCGGGCGTTGGCTTTTATCAGCTCACCCAGCGCAATCGCGGCCGCTCGTCGGCATCGCTCGCTTATCTCGCGCCGATCAGGGCTCGCAAGAATCTGAGCGTGCGCATGAATGCGCCGGTACGCAACATCGAGCTGGAAAAGACCCGCGTAACCGGGGTAACGCTGATGAGCGGTGAGGTCTTGCGCGCAAACCGCGAGGTGATTGTCTCTTCCGGCGCCATCGGCTCGCCGAAACTCCTGCTGCAATCGGGCATCGGCCCCGCCGATCATCTCAAAAAACTCGGCGTCAATGTGAAACATGATCTGCCGGGTGTGGGCGAGAACTTGCAGGATCATCTTGATCTCTTTGTCATTGCCGAATGCACGGGCGATCACACCTATGATGGCGTGGCAAAGCTGCACCGGACACTGGGCGCGGGGCTGCAATATATTCTGCTGCGCTCCGGTCCGGTGGCATCGAGCCTCTTTGAAACCGGCGGTTTCTGGTATGCTGACCCGGATGCGCGTTCGCCGGATATTCAGTTCCATCTGGGGCTTGGTTCGGGCATCGAGGCAGGTGTCGAGAAGCTCAAAAATGCAGGCGTGACGCTCAACTCCGCCTATCTGCATCCGCGCTCGCGCGGAACCGTGCGGCTGGCATCCAGCGACCCGGCTGCGGCACCGCTGATCGACCCCAATTACTGGAGCGATCCGCATGATCGCAAAATGTCTCTTGAGGGTTTGAAGATCGCGCGCGAAATCATGCAGCAGAATGCCTTAAAACCCTATGTCATGGCGGAACGTCTGCCGGGACCGAAGGTCGTCAGTGACGACGATCTGTTCGATTATGCCTGTGCCAATGCCAAGACCGATCATCATCCGGTCGGCACTTGCAAGATGGGAACCGATGCGAGGGCCGTTGTCGATCTTGATCTGAAAGTGCGGGGGCTCGAAGGCTTGCGGGTTTGCGACAGCTCGATTATGCCGCGCGTTCCATCGTGTAACACCAATGCGCCGACCATCATGATCGGCGAAAAGGGTGCGGATATTATTCGCGGGCGCGATCCACTGCCGCCGGTTCTGTTTTCATGGGAGAAGAACGAACATAAGCGGCGGGCGAGGAATTAATCCTCTTCCACAACGGGCTCAAAACGCAGATAGCCCGCAATGCCCGAACCTTTGTAGTTCGGATTGTCGGAGGGGTGGTTCACGCCGTCATTGACGGGAATAACCTTGAAGTCAAAGGGGGAAATATCTTCAAGGCAGGCGGCATTCACGCCAAACTGGCGTGGATTGGAGCGGCGCTGATGGAAGGTGTAGATCCCGCATTTCGAGCAGAAATAGTGCTTCGCTGCACCAGTATTGAATGTGTAGAGCGTCAGCGCGTCTTTCCCTTCAAGCACTTCGAGCCCATCAAGATCGGCGGAAACAGCGACTGCTCCGCGCATCCGGCAATAAGAGCAGGTGCAGCGCCGCGCCGTGTTAAGGCCATCGGAAAGTTTGACGCGAAAGCGTACCGTTCTGCAGTGGCAGGCGCCGTTGGCGACTTGAATATCGGGGTTCATGCTGGCCTCCTCTTTCGGGAAAACTGATATTTCCATTTTCACAGCTTTACCATTGCCCAAACTCGATTAAATTCAATTCGACATATTGGGGAGGGAATTTATGAGTGGGTTTGCGATTGTCACAGGCGGAAGCACCGGTATTGGCCGACATCTGGTTTCGGCATTTGCGGAAGCCGGATATGCGGTCGCTTTCAGTTTCAGAGGCGATGACGAAGCCGCAAATACACTCATGGAGGAAGTGGAAGCTGCGGGTGGTCAGGCACTGGGCATTGAATGCGATGTCGGTTCCGGAGCCGAGGTCGAAGAGTTCTTCGATGAGGTCTGCAGCTGGTATGGTGATGCACCCGATGTGCTGGTCAACAATGCAGGCATCCAGACATGGGCGCCTTTGCTGGAGCTTTCCGAAGAGGGCTGGGACGATGTGATCCGTACCAATATGAAAGGCTGTTTTCTCAACACGAAGGCTGCCGCTAAGCGGATGGTCGATGTCGGCAAGGGTGGTTCGATCATCAATATCGGCTCAGGTTGCAATAAGCTCGCATTCCCGAAGCTTGTTTCCTACACCGCCTCCAAGGGCGGTATTGAGCAGTTCACCAAGGTGTCTGCAGTGGAGCTTGGGCCGCACGGCATCCGGGTGAATTGCGTGGCCCCCGGCGCGATTTACAATGAACGTACCGCACAGGAACAGCCGGATTATGCAGAAACATGGGGTCGGATTACGCCATTGCGGCGGGTCGGAACCGTGGAAGATCTTTCCGGTCCGGTGCTGTTTCTGGCGTCCGATGCTGCGCGGTTTGTTTCAGGCCAGACGATTTGGGTCGATGGCGGCCTGTTTTCACAGGCCAACTGGCCTTATGGAACGTGAGATACTTAAAGAATACTATTTCCCATAAAGCCGATTTTTCGACTAGTTGATTTTTTTAAATCCAATGATTTGAATATCAATTATATTCACAAATGAAAAATTTAATGTCTGATATAGCAATATAAACCAGGAAAAAGAGAGAACGATTCCAACATATATCTGAATTCTACTTGCGGAGAAACATTTAAGTATCAGCCAATTTGTGAATGGTGCAAATGGCCTCGATTGTACAACTGCTTTTTTAATTCTGTCATGATTGGATTTTCCGCCAAATAATTTTATTATAGTCCCTCTGTTTTTTATCTTTGAGAGAATTTCTTCATCCAAGCCAGATCGCCTTATCTTTCTATATATTCTTGTTTGCTTGTAAAGCTCAGAAAGCATATTATCTTCGGATTGCCTAGTGTTTTCTTCCCAGTGTTCCTGCCAGTATTTTGCTCCAGATGCCATCGCTGTTTGTAGAATAGAAATTAGCATGCCGGACAGGCATATTACAAAAGTTACGGCAGGATGTGCATTCTGGGATTGGCTTATACTTGCCAGTAAAACTCCCTGAAAAATCATAAAAAAATTATTTCTTTGTACCAGCTGGTTAATCTCAAAATTTCTTAATTCTATACTCAGCTTATAGACATCCTTCCATGCTTCATAATCATTTATAGATCTTCCGATTAATTCTTCTCTGAAAGCGTTTTCATCAAAGTTCTTTATCTTATCCTTATCATAGGATGTCATAGCTATGCCCCCATAGTGCGATGTAAATGGCCTGATCGTTAACAAAAGGGGTATAATAGAGTTAAATGATATTATAAACCGAAAACAAAATTGTTATACTTTCTATTTATAAAGTTCAATAAATAAGGAAATGGTGATCCCGACTGGATTCGAACCAGTGGCCTCAAGATTAGGAATCTTGCGCTCTATCCTACTGAGCTACGGGACCAGTCATCAAAAACGCCCGGATTTAATGGCTTAGAGCGACCTTTATGCGTCCGAAAGGACGCTCGGCGCTCTGATGGGCCAGAGCATTTTCCGACACATACTGTTTTTCATGGCTTTCGCCAACCCCGCAAAAAGCGGGGCAGGCGCATTTCTTCTTCTGAAACGAATTTAAGCGGCCAGGGCGGTTTCAACCACCGACACAAAATAGCTCACGCCATAGGGAATGGCTTCGTCGTTGAAGTCATAGGCGGGATGATGCAGGCCCGGCGTGTCACCATTACCAAGGAAGATGTAAGCGCCCGGACGTGCTTCCAGCATATAAGAGAAGTCTTCGGCGGCCATCATCGGGGCCACATCGGTCTTCACCTTGCCTTCGCCCGCCACATTCTTTGCGACACGAGCCGCAAAGTCGGTCTGGTCGTCATGATTATAGGTGACAGGATAGTTGTTCTTGTAGCGCACGGTGATTTCAGCGCCTGTAAGCATGGCGATACCTGCCGCTGCTTCGCGAATGCGACGTTCAGCATAGGCACGGGTTTCTTTGCTCAGTGTGCGTACGGTGCCGGATAATTTCGCCGTTTCCGGAATGACATTATAGGCTTCGCCCGCATGGAACTTCGTGATGGAAATGACGAGTGAATCCAGTGGATCGATATTGCGTGCGACAATGCCCTGAATGGCAAGATGCAGCTGTGAACCGGCAAGGATTGGATCAATCGTGCGGTGCGGTTGTGCTGCATGACCGCCGCGTCCCTTGATGGAAAGATCGAACTCGTCGGTTGCCGCCATGATCGGGCCTTTGCACATGGCGAACTGGCCCACCGCAAGGCTTGGCAGATTGTGCACGCCATAGACTTCCGCAATGCCGAAACGATCCATCACGCCGTCCTGAACCATGGCAAGCGCGCCTGCGCCACCTTCTTCAGCTGGTTGGAAAAGCAATACGGCAGAGCCGCGGAAGTTACGGGTTTCTGTCAGATATTGTGCGGCACCCAGTAGCATGGATGTGTGGCCATCATGACCGCAGGAGTGCGCTTTTCCCGGGTTTTTCGATGCCCATTCGACACCGCTTGTCTCGGTGATCGGCAGCGCATCCATATCGGCACGAAGACCGATAGCCGGACCATCGCCATGCCGTCCTTTGATGACCGCGACAACGCCACTACGGCCGACACCGGTTTCAACAAGGTCACAGCCGAAGGATTTCAGCTTTTCTTCGACAAAGCGCGCCGTCTGGTGAACGTCATAAAGAAGTTCGGGATTCTGGTGCAGATGACGACGCCATGCGGCGATCTCCGCTTGAGTCTCGACGGCACGATTGAGCACTGGCATTTCGGAAATATCCTGAGATTCTTATGATGCAGAAGTTGCGAGAATATGACGTTTCGGTGAAAGCGGGCAATCCCTATTTGCCTTTTCCTTGCCACATGGCATAGATAAGAGCAGTGCAAATTCTCCTTTTTGACTGGTGTATTCGCAAGCCGTTGCGGCTTTTGGAGGTCGATGCAACAGGAAGCGGAACCGATAACCCGCAGGCATTGCGGCTCTCGTTGATTGGAACTACGAAATGATTTCGAAACCGTTGAAAATCTGGTTTGCAACCGCGGCAATTTCTGGCCTTGCCCTGGCTGGTGCTTTGTCCGCTGCTACGGCTAACCCATCGATTGCGGTGGATGTGGCAAGTGGCAAGGTTTATTCTGCGCAGGATCCTTTCCAGCGCTGGTACCCGGCTTCGCTCACCAAGATGATGACGGCCTATGTCACTTTCCGTGCTCTTCAGGCAGGACAGCTGACGCTTGAATCCCCTGTCAAAATGACGGTTAACGCCTCGAAAGAACCGCCGAGCAAGATGGGCTATCGTCCTGGCTCCGTGTTGACGCTCGACAATGCACTCAAGATCATGCTTGTGAAATCGGCCAATGACGTTTCGGTTGCCGTTGCGGAAGCTGTTGGCGGCACGGAATCGGCTTTCGTACAGCGTATGAATGCGGAAGCGCAGCGCATCGGCATGAGCGGATCGCATTTTGCCAATCCAAATGGTTTGCATGACCCGAACAATTATTCGACCGCGCACGATCTGGCTGTTCTTGGCGTGCAGCTGCGTCGCGAGTTTCCGCAATATGCGCATTATTTCAATACAGAAGCTATTGATGCAGGCGACGGCAAGAAGCCACAGGCCAATTACAATATTCTGCTTGGCCGGTTCGATGGTGCCGATGGCATGAAGACCGGTTTTGTCTGTGCATCAGGCTTCAATCTGGCCAGCTCAGCAACCCGTCAGGGCCGGACAATTCTCGCAGTTGTGCTGGGTGCTGATCGTCAGGAAACCCGCGCTGTGCAGGCAGCACAGCTGATGACCGATGCATTCCGCAGCAATGGTGCGGGTGTGCCGACGCTTGGGAGCATGGTGCCGCCGGCAAGCAGTGCCGTCTATCAGGCCGTGGATATGCGCAAGACCATTTGCAACCAGCAGGCCATGGCTGATCGCTGGGACGGTCGCGATGTCGAAGGGCGTTTGCAGCTCAATTCGCCTTATATTCATGCGATGACCCGTGAGCCGGTGCCGGTGCAGGTCGGGCTTGTTTCAGCGCCGCCTGCAAAGGTGACAAAGGTCGGGCAGCTCGATATTTCGCAGATCCCTGTGCCGATGCCACGCCCGCAGCGCGCTGCCGCCTCAATCAACTAAGATAGAACCATGCCGCACCCAATTCCTGTTTCCGTGCTGACCGGCTTTCTTGGCTCGGGCAAGACAACACTGCTCAATCGTCTGCTGAAAGATCCGGCACTCACGGATACTGCTGTCATCATCAATGAGTTTGGTGAAGTGAGCATTGATCATTTGCTGGTCGAAGAAGCAAGCGAAGGCGTGATAGAGCTCGCCGATGGCTGCCTGTGCTGCACGGTGCGTGGTGAATTGGTGGATACACTGGCCGATCTGATCGATCGTCTGCAGACCGGGCGTATCAAGGCATTGAAGCGGATCATCATCGAGACGACCGGTCTTGCCGATCCGGCTCCGGTGCTGCATTCGATCATGGGACATCCGGTGCTGATGCAGGCTTTACGCCTTGATGGCGTGCTTGCGACCGTTGATGCCGTCAATGGCATGGCAACGCTCGACAATCATGAGGAAGCGGTCAAACAGGCTGCGATGGCCGACCGCATCATCATCACAAAAGCAGATATGCCAGAAGCGCAGGTGGGTCTGGCAGCCCTGAAAGCAAGGCTGCAACTGCTCAATCCGGGTGCGGATATACTGGAAGCTTCCGATACGCGCACGGGCTATGCGGCTCTTTTTGAATGCGGGTTGTATAATCCCGAAACCAAGACGGCTGATGTGCAACGCTGGTTGAAGGCAGAAGCTTATGAGGATGATCATCACCACGATCATGCTCATCATCACGACCATGATCATGTATGCGGGCCGGATTGCAATCATGATCACGGGCACGATCATGACCACCATCATGGGCATCACCATCATCATGACGACGCTATTCGTTCCTTCTCGCTGCGGCACAAGGAACCGATCCCGTTTTCGACCTTCGAGATGTTTCTCGATCTGCTGCGTTCGACCCATGGTGAAAAGTTGTTGCGCGTGAAGGGAATTGTGCAGATTGCCGAAGATCCTGATCGTCCGCTGGTCATCCATGGTGTGCAGAAAATCTTCCATCCACCGGCACGCCTGCCGAAATGGCCCAAGGATGAGCACGAGACGCTTCTGGTGATGATCGTGAAGGATTTGCCGGAAACCTATGTGCGCGAGCTTTTCGATGCATTTCTGGGCAAGGCAGGGATTGATCGTCCCGATCGCGCGGCCATGATGGATAACCCGCTGGCTATTCCCGGATTTTCCACCCGATAAATAGTGCGCTGATAATTATTTTTTCTGAATAAGAAAACGATGCAGGTTTTCGTCACGTTCCTGCGCGAGCAGAGCGTGGCCTTCCTGCGTGCAGAAATGCGGAAGATCGATACCGGATAGCGGGTCAGTCGCCTCCACCCAGAGACGCGCGCCGCTCGGCATGTTTTGAAGGCGATTGCGCGTCTTTAAAACAGGAAGAGGGCATTTAAGCCCTCTCAGATCATAGACGGGTACGTCTTTGTCCATCTGCTATCAATTACCGCCCAGTTTCCACCACGGCTTTTTCTTTTCAGGAGCGGGTGCCGCGACATTATCTGCAACAGTGCTTGCAGTGGTCATTGGCGAAACAGCTGCCGGGTTTTCCTGCGGAACAGGCGTGGTTGCGGCCTGAGCTTGGGGCGCTGCAGCAGGCGCCGCGACCGCTGGCGTTGCAGCAATAGCCGTTGCTGGCTGCACCGAGATTGGCGTCGCTGCAGGCTTGATATCCGGTGCATTCGGTGTTTCAGCCGATGCAGGCGAAAGCGACGGCGGTTCGCGCGTTACCTTTTCGCCGCGTGCACGAGCGGCACTCCAGGCGGAAACGAGCTTGGCTTCTGCGATGCCCTGAATGGACGGTGCAGGCTTCTTCTGTGCTGCGCTGAATGCGGACTGGAACGTCTTTTCATAAGAAGACGTGTAGGCCATGGATTCTGAGCCGACCGAAGGTGGGCAGGCATCCGTGGCCGAAAGTGGCTGACCGTCTGGCGTTGGTACGTTGAAGACATAACGCTTTTCGCAGACATCAACCTTTGGCGGAACCTTGTTCACCTCAAAGGAATCGTAGCCCTGCTTGAGCATCTTCCAGAACGAGTAGTTCGGATCGCTCTTATAGCGTGCCATATTGGCTGCGGTCATGCGGAACGGGAAAGCCTGGATCTGGAAGTCGCGCTGACCGCCCTTGAAGGCATCGCGGCCAAATGCATAAATTTCGCTGACGCTTTCATCGGTCATCGAATAGCAGCCCGAGGATGAGCAGGCACCATGAACCATCAAATGCTGACCGGTACGGTTGTTCGCGCGGTCATAGGCATTCGGGAAGCCGATATTGAAGGCCAGATAGTACTGCGAATTGGGGTTCATCTGGGCCGGGCGGACATTATAGAAGCCCTCTGGCGCCTGACGATCGCCTTCGATGAACTTCGGTCCGAGCTTGCCCGACCATTTGCAGATTTCGTAAGATGCGATCTGGTCGTACTTGCCGTTATTCTTCTGCTTCCAGACTTCGAGGACGCCTTCTTCCTTGAAAATGCGAACCATGATCGGCGAAGTGCGGGTCATGCCCTTCGATTTCATCTTGGCGACGACTTTTTCAGGAAGCGGCTTTTCAGCCCTCAAACCGAGATCTGAAACGGATGAACCCTGACAACCCGCAAGCAGAGCGGATGCCATGAGTGTTCCAAGAAGTGCGGTTCTGATCTTCATATCGCATCGAGCCTGTCAGAGCATTTCCAGCAAAAATGTGTGAGCCTTTTGCGTCGGATAATGCATAAAAACAAATAGGTAGAGCAACGGGTACTCAACTTCATCAGAGTCTGCTCGAAGCCGCATCACCTGACGCATTTAAGCAAACCCGACTTTTCGGTGCCTGGATATTAACAACTAAACCTTTCGGTATCGTTGATAAACCGTTGCTCAATTACCTAAAAAACACAGTGACCGCAATATGGCGGAAATAATGGCATGATGCAAATCCGGCGCAGTTTGAGCTGCGCCGGCATAGATTTTTGAATTTTATGGTAAATTAAAGGTTACGGCCGATTTCGAGGAATTTCTGGCGACGTTCCTGCTTGAGCGTCTCGCCATCGACATCCTTCATCGAGCGCAGCGAGGCGGTAATGATATCGCCTGCAGCTGCAATAACGGCATCCTTGCCGCGATGTGCGCCACCAAGCGGCTCCGGAATGATACCGTCGATGATCTTGAGATCGAACAGATCCTGTGCGGTGATGCGCATGTTGGAGGCAGCATCCTTTGCACGCGTCGAATCGTGCCAGAGGATCGAAGCCGCACCTTCCGGCGAGATGACCGAATAGATCGAATGTTCGAGCATATAGACGCGGTTTGCGACGGCAATCGCAATCGCTCCGCCTGAACCGCCTTCACCGATGATGATCGAGATGACAGGAACGCGCAGCTTGAGGCATTCAGCGGTGGAGCGCGCAATGGCTTCTGCCTGACCGCGTTCTTCGGCACTGACGCCCGGATAGGCGCCTGCTGTATCGACGAAGGTAATCAGCGGCAGCTGGAAACGGTCGGCCATTTCCATGATGCGGACAGCCTTGCGGTAGCCTTCAGGACGGGCCGAGCCGAAATTGTGCTTGAGACGCGTCTTGGTGTCCGAGCCTTTTTCCTGACCGAGAATGGCAACAGGCTGGCCATTGAAGCGGGCAAAGCCGCCCTGAATGGCTTCGTCATTGGCAAACTGGCGGTCGCCTGCAAGCGGCGTGAACTCGGTGAAAAGCTGGTTGATATATTCAAGGCAATGCGGACGATCCGGATGGCGGGCGATCTGTGCCTTCTGCCATGGGGTCAGCTTGCGATAGATATCTTTGAGCGCATCGGCCGATCGTTTCTCGAGACGGCTGATCTCGTCGCTCATCTCGACGCTGCCCTGTTCCTGTGCGAGCTTTTTCAGCTCAAGGATCTGGCCTTCGAGGTCTGCGACGGGTTTTTCAAAATCGAGATAGTTGTACATCGGGCCTGACTATTGTGCGTTTCCAGAGATGTTGGCCATAGAACAAGCCCAATAGAGGCTGTTTTACGACGCCTTACATATTTACTTCGCGCGCATCTTGCAAATTTTTCTGAAATTCTCTTACCCGCCGCGCGCTTAATCGGCAAGCGGATGATGTTCACTTACCAGCTTATGCAGTCTTTCTTCCAGTACATGTGTGTAGATTTGTGTCGTTGAAATATCCGCATGTCCAAGCAATTGCTGCACTGTTCTCAGGTCAGCACCGTTTTGTAAAAGGTGGCTGGCAAAGGCATGGCGCAGCACATGCGGGGAGATCGAGGCGCTTGAAAGCCCGGCGCGGGCAGCAAGACTTTTAAGTTCACGGGCGAAAACCTGGCGCGCCAGATGGCCGCTTTCAGAAAAAGCCGGAAAGAGCCAGGGATTATCGTCGTAGCCCGGCAGGGAATCGCGCAACGACAGAAAGCGCTGCAAAGCCTCGCGCGCCTTTTGTGACAGGGGCACCATGCGATCCTTGGAGCCTTTGCCGCGCACGATCAGAAAGCGATGGTCGGTGCGGGCGACACTTGCGGGAAGCCCCACAAGCTCCGAAACACGCAATCCCGTCGCGTAAAGCGTTTCAAGCAGCGCGTGAAGGCGAAGTGCTTTGATAAGGTCTGCAGGCTCAAGTGCTTCTTTCGCCTCAAGATCGGTACGATCAAGAAGGCGTCCGACATTTTCGACGCTCATGATTTTCGGCAGAGGCTTCTGCTTTTTGGGGGCATCGATGACACCGGTGGGGTCATCCTGCCTGAAACCTTCCGAATAGAGAAAGCGAAAAAACTGTCTGATTGCGGAGAGACGGCGTGCCTGTGATGTCGCGGCAAAGCCTTCATTGGCCATACCATCGATTACATGGCGTATATCGTCGGTTTTTGCTTCAGCGAGATTGATGCCGCGTGCGGTCATCACTTCGGCGCAGGCTTCCAGATCGCGTCGATAGGATTCAAGCGTGTTATGTGCGGCCCCGCGTTCGGCGCTCATCATTTCGAGAAAATTCTCAATCGCCAAAGATGCGCGCATGCCTACTCCTGCTTATCCGCCGTATCGGACCCATCTGTCTGGCCGTCTGTGACGGTTTCTGAAGGTGCCGATGCTGGTGCCGGTACCGGCGGTGGGGCCACGACTGTCTGTTTCAGTTTTGATGCGGGGATTTCGACGGTGATCTCATGGGTAACCGGCTTCACGAAATTGGCGAGCGAGAACATTGCGCCGTAGACAATGGCAGCGATCACAGCAAGCAGGACAAGAATGCGCGTCAGCGTGGGCATGGTGTGTTTATGCTGTGCTATTGAGACGAAAGCAAGGACAGCCAAAGCACACGCATAAAAAGCCCCATTTGGTGCAGTTCAGGCGATGAAAGCGGATGAAAGCGATTGACGCCGCGCGGTTTTTCATGTGGAACCGGAAGAAATGGATGAGGTTTATGAGCAGTACAACAAAACAGACAAATCTTAACGAGAAGGCGGATGCTGTCCGTCAGCTTCTTGGTGCGAAAGTGGTCGTTCTTGTTGGGCTGATGGGCGCAGGCAAGTCGACCGTGGGTCGCAAGGTCGCAACAATGCTTGGCCTGCCTTTTCGCGATGCCGATAACGAGATCGAGTCCGCCGCCCGCATGACGGTTCCTGAACTGTTTGAAGCCTATGGCGAAGCCGAGTTTCGTGATCTGGAGCGCCGGGTTATCCTGCGGCTTCTTGAAGATGGCCCCATGGTGCTGGCTACTGGTGGCGGCGCTTATATGAACGCCGAAACCCGTGAGGCAATTGCCGCAAACGGTGTTTCAGTTTGGCTCAATGCAGAACTGGATGTGCTGATGGAGCGTGTGTCTCGCCGTCAGAACCGTCCGCTTCTCAGGAATGATGATCCGCGCGGTGTGATGCAGCGGCTGATGAATGAGCGCTATCCGGTTTATGCGCTCGCTGATCTGCATGTGATGACACGTGACGACAAGAAAGAAGTGATCGCCGGAGAACTGATCGACGTTCTGACCGAGCATCTGGATAAGAAATAGGCCCTCAGCCTGAGTTTAGACTGCTTTGGAGTGCATTATGACCGCTGCCGATACTGTTACGGTTCCCGTCTCGCTGGGCGACCGATCCTATGAGATCCTGATCGGCAAAGGGCTTGTTGCCCGTGCAGGCGAAGAGATTGGCAAGCGCCTCAAGGGCAGGCGCGTTGCTGTCGTTACCGACGAGAATGTGGCGGATGCACATCTCAAGAATCTGGAAACGGCGCTTTTCCTGCAAGGTTTTGATGCGACGAGCATCGTCGTCAAACCTGGCGAAAAATCCAAATCCTTTTCGGTGCTGGAGACTGTCACAAATGCAGTGCTGGAAGCCCGACTGGAGCGCGGCGATGCGCTGATTGCTTTCGGGGGAGGGGTCGTGGGCGATCTCTCCGGCTTTGTCGCCGGCATTGTGCGTCGCGGCATGAATTTCGTGCAGATGCCGACCTCGTTGCTCGCGCAGGTGGATTCGTCCGTTGGCGGCAAGACCGGTATCAACACCCAATATGGCAAGAATCTTGTCGGTGTTTTCTATCAGCCGCAGCTGGTGCTGGCAGATACGGATGTGCTCGATACGTTAAGCGCGCGCGAATTCCGTGCAGGCTATGCGGAAGTCGCCAAGTATGGCCTGATCGACCGTCCGGATTTCTTCGCCTGGCTCGAAAAAAATTGGCAAGAGGTTTTTGCGGGAGGCGCTGCTCGCACCGAGGCGATTGCTGAATCATGCCGCTCGAAGGCGGCAGTTGTTGCACGCGATGAGCATGAAAATGGTGATCGTGCTCTGCTCAATCTCGGCCATACATTCGGTCATGCGCTTGAAACTGCCACAGGCTATGATTCAAGCCGTCTGGTACATGGCGAGGGCGTTGCCATCGGCATGGCGCTGGCGCATCGTTTTTCGGTCAAGATGAACCTGTGCGGTGTAGAGGATGCTGAACGCGTTGAGGCTCATCTGAAGACCGTCGGTCTGCCGATCTCGCTCAAAGATGTGCCGGGTGGTCTTCCGGATGCTGAAAAGCTGATGGACTATATTGCGCAGGACAAGAAAGTGACGCGCGGCGCTCTCACTTTCATTCTGACGCGCGGGCTTGGTCAGTCCTTCATTGCCAAGGATGTGCCGCCTGCGGCAGTATTGGAGTTCCTGAAGGAACGCCTCTCCGCCTGAATCTGAAAGGATTACGAGAATGAGTTTCGAGCTATGGGTAATGTGCGGCATCATCCTGCTCTGCATCATTCTGTCTGCCTTTTTTTCCGGATCGGAGACGGCGCTGACTGCCGCCTCTCGTGCCCGAATGTTGGGCTATGAATATAATGGCGATGAACGCGCGACGGTTGTTCAGCACCTGATCAAAAAGCGTGACCGTCTGATCGGTGCGCTGCTTATTGGCAATAACCTGGCCAATATTCTTGCTTCATCAATCGCCACCAGTATTTTTTTGACGCTGTTTGGTGATGCGGGTGTTGCCTATTCGACTTTGGCGATGACCATTCTGCTGGTCATTTTTGCAGAGGTTCTGCCAAAGTCCTGGGCGATCTCAAACCCCGACCGCTTTGCGTTGTATGTCGCGCGTCCAGTTTCAATTGTTGTGGCTCTGCTGGGGTTCATCTCAGGCGTTGTAAACTGGATTGTGCGGGTGATCTTGCGGCTTTTCGGCGTCAATCTGGCCGCCGGCCGCTCGATGCTCTCGGCGCAGGAAGAATTGCGCGGTGCGGTTGAGGTGCTGCATCGTGACAAATCGCTGATCAAGGAAGACCGTGACCAGCTGGGTGGTTTGCTTGATCTCAAAGAGCTGGAAGTCAGCGATGTCATGGTGCATCGCACCTCCATGGGGACCATCAATGCCGATGCACCCGCCGAGCAGGTGGTGCGCGAAATTCTGGCAAGCCCGCACACGCGAATGCCGGTCTGGCGCGATGAGATCGATAATATTATCGGCATCATCCACACCAAGGATCTGCTGCGCACGCTTTATGACGTCGATAATGATTTTAAGCGCATCGACATCATGAAAGTGGCACGCAAGCCCTGGTTTGTGCCCGATACCACGACACTTCAGGATCAGCTTGACGCCTTCCTCCGCCGCAAGGCGCATATTGCCATCGTCGTTGATGAATATGGCGATGTGCAGGGGCTGGTGACGCTCGAGGACATTCTCGAGGAGATTGTCGGTGATATTTCCGATGAACACGATCTCGATATGCAGGGCGTGAGACTGCAACCGGATGGCTCGGTTCTTGTCGACGGTTCGCTGCCGATCCGTGATCTCAATCGTGCGCTGGGCTGGAACCTTCCCGACGAGGAAGCAACGACGATTGCCGGTCTTGTCATTCATGAAACCCAGACGATACCGGAAGTGAAGCAGGCTTTTACTTTCCATGGAAAGCGCTTTTCCGTGCTGAAGAAGGAAAAGAACCGCCTGACCCGTCTGCGCATTGTGCCGCTCGATGCTGACGGCAAGCCCATTTCAGGTGTTATCGCCGCAAAGGCCTCAAACTGATGGGGGTTCCGGCAACCAAGCAGGAACTCCTTGCAGCGATTGAAACGAACTATACCCGACTGGTATTGGATCTTGCACGTGTGACGCCTGAGCAGGCCATGGAAAACACCATGGAAGGCCATGCGAAAGGCACGATGATGAGCGTGCATAATCTCGTTGCTTATCTCGTCGGATGGAACGAACTGGTTTTGAAATGGTGCGAGCTCAGCGATAAGGGGCAGCCGGTCGATTTTCCGGAAACAGGATTCAAATGGAGCGAACTCGGCAAGCTGGCATCCAAGTTCTACCGCGATTACCAGGGTTTGCCGTTCGCAGAACTTCTGTTGCGCTTTGAGGCTGCAAAAAATGCGCTGGTCGCTTTGATCGAGGCGCGCAGCGATGCAGAGCTTTATGGCGTTGCATGGTATGAGAAATATACGCTTGGGCGCATGATCCAGTTCAACACGTCGTCGCCTTACGCCAATGCGCGGGGGCGTCTGCGCAAATGGCTGAAAGCTCAGGCGTAAAAAGATCAGCGCCGGGTTGGCTCGCCGGGGGCGGAAGGCTCGAGTGCCAGTGCATGAACGCCGCTGTTAAGCTCTTCCTTCAGAAGCTCGTTGATGGCGCGATGACGGGCAATGCGACTCAGTCCCTCGAACTTGCCCGATACAATCCGCACACGAAAATGTGTCTCGCCGGTGCCGTCGTAAACGTCATGATGGCCGCTCTCTTCGTGGTGATGACCTGCATGAAGATGGCTTTCATTTATGATTTCAAGCCGTTCCGGCGCGAAAGCAGCCGTAAGCTTTGCTTCCATTGAAGATTGTTTGCTATTGTGAATGGACATTCGAGCCAGTTCTCCCCATATAGGTGCTGTGCTTCATATAGACGTCGCCTCGGCGGCAATTGGTGGGGCAAATCCGCACAGGAAATGCAGTCTGCATCAAAATTTCGCCCTGAAGAATGGCCAAAACCCAGTCAGGACGAAATGTCAATTCTTGTTTAGTTCCTCTTAATTCGCATAATCCGATTCGATGACAACGAACTCAAAATTTTTCGACAGCATCCGCATCCGTCCCAAGAAGGAAGCGGAAAAGAAGTCCAGCGGTCCCTGCTGCCAGTGGGATGGTTGCGATAAACCGGGCACACATCGTGCGCCGGTCGGGCGCATGCGCGAGGGCGAATATCTTCATTTCTGTATCGACCACGTCCGGGAATATAATAAGACTTTCAATTATTTCTCGGGTTTGTCGGACAAGGATATCTCCAAGTTCCAGAAGGACGCCATCACTGGAAACCGTCCGACCTGGTCGACCGCATCCAATTCCACAGCCACAAAACACACCTCGCCCGATATGGCGACACGACGTTCGGGTTCTGCCGCCTACCAGAACCGGATGCGCGATCCTTTCGGCTTCGTAAAGGACGCGAAAGCGGCACCTGCGGGCAAAACCGCGCTGCGCAAGCCGCGGACACTGGAAGTAAAAGCGCTCGCTACGCTTGGTCTTGAACCAAATTCGACTAGCGATAAGATCAAGGCGCGCTATAAAGAACTCGTGAAGCAACATCATCCCGATGCGAATGGTGGCGACCGCGGGTCCGAAGAAAGATTTCGCGACGTCATTCAGGCTTATCAATTGCTCAAGCAGGCAGGTTTTTGCTAAAGCCTGTTTGGGCTTTATGAGCCGGGTATCGGAGTGGTTGAAGCATGTCGCGAAAAGCCGGGAACTGTTTTCCCCATGGCGTCATGTTTTAATGCTCTAACGGACATTCATCTGCCGCGCATTTGCGCGGACGCAAGTACGGATGCCCGCAACTGAACAGAAGGGGCGTCATCTGGCTCGCCGGAAACTGGCTCCCTGATCAAATTTGAATGTCGCGGCGGGACAGTCCTGCCGCTCTGGAGGCATGATGAACAAGGTTGAGCGGGATATAGCCAATTTGCCGGATACGACGGTTTCGGTACGCGAAGTGTTTGGAATTGATTCCGACATGCGCGTTCCAGCCTATGCGGCGGGCGATTCCTATGTGCCGGAAACGGATCCGGATTATATTTTCGACCGTCAGACGACGTTGGCCATTCTCGCAGGTTTTGCCTATAATCGCCGCGTGATGGTTTCCGGTTATCACGGAACGGGTAAATCGACCCATATCGAACAGGTTGCAGCCCGTCTCAACTGGCCTTGTGTCCGTATCAATCTCGACAGTCATGTCAGCCGTATCGATCTCGTCGGTAAGGATGCAATCGTCGTCAAGGACGGCATGCAGGTTACCGAATTCAAGGACGGCATTCTGCCGTGGGCTTATCAGCACAATGTTGCGCTGGTTTTCGACGAATATGATGCGGGTCGCCCGGACGTCATGTTCGTGATCCAGCGTGTTCTGGAAACGTCGGGCCGTCTGACGCTGCTCGATCAGAGCCGCGTGATCCGTCCGCATCCGGCGTTCCGCCTGTTTGCAACCGCCAACACGGTTGGTCTTGGCGATACGACCGGCCTTTATCACGGCACGCAGCAGATCAATCAGGCACAGATGGACCGCTGGTCGATCGTGACCACGCTCAATTATCTGCCGCACGACAATGAAGTGAACATCATTCTCGCAAAGTCCAAGCATTACCAGAATGCAGAAGGCCGCGAAATCGTGAACAAGATGGTCCGCGTTGCCGATATGACCCGTCAGGCTTTCATCAATGGCGATCTGTCGACCGTGATGAGCCCACGTACCGTCATTACCTGGTCTGAAAATGCTGCGATCTTCAACGATGTCGGCTTTGCATTCCGCCTGACCTTCCTCAACAAGTGCGATGAGCTGGAACGCCAGACTGTGGCCGAGTTCTACCAGCGTGCTTTTGGCGAGGAACTTCCAGAATCGGCTGCCAATATCGTTTTGGCATAAGACTGGATGATGCCTGCCGCCCTGCTGCATAATTCCTTAAACTTGAGATAATTTAAGGTAAAATTATGCAGCAGATATATTTGTTAGAGCGTCCTTTGTGCGCCTAATGAGGCGCACGGCACTCTAATGGGCGGCAGCACTTTATATGAAGTCAGGATAGGCAGATGTCGGGCCAAATGTCAGGAATGGGCGATAATTCGCGCGAGCGTAAAAACGGACCGGTGGATTCCGAGCCGTTCAAGCGGGCGATGACGGCCACAATGCGTGCCATTTCCGGTGAGAATGAACTGGAAGTCGCTTTCAGCAATGATCGTCCGGCGCTGACCGCCAATCGTGCCCGCCTGCCTGATCTGCCAAAGCGCCCGACTGCCCATGATATTGCGGTTACACGTGGCCTTGGCGATTCCATGGCGCTGCGTCAGGCGCGCCATAATGCCCGTATTCATGCAAGCCTCGCTCCGGAAGGCAAACAGGCGCGTGCAATCTATGACGCGGTTGAGCAGGCGCGTGTGGAAGCCATTGGTGCGCGTGCTATGGCCGGTGTTGCAGACAATCTTGCGACCATGCTTGCGGATAAATATACCCGCGCCAATTTTGCTTCCGTTACCGACAAGGAAGATGCGCCGCTTGAAGAAGCCGTATCGCTTCTGCTGCGTGAAAAGCTGACCGGACGGACTGCACCTGCTGAAGCGGGGCCTGTGCTCGATCTCTGGCGTGAATGGATTGAGCAGAAGGCCGGTCCGGAACTGGCTCGCCTTGGTGAAAATCTGGAAGATCAGCAGGCTTTTGCGCGCACGGTGCGCGATATGCTGGCCTCCATGGATATGGCTGAGGAGCTTTCGCAGGAAGAGCAAAGCGACGAACAGGATCAGGACGACGAACAGACGCCGGATTCGGATGAAAACGAGGATGGCGGCGAGGAAAGCCAGGAAGGTTCTGATTCAGCTGAAAGCGATGAATCGGACAGTTCGAGTGAAGAGGGCGAGCAGGGCGAAATGGACGCTGCCGATGCGGCCTCCGACGATATGGATGACAGCGAAGATGTCGACGCGGAAACGCCGGGCGATACGCGCCGTCAGAACCAGCCTTTCGCCAATTTTTCCGAACATGTCGATTACAATGTCTTCACGCGCGAATTCGATGAAGAGGTCGAGGCGACCGATCTTTGCGATGAGGCGGAGCTTGATCGTCTGCGCGGGTTCCTCGACAAGCAGCTTGCCAATCTGCAGGGCGTGGTCGGAAGACTTGCCAACCGTTTGCAGCGCCGCTTGATGGCGCAGCAAAACCGTTCGTGGGATTTCGATCTGGAAGAAGGTTATCTCGACAGTGCACGTCTGGTGCGTATCGTGATCGATCCGACACAGCCGCTTTCCTATAAGCAGGAGCGCGATACGGATTTCCGCGATACGGTTGTGACGCTGGTTCTTGATAATTCCGGTTCGATGCGCGGGCGCCCGATCACGGTTGCAGCAACCTGCGCCGATATTCTGGCCCGTACGCTGGAGCGTTGCGGTGTGAAGGTCGAGATTCTCGGCTTCACCACCAAGGCGTGGAAGGGCGGTCAATCGCGTGAGGCATGGCTCGGTCGCGGCAAGCCTTCCAATCCGGGTCGTCTCAATGATCTGCGTCACATCATCTACAAGAGTGCTGACGCGCCATGGCGGCGTGCACGGCGCAATCTTGGCCTGATGATGCGCGAAGGGCTGCTTAAGGAAAACATCGACGGTGAAGCACTGATCTGGGCGCATCAGCGCCTGCTGGCACGTCCTGAGCAGCGCAAGATTCTGATGATGATTTCAGATGGTGCGCCGGTGGATGATTCCACGCTGTCGGTCAATCCGGGCAATTATCTGGAGCGTCACCTGCGCGCGGTGATCGAAGAGATCGAAAATCGCTCGCCGGTGGAGCTGATCGCTATTGGTATCGGCCATGACGTCACACGCTATTATCAGCGTGCTGTCACCATTGTGGATGCGGAAGAGCTGGCAGGCGCGATGACGGAGCAGCTTGCATCACTGTTTGAAGAACAGGGCGCAGAAGCATCTGGCAGAGGACGCCGCCGCGCGGCCAGGCGATAATTACTCTGGATCACTTTGTGATGCGAAGAAGAAAAAAGGGGCCGTTGTGTCCCTTTTTTTTGAGCATTTCCAGCAAAAGTGCGAAGCGGTTTTGCGTCGGATAATGCGAAAAAACAAAGAGATAGAGTATTTCCAATGATTCAAGAAAAACAGGAAATGCTCTAGTGCTGCTTTGATGCCGCGCGGTCGGGCGCGTAGAGGGCTGGTGCGAAAATGGCCAGAATGGCACCATAGGGCACCAGCATCAGCGTTCCCATGACAACCTTCACAAAGAAGTCACCCGTTGCAAGCGACGCCCAGAGCGGCATTCCAAGGCCAAGGAAGGCGGCAGGTTCGGCGAGAGACGAATCCGGCAACCCGGTGATCGCATCGATCCACGCGAAGCTTGCGGCAAAAGCGATGGAGAAGAACAGGATCGTATCAACGACGGAGCCGAACATGGCGGCCGCAAATGGCGCCTTCCACCATGTCTTGCGACGGAGGCGGTTGAAGACCGTGATGTCCATCAATTGTGCGATCAGAAATGCCGAACCGGAGGCAATGGCGATACGTGGCGTGGCGAGCCAGATCGACATGAGCACACCGAGCACAAAACCGGCATAGACAACTTTGCGCGCAGCCGCAGGGCCAAAGCGGCGATTCGTCAGATCGTTGACGAGAAATGCCACCGGATAGGTGAAGGCACCATAGGTGAGCAGTTCACCAAGGCCAAAATGCTGAAAAGGATATTGGACAAGGATGTTCGAGGCAGCAACTGCCGCACACATCGCTATCACGGCCGGCCAGAGCCGGGCAAAAGAAAGACCTGTCATAGGCATTTTTTTATCCTGGGTGATGGAACCAGCAAAAAAGGCTGACGAGAGTCAGCCTTTTTTGTCAAACTTTAAAAAGCTGATTGCTTATGCAGCAACTTCAGCCTGCTTCTTGGCGATCTGACGCTTCAGCAGGCGAGCGCGCTGCGAGAGTTCCTTGTCGTCAGACTTGACGAGGAAAGCGTCGAGGCCACCGCGATGCTCAACCGAACGCAGAGCAGAAGCGGAAACGCGAAGACGATAGCTCTGGCCGAGAACTTCGGACATCAGCGTAACGTTGCAGAGGTTTGGCAGGAAGCGGCGACGCGTACGGTTGTTTGCGTGGCTCACATTGTTGCCGTACTGGACCGAGGTGCCGGTCAATTCACAAGCGCGGGACATTTTGGTCTCACCTTCAAATTTTTTGTTTCTCAGGCCCCGACCCGAATGTCCGAATTCAAAGCAATCATAGCAGTTTGCTGCTGCTGGCGCGCGATCTCGGACAGGCGGCCTATTGGGAAAGTCGCGTTTCTATAGTGACAGTAGCGAAAACAGTCAAGACAGATTCCGCTGTGAAGGTCCAAAGGCGCGCATTTACAGCGTTTTGCAGTGTCTGGTGGTCTGCCCGATCATAACTTCGCCGGTTTTTCCTGTTCGACAGAGAATGTAAAACGGGAATCTGGAGCCGTTTATAGTCAAAAGCTTAAAGACAAACTAGAGCATGGGTTAGATAAACAGAATCGGTTTGCAGGTGCAATTCATCGATTTTGGCGTGGATTTGGTTTGCTGAAGCGCTGTTCGTGCGGGTGTACGGTGCTCTCGAAGTAGATATCGCGAAAGGAAAATCTGGCATGGTCGAACAATCGCATTTCTTCAAGCCGGTTGAGAGCAAGATGATCAGGTACGGGACAAAGCGGCGGGCACTTGCATTTCTAACCGGATTGACGATTGCGAGTGTAGCTGCGGTGGATACCGCGAAAGCAGACGCTCTCTACCGAACCGAATATGAAATCTCGATGTTCGGTCTTTCCATCGCACGTTCAGCGATCGAGACCATCGTCAAAGGGGCCAATTACGGCGTCAATGGCCGCTTCAAGACGTCCGGCCTGGCCCGTGTTTTCGATGATACGGACGGAACTGTCTATGTGGGCGGCAATTCTTCTCAGGGCAAGGTGACCCCTTCGGCTTTCGATCTTGCCTATAAGCATGGACGCAAGAACAAGAGCACCAAGATACGTTTTGCAGGCGGCAAAGTGACCGCATCCGAAAATGTGCCGCCGGTGAAAAAGCGCGATCCGTGGGTGGAGACCGCACCAAACGATCTGGTCAATGTGAGCGACCCGTTGAGTGCGCTGATGATTCCGACCAAAGACCCCAAAGCTGTTTGCAATCGCACATTGAGTGTCTTTGATGGTCAGACCCGCGCCGATATTCGACTGGCTTTTAATGGTACTGAATCTTTCACCACTGAAGGCTTCACCGGCGAATCGGTGATCTGTTCGGCGAAGTTCATGCCGATCTCGGGTTATCAGAAGGGCAAGAAAGCCATCGACTATCTGAGCAACCGCAGCAGGATCACGATCTCCTTTGCATCCTTGGGCGATTCCGGTATCTATGCGCCCGTCGTGGCACGCATCGGCACACAGCTGGGGACGCTGAAGATCGAGGCGACGCGATTTGAAAAGATAAGATAACGGGACGCAAAAGACGGTTTGAGCCGCGCGAGCGATCCCGCAAATGGGGGATCAATCATGAAGCTGGCAACGCTGATCGGCTTTTCGGCCATAGCGATGTGGGCGCTTCTGGCGCTTTTTACTGCCGGTTCCGGTCAGGTTCCGCCATTCCAGCTGTCCGCCATGACGTTTTCAGTCGGCGCATCCATCGGCTTCATTTCCTGGCTGTGGCGCCCGGATGCCGTGAAAAATCTGCGTCAGCCGCCCATCGTCTGGCTTGTGGGTGTGGTTGGTCTGTTCGGCTATCATTTTCTTTATTTTACAGCGCTCCGAAATGCGCCTGCAGTCGATGCCAGCCTGATTGCCTATCTCTGGCCGCTGCTGATTGTGGTCGGATCTGCCCTGATGCCGGGCGAACGACTGCACTGGTATCATATCGCTGGCGCACTGCTTGGGCTTGGCGGAACAGTACTTATCGTGAGCAAAGGCAACGGTTTCGGTTTTGAGGCCCGCTACAGCTTTGGTTATGCGATGGCAGCGCTTTGCGCTCTGACGTGGTCTAGCTATTCGCTGCTCTCACGCCGCTTTTCGAGCGTTCCGACTGATGCTGTAACCGGCTTCTGCGTGGCGACCGCTATTCTTTCGCTGATCTGCCATCTAATGCTTGAGCAGACAGTCTGGCCGGAAACGGCAACGCAGTGGCTCTGTGTTCTGGCGCTTGGCTTGTTGCCTGTGGGAGCGGCCTTCTATGCTTGGGATTTTGGGGTGAAGCGCGGCAATATTCAGGTGCTGGGTGCTGCGAGTTATGCCGCACCGCTTCTATCCACGCTCGTGCTGATCTTAGCCGGTACGGCGCAGCCATCCATGCGTATTCTCGCCGCCTGCCTGCTGATCACGGCAGGTGCGGCGCTGGCCGCAAAAGACATGATTTTTTCGCGGCGCAAAGAAGCAGTATCGGCCGAGTAAAGTTAAAGCACATTCCGAAAAGTGTGAAGCGGCTTTCGGAACAAGATGCGCGTAAAACTAAAACAAAGAGATAGAGCATTTCTAATGATTCAACTTAATACTGAAATGCTCTAGTGACTGGGATGCAGGCATTCCTCATGATTGCCGAGAATTTCGATCACCCGGCACTGATCGATGCGGCCATGAGCCGTGCAATCGAGCATGCGCAACAACTCCGTCTTCAGGGACATCAGTTTTGCAATACGGTGCTCGACATCGATCAGCCGCGCACGCGCGATAGAATCAGCGGCAGCGCAGGACTGGTCAGGGTTGTCCTGAAGGTCGAGAAGCGTGCGGATCGCATCCACTTCAAAGCCCAGATCGCGGGCATGACGGATAAACAAAAGCCGCTGGACATCGCTGTTATCGTAAAGGCGACGATTGCCTTCGGTGCGGGGCGGAACCGGAAGAAGTCCGATTTGCTCATAATAACGGATCGTTGGCACTTTTACGCCGCTGGCTTTTGATGCCTCGCCAATCGGAACATTGGTGATCATTTTTTCTCTTGCTCCTCTAGTCACTAGAGGATGTAGGCCTTATTTCAGATAATTCAAGAGCGTTCTGAAAAGGGCAAGTCATGAACGAGGTTCTGAAACAAAACCGGTTTCGTGTGGAAGGCATGGATTGCGCCTCCTGTGCGACGAAAATCGATACGGCTGTGCGTCGGGTTGCAGGTGTGGAAGATGTGTCCGTGTCGGTGACGACGGGCATGATGACTGTGCGCCATGATGGCAGTAGCGATCTGGAAAGGGTTGCCAAAAAAGTGCGCAGCCTTGGTTATAGTGTTGAGCCGGTGGCTGACGAAAAAGCTCCGGCCAGGCATGAGCATCATGATCACGATCATGCCGATTGCAGCGGACACGATCATGATCACGACCACAAGCATGACCACCATGGTCACAGCCACGAAGAAATCGAAGCAAAGCAGATAACGGTAACTGCTGCCAGTTTCCGCTTTCAGGTCGATGGCATGGATTGCGCCTCCTGCGCGGCCAAGATTGATACGGCTGTGCGTCGCGTTGGTGGTGTGCAGGATGTTTCGGTCTCTGTGACCAATGGCACCATGACCGTCAGTCATGACGGCTTGGCAAACCCTGACGAGATTGCTGCAAAAGTGACAGGGCTTGGCTACAAGACCAGTATACAGTCAGCAATTGGCAGGAAGGCATCACCTTCAACGCCTGCAAAACCCAGACGCTGGTGGCAGAGCGGCAAAGGCCAGATGATGCTCGCCTGTGGCGGCGGTCTGGTCGTTGCTTATATTGTCGGCCATCTTTATCCGCCGATTGCTTTGTGGGCTTTCACGGCTGCGATGTTGATTGGTCTTATACCGATTGCAAAACGCGCTTATTCGGCAGCTATCAACGGCACGCCTTTCTCTATTGAAATGCTGATGACGATCGCCGCGATCGGCGCGGTTATCATCGGTGCCACTGAAGAAGCGGCAGCCGTCGTCTTCCTGTTTCTGGTTGGCGAATTGCTGGAAGGTGTTGCCGCTGGCAAGGCGCGTGACAGCATCCAGTCGCTGACGGCGCTGGTGCCCAAGACCGCGTTTCTCGAGGACAACGGTTCAACAAGGGAAGTGCAAGCGGAGGACCTCAACGTCGGCGATGTAATCTCTGTGCGCCCGGGGGACCGTATGCCTGCTGATGGCGAAATTATTTCCGGCGAGAGTGCTGTCGATGAAGCGCCGGTTACGGGCGAAAGCACGCCGGTTGGCAAGGACGTGGGCGATAGTGTATTTGCAGGCACCATCAATGGCGACGGGCTGCTGCGCGTGAAGGTGACGGCTGCAGCGCAGGATAACACCATCGCACGCGTTGTGCGGCTGGTTGAGGAAGCGCAGGAAGCCAAAGCACCGACTGAACGTTTCATCAATCGCTTCTCGACCTATTACACGCCGGGTGTTGTTGTGGTTGCGGCTTTGGTTGCGATCCTGCCGCCACTGGTGGCGGGTGCTGCATGGGATGAATGGATCTACAAAGGCCTCGCCATTCTGCTGATCGGTTGCCCTTGCGCGCTGGTTATTTCGACGCCTGCGGCTATTGCGGCTTCGCTTTCTGCTGGCGCACGACGCGGACTTCTGTTGAAGGGCGGCGCGGTTCTTGAAACAATCGGTAAGATCACAACCGCTTGCTTCGATAAAACCGGCACGCTGACTGAGGGCAAGCCACAGGTGACGGATGTTCTGCCCGCAGCACTTTCGGAAGAAGACGTTCTGCGCCTTGCCGCATCGCTTGATGCAGGCTCCAGTCATCCGCTTGCACTGGCAATTGTTGGTGCAGCAGAAGCGCGTGGTCTGAAGCTATCTGAGGTTTCGACCGGTAAAGCCCATGGCGGTAAGGGTGTGTCAGGCACTGCCAATGGCATTGAACTGTTCCTTGGTTCACGCAAGGCTGCCAATGAAATCTCGACCATTTCAGAAGAGCTGGCGGCCCGAATTACCGCTTGTAACGACGAAGGCAAGACGGTTTCGGTGCTGGTTGCAGACGGTAAAATTGCAGGTGCCATCGCCATGCGTGACGAACCGCGTGCCGACGCGATTGCCGGGCTTAAGACGCTGAAAGATGCAGGCATTCGCACTGTGATGCTGACCGGCGATAATCGCCGCACGGCAGAAGCTATCGGCAAGGATCTCGGCATTGAGGTGCGTGCGGAACTTCTGCCGGAAGACAAGCAGCGCATCGTTGGCGAGTTTCGCAATGCGGGTCAGGTTGTTGCCAAGGTTGGTGATGGCATCAACGATGCGCCAGCGCTGGCTGCGGCTGATGTTGGCATTGCCATGGGCGGCGGCACCGACGTGGCTCTGGAAACGGCAGATGCGGCAGTGCTTCATGGTCGTGTGGGGGATGTGGCTGCAATGGTCGATCTTTCCCAGCGGACCATGCGTAATATCCATCAGAACATCACAATCGCGCTTGGGCTGAAGGCTGTGTTTCTTGTGACCACTGTGCTGGGAATTACCGGCCTCTGGCCCGCCATTCTGGCCGACACAGGCGCGACTGTTCTGGTGACGATCAATGCGCTGCGATTGCTAAGGCAGCCAGGCTGATAAAAAAACCGGCGAAGGAAACTTCGCCGGTTTTTCTTGATGAATTATTCCCCGATCAATTCGCGAATGCGTTCGCCATATTGCTTGCCAAAGGCCACGTGTTCGGGATTGATCTGCTTCACTTCATCGACAAGCTGATCTTCTTCTTCCGCATCAGCGGCTGCAAGCGCGCTCATCATGGCAAAATAGGCAAGAAGATAATCGCGTGGCGTAATATTCTCGGCCTTCATCACGTCCACCACCTGAGGGCGCGATTCAATGCTCTTCACCATGGAATCCATGGAAGGCTGCGCATCCTGACCTTCTTCAGCAGTCGGTGAAAGCTGCATGTCCTCGAGCTTGTTATGGATTTTTTCCATGCGCGCGAGAAGGTCTTCGGTCAGCTTGAAATTATTGATGTCAGCAGGCGTCTGCGGTGGCGTTGCGATGGCCAGAATGTCTTCGGCAAAGGCCATATTCGCTGACTGCGGCAGGATCGCGAGCGTTAGACCGAGCAGGGCAGCTGTATGAAACTGTCTGAAGCGAGAAATTGTCGTCATGGTCGTGTCCTAGAATAAGTCTTTGCGCTTGCGGATCTCTGCGAAAACCGCTTCATCAGCGGCGCTCTGCATCCCAAGCCGCGTGCGAATGCGGCCATCGTGCCAGCGCAGGAACGGATTGGTTGCCATTTCAAGCGCGATGCTGGAGGGCAGGGTCATCTTATCTGCTGCACGCAACCGCGCAATCTCCTGCGCCCGCTCTTTAAGGGCTGAATTGTCGGGGTCGATGGTCAATGCAAAACGGGCATTGCTTTCGGTATATTCATGACCGCAATAAACCGCCGTGTCACCGGGCAGAGCCACGAGCTTTTGCAACGACTGGAACATGGTTGCAGGTGTTCCTTCGAACAAGCGTCCGCAGCCCAGCGCGAAAAGCGTGTCGCCTGTAAACACCACTTTCGCTTCCGGCAGGTAGAAAGAAATCTCGCCAGCGGTGTGACCGGGCGTGGAAATCACTTTGACCTTGAAAAGCCCGAAGGTGAATTCATCGCCATCCTGAACGGTGCGATCAATGCCGGGGATTTTGCTTTCCTCGGCCTTCGGGCCAATGATGCTGACGCCGAATCTGGCTTTCAGCTGCTCATTGCCTTCAACATGGTCGAGATGGTGGTGGGTTGTGAAGATGAAGTCCAGCGTCCAGCCACGACGCTTTAACGCCGCTTCGATGGCATTTGCATCAGGTGCATCGATTGCAGCCGTCAGCGCGCTTTCAGGATCATGGATGAGAACGCCATAATTATCGCTGCGGCAGATGAATTGTTCAATGTCCAGCCTTTTGTCGATTTGGGACATGGCGTTCTCCTTATCGAATTCTATTCTGCCTTGGTTTCAGGCAAAGTGTGCTTCTGGATAAGTGGCATTTGTGAAAGCGTGAAGACAATCGTGATCGGCATGATGCCCCAGACCTTGAAGGAAACCCAGGCATCGGTCGAAAAATTCCGCCAGACAAGTTCGTTCACAATCGCGAGGAAAACAAAGAACAGGCCCCAGCGGAAGGTCAGCTTGCGCCAGCCCTCGGCATCCAGTTTGAAAGCTGAATCGAACACATAGCCGAGCAGAGATTTGCCAAACAAAAGGCCACCCAAAAGGATCGCGCCAAACAGCGTGTTCACGATGGTCGGCTTCATCTTGATGAAGGTGTCGTTGTGCAGCCAGAGTGTCAGCGCGCCAAAGACCAGAACCACGATGCCGGAAATGAGCGGCATCATCGGTAATGTGCGTGTCAGCGACCATGAAACGGCAAGTGCAATAACGGTTGCGACCATGAAGAGTGCAGTTGCCAGAAAGATCGGTTCGCCGATCTGGCCGAGCACGGGAAAACGCTCGATCAGGCTTTCTCCGCGCGCATTGGCGAAAAAGAACACCAGAAGCGGTCCGAGTTCCAATGCAAGCTTGAGCAGCGGCGGAACTTCTTTGCGTTCGGCTTCTGTCTTCTGCGACGGGTCGCGTTCGAAAACGGGATGCTGCATCAGGCAACTCCTGCGATGGCGCGGGCAAAATCCTTGGCCGCAAATGGTTCAAGATCGTCGACGCCTTCGCCGACGCCGATGAAATAGATCGGAAGCTTATGCTTGGCGGAGATTGCCACCAGAATGCCGCCGCGTGCCGTGCCGTCAAGCTTGGTCATCACGAGACCGTTGACGCCAGCGATGTTCTTGAAGATCTCGACCTGATTGAGCGCATTCTGCCCGGTTGTGGCATCCAGCGTCTGGAGAACCGTGTGCGGTGCTTCCGGATCGTGTTTGCCAAGAACGCGAACGATCTTGGCGAGCTCGTCCATCAGTTCGGCCTTGTTCTGCAAACGGCCTGCCGTATCGATGATGAGCACATCGCTGCCTGCATCTTTCGCCTGTTTCCATGCGTCATAGGCAAGGCCTGCCGCGTCTGCTCCGAGCTTGCTCGAAACAACAGGCGAACCGGTGCGCTCGCCCCAGATATGAAGCTGTTCGATAGCTGCGGCGCGGAAAGTATCGCCTGCCGCAAGCATCACCTTGAGGCCGCCAGCGGTCAGCTTTGCGGCAAGCTTGCCAATGGTTGTGGTCTTGCCGGTGCCATTGACGCCGACAACCAGAATGACATGCGGCTTATGCGAGAGATCAAGTTCCAGCGGCTTTGCGACGGGCCCAAGCACCTTTTCGATTTCAGCACCCATGATGTTACGGACTTCTTCGCCGGTTACATCCTTGCCATAACGACCGGACGACAGCGCATCGGTTACACGCATGGCGGTTTCAAGGCCGAGATCGGCCTGAATGAGCACGTCTTCAAGATCCTGCAACGTGTCTTCATCGAGCTTGCGCTTGGTGAAGATACCGCTGATGGAATCGCTCAATGAATTCGATGAGCGCAGCAGGCCGCGACGCAGGCGCTCGAACCATGACAGCTTTGGCTCAGGCGCTGCCTCGACCGGCGCTTCTTCCTGATGTTCTTCAACGGCCTTTGCGACCTTGACCTTTTTGGGTTTCACCGGCTCTGGCTGAGGTGCGGGCTCGACTGCTTCCTCAACTGGAGCCTCAGGAGCTTTCGCGACTTCAACCTGTTCAAGTTCAGCAACAGGTTCCGGCTCTGGCTCGATGACAGGCTCAACAACAGACTCTGGCGCAGGTGCTTCAACCACAATTGGTTCCATCACCGGAGGCTGTTCAATCGGGATTTCGATCTCGGCTACCGGATGCTCAGCCTCAGCGACGGGTTCTTCAACCGGCGCAGGCTCAGCAACGACCGCAAGTGCTTCCGGTTCGGAAATGACCACTTCAACGACTGTGTTTTCAGTTGCTTCAGGCGCTTTGACGGTTTCAGGAAGCTGTGCTTCCACAGCATCGGGAGCCGGTTGTTCGACCGGCTTTTCTTCGACCTCCTTCTTGCCGAAGGAGAACATTTTCTTGATGAAACCCATTGCCATGAAATCTGATGCCCTTAAGCTTTAAGCCGCTTGCGGCTCTGTCTGACGGGTGAGGAGTTTTTCACCGTCATGCCCCGTCACAATTCGTTCGATAATTTCGCCAGCATTGCCCTGATCCACAGCGGCCAACGTAAAACCTTCCGTGCGGGCAATGCCTTCCTTCTCGATCAACAGGCGTTGCACAGTGCCATTGAGAGAAGCGAGGTGTTTTTCATAAGCCCGGTCGCCCACAGCGCGCAGCCTTTTGGCGCGATCTTTCACGATTTCGCGCCTGACCTGCGGCATACGTGCAGCCGGTGTGCCTTCGCGTGCGCTGTAAGGGAAGACGTGCAGATGTGTCAGCCCACATTCCTCAACGATCTTCATCGAGTTTGCGAACATCTCTTCGGTCTCGGTCGGGAAACCGGCAATGATGTCGGCACCGAACACGATGTCAGGGCGGAGTGCGCGCACATCTTCGCAGAAGCGGATGGAATCATCACGCAAATGGCGGCGCTTCATGCGCTTCAAGATCATGTCGTCGCCTGCCTGAAGCGACAGATGCAGATGTGGCATCAGGCGCTTTTCGTTGGCGATTGCTTCCATCAGGTCTTCGTCGGCCTCGATGGAATCAATGGATGACAGGCGCAGGCGCTGCAAATCCGGCACCTGACTGAGAACAGTCTTCACCAGCTTGCCGAGACGCAGGCTTCCTGGCAGATCAGGACCATAGGAGGTCATGTCCACGCCGGTCAGAACCACTTCCGCGTAGCCATTATCGACAAGGCGTTTGACCTGATCGATGACGCCGCCCATTGGCACCGAGCGCGAATTGCCGCGACCATAAGGAATGATGCAGAAGGTGCAGCGATGATCGCAGCCATTCTGTACCTGCACGAATGCGCGTGCGCGGCCTTCAATCGCATCGACCATATGGCTCGCGGTTTCGCGTACTTCCATAATGTCGTTGACGCGGACCTTTTCGAACTGGTTCACGCCGAAATCGGGCAGCATGCGGTAGGAGTTGGCCTTGAGCTTTTCCTCATTACCCAGAATGAGGTCGACTTCATCCATGGCTTCGAATTTGGCCGATTCCGTCTGTGCGGCACAGCCGGTGACGATGATGCGTGCTTCCGGATTGTCGCGACGGGCTTTGCGGATAGCTTGACGCGCCTGACGCACGGCTTCCGATGTTACCGCACAGGTGTTGAAGATGATCGCACCGTCTTTTAGCTCGCCGAGCCCGGCGCTATCTGCTTCGCGCTTCATCACCTCGGATTCATAGGTGTTGAGACGGCATCCGAAGGTTACGACTTCCACAGCCATCAGGCAGCTCCCTGATTCTGATCAAGCTTTGTATTTGGGGCATACTCCCATGCGCCGGTTGCAGGATCGAACGTGCCATCAAATTCCCATTCAGCGGGACCAGTCATCATGACGTGATCGTCGTCGCGCCATTCAATCTTGAGCGGGCCGCCAGGGACATTAACGGTGACGTTGCGCTCAGTGCGTCCGGTTCTGCTGGCGGAAACAGCCGCGGCGCAGGCGGCAGAACCACATGCAAGCGTCAGGCCCGCACCACGTTCCCATGTGCGCAGATTGATGCTGTCGCGCGACGTGACCTGAGCGATGGAAATATTGGCGCGTTCGGGGAAGATCGGATCATGTTCCAGTCCTGGCCCATACTGATCGAGCGCATAGGACCAGACATCGTTTTCGACCCAGAAGATCGCATGCGGATTGCCCATGGATGCAATCGACGGCGCTTGCAGAACAGGCGCATCGGCAGGACCAGCAGACAGATCAATGGCGCGTGTATCGGCAACTTCATGGGCGAGGGGGATTTCCTGCCAGCCGAAATGCGGCGTACCCATATCGACCGTGATCAGCCCGTCTTCATGCTCATTGGCAGTCAGGATACCCGCCAGTGTCTGGAAGATATAGTTCTGCTTGCCGCTTTCATTCGAAAGCCATTGCACCACGCAGCGTGTACCGTTGCCGCAAGCCTGCGCCTGCGTGCCATCGCAATTGATGATCTCGATATAATGATCGGTACCGGGGATTTGGGGATCATGAATGGCCATGATCTGGTCAAACGAGGTTGGCTCATCTCCAGCCAAACGGATTGCAGCGGCCGGTGCGATACGATCGCTGCGTCCGCGCATATCGGCAACAATGATCTTGTTGCCCAGTCCGTTCATCTTGGCGAAGATAGCCTTGCTCATTGCTGGTTCGGGGTCCCGTTATGTTGGAAAGGCTCTGGAGCGCGTTTCGATCTGATTTGATCAGATCTGCGCTCCGACTTATTTGTTTTAAGGCGCATCTTAGTCCGAAAACCGTTTCACACTTTTCGGGATGCGCTCTATATGGCGGAAAAGCCCACAAATTGCCAGTACCGGCGCACTATTGAACGAACCAGTGTTGGCTCATCCCCTTCAGGGATAGCAGATTGCTCAAAAACTGTGTCCTTCCTGCGCCATTCTAAAAATTTCTAAATTATTTCAAGCGATCTTGATGCCATCTCATCCATATTTGCCTCATTGCACAGTTGATTTTTTAACCATATCGCCATTTTATCGGTGCAATATTGTTTTAGGTCGAGTCACCAAACTCGACGGTGCGAGGGGCATCCCCCGAATAATTGGCCCCACGAACATGATGAAATTGGAGAACCAGATGGGAATTTCAAAAGCAAGTTTGCTCAGCATTGCTGCAGCAGGCGTCATTTTGGCCGGTTGCCAGAGCTCCCGGGTTGGAGGCTTTGACAACAATGCATCGCCGCCGCCGCCAGCACCGCTGAGATCTGCTCCCGTCAGTTCCGTACAGTCTGGTAATCTCAACGCTCCAAATTCGTTTCCAACCGCGCCGACTACCGACATGTCGCAGCCAGCCGCTGGCACGCAGGTCGCAAGCCTGCCGCCCGAATCGGCACCTGATCTGACACCGGGTACGGTAGCCGGTGTGTGGAATGCATCGCTTGGCGGTCAGAACTGCAAGATCGCAACGCCGCAGACCAAGTATGGTCAGGGCTACCGCGCCGGTCCGCTGCGCTGCCCGGGCGAACTTGGAAGCCTTGCTTCCTGGTCCGTCAGCGGCAAGCAGCTTTCGCTCTATGATGCGAATGGCGGAACCGTTGCGACGCTCTATTCTTCCGGTCAGGGCCGCTTCGATGGTCAGACCAAGGGCGGTCAGGCAGTTTCGCTGTCGCGCTAAGACGTTCTTTCGCTTAAAAGACAGGCGGATCATCGCGAGGTGGTCCGCCGTTTTTGCAATTGAAAGGTTGAACGGAAGCAATCATGTCTTTCGACGGTAATCTGAAAGCGTTTCCTTCAGTCAGCGAGCATTATGATGCGCTGGTGGCTGCAGGCGAAGTTGAAGTCGATCCAGCGCAGCTTGAGCTTACCAAACGCTATGATCGCCTGATCGAAGAAATTTGCACCAAGCGTTTGTCGCGCAAATCGAGTGCGCTTGGCTGGCTGTTCGGCAAGCGCAAGGAAGTCGCAATCGTCAAGGGGCTCTATGTGCACGGCGAAGTCGGGCGCGGGAAGACCATGCTGATGGACATGTTCTTTCAGCTTTTGCCGGTCGAACGCAAACGACGCGCGCATTTCAATGATTTCATGGCCGATGCCCATGAGCGTATCAACGCGCATCGTCAGGCTTTAAAGCGGGGTGAAACCAAGCAGGAAGACCCGATCCCGCCAGTCGCAGAAGCGCTGGCCGAACAGGCTTGGGTGCTTTGCTTTGACGAGTTCACCGTGACCGATATTGCCGATGCGATGATCCTGTCGCGTCTGTTCAGCGCCTTGTTCGCACGCGGCGTGGTGTTGATCGCAACATCCAATGTTGCACCCGATAATCTCTATCGTGACGGGCTGAACCGCCAGCTTTTCCTGCCGTTTGTCAATATTCTCAAGCAGCATGTCGATGTGATCAATCTCGACTCGCGTACCGATTACCGTCTGGAAAAACTCGACCGTCAGCCGGTTTATCTGACGCCACTTGGTTCTGAAACGACCAAGCGCATGGATGCGGCATGGGCCGCCCATAAAAATGGATCGGAAGAAAAGTCAGCTGCGATCCATATCAAGGGACGTGATATTCCTGTGCGCAGGGCTGTGCCGGGAGCAGCCCGTTTCACCTTCGATGAACTTTGCGCGCAGCCGCTCGCAGCCAATGATTATATCGCCATCGTCACACGCTATCAGACACTGTTCATTGATAATGTGCCGGTACTCGACCATTCACGCCGCAATGAGGCCAAGCGCTTCATTCTGCTGATCGACGTGCTTTATGATCATCATGCGCGGTTGTTCATCTCCGCCGAAGCGCAACCTGAAAAGCTCTATGAAGCAAAGCAGGGTGTGGAAGCCTTCGAGTTTGACCGCACAGCGTCGCGCCTGTTTGAAATGCAGAGCGCGGAATATCTGGACGCATTTTCTGAAAAAGCTGCACAGTGAGGCGAGGGGGGCGCATCGTCCCCTTTGCCATCATCTAACTGCCATAGACTCGACTTATAGCATTCGCGAGCTATGTTGCTCTGACAAGAGCTTGGGTTGAATGCGGTTGATTGCCGATCGCATGTCCTTGCCTTTAGAGCGCATCCCGAAAAGTGCGAAGCGGTTTTCGGACAAGATACGCGTTATGAAGTCATCTGCGGCCCGGCTGGCGCATTGTGAGCAATGCGAAACAGCCGGACGGTGAGACTCAATTGCCTCAGTTTTGCCAAAATATCTTACGTTTACGTAAGAACATATAAATCTAAACGATTGAAAACATTGGTCGCAAAATAATGAGTTGAGTTTTTTTGCAAAGAGTCCTATCGAACCCTCGCAGCGCAGACGCGTTTTCCGGGAGGAAACCGGATAGCTTCATGCGTTTCTGGATCAAACTTGAGGAAAGAAACAATCATGGCACGCAACAAGATTGCCCTCATCGGCTCCGGCATGATCGGCGGCACGCTCGCTCATCTTGCTGGTCTGAAGGAACTCGGCGACGTCGTCCTTTTCGACATTGCGGAAGGCACTCCGCAGGGTAAGGGACTGGATATTGCAGAATCTTCACCGGTTGACGGTTTTGATGCGAAGTTCACCGGTGCAAACGACTATGCCGCAATCGAAGGCGCAGACGTTGTCATCGTAACCGCTGGTGTGCCGCGTAAGCCGGGCATGAGCCGTGACGATCTTCTGGGCATCAACCTGAAGGTCATGGAACAGGTCGGCGCAGGCATCAAGAAATACGCTCCTGAAGCTTTCGTCATCTGCATCACCAACCCGCTTGATGCGATGGTCTGGGCTCTGCAGAAGTTCTCCGGTCTGCCAGCACACAAGGTTGTCGGCATGGCTGGCGTTTTGGACAGCGCCCGTTTCCGCTACTTCCTGTCGGAAGAATTCAACGTGTCGGTCGAAGACGTCACCGCATTCGTGCTTGGCGGCCACGGCGACAGCATGGTTCCGCTGGCTCGTTACTCGACCGTTGCCGGTATCCCGCTGCCAGACCTCGTCAAGATGGGCTGGACCTCACAGGAAAAGCTCGACAAGATCATTCAGCGCACCCGTGATGGCGGCGCAGAAATCGTCGGCCTGCTCAAGACCGGTTCTGCTTTCTACGCACCAGCTGCTTCCGCCATTCAGATGGCTGAATCCTATCTCAAGAACAAGAAGCGCGTTCTGCCTGTCGCAGCACAGCTTTCCGGTCAGTATGGCGTCAAGGACATGTATGTCGGCGTTCCAACCGTGATCGGTGCCAATGGCGTTGAACGTATTATCGAGATCGATCTCGATAAGGACGAAAAGGCCGAGTTTGAAAAGTCGGTCGCATCTGTTGCCGGTCTTTGTGAAGCCTGCATCGGCATTGCTCCGTCACTGAAATAAGTCCCAGACAAGGCCGGATCGCTGCGAGATACGCAGTTCCGGCCTTTTCCGGCTGTCAATCCGTACCGGCTCTCTGATCGAGCCGGAAATCCGTAGAGGACAACCAGATGAATATTCACGAATACCAGGCCAAGCGCCTGCTCCACACTTTCGGCGCACCGATCGCCAATGGTGTGGCTGTCTATTCCGTCGAACAGGCGGAAGAATGGGCAAAGACGCTTCCAGGCCCGCTTTACGTCGTCAAGAGCCAGATCCATGCTGGTGGACGCGGCAAGGGCAAGTTCAAGGAACTCGGTCCTGATGCCAAGGGCGGTGTGCGCCTTGCAAAGTCGATCGAAGAAGTGGTTGCTCATGCGAAGGAAATGCTCGGTAACACGCTTGTTACCAAGCAGACTGGCGAAGCTGGTAAGCAGGTCAACCGTCTTTACATCGAAGATGGTGCAGACATTGAGCGCGAGCTTTATCTCTCGATCCTGATCGACCGCACCGTTGGCCGTCCTGCTTTCGTCGTTTCCACCGAAGGCGGCATGGACATCGAAGCTGTTGCCGAAGAAACCCCTGAGAAGATCATCACGGTCGCAATCGATCCTGCCAAGGGCGTGACCGATGCAGATGCCAACAAGCTCGCCGATGCGTTGAAGCTTGAAGGTGAAGCCCGTGAAGACGGCCTCAAGCTGTTCCCGATCCTCTACAAGGCCTTCACCGAGAAGGACATGAGCCTTCTGGAAATCAATCCGCTGATCGTCATGACCAATGGTCGCGTGCGTGTTCTCGATGCCAAGGTATCGTTCGACGGCAATGCGCTGTTCCGTCATCCTGACATTCAGGAGCTGCGCGATCTGTCGGAAGAAGACGAAAAGGAAATCGAAGCTTCCAAGCACGATCTCGCTTACGTCGCTCTTGATGGCAACATCGGCTGCATGGTCAACGGCGCAGGCCTTGCGATGGCAACCATGGACATCATCAAGCTCTACGGTGCAGAACCTGCCAACTTCCTCGACGTTGGTGGCGGCGCTACCAAGGAGAAGGTAACGTCTGCGTTCAAGATCATCACCGCTGATCCGGCTGTTCAGGGCATTCTGGTCAACATCTTCGGTGGTATCATGAAGTGCGACGTGATCGCTGAAGGCGTTATCGCTGCGGTCAAGGAAGTCGGCCTCAAGGTTCCGCTGGTTGTCCGTCTTGAAGGCACCAATGTCGAGCTTGGCAAGAAGATCATCAACGAGAGCGGCCTCAACGTCATTTCGGCCGACGATCTCGACGATGCGGCGCAGAAAATCGTCGCTGCAGTGAAGGGGAATTAAGGCATGTCCATTCTCGTTAACAAGGACACCAAGGTTCTCGTACAGGGCCTGACCGGCAAGACCGGTACTTTCCACACCGAACAGGCGCTTGCTTATTACGGCACGCAGATGGTCGGCGGTATTCATCCGAAAAAGGGTGGTGAAACCTGGGAAGGCCAGAAGGGCGAAAAGCTTCCGATCTTCGCAACTGTTGCAGAAGCCAAGGAACGCACGGGTGCAGACGCATCGGTGATCTACGTTCCGCCGGCAGGTGCAGCGGACGCAATCATCGAAGCGATTGAAGCTGAAGTCGGCTTCATCGTCTGCATCACCGAAGGCATTCCGGTCATGGACATGGTTCGCGTCAAGGAGCGTCTGGAACGCTCAAAATCGCGCCTGCTCGGACCAAACTGCCCCGGCATCCTGACCCCTGAAGAATGCAAGATCGGCATCATGCCGGGCAATATCTTCAAGAAGGGTTCGGTGGGTGTTGTATCCCGCTCCGGCACACTTACCTATGAGGCAGTGTTCCAAACCTCGAACGAAGGTCTTGGCCAGACCACTGCTGTCGGTATCGGCGGCGATCCGGTCAAGGGCACCGAGTTCATCGACGTGCTGGAAATGTTCCTCGCCGACGACGAAACCAAGTCGATCGTCATGATCGGTGAAATCGGTGGCTCCGCTGAAGAAGAAGCAGCGCAGTTCCTGAAGGACGAAGCAAAGCGCGGTCGCAAGAAGCCAATGGTTGGCTTCATCGCTGGCCGTACGGCTCCTGCCGGACGCACCATGGGCCATGCTGGCGCCGTGATTTCGGGCGGCAAGGGCGGCGCGGAAGACAAGATTGCAGCCATGGAATCGGCTGGCATTCGCGTGTCTCCTTCGCCAGCACAGCTTGGTAAGACGCTGGTTGAAGTCCTCAAGGGCTGAGATCGCAATCGCTGATTGAAATGCCCCGGCAGTGGCGAAAGCTGCTGCCGGGGAAAGCGCATCCCGGAAAGTGTGAAACGGTTTTCGGATAAGATGCGCGACAGATAAATGCGCATCCCGAAAAGTGTGAAGCGGTTTTCGGATAAGATGCGCGCAAGAAGACCGGAGACGGCCGGTTTAAGAGAATGTCAGGCTTTAGCCATCATTCTTCCGCAGGAATTGAGTTTGTGATCGAGTTATGCCGGGGTCTGTTGTGGTTCCTCCCCGGCGGCGTGAGGGATGAAGTTGAGAAAGCTTCCGGCCCGCGCATGATGAGCCACTACAAGGAGACGGAGCGGAGGCTCCGGATTAGGTTATGGCAAGGCAAGAACAAGCCAACGACGTTTTCGCCCTTACCTCGTTCCTCTATGGCGGCAATGCCGATTATATCGAGGAACTTTACGCCAAGTATGAGGATGATCCCAACTCGGTCGATGCAGAGTGGCGCGATTTCTTCGCGCAGCTGAAAGACGACGCCGACGATGTGCGCAAGAACGCACAGGGCGCGAGCTGGACCCGCAAGAACTGGCCAATTCAGGCTAATGGCGAGCTGGTATCCGCGCTCGATGGCAACTGGGCCGATGTTGAAAAGCATGTGACCGACAAGCTGAAGGGCAAGGCCGCTAAAGGCGATGCCAAGTCCGCTTCTGCTGCCGCACTGACTTCGGAAGAGATTGCACAGGCAGCACGCGACAGCGTTCGCGCCATCATGATGATCCGCGCCTATCGTATGCGTGGCCACCTGCATGCCAATCTCGATCCGCTCGGTCTTGCTGAAAAGCCAAATGACTTTAGCGAACTCGATCCGGCAACCTATGGCTTCACGCCTGCCGATTACGATCGCAAGATCTTCATCGATAATGTTCTCGGTCTCGAATACGCCACTGTTCCGCAGATGCTTGAGATCCTCAAGCGCACTTATTGCGGCACGATCGGCGTCGAGTTCATGCACATTTCCGATCCGGTCGAAAAGGCCTGGATTCAGGAACGCATCGAAGGTCCGGACAAAGGCTATGCTTTCACTGCTGAAGGCAAGAAGGCCATTCTGTCGAAGCTGATCGAAGCCGAAGGTTTCGAACAGTTCATCGACGTCAAGTACAAGGGCACCAAGCGTTTCGGTCTTGATGGCGGTGAATCGCTGATCCCGGCGCTGGAACAGATCGTCAAGCGTGGCGGTCAGATGGGCCTTAAGGAAGTCGTGCTCGGCATGGCGCACCGTGGTCGTCTGAACGTGCTTTCCCAGGTTATGGGCAAGCCACACCGCGCAATCTTCCACGAGTTCAAGGGCGGCTCCTATGCGCCTGACGATGTGGAAGGTTCGGGCGACGTGAAGTACCATCTTGGTGCATCGTCGGACCGCGAGTTCGATGGCAACAAGGTTCACCTTTCGCTGACTGCAAATCCGTCGCATCTTGAAATCGTCAACCCGGTCGTTATGGGCAAGGCACGCGCCAAGCAGGATCTGCTTGTTGGCCGCACCCGCGATGACATGGTGCCGCTGACGGAACGCGCAAAAGTTCTGCCGTTGCTGTTGCACGGCGATGCTGCTTTCGCAGGTCAGGGTGTGGTTGCCGAGTGTCTTGGCCTTTCGGGCCTGAAAGGCCACCGCGTTGGCGGTACGCTGCACTTCATCATCAACAACCAGATCGGCTTCACCACCAATCCGGCCTTCTCGCGTTCGTCGCCTTATCCGTCGGATGTGGCGAAGATGATCGAAGCACCGATTTTCCACGTCAATGGTGATGATCCGGAGGCGGTCGTGTTCGCAGCCAAGGTTGCGATGGAATTCCGCATGATCTTCCACAAGCCGGTAGTCATCGATATGTTCTGCTACCGTCGCTTTGGCCATAATGAAGGTGACGAACCTTCATTCACCCAGCCGTTGATGTATAAGGAAATCCGCGCGCACAAGACCACCGTGCAGCTTTACAGCGACAAGCTGATTGCAGAAGGTCTGCTTGCACAGCCTGACATCGATAAGATGAAGGCTGACTGGCGCGAAAAGCTTGAGCAGGAATTCGAAGCAGGCCAGAGCTACAAGCCGAACAAGGCTGACTGGTTTGACGGTGCGTGGAGTGGCTTGCGCACGGCAGACAATGCCGACGAACAGCGCCGCGGCAAGACCGGCGTTCCGATCAAGACGCTCAAGGAAATCGGCAAGAAGCTCGTGGAAGTGCCGAAGGGTTTCAACGTCCATCGCACGATCCAGCGCTTCCTCGATAACCGTGCCAAGATGATCGATACCGGCGAAGGTCTCGATTGGGCAACCGCTGAATCGCTGGCATTCGGTTCTCTGGTTTCTGAAGGAAGCCCGATCCGCCTGTCCGGTCAGGACGTGGAACGCGGCACCTTCTCGCAGCGCCATACGGTTCTCTATGATCAGGAAACCCAGAACCGCTATATCCCGCTGAACAATATTCAGAAGGGGCAGGCGATCTACGAAGCCATCAATTCGATGCTTTCGGAAGAAGCGGTGCTTGGCTACGAATACGGTTATTCGCTGTCCGATCCGCGTGCGCTGGTTCTCTGGGAAGCCCAGTTCGGCGATTTCGCCAACGGTGCGCAGGTCGTCTTCGATCAGTTCATCTCGTCGGGTGAACGCAAGTGGCTTCGTATGTCGGGTCTCGTCTGCCTTCTGCCGCATGGCTATGAAGGTCAGGGTCCTGAGCATTCCTCGGCCCGTCTCGAACGCTGGTTGCAGATGTGTGCGGAAGACAACATGCAGGTGGCCAATGTTACGACGCCGGCTAACTACTTCCATATCCTGCGCCGTCAGATGAAGCGTGACTTCCGCAAGCCGCTCATCATGATGACGCCGAAGTCATTGCTGCGCCACAAGCGTGCTGTGTCGAGCCTCAACGAACTGTCGGGCGATTCGTCGTTCCACCGTTTGCTTTGGGATGATGCGCAGTACAACAAGGGCGATGGCATCAAGCTTCAGAAGGATGGCAAGATCCGCCGCGTCGTTCTGTGCTCGGGCAAGGTCTATTATGATCTTTACGAAGAGCGCGAAAAGCGTGGTATCGACGATGTTTATCTGCTGCGTGTCGAACAGCTTTATCCGTTCCCGGCCAAGGCGCTCATCAATGAGCTGTCGCGCTTCCGTCAGGCGGAAATCGTCTGGTGTCAGGAAGAGCCGAAGAACATGGGTGCGTGGTCGTTCATCGATCCGTATCTCGAATGGGTTCTTGCACATATCGACGCCAAGCATCAACGCGTTCGCTACACCGGTCGTCCGGCAGCGGCGTCGCCTGCAACAGGTCTGATGTCGAAGCACCTTGCGCAGCTTGAGGCTTTCCTTGAGGATGCGCTCGGAAACTAATTTAATTGTCAGTAGGAAGCGGTTTGCAAAAGCCGCTTCGTCCTGAATTGAACATAAATCTAAAGATCGAAGATCACGGAAGAAGAAACCATGGCCACCGAAATTCGCGTTCCCACGCTTGGGGAGTCCGTTACTGAGGCAACCATCGGAAAGTGGTTCAAGAAGGTTGGCGACGCCATCGCTGCTGACGAACCGCTGGTGGAACTGGAAACCGACAAGGTGACGATTGAAGTTCCAGCTGCGGCTGCGGGCGTTCTCGCTGAAATCGTTGCGCAGGAAGGCGACACGGTTGAAGTAAACGCTCTGCTCGGCCAGATTTCGGGCGCGGGTTCCGCTCCTGCTCCGAAAAAGGAAGAAGCCAAGCCAGCCGCAGTCGCAGCACCTGCTGCATCGGCACCGGTTGCTTCAGCATCGTCGGGTCCGGCAATGCAGCCAGCACCGGCTGCTTCCAAGCTTCTCGCTGAAAAAGGCCTTTCGGCTGATCAGGTCGATGGTTCGGGCAAGCGCGGTCAGGTCCTCAAGGGCGATGTTCTCGACGCAATCGCTAAGGGCGTTTCGGCTGCTCCAGCGGCGGCTGCTCCTGTTGCTGCACGTCCGGCTTCGTCGGCTGACGATGCATCGCGCGAAGAACGCGTGAAGATGACCCGCCTGCGTCAGACGATTGCACGTCGTCTGAAAGATGCACAGAACACCGCTGCAATGCTTACAACTTACAACGAAGTCGACATGTCTGCGGTCATGGAACTGCGCACCAAGTACAAGGACATCTTTGAAAAGAAGCATGGCGTGAAGCTCGGCTTCATGGGCTTCTTCACGAAGGCCGTGACCCATGCGCTCAAAGAAATCCCGGCTGTTAACGCCGAGATCGACGGCAACGACATCATCTACAAGAACTTTGCTCACGTTGGTATGGCTGTCGGCACCGACAAGGGTCTTGTGGTTCCTGTCATCCGTGACGCTGATCAGCTTTCGATTGCTGGCGTTGAAAAGGAACTGGGTCGTCTTGCGAAAGCTGCGCGCGACGGTTCGCTTTCGGTTGCAGACATGCAGGGCGGCACCTTCACCATCACCAATGGTGGTGTTTACGGCTCGCTGATGTCCTCGCCGATCCTCAATGCGCCGCAGTCGGGCATTCTCGGCATGCACAAGATCCAGGATCGTCCGGTTGTCGTTGGCGGTCAGATCGTCATCCGCCCGATGATGTATCTTGCTCTCAGCTACGATCACCGCATCGTTGACGGCAAGGAAGCCGTAACCTTCCTCGTCCGCGTCAAGGAAAGCCTGGAAGATCCAGAACGTCTCGTTCTGGATCTTTAATCGCAACGCATTATCCTACGCAAAACCGCTTCGCACTTTTGCTGGAAATGCTCTAAGGATTAAAAATAATGGAGCCGGGTTTGTTTTCCGCGTCGCCTTTTCTCCCGCTGATTGGCTGGAGTGTTGTTCTGCTGGTGGTTCATATTCTCCTGCAGGGTTTTACGGCGACGAAGGAACTCGGCTCCAAATGGAATGCGGGTCCGCGCGATCAAGGGTTGAAACCCACCGGCCATCTTGCCGGTCGCGCGGAACGCGCCTCCAACAATTTCCGTGAAACCTATCCTGCTTTCATTGCACTCGCTTTGGCACTTGTGTTCAAGGGCGATGCTCAAGGATGGGGGCTTTGCGGCGCCTGGATCTGGCTTGCCTGCCGCATCCTCTATATTCCGCTTTATCTCGCGGGTATTCCTTATATCCGTTCGCTGGTCTGGCTCGGTTCGCTGGCCGGGTTGGCGCTGATGTTTTTCAATCTGGTTTTTTGACGCTGCCTGTATCGCGTAGATGCGGGGCGAAGGATAAGTGATGCATCCCTATCTGTTTGAACTTGCATCCCTGATGGCGATCTTCGTCTTTGCCATGGTCTCCCCGGGCGCTGATCTCGCCATGGTGATCCGCCAGTCGCTGATGCAGGGGCGTCGCGAGGCGATCATCACCAGCTTCGGCATTGGTGCAGCCTTCATGATGCATGTCACCTATACGGTGCTTGGTCTGGGACTGATCATCTCCCAGTCGATCTATCTCTTCAATATCGTCAAATGGTGTGGCGTAGCCTATCTGATCTATATCGGCATCAAGGCTTTGCGTGCTGGGGCCACCAAGATCGACATCGATATGAGCGAGGAGGAGCCGCGCGTCAGGCAAAGCGCACTCAAGGCTTTTAGCCTGGGCTTTGCTGCAAATGCGCTTAATCCGAAGGCTGTGTTCTTCTTCCTGTCGATCTTCTCGACGGTTATCAGCCTTCATACACCGACCGAAGTGAAGCTTGGCTACGGTGTTGTGATGGCCACGGCATTGATTTCGTGGTTTATCGGTGTCAGCCTTTTCATGACCACGCCAAAGATGCGCGCAGTTTTCTCGCGTGCTTCAAAATGGATCGACAGAACAAGTGGTGTGGTTTTCATTGCGCTTGGTCTGAAACTTGCTGCTGAAAAGGCGCATTGAAAACCGCCGGAAAAACCGCCGGAAAAGCTGCCGGATAGTCGAGGAGAACCGACAGATGCATGACGTGAAGAAGCTCTTCAAGGTGGTGGCTGCATCAGCACTGGCCGTGACGGTTTTCTCAAGCGCCGTTCAGGCAGCTTGCACGCAGAATCGCGCGGTCTATCGCGATCAGGGTGATGCCTACACACTGACCTTTCATGCCGCGCAATCCAACGCGCTGAAGATGAACCCGGCACCGACCAACGAATTCACCATCACTGCCGATGATAAGCCGGAATTCAAACTTTCCGGCCTCGTCATTTGGCCTGAAGAGGGGGTTGCGCGCCCCTACGCGCTTATTACCTATAACTGCAAGAACGGGGGCACCGATCCGGAAGATCTCGATGATTGCAGCATCTGGCAGAGTGTTGTCTACGCGCTGAAGGAAGGTGCCGAGGCGGATGTGCTGCCAAAGGCTGATGAGCCGGCCGCGCAGGCAATCCTGTTTCCCGATCTGGCAACGGCGCTGGACGGATATGATTTTGGTGTCGCGAAGCCTGAAAAACCGCTTCAATTTGAGACCTTCCGTTTCAAGTCGTGCACGCCTGAAGAAGAATGATCGGATTTCCGGTCGTATGAATGTTTAAGGGTCGTGAAACGACCCGTCCAAGATCAGACTGAAGAAGGATAATTCAATGTCTTACGATGTGGTTGTCATCGGTACCGGCCCTGGCGGCTATGTTGCCGCAATCAAGGCTGCACAGCTCGGCCTTTCTGTGGCTGTCGTGGAAAAGCGCAAGACCTTTGGCGGCACTTGTCTCAATGTCGGCTGCATTCCTTCAAAGGCGCTGCTGCACGCATCCGAAGTATTTGCTGAAGCCGGTCATTCTTTCGATACGCTCGGCGTCGAAATCAGCAAGCCGAAGCTTAATCTTGAAAAAATGATGGCCCACAAGGACGCGACCGTGAAGTCGAATACGTCCGGCGTCGAATTCCTGTTCAAGAAGAACAAGATCACGCCTTACATCGGCACTGGCAAGATCGTTGCGAAGGGCAAGGTTTCTGTAACAGCTGAAGATGGCAGTGTTCAGGAAATCGAAGCCAAGAACATCATCATTGCAACCGGTTCGGACGTTGCAGGCATTCCGGGCGTCAAGGTCGATATTGACGAGAAGGTCATCCTGTCATCGACCGGTGCGATCGCACTCGACAAGGTTCCGGGTCATCTGGTTGTTGTCGGCGGTGGTGTGATCGGTCTGGAACTTGGTTCTGTCTGGGCACGTCTCGGTGCGAAAGTGACCGTTGTCGAATATCTCGACAAGGTACTTGGCGCGATGGACGGCGAAGTCTCCAAGCAGTTCCAGCGTCTTCTCGAAAAGCAGGGCATTGCCTTCAAGCTCGGCGCAAAAGTGACCGGTGTTGAAAAGACTGGTAAGGGCGCGAAAGTGACTTTTGAGCCAGTCAAGGGTGGCGATGCCGAAACGATCGAGGCCGATGCGGTTCTCATTTCCACCGGCCGTCGTCCTTACACCGATGGTCTGGGTCTTGCGGAAGCTGGCGTCAATGTCGATGATCGCGGTCGCGTTGCAATCGATGGTCACTGGCGCACCAATGTCGAAGGCATCTATGCCATCGGCGACGTGGTTCAGGGCCCTATGCTTGCACACAAGGCTGAAGACGAAGGTATCGCAGTTGCCGAAATCATCGCGGGCCAGGCAGGACACGTAAACTTCGACGTCATTCCGAGTGTTGTTTACACGCAGCCGGAAGTAGCCTCCGTTGGCAAGACCGAAGAAGAGCTGAAAGCTGCTGGCATCGAATACAAGATCGGCAAGTTCCCGTTCACGGCAAACGGCCGCGCGCGCGCCATGCAGCACACGGACGGCTTTGTGAAGATCCTTGCCGATAAAGCGACGGATCGTGTTCTGGGCGCGCATATCCTCGGCTACAATGCTGGTGAAATGATCCACGAACTGGCTGTTCTGATGGAGTTCGGTGGTTCGTCCGAAGATCTCGCACGCACCTGCCATGCGCATCCAACCATGTCGGAAGCCGTGCGTGAATCGGCTTTGGCAACTTTCGCCAAGCCAATCCATATGTAATTGCTGATTAAATTCGGCAAGTAGAAAGGCCCGCGAAAGCGGGCCTTTTTTGTCAGTTCTGTGCTGGCGGAGTCACGGGTGGTATTGTTGTTTCGCCCTGTGCTGCGGGCGGTGGCGGTGCTGTCGTGTCAGTGCTACTGCCGCTGAGATAAAAGAAATAACCAAGGATCAGAATTGCAGCGATCAGGATAACTGCGAGCAAAATGCCGCTACTTCCTCTGGGTTGTGACGGCCTGCGAGCCGGATTGTTGCGTGGATCGAGTGGGTCAACCATTTGCTCTCCTCCCGTTGGTTGTAACCACTGGAAAGTTTAACACAAGCAAGCAGCGATTGTTCCGGTTTACATCGCTGTGACGCGATAGCCCTTATCGCGCAACAATTCGATCAGGCCTTCTTTGCCGGGCAGATGCAGCGCACCAACAGCAATGAACAATCCGCCTTTCTCAAGCAGCGGGGCTGCGCGTTCCGCCATGATGTGGTTGCGGTCGGTGAGCATGACTTTCTGGAAAAGATCGTAATCCTCATCGGTCAGATCACCGGGAGCGATTTTGCGCAGAGCCGGCATGATCATTCCGGTTTCGCCCTGAAGATAAAGAGCGATCATTGTCTCTGTGGTGTCTTCGATTGCGTCACCAAAGTCGGCAGTCGCGATCAGATTGCGCATATGAAAATCAAGCGGAAGTCTGTTCATGGCACCCAGTTGTTCGGCTGCTGTCTCCAGCCCTTCAACGGGGCGTCCTTCTTCCTCGGCATCACCCGCGAGCTGACCATCGAGAAAAGCTTCGCCGCGCAGCTTTCGCTCCCGTTCGCATTTGGGAAGTGCCAGCAGGCTGCTGACGATCCAGGGCTTCATTTTGGCGACAGCGCCAAGAACAATGCCGCGCGCCTCGAGCTTCCTGGTGATTTCGACCACGCGGTCGGGTGGCATATGCGATTGCAACGTCGAGCCATCGGTAAAAAGCATGAGCTCGGGCTGTTCGAGCTTGAGCCGCAGAAGCGCTTTCTGGTCAAGAACGTCGGTGGCTTCAATCACAATGGTTTCAGCGGACGCATAGGCCTTTGCGGCAGCGTCTGGCAATGTCATCACACGCGGGTCGCTGAGATGAATGGTGCCAAAGAGATAGGAGGGGGGCAGTCCATCTTTCTCTATCTTCCAGATAATGCCTTTGTGGTTGGGAATATTCTCTGTGTCTTCCCGCAGCTTCTCCCAGAGTTTGGGATCTTTCTTGTCCAATCCGTCAAGCAGATTGACCCCGCGTGTGGTGCAGGTCGCGGAAGTTTCCTCGGCACGAACATGGATCGAGCTTGCGAAGAGGGCACAGGCAAACAGCAGGAACAGCTTTTTCATAAAGAGAATATAGGTGGTCGGGCGCGATATGGAATGGCAATTTTCAGGCGCGCGGATGCGCCTTGTCATAAACATCGAGAAGCCGTGCCGTATCGACGCCGGTATAGACCTGCGTTGTCGACAGGCTCGCATGACCGAGCAATTCCTGAATGGTCCTGAGATCGCCGCCGCGACCCAAAAGATGTGTCGCAAAGGAGTGGCGCAGCGCATGTGGAGTTGCGGTATCGGGCAGACCAAGACCCGCGCGGAGCTTCTGCATTTCTCGCTGGATGATTGCTGGGTGAAGAATGCCACCTTTTGCACCGCGGAACAGCGGTTTGTCGGCAGAAAGGTCAAACGGACAAAGCGAACGATATTGTGCAACGGCACGGTGCACTGCTGGAAGCAGTGGCACCATGCGCGCCTTGCCGCCCTTACCGGTGATCGAGATCGAGAGGGCGGACGCGTCATTGAGCGCATCACCGGCAAGACCAAGCGCTTCCGAAATGCGCAGGCCGCAACCGTAGAGCAAGGTCAGGACGGCTGCGTTGCGCGCGGCAATCCATGGTTCTTCCGCCATTTGCCCATCGGCTGCAACCACGCGCCTGGCGTCTTCGGCGGTTAGTGGTTTTGGCAGAGATTTTGGTTGGCGGGGCGCGCGTATGGCACTTGCACCGGCTGCATTGACCAGACCACGCTTTTCCAGATGCCGCAGCAGCGATCTTACACCGGCAAGACCACGGCCCAGCGTGCGAGCCCCAACGCCCTCATTGCGCCGATTGGCAAGGAATGAACGCAGATCAGCGACACGCAGATTGCCGACATCCTTGATCGAGGGTGGCTCACCCAGATGATGGGTGAGGAAATGCAGAAACTGGCGCGTGTCGCGCTCATAGGCTTCGAGCGTGTTATCCGAAAGACGACGCATATCTTTAAGCGTTTTCAGCCATTCCTCGCGCGCGGCCGCAAGATCGGCGCGGGCAGGGATCAGGATTTCGCTCTGTGTCGTCATCTTCGGGATTCGCTCTCGCATTGCGTTGATTATAGTCTGCCAGCGATAGGTTGCCGGGCAGTAAATGCCCAACTTTTCGTTTTTCTTGGCGTTTCTCCGGGAAATTGAGTAAGCGGTATAAAACAGCCCTTAAATTATGGAAATTTTCATGTCGCGCCCAGAGAACCCGATCCAGCTTGCCGTTATCGGAGCCGCCCATGGCATACGCGGCGAAGTCCGGGTCAAGACATATACTGACGATCCTCTGGCCATTGCTGATTATGGCCAGCTCTATGATGCACAAGGCAAAGCCTATGAGGTGCTTGAGGCGCGTTCGGCGAAGACTGTAGTTGTGGTGCGCTTCAAGGGCATCAACGACCGCAACGCAGCCGAAGCGCTGAACGGGACGGAGCTTTTCATTGATCGTTCGCAATTGCCGGATGACGAGCTTGACGAGGACGAGTTTTTTCAGACCGATCTGATTGGCCTTGAAGCGCTGGATGCAGACGGTAAGTCTTATGGTGTTATCAGCGCCCTTTTCGATTTTGGCGGTGGCGATCTGATCGAACTTAGCCTCAAGGGCAAGCGCCCGATGCTGATCCCCTTTACCGAAGCAGCGGTGCCGGAGATCGATTTTGAGCAAGGCATCATTCGTGTCGATCCGTATGCGGCGGGATTGATCGCAGACGAAACCGATAATCCGCTTCGCGACGAGGAAGAGTCCCAAAACGAAAAGAAGCGGCCGAAGAAGTCATGATCGACCTGCCTGATACGGATAATGCCGAGCAGACATTTCATGCTTCCGTGCTGACCCTTTATCCCGAAATGTTTCCCGGACCTTTGGGTATTTCTCTGGCTGGCAAGGCGCTTGCCGAAGGCACATGGTCGCTTGATACAGTGCAGATCCGTGACTTTGCAGAAGGCAAGCACCGCATGGTTGACGACACGCCTTCGGGTGGTGGCGCAGGCATGGTGATGAAGCCGGATGTGGTGGCGCGGGCGCTCGATTCGGTTGGCGACGACCGTCCCATGTTGCTGATGAGCCCGCGTGGTGCGCCGCTGACGCAAAAACGCGTCCGCGAACTGGCGGAAGGTCCAGGTGCCATCATTCTTTGCGGTCGCTTCGAGGGCGTCGACGAACGGGTGATCGAGGGGCGTGAGCTCGAAGAAATTTCGATTGGTGACTATATCCTGTCGGGTGGCGAGACGGCGGCGATCGTGTTGCTCGATGCTATTGTAAGGCTGCTTCCAGGGGTCATGGGCAATCGGGAATCGGGTGAAACAGAAAGCTTCGAGACCGGGCTTCTGGAACATCCGCATTACACGCGTCCGCAGGTTTGGGAAGGGCGTTCCATTCCTGAAATCCTGACATCGGGTAATCATGGCGCGATTGATAAATGGCGGCATAAAGAGGCAGAGCGTATCACAAAGGAACGGCGTCCTGATCTTTGGGAAGCCTATCGAGAGGTTAAACGCAAATGAACCTGATCCAGCGGCTCGAAAGTCTTTCCCTGGCGCTGTTGGCGCTTGGTGCATATTGGATAAGCGGCGTGAGCTGGTGGCTTTTTGCAGTTCTCATTCTTGTGCCCGATCTGTCTTTCTTCGCTTATATGAAAGGACCGCGTACAGGTGCGGTCGTCTATAATATTGCGCATAGCTGGATCGGGGTTGTATTGCTGTCTGTGCTGGGTTGGGCGATGAACTGGCCGCTCTGCTTTGCGATTGCGCTAATCTGGGCGGTGCATATCGGCGTTGATCGTGCGCTTGGCCTCGGCCTCAAATACGGGACCGGCTTTAATGATACCCATCTGGGACGCATTGGCAGCTGATCGTTATTTCGCTCCCCGATATTGATTCATTTGCAGCAATGGTGTATTGCCGCGCCAGTTCAAGGAAACCCGACATCGTAATATCCGGTTCGGGGACAGTCCGAGACGTCCGTAAACCAATAAATGGTGTACCGCTCCTGCCTGATTCTTTGGGCATAGCCACAAGGCCAAGGTTGCTTGGTGGCAAGTGCAGAGCGCTCTGACTGTTTGAGAAGAATTCAGAAGGAATAAGACGATGACCGATATCATTCGTCAGCTTGAAGCCGAACAGGCAGCAAAGATTGAAGAAAAGCGCAAGCTTCCAGATTTCCAGCCAGGTGACACGGTTCGCGTTCAGGTTCGCGTTACCGAAGGTACACGTACCCGCGTGCAGGCCTATGAAGGTGTTTGCATTGCGCGTTCGGGCGCTGGCATCAACGAAAACTTCACCGTTCGCAAGATTTCTTATGGCGAAGGTGTAGAGCGCGTATTCCCTGTTTATTCGCCAATCGTAGAAGGCGTTGAGCTCGTTCGCAGCGGTAAAGTCCGTCGCGCGAAGCTTTACTACCTTCGTGGCCTTACCGGTAAGGCTGCACGTATTGCTGAGAAGAAAGACAACCGCACCAAGGCAGAACGCGAAGCCGACAAGGCCGCTGCTGCTAAGGCAGAAGCTGCAAAGACTGCTGCTGAATAAGCCAGTTTTCGCAAGAATCTGAAAAAGGCGGTCCTCGGGCCGCCTTTTTTATTTGCAAAAGCCAAAAGGCTGCGTAACATATTGCATAAATCTGCCTTAATTACGCAAGATTGTTACTGCGACACCCTGTTACGGTTTGTGTTTCTTGACGAAACGCCAAGGCAGGTGCATATGACAGCTCAAATTAAGAACTATTCAAAGGAACTCTCGCAATGAGCGCGCCGCGTACACTTTATGACAAGATCTGGGACGACCATGTAGTGGATCAGCAGGATGATGGTACCTGCCTCCTTTATATTGATCGCCATCTTGTGCACGAAGTGACAAGCCCGCAGGCTTTTGAAGGTCTGCGCATGACGGGCCGCAAAGTGCGTCATCCGGAAAAGACGCTGGCTGTTGTGGATCACAATGTTCCGACCTCGCCGGACCGTATCAACGGCATCAAGAACGAGGAAAGCCGTATTCAGGTCGAAGCTCTGGCCAAGAATGCTGCTGATTTCGGCGTTGAATATTATTCCGAGCGTGACAGACGTCAGGGCGTTGTCCATATCGTTGGCCCTGAGCAGGGCTTTACGCTGCCGGGAATGACGATTGTCTGTGGCGACAGTCATACTTCGACTCACGGCGCCTTCGGTTCCCTGGCGCATGGCATCGGCACATCGGAAGTCGAACACGTTCTGGCAACGCAGACACTGATCCAGAAGAAGGCCAAGAACATGCTGGTGCGTGTTGATGGCGAACTGGCTCCGGGCGTCACCGCCAAGGACATCACGCTCGCAATCATTGGCGAGATCGGCACGGCTGGCGGCACAGGCTATGTGATCGAATATGCGGGCAGCGCCATTCGCTCGCTGTCGATGGAAGGCCGCATGACGGTCTGCAACATGTCGATTGAAGGCGGCGCGCGCGCTGGCCTGATCGCGCCTGATGAGACGACCTTCGCTTACATCACAGGCAAGCCACGTGCACCAAAGGGTGAAACCCTCGAGCAGGCAATTGGCTACTGGAAGACACTGCATTCGGATGAAGGTGCACATTTCGACAAGATCGTCGAGCTGGATGCCGCCAAGATTTCGCCGGTCGTTTCCTGGGGTTCGTCACCGGAAGATGTGGTGTTTGTTACCGACATCGTTCCGAACCCTGACGAGATCAAGGACGAAACCAAGCGGGCATCGAAGTGGCGTGCGCTCGACTATATGGGCTTGAAGCCAGGCACCAAGATGACGGACATCACGATTGATCGCGTCTTTATCGGTTCCTGCACCAATGGCCGTATTGAAGACTTGCGCGATGCTGCACGCATGGCAAAAGGCAAGAAAGTTGCCGCTGGCGTGAGCGCCATGATCGTTCCGGGTTCGGGTCTTGTGAAAGAACAGGCAGAAGCGGAAGGTCTGGATAAGGTCTTCATCGAGGCCGGTTTCGACTGGCGTGAGCCGGGCTGCTCGATGTGCCTCGCGATGAATGATGATCGGCTTAAGCCGGGTGAACGTTGCGCTTCGACCTCGAACCGCAACTTCGAAGGCCGTCAGGGCTTCAAGGGCCGCACGCATCTGGTGTCACCTGCCATGGCCGCGGCCGCTGCTATCGCCGGTCATTTCGTGGACATCCGCGACTGGAACTAATCTTTCTTTCGAGAGCGTTTAAGCAAGTTTGGAAAAGCCGTCGGAGTAATCCGGCGGCTTTTTCGTGCTTGGAGCGGCGCCTGAAATGAGACTTTTACTTACTAAATTAGCTGCATTTTTATGCTTTGAATGTATAATGCTTTCGGGTTGACAAGTGTTTCTTCAGCTTGGCTGAAGCGAGGAGGCTTGTCGGTTAGAGTGCATTCCGAAAAGTGTGAAACGGTTTTTGGACAAAGATGCGCTTTAAATCAAATATTTAGAGCGCCGATCTGATCCAATCAGATCGAAACGCGCTCTAGTCGGTTTTGGGGGATGCGGGCCTATAGAATGGTTCGCAGGCATATGCCGGAAAGCGCGGATGGACGGAGCAGAGTTCATACTCCTGATCAACATGACCGTTTCAGGTCTGTTTGTTTTCACCTTTCTTGGCATTGCGGCCTTTGCACGCGACAATGCTGCTGCGCCGGTTTTTGCCATGGGCTTCGTTTTTGCGATGCTCTACTTCCTCATAGAACTGCTGATGCCATCGATCCCAAGTCAAAAGCTTGGCTATATGCTGGCATTTGCCGCTTATTTCATGACGCTGGCCTGTCTGGTAATCGGGCTTGCGCGTATGTATTCGTCGCCTGTTCCATGGTGGCCGCTTGGGGGACTTCTGATCGGATCACTGTCGCTGGTCTACGGCATTTACGACATTGCGCGCAGTGAGATGATTGGCCAAATTCTGTATCAGGTGCCTTATTTCCTGACATTGATGGTTGCCGTCTGGGTTGTGATGCGCGGGCGTTCAAACACACGTGCCCAAAGCCGTCCGTTTGGGCGGTCTTGGGGAGTGCTTGATGGGCTGATGGCGGGGCTGTTCACGATCGGCGCCATTCATTTTCTGCTCAAGCCAATCCTGGCCTCGTTGGTGGGCGGGGTTGGTGTTAATCCAGACGACTATGTTCGAACAGACTATGCGTTGTTGGTGCAATCGATCGGTGCCGGGCTTTCGGTTGCAGGGGGCTTGCTGCTTTTGCTGAGCCTCATGGGCGAATTGATTTCCGATGTGACGCTTCGCTCGGAAACCGATCAGCTTTCAAGTCTTCTCAATAGGCGTGGGTTTGAGTTCAGGGCGGAAGTTTTGATTGATAAATCAAAGCGTATGCGACAGGCGCTGTCGCTCATTGTCTGCGATATCGATTATTTCAAGTCGATCAATGACACCCATGGGCACGCTCTTGGTGATCGGGTAATTGCGGCTTTTGCCGATGAATTGCGCCGTTCGGCGGCCTCCAAGGGGGGGATTGCCGCGCGCATGGGCGGCGAGGAATTTGCAGTCCTGCTCCCTGGCCATACGATCCAGTCGGCATGGCGGTTTGCAGAGAGGGCGCGGTTGGCCTGTGCCGATATCACGCTTCCCGGCGTTGCGGGTGATGTGAGCTTCACGGTGAGTTTTGGTGTCACAGAAATGGAGTTTGATGACTTCTTTTCCGATGTTTACAAACGTGCAGACGGCGCGCTTTACGAAGCCAAGAAGAATGGCCGTAACTGTGTCCGTACAGCGCTGCCGATGATGCTCGATGACAATGTGGTCGAGTTTCGAGGCTTAAACAATGGCCGCAGGCTGAGCTGATCTGCGCCGACCTGTTGTCTTCACGAGAACCACGAAATTATTCCAACACAGCTTTACCTTTGGTGGCGGTGCTGGCTACAATTGAAACATTCCCGATTTCGGGAAGCCGTTTTCCAAGGCGGCCTGCATGCGCTTTAAGACATGGCAGTCGCTCTGGTGTGTTTGTTTGGTCGCATTTTTACGACGTCAGATGATCCCATCTGACGGTAATATGCTCTGGGGAAAGATTACACATGACCGTAGATCATGCCGTCGATATTGCGCTTCTTCATTTGCGCGATGCCCATGAGTTCGCGCCGCTGCTTGCAAGCTATGCGCAGGCATTGAAGCGCGGTGCGCCGCGTCGTCCGGATGAGTTTTATGCAGAGCATTTGCTGCAGGACCGTGCCACCGAGATTCTGGGCGCTCGCGTTGACGGCGACCTCGTTGGCTTTGTGATCTTCTACGACCTCCCGGAGCCGGTATCCGGTCTTCGTGCAGGGCAGGTGGACCATATCTATGTGCATCACGATCATCGCGGTAAAGGCATTGCCAAGGCGCTCATCGATTTGCTTGCCGACAAGGCAGAGGAGCGCAGCTGGTCGAAGCTGGTGCTCAATGCGCCGCGCATACCCGAAGACGGCCGCAAGCTTTATGAGCAGATCGCGACCGCCGCTGACTGGTCGAGCTATGTGATTCGCTTCGGCAACTAGGCTTCATCCGCAAAAGTGGATGAAATTACACATGTTTTTAGGAATCTCTGACTTCAATCGTTTGAATGCCGCAATCACGCGATTGTGTCGCTAAGGTGCGACCAATTGTTAGTCTTTTCGTGAAAAAGCTTCTTTGACGAGAGGGTAAAAGCGCAGTAGAAAGCGCCAGATAGGGTCGTGCGACACGATCCAGCCACATTTTCTGGGTCGTGCCGGCGCAGGATCGAAAAATTCTGTTTCCTGCGTTGTGAGCGACATCCAACCGGGCTCTTTACAAGCCCACATCTGCTTCATTATGCCAAAGAAAACTGGCTGATGGTGAGGCGGGTAGAAACGTCAGGGAAGCCCACGAGAGCCATGACACAACCGACCGTTACGCGTCAGCGTCCTTTGTCGCCGCATCTGTCGATTTATCGACCGAAGATCACGATGACGATGTCCATCATCCATCGTATCACTGGTGGCGCGCTTTATTTCGGAACCCTTCTGCTTGCTGCATGGCTGATCGCTGCTGCAATCGGCGAAGATGCTTTCAAAACCGTGAGCTGGGTCTACAGTTCGTGGATCGGCTATATCGTGTTGTTCGGCTACACATGGGCGTTGCTGCACCATCTGGCTGGCGGCATACGCCATTTCATCTGGGATATGGGCGCCGGACTTGAAAAGCACACGGCCAGCAAGATTGCCTGGCTGACGCTGGCCTTCTCACTGCCTGCAACGATCCTTGTCTGGGTTGTTGCTTTCGCAGTGCGCTGAAAGGAGTTCTGACATGAACGATATGCGTACACCTCTCGGCAAGGTTCGCGGTCTGGGGTCGGCCAAGGAAGGCACCGGCCATTTCTGGTTTCAGCGTGTGAGTGCTGTGGCACTCGTTCCGCTGGTTCTGTTTTTCATCGGTCTGGTCATTTCGCTTCATGGCGCAAGCTATGCGGAAGTGAAAGCCGTTCTGGCGCATCCGTTCACCGCTCTGGTGATGGCGCTGTTCGTGCTGACCGGCGTCTACCACATGCGTCTTGGCATGCAGGTCATTATTGAAGATTACATTCACAGTGAAGGCATGAAGGTCCTGCTGGTTATGCTCAACACCTTCTTCACGGTGTTTGTTGGTGTGGCTTGCGTCTACGCGATCCTCAAGCTGAGCTTCGGAGGTTGATAGCCCGATGGCTAGTGCACAAAACAATGCAGCCGGCGCTGCGGGCGAAAAGAACTACAAGTTCGTTGATCATAAGTTTGATGTTGTCGTGGTCGGGGCCGGTGGTGCGGGCTTACGTGCAACGCTCGGCATGGCCGAACAGGGCCTGAAGACAGCCTGCATCACCAAGGTTTTCCCAACGCGCTCCCATACGGTTGCAGCGCAGGGCGGTATCGCAGCGTCGCTCAAGAATATGGGTCCGGATAGCTGGCAGTGGCATATGTACGATACCGTCAAGGGATCGGACTGGCTCGGCGACACCGATGCCATGGAATATCTGGCGCGTGAAGCACCTGCTGCGGTTTACGAACTGGAGCATTACGGCGTGCCTTTCTCGCGTACCGAAGAAGGCAAGATTTATCAGCGCCCATTCGGCGGCCATATGCAGAACTTTGGTGATGGCCCTCCGGTTCAGCGCACCTGTGCTGCTGCGGACCGTACCGGCCACGCGATCCTGCACACGCTTTACGGACAGTCGCTCAAGAACAACGCGCAGTTCTTCATCGAATATTTCGCGCTTGATCTCATCATGACTGACGGCGTCTGCACGGGCGTTGTTGCCTGGAACCTCGATGACGGCACGATCCATCGCTTTTCTGCCAAGATGGTGGTTCTGGCGACGGGCGGCTATGGCCGTTCGTATTTCTCCGCAACCTCCGCGCATACCTGCACTGGTGACGGTGGCGGCATGGCTGCACGCGCTGGGTTACCGCTTCAGGACATGGAATTCGTTCAGTTCCACCCAACCGGCATTTACGGCGCAGGCTGTCTGATTACCGAAGGCGCACGCGGTGAAGGCGGTTATCTCGTCAATTCCGAAGGCGAACGCTTCATGGAGCGTTATGCGCCTTCTGCCAAGGACCTTGCTTCGCGTGACGTGGTTTCGCGTTGCATGACCATGGAAATCCGCGCTGGTCGCGGCGTTGGCAAGAATAAGGACCATATCTATCTGCATCTCGACCATCTCGATCCGGCTGTTCTGCATGAACGTCTGCCGGGTATTTCCGAGTCGGCCAAGATTTTCGCAGGCGTCGATGTGACCAAGGAACCGATACCGGTTCTGCCAACTGTTCACTACAATATGGGCGGCATTCCAACCAATTACTGGGGTGAAGTGCTGAACCCGACCAAGGAAGACCCGGATCGCGTTCAGCCGGGACTGATGGCTGTGGGTGAAGCAGGTTGTGCTTCCGTGCATGGTGCAAACCGTCTCGGCTCCAACTCGCTGATCGATCTGGTGGTGTTTGGCCGTGCGGCTGCAATCCGCGCTGGCGAGGTTATTGACCGCGCCGCGAAAATCCCAGACATCAACGAAGAAGCCGTTGAAAAGATCATGGATCGCTTCCATCGCCTTCGTTATGCGAACGGCTCGACGCCGACCGCAGAATTGCGCGAAAAGATGCAGCGCACCATGCAGGAAGACGCTGCCGTGTTCCGTACGGATGAATCGCTCAAGCAGGGCGTTCAGCGCATGTCGGCAATCTGGAAAGAACTTCCGGACATCAAGGTCAGTGACCGCTCGATGATCTGGAACTCCGATCTGGTGGAGACACTGGAACTGGAAAACCTGATGGCAAACGCGATGGTGACAGTCGTTTCGGCTGAAGCCCGTCACGAGAGCCGTGGTGCACATGCACATGAGGATTTCCCGGACCGTAATGACGCCGAATGGCGTAAACACACCCTTTCATGGCTGTCGCCAGATGGCGAAGTGAAGCTTGATTACCGCCCAGTTCATCTCGATCCGCTGACGACCGAGGATGAAGGTGGCATCAGCCTGGCCAAAATCGCGCCGAAAAAGCGCGTTTACTAATCGAGGGAATGAGCAATGGTTGAACTCGCACTTCCCAAAAACTCCCGTATGCAGGAAGGCAAAACCTGGCCGCGTCCAGATGGTGCCAAGAATGTAACGGAGTACCGCATCTATCGCTGGTCGCCGGATGACGATGCAAATCCAAGCATCGATACCTATTATATCGACCGCGACGATTGCGGCCCGATGGTGCTCGACGGTCTTCTTTACATCAAGAACAAGATCGATCCGACGCTGACTCTGCGCCGTTCGTGCCGTGAAGGTATTTGCGGTTCCTGCGCAATGAACATTGATGGCGCCAACACGCTTGCCTGCACCAAGGGCATGGACGAGATCAAGGGTCCCATCAAGGTTTATCCGCTGCCGCATATGCCGGTGGTCAAGGACCTTGTGCCGGATCTCAGCAACTTCTACGCCCAGCACCGTTCGATCGAGCCTTGGCTCAAGACGGTTTCGCCTGAGCCGCAGAAGGAATGGCTGCAGAGCCATGAAGATCGTCAGAAGCTGGATGGTCTTTACGAGTGCATTCTCTGCGCCTGCTGCTCGACCTCGTGCCCAAGCTACTGGTGGAACGGCGATCGTTATCTTGGACCAGCTGTGCTGCTTCAGGCCTATCGCTGGCTGATCGACAGCCGCGATGAAGCCAAGGGCGAACGTCTCGATAACCTCGAAGATCCGTTCCGTCTGTATCGTTGCCACACGATCATGAACTGCGCGCAGACTTGCCCGAAGGGTCTCAACCCAGCGAAGGCGATTGCAGAGATCAAGAAGATGATGGTCGAACGCCGCGTGTAATCATCGTTATTGCCTTATCAGGTCGAAATGTTGTTATTAAACCGGCTTCACTTAGTGAAGCCGGTTTAATTTTGGGATTGGGGCATGCGTAGTTTACCTGAAAATTTTGATCCAGAGGCCGTTATTGAAATTGACAGGCGGCTCGCAGCTGTAGAGAGCGATGAAAAAGCGGTTGTCGCACTAGCGATTGAAAGTGGTAGTCGCGCTTGGGGTTTCCCTTCGCCTGATAGTGACTATGATTGTCGTTTTGTTTTTGTACGTTCTTTTGATGAAACTTTAACGTTATTTCCGCGTAGGGATGTGATTGAAACACCATTGACGCCGATTATTGATGTAAATGGTTGGGAATTATCGAAGGCCTTAAAATTGATGCTCGCGGGCAACGCAGTAATCGTTGAATGGCTAACTTCGCCCATTGTCTATAAAGTTAATCCAGATTTCAGGACGGCCTTCCTGTCTCTTGCCAACGATGTTTGTGATCGAAATGGAATAGCTCGACATTATTTTTATCTGGCTAGGAATCAGTTCGAGAGGTCAATCGGCGATGGCCAAGGTGTGGCGATCAAGAAGGTTTTCTACGCCCTGCGTCCACTCATGGCTCTGAAATGGCTACGCTTGCACCCGCGTGAGAGAATTGCACCAATGCATTTTCCAACCCTATGCCGGGCAGTGGATCTTTCCAACGATCTTTCGGTGGAGCTTGAAAGCTTAATGCAGCGCAAAGCGGAAACCCGGGAGATGGGGCAGGGAAATGTTTCGGATGTGATCATGACGTTCCTGAAAAAGGAACTGTCTAGTGCCGAAAACAATCTTACGCAGCAATCCAAAGTCGATGACGATGTGATGGAAAACAGAGAGCGAGCAGATGCTTTCTGGAGACACTGGTTGAATGCATTGTATTGCGATAGAAATGCATTGAGATAGAAATACTGTACAGAAACTGTAACGGCTTTCTTGTTCGGAGTGAACTATGCTCGATCATATCGGTTTCAACATTTCAAGCATGCCAAAATCCCGCGCATTCTATGATGCGGCCTTGGCACCGTTGGGCATCACGCGGGCGATGGAGTTTGGTGATTGGGTCGGCTACGGGCGTAATGGCAAGCCGGAATTCTGGATCGGTAAGCAAAAAGGCTCAAAGCTTGCAGGCGTGTTGCATGTGGCCTTTTCGGCGGGAACGCGTTCCGAAGTGAATCGCTTCTATGAGGCAGCACTTGCTGCTGGCGGACGCGACAATGGCAAACCCGGTCTGCGTGAGCATTATCACCCGGATTATTACGCGGCCTTTGTAACCGATCCTGACGGGCACAATATTGAGGCCGTCTGTCACCTTCCGGAATAGAAAAAGCGGGCACGGCCCGCTTTTTTCATATTGATCGCTCAGACCAGCTTGGCATCCAGTGTTACTTCGATTGCACCAAGTGCTTTCGAAAGTGGACAGGATTCCTTTGCTTTCCTGGCGAGACTTGCAAAGTCATCTGCGGAAATCCCGGGTATGGTGGCGTTGAGTGTCAACGCGCTGCGTGAGATTGCGAAACCGCCGCCTGATGCGGGGCCGACCGTTACCGTGGCAGTGGCTTCCAGCTTCTCAGCTGGTGTGCCGTGCTCGGTCAGAAGTGCTGAAAGCTGCATTGCGAAACAGCCAGCATGCGCGGCACCCAGCAGTTCTTCCGGGTTGGTGCCAGCGCGCCCGCTTTCATCTTCAAAGCGCGCCTTGAAGTCGTAAGGCAAGTCTTTCAACGCCCCACTTTGCGTGTTGAGCGTGCCTTTGCCGTCCTTGAGTGTACCTTTCCAGACCGCCGTTGCTTTTCTGTCCATGGGAAGCTCCTCTGTTTGGGTTACACCTCACATAGGGCGGTGCCCTGCTGCTTCCAGTGCAACTTTCCGGTTTGTATCCGCTGCCCATGCAAGGGAAAGCATCAGAACCATAATTATGATCATGTTGAAGAAAAAGCGGTCATAGGGCATCGGGAAATAGACGAACTTGCCAAGCATCCCGATGAACATGGCGAAAACAATGCCATTGAGCCGAGGAATTGTGGTCTTGATACCGGTTCTTGCCATTGCCGCCCACGCCACCAGTGATACCAAAAGCATTGAAGGCCAGCTTTCGAGATAAAGCGCCAGAATGACACCACGAATATAAGCCTTGATGAGGAGCAGAAGCGAGAAGTCCGGCTTGAAGTCACTCATGGAATTCTGCATTTGGATGCAGGTGAAATAGAGATGTGCCCACCAGCCGGGATGCCCGGCGCGACTGGAGATAACGAGGCCAATGATTACGGATGCTACGAATGCCGTAAGCAAAGGCAGCTTGCGCCAGCCAAAAAGCACTGCTGCTATCAGCAGGGCAAAAATCATTATTATATTATCAGGCCTGATCGTGAATGACAGAACGAGCAGGACAGATGCGAGCCAGTCGCGCTCTTTCATCAGGGCAAAAATGGCCGCAAAGGAAAATGCAGCCAGAACAATGTCTGGAAAGACAGCAGACGTCATCGGTCCAAAGCCTGCCAGCAGAAGGGCGGGCCCGACCAGAAGTCCGGCCTGAAGCGCGTTGTAATAGGCGAGGATTGCGAGGATAATCAGACCGGAAGCAATCGCTGCTGCGAGACTGATGAGATGCCCTCCCAGCACAAGCCCTGTATAGGGCTCGATGAGGCGCAACATTTGCACATAGCCGATTTTGACCCTGTACATGATGAGCTGTGACTGAAAGTTATCGGGGCTTTCCCATTGCGCGCGGCGATAGTCACCGGCGTATTTCAGAGCGTTGATCTCGTCTTGCGTGGTAACAGCTGCAACCTGCCGCCATGTTTCTTCGTGAAGCGTCGCCGCATCCGGGTATCGGTTCTCAATGGCGGTGGCGATATAGGGGATCATGTCCCAGTTGTTGTCGGGTTTCGTAACCGAATAGATCACTGTAACAGCGATAGCCGCCAAAACGGTCAGAGCGCCTGCGATTTTGGATAATCTGTGCAGCAATTCTGCCGACAATAAGCCGCTCTGCATGCGGATGGCTTTGTCTATCAGTCTGTCACCCGTATGCATATGCTCGCGAGTCCCCCGACGCCTAAGCTAGTGCCTGCTCTTTTTTAGCAAAGGTTGAAGCTTTTGCCATCAGGAAGCGTCGCGTTATTCCCGAAAAGTAACGCCCCTTTTGCACGTTTGACCCGATCTATATGTTTTGACGCATTTCCGAACGCAAAACCGGTTCCCGATTTTGGCTCAAATGCTTTAAATCGCTTCACCCTGCAAAAGGCGTGGAGTATCGCCTGATAGTCCTGCTGCCTGTTTGATGAAGAAGGATTTGACGCTTGGAACGCGGTCGACAAGCCCAAGGCCGATGTCGCGGATCGTGCGAATTGCCGGATTGTCATTGGAGAATAATTTGGTCAGCACATCGGTCGTGACGCCCATCTGCACCGTGTCGAAGCGGCGCCATGCCTGATAGCGTTCAAGGGCCGCAAAAGAGCCGATATCGAGACCAAGGCGATCGGTTTCAACAATGACTTCAGCGATGGCTGCTGCATCACGGAAGCCAAGATTGAGGCCCTGGCCGGCAATCGGATGGATGCGGTGTGCAGCGTCACCTACGAGCGCAAAGCGTGGTTTCACGAATTCACGCGCCAGTGTCAGGCCGAGCGGGAATGCACGGCGTGGCCCTTCGACAGTGAGTGCGCCAAGGCGATGGCCGAAGCGCTGTTCAAGCTCGGCTTCAAAAATGAAATCATCTTCGCGGATCAACCGTTCGGCATCTGCTGTGCGTTCTGTCCAGACAAGCGAACTGCGATTGCCGGGAAGCGGGAGAATCGCGAACGGACCGGCAGGCAGGAAATGTTCATCAGCGCGACCACCATGCGGACGTTCATGGGCGACGTTGCAAACGATGCCGGACTGATCATAGTCCCAGTTGACCGTCTTGATGCCTGCAATGTCACGCAGGCGCGATTTTGCACCATCGGCAGCAATCAGCAGGCGTGTCGTGAGCGTTTCGCCATTTGCCAGTTTGACAGTGACGGATTCCGGATTGGTTTCGAAATTCTCGACGCTCATGCCTTCGATGAAGGTGATGCCGAGCTTCTCTGCCTGTTTGTGAAGTGCGGTGTTGAGAACGCGGTTTTCAACCATATGCGCGAACGGCTCACCGGGGTTAACGTCGCCTGAAAAGGTGAGGTACACCGGACGCACGGGATCAGATGTGCGGGAATCGGTGACAACCATTTCGGTGATGGGCTGAGCTTCGGTAACGATTTCCTGCCAGCAGCCAAGCTTGTCGAGCATCCGAGAGGCCGCGGCAGCAATGGAAGACGCGCGTGGGTCTTTTTTCCATGCGCCAGCTGGTGCGCCATCAATAACTGTTACAGAAAGATGCGGAGCGGCGGACTTGACGGCAACAGCAGTCACAAGCCCGACATAACCGCCGCCTGCAATGATGAGATCGTTCTTGTCCGTTGTCTTTTGACTGCTGGTTGAAGACATCGCTCGTTCCTTTCGGATATTCAGATCACCCTTCGGTGAAGCAAAGGCTTCCACTTGACAGTTTCTCTTGTGCAGGCACAAACAGTTCACCGAGAATATATTGCCTATATAGGATTTCAGGAGACAGGCTGTCCATGTCAGATAATGAAAAGACTGGGTCCGATAATGAAAAACCGAGTGTGGTGAAAAGCGAACAAACCGCTGCGATGCAGCAGTTGCTCGAAACGCTTGATCTCGAAACACTTGAAATGGATCTCTTCCGCGGCAACAGCCCGCAGGTCGGCTGGCAGCGTGTGTTCGGCGGGCAGGTGATCGGTCAGGCGCTGATCGCTGCGCAGCGCACCGTTGAGCCGGATCGGCACGTTCATTCCCTGCACGGATATTTTGTGCGCCCGGGTGATCCGTCCATTCCGATTGTCTATGAGGTTGACCGCATCCGTGACGGTTCCAGCTTCAATACGCGTCGCGTGCTGGCCAAGCAGCATGGCAAGGCGATATTCACATTGTCTGCGTCCTTCCAGATTGATGAAGATGGTTTGAGCCATCAGATTGATATGCCGAAAGACCTGCCGATGCCGGAACAACTGGTCGGCGATCACGATCTGAAGGAAGAATATCTCCACCTCGCCCCTGCAGGCGTGCGCAAATACTGGGAGCAGGAGCGGCCGATTGAAATCAAGCCGGTTTCGCTCAAGCATTATTTTTCGCGTGAGAAGCTCGCGCCCAGCCAGCATGTCTGGGTGCGTGCGCGTGGCATCGTGCCCGACGATCGTGCTCTGCAGGCGGCAATCCTTGCTTATCTGTCGGATATGACGTTGCTCGATACATCACTGCATCCGCATGGACGCACCATTTTCGACCGTGATTTGCAGGTGGCGAGCCTTGATCACGCAATGTGGTTCCACCGTCCTTGTCGGCTCGATGACTGGCTCCTGTACACGCAGGACACGCCAAGTGCTTCCGGTGCGCGCGGTTTCAATCGCGGTGCGCTTTACACACGTGACGGGCTTTTGATTGCGTCGGTTGCGCAGGAGGGACTTATTCGCGTGCATGAAAAAGACAAGTGATTATATTTTAATCATCGAAAAATTCATCGATTAAATTTTATGCACTTGTGGGGTGGCTTGATCCCGCATAAAATACAAAAGCTGAATCCGATGAATCACTTAGAGCGGTTTTTCCGTCGTCGGAAAGCCGCTCGATTTTTTATTCGGATATTTTTTTGAGAAGCTGGCGCCGCCTCAGCGCTCGTCGAAAAGCCCGGACTTTAGGCGAAAATGCGGCAACCCGTCTCCTGTTTCCATCATATGTCGTGCGGTGAATATCAGAAAAATCGCACTTGAGCGGTGCTGCCCAACTCAACTGGCACGATTTTTGTTTCTCTTAGTCTGAACCGGTCTTTTCAGCGCAGACGCGTTTGAAGCCGCCATTCGACGGAGATACTCGATGCTCATAACAGGAAGATTCAAGCAAACGGCTTTGGCCACCTTGCCAGCACTGCTCGTTCTTGCAGGAACAGCACTGGCTCAGGATGCAGCCGCGCCCACCCCGACACTTGATACCGGCGATACGGCCTGGATGCTGACTTCAACCGCGCTCGTGTTGATGATGACCATCCCGGGCCTGGCGCTGTTCTATGGCGGTATGGTGCGTAAGAAGAACGTACTTTCGACGGTCATGCAGAGCTTTGCCGTCACGTGCCTTATGTCGGTTCTGTGGATGGTCGCGGGTTATTCGCTGGCCTTCACCGATGGCGGCTCCATGAATGCCTATATTGGTGGTCTCTCCAAGGCATTCTTTTCCGGTGTGACGATGGAATCGCTTACGGGCACCATTCCGGAATATCTCTTTATTGTCTTCCAGATGACGTTCGCGATCATCACGCCAGCGCTTATTGCGGGTTCGTTTGCTGAACGCATGAAGTTTTCCTCCATGCTGGTCTTCCTGACATTGTGGCTGTTCATCGTCTATATCCCGGTCGCGCATTGGGTCTGGGGCGGTGGTTTCATGGCGTCGGATGGCGTGCTCGATTTTGCCGGCGGTACGGTTGTTCACATAAATGCCGGTGTTGCAGGCCTCGTCGCAGCCCTCATCATCGGCAAGCGCGATGGTTACGGACAGACCAACATGGCGCCGCATAACCTCGTTCTTTCGGTCATTGGTGCAGCCCTTCTGTGGGTGGGCTGGTTCGGCTTCAATGCGGGCTCGGCTGTTGGTGCAAATTCCCTTGCCGCTGTTGCCATGCTCAACACACAGGTAGCGACCGCTGGTGCTGCTCTTGCCTGGATGTTTGCGGAATGGGCGATTGCCGGTAAGCCAAGCGTTCTTGGTATCATTTCGGGTGCTGTTGCAGGTCTTGTTGCTGTCACGCCTGCTGCTGGCTTCGTCAATCCAATGGGCGCGCTCATTCTGGGTATTATCGCAGGTGCTGTCTGTTACATTGCAGCCGTCAAGATCAAGCATGCGCTTGGCTATGACGACTCGCTTGATGCATTCGGTGTTCACGGCGTTGGCGGCTTTGTCGGTGCGATCCTGACCGGTGTCTTTGCTGATGCCACGATCAACGCAGCCGGTGAAGGTGCAACCGTTGGCAAGCAGTTCTTTGGTGCCGCGGTCACCGTTGTTTACACGGCAGTCGCCACGGCAATCATTCTGTATGTGGTCAAGGCCGTTATGGGTCTGCGTCCAAGCAAGCAGGCCGAAATGGAAGGCCTCGATATCGCTTTGCACGGCGAGTCTGTTCAGTAGAACAGAGTTGTCTCAACAGGAAAAAGGCGCGGGAAACCGCGCCTTTTTCATTGGCGATTGAATTCCTTTGGATAAGTCATCGCATGGTTAATGGGGAATTAACCATCGCAAGGCTAGGATCGCCCCGATTCATTACGCCCGAGGCTTAAAACCAGACGGCAATAAAACATGGTTCGGGACAGGCTTTATGCGGCAAGGATATTCGCCCTCATACCCGCTTCGTGACGAGCGGATTTCGGAAGACAGGCTGAAACTGGCCAATATCTTCCGCAGGCAGTTCTATATCCTCTTTGGGCTGGGGTTGCTTTCGTTGACCGCTGCGGCTGTGGGCGCGCTTGCGACATGGAATGTTGCGGACCCAAGCCTTAGCCACGCGACGGATAATCCCGTTACCAACGCGCTTGGCTATCCCGGCGCAGTCTTCTCCGATCTTGCGATGCAGTTCTTCGGCCTTGCCAGCGTTCCGGTTCTGCTGCCTCTGGTCATCTGGTCGCTGCTGCTCATGACACGCGGCGGCATAAGCCGGGTTGCGAAGCGCAGCTTTGCCTGGATGGGGGCTGCTTTGCTGTTTGCAGCCATTGCGAGCTGCTTTGCCGTGCCGCAAAGCTGGCCGATGCCTATCGGCCTTGGTGGCGTGTTTGGTGATATGATGCTGCGTCTGCCCGGACTGTTTCTGGGAGCGTTCCCACAGGGTGCCATTGCATCGGGGATCGCGTTGGTGCTTGCCTTGCCAGCACTCTGGCTTTGTCTGTTTGCAAGTGGAATTGTTGGACGCCGTGAGGCGCTGGTCAACACGCGGGCTTCACACGGCGCACCTGCTGAAGACGATTTTGCGGATAGTGACGATGAAGAAGATGAAAGCTCTTCAGGCGGCATATCGCAATATGTGGGTGCTCTGACGCATACGATGCTCAGCGCATCTGCGACTTTCAAGCGACTGACTGGCCTGAACCGTCGTAAACCGCGTGAAGACGAATATGGCGATATGCGCAGCGTGCGTCGCAGCGCTGAAACCCGCAATAATGCGCGTCGCGATCCGGGTTTTGGTGGCGCGTCCTCCGAACAGCCTCCATTCGATAATGATGATGATTTTGACGGCGGCATGGAAGCGGCACCACTTGCAGGCGAAGAATGGCATGATGCGCCGCCACAACGCTCCAAGGCACGGGTTGGCGAACGTGCGCCTGCACCAAAGAGCGGTGCGCGTATCCAGCGTGAGGCTCAGCCTTCATTCCTGAAGGAAGGTGGCGCATTTGAAATGCCGTCCCTGCATTATCTGGCCGAACCAAAGCTCGTGCAACGCGATGCATCGCTTTCCAAGGATGCGCTCGAACAGAATGCGCGCCTGCTTGAAGGCGTGCTGGAAGATTTTGGCGTGCGCGGCGAGATCATCAATGTCAAGCCGGGGCCGGTTGTAACTCTCTACGAACTTGAACCGGCGCCGGGCATCAAATCATCCCGTGTCATTGGACTGGCGGATGATATCGCCCGTTCCATGAGCGCCATTGCCGCGCGTGTCGCCGTTGTTCCGGGTCGCAATGTTATCGGCATTGAACTGCCGAACCAGAAGCGCGAAATGGTTTATCTGCGCGAAATGCTGGCAAGTCGCGACTTCGAGCAATCGAAATCCAAGCTTGCACTTGCGCTTGGTAAAACCATCAATGGCGAGCCGGTGATTGCCGATATCGCCAAGATGCCGCATTTGCTGGTCGCCGGTACGACGGGGTCTGGTAAATCGGTTGCGATCAACACGATGATCCTGTCGCTGCTCTATCGCATGACGCCGCAGGAATGCCGCCTGATCATGATCGATCCGAAAATGCTGGAACTCTCGATCTATGACGGTATTCCGCATCTCTTGACCCCGGTCGTGACCGATCCGAAAAAAGCTGTTGTTGCGCTCAAATGGACCGTGCGCGAAATGGAAGACCGTTATCGCAAGATGTCCAAGGTTGGCGTCCGCAATATTGACGGCTTCAACCAGCGTGTCGGTCAGGCGCAGAAGAAGGGTGAGCAGATCGCCCGCACAGTGCAGACCGGCTTTGACCGCAATACGGGCGAAGCGATCTACGAAACCGAACAGCTCGATCTTGAACCAATGCCATATATTGTCGTGATTATCGACGAAATGGCCGACCTGATGATGGTTGCAGGCAAGGACATCGAAGGCACGGTGCAGCGGCTGGCACAGATGGCGCGTGCGGCTGGTATCCACGTCATCATGGCGACGCAGCGTCCATCGGTCGATGTTATCACCGGTACGATCAAGGCCAACTTCCCGACCCGTATCTCGTTCCAGGTGACATCCAAGATCGACAGCCGCACCATTCTTGGCGAACAGGGTGCGGAGCAATTGCTTGGTCAGGGCGACATGTTGTTCATGGCAGGCGGCGGACGTATCCAGCGTGTGCATGGTCCATTTGTCGGTGACGATGAAGTTGAGCGCGTTGTTCAGCACCTGAAGCTTCAGGGCGTGCCGGAATATCTCGATGCCATCACTGAAGATGATGACGAGGATGAAGGCGGCGGCCCGGCTGGAACGTCGAACCTCGAAAATTCGGATGATCCTTATGATCAGGCCGTGGCGGTCGTGTTGCGCGACAAGAAGGCTTCGACTTCCTATATCCAGCGTCGCCTGGGCATTGGCTATAATCGTGCGGCTTCGATCATCGAGCGCATGGAAGAAGAAGGCATTGTCGGGCCTGCCAATCATGCGGGCAAGCGCGAGATATTGGTGCCGACCGGTGACGACGAGTTTTAGGACTCAAATCTCATCGGCTGTGGAGCATTTCCAGCAAAAGTGCGAAGCGGTTTTGCGTCGGATAATGCGAAAAAACAAAGAGATAGAACATTTCTAATGATTCAAGAAAAACAGGAAATGCTCTAGCTGCCACACTGGTGCCCAACTGCCGGACTATTTTAAGAAGATGATGAAAACAGAGAGTTTGCCGATGATGTTCTCCCGTATTTCCGCATTTGCGAAAGCCAGCCGCTTTGCAGCCGTATTGGGAGCATTGGTTCTTGGCGCGGCAGCTCCGGCATTCGTACCAGCTGTTGCACAGGCGCAGGGCGCAGGAAATGCTGCAGCGGCTCAACAGATTGCAGATCACTTCTCTTCCCTGCGCACACTGACCGGTGAATTCGTTCAGTTCGGCCCCAAGGGTGAGCAGACCGGCGGAACCTTCTATCTGGAGCGTCCGGGCAAGATTCGCTTCAACTATGACAAGTCGCCGATCCGCGTCATTTCGGATGGCAATCAGGTTGTCATCAACAATCGCAAGCTCGACACCTGGGATATGTATGCGCTGGGCACCACGCCTTTGAAAATGCTGCTTGCCGATCGTATCGATCTTGGTGGTGGGCGCCTTCAGAGCGTCAAGCAGGACCCGGACATGACCACGCTGGTGGTTGCTGACAAAACGGCCTTTGGCAACTCGAAAATCACCATGATGTTTGAGCCAAAGACCATGGATCTCAAGCAGTGGACCATCACCGACGCACAGGGCCTCGACACCACGATCATGGTGTTCAATGTCCGCAGCGGCGTTCGTTTCACCGATGATATGTTCAAGATCGACTATCAGCGCATCGCGATGAAGCGTAAGGGCCAGTAAATCTTCACGCTCGATAATTGCAATTGTCAGATAAATCGTTAGGTTCGCGGCCATCTCAAAGCATTTCCAGCAAAAGTGCGAAGTGGTTTTGCGCTGGACAATGCGTAACAACAAATAGTTAGAGCGTCCGCGAGTCTTATCCCCATGACCTTTTCTGTTGCTACCTGGAACATCAATTCCGTTCGCCTGCGCATGCCGCTGGTCGAGCAGTTTTTAAGCGATTATCAGCCGGATGTTCTCTGCCTTCAGGAAACAAAATGCCCGGATGATCAATTCCCTTCCAAGGGCTTCCGTGCGCTCGGTTATGAGCATATCGCGATCAGTGGCCAGAAGGGCTATCACGGCGTCGCAACCATCTCAAAACGTCCGCTGAGTGACGTCGAAAAGATCGGCTTTTGCGAGATGGGCGATTGCCGTCATCTGAGTGCTGTTGTTTCAGCCGGCGACAAGAAGCTGCGTATCCATAATTTCTACGTGCCTGCGGGCGGCGATGAGCCTGATCCTGCAATCAACCCGAAATTCGCGCACAAGCTCGGCTTTCTGGAGGAAATGCGCGCCATTGTGGCCAACCGGCAGGACGGGAACTCGTCAATTCTCGTGGGCGATCTCAATATTGCGCCGCTGGAAAACGACGTCTGGTCGCATAAGCAGCTTCTCAAGATCGTCAGTCACACACCGATTGAGACCACAACGCTGGAAGATCTGCGTGTGAAAGGCGGCTGGAGCGATCTGATGCGTCAGGTCATTCCGGCAGACCAGAAAATCTACACCTGGTGGAGCTATCGCGCCAAGGATTGGGATGCAGCTGACCGTGGCCGCAGGCTTGATCACATATGGGGTTCGGCTGATCTGGAAGCGCATATGCAGGAGTTGCAAATTCTGCGTGAGGCGCGCGGCTGGGATCGTCCATCCGATCACGTGCCAGTCATTGCGACGTTTGATCTGGATTAATCGAACGCTCAAGCCTATATAGAGCGAAGTTCAGAAGAGGAGAGAAGAGTAATGGATCGTACAGCACTGTTTTCAATGACCAGTGTTTTCAACGTTTCCGGGACTCTTCATGTCTTCTCTTCTCACTCTTCAGGATATTTCCTGCGTTACGGCTGATGGCCGTACTCTTTTTTCCGGCATTAATTTCAGCGTAACCGGGGGGCGTATCGGCCTCGTCGGGCGCAATGGTATTGGCAAATCCACATTGCTCAAAATCATGAGCGGTGATTTGCTGCCCGCAAGTGGAACTGTTACACGAGGCGGCAGAATTGGTGTGCTCGCGCAGAATAGTGGCAGCGACGGTGAGCGAATGCTGGCTGATCTGTTTGGTGCGCGTGATGGTTTTGATACGCTTGCGCGCATTGAATCCGGGCAGGGTGCCGATACCGATTTCGAGCAGGCCGACTGGCTTTTGCCGCAGCGCTTTGATGACGCTTTGCAGATGTTTGGGCTGTCGTTAGAGCCACAGGTATTACTTTCAGAATTAAGCGGTGGCCAACAGACGCGGGCGGCACTTGCCGCACTTTTGTTTCAGCAACCCGATTTTATTTTGCTGGATGAACCCACCAATAATCTTGATCGCGATGGGCGTCAGGCTGTGGCCGATATGCTGGCCAAATGGTCGGGAGTGGCTGTTGTCGTCAGCCATGACCGTGAATTGTTGCGGACCATGGATGTGATAGCTGAACTTTCACAAGGCGCTTTGACGCTTTATGGCGGCAATTGGGATTTCTATCACGAGCGCAAGGAGCAGGAGCGGGAAGGGGCTGTACGCGATCTGGAGATTGCGCAGCGCGATGTGAAGCAGGTCAGGCTCAAGGCGCAGGAAGCGGCAGAACGGCAGGCCAAGAGCGATGCACGAGGGCGCAAGTCGCGTGCTGATGCAGGCATGAGCAAGTTGCTGCTCGATGCCCGAGAGGATCGGGCACAGAAAACCGGTGGCCGCGGCGATGCGCTTGCTGAACGCAATGCGGATCGTGCTCAAAGCCAGTTGCGTGAAGCGGAAGCGAAGGTCGAGCGTGTCAAACCGATGCGTTTTGATGTCGAGGCATCGCTTTCACCATCCAGGCGCGTGGTTCTGGAAATGGTCGATGTTTCCGGCGGGCCAGTGCCTGACCGCCCGATCATTCGTGATGTCTCGCTCAAGGTTGTCGGGCCGGAGCGTATCGTCATTCGTGGCGCAAATGGTGCCGGCAAAACCTCGTTGCTGCGCTTGATAACCGGGGACTTGCAACCCACTGCAGGAGAAGTCAGGCGCTTTGTCCCCATTGCCATGTTCGACCAGAAAATGAGCCTGATGGACCGCGGGGCAACGCTCCATGAGAACTTCCGCAGATTGAACAAGGGGGCCAGCGATAATGATGCCCATGCAGCACTGGCGCGCTTCTCATTTCGTGGTGAAAGCGCCTCGCGTCTTGCCGGAGGCTTAAGTGGTGGTGAACTGTTGCGCGCGGCACTTGCGTGCGTTTTGGGCGGGACGCTGAAGCCTGAATTGCTGATTCTTGATGAGCCAACCAACCACCTCGATCTCGACTCCATCGAAGCGCTGGAAACAGCGCTGAATGAATATGAGGGAGGATTGCTGCTGGTCAGCCACGATCAGGCATTTCTTGATGCCATCGGCATTGAACGCGTTATTGAGCTGTAATCAGTCGTTGCCGTTAAGCTGTGGGGCGATTTTCTCAATGTCGGCAATCAGCTGCAGCAGATTTTTGCTGATATGTGCGTGCAGCGAGGCTGCAGCTTCCGGATATTCTTCCAGAATCCGCCGGAAGATAGCGCGGCTGATGCGGATGACTTCTGTCTCTTCCTCAGCCATCGCGCCGGTTAGGCGTGTGGTTTGCGCAATGAGCGCCATTTCGCCCAGCATCGCACCGGGGCCGACGGGGCGGATCGTGATCCGCCCTTCGTTTGCATCGTGAAATAAGGTGATATTGCCGGATACGACGATATAGCCGCAGTCAGCGCTTTGGCCTTCGCGGAATAGTTCACGACCGGCGCGCAGCACCAGTCGTTCTGCGCCAAAGGCAAGCAGACGTAACTGTTCGGGTGTGAATGACTCGAACAGGCCTACTGAGCCGAGAATGCGGATATCGTCATCGAGCGCCATGGCTTGTCATTACACCCGCGTCAGGCGCTGTCCATCATGGGACAAGTTTGTATCCCCCGCTTTCTGTAACCAGAAGCGATGCATTGGACGGATCCTTCTCGATTTTCTGGCGCAGGCGGTAGACGTGGGTTTCCAGCGTGTGCGTTGTGACACCGGAATTGTAACCCCAGACTTCCTCAAGCAGCACATCGCGGCCAATGACCTTGTCGCCTGCACGATAGAGATATTTGATGATCGCTGCTTCTTTTTCAGTCAGGCGAATCTTGCTGCCCTTCTCATCGAGAAGCAGTTTCTGGCCTGGCTTGAAGGTGTAGGGACCGACGATGAATGTCGCGTCTTCGCTCTGTTCGTGCTGGCGCAGCTGCGCACGGATACGGGCGAGGAGAACCGCGAATTTGAATGGCTTGGTGACATAGTCATTCGCGCCCGATTCAAGACCGAGAATCGTGTCCGATTCTGTATCATGACCCGTCAGCATGATGATCGGAGCCTTAAAGCCGCCTTTTCGCAGAAGTTTGACCGCTTCGCGACCGTCCATATCTGGCAGGCCGACATCCATGATCAGCAAATCGACAATGCCGTTACGGGCGGTCTGGATGCCTTTCGTGGCATTGTCTTCCTGAAGAATCTGGAATTCTTCGCAAAGTTCAAGCTGTTCGACGAGGATGGAACGAAGATCTTCGTCATCGTCCACAACCAGTATTGTACGACCTGTCATGCCTGTCCTCGTTACTCTTTGATTCAAATAGCTGTTCGTGTTTTATGACATTTAATGGCGATAAGTTGAAGCCGTGAAAAACACGAGAGCTTTTCGTGTATACCACCAAAAGTTTTCAAGCAGTCAGCATTTGGGGAGGCAGGCTTGACCAGAAATCAAAAAAGCCGCGGAATTGGCATCATCGACGTACGGGCAAAGCCCGGCCATAAGACGCGCGGCCTGCTTGCTGCTGGTAATTTGGTGCTGCAATGTGCGCTTGGCAAGGGGGGAATCAGCGCTTTCAAGCGCGAAGGCGATGGTGCGACACCGCTTTCATCCATGCGATTGCGTTATGGCTATCGCCGTGGCGATGCCGGACACCTGCCTTTGTCCCGTCTGCCCTTGAGACGCGTGCGCAAACTGGATGGCTGGTGCGATGCGCCAAAAGACGCCAATTACAATCGCCCGGTCAACCTGCCTTTCAAGGCCAGCCACGAGAAGATGTGGCGCAATGACGATGTTTATGATGCTTGTATCGTCATGGACTGGAACATCAGCCCGCGCAAGCGAGGCTGTGGCAGTGCGATTTTCTTTCATCTCGCCCGTCCGGGTTATAAGCCGACCGAGGGCTGTATAGCATTGAAGCGCGCCGACATGGCGCGCCTCCTGCCTCATCTCACCGATAGAACGGTTATTCGTGTTCTACGCTGATTAGAGCGCATCCCGAAAAGTGTGAAATGGTTTTCGGGATGCGCGTTAAAGCAAATGAACTAGTGCGCTGCGGCAGGTACGATTTTCACTTCATGGCCTTCAGCATCGTAGAGCTTTCCGTTTAGGATATAATCGCCTTCATGTAGCTCCGCGATCTGATGGTGGCGAATGATGCGTTCGGTGCCTTCTGCAAAGACCGACATCTGGTCTGAATTCCCGCCTTTGAATTCATTGAACATGAGATTGAGCGCGATTGCCATCAATGCTGCGGAGCTGATGCCTGAATGGAAAATGGTCTCAAACCAGGCCGGAAACTGATGGTAGAATTCTGGGGCCGCGATCGGGATCATGCCGAAACCGATAGACGTTGCCACAATGATCAGATTGATGTTGTTCTGATAATCGACCTTTGAAAGTGTACGGATGCCGCTTGCGGCAACCGTTCCGAACAGCACGATTCCGGCACCGCCGAGCACCGCAGGCGGCACGCAGGCAATCACGCGCCCCATTACCGGCAGAAGGCCGAGCGTGATCAGGATCAGACCGCCGGTGGCCACCACATAACGGCTTTTCACGCCGGTTACGGCCACAAGACCGACATTCTGTGCGAAAGCGCTTTGTGTGAAAGAGCCGACCACGGGTGCCAGAATGCTCGATGCCATATCCGCACGCAGACCGTTGCCCAAGCGGCGGGAATCGACCTTGGTTTCCAGAATGTCGCCAACCGCCAGAATATCGGCAGAAGTTTCCACCAGTGTTACGATGATGACGATGAACATCGAAAGTGTGGCGGCAATGCTAAAGACCGGCCATCCGAAATGGAAGATTTCGGGCAGCGCCATCACTGGGCCTTCCGCGACGCGCGAGAAGTCTGTCATACCGAGTGCCCACGCAATCCCCGTGCCAATAATCATGGCGAGCAGGATAGAGAGGCGTGAAATCGTGGCATTGCCTAATTTGCTCAACAGCAGCACGATCAAAAGCGTGAGTCCGGCGAGGCCAATATTGCCCATGCTGCCGAAGTCCGGCGCTTTGCTGTTCCCACCCATGGCCCAGCGTGCGGCGACCGGCATCAATGTGAGGCCTATGGTTGTGATCACAATGCCGGTGACGAGTGGTGGAAAGAAGCGTGTGACACGCGAGAATATCGGCGTGATCAGAAAGCCGATCAGGGATGCCGCCATCACTGCACCGAGTACGACCTGAAGTCCGGCCTCTCCTGTTTGGGCAGATGTGACGATGGCGACCATTGTGGCGACACCGGCAAAGGACACGCCCTGAACCAGCGGAAGCTGACAGCCGAAAAACGGAATGCCGATGGTTTGCAGAACGGTTGCCACGCCGCCTGCGAAAAGCGACGCAGTAATCAGCAGACCGATCTCACTGGGACTGAGACCTGCTGCCTGACCGATGATCAGCGGCACAGCAACAATGCCGCCATACATGGTCAGAACATGCTGGAAGCCATAAGCGAGATTGGCTGCAATGGATAGTTTTTCATCTTCGGGACGTGGACTGGCCACCATCCCGGTTGGGTGTGTATTCACGTTTATCCCTCCCGATGTCTCTCCTCAAAGACAGGGGGTGAGTATATCCTTCACGTGTCCACTGACTGCATTGCTTTTGGTTGAAGTTGTTTTCGATGTGAGCGGGTGAATGCAATCACGCTGACGCTTCACGCATTGCCTCACTCAGAACGGCAAAGATATAGGGCTCTATCGATTGCGCAACATTGAAACGCAGATAGCGGGTTGCACTGCGTGATGGGCTGAACACATCGCCGGGTGCAAGCAGAACACCTTTTTTGAGCGCATAAGCTGCGATCTGACCGGAATCCATCCCTTCGGGTAACCGCGCCCAGAGAAACATGCCGCCCTGCGGCTCGGTCCAGAGTTCAAGCCCTGTCGCCTTGAGCCTCTTGGCAGTCATGGTCATGGTATCTGCAAGCTTTGCACGCAGGCCGTCGATGTGGCGCCGATAAGTGCCATCGGTGAGAAGAGCGTGCACAATCTGTGCCGAAACCGTGTTGCCCGCAAATGTGCTGGCAAGCTTGAGATCGGTCAGGCTGTCGATCCAGTCACGACGACCGGCAATGTAGCCAACACGTGCTGCGGCCGACAGCGTCTTTGAGAAACTGCCGATATGCAGCACACGATCAAAGCCGTCGAGTTCAGCGAGCAATGGCGTGGGAGAAGGGTGAAAATCGCCAAAAATATTGTCTTCGACCAGCGTGATATCATGTATTTCGGCAAGCTTCAGCAGTCGGTGTGCAATGGCGGGCGTCATGGTGCCGCCGGTTGGATTGTGCAACCCGGCATTGGAAATATAGAGCTTTGGCACATGCTCTTCTGCCGTCCGGGCGAAGGCCTCAAGGTCAGGGCCACTATGGGTATAGGGAATACCCATGATTTTTACCCGGTGAGAGAGGAGCACCGCCTGAAAATTGAAATAGCAGGGATCGTCCACCAGCACGGTATCGCCGGGCTGCAACAGAAAGCGGCAGATGAGATCAATCGCCTGAGTACCGGAATCGGTCAGCAATATATCCCCGCTGGACATATCGATCCCCTGCTCGGACAATTTGCGTGCCAGATGGCTTCGCAAAGGGCGAAAGCCAAGCGGCTCGCCATAAGTGGTGAGATCACTATTCTCATCGCGTGCTATCGCCCGCATGGCACGACGAATGCCTTCGAGTGGCAGCCATTCATTGGGCAGCCAGCCGCAACCTGGTTTATAGGTCTCGCTGCCAGCTTCAAGCGATTGCCGCATGACCCAGAAAGGGTCAATCTGCCGGTCCTTCTGGGGCATGGTCGTGGCCACGGTGAAAGGCTGGCGTGCGCGTTCGGAAACATAGAAACCCGCACCACGGCGCGATTGAATGATACCTTCCGCCACCAGACGGTCATAGGCTTCGACAACGGTTGATTTCGACACATGCATGGTTTCAGCCAAACGGCGGATCGACGGCAGCCGCGCACCGGGAGCGAGGCTCATGGCCGCAATACGGTCGCGAATGATGGTCATGACCTTTTCAACGAGCGACATCTTCTCGGGCATGTCTTTTTCATCGCTGCGTTCGTTTTGTCCGCCAAGATAGGCGGCCTCTACAGCCTCAAGACTGCGCAAAAGGCCTGTCGAAATCATCTGTACCATCCTTTGTATCAGTACAGTTTACCAAAATTGTCTGGTGATTGTCTCTGATTATTTGGCCAACTTCGCGGCACTGTACCGGAATCATCTATACAAAATTGCAAAAGATCGAAAAGACACAATGAACAAGACAGCGGGTTGGATTAACGGATTTCTGGGGGTTCTTATTTTCAGCGGGTCGTTGCCCGCGACACGTCTGGCGGTAATCGATATCGATCCGACCTTCCTGACCATGGCACGAGCGACGATTGCAGGTCTTTTGGGGTTGATACTTCTGCTCGCTTTCCGTGAGCCTTTCCCGCGTCGCAATGACGTTATTTCACTGATCGTCGTAGCGCTTGGTGTGGTGGTTGGCTTTCCATTGCTGACCGGCATCGCGCTGCAGTATATGACGTCTGCACACGCGATTGTCTTTATCGGTCTGCTGCCTTTATCGACGGCTTTGTTTGCCGTGCTGCGCGGCGGCGAAAATCCGCGCCCTCTGTTCTGGCTGTTTTCGGTTGCAGGGGGCCTCATCGTTGCATCTTACGCTTATGGGCAGGGTAGCCAGTCGACGCTGCTTGGGGATGTCTTGATGCTGGGTGCAATCATTGTCTGCGGACTTGGCTATGCGGAAGGCGCGAGCCTCTCGCGACGGCTGGGCGGCTGGCAGGTGATCTGCTGGGCGCTGGTCTTCTCGTTGCCGGTCATGCTGCCGCTCAGCATCCTGACGCGTCCGGAAACGTGGTCCGGTATCGGGGCGATGGCATGGGGCGGGCTTGCCTATGTCACGCTGTTTTCAATGCTGATCGGCTTTTTCTTCTGGTATCGTGGGCTTGCCCAGGGCGGTGCGGCGGCTGTCGGCCAGTTGCAATTGTTGCAGCCATTCTTTGGTCTGATGCTGGCTGCATCGATCGCCGGTGAACCGGTGAGTATGGGCATGGTGCTGACCGCTGGTGTGGTTGTTCTATGCGTGGCTGGTGCGAAAAAGTTTGCTTAGAGCGCATTTCGATCTGATTGGATCAGATCGGCGCTCTAAATATTTGTTTTAACGCGCATCTTTTCCGAAAACCGTTTCACACTTTTCGGGATGCGCTCCAGACAAAAGCTTGTCGCCCAAAAGTGGGAACCGGTTTTGAGATAACGACAAGCGTTATAAAAAAGTCCAAACCGTCGTGCGCTTGACCTCTGCATCCTCAAGCGCACGGGTGACCGGCACTGTGTAAACGGCAAGCTGCTCAAGCCTGTCCTTTGGCAGATAGGCGCGACCCGGATCACCGACAATGATGCGGGCGCCACGCGCTGCGAGCGTTGAAAACCACGGGATCAGACGATCTGCGAGCGGTCTTTCGTAGAAAACATCGCCAGCAAGCACCACGTCCCAGCCATGGTCCTGATCGATCAGGTCTGTGAGTGTCGGGGTGATGGCAACGCTGTTTGCAGCCGCATTGATTTCGATTGCCGGGAGCGCAAAGGGATCGATGTCCGACGCGAGAACGCTTTTCGCCCCCGACTTCCTCGCTGCAATGGCAACGAGGCCCGAGCCGGATGCGAAATCCAGCACGGTTTTGCCCGCAACCATATCTGGATGATCGAGAATATAGCGTGCGACGCCCTGACCGCCTGCCCAGGCAAAGGCCCAGAAAGGCGGCGGAAGACCGATGGTTGCCAGTTCCTCCTCGGTTCTGTGCCAGAGGTCGTGGGCTTCATCGGCCAGATGGAGGCTGATTTCCGGCACATGCGGTGGCGCTTGCAGGCCAGTATTGACCAATATGAAATCACGCGTAGCCTTGTGTGCCGGATCAAGCATCATTTTTCTCATTGTGCGTGTCGTTATCGGATCGTAGCGGGAACAGAAATCAGTCCAGTTGACTGATTTCCCCGCGAAGGCGGTTCCCACTTTTCCGCGACATGCATCAGATGTCTTTAGCGTCCAGTCCGCCCATGCGGCAAACTTCGATCCACTCGTCTTCCGTCACTGGCTGCACCGAAAGGCGCATGGACGTGACGAGTGCCATCTTTTCGAGTTTTGGATTGGCTTTCACATCTTTCAGCGTGACAGGCTTTGGCACATCGCGCACGGCCTTGATATCCACGCAATCCCAGCGTGGATCGTCTGTGGTGCTGTCAGGATGCGAAAGCGCACAGATCTCGACGATGCCCACCACTTCGAGACCTTCGTTGGAATGGTAGAAAAAGCCTTTGTCGCCGAGCTTCATGGCACGCATGTTGTTGCGCGCCAGATAGTTGCGCACGCCGTCCCACTGCTCGCCTTTTTCGCCACGGGCTTTCTGCATTTCCCATGACCATTTGAACGGTTCGGACTTGAACAGCCAGTAAGCCATGATCAATCCTTATGCGTTTGCTGGATTGTTGATGGCCCAGTTCCATGGGCGCACGGTCACATCGGCAAAAAGGCCAGCCAGAGCATAAGGATCATTCGCCGCGATCTTTTCGGCTGCCGCCTTGTCGGCTGCTTCCACAACAACGAGGCTGCCATTTGGCTTGCCATCTTCACCAAGGAATGGGCCTGCAAATTTCAGCACATCGCCAAGACCCTTGAGATAGTCGAGATGGGCCGGGCGCGTATCAAGGCGCACCTGCAGATGATCGGGCTTGTCGTTGCACAGAAGAGCAAAAAGCATGTTTAATCCTCGGTCTTGAGTGGTCGGTTAAGAAGAGCCGTAACGGCTTCATCAATCGTGATTTTTCCGGCAAGAAGTGCCGCAACAGCCGTGATAATCGGCGCAGGGATCGCATGTCTTTGGCAGAGTTCGGCAGCGATTGGAGCGGTCGCCACGCCTTCGGCCAGAGGGCGATTGGAAAGGTCTTCACCGCGTCCGATAGCAAGCCCATATGAATAATTGCGCGATTGCGAGGAAGAACAGGTCAGCATCAGATCGCCGAGGCCTGAAAGTCCCATGATGGTTTCAGGCTTTGCACCCATGGCCTGCCCTATGCGTCGCAATTCGGCAAAGCCGCGTGTAACGAGGGCTGCCTGAGCGCTGGCACCATAGCCGCGCCCAATGGCAGCACCTGCCGCGAGAGCCAGAACATTTTTGAGCGCACCGCCGATTTCAACGCCCTTGAGATCGGTGGTGGAATAGCAGCGGAATGCGGGACCGGAGAGCATTGCAGCCAGCTGATCGGCAATGACTGCATCTTCGCAGGCAATGGTCACAGCTGTTGGCAGGCCGCGTGCCACATCGGTTGCAAAGCTCGGACCGGAAAGCGCACCGATTGTATGATTGGGCAGAACTTCTGCCACCACTTCCGACATCAGTCGCCCGGTCTCGCGCTCAATGCCCTTGGCGCAGAGAATAACGGGTGCGGATTGCGGAATAAGGCTGCTTAGTTCCTGAAGCCCTTTGCGCATGACCTGCGCCGGAACCACAACAAGAACGATGTCGGCATCCTGGAAAACGGCCTTGGCGTCTGTGCTGGCGCGAATGCCTTCCGGCAATTCTATTTCGCCAAGATATGCTGGGTTGCGGTGCTGGTTGTTCACATGTGCAACCGTTTCGGCATCACGGGCATAAAGCCATGCGTCGTGGCCACCGATTGCCGCCATGGCCGCAAGTGCGGTCCCCCATGCACCACCACCCAGAACGGCAATTTTAGCTTTGTCGCTCATGCTTTTGCCCCGCGACGTCCGGTGCCGAACATGGGCGCTGATTTTTCATCAAGCGGCCAGCGTGAGCGCGGCGCAAGATTAAGCGAATCAGGGCCTTTGGTTGCTGCACGTTCGGCACCAGCCCAGGCGATCATCGCCGCATTATCGGTACAAAGATTGAGCGGCGGTGCGATGAAGCTGAAACCATGCTTTTCGCAAAGCTGTTCCAGCGAAGCGCGCAAGGTCTTGTTGGCCGCAACGCCACCCGCAACGATCAGCGAGGGTGTAACGCAATCCGGGAACTCTTGCTTAAAGCGCTCCAGCGAACGTTTCACGCGATCTGACAAGGTATCAGCTACTGCATCCTGAAATGATGCGCAGATATCAGCCACATCCTGATCGGAAAGGGGACTAAGTTCTGTTGCAGTCTGGCGCACAGCGGTCTTGAGGCCTGAGAATGAGAAGTCGAGCCGCGCTTCGCCCTTGAGCGGTCTTGGCAACGGAAAACGCTTGGCGTCGCCCTGCAATGCCATGCGCTCAACGGCTGGGCCGCCCGGATAAGGCAGGCCGAGCAATTTGGCAGTCTTGTCGAAAGCTTCACCCAGCGCGTCGTCGATTGTCGTACCGAGGCGCTCATAGTCGCCGAGGCCACGTACCAGAACCATCTGTGTGTGACCACCGGAGACCAGCAGCAGCAGATAAGGAAACGGAAGATTGTCGGTCAGTCGTGCGGTAAGCGCGTGACCTTCCAGATGATTGACCGCATAAAACGGCTTGTTTGCTGCCATGGCCATGGCTTTTGCGGTCATCAGCCCGACAATAAGCCCACCGATAAGGCCGGGACCGGCTGTTGCGGCTATCGCATCAACCTCATCAAGCTTCAGATTGGCGTCTTTGAGTGCGCGTTCTACCAGCTGATCGAGCGCTTCGACATGGGCGCGCGCAGCGATCTCAGGCACCACACCGCCATAGGGTTCGTGTTCGGCGATCTGGCTGAGCACCACATTGGACAAAATATGCCCTTTGCCGTTATCGTCACGTTCAACGATGGCGGCGGCTGTTTCGTCGCAACTTGTCTCTATTCCAAGAATGCGCATTTGCGGTTAGACCCTGCCTGTCTCATAACTCGAAGTAATATTTTCCGGGAAACCCGGTATCATGGACGGCGCGATATGCAAACAGCATCCTTGAAGATTGGCAGCTTGAAGATCGGTACTCGGGGCAGCAAGCTTGCGCTCGCTCAAGCCTATGAAACGCGTTCTCGTCTGATTGCCGCGCACGGTCTCAATGAAGATGCGATTGAAATCGTGCCGATGTCGACTGCCGGTGATCGCATTCAGGATCGCCCGCTGGCGCAGGTTGGCGGCAAGGGGCTGTTTACCGAAGAGATCGAAGCCGCGCTGAAAGACGGTCGCATTGATCTGGCTGTGCACTCCACCAAGGATATGCCGACCGTTCTGCCGGAAGGTCTTCATCTTTCTGCTTTTCTTGAGCGCGAAGATCCGCGCGATGCTTTCGTTGGTCGCACATCAAAACGCTTTCTTGATCTGCCGCAGGGCGCGGTCGTGGGGTCGTCATCGCTGCGCCGTCAGGCGATGATCAAGCGTCTGCGCCCCGACATTCAAGTGGTGATGTTCCGCGGCAATGTCCAGACGCGTCTGCGCAAACTGGAAGAAGGCGAAGTGGATGGCACATTCCTCGCCTGCGCTGGCTTGAAGCGACTGGACCTTGCCGATGTGATCACCGATCTGCTTGACCCGGCAATCTTTCTGCCTGCGCCGGGGCAGGGAGCAATCGGCATCGAAAGTCGTATTGGCGATGAAAAGATTGATGCATTGCTGAAGCCGTTGGCGCATCGTGACACGCATGTGGCGCTGGCCTGCGAGCGCGCGTTTCTGGCAACCCTTGATGGTTCCTGCCGCACGCCGATTGCAGGCCTTGCGATTGTTGATGGAGACAAGATCTCATTCCGTGGCATGATCCTGACGCCAGACGGTCGTGAGGCGCATGAAGTGAGGGCGGAAGGTTCTGCTTCCGATGCCACCGAACTTGGATCGGACGCTGCCAAACGTGTGCGGACGCAAGCTGGTGCAAAGTTCTTTGAAGGCTGGGAGTAACATTGGCTGAAGAGCGGAAGGCAGTGATCAGCGGTCGTGTTTTGATCACACGGCCAGAACCGTCGGCGTCATTGACGGCGGTAAAGCTTACCGATCTGGGTTTTTCGCCTGTCTCTTTGCCGGTTAGCCATACCGTCGCGCTTCAATTCTCAATCAGGAATCAATCGTTTGATGCGCTTGCCGTGACGAGCGCCAATGCGTTTCGACACGTACCAAATGAACAACTTCAACCGTTGAAAACCCTGCCGCTGTTTGCTGTCGGCGAAGGCACGGCACGTGCGGCCCGGGAAGCGGGCTTTCAGACCGTGATTGAAGGTGGCGGTGATGCTGTGCGTCTGGCTGCCAGGATGGCTGAATATCTGCCGAAAAGCGCGCGGATTCTTTATCTCGCAGGACGTGTGCGTCAGCCTGTATTTGAGCATCAGGTGTCGCAAGCGGGTCTCACCATGGCGGTTTGCGACGTCTATGATATCGCGACAATCGACTATTCGGTCAATGAAATCAAAGCCGCGCTCGACAAAGGTCCATTTGTCGCGGTGCTGCTTTATTCTGCTGTCGCCGCGAAGCTGTTTGTCGAGTTGATACAGAAAACTGACACGCAGTTTGACCGGAAAACGCGGTTTCTAAGCATTTCTGAACGGGTTGCCGACTGCTTGCCAGAGGAATGGCGCGCGCAGGCACTGATCGCGGATCATCCTGATGAGAGCGGTATATTTCGTTTGTTTTCCAAACTTTGACTCTTTTGCGCGTAACCTTTCTTCATCTCCTGATTTTATCTGATAAGCTTTAAAGACATTCTTTGCACGACGAGAGGACCCATGGCGAAATCCGGCACTCCGCGACATTCCAAACCGGCCCGCAAGCCCGTGACGATCAATCTCGATCCGTCGGATGTTAAACGCGTTGACGAAGCGGCAAAACCACAGGCGACAAATCAGGCGATGGTTCAGGCAACACCGGCAGCCGAGCCAGTAGGGGATTTCTCGAAGATGACCGATCCAAAACCTGCCGCAACGGCTACTCCAAAATTTGAACCCAAAGCGGAGAAGCCCCCCTTTACGGCTGGTGTTAAGCCTGAAACCTCAAGGGAAGCGCCGCGCGCCTCCACGTCTGTACCGCCGGTATCTGAAAAGAAATCCGGTTCAGGCGGCGCTTATCTGCTGGCGGGCGTTGCCGGTGGCGTGATTGCGCTTGGCGGTCTGCTGGCTTTGCAGTGGGGTAATGTGGTGCCTTCGCCGGGATCGCGCGTCACTGCTGAGCAATTGGCGCGCATGGAACAGCAGATCGCCGATCTGCGCACCAATCCTGCGCCTGCGCCACTCGATGATGCCAGCAAGGCGCAACTTGCCGATTTGCAGAAGAATGTCGAAGCGGCTGAAATCAAATCTGAAGCTGTTGTGGGAAGCCTCACCGAAATTCAGCAGCAGTTTGCGGCACTGCCCAAGGCAGGCGAGGGCGGTTCTGCTCCGGTCGAGATTTCTGCGTTGACCGAGCGTCTTGCAGCACTCGAATCGCAATTGAGCGATGCAAAAAGCCAGGCCGATCAGGCCGCGGCTGGCGTTTCGGGTAACAGTGGCACGATCTCCAATCTCGAACAGAAGCTGGTTTCGCTTCAGGAAAAGGTGAGTGCGAATGCGCGCCAGCCGGATGCATCGGCGCTGATTGCTGCCAATGCATTGAAGACGGCGATTGATCGTGGCGGCTCGTTCAAGGCGGAGCTTGAGACGTATGCGTCTGTTGCGCCACAGGATAAGTCGGTAGAAGGGCTGAGTGCTTTTGCCGATAAAGGGGTTCCGACCATCGCTGATCTCAATGCATGGTTTGGACCTGTTGCAAACAAAATCATTGCCACTGAAAACAAGCTGCCTGCCGATGCAGGCGTATGGGACCAGCTTGTCGCCAGCGCCAAAGGTCTCGTCAGCGTGCGTCCTGTCGCGGGTAATGTGAGTGGGACGGGCGTTGGTCCGACCACAGCGCGCATGGAAGCAGCCCTTCATGCCGGTGATCTTGAACGGGCAATTTCTGAATGGGAGCAGCTGCCTGCTGATGCGAAAGCGGCTTCAGAAGAGTTCGCAAGTCAGATGAAGGCGCGGCACAACACAGATGCATTGATCCAGCGTCTTGTGACCGACAGCCTCAAGCCAAAAACTGCAACAGACGCCACGGCGCCAAACTAAGGGGGCGTCGTCCATGCTGCGTGTGATATTTTACTTCGCTATTGTCGTCGTTCTGGGATTTGGCTTTTCGTGGCTCGCGGATCGTCCGGGTGAGCTTGATGTCACCTTCGCTGGCAATCATTATAATGTGCCGCTGATTACCGCTGCTGCGGGTGTGGTAGCGATTGTTGCCACGATCCTGATTCTCTGGTGGCTTATCAAGAGTATCATCCAGTCGCCTTATACGCTGCGCCGTCATTTTCGAGCCCGTAAACGCGACCGTGGCTATCAGTCACTATCGACCGGACTGATTGCTGCGGGTGCAGGTGATGCGGAGGCCGCGCGCCGCATGAACAAGCAGGCGGCCAAGCTTTTGAACTCGGATCAGGAGCCACTGATCAAGCTTCTTGAAGCGCAGACTGCCATGCTGGAAGGCCGCACCGACGATGCCCGCAAGGGCTTTGAAGCCATGATTGAAGACCCGGAAACCAAGTTGCTTGGTCTGCGCGGTCTTTATATCGAAGCGCAGCGTGTCGGCGCACGCGAGGCCGCCCGTCATTATGCGGCGGAAGCTGCAAAAGAAGCGCCACAGCTTGAATGGGCATCCTCTGCGGTCATGGGCCAGCTCTGCTCTGAAGGCGATTGGGATGGTGCATTGAAGTTGGTGGATGCGCGCAAACAGGCACTCGCTCACAGCAAGGATGTGGTGAAAAAGGAGCGCGCAGCGCTTCTCACTGCCAAAGCAATGGCGACGGTGAATGTGGATCATGCACATGCCAAGGCCATAGCGCTCGAAGCCAATAAGCTTGCGCCTGATCTTGTGCCTGCGGCCGTTGTTGCTGCACGTGCGCTGTTTGCCGATGGCGAAGTGCGCAAGGGTTCAAAAATCCTTGAAGCTGCGTGGAAACGTTCGCCGCATCCCGATATTGCTTCGACCTATGTATATGGTCGTGCCGGCGACACTGTGCAGGACCGTTTGAAACGGGCGAAGCATTTGGTGACGCTGCGTTCGAGCAATGTCGAAGGCAGTCTGGCGCTGGCACGTGCGGCTTATGAGGCAGGTGATTATCGTTTGGCGCGCGATAATGCCGAACAGGTGTTGCGCGGTGCGCCCCGCGAAAGCGCTTATCTGCTGCTGGCAGATATCGAAGAGGCCGAGACCGGCGATCAGGGCAAGGTGCGGCAGTGGCTTGCTCAGGCTGTCAAGGCGCCGCGTGATCCTGCATGGACGGCGGACGGCTATGTTTCAGAGCAATGGTCACCTGTGTCGCCGGTTACCGGACGCTTGAACAGTTTTGAATGGAAAGTGCCGGTTGAGCAGCTTTCGCCGGTGATCGAGGTTGAAAAGCCGGAAATTGCGGAAGCGGTTCCGGATCACATCGCAGAAAGCAGGGCGATCGCAGCGGTTGAAAGACCTGTACCCAAGCCAACGTTTGAAGACGTGGTCGAGGCTGAAGTGGTTGTGCCGGAAGCCGAGCCCGTCAAAGTCAAGCTGGAGCCGGTAAAGTCTGAAATCAAACAAGTTGAGAAGCCAGCGGTTGTGGATGTGGCTGAACTCGACATCGAAGAGGACGACAACAAGAAGCATTCTGCTCATATCATCGTTGACGATCCTGGTGTTGATGAAAGCGAGTCTTCGCAGAAGAGCCGGAACAATGGTTTGCGTCTTTTCTGACCCAATAATTGTTGCCTAAAGACCACGGCAACCCACTCTTGAGCAGTTGAAACCGAGGCAGGGCGGTTTGCTGTCTTGTGCCTCGCTATTAGCTCGCTATTTTCAATTGTTCTAAAGAACGGCGGTTTGCCGGCAGAAGTGTTTCTATGGCGAGGGTGGATGTTCGAGCGTTTGCTGGATTTTCTGAAAGAGTTGCCGGGCAACGGTTTGCGTGAGCGGGGCGAAAAATTTTCCGATGCCGATCCGCGGCTTGCAGCAGCTGCCCTTCTGTTTCACATCATGGATGCGGATGGCGAAACGCGCGAAAGCGAGCGTGCAAAACTCTCGGGCATGCTGTCGCAGAAATATGGTCTCAAGGGCGATGCGCTTAAAAAGCTGATCAAGGCCGCAGAAGAGGCCGATCAGGAATCAATCAGCCTCTCAGATTTCACGTCTGTACTGAAGCGTCATCTCGATTATCAGGCTCGCGTCGATTTCGCTGCCTTGATGTGGGAAATCGTTTATGCGGATGGAGTTGTCAGTGAAGTGGAAGCTGATGTGATGTGGCGGGTTGCCCATCTCATTGGCATCACAGAACAAGACCGCAATATGATCGAGGCGCGTGTTTACGCAGCCAATAAGAGCGCGCCAGAGGCCTGACACGCTCTGACGCTTAGAGCGCATCCCGAAAAGTGTGAAACGGTTTTCGGACAAAGATGCGCGTTAAAACAAATATTTAGAGCGTGGATCTGAGCCAATCAGATCGAAACGTGCTCTAAAGCGTTTCCAGTTAAAACGGAGTCGCTGGAGTCGTTCTAAATACTTGTTTTGTCGCATTATCCCACGCAAAACCGCTTCGCACTTTTGCTGGAAATGCTCTAAGTTCGACCCTGCAGATTGCGTGCTTTGCGTAATTGCGGGAACATGACGGCCCAGGCGGCTGCAACGGCAATCGATCCGATGCCGCCAATCACTACCGCAGGAACGGCACCGATGGCAGCAGCCATCAACCCGGCACGGAATTCACCCAGCTCGTTAGAAGCGCCCACAAATACCATATTGACCGCATTGACGCGACCGCGAACATGGTCGGGTGTCCAGAGCTGCATCAGAGTTTCACGAATATAGACGCTGATCATATCGGCAGCACCCGCAAGGGCGAGAGCGACGATCGAAAGCCATGTCAGTGTTGAAACGCCGAAGATGATGTTGAACAGGCCGAACAGGGCAACAAAGACGAACATCACACGCCCGGCATGATCGCGGATCGGGTGACCTGCAAGCCAGATGGCTGTGAGAACGGCACCGATGCCGGGAGCCGAGCGCAGAAGACCGAGCCCCCATGGACCGAGATCCAGAATATCGCGGGCATAGATCGGCAGAAGCGCAACCGTGCCGCCAAGCAGAACGGCGAAAAGATCGAGTGAGATTGCGCCGAGTACGATCTTCTCTTTCCAGATATAACGGAAGCCCGCGAGCATGGTAGAGAGCGAGCGCTCTTCTGTCGTCGTGTGCTGTTTGGGCTTTGGAATAGAGAAAATCAGGATGGAGCCAGCGACCAGAAATACGGTCGCCACACCATAGGCCGCGATGTGCGAGACGCCGTAGAGCAGTCCACCTGCAACAGGGCCGACAATAGTCGCTACCTGCCATGCCGATGCATTCCACGAAACGGCGTTGGCGAAATCTTCGCTCGGAACCAGATTGACCACGAGGGAGGCGGAAGATGGTCCGAGGAATGCACGTGCCACGCCAAAGATCAGCAAGGCTGCAAAGACGGTTAGCGGCTCAAACAGGCCGGTGAGCGTCAGGATGAGCAATATTGCCGTGACCACGCTTTCGAGAATGAGCGACAGCCCCATAACGAGGCGTCGGCCAAAGCGATCGGCTGCGGCCCCGGTGAATAGAACGAGCAGCAATGCGGGCAGAAACTGCACCAGCCCGACCATGCCGAGATTGAAAGCGTCCCGGGTCTGATCATAAATCTGCCAGCCGACGGAAACACTGACGATCTGGACGGCGAACGCACTCAGAAAGCGTGCGGCCCAGTATTTCTTGAACGAAGTATGGCGGAATGCGGCATAGCGGTCCGCGTGGGAAGCATCGGTGCTGGGGGACATTGCTCAGGACAACTGTAAAACGGAACTTCTTCTTACAGCAGTTTTTAACGGGCAATGATCACTTTTTCTTGGAGAATCTCACAGCTCTGCAACATATGCGGAGTAGTTCTTTGTCTGTTGCTGATCGGAAAAAGAAAAAAGGCCGATATAAACCGGCCTTTTCGATGATTGTGTATGGTTTTTGCTGGTCAGTCTTTACCGAGCAGGCCTTTCCAGATGATGGCGCCAATCGCGGCACCTACAAGTGGGGCCACCCAGAACAGCCAGAGCTGCCCCAAAGCGCCAGTTTCTGCAAACAGGGCCGCAGCCGCAGAACGGGCTGGGTTGACCGATGTATTGCTGATCGGGATCGAGATCAGATGGATCAGGGTCAGAGAAAGACCGATGGCAATCGGTGCAAAGCCCGATGGTACGGCTGATGAGGTCGAACCGAGAATGACGATGAGGAAGAACGCCGTCAGTACGATTTCAGCAATCAATGCCGCGGTGAGGCTAAAGCCGCCGGGTGACAGCTCGCCATAGCCGTTGGATGCAAAGCCACCTGCCGTGAAGCCGGTCTTGCCAGTTGCAATGAGATAAAGAACGGCTGCCGCAGCAATGCCGCCCAGAACCTGTGCAACCCAGTAAGGGATGAGGTCTTTCGCCGGGAAACGTCCCGCGACCAGAAGGCCGAACGAGACCGCTGGATTGAAGTGGCCGCCGGAAATGCCGCCGACAGCATAAGCCATCGTCAGAACGGTCAGACCGAAGGCGAGAGCGACGCCAGAAAAGCCGATGCCCAATTCAGGATAGGCTGCAGCGAAGATCGCGCTGCCGCAACCACCGAAGACGAGCCAGAACGTTCCAAAAAATTCCGCAGACAGTTTGTTCAACATGGAAGTCCCCAGTGTTGGTGTAGTGATAAATGCCGGTGCGAATCAGATGACTAAATATACAGTCGTGTTTTTCTTACATCAATCGTGCTTAATTGGTCGATATGTTTGTGATATTTGCCGGATATTATAGTGATAGCAGTAAATTTCATGTTGATTTGAATTTGTATTAGAATGTTCTTTTAAATAGTTCCAAACTTTCGAAATGACCCGAAAACCCCATAAATCGGTCGCTTTTTTGCCTTAATTTAAATCATGCTTGGTTTTGTCTTGTATATTGCGGTCGTGGGTGCACGCGCGTTATAAGAAGCTTGTTCATGCAGATAATTGCGATGAAAACGATCTCGGCAAAGCGGGTGTTTCGTGGGGCGTTATAAGGAGTTGCCAGCCTTGAAAATTCAAATTGAGGCTCGAACATGCAGATCGCTTCTGCAATCCGTGATGGTGGTTGCCGTTGGTGCAGTATTATCCGGTTGTTCGGCTAGTGCATGGTCTGAAACGGTCAGGATCGACAGCGCTCCTCCTATGCCGAAGGAATGTGGCGGCTGGCAAAGGATCGACCTCAAGCAGCGTACGACCATGGTTCTGCTACGCGAGGATGCACGCCTCGTCACAGATATCGATTCCCATAATCTCAAAGGCCGCAATCTCGGTTGCTGGGAATAGTATTATTTCTCTTCGTGCGCCTCTTTGCCGAAAGCCGTTTTACATTTTTTTGGAATGCGCCCTAAATTTTCAATCAGATTGCAGCCGATTTGGCGTTTGTCAGATCGGGCAGGTTTCGTTGCATCCGTTCCAATAATTGCCTGAATGTTTTGCGTTATAAAAAACGATGCTCGCGCAATTTTTATCGACGATTCCAGTCGCGTTAACCTCACATTAACCATGGAGGTTAAAGGTCATTCTGATATCGATTTCATCCGTAGCCCAATCGGAATGCGGACAATTTAGAGAAGCACACCGGTGATACGTTTCGAGAATGTCGGCCTGAGATATGGAATGGGGCCAGAGATCCTCAAGGATGTCAGCTTTCATATTCCGCCGCGCTCATTCCAGTTCCTGACCGGGCCCTCTGGAGCCGGCAAGACGTCGTTGATGCGTCTCTTATTCATGGCGCTGAAACCGACGCGCGGACTGATCAATATTTTCGGCAAGGACGTCGCACGGCTCGATCACAAGGAAGTGCCGCTCCTGCGTCGGCGGATTGGGATTGTTTTCCAGGATTTCCGGCTGCTTGATCATATGACGACCTATGAGAATGTCGCACTTCCGCTGCGTGTGCGCGGCAAGGAAGAGGCGACTTATCGGCATGAGGTGGAGGAACTTCTGCACTGGGTCGGGCTTGGCGACCGTATGAATGTGCTGCCGCCTGTGCTTTCTGGTGGTGAAAAGCAGCGTGCAGCGATTGCGCGCGCATTGATCGACCAACCCGAACTTCTGCTCGCGGATGAGCCGACAGGCAATGTTGATCCGCCGCTGGCCAAGCGCTTGTTGCGGCTTTTTACCGAGCTTAACCGCTCTGGAACTGCTGTTATCATTGCGACGCACGATCTTTCCTTGATGGATCAGGTCAATGCGCGGCGCATGATCCTCGAACATGGGCGGCTCGATATCTATGATTGAAGCTGACAAAGACTGGCGACACGCTTTCCGCAAGCTCATGGACGACCTGCGCATACGCTTTGAAGACCTCAAGGATATGCTGATGGTCCGCATCGGCAAACGCCGGAAGCGTCAGAGGCCAACTCCCATCGTGCCTGACGGAAGTGTAACCGGCACGGCGCTGGTGATCGTGATCGCGATCATGACCTTTCTTGCCTGTCTTACCCTTGGTGGCGTGACTTTGGTGCGTGCTTCGGCAGCCCAGTGGCAGAGCCAGATTGCGCGCGAGGCGACCATCCAGATCCGTCCTGTCGATGGGCTCGATATGGACAAGGCGCTGCAGGATGCAAGCGGTATTGCTCGCGGTTTTGCGGGCGTCAAAGACACCAGTATTATCGGCAAGGATGCGACCGCTCGCTTGCTTGAGCCATGGCTTGGCAGTGGTCTCAATATCGATGAATTGCCGGTTCCGCGTCTGGTTGTTGTGACGATTGACGAAAATGCGCCGCCGGATTTTGAAACCATGCGCGCTGAAATCACCCGCGCCATTCCGAGCGCAAGTTTTGATGACCATCGCACATGGGTCGACAGACTTGTTTCCATGGCGAATACGACGGTGCTGATTGGTACGGGCGTCTTGTCGCTTGTGGTGGCAGCAACCGTTCTGACGGTTATCTTTGCCACCCGTGGCGCCATGTCCGGTAACGGGCATATCATCGAGGTTCTGCACTTCATTGGCGCGGAATCGAAGTTCGTCGCGCGCGAATTTGAATGGCATTTCTTCCGCACAGCTCTTAAAGGCGCGCTGTTTGGTGGCATGGCTGCCATGTTGGTATTCTTCGTCTTCTCGTGGTGGGCGTCGCGACATATGGGAACACCGGCTGCCGACCAGGCTGCTGCGATGTTCGGCAATTTTGCCATTGGGCGTGATGGCTATATTGGCGCAGCTGTGATCATCATTCTGGTGAGTGTGCTGACCATGCTGACAAGTCGTCTGACCGTTGTTCGCCAGCTCTCCACGATGGATGGTCCGGGAGTGCGAGCCGAATGACCGCCTTTTTTGCCAATACCGATCGGAAATCACGAATTTCCGGTAATTTTCCGAGTTATCGCCGCAATGATGGCTATGATAACAAGGTGAGTGAACGCAAGGTTCAGCAAACGGTATTGGCGGGGCGTTCGGAAAGCATTGATGCGGCTGCAGGCAGTGAGGCAAAGGCGGAAGCGCATAGGGGCGTTGTGGTGTGGCGCCGCAGCCGCACAACAGATGCGCCGTCTGCACTTTCGGCATCCATACTTGCGTTGGCCGTTGGTAAATTCATATGGTCTGTCCTAATGCGTATATTTCGACGACTTCAGCCCATTTCCATTGTGCTTTTTCTGGCCCTTGTCGCTTTTTTGATTGGCTTTGTTGCCTTCAGCGAGAAAGTCACCAGCATGCAGTCGCCTGTGTTGGGTGAGCCGGCCGATGCGATTGTCGTTCTGACGGGCGGGCAATCACGCATACAGGCGGCGCTTGATCTTTTGAAAGGGAAACAGGGCAAGCGCTTGCTGATCAGCGGCGTTCATCCATCCACCACGGAAAAATCATTGCAGCGTGCCACACATACCGAACAAAGCCTGTTTGAATGTTGCGTGGATCTTGACCGTTCTGCGCTCAACACTGTGGGAAATGCGACCGAAAGCGAACGCTGGATCCGCGCCAACAACTACCATCGTGTGATCGTCGTCACCAATAATTACCATATCCCGCGCAGCATCCTTGAGATGTCATATCGGATGCAGGATGTAGAATTTGTGCCCTATCCAGTGGTGAATGGCGAAAAGCGCGCTCATAGCTGGGTGGCTGAGGGCGATACACTCAGAGTCCTGTTCATTGAATATGTCAAATATCTGGGAGCTGCTCTTCGTGTTGCCGGGGCGAAGCTATTCGGCAATGCATTCACTCCCGATCTTAGCTGATACTGAATTGATCAACTGGCACCGAGATTTCCTTATGGAAAAAGTTGAGCTTCCTGATATATCGGGTGCCGCTGCTTTCATGGAAAAGCTCCCAGTTTCTTTTACCTGATCTATTCGCGTCAAACCGATACGAAGGCCAGGTTTAACCAAGGTTCTCGCCGATACGATGCTTCTCTATCTGCGCTCCATTCTGTTCAATCTGGCTTTTTACGTCGGCACTCTCGTGCAGATGATCCTCTATACGCCGTTCTATTTTCTGCTTCCGCGCAAGAAGGCCTGGATTGTTCCCAAGACCTGGGCACGGGTTAATCTTTGGCTTCAGAAATATATTGCTGGCACCGATTATGTGATCGAAGGCCTCGAGAATATTCCTGAAGGTGCTTATATCGTGGCGCCCAAACATCAGTCGGCCTGGGACACCTATGCTTTCCTGCCGCAGCTCGATGATCCGGTTTTGATCCTCAAGCGTGAACTGATGCGGATACCGCTCTTTGGCTGGTATGTTGCGAAGATGGAAATGATCCCGGTTGATCGTGGATCGCGCGTCAAGGCACTGCATTCCATCACGAAAGGCGCGCAGAAGGCTATTGCCGAAGGTCGGCAGATTCTCATCTATCCTGAAGGAACGCGTCGTTCGCCGGGTGCGCCACCGCAGTATAAATATGGCATCGTGCATCTCTATGAAGCGCTGAATCTTCCGGTTCTGCCGATAGCGCATAATGCCGGGCTTTACTGGCCGCGCCGTAAATTCCTGCGTTTTCCGGGGACTGTCCGTTGCCGTGTGCTGCCGCTTATTCCGGCTGGCCTCGAAAAGGAAGAATTTCTGCGTCGACTGATCGATACGACGGAAACGGCCTGTGACGAACTTCTGGTCGCGGCAAGTCGCGACGCCAATGCTCCGCCCATGCCGCCAACAGCCGTTCAACGGCTGAAAGAACTGGGTGAATAATCACTAAATCGAACAAATAACCTGATCGCGTTCTATTCCATTCAAGAGAACGACAATTCGTCGCGTTTTATTGAACTTTCGTTTTTCTTGCACGGAAACATGAAACCCGTTATCAGAGCGCGACACGAAAGGACCCATCATGAATATTGATGCTATCTCCATCGGCAACAATCCGCCAGAAGACGTCAACGTTATTATCGAAGTGCCGGTCGGTGGACAGCCGATCAAGTACGAGATGGACAAGAAGGCTGGCGCCCTGATTGTGGACCGCTTCCTCTACACACCTATGACCTATCCGGGCAATTACGGCTTCGTGCCGCACACGCTTTCGGAAGATGGCGACCCGATTGACGTTCTGGTTTGCAACACCCGTCCGCTGGTTCCTGGCTGCGTGATCAATGTTCGCCCAATCGGCGTTCTGGTCATGGAAGACAATTCTGGCAAGGACGAGAAGATCATTGCAGTTCCTTCGCCAAACCTGACGCAGCGTTATGCCAAGGTGCATGATTATTCCGATCTTCCGGAAATCACCCTGAAGCAGATCGCGCACTTCTTTGAGCACTACAAGGATCTGGAACCCGGCAAGTGGGTCAAGATCGGCGATTGGGGCGACGAAGATTACGCGCGCAAGTTCATCGTTGAAGCGATTGAACGCGCCAAGGGCAAATAGTTAGCCTCGCAAAATTGAACAAAAACGCCCGGATGAAAGTCCGGGCGTTTTTGTTTGATCTGTTCTGAGCGTTCCCTAAAGAAGCACGGGAAGCAGCGTCGTCCACATGAACTGACGGATGAAGAAGATAATCAGCAGCACGACAATCGGCGAAATATCGATGCCGCCGAGATTGGGCAGGATATTGCGAAGCGGGCGCAGAACCGGTTCGGTTACTTTGTAAAGAAACTCGCCGATTGAAGCCACGAAACGGTTGGAAGAATTGACGACGTTGAACGCATAGAGCCATGAGAAAACGGCACTAGCGATAATGATCCAAGTATAGATATCGAGCGCCAGATCAATGGTGCGGAACAATGCGATCATATAAGTCTCCTTGGCAATCGGAGCGGCGCAGATCAGAAACTGACCCAGCAAGACCACTCCAACCCTTTGAATCTCTGCATCGTATTGTCCAAAATCCAGTCAGGCTCCGGAGCGATGCTTTAGCCGAGATGTAGCGGTTGCTTTGGGCAAGAACAAGGGCAAGCCGTGCAAGCAATGCAACTTTAATATCCATCGGATGCTGGCAGGAGAAAACGGGCACATTTTCTTCAGTTGCAGCCAGAGGTTTCTGCGCCGTGCGTTCAGGCGCCAATTTGTCTGCGATATTCGTCGGGCGTGATACCCATCAGTTTGCGGAACATGGCGATGAAAGCCGATGCGCTGGCATAGCCAAGGTCAAGCGCCACATGTTCGACCTTGGCCCCCCCTTCGAGCAGCGGCATGGCTTTCAGCGTTCTGAGACGCTGTTTCCATTCAGGAAAGCTCATGCCAAGCTCCTGCTTGCAGCGGCGCATCAGTGTCCGCTCGGATGTATTGGCGACCTTTGCAAGATCGTGAAGTGTACGATTGTCGCTTGGATCGGCTTCCAGGATAGACAGGATTTTTTGCAGGGCAGGGTCGGTGCTGGAGGGTAGATAGGATCCGGCACATGGAGCAATCGCCAGTTGGTCGAGTAGTGTATGCAGCAGTCGCGTCTCCTGTGGTCGCTGCGGTTGCGATGGTTTCTTCATACGCAGATGTTCAAGCAGGGTGCGGATCAATGGATTGAGATTAAGCGCGCAGGCTTTGGCTGGAAGATCGGCGCAAAGTTCTTCGGTCACATAGAGCGAACAGTAGCACACTTCCTGACGATTGAGGCCTTGATGCTCGATATGCGGTGGAAGCCATATTCCATATTGCGGTGGGGCCAAGAGATGACTGTCGCCAATACGCACTTCCATCACACCAGTGAAGGAATAGACGAACTCCCCCCAATTATGGCGATGCATAGGGTAGCGTGCAGCCGGCGGCATGCAGGCTGTTCGAAAGAACAGCGGCTCCGGCAAAGCTTCCGTAAAAGGAGGTTGATGCGTGGCTTCTAGGGCGATTACCGCCATTATGGCAATCCTGCGCTAAGGTTTGTCAGTTTTAAGCTATATACTCTATACCTGACAAGCGTACACCTATTGTTCGGAATAATCACGAGGATTCGGACAATGGAGCGCAAGCCCGTCGACATGCATGCGTTTGGAATGATGCTTCTCGTTTGCATCAGCCTTGGCTTGCAGCAGGTGCTGTTGAAATTGACAGCTGCGGATATTTCGCCCTTGTTCCAGATCGCGCTGCGTTCGGGTGTGGGAGCTGCATTGATAGCCGCGATCATGATCGCGCAGCGTGAAACACTGACGATTGCCAATGGTATCTGGAAACCGGGCTTACTGGTCGGTTTGCTGTTTGCGCTTGAATATCTGTTTCTGGGGGAGGGGTTGCGGTTGACCTCAGCCGCTCATGCCGTGGTTTTGCTTTATACAGCACCACTTTTTGCGGCACTGGGTTTGCATGTTCTGGTGCCAACGGAGCGTCTGACGACCATACAGTGGGTCGGTATCGGCATCGCTTTTGCAGGCATAGCAATCGCTTTCCTCATTCGCGGTGAGGCTGTCCATGGCGATTTCCGCGCCATGCTTGTTGGCGATGGGCTCTGCCTGCTTGCCGGAATAGCGTGGGGCGCAACGACCGTCGTGGTCCGTGGCTCGCGTCTCGCAGCGCTGCCAGCGAAGCAGACCTTGCTCTATCAGCTGCTCACAGCTTTCGTGACCTTGTCAGTTGCCGCGTTCCTGATGGGACAGGCTGAGATCAGCTGGAATAGGATGGTGATAGGAAGTTTCGCCTTTCAGGCCGTGATTGTCTCGTTCGCGGTGTTCCTGATCTGGTTTCAGCTTCTGCGAATTTATCGGGCGTCCCAATTGGGTTCGCTCTCTTTCATGACACCAATTTTCGGAGTGATTCTGGGCGCGATTATTCTGGGCGAACCTATCGAAGCCAGCTTCGTTGTGGGTACGGTATTTGTGATAACGGGCATTATGATCGTGAACGGCAAAGAGGCGCTGGTCGTTCATTTTCGCCGATACAGGCAGAGTTGATCAGGCCGTGTCGTGTTTCTGCCGGTTCACTTTGTTGCAGATCAGATCGTTGACGTGTTCCAAGGCATGATCGCGCACGCGCATATTGCGCAGATGCGCAAGTGTGTTGGAGACATAGTCGACATTGGCACCGGAATCGCCCTGCGCAGTAGCAACTATTGCGGCAGCATCCTCGGCTTTGAGGGATCCTGCATATTGAATGTGGCGCCGGTCGGCAACATAGGTGACGGCTTGCACATCACGACCGTCTGCCAGACGCAGGCGCAGCCATTTCTCGTGATAGACATGATTGGACATTTCGCGCTCACGCAGATAGATCATGACCTCATTGGTCATCTCGCCGGGTACGCGGAAGGCAATGCCGAGGCAGGAACCGCCAGCATCCAGACCAAGCACGAGGCCAGGTTGATCAGGTGTTCCGCGGTGGACATGGGAATAGATGCAGAGGCTGCGGCGATATCCGTGCAGGCGTGCGCGCATGGTCTCGACATGGGCAAAGCCGGGCCGCCACATCAGTGAGCCATAACCGAATACCCAGAAGTCGTTCATTCGCTGATCGTCAGTGCGCCTTGTCATGATGGGAATCAATATATGGTCAATTATGGCGAGTTTTTATCGGTATTCTCAGGATATCCCGCATTTTTTGATCGGCGAAACTTCACAAGACTCAATCCTGCCATAATATAGCCACCTGTTGGGGACAGCAGAACAGATGATGATGGTTTGGGCTCCAAAATGCCCTGTGCTTTGTCAACGCAACCAAGTATCTGATTGAAAGAGGCTTTTTCAATGGCGCATGCTGGAATTGAACCCACGAAATCCAGAAAGCGCCCAATCACGATCGCAGTTGTCGCTCTGGTGCTTGCTGTTGCCTACACGGCGGGCTGGTTCTATGTGGCAGACAAGATCGAGGCACGTGCAAAAGCTGATATGGCCAAGCTTGCATCGCAAGGCGTCGGTGTTCAATGTGAAGATCTGCACACAGGTGGCTACCCGCTGCGTGTGAATGTGGTTTGCGCCAGCATTTCATGGCGGAAGCCCTCCGAAGGCATGTCATTGCGTGCTGGCCGCTTTACGTCCGGTTCTCCGGTTTATGCGCCACGTTCGCTGAGCAACGAATTATCGGGTCCCGCCTTTGTCGAGTTTCCTGGCATCCAGCCTCTTGAGATCAATTGGAGCAAGTTCACCTCCAATACGCGTCTTGCACGCCCATTTCCGACCGAGATTGAGTTGAATGCGCGTGACGTCAGCGTCGGGGTGCGTACGGAAACCACGACCACAGAACCGATCAGCAAGCTTGAGCAGATGAATCTTCGCATGAGCAGCGAAGATGACCAACTCAAGATCAATGGGCGCTTTGCAGCACTGAAGCTTGAACCCTATGTGATCGGGCATGCCAAAAGCCCCGAGATTGACGGGCTGGTCGATATAGCGATTGCCGATGCCGCGACCTTCCTCGCGCCAAGCCCGTCGCCGTTCAATGAACGGATGCGCGGTCATAGCGGCGTGATCAATCAGGCGTTCCTGTCCATGCCAAACGGGGCAGTGCTTTCCATTGCGGGTCCGTTTTCGGTCGATATGGAAGGCGAGATTGATGCGGACCTCAAAGTCACGATGGTCAATCCGCAATCTTTCGCGCAGGCGGGACAGACAGTCTTCCCTGAACAGGGCGGCAACATTGCCACCGTTCTTTTTGCTCTTTCCGCCATGCCGAAAGACGCAAACGGCAATCCCGTTCTCGAGATCGCCGTTCGTAAGGGAAGAGCCAGTGCTGGGTTTATACCGCTCGGTCGACTGCCGAACCTGTAAAGCGTAGTCTTACTTCTGTTCGCCGGGATGGGTGGCTGCCTGACGACCAAAGTCCGGCGCATCGACTTCCTGACCCGCATCAATGATGCCCCGTCGCACGGCGCGCGTGCGGGTGAAGAGGTCAAACAAAGCCTCGCCGTCGCCCCAACGGATCGAGCGCTGCAAGGATGCTAGATCTTCTGAGAACCGTGCCAGCATTTCAAGGATTGCATCCTTGTTGTGCAGACAGACGTCGCGCCACATGGTTGGATCGGAAGCTGCCAGACGGGTAAAGTCACGGAAGCCCGAAGCCGAATATTTGATGACTTCTGATTTCGTCACCTGTTCCAGATCGCTGGCTGTGCCGACGATATTATAGGCGATGATATGCGGCAGGTGCGAGACGATGGCCAGCACCAGATCGTGATGCTGTGGGTCCATCTGATCAAGACGCGAGCCGCAAGCTGTCCAGAAGGCAGAAAGCTTGTCGATTGCCGCCTGATCGGTGTCGGGCAAAGGCGTGAGAATACACCAGCGATTGGTGAAGAGCTCAGCAAAGCCTGCATCCGGGCCGGAATATTCAGTCCCCGCCAGAGGATGGCCGGGAATGAATTGCACGTTCTCCGGCAGCTCTGGCTGCATCTGCGCAATGACCGATGCCTTGGTCGATCCGACATCGGTGACGATGGCGCCCGGCTTCAGGCTGCCAGCAATCTGCTTTGCAACTGTACCAGACGAGCCGACCGGCACCGATACGATGACGAGATCGGCGTCTTTGACCGCCTCGGCACTGTCGGTCGAATAGCTGTCGCCGAGGTTTAACTCCTCGGCGCGCTTCAATGTTTCGGCACTGCGTGTGGCGATGGCGATATGATCGGCCAAGCCTTCGCGGCGGATAACGCGCGCCAGCGATGAGCCTATAAGGCCGATACCGATGAGTGCGACTTTTTCAAAATGGACCGTGGACATTATCTTACTTCAAAAACTCGGTAAGAGCAGCCACAACGCCACGATTGGCTTCTTCTGTGCCCACCGTCATGCGCAGCGCATTTGGGAAGCCGTAGCCGCCAACACGGCGCAGGATGTAGCCGCGCTTTGAAAGCCACTCATCCGCCTTGTCTGCCGAATGTGCAGCATCGTCGGGGAAGTGCATGAGCAGGAAGTTCGTCACCGATGGCGTGACACGAAGCCCAAGCCTGGTGAATTCTTCGGTCAGCCACGACAGCCACTTCTCGTTATACTCAATCGACTTCACGACATGGGCGCGGTCGCGGATTGCGGCGGCACCAGCAGCAATTGCCGCCGAGTTCATGTTGAATGGGCCGCGGATACGGTTAACCGCATCGATAACGTGCAGCGGTGCATACATCCAGCCGATACGCAGACCCGGCAGGCCGTGAATCTTCGAGAAAGTACGGGTCATGACGACGTTTTCGTTCGATGACACCAGTTCAAGGCCGGATTCGTAGTCGTTGCGGCGCACATATTCGGCATAGGCAGCATCGAGCACCAACAGAACATGCTTTGGCAGGCCTGCATGGAGGCGACGCACTTCCTCAAACGGCAGATAAGTGCCGGTCGGGTTGGCAGGATTGGCGATGAAAACGATCTTGGTGCGCGGAGTAACGCCAGCAAGGATCGCATCGACATCGACACGTTCGTTTTTTTCCTTGACGGTTACGGGTGTTGCACCCGCTCCCATCGTCTGGATCTTGTAAACCGCAAAACCGTGTTCGGTGATGAGTGTTTCATCGCCAGGTGCCAGATAGGTCTGGCAAATGAGGCCGAGCAATTCGTCGGAACCGTTGCCGCAGATAATGTTACCAATGTTGAGACCCTGAGATTCAGCAATCGCTTCGCGCAGCGCTATGGCCTGACCGTCGGGATATGTCGCGAGATGATCGGCCCAGTGTCGATAGGCCTCGACCGCATGCGGGCTGGGGCCGATCGGGGTCTCGTTGGAGGAGAGCTTGTAGACCTTTGCGACGCCTTCAACATGTTCCTTGCCGGGCACATAGGCTGCGATATCGAGCAGGCCTGCCTTGGGCTGGGGACGGGAGAGGTTCTGCATATTGGTCATGATTTGGCTCCGCCAAAAGGACTGTGTTTAAGGTTACGCAGCGGGCATAAACCGCCGCCGCGTTCAAGTCGAGAAAAACCTTACTGTTAGGCTCAGGACCCATTAATTTAATGGAAATGGCACATGAAATGACAAGAGCTGCAAGGAAAGACGCGAAGAACGGGGTGGTTCCCCGTCTGAGCGGCTTGACGCGGCAGATCGCCAAGTCATTTCAGTGTCCGGAGGATGTGGTCCATCCGTCCGGCTACTTTGTCGAAATGGCTTGAAAATAAAGCATATTTCCGTCGCCTTTTCTCCTCGTATCCAAACGGATGGTCTCACACCATTTCCGTCAAATTAATGAGTCCTGAGCCTAAAGATTGCAACGTCATGTTTTGGGTTCTTTTGGTGCGGCTTTTCTCAAACCGCTGACCGGAGAGCCATGGGGCGCAAGCACCGGCACAAAGACACGCCGCGATGAACGTTGGGCGACAGGCAGGCCCTGATAGAGCCGCTTCTGAGCTTCCACAACCAGAACGCCTGAAAAAAGCGGCCAGAGCTTCCGCCCTAACCCCTCAACCGCCATACAGGGGCGCATTATCCAGCGCCGCTTCACAGGTGGAAAATGCAACGCATTGCTGATGGTATTCACCGTGAAGTTGGCTTCGCGCAGCAAGGCTGTCAGCTGTGTACTGCTATAGGGGCGACCGCTGCCAAACGGTGTCCAGTCGAGACGTGCCCAGACGCCGCGCCGGTTTGGCACGACAATAACCAGCCTGCCATTGGGGGCAAGCACACGCCACATTTCTTTGAGCGTTTCAGCAGCATTTTCCGCATATTCCAGAGCATGGACCATCAGAATGCGGTCGATGGAGGAATCGGGCAAAGGCAGTTCTTCATCGAAAACCAGAGCCGTTGTGGATTTTTCCGGTGAGGGCCAGGCAATCGCGCCTTGTCCGGCAGGCATGAAGGCAAAGCTGCGTTCCGTATCAGCACTGAAACGATCCAGATAGGGCAAGCTATAGCCAAGGCCAACCAGCCGCTCACCCGGCACACGCGCCCAAAGTGCGGAGAGCGCCATGCGAATAGAACGCTCGGTCAGATGGCCGAGCGTCGTGTCGTAAAAGGAGCGCAGTTCAATAATGTCTGGATGCATGATGGCCACGCTATAACAAATCAATGAAATGGCAAATGATTATGCTTCCTTTGATTGTTCTGGAAGAGGGCAATCCAAAATGGTGCAATTCTGAGAAAGCATGATATAGAGCGTGCCTTTCAAAGCCATGTTAGGCTTATTTAGCAGGAGAAGCGGCAGATGCCTGAAGTCGGCGGCAAAACAATCGATGTGCTGTTTAGTTCGGAGGAAATTGCCGCGCGCAATCTCGAGCTTGCGAAGGATATCGCCGGACATAAGTTTCATAATCTGCTGACGATTTCGATCCTCAAAGGCTCGTTCATTTTCGCAGCCGATCTTATTCGTGCGATGCACGATGCCGGGGTTGAACCGGATGTCGAATTCATCACCGTTTCAAGCTATGGCAAGGGCACGACCAGCACCGAAGTGCGCCTGTTGCGTGATATCGACAGCGATGTGCGTGATCGTGATGTACTGCTGATCGACGATATTCTCGAATCCGGCAAGACGCTTAAATTCGTGCGCGAACTGATGCTCGAACGCGGTGCGCGCAGCGTGAGCATTGCCGTATTGCTCGACAAGAGCGTGCGTCGCAAGGTTGATCTCGATGCGGATTTTGTTGCCTTTGAATGCCCTGACTATTTTGTCGTCGGCTATGGCATGGATGTAGCGCATTCGTTCCGGCAGCTGCCTTATGTAGGCCACGTTCAGGACTAACCGATATTTGGCGCATTTTTTACGCATTATCCTACGCAAAACCGCTTCGCACTTTTGCCGGAAATGCTCTAACGGCCTGCAAATAGCGCTTTGCTATGCTTCCGGTGCTCATGTACGAAAAAGTACATCCCGCTCCGGTTCTCGCAAATCACTATTTTCGGCACGTCATAACCAAAATCTCTCGCGGCTATTCGCGAGCGTTTTCAGCATTTAAATTCCGGAAACTGACTGTGCTTTGATCAATCGAACTGCAGCAGTCGCTGGAGATATTCCTTCTCCATCTGTGGCGTCAGTGCGTTGCCAAGCTTGCGGCGGATTTCATCGAGAATTTCACGCGCGCGCTGGATATCGATCTCGCCGGGAATCTTGACGTCATTATCGTTTGACATGCCATTGCCTTGCTGTCGACCCAACGGATCGCGACCATTCTGGCTATTCTGCCTGCTTTGTCCCTGACCATCCTGTCCCATGGCCTGCTGCATTTTTTGCATCATATCGCGGCCACCGCGGCGAAGGGCTTCCAAAGCGCTGCCTTGCTGGTCGCCCGCTTCCGAGCCTTCGCTGCGGCCAAGCGCATCGGCGGCATTGCCCATCGATTTTCCTGCATCGGAAAAATCCTGATTGGGGTCTATGCCCAAGCCCTTGAGGTCTTCGTTGAACTTCTGCAATTCCTGCTGGAGCTGTTGCTGCTGCTGTTGAAGCTTGCGCATGGCTTCCGCCAAATCTGAAGGCGTATTTCCGGGCTGGTCACCTTGGCCTTGCTCCTGTTGCGATTCGCCTTGTCCCATAGGACCGTTGTCGCCAGGAAGCTGGTTATCTCCATATTCGCCTTCGCCGCTGCCATATTGCTGTTGTTGCATCTGCTGATCGAGTTTGAAGGTCTCGTTCATCATCTGCTGCTGGCGGCGCATCAAATCGCCAAGCTTGTTCATCTGCTGCTGCATCTGATTGGCCTGACCCTGGCCCTGGCCTTGCTGACCCGGTTGCGCCTGCTGTCCCATCTGCAGATTGTTCATCATATCCTGCAATTGCGACAGAAGCTGTTCTGCCTGATCGCGCGATCCCTGACGTGCCAGATTTTCGATCTGATCCATCATGCGCTGCAAATCCTTTTCGGTCAGCATGCGTGCATTTGGATCGGGAGGTGTATTGCGGGCATTGGGATTTTGCTGCTGACGCTGGGCAAATTCACGCAGGAATTGCTGCATTGCCTCCCGCAATTCTGCAGTCAGTTTATCGATTTCTTCCTGCGAAGCGCCGTTCTGCAACGCATTGCGTAACGCTTCCTGTGCTTGACGCAGACGCTTTTCGGCTTCAGACAGATTGCCGTCTTCAATGCCCAGTGCCACCTGCCACATATAATCTGCAGTATCGCGTAGCGCATCGTCGCCGGTGGCCAGACGCAGTCGTGTGCGGATCGTCACGAGACCCAGATAATGGGCCGTGTTTTTGATGGTTTCTTCCGGGCGGATCATCAGTGCTGAAAGCATGTCGCGCACATGATCGCGTTGGGTTGCATCAAGTGCCAGTATGCGGCGCTGCTCTGCAACTGCTTTCGCAAGCGGATTGGAGAACGGACGTTCCGGCAACTTCATGATCTTGGTTTCGCTGCGACCGGTCTTGCCGTTTGCATCGGTTACAACGAGTGTGAGCGCTACTTCCTGACCAGCCCACGGATGTTCGGTCAGGTCTTTGGTAGTGGTTGCTTCTTTGGTCCCGCGACGCGGCAACGCAAGAGGCAGCTCCGGCGCGTCATACAGAGGGGCGACTTCCTCGTCCTCGTGATCCATATCAAGAGGAACGATTTCACCATAGGCTTTGGCCGGGCCATAATCGTCGGTGATTTCATAGGCAAGCTGCAAAGTGCCATTCAGCGCATGGCCCGGTTCTTTGGTGAACCGAATGGTTGGCGCATTGTCTGGCGTGACAGCAAAGGTCCAGCGCGCATCGATTCCGGACAGGGCAAGTGTCTGGTCCTGCTGCAGATCATAACGGAAGTTGCGGCTGCCATCGACAATTGTCGGTTCCTCCGTTGCGCCCTCTTTGGGCTCGATCTGGGGCGCAACTGGCTGTATCTCGCTGCGATGGCCGGTCGAATCCGTTGTGGTCAGTCGTTCCGAACTGCCGCCAATAACACGGATGTTGACGATACTGCCTTGCGGAACGGTGATCGGTTTGCCGACATTCGCTTCATCAAACGTTGTGCTCAGAAACACCGGTGCACGACCTGTATAGTGCGGTGGTGTTACCCAGGCATCGATGCGTGCAACGGCTGTCGGGCTACCTGCGCGGATATGAAACGCATCGGCAATGCGCCCGCTATTGGGACTGAGGCTATAAGCGGAAGCAGTCACAAACAGCAGAGCCACGATTGCTCGCACTGCAAAAGGATCGCGTTCTGGAATGTGCGGACGCGGAACACCCGATTGCAGGTTTTTGAGCCGCTCAGCCATGCGGCGCTTGTGTTCCTGCCAGAGAGCGATGGCAAACGGATCTTTGGTGCCGGTTGCCATTTGTCCGCTCTGCACAGCCAGCGGCTCGTGGATCAGACCATTCACGTCCTCAATACGAGCTGTGACGTCGTCTTCATTGGGGAGGCGAAAACGGAAGGGCAGATAAAGTGCAACAAGACCAGCAAAGGCAAAGAGCCCAAGCACGCCGATATGCATTAAGCGCGGCATCAGCGTGAAAAGTCCAAGCCAGCTCACGCTTGCAAAAAGGGCAATCAGCAGAATCAGCGGCAAAACGAGCGGCCACAACCGCTCGAAACTGATTGTCAGAAAGCTTTGCAGATGAAGGCGGCGCAAAGCAGCACCATCGCCGGAAAACAGGCGGAAAAACGCATCGCGCTTGCGGATTGGCAAGTCTTTGCTGTCTTTTTTCTGCTGTGTCATCTGGACTTTCTGATGCGTGTTCCAGTTGCGATTTGCATCATAGGATAACACGCATCATGGCAAAGGCGAGGCTTTGACCGGAATTTATAACCAGTCAGGCACGGAATCGAGCGCAAGCAGCTCTTCATAGGTCCGGCGTGGACGAATGACATGATAACGATCACCATCGACCAGCACTTCCGGAATCAGAAGACGGCTGTTGTAGGTGCTCGACAGAACCGCGCCATAAGCGCCAGTCGTGCAGACCGCTATCAGATCACCCGGAGCAGGTTTTGCCACTTCACGGTCAAGGCCGAGATAGTCGCCGGTTTCGCAGACCGGGCCGACAAAATCGGCGCGAATGCGAGGCGCACTATCTTTCGTTTCCTTGACAGGTTTGATGTCGTGGAAGGCTTCGTAAAGGGTTGGGCGAATGAGGTCGTTCATCGCCGCATCAACGATGACGAAGTTCTTGGCATCGCCTTCTTTGACGAAAATCACTTCCGTCACCAGAAGACCGGCATTGCCAACGATCAGACGACCCGGCTCAAACACGGTTTTGAGACCCAGCGGCTTGATGTGCTTTGCGACGATTTCAGCATAGGCAACCGGCAGCGGTGGCGGGTTGTTATCGGTACGATAAGGGATGCCCAAGCCACCACCGACATCGACATGGCGGATATTGTGACCATCGGCCTGCAATTCCTTCACGATCTGAGCCATCAGCGCAAAAGCATTGTCGAAAGGCTCCAGATCAATGATCTGGCTGCCGATATGCATATCGATGCCAACGACATCGATTCCGGGCAGGCTCGCGGCGCGCGCATAGGCCTGACGCGCTTTTACGCGCGGAATGCCAAACTTGTTTTCGGACTTGCCGGTCGAGATTTTGGCGTGTGTCTTGGCATCGACATCCGGATTGATGCGCAAGGATACGGATGCAACCTTGCCAGCTTTGACTGCCCGGGCGGAAAGAATTTCCAGCTCCGGTTCAGACTCGACATTGAAGCAGTAGATGCCCGCTTCCAGCGCAAAATCCATTTCATGCGGGGTTTTGCCAACGCCTGAAAACACGATCTTGTTTGCTGGAATACCGGCGGCCAGAGCACGGCGAATCTCGCCTTCTGAAACCGTGTCGGCGCCGGCGCCAAGCTTGGCAAGTGTCTTGAGTACGGCCAGATTGGAGTTCGCCTTCAACGCATAGGTGACCAGCGTTTCCATACCCGCAAAAGCTTCACTGAAGACGCGGAAATGGCGCTCGATGGTCGCGCGGGAATAGACGTAGAAAGGCGTGCCGACCTCGTTTGCGATTTCAGGCAGGCTCACATTTTCGGCGTGAAGGACGCCGTCGCGATATTCAAAATGATTCACGGGAAACAGTCCCTGCTTGATCAGAGATTGGAGCATAGTCCGACCGGAGTGAAACGAGAATCGGTAAGATATGCTTCAGGTAAAAGACTTTAGAGCACGTTTCGATCCGATTTTATCAGATCGAGATGAGCACTCAAAGAATCTTGTCGAGGATAAAGGGCTTGTCTTCCTTCGGTTTCTCGACTGTGCGGCCCTGATCGTTGGTGATCATCTGGGCAGGCGGTGGCTCAAGCGGGCCTTTTCGTCCGCAAGCGGCAAGAGTAGCAGCAAGGGCTGCGATCAGAAGCACGGAAGAAATGGCGGAGCGGCCTGTCATCAGCTTTGGTTCCCGGAATGTGTCTATGGGTCAGGTCTAACCCAAAATATCTGAAAGTGAAATCACTCCTTCAGGAGTGACCTCACTAAGATGCTCTGCTCAGGCTTTTGCAATGCGCTTTTTCCAGTAACGGATCTGCCGGCGCACTTCCTGTGGCGCGGTTCCGCCGAAGGACTGGCGGCTCTTGACCGACTTCTCAACCGTCAGATAGCCGAAGATCGCATCGGTAATGCCCGGATTGATCGATTGCAGATCTTCGAGCGAAAGCTTCGAAAGGTCGACCTTTTTGCTTTCAGCCAGAGCCACAGCGCGGCCTGTCACGTGGTGAGCATCGCGGAATGGCAGCCCGAGTTCACGCACCAGCCAATCGGCCAGGTCGGTCGCAGTCGAGTAACCGGAACCGGCGGCTTTTTTCATGGATGCGACATTGATGGTCAGGTCGCGCACCATGCCGCTCATTGCAGCGATTGCGAGCTCCAGATTTTCGGCAGCGTCGAAAACCTGTTCCTTATCTTCCTGCATATCCTTGGAATAAGCGAGCGGCAGACCCTTCATGATGGTAAGAAGGGCAACAAGCGAACCGTTGATGCGGCCGGTCTTGGCGCGGACCAGTTCTGCAGCATCCGGGTTCTTCTTCTGCGGCATGATCGAAGAGCCGGTCGAGAACGCATCCGACAGGCGCACGAAGTTGAACTGCGGCGTCGACCAGATGACGATTTCTTCTGCGAGACGCGACAGGTGACCAGCACAGATGGCTGCAAGCGACAGGAATTCGAGCGCATAGTCACGGTCGGAAACGCTGTCGAGCGAGTTGCGGGTTGGTTCACGGAAACCAAGTGCTTTCGCGGTCATGTGACGATCAATCGGGAAGCCGGTGCCTGCAAGAGCCGCCGCACCCAATGGTGATTCGTCCATGCGTTCAATCGCGTCACGTACACGGGAAAGGTCGCGGCCGAACATTTCCACATAGGCCATGCAATGGTGGCCGAAAGTGACGGGTTGCGCGGTCTGGAGATGCGTGAAGCCCGGCATGACGGTTGCAGCATGTTCTTCTGCACGCTCAAGGAAGGCTTCAATCAGGCCTTTCAGTGCTACTGCAGTCTTCTGCATCTCCTGCTTGACCCAGAGACGGAAATCAACGGCCACCTGATCGTTGCGCGAGCGGGCCGTGTGCAGACGCCCAGCAGATGCACCAATAAGATCGGCAAGGCGCGCTTCGATATTCATGTGAATATCTTCGAGCTTACGCGAGAAGGTGAATTTTCCGTCCTCGATTTCCTTGAGGATGGTTTTCAGGCCTTCTTCAATCTTTTTATGGTCCTCTGCCGCAATGATGCCTGTCTTTGCCAGCATGGCAGCATGGGCGAGCGAGCCCTGAATATCCTGCGCATAGAGCTTGCGGTCGAAACCGATCGATGCATTGATCTCTTCCATGATCGCATCGGGCCCTGAGGCAAAACGGCCGCCCCACATCTGATTGCTTGCTTTTTGTTCGCTCATGCTCGTATGCCTCGGATACATGACTTAAGGAAAAGTGACGCGCGATGGCAGAAGACAACGATAAGGCAAAGTCAGGCAATCGGAAGATCGTCCTTCTTGCAGCTCTTGCCGGTGTCATTGCCGGTATCGGGGCGGTATACGTGATGGAACTGCCTTCTGGCAATGCACCTGATAGCAATGTTTCGGCGACGAGCACTGTTTCTGCCCAAAGTGACGAAGCTTCCGCACAATGTGCGTTGAAAGCAGATTCCCTGAAGAGCCTTGATGCTGCTGCAACTGGCACCGTAGCCGCCATGCGCGCGGCGGAAAAGCCGATTTCAGTCGCGCATATCGCTTTCACCGGTCCTGATGGCAAGATGACTACGCTCGGCGATTATAAGGGCAAGACGCTCCTCGTGAATCTTTGGGCGACGTGGTGTGCGCCTTGCCGCGAGGAAATGCCGGAACTCGACAATCTTCAGGCGAAAAAGGGTGGCAGTGATTTCGATGTCGTTGCCATTAATATTGATACGGGTTCTGACGAGAAGCCGAAAAAATTCCTTGAAGAAATCGGCATCAAGAGCCTGAGCCTCAACCGCGATGCGACCATGTCGAGCTTCAATGAATTGAAGCGCAAGAATCTGGCATTTGGTCTTCCGGTGACGCTGCTGGTCGATAAGGAAGGTTGTCAGATTGCCTCGATGAATGGTCCTGCTCCGTGGGACAGCCCCGACGCAATCAGGCTGATCGAGGCCGCGCAAAAACTTTAGCTAGAGCGCCGGGCGTCCTATTGGACGCCCAAAGGTCGCTCTAACCCTTTAATGTCAGAGCATAATTTCACATTCAACTGATTCAAGTTTAAGGAATTATGCTCTAGACAAGTAACGTATTCGGTGGCTTCCTCTTTTTTGAGAGAGAGGAAGTTGCTCATGAGTGTTGAAGTCTGGCTGGCATTTTCTGCCGCATCCATCGTGCTTCTGATTATACCGGGACCGACGGTTTTGCTGGTGGTGTCCTACGCACTTGGGCAGGGTTGGAAAGCAGCACTTCCCATGGCTATCGGTGTGGCGCTTGGCGATTTCACCGCCATGACGCTGTCGATGCTGGGGGTTGGCGCATTGCTTGCAGCATCGGCCACGATTTTTACCGCCGTCAAATGGGTTGGTGCTGCCTATCTTATCTGGCTCGGTATAAAGCTGTTTCGAGCCGGTGGCACGATGAATGCCAAGGCGCGACATGATCAGGTGAAACCAGTCAGAATGCTGCTTCATGCGTGGCTGGTGACCGCACTTAATCCAAAAAGCATCACGTTTTTCGTGGCTTTCCTGCCGCAGTTCTTAAGCCCGCATCGCGATTTTGTGACACAGATGCTGGTCTTTGAAAGCACGTTCCTTGTGCTCGCCTTTCTCAATGCCTTTACTTATGCGCTGATTGCCACGCGTGCACGACGCTTCTTTGCCAATGAACGCGCTTTGCGCATCTTCAACCGGGCAGGTGGGACAATGCTGATCGGGGCAGGGATAGCGACCGCCTCGATGCGATCATCCTGATTTAAAGCCGGAGCGTTTCAGCTGGACGATTGCCAGTTCAAGCGCGGATAAGAAGGCTGAGCGGTCTTTGGGCGAGAACGGTGCTGGGCCGCGCGTGACTTCGCCTGCCGAACGCAGTGAATCCATCAGGTTGCGCGTGGCGAGCGTATTGCCGATGGTGCTTGCCGTGTGCACTTTTCCATTGGGGGCTATGACCGAGGCACCCATTGCAATCGACCGGCTCGCAAGCGGAATATCTGCGGTGATCACAACCATGCCCGGTCGGGAATTTTCTGCGATCCAGTCATCTGCTGCATCAAGCTTGTCGGAAACGACAATACGCTCGACACGTTCTGCGTCGCGCGGGATGGCGATATAGCTGTTGGCGACGAGAACCACGGGCAAGCCATGGCGCTCGGCAACACGATAGATTTCAGCCTTCACCGGACAGGCGTCGGCATCGACGAGAATGCGGATTGTGTCGTTTTGAGCGTCCATGCCGTTTCATAGGTGGATGAGACGCATTTGGCAAATTGATCGCAGCAATCAGATTTATGTGATGGTCTAATAGCGCCAAGAAGACTATTGCAGGCGGCAAATAAGAAAGTCTCAGTCAAAGTCCCTGTCATGGCCACTCGCTTTTTTCCCATCATGTTTGTCCTGCTTTGGGCTACCGGCTTTATCGGTGCCGGGCTCTCCATGCCCTATGCGGAACCGTTCAGTTTCATGGCGGTGCGGTTTTCCATCGCAGCCGTGATCATGATTCTCTGGGCATTGGTGAGCCGTAGCGTTTGGCCCCGCGGCAAGGTTTTGATGCACGCAGCCATTGCTGGCTGCCTTATTCATGGTGTCTATCTTTCGGCTCTGTTCTGGGCTGTGCATCACGGATTGCCCGCAGGCATGTCCGGACTTGTTGCGGGTCTTCAACCAATGCTGACGACGCTGATTGCAGCCCTTCTTCTGGGTGAACGTGCCAGTGGGCGGCAATGGCTGGGCCTTCTGGTCGGCTTTCTGGGCGTTGCCATGGTGGTCTGGCCGAAGTTTTCAGCTGGCAATGGTGTTGATCCGCAAAGCCTGTGCGCGGCTTTTGTGGCTGTTCTGGCCATCAGCACTGGTACGGTTTGGCAAAAGCGTTTCGGAACAGCAGGCGATCTTAAGGCTGGAACCGCCGTGCAATATATTGCGGCGGCGGCATTGACCGCGATTGGGGCTTTCGCCTTTGAAACACGTGTGATGATCTGGTCGCCGGAGCTTATCTTTGCGATGGTCTGGCTGACGCTTGCTATTTCCATCGGAGCCATTCTGGCGCTGCTGGTGATGATCCGTGAAGGTGCCATGTCGAAGGTGGCGTCACTGTTTTATCTCGTGCCGGGCACGGCTGCGATCATGGCCTATCTGATTTTCGGCGAAACACTCAGCCCCATCCAGATTGCAGGCATGGTGGTGACGACGCTTGGTGTCGCGCTGACGACGCTTCGCAAATAGTCATTCTATATTGAGTTCGGGCTGCTGGTGGCGTTTGCGGAAATTCATGATCGCGGCATTGATTTCCGCGCCGATGATGAAGATTGCTGAGAGCATGTAGAGAAAGACAATCGCCACCATAATCGAGGCAAGGCCCGCATAGGTGGTGACATAGCTTGCAAAGGTCTCAAGATATTTTGCGAAGGCGGTTGCGGCCGCAAGCCAGGCAATCAGTGTGATGCCGATGCCCGGCAGAATGTCGCTCAGACGTCGCCGCCCGGCAGGCAGCCAGATGTGTACGATAAAGAGCGCAAGCACCAGAACGATCACTGCAATCGTGTAGCGCCAGATAGCAATCGTGCCAGTGAAGGGCGCAATGTCTGGAAACCATTGCTCGGCAAGGCGTACCGCAAGAGGTGCGAGAACCAGCAGAAAGCTGATTGCCATGAGACTGATCGTGCCAATAAGCACAAAGCCTAAACTTTGCAGGCGGCAGAAAATAATCGAGCGCTGGTCACTTACCCGATAGGCACGGTTGAGCGACATACGCAGTGCTTCCACGCCGTTGGACGCAAAATAGGCGGCTGCGATCACACTCACAGTCAAAAGTCCACCACGCTGAACGGTCAGAACGTTCATCACTTCATTGGCGATAGGACCTGCAATATTGGAGGGCCACATGTCGAAAATGACATGCACAGCCGTATTGGCAAATTCCTTGGTACCCAGAAAGCTGGCGAGCGACGTTGCAAAGATCAGAAAGGGGAACATTGCCATCAGCCCGGACAGGGCGATATGAGAGGCAAATGCCCAGCCATCGTCGCTGCTGAAATGTCCATAAACATCGAAGGTGATCTGACGGAGAAAACGCCTTACTTTTCGCATCCGCAGATTTGCCCCTCTCGGTCCGGTTATTTGAATTCAAGGCCTTAAATCTAGTATCGAATTGGGAAATGCAAGGGGCGGGATGTTTTAAACCGGTTGCGAATCAAGCAGTCTGATCAAAGTATCGCCGCAGGAAACACGCTATGATCTCACAAAATGCAAAGCGCAGCATCCTTATAACCGGCTGCTCGTCCGGTATCGGTGCCTATTGTGCCGAGGCTTTGCACAGGGCCGGTTGGCGCGTGTTTGCGACGGCACGCAAGGATGAGGATATTGCAGCGCTCAAAGCCAAAGGGCTTGAGGCTTTCTACCTCGATTACACAGAACCGCAATCAATCGAAGCGCTGGTCGATGAAGTGCTGCGCGCAACCGACGGCACGCTCGACGCGCTGTTCAACAATGGTGCTTACGCACAGCCCGGCGCGATTGAAGATCTGCCGGTTGAAGCATTGCGTGCGCAATTTGAAGCCAATTTCTTTGGCTGGCATGATCTGACACGTCGCATCGTTCCGGTGATGCGTGCGCAAGGGCATGGCCGCATCGTGCATTGTTCTTCCATTCTCGGGCTTGTGCCGATGAAATGGCGCGGCGCTTATGTGGCATCGAAGTTTGCGCTCGAGGGTCTGATGCTCGCCCAGCGTATGGAGCTGGAAGGCTCCGGTATTGAGGTTTCGATGATAGAGCCGGGACCGATTGCCTCGCGCTTCACCTATAATGCTGCCATGCATGCACGGGCCAATATTGACCTTGAACATTCAGTGCATCGAGAACTTTACCAGCGTCAGATGGCGAAACTCGATGATGGTGGCACGAAGTCTAAAAACAAGCTTGGCCCGGAAGCGGTTTACGCGGTACTTGTGCATGCATTGGAGGCGCCCAAGCCGCGTCCGCATTATGCGGTTACGCGACTGGCGAAACTGGGTATTCTGGCACGACGCCTGCTGCCGTCGCGCTGGCTCTATCGAATGCTGTCCGACCAGTCTTGAAAACAGAGATGGCGGATTATGGGAGAAAATAAATGGACTTTCTGTTCAAGGCTGCGGCCATGGTGGCCATGTTCGCAGTGGCAATTGTGCTGATTATTGGTCTGCGCAACATGATGCGCGGTGGTGACGGCAACTTCTCCAACAAAATGATGCAGCTGCGTGTCTTCCTGCAGTTTGTTGCGATCGTACTGATCGTCGCAGCTGTATATTTCGCGCGCCAGACCAGCGGCCAGTAAACATGGTTAGGCTCAACAAGATTTATACACGCACAGGCGATGACGGCACCACGGGTCTCACTTCGGGTCCGCGCAGGTTGAAATCCGATCTGCGGGTTGAAGCCTACGGCACGGTTGATGAAACCAATGCCTGCATCGGTTTGGTGCGACTTCATACAAGCGGTGAAGATCATGCTCATATCGATGCGATGCTTGCGCGTATCCAGAACGATCTGTTCGACCTTGGCGCTGATCTTTCTACGCCCGATGATGGCAAACCACTTGCCTATGAGCCGCTGCGCATCGTCGCTTCGCAGGCCACACGGCTTGAAGCCGATATCGATCAGTTGAACGCGGATATCCCGCCGCTGCGTTCGTTCATTTTGCCTGGAGGCTCGCCTGCTTCAGCGGCGTTGCATCTTGCGCGCACCGTTTCCCGCCGTGCCGAACGGCTGATGGTACAGCTTGCAAAGACCGAAGGCGAAGTGGTTTCTAAGGAGGCGCTGCAATATATCAACCGCCTCTCCGATTTCCTGTTTGTCGCCGCCCGCGCCGTCAATGATAATGGCGCAAGCGATGTTTTGTGGGTGCCGGGACAACACCGCTAGTTCAGACTCCGCGCTTGTTGCCCCAGATCAGTACATGAAGCTGCGGCAACACATGGGCTTCGAACCAGCGATCCGCCATAACTTTGTCGATCAGCCATTCCATACGGCGCATGATGCCGCCCATGTCGATGCGGGCATCATTATCTTCGGGCGGCGGGGGCGTATGATTGCCGGGCTGAAGGTAGACGGCCAAATGCGGGTGACGTGCTGATGCGGCTTTCGCAAAGGCATAATCTGCATCATCAAAGACCACGAATTTCAGCACTGTCCGGGGTTTCGATCCTGCTGCATCAATGGAAGCTGCGAGCGCACCCCAATCCGTCTCCATGCCACTTGAAGGTGGCTTCGGACTGAGCACCAACGTATCGAGTTTGGCAAACCAGTCTTTTGCCACCGATCCCTGAGTTTCAAGCGCAAAGCGATAATCTTGCGCGTGACCATGATCGATTAGTGGTCCCAATGGCTGAATGGCTGGATTGCCGCCAGAAAGTGACACCGTTATGGGCTTTTTACCCGAAAGTGCCGTCACTTCGTGCCATATGGCTTCAACGCTCATCGGTTTCCAGTCATGGCGAAAGCGGCTTTCAACAGCGTGCAGACTGTCACACCATGCGCAGCGGTAGTCACAGCCGCCCGTGCGTATGAAAACAGTCGGCTCGCCGCTCAACACACCTTCGCCCTGAATGGTCGGACCGAAAATCTCGCTGATGCGGATTTCGGGGCTGGCCTTCATGATCGACTCTCGGGCCGATACTCTGCCCATGTCTTAGGCGTTTCGCTGACCCTTACCGCTGTGACTTCCTGCCAGCGTGTCTGGCACCAGTCATAAAGATGGCGCGCCAGAAACTCTGCCGTCACGCGATTATGCCCGAGCACATCGTTAAGATGGCGGTGATCGAGCTCATCATCGATATAGCGCTTGAGTGGTGCCAGCTCGTGATAATCGCGCACGAAACCATGCTCATTGAGATCGGCTGCCGACAGTTCCACTTCAACGATGTAATTGTGCCCGTGCAGCCGTGCACATTGATGATCGGCAGGCAGTTCGGTCAGCTGATGCGAAGCGGAGAAATGAAATTCCTTGGTGATGCGATACATCAGGCGTTCCTCTTCTCAATGGCTGCGCGCCAGAAGTCGGCATCCTCATAGCGGGTGGGATCTGCGACACCTGCCAGATGGAAGGCCTCGCGACGTTCAACACAGGTGCCGCAACGCCCGCAATGATGCTCGCCGCCCTTGTAGCAGGACCACGTCGCTTCAAACGGCGCCTCGTATTTTGCACCGTCTGAAACGATGTCGCTTTTTGACTTGTGCACATAGGGCGCAAGCACCCGAATATCGGCATATCCTTCCAGCGCATGGTTCTGCATGGTCTGGAAAGCGTCGATAAAGCCGGGACGGCAATCGGGATAAATGAAGTGATCGCCGCCATGAACTGCAAGCGCCACGGCTTCGGCCTTTTGGGCCGCTGCCACACCAAAGGCAATCGCCAGCATGATGGCATTGCGGTTGGGAACGACGGTGATTTTCATCGTTTCCTCGGCATAATGGCCGTCAGGAACATCGATATCATCCGTCAGGGCCGAGCCGGTTAGGCTCGCACCGATTGGACGGATGTCGATGGTTTGATGGGGCACATTGAGCCGCTTTGCGCAGGCTTCCGCAAAGCTCAGTTCCTTTTTGTGCCGCTGACCATAATCGAACGAGATAAGGCCAGTGAGCTGATGTTCCGCTGCGATTTTGTGCGCGAGCGAAACGGAGTCCAATCCGCCGGAGCAGATGACAAGCGTCTTCATAGTTTGAGTCCTTGTTTTGACCGGGTAGGCTGCGACCGGATGTTTACGCGGCTCTCCTAGCGCATGAGACCGGGCTTGTAAACGCCATGAAAATGCGAGGAGACGCGCGTAAAAGAAAACTATCAAAGGGCGTCAAACCAACAAGACAAGACCTGACAAACGTTAGTGCAGAAACGGAATGACTATCTGTCAGAATAAATTCATTTAAATCGATATTGCCGCCCTTCCGCGATTGACGTGCACGTCAACCGTCTTTAGGTTTCGTGCCGGTTCCTGATGTTGCGGGGAAGTGCCGGTTTCTCGGCGCTTCTGTCAGCAGCGTTTTCATGTCGGTTTCTGACATGCGGGCAAAGATTCACGGCGGCATAGTCGTGCCGCAAAAGTCATTGAAGAGGTAATCGCGGATGAAAGTCCTTGTCGCAGTAAAGCGGGTTGTAGATTACAACGTAAAGATCCGTGTTAAGGGAGATGGTTCGG
>NZ_NNRL01000160.1 GCF_002252505.1 Brucella grignonensis | reverse complement strand
GGACAAACACATGGCTATTCTTCTTATTGCCGAACATGACAATGCAAGCCTTTCCGATCAGACTGCAAAGGCACTGACAGCCGCCGCTCAGATCGGTGGTGATGTCGATATTCTGGTTGCAGGCAAGGGTGCGAAAGCGGCGGCTGACACTGCTGCGAAGCTCAAGGGCGTGCGCAAGGTTCTGCTGGCTGAAAGCGATGCGCTGGAAAATCGTCTGGCTGAACCACTGGCGGCAGCAATTGTTGAACTCGCAGGAAACTACGACACGATCATTGCACCAGCCACCACTTCGGCCAAGAATGTGCTGCCGCGCGTGGCAGCCCTTCTCGACGTGATGCAGTTGTCGGAAATCATGGAAGTGGTGTCCGCTGATACGTTCAAGCGTCCGATCTATGCGGGCAATGCGATCCAGACTGTGCAATCGACCGATGCCAAGAAGGTCATCACGGTTCGTACGGCTTCGTTCCAGGCTACCGGTGAAGGCGGCTCGGCTTCGGTTGAAAGCGTCAATGCGGCTGCTGATCCTGCATTGTCGAGCTTCGTTGAAAACACGCTTTCGGGTGGTGATCGTCCGGAACTGACCTCGGCCAAGATTATCATCTCGGGCGGTCGTGCACTTGGCTCGTCGGAAAAGTTCCAGGAAGTGATCCTGCCTGTTGCCGACAAGCTTGGTGCTGCGGTTGGTGCCAGCCGTGCGGCGGTTGATGCGGGCTATGCACCCAATGACTGGCAGGTTGGCCAGACGGGCAAGGTGGTTGCACCTGAACTTTACATCGCAGTCGGCATCTCGGGCGCGATCCAGCATCTGGCCGGTATGAAAGACAGCCGCGTGATTGTTGCGATCAACAAGGATGAGGAAGCACCGATCTTCCAGGTCGCCGATTACGGCCTCGTCGGCGATCTCTTCACCGTGCTGCCAGAGCTCGAAAAAGCGCTCTGATTATAAGAAAGGCGGCAGGGAAATCTGCCGCCTAGTGGATTGAATTTGACGTTTGAATCCCGACTGACACACATGCTGTTTCAAACGTCAAATTCGAAAAATCCACTAGATTCATAAACTTGCTAGTGGTCTTCTTGATTCCGACATTTGTCTGACGCCTGTATCCGAGGGATGCAAATGTCGGAATCAGACCACTAGCTCATTTGCTGCCCGTCCTTTGCGCCGAGTTTCTGCCGGTGTTCGGGCGGGTTCTTTATAAGCATTGCTGAAAACTCGACCTGAAGTTTAGGATTGCATTTTAACAGGCAAGCTGTCTTGTTAACCGGGCTTTCAAGCAATGTCAGATACAAGGCTTGGTAAGGGGCTTGGTAAGGGGCTGAATGCGGGCCAGATACAGGTTCTCTGTATTTGAAGAATGAATGATATACTCAAGCAGATCTCCGCTATTGGGCGGGAGCGTGAAGGAGTTGAGACTGTGGCGATCAAGACGGTAGGCATTGTTGGCGCGGGGCAGATGGGAAGCGGAATTGCCCATGTGTGTGCGCTGGCAGGATACGACGTGCTTTTGCATGATGCGGCTGCGGACCGGCTGGAAAAGGGTATTGCCACAATCAATGGCAACATGGCGCGACAAGTGTCGTCCGGTAAGCTGGAAGAGAAACAGCGTGCCGATGCCATGAAGCTAATCCGTGCAGCGAATTCCATGGAAGATCTGGCAGGCGTCGACCTGGCAATTGAGGCGGCGACAGAAGACGAGACAGTCAAGCGCAAGATTTTCGCGCAGCTTTGCCCGATCCTGAACCCGGAAGCGATTGTTGCAACCAATACGTCGTCGATTTCCATCACGCGTCTCGCATCAACCACGGATCGTCCGGAGCGTTTCATCGGTATTCACTTCATGAATCCGGTGCCGCTGATGAAGCTGGTTGAGCTGGTGCGCGGTATCGCGACCGAAGAAGATACATTCCGCAAATCGAAGGATTTCGTAACGGCACTCGGTAAGACCGTAACGGTCGCTGAAGATTTCCCGGCCTTTATCGTCAATCGTATCCTGCTGCCAATGATCAATGAGGCTATCTACACGCTTTATGAAGGTGTGGGCAGCGTGGAAGCCATCGATACGGCGATGAAGCTTGGTGCCAACCACCCTATGGGGCCGTTGCAGCTTGCGGATTTCATCGGCCTTGATACCTGCCTTTCGATCATGCAGGTGCTGCATGACGGACTGGCCGATTCCAAATATCGCCCATGCCCGCTTCTGGTCAAATATGTTGAGGCAGGATGGCTTGGCCGCAAGACGGGCCGCGGCTTCTATGATTATCGTGGCGAACATCCGGTTCCGACGCGCTAACCAGACCTGTTGTCCTTGTAAAAGCCGGTGTATTCGCACCGGCTTTTTTAATTGTGTCTAATTTCTCACGTCTGTGGAAAACCTGAATATCGTTACCATTAACTTACTGTTAACTCTGCAGATTTAGGAGTTATTCATCTTTAATCGTTAAAGTTTTCATTAAGATGTTCGGAAGCTAAAAAGCATTCAACTCGACCTCAATGGTCGCTTGGCGAACATCACTTTCGAGCAGCAAGTTCTTGATGAGGTGAAGGCGATGAACATTATCGTTCAGCTACGTGATAGCGTTAATGTCATCCGTGAGTTCGTCGCGCCAAGCTACAGGCCCGAGCGCCATTACATGCGCGGCCCGGGTCCGGCTTGCGCGGCACGCACGGCAAACTAAATAGTGAACTTCGGTTCTCATTTTCAGACGCAAAGCCTGTCAGGCTTTTGCCGGAGATGAGCTGAGTTTCAGGCAACAGAAAAGCCAGAGCGGGTGACCGCTCTGGCTTTTTGTTTGCCGGGTTCAGGCTGCGATCTTATTCCAGACCTTCAAACAGTGCGGTTGAAAGATAGCGCTCGGCAAAGGATGGAATGATGATGACAATATTCTTGCCTTTGTTCTCTGGGCGCTTGCCGATTTCGATGGCAGCGGTGAGCGCCGCACCCGATGAAATGCCGACAGGAATACCTTCGAGACGCGCAATCAGGCGCGCATTGGCAAAGGAATCCTCGTTGGAGACCGTTACCACTTCATCATAGATTTCTGTGTCGAGCGTCTTTGGTGCAAAGCCTGCACCGATGCCCTGAATCTTGTGCGGACCGGGTGTGCCGCCCGAAAGAACCGGGGAATCCTTAGGCTCAACAGCGATCACCTTGAACGATGGCTTGCGTGACTTGATGACCTGACCGACGCCGGTAATGGTGCCGCCGGTGCCAATGCCGGAAATCAGGATGTCGGCTTCGCCCTTGGTGTCATTCCAGATTTCCTCAGCCGTGGTGCGGCGATGAATTTCAGGATTGGCCGGGTTTTCGAACTGCTGTGGAATGATCGCATTCGGATTGCCTTCTGCGATTTCCTCTGCCTTGGCGATAGCGCCCTTCATGCCTTTCGGGCCTTCGGTCAGTACGAGTTCCGCACCAAGTAGCTTGAGCAGCTTGCGGCGTTCAACCGACATGGTTTCAGGCATGGTCAGCACAAGGCGGTAGCCCTTGGCGGCGGCCGCGAATGCCAGCGCAATACCGGTGTTGCCGGAGGTTGGTTCCACAAACACCGTCTTGCCAGGAACAGCTTTGCCCTGAGCTTCAAGCGCTTCAATCAGTGCAAGACCGATACGATCCTTGACGCTTGCCAATGGATTGAAGAATTCCAGCTTTACCAGCAGGTTGGCTTCAACGCCGTTTTCCTTGGCAAATTTGTCGATGCGGACCAGAGGTGTGTTGCCGATGGTGTCGAGAATGGAATCATAGATGCGACCGCGGCCTGCAGTTTCGCCGTCTTTGGCGCCAAGGGGCTTGCTCATGGAAAAATCTCCTTCTGTTTGACGCGAAGTTTATGAGGAAATGGCGCAAAAGCATAGCTGGGACCGTGCTTCGAAGTGCGTATAATTGGAATTATATTCTTTAAAGGAGTTACGCTTAGAAGATAATTCCAATTTATCGGGTATCAGCAGGGTGCACGATCATTTGTACGAAAATTGGTCATTCACAGCACGAAAACCTTGTCCCTTATCTTTCGATAAGTTTCTCATGTCTATAAGCTTTTGCTGTCCTGGCGCGGTCCCAATTAAGGTTGAATCGTTGGAACCGCTTCGCACTTTTAGCTCAAATGCTTCATTGATCCGTATCAATGCTCTTTCTTTCAGAACAGGCATGATCGGATGACGATCACAACCTGGAGGCATGAAACGTGTATAAGTCTATTTTGATCGCAACCGATGGATCTGAACTCGCCGATAAGGGGGTGGATCAGGGGCTTGCTCTTGCAAAGCAACTCGGATCAAAGGTTGTGTTTGTTTCGGTGACTGAACTTCTGCCATCCTATGGTATTGTGGTTGCTGCGGAATGGGCATCGAGTCCTGCGGCTTTTCAGGAATATCGCGAGGCTATTACCAAAGCTGCCGACGAGCTTCTCGCAAAAGCAAAGGCAAAAGCCGAGAGCGTAGATGTTTCTGCTGAAGTTCTTCACATTGAGAACCAGTCACCAGCACAGGGGATTATCGAGGCGGCCAAGCACAAGCATTGCGATCTGATCGTCATCGCATCGCATGGCCGTCGCGGCGTCAACAAGCTGCTGCTGGGCAGTCAGGCCGCGGAAGTGCTGTCGCTGAGCGCCGTTCCGGTTCTGGTGGTCAAGTAAGCTGCGCAATCCGCGCGACGATGAACACGGATTATTGTTTGTGGCCGCTCGCTTGAGCGGTCAACAACGCAAGAAGATTCCCGATCGTCTCTGATAAGCTGTTCCCGCTCACTTTGCTGAGCGGGAGGATTTTTTACAGGAGACAAACATGACCGCGCCTCGTCCAAACAAGACCAGCATCGGTAATCATGTACTTCATCCAGAAACCCAGATGCTGAACTACGGCTATGACCCCGAGCTTTCCGAGGGGGCCGTCAAGCCGCCAGTGTTTCTGACCTCGACCTTCGTTTTCAAGACTGCCGAAGACGGGCGCGATTTCTTCGATTTCGTTTCCGGCCGTAAAGAACCACCCGCAGGCGTGGGGGCGGGCCTTGTCTATTCGCGCTTCAACCATCCCAACAGCGAGATCGTGGAGGATCGTCTTGCTGTCTATGAAGGGACCGAGAGTTGCGCGTTGTTTTCGTCAGGCATGTCGGCAATTGCGACAACCTTGTTTGCTTTTGCGCGTCCCGGAGACGTAATCCTGCATTCGCAGCCGCTTTACGGTGGCACAGAAACATTGCTCGCGAAGACTTTCCATAATTTCAACGTTGCGGCTGTGGCCTTTGCCGATGGCGTGCATGAGCCCTCGATTGAAGAGGCTGCCGATGAAGCCACAAGCAAGGGGCGTGTTTCGGTTATCCTGATTGAAACACCCGCCAATCCGACCAACAGTCTGGTGGATATTGCAGCCATCCGGCGCGTTGCCGAGAAGATAGCAGTGAAACAGGAAGGGCTCCGCCCGATCATCGTTTGCGATAACACATTGCTCGGTCCTGTTTTTCAGAAGCCGCTCGAACACGGCGCAGATATTTCGCTCTACTCGCTGACCAAATATGTTGGTGGCCATTCTGATCTGATCGCCGGTGCTGTTCTTGGTGCAAAGGCCGTCGTCAAGCAGATAAAGGCACTGCGTGGGGCGATTGGAACACAGCTCGATCCGCATTCCTGCTGGATGCTGGGGCGCTCGCTTGAAACGCTGGGTATTCGTATGGACCGTGCCGACAAGAATGCGCTTGCGATTGCCGAGTTCCTGCGTGAGCATCCAAAGGTCGAGAAGCTGCATTATTTACCGTTTGCAGATCAAACTTCTGCTGTTGGCCAATTGTTCAAACGCCAGTGCACAGGCGCGGGCTCGACCTTCTCATTTGATATCAAAGGCGGTCAGGCAGCAGCATTCCGCTTCCTGAATGCTCTGCAGATCTTGAAGCTTGCGGTCAGTCTTGGCGGGACAGAATCGCTTGCAAGCCATCCGGCTGCAATGACGCATTCGGGTGTTCCGATTGAGGTGCGTGAGCGGATAGGGGTGCTCGAATCAACAATCCGTCTATCGATTGGCATTGAACATCCGGATGATCTGATTGCTGATCTCGCACAGGCGCTGGAAGTGGCGTGATATTATGATTTGTGGTGGGATAAATGGTGCGAGTGGCTTGCATCTAGAGCATGTCTTCCAAAAGTGTGAAGCGGTTTTTGGATAAAGATATGCGTAAAAACAAACAGATAGAGCATTTCCTATGGTTTATCATAAACTGGAAGTGCTCTAATTGAGAGGCCGCTCGCTACCTACACTTACTAAATGAAATTGCACTCGATGCTTTTGAGAGCTGTAAGGCTGAATTGAAGGATGACAGTGAGGATTGACCTTGCCCCGTTGAAATCTTGTCATATTGGAAGCATCTTCGGCCGCAAACAAATGGGGCTACCCATCATGCATCCCGGCTCCCGCTGTCTGTACCGCCGGCGAATACCATTCGCCTGATGACCTCAAATGTTGATATTCTATAAGAAACTGGCGGAAGAGAATGGGAGTCGAACCCACAAAAGACCGTCTATCGGCCCCTCCCGGATTTGAAGTCCGGACATGCCACCGGGCATGTATCCCTTCCAGATATTGAATTCATTCCATAAATTCGTATCGGCAAGCTGTAGAAACGGGCAGTTTCCTCACCTGTCGCTACCATTTCATTCGCTCTTCATTCCTACAGCACCAGCAGTCAAAGCGTCAATCTGGACGGCTGGATCCAGTCGCCGGTCACTGAATGATGCAGGTTCCCGGCCATTCATTGCACGGTCGGTTGGCGCAGCCGCCAATGGCGGCCAGAACGAGTAACAGGCAGATGGTCGTCGACAGAGATTTCACTTCATTCCTCCAGTTGTCCCTGCTTTCCCTTGCGCGAAATCGCCGAACAAGTCCAGCTTGCGGCGGTTCAGGCGGCGCATGTCTCCGCGCCTTATCGTGACGCTGTTGCGATCGAAGAATTCCAGTATCTGGATCGCCACCTTGCGACCGTTATCCACCCGGTCGCGAAACCGCGCCGCAATGAACCAGCCACTATCAAATGCCGCATCCATATCCGACAGGATGCCGATCATTTCGGTAATTGTCACCCGCAGGAAAAAATGGTCGTGCGCCACTTCATGCACCCGGCCCATGCGCCCTGAAAGCTTAAGCAGGCGGCGAATATCTTCCTCCCGCTCATCAAGCAGACCTGCAATATCGCGCACGCGCGGCGGACGAAAACGAGCTTCACCGCCAAGCAGCGGTGCGATGCGCTGCCAGAGCGTCTCGTCGGCATCGCTCATCGTCACTTCATGATCGCGGAGGCGAAGCCAGGCACCATCCAGTCTCAGCAGGTCAGCCTCGACCAGCGCACCAATGGCGGCGCGAAAGGCCGACGCAGGCAGGCGTGGCTTCAACAGCAACCGCAACCGTTCGACACCCATGCCGATCAGGTCCGGATTTTCGTCATGGAAGGTGGCCAGTCGCGCCAGAATATCGTCACGCAGAGTGTCCCATCGTTCCGGCAATAACAACAGCACGGAATTTGCCTGCAGGAGCATTACGGCATCGAGCGCCTGTGCAAGACTTTGCGGGTCGTCCGTCAACGCACGGTCGTGCAGGAATGCTGTCGCGTCAAGATAATAAGGTTCGACAGACAGGAGCGCGCGTGCCGCTTCCACCGGGTCGTCAATGGAGTGGGCGTCAAGCTGTGCCATGCGCTCCGGACTGCGGCGCTTGCGTTGCGGCGGGCGCAGATCGAGAACCCGCCCACCGCCGATAGTGCGTTGTGCGGAAACATCGCGAATGACGAAACGGTCTCCGGCTGCGGCCGTGATGGGGCGATCCAGCACCAGCTGCACCCGGTCTTCGGTGCCGGGCGAAATCTCTTCATCCCGCAAAAGCACGATGCGCGCACCGACCTCAGCTGACGCATGATGCAGGCGAACCGGGAACCACTGACCGATCGGCTTTTTCTCAAGTGACAGGATTTGCAATAATGCATCGATGCGGTCCGTCGGACGATGAAGGCTGGGCGACACCAGCATATCGCCGCGATGCACCGCCTCTTTCGTTATGCCGTCACCTGCCAGATTGAGCGCGCAGCGATCACCCGCCTGCGCAGCCTCGCTTAGCCTGTTCTGCGCATGAATGGTGCGGACGCGCGCCTCCTTGCCAGACGGGCTGATGACCAGATGATCGCCAATGGCGGCCTTGCCGGACAGCACCGTGCCCGTGACCACTGTGCCTGCGCCCTTGAGCGTGAAGGAGCGGTCCACCGCCAGACGAAAGCGTCCGTTTGCGCGCCGCGCGCCGAATGCATGCGCTTGCACTTCCAGCAGCGCCTTCAGATCGTCGATCCCGGCACCGGACACGGTGGAAACCGCCAGAACAGGAATGTCGGCAAGTCCCGTTAGCGCCAGTTCATTGCGGATAGCGGTTTCAACTTCGGCAAGACGGTCAGGTTCGACAAGATCGGATTTGGTGATGACGGCGATGCCACGCCGGATACCGAGCAGGTTGACGATTGCCAGATGTTCGCGCGTTTGCGGCATGATCCCGTCATCGGCAGCGATAACCAGCATGACGAAATCGATGCTCGCCGCACCGGCAAGCATCGTATGCACGAATTTTTCATGCCCCGGCACGTCAACAAAGCCGAGTATATCCTTTTCGTCGCCGGACAAGGGCAGATAGGCAAATCCGAGATCGATGGAAATGCCTCGTGCCTTTTCCTCCTTCAGCCGGTCTGTGTCTACCTGCGTGAGCGCGCGCACCAGCGAGGTCTTGCCATGATCGATATGCCCCGCCGTTCCGACGATCATGGCTTTTCGTTCAGCGCATTGCGCGCTGCCTCAATGAAAGGGGCGGCAAGCGTGCTGCCGCCGGCCTCAGCGCGCAACAGGTGTTCGTAAGCCGACGAAGGATCGCGTTCCACGCCCATGCCAAGATGCAGCGCCGCGCCGAGCATGGCTTCGCCATCCGGATCGCCCGCAGCGGACGCCTTTCGCCACCAATATACCGCCTGAGATGAATCACGCGGGACACCCAGAGCATTATGATAGATCATGCCAAGCCGGGTCATGGCTGCTGCAACACCGCCTTCCGCCGCTTTCAGCGCCCAATCACGTGCCTCTACGGGATCGGCAGTAAGAACCTCACCTTCCATAAGCATCCAGCTCAGCATATCCTGTGCCTGCGAGTCGCCCTGTTCTGCAGCAAGCCGGTATAGCCTTGCAGCTTCCGGGTAATCGGCTTCGATATCTTCGCCCTTGAACAGCAGCGAAGCGAGATTGCGCTGTCCGGAAGCATCGCCAGCCGCGGCAGACAGGGCCAGCCAGCGTTGCGCAAGGACGACATTTTTCTCAACGCCCATGCCGCCCGCAAAGCAGGCGCCGATATTGTTCTGCGCGCGGGCATTGCCTGCACGCGCCAGCGGCTCCCATATGGAAAGCGCCGCTGCGTAATCGCCGGCCTTCGCAGCGACAAGCGCCTTTTCCAGCGCTTGAGCTGTCGTGTCCGGCTTCGGCTTGCGGGTGAAAAGATCAGCGAGCCGCATAGGATGACAGATTCCGAACGAAACTGGTCTCGTCATCAAGGCAGCGCAGATCGAGCACGAGTGCACCCTTTTCGATCCGCCCGATGACCGGCAAAGGCAGTGCACGCAATGAACCGCCGAGCGCTGTCAGCACGGAGCCGCTACCGTCTTTCGGCACAATCGACAATCCGGCGCTTGGAACGGTCGAGAGCGGCAATGCGCCAGAACCGATCTGGCTGGCGCAATCTGTCACCGCCACAATGAAAGCCGGGCCGAGTATTCTCTCCAGCTCCGGCTTGAGCCGTGCCGCCTGCGCGGCAATTTCGGTCTGCGGACGCGCCAGATAGCGAATGGTCGGCAGCTTTTCAGAAAGCCGTTCGGGGTTGCGATAAAGTTTCAGTGTCGCTTCAAGTGCTGCAAGCCTGATTTTGTCGACCCTCAAAGCACGCTTCATCGGGTTCTTGTTAATACGGGCAATCAGATCGCGTCGCCCGACAATGAAGCCCGCCTGTGGTCCGCCGAGAAGCTTATCGCCGGAAAAGGTGACGATATCTGCACCTTCGGCGACCGCTTCGCGCACTGTCGGCTCGTGTGCGAGACCGAAGGAAGTCAGATCGGCAAGTGTGCCGGAGCCAAGGTCATTGACCAGCGGCACGCCCTTGGCCTGCGCAATAGCGGCCAGTTCCGACGCTGTGACCTCCCGCGTAAAACCTTCAATCCGATAGTTTGACGTGTGGACCTTCAGTACCAGCCCTGTATCGGGGTTGATTGCATTCTCGTAGTCACGCGGATGGGTGCGGTTGGTGGTGCCCACTTCGACAAGTCGTGTCCCGGCGCGGGTCATGATGTCCGGCATGCGAAACGCGCCGCCGATCTCGATCAGTTCGCCGCGTGAAACAATGGCTTCCTTGCCCAAGGCAAGGCTGTTCAGCGCCAGCAGCACGGCGGCGGCATTGTTGTTGACGACGGTGGCATCTTCCGCTCCCGTCAGCTCACAGACAAGCGCCCGCAGATGATCATCGCGCTCGCCACGCCCGCCCGATGACAGGTCAAATTCGAGCGAAACCGCCTGCCGCATGGCTTGTGTGGCAGCCTCGACAGCTGCTTCGGCAAGAATGGCGCGCCCCAGATTGGTGTGCAGGACAGTTCCGGTCAGATTGAACAGCGGACGCAGGCTCGATTGCCCTGACGCTTTAAGCAAATGGAGAACCCGTTCAGCCAAATGCATGTTGCTGGAGAGCGAGGCGCCAGATTTCACCGCCTCGCGCTCATCGCTCAAAACCTTGCGAATAGCCTCAGTCACCGACGCGCGGCCAAAACTCTCCAATGCCCCGAAAAACTCCGGCATTTGCAGGATGGTATCCACGGACGGAAGGTGACGCAGCGAAGACTTGATCTGGTCCATGCTGCCTCACAGTCCGGCAAGAAGCGGCGAGAAGCCGCCTCGCCTGTAAGGCGTCTCGCGCATCAATATATCAAGGCCGAGGCTCGCAATATCGTCGGTCATAGGATCGGCATCCGCCGATAGCTGCTGATAGATGATCTTGACCCAGCGCTGGCATTCATCGCAGGTTTCAGCCTTGATAATGCCGCCACCTTCCTCGACTTCCTTGTAGCCGATACCCTTTGTCGAGCCGCAGCACACACATTTGACCCGGACATAGTGCCAGAGCGTGTTGCAGACGGAACAGGAGCAGAAACGCGCGCCATGCGCACCGTGCCAGCCCACGACCATCGAGCTTGACGGAATGCTGCCGCAAGTCGGGCAGACGCCATCGGCAACGGGTTTCAGCGACTTCGGGTCAAGCGCCGCTGCAAGCCGCGTGAAATGGAGCTGCAAGCCTGCCCAGACATAGATATGTTCAGCAATTGCTTCCGGCGGCAGAATACCGGCGAAAACTGCCTCGATCATTCGGCAACGTGCACCCGCATCGCTGTTCGCCACACGTTCCAGCGCATCGGCGGCATCTTGCGGTTTGGCGATCGTGCGGGCATGCTCGAACAGCCGGTCGAAGACAGTCCCGAGTGCTGATTCCGATATGGCATCCGCACGATCGATCGCTGGCATGCCGAATTCCCGTCCCCGGTCGTCGCCGTGTCGCGCGGCGACAGGACCGAGACCAGCCGCTATTTCAGACTGTGCCTCGCTCAGGTCGGCAATGAACTCCAGATAAGGTTTCAGCGGGCTGACCGAACCCAGAAAACGCAGACGCTCTGCTCTTCTGGCAAAAAGCGCGCCGGGGTCCGGCAATTGCACGAAGGGTGGGGCCGATATTTCGCCGATGACCGTCGGGTCCGGCACCAGATCTTTCTTGCCTGCCATGTCACTCCTCACGAACCCAACGGGTCACGTAAACCACGGAATATTATACCCTCTATGACGCCGAGCAAGTTCAGGCGGCAGGCTTGCTGCCGCCTTGCTTCACTTTCTGCTTCGATGTCAGTTCGCGCAACCACTTGCGGTGATGTCGCCAAGCCCAGCCACCGGTAACCGTGCCGCGTGTCATCGCATTGATCGTGCCCTTGACCCAGATCGCGGCATAGACGTGCACAATCCAGACACAGATCGCCGCCACCGCCGCCATGGAATGGACAAGCAGGGCCCAACGCTGCTGATTGATGCTGGTATAGGAGCCAAAATATTCGTTCCAGATCATCACGCCGGAAACAATCAGGATGATGATCAGCAAGGACATGGACCAGAAAACGAGCTTCTGACCGGCATTATATTTGCCGACTTCAGGCAGCTTTTCCTCATTGCCGGAAATCACGTCATTGGCATGTGCGAGCCATTGGCTGTCTTCGCGCTTCCACAGATTGGCGCTCCAGAAACGCACGAAAAGCCCCAGAAAGCTGAAGAACAGCACCACGCCAATCCATGGATGGATGGCGCGTGTCCATTGTCCGCCGCCGAACAGGCCCGACAGGAAAAACAGCGATGGGTGGAACATCGCAAGGCCGGACAGGGCCAGCAGCACGAGGCTGATGGCGGTGATCCAGTGATTGATGCGTGCGCCACCGGAATAGCGATGCACCTTGACGGGCTTACCGAGTTCTATCCCGTCACCGCGTTCAACATCGTCAAAGTCGGTCTTGCTCATGAGCTTTTCTCTCCCGTGAGCTTTTCGGCCTGTTCCTCGTCATGCTCTGTCACGACGTTCGGACCCTTGAAGATATAATGCAGCAGACCTGCTGCCGCAGCCAGCCCCATTGCGGCCATGCCTGCATATTTGGACACACCCTTCCACGCTTCGACAACCGGGCTGATGCGCGGATTGTTCGGCAGGTTGGCGTAGATTTCCGGCTTATCGGCGTGTTGCAGCACATACATGACATGCGTGCCGCCAACGCCCGGCGGATCGTAGAGCCCGGCATTTTCGAAGCCGCGCGATTTCAGATCCTTGATGCGGCCATCGGCCCATTCCTTCATCTCGTCCTTGGTACCATAGACGATGGCCTGTGTCGGGCAGGCCTTGGCACAGGCCGGTCCCTGTCCCACCGCAATGCGGTCGGAGCAGAGCGTGCACTTATAAGCCTTGTGGGTTACTTCCGAAACACGCGGAATGTTGAACGGGCACCCCTTGATGCAATAGCCGCAGCCGATGCAGTTATCGTGGATGAAATCGACGATACCGTTGGAATATTGCACGATTGCGCCTGGCGCCGGACATGCCTTGAGGCAGCCGGGGTCTTCGCAATGCATGCAGCCGTCCTTGCGGATCAGCCACTCCAGATTGCCGGTGTCGGGATTGTCCCACTCGGTAAAGCGCATCAAGGTGAAGGTGTTCGGCGTCAGATCGTGCGGATTGTCATAGACACCCACATTGATACCAACCTCCTCATGCGTGTCGTTCCATTCGGCGCAGGCCGACTGGCAGGCCTTGCAGCCGATGCATTTCGACACGTCGATGAGCTTCGCCACCTCGGTCTGGCGCTCGGCAGGCGGCGTCACATTCGACGCCGACCGCCTGATCAGGTCCTTGTCACCGAAACGCGGCTGTTGCGGCTGGACGCTAGGATTGGGAACGGGTGGAAACATCTCTAGTCCCTCCTAAGCTACAGGCGCGCTTGAGCGCTCGATATTGACCAGAAACGCCTTGAACTCCGGCGTTTCGATGTTCGCGTCGCCGACGAAAGGCGTCAGCGAATTCGGGCCGAAGCCCTTGCGGGCAGCCCCCATGAAGCCCCAATGGAGCGGGATGCCGACCACATGCACCGTCTTGCCGTCGCAGATGAGCGGCTTGATGCGCTTGGTCACCACGGCCTTGGCCTTGACCGAGCCGCGCTTCGACCACACCCGCACCCAGTCACCCTTGGCGATGCCCTTTTCCTTCGCCAGCTCTTCCGAGATTTCCACGAAGAATTCCGGCTGCAGAACGGCATTCACCGTGACGTGCTTCGTCCAGTAGTGGAAATGCTCGGTCAGGCGGTAGGAAGTCGCCGCATAGGGGAATTCCTCCGAGGCCGTTTCCGCGAACTGCTTGAAGTCGTCGTTGAAGACGCGTGCCACCGGATTGCCCCGAACCTTCGGCGCGATCACATTGGCGACAGGCGATTCAAACGGCTCGTAATGGGCCGGGAACGGACCGTCACGCATCATGCCGCGGCTGAACAGGCGCGAGGAGCCTTCCGCATTCATGATGAACGGACCGACCTCGTTCGGCTTGGCGGTCGGCGCGATGTCCGGCACGTCATAGCCCGTCCATTTCGAACCATCCCATTCGATGAGCTTGCGGCTCGGGTCCCACGGCTTGCCGTTGAGGTCGGCGGAGGCGCGGTTATAGAGAATGCGACGGTTTGCAGGCCACGACCAAGACCAGTTGAGATAGGCGCCTGTCTCGTCCGGATCATGGTTGTCGCGGCGAGCCATATTGTTGCCAGCCTCGGTGAAGCAGCCGGAATAAATCCAGCAGCCTGATGCCGTCGAACCGTCGTCGCGCAATGCCGCAAAGCCGGACAGAAGTTTGCCAGCCTCCGCAACCACCTTGGTCGGATCGGTTGGATCGGTCACCGTGCCAATCGCACGACCATTCAGTTCCTTGGCCAGTTCTTCAGCCGTCGGTTCGCCCTCATCCTCGTAATCCCACACGAGATTGAGGATCGGATCGGGGAAAGCACCGCCTTCCTTACGATAAAGCTCCTTCAGCCGCAGATATATCTGCGCCATGATCCAGTTGTCGGTCTTCGCGTCGCCGGGCGGCGTAGCACCAGGCCAGTGCCATTGCAGCCAGCGTCCGGAATTGGTGAGCGAACCCTCATCCTCTGCAAAGCAGGTGGAGGGCAGCTGGAACACTTCCGTCTGAATGGAAGCCGAGTCCACATCGTTGAATTCACCGTGGTTTTCCCAGAAACGAGAGGTTTCCGTTTCCAGCGGGTCCATCGTCACGAGGAATTTCAGCTTCGACAAAGCATCGGTCAGCTTCTTGCGGTTCGGCACCGCCATCAGCGGATTGAAGCCCTGACAGACATAGCCGTTGACCTTGCCTTCATACATCATGTCGAAGATACGAAGCATGTCGTAATTCGGCACGTCCAGCTTCGGCAGCCAGTCATAGACGAAGTCGTTTTCGACGGTCGCGGCACTGCCCCACATCGCCTTCTGGAAACTGACAAAGAACTTGCGATAGTTCTGCCAGTAGCTCGTCTGGTTCGGGCGCAGCGGCTTGAAACCGCGTGTCGACATATAGATTTCGAGATCGGTTTCCTTTTCAACCGGGATATTCATATAGCCCGGCAGAAGATTGGACATCAGACCGATATCGGTCAGCCCCTGAATGTTGGAGTGACCGCGCAGCGCATTCATGCCGCCGCCACGCACGCCGATATTGCCGAGGATAAGCTGCAGCATCGCCATGCAGCGAATATTCTGCGACCCCTTGGAATGCTGCGTCCAGCCGAGCGCATACATCGACGTCATCGTCTTGTCGGGCGCCGAGCATTCGGACATCATCTCGGCCACTTTCAGGAATTTCTCCTTCGGCGTGCCACAGATGCGTTCCACCATTTCCGGCGTGAAGATCGAAACATGCTGCTTCAGGAGATTCCAGACGCAGCGCAGGTTCTGCAACGTGTCATCGACAACCGCATAGCCGTCATCGCCGATCACATAATCCCAGCTCGAGCGGTCATAATCCCGCTTTTCCTCATCATAGCCGGTAAACAGCCCGTCCTTGTATTCGAAGCCATCCTTGATGATGTAGCTGGCATTGGTGAAATGCTTCACATAATCCCACTGCACCTTGTCATTTTGCATACAATAGTTGATGACGCCGAGCAGGAAGGCGATATCCGTACCTTGGCGGATCGGGGAATAATAATCGGCCACCGCCGCCGTGCGTGTGAAACGCGGATCGACGACGATCAGCCGGGCACCACGGTTGGCCTTGGCCTCCGTCACCCATTTGAAGCCGCAAGGATGCGCTTCCGCAGCATTGCCGCCCATGACGACGACGAGATCGGTATTCTTGATATCGGTCCAGGAGTTGGTCATTGCTCCGCGGCCAAATGTTGGGGCGAGACTCGCCACCGTCGGGCCGTGTCAGACGCGTGCCTGGTTATCGAATGCAACTATGCCTGTGCTGCGCACCACCTTGTAGGTGAGAAATGCCGTTTCATTGGTGGTTGCCGAAGCCGCGAGGAAGCCTGTCGAGGTCCAGCGGTTGACCGTTGTGCCCGCCGCGTTCTTCGCGATGAAGTTGGCGTCGCGGTCGTCTTTCAGATGCCGCGCGATGCGATCGAGCGCATCCTCCCATGAAATCTGCTTGAACTCGGACGAACCCGGTTCACGCATCTGCGGAAATTGCAGGCGGGTCTTCGCCTTGACGAAATCCTTCAGTGCCGCGCCCTTCGGGCAAAGCGTACCGCGATTGGTCGGGTGATCCGTGTCGCCTTCGACGTGGATCAGCTCGGCCTTTTCGCCTTTCCTGACGTCACCCTTGGAATAAAGAATAACGCCGCAGGCGACCGAGCAGTAAGGGCAGGTGTTTCGGGTTTCGGTCGTGTTGGTCAGCTTGAAGGGGCGAATGGATTCGGCATAGGCGCTTTCCACTGCACCGAAACCAAAGGACCCAAGCGTCGAAGCCGCCACTACCGCCCCCGTTCCGCCCAGAAACTGGCGGCGTGAGAGCTCCACATTCATTGCGCTGCACCTCCCTGATCATCAGAAGAAAAATGCCGAAGCATACTCTTCTTTAAATTGGACTTGCCTGACGTCAGTTCACCGCAATAAAACCAAGTTGTCAACCAAACAGCAGGCTAAAAAAATTAACAATAAGGTGCATGTATTAATAATATGACCTTTATAGTCATGTATTAATACATGAGCCTCATCAAAGGAATGACTTGAAAACATCCCGGCTGATTGACGTTTCTGTGTAAAAACGTCAGACTGACGCCGTGGCTTCTTTTGTTGCTCCCGAGTTTCGGGGCCTGAATTTTGAGCGGCTCTTGCCTCGTGTCGGCTTCTTTGACCCGGTGCGACGGTGTTGTGCGGCCCTCAGCTCAGGCTCTTTCCAATCGAGCAAAGCTGCATCCAGATTTCCTGCAATCGCTGCATGCCTACCGCTTTCCGGACCGAAGGTGGGGGAACGATTTTTCTCGCGCAATCGCAACAAGAACAATTCAAAGCAAAAAGGGGATCGTCATGAACCGTCGGGAAGTTCTTAAATCCGGTGCGGCTTGCGCCGCTTTCAGCATGCTGCCGAATTTTGCATCTGCGGCCGGTAACACATTCGCACCGCAACCGTCGGGCTGGCGCAGCTTCGAGATTACCACCAGCATCACGCCTGCAGCTTCGGGAGAAGCCGTCCGCGTCTGGGTTCCGATGGCCGGGTTCAATGGCAATGACTGGAACCGTCCCGAAGGCAATCGCTGGACGACAAACGCCAAGGTCGCGCGGCTCGATCGCGATCCGGCCAGCGGCACCGGGCTGCTTTATCTCGAATGGGACGCAAACGAAGCAAAACCGCAAGCCGAAGTCATCAGCCTCATCTCCACCCGCGACCGTGCAAGCAGCCTCGATCCTTCGGCAAAAGCCGTGCCGCTGACCCGCACCGAACGCGAACGCTATCTGGCCGGGACACGCCTTGCGCCCGTCGATGGCATCGTCAAACAAACCTCGGACAAGATCGTCGCAGGTGCCGTCACCGATCAGGAAAAGGCGTGCCTCATCTATGACTGGGTCGTCGCCAACACCTATCGCCGTGCCTCCACACGCGGTTGCGGCGACGGCAATATCGTCGCCATGCTCGACAGCGGCGATCTTGGCGGCAAATGCGCCGACATCAATCCGCTGTTCGTGGCTCTGGTCAGGGCAGCGGGAATTCCGGCCCGCGACCTCTACGGCGTGCGCGTTGCACCTTCCGCCTTTGGCTACAAAAGCCTTGGCGCGAAGAACGAAGTCATCACCAAGGCCCAGCATTGCCGTGCCGAAATCTATCTCGACGGCATTGGCTGGGTGGCAACCGATCCGGCAGATGTGCGCAAGGTGATGCTGGAAGAGGAAAAGGACGGGCTGACCGCCGACGATCCGCGTGTCGCAGCCGTGCGGCAAAAGCTTTTCGGTTCATGGGAGGGCAACTGGATCGCTTTCAATGATGGCAGCGATATCGCCTTGCCTTCTGCTCATGGACCGGAACTCGGCTTCCTGATGTACCCGCAGGCCGAAGTCGCCAGCGCCCAGCTGGATTGTCTCGATGCGGATGCGTTCCGCTACGCGATGACCGCACGCGAAATAACAATATAAATTCCGAGGACATCATGGATATCGCATCGCCTATTCGTCTCAGCACACTTGCCCATGGCGGCGGTTGCGGCTGCAAACTGGCTCCCGCCGTGCTGCAGGATCTGCTGGCTGACCAACCGACCATGCAGCCTTTCAGCCAACTTCTCGTCGGAACGGAAACCGGCGACGACGCCGCTGTCTGGCAACTGGATGACGAAAACTGCGTGATCGCCACCACGGATTTCTTCATGCCGATGGTGGACGATCCGTTCGATTTCGGACGCATCGCAGCCACCAACGCGATATCCGACGTTTATGCCATGGGTGGAACGCCGATCATGGCGCTGGCGATCCTCGGTATGCCGGTGAACAAGATGCCCGCCGAAATGATCCGCGAAATTCTGAAAGGCGGCTCCAGCATCTGCGCTGAAGCTGGCATTCCGGTCGCGGGCGGACATTCCATCGACGCGCCGGAGCCGATCTACGGATTGGCCGTTATCGGCACTTGCAAGCTTTCCAGCCTGCGCAAGAATAGCGGCGCGCGTCCGGGCGACACCTTGATCCTGACCAAGGCAATCGGCGTCGGTATTTATTCCGCGGCCTTCAAGAAGCAGGAACTCGACAGTGCCGGTTACGATGAAATGATGGCGTCCGTCACCTTGCTGAACCGGGTTGGCGCCGAGCTAGGCGAGGATAGTGCCGTCCATGCAGTCACCGACGTCACCGGCTTTGGCATTCTTGGCCATGCGCTTGAAATGGCGCGCGGTTCAAATGCCGGAATTGCCCTTGATTATGCTGCGCTGCCGTTTCTCAAGCAGGCCGAACAGTTGACGCAAGGCGGTTTCGTGACCGGAGCCTCCACCCGCAACTGGGCAAGCTATGAACATGATGTGCAGCTGCCGGACGATTATCCGCTCTGGAAACAGCAATTGCTGACCGATCCGCAGACATCCGGTGGGCTTCTCGTATCCTGCGCACCAGAGGAAGCCGAAAGGCTTCTAAACAGCATCCGTGCCGCCGGTTATCCATCGGCCAGTATCATCGGAAAGGTGACGGATGATGAGGGCCGTGTGACGGTGGCAGGATGAAAATTGCTACAGCATCGGCCTGAAAATCGGAATCGATTTTCAGAAATCACGATGTGTGGATTCGATAGTTTAGAGCGTCCTTTGTACGTCCCTACGGACGCACTGTGCTCTAAGGCGCATCATAACAGCTCGCTTGCTGTTTGAGCCTTTCTCCTCTGAAAATCACCGCCATGAGGCTATAAGTGTGCGTTTAGGCATGGAATATTGCCCCAATCAGCGGGCGAATACTTATGCAGTTTTGCCCCCGTTAGATTTCATTCGAGGATCTGGCTTTTTAGTCAGCGGATGAAGTGGTGAGTTGAAAGGAGTGGATACGATTGCTCGTGTCCGGCGCGCCTTCCATGTTCAAGGCAGGTTCAAGGCAGGCCGGTAAAGAAGATCACCAAAGAGCTTCATGTTTCTCAAAATACGGTTCGTAAAACTCTGTGATCCAATGTGATTGCGCTTTACGAACAGACAAAAGATGGATCGTATGGTGGGTGACGATTTTTGGACGTCGCCTAAGGAGTTGATATATTTATATAAATTTCAATTTAAATGGTGCGGGTGGTCGGAATCGAACCGACACTCCTTTCGGAACCGGATTTTGAGTCCGGCGCGTCTACCAGTTCCACCACACCCGCACATGACTGCCAAAGCAGTCTGATATGGTCCAAAAACGGACAGCGGGGAGGGATATACCGACTAAACGAAACAAGGTCAATCGCCCTCAAGCGGCTTGACCGATTATACTTTCAAGTTAAACCGCGAAGTCAGAGACACAGACGATATGGCTTGAACAAAGCGCTCAAATCACCTGTCCAAAAGAGCTTTTCAAAATTGCTTAGAGCGCCGTGTGCCCTCTTGGGCGTACAAAGCAAGATGTTGTAGACACAATTTAAGTCGAGTGAAACCGGGATCAATAATATTATGATTCTAGTAAAGGGCCCGCGCACGCATCTCTAATGCCAAGGCGTCAAGATGCTAACGCATCACGCCTTGATAAAGTTTAAGCGCCATTCAGGCTTAACCAAAGTCCAATGAGTTTCATTCAATGAACTTTGGTATAGGGTTCAAAACGTTCATCAGAGCAGCTCGACTCAAGATAGAACGGCTCTATGTTTTCGTTTCTACACATCATCCAACGCAAAACAGCTTCGCGCTTTTGCTGGTGATGCTTTAAACCTGATCTCCGAGTGCGGATATCAGTCGATCAATCGGAATACTGCTCTTGCCTCAGCGGCGCAGATTGTATTCGACGATATTCCAGCAGACCAGAAAGGCGATAAAGCCAAGCACAATCAGGTCAATGGTTTTCAGATAAGCGAGATATTCAAACATAGCGCATCTCCTTCCCAAGGGAGGCGCTTTGTGGTTTGTGAGCGGCGAAAAAAGGTCGCATTTAGCCGTTTACTTGAACGCAATTGAGTAAAACCCAATGCTAGGCAAATCAGCCCCTCATTTTCGCCTGCAATTTTTAGTTTCAGGCGCTCTCCCAGAAGCAATGATAGCACAGATTCGAGCTATCTCAAGTAATCATGTATTTCTTATTTTGTTCTTATTTCCGGTTATTTACGCTCGGTAAAGTTGCGGATGCGATTTCGAATGATGCGCGTCAGATTACGGGTGCGCTGATAGAGGTGGATCTGCGAGGCCGCCTGCCGAACATTCTTGTCAGCTCCCGGATGAAGACCAATCACCAGAGTTTCGATGGTTTCGCGCTCTTTAAACAAGCGGGACATGACAGGATGATCCGGCACGGCGCAAGAATCCGTGCGTGTGATATTGGTGTCCTCAAGATGATTTTTAACAACCTCTATCATTAACAACATGCCTGGTGAATAGGCGTGAAGTGTTTCGTCATAGGCTGTCTTCCAGGTCCATGCTTCGCCTGAGACTGTGAATACAATCAGGATGGCAACCACGCGTCCGGCGAGTTCCAATGTGTGGATGCGAACACAGTCACGTTCGGCAAGATTATTGACGGCTTCACGGGCAAAGGCTGACCGAAACCGGTCAACGGCCATGGCGGTTCCGCGCCGACCTTTCCAGCCACTGGCCTCCAGGATCAGGAAATGTTCGAACGCATAGCGGACTTCATCCGGTGTTCTGGCAATACGATGTGCAAGTTCGCCTTTTTCGGCAAGGCGACGCCACAGGCGGCTATAATCGCGACGATGATGCGCGCCAATAGCCTGTTTGATATAGGTTTCGCCGTCCAGATTGCTTTCGAGGAATGGACGCTCTTTCTGCTCGATTGAAACAATGGGCAACTGTCGACCGACCGCCACCGAGCGGATCAGTTTTGCGGCTGCACCGTCGGCACGCATTTCGGGAAGCACAAGGACTTCCGGCATTTTGATATGATCGCGTGCCAGAATATCGAACAGGTCTTCCAGAACGCCGACTGGGTTATCATGGTCGATAAGCGGTGTGCCCTGTGGTCCGAAAGGCGTTGCCCAGGCACGGATGACCGGTGCGGAAAGCGGTAGCCCGGGACGCTCAATCGTATAGGGCATAACGAAACGTAGTCGGCTACGAATTTCGTTTTCATCACGCATGACCATGAAGCGTACTTCACGGTCTTCCAGGCGCGGCATGGCAGGGGCGAGAAAACGTGCGTTGAAAAAGATGTTCGGCTCAATCGTGCGATTGCTCAGGTGGTCAAGCTCGTCCCGCAGTTCAAAGCCAGCCGATGCACCGTAGATGGCAAGCTTGCGAGGGATGTCGCGGCCATGCAGGCTTTCCTCCAGCCGCTTTGTGGCATCCATAGCTGGCAAGCTCTCGGATAATTGCGAAATGATGCGGGCGGTGTGTCCGCCTGCGGATTCTTCAAGCAAAGGTTTCGCGGCCATTACAAGGTCTCCTCAGAACTATTGCTGCGGGCGTCTCGGGTGCGCTTTTGGGGAATAAGAATAAACATTGTGATCTGCATGGTGCGGTGCACTGCGGTTGAAAGTAAAACTGCCTCAAGCAGCATCGAAATGGCTGTCGAGAAGGCTGCTCCCATCAGACCAAAGCGTGGAATGAGAAGAAGATTGAGCACGATGTTAACCGCAAGCGTTATTGCATAAAGCAGGGCACAGATATTCTGCTTGCCTGACATGTTGAGCAGGCTTTCGGCTGGTCCTACGCTTGCGCGCGCAATCACACCGATAATCAGAATGAACAGAAGCGGATAGCCTTCAGTGAAGGTGCTGCCAAACAGCATCAGCAGAGGATAGCCTATGGCGAGAATGACAATTCCGAGAAACAATGTTGGCCAGAAGGTCCAACGGGTCGACGCTTCTGCAAAGCTGGCAAATTCGGTGCGGTCGCCGCTGTGCAACAGATCGGAATAACGTTGTGCAACGCTGGCCTTGACGGCGAAATAGACGAAATGGGCCAGTGCCATGATCTTGGTTGCCGCGAAATAGATTGCCACATGCTGCGGATCCATGATGTGGCCAACCATCAGCACATCGACATTGATCAGAAGGAAGAAAAACCCTTCGACAAAGAAAATTGGCAAGGCAACTTTCATCCAGGTTGCCAGATGGATTTCCTTTGGCCCGGACGGAATATCCCTAGTCAGCGACCGGTCAAGGGTCAGCAATTGCCCGACCGTGGTTACCCAGGTGGCAGCAATGGAAACAGCAAGTGCAGTCGTGGCAGTGGAAGGCAATCCTGCGATGTGAGCCATCACCATGAAAATGAGAACAAGCAGCGGGCGGATGATATAGCTCGGTGTCAGAGCCATCATGATCCACGTACGCGATCTGGCAATGCCGTCGAGCATATTGCCAAGCGCGATCATTGGCAGGCAGATGAAACCGAGAATGAACGGAATGAGGTAATAGCTCGCGATGTGGTCTTTCAGAAGTACCAACAGCACGGCTCCAAGCAGAGCAATTGCTGTGGCTGATCCCAGTACAAAAAGGCGTCCGGTATAAAGGATACCACGCAGCGGATTAAGCAGGTTACGCTGAATATATTCCGGCACATAACGGATGATGGTGGTGTGAAGTCCGAAACAGGCAAGATCACCGATAATGACCATCGTAAGCCAGACGAGCACGAAAATGCCGTATTGAAACTCGCCCATCCATCGGGCGAGGATAACTTGCGAAAGCAGAGCTATGGCAGCACTCGCCGCACGCACAGAAAAGGCCAACAGCGATGAACGCTGGGCACTCGCCTGCGGGTCTTCTCCCATCAAGACAGCATCCATCCGCTCCGTCACTGGACGAAGTCTGGCTGCGATCCTGCCAGGCAAAAGCCGGCTCGCTGCTTTCGTTGCCAAAAAATCCACTCGTTGCCAACCCTGTTGTCACGGCCCTTGGCTTAAGGTTCCGCACTTTCTGCTGATCTTCTTGAGGATCATCTTTTATAAGCATCCGACACTGCGCCGGTTTTGCGATGGCTGATTATTAGATGGTAGTTCTTTACAAAGGTAAAAAGAAAAAACCTTCGCTGTCAAAGCGAAGCCAAATTGAAAGAGATGGTAATTACTTTCTGAACATATCAGTTTTTACGCAATGACTAAAATTGCAGTATGTAGCGATCAACCGTCTTCTTTGCACGCCTTTGATGTATCGCTTTGTCCGTTCAAGCTCAGGGAGCTGAAGCACTATATTTGTGAAGAAAAACCCCGGCGATTTCGCGCCAGGGTTCTGTATCGGATAACACTTTTCGGGATTTGCTCCAGTTATTCGCTTTCGCGCATCTTCTCCGAAAACCGCTTCGCACTTTTCGGGATGCGCTTAATCAAACGCTCCGTGGCAATGCTTGTATTTCTTGCCTGATCCGCAAGGGCAGGCTTCATTACGGCTGATCTTGCCCCATGTCGTCGGATCCGCAGGGTCACGCTCACCGGCCGGGATGACACGTTCATCCTGCTGATGCTCTGCCCATGCATTCTCGTCGAAGTCATTCTCACCGGTGGTGCCATCGATATGGCGACCGGTCATTGGTGGAAGCTCTGGCTCTGGCGGCGCTTCCCGGACAATTTCGACACGCATCAACTGGGTGATAACCACTTCACGCAGGTTTGCGAGCAGGGCCTGAAACAGTTCAAAGCCTTCGGTCTTGTACTCGTTGAGCGGATCGCGCTGTGCATAGCCACGGAAGCCGACGACCGAGCGCAGATGGTCGAGATTGACAAGGTGTTCGCGCCACAGATTGTCGAGCGACTGCATGATCACCGACTTCTCGATGTAAGTCATGATCTGCGCACCAAAGCGTTCTGCCTTCTCGGCTGCGGCCTTGTGGGCTGCTTCCTTGATACGGGCTTCAAACTCCTCTTCGGCGATGCCTTCTTCCTTGGCCCAGTCTTCGACCGGAAGCACAAGGTTGAGCTTGGTCAGGACGTCGTCCTTGAGGCCAGCAATATCCCACTTTTCAGCATAAGCATCCTTGGGGATACGCAACCTGACCATGTCCTCGATGACTTCGTGACGCATCTCGTTCACTGTCTCGGTCAGGTCTTCTTCGTCCATTATCTCAAGTCGCTGTTCGAAGATCACCTTACGCTGATCGTTCATCACGTCGTCGTACTTGAGCAGGTTCTTACGGATTTCGAAGTTACGGGCTTCAACCTTGGTCTGCGCCTTTTCAAGCGCCTTGTTGATCCATGGGTGAACGATGGCTTCGTCTTCTTTCAGGCCGAGTTTCTGCAACATCCCGTCCATGCGGTCGGAGCCGAAGATGCGCATCAGGTCGTCCTGCAGCGACAGGAAGAATTTCGAACGGCCCGGATCGCCCTGACGACCGGAACGGCCACGCAGCTGGTTGTCGATACGGCGGCTTTCGTGGCGCTCGGTGGCGAGAACATAAAGACCACCGGCAGCGAGAGCCTTTTCTTTCAGCTTTGCGATATCAGCCTTGATTTCGGCGGTTTTTGCGTCGCGCTCGGGACCTTCCGGCACATCGGCGAGTTCCTGACGGACACGCATTTCCAGATTGCCGCCGAGCTGGATATCCGTACCGCGACCGGCCATGTTGGTGGCGATGGTCACAGCACCGGGGACGCCAGCCTGTGCGATGATGAAAGCTTCCTGCTCGTGGTAACGGGCGTTCAGAACCTGGAAGTCCTTCACGCCTTCCTTGCGCAGACGCTCAGCCAGAAGTTCCGACTTTTCGATCGAGGTCGTACCGACGAGGACCGGCTGGCCCTTAGCGTGTGACGCTTGAATATCCTTGACGATTGCACGGTATTTTTCTTCAACCGTGCGATAGACCTCATCGTCTTCGTCGATACGCTTGACGGGAAGATTGGTTGGAATTTCCAGAACTTCCAGGCCGTAAATATTGCCGAACTCTTCCGCTTCCGTCGCAGCCGTACCGGTCATGCCGGAGAGCTTGGTGTACATGCGGAAATAGTTCTGGAACGTGATCGACGCCAGCGTCTGGTTTTCCGGCTGGATCGTAACCTTTTCCTTGGCTTCCAGTGCCTGATGCAGACCTTCCGAATAACGGCGGCCCGGCATCATGCGGCCGGTAAATTCGTCGATGATGACGATTTCGTCGTTACGGACGATGTAATCCTTATCGCGCTGGAACAGTTTATGTGCCCGTAGCGCGTTGTTCAGGTGATGGACGATTGCGACATTCTCGATGTCGTACAGGCTTTCACCCTTGAGGTGTCCTGCAGCGTCGAGAAGCTGCTCAACCTTCTCGGTGCCGACTTCGGTGAAGATCGCCGTCTTCTGCTTTTCGTCGATCTCGAAATCTTCCGGCTCAAGGGCGGGAATGAACGTGTCGATGAGGTTGTAGAAGTCGGAACGGTCTTCAAGCGGGCCGGAAATGATCAGTGGCGTGCGCGCTTCGTCGATGAGGATCGAATCGACTTCGTCGACGATGGCGTAGTTGTGGCCGCGCTGAACCATCTGAGCGCGTTCATACTTCATATTATCACGCAGATAATCGAAGCCGAGTTCATTGTTGGTGGCATAGGTAATGTCACAGGCATAGGCTGCCTGACGCTCGTTATCGTCGAGACCGTGCTTGATGACGCCCACTGTCAGACCGAGGAAGTTATAAAGCTTGCCCATGGTTTCGGCATCGCGGCTGGCGAGGTAATCATTGACCGTCACCACATGTACGCCCTTGCCTTCAAGCGCGTTGAGGTAGACAGGCAGCGTCGCCATAAGCGTCTTGCCTTCACCGGTGCGCATTTCAGCAATACCGCGCTCATGCAGCACCATGCCGCCGATCAGCTGTACGTCGAAGGGGCGCATACCAAGCACACGCTTGGCGGCTTCACGCGCCGTCGCAAAAGCGTCTGGCAGCAATGCGTCAAGCTTCTTGCCTTCAGCGAGAGCTGCGCGGAATTCCGCAGTCTTCGCCTGAAGCTGTTCGTTGGTAAGTCCTTCGTAATTCTTCTCAAGCGCAGTAATCTGTTCCGCACGGGCCCGCAGTGATTTCACTTGGCGGTCGTTGGATGAACCGAATATCTTGCGGGCGAGGCCGCCAAAGCTGACCATTCCTGGTCCTTTCCTGTCCGTTCAGCCGGAAGCGCTTCCGGCGCCAAGCCCTTTTCGATTTCACCGAAATTCTCGAAAGGCTCTAACTCTTTGTTTTATCGCATTTTCGAACACAAAACTGCTTTGCACTTTTGCCGATAATGCTTTGTCGAATGCTTTATTCACGCGTATTGAAACAAATGCAAGAAAACTGCGCTTTAAAAGCTGCCGGATACGGCGCATTTTTCGCGTAATTCTCCCGGTCGCTTACTGGACGACAAGTCGAAGGACAGATAAGAGGGGCTTCAAGCGATGTCAACGTTGCTCGACAGGCTGGAAATCCTGTCTTTTATCGCGGACAACAGTCCTCCCGGGCCAAATTCCGCCGCATTCATGGGGCCGGTAGGCGGTCTCGAAGGAGAGAATCTCATATGAAAGCCATTCTCAAAGCCCCGTACCGCAAGGCTCTTGCCATTCTTGCCACGTCTGTTGCACTGGCAGGTTTTTCGGGCACCGTTGTCTTTGCGCAGGATGCTGCACCAAAGCCAGCTGAAGCTGCTGCATCTGCTGCCGCCTCCGAAGATCCAGCAAAGGTTCTGGCGACTGTAAACGGTAAGGATATCACCGTAGGTGAGGTCGACCAGGCCGCTGGTGATCTGGATCCGCAGTTTGCACGCCTTCCGGCTGAACAGCGCCGTCTGGCCGCTCTCGCAGCCCTCATCGACATCAAGGCGATGGCTGATGAAGCTGCGAAGGAGAAGCTCGACCAGAGCGATGAATTCAAGAGCCGTATGGAATTCCTGCGTGAACGCGCGCTCCATAACGAATATTTCAAGGACGCGGTTGTCGACAAGATTTCCGATGCCGATGTTCGTGCGCGTTACGACAAGGAAATTGCAGCTATTCCCCCACAGGTCGAAGTGCGTGCACGTCACATTCTCGTGAAGACCAAGGAAGAAGCTGAAGCAATCATCAAGAAGCTTGAAGGTGGCGCGAAATTTGAAGATCTCGCCAAAGAAAGCTCGACCGATGGGACCGCTGCCAATGGTGGCGATCTCGGTTACTTCTCTGAAGGCCAGATGGTTCCAGAATTCGAAAAGGCCGCTTTTGCGCTGAAGCCGGGTGAATATACCAAGGAACCTGTGCAGTCGCAGTTTGGCTTCCACGTGATTCAGCTTGAAGATCGCCGCACCAAGCAGCCGCCAGCGTTCGATCAGGTTTCCGAGCAGATTCGTTCGATCATCATGCGTGAGCGTTATGTCGAAATGGTCAAGAAGCTGCGCGACGGCATGAAGATCGACTATAAGGATCCGGCTGTCGACAAAGCCATGAAGGAAGCCGCAGCGGCACAGACACAGGGCGATGAGGGCGATGCCCCAGCCGCCCAGCCGCAGCAGTAATCCTTGAATGAAATAAAAACGCCCCGGATTTCCGGGGCGTTTTTCATTGCGACTTAAGAGCGGCTTCAATTTTCTCCGGATTAGAGGAAATGCTCTAAGCATTTGTTTTGGAGCGCATCTTGTCCGAAAACTGTTCCACACTTTTCGGATTTCGCTTTAGTTATCTCTTGATTTTGTGCCGCAAACATTTCCAATGCGGCAGAATCAAATCGCAGCTCTTCAGAGGCACTCATGTCCGCGTCCGTATCACCGCTTGCTCCAAAACATTATCCGTCCATGCCGGTCATTCACGGTGTGCGCATTGCAACTGCTGCTGCCGGTATCAAGTATAAGGGCCGCACGGATGTCATGCTGATGGTGTTCGACAAACCTGCAGAAGTGGCAGGTGTTTTCACCCGTTCGCTTTGCCCGTCCGCACCAGTTGATTTCTGTCGTCGCAATCTTGCGCATGGCAAGGCGCGCGCAGTGGTGGTTAATTCCGGCAATGCCAATGCTTTTACCGGTCTTAAGGGGCGTGCAGCCACAGAGGCAACGGCAGTAGCGGCAGCAAAGGCTGTTGGATGCAATACGACCGATGTGTTTCTTGCCTCTACCGGTGTTATTGGTGAGCCGCTTGATGCGTCGAAATTCTCGGGCCTTTTGAGCGATATGGCAGGCTCGGCCAGCGATGATTTCTGGACGGAGGCTGCCAAAGCCATCATGACCACCGATACCTATCCGAAAGTGGCCACTGAAACGGTGCTGCTCGGTCAGGTTCCGGTAACGATCAATGGTATCGCCAAGGGTGCAGGCATGATCGCACCTGATATGGCGACCATGCTTTCATTTGTCGTTACCGATGCGCCGATCAAATCCGATGTGCTGCAAAGCCTGCTTTCCAAGGGCGTTGGCCCGACCTTCAACGCGGTCACAGTTGACAGTGACACTTCCACATCTGACACGCTGATGCTGTTTGCAACAGGTTCCGCTTCCGAACAGGGCGCGCCTGAAATTACGGACGCTTCCGACAAACGCCTTGGCGAATTTAAAAAGGCACTGGCACGCGTTCTGAAATCGCTGGCGCTTCAGGTCGTGCGTGACGGCGAAGGCGCACGCAAGATGGTCGAAGTGGAAGTGACAGGCGCAAAATCAGCAGCTTCCGCCAAAAAAATCGCGCTTTCCATCGCCAATTCACCGCTGGTCAAGACGGCAGTTGCCGGCGAAGACGCCAATTGGGGCCGTGTCGTCATGGCTGTCGGCAAAGCGGGAGAACCAGCTGATCGCGATCTGCTGGCAATCTGGTTTGGCGATATTCGCGTCGCGCATCAGGGCGAACGTGATCCTGCCTATTCCGAAGAGGCAACTTCCGCCTATATGCAGGGGGAGGATATTCTCATCCACGTTGATCTGGGGATCGGTAAGGGCAAAGCCACGGTCTGGACCTGCGATCTGACGAAAGAATATGTGGCCATTAACGGCGACTACAGAAGCTGAGTTTACGGAGTTGACAGTGACAAAGACTGGTTCAGCGCAAAATCTTGCTATCGTCCGCCAGCTTGAGGCGGTAGGCTTTCGCGCCTGGCCCGCCACGTCTGTTCATTATGACGGGACATGGGCGATACGCATGACGGCAGCGCATCCGTCAAAGCGCCTCAACTCGGTCAACCCGCTTGATCCGGGCGATACACGTGATATTCCCGCGCGTGTCGAACTGGCTTCGCAGCGCTTTCGCGCTTACGGACGTGTTCCATGTTTCAGGCTTTCGCCACTCGCTCCCGTCGAACTTGAAGATTATCTTGAAGGTCTGGGATGGAAGCGTCAGGACGAAACCATTGTCATGACTTCCAATCTGGAAGAACTGGATCTGTCGGAGGAGCGTGATCAGATTCCGCTCAAAGACATTGGCCGCTTTGTCGAAGCATCCGTAACCATCCACGGACGCCCCAAAGAACTTCGTCCGGGGTTCTCGGAACTGCTTGACGGCATTCGTCCAAACAAAGGCATGTTTGTTCTGGAAGCGGGCGGACGTGCTGTTTCCAATGTGCTTTGCGTGCAGGATGGTGTGATGGCCGGACTTTTCGACGTCGGCACATTGCCGGACGCCCGTCGTAATGGATATGGGCGCACCATAATCGGATCAACGCTTAAATGGGCTGCGAGCCTTGGTGCCAAAAAGGCATGGCTTCAAATCGAAGCGGAAAATGTGGCGGGACTGGCGTTGTATAAGCGTTTCGGTTTTCAGGAAGCCTATCGTTACGCTTACCGGGAGAGTAATGAAAAATGAGTGAGACCAAATCCCGCCGTATCGTGCTGGTCGCGGCCTGCGCGCTTGTGGATGCTGATGGACGCGTGCTTCTGGCGCAAAGGCCGGAAGGAAAGTCTCTCGCCGGTCTCTGGGAGTTTCCCGGCGGCAAGGTTGAACAGGGTGAAACTCCCGAAGAAACGCTGATCCGCGAGTTGCAGGAAGAGGTTGGCATTACGACGAAGGTGGCTTGCCTTGCGCCACTGACCTTTGCCAGCCACACCTATGACGACTTTCATTTGCTGATGCCGCTCTATGTCTGCCGCCGGTTTGAAGGTGTCGCACAAGGGCTGGAAGGGCAGGCGCTGAAATGGGTTCGGCCAAAGGATATGCGCAACTATCCGATGCCGCCAGCTGACGAGCCGCTGATCCCGTTTTTGATTGATCTTTTATGAGCTGTGGAAAGTCTAAAAATAGCTGACAATTCCTTACGATTTACAGCCCGCGTTAATTGATGATTCACTCCGCTGCGGCATTCTCTTGGACAAGTGCCCCGGAGTTTGTCTCATGAGTTTCGATAATAATTATTTCAGTGCAGATCATAATGAATATACGCCGGGCCCACTCTCGAAAGCTGGTCGCGGCATTTTGCGCGTCGTGCTTCTTTTCGGCTCCGCCGCCGTTGCCCTCGCGCTGATCATTGTGCCGATTTTAAACGATCAGGCGAACAAGGTTGCAGCGCAATCCGTTCTGCCGGATGGCATTGACCGGACTATGACCGGGTCAATCAAACATGATCCAGTCGTTACCCGCAAAGCACCCGTTCGTCCAATCTGCGTCATTGATCCGGACGGCAGCCATACGGGCGATTGCTGAAAGCTCTATTCGATGTTTTTCAATGCATCAGCCAGCGAAGCCTTGGCAGAACCGGGCTTGAGTGGCTTTTGCTGCGATTCGTGCGGTGCCCAGCCAGACAGCCAGATTGTCGAGAAGGTGGCACGGATACGCCCATCCGGATCGCTGAAACGTTCGGCATAAATTTCGGCAGCACGCAGAAAAAGACGCCGCGACACCGGCTTGCGCGAGCGGTCACGCAAAATATTCTGCATACCCATCGCACGCAGGTCGGTCATCAGATTGAAAATTGAATCATAGCGTACGGTGACATTTTCCACATCCGTTACCGGAAGGGCAAAGCCTGCACGCTGCAAAAGACCGCCGACATCACGCACATCCGCGAACGGAAAGACACGCGGAGAAGCCCCGCCGGTCAGTTCAATTTCGGCCTGTAAAAGACTTTCCCGCAATTCGCCCAAGGTCCCATTGCCGCTGAATGCTGCAAGGAAAAGACCGTCCGGCTTAAGCGCACGCGCAATCTGCACCATTGTTCCTGGCGTATCATTGGTCGCGTGCAAAGACATGAGCGAAACAATGAGATCGACGCTGCCGGGTTTGAGCGGCAGAATTTCTTCATCCGCAACAATCGCTGCAAACGGGCCTTGCAAAAAAGCCTCATCGCGTTCGACGCGCAGGATCAGATCGGCTTTGCCTGATCGGGCAATGGCTGCGGCGGCAGATCCATTATGACCTGCAAGGTCGACAGCAACGGGAAAGCGACGCTTGACTGCATTCAGGCGGTCTTCCAGATCTTCGGCAGCACGGCGCAAGAGAAAATCCGCACCCGGTTCGGCGCGTCTGAAGGCGCGCCGACGGAAGGCCAGTAAAAGGTCGCGATCAAATATCGCGCTTTCGTGTGTGGGGGCAGATGAGGGAGCGGCCATTGCGATTCCGTCTTCTCTTTCGAGCATGCTGGGATAAAGTAGAAGCATTTCCAGCAAAAGTGCGAAGCGGTTTTGCGTGGGATAATGCGTGAAAGCAAATGATTAGATGCATTCGAACGGGGGCGAATGCAATGGCAGATGACGGCAGATCGCATCAAAGCTTGTTGTACAGGATCAAAACGAACGCATTCAGCGTCGTTCGTGGCGGTTTGCGCTATTCTTCTGATATTTTGTTTCCAGCCAGTTGTATCGGCTGTCGCACACAGGTTTCAGAGCCGGGAACCCTATGCCCGCAATGCTGGTCGCAATTGCGTTTTATTGAAAAGCCCTATTGTCCGGTGTTGGGCATTCCGTTCAATCATGATTTCGGCGAGAATTTTATGAGCGCCGAGGCGATTGCAGACCCGCCACCGTTCCGCCGTTTACGATCGGCAGTGTTGCATCGGGGTGCAGCACAGCGCATGGCGGTCGGACTCAAGTTTCATGACCGTACGGATCTTGCGCCGTGGATGGCGCGCTGGATGCAGCGGGCAGGGCGAGAACTGCTGGATGAATGTGATGTGATTCTGCCTGTGCCTTTGCACAGGTGGCGCTTCTGGTCGCGACGGTTCAATCAATCGGCAGAATTGGCCCGAGCATTATCAGAGCTGAGCAACAAGCCTTTTGCCCCACAGGCGGTCAAGCGTATTCGCCGTACCGATCAGCAGATCGGGCTTGGTCTGAAAGAGCGAAGGCGTAATGTCGACGGCGCGTTCCGGGTTCCAAAAGAACACGACATTCATGTGCGGGGGCGTCGGGTTTTGCTTGTCGATGATGTCTATACGACCGGATCGACCGTGAAAGCTGCGACCCGCGCCTTGTTGCGCGGTGGGGCAAAGAGTGTTGACGTGTTGACGTTTAGCCGTGTTCTACCCGATACATAAATACAGTTTCGTGAATGCATGAGGGGCTTCCAGATCAGGGCGTTGCCACTTATATAGTTGACAACGAATGGAGTTTTTCATGGTTGATGTTACCATTTATACCCGCCCAGGCTGCCCTTATTGCACCCGTGCAGTGGGCCTTCTCAACGAGAAGGGCGTTCAGTTCAACGAAATCAATGCAGGCGCAACGCCTGAATTGCGTGCAGAAATGCAGGAGCGTTCCGGCCGTAACACTTTCCCGCAGATTTTTGTGGGTTCGGTTCATGTCGGCGGTTGTGACGATCTTTTTGCGCTCGACAATACCGGCAAGCTTGATGGTTTGCTTGCAACCGGCGCACTGAACTAAATTTAGGGGAGATACCAATGAGCACTTTTCGCGCCGCTGCTGTTCAGATGCGTTCGGGCACCGATATCGTCCGCAATGTTGAAGCTCTGGAAACCTTGGTTTCCGCTGCTGTGGCAAAGGGTGCTCATTATGTGCAGACCCCTGAAATGACCGGCGCGCTGATGCGCGACCGTGTGGCCTTTTTTGCAAGCTTGCGCGATGAAGGCAATGACCTTGTGTTCAAGGCTGCATCGGCGCTTGCAAAGAAGCACGGCATTTTTCTGCATATCGGCTCAACGGCCATTGATGTGGGCGAGGGCAAGATCGCCAATCGCGGTGGCATCTTCGCGCCTTCAGGCGAAAAGATTACCACTTATGACAAGGTTCATATGTTCGATGTTGATCTCGACAATGGCGAAAGCTGGCGCGAATCGGCAACTTACGAGCCGGGCAAAGAAACCGTTATTGCCGAACTGCCCTTTGCCAATGTCGGCATGGCTGTCTGCTACGATATTCGCTTCCCGCAGCTTTTCCGCGCGCAGGCGCTCGCCGGTGCCAATGTGATTACAGCGCCGGCTGCTTTCACCAGGCAGACCGGTGAAGCGCACTGGCATATCTTGCAGCGTGCGCGCGCGATTGAAAATGGTGCCTTCCTGATTTCGGCGGCACAAGGTGGCCTGCATGAAGATGGTCGCGAGACTTATGGCCATTCGCTGATCGTCTCGCCCTGGGGCAAGGTTCTGGCGGAAGCAGCCCATGATGAACCGGCAGTCATCATTGCAGATATTGATATTGCGGAAAGTGCGAGCGCACGCGCCAAAGTGCCTAATCTCAAGAATGCGCGTGAGTTCTCGGTTAAGGTTGCCTCCGCAAAAGAGAAAGAGGACGCATAATCCATGATCCGCTTTTCGCTTCATTGCGATCACGGCCATGAGTTTGAGGGCTGGTTCCGCGATAATGCTGATTTTGATCGGCAGGCGGAGCGCAAGCTTGTATCCTGCCCGTCCTGTGGATCTCTGCAAGTGCAGAAGTCGCTGATGGCGCCTGCCGTCTCCACCAGCCGCTCGAAAGAGCAGGTGGCTGTTGCCATGAGTGAAGCACAGAAGCAGGTGCTGGATGAAATGCGCGAGCTGAGCCGCAAGGTTCGCGAGAATGCGGATTATGTTGGCGACCAGTTTGCCGAGGAAGCCCGCAAAATCCACTTTGGTGAGACTGAAGCGCGCGGTATTTACGGCGAAGCTTCCAGGGAAGGCGTTCATTCTCTCATCGAAGACGGTGTGGATGTGATGCCGCTGCCTGTCTTCCCGGAAGACAAGAACTGATTTTATTTATAAAGAACATCAAATTGCGTGCGGGGGGACACGGCGCATGAAACCAATGGATTCCGCGCCTTTCCTGTTGCTTGCCACTGGCACGTTGCTGGGTCTCATTTTACCGCTGGGGAAAATTGCAGCGGAAGCCGGTGTTCCGCCTACAATGTGGACGTTCCTGTTTTCAGCCAGTGCGGGGATTATTCTGCTTCTGGTTTTGCTTTTGAGCAAAAAGCGGGTTGGGCTGTCTTACAGCAAGCTGCGTTATTATATCTGCACGGCGGCGATTTCTTACGCGCTGCCAAACCTTTTGATCCTGTCGGCTATCCCGCGTCTTGGTGCTGGTTTTACGGGAATCATGTACACACTTTCGCCGGTCATGACGCTGGTAATCTCAATGGGATTTGGCCTGCGCCGTCCCAGTGGGCTTGGTATAGCAGGGATTGTTACCGGGTTCATCGGCGCGATCATGGTCGCAATGACACGCGGCGAAGTAGGCAAACCTGCTGATCCATTGTGGATTGGGCTTGCACTTCTCATTCCGGTGCTTCTGGCAATGGGGAATGTCTATCGTACACTCGACTGGCCTAAGAATGCAGATCCGACGGAACTTGCAGCAGGCAGTCATCTGGCTGCCGCCGTGATGCTTTTTGTGGGCATTTTCCTGTTTAACGGCAATTTCCCAATTGAGACATTGGCACTGGCGCCGATGACGGCAGTCGCACAAGCTATTGCCTCGGCAGGCATGTTTGCTCTGTTCTTCAGGCTACAGGCGGTCGGTGGGCCGGTTTATCTCAGCCAGATCGGCTATGTGGCAGCAGCTCTCGGGCTGATTTCCGGCACGTTGTTTTTGGGTGAAAACTATCCACCGCTCACCTGGATCAGTGCGGTCGTCATCGCCTTTGGTGTGGCGCTGACGACGAAAGCCCAGAAACGCTGATAATCGAATGTTTACGCTGGCCGTTCTGCGAGAACCATGTAATTCACATCGGTATCGCGTGAGCGGCTCCAGCTGTCGGCCAGCGGATTATAGGTGACGCCAAGCTTGTCGATAAGGGTGAGGCCAGCCTTGGAAAATGCTGCTTCCAGCTCTTCAGGGCGCACCAGCTTCTCATATTGATGCGTGCCGCGAGGCAGCCAGCGCAATACATATTCAGCGCCGATGATTGCAAGGCCATAGGCTTTGAGTGTGCGATTGATGGTGGCGACAAACATAAGTCCGCCCGGCTTCACCATTTCGCTGGTCGCCGACATGAACAGATCAACGTCAGAGACGTGTTCGACCACTTCCATGTTGAGAACGACATCGAATTTCTCACCAGCCTCAGCCAGTGCTTCTGCGGTGGTTGCACGATAATCGACTTCGACACCGCTTTGGGCGGCGTGGATTTTTGCAACTTCGATATTGGTTTCGGATGCATCCGCACCGATCACCGTTGCGCCGAGACGCGACATCGGCTCGCACAGAAGGCCACCGCCGCAGCCGATATCGAGAAAGCGCAAGCCTTCAAACGGGCGAGGGCTGTTGGGATCGCGATTGAACTTCTCGCAGACCTTTTCCTTGATATAGGTGAGCCGCGTCGGATTGAACTTGTGAAGCGGACGGAACTTGCCCTGAGGGTCCCACCATTGCGCAGCAATGCGTGAAAAATGCTCGATTTCGGAAGCATCGATCGTGGTGCGGGCAGTCTCAGTCATATCATTCTCCAGCGGATGCAGCGTGCAGTCCTGCTCTCAAGGTAGAGCTTTAAAGTCAAGGATCAAATCAATTTCGCGGTTTGACTTGAAGCATTATTGTTTCACGGGAATCACACCCTTGCGGAAGCGCGACATTTTAGCTATGTGACCCCGGGTTTGTCTGTCGCAAGAAAATAAGGTTTGGGCAGACGTTAGTGTAATTTTTCAAAAGACGGGACGTATCCTTAAATGGCGCGCATCGTGATGAAATTCGGCGGCACTTCTGTGGCTGATCTGGAACGCATCTCCATTGTGGCGCGCCACGTCAAACGTGAAGTCGATGCTGGCAATCAGGTTGCCGTTGTCGTCTCCGCCATGTCCGGCAAGACCAACGAACTGGTCAACTGGGTGCAGAACATGCCCAAGGTTGCTGGTGGCTCTTCACCCTTCTACGATGCACGCGAATATGACGCGATTGTCGCTTCCGGTGAGCAGGTGACAAGTGGTCTTCTGGCGATTGCACTGCAGTCTATTGGTGTAGACGCCCGTTCGTGGCAGGGCTGGCAGATTCCGATCAAGACTGACAATGCACATGGCGCTGCCCGTATTCAGGAAATCGACGGTTCGGAAATCATCCGTCGCATGGAAATGGGGCAGGTTGCTGTCGTTGCCGGTTTCCAGGGTATCGGCCCCGATAATCGTATCGCGACGCTGGGCCGTGGCGGCTCGGATACGTCGGCTGTGGCGATTGCCGCTGGCGTGAAGGCTGACCGTTGCGATATCTATACCGATGTCGATGGCGTCTATACGACTGATCCACGCATTGAACCCAAGGCAAAGCGCCTTTCACGCATTACATTTGAAGAAATGCTGGAAATGGCCTCGCTCGGTGCCAAGGTGCTTCAAGTACGCTCGGTCGAGTTGGCCATGGTACATAAAGTTCGCACCTTCGTGCGCTCAAGTTTTACGGACCCCAATGCACCGGGCATGGATGATCCGATCAACCCGCCCGGAACGCTCATTTGCGACGAGGATGAAATCGTGGAACAGCAGGTCGTCACAGGTATCGCTTATGCGAAGGATGAAGCTCAGATTTCGCTCCGGCGCGTGGCCGACCGGCCAGGCATTTCGGCTGCGATTTTCGGACCTCTGGCCGAAGAGCACATCAATGTCGATATGATCGTGCAGAACGTGTCGGAAGACGGTTCGAAAACCGACATGACTTTCACAATCCCGACCGGCGATATCGACAAGGCGTTGCGGGTTCTCGATAAAGTGAAGGCAGAAATCGGCTCTGATCACATTCAGTCGGAAACCGGTCTTGCCAAGATTTCGGTGATCGGTATTGGCATGCGCAGCCATGCAGGCGTTGCAGCAACTGCCTTCAAGGCATTGGCTGAAAAAGGCATCAATATCCGTGCGATCACCACATCGGAAATCAAAATTTCGATCCTGATTGACGGTCCTTACGCTGAACTTGCTGTGCGCACACTGCACGGCGTCTATGGGCTTGATAAATAATCAGCACTTAGTTGGATTATTAGCCGGCTGCGAGGCTCACAATTAAAGACCCGTTTTGAAACAATGCCGCTCACCGTTTTTGGGGGCGGCATTGTCTTATTATACAAGTTGTCAGATTTTCTGACGAAGAGACTAGACGCGCGTGTCAAAAATGCTCACAAAGGATTTGGCGTAACGCTTCGCAGGCGGGTAATGGGAACTGGCTTTGCGTGAAGCTAAGCCTGTACCAGAATGAGGAGCCCCCGACGATCATGCGTGATCTGACAACCGGTCCCCGCGTGCTGTTGAAGCGGTTGCGCGAATTGATGGCGGAACCGCTGGAGCCGCAGGAGCGTCTTGACCGGATTGTCCGTGAAATCGCGCAAAATATGGTTGCGGAAGTCTGCTCCTTTTACGTTCTTCGCGCCGATGGTGTGCTCGAGCTTTATGCGACCGAAGGTCTTAATCCACAATCCGTTCACCTGGCGCAGTTGCGTTTGGGACAAGGCCTTGTCGGCACCATTGCTGCCAGTGCACGCCCTTTGAACCTGACTGATGCGCAGAGCCACCCGGCTTTTGCCTATCTGCCGGAAACGGGCGAAGAAGCCTATAATTCATTCCTCGGTGTTCCGGTGCTTCGCGCTGGCCGCACTTTGGGCGTTCTTGTCGTCCAGAACCAGACCAAGCGCGCTTATCGTGAAGACGAGGTAGAAGCACTTGAAACGACAGCCATGGTTCTGGCCGAAATCATTGCAACGGGAGATGGTCTGCGTCTCGCGCGTCCAGGTATTGAACTGGATCTTGGCCGTCCGATGAGTGTGACTGGCAATGGGCTCAATGACGGCATCGGTCTTGGTCATGTCGTACTCCACGAGCCGCGTATTGTTGTAACCAATCTCTTCAATGAAGACAGTCAGGCTGAGCTGGTCCGACTGGAGGAAGCGTTGGGGTCTTTGCGCATTTCGATTGATGATATGCTTTCGCGCCGCGATGTGGCGATTGAAGGTGAGCATCGTGAAGTGCTGGAAGCCTATCGCATGTTTGCCCATGATCGCGGTTGGGTGCGCCGTCTCGAAGAAGCAGTTCACAACGGTTTGACCGCCGAAGCAGCCGTCGAAAAGGTCCAGAGCGACACGCGTGCGCGCATGGTGCATCTGACCGATCCCTATATGCGTGAGCGCCTGTCCGACTTTGATGATCTGGCCAATCGTTTGCTGCGCCAGCTCATGGGGCGCGATGTAAAGACCATGGCCGAATCTCTGGCCAAGGACGCAATCATTGTTGCGCGAACCATGGGGGCAGCCGAACTCCTTGATTATCCGCGTGAACGTTTGCGCGGTGTTGTTCTGGAAGACGGTGCAGCAACAAGTCATGTGGTGATCGTTGCCCGCGCGATGGGAATTCCCGTGGTCGGTCAGGCCAAGGGCGCTGTTTCCATGGCTGAAAACAACGATGCCGCTATCGTCGACGGCGATGAAGGCATTGTGCATCTGCGCCCGCAGTCGGATGTTGAAACAGTCTATGCGGAGAAGGTTCGTTTCCGCGCCCGTCGTCAGGCGCTTTATCGCGAATCGCGTGACAAGCCTGCTCTGACGAAAGACGGCGTCGATATCTCGCTGCTGATGAATGCCGGTTTGCTGGTGGATCTGCCGCAACTTTCGGCATCGGGCGCTGCCGGTATCGGCCTGTTCCGCACCGAACTTCAGTTCATGGTGGCGTCGACTTTCCCGCGTGCTGAACAGCAGGAACGGCTTTATCGCTCGGTGATCGAGGCAGCAGGCAACAAGCCTGTAACCTTCCGGACGCTCGATATTGGCGGCGATAAGGTGCTCCCATATTTCCGTGCGACTGCACAGGAAGAAAACCCTGCTCTCGGCTGGCGTGCAATCCGTCTGACATTAGATCGCCCGGGTTTGCTGCGCACACAGTTGCGCGCGCTGCTGAAGGCTGCGGGTGGGCGTGAACTTAAGATCATGCTGCCGATGGTCACGGAAGTCAGTGAAGTGAAGGCCGCGCGCGAGATCATCGATCGCGAAGTCCGTCATCTTTCCCGCTTTGCCCATACGCTGCCGCTTAATCTCAAGCTCGGTGCGATGATCGAAGTGCCTGCACTCCTGTGGCAGCTTGATGAGTTGATGGCGATTGTCGACTTCGTCTCGGTCGGTTCCAACGATCTGTTCCAGTTCCTCATGGCGGTTGATCGCGGCAATTCGCTGATTTCAGGTCGTTTTGATCAGCTTTCGCCTGCCTTCTTGCGTACGCTTCGTCATATTGTCGATGCCGGAAATCGCCACAAAAAGCCGGTTACGTTGTGCGGTGAAATGGCGGGTCGTCCGTTGACGGCGATGGCATTGCTAGGCCTTGGCTTCCGCTCGATTTCCATGTCGGCGGCCAACATCGGACCAGTGAAGGCGATGCTTGGCGCGCTTGATGTAAGCAAGCTCAATGCATTGTTGAACGAGAAGCTGGATAAGCCGAATGGTGCACATTCGATGCGCGAATTGCTGCTTCAGTTTGCCGAAGACAACGATATTCCGTTATAGCGTAGCAAATTGCATGAAATGTTTGGGTGCCGCGCATTGTGCGTGGCGCTCAATACTGCTTATTCGCGTAACAGCTATAGATACCAGGACATACCAATGATCGCATTGCCACAGGACCGGATGGACCAGCTTCTCAAGCGGTTCTCGATGATTGAAAGCCAGATGGCGAACAATCCGGATTCGGAAACCTATGTAAAGCTTGCGTCGGAATATTCCGAGCTTCAGGACGTTGTGGGTAAAATCCGTGAGCTGACAGATGCGCGTAATGAAGCGCAGGATCTTGCTTCCATGCGCGATGACGCATCGACCGATGCTGAGATGCGGGCGCTGGCTGTGGAAGAATTGCCGGGCGTGCTTGAGCGGATTGAGGGGCTGGAGCAGGAAGTGCAGATTCTTCTTCTGCCCAAAGACGCCGCCGACGAGAAGAATGCGATCCTTGAAATCCGTGCGGGTACAGGTGGACTGGAAGCCGCGCTTTTCGCAGGCGATCTTTTCCGCATGTATGAGCGTTTTGCGGCCGAAAAAGGCTGGCGGGTCGAACTGGTATCGGCCAGCGAGGGGGATGCTGGCGGCTATAAGGAAATCATTGCCACGGTTTCGGGCAAGGGTGTCTTCTCCAAGCTCAAGTTCGAATCAGGTGTGCATCGCGTGCAGCGCGTGCCTGAAACTGAAGCGGGCGGGCGCATTCATACATCCGCCGCAACGGTTGCAGTGTTGCCGGAAGCCGAAGATATCGACATTGAAATCCGTAACGAGGATATTCGCATCGATACGATGCGCGCCTCGGGCGCCGGTGGACAGCACGTCAACACCACTGACTCGGCTGTGCGTATTACGCATATTCCAACGGGCATCATGGTGGTGCAGGCCGAAAAATCTCAGCACCAGAACCGTGCCCGTGCCATGCAGATCCTGCGCGCACGTCTTTACGATATGGAACGGCAGAAGGCTGAGAGTGAACGCTCGGAATCGCGCCGCAGTCAGGTCGGTTCGGGTGATCGCTCCGAGCGAATCCGCACCTATAATTTTCCACAGGGCCGCGTTACTGATCATCGTATCAATCTGACCCTCTATAAGCTCGACCGTGTGATGATGGGTGAACTCGACGAACTGGTCGATGCATTGATCTCCGACCACCAGACCGCACTTCTGATGGAACTGGGTGAAAACGCGTGAGTGGCGAACGTCTTGATAGCTTGATGGCATCAAGCCGCGCACGGCTGCGTGCGGCAGAACTCGATACTCCCGATCTCGACGCGCAGCTTCTGGTCGAGTGGATCACCGGCGCAACGCGACTTGATCTGATCTCCTCGCCGGAAAAGCCCATTGACGAAGTGCAGCTTGTGCAATTGAACGATGCACTGGAGCGCCGGATAGCTGGCGAGCCTGTGCATCGAATTATCGGCATGCGCGAGTTTTATGGTTTGCCTTTCCGCCTTTCGCCTGACACGCTTGAACCGCGCCCTGATACTGAAGCGCTGGTTGAGCTGGTTTCACCCTATCTTGAAAAGCTGATCGCACAGCATGGCCGGGCAACGATGCTCGACATGGGTACGGGGACCGGTGCTATCGTGGTTTCACTCCTGCATCAGTTTGAAAATCTTCACGGCGTCGGACTGGACGTTGCGGAAGGTGCGCTGGCCATGGCGCGGATCAATGCGGCCATGAATGGTGTGAGCGACAGATTTGCGGCGCTCAAAAGCGACTGGTTTGCAAATGTGAGCGGCAAGTTTCATCTCATTGTCTCAAACCCTCCCTATATTCCCAGTAAAGATATTGAAGATTTGTCGCGGGAAGTGCGAGAGCACGATCCAATGACTGCATTGGATGGCGGCGACGATGGACTTAATTTTTATCGTGCCCTTGCAAGTGAGGCTCGCGAATACCTATATGAGGATGGAATAGTTGCCGTCGAAATTGGCGCAGGCCAGTTTGACGATGTGAGCGCCGTTTTTGAAAGCGCTGGTTTCCATCTGACCAATGTAGCAAGTGATCTCGGTGGCCATAGAAGGGCCATGGTTTTTATACATAAACTCGTTGCGGGTGTTTGACGGACTGAGTGTTAAAAAACGCTCGATGACCCAAAAAAAGCGCTTGGAATTTACGGCGAAGCCGTTTAGTTTCCAGCCACCGTATGCAGCCAGAATGGTTTTGCCCGCTTGAGGGCGGTGGCGGAAATGCTCCATGACGAATTTAGGTCATGCTCCCGTGAGGGGTTTCTCATGGGATGGTTTGTACGGAAGTGCACGACTTTCAAAAATAAATCCGAAGAGTTTGTCTTTTCGGGTGAGTCTTGCAAATGCCAATCCGAAAAGTTCGTGTTGTCTTTTTGGCAGTACGGAACTCAGAACCATTCGATGTGTGGGAAGTTTTAGGGTGTGCTTCCTCCATGGCTCGATAATGCGAAGCCGGTGACTTTAGGTCACGGGAATTTGACGCCCTTTAATCTGAAAAGAGAAGACGATGAGGCCAGCACAGCAGAACAGGCGCATGCGCGGACGGGGAAATAACAATAATAACAATAATAACCGCAAGGGCCCCAATCCTCTGTCGCGTAATTATGAAAGCAATGGTCCGGACGTAAAAATCCGCGGCAATGCTCAACATATTGCAGAAAAATATACGACACTGGCTCGCGATGCACAGGCGTCTGGCGATCGTGTCATGGCTGAAAATTATCTTCAGCACGCAGAACATTACAATCGCATCATCATGGCTGCCATGGCGCAGCAGAACATTCCGTATCAGCGCGAAGAAAACTTCGACAATGACGGTGGTGATGAAGATGAAAATGAAAACAGTTTTGTTCAAGCCGCTTCCGCACCGCAGCCAGTAAACGGTTCAGGCCCGCAGCCTGTTATCGAAGGCACACCTGCTGAAGTTGTCTATGGCGATCAAGGCAGTGAGAACCGTTCGGAAAACCGCTCGCAACCTCGTGATGGACGCGATCAGCGTCGTCTTGGTCGCGGTCGTCGCCCACAGCGCGAACGTTTCAATGCCGATGATGCTTCGGAACAGCCTTCCGTAGAGGCACCGGTTGCTGCAGCTGACGAACAGCCAGCTCCAGTATCAGCACCGGTCGTTGAAAAGCCCGTACGCGCTGAAAAGCCTGCCAAGGTTGTCGTAGAGGAAGCCGCTCCTGTCGTGGAAAAGGCTGCTCCTGCGGCTGAAGCACCAGTTGCAGCTTCGGCTGAAGAAGAAGCGCCTGTCCGCCGCACACGTCGTCCGGGTCGTCCCCGTCGTGTTGCCAAGGATGAAGGCGCTGGCGATACGTCGGTTGCCGAAACTGCGGATTCCGACGCTTAGAGCATTTCCTGTTTTTCCTGAATCATTGGAAATGCTCTATTTCTTTGTTTTTCGCATTATCCGACGCAAAACCGCTTCGCACTTTTGCTGGAAATGCTCTAGTTTTCAGAACGACAACTGATTGATTTTTAGAAAATGGCGCGGTTCTCCGCGCCATTTTTTATTTGCGGTTTAGTGGCCTCTCCGGTCTTGCCGAAACCCATCCATCGTCCCATATGCTTTCTTGGATAAGGAGCCTGCCGAATTCGGGGGTTCCGTCACCAACTATCTTTCGATGCCGGAACGGGTCGGAAGGAAAAAGGAGACATTATGAATATTGAAAAATACACTGAACGGGTTCGGGGTTTTATTCAGTCGGCGCAGACCTTTGCTCTTTCATCGGGCAATCAGCAGTTTACGCCCGAGCATCTTTTGAAAGTGCTCGTCGATGACGAAGAAGGCTTGGCTGCATCTCTGATTGAACGCGCGGGCGGTCGCATCGCTGATGTTCGTCTTGGATTGCAGAATGCGCTCGAGAAGCTGCCGAAAGTAAGCGGTGGCAATGACCAGCTTTATCTTTCGCAACCATTGGCGAAGGTTTTCACCTTGGCCGAAGAGCTTGCGAACAAGGCAGGCGACAGCTTTGTCACGGTCGAACGGCTTCTCACCGCACTTGCGATCGAGAAATCCGCCAAAACATCTGAAATTCTGGCCGCTGCTGGTGTAACACCCACGGCGCTCAACAAGGTCATCAACGATATGCGTAAGGGTCGTACCGCCGATTCGGCTTCCGCTGAAAGCAACTACGATGCGCTCAAGAAATATGCGCGCGATCTGACGGAAGATGCGCGTGAGGGCAAGCTCGATCCGGTTATCGGTCGCGACGAAGAAATTCGACGCACGATCCAGGTTCTGTCACGCCGCACCAAGAACAATCCGGTTCTGATTGGTGAGCCAGGTGTGGGTAAGACCGCGATTGCAGAAGGCCTGGCGCTTCGCATCGTCAATGGCGACGTACCCGAATCACTGAAAGACAAGCAGTTGATGGCGCTCGACATGGGTTCGCTGATTGCTGGTGCGAAATATCGTGGCGAGTTTGAAGAACGTCTGAAGGCAGTGCTTTCGGAAGTGCAGACGGCTGCTGGCCAGATCATCCTGTTCATCGATGAAATGCACACGCTTGTTGGCGCCGGTAAATCAGACGGTGCGATGGATGCATCGAACCTTCTTAAGCCTGCACTTGCCCGCGGCGAACTGCATTGCGTTGGTGCAACCACACTTGAGGAATATCGCAAATATGTCGAGAAGGATGCAGCCCTTGCCCGTCGCTTCCAGCCTGTATTTGTCGATGAGCCAACGGTTGAAGATACCATCTCGATCCTGCGCGGACTGAAAGAAAAATACGAGCAGCATCACAAAGTTCGCGTCTCTGACTCGGCACTTGTGGCAGCCGCTACGCTTTCAAACCGCTATATTACGGATCGCTTCCTGCCGGATAAGGCCATTGATCTTGTCGATGAAGCCGCGTCGCGTTTGCGCATGCAGGTGGATTCCAAACCTGAAGAGCTCGATGAGATTGATCGCCGCGCAATGCAGCTCAAGATCGAGCGTGAAGCGCTGAAGGTTGAAACCGATGCAGCCTCCATAGATCGCTTGCAGCGTCTTGAAAAAGAGCTGTCCGATCTGGAAGAAGAGTCGGCTGAACTGACAGCGAAATGGCAGGCTGAAAAGCAGAAGCTCGGACTTGCGGCGGATTTGAAACGCCAGCTTGAAGAAGCCCGTAATGCGTTGGCCATCGCACAGCGCAGCGGCGAGTTCCAGAAAGCAGGTGAACTTGCCTATGGCACGATCCCGCAGCTCGAAAAGCAGCTTGTCGACGCTGAAAGCAACGAGAACAAAGGATCGTTGCTTGAGGAAACCGTGACGCCTGAACATGTCGGGCAGATCGTTGCCCGCTGGACTGGCATTCCGGTCGAACGGATGCTGGAAGGAGAGCGCGAGAAGCTTCTGCGTATGGAAGACGAACTTGCGAAACGGGTTATCGGGCAGGGCGAGGCGGTACAAGCTGTCTCGAAAGCGGTCCGCCGTGCGCGTGCCGGACTTCAGGACCCCAATCGCCCTATTGGCTCGTTCATCTTCCTGGGTCCCACTGGCGTGGGCAAGACCGAGCTGACCAAAGCGCTGGCTGCGTTTCTCTTCCAGGACGACACGGCAATGGTGCGTATTGATATGTCGGAATTCATGGAGAAGCATTCCGTGAGTCGGCTGATCGGTGCACCTCCAGGCTATGTCGGCTATGAAGAAGGTGGCGTTTTGACGGAAGCTGTGCGCCGCAGACCATATCAGGTGATCCTGTTCGATGAGATCGAAAAGGCGCATCCAGACGTGTTCAACGTCCTGCTTCAGGTACTCGATGACGGCCGTCTGACCGACGGTCAGGGCCGTATGGTTGATTTCCGCAACACGGTCATCATCATGACCTCGAACCTTGGTGCTGAATATCTTGTCAATCTTGGCGAGAAGGATGATGTCGAAAGCGTTCGCGATGAGGTGATGGGTGTCGTGCGGGCTGCGTTCCGTCCGGAATTCCTGAACCGCGTCGATGAGATCATCCTGTTCCACAGGCTGCGTCGCGAGGACATGGGTGCGATCGTTGATATTCAGATGCAGCGTCTCCAGATGCTTCTAAGCGATCGTAAAATCGTGTTGCAGCTTGAAGACGATGCCCGCGAATGGCTGGCAAATAAGGGTTATGATCCGGCTTATGGTGCGCGTCCGTTGAAGCGCGTCATCCAGAAGGAGGTTCAGGACCCACTGGCCGAGCGTATTCTGCTTGGTGACATTCTTGACGGTTCCATCGTCAAAATATTGCCCGGCTCAGATCGCCTCAACTTCCGCCCGATTCGCGTGGAGGTTGAAGGTGAGCCTGTGAAGGAAAACGCAGACGCGTAAAGCCTGACGTGTGATTTTCAAAAGCGCCGCAGTCATCCGATTGCGGCGCTTTTTCTTTTTCTGCAAGCATGAACGGTATTTATGGCCATCTTCATGTCCAGTTCATCTGGCATTTGCTGTTATTGAATAAGCAATTGTTAACCATATAACTGCATCCATACGGCATAAGATCATTCAGGGTTTCCTCCATGTCGCATCTCTCACGCATGCTTCGCTTCGGATTGTTCGGTTCTGCAATCATTCTTGCAGCAGGGGCGGCAGCTCATGCGGAAGAGCGCGATGCGACGCCCGATGTTTCGCGGCCCGTACAGCTGGCCCAGCTTTTCGATTGGGGTCAGGATCGTGGCCGGGATAGGGGCGTGCGGGTTTACACCGATGAATATGGCCGTCAGGTAACGCTGGATCGTCGCGGGCGTGTCATCAATATTGAAGATCCGCGCGAATCCGACCGTTATGCGCGCGGTGGTCAGCAGGGTGGAAACTGGTCCGACGGCCCGGTCGGTGGTGGTGCGCCCTATGACGGCTTTGGTAATGTGCCGGAAGATCCGAATTATTATCCGGATGCACCTTCAGCACCCGCTTACGATTATAATCGTGACGGGCAGGTCCAGCGTTCCGAGTTGCCGCCTGCGGGTACTGAATATCCTGACACTGAATCGCCGACCGCCAGCATCAATCGTGATCAGGGATATGAGCAGCCATCAACGCAGCCGCATGCTGTACCCAATCCCGATGATATGGCTCCAGCTATAGAAATGCCGAAAGGGCGGGGCGCGAAGGAAAAGATCGCCGCCTATCAGATTCTGCTGGATCGGGCCGGTGCATCGCCGGGTGTCATTGATGGCCGTTCGGGCAGCAATGTTGACAAGGCCGCGGCAGCTTTTGGTGAGATGACCGGCAAAGTTCTCGATCCAAAGGATGACGCTGCGATTAATACTGAGCTGGAAGCGACTGGCGGTGCAGCCTTCACTGAATATACGATCACCAATGAAGATGTCGGTCGTCAGTATGTTGCGTCCATTCCGGACGATTATGCCCACAAGGCTCAACTTCCAGCCATGGCTTATACGTCTGTCACGGAAATGCTCGGTGAGAAGTTTCATATAGACGAGGCTTATCTCAAAGAGATCAATCCGGGCGTCAACTTCAATCAGCCGGGTTCTGTTGCCAAAGTCCCCAATCTGGGAAAGCCAGTGCGTACAAAGGTTTCGCGAATCATCGCCGACAAAGGGCGTAAGCAAGTGCGCGGCTATGACGAAACCGGAAAACTTGTTGTCGCCTATCCTTCAACGATCGGTTCATCGGACACGCCATCCCCGTCGGGCATCGTGCAGGTGCAACGTATCGCGATCAATCCGAATTATACCTACAATCCGAAAATCAACTTCAAACAGGGCAGCAATGACAAGGTTCTGACCATTCCTCCGGGACCGAACGGGCCTGTCGGCACTGTCTGGATCGCGCTTTCCAAGCCGACATACGGCATTCACGGAACACCTGAGCCTTCACGGATTGGCAAAACATCCAGCCATGGCTGCGTACGGTTGACCAACTGGGACGCCGAAGAGCTGGCCAAGCTTGTAAAAGCGGGTGTGACAGTCGAATTCACGGAGTAAACTCGGCGACAGCATAAATAAAAAGCGTGGTGCATATTTTAAAAGATGCGCCGCGCTTTCGTGTTTTGTGCGTTCTGAGATAAACCAGATGGGGCAGGGGGAAGAACGATTAGCTCTTTGTCGATCCGCTCGAGGCAAGCTTAGTGCCATTGCTTGTATCTTCCGTATCCAGGAGCGTATCGATACGGTCCCGTTCCTGCTTGAAAGCTTCAAGCTCTTTGCCTTTGAGCGCTTTATTGTCCGGCAGGCGGATACGAAGTGGGTCAACTTTGGTCCCGTTGACGATCAGTTCGTAGTGAAGATGAGGTCCTGTCGACAGTCCGGTTGATCCGACATAGCCGATCACCTGGCCCTGACGCACGCGTGACCCCGCAGTTACGCCGCGCGCAATTGCATTCTGGTGAGAGTAGCTGCTGACATAACCATTGGCGTGACGAATCAAAGTCTGGTTGCCGTAACCATTGGTCCATCCGGCCTTTTCCACCACGCCATTACCCGATGAAATGATCGGTGTGCCACGCGGTGCTGCCCAATCGACGCCTGTATGCATCCGGCTATAGCCAAGAATTGGATGCCGGCGCATACCGAATGGAGAGCGGAATACGCCATTCGGAACTGGATTGCGCAACAGGAACTGCTTCGCACTTTTGCCATCTTCATTGAAATAGTCGACGGTGCCATCCGGCGCCTGATAGCGATAGAATTTACGTGTCGTTCCGCTGAAGGTTGCCGAAACAAAAAGAAGTTGCGAATCGCCTTCGGTCTTTTCCGGATCTTCCGGAAGCGAGAAGAAGGCGTCTATATTATCACTCTGTGAAAGCCGGGCCTGAAGGTCGACATCGGTTGCGAGCATTTTAACGAGCTGCTCACGCATGGTTTCTGTCATGCCATAAGCAAGTGCTGCACGGCTGATGCCGTCATAAACACTTGGGAGATTACCGCGAATAGCCGTCGGTGGTGCATCGCCATCAAAGGCGGATGCGAGAAGCGGTGTTTCTTCAGGCTGATCGGACGGTACATATTGCTTACGATCATTGAGAGAAACCGTCACCAGATGCGTCGTCCGGTGATAAATGCTCGCTCTGACGATGCGATCCTCGCCATCCTGTGTCTCTGTGCCGATACGCAGCACGCTGCCTTCTTTAAGACGTGGAGAATTCAGTAACTTGGTGAGCGCATCCGCCATATCCGTAGCGTCTTCGCCCGTATAGCCAGCATTTTGTAGTGCTTGACCGATGTCCATTGTCTGGCGGAAAGGAATCAGCTCTTCCGAAAAGCCATCGGAGGCCTCTTCATCGTCAACGCGCTGGGAAACACTGACATTTTCCTGTATGATCTTCACACCAAGGGCCGGGCTGAGTGCAAAAGACGAATCTGTTCCACCGAAACGTGCCGGATCGACATAATGTAGTGAGGCAACCTGCACGTCGCCGTCGGTCAACAAAACTCCGGTGTCGCGAACGACCTTTTCCACCTCATCGACGGTCAAATCATTCGATGGATCAAATGTTGTGCTGTTCAGTGGAAAATCGGCAACTTTCAGGCTGACTTCGCTTTCAACCTTTGCGCCATAAATCTGGCTGGCATCGGTGGGTTGCGGTGCTGCGGGTCCTTCCGAGAAAATAGCCATTGCATCAAATGCCGGATATTTTCGGTTCGACGGATGATCAACGGCCAATGCCATGCTGACCAGCTCGAAGGGCCGCGTGCGGATAACTTCACGCTCACCGACTTTTTGCATGGTCGACAGGTCGAAGCGACGCCGGTCATTGGCTTTCTGTTTAGAAATGGTGCTTACCAGACGCGCGCCTTTTGTGACATTGGTATCGTTGACGACGCCGGGCATGTCATTGCGCGCAAGAATTTCAGGCGGGGTTGCCAATTGTTCACGACCATCAAGAGCCGCAAACAACGCAACACCAATCAACATACAAGATGTAACGCCTGTAAGAAATGTGCCAGCAAGCCAACGCGCTGAAACTTCGCGCCTGTCTGGTGGACGCCGCCGTCCACCTACCGTGAGCGGGGGCTCGTCACCCGGATCGAGATTGTTCGGCCCCAGTTCTTTCATGCTGCTCTTGTAGGCCCTTCTTCAAATCTGGCCGCACATAAAGGTGCGTGAACATCATTTTTCAGAAAGCAGGATGACTGCCGTCCGACGTATGGTGTCTTCCCTTATTATGGAAGTCCCTCAAGCGGGCTATTGAGTTTTGCCTGCCGTAACGCGTTAAGTCAACGATAAGCGAACGGGCTTTGGTTATTCACAGTGCTTTGCAGGCCAATTTTCAATTTGTGTAGAAGCTATTGTAATAATGAGGCCGGTTTGTGGCTCAATCCCATCGATAGAGCGCTCGGATAGCGCTGCATATATAAGTGCGAACAG
>NZ_NNRL01000159.1 GCF_002252505.1 Brucella grignonensis | reverse complement strand
GCCCGGTAGCTCGTCAGGCTCATAACCTGAAGGCCGCAGGTTCAAATCCTGCCCCCGCAACCATCTTTACTTGCGAAGACCCCGCCCCGGAGGCGGGGTTTTTCGTTTGTGCGGAAATCGTAAGGATTCCAGCAAGATCGCCTTGAACGTCGATCTCCACCTTGCCCTCAACAGGCGTCAGCACGATCTGATCTACCAACGAGCGAATGGTGTCGGCTGCCTCTACCCGCTTGCCCTCTTCTTCATCCTGAAGCGAGTCGTAGAGCTGCTGGATGCGCTTGCGGTATTGCAGCGCCATGCTCGGGTGCAACAGGGCCGGCGGCTCGTCAGCTTCGGCCAGGAACAGTTCCAGTTCCTTCTTCCGCTTTTCCAAGCTCACCATCTTCGCATTGAGAGCGTCGGCAGCGCCGCCTTTAAGGATCAGGTTGAGCAGGGTTTCGAGTTCCCGATCAATCTTCGCGATCTCGGCTTCCGCCGAGGCAATACCGGCGCGGCCTTCCATTCGTAGGCGGTTCATCTCTTGCGTGAACACCTCGCAGAAATGGGCAAACAGCTCAGGGTCAACGAGTCGGGTGCGCAGCGCATTCAGCACGCGCGATTCCAACTCGTCGCGACGGATATTGACGCGGTTGTTACAGGTGCCCTTATTGCGAGCTGTAGAGCATCCGATCAGCGTTGCCGAGATCGCGGAGTACCCGCCACCACAGCATGAACATTTGGTGAGGCCCGAGAAGAGGTATTTTGGGCGCCGCCGATGATTGACAGTGCGGACATCCGTGCAGCCGTTGTCGTCGCGGGTGAGCTTGTTCTTCTCCTGCCGTGCCTTCACAGCATTCCAGAGATCATCGTCGAGGATCCGAAGCTCTGGTGTCTCCTGGATGACCCATTCCGATTCGGGGTTGGGGCGCGCCTGCCGCTTTCCGGTGTTCGGGTCCTTTACGAAGCGCTGCCGGTTCCAGACGATCTTGCCGACATACATCTCATTATTGAGGATGCCGTTGCCACGCTTCGGGTTGCCGTTGATCGTGCTGAAACCCCAGTCGCCGCCCGAAGGGGCCGGAATGCCGTCCTTGTTCAGTGCAAAGGCTATGGTCTTGGCCGACTTGCCGGCCGCGTAGTCGCGGAAAATGCGGCGAACGACGGCGGCCTGGTCTTCGTTGATGGTGCGGTCGCCGCGAATGGGTTCGCCATTGGCATCCAGCTTCTTGACCACATCGTAGCCATAGGAATTGCCGCCACCCGATTTGCCAGCCTCAACACGGCCGCGCTGGCCGCGGCGGGTCTTGTCGGCAAGATCCTTGAGGAAGAGGGCATTCATTGTGCCCTTGAGGCCGACATGCAGATGGCTGACCTCGCCCTCCGACAGGGTGAATATCTTCACATCCGCATAGGACACGCGTTTGAAGATTCCGGCGATGTCTTCCTGATCACGCGAGAGGCGATCCATAGCCTCTGAGAGGATCACGTCGAAGCGACCAGCCATGGCGTCGGTCATCAGAGCCTGGATGCCCGGACGGATCAGCGAAGCGCCGGAGATTGCGTGGTCGGTATATTCTTCGATGACGTGCCAACCTTGCTTTTCGGCATGGAGGCGGCACATGCGAAGTTGGTCGGCGATGGAAGCGTCGCGTTGATTGTCAGAAGAATAACGGGCGTAAATCGCAACTTTCAAAACATTGCTCCCATCTGCATCAGGAGGTGCGCTTCCTCCTTTGCCTGGATAACTTCACTTCCTCGGCAAAGCATTCCCGTGCCGCCTGCTTTGCCAGGATGCCGACCAGACGCAGAAGGCGAGGGTCGGGACTGCCGCGCGGCGTAAACGTCAACTCCGGCGCGTCCAGCAGCAAAGATTCGAGCAGCGCTTCGCGCTCGGCTCCTGTCATCTTTGCTATGTTTTGTGAGGCTCGCAAGGTCATAACTGACAGCATTGGTCCCGTGCCCGGTATAAGCAATGGAATTTACGGGCGAACATTTGGCGGCGATCAGTATGCCGACGCGTGTCATGGCGAGCGGCGGCGTGATCTGGCGTGCCGTGGCATAGTGAAATGACCTGTCGGAATCGATCGCTGTCGCCGTCATCTTTGGCCTCGATACTACCCCATCGGAAGCTGTTGCTTGTGGATGTGATTTTATCGTATTGTATTTAGAGCTACAAGATGCCATCTTCCGACCAAGGAGAATCGTCATGGCCAACACTGCGGAACGCAAGGAATATCCGATCTCAATGCGTCTGCCCGAGGCCGATGTTGCCATGATCGATCGTGCCGCCAGCCTGCGCGGCCGTTCGCGCACCGATTTCGTGCGAGATGCCGCTGTGCGCGCGGCCGAGGAGGTCGTCATGGAGCAGGGCCTGATCCGGATGAGCCCGGAAGGCTTTGCTCAGTTCATGGATGTGCTGTCGCGCCCGGCCGCTCCTGTTCCGGATATGGTTGAAGTGCTGAAGCGGCCTGCGCCGTGGGAGCCCGGCTACGGGGCGAAGCGGTAACCCCTTGCTGCTTTCAGGACCCGAGCCGCTTTCCGCCGACCAGGATGTTTCCCAGTTTTCCTGTGGCAAGCCGACGCTCGACCACTGGCTGAAAACCCGAGCGCTCTCCAATCAGCAGAAGGGCTTTACCGCCGTTCTCGTCGTGCATGAGGCAGGGCGTGTGGTGGGATATTACGGCCTTGCACCAATAGCCGTTGTGCCATCGGTGCTACCGCGCTCCATCCGGACGGGGCAGCCGCCTAATCCAATTCCCTGCATGCTGCTTGGTCAGCTCGCGACCGACATCGGCTCCGCCGGGGTGGGCATCGGGACTGGCCTTGTGAAGCATGCCCTCCAACGCTGCGTTCAGGCCGCATCGCTGATCGGTGGGCGGGCATTGATGGTCAACGCCGTCGACGGGGAGGCTGCCGAATTCTGGCGGCGCCGAGGATTTGAGCCTACCAGAGATGATGAACTGGTCCTGTTTCGCTCGATCAGCGATATTGCTGCGTCGCTCCGTGAGGCTGGAAGGTGAATAGCCCGATGTTTCGTGGACGTCTTCCTTGCTAAATTTGAGGCAAGGACCTGCGCCGGACATTCAAGACGGTGACCGGCAAGGCGAGGATCTCGAAGGAAATCCGCTTCCGGCTCCAGAACCACGCGTTGCAGGATGCCAGCTGCAAGAACCATCCCGCTAGGCTCCACATAGTGGAAAAGCGCGCCTACATGACGAAACGGCACAGGTTCGTCTGCGCCACGCAGCAGCGCCGATTGCACGAAATTGAGCAAGCGGTGGCTGGCGGAGGCCGTGGTCATCGCGTCTCGTGGCCTCCGAGCTCGCGCCGGTCCTGATCGCGCACCAGCCAGTGAACACCGCCGAGCGCAAGCGCCGCGCCCGCGAGTGCTGCAATCTTGGATGATTCCGTCTCGCTGAGGTCCAAGATGATGAATTTGCGCGCGATGGCGAGGAGCGCGATCAGCACGATCGTGCGGACCTGGAGGATCCCGAAGCTGCGTTCGGTCGCAACAAGAAGGGAGCGCTTGAACTCAAGCGCGATCACCACGGTGAAGATCATGCCGAACACCACCTGGAAGGTGGCGTAGTCGAGAGTGTCGAATGCCCCCAGAAGCAAGCGGTTCACGACTTCGCGCATCAGCGCCCAGACCGACGCCACGATGATCGCCGCAATGATGACGCTGAGGACGAAGATGACAACTTGCTCGAACTTCTCGTAGAGCGTCATCGCCGACCATTGTTCACGGGTTAGCCCGGATCGTTTCAGGTCTTTCATCATTCCCCCTCGAAAGCCGCCCCGGAGAAACAGGCTCCCCGGGGCTCACCAGACGGCGTGATATCAAACGGAGCTGAGCGGACGCCGCAAACCGGCGACACCCAATGTGGCAAATCAGCCGTTCTTGACATCGATGCGCTTGATCTTCGCCTGCGCCTCGGGTGTCTGGGGCAGCTTGATCGTCAGAACCCCGTTCTTGAAGGATGCCTGCGCCTTTTCGCCATCCACGCCGGGAGGGAGCGGAATTGTCCGGTAGATTGCGCCGTAGCTGCGCTCGGACAGGTAATACCCCTTCTTCTCCACCTGGCGCTCGATCTTCTTCTCCCCCTTCACAGTCAACATGTCATCGTTGACCGTCACCTCGATGTCCTTCATCTCCATGCCCGGCAGCTCGATCGACACTTCGATCGCGTTGTCGGTCTCGACCATGTCGGATTTGGCTTCGCCGCTGCCCCAGGGCCATTCGAACTGACCGACCCGGTTCCAAAAGTTCTCGAACACATGGTTCATTTCGCGCTGGAGTGTCGCGATCGGGTTGTCTTCGCTGCTCTTGGCGTCTGGCGCGCCGTCCTTGCGCGCCCAGGGGATGAGGTCTTTGATCTGCATGATATGGTCTCCTTCGGTTTTCAGGCGCCCTTGACGGCGATCCTTTTCGGCTGCGCTTCAGGGGCCCGGGGGAGCGTTAAAGTTAGGACGCCTCCTCGCATCTCGGCTTCGATCCTGTCGGGGTCGAAGTCCTCGGAAAGCGTGAAGGCACGCTCGAAATCGCCCTCGCCATATTCGGCATAGGCAAGTTCGAGATTTTTCGGCCGCACCGGGTCAACCTTGCCGCGGATCGTCAACACACGATTTTCGAGCGTGATTTCGATCGCATCGGCGGCGACCCCAGGCATTTCAAGCATCATGGAGAAACCCTGATCGGTCTCGACGATATCGGTCGACGGGCGGTAGATGCGTCCGCCGCCGGTGGTCTCAGGCGAGTCGGTCGGCGTCTTTTCGGCGGCTTGCGAGATGTCGGTGCTCATCGTTCCAGCTCCTCTCAGGCTGCCTTGATCTCGATTTTCTTCGGCTTTTCTGCCTCGGGCCGGCAGATGACGATCCGCAATACGCCGTTCGCGGATCGAGCGCCACGGCAAGAGATATCGATCATGAAACTTTTTCAATTCTACGATCACAATGATACCACGCAGGCATAATTCATGCTAGCATTTCAATCTCTAGCGGCGTCTGATGGAGCTTCGCGACGACCAACAGATCCTTGGAGGTCAAATGATGATTGCATCCAACAATGCGTTGATCGGGATGACGATCCATCGGGTCGCCCAGCACATCCAGCAGCGGATCGACGATGAAAGCCGTGAGACCGGTCAGACGCGACTGTCGTGGATGGCAGTCTCCCATGTGGACGAGTCCCGAGCCTCGCGATCGGCGACCTCGCGGCGCGGCTGGAAGTCGGCAGTGCGACAGCCGGGCAACTCGTGGACCGCATGGCGCGGCGGCTTGGTAGAGCGTTCGCCGTCACCGAATGATCGGCTGTCGCAGATCGTTGTGCCGACGAGAAAGACGCAAAAAATCATGCGAGAACTAGATCCCCGACGAGCGGCGCTGAAGGAATACATCTTACCGGATCTATCAGTCGACGAGAGGCGTGTTCTTCTCGCACTTCTCGAACGCATACGTGCGCAGCTTTCACGCTAGAGGGAGCAAATCGGTATGGAAAGGAAGACTGAATCTTCTCGAGCAATCGGCGCAGGATCCTGCAACGAGAGACACTGGACGAGCCCGATCTTGTGGCAATTGGGTCCAAGGTGAAAAGAACGGAAGCGGTCGCTGCGTGAGACTGTCATTGGCGCAGATGATCGGCGAACAACCCTAACTGGATAAAGAAAACGGAGGAGAGAAATGGCAAACGGAGCTTGCGATATTTGCGGTCGCCCGGCGACGGCGCGCGTGCGCGCCTCGGTGAACGGCAGGGTTCAGAACATGGAGCTTTGCGACCAGCATTACAGCGAAATGGCGCGCCGGTCGGGTCGCAGCGCCTCGCCCCTGGAGTCCCTGTTCGGACGGCGCTCCCTTCTTGACGAATTCTTTGGCGAGAGCGGTTTGGGCAGCCTCTTTGGTGACAGTCCGCAGCGAAGCGGCACGCTCGGCGCCTTGGGTGACGGCGATGACGCTGCCGCCGACGCCACCTTCGGCGAGGGCGCGCCGCGGCGTGGGTCGCGGCGCGGCGGCGGACGCACCATCGCCGACCGGCTGAGCGAACAGGGCAACAAGCTGCTGCAGGATGCCGCACAGAAGGCCGGGGAATTCGGGCGCAGCGAGGTCGATACTGAACATCTGCTTTTGGCATTGACCTCGTCTGACGTCGTCAAGACGATCCTGGAACAGTTCAAGGTCGATGTGGACGATCTGCGGCGCCAGATCGAGAAGGAAGCGAAGCGTGGAGAGGCCAAGGCGGAGGGCGAAATCGGCGTCAGTCCTCGCCTGAAGGACGCGCTGAACCGGGCCTTCATCGCCTCGAACGAACTCGGCCATTCCTATGTCGGTCCCGAGCACCTGCTGATCGGCCTTGCCGAGGAAGGTGAAGGCCTGGCCGCGTCGATCCTGCGCAAATACGGATTGACGCCGCAGGCGCTTCGCCAGCAGGTGACCAAGGTCGTGGGCAAGGGAGCCGAGGAGGGCCGCGTGGATGCGCCTTCCAGCACGCCTGATCTCGACCAGTTCAGCCGTGACCTGACGAAGCTCGCCCGCGAGGGCAAGCTCGATCCCGTTATCGGCCGCGCCCGCGAGATTGAGACGACGATCGAAGTGCTGGCCCGCCGGAAAAAGAACAACCCGGTGCTGATCGGCGAGCCCGGCGTGGGCAAGACCGCCATCGTCGAGGGACTTGCACAACGGATCGTCGCGGGCGAAGTGCCCGAGGCGCTGCGCGACAAGCGGCTGGTCGAGCTCAACATCAACTCGATGGTGGCCGTTCGCCTGGGCCCGCCGAGTCAGCTCGGTGAAACTTCCACGTGGAAGTCGCCAATGTGCCACGGCGTCATTGCTGCCTTTTTGCTCGCCCGATCCCCATCGTGGAAGTCGCTGCGGAGGCCGACGCCATGGTGACGGTGTTCGGCATTCTGAATCTCACCGAGGACTCCTTCTTCGATGAGAGCCGGCGGCTAGACCCCGCCGGCGCTGTCACCGCGGCGATCGAAATGCTGCGAGTCGGATCAGACGTCGTGGATGTCGGACCGGCCGCCAGCCATCCGGACGCGAGGCCTGTATCGCCGGCCGATGAGATCAGACGTATTGCGCCGCTCTTAGACGCCCTGTCCGATCAGATGCACCGTGTTTCAATCGACAGCTTCCAACCGGAAACCCAGCGCTATGCGCTCAAGCGCGGCGTGGGCTACCTGAACGATATCCAAGGATTTCCTGACCCTGCGCTCTATCCCGATATTGCTGAGGCGGACTGCAGGCTGGTGGTTATGCACTCAGCGCAGCGGGATGGCATCGCCACCCGCACCGGTCACCTTCGACCCGAAGACGCGCTCGACGAGATTGTGCGGTTCTTCGAGGCGCGGGTTTCCGCCTTGCGACGGAGCGGGGTCGCTGCCGACCGGCTCATCCTCGATCCGGGGATGGGATTTTTCTTGAGCCCCGCACCGGAAACATCGCTGCACGTGCTGTCGAACCTTCAAAAGCTGAAGTCGGCGTTGGGGCTTCCGCTATTGGTCTCGGTGTCGCGGAAATCCTTCTTGGGCGCCACCGTTGGCCTTCCTGTAAAGGATCTGGGTCCAGCGAGCCTTGCGGCGGAACTTCACGCGATCGGCAATGGCGCTGACTACGTCCGCACCCACGCGCCTGGAGATCTGCGAAGCGCAATCACCTTCTCGGAAACCCTCGCGAAATTTCGCAGTCGCGACGCCAGAGACCGAGGGTTAGATCATGCCTAGCATTCACCTTCCGGCCGCCCGCTAGCGGACCCTGGTCAGGTTCCGCGAAGGTGGGCGCAGACATGCTGGGCTCGTCAGGATCAAACTGCACTATGAGGCGGCGGTTCATACCGCGCCAGGGGAGCGAATGGACAGCGAGGAGCCTCCGAACGTTCGGGTCGCCTGCTCGGGTGATATCGACGAGGTTGTGCGGCTGATGCACGACGCTGCGGCGTGGATGTCCGCCAAGGGAACGCCCGCCTGGGACGTCGCGCGGATCGACCGGACATTCGCGGAGACCTTCGTCCTGAGATCCGAGCTCCTAGTCGCGAGTTGCAGCGACGGCATCGTCGGCTGTTGCACCTTGTCGGCCGAGGATCCCGAGTTCTGGCCCGACGCCCTCAAGGGGGAGGCCGCATATCTGCACAAGCTCGCGGTGCGACGGACACATGCGGGCCGGGGTGTCAGCTCCGCGCTGATCGAGGCTTGCCGCCATGCCGCGCGAACGCAGGGGTGCGCCAAGCTGCGGCTCGACTGCCACCCGAACCTGCGTGGCCTATACGAGCGGCTCGGATTCACCCACGTCGACACTTTCAATCCCGGCTGGGATCCAACCTTCATCGCAGAACGCCTAGAACTCGAAATCTAACGTCCGTTCGGGCATCGAGGTCCATGTCGGGGTGGGACGGGCCCGTGGCTTCAAGATCACTTGCAGTCCGACCGCGATGTCTTGGTTGCGCGAGAGGTTGTCGATATCCTCCACTTCCATCATCAACCCTGGATAATGCCGCCGCCGTCATCGCCGCCGACGCCCGTGCCGGGCTTTTCGGGCCTGTCAGGCTTGCTCGGCCTTCAGCCTGCCTGGGCGAGATCTCCGGCGGACGGATTAACGGCGGAGCTTCGCCGCCTTTCGTGCGTGTGAAGGCCGAAGATAGTTCTCTCAAAAACATCCGTTTATGAGAGATACCAAAGCCGACAGTCTGCCGAAGGTTGAAGGTCTCTCAAAACTGCCTCTCGCTTCCGATCTCTCACCGATCTACGTTTCTAAGTGTTTTGAGAGGAGAACAGCATGTTGGTGGGGTACTGTCATTTTCAGAAGACGACTGCACCAGTTGATTGGGCGTAATGGCTGTTGTGCAGCCAGCTCCTGACAGTTCAATATCAGAAGTGATCTGCACCAATCTCGACTATGCTCAATACTCGTGTGCACCAAAGCGAGGTGAGCATGGCGACGGACACCCCACGGATTCCAGAACAAGGCGTGGCCACTCTGCCTGATGAGGCTTGGGAGCGTGCGCGCCGTCGTGCGGAGATCATCAGTCCGTTGGCGCAGTCGGAGACGGTCGGGCACGAAGCGGCCGATATGGCGGCTCAGGCGCTGGGCTTGTCTCGGCGCCAGGTATACGTTCTGATCCGGCGTGCCCGGCAAGGCAGCGGCCTCGTGACGGATCTGGTGCCCGGCCAGTCCGGTGGAGGTAAAGGTAAGGGGCGCTTGCCGGAACCGGTCGAGCGCGTCATCCACGAGCTACTGCAAAAGCGGTTCCTGACCAAGCAGAAGCGCAGCCTAGCGGCCTTTCACCGCGAAGTCACTCAGGTGTGCAAGGCTCAAAAACTGCGAGTGCCGGCGCGCAATACCGTGGCCTTACGGATCGCTAGCCTTGACCCGCGCAAGGTCATCCGCCGGCGGGAAGGCCAGGATGCCGCTCGTGACCTACAAGGTGTGGGCGGCGAGCCTCCTGCCGTGACCGCGCCGCTGGAGCAGGTGCAGATAGACCATACGGTCATCGACCTGATCGTGGTCGATGACCGCGACCGGCAACCTATTGGCCGCCCGTACCTGACCCTCGCCATCGACGTGTTCACCCGCTGCGTGCTCGGCATGGTCGTCACGCTGGAAGCGCCGTCTGCCGTTTCGGTTGGCCTGTGCCTCGTGCATGTCGCCTGCGACAAGCGCCCTTGGCTGGAAGGACTGAACGTGGAAATGGATTGGCAGATGAGCGGCAAGCCCTTGCTGCTCTACCTAGACAACGCGGCCGAGTTCAAGAGCGAGGCCCTGCGCCGGGGTTGCGAGCAGCATGGCATCCGGCTGGACTATCGCCCGCTGGGACAGCCGCACTATGGCGGCATCGTGGAACGGATCATCGGCACGGCGATGCAGATGATTCACGACGAACTGCCGGGAACGACCTTCTCCAACCCTGACCAGCGCGGCGACTACGATTCCGAAAACAAGGCCGCCCTGACGCTGCGCGAGCTAGAGCGCTGGCTCACATTGGCGGTCGGCACCTACCACGGTTCGGTGCACAACGGCCTGCTCCAACCGCCGGCCGCGCGCTGGGCCGAGGCCGTGGCGCGTGTCGGCGTACCGGCCGTCGTCACACGCGCTACTTCGTTCCTGGTCGATTTTCTGCCGATCCTCCGGCGCACGCTGACCCGCACCGGCTTTGTCATCGACCACATCCACTACTACGCCGATGCGCTCAAGCCGTGGATTGCGCGGCGTGAACGCTGGCCGTCCTTTCTGATCCGGCGCGATCCGCGCGACATCAGCCGTATCTGGGTCCTGGAACCGGAGGGACAGCATTACCTGGAAATTCCCTACCGTACCTTGTCGCATCCGGCTGTCACCCTCTGGGAACAACGGCAGGCGCTGGCGAAACTGCGGCAGCAAGGGCGCGAACAGGTGGATGAGTCGGCGCTGTTCCGCATGATCGGCCAGATGCGTGAGATTGTGACCAGCGCGCAGAAGGCCACACGCAAGGCGCGGCGTGACGCGGATCGCCGCCAGCACCTCAAGACATCAGCTCGGCCGGACAAGCCCGTTCCGCCGGATACGGATATTGCCGACCCGCAGGCAGACAACTTGCCACCCGCCAAACCGTTCGACCAGATTGAGGAGTGGTAGCCGTGGACGAATATCCCATCATCGACCTGTCCCACCTGCTGCCGGCGGCCCAGGGCTTGGCCCGTCTTCCGGCGGACGAGCGCATCCAGCGCCTTCGCGCCGACCGCTGGATCGGCTATCCGCGCGCAGTCGAGGCGCTGAACCGGCTGGAAGCCCTTTATGCGTGGCCAAACAAGCAACGCATGCCCAACCTGCTGCTGGTTGGCCCGACCAACAATGGCAAGTCGATGATCGTCGAGAAGTTCCGCCGCACCCACCCGGCCAGCTCCGACGCCGACCAGGAGCACATCCCGGTGTTGGTCGTGCAGATGCCGTCCGAGCCGTCCGTGATCCGCTTCTACGTCGCGCTGCTCGCCGCGATGGGCGCGCCGCTGCGCCCACGCCCACGGTTGCCGGAAATGGAGCAACTGGCTCTGGCACTGCTGCGCAAGGTCGGCGTGCGCATGCTGGTGATCGACGAGCTGCACAACGTGCTGGCCGGCAACAGCGTCAACCGCCGGGAATTCCTCAACCTGCTGCGCTTCCTCGGCAACGAACTGCGCATCCCGTTGGTTGGGGTAGGCACGCGCGACGCCTACCTAGCCATCCGCTCCGATGACCAGTTGGAAAATCGCTTCGAGCCGATGATGCTGCCGGTATGGGAGGCCAACGACGATTGCTGCTCACTGCTGGCCAGCTTCGCCGCTTCGCTCCCGCTGCGCCGGCCTTCCCCAATTGCCACGCTGGACATGGCTCGCTACCTGCTCACACGCAGCGAGGGCACCATAGGGGAACTGGCGCACTTGCTGATGGCGGCGGCCATCGTCGCCGTGGAGAGCGGCGAGGAAGCGATCAACCATCGCACACTCAGCATGGCCGTTTACACCGGACCCAGCGAGCGGCGGCGGCAATTCGAGCGGGAACTGATGTGAAGCCTGCGCCGCGCTGGCCGCTGCATCCCGCCCCGAAAGAAGGCGAGGCGCTGTCCTCATGGCTCAACCGCGTGGCCCTTTGCTATCACATGGAGGAGCCCGACCTGCTGGAGCACGATCTTGGTCACGGCCAGGTCGATGACCTGGACACCGCGCCACCACTCTCGCTGCTGGCGTTGCTTTCCCAGCGGAGCGGCATCGAGCTGGACCGGCTGCGCTGTATGAGTTTCGCCGGATGGGTGCCTTGGCTACTGGACAGCCTTGATGACCAGATTCCAGACGCCTTGGAAACCTATGCGTTTCAGCTCTCGGTGTTGCTGCCAAGACTCCGCCGTAAGACGCGATCCATCACGAGCTGGCGTGCCTGGCTGCCCAGCCAGCCGATAAACCGCGCCTGTCCGCTCTGCCTGAGCGATCCGGAGAACCAAGCCGTACTGCTCGCGTGGAAGCTGCCCCTGATGCTGAGCTGCCCGCTGCATGGCTGCTGGCTGGAATCCTATTGGGGCGTGCCAGGGCGGTTTCTCGGCTGGGAGAACGCCGACGCCGAACCGCGCACCGCCAGCGACGCGATTGCGGCGATGGACCAGCGTACCTGGCAGGCACTGACAACCGGTCACGTGGAGCTGCCGCGCCGACGCATCCACGCCGGATTGTGGTTTCGACTTCTTCGCACGCTGCTCGATGAGCTGAACACCCCGCTTTCCGCGTGCGGAACCTGCGCGGGGTATCCCCGCCAAGTCTGGGAAGGCTGCGGGCATCCGCTGCGTGCTGGGCAAAGTCTGTGGCGACCGTATGAAACCCTGAATCCGATAGTACGGTTACAGATGCTGGAGGCGGCGGCAACGGCAATCAGCTTGATTGAGGTGAGGGACATCAGCCCGCCAGGCGAGCAGGCAAAGCTATTCTGGTCCGAGCCCCAAACCGGGTTCACCAGTGGCCTGCCGACGAAAGCGCCGAAGCCCGAGCCCATCAATCACTGGCAGCGTGCAGTCCAGGCCATCGACGAGGCCATCATTGAAGCGCGACACAACCCCGAGACGGCACGCTCGCTGTTCGCGTTGGCTTCCTATGGTCGGCGCGATCCCGCTTCCTTGGAACGGTTGCGCGCCACCTTCGTGAAGGAAGGCATCCCGCCGGAATTTCTGTCACATTACCTGCCTGATGCACCCTTTGCATGTCTTAAACAAAATGACGGGTTAAGTGACAAATTTTGACGGATAGAGCTTTCCGGCTCACACTGTCACATAATCGAACGTATACGTGACGGGTGAAAAGGTGCTGATCGGCTACATGCGGGTATCGAAGGCGGACGGATCCCAGTCCACCAATTTGCAACGCGATGCGCTCATCGCCGCTGGTGTGAGCCTTGCGCACCTTTACGAGGATCTGGCCTCGGGCAGGCGCGATGATCGCCCAGGGTTGGCTGCTTGCCTGAAGGCGCTTCGTGAAGGGGACACGCTGATCGTGTGGAAGCTCGATCGGCTTGGCCGTGATCTGCGCCACCTGATCAACACCGTGCACGACCTAACTGCGCGTAGCGTGGGCCTGAAGGTCCTGACCGGTCACGGTGCGGCGGTCGACACGACGACTGCCGCCGGCAAGCTTGTGTTCGGTATTTTTGCCGCGCTGGCCGAGTTCGAGCGTGAGTTGATTTCCGAGCGAACAGTCGCTGGACTTATCTCGGCGCGCGCTCGCGGCAGGAAAGGGGGGCGCCCCTTCAAGATGACCGCCGCCAAGCTACGCCTGGCGATGGCCAGCATGGGGCAACCGGAAACCAAGGTGGGCGATCTCTGCGAAGAACTCGGGATTACCCGGCAGACGCTCTACCGGCACGTGTCGCCCAAGGGCGAACTGCGGCCAGACGGCGTAAAGCTGCTCTCCCTCGGTTCAGCCGCATAAATGGAGGCGACCTGGAACGGGGCGCTGTTCAGTGCGGCAACGATCCGATTACCGGTGTCGACCCAGAGCAGCCGTAGAGCTTTTGGGAAAGCTGTCGTTCAACGCTAAGCTTTGGGGCGGCTGGAGCGCAGCGTAAGCCGTCCCAGCCGCGATAGCGGCGACAACAGCGCCTTGTTAGCTGCACCTACTCCTTAACAGGGTAACGGCTGGAAATAGCGATGCGATTCCATGTGTTGATAACAACAGCAAGCCACTCAATCGCCGACACTTCTTCTTCGGAAAGACTTTCTGAGGCTTGCTTGTAGATTGCATCCGGCAGTTGGTCGTCAGAGATCAGCGTGATTGCCTCTACAAGTTCCAACGCAGCACGCTCTTTTGGAGAGAAGTAATCAGTCTCTTCCCATGCAGCAAGAACAGCCAGGCGATCACTAGACTCTCCGCTGGCCAGAGCATCCCGCGCATGCAGTCTGACACAGAAAGCACATCGATTGATCTGGGATGCGCGTAGGCGCAAAAGATGCGAGAAGCCTTCCGTAACGCCTGCACTGGTTAAGGCTTCAGAGACAAGCCGATCTAGTTCAACAACTGTCTGGTACAAGTTGGGTGCGGACTTGCCAAGATTTACTCTTTCGGTCATGTGATCTCCTTAGGTTGTACGGCTAACGCTCAAAGCAGCTGCGCGGTACGCGTCGGCTGCCTTTGCTTGTTAGCAGCCTGAACCGGACTTGCGCGGCTTGCCGCCCTGGCAAACTCGAACGACGGCACGGCTGCTTTTAATTAAAACTAAACCGGCCAGCTGCGATACGGCGAGCCAACCGGAACCTGTAAAATTGTTTAAGCGAAGCCACAAAGAACAACGCTACCGCCACCACCGTTTGCAGTAAACCCACAAACTGGCGAACTTTACCTTTTGGCGCTGCGCTATGAAAACTAAACGCGAGCAATGCTGGAACAATACAACGGACTAAAACCGTTAAAACCCGAAAACCTGCTAACTTTGTTTTAGGGCGACTGCCCTGCTGCGTAACATCGTTGCTGCTCCATAACATCAAACATCGACCCACGGCGTAACGCGCTTGCTGCTTGGATGCCCGAGGCATAGACTGTACAAAAAAACAGTCATAACAAGCCATGAAAACCGCCACTGCGCCGTTACCACCGCTGCGTTCGGTCAAGGTTCTGGACCAGTTGCGTGAGCGCATACGCTACTTGCATTACAGCTTACGAACCGAACAGGCTTATGTCCACTGGGTTCGTGCCTTCATCCGTTTCCACGGTGTGCGTCACCCGGCAACCTTGGGCAGCAGCGAAGTCGAGGCATTTCTGTCCTGGCTGGCGAACGAGCGCAAGGTTTCGGTCTCCACGCATCGTCAGGCATTGGCGGCCTTGCTGTTCTTCTACGGCAAGGTGCTGTGCACGGATCTGCCCTGGCTTCAGGAGATCGGAAGACCTCGGCCGTCGCGGCGCTTGCCGGTGGTGCTGACCCCGGATGAAGTGGTTCGCATCCTCGGTTTTCTGGAAGGCGAGCATCGTTTGTTCGCCCAGCTTCTGTATGGAACGGGCATGCGGATCAGTGAGGGTTTGCAACTGCGGGTCAAGGATCTGGATTTCGATCACGGCACGATCATCGTGCGGGAGGGCAAGGGCTCCAAGGATCGGGCCTTGATGTTACCCGAGAGCTTGGCACCCAGCCTGCGCGAGCAGCTGTCGCGTGCACGGGCATGGTGGCTGAAGGACCAGGCCGAGGGCCGCAGCGGCGTTGCGCTTCCCGACGCCCTTGAGCGGAAGTATCCGCGCGCCGGGCATTCCTGGCCGTGGTTCTGGGTTTTTGCGCAGCACACGCATTCGACCGATCCACGGAGCGGTGTCGTGCGTCGCCATCACATGTATGACCAGACCTTTCAGCGCGCCTTCAAACGTGCCGTAGAACAAGCAGGCATCACGAAGCCCGCCACACCGCACACCCTCCGCCACTCGTTCGCGACGGCCTTGCTCCGCAGCGGTTACGACATTCGAACCGTGCAGGATCTGCTCGGCCATTCCGACGTCTCTACGACGATGATTTACACGCATGTGCTGAAAGTTGGCGGTGCCGGAGTGCGCTCACCGCTTGATGCGCTGCCGCCCCTCACTAGTGAGAGGTAGGGCAGCGCAAGTCAATCCTGGCGGATTCACTACCCCTGCGCGAAGGCCATCGGTGCCGCATCGAACGGCCGGTTGCGGAAAGTCCTCCCTGCGTCCGCTGATGGCCGGCAGCAGCCCGTCGTTGCCTGATGGATCCAACCCCTCCGCTGCTATAGTGCAGTCGGCTTCTGACGTTCAGTGCAGCCGTCTTCTGAAAACGACAGGTACGCCAGGGTTTCGACACGTGATCAAACCCACGCGCTGCAACTCGATGCGCTCCGCAAAGCAGAATGTGAGCGCATCTTCGAGGAGACGGCGTCTGGCGCTCAGCGCGCTCGACCGCAGCTTGCCGCCGCACTCGACTACGTCCGCAAGGGCGACACCATCGTGGTCTGGAAGCTCGATCGGCTGGCCCGCTCGATCAAACAGCTAATCGAGACCGTCGAGCACCTGGAGCGACGCGAAATCGGCTTTCGGTCGCTGACGGAGCAGATCGACACCACGACTGCTGGCGGTCGGCTGATCTTCCACATTTTCGGGGCTTTGGCCGAGTTCGAGCGCTCGATAATCCGCGAACGGTCCAGGGCAGGCCTAGAGGCCGCTAGGGCGCGCGGACGGATCGGCGGTCGGCCGAGGGCGCTCTCGCCGACCGACTTGATCGCCGCGAAGGCGATGCTGACCAACCGCGACATCACCGTAGTCGAAGTCGCGCGGCGCCTGAGTGTGTCTCCCGCCACATTGTATCGACATCTGCCAGGGGGTCGTACAGCGGCCGAACTGGAATGACGCGTTCCCTATTGAACGGTCAGGCGCTGATCGAAGAGCCTCGTAGTCCACTCTTCGGCAGAAGGGGTGCTTCCGCCTACGGACCCATAACTGACCGTCGCGATGGAACCGGCCTAACGCGAGACCAAGTGCGCAACGACCCGCTCGTGTGGCTTCAGCTGGTCGCTGAACCCGCGTCCGGATTGACGTTGATGCTGGTCGAGTTCGAGCAGTCGCCTAAGTTCGGCGCGAAGGAGTAACTGCCCCGAGTTCTCGTCGCTGCCGACGTAGTCAATGAGCGACTCGTCTGCCTCATGCCACGCCAGCGCGTCCACGACGACCACTGCTTTAGCAAACGCTGCTGGCCGCCAATCCGGTGAAAAGTCGATCACCGCCGGCGGCAAGCCGTCTTCGAAGAGAACATTGCCTCCGAAATCACCGTGGATAACTTGGCCGTCGGCTTCGACGGGCATCAGACGCTCGATGAGCGGCGCAACTAGGGGAGCCAGCTCGTCGGCGTAAATGGCCTCCTCCTCCCCCCAGGCCATCCGATCGGCGACAGCCCAAGGGTCGGAGCGTCGCGCCATGAAGGCGGGCCTCTCGACGTTACGAAGAGCCACGTGGAAGGCATCCGCCACATCGAGGACCTCAGGCCAGCGGTCAAAATCATGGGCGCCAGGGAGAAGCGTCTGCGCGAACCACCCATCGACGCACCATCCGCCCGTGTGAGCCTCGACGTACTGCGGGACCCTAACTGCGGCGCTGGCGATCTTGGCCAGCACTCCGGCTGACCACTCGGTTTCCTCCGGGAGCGTCGTTCGTTTCAGAACCACATTGCCCACGCGAAACGCCGCGCCCTGACCGCCGGACAGGGCCTCAGCATGTCCGTTCAGTCTGAAAGCCTCGAGGACCGGAGCGGGCGGTGGCTGAGCCATCCCAGCAGCGTAGCACTAGCCCACATGCCGCGGAATCACGACATAGCCTGCTCGCCACCCTTCTGAGACAATGACGAGGTCTGCTCGCCGGAAAGGTGGCTGACGTCTGCTTCAGGTGCCCAGACCAACGACCGTTCACCACCCCACGCGGACGCCGCCGACGTTCGGGTGTCGGTTGGGTGACAACTCTGACCCGCGCGGCATGGGCGGTCGCCCACGGCCGGGCAAGTGTTAGAACCTCCACCGTGTCCTCCATCAAATCGCAACTTAGCCCTCGAATTGTGCTGTGCGGGCGACTTTCAAGCTTCATTATCGGACTGCCCGTCGGGAGCGTGATCTTTGCCAAGGAACCTCATCCTAGTTTCGGGCTGCCCTGGCGTCGGAAAGACGACCCTGGCTCGCCCGCTCGCCAAGGCCCTCGCGGTTCCGTTGATTGCGAAAGACGACATCAAGGAGACGCTGTTCGACAAATTGAACGGAACACCCGGCGACGAGGGCTTCTCACGCCAGATCGGGGGCGCGGCGATGGAGGTCATGTGGACGCTCGCTGGGCGATGTCCAGATGTGATGCTGGAAGCAAATTTCCGGCCCGACAGCGCCTATGAACGGGGGCGAATACTCGCGATGGACGCCAATGTCATCGAGGTGCATTGCCGATGCGACCGAGAAACGATTGCACAGCGCTTCCGAGATCGCGCCGCGGCAGGAGAGCGGCATCGGGCCCACACGATCTCAGAACTGACAATGGACTATGTGGCGCAGTTTGAGCGCCCGATTGGCATCGGGCGCGTCGTTGTCGTCGAGACACTTGGGCCGCTGGATGTCGCCTCAATTGCCAAGGAGATTGATCGCAATTTTCTGCGCAATCCAACCTAGCTCGCCGAGCAACCCGCCCGGATGCGGCTCCCTTGGCCGATGTCTGCTTCCGGGCGTCGGCCTCGTTACCGTTCGCGACCCATGGCGGACGGTCGAAAGGTCAGCTCTGCGGCGAAAGCTCAACCCTCCAGTCAGTTGGCGCCATCCTGAGCATCAAGCGTAAGCGACATCTCGGTTGTCGGCCTCCAACCGAGTTGTTCGTAGAGCCCCCGTCCCTGTTGGGTGGCATGTAGGACCGTGTAGGTGAGACCTCTGCGCTCTGCTTCCAGACGGCAAAGGTCCATCAACCGCTTGCCCAAACCGCGCCGCCGATAGGTTGGTTCGACGTACATGTTCAGGACGTAGCCGCGCGCGCCCTGGTCCGGATGCGATGGGTGGGGCGGCCAGTCGAGCACCATCATCCCCACGCCGGCGATTACTTCAGCGTCCGCGAGGATCAGCCAGCCGAAGTACCGACCATCGGCCAGACGGGGTTCTAACCACGGTCTAAAATTATCAGTCATCGGGGTGACCGCTTCGTCGGTGCGGCCAGAGACTTTGAACATCTCGTGGCGGTGACGGCAGATGGTTTCGAGGTCCTCGGGTTGAACCGGTCGAACCTGGAATTCAGTCGCTGCATCCATGCTGAACTGGAGCGCGATAATGAAAAAACGTCAACGTCAGCTCGCCACCCGCCTGTGACGATCCAGGGGTCTGCTTTTCGCCGGTTGCGAAGCTGACGCCCCAATCATCGCTAAGTTGTCCTTGACCGGTCCACCGCAAACTATCAGATTTGCAGGGGCTCAAGCAGATGAGGCCCACGGTCCGCGTGAAGGGTTCAACCCGGTCTGCTACACATTCTCCATCTTCTTTCTTGCTCGTGAAACGCGGACGCCGAGCGCTAAGAGAAAGAAGGTGCATCGTGAGCTACACCCCTCTTCCCCCACGTCCGAGTCTCGAATTGCTGCGGAAGCGCGCTAAACGCCGGTTGACCGACCTGCGGGCGGCGTCTCCGGAAGCACGCCTCTTCGATGCGCAGTTGCAGCTTGCTCGGGAGCATGGGTTCTCAAGTTGGCGCGCCTTGAAGGAGCAGATTGACCGCGTCCGCAGAGAAGGCCGCTTCCGCGCCGACGGTAGTCCGGCCCATCTTCCAGACGAAACGGTGATCAATGGGTGGCCGGACTTCACCTCCGAACGCCCGTTGAAGGTGTTGGTGAGCGGCTGTCTCACCGGCTTGCCTGTGGGCGTGGAAGGTAAACCCTATGGTGAATATCCGCCCATCGTCAGGTTCTTAGCGAGGCCTGAGGTCGATGCGGTGACATTCTGTCCTGAGCACTTCGCATTCGGAACGCCGAGGGACTGCCCGGACATTCATGGCGGTGATGGATACGACGTGCTCGACGGCCGCGCCCGGGTTCTTTCAGAGGCCGGACAAGACTGGACTGACGCCATGGTGGAAGCGGCCCGTCAGATGTTGCGCATCGCCCAGGCGCACCAGGCTCGACTTGCGCTGCTGCAGGACATTAGCGCTGCCTGCGGATCGCAGGTTATCTATCGGGGTGCTCGGAAAGCAGGGGCTCCGCACCAGGTCGGCGCAGGCGTGTGCGCGGCGCTGCTCATCCGCAACGGCATCGCTGTTATCAGCCAGCGCGACTTCAAGAGCTTCGACCTCATCCTACGCAAACTGGATCCTGCCCGATCGCCCCGGCCGGACCTGAGGGATCATCACCAAAACGACTGGTATCGAACGTTCTTCGGCGGGGACGGGTAAACGTCGGCAAGACAATCCTAGGCTTTGCCGCACAGCCATAGGGGGAGGAACCTGCATTGATCGGCTTTCCTGTATCCCGACCGGCGCCGCACTGGGGCGGCGTCGCGAGAGCCCGACGTTCAGTCGGGACGGAATGGTGGCTGCGGCTCATCCTCTCGCCGCCAGCGCCGGCGTCGACATGCTGCGCAACGGCGGGAACGCCATCGACGCAGCGGTCGCCGCTGGGTTCGCCGCGAGCGTCGTGATGCCCGAGATGTGCGGCCTGGGTGGCGATCTCTTTGCGATCCTCCACCTTCCAGGCCAGACGCAGGCGCCTCTCGCAGTGCTCGGAGCAGGGGCGTCGCCGCTTGGCTGCACGCTTGATCAGATGATCGCCGCCGGCCGCCCGACATCCACCGGCGAGGTTAAAATGCCCTATCGAGGCGCCTTGTCTATTGGCGTGCCCGGCATGGTCCACGCCTTGGTCGAGATGCATCAGCGCTTCGGACGATTGTCCCTGCACCAGGTCATGGCGCCCGCGATCGGCCTTGCTGACCGCGGATTTCCTCTGACGCGCCTGGGGGCCTGGTCCATCGCGGTGAGTGAGCCGCTCCTTCGACGCCACTCGGAAGCCGCAGCGGTCTTTCTGAAGGACGGGACCGTTCCCGGCATGGGGACCATCCTGAGACAGAGCGACCTGGCCCGGACCCTGACCCGCATCGCCGAGCGAGGCGTCGCGGGATTCTATGTGGGGCCCGTCGCGGACCACATCAATCGAGCGGTGGGGGCCGCCGGGGGCGCCCTGCGCTGCGAGGATCTGCACCTCCACCGGACTGACTTCGAGCCGACTATTGAGACGACCTATCGGGGATGGAGAATCCACCAGACCGGCTTGCCGAGCCAAGGGATGATCTTGCTCGAGGCGCTGAACATCGCCGAATGCGAACCTGCGTCGCACCTCGCCGAAATCAACGCGCACGCGGTGCACATGTCCGCGGAACTGCTCAAGCTCGCCTATGCCGACCGGCTCGCCTAACCACGCCGACGGCAACGACGCCATCGTCGGTGCTCGCCCCGCTGGATGCACCTGCCCTAACGATTCCCGCGCGATCCATCAGCCAACAGCCGCACACCACGATGGCGAGACAGATCCCCATTGCCAGGACGCTCGGCCAACTCATGGCTGATTCCAGAGCGCGTGGACCGTTTGCCAGGTGGCCTGGTTTACATTCCATCCGGACGCGTTGGCGGCGTCGATCACCAGCAGCCGATCATTCAGGTCCATGGCCGCGCTGACGTGGGCGCGGACTTGATCAAGCGACAGGCCGGTGCGGACGTACCAGGTGGTGTTGAGGAGCTTCACCGCAGACCCGAGCCCCGACACGGCGGCCTCCACCGCCCCATAGTTCTGGCCAGGATGCATCAGGTCATAGGCGACGAAGACGTTGAGCACCTTAAGCCTCGTCCTCGCCGTCGATCTCAAGATCGATTTCCTGTTCGACCACGGCGGTCTCGACGTTCTCGGCCATGATCCGCCGGAACTCGTTGTAGACGTCGGCCTCTGGGTCCTTGGACTGCAAGGTGACCACGAAGTTGACGCGGGCCGGGTGGTTGCGGATGTAGTCGTCGGTGTACATGAACTGGTTACGCCAGAACATGCGGGCATAGACCTGCAAGGTCGGCTGGTCGCCGATCAGCACCGGCCCGTTCTTCTCAGTGAACTCGTCGCAGTAGACCCGAACCGGATCCCATTTGTGGTCGTAGGTCCGCGCTTCAAGCTCGCGCTCGGCCGGGTTCATGCAACCGATCATCGTTTCGTTCTGGAGTTTGCCGCGCTTCACCTTCTTGAACTGCAGGCCCGCTTCGAGCCGGTTCGACATGTAGTGGTGGCCTCGCAGCTGCAGCACCGGTTCGATCATCGCCACTAGTTTGGCCCGACCGACGAAGCGGCCGTTCTTCATCAGGCTCAGCGCGCCGGTATCTCGGAGGCTTTTGCGGTAGCGATTGAATTGCCGCTTGCTGGCGCCGAACTCGGCGGCCGCGGCCTCCACGGTCGCGCTGTCGAACCGACCTGCGGCTTCCAGGCGCGCGATGATGTCGCGCCGGCGCTCGGCTTCGGCGACCTGCGCCTCATCCATCGTCGAAATGTCGAGCGGCGCCCCTGGCCCGGGTAGTGCGCGCTTCGCCTCATAGTCGCTTCTGCGATCCAACAACGGTAACCCACGTCTGAGGTCCAATCGGCTGACCGCGGTCGAGGGAGAGTTGGCCTCGCGCGACCATACGGTAGAGCGCGGGCAGTAGAGCTTGAGGATTAAGACCTCGTTGTTGCGCCAGCGCGAGAATCTCGCTGATGCGATAGCTGTCACGTTGTTGCAGGAAGGCGACGCAATCCTGCTCGAATTGCACATCGAAAGGCTTGTCGAGGTGGCCTGACAACAACCGGGTGCTGGCCAACCACTCACCGCTCATCATCCGGTCGGTCACCACTCGGAAGATCGTTCCTTCTTGCCCCGCGGCCCACGTTCGCGCGGCGGCATAGGGCGCGCGCATCATCCTGCGGGAGCGCCAAAGATCGCGCTGGGTCTTCACCTCAACGACCGCCCTTCGCCATGAGAGCCCAGCGGCGGCGTCGACCTCCACAACGAAATCAGGTGTGTACCGACGAGCCGCTCCGCGTTTCACATCCTGGAAATCAATCACCAGGCGTTGGGCATAAACGGCGGTGACGCGATGGCTCGTCCTACAGAACATCAGGAAGTCGCGCTCGATCGACGACTCGAAGGATACTAGCGGGCCTCGAGGTGGAACTGAGATTGAGCCGCGGACGGCGCTCAAGGGTCGAGGCGGGAGCGGCTCGTCGGTCCACCTGGACGCCACTTCAGAAACCAGGGACGTCAACTGTCGCCGATTGCGAACTGGGGACGCCTTCTGTGGGTACGGGGTCATCTTCTGTTGCCTATTTCGAGCGCCGACGAGCCCCGGAGGGACATCATCTTTTGCGCGTTCACAGTCTGCAAGCCGTCCGCTTGGAGCCACATAGCCGGACCCGGCTGCGGTCGCCTCATAGTCGATGAAGAGCTTCTCATCCTCGATGCGGACGGCCGCCGCCAGACCTTCGACGGCCAGTGCGGTCTCGATCACAGGCTGCACGGTTTCCGCGACCCATGCCGGTAACCGCCGACGGACCTCGCTGGACCAGCGCTTTTCCTCGCTTCGTGTCTTCGGCAGACCCTCGCCATTGTCCCCAACCAGATCGGGCGCAATCGCCCGAATGTCGTAGGTCAGATCCACGTCCTCCGAAAACCGGCGAATGACCTGATAGGCTTTCGACAGCGACGTGCCGCCCTTGAACACCAGATGCTCGCCGAGCGGTGCCGCGTAGAGGGTCGCCAGCGCCCACACCACCCACACATCCTTTTCGAGAAGATGGGTGGGGCGACCCGAACGGTCGGCAGCGACGCCCAGTGCATCACGCCGATCCTCGGCCGAAAGCTGGAGGAAAACGTCAGCCATAGGCCGCCTTTCCGACGCTCTGTGCGAGCCATGTCGGAAACTGCGGCGCGGCGGCGACCAGTTCGCCGAACACGCCGGGCGGCATCTTCCGTTTCAATGTCGTGAGCGCGGCCTCCGCCCTTTCGGGGCCGAGCCAAGCCAGCGCCCGCACGGCCTCCCCTGCGGGGCGGTTGGCCAGGGCCAGTTGCCAGCGCGGCGCGTGCCGCAATTCGACGACCTGCTTGCCGAGGTGCATCTTTCGGCTGCGTCCGGAGGTCAGATAGACCGAGCGGACGGGCACCTGCGTCGTCAAGCCAAGCGCGTTCGCCGCGGCGGCTCCGTTCGAGACGATGATCTCCCCTTTTTGGGTCGCGAGGGCCTCGACAGCCTGCTCGACCGAAGGTGCGCGCGTGCCAAACCGACTGGCGATGGGACGCAGATAGACGCCACGACCGGCGCGGATGAGCTGCCCGCGCTCGGACAGACGCGACAATGCCTGATCCACGGCCGCCCGGTTTCCGAGGTGGAGCAAGCCCTTGGCGGACACGGGCATCCCTTCGGGAAGTCCCGTCGCATGTGCCAGAATCTGTTCGGTCAGCCGTGTCATCGTCTTTCTCCTGTTGGAAATATACGCGAGTTTCTGACAGTTTTCAAGGAAGTCCGGATAGGGGAACGCCTTCCCCTGCGGCCGAGCCTTGGTCTCTGCCTACCCCTTCTGCGGGGAGATCCCCGCAACGCCCCCTTCAGAGTGAGAGTACGGACGGATTTTCCGTGACGGGTTGAGGGCTGGAGGAGAGGCTTCCGGCGCCCGTCGCGGAGATCATCCCGATGGCCAGACAGGGTCGTAACCTCGCGGAAGGTGGCGCGCGCAGCAACCTTTACGACGACATCACCAACAAGATCATCGCCGAGCTGGAGCAAGGGCGGTTGCCATGGGTCCAGCCCTGGGGTGCGTCGCCTGATACCGCCCCGCTGGGCCTGCCGAGAAATGCTTCAACCGGCCGGTCCTATTCCGGCATCAATATTCTCATCCTCTGGGGCGCTGTCATCCAGCATGGTTTCCCCGGTCAGGCGTGGTTGACGTTCCGCCAGGCGCTTTCGCTTGGCGGCAATGTCAGGAAGGGCGAACGCGGCACGACCGTCGTTTATGCCGACAGTTTCACCCCCGAGGACGAAAAACGCCGTGCCCGTGAGACGGGTGAGGATGCGCATGCCATACCGTTCCTGAAGCGGTTCACGGTCTTCAATGCCGCACAATGCGATGGCCTGCCCGATGACATCACGGCAGTCGCGCCGCCACCGCCGCCGGGCCTGATCGAGCCTCGGGTCGAGGCGCTGATCCGGGCCACCGGCATCGACTTTCGTATCGGTGGCAATCGCGCCTTCTATATGCCGTCCCTCGACTATGTGCAGGTGCCGCCTCCGCAAGCCTATTTCGAGCCGATCAACTGGCACCGCACAGCCCTGCACGAGCTGGGTCACGCCAGCGGCCATCATAGCCGTCTCAACCGCGATCTGACCGGCTCGTTCGGCTCGAAGAAATACGCCTTCGAGGAGATGATTGCCGAACAGACCGCAGCTTTCAGTTGCGCCGCGCTCGGGATCGTGCCGACCGTCCGCCATGCCGATTACATCGGATCGTGGCTGGAGGTCATGCGCGAGGATTCCCGCGCCATTGTCCGCGCGGCCTCGCAGGCCAGCAAGGCGGCGGACTGGCTGCTGTCGTATCTGCCTGCCGAGGACACCGGAGAGCCGGATGCGAGCTTAACTGAGCGGAGGGCTGCGGCATGATCCTCCTGACCGGCGCACAGCGAGACCGCCTGCTGGTGAATGGTCGCCAGCGCGATCAGGATCACATCCCGGTCGTGAAGTTCTTCAACCCCCTCGGCGAGGGCGCCTGACTCGCCACCGAACTGGATGAGGATGGCGACATCATGTTCGGCCTGGCGGATCTCGGCCATCCCGAACTGGGTTCGTGGAGCCTTGGCGAGATGCAGTCAGTCCGGCTGCCCTTCGGCATGGGCATCGAGCGCGATCTGCTGTTCACCGGCGATTTCCCGATCTCGGTCTGGGCCGAGGCGGCTCGCGAGACCGGAAGCATCCGCGCCGCCGAACGTCTGCTCTACCGCGTCGGCGCGAGCTTTTCCCGTACATCCGCCGATACGGAAAACCGGAGTGCCTGATTTCCGGGTTTCAGGTTCTGCGGCTTGCGTCGCTCTCTTCAGAGGAAGAGGGCGGCGCTTCGCTTCGTGACGGGCTGATAGCCGGAGAGAGAGGCTCACCGGCGTCCGTCATGGAGTAACTGACATGGCCACTGCCGTTCAGAAGATCACCCTGTCGTCCTCGCGCGACATTCCTTTCAACAAGCTGGTGCTCAGCCAGTCCAACGTCCGGCGCGTCAAGGCCGGGATCTCGGTTGAGGAGCTGGCCGAGTCTATCGCCCGTCGCGGCCTGATCCAGTCCCTGCATGTCCGCCCGGTCGTGGATGCCGAGGGCAAGGAAACCGGCATGTTCGAGGTGCCCGCCGGCGGCCGGCGCTTCCGGGCGCTGGAACTGCTGGTCAAGCAGAAGCGCCTCGCCAAGATCGCACCGGTCCCGTGCGTCGTGTCGGAGGCCAGCGCCGATGTGCTGATCGATGAGGTCTCGCTCGCCGAGAACATCGAGCGCGCACCGCTGCATCCGCTCGATCAGTTCCGCGCCTTCCAGGCCATGCGTGAAAAGGGCATGACCGAGGAAGCCATCGCCGCCGCTTTCTTTGTGGATGCGAAGGTAGTGAAGCAGCGTCTCCGTCTGGTCACCGTCTCGCCCGTGTTGCTCGACGTCTATGCCGAGGACGGCATGACGCTGGAACAGCTGATGGCGTTCACCGTGTCGAATGACCACGCCCGTCAGGAACAGGTCTGGGATGCGATCAAGGATGGCTGGCAGAAGGAACCCTATTACATCCGCCGCCTGCTGACCGAAACTACGGTTCGCGCCAGCGACAAGCGGGCGGCTTTTGTCGGTATTGCTGCCTATGAGGAGGCTGGTGGCTGCGTGCTGCGCGATCTCTTTCAGCAGGACGATGGTGGCTGGTTGCAAGATCCGGTGCTGCTCGACCGGCTGGTGGGCGAAAAGCTGAAAGTGGAGGCCGAAGCTATCGCCGCCGAAGGCTGGAAGTGGATCGATGTCGCCATCACTTTTCCCTATGGTCACGATCATGGTCTTCGCCAGATTGTCGGCGCCACGGTCGATCTGAGCGAAGACGAGCGCGCCACCCGCGAGGCATTGCGCGACGAATATGACCGGCTTGAAGCCGAATATGGCGAGGCTGACGAACTGCCGGACGAGATCGACGCGCGCCTCGGCGAGATCGAACAGGCGCTGGAAACCTTCGAGCGTCGTCCGATGACCTTCGAGCAGGAACAGATCGGCATGGCGGGTGTCTTCATCAGCATCGACGCCGATGGCGCCCTACTGGTCGAACGTGGGTTTGTTCGCGTCGAGGATGAAACGCCTGCGGAACCGGAGACTGAGATCGTTGACCCGGAAACCGGCGAGGTGATCCAGCGGGCAGAACCGGCAGTCAACCATCAGCGCGCTATCATTACGCTGGGCGGCCAGGCAGTCGAATCTGAGGAGGAAGACGAGGCCGACACCATCAAGCCGCTGCCCGATCGTCTGGTTGGCGAACTGACCGCGCATCGGACCCTGGCGCTGCGGGATGCCGTGGCAGTGAACCCGCATGTCGCCGTGACGGCACTGCTCCACCGGCTGGTCATGGATTGCTTCATGCCGCATTCCAGCAAGGGATGCCTCGAAGCCCAGGTCCGGGAGGTTCATCTGCCCGCACAGGCCGAGGATCTGCGCGACAGCGCGTCGGCCAAGGCTATCGCTGACCGCCACGAACGCTGGGGCGATCATGTCCCGGCAGACGACGCCGCCCTCTGGGATTGGCTGACCGATCTGGACGATGGGTCGCGCATGGAGTTACTCGCCCATTGCGTCAGCTTCGGTGTCAATGCGCTCTATGAGAAGCCGAACCCTTACAGCGGCACGGGCGTCAGCCAGCACGGGCTGGACATCCGCCTGTCGCAGGCTGACCGGCTGGCCCGTTCGACCGGCCTCGACATGGTGGCCGTGGGCTGGCGGCCGACGGTCGGCAATTATCTCGGCCGCGTGACCAAGCCGCGTATCCTTGAAGCTGTACGTGAAGGGGCCGGAGACCGGGCCGCCGAGTTGATCGGACATCTCAAGAAGGGCGACATGGCCAAGGAAGCCGAACGCCTGCTGGCGGAAACCGGCTGGCTGCCTGAGCCGCTGCGCATGGCGGACGAGGGTATCGAAGTCGACCCGGCATCGGGCACTGCGGCGGAAGCCGACAATCTGCCCGATTTCCTCTCCGGCGATGGCGAGGACGATCCGGCTGACGACGAGGAAGAACAGCATATGGTCGCTGCTGAATAGCACTCATGCGGGGCGGCTTCGGCTGCCCCGTTTGCACCCTCCGTTTCCGCAACGCGCCCGATCCTCGTGATCGGGCTTTTTCTTTGGAGACTTTCCATGTCTACCAGCATCGACGTTGATGAAATATTTGCTCAGGATCGGGAAAACTGTCCTCTGGAGCGTACACTGCCCTGGGAGGAAAGCCGCGACGGCATCACCGTCGTTGTGGAACCCAAACCCCATTGGGCCGAAGACATGCGCGTCTTTCGCCTCGATGCGCGTGAATATTGCCGCTATGCCGAATGGACTGCCCATGGAGGCCGTGCGCGCTTCTATGGTCATATCGATACATCCGGCGGCGATCTGATGATGAAGGCCCGCGCGATGATTGCCCGCGAAATTGCCGATGGGCTTTGGAGCTGAAGACACGATCGCAGGGTCTCTGGTCGTGAGGATGGGATGTCTGCACCGGACGGGCCCAATCCGACTTCACCATGCAATTCGCCATCCCGATCAGGACAAGCGGCAGCCATCTCTGGCCTGAAGGGAACACGATCCTGATGCCAGCATGGTGGCAAGGCTGACGCGGCAGAGCATCTGCGACGGGTATCCGGCATCCTGTCAGATGCGAAAAACCACCCCCGCTTCCATTCGCAAACCTTGGTCCGATCCGTCTCTTTGACATTCAACCCCAAAGGGGTCGGCTTGACGCTTTGCGTGCCGCCCTCGGGGATTCGGAAAAAGTCCGAACGCCCTCGGGTGATTGCAGATCCGGTCAGACACTTCGGGCGCCTGTCGCGCGGGGGATGGTCCCCCGCCTCCAAAGACAGGAGCCGGAACCCATGTCCTATGCAGATGCCACCGCCTTCGCCGCCAGCCTCGCCACCACGCTGATGGTTTCGATCGTTGTGTTCCAGGCCGGAGACGGCACCCATGCCGCTTGCCCCGCCGCGGAGTTCGACGGCGACGACGACATGGTAAAGCTGGAGCTGGATCCTTGGGGGTAAGGCGCGACCGCGCCTCATCCCCGACGGCCTGGCCGCGACAAGCTCGCGACCGGGCCTTCAGCGCGTCGCGATGGTTGCCCATCGTCGACGGCGGAACCGGGCTGCCCCGGTCAGAGAGGAAGAGTGCGGGCCGTTCGGCCGTGACGGGTTGAGGGTCGGAGAGAGAGGCTCACCGGCGCCCGTCATGGAGTGATCCCGATGACCTTTGTCCGTTCCGAAACCTTCCGTTCCATCGGTCAGATTCTGGCTGCCGATGTTCTGCCCGCGCTTTATCGAGCGCAAAAGCTGCCGCTGCGCATCTCGTGCCTGGGCGTCGCCAACTATGACGCCAGTGACGCGGCGAACAGCTTCGACCGCATGATCCCGCTTGGGGAATGCCCGTCACCGGAAGAGGCCATCCAGGCCGCAGCCTTGCGCGTGGCGCGCGGTGATATTTGCACGGGGCCGGACAGCTTCCCGTATTTTCAGCCGCGCATCATGCTCATTCAGGACCGAGATCAGCGCCTGGTCCTCGCCGGTGAAATCCGCGCCGGCATTATCCTCTGGCAACAGCCAGTCGCATCCGAGGCCGAGGCACGCAGGATCGTGACCGAGGCCAGCCGCCTGCGCGGTATGGCATTCAGGGCCTCGGACCCCGGTGATGCGAGACGGCTGCGTTACCGCGCCGCTGCGCTGGAGGCCCGGTTGGTCGATCCCTTCTGGCGCGAAACCTCGGCCGATCTGCTCCGCCTGCCGGAGGCCGCCTGAGCTTCACCATTTCCATCACATTCGGCTCGGCCATACGCCGGGCCATGTCATGTTCGGAGACCGTCATGGCCGACTATTACACGCACTTTTCCTGCCTCCTCGACGTAGGCACCCCCGAAAACGCTGCCCGCGCGCTCAATCTCTACAACGCTCTGGCGGATGACAATGCCGCCGAAGATCCGCCCTCGGATGGCTTCCTGCTCTCCATCCAGCCAGAGCATGGCGGTACGCAACTCTGGATGCGCGATGATGTCACGGGTGACCCTGAGCATGTCATCCAATTCGTCAAACGCTGCGCTGCCGCATTTGGCCTGAGTGGATTGTGGGGTTTCCAGTACGCAAATAGCTGCTCGAAACCGCGCATCGACGGATTTGGTGGTGGGGCGCATGTCCTTGATCTCGCCACCGGCGAGACAGTGGACTGGATCTATACCGATGGCTGGCTTTCCTCGGTTCTGGAAGGGAGAGACCCCTATGCCTGAGGTCATCGAAACCACCGTCTATCGCCTCAACGAATTGTCTGATGCGGCAAAGGACAAGGCCCGTGCCTGGTATCGTGAGGGCGGCTTCGACTATGACTGGTACGATGCCGTCTATGAGGATTTCCAGCGCATCGCGGAAATCCTCGGGTTGAACCTCAAGACCCGCACCGTCCGATTGATGGGCGGCGGCACCCGGCAGGAACCCTGCATCTGGTTCCGGGGCTTCTAGTCGCAAGGTGACGGTGCGTGCTTTGAATCGTGGTATTCCTACCGGAAACATGCTCCGCGCCTTATCCGGGAGCACGCACCGCAGGACACCGAATTGCATCGTATCGCCGATGCCCTTCAGGCGGTCCAGCGCCGCAACTTCTATCAGCTTCGCGCCGATGCCAGCCATCGCGGCCATTATTACTACGAATACTGCATGTCGATCTCGGTCGAGCGCGATAGTCCGACATACCAGGACATGACCGGCGATGCCGAGGAGACGATCATCGAGGCGCTGCGCGATCTGGCCCGCTGGCTCTACCGCCAGCTTGAGCGCGAATATGATCATCTGTCTTCGGACGAGGCGGTCGATGAAACCATCGCCGCCAACGAATACACTTTCACCGAAGTCGGTCGCCGCTTCGGCTGATGACGACAAGCGCCCCGCCATCCGGTCGGGGCGCTTTTTGCATGCTGCGCTTTGAGAGTCAGAGGCGGGCCGGAACGGGTTGAGTCCGGGCGGTCAAGAGAGCGCGCTGTCCGGGCTCTTCCATTTCTGCTCTCCTGAGGTTTCCGACATGAACATGGTGTTTCCCGTGGCCGATCCGGTCACGCCGCTGGCGGTTGCGCCCGCGATCCTGGCTGCGGCCAGTCTTCTGCTCCCCCATCTCGAACGCGGCCAGCGCATCGATGCCGTGACATTGCGCGGTGCTATGGAAACGGCCTTCGGCGCGTCCGATGCCACAGGCGCCTGGGACTGGAAGCTGGCCTATGAGGCCTGCGAAGTCGCTACCGTTCTCTTCCTGCGCAAATACGGAAAGGCGCTTTTCCGTAAAGCCGCGTCTCCGGCTACACGGGTTTCCGTGCTGGCAAAGATCGCGGGACTATTGCCCACGCAGACCCGGCGTTCCGAGGGAAGCCAGAACTTCCAGCAATTTTCGACGCCGATCCCCCTCGGCCTTGCCGCTCTGACAGCCGCCGCGATCACACCTGATGACAGGGTGCTGGAACCGTCCGCTGGCACCGGCCTTCTGGCGATCCTGGCGCAGACCATCGGCGGCTCGCTGATCCTCAACGAACTGGCCGAGACCCGCGCTGAACTGCTTGCCGAGCTCTTTCCGGCCTTTGCCGTCAACCGGTTCGACGCCGCCCAGATCGACGATCATCTGGCCCCGGATGCCGTCCCGTCCGTGGTGCTGATGAACCCGCCATTCTCGGTCATGGCCAATGTCAGTGGGCGTGTCGCCGATGCGGCCTACCGCCATGTTGCCTCGGTGCTGGCCCGTCTTGCACCGGGCGGTCGGCTGGTGACGATCACCGGCGCAGGCTTTGGCCCCGAAGCTCCGGCATGGCGGGACGCCTTCATCCGCTTGCAGGCGCGTGGCCGTGTGGTGTTCAGCGCTGCCGTCGACGGCGCGGTCTATGCAAAGCACGGCACCACGATCGACACGCGGCTGACCGTTATCGACAAACTGCCCGCCGACGATCCGGCCAGTTTCCCGGCCTCTCCAGGGATCGCGCCGGATGTTGCTACGCTGATCGAATGGATCGAGGCGCATGTCCCGCAGCGTTTGCCGGTATTATTGCCGAAGATCGTGGTGCCTGCTTCGACCGCCGCGCCGAAAACCGTGCGAGGCTATCTGGCCCGCTCGGCAGCACCGCGGCCTGCCGCTGCTCCGGACAACGATCTCGAGGGCGTCGAACTTGCCTATGCAACCGTGGACTGGTCGCCACCGGAAGGCACTCGCCTGTCCGACGCGATCTATGAGGAGTATGCGCTGCAATCGCTGCGCATTGCTGGCGCGCAGCCGCATCCGACCAAGCTGGTGCAATCCGCCGCCATGGCCTCGGTCGCACCGCCGAAGCCTTCCTACCGGCCCACGCTGCCCGCTGACATCTGCGCGCGTCTGTCGGACGCCCAGCTTGAAACGGTGATCTATGCTGGTGAAGCCCATGCCGATCATCTCGCGGGTGCATGGACCGTGGACGAGCATTTCGACAATGTGAGCGCTGAACCCGAGCATGCTGCCGGATCGATCCGCTTTCGCCGGGGCTTCATGCTCGGTGACGGAACCGGCGCTGGCAAAGGCCGCCAGTCCGCCGCCATCATTCTCGACAACTGGCTGCGCGGTCGGCGCAAGGCGATCTGGATCTCCAAATCCGACAAGCTGATCGAGGACGCGCAGCGCGACTGGTCGGCGCTTGGCATGGAACGGCTGCTTGTCACGCCTCTGTCACGCTTCCCGCAGGGCAAGCCGATCACGCTGTCGGAAGGCATCCTTTTTACCACCTATGCCACGCTACGCTCCGACGACCGGGGCGAGAAGGTTTCCCGCGTCAAGCAGATCGTCGAATGGTTGGGCTCCGATTTCGATGGAGCCATTATATTCGACGAGAGCCATTCCATGCAGAATGCCGGTGGCGGAAAAGGAGAACGCGGCGATGTCGCCGCTTCGCAGCAGGGACGTGCGGGCCTGCGGCTCCAACATGCGCTGCCCGACGCCCGCGTGGTTTATGTCTCGGCAACCGGCGCCACCACCGTCCACAATCTCGCCTATGCGCAGCGCCTCGGCCTCTGGGGTAGTGAGGATTTTCCGTTCCAGACGCGTGCCGAGTTCGTCGAGGCGATCGAAGCTGGCGGCGTTGCGGCCATGGAAGTGCTGGCCCGCGACCTGCGATCTCTCGGCCTCTATACCGCCCGCTCACTCTCCTATGATGGCGTCGAATATGAACTGATCGAGCATCAGCTCACGGACGAACAGCGGCACATCTACGACTCATATGCTGCCGCCTTCGCCGTCATTCATGGGAATTTGGACGCGGCGATGGAAGCCGCCAACATCACCGGCAGCGAGGGGACGCTGAACCGGCAGGCGAAGTCTGCTGCCCGTTCGGCCTTTGAAAGCACGAAGCAGCGCTTCTTCGGCCATCTGCTGACCTCCATGAAAACCCCGACCCTGATCCGGTCCATTGAGGCCGATCTGGAAGCGGGCCATGCCGCCGTCATCCAGATCGTCTCGACTGGCGAAGCCCTGATGGAACGGCGGCTGTCCGAGATCCCGACCGAGGAATGGAACGATATTTCCGTCGATGTCACGCCGAGGGAGTATGTCGGCTCGTATTTGCAGCATTCCTTCCCGGTGCAGCTCTATGAACCCTTCACCGATGGCGAGGGCAACCTGTCGTCACGCCCCGTCTTCCGCGATGGTCAGCCGGTGGAATGCCGCGAAGCCGTGGCGCGGCGCGACGAGATGCTGGAGCAGCTGGGTTCGCTTCCGCCTGTCCCCGGAGCGCTCGACCAGATCGTGCAGCGCTTCGGCACGGATATGGTGGCCGAGGTCACAGGCCGCTCACGCCGGATCGTGCGCAAGGGTGACGGGGTATCGGCACGTCTTGCGGTCGAGAACCGTGCGCCTTCTGCCAACCTTGCCGAGACCTCGGCCTTCATGGATGACCAGAAGCGCGTTCTGGTCTTCTCTGATGCCGGTGGCACGGGGCGCAGCTATCACGCCGAACTCTCTGCGAAAAACCAGCGGCTGCGCTTGCATTACCTGCTGGAACCTGGCTGGAAGGCCGATGCCGCCATTCAGGGGCTGGGCCGCACCAATCGCACCAATCAGGCGCAGCCGCCGCTGTTCAGACCCATCGCCACGGATGTCAAAGCCGAGAAGCGCTTCCTTTCGACCATCGCCCGCCGCCTCGACACGCTGGGCGCGATCACACGCGGCCAGCGCCAGACCGGCGGTCAGGGGCTGTTCCGTCCCGAGGATAATCTGGAATCCGCCTATGCCCGCGATGCGCTGCGCCAGCTCTATCTGCTGATCGTGCGCGGCAAGGTCGAGGGCTGCTCGTTGGAGCGGTTTGAAGCCGCCACCGGCCTGAAGCTGATGGATTCGACCGGCATCAAGGACGACCTGCCGCCGATCACCACCTTCCTCAACCGCCTGCTGGCGCTGACCATCGAGTTGCAGGGCATCCTGTTCTCGGCCTTCGAGCAGCTTCTGCAGGCGCGGATCGACGGGGCAATTGCATCCGGGACCTATGACATGGGGTTGGAAACGCTGAAGGCGGAGAGCTTCATCGTCACCGACCGGCAGGTGATCCACACCCATCCGGGCACAGGGGCGGAAACCCGGCTCCTGACGCTCACCGAGCGCAGGCGCAATCAACCGGTTTCGCTCGATGCCGCGCTGGCGGAACTGGATGATCCCCGCGCAAGATTGCTCATCAACGAGCGATCCGGTCGCGCCGCCGTGCAGATCCCGACCACCAGCATCATGCTGGATGATGGCGAGATCGAACGGCGCTTGCGGCTGATCCGGCCGATGGAGGCGATGAACATTCCTGTGCGGGCGATGGGTGACACCCACTGGATCGAGGCCGACCGTTCCGCCTTCAACGCAGCCTGGAAGACAGAACTGGCCGAGGTGCCGGAGTTCACCGACAGTACCCTGCATATGGTGACAGGGCTGCTTCTGCCGATCTGGAAACGCCTGCCGCAGGAGTCTTCCCGTGTCTATCGGCTCCAGACCGACGAGGGCGAACGCATCATCGGTCGCCGGGTATCGCCGGCCTGGGCCGCCAATGCTTCGACCAGTGGCGTCACCAACAGCCTGACACCGGATGCCGCCTATGCCGCGCTGATCGAACGTCGCACGATCCTTGATCTCGCCGATGGGCTGCAACTGCGCCGCGTCCGCGTCATGGGCGCCAACCGGATCGAACTGACCGGCTTTACTGACGCGATGCGTGACCGGCTGCGGGCCTATGGCCTCTTCAGCGAGATCATCTCCTGGAAACTGCGCTTCTTCGTGCCCGTCGATGCAACGGGACCGGAGATCACCGGCAAGCTGCTTGACCGCTTCCCGGTTGAGCGGATCGGTGAGCGGGAGGCCGCATAATGGCGCGTCTCAACGCTTCCGAACTGGCGCAGCGTCTCGGCCGACAGGCCGAGGCGGTGTGCCGCCACTATCTGTCGAATGGTCGCAAACAGGGCAATTACTGGCAGGTTGGCGATGTCCGAAACACGGCTGGCCGCTCCATGTTCGTCCGGCTGCACGACAGCGTGAAAGGCATCGCCGGTAAATGGCAAGACTCGGCCACGGGTGAATATGGCGATTTGCTCGATGTGATCCGGGACTCGCTCGGCCTGATCGACTTCGCAGATGTTGCCGAAGAAGCCCGGCGCTTCCTCAGCCTGCCGCATCCTGAACCGCAGCCGTCATCCCGTCCGTCCCGAACGCCTGCACCATCGGGATCATCCGAGGCCGCACGCCGCCTCTGGCGCATGACACAGCCGCTGATCGGCAGCATCGCAGAAGCGTATTTGCGCGGACGCGGGATGACGGATTTACGCCAAACCGCAAATCTGCGTTTCCATCCCAACTGCTACTGGCGACCCGAGGACGATGGCCCGACGCAAGCCTGGCCCGCCATGATCGCCGCCGTCACCGACTTCGATGGCAGGATCACCGGCGCGCACCGCACCTGGCTGGCCCCGGACGGTTCCGGCAAGGCACCTGTCGATCCGCCAAGGAAGGCAATGGGCGACCTGCTCGAACATGCGGTTCGTTTCGGGGATGCGAAGGATGCCATGGCAGCGGGGGAAGGTATCGAAACCATCCTGTCGCTGCGTCAGGCTTTGCCCACCATGCCGATGGTTTCCGCGCTCTCGGCCGGACATCTCGCTGCCATCCTGTTTCCGCCGCAACTGCGCACGCTCTATATCGTCCGCGACAACGATCCGGCAGGTGACAGCGCCCGTGATAGCCTGGTGAACCGGGCGCACGAGGCCGGGATCAAGGCTATCACGCTCTCGCCCATGATGGGGGACTTCAACGAAGATCTCGCAACTCACGGGCTGGATGCCGTTCGGGCAGAGATCCGGGTGCAAATCGCTCCCGAGGACGTCAGCCGTTTCATGGCTTCAAGTGCATAGCCGGTACGGATCCGTGATCGGGGCGTTCCGATCCTGTCATGCGCATAGGCTGCATCCTGTCATCAGCAGAGGACCGCGCCTTGGCCTTCCGAGAGGGCGATCGGCCCACAAACGCTCCGGTCAGGCAATGGCGGCGCCCGACTGATTTCCGTCGGCGGCGGAGCCGCCTTTACAGCGCGAAACAAATCAGCCGGGCTTTGCCATCAAGGCACTCGCCAGAGGCGCGCGCTGCCAGACCGGAGCGCCCGTGCGCTTTCGTCGCCATGAAGGCCGCGACGGTCGCGGTCCAACTGACGGAAGCATCCCATGTACGCGCACGACGATTTCGAACCCGATCACAGCACGTCCCCGACCGGCCATGCCATCGAGGAACTCGAACTCTACGGCTACCGCCCCTCCGAAGACGAGGCCGATCCCCGGATCACACCCGAAGATCACGTCATCCAGGGCGCAGTCTCCGACATCTTCGACGCCCTGATTTCCACCATGGCCGACACTAGCCTCGATTTCGACCTCGACGAAATCCTCTGGTCCACCGTCAACACCTTCCACCGCGCTGTCGAGCGGATCGAGCACAAACTCGACGATAACGAGCAGGCGCAGAAACGCCTTCAACGCGAACAGGACGGCAGCGAGGTTAAATCCGTCCAGCTCGAAACCCTGATCGGTGCAGGCCAAAGCCTGATCGAACGCCGCGACGGCATGGAGACCTTCCGTGAAACCGCCGCCGACATCTATCTGCGCACTACCGGCACGCCCTGGTCGCAACGCTCCGGCTCACGGGTCAACCATCGCCAGATGACCTCGGCCATGATCGACAGCCGCGACTTCATCGCCGCAAAGCGCCGTGCCGACAACGAGGTGCTGCTGCCCGCAGGACCGAAGATCGCCTTCTCGGGTGGCGACACCACCGATCACCGGACGATCTGGGCCAAGCTCGATCAGGTCCACGCCAAGCACCCGGACATGGTGCTGATGCACGGCGGATCGCCCAAGGGCGCGGAACGCATCGCGGCCACCTGGGCCAATAACCGCAAGGTCGCACAGGTCGCCTTCAAACCCGACTGGGCAAAACATGCCAAGGCAGCACCGTTCAAGCGCAACGACCAGATGCTCGGCATCATGCCGATCGGGGTCATCATCTTCCCCGGCACGGGTATTCAGGACAACCTGGCCGACAAGGCTCGCAAGATGGGCATCCCAGTTTATCGCTTCGGAACCGGCAGCGCGTGAGCGCTGCCGGTTCGGCATAACGCCATTGCGCACTACTGCAAGAGCGCCAGGTCCTCCCAGCGAATCCGGAGATAACGGCCTGAGCGCTTTGGCAATTGCTTGCGGCTGACCATTCGCCCGGAGACCTGGAACTCCGCATTTATTTTGACCACGAGCAACTTGTTGAAATGCCTCGATGTATCCACCATCACTACGTCCTTGGTCTTGAAAGGTGTGATGGTTTTGATTTCGACATGATCGTTTTCGAGCCTGCCGTCCGAACCCTGCGCGTAGGTCTTGTTCAACTTGATGCCGTAGGTGATGGCCCCGAACAATTCGCCGATGTCGCCATACACGGACAAATGCAGGCCAGTCTCCAGATGGTAGCTCTCAGCGAGTGAGATCAGGTCCTCAAAATATGGGATCATTGATCGGATGGCGTTTGGATACTTCGCTCCCCACTCCTTGTGACGAAGCTGCTCATCGATGTCTGACCAGCTTACCCATTCGCCATCGTCGTAAAATGCTCGATCTGACCAATCGATTTCTGCCATAGACTTTAACCCGCAGCCTTCCACCACCCAACAATATAACCACCGTAGAGGTAGAGCCGATACTGGTCTACCAGACGCATCAGCTTTCTTGTTCAAGCGGCAAGTTTACAGAGAGGCTTGACCTTACAAACTATCTCATCTCGCCCGGTGAGAGGAATGCTGCTATTCTGTGGCTGCGCCGTGGTGGTGGTGGAAGGCGCAACCGTCCAACCTTTTGCACGGAGACACCACCATGATCGTTCTCGGAATCCTCGTTTCCATCGCAGCCATCGGCACCATGTGCTGGCTGCTGTTCAATCTCGCCGTATTCGCTTTGCCGTTCTTTATTGGCCTGAATGCAGGCACCTTGGCCTATGATACTGGGGCTGGTTGGCTCGGCGGCATCGTCGTTGGTCTTCTCGCCGCCGGTCTAACGCTGGCTGTTGGTCAGGGCCTGCTCATGCTGATCCGCCCGATGTGGGCGCGTCTGCTGATTGCTCTGGCCTTCGTCGCTCCGGCGGGAATGGCCGGATTTTACGCCACGCTCGGTATTGTCAAGCACATGATGCCCTCGGAGATATGGCAACTCATCTTCTCGGTGATCGGAGCGGTTGCGGTGGGCGTGACGGCGTTCCTGCGCGTTACGGGCATGGCGGCAACCGACCACGCGGACGGCGGCTTTGCACGAACCTGAATCGCAATGATCCGTTGATGGCGACCAGACGCGGATGCTGATCGTTTTCCGTCTTCGTCAGGAAAATGGTGACAGACAGCGGCCAATCACCGGATCAACCTGGGGCACAGACGCGGCCCATAGGAGCGCAGGACGGTCGGCACCAGCGCGTGCAGACTGACGGGAACCCGCGGGTGGTGGCATGCCGGTGGAACAGGCCGGAAGCAGAGATGCGCATGATCTGAGACGCATGGTGACAGGAAAGGCCGGTGTTGCCGGTCAGGTCATCCTGATGGAGCCTCAAGGTTGCCACATCTCCGTTCAGCCCCCGTGTCTCGACCGCTCCAAACGGCCTCTTCAATGGCCTGATCTGGCCGAAGACCAGCGCGATGCGCTTCGACCGCCCTAGCGCAACAGCGTCGTCACAACTTTCTTCCCCTGCCGGCAAAGCCGACATTCCGCGCGGAACAAGAAAGTTTCTCCTGTGCTGTCCAGCCCCTTTGGGGTGCGCCAGCGTTCGTCTCCGGCCGGACGATCGCCATAGAGGCCGCAATGGTGCGGGCTCGGAAACGGAAATCGGAGACTTAAAATGGCAACCATCGGCACCTTCAAGAAGACCGGCTCGAACGAATTCACCGGCGAAATCGTCACCCTCAGCGTCCAGGCCAAGGGCGTGCGCATCGTCCCCGACCTGCGCGCCACCGGCGAGAACGCCCCCAGCCACCGCGTTCTGGTCGGCCGCGCCGAAATCGGCGCCGCCTGGTCCAAGCGCTCCAACGAGGGCCGCGACTATCTGGGCCTCAAGCTGGACGATCCGAGCTTCAACGCTCCGATCTACGCCAACCTCTTCGATGACGAAGAAGGCGACAGCTTTTCCCTCATCTGGTCCCGCCCCAACGGTCGCCGCGGCGACTGAGGCGCGGAACAAAGGCTCCGACCGCAAGGTCGGGGCCTTTCCCGTGCCTGCGGGAAAGCCGTCAGGCCCGGTGACCTGTCCGGGCTGGAACTGCTCAGCCGGTCAGGATCGGGATCATGGTTTTTACATGGGCGTCGATCCGTTCCAGCACGGCCGGGGGGACCACTTCGCGCTCCGGCAGTGTCCACCATCGCGCATCGATCCGCCGCACCGTTTCGGCGACGGTCTTGAGGACAGCGGGCTCAGGAAGCCTTGCCCGGCTGGCTAACGTCTTCCAGCGGGCCGGGGCCAAGCCCTTGAAGGCCCGCTCGCCGCCCAGAGACAGCGCCAGCCCATCTGCCGGAATATAGGGCACGGTCGAAAGCATGTCGTAGATCGGTGCAAGAACGGGCGTGTCGCCGTCGCCCGGATAGATCAGCGACCAGTTCTTGAGGTGCATGTCGCCATTGCCCATGACCACCGAGAAGGTCAGCCGCCGGACAAACTCCAGCGCGGCGAACGGCGAGATCGCAACATTCAGCACAGAGGCGATATCGTGGGAGGCGGCGCCATCATATTTGCGCGCCGGGTACAGGCCGAAAACCTGCGCGAAATCCTCGATATGGATGCGCTGCCCGTCTGCCCCGCGATCAAAACGCCGCACGAGCAGGACCAGCCCCTCGGCAAGTGTTTCAAACTCTTCGGGAATGCCCTCGAACTGGTCTCGGCTGACCAGTTCCCGCTCGGGCACATTCATGCCGATGGCTTCGGCAAGCGCGAGGTTCGCGAACTCGTTCTCCGACACGCCCGGAAAGGCGGTCGAGGGGAATTTCGCAATATATTGGCCCTCATCATCCCCGAGCGGCAAGGTCAGCCCGCCGCCCTTGCCGGTGTTCTTCATCACCGAGAGCTTCATCTGCACGCCTGCCAGCGAGAAGCGGGCCTTGGGCCGTCCTTGGGTTGGCGCCGCCCCGATGCCGGGTTGACCGTCACTGGGCAGCACCCGAACAGCCCCCGGCAAATCCGCACCAAGGGTGGCCAGGAGATCGAAATCATTCCCCGGCCGCACATTACCCGCATGGTGTTTTTCCATCGCCTCGCGCAGCCGGTCTTCGGGCAGCAGGTTGGCAAAGAAGGGCGGCAGGCTGCCTGCGACAGGTCGCGGATCCTTGCGCAGGCCCCCTGATGCCGCGCGCAGCGACAGGCTCAGAACCGGAATGCCGCCGGTTGCGCGATAGGCCGGATCAAGGCTGAAGGCGTTGAAATCACCCGGCGTCCTGACGATCGTGCCAACCTTCGCACTGTTCAGGAACACGTCCAGCGCGGTAATGGTCTCAGCGGTGCGGACGGCTGTCATCGTCGCTCTCCGGTTGCGGGCTGAAGGCCGGATGATCATCCTCGGCATCGGGGCGCAAAAGCGTCTCGATGGCGGGCACCATTGCCTGCGGGACCAGTATCATTTCCAGCCCAAGCGCCCTGGCAATGTTGATCAAAGTCGTGGTGCGCGCGGCTGCTGCCCCCGTCTCGATGTCGCGGTAGCGCGGGCGCGAAATGCCCGCAAGATCGGCCACCTGCTCCTGGGTCAACCCCGCTGCAAGACGCGCGCGGCGAAAATGGTCGCCGATCAGCCTCAGTGTTTCTTCTTCCGCCTTCATGTGATGCCTTTACGGATCATTTCTGCTGCATTGATCTGGATAGGTATCATATCAGGTGTGGGATGCAACAAAAATGATCTCCAAACATATCATTATCATTTTCCATGGAGCGTTTGGGGATCATCTTGCGATGGTCGGCGCTACCGCCAGCACAAGTGCTGCAATTGCGGCATACAGGCGAATCAGTCGGACTGCGTGCTCAGCCGTGCAAATAACGCCTTGGCCAGATTCGACGATTTCGTATGGCGTATCGGGCGAAGACGACTAAAATAGCCGTAGTTCTGGAATGCGCGCCGGTCGCGATGGGAGGTGATCATGCATGATCACCGCTCGACAGTCGCGGGCCGCACGCGCGTTGCTGGGTTGGACGCAGGAGACGCTCGCTGACAAGGCCCGAATATCGCTGACTGCCCTGAAACGCCTTGAGTCCGAGAACCGGCTCGAGGTGTATGAGACAACGCGGGATCAGGTGCGCCGGGCGCTTGAAGCAGCAGGGATTGTTCTCCTGTCCACGGATCGCGGGCAAGGAGTATTGCTGGTTCATGACCAAGACGAGAAGAGATACCGACAGATCCGTGACGCCTGACCGGCGCCGGCGACATCATCAATCCGCTGCGGCGGCCTGCGCCCTGCGGCGGCCCTCGACATGACATTCGCAGTCGTCCCCTTTGACGACATCGCGCCTGTCGGCGACGAGCTGACCGAATATGATCGCGCGCACGTCAAACTCTACATGCGGCTGCTTGATGCTGACGCCGATGGTGCGGAATGGACCGAAGCCGTCAACATTCTGTTCGGTATCGACCCCGCCCTGGAACCAGTGCGCGCCCGGCAGGTCCATGACAGCCATCTTGCCCGCGCGCGCTGGATGACACAGAGCGGCTATCGCCAGCTGCTCCGCCGTCGGACAGATCGGACCTGACCTCGGCGCCGTCACACCAGTGATGCCCTCAGAGCATCACCCCATGTCTTTGTCCCGGCTTCCATCCCGGTAGAAGCGCCGCAATTCTTTCACGCTCCACCTGTGCAGTTTCAACCAGGAGCGGAGCAATGAAGCCGGATACATCCCGCTGGCGAGACCAGGACCAGTATGAATTCTACGATGCGCTGCCCGTTGAGGGTGTCGCCTGGGAATGCCTGCGCCGTAACGCGTCCTATCAGGCCTGTTTCGATGACCTTGTAGCGCAAGGCGCCGGGCATCTTCCCCTTGCGGATGACGTCCAAAATCGCTGGGGGTTGCGATTTCCCGGCAGACCCCGGCTTTTCCGCGCTCGACCAACCGGTCATCTGGTCGCCTGTTGCCAATCCGGACATGCTGATGCTCGGGGCAGCGCCCGATTTTCTTCCGCCTTCTCCGTCCGCCTTATCGGTCGATTTTGCTGATGCCATCTGCGGACCAGAGGGGACATATGGTGTCTGTGACGTCAGCGACGGCGTTCAATATCTGATCCTCGCCGACACCGATGCCAATTCGCAGCCGGCGATCATCCTGCCACTTGACCAAAATCTGCCGGATCGGCTCGAAGCCATTCTCAGGCTCTGGCACATGCTGGCCGGGAAACCCGCGCGCCGCGACCCCAGGATGACGCCGTATCAGCGCCGGCGGTTCCGCCTGATGATGCAAGCCGCCGACGGAAACGCCAACCACGCGACTTATCGTGAGATTGCCATCGCCATCTACGGAGAGGCGCGCGTTCGGGCCGAACCGTGGAAGACATCGGCTTTGCGCGCCTCTGTCATCGCCCTTGTCCGATCTGCCGCCGCGGTGATCGACGGCGGTTATCAGGACCTTTTGCGCCATCGTCGCAAACCCTGACACTGACGTCTGATCGAGGGTGAGGATTCTACCCCTTCGATCTTCCTCATCCCCTATGCCGCCGCGCCTTCGCCACCGTGCGCATGTCATGCCGCTGATCGTCAGCGGCATCCTGCACAACCACGGAGGCCACCCCATGCGACCTGATCTCGCCGCCTTGCCGCCACGCTACCTGCGCACCAAGGAAGCCGCCGATTTCCTCAGCCTGTCCGCGCGCACGCTGGAAAAGCACAGAACCTACGGAACGGGACCTGCCTATCACAAGCTCGGCGGCCGCGTTGTCTATTCGGTCGAGGATCTCGCAGCCTGGGTTGCGCGCGGATCGGTTACCTCCACGTCGGACCCACGCGGACAAGTTCTCCCGGCGAAACCTATGCCGCCGACCGCATTCACCTCGCCCAAGCGCATCACGCGCTGAACACGGCGGTCGGCCCCTGATGGCAGCGCAGCACCCATCCGCCTCGGAACGCGGGCAACTCGATCTGTTTCGGGCGCTTCCCGGGGAATTCGCACCACGAGACGCGCAGGATCTCATGGCCTATCCTTTCTTTTCCCTTTCCAAATCGCACCGTAGCCGCCCGATTGACTTTGCCTTGGGCAACGTCTCGATCCGTGTCGAAGCTGTTCCCGATCACGGTATGGCGACGATCTGGGACGCCGATATACTGATCTGGGCGGCCAGCCAGATCGTGGAAGCGCGGGACGCCGGTCTGCGCACGTCGCGCCTGATGGCGGCAACGCCTTATGAAATCCTGACATTCACAGGGCGCGGAACCTCCCTGAGGGACTATCAGCGCCTGAAGGCGGCGCTGGACCGGCTGCAATCGACCACGGTTGCAACCTCGATCCGCCAGCGCGCGAATGGACGGCGACATCGTTTTTCGTGGATCAACGAATGGCACGAGCGGACCGATGCCAATGGCCGTCCGGACGGCATCGAGATGATCGTGCCCGACTGGTTCTACAGTGCGGTTCTGGATGACGCCCTGATCCTCACCATCGACCGGGCCTATTTCAATCTGACCGGCGGGTTGGATCGCTGGCTCTATCGCCTGGTGCGCAAGCATGGTGGGCGACAGAAAAACGGTTGGCGGTTCGACTTCCGTCACCTGCACCAGAAATCGGGCAGTCTGTCGCCGTTCAAGCGCTTCGCCTTCGAGCTGCGCGACATTATCCGCCGCCAGCCACTGCCCGGCTACACCCTGTTCGCCGAGGTCGAAACCGGCGGCCGGATGCTGCTCGCTTTCGAGCCTGTCCCGGCCTGTGGAAAACCTGTGGATAGTCTCGTGCTATCGGGAACCCGGACTATCGTGCCATCAGGAACCGGAGGCTCGTGCTATCGGGAACCCAAACACCTCCTATCCTTCGGTAACAAAAGCGAAAATCGCGCCCTTAACTTAAAGTCTAACACAGAATCTAACTTTGAAGAGCGGCGGCGCGATGTGGAAAAGCTCATCGCGAAGGCTGGTGCGGCCCTCAGATCGGGTGCCCATAAAGGCAAGCTGACACCCCCAAAGCAAGGATCGCCCGCGTCAACAAGCACGCCTGAACTTCCTCTCGGCAAGCCGGGAGGACAGCGATGATCGTCGCTCTCCTCAATCAGAAAGGCGGTGTCGGAAAAACCACGTTGGCGCTGCATCTCGCCGGTGCGTGGGCTGCGGAAGGCAAACGCGTCATCCTGATCGACGCCGATCCGCAAGGCTCCGCACTCGACTGGTCGCAGCGGCGTGGCCATGAAGGGCTGCCAAGGCTGTTCAGTGTCATCGGCCTGGCCCGCGATACGCTGCACCGGGAAGCGCCGGAGCTGGCGCGTGACGCCGACCATGTCGTCATCGATGGTCCGCCCCGTGTCGCTGGTCTGATGCGCTCAGCGCTGCTTGCAGCCGATCTGGTGCTGGTCCCGGTGCAGCCATCTCCTTTCGACGGCTGGGCCTCCGCCGAGATGCTGGCGCTTCTGAACGAAGCACGCATCTATCGTCCTGAACTGGCCGCCCGTTTTCTGCTGAACCGATGCGCTGCGCGCACCGTCATCGCCCGCGAAACGGCTGAGACACTGGCGGACCAAGATCCGCCGTTGCTGGCCACGACCATCGGCCAGCGCGTCGCCTTTGCTGAAGCCGCACAAACTGGGCGACTGGTCTCAGAGACCGATGGCGGCGAACGGGCTGCACAGGAGGTCACAGCGCTGGTGGCCGAGATCGATAGCCTCGGGATCGGGAGGATTGTGCGATGACACGTCCACCCGCCAAATCCGGCTTCGCATCGCGTCCGGGTAATCCCGATAGCTGGGTCAGGGCCGCCGATGCGCCGGCAACCGGAAAGATGGCTGCCGAGGCGTTTACCGCCCGCCTGACCATCGACATCACACCCGAACTGCGCGGGCGCATCAAGGTGGCCGCTTTCCGGCGCGGCGTCACCGTCGCCGTGATGCTGCGCGAGCTGCTGGGCCGCGAGTTTCCACCCACCGAAGGAGACCGGCCATGACCGGCAAAACCGGGCGTGGTGCGCATGAACATCCGCTGGCGGACGGTCCAGCGCCCTTCACCACACTTGTCGAACTGGCCTTCCAGAAGCGGAAGGTTGAGCACTGGATACGCTTCGGCCACAAGAGCTTTGAGCAGATCATCGACCGCCGCCGCAGTCTCGTCGGCTTCGCACCCGAAAGCATCTTCGCCTTCGTCCGCTGGGCCTCCAACGACTACGGCACCATCGTCTCGCGGCTCGACATACTGCGCGCTGTCGGGCGTGGCGAGCCGTTCCAGACCGTGCCCTTCGTTCGCCCCGGCGGCGAGATCCTGCTGCGTATTGATGGCTGGCCAAAGGTGCAGCAAGCGCTGGCCGCCATCGACGCCGTGGACGCGCTTGGCGTCGATCCTGCGGATGCTGCGCCGGACCATTGGCGGCACGTCCACAACCGCATGATCGCCGGTCAGGACCCCAACCCCTACACGCCGGAACGCCATGCCGCATGGGTCAGCCGCCGGAGGATCGCACCATGAGCCGCCGTCATATCCTCGCCGTGTCCATGTTGGCCGTCGGTACGCTTGTCGCCACGGCCGTTGCCGATCCGCCAACCAGGCTGATCTGGAATGCGACCGCCAGCGCGCCCATCGGCTTCTACACAGTTGTTCCTGCCGATGTGGTCGAAGTTCCTGAACTCGTCGTCATCGCGCCGCCCGAACCGCTGGAGCGGTTCATGGTCGAGCGCGGCTATATCGGGCGGGGCGTGCCGCTGCTGAAACGCGTCCTCGGCTTGCCGGGACAGCGCGTCTGTCGCAGCGGTGCGACGATCACCGTCGATAACGTCGAGATGGGCGATGCACTGGAGCGCGACCGGATGGGACGCGATCTGCCGGTCTGGCAGGGCTGCCGCATCATCCGCGACGGCGAACTCTTCCTCATGAATTGGGAAATCCGGGACAGCCTCGACGGCCGTTACTTCGGACCTGTTCCCGCCAGTTCCGTCATCGGCCGGGCGCTTCCGCTCTGGACCGATGAGGAAGGCGATGGCCGCTACGAATGGCGGGCGGTCACGCATTGAACCCACGCCAAACCCACCAACACAGGAGACATACCATGCCACAGATCGGTCAATTTGCGCGTGACGCATCCGGCTTCGCCGGTCAGCTCGTCACGCTCACCATGAAGCGCGATCTCGTCATCGTGCCCGCTGAACATTCCGATGCGGAGAATGCGCCGGACTATCGCGTCCATTACATTGAGCATGACGGTCCCGAGGTCGGTGCTGCATGGAAACGCACCGGCGAAAAGGCTGGCGAATATCTCTCGGTGCTGCTCGACGATCCGGCCTTACCGCACCCGATCCGCGCCAACCTGTTCCGCGACGACGATGCAGGCTCGTCATGGTCGCTGCACTGGAGCCGCCCGCGGCCCCGCGAAGATCGCGACTGAGATCATGCGATCCCGCACCTTTCTTCTCTTCACGGCCCTGCTGTCGGCTGGCAGCGGCTCGATGCCGGCCATGGCGCAGGTCACGCTGCAACCTGCGCCTGTCACCGCGCATCCCCATGCTGCGTTCATTGCCGAGGCGTCACAGCGTTTCGGCATTCCAGAGCACTGGATTCGAGCCGTGCTGCGCGTGGAAAGCGCGGGCGATGTGCGCGCAATTTCATCGGCGGGCGCGATGGGACTGATGCAGGTCATGCCCGATACCTGGGCGGGCCTGCGCCGCCGCCATGGTCTCGGGCGCGACCCTTACGATCCGCGCGATAACATCTTCGCAGGCACGGCGTATCTGCGCGAGATGTGGGACCGCTATGGCAATGTTGCGGCCATGCTTGCCGCCTACAATGCTGGTCCCGGTCGCTATGACGAGCATCTGGCGACGGGCCGCACTTTGCCCGCTGAAACGCGCGCCTATGTCGCCACGCTCGCACCTGTTCTTGGCAGGGCGACTGCGCCTGATGTGCCGCCGCCACCGCCGGATTGGCGCGAAGCTCCGCTCTTCGTTGTGCAATCCAGCGGCCATTCGGCGACGGCCAATCAACCGTCGAACGACGTCCGCGCAACCGTTCCTATGCGCGTTTCCGTCGATCAGGAGCCGCAGGACGGCGGCATATTCGTGGCCCGTGCGGGCAATGGAGACGAGCCATGAGCATGGTGTCTCCACGCACTTTCGGTCCGCTTCCGGTGTGCAGTCAGGCAAGGGGTCGCCTGGCTGCATTCCCGGCAGGAAGGGCAAAAAGGGGAAGAAAGGCGGAGGGCAAGATAAAGGAAACAGGCACCCTGTCGGGCTTGTTTCTGGGCAAGCCCTTGTCTGCACACTGCTTTGGGGCGCGGCGCACGGCACCCTGCTTTTGGGCCTCGCGTGCCGCGATATGGCGCAAAGCCTTGGCTTTACTGGGTTTTGACCGGCACTATAGCCGAAGATTAGCCGTTTGCGTGCCTGAACGGCATGGGATGCGCTCATGAGCGCCGACGACGAGAACCGCTTTCGCCCCAGGCCGGGCCGGATCAAATTCGACGTGCCGAAAGCGGGCAAAGCCAAGAGCTTTCTGACGCAGGCAAAAAAGCTGGCGCGTCAGCATAGCAACGGTCCCGGTCGATCATCATCATTCGCATCACGGACTTCCTCGTCGTCTTCATCTGGTTCGGCCGGAAAGAGCGGGAAGGCATCGCGGGCGAGCAAAGGTCCGGGCGTCAAGCGTGGCCGTGGCGCGGCCTATGTCCGCGCCCGAACCCTGTCGGGCGGGTGGCGTCACAGCGCAGCCGGAGTGCGCCGCGTCGTCGTCAAAACCCGGTACGTCCAGAGCGCGGGGAAGAGCGGCAAAGGGACCGCCCATCTGCGCTACATCCAGCGCGACGGCACCTCGCGCGATGGCGAACGTGGCCAGCTCTATTCCGCCACGGAGGACCGCGCCGATGGAGATGCCTTCCTTGATCGCGGCAAGGACGATCGCCACCAGTTCCGCTTTATCGTTTCGCCAGAAGATGCCGCCGATCTTTCCGACCTCACCGAACACACCCGCGATCTGATGAGCCGCATCGAGGCCGACCTTGGCACGAAACTCGATTGGGTGGCGGTCAATCACCACAATACCGGCCATCCCCATGTCCATGTCATTGTTCGGGGGAAGGACGATCTGGGCGAGAACCTGGTTATCAATGGCGACTATCTCGCCAATGGTATTCGTGAGCGGGCGAGCGAACTGACCACGCTGGAACTCGGCCCCGTGACCGAGATCGAGCAGAGCCGCAAGCTGTCTGCCGAAATCGATCAGGACCGCTTCACGCGCATCGATCGCGCCATGACCGAGGAAGCCGACGAAAGGTTCCTCGATCTGCGCCACGAACCGGCAGATGCACGCCGCCAGTTCAACCGCACACTTCGCCTGCGCCGTCTCGCCAAGCTGGAAAAGATGGGGCTGGCTACGGAACATGCACCCGGCGTCTGGGAGCTTGGCGCGAAGATGGAACCGGCGCTGCGTGAACTCGGCGAGCGCGGCGACATCATCCGTAACTTGCAAGAGGCGCTGAAGGTCGATGGGCAGGAACGTGATCCGATGACCTTCCAGCTTCACGATGCCGCACCCGCGGCGCCCATCACCGGCCGCGTCGTGGACAAATATCTCGCCGACGAGATGGGCGAGAACCTGACGCTCGTGGTGGACGGCATCGACGGGCGAACACACCATCTTCCCGGCATTGATCCGGCCCGCGTCGAAGATGCCCGGATCGGCAGCATCGTGGAAGTCGGTCCCGCCGATACAGCACAACGTCCCTCTGATCGCACCATCGCTGCGATCTCGGAAAATGGTATCTACCGACCGAGCCGCCACCTCGAACAGGCGAAGTTCGAGGGACGTGTGCCGGGTGGCGATTATGAGGGCTATGTCGATGCCCATGTCCGGCGATTGGAGTCGCTACGCCGGGCCGGGATTGCCGAGCGGATCGACGCCGACCAGTGGCGCATCCCCGAAGACTTCGAGAGCCGCGCCACCGCCTATGATGCCGGTCGCAACCGGCAGGCCAGCATCCGTGTCGTCTCGACCTTCGATCTGGAAAAACAGATCGGCGCCGATGGCGCGACCTGGCTGGACCGGCGATTGGTCACACCGGACGCCTCGGACCTTACCCCGGCAGGGTTCGGCCAGCAGGTGCGCGAGGCTATGGACCAGCGGCGTGAACACCATATCGCACAGGGCGATGCCACGCGGCAGCAGAATGGACGCATCCTCTATCGGCGCAACCTGCTCGCCAATCTGCGAGAAAGGGAAGTGGCCCGCGTCGGTGCGGAAATGGCCAGCAGCAAAGGCTTGCCGTTCCGGGCGGCTGCCGATGGCGAAAATATCAGCGGCAAGTTCACCGGGATCGCACATCTATCGAGCGGCAAGTTCGCCATTGTCGAAAAGAGCCACGAGTTCACTCTTGTCCCATGGCGGCCAGTGATCGACCGCCAGCTCGGCCGCGAGGTTGCGGGCATCGTGCAGGGTGGATCGGTATCGTGGCAAATGGGGCGAACACGAGGGCTCGGGATTTGAGCCTTTGCCGATCTGGCACCTCGCAAATTGTTCTGTCGACATCGGCATCTGAAAGGGCCTGTCCGATGTGCCGCCGATAGTATCCGGCAACACGGCATCCCTGCTTTTCCTGTTGCCGCTTTCGAAAACGTCTATTCTTTGATCGGCTCCGACTCTCTTGCCGATTGGAGCCTGTATGCGTGGTGGCCGAATACTCTGGGGCCAGATCATTGTCGTATTCACCATTGTCCTGGTGATGGTCTGGACTTCGACACAATGGGTGGCCTTCCGCCTTGGCTTTCAGCCCCAGCTCGGCAATCCATGGTTCGATGTTGCGGGATGGCCGGTCTATTATCCTCCGGCCTTCTTCTGGTGGTGGTTTTCCTATGACGCCTATGCGCCCGGTATTTTCACCGAGGGCGCGTTCATCGCCACGTCCGGGGCGTTGTTCGCTATCGCCGCCGCTTTTTTCATGTCGATCATCCGGGCGCGCGAGGCGCGCAACGTCGCCACCTACGGTTCTGCGCGATGGGCCGAGGACAAGGAAATCCATGCTGCCGGACTGCTCGGTCCCGATGACGTGGTCCTTGGCAGGCACAGCAAGGACTATCTCCGGCACGACGGCCCCGAGCATGTCCTTTGTTTCGCGCCCACCCGATCAGGCAAAGGCGTCGGTCTCGTTGTGCCGACGCTGCTGACCTGGCCGGGAAGTTGCATCGTGCACGACATCAAGGGGGAGAACTGGAATCTGACGGCCGGCTTCCGGTCCCATCACGGCCGCGTCCTGCTGTTCGATCCGACCAATGTGCATTCCGCAGCTTACAACCCGCTGCTGGAAGTCCGTCAGGGGGAGTGGGAAGTCCGCGATGTCCAGAACATCGCGGATATTCTGGTCGATCCCGAGGGCAGTCTCGACAAGCGCAACCATTGGGAAAAGACCAGCCATTCGCTACTGGTCGGCGCCATCCTGCATGTTCTCTATGCCGAGAAGGACAAGACGCTGGCGGGGGTCGCGAGCTTTCTGTCCGATCCGCGCCGTCCGGTCGAGGCGACCTTGCGCGCCATGATGGACACGCCGCATCTGGGCGAAGCCGGTGTGCATCCCGTCATCGCCTCATCGGCACGCGAACTGCTTAACAAGTCCGAGAACGAACGCTCCGGCGTGCTGTCCACGGCGATGTCCTTTCTCGGTCTCTACCGAGATCCGGTCGTGGCCCGCGTGACGGCCCGCTGCGACTGGCGCATTGCTGATCTGGTCGGAGCAAAAGAACCGGTCAGCCTCTACCTCGTCGTACCGCCCTCGGACATCAACCGGACCAAGCCGCTGATCCGTCTGATCCTCAATCAGGTCGGGCGGCGGCTGACCGAGGAACTGGAAACCACCGGAAAACGCCATCGTCTCCTGTTGATGCTGGACGAGTTCCCCGCGCTCGGGCGGCTTGATTTCTTTGAATCGGCGCTCGCCTTCATGGCCGGCTACGGCCTCAAAGCGTTCCTGATCGCGCAGTCGCTCAACCAGATCGAGCGCGCCTATGGGCAGAACAACGCCATTCTCGACAACTGCCATGTGCGTGTCGCCTTTGCTGCCAACGATGAACGCACCGCCAAACGGATCAGTGACGCGCTCGGCACGGCCACGGAAATGCGCGATTCCACCAACTATGCGGGCCATCGCCTCGCGCCATGGCTGGGGCACCTTATGGTGTCGCGGCAGGAAACGGCGCGGCCACTCCTGACACCGGGCGAAATCATGCAGCTTCCGCCAACCGACGAGATCGTCATGGTAGCGGGTGTGCCGCCCATCCGCGCCGCCAAGGCGCGCTACTATGCCGATGCGCGGCTTCAGGAACGGGTGCTGCCGCCGCCCGATCTACGCAAGCAGTCGGTGAAGATGGAAACATCGGCACCAGACGACTGGACGAGCCGTGTTGTTACGCCCACGGTTGGCCACGGACCCGCGTCGAACACGTCCGACGGCGATCCTGCCAATGCCGGTATCCGTCGTGAGCCGGAGCTTCCCGAGCATGAGGAAATCATCCCGGCACCACCGCCGCCATCGCAGGAGTTCGACTTTCTCGATGATGAGCCCGACGTCGATGCCGCCAAGGCCCGCGCCATGCGTCAGCGGATGCGCATGGTCGCGCGGCAGGCATCTCTCGACCCCAATGACGGCATCGACCTTTGAGAAGGAAGACAGGCATGACGAGCCGCACCCGCATGAACGTCTACTTCTCCCCGGATCTGCTGAAGCAGGTCGAAGGCCTGGCGCTGCGCCGCAATGTTTCCAAATCCGCAGTGATCGAGGCGGCGGTCGCATCCTTCCTGTCCGGTGACACGACCGAACGGCTGGAAGCCGCAATGTCGCGACGCCTGGACAAGCTTGGCCGCCAGTTCGACATGCTGGACGAAGATGTCGCCATCCTCGGCGAGACGCTTTCGCTGTTCGTACAATTCTGGCTCACCATGACGCCGCCGCTGTCAGACAGCGCGAAACAGTCGGCACGCATCAAGGGCAACGAGCGCTTCGAAGGCTTCATGCAGACGCTGGGCAGGCGTCTTGCAACTGGCGACAGGTTCCTGAAAGAACTATCACGGGATGTGGATACGCCCCACGATCATTCGGCGCAACGCCAGGCTGAAGCCGATGGAAACCAGCCCTGAACGTTCGATCCATCCGATTTGCCGCCGTCAGCCGCCGATGCCCGCATGCGCACAAACATCTGTTGAAACGGCCCTAAATCAGGTTCTTTTAATCGACCCCAATCCGGGGTCCGTCTTTTGCGCGTCCCGCCATGAACGGGGCCGCCATGACCGCATCACATCAGAAACCCGAGACGATTGCGCGTGGTGCGCGGATGCTGCGCACCGCACTCGGGGCATCGATTGCCCGGTTTCTGGAAGATCCGGCTGTCGTCGAGGTGATGCTGAACCCCGATGGCCGCATCTGGGTGGATCGGCTCTCCGAAGGTCTGGCCAATACGGGGGAGAGGCTGTCTGCGGCTGATGGCGAGCGGATCGTCCGGTTGGTCGCCCATCATGTTGGCGTCGAAGTTCATACCCGAAGTCCGCGTGTATCGGCCGAACTGCCTGAGACCGGAGAGCGCTTCGAAGGGTTGCTGCCGCCTGTTGTCACGGCGCCGACCTTTGCCATCCGCAAGCCCGCCGTCGCGGTGTTCACGCTCGACGACTATGTAAACGCCGGGATCATGACCAGCCCTCAGGCCGAGGTGTTGCGCCTGAACGTCGCCACGCGGGCCAATATCCTCGTCGCGGGCGGCACCTCCACTGGCAAGACCACGCTGACCAACGCGCTGCTGGCAGAAGTCGCCAAGACTTCGGATCGCGTCGTGATCATTGAAGACACGCGCGAACTGCAATGCGCCGCGCCTAATCTCGTCGCCATGCGCACCAAGGATGGCGTGGCGACGCTCTCCGATCTGGTGCGCTCCTCGCTGCGCCTGCGTCCTGATCGCATCCCGGTCGGGGAGGTGCGCGGGTCCGAAGCCCTCGATCTGCTCAAAGCATGGGGTACCGGCCATCCGGGCGGAATCGGCACCATCCATGCCGGTTCCGGCATTGGCGCGCTGCGACGCCTCGAACAGCTCATCCAGGAAGCCGTCATCACCGTCCCGCGCGCCCTGATCGCCGAAACCATCGACCTTGTCGCTGTTCTTGCCGGACGTGGATCGTCCCGCCGCCTGGTCGAACTCGCCCGCGTCGATGGGCTGGGTCCGGACGGTGACTACGCCATCACGCATCCCAGTACTTTGGCAACCACCCCGAAAGGAAACCCTTCATGATCCGCTCGATTTCACGCGGCTGCCGCATCATGGCAACCGCCGCTGCCACTGTTTCCATCAGTCTGATGCTGGCGCCTGCCGCACACGCCTCCGGCTCCTCCATGCCCTGGGAGGCCCCGCTTCAGTCGATCCTCCAGTCGATCGAGGGTCCTGTCGCCAAGATCATCGCCGTCATCGTCATCATCGCCACCGGCCTGGCGCTGGCCTTCGGCGATACCTCCGGCGGCTTCCGCCGCCTGATCCAGATCGTCTTCGGCCTGTCCATCGCCTTCGCCGCGTCGAGCTTCTTCCTGTCGTTCTTCTCGTTCGGCGGCGGGGCGCTCATCTGATGGCGGGCGGGTTTGAACAGCTCGATGCGGTGCCGGGCTTCTCCATCCCGGTTCACCGGGCGCTGACCGAGCATATCCTGCTCGGCGGCGCACCGCGTTCGATTGCCATCGTCAACGGCACACTGGCCGGCGCCGTCGGCCTCGGCCTTCGTCTCTGGCTGGTTGGCATCGCCATCTGGGCGGTCGGTCATTTCCTCGCGGTATGGGCTGCCAAACGCGATCCGCTTTTTGTCGAGGTGGGCCGTAGGCATCTGCGCATACCCGGTCATCTGTCGGTGTGAGGGCGCAGCCATGATGAACCTCACCGAATATCGCCGTACCGCTACCCACCTCGCGGATTTCCTGCCCTGGGCCGCGCTGGTTGGCTCGGGCGTCGTGCTGAACAAGGACGGCAGTTTCCAGAGGACTGCGAAGTTTCGCGGGCCGGATCTGGATTCCGCTGTTGCCGCCGAACTAGTCGCGGTCGCCGGGCGTATCAACAACGCCGTGCGCCGCCTCGGCTCCGGCTGGTCGATCTTTGTTGAGGCACAACGAAGCGAAGCCGCGACCTATCCCGGCAGCCAATTTCCTGATCCGGCCTCCGCTCTGGTCGATGCCGAGCGCAAAGCTGCCTTCGAGGAAGCGGGCACGCATTTCGTGTCAGGCTACTTCCTGACCTTCCTCTGGCTGCCACCCGCCGAAGATGCGGCTCGCGCCGAGACCTGGCTCTATGAGGGCCGTGAGCAATCCGGCGTCAATCCATGGGAGCTGATGCGCGGCTTCATCGACCGCACCGACCGCGTGCTGGCCCTGCTCGATGGCTTCATGCCCGAATGCCACTGGATCAATGACGCCGCGACGCTGACCTATCTCCACTCTACGATTTCCACCAACCGCCACCGCGTGCGCGTGCCGGAAGTGCCGATGCATCTCGACGCGCTGCTAGCCGATCAGCCGCTGACCGGCGGGCTAGAGCCGCGTCTTGGCGATCAGCATCTACGTATCCTGACTATTACAGGCTTCCCGACCGCGACGACGCCCGGCCTTCTCGACGATATGAACCGGCTAGCCTTTCCCTACCGCTGGTCGACCCGCGCGATCCTGATGGACAAGACGGACGCCACGAAGCTGCTGACCAAGATCCGTCGCCAGTGGTTCGCCAAGCGTAAGTCCATCGCCGCGATCCTGAGAGAGGTGATGACCAACGAGCAATCCGCGTTGGTGGACACGGATGCGTCGAACAAGGCGCTCGACGCCGACATGGCCCTGCAGGAACTTGGCGCCGACATGGCCGGCATGGCCTATGTCACCGCAACCGTCACCGTTTGGGATGCCAACCCGCGCATCGCTGACGAGAAACTGCGGCTGGTCGAGAAGATCATCCAGGGCCGCGATTTCACGGCCATGCCGGAAACCGTCAATGCTGTCGATGCCTGGCTCGGCTCCTTGCCCGGACACGCCTACGCGAACGTCCGGCAGCCGCCGGTCTCGACGCTCAACCTTGCCCACATGATCCCGCTATCGGCCGTGTGGGCGGGGCCGGAACGGAACGAACATCTCGGAGCGCCCCCCTTGCTTTACGGCAAGACCGAGGGTTCGACACCGTTCCGGCTTTCCCTTCATGTCGGCGATGTCGGCCATACGCTTGTCGTCGGCCCGACCGGCGCGGGCAAGTCCGTGCTGCTGGCGCTGATGGCGCTGCAGTTTCGTCGCTATGATCGCAGCCAGATCTTCGCTTTCGATTTCGGTGGCTCGATCAGGGCATCTGCGCTCGCCATGGGCGGCGACTGGCATGATCTGGGCGGTGGGCTGACCGAAGGGGACGAGGCGTCCGTTTCCCTGCAACCGCTGGCGCGGATCGATGACGCCTATGAGCGGTCCTGGGCCGCCGACTGGATCGCCGCAATCTTGATGCGCGAGGGCGTGACCATCACGCCGGAGGTGAAGGAACACATCTGGACGGCGCTGACTTCGCTGGCATCCGCCCCGGCGGGGGAACGGACCATCACCGGCCTCGCCGTGCTGCTGCAATCCAACGATCTGAAACAAGCACTGCGCCCTTACTGCATTGGCGGCGCCTATGGCCGGTTGCTCGATGCGGAGGCCGAACATCTCGGATCAGCCGATGTACAGGCCTTCGAGATCGAGGGGCTGGTCGGCACAGGGGCTGCGCCTGCCGTCCTGTCCTATCTGTTTCACCGCATTGGCGACCGACTCGACGGGCGGCCAACGCTGCTGATCATCGACGAAGGCTGGCTGGCGCTGGATGACGAAGGTTTCGCCAATCAGCTCCGCGAATGGCTGAAGACGCTCAGGAAGAAGAACGCTTCCGTCATTTTCGCCACGCAGTCACTTTCCGACATCGATGGCAGCAATATCGCGTCTGCCATCATCGAAAGTTGCCCGACGCGGCTGCTGCTGCCGAACGAACGCGCCATCGAGCCGCAGATCACGGCAATCTACCGCCGCTTCGGCCTTAATGACCGGCAAATCGAGATCCTCGCGCGGGCCACGCCCAAGCGGGACTACTACTGCCAGTCGCGGCGCGGCAATCGCCTTTTCGAGCTTGGCCTCAGCGAAGTTGGTCTCGCGCTCTGCGCCGCATCATCCAAATCCGATCAGACCCGTATCGCCGAACTCGTCGCCGAGCATGGGCAGGACGGCTTTCTCGCGGCCTGGCTGCGCGATCGAGGCGTCGAATGGGCCGTCGATCTGATCCCGAACCTCACCAATCTTGTCGAACGGACTGAGCCCGCTGTGCCGGTCGCGCCAGATCAAATCCATCCAGATGACAGCCAAGAAAAGGAGACCCTGCCATGATCCGTATCCCCGTTTCCCGATATGTCAGTGCATCCGTGCTGGCACTGGCGCTCGCCATGCCTGTTGCCCTGTCGCCCATGCTGACAAGCCCCGCTCACGCTTTTGGCTTCGGTCGCATCGTCTACGATCCGACCAATTATGCGCAGAACCTTCTGACCGCCGCCCGCACGCTGGAGCAGATCAACCACCAGATCACCTCTCTTCAGAATGAAGCGCAGATGCTGATCAATCAGGCGAAGAATCTCGCCAGTCTGCCATATTCCTCGCTCCAGACTTTGCAGCAGAACGTCCAGCGCACGCAGCAGCTTCTGGCCCAGGCGCAGAACATTGCCTTCGACGTGCAGAACGTCGATCAGATGTTCCAGCAGAAATACGGCAAGGTTTTGCTGTCCGCGACCGACGCCCAGCTCGTCGCCGATGCGCGGTCCCGCTGGCAGAATACGGTCGGCGGCTTGCAGGACGCCATGCGCGTGCAGGCCGGTGTCGTCGGAAATATTGACACCAACCGCGCTGAAATGTCCGCCCTTGTAGGGCAGAGCCAGAACGCGACCGGCGCGTTGCAGGCGACACAGGCGGGCAATCAGCTTCTCGCGCTCCAGTCGCAGCAGCTTTCCGACCTTATCGCGCTGATGTCCGCCAATGGTCGCTCCGAAGCCCTGATCGAGGCCGAGCGTGCCACCGCCGCCGAACAGGGCCGCATCCAGCGCGAGCGCTTTCTGACGCCGGGATCGGGCTATCAGCCTGGCAATGCCCGGATGTTCGGCAACGGCAACAACTGATCGGACAGGAGGGGCACGACATGGACGGCAAGATGCTGGCGCGGCTGGGCGCGATCATATTCGTGGCCATTGCCATCACCGCGACGGTGATCGAAATGACACGCGAGGACGAACCAGCCCAGCCCCGTCCGGCGCCGGCGCTTCAGGCGCCTGCCGATCCGCTGCGCCAGAGCCTGCGCCACTGCCAGCAGTTAGGCGAGGCCGCCGTGAACGATCCCGGCTGCCTCGCCACCTGGGCCGAGAACCGCGACCGGTTCCTCGGCCGGACGCCGGTGCCCGCCGCTCCGCATCAGAACGGGGGACAGTGAACCATGGGCGGCACCGGCGTCATCGACAACTTTCTGGGTGTTTTCACCAGTTACATCGACAGCGGCTTCGGCCTGCTTGGCGGCGAGGTCGCCTTCATCGCCACCACCCTGATCGTCATCGACGTGACGCTCGCGGCACTGTTCTGGTCCTGGGGTGCGGATGACGACATCATCGCCCGGCTGGTCAAGAAGACGCTCTTCGTCGGGGTCTTCGCATACCTGATCGGCAACTGGAACAATCTCGCCCAGATCATCTTCGACAGCTTCGCCGGTCTTGGCCTGAAAGGTTCGGGCACCAGCTTTTCCGCCGCCGATCTGCTGCGGCCCGGCAAGGTGGCGCAGACTGGCCTCGATGCCGGTCGCCCGCTGCTCGAATCCATCTCGGACATGATGGGTTATTGGTCGTTTTTCGAGAACTTCATCCAGATCGCCTGCCTGATGTTCGCCTGGGCGCTGGTACTGCTGGCCTTCTTCATTCTCGCCGTGCAGCTCTTCGTCACGCTGATCGAGTTCAAGCTGACCACGCTGGCGGGCTTTGTCCTCATCCCCTTCGGCCTCTTCGGCAAGACCGCCTTCATGGCCGAGCGCGTTCTTGGCAATGTCGTCTCCTCCGGCATCAAGGTGCTGGTGCTGGCCGTCATCATCGGCATCGGCTCGACATTGTTCTCGCAGTTTACGGCCGGTTTTGGCGGCGTGACGCCGACCATCGACGACGCCATGGCGATCGTGCTGGCCGCACTTTCCCTTCTCGGCCTCGGCATCTTCGGTCCCGGCATCGCTTCCGGTCTTGTTTCTGGCGGCCCGCAGCTTGGCGCAGGTGCAGCAGTTGGAACCGGTCTCGCCGCTGGCGGCATGATGCTTGCCGGCGGCGCTGCCGCAGGCATGGCCACGAAGGGAGGGGCAGTGGCGCTGTCGGGTGGAACTGCGGCTGTCCGTGGCGGTGCTGCCGCCGCAGGTGCGGCGAGCGCCGCCTACAGTGTCGGTTCGCTTGGCCAGTCCGGCGCTGCCGGTGTTGCCTCCGGCCTCGGCGGTGTTGCCCGCGCGGCAGCCTCCGCCGCCGCATCACCCCTGAAACGGACGGCCTCGAAAGCAGCGGAAAACGTCAAATCCAGCTTCTCCGATGGCGCGCGCGCCGGGCTCGGCGTCACCGGTGGATCGTCCTCGCAGGGAACCATTGGCGGTACGAGCGTGGCCGGCGCTGCCGCACCCGCCTCCGTACCGGCGGGCGGCCCACCTGCATGGGCGCAGCAGATGCACCGCCGCCAGGCGCTCAATCACGCGCTCAATCACGGCACGACCATGGCCGCCCATGCCGTCCGCTCCGGTGACAGCCACGGCGGCGGCTCTTCCGTCAACATTTCCGAAAGTGACCGCTCATGAACATCTTCAGACGTCCAGCGACCCATTACGGCAAATCGCCCGAACCCGAGACGCCTTACCAGAAAGCCGCGCAAGTCTGGGACGAGCGCATCGGCTCGGCTCGCGTGCAGGCCAAGAACTGGCGCTATATGGCCTTCGGCTCGCTGATCCTCTCGGCGGGCTTCGCTGCCGCGCTTGTGCTGCAATCGGCGCGAGGGACCGTCGTGCCCTGGGTGGTGCAGGTCGATAATCTCGGCCAGGCCCAGACCGTCGCCGCAGCCACGGCCGATTACCGCCCGACCGATCCGCAGATCGCCTTTCATCTGGGCCGCTTCATCGAGCAGACGCGCTCGATCCCAGCGGATGCCATCATCGTGCGCCAGAACTGGCTGCGCGCCTATGAGTTCACCACGGACAGGGGAGCGGCCGCGCTCAACGACTATGCCCGCGCCAATGATCCGTTCACCCGTGTCGGGCGTCAGCAGATCGCAGTCGAGGTTTCCAGCGTCATCCGCGCCTCGAACGACAGCTTCCGCGTCGCCTGGACCGAGCGGCACTACGAGAATGGGCAGCTGTCCACGACAGAGCGCTGGACAGCGATTCTGACCATCGTGATCCAGACGCCGCGTGATGCCGAGCGTCTGCGTGCCAATCCACTCGGCATCTATATCAATGCAATCTCATGGTCACGGGAGATGAGCCAATGACCATCGCGTCTTCCCGCAATTCCGCCTTGCCGGTTTTCCGTAAACCCGCCTTTGCAGCTTTGTTGCTTTCGGTCACCATGCTGGCAGGCTGCGCCACCAACAAGACGCCGCAGTTCAGCTATGATGCCGATGTGCCGGCGTTGCCCGTCGTGCCGACCGCTGTCACCGATGACCGGCCTCGGCCGCTTCACACGCCGCCGGCCTGGACGGTCGCACGCGGCGGAACCGCTGCCGGAACACCGGCAGGCCGGGTAGAGAACGCCAATGCCGCCGCCCGCGTCGAGCCGCGCCGCGAGGGTTACTATAACGCCATCCAGATCTATCCCTGGTCGGAAGGCGCGCTCTATCAGGTTTATGTCGCACCGGGCCAGATCACCAATATTGCGCTGGAGCCGGGCGAAAGCCTGACCGGCGCGGGACCGATCGCGGCGGGAGACACCGCCCGCTGGATCATTGGCGATACCGAGAGCGGGAGCGGTACGTCGCGCCGAGTCCATATTCTCGTCAAACCATCCCGATCCGACATCTCAACCAATCTCGTGGTGACGACCGATCGGCGCACCTACATGATCGAGCTGCGCGCCCGTGAGGCGCTCTACATGCCGTCCGTATCCTGGTCTTATCCGGCGCTGCCTGCCGGTCAGCGCCAAACCGTTCCCGCAGCACCCATCATCCCGGTCGAGGCGGCACGCAACTATCGTTACGGCCTGACCGGAGATACGCCGCCATGGCGGCCGATTTCCGTCTTCGACGATGGCCGCCGTGTCTATGTCGTTTTCCCGCGCGGCATCGTGCAGGGAGAGATGCCACCGATTTTCATCATCGGCTCCGAGGGCGAGACCCAGATCGTCAATTCCCGTGTTCACCAGAACGTCTTGATCGTCGATCGGCTGTTCGGAGCGGCTGAGCTGCGTCTTGGTAGCGGCAAACAGCAGCAGACGGTCAGGATCGTTCGCATCGAGCAAAGGCAAGCTGCCCAGCCCGCTAAAACCGGGGAGCAACCGTCATGAGTGAAGAGGCTACTACCAACCCAACGCCGATGCGTCTGCGTGCCGAGCCGCCGCGCGTCACGCGCCTGTCGCGCAAGATGCTGGCCGGTGCCGGGGCTGTTGCGCTCCTCGGCATCGGCGGGGCGCTGATCTATGCGCTCCAGACGCGCGACATGAGCGGAAACGGTGAAGAACTCTATTCGACCGAGAACCGCGCCACGGCAGATGGACTGGCGGGGCTGCCGAAGGATTATACCGGGCCGGTCTTGGGGCCGGCATTGCCGGGCGATCTCGGTGGCCCGATCCTCGACGCCCAGAACAGGGGGCAACCCGTTACGCCGCCCACTATAGCAACACCAACCCGTGATCCTGCCGAGGAGCGACGTCTTGCCGAGGAAGAAGCCGCACGTCTTAGCACCGTGTTCTTCCAGTCGGGGCAGAGATCAGCGACGACGCCTGGCTCCAATATGCCGGGCCTTGCTGGCCTTGACCTTGGTGGCCAGCCCGCAACACAGGACCGCCACACGGCATTTCTGAATGGGCCGGTGGAACGGCAGACCGTTGCCATGGATCGGATCATGGCGCCAGCCTCGCCCTACATCCTTCAGGCAGGGGCCGTAATCCCGGCGGCGATGATTACCGGCATCCGCTCGGACCTTCCCGGCCAGATCACCGCGCAGGTCACGGAAAATGTCTATGACAGCCCGACCGGCAGCCTGCTCCTGATCCCGCAGGGAACGCGCATCATCGGTCAGTATGACGCCGGGGTGCAATTCGGTCAGCGCCGCGTGCTGCTGGTCTGGAACCGCCTGATCCTGCCCAATGGCCGCTCCATCGTGCTGGAGCGCCAGCCCGGTGCGGACGCTTCCGGCTATGCCGGGCTGGAAGATGGCGTTGATTACCACTGGTGGGATCTGATGAAGGCGGCGGGGCTGTCCACGCTGCTCGGCATCGGCACGGAACTGGCGACCGACGACGAGGATCGTCTGATTCGCGCTATCCGCGACGGAGCGCAGGATACCATCAATCAGGCCGGGCAACAGATCGTCCAGCGCCAGTTGCAGGTCGCGCCGACCCTGACGATCCGGCCGGGCTACCCGGTCAGGGTCATCGTTACCCGCGATCTCGTACTCGAACCTTACAGGAACTGACCATGACGAAGCTGAAACTCGGCCCCCTCATCGAAGACAAGCCCGTGAAGGTGACCGTGGAACTGCCGGGGCCGCTGCATCGCGATCTTGTCGCCTATGCCGAAGTGCTGGCTCGCGAAACCGGCCAGCCCGCTGCCGATCCTGTCAGGCTGATTGTGCCGATGTTGGAACGGTTCATCGCCACGGATCGGGGTTTTGCCAGTGCCCGAAGATCGCGCTCATGAGGTGCTGCGCGATTCATGGCGCGTCGCGGCGATGATTTCCATGAGCGTGTCGACGGCCTCGCGCGCCGCGTTCCATTTAACGGACTGGTCCATTTCCCGGTTCTGAAGGGTGAGGCTCACCGCGCCATGTACCGTTGACCAGAACATGAAGCTGTAGCGGCTCAGATCCATGCCGGGCAAAAAACCTTGGTCCTGAGAGCAGCGAAGTCCCGTCAGCAATAGATTTAGTATCTGTCTTCCAGCTGCGCCCGACCATGGATCATCGCTGCCTCCGAGTCGTGGCGGCGGTGTGAACATCAGCCGGTACAGCGTGGGGCTTTCCAGTGCAAAGCGGACATAGGCATAGCTGCCATCACGCAAATAGCCGAATGGATTGCCGCGCATCTGTTCGAAGACGGCCAGCTTTTCTCTGTAGAGCCGGTTGAACCCTTCTTCCCGAACGGCGCGCAGCAAGGCGCTCTTGTTGCGGAAATGGCCGTAAAGCGCTGGTGCTGTGCAACCGATGGCATGCGCGACCGCAGTCAGCGGTACGTCGAGGTCGCCACGCTCTGACAGCAGCCGGATCGTTTCGTCGATCGCACGACGAGCAATATCAAGTTCTTGCTCTTTCCGGGGACGGGCCATTCCGATGCCTGTTGCAACTTGTCGTAAAAACTAAACGACATTTACTTTTTTCGTTGACGGCTTGGATGTCAAGAAGCAGCATTCTGTAACTGAACGTCGTTTAGTTTGAGGATGTGCGGAGAGCCGATGAACGCACACAGATCGATTTTCGCGCTGATGATGGCGGGGTGCCCGTCAGAAACCGAACGCTGTTTCGGATGATGCACCATGGCTGTGATCGGAAACAATCAGACCTCGCCTGATGATAGCCTCACAAAGGTCGTTGAGGGGAAACCCGGCACATCTGCGGTCCGGCTGAACCAGTTGCGATATTTTGTTGCCGCCGTTGATTATGGGAGTTTTCGCAAGGCTGCTGCCGCGCTTTCTGTGCAGGAATCCTCCATCAGCCGACGAATCCGTGATCTCGAAGATGAACTCGGGGCGTCGCTTTTCATGCGTCATGCTGGTGGGGTGCGGTTGACCGTTGCCGGGCGGGAATTCCTGCGCAACGCCCGCCATGCGCTTCGTCAGATCGACATCGGGGTGACCAAGGTGGCAGCGGTTGGCCGGGCAGAACAAGGCCTTATCAAGGTAGGGATATTTTCATCTCTCGCGTCAGGATTTCTGTTCGATCTGCTGCGTGATTTTGGGGAGCGTCACCCGAAGGTGCATGTAGACATCATTGATGGCAATCCACCTGAACACGTCGCTGCAGTGCGCAAACTTTGCCTGGATGTCGCGTTCATCACCGGAACGGCGGCCTGGGATGACTGTGAGGCCGAGCATATGTGGTGCGAAAAGGTTTTCGTGGTGCTGCCCGATGATCACCCGTTGGCGAACAAACCCGAACTTGGATGGGCCGATTTGGCATCCGAGCGGTTCATCGTGAGCGATGTTGCGCCGGGACAGGAGATCCATGACTATTTGGTGGCCCATCTTGCCGGCCTCGGACGCGGTCTCGACATTCAATCGCAGCAGGTCGGCCGCGACAATATTCTATCGCTTGTCGCTCTCGGTCGAGGCCTCACTCTGACGAGCGAAGCGACGACCGTCGCGCAGTTTCCGGGGGTCACCTATCGGGAACTTGCGGGTGAGATCCTGCCGTTCAGCATGGTCTGGTCTGCCCAAAACGATAATCCGGCATGTCGACGGTTGATGAGCTTGGCTCGCTCGATGACAGGTTTTCCGGGAGGAAATAGGGTTTAAGGGCCTGTTCGGTCGGAGGCGCCGGGCCGCTGCTCACCTCAACCCTGGCAGACCTCGATGGCGCTTTTCCCGCCCCCCTGTTTGTGCACGGCGATTCGGGTGGGGATGCGCTCCTTCATGGCCTCGACATGGCTAATGACACCGACCTGACGGCCCTGGGATTGCAGGCTTTCCAGTGCATCAATAGCCAGGTCCAGGCTGCCTGCGTCGAGTGATCCGAACCCCTCGTCGATGAATAATGTCGCCGCGAGACCACCTTTGCCGCCCATTCGCGAAAGGGCGAGCGCAAGGGCGAGCGACACCAGGAAGCGCTCGCCGCCTGAAAGGCTACGCGTGGCACGGGCCTCGCCGCCCATGTCGCAATCTTCGACCTGCAGTGCGAGATCAGCCGCGCGGCGCAGACGGTAACGCGGATTGAGGTCCGACAGATGGTGGTTGGCGTGATCGACCAACACGTCCAGCGTGATGGATTGCGCGACCCTGGCAAATTTGTCCCCACTGCGAGAACCCGCTGCGTGGTTTACAGCCTCCCAGATATCCAGTTCGGAGCGAGCTTGGGCAATTTCCACCTCCAGCCCGGCAAGCGCGGTCCGCGCTGCAATATCGCGTTGGAGTTCCCCGTCGATTGCCCCGATCCTTTCAGCGCGCGTCTGGTTGGCGGCATCCAGCACCGAAAGTGCCTCTGCCAGAGCCTCGGGTGGATCTTCGGGCAGGCCAGCAGCTTCAGCGTCGGCGTGATCTTTGCGCCGAGAGTCCAAAGTGGCGCGAGCCGAAGTGACGGAATCGTCGAGTGCACGAAGCCGTTGACGCAAGTTGGCGACGTCCGTTGCCGGGAGACCAAAAAGAGTGTCCAGATCAGCCGGGGCCAGATCCGTGCTGGCCAATGCCTCGGCAAGCGCCGACTGTGCGATTTCCTGCGCCTGATTTGCGCCCGTCATTTCAGTAGCAGCGGCCTCGGCCTTGGCGCGAGCAGCGGCCCAGGCAGCCGTAGCTTCCGCCAGAGCATTTCGGGCCGCATCCAGTGCGGCAGCAGCGCCTTTGCGTGCTTCGTTGTGACGGGTACGATGCGTGGCAGTAACTTCGCCGCCTAAAAGAGGTGCACGTTCGTCCTGGAGGGTCTGCAGCGTATTCAATCGAGCCGTGACAGCTTCATTCGCTTCGCCAAACTGTTTTGCGGCGTTTTCAGACCGGCTTTCCGCCTTTGCAAGCTGGGGCGCCAACGCGACAAGTGTGGCCGAGTTGCTATCACGAACCTTGCGTAGCTGGGTGACTTCCGCGACCCGGCTTTCCAACCGACCCGACAGACCGGGAATGGCCAGGTTTTCTCCTACCTGCTCCAGAATCGGAGAAATCGCGGTAGCATGACGAAGACTCTCCGCTTCAGCGGTTTCGGCTGCACGCAGGTCCAGCATTTGAAGGCTGGTCGCATTGGCAAGCTCGCCGTTCCAAGTTTCGCGCGCGGAGGTATGACCGGCAATGATCTTGCGCAAACCTTCGCGCTGGCTGGTCGTTCTGGCCAGTGAGTTCCGCAGTCTGGAAAGTTCCACTTGAGCTGCAGCTTCGGCTTGCCGAGCGGTTTCTGTCGTATCCAGCAAAGTGGCGAGATATGCGCGATCTTCGCCGGGTTCCTTAGGCAGAGCGGGGCAATTTGGTACGGCCAAGGCCCGGTTGTATGCATCCTGCCAATGAGCCCATGTGGTGGCTATCATCGCTTCGGCTGTCTGCGCATTCCTTCCGGCGTGTTCCAACTCTCCCTGTGCACGATCCTGAGCGCGCAGTGCCGCGGCCTGTTCATTGCGAGCATTCTCGACGGCTGCGCGTGCCGCAGCCAGGTCGGCGCGTAGCCCTGCGGCCAGCTCGGCCAGTGCGTTATCGGCATGCGTTTGATGTTCGGGGGATCCGCAAACCGGGCATGGCTCTCCCGGCTCGAGCCGCAAGCGCAGTTCTCGCGCGGCATCTGACGCCGCCATGTCAGCGCGTTCGGTGGGGGCGATTAGGGCCGTGACCTGCGCGTTCGCAGTTGTCATGGCCTCGGCAGCAGCGCCTGCTTGGGCTTTGGCAGTGGCTAGGGCCTCTTTTGCAGCTTCGGCGGTTTTTTCTGCCGCCGCAAAATCTGATCGAGCAGAACCGTGCTCCTGCTCGGCGCGGCGCATATCTGCAAGGGCAGTGGCAAACGTCTGAAGTTCACTTCCTCTTTCCGGCGGATGAGTAGTCTCGAGTGTGCGGAGGCGGTCTGCCAGATTGGCGGCTTCGTTGGTCAGCCTGACTTCATCTGTCGCGTCGGTCTCGGTCCGGTTGGCGAGTTCGGCCAATGCGACGGTCAATCGCTCGATCTCAGCCCGATGAGTGTCGCTGTCGCTCCTTGCCCGTGTCAGGGCGGACTGCGCTTCGTCATGCGCCACAATATGCTGGCGGATTTGCAACCAGTTATCGGCCAATGCACAATCAGAGGAACGTTCGGCGAGTTCCGCTTCAGTCGCCTGCAAATTTTCGCGGGCTTTGGAATTATCTTGCTGCAAGGCCTGAAATGCAATCCGGGCCTGCTCGGCTTCTTGTTCCAATGCCTCAGCTTGCGAGCGGGAAGTTTCCAGCTCAGTCGTGGCAGAAGTGATACGGCTGTCGAGCGCGGCGGCCTGATCCCAGAGCGGGCCAAATATCTTGAACTCATTCTCGCGGGATGTGTGTTCGGCCTCCGCCTGCCGGGTCACTTCCTGAAGCGCATTGGCTTTCGCGGCAGTGTCGTTGGAAAATTCGGTGGTTGCCGCTACCGAGCTGGTAGCATTGCCTACTCGATCCTTGGCATCTCGCAGGGTTTGCCATTGAGCGCGCAGTGGGATTGCCTGGTCAATACGGGCAAGTTGAGCGCGATCAACACTGGCATCGCCCTGACTTGTCAAAGCCTGTTCGAGCGCGGCCTCAGCGAGTCCGACTTGCCGGGACGTTTCAGCATATCGGGTATGGCGTGCCAAGGCATCCTTGAGGGTCTTGGCCTCTGCGCCTGCTGCCTGATTGGCTTCGGTTATGACAAGCCGTTCGGCCTCCAGTGCCGCACGGTCCTCATCCGTCAATATCTGATGGCCCTCGCGCCGCTGGACCAGCGCCCCATGCGTCTGACGGGCGGCCTCGGTCCGTTCATAGATTCGCGATGATACCGCTCGGTACAGCCCAGTGCCCGTCACTTTCTCCAACAGGCCCGCGCGATCATTGGTGTCGGCGCGAAGAAAGGCATCGAAGTCGCCTTGAGCGAGCAAGACAGTGCGGCGAAACTCGTCGTAGGAAAAGCCGGTCAGCGCGGTGATTTGGTCGCTGACGATTGTGATCTGGCTGGCTAGTACCTGCCCGTCAGAGACCCGGGCCAGTGAGCGCGAGACGTTCTGTAATTGCCCGTCGACCTTATCGCGGGCGCGGCGCGCCTGCCAGCGCGCGACATAATCCTGTCCGTCGCGAGCGGTGAAACGAACCTCGGCCCAACCCTGGGCGGCGCCCCGACGCAAGATGGCACGGGAATCGCGCGCCTTGATCGCCTTTCCGGAAGGATCGGGGACTTCGTCGCCCGCGGATCCTGCCAGGCGCGGGGCATCGCCATAAAGCGCCAGGCACATGGCGTCTAGGATTGAGGATTTGCCCGCCCCTGTCTCACCGGTGATGACGAAGAGACCAGCGCCCGCCAATGGTGCTGCGGTGAAGTCGATAGCGAATGGCTGGGCAAGGCTTGCGATGTTCTGGCCCGAAATGGAGAGGATGCGCATGGGATCAGAACTCAGCTTCAGATTTCGGACAAGGCATCGCGGAAGGCGGCAAGATGCGCGGTGTCCGGATTGACACCGTGGGATTGGTTGAATGCCATCAAGAATAAATCCTCCGGCGAGGTGTCTGCCAGGTTCGGCGGCGGTGTTTCGGGCGTGCCTTCGGCCTCAGACCGGGCAATCGTCAGGCCAGCAAGCCGAACCGGAAGTGCCTCGATCAGCGCTTCGGCCTCAGCTGCGATCTGAGTTACCGGCCTGTCTGCAATGAGGGACAGATAGATAAACGGTTGCGCGTCGCGCGGCGTCTCGGATTGCAGGTCTAAAGCATTCAGGGCTGAGGCAACTTCCGCCAGCGGCGCGACGCCCGTGGCTGGCAGGCGGTGCATTGGGACGGGCCGAGGCAGAGGGATGTGTCGGGGCGCGAACCCATCGTCGAGATCGAGCAGCGTGACACCATGATCATAACCGATTTCGGCGGCGGACATTGGGAAGGGAGAACCGGAATAGCGCACCCTGCCGCCGTCAAGCGATTGCGGCCGGTGCAAATGGCCAAGGGCAACATACGACAGGGCTGGCGGGAAGATGTCAGGCGGTACCGCATGCTCGCCGCCGATGAGAATGCGTCGTTCTGCTCCTTCGGATTCGAGGCCACCCGAACAGGTAAGATGCCCCATGGCAATGATTGGTAGTCCGCCCGCTTGCGTCTCTGCGGCATCCGACATCGCAAGATGTAATGCGCGAACCGCGGCGGTAACGGCGGACTCGGCGCCACCGGTCGCCCCGAGTTGCAGCCCCGGCAGATCAGCCTGTCTGAGGAAGGGCACAGCCAGCACGTGCGCGTGGACCGTTCCGGTGTTGTCACACAAGGGAATAAGATGGCGCTGTAAATCTACATCCGCAGCATCGCGCCGCAACGTGCCGAGTACATGTACGCCAAGCTCGTTCAGGACGGCCTCGGGCGCCTCAAGCCGCTGCGCCGGATCATGGTTGCCTGCCGTTATCACGATTTGCAGCCGGGGATTTGCACGCAAGAACCCGGCGATCGCGGCATAAAGCAAACGCTGCGCTTCACCTGACGGGTTGATGCCATCGAACACGTCGCCGGCAATCAGGAGCGCGTCGACGCCCTCTGTGACAATCACATCGCGCAGAGCGTCACAAAAGACCTGATGTTCATACTCGCGCGACCAGCCATTCAGGGTTTGACCGATGTGCCAGTCAGCAGTGTGCAGAATTCGCATCAGGTCTCCCCCAGACTTGACAGTTGGATGCATGTCAGAATAAAAAGTATACGGGCATCGCAAAGTTGTCCATATATTTTATATCCTTGTGAGCGCGACGGGACGAACAATGTTGAAATGGGGTGTCGAGAGGCGGCTGGAGTTCATCGAATTCCGCCTGTTCTGGGAGGGGGGTGTCAATCGCTCTGACCTGATCGATACGTTTGGCGTTTCGGTTCCGCAGGCATCAAAGGATTTGACCCATTATCAGGAACGGGCCCCGCTGAACGCGGTCTATGACAAAAGCGCTCGCCGCTACGTAGCCGGGCCGGAATTTCGGCCGGTGTTCCTTGATCCGGATCCGGATGCCTATCTCATGCGGCTGCGCTCGATGGCGGAAGGTTTCGCCGAGCCAGGCTCGAACTGGCTTTCCACCCCGCCTGATATGGATATCGCACTTTCTTTGCGCCGTAAGATCGATACCGAAGTTCTGCGTTCAGTTCTGTCGGCAGTGCGAGATGAAAGGTCGCTCAAGCTTTACTATCAATCCATGAACCGCGATCGACCCGATCCGGCATGGCGGCGGATCACCCCCCATGCCTTTGGCTTTGATGGTCTGCGCTGGCATGTTCGGGCCTGGTGCCATGAAACGGCTCGGTTTAAGGATTTCCTGCTTTCGCGCGTCCTTGGACACGGCGAGTTCGGTGAGCCGGGTGCCGGTGCGGCTCAGGACAGGCTGTGGCAAGAATCATTCGACATCATCATTGTGCCGCATCCCGAGCTGTCCGCCGGTCAGCAGGCGGTGGTCGCAAAGGACTACAACATGGTGGATGGGCGCGCTGTGCTGACAGTTCGCTACGCCATGTTGTTCTATGTGCTTAAGCGGCTAGGGCTTCTTGAAGAGGCCAGGCTGCGTGATCCCCGGACCCAGCATATCGTTGCGGCTGACGAACAGGAGGTTGCCGCCGCACTTGAGCGGGCGCAGCACGAGTTCGATGACGCTGACATGGCAAGCGGAGTCACGCCCCGATGATGTCTGCCGTACCGAAATACCGGATGTCTTTTGGTGTGGGCGGGCTCATGCTCAATGAGAGCCTCGCGATTGTGCAAAGCTATCAACCCGGTGAGAGCTGGGCGTCTGCTCGAGAGCGCTTGCTGGCACAGGGCGCGTCATCCTTACCCAAACTGGCCTCGCAAACCCGCACGCTTCGTGAAGTGTATGACCGGATAGGCCATCTCTCGGATGCCGAGCGCCAGTACCTGTCGGCAGAGGCTGACCGCGCAGAGCAGCAAGCAATGGTGTGGCTGGCGGTCTGCCGGACCTATCGCTTTATATACGAATTCGCAGTCGAGGTGATCAGCGAACGCTACCAATCATGGCGGCTTGACCTGGGTCATGAGGTTTTTGACCGCTTTCTCGCGGAGAAGGCCGAGAGTGATCCTGGCCTCGCTGAGCTTTCAGCTTCAACCTGTGCGAAATTGCGTCAGGTCCTGTTTCGGATATTGCGTGAAGCTGGCTTGAGAAGTGTCGAGGGCAGAATTCAGCCGATTTGGTTGTCGGGGCGCATGAAGCGGCTGATTGAGGGGAGTAATCCGGCGGACTTGCGGGTCTTTCCCGGAAATGGGGGGTAATTGTGGACACGAAAACTGATCGGCGCGCCCGCGCCGAGCACCTGTTCAGGGTAGTTTCCAGTGATCGGTTCTTGCAAAAGCAAGGGCTGGGAAACGAGGTTCCCTTTTTCATCTGCGCTTTTGATGCCGAAGACGGACTGAGCCTGGGCGAGGATCGCGAGGATCTGATCGCCCGGCTGAGCCACGCCGGTGTGCGCGTCCTCGATATCGATCTCTACGACCTTTCACTCAGAATCCTCGAAGACCGCGGAATCTTCGAGCAGATCCTTGAGGTGGAAGCCGAAACGGAAAAAGCGGAACTCAAGGAACTGTTGCAGGGCGTTCTGGACCCGCAGGCGCACCTCATTCCAGAGATTGCGCGGCGCATCGAAGAGGTCCCGCACGAGGTGATCTTCCTGTCAGGCGTAGGCGAGGTTTACCCCTACCTGCGGTCGCACAACGTACTCAACAACCTGCAAAGCACCGCGAAAGACCGCCCGACGGTCATGTTCTTTCCGGGAAAATACACGCACGCGTTGGCGACAGGAGCATCGCTGGAACTGTTCGGCTTGCTGCATGACGACAAATACTACCGCGCGTTCAATATCATGAATTACGAGGTCTGACCGATGGCTACTCTTCTACGTGATATCTTTGCCAAAAAAGTCGACCGTTCAATCGATGGGGTGATCAAGGCTGACGACAAGGCCAGCCTCCTGACCGAGCTCGATGAATATGTCATTACCAACGAGATCGGCGCCCGGCTGGAGCAGTTCCTCGACGCCTACAACAATTACGATACCGCGAACGGCGTCTGGATTTCGGGCTTCTTCGGGTCAGGTAAGTCTCACCTGCTGAAGATGCTCGCCCTTCTGCTGGAGAACGACGAGGTTGAGGGCCAGCGCGCCGTCGAAATCTTTGAGCGAAAGCTCGCGGACAACCCGATGCTGGCGGGGGCTTTGCGAAAGGCAGTGTCGATTCCATCCCGGTCGGTCTTGTTCAATATCGACCAGAAGGCGGATGTGATCTCGAAGACGGATGTTGATGCGCTTCTGGCCGTCTTCCAAAAGGTCTTTGACGAGATGTGCGGCTATTACGGCAAGCTCCCGCATATCGCGCAGTTCGAGCGTGATCTGGATAGCCGTGGCAAACTTGATGCCTTCAAGGCGGCGTTTGCGCAGTCTTCCGGTAAGCCCTGGGAGCGCGGGCGCGAACAGGCTCTGATGGAAGGCAGGCATATTGCGGCCGCCTTTGCGGAGGTCACGGGCGATGAGGTCAAGGATATTCTTGGCCAGTATCGCAAGGACACGAAGGTCTCGATCGAAGATTTCGCCAATATGGTGAAGTCGTGGATCGATGCGCAGGGGCCGAAGTTCCGGCTGAATTTCTTCGTCGATGAGGTGGGGCAGTATATCGCCGACAACGTCAAACTGATGACGAACCTGCAGACCATTGCCGAAAGCCTGAACACGAAATGCAAGGGGCAGGCCTGGATTGTTGTCACCGCCCAGCAGGACATGGGTTCGGTCATCGGGGATCTGACGGCGCAGCAGGAGAATGACTTCTCGAAAATCCAGGCACGCTTCGCCAACCGGATGCCTCTGAATTCCCAGGATGTGGCCGAAGTCATCCAGCGCCGCCTTCTGGCTAAGACCGAGGCCGGTCATATCACCCTTGGCAATCTTTACGATGCTGAGGAGAACAACCTGCGCACCCTGTTCGATTTCGGCGATAATTCCTTCAAGTTCAGGAACTTCTCCGGAAAAGACCAGTTCGTCGCGAGCTACCCGTTCCCGAACTACCAGTATGACCTGTTCCAGCGCGCGATCATGGGCCTCTCGCAACATAACGCGTTTGAGGGCAAGCACAGCTCGGTCGGCGAACGCTCTATGCTGGGGGTGTTTCAGGAGGTGGCCAAAAAGCTGGCCGACACGCCGGTTGGGGGGCTGGCGACCTTTGACCTGATGTTTGAGGGGATCCGTACCGCCCTGAAATCCTCGGTTCAGCAGTCAATTCAACTGGCTGAAAAGAACCTTGGCGATGATTTTGCCGTGCGGGTGCTGAAGGTGTTGTTCCTTGTCAAATACGTCAAGGAATTCAAACCGACTGCCCGCAACATATCGATCCTCCTGTTGTCCCGGTTCGAGGCGGACCAGACCGAGCAGCGGCGCAATATCGAGGAGGCTCTGTCGCTTCTGGAGCGTCAGACGCTGATCCAGCGCAACGGCGAGGTCTATGAATTCCTCACCAATGAAGAAAAGGACGTCGAGGCAGAGATCAAGGCGATTGCCGTCGATCCCGCCGAGATAGAACGGCAGCTCGATGAACTGGCGTTTGGAGCGATCCTCCGTCACAGCAAGATCAAGCATGCTGGCACGGGTGTGGACTATGCTTTTACCCGCAAGCTCGACGGGCACAGCCTGAACCGGGAGCATGAGCTGTCGGTGAACATCATCTCACCCTTCAGCGACGATTCCGACGCGCCGGATGTGGTTCGCTCGAACAGCATGGCAAGCGATGAGATGGTTGTCCTGCTGGGACGTGATGTGCGCTTCACGCGCGATCTCGTCCTCTGGCTCCAGACCGTGAAATTTGCGCGTCAGGTCACCAGCGGGGATGCCCAACCCGGTCGTGATCGTATCATTGCGGAAAAGCGTGACCAGAATACACGGCGTGAAAAGGAACTGGTGCAGCGGCTGCGCGGCCTGATCGCGGATGCTCGCCTTTTCGTGCGCGGTGCCGAGCTGGAGATCGGCGGCGAAGATCCGCAGGATCGGCTGGTCAAAGGTTTCCAGGTCCTGGTCGACAAGGTCTATACCAGCCTGCCTGTCCTGCGCGGTGCCACTTACACCGAAGCAGATCTTGGGCGAGCCGGACGCGTCGATGGCGGGCTTTTCGGAGGCGAAGGCAGCGGTCTGACTGAAGCCGAGCAGGACGTGCTGAATCATGCTCAGGCTCAGATGCGCCTTGGGACGCGGGTCTCGGTCAAGGCTTTGGTCGAGAAGTTCGGAGCAAAACCTTATGGCTGGCCCGCCATCGCGGTTCTCTGCCTGACCGCGAGCCTTGTTGCGCGCGGCAAGCTCGAAGCGCGGGCCGACAGCGCTCTCCTGGAGGGCGATGCGCTGATACAGGGGCTGCGCAACAGCCATGCCCTTGGCAACATTCTGCTTTCCCCGCAAATCGAGTTCACTGCCGCCCAGATCCGCAAATCGCGCGAACTGTTTCAGGAGCTGTTCGATCTTCCCGCCTCGGGGAATGACGCGCGCAGTCTGGGTGCGGAGTGGCAGACGCAACTGCGCAAGCTGCTTGGTGATGTCGAGCACGAGAGCCGTGCCATTGCAGCCTATCCCTTTGCCATGGCCCTCGATCCCTTGCGCAGCATGCTGGATGGGATGCGCGATCAATCTGCCACCTGGTTCATCACCGGCCCTACCGGGCAGGAGGAGCAACTGCTTGATGCAAAAGAGGATGTCTTCGACAAGGTCCGCAGCTTCATGCGTGGGGCGCAAAAAGGCATCTATGATGAAGTGCGCTCTTTCCTGGCCATGCAGGATCAGAATCTCAGCTATGCCGCAGATACCGCAGCCGACAAGCTGCGTCACGTTCTGGACGATCCGCGGTGCTACAAGGGCGCCGCAATTCAGGAACTGAAGGCGGATTTTTACGCCCTGAAAGAGCGTATCGAGCAAACCGTTCTGGCTGAGCGCAACGCTGTCATCACGGCGATTGACGAGGTGACCGAAAAAGTCGCCCAGACTTCGGAATTTGGCGCACTGCCGCCCGAACAGCAGGCGCGCATCCGCAAAGAGCTTGCAGATCGGAAAACAGGCCTTGCCGCACAGAGCCTGATCCCGGCCTTGCGCAACCTGGCGACGGAGGTGCGTTCCAACCTTCTGGCAGACACGCTGACGCGCATTGGGGAACTCACGCCAGCACCAGCGCAAACACCCGCACCGCAGCCCCAGCCTGCTGGCGGCGTGGCCGAAGCTCAGCCAGCGCCGTACGTACCGCCGACACCGGCAAAGCCGCAATATATCAAGGCGCAGTCGATCACCGTCCCCTTCGCGAAAACCTATCTCGAAGATGAGGACGATGTGACCCGCTACCTCGATGAGATGAAAAAGACCCTGCTGGCCGAGATCGGCGCGGGCAAGAAAGTGATTGTCTGATGGATACCAACGCCCTGAAGAAATTTGCGCAAAGTGCGCGCAACCTGCTGATCGATCAGGTCACTGCCCGGCTGGACATGGTGCTGGCCGAGGGCGCGGCAGCTCGCCGCGAACATCCCAAGGCGATTGCCAGGCTGGAAGCGGCCGCCAACAGCAACCGCGCCCAAGTGATCGAACAGGCCGCCTATACATGGTTCAACCGCTTCATCGCGCTGCGCTTCATGGATGTGACGGGCCTGACCAACCCGCGCGTCGTATCGCCTGCCGATGGTGCTACCCGGCCCGAGATTCTGGCCGAGGCGATGGCAGGCAACCTGCCGGATCGCGCCCGGCCTGAGATTGCCGAATATCTGAACGGTACACGCCCCGCCCATGATGGGCAGGCCGAGGCCTATCGGCTGCTGCTGATCCATGCCTGCAACGAATGGCATGGCGCCATGCCCTATATGTTCGAGCGTGCCGACATGCTCGACCGGGCCGAGGATTATACCGAACTGCTGATGCCCGACGATCTTCTGTCGCCGGACAGCATCCTTGCCCGCCTGCGGGAGGTGATGACCGAAGATGCCTGCCAGGATGTCGAGATCATCGGCTGGCTTTACCAGTTCTACATCAGCGAAAAGAAGGATCAGGTCTTTGCTGGCCTGAAGAAGAACCAGAAGATCACTGCGGAGAATATCCCCGCCGCAACACAGCTGTTCACCCCGCACTGGATTGTCCGCTACCTGGTGGAAAACTCGCTGGGGCGGCTGTGGCTGCTGAACCGCCCGCAATCGAAGCTGGCGGCGAAGATGGATTATTACATCGCGCCGGAAGAGCCGGAGACGGATTTCCTGCGCATCACCCGGCCCGAGGATATCCGCATCTGCGATCCGGCCTGTGGCTCGGGCCATATGCTGACCTATGCCTTCGACCTGCTCTATGAAATCTATGCCGAGGAAGGCCATGACGCGGCCGAGATTCCCGGCCTGATCCTGAAGCATAACCTGACCGGAATCGAGATTGACGACCGCGCCGGCGCGCTGGCAGCCTTTGCCATGTCGATGAAGGCGGCGGCAAGGCTGGGGCGGCGGCGATTCCTGCGGATGGAGGAAAAGCCCGACATCGTCGTGTTGCAGGATGTGCGCTTCACGCCTGCCGAGATGCAAGACGTGGCCGCCGTGGTGGGCAAGGATCTGTTCACCGATGAATTGCGCGAGACGCTGGGGCAGTTCGAGCGGGCCAAGAACTTTGGCTCTCTGATCGTGCCTAAGCTGCGCGATCCGGCCGAGGCGCTGCGCGTGGTGGAGGCGCGTGATTTCGGGGCCGATTTGCTGCTGAAGGAGGTGCAGAAACGCGTTGTGGCCGTGCTGCGCATGGCCGAGGCGCTGGGGCCGAAGTATCACGTCGCCGTCGCCAACCCACCCTATATGGGCGGCAAAGGTATGAACGGAAAACTGGGCGATTTCGTTAAGGCCAGCTATCCAGAAAGCAAGTCCGATCTTTTCGCTGTGTTCATGGAGCGAGCGCTTGGGCTTTGCGCTAAGCGCGGCCTGATGGCGATGATAAACATGCAGTCTTGGATGTTCCTGTCGTCCTATGAAAAACTACGCGTGAAGTTGCTGTCGGATGCCATGATCTTGTCCATGGCACATTTGGGAGAGCGGGCTTTTGACAGCATCGGTGGAGCGGTGGTTTCCACCACTGCATTCGTGATCGAGAATGCTCATAGCTTGGATCACGAAGGCACATTCATCCGCCTTGTAGATGGAAGTTCCGAGGCTGAAAAAGAAGCGCAGCTTAAAGAAGCAATTCAAAATCCGAACTGCGGCTGGTTTCACCGCGCCTCGGCGGAAGATTTCGAGAAAATACCGGGTAGCCCAATCGCATATTGGCTAAGCGAAAGATATTTTAAGATCTTCGAAGAGGCGGAAACCCTTAAGGAGAGCGCTGAGGTCAAACACGGCCTGTCAACTGGAAAGAATGAAGAAGTTGTGCGTCTTTGGTCGGAAGTCAACGCTCAAGAATTTGGGCCGCGTCACCAGTCCAGAGACGCCGCACTTGCGAGCGGAGATAAATGGTTTCCGTATAACAAAGGTGGAGAATTTCGAAAGTGGTTCGGCAATTGTGAGTATGTCCTGAGATATGACGAATTCGGCAACAGTCTGATGGCCACTTTCTCGGGCCATCGCCATGACGGGAAAAGTCATTATTTTCTTGAAGGCGTTACTTGGACCTTCATTTCGAGTTCGAGCTTTGCAGCGCGTTACACGTATCCCGGATTTGTTTTTGATGTAAGCGGCTCTTCACTGTTTGTAGATACGCCCAAATTGGTTACCGGATTTCTTTGTAGCAATCTCTGCTACAATATTTTGCGAGCACTCAATCCGACCCTCAACTTTCAAGTCGGGAACCTTAAGTCGCTCCCGATATTGCCAGCCAAGATAAAGGCTAACGGTGATGCGCTTAAGAGTGTCACCGAAGCCTGCATCGATCTTAGTAAATCCGACTGGGATGCCTACGACACCTCTTGGGATTTCACCACTCTGCCGCTCCTCTCGCCCGAGCATCGGGATCAGACGCTGGCCGGCTCTTTCGCCCGGCTTCGCGCCCATTGGCAAGGCATGACCGATGAGATGCAGCGGCTGGAGGAGGAGAACAACCGCATCTTCATCGACGCCTATGGTCTGCAGGACGAGCTGACCCCCGAGGTGCCGATTGAGGAAATCACCCTCACGTGCAACCCGGCCTATCGCTATGGCGTGAAGGGTTCGGAAGAGGATCGCGAGGCGCGGCTGCGTGAGGATACGATGGCCGAATTCCTCCACTATGCCGTCGGCTGCATGTTCGGCCGCTACAGCCTTGATGCGCCGGGCCTGATCCTCGCCAATCAGGGCGAAGGGATTGAGGAATATCTGGCGCGCGTGCCGGATCCGACGTTTGCCCCCGACCGTGATAACGTCATCCCGGTGCTGGATGCCGATTGGTTCGCCGATGACATCGTCGCCCGCGCCCGCGATTTCCTGCGCGTGACCTTCGGCGAGACGCGGTTCCGCGAAAACCTCGCCTTCGTGGAAACCGCGCTGGGCAAGGATCTGCGCCGCTGGTTCACCAAGGATTTCTTTGACTACCACGTGCGCCGCTATAAGAAGCGCCCGATCTACTGGATGTTCTCCAGCCCCAAGGGCAGCTTCAACGCGCTGATCTATATGCACCGCTACCGGCCCGACACCGTCTCGGTGGTGCTGAACCAATATGTGCGCGAATTCATCCATAAGCTGGAGGTGGAGCGCACCCGGCTGGAAAAGCTGGCCGTCGATCCTGCCGCCACGCCCGCCCAGCAAACAAAGGCGCAGAAGGAAACAGCCACGGTCATCAAGCAGATCGCCGAACTGACCGAATGGGAGCGCGAAGTCGTCTATCCTATGGCGCAGCAGAAGATCGCCATCGATCTCGATGACGGGGTGAAGCGCAACTATCCGCTGTTCGCCGGTGCTCTGAAGCCGATCAAGGGGCTGGAGGCTGCGGATGACTGACCGCATCACCGCCGGCCTGATGCGCCTTTATGAGGATCAGGGGCACCGCATCGTCTTCTGGTATGACGCCGCCCGTGATCTCCGCGGGGCGTTCGATGCGGTGGACTTGCCCGGCGTCACCAAACTGGAGATCGCCAACAACGAATTCGGCCTGAAATACCGCATGCTGAGGCAGGAGCCGAAGGCGCGGTTCCTGCTCTATAAGGACGGCGCTGAGCCGCCAATGCCTGAGAACTGGCTGCTGGATGTGCAACTGGCCAGCGCTGTGTTCCGCGCCGATCAAGCGGCGATCTGGGTGGCTGATCTCGGCATTCCGGCGAAGTATGAAGCCGCCGTCCGTGATCACGCCGAATTTTATCGTTCAGTCAAAAGGCTGGAAGCGCTGCGCGCCATCGAGCGCGAGCGGCCCTCGCAAAGCGCCAACGATGTCCGCCGCAAGATGCTGGCGGTCTGCGCTGGTGCGGATGGCGATCTCGATACGGTGATCGAGGCGTTGCTGGCCGAGCTGGCTGATGGACAGGATGATGCACTGAAGCTCATCGATAGGGTCGGACTGGCGGAGTTCTTCTGGAAAGAAGTTTCGGCGCGCTACGGCTATGCGCCGGATACCCCGGATTTTCAGGATTTCGCCATCACACTGTTTTCCAGCGCCTGGGCGCGGGCCATGGGGGAGACTGCGCCCCTGAATACCGATGCCGCGCTGATGTTCCGCCGCTGGAGTGCTTCGCGCCGGTGGGGTGAGGCGTTCGAGAAGCTGTCGGGCGACTATCAGGATGTGCTGAAGATCAGGGATGATCTGGCCTCCCGCGATTTTCGCACCCTCATGCCGCATGATCACTTCGAGGAAGTGGACCGGAGGATCGTTGTCGCCATCGTTGAGGGGCTTGCCCGGCAGAGCCTGTCGGCGACAGATGTGCTGAAATGGGTACGCGATCGCCGCCAGAGCCATTGGTATAGCCGTTACGCGGATGTCTATCAGGCCATTGGCTATGCGACCGAGTTTCAGCAGGCGCTAGCCGAGGCTGATCTGACGATGAACAGCCTGTCCGATGGTGTGAAGCGCTATTCCGCAAGCTGGTTTCGACTGGACCAGCTCTATCGCAAGTTCATCTATCACATGCAGAAAAGCGGTCAGTCGGGGCTGCTGTCCGCGCTCTATGAGGCGGTTGAGAACCGCTACACCACGAATTTCGTGCTCAAGTTGAACGATGCCTGGCAGGATCAGGTGGCTCGCCTCACGGACTGGGCGGTCCCGGGCTTTCCACGTCAGGTGGATTTCTACCGGGGGCAGGCTGCTGAATACCGGCGCAAGGATCAAAAGGTCGTTGTCATCATCTCGGATGCGCTGCGCTATGAGGTGGCCGAAGAGGCGCTGCGCGAGATCCGCAAGCTCAATCGGTTCGATGCTGAACTGAAGCCGATGATCGGGGTTTTGCCGAGCTACACCCAGCTCGGCATGGCGGCACTCTTACCGCACCGACAACTGGGGATTCGCGATGACAATGATCTGGTGCTGCTGGATGGTGAAAGCACCATGGGGGCCGCCGCTCGTGAAAAGGCGCTGGCTGCGGGCCGGGCTGGAGACCGGGTAAAGGTTCTCGCGGCGAAGGATTTCATGAATCTGGGATCATCGGAGGGTAAAGACCTCTTCCGGGATCATGATGTCCTCTATCTGTATCACAACCAGATCGACGCAATTGGCGACAAGCTCGCCACGGAGGAAAATGTCCCCGCCGCGGCAGAGACTACCATCGAGGATCTGGTGAAGCTGGTGCGGAAGCTGACCTCGGCCAATTTCTCGAACATCTTGATCACCGCCGATCACGGATTCCTGTGGCAGCACAAGGCTCTGGAAGAGAGCGGCTTCGCGCTGAGCGAGCCGGAAGGCGAGATTGTTACACGAAACCGGCGCTTCGTGATCGGCCGGGGCCTTAACAGCAGTGGCGGCATGAAGAAGTTCTCTGCCGCACAGCTTGGGCTGGAAGGTGAGCAGGACATTCTGATCCCGAACTCGATCAACCGCCTGCGGGTTAAAGGATCAGGCAGCCGCTTTGTCCATGGCGGGGCGAGCCTGCAGGAGATTGTCCTGCCGGTTCTGCGTGTCGGCAAGCAGCGCAAGGAGGATGTCGGGCAGGTGTCGGTGCAGATCATTCCGCCACCCCGCGCTCAGATCACCACGGGCCAGATCCAGGTCACCTTCTATCAGGCGGAGCCAGTGACCGACAAGCAACAGCCCCGGCAGGTGCATACAGCCATCTTTGCTGACGATGGAACACTCATCTCTGACGAAGCCGAGTTGGAATTCGATTTCGCGTCCGAGAACCCGCGCGAGCGTGAGCTGTCGCGGAGCTTCCTGCTGTCCAAGGCGGCAGACGCCTATAACAATCAGACAGTCTTCCTGAAGCTGCGAACGCGCATCGGCAAGACCAGCCATTTCGAAGATCACGCTTCGCAGCCGCTGCTGCTGAAACGCGGGATCAGTACAGATTTCGATTTCTGAGGTGCCGATGTCGACCCTTGATGACAAGATCAATGAGCATTTTGCCGGTTTCGTGGTCCGTAAGGACCTGGTGAAGGCCGTGAAGGGGAACGCCATTGTCCCCACTTATGTGCTCGAATACCTTCTCGGCCAGTATTGCGCGACCGATGACGAAGCCTCGATTGCGACAGGCATTGAAACGGTCAAGGACATCCTGCGCAAGCACTACGTCCATCGTTCCGAAGCGGGGTTGGTACAATCAACGATCAAGGAGCGTGGCCGCTACAAGGTCATCGATCAGGTTAGCGTGGCGCTGAATGAAAAGACCGATGCCTATGAGGCGGTCTTTGAAAACCTCGGTATCAAGCGGGTTGCCATCGACAGCGCCACGGTAAAGGCGCACCCGAAACTGCTGGTTACGGGTATTTGGTGCATCGCCGATGTGCAGTACGAATTTTCGGAAGACAGCCGGATCTCCCCCTGGATCATCGACACGTTGAAGCCGATCCAGATCGCCCGTGTGGACTATGACGGCTATCGCGAGACGCGGGACAAGTTCACCACCGAGGAATGGATCGATCTGCTGATGCAGAGCATCGGCTTTGATCCGTCACTGTTCGGACGCAGGTCAAAGCTTTTGCAACTGTTGCGCCTGGTGCCATTTGTTGAGCGTAACTACAACCTCATCGAGCTTGGTCCCAAGGGGACGGGAAAATCTCATATCTATTCCGAGTTTTCACCACATGGTCAGCTGATCTCGGGCGGTGAAATCACGGTTCCCAAGCTTTTCGTGAACAATTCCAATGGCCGGATCGGATTGGTCGGCTTTTGGGATGTCGTGGCCTTTGACGAATTTGCCGGCCGCGAGAAGACGGCCAACAAGGCGCTTGTCGATATCATGAAGAACTACATGGCGAACAAGCAGTTTTCTCGTGGTGTAAATCCGATGGGCGCCGAGGCCAGCTTCGCCTTTGTCGGCAACACGGACCATAACGTGCCTTGGATGCTGAAAAATACCGACCTCTTCGAAGCTTTGCCGCCGCAGTTCCACGACAGCGCCTTTATCGATCGATTGCACGCCTATCTGCCTGGATGGGAGGTCGACATCATCCGGGGTGAGATGTTCACATCTGGCTATGGGTTCATTGTCGACTATCTCGCCGAAATCCTGCGCCATCTGCGTGCTGAGGATTTCTCACACCGGCCAGATCGCTATTTCACTATTCCGGTTCAGACCCATATCCGGGACCGTGCGGCGATCAACAAGACCATGTCAGGTCTGCTGAAGCTGATCTTCCCGAATGGAGGCGAGACAGAAGCCGAAGTTGAAGAACTGCTGCGCTTTGCGATTGAATGCCGAAAGCGGGTGAAGGATCAGCTCCTGCGGATCGACAGCACCTTTGAGGCAGCAGATTTCCATTACATCGCATCGGATGGCGCAAAGCGCGCCGTCGCCACGCTGGAGGAAGAGGAGTTCCCCCAGTACTACCACCGTCGATCAACCGACGATGGAAGTGAAGGTATGAATCAACAAGAGATTGGGTTGGTACCGGCAGAGCCGGTCTCAACGGTGGCTGCTTCCGCAGCACCTGCCGTTGCCGCTGCCCCGCACTCACCCCCAACTCCCGGACATGTCGTTTTCACAGAAAACCGCAAGGGCATCAGTTTCGACAAGATCTTTGGTCCTTGGACGGATGGTGCGACGCGGATTATCATCACAGACCCCTATATCCGGAAGTTCCATCAGGCGCGCAACGTGATGGAACTGATCGAGATGCTAATCCGGCGCAAACAGCCTGAAGATCAGATCGCTGTGCATCTTGTCACGGCTCCGGACGATGGGAACATCCAGGAGCAGCGAGAGTGCCTGGATGGGATTGCTGAAGCCTGCACAGGCACGGGTGTCGATTTCACATGGGCCTTTGATGGGAGCGGCACTCTCCATGCACGCGACATCACGACGGATACCGGCTGGAAGATGGTTCTGGATCGCGGATTGGATATTTTCCAGCCAACGCCTCGCAAGATGAACGGTTTCTCGCTGGGAGAACGGATGCAGGAGCACCGGATGGTCCGTGGTTTCTACGTGACTTATGTCGAGAACCTTTAGCTTCGTCGACCGTGTTGGCGGTGCAGGTCCGGCTGCGCGCTCGGCGGGAAGCAAGAAGTCGGCCTCGATGCCCAAGCCCTCATCCTCGTTACAGTTTTCCTGATCCGCAGATTGCAGGCCATTCATGCACTACCCCTTCCTCGTCACTGATCCGCGCTCCGGCCTGCAATACCGCCTGACCGATACCGGTCTTGCCGAATTGTCCCTTGCCCCCATTTCTGCCGAATGTGCGCCGGGGCGTGCCATTGCCGAGGCGCCTGACCCGGTCTGGGCCGAAAGTCTTGCCAATGCGCCTGTCGAGACGATCTCGGCGGTGACCGCCGCGCTGACGGATCTTGTGCTGGCCACGCCGGATCTGAAGGTGCCGAACGTCGATCACCTGCCAGACAGCCGCGCCAAGCGGCATCTCTTGGCGCTGGTCGCGTTGTGGCAAAGGTTGGGGGATGCGCTGCCAGAGGGGCTGGCACCGATTTCCCATGTGCTGGCCCTGCCGCATGGGTCGTTCCTGGGCTCGTTGCCGGTGGTTGAAGGTTCGCTAGATCCTCTAGCTCCTGCGGCGCTGCAGGCGCTTTTTGCCCGGTTGCGGGACGAGTTCGGCACTGTTCCCGCAAGCGCCTATACGCCCCGGGCCGCAATCGGCAGCCGCCTGCACGCGCTGCAGGGCGGTGTTTCAGCGCAGGATATCGAGGCCGGGGTTCTGGATGACAGCCTCGCGTTCTATGGTCTGCGCGATCCCGCCGCCTGCGCCGATTTCGCCGCCGCCGAAGCCCGGGCGCTGATTGAGTCCGGCGTTTCGGCCCGTGAAATCGCCGTGCTGTCGGGCGATGATCTGCGCCAGATCGCGCGCGCTTTCTCAGCCCAGGGAGTGCCGCTCTCGGGCCTTCCGGGCCAATTACCCGAGCGAGATGTCATTGGCGAGACCGCGCTACATCTGGCGCTGGCCAAGCGACCGCCAACTCCGGCTATGGTCTTGGCGAGCCTCGCGCTTTCTCCCTTGATGCCCTGGGCGGCACAGACCGGGCGCGATCTTGCCGAAAGCCTCATGGGTGGCGATTTCCGAGGCGCCATCCTCACGGACACGCCCGCACATAAGGAACTGTGGGACGATATCCGCGCCTCGGCCGGCAGCTTGCCGCAGCTGCGATTCCTGCTGGACCGGATCTGCGAGCGGATCGGAAAAGGCGATCAGGTCCGCGCGCGGCTGACTGTCCCCCCCGGCGAAGGCACGCCGGATTGGGAGATAATCCTGCGTGGCATTCAGGTCGCGCCGCCCATGGTTGCGGACCCCGACCGCAATCTTGAAGGCGTCAGTCTCTGGTCCGCGCATGAAAGCCCGTGGCGCCCATGCCGCCATCTGATCGTCAGCGATTTCACCGACGGGCTTTACCCGACTCGCCCGCGTGCCAATCCGCTGTTTCTTGACAGCGAGATCGCTGCGATACACGCGGGAACCGGCGTTCACCTTCGCGGTCGGGCCGAGGGGCTGGCGCAAAGCCTCGCGTTACTTGATCAACAGCTTCAGGCGGTTTCCGGCAGCGTCACCTTCCTCATCCCATGGCGCGATCTGGCGGGCGGGCGCTTGCAACCTTCGGCCGGGTTGTCGCTGGTGGCACGGGCGGTGGCGGGCGTTGAGGATGCCAGCGATCTGATCACCGATCTGTCGCGTCAGAGTCCTGCGGAATGGCCGATTGCGTATCACCATCTGAGGCCGGTGCCGGAACCCGCGGAATTGCCTGAGGAGCTTACTTTCCCGGGGCATGACCTTCTGTCCCTTCGTCGGCGCGATGACGGCACCGCCAAACCGCAATCGCCCTCACGGCTCGAGACGCTGCTTGTCAGCCCGCTCGCCTGGCTTCTGGCCGAGGTTGGGGCCGAGGATATGTCTTGGTCGACCGAAGAACTCGACGTGATGGCAAGGGGCAATATCGCCCATGATGTCTTTGAGCATGTCTTCCTGAAGGATCAGCCGTTCCCGGAAACCGAGGCGCTGGCAGAACTGATCGCCGAGGCCTATGACCGCGCGCTCACCCGTCACGCGGGCTATCTGCGCAGCCCGTCATGGGAGATGGAGCGCCACGGTTTGGAGCGTGAGATCATGGCGGCGGCCCTGCGCTGGCGCGACCATTTGCTGGCGCTCAATGCCAAGATCATCGGCAATGAAATCTGGCTGGCCGGTGAGGCGCATGGCATCAATCTGCATGGCAAGGCCGACGCGATCCTTGAACTGCCTGATGGTGCGCTCTTGATCATCGATCACAAGAAAAGCGGCACCAAGGGCCGACGGCAGCGGATGGAGGCGGGCTGGGATCTGCAGGCAGGGCTTTACGCCGATATGATAGCGCGGCCCATGCGGCGCGAGGGTGACGGCATGGACCCGCTGATCGGCCGCAAGGTGGCGGTCGCCTATCACCTGATGAATGATGGCGGGCTGCTGACTTCGGGTTTGGTCTTGCCCGAGGGCTCGCCCGCCCGCGACATGGGCGATGCGGTGAATGCCGGGGCGGTAGCCAAGCTGGCGGAGCGCTTGGCCGAACTTGGTGCAGGACGGGTCGTGCTGAACACCTCTGAGGATGCGGCCTTCTTCAAGAAAGAAGCCGGCTTCACCCCATATGCGCTGACCGATGGCTCGGCCCTGGTCACCGCCTTCATCCGCACGCTCGAGGAGGAATGACCATGGCCCCCGTCAATGCAGATCAAGGTCTGGTCATCGTTCCCGCGGGTGCCGGCGCGGGCAAGACCCACCGCATCAAGACCCAGCTGTCCGATTGGGTGAAACGCGGCATTGTCCGGCCCGAACGTATCCTTGCCGTCACCTTTACCGAGGCCGCGGCTGGCGAGTTGCGCGAAAGGATCCGTGCCGGCCTTCTGGCCGATGGACTGGTCGCCGAGGCGATGGCGGTCGAGCGCGCCTATGTCTCGACCATACATGGACTGGGCCTGCGGCTTTTGACCGAACATGCTCTGGCGGCTGGCGCCTCGCCGCAGCCGCGCCATCTCGGCGATGCCGAGCGGGATCTACTGATCCGTCAGGCACTGGCACATGCCAAGGCGCTGGACCCGATCAAGGCCGCGCCCGAGCGGTTCGGTTACGCCCCGAACTTCGTGAAGGGCGAGACGGTCGAAGACAGTTTGCGCGCCCGGGTGCTATCGATGATCGACCTCTTGCGCGGCCTTGGGGACAAGGGGCGTGACGCTGGCCTGATCGCTCCGGCACTGACGCGGCTGGATGCGGTTTACGGGCCGGTTCTGGATGACCCTATCGCCGCGACTACCGCGTTGCAGACGGCCGTGCAGGTCATGATCGCAGCCTTTCCCGAGGGAGGCATGGCCGGGATCACCGCCAAAACCAATGTCGAGAAGCTGGAGAAAAACCTCGCGCTTTTCAAACGTGTTGATCGCGCGCCCGATCTTCTGGATCGGGATTGGCAGGTCTGGAACGATCTGCGCAGCCTGTTCATCTCTAACCGCTCCAGCAAGACGCCTGCGGGGTATGACGACCTTGCCACGGCGATCATGGCGGCGGCGGATGTGCTGCCCTGCCATCCCGGCCCGCTGGCCGATGCTAAGCTGCACCTGTCCTGCCTGATCGCCTGCGCGCAAGAGGTGATGGCGGCCTATGAGACCCGCAAGAAGGCGCTCGGCCTGATCGACTTTGCTGATATGATCACCGGGGCTGAGCACCTGCTCCGCACCGACCTCGCCGTGCGGTAAGCGGTGCTGGACGAGATCGACTGCGTCATCATCGACGAATTCCAGGATACCAACCCTGTGCAATTCGCGCTTTTGTGGCAGTTGGGCCAGCACGCGCCGCGTACACTGCTGGTGGGCGATGTCAAACAGTCGATCATGGGGTTTCAGGGCGCCGATCCGCGCCTATCCACAGCGCTGGCGGCGGCAAACCCCGATGCGACCCAGCCTTTGGACCGCAACTGGCGCTCGACCCCAGCCATCATGCAATTCGTCAATGCGATGGGGGCTGGCCTCTTTGGGCAGGGCTATAACCCGCTGGCGCCGACCCGCGATGCGGTCGCAGGTCCCGCGATCGAGGTTCTGAACGCTACGCAGGGACGGCGCTCACAAAAGTATTCGCAGCCCCCAGAACACATCGCCGAGCGCATCATCGCCCGTATCCTGACTGATACTGAGACCATCACCGACCGCCACACGAAGGCCGCCCGACCGGCGCGGCCTTCGGATATCGCGCTCTTGGTCTGCCGCCACACCACCGCCGCCCGCTATGCCGAGGAATTGCGCGCGCGCGGCGTTCCGGTGCGGATCGCCGAGGATGGCTGGGCGAAAAGCCCGGTGATTGTTGCCGCCCGCGCCGCGCTGGCCTTTGCCGCCAATCCGGCGGATATCCATGCCGGGCTGCTCTTGCGCACGCTTGGCCCGGACCCGCTGCCCTTGCAGGAGGCGCTATCCGCCCAAATGGAAGGGCGGTTGGTGGATGACCCGGTGCCGATGCGACTCGCCGCTCTGTCGAACCTTTTGGCCCGCCTGCCGGTGGGTGCGGCCCTTGATCTGGTGTTGGATGCCGCCGGCCTGCGCCTCTGGGCGGAACGTCAGCCTGACGCCGCCCAATCCCGTGCCGATCTTTTGCGGCTAGAGGCTGAGGCGGGTGAGTTCGAAGCCGCGCATCGCGATCTCAAATCCGCCTCGGGGTTCCACGGCGAGACTGCCAAGGTCTTTCTCGGCTGGCTCGACGCCCGTGGGAGCGAGCGCGATTTCGACCGTCATCCCGATCCTTCCGCCAACAGCGCCGAGGCGGTGGAGATCGTCACCTGGCACGCCTCCAAAGGGCGGGAATGGCCGATCACTGTCGTCGCCGAGTTCGACTATGGCATTGAGGAACGTGCGGGGGCCACTGCGACCCGTTTCGATGCCCTGGACCGCATCGACGATATGGCGGTGGGGCTGGGGGCCGCGAGCCTGATCCACACGCCCGGCTTTGCCGCGCCCGAGGCGACCCGCCGTTTCATCGAAGACCGCCGCGCCGATTTTGAAACCAATGCGAAAAACCTTCTCTATGTCGCCCTGACCCGTGCCCGTGACCGGATGGTGCTGGAATGGCCGGGTTTTCTGAAGGACCGCGAAGAAGACGCGCCCGAGGCTACGAACCTGTTTCATATCCTGTCCGATACTTGCGCGCCGCAGATCGGGGCGGGCAGCCTGCGCATCAATGGCGTGGATTGCCCGGCGCTGATCACGCAACTGCCTGAAGAGGCGGGATTTACCGAGTACGCAGGCGGTGCGGCAGCCTCAGCGCTGCGATTCGGTGCCGCTGCGCCGTTGCCCGTGACACCGCTGACGCCCTGGCGGCTGCAGCCCTCGCAAACCCGTAGTGCGGGGGGGCCGCCCGTGTCCCGCCGTATCAACATCGGAGCACCCTGGCCAAAGGCACTGAACGATGCCTACCGCGGCACAGCACTGCATCTGGCGCTGCGCACATACCTGACCCGGCCCGATCTGGCCCCGGCTTTGGCTCTCGCGACCGGGCTTGACGACGCCACTCTTGCGCTAGTGGCCGAGCGCGCCACGGCGCTTAAAGCCTGGCTTGCCGATCAGGGCTATACGGACCTGCGCGCCGAGATTCCGGTGCTTGGCCACACGCCTGAGGGTGCAGAGATCCCCGGTGCCCTCGACCTTCTCGCCATCGGCCCGGCAGGCGCGATGCTGATCGACCATAAATCCGGCGGCGGCGGTGACGGGTTTGGCCCCTATTGGCCACAGCTTTCCAGCTATGCCGGACTGTTGGCCGGACTATACCCGCAGCATCCGCTGCAGGGCGTGGCGGTGTTCTGGGTCGATCACGGTTGGCTGGAACTGGCAGATGAGGGCGCGTCAGCGGGAGCTTTCGCACAGGCCAGAGTTAACTGATGCCCTGGGGAATACTTGCGCCCGATACCGTGGTTTCGCAACGGCGCCAGCAGAACCTCGGGCTTGCGGCGGCGGTTCGTCATTTCAATGATCGGGCGGTCCCCGGAATCGGCGGCATGTGGTTTCCCATGCCCATCCTTTGGTCGGTTCTGGCGATCTCTATCGCCGAGGAACTTGGTGTGCCGGCACTGCCTGTCGGCAACGCGGTCGAAGCGCGCGTCATGCTTGAAGTCATCGCGGGCCCGCAGGATCGCCGTGTGCGAGGGGCGAGGAAGATGCAGGGCTTGAAGGATAGCAGTTTCCACAATCTCAGGCGTCGCGGAACTTATGTGGTTCAGCCGATCCGCATGGCGATGGTGCAGCCTCTGGTCGCACTCGGGTTCGTGCAGGGCAGCCGCTACGGCGCGTTCCGCATACATAGCGCTGGAAGAGAGCTGTTAGAGCTGAATGCGATGAAAGAACCGCGCCGTTTGCTTGGTGCCTGGGCGCATGGCAGGCAGCCACATGGCCTGAAGGAGGCCCTGACAGTGCTTTCCCCGGTTGGGGCTGTCCCGGAAGCGGTGCGTAAACTGATCCTTGCCCGATTGCTCGACGGAAATGATCCCGGCTCGACCCGGCGCCGGGCCCTGGCGCGCCTCGGCACTGGCCCCAGCTCCGCGCATTTGGACCAGGAAACCGCATTGGCGGGGCTGGCGCCGGATCATTGGTCGGATTTGCGCGCAGGAGCGGCTTTTATGGATCTGCGCGATGCTGCGTTGTCGGTGTTGGACCAGTTGGAACAGCACTTGCTGAAGCTTCGCGACGATAATCAGCCTGTGCGCCTGTCAGAAGCGGAGGCAGCCGAAGTCGCCGCCGAGCCGCTGAAACAATTGCGCGATCTGGCCTCGGCAAAAGGCGCGCTTGTCGATCAGGGCAATGAGGAGACTAGCCGCAGATTTATCGCGGAAATCCGAAATCTGTCCGATCAGCAGCTGATCCAGAGGCTGGCCGCGCGCGATTCTACCGTAATTTTTCAGTGCGAAGGCCACATTGTTCTCGGGCCGGCTGCGGGCGAGTTGCGGGGCAGCTCGGAGACCCAGGACGAGAATCGGCCCCCTCAGGACGAGGCCTTCGCGCCGCAGCTTTTCCGGCTGCACAATCTTCATTGTCTGGTGACGGAGCTGTCCGGAAAGGTGAACCCGGGCAGCCGTGACGTGGGATAGGAGGCCGTCTGATGCAGAACACGACGCTCTACTCCCTCTTCATGCCGCCCGAAGATTGTTATGGCGACTTTGGCCTTATGTGCGGCTTCACCGCGACGCGGCAGGTCCTGGGGCAGATCCGCCGAACATTCACAGGCGAGATGGCGCGCCCGGTGCTGGCCGCCTTCATCCATCCAACCGTGAATGCGATCTCGGACGTTCCGGGACTTGCCTGGATGTGGATGCGCCTCGAGGGACGCGGCTACAACCTTCTCCATGCCAAGGTGGCGCTTCTGGGTTTTCGCAAGCGCGGTGGAGATGGCTATGTCATTCGCCTCGCTGTCAGCACGGGGAACTGGACACAGGATCCGCTTACTCGCAGCATCGACCTGTTCTGGTCGATCGATCTGGACTCTGCTGTGCCTGACGCACAGGACATTGCCGATATCCGCGCCGCGCATGAGATGTTTGGCTGGCTGCGCGAGCGGGCAGATTGCGCCCTGATCGAACGCAGTTTTGACGGGCACCGGCCAGACGCCTTGCTGGAGGCCGCGATCACAGCCTTGCCCACGTCATCCGCGCGTCCCCGCTTCATCGACAGCCGCAATCAGGCGCTGTTTCCTCAGGTGGTCGAGCGCCTGGGTACCAAGAAGAAGGCCGACCGTCTCATCCTCGGGTCTGGCTATTTCGAGAGCGACGGCGATGGTGCTGCTGGCCTGCCAGAGCGACTGCGCCGCGCATTGGTGCAGGAGAAATCCCTGACGAAAACAGCGGCTCTCGACCTGTTTCTCAACCCGTCCTCCTGTCAGGGGCTTGCTGCCCGGGCCGGTGCCTTGATTGACGCAGGCTGGAATTTGCGCCCTCCGCGCTCTGTCTTGCATGGAACTGATGGGTGCCTGCATGCAAAATTTGTGGTGCTGGCGTCAGGCGAGACCGAGGCCTCGGGACGGGCTTATCTTGGATCCGGCAATCTGAGCATGAACGGGTTTGAGCGTGCCGCAAGCGCCGGGGGAAACCTTGAGGCAGGTGTGATCGTCGATCTGCCGGGAGGACTGAAATGGCCGCGACGCAGAGACACGCGGAACGGTATCGCCGCTGTTTTGCCGATCCAGTTCACTGATGTGGTGACGCCCGAGGCCCTGCAGCAAGGGGAAGGCTTTGTGCGCCCCGATGAGCCAGAAACCCAGCCGCCAGTTGCGTGGCTTATATGGCAAGACGGGGTGCTCTCGGCCCCCGAAGACAAATCGGTGATGGTGATTGGTGTCGATGCGGCTCAGGCCCAGACACCTTGTCCATGGCCTGCACCGGCTCCAGCGATTGTGACACTCGCGGAGGGCGGCTGGCGGCTGCCTGTCATTTCTTCCGAAGCACTTGTTGTCGCTCGCCCCTCCGATATGTCGGTCGAAGATATCCTTGCCAGCCTTGGCTCATTTCCCGAGCCAGGTGATGCTGACAGCGAAGATGAGGGTGAGGAAGGCGAAGAGCCGCTCACCGACGCATCAGATACCACCGAAGCTCCGCCAGCTGCCTATCCCATTCGCAGGATGATGGAACTTCTGGTGCGTCTTTGTGAGACACAGGCAAGGTTGGACCCGCGGGACTGGCAAAGGTGGTGTCGGGAGTTGCAACAGAACCTTTGCGCTATCGCGTCTCGCGAAAAAGCGATGCTCGAGTTCTTCCGGAACGCCAGGGCAAATCCTCTGCCTGCTCTGGCAGATCCGCGTATGCGCCCGGAAGGGGTTTCGCCAGACCTATTGAGAGATGCGCTTTTGGCAGTGTCCGTCGCGTGGGAGCTCAGCGCTTACCCATCGCTCTGGGAACGGGAGGCCGCGTGATGGTGGACTGGAACGAGGTCGCGAGCATTCTGGATCGTATCGCAGGGACGTCTGATGATGCCCTGCTAGATCATGGCCAGAAGGCGAGTGTCACAGAACTAGCGTGCCGTATCCGGGCGGGCCAACGCTCGGCCCTGCTGGCTGATGAGGTGGGTATGGGCAAGACCCGCATTGCGGCGGCGCTGATCGCAGCGGTGCGGGAGGCGGGCGGGCGCAGCGCCATTGTTCTGCCCGCGGGCCTTGGGACACAATGGCAACAGGAACTGAAACGGTTCAACGCCGACGACAAGACATTGCTGCCGCTGCGCAGCTATGATGGTTTCATCTCCGGTTTCTTGCACGATACCGATGCGGAGGGGAGCGCAAGACGGTTACACAGCCATAAGGAGTGGCTTTCGGATCGCCGCAAGCAGCGTGAGTTGCCGGAGAACGGCTGGGCCGCCGAAGAGATCATAATGATCTCTCATTCCTTCGCGAACATGCAGTTTCCCAATCGTGGAGAAGGCCCCGCTGGAGGCTGGCGCCGGGAACTCTTACCCAACGTCGCCCGCCTGATTGACGGCCGACGGCGCAACTTCATGCGCGAAAATTTCCATTCGGGTGAGGTGGGCTATGTATATGCCAGTCGCCGTGCGGCGCGGAACATTGCCCAAACGATTCTGGACCACGAACTGCCGCGCGATGCCATTAACGGCGATCAGAAATGGCTTTCGGCGGACGATTACAAGAACAGGATCCTGCCGCTGATCGGCTATGGCCTGGGTCAGTTTGATCTCATAGTCGTTGACGAAGCCCACAAGGCGCGCGGCGCAGATTCAAGCCTTTCGCGCATTCTCGGCCCGGTAAGCTGGAAAGCGGATGATCCTTTTCGTCTGGGCATGACCGCCACCCCGGTCGAGCTGGACTCCAGCCAGTGGATCGACACGCTGGAGCGGCTCAATGGTCGCGATGACGATCAGGATATTACTGCGCTCGCAGCGCTGACGGAATGGATCACCGGCTATGTGAATGTTGTTCGTCGGATTCAAACCGAAGAACTGGACGAGACGCTGACCGGGGAATTCGAGACCTCCGCCCGGCAGTTCTGCGCAGCATTGCGACCATACGTCCTGCGCCGGGACAAACGCAGTGACCCCGAATTCTGCGTCTTCAAAGACAGTCATGGTGATTATCGTGAGGTCACCGATATCCCGGTCTCACCTGAGGCAGAGGGTTTTACCCGTGACTGGTTGCGCCGCTTTTGTGCGGCTGAGGCGCTGTCGTTACTCCCTCAGGATGATCCGCGTGTGAAACGGGTCAGGCTCGCCGTTGCCCAGGGGTATGGGTTCGGCTTTGGAGAGGATGAGGAAGACAGCCCTTCTGGCATGACAGATGCAAACCTCGTTGGTCCGGCGGGGTTTTGGACGGAAGCTTTCACCGCTGAGAGCAACGACATCTATAGCCACCCTGCGATCCTGGCGGCTGTGAGACAAATCGAGGCCTATACACGGGCCGGCGAGAAAGTGCTCGTCTTCGGCAGGTTCCTGACGCCGATGAATGTGCTGACCAGACTGCTGGACGCGCGTGAGATGCTGCGTCGTTTGCGAGACGGACAGCGCTGGCCTGCCAGTGGGATCGGGGAAAGCAATATAGCAGCCGTCATTGCGGCGATGAGGGATCCTGAACTTGCGGTGGCGGGTGGGGTCGACGAAATCGATGTGATGTTGAAAACCCGCTATCAGGAGTGGGCGAGCGAGCGCCGGGCTGAACTCGCACGGCTTCATCGGGAGTTGGAAGACCTTGCGCTGGAGGGAGGAGCTGCTGCATTTCTGTCAGAGATTCTGCGCCATGAGTACGGCAAACAAGACCTTCAATTCGGGGCTTTGCTCGAGGCACTTGGTGGCAGGCGGGAAGTTGCGGGCGCTTCCTGGACGGGGCGGGAAATGCTCGGGCTGTTCGAAAAACTGCTCCTGGAGCTTGCCGGGGATGATGAAGCAGAGAACAACGATACGCAGAAAGTCCGGCTGGATGCCTGGCTGAACGATTATTCCGGGCGCGAAGGCAACTTCGCCAGGATGATGTCAGGCGCAACCGCACCGCAAACGCGGCGTATGCTGCAATCTGCATTCAACCGGTCGTCCAGTTGGCCGATGGTGCTCCTCGCGCAATCCCGCGTCGGGCGTGAGGGCCTGAATCTGCATGAGGCCTGTCGCACAGTGATTCTACTGCACGCGGAGTGGAATCCCGGCATTGTCGAGCAGCAGATTGGGCGTGTGGATCGCAAGAACAGTCTTTGGCTTCGCGAATGGCGGAAATGGAGGGATCATGGTGATGGTCTCCCGCCCCGCATTCGGGTTCACCCTATTGTCGTCAGTGGCACATACGACGATCACAACTGGCAGGTTCTCAAGGCGCGTTGGCTGGAACTGAGGGCGCAGTTGCATGGCGATGTCCTGCGTCCCGTTCCAGGTCGGTCAGAGGTGATAGATGACAAACGAACCTGCGCTGACCGCGTTCGGCGCGCAGTGCCGGATTTTTCGCCGGGAAAACGTGGCGGTTGAGTTGTAGTGTAACCGATACTCACGCTGCTGTTCGGAATAGGACGGAATGAAAGCTGCTATTTTTAGCAACCATTCTCCCCGCGTTGGATTTGGCGTTGATAGGAAAATGGCTGTTAGTAGGTCGCAAGTAATGGTGGTTGCAGCCTCCCGCAACCATCTTTACCGGCGTCGATTGCAAGTTGTGATCGATGCCGGTCCCCGCAACCATCTTTACTTGCTCGGGCAACAAGTGAAGATTAGATCCAGCCCCCGCAACCAAATATAACAAACCCGTCGCAACAGCGGCGGGTTTTTGCGTTTTAAAGAAAACAAGCCTCAACGGTAATCGCTGTTTCGGCCCCACGTTTTCCCGTGCTGTGTGATCTGCGAAGGGCTTTTCATGGATGGATGAAGGAGTTTCCCCATGGGGCTTACGGTGGAGTTGCTCACTCCTGAGAAGAGTATTAGCGGGGGAAGCAATAAAAAGATCTATCTGCCACATATCGCCGTTAGAGCGCCGTTCCCGGTTCTGCCGGTTTGTCTATTCCGCATAGGCTCGCATCGCTTCGGAAGCGGTTTCGGGGGCCATCATCCGATCCTTCAGGCCGACCAAAACTCTTCCTCAAGCTCTGCGCGCGGGATCGTCCGGCTGTTGGTGCAGGAACCGTTGCTGATATGGTTCGAGCAGGCGAAACGATCAGCGCCGCGAAGCGGGTAGGGGCCGCCGCAGCATCCGCAGAAGATCAGACCGGAAAGCAGTGACTTCGCTCTCCCGGTTGTGTTCAGCCGGTTCTTCTTGTGATGCTCGCGTATCGCTTCCGTTACATTGACGTACTTTTCTGCAATCTCGCCCTGTCTTGCGCGAACGGCCTGCCAGAGTTCGTCATCGACAATGCGCAGGTGCGGAACCTCGGTGACGATCCATTCGCTTTCCGGGTTCAGGCGCGACACGCGCTTGCCGGTCCCAGGGTTCTTGACGTAGCGAAGCCGGTTCCAGATCAGCTTGCCGATATAAAGCTCGTTGTTGAGGATGCCGGTTCCATGGCTGGCATGGCCGCGGATCGTGGTGTCATTCCACAGCTTGTTTTCCGGGCCGGGAATACCTTCTGCATTCAACGTTCTGGCAATTGGGCGAGAGCCGATCCCGGCGGTGAAGTCGCGAAGAATACGTCGGATGACTTCGGTCTATTGTTCGTCAATCTCCCGGTCGCTCCGGATCGCTTCTCCGTGCGTGTCCTGCAAGATCATCTGGATATCCGGCCGCAGGATCACGGTGGAACCGGAGATCGCCGCATCCTTGTAACAGCCGACAACCTTTCAACCCTCGCGTTTTACCTGATCTCGGCAAATGCGGAACTGATCCTCGATCGAGGCTTCGTTCTGATTATCGGAGGAATACCGGGCGTAGATCGCAACACGGGTCATCGGCTGTCCTTTTACGTCAGGCTGCCTTTTCGAGAAGGCTCGGTCGGATTAGCACCTCGGCCGATATTCCGAGACGATCATGCAATTGCCGGATCATCTCGATAGACAGGCCACGCCTGCGATTAAGAATTTCCGATGTGCGGTTCCGGGTTCCGAAAATCGGTTCGAGATCTTTGCGGCTCAAACCCTGCTGTTCCATCCGGAACTTGATTGCTTCGATCGGGTCCGGCGGGTCCATCGGATAATGCTTCGCTTCATAAACTTCGATCAAGGTTGCCAGCACATCCAGATGATCGCCATCCGGCGTTCCGCTTTTGGCTCCCCACAGGCGTTCGACTTCGGCCAGTGCCGCGTCATAATCCGCTTCGGTGCGAATGGGCTTCAGATCAGTCGCCATGCTTCACCTCTGTCACGTCGATCTTGTCATATGCCTTGTGTGTGCCGATCCATTTGATCCAGACGATGCTTTTCTCGAAATCGACCGACACGACAAGGCGATAATCATTACCCTTGATGTTGAAGACGATACGCTCGGCGCTGACGATGCTCGCCGTAGCGTAAAGTCGCTTCACATCGGCGGAACTTGCCCACTCCGCCTTGCTGACTTCATCGAACCAGGCATCGAGCGCTGTCTTGATGGCCGACTGGTCTTTCTGTCCTGCGAGGCTTTCGATGAACTCCCGCAAGGAGCGACGGGCAATGATCCTCATGAAGTAGCTTTATCACGATCCCGTTTTGGGATCAATACTTATGTGAAAATATCCCGATAGGTAATGCCTGTACCGGGATCGGATGATGGCGATTAGCAATCGCGTACGACTCTATGCTCCGCTTTCTGGCATTATTCGAGCGGCGTTCCAACGCCATTTTCTTCTGAAACTGTTCTCGCGCCATCTGTCGGCCGATCAGGCGGGCGAGTGCCAGGACTGCTTCATTGGCAATGCGTACACGAACTTCTTCGGGTTCCGACGTGTCGGATCGCGGATAGATTTCGATCCTGATCTTGTCGCGTTGTAGTTTCATGGCGTCCGTAGCTCATATCGAAATGATTGTTGGAACCATCGAGACTCGATCAGGCTATAAAGAAAATAGGACACGCTGCACTGTGCGGTAAAGGGGACACTCTGACCTACAAAGAGGACGGTTGCGATTGCATCCGAAACCGGGAGCCAGATAGCTTGAACTGCTTCGATAAAATAAGGAGCGCTTCGCGCGCTTTGTCGTGATCGGCTGCGGCTGGCGCCTTGCCGATCGTGAAGGGGAAACCAAGGGGCCTTGCCCCTTTCTCCCTTCAAGCGCCGCCTGCGCATGGCAGGGCCGCCCGCTTCTCATGACGGCTCACATCTCCCACCGCCATCACATTCGGATTCCGTCCCGCTTGCGCCTAACCCGGCCATGCTCGCCGACACTTGTCCCCTCCCATCCCCGCGCGCTACGCGCCTCCGGAAGGCATGTCGAGGGACATGCCTTCGGTATTTACGGAAAGAAGGATTGGAACAATGGCAAGGGCTACGAAGAAGACCAAGGCCGTCACTGTTGCGACGGCGGAAAATGCAGCGACGGATGCGCAAATCCGCAGCGTTGGAGATGTGGCGATGGAAGTGGTGGGGGCATTGCCCGCGCTGGAACCTATTCCGGACCCCGACATGACGTTGGAAGCCGAAACCGTCGCGGATATGGAAAGCGTTGCGGCAGAACCCGTGACCGGTAGGGAAATCTTCATCCTCCTCAACAAACTCAAGAAGTCGCCCCGCAATGCACGCAAGACCCCACATATCGAAGCCCTTGCGGCCAGCATCGCCGCCAAGGGGCTTTTCCAGAACCGTGTGGTGGAGCCGGAAGTGAACGAGGCAGGCGAAGCAACCGGCTGGAGTTCCCCTGATTTAGTGGAGAGGTTCTGGCACTAATTTACGATTCATGATCTCGAATGCGATTGGTGATTTATATCCGAGGGCAGAATGTCTGCGTACAGGATTATAGAAGCCATCAATATATTCGCCAATAGCTTTGATCGCATCACTGCGTGTCTGGAATACAGTGCGCCAGATCAGCTCCGACTTGATTGTCTTGAAGATGGTTTCCACCATCGCATTATCATAGCAATTTCCTTTGTCGTTCATGGATGGAAGCATTTTGTGAGCTGCGGGAATTCTGCGGTACTCATAACTGGCATACTGGCTGCCCCTGTCGGAGTGTTGGATCAGCCCCGGCTTTGGTTGCCGGATAGCAATGGCTTTCTTCAGAGCAGTTATGGCCAAGTCCTTCTTCATCCGATCCCGCGCTTCTCAGCCGATAATACGACGAGAGTAAAGATCGACAACGATTGCCAGATAAAGCCAGCCTTCTGCGGTCCATATGTAGCTGATGTCGACACCCCATTTCTGATCTGGTCTGTCACAGCTAAAGTCTTGATCCAGAAGATTGGGAGCGACAGGCTCACTGTGATTGCTGTCGGTCGTGCACTTGAAACGCGTCTTCTGTCGGGCTTTCAAACAATTGTCTCGCATCAGTCGCACCGTGCGGTGACGTCCTGGCGGCCTAATCGAAGCCCTGTCGTCGTCGATGAGTTGCTGCTCACGCCGGCCGAACACGTTGGGTTGATTGTGTCTTTCGACAAGCCGGAAATGGCTATGCTCACGACGCTCGAATATGAGTGCGGCTGGATGGGTCCGGGTAAGCCGGACGAGACCGACATAACCCTGTTGACGGCACACGTATCAGACGGGCCGGCAGGCGCAATACCTCCGTTACCGGCAAAGCCACGCACCATCGAAGCTCTTGGGGAACCGGTTGTCCCGCGCCGTTTTGTGCTGACGGAATCCATGGGCGGTATGGACCATAACAACATGTCGACGTCTTCCGACTCCATGGCGATGAAGTCCCAAATAATCGAGCACGAGAAGGACGGAAAGGTCACCAGGCCAGCCTATCGTGCATGGAAGGATACCGTGAACATCGTGGCCGGAGAGACGGTTCGGATTCTGCTGCGCTAAGATCTGCCGGGACCGCGCATGTATCACTGCCATATCCTCGAGCACGAACAGCTCGGAATGATGGGTACGATTGACGTTCGAGCCTGAGTTTTGGATCGGCACATAAAACAAAGGCCCGCCGCGAAATAATCGCGGTGCGCTAATTAGGATGCATGGCTCTGTTGTGGCCTTGCACCGCCGGCCCCTGCTTTTCAGGGGCACATATTCCGCCGCGGGGCGCCGAGACGAAGACTTGCCTTCTCGCGCCCTAGCGTCCGCCGAAAGCCATTGATTATTTGGTTCGGGAAAGCCCTCGGGCACGCTTCCTTAGCGGATTTCCGGCAGTTGAGGCGTTCCGCATGCTGTTCTTATTAAGCTGAACCGAACTCCTCCCGACCCGAGCGCATCGGAGAAATCAGCTTTGCTGATGGCAGGATTAAACCCTTGATGAATCGCGTCAAGAGCTTCTTCTGAAAAATTATTCCTTGGGTCTTGACCTTCCCATGGTTGGAAGCCGTACCTTCGAAAAAGTCACCGTCGTCTCACGCTGTCGGGTGGCGTGCCCTTATGAAGGAGAATGATAATGAGTAGCAAAGCTACCACCCTGTTCCTGGTCGGAGCGGTCATCGCCGGTGGCACTCTTGGCACTGCTTATCGCAACGAGGTTAGACCCTACGCTGAAAATCTAATGGCGCTTGTTTCGTCGGCTGCCGTATCACAAGCCGCTGCGCAGTCGGCTCAAATGCCTGCCCCAGAGGTCCCCGTCGCCGAAGTCGTCACGCGCAAGGTCGCGCCGTCCGCAGAGTTCATCGGCTATCTCGAAGCGACCAAGTCCATTGAACTGCGTCCGCGCGTCGGCGGCGCAATCGACGCCGTCAGCGTTCCAGAAGGCGGCCTTGTACGACCGGGCGATCTTCTCTTCCAGATCGATCCGAGACCATTCCAGGTTGCGCTGGACGGAGCCAAAGCCCAGTTGCAGCAGGCAAAGGTTCTGCTCGACCAGGCCGAGATCGATTTCAAGCGCGCCGAGACGCTGGCTCCGAATGGGACCGTGTCGCGCAAGACTTTTGATGACGCGCAGGCAGCACGCCGTCAGCGCCAAGCCCAGGTGGAAATCGCCAAGGCTGCCGTTGCGGCCGCGGAACTTGATCTCTCGTTCACGCGCGTCACGGCACCGATTGCCGGACGCGTTGATCGTGTTCTTATCACGGAAGGCAATCTCGTCACCGGTGGCAATGCACAGGGGGCTACGACTCTGCTCACCACGATCGTCTCGACCTATCCGCTCTATGTCTATTTCGATATCGACGAAGCCACCTATCTCGGATTCGTCGATCGTGCACGCGCATCAGACTCGGGTAGGGTTGGCGGCAAGCTTCCGGTGCGGATCGGCTTGATGACTGATACGGGCTTCCCACATGCCGGTGAACTCGACTTTCTCGGCAACCGTGTTGACCGGAGTACGGGAACGATCCGCGCCAGGGCAGTTGTCAAGAACCCGGATGGCCAGCTGACGCCTGGCCTCTTCGCACGAGTGAAGCTCGTTACCGCCGAACCGACGCAGACCGTGCTCATTGACGAACAGGCAATCGGTACCGACCAGGGACGCCGCTACGTTCTAGCTCTCGGAGCCGAGAACAAGGCTGAGTACCGACCGGTTGAATTGGGGCCGATGATCGATGGTTTACGCGTTGTCTCCAACGGCCTCAGGCCAGGCGAGAAAATCATCATCAAGGGGCTGGTTCGCCCCGGAATGCAAGTTGACCCGCAGACGGTTTCGATGTTGTCGGGCCAATCCGTCGATGGCGATCGGGCGGCGGCTGCATCGCAGGAGGCCCGTCGATGAACATTCCACGCTTTTTCGTCGACCGTCCCATATTCGCGGTCGTCCTGTCCGTGTTGATGCTGATCGGTGGTGGCCTGACACTCTTGAAACTGCCATTGAGCGAGTATCCGCAGGTGACCCCGCCAACGGTGCAGGTCACGGCAAGCTATCCGGGCGCCAGTCCCGAGGTGATCGCCGAAACGGTCGCCGCGCCGCTGGAGCAGGTCATTAATGGCGTCGAGAACATGCTCTATATGAGCTCGCAGGCCGCCACCGATGGACGCATGACGCTGACGGTGACGTTCCAACAGGGCACGGATCCTGACATGGCGCAAATTCAGGTACAGAATCGTGTCTCGCGTGCGCTTCCGCGTCTGCCGCAGGAGGTCCAGCGCATCGGTGTGGTGACGCAAAAGACCTCGCCCGATATCCTGATGGTCGTTCATCTCGTATCACCCGATGATCGTTATGATCCGCTTTATCTGTCGAACTTCGCCACCTTGCAGGTACGCGACCAGCTTGCGCGGCTGTCAGGTGTGGGTGATGTACTCGTGTGGGGTGCTGGCGAGTATTCCATGCGGGTGTGGCTCGATCCGGCCAAGGTGGCAGCACGTGGTCTGACCGCCTCGGACGTGGTGGCGGCAATTCGCGAGCAGAACGCTCAGGTGGCCGCAGGATCGATAGGCCAGCAGCCAGATGCCTCGGCTGCGTTCCAGATCACGGTCAACACGCTCGGCAGGCTTTCAAGCGAGGAGCAGTTCGGCGACATCGTTGTCAAGACCGGCAGCGATGGCCAGATTACCCGTTTACGCGATATTGCCCGTATCGAGCTCGGCGCAGACGCTTACGCACTGCGCAGTCTTCTCGACGGCAAGCCAGCGCTGGCAATGCAGATCGTCCAGAGCCCGGGCGCCAACGCACTCGACGTGGCGAGCGCTGTTCGCAGCACCATGGAAGAACTGCAGAAAGGCTTTCCCGAGGGAATAGAATACCGCATTGCCTACGACCCCACCGTCTTCGTCAAGGCGTCTCTGGAGGCCGTGGTGATGACGCTGCTCGAAGCCATCGTCCTGGTCGTGATCGTCGTCGTGCTTTTCCTTCAGACATGGCGGGCTTCAATCATTCCGCTCGTTGCGGTTCCGATATCGTTGGTCGGCACATTCGCGCTAATGTATATGTTCGGCTTCTCGCTGAACACACTGTCGCTGTTCGGTCTCGTACTTTCCATCGGAATCGTGGTCGACGACGCCATCGTGGTCGTCGAAAATGTCGAGCGGCACATCGCGCTTGGCGAAACGCCGAAGGAAGCGGCGCGCAAGGCCATGGACGAAGTGACCGGGCCAATCATTGCCATTACGTCCGTTCTGTCGGCGGTGTTCATCCCGTCGGCATTCCTGTCCGGCCTGCAAGGCGAGTTCTATCGCCAGTTTGCTCTCACAATCGCAATCTCGACCATCCTGTCGGCGGTCAACTCCCTCACGCTCTCTCCGGCGCTTGCAGGCGTGCTCCTGAAACCGCACCACGGCGAGGTGAAGCGTGATCTCCTGACCCGGGTTATTGATGGTCTGTTCGGCTGGTTCTTCAGGCTGTTCAACCGCTTCTTCGATACGGCTTCGAATGCCTATGTCTGGTCGGTGCGACGTGCTGTGAGGCTGAGCGCGCTCGTCCTGCTCGTCTATGCTGGTCTGCTGGGCACGACATGGATGGGGTTCCAGTCCGTACCCAGCGGATTTGTCCCGGCTCAGGATAAGTACTACCTCGTCGGCATCGCCCAACTGCCGACTGGAGCCTCGCTCGACCGGACCGAGGCAGTCGTCAAGGAAATGTCGGAGGTCGCTCTCGCCGAACCGGGCGTGGAGAGTGTCGTGGCATTCCCCGGACTGTCCGTCAATGGCATGGTCAATATCCCGAACGCTGCCGTTATGTTCACGATGCTAAAGCCCTTTGACGAACGCAAGGACCCTTCTTTGTCCGCCTTTGCCATAGCTGGTCGCTTGATGGGCAAGTTTAGCCAGATACCCGATGGTTTTGTTGGAATATTTCCGCCACCACCCGTTCCAGGCCTCGGCTCGACTGGAGGATTCAAGCTCCAGATCGAGGATCGGGCGGGGCTTGGTTTTGAAGAGCTTGCTAAGGCGCAGGGTGCAATCATGGCAAAGGCGATGCAGGCGCATGAACTGGCCGGCATGCTGGCGAGTTTCCAGGTAAATGCACCACAGGTGCAAGTGGACATCGACCGGGTGAAGGCCAAGTCGCAGGGTGTGCCGCTCAACACCATATTCGAAACGTTGCAGGTCAACCTTGGCTCGCTTTACGCGAATGACTTCAATCGCTTTGGCCGGACCTATCGTGTGATCGTCCAGGCGGACGCCCCCTTCCGCATGCAGCCGGAGGACATCGGCCGCCTGAAGGTACGAAACGCAACGGGCGAAATGATTCCGCTGTCGGCTCTGCTAACGATCGAGCACAGTTCGGGGCCAGACCGGGTGATGCATTACAACAGTTTCCCGTCGGCCGATATCAGCGGTGGGCCTGCACCCGGCCACTCGTTCGGACAGGCAACTGCTGCGATAGAACGGATCATCACGGAGACTTTGCCGCCCGGCATGGCCTTCGAGTGGACCGAGCTTGCTTATCAGGAGAAACAGGCTGGAAGCACAGCAATGTACATCTTCCCGCTGTCCGTTCTGCTCGCGTTCCTCATTCTCGCTGCGCAGTATAACAGCTGGTCGTTGCCATTCGCTGTGCTGCTGATCGCGCCAATGGCGTTGTTATCGGCCATCGCGGGCGTCTGGTTGACCGGCGGCGACAACAACATCTTCACCCAGATCGGCTTTGTGGTGCTGGTTGGCCTAGCCGCCAAGAACGCCATCCTGATCGTGGAGTTCGCGCGAGCGAAGGAAGATGAAGGCATTGATCCATTGAATGCGGTGCTCGAAGCTGCCCGGCTCCGCCTGCGGCCGATCCTGATGACATCACTCGCATTCATCGCCGGGGTCGTTCCACTTGTCATTGCGACCGGCGCCGGCGCCGAAATGCGGCATGTCATGGGCATTGCCGTGTTCGCAGGCATGCTCGGCGTTACACTCTTCGGCCTGCTCCTGACGCCGGTGTTCTACGTCGTCGTGCGGAAGTTTGCGACCCGCCGCGAAAGGCGCATGAGCACTGAAGGGGCTGCCCTGAAACAGCAACCATAAACAATTCGCGGCGATCGCATCCAATCGGGTCATAAGACCCAAGGACGGATGCGATCGCTCCCACAATCAAAAACGATTCTGATGCGCTGAAGAAATGGCCGCAGGCGGGCGACGCAAGCCTAACTGCTCACATAGACCCGGCGCAACTCTAGGTTGTAGACTCATAACAATCTGATCCAAATTGTTGCTGCTGCCAATTTGACAGCGGCGAGGAAGTTCATCGGGTCTTTGTCGTAACGGGTGGCGAAGCCTCTGAACTGTTTGAGTTTGCTGAAGAAACGCTCAACGAGATTGCGCTGTCGATAAACCCATTGGCTGAAAGGGAAGCTTCCCTTCCGATTGCTCTTGGCAGGGATATTGGCCCATGCCTGCCGTTGCTTTGCAAATGCTCGTATAGCGTTGGTATCGTAGGCCTTGTCCGCCATTCGGCCATCGGCATCAACAATTGCGTGGATTTTGGTGGTCAGGCTGCCACGGGAACGTCCCATGCAACCATCGTCTTGATCCCCCTTTTTTTCGTCGCCGCATGTTGATGAACACGGACACAGGAGCTGTCGATCATGACGATATCGCCATCGAAAGCTTTGGAAATCTCGCCCAGAACATGATCACAGACACCCGCTTTGCGCCATCGCGCGAACCGGTTGTAGCATGTGGTATACGGGACCATATCGATCTCGAACGTCTGCCCAGGGGGGCTGTCCGAAACCGCCACAAAATGCCGTTGATCACCCGCCGGTCGCCAACGCGGGGCACGCCGCGCTGCTTGTTCGGCAACAACGGTTGAATAATACTCCACTCGAAATCGGTGAGATCAAACCGGCGACGGGTCATGAGAAGCCTCCAAATCAAGGCTTCAGTGAATCAACGACGTACCCTTAAGTGAACCCCGTTTCTGAGTGTGCGGCCAGTCTGGTAGGGATGGCGAGATGATCGTTGCCCAGTCTCGAAATGCCTCAAGAACCGATCGAAGGTGAAGAAGACCACCAACGCCGTGAAACAAGTTATTCTCCGTCCAGCATGTTCACCAGTCGGCTTCGTGCTCGTAATTGTGCGTGATCCGTTCGAGTGTCCGACCATCACAGTCTGTCCCGGCGGGATCGATCTTCAGCGACCAACCAGGTTTGTCAACCGTGCTGATCGGCGGACCGAAACCGCGTTCCCAGTCCCCGTCACACTGCGCTTCGTACCAGCGCGAAAACCAGCCTAAAACATCCATTGGCAACGCTACCTGAACAGCATCCAACTGAGAAGAAGCGAGCGCGGACTGTCAGCTTAGAATCCCAAGTTTATGAGTTTACGACCTAGTGAGAGATATTTATTAGAACCGCAAATTACGTTGTGCCTATTATACTAATCTGAGGAAAAACGCCTGCCATGGTTCGCCGGATGAGTGAGTGGAATCCCCTCACATCCGGTCGCCGCTCTCACGCGGCTGCACCATTATCCCGCATTCGACGGGCACGGGCTCAGGAGAACGGGACCAAACTCAAGATCGGCATTTAAAGGCCAAAAGGATTCCCGGTCCGTTCACCTGGGTCTGTCAGGGCGGACCCGGCCCGTATGACGATGGCTATCGTTGCAGCAACTGGGCGATGAAGGTGAGATTCAGTTTGGGGATTGGGCTTTGTCAGTATCATTGCGGCCTCGCTCATGAGGTCGACAAAGGAGAGGCGTTTCAGACCCGTCCCTTCGCCGGCATGATCCGGATCAGGTTCAAAGGGTCACTGCGCTGCGCTTGCCAGCAGTATCTCAGCCCCTTGGCGGGGCACCCCTCGGCGTCGGCAAGGATAGCGAAGAGCAGAAGGCAAGCACGCGCTATTTTTCTAGAGGTTGCGAGCATAGTTGTCGCGAAATTCCCGAAATTTCGTTCTGGATCACCAGATCGAAAGTAACCGGTGTTTTAGACTCACCTTGGCAAGTGTCGGTACAACGCCCTCTCTGCTGTGTGTGCAGCTTGAATGCCAACGTTGCTATCTTCGACGACAATGCAATTACTAGGCGCAAACCCCATGCTTTGAGCGGTATATAAAAAGAGACCCGGTTTAGGTTTCCAACTTCCTATGGTGTACGGAACTATATACGCTTGAGTCAAAATAACGTGCCAAGCCGATCACCTTCAAAGCCTGGGCGACTTTTTACGGAGGACCACTTGAAGCGATGCACTTTGGCAGGTCTAACTCCTCCAGCATAGCAACAACCCCAGGCATGGGTTCGAGGTGCTGAGCAAAAAATATTGGGACACGTTCACGATAGATCGTTTCAAATGTGTCTGGCAGTTTCTTGCCAATTCATTGTTCAAGGTCATACAGGATATCCGCAAGCTTTTTCCCCGATAATGGCTTACCATTTGCTCTGCCGGCTCGTTTACTCCAGGTACAAGATCAACATTAGAGGCTCGTCCATCGACGGAGAGTTTTGATCTGCGCCTTGGGCGAACCGTGATTAAATCTAAACTCGCATTCCTTGATGAACAAGAAAAAGCTCTGCCTTGGAATGCCGTTGTATTTCCGCAAGACGTGTAATGATCGGCATCAAGGTTGTCGCTTCGGCATCTGGAACAGGGATGGAGAAGATCTTTCCGTCTCGTTTCAGAAGACTGAAGACAGGCACCTTTCCAACTGCGCCACGGCCACGCTTGCCTTTACGAGCGTTGCTGAAATAGCTTTCATCAACCTCGCCTTCTCCTCCAAGCAGTTCTTCGTGAGCCGCGACCTGTTCGACGATCAGCACACGGGGGCACCGTCTACGATTTCGTCTACAATCCTTATCGTGGGAACGAGGACGTCTTTTGTGTACGTCCTCTATATACAAAAGGCGGTGGATTTGCGCGGCTGTCGGCTTCTGCCTGTTCTGTCAGAAGCGGGCGAAGCGGCGAGCGTATGCAGACCGGATCCGTGGCCGATGCATCGCCGACCAGTGCCATTGCCTGGCAGCGGCAACCGCCGAAGTCAATCGCCTTGCGATCGCAGCTGCGGCACAGATCTGGCATCCAGCCATCGCCGCGATAGGCGTTGAAGGCCTCACCTTCGTACCAGATATCCGCCAGTGTCTTTTCGCGAATGGTGTCGAAATGCAACGAAGGGATCGTCTCTGCGGCATGGCACGGCAATACCTTGCCGGAAGGAGTAATGTTTAGACCGGTGCGCGCCCACCCGCCCATGCAGGCTTTCGGGTAGGAGGCATGGTGATCGGCGCCGACATAATCAATGACGATCACGCCTTCGAGCCGTTTGCGCGCTTCTTCCACGAAGGCATTCGCCTTGAGGAACTGCTCGCGTGTCGGCATCAGTGCCTTGCGGTTTTTGTCGGCCCAGCCGTGAAACTGCACGGTGGCGATCTCGATACGGCGGGCAGAGAGCTTGATCGCAAGGTCGAGCATGTCGCCCATCTGATCCATGTTCTGCTTGTGGCATACGGCATTGACTGTCAACGGTATGCCCGCGGCATGGGTCCATTCGGCGACCGCGATCTTGTGGTCATATCCCCCCTTGTAGCCTCCGACGCGATCCGCCAGTTCCGGTGTAGCCCCCTGAATGGAAAGCTGTAGATGATCCAGACCGGCATCGGAAAGTTCGCCAATGCGCTTTTCCGTCAGGCCGATGCCTGACGAGATGAGATTGGTATAGAGGCCCGCACCACCAGCGGCGCGCGTCAGTTCCACAAGGTCGCGGCGGGCGGCTGGCTCGCCGCCGGACAGGTGCAGGTGCAGCACGCCCAAGGCGGCGGCCTGCTGAAAGGTGGATATCCACTCTTCTGTGGAAAGCTCATTCTTGACGCCTTCCAGCTCAAGCGGATTGGAGCAGTACGGACAGGCTAACGGACAGCGATGGGTCAGTTCGGCCAGCATGGCAATCGGCGCAGGAATGCGTATGCGCCCGCCGTTCCATTCGCTGGTCGGCCGGATGGGCGGGTGTTCGTTCACGATTTCAGCTCCAGCATGCGGCGCTTGGAAAATTCGTTGATAAAGACGATCATGTCGGCAAGAATCTGTTCCTTGGGCGTCTCGAATTTGATCGAAAATTCTTGCGCGATCGCGCCGAGAGTGCGTTCGCCATCAAGCGCATTAATGATCATGACGGCAACCTCATCGAGCGCCAATGCCCGCTCGGGTGCAAGAAGAACGGTCTGCCCACGGACAGAGTCTTCCCGCAAGCGCACGCCTCGGGCGAGTTTCGCAACGGTCTGCTCGGTGACGAGTGCGGGTTCGGTCATTCGAGTGCCTCCTTTACGTCCTGCTTACGGGCCGGCTGATCGAGATCGCCGATAATGCCTTCCTTCCCGTCCCATCCGCCGGGTGGCAAGAGCGCAGGCGAAACATAAGCGGAATGCAAGGCATCGAGCTGTGCCCACAGAACATCCGTTTTGAAGATAAGGGCCGCCGCCGCCGCATCCTGTTGTTCCTTTGTGTCGGCGTGATCGAGAACGTAGTTGAGGCCGAATGCGACATCAACCGGCGCTTCGTTCAACCGATTGCGGAAGTAGGAAAGCGCCTGCTCGTTGGCAAAGGCGTAATGTTCGATCAGACCAGCAATGCGGTTCTTGTGAATGGCCGGCGCAAAAAGCTCGGTCAGGGACGCCGCCACCGCGTCGAGCATCGGCATGTCTCGCACGAAGCGCACATAGGCATCGCAAGCGAAACGCGTGCCGGGCAGCACGCCACGGTTCGATGCCACATAATCAGGGTCGAGGCCGACCGCTTCGGCAAGCTTCAGCCAGCGACGAATACCGCCGCCCTCGCTTGGGCCGCCATCGTGATCCTCGATGCGCTTGCGCCAGGCGCGACGGATGCCGACATCCTCACAACGCGACATGAACGCGGCATCTTTCAGCGGAATGCGACTCTGATAATAGAAACGGTTGATCACCCAGGCACGGACCTGCCTGATATTGCACGCACCACCATGAAGCATGACGTGAAACGGGTGCTTGTCGTGGTAACGGGCATCGCCGATCGCCCGCAGGCGGGCTTCGAAATCAGTTCTGTTTTGAACAGTGCTCAAGTTCGATCTCCATACCGTCACAAGCGATGGTCATTCCCGCCTCTTCGACGGCCGTCCGCTCCGGTCCTGAACGCCAGATCGGGTTGGTGTTGTTGATGTGCACGTAAACAACATGGCCGATATTCAAGCCGGATAGACGGCCAAGGCTGCCGTCCATTCCTGAGATCGCCATGTGTCCCATCCGTTGACCGGTCTTGATTCCGGTGCCGATACGAACCATCTCGTCGTCGGTGAAAACAGTGCCGTCGAAAAACACGAGGTCGGCACCGCGAATGCGATCCGCCAGCCAATCGGGCAGTGTGGCGCAACCGGGAATGTAATAGGCGCGTTTTGCGCCGTGCATGAATTCGATGCCGATCGTCTGCTCGCCTTCGAGGCCGAGTTCAGGCTCGCCTTCTTCGAGATAAAGCGCAACCTTTCCCGGCACCGCAAACATCCTGGCTTTCAGGCCGGGCACTGGCTCGAAACATTCATCGAGGCGAATGATGCTGCGCGCCACGTGATCGGAGTCGAGCACCTTGAAGATCGGGTTCGCGTCGAGCACGCCTTCGATGGCGGAAGTGACGAAAAGTTCGAAAGGCTGCTTTTCGCGCAGGGTCAAAAGGCCGCCGATATGATCGACATCGGCATTGGTGATCACGACGCTTCTGATTGGACTATGCCTGAGCGCCTTTGGATGCAGCGCCGGTGTCTGCTGCATCTGTTGGCGGATATCGGGAGAAGCGTTGAATACGGTCCAGTTTTCCCCATCAAGGCTGACGGCCAGCGACGACTGCGTTTGAGGGCGAAGCCCGGAAAGCGGATTGCGCGCAGCTGCGCAATTAGCGCAATTGCAATTCCATTGTGGTAACCCGCCGCCTGCGGCGGCGCCGAGCACGAGAAACCTGAGATTAGCCATGAATCCCGTGCTCTGCTTTCTTAGAACAGGATAGGCTCGTCGCCATCCGGCTGAGCGTAGCGGTTGATTTCCATGCCGCAGCTGACTTCAACGAATTTCGGTGCTGACCACTTCATAATGAAACTCCTTTAAAGATAAACCACGCTTACTTTATGAGATAAACTCAAGCGTTGGTCAAATAGTTCATGTCTTTTTCGATAGATTTCTACACTATTTCCCAGTTGGAACTCTGCCTCGTCTATCGTTGACTGTAATTGGTGCGTAAGATCAACGTGAAGATTGATATTTTTGAAATGGCAACTACGAACAACTTAGTTCTCGGTGACCATCTTTTCGATGGACGTATTGCCAAACCGCGATAGATGATAGCAAAGTTCTTTCTTTGCTTGGTAGGGGCTCGTCTTTCGAAAAGCTTTACATGCGGTTGGCAGGTGCCAATTAAGCCCCCACTCCGAGCATAATGAATTTTTGCAATGAATCCCTACGGTGTCGTGAGTGCATCGAAGGCAGCCTTCATTCGTTCGCCGGCTTTGGCAGGCAGCTTGATCGCCTTAGCGGCGTCGAGATTGGCGGAGCCGTCACCGACGCGAATGAGAGCAACCATTCCCATGCTATAGTGTGGTGAACACTTGATGCCGTAGTAGCCGGGCTCGGTGACGGTCAGCACATATTCTTCATTGACCTTGCTCTTGAAGGGTTTCACCCCCTCGGGAAGCATGCCTTTGATGCCTTCGACATTGTGGCTCTTGTCAAGGGGGATAAAGCGGACCGTATCGCCCGGCTCTGCAGCAATGGCGGCCGGTTCGAAAACCATGACGCCACCTTCACCCTTGTTCATCATTTTGACGGCATGTTCGGCTGCATGGGCTGCGCCGCCCGCAAAAACCATCAGGGCCGTCATCACCAGAGATCTTATCATCATGTCCTCCACCAGACTGGATGAAGGGTGTCCCATGAGGTGGGCAGCGTCGCAATACGACCTTGGTGTCGGTTCAGCTGGTAAGCACAAAGGCCTCCAGCGCATCGGCGGCAATCGGCTTGTACATGATTTCAATACCAGCCGCTTCGGCAGCCCGGTGCGTCTGTGGCTTGCGGTCGGCCGTCAGGATGCGAGTAGGGCGCTTGCCATGTTGGGCATGTAGGGCCTGCACCGTCTCGATGCCGGTGAGCACGCCATCGAGCTGCTGGTCGATGAGATAGAGATCGGGTACGATGCCGATTTCCTCGAGCAGCGAGAGCGCTTCCTCTCCGCTGGCCGCTTCCAGCACACTGATTCCACGCCGCTCCAGGAGAAGTGCAATGGCCCGGCGCAGACCTACGTCGTTTTCAACAAGCAGCGCAATCCGGTCGCTGTTGTCACCCGGTTCCTCAGGTATGGCGGGCGTCTCTTCGCGGTAGGCAGGGTTGACACAGGACGCTACCGGAGCAAGGTCGACAGAAAAGCACGTGCCGTGACCAGGCGTCGAGTGAAGCGTAAGACGGTGGTCGAGAAGGGCGCAAGCCCTTTCGACGATAGCAAGGCCAAGTCCCATGCCTTCCGAGGCTGAAGCCGATCCCTGAACCCTATGAAATTCGCGAAAGATCGCCTGCTGCTGATCTGGCGCGATACCCGGTCCTGTATCGTGGACTTCGACGCGCACCTGGCCATTCACACGGCGCGGGCCGACAAGAATGCGGCCACTTACCGTGTATCGTATAGCGTTGCTGATCAGGTTCTGCAGGATGCGGCGCAGATAGGTCGGGTCGCTCAACACAGTGAGACTACATTGCAGAATATCAAGCCTTAGCCCTTTGTGGGCAGCTATGGGCGCAAATTCGTCGGTGAGCTGCTTGAGGAGCAAGGAGAGGGAAACCGGTCCAATATCAACCGCGGCCTCTCCGGCCTCGAGCCGCGAAATATCGAGCAGGGCACCGAGAATGTCCTCCACGCTGACGAGAGCGTTGTGTGCTTTTTCCAGCGTTCCGCGCATGAAGGATGCTTCCGCCTCATCCCTTGCTGCGGCGACGAAGAGTTTTGCAGCGGAGAGCGGCTGCAGGAGGTCGTGGCTCGCCGCCGCGACGAAACGCACGCGGGCGGAGTTGGCGCGCTCGGCGTCCGCAAGGGCCGCCGCAAGGTCGCCGGTGCGGGTCGCCACACGTGCCTCCAGCGAGTTATTGGCGCGGACCATGGCGTGGATGGCGAGCCGCTCGCGCGTCACATCCGCAAAGGACATGACGAAGCCGCGTCCCGGCATTTCTTGCGCGAAGACATCAAGGATGATGCCGGAGGTGTGAGCGATCTCAAAAGATAGTGGCCCACGCGGAAGCCGACCATCAATCCACTGACGCAATGCGTCGTCAGAAAAACCATCACCGAGAGTGATGGCATCAGCGATGCGGTCTGCCAACAGCTTGAAGGGGGTTCCCCTCCGCAGGAGACGCATAGGAATGTCGAACAACTGCGCGACGCGGCTGTTCCAGCCGACCAGTCGGCGATTGGCATCGAAAATACTGACGCCTTGGTTGATGTGTTCCAGTGTTGCACGGATCATGCGAGCCTGATCATCGAGCTGCTTGCCGCGTTTAGAGCGTTCCATGCGGATCAGATCCGTAATATCGGTTTGGAGGATGACGGTGCCGCCATCGGCGGTGCGTTGTTTACTGACCTGAAGCCAGCGGTCACCGCTGAGCCCGACATTGAAGACGTGCCGCGTCCAATGCAGGCGCATGCGCTCAGCTGCCCAGGATTTCGGCGTCGCACCCCGAGGAAGAGCGAGAAACGCCGAACGACTCGCGGTCTCGATATACTCGGCGAAAGTGATTCCCGGCACGAGCTTCTCACGTATGTCGGCAAGATCCCTGCAGAAACGCGAATTGCAGAGCACGAGCACCTCGGTCGGATCGAAGAGCGCAAATCCTTCCTCAATCGCCTCGAGTGCCTGCGACAGATCGCGACGTGCCCGCTCGGTGGCGCTGTTGGCCTCGTTGAGCAGTTTCAGCGTCGCTTCAAGGTCATGTGTACGTTGACGTACCCGCTCCTCCAGCATGGCCGCACGGCGGAACTGCTCGAAGGCGTTACTGCGGTCGCCCGTATTCTGCTCGACATGACGCATCAATGCGTCAGCTATGACGAGCATTTTCTCAAGGTTGCGGCTGTCGCTATCGGCAGGGTCGAGCAGACTGTCGGAAATGCGGGAATTCATGAAACAGTTTCCGAAACGACCGTGCCAGGGGGGTAGAAAGCAAACCCAGTCATCGTATGGTTGACGTGCATGGGGCCGATCTGCTCGCCATAGGTGGAAAAGCCAATGACACCGTGCTGACGCAAAAGCTCGGAGACGCGACCGGTCATCTGTCGTTCCCGCGCCTCCACCCGTCTCAGAATGCAGTCAAAGGCCAGAACGGCAACGGGATTGGCTGGAGCCTTTAATGCCTGCAGCTCCGTCGAAAGATGACCCACCAGATCGTTCGGCTCTGCGATGCTCAATACCATGCCTTCGTCGATTGCCGAGAAGAATAGCAGTTCGCCGGAAGGCAGCACCCGTTGAATAGCGCGAACATGGTGGCGGTCTCCCATGCGCACCGTCAGCGGGTGAATGGCGAAGGTGAGCGTGTTGACGCTTTCCGGCTCCATGCCGATCAAGCGAGCATATTCGCGCACTGCGGGCTCACCGTTGATACATCGCACAATGCGGGCAGCTGGATCCGCTTCCGTGACCACCATTCGCCGCTCCGTCGGCTTGATGTGATCCATTTTGAAGGGGCGCAACGGACAATCACCGCGAACGATCGAGATAACAGCAGCATTGGCGAGAATCCGCTCGCCATCGAAAACGAGCGTTTCGCGAAAATGGATACCATCGCCCGCCGAGCCGCCGATCAGCGGCATTGCACCCGTGGCAGCGGCAAGCGCCGAGGCGAGTTCGTCTTCACGCGCCGAAAGCCCATCGACAAAGAGGAGTGCGAATTCTTCTGCCAAATGACCATGGCCCCGGGCAAGCGTTTGGCGGATGTGCAGCAGTTTATCGGACAACGTGTTGGTGACAAATTTGGAAAGATCCGGGATCAAAAACGTTTCAGCAGCAAAATGATTTGCGTTAAACCCGACAGCGACGATGCTTTCTTCTTCATAGCCGGCTTCCGAAATCTCGCCTGCCGTTGTGCAGCCGACGATCTTGGCACCCGGCCAGGTCTTAACACCTTCCGAGACAACAGCAGCGACATTTGCTTCTGGCGAAACAAAAAGCAAGACAAGCGAAAACGGACCGGAGCCAAGACCCGCAGCGAGATGCTTGATAGGATAGTTCTCGTGCGCCGATACGAGTGCACGAGCGACAAAATGATGATCCACGGGCGATGGCCTCCTCCGCCGTTCTCCCGTCTCTATCTTAAGCATTCGGCGTCCCGCAGTGCCAGCATTAAATGTGTCTTTTAATTGATGATAATTGGATTCGATTGGATATACGGGCCGATTGACCAACCGCGCTTTTATAGGCTGTAGTGAAAATTCCGCGCTGGATTTCCAAAAAAGTGCTCAAGCGTCGGCAACCATGGTGGCGAAGCTGGCTTCCTGTGCGAAGAGCACGGCCTGCATACGCGTCTGGACACCAAGCTTGCGCATGATGGCGGTGACGTGCGCCTTCACCGTCGTCTCGGCGATGGAAAGCTCGTAAGCGATCTGCTTGTTCATGCGCCCGGCGCAGACGAGTTGCAAGATACGGGCCTGCTGGCGGGTCAGCAGTGCGAGCCGCTTGACCGCCTCTTCCGACGGGCTTGGCGTGGTCCCTTCCAACGCCAGGCGGCTCGCGTGGATTTCCCCGCGTGCGATGACAGAAAAGGCTTCGCGGAATTCCTCGCGCGATGCATGTTTCGGCACAAAGGCATTGATACCTGCCTTCAAAGCCGCCCGCACGATACGAACCTCATCGAGTGACGATACGACCACGATCGGCGTTTCCGGCGCAACCTGACGCAGACGCACCACACCGTCGAGCCCGTTGACGTCGGGCAGGTTGAGGTCCAGCACGATAACGTCCAGCTGTGGTCCACTGGCAAGCCGCGTCAATGCCGCGTCGAGCGTACCGACGGCTTCGACATCCGGGATACCTACCGGTCCCGTCAGCGTCATCGACAATGCGTCGCAGAACAACGGGTGATCATCAACGATCAGCGCCGATCGCAACACGCGAAGAGGTTTTTCCGGCACTAGAACTGGTATCATGCGAAATTCCCGATAGGGCTGGCGGTAGTTTAGCATCGAATTTGTCCGTCTTCATAGGCCTTTGAGCCTAGGCTAAAGCAATAAAGTCGGGCGTTTCCGCCCGACTTTTCATCTCAGTCCAGCGAGGTCAGTTGTCTTGGCAGGCGGAAGGTCCAAACAGTACCGCCCTGGTTGAGATAGTTAACCTTTTTCGCGACCTCTCCACCCCAGAGCGGAACTGCGCCGCCCCAGCCCGAGATGACCGAGACATATTGCTCGCCGTCCTGTTCCCAGGTCACCGGCTGGCCGACGATGCCCGAGCCTGTCTGGAATTTCCACAATTCCTCGCCCGTCTCGTTGTTGAGAGCAACGAAATCGCCTTCGGGTGTACCAAAAAAGACGAGGCCGCCTGCCGTCGCCATCGCGCCGCCCCAGAGCGGAGCACCATTCTTGTACTCCCACTTGATCTCGCCGGTGTTCGGATCAATTGCCTTGAGGCTACCGATATGATCCTCGAATAGCGGCTTGATGGTGAAGCCTGCACCAAGATAGGCTGCACCCTTCTTGTAGCTGATCGGCTCGTTCCAGATGTCCATGCCCCATTCGTTGGAAGGCACATAGAACAAGCCCGTCTTCGGACTGTAGGCCATCGGCATCCAGTTTTTTCCGCCGAGGAAGGAGGGCACAGCGAAGACCTGTTGGCCCTTGGCGCCATCGGCCGCCGCAGCCGCATCGCCGGGGCGGTTGTCCTCGTTGTAGATCGGTCGACCGGTCTTATCGATGCCCTTGGCCCAGTTGATGTTTTTTACGAAAGGATGGGCTGCGACGAATTTTCCGTCCTCGCGGTTCAACACATAGAAGAAGCCATTGCGGTCGGCAGTGGCGAAGCGCTTGTTGCCGTCCTTGTCGATGAACGGAACGACTTCGTTCACACCGTCAAAATCCCAGCCTTCACGTGGCGTTGTCTGGAAGTGCCATTTGATTTCGCCGTTTTCCGGATTAATACCGAGGCGCGAGGCTGCATAGAGATTGTCGCCCTTGTTGCCGTCCATCGGCTTGCCGGCATTACGCAGGTGGCTGTTCCACGGGGCCGGGTTACCGGCGCCGAAGACGAGCGTCTTGGTGTCCTCGTCGTATGAGCCACCAAGCCAGGTCGCCCCGCCACCCGTTTTCCACATGTCGCCCGGCCAAGTCGCGTTGAGCGTCCCGGTCATCGTGCTTTCCTTACCCTTGAAGGTTCCCATATGACCTTCAATGACGGGGCGGGTCCAGACGAGTTCCCCGGTCTCGGCATTGCGTGCCTGTACCTCGCCGACGACGCCGAACTCGCCGCCGGAATTGCCCGTTACGACGAGACCGTTCACGATCAGCGGGGCAGCAGTATAGCTGTAACCTTCCTTGTAGTCGGCGATCTTCTTGTTCCAGACGACGTCGCCGGTTTTGCGATTTAGCGCGACGATGCGTGCATCGAGCGTACCGAAATAGATGTTGTCGCCGAAGATTGCCGCGCCGCGATTGACCACGTCGCAGCAGGGTAGGATGCCCTCGGGCAGGCGCGCATCGTACTGCCAGACCTCCTTGCCCGTCTTGATATCGATAGCATAGAGGCGGCTGTAGGAGCCGGTGATGTACATCGTGCCGTCATAGATGATCGGCTGGCTTTCCTGGCCACGCTGCTTTTCGCCGCCAAGTGAGAAGGCCCAGGCCGGCACGAGATTCTTGACGTTTTTGGTGTTCAGCGTTTCCATCGGCGAAAAACGTTGCAGGCTGCGGCCCATGCCGTTGGTCAAGACATCGCCGACGGTTTCAGCGTCCTTGGCAAGATCCTCCTCCGTCACGCCGGCATAAGCGGCGCTCGAACAGGCAATCACCGCTATCGCGGCCAGTACGGGTTTCCTCATGGCATCCTCCCACTCCATGCCCGCAGCAGGACGCGGGCTCCATGACGAACATCATCTACGCTGTTCGGGAAGGGTTGAATTGGACCTTGGTCGTAAAAACGCTCGTTCCCGCGGGTTTTGCGCCACTTCGTTCCCCCGTCAATAGGTCGTATATCGAGCCGCGGAGCAAGAGAGTATCATTTCAAAATTAAGGAGAGCGGACCCATGACAATACTGAAATCGCTTGCCGCCCCAGCTGTCTTCATGCTCCTGTCACTCATGCCTGCCCTCGCTGAAACGTCCGTTGTGCGCGCTGCGCTCCAGCTTTCAGGTACTGTAAACTGGGAAGCCGACACGATCCGCCATTATGGCTTCGATAAGGCGAACGGCTTTGCTCTTGAAGTGAGCGACGTTGCCGGCGCGCCGGCCGCACAGATCGCTCTCATCGCTGGTGAGGTGGACATGATCGTTTCCGACTGGCTTTGGGTGGCGCGCGAGCGCGCTGCCGGACGCGATCTCGTTTTTATTCCGTACTCACGCGCTGTTGGCGGACTGATGGTGGCGGCCGACAGCCCGGTTAAAAAACTCATAGATCTTAAGGGTCTGAAGATCGGCGTCGCCGGTAGCCCCATAGACAAGAGCTGGTTGATCTTGCGGGCCTATGCGCAGAAGGTGGAGGGTTTTGATCTCTCCGGCGCAACCGATCAGGTCTTTGGCGCCCCGCCGCTGGTTTACAAGGCAGCGCTCGACGGAGAGGTGCAGGGCGCACTGAATTTCTGGAATTTCGGTGCCCGCATGCAGGCGGCAGGTATGCGCACGCTGATAAGTGTAGACAAGGCAACCAAGGCGCTCGGACTCGACCCGGAAACGCCGCTCCTCGGCTATGTGGTGCGTGGTGAGGTTCTGAAGGCCAACTCTGGTCTTGGTGAAGCGATTGTTGTCGCCTCGCGTGCCGCCAAGGAAAAGCTGGCTTCCGATCCGACTGCCTGGGAGCGTATACGCCCGATGATGAGGGCGGCGAACGATGCTGAATTCAAGGCGCTGAAAGCGGAATTTCTTGCTGGCACGCCGAAGGCGGGTGCAGTCGACGAAAAGGCTGCCGCTCGCATGCTCGCCCTCATGACCGAACTCGGCGGCGGCGAGCTGGTCGGGAACCTGAAAGAGCTGCCCGATGGTGTCTTCCATCATTCCGACAACTGAGCGGGTCTTGCGGCTCAATCTGGAGAAAGGTGGGCCGGGCCGTGTGCTTGGCCCGATGGAACTTTCTCTCGTTGCCGGTGAAACCGTCGCGTTGACCGGTCCCTCCGGTGCAGGCAAAACATCGCTGCTGCGTATCATAGCCGGGCTCGACAAGCGTTTCGACGGGCGGTTGGAAACAGCGGGACGTATAGCCATAGTTTTCCAGGAACCTGTTCTCTTGCCTTGGCGGACGGCACTACAGAACCTCACCATCGTCGCACGCATAAGCGAGACGGAGGCACAGCATTGGCTTGAGAAGGTCGATTTGGGGGGGCTCGGTGCGCGTTTTCCGGGCATGCTTTCGCTCGGCCAGCAGCGACGTTTGGCGTTGGCGCGTGCCTTCGCGTCCAAACCGGATCTCCTGTTGATGGACGAACCGTTCGTCAGCCTCGATCCGGCGCTGGTTGATGAGATGATGGGTCTGTTCGAGCAACTGATCGCCGCACGCCCCTGTGCGACGCTTTTCGTGACTCACGTCAAGGCTGAGGCTGAACGGCTTGCAAGCCGAATTCTGCGCTTGGAATGCCAGCCAGCGTGGCTTGTTGAGGAGGATCAGAACGCTGGGGCATACTTCCGGTTGTCGGCGTCAGGTGTCACGACATCGAGATCATAGCCGGCATCTTTGAGGCGTCTTGCCGTCGAAAGCCCGTTGTCGGCGGCTTCATCGATATAGCGGCGACCGAGCGTCTTGTTTTCCACGACGCCGCGTCCGCGCATCAGGTCGAGTCCATAATTGAACTTGCCAATGGGATCACCGGCTTCGGCGGCGCGGCGGTCCCATTCAGCAGCGGAATCAGGGTTTTCACGAGAGCCGAGGCCGTTGTCGTCGAGTTGTGACATCCATGTCATCGCCCCGGTCCAGCCGGCCTCGGCACAACGCATGAAGAGCTCGCGCGCCATTTCATGTCGGCCCGACTTGGTGATGTAATAACCGGTCGCACAGATCGTCATGCTGGTGCGCCCCTCGATGACGTCCTTCATGACGCGGTTCAGCGTCAGTTCCTCGGGATTGAGCGTGCCGCCAACGTCCGCCTGCGACAGAGCTGCGTTGGCAGAAAGGAGCAACAGGCTTGCGGTAGCTATGGCAAGGCGCATGATAATTCTCCAGTTCAGGCCTTTCGTGCAGTTAGACCGCGAGCGGGGTCGTACCCCCAGATAGCGATCAGGCCGAAGACGATAAAGGCAGCGAGGGTAACGGCGAGTGCCGTAAGATTGCCCTCGACGTAGAGGGCGAAGCGGATCAGTTCGACGGCGTGGGTGAAGGGATTGAGCGCGCACAGGTCACGCAGGCGCGGCGAAGCTTCGGCCATCTTCCAGAGCGGATAGAGTGCCGAGGAGAGGAAGAACATCGGAAAGATCACGAAGTTCATCACGCCTGCGAAATTCTCCAGTTGCCGGATGAACGAAGAGAGCAGGAGGCCAAGCGCACCGAGCATCATTGCAGCAACGGCCATGGCCGGGGCGGCGGCAAGATATCCAAGCCAGGGGAACCGGATGCCGTAAAGCGCGGCGATGGCGAGAAAGACATAAGCCTGCAGTACTGCGATCAGGCTGCCAGCCAGCAGCCGGCAGAACAGCAGCCACCAGCGTGGTAACGGTGCGGTCAGGAGAAGCCGCATGGACCCCATCTCCCGATCATAGACGAGGCTGAGAGACGATTGCATGCCGCTGAACAGCAGGATCATGCCGACCAGTCCCGGCACGATGTAGATTTCGTAGGTGATATAAGTTTGATAGGGCGGCGTGATGGACAGGCCAAGCGCCGCGCGGAAGCCTGTGGCAAAGACGAAGAGCCAGACCAGTGGCCGCACTAGCGCTGCGACGAGCCGTCCGCGCTGGCCCAGAAACCGCAATGCTTCCCGGTGCAGGATCGCCTGAAGCGCGATGAAAGGATGGGAACGCAGCACGCCACCGTTTTCCGCTTCGATCCTGTCCAGCGCTTCCGACGTCATGTCTGATCTCCCGTCAGTGTGAGGAAGCGAGTCATAAGGTCCGCACCGCCGATTTCTCCCGCCTCACCATCGGCAAGCACCTTGCCACGGTGGAGTATGACCAGCTGATCGGTGTCCCGTACTTCGTCCACAAGGTGAGTCGCCCAGAGTACGGTCAGGCCATCTGCTGAAAGATCATGCACATGGGCAGTGATGGCGGCGCGGGTGGCTGCATCGAGACCGACCGTCGGTTCGTCCAGCAACAGTACCTGTGGTCGGTGAAGGAGGGCGCGGGCGATCTCCATCCGCCTGCGGTGGCCACCATTGAGTTTCGCAACCTTCTCTCCAGCGCGTTCGGCCATGCCGAGCCGCTCGAGTGCCGCAATCGTACGCATTTCCGCCTCGCGCCCTGAAAGGCCGTGCAGCGCGGCAAAGTAGAGGAGGTTGCGCTTGACAGTGAGATCAAGATCGAGCGTCGAGGACTGGAAGACAACGCCCATGCGGGCGAGGGCCGCGTGCGGTGAGAGCGTCATGTCGAAACCCGCCATCACGATCTGGCCGGTACGTGGCGTGAAAAGCCGGGCGAGTAGGCCGAACAGTGTCGATTTACCGGCACCGTTCGGTCCAAGTAGAGCACAGAAGCGGCCTGGCTCGACCGAAAAAGACACATTATCGAGCACGCACTTTGTGCGCCAGTCATGGCTAATGCCCTCTACCGTCAAGCCATCCATGGCCGGCTACTCTATGGTGATGGCGACTTGCTGGCTGTCGCCTTTGCTGCCGGGAACCTTCAGGTGGTAGCTGCCCGGCTTGATCGCCACGAAGCTGATTTCCGCTTCGCCCGCCTCGTCGAACTCGATGGAATCGACACCGAGCGGACGGATCTCGATACCCTCGATAACGATCTCGTTGATCCAGACAGCCCGGAAGAATCCAGCCCCTTCCAATGCCAGTTCCTGGCTGCCATCGGCTTTAATCTTCACGATGTAGTATTTCCCAGACTTCAGCTTCAGCTGTGCCTTGGAAACTGGTTGTCCAGCTGAGAGCGTCAGATCCGGCAAGATCTCGCGGTTGGGCTTTGAAAGGAGACCTGCAAGGCCCATGCCGGCCTCAGGCTTGGTATCGCTATCATCATCCGCCTGTGCGGCGAAAGGTATGGCGGTGAGCATGATTGCGGCCAGAATTGCTTTTTTCATCTTACTCTCTTTCAGAACGTCATGGACGGGTCGCAGCGCCCCAGGGGAAACGGCCGACCTTGATGGATTTTACGGGTTCCAGCGTGGCGACATTGATCACCGTAACGTCCCCGGAAACGCCGTTGGTGGTGAAAAGCTGCGTATGGTCGGGCGAGAAGGCGAGATGCCAGACACGTCGGCCGACGAGGATGTATTTCTTCACTTCGAAGGTTTCCGCATCGATCACCGCCACATGGTTGGACGGGCCAAGCGCGACGAAGGCTGTCTTGCCGTCGGGCGTGAACTCGAAGCCGACAGGCTGGATCAGGTCGGCGTTGACGCCCGTGATCTCGAAACGAATCTTCGCCTTTTTCGCCTGAGTGGCGACATCGAAGACAGTAATCGTTCCCCCGATCTCCGAGGAAACCCACAACTCTGTGCCGCCTTTGGCGAATTCGGCATGGCGCGGGCGGGAATCGACCAGTGTGTTGGCGAAAATTGCCTTCTTCTCTGTGTCGATCCAGTGCGCCATGTTCGTCGTTTCCGATGTGGTGATGACGATCTTGCCGTCGGGCGAAACCGCCATGCCTTCGGGCTCGATGCCGACATTGATCTGGCTCACCACCTTGCGAGTCTCGACATCGACAACCGTTGTCACCGCGTCGTCCTCGTTGGCGATCCAGAGGTGCTTGTTGTCGGGAGCGAGCACAAACTGCTCGGGGTCCTCCCCGGACGGCAAGTCATGCAGGATCTCGCCGGTCGCCGGGTCCATAACCTGTACCGTGTCGCTGTCGGAAGCGCAGATATAGACGCGGCTGTGATCGGAATTGAAGGTGATGCCGCGCGGCCGTTCGCCGGTCTTGATAGTACGCACAACCTCCAATGTTGCCGTGTCGATCACCGAGATCGTGTCGTCCTTCTCGTTCGTCACCCAGATTTCACCGGCTAGGGCCGGGAGTGGGGCGGCAGCCAAAAATGGAGCGAACAACAGGGCCGGAAATCTCATCTTATCCTCCAAAGGCAGTACAGGCGCTTTCGGGCCGATCAAGGCCCAGCGTGTCCATTTCGTTCGTCTGGTGCAGGTAGCCGTCGAGTGGTGTCAACTCGACCAGCGCGCGAGCATTGACGACTGCCATGGGCTGGCGGAGCTGCCCGTTCCAGGCGCGGTAGCTGAGACTACGGCCCTTGAAACCATCGAGGGCGAACTTGTCCGAGAGGATGAAATTGCGAAGCACGCCGGGATTCGCCGAATTGGTCCGCGTCACCGCCTCGCCGATTGTGCGTAGTGCTGTCCAGGCCGCATAGTCGCGAGCGCCCATCTCGCGCCCGGTTTTCTTCTCGAACCGGTTCTGCAACTGCACGGCCGCCCATTGCTCAAGCACCGGCGCCCAGCCTTCGCCACGAAGCCCGTCTGAGCCTGCGACGGGGCGGGGAAGCCAGGTATTGTCAGCGACATAGCGGGCGAAATCGTCGGTTTCATCGGCGATCAGCAACACGTCGTGATCTGGAAAATCTTGTGTGAAGAGCGGGATTTCCTGACCAGCGGCACGGCGTAGGTCCGTGTCGAAGGTCCAGTCTTTCGAGGCAAGGATTTCCACGCCGAATTTTCGCGCGGAAGCGTGCAGCGTCTCGGAAAAGGCGCGGTCCTCAGGCTTTGGCCCAACAACCAGTACTGTACGGGTCCAGCGCCGTGCTTTCAGTACCTGCATCAGCGCATCGGTGCGCATGGCATCTTCCGCCATGGTATGCAGCAGGTTGGGGCGGCAATCGGCATCGCGCAAGCGCCGGTCGCCAGTGGAAACGTTGAAGAGGAGTGCGCCCCGGGCTTCCGGCAGGTCGGCGACTGCGAGAATGCCCTCCGGCGTAGCGTCAAGGAACAGGATTTTCGACGCGGCAAGCGCCTTGCGGGCGGCATTGAGCAAATCGCTGCCGGGTTCCACCGAGACGACGGCAAGGCTGTAATCGTGGCCCATGAAACTGCCAGTAGTCTTCGTGTCGATCAATGCGACTTCAGCACCCGCAATGCCCCGATTTTCCGGAATGGGATCTAGATTGGAGAGCACGGGCGGCGCCTCCACCTCCTGCCGCAGATAAGTCATCGGTATGGCAATCGCGGCGGCAGCCGACGAAGCGCCAAAGACACATGCGACCGCAAGGCAGAGCCCCCTGCGACACACCATGAAGCGTAACGGCATGTCTCATCCTCCTAAAGGGTAGCATGGCGACAGAACGCAGGGTCCGAAATACGACCTTGGTACCATGGGGTGGGGCGACCTAAGTCGCATATCGCGGTGACCACGGCTTGCCATAGAAAATGAACAATTAGAAATGCGAGGGAGGACCGCATGTCGACCAATATCATTCGCGGCGGCATCGCCGCTCTCATCCTCGTGGCGACGACGAGTTTCGTGATCGCCCATGGCGATGTGACACCGCAACCGGTCAATACGGATGCACTGCCTGACGTGGGCGAAGAGTGGCAGACCGAAAACCCCTATCGCGAGGCGGCGGTCGGTCGTGGTACTTGGCTGAAGGCTGTGGAGATCGGTGCTTCGGGCTTCAACCAGAACTGCGCGCGCTGCCATGGCTTGGGCGCGGTTTCGGGCGGGCTTGCGCCGGATCTGCGCTTTCTTGAGGCCGAGGAAGTAGGTGACGAATGGTTCATTGAGCGCTTTCGCCACGGTTATACTCAGGACGGCACGACCAAGATGCCAGCTTTCGGCGACATTCTTGGCCAGAAGGCAGCTTGGGCGATCCGCACCTATGTGGAAACCCGCCCGGAAGACGGGGCGCTCGATAGTCACGCCCAGCGCTTGCATGAAATCCGCGACGAACTGGGCAGCGGCAAGGTGACTGATACGACTGCACTCAAGAAGGAGCTAGAGGCAATCGCCTCCGAGGTAAAGACCGCGTCTGGCGCGCCCGTCGCCGACAGCGTGAGCTACGAGGCGGCGCGCATCCTTTCGGAAACGCCGGAAAATTGGAAGAAGGCGGCGGAAGTATTGACCATCGGCCTTTCTGCCACGCAGTGAGGCAACATGCTGCGCTATGCCTTGCTGATCTTTGTCCTTGGCGTCGCCTTTCCGGGCGGCGCTTTTGCGCGTTGCGAGGACTACAAGCCCCAGCCTAAGCCACAAAACACTTTCGCACGGGATGTCGGTCGTGATTTCGACCGGATTCTTGAGGACGGCTGGATCGAATTCGCCGTTTATGCGGATTATGCACCCTGGTCCTATGAAATGAAGGGCAAGCCTGTCGGCGTGGACGTCGAGATAGGGCGGTTAATTGCCAAGGCCCTCGGCGTCGAAGCGAAGTTTCGTCTTGTCGCTGCGGGAGAAAATCTGGAAGCGGACCTCCTGAACTATGTCTGGAAGGGCGCGGCTGTCGGCGGCCGCGTCAGCGACGTGATGTTGCATGTGCCCTATGACAGCGCGCTCGTCTGCCGTATCGAACAGGTTACTTTCACTGGGCAATATGCCACGGAAAGTATCGCGATTGCCTATCGTGTGGCCGACTACGAGGAAAAAGGACCGACACCCCCCTTCTTCCGCTTCGATCCGGTTGCCGTCGAAAACGATTCCATCGTCGATTTCTACCTCACCTCCTTGATCGGTCCCGTCGACAAGATCCACCGCTACCGATCGGTGGCTGCGGCGATGGATGGACTGGCGGAGGGCGACACCAAGGCCGCCATGGGCCCGCGTGCCGAACTGGAAGCAGGGCTGGTACGCCATCCCGAAAGTGGATTGAAGGTGTATTCCCCACCGCTCGTTGGCTTTGCCCGGGGAAGCTGGACGGTCGGCGTTGGCATCAACTTCCAGCACAAGGACCTCGCCTATGCTGTCGACGAAGCCATCGCAACGGCACTTGCGGATGGTGGAATCGCCCGCATCTTTGCAGCCCATAGCCTGACTTTTACTTCGCCCAAACGGTAAAGTTCAGAAGGTTGAGACATCGCCCGCAATATCCACAGCGGTCACCCGCGTCACGGCACGCGTTTGACGCAGCGTAGCTCGAATCCGCTCGGCTGGCATCAGGCAGAAGGCGGTGGAAAGGCCATCCGCCAGCGCAGCGCTTTCCGCTTCCACCGAAATCGTCGACCAGTATGGCATTTCGCCGTATGGGTTCAGGATATGAAAGCCGGCTCCGATCCGCATCGCTGACGGGCTTGAAGTGGCGACAGCGTTGCCGGAAAGGCGGCGAATGGCGATTTCGCCAAGGATGGGGTCCTCAATCGAAACGCGGAACGGTCCGCCGAGTGCCGCGAACTCTCCCATATCGATGAGCGCCTCGTCGTAGCCTGCGTCTCGCAGCAGTTCGCGTACGCGGTCGGCAGCATAACCCTGCGCAATGCCGTTGAAAGTTAGCATCTGTCCTTTGTCGAGCCGGACCGGTCGGCCGGGCTGCACCCGCGCCCACCCGATAGCGGCCCGTGCTTGCACGGGATCGCGCCCCTCCGCAAGAGCACGCCAGAGCGGTTGAACCGTCGGATCGAAAAGTCCGTCCGTCATAGCGTGCATCTCGCCCGCAAGGCGCAGCAGGTCGAGGAGGGCAGGGGGAGGATCGTTGAGCTGGCCTGTAGCATTCAATCGGCTGAGGGCGGAATCGGGTCTGAAAAGGCTTGCTGCGGCCTCCACTTCTGTAATCGCTATGCCGATTTGGCGGGCAACATCTTGCGCAAGATCACGTGGACCTCGCAGATCGACACGTACTGTGCCGCCGAGCATGTCGGCTTGCCAGCGCGTGATCCCAGCACGGGCGGAGCTTGAAAAGGTCGCGGCCGCAGCAGTGATCAGGAGGAAGCGACGCCGGTTCATGTCCGTACCGCCCGTGGGTTTTGTGTGCCCTTGCGGCGGGCCAGTACGAGAGGTACGCATTGCGTCTTGTCATCATGGATCGAGACGCAATCGAGACACTGGAAGCACTGCGAATAAACGACCTCGCCCGTCTTGCGGATGGCGCCATAGGCGCAGCGTACGCGGCAAAGCTGGCAGGGTGAGCCGCATTCCACACGTCGGGGAATCCAACGGCGCAGGCGCAGAAGGCCACCGATGGCCATGAGTGCCCCAAGCGGACAGACATAGCGACAGAAGCCCTTGAACGTGACCATGGCAAGGAGCAACCAGAAACCAGCATAGGCAACATAGTACCACTCACGCTGGAAGAGCGTTGTAACCGCCGTCTTGAAGGGTTCGATCTCGGCGGCAGTCTCCACCTTCTCCGGTGCCAGCACTGCGACCACGACGAGGCCCGCGAGCGTAAGCCACGCGCCGGCCTTCAATCGACTGTCCCAGGCAGAGGAGGGGTTCCATTGCGGCAGCCGCAGCAGTCGTCCGAAATGATGTGCGAATTCTTGCATGGCGCCGAAAGGACAGAGCCAGCCGCAGAAAAGGCCACGTCCCCACAGCACGAAGCCGAGAATGGCGCCCCCCCAGATCAGCAGTGAAAATGGATCGTAGAGCAGCACTGCGAGGTTGCCACCACCAATCGCCGTTCTCAGCACGGCGAGCGGTGTGACGATCGAAAGCTGGCCTTGCCCCCACCAGCCCACGAACGCGACGACAAGTGCCAGGAAGACGAACCGCACGGGACGCAGCACTCTGGGTTGAGAGAGACGATGCATGCCAGGGCCGACTGCGACCAGCAAGCCGGTCAGAAGCATACCGAGCGCGGCGAGGTCCCCCGTCCGATCCACCATTGCAGCCTGCCATGGCGGCAGCGCGGCGGCGGTCACCGGACGGGTGAAGAAGGCGGGGTCAGCTTTGAGGATGAGTGGGAAATGGGCCGAGCCAATCTCCGGCTTCAGCATGCCATGCATGCGCACGGCCTGCGCGAAGAGTGTCCAGTCCCGTGTCGGATCGAAGCCGAGACGGCGGTCGATACGCAGCAGCATCGTCGTGCCCTGCGGTACGTCTGCCCGCGTCTCCACCACAAGATCGGCATCGCGAAGCGCGACAGGCAGGCCGTCCTGTTCTGCCGCCAAGCGGTCCGGGGCCGTATTGCGCACGAAATCCGGGGATACAAGCCCATGACGCCCAGCCTCGATGAGGAGGATTGGCTCGTCATTGGGAGAGACCTGTGCCAGGCGCTGGAGATCGGCGAAGCTTTCGTCACTGAGCACGGCACGCGCGATGGCTGGGGGACCGATATCGATCGCCCAGAGATTAAGGAAAAGTCCATCCGGATCTGCTGTCGCCGCCGGGTCGTCATGCGCCCATATCGTCTTGCTGAAGGCCGCATCGAGTATTGCATTGCTGACTTTGAGATTCAGGGCGAGGCCTCGCTCGACCAGCTTCGACCAATCAAAATCTTCATCGACCAATGGATCGGGGTACACCGGTGGACCACTTGCCACGCCCTGCATTTTCTCGCGCACCACGTCGAGCGTTGCAGCGAGGATCGATTCATGTGCGATGCGCACCGAGGCTGTCGCCTTTGTCACTCCATCGAGATAGACGAGGTCGGAGCCATTGCCAGCCTCGCCATAAGGCGTGCCGACGACCAAAGGCTCGCGGATCGAATGCCCGCGATACTGCTCGAGAAAGGCGCGCAAGGGCGCTTCTCCGAGACCGGAAACAAAGATGGGCTCGTTGTGTGAGATAAGCCTGATATCGAGGAAGCGTCCGTCCAGGTCAATGGTGACGAGCATGTTGATCGGCACGCCCGAAAAGCCGGGCAGCGGTGCCAGCGACTCTGTCTCGAAGACATAACCAGCCTCCGCCCCGCCGGAGTTCAGTAGCGTCCAGACACCCTTGTCGTTTACCGGTTCGCCTAGCGCATAGGGCGGCACGATCATGCCGGCCAACGCCTCGCGGTCGAGGGTGGCGGCCATTACGCTCCGCTCGCACAAGAAAAGGTTGAGGGCGAAAATGCTCAACAGCACGACGCATCGCGCCAAGCTCTTCTCCATCGCCAGATCCTCCCATGCCAAATCTACGCATCTATGGGAGAGCTGCCATACGACCAAGGTCGCGGATCGGCACCATGATACGGCGGCTATAGTTGAAGCAGGAGATTTTCAATGGCGCAAATCCATGCCGAAGACCGTCCGTCGGGCTGTGTCTTCTTTCTATCGCTCGGCCTTTTCGGCCTGCTTTGGGCAGCGCTCGCCTATCTAAAGGCCGACCCGACTGTCTTGCCGGGGCCTGTCGATGTGGCGCGCGTCTTCTGGTCGGAAACCATCGCTGGACGTCTACCGCGCGAGCTTGTGGCAACGCTGCTGCGTGTGGCTGTTTCCTTTACGCTTGCCATGGCGGCAGGCAGCCTGCTTGGTTTTCTTCTTGGCCGCTATCGGATTCTCAACCGCTGGGCCGATCCCTGGGTCACGATCTTCATGAATCTGCCAGCACTCGTGTTGATTGTGCTCTGCTATCTCTGGATAGGACTCAACGAAGTGGCTGCCATTGTGGCGGTGACCCTCAACAAGACAGCCATGGTAATGATCACCGTGCGGCAGGGCGTGCGCGCCTTCGATCCGATGCTGGAGGACCTTGCAGCCGTCGCGCGATTGTCCGGTCGCGAGCGTCTTCGCCACCTCGTGCTGCCACAGCTTGCGCCGTGGCTTGCAGTCGCTGCGCGCAACGGCATCGCTGTGATCTGGAAGATTGTGCTTGTCGTTGAGTTTCTTGGCCGATCGAATGGCATCGGCTTTCGCATTCACCTCTATTTCCAGCAGTTCGAGATCACACATGTATTGGTCTATTCCCTCGCATTCGTCGCCGTTATGCTGATCGTTGAGCAAGGGGTTATCCAGCGTTGGGAAGCGCGTGCGACGCGTTGGAAAAGGCAATAGCGAGCGTGGACGGCCACTCAACAAACAGCAATTCGAAGCCCTCGCAATCGTGACGATGCGCCTTGCCACGGCAGATCGGCAAGTCGCCGCTCAAACTTTTGGCTGTGCAGTGACTTTACAGTCGGATCAACCATTCGACGCTGTTTGCCGACAAGCAGAACCATATGTGGCCTTCTCCTGATTGATCAAGGCGAACCTCATCGACTTGTCTCCTTTGTTAAGAACGCCCTTGCTTTCCTAACAAAGCTCGTTTTCACGACGTAACCGAGCAAGTTCCTTTTGAACATCAGCAGTATGTGGGCTGCAAGCAAATCCTGCTCATCAAATAATCGCCGCCGACGATCCAGTGTGGATTTGCCAATGCCCAAAATCGAGATGAACCGCTGCAAGCCACCGACTGATCGGAGACCCGCATGGCGAGTTGGTCCCCTTCAGGATGCCGGGCCGACATAGAGGTCGGCATAGGTTTGCCTTAGGACATTCTTCTGCACCTTGCCCATCGTGTTGCGCGGCAGGTCGTCGACGAAGAGTACGCGTTTGGGCTGCTTATAGCGGGCTAGCCGGTCGTTGAGAGCGGCGAGAATGGCCTTTTCGTCAATGTTGGCATCCTTCTTTCGCACGACGACGGCGGTCACGCCTTCGCCGAAGTCAGGATGCGGCACGCCGATGATGGCGCTTTCGACGATGCCCGGCATGCCGTCGATCTCGGTTTCGACCTCCTTCGGATAGATGTTGTAGCCGCCAGAAATCACAAGGTCCTTGCCGCGACCGACGATGTGGACATAGCCGCGCTCGTCGATTTTGCCGAGGTCGCCGGTGATGAAGAATCCGTCCGCGCGGAATTCCACTGCGGTCTTTTCAGGCATCCGCCAGTAGCCCTTGAAGACGTTCGGCCCCTTTACTTCGATCATGCCTGTCTCGCCGTCCGCCAGTGGCTGGCCGGTTTCCGGAACGACGACGCGCAGGGAAACGCCGGGTAGGGGGAGGCCCACCGTGCCGGCAATGCGGTCGCCGTCATAGGGGTTGGAGCTGTTCATGTTGGTCTCGGTCATGCCGTAACGTTCCAGAATGGCCTGGCCAGTCATCTCGGAGAAACTGTGGTGGGTTTCCGCCAGAAGCGGTGCGGATCCAGACACGAAGAGCCGCATGCCGGCGGTCGCTTCGCGGGTCAGTCCAGGATGCTGCACCAGCCGGACATAGAAGGTCGGCACGCCCATCATTACAGTGGCGGTCGCCATCAACCGCAACGTCTCGTCCGCATCGAATTTAGGCAGCATGTACATCGACGCGCCTGCAAGCAACGTCACGTTCGAGGCGACGAAAAGCCCGTGCGTGTGGAAGATCGGCAGGGCGTGGATCAAGCGGTCCGCACTGGTAAAGCGCCAATGGTCGCGCAGGGTCAGGGCGTTGGAGAGCAGGTTGTCATGGGTCAGCATTGCGCCTTTGGAGCGCCCTGTCGTGCCGGATGTGTAGAGGATCGCGGCAAGGTCGTCCGCCCCGCGTTCGGCATTGAGAAAATCAGCCTTCTCGTTGGCTGCAAGTTTCGTCAGCGAGCCGCCGCCTGCCTCGTCGAGTGTTTCGACGTGGGCGTTGTGCTTGGCCGCGATGGTGCGGACGCCGTTGGCGGCTTTCGGCGTGGAGACGACGAGGCGCGGTTCAGCATCGCCAATGAAGTAGTCGAGTTCGGCCAGCGTATAGGCGGTGTTGAGCGGCAGGTAGACAGCGCCGGCACGCAGGCAAGCGAGATACAGCATCAGTGCTTCCGGGCTTTTTTCCACCTGCACGGCAACCCGGTCGCCCGGCTTGACGCCGAGCGTGTCGAGCGCCCCGGCAAGCCGCCCCGACAGCGACAGCATGTCGGCATAGGTCCATTGCCGGCCGTCGAGGGTTTCGATGAAGACGCTGTCGGCCTGTGCCGCGGACTGGATCGCGTCGAAAAGATGGTTGCTCATGCATTCAACTCCCTGTTTTCCTTGCCTTGCCGATCCTGTTCGCCTGGTGTGCCGCCCGCCAGCCGCACGAGATCGCGTCCGCCGCGGTCCGCAGGAACGAGGCGGCGGATAGCTGCCGTGGTGACAACCTCGTTCCGCCCGGCAAAGGCTTCGTGGTTCGTCTCGATATCATCAAGCTTGTAGAGGTAGTTGACCATCAGCCCATGCGCCTGACGCATGGCGCGCGGGGAGCGGTCGGCGAGGAAGTCGAGGCGTTCCAGCCGTGCGCCGTTGCCGAGATGGAAGCGGGCGACCGGATCGACGATCCGTCCCTTGGCGTCCCGTGCGCGCAGGAAGTACCAGGCGGCCGCGGCGACCATCACCGGCTGCACGGCGGCGGCCTCTTCGTTATCCGCCCAGTCCGCGACGTCGAGTGTGGCGAGCTTTGCTTTCTCGGCCTCGCCGAGCACGTCGGAAGTATCCGCGCGGCGTTCCCGCGAAAGCCAGGCGGCAAAACCCGGCACGGGGGAAAGGGTGACAAAAGTGTCGAGTCGCGGCAGGTCACGGCGCAGGTCCTCGACCACCTGCTTGATCAGGAAGTTGCCGAAGGAAACGCCACGTAGGCCCTCCTGGCAGTTCGAAATGGAGTAGAAAACCGCCGTCGTGGCCTCGTTTGCCGGCACGAGGTGGCGGTCCTCGCGCAGAAGATCGTCGATCCGGGCCGGTATTTCCCGTGTCAGTGCCACTTCAACGAAGATCAGCGGTTCGTCAGGCAGTTGCGGGTGAAAGAAGGAGAAGCAACGCCGGTCCTCCGGTGCGAGCCGACGGCGCAGCTCATCCCATCCGCCGATATGGTGGACTGCCTCGTAGCGGATAATCTTTTCCAGAATATCGGCCGGCGTCGACCAGCTTATCGGCCGTAGCACGAGGAAGCCGCGGTTGAACCAGGAGCCGAAGAGATGGGCGAAATCCGCATCGACGGCTTCAAGGTCGGGATCCTCCGTCTTGAAACGCAGCAGCGCTTCGCGCATCGCTACCAGCGTCGCGATGCCGCTCGGTGCCAGGTTGAGGCGGCGGATAAGTTCCTGCCGGCGCGGTTCGGCGGCGATGTGCAGTTCCAACAGTGCCTTTGGGTTCTGGTCGGCGCGATAGGCATCGATTGCGGCTTCGAGACGTGCCGTCTTCGGGCCGAAGCCCGCGAGTAGCATACGCATGAAGGCCCGCTGGGATTCGCCGTCGAAGGTGCTCCAGCGGTCGAGGATGTCCTTTGCGAGCGCCATGCCGGAGGCTTCGCCTCGGCTCGACAATAGCGTTTCGCATCGCTTCGCGATTGCGCTCAAAGAATCGAGTGCATCTTCGCGTGCGCCGAAGGAGAGGAAGCGTCGCCCCCGCTCGGTGATGGTCTGCAACATTTCGCTGAAGAGAGATGTGGTGCTCATTGAATGACTCCCAGCATGTGGTTCGGCAGCCATGTGGCAATGCCGGGGAAAATGCAGAGAATGACGATGGCAAGGAACATGACCAGCACATAGGGCAGCGAGCCCCAGAGAATGTCCCGCGTCGGCACGCTTGGCGCGATGGCGTTGATGACGAAGAGGTTGAGGCCGATCGGCGGGGTGATCAGGCCGACTTCCATGTTGATCGTCAGAACGATCGCGAACCAATAGGGGTCGAAGCCAGCCTGGGTAATGATGGGGAACAGCATGGGCGCCGTCATGACGATGACGGCGACCGGCGGCAGGAACATGCCGCAGACAAGCAGGAAGACGTTGATGATCGCCATCAGCACCCAACGGTTCACCTCAAGGTCGGCGATGGCTGCCGCTACGGTCTGTGTGATGAAAAGGGAGGACAGGGCGAAGGCGAAGAGTTCGGCCGCTGCCATGATCATCATAATCATCACACTTTCGCGCATGGCCGAGCCGAAGATGCCGGCAATCGGCTTCACCCGGAAGAGCCGGTAGGCTATCACGACGACGACAAGCGTCAGGAAGGCGCCGGCGCCAGCGGCCTCTGAGGGGGTCGCGATACCGCCATATAGCACATAGAGCGTGCCGGCGATGATGGTGAGGAAGGGTAGGATGCGCGGCAGGCCGGCAAGCCGCTCCTTCAGCGTGTAACGCACGGACCGTGCGTCGAATTCATAGCCCTGGCGTTTGCAGTCGATGACGGCCCAGATCATGAACAGGCTGGTCAGCATCAGGCCAGGCAGGACGCCCGCCATGAAGAGTCGGCCGATCGAGGTTTCCGTCGCGATGCCGTAGACGATGAGCGTCACGGAGGGTGGAATAAGAATGCCGAGCGTGCCGCCCGCTGCAATCGAGCCGGTCGCGACCGAATTCGGATAGCCGCGCCGCTGCATTTCCGGAATGCCCATCTTGCCGATGGCAGCGCAAGTTGCTGGCGATGAACCGGTCATGCCGGAAAAGATGGCGCAGGCGCCTATATTCGACAGGACCAGCCCGCCCGGCACGCGGTTCAGCCAGCGGTCGAGGGAGGTATAGAGATCGGAACCCGCTGGCGACGAGGCGACCGCTGCGCCCATCAGCACGAACATCGGAATCGACACATAGGCAAGGTTCGCGATGCCGGAGAACATCGTGTCCCCCAGCACGAAGAAGATCGCCGCGCCGCTTTGCAGCCAGAGCGCCAGGAAGGCGGCAAGGCCGAGCGCGAAGGCGATCGGCATGCCGGTCGCAAGCAGGGCGAAGAGGCAGACGATGATCATCAGGCCAGAAAATGTCGGGCTCATCGCGGGAACTCCTTGGGAAGCGGCAGGTCTTTGCGGCCATCGGTTTCCGCCAGGCCGGGAAGCGGGGCGTGGCTACCGTTCGACGTGACGCCCTCGCAGATCAGGACGAGGATCTGGGCGATGTATTGCAGGCACAGCGCGGCAAAGCCGAGCGGCAGCGCGGAAAGCGGCAGCCAGAGCGGTGGCGCCCAGACGCTCGAATGGCGCCAGCCGCCGATCCAGGCTTCATGAAACTGCATCCATGTGGCGACGAGCATGATGGTGCAGAACGCGAGGCCCAGCAGGCTCGCGACCAGCCGCATGCCAGCGCGGGTGCGTGTGCTCACCATCATTTCCATTACGTCGACCCCGACATGCCCGCCCTTCATCAGCACATAAGGCGCGCCGAGGAACATGGCGGCGGTCGCCGAGAACACCACGAAATCTGTCTGCCAGATCGTCGGAAGGCGAAACACGTAGCGCATGAGGATCATCTGGCACACGACGAGCATGGCCGCGATGAGAAGGAGCGTCGAAAGGACGGCGAGAGCGCGTGAAAAAGCGCCCGCCGCCCGGATATAGGCGTTGACCATCTGAGGCTTCCCTGTTGTCCATGGAGCGGTTGGCAGGGCTGCGGCCCTGCAAACACCTTGTCCTCTTTATTTCACCGCGAGCGCCTTCTCGATCAGCTTATCGCCGTTCGGCACTTTGGCAGAGAAATTCTTGTAGGAGGACTGCTTGGCCACTTCGAGCCAGGCGTCGTAATCCTCCTTGGTCATTTCAACCACTTCGACGCCAGCCTTCTTGTAGGTGTCGATCATGATCTGGTCACCCTTGCGCACTTCCTTGTTGAAGAAGGCTTCGGCTTTTTCGCCGGCGGCAAGAATCGCCTTCTGCTGAGCTTCGGTCAGGCGTTCGAAGACACTTTTGGACATCAGAACCGGCTCGTACATGAACCACAGTGCATTCTCTCCCGGCGCTGTCAGGCATTTCGCCTGTTCGAAGAGCCGATAGGACACGAAGCTTGCCGAAGAAGTGTTGGCCGCGTCAAGCACGCCTGTCTGCATGCCAGTGTAGATTTCCGAGGATGGCATGGAGGAGATTGATGCGCCTGCCGCCACCAGCATCTCCTCAAAGGCGGGGCCAGCCGCGCGGATGACTTGCCCGTTGACCGTATCCGGCTTGGTGATGCAGTGCTTCTTCGACGCAAATGCGCCCGACAGCCATGCATCGGCAATGACGATGGCACCGGCATTCTCGATAATGCCCTTGATGTCCTTCATGAATTCGGAATCGTTGAGCCGCATGGCGCGGTCGAAATTGCCGACGAGGCCCGGCATCAGCGTCGCCGAGAATTCCGGATGACGGCCGGACGCATAGTCGAGTGGGAAAGAAGTCAAGTCAAGCAGACCGCGGGTGACCGCGTTCCACTGGTCGTTCGGCTTGTAGAGCGAAGCGCCGGGGAAAACCTGGATTTCGAGATCGACGTTGGCCGCAGCGACTTCGCGGGCGATGATCTGCACCATCTCGTCGCGGATGTCGCCCTTGCCGCCCGGAAACTGGTGTGATGCCTTCAAGACGGTTTGCGCCGATGCCGTCCCGGCCATGAGTGCCGCTGAGACGCACAGCAGATGTGCAAAATGCTTCATTTTTTCTCCTCCCTTATATTCCGGCCCTCCCGCCAGCTTGATATAGAGTGTGCCTTGGTACTGTGCACAATGTCAATCTTTCTGTATACAAGAAGGCAAGCATTGCATAATTGAGGACGGGCGATGAGCGAGAACACCTATTACAAGTTGCGGGACGAGATCGAGAACGGCATCCTTACGGGCGTTTTCGAACCGGGCGAACGGCTCGATGAAGTCCAGCTCGCCACCCGTTTCGGCGTCTCGCGCACACCGATCCGCGAGGCCCTGATGCAGCTTAGTGCGATCGGTCTCGTCGAAATCCGCCCCCGGCGCGGCGCCGTGGTGGTCGATCCTGCGCCCGAGCGGGTCTTCGAGATGTTCGAAGTCATGGCGGAGATGGAGGGCATGGCTGGCGCGTTGGCGGCCCGGCGCTACAGTGACGCCGACCGGCTTGCGTTCGCTGAAGCTCATGAGCGCTGTGAGGCGGCGGCGAACAGCGAGGACACCGACCGCTATTACTACGCTAATGAGATATTCCACCGGGCGATATATACTGCAAGCCACTCCGGCTTTTTGGAGGAGCAGTGCACGACGTTACACCGGCGGCTCCGGCCTTACCGGCGCCTGCAACTTCGTGTGCGCAACCGCATGAAGGTGTCGCTCAAGGAACATGAGGAGATCGTCGCGGCGATCCTTGCTGGCGATGCCGAGGCCGCTCGGGCGCGCTTGCGCGGCCATATCGCCGTGCAGGGCGACCGCTTCAGCGACCTCGTCGCCTCGCTCGGAAAGCGCGAACGCACGTCCGCGGAATAGGTTCGGTAAGTCGGCGGCGTGGCTGTCGTTGACCATCAGGATCGTCAGTCCGATGGCGAAGCGGTTCTCATAGTGATGACGAGCGGGCGTAGCGTGGCCGCTGGTGTTGTTGATTTGGGCATTGACAAATCCACACTGGATCGTTGGCGGCGGTTATTTGAAGCCGCCATACCGAGCCATGATCTGGCTGCGTTTTCCCTATAATCCTAAATAAGCGCTATACCTGTGTGGTTATTGTTCGGATGAGTACCGACTTACATTTACGGCGCCATCTTCGGCACTCCGCCTGTTAAGCCGTGCAGGCGGAGGCGACAATTCAGCTCTCAGATACGGATGAAGCGGTTCGTGTTCCTCAAATCCTCCCTTCTCGTGCATTTCAGTCATGCGCTTCCCCCTATTCAGGAGCGAGGCGCATTGTAAATCTGATCGAGGTTCTATTTGCGTGTGACCTGACGCTTCTTCCGATTGAAACGTTCAAGCAGTTTGGGACTGAAGAAATCACCCGGCGATGCACTGTTGAGTGATCCAGATCGATGCCGCATTCCGCCATCATTTCCTCCAGATTGCGCAGGCTTAGATTATTGGCCAGGCCCCATCTCATACAGATTAAGATAACTGACTTATCAAATTCTGGGTCCAACTCATCATTGTTCTTCCTTCACTCGTCGATCCGTTCAATCGTGGCCTGCATCGATCCCGGTCGCGTGAATATTTCGCCGCCGGTGTCGATGACGCCGAGGCTGATCAGTCCCGGGGAATATCGGAAAGCCTTGTGGAAGATCGCGAGATTGCCCCAGGGCGCGTAATAGGCAATGTCACCGGCGACCGGATCGATCCCCTCGGGGGCGCTCTCCCGGCTCAGTTTGCGCGGCAGGTCGCTGATCTTCTCCGTCGCGGCATAGTCCGTCAGCGTAAGGGTCAAAGGTAGCAGTGCCGCGAAATCCCGTGCTGTCGGCGTATCGACGAGTGTCCCAGTCAGTGTTCGGTCTTCCAGGACAATCCTGATCTTCATCCCAATGTCCTGATGCCCTGCGTTTTCAGCCTGCTGAGCACCGGATTGTCCGGGCATCAAGGTCAGACCGGCGATCCCACCAATGACACTGCGCCTCGAAATGCCGGACACAGGAACGGTTTGAAAGATGTCCGCTTGGTCTGCCATAGCTTCCTCCATGAGCGCTGAGCGTCTGCTCCTTCGTTTCGTGTACAGAATGAAATATAGCGGGCATCTGCCATGGCGATTAGAGGCAGGGAGTTGCATGGACTTGTGAGTTCTCTTCATTAATGACGATTGTTCTCGATGTTTTGAAGAGTCGCCGTTCGGTCGAAGCGCTATTCGCTGATCCTCGCTTCATCTTCAATATCTGAGAGGCCCTCCGGATTACATTCCCATCGGTCGTAACTCGCGAATGAGATCGATGAGAAGTCGCAGCCCCGTCGGCACCTGACGTCTGCTCGAATAGTAAATATGGAATCCATCGCCCTTGGAGGACCAGTCCGGAAGCACCAGCCGCAACCGGCCGTCTGCGATGTAAGGGGCAACGAGCGGCTCCGGGAAGTACATAAGACCAACGCCGCCGAGGACGGCGATCAATCCTGTTTCCGCCTGGTCGACGGTGATCGACGTCGGGACCGTGACCTGCAGTTCTTCGCCGTTGTGCTCAAGTTCCCATCGATAGACGCGATCATCGCCGAGCCGACTGCTGATGCATCGGTGCTGAAGCAAATCGTTGGGGTGTTCGGGAACGCCGAACCGTTCGAGATATTCGGGCGATGCCGCAATCACCCAACGCATGTCGGCCGACAGCCTCTGGGCGATCATATCCTCCGGAACCGTGCCGCCATATCGAATGCCAGCGTCGAACCCGGCATCCGTCACGTCGACCATGCGATTGCTGGCGACGATATCGAGCTCAACGTCCGGATAGCGTTCGATGAAGGTGGGAAGCACCGGCGCGAGCAGCAGATTGGCCGCTTCGACAGCTGCGTTCAGGCGAATGCGGCCCGTTGGGGCGTCCCGAAAGCGGTTCAGCATCTCCATTGCGGTATCGATGACCTCGAACGGCTCGCTGATCGCCGCAGCGAGAGTTTCGCCGGCGGCAGTGAGCGTGACGCTCTTGGTCGTCCGGTTTAACAACCGCACGCCAAGACGGCTTTCCAGTCCCTTAAGGGCATGGCTCAGAGCGGAAGCGCTTACACCGATTTCGATGGCGGCGCGGCTAAAGCTCCGATGCCTGGCGATAGCCAGAAAATAGGTCAGGTCTGCGATATCGGCGCGATTTGTTTGCATGCTACGCTCTTTCGTCAGTGCTACTCATTTCCGCATCCCCGTTTCGAAGTGCGGCGCTTATGTCATGCAAGCCGGATTGGAAGGTCCGAAGCGAAGGCACCGATCATTTTGCTCATTTCAGCACGAAGCACTGCTGAATTACTCTCACAAGACCATATAGCAAACCCCGGTAACCCAAGCACCGATTCCAGTTTAGGATCAGCTTTCGAGACAACTTTCGGTCGACCAATCGTATCTCGCGCCGGTGCAACGCGCGAAACGTCTCCCCAAGAATGACGAAAGGAAAAATGTTATGCAATATGCTCATCTGGGCCGTTCGGGCCTGAAGGTCAGCCGCCTGTGCCTCGGCACGATGAATTTCGGCGAGATGACTGACGAGCCGACCAGTTTCCGGATTTTGGATGCAGCTGTGGAGGCCGGCATCAACTTCGTCGACACGGCCGATGTTTATGGCGGCCCGCAGTCACCCGACATGGAAAAGGGCTTCGGTCTCTCGGAGGAGATTATTGGGCGATGGATCGCGGAACGTGGTAGCCGCAACGATATTGTGCTGGCGACCAAGGTCTATCAGCCGATGGGCCTTGGTCCCAACGACCGCCGGCTGTCGGCGCTGCATATCCGGCGTGCCTGCGAGGACAGCCTTCGGCGGCTGAAGACCGATCACATTGATCTCTATCAGATGCACCACGTTGACCGCTTCACGCCCTGGGAAGAAATCTGGCAGGCAATGGAGCTATTGGTGCAGCAGGGCAAGGTTATCTATGTCGGCAGCAGTAACTTCGCCGGATGGGATATCGCGACGGCGCAGGGTGCGGCCCGCCCGCGCAATTTCATGGGCCTTGTCGCCGAACAGAGCCTCTACAATCTCTCAGCCCGAACCGTCGAGCTGGAGGTGATCCCGGCCTGCCGCCACTACGGTCTCGGCCTGATCCCCTGGAGCCCGCTCGGCGGGGGCTTATTGGGTGGCGTCCTGAAGAAGGTGGTATCGGGACGCCGGGCGCGTCCGGCGATGAAGGATAAGATTGTGCAGTATCGCCCGCAACTGGAAGCTTATGAGGCGCTTTGCAAAGACCTCGGCGAGCGTCCGGCCGATGTCGCGCTGGCTTGGTTGCTTCACAATCCCGTCGTGACCGCTCCCCTGGTCGGCCCGCGCGCAGTTGAACAGCTCACGGAGGCCTTGCGTGCCATGGAAATCTCGCTGTCCGATGATGTGATGCGCTGCCTCGACGAAATATGGGCCGGTACTGGAGAGGCACCGCAAGCGTACGCCTGGTAGTTGCTAGGGACTGGCAAGCTTCACTGTCCTTGACGGACTGCCGGAAGGCCGCCACCGTTTACTTGTGAGGGTTGCTCAAAGGTCCGTGGAGCATTCCAAGGGTAATCGCATCATCCCGTTTGCGCTAAATTATAAAACAGGCACAAAGGATAAAGATGGTGATCCCATGAACAGACGCGATTTTCTGAAAGCTGAACTGGCTCTGGCCGCTGCAGTTGGCAGTGGTTTGCTGACTGCCAGCACCGCTCAGGCACAGGCGGTCAGCAAGCCGCATAGAACCGATACCAAAACCTTACTGATCGCGTCGCATCCCTATCCGGAACGATCGGTCATGATTAAGGGTTTGCAGCAGGCGGCTGAGAGCGTCGACGGGGTGACCGTGCGCAATCTGGAGACCATCTATGGTTTCGACACACGTGCAATTGATGGTGCGGGTGAACGCGAGATCACGCGGCAGCATGACCGGATCGTGTTCTTATTCCCGACTCATTGGTTCAACATCACGCCGATGATGAAAGCCTATCTAAACGATGTATGGGGCAGCGTCGGTCCCGGCTTGTGGCAGGGCAAGGAAATGCTCGTCGTCACGACCGCAGGCGGTGGTGCCTCAACCTATGGGGCATCAGGCAGAATCGGGATCGATCTCGCAGACGTTTTCTGGCCAATGAAAGCCAGTGCTCTGCATTGCGGCATGACCTATCTGCCGCCGCTGGCGTTTCAGGCGGTCACTGCGTCAGAGCTGTCCCAATATCAGCGGCGATTGATCGAGCGGCTTCAGAGTTGAAGCTGCGACGTGAGCTTGAACATCGAAGATCCGTTCAAGCCTCCGTCATAGAAAGAAGATCCAGAATGCCACATAGCCCCCAAAAGGGCGATCCCTATACCCTTTCACATCGTCACGGGTAGTCGCGCCTTCTTGGCGCGGGCCTTGGCTTTCTACGGAATTCGCTACCTAGTGCAACTGTGCCCGAAGATCGGGCGATTGCGCCAAGCGATGTTGCGGCGCTTTGGATTGTAACGGGTGAAGACGCCCGAAAAGAAATCGAGAAAGAATAATGTCCATGACCCTGCTCCAGCGGTCGGCTTCGCCGACTGATCGCTCCCTTCTGCCCTTGATGGCATCGGTCTTCGCTGTCTTCCTGGTCACGGGCGCCGCGCTCCCGGCCTTGCCGCTGCATATCCATGAGGGGCTCGGTTATGGTCCCTTCATCGTCGGCCTCGCCACCGGTGCGCAGTTCGCGGCGTCACTGCTCTCGCGCCTCTGGTCTGGCTCGGTTTCTGATCGGCATGGACCAAAACGCGCAGTTTCAGCCGGGTTGGTCATGGCGGCGTTTGCTGGCCTGTTCTATCTGCTATCCCTTCTCGCCGTTCACAATCCTGTCGCTTCTGTCGCGATCCTGCTGGTCGGCCGTGCGCTGCTCGGCGGTGCGGAGAGCTTCATCATGACCGGCGCTCAAAGCTGGTGTCTGGCGCTTGCCGGACCGGGCAACGCTGGCAAGATGATCGCCTGGATCGGCACAGCTATGTTCGTCGCTCTGGCGATCGGTTCGCCACTCGGTAGTTTCCTCTATGAGAACTGGGGCTTCGCCTCAATTGGTCTGGCGACATCCACCGGTGCGCTGATTACACTGGCGCTCGTCATGCCCATCCCCGCCATCAAGCCGATTGAACAGGGCGAAAAGGCCATCGCCACGGTCCTAAAAGCTGTATGGCTTCCGGGAACTGCCATGGCTTTCGCTGGTCTCGCCTACGGTGTGATGACTTCTTTCGTTGTGCTTCTGTTTGTGCAACGGGGCTGGCAACCGGCATGGCTACCCTTTACCGCTTTCGCCGTTGCGCTGATGGTGGCGCGCATCTTTTTCGGGGCTGTGCCAGACCGGCTTGGTGGCGCGCGGGCTGCAATGATTTTCGTTGTCATCCAGAGTGCAGGCATCGGCCTGATCTGGATCGCGCCCGTCGCCTGGGTCGGATTCACCGGAGCCGCGATTGCCGGATTCGGTTACGCGCTCGTCTATCCAGGCTTCGGCATGGAGGCGGTCAGCCGCGCGCCGGCGGCTTCGCGCGGACTTGCCATGGGCGTTTACAGCGCCTTTTTCGATCTGTCGTTGGGTGTTTTGTCGCCGATGCTGGGGCTGATCGCAAACGTAGCTGGCATTGGAAGCATCTTCCTGATCACCGCATTGCTGGGCCTCTGCGCCTTTCCGATTGCGGTCCGGCTTCTGCCGTCTCATCATCATCACTTGGAAAGCAAGGGATAGGCGACCTCCCGCCGCGAAATTGGAGTTTTCGAGCGCTGCCTTGTAAGACAATTATGTTTGGAACCATCAATGAAGGAGACGAAATGCCCCATATTGTCGTGAAAATGGTGGCCGGCAGGAGCGAGGAGCAGAAACAGAAGCTGGCTGGTGCTCTCGCCGATACTCTGGCGAGAGTCCTTGGTTGCGGCGATGATGCGGTTTCCGTCAGCGTCGAGGATATTGCGGCAAGCGACTGGTTCACAAAGGTCTACGATCCGGAAATCGCGGGCAGGGCGGATACCCTCTACAAGAAGCCCGGCTATTCGCGGCCATAGGGTCCAAGGGATCGGGTCAGCTCTGCGGCGGCGTGATTGCTGGCGGCTCAGTTGAGAGCGGTGGCACGATGCCGTCGACCGGATGAGGCACATAGGGCGCCTCGAGCGCTGAGATCTCTTCACCCGTGAGCGTGAAGGTCAGTCCCTCGACGGCCGTCGACAGATGCTCGTGCCTGGTTGCGCCGATGATAGGAGCCGTAACCTCTGGCTTCGACAGCAGCCAGGCCAGCGCTACATGCGCACGCGGCACGCCATGCTTCTCCGCAATCCGGGTCACGGCTTCCACGACCTCGCGATCCTGCTCTGCCGCCTTGAGATACATGCTCAAAGCGAAGGCGTCATTCTGGGTGCGTGTGGTGGTTTCGCTCCAGGCGCGGGTCAGCCGGCCGCGCGCCATGGGGCTCCACGGAATGACGCCAACGCCCTGGTCGGCACACAGCGGCAACATCTCGCGCTCCTCTTCGCGATAGAGGAGGTTGTATTGCGGCTGCATGGAGATGAAGCGGGTCCAGCCGTTGCGCTCGGCGACATGCTGCATCTTGGCAAATCGCCATGCATGCATCAACGAGGCACCGATATAGCGGGCCTTGCCCGCCTTTACGATGTCATGCAGCGCTTCCATCGTCTCTTCGACGGGCGTGTCGTGATCGAAGCGGTGAATCTGGTAAAGGTCGACATAGTCCATGCCGAGCCGGGTCAGGCTGTCATCGATCGCCTGAAACAGAGCCTTGCGAGACAGGAAGCCAGTGTTGGGTGCGTTCCGCCACGGAAAGAAAGCTTTCGTCGCCACGACGATTTCATCGCGGCGCGCCATTTCCTTTAGCGCGCGCCCCATGATCTCTTCGGAGCTGCCGCCTGAATAGATGTTGGCGTTGTCGAAGAAGTTGATGCCCGCCTCGAGCGCCTGCCGGAAAAAAGGTCGCGCGGCTTCTTCCGGTAGCGACCACGGCTGCGGTAGCCGTTCGGGCTCGCCGTAGCTCATGCAGCCGAGGCACAGGCGCGACACTTTCAGGCCGCTTTTGCCAAGATTCACATATTGCATCGTTTTCTCCCGTCCGAATTAAAGACCATCGAGGCCGGCACCTTTGACGCTGTTGTCCTTTGAATAATGCCGCCGTCATCTGCCATCTGAAACGACCCCAGCTTGATTTGCGCCGAAGAAGGGACTCTCCGGCGCGATAGCGGTGTCAGTGAGCGGTAAAGCCGCCATCAACTGGCAAGGCGGTGCCGACCACAAAGCTCGCGCCGGGGCTGCACAGCCACAGCACGGCGGCTGCGATCTCGTCTGCGTGCCCGAGGCGGCCGATCGATTGCTCCTTCAGGATTTCCTGCATGACGTCGGCCTGGCCCTTCAACATGTCTTGCACCATGGGTGTGTCGATCGTGCCGGGGCAGATGGCATTGATGCGGATACCACGCGATGCATATTCGACACCGGCGCTCTTCGTCATGCCTATTACTGCATGCTTGGTTCCGTGATAGGCCGCGCGTGCAGGAAGGCCGACGAGGCCGCCGAGCGACGAGTTGTTGACAATCGCGCCGGACCCTTGCTCCCGCATCACGCGCAACTCATGTTTCATGCTGGCCCAAACGCCAAACTGATTGACTGCGACGACACGCTGGAAGTTTTCGGCCGGCTCATCGGCCGCGTCACTTGGTGGAACCTGGATACCGGCATTGTTAAAGGCCATGTCAAGCCGCCCATATTCGGCCACGGTGCGATCAACGGCGGCGGCAACCTGTGCCTCATCGGTAACATCGCAGCCTATACCGATAGCAACGCCGCCTTCGGCGACGATCTTCGCGGCCTCTTGTTCAGCACGAGCTGCGTCCCGGTCAGCCAGGGCGACGGATGCCCCACTTAGAGCAAATGCACGCGCAGCGGCAAGGCCCATGCCCATCGCAGCGCCGGTAACGAAAGCTACCTGTCCCTTGAAGTCATATGTTGGATTCATTTCGCACGTACTCCTGTAAGAAATTGCCGTCAGCGGCTTCGTAACAAGAATAGGCGAGCTTCATGCGGCAAAATAAGACAGCAATCGTTGCATGGTCCTGTGAGCTCAACTCATGAATGAACCCGTTTCGTTGGCAATGTGCGAGAGCTTTCTGTATTCTAAATAGTATTATTGAGTACCTTCAGGTTTGCGCGATATCACTTGAAGCCTGATGAGAAATTTTCTGCAATTGCCTGAACAGCGGCGTGGATAGGGCCCGCAGTCAGGCTTGGCAAAACTGAACCATCGACAACATAAAGATTGTCCAGTCCGCGCAGACGCAGATCAGCATCAACGACAGACATTTCATCTTTACCCATACGGCATGTTCCAGAAGGGTGGTGATGTGTGATCACTGCCTTGGCAATAAAGGTGTCAATGTCTTCGCTTGTTGCAAGCGGCTCTGGCAGTATTTCATGGTCGCGCCATTCAGCCAATTCAGGGCGATGTCCGATTTCACGTGCGGCACCGAGCGCTGCTCGGAAGAGATTTCTATCATTTTGTGTCTGAAGATACCGGGGGTCAATTATAAGTGGGCTGTCCGGCGCATCTCCGGTGATGCGTATTTCGCCTCGACTGGTAGGGTGTGTAACACCAAAAAGGAAAGAGTAAGCGCTTCCTGGAGCAGGTGCAGTAAAGCTCTCGGAAGCGATTGGAGCCACGCCGCAGCCAACGACGATTTCTGGCTGGCCACCGGCTGAGAAATCTCCGGCACGCATATAAGCCATGCTTTCCGAATGTTGCAGACGCGACGGAGGCAAATGCTTCTTAGTGGCATACAGATTGCCCGCACCAAGCAGATGATCCATCAGGTTAAGCCCCAGTTCTGGCGCTTTGACTCGGCAAGTGACACCGGCTTCGCGGAGTACATTTTCGCGCCCTATGCCAGAACGCATTAAAAGTGCGGGGCTTTCCAGTGAGCCTGCGGACAAAATGATTTCGCTTGCCGTGACGGTAGCTAGTCCTTCCGGGCCTGCGAGTTCAATTGCTGAAACGCTTGATTTTTTCAATTTGAGGTGGCGGGTCAACGTGCCTGTCATGATTGTCAGGTTCGGTCGCGCGCAAACTTCGGGCGTGAGCCATGCTTCAGCGACAGTGACGCGGCGTCCGTCACGGATCATCAGTGAATTGGGTGTGACCCCAATCATTTGGCCGGTATTGTGGCCCGGGATACGCGGCAGGCCGAGTGCATTGCCCGCCGCCATGAATGCCTGGGTCAGTGGACTGACTTCGTCGTCTGGTATCCAGACCGGCATCGGACCGCCTTTGCCGTGAATACCATCGGCACCCGACACATGGTCTTCATTTGCCATGAAAGATGGCAACAGACCTTCCCAGCTCCAGCGCTTGTCACCTGTAGCTTCCGCCCATGCAGCGAAATCTGCCGGGTGCCCACGCATATAGCCCATAGCGTGGAGCAGGCTTGATCCGCCAAGGCCTTTACCGCGTGCCCACGCGAAGCTTCTGTCTGCAGCATGTTTCTGAGGTGTCGTCTTGTAATCCCAATCATAGCTGCGATGCTGGATCGCGGGCCACATAGAGGGCTTTAAAATGTCCGGGTCTGATGGTCTCCCACCGGCTTCGATTAGGAGAACACTACGTGCAGGATCTTCGCTTAGACGCGCTGCTATAAGGGCGCCGGCAGAGCCGGCACCAATAATTGCCACATCATATTGTGCCATGGTCTTACTTCTGATCTTTAGGAATAACTGCGCCTTCCAGCGTCATCACTTCACCGTCCAGCGATACGGAGCAATTGCGCAGCGGAATATCCAGATGGCATGGCGTATCGCGATCACCGCCCGCTTCTGTGTTTGGCCCCGATGACCACAGGAAGTTGCCTGCAAATGAGCGGGCATCCATACCGAGCTGGGCTTCGGGGTTATAGAGGCCTAGCACTGTCCAGTTTGCGCGGTTCTCAAGTCCCCAGCCAACATGCGCCATGGCATAGGCACGTGGATCGTTGAAGCTTTCCATGAATTTGCGCATGAATTCAGCATCATAGCCACCCTTAATGTCGACAATGAAGCCTTTTTCAATGGTGACAGTGATTGGAGCGCGAGCATATTTTTTGAATGGCAGCAGAATATCGCCTTCATCGATAACGATTGTTCCTTCGGCGCTGCCTTCATTCGGCCAGCGAGCCGAGAAGCAGCTTGGCCAATGGTCCCAGCGGCCAGGCTCGTCGGCAAGGCCATATTGAGTGAGCACCGGATATTGGCCAAGACGACAACGGAAATCCGTACCTGCCTTTGAGGTGACATGCATTTCTTTGGCGGCAGCAAGAACGCGCAATTTGTCTTCCGGACGCGGGATCTGGCGCATCATGATTGTCGGAGGCTCGACTGCGAGCAACATGCGCGTGCCGGTTTTAAGCACTTGTTCCTGTTCTTTTGAGAACAAGAGCTGCAATGTGTCGATGACGAGATCAGAAGCCTTAAGGCAGGCGAGGGCAGCGACATTGCCATCCAGCGGGGTCTTGCCGATATAACCGGATTTATCAGGGGAGATCGCCTTTTCGCTGTTCACGGGGGCGAGATTAAGTTCGGTGACGACAGCACCCAAATCAGAAGCGGCAAGCTTGGCGATATAGGCAATCTGCTTGTTGCTGTCGTCGCTCGTCAGAATTGTGACTTGCTCACCAGCTTTCAGGTTGCACATTTCGAGCACCTGTCTCCAGCCCTTCAAAAACTGTGCGTCACTGATAGACATGATAGATACCTCCGTTGGGCGTGGCCCGTTTGTTTGGTAACTGCATCCACGAGAGTTGCGGTTGTGGGACAACCGTATTTTTGTTTTTTGTGGTCGCAGCCAGTTCCCTTGGTTGGATGTTTTACAATGCTGTCTGATTGGCCAGCGTGAAGAAGTTGCGATTGTAATGAAGCAGCGGTGATGTCTCCGGGCCAAAGCGAATGGCTTTCACCTGACCTATGAAAATCGAATGGCTTTCGGTTTCTGAGACGGATGCGATTTCACAATCGAGATTGGCCATTGCGTGATCGAGTGCCGGTGCACCGGTTGCAAGACGTGTCCAGCCATAAGGTGCAAACTTGTCTTCGCCCATTTCACCGATCTGTCCGGCAAATCGCATGGCGATCTCCCTTTGGGCATCTGCGAGAATATTGACGTAGAAACTGCCAGCAGATGTGATCGCCTTGTGTGCTTCGCCAAAACGGTTGATGCAGACGAGCATGGAAGGAGGCGTGATGGACATAGAACAGACGGCTGTGGCTGTCAGTCCACGTCGTGTTTCGCCTTCTCCGGCCGTAATGATGTTGACGGTTGCTGCAAGCTGCCGCATCGCCGTGCGAAAATCATCGGTTAGCTGATCAATAGGGGGATGGCTCATAGGATGCCTCCTTTTGCAGCAATTGCGGTTTCCAAAAAAGTGCTGCCGAGGCGAGGCGATAGTCTGTGCCGCGCGCGCCGACCAATTGTACGCCGACTGGCAGGCCTTTCGGCCCTTTGGATACGGGCAGGCAGACGAGAGGCACTTGTAGGACGCTCCAGAGCCGGTTGAAGATCGGATCGGCGGTCGCCATGCCCTCAGGCGCTTCGCCGGGTGCTGCAAGTGTAAGCACGGCATCAAAACGGGATAGAATTGCATCCATCATGTGACGGATTCCCGGAATTTCTGCCATTGCTGCACGATAGCGTGGCTCATCAATGCGGCCCTGATCCTCCAGCATTGCGCGCGTGACAGGCGTCAGATCATTCCAGTTATGGCTGATTTCGGAAGCAAGAGACTGAGTGACTTCCCTGCCCATAACAGCTTCGTGGAGATCAAAAATACTGTCAAACCAGCCTGGTGCCGGAATAATGGTCAGTTCAGCGCCTGCCGTTTCGGCCACGGATGCCAGGCGGTTAACATTGACGGGGCATCCGCTTCTGCGCCAACGCACGGATCGCCCGAATGTCACCACGGGAAGACTTTCGCAGGTGAGCGCACAACATGCCGTGGCGGTCAGTTTGTTGTGGGGCCGGGCCGATCTTGAGGCTTTTTCCGATCAAGCGGTGCAAGATCCGCAACTGAAGGATTTGGCGTCAAAGCTATCTTTCGTAGATGATCTTTCCTTTACATTTGAAGCTGTTGAGGTTTGTCTTTCGCTGAATGACGGGCGCAAGCTTGTACGCAGGATTGATGCTGCCAAAGGCGGGTTGGATCATCCAATGACAGATGCCGATCTTGTCGTAAAATTTCGCGCGCAGATTGGCTGGCGTGGCATTGATCTGGATGCCGATGAGCTGATCACTTTTCTTGAAGCAATTGAAGATGCTGCCGATGGTGCAGCTTTTCTCGCAATGACACGAGACACTACGGACATGAATGGGAGAGCGACATGAGCCATACGAGCCTTGGGAAAATTGCCGATCCGATCTTTACATTGACCACAGGCCCGGTGGATGCCTATCCGGCAGTGCTGCGGGCACTGTCGCGACCTGTTCTGTATGATTACGATCCGGCATTTCTGGCATTCTACGAATCTGTGAATGCAAAGGTGCAGCGAGCTTTTCACACAAAAACGCCGCCAGTAATCCTTCAGGGGGAGCCTGTCTTGGGGCTGGAGGCTGCTGCCGCCTCGTTAATCACCAGAAACGACGTGGTGCTTAATCTTGTTTCAGGTGTTTATGGCAAAGGCTTTGGCTATTGGGCTGCACGTTACGCAAAGGAAGTCGTTGAACTTGCTGTGCCTTATAATGAAGTGCTTTCTGCTGATGCGGTCGCGGACCTTTTGAAGAAACGACCGGACGTTGCCATAGTTTCGATCTGTCATCATGATACGCCGTCCGGCACGGTTAATCCGGTTGCCGAGATCGGCGCAGTTGTAAGAGCCGCAGGCAAACTGTTCATTGTGGATTCCGTTTCGGCCTTTGGTGGAATGGATGTTCTGCCAGAGACATCATTTGCCGATATTTTTGTAACTGGCCCGAATAAATGTCTGGGTTGTCCACCCGGATTGACGCTGTTGCATGTGAGCGAAGCTGCATGGGAAAAAATGGCAGTTAATCCTGATGCACCGCGCGCATCAATCCTGTCCATTGTTGACTGGAGAGATGCGCATAGGGCGGACCGGCCATTTCCGTTCACCCCTTCGGTTTCCGAGATTAATGCACTTGATGCAGCACTTGATATTTATCTTGATGAAGGCGAGGAAAATGTCTGGGCGCGCCATGCACTTACTGCAAAAGCTTGTCGGGCAGGTGTGCAGGCAGCAGGGCTGAAACTCTGGGCTGCGCGGGAGGAGATTGCTTCGGCAACCTGCACGGCGGTTACAATTCCCGAAGGCATAGATGAAGCGAAGCTTCGCGCTTCAATTCGTGATGTCTATGGGGTTGTGTTTTCATCGGGTCGTGGTGAAACACTTGGAAAACTGACCCGGATCGGACACATGGGGCCGACTGCCCGCCCTCCTTATTCGCTTATATCCGTTGCGGCAATTGCCGGTGGCCTCAAGGCTGCAGGTGTAAAGGGTATTGATGTTGGTGCGGGGGTTTCTGCTGCAATGGCGGTCATAGAAGCGGCACAAAATTAAAGTTTTGCACGTTAAACGGGCATGGTCGAAAATCTGATGCTTTCAAAACAAGCAATTAGCGTAAAGTAATACGGTATTACCGGTCCCCATACACCAAAAAGGGGTATAAACTTATAGCTGTATCCATGAACGGGCGAACCCCGCCTATTGATTTTAAAGTGGTAAAAGCTGCGGCTCCCGTGCGGCACAGTGTTACGGAAAGCATCCGCAATTCGATCGCGGTGGGATATTTTACGGCGGGCCAGCGCATCACTGAGCGCGATTTGTGTGAGATGACGGGCGTCAGCCGTACGGCTGTACGCGAAGCACTGCGTCAGCTTGAAAGTGAAGGTCTTGTTGAAGTTGTTCCGCATCGCGGGCCGATTGTGGCACGTCTGAAGCCAGAGCAAGCCGAAGGCATCTATCAGGTTCGTGTAGAACTGGAAGGGCTGGCGTGCGAATTGTTTGCCCGTAATGCAACCGATGAGGACATTGAGGCGCTTAAAGCCGCTTTTGAAGTGCTCAAGCAAGGCGACAAAGTCACCGATCCGCTGGAACGCCTGCAAGCCAAGAATGCTTTTTATGACTGCCTGATTTTCGGCGCACATAATGAAGCGCTGGGCCATACGCTGTCATCGCTGAACGCGCGCGTCATGGTTTTGCGTGCGACATCGCTGAGTGCACCGGGCCGTACGCGTGAAAGTCTTGCGGAACTCGAAGAGGTGGTCGGCCATCTTGCGGCCAGACGAGGCAAGGAAGCCCGCAAAGCTGCGGCCTATCATGTGATGAATGCTGGTAAGGTGGCGATCGCCATTCTACGTGAGCGGATCGCAGAAGAAGGCTGACGCCGAATTGAGAGTGCATCCCGAAACATGTGCTACGGCTTTCGGGGTGCTGCGAGTTCTGCAAAGACTTCTATTCAGCATGTATGACGGGCGCGCCGTACAGTTAGATAAACCGCTGTTTCAGTTAGCTCTGACTCCATGACTAGGCGGAAAGCCATATTCTCAGCATGAACAATGGCTTATTTTCTTTATAATTCTTCATTTCATTTGGTAATTTTTCCAATCCTCATCGGAAATTTCCACAACGTTATTGCTATTTGATATAATGGTGTGCAGCCGACATTTTTCGGGCACATTTGTTGGTGAACAGCCGCGCTCCTTATCGCTACCATCCGGTGAAGCGCATGGGACGCCAACAAACAAAGGCTGGAGGCAACATGGACCAATCAGCAGATGCCGTGCATAAAGCAGCGGTCGGACATTTACCCGCATTTATAACTCCCCCGGGACAAACCGATGTGCTTTTGAACATCGTCATTATTTTCCTTATCTGCGTGGTATTCCTGACGGGTATTCTCTATCTGAGACTTCATGCTCTCCCTGAACATATTGCTCATCAGACGAATAAAATTCAGATTCAACTTGTTGCTGTATTGGGTTTGATAGCGCTCTTCACTCACAATCAGCTCTTCTGGATTGCAGCTCTTTTGCTGGCAATGACGGATCTTCCGGACTTTCTGTCGCCGGTAACCTCCATGGCAAGGTCTTTGCGTACCATTGCGCGGCGAGGGCTTCACCTGACAATTCCGCCCTCTGCACCAACAGCAACTGTTGGTGCCAGCGATAATGTTGCACCACAAGCGGTTTCAGGGGGCTCTCAGAGCGCTGCCACTTCAACAGCCACGCCTGACACGGGACTGTCTCTCGATCAGAACAAAGGGGAGCAGAAATAATGCTCGAATTCCTGCTTTGTTCAATGATCACCATATTTCCTGATTATCTTTTCCGCCGGTTCGGTCAGGGAAAGCGGATCGGACACGAGATCACGATCTATTCCATGTGGTTCGAACTCAGATGGGGGATCACGGCGTGCCTCATCCTTACGGTATCCCTGATCACGATGATTTTCTATTATCATCCGTCCACGTCCAACGTGACAGCTGCGTTTCGAACGGTCACGATCCTTCCGGAAATAGGTGGACGTGTTGATGAAGTGTATGTCTCGCGAAACCAGAAGGTGAAAGCTGGCGAACCGCTCTTCAAACTCGATGACAGCAAACAAAAGGCTGCGCTGGAAACAGCTCGTAAACGCATTGCGGAAATCGACGCCGAAATGGTTGTCGCCAAAACCGATCTTGTGGCTGCCGATGCCCGGATTAAGCAAGGTGAGATTGCGTTCGTTCAGGCACAGAACGATGTAAACACGCAACTTGAGCTGCAGCGCCGCAACTCAAACATTGTCGCCCGTAAGGATATTGAACGTCTCCAATCCATAGCCGATGGCAAAGGTAGCGAATTGGCAGCAGCAACCGCCAGCAAGCAGACGCTCGAAACCAAAATCACCTCATTGCTTCCAGCGCAGAGGGCAAGCATTGAGGCTGCAGCTACGGAGGCGGAAGTTGAACTGAATAAAACGATCGTGAAGGCCGGCGTTTCGGGAACCGTTCAACAATTCACCTTGCGGGCAGGTGAAGTCGTCAATCCGTTGCTCCGCCCGGCCGGCATATTGGTGCCGGAAACAGCAGGTCGAACGGCCCTTATCGCAGGCTTCGGGCAGATCGAAGCGCAAGTCATGAAGCCCGGTATGATTGCCGAAGCAACATGTATCGGTAAGCCATTCACGATTATTCCGATGGTCGTAACTGAAGTGCAGGATGTTATTGCAGGCGGGCAGGTGCGAGCCAGCGATCAACTGGTCGACATCCAGCAATTGGCAAAACCGGGAACAATCACAGTTACCCTGGAGCCTCTCTACGAAGGACAGCTTGCGGGCATTCCCCCCGGCAGTAGTTGTGTGGCCAACGCGTACACAAGCAATCATGAGGAATTGGAATCCGGTAAAGCGGGTACGCTGCGGTCTATATTCTTGCACGCCGTCGATGCAACCGGCCTCGTTCACGCCATGATCCTGCGAATACAAGCCGTGATGATGCCAGTGCAGACACTTGTCCTTTCTGGGCATTAGAGCGTGTTTTGATCTGATTGAATCAGATCTGCGCTCTAACTATTTGTTTGGAGCACATCTTATCCGAAAACCGTTTCACACTTTTCGGGATGCGCTCTAATATTTCCCAATACATCATGGAATAGGGGTCCGATTTAGGACCCCTATTTTTCCTCGGGCGTTAAACGCCACTGTCATATCCCCGGCGTTGCGCCACCGTCGTGGAACAATATGTCGGTTGCTTTTGCACAGGGGGTGAAGGCTGGGAACCCAGCTGTTGAAGTTCGTTATACGGTGATCGGACCGGCAGCTTATGCTGATGCTGCCGGCGGTAAGCGCGTGGCTGAAACCGTTATTGCCTCTGGCGCGGACATTATCTTCGGGCAGGGCAACGGTTCGAGTTTTGGCATGTTGCAGGCCGTTGAAACGACACCGGCCACCGATGGCGGGAAAGCCTATTTCATTGATGTTATCGGCGAAAAGACGTCGATTGATAAAGGCGATCTTCTTTCATCCGTTATCTGGGACCTGACGCCGGTTTACGCCGCTATGATCAAGGATTTGCATGAAGGATGTTGAGATGCAGGCGTCAGTGACAAACGCGGCCTTCCTCCGAATTCCAGTACAAAGCCATTTGTTGGGCTGCGTGGTATTACCAAGCGCTTTCCCGGCGCTATAGCCAATAACAATGTCAGCACAGATATTTGGCCGGGTGAAGTTCATGTTCTGCTTGGCGAAAACGGTGCCGGAAAATCTACATTGGTTGGTATGTTGTCGGGGCTTCAGCAGTCAGATAACGGCTGTATCGAAATTGATGGTTCAGCCGTCAATATAACGTCTCCCCGCCATGCCCTCGCATTAGGAATAGGCACGGTGTTTCAGCATTCGATGCTGGTGCCAAGCCTGACGGTCGTCGATAATTTCACCCTTGGTGGGGTATGGTGGCGTAAGCCGGATCGCAGCGGCATTGCAAAGTGTATCAATGAAACTGCAAGCCGCATCGGTCTGCGCGTTGATCCTTTTGCGCTGGTCTCCAGCCTTTCCCTAGGTGAGCGTCAGCAGGTCGAAATTTTGCGCGCTTTGATGCGTGGCAGCCGCTGTCTCATTCTCGATGAAGCGACCGCTATGCTGCCCCCCAACGAGGCCGTTTCTCTTGGAGAGTTAATGCGCCGACTGGTTGCCGAGGGGCTTGCGGTCATTTTCATCACGCATAAGCTCAACGAAGCACTTGCATATGGTGACAGGATTTCGATGTTACGCCTTGGTAAAAATGCCGGTGCTATCACCCCTGATGAACTCAATGCCAATAGTGATCAGCAGAATACGGCCAATATCATCCGTCTGATGTTTGGCCAGTCCGCAACGGACGATAGCGCCAGCGAGTATCGCGCCACCCGTGAGTTGGGTTCCGTGGTGCTGGAAGTTTCAAAGCTGAATTCAAATGCAGGACGTATTCCAGTTCGTGATGTTTCAATTGCGCTGAGATCGAAAGAAGTGCTCGGCATTGCCGGCATCGACGGCAACGGTCAGAAGGAGCTTGCGGAAGCCTTGGCCGGGCAGATGCCTTCCTCGGGAAGTGTGAAGCTGCATGGTGCCGAAATCGGTTCTCTTACAGTGGGAGAACGTCGCGCAGCGGGGCTGCGTTATGTGACTGACGACCGATTGGGCGAAGGTACTGTTGGCGCATTCGCCGTCGCGACTAATTTTTTGCTCAAGGATATTGGAGCCTCGCCTTTCTGAAAAAAAGGTATTGAAAAACCGCAGTCCATTCGTTTGCAGGCTCAGGAGCATGTGCGGAACTTTGATATTCGCACGCCGGATTTCCAGACACCCGTAGGAACATTGTCTGGGGGAAACATTCAGAAAGTTTTGTTGGCACATGAGCTGACCGGCTCAGCGGAGGCAGTTATTTTTGCAAAGCCAACTTACGGTCCCGATGTAAAAAATATTCGTGCCACCCGCCAGCGTATCAGCGATGCAGCGGACGCGGGCAAAGCAGTTTTGCTGATTTCAACAGACCTTGATGAACTGCTTGAGCTTGCTGATCGGGTTGCCCATCAGTGTTTGGGTCGGGCATGGGCAGCGGATATCGTTTGGCGAGATGGTAGCTTTCGCCTGGCAGAAGGACTGGTTCGTCCCAAAGAGGGGCAGTATGTTTTAGGCAAAGTGTCATACGGACATAATTTTATTGTGCATCTGGCAGGAGATGGATGAATTACGTCATCTGTTATATGCCCAAAGAAAATGTACTTCTTGGAATATTTACTCGGATAAAGGTCAGCCTTGTGGGGTGGTTATGATGCCTGCGAAACTCTGACGACGAATTATGCTCTGGTGCTGGGATTCAACCTCACCCCGGAGCTCACCGAGTGGGACTATGGCGCGGTTTTTCGCGGCATCGCCAAAGAACATTCTATCAGGCACTGTCTTTGAAGAGGACGCTTTGGTCGAAAAGATAGCGATGGGAAAGCGGCAGGCTCGCAGCGCCCATCGCTTTTCCATGAACGCCGACTTTCCCTTCGACAATCTCGGGTGCGGAAAGACCTTGCAGGTCGATGCGCGTAAGCTCGAGCTTCGTCGCTTCAACGATCCTGTGGCGGACATTTTCTGGCAGCCAGCCGTCAATAATTGCCGCTGGAAAATCAATCACGGCTGCGGCTGCAATCGCTGCATGGGCGAGGCCACGCGCGGCCAATGCGATCCATTCATCGAGCAAAATGCCGAAATCTGGCCAGCGTTCAGGCGAAAGCCAAAGGTCATCGGAAGAAATATTGCTCTCCTGCAACATGCGTTCGAGAACAAAGAGCGATGCGGTATCGATTAATTGCATGGTTTCGCGCGCGTCGTCTGTTCCACGCATGCGCATGGGCATCGAACCCAGAGCGCCAGCATTACCGGTTCGTCCGGGGTAGAGCGTGTTGTTCAAAACTACGCCGCCGCCAATGAATGACCCAATTGAGAAATAGACGAAATCGGTAAATTCAGGCCCACGTCCGAATGTCAGTTCCGCACCACAGGCCGCTGTTCCGTCATTCTGTAGGTAAACCGGAAATGGTAAGGCGGAGCCGAAATCGTTGATCAGATCGGCATCAAGCCAGGCATTCATATCGGCCGCAGGTGCACCGACTTCTTCCACCCAGTTCCAGAGCTCAAATGGAAGCGCAATGCCGAGCCCTGCAATACGTTCTCGTTTGTCTGCATCAAGTGCGGCAGTAAACGCTTTGATGCTATCAAAGGAGAACTTGTGGATTTGATCCGGCACAGGCCAGCGATAGGTGATGTGGCGACGTTGACGGATGTTGCCAAGAAAATCCATCAAGATGATCTCGGCGCTGCGGCGGCCGATCTTCAGACCAAACGAAAAGACGCCATCTGCAGCAAGCCGCATGGGCATTGAAGGTTGCCCAACACGCCCGCGTACGCGTTCGCCTTGTGTGATCAGGCCGTCTTTTTCCAGCTCGCGGATGATTACTGAAATGGTTTGTGCAGACAGCCCGGTCTTGCGGGCGATATCGGCACGGGCCATTGAACCATGTCGGCGCACCAGCGCAAGAACGAGGCGCTCGTTGTAAGCGCGCACACCGATCTGGTTAGAGCCACGATTGATGCTTGCTCCGGCTTGGGTGAATTGCGGCATGGCGGAACCTGCCACGGCGGGCCCGCCGTGTTGATCAGAACTACGTTCTGAAGTGTGTCTGGCCATGTCCTCTCCCAAGGTCCCGCATATTCTAGAGTGCGTTTCGATCTGATTGAATCAGATCGGCGCTCTAAGTGTTTGTTTTAAAGCGTATCTTTTCCGAAAGCTGCTTCACACTTTTCGGGACGCGCTCTAAAGAGTGATGTCACGCTTTAGTTTGACGCATGTCTTTCTTCCAAAACCGGCTCCCACCTATGGGATACATGCTCTGATATCGATTGGCCTACTCCATTCGACGAAGCAGAAAAAGCCCTCATTTGTAGAACATGTTAAATAGAAACATCAGCTTAGATGCCAGCGGCACCTGCAAGACAAATTGGCCAATCTCAATCTCTCACCTGAAGAGTGACACAGCAAATTAATAAATCAAGTGGATTTATTAATTGACTCTCTTACGAAGCCGTGTTTTGCTTTCGTTACGCCGGGGGAAGAGGAACCGGTTTCACTCTGGGAGGAAGTTTATGAAGAAGACAGTTCTCTCGGCAGCTGTTGCTGCCTTTACGCTTGGTGTCGCCGCTTCCGCAGTCGGTCCAGCCAATGCTGCTGATGTTGGTGCATGCCTGATCACCAAGACGGATACCAATCCATTTTTTGTTAAGATGAAGGAAGGCGCTATTGCCAAAGCCAAGGAACTTGGCGTCAATCTCAAAACCTATGCGGGCAAGATTGATGGCGATTCCGAAAGTCAGGTTGCTGCGATCGAAACCTGCATTGCAGATGGTGCCAAAGGTATTCTGATCACTGCTTCCGACACGAAGGGTATTGTACCATCGCTGCAAAAAGCGCGCGATGCTGGTGCACTTATCATTGCGCTTGATACACCTCTGGAGCCAGCCGATGCGGCTGATGCGACCTTTGCGACAGACAATTTCCTTGCGGGTGAGCTGGTGGGCAAGTGGGCCGCAGCAACGCTTGGCGATAAAGCCAAGGATGCGCGCGTTGCCTTCCTGAATCTTACCGCGTCTCAGCCGAGCGTGGATGTTCTGCGTGATCAGGGCTTTGATGTTGGCTTCGGCATTGATCCGAAGGACAAGACCAAGCTTGGCGATGAAGACGATCCACGCATCGTCGGCCGCGATCTGACCGATGGTAATGAAGAAGGTGGTCGTCGCGCCATGGAAAACCTTCTCCAGAAAGACCCGACCGTCAATGTCGTCCACACCATCAATGAACCGGCTGCTGCTGGCGCTTATGAAGCATTGAAGGCGGTGGGGCGTGAAAAAGACGTTCTGATCGTGTCGATCGACGGTGGTTGCCCTGGTGTCAAGAATGTTGAAGCCGGTGTGATTGGCGCAACATCGCAGCAATATCCGCTGCAGATGGCTGCTCTTGGCATCGAAGCGATCAAGAAATTCGCTGACACCGGCGAAAAGCCAAAGCCGACCGAAGGCAAGACCTTTGTCGATACGGGTGTGGCGCTGGTCACTGACAAGCCTGTTGCGGGTGTGGAGTCAATCGACACCAAAACTGCTCTTGGCAAATGCTGGGGCTAAAGCACATCCCGAAAGGTGGGAGCCGTCTTTAGGATACAATGTGCTTAAAACCAAAAAGTTAGAGCGTCCTTTGTGCATCCGAAAGGACGCACGGCGCTCTAACACCTGGACTGTTTATTTTACGCATTATCCGACGCAAAATCGCTTCGCATTTTTGCTGGAAATGCTTTCAGGAACCTTCGCATCCGGCATTTTCTGCCGGGTGCTCTTGCACAAGACAGCAGGAGACTGACATGAGCGAGCCAGAGGCGACCTCCGCCCCCGTAAAGCCATCGATGCAGGAGTATGAAAGCGCATTGTCGCGAAGTGCGAGTGATGTTGCATCATTTGATGATGGCGATCACTCGGTGCTCTATCGGCTCCGGCATTTTCTGCACCACAATCCTGCGGCTGTACCACTGATTGTGCTGGTGATTTCACTGTTGGTGTTTGGCATTACGTTGGGTGGGAAATTCTTTTCCGCCTTTGCGTTGACGCTCATTCTCCAGCAGGTTGCGATAACCGGTATTGTGGCGGCGGCACAAACTCTGGTGATCCTGACAGCCGGTATCGATCTTTCAGTTGGTGCCATTATGGTGCTGTCATCAGTCGTGATGGGACAATTTACCTTCCGCTATGGCCTGCCTGCGGAACTCTCAATTTTGTTCGGTTTTGCGACCGGTGCGCTGTGTGGCTTCATCAATGGTTTTTTGATTGCCTATGTTCGACTGCCCCCATTTATTGTCACTTTGGGCATGTGGCAGGTGATCCTCGCTACCAACTTCCTCTATTCGGCGAATGAAACCATTCGGGCGCAGGAAATTACCGCTGAAGCGCCCATCCTGCAGTTCTTTGGTGAAAGCATTCGTTTTGGCGGTGCGGTCTTTACCTATGGTGTTATCGCCATGGTTCTGCTGGTGCTGGTGCTTTGGTTTGTCCTGAACCACACCGCCTGGGGACGTCATGTCTATGCTATTGGTGATGATCCGGAAGCGGCACAGCTTGCGGGCGTGTCGGTCAAGCCGATCCTGATGTCAGTTTATGTTCTGGCCGGGCTTATCTGTGCACTTGCTGGCTGGGCAATGATCGGGCGGCTTGGTTCAGTCTCACCAACTTCGGGTCAGTTTGCCAATATTGAATCCATAACTGCCGTGGTGATTGGCGGAATATCGCTCTTTGGCGGGCGAGGCTCGATCCTTGGTACAATGTTTGGTGCTCTGATCGTGGGCGTTTTCTCGCTCGGATTGCGCCTTTGGGGCACAGATCCACAATGGACCTATCTCCTGATTGGCGTTCTTATTATCGCCGCCGTTGCGATTGACCAATGGATCAGAAAGGCTGCCGCATGAAACCCTCAGTTACGCCTGTTCTTTCCGCACGCGGTCTGGTTAAGCGTTACGGGCGCGTCACAGCCCTCGACCATGCCGATTTTGATCTCTATCCGGGAGAGGTTCTTGCCGTCATTGGCGACAATGGCGCGGGTAAATCTTCGCTCATCAAGGCACTGTCAGGTGCGGTTCGTCCCGACGAAGGCGAAATCAAGCTGGATGGAAAGCCGGTGAGCTTCCATTCGCCGATGGAAGCGCGCAATGCGGGCATTGAGACGGTTTATCAAAACCTTGCTCTTTCCCCGGCACTTTCCATTGCGGACAATCTCTTTCTTGGGCGTGAGATTCGCCGCAAAGGCCCGCTCGGCTCATGGCTGCGAATGCTTGATCGTGGTGCAATGGAAAAGATCGCCCGTGAGAAACTCTCGGAACTGGGGCTGATGACCATTCAGAACATCGGCCAGGCCGTGGAAACATTGTCGGGCGGACAGCGGCAAGGTGTTGCGGTCGCGCGTGCTGCAGCTTTCGGCTCCAAAGTTGTCATTATGGATGAACCGACGGCTGCGCTTGGTGTGAAGGAATCCCGCCGCGTTCTGGAGCTTATTCAGGACGTGAAGGCGCGTGGCATGCCTATAGTGCTGATTTCACATAACATGCCGCATGTGTTTGAAGTGGCCGACCGCATCCATATCCATCGTCTTGGCCGTCGTTTGACGGTGATCGATCCGAAAGAATATTCGATGTCGGATGCTGTGGCCCTGATGACGGGAGCGATGGCACCCCGCGCTGAGGCGGCCTGATCGCCCAGCACCACATCGAGCAATAGCTGTGTCTTCCGACCTAGTTCAAGGACGGAAGACACAATTCGTTTAAAGTCACAAAATATCGGTCGACTTGAACACGGAGTACTTACGGGATGCCCGGAAACTCGTTAGACATGGCGTATATTCTCCGGAGCGATGTTTCGGAGACGTGAAACCGTAACAAGGTTGGCCAATGTTTGAGTTTGATGACCCGCGATTTCGACCTTTATGGACTCGGGTATTGATCTCAGGGAGCTGTTTTGCCTGGACCGCATTCGAGATTTGGATGGGCAGTGTCGGCTGGGCCATGCTTTTTGGCGCACTGGGCCTTTGGTCGGCTTTTCGTTTCTTCGTAACTTTTGATCCCGACAAGAAAAAGCAGAGCTGAATAGCCGCGGGGCCTTTCGCGTGCCTGCGCTCAGTCGCGTTCCAAAACATATAAAACGGTTTGGGGAGTAAAATGTGCTTCAAGCAAATGGCCGGAGCGCTTCCGGCTTTAATGGAATCAGAAAAACGCTGTAAGTGCGCGTTATAGAGGCTTTATAGCACTCCATTTTCCGGAAGAGGGCTTTTGCGAGCATAGACAGTCGGCTCGCGTGGCACTTCGCAATGCCCAACGCATATGGGAGATGACATAGCTTATCTGTAATTAACATCATTTTAAAACATATTATCACATTTAAATCGTTATAATGTTATCCACATCATTGTGATGATATCAGAACGGTGTTACGTCCTCCGTGTCTCGGCCCACTATCGGGCGTGTCTTGAAGACATCTGCATGGAGATTGCCAGTAAATGAATTCCGTTTCCCCCACTTCCAACGTGCTGCAACTGTCTCTTCTTCGGGAGCAGGGCGAATGACGATGGCAGGAAATTTTGCACCGCTGGTTCTGGCTGGCGATAGTGACCGTGTCGATACGCAGGCTGCTGGCGAATATCTCGATACCTGGGCAGGTCAGGATGGCTTGCGTCTTGCAACGAGCAATGTAATCAAAGCCATTCTCGCAGGTTCAGGCCGTCTTGCCGGTCGCATCGCGCGCGGTTCTCTTCCCGGCGATCCGGGCAAACTGGTCGGCGTGAACAGCGATCAGGACCAGCAGAAGAGCATTGATGTTGGTTCGCACAATCTTTTCGTTGAGTTGCTGATTGCGGCTGGTGCCGCATCGGTTCTCTCCGAGGAAGCGGACCTTCCGGTTCCGGGTAAGGCTGATGGTCTGGTTGCCGTGGCAATCGACCCGCTCGATGGTTCCGGCAATGTTGGTCTTGGCGCGCCGCTTGGCACTATCTTTTCAATTTTCCCGGCAGATACGGCAGAGCCTTTCCTTCAGCCCGGCAATCGTCAGCTGGCAGCGGGTTATGTGTCGTTCGGTAATTCTATCGATCTCGCGTTCTCGGTTGGTGAAGGCGTGCTTTTTGCAACACTCGATCCGGTGGACGGTATTTTCCAGATCACCCGCAAGAACGTTATGCTTCCGGAGCGTACATCCGATCTCGCCTATAACGCATCCGTTTATCGTCATCTCTCGGCCGGCATGAAGGCTTATGTTGACGATTGCTACAACGGCAAGGATGGTCCGCGCGGGCGCAATTTCAATATGCGCTGGTTGGGTGCGGCTGTCGGCGACATGCATCGCATCATGCAGCGCGGCGGCATCTTCTTCTACGTGGACGATGCGCGTCCGGGCTATGAGAAAGGCCGTCTACGCCTCGTTTATGAAGCCAATCCGATTGCTTTCCTCAGCCAGCAGGCTGGTGGCAAGGCGACCAATGGTTCCACACCGATCCTCGATATCGTTCCCGAAACCTATCACGAGCGCAGCGCGCTGGTGTTCGGTGTTGCGGAAGAAGTCGACGTTCTTGGTGAGTATTACGCGCGTTCGCGCAACTAATTAGGAGAAACTGAAATGGCGCGTATTACGCTGCGGCAATTGCTCGACCACGCTGCTGAACACAGCTATGGTGTTCCGGCTTTCAACATCAACAACATGGAACAGGCGCTTGCCATTATGGAAGCGGCGGATGCGACCAATGCGCCGGTGATCCTGCAGGCTTCGCGCGGTGCGCGTTCCTATGCGAACGATATCATGCTGCGCCACATGATGGATGCGGTCACGGAAATCTATCCGCATATTCCTGTTTGCGTGCATCTTGATCACGGCAATGAAGCCGCCACTTGCATGACCGCAATTCAGGCAGGCTTTACCTCCGTCATGATGGACGGCTCGCTCAAGGCCGATGGCAAGACCCCGGCTGACTGGGACTACAATGTCTCCGTTACGCGTCAGGTCAGTGAAATGTCCCATCTTGGCGGTATTTCGGTTGAAGGTGAGCTGGGTGTTCTCGGTTCACTCGAAACCGGCATGGGTGAAGCAGAAGACGGTCATGGTGCCGAAGGCCAGCTTTCGCATGACCAGCTTCTGACCGATCCGGATGAAGCTGTGAAATTCGTTCGCGAAACCAAGGTCGATGCACTGGCAATCGCTATGGGCACATCGCATGGCGCTTACAAGTTCAGCCGCAAGCCTGATGGTTCAGTGCTGGCGATGAATGTGATCGAAGAAATCCATCGCAAGCTGCCAAACACGCATCTTGTCATGCATGGTTCGTCGTCTGTGCCGGAAGATTTGCAGGAAATCATCAACAAGTATGGCGGCAAGATGAAGCCAACCTGGGGTGTGCCTGTTGAAGAAATCCAGCGCGGCATCAAGCATGGCGTGCGCAAGATCAACATCGATACGGACAACCGTATGGCGCTGACGGGCCAGATCCGCCGCGTGTTGCAGGAAGATCCAAGCGAGTTTGATCCGCGTAAATATCTCAAGCCAGCAATGGCTGCGATGACCAAGCTCTGCAAGGATCGCTTCGAGCAGTTCGGCACCGCTGGCCATGCTCAGTCCATTCGCCCAATCCCACTGTCAGACATGGCAAAGCGTTATCGCGACGGTACGCTGGACCCGAAGTTTAGCTAAATTCTTTAGCTTAAAAGAAAAAAGCGGCGGGGAAACCCGCCGCTTTCTGTATTTTTGGAGCATCGCCTTGTCCAAAAAGTCTGCCAACTTTTTGGGGCTCTGCTTAGACAATCAGCACTTGTTGTACTTGGCGTCAACTTCGTTGATCGCATCAACATTTCCAGCCGAACGACCGTTTTCGTCAAAGGTCTGTGCAAGGAATGCATCAGCAATGGTCTTTGCAACTTCCGAACCAATAACGCGTGCGCCCATGGTGATGATCTGCGCGTTGTTGGAAAGTGCTGCACGTTCTGCTGAATAGGTGTCGTGCGTCAGTGCTGCGCGGATGCCTGGAACCTTGTTGGCTGCAATGCAAACACCGATACCGGTGCCGCAAACCAGAATTGCGCGGTCATAGGTACCGTCGAGAACGGCGGATGCAACGCGGTCCGAAAGATTGGCGTAGAATGCATCTGCGCCAGCGTCGGTGCGGGAGATTTCGGACACTTCAAAACGATCCTTCAGATAATCTGCAAGAACCTTGGCCAGACCTTCACCGGCGCTGTCGCCTGCTACTGCTACTTTCATGATAATGCTCCTTAATTAGCTTCAATTTTCTTGGCGCATTTGGCCAGAATGTCGAGATAGCCTTCCACGTTCCATGCCGAACGACCGATAAACAGGCCATCGATATGCGGGCAGGCAATGAGTTCTTCGCAATTGCCGGGATTGACCGAGCCGCCATAAAGGCAAGGTACGCGACGGCCAAGGATGCCTTCCGCAACAGCAATGATTTCGGCCTGACGGTCATCGGCATAGTCGGCAGAAGCAGGAATGCCATTTTCGCCAATCGCCCATACTGGCTCATAGGCAAACAGGATTTCGGCTTTCTTCTGTTCGTCTGAAAGCTTGGAAAGTGCGCCTCGCACTTCTTCTGCCAGCACTTCTGCGGCACGTCCGCTTTCGCGGTCTTCCAGCGTTTCACCAATGCAGATAAGCGGGATCAGACCATGGCGAACAGCTGCTTCAACCTTGAGGCCAACGGTTTCGTTGGTTTCACCAAAATGCTCGCGACGCTCGGAATGGCCGAGTTCAACGATATCGAGATTGCAATCTTTGAGCATCAGCGGTGAAATTTCGCCGGTCCATGCACCTTGATCAGCCCAGTGCATGTTCTGCGCGCCGACCTTGACCGATGTGTCCGACAGGATTTCCTTTACTTCACGAACTGAGGTAAACGGCGGAATGACAAAGCGCTGAATGTCTACCGAACGGCTGCTGTCAGCGTCCTTGAGCGCGTTCGCGAAAACACGGGCTTCGGCCAGCGTCTTGTTCATTTTCCAGCTCGTACCTACCCAGAATTTGGACATGCTTGAATGGTCTTTCTTCTCGTGTGAATGCGGTGGCGCAGAACCTATTCTGCGATTGTCAGTTTGATACCTGCTGGCTCGAGTTCGGCTACAAGCGCATCGCCCGGAGATTTATCCGTGATGATGGCATCAAAGTCGCCAAGGTCAGCCATCACATGCAGGGCCGTGCGGCGGAAACGCTGGTGGTTGACCAAAAGGCATGTGCGTGTTGCGGATGCAGTCATGGCTCGCTTGGTGCGAACGACGTTTTCATCCATGTGATAGACGAGACGTCCATTGACTGCAGGCGCGGAAATGAAGGCAATGTCCGCGCTGAGTTTCGAAAGGGCTTCCTCGGTCAGCAGGCCAAAGAAGGCATTGAATTTCGCAGAAAATACACCGCCGAGCGCAATCAGATTGATGCCGCCTTCGCCCTTGAGGTTCTCGATGATGACCGCATTGTTGGTGATCACCGTCAGTGGACGTTTTTCAATCAACATGCTGCCCAGAACCGCAGCAGTGGAGCCGTCATTGATCATCACGGTCATGCCGGGCTCAATCAGCTCAAGAGCTGCGCGGCCCATCTCGATCTTGGCTTCATTGTCTTGTTGCACGCGAAAACGGAAATCGCTTTCAAACTGAGAGCCTGCATCCATGGTTGCGCCGCCGCGTACTTTGCGCAGCACGCCGGATTCTTCAAGCGAATCCAGATCGCGATGGATGGTCATCTTGGAAACTGCAAAACGCTCGGAAAGATCATCGAGATCGACCGCATGATTTTCAATCAACAGATTGATGATCGCCTGTCTTCTTTCGTCGCGTTTCACGGAATTTCCGATCCCAGAGCATATTTATTATTACACAAACTTAAATCACAAAATCACAAAACAATCCATATAAAATGTGATTTTGTGATATTTTGTTGATCGATGCTGTTTTAATGCAGCAACGCCTTTGCGGTGCGCTCATCGGTGATCAGCCCGTAAAGGCGACCGCTTTTGAGGACGGCGCGGATGGCGTCGGCTTTGGAAAGACCGCCAGCCAGCCCGATGATACGGCTCATATCGGCATTTTCCACCGATGCCGCGATGGTGCGGGCCGTCAGTCCAGTTTCAAGACGCGTGCCGTTTATATCGAAGAAGTGTCCAAGCATTTCGCCAATACCGCCGCGCTCTGCGATCTCTTCCATTTCAGACAGATCAATCACGCCGGATGTGACGAGCTGCGCGTGCGCGTCGACTGTGCCGATACCGACGATTTTCAGCTCGGCGCGGCACCCCATTTCAAAGACGCTGGTGACACCCTTTTGCGCCAGCAACACTTCGCGATCTTCAGCCGTGTTGGCGAAGAAGGGTACCGGCATCACGTAAGCGGGCCTGCCGGTCTTCTCAGCAATGCGATGCATCACGTCATGCGGGTTGGCGGCAAAGTCTCGTGTGAGGCCGCCAAGCAGCGATACGAACTGCAAATCCTTGGCAGCCACGCGTGGCATCTGACTGACGGCTGCTGAAAGTGTGCGGCCATGACCAAGGCCAATTACCTCATGATCGCCATGCTCGATTTCGCGACGAAGGAACTCTGCACCAGCATTTCCCAACGAAAGCAAGGGCAGGGCTTCTTCACCGAGATCGGGTGTGACTTCGCAATATTCGAGATTATACTGTTCTGCGAGCTGGTTTTCGAGATTGATGCATTCGGTGATGTCACCGTCGATTGTCACCTTGACCGCGCCGTCTGCAACGGCCTTGGCAATGAGGCGGTGTGCCTTCACGGAAGGTATTCCGAGCCGCTTTGCAACGGTCGACTGAGTCATACCTGCAATGAAATGGAGCCAGGCAGCACGAAGGGCTAAGGAATCGTCTGAATCTGCCATTTTCGCGCTGCCTGCTCCCGATTCTTTATTCTTTTCTTGAGGTTATATTTTCAAGTCGCTTGCACCCGTGTCAATGTGCGGTGCCCAGAAGGCCACACTTTCCGCAATTTGCGGAATGACTTCACGGTCGTTTGGCTCGCGTTCCTTGAACGACAGCTCAAGGCAGATTTCATTGTCCACAGCACCGCCTTCGGCGAACGCCTTGAGTAGCGGCTCGGGCTGAATACGGCCCTTGGCATTGAAGGCTGCCGTGAACGGACGATGGCCACCCTTATCCATAAGGCTCTGCTTAATGTGGATGATCGGCGAGACCCTCGGTACGGCACGCGCCCATGCATATGGGTCGAAATCGTCAGAGTTCGACGAAGTAACATCGCCATGATCAATGTCGGCCATCATCCACATTGGAATTGCCATATTGGCAGCCGTGAGGCGGTCCTGAAGCTTGATGCTTTCAGCGATTGTGTCGCCAAATTCACGGCCAATGCTCATCGGCTCCCAGAAGACATATTCGAGACCGGCACGTTTCGCATGTTCGGCAACTTCCGCCCAGCAGTCGATCGCGATCTCGATCAGCTCTTCTCTGCGTTCAGGATTGTCAAAATCCTTGTAGGTGAAAATCGCAAACTGTGTGCCGACCGATTTGCCGCCGAGATCGCCGATAATATCGGCAAAAGTCTTGAACCAGTCGACATAATAGCGGCGCACATCGCTGTCCGGATGACCGAAATGGTTGAGACGACCATAAGGACCGGTCATGCCGGAGGTCACGCGGACGCCGGTGCGCTGCAAAGCCTTGTCCATGTCGCGCGTCAGGCGACGAATGGTCGAAGCCTGCCAGCTCGGATTGATGAACTCGTGCGTGAGCTGCAAATCACGCAGGCGCAGATCGCGCGCAACGGTTTCGATCAGATCATCCGGCTCCGCAAAGCGGTTTACAAGCGGATTGGTGTTCAGCGAAAGCGTAAGGGCCATGGTGTCCTCGATTGTCGCGCTTTATGCAGCAAGTTTGGCGTTGTCGAACCATGCAATGAATGCGGCCCGTTCGGCTTCGGTCAGGTGCAGATAGTGCTTGGTGCGGCGATAGAGGATATCATTTGCCGTCTTCGCCCATTCTTTCGACACGAGATAGCGGACTTCAGCCTCATAGAGATTGCCGCCGAAATGCTGTCCAAGACCGTTAAGATCAGATGCACCTGCAACTACGTCTTTGGTGCGCGCACCATAGAGACGACCATAATGCAGAGCCAGTTTGCGTGGCATCCATGGGTAGCTGTCACGCAGGCTGTTTGCAAAAGTCTCAAAGTCAGCATTGGCGATTTCGCCGCCCGGCAATGGTGCATCATGCGTCCAGTCGCCGCCCATATTCGGGAAGATGTGCTTGAGACGATGCATACCGCGCTCTGCGAGTTCGCGGAACGTGGTGATCTTGCCGCCAAACACGTTGAGGAGAGGGGCGTCGCTGGTCTCATCAAGATCGAAAACATAGTCGCGGGTGACAGCCGATGGGTTGCCCTTGCCGTCATCGAACAGTGGGCGTACGCCGGAGAAGCTGTGCAGCACGTCTTCGCGCCTAAGCTTTTCCTTGAAATAGCGGTTTACTGCGGTGAGCAGGTAATCGATTTCTTTTTCGTCTGCGCTGACGTCTTCTGCGCGGCCTTCATAAGCGATATCGGTGGTGCCGATGAGCGCCTTGTCGCCTTCATATGGATTGATGAAGATCACGCGCTTGTCGTGGTTCTGGACCAGATAGGCATTTGCACCCGACCAGAATTTAGGCACGATGATGTGGCTGCCCTTGACCAGGCGCACATTGCGCGAAGAGTTCGATCCGGCCACGTTGGTGATAACGTCTGTGACCCATGGGCCTGCGCAGTTGACGATGCAGCGCGCGCGGAAGCTGCGCATTTCGCCAGTATCGCGGTTCTTGGTTTCAACGATCCAGCCGCCTTTTTCGCGACGCGCAGATGTAACTGGCGTGCGGGTCAGAATGGTCGCGCCTTTTTCAGCAGCACCCACGGCATTGAGAACGACGAGGCGGGCGTCATCCACCCAGCAATCGGAATATTCAAAGCCCTTGGTGTATTGGTCGAGGATCGGTGTGCCTTCCGGATCACGCTTCAGATCAAGCGTGCGGGTGCCGGGCAGTTTCTTGCGACCGCCGAGATGATCGTAAAGGAACAGGCCAAGACGCACGAGCCACGCCGGACGATCTTGCGGGCTGTGTGGCAGAACAAAACGCATCGGCCAGATGATATGCGGCGCGGCATTCAACAGAACTTCGCGCTCGATCAAAGCTTCGCGCACAAGGCGAAATTCGTAATATTCGAGATAGCGCAGGCCACCATGCACAAGCTTGCCGGAGCGTGATGAAGTGCCTTCTGCGAGGTCGTCTTTTTCTGCCAGTACAACTTTGAGGCCGCGTCCAGCCGCATCGCGAGCAACGCCCGCGCCATTGATACCGCCGCCAATCACAAACAGATCGCAGGTTTCCGGTTCAGCCATCTCATGCTCCTTCGGATGCCGGTAGCCCGGCAAAATAATATGTCATTTCAGCCGATCGTCGGATTACCGGTCGGCAGCAAGCTTGTCCCAGATCGGGGCCAGAGCCAGTCGGGCGTCCTTATAAGCGCCAAACAGTTCCGCGTAGCGCTGTGCCTCAGTTGCATCAGGTGCTTCACCCGCGCCCAGCAGAGGCGCGACCCATTCGGCGATGCAATCATCCATGTTTGGATAAGCGCCAATTGCGACTGCGGCCATCATTGCAGCACCTGCAGCCCCTGCTTCTTCACGCGAGGAAACACGAACCGGCGCATTGACGGCTGCCGAAAGCGTACTGCGAAGCGCACGTGAACGTGCCGCACCACCTGTAATGCGCAGTTCCGCAGGCATACCGCCCATGGCTGCATAGCAATCACGTGTTGCCATGCCGAGACCTTCCACGACCGAGCGCACCAGTTCGGGGAAACGGTCGCGGCTTGAAAGGCCGATAAAGCCTGCGCGCGCAAAAGCATTGACGAAAGGTCCGCGTTCTCCGGCTTCGGAAATATAAGGATGGTAAAGCAACGCGCCGGGGCGGCTTGCGTTAAACCATTCATCAAGGCGCGGGATCAGATCATTCAAGCTGACTTTTTTGTCTGCAGTCGACATGAGGTCGGCAGCGATCTGCAAAATCCAGTCGATATTGATCGTCGCACCCATATTGGTCTGAACCTGCGTGACGATGCCCGGAATCGGCAGAGCAATAACGTAACCTGTGCCTTCCGCATTCAGATGAATGTCGGAAACTTGCTTCGCGCGCATATGCACGCCGGTCGATCCGATGGTCGAGCAGCCAGCATCTGCGGTGCCGCAATAAACGCCAGCGCCAAGCGCGGTCATCACCATATCGACATAGCCAAGGCTCACCGGTGTACCGGCCAGAAGACCAGTGGCAGCTGCGGCTTCGGGGGATAGCGGATGCTGCGTCAGAGTGCCGTCCACGATTTCGGGCAGCAGACCACGGCGCTTTTTAAGGCCGAGCGCTTCAATAACCACATCGTCATATTGGCGATTGCGGAAATTGCCGAAAGTAAAACTGGCTTCCGAGGGGTCTGTGGCGCGGACGCCGGTGAGGTTGAGATAAAGCCAGTCCTTGCAATGAAGGGCGACTTCGGCATTGTCGAGCAGTTCCGGTACGAAACTGTCCATATGTGCCATCTGTGTGCCTTGCTGGCAGGTATTGAGGCCGGTGCCGGTCGCTTCAAAGCGCGCCCGGTTCATCGGGCCCGCAGCAAGTTTCGTGACGGTATTGGCAGCGCGGGCATCGAGCCAGATCCAGGCATCGCCGACCGGCTTATTATCATGACCGACAAGCCATGTGCCATCACCTTGCCCCGTGACGGAAATAGCGGCAGTACGTTCGCTTAAGCCCGGAACTTTTTCTGACAGGCCGCGCAATGCGCTTACACAGTCTTTCCATGTCTGGGATAAAGACTGTGTCGCGGCGCCGTGTTCTCCGGTTTCATACGTGTTGCGGACAGCCGCCGATTCCAGTTGACGACCGCTCAGATCAAACGCCACTGCCTTGACGACGGATGTGCCCGCGTCGATACCGATGATTATATCGCCCTTACCACCCATGACTGAAATACGCTTTCCCAAAGTGCTTATTCAGGGACATTTGGATTCCTCCCGCGACTAAAATTTGTCGCTCGCGGCTCTTGTTTTAATGAAAAAGAGCTGTTGCGTATGATCGAGATAACATAACGACGGTGACCTGTCTGTAAAATTTTTGCCTGTAAGCATTTTTTTTCAACAAAAGGTTATTGTGGTGGAATTCCTGACCGGCTGCCTCACGCTCCTTTACAGGATTTGGTTGGTACGACGACACTGATCATCGAATAGTTTTAGCCTATATAGTTGTTATTAAATGATAAATATGTGCGCTTCCGGTGCTGGAAAAGTTCGGTTTAGTGAATTTAGCCTTGCCGAATTCATTATTGCCAGTCGGCTTTTGATGATGGATTTTCCGGCTTTGCTGTGAATCTTGGGCCCGCAATTGTGTGAAACGGGGCGAGTTTCAAAAACAGCTGATTGACAGATATTGGTGTTTATAACATGATTATTGAAGTTGATAACATGCCGCTATCATAGCATATGGTCGCGGCGCATCTGTTTCCATGCTGCGCGGAGGGTCGGAGCCAGGGAACTATGTGGAGGATCGTTATGATTAAATTTCTCACTCCCATGGCCGCCTGTGTGAAAATCCGTTTAGCCGTTGCTAGCCGGATGCCTTATCGCGGGTGCGGTCCACTAGCGGTGTAAATTCAGCCGCGTAACCCTTTTTTACTACAACGACAATCCGGCAGAATTTGCTGAAGGCGTTTGATTATGAGTACACAAGCTAATCAAGTTTCACAGAAGCCAGCCAAGCTGAACCGCGCAGTCCTCTGGAGTGTGGTCGCTGCGGTTGTGGTTGTCGGTGCGATTGGATTTGATACGAAAGTCGTGAAGATCGGTTCCGATGCCGATGTGCGCCAGCAGGCATTCTCCCCTGAGGCCTATGGTGCTGCGGAATTTCCGAAGGTCAAGGCAAGCGTAGAAGAACGCGCAGCCGACGCGGTTGAGGTCGGCATCGCACTTGTTGCCGACAAGGATGCAGCCGGTAAGAAATATGGTGTTGGTAGTGTGAACCCGGTTATTCCGATCAAGTTCACCGGCACTGTCGAAGAGCGCAAGTCGAACTATAATGTCATTAAGGTCGATGGTTTCCCTGAAGGTATGGCAATCCGTGTCCAGACGGGGCCTGCGGTAAACGGCACCGATCTGCGCGATGCGACTGGTACAATCGAATTTGGCCAGTTCAAGAATCAGATCGAATTCCAGAATGCCGGTTCTGCGCTCAATAATGAGATGAAGAAGCAGGTTCTTGAAGGCGTTGATGTCAACAATCTCGTTGGCAAGACGGTTTCAGTGACGGGCGTTTTCAAGCTCGTCAATCCGAAGAACTGGCTGGTTACACCAGTGGGGCTTGAAGTAAAATGAGCCCTGACAGGAAGACAATTGAAGGCAAGCACGGCGAAGTCGTTCTTTCTGCACATGACGTAGCCAAGGCCTATGGACGTATCAACGCGCTCAAGGGCGTGAACTTTGAAATCCGTCGCGGTCAGGTCACCACGCTTTTTGGTGAAAATGGTGCTGGCAAGTCGACCCTGATGAAGGTTCTGTCGGGGGTCATTCAGCCGACGTCGGGCACGATTGTTCTCGATGGTGAACCTGTTGCGTTCGGCTCCTCCTCAGAAGCCCGCGATCGCGGTATTTCGATCATCCATCAGGAGCTGAGTCTCGCACCCAATATGAACGTGCGCGACAACATCTTCATGGGACGCGAAATCCGCGGTGCAACGGGCGTCGACTTCGCAGAAGAAGAACGCCTGACCCGCGAACTTCTTGCAGAACTTGAAGAAGACATCGATCCGCTGACTCTGGTTGAAGAACTACGTCTTGGCCAGCAACAGGTTGTCGAAATCGCGCGTGCGCTTTCGGTCAATTCCCGCATTCTGATCATGGATGAGCCGACTTCAGCGCTCAGTGCTTCGGAAGTGGAAGTGCTCTTCAAGGTCATTCGTGATCTGACTGCGCGCGGTGTGGCGATTGTTTATATCTCCCACCATCTGGAAGAAGCGCTGCAGATCACCGATCATGCCGTGGTTCTGCGCGATGGTGCGATGACCGCTTATGCACCGCGTGCCGAGATTGATCTGGAATGGATCGTTCGCAACATGGTGGGCGAAAACTTCGATCTTGGTTCGCCTCCAACCGGTTACGAATGGGGCGATGTAGCGCTTTCCGTGGAAGGTCTGACTGTTCAGGACAAGTCTGGTGATTTTGCGCTTGTCGATAATATGTCGCTGAATGTGCGTGCCGGTGAGATCGTTTGTATTTACGGTCTGATGGGTGCAGGTCGTACCGAACTTCTTGAAACGGTTGCTGGTCGCCTCAAGGCCAATTCGGGCAGCATTCTGCTTGAAGGCAGGGATGTCGCAGGCCTCACGATTGCCCAGCGCATTGATCAGGGTCTGGTTCTGGTGCCGGAAGATCGTCAGCGTGACGGTCTTGTGCAAACGATGACGGTTGGCAGAAATCTATCGCTGGCAAGCATTGGCGAAATGACGAGAGGCCTTTTCACCTCGACAAAACGTGAAAAGAACATCGTCGATCAGTCGATCAAGAATGTTCACATCAAGACGGATGGTGGCGAAGCCGCAATCGGTTCGCTTTCCGGCGGCAACCAGCAGAAGGTCGTTATCGGCAAGATGTTGGCAACTGAGCCGAAGGTTATTCTTCTGGATGAGCCAAGCCGCGGTATCGACATTGGCGCCAAGGCTGAAGTGTTCAAGCTGCTGGCTGAAAAGGCCAAGGACGGGCTCGCAGTCGTCTACACGACATCTGAAGTCGGCGAATGTCTCAGCATCGCTCATCGTATCATCGTTATGCACCGTGGACGCATCTCGGCCGAATTCGGCTCCGACGTCTCCAAGGAAAAGATCATGGCCGCCTCGGGCGAATCCATGGTCGGTCACTAAAGCATGATCCCGAAAAGTTGTTCGACTTTTCGGATAAGATTATGCGTTAAAACAAAGAGTTAGAGCATTAAGTTGGTCTTTATAACCACAAATGCTCTTGATTATGGAGCACTGATAGAATGTCAGTCACGAGCACCAACGACAAAAAGGCGGCGTCCACCGGGACAAAGCGCAAAACCAGCATCGTGCATTTGCTGCTCGAAGGCCGTGCGTTCTTTGCATTGATTGCGATCATCGCAGCCTTCTCGTTCCTTTCGCCTTATTATTTTACCGTCAATAACTTCCTCATCATGTCGTCGCATGTGGCCATTTTCGGTCTGCTGGCAATTGGCATGCTGCTGGTCATCCTCAACGGCGGTATTGATCTTTCGGTCGGTTCGACGCTTGGTCTTGCGGGTGTTGTTGCCGGTTTCCTTATGCAGGGTGTCAACCTTCCGGAACTGGGTGTCATTCTCTATTTCCCGGTTTGGGCGGTTGTCATCATCACCTGTGCGTTGGGCGCATTTGTTGGTGCCATCAACGGTGTTCTGATCGCTTATCTGCGTGTTCCGGCCTTTGTGGCGACGCTCGGAGTGCTTTATTGCGCACGCGGCGTGGCACTTCTGATGACCAATGGTCTGACCTATAACAATCTCGGTGGTCGTCCGGAACTCGGCAATACCGGCTTCGAATGGCTCGGCTTCAACACGCTTTTTGGTGTGCCGATCGGTGTTCTGGTACTTGCTGTTCTCGCCATCATCGTTGCAGTCGTACTCAACCGCACCGCATTTGGTCGCTGGCTCTATGCTTCGGGTGGTAACGAACGTGCAGCTGAACTGTCGGGCGTTCCAGTGAAGCGCGTGCAGATTTCGGTTTATGTGATTTCGGGCATCTGCGCGGCAATCGCTGGTCTAGTTCTGTCGTCGCAGCTGACTTCGGCTGGTCCGACCGCAGGCACCACTTACGAGTTGACGGCAATCGCCGCAGTCGTGATCGGCGGCGCAGCGCTGACGGGTGGTCGCGGTACAATTCTCGGCACGCTTCTCGGCGCTTTTGTTATCGGTTTCCTTTCCGATGGCCTCGTGATCATTGGCGTATCGTCCTACTGGCAGACTGTCTTTACCGGTGCGGTTATCGTGCTCGCAGTTCTGCTCAACAGCATTCAATATTCCCGGCGTTGATAATTACGGCTCCGCTCACCGTTCCGGGCGGAGCCGGTTCTTCGGGGGTATCGAAAGGTTCCAAGACGGCGATATCAGTTTGAAATCTCGCCCACTGGAAATGGTAGCGCCGGGCAACCGGCATAACTCAACGATAATTTTTACGGGAGTGAGACATGTTTAAGAAGGGTATGCGCGTTCTTTTTGCTGCTGCTGCAGCATTGCCGCTTATCGCCAGCACCGCATGGGCTGAAGGTCTGATCTCAATCGTGGTCAACGATCCTTCCAACCCATACTGGTACACTGAAGGTGAAATCGCCAAGAAAACCGCTGAAGGCCTCGGTTATTCGGCTGTGGTTGGCGGCCATAAGGGCGACACTAACACCGAAAGCAACCTTATCGATACAGCCATCACCAACAAGTCGGTCGCAATCATTCTCGATCCGGCAAATGCTGACGGTTCGGTTGGCGCAGTCAAGCGTGCTGTTGCAGCTGGTATTCCAGTGTTCCTCGTAAACGCTGAAATCAACCAGGAAGGCCTTGCCAAGGCACAGCTCGTTTCCAACAACGCACAGGGCGCAGCACTTGGTGCAACGCAGTGGGTTGAGAGCGTTGGTGAAGAAGGCAAGTATGTTGAGTTGTTTGGTTCGCCGTCGGACAACAATGCTGCAACGCGTTCGAACGGCTATGAAACCGTTCTTTCGCAGTATCCAGACCTCGTAAAGGCTGGTCAGGACGTTGCGAACTGGAACCGTACGCAGGGTCACGACAAGATGCAGGCTTTGCTTCAGGCAAACCCAGACATCATCGGCGTTATCTCGGGTAACGACGAAATGGCTCTCGGTGCAATTGCTGCTCTGAAGAAGGCTGGCAAGCTCGATAAGGTTAAGGTTGGTGGTTTTGACGGTTCGCCAGACGCCGTTGCCGCGATCAAGGCTGGTGAACTTCAGTACACCGTTCTGCAGCCCGTTGCGATCTTCTCGGAAGCTGCTGTCAAGCAGGCCGACACCTTCATCAAGACCGGCAAGACCGGTGTTGATCAGGAAAAGCAGCTCTTCGATTGCTTCCTGATCACCAAGGACAATGTTGACAAGTACACTGCTCCGTTCGTTCTCGAACAGTAAGAACTGTGTGGATGGGGCGCGGATCTAATTCCGTGCCCCATCCAATTTTTCGTACTGATGCTATGAATCGGAACCGGTCAATAAATTGAGCGGGCTGGGGGCGAGTGATAGGCATGGTTACAAGCAATAAAGCAAGCATTGAAAACCTGATGACGGAGCAGGTGCCGAACGATAGTCGGCATGCACGTCAATTGGTTCGCCGCCAGCAAATTGCTGAAATGATTATGTCCGAAGGATCGGTAAGGATCGAGGATCTCACCGAGCGTTTCGGCATCAGTCTGATGACTGCCCACAGAGATGTTGATGAACTCGTCAGTCGCGGTCTGTTTCGCAAGGCGCGCGGTATTGTTTCCGCAGCACCCACAAGCCTCATTGAAGCGAGCGATCTTTATCGCGTCGCACGCCAGTCCGAAGAGAAGAAGCTGATCGCGGAAGCTGCGATGCAGTTTGTAGAGCCAGGGCAGGCGATTTTCTTCGATGATTCTACAACCGTTCTCCAGATGGTCCCCTATCTTCCGGGCAAGGGGCCGCTGACCGTCATCACCAATTCGCTGATCCTGATGAATGAAGTGCGCGATATGAAAGATGTCACGCTGCTTGGTCTCGGTGGACAGCTTTATAACTGGTGCAATGCCTTTGTCGGTGGCATGACGATCCATGAAATCCGTCGCCTGCGGGCCGATGTGGCGTTCATTTCGATTGCTGCCATTACCGATGATCTGTTGTTTCACCAGTCGCCGGAAATGGTCGAAACCAAACGCGCCATGCTTGATTGCGCTGCAAAGCGCGTGCTGCTTGTCGATCACTCAAAGTTTGAGCGCCGGGCACTGCATAATTTCGGCGCGCTTAATGATTTCGATGTTGTCATTGTCGATGACAAGACTCCGCATGAACATATCGAACGCATGCAGTCGCAGAACATCAATGTGGTTATCGCCAGTTCTGGCGGAACAAGAGAATAAAGCCCAGTACTTCATCGCATACATATCAGGAAATACGATCCATGCCGTCTCTGTTGGGAATTGATAGCGGACTGACCGTCACCAAGGCCGTAATATTCGACGTTGATGGAACGACGCTTGCCGTTGCCCGCCGCCGCGTCGCGCAATCCTTCCCACGCCCACGCCATGTTGAACGCGACATGGATGAATTCTGGAATGCGACTGCGGATGCAATTGTCGAAGCACTCGCAAAAAGCGGACGCCCTGCATCTGATATTCTAGCCATTGCCACCACCGCCCATGGTGACGGCATCTACATGCTCGATAAAGATCGCCACCCGCTTGGTAAAGGCATTCTGTCGCTGGATAGCCGTGCCGTTGATGTGGCTGAGCGCTGGGTGAACAGCCCTGTCGCAGAACAGTCGATTGCGATCACCGGTCAGCTGCCGCACGCCTCTGCACCGTCCGCCATTCTGGCCTGGGTTAAGGAAAATGAGCCTGAACGCTATGGGCGCATCGGGCATGTGATTGCGTGTAAGGATTGGCTGCGTTTCTGCCTGACGGGCGAAGTCGGCACTGATCGCACCGAGGCATCGACGTCTTTCACTGATTACAAAACGCAAGACTATTCCAAAGACGCGCTCAAACTTTTCGACCTCGAAGCACTTTGGGATGCGCTGCCTCCAATGTCGCGCTCGGATGAAATCGTTGGAGGGGTCTCTCAGGAATGCGCGAGCCGAACCGGCCTTGCTGCTGGAACGCCCGTTGTTGGCGGCCTGCATGATGTGACGGCCTCGGCGCTCGGTGTTGGCGGTCTTAAGATTTGTACAGTTGCGGTCGTGGCTGGCACCTATTCGATCAATGAAACGCTGTCATCCAAGCCCAACGTCGATAAGAGCTGGTTCTGCCGCAATGGCATTGCACCGGGCGAATGGAACAACATGTCCATTTCGCCTGCTTCCACCGCAAATTACGACTGGTTTCTCGACAAGCTCTGCCCGGCGGAACGCCGTGAAGCTGAGGAAACTGGCCGCTCGATCCATGACATGCTGCGCCCCGAAATCGATGCCGCACTGGCCAAGCCTTCGACAGCGCTGTTCCATCCTTATCTGTTCGGCTCGCCTTACGGTGCCATGGCGAGTGGTGCGTTCTTCGGTCTTCGCGGTTGGCAGGAACGTGGTGATATGCTGCGCGCAGTCTGGGAGGGCATTGCCTTTAATCACCGCATCCACGTTGATCATCTGAAAGACGGCTTTGAAATTTCTGCAGCGCGCCTGACCGGCGGCGTTTCGCGCAGCCCATCATTCGCGCAGATGTTTGCGAATGTTTTGGGTATGCCGGTCACAGTGACCGATACGGATGAAGCGGCAGCATGGGGCGCCGCACTTTGTGCGGGCAAGGGTGCAGGTGTTTTCTCTGATGTTTACAGCGACCCGCGCGATCTTGATGCGATTGGCCGAACTTATGTTCCGGATGCCGCACGCAGCGAGCAATATGGAAAGCGTTATGCGCTGTTCAGGGAAATCGCCTCTGCGATGGGGCCGATCTGGCCGAAAATTGACGCGCTTACTGATTGAAATACAGCGAAGACAGTGAAATGAACGATTTCGTAAACAGTGCCCACATGAAGAACCGCATCAGCCAGCTCGAAACGGATGGTGTCGACGTGCTCATCCTTGGTGCGGGCATCAACGGCGCGGGCCTTTATCGCGATCTGAGCGAACAGGGCGTAAGCTGTTTCATCGTCGATAAGGGCGACTTTGGTTCCGGCACGAGTGCTGCCCCGTCACGCCTCATTCACGGCGGTCTCAAATATCTCGAAACCGGTGAATTTGGTCTCGTGGCGCAATCAACCGTTGAGCGTAATATCCTGCTCAAAAACGCGCCGCATAATGTCCAGCCGCTGCCGACCTTCATTCCGGTCTTTTCGTGGACCAAGGGTATTACCGCAGCGCTTCGTACCTTGTTCGGCTCAACGACAGCCCCGCGCAGCCGTGGCGCAGTTCTCATCAAGATCGGCCTTGGTCTTTATGATTATTTTGGTGCGCGTGAACGTGTCATGCCAAAACACAATTTTCTCTTCAAGAAGAAAGCCTTGAAGGAAATGCCTTATATGACGCCGTCTATCGTGGCGGGTGGCATTTATTATGACGCATGGGTTAGCAAGCCGGAACGTCTGGTTTATGAGCTTGTCAGCGATGGTTTGAAGGCTAACCCGAAAAGTGCAGCAGCCAATTTCACGGCAATTGTTGCAGCCAACGACGGCGCAGTAAGCTTTGAAGGGCCGGATGGCGCGACTTTCTCGGTTAAGCCGAAGATCGTTATCAATGCGGCTGGTCCGTGGATTGATCATGTCAATGCGGCGCTTGGTAAAGAAACCAAGATGATTGGCGGCACCAAAGGTTCGCACATCCTTGTTGACCACCCTGAGCTGGTAAAGAGCCTCAAGGGCCGTATGATCTATTTCGAGGCGGATGATGGCCGTATCTGCCTTGTCTATGATTATCATGGTCTGGCGCTGGTCGGCTCTACCGATATTCCGGCAAACAATCCGGACGAGGTTTTTGCCGAAGACAAGGAAATCGATTATTTCATCGAAAGCCTGCGCTCGCTGCTGCCAAAGCTGAAGTTTGACCGCAGTCAGATCGTTTACACCTATAGCGGCATTCGTCCGCTGCCCGCCTCCAATGCGTCGGAACCGGGGCTGATCAGCCGTGACCATTCCGCACCGGTTATTGAGCCGGATGCAGGGCGTCCGTTCGCGATTATTTCGCTTGTTGGCGGCAAGTGGACCACGTTCCGTGGTTTTGCGGAAGAAGTAGCCGATACGGTGCTCAAGCGCTTTGGCCGGGAGCGTGTTAAATCAACCCGTAATCTGACCATCGGCGGCGGCAAGGATTACCCGGCGGACGATCGTGCACGCGCTGCATGGGTGGCGAAACATGCTAAGGAAACCGGGCTTGCTGCTGAACGGGTCGAAACGCTTTTGCAGCGTTATGGCACGACGGCCCTGCCGATCATTCAGGACGAAGCCCAAGTCGGTGTTACACTTTTGCCCGATACGGACAGCATAAGCCGTGCAGAAATTGCGTGGATCGCGCGCAATGAGCTGGTGGTGCACCTCTCTGACGTTGTTCTGCGACGTACAACACTGGCAATTGACGGCGCATTGTCGAATGCCAATCTCGCGGCAATTGCTGATATTCTTGGCGTCGAGTTTGGCTGGGATGCTGCGCGCAAGGCGCAGGAGCTTGAGCTTGTTATTGCTGAGCTTTCAAAACGTCACGGTATGAAACTTGGCGAGCAGCCAGCGAAACGCCGCTAAAGCTCTCAAATTTATTTGATAAAACGCCGGTCAATAGATCGGCGTTTTGCACTTTCTTTGCAATGTCGCGGCGCTATCTTATGCACGGACAGGAGAATGCTATGGAAATCAAAAGAAATGGATCTGCGCCATCAGGTGTTGGTCCTGCAGACTGGTTCACGGGCAAGGTTCGCATTGACCCGTTGTTTTCGCCCAATGAAGCGCGGCGCGCTGCAGCCGCTACCGTGACATTCGAACCGGGTGCCCGGACCGCTTGGCACACCCATCCACTGGGCCAGACACTGATTGTGACCTTTGGACTTGGTCTTGTTCAGCGCGAAGGCGGCCCGATTGAAGAAATCCGCCCCGGCGATGTCGTCTGGTTTGAGCCAAATGAAAAGCATTGGCATGGTGCGTCACCAAAAAATGCGATGACCCATATTGCCATTCAGGAGCAGCTTGACGGTAAAGTCGTCGATTGGATGGAGCATGTGACGGACGCTCAATATCCGAGTGTCTAAATGAAAAAAAACGGGCCATTGGCCCGTTTTTTAGCTCATGCTCAACTGAACGCCATAAGGTGGCAAGCTTATTGTCTTGCCACCTGCAATGACCACATCCTGTTCATGTGGTGTAATATTGACCAGCCAGATCTTCTCTTCTACTGCCATTGCCAGAACGTCCGATGGACGCGAAGACTGGCACAGCCTGAAGCTTTTCCCGGCAAGCTGTGCAAGCACTTTTACAGCGTTGAACAAAGGACGCTTGTTACCGATAGCAACCGGTTCATTCTCATCCGCAATGAGTCCGAAAGGGCCGGTGAGGGCTGAAAGCGTAAGGCTGTCGAGACCAGCATTCAGCACCGATATGGCATAGGCCAATGCGAAGCTTTCCGCGAATTTTCCATTATGGCGCGGATCGCGATTGGCCATCGCAATGCGCTTGCCATTCGGGTTTTCCATCGTTCGGCTGCCATAAGGATTCTGGCGCATGGGGATGGTAGACGGCCCGATGCGATAGGGCTTGTCGCCATAGACTGCTCGCACCGAACGGGTAATGAAAGGCAGCGCCTCCAGTGTTTGCATGACGCTTAGATCATCGGCGGCATGAACAATCGGATTGGTGCAATGGGTGACGAAATCAACAAGCTCGCCCGGAACGCGCTTGCGATTAAGCTCGGTGAAATAGCTCAGCATTCCGCCGCCAAGCCGCACATTCGGGAAGGCTGCTCTTGCTGCCGCATAGACATCTTCAAGCGGTGGGCAGGGTGGCCATTCGCTGCCGGGCGGTGTGGACTGCCGGTCTATAGCCGGTGAAACAATGATTGAATCCGGGGTAAAACCAGCCGTCTTCATGTCAGAAGCGATGGTCTTCGTCTCATCAATGAGCGGCTTCTCGCAAGGCAATGCAATTTCGAGCGAAACGCGCCCACTATGCTTCGCAGCCAAGGCTGCAAAATCGGCAAAGGCTGAACTTTTGTGCCCTGCGAGTGGATCGTAATGAAATAACAGATCCTGCGGGCCAATTTCCTGCAACAGATCAATTGCGGTAAGGCTTGCTTTGGCTTCTTCCGGTGTGATGATAATGCCGATATTCGGCATTCTGCCGCTCGTGTCACCAAGCGTGATGCTCACCGGCTCTGCATACCGGGTGTTATTTGATGTCGCTGCGCGGGTGTCGGAAATGTTGAGTACGATGCGCTGATGCTGTGGTTTCTTGGCTTCGATCTGGTAAGGCCATGGCAAAGCCAGCGGACGTACATAGGTCTTGTAAGATGCATCCGACCAGTTGCGCTGATCCTCCATCTCAAAGGTATCGCCTTCCATGCGGCATTCGGCCGTAACGTTGGGCATGGCCTCATGGGTGATCGCACGCATGTCCTTGAAAGGCTGCCATGGCTCAATCAGATAGGGCAGCTGTGTTCTATTGAGTGTGCCATCGACATGCTCGACAGTTACAGGCGAACCGGCAACGCCGACGATTGGATGCAGGATGCAAAAGCCGCAACGGTTGGTTTCAAAGCCTGTCGTTGTATTCGCTACGGCGTCGAAAGTGAGCGTACCGCCACTCTCTGCCTGAATACGGACATCAATGGTGAGTTGGGTCGCATCCGGGCCTTCGCAACGTGCCTGATAGGTGACGATGAAACCGCTGTCGCTTTGCTCGACGTTCAGATCATGGATTTGCGGGTTATAGGTTCCCCAGTCGCGATCCCGCACGAGATAGGAGACAGCGCGCAGAACTTCGACACCGTCGTAAGTGATGGTGCGAAGATTGCCGTCGCTCAAATCCAGGCTAAGCAAGCCTGCTTTCAGATGCGTCGGTCGAGCTTCAGCTTCACGCGTTCCATAGAGCAGGAAAGGATCGACGTTGCTCATTTGAGCAACGCCGTAATGTCGACGCGGTTGCCGCTTGCGGCACTGTCATAGGCGGCTTCGACAAGCGCGAAAGTCTTGAGATTATCCGCACCCGATGTCGAGGTTTCTTCGCGAGTTTCCAGCTTGTCCACCCAATGCTGCTGAATGGCAAAAACGCTTTCCTGAATATTGTGCCATGGACGTGTGGCCCATGAGAGCAGTTTTGGTGAAACGTCGGAAACCGTGGTGCCGTTCGGCGTAATCACTTCAAGGCGATAACCCTGATAAAGACGGATAGAGCCTTCGGTGCCATCAATTTCAACGAGTGTTTCCGGGAAAGGATCGGTTTGGAGCTTGGTGGCGTAGCTTACGTCGACAATGGAAGTCGCACCATTTTCATGGTCCATGAGAATGGTTGCTACATCTTCGCCCTTGATCTTCGGGTTCACACGCTTGGTGCGTGCGACAAGGCTCGTGACATCGCCCAGAATGAAGCGTGCAATATCAAGTGTATGAATGCCTAAATCTTCTATGATGAAGCGTTCGCCTTCCGCAAGATAAGGCTGGCCGGAGAAAACATCAAAGCCCGAGCGGAAGGAGAAACGTCCCCAGAACGGTGTGCCGATGACGCCGCTGTCGAGCGCTTTACGCACGGCCTGAATAGGTGTCTGCCAGCGGAAGTTTTCATGCACCATGAGCGGAATGCCTGCTTCATCGCAGACCTTCACCATGGCCTTTGCATCATCAAGCGTCTTGGCAAAGGGCTTCTGGCAGATTGCTGGCACCTTGTGGGCGGCGGCAAGTTCCACCAGAGCGCGGTGGCTTGAAACCGTGGTGGCGATATCGACAAAGTCGATGCCGCCATCTGCAAACAGCGCCTCAGCATCTGTGTAGCGGCGTTCGATGCCGAACTGGTCGCCGACAATCTTCAACCGCTCAGGATCACGGTCGCAGATCGCCACAATTTTGGCACCCGAAACGTCATTCCATGCATGCATCTGGTTGATTGCGAAGAAACCGCAGCCGATCAGAGCGCCATTCAATTCCGCCATTTACTGAGCCTTTATCCTGCTTTTGCCATTTGCATAAGTGTAACGCGCTGCTGGAGGCGGCGCTGTGCCTGATCGACCACCACGGCAATGATGATGACAAGGCCCTTGATGACCATCTGCCAGAAGGACGATACGCCCATCATGACCAGACCGTCGGAGAGAATACCGATGACGAATGCACCGATGATTGTGCCGCCAATGGTGCCGCGTCCGCCTGACATCGAAGTGCCGCCGAGAACGGCTGCCGCAATGGCGTTCAGCTCGAACGAGTTACCCGTTGCCGGATGCGACGACATCAGTTCGGACGAGATGATAAGCCCGGCGATCGCAGCACAGAAGCCTGAAAACATGTAAACGAACATCTTTACGCGGTCGACGCGGATACCCGACATACGTGCCGCACGTTCATTGCCGCCGACTGCGAAAATCTGCCGCCCAAGCGGCGTGTATCGCGCGATATAGGCTGCGGCCAATGCGACGACGATCAGAATCCAGATCGAGACCGGAAGACCGAGAATGCTGCCTGATCCAAGGAAGGCGAAGCCTGTTGTGCCCAGGTCTTCACGGCCTACAAGGTTCGGGAAGGTCTGGCCGTCCGAGGACAGAAGAGCCAGACCGCGTGCCACATAAAGCGTGCCGAGTGTCGCGATGAAGGGCGCGACATTCAATTTGGTTATCAATAGCCCGTTTATGAAGCCGACTGCGACACCCACAGCCAGTGTGATCAGCGAGATTTCGATGATGTTGAAATAGATCGTGTAGCCGATGCCAAGATCGATCCCGTAGATCAGAAGACCGCCGGCAACCATGCCGCAAAGCCCGACAATGGAGCCGACGGAAAGGTCGATGCCGCCTGTGATGATGACGAAGGTCATGCCCATTGCAAGAAATGCGTTAAGTGCAACGTGCTTCGACATCAGGATCAGGTTGGCGGCTGAAAGGAAGTTTGGTGCTGCGAATGAGAAGAAGATGAACACCGCAAAAAGCGCGATGAAGGTTCTCAGTTTCATCAGCGTCAGCAGGGCCGAGCCGCTGTTAAAGGTTGAGTCAGTGGCGGCCGTCGTCGTGTTGGCTGTCATGACGCGAGTTCCCTTGTTTGTTTGTTGTGGTCGTTGTCATGTGTGTGCCCGTGGCCTTTGGCTGAAGCGGCAACAATGTCGGCTTCCGTCGCTTTATCGCGGTCGAATATGGCAATCAGCTTCCCATTGCTGAGCACCGCGATGCGATCGGAGAGCGCCATGACTTCTTCCAGATCAGAGGTTGAAAAGAGAATGGAAAGACCTTCGGCAGCAAGCCTGCGCATGGTGCGGAAGACATCGGCCTTGGCACCGACATCGATGCCGCGCGATGGCTCATCCATCAGAAGAACTTTTGGGTTGGTCATCAGCGCCTTGCCGATGACGACCTTTTGCTGATTGCCGCCTGACATCGAAGTGACTTCGAATTCCGGGTTCGGCGCCTTGATCGAAAGGTCTTTGATCGCCTGTTGAATGGCCTGTTTTTCACGCTTGGGCGTGATGTGGAAGAAGCGCGCCAGACGATCGAGACTTGCCAGTGTCAAATTGCTGGCAATCGACAAGATCTGTACCAGACCTTCGCGCTGACGATCTTCCGGTATGAGGGCAAGGCCGCGCCGGATGCGACGGGTCGTATCGCGTTCCTTCACTTCCTCGCCATCGATATAGATATGGCCGGTGGAGTGCCCATGCTGGCCCATCACACATTCGAAAAACTCAGAGCGCCCCGCGCCCATAAGGCCGTAAATGCCCAGAACTTCGCCCGCGCGTACGGTCAGGGAGACGTCATCAACCGCAAGCCCGCCGATAGCCCGGGGCAGGGTGATGTTTTCAGCACGAAACCGTTCTGCACCGATCTTGTGGGTCACAGGCTTGGCAAAGTCCTTGGCATCGGAACCGATCATCGAACGCACAATCCATTGCGTGTCGATATTTTTGATCCCTTCCTGGCCGGTGATTTTTCCGTCGCGCAGAACCGTGATGTAATCGCCAATTCGCATCAGTTCTTCAAGACGATGCGAAATATAGACGATTGCCACGCCCTTCTTTTTCAGCTCGGCGATCACCTTGAACAGAATATCGACTTCGGCTGCAGAAAGGGCCGATGTCGGTTCATCCATGATGACGATGCGTGCATCGAGCGAAATGGCCTTGGCGATTTCGACAAGCTGCTGCTGACCGATCGGCAGATCGGCGACGAGCGTAGTTGCACTGATGCCTGCGTCAAGACGGTCGAGATATTCGTTGGCCTTGACGATCTGCGCCTTGTGATCAATGCCACGCAAACCGCGCGTGATCTCGCGTGTGGCAAAGATGTTCTCTGCCACCGTCATGTTTGAAAACAGGTTCAGTTCCTGAAAGATCATCGCAATGCCGCGCTTCTGCGCGTCGGCAGGGCTGTCGAATGACACTTCCTCGCCATCGAGAATAATCTTCCCCATGGTCGGACGCTCAACGCCCGCGATGATTTTCATCAGCGTTGACTTGCCAGCACCGTTTTCGCCGACAAGCACATTGACCGAACCACGGCGCAATTCAAGATTGGCGCGCTTGACCGCAACAATGCCCGAATAGACCTTGGAAACATCCTCAAGCTTGAGGACGATATCGTTTTTCTCGTTCAATTCCGTCTCCATGGCTTATTTCTCCAGAGAGATGGAAACAGGCGTCACAAGAGGAAGCTGGCCCTTCGATGGCAACGGAAAAGCACCTTCGGCCTTCACCTTCATGCCAACGAGTTCTTCGCGTGGCAGCTTGGACAATACGTCATCGTTGACGCGGGTGTTGAACGCCTTGCCAAATTGCGCCCAGTCGATCTGATTGCGGAACTCGTTAAAATTCACAAAGGACAGGCCGTCACGGATTGCGCTGCCGCGAACGGTCGGCCCGATCTGCACGCGTGCATCGGCCTTGCCATCGCCATTGCTGTCGACATCGACATAGGCGGCACGTGACTTTGTTTCAGCGGCGACCACTGTGCCTTCAAGCTTGGCTGCGAAAGTCCAGGGGGCATTGCCCTGCTTTTCGCGATGACCGTATTTCGCTCCAGCCGCATCCGCATCTGCGTTTGCTGCCTGCATCACTTCATCGAGCGTTGCAGTTTTCTCGGCAAAAAACGGCTTAACTTTTGAATCCCATATGTCGGCAACAGAACGATCGGGATTGAAATTATCACCGCGTGCTTCTGCGGCTTCTTCTGCTGTCGGCGTCTTGATGATTTTGCAACCCGAAAGCGCGACACCGCAGGCCAGCAGGATAATGGAAGCTGACTTCAGCACTGACATGAATTTATCCTCAATATAGAAAATAGTGCCGGGAACACCCAAATTAGATTGGCGCTCCCGGCCAGGCAGTGCTTGATCAATCCTTCAAAGCGAAGGTTTCGAGCTTGTCTGCATTGTCAGGATTGATGAGGACGCAGTCCATCAGCTGCTTTTCTTCAGCAGGGCCCTTACCGGTCTTGATGAATTCGTCTGCCTGAACGACAGCCATCTGTGCCTGAGCATAGGCTGGCTGAAGAACCGTTGCCTTGATGCCACCGGCCTTGATGGAGTCGCGAACATCGTTGGAGCCGTCGAAGCCGACAACGATAACGTCCTTGCGACCTGCGGCTTCAAGCGCTGCCCATGCGCCCATGGCCATGGTGTCGTTGCCGGAAATCACGCCCTTAATGTCGGGATTTGCCTGCAGGATGCTCTGCATCTTGGAGAAGGCTTCAGTCTGGCTCCAGTTGGCAGACTGCTGCGCAACCATCTTCATGTCAGGATATTCATCGATGACGTCGTGATAACCCTTCGAACGAGTGCCTGCATTGAGATCGGATTCACGGCCGAGCAGCTCGACATAATTGCCAGCTTCGCCCATTAGCTTCACGAATTCTTCCGCACCAAGCTGTGCGCCCTGATAGTTGTTGGAAACAATCTGCGACACTGCAACACCGGAGGCGTTGATTTCACGGTCGATCAGGAATGAAGGGACTTTGGCATCCTTGGCCTTCTGAACGGCGGCAATCGATGCTTCCGAGCCAGCATTGTCGAGAATGATTGCCTTTGCGCCACGACCGATGGCCGTATCGACAAGCTGTGACTGTTTGGTTGGGTCGTCGTCATGTTGAAGGATCAGTGTTTCGTAGCCGAGTTCCTTGGCTTTGGCTTCAGCACCCACGGCTTCAGCTTTGTAGAATGGATTGTCGTGCGATGGCGTGATGATCGCGATCAGATCAGCGGCCCATGCTGGCATGACAACACCGCCTGCCAATGTTGCCGAGACTGCTGCAATCGCAAAACCGCGCGCAATTGTCCTGCGTGTAAACTTCATATTTTCCTCCCAAATCAAGCCCCGTTTCCCAAGAGGCGGTAAAAAGGGGAAGGCGCATTGCGCCCTCCCGGATAACGTCACGTAATGCGACGGATGCTTTCTGCGATTTCTTCCGGTTCGAAAACGTTCTTCCAGTCGTCGCGCATCAGCGCAGGAATGCCGAATTCGATTGCCTTGTTGCAGGCATCGGAGAATACGCCCTGGACTTCGCCAAAGATGACGGCGCCGAGAACATTCATGTGGCCGAGCAGGAAGTCGCGCGCTGCTTCTTCAGGAACGCCGCGACGAACAGTTTCATCCATGGCCTGCTTCATGACAACGAGAAGCGAAGCTGCAACGGTTTCCGAAAGACCCGGCTCGAGGATTGCGAGCTGCTCAACGGTTACGCGATGCGAGCGCATCACTGGTGCCCAGATGACCTTGGCGATTTCTTCGCCCAGTGCATAAGCTTCTTCCGGACCCTGCATCAGAGCCGAAACGATGTGCTGCTTTGCAAACAGACCGCCGAAGTGGTCCTTCTTTGCTTGCATATCCGTTTCGTCGTTGAAGATCGGCGGATGGCAAGGATGGGTCACGAAATAGGTGAGGTCTGCACGTTCTGGCAGATGGCCGGCAAATGGCGCGGCTGCGTCGAGTGCAACAACCATCGTGCCCGGCTTCAGCTTGTCAACGATGGATGAAGCAACTTTACCGATGATGGTATCCGGCACAGCCAGAATGACGACTTCCGCGCCTTCAAGACCCGCATCAACATCGACTGTATCGATGCCGAGGTCGTTCTTCAGGCGTGCCTTGCCTGCGTCGCTGACTTCAATGTGACGGACGTCAAAGCGCGAACCTTTGAGGTTCTTGGCCAGACGGTAGCCCATCTTGCCGCCCGCTCCGAACAAAGCGATAGCTGTCATGATTGTAGTTCCTTCCCAGACTTTTGGTAGCGCAACTGGTATAACCAGTCAATGAGTATTCCAGATTCAAGCGGTCAGGCCGTCGCGAATCTGACTGAAATAACCGTCAGAACCGACCTGACCACCCTTGAGGGCAATCTGGAGGCCGTTGGTGGCGGCGTGAGCGCCGTGCGCCGTGCAAAGCGGCGACCCCGGTGTTTGTGGAAGCGGCAAAAGCGTGGTGAGTGCATCGACATGCAATTCACGCAATGCGTGGCTCGAAGTGTCGCCGCCTGCAATGACGGCGCGGGTAAGCCTTTCGCGCTCGACAAGGCTGCGGAGGATGAAGCCGAGGCTGCGGGCCAGCTTGTGGCGGCTGCCTGCAATCTTGTCGATTTCGGTGCCTCGGTCAGCCGAAGGGCCGAGGGCGGTGTTGAGGATCACACTGTTGCCCTGCTGAAGCGCCTTCTGACCGTCAGCAATGGCAGCTTCGATTGCCTGATTGCCATTCTCACCCAGAAGATCGAGCGGGTTGAGATCAATGCCGGTAAAGCCTGATGCCGTTGCATGACGAATCTGACGTTCTGTCGTCGGTGAGACGCTTCCTGAAACGACCGCAATGCGGTCAGCCTTGCCCGGAAGTGGAAACTCTTTTTTCGCACTGATCAGTCCGGCCTTGGCCCATGCTACGAGAAGTGCGTATTCGACACCGGACGAGCCTGCAACGAACCAACCCGCATCAGGACGCAGACGCCAAAGCTGTTCACCTGCCTGTAACTGGCTTTCATGGCTGTCGACGTCGAACAGCAACATGCCGTCCGCATTTTTGACAATGGCGTTTATGTGGTCATTTGCGTCTGCGGCTGAAAGCGCTACGAGATCAGCAAGTACCGTTTTCAGTGCGGTCTGCTTTGCCAGATGCACGCGCAGGTCTGCTTCATGCATGGGCGTGACCGGATGGCGGCTCATGACGGGGTGGCGGTCGATACGATAGGTTTCGCCCTGATAGGCGGCAAAGAGATTGCCGAAAGATGTGTAACGCTTTAGCTGCGGCGCACCGACAATCAACGGTACATAGGCCTGATCGAAGATTGCTTTGCCGATTTCCACGGCCTTGCCAATATTGCCGACATGTGGTGCGGAATCGAATGTCGAGCAGACTTTGTAATGCGCAATTGCAGCATTCAGGCTTTTGAGCCAGTTGAACGCAGGCGTGAGATTTTCCTGCATCCATTCCGGCGTTTCACTGCGGCTGGTGCCTGCAAGACCGATAGCCTTGCAGTGCGAAAAGCGTGAAAGAAGCTCTTCATCCGGCACATTCATGAACAGCACAGTGTCGACGCCATTGGATGCCATGGCTTCCATAACATCGGTCGAGCCGGTCAGATCATCGCCGTAATAAGACAGCAGTAATTCGTTGGAAGCCTGTGACATTATTCGCCACCTTTCCCGAATTTTGCGAGCGAGGCTGCAAGTTCGGGGTGATCTGCGGCGTAAGTTTCAAGCGGGATACCCGCAACTGCTGCTTCCCATGCCTTTTGCACGGCGCGAACACCGGCTGCCGGGCCACCCGGATGGCTGACAATACCGCCGCCGCACAGATAAAGAAGGTCCGTCGTGCGGCCCGTGCGCTCATAGGTTTCCGGTGCCTGTCCACCCCATTGCCCGGAACCGGCCACAGGAAGCGGACAATCGGACGGATCAAACAGGGGGGTGCTGACAGCCTTGAACGAATTGACGAAGCTTTCGTCCGGCTCCCAATATTTCACGCGAATACCGTTGATCTGGAACTGATCGACGCCGAGCAGCCGCCAGAACTGCTGATAAACGCGGAAATCCATACCGGCGCCCGGATTGCGGGTCAGGATGTCCCAACCGTTGCGATGGGCATGAAGCACGAGGCCCGAGCGCTTGCGCAAGAAGCTCATGCCCCCAAAGCCAACCGAGTTGATGTTGACCACAGCGCAATTGCCGCCAGCTTTCAGTACCATGTCATGGTTGCGCATCATCTCGTCAGGATCGGCATGGGAGATACCGAAGGCATACATGACCTTCTTGCCGGTCTTCTGTTCGTGATCGAGAATACGTGGCATGATTGCCGCGATGCGCTCTTTAAGCGGCGAGTAGGCCGGGCTCATCAGTTTTTCATCGTCCTTGATGAAATCGACACCAGATTCGATCAGTTCGCCAACGAGTTCTGCTGTTTCATGCGGACGTAGGCCGAGCGCGGGCTTAACGATGGTGCCGATGATCGGACGCTTTTCAACGCCTGTCAGACGACGGCTTCCGGCAATGCCGAACTGTGGGCCGGGATGCGCGCTTTTGAAGGCTTCCGGCAGCTTCATGTCGACAACGCGGATGCCTGTCATGCCCTTGATCGAATAGACGCCGCCGACGGCAATCGTCATCAGTGCTGCAAGATCAGTACCGATTGCATCGAGCGGAAAGGCAATATCGACATCGGCGCGCTTGATCGGGCTGTGTCCGGGCTCAAGCTCCGGCCATGCAGGCATCGTTGCGTCTTCAAGCGGGCGAATCTCGAGCACACGTGCTGCAACCCGCGCCTTCAGTTCTTCCGTCTCACCCGGAACGGCGACGAAAGTGCCGGTCGACTGATCGCTCGCGATCTTGGCCGCCATCTGTTCGATGCTGCCGGTGGTCTCAATGCGATAGGTCAAACAGATGTTCATCGGAATTGTCGTCACTCACGGTTTTCGTTGCGCCTACAATAAGCGCATGGTGTTTGAGTGCGAACTGGTATAATGAGTATTCCAATATCTGCAAGCGGAAAATTGTTAACCGGTCGCGAGAGTGTGGGTAACGGCTTTCCTCAGAGCATTTGAAGATGCATAAGGGAGAAAAGCTCATGAGCAGTGAGACGCAATGACCCAAGCAATTGAACCCATCATTCGCCGCAAACTATCTGACGAAGTTTTTGACCGGCTCGAAAACATGATTACTTCCGGTGAATTGACGCCGGGCGACGAGATGCCGTCCGAGCGCGTTCTGATGGAGCGTTTTGGCGTTGGGCGGCCCGCGATCCGCGAGGCGATGCAGTCACTTGCCAAGATGGGGCTGGTCAGCATCTCGCATGGTGAGCGCGCCAAGGTTTTGAAACTGACTGCACGTTCGATCTTGCAGCAAGTGGATCCAACTGCGAAGATCATGCTGGCGCAATCTTTGGATACGCTGGAGCACCTTAAAAGCGCACGTATTTTCTTCGAGCGTGGAATTGCGCGTGAAGCAGCACTCAAGGTAAGCGACAAGGATGTTGCGGAGCTTCGTGCCATCGTCGAACGCCAACGAGATTCGCTTGGCGATGCCGATGCATTTATTTCTGCTGATATGGAGTTTCATATTCGGATCGCGAAGATCTCAGGCAATCCGATCTTCGTTGGCGTCAGTGAGGCGATGCTTGCCTGGCTGCGTGAATATCATACGCATATGCTGATCTGGACCGGTAAAGAGAAATACACGCTGGTCGAGCACGAAGAAATTATCGACATGCTTGCCACTAAAAACTCAGATGGTGCAGAAGCTGCGATGCTGCGTCATCTGGAGCGCTCGCGCGCTCTTTATACGAAGTAACCTTTTTCGGGATGCGCTTTAATTTTCAGGAATGTTCTCTCTGAAGATCACCTGAACGCGAGGTGGTTGTGGGTCGAATGGTGCACCTTTAATGCTGCTCATTAAAGTAACCAGTGCTTCGCGTGCTTCAACGCGCGGGTTCTGATCAATGACAGCATCCATCGTGCCGTTCAGCAGCAGGCGTTTGGTGCTTTCTGTCAGTTCATGGCCGATGAAAATAACCGAATCCGATTTTCCTGAATCCATCAGTGCCTGTCCGATGCCCTGATTGCCTGCGCCGAGATTATAGATGCCTGCAAGGTCGGGATGGCGCTTCAGCAAAGCCATGGTTTCCGTGTAGGCTTTCTCGCGGCTATCCTCGATCTCTTTGAGTTCGACGATATTCAAGTGCGAGAACTCTTCCGCAATGACACGACGAAAGCCCATTTCGCGTTCCTCATGGCCGCGATAGGAAAGCGATCCGGCAAAGAGCGCGATCTTGTTTTCGGGCTGCAGGCCAAGAAAGCGACCGAGTATGTAGCCGCCAAGTCTGCCTGCCGCACGATTATCGATGCCGATATAGCCAGCGCGCGGCACATGGAGAATGTCAGATGCAATGGTGACGATATGAGCGCCGGCTTCAGCAAGCGAGCGCATGGCTTCACGCACGGTCGGGTGGTCCAGTGCGATCACGCCAACACCTTGCGCCTGTCCCTTGAGGTCTTCAAGGGCGCGCGCAAGCGTATCCGGGTTGAAACCTTCAACGCTATGGATTGTAAGTTCGATTTCAGGCTTCAGTGCTGCTTGCCTGACGATCTGGTCGCGCAGATTGGCAATGAAGGTGTTTGTGCCTGCTGGTAGAACGAAATCCAGCTTGATGCGATCAGCGGGATTTGCGCTGAGTGGAGCGCCACCGGGGAGGTAGCCAAGATTGCGTGCGGCTTCGAGCACGATTTCGCGCGTGCGCTCTCTCACGCCCTCGCGATTGTTGAGCACACGATCAACAGTGGCGCTGGAAACGCCCGCTGTTCTGGCAATGTCGCTCACCGTGGAACGCAAGTCAGACTCCTCATCAAAATGATGGGAAATGATGTATTTCGATTTGTGCAAGATGCAAGGCTTGTTGTGCGCTGGATGCGTGTTTTCCTCATAAATTCGACTTTACCGCAATATGAAGGCATCAAAAAGCATCAAAATTTATATATGAACGTCGAAATTCGGGAAAATGGTCAGATATTTTGTCAATTTCGATGTTAAATGATGTAAATTGATTTTATATGATGTTGACACTGTTGTAATTAATCTTCATTAATCATCAGGTTGCCAATGGAGGTTGGCAATTTCCTCGCAGAGGCTGGTCCTGCTCGTCAGGTTTTCGATGAAGTTGGGGCTTGGAAATGTAATGGGAGGATACAATGAGCGATGCGCGGGGCTTTGTTCCTGATCCGCAGGTGCGGGCTCGGGATTCCAAAATAGGCTGTATCGGCGCAGGTATGATCATGGCCGAATGTCATCTTGCGGCCTATAAGGAAGCGGGCTTTACGGTCGCGGCAATCGCCTCGCGCACCAGGGCGAAGGCCGAAGAGGTCGCCGCGCGCTGGGGCATCGCCAAGGTTCACGACACGCCGGAAGCGCTGATAGCCGATGAAGCAATCGAAATCATCGATATTGCATATCCGCCGGATCAGCAGCCTGCGCTCATTCGCAAAGCGCTCACACAGCCACATATCAAGGGCATCCTTGCGCAAAAGCCACTGGCTCTGACGCTTGAGGAGGCTGTTGCCCTTCGCGATGAGGCAGCAAAGGCTGGCAAAATCCTCTCGGTTAATCAAAACATGCGTTACGACCAGTCGATGCGCGTGTTGAAGCAAATTCTCGACAAGGGTGAGCTGGGCGCACCCGTCATGGCCACCATCGAGATGCGCGCGATCCCACATTGGCAGGCATTTCTGGAAGATTATGATCGCCTGACACTGTCTAACATGAGCGTGCATCATCTCGATGTACTGCGCTTCCTGTTTGGCGAGCCTGATACCATCACAACACTGACACGGACTGATCCCCGCACCCAGTTTGAACACAAGGACGGTATCACCGTTTCGACGTTGATGTTCCCGAGTGGTGTGATGGCTGTTTCGATGGAAGACGTCTGGTCGGGGCCGCGCGAAGAGGGCTTTGACAGCGACATTTATATCAAATGGCGTGTCGAAGGCACAGATGGTGTGGCACAGGGCACGATTGGTTGGCCCGATGGCTCGCCATCGACACTGACTTATGCCTCCAAAAAGACGACAGACGGCAAATGGGTGAGCCCGAAATGGGAAACCATGTGGTTCCCGCATGCTTTCATTGGTGTGATGGAGCAGCTGCAATACGCCATTCAGTCTGGCGAGCCGCCAGCGCTTTCAGTGGCGGACAATGTGAAGACGGTCGCACTCATTGAGGCGGGCTACAAGTCGATCGATGAAGGCCGCACTGTCAAATTGTCTGAGATATCAATCAATTAAGCAAGCACATCCCGAAAGGTGCGAAGCGGTTTTCGGAAAAGATGCGCGTTAACAAATAATCTTAACGGGAGGGTTTCGATCATGATGCAGGTGGGTATTTTCAGCGGCTATTTCCCTTATTCGCTTGAGGAAACGGCTAAAAAAATCCGTGCGCTCGATTTTAATGCAGTCCAGCTGGACATGCATTTCAAGGATATCGATCTGAGTGCTGGTCAGATCACCAAAGATAAGTGCGTTAAAATCCGCGAGACATTCCGCGATCACAATCTGCCGATTTCATGCATTTCCGGCTATACGAACATCATTCACCCGGACAAGGCAGAGCGTGAGCGTCGCGTCGGCTATCTCAAAGAGATCATCCGCCATGCGCAATATCTCGGTACGCCTTATGTGATTTCGGAAACCGGCACCTACAACACCGAATCTGATTGGGTTCATCACCCGAAAAACAAGACCGAAGAAGGTTTTGAAGAATGCCGCAAGGTCATCGCTGACCTCTCGCAGTTTGCTTACGACCACGGTGCGATGTTCCTGCTCGAAACCTACGTGAACAACGTCGTCGGCTCGGTCGAGGAAACGGTGAAGATGTTTGCCCAGGTCGATCATCCGGGTCTTGGCCTGCTGATGGACCCAACCAATTATTTCGAGACGCACAATATCGACCGGATGGATGAAATTCTCAATCAGGTCTTTGATACGCTGAGCGACAAGATCAAGATTGGTCATGCCAAGGACGTCAAGCGTTCCGGCGACGACAAGACTGAAAAACATGCAGATATTGGCGATGCCGACGCGCTTGAAAGCCATACTTTCCGTGGTGTGGGTGAGATCGAACTGCCAGCTCCGGGTCTTGGTTCGCTGAACTACGACCTTTATCTCAAGCGCCTTGCGCAGAAGCATCCAAACATTCCGATGCTCATCGAGCATCTTGATGAGGCTGATGTGCCGCGCGCGAAGAAGTTCCTTGATGGTAAGCTGCGTGCGCAGGGACTCTAGAGCACGTTCGATCTGATTGAATCAGATCGGCGCTCCAATTTCGGGATGCGCTCTAACACCACCTCGGGCGGGGTGGGGCGGTTGGTGTTTACAGTGGCCGCCTTCTGATCAAATGGCTGTTCGCCGCAGCATTTAAGGTGCCAGAATGGTGAAGCTTTACGGAGAGGCGAGGTCGCGTCGCGACATCGCCGCGAGCAGTGGTTCTTTTGCGCAATTTGCAGGCGTTCGCCTGATGGTGCTCGAAGACGGATTGGAACGCGGCATAAGAATGCTGGAGTTCCGTTCAGGTACCGGCTTACGCTTCACCGTTTTGGTTGATCGTGCGCTCGATATTGCCGATTGCGACTATTGCGGCATGGCAATCGGCTGGCACTCCCCGTCCGGTTTTCGCCATCCGGGGCTGCATGAATATGAGGGCGAGGGCGGTCTTGGCTGGATGCGTTCGTTCTCCGGCCTGATGGTGACATGCGGTCTCGACCATATCCTCTTCATGTATGATGAGACGGCGGACCATTATAATTACAAGCCGCGTCAGACGATCAAGCATTCCATTCATGGCCGTGTCGGCACCATTCCTGCGAAGCTGACCGGCTATGGTGAGCGCTGGGAAGGCGACGAATGTTTTCTCTGGTGCGAAGGTGTCGTCACGCAGGGAACAGTTTTTGGCGAGCATCTGGAATTGACGCGCCGCATCGAAATCAAAGCTGGTACAAACGATATCAAGCTCACGGATCGCGTGACCAATCGCGGTTTTTATCGCACGCCGCATATGTATTGTTACCACATTAATGTCGGACATCCCGTTTTGGCCGAAGGCTCGCGTTATCTCGCACCCGTCAGGGATGTTGTCTGGGCGGCTCATGCCGGAGACGACTACACAAAGCAGAGCGTTGGCTATCGAACACTGCCTGCACCGCAGATGCAGTTTCATGAGCAGGTCTGGCAGCATGAAATGAGTGCCGATGCCAATGGCGAAGTGCCGGTTGCGCTGGTCAATGACCGGCTTGGCATCGGCTTTGAAGTCGTTACCCGAAAGGACCAGTTCCCTTGCATGTATGAGTGGCAGAATCTGCAGGCCGGGCAATATGCGCTTGGCATCGAGCCTGCGACCAATCACGTTCTGGGACATGGTGCGGCCCGCGATCGTGGTGAATTGATCTGGCTCGAACACGGTGAGGAACGCCGTTACGACAGTACGTTCCGAGTTTTGGGTGATGTCGCTGACATTGCGGCGAGTGAAGCACGCATTACTGCAATCGTGAAACAGCCTGTAGACGATTATCCGGCACCATCCGGCAATCACATCGCTATTGGAGGCCGCTCATGACCGCATCATCGCCGTTTTCGGTTGCAGGCAAAACCATTCTCTACACAGGCGCTGCCGGTGGCCTCGGTCTTGAAACTACGCTCAATTTTCTGCGCGCCGGCGCACAGGTTGTGGCTATCGATCATGATCCGAAAAAGATCGAAGAACTGAAAGACAAGGCCAAGGCCGAGGGAGTTACCGGACTTTCGATCCATGCGCTCGATCTATCGAATTTGCAGGCACTTCGCCCTGCACTGGAAGCGATTAGTCGTGAGGTCGGTGGCTTTGATGTCGTGATCAACAATGCTGCGATTTATCCATCCAAGTCGTTTGAAGACTATACGCTTGAGGAAATGCAGAAAGTTCAGCACATCAATGTCGATGCGGGTATTGTCTGCGTTCAGGTGGCGCTGCCGCATATGCGGAAAAAGGGCTGGGGTCGTATCATCAATATTGCCAGCGTGACTGCCTATGGCGGCTGGGCACTGCTTTCGCCTTATGTGCAATCAAAGGGTGCCCTGATCGGGCTTGCGCGTGCTTGGGCGCGCGAGTTTGGTGCCTATGGCATTACCGTCAATGCGATTTCTCCGGGTGCGTTTCCAACCGATGCCGAGAAAATTCACCCTGATCCGGAAGGTTACACGAAGTTTGTGCTGGAACATCAGGCTGTTAAGCGTCGCGGATCATCACGGGATATAGCCTCGGCTTTGATGTTCCTTGCCTCCGATGAAGCAGGATTTATTACCGGACAGACCTTGAATGTCGATGGCGGATGGGTGATGCATTAGGGTCCATGGGGAATTAGGTTTTGGGCGTGGCGTGAGACGGATTTTGTTTCTGAACAGGAGACCCCACTCCACCTTCGGCTTTGCTCCAAAATCTGTGCTATTTTCATCCATACCACGCTTCAAAACTAATTCCCCACAGACCCTGAATAGTGTTTTGCGTTTACGTCGTCCGCGTCATGGATTAGGAGAAACAGGCACCATAGCGGAATAACTCTTTTATAAGGCTTTTCCATCTTTGACCGGCGAAACCGCGCAAACCCGAAAAAGTCGCCGCAAAGGCTCTGGTGTGACCATGGCAGATGTGGCTGCGGCTGCAGGGGTTTCCATGCAGACCGTTTCGCGCGCCTTGCGTTTTCCGGATTCCGTGACGCCTGATAAGCGAAAGCTCATTCAGGATGCAATCGAGAAGACGCATTACGTCCATAATCTCGCGGCAAGTCATCTCGCATCGCATAAAAGCAATACGGTTGCGGCGATCATACCCACGCTGTCCGCATCTGTTTTTGCTGACACGATCCAGCATTTTTCAGATGTGCTGCATCAGGCCGGTTATCAGATATTTTTAGGCAATACCGATTACCGGCTGGAACGCGAGGAAGAGATCATTCGCAGCCTTCTTGGACGGCGACCGGATGGCGTTTTTCTGATTGGCACACACCACAGCAAACGCAGTGTCGCATTGCTCAAACGTGCGGAAATCCCTGTGGTTGAGGGCTGGGATTTTACCGATAAGCCAATCGATCGGCTGGTTGGGTTTTCCAATACAGCGGCGATCACCGAGATGGTCAGTCATCTGATCGATGCGGGTCGACGCTATATCGTTTTTGCTGGTGTCGTACGAAAAGGCGACAGCCGTGCCGCCGAACGCCGCGCTGCATTCAAGTCGGCGATGGAGCAACAGTTTCCGGATGAGACGCCACGCATCACGGTTGCAACTGAAATGCCTATTGCCATGGCTTCAGGTGTCGATCTTCTACGGAGAGCGCTGGCCCAATATCCGGAAGCCGATGCTGTCATGTTTTCAAGCGATATTCTTGCTTCCGGCGCCTTGCTGGAGACACAACGCATTGGCATCAAGGTTCCACAACGTCTTGCTATTACCGGCTTTGGTGACTTTGAACTTTCTCGCCATCTATTGCCGCCATTGACGACGGTTGCGGTGCCTTCCGCAGAAATCGGGCGACAGGCGGGCGAGCTTTTGCTTCAAGCCATGCGTGGTGAGACATCGGCAAATACGATTATCGATGTTGGTTTCGAGCTCAAGATCAGGGCAAGCGGCTAAACGATAAACGGTGCTTGAAGCCAGTCAGCACTTGGCAGCCATTTTCGGTCATATGCAATGTGAATTCAAGCCGTGCACCGGCAGTATCCGGTTTGAATGCGGTTGGTTCCAACATCACAATCAGATCTTCCTGACACGCTCGGTTTCATACCTGACAAGCCGTGGCCATGTGTCAGTTGGAAAATGTTGGCGCTAATTTAAAAGATAGAGATATTGCAAAAAATGTGAGAGTATGAATTAAAAAATGTTAGCGCTCACTATAGACAAAGTAAAAATAATGGATAGGTTCTGACACCAATGGATTTGAGCAGGGAGTGAGCTGCCATGGGTGTTTTATCAGGCTATCGGGTACTGGATTGTTCGATTGCTATGGCGGGGCCATTTGCGGCGCAGCGGCTGGGTGATCTTGGCGCCGACGTGGTGAAGGTCGAGCCGACGACGGGCGAATGGCAGCGCCATGTGGCGGCGGGTGGCGCAGAAGGCAATCGCGTCAATGTCTCGTTTCTGTCACTCAACCGTAACAAGCGTTCGCTGGCGGTTGATCTCAAATCGTCGGACGGAAAGCAGGTTTTGCTTGATCTGGTTAAGACCGCTGATGTTTTCTTGCAAAACTATCGTCCGGGCGTCGCAAAGCGCCTTGGCGTCGATTACGAGTCGCTGGTGAAGATCAATCCGAAGCTGATCTATGTTTCGATTTCCGGTTATGGCGAAGATGGTCCTTATGTCCACCGTCCGGGGCAGGATCTCGTTTTGCAGGGCATGTCGGGTGCCATGCTTTCCGCAGGCCGTGAAGGCGAACCGCCGACCGCCGCCGGGCAATATCTTGTGGATGCCATCACAGCTTATAACGCGTTTGAAGGCGCGCTTGCAGCGCTTCTCCATCGCGAGCGAACTGGCGAGGGGCAGCTGGTGCAGGTCAATATGCTCGATGCGATCACCACCATTCAGATGCAGGAGCTTTCGGTTTTCACCGTTGGTGGCAAGCCGCAAACCCGTTCGGCAGAACCGCACGCGCATGTTTATATCCGCGCGCCTTACGGCGCTTTCGCAACCTCTGACGGCTTCATCATTGTCGCTTTTCCGAAGCTGAAAACGCTGGGTGAAGTGATTGGCGAAGACAGTTTCCTCACCATGAATGATGAGGTTGATACCTGGGCGCGCCGTGATGAAATCTTTGCCAAGACACGCGATAAGCTGAAAACGAAAACCTCTGCCGAATGGCTGGAGCTTCTGCGCGCTGCCGATATCTGGTGTGGGCCTGTCTATGGCTATGCCGATCTCGTGGACGACGAGCAGATCAAGCATAACGGCACCTTTGTCGAGTATGAGCATCCGACCGAAGGCAAGGTAAAAACGCCAGGTTTCCCGATCCGCTTTTCCAAAACGCCATCGACGGTGGACCGTGGTGCACCCGTCACCGGACAGGATACGCGCGATGTGCTGGTGGAAGCCGGATACGCGGCAGACAAGATTGAAGCACTTGAGAAATCGGGCGCTATCGTGTCGGGGAATATCTGAGATGCAGGTGATTAAAGCTCTCACCTGGGATCATCCGCGCGGCTATAATGCATTGGCTGCGGCATCAAAATTGCCGGATGTTATTGCTGCCGGTCTAGACATCCATTGGGACAAGCAGCCGCTTGAAGGTTTTGAATCCCACCCGATTGCCGATCTCTGCGCCCACTATGATCTCGTGGTTCTTGATCATCCGCATGTGGGTGAGGCCATTTCTGGCGATTGTCTGCTTTCGCTTGAAGAGGTGTTTGGTGCTGAAGCGGTTGCAGAGCTTGCCAAGGCCAGTATCGGCCCGTCTTTGACGAGCTATCGCTTTGCGGGCAAGCACTGGGCCTTGCCGCTTGATGCTGCAACACAGGTCATGGCTCTTCGTCCAGACCTTTCAGATGGTGTGCCTGTCACTTGGGATGACGTGCTTTGCCTGTCGCAAAAAAGCGGCAAGGTTGCGCTTTCACTCGCTGGCCCACATGCCTGCCTGTCATTTCTGTCTATCGCGGCTGCTTTTGGTGAGCCACCTGCTGAAGAAGACCCGGGTATACTGGTTTCAGAAAATGTCGGGCGACAGGTCTATGATCTCATGGCAGAGCTTGCCGCACGCAGCCCCGCATCGGTTAGGCATAAAAATCCTATCGGCATTCTTGGCCATATGGCTGGGAATGACGATGTAGCGCTTTGCCCACTCGTTTACGGCTACGTAAACTATGCAGCCCCGCAGAGTGGGCAAGCAATCGCATTTCACAATGCACCACGTGCTGTGGTCGGTGGCCGTCCGGGCTCGACACTGGGCGGCACGGGCATTGGCGTTTCTCGCCGCGCTCATGTCACCTCGACGCTCAAAGCCCATCTTTTGTGGCTGATGAGCCGTGAAGCGCAATCCGGATTTATTCCCGATCATGAAGGTCAGCCATCGCGCCGCGATGCCTGGCACAATGAGCGGGTGAACCGGCGATGGGGCGATTTTTATCGCAACACGGCGGATACGCTCGAGCAGGCTTATGTGCGCCCGCGCCATGATGGCTACATCACCTTTCAGGGCAAAGCTTCGGCGCTTTTGAGGGCGGCTTTTGATGAAAAGCGCTCGGCCTCCGATGTCCTGAATGACCTTCAGTCTCTTTATGTCGCTTCGCGCGTGAATGCCGGTGAAAGGTAGATTGCTATGACCCAAGACGTGAAATTTGAAGTGGATGGTGCTGTTGCCATCATCACCTTGAACCGTCCGCAAAAACTCAACGCCGTTACGCCAGAAATGGCAGATGCGATTGTGGCCGCCGTTACTGAATGTAATGACAGCAACACCATTCGTTGCGTTATTCTGACGGGTGCCGGTGAGCGTGCATTTTGTGCGGGCTCGGATATTCGCGAACTCGATACGTATGAGACGCCGTGGCAGTTCCGCAATCGCCCGGATTACTGCGATGCATTCCGTGCGCTGCTCAAGCCATCGATTGCAGCCGTCAATGGCTATGCCTTTGGTGGCGGGCTTGAAACGGCGATGTCCTGCGATATCCGCATTGCTTCGGATAATGCGCAGTTTGCAGCGCCCGAAATCAAGCTTGGCTGGATCGGTGGCGGTGGTATGGCCGCTCATCTGGCGCACTCCATCGGCGCATCTAATGCAGCATTGATGATTATGACAGGCGACCCAATTTCAGCCGAGAAAGCCGAGCGCTGGGGTCTGGTGAGTGAAGTCGTGCCACAGACCTATCTTCTCACGCGGGCGCGCGAAATTGCGAGTGTGATCGCGTCACGCGCACCGATTGCTGCCGAAACCGCGAAGCTCAACCTCAAAGCAGCTGTCTCGATGCCGCTTGAAAAAGCCATCGAATATGAGCGCGATCTGCAGACAATCTGTTTTGCCACTGCCGATGCGCAGGAGGGACGCGCAGCGTTCAAAGAAAAAAGAGCGCCGGTTTTCCGGCGCCGTTAAGTCGTTAGAGCGCGTTTCGATCTGATTGGATCAGATCGGCGCTCTGAATATTTGTTTTAACGCGCATCTTTGTCCGAAAACCGTTTCACACTTTTGGGGATGCGCTCTGAGATACATAGCCCCGCACATTTTTAAATGCGCGGGGCTTTTGAGTTTAGAGTTTTCCTGCCAAGGCTGCATTCAGCAGATCAAGCGCGCCCTGTTTTGTAAGCTCGATCGGGTTGCCGCCAGCAGTTGGATCGACAATAGCCATTTCGGCGATCAGATCTTTGCGCGCTGCATCCATTTCGAGCCCTTTGACGAATTCCAGCAAAGTATTCGGTACGCCAAGATCCTTGCGCAGCTTTAAGATCGCATCCACAAAGCCATCGAAGCCACCTTCGATGCCAAGATAATCGGCAAGACGTTCGATGCGCTTTTCGATAGCCGCACGGTTGTGTTTGAGCACATAGGGCATGAAGACGGCATTGGTCATGCCGTGATGAGTGTCGTAAAGTGCGCCGATGGGATGGGAGAGGGAATGGATTGCACCAAGCCCCTTCTGGAAAGCCGTCGCCCCCATGGAAGCTGCAGCCATCAGATTGGCGCGTGCTTCAATATCCGTGCCATTGGCATAGGCTTTCGGCAGATTTTCAAACACAAGACGGATGCCTTCAACCGCAATACCGTCAGCCATCGGATGAAAGCCCGGTGCGCAATAGGCTTCCAGACAATGTGCCAGCGCATCCATGCCGGTGCCGACCGTGATGAAGGGTGGCATGCCGGTTGAGAGTTCCGGATCGGCGATCACTGTGACGGGGAGCATTTTCGGATGGAAAATGACTTTCTTGGTGTGCGTTGCTTCGTTGGTCAGAACGCCGGCGCGCCCGACTTCCGATCCTGTTCCAGCGGTTGTTGGCACGGCGATGATGGGTGCTATTGCGTTGCTGTCAGCGCGTGTCCACCAGTCCCCAATGTCTTCGAAATCCCAGACATCGCGGGTCTGTCCTGCCTGAAATGCGATGAGCTTGCCAAGATCAAGCGCCGAACCGCCACCAAATGCAATCACACCATCATGCTTGCCTTCGTTGAAAACCTTGACGCCAGCATAAAGATTGCTTTCAACCGGGTTTGGCTTCACATCGGAAAAAACCGCATATTTGACGCCTGCTGCATCAAGAATGGCGAGTGTGGAAGCGACGACTGGCAATTTTGCAAGGCCGGGATCTGTGACAAAGAGCGGGCGTTCGATGTCTGCCGCTTTCAGGACAGCAGGCAGTTCCTTGATACGGCCCGGCCCGAAAAGCACGGTGGTCGGAAAATTCCATTTGGCAGTCAGAGTGGTCATGTCGATCGCTTTCCAGATATTAAAAGCATTTCCAGCAAAAGTGTGAAGCGGTTTTGCGTGAGGTCAAAGTGTCAGACAAATTGGTCAGAGTTTTTCACGCAGGTGGAAGGATTTTGGCCGCGTGAGATTACCGTAACCAATAGGCGAAAGGGCAGCGCCCTTGCCGGTATCCTTCACGCCGGTCCAGACCAATGCGGGATCGAGATAATCGCAACGGTTCATGAAGACAGTACCGGTTTCAACGCGGTCGCCGAGTGCTGCCGCATGATCGGTATCCGTTGTCCAGAGTGAGGCGGTGAGGCCGTAAATGCTATCATTCATCAGCGCCAGCGCTTCATCATCATTGCGCACCTTCATAATGCCGACGATGGGGCCGAAGCTTTCCTCACGCATGACGCTCATCTGATGATCGACATTGGTGAGCACTTCCGGCGCAATGTAAGGCGAACCGGAAACGTCGTTGCCGACTGTCATATTCACATGGGCTTTAGCGCCTTTGCGCAAAGCTTCTGCCTTCTGCTCCCGAATGAGATCGGCGAAACGTGCTTGCGCCATTGGCCCAAGCGTTGTTGTGCTATCCAGTGGATTACCAACGACATATTGCTTTGTGAGATCGATGAAGCCATCGACGAAGCGGTCATAGACGGCCTCATGCACATAGATGCGTTCGATGCCACAGCAACACTGTCCGGAATTGAAGAATGCGCCGTCGACCAGATTGGCGACGGCATGGTCGAGATTGACGTCGGGCAGCACATAGGCCGGGTCTTTGCCACCAAGCTCCAGCCCCAGCGACATGAAGGTGCCTGCGGCAGCTTTTTCGATGGCGCGTCCGCCGCCGACCGAACCGGTGAAATTGACATGATCAATGCTGCCCGATGCGAGCAGCTTCTCAGTCGATGCATGATCCAGAACAATGTTCTGGAAGACACCTTTCGGAATCCCCGCCTTCTCAAAGGCTTGCGCAAAACGTTCGCCGGTCAGCAACGTCTGTGTGGCGTGTTTGAGGATCACGCTGTTGCCCGCCATCAGGGCCGGAATGATGGTATTGACTGCAGTGAGATAAGGATAATTCCACGGCGCAATGACCATAACAACGCCGAGCGGAACGTGCTTTACATAACGGCGGAAACCATCCTTTTGTGTCGGCACATAAGGTTTCAGCGCCTCCTCGGCGATATCGATCATATATTGGCCGCGTTCCTGCACGCCGCCATTTTCACCGCCATAGCGCGTTGGACGTCCCATCTGCCATGCAATTTCAGGAATGATTGCATCCTGCATTGCGGCAAGTGCATCCAATGCTGCACGACAATAGCTGGCTCGTTCTGCGATGCTTGAGGCGGCCCAACCGACCTGCGCCTGTCGTGCCGCTGTAACTGCCGCATTGATCGCGGCGTCGCTCGCATAAGGACGCTCCGCATAAATCGAGCCATCAATTGGAGAAATGATCTTGGCTGTGCCGCTCATCGGGCAGTTCCTTTGTATGAAGTCATTCTGTATTTCAGTCTGTTTCGCGATTGCAGGTCAATATCGTTCAAAGCCGCGATGCAGTTCCCAATCGGTAACGCGGCGGTCATATTCAATCTGCTCCCAATGAGCTGTATGGACATAGTGATTGACCACGCCCTCACCGAACGCTTCCTTGAGGAAATCTGAGTTTTTGAGAGCTTCCGCAGCGTCTCGTAAAGTGTATGGAATTTCCTTGAGTTTGACTGCGCTATAGGCGTCACCCACGAATGGCTCTTCCAGTTCGAGGTTTTCGTCGATACCCTTAAGCCCTGCCGCAATAAGCGCTGCAAAGGCCAGATAAGGGTTGAGATCGGCACCGCCGATGCGGCATTCGATACGAATGCCTTTAGTGCCTTCGCCACAAAGTCGGAAACCCGCCGTGCGGTTGTCCTGGCTCCACATGATCTTTGTTGGTGCGAAAGTGCCGGCCTGAAAGCGCTTGTAGGAGTTGATGTAGGGTGCCAGAAAATAGGTGTAATCGACGGCATATTTGAGCTGCCCCGCCACCCATGAGCGCATCAGCGGTGTCATGGTATTGGGTGCTTTGGGGTCGAAGAATAGTGGTTCCTTGCCGTCTGCGCTCCAGATGGAATTGTGGATGTGGCTTGAACTTCCAGCTCTGGAATAATCATACTTAGCCATGAAAGTGATGCACTTGCCATGCGCCTCGGCAATTTCCTTCATGGCATTCTTCATGATGACATGGCGGTCGGCCATTTCCAGCGCTTCGGCATAGCGAACATTGAGTTCCTGTTGTCCAGGCCCCCATTCGCCCTTGGAGTTTTCAACCGGAATGCCCGCAGCCCCAAGATGATTGCGCATGGCGCGCAGAACCTGCTCTTCCTTGGTGGTCAGGTGGATCACATAATCCTGCACATAGGGGGAGGCGGTCTCCATTTCCTGCCAGCGTTTGGCGCGCGCGGTTTTGTAAGTCTCATCAAAGAGATAAAATTCGAGTTCGGACGCGAAATAGGCGCGATAACCGCGTTCATGCAGGCGTGCCAGCTGCTTTTTCAGGATGCCGCGCGGTGAATGCGCAAGATCTTCATGATCATGATGATCAAGCACATCGCAAAGAACAATGGCCGTCTTTTCCAGCCATGGTGCGAAGCGCAACGTTGAAAGATCGGGCTTTATGACGAAATCGCCATAGCCTTTGTCCCAGCTTGCAGCTTCATAACCCGGCACCGGTTCCATATCGATGTCGTCAGCCAGAAGATAGTTGCAGCCATGCGTTTCATCGTGGGCGGATTCCACAAAGAACGGTGCGTAGAAGCGTTTGCCAATCAGACGCCCCTGCATGTCCACAAAACATGCAAGCACGGTATCAATCTCGTCATTTGCTACGGCTTTTTTCAGAGTGTCGAAAGTCAACTGTTCGGCCATTTAATGCTTCGCTCCTCACGGGAAAAATTAGAGGGCGCCGCGCCAAAGCGCGGCGCCTAATTCATTAGCTGTAACGATAAGGCGCGCCCGCATTGCGCATGGTTTCCTGATATTTCTTCAGGATCGCGACCACCTTGGCATTGCGTTCGCTCTGCTTGGCAACGTCGTCCCAGAACTCAAGCGCTGCGTCTTCGATCTGTTTCCACTCGGATTCCGGAATGGTGGTGAGTTCGAGCTTGCCGCCGGTGGTGCGATAATGCGCTTCACCCCACCAGTACCAATGCTGACGATGGTAATGCGATGAATCCATGGCAAGGCGGAACAGCGTCTTGAGATGGTCCGGCACCGCTTCCCATTTTTCAGTGTTCGCGAAATAGGAACCGGCCCACGCACCATTGATGTTGTTGGTGAGGTAGTATTTGTTAATGTCGGCCCAACCAACCGTATAGGCCTCCGTCGCACCGCACCATGCAACACCATCAAGCTCGCCGGTCTGGATGGCGACTTCGATGTCTTCCCATGGCAGTGTGACCGGAACGACCCCGAATTTTGTCAGGAAGCGACCGCCGGTGGGGAAGGTGAAGACGCGCAGGCCTTTGAGATCTGCAACGCTGCGGATCGGCTTTGTCGTCACAAAGTTGCAAGGGTCCCATGAACCGGCGCTGAGCCATGTAACGCCCGGGATTTCCTTGTAGGCTTCTTCCCAGATTTCATTGAGACCGTACCAGTTGAAGAGTGCGGGTACGTCGAGACTGTAGCGCGACGCAAACGGGAAATAGGCCCCGAATACGGCGACATCGACTGGCGAGGCCATGGAGTCATCGTCACTTTGCGCTGCATCGATTGTGCCGGCCTGAACAGCGCGGAAGAGTTCGCCCTGCGGGACGAGCTGGTCGGCGGTATAGAGTTCGATCACCATTTCGCCATTTGCTGCCTTGTTGAAGGCATCGATAGACGGCTTGATGACATGTTCTGCGAGTGCCGGGCCCGCATAGGTCTGGAGACGCCATTTGATCGGGCTCTGAGCCCGTACATAAGGCGTCGCAAGTGTGGTGGCGCCAATGGCCCCCACAGTTGTCAGTCCGGCCTTTTTGAGAAAGTCACGTTTGTTAAGCTTGTTATTCTCACTCATGCCCATTCTCCCATTAAGTGTTTGAAGTTCCCTGCTAGTCTAACGGCTTGGCCATTGGCGGCTCTTTTGACCGTTCATGCTTATGCGTTCCTCCTGAACCCTCGTAATTGGCTCCGCTATTTGCCCATATACCAGTTGGGTAGCCACATCGCGACCTGCGGAAAGATCATTAGAATGATGATGGTGAGCACCATGAGGAGGAAAAATGGCATGATGGACTGATAGATATCCATCAACGTAACCTCTTTTGGTGCCAACGCCCGCATCATGAAGAGATTGTATCCGAACGGTGGCGTAATGTATGCGATCTGACAGGTGATGGTGTAGAGAATGCCAAACCAAATGGGATTGAAACCAAGGCTCTTCACCAACGGGATATAAAGAGGCGCCACAATGACCAGCATGGCTGTGTCATCAAGGAACATGCCCAATACGACGAATGATAACAGCATCAGGACCAGAATTGTCCAGGGAGACAAGTCAAAGGTGCCAAGCAAAAGACGCTCGATTGCCTTTACTGCTCCAAGACCGTCATAGACTGACGAGAAGCAAAGAGCCGCCAGAATGATCCAGAGGAACATACAGGTAATCGTCAGCGTATTGCGCGTGGTGGTTTCCCAAACAACTTTCGTCAGGCGCTTGGTGAACAACGCCGCCAGAGTTGCCAGCAGTGCACCGATAGCCGAGCTTTCTACGAGGCTTGTAACGCCCGTTAGAAACAGCCCCATCATGGTTCCAAAGATAACAAGTGGAAGCAGTCCCACCTGAAGCGAAGAGATGCGTTCAGCCCATGTAATCTGCTCCAGCTCTTCCTTGGGCAAGGCTGGCCCAAGTTCAGGACTTATGCGGCAGCGTATATAAATGTAGATGGAAAAGAGTGCAGCCATCAGCAGGCCGGGACCTATACCAGCCAGCCAGAGTTGCAATACAGGCTGTCGTGCGATCATGGCGTAAAGCACCAATACGACGCTTGGCGGAATCAGAATACCAAGCGAACTGCCAGCCTGAATGACGCCTGTCACCATAACCTTGTTATAGCCGCGCTTGAGAAGTTCCGGCAGTGCAACCGTAGCTCCGATGGCCATGCCCGCGACGCTCAATCCGTTCATGCAGGAAATGATGACCATCAAGCCGATGGTTCCCAAGGCCAGACCGCCGCGAATGCCTCCAAACCAGACATGGAACATGCGATAGAGATTGCTGGCGATGCCGGATTCCGACAACATATAGCCCATGAAGACAAAGAACGGCACAGTTATGAGCGGATACCAGTTCAACACCGCGAATGTGGCATTGTAGGGCATCTCGAAGGAACCCTTGCCCCAGAGCAGAAGTGCTGCGATTGTGCCCACAAATCCGATCACACCGAAGACGCGCTGACCTGTCATCAGCAGCACCATCATCGTGGCGAACATGAAAAGGGTGATGAATTCGGAACTCATATGTGGTGGCCTTCCTCAATCGCGGGACCTGCAATGGTTTCGATTGGTTTCCCCCGCCAGGAGGCCCAGTCCTTGAAGAAATTCGAGACACATTGAAGAAGCAGAAGGAAGATGCCCACCGTCATGATGAGTTTGATCGGCCACAAAACCGGTGCCCAGGCCGTATAATTCTTCTGGCTGTAGACGATCGCGTAATTGGTGGATGAGATACCACCCATCACCATCACTCCCAGATAGAAGATGATGAACAGAATGGTGATCATATCGGTGATCGCCTTCCTGCGTGGGCTCAGGCGATCAAAGAACAGATCCATGCGCACATGCGCGCCCTGCTGCATGGCATAGGCTCCGCCCAGCAGATAATAGGCAGAGAGAAGGAACTGGGACATTTCCAGCACCCAGTTTACCGGCACGCCCAGCACAACACGTGAAAAGGTTGAATAGAGAAGGCAGGCGCCAAGTACGAAAAACAGATACATGGCAAAGCGCCCGACATAATAGTTCAGCGCATCAACATATTTGACGAATAGTCTGATCGGCTTCGGCATTTCCCGCTCCTTCAGGCCTTCTGTCTGGTGAGTTGAAGTTGAGGGTCCAGCGTCTTCGCAATATCTGTAAAGATTGTTGCAAGCCGCATTGCCCAGGCGTCCTGTGTATCTTTGCTCGCGATTTCGTTGTTGCGGAATTCAATCATCGCGCACGGCGTATTGCGTGGTCGCGCATGACGCTCGAGCGTGTAATAGACCCGGTCAGCGGGCGAATAAGGCTCGTTCACCCCGACATTGAGGTTCTTGTCCTGCTTCAAAGCAGCAATCAGTGGTGCCGCGATCCGGTCGTCCTGATCGTGAATGATGCCAATTTGCCAGGGACGGGAAACACCGCGATAGATCGGGGTGAACGAATGGATGGTTACCACCCATGACGCCTGACCGCGCGCTACGCGGGCATTGATGACCTCTTCGATACGGCGGTGAAACGGCCTGTGCGACATATCTATTCGCGCGGTTCTTTCTACAGAGCCGAGTTCATGGTTGCCCGGAACAACCGTCGTTTCGCTGATTTCAGGAATAAGATCCCGCGCATCAAGGGGGCGGTTGCAATCGATAAGCAGACGCGAAAGACCTGCCTCGACAAGAGGGGCATCGAGTGCGGTGCTTAACTGCCTTGCGACGTCTACCGCGCCGGGATCCCATGCGATATGCGCATTGAGAGCTTCCGCGTCGAGCCCAAGTCCGTCGAAGCTGTCCGGCATGAAATTTGATGCGTGCTCGCAAACGAAGAGATAGGGACTTTTCCCCTCCTCGTTCATGACAAAATACGGCTCAAAAGACATAGCTCCAGTAGCCGCGCGATTATCTCGCTCGTCCGTCATTCTGCTTGTTCCCCGCGCTGTAACTTATGTTACGTTTTTTACAATTATGCGCTATTGCGGATTATTTGATACGCCGTATGATAATTTGTCAAACACAATTTTGCCCGAATTTAAAAAGAGCTGCCAAAATGGAAAATGCCGCAATGACGAGTACGAGCGTCGCGGAACTGATCAATGAGCGTATTGATACGATGCCTGCTGGTGAGCGCAGTGCAGCACAGACGTTGATCGCGAATTATCCCATGCTGGGGCTTAAAACCGTTGCTGAGTTTTCCGCGCAGGCCGGTGTCAGCTCACCAACGATCCTGCGATTCGTTAATCGCCTTGGCTTTCAGAATTATCCCGATTTTCAGGCTCGGTTGCAGGATGAACTTGCAGCGCAGCTTCAGTCACCGCATCATCGTAACGAACATCCCGAAAAGGGCAGGGATGCTGCATATCCGGCAGTGGAACATACGCTGGAGAATATTCGCGAGACCTTCCGCCACCTGGGCGAGAAGCAGTTGCGGCAGGTGGTTTCGGCACTCAGCAACTCCAAGGGAAATGTCTATCTGATTGGCGGACGGTTCACTGACCCGATTGCGCAATATATGGCGGCGCATATGTCTATCATTCGTCCGCATGTGTTTCATCTTGGCGGACAGGAAAGTGTATGGCGGGATCGCCTGCTGGATATGGGCAAGCGCGATGTGCTGCTGGTCTTTGATATTCGTCGTTATCAGGACAGCCTCCTGAGGCTTGCCGAGAAGGCGCGCGGGCGAGGGGTGGAAGTGATCCTTGTGACCGACCAGTGGCTTTCGCCGATCGCGCGTGTATCGCGCCATGTGCTTGCGGGCCGCATTGCAGTGCCGTCTGCATGGGATTCATCGGCGGCACTTTTCGTGCTGGCAGAAACAATCATTCGTGAAATGACACGTATTCTGGAAAAAGACAGTGCGGCACGTATCGCTGAACTGGAAGCGCTCAGATAAATTCTGCTTTATACCAACGATGATTCACGCTTACTGAACTCAGTAAGCAGGGTTCTGCATGGGAGGCATAAGGTGGACGTATTTCTGGGCGTTGATGTCGGCACGGGTAGCGCGCGGGCAGGGCTGTTTACACGCGATGGAGAATTGCTTGCGAGTGCCAAGCAAAATATCCGCATGTGGAAGCAGGGTTCGGATATCGTCGAGCAATCCTCGGAAGATATCTGGAAGGCCGTTTGCAACTCGGTGGCTGCAGCACTGAAACAGGCGAATGTCGCCCCGGAATCCGTCAAAGGCATCGGCTTCGATGCGACCTGTTCGCTGGTCATTCTCGACAAAAATGGCAATCCATTGCCTGCGAGCCCTGCGGGAGACGCAGAACGAAACATCATCGTCTGGATGGATCATCGCGCCCGCGAACAGGCTGAACGCATAAATGCGACGGCCCATCCCGTTTTGAAATATGTGGGCGGGCGCATTTCGCCAGAAATGGAAACGCCGAAGCTGCTTTGGTTGAAGGAAAATAACCCAGAAACCTTCAACGCCGCTGGTCTCTTCTTCGATTTGCCAGATTATCTGACCTATCGCGCAACCGGCAGCCATTCACGCTCGCTTTGCACTGTTGTTTGCAAATGGACCTATCTTGGTCACGAAAAGCGTTGGGATGAAGATTACTTCCGCACCATTGGCCTTGGTGTTCTGGCCGATGAAGGTTTTGCCCGTATAGGAACCGACATTGTCGATATCGCCACCCCGTTGGGTCAGGGGTTGACTGAGCAGGCTGCAAAAGAACTTGGACTAATTCCTGGTACGGCGGTCGGTGCTTCGCTTATCGATGCACATGCGGGTGGTGTTGGCACAATCGCGGGAAGTGCCGATGAGCACAGCGCCGTCGATATGCGGTCAAGGCTGGCACTGATTATCGGCACCTCCGCCTGCACGCTGAGTGTTACTGAGAAGCCAGCCTTTGTGGATGGTGTCTGGGGCCCTTACTGGGGTGCCATGATGCCGGGCCTTTGGCTCAATGAAGGCGGGCAGTCGGCATTTGGTGCCGCGACCGACTATCTGGTCGGTATGCATCCTTACAAGGCAGAGGCTGAGAAGGAAGCCGCAGCCAAAGGCCTTTCGCTCCTCGATTATCTTGAGCAGCTGGCCATCAATGCCGCGGGCGAGCTTTCAAAGACAGCACTTCTGGCAAAGGGGCTTCACGTTGTGCCGGAGTTTCTGGGCAATCGTGCGCCAGATGCCGATCCAGATGCGACAGGTACAATTACGGGTATCAAGCTTGATGCATCGCGTGAAAATCTGGTTCGCCTGTTCGTCGCAGGTCTTTGTGGTCTGGCATATGGCACGGCGGATATTCTTGATGCACTGACTGCCAAAGATATTCCGATCCGTACAATTATCGTCAGTGGGGGGGCTGCGCGCAGCCCGCTCATGCGCCGGATATTGGCCGATGCAACAGGCCTGGAAGTCGCCCTGCCATCGTCTGCCGAGCCGGTTCTGCTTGGCTCTGGCATAGCAGGTGCAAGCGCCTTCGAGAAAACGGATCTCGCTCAGATTGCTGCCAGCATGAGCGCCATTGCTGAAACGATTGAGCCGCAGAAAGGTCTGGTCAGCGAATTCCATGCTGCCAAGCGCGATATCTACAAGGATCTGAAGCGCAGCGAGCTTGCTGCGCGTCAGTTGATGCAGATATTTTAAGCGGACTTATTTACCCGCTTTGGGCGCCTTGAACACGGGAAGCGGGTAGGTTTGGCCAAGAACGATCCCCGCTTTTTGCAATACGTCCTCGGGTGCGGCATAGGGTTTATGGATCCAACGATCCGGTAATGCGGCGATTTCCGGCACCCATTCGCGCACATATCCGCCGCCGGTATCGAATTTATCGCCTTGCAATACTGGATTGAACACGCGGAAATAGGGTGCTGCGTCCATGCCGCAACCGGCAACCCATTGCCAGCTCCCCGGGTTGCTGGCGATATCGGCATCCACCAGTGTATCCCAGAACCATTTTTCGCCGTCGCGCCAGTCGATCTGCATATTTTTGCTCAAGACCGATGCCACCAGCATTCGCACGCGGTTGTGCATCCAGCCTGTAGCCCAGAGCTGACGCATACCGGCATCGATCATCGGAACGCCAGTATTGCCCTTTTTCCAGGCTTCAAACGCTTGCGGGTTACTCTGCCACTGAATGTCGACCAGCGTGTCGCGCATATCGTTTTCGGCAATGTCTGGACGATAATAGAGCTGGTGATAGTGAAAATCGCGCCAGATCAGTTCGGAGAGAAACTTCTCACCGCCAATTCGGGTGTTTGGATGCTCATCCATCAGCGAAAGTGTGGCATACCACGCCTGCCTTGGACTGATCTCACCAAAGCGCAGATGCGGCGAAAGTTTTGATGTGCCTTCGACATCCGGGCGATCACGATCACCAGCATAGTTGCGAATAGTCTCATCGAAGAAATGATATAATTGATCGATGGCAGCCGCTTCGCCTATCTCCCACAAACCATTCATCTTTTTTGACCAGAACGGCTGCTTGTAAGCCTCCCGCGCAGGCTTATGCTCGATGGTCGATGGCTCGGCTTTCCAGTCAAACGAGGAGAGCGGTCGGTTAACACCCTGCTGGCGCAGCGTTTTGGCATAGGGCGTGAAGATCTGATAAGGGCCGCCGCTGCCGGTTTTGATCTCCCAGGGTTCAGCCAGAAGATTGCCTGCAAAGGACTCCACAGTCAGTCCCCTGTCTTTCAATGTGGATTTGACGATAGCATCGACATCCCGCTCCTGCGGAGCGTAGCGGCGGTTCCAGAAAACAGTATCGAAGCCGTTTTCCTCAATCAGCTTCTCGATAATATCGAGTGCTTCGCCGCGTGCCACAAGCAATTCGACATTGCGTTCATTGAAGCTTTTTTCGAGCGAACCGAGGCTCTGTTCCAGCCACCAGAGTACAGCGCCGCCGGGTGCACGCAAATGCGGATTGGTTTCATGAACATAAAGCGCTGTGATCTTGCCGCCCAGTTTAACAGCGGCTTGAAGTGCAGGATTGTCGGCAAGGCGCAGATCGTTGCGCAACCAGACAAGCGCATTCGCAGTCATTGAATAATCCCTATTTGACGGGTCTCAAAAAATAGTGCCCGACACCCCCAGACGTTGCAGGATTAGCATGATCTGATCAATCATTTGGCTAAGTTGTTCAACCAATCCAAAGCTGTTTGCTGATAATGACGTCCGGACGGATGCAATCATGTCATATTTGGTAATTCCCCACAGACCTAGGCGCTGTCTTCAGCCCGGAAACTGCCGATAACATTCTTCTGCGATCTGTCGAAGCTGGTCGCGGGATATCTCGCCGCTCACCGCATAGCCGAGTTCGCCGTCTATCCAATAGAAGGTTTCAACGCCATCACTTGATGCAAAGCGAAAGCTTGTGTCACGGTTTTGCGGATTTCGCCCAACGATGACTGAAAGACGCTTTCCGGCCCTATCTTCATACATGAAGAATGCGCCGGGTTTATTATCGACCGGGAGCAAACGCCCACCAACGAGCTGGAAGCCAAACGTGCTGAGATCAGGGATTTTAAGGTCAGCTATATTGAGCCGCTTTCCAAGCCATGTTGCCAGATGGGCTTCTTCCTCCGAGAAAACTTCAACCGGATGACGCACTTCGCTGGCATAAATCAGATATGCGGCTTGTGCCTGTTGTGGCAGGGCGTCAGCATTAGTGATTTGTTGGGGCTGATCATAAATGCGGGAGCCTGCAAAGCCACCAAAACCGCCGATCACCAAGGCCGCCAGAATAGAAGCTGCAACAGCCCAATGATACTTGTGTTTGCGTCGCCTGGTTGACGAGTGGATCAGGCCCACATCCCCGTTTTTTTCGAGCGCATAACCGGCAAATAGCTGTCTGATGCCCTCATTTTGCTTGCACCATTCGTCAGCCAGTGCGGCCTGTTCGGGGTGGCTCTCAAGGATGGTCGCTATACGGGTTCTTTCTTCGTCGGACAACTGACCGTCAACGAAGCTATGGAGTTCGACTTCACTTATCGGAGAATTGCGGTCTGTCATTTGTTTCTCCGAAGCGTTACCACATTCGTGCCGTTCATGTGTTCCCCAAGGCGCTGCCGGGCACGTGACAAGCGTGACATGACGGTTCCAACGGGGATTTGAAGTATTTCCGCTGCCTCGCCATAGCTGTATCCCTCAACAACAATCAGCATCAGGACCGCGCGGTTATCTTCTGGCAGGCTATTGATGGCCTCTTCAAGCTGCTGCAACTGGAATGGATCGTTTTCTGCAGTGGTCGTACTTATATTCTCGGCGGCATCCAGCGTTTCGTAACGGGTGCGCGCTTTGCTATTGTAGCTGTTGCGATAAAGGTTGGTCATAATCGTGAGTATCCACCCACGCAGGTTGAGGCCACGCCATTGGCCGCGCCGGGATAGCGCTTTGGTCACGCAGTCCTGCAGCAAATCCTCGCCTTCGGCGTCCGATTTCGCAAGGCTGCGCGAATAGCGCCGCATGATCGGCAGGAGGGCCAGAAGCTGGCCCTCAAAACTGTCGGGGGCAGGGCGGCTCACGTCTGCCTCATGGCTTTGCGGCGTGCCAGACTCCATTAACGCCGTCTCCGGTCACATCGCCAGCCTTCTTGTCCTTCACGAAGTAGTAAAGTGGCATTCCGTCTTTTGCCCATTGCTCGCTACCATCCTTGCGCTTTGCAAGCGTATATGCGCCAGAAGCCTTGGCACCCTTTGCCGCCATAAAAGGTGGCCAGTTGGTTGCACAAGTATCGTAGCAGTTGGACATGCCTTTGCTGTCTTTGTCAAAAGTGTAGAGCGTCATGTCTTTTGCACCAGCCAGAACCTGACCTTTGGAGGTGTCCATTGCCTTGACTGCGGGTGCTGCCAGCACGGAAGATGCCGCTACCGTTGCAATTGTCAGAACAGACATAAAAGTTGCGGTTTTCATGGTTTGCCTCATACGGATTCCAATCGCGACATGCGATATGACGTAAGACAATCGGAAAGCCGATTTTATTCCCGCAGTTCGGGAAAAATATTCATTTTGACGGGTTACGTTTTCATTAGCAGTAGGAGCATTAGAACAATATTGATTGCTACCCGATTGCGTACTATATATGTAGCTACTCATATTATAGATAGCTATACAATGTCTCAAACCAAGCAAGAACTCGAAGCCGCATTCACGATGGGTCTTTCCACCGCGGCCCGAAAAATGCGCAATCTTTTCGACTCCCGTGTTCGCGAGCGGGGGCTGACACTTGCGCGAGCCCGCGTGCTTCTGCTTCTTGCGGAACAAAGAGATTGGAACCAACGTGAACTGGCAGATGCGCTCGAAATAGAGCATCCATCAGTGGTACGGCTTCTCGACGGTTTGGAAAAGCAGGGGCTTATCTATCGTGCTGCTGTAGAAGGGGATCGGCGCGCCAAGCGCATTGAGCTCACGGACGAAGCGCAGGCGCAGGTCAAGCAGCTTAAGGCCATCACGCAAGCCATCCGTGCAGAATTACTGCAGAGGATCGACCCGCAGGCGCTCGAAACAGCGCTCGCTGTCTTTCATGAAATCAACCAGACCGTTGAAACGGCACTCACTGATAAAGACAGGTGATGTGCTATGTCTGAGAGAGGGGACGATAAACCGATAGTGCCGAGCCAACAGCAGGCTCCTACGCCTGCGGTTCCGCATATGCCGGTCTATATGTCTGCAATTTATATCGCGGCGTCCGTCCTCATGTGGTCGACGCGCGGCCTCAGCATGTATTTCATCTCGGCCAATACGCAGCAGATTCAAGGTTCGCTTGGCGCAACACTGACAGAAACCTCATGGCTTATCGCGGCCTATATGGCGCCTTATGCAAGTCTCACTATTTTGCTGGTCAAGATACGCACGCAATTTGGGCTTCGTCGCTTTGCAGAAATTGCTATCGCAGTCTTTCTCGTGTCGTCGTTACTGCATTTGCTGGTCTATGATATCTGGTCGGCCATTCCGATCCGTTTCATAGCCGGTGCTGCCGCTGCGCCCGTCTCGACCATCGGCTTTCTCTATATGCTGGAAGCTTTTCCGCCTGCAAAGAAGATGACTTGGGGCCTAAGCCTCGCACTCACATGTTCAGCGGCGGCTGGGCCATTCGCGCGCGTGATTTCACCAATGCTGTTTGATATCGGGCAATGGCAGCAGCTATATATGGTGGAAATCGGTCTCTCACTTGCCGCCTTTGCTGTTGTGTACGTGTTGCCGATGACACAGGTTCCACGTGCCAAAGTTCTGCATTGGCTGGATTTTGTTGCCTACGGATTGATCGCCATCGGCTTCGGCCTTCTGGCCGTCCTTCTTGTTCAGGGCAAAAATTATTGGTGGTTCGAAGCGCCATGGATCGGCGTTTGTCTCGCCATCTCCATCGCTGCACTTGCTTGCGCTGCCGCAATTGAAATTAACCGCGAACAGCCGCTGATGAATCTCCATTGGCTATTTTCACCGGAAATTCTGCGTTTTACGCTAATCCTGTTTGTCTTCCGCATTGTGCTTGCTGAACAGACAACAGGTGCGGTGGGATTGTTTCAGGCTTTTGGCTTACAGGATGGGCAAAGTCAGGGGCTTTATCTCATCATCCTCGCCGCCTCACTTGCGGGAGGCGTGTTCTGTGGCATGTGGATGAATATCGACCGTGTCACGACCATCTTCGGACTGGCACTGGTTTTCATCGCTGTGGGTGCGTTCATGGATAGTCATGCGACCAATCTGACACGTCCACACGACGCCTATCTCAGTCAGGCATTGATTGCCTTTGGCGGCGCCTTGTTTTTGCCTCCCGCTATGCTTGCCGGTATCACGAAAGCGATGAAACAAGGACCAACATTCATGACGAGCTTCATCGTCATCTTCCTGTTTACGCAGAACATTGGGGGACTGATCGGCTCGGCAGTGTTCAGTACGTTCATTTCGATCCGCGAGAAGTATCATTCGGCGCACTTGGTCGAACAGCTTGTAATGTCCAATCCGGTCGTCGCGCAACGCGTTCAGGCGCTTTCAGGCAGCTATTCAAAGGTTCTCGCCGACCAGGGACTGACCAAGGCCGAAGGGTTGGTCCTGCTGGGGCAGCGGGTCACACGCGAGGCAACAGTGCTTTCCTACAACGATGCATTTCTAGCGATTTCAGTCATTGCGGTTGTCTCGCTCGGATGTCTGATGGCCTATCGGTTTTTTGAAAATATGCAAATCCGCCACCATCCAGAAGTGACGGCAAGTTAGAGCACATCCCGAAAAGTGGGAACCGGTTTTCGGAACAAGATGTGCGTAAAAGCAAAAGATAGAGCATTTCTCATGATTCAACTTAATTCAGAAATGCTCTAACTTAATCCACGAGTGTTTGAACATGTCAGTTGGAAAACAATATATTCGCGGCGGCTCAGCTCTCATCATCGGTCTTGCTGGCGTTTTGATGGTTCTTTGGGCGTGGCAATTGCCGCCATTCAAGCGCAGCGTTGAGACGACGGATAATGCCTATGTTCGTGGACAGGTCACAGTCATCAGCCCGCAAGTCGCAGGCTATGTTACCAAGGTCGATGTGAACGACTATGAGGTCGTGAAGCAGGGGCAGCCTCTGTTTGAGATCGACAACCGAAGCTATCAGCAGAAGCTCGATCAGGCAGAGGCATCGCTCGCGACGAAGAAAGCAGCCCTTGCCAATTCACAGCAGAGTCAGCGTTCTGCAGAAGCGACAATCCAGTCGCGGCAGGCACAGATTTCAGGCGCTAACGCTGCCTTGGAAGTTGCACAGGCCAATGCAAAGCGCGTTGAAGCCTTGCTGCCCCGTGGTGTAACGACACAAAGTTCGGCCGATACTGCGCATGGCACGTTGCTTCAGGCGCAGGCAACAGTTGCTGAAACTGAGGCTGCTCTTGCTGTCGCGAAGCAAGACCTTCAGTCCATAATTGTTAATCGTGAGAGCCTCAATGCGGATATCGCCAGTGCGGAAGCTACGGTAGAGCTGGCGAAGATTGATCTCCAGAACACCAGGATTATTGCCCCGCGTGACGGCAAGCTGGGTGAAGTTGGCGTCCGTCTTGGACAGTATGTGACGGCGGGTACACAGCTTGTGTCGGTCGTGCCTATCACCAAGTGGGTTATTGCAAACTTCAAGGAAACCCAGCTTTACGGCATGAAGGTTGGTCAACCTGTGACCTTCACAGTCGATGCGCTGCGTCATGCTGAACTAAAGGGCCACTTGGAGGCATTTGCGCCAGCAGCGGGTTCGGAATTCAGCGTTATCAAATCCGATAACGCAACCGGCAATTTCACCAAGATTACCCAGCGACTGTCAGTACGCATAGCCATTGATGACGGCCAGTCGGATGCTGACCTGCTGGCACCCGGCATGTCTGTCGTGGTTCGGGTCGATACGGCCGCGAATTGACAGGTGGGTCTACTTACAGCGGTTCCAGTTAAGACTGAATCGTTAGAGCCGCTGTAAATATTTGTTTTTACGCATTATCCTACGCAAAATCGCTTCGCGCTTTTGCTGGAAATGCTTTAACCGTGGCTCGCATCATTTGGCACCAGCGGCGTGACCTTTTTGACCTTGTCTCTGTGGAAGATGAACAGTCCGGCCAGCACGATGATGGCTGCTCCAAAGAGGGTTTGCTGATCAGGTAAGTCGTTGAAGAACATCCATCCGAAAATGATCGCCCAAAGCAACAGCGTATATTGCAACGGTGCTAATACAGATGCGGGGGCGAGCTTGAGTGCGCGGGTAATTAGCAGATGTGCAAGGCAGGCCACGATACCAAGCAGGAGCAATGCCAGCAATTCGCCTGTGGTAAAGGGCGTCCAATGTCCAATGCTGAGGACAGCGCCAACGACGAGACAGCCCAGAGTCTGCCACGTGACCAGCGTTGCATCCGGTGTCGAACGCAGCACACGGCCAAGCACAAGCGTCATAGCGAAAGAAATACTGCCCAAAAGTCCGAACACTGATGGCCATGAGAGCATCGCCGAAGACGGGCGCAATGCAATGATGACGCCGATGAAGCCAATGAAGACTGCAAGCCAGCGTCGCCAGCCGATACGTTCACCGAGCAGGAAATGGGAGAGTGCCGCTACATAGATCGGTCCGGCCATATAGAAGGTCATAACGTCGGCCAGGGGAAGGAATGTAACTGCCGCGTAGAACAGGCCGGTGTCAGCTGTTGCCAGAACGACCCGAGCCAGTTGCAGCGAGGGCTTTTCGATCTGAAACAATGCGCTGGCTGGTTGTCGCGACAACATTGGACCGAGCACAAAAAATGCGCCGAATGAGCGGATCAACAAAACTTGACCGACCGAAAAGCTGGCCACAAGCCATTTGCCCATGGCGTCGTTCAAAGCGAACATGAAATCGCCGAGCAGCATCAAAAGAATGCCAGCCAATACTGCGTTGCCGCCCACGGCCAAAGCCGCTTTCTTATTCATGATTTAGGGGTGCTCCGACCACTGGTTCAACGCGTTCTCGCGCGCAAATCCATTACTGAAGTTTGCCGGATAATCTCGCTGCATGTTTGAATGAGAGCTGCTTACTCCTCGCGTTATGCCTTTGCAAGATGTTAGAGCGTGTCGCGCTTAGAGCGCATCCCGAAAAGTGTGAAACGGTTTTCGGACAAAGATGCGCGTTAAAACAAATATTTAGAGCGCCAGTGCGCCCGCTCTATATTTATGAAGTGGTCGCATGTTCGCGAACGCTAAATGAATCCATTTAGCTGCGACATGCTTTAGGTGCTTTACGCACCTCAGAACATGCCTTCTCAAGTGGTTCGTCGTGAGCTATAGCGGCTTCGCTTCATTGTGAGGTCATCATGAATTCTGGAAACGCTGAGTCGAAGCCGATCTTCGGGATTGCACTCGCCTCCGCAGGTTATGCCTGCTTCGCTCTGCAAGATGCCATCGTCAAATGGCTGGTTGCCGATTATGCGGTTCCGCAAATTCTTTTCATGCGAAGCCTCGTCATTGTCCTCATTACTGGTGGGCTGGCCTGGCGTTTCGGCCACCCTTCCGTCTTTAAAAGCAAATATCGCAATACGCTCGTCCTGCGGGCCGGTTTGATGCTGTTTGCCTGGCTGCTTTTTTATAACGCGGCTCGCCATCTCGGCCTCGCCGAATTGACGACGCTCTACTTCTCAGCGCCGATCATGGTGATGTTTCTGTCGATCTTCATTCTCAAGGAGAAGATCGGAGTTGGGCGCTGGGTCGCGTGTATGGGTGGTTTTGTAGGCGTACTGATTGCCGCCAACCCGACTCATTCACCAAATCTTATACCTGCTGCAATGTGTGTGGTTGCTGGTTTCTGTTGGGCTTTGAGCACGATCCTGATCCGTCTTGTCAGTAGAACCGAAACAACTTTGACTCAGATGTGGGCAACGAGCCTGCTGTTTGGTATCGCTTGCGCGGTTTCCTTCCCATGGGTCTGGAAGACACCCGACACATCAGCGTGGATCCTGATGATTGGCCTTGGTCTTGTTGCAACGGTCGGGCAGTATCTTCTTTACGAAGGTTTCCGCCATGCACCAGCCTCGGCACTCGCACCAACCGAATTCACCGGGCTTATCTGGGCATTCCTCTATGGTTATGCGATTTGGGCAGAAGTTCCGGCCTCAAACGTCGCATTCGGTGCGGTGTTGATTGTTTGCTCCAGCCTTGTGCTTGTCGCGTGGGAAAAGAGGGCAGTGCGGGTACGCGCCGTCCAGGCCAGCTGAGGTGCAAACGCTCCTCCTCGAATGTACCGGCAGTTGAGAAAGTTTGATCTATCGACGGATAGATCTGGGGGCGACGGCGGATGCCAGTCCACAATTTGCATGAAGGAAGGGCCGGATTGCCCCGGCCCTCAGCGTCTGTTCCAAAAGTCGCCATGCCGGTCTGCAAATGGCAATTTACCTCCGTTCCGGTGCTCACGTACCTTTAAGTACGCTGCGCTCCGGTACTCGAAAATTACCATTTTCGCCTCGGCCTGCCGCTTTTCGATTCAGACGCTCGATTAGAAACATAAGGAGTGACGCCGGGGTTATTCCCCCGGCGCCAGATGCGGGGCTTCGATCTTGGCGCCTGCATGTTTCAACGGGCGTTCGCCGGAGAGCTTGCGGATCAGCACATAGAACACCGGCGTCATGAAGATGCCGAAGGCCGTCACGCCGATCATGCCTGCAAAGACCGCGATGCCCATGGCCGAGCGCATTTCAGCGCCCGCACCTGTCGATGTCACCAGAGGCACCACGCCCATGATGAAGGCCATCGAGGTCATCAGAATCGGGCGCAGACGCAACCGGCTTGCCTCGACCGCCGCCTGCACGACGCTTCGTCCGGACAGCTCCAGCTCGCGGGCGAATTCCACGATCAGGATCGCGTTCTTCGCCGATAGCCCCACAAGGACTATCAAGCCGATCTGGGTGAAGACATTGTTGTCACCTCCTGTCAGCCAGACGCCGGTGAGTGCAGCCATGATCCCCATCGGCACGATCATGATGATCGACAGCGGCAGGGCAAGGCTTTCATATTGCGCGGCCAGAACCAGATAGACGAGCAGCAACGCCAGTGGGAAGACGAGGAAACCTGAGTTGCCGGCGAGAATTTGCTGGTAGGTCAGATCGGTCCACTCGTAAGCGATGCCCGGAGGCAAGGTTTCTTCTGCGATCCGTTCGATGGCAGCCTGTGCCTGCCCGGACGAGAAGCCGGGAGCCGGGTTGCCGTTGATATCGGCAGAAAGGAAGCCGTTATAACGGATGGCGCGTTCCGCACCCACGGTCTGCTCCACCTTCAGAAGTGCCGACAGCGGGATCATCTCGCCCGACTGCGAACGCACTTTCAGCTTGCCGATATCCTCGGCATGGCTGCGATAATTAGCATCGGCCTGAATGCGCACGCTGTAGGTGCGTCCAAAGGCATTGAAGTCGTTGACATAGAGCGAACCCAGATAAATCTGCAGGGTTTCGAACACATCGGTCACCGCCACGCCCAGCTGCCGTGCCTTCGTGCGATCAAGATCGGCATAAAGCTGCGGCACATTGATCTGGTAGCTCGAGTAGAGACCAGCCAGCTCGGGTGTCTGATAGGCCTTGGCGAGAAACGCCTTGGTCGCATCGTCCAGCGCCTTGAAGCCAAGCCCGTTGCGATCCTCAAGCTGGAGCTTGAAACCGCCTGTCGTGCCGAGACCCTGAACGGGCGGTGGCGGGAACATGGCAATGAAGGCGTCCTGAATGGCACCGAACTGCTGGTTTAGTTCTCCCGTGATTGCATTGGCCGAAAGTTCCGGCGTCTTGCGCTCCTCGAACGGCTTCAGCGTCACGAAAACGATGCCGGAGTTCGATGAGTTGGTGAAACCATTGATCGACAGGCCGGGGAAGGCGATGGCATTGGCCACACCCGGATGCTTGAGGGCAATGTCGCTCATGCGGCGGATCACGTCTTCCGAACGGTCGAGCGTTGCCGCATCCGGCAATTGCGCGAAGCCGATCAGATATTGCTTGTCCTGCGCTGGAACGAAGCCGCCGGGCACTGCACGGAACAGCACGAAGGTGACGCCGAGCAGCACGACATAGAGGCCCATCACCAGTGACTTGCGCGAGAGAATGCTGCCAACGCCGCGCCCATAGGCGTTTGAGCTGGCACCAAAGAAACGGTTGAAGCCACGGAAGAACCAGCCAAACAGCTTGTCCATGATCCGGGTCAGCCGATCCTTCGGCGCATCGTGACCGCGCAGCAGCAGAGCTGCCAGAGCAGGTGAAAGTGTCAGCGAGTTGAAGGCGGAGATCACCGTCGAGATCGCGATGGTGAGAGCGAACTGGCGGTAGAACTGACCGGTCAGGCCGGTGATGAAGGCAAGCGGCACGAAGACCGCAACCAGCACCAGCGCGATGGCAATAATCGGCCCGGACACTTCCTGCATGGCGCGATAGGTTGCCTCGACCGGTGACAGGCCCTGTTCGATGTTACGCTCGACATTTTCCACCACCACGATGGCGTCATCGACCACGATGCCGATGGCAAGCACGAGGCCGAAGAGGCTGAGCGCATTGATGGAGAAGCCGAACACATACATGACGGCAAACGTGCCGACGATGGAAACGGGAACGGCAACCAGTGGAATGATGGAGGCGCGCCATGTCTGCAGGAACATGATGACGACGATCACCACGAGAACAATGGCTTCGAGCAGGGTGTGAATGACAGACTCGATAGAGGCTTTCACAAACGCCGTCGTGTCATAGACGATGTCGAAATCCACACCTTCCGGCATGGTTTTCTTCAGGTCGGCCATGGCGGCATGGACGTTTTCGGAAATTTCAAGCGCATTGGAGCCTGGTGCCTGAAACACACCCATGCCGACAGCCGACTTGTTGTCGAGCAGCGAGCGCAGGGAATAATCAGCGGCGCCCATTTCGACACGCGCAACATCGCCCAGCCGGGTGATTTCACCTTCGCTGCCTGATTTCACGACGATATTGGCAAATTCTTCCGGTGACTGGAGACGGCCTTGCGCATTGACGGATAGCTGAAGGTCGAGACCCGAAACGGACGGCGATGCGCCGATGACACCGGCAGCAGCCTGAACGTTCTGCTGGCGGATGGCAGTGGCGATATCGCTTGCAGAAAGTCCGCGTTCGGCTGCCTTCTGCGGGTCAATCCAGACGCGCATCGAATAATCACCGCCGCCGAATATCTGCACCTGACCGACGCCCGGAATGCGGGCTATACGGTCCTTGACGTTCAGAACGGCGTAATTGCGCAGATAGTTCACGTCATATCGCCCATCGGGCGAGATAAGGTGAACGACCAGCGTCAGGTCGGGCGAGCTTTTGGCAGTTGTGACGCCAAGGGTACGCACTTCTTCCGGCAGGCGCGGTTCGGCCTGCGAAATACGGTTCTGCACCAGCTGCTGGGCCTGATCGGGATCGGTGCCGAGCGCAAACGTGACGGTCAGCGTCATGACGCCGTCGGCGGTCGCCTGGCTCTGCATATAAAGCATGCCTTCGACGCCGTTGATCTGTTCTTCAAGCGGCGTGGCGACGGTTTCGGAAATAACGGCTGGGTTGGCGCCGGGATATTGTGCGCGAACCACGATTTGTGGCGGCACGACTTCCGGATATTCCGAGATCGGCAAACCTGTCATGCCGATCAGACCGGCAACGAAGATCAGGACCGACAGAACGCCAGCGAAGACCGGACGGTCGACGAAGAAGCGTGAAAAGTTCATCTGTTTATCCCCCTTAAGCGGGAAGGCAAAGACTCTCCCGGCCCGCGGGAACAAGTGTTCTCGCGGGTTATTTAGGCTGAGTGTTTGCGTTTATGCGCGCTTCAGGCGCGCACTGTTTCAATGAGCATTTCCAGCAAAAGTGCGAAGCAGTTTTGCGTGAGGTAAATGCGTAAAAGCAAAGAGATAGAGCGGTTCCACGATTCCGTTCAAACTGGAACCGCTCTAGTTCTGGGCAAGTGTTTCGGTTACCGGTTGCGGTACGACGACTACGCCCGGACGAATGCGCTGCAGGCCGTTCACGACGATATTCTCGCCGGGCTTCAGTCCGCTTTCGATAATGCGCAGGCCATCATAATTGCGACCGAGAACCACCTGCCGGTATTCAACCTTGTTATCCGCGCCGACTACAAAGACGAACTTCTTGTCCTGATCGGAAGAAATCGCCCGGTCGCTCACCACCAGTTTTTCATCCGGTTCCGGCTCACCGAAACGAATGCGGACAAACTGGCCCGGAATGAGTCTTCCGTCCGGATTGTCGATTGCCGCACGAACCCGAATTGTGCCGGTTGTGGCATCGACTTCATTGTTGATGAGCTGGATATGGCCGGAAATCGGGGTGCCTTCATCGGAAGCAGTGCCGATCTGGACAGGAATGCGCTCGATGGCGTTTCCGCCAGGCGAGGCTGCAAGCTTGGCCAGTGCCTTGGTGACGACTTCCTCATTGGCGCTGAAGCTTGCATAGATCGGATCGACCGAAACAAGCGTGGTCAGGACCGGCGAGGCGGAACTTGCCGCAACGAGATTGCCTGCCGTGACTTCCAGCCGCCCGACGCGACCGGAAATCGGTGCGCGCACTTCGGTATATTGAAGATCGAGCTCGGCGGAACGCAGGGCTGCCTTGGCGGAACGTAAGGTCGCCTGCGTCTCGTCATAGGCGCTGGAGCGCTGGTCGAGGCCGCTTTGGGCGATCGTACGGGTGGTCACGAGCTGGCGCCCGCGTTCCAGTTCGGTCTTGGCCAGTGCGACGCGGGCTTCTTCAGCGGAAACCTGCGCTTTTGCCTTTTCGACCGCTGCCGCATAGGGCTCGGGATCGATGGTGACGAGCAGGTCACCCTGTTTCACCAGAGCGCCTTCGCGGAAATGGGCTTTCAGGATGGCGCCGCCGACGCGTGGGCGAATTTCTACCCGGTCAATCGCTTCCAGACGGCCGGAAAACTCTTCCCAGCTCACGATGCGTCGCGATTCTGCCTTGGCGACCGAAACCGGCACGGCAGGCGGTGGAGCGGAAATATCGGTTGCAGCATCGGCTTTGAGGTGAGGCGCGCCAAAAAGAATGGCGCCGCCGCCAGCTGCAGACAATAGGATACTCAGGCCGGCGCCCCATAGGGCCCGGCGGGCTGTGATCGATGTCATTGTTGTATCTCCTGGAGCATAATCCGACCGGAGTGGAACGAGGATCGGTCAGATTATGCTTTCAATAAAGGAGGTTAGAGCTTCGCTCTAACCGGTGGGGGCCGGCTTCAATGTGAGCACCAGATCAAAGCTTGGGAGGACTTTAAAACTGATGTTATGCTGCGATTGGCTTTGCTCCTGCCTGCCGGAAGAAATCGGAAAACAGGTCGATAAGTTTATGTTCCTGTGGCGACCAGTCGGTGCTCGCCACCTTGTTTTCGGCTATCCAGCCGGCTTTTCCGGGCAGGACATGCGATTGTACCTTCACGCCCGCCTGACGGAGACGCTCGGCATAGGCCTGCGTTTCATCGCGCATCGGGCACTGGGCGCTGGTGACAAGCAAGGTGGGTGCCAGACCAGCAAGACGCGTACACAGGGCAGGCGCGGCGTAGGGGTGGGTGAAACCCGCACACTCGCCCAGATAATGCTGCCAGCCATCCGACATCGTCTGGACGGCGCTTTCCGGGCAATACTTGCGGAAAGACGCCGTGGCGAGGCAGGGGTCGAGCATGGGCGAAAGCAGTATCTGACCCTTGAGCTCGGTCAGATATTGATCGCGCGCCATGAGGGCTACGCCGGCAGCAATATTACCGCCCGCCTCTTCACCGGCGACGAACAGCATCGACTTCTTGTGCGCTAGTTCAGGGCAACGTGCGCGCATCGAAGACAAAATGGAGTAGGCTATCTCAAGCGCCGCCGGGAACGGGTTGAGACAGGCCGACGAATATTCTGGCGACACGACCACCGCACCTGCCTCGGCAAGTGTTTCGGCAACGCGCTCGCAGTCACCAAGGCAGTTGACCGAGAAAGCACCGCCGTGAAGGTGCAACACCACAGGCGGCGGAGAGAGCAACTTGGCGCCCTTATAAATGCGCGCCGTGCAGTTGGTGGTACCCGCCTGCCCATGGGCTTGCCCATGAACCTGCAATGTCTCAACCGTAAACTTCTCGCACATCTTTCGTGGCCTTCATGTATAGCGGCAAACCGCCATGGTTAGATATTAGCATTGTCTATAGGCTGGAATAGTCCCCTATAATTGGTTACACTGTCCAGAATCTCGAACAATGACGGATTTTTGATAATGGACCAGCTCTCGGCCATGCGCGCTTTTCTCCGGGTTGTTGAAACCGGGAACTTCACGCGCGCCTCCGCCTCCCTCAATATGCCCAAGGCAACGATCAGCAATCTTATCCAGGGATTGGAAGCCCATCTTCGTACAAAACTCCTCAATCGTACGACCCGCCGTGTTCTCGTAACACCGGATGGCGCACTTTACTATGAGCGCGCTGCACGATTGCTGGCCGATCTTGCGGAACTTGACGGCAGCCTGTCGAGCGCCCAGACCTTGCCCAAAGGTCGCCTGCGCGTGGAAATGGCGAGCGCGGTCGCCAATCTCATCATCATTCCGGCGCTGATCGAGTTTCATCAGCGTTATCCCGATATCCAGATCGATCTTGGCGTATCGGACCGGCCTGTCGATTATGTGGCGGAGAACGTCGATTGCGCCATCCGCATTGGCGAGCTGGCTGACCAGTCGCTGATTGCGCGGCGCATTGGCGACATGCATTTCATCGCCTGTGCTTCCGCCGAATATCTCGACCGCGGCGTTACGCCCAACCATCCCGCCGACCTCGGTAAAGATTGCAAAGTTGTCGGTTATTTCCGGCCATCGACCGGCCAGCAAATGCCGTTCCGTTTCAAAAAAGGGACGGAGGAAATCGAGGTCAACGGGCGCTATGTGGTGGCGGCCAATGAATCAACTACCTATCTCGCCGCCGCGCGCGCAGGGCTCGGCGTGGTGCAGGCACCTTTGTTCATGGTAAGGGACGACATCGAAAACGGCACGTTACGCCCTGTCCTACAGGAGTGGGAAATCGAACCGATGCCGATCTATCTGGTCTATCCACCCAACCGCCACCTCAGCAACCGCCTTCGTGTCTTTGCCGACTGGGTCGTCAAGACCGTTGCAAAGTCACAGCTTACGGGTCTGTAACAGGCGATCTTGTTTCCGTGTATCGTAACGACATCGCCAAAGTCACACGGACATCGCGGAATAGAAGTGCGTTACCCTTTTGAGATTGACCACCGGAGTTTCCACTTGGACGATAAGGCTCACACCCATTCAGTTCTGTCTAACTGTATGAAATGTGGGCACGAATAGGCTAGGTCTCTACAGTATGAATGGGTTCGAAATCGGTTGACGAAGATGTATTAATTGTTCAGTTTTTATTGACCTGTTATATTAGTAAATCAAAATAGACGGATCGCGGCGGAGACCTCATGGCGACTGAAGGACTTGGACAGACACTCGGGCCCGCTGTGGTTCTGCTCGCCGCTGGCGTTATGGCGGTGCCGCTGTTTCGGAAGCTCGGCCTTGGTTCAGTGCTGGGATATTTTGCTGCTGGCGCTCTGGTCGGGCCTTCGGTTTTCGGGTTCTTTACCGACCCCGCAACGATCCTGCATTTTTCTGAACTTGGCGTGGTCATGTTCCTGTTCGTTATCGGACTTGAAATGCGCCCCGGCAAGCTCTGGACAATGCGGCATCAGATATTCGGTCTCGGTCTTGCGCAGGTTCTCGGCTGTATCGCCTTGCTGACGGGGACGGGGGTTCTTCTAGGCCTATCTCCGGTAACGGCCTTGATCGCGGGAGCTGGCTTCGTGCTCTCGTCCACTGCCGTCATTATGTCGATACTGCAGGAGCGAGGTGAAATCGCCACGCCCGATGGCCAGAAGGCAGTCTCGATCCTCCTGCTCGAAGACCTGATGATCGTGCCGCTGCTGGCGCTCGTTGCCTTTCTTTCACCTTCTCAGCATGAATCCGGCGGAATCTTGGGCATCGCGACAGCCATTGGCGCTATTTTGCTGCTGATTGCTGTCGGGCGCTGGCTGCTTGATCCCTTCTTCTCCTTGCTTGCCCGTGCGAGAGCACGCGAGGTCCTGACGGCCGGCGCCCTGATTGTCGTGCTCGGGGCAGCTTTGCTGATGGAAGCGAGCGGCCTTTCCATGGCGATGGGGGCCTTTCTCGCCGGGGTAATGCTGTCCGGTTCCAGTTACCGGCATCAGATCGAGAGTGATATCGAGCCGTTCAAGGGGCTCCTGATGGGGCTGTTCTTTCTGGCTGTCGGCATGTCGCTCGATCTTGGCGTAGTTGCTTCGGACTGGCCCTCGGTTCTCATCTTCCTTATTGCCTATGTGATTACAAAGGCAATCGGCATCTATGTCGTCGCCCGTATTTTCGGCTCCAACCATCATTCGGCGCTCCAACGAACGTTGCTCTTCGCGCAGGGCGGAGAGTTCGCCTTCGTGCTCTATACGTCGGCATTCGGTAACGGGTTGCTTTCAGCACGTGACAATGCGCTGTTTTCGACCGTCATCATTCTATCGATGGCTGTAACACCATTCGTGCTGCTTTTGGGTTCCCGGCTTTTGCGCGAGGAAGCACCGTCTCTCGAAGGCGTTGAATCCGCTCATAATCTCAAAGGCCGGGTGTTGATGATCGGTTTCGGGCGCTTCGGACAAATTGCGGCGCAATTGCTCCTTGCCCAGAGATCGGATGTTTCGATTATCGAAGCCGATCCCAATCGTATTCGCGAAGCCGGACGGTTCGGTTTCAAGATATTCTATGGCGATGGATCACGTCTCGACATCCTGCATCATTCAGGCGCTGACGAGGCGGAAGTCATCATGATCTGCGTGGATGACCGCAAGACAGCCAATCGGATCGTGGAGCTGGTCAAATCGCATTTTCCGGCGGCAAAGATCATGGTGCGGTCTTATGATCGCACACATTCTATCGAATTGTTGAAAGCGGGCGTGGATTTCGAACTGCGCGAAACATTTGAATCTGCGCTTCTTTTTGGAAAGGAAGCGCTTTGCGAGCTTGGTCTGGATGAAAGTCTTGCAGAGGACACGCTACGTGATATTCGCGCGCGCGATGCTGAACGGCTGACGGCACAGGTGCAGGGCGACATTTATTCGGGCGCCGATCAGCTGCTCACCAGCGTTCCTGTTCCTGAACCGCTGACACCGCCCGGCAAGGTTACGAAACTTGCCGGAGAAGAAGGATTAAATTGAAAACAAAAGTCAGTCGCAGGGGCAACCAAGCGTAACCAACTGCTGCTGGCTTCGATGCGCAATTCATGGCTTGTAAGCGTCGAGGTTTGGGACTTCAGCGGAGAAGTTTAACGAAGAGGCCTTTTCATTATCAACGGCCCGTTTGATTGAGTGGCTGTAAACCTCATGACAACGCGAATGGTTCTCGATTTAACGGCAGTCTTGCTTGCGCATTCCATCAATGCCTGTTGGGCGCTGATAGCAAATTCTTCGCCAGCTTTGCGCACAGGCTGATAGTCGACTGTAACAACACGCAATAACTCACCATCTGAGTTGTAAGTGACTTCAAATGTCGCGGAGGCCCTTTGATAATCAATGCCTTGGGGGAGTTTCCAGCACTTGGTTGCCATTTCAGTCACTATTTCCGCATCCGTGGCAGCAAGCGTGACGGCCGGGTTTAATGCTAGTGCGGCAATTCCAAGTAATATCAGGTTTCTCATACGCCTCCCTTATAGGCCAGTGATGAATACTAACCTAATATGGACAAGGTAGGTAACAGCATTGGTCAGGGCATTGCACAGCTTGGCGGTGCCATTGGCAATGCTGCTGAACAGCAGAACGCCTTGGCAAATCGCCGTTTGGAAATGCAGCGGCAGGCCGATGAGTTCGCAGCCAATCAGTCGTTCCAGCGCTGGCAGGATGATAACGCTCTCGAATTTGGACAGTCACAGCAAAAGATCGATCCGTCTGGCAAAGGCTTCACAGATACTGTTTCGGGCATCTACACGAAGCGTTCCGAGGAATTTCTAAAGACTGTCCCGGCTTCTTTGCAGCCACGCTTTCAGGAGTTGGTGGCTACTGCTCGCAATCAGTGGATCGACAAGGGTGCGGCTACAGAAGTCGATCAGCGTAATACCTGGTATCGCACCGGCATCACAGAACGTCAGCAGACCTTGCAAAATCAGGTCTTCAACGATCCAGCGATGTTTGATGCAGCCAAGCAGGATGCATACCGTACGATTGATGCATCTGGTCTGTCCCCAGCAGAAAAGGAAACGCTTCGCAAAAAGACGGATGAAATGTTTGCACTCACTATCGGTGAGCGTGAAATCCGTGATGCTGAGGCTAATCCGGTATCGGCCGGCAGCGCAGCGGAACGCCTTGGCGTAACTGGTGCGGTGAAAACTTCGCGTGGTGGTGACGCAATGTCGCTGCTCCGCAAGTTCGAAGGATTCCGAGATACGCCTTACTGGGACGTAAATGCTCACCACGTCGGATACGGATCAGATACTATCACCACGGCAGATGGTCGAAAGGTGAAGGTCGAGCAAGGCACGAAGGTAAGCCGCGCAGATGCTGAGCGCGACTTGGCCCGACGAACAAAAGAATTTGAACAAGGAGCCGCTGCCAAGGTTGGCGTACAATCTTGGAATAATCTCGCACCGAATGTGCAGGCTGCACTAGTATCGGTGGCCTATAACTACGGATCATTGCCGGATAATGTGGCACAGGCTGCTCGTTCTGGTGACGTCCACGCTATCGCAACTGCTGTTGATGCCCGGTCAGGCGACAATGGAGGCGTGAACCGCAAGCGCCGTATGGAAGAAGCGAACATTATTCGTGGCGCTGCACAGATCAGTGGCAACGCTCCAGCATTTGATCCGCGTTCAATGGACCCGCGCTATGCAAATCTTTCGCTTTCGCAGCGCCTCTCTCTTTATGATCAGACACAAGCAGCAGCGCAACGTGGACAGACCGCAATCGAAGCTCAGCAGACCGCAGCCTATAATTCCCAGAAAGGAGCTTTGCAGCTTGGTATCCAGACTGGTGAGGTTTCAAGTTCTGAGCAAATCCTATCGAGTGGCATGAATGATAGTGACAAGGCCACGCTAATCTCTGCGCTGCGCTCGCGTCAGGGTGATCAGATTGCCATTGGCGAGGCAGTTGCGGCATTTCAGAATGGCTCGTTAACAGTCGATCCCTATTCGAGCGATGGCCGTAAGCGTGTAGATGCTGTTGGTGACGTGATAGCAAGATCGGTTCCGGCAGACCAGCAACAGTCCGCGAATGAAGAACTGGTGCGCCAAACCGGAACGCTACCGCAGTCCGTACTCAACAATATCAGGGCTGGCGCCGATAGTCAGGTGGCATCAAAGGTGCAAGCGGCAATGCAGGCAGCTTCACGCTTTGCTCAAATCAATCCGGCTGCACTTGGTCGGCGCGAAGGTGGCGATGCTATTCAGCGCAAGGTTGACGACTTCGATTATTATGTGAATACGCTCAATCTCGATCCATCGGACGCAGCGCGCCGCATTGCTGAGCAAAATGACCCGAATAAGGTTCGTGACCGAAAAGCGCTTGAGCCAGCAGCGAAAGAATTCCGCAAGCAGCTCGAAGGCGCTGACATCGGAGCAATGTTTGATGACAGCTTCATGGGCTGGAGATCAAATCCGAATGTCGGCTTCACCGAAGGGCAGGCGGCAGGAATCGCAGCGGATTACCTCGCAATCGCGGAAGAACAATTCTATCTCACAAGCGGCAACACCGATCTGGCCAAGTCTCGCGCAGAACAGGAAATGAAGCGCCTTTACGGCACATCAGATATTGGCGGCTCGAAAACCATCATGAAATACCCGCCTGAGAAATATTGGCCGGGGATGCCTGGTGAAAGTGATCCATACGCTTACGCGAAAGACCAACTTATCACCGATCTTGCGGAGGCCTTTCCTGACGATCCGCTACTGAATCCTAAGAAGTCAGGTTCAGGTTTCGTAGGCACTGTTGACGGACGCACTGTCGATATCCGCGATGAAAGCGGCTTGTCAGACTATCGCAACATGATCCGTGACACAGCTTTGAGCCGTATTGTGTTGGTTGCCACTCCTGAAACTGGCGCAGAGGCGAAATCCAATCAGCTCCCCGGTTACACCGTGCTCTATAAGGACGAGAACGGCAACTTGCAGACGCTTTACGGCAAGCAGTGGCGACCAGACCCGCAGGCCGTAGTAAGTGGTGCACGCCGTCAGCAACAGGATCGCTTAGGCCGCGCGGAAGTGTATCAGCAGACAGGGCAGGGCTTGGCAGACTTCCTCGCAGGCGGCGAAATCCCTATGGGTGCTGGCAGTGCGTGGGATAACCCGGAAGCACAGCAGGCTGCACCAGTCCCCGCACAGGCACCGTCAGCACCTGTCCCGTCGACGCCAAGCCCAACTGTTCAGGGTAACTTGCAGAACCAACGCTCACAGTTGTTCCAGAATGCACAGCAAAGCGGATTGCTCACGCCGGGGGGAATGTAATGCCGTTCTATGAACCCACTGTTCGTGTGAAAGAACTGACGAACATCGCACCCGTCGGGCAGCCGGATGATCCGAGTCTTGGCGAGACATGGAGCGCAGCATTTCGCACGGAAAACATAGTCGGTTCATATCTGTCTTCGCGTGGCGTTCAGGATCCTTATGAAGTCGAACAAGGCTTCAACTCCATCGACTATGTGAAAGACGACCCAGACTTTGCGCAGCACGTCGAGCGTTTCGGTGGCGTCTTTAATCGAAAGGCAGCGGACGCGCTCAAGGTTCAAATCAAGCGCGAAGAAGAAGACAGGCGGACACTGGATGCAGCGGGAATCAACGGCACCATTGCATCGCTTGCCGCTGGCGTGTTCGATCTTCCTACGGTTTTCTCTGTTGGTGGTGGCGTTGTCGGCGCAGGGCGCACAGCGCTTGGCACAGCTGTTCGTGTAAGTGCGGGCGCGGGCGTCGATGCGGCAGTGTCCGAAACAGGTTTGCAGCTTACACAACAGACCAGAACAGGCGAGGAAACCGCGTTTAACATCGGTGGGTCAATTCTACTCGGTGGCGCGCTTGGCACGCTGGCAGGCCGTTATCTGTCGATCGTTGAGGCTTCGGCACTCACACGCAAGATTGAGGAGCAGGGCAGGGGTTTTGATGAGGCTGACGCGGCAGTGTTTGGCACGGGTGGCGGCGCTCAGTCCGCAGGTGCAGCAGCAGTTGCTAAAGGCCCGACGCATCTCAAGGATGAAGAGCTTATCAATAAGATTTGGGGCGTTCGTTCTCAGGATCCGCTTATTCGTTCGCAGTTGTCCGATTTTGATGAAACGCGCAACACGGTTCGCCAATTGGCAGAAACGCCATTGGAATACGCCGAAAATGCGCAAGGTGTAGCTACTGAAATTGGCGGATCAGTCGAAACCCGCATGAAGATGTGGCAAGCTCCACTCGCTGACACATTGCAGCAGATCGACATAGCTTATGCGAAATACTTCCACAGCACGCCAGACCCGACCGGCTGGCAGCGTCGTATTGCTCCGATGCGTTCTGAAATGCAGCGCATCACTGGCGGCGACAAACTGACGTTCAAGCAGTTCAAGGAAGAGGTCGGGCGCGCGGCATACAGTGGCGACACACACGCAATTCCTGAAGTAGCCGAAGCGGCTCAGATACAAAGAAAACTCGATGACGCTTTCAAAAATGCCGCCATTGAAGCGCGAATTCTATCCGAAGATGTGACAGCAGCTGGCGACATTTCGCACCTTTTCCGCATGTACAACAAGGATAAGATCGCCGCTTATCGTTCTGACTTTGGCCGCATCCTGCATGATTATTTTATTACGAAGCGCGATGCGTCCGCAAGGATCGGTGATGCTGAGAGTGTTGCCAGAAAAGCTGATGCTAAAGCAGACGCAGTGGCAAAGAAGGCGGAAGAATTTTCGCGCCTATCTGATCAGGAAGTCAGCGAACTGGTTGAGGAAACGATTAATACGATTCTTGGCAACGTAGACGGTCGCATTCCTTACGACAGCATTGTATCCGGTCCACGCGGCCCGCTGAAAGAGCGCCTTTTGCGTATCGAAAGTAAGAAGATACAGGAGTTTCTCAATACAGACATTGAGGAAGTGCTTCACGCACAAACGCGCACCATGTCTGCTGATGTTGAGCTTGCCAAGAAATTCGGCTCTGTCGATATGTCAGAGCAAATTGCCAAGATCAACGATGAGGCGCCCCGGAAGATAGCCGCGGTTGATCGGATGCTTGATAAAGACGGTAAGGCAGCATCCACCGAAGCCAAGGCAAAAGAACGTGCGCGCCTTGATCGCGCTCGCAAGGGAGCGGTGCGTGATATTGAGGCTATGCGTGACCGGCTTCGGGGCCAGTTTGCATTGCCATCGAATCCTGATGGCATTGTACTTCGTGCGGGTCGCGTGGCGCGCAATCTCAATTACTTGCGCTTGCTCGGCGGCATGACGCTTTCTGCTTTCCCTGATATGGCTGGTATTGTTCTGAAGCATGGCCTTACCTCGACATTCCGCGACGGGTTCGCGCCTCTCATTTCAAACATGAAGGCAGTGAAGCTGGCAGGTGCGGAAGTGAAAGCCGCAGGAACTGCGCTTGATATGATACTCGACAGTCGCGCTATGTCGTTGGCTGAGATCGGTGATGACTTCGGACGAGGTAGTAAATTCGAGCGTGCCATTAAATCAGCGGGCACTCGCTTTGGCGTTGTCTCTTTGATGGCTCCTTGGAACGCTTCAATGAAGCAATTCAGCGGCATGATCGTAATGACCAATCTTTTGCGCGCTGCTGAAAAGGTGGCGAAGGGCGGGGCAAGCCCGAAAGAAATCCGGAAGCTTGCAGCCGCAGGCATCAATGCAGATTTGGCGCAGCGCATCACCCAACAGTTCGCGAAGCATGGCGAGACACAAACCGGCGTACTGCTGGCAAAAGCTGGTGCGTGGGATGACAGGCTTGCACGAGAGGCATTTCGTTCTGCCGTTGTTCGTGACGTTGATCGTATTATCGTGACGCCTGGACAAGATAAACCGCTCTGGATGAGCACAGAACTTGGGAAGACGGTCGGACAGTTCAAGAGCTTTAACGTGTCAGCCATGCAGCGAATTGCGCTTTCTGCCCTACAGCAACGGGACGCAGAAACATTAGCTGGTGCTGTGACTGCTTTATCGCTTGGAGCAATGACCTATGCAGCGAAACAGGCCGTTGCTGGCAAAGAAATATCCGACGATCCAGCAGTATGGGCGACGAACGCCTTTGACTGGTCTGGCCTCGCTGGCTGGTTCATGGAAGTTAATAATGTGGCCGAAAAGGCAACGCGGGGCAGAATAGGACTTTCAGCGCTGACGGGCGAGCAAATGAGCCGTTACCAGTCGCGAAACGTTGTCGGTGCGTTCCTTGGCCCGACGCCAGACGCCGTATCTGACATATTCCAATTCACAGGATCGATGTTCGCGGGCGATACGACCAAATCAGACTTGAGGAAAATGCGTCAATTGCTGCCTTTCCAAAACCTTTTCTATGTTCGTGGTCTTCTTAATCAGGTAGAATCTGCAACCGGCGATGCGTTGAACTTACCAGAGACAAGGAAGAATTGATTGTTTCTCTTAACACTGCTCGCCATATTTGCATTCTTTCCAATGGTTATTGCTGCTCTGATGACCATTTCGGCACTACGCAGGAAAGAACATGACTTCGCGATGAAGTCAGGTGCGGTCTTTCTCGTCTGCCTGCTGATCGTTGTAATCGCACCCAAGGGCAAGCCACACATGTCTGACGGTTGCCGTTTTTACGGGCGCTTCGCATCTGACTGTTAAAAACGACAACTCTGAGCATCGTCAAGCGTCGAAGCGTTAAGAATGCACCTACGATATCTATTAGCTTCATCCACCAAATTATTGTGTTTGGAAACTAAACTGTCGTATTCCGATATCGCGCTGTCGAGCTTGTCTTTACAAACGAACCCACCCGGAAAGCATGTGTAAGAATCGAAGCACTGCGCGTCTTTTTTGACGCACTTTGCCGCGTAACCGTCGCAGACATTGTCGCTGTAATCGAGGCAAGATGGTTGCTTGCCATAGGGGCAAGAGAACGACTGCGAATGCGCAATACTGGACGACAGTAGAGTAAACACAGCAATCATAACAAAAACTATCGGCCTCATAACCATCCCCCGGCTCCAGTGTTGAGCCTGAGTTACATCAAAAAATCAGAATTCAAACAAGGCCCTGCAATCGCGGGGCCTTTTTCTTTGGAGCCTCGCATGACCGTTCCTGTTCCTGACCAGCTGGAATACATCTCTGACGCCAACGGCGTAACCAAAGACTTCCCATATCCTAAGCGCTTCTTGCAAAAGGATGAAGTTGTTGTCGCGCTGCGCAATGCTGATGGCATCGACACACCGCAAATCCTTGGTACGCATTATACGATTGCTGGAAGCTCTTGGCCGACAGGTGGAACAGTTTCATTCATCAATGCTCCACAGGCTCCGAATAAAGTCGTGCGTTATCGCATGACGGAAGCCAAACAGACTGTTGGCCTTGCGAATAATCAGCGTAATGACGCGCCAAGCGTGGAGCTTCAGCTTGATCGCTTGACTATGGCTTTGCAGGATCGCGGTGCACGCGGGGAGATTACATGGCTTGCGCTGCTTGCAGAGATTGTAGCCCGCAAGGCGGGGGATAAGCAACTCAGCGACAGAATCAACGCGGAAGAAGCGGCAAGAATTGCCGCCGATCTTCTTGAGAGAGCGCAGAGAATCTCTGTCGATAGCGCTATAAACCAACGCGTTGACAAGGAAATTCTAGATCGAATTAATGGTGACAATGCTCTTTCATCATTGATTGGGGCTTGGGGTCCGTTAGACCGCAATTTCTATGACACCAAGCTAGCTGCCTCTCTCACCTTTATCGCGCCAAGCGTGTCGCATCTCTTTACGGGAGGTTCATTCGCTGCTGGTGATGGCCCTATTGGTGTGTGGGCGCGGGACAACACTTTGACACCGGGTGGTTTCACGTCGAGAGACGGCACTTACTGGTCGAACATAAGCCCTGTAATGGATTTCCTTCAGTTCGGAGCGGATTCTACAGGCGTTGAAGTAGCAGATCAGGCCATAAGTGATTGTTTCGCCAGAGCCGCAGAGGTTGGCGCCAAAGTCCAACAGAACAGCGGGGTATTTCTTTGGCGGCATCAGAACGTTCAGGTTTTGGTGGACGCAGACCTAACCGGGTCAACTATTAAGCTTGATGAAGAAAGCGGAGCGTTCCCGTCCACTTGGGAAAACGAGTACCTATTCACGATAGCGCCTAACTCAACCAGGATAGATTTTGACGCAGGCGTCCTTGCCAGTTTGAACGAGCCACAGTTTAAAGGTTTGATGAAAACGGGGTGCACATATTTACCACATCCACTATTCCTTGCTAACAGAGATTCTTTCGTCTCAATCAGGACATCAGATATCGATATTGTTCGGTGGCCCAACCAGCCTATAGAGCTGAGAGATCAGCTTGTAGTTGGGTTTTCTGGAATGTTGACATGGGGTTTTGATCGAAATCTAACTGAGGCCACGATCAACGGCGGGTTCCTATATCCACGCGAAAGAACCAAGCGCACCTTCAAAAGCCCAACCTTTGTAATTGACGCATGCGGTTCGGTTTGCTTGATCGATGTCCAGAGACACCAGACAGACGTATGGAATTTTGACTTTGTTGAAGAAAGCAGACCATCCGGTGACATGATACGTCAGCTGACGATGACAAGAAATTGCTACGGGGTGAATTGGTTTGGCGGTAAATCTGAATGCCCTGATCAGGCGACCGCTGCTTATACTATCGCCGGAGGCAATGCTATCGATGTTAATTTCTTTGACTGGTATGCTGTTGATGGGTGGGGTGCGTGCGGCCTAAATTTTATTAAGGGATGGTATTGGCATCGTAGTGAACTGAGCCGCATAGATGCTCATTGGGGGATGCGGGGGCATAACGGCGCTTATAATTGCACGATAAAGAACGGTCGTATTCATATTGCGGGCGGAGGTCTATTTATAGCGCAAGACTGCACATTCCAAATCGGGTACGGTGCCACGCCGAATACCCAGCCTTATTACGAATGCATATCTACGCGAGTAGATTATGGATATGAATGGGTGGGAGAAATTCGCTCTGAAAGAAGCAAAATTCTATTAGGGTCTGAGGTGCCAGACGGGGCAATAATTGCAGTGGTTCGCGCTGGAGGCAATATTAGCCACGACATGGGCAGGTCCTGTATTCTCCCTAACGTTGTTGTCAAGGACACAGTAGTCCAAGGGAACCGCAATATTGCTCTCACAGGGAATGGGATATCAGTCGGCGGCGTCACGTTATGGGATGCACGAGCTGATAGCTCTTTTGGATGGGGATGTAATTACCCGGATCGTATTGAAGTTGATGGAATTTCATTCCAAAACTTCGACGCTTCTGCGAAGGTTCGAGGATTTGGGTTGAGGGCTAATTACTATGGACACATTAGCGTAAAGTCGCGTAAGCCAGCACAGGTCGATGGAAGCGTAGCTATACAAGGTGGCACGAATGCCAACGTGATACTGAATAACCTAGACAGTTGGTGCTCAGATAGAATTAGTACGATTTCCTCAAATCGTTCTTACACTTTGGATTTGCGCATGTCGCAATCGACTTGGGACGCGGGTTACAGTAGTCGCTCGTCCGATAGGTGGTATCCACGAGTGGAAATACAGAACTCGCGCAAGGTGGAAATCATCGATGCTTTTCTTGGAGAAGTCTTCATTAGCAATAGCGAAATTATGAAGATTGACGATACATGGGGAGGGTCGCCAAATCCAAGAGTTGTCATCCAAGGCGGTGTCATTAAGCCTTGGTATGTTACAGCGGCTGACGGACTACCAGTAATGAAAAGCGACCTCATCCTGCTAGGGGTCGGTGTTTATGCCCCTGTCAAGGCTGACAATACCTTAGGAACATTTAGTCTCAACTCAGCAAAGGGCATGGGAAATTTTATGTTGTCCGGGGCAAAAACTACTAACGTTACTGGATGGGATCCAGCATACGGTAGTTTTTGGGCGATATAGATTGTTGCGCAGACGGTCGGTTGAGAAAAAATCTTGCGAACCCGTCTGCAAGTTTCTGTGAAGGGAGGTCAACAGTTCTTGTTAATATCTCTGAAAGAGCAAATGTCACAATCAAGGTCAACGACAAACCTACTACACAAGCCGATTGAACGCCTATCAACGGAGAGAGTTTCACAATGGCAAGGCAACCAAGGCTACTGAACACAGTGAAGTGAATTAGATAAAGTGAGAAAGATATTCTCCCTAACCATGAACACACAGGTAATGATAATGCTTGCTTAGCAATCTCGCTGCCGCGTATTGAGAGGACAAGGATTATTGCCCCCACGGCATGAATCACAACGTCCGGCTTTATACCGATAAAATTCTTCCAATAAAACGAATTAGAGATTGAGCTAATTGGCGCATCCCAAGCCCTAAATGAACCTAAATATAGAGCCGCGAATATAAGTGGCCAGAATAAATATAAGTTCTTCCTTTTAAGGATATAACTTCCAGCAATAAATAGGGAAACATAAAGCCCGGTTTCTCCATAATACGATATTAGAAAAACTGAAAATAATAATGAAATAATACCGTAAAAGTTGGATTTATAGAACAAAGAACACAACCCAAATAAAATCATAGACCCCAAGAATTCTATTCTCATAGTCCACAAAACGCCATTCTGTGGGCTTTGCCCATGGAAAATAACGGTTAGACCTTGTTTAATTGTCTCAAAAAAGCTGATTTGTGGTGGCTGACTGGATGCAAGCCAGTTATGCCCCCCAATCAATTGAGCTACATCGGAATTGTAAAAGCCTATCGACGTTTGAATCAAATACAAAAGGATTGCCGAAGCTAAGATTGCGGGTGTCAGCCTTAAATACCGCTTCAATGCTCCTGACGATAAAGCGTCACCGCCACGTTTGTCATATTTCAGTATTAGCACATATCCGCTTAGTACAAAAAAGATGCAAACCGCGAAGTTGCCCCCTGATAAAAACCAGTATGCTTTTAATGTATTCGTTATCGTGTACTGTCCACCGCTTGAAATTGCAGCAGAAAACACAGACTCGAAGTGAGAAAATACAACGGCGAGAGCCGCTAAGCCGCGAAGTCCATCAAGGTAGTCTAAACGTTCCGACATAGCTAACAATTACCAGTTATTAGATATTGCATTTATCCCGATAGAATAAGCTCAATCACTCTATTGGAGATTTTAAATAAACGTACATGACAACCGCTACGATTAATGCAGCAATTATTGTTAGAGAGATATTCAAAACAAAAAACATGTTGCCATCCGATTTAGCTAGGTTCGATTCCACAATTCCATAATTATTGCAAGGAAAACCTAGTAATCAGCATGGCGCTTATAGCGCTGCTCCACACCTCACCGCCCTTGAGGCGGCTTTTTCGTGCCGAAAGGCGTTATCCCCGTCACGCTGGCTTGATGTAAAATGTCTAAGGTTGTGGATTATGTGGAATAGCGACAAAATACCTGTTGCCAGTAATGTTTTCCACAGGGTGATGACTTGACAAACTGAATCACCTATATGTGTAGGAACGCAGTCAGTACGAACAACTAGCGAACGGAGGGTAGTATGTACGACGCACGTCAAATTGCCAACTGGTTCGTCCAGCGCGCTGGGAAAGATGGAAAACAACTTTCCATAATGCAGTTGCTGAAGTTGGTTTATATTTCTCACGGCTGGTATCTGGAGATGTCAGGCGCTCCTTTGATCCGTAACAAGATCGAAGCTTGGAAGCGTGGCCCCGTAATTCCTGATGTTTACCGATCCTTCCGCGGGCAAGGTGTTGATATAACAACTCCAGTTCCGGGGTTCGACGCGGTTAACAACTCCTACGCGGAGAATATTCTCGAGCAGATTTATCAAGGCTACGGCAAAATTCACGCTTTCAGGCTTTCTGATATGACTCATGAACCCGGCGGGCCGTGGGATATAGCTTCTAAGAAGTTCGGTTTTTTTGCCCCTATCACAAATGACTTGATCTTGGCGCATTATCGCCAAAAAAGGCTAGCTAGATCCGGATAATGGCAGACGATTTCATTCCGAATGACCCGACAAGCGGCAGCCCTACAGATGGGCGCTTGGATAATCTGGAAGCGCGGTTGGCCTTTATCGAGGCCGACCGTGCCGCTAAGGCACTCTCTGCCGAAGATGAATATAATAATCTGTTAAAGCACGAAGTTTTACAGCGTATCCTTATGCGGTACGCTGTTATGCTTATAGCCGTGATTGTAATTGCTATTATGGTCACTTTTGCAACATATGTATTGTGTCATTACGTATTCTTCCCAATTGTATATGTAGCACCTACCGTTACGATTGCTCTGTATGTAGCTCCTGTCGTTTCTATATCCACGGTCACAATTATGCTGCTTATTGGGGCGTTTAGACGCTTTAAAGATGACGATATTGAACAAGTGAATTCGCAAGCAGTTATTGAGTCCGCAAAGGCTATAGCTGGAAGCTAAGGCTTCAAACGATAAAACTTAGTAGGGCCCTGCAATCGCGGGGCCTTTTCTTTTGCCGAAAGGAAACACAATGGCACGACGCATCAACGCGGCGGGGCTTTCGCTCATCAAGCAGTGGGAAGGCCTCAAGACAACGGCATATAAGAAGGCCTCAAGACAACGGCATATAAGGATGTCGCAGGCATTTTGACTATTGGCTATGGCCATACGTCAGCGGCTGGCGCGCCAAAGGTTACGCCGGGTATGGCAATTGGCGATAAAGAAGCCGAACGCATCCTGCAGAACGATCTGGCGAAATTTGAGGCGCGGGTTGAGCGTCTGGTTAGTGTGCCGGTCAATGACAATCAGTTCGCCACGCTCGTCTCGTTCGATTTTAACACCGGCGCGCTTCACAAGTCGACGCTGCTCAAGAAGCTGAACAAGGGCGACTACGATGCAGTGCCTGGTGAACTTGCCAAGTGGGTAAATGCTGGCGGCAGGAAAGTGCAGGGCCTTGTGAACCGGCGCGCAGCCGAAGCGGGGCTGTGGGTGCAGGGTGCTTTTGTATCCTCGAACAATGTCACAGCGACAACTGCGGCGAACAAGACCGATGTGGCAACGATCGGTGGCGCGGGTGCTATCGGTGTCGGCAGCTCAGTTGGGCCGATCCTTCCAGATATTACGCAGGCCATCGTTGATCAGCAGGACAGCCTCACAAGCGGGCAGTGGGCGCGCATTATTGTCGGCGGCATCGTTCTTGCTCTCACACTCTGGGGCATCTACCGGAAGATCAAATCATGATCTGGGCCTTAATCCCGAACTGGCTGAAATACTCGATAGCCGCCCTCGTGGCGGCTTTTTTGTTGCTGGCTGCTGGCAATCTCTACGGAGCGATGAAAGAGCGCCAGCGCGCCGCAATGGCAGCGGCGGAAGCAACCGCAAAGGCAATCCAAAAGAGGGCGGATATAGATGAGGAAGTTGTCAATATGGATGTTCGCAGGCTTTGCCTTGAGCTTGGCGGGATGCGCGAGCAATGCGACCAACTGCGCGGGATGGAAGCAGATAAGCCTTAAGCCCGAAACGGCGGTCTATCTGGCTGGAAACGATCTAAAGGCAGGGCAGGGGATTGCGGGACATAATCAATTCGGGAAATCGCGGGGCTGCTGGAAGTGACACCAATGGACGAAGAAGCACAGACCGTAGAACGCATGATCGAACTGCCTACGCGAACAAAGGATTTCTTGTCCAAGTTGGATGATGACGATATCGACAATCTGGAAGATGCGATCAAGTTCTACGCAACGGTGCGCACCATGGGCCGTGTGTTTAAATGGATGGCAATAACCATTCTTGCGGTCATCGTTGGCATTGCCTCACTCTATGAGAACAGTCTGAAAATATGGGGCTGGTTTCATAAATAGGGTGAGCGGCATCCTGTCCAAAATCATGTGGCTGGTAATCAGCGGCTTGGTAATGGCGTTCGTTGCCTTTGTGATTGGCGGTGGATTGAAGCCGCTTTGAGGGGCAGGCATGTTGCATTCCATGTTGCATGGATTTGCCGGGGTTTTTTGTAACCAATTGTAATTACAGGGAATCTATTTGTGACAAGATGCAACATGAAAGTAGGGCATTAACAGCCTGCGATGCATCTTAATATATTGTTTTTGTTGATAAAGTTTTTGGAGGCCTCACCCGGAATCGAACCGGGGTGCAAGGATTTGCAGTCCTCTGCGTAACCACTCCGCCATGAGGCCATCCGTAAGAGGTCTGTCAAATCAGTCAGCGCTCTCTTGAGCAGTTCCAATATTGATCCAGACACGCTTCGTCAAGCGGTTAGCCGTGATTGATTTATTTTTCTCCCAAGCTTTGTAGCAGCTTATCGAGGGCCGTGTCATTCATCGGGGTCACGGTCGGTGGGCGTTTGCGGGCGTGCGAGATTGCCTTTTGAGAATGTGTAGCCGGTTTCAACTGCGTTACGACCAAACTTGTTGCGCAAGCGATCGATCGCGCCTTCTGCGACCGCACGCTTTGTAGCCTGTGTGTCAACGAGATCCGGCGGGTCGGCGCGGTCGTCCGGCGAGAGCTCACCAACACCAATGCCAAGCAGCCGGAACTTGGTTCCATCCAGTTCTTTTTCCAGGAGCTGAAGGCCTGTACGGAAAATACGGTCAGCAAGCTGTGTAGGATCAGCCAGTTGGCGATTGCGCGTCCGTAATTTGAAGTCTTGTGTTTTAAGCTTGAGCACGACCGTCCGTCCGGCAATGTCGCCAGCCTTCAGGCGCTGTGAAACCTTCTCAGACAATGCGCGCAGCACTGGCACCAGATCACTCGCTTGCGAGAGATCTTTGTTGAAAGTTGTTTCGGCCGAAACACTTTTCATATCGTGTTCGGGTTCAACCTTGCGGCTGTCTTGTCCGCGTGAAAGCCTGAACAGCCGCTGACCCATTGTGCCATAGGCTTTCATGAGCGAGCCTTCATCCATAGTCTGAAGTTGCCCGATTGTGCGAATGCCGTCGCTTTCAAGCTTGGCGTTGAAGGATTTTCCGACCCCCCAGATCATGGCGACTGGCTTGTTACGCAGAAAATCGAGCGCTTCGGCTTCGCCGATGACCGAGAAGCCGCGCGGCTTCTCAAGATCAGACGCGACCTTGGCCAGATATTTACAATAGGACAGACCAACCGAAATGGTAATGCCAATTTCTTCTTCAACACGTTTGGCAAAACGCGCCAGCACAATCGCCGCCGGTGCACGATGCAGCCGCTCAGTTCCCCCCAGATCGAGAAATGCCTCATCGATGGAAATAGGTTCGACGAGTGGGGTAAGGTCGAGCATCAGCTCTCGGACTTCACGCCCGACGCGAACGTATTTCTCCATATTTGGTTTAACCACAACTGCTTCGGGACAGGCCTCCAGTGCTTTAAACATTGGCATGGCAGACCGCACACCATGAATGCGCGCAATATAACAAGCGGTCGAAACCACGCCACGCGTGCCGCCGCCAATGATAAGCGGCTTGTCGCGAAGCTCCGGATTATCCCGCTTTTCAACCGAGGCATAAAAAGCATCGCAATCCACATGGGCGAGCGACAGTTTGTAAAGCTCTGCATGGCGAACCAGGCGTGGACTGCCACAGGCGCGGCACCGTCGCACGGACTCGAGCTTTTGCAGCGATATGCAATCGCGGCAGAAACCTTGCTCCGGACTATTTTCTGCGAATCGATCGACCATGGCTGCGTGCTATTTCATGAACATAAAAGGAACATCGTTTTATAGCACCAAAGTTCGGCAATGCCATCGCCACTCTCATGTCCTGTCAGCAGTGCACTTGACATTGGCAAGGATATCACCAAGTTTAGTACTATGAACAACCGTTTTGCTTCCATACTCCATCGGGTTCAACCGATCACGGGATAGCAACCCTCGAGTCCTGCTCAGCGCAGAGGATTCCGGGGGACGGTTTGCCGCTTGCCTTCAAGCGGAATTACTAAAAGCGCTTTCTTCCAAAATTCAATCAGTCGCTCCGGACCGGAATCGTTACGGAGGGCAATTATCATAAGACAGCAGTGAGCTATCGTCATGAGCGTAAAGAATCGCAAGAAGCCCAAGATCGTCGTCAGTGACATCGATCACGAACGCCTGACAATTCTGGCCGGGAACGTCTCCGAAAAGCTGGAGGAAGTGGCCGAGGAATTGTTGCAGGAACTCGACCGCGCCAAGGTGGTGCCGCAAAAGAAACTGCCGGCGGATGTCGTTCATATGGGTTCGACAGTCGAATTTCGCTCCAATGACGGGCACGAGCGCAAGGTAACGCTCGTTTATCCGGGTGAGGCGGATATTGCTCAGGGCAAGATTTCTATTCTGACGCCAATCGGCACGGCACTCATCGGCCTGGCTCCAGGTCAGTCCATGTCGTGGATTGCACGCGACGGCAAAGCGCACGAGCTGAGCGTTTTGAGCGTGTCGGCTGCAGAAGCCGCAAGCGCAGAATAATTTTTGATGACGTCGAAAAAGCGCCTCGCAAGGGCGCTTTTTTATTTTGGGGAGCTGTCGAGACGGTTCAGCATTCGCTGTGCCGTTCTAAAGATGGTGATTTAACCCGCCGGGCAACAGTGAAGCGGCCTTTTCAATGCTCGCTGGATCTCGCCCGGTCTCTTCGCAAAAGCGCAGCAGGGTTGGTTCGTGGCTGAGATAGAATTGCAGGACGCCCGCCAGAAAGCCCGGTTCCTGAGCCGCAGACCGAATTGACGAAACCTCTATCCCGGTGAGTGCGAGAAAACGCGGCATCAGATCCTTGTCCTGAGCCAGCCATACAAGCGCTTCGACTGCAAGGTTCTCTGCATCCGCTTGGCTCATGAGGCTTTTCATCTGCTTCTCCGCTTTCAATCATTGTTTTGACATTTCAGGTCCCGGAAAAGCCGATTCCTGTTCTTCCGGGATATATCTTACAATAGCTGCGCGACAATGTGAGATTTGGCGAATATTTGCCATTCGTCAATGAAATGCGCTTAGACTATATAGGATCCATATTGGTGTGATGGGCAGATAAACCTGTCTTGGGGCAGGAAAGAATAAGGCCAGGGAATATTCGATGACCAAAAGTGTGATGATCGTCGAGGACAACGAACTCAATATGAAGTTGTTTCGCGATCTTATCGAAGCCAGCGGATATGAAACCATCAGGACCCGAAGCGGTCTTGAGGCGCTTGATCTTGCCCGCGAGCATCGCCCTGATCTTATCTTGATGGATATTCAGCTTCCTGAAGTTTCCGGGCTGGAAGTGACGAAATGGCTCAAGGATGATGAAGAATTGCGCCACATACCGGTGATTGCAGTGACGGCCTTTGCCATGAAAGGCGATGAGGAGCGTATTCGTCAGGGAGGCTGTGAAGCCTATATATCCAAACCGATTTCGGTTCCGCGTTTTATCGAGACCATAAAATCTTATCTGGGTGACGCCTGATCATTTTCAGGGCGGGAAAGTTTACGGCGTGAGGATCTGGGGGGCTAGGCAATCATGACGGCAAGAATCCTCGTCGTTGACGATGCGGAATCGCACGTAAAGCTGCTGGAAGCTCTGCTCCTGCGTGAGTATTACGAGGTTGTGACCGCTTGCAACGGCGCAGAAGCCATCGAAATTTGCCTCGGCGGTCAGATTGATGTGGTCATTCTCGATGTCTTGCTGCCAGGGACCGATGGCTTTGAAGTTTGTCGTCGCTTGAAAGATGATCCGCGCACGACCAATATTTCTGTTGTGATCTTGACGATGCTGGATAGCGCGGAAGACAAAATCAGGGGCCTTGAAGCAGGCGCCGATGACTTCATGTCGAAGCCGGTCAAGGATCTTCAATTGCTTTCCCGCGTCAAGAGCCTTGCCCGGCTCAAGATGGTTTCCGACGAATTGTTCCAGCGCACCGGAACAGTTGCCGACACGGAGGTGGAAGCGCTGCTTGTCACCAAGCTCTCCGGTCGTTTTGGGGGCGGAGAGGATGCCGCACGCATTCTCGTTGTTGACGAGAACGAACTGGCTGCAGCTCGCCTTCGCATGATCCTGGGTGAAGATTATTTTGTCGATGTTGCTCATGATGCCAATGGCGCGCTGATCAAGGCGATTGAGAGTGACTACGACAGTATCGTCATTTCAGCCGATTTTACCTATTACGATCCGCTACGGCTCTGTTCGCAGATGCGTACAATCGAGCGCACAAGGCTTGTGCCGATCATCCTGATTGTGAACGAGGATGAAGGCTCGCTGGTCGTCCGTGCCCTTGAGCTTGGCGTAAATGACTATGTGATGCGACCATTGGAGAAGCTTGAGCTTTATGCGCGGCTGCGTACGCAGATCAAGCGCAAGTGCTATAACGATCTTTTGCGTCAAAGCCTGCACCGCTCAATCACCATGGCGGTGACAGACAGCCTCACAGGGCTGCATAACCGTCGATACCTTGATACACACATGCCGGTGCTGCTTTCGCGCGCTACGGGGCGTGAGCGGCCATTATCAGTCGTTATGATCGACTTTGACCATTTCAAGCGTGTGAACGACCAATATGGCCATGACGGCGGCGATGATGTGTTGCGGGAATTCGCAGTGCGGCTGCGTAAGAAGATTCGCGGCATGGACGTAATGTGCCGCTATGGTGGCGAGGAATTCGCAATTGTCCTGCCCGATACCGATATAACGGCGGCCGCTGCGGTGGCCGAACGCATTCGTGAAGCCGTTGCGGAAAAGCCTTTCGTGCTGGCTGGTGGCAAACACACAATAAATATGACGATCAGTATCGGCATCGCATCGCTGCGCCTTATGGGCGGCGACACTGCCGAGGCGCTTTTTTCAAGAACTGATGCCGCACTATATGAAGCCAAGAAAAATGGCCGAAACAGGATTGTTCTGTCTGCTGCTTAGAGCGCATCCCGAAAAGTGCGAAGCGGTTTTCGGGCAAGATGCGCGTCAAAAAATGTTAAAGCGCATCCCGTGTGCAAACGAAAAAAGCCGTCTCGTAAGAGACGGCTTTTTGATTCCTGCCAGTGATGTCTGGCGGCGGAAACGAAAATTACTTGATCTTCGTTTCCTTGAAGTCGACGTGCTTGCGCGCAATCGGGTCGTACTTTGTCTTTGTCATCTTTTCCGTCATCGTGCGGCTGTTCTTCTTCGTTACGTAGAAGAAGCCGGTGTCAGCGGTCGACAAAAGCTTGATCTTGATGGTCGTAGCCTTGGCCATATCGAAATACCTGCTCTTTCATGATTAAACCGCTGCGAGTCTCGCCAATTGGCTAGAAGCGGAAATTCGGCGCGACACTACGGATTGAGGGCGAAAAGTCAACCCCGCTTCTTCTTCTGAATGAGCCTTATCGCAGCAAAGAGTGCAAAAGCCGCAAAAAAGATGCCCAAAGTGAGCGGAAAGCCCTTTGGCCCCATCGCATCCATGCCCACACCGACCGCTTGAGGTCCGGCGAGCATGCCGATTGCATAGCAGAAAATAAAGGCGGCGTTGGCGGAAGCCAATTCACGGCCGGTCAGCTCTGAACCAAGATGCGCGAGGCCGACCGTGTAAAGTCCGGCCACGACACCGCCCCATAAAAACAGGACAGCGGCCATCAGATACCAGCTCTGCATGAGATAGGGCAGGGCGATCATGCCAATGAGACCTGTCACAGCACAGAACAGAAGCAGCTTGCGCCGGTCCGAAATACGGTCGCTGATGATGCCGAGCGGGATCTGCATCAGCACATTGCCAAGACCGATCATTGTCAACAGGAGTGCTGCATCCCCTTCATTAAATCCGACTCGTGCACCAAAGACCGGGAAGAGAGCGAACCCGCCTGTTTCAACTGCACCGAATACGAAGACCGCCATGGTTGCTGTTGGCACGGCAAAGATGAACGGCAGGAACGGGACATGGTCGCCTTCCTCGAAATCCGGGCTGTCGCGCCAGGCGAGCAGCACCGGCACAATGGCGACCAGTATAATTGCGAAGCCCACATAGAATGGTGTGCCGCCTGCACTGCCTATTTTTGAGAACAGCCACGGTCCGAGGGCGAAACCCAGCGAAAGTGATGTCGCATAGATACCGAGCACAAGTCCGCGTTTTTCGGGTGGGGCCGAGGCATTGATCCAGTATTCAGACAAGACGAACAGTACGGTCAGTGCAAAATGCAGTACGATTCGCAGTGCAAACCACGCCCAGAGTGGCTGCAGGAAGTGGAAGCCGAGGAAGGCGACGCTGCCGATGATCAGCATCAGAACAATGGCGCGTGCGACGCCAAGCCTGGCAGCGATAGGTGCTGCGAGTGGTGCGGCGACGATTGACGCAAGTCCTGCGACAGCTGTATTGGCACCGATCAGGCTTGCGGAGTGACCGCGTGCTTCAAGAAGTACGCTCAGGAGGGGTATGCCCAAGCCAATTGCAGCGCCCATGGCGCTGATCGTGGCAATTGCTGCAGCAAGCGAACGCCAATGCATCTGGCCCTCATTCGGCCCGCCTTCCGGTTCCCGGGAGGCAAGATCGGCGGGGTGGATTTCTTTGTTCATAAGGTCAGATCACTTCACGGACAAAGCGGCCATGCCGCTTGCTGTATTGTGCCACAGGCAAGGTGGCAGGCAGGTCGAGCCGGGTTTCTGTGAGCAGCATTCGCGCTTCCTTTAGAATGGCCTGAGTAATACGGGCGACGTCGAGTTTATCAACTTCATCAATAGCCACCCAGTCCAAATCTTCGAGTTCCCCACTTGGAACAAGTTTTGCTGTTTCAAGTTCCGGCAGGCTGTCACGAAAAACGATAAAAAAACGCGCATCAAACCGACGAACGTTGCCAGGTGGCGTTATCGCCCGAGCGAAATAGCGTAGATCACCAAGTGCTGGCAACGCACCATGTTCAAGGAATGCACACCAATCCTTGTTATCAGGCATTATTATGTCGGTAGATGACAGCCGTTTGGCAGAAGAGAGATGATCAGCGGATGACTTGTCAAAGGACGTGCGCGCAATCCGCAGTCCGGTTTCCTCGAAAGTTTCCCGGATAGCGCAAAGTCCAAGCGCACGAGCCCTGCGTAGTGAAGCACGCGTTCCCATGCCAGTCATAAGTTTTTGCGTGTCGTTGGAACTGAGTTCTGTTGCCGCCGCTATTGCGCCATCCACTGCGTCTGCCCGTCCGCCAGGGAAGACGAATTTGCCCGGCATGAAAACCAGACTGGAATGACGTTTACCCATCAGAATACGTGGCGTGGGGCCTGTCCGGTCAATCAACAACAACGACGCTGCATCGTGTGGACGCAGCGCCGATTGAGTTGAGGACTGATTGGAAGGGGAGGTCACGGCAAAACCGCCTGTTATGTGACGTCGCCGTAATCGCCTTCACCCTGTCCACCGAAACCGTGCATGAACAATGCCCATTGCAGGCCGATGGTCGCGCCCTTGATAGGCTGTAACAAGAGCAGGGACATGATCACAATCATCGGACCCCATATCGCCATATGAGCCCATAATGACAGGTTGGTTGTGGCTTCCACGCCCATGAATGCGCCAACCACGATGTGGCCGACGATGAGGATTGTCAGATAGGCCGGAAGATCATCAGCGCGCTGCTCCGTATAATCTTCACCACAGACAGAGCAATGATCCACTGGCTTTACGAAGGCGCGAAACAGTTTTCCCTCGCCACAATGCGGGCAGCGGCATTTAAAGCCGCGCCAGAGAGCCTGGCCGAGAGGGCGGCTGGGACGCGCGGTTTTCCGGCTTTCACCGCCGAAAACCTGAACATGACTATTTGTGGAATTGGCCTCTAACGTGCTCATCTGCGACCTTTTCTCTTAGGGCCTGCTTTCTTCGACCCTGTTCTGGGGGAGCCGGAAAAACCTGCTGGCTTTCCTTTGCGTCCGCGCATTCCCCTGCTTGCCTTATGATGCGAACGTGTCGACATCGGCAGAGAATGCGGTTCTGAAACCATCTCAAAACGAAGCGCGCCCGCAACGGGGAGCGCTTCAACAAGCCTTACCGTGACAGTATCGCCCAGACGGAAGCCTTTTCCGCTTCTTTCTCCGGCGATCGCATGGTTCGCTTCGTCATATAGATAGTATTCATCACCCAAAGTTGAAATGGGCACAAGTCCGTCTGCGCCATATGTCGCAAGAGACACGAAAAGACCGGCTCTGGTAACGCCTGTAACACGGCCTTCATAATCGTCACCAAGATGGGCGGCGAGGAAGTGCGCAATCAGGCGATCAACCGTTTCTCGTTCGGCAAGCATCGCGCGTCGTTCCGTTGAAGAAATCAACGCGGCAGTTTCGTCGAGTTGCGATTCTTCTATTGTGGTCAGCCCATCATTACCCAGTCCAAGAGCCTTGATCAGGGCGCGATGGACGATCAGATCGGCATAACGGCGAATTGGCGATGTGAAATGCGCGTATTTGTGCAAATTCAAACCAAAATGGCCGATATTGTCAGGGCTGTAGATCGCCTGACTTTGTGTGCGCAGCACAACCTGATTGACCAGTTCCTGATGATCTGTGCCTTCAACAGCTTCGAGAATACGATTGAACTGGCCCGGTCTGAGTTCCGCACCCTTTGCGAGGTTCATATCAAGCGTGCGGAGAAACTCACGCAGGCTTTCCTGCTTTGCGAGTGCAGGCGCATCGTGAATACGGAAGATCAGCGGCTGACGACGGGCTTCAAGCACTTCAGCCGCCGCCACATTGGCCTGAATCATGAACTCTTCGATGAGCTTATGCGCGTCAAGCCGTTCCGGCACGATGACCTTATCGACCTTGCCGTCAGGTGCCAGCAGGATTTTCTTTTCCGGAAGGTCCAGCTCGAGCGGTTCACGGGCATCGCGACCACGCTTCAATGCTGCATAGGCGTTCCACAGCGGCTTGAGAATGGTATCGAGTATAGGTGCGGTCTTATCGTCGGTCGCACCGTCAATCGCCGCCTGTGCCTGCGGATAGGCCAGTTTTGCGGCCGAACGCATCAGAATGCGGTGGAACTTGTGCGACTTCTTGTGACCGTTGGCATCGAACACCATACGCACTGCAAGTGCCGGGCGATCTTCCAATTCACGCAACGAGCAGAGATCGTTGGAAATGCGCTCTGGCAGCATCGGTACAACCCGGTCGGGGAAGTAGACTGAATTGCCGCGTTTCAGCGCTTCACGGTCGAGTGCGGAGTTAGGGCGCACATAGGCTGCGACGTCGGCAATAGCGACGATAACAATATGTCCGCCGGGATTCTCCGGGTCTGTATCGGGCTCTGCATAGACTGCGTCGTCATGATCCTTGGCATCTGCCGGATCGATGGTGACGAGTGGAACCTGACGCCAGTCTTCCCTGCCGTCCAATGTTGCAGGCTTGGCGCTTTCCGCTTCGCGGATCACATCATCCGGGAAAATATGCGGGATTTCATGTTCATGGATCGCAATCATCGACAGCGCTTTTTCACTGTCTATGGAACCGACCACCTGACGCACCTTGCCTGCTGGCAGGCCGTAGCGGCGTGACGATGTAAGCTCGACCTCGACCAGATCGCCGCTTTTAGCATCCTGCAGCGATTGTGGGTCCAGCTGCACTTCCGGCTGCTTACGGTTAACCGGCTCCAACCGCCATTCGCCGTTGCTCAACTTGCGCAACACGCCGAGCACTGCATTGCTGCTGTGGTCGATTACCTTGATGACACGCGCCGAATATTCAGGGCCATCATTTTCCTTGCTGCGGAAAATCTTGGCCAATACACGGTCGCCGACCCCAACGGTTGGACCGTCGGAGGCTTTATTGAGACGCGTACGGCGGATCAGCACTACAGGTGCCTGACCGTATTCCACTTCGTCCCAGTCCGTTGGGCGGGCCACAAGACCACCATCATTGTCGCGTCCCGTGACGTTCAAAGTGGTAATCGGTGGCAGAGAACCGGGGCGTGACAATCTGCGGGCACGCTTTTCTACCAGCCCTTCATCGGCGAGTTCACGCAACAGGTCTTTCAGATAGACCCGCGCATCGCCCTTGATGTTGAAGGCTTTGGCCAGCTCACGTTTGCCAGCGCGATCAGGATTTTCCTCAATGAATTTGAGGACTTCTTCACGCGTCGGCAAATAAGAGACCGGGTTTCCGGACTGAGCGGCCTCGGATTTTGCCTTGTTAGCACGCCGTTCGGTCCTTGCGGACCGTCCGGTATCGGGTTTGGGGAAACGACGCGCCAATTCTTACTCCTCTGCCGCCTTCGCCTTTGCTTTGGAAGGGGCTTTTTTCTTTGCAGCCGGCTTCTTGGCGGCAGCTTTTTTCGGTGCGGCTTTCTTTTCGCCATCTGCGGTCTTAGCGGCAGATTTGCGTGCAGGAGCCTTTTTTGTTTTGGTGCTTCCGGCCTTGGCAGCAATGAGCACCAAGGCTTCTTCAAGTGTTACACTTGCCGGATCTTTGCCCTTTGGCAGTGTAGCGTTGACCTTGCCCCAATTGACATACGGACCATAGCGGCCATCACGGACGGTGATTGAGCCGCCATCAGGATGGTCGCCAAGCGTTGCAAGCGCTGCAGGTGCGGAACGTCCACGACCCGCACCCTTGGACTGTTTGTCCGCCAGCACGGCAACCGCACGGTTGAGGCCGACCGAGAAAACTTCGTCTGCGTTTTCAAGGTTTGCGAAAGTGCCATCATGGCTGACATAAGGACCATAGCGCCCAATGCCGGCTGAAATCATTTTGCCTGTTTCGGGGTGCTGCCCGACATCGCGCGGCAATGACAGAAGGGCCATCGCCTTTTCATGATCAAGTGTATCGATCGACCAACCTTTCGGCAGGCTGGCGCGTTTGGCTTCTTTACCCTCACCACGCTGGATATAAGGTCCGAAGCGTCCGGTGCGTGCTGTGATCTCTTCGCCAGTGAATGGATCTTTGCCGAGCGACTTCGGCTCATCAGAAGCCGCTGCATCGCCATTGCCTTCACCGCCGAGCTGACGGGTGAATTTGCACTCCGGATAATTGGAGCAGCCGACAAATGCGCCATACTTGCCGAGCTTCAACGAAAGCTGACCGGTTCCGCAAGTCGGGCAGGTGCGTGGATCACTGCCATCACCGCGATCCGGGAAGGCAAGCGTTGCCAGTTCTTCGTTGAGCGCGTCGAGAACATTGGTAACACGCAGTTCCTTGATGTCATCGACAGAACCGGAGAAATCACGCCAGAAGTCGCGCAGCACGTCTTTCCATGACAGCTTGCCATCGGAAATCAGATCGAGCTTTTCTTCGAGATCCGCTGTGAAATCATATTCAACATAGCGTTTGAAGAAGCTTTCGAGGAACGAAATAACCAGACGGCCCTTCGGTTCCGGCATAAGCTTGCGCTTGTCGATGGTGATATATTCGCGGTCGCGAAGGGTTGCGAGCGTTGCAGCATAGGTCGAAGGACGACCAATGCCGAGCTCTTCCATCTTCTTGATGAGAGAAGCTTCAGAATAGCGCGGTGGTGGCTCGGTCGAGTGCTGCGTCGCATCGATCTTTTCACGTGCAATCGTTTCACCGGAGCGGATTTCAGGCAGCTTTGCGCTGTCTTCGTCCTCATCTTCTTCTTCGCGGTGATCCATATAGGCTGCGAGGAAGCCGTCGAATTTTGTGACCGAGCCGTTGGCACGCAGCATTGCCGACTTCGAGCCGTTCAGGGCTTCGATGTCTGCTGTCGTGCGTTCGATGTCGGCTGCCTGCATCTGACTTGCGATAGCGCGCTTCCAGATCAGTTCGTAAAGGCGCGCCTGATCTTCGTCGAGATAACGGCGCACTTCTTTCGGGTGACGCATAAAGTCGGTTGGGCGAATGGCTTCGTGCGCTTCCTGTGCGTTCTTGGCCTTGCTGGAATAGTAACGCGGCTTTTCAGGCACGTAATTCGGACCAAAGCTCTTACCAATCGCGTCGCGGGCAGCAGTGATCGCTTCGGGAGCCATTTGCACGCCGTCAGTACGCATATAGGTGATGAGACCGGTGGTTTCGCCGCCAATATCCACGCCTTCATAAAGGCGCTGCGCCACCTGCATGGTGCGGGATGCTGAAAAGCCGAGCTGACCGGACGCTGCCTGCTGCAAAGTCGAGGTCGTGAACGGAGGACCCGGATTGCGCTTGGTTGGCTTAGCTTCAACCGAGACCGCCTTGAAGCTTGCACCTTCAAGCATGGTTCGGATCGCGCTTGCCTGTTCTTCATTCTTGATGTCGAGCTTGCCAAGGCGCTTGCCGTCAACGGCTGTGAGACGTGCCGTGAAGTTATCATTGCGTGGCGTTTTCAGAAGCGCGGCGATGTTCCAGTATTCTTCACGGATGAAGCGCTCAATCTCGGACTCGCGATCGCAGACCAGACGAAGTGCTACCGACTGCACGCGGCCAGCCGAACGAGCGCCGGGCAACTTGCGCCACAGAACTGGCGACAGGGTAAAACCGACCAGATAATCGAGAGCACGGCGAGCCAGATAGGCGTCAACCAGAGGCTCGTCGATGTCACGCGGATTGGCGATAGCGTCAAGAACGGCCTTCTTGGTGATCGCGTTGAAGGCAACGCGCTTTACCGTTTTGCCCTTGAGCGCCTTTTTCTGGTTGAGAACTTCCAGCACATGCCACGAAATGGCTTCCCCTTCGCGATCAGGGTCAGTTGCCAGAAACAGTCCGTCGCTGTCCTTTAGCGCTTTGACAATATCTGCCAGACGCTTGGCGGAATTACTGTCCACTTCCCAGGACATGGCAAAATCTTCGTCCGGACGGACGGAGCCATCCTTAGCTGGCAGATCTCGCACATGACCAAACGAGGCCAGAACCTTATAGTTCGAGCCGAGATATTTGTTGATGGTTTTGGCCTTGGCAGGCGATTCGACAACGACAACGTTCATTAAAGCAGCCTAGATTCGCGACCTTCCAAGGCAAAATGCCCATTCATCGCGTTCAAATTGTTGCCTTTCACATGAACAGCGGTTTGCGTTTGGTCAAGAGCATGTCGGCAAAATTCGTCAAATACAACCTAAGATTGCTATTGTAGATTGTGAAGCCAGTGGTAGTATTCGACTGGGGTATATCCGATGGGTTTGAACCAGAAGGGTGATTTTCACGTGATGGAAACAGAAACGTCGTGGGGGCATGAATGGTTCAACGGGAGACAACTCACCGTGAGACATTGGCGTATATTGAAGAAATGCTGCAAGAACTCATCAAGATGGCAAGGACAACCGATAGCCATCTCCTAGCCTATCTGATGGATATGGCATTGCAGGAAGCGCGAGACAACCAGCATAGCTATACAAGTGACTGACTTTATGAATGCTCCTCTTGCGGCATGAGAGCCACCTGATTGCCGGGATAGCGTAACAGCCTCCCGGCAAGATCAAGTTCCAGCAAGATCAGTTGCGCTGAACCGGCATTGATACCGACATGCCTCACCAAAGCATCCACATCGACCGGCACTGGACCAAGTGCGTCGACCATAAGATCGCGTTCCATGTCTGTCGTGATCGGCTGTAGCGCTGCCGATTCTTCATCAAGCTGGTTCAGGAGATCAGGCTGCGCCGGATTGGGTAAAATGCTGCCATTCGGCATGAGTGGCGCAAGAGATTCGATGACATCGTCCGCACCGGTAACGAGTGTCGCACCCTGCTTGAGAAGGGCGTTCGTACCGCGAGCGCGCGGATCAAGCGGAGAGCCTGGCACGGCAAAAACCGTTCGCCCCATTTCGCCAGCCATGCGCGCGCTGATAAGCGAGCCGGAGCGTTCCGCTGCCTCAATGACAATCAGGCCTAGCGACAGTCCTGCAATAATGCGATTGCGTCGCGGAAAATCCCGCGCGCGCGGCTCGGCACCCATTGGCATTTCTGTAATCAGTGCGCCGCCGTTTTCAGGAATCGCGCGATAGATTGGCAGATTTTCAGGTGGGTAGGGCCGGTCGAGACCGCCAGCCAGAACTGCAACTGTGCCACTTGCCATGCTGGCCTTATGGGCTGCGGCATCGATGCCACGTGCCAGTCCTGAAACGATGGCGAATCCGGCATCGCCCAGATCGCGCGCAAGTTTTTCGGTGAAACGTGCGCCAACGACAGACGCATTGCGCGAACCGACGATTGCTACTGGCGGTTTGCGAAACACATTCGCATCGCCCTTGATGGTGACCAATGGTGGTGGTGCTTCACAGTTTTTCAGTTGCTGCGGATAGTCCGGCTCGCCCATGCCGACAAGGCGGGCTCCCATACGCTCAATGGCTTCAAGCTCGCGCTCGGCATCGTCCAATGACGAAACGCGCACTGGCCGCGCGCCGCCACCGCGGATATTGAGATCGGGCAAGCGTTCGATTGCGTTGGCTGCGGAGCCGCAAAAGAGAATCAGATCACGAAAGGCGACAGGACCGATGTTTTCGGTCCGGATGAGGCGCAGCCAGTTTATCCGCTGGCGATCGGAGAGGCGAATTCCAGTCTGCGAATTCGCGCCCTCTTTCATCCCTTTTTGCCGATCTTGCTTTCGGTGCCGCTCAGAAGCCGCGAAATATTGGCATGATGTTTGATGAAGATGATCACCGTCATGACGGCAAACAATGCTGCAATCGCAAGATCTCCACGCACGTAAAGTGCAACCGGGACGATGAGGGTCGCAACAAGAGCTGAAAGCGATGAATAGCGGGTCAGCAAGGCCGTGATGATCCAGGCGGCGATGAACACCAGCGCACCGGGCCATGCAAGGCCAATCAGAATGCCCAGATAGGTCGCGACGCCTTTGCCACCTTTGAAGCCGATCCAGACGGGGAAGAGATGGCCGATAAAGGCACCAAACCCGGCTGCGATGGCAGCATATTCACCAAAGCGCGCGGCAATCAGCACGGCGATCGTGCCTTTAAACGCATCGAGAAGAAGCGTTGCAGCAGCGAGTTTCTTGTTTCCGGTGCGCAAGACGTTGGTCGCGCCAATATTGCCGGAGCCGATTGAACGCACATCGCCCAGCCCTGCAAGCCGCGTCAGGATAAGCCCGAAGGGAATGGAACCAAGGATATAACCGAATATCAGCGTGCCGAGCGTCACCAAATTGACCATGCCTGTTTCGGCCATGAAACTCCCCATATCTTCTTTATTAAATCAATTGAGAAGAAAAGCCGCCTAAAAGCAAGACGGCTTTTCTAAAATTTGTGAGAGCTGCCAGAAAAGCCTAAGGCATTATTCTGGATGCTTATTTAAGCGATTGCTAAGCTGTGTAAACGGTTTTGCCACCAACTATGGTGCGGTTCACACGCCCCTGGAAACGAGCACTCTCAAAGCAGCTGTTCTTCGAGCGCGAATGCAGGTCCTGCTCGCGAACAACCCACGGCTCATCGAGGTCAACGATGGCGAGATCGGCTTTTGCACCCGGCTTGAGCGTTCCGGCATCAAGGCCGAAAATACGCGCGGGCGCAGTCGAAAGCACTTCCGTAAGGCGCAGCAAAGGAATGCTGTCATTGTGGTAGAGGCGAAGAGCTGCTGCGAGCAGCGTTTCCAGGCCAATGGCACCAGCTTCGGCATCTGCGAAGGGAAGACGCTTGGTGTCGACATCCTGCGGATCATGGGCAGAAACGACAATATCAATCGTTCCATTCTTGACTGCTTCAACCATCGCCAGACGATCTTCCTCGCTGCGCAGAGGCGGCGAAAGACGAAAGAATGTCCTGAACTCGCCAATATCGTTTTCGTTGAGCGACAGGTGATTGATGGAAACGCCAGCGGTAACTTTCGTGCCGAGTTCCTTTGAGCGGCGCAAAGCATCGGCAGACATGGCGCAAGAAATCTGGGCTGCGTGATATTTGCTTCTGGTCAGTGCGGCGAGCCGCAGGTCGCGTTCGAGCGGGATGACTTCAGCTTCACGTGGGCTGCCGGACAGACCGAGCCAGCTTGCGAACAAGCCTTCATTCATCACGCCATTTGCGCCGAGATAGGGATCGCGGGTTTCGCAGGCAATGACCGCGTCAAAGTCACGGGCATAGGTCAGTGCACGGCGCATCAATTGTGTGTTGGCAATCGTGTGACGGCCTTCGGTGAATGCAACGGCTCCCGCATTGCGAAGCAGACCGATCTCGGTCATTTCCTCGCCATGCAGTCCCTTGGTAATGGCTGCTGCCGGATGGACATTGACGATGGCCGTATCGCGCGCCGTACGTTTGACGAATTCAACAAGCGCAACATCATCGATGACCGGATCTGTATCGGGCATCATGATGATAGAGGTGACGCCACCGGCGGCCGCCGCACGGCTTGCAGACGCGATGGTTTCGCGATGCTCAGCACCGGGTTCGCCGATGAAAACACGCGAGTCAACCAGACCGGGCAGGATTGCCATGCCGTTGAGATCGACGATTTCCGCGCCTTCCGGAGCGCCCTGATTGCGCGCATCGGCGCCGCTTGCGACAATCTTGCCATCCTGGATAAGCAAGCTGCCGTTTTCATCCAGCCCGCGAGAAGGGTCAACGATGCGGGCATTTTCAAACAGGACCGCGCTCATGCTCGTTCTCCGGTGCTCGATTGGCTACGTCGGGGATCAAGCAGCGCTTCCATGACCGCCATGCGGACGGCCACGCCCATCTCAACCTGCTGCTGGATCATGCTTTGAGGACCATCGGCAATGTCGGAGGCGATTTCCACGCCGCGGTTCATCGGACCGGGATGCATGACGAGAGCGTCAGGCTTTGCATATTTAAGCTTTTCGTTGTCGAGGCCATAGAAATGGAAATATTCGCGCACCGAAGGCACGAAGGAACCGGCCATACGCTCACGTTGAAGGCGCAGCATCATGACGACATCTGCGTCTTTCAGGCCTTCTTCCATGGTATTGTAGACTTCGACACTCATATCAGCGATGCCAGCAGGCAGCAGCGTCGAAGGAGCAACGACACGGACACGTGCCCCGAGTGCATTGAGAAGAAGGATATTGGAGCGAGCAACGCGCGAGTGAAGTACATCGCCGCAAATCGCAACGATAAGATTTCCGATTTCGCCCTTGGCGCGACGGATGGTGAGCGCATCAAGCAGTGCCTGGGTCGGATGTTCGTGGGCACCGTCACCTGCATTGACGACTGCACAGCCGACTTTTTGCGCAAGCAGTGCCGCAGCACCGGCCGAAGCATGGCGAATGACCAGAATATCGGGCTGCATGGCGTTGAGCGTCATGGCCGTATCGATCAGCGTTTCGCCTTTTTTGACCGACGAATTGCCGACGGACATGTTCATCACGTCAGCGCCCAGCCGTTTTCCAGCCAGTTCGAACGAAGATTGTGTTCGCGTCGATGCTTCAAAGAAGAGGTTGATTTGTGTGCGACCGCGCAGCACGGACTTTTTCTTTTCTGGCTGTCTTGAAACAGCGACTTCCTGATCGGCAAGATCAAGAAGGCAAAGAATGTCCAGGGGCGATAGCCCCTTGATGCCAAGCAGGTGGCGATGAGGGAATAGCGGAGAGACCGTTTGGTTTGTCATGGCAAGTCACCCGTATAGAGCCGCGAAAGCTGGACCGCAACCGCCCTTATAATGGCTTTGGTCGATTCACAAAGAAAAACCTGTATTCTTTTGGGTGGAAATTGCACGTCCGTTGGAAAATGTTAGGAAATTGGAATGCAAGAGGGCATAAATTGAATTCGGTTGGAACGCTGATCTGACTGAATTTTGTCTCCGCTCTAACTACTTCTTCTTACGCATTTGCCTCACGCAAGACCGCTTCGCACTTTTGGCTCAAATGCTCTAACCAAACGGATAAGCCTGTGAAAACTCACGAAGTCACCAACCAGACGCCGTCCATGACGGGCACCAATGCATATCTGGGCGATCCGCTTCTGATACAAATCGCAGCGCGTTTTCCGAAAGAGCTTCATACCGATCTGGAGAATACCGGACGTTTTGTCTTGTCCGCGGAAGCGCAGGATCTTGCGCGGCTTGCAAATACCGAGTTGCCGAAACTGCGTACGCACGACCGGCAGGGGCGGCGTGTCGATCTTGTTGAATATCATCCTGCTTACCATGCCTTGATGCGCCGCTCGATTGCGCAAGGGCTGCATTGCTCGATCTGGGAGGCCAATCCTCTTGAAACAGGTCGCCGTCATCAGGCACGTGCCGCGCGTTTTTATCTGACTGCACAGCTTGAGGCCGGACATCTTTGTCCACTGACGATGACAAATGCATCGCTTGCCGCCATCATGGCATCGTCCGAGCTTTACAAGGAATGGTCGCCACAGGTTCTGTCGCGCAAATATGATTCCTCGCAAAAGCCTGCATTCAACAAGCAGGGCATCACGCTCGGCATGGGCATGACCGAAAAGCAAGGCGGTACAGATGTGCGTGCCAATACGACCCGTGCTGAACGCAATGAGGATGGTACTTACACACTGAGCGGCCACAAGTGGTTCATGTCGGCTCCAATGTCCGATGCATTTCTCGTATTGGCCCAAGCGGAAGAAGGTCTTTCGTGCTTCCTGTTGCCGCGTTTGACCAACGAAGCCGCTGGAAATGGCTTTTTCTTTCAGCGCCTGAAAGACAAGCTGGGCAATAAGTCCAACGCTTCCGCAGAAGTCGAATTTGACGGTGCTATCGGCCATCTCGTCGGAAATCCCGGCGAGGGCGTGAAGACCATCATGGATATGGTGACGCTGACCCGGCTTGATTGTGCCGTTGCTTCTGCGGGCTTGATGCGCTCAGGTCTGGCTGAAGCCGTTCATCATGCGCGCCATCGCGTGGTTTTTGATAAACCATTGATCGAACAGCCGCTCATGAGCCGCGTTTTGGCTGATATGGCGCTTGATGTTGCAGGTGCGACGGCACTTTCCATGCGCCTTGCGCGTGCTTTTGATATGGCCGCAAGTGACCGGGCGGAAGCTGCTTTTGCCCGCTGTATGACACCTGTCGTCAAATATTGGGTCTGCAAGATCGCGCCGTCACTGCTTTATGAAGCGATGGAATGCCTCGGTGGCAATGGCTATATCGAGGAGGGCAATCTTGCCCGCGCCTATCGTGAGGCACCGGTCAATGCGATATGGGAGGGTTCCGGCAATGTGATGGCGCTCGATGTGGCCCGGGTGCTGTCGCGCGCACCGTCGCTTTTTGATGAAGTTCTGGACTGGATCAGCGAACAACTGGGCGTGCGCGGGCAAGGCACAATCGATGTGCTTCAGGCCGCATTGCAACTGACTGAAACCGATCAGGGTGTTGCGCGTCTACTAACGGAACAGCTCGCCTACGCCGCCGCTGCTGCCGAATTGCGTAATCTTGGTGCAGACGACATTGCAGATGCCTTCATTGAAACCCGACTCGGTGGGCAGTGGCGCTCGACTTATGGCATGTTGGACGCGCGCCACAATGCCAACCGAATTCTCGATCAGCTCTATCCAGAGGGCAACTGATCAAGGGCTAGGCCGGATTGGCTTGTTGCCCACATCGAGAACAGAACTGGCTATCAGGTGACAGCGTAGTCTGACACCCGATGCATGTCTGTGATTTTGCAAAGGCGGAACCGCACTTCGAACAATATGATGCTGAGACATCGGCACCAAAGTTACATGCCAGACAAGCCTTCAGACGTGGCGTTGGTTGTGCCTGCGGATTTTCCCATGCAGGATAGCTGCCATGTTTCGAGCCGTGACGTTTGCCCGACCCATGACCATTCCCATGGTTTGTCCCATTTCTGTAATCGCTATGTCCATTGCTCATGTTGCCGACATATCGGCGCATAAAATTTTGTAAAAAACTCATAAATTTATCTCGTAAAATAAGTAACTACTTCACAAATTTAGCTCCTCTAGTGACTAGAGGAGCAAGCGATATTATTTATTTTTCGTTTTTTTCTGCCAGCCATTAATTTGTGGACTGTCAGTTAATCGAACCACTATTCGGGATTGCTCTCGTGTTTTTGACGATCAAGCAGGTGCAGGCGATCCAATGCGCCTTGCAGAATGAATGATGCAGCGGCTGAATCGATGCGTTCGGCCCGCTTGCCGCGAGAAACATCCATACCAATCAGTGCGCGTTCGGCAGCAACCGTCGAGAGCCGTTCGTCCCAAAAAACAAAAGGCAAATCGGTCAGTGGTTGCATGGTGCGTACAAATGCGCGTGTTGCCTGAACACGTGGTCCTGCAGTGCCGTCCATGTTCATTGGCAGGCCGATAATGATGACGCCCACTTTGTCGGCTTCCAACGCTTTGAGCAGCACCTGTGCATCGATTGTGAACTTGGCACGTTTGATAACAGGTCGAGGATTGGCGAAGGACAGCCCAAGATCGGAAACGGCGAGGCCGATGGTTTTGGTGCCAAGATCAAGCCCGGCAATGGTCTGGCCTGGTTGCAGAATTTCCAAAACGTCTTCGATTTCAATGACGGCCATTGTTCCTCTTTGGGTTCCTCATAGTATTTTGATCAGGCGTCATATTGCCTGAAACTTCATCCGCGTAATATCTGTTTTAAAACTGAAAATCGAGCCGCAAGGAGAAACACAATGAAAATCACCTGGTTGGGCCACGCAGCCTATCGTGTTGAAACGGAACAGGCGGTCATTCTGATCGATCCGTTTATCAATGGAAATCCGGGTGCCAAGGATATCGATTTCAAGGAAGTGACCAAGGGCACAACACATATCGCGCTCACTCATGGTCATGGCGATCATATCGGTGACACGGTGGCGATTGCCAAGGAGCATGGCGCGACGGTTATCGCCAATGCCGATCTTGCAACATGGCTTGGCAGTCAGGGTGTTGAAAATCTTGATGCAGGCAACACCGGAGGTACGCTTGCGCATGAGGGTTTTACAATCACGTTCGTCAACGCGCTTCATTCGTCTGCTATGCTGACTGAAAATGGTGTCAGCCAGGCGCTTGGTAATCCGAATGGACTGGTTTTCCATTTCAACGATGCGCCATCGCTTTATCATATGGGTGACACGGATATTTTCTCCGATATGGCGCTGATCAATGAGCTGCATCAGCCGGAAATTGGCATTGTGCCGATTGGTGATCGGTTCACTATGGGCGGTGCTGTGGCAGCGCTCGCCTGCCAGCGCTACTTTAACTTTAAGACCGTTCTGCCATGCCATTACGGTTCGTTCCCGATCGTCGATCAGAACGCGGAAAAATTTGTTGCCGGTATGGAAGGTCAGTCAAAAACCAAGGTTCTGGTCGCTCCGGCAGGCACAGTGCACGATTTCTAACTATGGATGGAAGCGCAAGAAATGTTGCGCTTCCCCACACGCACCGTTATAGCCGGTAAAAGAACCTTTTCGGGGCAGTTCCATGCTGCTCAACGCATCGGCCCAAAATCGAAATCGATTTTTGGAAAGCTCTATGCGTAAAGTTAACAAGTCAGAGCGTCCTTTGTGCGTCCCTTCGGACGCATGGCGCTCTGATCTAGCATTTGCGGAGAACAGGATGTCCGTCGATATTTCCACCGTCAAGCGCGTTGCGCATCTAGCGCGTATCGCTGTCAGCGAGGATGAAGCTGAACGCATGACCGGTGAACTCAATGCAATTCTGGGCTTTGTCGAGCAGTTGAACGAAGTCGATATTGAAGGTGTTGAGCCGATGACTTCGGTGACGCCGATGAAGATGCGCCTGCGTGAAGATGCAGTGACGGATGGTAATATCGCCAATGCCGTCGTTGCCAATGCGCCTGTGACCGAAGATAATTTCTTCGTCGTGCCAAAGGTCGTGGAGTAAGTTGATGGTCGTTCGGGTTTCCGTCGAGACACCACTGCAGGACGATGTGCGCGATCTGGTTGAAGCACTGAATGCGCATATGCTGCCGCTTTCGCCTCTCGAGTTCCAGTTCAAGATGACTGTCGAACAGATGGCAGAGGCGAATACCACGGTTTTCGTTGCACGAGATGAGAACGGCAAGGCGGTTGGTTGTGGTGCGTTGAAAATGCATGACAACGGTGTGGGTGAACTCAAGCGGATGTTCACGCGCCCGGAAGTCCGCGGCAAGCGCGTCGGTTCATTTCTTGTCGATGCGATCGTTGATTTGGCAAAAGCCAAGGGTGTTTCGCGTTTGGTCCTCGAAACGGGCACTGGCCCTGGCTTCGATGGCGCCTGGCGGCTTTATGAGAATTCGGGTTTTGTGCGCTGCGGTGTAGTTCTGGATTATCCGGATTCCGAATACAGCGCCTTTTTTGAAAAGCGTCTCGTTGAGGCGTGACTTTACAGGATTTGACGATGAGCGAACTGACCGCACTGACCATTGCCGAAGCGCGCGACAAGCTGAAGGCCAAGGCATTTACCGCGACTGAACTCACAGATGCCTATATTGCGGCTATTGATTCCGCCAATGACAAGCTCAATGCCTATGTCGCTGTGACGCCTGAAAAGGCGCGCGAAATGGCAAAGGCTTCCGATACCCGTATTGCTGAAGGCAAAGCCGGTGCGCTTGAAGGTATTCCGCTTGGCGTGAAAGATCTGTTTGCGACCAAAGGCGTTCACACGCAGGCTTGTTCGCATGTTCTGGATGGCTTCAAGCCGGAATATGAATCGACCGTAACAGCCAATCTCTGGGCAGATGGCGCTGTCATGCTGGGCAAGCTCAACATGGATGAATTCGCCATGGGCTCGTCCAATGAAAGCTCCTATTACGGCCCTGTGAAAAACCCATGGCGTGCGAATGGCTCGGATGTGGATCTGGTGCCGGGCGGCTCGTCAGGCGGCTCGTCGGCAGCAGTTGCGGCGCATCTTTGTGCAGGCGCTACGGCAACCGATACGGGCGGCTCGATCCGTCAGCCGGCAGCTTTCACCGGCACTGTCGGCATCAAGCCGACCTATGGTCGCGTCTCGCGCTGGGGCACAGTTGCTTATGCATCTTCGCTTGATCAGGCTGGCCCGATTGCGCGCGATGTGCGCGACGCAGCGATCCTGCTCAGGTCCATGGCATCGCTTGATCTGAAAGATACGACCTCGGTCGATCTGCCGGTGCCGGATTATGAAGCAGCTATCGGCAAGTCCCTGAAGGGGCTCAAGATCGGTATTCCGAACGAATACCGCATGGATGGCATGCCGGAAGAGATCGAAGCGCTCTGGCAGAAGGGCGTCCAGTATCTGAAAGATGCGGGTGCAGAAATCGTCGATGTTTCGCTACCGCACACCAAATATGCACTTGCCGCCTATTATATCGTTGCGCCTGCAGAAGCTTCGTCCAACCTCGCACGATATGATGGTGTGCGTTATGGTCTGCGCGTACCGGGCAAAGATATTGCCGATATGTACGAACAGAGCCGCGCCGCGGGCTTTGGCAAGGAAGTGAAGCGCCGTATCCTGACCGGAACCTATGTTCTGTCGGCTGGCTATTACGACGCCTATTATCTGCGCGCGCAGAAGGTTCGCACGCTGATCAAAAAAGACTTTGAAAACGTCTTTGCAAGCGGCGTCCATGCTATTCTGACACCTGTAACGCCGTCTGCTGCGTTCAGCATTGGCGACAAGGAACTGGCGAACGATCCGGTCAAGATGTATCTCAACGACATCTTCACCATTACACTCAACATGGCCGGTCTGCCGGGGATCGCTGTTCCTGCGGGCCTCAACGATCAGGGCCTGCCGCTTGGCTTGCAGCTGATTGGTCGTCCATTTGAGGAAGAAACGCTTTTCCAGGCAGCCAGCGCAATTGAGCAGGCTGCGGGACGCTTTACACCGAAGAAATGGTGGTAAAATCTGAAGTTCTCATTCGCCGGGCAGAAATGTCCGGCGAATTCGCTTTGATGGCTGAAATCGCGGTGCGCGCGTGGCAAACCGCAGCGCGCGACATTGTGCTGACGGATGAAAGCCGGTCGGAACTCCAGGCCAAATTCCTGCGTGACTTGCGCGGGAATGCCGATGGTGTTTTGTTGGCGGAACGATGCGGCGAAATATACGGTTGGGGCGCTCGTGTCCCGAAATCAAACTACATTTCCGACCTCTGGGTTGATCCCGCGCACCATGGTCAGGGCGTAGGCGGCGCATTGCTTGGTGCGCTGATGGCGCAGATTGTTCTTGATGGTTTTGGGGAAGCTGAAATCGGTACCCATGCCGATAATTCTCCAGCAATCAGGCTTTATGAAAAAGCGGGGTTCAGAACCTATCACCGCAGCGAAGAATGGTCGGAGAGTTTTGGTCGCAATGTTGAAAAGGTCAGAATGCAGGTAAAGCTCTAAAGCATGTCGCCCAAAAGTGGGAACCGGTTTTGGGATAAAGACATGCTTGAAAACAATGTCTTAAAGCGTGTCACATGGATATGATAAAATGCGACCCGCTTTAGAGCGCGTTTCGATCTGATTGGATCAGATCGACGCTCTAAATATTTGTTTTAACGCGCATCTTTGTCCGAAAACCGTTTCACACTTTTCGGGATGCGCTCTAAGCGAGCATTGCCATTTCAAGACGCGCTCCTATCCTCTTCTATAGCAACTATTTTCAGGAGGAGGGGCACATGTGGATCATGCTTACGGATGTCAGCGGTGAGCGGGTTGCAGTGAATTTCAACCACGTTCTTTCCTATAATGCATATGGGACAGGAACCCGCATTGTAACGCTGAGCACCGATCTCACATTCTTTGTCAAAGAATCCACCGAAGAGATTGAGAGTAGGCTTGGCATTGACGTAAAAAGCTAATCTTTTTACAGAAAACGGCAGCTCATTGTTGATGAGTTGCCGTCTGCATTTTCACGTATTGCCACCCGATTGATCCCAATCAGATGTCGAGTTCTTCCACGAAGGCTGCACGATCCTGAATGAAACGGAAGCGGGCTTCCGGCTTTGTGCCCATCAGATCATCGACGGTGTTACGCGTCTCATCGATATAGTCTTCATCGACGTGTACGCGCAGAAGCGTGCGTTTCTTGGGGTCCATGGTCGTTTCTTTGAGCTGCTCGGCACGCATTTCGCCAAGGCCTTTGAAGCGACCGATTTCTATCTTGCCGCGTCCGGTGAACATGGTGCGAAGCAATTCGTCCTTGTGCGCATCATCGCGTGCATAGGCGACTTTGCCGCCCTGGCTCAGACGATAAAGCGGCGGTACGGCGAGATAGAGATGACCGTTGCGGATGAGATCCGGCATCTCCTGATAGAAAAATGTAATCAGAAGCGATGCGATATGTGCGCCATCCACGTCCGCATCGGTCATCACGATGACGCGGTCATAGCGAAGATCATCTTCGCGATAATTCTTGCGCGTACCGGCTCCCAGTGCCTGCACGAGATCGGCAATCTGCTGGTTTGCGGTCAGTTTTTCACGGCCCGCGCTCGCTACGTTCAGAATTTTGCCGCGCAGCGGCAGGATCGCCTGATTGGAACGATTGCGCGCCTGTTTCGCCGAACCACCGGCCGAGTCACCCTCGACGATGAACAGTTCGGCACCGGCCGCCGCATTCTGCGTGCAATCGGCAAGCTTGCCGGGGAGACGCAGCTTGCGCGTAGCACTTTTGCGGACAGTTTCCTTTTCCTGACGACGGCGCAGGCGCTCTTCCGCACGATCGACAACCCAGTCGAGCAGACGTGAAGCTTCCTGCGGCGAAGCTGTAAGCCAGTGGTCGAACGGATCGCGGATGACATTTTCCACAATACGCTGCGCCTCAACAGTGGCAAGCTTGTCTTTAGTCTGACCGACAAATTCAGGCTCGCGAATGAAAACCGACATCATGGCGGCAGCTGAAATCATCACGTCATCGGTGGTGATGATTGAAGCGCGTTTGTTGTTGGTCAGCTCTGCATAGGCTTTGAGGCCACGTGTCAATGCAATGCGCAGACCTGCTTCATGCGTGCCGCCGTCGCCCGTCGGGATCGTGTTACAGTAGGAATTGACGAAGCCATCGCCGCCATACCACGATACAGCCCATTCAACTGCGCCGTGCCCGCCCTGCTTTTCAGTGCGGCCTGAGAAAATCTCGCGCGTCACCTGATGCTCTTTGCCAAGCGAGGCAGAGAGATAATCCTTGAGACCGCCGGGGAAGTGAAAAACAGCCTTTTCAGGCGTTTCTTTTTTTGGGTCGAGAAGAGCCGGATCGCAGCTCCAGCGGATTTCCACGCCGCCAAACAGATAGGCCTTCGAGCGTGCCATGCGATAAAGCCGGTGCGGATCGAAATGGGCGTTCTTGCCGAAAATATCCGGGTCTGGATGGAAGCGGACGCGCGTGCCGCGACGGTTATGCACCTCGCCGACGTCTTCAAGGCCGCCCTGCGGAATGCCGCGCGAAAAGCGCTGACGATAAAGACGACGATTGCGCGCGACTTCGACTTCCAGAACATCGGACAGCGCATTGACGACCGAAACGCCGACGCCGTGCAGACCGCCGGATGTTTCATAGGCTTTGCCGTCAAACTTACCGCCCGCATGCAGCTTGGTCATGATGACTTCAAGTGTGGATTTTCCCGGAACTTGCGGGTGCTCATCAACCGGGATGCCGCGACCATTGTCGCTGACCGTCAGGAAGCCTTCTGCATCAAGGCTGACTTCTATGAAGTTGGCATGGCCTGCAACTGCTTCGTCCATCGAATTGTCGATGACTTCTGCGAAGAGGTGATGCAGAGCCTTTTCGTCGGTGCCGCCAATATACATGCCGGGACGCAAACGAACCGGTTCCAGACCCTCAAGAACTCGAATGGAGGAGGCGTTGTACTCATCAGCGCCTGATATAACAGGCGGAGCCTTCGTCGCAACAGGAGCCGGCTTCGGTGCAGATGGTGTCGTTGCCGTTTGCGCAACAGGCGTCGATGCGGGAGCCTTCTTGGGCTGCTGCTCCATCTGCCGTTCACGGGCATTGTTGACTACTCTGGAAAAGAGATCGTTGCTGTCGTCCATCTTTGTCCGAAAAGCTTTCTGTCTGAAACCGAAAGAACCGCCCCAGTTAACGGCGCGAAATAAGTTGTCTGCGAATCACATAGATAATGCCACGGGAACACCCGCAATGCGAATAAAGTTCGCCTTACGTTCCGCTTTTGCCCGAGGTTATCAAATGGTTTTGCTCACAGCGAGACCGATTTGCACCAGAAACATGGCGAAAGTCAAACCGGGTGCTTTTCTTAAGCGAATTAAGATGGAAACAGGCAGGCCATTCGCGTAAGCGCAAGAGGTGGTGAGAAAATTGCGAGTGATGAAATGCAGAGCAGGGCAGCGGTTGGCGTAGAAGCGCATGTGAAGGGCATGGCAATCATGGTGCTCTCTGTGTTGTTGCTGCCGCTTATGGATGCCATCGGCAAATGGCTTGCCATGATGGATAACATGCCGCCCGCAACCGTCACCTTTATGCGTTTTTTCATCCAGTCGGTGCTCATGTTCCTGATGTTGATCGTCATGGGCGGGTTCGCAGCTTTGCGCACGACGCATCTTACCGGTAATCTGGTTCGCGGTGCCCTGATGGGGTTTGGCGGAACATGCTTTTTCACGGCCGTCAAATATATGCCCCTGGCCGATGCCATGGCGGTTTTTTTCGCCGAACCACTGATCTTGACGCTGCTTTCTGCTGTGTTTCTGAAAGAAAAGGTTGGTTGGCGCCGCTTCAGTGCCGTCGGTATCGGGCTGATCGGCACGATGATCGTCATTCAGCCGAGCTTTGAGATTTTCGGGGCGGTATCACTGTTGCCCCTGGCGACCGCTGTCACCTTCGCGATCTATCTGATCTTGAACCGCAAATATGGCGCGAAGGAAAGCCCGGTCGTCATGCAGTTCTATGCAGGCATCGGTGGTTCTTTTCTTGCTGGCCTTGCCATGGTGTTTGGCACGGCCATCGGCGTCGAGGATTTGACTTTCTCGCTGCCGCACAGTCTGCAACCATGGTTGTTGTTGCTCCTGCTTGGCACGATTGGCACCGTCAGTCATCTGCTGGTCGTGCAGGCGTTCAAGCTTGCGCCCGCATCGATGCTTGCGCCGTTCCAGTATCTTGAAATCGTCAATGCAGTGCTGGTCGGATTGATTGTCTTCGGTGATTTTCCAACACCGTCGAAATGGTTTGGCATCTTTATCATCGTCGGATCGGGCTTTTATGTCTTCATGCGTGAAAGGCGCGTGAAGGCCGTCTAGGGCGGTTCCAATTAAGATTAAATCGTTGGAACCACCCTACTCTTTATTCTCATGCAAAACCGCGACATTCTCATGCAAAACCGCGACGCACTTTTGCAGGAAATGCTTTAATTTCACTTTGTCTGACGAGGGCCGAAAACGCTTTCAAAGGCCTTGCCGAGAGCGACATCCACGTCGCCCATCGTAACCGGTAGTCCCAGATCGACCAGACTGGTAACGCCATATTCGGCGATGCCGCAAGGAACGATGCCGCCGAAATGTTCGAGTTCCGGCTCAACATTGATGGCAATGCCGTGGAAACTGACCCAGCGACGCAGGCGAATGCCGATGGCTGCGATCTTGTCTTCGCACATGCTGCCATTGGCAAGTGGCGGCTTTTCAGGGCGCACAACCCATACGCCAACGCGATCTGCGCGTCGCTCGCCCTTGATATTGAACTGTGCGAGAGTCTCGACGATCCACTGTTCAAGCGCCGTTACAAACGCGCGCACATCTTCACGGCGTCGTTTGAGGTCGAGCATGATATAAGCCACCCGCTGGCCGGGACCATGATAGGTGTATTCGCCGCCGCGTCCGGTGTTAAAGACAGGGAAACGATCAGGCGTCAGCAGATCTTCTGCATGGGCACTTGTGCCCGCGGTGTAGAGCGAGGGGTGCTCAACGAGCCAGACGAGCTCGTTTTCCGTACCTTCGCGAATGGCCTGAACGCGCGCTTCCATGAAGGCAAGCGCTGCTTCATAATCCGTCAAACCCTCAGCGATCCGCCATTCAACTGCTGGAGCATCCGCAGACAGAGGCAGGAAATGCGTTCCACCGGGCGCTATATCACGCGTGGAGGATAACGGTTCGTCCGTACGGGCGGTTAAAAGGGGGGAGGAGTTATCGTTCATGATTGCAGCATATGGCGCTTTTACCATGCCTATGCCAGATGGCAAATTGCCTCTCTGCATTGCTGTCGAGCAAATTCAGGCAATCAATTGACCTGATTTCATCTTGTGGTCGAACCCAGGAAACACGTCGGGGGTAATCGGTGCGAGAACATTGATTTTCAGACCTGAAGGAGCGAAATCAATGTCGCATTGCGCTTTCAGTTCTTCCGCCAACACAAGACGCAACAGGCGCTGGCCGAAACCACGATGTGACGGGCGCGTGACGGATGGTCCGTTTGTTTCTATCCAGCACATCTGGAATTTCTTTTGGCCCTGATCATCAACGACGCCCCAGCTGAAATCGATGCCGCCGTGTTCGTTGGATAGAGCACCATATTTGACGGCATTGGTCGCAAGCTCATATAGCCCTAGCGAAAGCGACACTGTCACGCGATCACTCACGAACAACGAAGGGCCACCCATGCGAATACGGTTGCCGAATGTTCTGTTGAACGGGGCCAGTGCCATATTGGATATTTGTGTGATGGTCGCGCCGCCCCAGTCTTTCTGAAGTAACATATCATGCGCTTGTGCGAGCGCATGCAGGCGCTCGTTGAAGAGCTGACGCGCTTGTTCGGAATCGCTTGCATTACGCAACGTCTGGTTAGCAATGGATTGCACCATCGCCATCGAGTTCTTGAAACGGTGAGAAATTTCACGGGTTACGAGGGCTTTGTCGGCTTCGGTTTGCTTGCGTTCAGTGACATCCAGCATGACGCCAAGCAATGTCGGGTTCTCGCTGAGTAGAGCTTTTGCACGCGTTTCCACCCATACGGTTTCGCCGGCTCTGTTTACGATCCGATATTCCATGGAATAGGGTTCGCCGGTCGCAAAAGCCTCTTCAGTTTTCTGCAACACTGCCATTCTGTCTTCCAGCACCACCATGTCGATAATCTGGTCAAAATGAATGTGCTCGCTTTCCTCGAACCCAAAAATACGGCGACATTCAGCTGAACCTGTGACATTGCCAGACCTAATGTCACAGGTCCAATAGCCGATATTGGCAACATCTACGATATAGTCGAGGTAGTTCTGACGCCGTTTGGTCTCATTGGACAGCGAGTCTCGCTCTTGTTGAAGTTCAACAAGCTGTTTGAGTTCGAGCGTGACATCAAGCTGAGTTGAGACAAAATGCTGAACTACGCCATCAGGGCCTTTGACTGGTGAAATATGCAGTCTGTTCCAGAAAGCCTCCCCAGATTTTTTGTAGTTCAGTATGTCGATATTGATGGATGTTTCCGCTGTCAAAGCAGCTTTAATTCTTGCCACATGCTCGGGAGACGTTTCTGCGCCCTGCAGAAATCTGCAATTTTTTCCAATGATCTCATCTGGGAAATAGCCTGTCAGTTGCAGGAAGGCCTTGTTCGCATAGACGATTGGGTTATCCAGCAGGCGCGGATCGGTGATCAGCATCGGCGTAGGCGTATGTTCAACCGCAGCTAAGAATGGATTGGTATCTTTTGACATCAAGCCCGATACTAAATTGCTGGCTGATTCTAATTCAGTTGACACGACACCCCCAACACACACGCCGCTACAACTCATTTTAGAAGGTTGCAAAGTTAACTGATAATGGCAGTAATTGCGAATAAAATCGCATTTATTCCTAGTTTGTAGAATTTGACGTTTGAATTCCAACCGATGCAAATACTTTTTGAATGTCAGGTTCGAAAAATTAACAAACGATCATCGCACCGGATCGGCAGTAAACCGGGTTTGCATTAATTATGTTCGCGCTGAGCGCGGGCCTATCACTTGTCAGATATATAGGGTGCTATATATTCTTGCCTATCATTCAGCACACGTTCATCTAACATCGACCATGATGTGTGCAGTTGAACTGGAGAACGAGATGATTAACACCTTGAAAAAAATGATGGTTGGCGTAATCGGCGCCACTTTTATGATCGGTGCGATGGCGCCAGTTTCTGCTGCTCCGGTCCTGCTCACTGCCCAGGTGGCGGGCAGCGATAACGTCGTTCCTGTTCGGAATGATCGTTGGGACCGTCGCGGACATGGCCATTGGAATGGTCATCGTCCAGGCCGTCCGGGTTGGAATGGTCACCGCCCAGGTCGGCCGGGCTGGAATGGCCATCATCGCCCACGTCCAGGCTATTGGAATGGCTATCGCGGCTACAATCACTATCGTCATGGCTATCGCCGTTACAATGATGGCTGGTGGTATCCATTGGCTGCCTTCGGTGCTGGTGCGGTCATCGGCGGTGCGATTGCGCAGCCTGCACCTCAGCCGGTGTATCGTTATAGCAACAACCATGTTCAGTGGTGCTATAACCGTTACAGGTCTTACCGTGCTTCGGACAATACGTTCCAGCCTTACAACGGTCCACGTCAGCAATGCTATTCGCCTTACCGTTGATAAGTTGAACCTCAAAAAAACAGCCGCCTCAAAAGGGCGGCTGTTTTTTGTTTGGAGGTAATTCATAGACGTTCTAGAGCATTTCCTGTTTTTCTTGAATCATTGGAAATGCTCTATCTCTTTGTTTTTTCGCATTATCCGACGCAAAACCGCTTCGCACTTTTGCTGGAAATGCTCTAAATATTTGTTTTAACGCACATCTTTGTCCGAAAACCGTTTCACACTTTTCGGGATGCGCTCTAACCGCCGCGCTGGTCGTACCCTTCAACATCCTCGCCAGTCATCTTATGGTGCAGGTATTGTTTGAGCCGATTGATCTGATCTTCGCTCCAGCCATCGATATCCGCGACTTCGATCCAGGCATCAACATAGTGTTCCGGCGCATAAACATGACCATGACCCAACGGTGTTGTGGTCGCGAAAGCCATATCCAACGCAAGCTGTAACATTGTAACCACCGGATACCACCTCAATTGTGGTGAAACATCGTATCCGCGTGGAGCATTCATCCATTCCGGCTGCCGATAGAATGCGTGACTGTCAAAGAAGACCACTGCATCGCTCGCATATTGCAAATAGACGATACGAAGAGGTCCCCATCGGGTGCCATTGCCGGGAGCCTCCCCTTTTTGGTTCATGAAGCGGACGAAAGATCCGTCCCGGAAAACAGGCAGCCATTCTGGAGATCCAGCATTTCTGTCGCGCGTAATCTGTTTCCAGTCGCGGCTCGGGAAGGGTGGCCCGCTCCATAATGCTCCGTTGATCGGGTCTTCCAGCATTTCAAACAGGGCAATGGACTTTTCGGAATTCATTGCACCCAGACTGAGGCCATAGAGATACAGGCGTGGACGCTGGTCTTTCGGCAGGGTTTTCCAGTAGTTATAGACGGTTGTGAACAGTGCGCGCGAGGCTTCGGCTCCATATTCGGGCTGGAAGAGCAGCGAAAGTGGGCTGTTGAGATAGGAATATTGCATGGCAATGCTGGCAACATCGCCATCATGAAGAAATTCGAGGCCATCCATTGCCGCCGGATCAACCCAGCCCGTACCTGTCGGTGTGATGATGACAAGGATAGAACGGTCAAACCCGTTTTGGCGTTTAAGTTCTTCAAGGGCGCGTTCCGCACGCTGTCTGGGTTGATCGGCCACATTCAGGCCGGCATAGACCCGGATGGGGTCCAAGGCCTCACGTCCTGTGAATGACGAGATTTCGTCGGCAGTTGGCCCTGATGCTACAAATTCACGACCAGCACGTCCCAGTTCATTCCATTTCAAGAGAGACGCGGTGCTTCCGGTTTTATCAGCGGCAACAGGTTGCGGGCGATCCGGCTCGATCAAAGCATCAAATTCGCGGAACGAACGATCAAGAACCTCAAATGTTGATTGAATAAGAAGGCCGTTTGCAATCGTCCAGATAAGGAGAACGGTCAGCGCTATCCCCACGACATTGGCTACTCGTCGTGGCACAATGCGGTATATTTTTGCCGAAATGTAGCGCCCAAGCCAGATGAGCGCGCGGGTCAACAGCAACAGGATCAGAAACGTAACGATAGCCAACCCGCATACGCTTGCGGGATAAGCGCTCGGCACAGGCTCCATACCCATTACAGATCGCACTGAGTTCTGCCAGCCGGCTGACAGGTAAAGTGCTGCTATCGCGACGGCTAGACAAATAAGCCCGACGATGAGATTGACACGACTGCGCAAGTGATCAGCTGGCTCAGGCAATTCGAGGTAGTGCCAAATCCAGCGCCAGAAAACGCCAAGACCATATCCCGAACCAAATGCCACGCCACACAAGATGCCTTGCATCACATATGTTCGTGGAACCAGGCTTGGTGTCAGTGCCGCTGCGAACAGAAGAGTTCCCAGTGCCAGCCCGATGCCGGAAAGGGAATGTCTGAAACGAGAAAAGGCTTTGGCGACAAATGACATGAAAAACCGAAACGCTGGAACGAGTTACGCGGAAGAGCCTACAGTATCATTTCAACGACCGGAATCGATTTCTGGAATCATTTTTGCTCTTTGTAACTGCTAAGGAGCGGCGCGATTCTATCTTTTCGGCACGCAACAGATCAAATTCTTTGCCGAAAAGCTGAATTCTGGCGTGTCAATTTCATTGACAAGCCCTGTCGGCTCGAAGTTTCCATCGATAGGTGCTGATTTTTTGAATTTATGTTGGAGAAACTTGATTTTATGGTGTTGACCAATGCGAAAGCCGCCCTTATGTTCCGCCGCACTTCCAGGGACGATTTGTTCCTCTTGGGAGCGCGTAGCTCAGCCGGTAGAGCAACTGACTTTTAATCAGTAGGTCCAGGGTTCGAATCCCTGCGCGCTCACCAAAATCAATGACTTAGCACCTTTCCAAAGTCACCGTTTTACACCTAGCCATATATTTTACACTTCGGATGCTATTTAGTTCCCTTTCTGATCGCCTCAATTACATCCCCGCCAGCAAGATAGTTCTTCCGGATTACGCCTTCACATTCAGATTTGGAATGACCTGAGATTTCAGCGATGCGTTCAATGTCCATTCCATGGGCGTATGCATAGGTGATTGCTGTTCCTCGTAGATCGTGAAAAGTCACGCCAGATATTTCGAGGCGTTTTATTTCTTTTCGGAACGAAGTGTCAAAGCCTGATGATGTCCAGATTTCACCAAAGCTGTTTACGAGAACGCGCTTTTGGTTTGCGTCTTTTGCCTTCTGGAACATAGGCATTATCTCGTCAGCGGGGTTAACCCTGACACGCGCGCCGGTCTTGCCTTGCGTGATCCATAGAAGGCCATCGCTATATGCGGTTGTTGTCAGTCCAAGAACCTCACCCTTCCACTGCATGGTCCACAATGCCAGCCTGACCACATCGGATAGGTATGGGGCGGCTTCATTTAGAAACTTATTCACCTGGCTTGGCATCCAAATGATGTCTTTTCGGTTGGCCTTGTGAAGCTTCCCGGCTTTCTCTAACGGGTTGCTATCGGCAGAGAGTTGACATGTTCGCCGTGGAAGCCGCCGTACTCGCCGTTCATTTCAATAGTCACGCGGACGATATTGTAAAGATTGGTGAATTCGTACTTTGTGCCGCGAAAATGGCTAATCATTAAAGAGAAAGCCGCATCTAACGACGCGGTGTAAAATGGTGCAGCCCAAATAATACCGTCCCCGCTCCAAGTCGCCTGATCACTATGGCATTCTGGTCCGTCAATTTTTGGCCAAGTGTTGGCAAATACCTCTTGCGGGTACTTGAACATTTCAGCAATCTCCGCATCCACTTCCCTATCCGGCCCGTCCAGCTTGGATATCGAGCTCACGCCGAAGCAGGCCGACTATGCGATTGTGTTCTCGGAGCTTTGCAAGAACGGTGACGGGTTAACATCGCCTGCAAAATTGCTGTTTGAGGTTGTCGGTGCTCCTCTTTACGACTGGCGTAAAGATAGCACTATGGGCGGCTCTGGCTCGCACCGTTGGGACAATCAGAGCACATGGGAGTACAGCGACAATCCCGCTGTGCAGGCATACAACCTTGAGCGTGGGTTCTTTAATGGCATTCAGCGCATGGTCGGCAAGGCTGTCCGTGCAAGTCGCTTGCCTTTGGCCAAATACACTCAGGCTGCCAATATCTGCGATGAGATTATGACCGATGGCACAAAACGCTACCGCACACATGCTATCGCCAAGGATGGTCCGGGCGCAAACCATGATGCTAATCTCCCTCCGATACTCGAAGGCATGTACGCTTCTTGGGTTGCCCAAGGCGATCAAAACCCGATTGATTACGAAGGCCTTGCAGAAGATCTGAAAGGATATCTCGGCTGGATCGGTCCACAGATGCGCGAAATCATCCGTCAGGCGGAAGAGCTGGCATCTACCACAGCTGAGAACCACAATGCGAACTATTCGGATATTCAGCATCTCAGCTCTCGCCTGACGAGCACATTCAACAATGCCAAGGCCAGTTGGGAGGAGGATATTCTCGTTGCCACTGGCCCGAATAGTGCAATCGGTCAGCAACTCATCCGGATCGACACACAGCTATGGGACAATACAGGAGCGAGCATTGTTCAGCTTCTGCAGGCACGTGTTGACGGTGTGGAGGGTGAGGTTGAGGCTCAAGCCACTGCAATTACCAGCCTGACAACGGTCGTTAATGATGTCAGCGCGAATGCGACATTCCGAATGGCAAGTTCTGTTGCCCCTTCAGGCTGGAACTCGCGAATTGGTATGCAGGTCGAAGGCGGAACGGTTGGGGACTGGAAGAGTGCGGGCCTCTTTCTCGATGCTGGTCCAAACGGTGCGCGTGTTGCGATGATCGCATCTCAGCTCGTGTTTTCAAATGGTGACGAGTATTTCAGACCTTTCGTCATTCAGGACGGTGTTATGTACGGCGATGCCTTTGTGATGGACTGGGCAAAAATTCAAAACGTCCAGATCACATGGGCGCAGATCGGCAGCGCAGTGGTTGATAACTTGATCGTCGGAACCAGTAACCTCGACTTCAACGCTGTGACGAGATCCGGATCGGTCGGATATTCTGCCAACAATTCGGCCAATGATTTTCAGGTTATGTCGACCACGATCAATAGTCCGCAAGGCAACACTGTTCTGGCCGAATGGAACTTTTTTGGCACGTTGGTCAATAGTCTGAATACAGGCACAGTCGTAACGGTGGTCAAACTCACCAACCTGACAACCAACACGGTTCTAAAGTCATTCACGTTTACGGCTGGGCCTCAGACAACCGTCAGTGCTGACATCAATGCAGTGGCAATTGATATCAGTGCCGCCCAAGGTAACAACGTTTATGAAGTCCGAAAGACCAACTCAAGCGGTTCGGGAGGAACATTGGCCGGTAGCGGTAACGTCCGCTCCCTTGTTTGGAAACGCTGATCGCTTCAATCCAAAAATCTAAATAACCAGACCATGTTGGCGCATGGGGAGGCAAATCTATGGCCGTTTTACCTGATTATGTGTCCGGAACGATTACCGTCACCCAAGGCGATGTAAATTTCACGGGAACGAACACGCTTTGGCGAACGATGGGCTTTCGCGAGGGAGACACAGTTCAGCTGCAGGGCTTCACAGCCATCATCAAAGGGACAAGCGAATTCGGTAATCCTATCGACAGCAATGTCGCGGGGCAGTTCGTAGAACCTTGGCCCGGGCAGAGCGGAACGTTTACATACCGTATGCGCTTCCTTCCGGATGGTGTCAGATTTGCAGGTAAATCCACCAATCTGATCGAACTTCTCGGAAACGGCGTTCTATCTAACCTTGCAGAACTTGGCGTTGAGAATGGCAAGGTGCCAGTCGGGAATGATGCGGGTCAATACGAGCTGAAGCCAACATCAGGCTTCGGCATCCAAGACCCAAACGGCACATTGGCGAAGTTTGCAGCGCTGACGACCGAAGCGAACAAAGTCTTTGCCACCAACGGGACTTCCTACCCAATTCTTGCAACCATCGCAGCCATTCTTGGTTACACACCTGCGGACAGGGCCTGTGGTACTTTCACAGGCAATGTCACGATTGCACCAACAGGTGGCAATGGACAGGTGCGAGTATCAATCGGTGGGACAAATTACAATTGGTTTAACCAATCTCAGATAGCGCTCAGGAATAACACAACCGGTGTGTATAGCTATTTGAACGGCAATCAGGTTTGGTTGTTGAGAAATGGCGGGATGCAGATCGACCTTGGCGACTTTAGCATGACGCAAGGATTGATAAACAGCATATTTAACGGCAATGGAACAAGAATTAGATAAGGGCAGAACGCCGCATCGCTAAGCGCCCTCGCAGTAGACGTCAATGGTGCCGGTCAAATGGCGCTCTACGGACCGGCTGCAATTAGTTATTTCTCCGGCGATGGCTCTAATCTTCTACGCGGCACGTCGTATGCTATATCTCGCGGCAATCTGAGTGTATCGGGTTCCATTACGGGCGGCAGTAAGTCGCTCGAGATTGATCACCCGACAGACATCTACAACAAAGACCTTGTTTTTATGTCCACAGAAGCGCCGATGGCCGGTGTGGAGTTATGGGGAACTGTCCAGCTGATTGATGACGTTGCCGAAGTCGATCTTGATGCAGCCAGTAATCTTTCGCCGGGAACGTTTGCAGTGCTAACCCAACGCGCCATTCCATTGAGACCCAACAATTTAGACGGTGACACGGATGTTCGCGCCGGTCGCATTATCGACGGCAAATTCACGATCTACGCGAGCGACCCGACCTGTAACGATGAAGTTTCGTGGCACGTCAAGGCAGAGCGCGGCGATAGCTTCATTAAAAGCCACCCACGCTGTGATCCGCAAACAGGTCTGTTGATCCCGGAACATGAAAAGGAAGACGCCTGATGTCAGCTACAAAGCAAGTTATTGATTATGACAGGATTGGCAAAAAGGGATTTCCGAGGCACTACGCAGCTCTCGGGCTTGAGCCGCCGATGAAGACTGTACCGGTTGAAGATGGGAAGCCTGACATCTATCACCCCGGCCTCAGCCCTGTCGGTGTTTACCGCCTCGAAATTCAGGCATTGATCGACGGTACAGCCAAGGAACGCGACTATGACAGCGGCGCGACCTTGGCGAGTTACGTCAACTCGGCGGTTGAGCTGTGGGCTACCGAGGCACAAGTCTTCGTCGCGTGGCGAGATGCTGTTTGGTTCCATGTCTTGACCGAGCTGGGCAAAGTACAAAAGGCAGAACGTGACCAGCCTAGCGTAGAAGCTTTCTTGGCTGAACTGCCCGCGTTCGATTGGTGATAAAATTCACAGGTTAAAGAAAATCCCAATCGAACTGGGTGCATGTAGATCTGTACGTTGTGCGGCATGCTGTCGTTTCAGTTGCACCAAATTTTGTTAGATAAATCGACAGGCTGCAATTCAGGCATGCTCGGAACCTTATGCACATTTGTGAAGTCGTTTGTCGGTGTAGAGTGGTGATGTCAATATCAAACGAAAATAACAATATTAGAAACTGCTAATTATCCATAATATATGCTTCATACGATAAAGGGTAGACTTTGGTATTAGATATCGTCAGGCTGGAATTCTTCTAATAACTACGAAATAAGAGGAAATAAGACGAAAGAAACGTAAAGTTAATCGTTAATTTTGATGCATGGGGGTGTATTTTTCAATCAATAAGGGTATATCGCGGCTTCACAAGCGAATTTATCTGCCGGATAAGACCACCATGATTATACCCACGTTATCGATCGTAGTTCCAGTATACAATGTTGAAAGCTACATTTCCGAATGTTTGGAAAGCATAGTAACAGCATTTGAAACAAATTTCCCCTTTGAAGTCATCTGCGTTAACGATGGTAGCACGGATGATTCTCTATCTATTCTTGAACGTTTTTCGCAAAGTTATGATAACTTCAGGGTTATTAGTCAGATAAATGCTGGCTATGGTCGAGCCATTAATGTTGGTATTCAGCATGCGAAAGGCGAGTTCGTAGCCATTGTGGAATCCGACGATGTGATTCTACCCAATGTGCACCAAAGAATAATCGAAATCTTTAAGAAGTTTCCTGAGGTTGATTTTGTTAAAACCCCATATCAACCTTGGAGTCCATTAAACCCAAGAAATGTTGTTTCATTACCAAACCCTGTTTCAACTATCGATAATATTCTTAAATCTGAAGATGGGTTCTCGTAAGTTCTGATGGAAAAATAAATCAAGTAGTAGTGAATTTCAAAACTGATGATTCGATCCTGCACGCACCTAGTATATGGAGTTGCATATATCGTAAATCGTCAATTTTGGAACGGAATATTGAGGTAATAGAAACCCCGGGCGCATCTTTTCAGGATACAGATTTTGCGTTTAAGTGTTATTTGAGTGGGATGAACTACATTCGGGTTTTTGAGCATTTTTACCTGTATAGAGTTAGTCGTTTTGATGCCTCGCGCCATAATCGAAAGTGGGGGGAACAATTTATTGATATGCTGGCGAATACCAAGCAGTTTTTGATTGATTCAGATGCATTTGGGTCAGAAGAGAAAGCAGCGTTTTATGCAGCGTTTTTCCTTCGATTCAAGTGGTACTTCGAACGTGTTTCGCCCGGATTGCGGTTTCGCGTTTTTTCACGTGCTTATGCAGAATTCAAGGAGATATTCGACCGACCGGATCTGTACGTGTCGGTTATACGGACATTGGGATCTTCCGGTCGAGATTTTTTAGAGTTTGCAAGAGGAAATTATCGACATTTTATCCCACCTGTCTCTGCGTCTCCAGGTAATGCGATCAAGCATTCGTTTCGCAGTGGTGATGAATTCGCGAAATTTTTAAAGATGTCGTACTGGAATACACCTTTAATTAGAAAGTTGGCTGGCGGCAATCGAGCGTCGATTCGTAGTAGAGCTGTCGGTTTGGGATTGAAGCCGTCTTTGCTTATGGCGAAATACTATTCAAGACGGATTCGGCGGGAAGGAAAATAATATGTCTCAGATAACAACACAAGAACCGCTAGTGACTATCGGTATTACCTGCTTCAATGCTGAATATAGTATAGGTAGGGCAATTGATAGCGCACTATCTCAAGATTACGCTAATATCGAGATTATCATCGTAGATGACTGTTCTAGCGATCGTTCTTTGGACGTTATCAAGCGCAGAACTGATGGTTTATCGAATGTAACAATCATAAAGAATGAAGTTAACAAAGGTGCAGCCGCCTCTTTTAACATAATTGCCGATGCCGCTCGTGGCGAATACATTTCTCTGTTTGATGATGATGATTATAGTCTTCCTTTTAGAATTTCGGAATCTATGAGAGTTCTTGCAGGAGATGACAGTAAGGTATTTTTTTGTGATCGGTTTATAAATAAAGCTGAAGAAGGTCTGACGTTTGGAGTGCGCCCTTTAGCTGTCACTTCCACTCAGCTCTCTAAATATATGGCCGATGCCCTTTTTTATCATCTCGATAAAAAGTTTTGCCAAAATAATCCGGAGTTTTTCGAGAGCGTTAAGGGGCATGGTGTAAAGGGCTCTGTTGGTTCGGGAATAATGACGTGCCCTACTGAAATAATCCGTAAAGTTCGGTTCAACGAAGAACTTAGAAGATTTTATGATACTGAATTCAACCTTCGTGTGGCTTCAGCCGGCTATTCTGCGGTCGGAAGTGAAAAACCATGCATGATCCAAACGTTAACTGACAGCGAAGATAAAGGTGTGCCTTATAGCCAACTAAGCATTTTAGAGGCGCTACGGACAAACGAGAAAATTTTTAATTCTTTCAGGATCGATCACCCTTTGGATTTCAGAACAGAAAGCCTCTGCGGTGCTGTGGATGATCACATCAAAGAACGGACAACTGTGCGGGCTACTATAGGTCTTTTGACCTACAACTGCATTGATACGATTGGATATTCGCTAAATTCTGCTCTTTCTCAGGTGGGGGGCGAATATGAGATATTGATTCTTGACGATTGCTCCACAGATGGGACGTTCGAATTTCTACAGAAGTTTTCTTCTAAAGATACTCGAGTGCGCTTATTGAGAAATGAACAAAATCGAGGTGCTGGCTACAGTCGCAAAGTTGTGGTAGACGAGGCAAGAGGTGAATTTCTCGTATTCTTCGATGATGACGACGTTTCTAAGAATACCCGCGTCATAGAGCAGGTAGCTCAGATCGAGAAAAGCGAGAGTGATTCAATTTGCATTGCACGTTTTAATCACTTTGCGAACTCCAAGTACTTGGGGCCGCGTAATCCGTTTGGACTTTACGGAGATCTCATTTATCCTGATCTAGGAAATAGAATAGTTTGGAATGAAGTTTTGAGGCATACGGCCCAGCGGCATCTAATGCCGCAAACTGGTGTCGATGGAACTTTTCATTATGCGCTAGGCACATCTCTGATGGCAGGCCACATTTCTGTGTTTAGACGGTTTCAGTTTGATGAAAATTTGCGTCGTATGCAGGATTTGGAGTTTCTCTTACGATTTACGTCCGAAGGCGGAAAACTTATTCAAAGTAATAACATTCTCATCAATGTGATCAGTACCGAATCTGTCGATAAAAGCTGGAATATTATTTTTGCTAATAGCAGTTATATTCTGTCTAAGCATAAATCTCAGCTTATGGAGAGATTCAATATCGATTCGAATTATATTATCAATGCAAATAGTGATGTTTATGATCCAGAGATAAGGCATCATGAAAAAGTGAAAGATGAACTGTCAAAACTACATGATAGGATTTTCAGTTTCGCCGCAAAAACTAAACGAATACTTCAATTTTAGTTTTATCGGGTTGGCTGTAATAGGCCGATAGTATGGCGTTTTCGCCTCTTTTTCAGTGATTCCCCCTGCGGCGAAAGCTATAGATAGGGCTATTGTAATCGACGCAGGCTGTTATCTGTCGATTGTCGCCGCAGGGTTGGATTAAAAGGACGAAGCTATTGAAAATTGCGGTGGCCGGTTTGGGATATGTTGGGCTATCTAACGCTCTTATATTGTCTCAGT
>NZ_NNRL01000158.1:0-227500 GCF_002252505.1 Brucella grignonensis | reverse complement strand
GGTAGCGAAATTCCTTGTCGGGTAAGTTCCGACCTGCACGAATGGCGTAACGACTTCCCCGCTGTCTCCAACGCAGACTCAGTGAAATTGAATTCCCCGTGAAGATGCGGGGTTCCTGCGGTTAGACGGAAAGACCCCGTGCACCTTTACTATAGCTTTACACTGGCATTCGTGTCGACATGTGTAGGATAGGTGGTAGACTTTGAAGCCGTGGCGCCAGCCATGGTGGAGTCATCCTTGAAATACCACCCTTATCTATATGGATGTCTAACTGCGGCCCGTTATCCGGGTCCAGGACCGTGTATGGTGGGTAGTTTGACTGGGGCGGTCGCCTCCTAAAGAGTAACGGAGGCGCGCGATGGTAGGCTCAGAACGGTCGGAAATCGTTCGTCGAGTGCAATGGCATAAGCCTGCCTGACTGCAAGACTGACAAGTCGAGCAGAGACGAAAGTCGGTCATAGTGATCCGGTGGTCCCGCGTGGAAGGGCCATCGCTCAACGGATAAAAGGTACGCCGGGGATAACAGGCTGATGACCCCCAAGAGTCCATATCGACGGGGTTGTTTGGCACCTCGATGTCGACTCATCGCATCCTGGGGCTGGAGCAGGTCCCAAGGGTATGGCTGTTCGCCATTTAAAGCGGTACGTGAGTTGGGTTCAGAACGTCGTGAGACAGTTCGGTCCCTATCTGCCGTGGGTGTAGGAATATTGATAGGATCTGTCCCTAGTACGAGAGGACCGGGATGGACGTATCTCTGGTGGACCTGTTGTCGTGCCAACGGCATAGCAGGGTAGCTATATACGGACGGGATAACCGCTGAAGGCATCTAAGCGGGAAACCCACCTAAAAACGAGTATTCCCTATCAGAGCCGTGGAAGACTACCACGTTGATAGGCCGGGTGTGGAAGTGCGGCAACGCATGTAGCTTACCGGTACTAATAGCTCGATCGACTTGATCATTCTCATTTACAATATCCATCGAACGAAGTTCGATAGTTTGTTTTGTCCTCACGCTGTCGCAGCTAACGCTGCTTCGCTGCGGACGGCGCGTCGCACAAGCGACGGCACACAGTCGTGTGCTTATTGTTTATCAGCGCCTGAAAACAACTCAATATCTGCACGAAAGACAACCAGCTTCTCATATTTGTGTTCTTCGCCGACCTGGTGGTTATGGCGGAGCGGCTGCACCCGATCCCATTCCGAACTCGGCCGTGAAACGCTCCAGCGCCAATGGTACTTTGTCTTAAGACACGGGAGAGTAGGTCGCTGCCAGGTCTGCTAAGCACACAAATCAAATCATCTTCTCATAACCATACAAAACAGCATTCATCAGCGCTAAGCGCAAAAAAAAACTACCAAAACCGGTCATACAAATTAAGCCCTTAACGCGGGGTGGAGCAGCCCGGTAGCTCGTCAGGCTCATAACCTGAAGGCCGCAGGTTCAAATCCTGCCCCCGCAACCAAAATTACCTAATAATATCAAATGAATAGCCCCGGATTTAGGTCCGGGGCTTTTTGTTATTTATAGTTTGTGCGCCACATGATCGCCACCGCGAGGCAAATGGCGCCGCTTGGGGATAAGTGAAGGCCGAACAGTATAGCGTTCCGCAGGATAGGGCTGCTACACTAAATGGCGAATTGAACGATCTATCAGGGGGGAGGGGGAATGGATCTCAAGGATATACCAAGTTCATTGCTGGAACGGGTAAAGATGATGGAGGGCATCTTGATCGCTTCCGCCACTGGCGGTTCCAAAGACAACTGGATTTACGACTACCTGCGTGGGGAATTCATAAAAAATGTCGAAATCCGCGACAGACTTCCAACTTTTGTTCGAACATATCGAAATTTGAAAACATTTTGGCCGTACATTAAAGGGGAAGCGGGAACCTACGACGAAAGACAGCGGATAATAAGCGAAGCGTTTACTCCGCTGATTGATCATCTCGAAGGTAAGAATGCCGCCCCCGGTGATCAGATCGCATCGGACGCATTGCAGACATTTGATGTCGATGGCGTGCACGCTGTGTGGGAGAAAGCTATCGCCCGCCGTAACACCGATCCCGAAGGTGCAATCACTGTTGCTCGAACGTTGCTTGAGACTGTCTCGAAGCGCATCCTCGATGAGGCGGGCAAGTCGTATTCTGAAAAGGATGATTTGCCAAAGCTATATAGCAATGCCGCAAAGGTCCTGAACCTCGCTCCCAATCAGCATACCGAGGAGCCGATCAAAGCGATTTTGGGCGGTGCGATGAACCTCGTGAACGGAATTGGTACGTTGCGAAACCGCCTATCGGATGCGCACGGTCGCGGTGGGAAACTACCTGTTCGACCTTCGCCGCGTCATGCAAGTCTCGCCGTTAACACAGCGGGCGCAATTGCTACCTTTCTCGTTGAGACGCTCTTGGAACGGCAGGAAAAGAAGTAAGGCGCGGCTTGAGCCGCCCCTCGCATCTACTCGACGCCCACGTCCGCATGAACGCCGGATATGCCAGACATATCGAGCTTTGGCCGGATCGTCGGAGCCATCACGGTTGAGGCCATGCCCTGAATGTCAGCCATTAGCTTTGCCATGATGGCGCGAGCTTCGTCGGCCTTGGCCTGCATGGTTTGATTGAAACCGCCCATCGTCACATCGGCGGCGGCCGAACCTGCAGCGCTATTGCCTTCAGGCGCTAGGTCTTTGACCTTCTGGTCGAGCATCGTCCGCTCGGCCTGCAAGTTCTCGCGCTCCATGTTTGGCATGTCGCGCATTGACGGATGCGTGTTCTTCTCGATCTGAGAAAGACGAGCATCAATCGCGGCCTGTCGAGCCTGCCATTCGGCAAGATCGTGTGCCCGACCTTCCTCCGGCGTCGCTTCCGGGCCGACCCGTTCGCTTGCGCCGACCTTAGACGGATTGATCCCGGTCTTGCTCGCGACCCATGCGTCGATCCCGCTCGTCAGGCCCCACAGGTTGCCTTCCGGGTCGATGGCGCCGAGGGCTTCGTTAACCGTCAAGGCCGTGCCGACGATGCCAGCACCCTTGAGGAGCTTCCTGAAAAGAGAGGTTCCCTTAGAAGCTGCGCCAGCTCCGGCCGCTGTGCCTGCGGCCGCCGATCCTGCCGCCCCGCCTGCCGCCGCTCCGGTTACGCCCATTGTCGCCGCCGCTACCCCTAGCGTTCCTTTACCAAGGGCGACGGCGATCCGCATAACATCTATGAGAGACCGGAAAAAAGAAAGTACGCCAGCGCCGACGATAGTAATCGGGCCGAGCGCACCCGCGATCAAGAGCGCGTAGGTGCCAAATTCGAGCATCTTCGGATTGCTCTCCGAAAGCGACTTGATGCCGTTTGCCAGTGCCTTAAACGCTTCCGAGGCCGTCTTGAGGACGCCGCTCTCCGCAATCGAGACGAACAGATTTTCGACGGACGCTTCAAGCTCGGCCCAATCCCCGACGATACCTTTCATCATGGTCTTAGCCATGCGGTCGGTCGAACCCTTCGCGCCGCCCTCAACATCGGCCTTAGCCTTGTCGAGATCGCCCGCGAGGAGCGTAATCAATCGCGAACCTTGCCGGGCGTCGAAGATACGAGCGATATCGCCGAGGTCCGCGCCCTTCTCTCGAAGCGCTCGGATAAAGCCGAAGAAATCGACCTCAGAACCCGCCGCCGTGAGGGCGTCGGTAATCGTCTCCGAGAGCTTCGCCTTATCCATAACCGAGCCGTCGCCGCCGATGACATTCGTCAACCGCTCCGAAAGCTTGCTCAAGGATTTATTGAGGCTCGGATCGTTAAGAACCTGCTCGATCTGCTTCGCGTATGAAGTCGCGTCGATGCCGTCAACGGCAAGCGACGAGACGATATCCTTCGCGCTGATCTGTCGTCCGCCTTTTACGAAATCATTGACATTGACATTCATACGCTCAAGAGCGGCGAGCATTGGCTTAGTCGGCCGGACCATGCGGACGAGAGCGGATCGCATTGCGACGCCCGCCTCGCTCGCCCGGATGCCGTTTCGGGCCATAACCATTGAAGCGGCCGCGACCTCTTCAATTGACATTCCGGCTGCGGCGGCCATCGGGCCGACGTACTTAAAGGTTTCGCCCATCATGCGAACATCGGTATTCGAGTTCGAGGCGGAATAGGCGAGCGCGTCGTTAACGCGGGTAAGGCTTTCCGATGCCTGCTCGACGGTCTTCATCGGCAGGCGCATAGCCGTCAAAATATTGGTGGCAATGTCGGCGCTTTCCTTGATCGCGATATCGCCAGCAAGGGCCAGATTGAGCATTCCTTTCATGGAACCCATAATCTGATCGTACTTGAAGCCAGCGCGGCCGAGTTCGTAAGCGCCTTTCATGATCTCGGAATTTGTCGCGGGAAAAAGCTCGTTTAGCTCTTTCGCGTAATTCTGGATCGCTTTGCGCTGAACGTCCGTCGTGTCCGTTACCGCCTGCAAGGCGTTCGACGTTTTCTCGAAGTCATAGACCGCGCGAGCGCCGAAGAACGTAAGGAAACCAGCGGGCATTGATAGCCCGGTGGTCATGTTGTGCATATTCCGCCGCAGGCGATCCGTCGCCTTACCTACGTCCGTCACCATCGAATTGACCGCGCCGCCGATTGCAAGGCGACGGGCGTTCGTGGTGTCAACGGCATTACCAATTCCACGGATGGAATTAGCGGCCGCACGCGCCGGAGCCGTAACCGCGTCGATCAAGCGGACGGTAAGAATTGAAGTAAGATTTGCCATCCCGTGGCCTCTCTATTGTGTTTCCTTGCTCCGATGGCAAAATTTCGGGTAGGCAACGCTGCAAAAAAGTAAGAAATAAGCCGCTTTTGCCAATGTTAAGTATATCAAAATCGATAAATCGTACGATTGACAATGACTGACAGTTGAAGCTGGTGATGCGGAATTTTTCCAACTTGGATTTCCAAACGATATTCCAAATATATTGTCCCGTTTAAACGTGCATCATGCTTTCTTCTTTGTTGAGGAAAGAATATGATGATTGCATACGAGCCACTTTCGAAAGCGCAACGGCGGGACGTCGCCCGGCTGGCCTTTATGGCAGTCCGGGCCGGTAGCATCCCGGCGAGACAATGGCGGGCATGGCGTCGGGCCTCTCCCGTCCGTGTCCTGTTCATGGCGATGGACCCGGAAGGCGAGCGAGCGAAGATATTAGCAGAGGCACGGTATGGAGGTCAGAACACATGAAAGCAGCCCCGGCAGCGTCGAGAAATGCGAACGAGCGTCCCAAGGTCCGTTTCCGCTCACCGCCTCTTGAGGCGATTGCGGATGCCGTCGAGAAGGCCGTCGCGAAGCGAACGTCCGAGATCGAGAAGAATGCGGAGAAGCGCGTCAAGCAGGCCGAGAAGCGCGCCGCCGAGGCAATGCCGCGTCGTGTCTGGTACGGCCCCGACAAGATGCGCGCGGCGTATCTCGCAGGGCAAGGCAAGAGCGGCGAGGAGATCGCACGGATCATTGGCGGCACCACAGCGCCTCGCGTTCGCACCATGCTTCACGGACACGATATTCCGCTCATGAGAAATGGCGGACATGACGACTATTGCTTGCTGAAATGGAAAAAGGCGGATCGCGAGTTGATAGAGAAGTACGCCGCCAAGCGGGAACGCGATCCGGCAGAGCTTGCGGCTCTTCTGGTTAGAAAGATCATGCAGGGCGGCGATAAGGCTATCGACGCGCTCGTCAGCGAGTTTGACGTAATCGGTTAATCCGCGTCGCTTTCAAAGGCTTGCCGTCACAAACGGTAAGAAGCACGTCACGCCCCGCTGTTTACGCGGGGCTTTTCTTTGAAAGGTGCGGGATGGTCTGAAATGCAAAAGGCCGGGAAAACCCGGCCTCCATACTCTGCTTGCGCGTACATCCGGCGTCAGGCAAAGCGCTAATTTCAATATGGTGTCATTCGCCGGGATGGCAAGGTGGGCAGCAGGATTATCCAAAAGTTGTTTGTAGGGGATCGTTGCTACTCGCAGGTGCAAACAAAGTTTCTGCCGCTATACTTGGCCGGATTACGGGGGGCGATTCGGATGTGGATAGGGGTGCGGCAGCGGTTCCGCCGATTTCATGATGGTCTGAAGTTATCGAAGGATCAACTTGATGATGGCGTGGGCAAGCAACTCGGTGTGCGGAAGTCGCTTCACCGGGCGTATTATAGCGAAGCCTCCGATAACCCGTGCGGGTTTATCGTGGGGTCTTGGGGCAAAGGAACCGCAGTCGCTCCCCCAAGCGATGTAGATATCTTTTTTGAGTTACCAGTTGCGGTTTACCATCGCTTCGAAGCGTACCAAGGCAATAAGCAGTCGGCGTTGCTTCAGGAAGTTCGTGAAAATCTCTCGAACACCTACCCACAAACGACCATGCGCGGTGATGGGCAAGTCGTTATTGTGGGGTTCAATACTATCACCGTAGAGGTTGTTCCAGCGTTTCGATACGACAATAGCGGCCGGTTCTACATGCCCGATACGAATGATGGCGGGCGGTGGAAGATGGTCGATCCACTGGCTGAAATTGCTTATATAGATGCGGCTGATCTCAACGCATTTGGCAATGTGCGGCCGATGGCGCAGATGCTCAAGACATGGAAGCGGCATTGCAACGTACCGCTAAAATCGTATCAAATAGAGTTGCTCGTTGCCGAGTTCATGCCGAGCTACGTGTATCGGCATCAGGATTATTTCTATTACGATTGGTTTATCCGAGATTTCTTGATTTGGCTTTGCAACAAGGCTTGGACGAACCAAACCATCCCCGGAACATTAGAACTCGTCAATCTGGGCGATACGTGGCTTTCACGAGCGCAAACCGCCCGTGATCGAGCGATCCGGGCGTGCGAACATGAACATGAAGATTACACCATCTTGGCAGGCGAAGAATGGCAGAAAATATTCGGGGATCGGATACCAATCCACGTTTTGTAGATGATCGCCGACGAGCGATTATCGCGGAATGCAAGAGGCAGGAGGAGTCCTGTCTGTATACCTCCACCACGCTCTACATTTGGCTGCGCCGGGTTCGCCGTCAAAAGCAATTTTTTGTTGCCGCTCCTATCATAATCGGCGGCGTCGCCGGACTTTCGATCCTACAGGATTGGGGTTGGGATTGGGTTGTTGCGGTGTTGGCTTTTATCGCCAGCTTGTTTCCGGCTATGGCTGACGCGTTGAAGTTTGAAACGAGCGTCGATGAAATTTCCCGTTTAGCAGCCGATTTCAAGGCTTTGCAGGATCGCTTCAGGCGAACGGCGAATATCACCGCTTTAGGCGACGTGCAGGCAGCTGAAGCCGCACTGGCTGAGTTGATGGACCGGATGGATATTGCTCGAAGTAGCAGCATTACGCCACCTGAAACAGCTTTCAAGGAAGCTCAACGTAAAATCGCCGACGGCCATTACGACTTTAGCGTCGACAGCGAAATTCATCGGAGTAACTAACCGCCCGCGTCGCGCTGCTTGCGCCAATCCCACGGCGCGATTGACGGACTTTGCCAGACACCGCGACGGGCGGCTTTGGCCGCCGTCTCGGAGGGGACATAATCGAGAGAATAACGACGATAGGCCCACGCGAGGCCGGAACGGACAAGTGCTTCGCCGATATTGATCCCCTCGGCGAAGCAGTCGGCCACGATCCGTCCGTAACGATCCCGATCAACCGGGGAGCATTCGAGGCTTCGATCTGCGATAACCTCGACAAGCCGATCCGTAGCGGCCTTTCCGCAGTCCCATTCCGTGCCGTCCGTAAGCTGGCAAGTCTGCCCGTCTTCCGGTGCGTCGATGCCATGGAGCCGGATGCGAACAACGCCCATCGCGACCGTATCGCCATCGAGAACGCGCACTGACCCGCTGATGATCGTTTCGGCATGGGCCGGGGCGGAGGCCGCGAGAGCCGCCGCGACAAAGATGGAAAGTCTATTCATCGTCCTGATCTTCCAGCGGATCGCGACCGTTCCGCAACTTGGTGACCGCTTCCGCGACCTTTGCCTCGGCTCGTTCGAAAGCGGTCCCGGCAGCGGCAAGAGCGAGCGGCAAGACCTTAGCGTCGAGCGTCCCCATAGAGGCCAGGACTTCGGCCCGCAGGGTCGAGAGAGTATCGGTGAAGAACCGATCAAGGTCGGCAGTTTCGATCAGCGTCGCAGCCGCGCGAGCGTTCCGAAGTTCGATCTCGCGGCGCTTGGCGTCGGCTAAGGCCACCGCCGCGCCGTCTGTCCGACCGGGATTGTTCGTGAGAAAGCGGACATAACCTTGCACCGATCCGATGAGAGGATAAGCGCCATTTATAGCGGCAGGGATCACACCTTGTCGGGCAAGCTGGCGAAGTCGCTCAAGAGAAAGGTTCAATAAAATTCCAAGGCGGCGGGCCGGGATAAAGCCGGAGGGTATTTCGGTCATTTTGGAAACCCGTTCTTTTGTTTTTTCAGGACGTTTCAGCCAAGCAAAGTTGAGAATTGGAAACGTGAGAAACACGCGAATAGGGGGAGGCGGCGACCCCGCAAGGCACGCCCTAGGGGTACGGTCCCTATTCGCTTTCCGGGCTTTGCCCCTGTTCGCCCCGTATCAGCCCCGTGGCTCGCGTTCAGCGTCTTTGCCTTATCGGGATACCCGTTCTCGCTCTCGCGCTTGTATGGCCTGTTATGAGAGGAAAGGGTCGGGGCGTCTTTGAGTTGATTGAGAGGAGTGAGGGCGCGGGTCTCACTCCTCTCGGATACGTCCGGGGAGGTCTGCGGGGTTGGATGCCCCTTAGACCCGGACGATAGGATCAGGCTTCGATATTGAGATAGGCACGTGGGTCCAGATCGAAGCGACGAGCTATAGCTAGGCCATCAACAGCCGCAGTCGCGATCAAACATTCTTCTATGCGTTCAAGTTTGAGGCGTGCAGCGGCAAGATCAGCAAAAGCTGTCTCGCGTTCATCGTCACTCATTGCGCCTGCCTGTGGCAGCGCATTGATCATCGCGGCAACGGCCCCTTTTAGGTCGTCGCGAAGAAGCCAGACCAGAACTTCAGAACCGCCAGTGCCGATCAGCGAATTTTCACCCACCAGCGCGATAGAGAGTTTTTGAGCAAGGCCGAGCGGCGTGCCGGTACGGTTTGAAGGATGGACTTTGAGAACGCCGGTTTCCGCAATCCTATCGATCTCAGCAAAAGCACGGCTTCTGAGATCATCGGCCGGAACCGGTGCCCGTTCAACCTTGGCGAAGGTCGCTTCAATCTCAGCGATGCGAGCGCGGATTTTCGTAACTTCTGTAGCAAGGGGGCCTTTGGTTTTCACGAGGGCCGGATCAATCCGCGCCTCGCGAAAGTGCCCGCCCGGCGCCGCGGTACGGCGCAACCATTCCAAAATATTTTCAAGAAAGGCGAACTTGTCCTGATGCTCACCGGCGCGCTCCCTCGCAGCGGAAGCCACTTGCAGCGCCCGTTTTGCAGCCTCTACCGGAGCGGAAATTCGCTCCTGCGTTGTCGCAGTCGGCTTAGGATCAGGAGCGCCGGGATAAGTCGTTTGAGAACCGGGATGGGCTTTGAGCCGACTGGCTGCGAAACCACCTACGAGGCCATATTCAGCGCGGGCCGACTGTTCGCGGTCTGATGCTTGGCGATAGGCTGCAAATGAAGCGTCACGGTCAGCTAAGTGACGCTCAAGCTTCATGCGAGAAGCTTCGGGCAAGGTGTCGAGAATTGCGTCTGGAAGATCGAGCATGTGGTGGCTCCGGCTGATTGGTTTGTTTCCTCGACAATGCCAAAGCCGGTCGCGTTTTTCTGCTGACAGGATGAGACATGTTCTGCCAGAAAAGGAAAAGGCGGCTCGAAAGCCGCCCTCATTGACCGAACAGCCTGCGCCGACTGATCCATATGCGACCAAATACTTTGATCGCTATGTCCCGCTCCGCGTGCTGCCGCCAGATGGTCCGTTCTGAAACTCTCGCAACTGCGGCCGCCTGTTGCGGGGTCAGCCATTGTCCGTCGTTCAGATCGATGGTTGCAGGGTCCGGGGGCCAGTTCAAATCGGTCTTGTCAAAAAGCTCCATTGTATCCGCGCCTCATAATCGGTTGCGACGGCAGCCGTCGCGCCGTCGTTAACCTTGGATTGCGTGACCATCGGCGTTGAGGTCGCCCGTGATTTTCTTCCAGAGCGATTTCGTCTTCTGCTCAGGCGACTTGCGTATCGCTGCATGTGGATCGGGGGTCCGCTCGAAGCTACTAAGCGAAACGCTCGGAGTGACGTTGCTTCCGCCATCTGATCCCACATCAACCGAGGCAATCGCCCCGGCTGCGGCATCGAAGGCCACAAGCCCGGTAGATGTGTTGCAGGCGCGTGCGACTGTTGCCGGAAGGCTTTGAAGTGCCTGCGCTAGCGTCGCCGGGGCGACGGTTTGCATGAAAGCAATAGCTTCCTTGTCCGTCATAGACGTACCGAACGCGAGATGCTTTGCAGCATCCATTCGGTCGGCTGCGAGCGGGTCCGTCAAGATCGCCCGGAGGCGCTGGCGCTCGAAGGCGGCTCCGGCGCGACGGCCGTCCTCGCGTGCTTCGTCAAGCGATGCTTGTGGCACCGGCTGCTGTGGCAATACAGGCGCGGACGATGTGCCCTCGACCGTTGGTTTTCCCTTCCATTGCTCGGCAAACGAAACAAGCGTCGCCTCGGTGCCAATCAGGCCCGACAGTTTGGCTGCCTCGATAAGTCCTTCGAGAAAAAGGGCATCGTTTCCGCGAATGTGTGCGTCTGCGATGTGCTGTAAGGTTGGGCTGAGTTCCATATTCAAAAATCCTTTCGATACGGGCGGGCCGCTCACGCGTCCGCCATGCGGTCGGTTTCAGTTCAGTGTGGGTTGGTCGGCGGCAGGCTCCGGTTCGCCCGTTACGTTGGCCTCGAAGTTCGCGAGCTTCGCGTTCAGATTGGCGTGGAACTCCGAAGCCCGGCGCTCTAATGCCTCCTGCGCCGTCGCAAATCCGGCTGCTACACCGAGTTCGTAGGACGCAGCCTCCGCGTTGATGTTCGCTGCAACGGCCAAGATATCGGCCTCGCTTGCTCTAGGCCGGATAGAGACCGCAATCTCGAAGCCCCGAAGCCAATTGTCCGATGCGTGCGGGTTGATTGCCTCCGCAATGATGCGAAGACGGTCGGGGCTTATCGTTGTTTCAGGCTTGTGCTTGCCGGGCATGGGGTTCGTCCTGATCGTGTGAAGGGAAGGGAAGCAGCGCCTCAAAACGAGAGGGTTTTTGGAAGCAAGGGAGCGGATTGCGATATTCTTCGCGCGCCAGATCGGCCCATGCTGAAACGTCGGCCTCAGCGACTTCGCGGGACAGGCCACAGGCAATCCGGCTGCGAATAAGCGCTCCGGTTCGTTTTCCCCATAACTTGCGACGTTCTTCGATAGTGGGGATTGCTCGAAGCTCCTCTCCAAGAAGTCGTGAGGATGCAAAGTGGCGGGCGAGCGGAAAGGCAACAATTGTGCCGAAAGGCTCCGGCTCGGGCTGAATGGCCGGTGTCGTGATTGGTTTGTCGAAGTCAAATTCCATTTGCATATTCCTATCTCCAAGCCTGCTGCTTCTCTTCTTGATGGCTGTCGAACGGAAGGACGTCGGCGTAATCCTCATCCGTCCCTTCGAGGGGTTCGAAGTCATCTTCCGGGTCTGGCGTTTCGGCGTCGTCGTCTTCCTCGACTATCGGAGCGAATGCGCCACCGCCGACTTCGATCTGATCTCCGGTATGAGGACCGTCGAGATTGTCGGGCGTCTGAACCTCTGGAAGCGGACAATTATCGAGTTCGATTTCATCGGCTTCCGGGATGAAGATCGCTTCGTCGTCGGAAGGGTCGCTGCTCTTATCCTCGCCGGTATCTGACAGGCTTGCGTAAGCAAAAGCCTGTCGAGAAGATGAGTTCTCCTCATCCTTTAATTGGTGAGGATTGATATTAAAGGCGGAGGCCACTTGAGTGGCCCCGCCAGTAATCAAAGGCTCTACGGTATTTGGGGGTAAAATTTGATCCTTTGACTTAGGGGTAAAATTTGATCCCTTGAGCGCCGTTTCACGAGCGTTCTCTATTGGGGGTAAAATTTGATCCCTTGAGGAAAGCTCTCTTTCTCGATCTGAGATCATTAAAGCGACGACTTCGCGCCTCTCATTCCGAAGTTCATACCGGGTTGCGCCTCGCTGTGCCGATGGTCCCTTGCTTACCAAATATCCGAGATCGATCAGCTTGCGCCGGGTCCGCTTGATTGTCGGCTCTGAAAGATTTGTCCTCGCCACGAGGGTGGACATTGCGCAGTATGGGAAGGGGTTATCTTCCGTGCAGAAATTGAGATAGACGCGAAGGATGTTCAATCCGCTCGATGGTATCTCCGGGTCGCCGTTGACGGTGTCTTCCAACTCAAATTTCCAAGTCGCGGACAATGGCTCGGCGACCTTTTTCTGCTTGTGTTTCTCGGTATCGTTTGACATATTGTAATTCCTTTTGTTGCTGCGATTTGCGAAGCCCGGTCCCAAGCCGGGCTTTTGCTTTTCAGGCTGCAATCCGTACGATAGCGATGCCGATGTTTAGGCCGATCATCGCTGAGAAGATGATCGCGAAGCTCATTGGAGAGCCTGCAATGTGCTTGATCTTTCCAACTGCGTTTGACATGGTTATCTCGACTTTCATTTGCTGGTGAATGTCTCGCCCTGCTGATCCTCCTACGGACGGCGGGGCTTTTCTTTTGCGGTATGTTCAGCGAGAAGCCTTTCGAGTTCAGCCCGTGCGTCCGCCTTGGATTGCCGGGCTTTCGGCCTGCTGTGAAACTCGGTCGGGATGGTTGTGTCCGAAATGCTTTCGGAGCCGTATCGGCGTTGCCTGTCGGCTGATGCGCGCTTGTGGAAATCAAATTTCGCCATCGTCATGCTCCTGATCTCGGAGAGCGACGCGGCTTTCCATCCACGCGGTGACTTCGTGCTCAAGAAAGCCCCGGCGCTTTTCGAGGATTGGTACAGCTCGCGGGAAATCTCCGGCGTTGCGGAGCTTCAAAAGCATCGAGCGGGAAATGGATACGCGATCAAGGACCTGCTTCACGGATAGGAAGCGGATCGGCGCAATGTCGGTTGTGGAGTTGGTATCAGTCACAAATCACCTGTTCGAACGTTGTCAAGCCTTTTGGCTTGGGTTTTTGTTGCTTCGTTCGACGGTTGATTTGCCCGTTGAGGTTATTAGGCCGGACAATTCGGTAAAAATCAATAGTGGGCAAATAAATATTATCAATCAAACCAATTTATCGCGGTGAATATGTCTTCTGGTTGTTGATAACTATGTTTGAGTTTCTAAAGTTATTATCAAAAACATGGGAATTTGGAAATCTATACATCAAACGACACGGCCCGGCTTTAAGGCCGGGCGCGTTGTGCGTAAGTGATTTGGGTTAAGCGGCTTCGCGAGACGAGAGCCAAGCATCGAGATCGGCTTTGCGATAAAGCGTCTTGCGCGTGCTCTGTTTGATGTGGATGGGGCCGCCGCCGTACATGCGATATTTCGCCAATGTGCTGGTGCTTGTGCGGAGATAAGCGGCAGCTTCGGCGCTATCCAAAACGGTGAGGGTCGCTAGAAATTGAGGGTCAAGGTTACGCTTGTTCATTGTCGGCTTTCCTTTGTTGAAGTCAGCCGACAATTGCCCTTGTCGTTCTCGAACGCGAAAAGATAGAAAAGAAATATTTGCAGTCTAAATTTTCTTGAAACCGTATCGAGCGAAAGCGCCGACCGGATAGCCGTCGGCGATTAAGCCGAGATCGAAGGCCAGAGCCTCGGCAATCAGATCGCGGGCTTTGATCGCGTCTGCGTTCGTTGGCCTAACGCTATCCTTCCACCATGCCGAGAACGCCGTGAAATAGCCCCGCACAAGGTGATCTGTTCTATTCCCTCCCTTCGGTACTATCTCGCGCTCTGTCGCGATCCTGCGGGCTGCTCTGGCGGTTTCTGCAAACAAGGTTGCTTGACGCCGCCGCTCGGCGACCATCTCGTCCGTATCTGCGTCCGTCGTTTCGGTGGCTTCGAGCAGCGCCGCCAGCGCGTCGGCTTCGTCGGATAGATCGAGAGCGAGGAGATCGAGAGCCTTCGCCACCTTGCGGGCCGATGCCTGCCGTTCTTTCGCCGCCTCTCTTGCGTCTCTTTCGCCTTTGGCGATCAAGGCTTCGCCCCACGCCTCAGCAACGATAAGCGCAAGGCTCAATCGATGATCCTGCTCGTCTCCGGCGAGAATACCGGCATCGATGGCCGCCTTTAGCGGCTCATCGACTGCGCAAGCCACATCGGGCGCGAGGAGCCGGGACGTTCTTCGGATAAGCCGTTGCCGGAGTTGCCTATCACTCATTTCCGGCGACCTTCCGCATCGGGATCACTTCGGCTTTGCGACCCGTCATAGAAGCGGCGATCCGTCCGGCGACGGTGTCGGCTGCGGCCTTGAGCGGATCGTCCGCAAGGTGGGCATATCGCTGCGTCGTGGCCGCTGACGCGTGTCCGAGCATCTTTCCAATGACGGCAAGCGGAACACCGCCTGAGGCTGCAACCGAGGCGAAGGAATGGCGGAGATCGTGGATACGAACGTCATCAAGCCCGGCATGGGCGCGGATTGCTCTCCATGGTCGATTAAGATCGTGCCGAGGCTTGTCGCGAGCATCGCCCCGGATCACGTAATCGCCGAGATTTTCAATCTCTTGCAGGAGGGTGAGGGCAGGGGCGGAGAGAACAGCATAGCGTCGCCCGGTCTTGGTATCGGGCAGGAGCGCGACGCCACGCTCGAAATCGATATCGGCCCATTTCATATTCAAGACTTCGCGCAATCGAAGGCCGGTCAGGATCAAGAGCCGGATCGCGTCGCAGGCGTGCCGATCTATGACGGTTTTCTGATTGGTTTTCGGGACGTGTTTGCTCTGGCTCTCCTTCCACGGCAGGCCGTCGCTCTCGGCGAGCGCCAAGGCGTCGCCGAGGCGGGCAAGCTCATCAGCCGAAAGAAAACGCTCGCGGCCTTCCTCTCGATAGGCTGCAATGTCGGCTGCCGGGTTGTGACCTTTGGGGACGTGGCCCGCGAGGCCAGCATGGCGATAGATCGAAGATACGATCTCAAGCATCCTGTTTGCCGTCGTCGGCATGGTCTTCCCCATCCTGCGATGAAGACGGGCAACGTCTGCCGTGGTCACCTTGTCGATCTGCAAAGTCCCGAAGGCGGGATTTATATGCCGGTTGATGGCGCTCTTGTAATTTGCCAGCGTTCGGACCTTGAGCCGGTCTTCCTCGTCCTTGAGGAACGTATCGACCGCGAAGTCCTGAAAGCGAGGAATTGATCGCTCCTTTGATCTCTCCGCAGCCGGATCGCCGCCAAGGCGAACGGCGGCGAGGACGTCAGAGGCACGTTTACGGGCATCCTCCGGGCTAATCTCAAGAGACGTTCCAATCGTGTATCGCTTCTTTGCAACGTTTCGCCCGCCAGCGCCGGGACGGTATTCCACAAAATAGGTTTGCCGACCGCTCGGCTCGACACGAAGGCCGAAGCCCGCGAGTTCTGCGTCATAGAACGTTGTTCGTTTTTCGACGGGTTTGATCGACGCGAGGCCGCGCCGTGTAAGTTTCGCAATTGGCATCTTCATTCACCCTTCGGGGTCGTCGTTCGCCACCGTGCGCCACATGTGCGCCACGGCGGATTGAATTACATGGAACGACGTTAAGCGATGCAATACGAAAAAAGCAATATGGCGCAGCAATTTAGTAGAAACGCGGAACGACACGAAACGACGGTGAATGTTAAAAAATCAAACTCATAACCTGAAGGCCGCAGGTTCAAATCCTGCCCCCGCAACCAAATATAACAAACCCGTCGCAACAGCGGCGGGTTTTTGCGTTTTAAAGAAAACAAGCCTCAACGCAGAAAGAACAGAGAAGGACGCCCTATCTGAATCTACAAGCCGATGGCAAAAACGCCCTCAGCTTTTTTGCGGGTTGAGGGTCGTAGGGGTGCTGTTGAGAAGAGGATTTCCAGCCATTCAAGCTCGCTTTAGCTATTCTCCAACACATGGGGTGGGGGTGGCGTTAATGCGTTGCCAAATGAAGAGACGTTTTGCTCGGGGCAGGTAACAGTTCCCAACATTTATAATGTGCCGATCATTCTGGCGCGTATGATGCTCAAAGAATATGGCTGGCAGCCAGAGCAGAGCAGGCAGGAACCAGATGCTACGTCGCAGGGCTTGCTGGATATGGGGATCAACGAGGTCGACGGCTGTGCGGGAACAGGCTGTGGCTTCTGTCGCTTCGCATATAAGTATGCCGGTAACAGCCTTTCCGTCACAACAGTGGGAGACTCGCCCGATACGCCGTCCGTCATTTCTTACGATGTGAAGTGCTCGAATTAGAATACAGCCCGAAATGTATGAAATTGCTTTCGTATTTTAAGTCACCACAATCTTTGCTTTAACGAAGACGTCGTAGCGCGTGCTTTTGCCCAATATCTGATGGGAGGGCTTGCGTAGCCCAGCCATGGGTTCTGCACGCAAGGGCCATTTCAGCACGACACGATTTTGCACATACTCCAGTGCGATCAGCATCAGCTTTTCGGAATCCGGGTCGGTGCCGACAATGTTCCGGATTTGGCGCATTTCCTTTTTGACCAGTGCTGAATTGCCTCGTGGCGGATGCATGGGGTCAACCAGCACCACTTGTGGCTTGAGTGTGGGGAGCAACTGGCAGGAATCGCCGTGCAGCAACGTCATTCGCGCCACAGTTTCGGCATATAGTCCGCCCTCAGCTGCCGCGCGTGCCAATCCTTCGGTGAGCAGATCGTGCATCTTTTGTGAGCGCTCTATGAGTGTCACCCTGGCACCCAGTGACGCGAGCAGGAAGGCATCCCGCCCAAGTCCCGCTGTTGCGTCCACGATATCGGGTGTGACGCCGCCGACTAGACCTGCAGCCTTGGCGAGTGCCTGGCCGCGACCTTCTCCAGAGCGGAATCTGTGGCCAACTGCGCCACCAACAAAATCAACGATAAGCTCTGATGCTTCGGCTTTTTGCGACATGGTTGCTCTTAGAACGGGCAGGGAACGGTGAATTTAACATCGCGACCATCAGGATGACGAAAAGCGACTTCTTCTGCATGCAATAGCAAGCGATCTGCGGCGGAGAGGGCAACCCCTTCCGCATAAAACTCATCACCAAGAATCACATGACCGATTGCTTTCATATGAACGCGCAGCTGATGGGTGCGTCCAGTCATCGGAAACAGACGGAGCCGGGTTGTGTTTTCACCACGCTCCAGAACCGTCCAATGCGTCTGAGCGGGCTTACCGTTTTCATGGTCAACCCGATGGCGTGGTTTGTTGTCCGGGTCAATTGCCAACGGCAGGTTAATCATCCCCTCATCTTTTTCCACGAGTCCGAAGACTTCAGCCACATATGACTTTTGGGTCGTTCGTGCCTCAAATTGTGCGGCAATGGCAGCATGCGCTTTGCGATTGAGCGACATCAACACCAGGCCAGACGTATCCTTGTCCAGACGGTTGATCATCAGTGCATTTGGAAACTGTTTTTGTACGCGTGTCGCAAGACTATCCGACAAGGCAGGATGACGCCCCGGCACAGACAATAACCCGCTCGGCTTGTCCAGCACCAGAATGTCCGCATCACGATGAATGATCGAAATATATGGCTCCAAGGGTGGAGTATAAATGGGAAATTCAGAAGATAGCACACTCATATTGGTGATCTAGCACGGTTTGGCTCTCTCCGAGAAGTGCAGAGACCAGGTAATTGGATATGCTGGGCTGACGCAGTTTAGCTGTAAGTGCGCCAGTCTGAGAATTGTAAGTGCACAGTGCCGATAGGATAATGACGGAAAGGGTGGAGTAGCAGGGTCGTTGAGCCTGACGTGTATATAGGTTATCTTCACAAGCAATAGCTTAATAATAAGGTCCTTTGGGATCCAAAAGCGTGACTGACATTGTTGCTGCAACGGTAGAGAATATTAATGCCCATCAAGAATGACGTCGTGCTGAGCAAGTTGCGAGATGAGCTGGAGTGTCTGCGACTTGAATTAGAAAGCAAAGAAAAGCTCCTCAATGAGCAGGCACAAACGCTTTCACACTTCAAAAAAATATACGGGCAATCTTCTATTGTCGCTCAAATCGGCATTTGGGAGTGCACGTTGCCCGAAGAGGAGTTAACGTGGTCGGACTATGTGTATGATATTTTTGAGCTTCCACGGGGCGCGCCGCTTAATCGAGCTGAGACACTGACTTGCTATACTGAGAGTTCCCGGCAGGAACTGCAAAAGCGCAGATCAGGTGCTATTGCAGAACGTAGCGGTTTCACTCTGGAAGCTGAAATACGGACATTTCGCGGTAACAAGCGCTGGATACGCATTACAGCTTCCATCGAATGTCAGGGTGATATGCCTGTCAGAATTTTTGGTATGAAGCAGGATATTACCGATCAGAAAGCTTTATTTGATCGGATCGTTTATCTTGCTGAGTATGATCAAATGACAGGGTTGGCTAATAAGAGCCAGTTCCATTTAAAGCTGGCTTCGGCGCTGGAATATGCCAGCATCGATAGTACGTCAGGGTTTCTTTTGCTCATTGATCTGGATGGGTTCAAAAATATAAATGACGACTATGGTCACCTCGCCGGTGATGAATGTATCAAGGTTATGGGAGAGCGCCTCAATACAATAAATCACGTAGGAAATAGTATTTTCAGAATAGGCGGAGATGAGTTCGCAGTTATTACGTCGAACTGTTATGATAAAGAAGCAACCGAGAAGCTTGCTCAAAACATAATTGACCGTCTCTGTGAAGATGTGATTTTTGACGATCAGAAACTAAGGCTCGGAGCATCTGTTGGAATAGCGCGGATATCTGGAAGTTCTGCATCGAGCGTATTTATCAATGCGGATGCGGCACTTTATTCTGCCAAGGCTGACGGGAAGGCGACGTTTCGTTGTTATCAGACGGGTATGGAAAGCCGACCATCCAGAATCGAATTTTGATCAGAGTTGAGTTTTTGCTTCCAATTGTTGGGTGCTGTCTTAGCTTATAGGAGCGCGTGTCCGGAAACGGCTCGTATTGCTGCAACAAGGGAGATAGCGAATGTCACAGTTGAATGTAGCTGTTCTGGTTGGAAGCCTGAGAAAAGATTCGTTTAATCGCAGAGTGGCTGTGGGGCTGAACGCGGTTGTGCCGGATGGTATGACTTTAAGGATAATCGAGATCGGCGATTTGCCGCTTTACAATCCGGATCTGGATACGGATACACCACCCGCAGCATGGACGCGGTTTCGATTAGAAGTGAGCAAGGCAAATGCTGTTCTGTTTGTGACGCCCGAATATAACCGATCCGTGCCTGCTGCTTTGAAGAACGCACTCGATGTGGGTTCGCGCCCTTATGGTCATAGTGTGTGGAGTGGAAAGCCAGCTGCAATTATAAGCGGTTCACCGGGAAACCTCTCTGCTTTTGGCGCCAATCATCATCTGCGACAATCGCTGGTATTCCTCGATATGCCGATCTTGCAACAGCCCGAGGCTTATCTCGCGCATGTTGATAGGCTCGTTGATGAAAGCGGCAAGCTGGTGCCTGATGCCGCCAAGTTCCTCGGCGATTTCCTCATCGCATTTGACAGATTTGCTCAGAAGAACCTTTAAAACTTCATGCTGCTTGCAAGCACTGGCGCGCTTTCGGAACGGGAGCCGCCTCTGATTTCCGGATCGTAGTCGGGGAACAGTCCAGTACTACACGCTAAGCCCGTTTGGTGTCTGTTGACAGGGGTTGCGGGTGACTCTAGTTTATATTCAGATGTTCTAAAATATATTATAATTTCATGGTGATAGGATGATGACTCGCCGCCAAACCTTGTTGGGTGCTGCTGCCGCTGCCATTGGAATGTCTATGCAGTCACGGAGGGGGCAGGCGAAAGGTTCATCGGCTCGCTCTGCCGGTTTTTGGTATCCGGAAGAAACGGAGCCGCATGAGCGTACTTTCATGCAGTGGCCGGTCAATCCGAATGTGTATGACGATCCTGATTTTCTTGATGATATTCAGAAAACGATCGCGAAAATCGCCAACACTATTGCAGAGTTTGAGCCAGTTGTGATGCTTGCCGCAGCAAAGCATCATCCTGCTGTTCGCAAGCTGGTGTCGCGGAATGTGGAATTATGGGACATTCCGACCGACGATTTGTGGTGTCGCGATTCCGGCCCGTCCTTTGTCATTGATGGTAAGGGCGGGCTGGCCATTACACAGTTCAACTTCAACGGTTGGGGCAATAAGCAGACCCACGCGGCAGACGGCAAGATCGCCGCGCGGATAGCCGAACGGATGGGGTTACAGGTTCTCGATGCAGGTCTGGTGGGGGAGGCGGGCGGTGTTGAAACCGATGGCCATGGAACGCTGATCGCTCATGAAAGCAGTTTCATCAATGCCAATCGTAACCGGGGCAGCAAAGCTGAAATTGAGAAGATGCTGCTGGACACGATGGGTGCACGCAAGATGATCTGGGCACCCGGGATCGTCGGTGCCGATATCACCGATTATCATATCGATGCGCTTGCGCGTTTTGTTAAGCCGGGACAGCTGGTAATCCAGATGGGAGATAAGATCGATCCCGACGATCCCTGGTCGGCTGCCGCCTTCAAAACACATGACATACTGGCTGCAGCAACCGATGCTGAGGGGCGCAAACTGGATATGGTCGTTTTGCCGGAACCTTATAACATCCGCTCGAGCAACAGCGACTTTGTCTCTTCCTATGTCAATTACTACGTTTGTAACGGCGCGGTGATTGCTGCCGAGTTTGGTGACCGCGAAGCCGATGAACGCGCTGCGGCCCTTCTTGGCAAGCTGTATCCCGGTCGGGAGATTGTTACGCTGAATATCGATCCGGTGGGTGAAGTTGGCGGCGGTATCCATTGTGCCACCCATGAGCAACCCAAGGTCTGAGCATGTGGAACTGGTTACGGCGCAATACTGAACCATTAGCCGCTCTTGGCGGGATTGCTACGGCCTTTGCCGCACTCTCGGCACTGGTTATCATTCCTTACCAGGTCAGTCAGGCCGATCTCATTCAGCGTGATCAGACGGCACGCGAAATATATCGCGAGTTTCTGAACCTGACGGTGCAAAAGCCCGAACTGGCGCAGGCCAGTTATTGCTCGCTGAGAGGCACGGCACAGCTCACCGCCTATGGGGCATATGTTGAGTATCTGCTTTATACATCTGAACAGATGATTGAAACTTCGCCAGACTGGCGTGCGCCAATGGCCGGATATTTGAGTGATCACATGGAGTATCTGTGCGATCCCGAGGGGTTGGGTGCGCGTGACGGGGTGGCTGATCTGCTGGCGCAGGCCGGACTGACTTGCAAGCCGAAAAATACCTGTCAGTGAAAGCATATAAGTTTGAAGAAAATGGCGGAGAGGGTGGGATTCGAACCCACGGTGGAGTTACCCCCACGCCGCATTTCGAGTGCGGTACTTTCGACCACTCAGCCACCTCTCCGCATTGTGCACTACGGTAAAACGATTTGTGAAAACCGCGCCGTTGGTAAGCATCTAAAGCGAATGCTAAGTGTGTAGCGGCTCAATAACGGGCCAAACACAATTAGACAAGACCTAATTTGCATTCCAGGACGAAAATTCTTGACTTTTCCGCTACCTCATATCTATAAGCACCTGACTTTATGTGTGGGGTAGTCCGCGCTTATTGTTTTGATTGGAGATTTCCGGTTTTCGGGTCTCTGGTCAGGGGGGCGAAAAGCTTCCAAAATCAATCGACTGATAAAAAGACGGCCCGTGCCCAAGGCGCTTGCGTTGCAGGGTATGAGAGCTGGACCGAACGACCCGAAAGGAAAACAAATGTTCGCAGTCATTAAGACTGGTGGCAAGCAGTACCGCGTTGCCGCAAACGACCTGATCAAGGTTGAAAAGGTTGCTGGCGAAGCCGGTGACATCGTAGAATTTGCAGAAGTTCTGATGGTCGGCACGACCATTGGCGCGCCAGTTGTTGAAGGCGCTCTGGTAACGGCTGAAGTCGTTGAACAGGGCCGCGCTCGCAAGGTTATCGCGTTCAAGAAGCGTCGCCGTCAGAATTCCAAGCGTACCCGCGGTCATCGTCAGGAACTGACGACCATCCGTATCTCGGAGATCCTCACCGATGGTGCGAAGCCTTCCAAGAAGGCAGAAGCCAAGAAGGCAGCTCCGAAGGCAGACGCCGCTGAAGGCGAAGCCGCAAAGCCAAAGAAGGCAGCGCCTAAGAAGGCTGCAGCCAAGGCTGAGTCGGCTGAGTAAGTAGAAGAGATTAAAGGAGAAATCCAATGGCACACAAAAAAGCTGGTGGTTCGTCGCGTAACGGTCGCGATTCAGAGTCGAAGCGCCTTGGCGTAAAGAAGTTCGGTGGCGAAGCTGTCGTTTCTGGCAACATCATCGTGCGCCAGCGCGGCACGAAGTGGCATCCGGGCGCCAATGTTGGCCTCGGTAAAGACCACACTATTTTTGCTACCACCAACGGTTCCGTTGCTTTCCGCACGAAAGCCAACGGCCGCACCTACGTATCGGTTAACCCGATCGCGGAAGCAGCAGAGTAAGCCGGGCACTCATAAATACCGGCGTCCCATTGGACCCGGTATATATGGCGCCAGCCTAAAGATCGAAGGGAAGATGGGACAACCATCTTCCCTTTTTGCATCTGGAGGACAGAAAAATGGTCGTCGAAGTTTTGGAAGAAGATTATTACGAGAGCTGTAGTGAGCGGGAGGACAGCTATGCTGATCTCTCGCCGGGTTTAGAGCATGCACTGGATTGCCCCGTTCTCGTCACAGACAGGCTGGTTCTGCGCCCGCCACATACCGAAGACGTGGATGCAATTTCCTATCTTGCCAATAATACCCGCGTCTCCGTCATGCTCGCCCGTATGCCACATCCATACACCCGCGAAAATGCCGTCGATTTTGTCGAGCGCGTCCGAAAAGGCGAGATGGGCAATTGCATTTACGCGATTACCCAAGCTGAAACCGGTATATTTATGGGCTGTTGTGGCATTCATGCGCATAAGCATGGCGAGGGGCTGGAGATTGGGTATTGGCTCGGCGAGCCCTATTGGGGGCATGGCTTCGCTACGGAAGCCGCTCACGCTCTGATCGATCTGGCCTTCCGCGCCACGCCAATCGAACGGTTGCATGTTTCGTGCCGGGCCAGCAATGACGGCTCGCGTCGTGTGATCCATAAGTGCGGCTTTCAGTTCAGCGGCATGGGCATGTCGGATTCGCTTGCTGCCGGGAATGTCCCTGTCGAGCGTTACGTCCTCGACAGGCGTACATGGATAGGCCTGAGAAGCTGGCAGTCATAATCAAAAAAGACGGTCCTGCGCGATAACCGCAGGACCGATAAAAATCGGGGAATATGATGAACGATATTTATGCTGTCGCCCGTGAAAGGGTTGTTGTTCGCGCACTGGACAAGGGTGACTTGCATCGGTTTCGCGCGATGCGGCTTTCGGCACTGCAGCTTGCGCCGCAAGCCTTCGGCTCGACCTTTGAAGAAGAAAATGCCTATTCCGACAATGTGTTTGCGCGTCGTCTGGAACAGGTAAACGGCAATGTCATTTTCGGTGCCTTTGATGGTGAGAACCTGATGGGCATTGCCGGGCTGTTCCGGCATGAGCGCAGGTCGGAGCGCCATCGTGGTACGCTGGTCAGCGTCTATGTTGCTCCCGAAGCGCGTGGGCTGGCTCTGGGCAAGGCACTCGTTGGACGGATTATCGAACATGCGGCACAGCATGTGGTGATACTGGATGCGAAGGTCGTGACAACCAACGAGCCCGCGAAGCGTATCTATGATCAGCTTGGCTTCAAATCCTATGGTGTTGAGCGCAAGTCGCTTTATGTGCAGGGGCAATATCTGGATCAGGAACTGCTCTATATCGACTTCAGCGATCCTGCGTGGAAACTGAATTTGGGCTGAAATCCATTCGTCTTCAATAGTGGCTGGTTGTCTTCTCGATTTCGACATTTGTTTGTTGCTTGTCGCAGAGTGATGCAAATGTCGAAATCAGACCACTAGCTGTTTGCAGGACAAGGGTTTTGCTGTAATTGCAAATCGGATTGCGCGAGATTGCGTGCGGTCCCAAGTTTAAGACGCGCTACGATACAAGTTTCGAATGCGTCACAAGAGGTAAGTTCAATGAAATTTCTCGATCAGGCCAAGATTTACATTCGCTCGGGCGCGGGCGGTGCGGGCGCTGTTTCGTTCCGGCGCGAGAAGTTTCTTGAATTCGGCGGTCCTGACGGCGGTGACGGCGGTCGCGGTGGCGACGTCTGGGTCGAGGCCGTCGATGGTCTCAATACGCTGATTGATTATCGCTACCAGCAGCACTTCAAGGCCAAGACCGGCATGCATGGCATGGGCCGCAACATGACTGGCGGCAAAGGCGATGATGTCGTGCTCAGAGTGCCGGTTGGTACGCAGATTTTTGAAGAAGATAATGAAACGCTGATTTGCGATATTACCGAGCTCGGCCAGCGTTATCGTCTCGCCAAGGGCGGGAATGGTGGCTTTGGCAATCTGCATTTCACCACATCCACAAACCGTGCGCCGCGCCGGGCCAATCCCGGCCTCGACGGTATTGAGCGCACAATCTGGTTGCGTTTGAAGCTGATAGCCGATGCCGGTCTGGTCGGTTTGCCGAATGCGGGTAAATCCACATTCCTCGCAAGTGTGACAGCGGCCAAGCCAAAGATTGCTGACTATCCTTTTACCACGCTGCATCCCAATCTTGGTGTAGCGCGTGTTGATGGTCGCGAGTTTGTGATCGCCGACATTCCAGGCCTTATTGAAGGCGCAAGCGAAGGCGTGGGCCTTGGCGACCGCTTCCTTGGCCATGTCGAGCGCACGCGCGTTCTGTTGCATCTGGTGTCAGCGCAGGAAGAAGATGTTGCAAAGGCTTACACCGTCATTCGCGGTGAGCTTGAAGCCTATGAACATGGCCTTGCCGAGAAGACAGAAATTGTAGCTCTGTCGCAGATTGATACGCTTGATCCGGATGCGCGCAAGGAAAAGATCAAGGCACTGAAGAAGGCCTGCGGTCGCGATCCGCTGCTGCTCTCCGCCGTCAGTCATGAAGGTCTGAATGATGTCTTGCGCCAACTTGCAAGCGTGATTGACAAGAGCCGTGCAGCGGAAGCTGGAACAGCCGAAGAAGAATAACAGTTGAGGACGCGGCGCGGGAACTGAATGCATGTTGAAACAACTCAAAGATTATCGCCGCATCGTTATCAAAATCGGATCTGCGCTTCTCGTAGATCGTTCAACGGGTCTCAAGCAAAGCTGGCTTGAAAGTCTGGGCCAGGACATTGCCAGCCTCTCGCAAGCAGGTGTGGAAGTTCTGGTCGTTTCTTCGGGAGCCATTGCGCTTGGCCGTACGGTTCTTGGTTTGCCGAAAAAGTCTTTGAAGCTTGAGGAAAGTCAGGCTGCAGCTGCTGCTGGTCAGATCGCACTCGCCAAGGCCTACGCCGATGTGCTCGGTAGCCACGGCATCAAGTCTGGTCAGATTCTGCTCACACTGGCCGATACTGAAGAGCGTCGCCGTTATCTCAATGCGCGAGCGACCATTGAAACGCTTTTGAAGCTTGGCGCTGTGCCGATCATCAACGAGAATGATACAGTCGCAACCACTGAAATTCGTTATGGTGACAATGACCGTCTGGCGGCTCGAGTTGCGACTATGATGGGAGCAGATCTGCTCATTCTGCTTTCAGACATTGATGGGCTTTATACAGCCCCGCCCCATAAGAACCCGGATGCGCAGTTCCTACCTCTTGTGACGGCGATTACTCCGCAAATCGAGGCTATGGCGGGAGCTGCCGCATCCGAGCTATCCCGCGGCGGTATGAAGACCAAGCTTGATGCGGGCAAGATTGCCAATGCCGCAGGCACGGCAATGATCATTACATCCGGCACGCGTATGGCGCCGCTTTCAGCTATCGATCATGGCGAGCGCGCAACCTTGTTTGAGCCGTCGCGTGCGCCGGTCAATGCCTGGAAGACATGGATTTCCGGCAATCTTGAACCTGCAGGTAAACTGCTGGTCGATGCGGGTGCGGCAAAGGCGCTGAAGTCTGGCAAATCGCTACTGCCCGCAGGTGTCAAAGAGATTGAAGGTCAGTTCGAGCGCGGCGATACGGTTGCAGTGCTGAATGAAGATCGTCGCGAAATTGCGCGCGGCTTGATTGCTTATGATGCCGCCGATGCGCGCAAAATTGCCGGGCATAAAAGCGATGAGATTAGTACCATTCTTGGTTATGATGCGCGCGCTGCGATGATACATCGCAATGATCTGGTTGTGCGCGGCGTGACTGCGGTTGAGACAGAAGAAGCATAAAGGGTGGAGCGGATGCTGAACAAAGTGGATGGGGGAGCTGACATTGCAGCCATCATGGCGGAAGTTGGTCGCAAGGCCAAAGCTGCCGCAGCACCACTCGCAATAGCAAGCGCCGAGCAAAAGAACAAAGCTCTGCTTGCCGCCGCCGATGCGGTCCTCGCAGACAAAGATGCAATTCTTGCAGCCAACAAACTTGATCTCGCCAATGCAGCAGAGAGCGGCATGGCTGCATCTTTTGTCGACCGATTAACGCTCGATGACGGTCGCATTCAGGCGATTGCCGATGGTATTCGCGCGATTGCCGCTCTACCCGATCCTGTCGGTGAGGTGATTGCCGAATGGGACCGTCCCAATGGTCTGCATATCGAGCGCGTGCGCACGCCGCTCGGTGTGATTGGTGTCATCTATGAAAGCCGCCCCAATGTGACGGCGGATGCAGGTGCGCTCTGCCTCAAGGCCGGTAATGCGGTGATCCTGCGTGGCGGTTCAGATTCTGCCCACTCCTCGGCTGTGATTCACAGGGCCCTTGTGACTGGTCTTGAAGCCGGTGGACTGCCTGCCGATGCTATCCAGATCGTGCCCGTAACGGACCGTTCTGCGGTTGGCGAAATGCTCAAAGGTCTGAACGGCACGATTGATGTGATTGTGCCCCGTGGCGGCAAAAGCCTTGTTGCGCGGGTGCAATCAGAAGCGCGTGTTCCGGTCTTTGCACATCTCGAAGGCATCTGCCATTTGTATGTCGATGCTTCTGCCGATCTTGATATGGCACGCGCCATTGCCGTCAATGCCAAGATGCGCCGCACCGGCATTTGCGGCTCAGCTGAAACGCTTCTTGTGGATTGCGACGTTGCCGCAACGCATCTTGTACCAGTTCTGCAAGATCTGGCTGCAAAAGGCTGTGAAATTCGTGGAAGCGACGAGGTGAGGGCGCTTTATCCGAATGCCAGGCCTGCAACGGAAGAGGACTGGTCGACCGAATATCTCGATGCGATCATTTCCGTAAAGCTCGTCGACGGTGTTTCGGGCGCGATCGAGCATATCAATCGTTACTCATCACATCACACCGAGGCGATTATTGCTGAGGACGCCGAAGCCGTTGCACGCTTCTTCAACGAGATCGATTCAGCCATTCTGCTGCACAACGCCTCGACGCAATTTGCTGATGGCGGCGAGTTCGGTATGGGCGCGGAAATCGGTATCGCAACTGGCAAGATGCACGCACGCGGGCCGGTGGGCGTCGAACAACTGACCTCGTTCAAGTATCGTGTTCGCGGTAACGGACAAGTTCGCAGCTAATGCGTTTCGGCTTCGGGCTTTCCGCACTGAAAGAGCAATATCCGGATGTCGATGCGCATTATCTGCGCATGCCGCATGTCGAAAAAGGCATGACGGTCGGTCTGTTTGGTGGCTCGTTCAACCCTCCGCATGGAGGGCATGCGCTGGTGGCAGAAATTGCGATCCGGCGGCTCAAACTTGATCAGCTCTGGTGGATGGTGACACCCGGCAATCCGCTGAAAGACAGCCGCGAACTGGCGCCGCTCGCTGACCGACTGAAATTGAGCGAAGATGTGGCGAGCGATTCGCGTATCAAAGTGACGGCTCTGGAAGCTGCCTTCAACGTGCGTTACACGGCCGATACGCTGGCGCTCATTCGCAAAGCCAATCCCGGTGTGCATTTTGTATGGGTGATGGGGGCTGACAATCTTGCGTCGTTCCATCGCTGGCAGCGTTGGCGTGAGATTGCGCAGAATTTTCCAATCGCAGTGATTGATCGACCGGGTTCGACACTGGCTTATTTGTCCTCGCGCATGGCGCAGACATTTTCCGATAGCCGGCTGGATGAACATTATGCGCCGGTGCTGGCGCGCCGCACGCCGCCTGCCTGGACATTCATTCACGGACCGCGTTCTTCGCTTTCTTCAAGTGCACTACGCAAACAGAAATTGAAAAAGTGAATGATGTTTATGTTTCGGGCGTATCCTGAAAGGTATGAAACAGTTTTCGGGTGAGATGCACGTCAAAAAAACCCAAGACTCTTGAAAGAATACAGGGACTCTGCCTATCTTAGGCATGTACGGTGCTTATGATTGCCGTACTGCGTTGTTCTTGTCGGAAAGGAACTACACTGAGAACAGCAATTGAGAAGAAGGCTCACCACGCGCCTTCACCGGTCGGGATGAACGAAACAGCTTTCGTGTCCCAGGCCTTCGACGCGGCTTTGGCCAGTCTCGAAAACTCCAAAGCAGAATCCATTATCCCCATCGACATTCGCGGAAGATCCTCGATCGGCGATTATATGATCGTCGCGTCTGGTCGCTCGCATCGTCATGTGACGGCTGTCGCTGATCATCTTTTGCAGGCTCTTCGTGAAATGGGCTGCAAAGATATGCGGGTCGAAGGACTCGAGGGCGGTGATTGGGTTCTCATCGATACAGGCGATATTGTCGTCCATATTTTCCGTCCGGAAATCCGTGATTTCTACAATCTGGAAAAGATCTGGATCAACGACGATTTCGAAGATCAGCGCGCATCGGGAACGGTGCACTGATCAAGTCGTAAAGAGGACGTGATGCGTGTGAGTGTGATGGCCGTGGGCCGGATGAAGGCCGGCCCCGAGCGGGAGTTGGTCGAGCGTTATTTTGACCGGTTTTCCAAGGCTGGGCCGCCATTAGGGCTCGAATTTGCGGGCGTGAATGAGATACCCGAAAGCCGAGGACAAACGGCTGATCTGCGCAAGGCCGAAGAAGCACAGCGCATTCATGAAGCTCTCGATAATGGTGCTGCCCTTATCCTGCTGGACGAGCGTGGCAAAGCGCTCGGCTCGGAAGCTTTTGCTGAACGCATTGGCCGGATGCGTGACGATGGCAAGCGGCAACTGATTGTCGCCATTGGCGGCCCGGACGGACATGATCCTGCTTTGCGTTCGCGTGCAGATTTGGTTCTGGCGCTGGGCGAGTTGACGTGGCCGCACCAGATCGCCCGCATCCTGATTGCCGAGCAGCTTTATCGCGCCGCAACAATTCTTGCGGGACATCCTTATCATAGGTCCTAGTACTTTACTGCATATGGTGACCGAGATGCTAAACACAGCGGGCGTCTCTATCGTCGAAGACAAACCACTGGTTGGCTATCCAATGTGCTATATCTCCGATCCATTCGGAATCGTATCGAATTGACGGAACAGCTCACATCATGACGGCTATAATCCACACGAGTGGTTATGGTTGATGGTTCGTTAACGGTATGCGGCTAGTTTTGGCCTTGTTTGTTCCTGATATAGCGCGCCATGAGTCTTTTTCGTCTTCCCAAAAAGCCTAACCTGTCTGCCGTGTTGCGGACTGGTTTTGTCGCGGCTGCTCTCATGGCAGGCGTGCCGCAGGTTTTTGCACAACAGGCTCTTCAACAACAGCGCGATCAGGCAGCGAGTGAATATGAGCAACTCAGCACCGAATTGTCGGTGACGGGCGACAAGCTAAAGCAGCTTGAAGACGAGGTGGCAAACCTCAAAAAGGATCAGGCGACCATTACCGCAGCGCTGATCCAGTCGGCCAAGACCGACAAGAAATTGCAGCAGGATATTGCCGATAGCGCTGACAAGCTCGTGTCTCTGCGTGAGCAGGAAGACGGCATTCGTATTTCTTTGCGAGCACGACGCAGCATTCTGGCAGAAGTGCTGGCAGCTCTTCAGCGGATGGGCTTGAATCCGCCACCCGCAATTCTCGTACGACCCGACGATGCCCTGGCATCGGTGCGCAGTGCCGTGCTGCTTGGCGCGGTTGTACCGGAAATGCGTGAACAGGTGGAAGAGCTCACCAGCGATCTCAAGGATATGCAGCGCGTCACCGCTTCAATTACCCAGGAACAGGACAAGCTCAAGGAAACGCGGACAGCCCAGGCTGAAGAGCAGAAGCGTCAATCACTTCTTCTTGAAGAAAAGAAGAAGTTGCAGGCGCAATCCGAGCAGGAAATCGAGGCACAACGCAAGCGCTCGGAAGAACTTGCGGCCAAGGCGGGTAGTCTCAAGGAACTGATCGACGGGCTTGATGAGCAGATGGCAGGGGTGCGTGACGCGGCGGATGCTGCGCGCAAGGCGGAAGCCGAACGTCTTGCAAAAGCGCAGGAAAAGGCCGGAGAAGCAACGCCTGACGAGAACCGCCTGCATGCGCAGCTTGATTTTGCATCACTGCATGGAAAGCTGGCATTGCCTGCTGCGGGCAAGACAATCCGGCATTTTGCTGAAAAGGATGGTGTTGGTGGCAACATGATGGGGCAGGTTGTCGAAACCTTGCCCGCTGCCACGATTACGTCACCTTCCGATGGCGTTGTGCTTTATGCAGGTACATTCAGATCTTATGGGCAGCTCTTGATCCTGGATGCTGGCGGCGGATATCATATCGTGATGGCTGGCATGGGCCGAATCGATGTGGCGCAAGGTCAGTTCGTGCTGGCGGGTGAGCCTGTCGGTGCAATGGGTGAAAAACTTCTCGCAAGTGTTGCGCCGATAGAGGTGGGCAATGGTGCGCCATTGCTTTACATTGAGTTTCGAAAAGATGGAAAACCCGTTGATCCGGCCCCGTGGTGGTCTGAGCGGCTTTCTGGAAGGACACAAAATGATACGTAAACTGTCGCTGCTGTTCGCCGGAGCCCTGATGGGCGCGTCAGCCATGGTGATGGTTCAGGGCGCGCCTGCCTCCACTGCTTTTGCAGCAGCGGGGAAAGATAGCGATGTCTATAAGGACCTGGCTCTCTTCGGTGATATTTTCGAGCGCGTGCGCCAGCAATATGTGACGCCGCCAGATGACAAGAAGCTGACCGAAAGTGCCATTAACGGCATGTTGACGTCGCTCGATCCGCATTCGTCTTATCTCAACCCGGAGGCAGCGCAGGACATGCGCGTGCAGACCAAGGGTGAGTTCGGTGGTCTTGGTATCGAAGTGACAATGGACAATGATCTTGTGAAGGTCATCGCGCCGATTGATGACACGCCAGCTTCCAAGGCCGGTGTTCTTGCAGGCGATCTGATCAGCAAGATCGACGGTCAGGAAGTCCGTGGTCTGAGCCTGAGCGATGCCGTTGAAAAGATGCGCGGTGAAGTTGGTTCGCCGATTGAACTGACACTTATTCGTCAGGGTGCCGACAAGCCAATCACGCTCAAGATCGACCGCGCGGTCATCAAGGTCAAGGCAGTTCGCTCGCGGATTGAGAATGACGTCGGTTATCTGCGTGTGATTTCTTTCACTGAGCAGACTTCGGAAGACCTGAAGAAGGCGATCAAGGATATTCAGGAAAAGGTTCCGGCCGACAAACTGAAGGGCTATGTGCTTGACCTCCGCCTTAATCCGGGCGGTCTGCTCGACCAGGCGGTTGCTGTTTCCGACACATTCCTCGACAAGGGTGAAATTGTTTCGACCCGCGGTCGCGATCCGCAGGATGTAACCCGCTTCGATGCACGCAAGGGTGACCTTGTCGATGGAAAGCCGGTGATTGTGCTGATCAACGGTGGCTCGGCCAGTGCTTCGGAAATCGTTGCCGGTGCTCTTCAAGATCATCGCCGTGCCACGGTGCTTGGCACACAGTCTTTCGGCAAGGGTTCTGTCCAGACGATTATCCCGCTTGGTGAAAATGGCTCGCTGCGTCTGACAACAGCGCTCTATTACACGCCGTCGGGCAAGTCGATTCAGGGTAAGGGCATCACGCCGGACATCAAGGTTGAACAGCCATTGCCGCCAGAACTGCGCGGTGAGGATGTTGTTCGTGGTGAGTCTGAACTTAAGGGCCACATCAAGGGCAATGCTGAAGACGATCAGGGATCGGGTTCTGCAGCTTATGTTCCACTTGAGCCTAAAGATGACGTTCAGCTCAACGAAGCGATGAAGCTTCTGCGTGGTGAAGAAGCCAATGCTGCTTTCCCACCAGACCCTAAAAAGGGTGTTCTGAACTGATCTGCCTTAGAGCGCCGTGTGTCCTTTCGGACGCACCAAGGTCGCTCCAAGCTATTGAATCCACCATGCTGTTGAAGGCGAATGAAACAAAAAAACGCGGGAGTTCAGGCTCCCGCGTTTTCTTTTGTCGCAGTTTACAGCGGCTCCAGATAAGATTGAATCGTTGTAACCGCTCTATAACACTCGTTCAAACGCGCGCATACGGAGATACCATGTCGAAGCATAAAGGTCCTGTCGATCCTGAAAGCCTGCCTTATCGCCCTTGTGTGGGGCTGATGGTGCTCAACAGGGAAGGTCTCGTCTGGGCCGGCCGACGCATCGTTATTCCCGGCGACGAGATGGATGGGGCTACGCAGCTTTGGCAGATGCCGCAGGGTGGTATCGATAAGGGTGAAGATCCAGCGGTTGCATCGCTGCGTGAGCTGTATGAAGAAACCGGCATGAAGTCGGTTTCGCTGCTTGCGGAAGCCCCAAACTGGATCAATTACGATCTGCCGCTGCGTCTGGTCGGACATGCCCTCAAAGGTAAGTATCGTGGTCAGACCCAGAAATGGTTCGCATATCGTTTCGAGGGCGATGAGAACGAGATTGCGATCAACCCGCCTCCCGGTGGGCATACAGCCGAGTTTGAAGAATGGGCCTGGAAGCCGATGCAGGAACTGCCTGAGCTGATCGTGCCTTTCAAGCGCAAGGTCTATGAAGAAGTGGTGGCAGCCTTCAAACATCTGGCGCCTTAATTCTCATAGCCTCTTGTCTGACAGGCCAACATATTGTCAACTCATCGCAGATGCGTCGGGGACGCGTTCTGAAAGGGAGAATTGCTTATGGACGGTATGAGTCTTCTTGTATTCCTTTTCGTTGGCCTGATTGCTGGCTGGCTTGCCGGCAAGGTGGTGCAGGGCGGTGGTTTTGGCCTCATCGGCAACGTTATTGTCGGTGTAATTGGCGCTTTCTTTGCAGGCTGGCTCTTGCCACGATTGGGCTTTTCGGTCGGTGGTGGCATTATCGCTTCCATCGTCAATGCCTTTATCGGTGCTGCGATCCTTCTTGTTATTCTGCGCATCGTTAAACGCGTCTGACGACGCGTTCCAATCCTGAATAAAGGCCCGGTTTTTCAAAAGCCGGGCCGCTCTTTTTCAAAGTTCAATCCAATGACACCGAATTCGCGACTGTCTCTCGGTCTGGCTCTGACCGCGTCGGCAGGCTTCATTGATGGAATTGCTTTTCTCGAACTGGGTGGCTTTTTTGCCTCTTTCATGAGCGGCAATACCACACAGCTGGGGCTCGCTGTTTCCGGGCAACCGGATGCTTTGGGACGGGTAATTATCTGGCTTCCCGCTGCTCTTATCGCCCTGTTTTTCATAGGCGCATTTTTGGGTACGCTTGCCGTTCGCGCCCATGGCAAGAACGGTAGTCTCGCAGTCATGGCAAGCGTGGCGGCGATCCTTCTTCTGGTCAGCATCTTGCGTCATGAGGGTCTCGATCTGATCCATCCGGTTCTGCTGCTGGCAGCCGCCATGGGTGCGCAGAATGCCGCCGTACAGCCCATAGGCTCTGCGCGTCTCGGTGTGACTTATGTGACCGGAACTTTGTTTAATTCAGCTGCTGATCTTGCCGGGTCATGGCGGGGTGAAGTGCCACGATGGCGCTGGTTGCAACATTTCGCTGTTTGGCTGTCATTGATGATTGGTGCCGTTCTTGGCGGCTTTGCGCATTATTTCATTGGCCTCGATGCACTGCTTATTCCTGCAGCTATGATCATCGGTGTGATGGCATTTTATTGGAAAGCAAATTAGAGCGCATTTCGATCTCATCATTTTTTACGCGCATCTTATCCGAAACCGTTTCACACTTTCGGTATACGCCCTAACTGAACAGCGATTTCTCGCTCTCCACCAGCTCGGAAATCAAAGCTGAAACGGCCGTAACACGTCGCAGTGTGCGCGCGGATTCATGATAGGTCAGCCAATAGGCCCGGCGGATGATACGATCAGGCAATACAGGCACAAGATTGGGATCAGCGCGTGCGATGAATGCGTGCAAAATGCCGATGCCGGCACCCGCACGAACCGCTTCCATCTGTCCCAATGCGCTTGAAACCTCAAAAGCAGGCTTCCAGTCGCGGCTGATTTCCGGCGCATAGGCGAGAGACGGATTGATCACCAGATCTTCCACATAACCAATTGTCCGATGGTGGTTCAGATCTTCGACGCTTTCAGGCATGCCATTCGCTTCGAGATAGGAACGATGGGCAAAAAGGCCCAGCGTATAATCGACCAGCCTGCGGGCGACCAGCCGTCCCTGTTCCGGACGCTCGACCGTGATGGCGATGTCTGCTTCACGTCGCGACAATGAGAAGGAGCGCGGCACAGGCACAAGCTGGATGGTAAGATCGGGATATTGTTGTGTGAGCCGCGCCAGTCTCGGAGCCAGAAACGTAACGCCAAAACCATCAGGCGCACCAATTCGCACCGTACCTGATACAGCAATATCCGCATTGCCAACTTGCGAACGTGCAGAAAGCATTTCTGCTTCCATGCGTTCGGCTGCGAGCAGAAATTCTTCGCCCGCCTGCGTGAGTGTTGAACCGTTGGTTCGGCGCGTCAGCAGTGTCGTGGAAAGTGCAGCCTCAAGTGCAGTCAGCCTGCGGGCGACTGTTGTGTGGTTGAGGCCGAGTCTTTTGGCCGCGCCCAGAATCTGCCCAGAGCGGGCCACAGCAAGGAATATGCGGATATCGTCCCAGTTCATGGTGTTCTTTGTTTGAGTGTGATTTTGATTTGGCATGATCTCGAAAAGCACCACGCGCTTTTCGAGATTTATCTTATTGGTACTATAAAAAATGCACAACAGATACGCTTTTCAGCGCCTTGCAATTGTGAATTTGCAGAGTCAGGATGGCCTTCAAGATGGCAGGTTTTGGATCTGTCAGACGGAACCAGAATTCAGGGAGGTCTTCCAATGCGCACTGTAGGGCATTTCATCGGCGGCAAGCATGTAGCTGGCAAAAGCGGCCGCACGTCGGATATTTTTCAGCCGCTCGATGGCACGGTGCAGGGCACAGTTGCTCTCGCCACAAAAGACGAAGTTCGCGCAGCAGTAGAAAATGCCAAGGCTGCCCAGCCAGCATGGGCTGCAACCAACCCGCAGCGCCGCGTTCGCATTCTTCGCAAATTCCTTGAGCTGGTTGAAGCTGAATATGACAGCCTTGCCGAACTGCTTGCACGCGAACACGGCAAGACTATTGCCGACGCCAAGGGCGATATTCAGCGCGGTCTTGAAGTGGTCGAAGTCTGCCTTGGTTCCGCACACATGCTGAAGGGCGAATTCACCGACAATGCAGGAACGGGCATCGATACCTATTCCATGCGCCAGCCGCTGGGTGTTGTGGCGGGTATTACGCCGTTCAACTTCCCGGCAATGATTCCACTCTGGAAAGCCGGTCCTGCGATTGCCTGCGGCAATGCCTTTATCCTGAAGCCGTCGGAGCGCGATCCTGGCGTGCCGATGCGTCTTGCCGAACTGTTCATGGAAGCCGGTCTTCCAGCTGGCATTTTCAACGTCGTCAATGGCGACAAGGATGCTGTTGATGCGCTGCTTGATGATCCTGATGTTCAGGCCATTGGCTTCGTCGGTTCTACGCCGATTGCGCAGTATATTTATGGACGTGGTTGTTCGAACGGCAAGCGTGTGCAGTGCTTTGGTGGCGCCAAGAACCACATGCTGATCATGCCGGATGCCGATATGGATCAGACCGTCGATGCGCTGATTGGCGCAGGTTACGGTTCGGCTGGCGAACGCTGCATGGCGATCTCGGTTGCCGTTCCTGTTGGTGAAGACACTGCAAACCGGCTGATGGAAAAGCTGATCCCACGCGTTGAATCGCTGAAAATTGGTCCTTCGACCGATAATTCGGCAGATTTCGGTCCGGTTGTTACCAAGGCGGCACTCGACCGCATTCGTGGCTATGTTGATCTCGGTGTCGAAGAAGGCGCAAAGCTGGTCGTCGATGGCCGTAATTTCAAGATGCAGGGCTATGAAAACGGCTTCTACATGGGTGGTTGCCTGTTCGACAATGTCACGTCGGACATGCGCATCTATAAGGAAGAAATTTTCGGTCCGGTTCTCTCGGTTGTTCGCGCCAAGACCTACGAGGAAGCACTGGCTCTGCCGAATGAACATGAATTCGGCAATGGCGTTGCTATCTTCACCCGCGACGGCGATGCAGCGCGCGATTTTGCAAGCCGCGTTCAGGTTGGTATGGTCGGTATCAACGTGCCGATCCCGGTTCCGATTGCTTATTACACCTTTGGCGGCTGGAAGGCTTCGGGCTTTGGTGATCTCAACCAGCACGGCCCTGATGCTTTCCGCTTCTACACCAAGACCAAGACAGTCACCTCGCGCTGGCCGTCTGGTGTCAAAGACGGAGCCGAATTCGTCATTCCAACGATGAAGTAACGCCAGACGTTCCTTTGCTTGCGCGTCCTCGCTCCGCTGCGGGCGCGCGGCATGGCGTCAAGGATGGGGCGGAGTTCGTGATCTCGATGATGAAGTAATTTCGGACATTTCCCTTACAGAGTATCGACCCCGCCCATTGTGGCGGGGTTTTCTTTTCTAACTATTTGATGGGGAGGGAACGGAGTTTCTTTCCAGTCGTTTAAAACAAGCATGAAGATTTCCATGCGGTCGTTTCGCAGTCGAAGCGATTCACTTACGTTCAGATGAAGAGTGAGAGGCAGAGTGCCTTATTGATCAGCCAGAATGTGCAGGAGTTTCCCATGACCGCGAAAGTCAATCAACGTATCGTCCTCGCTTCACGGCCCGATGGGCAACCGGTAGCACAGAATTTTCGGCTTGAGGACGTGGCGATCCCAAGTCCGGGTGAAGGCGAACTGCTTCTGAAACTGCGTTATCTTTCGCTTGGTCCCTATATGCGCGGGCGCATGAGTGCTGCAAAATCCTATGCTGCACCGGTCGAGATCGGTGCCGTCATGGATGGTGGAACGGTGGGCGAGGTGGTTGAGAGCCACAGCGCAGGCTTTGCGCCGGGTGATCTGGTGCTTTCGCATTCGGGTTGGCAGAGCTATGCGCTTGCAAAAGCCACAGATGTTCGCAAGCTTGATCCGAAGGCGGCACCAGTAACGACGGCGCTCGGCATTCTCGGTATGCCAGGGTTTACGGCGTATTCGGGTCTTCTCACGATCGGTCAGCCGAAAGAAGGTGAGACCGTGGTGGTTGCCGCTGCAACCGGACCCGTGGGCTCTGCTGTGGGGCAGATTGCGAAGCTGAAAGGCGCACGCGCGGTTGGCATTGCGGGCGGCGCGGACAAATGTCGTGCGCTGATTGAAGAGTTTGGCTTTGACGCAGCAATTGATCATCACAGCGAAAACTTTGCAGAAGAGCTGGCCGCAGCCTGTCCGAAAGGTATTGACGTCTATTTCGAGAATGTAGGCGGCAAAGTCTTTGCGGCAGTTTTCCCGCTGCTCAACCAGTTTGCCCGTGTGCCCGTGTGCGGTCTGATTGCCCAATATAACCAAAGCGGCGCATTTGACGGACCGGATCGTCTGCCGGTTTTCATGCGGGACGTTTTGTCGAAAAGCCTCACGATTCGTGGTTTTATCCAGCGTGATTTCGTGGAGCAGCGTCCGGCCTTCTATCATGATATGGCGAAGTGGATTGCCAATGGTCATGTGCGCTATCGTGAAGACATTGTCGACGGGCTTGAAAATGCACCAAAAGCCTTCTTCTCGCTGCTTGAAGGCGGTAATTTTGGCAAGCTGATCGTGAAAATCGCGTGAGTGCATTCCGAAAATTTGGATCTGTTTTCAGGTGAGTTACATTTGATCAAACATTCTGCTTGCAGAACGGCGCTTCGGGCGTGATGCTGTGGCTCTTCTTTGGGACGCGAGTCTTTTTTTGAGGGCAGACAGGTCATGGGCGAACGCCAGCAGGCGGGTGTAGGCGGGGGCGGAGGTCCGGGACGCGAGCGTCAGGACGAGGCGCAGCGTATTCTCGATCGGCTTGCGCGCGAACAGATCGGTGCGGAAGGCATTGTGCGGCGCGGGCTGTCCCGTACCGCCGAGCATCTGTCGGCCAGCGACGCACCGGAGAATGATCCAATAGAACTTTGGGCTACTCGCGTTGGGCGCGGATTGGGGCTCATCATCACGCTGGCGATAATCGGCTGGCTCCTTTTCTATCTCATGCAAAGCTAGGTTCAACATGACGCTTTCTGCGCCGTCGGATGCGACAACCGTTATTGTCATTTCAAGTCATGTCGTGCGTGGTTCTGTGGGTAACCGTGCAGCAGTTTTCGCCTTGGAAACGCTGGGCTTTCCTGTCTGGGCTGTGCCGACTGTGGTGTTGCCATGGCATCCCGGTCATGGGCCTGCCGGGCGCATCGTGCCGCCACCGCACGAATTTGCAACATTGATGCAGGATCTGGAACGCGCACCGTGGCTTGGTGAAGTAGGTGCAATCCTGACCGGTTATCTCGGTCATCCCGAACAGGCGGACGCTGTCGCCGGACTTATCAAAGCGGTGAAAGCGCGTAATCCCAATGCGCTTTATCTGTGTGATCCGGTGATCGGTGATCAGAAGGGGCTTTATGTTCCCGAAGCGACAGCCAATGGTATCCGTGACAAACTGTTACCGCTCGCTGATATTGCCACGCCCAACCGGTTCGAGTTGTCGTGGCTGACGGGGGTTCCGCTGGAAGACAATAAGGCTTTGATGGAAGCAGCACTTGATGCAGGTCCTGCGACAATGCTGGTAACGTCTGCTTTCCCGCTTATGACGGGCAGTATCGGCAATATCCTGCTGACGCCAACGGTTGCGCTGATGGCTGAACATCGCTGCGTCGAAGGACCGACCAATGGTCTTGGCGATCTGACTTCAGCGGTATTTCTGGCGCGCAAGCTGTCCGGTCTTTCCGACGAGAAGATGCTGCAAAGCACGACAGCCGCAGTGTTTGAAATCATGGCGCGCTCCGCCAAGCGCGGCGCTGATGAACTGATGCTGGAAGCAGATGCTTCCAGTCTCGCGGTACCAATGGCAATGGTGCAGACGCGGCGACTGGTGCATCCGACCAAGGGATTGCGGGCGTAGGGCTGTGGTTTCAGCAGTATTCTGCACCATGCTTATGCGGTTTATGATGGCTGCGAGAGATCGCAAATGCTTGAACTTGAACGCCAACGTTTTTTATTGCTCTCGGTTTTCGATAGGGATATTGGAAAGTCATGGCTGATCTACCAGATTCACTACTCGCCGGTTATCGTACCTTTATGAGCGAGCACTTCGCGCAGGAAACAGCGCGTTATCGGGAACTCGCGGAAAAAGGCCAGTCTCCTCAGACTTTGGTCATCGCGTGTTGCGATTCGCGCGCTGCTCCTGAAACCATTTTCAATACGGCACCGGGCGAAATCTTTGTCCTGCGCAACGTAGCAAACCTTATTCCACCCTATGAGCCGGATGGCGAATTCCATGCGGCATCGGCTGCCCTCGAATTTGCAGTGCAGAGTCTCAAGGTGAAGAATATCGTCGTTATGGGCCACGGCCGCTGCGGCGGGATCAAGGCTGCGCTCGATACGGAGAGCGCTCCGCTTTCTCCTGGTGATTTCATCGGCAAGTGGATGAGCCTGATTGCACCCGCGGCAGAAACAGTCAGTGGCAATCAGCTGATGACCCCGACGGAGCGTCAGACGGCCCTTGAGCGTATTTCAATCCGCTATTCTCTCAATAATCTGCGCACTTTTCCTTGTGTCGATATTCTGGAAAAGAAGGGTAAGCTCACCTTGCATGGCGCGTGGTTCGATATTTCGACCGGCGAACTTTGGGTGATGGATCACCAGACCGGTGATTTCAAGCGACCGGATGCCGGGCCGTTACAGCCCGCATCGGATATATCTGAGTAATAAAAAAGCCCGGGAAACCGGGCTTTTCTTTTATGGTTTTGACTGGATTAGAGCGCCGATCTGATTCAATCAGATCGGCGCTCTAATCATTTATTTTTACGCGCATCTTTTCCGAAAACCGTTTCACACTTTTCGGGATGCGCTCTAGTTCCCGTCGATTGCCTTGCCCATTTCGGCAATGGCGCGCTGGTAAACACTTGCAGCGTTCCAGCCCTGAATGGCACCATAGTTCGCTTCGCCTGGCTGATAGCCTGCACCGCGCCTCCAGCCGTGACCGACAAGGAAGTTCGCGGTCGAATAGAGAGCATCCGCCTTGGAGCGGGCCATGTCGATATGGCCGCTGCCGTCGCCGTCGACGCCGTATTTCAGGACGTTGACCGGCAGGAACTGCGTCTGGCCGATTTCACCATGCATAGCACCGACGGCATTTGGATCGAGATCCTGGTTGTCGATCAGCTTGAGTGCTGCATAAAGCTGCTGGGTGAAATAGTCGCTGCGGCGGCAATCATAGGCGAGCGTTGCAACAGCCGAAAGCGTGTGCTGCTTGCCGAGATAGGCGCCGAAGCCGGTTTCCATACCCCAGATTGCGATCAGCGGACCAGCTGGAACGCCATAGCGCTTTTCGATTGCAGCAAAGAGCGCCGCATTCTGCTTCTTCATCGAACGTCCGCGCTGGATGATCGTGTTTGCGCCGCGCTTCTGCATGAACTGCTCGAAGGAAAGCTTGAAGCTCTTCTGATTGCGATCAGCATTGATCGTGGCCTGCGCATATTTGGTGTTGGAAAGTGCACCAAGTGCACGCTTGCCAATACCACGTTCCTGCGCTTCCTTGACCGTCTGCTGGAGCCAGGCGCTATAGCCGGCGCCATTGTTTCCGCACTGGGCTGCCTCAGCGAGGCCGGTTCCGGCCATCATGCCCACTGCAAGAACTGCTGCTGCCGTCAAAGACCGGCCCTTGGCAAACAATGCCATTCGTTTCTCCTTTGGAGTTGATTCTACCTCGGCGCGAACTTGCCATTCTTTACGTCAAATGTCATGCCGGAACCGGACATCAGGTTCCACCATTTCTAGTATTTTATCGCTAAAACAAGGGATTCTGACAAGTTTAGAGCTTTAGAATAAGCATTTTCGCCCCTGTTGACAAAGTGCTTCATACCCATCGACTATAGTAGGGCTGGTAAAAACTATTTACCACTGCGATTACAATTTGATCTTTGAGGCCACGACATTGACGAGGGAGGACGCCACGTGTCGAATGGATTTCTTGCATTATTTGCATTTTTACCGATTTTCGTAGCCGGTGTAATGCTGGTTGGATTTCGTATTCAAGCCCGGACCGCCATGCCGGTCACTTATGTACTCACCGTGATTATTGCGATGGCTCTATGGGGTATGAGTGGCAATCGCATCATCGCTTCTACTCTTCAGGGATTGATCCAGACTGCCGGATTGCTCTGGATCATTTTTGGGGCGATTTTGCTGCTCAATACGCTGAAGCATTCAGGCGGCATTTCCGCGATCCGATCTGGTTTCGCACAAATCAGTCCTGATCGGCGTGTTCAGGTGTTCCTGATTGCGTGGCTTTTCGGTTCCTTCATCGAAGGGGCGTCTGGCTTTGGAACGCCAGCGGCTGTTGTCGCTCCATTGATGGTTGCTGTTGGCTTTCCAGCACTTGCAGCCGTCACATTCGGTCTCATTATTCAATCAACACCAGTTTCTTTTGGTGCGGTTGGAACGCCGCTCATTGTGGGCGTTCAGTCGGGTCTCAATCGTGAGGCGTTGACGGGGCAACTTCAGGGAGCCGGCTCAAGCTGGGAATACTTCTTTCACGTCATCACGTCGGAAGTAGCCATCCTGCATGCCGTTTGCGGCACTTTCATTCCGCTCTTTCTTGTTCTCATCATGACGCGCTTCTTCGGGCGTAACAAGTCGTGGACAGAGGGGCTGGCGATTCTGCCTTTTGCACTCTTCGCAGCCTTTTCATTCACAATACCCTACGTTCTGAGCGCGGTTTTTCTGGGTGCAGAATTCCCGTCGATGATTGGCGGTCTGGTCGGTCTGGCTCTTGCAACGCTTGCGGCACGTGCCGGATTCCTGATGCCAAAGGACGCTTGGGATTTTGCGCCAGCGTCAGAATGGCCGGAAGGCTGGATGGGCAGCGTTGAGATGAAGCTCGACGAGCTGACATCGCGGAAAATATCGTTGGGACTTGCCTGGACGCCTTACATACTTCTGGCCGTGTTCCTTGTGGTCAGTCGTACATTCCCAGCCGTTGGCAGCGCATTGAAGTCGGTGACTTTCGCTGCAACCAATATCATGGGGGAAAAAGGAATAAGTGGTGACTTTACACCCTTGTTCTTGCCCGGCGGATTGCTCGTTATTGTCTGCCTGATCACCTTCTTCATTCACCGCATGTCGGCGGTGCAATTTTCGAAGGCGTTTGGTGAAAGCACCAAGACCTTGCTTGGCGCGGGCTTTGTGTTGCTCTTCACTGTGCCAATGGTTCGCGTGATGATCAATTCCGGTGTCAACTCAAAGGATTTGGTCAGCATGCCGCTGATGGTTGCAGATTGGGTGGCTGTCGAGGTTGGGAATATCTATCCGTTCTTTGCTCCATCGGTCGGTGCGCTCGGCGCGTTTCTTGCGGGCTCCAATACGGTTTCCAATCTCATGCTCAGTCAGTTCCAGTATGGTGTTGCGGAAGGGCTTGGAGTCTCCGGGGCGTTGATGGTTGCAGGGCAATCGGTGGGTGCTGCGGCGGGCAATATGATCGCTATTCATAATGTCGTCGCTGCTTCTGCAACGGTTGGATTGTTGGGTCGCGAAGGCGTGACGATGCGCATGACCATCATTCCAACGATCTATTATGTGACACTGGCAGGCACATTGTTGCTGATTGGCTTCTATGTGCTGGGGATCGGCGATCCTCTGGTCGGAGCCGTTCCACAATAACGCTTGGGCAAACGGCTCTGTGCTACTGAATTGCGCAGGGCCGTTTGCCGCCTTTTGCTTGACATTGCGGGCTTATCACCTTAAAGCCTGCCCCAATCTATCCGCGATCTTCAGAACGCGAGCCGCCGACCGGGACCCATTGTGGTATAAAACGATCCCGGAGGTCCACATCCGACAGCGCGATGCGCCCTCGGGTGCTGTATCGCTTTGGTTGCTTCTTGAACTGACCAGTTCGCGGGACGATCTATCCCTGAGAACGCATTCAGCCTCCTCTCGGATTAAAAGGAAACTCGATGTTTGAATCACTTCAGGAGCGTCTTGGCTCCATTCTGAACGGCCTGACCGGACGCGGCGCTCTCTCTGAAAGCGACGTGGCGGCTGCGCTGCGCGAAGTGCGTCGTGCGCTGATCGAAGCCGACGTTTCGCTGGAAGTGGTTCGTTCTTTCACCGACCGCGTTCGTGAGAAGGCTGTCGGCGCAGAGATTCTGAAAAGCATCAAGCCCGGCCAGATGGTCGTTAAGATCGTCCATGACGAACTTATCGAAATGCTCGGTACCGAAGGCGTTTCGATTGACCTGAATGCACCGGCACCTGTCGTCATCATGATGGTGGGTCTGCAGGGCTCGGGTAAGACGACAACGACGGGCAAGATTTCCAAGCGTCTGACTGAACGTCAACGCAAGAAGGTGCTGATGGCGTCGCTCGATACGCGTCGTCCAGCAGCGCAGGAACAGCTTCGTCAGCTCGGCATCCAGACTTCTGTCGACACGCTGCCGATTGTCGCTGGCCAGTCGCCGGTTGAAATCGCCAAGCGCGCCGTTCAGGCTGCAAAGCTCGGCGGCCATGATGTGGTTATCCTCGATACCGCTGGTCGTACGCATATCGATGAGCCGCTGATGGTGGAAATGGCGGATATCCGCAAAGCCGCCAATCCGCATGAAATCCTGCTTGTGGCCGACAGCCTCACCGGTCAGGACGCCGTTAATCTTGCGCGCAATTTCGATGAGCGCGTTGGCATTACCGGTATCGTTCTCACCCGTATGGATGGCGATGGCCGTGGCGGTGCAGCCCTTTCGATGCGCGCCATCACCGGCAAGCCGATCAAGCTGATCGCCACCGGCGAAAAGATGGATGCGCTTGAGGAGTTTTATCCCAAGCGCATTGCCGATCGAATCTTGGGCATGGGCGACATTGTTTCGCTCGTGGAAAAGGCTGCCGAAAACATCGACGCGGAAAAAGCCGCAGCGATGGCCAAGAAGATGCAGTCGGGCAAGTTCGATCTCAATGATCTTGCCGACCAGCTTGGCCAGATGAAAAAGCTTGGCGGCATGGGCAGCATCATGGGCATGATGCCCGGCATGGGCGGAATGAAGGACAAGGCAGCAGCTGCCGGTCTTGACGACAAGGTATTTGATCGTCAGCTCGCCATCATCGGCTCGATGACCAAGGCTGAGCGCGCCAATCCCGACCTTCTCAAGCACAGCCGCAAGCAGCGCATTGCCAAGGGTTCCGGCACGAGTGCTGCTGACATCAACAAGCTTCTCAAGATGCACCGCCAGATGGCCGACATGATGAAAGTCATGGGCAAGGGCAAGGGCGGAATGATGAAGCAGATGATGGGTGGCCTTGCCAACAAGATGGGCCTTGGTGGTCTCGGGGGTGGGATGGGCATGCCCGATCTTTCCAAGATGGACCCCAAACAGCTCGAAGCGCTTGCCAAGCAGGCAGAGGCGGCCGGTCTTACAAAGGGCGGCGGTTTGCCAGGATTGCCGGGTTTGGGTGGACCTAAGCTTCCGGGTCTTGGTGGCGGCTTGGGTGGTGGTCTTCCCGGCCTGCCGAAGAAGAAGTGAGTAAGATGGCTGACGAACAGAACACTGCACCGGCTGAACTTCTGGCACTGCGCGCTTCCATCGACAATATCGATGCAGCGCTGATCCATATGCTGGCGGAACGTTTTCGCTGCACCAAGGCTGTTGGCGTCCTGAAGGCTGAACGCGGCCTCGCACCGGCTGATCCTGCCCGCGAAAAGCGTCAGGTGGAGCGCCTGCGCGCTTTGGCTGTCGATGCCCATCTCGATCCAGATTTTGCCGAAAAATTCCTGAACTTCATCGTGAAGGAAGTTATTCGGCACCATGAGCATGCCGCTGCAAATCACAGCGGAAACTGAATACCGTAAAAGCGGTTCAACCAATTGCCCATCTGGGCAGAACTATTGTCTAAAGGAAAGAAAAAATGGCTCTTAAGATTCGTCTCGCCCGCGCTGGCTCCAAGAAGCGTCCTTACTACCACGTTGTTGTTGCTGATGCTCGCAGCCCACGTGATGGCCGTTTCATCGAAACCGTTGGCGCATGGAACCCAATGCTTGCTAAAGACGCTGAACGCGTAAAGCTCGACGCTGACCGCATCCAGCATTGGATTGCACAGGGCGCACAGCCAACCGACCGCGTTCTTCGTTTCCTCGACCAGGCCGGTCTTGCCAAGCGTGAAGCACGCAGCAACCTGACCAAGGGTCTGCCAGGTAAGAAGGCTCAGGAGCGTCTTGCTCTTACCAAGCAGGCTGAAGAAGAAGCAGCTGCAAAGGCTGCTGAAGCTGCGGCGGCCGCTGCTGCTCCTGCTGAAGAAGCTGCAAGCGAATAATTTTTCGCAACTTGCGAATGGAAAAGCGGCGGATTACTCCGCCGCTTTTTTATGTTTAGACTATCGATTGGTCCTATGGATTTTCGGTGAGCGCCAATTCCCAGGTCTGCCCCACCAGATCGCTACCGAATGAATGGTGCGGGGCCTCATCAACAAGCTTGAAACCGGCCCGTTCATAAAGACGCCGGGCTGCTGTCAGAACGCTGTTTGTCCAAAGTGTAAGGTGATCGTCACCGACCGCGCGCGCGTGTTCGATGCAGGCATTCACAAGTTTCGCCCCAACGCCCGTGCCACGTGCTTCCTGCTCGACATAGAGCAAGCGTAGCTTGCCGAGTTTTGGTCGATCTCCATGCACCAGAAAGACCGATCCGACGATGCGGCCATTCATTTCCGCTATCCAGGCTCCATCATGAGCTGGATCAAAAGATTCGATGTAGTCGGCGAGAATACGGGCGACGAGTGCCTCATATTCGTGATTCCAGCCATATTCTTTGGTGTAGAGCAGGGCCTGCCTATGGATAACCCAGCCAAGGTCGCCAGCTTTTAGGCCGCGTATCTGCACGTCCCGCAGGTCCGGTTCGTTGAATATGCGTGTGATTGTTGTAGCCGATGCAAGTAAGTCCTTGCGTTGGTCTGGTCTTAATCCGTCGAGAAGCTCACCGACTGCCCCGCATGTATTCCGTTCCAGAGCGGAGTAAGCCTCGCGACCGGCTTTGGTAAGCTTGATGGGACGGCTGCGACCACCTTCCGGGTGCTGTGATGTTTCAATTAATCCGCGTTCGGCAAACCGTTTGAGCATCCTGCTGAGCTGGCCGCGATCAAGATCAAGTGAGCGCATAATTGTTGCAGCCGTCGGGTTGGTGCGATGTGCGATTTCGTAAAGGATACGCGCTTCGGATAGAGAGAACGGGCTGTTGTCGAGATGCGTGTTCAGAAGGCCGAGACGGCGCGTATAAGTGCGGTTAAAAGCGCGCAATTCGCTGATGTCTTTTTGATTTTCGTTCAATGTCATGGCTGTATACGCCGTTGCACAGCGCCTCCTATGTTGACTCTATCAATATGTAATATGTTGATGGAGTCAACATAGTTTTTTGGACGATCACTCGCCCCAGAGAACACTCCTCAATGGTGCGTGAGAAATGTTTGTGTGTTGCGCGTCTATGTACTCAAGGCAAACAGACTGGACGACACATGAAATTCGTCTATCCTATTGATTTGACGGCTCGCATTTTTGTGAATGCTCATATGCGAGTACCAAATTTGTTCGGCGCAGCAAATGCGCCTTTTTCAGGAGAACACCATGTCGGCTGTGACCGCTATCCGTTCTTTTTCTTTTCGTCGTATCATCGTAGCACTCGGGCTTGTGGTCCTTGTGCCGCTGCTTTCGGCCTGTGGTTTTAATACCATTCCGACGAATGAAGAAAAGGCCAAGGCTGCATGGAGCGAAGTGCAGAACCAGTATCAGCGCCGTGCTGACCTCGTGCCTAATCTGGTCGAAACGGTGAAGGGCTATGCTGCGCATGAAAAGGAAACTCTTCAGGCGGTGATTGATGCGCGTGCCAAGGCGACACAGGTGCAGATCACGCCGGAAACGCTCAACAATCCAGAGCTCTTCAAGCAGTTTCAGGACAATCAGGCCAATCTCACCAGCGCACTGTCGCGCCTGATGGTGGTGGTCGAGCGCTATCCGGACCTGAAAGCCAACCAGAACTTCCTTGCATTGCAGTCGCAGCTCGAGGGCACTGAAAACCGTATCACCGTTGCACGCCGCGACTATATCGAGGCGGTTCGCGTCTACAACACGGCGATCCGCACCATGCCGACGATGATCTGGACGTGGATCTGGTATCGCGATGCTGTACCGATGCAGACATTCAGCGCGGATGCGGGAAGCCAGACAGCCCCTCAGGTCAACTTTAACAATTGATCGGGTTTTTCGTGGCAGCTTCGCTTCCCATGCGCGCAGCATTTCGCGGCCTGAACTGGCTGCGGGACCTTCGTGTCTTTGTCTTGCTCTTCCTCGCATTCTTTGTTGCGGCGGGTGCAAATGCACAGGATGCGGCAAAGCCTGCACAGGCTTTGACAGGTCGGGTGGTCGATGCCGCGGGTATTATTGACCCAACAGCAAGGCAGCAGCTCACGCAGAAGCTTGCCGATTTTGAAGCGAAGTCGTCGGATCAGGTGGTTGTGGTGACGGTTCCGAGTCTCAATGGCGAAGACATCGAAACCTATTCCAATCGCCTGTTCCGCGCCTGGGCGCTGGGGCAGAAACAGGAAAATAACGGCATATTGCTGGTGGTTGCGCCCAATGACCGTAAGGTGCGGATCGAGGTCGGCTATGGTCTCGAAGGCGTCATGACCGACGCGCTTTCAAGCGTCATCATCAATGGCACCATCATTCCCGAATTCCGTACCGGCAATTATTCGAACGGCATCGTACAGGGTGTCGACGGCATTCTTTCGGTGCTTTCCGGCGATGCCGCCGAACTTGAAGCGCGGGCCAAGCGCAATGTGCAGAGCAACTCCGACGACATTGACTGGGTGTTCGTTGTTTTCATCGCCTTCTGGTGCCTGATCTTCTTCGGCGGCTTCGGCATGGCGATCCTGACGCCGGTTTTCGGACGCAAGATCGGGCCGGGCAAATATCAGTGGCTCGGCATGGTCGTGGATTACAACAATCGCGGCGGCGGCTCTGGCGGCAGGGGTGGTGGAAGCTGGGGCGGCGGCGGTGGCTGGTCGTCCGGCGGGGGAGGCGGTGGTTTCTCCGGTGGTGGTGGTTCATCCGGTGGCGGCGGCGCCTCGGGTAGCTGGTAGGGAGACGCAAACATGAAGCATCACACGCTGATTGGCGCCGAGGACCATGCCCGCATTGCCGAGGCTATCCGCAAGGCGGAAGCAGAAACCAGCGGCGAAATCTATGCCGTTCTGGCGCGCTCGAGCGATGACTATTTCTTTGCGGCGGGCTTTGTGGCGACCTGCGGCATCCTGATTGCTTCGGTGATCGCGGCCTTTCTCGCCCATTGGTACTGGTTCGATATCCGCCTGCCCATGTTTGGGCTTGCAGTGCTGGCGGCGTTCCTGACTGCGATGCTCGTGCTTTGGTTCTTTCCGGCCATTCGTATGCTGCTGGTGCCGCGCCGCATTCGCTACAAACGCGCCCATCTCAATGCGCTGCAGCAGTTTTTGGCACGCAACGTGCACATCACAGAACACCGCACTGGCATTCTGCTCTTCGTCTCGATGGCCGAACATTATGCCGAGGTGATTGCCGATGCGGGCATTCATGCGCGGGTCGAGCAGGAAGAATGGAACGAGATTGTTGCAACGCTCATCCATCATGCATCGCGCGCGCAAGTGGCCGAGGGTTTCGTACTGGCTATCGGTCAAGCGGGCACTTTGCTGGAGAAGCATTTTCCTGCTGGTGACAATGATATCAACGAGCTGGACGATCATTTGATCGAGCTTTGATTGGGGTTACCAAGTCTCAGATTCGCCGCTGATTTGTGGCGGAATTTAGCTTTTATGACGCTTACGTAAACCTGTTGTGTTGCCTGTAGTGTGATTGACACGAAGCAAAACGGCATATTTCGAAATTTCTTGGAGAGTTTTCGAAGTTTTGTTCCAAATTAAATGGATTAGATGCGAGTTTTCTGACTTTCACGGAATTTTTTGGTTGTTTTCAACGATTTGTCATCGAAACCAATGCCCAATCTGCTAGTTTGGCGCGCATTGCCATCATGACAGGAGTATCCGACGTGACTGCAAAGCAGGATCGGTCGAGCAGGGTTAAAGGTTCCAAGGCAAGCAAGGAGGAGAAGAAGGGAGGAAAGTCGAAGGCGCTTACGGCCTTCTCGCAACTTCTCTTCGAATGGGCGCCGCCAGAAGATCTGGCCGCTTACGATGCTGCCGCTCTCGACAGTTCAGCCCGTCACGGCTATGCCGCCCTCGAATCCTATCGCAAGGGCAAGAGCATCATCAGTGTCGATAACGGTATCGAACGCCGTGGTCGGCCGGTGAGTGTCATCACCATCGTCAACGACAATATGCCGTTCCTGCTCGACTCTATCATGGGTGAGCTGAACGATCATGTCAGCCAGATTTTCATGGTGGTGCATCCGGTTCTGGATATTGCGCGCGAAAAGGACGAGCTGGTCATTCTGGGTGAAGCATCGCAGCTCGCGTCTGCCAAAGGCGTTGAGCGCGTCAGCCTGGTACAGATTCATCTTCCGGCTCTCGACAAGCAGACCAAGGCCGATCTGACTGCCGCCATCAAACGCGTGCTCGGACAGGTTCGCTCTGCTGTCAGCGACTGGAAGCCGATGTTGAAGCGTCTCGATAGCGCTATCGCCGATTACAAGCGCGTTTATGAAATGACGAGTGATCCGGCCATGCCGGAGGCCATCGCGTTTCTGGAATGGTTGCGCGACGATCGTTTCATCTTCCTCGGACTTCGCGAACTGACCTTCAAGGGCAAGGGCGACAAGCGCGAACTGGTTCCGGTTAAGGAAACGCTCGGCATTCTCAACGACAATGAAGTCCGCGTCCTGCGCAAGGATGACGACGACACGGTGACGCCGCGTGAGGTAACGGAATTCCTCGACAGCAACGAGCCGCTGATCGTGACCAAGGCGAATTCGCTTTCGCTGGTGCATCGCCGCTCCTATCTCGATTATGTCGGCGTGAAGATATTCGGTGAGAAGGGCGAAGCCATCGGCGAACTGCGCCTGGTCGGTCTCTTCACCTCGGTTGCCTATACGAGTTCGGTTGCAGGTATTCCGTTCATCCGCTCCAAGGCCGATGCGGTCATCAAGCATCTTGGTTTCAACCGGGAAGACCATTCGGGCAAGGCGCTCATCAACGTGCTGGAAGAATATCCGCGCGACGAGCTTTTCCAGATCGATGTGGAAAGCCTGACTGCCAATGCTGAACTGATCCTTGCGCTCGGCGAACGCCCGCGTGTGCGTGCCGTTCCGCGTCTCGATCGGTTTGGCCGTTTCGCAACTGTGCTGGTCTATATTCCGCGTGATCGTTACGACTCGGTCGTGCGCGAGAAGATCGGTCACTATCTCGTCGATATTTATAGCGGTGACAGTTTCGAATTCCACCCGGTCTTCCTGCAGAACGGCCTGACACGCGTCCAGTTCGTCATCCGCCGTCATGAGCGTTCCACGCCGCATGTGGATCGTGAAGCGCTGGAAGCTGAAGTGCGTTCCATCGTTCGCACCTGGGACGATGCGGTTCGTGAAAGCTCTGACAGTGCCGACGCAAAGACCGTCGCGCTTGCTGCAAGCTTCCCGCCATCCTATCGCGAAATCTTCACGGCACCGGAAGCGCTGGTCGATGCGGAGCGCATCGCTGGCCTCAGCGCAGAGGCTCCGCTTTTCGTGGACTTTTATCGCTATCGTACCGATGGTCCTGATGCGGTTTCGCTGAAGCTTTATCATCACGGTGCGCCGGTTGTTCTGTCGCAGCGCGTGCCGCTTCTCGAAAACATGGGTTTCCGCGTTGTTAGCGAACAGACCATTGATCTGCCGCAAGCAGGCAAAGATGGCGCTCCGGTCTATGTCCATGACATGCAGCTTGTGAATGCTTACGGCGCTCCGGTCGATCTTTCCGACGATGGCGAGATGCTGGAAGATGTATTCCGCAATGTCTGGGACGGTCTGGCTGACAATGACGGCTACAACGCGCTGGTGCAGACCGCACGCCTGACGGCACGCCAGATTATGATCCTGCGTTCCTATGGCCGTTATCTGCAACAGGCGGGCATCGCCTATTCGCAGGGCTTTATCGCAGCCGCACTGAACCGTTATCCGGAAATCGCCAGCGACCTCTATTCGCTGTTCGATCTGCGCTTCAACCCATCGGCCAAGCGCCGTGATGCAGCTGAAAAGAAGCTGGTCGATGCCATCGAGACCGCATTGCTTGGCGTGCCGAGCATCGACGACGACCAGATTTTGCGCCGTTTCCGCAATCTGATCGAAGCGACGCTGCGCACCAATGCCTACCAGCCGGATGCCGACGGCAAGCCGCGTGTCACCTTTGCCTTCAAGCTCAATCCGCGTCTGGTCGAAGGCCTGCCGGACCCGCGCCCCTATCGCGAAATCTTCGTCTATGGGCCGGAAGTGGAAGGCGTGCATCTGCGCTTCGGCGCTGTCGCCCGTGGTGGTCTGCGCTGGTCGGACCGCGCACAGGATTATCGCACCGAAGTGCTGGGCCTCGTGAAGGCACAGCAGGTCAAGAATGCGGTGATCGTGCCGGTTGGCGCCAAGGGCGGCTTCTATCCGAAGCGTCTGCCGGTCGGCGGCGACCGCAATGCAGTGTTCGAAGCTGGTCGCGATGCCTACAAGGTGTTCATCTCGACGCTTCTGTCCGTCACCGATAACATTCATGACAATGATGTCGTGCCGCCTGCGGAGGTTGTTCGTCACGACAAGGACGATCCGTATTTCGTCGTTGCTGCCGACAAGGGCACGGCCACCTTCTCCGATACGGCCAATGCCATCAGCCAGGCACATGATTTCTGGCTGGACGATGCCTTCGCATCCGGCGGTTCCGCCGGTTATGACCACAAGGGCATGGGCATTACCGCGCGCGGCGCATGGGAAGCCGTGAAGCGGCATTTCCGTGAATTTGACATGGATATCCAGACCGAGCCTTTCATGGTTGCCGGTGTGGGCGATATGTCGGGCGATGTGTTCGGCAACGGCATGCTGCTTTCCGAACAGATCAAGCTGGTGGCTGCGTTCGACCATCGCGATATTTTCATCGATCCGAACCCGGTTCCAGCCGACGGCTTTGCCGAACGCAAGCGGCTGTTCGAATTGCCGCGTTCGAGCTGGCAGGACTATGACCGCTCCAAGCTTTCGGCTGGCGGCGGCATCTATAGTCGCAGCCAGAAGACGATTACCCTGTCGGCAGAAGCTGCTGCAGCTATCAGCCTTGGAAAGACCTCCGGCACGCCGCAGGAAATCATGACCGCGATCCTGAAATCGAAGGTCGATCTCCTCTGGTTCGGCGGTATCGGCACCTATATCCGCTCGTCCGCTGAAACGGACGCGCAGGTTGGCGACCGCGCCAATGATGCGATCCGCATCACCGGCTCGGAAGTCGGTGCACGGGTGATCGGCGAAGGCGCCAATCTCGGTGCGACCCAGCGCGGGCGTATCGAATATGCGCTGGCAGGCGGTCGTGGCAATACCGATGCCATCGACAATTCGGCAGGCGTCAACTGCTCGGACGTCGAGGTCAACATCAAGATCGCTCTGGCTGCTGCCATGCGTTCGGGCAATCTCAAGCGCCCGGCACGCAACAAGCTTCTGGTCAGCATGACCGACGACGTGTCCGAACTGGTTCTGCGCAACAACTATCTGCAGCCGCTGGCGCTTTCGCTCAGCGAAAGGCAGGGTCTGGCGGAGCTACCCTATCAGGCACGGTTCATGGCGGAGCTGGAAAACCGCAAGCTTCTTGACCGCAAGGTCGAGTATCTGCCGTCCGATGCGCTGCTGGCCGAACGCCAGAAGGCAGGCCAGCCGCTGACGCGTCCGGAACTGGCGGTTCTGCTCGCTTATGCCAAGCTGTCGCTGTCGGATGATCTGGTGGCAAGCCAGCTTCCAGACGAGCCTTACTTCCAGTCGCTGCTGTTCGGCTATTTCCCGAAGCGCATGACCAAGACTTACGCCGAGGAAATCTCCGGTCATCGTCTGCGCCGTGAAATCGTCGCTACTTTACTGGCAAACGATGTCATCAACCGTGGCGGTATCACCTTCATCAGCCGTCTGGCCGATACGACGGGCAAGTCGCCTGCCGATATCGTGCGTGCCTATGTGGCGGTGCGTGATGGCTTCGATATCGACACTATCTACGATGCCATCGATGCGCTCGACAGCAAGGTGCCGGGCGATGTGCAGAACCAGTTCTACCATCTTGTCGGCGAAATGCTGCAGGCGACGACGGCTTGGGTGCTGCGCAACGATACGACACGCGCCGACCTGACGGAACTGGTGGATACGATCACCAGGGCACGTGCCGAACTGGAACCGCGTTTCGACGGCCTGATGCCGGAATATCTGAAGAACACGCTTCAGGCCGACAAGGCCGCTTTCGTGGAAAAGGGTGCACCGGAAAAGCTGGCTCAGCGTCTTGCCAATCTGCAGCTTGCAGGCATCATGCCGGACATCGCGTTGATCGCGCATCTGGCCGGTGCCGACCGGGTGGTAACCGCCAAGACCTATTTCGGTGTTTCGGAAGCCTTCCGCATTGGTCGCATCGAGGAAGCCGCGCGTTCCATCCCCGTCACGGACTATTATGACGGGCTTGCCCTGTCGCGAGCAAGCGATACGATCACGCAGGCCGCGCGCGGTATCACCATTGCGGCGCTCAAGCGTTTTGCCAAGGACAAGGACCCGGCAGCAGCCTGGTTCGCAGCCGATGGTGCGCGTATCGAGCAGGTGAAAAACCGTATGGTGGCGCTGACGGAAGGTGGTGACCTGACAGTCTCGCGACTGGCGGTTGCAGCCGGCCTGATGTCCGATTTAACACAGTAAAGCAGAGCAACTCTGAGTTAAGAGGGCGGCTTCGGTCGCCCTTTTTTGTTTATTGTGGGTGGTGACAGCGCAGTATAAGGTCCAGCTTAATTATGTAGAGGCAGCTTCGGGCAGAGACGTTCAGCTGTTGCGGGGAGCAGCTTCAAGCATCGGGGGCAAGGAGCAATTCGTGAGCGATCAATCTGTGAGCGCGGGAGGCTATGCTTCCCGACGCGGCGTATGGGGCTGGATATTTTTCGATTGGGCGGCACAGCCGTTTTTCACGGTTGTCATAACTTTTATTTTTGGGCCTTACTTCATCTCCCGTATGGCCGAAACGCCAGAAGCCGGGCAGATTGCATGGGGCTATGGCTTTGCGGCGGCGGGCTTGGCAATCGCCATTCTATCGCCCGTTCTGGGTTCGATTGCCGACCAGACCGGTGCGCGCAAGCCGTGGATCGGTTTTTTTGCAGTTCTCAAGATCCTCAGTCTGATGACACTTTGGTTCGCGGTGCCCGGAGCCAATCTGTTCTGGGTATTGCTTGCCTTCAGCATAGCGATGGTCTCTGCCGAGTTCTCCATCGTTTTCAACGATTCCATGATGCCGCGTCTCGTGCCGCGAGAAGATATAGGAAGAGTTTCCAATCTCGCCTGGGGACTTGGTTATCTGGGTGGTATGATCGTTCTGATCTTTGTCGTCTTTTGTCTCGCGGCATCACCTGAAACCGGCAAAACGATCATTGGCATGAAACCCTTGTTCGGGCTGGACCCGGTACAAGGAGAAGATGCTCGCATCACAGGGCCGATTGCCGCGATCTGGTATTTGATTTTCGTTCTGCCAATGTTTTTGTTCACCCCTGATCAGGCGCGTGGAAAGCCTTTGCGACAGGCGCTTGGCAAAGGCCTCTCGGAGTTGAGAGCAACATTGGGCGAGATACGCAAGCGTCCAGGCGTCGCACGATTTCTGGTCGCCCGAATGATTTATCAGGATGGCGTCAATGCCATCATCGCCTTGGGTGCAGGCTATGCTGCATCGTTGTTTCACTGGTCGATCACGGAAATTGGACTTTTCGGCATGATCACCAATGTCATGGCAATTTTCAGCTGCCTTGTTGCAAGCCGCATGGATACGCGCTTTGGCTCCAAAGCGATTGTGATGATTTCGCTGGTATTGCTGTTTTTCGCTTCCATAGGCATGGTATCTACGGGGCGGGACTATCTGCTGTTTGGTATGGTGGCGCTCGACTATTCGCCGGCTCAAGGCTTGTTTGCGACGTCTGCGGAACATGCTTTCCTGATTTACGGTATCATGATGGGTGCAGCCTTTGGCCCGGTGCAGGCCTCATCTCGCTCCTGGTTTGCGCGCAGCATCAAGCCGGAAGAATCGGGTCGATATTTTGGTATCTACGCGTTGGCTGGCAGAGCAACCAGCTTCCTTGGTCCATTCCTGGTGGCAACCGTGACAGCGTTCACGCATTCGGCGGCATTGGGTATGTCAGTATTGGTGCTGTTTTTTGCCGTCGGTTTGGCGCTTGCTGCGAGAACGCCTTATCCGGCTGATAGATAAAAAATGCGGTACACAAATGAAATGCGCCGATCTGATTGGATCAGATCGGCGCATCTTTAATGTTTAATCTCTAATACCAAAGATCATTGAGTGAAACTCATTGGACTTTGGTTGAGCCCGAGTGGCGCTTGAACTTTATCAAGGCGTGATGCGTTAGCATCTTGAGCCGCCTTGGTTATAATGTTTACATCATGCCAGCGGCTTTGGCACAGGCAATGGCGATAAGACCGCCGACCACAGGTGCTGCAACCGGCACCCATGCATAGGACCAATCGGATCCGCCTTTACCCGGAATGGGCAGCAGAGCATGCGCAATGCGTGGTCCGAGGTCGCGTGCCGGATTGATTGCATAGCCGGTCGGTCCGCCGAGTGACAAACCGAGCGCCCATACGAGAAGACCAACCGTCAGTGGGCCCAGAACGCCGACGGTACCAACAGCCTTTGCACCAATGGCGATGACAACGAATACGAGCACGAAAGTGCCGATGATTTCCGTGATGAAATTGGCCGGAATGTTGCGGATTGCTGGGCCTGTACAGAAGACGGCAAGCTTGAGATCTTTGTCTTCGGTTGGCTTCCAATGAGGCAAGTAGGTCAGATAAACCAGAACAGCGCCCGCGAATGCACCAAGCATCTGCGCCGCAATATAGGGGGCGACGTCAGCAGCAGGAAATGTGCCAGCTGCATAGAAGGCGAGGGTCACAGCCGGATTGAGATGGCCTGAAGCACCCGCTGAAACCGCAACTATGACACCACAAAGAACGGCAAAACCCCAGCCCGCTGTTATGACGATCCAACCTGAGTTCTGACCTTTGGATTTGGCCAGAAGCACGTTGGCGACGACGCCGTCACCCAGTAGGATAAGCACCATTGTGCCGAGAAATTCTCCAATAAAACCATGACCCATTTTTTGCTCCGAGGATAATTGGGCGCTGAAAAACCGTCCGGTGGGCAGATGTGCTCACCGGCTGTGCAAAACTATTGTCCATTTTCAAGCGATGGCCCGTTGATCGGGCCAGATTGAAACCCTTATTCGACCCAGTTGAGGGAACGCTGAACAGCCTTTTCCCATGAGGCGAACAGGCGGGTTCTTTCCTTTGATGTCATCTTGGGGTGCCAGCGCTGACCAACTTGCCAGTTTTCGATAATGTCGTTCGTCGATTTCCAGTAGCCAACGGCAAGACCCGCTGCATAGGCGGCACCGAGAGCTGTGGTTTCGATGATCTTGGGACGTACAACCGGTACATCCAGGATGTCGGACTGGAACTGCATGAGAAGCTCGTTGATGGTCATGCCACCGTCGGCGCGCAATTCGGTGATTTCAACACCGGAATCCTTGACCATTGCTTCCAGCACTTCGCGCACCTGATAGGCGCTTGCTTCGAGTGCTGCACGCGCGATGTGACCCTTATTGGCAAAACGTGTCAGACCGGCGACAACACCACGTGCCGAATCTTCCCAGTGGGGGGCGTAAAGACCAGAGAAGGCAGGAACGAAATAGACATCGCCATTGTCTTCGACGGTGCGAGCCAATGTTTCAATGTCGCCGCTGGTTTTGATGATGCCGAGATTGTCGCGCAGCCATTGCACCAGAGCACCGGTGATGGCAATCGAGCCTTCAAGCGCATAGATCGGCTTTTTATCGCCAAGCTGATAGGCAACTGTGGTAAGCAGGCCGTAGGTCGATGGAACCAGCTTTTCGCCGGTATTCATCAGCATGAAGCAGCCAGTGCCATAGGTGTTCTTGGCTTCGCCCGGCTCAAGACAGGCTTGACCGAAAAGGGCTGCCTGCTGATCGCCCAGAATACCTGCGAGCTTGACGCCCTCAAGCGCCGGCAGGGAGATATCGCCATAGACCTCGCTGGATGAGCGAATTTCTGGCAGACAGGCAGCTGGAATATTGAAAAGACGCAGAATTTCCTCGTCCCATTTCAGGGTCGCAAGATCCATAAGCTGCGTCCGGGAGGCATTGGTGACATCGGTAATATGGATGCCGCCATTGGTGCCGCCTGTCAGGTTCCAGACAACCCAGCTATCAATAGTGCCGAACAGAGCGTCGCCCGCTTCAGCCTTCTCGCGTGCACCCGGAACATTATCCAGAATCCAGCGTAGCTTGAGGCCCGAAAAATAAGTCGAGATAGGCAAGCCAGTCTTGCTGCGCAGACGATCCGCGCCGCCATCCTGCACGAAATGGTCGACCAGTTCGTCGGTACGTGTATCCATCCAGACAATTGCATTATAAAGCGGTGTGCCTGTTTTTTTGTCCCAAAGCAGTGTGGTTTCGCGCTGGTTGGTGATGCCGACCGATGCGATATCGGAAGCCTTGAGCTTGGCTTTCTTCAAGGCTGCTGCGATGACATGCTGCGTGTTGCGCCAGATTTCATTGGCGCTGTGTTCAACCCAGCCCGCTTTTGGATAAATCTGCTCGTGTTCGCGCTGATCCATGGCGATAATATCGCCATGCTTGTCAAATATAATGAAGCGTGAACTCGTGGTCCCCTGATCGATGGAACCGATAAATTGAGTCATGTGCTTTTGCTCCTCCCATTCGGGTGCTTGTTACCGGCAGAGCGCAAAATCGTGCGAACTGCCTGCTTTCCAAATCAACTTAATACAGGATGACGCCTCAGGCATTCCCAATAGCTTCGTGCCATCCCATGCACTTTCGTTACGCTCTCCAAAACGCATGATACGAAATAATATGAATATAAAACGAAAGCAATATGAATTCACTTTTTTGCGAGTGACGTAAAAGTGATGAAAATATGTCGCAATGAATAAGGTGGCTTTCATTTCCGAACATCAATCATTCCAGCTGTAATCCGCGAGGCGTGGATTTTTCGAGGCTCAACGATGGCACTATGAAAAAAGGGCCCCGGGAAGATGCCCCCGGAGCCCATTTCGTTAGCTAGAGCGCGCATCTTTGTCCGAAAACCGTTTCACACTTTTCGGGATGCGCTCTAAATGCCAGCTTATGAATGCAAAGTTCAGTGACGGAAGTGGCGCATGCCGGTCATCACCATGGCAATACCGTGTTCGTCGGCAGCAGCGATCACTTCGTCATCGCGCATGGAACCACCCGGCTGGATGACAGCCGTGGCGCCTGCCTGAACAGCAGAAAGCAGGCCGTCAGCGAACGGGAAGAATGCGTCGGAAGCCACAACGCAGCCCTTGGTCAGCGGTTCCGCGAGACCGGCGGCTTCTGCGGCGTCTTCTGCCTTACGCGCAGCAATACGGGCCGAATCCACACGGCTCATCTGGCCTGCACCGATGCCGACTGTTGCACCGTCCTTGACATAGACAATGGCGTTTGACTTCACATGCTTGCCGACGCGGAAGGCGAATTTCATGTCGTTGAGTTCGGCTTCGCTTGGGCTCCGCTTGGTCACGACTTTCAGATCGAGATCGTCAACGACGCCATTGTCGCGGGACTGAACCAGCAGGCCGCCAGCAACTGTCTTGGCTGCGATACCTTTCGCACGTGGGTCAGGAAGACCGCCCGTTACCAGGAGACGCAGGTTCTTCTTGGCAGCAACGATGGCCTGTGCGCCTTCGGTAGCATCCGGTGCGATGATGACTTCGGTGAAGATCTTCACGATCTCTTCCGCAGCCTCTTCATCGAGCGTTTTATTGAGCGCAACAATACCGCCGAACGCCGAAACCGGATCGCAGGCGAGTGCCTTCAAATAAGCTTCCTTGATGGTGGCTGCTTCTGCAACGCCGCAAGGATTGGCGTGCTTGATGATGGCAACGGCTGCGGTACGGGCCGGATCAAATTCGGCGACGAGCTCAAAAGCTGCATCGGTATCGTTGATGTTGTTATAGGAAAGCTGCTTGCCCTGAAGCTGGGTTGCGGTCGCAACGCCCGGACGCTGTTCGCCGGTTAGATAGAAGCCAGCGGTCTGATGCGGGTTCTCACCATAGCGCATGACCGAATGCAGCTTGCCTGCAACCGAACGGTAGGTCGGGGTTTCCTCACTGATTGCTTCGGCAAACCAGTTGGAAATGGCTGCGTCATAGGCTGCTGTGCGCGAGAAGGCCTTGGCTGCGAGCTTTTTGCGGAAAGAAAGCTTGAGGGAACCCTCGTTCTTTTCTAGTTCGGCTACGACGTCTGCATAATCCGCTGGATCAACGACGGTTGCGACATAGGCGTGATTTTTTGCCGAAGCGCGGATCATGGCCGGGCCACCAATGTCGATATTTTCAACAGTGGTGTCGTAGTCGCCGCCCTTGAAGCGGACTTCTTCAAATGGGTAGAGATTGATGACAGCCAGATCGATACCGCCAATGCCGTGTGCTTCCATGGCTGCAACATGTTCAGGATCGTTGCGCACGGCGAGCAGGCCGCCGTGGACCGATGGATGCAGTGTCTTCACGCGTCCGTCCATGATTTCCGGGAAGCCGGTGACTTCTGAAACGTCCTTTACAGGAATGCCTTCTGCGGCAATCGACTTGGCGGTGCCGCCAGTCGAGAGGATTTCAACGCCATGGGCATGAAGCGCCTTGGCAAAATCGATGAGGCCGGTCTTGTCGGACACGGAAAGGAGGGCGCGGCGCACCCGATGAAGATCGGGAGCGGGAATATGCTTGGAGCTGACAGCCATAGGAAACGGTCTCTTCGTTGCTGAAGCGTTTTGCGTTCAGGAAGGGTGGGACGATGGCGAGTTAGCACAGGCGAGACGCGAATCATACCTTAAAACGCCGCAAGGCAGAGGCTTTGTGAATTAAGCGTAGCTTCCGATAGCGACGCGGCTGAATTGCCAGTTCACTTCCGGCAGGTCGGAAGCCGGAAATGACAGCACAATTTGCTTCGATGTTACGGGACCACGGAAACCGGCAAAGAAGATACTGTCTTCCAGTTGCGGGGTCACTTCGAAGCAGGAGAAAGCCCATGTGTCATCATGGGGTGCGCTCAGGATGATCAGACCATTTTCATCAAACGAGATATCGACCGACGGGTGAATATGAAAACGCACGGCGATATTATCGCGCCCGTTGGCTTTTAAAGCTTTGGCATCGCCACGATAGAAACGGTCGGCACCCTGAATGACGCTGCCATTGTGCGACAGCACCACGCGACGCTCGTGGAAAATTCCGAAGAGCCGGACGTAACCGTCATGGCTTGCGACAAACCCTTGCCGACCCATGTCTTCCACACGGTCACGCTGTACTTTGGTCGGCCCGGCAATGATCGGTGTGCCGATCATGTTGGAAAGGCCTGAATTCAAGCTGAAACGGCACGAGGATGTGTCGTTGATGGTGGCGGTAGAGTGGGCTGCGGTCGAACGGCCTAAAGGACGAAATTCCGGCGGGCCGAAACGGTCTATGCCGGAATTGACGATATAACGCTGACGTCCAGAGGACATTTCAAAGGCGAGACAGCCTGCATGGGCATCGCGCGAAGAGGTGACCGGCGGCGGTAACCCAGTGTCAGCGATGATCGTAGTAGCCCCCATCGACAGGCGTTCATAGCCGGAATAGGGCGCGTGGGTTAGTGGCGAGCCTGCGGTTTCATCATGGCGCAGCACTGAAATGATGCGTTCCGACATGGTTGGTCCGACGCCGTTGAACAGCGCAAGGCTTCCGTCCTGATGACGGAAGAAGCGGAGTGCCGGCAACATGCGTTCGACGGCTTCGATCAGCGCCTTGGGTGGTGCTTCCGTGCCATTGGCATAGGTTTGGCGCAGTGGCAGCAGGTCGGCGAGCAGTTCGAGAATAGTGACGGGATTGCGTGAGACGTGGCCACCATCAGGCAGGATCTGACGCTTCAGTTCATATTCGAGATTGCGGCGAGCAGCCCGCGCCGTCGGCGGCGAAACCGGGAGCGCAAGGGCCGCGAAGGCAAGCGCGATGCGGGCGCGAAGCCGTTCCTCACCGTCATCCATAGCCGAGGCTACTGTACGCAGATAGCGCACCTGCATGGCGAGTGAACGCATGAATTTGCGATAGGCAGGAAGTTCAGCGCCCGACAAAATCAGATTGGAATGCTGCAGCCATGCGATGATGCGTTGCGCTGTGACTTCCGGGGACCATGCTAGTCCACCGATGCGTTTTCCATAAAGGCGCATCCAGTCATCGAGCAAAGCACGCGCATTGGCGGTGGCAAGTTCGCTATTGGCGCTTTTAAGGTGACGCAGCCAGCTGAAGCTGTGAAGTGCTGCTTCCCACTCAGGTGTTGGTGGCTCGACGGCGAAAGGCGAGAGACCGCCAGTTTCGACAAGGCGACCGGCAAGCGCGAAGCGACCGTGATAAAACTCCTGAGCGAGTTGGGGGTCCGCAACGCGCAGATCGGGTGGAGCAATCAGAATGCGTTCCGGCGTGAAGCCGGTGAAACGCCAGCGGTAAAGCGGGCCCATGCGCAGACGGCGGCTGAACTTGCGCCAAGCCTGTGCAACAGCCAGTCCCCAAAGATGCGGGGTTTCGCTCAGCGCGACTGCCACCCTCTCGTTCTCCGTATTCAAATTCATTCGCAATGGACCCGATAAGGCAGGCCCGTCCTTTCATGGCATGATGTATCGAAATGCCGGTTTCCGGATTTCGGAATCATGCATTCTTAGAATCGTCGATAATGGTGAATCGAGTGTTAACCATAACGGGCGCAGCGCACCCGTTATCGCAAATTCATCGATTTTAATCAGTAGTTGCTAACTGACTAAAGCGCGTCGCAATTTATCGTATTCAAGAGCCGCTCTTTAAGTCTTTGTTTTCATGCATGTCGTTATTGGAAAACCGGTTCCCACTTTTCCGCGACATGCTTTAGGCTTTGCGTCTGAAACGGGCGGCGAAAAAGCCGTCCATGCCTGCCATATTCGGATTGCCATCGAATTTATCGGCAGGCAGATCGGCAGGGGTCGAACGCAGGAAGCCTTCTTCGGTAATCAGACCCTCAAATCCCGGGCAGTCATCTGCCGTGATCGGCCAGGCTTCAAGCGCGGGATTTTCGAGTGCCTTGCGCGCCATTTCCTCGCCTTCGAGCGGATGTAGCGAGCAATTGGAAAAGACAATCGTGCCACCGGGTTTTACCAAAGTGACAGAATGGGCAAGCAGTTTGGCCTGAAGGCTGGCGAGCTTTTCAACATCCTGCGGTGTCTTGGTCCATGGCACGTCGGGGTGACGGCGCACGGTGCCTGTGGATGAGCAGGGCGCATCGAGAAGGACTGCGTCGAACAACTCGTCCGGTGTGTACTCCATCAGATTGATGGCGACAGTGCGTGCCTTGTAACCAAGACGATCCAGATTGCCCTGAAGCCGCTTGAGACGGTTTTCCGAAAGATCAAGCGCCGTAACATCTGCGGCCTGCTGCACAAGCTGCGCGGTCTTGCCGCCGGGCGCTGCACAGAGATCAGCAACACGCTTGCCTTTGATGTCGCCCATCAAACGCGCAGGCAGGCTTGCGGCTGCATCCTGCACCCACCAGTCGCCCTCGGCAAAGCCGGGCAGATCGGTGAGGTTGCCTTCCACTGTCTCGAGACGGATCGAGCCGTTCGGCAGGGCAGTGCCACCCAGTTTCTCAGCCCATTCTTTGGGATCGCCCTTCACCGTGAAATCAATCGGCGGCTCATAAGCATGCATGGCGAGGATCGCTCCTGCTTTTTCCGCGCCATAAGCATCTGTGATGCTCTTTGCAAACCATTCCGGCACATTGGTTTCCGGCTCGAGCGTATGAGCGAGCGCGCGCTCTTTGTTGCGCGACAAGCGCCGCAGCAGCGCGTTGACGAGGCCAGCATATTTGCGATTGCGCGGATCGGCATTAGCCGCTTCGACCGCCAGATCAACCGCGGAATGATCGGGGAGGTTGAGGTAGAAAATCTGTGCGATGGCGACATGCAGCAGATGCTTGAGCGCGTGGGCATTTTCCGGCAACGGACGGTCGAGGCGCTTGTTTATGGCCCGTTCAATACTGCCACGATTGCGGAGCGCTGAACCAAGAATCGCGCGAACCAGCGCGCGGTCGCGTGGCTCCAGAGCCAGATATTGCGGATGACCGTGGCTATTATCAGTGAGGCCGTCGAGCGACGTGTTTTTTTCAATCACTGCACCAAGCAGGCGAGCCGCAGTCAGACGCGCGGCAAGACCGGGTCGCAATTGTTCAGCGCGGTCTGCGGCGTGTTTATGTGGTTGCGGCTTTTTATTTCCACGCTTTGGCGCAGCTTTTTTATCGTTCACGCTGTTCTACTTTATCTGACGCGCATCTTGCTTTCGCAACGCGCTTTTACGACCAAGGGCCCCGGTAGCCAGAATTGGAACCGGAACCGCCACTGTTGTTGTCGCTTGCATTACCACTAGTTTGTCCCCATGGGCCACTGCTTTGTGAAGATGCAGCAGGACGCTGCCTCATTCCAGCGGAGCGAATACCCATTTCAGCCGCCATTTGTTCAAGCGCTTGAATACGGTTATCGGTGTCCGGGTGGGTCGAAAACAGATTGTCTGCACCACGTCCGCTCAGCGGGTTGATGATAAACATATGGGCGGTTGCCGGGTTGTGTTCGGCTTCCTCATTAACAACAGACTTAGCGCCGCGGGCGATCTTGCCAAGGGCGGATGAGAGCCAGAGCGGGTTGCCACAGATTTCAGCGCCGCGACGGTCAGCAGCATATTCGCGTGTACGGCTTACCGCCATCTGCACAATCATGGCGGCGAATGGGGCAACGATCATGGCGAGGATCGTGCCGATTACGCCCATGATGCCATTGCCGTTTTCACGGTTACCACCAAGGAAGAAAGCGAAATTGCCGAGCATGGAGATCGCACCTGCAAGGGTAGCAACGATTGTCATGGTCAGCGTATCGCGGTTTTGAACGTGCGCCAGTTCATGCGCCATAACGCCTGCGACTTCTTCCGGTGTCAGGCGGTTGAGGAGGCCCGTCGTGGCTGCGACGGCTGCGTTTTCCGGGTTACGGCCCGTGGCAAAGGCATTGGGCTGGTCTTCGTGAATGATGTAAACCTTCGGCATAGGCAAACCGGCATTGGCTGCCAGCCCGCTCACCATGCGGTAATAGTCGGAGCCAGATCGCTCATCGACTTCCTGCGCATTGTACATGCGCAGCACCATCTTGTCAGAATTCCAGTAGCCAAACAGGTTCATGGCAACAGCAATGACCAGAGCGATCATCATGCCACCGCCGCCGCCCAACAAATAGCCGATGCTCATGAACATGACTGTCATGAGAGCAATCAGCATGGCAGTTTTCGTCATATTCATGCGTATAGGTCTCCAGTTCAGCGAGAATTGATCTCAAACAGGGTTTTGCTTGCCCACCAAGTTTAACTATATGATGGGTATGAAATGCCCAATCTTCAATAATGGGCTTGAATAACGGATCGCAAACAGATGACCGATAAGTTCAACGAACCCGCCAACGACGATAATGCCGAACCGCGCAAGTTTGATGATTTGCCAGCTGCAGCACAGCGCGCGCTCAAAGAAGCCGAAGAACGCCGCTCCACTGAGACGGCTGAAAAGCTCCCGCGAGAAATCGGCGGTCGCGGCGGCAAAGATCCTGCGCGTTTTGGCGACTGGGAGATTAAGGGTCGGACAATCGATTTTTAATCTCTGATCAGTCCGCCTTCTTTGCCAATCGTAAGAATTTCATTTGAAGGCGTGTTGATCCATTGAGCTTGGGTTGCGGGTTGAACGGTCTCTCGCCAAAGCCGCACGAGTTCGAACCCCATTGAATAACCAAGCCAACGGGGAAAGCGCCCTCTGCCAAAGAACCATTCAGCATGATTGTAGTCGGTAGATTGCAATTCTGCCACACTGGGGCGGTGCGCATTCAACACGTCAATATTGACTGCACTTTCCCATAGTTCCGACGGCGTATTCATCAGATATTGGACGAAATGACCTGCTAGGCCTTCGCTTACTAACGCCTCACCAAGTGTCCATCCATAGCCCGGACCAGCCATGCGCATGCAGTGGTGGGTTTCATGCAGCAATTGTCGCTGGAGCGTTCCATCTATAAGGCTTGGTTTAAAGTTGGGATTCTCCGGATCGAAATTTAGCGAAAATAACATGCTGTTGTGGGCTCGCCCCAAAATTCCGATCTCAGGAATTACATGTATTGAACGATCAAGAAGAGTATCGAACTTCGGAGGCAGAACGAAGTGTTCCAGAGTTCTGAAGGCCTCGGCGATTTCAATGGATATATGCTCCTGAAATTCTTCGAGTCCACCTGACGCAGTCAACCAATGTAGAAACCAGATATCTTTGAAGGGCGCGTCCATGTCCGTTTCCAATCATTGATTATCCGAAACTGAGTGTAAGAAACTTCAATACTCAGACAAGTCAAAGAAATGGGGAATATAAAAAGGCCGGGAAATCCCGGCCTTTTTGCTACTTCTTATTCTGACGATTTTCGATCAGGTCATCCACAACGCCCGGATCGGCCAGCGTCGAGGTATCGCCCAGTGCGCCGAACTCGTCTTCGGCGATCTTGCGCAGGATACGGCGCATGATCTTGCCCGAGCGGGTTTTTGGCAGGCCGGGCGAGAACTGGATCTTGTCCGGTGTGGCGATAGGGCCGATCTCCTTGCGCACGTGGCTTACCAGCTCCTTGCGCAGGGCGTCTTCGTCCTGAACTGCCTCGCCGGTCATCAGCGTGACATAGCAGTAAATGCCCTGTCCCTTGATCGGATGCGGGTAGCCCACGACAGCGGCTTCCGAAACCGAGTGATGCGAGACGAGTGCCGATTCGATTTCCGCCGTACCGAGGCGATGGCCGGAAATATTGAGCACGTCATCGACGCGGCCCGTGATCCAGTAATAACCGTCCTCATCGCGGCGGCAGCCGTCACCGGTGAAATACTTGCCTTTGTAAGTCGAGAAATAAGCTTCGATGAAGCGCTTGTGATCACCGTAAAGCGTACGCATCTGACCCGGCCAGCTATCGATGATGCAGAGATTGCCGTCCACAGCGCCCTCAACGACTGCCCCTTCGCTATCAACCAGTTCCGGCTTGATGCCGAAGAACGGACGCGTTGCCGAACCCGGCTTGAGGTCGGTTGCACCGGGCAATGGCGTAATCAGAATGCCGCCGGTTTCCGTTTGCCACCAGGTATCGACAATCGGTGAATGCTGATCGCCCACGACGTTGTAATACCATTCCCAGGCTTCCGGATTGATCGGTTCGCCGACCGAGCCAAGCAGGCGCAATGTCGAGCGCGATGAACGGGTAACGAATTCATCGCCCGCGCCCATCAGCGCACGGATTGCGGTTGGCGCGGTATAGAAGATGTTGACGTGGTGCTTGTCTATGACTTCCCAGAAACGACCCTGATCGGGGAAGTTCGGTACGCCTTCAAACATCAGCGTCGTCGCACCATTGGCGAGCGGTCCATAGACGATATAGGAATGGCCCGTCACCCAGCCCACGTCCGCTGTACACCAATAGATATCGCCGTCGTGATAGTCGAAGACATATTGATGTGTCATCGAAGCATAGACGAGATAGCCGCCAGTGGTGTGCAACACACCCTTCGGCTTGCCCGTCGAGCCCGAGGTGTAGAGGATGAAGAGCGGATCTTCCGCGTTCATTGGTTCAGGTTCGCAGGTCGGCTCAACACGTGCCACTTCCTGATGATACCAGAGATCGCGGCCCGGTCCCCAGCTGACCTTGCCGCCGGTGCGGCGCACGGTGAGAACCTTGTTGACGATGACATACTGCTTGGCAGCAATGTCGATGGCAGTGTCGGTGTTTTCCTTGAGTGGAACTGGCTTGCCGCCACGCACGCCCTCATCGGCGGTGATGACAAAAGTGGATTCGCAATCAACGATACGACCAGCAAGCGCTTCCGGCGAGAAACCGGCGAAGACGACCGAATGCACAGCGCCGATGCGCGCGCAGGCCAGCATCGCATAGGCCGCTTCCGGGATCATCGGCAGATAGATTGTGACGCGGTCGCCCTTCTTCACGCCGTGCTTCTTCAGCACATTGGCGAGGCGGCAGACATTTTCATAAAGCTCAAGATAGGTGATCTTCTTGTCGATGTACGGGTTGTCACCTTCCCAGATGATTGCAACCTTATCGCCACGGCTTTTCAGATGGCGATCGATACAATTGTAAGAGACGTTGGTGACGCCATCCTCATACCACTTGATCGATACGTCGCCGTTGAAATCGGTGTTTTTGACTTTGGTGAAAGGCTTGAACCAGTCAATCCGGCGGCCGTGCTTGGCCCAGAAGCCATCCGGGTCGGTCACGCTTTCATTGTACCATTCGAGATATTTCTCGTTGTCAATGAGCGTGTTCTTCTTTGCCCCCGGCAGAACGGGGTAAAGCTTTTCCGACATGTGTTCCTCCATAACTGTCCGGCGATCCTCCCGCCAGAATCGACAGCCGCATCGGGGCGAAGCCATCGCCAGACTCATCTACATTCCGTCGCGTCCAACGTAAATTAGACATTGGGATCGACTATGGTCCACAATGACGCAGCACAAAGATATGAACGGAGTGGCAGCACTCACACCGTATTATTGCTAACATATTGTTTTTACGTTTTAAAAACTATTCCGCGCGATTATAATTCCTGTCGGAGCCGCCGAATATTAATAATGGCTCTTCATAAAAAGGGGAAATCGCCATGACGACATCCGCTTTTATTTCAAAGTCTGCCTTTGAACTGCAACTCGCCGGTTACGGTTTGACGACGGCGAAAATCTTCTATCACATGCCTGATCATCCACATTTGCTGCAGCTTTTTGTCTGGCAGGACTATGATCTCGCGCCGGAATTTCCAGTGCTCAATCATTTCATAGAATTCTGGAAGGAAAAGATCGACGGGCCGTTGCACTCCGTCGCTTACGCGCATTGCCGGTTGCTCGGCCCATCTGACTGGAAGAACGTGCAGGGCGAGATTGTCCTGCACTAGGAGCATTTCCAGCAAAAGTGTGACGCGGTTTTGCGTAGGATAATGCGACAAAAACAAGCCGTAGGGGTGACAATTCAGGCGGGGCTGGTATAGCTCCGTCCGCCGAAGATAGCCGAGCCAACACGCACCGATGTCGCACCAAAGCCAACAGCGGTCTCAAAATCGCCCGACATGCCCATCGAGAGTTTGTCAACGTTGGCTTCACGCGCAAGCTTTTCCAGCAACGCGAAATGCGGCCCCGGATTTTCATCTGCAGGCGGGATGCACATCAGTCCCTCGATGGCGAGGCCATGCTCGTTACGACAACGCTTGACGAAGGCGACTGCTTCTTTTGGCGGGATGCCAGCCTTTTGTTCTTCAAGGCCGGTATTGACCTGCACATAGAGCTTCGGGCTTTTGCCCTGCTTTTTGATCTCGACGGCGAGGGCGGCTGCAATCTTTTCGCGGTCCACGGTTTCAATCACATCGAACAGCGCCACGGCGTCAGCTGCCTTGTTGGATTGTAATGGGCCGATCAGATGCAGCTCAATACCCGAATACGCTTCGCGCAGCGCTGGCCATTTGCCTTGTGCCTCCTGCACGCGGTTTTCGCCGAAGACCCGCTGGCCTGCGTCGAGGGCAGGGCGAATGTCCTCGGCCTCGAATGTTTTGGACACGGCAACGAGTGTCACAGAGCCCTTATCGCGGCGTGCTTCTTCTTCGGCATTGGCAATGACAGCCTTGACCTTGTTCAGGTTCGCTACAATATCTGACATGAAACTCTCGCTTTCAGGCTTTTCATCCGCAAAAGGTTGACGCTTTCGCCAATACGTGGTGAAGGTCGCCATTAATGACGACTCTCCTTATTGCATCATCTTCGTACGAGTAAATACGCTCATGGCAGCCGAACGTTATAATCCGCGCGTGGCGGAAGCTCATTGGCAGAAAATCTGGGAAGAAAACCGGACTTTCGAAACCGACAACAGCGATCCCCGCGAGAAGTACTACGTGCTCGAAATGTTCCCCTATCCATCGGGGCGCATTCACATGGGCCATGTGCGCAACTATGCGATGGGGGACGTGGTCGCTCGCTACAAGCGCGCCAAGGGTTTCAACGTGCTTCATCCGATGGGGTGGGACGCGTTTGGTATGCCTGCTGAAAACGCCGCCATGCAGAACAAGGTCCATCCGAAAGAATGGACCTATCAGAACATCGCCACAATGAAGCGCCAGCTGAAGTCGATGGGTCTGTCGCTCGACTGGTCGCGTGAATTTGCGACCTGCGATGTTGAATATTATCATCGCCAGCAGATGCTGTTCATCGACCTGTTTGAAAAAGGTCTGGTGACGCGCAAGACTTCCAAGGTGAACTGGGACCCGGTCGACAACACTGTGCTTGCCAATGAGCAGGTGGTGGACGGTCGCGGCTGGCGTTCGGGCGCGCTGGTCGAACAGCGCGAGCTGACACAGTGGTTCTTCAAGATCACCGATTTCAGCGAGGAATTGCTGGCCGGTCTCGATACGCTCGACCAGTGGCCGGAAAAGGTTCGCCTGATGCAGCGCAACTGGATCGGCAAGTCGGAAGGCCTGCAGGTTCGTTTCGCGCTCGACGAAAACACGGCGCCTGCCGGTTTCTCGGAAGTTGAAGTCTACACGACACGCCCGGACACACTGTTCGGTGCATCTTTCGTGGCGATCTCGGCGGATCATCCGCTGGCGAAGAAGCTTGCCGAAAACAATGCCTCGCTCACCGGCTTCATCGATGAGTGCCATCAGCATGGCACGTCGCTTGCAGCGCTTGAAACCGCTGAAAAGAAGGGTTTCGATACCGGCATCAAGGTCAAGCACCCATTTGATGAAAACTGGGAGCTGCCGCTTTATGTCGCCAACTTCGTGCTGATGGAATATGGCACGGGCGCTGTGTTCGGCTGCCCTGCGCATGATCAGCGCGATCTGGATTTTGCCAATAAGTATGCGCTGAAAGTGACGCCGGTTGTTCTGCCGAAGGGCGAGGACGCTGCAAGCTTCAGCGTTGGTGAGACTGCTTTCACCGAAGATGGCGTGATGATCAATTCACGCTTCCTCGACGGTATGACGCCTGAGGCTGCTTTCGCGGAAGTGGCTGATCGCCTTGAAAAGACCGAGCTCGATGGTCGCTCGCAAGCTCAACGCAAGGTGCAGTTCCGTCTGCGTGACTGGGGTATTTCGCGTCAGCGTTACTGGGGTTGCCCGATCCCGATGATCCATTGCGAAAGCTGTGGCGTCAATCCGGTGCCGCGTGCCGATCTTCCAGTCAAGCTGCCGGATGATGTCGAGTTTGACCGTCCGGGCAATCCGCTCGACCGTCACGCGACCTGGCGTCATGTGAAGTGCCCGAAATGCGGCGGCGAAGCCCGTCGCGAAACCGATACGATGGATACGTTCGTGGATTCGTCGTGGTATTACACGCGCTTCACTGCTCCTTGGGAAAACGAGCCGACGGATCGTGCGGTTGCCGATCACTGGTTGCCGGTCGATCAGTATATTGGTGGCGTAGAGCACGCGATCCTGCATTTGCTCTACTCGCGCTTCTTCACCCGCGCCATGAAAGTGGCGGGTCATGTCGGCATTGATGAACCGTTCAAGGGCTTGTTCACGCAAGGCATGGTGGTTCACGAGACCTATAAGTCTGATGGTCAGTGGGTGGCACCTGCCGATATTCGCATTGACGACGTTGACGGCAAGCGTATCGCCACCATGCTCGATAGCGGTGCTCCGGTCGATATTGGTTCGATTGAGAAGATGTCGAAGTCGAAGAAGAATGTGGTCGATCCCGACGACATTATTTCTTCTTACGGTGCAGATACGGCACGTTGGTTCATGCTGTCCGATTCTCCTCCGGAGCGCGATGTGATCTGGACGGAAGCTGGTGCTGAAGGCGCACATCGTTTCGTGCAGCGCGTCTGGCGTCTGGTGTCTGAAGCAGCACCTGCGCTGAAAGACGTTGCACCAAAGTCTGGCACGGACGGCGACGCGCTTGCTATTTCAAAGGCTGTGCATAAGGCCGTTCAGGCTGTTGGCGACGACATTGAAAAGCTCGCTTTCAATCGTGCGGTTGCGCGTCTTTATGAGTTGGTGAATGCGCTTGCAGCATCGTTGCAGCTGGCTGCCTCGGGCAAGGCTGACGATCAGTTGAAGGGGGCTCTGCGTGAAGCCACCGAAATGCTGGTTCTGATGGTTGCACCGATGATGCCGCATTTGGCCGAACAGTGCCTGACGGAGCTGGGTGGCAAGATCACCGGCAAGGACACGCTGGCTGCAACGGCGGCATGGCCATCGTTTAATGCAGCGATGATCGTGGAAAACGAGATTATTTTACCGGTGCAGATCAATGGCAAGAAGCGTGGGGATTTGACAATCGCCCGCGACGCTGATCAAGCTACAATCCAGCAGGCGGTGCTCGAACTTGACTTTGTCAAGACTGCGCTCGATGGGGGCTCGCCGAAGAAGATCATCGTGGTGCCGCAAAGGATCGTCAATGTCGTTGCTTGATCGTTTCATTTCCGCATTCAAAGCTTTTCGCGTCGCAATCGCTGCTCTAGGGGCAGCGATGCTGATCGCAGGCTGTACCGTGCAACCGCTTTATTCGTCGGGTGGTGCTGGCGGCACAATCGGTGGCAGTGTCACACCGGATATGCGCAGCAAGCTTGCGTCGGTGGCGATTGATCCGGCTGGTGATGTGTTTCAGCAGCAGGTTCGTAACCGTCTGATCTTTTTGCTCAGCGGTGGAGCAGGTGAAGCTGCGGCCCCGAACTATCGCCTCAGCCTTGGTCTGAGCACCAACACGCTGAGTGCAGTGAGTGTGGATGTCGGCGATCAGACAGACCGTACCGGCCGTCCATCGGCTGGTATCGTCAAGGCGACATCGAACTATGTGTTGCGTGACAAGGACGGCAAGCCTCTTGTCTCGGGTACGCGCACGGCTGGTGCATCTTTCGATCGTCCACGTCAGGAATTTGCTAACCTGCGTGCTCAGCGCGACGCGACCAAGCGCGCAGCGGAGGAGCTGGCAGAGCAGGTATTCCTATCACTTGCGATGCAGATGTCGAAGCTCTGAGCGTGTCAGCTCGATTGAGTTTGAAAAGGCGGCGCATTCTGTGCCGCCTTTTCTATTCAAGCGCCGTGCGTCCTTTTGGAAAGTACGATGCATAGTCAGAGGAAATCATGCGGCTCGTTTCATTCACGGCAAAAGGCTATCGCTCGCTTCGGTCTGTCCGGTTTGATCTGGGGCAGGTCACGGTCTTTGTCGGTGAAAATGGTGCGGGAAAGTCCAATCTTTATCGCGCTCTTCAGTTGGTGAAGGCAGCCGCTGAAGGCACATTTTCAACTGAGATTGTGCGTGAAGGCGGCATGCAATCGGCCATGTGGGGCGGAACTCGACGCAAGCATGAACAGGCCCGAATCATTCTGGAAGCCGAGTTTGAAGATGAGCGGCTTGCATCACGTTTGTCTTATCGGGTTGAGGCAGGTTTGCCGCCCCCGGTATCGGGTGCTTTTCCGTTTGAGCCGCAGATCAAGGAAGAGCAGCTCAATCTTGACACCGGGCGACGTCCGGTTGATCTGATGGACCGCAAAGGACCAGCAGTTTTTGCGCGTGACGGGGAGGGGCGGCGAACCGAGCACCCGAGCCGCCTTTTAACATCGGAGAGCGGTCTTTCCGTCTTGGGACAGTCAGGGCATTATCCGGAGATTGGTGATCTCGCAGCGCAAATGCGCGGCTGGCGCTTCTATCATGGCTTCAGAAGCGACCGCGATGCACCTGTGCGTCAGCCATCAATTGCCGCGACCGCCGCGATGCTCAATGAGGACGGTAGCAATCTGGCTTCGGTCTTTGCGACGCTTGCCCATATCCGTCAGGATACGGTCGATCTTGATCATCTGATTGCCGATGCGCTGGAAGGTGCCAAGCTGGTCATTCCGTATCCGGAAGAAACCGCAACATTTGGCCTCAATTTTCCGGCCTTTCCGCCGCGCGTTTTTCGTCCGGGCGAGTTGTCCGACGGACAGATACGTCTGCTCGCGCTTGCAGGCGCGCTTTTGTCCTATCGTTTGCCGCCGCTGATAGCATTGAACGAACCAGAAGCAAGCCTGCACCCGAATATGATCCCTTCGCTTGCGAAGATGATTGCGCAGGCGTCTCAGCGCAGCCAGATCTGGGTGGTGACGCATTCAGCCCGGCTGGCCGAGGCGATTACCGAATATTGCGGCAGCAGGCCGATCCGTGTCGCCAAGCATGATGGCGAAACAGAGTTGGGATAAACAAAAACGGCAGATCAATGATCCGCCGTTTTATCTCAATCAGCTTACAGATTAAGCGATCTGCTTTAAGCGATCTTCTGGCCAGTCTTCGCCCAGTCGGCGAGGAAGGCTTCGAGGCCCTTGTCGGTCAGCGGATGCTTGACGAGTGCCTTAAGCGTTGCCGGAGGTGCGGTAACGACATCGGCGCCGATGAGGGCAGCTTCCTTCACGTGGTTTACGGTGCGAACCGAAGCCGCAAGGATTTCGGTGCGGAAATCGTAATTGTCGAAGATGGTGCGGATTTCAGCGATCAGTTCCATGCCGTTGACGCCCATGTCATCGATGCGACCGATGAATGGCGAAACAAAGGTAGCACCAGCCTTAGCGGCGAGCAGAGCCTGATTGGCCGAGAAGCAGAGCGTCACGTTGGTCTTGTGGCCATCGGACGTCAGTGCCTTACAAGCCTTGAGGCCATCGAGCGTCAGTGGAAGCTTGATGCAGATATTGTCTGCGATCTTGGCAATCACTGCTGCTTCCCTCATGATCTGCTCGTATTCGGTCGCAGCAACTTCAGCCGAAACCGGGCCCTTGACGAAGGAGCAGATTTCTTTCGTTACTTCGAGAATGTTGCGGCCAGACTTGAGGATCAGCGATGGATTGGTGGTCACGCCATCGACCAGTCCAAGATCGTTGAGTTCGCGGATTTCCTTGACGTCCGCAGTGTCGACGAAAAACTTCATAACAGCGTTCCTCCATAATGAGCGCGGGTGTTGAGGGAAACTAAATCCATTTAATTCCCGGAAGGTGGCTTTTCTTTAGCGCAAAGCCACGCCAAGGTCACGCAATCATGTCGAAAGATTCGCACGATATTTTGAGCCTCTTTGCGGAACCCACTCCGAGTGTGGTGCCGGTGCTTGTACCCATGCCCGCCGAGCGGCCTTATTCATATATGGTGCCAGAGGGAATGCGTGTCCAGCCCGGCTCGATTGTGCGCGTGCCATTGGGACCGCGTGAGGTTGCGGGGATCGTTTGCGATGGCGCGACCGATGCGGTGGATGCCAAAAAGCTCCGCGCAATTTCTGAGGTTTTTGATTGCCCGCCAGTCGATCCGGAGATGTTGCGCTTCATGCGCTGGGCCGCTGATTACACGCTTTCACCACCCGGAATGGTGGCGCGCATGGTGCTGCGGGCACCCGCAGCCTTTGATCCGGAACCTGCTGTTCCGGGTCTTCGTTATAGGGGTGGCGAGCCGGAACGTATGACCGATGCCCGCGCCCGCGTCATGGAACTAGCGCGCGACGGACTTGCGTGGACGCGTTCAGGCCTTGCCCATGCAGCCGGCGTTTCGCTGACTGTTGTCGATGGCTTGAAAACGCAAGGCATTTTTGAGGAAGTGATGCTTCCGCCGCCTGCGGTGGTCGCCACACCTGATACCGATTACGCACGAGCGACGCTGTCGGAAGATCAACAGGCTGCAGCCGAAATGCTGGCCGAATCGGTAGAGGCAGATTGTTTTTCGGTTTCGCTTCTCGATGGCGTGACAGGCTCGGGCAAAACGGAAGTGTATTTCGAGGCGGTTGCCAAGGCGCTGGATCAAGGCAAGCAGGTGCTGATTCTCTTGCCTGAAATTGCGCTCACGCAGCAGTTTCTCGACCGCTTTCATGATCGTTTCGGGGCAAAGCCCGCCGAATGGCATTCCGATCTTGCACCGCGGACGCGCGAGCGTGTCTGGCGGCAAGTGGCAGAAGGCACGGTGCGTGTCGTGGCTGGTGCGCGATCTGCCCTGTTTTTGCCGTTCAAAGAGCTTGGGCTGATCGTGGTCGATGAAGAACATGACCCGGCTTACAAACAGGAAGATCGCGTCTTCTATAATGCGCGCGATATGGCCGTCGTGCGCGGCCATATTGGCGGTTTTCCGGTGATATTGGCATCAGCAACACCTTCTATCGAGAGCCAGGTGAATGCCGATCAGGGGCGCTACAAGCGAATCAAGCTCTATGGTCGCTATGCGGAAGCAGCACTTCCGATACTGAAGACCATTGATATGCGGCGCTCTCCTCCACCGCCGGGACGGTTTTTGTCGCCAGCACTCACGGAAGCTGTGGGAAAGACGGTTGAGCGGGGTGAGCAGGCTCTGCTGTTTCTCAACCGTCGCGGTTATGCGCCGCTGACGCTTTGTCGGGTGTGCGGTCATCGTTTCCAGTGTCCGCAATGCTCAAGCTGGCTAGTCGAGCATCGTTTTCGTGGTCAGCTCATGTGCCATCAGTGTGGCTATCATGAGCCGGTGCCGGAAGCCTGCCCGGAATGCGGTACGCTTGACCATCTGGTTGCCTGTGGTCCGGGTGTTGAACGTATCGCAGAAGAAGTGGCCGCGACCTTTCCTGAGGCTCGAATCATAGTGCTTTCGTCTGATATGGCGGGTGGCGTGAAGCGCTTGCGGCTTGAGCTTGATGCTATCGCTAAAGGCGAGGCGGATATCGTTATTGGCACGCAGCTTGTCGCAAAAGGCCATAATTTTCCCAACATGACGCTCGTCGGCGTCGTGGATGCTGACCTTGGGCTTGCGAATGGCGATCCGCGTGCAGCCGAACGCACATTCCAGTTACTTAATCAGGTAACAGGGCGCGCTGGGCGCACAGGTCGCAAGAGCCTTGGTTTGCTTCAGACCTATCAGCCTGATCATCCCGTGATGCGCGCAATTGTCAGTGGCGATTCGGAAACATTTTATGCCCGCGAAATCGAAGAGCGGGAGCGCAGTGTGTTGCCGCCCTTCGGTCGTCTCGCAGCGCTTATCATTTCAGCCGATAATCGACCCGATGCTGAAAATCACGCACGGGCATTGCGCCGTGCTGCGCCTGCGTCGCCGGAGATTTCAGTGCTTGGGCCTGCGGAAGCGCCGCTCGCGCTGGTGCGTGGCCGACATCGGTTCCGTATCCTCGTCCACGGTACAAAACGCGCGGATATTCAAGGGTTTATCCGGGCATTGCTGGCTGCTGCTCCTAAGGAGCGCGGTTCTATAAGAGTGCAGGTGGATATTGATCCGCAGAGCTTCCTTTAGTTACGTGTCCACCAAAAATAGAAGTCAGGAAAAAAGATTTGCATCTCTAGTGACTAGAGGATGTAGCCTGTGCCTCATACACTTTTTAAGGTTTTTGAAAAATGATGAGATACAGCCGAATTTCCAAAAAACAACACGTAAGAAACGGTAGTCGCCTTTGGATTATCTCTCTGATTGGATTGATGATCTGGTCGCTAACAATCTGGCTTGCCTATTCTTTCTCTGATGCCGTAATCACTTGGATTAGCAGTAGCGGGCCAGCTCTTGCCACGATTGGGAAATCGATGGTCAGTAGTGAGGCGAGTGCCGTGATCGGTATTTTCAAGCTTGATCAACTCGCTGGCTCTGGCGTTACTATTCTGCGCGGTTTGCTCGCACCGGCGCTTTGGATCATATGGGTGATTGGCGCAGCGATTATTCTCTTCATTCCGTCAGTTCTCGGGCGCATGGCCAAAATACGCAGTTCCATTCAGCATTGAACCTACTGCGGTTCGGTCGGATTACTGTACCGTTGCCGGTAAATATACTGGGTCGTGATCCACCAGATTGGTTTTCGGTCATCGAAAACTGGGTTATAGCCAAGCAGTTCAGATTGAGGGTGAAACGCAATGGAATTCTATCTTCCCGCCACGACCGGCGAATGGCTCGCATGGAGCGCGGCGGTCGTAACTGCCTTTGCCGGCATCGTTATGCTGTTCGCACCCGGCATCACCATGAAATTGATGCGGCTTCAGCCAATCAATGCGCGTCCGGAAGCATATAGCTCCATTCGTGCCGTACTGGCTGGTCCCTATCTGGGGATAGGGCTCGGCTGTCTTATTTTTGCACAGCCATTTTTGTGGGTCGTTCTTGGTAGCGTGTGGGGATTTGCGCTGTTCGGGCGCTTCATTTCGATGATGTCGGATAAGGGCGCAACTTTCTACAATATCATCGCTGCAGTCATTGAGTTTGCGCTCGCCGCCGGACCTTTGCTTTATGCTTTTGGCTTCGTCGGCTGAAGCCGGATTGCTGCGCTAAAGAGCACCTTGCTGTATTAGTGGACTGGGTTAGTACTTTTCTAACCTAAAATTGCGGCAAAACTTACACGAAAGTGCGGGATTCGCGTGTTGCGAGTCCGGTTCGTCTATGCTAGACGGCAATCACATTTCGGTGTTGTCGCGCTCGCGCGTCAGGGGTTCCCCGGAAACATTCAATAAAATCATCTGCTTGGGCCTTTGGGTCCTGCTGAACTCCCAAAAAGATGGTTTCAACGTAGAGAGCAGGTTGTTCGTGGCAGAAACGTCTTCGCTCATTTCAGGTGTCGCACAGCGCTACGCCGGATCGTTGTTTGAGCTCGCGCTCGATGCAAAATCCGTTGCTGCTGTGGAAAAAGATCTTGGCCGCTTCGAGGCGCTTCTGAGCGGAAGCGAAGACCTGAAGCGTCTGATTTCCAGCCCGGTCTTCAATGCTGAAGACCAGCTTCACGCCATTGGCGCGATTGCTGACAAGGCTGGCATCAAGGGTCTCGTCGGCAATTTCCTGCGCGTCGTGGCGTCTAACCGTCGCCTTTTTGCGCTGCCGGGCATTATCGCCGCTTTCCGTGAGATTGCAGCCGAACATCGCGGCGAAGTTTCCGCCGATGTTATTTCTGCGCATGCACTGACTGCCGCGCAGCAGAACGAATTGAAGGCAACGCTGAAGGGCGTAGCCGGCAAGGACGTGACGATCAATGTCGCCGTCGATCCGTCGATCCTCGGCGGTCTTATCGTCAAAATGGGTTCGCGTCAGATCGACACGTCCCTTCGCACTAAACTTTCTTCTCTCAAGCTTGCACTGAAAGAGGTCGGCTGATGGACATCCGCGCCGCGGAAATTTCCGCTATCCTGAAAGAGCAAATCAAGAACTTCGGCAAGGAGGCTGAGGTCTCCGAAGTCGGTCAGGTTCTGTCCGTCGGCGACGGTATCGCCCGCGTTTACGGTCTGGACAATGTTCAGGCTGGCGAAATGGTCGAATTCCCTGGTGGTATTCGCGGCATGGCGCTTAACCTCGAAACCGACAATGTCGGTGTGGTTATTTTCGGTGCCGACCGTGACATCAAGGAAGGCGACGTCGTCAAGCGTACCGGCGCGATCGTTGACGTTCCAGTCGGTCCAGGCCTGCTCGGCCGCGTTGTCGATGCTCTCGGCAATCCAATCGACGGTAAGGGCCCAATCGTTGCTACCGAGCGTCGCCGCGTCGACGTCAAGGCACCGGGCATTATTCCGCGTAAGTCGGTTCATGAGCCAATGTCGACCGGCCTCAAGGCTGTTGACGCTCTGATCCCTGTTGGTCGTGGTCAGCGCGAGCTGGTCATTGGTGACCGTCAGACCGGTAAGACTGCGATCATTCTTGATACCTTCCTTAACCAGAAGCCAATCCACGACAACGGCCCAGACAAAGAAAAGCTTTATTGCGTCTATGTCGCTATCGGCCAGAAGCGTTCGACTGTTGCTCAGTTCGTTAAGGTTCTCGAAGAACGCGGCGCTCTCGAATATTCCGTCGTGATCGCGGCTACCGCTTCCGATCCGGCTCCGATGCAGTACCTTGCACCATTCGCAGGCTGCGCTATCGGTGAATATTTCCGTGACAATGGCCAGCACGCTCTGATCGGCTATGACGATCTTTCCAAGCAGGCTGTTGCTTATCGTCAGATGTCGCTTCTGCTTCGTCGCCCTCCAGGTCGTGAAGCTTACCCAGGCGACGTTTTCTATCTGCACTCGCGTCTTCTCGAGCGCGCTGCAAAGCTCAACGACGAAAACGGTGCTGGTTCGCTGACGGCTCTGCCAGTCATCGAAACGCAGGGCAACGACGTTTCCGCGTTCATTCCGACCAACGTGATCTCGATCACCGACGGCCAGATCTTCCTCGAAACCAACCTGTTCTATCAGGGTATCCGTCCGGCTGTTAACGTTGGTCTGTCGGTTTCGCGCGTTGGTTCTTCGGCCCAGATCAAGGCCATGAAGCAGGTTGCTGGCTCGATTAAGGGTGAACTCGCCCAGTATCGTGAAATGGCAGCATTTGCTCAGTTCGGTTCGGATCTTGATGCTTCGACCCAGCGTCTGCTCAACCGCGGTGCACGCCTGACCGAACTTCTCAAGCAGCCACAGTTCTCGCCGCTCAAGACGGAAGAACAGGTTGCCGTGATCTTCGCTGGCGTGAATGGCTATCTCGATAAGATCGCCGTCAACCAGGTTGGCAAGTTCGAAGCAGGTCTTCTTTCTTCGCTGCGCACCGAGCACAAGGATGTTCTCGACGCGATCCGCGACGAAAAGGCACTCACCGACAACATCAAAGCAAAGCTCAAGGCAGCGGTCGACGCGTTCGCCAAGTCTTTTGCTTGAATTTTGTGACGGGATGAACGGATGCCTTCACTAAAGGATCTGAGAAACCGTATCGCCTCGGTCAAGGCGACGCAGAAAATCACCAAGGCGATGCAGATGGTCGCCGCGGCGAAGCTGCGCCGTGCCCAGGAAGCTGCGGAGGCCGCACGGCCTTACTCGCAGCGCATGGGCGCCGTTCTCGCTAACATCGCGCAGAACGTGAGCGGTGAAGATGCACCGGCTTTGATGGCTGGTACGGGTAAGGACGACGTGCATCTGCTCGTCGTCGCTACTGCAGAACGTGGCCTTTGCGGCGGTTTCAATTCGCAGATCGCGCGTTATGCGCGTGATCATGCCCGCAAGCTCCTCGCTGAAGGTAAGACGGTCAAGATTCTGACGATCGGCAAAAAAGGCGCAGATATTCTGCGTCGTGAATTTGCTCCGTTGATCATCGACCATGTCAATTTGCGTGAAGTCAAGCAGCTTGCTTTTGTGCATGCCGACCAGATCGGCCACAAGCTCATTGAGCTGTTTGAGCAGGGCGCATTTGATGTCTGCACACTGTTCTATTCCGAGTTCAAGTCGGTGATCGCACAGATTCCGACCGCCCAACAGATCATTCCGGCTTCGGCTGGAAATGTTGAGCAGGCGGATACTGCAGGCGATGCGATTTATGAGTACGAACCTGATCCTGCGGCGATCCTGAGCACGCTGATCCCACGCAACATTTCGGTCCAGATTTTCCGCGCTCTGCTGGAAAATGTGGCGGGCGAAATGGGCGCGAAGATGAGCGCAATGGACAATGCGACGCGTAACGCCGGTGACATGATCAACAAGTTGTCGATCACGTATAACCGTCAGCGTCAGGCTCAGATCACCAAGGAACTGATCGAAATCATTTCGGGCGCGGAAGCGCTCTAATCGGAAGGTAAAGGATCGATGGCAAAAGCAGCGACCCCGAAAACTACCGCCGCGGCCGAAGCGAAGCCAGCAGCGGCGAAAGCTCCAGCCAAAAAGGCTCCGGCGAAGACAGCCGCCGCTAAGTCCGACGCAGCTCCAAAGGCTGCAAAGACCGGCGCAGTAGGCAAGATCACTCAGGTCATCGGCGCTGTTGTCGACGTACAGTTCGAAGATGGTCAGCTTCCGCTGATCCTCAACGCTCTGGAAACTGACAACCTCGGCAGCCGTCTGGTTCTTGAAGTTGCTCAGCATCTTGGCGAAAACACCGTTCGTACAATTGCTATGGACTCGACCGAAGGTCTGGTTCGTGGTCACGAAGTACGCGACACGGGCAACCCGATCATGGTTCCGGTTGGCGAAGAAACGCTCGGCCGCATCATGAACGTTATTGGTGAGCCAGTTGACGAAGCCGGTCCGATCAAGACCACTGCTCGTCGCGCGATCCACCAGGAAGCTCCTGAGTACATCGAACAGTCGACCGAAGCTGAAATTCTCGTAACGGGCATCAAGGTTGTTGACCTTCTCGCTCCTTACGCAAAGGGTGGTAAGATTGGTCTGTTCGGCGGTGCGGGCGTTGGCAAGACCGTTCTCATCATGGAACTGATCAATAACGTTGCCAAGGCGCACGGCGGTTACTCGGTATTCGCAGGCGTTGGTGAACGTACCCGTGAAGGTAACGACCTTTACCACGAAATGATCGAATCGGGCGTTAACAAGCTCGGTGGCGGTGAAGGCTCCAAGGCCGCACTCGTTTATGGTCAGATGAACGAGCCTCCGGGTGCGCGTGCTCGCGTTGCTCTGTCGGGTCTGACGGTTGCGGAAAACTTCCGTGACAAGGGCCAGGACGTTCTGTTCTTCGTGGACAACATCTTCCGCTTCACGCAGGCTGGTTCGGAACTTTCGGCACTTCTGGGCCGTATTCCTTCCGCTGTGGGTTATCAGCCAACGCTGGCAACCGACATGGGCGCGATGCAGGAACGCATCACCACGACGACCAAGGGCTCGATTACTTCGGTTCAGGCAATTTACGTCCCTGCCGACGACTTGACCGACCCTGCACCAGCAACGTCGTTCGCTCACTTGGACGCGACCACTACGCTGAACCGTTCGATCGCTGAAAAGGGTATTTACCCTGCTGTGGATCCTCTGGAATCCACCTCGCGTATGCTCGATCCAATGATCGTTGGTGAAGAACACTACACTGTTGCCCGTCAGGTTCAGTCGATCCTGCAGCGCTACAAGTCGCTTCAGGACATCATCGCCATCCTCGGCATGGACGAACTGTCGGAAGAAGACAAGCTGACCGTTGCGCGCGCTCGTAAGATCGAACGCTTCCTGTCGCAGCCGTTCTTCGTGGCTGAAGTGTTCACCGGTTCGCCGGGCAAGCTCGTTGCGCTCGAAGACACCATCAAGGGCTTCAAGGGCCTTTGCGCAGGTGAATACGATCATCTTCCAGAACCAGCCTTCTACATGGTTGGCTCGATTGAAGAAGCGATCGAAAAGGCGAAGAAGCTGGCTGCTGAAGCTGCTTAATGAATTGAGTTTTCGGCGGGCGCTCTCAAGCCCGCCGAAAATGCCTGTTCATTTGTTTGAGTATGATCCTTTCCGGGTGCTGTTTTGCATTCGAGATCAAGCTCTAGAAATTTAAGTGAGAACCATGGCTCAAGCTTTCCAATTCGAACTCGTGTCGCCAGAACGCCTCCTGCTTTCGGCTGAGGTGACGGAAGTCGTCATTCCGGGCAGTGAAGGTTACCTGACGGCTCTCGCAGGTCATTCGCCGCTGATGACGACGATCATGCCGGGTGTCGTTTCGGTTAAGCTGAGCGACGGCAAGTCTGATGCTTACGTGGTGTTTGGTGGTTTCGCCGATATCACGCCGCAGGGCTGCACCATTTTGGCTGAATCCGCCACGCATGTTGATGACGTCGATCCGGCCGATATTCAGAAGCGTATTGAAATCGCTCGCCAGCATCTTGAAGATGCTTCGACGAACGAACATCGTACAAAGGCAGAGATTTTCTTGCACCAACTGATGACGCTGCAGGGAACGGTTCTGCCAGCCTGAAAAGGTTAGGCTTCGGCTTCCTATATAGAGAGTTTTAGAAAGCGGGCCCTGGCCCGCTTTTCTTTTTTTGCACTTTTATCAACGGGGATTTGCCGGTCGAACCGGCCTTGCGCTATGATTTGTACCATCACGCTTGCGTGAGTTCAGTATGATCGCTTGAAAACCGTGTGCTGGCAATTTATCTCATTAGTTAATTGTTAGGTTCCTAATATAAGGCTTTCATAATGAGCAGGGCAGATCTGAGCGCAGAGATGATCGACGCGATGGCGAAGGTCAATCGCAGGCTTCGCACATTGTTTGATGCCCGCGTCAAGGAACGGGGACTTACATTGGCGCGTGCGCGTACTCTGCTGACGCTGATCGAACAGGAAGGCCTTTATCAGAAAGAGCTGGCAGAAGTGCTTGAGATCGAAAACGCCACCATGGTTCGTTTGATCGATGGGTTGGAGCGTCAGGCTTTCGTAGAGCGGCGAGCGGTAGAGGGCGATCGTCGCGCAAAGCGCATTATGATGACCGATGAGGGTAAGCGGCTTGCAGAGGAAGTCGTGAAGCTTGCTGGCGATGTGCGTGCCGATTTGCTCGAAGGCATCAGTGACGAAGATCTGAGCATCGCGCTTAATGTTATGCGCAAGATGTCAGACTCCATGAATAAGACACTTTAGAACGTATTCTGAAAAGTATGGAACGGCTTTCGGAGTCAAACTATTCTTGGCTGTTTCAGGCCGAAGGGATCGCGGTTTCGTGAATTGCCGCCCAGACTTTGATCGACCTCTGCCATTTTTGGAACATGAGAGACCGCTTAATTTTCCCGATTAGAACGTGTTTCGATCCAATTGAATCAGATCGGCGTTCTAAATCTTTGATTCAACGCGCATCCCGAAAACCGTTTCACACTTTTCGGGATGCGCTCTAAAATTCATGGCGGAGCGTTGGAGATGCGTTACACGTCGCAAGCTGTATTGGGTCTTCTGGCCGTACTTTCAATCATCTCAGTTCAGACGATGGATATGGGACACGGTACCCGGCATTTATATGCAAATGCGATCAATGACATAAACACAGACGATGGTCTTATTTTCGATACAAGAGCAACGACGGCGGCTGGTGTTAAGGCCTTGGCACATGCGCGTAGTGCGTTGAGTGCGGTCTGATTCAAGGTGCGAGCGTGCGAAGATAGGCCATCAATTCGCTGGCCGTGTCGCTGGCACGCTCCGGTTCACGAGATACGATAGCCTCTATCAATGTCGCATGGGCATTGGCGGAGCCGGTTATACCGGTTGATGGTCGCAGTCTGAACCAGAATCTGCGGCTATGCGTTTGCAGGGGAGCTGCAAGACGCGCGGCGTAAGGATTGCTGGCAGCTGTGCCAAGCACGATATCGAATGCTTTATCCGCATCCAGAAAAAGGGACACATCTTCTGACGGTATGGCCTGACGCATGGCGTCTGCAGCAGCCTTCAGTCGCTCGTAATCGCGGGCGCTGCCAAAACGTGCGGCATCGCGCGCCAGCACCCGCTCAACACCTTCGCGCGCATCCAGAACTTTGGTGAAATCTGCGGGATCAATCTGTGCGATTGCAATGCCAGAACGCGGACGAACCTCTACCAGTCCTTCCCAGGCCAGGCGCTGGATTGCTTCGCGTATGGGCGTTCGGCCCATTCCAGTCAATTCGATCAGGGAACGTTCGTTGACGACGGCACCGGGTTCCAGTTCAAGCGTCACAATCGAGCGCTCCAGAACGCGATAGGCTTGCTCAGCGAGGCTTTCGCTGCCCCAGCTCTCAATAAGAGTTGCGCTGCTTTTTGCTGCCTTGTCGCGGACGCTCGCATGTTCCATGCAGATATAAGCCTTATAATGATAGCAATTGACAGGTTCGAACCTTACAGATATATCTGTGATATATCAATGAAAGATGCTGCGCCGCGCAAAATAACAAGAATACCGGTATTGAGCGATTCTCATCGATAACGAGCTTTTAGCATGGTGTCATTCCAAAAAATGGATGGACAGAATCAGTGCAACTGACATGAAAATAGATCAGAGTTGTAAACTGGGACGAATATTAGCAGACTGGTCGGGAGCCGTGCATTCATGAGTTCTGATACAAAGGGGCAGCACGACATCGTCATCATTGGTGGTGGGATCGTCGGTGTTGCCACCGCCGCATTGCTCGCCGAACGAGGTCGCGAGGTTCTTGTGATCGACCGCAGCGGCATTTGCGAAGAAACAAGTTCCGGCAATGCTGCGGCTCTCGCATTTTCCGATATTCTGCCGATGGCTTCGAAGGGCGTGATGCGCAAGGTTCCGGGGTGGTTGATGGACCCGCTCGGGCCTTTCACAATCCGCCCTTCCTACTTCCCGAAAATGATCCCGTGGCTTTACCGCTTCTGGCGCGCAAGCAGTTCGGAAGCGCTCGAAAAGACGACTGTCGCTCAGGGCAATATGATGCGCCTTGCCGAGAGTGAAATGCTGGGCCTGATTGACCGTGCGGGTTTACGTGACAGGCTTCGCGAAGATGGAAATCTTGAACTTTATGAAAGTGAAGCGGAACTTGCCGCATCACAATCTGGTTGGGATGCGCGCGAAAAGGCGGGCATTGCCTATGAACATGTGCGCGGCGAACGGCTTGCCGAGTTGCAGCCCGGTCTGAGCCCACGTTTCGTTGCCGGGACCTTCGTTCCCGGCTGGAAGAATGTCAGCGATCCGAAATTGTTCGGTCAGGCGATATGGGCATATGCAGAAAGTAAAGGTGCGCGTTTCCAGCAGGCGACGGTGGCAAGTGCAGAAAAGCTTGGCGGCGGTGCGGTTGTTCGACTTGACGATAACACGGAAATCAACGCCTCGCATCTTGTGGTTATGACGGGTGCCTGGTCGCGGAATTTAGCCCAGGGATTTGGCGATGCCGTTCCGCTTGATACGGAGCGTGGCTATAATACGACACTTCCAGTTGGCAGTTTCGATGTGACGCGTCAGCTGACTTTCCCCGGACATGGCTTTGTCATCACGCCGATGGCGACAGGTCTGCGCGTGGGCGGAGCGGTGGAATTTGGAGGCCTTCAATTGCCGCCAAATTTTGCGCGCTCAAGCGCGATGCTGAAAAAGGCCTCTATGTTCTTGCCGGGACTGAAGACTGAGGGCGGGCGGCAATGGATGGGTTATCGTCCTTCGCTACCCGATTCCATGCCAGTTATCGGTCGTGCATCTTCAGGTGGCAATATTTACTATGGCTTCGGCCATGGTCATCTTGGCCTCACACAATCAGCGGCGACAGGGCGGATTATCTGTGATCTCATCACCGGTTCTGCGCCGGCTGTCGATATCGAACCTTTCAAGCCACAACGTTTTCGGAACTGACCATCATGGCAAGACATTCTTTCTTCTGCGTCGACGGACATACATGCGGTAACCCAGTGCGTCTGGTGGCGGGCGGCGGGCCGAACCTTGACGGTTCCAACATGATGGAAAAGCGCGCACATTTCTTGCGCGATTATGATTGGATCCGCACCGGTCTCATGTTTGAGCCGCGCGGACATGACATGATGTCGGGCTCCATCCTTTACCCGCCGACGCGCCCGGATTGCGATGTGGCGGTGTTGTTCATTGAAACGTCGGGCTGCTTGCCGATGTGTGGACATGGGACCATAGGCACCGTGACCATGGCGATTGAACAAGGTCTTGTAACGCCCAAGACGCCGGGAAAGCTCAATCTGGATACACCTGCGGGTCTTGTATCCATTGAATACGAGCAGAACGGCCAATATGTGGATCGCGTGCGCCTCACCAATGTTCCCGCCTTCCTTTATGCGGAAGGATTGGAAGTGGAATGTCCCGATTTGGGCACACTCAGGGTTGATGTTGCCTATGGTGGAAACTTCTATGCAATTGTCGAACCGCAAGAAAATTACAAGGACATGCAAGATTATTCCGCGCTGCAACTCATTGCATGGAGTCCGGTGCTGCGTGAGCGTTTGAACGAGAAATATAATTTCCAGCATCCTGATCTGCCGGACATCAATCGTCTGACGCATATTCTCTGGACTGGAAAGCCGACGCATCCTGAAGCGCATGCGCGTAATGCGGTTTTTTATGGCGACAAAGCGATAGACCGTTCGCCTTGTGGAACAGGTACTTCGGCCCGAATGGCGCAGCTTGCGGCCAAAGGTAAGCTAAAACCAGGCGATGATTTCGTGCATGAATCCATCATCGGATCGCTGTTTCACGGTCGGGTGGAACGTGCTGTGGAGGTCGCTGGAGGCAAGGGAATCATCCCTTCCATTGCGGGTTGGGCACGCATGACAGGCTATAATACGATCTTCATTGATGACCGCGATCCGTTTGCGCACGGATTTACTGTTGCGTAAAACCGGTACGGTAGGCAAAAATAGGGGAAGCCCCCCTATTTTTTGTTTGTGACGCGTTGGGGAAATTGTGGAATAAGCGGCCTTTGATAGGAGAAAAAAATATATACAGGGCGCTTTTTAGAGGAGATAACTAGTTTGTGGAGGAGGGAAGTCATTAGTCTTTTGTCTGAGACAAAAGGGGCTTGCATTCCTTTATACAGCCGTTAGGTGTAATTATCCGGGAAAAAATGAAGTCGCACGAAATAATGATGCGGCAATAAAACCGGGTAGAGTAAAATGGGTGGCTTCTAGATGGAATATTTCTTCCAGCAGGTGATCAACGGGCTCGCGCTCGGATCGATTTATGGCCTGATCGCTATCGGCTATACGATGGTTTATGGCATTATCGGCATGATCAACTTTGCGCATGGCGATGTCTTTATGCTCGGCGCCTTTATGGCGCTGATTGTTTTTCTAATCATCACAACATTCATAGGAGCGCTGCCAATCGCGCTCATGCTGCTCCTTATGATGGTTGTTGCAATGCTTCTGACGGGGCTTTGGAGCTGGACGATTGAACGGGCGGCTTACCGGCCTCTGCGTGGATCGTTTCGCTTGGCACCACTGATTACAGCAATCGGTATGTCCATTGCATTGTCCAACTTCGTGCAGGTGACGCAGGGGCCGCGCAACAAGCCGGTGCCACAATTGCTTAATGGCTCTTACAGTCTCTTCGGAACCGAAGTGACGATCTCGCTCAAGCAGATTGTGGTCATTGTGGTGACGGCGGTGCTGCTGACGATTTTCTGGTATATCGTCAATCGTACGTCCCTTGGTCGTGCGCAGCGTGCCTGCGAGCAGGATCGTAAGATGGCGTCACTGCTCGGTATCAATGTCGACCGTGTGATCTCGCTCACTTTTGTTATGGGTGCGATGCTCGCAGCTGTTGCCGGTACACTTTATCTCTCCTTCTACGGCGTGATTTCGTTTGCTGACGGGTTCATCCCCGGCGTCAAGGCGTTTACGGCGGCAGTTCTGGGTGGGATTGGCTCGCTACCGGGTGCTGTTGTTGGCGGTTTGCTGATTGGTCTCATCGAGGCTTTGTGGTCGGCTTATTTCTCGATCGATTACAAGGATGTTGCCGCGTTCTCGATCCTTGCCATCGTACTCATCTTCATGCCGTCCGGCATTCTTGGCCGTCCTGAAGTCGAAAAGGTGTAATCATGGCCGTACAAACAGGTTCACGCCCGGATTCCCTTTTTGCCCGGGCCATTCGTGAAGGGTTCATTGCCGGTCTTCTGGCATTGGGACTTTTCATTCTGATCGTTGGTTTCAAGACCGACCAGAACATCAACAATGAGCTGGTGCTGCAACAGCGCTGGGGAGCGCTTGCGATCCTCGTCGCAATGGCCGCTTTCGGGCGTTTTGGCTTTATCGCCTTCTTGCAGCCCTGGCTTGAAGCACGCAAGTTTGCGAAGGCAAGCCGCCCGGCCGTCGCTGCCGAAAGCCCGTCTTTCTTTCGCAAACATTTTTCGCAAATAGGCGTTGTTTTTCTTTTCGTCTATCCGATCCTGATCGTCAGCATGCTTGGCTGGCAGGGTTCGCTGAAATGGGTCGACAATTTCGGCGTTCAGATCCTTATTTATGTGATGCTCGCATGGGGTCTCAATATCGTGGTTGGCCTCGCTGGCCTTCTCGATTTGGGCTATGTCGCCTTCTATGCCGTGGGTGCTTATTCCTACGCGCTTCTTTCGTCGTATTTCGGCTTGTCCTTCTGGATGCTGCTGCCGATTGCAGGTATTCTGGCAGCAACATGGGGCGTGATCCTCGGTTTCCCCGTCTTACGTCTGCGCGGAGATTATCTCGCCATCGTGACGTTGGCATTCGGTGAAATTATCCGACTTGTGCTGATAAACTGGACAGACCTTACCAAAGGAACGTTCGGGATTTCCGGCATTGCCAAGGCAACTTTCTTCGGTCTGCCGTTCAATGCCAGCAAGGATGGCTTTGCCGCCTATTTCGGTCTCGCCTTCTCTGCTGCTCACTACAAGTTCTTCCTCTATTACGTGATCCTCATTCTTGCGCTGATCACGGCTCTGGTCACGATCCGTCTTCGCCGCATGCCCGTCGGTCGTGCATGGGAAGCACTGCGTGAAGATGAAATCGCCTGCCGTTCACTCGGTATCAACACCACCACGACCAAGCTCACTGCCTTTGCGACGGGTGCTATGTTCGGTGGTTTTGCCGGTTCCTTTTTTGCGGCTCGTCAGGGCTTCGTAAGTCCTGAATCCTTTGTCTTCCTTGAATCCGCTGTTATTCTCGCCATCGTCGTTCTGGGTGGTATGGGATCGCTTGTCGGGATTGCCATTGCTGCGATCGCAATGATCGGCGGCACGGAAATCCTGCGCGAGATGGGCTTCCTGAAGGCTATCTTCGGTCCAAACTTCACGCCTGAACTCTACCGTATGCTGATCTTCGGTCTGGCCATGGTCGTGGTCATGGTCTGGAAGCCACGCGGTTTTGTCGGAAGCCGAGAACCAAGCGCGTTCCTCAATGAGAAGAAGATGGTGTCGGGTGCCTTTACCAAGGAAGGGCACGGCTGATGGCGGAGACAAAAATTATGGCTGGCAATGGTTCGAAAGACACCATTCTTACAGTTGAGCATCTGTCGATGCGCTTTGGCGGTCTCGTCGCGATCAATGATCTGAGCTTCGATGTGAAGCGCGGGGACATCACGGCGATCATCGGTCCGAACGGTGCGGGCAAGACGACAGTCTTCAACTGCATCACCGGCTTTTACAAGCCGACCGGCGGTATGCTGACGATGCACCGGAACACGGGCGAAAAATTCCTTCTGGAACGTCTGCCGGATTTCAAGATCACGCAGGATGCGCGCGTTGCGCGTACGTTCCAGAATATTCGCCTGTTCTCAGGTTTGACCGTTTTGGAAAACCTGCTTGTTGCGCAGCACAACACGCTGATGCGCTCGTCGGGATATACATTCCTCGGTCTTCTTGGCTTTCCAACCTACCGGAAGGCTGCAAAGGATGCGATTGAGAAGGCGCGATACTGGCTTGAGAAGATCAACCTTATCGAGCGTGCCGATGATCCGGCTGGCGATCTGCCTTACGGCGATCAACGACGTCTGGAAATCGCTCGTGCCATGTGCACCGGACCTGAAATTCTCTGCCTTGATGAGCCTGCGGCAGGCCTTAATCCACGTGAATCAGCAGAACTCAACAAGCTTCTGCTTGATATTCGCAAGGAAACAGGCACGTCGATCCTGCTGATCGAACACGATATGTCGGTGGTTATGGAGATCTCCGACCACGTCATCGTGCTCGAATACGGCACCAAGATTTCCGACGGCTCGCCTGAGAAAGTCAGGAACGATCCGCGCGTCATTGCCGCTTATCTCGGCGTGGATGATGACGAGATTGCTGATCTGATTGAAGAAGCGGATAAGCCCGGCATTGCTGATCCGGCGGATTTTATCGCAGTACAGCTTTCGGGAGGGGTAATCGAGGATGAAAAAGTCGAGGAGTCCCGACTTTTTGCTGGCGGACTTGCGGCGGCACGTGATGGAAAGCCTGACAATCTGACGCTCATCAAGGGCATTGGTGCGATCAACGAGAAAAAGCTCAACGAGCACGGCATTTACCATTTCGATCAGATTGCCGCCTGGGTTGAAGCCGACATCGTTCAGGCCGAAACCTATCTCGAATTTGACGGCCGTATTGCTCGTGAGGATTGGGTGGGACAAGCAAGCAAGCTTGCGTCAGGTCAGGCAACCGCGTTTTCATCGCGTGTTGAAGCTGGCGATGTTCCTTCAAGCCATAAGACTGCTCCCGCGAAGGCCGCCAGAGCCCCAAAGGGCACGAAGAGCACCAAAGCTCCGGCAAAGCCCAAGAAGGGAGGCGAATAATGACGGCTGAAACTATGCAAGCTCAAAACAAGCAATCCGTACAACCGCTTCTGGCCGTCGAAAAGGTCGAGACTTACTACGGCAATATCTGTGCTCTGAAGGGTATTGACCTGACGGTCAACGAAGGTGAAATCGTGGCGCTCATTGGCGCCAACGGCGCTGGCAAGTCCACGTTGATGATGACCATTTTCGGTTCGCCACGCGCTCGTACCGGTCGCATTCTCTTTGGAGGCAAGGACATCACATCTATGCCACCACACGAGATCGCGAAGCTCCGTATTGCGCAGTCGCCCGAAGGTCGTCGCATTTTCCCGCGTATGACGGTTCTTGAAAATCTTCAGATGGGCGCCAGCCTCGATAATCAGCAATATTTCGAAGAAGACGTTGCGCTGATGTTCGATCTGTTTCCACGTCTGAAGGAACGTATCACACAGCGTGGCGGTACACTTTCGGGTGGCGAGCAGCAGATGCTGGCAATTGCGCGTGCCCTGATGGCGCGTCCGAAGCTTCTGCTGCTTGATGAACCTTCGCTTGGTCTTGCACCGTTGATCGTCAAGCAGATCTTTGAGGCGATCAAGGAATTGAACCGTACGCAGGGCTTGACTGTGTTCCTCGTCGAGCAGAACGCTTTTGGAGCGTTGAAGCTCGCTGATCGCGGCTATGTTATGGTCAATGGATCAATCACGATGAGTGGCGCTGGCCGCGAACTGCTGGCTGACCCGGAAGTGCGTGCCGCCTATCTCGAAGGCGGAAGGCATTAAGGAGAAAAATCATGCAGGGAATTCTCTACGAAGAACCGTCATTCTGGTTGTTTTTTCTCATCACCTGCCTTTTGGGCGGTTGGGCTGCCTGGATGACTGGCCGCGCCTGTGCGCAGACCTGGCGAACCTATCCACAGCTGCTGCTCTATCTCATTCCGTTGGGGGTAGCCGTCAGGTTCATCCACTTTGCTTTGTTTGAAGGCACGCTGCTTTCGCTGCACTATTATCTGGTTGACGTGATTGTGCTAATGATCATCGGTACAGTTGGGTTTCGTTATACCCGCACCAAGCAAATGGTGCGCCAGTATAACTGGCTTTATGAAAAAGCCTCGCCCCTCAGCTGGAAGGCAAAATAATTTAAAGCTTCGCCGTTACGCGGCGGAGCTTTTTTAAAAAGATCACGCTGAAAAAACAGGTTCAGCGTAGATATTGCTGGTTAATCAGCAAGATAATAAGGCGATGCAAAAACATCGTTTCGGGGTAACTATAATCGGGAGTTCAAGTAATGAAGAAATCGCTTTTCTCTGGTGTTGCTCTTGCAGCAGTGATGGCTTTCAGTGGCTCTGCTTGGGCAGATGTACTGTTGGGCATTGGTGCACCGTTGACCGGTCCAAATGCCGTTTATGGTGCTCAGATTCAGAAGGGTGCTGAAGCTGCGATCAAGGAAATCAACGATGCCGGCGGCATCAATGGCGAAAAGATCGCGATCACGCTCGGCGACGACGTTTCGGATCCGAAGCAGGGTATTTCGGTTGCCAACAAGTTCGCTGCTGACGGCGTAAAATACGTCATCGGCCACTTCAACTCGGGTGTTTCTATCCCGGCTTCTGAAGTCTATGCCGAAAATGGCATTCTCGAAATCTCACCAGCGGCAACTAACCCAGTCTATACAGAACGCGGTTTGTGGAACACGTTCCGTACCTGTGGCCGTGACGATCAGCAGGGTATCGTTGCCGGTCAGTATATCTTCGACAACTTCAAAGATGCCAAGATTGCTGTGATCCACGACAAGACGCCTTATGGTCAGGGTCTTGCCGACGAAACCAAGAAGAAGCTCAACGAACTGGGCGCAAAAGAAGCACTCTACGAAGGCGTAAACGTCGGCGAAAAAGACTTCTCCGCTCTTATCGCCAAAATGAAGCAGGCCGGTGTGACGGTTGTTTATTGGGGTGGTCTCCATCCGGAAGCCGGTCTCATCATCCGCCAGCTCGCCGATCAGGGGCTGAAGGCTCAGTTCATTTCGGGTGACGGTATTGTGTCGAACGAACTGGCTTCGATCGCAGGTCCAGCGGTGGAAGGCACACTGAACACATTTGGTCCAGACCCACGCAACGCCCCGGGGAATGCTGAACTCGTCAAGAAGTTCCGCGATGCGGGCTTTGAACCAGAGGCCTATACGCTTTATTCCTATGCGGCAGTACAGTCGCTGGCGGGTGCTGCAAAGGCTGCTGGTAGCAATGACCCACAGGAAATTGCCAAGGCTTTGAAAGAAAAAGGTCCATTCCCAACCGTGCTTGGCGATCTCTCCTATGACGAGAAGGGTGATCCGAAGCTCCCAGGTTACGTAATGTATAAGTGGGAAAAGGGCGCCGACGGGAAATATAATTACATTCAGCAGTAAGCGTCTGTCTGTATCGTTACGTCTGCTAGAAAAGTGCCCGGCTATATGCCGGGCATTTTTATTTTATAGAATCTGCATATTCATAACATCATGCATAAAAAGCATTAAATTTAGATATTAGCGAGGGTAGACAATACTGAGGAAAGCCATTTTACCTATTGTAACGACATTGTTTGGCGTAAAGCACGGTCGGCAATTCGTTCCCCGGAGGAGGGCGAGAGCGTCGGGAAACATTGGCTGAATGGATTTCGTAATCCACAGCATCAAGCCTGTTTCTCGCACGGATATAAAAGCTCTCTTCCAGTGGAATTGGCGGCTCCGGAATTCAGTCCGGAGATCGTGGTTTAATGGGAGTAACTGAAATGAAGAAATCCTTATTCTGTGGTGTGTGCCTTTCCGCTTTGGTTGCGATGGGTGGAGCGTCTTTTGCTGATGTGCTGCTGGGTGTTGGTGCACCATTGACTGGCGGTCAGGCGGCTTATGGCGACCAGATCAAGCGTGGCGTTGAAGCAGCTGTCGCAGAAGCCAATGCCAAGGGCGGCATGAATGGCGAGCAGATCACTGTCGTTTATGGCGACGACGCTGCTGATCCGCGTCAGGGGATTTCGGTTGCAAACAAGTTCGTCGGCGATGGCGTGCAGTTCGTAATTGGACATTTCAATTCGGGCGTCAGCATTCCGACATCGGATATTTATGCTGAAAACGGCGTGCTGATGATAGCGCCGGGCACCACCAACCCGACCTTCACCGAACGCGGATTGTGGAACACCTTCCGTACCTGCCGTCGTGATGACCAGCAGGGCATCGTGGCAGGCAAGTATATTGCTGACAATTACAAGGACGGCAAAGTCGCGATCCTGCATGACAAGACACCTTATGGTCAGGGTCTTGCTGACGAAACGAAGAAGTCACTCAATGCCAATGGCAAGGAAGAGACGCTTTACGAAGGCATCAATCAGGGCGACAAAGATTTCTCGGCGCTCATCTCTAAGATGAAGGCCGCGGGTATTAATGCTGTGTATTGGGGTGGTATGCATCCGGAAGCAGGTCTGATCATCCGTCAGATGGCGGATCAGGGTCTGAAGGCCCAGTTCATTTCGGGTGATGGTATCGTGTCGAACGAGCTGGCTTCCATTGCTGGTGATGCTGTTTCGGGTGTTCTGAATACGTTTGGTCCAGATCCGCGTGACGATGCAGCCAATGCTGATCTGATCAAAGCATTCCGTGATAAGGGCTTTGAGCCAGAAGCTTATACCTTCTATGCTTACGCTGGTGTCCAGTCGCTGGTGGATGCAGCCAACGCTGCCGGAAACAATGATCCGCAGGAAGTTGCCGCTGCTCTCAAGGCCAAGGGGCCTTTCAAGACAGTTCTTGGTGACCTGTCCTATGATGCAAAGGGTGATCCGAGCCTTTCGCCTTACGTCATGTTCGAATGGCGCAAGGGTGATGACGGCAAGTATAACTACTTCCAGAAGAAGTAAGGCCGATTGAGGCAGACTCACTTTGTAGAAGTGAGCTCTGAACAATGTTCAACGAGCTGAATGCACTACTTCTTCAGTAACACTTTGCAGAATGCCTCATATATTAGCATAATTTGCTTCAAATTTCAGCAGAATGCCCGACTTTTGGTCGGGCATTTTGTTTTTATCTCCAGATTGCACAGTTTGTTTGCGCTTGCCCATTTTGCGGGTTAAGCAAAGGCACATTCTTCATTGCAGCCTGGGAGACCTGCCTTGTCCATCCGTAAAATACTGGTCGCCAATCGTTCAGAGATTGCCATCCGCGTGTTCCGTGCCGCCAATGAGCTTGGCATAAAAACGGTTGCGATATGGGCTGAGGAAGACAAACTTTCCCTGCATCGTTTTAAAGCGGATGAGAGCTATCAGGTTGGTCGCGGTCCGCATCTTGCGCGTGATTTAGGCCCGATTGAAAGCTATCTTTCCATTGACGAAGTGATCCGCGTTGCCAAGCTTTCGGGCGCGGATGCCATTCATCCGGGTTATGGCCTGTTGTCGGAAAGTCCTGAGTTTGCCGATGCCTGCGCCGAGAACGGCATTATCTTCATTGGCCCGAAGCCGGAAACCATGCGCCGCCTTGGTAACAAGGTTGCTGCGCGTAATCTCGCCATTGAGATTGGTGTACCGGTGGTGCCTGCAACCGATCCGCTTCCGGACGATATTGAGGAAGTGAAGAAGCTCGCCGCCAAAATCGGCTATCCGCTGATGCTGAAAGCCAGTTGGGGCGGCGGCGGTCGCGGTATGCGTGCGATCCGTGCCGAGGAAGATCTTGATCGCGAAGTCGGTGAAGCCAAGCGCGAAGCAAAGGCGGCTTTCGGCAAGGATGAAGTCTATCTCGAAAAGCTCGTCGAACGTGCGCGTCACGTCGAAGTGCAGATTCTGGGCGATATGCATGGCAATGCAGTTCATCTTTATGAGCGCGATTGCTCGATCCAGCGCCGCAATCAGAAAGTGGTTGAGCGTGCGCCAGCCCCTTACCTCAATGATGCGCAGCGTCAGGAACTGGCCAGCTATGGTTTGAAGATTGCTCATGCCACCGATTACATCGGTGCGGGCACGGTTGAGTTCCTGATGGATGCTGATACCGGTGCGTTTTACTTCATTGAAGTGAATCCACGCATTCAGGTGGAACATACCGTCACCGAAGAAGTGACAGGCATCGATATCGTCAAGGCGCAGATACATATTCTGGAAGGCTATGCCATTGGGACGCCTGAATCGGGCGTGCCGGAACAGAAGGATATTCGCCTCAACGGTCATGCGCTGCAATGCCGTATCACAACGGAAGACCCTGAGCAGAACTTCGTTCCCGATTATGGGCGTATTCAGGCCTATCGCTCAGCATCGGGTTTCGGCATTCGTCTTGATGGCGGCACGGCCTATTCGGGCGCGGTCATCACGCGCTATTATGATCCGTTGCTGGTGAAGGTCACAGCGTCGGGTTCAACGCCGATTGAAGCAATCCGCCGCATGGACCGCGCTTTGCGCGAGTTCCGTATTCGCGGTGTTGCGACGAACCTCACCTTTGTTGAGGCGATCATCAATCATCCGCGTTTCCAGTCGAATGATTATACGACGCGCTTTATCGACACGACGCCTGAGCTTTTCACGCATATGAGGCGTCAGGATCGCGCGACCAAGCTTCTGACCTATGTGGCTGATGTCACCGTCAATGGTCATCCGGAAACCAAGGGCCGCGCCGAGCCATCGCGGGATGCTGCCAAGCCGGTGGTGCCGTGGTTTGGGGATCGTCCAGTGGTGGACGGCACCAAGCAGTTGCTCGACAAGCTTGGGCCGCAAAAATTTGCCGAATGGATGCGTAATGAAAAGCGCGTTCTGATGACTGACACGACCATGCGTGACGGTCATCAGTCATTGCTGGCAACGCGCGTACGCACCTATGACATTGCGCGTGTCGCCAATGCCTATGCACAGGCGCTGCCGAACCTGTTTTCGCTTGAGTGCTGGGGCGGTGCGACCTTTGACGTGTCGATGCGCTTCCTGACGGAAGACCCATGGGAACGTCTGGCAATGGTGCGCGAAGGTGCGCCGAACATTCTGCTGCAAATGCTGCTGCGCGGGGCCAATGGCGTTGGCTACAAGTCCTATCCTGACAATGTGGTGAAGTATTTCGTGCGTGAAGCAGCACGCGGCGGCATGGATTTGTTCCGCGTGTTCGACAGCCTCAACTGGGTTGAGAACATGCGCGTGTCGATGGATGCGGTGCTGGAAGAGAACAAGCTTTGTGAAGCAGCCATCTGCTACACGGGCGATATTCTCAATCCGGAACGTGCCAAATACGACCTTAAATATTATGTCGATCTGGCCAAGCAGGTTGAAAAGGCTGGCGCGCATATCATCGCTGTCAAGGACATGGCGGGCCTGTTGAAGCCAGCGGCTGCACGTGTGTTGTTCAAGACGCTGCGTGAGGAAACCGATCTGCCGATCCATTTCCACACCCATGATACATCGGGCATTTCGGCCGCAACCGTGCTTGCAGCAGTCGATGCGGGTGTCGATGCGGTTGATGCGGCGATGGATGCGTTCTCCGGCAACACCTCCCAGCCATGCCTTGGTTCGATTGTAGAAGCTCTGCATGGTTCGGAACGTGATCCGGGTCTGGACACGGAAACGATCCGCCGCATTTCCTTCTATTGGGAAGCGGTGCGCAACCAGTATGCGGCCTTTGAAAGCGATCTTAAGGGACCGGCTTCGGAAGTGTACTTACACGAGATGCCGGGCGGTCAGTTCACGAACCTCAAAGAACAGGCACGTTCGCTGGGTCTTGAAACCCGCTGGCATGAAGTGGCGCAGGCCTATGCTGACGTGAACCGCATGTTTGGCGATATCGTCAAGGTCACGCCGTCCTCCAAGGTGGTGGGCGACATGGCGCTGATGATGGTCTCTCAGGACTTGACCGTTGCCGATGTCGAGAATCCTGACAAGGATATTGCCTTCCCGGATTCAGTTGTGTCGATGATGCGCGGCGATCTCGGTCAGCCACCATCGGGTTGGCCCGCATCGTTGCAGAAGAAGGTGCTGAAAGACGAAAAGCCGTTCACTGTGCGTCCGGGCTCGTTGCTTCCAGCCGCAGACCTTGATGCCGAACGCAAGTCGATTGAGGAAATGCTTGGTCGTGAGATCACGGATCAGGAATTTGCTTCCTACCTCATGTATCCGAAAGTCTTCACCGACTATGCGGCGGCACAGGAAAACTATGGCCCAACCAGTGTTCTGCCAACGCCGGTTTATTTCTACGGCTTGAAGCCGGAAGAGGAAGTCTTCGTTGATCTTGAACGCGGCAAAACGCTTGTGATCGTCAATCAGGCGATGTCTGAGACCGATGAGAAGGGCATGGTCACCGTGTTCTTCGAACTCAATGGTCAGCCACGCCGCGTCAAAGTGCCAAACCGCGCCAAGGGTGCATCGGGTGGTGTGAAGCGCAAGGCGGAACTCGGCAATGACAAGCATGTGGGCGCGCCAATGCCGGGTGTTGTGTCCACGGTTGCAGTCTCGCAGGGCCAGAACGTGAGGGCAGGCGATGTGCTGCTTTCCATTGAAGCGATGAAGATGGAAACCGCTCTGCGTGCCGAACGCGATGGCTCGATTGCCGAAGTGCTGGTGCGCCCCGGCGAACAGATCGATGCAAAGGATTTGTTGGTGGTTTTCGGGGACTAATTTCTCTTCTTTTACGGAATTTTGAAAACGCCGCGCCTTGTTAATGGGTGCGGCGTTTTCTTTTGCTTGCGCGGTCATAAAAATCTGCTATGCACGTTTATGCCGATTTATACGTGTTTATGCATGATAATAGGAATGGGCTATGACAGAGCTATTATTGGACGAAAGACAGACGCGCATTCAGCAATTGCTCGAGCAGTCAGGTCGCGTATTGGCGAGCGAGCTGGCGGAATCCTTCGGGGTTTCGGAAGATACGATCCGCCGTGATCTTCGCGAGATGGCGGCAGCGGGTCTTTGTAAGCGCGTTTATGGCGGCGCACTGAAGGCAGCGCCTTCTTATGCGCCACTTGCCGAGCGCGACACCGAAAGACCGGAGGCCAAGACAGCTCTTGCTACCACGCTGGCTGGTCTGATCGAGCCGAATATGACAGTGTTTCTTGATTCCTCCTCGACCAATCTCGCACTCGCACGTCTGCTGGTGGACAGGGGGGATGTGATCACGATTGTCACCAACACGCCGTCCATTGCTGCGATCGTTTTGCAGTCAGACAAAATCGACGTGGTCATGATTGGCGGTCCTATTGACCGCCGTGTCAGTGCTGCGGTTGGTGCGCGGGCGTTGCGCGATGCGGAACTGGTGCGCCCTGACCTCTGTATGCTTGGCGTTTGCGGCTTTTCCGCTGAAACGGGCATCACAGCGCTTCATCTGGAAGATGCGGAATTCAAACGGGTTATTGCCGGGCGTAGTCGCAAGGTTGTGCTGGCGATCACCAGCGACAAGCTTGGTACTGTTGCTGCGCACGATGTCATACCCATTGAGGCGGTCAATGTTATGGCTGTCGAACATGATGCGAAGGAAGACGTGCTTGCGCCTTATCGGGCGTCAGGCATGAGTATTGTAAGGGCGGTTTAATGCCGTGACCGAGGAAACCATGGAACAGACTGCCGGACGAAACGATGCGCTGAATGACCGGGCGCCAATCGTGACCAGAGAGCGCATTGCGGTGGCACTGCTCTTTCTGATGAATGGATATATTTTTGGTGGCTGGGCGCCGAAAATTCCGGAATTTGCAGGACGTCTTGGGCTCGACACCAGTGGCATGGGCCTGCTGATCCTCGTTTTCGGTATTGGGTCTCTTTCGATGATGCCGGTGGCCGGTGCATTGTCGGCCCATCGCGGCTCTGGTGCAGTCGTCAAGCTGTTTGCAATCGGTCTTACCCCCGCCTTGCTCGTCATTGCGCTTGTGCCGAATATCGTCACAGCAGTGATTGTCATATTCTACTTTGGCGGCATGATCGGCGCGATGGATGTCGCGATGAATGCCAATGCGGTTGGCGTTGAAAAGCATATGCGGCGTGCAATCATGTCATCGTGCCACGCGTTCTGGAGTCTTGGCGGTCTGATTGGTGCGGCAACCGGTGGCTTTCTCATTGCGCAGGTTGGTTCGACTGTCCATGCTTTGATCGCAACGATTGTGGCCGCAGGATTGCTTGCCTGTGCCTGGCCTTCGATCATCGCCGACAAGTTCCATCATCCGAGCGGTGAGAAACAGAAGCTGGTTTTGCCACGCAATCCGCTGCCATGGCTGGTTGGTATCATTGCTCTGTTCTCGATGGTCCCGGAAGGCGCTATCCTTGATTGGGGTGCTTATTATCTGCGTGATGAAATGGGTGCATCGGTAACGGTTGCCGGTTTTGGCTTCGCGGCCTTCTCCATGACCATGGCGATCATGCGCTTTGCGGGTGACATCGTGCGCGACCGTTTCGGTGCCATCAACACGCTGCGTTTTTGCACGTCGATTGCAATTATCGGCATGGTTATCGTCGGCCTGTCGAGCCACCCTTATGCGGTGATCTTCGGCTTTGCCATCTGTGGCATCGGCATCTCCAACATGGTGCCGATTGCCTTCTCGATCGGTGGCAACATACCGGGCATTAACCCAAGTGTTGGCCTGTCGATTGCCACCACCATGGGCTATTCCGGTATGTTAGTTGCTCCCTCGCTGATCGGATTTGTCGCCAAGCATAGCGGTTTCAGCGTGGTGTTCCTGACACTGCCTGTCCTGCTGCTGGTTGTTCTCGCTTTCTCAGGACTGGCGAAATATGCGGATAGCTCGCACTAACAAGCATTTGAGCCAAAAGTGCCAAGCGGTTTTGCGTAGGATAATGCGATGGAAAAAATGCATCGAGCGGTTATCGCTCGATGTTATTCAGCGGTCCAGCCGCCCTCGACTGGCAGGGCGGCACCGTTGATCTGCGCTGCGGCATCCGTTGCAAGGAAGGCCGCAAGCGCACCGATCTGCTCTGTGGTCACAAATTCCTTCGTCGGCTGTTTATCGAGCATGACTTCGCGGATCACCGTTTCGCGGTCCATGTTATGGGCTTTCATCTGATCGGGGATCTGTGCTTCGACAAGCGGGGTCAGGACATAGCCGGGGCAGATGGCGTTGGCCGTAATCTTGGCAAGGGCAAGTTCGAGTGCCAGTGTTTTTGTGAAGCCGACAATACCGTGCTTGGCTGCGACATAGGCCGATTTGAACGGCGAGGCGACAAGACCATGCGCAGACGCGATGTTGATGATGCGGCCCCAGCCGGCCTTCTTCATATGGGGGATTGCTGTGGCTGACGTGTGGAACGCTGAGGTCAGGTTGATAGCGATGATCCGGTCCCATTGCTCGGTCGGAAATTCCTCGACGGGGGCTACATGCTGGATACCGGCATTGTTGACGACGATGTCCGCGCTGCCGAAGGCCTCCACGCTTTTTGTGATTAAGGTGCGGCACTCGTCGGCCTTAGACATATCCGCCGCAATATAAATCGCGCTGACACCATGTTTTTCGGCGATCTTCGTTGCAAGATTGTGATCTTCGTCGCGGTCTGTGAAGGAATTGATCACAAGATTGTGCCCGGAAGCTGCCAAGGCACGGGCGATGCCAAGTCCTATACCTGAATTGGAACCGGTAATGATAGCGGTTTTGCGGGCTTTGGCATCTGGCATGTATAGTTTCCTCCCTTTTTAAGGCGCATCTTATTTGAAAACCGCTTCACACTTTTCAGGATGCGCTTTGAATTCTTCGTATAATGAGGAGGCGACAAGCTGTCGGCAAGTGATTATATAACAAGAAAGCAACGCGGGCAGGCGTTGACAATTGCGCCCTGCTACGCCACCTGAAAACAGGCCCGTACTAAGAGCAGTTCCCGAGAAGCGGAAAGCAGCTTCTATCGGCAATTGCGGCAGGACAAAAGAACAGAGCACAATGTCTTCCGAGACCGTCAGCTATTTTTCGCATCCATTTCCCCGTCGCCAATCCGTTGGCGTGAGCGTTGGCGGTGTTATCGTTGGCGGCAGTGAACCTGTTGTCGTCCAGTCGATGACCAATACCGATACGGCAGATATCGATGGCACCGTTGCGCAAGTTGCAGCTTTGCATCGCGCCGGTTCCGAGATTGTGCGCATTACGGTTGACCGTGACGAATCCGCTGCTGCCGTTCCAAAAATTCGTGAGCGTCTTGAACGTCTCGGGATGAATGTGCCGCTGGTCGGCGATTTTCATTATATCGGACACAAGCTTCTGGCCGATCATCCGGCCTGCGCGGAAGCACTTGCGAAATATCGCATCAATCCGGGCAATGTCGGATTCAAGGACAAGAAGGACAAGCAGTTCGCCGATATCGTGGAAATGGCGATCCGCTACGATAAACCAGTGCGTATTGGCGTGAACTGGGGATCGCTCGATCAGGACTTGCTGACCACGCTGATGGATCGCAATCAGGCTGAGGGTGCGCCATTGAGCGCGCAGGAAGTCATGCGCGAAGCCATCGTGCAGTCGGCGCTGATTTCGGCAAATCTTGCAGAAGAGATCGGGCTAAGCCGCGACAAGATCATTCTGTCGGCCAAGGTCAGTCAGGTGCAGGATCTGATTGCTGTTTACACGATGCTGGCGCAGCGCTCCAATCATGCGCTGCATCTGGGCCTCACCGAAGCGGGCATGGGCACCAAGGGTGTTGTCGCATCGTCTGCCGCCATGGGCATTCTGCTTCAGCAGGGCATTGGCGACACGATCCGTATTTCGCTGACACCGGAACCGGGCGGTGACCGCACACGTGAAGTGCAGGTGGCACAGGAACTGCTGCAGACCATGGGCTTCCGTCAGTTCATTCCGATTGTTGCCGCGTGCCCGGGTTGTGGGCGCACGACATCAACCGTGTTTCAGGAACTGGCGCAGAATATTCAGGATGATATTCGCCGCAACATGCCTGTCTGGCGTGAAAAATATCCGGGGGTCGAAGCGCTTTCGGTCGCGGTTATGGGATGTATCGTCAATGGTCCGGGCGAATCGAAACATGCCAATATTGGCATCTCGCTTCCCGGTACGGGCGAAACGCCGTCCGCACCAGTCTTTGTCGATGGCAAGAAGGTCACGACGTTGCGTGGTCCTGAGATTGCTGCTGACTTCCAGAAGATGGTTGCCGAATATATCGAAAACCGCTTCGGGCTTGATCGGAAGATCGCCGCTGGCCAGAACTGATTTCAGTTTAAGACATTTCAGTTTAAGACATTTCAGTTTAAGACAGGGCGCGTAGCGGCTTCGGGCATTGATTTACGGGTTGCTGCCCAGAATATGAGCGTGAAGAGGCTGATGCCTGCACCCAGCAGGCAGACACCGTTCCAACCTGCATAGGCATAGATCCAGGTTGAAAATGCCGAACCGCTGGCACTGCCGATGGAATAGAAAACCATATAGGCAGCGGTGAGCCGATTCTGCGCTTCGGGTCGCACACGATAGATCATCGCCTGATTGGTGACATGCACGGCCTGAAGTCCGAAATCGATCACCAGCACACCTGCAATCAGCCAGAGCATTGAATGATTGAGCAAGGCTATTGGTATCCATGAAAGAACCATGAGCGTGAGTGCAATGCCGGTCATGCGCTGAGCGTGCCCACGGTCGGCAGCCGCGCCCGCACGTGAAGCCGCAAGCGCGCCTGCGGCTCCGGCAAGGCCGAACAGTCCGATTTGTGCATGGCTTAGCTCAAAAGGCGGCGCGCTGAGCGGCATGACGAGGGGCGCAAGCAGTGTGGTGATATCCGCAAAGATCAGCATGGCGATGATTGCACGAATGCGCAGGACCGGTTCTGATCGGAAGAGTGTTACGAGTGATAGAATAAGAGCAGGGTAGGAGATACTTGCCGTCTGGCGATTCTGTTCTGGTAGGCTTCGCCATAGAAGCAACGAGATCAGGAAGGTCAGTGCTGCAGAACTGAAGTAAACGCTGCGCCATCCACCGATATCGGTAAGCGCTCCGGCTATGGCACGCGCCAGCAATATGCCAAGCACGATGCCGCTTGTGACAATTCCCACCACATGTCCGCGCTGCATCGGATCGGCGAGACTGGCTGCATAGGCGACAAGGGCCTGTGTGACGACGGCCAGAAGGCCTGTCGCAGCCATTGCCAGCAGCAGCATGGTCGCACTTCCTGCAAAGCCAATGGCGAGTAGCGATAAGACCGAAAGCAGGAAATGCGCGAGAATCAGTTTTCGCCGGTCGAAAAGATCACCTAGCGGCACCAGAAAAATGAGGCCGATTGCATAGCCAATCTGGCTCGCAGCGATAATGAGGCCTGCAGTTGAGCGTTTCAGCCCCATATCATCTGCCATCACATCAAGAAGCGGATGCGCGAAATAGACATTGGCCACGGCGAGGCCGCTGGCGATGGCAAACAGTAACAATGTCGCTTGGGAGAGCGAAGGGCATACAAGGTCGTTCGCGGCAGATGGTGCTGCCACGGTGGGGGAGGACTGCATGATTGGCTCCTGCAAAATGGTTTTAAAATGAAACCATTTTGCTTTTAGCGTGATTGGTTTTATATTGCAACTAAGTTGCAATGCGTGGAGTAAGCATGGTTCGCAAGAAAAGCCTGAAAGGCGATTATTGCCCGAGCGCACGAGCGCTGGATGTGATTGGCGACTGGTGGTCGCTTTTGATCGTGCGCGAAGCTTTTGATGGGGTAACGCGCTTCAGCGCCTTCCAGAAGAATTTGGGTATTGCACGCAACATTCTCGCGGAACGGCTACGCAAGCTGACGGGCGAGGGCATTATGGAAATGGTGTCCGATCCCAATGGCGGCGCGCATCAGGAATACAGGCTCACGGCCAAGGGGCGCGATCTTTTGCCGGTCGTCGTCGCGTTGCGTCAATGGGGCGAGAATTATCTTTTCGCGCCCGATGAGCCGCATTCAAAGCTGGTCGATACGGCAAATGGTGAAGGTGTCGCAAAACTGGAGGTGCGCGCGCTCGATGGTCGCCCGCTCTCGGTGGATGACGTTGCCATCATCAAGGTGCGTGAAACAGATGTGTAAGTTTTAGCTCTGTCGCTCTGCAATGAAGCGGGCGGCCTGCTTGAGAATGGTCGCATCATCGCCGAATGGCTCTAGCAGGCTTTCGGCCTGGGCAACGAGGCCGGAAAGCTGCTTGCGGGTCCAGTCAATGCCATGAAGCGCCACGAGCGTGGCTTTGCCTGCCGCCGCATCCTTGCCGGTTGCTTTGCCCATGGCGGCTGCATCTGCGGTCACGTCGAGAAGGTCGTCGGCAAGCTGGAAAGCAAGGCCGATGGCGGAGCCGAACTCGGCCATACGTTCGCGATCCTCGCGTGATGCACCTGCGATAATTGCGCCTGCTTCACAGGCAAAGCGGATCAACGCGCCGGTTTTCATCGCTTGCAAGGTTATGATGCCTGCTTCATCCGGTTTGTTGTCTTCTGCCATCAGATCAAGTGCCTGACCGCCAGCCATGCCGCCAACGCCAGATGCACGCGCGAGTGCTGATACAAGCTGGATACGGATATCGGCAGACAGATCGGTTTCGTCTGACGCCACGATGTCAAATGCATAGGTCAGCAGACCGTCACCTGCGAGGATAGCTGCGGCTTCATCGAAAGCCTTGTGCACGGTTGGTTGGCCCCGCCGCATATCGTCGTTATCCATAGCGGGCAGATCATCGTGGACGAGCGAATAGCAGTGAATGCATTCGAGCGCCGATGCGACACGCAGGACCGCATCGCCGTGTTTGCCGAACAGAGCCGCACTTTCAACGACGAGGAAAGGACGCAGCCTTTTTCCGCCGTTCAGCACGCCGTAGCGCATGGCCGCAAGCAGTCGCTCCGGGCGAGCCACTTCGCCAGTGCGCAAACGAAGATCCAGAAGCCCAACCAGCATTGTCTCGACTTCGAGCGCACGCAGGTTCAGGGATTGAGCAAAATCGACAGACACGTTTTCCATGCAGAAGGGGATGGACGAAAGCGCTGAATTGGTCAACTGGGCACAACGGTCAGCACAGGCTTTTTCATCAAGCGGTCATCAAATGACAAGTGTGTCGCAAAGATTGGCTCAACCTGCCGTTAGAAATCCCGCCAGTAGATTATGGAATCAGTTTCATTATTGTTAAGGAATAGTTTATGTCGCTTGAAAGGAATTAACGGGCGGTGGAAGTGGCAAAAATCATTCTCAAGAGCAAAGATGGTCGCAATTACTTGGCTGATCCCGTTTGGGGTGGCAGAGTTGCCCTTATGCTCAAGATTTTGGTGGCGCTTGCGATTCTCCCGCTTTTTTTGATCCTGATCTATTCGGTCCCTTTTGTGCGCCCGATCTCGACTTTGATGGTCAAGGATTACGTCCTCTTACGGGACGTTGATAGGCAATGGGTCAGTATCGAGGATGTCGCGCCCGTTTTGGTCAATTCGGTCATGATGGCAGAGGATGGGCAGTTCTGCAGTCATGGCGGGGTAGACTGGCACCAGCTCAGTCTTGTGCTCGATAACTCAGGTGAGGGCGGTCCCAGCCGCGGCGCCTCTACCATAACCATGCAGACGGTGAAGAACCTGTTTCTCTGGAACGGTCGCTCCTATGTGCGCAAGGGGCTCGAATTCCCTCTGGCGATTACTGCAGATGCGGTGCTTTCCAAACGACGGATCATGGAGATTTATCTCAACATCGCCGAATGGGGGCCGGGCATCTATGGTATTGAGGCTGCAGCTCAGCATTATTTCAAACGTCCCGCATCCCGTCTGACTGCACAGCAAGCAGCTCTGCTTGCCGTAACGCTTCCCAATCCTGCTTTGCGCAATCCGGCAAAGCCAACGCGCAACATGCAGCGTATCTCGCGTATTGTTGCCGGACGCGCTTCCCGGGCTGGTCCTTATGTGACGTGTGTGCAATAAATGCGCAGTCTGGAAAAAAGATAAGACTCCGACTGGTCAAATGCCGCGAGAGCGTGTATAGGCACGTGACTTTCCGGAATTTTGTCCGATGTGACAGGCTCCTCGGGGCTGTGCCGGACGTTTATTGATCGATCAGTGGAGTTGGATCCATGGCAGTACCAAAACGCAAAACGTCTCCGTCGAAGCGCGGCATGCGCCGTTCGGCAGACGCTCTCAAGGCCCCGACTTACGTCGAGGACAAGAACTCGGGCGAACTTCGTCGTCCGCATCATATCGATCTTAAGAGCGGTATGTATCGCGGCCGTCAGGTCCTCGAAGCTAAGGAATAGTCTTAGGCTGCATTGCAGCTGAAAGATGGATTTCAAAAACGCCGTTTCCGGTTTCCGGAAGCGGCGTTTTCTTTTGGGAATATTTGGTTTGTCGGGTTTAGCCCACTTATTGAGCCGGTGAGGTCACGCGTTTACGTGACCTCAAGCAGATGAAGTCAGCCTGCATCCGCAGCAAAGCCAGCGCCCTCGATGCCCGCAATTGCTGCGAGTTCATCATTGTCCGAGGTATCACCTGAAATTCCGACGGCGCCGATAATTTCGTTTGAGGAATCTTTAATCAGCACGCCGCCGGGGACAGGGACGATCTTTCCACCTGACACGCCCGAAAGACCTTCCAGAAAATGCGGACGATCCTTGGCCTGATTGTGGAGCCAGCGTGAGCCAGCGCCAACAGCCAGAGCGCCAAATGCCTTGCCAGAGGCGATCTCAAAGCGGAGAATCGAAGTTCCATCCTGTCGCTGAAAGGCCTTGAGATGGCCACCGGCGTCAAAAACTGAAACAACGATTGGCTTCAGCTGCAGTTCTGTGGCCTTGGCAAAAGCACCTGCAATGATCGCGTTGGCTTTTTCTAGCGTCAGTTGGGGCATGGTTGTCTCCTTTGTTTGCATGGCGCTAATCTAACGGTTGTTGAGCAATGCGCATGGTCAAAAGTGCACGCCTATCGAAGAAACTGATTATCATTTTGAGCGAAGGTGTATTCCTGTCTCTCGCGCGTATGACCTTGCAAAAGTGCCGGTTTTGGGTTTTCTCTGTCGGTGATTTTTCAAGGAGGAAAGAATGACAGCCACACATAATCCGAAGGCCATTGTTATCGCCAGCGCTGCCCGTACTGCGGTGGGGGCCTTCAACGGTGCTTTTGCCAATGTGCCTGCGCATGAGCTTGGCGCTACCGCCATCAAGGCAGCTCTCGAACGTGCTGGCATTGATGCGGTCGATGTGGACGAGGTCATTCTTGGTCAGGTCTTAACGGCGGGTGAGGGACAGAACCCCGCCCGTCAGGCGGCTATGGCTGCTGGTTGTCCGAAAGAAACGACAGCCTTCTCGATCAACCAACTCTGTGGTTCCGGTTTGCGTTCCGTGGCGCTCGGTATGCAGCAAATTCTGTCGGGCGACGCAAAAATCATCGTGGCGGGTGGACAGGAGTCCATGTCGATGGCGCCACATTGTGCCCATTTGCGCGGTGGCGTAAAAATGGGCGATTTCAAAATGATCGACACCATGATGAAAGATGGTTTGGTTGATGCCTTCCACGGCTATCCTATGGGGATCACAGCGGAAAATATTGCCAAGCAATGGCAGTTGAGCCGCGAGGAACAGGATGCTTTTGCGCTGGCCTCGCAACACAATGCCGAGGCCGCACAGAAAGCTGGCCGCTTCGATGATGAAATCGTTCCGTTTACGGTGAAAAGCCGTAAGGGGGAGACGATTGTTTCTGCAGATGAATATATCCGTGCAGGCACGACGATCGAAGCGCTCAGCAAGCTGAAACCTGCCTTCGACAAGGAAGGCACGGTTACGGCGGGCAATGCCTCCGGCATCAATGACGGTGCTGCAGCTGTGGTTCTGATGGATGCAGATGAAGCCGCAAAACGCGGTGTTGAGCCGCTCGCGCGCATCGTTTCCTGGGCAACGGCGGGTGTAGATCCGTCGATCATGGGAACCGGGCCTATTCCTGCAACCCGCAAAGCGCTTGAAAAGGCTGGCTGGACAGTTGCTGATCTGGAGCTGGTTGAGGCCAATGAGGCTTTTGCAGCGCAATCCTGCGCGGTCGTGCGCGATCTTGGACTTAATCCGGAGATCGTCAATGTGAATGGCGGCGCTATCGCTATCGGTCATCCGATTGGCGCATCGGGTGCGCGTGTGCTGACAACGCTTCTCTATGAGATGAAACGGCGCGATGTGAAGCGCGGTCTGGCAACGCTATGCATTGGCGGCGGCATGGGTGTCGCCTTGTGTGTCGAGCGACAATAAACGGGTAAAAGTTAACGCTGAAGCTGTTTGCGACAAAATCGAGCGGCAAAATAATGCCGCTCTATGGGTTTTGTTCCCTGTTGCTACCATATGTTGTGAGAACAAAAAGGGAAAATATGCGGATCAGCGATTCGTCGCCGATTCGTTCCGGCTTTGGCCTGAAGGTTAACAAAACTAGGTTCTCATGCGCTGTGGGTGTTAACTAACTGTCAGGAAAGATTGATAATTTATAAGTGACTGGGGTGCCCGCTTCTCTTGCATGAAGGCATGAAAAGCAAAGGTTAACGTGTCTGTCGCTTTGTTCTCGTTCTAGCCCTGATCTTAACGGAGGTGATTCATCATATGGTGGGCCGACGTTTATTTGCTACCATATGTGGCCGTGAACAAAAGGCGAAGAGCACGGAAACAGTGATTCGTCGCCGATTCGTTCCGGAGTCGTTCTATTTATTAAAAGGGGCATTTGTTAAGATGCAGGAGTGTGTGCAACCGATACTGTATCCTGCATTTTGATACCCATCGTCATTTGAAAGCCGTTTTGTTCTTTTCAGGGTGCTTTAGAGAGCAGTTCCAGTTAAAACAACGAAGGCTTAGCCGGGTGATAAAGGCCCCTGAAACACTGAATGAAACTTAACAGGAGCGCTTTCGGCTCAAGTCAGATAGTGCTATCGCATGGCTTTACGTAAGGCATTTGTTCCGGGAATTCTATTATTGGTATGAACCATCTCCCTGCCCATGATCTGCCGCTGACCTTAAGCGGCCGCGGTGTTACTGCGGTGCTGGGGCCAACAAATACCGGCAAGACACATCTCGCCATTGAGCGGATGTTGTCGCATGGCAGTGGCATGATAGGTCTTCCGCTGCGCTTGCTTGCGCGCGAAGTCTATAATCGTGTCGTCGAGAAGGTCGGGGCTGCCAATGTCTCGCTGATTACCGGTGAAGAAAAGATCACGCCGCCTACCTCACGTTATTCCGTCTGTACCGTTGAGGCTATGCCGCGTCGGACAGATATGCCTTTTGTGGCTATCGATGAAGTGCAGCTTGCGGGCGATCTGGAACGTGGTCACATCTTTACCGACCGTATTCTGCATTTGCGTGGGCGGCAGGAAACGCTGCTGCTTGGTGCAGGCACCATGCGCGGTATTCTTGAAAAGCTTTTGCGCGGGATCACCGTGGTCACGCGTCCACGCTTGTCACACCTTACCTATGCGGGTTCCAAGAAGATCATTCGTTTGCCGAATCGTTCGGCTATTGTGGCCTTCTCTGCGGATGAAGTTTATGCAATTGCAGAGCTGATACGCCGCCAGCGTGGCGGTGCTGCTGTGGTGATGGGGGCACTCAGCCCACGCACCCGCAATGCGCAGGTTGAGCTTTATCAATCGGGCGATGTGGATTTTCTGGTCGCAACCGATGCGATCGGCATGGGGCTTAACCTCGACGTCGATCATGTGGCCTTTGCGCAGAATCGTAAATTTGATGGCTATCAGTTCCGTGATCTGACGCCAGCTGAAATCGGGCAGGTCGCAGGACGCGCAGGGCGCCATTTGCGCGACGGCACCTTCGGTGTGACGGGGCAGGTACAGCCACTTGACGACGAACTCGTTGAACGGGTTGAAGCACATGCTTTTGATCCAGTGAAAGTGCTGCAGTGGCGGACGGGTCGGTTCGACTTCTCGTCGCTCAATGCCTTGCGCTATTCTCTGGAAACACCGACCCCTATAGAAGGGCTTACCAAAGCATTGCCTGCTGTTGATCAACAGGCGCTTGAAAATTTGTCGAAAGACGACGACATTGTGCGGCTTGCAACGACGCCTGCGCGGATCGAACTTTTGTGGGATACCTGTGCGCTCCCCGATTATCGTAAGATCGCGCCGGCTCAACATGCCGATATCATTGCAACCATCTATCAGGATCTGGTCCGCCGAGGGAGCGTTGATGAAGATTATATGAGCGAACAGGTGCGCCGCGCCGACAGTACAGAGGGGGAAATCGACACTCTGTCGCATCGCGTGGCGCAAATCCGCACCTGGACTTTTGTGTCGCACAGGCCGGGATGGCTTGCCGATCCGACACACTGGCAGGAAAAGACGCGCGAAATTGAGGACAGATTGTCCGACGCGCTGCATGAAAGGTTGACGAAACGCTTTGTAGACCGCAGGACAAGCGTGCTTATGAGGCGCCTGAGAGAGAATGCCATGCTAGAAGCAGAAATCAGCCCGGCCGGTGACGTAATTGTCGAGGGCCACAATGTTGGGCAACTAGAAGGATTCCGGTTCACTGCCGACGTTCAGGCTGAAGGGCCGGACGCGAAGGCTGTGAAGACGGCTGCACAAAAGGCGCTAGCCGCCGAGTTCGAACGTCGTGCGGAGCGGTTTGCTGCGGCACCCAATGGCGATTTTGCGCTTGGGTCGGATGGCGTGATGCGCTGGGTCGGTGCGACCGTTGCAACGCTCGTCGCTGGCGACGATGTGTTGAAGCCACGTGCGATCATTCTGGCTGACGAACAGTTGACCGGACCAGCCCGTGACAAGGTTGCTACCCGTATTGAACGTTTTGTCGCTCACCATATCGAAACCGTATTGAAGCCGCTGACTGATCTTAGTGCTGCCGATGCTTTGACCGGTATGACCCGTGGTCTGGCTTTCCAGATCGTCGAAAACCTTGGCATTCTTCAGCGTCGCGAAGTGGCCGAAGAAGTGCGCGGTCTTGATCAGGATTCGCGAGCAGCGCTTCGTCGTCTCGGTGTGCGTTTTGGCGCTTATCATGTTTTCATGCCAATGCTGCTGAAGCCTGCTCCGGCTGGCCTCATCACGCTGCTCTGGGCATTGAAGAATGACGGTCGTGAACGCACCGGTTATGGTGATGTGGTCAATGTGCTGGCCGCTGGCCGTACATCGGTCGTCGTTGATCCGGCTTTTGACCCGATGTTCTATCGTCTGGCCGGTTATCGGGTGCTCGGTCGTCGTGCTGTGCGCATCGATATTCTGGAACGCCTTGCTGACCTCATTCGTCCGGCACTTGCCTGGCGTCCGGGTTCGGGCACACGTCCGGAAGGTGCCTATGACGGTGGCCGCTTCATCGTGACTCCTGCCATGATGTCCATTCTGGGCGCGACTGGCGAGGACATGGAAGAAATCCTGAAAAGCCTCGGCTATCGTCATGAAGCCATGGACGCAGCCGATGTAACGGCAAAGCTTGCCGAGCTTGATGCATTTGCCGCTGAAGCTCAAGTCAAGGATACGGTTTTCAAGGCTGCTGCACCTGCTGCAGTTGCAAGCGAAGGCGAAAAGCCTGCCGTTCCGGCAGCCGAGCCTGTGCCTGCACCAGTGGAGGCCGCTGTTGCCGAGACTGTTGAAGAAGCCAAGCCTGTTACCGAAGTAAGCGAAGCGCCGGCTGAAGAGCCGAAGCCTGTTCTTCTGTGGCGTCAGGGCCGCTTTGAAGGTCGCAATCGCAATCAGGATCAGAACCGTCAGCGCCACAATCGCCCACAGCAGGGCGTTCAGGGCAATGAGGCTCGCAAGTCCGAAGATGGTTCAGACGGCGGCGAAGCGCAGAACACGCGCGACAATCGTGGCGGCAAGCGGTTCGATAAAAACCGTCGCAATCATGATGGTGCCCGCCAGAATCAAGGCCAGAATCAGGGTCAAAACCAGAATCAGGGCAAGCGCGAGGGCTTCAAGGGCAAGCCGCGTGATGGTGACCGCAACCGTCAGCCAAAGCGCGACAATGCCGGACAGCAGGGCAACAAGCGGTTCGAGCAGGAACGTCCCGTGCGTGTCGATCCCGATTCGCCTTTTGCCAAGCTTCTTGCTCTCAAGGAGCAACTGAAGAAGTAAGATGGCGACCGAAGCGATTGCAAGACAGCGTATCGACAAGTGGCTGTTCTTTGCACGTGTGGTCAAATCAAGATCGCTGGCGGCGAAACTCGCCGTCGGCGGCAAGGTTCGTGTTAATCGCGACAAGATCGAGCAGGCCTCGCATCAGGTGAAAATCGGCGATGTTCTGACCATCACCCTTGAGCGGCGCATCGTGATCTATAAGATATTGGCGGGCGGAGAGCGGCGTGGACCTGCGCCCGAAGCGCAGCTTCTTTATGAAGATTTGACACCAAAACCTACCCAGCAATCCGAAACCATTGAAGCTGTTCAGCCCCGGCGTGAAACCGGTGCAGGTCGTCCCACCAAGAAAGAACGTCGCGAAACTGATCGCTTGCGCGGCAATTGAAGCGGACGCGATGACGCAGTTTGAATGGTCAGCGCGATAGAAATTGCGTATTAAAGGCTTAAAATAAAAGCATTTTCTAGGTTTTTGCCTTCAAAAGAAACGTCATTTCAGATGTTCGTGACATATTGATATTGCGGCGTTTGGGCCCTTGTCATAGGCAGATAAAGTCGTTACCTCACCGTTGGCGATTGCAAGGGCATGAGCTGGCAAGCAAGCCACACGCCGTAGCACCATATGCGTGACACATATGTCGTGACCGGAGCGAAATCATTCAGATGTCCGATCTGAATGTTCAAACAGCCAGTTCAGGATAGATAAGCCATTCCTTCAGATGGAAGGTCGGCAACAGGAGTTGGACAATGACTTATGTCGTGACCGATAATTGCATTCGTTGCAAATATACGGACTGCGTCGAGGTTTGTCCCGTCGACTGTTTCTATGAAGGCGAGAATATGCTCGTCATCAATCCGGACGAATGCATTGATTGCGGCGTCTGTGAGCCTGAGTGTCCGGCAGAAGCCATCAGCCCGGACACTGAGCCGGGCCTTGACAAGTGGCTTGAGCTGAACGCTGAATATGCTGCCAAGTGGCCTAATCTGACGGCTAAGAAGGACGAGCTTCCTGAAGCCAAGGAAATGGATGGTGTTGCTGGCAAGCTTGAACAGTTCTTCTCGGCAGAACCAGGTTCGGGTGATTAACACCCATCATGCGGGCAAACTTGTCTGCATGAATAAGTGATTACAACCTGTTTTATGGGCGTCTAAAGTTGCCAAAACCAACGTGTTTGGCAATTTGTTGATTCTTGCGCAAAATTGTGTTAAGTTACACAGATAATTTCGGTGACTGGACGTCAACTCGTGGCGCAAATGCGTTAATCTCTGAAAGGGCTAAATTTTTTTACCGGGCTGTATTGGCACCGGGATGGATTATTGCGATTTCAGCGCTCCGTCCTCACCAAACCCTCCCGGTAGATAAATTCGTGCCTGAGACGCGCTTTCAGTTCAAAACCGCAACGACTTCCGTATCTCTCCCAGGAGCTACGGTCGAAATCATGTGTAAACCGGCGAGTTGCGCCGGGCACAACAGGGAGTATTGAAGCGTATGTCATCCCAGCAGAAGAAGACTCCGGCTCGTCAGGGTTTCAAGACCGGTGAATCGATTGTGTATCCAGCTCACGGCGTTGGCCAGATCGTAGCGATCGAAGAGCAGGAAGTAGCCGGCCATAAGCTTGAGCTTTTTGTTATCGACTTTGAAAAAGACAAGATGCGCCTCAAGGTGCCAGTCGCTAAGGCCGTAACCATCGGCATGCGTAAGCTTTCGGAAACCGATTATGTTGAGCGTGCATTGAAGGTCGTCCAGGGCCGTGCACGTGTGAAGCGCACCATGTGGTCGCGCCGCGCGCAGGAATATGATGCAAAGATCAATTCCGGCGATTTGATCATGATTTCTGAAGTTGTTCGCGATCTGCATCGTGCTGAAAACCAGCCTGAGCAGTCTTACTCCGAACGTCAGCTGTATGAAGCAGCGCTCGACCGTATGGCGCGCGAAATCGCTGCCGTGAACAAGCTTTCCGACACGGAAGCTGTTCGTCTTATCGAAGCAAATCTCGCCAAGAGCCCAAAACGCACAAAGGCTGATGCCGATGCGGAAGGCGATGAGGTCGAAGCAGCGTAATAAACGTTTGCATTGTGCTCTAAAAAGCCCGGCTTAGCCGGGCTTTTTATTTATCTGGTTTAGCAATCGTCCAGTTGCACGCTTCCGAGATGTCCATTTTTCAATGAGCGCCTTATCTAAAGCAATATCCCGAGAGCTGCTCTATCTTTTTGTTTTGACGCATTATCCTTCGCAAAGCCGCTTCGCTCTTTTGGCTTAAACGCTCTATTTTCCAGCAATGTCAAAGATTTATAGTGCGTAAATGGAACCGGAAGGTTCCTGCCGCGTTGTTGAGCAGTACCAGTTCGTAAACGGGTTTGTTTTGCGGCGTATCAGTCTGGCCTCAGAGCAGGTCTGTAAAAGGCATTTTGAACGAATAGAAGCCGTTCATTCAATTGTTCTTCGCAGAGCTGGAATATCTTTTGTCTTGCGCTTCCAATTTTTGGAAAGCCTCGCAGTCAGAACAGGAGAACCAGATGAAGACGTCATCCGCAAGCAGTTCCTCCACCGTTCCAGCAGTGCGTTTGCCAATGGTGGCGCGCAACGTGCCACCAGCTGCATCCTCTTCTCCCCAGTCGATGATCCGCAATGCGATGTCTGCACCTTATCTGGAGCGGGAGGAAGAACGCGCGCTGGCTATTCGCTGGAAAGAGAACAAGGATCAGGAGGCTCTTCATCGCATTACTGCATCACATATGCGATTGGTGATCTCCATGGCTGGGCGCTTCCGCAAATTCAAGCTGCCGATGAGCGATCTCATTCAGGAAGGCTATGTCGGCCTGCTTGAAGCGGCTGCGCGCTTTGATCCTGAACGCGATGTGCGCTTTTCGACCTATGCGTCGTGGTGGATACGCGCTTCAATGCAGGATTACATTCTGCGCAACTGGTCAATTGTCCGTGGCGGTACAAGTTCTGCGCAAAAATCGCTGTTCTTCAACCTTCGTCGTCTGCGTTCCAAGCTTGCTCAGGAAGATGAGACGATGAGCAAGGCGGAAATCTACAACCAGATCTCCACTCAGTTGGGTGTTTCTGCTAGTGATGTCGAGTTCATGGATAGCAGGCTCTCAGGCTCCGACAGTTCGCTCTCGGCTTCAATGAATAATGACGAATCCAGCGCATCGAGCCGTATGGATTTTCTCGTTGATGATCATCCATTGCAGGATGAAGTCGTGGAAAGCACCATCGACATGGAACGTCGGGTTAGCTGGCTTCATACAGCCCTTCATGCGCTTAACGAGCGTGAGTTGCACATTATTCGCGAGCGTCGGCTCGATGATGACGGAGTGACATTGGAAGCGCTGGGCGAAAAACTCGGCATTTCAAAAGAGCGCGTCAGGCAAATCGAGAGCCGTGCGATGGAAAAGCTCAAGCTCGCCTTGCTGGATCAACATGAAATGGCTGCCTATCAGGCCTGAACCTTATTCTTTATGCCCTGTAAGCCGGGGCGACCAGTCTTCAACCTTGCGATTTTCGAGACGGCGGATAGCATAACGCTTCCAGCCGTCCGCAAGGTGCGGGATCTGAGCCATCTCGGCAAGCTGATCATAGTTGAGCATATCGACATAGAGCAGATGCCAGACCCGGTGCAGAGTCCATTCCGGTGAAAGTCGCTCGACAAGTTGCATCGTATCGTTCTCAGCAACGACACCTTCTTCCAGAACACGATAATACCAGCCGGTGCGTCCGGTTTTTTGCACCCGCACCGCCATATCCGGTACATCAAAGCGTGCATTCAACTTCCAGCAAGGCTGTCGCCCTTGCGACACTTCCACCAGCGCTGTGCCAATGCGGAAGCGATCACCGACTGCAACATTATGCTCGGTCAGTCCGGTTGTTGAAATATTCTCGCCAAAAGCGCCAGATGCATCAAGACGAGGATTGTCACCTACGTCCTCACGCCAATCAGCGTAATGATCATGCGGATAGTGATGGATGGCCTTTTCCGGGCCGCCATGTACTTTTCGGTCACCTTGCTCATCGCATTCGAGACCGTCACGAAGAAGCCTTACAGGACCTGAAACGGGCTTCTTATCAATGCCGCTCGGTGCCTGCCGTTCTCCTAATGGAGCAATCTTTCCGGCAAGCAGTGCACTGATACGGATTTCCATTTCCACTTCCGGGGCAATCCTTATTCGCTAATGAGTTTTACCCGATCACCAACCGACACCGTCGCGCCAGCGGGCATCGCATTGAGCAGACGGAACAAGTCAAGCTTGCGCGTCGTGCCTTGCATGCGTGCGGAAAGGCTTGCCATCGTATCGCCAGGCTTCACAGTAACGACGCGAATGCGCAATGGCTTGATCGCATTCTGCTCGGCAGGAGACAGCAAACGGAACGACTGGGTTACGGTCTGCGAAGCAGGTAACAAGGCATTGCTACCCTTAGGCGCTGCAGTCAGGAAGCGATAAACCTTATTGTTTGCACCGATTACCACAATGTCGAACTGCCAGCGGTCAGCACCTGCGCGCGCGGTGGCGGCAGGCAGGCCATTGATTGTGATCGGACGGATCGTGCTTTCATCAAGACCCGTTACCCAACCTGATTTGATGTAATCGGTGAGGCTTGAACCTGAAGGCAAGGATGCACCGTCAAAACGGATCGCCACTTCACCCGGACCGCTCGCCATGACGGCATTGGCCGAATTGTCGATGGTGAAGCCTTCTGGGGCTGTGAAGGTTACACCCAGTTTTGGATGAATGAAGGTTTGCTCGCGAACATAGCCTTCGTTGGGCGAGTCGCCATAAAGAAGCCCATCGATCCCGTTGAGGAAGGAATCGCGATCTGTGGTGCCAACCCCCGGTGCGCCAATGCGGCGTGCATGACCAAGTGCCAGCTGAATGCGCTGCGGGGTGGCAGGGTGGCTTGCAAGGAAGTCGAGGCTTGCATCGGTTGCACCAGAAACCGATCGGAAATCCGTATAGGTTTCCATCGATTGCAGGAAGCGTGCGGAAGCAAACGGATCGTAGCCCGCTTCACCGATCATCTTGATTCCAATGGCGTCGGCCTGCAGTTCCTGATTGCGAGAGAACTGCGCGAGGCGTAGTTTGCCGCGAATGGTCGCTTCCCGGCTTGCGCTCTCGTTATGCAGGACTTCGGTCGCGACACGTCCGGCAATCGCCGTCTCGGCTTCCTTCTCCTGCCGAAGGATACCGTGGTTGGCGACGACATGGCCCATTTCGTGAGCGATGACGGCTGCAACCTCCGAGGAATCGTTGGCAAGTGCCAGCAAGCCGCGCGTCACATAAAGAAAACCACCGGGCAGCGCGAAGGCATTGATATTGGGACTGTCGAGAATTGTGATGCGATAGGTCTGATCCGGCTTGTCGGAAACGGTCGTCAGATTGCCAACGATCTTGGCAACCATGCGCTCGAGCTTCTGATCCTTGTACTCGCCGCCATAGGTGGCAAGGATACGTGGGTGCTGTTGCGCGCCGATCTGTGCCAAACGGTCGTTGCGGGTGACATTTTCGACCGTTACCGGATTTGAGGATGGCTGAAGGCCAAGATCCTTGCTCGAATTGATCGACTGGCAACCTGAAATCAAGGCAACAGCAAGCAAGCCAAGACCGATGGCTGGTTTCCGCCAATTGCGCTGCATCCGTTCTGGCAGAGAGACTGGAAGACACAGGGAGGCCCGGACACGGGTCTGTTGACGGATCAGTATTTTACCCTCGCAATTGAATCAGCGTCGATATTCTGGCGCAAATCTAGCTACAGACTGAATGGCCCACAAGAAGTAGATCAGTGTTCTAAGCCGTTCTTCAAGCTGATTGCGAACAAAATATGTCCACAACCGTAACATTCAGAGCTCGTTCTGATCTGATTGAACCAGATCGGCGCTCTATTTTCTCGTTTCGACGAGTATCTTATCCGAAAACCGTTTCACTCTTTTCGAGATACTCTCGAAGAGCGCTTCCAATTGTGAACGGAATCACACGAAAATCTATCTAAGGTTTATTGTGGCCCCAGTTAAAGCCGAATCGTTGGAGCCACTGTAATTATTTGTTTTTAAGCATTATCCGGCGCAAAACTGCTTCGTCCTTTTCTGGAAATGCTATAGCGCCTGCTCACCGATATAGTGCTTCAATGCTTCCGGTCCAGATGATGACAGCAACTCACGCGCGGGCCCCTGAGTAGCAATCCTACCATTGTCGAGAAACAGCAACAATGCGTCGAGATAGAGGGCATCTTCGGGTGTATGGGTGACCATCAGCACGGTCATGGTGTTTTCCTGCTGCAGCGCACGCACCAGATCGAGCATCTGGTGACGCAGCGCTGGTCCCAGTGAGGCGAATGCCTCATCAAGCAAAAGGACGGGGCGCTCACGCACCAGCGCACGCGCTATTGCTACACGCTGACGTTCGCCGCCAGAAAGTGCCTCGGGCTTACGCTGTTCTTTCCCCTGAAGCCCGACGCGACCAAGGGCGCTGGCTATGGCCTTGCGGTCTGCTTCACTGAGCTTCAGATTGGGTGAACGACCAAGCCCGACATTCTGCTCAACTGTCAGATGCGCAAACAGATTGTTTTCCTGAAAGACCATCGAGACAGGCCGGGATGCCGGCGGCAGGCGGGTGACATCGGTCGTACCGATTAAAATTTGCCCGGCTTGTGGCGTCTCGAACCCGGCAATGAGGTTGAGAAATGTGGATTTTCCCGAACCGCTTGGGCCGACAATCGCCGCGATAACGCCGCCAGGCACAGTGACATCGAAGTGCATCCTAGTTTCGCCATAGCTGAAACGAACATCTTCAAGGCGGATGTCTGCCAGATTGGTCTTGGGCGGCTGAGCATTCATGAACGGGATGTTTCCTTTCGGGCAGCGGCGCGGTCTGCAATCATCATCAGGCCAAGACACAGCAGACCGAGGATAAGCGCAAGGCCTGCTGCGTCGAATGTGCGATAGCTGCCCATGCGTTGAAACAGAAGATAAGGCAAAGTCAGCAAGGCGTCGCTGCCGAAGAGGGCTATTGTGCCCAGATCGCCGAGAGACAGCGCCATTGCAAAGGCAAAGGCCATTCCGAATGGCCTGCGAACCGACGGCCAATCGATAAGTCGCAGCCGATTAAAACCTTTGATGCCAAGCTGAGCGCAAAGCCTGTTATGGCGCGCGGCTGACGTATCCCATGCGGGCCGTAGCAACCGCACGGCAAATGGCATGGCCATAGCGGCATTCACGGTCACCACCATCAAGGGAGCCATTGCGAATGGGTCAGTGAAATGGCGCAGCAGAATGAACCATCCCGCTCCAAGTACGATAGGTGGCATCACCAGTATGAGACTGGCTCCTGTGTCGAAGAGGTTGGCGAGCCGTATGTTCCGTGTCGCCTCGCGTGCGATAACAAGTGAGAGCGAGAGGATGACGGAAAGCAGGGCAGCGGAAAAGCCAAGCGCGATGCTGGTAGAGATCGCGCGCCACACGGTTCGTTCACTCAACAACCGCACCAGATCTGCGGCAAGGCCCGAAATGACGACACCTGAAACGGGCAGCGCCACATAAAGAAAGCCGATCACAATCGCTGCAACATTAAAAACCCGTTCCCACGTAGATGGTTTGCCATAGTGTCTGGCTGTCGTTGCAAGCGTGAAACCCTCTTCTGACGGACGCCCGGTCAGGCGCAGTGACAGCAGGATCACCAATGTCAGCGCGAGCTGTGCGAGCGTGAGGGCTACAGCACGCGCCGGATCAAAATCGAAATGAAGGCTTTGGTAGATTGCGACTTCAAGCGTTGTTGCGCGAGGGCCTCCGCCAAGTGTCAGCACGGTAGTGAAGCTGGTAACGCAGAGCATGAATATGAGGCCGATCATGCCGGGCAGGTTACGCCGGATGACAGGCCATTCGATGAGGCGGAAGCGTGATGTGCTGCGCATACCAAGCTGCGCTGAAAGTTTCCAGTAGTCGGCGGGGATTGTTTCATAAGCGGCAATAATGAGTCGGACCGCCAGTGGCATATTGAAAAACACATGTGCAATCAGAATGCCGGTGATGCCGTAAATATCGGGTGAAACCGGGTAACTTGTCGATTGTGAAAGCTGAGCAATAAAACCATTGCGCCCATAAATACTGGTGATGCCAAGCACAGTCACAAGGGCGGGCAGCGCCAGTGGCAGAGCAAAAAGACGCAGAATGAGACTGCGTCCCGGAAAACTTGTTTCCGAGTAAAGTGCGCGCGCCACAGGAATTGCGAACAGCACCGATAGAAGGCTCGATGCTGCCGCTTGCAGGATCGTGAAACGGGTTACCCGCAGTAGGTAGCTGTCGAAATAGACGTCACTGTTGAAGCCACTGGCTTCCATTGCCAGAGCCAGCAGAGAGCCGCCGACCAGAGCCGCCAGAAAGCCAAGCGCCAGTATGCCTGCGAGCGGCTTTATCGCAGGCGTTTGTCTTGGGCGGCACATGGTCAGCGGTTTACTCATTTGCTGGAGGCTGCAAGCCATTCATCAACCCAAGCCTTGCGGTTTTTCGCAACTTCATCGGCTGGAATCAGAAGTGTTTTTTCAGGCTTTGGCAGCTTGTCGAAAGCCGGAGCGAGTGGCTGTGAAGTTTTGCCTGCCGGATACATCCAGTTGGTTTCTGGAATTACATCCTGAAAACCGGGACCGGTCATGAAGGCAAGAAACTTCTGAGCCAGCGGGTTTTTCGCACCGGTCGTGGTCTGCGCAGCAAGTTCGATCTGCAGGTAATTGCCTTCCGGATAGGCCAGTGCCTTGTAGCGCTCGGTGTTCTCCGCAACCATGTGATAGGCAGGCGATGTCGTATAGGAAAGCACCATTGGTGCCTCTCCCTTGGTGAAGAGACCATAGGCTTCCGACCAGCCCGGCGTAACCGTCAGAATGCGCTTTTGCAGCTTTTCCCAGGCTTCACCCGCCTGATCGCCATAGACCGATTTGATCCATAGCAGAATGCCAAGGCCGGGTGTTGATGTGCGTGGGTCCTGAATGACAATTTTCTGTGACGGATCACCTTCGACCAGTTCTTTCAGGCTTTGCGGCGGGTTGGACAGCTTTTCGGAATCATAAACGATAGCGAAATAGCCGTAGTCATAAGGCACGAAAATATCGTCCTTGAAGTCTCCCGGCACTTTGACATTGGACAGATCGATGCCGCTTGGTGTGAAATAGCCTGTGGCGCGTGCCTCTGTTGTCAGGTTCGTGTCGAGACCCAGCACGATGTCGGCTTTTGTATTGCCGCCTTCAAGCTTGAGGCGATTGAGAAGAGCGACACCATCAGCCGATGCGATCCATTCCAGTTCGCAATCGCATTCCTTCTCAAAGTTTTCCTTCACCTTGGGACCTGGGCCCCATTCGGAAACGAAACTGTCATAGGTATAAATGGTGAGCTTGTCTTTTGCCTGCGCTTGAGGCGCAAAGGCAAAAGCCGCAGAGAGCGATAAGGTGAGCAGAGATAAAAGCCGCATAACGGCAGGTCCTTTCTTTCAGTAAAAGGATTGAGCGCCGTTATCGATAAATCGGGCAGCGTCTAATCCCTCCGCCGGTACAAGCCGGATCAGGTTCAGCGGGTTAGCCGGAGTGCGGCTTCTCAGCCATTCATGATTGAATGGCACCCCGTTAGAGCGATGGTGACAATAGTGCCTCGCAAACAGAAGGGCAAGGGATGGTGATGATCAAGACGCGGGCTTTCGAGGATAATTAACGCGTGTTATGAGCGACTTATGAGCACATTTGTTATTCTTCTCGGCGGCGATCTCGTCGTCACAGAACGTCTGAAGCGGCAGATAGCTGGCGCGCGGGTTCTTGCCGCTGACGGCGGTATGCGCCATGCAGCCGCCCTCGGTGTTGAGCCTGAGCTTTGGTTGGGAGATTTCGATTCGACTTCCGACGCATTGAAAGAGAAATATGCGCATGTGCCGCAAAGAACCTTTCCCGCTGCCAAGGATATGACAGATGGTGAACTTGCACTTGAGGAAGCCTTTGAGCGTGGAGCGAAGAAGGTCATTCTCTGTGGTGCATTTGGCGGCTCGCGCACGGATCACACCCTGCTGCATCTGACGATGGCGACGGCGCAGGTGGCAAAAGGCAGGGACATTCTTCTGTCGAGCGGGGGCGAGGAGGCGTGGCCATTGGTTGCGGGGGACCATGTTTATGATTTCCCGGACGGCACTTCATTTAGCGTTGTGAATTTCTGCACCGTTGAAGGGCTTTCAATCACAAATGCAGAGTGGCCGTTAGACAATGTGACCTTGCCGTTTGGGTCGTCATGGACCGTATCCAATATTGTTCGGGGAACTCTTTGTATTTCCGCGCGTTCAGGTCTTGGGATACTTGTAGCGAACTTGAGCGAGGAAGCTCATTTTCTGGGTAGCGGCTAACCTTAAAAATTGAAACAGCTTGACGCTGACAGACGAAACGTATTGTAAATGGGCCAAGCGGGTAAGATCTGCTTTACGCCGAAATTGGGGACGCAAAGTCGGTGTTGGTGTAACTCTAGTAGGAGATTGTTTCATGAAATCACGTCTTTCCATGATTGCAATCGTCGGTGCGCTTGCGTTCTCAACGGCAGCATGCACGACGGCTGAACAGCGTACCGCTGGTTATGGTGTTGGTGGTGCTGCTCTTGGTGCGCTCGCTGGTGGCGCAATTGGTGGCAACGGCCGCGGGGCTCTGACCGGCGCTGCCATTGGTGCTGTCGGCGGTACGCTTCTCGGCGCTGCGACAACCCGTAACAATGTTCAGTATTGCCGTTACCGCGATAATTACGGCCGCGTTTACGAAGCGCCTTGTAACTAAGACGCTATCAACCGGTTAGCGGTATCAAAGTTTAAAGAACAGGCCGGGGAAACCCGGCCTGTTTGTTTTTTGACGGTTCCATTTGACAGAATGACTTTTGTCCTCGACAAGCAGGGCGGAATTTTCAACCGCTTTTTTCAAAGAGAACCATGGCACCTCCGCTTCTTCGCCTCGACCAGATCAAGCTTACCTTTGGCGGGACACCGCTCTTGGAGGAAGCTGCCCTTTCTGTGAGTGAGGGCGACCGCATTGCGCTGGTCGGCCGAAACGGTTCGGGCAAGTCTACTTTGCTGAAAATCGCGGCCAGCATGGTCGAGCCGACCTCGGGTGAAGTCTTCAAGCATCCAGGCGCGACGGTTCGTTATCTGCCGCAGGTGCCGGACCTTGATGGGTTTGCCAATGTGCGCGCTTATGTTGAAGCTGGTCTTGGACCGGCGGACGATCCGCATCGTGTAACCTACCTTCTTGAGCATCTGGGGCTGACCGGCGAAGAAAAGCCGGATCATCTGTCTGGTGGTGAAGCGCGCCGTGCGGCCCTTGCACGCGTGATCGCGCCACAGCCTGACGTACTATTGCTTGATGAACCGACGAACCATCTCGATCTTAATACCATCGAATGGCTCGAAGAGGAGCTGCGTCAGATTCGTTCGGCCATCGTGCTGATCTCGCATGACCGCCGTTTTCTCGAAAATGTCAGCCGTTCGACGGTGTGGCTTGATCGCGGTATTACGCGTCGTATCGATCAGGGTTTTGCGCATTTTGAGGAATGGCGCGACAAGGTTCTGGAAGAGGAAGAACGTGATCTGCACAAGCTCGGTCGCCAGATCGCACGGGAAGAACACTGGCTGCGCTATGGCGTGACGGCTCGCCGCAAGCGCAATGTGCGTCGTCTTGGCGAACTGCATTCGATGCGCGCCGAGTTTCGAAATCATCGCAAGGCGCAAGGCACTGCTGTTCTTGCAGCAAGCGATTCCAAGGAATCCGGCAAGCTTGTCATTGAAGCGAAAAAGCTCAACAAAGCTTATGATGAGCGCGTACTGGTCCGAGATTTTTCGACTCGTGTTCAACGCGGTGACCGGATCGGGCTTGTCGGTCCTAACGGGGCAGGCAAGACCACACTTTTGTCAATGCTTACTGGCAAGCTTCAACCGGACTCAGGCACTTTGCGCCTTGGTGTCAATCTTGAAATGGCCGAGCTTGATCAGAAGCGTGAAAGCCTCAATCTGGACGATACACTGGCGCATTATCTGACCGATGGACGTGGCGAAAGCCTCATCGTCAATGGTGAGCAGCGCCATGTCGTTTCTTACATGAAGGACTTTCTTTTCCAGCCTGAACAGATACGCACGCCGATCCGCGAACTGTCAGGTGGTGAAAGAGCGCGTCTCATGCTTGCGCGTGTTCTGGCAAGACCGGCCAATCTGCTGATCCTCGACGAGCCGACCAACGATCTTGATATGGAAACGCTCGATCTTTTGCAGGAACTGGTTGCAGGCTTTCCGGGCACAGTCATTCTCGTCAGCCATGATCGTGATTTTCTTGATCGTACCGTGACCTCTGTGATTGCGCCAGAAGGTGATGGTAACTGGCTCGAATATGCCGGCGGCTATGCCGATATGATGGCGCAGCGCAAAGAGCAGGCCTTGGCACGACGCAATGTGAAGGCAGCTGCCGCACGCGCCGACGACAAGGCTGACGACAAGGGCAATGAGGCTGTGCAGCCCAAGCGCGAGGAAAAGCGCAAGCTTTCCTACAAGCAGAAATTTGCACTTGAAAGTCTGCCCGGCAAAATGGATGTGCTGGCTAAGGAAATCACTGTGCTGGAAGGGAAGCTGGCCGATCCGCAGCTTTACGCCAAAGACCCGACGCTTTTTGCCAAGACCGCCGATCTTCTTGAAAAGAAGCGTTCTGAACATTCCGCCATGGAAGAAGAATGGCTGGAACTCGAAATGTTGAGGGAAGAGATCGAGGGATAGTTTATTATCCCTCGACGACAGATTCTAGGCACTTGCCTTGTTGAGCAGCGCGATAGCTTCGGCATCAAGTTTGATCTGCATTGCATCGATCAGTTCACCAAGCTGAGCAGAACGCGTCGCGCTGGCGATCGGTGCTGTGATTGCCGGATGAGCGATCAGCCAGGCAATCGCAATCTGTGCAGGCGTGGCATCATTTGCGCGGGCAACCTGGTCGAGCGCCGCAATGATGCGCGACCCACGATCGGTCAGGTATTTTTCGACGGCCGAACCGCGCGCACTCTGTCCAAGATCATCCTTTGAACGGTATTTACCTGTCAGAAAGCCGGATGCGAGCGAGTAATAGGGAATGACGCCCAGCTCATTTTCACGGCAAATGGCTTCCAGTCCGCTTTCAAAATCCGAACGATCATAGAGATTGTAAAGCGGCTGCAGCGTTTCATAGCGTGGCAGATTGTGTTTGCTCGACGTATCAAGCGCCTCAGTAAGGCGTTGCGGCGTGAGGTTGGATGCGCCGATTGCGCGCATCTTGCCCGCTGCGATGAGCTCTTTATAGGTTCCCAATACATCCTCGAAGGGTGTTTCCGGATCATCCCAGTGGGACTGATAAAGATCGATATAGTCGGTCTGCAGCCGCTTGAGGGAGGCATCGACGGCTTTGCGGATATAGCTGGGAGAAAGGCCTTTTTCGTCCGGCCCCATTTCTGAGCCGACCTTGGTAGCGATAATGACTTTATGGCGCAGGCCGCGGGATTTCAGCCAGTTTCCGATGATAGTTTCGGATTCTCCGCCAATATTGCCGGGCGCCCATGCGGAATAGGCGTCCGCCGTGTCGATGAAATTAAGCCCTGCGTCGACAAAACGGTCGAGAAGCGAAAATGACGTTGCTTCGTCGACCGTCCATCCAAATACGTTGCCGCCAAAGCAAAGCGGCGAAACCTCGAGTTCAGTACGTCCGAGCTTTCTAAACTCCATGGACCCTATCCCCTTCCTGAGCATACGGTTCCTCACGGACCCGCAGGGTTACGATTTCAGGAAGAGAGTTGGGCCCTTAAAGTCAGCCCATGCCCAATGCATCCATATAAAGCTGGAGCATGGCTTCTTCTTCCTGACGTTCATGGTCTTCTTTTTTACGCAGACGAATAATGGTCCTTACGACCTTGCTGTCAAACCCCGAACCCTTCAATTCCGCGTAAACTTCCTTGATATCGTCGCCGATGGTCTTTTTTTCTTCTTCGAGACGCTCAATGCGCTCGATGAAAGCACGCAACTGGCCAACAGCAATTGTCTGGGCTTCGCTGGTAATGTCGTCGCTCACGGGTTTCTCCAATTCAAAGTCGATTATGAATGCAAGCAATAGCGGTTTGTTTCGACACGCGTATCGTCACCGGAAAGCCGGTTCCAAATGTTCTGCGACATGCTGTAGAGGAACAGCGCGGTTGTCGAAAGTCTGAAACGTTTTTCCTGCGAGTCGCAGGCAAAATTAAGAGGCTTTGCGGCCATTTATCGTCTTTTGGCTGTGGATAGCGGGCAAAGGCGGTTAATCGATAGGCCCAGTTCGCGAACCAAAATGCCGGATTTCATGGATTTCCGGCAGTGTGTTGATGGCGCTGAGCATCGGTGCCAGTCGCTCGGCCCACTCGGTCGCGCCAGCTTTTTCTGCAATCAGATCCTGTCGTACTTCAATGAGCACATGTGCATAGCCGCGGCTGGTTGCATGACGATACATGGCATCGTTCTTCAAAGCGCCATTATATGGCTCGTTGTCACCGACGATGAGGCCGGGTTCGTCGCGCAGCATTGTAAGGAGTGGAGTAATCGCGCGCGGATCGGAATCCCATAGAAGACCGATATGCCATGGCCGATCCTTGCCACGCCAGTTTGGGGTGAAGGAATGGATGGAAACAACAAACGGCGCTTTGCCGCTCGCAAGTGCAACTTGGGTGCTCAGGGATGCGACTGCGTCATGATAGGGACGGTAGAAGTTATCGAGGCGTTTTTCACGCTCGTCCGCTGTCATCGGATAATTGCCGGGAATAACCGCGCCGTCCGACAATTGCATGATGAGGGTCGGGTCATCTTCACCGCGATTGGGGTCAATCAGCAGGCGTGAGAAGCCGCCCATGACTGCAGGCGCATCAAGCTTTGCCGCCAATTGTCGTGTCAGTTCCTCGACGCCAATATCATACGCGATATGTCGTTCAAACTCGCTCTTAGCCAGACCCAAACTGCCATATTCAGCTGGCAAATCACGGCGCGCATGATCAGCAGTGAGAAGCAGGCCGAGGCTGAGATCGCCATCGACCTGATGGACTGGGCAAAAGGATGGATCAGATGACATTGGAACAGCTTCTTGAGTAGGATTTTTGTCATAAATCATAAGTAGTTTCAGGTCTGTCACGAGAAAGTCGAGATTGCAACGCTCATTCTCAAAAGAAAAAAGAAGCAGTTTCCGGCTCGATCCGAGGGTGAGAATCTAATCGTTTAAATGGTGCTGAAATCGCTATGCAGTTTGATTGGAAATGCTGTAACTGATTTGTTCTCTCCGGGATTGCGTTGACATCAAAGGTGAAACTGCCGAAAAGAGAGCGACCGAAAGAGGATTTCCTTGCGTGAGACAAAAGCGATTGCGGGCTGAAGGAGTTCGGCGAATGCGACTTCCACTTTTCTTAGGTTTGTTCTCCAGCGTGCTTATCGGTACACTGGGTGTAACATCTTTGGAAGCGCGTGCTGATTTTCGAGTATGTAACTCAACCCAGAACCTGGTTGGTGTCGCCATTGGCTATAGAGCCAAGACTGGCTGGGTAACCGAGGGCTGGTGGCATATTGACGGGTCGACCTGCAAGACGCTGCTCGAAGGACCGCTCTCGTCACGCTACTATTATCTCTATGCTGAAGATTCCCAGAGTGGTGGCCGCTGGGAGGGTAAGGTGAACATGTGCGTGGCGGAAAAGGAATTCCGCATCACGGGTGTTCAAGATTGCTTCGCGCGGGGTTTCCAGCGCAATGGCTTCCAGGAATACGATACCGGGGAACAATCGAGCTGGATGGTACAGCTTACCGACGAAACGCCGTTAGAAAACTCCACAGTTACAGGAACTAATAATCAATGAAGCGCAACCGCAAGGTCAAGATTCTCGCCACACTCGGCCCGGCGTCCGGCGAGGAATCTGTCATCCGTCAGCTTTTTGAAGCCGGAGCAGACGTCTTCCGTATCAACATGAGTCATGCCGATCATGACACGATGCGCACGCTTGTTAAGCGCATCCGTAATGTCGAAAAAGAACTTGGCCGTCCTATTGGAATTCTGGCCGACCTTCAGGGACCCAAGCTGCGCGTTGGTAAGTTCAAGAATACCAAGGTTACGCTCGTCGCAGGTCAGACCTTCACGCTCGACAACAATGAAGAGCTCGGCGACGAAACCCGCGTTTATCTTCCGCATCCAGAAATTCTGGAAGCTGTTGAGCCTGGCCATCGCCTTCTCATCGACGACGGTAAGCTGGAACTGATCGCCGAAGCCAGTGATGGCAAGTCGATTCGTTGTAAGGTTATCGCTGGAACCAGCATTTCTGATCGTAAGGGCGTCAGCCTTCCAGACACGACGCTGGGTGTCGGCGCGCTGACCGAGAAGGATTACAAGGATTTCGAGGCCGTTCTGAAAGAAGAAATCGACTGGGTTGCCCTGTCGTTCATTCAGCGTCCTGAAGATCTGATCGAGGCCCGCAAGTTCTCTGGCGGCAAGGTCGGTCTGATGTCGAAGATCGAAAAGCCGCAGGCTGTAACGCGTCTCGATGAGATCATTGAACTCTCAGACGCGATCATGGTTGCGCGTGGTGATCTCGGCGTTGAAATGCCGCTGGAAAGCGTTCCGGGCATTCAGAAGCAGATGATCCGCAGAGCACGCCGCGCTGGTAAGCCGGTTGTGGTTGCGACGCAGATGCTTGAATCGATGATCACCGCACCGGTTCCGACCCGCGCTGAAGTGTCGGACGTTGCGACTGCCGTGTTTGAAGGCGCTGATGCCGTCATGCTTTCAGCAGAATCCGCTTCCGGTCAGTATCCGGTTGAAGCTGTCGCAACGATGAACCGTATTGCCGAAAAGGTCGAGCGCGAGCCGACCTATCCGGGCATTCTCGATGCACAGCGTGCAATCCCCGAGCCGACTGGCGCTGACGCGATTTCGCTCGCGGCTCGTCAGATTGCAGAAACGTTGAACCTTTCGGCAATCGTCACTTATACAGCTTCTGGTACGACGGGTCTTCGTGCGGCGCGTGAGCGTCCGCGTACGCCAATCATCGCGCTTTCGCCGGTTGTTGACACCGCACGTCGTCTTTCGGTTGTCTGGGGCCTGCACTGCGTCGTTACCGAAGATGCACATGATCTGGAAGATATGGTCGATCACGCTTGTCAGGTTGCCTTCAAGGAAGAATTCGGCAAGGCTGGCGATCGTCTGATCATCACAGCAGGCGTACCATTCGGAACGCCGGGTGCGACTAACCTCCTGCGCATCGCCTATATCGGTGCTGACGGTCAGTCTACAGACTAAACTGGCGGTATTCGGTTTCTGTTGGCCTGCAAATGGCGTGATTTTTCGCTTCCGGTGCTCACATACGTTAAGTACGCTGCGCGCCGGTTCTCAAATCCCACCGTTTTCGGCTCACCATAGTCCCGAATCCCATCCAGTTGGGTGTCTTATGAAAGCAAAAAAACGCGCTCTGAAAAGAGCGCGTTTTTGTTTGACCTAGAGCATGTCTCCCAAAAGTGGGAACCGGTTTCGGGATAAAGACATGCTTAAAAACAAACAGATAGAGCATTTCCAACGATTCAATCAAAACAGGAAATGCTCTATTGAGGAAAAATCAGGTGCGGGTGTCGCTTAATTCTTCTGTGAGATCGAAGAAGCTCTTCTGAGCGTCGCGCATCATCGGATTGATCTGCAATGCCTGTTCATAGGCTCGCATTGCCTGTTCTTTCAGTCCGCGTGCGCGCAGAATATCTGCCATGCCGGTGAGCGCCCCATAATGGCGGGGCTCAAGCTCCAGCGTACGATTGATGTCATACATGGCATGAGCATAGTCGTTACGCAGGTAATAGACCGTTGCACGACGGTTCCATGCCTCAGCATAGTCCGGATCGATTGCTATGGCTTCATTCAGGAAATCGAGTGCTGAAGTGTAGCGTTTTTCAAGCATGGCGCTACTTGCCCATTGCACGAGCAGGTCTACCGTAGCGCTGCCTGACTGCGACCAGATCTGATTGATCTGAACGGTGATGCGGCGCGCCTTCGTCTCGTCGGATGTGCGCTTGAGATCAGCAAAAAGCTTGTCGAGGCGCTCTTCAGGCGTTTGCGCTGCAGCCGGGGCAGAATTTGTTTGCGGTGGCTTTTGTTCGCTGTCAGCGCCAACCTGAACAGGCAGGATAGGGGCTGTGAGCGATGGCTTTGTTGTATCAGCAAGGGCAGGGCTTGTAACAAGCAAAGCTGCGCCAAAGGCTGATAAAAGCGAGAGGTAACCCCGATGTGCAAAAACGTTCCGCATGCGCATAATCTTTATCATGCGCAGCGAAACGTCAAATGCAAAATCAAAAATAAGATTAGCCCTGACGTGCCTTGAAGCGCGGAGCAGTCTTATTGATGATGTAAACGCGGCCCTTGCGGCGAACGAGCTGGCAGTCACGATGACGAGCCTTGAGCGCCTTGAGCGAATTCTTGATCTTCATGTCAATCACCGGTCTTGGTTGGCCCATCGACAGGACATGCCGCCGGGCTGCATAAAAACAGGCGCCCAAGGCGCCAATTGGTTACAGGCAGTATTCCTGCCCGAAGGGTTGGCCGAAATACACAATATTCCAGCCAAATGTCAACTCCTGCGCGGCAGATTCACGAAGCTCTGTTCTGAAAATCTTGCCGCAGAGGCCTGATAGCAGGGGAATCGGATGGATTCCCCCGTATTACTCAATTTGCGCGGGGCTTTATACGGGTTACGTGACCCATCTTGCGGCCCGGGCGGGCTTCCTTCTTGCCATAGAGATGCAGCACTGCATTCGATTCTGCGAGAATCGCTGGCACCTGCTCAACATCGTCACCGATCAGATTTTCCATCACGCAATCGGAATGGCGAACCGTGTCGCCTAACGGAAGGCCCGCGACAGCACGAATATGCTGTTCGAACTGCGAAATGGCGCAAGCGGCCTCTGTCCAATGGCCGGAATTGTGCACGCGTGGCGCAAACTCATTGGCAAGCAGGGTGCCGTCCGCAAGAACGAAGAATTCGAGGCCGAGCACGCCGACATAATCAAGCGCATGCAAAAGCTTTTCAGCAGCCTTGCTGGCAGCATCTGCTGTCTGAGCCGAGATGGAGGCAGGAACCGTCGAGGTTGCTAGAATGCCGTCCTTATGAACGTTTTCCGCAATATCAAAGATTGCTACATTGCCGTCGCGATCACGGGCTGCGATGACCGAAACCTCACGCTCAAACGAAATAAAACCTTCCAGGATAGCAGGCGCGTGCTTGATCGTTTCCAGTGCCTTGCGGGCTTCGTCTTCGTTGAGTGAGGTCAGGCGAACCTGTCCCTTGCCATCATAACCCAGTCGACGGGTTTTCAGAATTCCGCGTTCACCAAGCGCACCGAGCGCTGCAATGAGTGTTTCCTCATCATCGACAAGACGCCAGGGTGCAGTCTCGATACCGCTTTCATTGAGGAACTGCTTTTCGGTGAAGCGATCCTGCGAGATTTCGAGCGCTGCCGGTGGCGGGAAAACGAGAGCTGATTCAGCCAGCTTGTCTGCGGCTGATACAGGTACGTTCTCGAATTCATAGGTGATGACGTCAGATACCACTGCGAGCGCTGCAAGTGCTGCCGGATCATCATAAGCTGCAACGATCTGACGGTTTGCCACCTGTGCGGCAGGGCAATCGGCCTGCGGTTCCAGAATGATGGTCTCATATCCGAGGCGTGCAGCCGCCATTGCCAGCATGCGGCCAAGCTGACCGCCGCCGATGATACCGATTGTCGACCCTGCTTTCAGTGCTGAATCTACCATATCAGACCTCATCGGATGGGCGTTCTGCAACGCTTTCGGTCTGCGCTGTGCGCCATTCGTCCAAACGTACTGCGAGTGCATCGTCATAAAGTGCGAGAACGGCTGCGGAGAGAAGCGCTGCATTCACAGCACCTGCACGGCCGATAGCCAGAGTGCCGACGGGAATACCCGCAGGCATCTGGACGATGGATAGAAGGGAGTCCTGTCCCGAAAGAGCTTTGGATTGTACGGGCACGCCAAATACCGGAAGAGACGTCATGGCTGCGGCCATGCCGGGAAGATGAGCTGCTCCACCAGCACCGGCGATCACGACCTTGAAGCCCTCGGCTTTTGCACCTTTGGCGAAAGCGACGAGGCGATCTGGTGTGCGATGCGCAGAGACGATGCGGGCGTCAAAGGAAATGCCGAGAGCCTCCAGTGTGTCTGCTGCATGGCGCATGGTTTCCCAATCGGACTGGCTGCCCATGATGATGGCGACGTCTGCACTCACGCTCATTGATCTTTCTTGCTCCGCTTCCATAGTTCGGTTTTTGACATAATAAAAACAAAGCCGGGCGAACCCCGGCTGTAAACTCTTTGTTATATGAAGCTCACGCGATGATGTCAGGAATGACGTGATCTTCCATTTCCTGCAGCTTGTCTTTGATGGCGAGCTTTTTCTTTTTCATACGCTGAATGCGCAGCTGATCGCAGCCCACCTGCATCATGGCGTTGATGGCTGCATCGAAATCCGCGTGTTCCTGTTTCAGACGTGCGACGGCCAATCTGATTTCGGCCTGTTCCTGATCGGACATGCGGTTTGCCCCGTATTGTTCAGAATGATATTACGGGCCGTACCAGCGCGGCACAGACCCGTTTCGAGAGCAGCCCTTATCACATTTTTCGTGATTGGAAAATGCTACCACGACAAATTCGACTTTCGACCTTACTCATGCCAAAGTGTCATGGTTCTGTCATGAGTGGCTGTCAATGGGCTGCGGCTCATGACAATCGGGACTGCGTAATTGGCCCGAAAACAGGAGTATTTTGGGTATTTGCGCAGTGTGAGCGGGTGAAGCTTTGCGGTTGGCAGGTACTTCGCGCACGGTTTCATCCTTTGAGAAGCCAACCAAAGGAGAATTGATGATGGCTATCGAGTCCCATCTTGCCACGCTCGAAAAGAAGCACGGCGCTCTGGAGCAGGAAATTTCCGATGCCATGGCGTCACCGGCAATGGACAATCTTCACGTTGCATCTCTCAAGCGCAAAAAGCTCGTGCTCAAGGAACAGATCGAAAAACTGAGAACTCAAGTCACTCGACATTAAAATAGTCCGTCAATAGAGCGTCGTGTTCCTTATTGGGCGCATAAAGGTCGCTCTCACAGTTTAACTATTAAGTAGAGCGTGTTTTGATCGAGTAAGGTCTGAACGTAAGGTTTAAAATCCGGAAGCTCTACAAGCAGTACGCAATCGCCATTGATGACGGCCAATAGGACGGTACTGTTGAAGATGTTGGCGGCTGTGCATCAGCCGCCGAGCATCCTCCCCTATCCAATATTAGACGAATTTAACAGCACTATGAAAAGCAGCGATTATTCGCTGCTTTTTTTGTTGGCTATTCCCCACAGACTCTAGCTGTCTGTCTCGGCCCTCGGGTCGAGATTCATCGCTTCAGGTGTTGCGCTTTTGACTGATGGCATGCTTTTGAACTGTTCTTTTTCTGCTTTTGGTACTGAGGCGCGCCTGCGTGACCGGAACAGCGCATAGGCTGTGATCGAGATGTGGGCGAGGGCAGTTATGGCGAAAAGACCAGACGGCCAGAAGATGTCCATTGCAGCTGCGGCCAGCAATGGACCAAGCATGGTACCAAAACCGTAAAGCAGCAACAGGCCACTCGATACTTTCACGAAGCTTTCAGAGGAAGCGTGATCGTTTGCATGGGCAACAGCGACAGGATAGAGTGCATAGGCGAGCGCGCCGTAGCAGCCTGTCATGATGATGATGATCTTGCCGTTTGATGGGCCGATTATAAAGGCCATAAGTCCGACGAGAGCTGCAAGTGAAGCAACCCCTGCCAGAACATAGCGCCGGTCAACGAGATCAGAAATGCGCCCGACCGGAATTTGCATCAAAGCACCAGCGGCGATGGTAACACTGACCATCAAGGCGATTTCTGTGGTCGAAATACCGGATTTCGCGCCAAATACGGCACCCAGCGTGCCCCATGCACCGTTGGCAATGCCGATCAGAATACAGCCCACAAAGGCTGCGGGCGAATTGCGGTAAAGTGCTTTGAGATCAAGTTGGACTTCCGTGAGCGGTTTTGGACTGACAGCCGTAGACATTGCCGTTGGGATCAACGCCAGACAGAAGAGAATGCCTGTGATCATAAACAGATGATCGCTGCGGATATCGCCGTTCGCTACCATCATCTGACCGCTCATTGTGGCACCGTAGTTGACCATCATATAGAGGCCAAAAATCTTGCCGCGTGATTCATTGGTGGCGCGCTCGTTGAGCCAGCTTTCAATCACCATGAACGCACCAGCCATGGAGAAGCCGGTGAAGGTGCGCAGAATAATCCAAGATATCACATCGATATAGATGCCTGACAGAAGCGCGATGACGGCTGCAGAAGCTGCAAAACAGCCAAAGGCACGAACGTGCCCGACGCGCCGTACAAGGCGCGGGGCGAAGAGACAGCCTGCGACAAAGCCTCCCGCCCATGTGGTGCCCAGCATACCAAGAGACGCAACGGAGAAGCCTTCGAGGCCACCACGCAATGGAAGCAGCAGACCATGGAGACCGGAGGCCATCAGAAGAAAGGCTGTGCCACAGAGTAGTGCCAGAACCTGAATGTAAATACGCAAGATCACGTTCCCGGGATTTTATGAAGTCGCACGAGACGCGACTTCGCTCTATCGTTAATGATCAGGCTGAGACGGCTTTTCAGCGGAAAAGCGCCTCGGCAGCAGCGCGGCTGTCGCCTTTTCTGTGCCTTTCAGCCTTCAGACGCTCAATTTCGGATTGTAGCAAAGTGATGCGCTGCTCGATCTCGAGAACCGAAAGCAGCGATAATTCATCTTCACTCAGAACCACACTGTCGCGCGGTTTGTTTGCATCTTCATCGATACCGCTCATGGCCTTCCTCCGGGGTCTATGACGGAACTATAAGGGCAGAAAAGATTTAACACCTTGAATCTTCGCATATATATTTCAAGAAATCGATGATGATTTCCCTAGAGCATAATTCCTTAAACTTGGATCAGTTTAAGGTAAGATTATGCTCTAATTTTAAAGTGTTAGAGCGACCTTTGCGCGCCCAATAGGGCGCCCGGTGCTCTAATGAAATGCGTTGCACTCGACGTGAGGCATTTCTGCGGCGCATAAAGGGTAATCCCGTTGCAGACCAATCGGCGCTATGGGCAATTTGAACAGGAGTTTAATCATGATGGCCGAACTGCCTTCCCAGATGACAGCAATCGAAATTGCAGGCCCGGGTGGCGCGCATATGCTGCGTCCGATCCAGCGTTCGGTGCCTGAACCAAAAGCAGGGGAAGTTCTGGTTCGGATACGTGCGGCGGGCGTTAATCGCCCTGACGTTCTTCAGCGTGAAGGCCATTATGCGCCACCGGCGGGTGCGTCGGATATTCCGGGACTTGAGATTGCGGGGGATATTGTTGCGCTTGGCGAAGGCGTCGAACGTTACAAGGTCGGCGATCAGATTGTGGCGCTGCTTGCTGGTGGCGGTTATGCCGAATATGCAATCGTACACGAAACCAATGCGCTGCCTCTGCCTTCCGGCTATGGCTATATTGAAGCTGCTGCCATCCCCGAAACATTTTTCACCGTCTGGCACAATGTGTTTGAGCGTGGCGGGCTGAAAGAGGGCGAGACATTGCTGATTCACGGTGGCTCATCGGGCATCGGAACAACAGCTATTCAGCTTGGCAAAGCATTGGGTGCCAATGTGATTGTTACGGCGGGTTCGGCCGACAAGTGCGAGGCCTGTCTGAAGCTCGGCGCAGACAGGGCCGTGAACTATCGCGATGAGGACTTCGTAACGGCTGTCAAAGATGCGACCAAAGGCAAGGGAGCAGATGTCATTCTCGATATGGTGGGCGGCGACTATGTGGATCGTAACTACAAGGCCGCAGCAGAGGATGGACGGATCGTACAGATTGCGTTTCTGAATGGTGCCAAGGCAACCGCAAATTTTGCACTTCTGATGACGAAACGCCTCACCCATACTGGCTCGACATTACGTCCGCGGTCTGTGGACTTCAAAGCGGGCATCGCGCGGGAACTGGAGGCAAAAGTCTGGCCGCTTCTGGCAGCACGCAGCGTCTCTCCGGTCATGGATATGATTTTTCCGCTCAAAGACGCTTGGCGGGCACACGACCGGATGGAAGGTGGTCAGCATATAGGCAAAATTGTCCTCGACGTAGCATGATGCCGGAGACGTCTTTCTCGCACCCGATAGAGAATAGGGGATGTGGTGGAAGCCCTTTCTTGCTCTATGGTCAAAAAAAATATATATAAGCCGTGATTTCCCGGAATTTGTGGTTTTCCCCACGTCCCGCACCACCGGAGCGGACGAACAGAAGGATTATATCTAATGGCCACCCAGCTTCTTATGCCGAAGGCAACGGCCGTCTGGCTCGTCGATAATACGGCTTTGTCTTTTGATCAGATTGCTGCTTTCTGCAAGCTGCATCCGCTTGAGGTGAAGGCAATTGCTGACGGTGAAGCTTCGCAGGGCATCAAGGGGCTTGATCCAGTTATCACTGGACAGATTTCGCGCGAAGAAATTGCCAAGGGTGAAAAGGATCCTTATCACCGCTTGAAGCTTTCCGACCCGAAGGTGCGTGTACCAGAAGCCAAGCGCAAGGGACCACGTTACACGCCGCTTTCCAAGCGTCAGGACCGTCCAAATGCGATTCTCTGGCTGGTGCGTAACCATCCTGAACTGAAAGATGCGCAGGTCTCCCGTCTGATCGGCACGACCAAGTCGACCATCGAACAGATTCGTAACCGCAGTCACTGGAATTCAGCCAATCTGACGGCGATGGATCCTGTGACGCTCGGTCTTTGCACGCAGATCGATCTTGATCTTGAAGTCGAACGTGCAGCACGCAATCGCCCGGCACAGGAATCCGACAGCACATTGCTGCCAGCATCTGCGACCGAAAACTTCGATTATCGTGATGCGGCGCCTGAAGAAGAAGAGCTCGATGCGGACAAGGTATTCGCAAAGCTCTCTTCGCTGAAGAGCTCAAACACCGACGAAGACGAAGAATAAGCTTTCTTCGTCGAAACAAAAAACCCGCCGCTCTGGCGGGTTTTTTTGAGCATAATTCCTTAAACTTGGATCAGTTAAGGTGAAATTATGCTCTAATTTTAAAGTGTTAGAGCGACCTTTGCGCGCCCAATAGGGCGCCCGGCGCTCTAATCCTTGAACGCGTTGTATTCACTCATTTCCATGAGACGGTAGAAATCGGCAAGTGTCTTGCCGCGTTCGGAACGGAAAGTGCGTCCTGCATTGCCTGCCGTAAGAATACGGTCTGTGCGGAAAGTGCGAAAAGCATTGCGCAGCTCGCACCAGCCAATCACTGTCCAGACCTTGCCCCAGAACCAAAGGCCCAGTGGACGAATATCGCGCTCGCTCTCTTTCGCTTCGAGGTCACGATAGCGGATATTGAGAACTGTGCCTTCATCGACAGCACGTTCGACCGCATCAATGATGCGGCGTTCGCTTACGCTGATGCTGGCCGAGGGCGCGTGAATCTGAGTGCCGGTAATACGGGCGCGCTCCTCCTTGGGCAGAACGGCCTCGATTTTTACCAGCGCTTCTTCAGCACCTCGCGCCATGGAAACACCGCCCCAGGCGCGGATCAGGCGCGCACCTGCCACAAGCGCCACGATTTCATCGCGCGTGAACATGAGCGGCGGCAGTTCAAATCCTTGCCGCAAAATATAGCCGACGCCTGCCTCGCCATCGATGGGTACCCCGGTCGATTGCAGGTCGGCTATGTCGCGATAAATGGTACGTTCGGAGACTTCAAGCCGTTCGGCAAGTTGGCGCGCGGTGACAAGCCTGCCACCGCGCAGGTGCTGAACAATCTGGAAAAGGCGGTCTGCGCGGCGCATTCCGGGTTCATTCTCCGTTGCATTGTTTGGCTTCGCGCTGTTCCAGATAGCGATCCGGCCAGCCCATATCCTTACGCAGGTCAAGCGGCAGATTGTCGAGCGCACGTTGTGTGAGGATGAAACGTCGACGTTCGTTCTGCCTGCGGATGTATTCTTTCAGGACTGCGAGCAGTGGTGCGATTGCGAGTGCCATAGTGAATCCCTCTTTTCTGGTGTGGCAAACCCGAAATTCGTCTCGTTATAATGTAAGCGTTGGAACGAATTTCGGGTTTGAAGCCACACCAGCGGCCTATCAAATCTAGTGTGATTTTGGATTTGAAGTTCCTAAACGCGGATGCATCACGAATGATAGGAACTTCAAATCCATCACACTAGAAATGCACTATGACACAGGACTCCTGACAGCTATCTGTCAGGAGGGATCGCATTATTATCATCCTAATATTCGTGCGTCGCAATGACCTGATCAGGCTTTAAACCGTGGCGTGGCGGTATAGCTGAGTGGCAGGCGGCCACCATCAGCATAGATTGTCTGGCCGGTGACATAGCTCGAATCATTGGATGCCAGAAACGACGCAATTGCTGCGATTTCAGAGGCTTGACCGATTCGCCCGAGCGGTGTGCGCTCGACAATCTTCTTGCGCGCCTCAGCATTGGTGTTTACTGCCGAGAGCATATCGGTTTCGATGGATCCCGGACCAATTGCGTTGACCCGAATCCCCCATTTGGCAAGTGCCACCGCCATCGTGCGTGTCAGCTGGTTCATGCCACCTTTGGAGACAGAATAGGCAAGTTGCTCAGGCAAGCCGAATATCGCATTGATCGATGACATGTTGATGATGCTGCCAGCGTCTCCCCCTGTTTCGACGCGGGCGACCATGCGTTTGGCGACAGCTTGGCCGCAGAGAAAAGCCCCCTTGAGATTGACGCGCATCACGCGGTCGAAGTCTTCTTCCTTGAGATCAAGGAAATCAGCCTGATGCACAATGCCTGCATTGTTGACGAGGATATCAATCTCACCAAGATTGGTGGCGGTATAAGTCAGGAGATTATGGATATCGAGTTTGTCGCCAACATCACAGGCGATGGCGAGAATCTTGCCATACTGTTCCAGATCCCTGGCCGCCTTCGATGCTCCTGCGCCGTCGACATCCGATACAACGACGCTTGCACCATCCATGAGGAAACGCTTGGCAATGGCATAGCCAATACCGCGGGCAGCACCCGTGACGATTGCCACCTTGCCTTCTAACTGCATCAATCAATCTCCGAATTTTGCGGGAGAGTGGACCGGCGATTTTCGCCGGTCAAGAGTGTGAAGCGCGATAAGAAGGTTCAGGCAAAAGCCAGACCGATATGCCGCTCCCGCAGAACCAAGCTGATTTCATCCAGAATTGCCGGGTCATCAATGGTGGCTGGCATTTTCCAATCTTCACCATCGGCAATTTTCTGGATCGTTGATCGCAATATTTTTCCTGAGCGGGTTTTTGGTAGGCGTTTTACGGTCAAAGCCAGCCGGAAAGCAGCAACCGGCCCGATAGCATCACGAATCATGCTGATGCATTCTTTTTCGACCTCGTGCATATCGCGGTCGATATTGGATTTCAGCACGAGGAAGCCGCAGGGCACCTGTCCCTTGACGGAATCAGAAATGCCGAGCACCGCACATTCGGCAACATCGGGATGGCTGGAAAGCACTTCCTCCATGGCACCGGTCGAAAGACGGTGACCTGCGACATTGATGATGTCGTCGGTGCGGCTCATGATGTAGAGATAGCCATCTTCATCCATGTAGCCGGCGTCGGCCGTTTTGTAATAGCCGGGAAACTCGTCGAGATAGGCTTTGCGGAAACGTTCATCGGCATTCCAAAGCGTTGGCAGACAACCGGGCGGCAATGGCAGCTTGATCAGGATATTGCCGAGTTGACCACGTTCGACCTCGTGGCCTGCATCATCGAGCACCCGAATATCATAACCGGGCAGGCAGACCGCAGGCGAGCCGTATTTGGTTTCGAGCAGTCCAAGACCAAGCGGGTTGGCAACCATCGGCCAGCCGCTTTCCGTCTGCCACCAGTGATCAATTACCGGACAGCCGAGCAGATTTTCCGCCCAGTGGATCGTGTCAGGATCAGCGCGTTCGCCAGCAAGATACAGGGCGCGGAATTTGGAAAGATCGTAGCGGCGCACGAAATTGCCGTCCGCATCTTCCTTCTTGATTGCGCGCAAGGCGGTGGGTGCCGTGAACATGACTTCAACGCCGTGCTCAGCGATAATGCGCCAATAGGTGCCGGCATCCGGCGTTCCGATGGGTTTGCCTTCGAAAAGGATACTGGTCGCGCCTGCAATCAGTGGCGCATAGACGATATAGGAATGGCCGACCACCCAACCGACATCGGATGCTGCCCAGAACACTTGCCCCGACTCAATACCGAAGACATGTTTCAACGACCATGCGAGCGCCACCATATGTCCGCCATTGTCGCGCACCACGCCTTTGGGTTCGCCGGTGGTGCCCGATGTGTAAAGCACATAGAGCGGATCAGTGGCTGCCACAGATGTGCATGGCACATGACGACCGCGTGCCGCATCCACAGCCGTACGGTAATCGATATCGCGGCCTTCAACGGGTGTGTGGGGATGCTGCTCGCGTTGCAGGATAATGCAATGTTCGACCTTGTGACGGGCAGTTGCAACTGCCTTGTCGAGCATCGCCTGATAGGGCACGACACGCGTCGGTTCGATGCCGCATGAAGCGGCAATGATCATCACTGGCTTTGCATCATCGATACGGGTCGCAAGTTCGTTGGCGGCGAATCCACCAAACACCACTGAATGCACGGCTCCGATTCGGGCACAGGCCAGCATGGCGATGGCTGCTTCCGGCACCATCGGCATATAAATGAGAACGCGGTCGCCTTTCGTCACACCATTATCAAGCATGACTGCCGAGAGGGCTTCCACCTCTTCAAGCAATTCGGAATAGGTGAATTTGCGCGCCGAGTTTGTAACAGGGCTATCATAGATGAGCGCTACCTGATCGCCGCGCCCATTGGCGACATGGCGGTCGAGTGCGTTGTAACAAGTGTTGCATTCCGCGCCTTTGAACCAGCGGCCATACACACCGTCATCGCTTGCGAGAACCTGATCCCATGGCTTGAACCAGTCGATGGCTCTGGCTGCTTCAGCCCAGAAGCCTTCAGGGTCATTCTGCCATGCGGCGTAGGTTTCGGCATATTTCGATGTCATGCTGTTCCTCCCAGAAGCAGCGCTTTATCGGATAAGGTGATCCGCCAAAGCGTCGCGATAACATGCAGGATGAAAGCGCAAGACAGGCCAATTTGCCCTGTCTCCTCCATGCGCTTTTCATCTCCTCCGGTGGCTAGTGTATGCTGATGATCAGAGCCTCGTCCATGAAACTTAAGATGAATAAGTGTATCAGCGGTACGGCATGAATTGATGGGGCTTGCAGGATGTTGATCGCTGGGTCACAAGGAACCATGAGAGGTGTTTTGTGACCAAAATCCTGCCTGTGCTGCTTCTGGCCCTCATGGGCTTGCACATCATCAAGCCACTTGGCTGGCCGGGTTTGAAGAAGCGTGGCGATTTCTGGAAGATCGCAGCGTTTGCAATATTTGCCATGGCGATGGCGGTCGGGTTTCATTTCACTGAAAACTAAAAAGCCCGGTCGGATCATGCTTTAAACCGGGCCTTTATCATGCAGCATAGTTCAGGCTGCTTTTTCGAGGTCTTTCTTCCAGCCGCCAGTTGCAGCCAAACCATTCATCTTGGCACGATGCGAAAAGGCGCGCTGGCCAGCGGCAACATTCTCATCCTTACCGCCCCAGGCTTCCAGTGAAGCTGCTTGCAGCGCGCGGCCATAGGAGAAGGTCATCTTCCATGGCATATCGAAGCTTGCATTCATTGCCGACAAATGCGCGGTTGCTTCTTCGCCGGTCTGACCGCCGGAAAGAAAGGCAATGCCCGGCACGGCAGCAGGGACCGTGTTGCGGAAGCAGCGAACAGTCTTTTCCGCCACTTCTTCGACAGAGGCTTTGCGCGCCTTCTTGCCGTCTATAACCATGTTCGGTTTCAGGATCATGCCTTCGAACCTGACGCGTGCGTCGTAGAGTTCGGTGAAGACGGTCTTGAGCACCCATTCGGTTACTTCGTAGCAGCGGTCGATGGAATGATCGCCCGGCTTGCCATCCATCAGCACTTCCGGCTCAACGATCGGCACGATGCCTGCTTCCTGACAGAGCGCTGCGTATCGAGCGAGAGCCTGCGCGTTTTGCTTGACCGCTCCCCATGTCGGAAGCCCATCAGAAATTGAGATTACGGCCCGCCATTTCGCAAAGCGAGCACCAATACCATAATATTCGTTGAGGCGTTCACGTAGGCCGTCTAGACCTTCGGTGATGGTTTCACCCTCAAAACCGGCAAGTGGCTTGGCCCCGGCATCGACCTTGATGCCCGGCACAGCACCTGCCTTGCGAATGAGATCGACAAGCGGCGTGCCATCCTTGGCTTTCTGGCGGATGGTTTCATCGTAAAGAATGACGCCGGAAATGTAATTTTTCATCGCGTCGTCCGAGCGGAACAGCATCTCGCGATAATCGCGGCGTGAATCATCAGTTGAGGCGAGGCCGATGCTTTCAAAGCGTTTTGCAATGGTGCCGGAGCTTTCGTCCGCCGCCAGAATTCCCTTGCCGTTTGCGACGAGTGCAATTGCAATATCTTCAAGACGTTCAGTCATGTGTAAGCTCCTCTAAGACCCGCAAGGGCGATACTCGGAAGCTGGGCGAAGAGCCTCAGCCGCTCTCAAGGCACATAATCATTGTCGATAGCAGAAGAGTTAGGTCAACAAAATGGCAGTGCAAGCTGTTGAAACGATTGAAATTTTTTCAAACGATTTAGCCAGAGCAAGTTTTCTTAACGGTTGTCAGAACTCTGCTTTAATTCGCATGCAGAGTGGATCTTCGAGTTTCGATTCACCTAATCGCGATTAGGTTTTGACATGATGCGTGAGAATCCCATCTAAAGGATATCAATTAAAAGGAGGAGAGATGCGAAGTGCCCTACTAAGCCTGCCGTTCATTCTGGTTGCATCGATAATCGCCCTTCCGGCTCAGACCGCGTTTGCGGAGAGTATCAATGCAGGAAACAGGGAAGCCACCACTGAATTGCCCTTCAATGTCGCAGCAGTGGCGGAATTTGACACACCATGGGCGATTGCATTTCTGCCGGGCGGCAAACTGATCCTTACCGAGAAGGGCGGCAAGATCTTTGTCGTAACCGAGAAGGGTGAAAAGACAGAAGTTTCAGGCGTTCCGACGGTGCTGTTCAGTGGACAGAATGGTCTGCTGGATATCATTCCTGCACCCGATTTCGCCAAGAGCAAGGCGATCTATTTTACCTATGTCATGCCTGAAAATGGCGGCGGCGCACTCGTATTGGCACGTGGTACTCTCTCCGAAGGCAAGGGCAAGGCTGAGCTTAAGGATCTCAAGGCAATCTGGCAGCAGGCTACGCCTGCCAAGGGCGGGCAGCCCGGCGGCAAGATCGCGTTTGCGCCTGATAAAAAGCATCTGTTCCTGTCGGTTGGTGATCGCATGTCGCCCGCAACCGCACAGGATGACAATGCGCCGATGGGCAAGATCCTGCGTATGAACCTAGATGGTTCAACCCCAAAGGACAATCCGAAGGCTGAGGAAGATGGCATCAAAGCGCTGACATGGTCAACGGGCCATCGCAATCCTTATGGTCTTGCATTCGCGCCGGACGGCAAGCTGTGGGAGCATGAAATGGGACCGCGCGGCGGCGATGAGTTCAATCTCATCAAGCCGGGTCTCAATTACGGCTGGCCGGTTGTCTCCAATGGCGACAATTATAGTGGCCGTCCGATCCCGCGTCACAGCACGCGGCCTGAGTTTGAAGCACCGATGCTGTTCTGGACGCCGGTAATTTCACCGGGCGGGCTGACATTCTACAAGGGCAAGATGTTTGCCGACTGGAATGGCTCTGCGCTGATCGCCGGCCTTTCGTCGATGGCGCTGATCCGTGTGACGATTAACAGCGATGGTCAGCCCAATGAAGCCGAACGTTTTGCGATGGAAAATCGTATCCGCGACGTGTCCGTCGGGCCAGATGGTGCGATCTGGGTGATCGAGGATGACAATCCGGGCAGGCTGTTAAAACTGACGCCTAAGCCATAAAGAAAAAGGCCGCTGGTTTCAGCGGCCTTTCTTTTTTACTTCTTCAGCACATCAACGCCGGGAAGTGGCTTGCCTTCCATCCATTCAAGGAAAGCGCCGCCAGCGGTCGAGATATAGGTGAAGTCGTCGGCAACGCCTGCATGATTGAGTGCCGCAACGGTGTCGCCGCCGCCGCCGACCGAAACCAGCTTGCCAGCCTTAGTGCGAGCGGCAACATGCTTGGCAGTCTTGACGGTTGCTGTATCGAACGGACGCAGTTCAAATGCGCCGAGCGGACCGTTCCAGACGAGCGTTGCCGCGTCGTCAATGGCCGAGGCGATCAGGTCAGTCGAAAGCGCGCCTGCATCAAGAATCATGCCGTCGCTTGGCACGGCATCGACACCATAGGTCTGGTTTGGCGTGTCGGCGGCAAAGTGCCAGCCTACAACCGCATCAACTGGCAGGATGATGGCGCATTTGGTCTTTTCGGCCTTGGCCATAATTTCGCGCGCGGTATGGGCAAGGTCATGCTCGCAAAGCGACTTGCCGACACCGTGGCCTTGGGCTGCGAGGAAAGTATTGGCCATGCCGCCACCGATCACCAGTGCATCAACCTTTTCAATCAGGTTCGACAGAAGGTCGAGCTTGGTGGAAACCTTGGCGCCGCCGACGATTGCCACAACGGGACGGGCTGGCTGGCCGAGGCCTTTTTCAAGCGCTTCAAGTTCTGCCTGCATGGCGCGGCCTGCATAGGCTGGCAGCACATGCGCCAGACCTTCGGTCGAAGCGTGGGCGCGGTGCGCCGCCGAGAAGGCGTCGTTGACATAGATGTCGCCATTGGCTGCGAGTGCTGCGACAAACTCCGGATCGTTCTTTTCTTCGCCCTTGTGGAAGCGGGTGTTTTCGAGAAGCAGAACGTCGCCGTCTTTCAGCGCATCGACTGCCGCCTTCGCCTTGTCGCCAATGCTGTCTTCTGCAAAGTGAACACCATGACCGAGAACTTTTGCGAGCGGCTTTGCGACATGCTTTAGCGAGTTTTCATCGGAAGCAACGCCTTTTGGACGACCGAAATGGGCGAGCAGAATAACCTTGGCACCCTTTTTCGACAGTTCCGCAATGGTTGGAACGATGCGTTCGATACGGGTGAGGTCGGTTACTTCGCCATTTGCCATCGGCACGTTGAGATCAACGCGAACCAGAACGCGTTTTGATTTGACGTCGGCATCATCGAGGGTACGGAAACTCATGATATTTCTCCCGGGGCTTTTTCCGGCCGCCTGCAGGTCTTCGTCTTTCAGACAGGCAGGCGCTGGAACAGGGTTGGGTAATCAGTGACAAGCCCGTCTTCATCGACAGGCAATTCAGCGGTGAACGTGCGATCAGCGGCAGCGTAACGGTAGAGCTTGTCTTCCTTAAGACAGGTATATCGTTGGCGGTCGCGCAACGGGCGGAAACTATTGAACGGTACGTAAAGCATGTCGAGCTGCACTGTTCCGCTTTCGGGCGTCAGGCCCAGACGGCGGATAGGCAAGCTATTGGTGAAGGGTGTCCCTGCCAGATCAATGTCCATGCAACCATCGAACTCGGGTAATGCGTCTCCGGCCATCGTGGTCCAGTGCCCATTTCCATCGGATTTGAGTTCGAGCCTTAAGCCGGATGTCGTTTCGATGAGGAAATGGAATACGCGCCAGTCGCTCGCGCAATCGATGCTATAACGTACACCGTAGGGAACATCGCCACGCTCGCCGATAATAACGCCAGTGGCGTTGAAAGTGTTACCGGCGGGCGCGATACTGAGATGTTCGAGCCCTTCTCCTTCCAGCGAACGCCAGCGCGCAACGGTGGGGAGAAGGGAGCGAAACATTGAAGCTGCTTAGATCAGCTTGCCGAAAGCGACTGCAGTGTCGCTCATGCGGCTCGAGAAGCCCCATTCATTGTCGTACCACGACAGGATACGCACCATGGTGCCGTCCATGACCTTGGTCTGGTCGGTGTGGAAGATCGACGAATGCGAATCGTGGTTGAAGTCGTGCGAAACCAGTGGCTCATCGGTGTAACCAAGGATGCCCTTGAGGCGGCCATTGGCTGCTTCGCGGATCGCATTGTTGATTTCTTCAACGGTGGTCGTGCGCTTGGCAACGAAGGTCAGGTCAACAACCGAGACATTCGGGGTTGGAACGCGGATTGCAACGCCGTCGAGCTTGCCTTTAAGTTCTGGCAGAACCAGACCAACAGCCTTTGCAGCACCCGTCGAGGTCGGGATCATGGAAAGAGCTGCTGCGCGTGCGCGGTAGAGATCCTTGTGCATGGTGTCCAGCGTCGGCTGGTCGCCCGTGTAGGAGTGGATCGTGGTCATGAAGCCCTTTTCGATGCCGATTGCATCGTCGAGAACCTGTGCCACTGGCGCAAGGCAGTTGGTGGTGCAAGAAGCATTGGAAATGACCAGATGGTCCTTCGTCAGCTTGTCGTGGTTTACACCATAAACGACCGTGAGGTCAGCACCGTCGGCAGGAGCCGAAACGATAACGCGCTTTGCGCCTGCTTCAAGATGAAGAGCTGCCTTGTCGCGTGCTGTGAAAATGCCGGTGCATTCCAAGGCGATATCGACGCCTTCTTCCTTCCACGGCAGTTCAGCCGGGTTGCGGACAGCGTGAACCTTGATCGGGCCGTAACCGACGTCGATGGTGTCGCCAACGACTTTTACTTCCTTTGGAAAACGACCATGAACGCTGTCATAGCGCAGAAGATGCGCGTTTGTTTCCACTGGGCCCAGATCGTTGATCGCAACGACCTGAATGTCGGTGCGGCCCGACTCGACGATAGCGCGGAGGACATTACGGCCGATGCGGCCAAAACCGTTAATTGCGACGCGAACTGCCATTTTCTCTAAATCTCCCGAAAGGGTTCTGCATATGCAGTGGCTTGATAAAACAGTTGAACGCGTTTGGGAACGCCTCAACTGGAAATGTAAACGCCGACGTGTTTAACGTCGGCGTTTGATAATTATGCGGCGGCGTTGAGTTTCTTTTCCGCGGCTTCGGCAGCAGCTTCTGCTGTGATGCCGAAATGCTTGTAAAGATCGTTGATTTCGCCCGAAGCGCCGAAGCCCTTCATGCCGATGAAGACGCCGTTTTCGCCGATGAAGCGTTCCCAGCCGAGGCCGAGTGCTGCTTCGATAGCGATCTTGACCGGTGCGTTGCCGAGCGTCGCCTTCTTGTATGCATCGCTCTGTTCTTCGAACAGTTCGAAGCAAGGAACGGAAACAACGCGGGTTGCAATGCCCTTGCCTTCGAGAAGGTCACGAGCCTTGAGCGCGATTTCCACTTCAGAACCGGTTGCGAAGATCGTGACCTTGGCGTCATTGCTTGCGGCTGCAAGTTCGTATGCGCCGAATGCGGAGAGGTTTTCTTCGCGATGTTCAGTGCGCACGACTGGCAGGTTCTGACGGGTCAGAGCCAGCGTTGAAGGTGTCTTTGTCGACTTCAGCGCCAGCTGCCAGCATTCTGCTGCTTCCACTGCGTCTGCCGGGCGGAAGACGTTGTGATTTGGAATTGCGCGCAGAACAGCCAGATGTTCGACTGGCTGGTGGGTAGGACCATCTTCGCCAAGACCAATGGAATCATGGGTCATGACGTAGATGACGCGGATGCCCATCAGCGACGACAGACGCATTGCCGGACGGCAATAATCCGAGAAGGTCAGGAAGGTGCCGGAGTAAGGAATGACGCCGCCATGCAGTGTCATGCCGTTCATCGCAGCAGCCATGCCGTGTTCGCGGATACCGTAGTGGATGTAACGTCCACCGTAGTTTTCCGGCGTAACAGCTTTGGTCTGGCTGGTCTTGGTGTTGTTGGAACCGGTCAGGTCGGCCGAGCCGCCGATGGTTTCAGGAACAACACCATTGATGACTTCCAGGGCCATTTCCGACGATTTACGCGTCGCGACTTTCGGCTTTTCAGCGGAAAGCTTCTTCTTGTATTCGTTGATGGCTTCATCGAAGTTTGCAGGCAGGTCGCCACGCATGCGGCGTTCAAATTCTGCACGGGTTTCAGCATCGACATTTGCCAGACGCTTTTCCCATTCCTGACGCTTCTTGGCAGCGTTCAGGCCAGCAACGCGCCATGCGTCGAGAACCTCGGCAGGAACGACAAATGGTTCTGCCGACCAGCCGAGTGCCTTGCGCGTTGCAGCAATTTCTTCTGCACCGAGCGGCGAGCCGTGGACCTTGTTCGTGCCAGCCTTGTTTGGTGAACCGAAACCAATGGTGGTCTTGCAGGCGATGAGCGTTGGCTTGTCGGAAACTTTAGCCAGCTCGATAGCCTTGGCGATCGCATCCTGGTCATGGCCGTCAACAGCAAGCGTGTTCCAGCCGGAAGCGGCGAAACGTGCAGGCTGGTCGGTATTGTCAGAAAGCGAAATCGGGCCGTCAATGGAGATGTTGTTGTCATCCCAGAAGACGATGAGCTTGTTAAGCTTGAGGTGGCCGGCAAGCGCGATGGCTTCCTGGCTGATGCCTTCCATGAGGCAGCCGTCACCGGCAATCACATAGGTGTAATGGTCAACAAGGCTATCACCGAACTGCGCGTTCAGTATGCGCTCGGACAGTGCCATGCCGACAGCATTGGCAATGCCCTGACCAAGTGGACCGGTCGTGGTCTCGATGCCGGCAGCATGACCATATTCCGGATGGCCTGCGGTGCGTGCGCCAAGCTGACGGAAATTCTTGATTTCGTCGATGGTGATATCTTCGTAGCCCGAGAGGAAGAGCAGCGAATAAAGAAGCATTGAGCCGTGACCTGCTGACAGCACGAAACGGTCGCGATCTGGCCAATGTGGATTCTTTGGGTCGTGCGACAGGAAACGCGTATAAAGCGTTGTCGCGATGTCGGCTGCGCCCATCGGCAGGCCAGGATGGCCGGAGTTGGCTTTCTCAACCGCATCAATCGAGAGAAAGCGGATAGCGTTGGCCAACTGGTTTTGTTTATCGGAATTCGTCATGGTCTCGGCCGTCTTTCCATAGAGGTTTAAACGGGGTTGCGGCGATGCCTCGGGACTGAAGCACGAGCTCTTTATACTAAACGATTTAATCAATTTAAACCGATTAAATTCTGTAGATGCTCGCGCGACAGAAGGCTTTGGGACACATAGCACCTGTTACTGAGGAGTCAACAAAACGATGGCTTTTGAACGATAAACAGTCCGCGACCATGCCTCTGATGCGGGCAATTTATGGGTTGTTCATCACCGAAAAGCCTTTTTTTCGCTGATAACGGTGCATGAACGGCCAGTCTGGCTCGTCATTTGTTGCTTATCGGGCGGCCGATTATTACAGTCTTTTCAAAGATGCCCGTCCGGCAGGCGCGATTCGAAGTCTGTAATCTGGGTCTGTGATCTGGCATTGGAAAGGATATGGATGGCACCCGATACGACCCTCAGGCAGGTCCTGGAACGGCTGGAAAAGGCACTCAATACGCTTGAACAAGCGGTGGACCTGCGGCTGGACAAGGAAGGCGATTTCGCCGAAGCCGAGGAAGAGGTGCAGCGGATGAACGCTGACCGCAGCCGTCTTGCTCAGGAACTCGATCAGTCTGAGGCGCGCGCGGAACGGCTGGAAGCCGCAAATCGCGAAGTATCGCGTCGTCTCGTGACGGCTATGGAGACAATACGCGCCGTTCTGGATCGATAGGGGAATAAGCATGGCGACTGTTACCGTTACAATCGACGGCAAAGCTTATCGCATGGCCTGTGATGAAGGGCAGGAGGAGCATCTCTCCGGTCTTGCCGATCGTTTCGACCAGTATGTCACCCATCTGAAGTCTTCTTTCGGGGAAATCGGGGATCTGCGTCTGACGGTGATGGCTGGCATCATGGTGATGGACGAGCTTGCTGAAACGCAAAAGCGCATCAAAGGCCTTGAAACCGAGATTGAAACTTTGCGCCGATCCCGCGATGAGGCACTGACCAGTGCTGACAAGAACGATGCTGCGATTACCGGCATGCTTTCGGATGTGGCCGCTCGTCTGGAACAGGTTGCCTCGCGCATTGCGCCGCGCCCAAGCTCTTCGTGAAGAAAATATAACAACTCATATCAACGAAGCTACTGGCGCTCACCTCTGACAGGGCCTATATAGGTTGTCGGCGTACTGCGCTTCCCGACAGGTGTTACAGCATCCCCGGGGCCTTATTGATCTCTAAGGGAGCTGTCCCTGTGAAGGCCTGTGGGCTTTCGCATATGGCGCCCACCTACGTTGTAGGTTCCCGGGATCAATCACTACCATCGGTCGTCGTGGTCGCCACTTTTCTCTGATTTATGCACTTTCCTAACTTATGCGTTGTTCAGTCCAAAGCTGCCTCGCGCTTTTGGCGCGAATGCTCTAAAACGCCTTATCCTTCAAAGATATGTGCGTTTTTCCATGAATTCTTCTCCCCCAAATTCACCCGGCTTTTTTGAACGTTTGCGCGTTGCTGTTCCAGTGGCGGTGGCTTACGGGCTGATGCTCTATATCCTGATCTGGGTAAACACGGCGCGGGAATGGATGCCGTTTATCGGCGGGCTTATGCTTTTGCCGATGGCGATATCGAGCCTTGCTTCCAGTCTCAGTGATCCACGTGCAGAAAAGGGCCTGTGGCGCCATGTAAGAATGGGCTGGATGATCATCGGCGGCCTGGTGGTCGTCAGCATGGTTGGGTTCAGAGAAGGTGGCATCTGCGTGGTGATGGCCTCGCCATTTTTCTGCGTTTTCTCTGCACTGGGGTCCTGGGTGACGCTTTCGCTTATTCGTCGTTTCCGCACGCCGCGCTCCACCATGCTTGTGATCGTGCTGCCGTTGCTGTTTTACCCGCTCGAGCCATTGCTGAAATATGAGCCGCATGATGGGGCTGTGACGACGGTTATCGATATTGCGGCGTCGCCAGAAGTGGTGTGGCAACAGACTGCTGAAATCCGTGATGTTCGTCAGGATGAGCTGTCATGGACATTCAGCCATGGCGTTGTCGGTGTTCCACAGCCTGTGGATGCTCGCCTTGAGGGCAAGGGAATCGGTGCCGTACGTCAGTTGGAATGGACACGGGGTGTCAAATTTCAGGAAATCGTGACGCACTGGGAAGAGAACAGGCTTTTGGCGTGGGATTTTCGATTTTTACCTGATTCGATACCGGCAGCTGTTGAGGCCCACATCGATGTGAACAGCGACTATCTCAAGCTTGCTAATGGCGACTATCGCCTTGAACCTCTGCCCAACGGTCACACGCGTCTCACACTCACCACCCGCTATCAGATTGCAACGCCGATCAATTTCTATTGTGACCTGTGGGGCAAGGTTTTTCTGAATGATTTTCATGGTGTTGTGTTGAAAGTTATTCGGGATCGCTCAGAACGGATTGCAGCTGCTTCTTGACGGATGCCGTCATTCCGGTTCCACTAGCAAAGTAACTGGAGGGCGCTGTAATGAACGATGACGGACAGCAGCAGGGTGACAACAAGCAAGTGCTGAGGCGTATGGTGCTGTCGCGCCGCGACTCACTTGACCCCCGGTTTCGCTACGAGGCTTCCTTGTCGGCTGCGAAAAAGGCCGAAACGGCCATCATAGCTCTCAAAGGCATGATGATCGCAGGTTATTGGCCTATCCGTTCCGAGATCGATCCGCGTCCGTTGTTGTCTTTCATGCGTGAAAAGGGTGTAAGGCTCTGCCTGCCTGTTGTGCTCGACAAAGAGACCATCGCCTTCCGTGAATTTCTACCCGATGCGGAACTGGTTCAAACCGGGTTTGGGACCATGGGGCCGGACAAAAATGCTCCGCTGGTCGATCCTGCGATCATGCTTATGCCGTTGGCCGGTTTTGACAGCCGCGGTCATCGGTTGGGCTATGGTGCCGGACATTATGACCGGGCGCTGGCGCGCTTTGCCAAACGAGGTCTGGAGCCGCTATTGGTCGGAATGGCGTTTGATTGTCAGGAAGTGCCGCATGTGCCCAATGAGCCGCACGATATTGCTCTTCACCATATACTGACCGAGACCGGCTTGCGCTCATTCAATCAGGGCTGATAAAGACGCATTTATGAGATTACTTTTTCTTGGTGACATGGTGGGCCGGTCGGGGCGCACGGCGGTCTATGAAAAGCTGCCGGGGCTGATTTCTGATCTCAAGCTGGATTTTGTGATCGTCAACGGTGAGAATGCCGCTGGCGGCTTTGGCATAACCGAAGAAATTTTCCACGACACGATCCGCGCGGGTGCGGATGTAGTGACGACGGGAAATCATGTATGGGATCAGCGTGAGGCGCTGGACTTCTCCAAGCGTGAAGACCGTTTCTTACGTCCCGCGAACTTTCCGAAAGGAACGGCTGGTAAGGGCGAGGGGCTTTACATCGCCAAAAACGGTGCGCGCGTGCTGGTTTCCAATGTGATGGGCCGCGTGTTCATGCATCCGGACCTCGATGATCCTTTCATCGCTGCCGAGAAGATTCTTGAAGCCTGCCCGCTCGGTGAACAGGCGGATGCGGTATTTTTCGATTTTCATGCGGAAGCAACCAGCGAAAAGCAATGCTTCGGCCATTTTGTCGATGGTCGTGCCAGCGCCGTTGTTGGAACGCATACCCATGTACCGACCGCGGATTGCCAGATCCTGCGCAACGGTACGGCCTATATGTCTGATGCAGGCATGTGCGGCGATTATGACTCATCGCTTGGTATGGACAAGGAAGAGCCGCTCAACCGCTTTCTGTCGAAAGTACCAAAAGGCCGTTTTGAAGCGGCCAGCGGGCCGGCCACGATTTGCGGTGTCGGGATAGAGATATCGGATCGTACAGGACTTGCAGAAAAAGCGGCCCCTTTGCGTATCGGCGCAAGGCTTGAAGAGACCATTCCATCGTTCTGGAAATAAAGCATTTGAGCCAAAAGCGGGAACGGCTGTAACGCTTCATTTTGTGCTGATTTAGGAAGTTATCGTCAATCGGGCGGCTGATTGCAGATAGGTGATCGCCGCCGGTTGAACGTTTTTGCGGAGTTCCTATTTCCTGGCGATGAGCTTTCGTAAGGGGACACGACTCAATGGAATTCTTTGCCGAGCATCTGGCATTTCTTTCAAGTCCAGGCGGATGGGCCGCACTGATTACGCTGGTGACGATGGAAGTCGTCCTTGGCATCGACAATCTTATTTTCATATCGATTCTGACCAATAAGCTGCCCGCCGAGTTGCAATCCAAAGCACGGCGCATTGGCATTGGTGCAGCGCTCATTTTGCGTCTGGCATTGCTGTTCACGATCTCCATCATTGTGCAGCTGAAAGAACCAGTCTTCCACGCCTTCGATCATGGCTTCTCCTGGCGCGATATTATTCTGATCGCCGGTGGTCTTTTCCTCGTGTGGAAAGCGACCAAGGAAATCCATCACACTGTCGATCCGGAAGACGGTAAGGAAAACATCGGTGGCAAAGTCGTTCAGCTGACGATGGGTGCTGCCATTGTGCAGATATTGATCCTCGATCTGGTGTTCTCGGTCGATTCGATCATTACTGCTGTCGGTATGACCGACGAGATTGCAATCATGGTCATTGCAGTGCTTTCTGCCGTTACAGTCATGCTGCTCGCGGCCGACCCGCTGTCGCGGTTCATTGCCAACAATCCGACCATTGTGATGCTGGCACTGGGCTTCCTGTTGATGATCGGCATGACGCTGATTGCCGATGGCTTCGGCTTCCACGTGCCAAAGGGCTATATATATGCGGCTATGGGCTTCTCGGCGCTGGTCGAGGCTCTCAATATGCTGGCCCGGCGTAAACGAAAACAGGGATAGTTGTTTGAAACGAAAAGCCGCCCTTTGATGAAAAGGGCGGCTTTGCTTTATCTCATGATCTTATGGCAATTTTGACATTCGCATAGTTGTCGGTGACAGAGATGCGCGTGCAAAGATCAGACCATTCGCAGGAGCAGCAGGCTTTGCGTAGGCTGCCTTCGGCAAAGGCTGAGCGCATCTGAGCGAGCTTCTCTGTGTTGAGGTTAAACAATGTGCCTGCAGAGAGCGTTGTGTCCAACAGATCGGATACTGCCTCAAGCGCCAGTTTGTCACGAACGGTGACGCTTCTATTGAAGCAGTGGCAATCGCCTTCGCAAAGCAGGGGTTGGCAAATATCGTCAGGCCCGGCGACGAGCTCGATATCTTCTCCTTGCATGAGCCGTCCGGCAATCGTGTCGTAGTTTTCCACGAAAGCCGGACTGTAGCCTTTGCCAATATAGGTCAGCATGCAAAGAAGATGGTGGCCGCGCAGGCGAACGGTCATCGTTTCGTATCAGGCCTTCGCCGATGCTTTGAGAATTGCAGCGCCGAGCGCAGATTTGATGAGCGCACCAATGAGGAATGGCGTTACGCCAAAAGCGACGGCCTTTTCAATGCCGATAGCGCCTGCAAGCCAAGCGGCACCCAGTGCGAGGCAGAGAAGGTTCGCAGCGAGAAACGATACAAAAGCAAGACCAAAGCGTTTGCCGTTCCAGCCACGTTCTGCCAGATAGCCTGTCATGGCTGCGATGATCGGAAACGAGACGAGATAGCCCGCCGTTGGACCAGCAAAATGCTGAATACCGCCTGCTCCACCAGCCAGAACTGGCAGGCCGATCATGGCTTCGCCGAGCCAGGCCAGAACGGTAACGAAGCCAAGACGCCAGCCATATAGCGCACCAATCAGCGGGACGATCAGTGTCTGCAGTGTGATCGGAACCGGAATCATCGGTACTGCGACCTGTGATGAAATCGCCAGAACCAATGTGCCGAATGCAACGGCTGCGAGACGCATTGCCGGTGAACGGGATTCCAGATTGAGTGGGCTGAACGTTGCGCGGGATTGCGTGATGCTTACCATAGCGTCCTCAAATTATAGATAAAAACTAGATTCGATCTATTTAAGTTCCTGCGAAATGGTGGGTTTGGCAAGTGCGAAATTCATAAAATATATAAATCGCCATTCCCGAGGCTTAAGCATCGGGAATACAAGGAACAATTGATGTGTTCTTGAATTGGTCAGCCGACGATTGCGAAGGAATCGCGTGTTTTGCCGGAAGCAGTCTTGACCGGACGATGGCCAATCCACTGCACATGACGGGCAAGAATCGTGGCAGCAACGTCGACATCATTCTGCCGGAGCGCCGTCAGAATTGCGCGATGATCGTGATCTGTCCGGGTTTCCCATTCCGAGCGCCAGGTGGCAAACAGAAAACGCGCACTGGCCGCGTGAAGATCATCTATGGCTGCTAACAGGCGGGGCATTTTGCAGGGTTCGAGAATCAATCGGTGAAATCGGCGATTGGCATCTTCCCAGCTTTTCACATCGCGCGATTTATCACCCTCAAGGGTTGCCTGTTCTGCAGCATCGAGTGTGGCGCGGGTGATATGAGGGGCCGCATGACGCAGCGCCAGGACTTCCAGTGCTGCCCGCATTTCGGCTACTTCATGGAGTTCGCTGATATCAAATGACGCAACACGCACACCCCGGCGTGGTTCCGAAACGGCAAGTCCTTGCGCCTCAAGCCGCCGAAAAGCCTCGCGCACAGGCACATGGCTGGTCTCAAATTCTTCGGCAATATGATCCTGCCGCAGTTTGCTGCCCGGCTCGATCTCGCCCGCAATAATACGGTCCGCGAGGATGCGGCTGATGCGGACGGCTATGGTTTCGCCGGGAATGTCACTGGAGCGCTGATTCATGATTTTATAGATAATTTGTTTGCAACATCACGTCGAGGCTTAAGTGCATTATCGACATAGGAAACAGCAAATTAGCGCTTTTGCTGGACGAATGAAGCTCAATTCCTTATAACGCGCGCATTCTGCACGGAAAGCACGGTGGCCCGAGCTGTGGCCTGCCCTATTCTCATGTGACGCTTTCTCCGTGCGCTTCATTAGAACAGAACAGGGGTGCCATGGCTGGCCATTCACAGTTTAAGAATATCATGCACCGCAAAGGGCGCCAGGATGCCGTGCGGTCGAAAATGTTTTCCAAGCTCGGACGCGAAATTACTGTCGCGGCCAAGCAGGGTCTGCCTGACCCATTGATGAACCCGCGCCTGCGTCTGGCAATTCAGAACGCCAAGGCGCAGTCGATGCCGAAAGACAATATCGAACGCGCCATTAAGAAGGCCGCTGGCAACGACGGTGAAAACTATGATGAAGTGCGCTACGAGGGCCGCGGCCCGGGCGGCGTGATGGTCATCGTTGAAGCGCTGACCGACAACCGCAACCGTACCGCATCCAATGTTCGTGCGGCTTTCACCAAGTCGGGTGGCGCGCTGGGCGAAACCGGCTCTGCAGCTTTCATGTTCGATCGCGTTGGCGAGATCGTTTACAAGATTGCTGTTGGCGATGCCGACAAGGTCATGGAAGCGGCTATTGAAGCGGGTGCCGATGACGTTCAGTCCGGCGAAGAAGAGCATGTGATCCTCTGCGCCTTTGAAGACATCGGTGAAGTGTCCAAGGCTCTCGAAGCCTCGTTGGGTGAAGCCGAATCGATCAAGACGATCTGGAAGCCGCAGACCAATACTGAACTCGATGAGGAAAAAGCACGTTCCGTCCTCAAGCTTCTCAATGTTCTCGAAGATGATGATGACGTTCAGAATGTCTACAGCAACTTTGAAGTCAGCGACGAAGTCATGGAAAAGCTGAGCGCCTGATTTTAAGCTACAGTACATCAGATGAAAACTCCCGGCTTGTCCGGGAGTTTTTTATTGGGCGCGTTTCTTGAAATTCGGACAACAAAAAACCTCGCTAGAGCGAGGTTTTTCATAAGTTCATCAATGACGGTATTAGATACCGAGATTGCCGAAACGGTTCTTGAACTTGGTTACGCGGCCACCGCGATCAAGCAGGGTCTGCGAACCGCCGGTCCAAGCTGGGTGCGTGGTCGGGTCGATATCGAGGTTCATCGTATCGCCTTCTTTGCCCCAGGTCGAGCGGGTCGAGTATTCGGTGCCATCGGTCATCACGACCTTGATGGTGTGGTAGTCGGGATGGATATCAGCTTTCATCTTCTCAATCCTGAAAGTCTGGGAAGAAAAGCCCAGCTCTAATGTTTAAAACTGCGGCACTTTCGCCCAATGGCAGATATGAAGACCCGTTACTTGCAGGCAACGGCTTCCAAAAGGGTTGGCGAGCCTATACATCAGGCGCACAGCAATAACAAGGGCGCAATCTCAAGAATGGCCAGCAGAGACAGTCAAATTCGCATGAATCCCGATTTCGATGCACAGGAAGGCCGTAAACGCCGCTCGCTGAAGCCTCTGAAGCGTATGATCCCCTTCCTTTCACGCTATAAGATTCTGGTTGTGGGCGCTCTTTTCTCGCTGGTTCTTGCTGCCGTGACGACGCTTGCCGTTCCAGTCGCCGTACGCCGGATGATCGATCACGGTTTCACGGGCGCTAATGCGATCTTCGTCAATAATTACTTCGGCATGCTTGTTGCACTCGCGCTCATTTTGGCCGTAGCCTCGGGGCTTCGCTATTTCTTCGTTATCTCGCTCGGTGAACGTGTGGTGGCTGACTTGCGCAATGCGGTGTTCTCGCATGTCACCAGTCTTTCGCCGGAATTCTTTGACCGCTCGCAATCGGGCGAAATCGTTTCGCGTCTGTCGGTCGATACCACGCAGATCAAGTCAGTTGTTGGCGCGACCGCTTCTGTTGCACTACGGAACCTCATTCTCGGCATTGGCGCGCTTATCATGATGGTGATCACAAGTCCGAAGCTCTCGGCACTGGTGATAGGGGCCATTCCGCTGATCGTTATTCCGCTGATTGCTTTTGGTCGTTCAGTACGTCGTCGCTCGCGCATGACGCAGGATATGCTTGCCCATGCCAATGCCTATGCGAGCGAACAAATCGGTGCCATGCGTACGTTGCAGGCCTTTACCAATGAAAACATGGTGGTGAGTCGCTTTGCGGGCGCGGTTGAGAAAGCCTATCAGGCTGCACGTTCCTCGATCAAGGCACGCGCAATCCTGACCGGGTTCGCGATTTTCCTGATCTTTTCCAGCGTTGTCGCTGTACTTTGGTTTGGCTCGCGGGATGTGCTATCCGGCACCATGACCGCTGGCACATTGGGTCAGTTCGTTCTCTATGCCGTCTTTGCGGCCAGCGCCTTTGGCGCTCTTTCGGAAGTGGGCGGTGAACTCGCGCAGGCGGCTGGAGCCACAGAGCGTCTTGCAGAGATACTCGATGAGAATCCCGATATTGCAGCGCCTTTGAAGCCAGTCGCATTGCCAGAACCGCCGCGTGGGGAAATCAGCTTCGATAAGGTACACTTCTCTTATCCGACCCGTCCTGATGCTCCTTCACTCAATGGTGTGAGCTTTACTGTAAAGCCTGGTGAGACGGTTGCTATCGTTGGGCCATCAGGTGCAGGTAAAAGCACGATCTTCTCGCTGGTGATGCGCTATTACGATCCACAGGCTGGCTCTGTGCTGATGGACGGTGTGGTGCTGCCTGAAGCGGATCCTGTCGCTGTGCGTGCGCGTATTGCTGTGGTGCCACAGGATGTAGCAATCTTTGCAACCAGCATTCGTGAGAATATTGGTTTTGGCAGACCGGGTGCGAGCGACGCTGACATTGAAGCGGCCGCGAAGGCCGCTTTGGCGCATGATTTCATTCTGGCGCTGGACAAGGGCTATGACACAGAGGTTGGTGAGCGCGGTGTGACGCTTTCTGGTGGTCAACGTCAGCGCATTGCTATAGCGCGCGCTATCTTGCGTGCTGCACCGATCTTGCTGCTTGATGAAGCGACATCAGCGCTGGATGCAGAAAGCGAAATGCTGGTGCAAAAGGCGCTTGATAGTCTGATGGATAATCGCACGACGCTTGTCGTCGCTCATCGCTTGGCGACCGTGCTTAAAGCGGATCGTATTCTGGTGCTCGATAAGGGCCAGATTGTCGAAGAAGGCACGCATCAGACCCTTGTTGCACAGGGCGGCATTTATGCGCGCCTTGCCAAGCTGCAATTTGAGGCAGGTGCAGGCGTTTTCGGCAAATGAAAAGGGGGCCATTGAGCCCCTTTACTTATTTTGCGCGCATCTTATCCGAAAACCGCTTCACACTTTTCGGGATGCGCTCTTTTATCTCTCAGTCAGCTTCAGCTCGATACGGCGGTTTCTGGCGCGGGCATCGGGTGCGTCGGAACTATCGAGTGGCTGATATTCGCCAAAGCCGGCTGCGACAAGTCTGTTGGCGGGAACGCCATTTGCTATCAGATATTTGACCACTGCCGTTGCGCGCGCCGAAGAAAGTTCCCAGTTGTCCCGGAAGCGACCCGTGCCCGTAAGCGGCACGTTATCGGTATGTCCATCCACACGCAGTACCCAGTTGATGTCGTCCGGGATCTCCTGATTGAGCGTAATGACGGCATCCGCAAGTTTCTTCATTTCCTCCTGACCGGCAGGATTGAGGTCAGATGAGCCTGTAGGGAAAAGCACTTCCGACTGGAACACGAAGCGGTCGCCGACAATGCGGATGTTTTCCTTGTCCGACAGGATCGCGCGCAGGCGGCCAAAGAAGTCGGAGCGGTAGCGGTTGAGTTCCTGCACCCGCTGTGCGAGCGCCACATTAAGACGGCGGCCAAGGTCGGCGATCTTGGCATTCGATTCGCGATCGCGCGATTCGGAAGCGTTGAGCGCATCTTCGAGCGCCGCGATCTGGCGCCGAAGGGCAGAAATCTGCTGATTGAGCAGTTCCACCTGCGAAAGCGCCTGTGCACTGACCTGCTTTTCCGCATCAAGACTCTGGCTCAGTTCACCTGCGCGCTTTTCTGCAGCAGCACCTGCGCCGGTTCCTTCATTGAGCAGAGCCTGCAGGCGGGAACGCTCGCTTTCAGCGCCCGATAGCGAGGCTTGCAGGTTGGCAATCGTGTCCTGCATATCCTGCGAATTGCTTTTTTCAAGCGATAGAAGCTGTGTCAGCTCCTGTATCTGGCTGTTGAGACGTGCAAGGGCGCTGTCCTTGCTGTCGACATCGCGGCTTAACAAAAACTGTCCCAACACGAAGACCGTCAGTAGGAACATAATGGCCAGAAGCAGGGTCGTCAGTGCGTCGACAAAGCCAGGCCAGTAATCGACATGACGCTGAGGGCGGCGGTTGCGAGCAAGAGCCATGATGATTACTCCGGTCGCTTGCCGTCGGTCGGACGCTCATTTACGGCTTTCGTGCCGATGGCTTTGTTGAGACGGTCGAGCGTCTCGCGGATGGCTTTTTGTTCTTCCGCCTGTTTTTCGACCCAGTCGCGCATCATCTGCTGTTCGCTACGCATGCTTTTGACCAGTCCCTGAATGCCTTCAGCCAGATTGGCGAGCGCCGCCGATGTGCGCTGGCTGGAGGCCTCGCCACCCTGCAGATTTTGAACATGTTCGGCGAGATTGCGCATGCCACCGATATTATCTTCCGGTGTCAGATCGGAGTTAAGATCCGTGACCGACGAAAGCCAGTTTTCAAGTTCGGTGTAGAAGCGGTTTTGCGCGCGTCCTGCTTGCAGATCGAGAAAGCCCAAGATGAGCGATCCGGAAAGGCCGAAGAGTGAGGAGGAGAATGCGGTGCCCATCCCGGAAAGCGGTGCTTGCAAGCCGGCTTTGAGCGAATCGAGCACATCGGTTGTACTGCCCGAACCTGGATCGAGTGATTGAATGGTCTTGCCGATGGAGCCGACGGTCTCCAGCAGCCCCCAGAACGTGCCGAGCAAGCCGAGGAACACCAGAAGGCCGATCAGATAGCGCGATATATCGCGGCTTTCATCAAGTCGTGTGGCAATCGAATCAAGGATGGAGCGCATAGACGCTGTCGTGAGCGCCATGGATTGTCTACGTCCGATCAAAGCACGCATCGGAGCAAGCAGCACAGGCGGGCGCGTGGCTCCGTCGCGTTCGCCGTCGCGGAATGAATTGACCCAGCGGATTTCCGGAAGCAATCGCAGTACCTGCCCGAATGCCAGTAGAACGCCAACGAGTAGCACAAAGAGGATCAGGCCATTGAGGCCGGGATTGGTGACGAAGAATGTGTGGATCTGTCGCATGAGCACCGCTGCCAGGAATGCAACGATGATGAGAAAGATCACCATGGAGAGAATGACAATTCTCGGGCTGCTCAGGCGGTAGGGGTCATAGTCCCGTGCATCGTCCAGTCGTTCCCGTGAAAGTCTCAAATCGCTCATGCGTCCTGCTCCATGGTCGGGTGCTCAAACAGAATCCTACTTCATTAGTTCATGAAGCGGAATCATCTCAAACAAGAAAATTGCACAGCTTTATGACGTTGGCTGTCAGCTTTGTGATGAGGTCAAAAACAAATCTCAAAATGCAGATTCTATATCAAAATTGGTAGCAATTCTAACTTTAGAGGGTTATTATATAAATATAATAAAGTATCATAGCAATTTAAATAATATATTGGTATTTTTAATTATATGATTTTGTTATTTATTCTTATTTGCACTCAAATAAAAAATGGGAGAATAACATGCATTGGTGGAATGTTGTTTGGCAAGTACTAGAAGTTATCGGTAAGTTTCTTTCTAGCTTCTAATATTCTTAATTAGTTTGTAATTAACTAAAGACAAAGCCGAGTGATTTATCGCTCGGCTTTGTTTGTGGACTTTGCCTAGTTGATCCAAAAGAAAAAGAAGGCGGGATCAATAAAGCAGTGGGATTGGCTTTTAGATAGGTTTCTTGATCGTCTTCAACAGTGCGCCGTGAATGACTTCATTGCCAGCAATAATGGTCTTGGTGCCGAAGATATCCTGCCCGCCATTCTTATCGGAGATAAAGCCGCCTGCTTCGCGGATCATCAACATGCCGGCGCCGAGATCCCACGGATGCATGCCATCTTCCCAGAAGCCGTCAAGTCGGCCTGCAGCAACATAGGCCAGATCAAGGGCAACAGCACCCATGCGGCGAATGCCAGCTGTTTCGGCCATGACATTGCGCAGTTCCACGAGGTAATGGCCGTGATGGCCGCGACCCAGATGTGGAATGCCGGTGCCGATCACGCAATCGACCAACTTGGAACGAGCCGCAACACGCAGACGACGATCATTGAGGAACACGCCACCGCCGCGTTCAGCGGTGTAGAGTTCGTCCATCGCTGGATTGTAAATGACGCCAGCAACAATCTGTCCCTGACGCTCGAGAGCGATAGAGACTGCAAAAACTGGAATACCGTGCAGGAAGTTGGTAGTGCCATCGAGTGGATCAACCAGCCAGCGATGCTGACCATCCTTGGATTCAACCTCACCCGATTCTTCCATCAGGAAGCCGAAATCAGGGCGGGCGCGACTCAATTCCGTGTAAATGATCTTTTCCGCTTTGCGGTCCGCCTGGCTGACGTAGTCGCCGGGGCCTTTAAGGGAAACCTGAAGGTTCTGGACTTCGCCGAAGTCGCGCGCAAGGCTGCGGCCGGCCTTCATTGCGGCCTGTACCATGACATTGAGAAGGGCTGAGCGGGCCATTTCTTTTATCCTTTTTGGCGTGATCCCGAAACGTGGCTTCCAGCTGGATCACACAGTTATAGTAGACATCTTGATGCTTCGGACGCGGAGACGTCTGAAAACAATCGGGGAATTGAGTAATCTGAGAAAGAACAGTCACAGTTTAGAGCGCATCTTGTCCGAAAACCGATATACACTTTTCGGGATGCGCTCTAGCTGTGACAAAACATGCGGCGCCTGAAACAAGCGCCGCATGTTGATAAACGTGTTTATGCGCGGCTGATGTAGGTCAGCTCGTTGGTGTCAACGATGACGCGTTCGCCGGATGCGATGAACGGTGGAACCAGAATGCGGATACCGTTTTCAAGTACAGCTGGCTTGTAGGAAGAAGCAGCGGTCTGGCCCTTGACGACCGGATCGGCTTCGGTGATCGCAAGTGTCACCTGTTCTGGAAGACGAATGCCGATTGGCTTTTCTTCGTAGAGTTCAACTGTGACCATCATGCCGTCCTGAAGGAAGGCGGCGCGGTCGCCAACGAAATCTTTCAGAAGTTCGAGCTGTTCATAGGATTCGGTATCCATGAAAATCAGCGCTTCGCCCTGTTCGTAAAGGAACGAGAAGTCCTTCTGTTCCAGGCGGACGCGCTCAACGGTTTCAGCTGCGCGGAAACGTTCATTGAGCTTGGTGCCCGTGATGAGGTTCTTCAGTTCAACCTGATTGTAGGCGCCGCCCTTGCCGGGCTTGACAGCATTGGTCTTGACCGCAGCCCACAGGCCACCGTCATGCTCGATGACATTGCCGGGGCGGATTTCGTTACCATTGATCTTCATGAGCTTAATCCGGGAATAAATGTGAAAACTGTTGCGGCCCGGCGCATCACGACAGAAAGGCAATCTCCCGCTTTTTTTCGGGGATTGCGTCCATCTTTAACTCGAACCACGATAATAGGGTCTCCAAGACCATAAAACGAGGCTTTGTGCAAGCCTGAGCAAGCATTCAGCTTATTTTGAATCCCGAAATCAGCGTCAAATTGATCAAATAGGTCGTGATTTTTCAGGTCTTTTTGATCGCATAGCTCTGGGTTTCATCGCAATTTCGTGTAGCTCGGTGCCAAAATCTGCCCTATGTCCGAACACAAGTTCCTCTGTGAGGCCGCAGGAGATTTGATTTTCCGTGGTCGGTTTTGTCCTCTCAAGCGGGCAAGGTACGGTACCTGTGTCGATGATGCTGGCAAAAAGGCTTATGAAAGCCAGTAAGGCCAGCTCCTGGGGAATGGGTCAAAAGGCAAAGAATGAAAAAGCGCGTCCCTTTTGGTGACGCGCTTTTTGCATTTCTTAATATGGACGATGCTCGATATTACCGGAGTCGCAGAGTGTTTGCGGTCTGGATGGCTTCTTTGAGTTGCTCGTCGGACAAGCCGTCCATCATGTCATTGAGATCCGGCGAATGGAAACCGGCGCGCTGCGCAATGACATACCAGGCGGCGGATTTTACCAGGTCGCCGTCTGTGCCGATGCCATCACGATAAAGGCGGGCGAGCCATGCCTGAGCCAATACCATACCGCGCTGGGCGGCAATCTGCATCCAGCCAAAGCCCTGTTCGTAATTGCGGTCGCCGCCACGGCCTTCGATCAGCCAGCGTCCTAGATCATATTGCGCAGTATCGTAGCCCTTGCGCGCTGCAAGAAGCAGATATTCCCGCGCCTTTTTGTCATCCTTCGCAATTTTGTCCGTGCCATTGGCGTAAACTTGGCTGATTGCATATTCCGCATCGGGCAGTTTTGCCGCCGCAGCCTTTTCAAACCATGGGAAGGCCTGATCAACTCCTGCTTTGCCGGATGCCTTCATCATGACAAGCTGGCCGTAATTGAACTGTGCCATCGCATTGCCGCCTTCGGCTGCCTTTTGCATCAGTTGAGTAGCTTTGGCGGTGTCTTTTTGAATGTATCGGCCCTGAAGCAAGAGGGCAGCGTAGCGAAATTGCGCTTCGTTGACGCCATTTTCTGCGGCCTTGGCATACCATTCGGCAGCTTTCTTCTGATCGGCAGGCACACCCAGCCCACGGGCGTAGATTTCAGCGATAAGAGTTTGTGATGCCGGGTCACCTTTTTCGGCCTGTGGTTTGGCAAGATTAAAAGCCGTCAAATAGAGCCCGCGCTGATAAGCACCAAAAGCCTCATCGGCAGGTTTGTCGCCAAACCGGCTGAGGTCGATGTGGGGTAAGGTGTTCGTGGACGCGGGCTGCGGGAGCATCTTTGGCTTCTCCACAGGCTTGTCGCTTTTACCGTCATGTTTTTTTTGTGCGCCCGCCGGTTCGCTTGCAGCCATTGCAGCAGGAACAGACGCAACAAAGATCAAAACTGTGGCGAGAAGAATTCTGCTCTTCATGGGGGCGTACAAAACCTTGGCGGATTTAGTTTTCGAAGCGAGGGGCATTTTCATCAAGAAGCCGGTTGGCTTCCGCTACGGCCTTCGCAGGGTCTTCTGCTTCAAAGACTGCGCGGCCAAGGGCTACAAAGTCAGCACCGGTCTGCGATGCTTCAATGACGCTTTCTACGGTGTTGCCAGCCTGTGCAACGCTTGGAATCTCAACCAGTTCAGCCCACCATCCGGCCAATGCCAGATTGCGTGGATGAGCATCTGGCTTGTTATCCGCGCCAATCTTGCCGAAGAAAACGTAATCGGGCTGCAATTCACCGATTTCCATGGCGCTGTGACGATCACGAAGATTGCCTGTTCCAACGATGAGTTTCGGTGTGTGCTTTTCGATGGCTTCAGCAAGATCGGCTACCTTGCCTTCGATGTGAATGCCATCCGCGCCGACACGGCCAGCGATACGGGTATCGTTGAGAATGATTGCAGCCGCGCCTTTTTCCTGGATAACGGCAACGGCTTTTTGAGCGGATGCCTGAAAAGTTGCTTCATCCAGATCGCTACCGTCGAGAATCACGCTTGCAACATCTCCACCTGACAGCGCTGCGGACAGGAGTTTTGCCAATGCATCACCATTTGCGAGCGGTGGTGCAACCAGCAAAAGGCGGCAGCGTTCGTTATCTTTTGTAGCAGTTGGCGCGTTCATAAACCAAACCTAGCGAAAAATGTTGATGGAATTCGGGCATAAAGTAAGAGGGGTTCGTTGAACAGCCCCTTTGCATTTATGGGACATTTGCGGGCCATTGTTCGGGGGTGATGACAGCCTCATGTTGGCATTATGTTATCCACTGGAACGAAAGTTGATTGGAACCAACCGGGTTCTGCCGGAATTACCAGCTATATAGGCGGCAATGAGTGCTGCGCTTTTGCAGACGAAAAACAAACGGCAGGCAGGCGAAATGACGAATGAAACCGCGAAAATAGTGCCAAAGCTTCGCGATACACGCATCGACGTGTTTCGTGCTTTGGCCCTGCTTACGATTTTCATCAATCATGTACCCGGTACGATTTATGAGCACTTCACGCACAAGAATCTCGGCTTTTCTGATTCTGCCGAAGCTTTTGTTCTGATTTCCGGCATGGCTGTCGCCTTGGCCTATGGCGGCAAGTTTGCGCCGGGCAATCGTCTCGTGCTGACATTGAAAATGTGGCGCCGTGCATGCGTACTTTATACGGCGCACATCATGACGACGCTTGCGACGATCGGTATTTTTGCCGCCGCCGCCGTTTTCCTCAAGCATCGTGAGCTTCTGACCCAGATCAATATCGGGCCACTGGTCAAGCAGCCGGTCGAGGCTTTGCTTGGCCTTGTCACGCTTGGGCATCAGCTTGGTTACAACAATATTCTCTCGATGTATGCCGTCATGCTTCTGATGACGCCGCTTCTGCTTCTGCTTGCACGCATCAGCGTTTCGCTGATGGTCGCTGTGTCGGGCACAGTCTGGCTGCTGTCGGGTTTATATGGTGTTGCGCCGATCAACTATCCGACCGGAGGCGTCTGGTTCCTTAACCCGCTGTCGTGGCAGTTCCTGTTTGCCATTGGTATTGCCGGTACAATTCATGTGCGTCGTGGCGGCAAGCTGCCCGCAAACCCTGCATTGATCGCAGCAGCTGTTGGCTATCTTGTTCTTTCGCTTGCATGGGTTCGTATTCCGCTTTGGGGAATTGATACGTCGATGGGCATGCCTGCAGTTCTGACCGGCTTCGACAAGACCTTCCTTTCGGCTCCGCGTCTTCTGCATGTGCTGGCGATGGCTTATCTGATAGCGGTTGTTCCGACGCTGAACAGCATTGCGCGCACGTCGCCGGATAATCCGCTCGCTATTCTCGGCAAGCATTCGCTGCCGGTCTTCATTGCCGGTACGCTGCTGGCTATGGTTGCACAGGTAATGAAGCTCGTTAATCCGGGTGGCCTGCCATATGACACATTGCTGATCGCAACCGGTGTCGTGATGCAGTTCGCGCTGGCTTATTATCTCGAGTGGCTGCCGACCATCGGTTGGGGCAAGAAGCCAGCTGCAAAGCCTGCGGCAGTCGAAGGCGTCATGGTTCCGGTCGCTTCAAACCCAAAACCTGCTCTGCAGCGGGTTTGATTGTGTGAGTTTGAAAAGCCGCTTGCTGAGGGGGCGCGGAATCGTCCACAGCCGAAACGTAAAATTAACGCTTCATTAATCTTAATAGCGTTAAATGGTTTACATCCAGTTCGGCTGGATTCTTACCGAGTGGTTTAGCCACTCTGTTTGACGCCTCCCTGTTAAACTCCTGAGAGCCGCCTTTGCGGCTCTTTTTTTATGCTTTTCTGAAGAATCGCAGTGCATTTACGCGACTTCTCTGTTCGGCGCTTTTCAAGCTTCATTTAAAACCTCCTAAAAATATTAACCGAACGTTAAACATAAACTTGCGCGGCGGTGCATGAAGGTGCAGTTTGTGGTGGACTTGTCCAATGCAGCTGTTCCGTCCCAGCTCTCTCCATGGTCGAACAGCGGTTCAGTAATTTTCATTCGCATTCATCTGACGAGGATGCGAGCAACAGAATGTCCGCCCGTTGTGCGGTCATGTAAGGTGGCAGAGCAGTGATTAGCGAACAGGGACAGATGCCGGGTAACATGATCAGCCTTGCTGAACGTATGGTGTTCTCGGATTCCTTCAAGCCGATTTACAGTGAAGGCATGGATATGGTCGAGGAAGCGGCGAGCTATCTCGACGGTGAGGGCCGTGAAGAAGCGCGTAATCTCTCTCGCGTTGCCGCAACGCTTTATGCTGCCGAATCGATGCGCATGACCACCCGTCTGATGCAGGTTGCTTCCTGGCTCCTGTTGCAGCGCGCTGCCCGCAATGGTGAAATGTCCCGCCAGCAGGTAGCGGCTGAGAAGGCGAAAGTGCGTCTTGATACACCTTCAGCCGGGGATGTCGCTCCGGGCTGGAATGAACTTCCATTCGCATTCATTGAGCTCATCGAACGTTCGATCCGCCTTCAGGCACGTGTCCGCCGCATGGATCGCAATGTTTATGGTGAGGTCGTTTCCTTACAGAGCGTACCACGCGGCAATCCGGTTTCGGACCAGATCGTACTGCTCAAGACGGCTTTTGGCGCTTCCTGAGATTTCGCTTTTGATGGCCTGCAAATGGCGTTCTTTTGCGCTTCCGGTGCTCATGTACCTTTAAGTACACTGTGCTTCGGTTCTCAAAGAGCACTATTTTCGACTCATCAAAGCCAAAATCTGCGCAGGCTACCTGCGCCATCTGATGCGTATGTTTCTCTTTTGTTCACTTTTGTGCTGTCAAGTGAACCTGTCTGAGGATAGGGTTCACTTATGAAAGAAACGATTCGCATCATTGGTATTGATCCGGGGCTCCGCCGTACCGGTTGGGGCATTGTCGAATCGCTTGGAAATTCCCTGCATTTTATCGGCTCTGGCACAGTAACGTCGAATGCCGAAATGGATCTCGCTTCACGGCTTTGCCAGCTGCATGAAGGGCTCGCAAAAGTCCTGCATGACTTCATGCCGCATGAAGCGGCTGTTGAGCATACCTTCGTCAACAAGGATGCAACTGCCACGCTGAAGCTTGGGCAGGCGCGTGGGATTGCGCTTCTGGCACCGGCTCAGGCCGGGCTTCCAGTTGCGGAATATGCGCCGAACGCCGTCAAGAAGGCGGTCATCGGTGTCGGCCATGGTGAAAAGCAGCAAATCCATATGATGGTGAAGGTCCTGATGCCGCGCGCAACGTTCGATACGAGCGATGCTGCCGATGCGCTCGCCATTGCCATTTGCCATGCACACCACCGTCAGAGCATTGTCAGTGCACGCAGAATGCAGGCGCTTCTAAGTTAACGCACATCTTGTTCCGAAAACCGTTACACACTTTTCGGGATGCGCTTTTAGCAGGATAGGTATCAAATGATCGGCAAGCTCAAGGGCGTGATCGATGAAATCGCTGAGGATCATGCCGTCATCGACGTGCATGGCGTTGGCTATGTTGCTTTTTGTTCGGCCCGTACACTTGGTAATCTTGGCGGGGCAGGGGAAGCGGCTGTTCTGTTTATCGAAACCTATGTGCGCGAGGACATGATCCGCCTTTATGGTTTCGGATCGCAGCTTGAACGCGAATGGTTCCGCCTGTTGCAGAATGTGCAGGGCGTGGGTGCGAAAGTGGCACTTGCCGTGCTTGGAACATTGACGCCGCCTGAGCTTGCCAATGCCATTGCGCTGCGTGATCTCGCAATGGTTTCACGTGCGCCGGGTGTCGGCAAAAAGGTGGCTGAACGCATTGTTACTGAATTGAAGAACAAGGCACCTGCTTTTGCGGGGGAAGCCAGCGGCACCATCGGGCTTAAGCAGGAAATCGGCGCGGGTGCTGCTTCAGCGCCTGTAAGCGATGCGGTTTCAGCGCTATCCAATCTTGGCTATTCGCGCGATCAGGCGGCCAATGCGGTTGCTGCGGCGCTCAGAGAGGCCGGAGAAGATGCCGATTCGGCCAAACTTATTCGCCTGGGTCTCAAGGAGCTGTCTCGGTGAGCTACTTGTTTCGACTTAGCGTTCATGCGAGAGGGATGGCATGAGCGACCGCAATCCTCTTATTGATACTGATCTGCGTGGTGAAGACGCCGATACCACCCTGCGCCCGCAAACGCTGGACGATTTTGTGGGGCAGGCCCAAGCACGCGCTAATCTCAAAGTCTTTATCGAAGCAGCCAAAGTGCGTGGTGAAGCGCTGGATCATGTGCTGTTCGTTGGTCCTCCAGGACTGGGCAAGACCACGCTTGCGCAAATCATGGCCAAGGAACTTGGCGTCAATTTCCGCTCGACGTCTGGTCCGGTGATTGCGAAGGCTGGTGATCTCGCAGCACTTCTGACCAATCTCGAAGATCGCGATGTACTGTTTATCGACGAAATTCATCGTCTAAGCCCGGCTGTCGAAGAAATTCTCTATCCGGCGATGGAAGATTTTCAGCTCGATCTCATCATCGGTGAAGGTCCGGCGGCGCGTTCGGTGAAGATCGATCTGGCGAAATTCACGCTGGTTGCAGCAACGACGCGCCTTGGGCTTCTCACCACGCCTTTGCGGGATCGTTTCGGTATTCCGACGCGTCTCAATTTCTATACGGTCGAAGAGCTCGAATATATTGTGCGTCGTGGTGCGCGCATCATGCAGATGGGTATTTCACCTGACGGCGCGCTGGAAGTGGCACGCCGTTCGCGTGGTACACCGCGTATTGCAGGGCGTCTGTTGCGCCGGGTGCGCGATTTCGCGCTGGTCGCTGGTGTCGATGTCATTGATCGCAAGATTGCCGATGAAGCGCTTTCGCGGCTTGAAGTGGATAATCGCGGGCTTGATCAGCTTGACCGGCGCTATCTCAATATAATTGCGCGTAATTTTGGTGGCGGTCCGGTGGGTATCGAAACCATTGCGGCCGGCTTGTCCGAGCCGCGCGATGCGATTGAAGATATTATTGAACCCTATCTCATTCAGCAGGGCTTCCTGCAGCGCACGCCGCGAGGACGTGTTCTGACGGCGGTTGCCTGGCAACATCTGGGTCTTGCTGCCCCTGCCGAAGTGGCGCAGCAGTCGCAGTTTGGCCTTTTCATGGAAGATGAATAGTTATGGACCATGCGCAGGTTGCGGGTGAACTGAAAGACGGCACCCATCATCTCTATGCTCGTATCTATTATGCCGATACGGATTTTTCGGGCTTCGTCTATCATGGTCGCTATCTCGAATTTTACGAGCGCGGTCGCACCGATTTCCTGCGTCTTCAGGATGTTCACCACATCGAGCTTGCAGAAGGCTCGCTTGGCGAGGAAATGGTCTGGGTCGTTCGCCGCATGGAGATCGACTACAAATCGCCTGCAAAAATGGACGATCTGATCCTGATTGAAACCCGCGTCAGCGAAATCCGTGGTGCGCGTGTGATCATGGCGCAGAAGATCACCTGTGACGGTCGACTTCTTTCAGAAGCCAAGGTCGAGGCCGTGATGATTACCAAAGAAGGTCATCCTCGCCGCATTCCAGATGAATGGCGCGAAGCTTTCACGAAGGCTGACTGATATTTTCAGCTGTCCGGCAATAATTAACGGGCAAACTCGTCTTCTCAGCAAATGCTAACGCATCTTTAACCATAATATTCCATTAATCACGCTGACGGAATCGGTTGAAGGGGCAGGTTGAGGCGTAGCGCCTTCCTTTCACCAAAATTAACCGTAACAAGCGCTACGAGGATTTAAAGTTGAAATCCGGAATGGCGGTTGTGGCGTAGAGCGTCAGCATATCCGTCAGGGTGTGCAAAAAGCTCCCGCATAATTCCCTGAATTGAAATCAATTCAAAGAATTATGCGTAAACTTAAGTTGTTAGAGCGTCCTTTGTGCGTCCTGTAGGACGCACGGCGCTCTAAGAATAAAGCTGCGCAGGTTGAGACGTTCGGAAAGCGGACGTTTCTTGAATAATTTGCGATGCCGCCCGGTCAAGAGGCCGGGCGTTTGGATTCGAGGACGGTAGATCGATGGAAAATGTTGCGCTCGCGGCCCCTGCCGCCGATATTACCCTCTGGGGCCTGTTCATGCAGGCCGGCTGGGTCGTCAAGCTGGTTATGCTTGGTCTCGTGGTCGCCTCGGTCTGGACTTGGGCTATCATTGTGGACAAAATTGTTGCTTATGGACGCGCACGTCGCGCGATTGATCGCTTTGAACAGGCGTTCTGGTCCGGGCAGTCGCTGGAAGAATTATACCGCAATCTCAATGATCGCCGAACCACTGGCATGGCGTCGATTTTCATGGCTGCCATGCGCGAGTGGAAAAAGTCGTTTGAGAAGGGTGCGCGCTCTCCGATTGCACTTCAGATGCGTATCGACAAGGCCATGGATGTGGCGCTGGCGCGAGAAAGCGACAAGCTGGAGTCGCGCTTAGGCTTCCTTGCGACAATCGGTTCTGCTGCTCCCTTTATCGGCCTGTTTGGTACAGTTGTCGGTATTATGACGTCGTTCCAGGCAATTGCTGCATCGAAGAACACCAATCTCGCGGTCGTGGCACCGGGTATCGCAGAAGCACTGCTTGCAACAGCTATTGGTCTGCTTGCCGCTATCCCTGCTGTTATCGCCTACAACAAGCTTTCGAGCGATGCGGGTAAGGTCAATGGTCGGCTTGAAGGCTTTGCGGACGAGTTCTCTGCCATACTGTCGCGCCAAATTGATGAGAAGCTGACGCCGCGCAGCTAAAGCATGTCGCGGAAAAGTGGGAACCGGTTTTCCGATAACGACATGCGTGAAAACAAAAAATAGAGCGTTCCAGCATCAAAGTTAAATCGAGCCTTCGGGAATATTGAAATGGGCATGTCGGTTGGAAATCAGGGAATGCAGTCAGGCGGACGCCGCAGGCGTGGTCGCAAGAAGGCATTGATGAGTGAAATCAACGTTACGCCCTTCGTGGACGTGATGCTGGTGCTGCTTATCATCTTCATGGTCTCTGCTCCGCTTTTGACCGTCGGCGTGCCTATCGATCTGCCGGATACGCAGGCGAAAGCCATGAATGCTGACACGCAGCCGATCACTGTATCGGTGAACAGCGAAGGCCAGATCTATCTGCAGGAAACAGAAATTCCGCTTGATGAAGTTGTTGCCAAACTTCAGGCGATTGCCAAGACCGGTTATGAAGAGCGCATTTTCGTGCGCGGTGACAAGGCTGCCGATTATGGCACTGTCATGAAGGTCATGGCTCGCATTTCCGCCGCCGGTTTCAAGAATATCGGCCTTGTGACACTCCAGGAGCAGGATAGCTGACGCCATCATGAAGGCTGGCCTGACATCTTCTGTAGCGCTCCATACCATCGTTATCGCGTTGGGGCTCTTCTCCTTTTCCTCGCCGAAGGCATTCGACGTGCAGGATTCGGAGTCGTTTCCGGTCGACATCGTGCCGATCGAATCGATTACCCAGATCCAGCAGGGCGATAAGACCGCGCCGATGAAGGAAAAGTCGGCGCCTGTTCCGACGAAAAAGCCGCAGACCGTGCCTGATGCCCAGAATGTGGGCGATCAGGAAGTCGATACCCAAACACCGCCACGGCCTGAAAACAAGGCCAAGCCGATTGAAGCGGCTGAGGAACCCAAAGCACAGCCAGAGCCGGTTAAAAAGCCGGAACCGAAGCCTGATCCAAAGCCTGAACCTAAGCCACAGGACAAGCCAACGCCGGTGCCTGCGACTGAAGTGCAGACAAAGCCTGAAGAAAAGCAGGACGTGAAGCCTGATCCGGTAGCGGAAGCAATCCAGAAGCAGGCCGAAACGCCAGACCAGACTGCGCCGAAACTACCGGATAATGTTCCAGCACCACAGGCAAAGCCAAAGCCGCCACAGGCGCAGACCGCCAAGACGCCGGATCGCAAGCCAACGGAAGATCAGAAGAAGTCTCAAACCGCTTCTCAGACGTCGCAGTCAAAGAATGATGCGATTGCCGACGAGGTGGCAGCTCTTCTGAACAAGCAGAAGGCGTCCGGCGGCGGCGCAAAGCGTTCGACCGATCAGGCATCGCTGGGTGGCAAGAAGAATACTGGCGGTTCCAAGCTGAGCCAGAGCGAAATGGATGCTCTTCGTGGCGCAATTTCCAAGTGCTGGAACGTACCTGCGGGCGTTGCGGATGCGCCTGGGCTTGTCGTGACGGTGAAGATGCATCTTAATCAGGATGGCTCAATTCAGGGTATTCCTGAAGTGACATCTGGCGGAGGTGGTGACGGTGTGGGTCGTGCCGCGGCTGAAAGCGCCAAGCGCGCTGTGGCGCGTTGTGCACCATACAATCTGCCCGCAGACAAATATGATTCATGGTCGGAAGTGATCGTCAACTTCGACCCGAGCGAAATGTTCTGATCAGCTTGACTGGTCACTCCTAACGAATGCCTGAATGAGGCTCCTCAAGAAGGCCTCTGCATAAGTCCTTAGGAATTATGCAGCAAATCTAAACTGTTAGCGCGACCTTTGTGCGCCCAATAGGGCGCACGGCGCTCTAAGGACAAAAGAGGTCCCTGAAGACATGAAAATCGGCATCATGAAAACAAAGATCCGGACAGTTTTTTCGGCTTTCGCCTGTATGATTGCTGCAAGCCTTGTGGCGACCATGCCTGCTCGCGCGGTGGTGGAAATCAACATCAACAAGGGTGTGGTAGAGCCATTACCGATAGCGATCACCGACTTCCTTTCGGGCGATCAGCTCGGTGCAAATATCACATCGGTCATTGCAGCAGATCTTGAGCGTTCGGGCCTTTTCGCACCGATCAACAAGAATGCATTTATCGAGAAAATTTCCAACCCGGACGCAACGCCGCGTTTTGAAGATTGGAAAGTCATCAATGCACAGGCACTGGTGACGGGCCGTATCACCAAGCAGCCGGATGGCAGGCTCAAGGCTGAGTTCCGTCTCTGGGATACGTTTGGTGGTCAGCAGCTGATTGGTCAGCAGTTCTTCACAACGCCTGATAACTGGCGTCGTGTCGCTCACATCATCGCGGACGCCATCTATGAACGCCTGACCGGTGAAAAGGGCTACTTCGATACACGTATTGTTTTCGTTGATGAATCCGGTCCAGCGCAGAAGCGCGTAAAGCGTTTGGCCATCATGGATCAGGACGGTGCCAATGTGCGCTTTTTGTCCGATGGTCGCGATATGGCGCTGACGCCACGCTTCTCGCCCAATCGTCAGGAAGTGACTTACATGTCGTTTGCTGGTGGTCAGCCACGTGTTTATCTGCTGCAGCTTGAAACAGGTCAGCGTGAACTTGTCGGTAACTTCCCAGGCATGTCGATTGCACCGCGCTTTTCGCCTGACGGTCAGAAGGTTGTTATGAGCCTTCTGCAGGATGACGGCAGTGCGAACATCTACACAATGGATTTGCGTAACCGTACCACAACGCGTCTCACCAGCAGCCAGGCGATTGACACCAGCGCATCCTATTCGCCTGACGGTTCACAGATCGTCTTCTCATCTGACCGTGGCGGACGTCCACAGCTCTATGTCATGGGGGCTGACGGCTCCAATCCGCGCCGTATCTCGGCAGGTGACGGCAGCTACTCGACCCCGGTCTGGTCGCCGCGCGGTGATTTGATCGCCTTCACCAAGCAGTCACAGGGACAGTTTTCCATCGGCGTTATGAAGACCGACGGTTCGGGCGAACGTCTGTTGACTTCGGGCTTCCATAATGAAGGTCCAACCTGGGCTCCCAACGGCCGCGTCCTGATGTTCTTCCGCAAAGCGGCGGGTGCTGGTGGTCCAAAGCTCTTTACGATTGATTTGACTGGTCGCAATGAACGCCAGATCCAGACCCCGAATTTCGGTTCCGATCCGGCCTGGTCGCCGCTGCTCGAGTAGTCTGTCGATCGGAGTTAAGAAGTTTGAAGGCGCGAAACACAGGTTTCGCGCCTTTTTTTATGGAAAATTGCCACAATCCGGGTCTGCGGGCCGTGTTTCTGCCGCATTTAGCCATCACTGGCTAAAAACAGAATTGCTGCCGGGAAAAACCGGTTTGCATTTGGCCGAAAGAAATTGTTAACCATACTTCTTGAGCCTGCCTTAACCTAAATATGATTATTGGTTGGTTACGCAGGAACATCAAATCTTAAGGAGCTCCGGCCCATGCGCCGTTTCCAGTCGATTGCACGTAGCCCTATCGCTATTGCCCTTTTCATGACGCTTGCCGTTGCCGGTTGTGCGTCCAAGAAGAACCTTCCGAACAATGCCGGTGATCTTGGCTTGGCTGGTGGCGCTGCAACGCCCGGCTCTTCGCAGGATTTCACCGTGAATGTCGGCGACCGTATTCTGTTCGATCTCGATTCTTCGCTGATCCGCGCTGATGCGCAGCAGACCTTGTCGAAGCAGGCCCAGTGGCTGCAGCGTTATCCGCAGTACTCGATTACCGTCGAAGGCCATGCTGATGAACGCGGTACGCGTGAGTACAACCTTGCACTCGGTCAGCGCCGTGCAGCTGCAACCCGCGACTTCCTTGCAGCTCGCGGTGTTCCAACCAGCCGTATGCGTACCGTTTCCTACGGTAACGAACGTCCAATCGCCGTTTGCGACAGCGACTCTTGCTGGTCTCAGAACCGCCGCGCTGTTACCGTTCTCAACGGTGCTGGCAGCTAAGTTTCAGCAAATAGTCTGAACCTAATCCGGAAAAAGCGGCCTTTGGGCCGCTTTTTTTGCTTCAGATCCCGACTATTGGTGGTTTCGACAAATTTTGGCCGAAGTCACCAGTGTCATAGGGAAAGCATCTTTGCTTTTTATGGATTTTCTCTAAAAGCTGAGAAGAGCCGTGAGAAATTGGGTGTTCAGATAATATTCAGGCACGGTGCCTGATCATCCTGCACATATCCATGATTATCGCGGTCCAAGATTTTAGGGTTCATGAGCGATAGGGGCAAAAAGGAATGAGGAAACCAATGAGAAAAGTGACGCTGGCAATTGCCATGCTGCCGCTTTTGGCAAGTGCTCCGGTTCTGGCAGCATCTGTTTCTTCGCAGCAGGGGCAAATCCAGCTGGCGCAGGCGGGTGATCCCGGCGGCGGGCAGTTTTCGCAGCAGATTTGCAATCTCGCGCATCAGAATGCGCAGTCCTATGCTCGCATCCTGCAACTCCGCGATAAGATGCTAAAGATCCAGCGCGATAACGAAACCCGCTTCCAGGCACTGGAAAAGGGTCGGGGCGGCGCACAGAACCATGTCAGCATCGGCTCGACCGCGATACTTGATGATGCCATGCGCGATAGCGGCGGCACGGGCGGGCAGGGCGGATATCAGAGCCCGGGCTTGCAGCAGGAGTTGATCCGCAACCTCACCGGTAAGGTCGAGGATGTCGATGCGCAAATTGCGTTCACGAACGAGCAGTTGCAGAAGACGCAGGACGATAATGAATTCCGCTTTGAGGAGCTGGAAAAGAAGAAAGGTGGCGGAGCTGCAGCGCAGGCAAGTGCGGGCCAGAACGCGCCTGTCACACCGCCACCGGGAAGCGATCTTTGTACACAAGGCATTGCAAACCCTGCTGCAATTGCAGACACACTCGGTGCCCGCGCTGAAGCCATGAACTTCCAGGTCCTCGAACTGCAGGACCAGATGCAGAAAATGCAGGAAGAAAACGAACGCCGTTTCCAGGCATTGGAAAATGGCGATCGTGCAGATGCTGGCAGCACACCAAATGATGGCAACAACACATCGCTGGCAAGTGCTGCTCCCGCTGGAAACCCCGATAACGGGGTTTCTGGAAGCACTGCGCAAGACGGTAATTTCGGTTCCTCTTCTCAAACGGCGGCCAGTGATTCATCGGGCGCCGATTCCATTGCTATTGGTTCGGGCTCCGCTCAACAGGGCGGCCCTCAGCGTGGGGAGCCGCCGAGAACGCTTGGCTCCATCCGGTTTGACAACAATGGCAATGTAATCGGCGAAACGATGAATGTTGAGCCACACCCGGTAGAACAAGGTGGCGCACTTCCCGCTGGTGAATCGGTTGCGTCTCTTCCGACCGACGACAATCCAAACTCGCTGTATCAGGCTGCTTATCAGTATCTGATGTCCGGTGACTATAAGGCTGCGGAGACTGGTTTCCGTGAGCATATCAAGCGCTATCCAGCCGATCCCACAACGGCGGAAGCACGTTACTGGCTGGGTGAATCGCTTTATGGTCAGTCGCGCTACCCTGAGGCCGCAACTGTTTTCATCGACACGCAGCGCGATTACCCGGATTCAAAGCGTGCGCCGGAGAATATGTTCAAGCTCGGCATGACGCTTGAAAAAATGGACAACCATGACGTTGCTTGCGCGACTTTCAAGCAGATTCCTGACCGCTATCCCAATGCGGCGCCTGCCGTTTTGAAGCGGGTAACGGATGAGCGCGCGCGTATTAAATGCTGACCGCGGAGATCATTTGTGGGGCTTTCCCCGACCGAAATTTTTAAACCTTTCGGACTTGAGAATGCCAAAGGAATTGTGGCTGCCGTTTCAGGCGGGAGCGATTCACTGGCGCTTTTGTTCCTTTTGAAAGAGTATCTCACGACGCTGGATAGTCCGCCGTCGCTGACCGCAGTTACTATCGATCATCGTTTGCGCGACGAATCGGCCAACGAGGCCGAATATGTGGGGCGTATTTGCAATGCGCATGGCATTGCTCATCGTGTCCTGGCTTGGGATGATCCGAAGCCCAAAAGCGGTGTCGCTGCTGCTGCCCGCTCTGCGCGCTACCGACTTTTGGTGCAGGCCGCGCAAGAGGCAGGCGCAGATTTTATTGCCACCGGACATACACGCGACGATCAGATCGAAACATTTCTGATGCGGAGAGAACGCAGTTCCAATTCAGAAGCGCGTGGACTTGCGGCAATGGCTTCGCGCTCATGGCTGGAAAATTCTGTCGAGCTGATCAGACCGTTGCTCAACGAGCAGCGAGGGGCGTTGCGTCAGGAGTTGATAAGGCGAAATGTCGTGTGGATCGATGATCCGAGCAACATAAACACGAATTACGAACGCCCGCGTGTGCGGCTGACATCTGCTGCTGAGGCTGATCCTGATGTGGTGCTCGCACAGATCGCGCTCGCAAGCGCTGCGCGCAAACGCGATAATGCAGCTCTGATTGCGGTACTGGCTAGTCCTGATTGCGTGACTATGAGCCCGCTTGGCACGATCACTGTTGATGCCAGCATCTATGCGGCCTTGCCGGAAAATGTGCGGCGGCTGTTGTCAGGTCTGCTTGCCTCCATTGCCGGGGGACGGCGCTTTCTACCCGGTGATGCTGAACGATCCCGCATCGAGAGAGTTTTATCCGGGCAGGAAAAAAACGATCGGATGACGGTTTTCGGAGCGCTGGTTGAAATGGGCAAGAAGGGGCAACCACATCGCTTCAGGCGTGAGCGGCGCAACCTTCCCGTCATGCGGCTTGATCCCGGTCCGCAGATCATTTGGGACGGACGTTATCGGTTCACCAATGAAGGGGGCCATTCATTTGATGTCGGCGCTCCTGAACGGCAGGAACTCATCGATTTTATAACGAGCACTGGGCGGGAGATTGATTCGATCCAAAGGGAAGCCTTGCTGGTACTCCCGGCCTTATATGAAGACGGCACACTCTCGCAGCTTCCTGCAATGGATGGGCAGAAACTGCCCGCAGGAATCAGTGTCGAACGGCATTTCGCGATCTTCGATCATGTGTTGCCGGGTTACGATTTTGGGCTGGCAAATGCCGTTGAAAAGCGGTTTGGCCGTGAATGTCCTAATTTTTATAAACCAGAATGACAAGAATCGAAGACGAGGCGGCTCTCGCGCCTTGGCAAGGCCTTCCTTCGATCCTATGTTAAGTCGAAACATCGTCCCGTTCTCGCGGGATGGCCGTGGTATCGATTGGACCCGTTATGAATCCGAACTATCGCAACTTCGCCCTTTGGGCGATCATTGCTCTGCTCTTGATCGCGCTGTTCAACCTGTTCCAGAGTCCTGGCCAGCGCACCAATTCCCGTGAAGTTTCCTATTCCCAGTTTATCGACGACGTTTCCAACGGGCGCGTAAAGTCGGTAACAATTACTGGTGAGCGGATCAGCGGTACGTTTGCCGATAACGGCTCGACATTCCAGACCTATTCACCGGGTGATACCGGACTGGTTTCCCGTCTTGAGGAAAAGGGCGTGGCCATCACTGCCCGTCCTGAAAGCGACGGTTCCAGCTCGCTCTTGGGTATCCTTCTGTCCTGGCTGCCGATGATCCTTATTCTGGGCGTGTGGATTTTCTTCATGCGCCAGATGCAAGGCGGTTCGCGCGGTGCGATGGGCTTTGGCAAGTCCAAGGCCAAGCTTCTGACGGAAGCGCATGGCCGTGTGACCTTTCAGGACGTAGCAGGTGTTGAAGAAGCCAAGCAGGATCTGGAAGAAATCGTAGAATTCCTGCGTGATCCGCAGAAGTTCCAGCGTCTGGGCGGTAAGATTCCACGCGGCGTTCTGCTCGTTGGACCTCCCGGAACCGGTAAGACGCTTCTTGCGCGTTCCGTTGCAGGCGAAGCCAATGTGCCGTTCTTCACGATTTCCGGTTCTGACTTTGTTGAAATGTTTGTCGGTGTTGGTGCAAGCCGCGTCCGTGACATGTTCGAACAGGCCAAGAAGAATGCACCTTGCATCATCTTCATCGACGAAATCGATGCTGTCGGTCGCCACCGTGGTGCCGGTCTTGGCGGCGGCAACGACGAACGCGAACAGACGCTGAACCAGCTTCTGGTCGAAATGGATGGTTTTGAAGCAAACGAATCAATCATTCTGATTGCTGCTACCAACCGTCCCGACGTTCTTGACCCAGCGCTTCTTCGTCCGGGCCGTTTCGACCGTCAGGTCGTGGTTCCGAACCCGGATATCGTTGGTCGTGAGCAGATCCTGAAAGTGCATGTGCGCAATGTTCCGCTTGCACCCAATGTCGATCTTAAGGTGATTGCACGCGGTACGCCGGGCTTCTCCGGTGCTGATCTTGCCAATCTCGTGAACGAATCTGCTTTGATGGCCGCACGTCGTAACAAACGTCTCGTCACCATGCAGGAATTCGAAGACGCCAAGGACAAGATCATGATGGGTGCGGAACGCCGCTCCGCCATGACGCCGGAAGAAAAGGCCAATACGGCTTATCACGAAGCGGGTCATGCGGTTGTTGCGATCCATGTTCCAAAGGCTGATCCAGTCCATAAGGCAACCATTATTCCGCGTGGTCGTGCGCTTGGCATGGTGATGCAGTTGCCAGAGGGCGATCGTTATTCCGCGACTTATACGTGGATGGTGTCTCGTCTGGCGATCATGATGGGTGGTCGTGTGGCTGAAGAGCTGAAATTCGGCAAAGAAAACATCACCTCTGGTGCTTCCTCCGATATTCAGCAGGCTACCAAGCTCGCTCGTTCGATGGTTACCCAGTGGGGTTATTCCGACAAGCTCGGCCGCGTGGCTTATGGCGACAACCAGGAAGAAGTCTTCCTTGGTCATTCGGTTTCGCGCACGCAGAATGTTTCGGAAGAAACTGCACAGATCATTGACGCTGAAGTGCGTCGCCTGATCGACGAAGCCTATGCTGATGCGACCCGTATCTTGACGGAAAAGCGCGAAGACTGGATTGCCATCGCTGAAGGCCTTCTGGAATATGAAACGCTGAGCGGTGATGAAATCAAGGAACTGATCGCAGGCAACAAGCCATCGCGCGATCAGGGCAGTGATACGCCGTCTCGTGGTTCGGGTGTGCCGAAAGCTGGCAGCGCGCGCAAGCGCAAGGGTGATGAGCCGGGCAACGAGCCTGGCATAGAGCCTAACCCGCAGCCGCAATAAGCATCATCTGTTGCAGATTTTGAAAGCCGGGCAATTTGCCCGGCTTTTCTCTTCTGTGGGTATAAATCCATAACAAGGCTCGGTTAAGGATTTCGGCGCATCATACGCACAATGTGGGCATGAGGCTTTGATGCGATCTGGCTCCCCGAAAGGTGAAATTGCAATGACGGGTGGTTTTGCGCTAATAACGCAGACGATCTATTGCCGGACTAAAAGGTTCGGCTGCCATTGCTGTCTCACTGGTTTAACAGCGACTGATATTTGATTGCTTCGAGACGGCTCTAAGGCGCAACGCAAGGCTAAAAATATGACGCGTAAATATTTTGGAACAGACGGCATTCGCGGCAAGGCAAACAGCTTTCCGATGACGCCTGATATTGCCATGAAAGTTGGTATGGCAGTTGGGCATATTTTCCGCCGCAAAGGCCAGGCCTCGCGGGTTGTGATCGGCAAGGATACGCGCCGTTCTGGCTACATGCTGGAAAACGCACTGGTGGCAGGCTTTACTGCAGCTGGCATGGACGTCTTTCTGCTCGGGCCAATTCCGACACCGGCTGTTGCCATGTTGTGCCGTTCATTGCGTGCCGATATCGGCGTGATGATTTCCGCCTCGCACAATCCGTTCTTTGACAATGGCATCAAGCTTTTTGGCCCTGACGGCTTCAAGCTTTCTGACGAGATTGAATTGCAGATCGAAAGTTTGATCGATAGCGATCTCTCGGCCCATCTCGCGACGCATGGTGAAGTGGGCAAGGCAAAGCGCGTAGATGGCGATATTTATCGCTATATCGAGTTTGCGAAGCGCACACTTCCGCGCAATATCGATCTGAACGGTCTGCGCGTCGTTGTCGATTGCGCCAATGGCGCGGGCTACAAGGTAGCGCCTGCGGCCCTATGGGAACTTGGTGCGGAAGTCATCACCATCAATGATGAGCCGAACGGCATCAATATCAATGAGGATTGTGGTTCAACTCATCCCATTGGCCTGATGAAGAAGGTGCATGAAGTGCGGGCCGATGTCGGCATAGCGCTTGATGGTGATGCGGATCGCGTTCTGCTCGTTGATGAAAATGGAACCGTGATCGATGGCGACCAGCTTCTGGCAGTGATTGCCGAATCATGGGCTCGGTCTGACCGCCTGCAAGGCGGCGGTATTGTCGCGACGATCATGTCCAATCTCGGTCTCGAACGCTTCCTGCATGATCACAATATGACGCTTGCCCGCACCAAAGTCGGCGATCGTTATGTGGTTGAGCATATGCGTGAGCATGGCTTCAATGTGGGCGGCGAACAATCGGGGCATATTGTTCTGTCGGATTTTGCGACGACTGGTGACGGACTGGTTTCCGCTTTGCAGATACTTGCGGTTGCGCAGGAAGAAAACAAGTCGTTGAGCGAGTTGTGTCGCAAGTTCGAACCCGTGCCGCAGCTTCTCAAGAATGTCCGCACGTCTGGTGGCAAGCCGCTTGAGAACAAGAAGGTCAAGAGTGCGATTGACGAAGCCACTGAACGTCTTGGCGCTAAAGGTCGTCTTGTCATTCGTCCATCGGGAACCGAGCCGCTTATCCGCGTGATGGCGGAAGGGGATGATCGCATTCTCGTCGAAAAGGTCGTGAACGATATTATCAGTGTGATTTCTTCGGAAAGTGCAGCGGCCTGATTAAAGCATTTCCAGCAAAAAGTGCGAAGCGGTTTTGCGTAGGATAATGCGAAAAAACAAATAGTTACAGCGGCTTCAACGATTCAGTCTTAACTGGAACCACTGTAAGCCGAAAGCATATGAAACCCAAAAAGCGCGGTGTTTTCCGCGCTTTTTTTATTGCTGATATGCGACATTTCATAATTTAGAGAAGCTTAATAAACGTAGTTAAAAAAAATGGTTAAGTTGTATTTAACTTTTCCTGAATAGTCTGCCTCTGAATACTCGGTTCCGACGCGGTTGCGGCGTGACAAATCGATGGGGCAGATAAATGAACAGTCTTATTAGAAATTTGTGTGCTGGTTTGGTCGCATCGGCAGCTTTGATGGCTTCAGGTTCTCTTGGCTTGGCGGCAGACTATATTGAACCCGTACCGGAAGTGGTTGTCGCGCCTCCAGCCGTCGGAGGCTGGTATCTGCGTGGTGACGTGGGCTACTCAGCGGCGAAATTCCGTGGCGCCAGCTATACGCTGCCAGGCGGCGGCGGATGTGGTGATCCCTGCGGTGACGGTGATCCGCAGATCCATGGTGGAAAGCTGAAGGGTTCGTTTCTGATTGGCGGTGGTGTTGGTTATCAGGTGACCGATTACTTCCGCACGGATTTGACGCTCGACTACATGACTCGTGCGAAATTCACCAGCGACCGCGATGAAAGCCAGATGTCTGCGCTATCGCTTCTGGCCAATGCTTATGTTGATCTTGGCAATTTTGGTGGCGTGACACCTTATGTCGGTGCCGGTATCGGTGGTACCCGCGTGAAGTGGGATGATCTTGTTGATACGACAAATGGCGGTGTATTGCCCGGCGACGCGAACTGGCGTTTCACCTATGCTCTCATGGCCGGTGCTTCGGTTGATCTGACCCAAAACCTCAAGCTTGATGCCGGTTATCGTTACCGCCATATCAATGGTGGCAAGATGTTTGACGGTGCCTATGGGCTTGGCGACGGCTACGACAAAGGCATGAATGTCCACGATGTACGCGTTGGCCTGCGTTATATGTTCGGCGGCTGATCGTGACGCATTGATTGAAACGAAGGCTCGGGTGACCGAGCCTTTTTGTTTTTGTTTCTAAAAATCCTGTCCAAACTGCACATAAGTTAGTTTTTCGTCGATTTTTCGTTTTTAAAATTTCAGTTTGCGCATACAAGGCCGCAAGAAATTAGTGTTGCCTGAAAAATAAAAACTGGACTGTGCGCAGTTTGAAGGGAGAGAAATGAAAGCCCTCGTAGCTTTGTCAGATTTCGTCGGACGCTCTTTTGCCGTCTGGATTATCGTTTTTGCCGTACTTGGTTTCCTGCTGCCATCGACGTTCAGCGTGTTTGCGCCGTGGATCGTTGTGCTCCTCGGCATCATCATGTTTGGCATGGGACTGACGATTTCGACCAAGGATTTCGCGGAAGTTGCCAAACGGCCGTTTGAAGTACTGATCGGTGTTTTTGCCCAGTTCCTGATTATGCCGCTCCTTGCTGTTTTGCTGACGCGCATTATCCCGATGTCACCGGAAGTCGCTGCGGGTGTCATTCTAGTTGGCTGTTGTCCGGGCGGCACGGCAAGCAATGTGATGGCTTATCTCAGCAAAGGGGATGTTGCACTCAGTGTTGCCTGCACCAGCGTGACAACCTTGCTCGCACCGCTTGTCACGCCGTTTCTTGTCTGGTTCTTTGCCAGCCAGTATCTTCCGGTCGATGCAATGAGCATGTTCATCAGCATTCTCAAGGTGATTCTCGTGCCGCTTGCACTTGGCTTTATTCTGCAAAAGCTGATGCCAGGTCTTGTGAAGGCAGCAGTTCCAATGCTGCCGCTGGTGTCAGTCATCGGTATCGTTCTGATTGTCGCCGCTGTTGTTGCAGTCAACAAGGTTGCAATTGCCCAGTCTGGGGCACTCATTTTCGCGGTTGTCGTGCTGCATAACGGCTTTGGTTTGCTGTTGGGTTATTTCGCGGCCCGCGCCGCTGGTCTGTCGCTTGCCAAACGCAAGGCAATCAGCATTGAGGTCGGCATGCAGAACAGTGGTCTGGGCGCAGCCCTTGCGAATGCGCATTTCTCGCCATTGGCGGCTGTTCCGAGTGCTGTTTTCAGTGTGTGGCACAATGTTTCCGGCGCACTCATCGCAAGCTTTTATGCCCGCATGCAGGATAAGCCATCCGGAAAATAAATCTTGAGTCATCCGAGCCCGCCGGGGCAACCTCGGCGGGTTCTGTAAAAATAACTTTCATACCATATTGTGAAAATTTTGCTTTCCGGTATTTTCGTCAGCGGGCCACGCCTCCCCAACGAGGCGCGTGCTATCTGTGAGGATAGGAAACAAAATGACGACGATTGCGAAGCCGGCAGTTCGCCCGGCTAACCCTAATTTTTCATCTGGTCCCTGTGCAAAACGCCCCGGTTGGTCGCTTCAAGCGCTTGCCGATGCGCCGCTTGGCCGTTCGCACCGCGCGAAAATCGGCAAGAACAAGCTGAAAGAAGCCATAGACCTTACCCGCGAAATTCTCGGCGTACCGGCTGATTACCGCATCGGTATTGTGCCCGCATCTGACACAGGTGCGGTCGAAATGGCTTTGTGGTCGCTGCTCGGTGAGCGCGGCGTGGATATGGTTGCGTGGGAGAGCTTTGGTTCCGGCTGGGTTACAGATGTGATCAAGCAGCTCAAGCTCGAAGATACTCGCACCTTTGTTGCGCCTTATGGCGAGATTGTCGATTTCGCAGACGTTGATTTCGACCGCGACGTTGTTTTCACCTGGAACGGCACGACATCCGGCGTGCGCGTGCCAAATGCCGACTTCATCCCGGCAACGCGCAAAGGCCTGACGATCTGCGACGCAACATCGGCCGCTTTCGCGCAGCGCCTTGATTTCGCAAAGCTCGATGTTGTTACCTTCTCCTGGCAGAAAGTGCTGGGCGGGGAGGGTGCACACGGCATCCTCATTCTCTCCCCACGCGCTGTTGAGCGTCTGGAAAGCTACAAGCCTGCATGGCCATTGCCGAAGATCTTCCGCCTCACTTCAGGTGGCAAGCTCATCGAAGGCATTTTTGTCGGTGAAACGATCAATACGCCGTCCATGCTTTGCGTTGAAGATTATCTTGATGCGTTGAACTGGGCGCGTTCGGTTGGCGGTCTTGACGGTCTAGTCGGACGTGCGGATGCGAATTTTGCAGTTCTCGATGATTTCGTTGAGAAGACACCATGGATTGCCAATCTGGCGGTGAAGCCTGAAACGCGCTCCAATACCTCTATCTGTCTGACCATTGTTGATCCGGAAGTGACAGCACTTTCGGCCGACGCGCAGGCAGCTTTTGCCAAGGGTATCGTCTCTGCGCTTGAAAAAGAGGGCGTTGCCTTCGATATCGGCGCTTATCGCGATGCACCATCGGGCTTGCGCATCTGGGCTGGCGCTACGGTTGAGGCTTCTGATCTCAAAGCGCTGACAGCATGGCTTGATTGGGCTTTTGGCTCACAGAAAGCCGCGCTGAAAGCTGCTGCTTAATCCGGGGAAATGCATGAAATCGTGGTCGCGTTGGGGCGATCACGATCAGCATTCCATTTGTCGCGATGCATGGTTCAGGCGTAAAGCCGCTTCAGAGTTTTTGCTTGGTTTTTCTGGACATGCTCGATTAAAGATTACTTGAAGGAGGCCTTTCATGGCACCTCGCGTTCTCGTATCTGATAAATTGTCACCGACCGCCGTCCAGATTTTCAAGGATCGCGGCGTTGACGTTGATTATCTGCCCGATCTTGGCAAGGACAAGGAAAAGCTCCTTGAAGTCATTGGTCAATATGATGGCTTGGCGATCCGTTCGGCCACCAAGGTTACAGAAAAGCTGATTGCTGCCGCCACCAACCTCAAGGTTGTCGGGCGCGCTGGTATCGGTGTGGACAATGTTGATATTCCGGCCGCATCGCGCCGCGGTATCATTGTGATGAATACGCCTTTCGGCAATTCGATCACCACTGCAGAACATGCAATTGCGCTCATGTTTTCGGTTGCGCGCCAGCTTCCAGAAGCCGACGTCTCCACTCGCGCTGGCAAGTGGGAAAAGAACCGCTTCATGGGCGTGGAAATCACCGGCAAGACGCTTGGTGTTGTCGGTTGCGGCAATATTGGTGCTGTGGTTGCAGCGCGCGGTATTGGCCTCAAGATGCATGTTGTGGCGTTCGATCCGTTTCTTTCAGAAGCGCGCGCGCAGGAACTGGGCGTGGAAAAGGTCGAGCTGGATGAACTTCTGGCGCGCGCCGATTTCATCACGCTGCATACGCCACTGACCGACAAGACGCGCGGCATCATCAATGCAGAAGCATTGGCAAAGACCAAGCCCGGTGTTCGCATTATCAACTGTGCACGGGGCGGTCTGATCGTTGAAAAAGATCTGGTGGAAGCGCTGAAATCGGGTCACGTGGCAGGCGCTGGTATTGACGTATTCGAGACCGAACCTGCAACTGAAAATGAGCTGTTCAATCTGCCCAATGTGGTCTGCACCCCACATCTTGGTGCTTCGACTTCGGAAGCACAGGAAAATGTGGCTTTGCAGGTAGCCGAGCAGATGTCGGATTACCTCGTCAAAGGCGCGGTATCCAATGCCATCAACATGCCCTCGATCACGGCAGAAGAAGCGCCGCGTCTCAAGCCATTTGTCAAGCTTGCAGAAGTTCTGGGTGCCTTCGTCGGTCAGGTAACGGACGAGCCTATTCAAGAAGTGGAAGTGCTCTTTGATGGTTCTACTGCCGGCATGAACACCCGCGCTCTGGTGAGTGCCGCTCTTGCAGGTCTGATCCGTCCGCAGGTTGCTGATGTGAACATGGTTTCGGCACCAATCATGGTGAAGGAACGCGGGATCATCGTTTCCGAGATCAAGCGTGACAAGTCGGGTATCTTCGACGGCTATATCAAGCTGACAGTGAAGACGACTGAACGCGAGCGCTCGATTGCCGGTACATGCTTCTCTGATGGCAAAGTACGCTTCATTCAGATCAAGGGAATCAACCTTGATGCCGAAGTTGGTCCGCACATGCTTTATGTCACCAATGTTGATATTCCAGGCATGATCGGTCTGCTCGGAACGATCTGTGGCAAGCACAATGTAAACATCGCGAACTTCTCTCTCGGACGTAACCATCCGGGCGGCGATGCCATTGCGATGCTCTATGTCGATGACAGGATTCCACAGGTGGTACTTGACGAACTCATTGCTCAAGAGGCAATCAAGGCGGCAAGACCTTTGGAATTCAATATCGAGGAAGCTTGAGCAACATGACAGACGGGATTGAACAGGCAGAATGGCGACGCATGCAAGCGCCAGATATGGCGGGTGTAACGGCTGTGGCCAATGTTGTTCATCCTGATTTCTTCGAGGATGAGGCGGTCTTCCGGGACCGCTTCAGCATTTATCCGGCGGGTTGTTTTGTACTGGCACGCGGCAGTGAAATTCTCGGTTATGGCGTAAGCCACCCATGGAAACTTGATTCGGTTCCGGCACTTAATTCGGTGTTGAGTGAACTGCCCAATGACACCAGTACTTATTATATTCACGATATCGCGCTTCTGCCTGAAGTCCGTTCTGGCGGGCAGGCATCGCGTGTTGTCGAGCTGATGGCAGCGCAGGCCGAACGTGACGGCTTTGTCACCATGGCACTCGTCGCCGTTAATGGTTCGCAGGGCTTCTGGGAAAAGAAGGGCTTTGTCATCCGCGACGTGCCCGCGCTCGAAGAAAAGCTCAAAGGCTATTCGGATGAGGCGCTGTATATGGTCCGCGCTGGTTAGAGATCGCGGATATTCCGGTTCTCGCGGTCTGCAAATGGCACTTTTCTTTGCTTCCGGCACCCGATGATCATGGCTTAGGCCTCGCTGACCCCAAAATCTCAAACCATCAAGTCTGCTTTTCCACGTTTTCGTGAAAATATTCGCATTTATCGCATGAAAGAGTCGCGTAAGCGGGATTCAGTCTGTATAGAGACGAGGGATCAGCGCCCCGCGTTAAATAGTCGGGGCTGCGCGCGATCCTTGGGTTTTTATTGAACGGCTAAAGCCGGACCGAGGAGTTTTCTCAATGGCTAATGTGGTTGTCGTCGGGTCGCAATGGGGCGACGAGGGCAAGGGAAAGATCGTGGACTGGCTGTCCGAGCGCGCCGATGTGATCGTGCGCTATCAGGGCGGTCATAACGCGGGTCATACGCTTGTCATCGATGGCGTCAGCTACAAGCTTTCGCTTCTGCCATCCGGTCTTGTGCGTGGCAAGTTGAGTGTGATTGGCAATGGTGTTGTTGTTGATCCGCATCATTTCGTCATGGAAGTCGAAAAGCTGCGCGGTCAGGGCATCGAAATCACGCCTGAAGTTTTGCGCATCGCAGAAAATGCACCGCTTATCCTCTCGATCCATCGTGATCTCGACGCGATGCGCGAAGGCTCGAACTCGGGACTGAAGATCGGGACGACCAAGCGCGGTATCGGCCCTGCATATGAAGACAAGGTCGGCCGTCGCGCGATCCGCGTCATCGATCTAACCGAGCCGGATACGCTTGAGCCAAAGGTTGAGCGTCTGCTCGCCCATCACAACCTGCTGCGTCGGGGCATGGGTCTTGAAGAAATCTCAGTCAAGTCGATTCTTGAAGAGCTGACCTCGGTTGCAGACAAGATTCTCCCTTATATTGATCAGGTCTGGCGCGTTCTCGACGAACGCCGCAAGGCTGGCGACCGCATCTTGTTCGAAGGTGCGCAGGGCGCATTGCTCGATAACGACCACGGCACCTATCCGTTCGTAACGTCTTCAAACACTGTTGCCGGTCAGGCAGCTGCCGGTTCGGGTCTTGGTCCGACAGCAATCGGTTATGTCCTCGGTATTACCAAGGCTTACACCACCCGCGTCGGTGAAGGTCCGTTCCCAACCGAACTCGATGATGAAATCGGCGAATTCCTCGGCACCAAGGGTCATGAATTTGGCGTGGTGACGGGTCGTAAGCGTCGCTGCGGCTGGTTTGACGCCGTTATCGTGCGCCAGACAGTTCGCACGTCGGGCATTACCGGTATCGCACTGACCAAGCTTGATGTTCTCGATGGTCTCGAAGAAATCAAGATCTGCGTAGCCTACGAGCTTGACGGCAAGCGCATTGATTATCTGCCGTCGTCGATGGGTGCGCAGGCTCGCGTTAAGCCGATTTATGAAACGCTGCCAGGCTGGTCAGAAACGACAGCCGGTGCACGTTCGTGGAACGATCTTCCGGCGCAGGCTGTCAAATATGTCCGGCACATCGAAGAACTGATCGGCGCGCCGGTTGCCATGCTCTCGACCAGCCCGGAACGTGAGGACACGATCCTCGTAACCGATCCATTCCAGGATTAGAGCGCATCCCGAAAAGTGTGAAACGGTCTTCGGACAAAGATGCGCGTTGAGACAAATGTTTAGAGCGCCGATCTGATCCAATCAGATGGAAATGCGTTCTAATCGGCCTGAGGCTTGTTCCTCTTTCAAAGAAAACACCCGGTTTGCTGTTATGGCTGACCGGGTATTTTTTTAAGGTTTTTTCGCGATCATTTTGAAAGGGCTCACTTAATCGTTGTTCTGGGCTTTGCTTTCCATTGATTATTGTGATTATTGAGACATTTATTGCATCTCGTACTCGCGGAAACTGGGTAAGACGGCATGGCAGATTTTGTAGCGGTTCTGAAAAAGACAATCGATGCGCAGGCAGACAAATCGCCTGAACTGCGCCAGCGTGTCTATGCAAAGGCACGCGCGACGATTGAACAGAAGCTTGTGACGGCAAATGCCTCGCAAGTTGTGGCTGTTCGCCAACGCAAAATCCTCGAAGATGCTATTGAAGAAGTCGAGGCGTTTTACGCTCCGCCAGCATCGAAACCTGTGGTCGAAGAACCGCAGACCGATCCGCTGGAAGATTTTCTGCACGAATCAACGCGTTCGACGCGAATGTCGTCCTATGATGATGAAGGTCCGGTTTCGACTGAGCCTCGTTATTCCGACAGCGATGTCGATAGTGGCGATGATACTGCGCCAGTCCATTCCCGTAACAATGATGACTGGGCAGTTGAGCGTGATCGGGATGGTTCTGACGACACGGCATATGCCCGCCGCGGGGAATATGCAGATCGAGATGTACGCAAAGAAAAGCGCTCCTATACCGGCTTGGTCGTTGGTCTTGTTGCTCTTCTGGCCGTTGGCGCTGGAGGTTATGTCGTTTGGACCAACAAGGACAAGTTGCAGGAACTCGCATCTAGTCTTGGTCGCAGCGATGCTCCTGTAAGCGGAGATACCGGAGCCGCACAGCAACCTGCAGAACAGACACCGCCCGCCGGACAGACCGCAGGCAATGAGCAGCCGTCAAGCGAACAGACACCGCCGACATCACCTGAAGAGCAGAAGATGACGCAGCGTCTCATGCCGGATGGCAGTGAGACGGATGAAGGCCCATCGGGTGGTCAGGCGAGTGTTGGTGAAGGCAAGTCTACTGCCGCTTCAACACCAACACCTGAGCAGACCAACACGCAGACTCAGCCGCAATCTCAGCAGGCTGTCGCTGTTGGCCAGCAGGCGCTTCTCTATGAAGAACGCGGTGGCACGGAAACCGGTTCGGTCGAGCGTGGAAATGTTGTCTGGTCGGAGATCCAGGAAAGCCCGAGTGAAGGCGAACCAGCAGCACCTGCCATTCGCGCAAGTGTCACGATGCCTGACAGCAAGGTTGAGCTGAAGATGACGATCCGCAAAAATACGGATCAGTCGATACCTGCCAGCCATCTGATTGAAATGGTCTTCACTGTGCCCGATAATTTTGTTGGCGGTGTCGTCGATAATGTTCAGCGTATTACCTTCAAGGATACTGAACAGGCAGCGGGCAACCCATTGATCGCTGTGCCGTCGAAGATCGCGGATAATTTCTTCATTATCTGGCTCAATGACGCAAAGACTGCGCAAGATACCAATCTTTCGCTGATGCGTCGTCTGCAGTGGATCGACATTCCGGTTTCCTACCGCAATGGTCGCCGTGCTCTGATCAGTCTTGAAAAAGGCGTTCCCGGCGAGAAAGTTTTCAACGACGTTCTGGGCGCCAGCTAAAAGTCAGAGCCGAGAATCAAAAAAAGGCCGCTTAAAGCGGCCTTTTTCTTTCAGTGCGGTTGATTATTTCTTTTCAGAGAATGCCTTGATTGCCTTGGCGACTTCGTTTGCAGCAGTCTCAGCAGTGTCAAAGCCACCGAGTTCTACGACCTTACGGCCTTCTGGAAGTTGCTTGTAGACACGGAAGAAGGCTTCCAGGCGCTGCTGCTCGATCTTTGGTAGGTCAGTGATTTCCTTGATGTTGTCATAGGTAGGGTCGATTTTCGACGTTGGTACAGCCACGATCTTGTCGTCGGTTTCACCGCCGTCGATCATCTTCAGAACGCCAATAGGGCGGACCTTGATGATAGCGCCCGGAACGATAGGCTCACGCGTATAGACAAGTGCATCGAGCGGATCACCGTCGCCAGCGAGCGTGCTGGTGATCGAACCGTAATTGGCCGGATAGATGACTGGCATGGACTGGTAGCGATCAACAACGATGTGGCCGGTCTTGTCGTTGATTTCGTATTTGGTGAAGCTGCCCTGAGGAATTTCAATGGCTGTGAAGAACTCTTTCCCATCCTGTTCTTTCTGAGGATAGTCGAGATAAGAAACATATTCAGATGCAGAGACGGCGGTCGCAGCGGTGAGAGCGAAAGCTGCAGCGAGCAGGAGCTTTTTCATGAGATGACCTTCAGGCTTGGGTGAAATACACCTGTTGCCTAAAGCCATTGCATCACAGTTATTTGGCGTTTTTTTATCGGTTTCGTGACAGTCGTATGAGATATGCTCGCTAATTTTGTCATGCTTTAAAAGCAAACTGCCGCAAAATGGAACGATCCACTTGCGGCAGGGATTGGTTTCAAAGAGTGCAGAATTTTAAGCGTGAGCTTCCTCGACATGGTTCAACGCCTTCTGCTGTTTGATGGCCGCAGCCTTGACCGCAGCCTGTACTTTTTCAAAAGCGCGCACTTCAATCTGACGCACGCGTTCACGGCTGATGCCAAATTCACCGGAAAGGTCTTCCAGCGTCATTGGGTCTTCCGACAGGCGGCGAGCCTCAAAAATGCGGCGTTCGCGTTCGTTGAGCGTGTCCATGGCCTGTTCGAGCAGCGAGCGGCGGCTTTCCAGCTCGTCCTGTTCGATCAGCACCTGTTCCTGGCTGCTGCTGTCATCGACCAGCCAATCCTGCCATTCGCCCGATTCACCTTCACTGGCGCGCAGAGGCGCATTGAGCGAAGCGTCACCCGAGAGACGGCGGTTCATGGAAACCACTTCTTCTTCGCTGACCTGTAGCTTGGTCGCAATCTGCTTGACCTGATCGGGGTTGAGATCGCCATCGTCGAGCGCCTGAATTTTGCTCTTCATCTTGCGCAGATTGAAGAACAGGCGCTTCTGATTGGCAGTCGTGCCCATCTTCACAAGGCTCCACGAACGCAGGATATATTCCTGGATCGAGGCCTTGATCCACCACATGGCATAAGTTGCCAGACGGAAGCCGCGTTCTGGTTCAAAGCGCTTGACGGCCTGCATCAGACCGACATTGCCTTCCGAAATCACTTCGCCGATCGGCAGTCCATAGCCACGATAGCCCATTGCAATCTTCGCAACGAGGCGAAGATGGCTTGTCACCAGCTTGTGGGCAGCCTTCGGATCGGTATGTTCATGATAACGCTTCGCCAGCATGTATTCTTCCTGCGGCTGAAGCATTGGGAAACGACGAATTTCTTCAAGATAACGGGTAAGGCCACCGTCACCGGACGTAATGCTGGGGAGATTAACCTGGGCCATAGAGCACCCTCCTTTATAATTTCAGGCTCCCATCTGGCGAACCTGTCGCGGGGGCTGCCTCCTGCACTTCCCTCACGCGAGCCTCCATATATAGGCACGATTTTGGCAAAAACACGATCTTTAAACTCATGAAACAATCTGTCACTAGAATGTGAACAGCAAGGGAGCACATGCGTCAACGATGCTCCGATATGCGCCCCTGCTTAAACCATTTCATGCATGGCCTCATACATGGCCCAAAACGAGCCGATATTCTTTGTAAGCTTATATAGAGTAGCTGCGGAAACTTTCCAGAAGGTGCTCCATATCTTCCGGCATTGCTGCTTCAAAGCGCATAAGCTCTTCGGTTGCAGGATGTGTGAAAGCGAGCAGCCATGCATGCAGTGCCTGACGGTGGAAGCCGTGTACCGCGTTCTTTAGCGGCTCTGGCAGTTTGTTGGCTTTGGTTTTGTATGCACTGCCATAATCCATATCGCCAACGAGCGGATGGCCGATATGGGCCATGTGAACGCGTATCTGGTGTGTGCGGCCTGTTTCAAGGCGGCATTCAACGAGTGAGGCGAGGGCGGTTGCATCTTCCTGCGGCGCGAATTTTTCAATCGTCACATAGTGGGTGACTGCGTGTCGCGCGTCTTCGCGTTCTTCACTGACGACGGCCTGCTTGGTGCGATCACGATGTGAGCGGCCAAGATGGGCATCAATCACGCCTTGAGGACGTTCCGTCATGCCCCATACCAGTGCTAGATAGGCGCGTTCGAGATCGCCGGTGCGGCCATGGTCGGCGAACTGTTCGCTCAGGTGGCGATGCGAATGGTCGTTTTTCGCAACAACCATAACGCCGCTTGTGTCTTTATCGAGGCGATGAACGATACCCGGACGGCGTACACCACCGATGCCCGACAAGCTATCGCCACAATGATATATGAGGGCATTAACAAGCGTTCCTGTCCAGTTACCGTTGCCCGGATGGACAACAAGGCCAGAGGGCTTGTTGATAACGATGAGATCATCGTCTTCATAGAGAATATCCAGCGGGATGTTCTCGCCTTGCGGGTCGGCAGGTTCAGGCTCTGGCAGCACGATGGCAATCTTCATGCCTTCGCGCAGCTTTTGCTTTGCGCCGCTGGCGGGAACACCATCGAGGGTCACATGACCCTCAGCAATCAGGGACTGGACGCGACTGCGGGAGAGTTCCGGCCCCAATGCTGCGGCCAGCCACTGGTCTAATCTTTTGCCCGCAGCGTCTAGGTCGGCAATTAGTTCTTTCAATTGTCTCTTCCCTTCGTTATCACGCGCCCACGCGGGTGCATGAACCGGAGTCATTTAATGCAGGATCCACACTATCCCCGATATCAGAATCAGCAGGATTCAGGATATCAGGACTATCAGCAGGGCTATTATCCGGAACAACAACAGCCGGAACCCCCGCTTGATCCAGCGATGGAGAAAGTCCGTCGCAAGATGATCCGTCTGCTTGCAGTTTCAATCGGTGTTATGTTGATTGGTCTTATGGCTGTGCTTGTCGCAGTTGTCTACAAGATCAATCGCGCGCCGGACGCAAGCGAAACCGAAGCTGCGCGTTCTGACATTCCGGGACAAGCCGCAATTGCACCAACGCAGCCTGAACCAGTCAAGCTGATTGAATCGCAGATTGAGCTTGCGCCGGGCACGCGCCTGTTGTCGCAGAGCCTTTCCGGTCAGCAGCTTTCGCTGGAAACTTTGCTGCCAGATGGCGGTACTGAGATTATCGTTTACGATTATCGCGAGTCTCGTATCGTTGGCCGCATCAAGCTTGGCAATGTCGAGTAATTATGCGTTTGAGGGCGGCAGTTCTGTCGCCCTTCTCAATTTCAGCCGGCATTGCGCTTTTGCCCCGTCAGGTCTATATCAGCGAAAGCTACTTGGCTCTGCGCCCATCGTCTAGCGGTCAGGACGGCGCCCTCTCACGGCGCAAACAGGGGTTCGATTCCCCTTGGGCGTACCAATGATTTCGACACCTTCAATTAAATCGGCCTGTGTTCGCAAATTAACGTCTGATCCACTTGGTGAGACGTTCGCATACTTGCTGACTGTGGCGACCCGGCCCTCCTGCATTCGACGCAAACGTTGCTTAAAGAGTTGGATAAATGGCATTAAGCCATTACAAGTCTACTCCTGATCACAGACATATCGACGACAGTTGAAGAGATAAATACTGAGGGTGAAAATGCGTCATACGAAATACTCTGCTGTCTTGTGTGCTGCTTTAGGAGTTTACGTATTCCCCCAGGTTCCAGCACTGGCTCAGGCTGGGTTTGACTGTGGTAAAGCTTCGACCACAACGGAAAAGGCAATTTGTTCTAAGCCAGACATTGCCGAAGCAGATCGCGCTATGTCGATTGCTTATTCTGCACTGATTGAAAGAGCCGATCCTGTATTGAAGGAAGCACTTCGCACCGATCAGAGCGCCTTTATCAAGATTCGGGCTGAAGCTTTTGAAAGCAATTTATCTAATCTGGAAAATAGACTGACCGGTTTGCTTGATCGGACAGACATGCGTGCAGAATTCCTCAACTGGATTTCAGTCACAGATAACTCATCTCTTGAAGGCAAATGGAACAATGCATGGGGTGCCATTGAGGTAGAAAAGAAGCCATCAGGCCAACTTGCTGTGAATGTCAATGTTGCAGATCAGGCCAATGGGACATGGGTGTGCAGTTTCGAGGGTGTGCTTGAGCAGAAATCGGCTGGTGAAGCCGAATTTAAGGGGGAGGGCGGTCCTCTGGTGTTACGCCTGCAAGGAGCAACGCTGAATATTCCGACCCCGTTTTGCGATGAAACTACGTCAGGTGGCTTTGGCACCGCGGCCGGTACCTATTTTCGGGTGGGTGCACCATGACCAAGGGTGACTGCTCACGATGATGCCTCGGCTAGAAAGTCTTATCCAGTTGAAACTCCACGGTATGAATAATGGCTGGAATGGGGTTGCTGGTTCGGTTTGAGAACATATTCGGGAAATTGGCAGGGCATGGATCAGGCAAAACCTATCAGGAAGCAAAATTGGTGCTTCTCGGCGATTATATCCCTGATCTTTGGTGCAATAACCGCTTTCATTTTCTTTTATCTTGTTTTCTTCGGCGTCGGTAACGACGGCTATATCGTCTTTTTCTGTGTTTACACGGCGCCGGTAGGAATTGCTTTTGGTCTTTGGGGCCTGTTTTACTGGCACAGCTTTGTCGCATTCATCGGCATTGTACTGAGCCTCTCGCCGCTCGCCTATTTTTGAATTTCAGTTGTGAGAGATATGCATTGTGCTGAAAGGAAATGAGGCGGCTTAGGCGCAGGATAAAAATGGCCTGGGGAGATGTTCTCCATTCCAGTTGCAAAAATTTGCAACTGGAGCCTTGCCGGTGCATAATCCTGGAATGAGTGAATCGTACAAGAAGCCCGATTATGAGCAGGAGTTGAGGCAGGCTGGTGTTCGCATTACGCGACCGCGCCGTATCATCCTGAACATATTGACCGAAACGGAAGATCACCCGGATGCGCTGGAGATTTTCCGGCGCGCGGTTGAGATCGACAACAGCATTTCGCTATCGACTGTTTATCGAACAATGAAACTGCTGGAAGAGCTCGGTGCTATTCACCGCCATGCCTTTGCTGGCGGGCCGTCTCGGTTTGAGCAGGCGAGCGGTGCCCATCATGACCATATCATCGATATGGATAGCGGTGATGTGGTTGAATTTCGCTCCGATAAGATTGAAAAATTGCAGGAAGAAATCGCCCGTTCGTTGGGGTATGAGATCGTTCATCACCGTCTCGAACTTTATTGCAAAAAAATTAAATCCTGAGGGAACCAAATCTTTCAGCTGGCGTTCTGGGGATATGAAGCCTGCCACCCGCCCCGCACGCAGTCTTCATTGTCCCCTTCAATCTCCCCGTATGAAGTGGACAGCGAGAATGCCGCGCAGACGCCCCCCGTTTATGCAGCTGGCATTCCGCATATTCAGAGTAAAGCCGTTGTGGTAAAGACCATAACGGCTTTTCTTTTGTCGCACGGAATGGATTGATGTGCCGGATCGGCCTGAATACTTAAGCTTGCATTTTAAGAATCGAATTGTTCTGCGGGAACCGTAAGAGAATAGACCGCCCCCGTGCCATCCACGCGGTACTCAGCATGGCCACCCACTGCAGAGGGAACAATGCGCTGCAGAACGGCGCTGCCAAAGCGTGGATCGTGCTGATAGACTTCGGGCATGGACGGATTGGTTTCTTCCCAATGAAAAACCAGCTCCTCGTCGCCCTTTTGCGTGCGTTGGATTTTTGCAGAGATGACGACGCGGCCATAAGGGATCGAAAGCCCACCAAAAGACGTCGCATTGATGATCAGTTCATGCAGAGCAAGCCCAACATGCAATGCAGCTCCGGGAAACAGATAAGGATTGTCACTTTCGATGATCAGGCGCTCGTCGTTAATGTCGATATATTTCTCGATCTGCGAGCGAACAAGATCCAGAAACAATGCGCCATGCCAATTGGAATCAGTCACCAGATCTTGGGAATAGGAGAGTGACTGGATACGGCCGCGGAATTTTAAAAGGAAGTCATCGACAGAATCAGTGAAACGAGCCGTTTGGCTGGCGATGCTCTGCACAATGGCGAGCAGATTTTTGGAGCGGTGACTGACCTCACGCAACAATGTTTTCAGCACTTGTTCGCGGCGTTTCAACTCGCTGATTTCAAGAGCCGTGGTGACCAGCCCAAGTACATTACCATCAGAATCGCGATCACAATCAATGTGAAATTCTATCCAGCGAAGCTTGTCGCCATCATTGATAGCCAGTTCGACATTCTGTGCAGTTCCGGTCTCAAGTGCTGTGCGCTTGGCGTGATCAAGCCGTGACATGGATGTCGAAAAGATAAAATCGCAGTCCTGCCCACCGGCTTTCCATCTCTCCTGCCAGTAGGAAGGGATGTTCTCACCCCACGCATAAATTAGATCAGGTGTTTGATAGAGAACGCAAACATTGCTGTTTCGCACGGCCCTTAGCAATGCGCGTAAACGTGAAGCATCCGACTCTGTTTCATTGAGAGATGGGTTTGCTGCTGTCATGAATGCCTCAACTGCCGCCCGCTGTAGAATGAAAACAGTTTGGTGATCGATAAAATCGTGTTCTGAAATGATGAATTCAATAATATCTGATTGTTGTGAAGACGGATGATCGCGCCCTTGTCCAAGACCGTATAACGATAGGATATGTCTGGGGGCTGGATGAGGGCTAAAATCAGCCCTCCACCCACAGCCTTCTTTCTATGCGTTATGCTTTGCGGATAGCCGACGCGATCAGCGATACGACGAGCAGTGCAAGGAATACGAAGAACAGAATCTGTGCAATGCCAGCTGACGCACCAGCGATGCCGCCAAAGCCCAAGGCACCCGCCACCAGAGCTATTACGAGAAAAACGACAGCGTAATAAAGCATTTTGGGTCTCCTCTTCATTGATTGAAAAGGAAACGTCCAGTGTATGCTTTTGGTTCCTTGGAATAGACAATTTGCAGGTCCAGACCCAAAAAATCACGTGTTTTCAAGCGAGTGATTGTTTACTGAAAGCCAATGCCCCTGAAAAGCTTCTTTCTTTAAGGGGGCACTGACTAAACAACTCTATCTTGTGGTTTTAGGCTGCGACCTGAGCGGCTTCCTCAAAAAACAAAGCCTGGCTGATAAGTGCTTTGACCATGTCGGGATTGAACGGCTTCGTCACAAGGAAGGTCGGCTCAGGCCGCTCACCTGTGAGCAGGCGTTCCGGGAATGCTGTAATGAAGATCACAGGAACGGTATCGTCCTGAAGGATTTCATTGACTGCATCGATACCCGAGCTTCCGTCGGCCAGCTGGATATCTGCAAGCACCATGCGTGGCTTTTCTCGCTTATAGAGCGCGAGTGCTTCGTCCTTGGTGCGCGCGATGCCAACCACTTCATGGCCCAAGCTTTCGACCATCTGCTCGATGTCCATGGCGATCAGCGGTTCATCTTCGATGATCATGATGCGGGTCGCGACTTGTTTGGAGATTTCCGTAGAAGCCGCTGCCAGAATCCGGCCAAACTCACCTTCTTCCAATTCGAGAATCTCGGCCGCCTCACGATCATTGAAGCCTTCGACTGCAATGAGCAAAAAGGCTTGGCGGGGCAGAGGCGCGATATGGGACAAATTCTGTGTTGCCTGCTTTTCCCATGCGAATTCAGAAGCAGGTTCGGGTATCTGGATAGATGCCGTTTTATAGAGATTGCAGAACAGCCGATAAAGAGCAATCCGGTCGGCGGATGCAGGCGGGAAGATGCTGATATCGGCGATCAACGCTTCCAATGTAGCTGCTACATAGGCATCACCTGATGCCTGCGAACCCGTCAGGGCGCGCGAAAAACGGCGAAGATAGGGAAGGTGCGGCGCAATACGCGTCGATAACGTCATGGTTCTTGGACTCCTCAGTGCCGCAATTCTTGTTTTTTAACATTTACTGTCAGGCCCGAGCGCCTTTGGAGAATGTTATAGAGCGCGGCATTATGGTACGAAAACGTCACCGCCTGAAAATAGTTCCACGAGAGAGTAACAATTCGGGGAACTTTTTGCGAGTGGGCGCATTTAACCTGCGAATGCTGGGGCTTGGTATTATTGAAACAGGGCTTAATGCCTAGAATGTACAAGAGATGACGAACAAGAAAAACCTTCAAGCGAACGGGGCTCGGATACGGCTCAACGGGCGCGTCCGGAAGGACATTTTGGGGCCGAACTGTGAAGTCGGCTTAAAACTCAAGGCGCTTTATACCTCGATACAGGACGAAACAATTCCAGATCGTTTTCTCGATCTTTTGGAAAAACTTGATCGGGCTGAACAGGAGAGTACGCGTGAGCAGAGCACTGGTTCCGTCGGCTGAGGAGATGGCGCAATTCAAGCGTGAACTCCTGGCATCGTTGCCGAGTCTGCGTGCGTTTGCAATTTCGTTGATCGGTCAGCATGACCGCGCTGACGATCTCGTTCAGGATACAATAATGAAGGCGTGGGCCAAGCAGGAATCCTTTGAGTTGGGAACCAACATGAAGGCCTGGCTATTTACGATCCTTCGTAATGAATTTTACACCCAGATGCGCAAACGTGGTCGTGAAGTGCAGGACACCGATGGTGTGTTTAGTGAGCAGCTCGCGGTGCATCCCTCACAATATGGCACGCTGGATTTGCAGGATTTCAAGGCAGCTCTCGAGCAGTTACCCGATGATCAGCGTGAAGCAATCATTCTGATTGGTGCGTCTGGCTTTGCCTACGAAGAAGCTGCCGAAATCTGTGGATGTGCAGTTGGCACGATCAAAAGCCGCGTCAGCCGGGCCCGCGCACGTCTGCAGGAGATATTGCAGATCGAAGGCGATGCAGACTACGGACCTGATGCCAATTCCTCCCGCGTGACTTTGAGAAACTTTGCTTAGAGTGTTCCGACGCATAACTGTTTGACACTTTTGCTGGAAATGCGTCGAGGCCTTTTTAAGCATTAGCTACTTGAAGATTTCTCTCTACTAATATTTGCTTGCGAGACCAGCGTCGGTGATCCGCAATGTTTGTCAGCGCCGGTTTGCGGCTTCAAAATGTTGCGGCGCCAACCGTTTTCGGCGCCTTGGCATGCGAGGCTTAAGCGTAATAGTTTTATCATGGATTGACCTTTGGCATCAGCCTTTTCAAATCGTCTTTTAAAGCCTTCCTTTCGGCCGATAGCATTCATCGTGTCGCTTAGCCTGGTCCTGCTCTCGGCGTTGATAACCCTGTTCCTTTCCTACGGCGTTAACAATCAGGTCGTTGATATTTCGAAGAATTTTGAACTGCGTGAGCAAGTAGGCCGGGTCACGCGCATCGCCTATAATATTGAGATGAGTCGCCGCGGCTATCTTCTGACACTGGATGATGCCTATCTCGAGCTTTACCAACGCTCTATCGTCAATATCGATCAGACGCTCTCTGATCTTGCTTTGTTGACGGAGGGTAATCCGCAACAGGATGCGCGCGTTAAAAAGATCAAGGCGCTGGTCGAGCGTGCACATGATGATGTGCGAACCACAGTCAATCTCGCCAAGGCAGGTAAGGTTCAGGATGCGATTGAAAAAGTGCGCGGTGATGAGGGCAGGGTTCTCATGGACCAACTTTCCGAAACCGTATCGCAGTTTATCGCCATTGAAGAACAGGAGTTGGCCGAGCGCAATGCTCATATTGACCAGATGCGTTACTGGCTGACTGCAACTTCGATTGTCGCACTTGCCTCTGCCGTTATGCTGAGTTTTTTACTTTTTTCCCGGGCCCAGCGGGCGGCGCGTGTTCTTTTTGAAGGTCAGTCGGTCTTGCTATCGGAAAAAGAACTTCTTGAACAGCGTGTGCGCGAGCGGACAGCCGAGCTGGAGAAAGAACGAGCCATTGCCGAAAGAGAACGGCGGCGTGTCGAAGTGCTTTTGCAGGACTCCAACCATCGTATTGGAAATTCCCTGGCGACTGTTTCGTCGTTGCTTGGATTGCAATTGCGGCAGACACGTAGTGAGGAAGCGCGTGCCGCCCTTTCTGCGGCCCGTGATCGTGTGCAGACGGTTTCCACTGCCCACCGCAGGCTTCGGCTTGGAGAAGATATGGAATCGACACGTATCGACGAATTCCTTGAAACGGTCATTGCGGATATTCGCAACGCTATCGGTGTAGACCGCAAGATCAGCTTTCAGACTGATTTCGCACCGATCGACCTTAAAGCACGGGATGTCACCACCGTCGGTATCATTTTAGGCGAACTCATTACCAATGCCGTCAAGCATGCCTTCAAGGGCCGGGATGAGGGACAGATTGCAGTGAGCTTCAAATATGACGATAAGACAGGAATACCGGCGCTGATTGTTGAAGACAATGGCGTTGGCTGGCAGAGAGACGACGCGGAGAACGCCAAAGAGCGGAGCGGGCTCGGAACGCTGGTCGTTGAGCAGCTTTGCATGCAGTTCGGCGAAAAGCCTGTCTATGAAATCTCGGAAAGCGGCTCCGGCACACGTGTCATTGTTCGGCTTTCCTCACTTGCCAAAGCAAAAGAAGATCAGGAAACCGAACTAGCCGGATAAAAGACAGCTCCCGATGACCGGAGCGGTTTCAGTTATGATTCAATCGTTGGAACCGCTCTAATTAACTTGTTTTCACCATGCCCCCCAAGGGACGCGGCGGATTTCCCCTCTGGCTTTGTCGAAGTTCGCTCAAGGAGGAATAACTCCTCATCGCTCACTTCTCCTCGCCAGCGTCAAAATCCCGCTCGCGCCGCTGATAAGTTAAATCATCACCACGGCCTAATCACGCGAGTTGTTCTTTTGTGAGTGGCGTTTCTTCTTGTCAGAAAGCAGGCTGATGAGGGCAATGCCTGCGAGTGGCAATGCTACTGCCAGTATCGGACGTTTCAAAATGGATGGGACCGTGGCCATTGCAGCGGTTGCCATTAGAGCTGATTTGTCTGCTTCAATGCGCTGCTTGCGTTTCTTCTCTTCTGACGCAGCCTGAATTTTCAGAACTGCAAGAATGAGCATAGCGAGGATCAATGACAGGCCTGCAAGAATAAGCGCCGCAATCGGCCCGCCGTAATTTTCCGCAAGAGCCAGAAAAGCTGCGACGCAGAGAAACACAACAGCGATAAGGCCGAAGACGGCGATCACCGCTCCCAAAATGGCGGCACGCTTGGCTCGTCCGGTGAGGAGCTCGAGTTCTTCACCGACAAGGGATGTCACGACTGGCGCCAAATGTTTCAGCATGGCGCGGATCAGCGACGCGAAAGGAGGGCGAGCAGATAACCAACGCCCAGAGCGGTAGCGAGCGATGCAATCGGTCGGGCGCGTATCGTCTCTGTCAATTGAGCTTCGACGTCCTGCGCCTTGTTTTTGAGGTCACCTACCACGTCTTCGCTCTGCACATATGCGCTTTTGTAGGTTTCCTTGGCAGTGCGCTTCGCATCGCGGACGGTTTGTGAACCGAGATTGGCCAAGGTGGCAGCAATGGCTGCAATATCTTCCTTGAGTTGCTCGACCTGCGCCTGAAGGTTTTCGGTTGTCGAATCCGTCAGCGCTTCTTCGAGTTTTTCGTCGATCTTCCGCGTATTTGTTGTTCCGCGCGCCATATCAGGCCTCCTGTTCGATCTCTGGTTTGCAGCATATGTTGCTCAACCGGGATAACGTTATTCAGGCCCAATGGTTGCATGTAAGCCGCAGGTCAGCAACTCAATGCAAGACCTACTGCTCGTCATGGTAAATATCCCAGAATGTCCGCGCCGACCTTAAGCAAGCAGGAGGTAGGCAGCACCGAGCAAGGTGATGAAAGCCAGACCGTAATGAGATGGCTTCAACAGCCGCTGCTGCACAGGCAATGGGTCATCATTGCCTGCCATGGCCGTGCGCGCTGCATTTTCGAGGGTCTGAATGTCCTTGAACATCATTGGCATGTCCTCCCGCAGACCCGTGCAAACCATAAGGCGTGCCGGGTTTGTCCATCTTGTTTGTATCACGTCTGATTTGGAGTTTTTATGCAACAGGTATTTCTTCTGTGGTTCCGATCATTTTTGGACCCTCTAACGTGGGGAAATATAACAAAATTAAAAACATGACTTGCATCATCATGTTAATGGGAGTTAAGAAAAATCCCGATAAGCGGCGCGACGGTCTGCATGAACGATCTGTCATGAGCACTCGGACCTGAATAATCAAAAGGCGAACAAGATGACTGGTTTCTGGCGAAAAGGCTTCACGGCTGCGGCGATGGGCGTGGGGCTGCTGGCATTTGCGGGTTCTGCACTTGCGCAAAGCGCGTCCGAGCCAGCTGTCAATAATTCGGCTGTTACAAATCCTACACCGACGACGCCGACACCAAACAATGCCGCGCCAACTGTTCTGGCACCAGCTGCGCCGACTGCTCAACAGCCAGCTGCTGCACCTTCCTCGACCCCATCAAACGAACCTGCCGCAGCTCAACAGGTAACGCCCGAAGCGGCGCAGCCAGTAACACCTGCGGAAGCTGCGCCTGCATTCGTCTTGCCACATGATCTTTCGCCTTGGGGCATGTTCATGGCCGCTGATTGGGTGGTTAAGTCGGTCATGATAGGTCTTGCTCTGGCATCGCTTGCGACCTGGACGGTTTGGGTTGCAAAATCCCTTGAGCTTGCTGGTGCGCGCAGCCGCGCCAAGCGGGCCATGAAGGTGATCGGCCATTCGGCGACGCTTTCTGAGGCTGTCCGGTCTCTGGATGGTGCGAAAGGCCCTGCCGCAATTCTGGTGCGTGCTGCCGAAGATGAAGTTCGTCTCTCCGGTCCGGCATTGGCGCGTGCAGGCGGTGAAGGTCTTAAAGAACGCGTCTCTTCGCGCCTGTCGCGTATAGAAGCAAAGGCTGGTCGTCGTCTTTCCAAAGGCACAGGCATTCTGGCAACCATCGGGTCGGTTGCACCTTTCGTCGGTTTGTTCGGTACTGTCTGGGGCATCATGAACTCGTTCATCGGTATCAGCCAGGCACAGACGACTAACCTCGCCGTCGTCGCTCCCGGTATTGCGGAAGCGTTGCTTGCAACGGCTATCGGCCTTGTGGCTGCTATCCCTGCTGTTGTGATCTACAACGTGTTTGCTCGTGCGATCACAGGCTATCGTCAGCTTCTGGCGGATGCGTCTGCCGGTGTTGAGCGCCTTGTGAGCCGCGATCTCGACTTCAAGACTGCAGGTGTGCCGGAAGGCAAGCTGCACGCTGCGGAGTAAGCAAGATGGCTGGAAAAATTCGCGAAGGCGGTGGCGACGATCTTGAGTTGAACCACGAGATCAACGTGACGCCGTTCATCGATGTCATGCTGGTTCTCCTGATCATCTTCATGGTTGCAGCACCTTTGGCAACGGTCGACATCAATGTCGATCTTCCGGCATCAAGCGCAACACCTGCGCCACGCCCGGACAAGCCGATTTATGTGACGCTCAAGGAAGACCTGACCGTCAGTGTTGGCAATGACACGGTGGTCCGTGAAGGTCTCGGACCCAAGCTCGACATCGTGTCGGAAAAAAACAAGGAAGCCCGCGTCTTCCTGCGTGCCGACAAGAATGTTGGTTATGGTGAGCTGATGCGCGTGATGAACCTGCTGCGTGAAGCGGGTTATCTCAAAATCGCGCTTGTCGGCCTTGAAACACTGGGAGCTGCCACGCCCGATGGTTCTGCACCTGCGTCAGCTCCAGCTCCGGCCATCCAGGGAGCGCAATGATGGATCGACTCCCGCCCGAACATCCCCCTATAAAGAATGTGGCGTCGACCGACAGCCATCATCATTCCTTCTGGCATGATGCAGGGCGTTGGCTCGGTGCGGGTATTATCGTTCTTAGCGTTCATGCCGCTGGCGCCTATGCCGTGCATTTGACGAAAGAGGAAGATCAGCCGGATGGCGCGCAGGTCGCGGCCATGGTGATCGAACTTGCGCCAGAACCTGAAGCTCCGATGGAAGAGGTGGCTTCTGAGGCTCCACAGCAGGAAACAGCTGCAGAGCCTGAAGAACAGGTTGAACCAGAACCCGTACCGGAAGAAATCAAGGAACCGGAGCCTGAGCCGGAACCCGTGCCCGAAGAAATCAAGGAGCCGGAAGAAGTGATTCCGGATGTGGTTGAAGCTCCGAAGCCGGAAGTGGCTGTGCCGCTGCCGGTAGAAAAGCCTGAGCCAAAGCCAGAAAAGAAGGTTGAAAAGCCCAAGCCTGAGAAGCCGAAGCCGGTGCAGAAGGTTGAAAAACCTAAGCCCAAGAAGGCGGAGCCTGCCAAGGAAACCCGTCAGGCAAGTGCGCCACGTATGGATGCCGATAATGGTGCGAAGGCAGCAGCCAATCGCCGTGGTGAAAATAATGCTTCTGCAGGCGTTAGTTCGGCCAAATGGACGTCCAAATTGCGAGCCCATATGGCACGTAATGTTCGCTTCCTGCAGCGCAAAGCGAGCAGGAACTCCAGAGGGCTTGTCCAGGTGACGTTCGTCATCGATCCATCCGGCAATGTGCTTTCCGCACGTCTTGCCGGTTCGTCGGGAGATCCGACAGTGGATCAGCTGGCGTTGGAAGCAGCGCGGCGGGCTTCTCCCGTTCCTGCGCCGCCGGCAGCAATGGCCAAAGCCCGGATGCCGATTACCTTGCCACTACTCTTCAAGTAAGCCAGCATCATCTCTCAAAAAGCCGGTCTGTTTTCAGACCGGCTTTTTAAATTTTTGCTCTGTGGTTCGGTAATTTATTCAGATGACAGTGCCACTGCTGGAAGGAGCCGGGAAGCTTTGCGTGCTGGAAGAAAGCCAAATACCAGCCCTGTTGCAAATGCACAGGCAAAGGCAAGAAGTACGGGACCTGCACTGAACCCGACAGGCGCACCTGCCCAAGATATGATTGCAGCCGTGCTGACGCCCAGAATCACCCCGACAGCACCACCAATCGCCGAGACGGTCAGTGCTTCGGTGATGAACTGAAGAAGAATGTCGCGGCGGCGCGCGCCTGTTGCCATGCGGACGCCGATCTCTCGCGTGCGCTCTGTCACGCTCACAAGCATGATATTCATCACCCCAATCCCGCCGACCAGCAGCGATATTGCTGCCACCGACCCCAGAAACAGGGTCATGGTCGATCCCATGGCTGCTGCATCATCACGAATCGACGACATGTTGGTGATCATGGTATCGCGCTGCTTGTGGCGCCGGTCGAGGAGCTCCTGGATTTGATCCTGTGTTGTGTCGATCAGATCCGCATCTTTCACCTGGACGGTAATTGTGCGGACATATTTCTGGCCAAACAGCCGGAGATTTCCGGTCGAAAGCGGGACGATCACCACATCGTCCTGATCAGAGCCTCCAAAGCCTGCGCCTTTCGATTCCAGTGTGCCGATCACCTGAAAGGGTATTTTCTGGATCAGAATATATTGCCCGATCGGATTCGAGCCATCAGAGAATAAGGTTTTGACGACAGTCGAACCAAGCACCGCGACCGGTGCATAGGTTTCCATGTCATGCTCGGTGATGAAGTCGCCGGTCGCGACTTTCCAGGATTTTGCCTCAGAGAAGGCTGCGACTGTGCCATTGGCTTGTGATTGATAGTCAACATTACCGCGTCGCAAAGTGACACTGCCTGTAACTTCTGGCACTGCCGTTTTTACATTTGGCAATTGCAGGATAGCATCGGCATCTGCCGGGACAAGTGTCGCGACGGAGCCAGAGCCCCGAAAGCCGGGCATGGATGGCCGGATGAGTACCAGATCGGTGCCCATCGCATTGATGCGATCGAGGATAGAGTTTTGCGCGCCCGTACCAATTGCAAGCATGGTGACGACGGAACTCACGCCGATGATGATACCGAGCAAGGTCAGGATCGTGCGGAAAATATTGGCACGCAGGGCGCGCATCGCCATTTTGACCGCTTCAGAAATATCGGCGATCTGCGCGCTGCCGCTTTCAGTTATTCTTTGCAGCGTTTTGGGCGCATCGCCTTCTGGCATTTCGCGCTTGGTCGTGTCGGACAGGATCTGTCCATCACGGATTTCGATCAGTCGGTCTGCCCGTTCAGCAACTTCGCGGGCGTGGGTGATGACGATGATCGTGTGGCCCTGTTCATGCATGGAGCGCAGCAGCGCCATGACATCTTCACCGCTCTGGCTGTCGAGCGCACCAGTCGGCTCGTCCGCAAGAATGATGCGTCCACCATTCATCAGGGCACGGGCAATGGAGACACGCTGCTGTTGGCCACCGGAAAGCTGGTTGGGGCGATGGTCCAAACGGTCGCCAAGCTTCAGCGAACTGAGAAGTTCGGCCGCACGCTCGTGGCGTTCAGCGGCGGGCATGCCAGCATAGATCGCCGGAACCTCGACATTCTCCTGCGCGGTCGATGTTGCAATCAGATTGTAGCTCTGGAAGACGAAGCCGAAAGTACGACGGCGCAACGCGGCCAGCTCGTCTGCATCTAGAGTTGATACATCTTCGCCGTCCAGCAGATATTCGCCGCCGCTGGGACTGTCGAGACAGCCCAGAATATTCATGAGCGTCGATTTGCCCGATCCGGACGCACCCTTGATAGCGACAAACTCACCGGCGCGTATATCAAGCGTGATGCCGTGCAGAACCTCAACCGCGAGATCGCCATTGTGATACGTCTTGCGGATATTCTGCAATCTGATGAGGGGAGTGTCGTGCATGGCTTCGTTCATAGCTGATCCCATCAGAAGAACATGCCGCCGGGCCTGCGATTGCGCTGGGTCGAGCCTGCCGTCGCCGATGCAGAGGTAACAACAACCTTGTCGCCTTCTTCAAGCCCACTCTTGATCTCGGCCTGTACGCGGTTGCGAACACCGACTTCTACGGTGCGCTCTTCAGTGGAGCCACTTTTATCGACAACCTGAACAGTGGTCTGTGGTTTGCCCGAGCCCTCACGCTTGGAATTAAGCGCTGCGGTCGGAACAATCAGCACATTGTCGGCGTGATCGAGAACGAAATAGACCTGTGCGCTCATATTGATCATGAGTTCGCCCGTTGGATTGGGGACGTCGAACAGCGCATAATAGAGAACAACATTGTTGTCGGTCTGCGGCGTTGGCTTGATCTGACGCAACGTGCCGGTAAAGCGCTTGTCAGGCTGGCCCAGCAACGTAAAATAAACCGGCATATTGGGTTTCAGCTTGCTGATATCGGCTTCAGAGACTTGTGCCTCGACCGTCATCACCTTGAGATCCGCAACCGTGACCACCGTAGGTGCACTTTGCACCGCGTTCAGCGTTTCGCCTTCCTTGGCGCTCTGGTCAACGACTGTGCCGACCATGGGGCTGTAAATCTTGGTGTAACCGAGATCTACCTTGTCACTGGCAAGCTGTGCTTCCTGCTGGCGGATTTGCGCACTCAGAGCTTTCACATCGGCTTCCGCCACTGCAAGATCGGCATCAGCCTGATCAATGGTCGATTGCGATGCGTTGCGGGTGGCAAGCAGCGAGCGCTGGCGGGCCGCATTGGACTTCTTCAATGTCAGCTGCGCCTGTTTGCTTAGGAGCTGGGCTTTAAGGTTATCAAGCTGTGCGCTCGCAATCTCGACCTTCTTTTCAAACGGCGAGGGGTCGATTTCAGCAATCAGATCACCTTGCTTCACTTCGTCGCCGATCTCCACCTTGACGCTTTTCAGCTGACCGGAGACCTGCGCGCCGACATTGATGCTGCGCAGCGCGCTCAGCGTACCAACTGCTGTGATCGAGTTTTCGATGTTTCCGCGTTCTACTGTTTCAGCCAGATAGGTGCTTTTCTGGCTGCTGGCTTCTCGACCGCTTAGGAAGTACCAGCCCGCACCCAGGGCAACGGCTGCTATTGGCAGCCAGATCCACAAGTGGCTCCGACCACGCGGTGCGCGTTTGGCTGATGCGGTCTTTTTTTGACCTGCCGGAAGTGAATCGGTGGATTTAAGCACCCTGTAACCTCTGAGAATTCTATGTCAAATAACTGTCTAGGAGCGATTCTATCTGAGACTGAATCGTCGGAACCATTCCAGTTTATTTTCTCTACGCATTATCCTTACGCAAAACCGCTTCGCACTTTTGCGGGAAATATTCCAAGCGGATATCTATGCCTACAGACTCAAGAATTCATCTTAATTATTTGTCATGCGCCCAATGGTCGTAGTCTTCGGGCTTGCGCTGAACGGACCCTGGTGAGTGCAAATAAAAAAGCCGGAACGAGGTTCCGGCTTTTTATCAGGATTGTTGGATCGCTTGATCAGGCTGTTCCGGTTGAACCAAAACCTCCGGCACCACGTGCTGTTTCGCTGATTTGTGAGCGCTCCTCAATTTTTGGCTGAACGACAGGTGAGAAGACGGCCTGTGCAATGCGCATACCGCGTTCAATGCGAAAATCGTCGTCACCGAGATTAACCAGAAGCACTTTTACTTCACCACGATAATCTGAATCGATGGTGCCGGGCGTGTTGAGGCAGGTGATGCCGTTCTTGAATGCGAGGCCCGAACGAGGCCGGATCTGCACTTCATAGCCTTCCGGAATTTCGAAGATCAGCCCGGTTGGCACCAGGGTACGCCGCCCCGGCAGCAATACGATCTGGCGGTCTTCGGCGACAGCGGCACGAAGATCCATACCAGCGGAACCGGACGTTTCGTAAGCGGGGAGTTCAAGGCCTTCCGCATGTTCGAGGCGGATGATGCCGAGCGTAGGCGTGGAAGAGGATGCTGCGGTCATGAGGGAGCCTTTCATACGGGAATTCAAATTGGCGACGCTCATACGTTAAATTGCACCAAAGGTGTACCGCCTATTTGACGTTTTGCAATGATAGTGCGGCACTGGATCATGCTTATACACGATGAGCTGCTGTTTTCAGGCGTTTCAATCCCGTTCCAACGGTACGGCGGTGGTTTCTTTGATCTCTTCCATAACGAAAGAAGCCGACACATCTGACAGCGGAACGCTGGCAATAAGGCGCTGATAGAGCCGATCATAGGCTTTGACGTCAGCGACACGCGCTTTAAGGACATAATCCAGATCGCCGGTCATGCGATAAACTCCAACGATTTCCGGGAAACGCCCCATGGCACCGCGAAATTTCGTCAACCAGTCAGGATCGTGGCTTGATGTGCGAACCAGAATAAAGACGGACAGACCGCAACCGGCCATCTCGGCATCGACAAGAGCGACGCGCGCCTTGATGATCCCTTCATCCTCCATGCGCTTGACACGTCGCCAGCAGGCATTGCGCGATAAGTGTACCCGTTCAGAGAGAGAATCAACGGAAAGAGTGCCGTCAATTTGCAGGTGATCCAGGATTTTCCGATCAATTTCATCGAGAAATGGTTTCATGTTGGGATAATTGTCCCAATAAACCGTATTTATCAAGGACAAATTGAGATTTCATCTCGTCTTCTTTTGCTAAAATGATTTTCCAGAAAGGCGCAGTCTGCGCCGCTTAACGGGAACAAATTACTCATTGACGGGAGTATTTCCAATGACGACACGTATTACACGCCTCTTTACCGAGCATCCGGAATCTGTCGATGAGACCTATTTTCAGCATATGGCCTTTGCCGGACGTTTTTCGTTCAAGCTTTTTTGTGCGGCCTTTGCAGCACTGATCCATGCAATTTTGCCATTTTTGTTCGAGAAGACGGCGAGCACAATCGTTCGCCAGCTTTACGAGCGGACGCATAACCGGGGCCGGTAAACACCGGATCAAAAATGTGTCGTTGGGCCGCCTATCTCGGACCTGAAACCTATCTGGAAGACATTATATCGTCTCCCTGCCATTCACTCGTGGCGCAAAGCCATGATGCGCATGAAGCCAAAACACGTACCAATGGCGACGGATTCGGTGTCGCCTGGTATGGCAATCGTGATGAGCCGGGTCTTTATCGGGATATCTTGCCCGCATGGTCCGACCAGAACCTCCGCAGTCTGGCGCGACAGATCCGGTCGCGCCTTTTTCTCGCGCATGTGCGAGCGTCGACTGGTGGACTAACCAGCCGTTCCAACTGCCATCCCTTCGTTTCCGGTCGCTGGAGCTTCATGCATAACGGCCAGATCGGCAATTTCGACCGGCTGCGTCGCAGGCTGGAAAGCCATTTGAGCGACGACGTCTATGGCCAGAAGCATGGCGCGACAGATTCAGAGCTGATCTTCCTGCTGATGCTGGAGTTTGGCTTGGATAGTGACCCTGCATTGGCCATGAAGCGGATGGTGGCAACGATTGTTGAAGAGGCGGTGCGTGCCGGTGTGCCGCCATTTCTGCGGCTGACCGCGGCGTTTTCCGATGGGAATCAGCTTTACGCGATCCGCTATGCGACGGATGCTTTTGCACCTACGCTTTATACCGCAACACTGGGCAGTGTATCCGGCATCTGTGTCGTGTCTGAACCACTTGACGGCGAAGCAGGAAATTGGATGGCAGTGCCGGCAAACAGCTTTGTCACTGTTTCCCGGCAGGGCCGGATCGCAATCGATGTCTTCGATGGACCGGTTTCCCTGCCGCACGATAGAATGACAGTTTAGGCGTTACCGATCAGTATGCCTGCTGCCAGAACGAGTGCGCCGCCGAACACGACCTGAAGGGCTGCGCGGAAGAATGGCGTTTCCATATAACGGTTCTGGATGAAGGCGATGGCCCAGAGCTCGAAGAAAACCAGAATTGTAGCGATGCTGGTTGCCGTCCAGAAATCCTTGATGAGATAGGGCAGGGTATGACCGAGGCCACCCAATGTCGTCATCACGCCGCAGGAAATCCCGCGCTTGATCGGGGAGCCTCGGCCTGAAAGCTTGCCATCGTCATGCACGGCTTCCGTGAAGCCCATCGAAATACCGGCGCCGACCGAGGCGGACAGGCCGACCAGAAAGGTCTGCCATGTATCCTGGGTCGCAAAGGCGGCGGCGAAGATCGGGGCGAGCGTTGAAACCGATCCGTCCATCAGGCCCGCAAGTCCGGGCTGGACATAGGTGAGGATGAACTGCTTGCGCTCGGCGGCGCGCTCCTCATCCTGCACATCGTTCGGTGTAAGTGTGTGCTCCAGCGACTCAGCCTTGGCTTCATGCTGCTTTTCCTGTTGGGCAAGGTCGCCCAGCAGTTTGCGGGTGTCTGCATCGCTGATGCGCTTGGCGGCCTCAACATAGAATCGATAAGCTTGTTCCTCCATTTCCGATGCAGCTTCGCGCACCTTGTCGATACCAAGCGGACGCACCAGCCAGTCTGGCTTGCGATCATAATAGCCGCTGACATGCTCGCGGCGGATCAGCGGAATCCGGTCGCCAAAGCGGGCCTTGTGCCGCTCGATCAGCGCATCGCGGTGGCCATGTTCTTCCGCCGCCATCTGTTCGAAGATTTTCGCCGATTGCGGAAACTCGTCACGCAAGCCGTCGGCATAAGCGAGATAGATGCGCGCATCGTCTTCTTCAGAGGATATGGCAAGTGCCAGAATTTCCTGTTCGGAAAGTGAATCGAAAGGACGTCGGTCGTTGCGGAAGAATCGGTTGAGCATTATGGGAATCCAAAGTTTAGAATGATTCTAAAATAGGCTTCAACAGATGGAAGTCAAGTCTTGCAGTGCGGAGACAATTGGCGCATTAAAACCCACCCGAAAAGATCGGACTCAAGTACTTAAACCACCAGAAAAGAATCGAATCGATGGCTTCGACGAATCTCCATGCAAGCACCGACCCCCGACCGTTAAATCGGCAGGATTTCCGTACCCTTGGCCTTTCGGCACTCGGTGGCGCGCTGGAGTTTTATGACTTTATCATCTTCGTCTTCTTTGCGAGCGTCATCGGCCATCTGTTTTTTCCGCCCGATATGCCGGACTGGCTGGTGCTGATCCAGACGTTCGGTATTTTCGCAGCCGGCTATCTGGTGCGGCCCATCGGTGGCATTGTACTGGCGCATTTCGGCGACAAGTTTGGCCGCAAGCGTGTTTTCGCTTTCTCGGTGTTTCTGATGTCGATTTCGACATTGGCGATGGCCTGCCTGCCGACCTATGCAACGCTGGGCGTCGGCGCTCCGATCCTGCTGATCGTCTTCCGTATGTTGCAGGGGGCAGCCATTGGCGGTGAAGTTCCTGGCGCATGGACATTCGTGGCCGAGCATGTGCCTGCCAATCGGGTTGGCATGGCCTGTGGTTTTCTATGCTCTGGCCTCACGCTTGGCATCATGATCGGATCGCTTATTGCGACAGCTATCAACTGGATTTTCACGCCGGAAGAACTGGCTGCTTATGCATGGCGCATTCCGTTTTTCATCGGCGGTATCTTCGGCCTGCTTGCCGTTTATCTGCGCCGCTGGCTGGCTGAAACGCCGATCTTCACCGAGATGAAGAACAGCCATCTGCTGAAGGACAAGCTGCCGCTTGGCACTGTGCTGCGTAACCACATGCATGGTGTTATCATTTCGATGCTGCTGACATGGATCTTGTCGGCCGGCATTGTTGTCACCACGCTGATGACGGCAACCTTCCTGCAGAAGCTCTATGGCTATACGCCTTTGCAGTCACTGGCTGCCACTAGCTTCGGCACACTGTTCCTGATGTTCGGAACTGTAAGTGCAGGTGCCATTGTCGACCGCATTGGCAGCGGGCGCTTCTTCGCTGTTGCAGGCATTTTCTTCGGTCTCGCGACCTTCGCCTTCTACACCTATGCGGCGGTTTCGCTGCCGGTTCTGTTTGCGCTTTACGCGGTGATGGGGCTTTCGGTCGGCATGGTTGGTGCGGTGCCTTATGTGATGGTGCGCGCATTCCCGGCACCGGTTCGCTTTTCGGGCCTGTCGTTTTCCTACAATGTTTCCTATGCGGTCTTTGGCGGTCTGACGCCGGTGATCGTGACGTCGCTTCTGGTGGTCAATCCGATGGCACATGCCTGGTATCTGGTGTTCATCGCCGTTCTGACATCTGTGCTCGGCCTTTATTTGATGGCTCGCAGCGATCAGGTTGAAGGTGAGATCGGTCTGACGGAGCTTTCGACCGAGACTGCTGTTCCACAGCTGAACTAATAAAAAGGGCCGCGAAAGCGGCCCTTTTTCAATCAGAGAATTTTCTGCATGAAGGTAAGATCGAGCCAGCGCCCGAATTTCTGGCCGACCTGTTTCAGTGTGCCGCAATCCTCAAAGCCCTGCGATTTATGCAGCGCGATGGAAGCGGCATTGCCTGCTTCGATACCGGCAATCAGTACATGCACCTTTCGCTCGCGCGCTTCCTCCACAAGCTCGGTCAGGAGAGCGCGTCCGATGCCGCCACCGCGTGCGTCGCTCGCCACATAGATCGAAAGTTCGGAGGAATGGCGGAAACCCTCGAACGGGCGAAACGGGCCATAGCTCGCATAGCCGACGACCTGCCCCTCACGCTCGGCCACCAGAACTGGAAACCCGTCACGACTGCGGGCCTTGAGCCATTCACGACGGTTTTCCAGATCGACAAGCGTTTCATTCCAGATGGCGAGCGTGTTCTCGACCGCATCATTATAGATCGCAAGCAGAGTGGGTAGGTCAGCTTCGTTGGCAAAGCGGATGGTGAGGGTCATGTCAGAGGCCTTTATAGAAAAATGTGGTCGCGCAGGGGTTTCCGTCAGGATAAAGCGCATAATTCGGGATAACGCCGACGCGTTCCCAGCCAAGATGCGTGTAGATTGACTCTGCCGGACTTCCCGTAGCGGTGTCCAAGCAGATCAGTGTCTTGTGATGGTTGCGTGCTTCTCTCTCAGAGGCCTCCATCAGTTTGCGTGCAAGACCAAGGCCGCGCGCCTTGCGATGGATCAGCAGCTTTTTGAGATCGGCGCGATGCGGCTGATTGGGCATTTGAGCAAGACCAAGCTGAACCGTACCGACGATTTCGCCGTCATGTTCGGCAACCAGAAGGGCCGTGTCGCCGCTTTCGACTTCGTTGGCGATACGGTTCCAGTAGGGGATGAAACCCTGCCATTCACATGGTGCCATGAAGCCAACCGATGCGCCGCCCTTGACGCAATCTGTCAGGATTTCGGCAAGTGCCGGGATCGCGGCTTTGGCTTCTTGGAAATTGAGAACGCGAACCATGCTTGTTGCTTTCAAAGACTGCTGCGGCGTTCGAGCACGATTGTATAACGGGCGGTCGAGTTGCCAGGATTATGAAAGGTAATGCCTTCAACGAGCGGCATGTAAAGGCAGTCTCCGGTCTGGAGCTGATAAGCAGTTTCTCCGACGGTGATTTCCATCTGTCCATTCAGGAGCCACAAATGCTGCGTGATGCCTGCATTGGCCGCCTGTGGTGCGAAGGTGACCTTTGCGCCTGCAGGAAATTCGACTTCGATCATGTCGATATTCGACCCCGTTGCCGGTGGCGAAACAGACCGCCGGATATAGCCCGTATCCGGGTCACGCCAGACTGGCTGGCGATCATGCGTGAGCAAGGGAGAGGCAGGGGCTTCCGCATCGGCAAAAAAGGCTGAGAGCGACGTGCCGAGTGCTGCACAAATGCGCGCCAGAAGCTGTGCGGTCGGGCTGGTTTCGCCACGCTCGATCCGCGAGATCATGGCGCGGCTGACACCTGACGCATCACCAAGCGCATCCAGCGTCATGCCTTGCGCAAGGCGCAGGCGGCGCAGATTTTCGCCAATGGCGCTGTCGAGCTGCTCGATTATATTTTCCATTATGTTAGAATTAATATCTATTATAATGGAGTCAAGGGATATTCCGGATAGAAGGCAAAAGAAAACGGCGGGATTTCTCCCGCCGCATTCTTTTTGTCCGAATAATTCGGATTAACCCTTTGCCTTTAATTCCAGGCGGCGGCGATGCAGGACTGGCTCGGTATAGCCGTTCGGCTGTTCGCGGCCCTTGAAGACCAGATCACAGGCGGCCTGGAAAGCAATCGACTTGTCGAAGTTTGCGGCCATCGGGCGATAAAGCGGATCACCTTCATTCTGTTTGTCCACGACAGCTGCCATGCGTTTCATGGTTTCCATTACCTGCGCTTCCGAAACCACGCCATGATAGAGCCAGTTGGCGATGTGCTGGGCAGAGATACGCAGCGTTGCACGATCTTCCATCAGGCCGACATTGTTGATGTCCGGCACTTTCGAGCAGCCAACGCCCTGATCAACCCAGCGCACGACATAGCCGAGGATGCCCTGTGCGTTGTTGTCGATTTCGTGCTGGATGTCTTCCGGCGTCCAGTTTGGACGCGGGGCGACCGGCACCGACAGAATATCGTCGAGCTTGGCGCGCGGGCGGCTCTTCAGCTTTTCCTGAACGCTTGCAACATCAATCTGATGATAATGAGTTGCGTGCAGGGTTGCAGCGGTCGGCGATGGCACCCAGGCGGTGTTCGCACCAGCCTTCGGATGGGCGATTTTCTGTTCCAGCATCGCAGCCATCAGGTCCGGCATAGCCCACATGCCCTTACCGATCTGCGCATGGCCGGAAAGGCCGCATTCAAGACCGATATCCACATTCCACTGTTCGTAAGCGCCGATCCATGCGGCCTGCTTCATGTCACCCTTGCGGATCATCGGGCCTGCTTCCATCGAGGTATGGATCTCGTCGCCGGTGCGGTCGAGGAAGCCGGTATTGATGAAGACGACGCGGTCTTTGGCAGCGCGGATCGCTTCCTTGAGGTTAACCGTGGTGCGGCGTTCTTCATCCATGATGCCGATTTTCAGCGTGTTCGGCTTCATACCAAGCAGCTCTTCGGTGCGGGTGAAGATTTCATTGGCAAATGCCACTTCTTCCGGCCCGTGCATCTTTGGCTTGACGATATAGACCGAGCCTTCGCGCGAATTCATGTGGCGACCGTTCGCGCCAATATCATGCAGTGCGATCAGGCTGGTGAAGGCGGCATCCATGATGCCTTCCGGCACTTCGTGGCCGTCGGCATCAATGATCGCCGGATTGGTCATCAGGTGGCCGACATTGCGCACCAGCATCAGCGAACGGCCCTTGAGGCTGAGTTCAGAGCCATCGGCAGCCTTATAGCTGCGGTCGCCATTAAGGCGGCGCGTCATCTGCTTGCCGCCCTTCTCGAACGTGTCTTCAAGCTTACCATTCATCAGGCCGAGCCAGTTGCGATAAACTGCAACTTTGTCCTCGGCATCGACTGCTGCAATTGAATCTTCGCAATCCTGGATCGTGCTGACGGCCGATTCCAGAACCATGTCGGCAATATGCGCCGGGTCGGTCTTGCCGATCGGGCTGTCCGCATTGATCACGATATCAACATGCATGTTGTTCTTGGTCAGCAGAACATTGGTAGGTGCGGCCGCATCGCCATTATAGCCCTTGAACTGGCTGCCGTCCTTCAAGGCGGTGGCAGAGCCGTCGTTCAGTGTGATGGCCAGCTTGCCGTCCTTGACGGAAAGGCCGGAAACATCGGCCCACTTGCCCGCATTGAGCGGTGCGCTTTCGTCCAGAAAATTCTTGGCCCATGCGATGACCTTTTCGCCGCGCTTCGGGTTGTAGCCTTTGCCTTTTTCCGCGCCATCATCTTCGGAGATAGCATCGGTGCCGTAAAGCGCGTCATAGAGCGAACCCCAGCGTGCATTGGCGGCATTGAGCGCATAGCGGGCATTCATGACCGGAACGACAAGCTGTGGTCCTGCAATATGCATGATTTCTGGATCGACATTGGCGGTCGAGACCTTGAATTCTCCGCCTTCGGGCAGGAGATAGCCGATATCTTTCAGGAATTGCTGGTAATCAGCCTGCGAATAGCCTTTGTCGCGATTATCCTTGTACCAGGCATCGATCTTGGCCTGCAGGTCGTCGCGCTTTTTGAGGAGGGCGCGGTTTTTCGGTGCAAGATCGCGGATGATGGCGGCGAAGCCCTTCCAGAAGGCTTCTGGTTCAACGCCAGTGCCGGGTGCGGCTTCCTTGGCCAGAAATTCCACCAGTTCAGGGGCAACGCGCAAGCCTTCTATCTCAACGTAATTCTTCATGGCTTCGCCTCCTTTAAAAATAAAATACCGCTGACGCTTTTCAACGCCGGCTATCATGCTGTCTTTGAACCGCTTTATCGCGCTTTCGTCAATCAGCGTGCGGGCACATCATCTGTGACGCTGCGGCGAAAATAGCTTTTACAGGGATAGTCTTGCGCGGATATCATCAGGCGTAAAGCCCTGTTCGCGCAAGCTGCTGAGTGCCGTATCCTTGCGGCTTTTGGATAGTTTCAGACCATCATCACCCAGCACCAAATCGTGATGATGATAATGTGGTCGTGGCAAGCCGAGGAGCTTCTGCAAAAGCCGGTGCACGGATGTTGCATGAAACAGATCGCGTCCGCGGACAATATGCGTGATGCCTTGCAGTGCATCATCCACCACGACAGAAAGATGATAGCTGGTGGGGGTATCTTTACGGGCAATCACCACGTCGCCCCATTGCGCAGGATCGGCGTTCACGCGACCGGTCTCACCATTTGGACCTTGGCCGCTTTCGTCCCAGAAGAGCGCTTCACCAGCCATTTCGAGCGCCTTCTCCATATTAAGCCGCCACGCATAGGGCGCACCGGAGACGATGCTTTCCATCTGCTCTTTTTCGCTCAAGTTTCGTTCGCCCTGCGGATAAAGCGGTGTGCCGTCAGGATCGGCAGGCCATTCTTGGCCTTTGGCATGCGCTTCGCCGATGATCTCGCGCACCTCGGTGCGGCTTAGAAAGGCGGGATAGACGAGGCCCTTGTCGGCAAGCTTGGTCAGTGCATTGCGATATTCGCCAAAATGCTCTGACTGGCGGCGTACCGGCTGTTCCCATTCAAGCCCGAGCCAGTGGAGATCATCATAGATACCCTGTTCGAGTTGCGGTGTGCAGCGGGCGGTATCGATGTCTTCCATGCGCAGTAGAAAGCGCCCACCGTTGGCGTGCGCCATTTGTGCATTGAGAAGTGCTGAATAGGCGTGGCCAAGGTGCAATTGACCATTGGGGCTTGGAGCGAAGCGATATACTGGCTGGGTCATTATCATGTCAGTTGATTGTCATCTGATTACATTGGTACTTTGCGCGTGCATGAAATGAAAGGCCAGACGATGCGGCGGATCGATAGTTTGAGCGATATTGAAGCAGGCCTTGAAGCGCTGATGCTTGCTGATGAGCGGCTGGTTGATATACGCAGCCGTTCTCATGCCGTGCCGCTTCGCCGTTCGGAGCCGGGCTTTGAAAGTCTTGCCTCGATTATCGTTGCGCAACAGGTTTCAACGGCCAGTGCGGCTGCAATATGGACGCGGTTCAGACAGGTGATCGATCCGATGACACCGGAGGCTTATATTGCGGGCGGGGAAGAGGCATGGCGTTTTGCCGGGCTTTCGCGGCCAAAACAAAAAACGCTGTTTGCTTTGAGCGAAGCTTTGGCAGAAGGGGCAATTGATCTGCATGGGCTGTGTGATCTGCCCGCCGAAGAAGCGATCAAGGCGCTGACCGCTATCAAGGGCATTGGTCCGTGGACCGCTGAAGTCTATCTGCTGTTTTCCGCTGGTCATCCTGATGTGTTTCCGGCGGGCGATGTGGCGCTGCAAACGGCTGTCGGTCATGCTTTTGCGCATGAAACGAGGCCCGATGCAGCCGCTCTTCGTCTGCTGGCTGAAGACTGGGCGCCGTGGCGCGGCGTGGCAGCGCGTTTGTTCTGGGCGTATTACGCTGCGATCAAGGGACGCGAAGCTGCACCACTTCTGTAAAAGTTGCGTGTTTCCGGGGACATAAATGCGTTTCTGCTTCACAATCCTGTCACGTCGGGATTACATTATTCGCATCAGGTGAATGACGGCATTTCGATTCGCAGAAACTTGGTACCCTGCCTATCGCACTGCTGCCTTACAGCGGTGAGTCCGCTGTAACCATCTGTTTCTACGCATTATCCTACGCAAAACCGCTTCGCACTTTTGCTGGAAATGCTATTACAAGGTTGGAGCGTCTTAGGTTGCGCCCAGAATGGACGCGCGGCGCTTCGATGAAGAGCGCAATTCCGCATGGAAAGCCATTCGCACTTTTCCTTTCGGAGTTGCTCTGAAGGAGGTGCGCCCTTGAATGTAGCCGTCTCTCCCCGAACCGTTTCGAGCAGCGGATTGCCTGCTCTGGTTCTCAATGCGGATTATCGGCCGCTCAGCTATTATCCTTTATCGCTCTGGTCCTGGCAGGATGCGATCAAGGCAGTCTTTCTCGAACGCGTGCATATCGTGGCGGAATACGATCAGGTCGTATCCTCGCCATCGTTTTCCATGCGTTTGCCGAGTGTGATTTGTCTTAAGGATTATGTGAAGCCGCCGCGCTATCCGGCATTTACGCGCTTCAATCTGTTTCTGCGTGATCGTTTTGAATGTCAGTATTGCGGCTCACCGCATGATCTGACCTTTGATCACGTCACCCCGCGTTGCCATGGCGGCGAGACGACGTGGGAAAATGTGGTCGCCGCCTGTTCGCCTTGCAATCTGCGCAAGGGCGGCATGATGCCCGCCGTCGCGCATATGTGGCCGCGCCACAAGCCGGTTACGCCCACGGTGCAGGATTTGCACAATAATGGGCGTCTTTTCCCACCCAACCATCTCCACGACAGCTGGCTCGACTTCCTTTATTGGGATGTCGAATTGGAGCCTTAACTCCTCAGAATTCGCTCTTACTTCCCACCTTTTGCAAAAGCGCCGTAGTAGCCAATCGTTGCAAAGAGCAGGCTTGCGACGACGTTCCATCCGGCAAAGGACAGGCCGAGGAAGTGGCCCGGCGCGCTGTCACATGCTGGTGGGCGGGTCGCGTTGAGATCGCCGAGCAGATTGCCTGCATCAAGCGTAACCTTCATGGTGGCTGCACTGCAATCGGCAGGGCCCGGCCAGTATTTAAGCTCGACGCCTGTGTGATAGATGGCAAGCGCAAGGCCAAAGGTCATCAGCAACGCGCCGATCAGGATAAGACCGCGCGTCAGGATCGGGGGCCATTTCAGGCCGTAAGATACCCATGCTGCCGCCAGAACCGGCACGCCGATATAATAAGGCGTGCGTTGTTCGAGGCAGAGCTTGCAGGGCATGAAGCCAGCCAGATGCTCGAAACCCAGTGCCGTGCCGACGGTTGCGGCAAGGCCGACCGTCATGATGCCTGCGGTCCATGCCTGTACTTTGCCAACCGGATTAGTGAGTGCAAACGCCATATGGGATTCCCTGAAAAGGCCTTCTTATTCTTAAAGCAAATAACTAGCTTGTCTCCAAGCAACTTATTTTGACCGAGTTTGGGCGAACTGCTCAGGCGTGAAGATATTTCACAGCAAAGAAGAGCGCGATCAAGACGACCGCAACGAGACTTGCGATCAGGCCAAGGCGCTTTTCAATGAAGCCACGGATTGGTTCACCGTAGCGCTTCAACAGCCAGGCTAGGAAGAAGAAGCGGGCGCCGCGTGCAACGATTGCCGATGCAATGAACAGCCAGATGTTGATGCCCGCAGCACCGGACAGGATCGTTACAACCTTGATCGGGGGCAAATGGGCAAGACCTGATGTGATGAGCATCAGAAGAATCATGTCGGCGCTGGTTGTGCCGCGCATTTGCTCGAACGTGTCCAGCTTGCCATACATTTCCAGTACAGGTTTCGCGATCTGTTCATAGGCATGATAGCCGAGATACCAGCCTGCTATGCCGCCAAGAACGGAAAAAATGGTTGCAACCAAAGCATAACGATAAGCCCGTTCCGGGCGCGCGAGCGCCATCGGTAGAAAGAGCACATCGGCAGGCACCAGAAACACTGAACTTTCTACAAAAGCGATGAAAGCAAGCCAATATTCGGCGGACTTTCGGGCGGCAAGCGAGATCGTCCAGTCATAAAGTCGGCGCAGCATGAAGTTTTCCGGATTTTTTGCGGGCAAACACCCAAGGATTGTTCGCATCGTCTATAAATAAAAAAGGTGGCACGAACAATGCGTACCACCTTTTTAAAGTCGTCCGGGTTAATTTCAGCGCTTGTAGGCGCTGCAGATGTATTTGGTTTCGAGATATTCCTCGATACCATATTTCGAACCTTCGCGACCGAGGCCCGACTGCTTCACGCCGCCGAATGGTGCAACTTCGTTGGAGATCAGGCCGGTGTTGTGTCCAACCATGCCATATTCCAAGCCTTCGCTGACGCGGATCGCGCGGCTGAAGTTCTCCGTATAAAAGTAAGCAGCCAGACCAAAGATCGTGTCGTTGGCGGCCGCGATCACTTCTTCTTCGGTGTCGAAGGCAAAGAGTGGTGCGAGCGGGCCGAAGGTTTCTTCCTTGGCGACCAGCATGTCCGAAGTGACGCCGGTCAGAATGCCCGGTTCAAAGAACAGGCCACCCAGTTCCTTACCGCCTGAGATGAGTTTTGCACCCTTTGAAACCGCATCTTCAATATGCGCCTTGACCTTGGTGATGGCTTTTTCTTCGATCATCGGGCCGATGACGACACCCGGCTCGGTGCCGTTGCCGACTTTCAGTTCTTTCACTTTCGCTGCCAGCTTTTCAGCGAACTTGTCGTAAACGCCGCGCTGAACATAGATGCGGTTGGCGCAAACACAGGTCTGACCGGCATTGCGATATTTGGAGAGCATCGCGCCGTCCACAGCGGCATCGATGTCTGCATCATCGAACACGATGAAAGGTGCATTGCCGCCAAGCTCAAGCGAGATGCGCTTGATGGTTGGGGCGCACTGCGCCATCAGCAGGCGACCAACCTCGGTCGAACCGGTGAAGGAAAGCTTGCGGACAATGTCATTGCTGGTGAGTTCTGCGCCAATTTCGCGAGCCTTGCCGGTCACGATCTGCAGAACGCCTGCAGGAATGCCAGCCTTTTCAGCCAGAACACCAAGCGCAAGCGCGGTTAGTGGGGTGAGATCGGCAGGACGGACGATCATCGTGCAGCCAGCAGCCAGTGCGGGCGCCGCTTTACGGGTGATCATTGCCGCTGGGAAGTTCCATGGCGTGATTGCAGCCGTCACACCGACTGGCTGACGGATGACGGTCAAACGCTGGCCGGGCTGTGTTGCAGGGATCGTGTCGCCATAGACGCGTTTAGCTTCCTCAGCAAACCATTCGATGAACGAGGCGGCATAAATAACTTCGCCGCGGGCCTCTGTGAGCGGCTTGCCCTGTTCCGATGTCATGATCAGTGCAATGTCATCTGCATTGGCAACAATCAGCTCGAACCATTTGCGCAGGATTCCAGCGCGTTCTTTGGCGGTCTTCGCAGCCCATGCTGGAAGAGCCTTGTTCGAAGCGTTGATTGCCTCTTTAATAGTATCGATGGAGAGAGAAGGAACGGTTCCAATGACAGAGCCGTCTGCCGGGTTGGTCACGTCAATGGTCTTGCCATCGGCGGCATCAATCCAGCGGCCGTCCACAAGGCATTGCGATTTCAGCAGCGATTTATCTTTCAAGGCAATCATATCTGATGTTCCATCTCGGTGTTGCGTCAGAGGGCGGTTCAATATATTGAACTCTATACGATATACTGAATAAACCAGTAGGCAGAGCCAAAGTCAATTGATCTGTCGGTTGGGTAAAGAGGGCATATGGACAAACCCGTAGGTGATGAAGAAAGTTCCCTGAAGCTGGTTCCAGCCGTGGTGAGAGCGACGCAGATTCTCGACTGTATTGCGAAGAGCCGCGATGGGCTCAAACTTTCGGATCTGGTTCGTCAGACCAGATTGCCAAAAAGCAGCGTCCATGGCCTTTGTCAGACGCTCACTCATTTGAATTTGTTGAAGCTCAATAACGACGGAAGCTTTACAATGGGACCGCAATCGGTCCGATGGGCGAATGTCTTTCTTGCTGACAGTGATATTGTCGATGCTTTCCATGAAGCGGTCGCGGACGCCGAAGGGCTGGGCGCTTATACATTGACACTCTCACATCTTGAGGGCCCAGAAGTCATCTATCTGTCCTGCCGTAACTCGACCTCACCGCTTGGCATTACATTTCGCATCGGTATGCGCGTGCCAGCTGTTTTTACGGCGACTGGCAAGGCAATGCTGGCGGCAATGTCTCCGCAGGAACTGGAGCGTCATCTTCCATCTGAGTGGCCGCAGCCGATTACATCCTCCAGTGTGCAATCGTTGAAGAAGCTTGAAGCTGAAATGGCCGAAGTGAAAGCGAAGGGCTATTCGCTCGATAACGGACAGTTGCGTGAAGGCATGTTCTGTATTGGTGCCGCCATTTGCGACCGTCCGTTCCATCCGGCCGCAGGTATCGCTCTTTCTATGATGGCCGCAGAAGCACGGCCTGACATGGTGGAAGCTATGGGCAAACGAATGCGTGCGCTGGCGGATAGTCTCGGTGAGCGTATGGGCTGGTGCGCTTAACCGCGGCACCGAGCGCTTAATATATAGCGACTTCATAAGAGGGCTGCGTTTTGCGGCCCTTTTCATTGCCTGGCATCGAATCGCTCTGGCTTGGTTGATTAATGTTTGGTAAAATTGACTGGATATGCCCTGTGGAAAGAAAGTTTGATATTTTTGTTATTTTAGCGTTGACAGTTTTGATTAGTGGGACGTATATAGCGCCACAACGAGGGCGGCGGCGTCGCAAGCGACAGGCTGATGCGTCCTTGGGGTTGACATAGATTGATTGACAGTGATGTTTG
>NZ_NNRL01000157.1 GCF_002252505.1 Brucella grignonensis | reverse complement strand
ACCGCCCCGAATACAGCAACCCAAAACCGCTGGAGCGAACTCAAAACTCGATAAAACTTGGGGCAACGTCACTCCTCTTATCCAATTCATCAACGCGTTCAGCTTGCACCATTGCAAGTGATTATCAACGGTTGATAAAATGGCAGCAGTCAAAAGCCTCAGTCTCAAGACTTATCGACTTATACAAGGTCTCCTAAACTTTAAGGAGTGGGTCTGCGCAAAATTGAGCATACCCCTTTCGTGCAAGATCGAGTTCTTTCCACAGTTGAAAAAGCCGAGTAACCAAGCGTTCGAATTTCGTCCGGCTGACATGCCCCGCCATGGGGCGCTATCTACAAGGGTGTAATCTCAACTGACACCCGTTCTCGGATATTACCGGAAAAGGGGCAGTTTCGAGACCAATACGCGCACACACGCGAGGCCGTTTGATTTGATATCAAAGTTTATCAAACGGGATAGGATGCCATACCTCAGATCAATAGCAGGCGTTGAAACGTAGCTAAATTGTATTGGGAGAATAGAACAATCGACTGTGATAAAAAATGATTAAATTCAATTACTTAAGAGAATCGTCTGGCGGAGAGAGCGGGATTCGAACCCGCGATACGGTTCCCCGTATACACACTTTCCAGGCGTGCGCCTTCAACCACTCGGCCACCTCTCCGTCTGATTTGCTGTCTTGAAATCCGCCGTTGCGGTAAGAACTCTTGCAAACGCACCACCATTTTTTAAATCTGACATTGGTTAGTTGCCAAAACAGGTGGTGCGGCGCGCAATATAGCCAGAATACGCATATGTTCAACTGCTATTTGCCAGTTTTCGCTTTAATTTATTCTAGCCTGTGTGAAGCTTATGAGAACTTATCTAACTTACTGTTTTTGTTACATATAATGCGGAAGCTGTTTTGGAGGTTTCCGCGCCTTGGGCGTAATAGTCGGTCTGTGCTATAATTTAGTGGCTGATAACACATAGATTGAATGGCAAATGGCGCGCATTTTTGCATGATGCGCACGTGTAAATTCAAAGGCAGAGAATCGTGTTCCGTTTTGTTTTGCGCAGTTTCGCGGTTTTGTTTCTGGCATTAGGCGTCATCTTTGCCATTCTAGATGGTGCGCGCTCTGTTGGGGCGTCGGAGTTGGTGACCAAGCCGCTCCTTGAGATATGGGAACGCGGCGCGCCCGAGATGCTGGGGGATGCAGAAGCATTCGTGACGCACTATATAGGATCAGCAGCGTGGGACATGCTGATGCTTCCCGTGCTTGAACAGCCGGGCTGGCTCGTTTTCGGTGTCCTTGCGCTTCTGTTTTACATAGCTGGTCATCGTCGTGAGAAGCCATTGGGCATCTTCAGTACATGAGCTTGAAGCCGGTTGGCGGGCATGATGACTGGTCGTGGCTTTATCCAAGAGAATTGCGCACATACTCGGTGCGTCTCAGGAGGTGTTGAATGGGTTTCCTAGACAGCTATCGCAAGAAGATTGAAATGCCTTCGCAGGACGACGCGTTGCCGGGCCGTGGAGACGCTATCCCAACGGCTTCGAGGCATTTCGTGTCTGGTCAGCCGCTTAAAGGTCCATGGCCTGAGGGCATGAAGCAGGTCATGTTTGGTATGGGCTGTTTCTGGGGGGCTGAGCGGCTTTTCTGGCAGGTTCCAGGTGTTTACGCAACCGCCGTTGGTTATGCAGGCGGAATCACGCCGAACCCGACCTATGAAGAAACCTGTACCGGTCTGACCGGACATGCCGAGGTGGTTCTGGTGGTTTACGATCCAAAGGTTGTGAGCCTCGGAGAACTGCTGTCGCTGTTCTGGGAAGAGCATGATCCGACGCAAGGAATGCGACAGGGTAATGATATCGGCACGGCCTATCGCTCTGTGATTTATACCTTCGATCAGGCAGATCGTGAAACGGTGGAAAAGAGCAGGGATGCATATCAGGATGCACTCGCTGCGCGCGGTCTTGGACCCGTCACGACGGAAATTGCAGACGCTCCAACATTCTATTACGCCGAAGATTATCATCAGCAGTATCTGGCCAAGAACCCGAACGGCTATTGCGGCCTGCGCGGCACTGGCGTGAGCTGCCCGATACCGGCAGCATCGTAAGAGATGTAAAAGAATCGCGCGGTTAACCCCGCGCGATTTCCTTGTGCATAATCAACATGCCTGCGTCGTCACCCTTAAGTTCTTCAAAGTCGATCCAGGCAATCTTGCGATATAGGTCAGGCTTGTCCGTATAAAGATAGGCTTCGGTATAGCCTAGCTCTTGGGCAGCACTTTCAATTGCAGCCATGAGAGCCTTCGCAATCCCGCGTCCGCGATAATCCGGTGCAACGAGCAAGCCTGCCACCCAGGGCTTGAGGTGAGGGTGGCTATCCAGATCATTGTGGATCAGCAGGACAAATCCGGCGAGCTCGCCATTCCATAGTGCTGCACGGGCCACCTGTCTGTCAGTAGAGTGGATGATATCCTGTAGGCCGGAAGCAATATCGTCTTCGGTTGCGTCTGACAAATATCCCCATTCCTTGTGGTTCCATTTGGCGCAGATTGCGGCAAGGTCGGGCCGGTCAACGAGCGTTATAATCTCAATCATGATCTTACCAGTGCGGGGGCTTGGTGACGGGGATTTCAGGAGCCGTTTGTTCTTCCAGTGTCAGAAAGCGATCTGTCAACGCCGACAGCTTTTTGTTTAGTTGATCAATTGTCTTCCACTGCTCGGCCAGCACGGATGAAAGCTCTTCAATGGTTTTTTCCTGCTCGGCAACCCTTATCTCAAGTTCTGTCAGGCGCGTGTCCGTGGACATGATCAATCTTCCATCTCTTCTGTTCCTGAGAGGATAAAAAATCCGCGCCGACCACTCAATACCAATTATTGAGCAGTCAAAACGCGGATCAATGAGTCGCTTATTGTAAGGTTTGAAACTTACTTCGTGCCGTACATACGGTCACCGGCATCACCAAGACCGGGAACGATATAGCCCTTTTCATCGAGGCGTTCATCGATGGAAGCCGTAAACACTTCGACGTCCGGATGGGCTGCGGTGAAGCGTTCGATGCCTTCGGGTGCTGCGAGCAGGCAGAGGAAGCGGATATTGGTTGCGCCGCGCTCTTTCAGCTTGTCGATCGCTGCAATAGCCGAATGGCCGGTGGCGAGCATCGGATCAACCACGATAATGAGACGATTGACGATATCTTCCGGGGCCTTGAAGTAATATTCGATTGGCTGCAGCGTGTCATGGTCACGATAGAGACCGATATGAGCCACGCGGGCAGCAGGTACGAGATCCAGCATACCTTCGAGAAGACCATTGCCTGCGCGCAGGATGGAGGCGAAGACCAGTTTCTTGCCTTCGAGGATAGGCGCTTCCATTGGCATCATCGGTGTATCGATATGCATGGTGGTCAGTTCGAGATCGCGCGTCACTTCATAGCAAAGCAGCAGCGAAATTTCTTTCAGCAAACGCCGGAAACTGGCGGTCGAGGTTTCGCGCTTGCGCATAATGGTGAGCTTGTGCTGGACAAGCGGATGGCTGACGACATTAACGCCCATGTTGTTTCCACTTTTCTTGTTATCTTTATCGACTGTAACGGCTAATTAAGCCGGAGAAAACGCGTGGCAGGCGCGCACGCACAGTTTTCTATTTCTTTGAACATTTTGCACAGATGCGCAAGTGGAGATCACAAAAGGGGTATCGGCTGGCGGTCTGTGCTTGTATCGTCCGGTACAAGCTTTATATGCATCAAGCAAACGGAAAACGGAGATCGGCTTCGTTTCGCACATGAACCGGCAGGATGAGTTATGAGCCAGCACAACGGCAATGCAGACCGCGTGGGCGCGCAAGGTGGCATGGAGCATTCATTCGGCTTCAAAGCAGTCGATGAAGATGCCAAGCAGGGGCTGGTCAACGACGTTTTCCATAAGGTTGCGAAGCGTTACGATGTGATGAACGATCTCATGTCCGGTGGTCTGCATCGTGTCTGGAAAGATGCAATGATCGGCTGGCTGGCACCATCAAAGCGTCCGGGCTGGACATCACTTGATGTTGCAGGCGGAACGGGCGATATTGCTTTCCGTATTGTCGAAGCTTCCGGTCGGCAGGCACAAGTTACCATTCTGGATATCAATGGTTCAATGCTTGGCGTCGGTCGTGAACGCGCCATCAAGAAGGGGCTGGCCGACAATCTCGAATTTGTTGAAGCCAGTGCGGAAGAGCTGCCATTTGAAGATGCCAGCTTCGATGCTTACACGATTTCATTCGGCATCCGTAACGTGCCGCATATCGATAAGGCGCTTTCTGAAGCCTATCGCGTGTTGAAGCCCGGCGGCCGTTTTTTGTGCCTTGAGTTTTCCGAAGTCGAACTACCGCTTCTCGACAAGGTTTACGACCAGTGGTCGTTTAAGGCTATCCCGCAGATTGGCAAGATGATTACGGGTGACGCTGATTCCTATAGCTATCTTGTTGAATCGATCCGCAAGTTTCCTAAGCAGGAAGACTTTGCGCGCATGATCCGCGAGGCCGGTTTCGAGCGTGTGAGCTATCGCAATTTCACTGGCGGTATCGCAGCACTTCATTCCGGCTGGAAGCTCTGAGACCGATATGAGCAATATTTCTGCGGCCCTACGGTTGATGCGTGCTGGCTGGATCATGGCGCGTGAAGGCGTGTTAAGCTCATTGCCTGTCGATGATGCAGCCGGATTGCCTGCTTTGGGACATAAGGCTGCGAAACTTCTTGCGCGCAAACGCGCAAAAGATGCGCCTCGTTCCGAACGCATTTCGCGTGCGATGAACAAGCTTGGCCCTTCTTATGTGAAGCTTGGCCAGTTTCTGGCAACCCGTCCTGATATTGTCGGCAAGGATGTGGCTGCTGATCTTGAACTTTTGCAGGACCGGCTTGATTTCTTTCCGCAGGCGGAAGCCGTTTCGGCAGTCGAAGGATCGCTTGGCCGCAAGATTGATGATCTTTATGCGGGCTTTGATGCACCGATTGCAGCAGCATCGATGGCGCAGGTGCATCCGGCGCATGTCATGAAGAATGGTGTGCCGCATAAGGTTGCCGTCAAGGTTATCCGTCCCGGCGTGCGTCAGCGTTTTGCGCGCGATCTGGAGAGTTTCTTCATGGTTGCGCGCATGCAGGAGCGTCATGTGCCATTCACGCGGCGCCTGCGCCCGGTTGAGATGGTGAAAACACTGCATCAAACCACGCGCATCGAGATGGATCTGCGGCTTGAAGCGGCAGCTCTTTCCGAGATTGCAGAGAATATCAAGGACGATGCAGGCTTCCGCGTTCCAAATGTGGATTGGGAGCGGACGGGCCGTGATGTCCTGACGCTCGAATGGATCGACGGCATTAAGATGTCGGACATCGATGGATTGAGAGCGGCAGGCCTTGACCTGAAAAAGCTATCCGAAACACTGATCCAATCGTTCCTGCGCCATACGCTGCGTGATGGCTTCTTCCATGCCGACATGCATCCGGGCAATCTTTTTGTTGACCCGCAAGGCATGGTCGTTGCCGTTGATTTTGGCATCACCGGACGGCTCAACAAGCAGCAGCGGCGTTTCCTTGCTGAAATCCTTTATGGCTTCATCACCCGTGATTATATACGCGTGGCGGAGGTGCATTTTGAGGCAGGTTACGTACCGCATACACATGATGTGGCGAGCTTTGCGCAGGCAATCCGTGCCATTGGCGAGCCGATCCATGGTCAGCCTGCCGAAACCATTTCCATGGCGAAGCTTCTCACACTACTGTTTGAAGTGACCGAACTTTTCGACATGGAAACGCGGCCTGAGCTTCTGATGCTTCAGAAGACAATGGTGGTCGTGGAAGGCGTTTCGCGCACGCTCGATCCGCATTTCAACATGTGGAAGGCAGCGGAACCTGTCGTGGGTGACTGGATTCGCAAGAATCTGGGGCCGCAGGGCATGTTGCTCGATGCAAAAGACAGTGCCTATGCACTGCTGCATTTTACCCGCAAAACGCCCGAACTGGTGGCGCGTGTTGAACGTGCATCTGTTGCGCTTGATGATATGGCGGTTAATGGCCTCCGCTTTGATGAAGCGACAGCGGAAGCGATTGGCAAGGCCGAGGCGCGGCATTCACGCTGGGGCCGTATCGCGCAGGTCGTGATTGCAATTTCACTGGCTGCGATTGCGATTAAGCTTTATATTGAGCTTTAGAACACCTGTTTGTTGATTATTCAACAAAAGAGTGATTTCGTTGATTGCACCAGAAATAATCCGGTGCAATCAAATGGCCAGTATTACCATCCGCAATCTTGATGACGCAGCAAAAGAGCGGTTACGTGTTCGAGCAGCTCAAAACGGGCGTTCGATGGAAGAAGAAGCGCGGCTTCTGCTTGGCGGGCTGGACGAAGTGACGGCTGCAGCGCCAGCTTCCGTGCCTGTCACAGGCACATTGCGCGGTAAGCGTATTCTCCTCATTATTGGCGGCGGGATTGCCGCTTATAAGACGCCTGATCTTATCCGTCGCCTGCGGGAGCGTGGTGCCCATGTGCGCCCGCTGATGACGGCAGCCGCACAGCAATTCGTGACGCCGCTGACCATTGGCGCAGTCGCTGCTGATCATGTGTTTACTGATCTTTTCTCGCGCGAAGATGAGCAGGATGTGGGCCATATTCGGCTCGCACGGGATGCCGATTTGATCGTTGTCGCGCCTTTGACTGCTGATCGAATGGCCAAAATCGCAAATGGAATTGCCGATGATCTGGCAAGCGCCGTGTTGCTTGCTCGTAAAATTCCGGTGCTGGTGGCGCCTGCGATGAACCCCGCCATGTGGGATAATCCGGCAACGAAGCGTAACCGCCTGACACTGGAAAAAGATGGCGTGCATTTCATTGGCCCGGAAAAGGGTGAGATGGCGGAAAGCGGAGAGGCGGGCACAGGCCGCATGAGCGAGCCGCTGGCAATTGTCGCGGCAATAGAAAATCTGCTTGCACCACAGCCAAAGCTGCTTGCAGGTAAAGTGATCGTCATGACATCCGGCCCGACGCATGAGCCGATTGATCCGGTACGCTATATCGCCAATCGTTCCTCGGGCAAGCAGGGCCATGCCATTGCTGCGGCCTTAGCACGCCTGGGCGCCACTGTGCATCTGGTCTCGGGCCCAGTGACGATCCCTGATCCTCAGGGTGTCAATGTTATCCATGTTGAAACGGCGCGTGAGATGCAGGCGGCAGTAGAAAGCCATTTACCGGCTGATGCCGCCGTGATGGTGGCAGCGGTTGCCGATTGGCGAACCGCCAGTGCATCTGACCAGAAGATCAAGAAACAGCCCGGCGAAAGCGCACCGACGCTCAGTATGGTCGAGAACCCTGATATTCTCGCCGGTGTCGGGCATAGTGATAAGCGGCCTGGTCTCGTGGTGGGCTTTGCAGCTGAAACACAGGACGTACTCGCCAATGCAGGACGCAAGTTGGAAAAGAAAGGTGCTGACTGGATCGTTGCCAATGATGTTTCCGGTGATGTCATGGGCGGGGATCGTAATCGTGTCCGCATTTTGAGCCGATCTGGCATCGAGGAATGGCCGGAAATGAGCAAAGAACAAGTGGCTGAAAAGCTTGCAGAAAAGATTGCATCGGTACTTCTCGAAATAAAAAACTGAATTTTTTATACGGGGCATGTCACATTCACATACAGCTATCTCGTCCTGATGGTGAACGACCATACATTGGTCAACATCAAGGAGAAGAGATCATGGAACTAAGACTTGCCTCTTACACTTTCGCGCCGCAGATCATGCAGGCAATGGTTGAGCTGGAAAAGCGCGTTGCCGCTTCCGGGCTTGAGTATAGCCTTTATGAGTTGGTGAAAATCCGCGCTTCGCAGATCAATGGCTGTGCCTATTGCATCTATATGCATACGGCTGATGCGCGAAAGGCTGGCGAAACCGAAGAGCGCCTTTATCTGGTTGCTGCATGGCGTGAATCACCGCTTTATACAGCACGCGAACGGGCGGCACTTGGCTGGACCGACGCGTTGACACTCGTGGCCCAGACAGGCGCACCGGATAAGGATTTCGATGCTTTGAAAGCGCATTTCTCAGACGAAGAGATTGTCAATCTGACCATGCTGATTACCACCATCAATGCATGGAACCGCATTGCAGTGGGCCTGCGTCTCGTTCATCCGGTTAAAGCCGATGCAGCTGCCGCTTGAGCCAAATATCAATGATGCGGGTGTGTTCGAGACCTTGCGGCCTCGGCTCATCCGCATTGCCTATCGTATGGTGGGCACCCATGCCGAAGCCGAAGACATTGTGCAGGATGCATGGCTGCGCTGGAGTGCTGCGGATCGTGCAATCATCCGTGAGCCGCAGGGCTGGCTCACGCGTGTGGTCAGCCGTCTTGCGCTCGATCATCTGAAATCCGCACGCGTGCGGCGTGAAACCTATCCCGGCACATGGTTGCCTGAACCGCTTGTCGAGGACGAAGAAGATCGCAGCGATGACATCACATTGACGCTGATGATGGCGCTTGATCGTCTGTCGCCGCTGGAGCGGGCGGCATTTCTTTTGCATGACGTGTTCGATTTGGGCTTTGACGAGGTTGGGCGTGTGCTTGATCGCGATGCTGTGGTCTGTCGCCAGCTGGCAAGCCGTGCGCGCAGTCATGTCCGGCAGGAGAAGACGCGGTTCTCCATGACGGAGGATCGTGGCCGGACAATTGCTGAGGCTTTCTTTCAGGCATCCCGCAGCGGCGATATGACGGCGCTGAAAGGGCTGCTGGCGGAAGACGTCGTGATGTATTCTGACGGTGGTGGTATCCGCAATGCAGCGCTTAACCCGATTTACGGGCGTGAAAAGATCATGCGCTTTTATGAGGGCATCGCACGCAAGACCGAGGGGCTGGTGCCTGCCGTCAATCATTTTGCGCTGTTTGATGGCTTGCCCGGCCATATGAGTCTTGAAGCCGATGGGCTGCCGCAAGTGGCCGCTATAGAGATCGAAGACGGATTGATCCGCGCTGTCTATCTGATCCGCAATCCGCAGAAGCTGACGCATCTGCGGATCGGGTAACTCATTTTTATCAGGCCTTATCGCGGACCTGATAATCCTTGATAGTGGCAAAGCGGATTGCCTTCCAACGCTCGGCTTCATAGTTGAGTGAGAAGCCGTTCTGCGCGAGGAAGACCGGATCATTGTCGAGGTCATGCGCGATGTCGGCGCGGTGTGCGGCAATGAAGCGGTCGAGTTCTGCCGGTTCGTCCGCTGTGATCCAGCGACAAATAGAGAAGCGCGACATTTCAAAGCCGACCGGCAGTGAATACTCGATCTTGAGGCGTTCAGTCAGAACATCGATCTGGAGCGCGCCGACAACGCCGACGATCGCCGGAGAGCCATCGTCTGGAACAAAGAGCTGAACCACGCCTTCTTCCGCCATCTGCTGAAGCGCTTCACGCAGTTTCTTTGCCTTCATCGCATCATCAAGACGCACGCGACGCAAGATTTCCGGTGCGAAATTCGGTACGCCACGGAACAGGATGTCTTCACCCTCGGTCAGCGTGTCGCCAATGCGCAGGGTTCCGTGGTTCGGGATACCGACCACATCGCCCGCGAAGGCTTCGTCAGCAATCTGGCGCGACCGCGCAAAGAAGAATTGCGGTGCCGACAGACTCATAGGCTTTCCGGTACGGACCAGTTTGGCCTTCATACCGCGTGAAAGCGTGCCCGAGCAGACGCGCAGGAACGCAATGCGGTCGCGATGGTTCGGGTCCATATTGGCCTGAATCTTGAACACGAAACCGGTCATTTTTGCTTCGGTTGCTCCAACCATGCGGCTATCCGCCTGCTGGTCACGCGGTGATGGGCCGAAATCGCAGAACGCTTCGATCAGATCGCGTACACCATAATTCTTGAGCGCCGAGCCGAAATAAACTGGCGTCATATGGCCTTCGCGGAAGGATTCCAGATCGAATGGGCGGCAAACGCCCTGCGCCAGTTCCAGACTGTCGATCCACGCTTGACGTTCATTTTCTGGCAGAAGCTTGGCCGCTTCTTCCGGTCCACTGACTTTTGTGGGCTGCTCTTCGGCATCTTTCTGGCGCACGGTGTTGTTGTGCAAATCATAGGTGCCGGCAAAGCTTTTGCCCGAACCAATAGGCCAGGTGATAGGTGCGGTATCAAGCGCCAGCTTTTCTTCGATCTCATCGAGGATTTCGAGTGGATCGCGTGCTTCGCGGTCCATCTTGTTGACGAAAGTCACGATTGGAATATCGCGCATACGGCAGACTTCAAAGAGCTTCAGTGTGCGCGGCTCGATACCCTTTGCCGCATCAATGACCATCACGGCACTATCGACAGCGGTCAGCGTGCGGTAGGTGTCGTCTGCGAAGTCTTCGTGGCCCGGCGTATCAAGCAGGTTGAAGATGCAGTCTTTGTATTCAAAGGTCATCACCGAGGTAACGACCGAGATACCGCGGTCGCGTTCGATGTTCATCCAGTCCGACCGGGTCTGAATGCGGTCCTTCTTGGCCTTGACTTCACCGGCAAGCTGAATAGCTCCGCCGAACAGCAGGAGCTTTTCAGTCAGAGTGGTCTTACCAGCGTCCGGGTGCGCGATGATCGCGAAGGTACGGCGCTTTGAAACAGGATGATCAGCGGACATGAAGAAACTCGTAATGGCGAAGTGTGGGCGGCGCGAAACGCGCGCTGCGAAGATGTTGCGCAGCATCTAGCAGTCATTGGCCAAAATCTCAACAAGCCCTGCGTTTGAAATGAAAAAGCGGCGTGAGACACGCCGCTTTGTTTGTTCAAGTACTTTAGAGCACCGATCTTATAATCAGACTGGCGCTCTCATTGTTTATTTTAACGCGCATCCCGAAAACCGTTTCACACTTTTCGGGATGCGCTCTAATCTCAGCGCTTGATACCGAGGCCAAAGGCAATGAATGACCAGCCTTGGAAAATAAGATCGATCGCCAGGAACAGGCCGAGGATAAACAGGCTGTTGACCGGCCACTGCATGGCAATGACGAGACCAGCCAAAACCGTGATGACGCCTGCTGCAACAATCCAGCCCCAACCGGCTGCGGGTTTGGACTGAAAGCCAAGCCAGATGCGAAATGCGCCTGCACCCAGAAGTGCTGCCGCCAGAAGGAAGGTCAGAACGCCCGCGGCCAAGATCGGGTTAACGAATGCGACAATACCAGCGGCCGCATAAAGCAGGCCGCTTAGCAGCCAGAAGAAGAAGCCACCCCATGTCTTCACACCAAAGGCGTGGATGATTTCGATCACGCCTGCAACCAGCATCATGATGCCGACATAGTAGACTGAAACGACTGTCGCCAGCACGAGATTGCCGAAAGCTATGCCGCCAAGGATTAGAAGCGCGACGCCGAGTGCAACGAACCAACCCCACTTAGCTGAGACTTCGGCTGGAAGATTAGGGCGATTAAAGTCATTCTGTGCAGTTGCCATGAGATGTCCCTCAATTTTCATTCGCAAGCAACAATATAGGTCAAACTCAAAATTTGGCCAGAGATGGAAGTGAGGCTTGCGTTGGCCCAAAAATCTCCTGTTGGTGTAGGAGGCAGAACACGGTATGTCTTTGCAGTAAAAACTTTTTTTGGCTTAAAGTCAGTTTGATGTTTGATCTGGTTTCGCATTATTGGCCGCATATTCTGGCGGTCCTGTCGATCGTTCTGGGAACGATTGCGGCCATTCACGCGACCATGACCAAGGATGAAGTGCGCACGGCGCTCGGCTGGGTTGGCGTGATTGTTCTTTCGCCTATCGTGGGAGCGGTGGTTTATGCGCTGGCGGGGGTCAACCGCATCCGACGCAGTACACTTGGTCATCAGCGCGACAATATGGGGAATATTGCGCTTTACCACCTCTCGCATTTTGACACGACGAATGATCTGGTACGCGCTGCTTTTGGTCGCCAGTTCGGAGCGATGAAGATCCTTGGCGACACTGTCAGTCTTTATGATTTCACGAGCGGTAACAGCCTCAAGATGTTGGAGACTGGCGACGAAGCCTATGCTGACATGCTGGAGGCTATTGGTCAGGCTGAACGCAGCATCATGCTCGAAACCTATATTTTTGATCGGGATGCCATTGGCGAGCAATTTGCCAATGCCTTGGGTGAGGCGGTCAAACGTGGTGTGGAAGTGCGGGTCTTGGTGGATGCGGTTGGCGCGCGTTATTCCATTCCAAGCATCGTCAATCTGTTAAAAGAAAAAGGCATCTCTGTTGATGTGTTCAACGGCAACATCATCATGGGGCTACGTTTGCCTTATGCCAATTTGCGTACGCACCGTAAAATCCTGATTGTCGATGGCAAACTGGCATTCACGGGCGGCATGAATATTCGTGCAGGCTTTGCGAAAGCTATCGCGGGTGATGCGGTTGCGTTTGATACGCATTTCCGCGTCGAAGGCCCGGCGATAGCCGATCTTTTCCATATGGCGTCCGAGGATTGGCGATTTGCGACGGGTGAATTGCTGACGGGTGACGCATGGGGCATTGCTGCACCAAAAGACCCACCCGGTACAGGCAAGCTGATCCGCGTTGTCGGTTCAGGGCCGGACAAGAATATTGAAACCAATCACCGTATGATGATGGGCGCATTTTCAATTGCTCAGGAACATATCCTGATCATGTCACCTTATCTTTTGCCTGATCGTGAACTCATCAGTGCGCTGGTCACTGCGGCACGGCGCGGTGTATCTGTGGATGTGGTCGTTCCCGGTGTGAATAATCTGAAACTCGTGGATCGTGCCATGCGGGCGCAGTTCGATCAGCTGCTGAAAGGTGGCTGCCGTATATGGCGCGCGGGCGGGGCGTTCAATCATTCCAAACTGATGACGATAGACAGTGCGTGGTCCTATGTCGGTTCTTCGAATCTCGATGCGCGTTCCTTGCGACTGAACTTCGAGGTCGACATGGAAATCCTTGATCGTGATATCGCGCTTCAGGTGGAAGAACGCATCGGCAAGGTGATCGATGTGAGCCGCGAAGTGAACCTGACACGTCTCAAAAATCGCCCCTTCTACGAGCGTCTGATCGACCGTATCATTTGGCTCGGATCGCCTTATCTCTGACGCTAGAGCACATCCCGAAGTGGGAGCCGGTTTTTGGAACAAGATGTGTGTAAAAGTAAAAAGATAAAGCATTTCCAATGATTCAACCTAATCCGGAAATGCTCTAGAAAGATCAGCTTCCCGAACTCGTATTGCTCGTCAGCAGAGACGGGTTGAACTCTTCCAGAAGCTGTGCCGCCGTCTTGAGATCAAGATGCGCCTTGATTGGCAGATGATCGGAGGCCGTGCGTGCCAGCGGTGTGTTATGAACTTCGACAGCAGTTACGAGATTATGTGGCGTACCCAGGACCCGATCCAGTGCAAATACCGGAAAGCGCGATGGAAAACTTGGTACTGCCGTTGCCACGTGATTGAACATCGGCATGAGTGAGGCCAGCGACGAGCGCTTGCCGATGCGCCATTCATTGAGATCGCCGATCAATAATGTTGGCAATGTATCGGCTTCCTGTAAGGCGGAAAGAATGCTTTCTGCCTGCTGTTCACGCGAGCGTTTCAAAAGTCCCAGATGGGCGGCAATGACGCGTAATGGGCCGGATGCAAATTGCAGGTCAGCGACGAGTGCTCCACGCGGTTCTACGCCCGGAAGCGACAATTGACGGACATTGCGGACCACACCTTCGCGAAACAGCAGCACATTACCATGCCAGCCATGGCCTTTCGGCATGGTTGAGGTAATCGGTACAGGAACGAGGCCGTGGCGTTTTTCGAGCAGGCCAAGATCAAGTAGACCGGAGCGCTCGCCAAAGCGCTTGTCTGCCTCTTGTAGGGCAATCACGTCCGCATCGATTTCACTGATGACATCGGCAGTGCGCTGAGGGTCGAATACCTTGTCGACGCCAATGCACTTGTGGACATTATAGGACGCAATAACGATATCGCCTTCAGTGACATTGGTGTGAAGCGGCCTGAAACCCGGTCGATTACGGATAGCCGTCAATATCTTCTTGGAAATTCGACCTGGGTCTTTTTTCTTCTGCACCCGTTTGCTGCCCCATGTGGTTAGCTAGAATTTTTTGGATATCCATATAAATAGGGCATTTTGCGGTTTGAATAGTATTTGTGGATCACAGATTGCTGAGAAGTTTGTTTTTCAACATCGTCTATCGTGTGATGAAGCGGATAATCCGGTCGGCAAGCCCGGTATAGGGCGGCTTGATCATATCGGTTGATGCAGGCGTATATTTGGTCAGTATCGGCATGGCCTTGGAGAAGGTGAGGAAGCCGTCTTTGCCGTGGTAGTGTCCCATGCCGCTATACCCCACCCCACCAAAGGGCAGATCTCCACAGGCGAAATGGTAGAGTGTGTCATTGATACAGATGCCGCCCGCAACGACATGCGAAAGCACAGTGTCGATTTCAGCTGTATTATCGCTGAAGCAATAAAGTGCCAGCGGTCGCTCATGTCCCAGAATATAAGCAATTGCTTCATCAAGTGATCGATAGCTGATGATCGGCAACAAGGGACCAAAAATCTCTTCACCCATGATCGCGCTGGTCGGCGCTGGCTCAAGAATTACGGTTGGTGTCATCAATCGCGGATGGCTTGCAGTGGTAGAGGTCTCCAGAAGCGGAATGATGGCTTCGCTTTTACCTTCCGCGTCGTGCAACAGATTGGAAAGGCGCGCATATTGCATATCGTTGATGATCGTGGTGCGGTCGTTTTCCGCTGTTGCACCACTATAACGCCTTTGTGTTTCCTCGCGTAGCAGCGCAATGAATGCATCGCGTTTGCTTTGATGGATCAGCACATAATCGGGCGCAATGCAGGTTTGACCCGCATTGAAATACTTGCCTGTCGCGATAGAGCTGACTGCACGTTTAAGGTTGCAGTTCTCGCTGATGATCGCTGGCGATTTTCCACCCAGTTCCAGGGTTACGGGTGTGAGGTTTTCTGCAGCTGTTTTCATGATCTTGCGGCCCACAGCCGTCGACCCTGTGAAAAACAGATGATCGAAGGGCAGGGCGGAAAACTCTGCTGAAAGACTAGCATCACCAAGAATGACCGCTGCCCGGTCATCCGGAAAAACATCGGCAATCAGTTTGCGCAGAAACTCGGACGTATGTGGCGTGTGCTCTGAAGGTTTCAGGAACACATGATTTCCGGCGGCAATGGCTGCCACAAGCGGCGCAAGTGCAAGATTGACCGGATAGTTCCACGGCGAAATGATGCCAACTACACCCAAAGGCACAAAGCGCAGCTCTGCCTTTGCTGGCCAGAGTTTCCAACCTGCCTTGCGGCGCTGTGGCTTCATCCATCGCTTGAGGTGATGAATCGTGTGGTCAATCTCGGCGAACACGACGCTTGCTTCTCCCAACAGCGTTTCATGGACAGAACGGTTTCCAAAATCCGCATTGATGGCTTTTGCCATATCGTCAAGGCGTTCATGAAGCAGCTTACGCAGGCGGCGCAGGTCATCGATGCGCTGTTCATAGGAAGGGCGATGATCGATCCAGCTTCGCCGAAGGCATTGGAAAGTTGTTTGCAATGTTTGCTGTGATGAAATGGCTTGATCAGCGCTCATAGGCAAAGTTCTCCGTTGAGCGCGCAAAGAGGAATTGCGCTGCATAATAGGTGCTAAGCACCAAAAGCCCGGCAAGGGGAATTGACGTATGAAAGCGGTTAAAGGCGAGCAGTGTATCGCTTACCATAAAGAACAGACCACCAGCCGCCGCCAGCGTCGCGCTATAGCGCAAGGTGGGTTCGAGTTTGTCGGAACGCGCACGACTGACGGCCTGCGCGGCCATGACGCTGATTGCGGTTGCATAAATGACAACAGGAATTTTCATTGCGGATGGAACGGACGTCCACAGGCCCGCAATGATCGCAATTGCGAGGAATGCGAAGATCAGGAACACGAGTTTGCTTTCAGCAAAGCGCGTCTTGCGACACAATGCATAAATATAAATGCAGTGGGTTATGAGAAAGCAGACCAGTCCTGCCAGAAAATAATCGCCCGGAAGCATAAGGAATAAATCGCCAGCCGCGGCAAAGGCCAAGCCCAGAGCGATTGCAAATCCGTAGCCTTTCGAGATGAGACGCGGCGCACATAAGATCGCGCCGAGCAGAAGCAATGTTGCGGTGGGCTTGGTCAGGTAATGTAGCCAGCGCCAGAAGGGTATTTCTCCATTCTGGCTCAACACGCTGCTTAACACGGCGCAGATGGCGCTTACCAGAAACAGCCGGTAGAACAGGCCGTTCCTTCCGAAATCGAGCAAGCCTTTACGACGCATTTTCCTCCCCCTCATGCTGATATTGTTATGGTTCTTGAGCCTGTCTGATTCCGTTGGAGCCGCGTTTCACCCAAAACCGCTACGCACTCTTGGCTCGAATGCTTTATTCGTTCGTCTGTTCAGCCTCGCGACGGCGCTTACGACCGATCCTTTCCGCACGTGTTGAGAGTTCAGTATTACCTTCAAGATCCGATTGCAGAATGAGACCATGTTGCCTCAGCCAGCGGATTATCTCACCAAACTCAATATCATAAGCAGGTTGATCCATCTGATCTGTCCCTCAAATCGCATTGCGTAAACCAAGGATGCGCGGAGTTCTCGTATGTGGCAAGGCCCAAAGCATTGTGGGGCAAAGAAGCGATAGTCGGTTAACCATTTATTAACCAATCGTGCTCACTATAGGGTCAGAGCTGTTGTCGTGACTGCGGATGTACCAGCACTGACGATAGCGCAAAAGGCCGGGCAATTAGCCGGCCTTTTTCCTTTTCGGGTCCAGTTCCGATATCGTTTTGAACGCCCGATTTTCGGTTTCATTCTCATTCAAAAAAGCGACCTCTCTGGGCATGTTGTACCCTATGAGAAAGCTGCCATGGCCGTGGTGAACGGAGACGGACAGTAGAAGATTAGGCAACAAAAAAGCCCGCTTGCGCGGGCTTTTTTGGGGTGCTTCTGGACCTTGGTAGTGGTCTGAAGACTTGGAAATGGTGCCCAGAAGAGGACTCGAACCTCCACGCCCTTGCGAGCGCCAGCACCTGAAGCTGGTGCGTCTACCAATTCCGCCATCTGGGCGACGAGGACCCATCTAAGGGGTCGGCCTCTCTCTGTCAATCGCGTTTTCGATAATCAATCAGCTTTTTTTCACATTGGTGTTTTGAATGCTGCAAAAGCCTGGAAAACGCAATTAGGGCGCAGTGCATAAATGCGTCTGCGCCCGAAAAATCATTATGCAGAAAGCACTTCCTTGGAAGCGACGGTCGAATCGGCGTTGAGCTTGTAGATGATTGGGACGCCTGTGTTGAGTTCCTGCTTGAGGATCTCTTCAGGTGTCAGGCCATCAAGCGCCATGATGAGCGCCCGCAGCGAATTTCCGTGTGCTGCAACCAGAATGGTCTCGCCGCGCAGAACATGGGGCTGGATGGTGTGCAGATAATAAGGCCACACGCGCGCGCCGGTATCCTTCAGGCTTTCGCCGCCCGGAGGAGGAACGTCATAGGAGCGGCGCCAGATATGGACCTGCTCTTCGCCCCATTTTGCGCGTGCGTCGTCTTTGTTGAGCCCCGAGAGGTCGCCATAGTCGCGTTCGTTGAGGGCCTGATCGCGGATCGTTTCGAGATCGGACTGGCCGAGTTCATCGAGAATGTGCTGGCAGGTAACCTGAGCGCGCGACAGGGCCGATGTGTATGCGAGGTCGAATTTGAGGCCTGCGGCCTTCAGGCGCTGACCGGCGGCCTTGGCTTCCGCATGGCCCTGTTCGGTCAAGCCTGGATCACGCCAGCCAGTAAAAAGGTTCTTCAGGTTCCATTCGCTTTGGCCGTGGCGGACCAGGACGAGGGTACGAGACATCGCAGCACTCCGTTGGGATGAAAAAACAGATCAGTCGTTAAGCCCGAGAACATCGAGCATGGAATAAAGGCCGGGTTTCTTGCCATGAGCCCAAAGTGCTGCTTTCACAGCACCGCGAGCAAAGATTGTGCGGTCCTGAGCATGGTGGGAGAGGGTGATACGCTCTCCTTCGCCAGCCAGAATTACTTCGTGGTCTCCGATGACAGAGCCGCCGCGTAAAGTCGCAAAACCAATCGTGCCTTCCTCGCGTGGTCCAGTATGACCATCGCGCACACGCACGCTTTTTTCAGCAAGATTGATCGCTCGCCCTTGGGCAGCTGCTTCCCCCAGCAGAAGGGCCGTACCTGATGGTGCGTCGACCTTGTGCTTGTGATGCATTTCGAGAATTTCTATATCGAAATCTTCGGGCCCGAGCGCTTGCGCTGCCTTCTTGATAAGACCAGACAGAAGATTGACGCCCAAGCTCATATTGCCGGATTTGACGATTGTTGCATGGCGAGCGGCGGCACGGATCTTTTCTTCTTCGTCAGTGGAAATGCCTGTGGTGCCAATGATATGGACGATGCGGGCCTGCGCTGCGAGCCCTGCATAATTCACCGTAGCAGAGGGACTGGTGAAGTCGATAACGCCCTGGGCTTTTGCAAAGACTAGAAGAGGGTCGTGGGTGATCTCGACGCCCAGATGACCGACACCTGCAAGCTCACCGGCATCTCTACCGAGAAAAGGTGATCCCTCACGTTCAATAGCCCCGATCAGTCGTGCGCCATGAATTGCACGGATCGTGCGAATGAGAGTCTGCCCCATCCGACCGCTCGCCCCAACAACCACGAGGCCCATTTCAGCGTTTTCAGCCATTTGACGTTTCCTCCGAGCCTGTATTTCCGATGAGCATGTCATCCTTGCCGCTCTGAAGTTGATAGAAGCGGGCATAGACGCCATTTGGTATCTTGATCAGGTCGCTGTGACGGCCTTCTTCGACAACATATCCGGCTTCCATCACGACAATGCGGTCGGCATTGACGACGGTGGAAAGACGATGAGCGATGACGATGGTCGTGCGATCCTGCATGATGTGATCAAGCGCCTGCTGCACACGCTTCTCCGACTCATTATCAAGTGCGGAGGTGGCTTCATCCAGCAGAAGGACAGGAGCGTTACGCACGATTGCGCGTGCAATCGATATGCGCTGGCGCTGACCGCCGGAAAGCGTTACGCCATTTTCGCCAACGGGCGTGTCATAGCTCTGCGGTTGTTGAAGAATGAATTCATGCGCATTGGCAAGTTTTGCAGCCTCGATGATTTCATCCAGCGTCGCGTTGGGGCGTCCATAGCGGATATTATCGGCAATGGTGCCTTCAAAAAGATAAGGCTGCTGTGAAACATAAGCCACGCAATGACGCAGCGACTCTTTCGTGACTTTTGAGATGTCCTGTCCGTCGAACAGGATTTCTCCGTCGGTGACGTCGTAAAAGCGCTGCACAAGGCTGATGAGGGTCGATTTGCCCGCGCCAGACGCACCAACGATAGCGGTGGTTTCACCGGCCTTGGCTGTGAAGTTCACGCCATGCAGGACCTGCGCGATATCGCTATAAGCGAAGTGCACGTTCTGGAAGTCAATTTCACCGGGACCAGCTTTAAGCGGAACAGCATCAGGCGCATCGCCCTGATTGGGTTCGATATCCAGCACTTCGTAGATCATGCGTGCATTCACAAGTGCACGTTCCAGTCCGACCTGCAAACGCGCAAGACGGCGCGCAGGATCGTAAGCCAGAAGCAGCGCGGTGATGAAGGCGAACATTGCGCCAGGCGGCTGCTGGTTGAGGATCGCATTATAGCCGCTATAGGCCAACACGCCCGCAATGGCGAAACCTGCCAGAATTTCTGCAATTGGCGTGGTACGTTCGGAGACGCGTGCGATTTTGTTGCTTCTGTTTTCTGCCTGATCGATCAGCGTGCTGATTTTGCCGCGAAGCTGGTCTTCCATGGTGAAGGCCTTCACGATGGAAATGCCCTGCACGGTTTCCTGCATGGCTCCCAGAAGATGGGAGTTCAAGTGAACCAGATCGCGTGTGACAGACCTGATGCGGCGAGAAATATATGAAACCGCCAGAACGAGCGGCGGACCGACCAGAAAGACCACCGTCGACATGAACGGATCGGTATAAAACATCATGCCGATCAGACCGATAAGCGCCACGAAATCACGGGCAATCGATGTGATTGTCATGTTCAGCAAATCGCGTATGCCATTCACATTCTGATTGATTTGCGCTGCCAGATGGCCGGATCGCGTATCGTTATAAAAATCGAGGCCAAGCTTCAGCAGATGGTCGAAGATGCGCTTCTGATAGCGCGCTACCAGATTGTTGCCGATCTTCGCCAGCTCGACCGCCTGAATATAACTTGAAAGACCACGCAGAACGAAAATGCCGAGGATCGCGCCGCAGATTACCCAGATAAGACCAATTTTCTGCTCGTAGAAGATCTTGTCGATCATCGGCTTCATCAGATAGGCGAGCGCACCATTTGATACGCCGACGAGAAGAGAGGCGGCAATGGCGATAGCATAGCTTGCTTTATATTGATGCGCATTCTCCGACAGCATGCGGCGAATGACACGCGTAGCTTCGCTCGGATCAATCTTCTTCTTTTTCTTTTTGAATAGGCTCACAGGCAAAGTGCTTTTTTATCTAGCAGCCGCTGGCTGTCGTTGATCATGCATTTTCGCGCGTCCTTTTGGACTGGAAACGACAAAAGGCTGCAATAGAACGGGTCCAGTTGAGACAAAATCGATAGAACCGCTCTAGTTCTTCGTTTTTGCGCATTATCCAACGCAAAACCGCTTCGCACTTTTGGCTCAAATGCTCTAAGTGTTTCATTGCAGCGTTTCTATAGCGTTATCTTTGCCGCTTGACCATGCCTGAGAAAGCAAACCCGATCAGCTAACACGCCAGCGGCGGCCATCGGTTGAAACTTCAAACCGCGTTGGTATGCGAGCAAATGCGGACAACCCGCTGAGTGCTGCCAGCGGATGAATGACGACGCGGACCGGAATATCCCGCATAAAATGTGTATGAGGAGCCTTGTCCTCAAAGGCTGCCCTGAACGATCCGGCTTGCAAGGCAGGCAGAATACGCTGCGGAATGCCACCCGAGAGATAAACCCCGCCATGGGCTTTGTAGATAAGCGCAAGGTCGCCTGCCAGTCTGCCGAGATAGGTGACGAACAGGTCGAGTGTTTCAACAGCCTGCGCATTGCTACCATCAAGCCCTGCGGCCGTGATATCCGGTGGCGTGTCGAGAACGGGCGTTACCTTATCTGCGGCACAGATTGCGAGATAGAGATTGCGAAGGCCGCGCCCGCAAAGAATCTGCTCGGCCGCGACGCGACCTTCAATTGGTTCAATATGTGGGAAGACCTGATAATCGCGTTCGCTGCGCGGACCGATATCAATATGTCCTCCTTCGCCGGGAACTGGAACCCAGGCTTTGCTAGTGCGCACAAGGCCGGCAACGCCAAGGCCGGTGCCTGGGCCAAGCACCACGCGTGTAGCGACAAGCTCTTCGTCGTGTCCGCCGATCTGATGCAGATATTCTTTGCCGATCGAAACCACTGCAAGCGCCTGAGCTTCAAAGTCATTGAGAACAGTCACATCCTCGAAGCCGAGATTTGCGATCAATTGCTTGGGGCGAACCACCCAGTCACAATTGGTCAGATCGATTTCATCACCATCGACCGGGCCTGCAACAGCCAGAATGGTTGAGCGGGGGCGTATGGAGGTATGATTGAGGACGGTCTGCTCGATTGCATCATCAATCGTTGCATAATCAGCCGTTTGCACCACGGGAAACTCTTTCGGTTCCGCGTGGGCATCAACAAGAAGCGCAAAGCGCGCATTGGTTCCACCGATATCGCCGACGAGGACGGGAAACTTGAAACTCTGGTCAGCGTTAATCATGGTCTGCCTTGCTGCTTCGTCTGTTCTTATTATTTGCGGGCTGCCTAATACAAAAAAGAATGTCTGGTTTAATCCAGAACTTTTACCAGCTTTTCAGCCGTTGCCGGATTAAGCGCCATTGGGATGTCGTAGACGCTGCCGAGGCGGGTCAGCGCTTTCACGTCGACATCATGTGGAAGTGGCGATAGCGGATCGATGAAGAAGATCAAAGCCTGCACCGTTCCTTCGGCAATCATTGCGCCAATCTGCTGATCGCCGCCAAGCGGTCCGCTTTTGACACGATGAATGTTGAGCGAAGGGCAAGCCTCCTGGATGAGGCCTCCTGTCGTCCCGGTCGCAACGATATCGTAATGCGACAAGGCTTTCTCATGCGCACGCGCAAAGGCGACCATCTCGTCTTTCTTCAGGTCATGAGCGATCAAAGCAATGCGCAGACGTTCTGTCATGAGATTGATAACCTTGTCATTTGAAGTTTAAATCGTTTAAACCCTATAGCGAAGCCGTGGTTAAGTGAAAAGCATGTTTTCTATTACACGCTTAATTGGCACCATAAATAACATCTGCGATCGAATCCGGCGATGGGCCATTCAGCACCGCGGCACAGGCTTTTGGCAAATCCGACACCATGACCGGCCTTGGTTTTTTAGGCGGCTCCTTGGATGGCTTTGCAGGCTTCCATGGCTCGTCGGTAAACCACCATGCCAGCGACTTGTCGCAACCGTCACCTGCCGCCACCTTTGGCTGTGGCTTGCAGTCCGGCGATCCGGGCTGACAATGCAGTCTCACATGGAAATGATAGAAATGCCCCCAATAGGGACGCACTTTGCCAAGCCAGCTGCGGTCGCCTGTCACCGTATCGCAAAGTTGCTTTTTGATGCCCGGGTGAACGAAGATGCGCTCGACTTCCGGGTAGCTGGCGGCATGTTTGATGAGTGCCGTGCGGGCAGGGGTCCATTTCTGCGGATCGACGTACAGCGAATCCTTTTTCAGCATCGACACAGCAGATACGCTTTCGCGCTCGGCATCTGTGAAGCGCTTCTTTGGCATTGGTGTAAGCCATATATCCGCGTCCAGCCCAACTTGGTGCGAGGCGTGACCAGTGAGCATAGGGCCGCCGCGAGGCTGCGAAATGTCGCCAACCAGAAGGCCTGGCCAGCCGTCTTTTGCGGCGTCGCGGGATAGTTTCTCCAGAAGGCCAATGGTGCGCGGGTGCCCCCAGTTGCGATTGCGAGAAAGCCGCATGACCTGCCAGTTGGGGCCATCGATAGGGAGGGCAACGCCACCGGAAAGACAGCCCTTGGCATAAAAGCCGATGGATTGCGGTGATCGCGCCAGAACCGGCAGCTGTTTGCTGCCAAATGCCTGCTTGGCAGGGGCATCCTGAGCTAAGGCCTGTGTTACAAAATCCGGAGCGATCATTGCCGCAAGACAGGTTGCCAGAACAAGACGTGGCCAGAATTTCGAGCTGGATCTCTTTGCCATGGGCAATTTCCCATAAAAAATTTTCTCGAATCATTCGAGCTGATAGGCCGGATTATGCTTCGCGTTCGTCTAAACGGCAATCATCGCCAATTATGGTCTCGCCACATGGCGGAAAAAGCAGCTTTGTAGTCGGGATGGATGAAATCGTAGCCGAGATCTTTGATGCGCTGGTTGGAGACGCGCTTGTTTTCACCATAGAAAGAGCGCGCCATCGGCGTCATCTCCGCTTCTTCAAACGGAACCTCTGACGGTGGTGCAACACCCATCAACTCGGCCGCATAGGCCACGACATCCTGCGGCGGCGCAGGCTCATTATCGGTGATGTTGAAAGCGCCGCCCGTATTGGTGCCTGCCAGAAAACGCAGAGTTCCGGCAATATCGTCGACATGAATGCGGTTGAAAACCTGACCTTTCTTGATGATGCGCCGTGCCGTGCCACGTTCCAGATTAATGAAGGCATTGCGGCCCGGACCGTAAATGCCGGACAGGCGCAAAAGTGCGACCGGCGTACCGTGCCGTTCGCTTAAAGCATTCCATGCATTTTCTGCTTCAACGCGCTCAAGCGACCGGCGTGAGGTAGGTTCACATGGGGCGGTTTCATCGATCCAGTTGCCATCGTGATTGCCATAAACACCGACGGTGGAAAGATAGCCGATCCAGCGGATCGTGTTGTCGGGTCGACGAAGCGCCTCTTCGACGATTGCCACAGAAGGATCGCCGTTTTCGCGAGGCGAGATCGAGATAACGACATGGGTTGATTTCGCAAGCCGGGCGATGAGTTCTGGTGAAGCGGTTTCACCATCGAAAATGATTGGTGCGATGCCCGCTTTTTCCAGTGTCGGGAAGTTTTGCTCGTTGCGGGTGGTGCCATCGATGCGTTCTGCCTCTCCGGTCATCAGGCGGGAAAAGGCTCTCGCAGAATAACCGGCTCCAAACAGAAAAATGCGCATGTCAGACGTCCTCCAATATCCATTCTGCGCGCACCGTATCATCCTCTTCGCTCGAGGCCAGACGTTTCTTTGAAATTTTGAAACGTTCCATGGTGGCGAGCTGCTTGAATGCCCAGACCGCTGCACCGCGCACAACGGGGGCAGGGTCTTCAAGCAGATTTTCGATCTGAGGCAGCAAAGACGGATCTTGCGAATTGCCCGCTGCGATCAGCACATTTCGTAAGAAACGATCACGTCCGATCCGTTTGACGGGCGAGCCGGAAAACAGTGTGCGAAAAGCCGGATCGTCAAGAACCAGAAAATCGGCAAGCCGAGGTGCTTTAAGATCGTCGCGCGCTTTCAGCTTCATCTCGCTGGTCGCTTGTGCAAATTTATTCCATGGGCAGACCGACAGGCAATCGTCGCAACCATAGATGCGATTGCCCATCGCTTTGCGGAATTCATGCGGGATCGGGCCTTTGTTTTCTATCGTTAGATAGGAAATGCAGCGTCGCGCATCGATCCGGTAAGGCGAGGGGAAAGCTTTCGTCGGACAGGCATCGAGACAGACGCGGCAGGAGCCGCAATGATCGCGATCCGGTTCATCAGGCGGAATTTCAGCCGTGGTGAAAATCGAGCCGAGAAAAAGCCATGAGCCAAGCTCGCGGCTGACCAGATTGGTGTGTTTGCCCTGCCAGCCAACACCGGCAGCTTCCGCTAATGGCTTTTCCATAACGGGAGCCGTGTCCACGAAGACTTTGACATCCTGACCAGCGCGGGCCGCAAAGCGGCTCGCCACATGTTTGAGCTTACCTTTGATGATGTCGTGGTAATCGCGGTTCTGCGCATAGACCGAAATTGCCGCCCGGTTCTTGTGTTCAAGAATGCCGAGCGGATTGCTGTCCGGACCATAATTCATGGCGAGAATCATGATCGAACGGACTTCGGGCCACAGCACACTTGGATTGGCACGGCGGTCTTCCGTTTCCTCCATCCAGAGCATGTCGGCGTGATGGCCGTCGGCAATATATTGCCGAAGTCGCTGCGGTGCTTGTGGGATAGTATCAGGCGTTGTGAAAGCGACCGCGTCGAAACCTACAGCTTTCGCTTCCTCAATGAGAAAGCGCTTGAGCTTGAGATCCCTTTCCGAAACCTGTCCAGAAACTTGCTTTGTCTCAGAAGTCGAGGTCGCCATAATGGGCCACTGGTGCTAGTCCGCGCACACGATCGGAGAGCAGGGGGCGGAAGGCTGGGCGCGACTTCATACGTGCATACCAGTCGCGGGCGGCCTTGGTTTCGCTCCACTCGATTTCACCGAGATAGTCGAGCACGGAAATTGATGCAGCTGCTGCCATATCAGCATAGCTCGGATGACCACCTGCAAGCCAGTCCCGAGTTGCCGCAAGCCAGTCGATATATTTCATATGCTGGCGAATATTGGTGCGGGCTGCGCGAATAGCTGTCGAATCGGGCGCGCTGCCCCCCATTTCGTCAGCCATTTGAAGCTTGAACACGCGCTCGCGCGCTATGTGCCGCGTAACCTCGTTCTCGAATTTGAGCAAGAACCAGTCGACAAGGCGGCGCACTTCTGCGCGCTCCATCGGGCTTTCCGGTAGCAGGCGACGACTACGCTTCAATGCGCCACGTGTCTCATCGAGATATTCCGCAATGACGGTTGCGCCAACAACCGGCAGATCGCGTTCAGCCAACAATACAGGAAGTGTTGCAGCAGGGTTCAGCGCCAGAAATTCTTTACGCCGCGACCATGGTCGTTCCTCGATCAGCTCGGCTTCCACATCATATTCGCCGAGGATAAGCCGCACATAGCGCGAGCCTGAAGACATGGGATGATGAAAAAGCGTAAGCATAATCGACGCGGTACTCTCGACTGACAAGCTTTACAGCATCGGCCCAAAAATCGACAACGATTTTTGGAAAGCACGATGCTTCGATTTAGTAGTTTTAGAGCGTCCTTTACGCGTCCCATTTGGACGCGTGGCGCTCTAATTGATACCCGATGAGGCCCTGTGGCTGGCATTTGCGCAGACAGCAGGTTATTTCTGCTGTCAGGCGATTCGAGCCACCTCAACGGAATGTTTAGTCTATAAGGGCTATGCCTGCGGGAGACAAGCAATCGCTTAAGCGCCTATTATTGCATTTTCATGCTTAACAGCTCGTCAAGACACGCCATTTTCATCCCGCTCACCTCCCTAAGGTACTGACTTCATGGAAATTTATAATCTTCTGGAAGCCGCTTTTCTTGGTCTCATCGAAGGTTTGACGGAATTCATCCCCGTTTCCTCCACAGGCCATTTATTGCTGGTCGGTCATTTTCTGGGCTTTGAATCGACGGGCAAGACCTTTGAAGTGCTCATTCAGCTGGGCGCAATCCTTGCGATCCTGACGGTCTATTCGGCAAAGCTCATCAAAATTCTGACTGACTTTCCGCGTGATGCTCGGACTCGTCGTTTCGTGCTGGGGATTCTGATTGCATTTCTGCCTGCAGCCGTCATCGGTGCAATGGCACACGGCTTCATCAAGAGCGTGCTTTTTGAAACGCCGATGCTGGTTTGCGCCATGCTGATCATTGGTGGTTTTATTCTTCTGTGGGTCGATCAGCTGGAGCTGAAGCCGCGTTATCGTGATGTGATGGATTATCCGTTGCCGATCTGTCTGGCCATTGGCTTTGTCCAGTGTCTTGCCATGATCCCTGGCGTGTCGCGCTCCGGCTCCACCATTGTTGGCGCACTTTTGCTCGGCGCAGACAAGCGTTCGGCCGCTGAATTCTCCTTCTTTCTCGCCATGCCAACAATGGCCGGTGCGTTTGCCTACGACCTTTATAAGAGCCACAGCATGTTGTCGTTCAACGATGGTGCTTTGATCGTTGTCGGCTTCGTGATGGCGTTTATTTCAGGCGTATTCGTCGTGCGTCATCTGCTCGACTATGTTTCCCGCCATGGTTTCAAGTTGTTCGGCTGGTGGCGCCTGATCGTCGGCTCGCTCGGAATGGCTGCTCTGCTGATTTGGGGGTGAGAAGCGTTCCGCGTAGCGGACAAAAAGCCAACGATTTGGCTTTTTGAGCGACGAACGCGCTACAGCATCGGCCCAAAAATCAGAAGTTATTTTTGGAAGGCACGATGCGTAGATTCAATAAATAGAGCGTCCTTTGTGCGTCCATAGGGACGCACGGCGCTCTAAGCCATAGCGGAGGGCTGGAGCGTTCCGCGCAATAAAAAAGGGGCCTTACGGCCCCCTATTTTTTTGGTCTCACACTATACTCAGGCAAGTCCGGTTTTGGTGTATTGGCCAGCAATCCGGTAACGCCAGAGATAGGCGGGAATTATTGCATCCACGGCTTCAGGCGTGATGCCCATGCCCTGAAGTGTGCGGCCTTCTTTGGCAGCCTGTTCCGAGACGACATTATCATATTTGAGCAATGTCACCTGATCGTTGGTGAGCAGTGGGTTTGGCAAAAGGCCGAGAACCGAGGCCTGAATACGTGCAACCCACCATGGTATGGAAATGATAATGCGTTTACGGGCGATGACGTCGAGCATATCTTTCATCCAATGCTTGAAAGGCTGTACGTCCGGACCACCCAGTTCATAAACGCTACCGGCTTCAAGCTTGCCATCGACTGCGCGGGCAACAGCTTCTGCGACATCGCCGACATAAACCGGCTGCAGCCTGGTTTCACCGCCGCCGATAACCGGCAGGAATGGCGAGAAGCGCGCCAGATTGGCAAAGCGGTTGAAGAAGCGATCTTCATGGCCGAAAATGATTGACGGACGCAGGATAATCGTATCCGGCAGAACCGAGAGAACGGCGTTTTCACCTTCTGCCTTGGTGCGTGCATAATCCGACGGAGATTTTGCATCGGCTGCAAGCGAGGAGAGATGCGTCATCGGGACGCCAGCCGCTTTTGCGGCCTCAGCAATGTTCTTTGCACCCAGCACCTGAACGCTGTTGAAACGCTGCTTGCCGCTTTCCGAAAGGATACCGACGAGATTGATGACATGATCAGCGCCCATGATGGCGCGTTCAACGGACCAGCGATGGCGGACATTGGCCTGAACCATCTGGATCTGGCCAACATTGCCAAGCGGTGCCATGTAATAAGCAACCTCTGGCTTGCGCACGGCAACGCGCACACGATAGCCGCGCTTGGTGAGGCTTGCTACAACCGCGCGCCCGACAAAGCCAGAGCCGCCGAAAACGGTGACCAGTTTTGGCCTGTTGTGGACTTCGTTCGGTTCGGTCTTCATCCTGAACTCCTGCATGAAAGCCTGATTATAACGCCGGATATGATGCCCGAGTTGATCATTGCGGCATGTTTTCTGGCGGTGATTTATCGCCTTTTGGCAACAACGCAAAGGGGACTTGTTGTCACGATGTCGAAACTGACCGCTTTTCCCGTATTAAACATGCAATACCGCTTTGAGATTTCGCGGCTTACTGGTAAATCGCGCGCATGAGCACACCACTTGACCATATTCGCAATTTTTCGATCGTCGCCCATATCGACCACGGCAAATCGACGCTGGCCGACCGCCTCATTCAATTGACGGGCGGGCTGGACACGCGTGAGATGAAGGACCAGGTCCTCGACTCGATGGATATCGAGCGCGAGCGCGGCATTACCATCAAAGCCCAGACTGTTCGTCTTACCTATAAGGCGAAGAACGGCGAGGACTATGTGCTGAACCTCATCGACACCCCTGGACATGTCGACTTCGCCTATGAAGTCTCACGTTCGCTGGCTGCGTGCGAAGGTTCGCTTCTGGTAGTGGATGCCAGCCAAGGCGTGGAAGCGCAGACGCTGGCCAATGTCTATCAGGCCATCGACAACAACCACGAGATCGTGGTGGTGCTGAACAAGATTGACCTTCCTGCCGCCGAGCCTGAGCGCGTTAAAAACCAGATTGAGGAAGTGATAGGCATCGATGCCGCGCAGGCGGTGCACATTTCCGCCAAGACTGGCATCGGCATCGAAGATGTGCTGGAAGCCATCGTCACCCAGTTGCCTGCGCCAAAAGAAGGCGACCGCAATGCGCCATTGAAGGCGATGCTGGTCGACAGCTGGTATGACAGCTATCTCGGCGTTATTGTTCTGGTCCGTGTTATCGACGGTGTGCTGAAAAAGGGCCAGACCATCCGCATGATGGGTACGGGCGCGAAATATCCGGTTGAACGGACGGGCGTATTTACGCCGAAAATGGTTCAGATGGATGAACTCGGACCGGGTGAACTGGGCTTCATCACCGCTTCCATCAAGGAAGTGGCTGATACCCGCGTCGGTGATACCATCACCGAAGACCGCCGCCCGACGGAAAAGCCCCTGACGGGCTTTAAGCCGGCGCAGCCGGTTGTGTTCTGCGGACTTTTCCCGGTTGATGCGGCAGACTTTGAAGACTTGCGCGCAGCCATGGGCAAGCTGCGTCTTAACGATGCGTCGTTCTCGTTTGAAATGGAAACTTCTGCGGCGCTCGGTTTCGGTTTCCGCTGCGGGTTCCTGGGGCTTCTGCATCTTGAAATCATTCAGGAACGTCTTGAGCGCGAGTTCGATCTCGACCTCATCACAACGGCGCCTTCGGTTGTCTATCGCCTGAACATGCAGGACGGCTCGCAGAAAGAGCTGCACAATCCGGCTGATATGCCGGATGTTGTGAAGATCGAAGCGATCGAAGAGCCTTGGATTCGCGCCACCATCATGACGCCCGATGATTATCTCGGCGCGATCATGAAGCTCTGTCAGGAGCGTCGCGGCCTCCAGATCGATCTGACCTATGTTGGCCCGCGTGCGATGATCACCTATGATCTGCCGCTCAACGAAGTCGTGTTCGATTTCTACGATCGTCTGAAGTCGATCTCGAAGGGTTATGCTTCGTTCGACTATAATCTCTCGGATTACCGCGAAGGTGATCTGGTTAAGATGTCGATCCTCGTCAACGAAGAGCCAGTCGATGCGCTTTCGATGCTGGTTCACCGCTCGGCTGCTGAAAAGCGTGGCCGTGCGTTGTGTGAAAAGCTTAAAGAGCTGATCCCGCAGCATATGTTCAAGATCCCAATCCAGGCAGCCATTGGCGGCCGTATCGTGGCGCGCGAAACCATTTCGGCATTGCGCAAAGACGTGACAGCCAAGTGCTACGGCGGCGATATTTCGCGTAAGCGCAAACTTCTGGACAAGCAGAAGGAAGGCAAGAAGCGCATGCGCCAGTTCGGCAAGGTGGAAATCCCGCAAGAGGCCTTCATTCAGGCACTCAAGATGGGTGATGATTGAGCGCCGTGCAATCTGGTATTCCGCTGAACGCTCCGCCTTATGATGCGCGAGCTTTAGCGAATAGCATTTTACAGGATGCTTACCAGTTTAATATCGATCTCTATTCTACATCCATGCTCAAAATTTTGTACTTTGCGCATGGATGGTATCTTGCTCGATTCAATACTCCATTAATTGGTCAACCTTTTGAAGCTTGGAAGCACGGTCCGGTTATAAGAGTTATTTATGATCAATTGAAAGGTATGTCTGGTCGTAAAATTGAGCGTAGATTCGAAATCTTCGATGCTGTGACTAAACAGTATATAGCTCCTGAGGCGCATTTAACTGATGCCGATCGCAGCTTCATAAAGTTTATGTTGCGTGCCTACTCTCAATTCCATCCCTATGAATTATCTGAAATGACGCACGAGGTTAACTCCCCTTGGCACAAGGTGTGGGAAGCTGGATCAGGTCGAAGTGCGATTGGAATGCGCATCCCCAATAAATTTATACGCGAATATTTCCTTACACTCAACGAATCGGATATATTTCGGAGTTCTTGATTATTAGACATGCATTAAACAGCAAGCGGAGATGGAATGCCATACTATCGTGTGCCAATGCTTATAGATGTTTTTCGATTAACAGGTGAGACTGACGCAGAAACTGAGTCAAATGTAACTCGGCATTTGGCAAAGAAGCCAGGTGGTCATAGTCATCAGCGTAGTGTGACTTTTTTGAAAGCTGCGTATAGTAATGCGCATTTAAGGACACAAAAACTAATTGCGGATTGTCGCGGAAACGGTACTATCGTTGGTGCAAATGATAACGCCAAAATAGTTGAATCTGTATTACCTAAGATTATTGGGCGTAAGATACAGGCATTCGATTTCGGCAAAAGACAATACCAGATCTCTCCAGATCTTTTTAGTACAATTGGACCAAGTTTTTTTATCGTTGAAAATGATACTATCAAGATGGTTTATTTTCATTCTAGGAATGATAATAGAGCATCAATCTCTGATTTAGCTGGTTTGGCTTGGGCTATTGATGAAGAAATATTAAAGACAGATTTTTTTGGGCAACGGGCCGACGTTGAAATTCATTATGTAGATAAGATTGGTTCTCGCCGGAGCGATACTTTGTATAATCTGGAATCTTTACGACCTTATCTTAAAGAAGAGCCAATTGTTATTCTTGATAGATTTGCAAGAGCGTTCAGAAAGGTCGATGAAAACCGACTTGCCGGCGAGTTGAAAAAGCGCGAACAGAAGCGTGGCGATTTTGATGACGGGCAAATAGTGATGGACATTTAACTTTGCCTCACCAACCCCGCATCTCCATCACCTATTGCACGCAATGTAATTGGATGCTGCGGGCGGCATGGCTGGCGCAAGAGTTGCTGCAGACATTTGGGCAGGATTTGGCGGAAGTGGCGCTGCGGCCCGGTACAGGTGGCGTGTTTGAAATCCATCTGTCTATGCCGAGCGGTCAGGATGAACTCATCTGGGAACGCAAGCGTGACGGCGGTTTTCCGGAAGCCAAGGTATTGAAGCAACGCGTGCGTGATCTGGTCTGGCCTGATCGCGATCTTGGTCACTCTGACAGGACGTCAAAACCTGAATAAGACAAAGCCCGCAACTTGCGGGCTTATTTTGTTTTGGTAGGTTTTAATCCTCATCCACCACGCGCAGGCGCATTTGGGTGGGTGCGTTATCCGACTGTCGCGTCGGGCGCTGGGGCTCTTCAGCGGGTGCCGGGCCAAATTCCAGTGCTTCGATCTTCGCACCGCGCTTGGTGACCTTATTGGAAGACACCAGAATGTCGTCAATATCCTTGTTGGCCTGCACGAAATGGGTTTGCAGCTTGCGCACACGTTCATCAAGGCGGCCCACATCTTCCATCAGACGGATCACTTCACCCTGAATGACATGCGCCTGTTCGCGCATACGGGCATCTTTCAGGATCGCCTGAATAACCTGAATGGACAGCATCAGGAGCGATGGCGAGACAATGACGATCCGCGCCCGGTGCGCGCGCTGGATCAGCGCTTCAAAGTGCTCATGAATATCAGCAAAAATGGATTCCGACGGCACGAATAGAAAAGCCGTATCCTGTGTTTCACTGGGTATCAGATATTTGTCGGAAACATCTTTGATATGCACTTCCATATCACGGCGGAACTGCGCAACGGCTGTCTTGCGCGCTTCCGGATGTTCTGTTTCGCGCATGGAGTTCCATGCTTCAAGTGGGAATTTTGCGTCGATAACCAGTGAAGGCGCGTTGTTTGGCATCCTGACAAGGCAATCGGGGCGCGTGCCGTTGGATAGTGTCGCTTGAAACTCGTAAGCGCCCTGCGGCAGACCATCGGCAATGATTGCTTCCATGCGCGACTGGCCAAAGGCACCGCGCGTCTGCTTGTTGGCAAGGATCGCCTGCAACTGCACGACCTGACCGGCAAGCGACTGGATATTGTTCTGCGCCGTGTCGATGACTGCAAGACGCTCCTGCAGTTTGGCGAGGTTTTCATGTGTCGAACGGGTCTGCTCGGTCATGGTCTGACCGATGCGATGCGTCATGCCGTCGAGCCGTTCGCGGATCGACTGGTTGAGCTCTGCCTGCCGTGAACCGAAGACTTCGGCCATGGTTTGCATCCGGCCCTGCATTTCGGATTGTGCTTTCAGAATCTCTGCCATGCGATATTCCGCATCGCGCGCACGGTCTTCAGCCTGTGCTTCCGCAACCGCGCGAAGACGTGCAGAACGCGCTGCTGCAATGAGGAAAATGGCGAGGCAAAGGACCAGCACGACAATGCCCGCAAGGAGGATATCTCCCAGCGTGAAAGAGGTTGCACCAAGCTGCAGAAGTGGTTCGTTCAAGAGATTCTGGTTTTCCATTGCGCCAGCTTAACTGATTCGTGTCGCCTTGATGAGATCAAAACAAGAACATTTTGCAAGTTACAATTGACGATTCTCGCACAAGCGATTACGTGAAGCGCATGTCTATTAAACCGCTCATCATCCTTCCCGATCCCGTCCTGCGCCAGCTTTCCAAGCCTGTCGAGCGCTTTGACGATCAGTTGCGCAAATTTGCCGGCGACATGTTCGACACCATGTATGACGCGCCGGGCATTGGCCTTGCCGCCATTCAGGTGGGCGAACCTCTGCGGATGCTGGTGATTGATCTCGCCAAGGAAGACGAGCCGAAGGCGCCACATGTCTTCATCAATCCGGAGATCGTTGCCTCATCGGACGAACGCAGCGTCTATGAAGAGGGCTGTCTGTCGATCCCGGATTATTATGCCGAGGTCGAGCGGCCTGCGACCATCAAGGTCAATTATTTCGATGCGGACGGCAAGGAAAAGTCGATGGAAGCCGATGGGCTGATGGCGACCTGTCTGCAGCATGAAATCGACCATCTCAATGGTGTGCTGTTTATCGATCATATCTCCAAGCTCAAGCGCGATATGGTCATCAAGAAGTTCAAGAAGCTCGCCAGTCAGCGTGCGTCAAACAGGGCTTTGTAATGCGGATCGTCTTTATGGGGACGCCGGATTTCTCCGTGCCAATCCTCACAGCCATCATCGGACAGGGTTATGAAGTCGTTGCGGTTTATTCGCAGCCACCGCGTCCGGCTGGCCGTCGCGGACTGGAACTGACCAAGTCGCCTGTGCATGAAAAGGCCGAGGAATTCGGCATTCCGGTTTTCACGCCGAAGAGCCTCAAAGGTACGGAAGAGCAGGGCGTTTTTGCAAGCCTTGAAGCGGATGTCGCAATCGTTGTGGCCTATGGCCTGCTGCTGCCACAGGCCATTCTCGATGCGCCGCGCCTTGGATGTTACAATGGCCATGCCTCGCTTCTGCCGCGTTGGCGCGGTGCGGCTCCTATTCAGCGTGCGATCATGTCGGGCGATACCGAGACCGGCATGATGATCATGAAGATGGATGCGGGGCTTGATACGGGTCCTGTCGCCATGGCCGAAAAAGTTGCGATTACGCCGGACATGACAGCAGGCGAGCTGCATGATCGTTTAAGCCTTATCGGTGCTGACCTGATGGTGCGTGCGCTCGGTGCGCTTGAGCGTGAAAGTCTCACACTTCAGGCGCAGGACGAAGAAGGTGTCACTTACGCTGCCAAGATCGACAAGGCCGAAGCGCGTATCGACTGGTCGAAGCCCGCGAAGGACGTTCACAATACGATCCGCGGCATCTCGCCATTTCCGGGCGCCTGGTGCGAGATGGAAATCAACGGTGCGGTTGAACGTGTAAAACTTCAGCGCTCCACATTGGGCGAGGGAAGCGGCGCTCCGGGAACTGTGCCGGGAACTATACTTGATGATCGCCTGACAATTGCTTGCGGCGATGGTGCTGTGCGGCTTGTGACCCTACAACGTTCAGGCGGCAAGCCTTTGTCTACGCAGGAATTTCTGCGTGGTACACAAGTCACGAAGGTTCTCTGAGCGGTGCCTCGTTACAAGATTACTGTCGAATATGACGGCACGCCCTATGTCGGCTGGCAGCGGCAGGAAAACGGTCATGCCGTGCAGAACGCGATTGAGCAGGCGTTCAAGAAATTCTGCGGAGAGGATCTGACATTGAGTGCGGCAGGCCGCACCGATGCAGGCGTTCATGCGAGCGCGCAGGTCATTCACGTCGATCTGACAAAAGATTGGGGTGCTGCGAAAGTGCGCGATGCGCTCAATGCGCATCTGGTGATGGCGGATGAACGCATCAGCATTCTCAATGTCGAGAAGACGACGGATGCTTTTGACGCGCGGTTTTCGGCGCGTGCCCGGCATTATCTTTATCGCATTCACAATCGTCGTGCGCCGCTGGCGATCGATTATCAGCGTGTTTGGTGGGTGCAGAAGCGTCTTGACCACGAAGCGATGCACGAAGCTGCAAAGCGGTTACTTGGTGAGCACGACTTTACAACTTTCCGCGCAACGCAATGTCAGGCGAAAAGCCCGATCAAGACGCTCGACCGGCTCGATATTACGCGCGATGGCGATTATGTCGAACTGCGCGTTTCAGCGCGTTCCTTCCTGCATAATCAGGTGCGATCCTTTGCGGGAAGCCTGATGGAAGTGGGCGTTGGCCGCTGGACGGCAGATGATTTACAGGCTGCTTTGGAAGCCAGAGATCGCAAAGCTTGCGGTCAGGTCGCGCCGCCCTATGGCCTCTATTTGATTGGCGTTGATTACGCATTTCCGTTTTGAAGATACAATCGGGTAAAAGCTGTTAGGGGATTAACAGCAAGCTTCCTGAAGACTGGCCGTTTTCGAGCATTCGATGAGCTCGTACAGCCTCAGCGAGCGGGATTTTTTCGCTGATTGTTCCAACTATTCCTTCGCCCATAAATTTGAAAAGCTCTGTTGCGGAAGCTCGGTAGTTGTTGAGGTCGGTGACATAAGAGATCACACTTGGTCGCAGGAAGGAGAAGGCGGCCTGCTTCGTCAGTTCGTCGACTGTGCTTTGAGCAATGCGTCCACCTGCCTGCCCAATACTGACCAATGCCCCTGATGGTTGAATGCACTTTGCAGTTTTCATAAGAGTTTCGCCGCCAATTCCATCATAAGCCACGTTGACGCCTTGTCCGTCTGTCAGTTTTTTAACTGCTGCAATAAAATCAGTGTCTCGTCCCACGATGACATGGTCGGCTCCGTTCTTTGTAGCGATAGAAGCTTTGAGTTCCGTGCTAACGGTTCCTATCACTTTAGCGCCAAGATGTTTTGCCCACCGCGTCAGGATTGTTCCCAAGCCGCCCGCTGCTGCATGAATCAGCACTGTGGTGTTGCTATCAACGCAAAACGAATGGGTGAGAAGCATGTGTGCTGTGATCCCGCGTAACAAGTTCGCTGCTACTTCATCAGAGGATACATGTTCGGGTAATTTGAGGACTCGATCTGCAGGGAGTAGTCGCGTTGAAGCGTAAGCTCCTATGGGAAGGCCGGCATATGCTACCCGATCACCCGGTTTGAGATTAGATACACCGGGGCCTGCCGCTTCAATAAATCCAGCGCCTTCAACACCGAGAATGATCGGGAAATGAGGCACGGGGTATAGACCTGTTCTGTGATAGACATCGACAAAATTCACACCAATCGCCTTGTGGCGAATTCTTACCTCACCCGGTCCAGGTTGTTTGGGTGTGTGTGGAGCTTTCCTGAGCAATTCTGCTCCACCAATAGCGTCGAGTAGGATTTCGCAGTCCATTTTTAGCGTCTCCATTGAATTTCGACTTACAATAGAGCATGGATATTCGTTAGAAAATTATCGATTGTTTCGCATTGATGGGAAAAATTTAACAATGTTGAACTGGGAGAATGTGCGCTATTTTTTAGCTTTAGCGGAAGTCGGCACGCTCTCCGGCGCTGCTCGCCTACTCCAAGTCGAGCACGCAACCGTAGCAAGACGTGTTGAATCTCTGGAAGCTGAGGTCGGATTAAAGCTCATAGATCGTCGCGGACGACGTTTCTTGTTGACTGCCGATGGCCAGCAGGTGGTTACAATCGCACGTCAGATGAATGATCAGGTGCATGCTATTTCGCGGTTGAGCGCGTCCAGCCATGCGGATTTGAATGCGACCGTAACGATCAGCGCGCCGCCAGCTTTCGCTGCCGCGCGGCTTGCTGGGCCAATTGCGGCCCTCTGCTCTAAATATCCTGGCCTCAATATATGTCTGCTTGGTGAAACGCATTACAGTTCGCTGGAGCGGCGTGAAGCGGATATAGCTATTCGTCTCACGCGACCATCTGTTGGCAATCTGGCTATCCGCAAGTTGCGAGAGGAGGCCTTTCGACCCTATGCAAGCCGCAACTATCTGGCGACGACACCGCGTGAAGAATGGAGATTTGTCGCTTATGACGAAAGCCTTGAAGCCGCACCACAGCAAGCATACCTGCTCGCTTTAGCCGATAAGCGATCAATAGCGTTGAGGACCAACATACTGGAAATTCAGCGCGCGCTTGTTATGGCGGGTGGTGGAATTGCTATGTTGCCGGATTTTATGGTGGAAGGAGATGACGCCACCACATGGGTTTCTCCGAACCACGCTCCGCTTAAGCGGGAAGTCTGGATGGCTGTGCATACGGATATGAAATCCGCACCAGCAATACGTGCAGTCATAAATGAGATTACAGCTGCACTGGATCGATCTGGTGCAACTGCTGATTAATAAGCCTGTGCACTAAGCCCGATGCCGAAGAGCTGCTGCAGGAACACTGTGATGAACAGTGAGCCGAAGAACATGCAGGCAAAGAACGGTGCCACATAAGCGTGTGGGCGTTGCAGTACGACGAATGTGAGCCGATAGCTCAATATGATCGATACCGCGAACATGACCAAGGCAAAAAGCGTTGCAACATCGAGATAGCCCGGAAAGAACAGTTGTAGCAGTGTTATCGGCGCGAAAAGCCAGGATAGCAGAGCACTACCCCAGTTGGTTGCTATAACATAGGCTGCATAGCGCTTTGATATGCCTATCCGTCGGGCGAGTACCCCAACAATGGCAATTGGTATCACCCATGCGGCAAGATCGACGAATGCCGCGCGGATGACGATTGCAAGGCGCAAGCCCGCTTCATCGCGACCGGCAGTCAGATCGGCCGCATAGGCAACCCACGTTGCCAAAAGCGGAGGAAAGGCGATGGCAATCGCATAGAAAGATGCCCAGAAATCTTCTGCAGAGATGTCAAGGTATGCAAGGCCGTCTTTACGGCCAAGCATCATCTTCCAGACGCCCGTGAAATATCTGAAAATATCATCCAGACTGGGCATGAAATTCCTTTACCCCCTCAGCATCGGCTCGAAAATCGAGTTCGGTTTTCGAAAAGCACGGTGCTTAGTTTCGATTGATTAGAGCGTCCTTTGTGCGTCTGAATGGACACACGGCGCTCCAAAAAAATCAGCGATGAAACGTTCGTAAATCTGTGTGAGGCCTTCTAGATCGGCAACCGCGACGCGTTCGTCAACCATGTGCATGGTCTGTCCGACAAGGCCAAACTCGACCACTGGACAATAGTCCTTGATAAAGCGCGCATCAGATGTGCCGCCCGACGTCGAGAGGTTGGGGCGCTTGCCTGTGACTGCTTCAACAGATGACGTCAGTGTACCGATCAGCTTCTCGTCACGGGTTAAAAAGACATGGCTCGGGTGCTCGCGCCAGGCCAGTTCATAATTGATTGGCGTTTCGCGACCCGGGCGCAGGCGATCATTACGCGACGCTTTTTCGAGACGTGCGATGATTTCGGCCTGCAGGCTTTCTGCTGTCCATGTGTCGTTAAAGCGGATATTGAAGGAAGCGCTTGCCTTGTTGGCAATAACATTGGTGGCTTTGTTGCCGACATCAATGGTTGTCACCTCCAGGTTGCTCGCCTGAAAATCTGCTGTGCCTTCATCAAAGGCGGGGTAGAGCAAGCTGTCGACAAGTGTGGTGATGCCACGAACCGGGTTCTCCACCAGATGCGGATAGGCAGCATGACCCTGCACGCCGTGGACCGTAATGGTGCCGGAAATAGAGCCTCGACGCCCGATCTTGATCATGTCGCCAAGCGCGTTGGGGTTGGTTGGTTCGCCAACGATTGATGCATCCCAGCTTTCGCCACGTTCCTTGGCCCATTTCAGAAGCTTTTCGGTGCCATTGATCGCGGGACCTTCTTCATCACCGGTGATGAGGAAGGACACGCTGCCCTTTAGGCTTCCGTGTTGTTCGACATGACGGGCAACGGCTGCAACAAAACAAGCAATGCCACCTTTCATGTCGACCGCGCCGCGACCATACATAATGCCGTCTTCAATGGCTGCGGAGAAGGGGGGGTGCTTCCAGTCGGCTTCATCGCCGGGAGGCACAACATCGGTGTGGCCGGCAAACATCAAATGAGCGCCATTGCCAGACTTGCGCGCATAGAGATTTTCAATGTCCGGCGTGCCTTCTTCAGTGAAGACCGGGCGCTGGATGGAGAAGCCCATCGGTGTGAGCATGTTTTCAAGTGCCGTGAGCGCACCACCTTCATCGGGCGTTACCGACGGGCAGCGAATGAGAGCGGCGAGGTTTTCGGCAGGATTGGTAGGCAGGCTCATGGTGTCACAGCTTTATTCTGAGAATCGTATGGGCTTGAGATTAGATCGGGAAGCGCCCAGATGAAACAACAATCCCGTAACTGGGTAAACACTGGCGCATCGACCCTAAAATCGGAATCAATTTTAAGAAGGCTCGATGCCTAAGTTCTACAGTTTAGAGCGTCCTTGTGTAGCGCCCAGGAGGACGCAGGGCGCTCTAAGAACTGATGCTAATCGCGGCCTTTCTCAATTCGTTGCAATTCGGGAATGAAATTTCCTTGACCAAGGGGGCTTTGTCATCGTTAGTTAAAAAAAGATTGATAACGAGACCCGGAAAACGGGCCGGTCATCGGGGAATTGTCACTAGAGAAGTTTTTCTAGGTGACTTTTTAATAATGGGAATCCGTCATGCGTTCACTGATTTCTGCGGCAGCAGGTATACTAGCCCTATCCGGGGCGACGCTGGTCCCGGCCAAGGCAGCACAATGGAGTGAAGCGGGCGGGATAACGAGTATTCCCTACGGTCATCTTGATTATTGCAAACGAGCACCACGAGACTGTGGTGCCCATCGTGCACTTTCGCCAATGAAATTGACGCCGGAACGCATGCAGATGCTGCAAAAGATCAATGCATCCGTGAATGCTGCCATCAAGCCAGTTTCCGATCAGGATAATTATGGCAAGCGTGATTACTGGACCCTGCCAAAGAATGGTAAGGGTGATTGCGAAGATTATGTGCTTTTGAAGCGCGCCAAACTCATGTCTCGTGGCATTAGCCCATCACAGCTCCTTATTACAATGGTGCAGGGTAGTGAGCCGCATATCGTGCTGACTGTAAGGACAGATCGCGGTGATTACATTCTCGACAATATGCGCGGGGAAGTGCTGCCGGTAGAGAAGACGTCCTATCGTTACATCAAGATGCAATCGCCGGGTAATTCTGGCCAGTGGGTTTCGATCGCTGGACGTTCCGTGGCTGTAGCCAACAATTAAAGCGTTTCTGAAAAGTGTGAACCGGTTTTCGGGGTGCACTTAAAAACAAATGATTAGAGCGCCGATCTGATTGGGTCAGATCGGCGCTCTATTTTTTGCCTCGCGTGCAATCTGAGCCTTTTTTATTATCGCCCTACTTGCGATGGCGGTGCGAGCATTGAACGCCTGTTTTTGATTTGCAGATCATGGCGAGGATGAAGCTATCAGCCGCATAATTGTCGCCATTGAGCCTCATTGTTCGCTAATATTATACAGTGAATGCGAACAGTCTGTTCGAAGAAAACGAACAAAAATATCCATATAACAGTTCTGTGAATGTTGATATATGAGATAACCATTTGTTTATAATGTATATTTTTCTCTTTTTTTGACCGTTCTTGAAAAATTAAATGCACAAATGTGTGATTAAGAAAACACTTTCGTGACTGGAACTTTCTCTCATTGTCACCCATTTGAGCTGCATGAGGACGACGCATAGAACGCCGCCCATCAGACTAAGGAGATAGAAAATGAATAAGTTTGTTCTTGCTGCCGCTGCTCTCGCTCTTAGCGCCGGTGCTGCTTTCGCTGAAAACCCAAATGTTGGTGAACCAGCTGATCTTTATGCAAACGACCGTACCCCAGTTGCTACACAGCGCGTCGATCACACCGCGACTGCAGCAATTGGCCAGTCGACCTATATGGATGGTTCGGCAAACCGTTTCGGTGATGCTTCGCCTTCCAGCTTCTCGAACTAAGAGTTCGATTAAAAGCTTTACTATCCCGATCTGATCACAGATCGGAATAGCAGACGTGAAGGTAGTGAGTACGGCCTCCCAAGGTTCTCGCTACCGAATTTAAAATACTCAACGATTTTAACGAATCTCCCCGGAGGATGGCTTCCTGTCATCCCGGAGTCCCCGAAGGGAAGGGCGAGTTGCCATCCGATGGGGCGATAGAAGGATTATAAAAATGAAGAAGTTTGCTCTTGCTGCCGTAGCCGTTGCCCTTAGCGCCGGTGCTGCTTTCGCTGAAAATCCACATGTTGGTGAACCAGCTGATCTTTATGCAAACGATCGTACGCCTGTTGCAACCCAGGGCGTTGACTACACGGCTCCTGCTTCTATCCAGAACCAGACCTATAGCGACGGTTCTGCACACCGCTTCGGTGATGCATCGCCTTCGAGCTACCAGAACTAATCATTCTGGCAGTGAAATAAAAAAAGGCGAAGCTCTTGGGCTTCGCCTTTTTGTTTGATTATGCTGACAAATTAATCACGCAGCAATTCGTTGATCGAAGTCTTGGAGCGGGTCTTTTCATCGACGCGCTTGACGATGACGGCGCAATAAAGGCTCGGGCCCCAGTTTTCGCCCGGAACATTTTTACCCGGCATGGTGCCAGCGACAACAACCGAGTAAGGCGGTACTTCACCGTAGAACACTTCGCCGGTTGCCCGGTCAACGATCTTGGTGGACTTGCCGATGAAGACGCCCATGCCGAGCACGGCACCTTCGCGAACGATACAACCTTCGACGACTTCCGAACGAGCGCCGATGAAGCAGTTGTCTTCGATAATGGTTGGCCCAGCCTGCATTGGTTCCAGAACCCCGCCAATACCGACGCCACCCGAGAGATGCACGTTCTTGCCGATCTGCGCGCAGGAGCCGACGGTTGCCCATGTGTCGACCATCGTGCCTTCGTCGACATAAGCGCCGAGATTGACAAAAGAGGGCATCAGGATCGCGTTTGGTGCAATGTAAGCGGAATGACGGACGACGCAGTTTGGAACGGCGCGGAAGCCGGCTTTCTCAAATTCGTTGGCAGTCCAGCCATCAAACTTTGATGGAACTTTGTCCCACCAGGACGACTGGCCGGGCCCACCCTTGATGACTTCCATCGGGTTGAGGCGGAAAGAAAGCAGCACGGCTTTTTTGAGCCACTGATTGACCTGCCAGTTGCCGTCCGCCTGTTTTTCTGCCACACGCGCTTCACCGCGATCAAGCATAAGCAGCGACTGTTCGACAGCATCGCGAATTTCGCCGCGGGTTGCCGTGTTGATGCCATCGCGTTCGTCAAAAGCCTTTTCGATGACCTTCTCAAGGGAGGCGAAATCTGGCTTGGTCATATGGCGGTCTCCATAAAATGGCAGGATAAACGGCTGCCGTCTTTTCGGTCGGCAGTTGTCACAGAAGTGATTAAGCGAAGGCACCATATGGGTCAATCGCGTTATTGTGCGAAATAACTGATCGCAATTGTGCCAGATTAAGAATTTAACGCCAGAATGGGTGCTAAAATACCGATACGCATTGAAATTGAAGGAGCAGGCAAGCATGAACCCGATGGAGAAGACTGGCTGGACGCCTTTCCCCAATTCTGAGGAAGCCGTTAAACAGGCACGTACGGTGCCAAAGACGCCTCAGACTGAGGCTGAGGCCTATAGGCTCGCCTTCATGGATGATGACTTCATGACGCGACGTGATGTGCGTCCAATCCGGCTTCAGCTTGAGCTTCTTAAACCCGAACTGATCCTTGCGGATCGTGGCATTAAATCTACGGTCGTTTTGTTCGGTGGTGCACGTATTCCAGAGCCGGGCGGCGAAGCCTGGGCTGCGAAAAATGAAGTGCAGAAGAAAAATCTGGAGGCCAATTCGCGCTATTATGAAGAAGCACGCAAGTTTGCCCGTATCTGCTCTGAATATTCTGCGACCACCTACTATCGCGAGTTCATCGTGGTTACGGGTGGCGGCCCGGGTGTGATGGAAGCTGGTAATCGTGGGGCGGCGGATGTTGGTGCGCCGACCATCGGTCTCAACATCGTTCTGCCGCATGAGCAGGCACCGAACGCCTATGTAACGCCGGAACTTTGCTTCAACTTCCACTACTTTGCGCTGCGCAAGATGCACTTTCTGATGCGTGCAAAAGCTGTCTGCGTATTCCCCGGCGGTTTTGGCACGATGGACGAGCTGTTTGAAGCCATGACGCTGATCCAGACTGATCGCATGGAGCGTATGCCACTGATCCTGTTTGGCAAAGAGTTCTGGAGCAAGGCGATCAATATCGAGTTTCTGGCAGAGCAGGGCACGATTTCGCCTGCCGATATTGAACTGCTGACCTTTGTCGAAACAGCCGACGAAGCATGGGACGAGATCAAGAACTTCTATAAGCTTTGATCTCTTCTATTATAGCATTTCCAGCAAAAGTGCGAAGCGGTTTTGCGTTGGATAATGCGTAAAAACAAACAGTTACAGCGGTTCCAACGATTCCTTCTTAACTGGAACCGCTGTAAAGATTCCAGAGCGCCCGGTCTGTTATGACCGGGCGTTTTCGTTTTCTAAGTATTCGCGCGGGCGGTGAACGAGTGTTACCAGCACGACTGAAATAATCATCAGCAGATACCACGAGCCAAGCTTGCTCATTGAGACCAGCTCCCAGCCATTGCGCTGGTTGGGATAGAGCCAGGCTTTCGACCAGGTCCCGATGTTTTCCGCGATCCAGATGAACAGCGATGTGAGCAGGAACGCGACCAGCAGCGGCATTTTATGCCTGAAGCGAAACACGCGATAATGCATGCTTGTGCGCCAGTAGAGCGCGAAGGTTGCGGCAAACAACACCCAGCGCATATCCCAGATGAAGTGGTGGGCGAAGAAATTGATATAGATCGCAGCCGCCAGCACAATCGTCGTCCAGAGCGGCGGGTAGTGGTTGAGCCTGATATCGAAGATGCGGTTGATACGCGCCATATACGAGCCGACAGCTGCATACATGAAGCCTGAAAACAGTGGCACGCCACCGATCCGGAAGAAGTTTTCCTCCGGATAGATCCATGATCCCGCATGGGTTTTGAATACTTCCATCGCCGTTCCGACAATATGGAAAATGACGATGACCTTGGCTTCTTCCCAAGCCTCCAGCTTGAAGACAAGCATTCCAAGCTGGATCACAACAGCGGAGAGAAACAGGAAATCGTAGCGGGTGATAAATCCTGCAGCACCCCCAATTCCACCTTCTGGCCAGAACCAGCGTGTAAGGATGATGAGACCCAGCATTGCGCCGCCAAACAGGCAGGCCCATGCCTGTTTCAATCCGAAAACGAGAAACTCAATTAGCGCATCGCTGATGCGATGCCGGGGCAAGCTGTCGAGAAGGCGGTGAGCCGCCTTATCGATGCGCTTTTCAAGGCCGGTGAACTGCCTATCGGTCTGCAATTATGGTTTCCAGAAACTGGGTCAGATTATCGGTCACATAATCCACCTGATCGGTGAATTCCGGGTCACTTTCCCAAATCTCCGAGAATGTCGGCTCAAAATTGTTTGGAACCACCAGCACGGTTTTCATGCCCAATGTCTTCGGCACGACAAGATTGCGCGCCAGATCTTCAAACATGACTGCCTTTTGTGCGTCAATGCCGAATGCGCCGAGAAAACGATCATAAGTGACACGTTCTGGCTTGGGTGTCAGGCCTGCTGCAACGATGTCGAAAATATCGTCGAAATCATCAAGAATGCCGAGCTGCTGTGCTGCACGTTCCGCATGGCCGCGATCACCATTGGTGAAGATGAAACGGCGGCCGGGCAGGGCACGAATGGCAGCCCCGAGTGTGGGATCGGGTTTCAACCATGAATAGTCGATGTCGTGGACTTGTCTGAGAAAGTCGTCAGGATCGATCTCATGGCACTCCATCAGGCCCTTCAGCGTGGTGCCATATTCCAGATAAAACTGCTTCTGAATCTTGCGCGCTTCGTCACGCGGCAGTTTCAGGAGGTTCTCGACATAACTCGTCATGCGTACGTCGATCTGGGAAAACAGATCGGCTGCGTGCGGATAGAGCGTATTGTCGAGGTCGAATACCCAGTCGGTAACGTGGGCAAAGGCCGGAGCATCAGGTTGATTGGTCATAAGTCTTTATGTCACGAAGGCGGGCCAAGAAAAAGCCGCCCGAAGGCGGCTACTGGATTACGGTACAATCAATGTTCCAGCACCATGCTCCGTGAAAAGCTCAAGCAGTACGGAATGCGGTGTCTTGCCGTTAAGAATAACAACGCCCTCAACGCCGCGACGGATCGCATCGATGCAGGTTTCGACCTTCGGGATCATGCCGCCCGAAATCGTGCCGTCCTTGATCAGCGCCTGTGCATCCGCAACCGACAATTCCTTGATGAGCTTCTTGTCCTTGTCGAGAACGCCCGGGACGTCGGTGAGGAACAGAAGACGCGTTGCAGCCAGCGCACCAGCGATAGCGCCTGCAAAGGTGTCTGCGTTGATGTTGTAGGTATGACCGTCGCGACCGGGTGCGACGGGTGCTATAACCGGGATCATTTCCGAACGTGCCAGAAGATCGAGAAGTGTGCGGTCAACTTCTGCTGGTTCACCAACGAAGCCAAGATCAAGCACTTTTTCGATGTTGGAATCCGGATCGACAACTGTCTTGTGCGCCTTGCGCGCGAAAACCATGTTACCGTCTTTGCCGCAGAGACCGATGGCCCATTCGCCTTCGGCATTGATAAGGGCGACGATTTCCTTGTTGATGGAACCGGCGAGAACCATTTCCACCACTTCAACGGTCTTCTCGTCGGTGACACGAAGACCGCCTTCAAAGCGCGATTCAATGCCGAGCTTCGTCAGCATCGCCTGAATCTGTGGGCCACCGCCATGAACGACAATCGGATTGATGCCTGACTGCTTCAGAAGCGCAATGTCTCGGGCAAAAGCCTTGCCCAGTTCAGGGTTTCCCATGGCGTGACCGCCATATTTCACCACGACATTCTTGTTTTCGTAGCGCTGCATATAGGGCAGAGCTGCGGACAGGAGTTGCGCTTGCATTTCAGGATTTTCAAGAGTCGTCATCGCGGGCTCCATGGCTGGCGACAGGGCAAGAGAGGCAGGCTTTTCTAAGCAATATGCACTGTTCTGTAAAACGGTTTTCCATTGTTTGTTCGCGAATATTTGAACGCGTTGCCAAAGATCGCCCAATTAAAATCCTATGAGTGCGCGAGAAGATTGCGCATAACACATGCTCTCGAATGGAGTGGTTCAATGCGGCGGACAGTTTTCACGACTTTGATTTTTCTGGCAGGCATAGGTGTGTCGCAGGCAGCCTCGACGACCGAAACCATCATCATGTTACGACATGGCGAAAAGCCGGAACAGGGTTTGGGGCAACTCAATTGCCAGGGCCTGAACCGTGCGCTGAAACTGCCTGCGGTGATTGAGCAAAAATTCGGCAAACCGGATTTCATTTTTGCGCCCAACCCGGCGCAGCTGAAGGAAGATAAGGGCGCGATCTATTCCTATAATCGTCCGCTTGCCACGGTTGAGCCGACGGCTATTACGTTTGGAATGCCCGTTGATACGCGCTTCGGCTTCAAGGATATTGAGGAGCTGCAAGCCACCCTCGCACGGCCCGAGTATCGGAATGCCACCGTGCTTATCAGTTGGGAGCACAAGCAGCTCGTAAAGCTTGCCAGAAATATCGTGAAGGACAGTGGTGCCGATAAGGCTCTCGTGCCAAAGTGGCCGGGCGAAGACTTTGACAGCATGTATGTTCTGCGTATCACGCGCGATGGCGCAAAAACCACCACGCGATTTGAACAGCTCAAGCAGGGACTAAACAATCAGTCGGCAAGCTGTCCGAGCTAGTCTATTCCTTCGCGACAAGCGCGATAGCAGCGCGCAACTCATCAAGGCCGAGGCCTTTTTCCGATGAGGTCGTGATGATACCGGGGAAGCAGGCTGCACGCTTCTTGGTGAGCGTGTGAGTTTCTTCCATCAGACGAGGAATGCCTGCCGCCTTGATCTTATCAATTTTGGTCAGCACGATCTGATAGGAGACAGCCGCCTTGTCGAGCAAGTCGAGCACTTCCGCATCGTTCTTTTTGATGCCGTGGCGCGAGTCGATCAACACATAGACGCGTCTCAAAGTGGTGCGTCCACGCAGATAATCGAATACAAGTCGCGTCCACGCATCGACGTGCGCTTTCGGTGCTTCTGCAAAGCCATAGCCAGGCATATCGACGAGTGCGAGCGGCGGAAGGTCACCATTCTCACCGGAATAACCATCGGGAACGAAATAGTTGAGTTCCTGCGTACGGCCCGGCGTGTTCGATGTACGGGCCAGACCCTTCTTGCCGACAATCGCATTGATAAGCGAAGATTTGCCGACATTCGAGCGTCCGGCAAAAGCGACTTCAACCGGACCTTCCGGCGGCAGGAATTTCATCGAGGGCACGCCACGGATGAAGATCCACGATTTTTTGAAGAGCAAGCGTCCTTCTTCGACCAAAGCCGCATGGGCTGCACGGGTCGCATCTGCTGCTAACTGGGCTGCTGCCTGCTTTTTGTCCTGATCGCTCAATGTGGTCTTCCTGATCCGTATATTCCGTAAAAGACACGCATCACGGTTACGCGCCGCATTGTCAACCGCTCTGGATCAACGAGCACAAAAAAAGCCCCGCATCTGCGGGGCTTTTTGTCTTTTTACTTCTTCGCCTCTTTCGGCTTTCGCCTGAAGAGGTCTTTCAGATTGTCAAAAAGTTCGATCTTGACGCCCTGACGTTTCATAATCACAGCCTGCTGGGTGATGGAAAGCGTGTTGTTCCATGCCCAGTAGATGACGAGACCTGCTGGGAACGATGCCAGCATGAAGGTGAAGATGATTGGCATCCAGGTGAAGATCATCGCCTGTGTTGGATCTGGAGGCGTCGGGTTCATGCGCATCTGCAGGAACATGGTGATGCCCATAATCAGCGGCCATACGCCGATCATCAGGAATGCCGGAACTGCGAATGGCAGAAGGCCGAACAGATTGAAGATCGATGTTGGATCGGGTGCTGCAAGATCCTGAATCCAGCCAAAGAATGGCGCATGGCGCATTTCGATGGTGACGTACAGAACCTTATAGAGCGCGAAGAATACCGGAATCTGGACCAGCACTGGCCAGCAACCTGCAAGCGGATTGATCTTTTCCTGCTTGTAGAGCTGCATCATTTCCTGCTGCTGCTTCATCTTGTCATCCGCATATTTCTCGCGGATTTCCGTCATCTTCGGCTGCACCAGCTTCATACGAGCCATCGACTTGTATGACTTGTTGGCGAGCGGGAAGAACAGGCCCTTGAGCAGAACGGTGACGACCAGAATGGCGACGCCGAAATTGCCGGAGAACTTGTAGATCCAGTCGATGAGGTAGAACATCGGCTTGGTGATGAAGTAGAACCAGCCCCAGTCGATCAGCAGTTCAAACTGCTTGATGCCCAGCTTTTCTTCGTAGTTCTTAATATCCGAAACAACCTTGGCACCAGCGAAGACGTGGTTCTTGATGGTGCTGGCCTCACCAGCGGCAACTGTGATCGGCGCGCTGAGGAAATCCGACTGGTAGCGCGGACGGTCATTGGTGAAGTGCGAGAAACGCGCCGTGTATTTTTCGTTCTGTGGCGGAACGAGTGTGGCTGCCCAATATTTGTCGGTGATACCGACCCAGCCACCAGTCACGTCCTTGAACGAAATGTCCTTGTCGTCTTCAACCTTAGAATACTTGATTTCCTGAAGGCCGTCCTGACCCATGACGCCGATAAGGCCTTCATGGAGAACATAGGTAGCGCTTGCATGCTCAGGCTGGTTGAAACGCGTTACACGACCGTAGGAAGCAAGCGAGATCGGAGCGCCGGTGTTGTTGGTGACCGTATCGTCAACTGCGAACATGTAAGCATCGTCAACCGAGATGACGCGCTTGAATGTGATGTTTTTGTCGTTGGTGTAAGTGAGCGTAACAGGCGTCGAAGCGGTCAGCTTGTTGTTGCCTTCAACCGTCCAGACAGTGTTGGGGCCGGGAACTTCGCCAGTTGCTTCGTTGCCGGTAAAGCCGAGCTCAACGAAATAACCCTGCTTGAGAGCCGATGGGGCAAGCAGTTCGATTTCAGGCGACTTGTTGTCAACGGTCTCGTGATACTTCTTGAGATAGAGATCGTCGAGACGTGCGCCGGTCAGATTGATCGAACCGCGCAGCGAAACTGTGTCGATGTCCACGCGCTGCGACTGCGCTGCAGCAGCTTCGCGGGTCAATGTGCCGCCTGCGGCTGCGCCATCGCTCTGGCCGGGTATCGCGCCGGACGTACCGGGCATCTGTGGGGTATCACCCTGCGAGCCGCCCTGGGCTGCCTGCTGGGTCTGGCGCTGCTGCTCCTCAATGCGTGTCTGCTCCCGCTGGGCTTCCGTTTTCGGCCCCAGATAGAATACTTGCCACAGCGTTAATACGAGGATGGACAGGGCAATGGTGATGAAGAAATTACGATTATTTTCCATTGACGGGTCCTGATTCCGGTCTTTCCGTTCGGCGTTTCTTTTCGTCCCGCCGCCCATCCGTAGCTTTTAAGCGTTTGGAGAGTTCTGCGGTCAGTTGCGAAAAGGGCGCAGTGAGTGCCTGCTCGCGTGCTACGATCACATAGTCTGTCGAAGCCGCCATGTCACGCCCCACGTGACAACGAACCGCTTCTCGCAACCTGCGTCGGATACGATTCCGTATCACTGCATTGCCGTTTTTCTTGGTGACAGTGAAGCCTGCGCGGGGTTTTTCGCCGATTTTGGCAGCTTCAGATTCTTCTTCGGACCGTTTCCGGACTTCCAGAAGAAACAGTGGACCACGCCGTTTTTCACCATTCCTTACAGACAAAAACTCCGCTCTCTTGCGAAGGCGGAGTATTTGTTTCTGCTTTTTCATATCTTTATTCACCGCGCTGCTCGCGCGGGAAAAGATTAAGCGGAAAGCCGCTTGCGACCGCGCGAACGGCGAGCAGCAAGAACCTTGCGACCGCCGGCAGTTGCCATGCGTGCACGGAAACCGTGACGACGCTTACGGACGATGTTTGATGGCTGAAAAGTGCGCTTCATTTATTTAATACCGCGGTGTGCGGCCCTTCTTGGTTCTGTCTTTGAACAGGAGCTAGTTCATTCCCTCGCGGATCGGACAGCACAAACTATCCGTAGACCCGTGCGGGCGAACGTGGTGCGGCTTATAAGAGCAGGGGCATCAAGAGTCAATTCCCACACGGGCATTCCAAGCAAACATGTGATCAAGCCAAACATCACTAACGACGGGGTGGTTTCGCCTTGTTGAGCGCGATAGCTGCGCGGACGAGCACTTTCAACGCATCTTCATTGATGGCTTCGCCTTCGCGGATGTCGATTGCTCGTCGCATATTGCCTTCGAGGCTTGAGTTAAAGAGAGTGGATGGGTCCGCAAGGGATGCACCTTTGGCGAAGGTCAGCTTGACGACACTTTTATAAGTCTCGCCCGTACAGATAATACCTGTGTGTGACCAGACCGGCACACCGCGCCACTTCCACTCTTCAATGATCTCCGGATCGGCCTGTCTGATGATGGTTCTGACCTTTGCAAGCGTTTCGCCACGCCAGTCTGAAAGTTCCCTGATCCGTGCATCGATCAATTGCGAGGGGTTTTTGTCTTCATCCGCCTTCACTGTGTTGTCTTTGGTCATGGTGGCTCCATCCCATTCAGGGTGATCATAGCACTGCACTTTATTGTAGGCGAGTGTGAGGGATGTTGCGGGCATTTTCGATGGAATTGCGTGTTTGATACTGCGATCAGGCATTGCCAAAGCGGGCAGGGGCTTTAATAAGGATGCGCAACATTTTCAAAAAGCGGGACCATTTCCGCAGCAGTCATGAGAGGAGTTCACCATGAGCATCCGTCGTATCGAAGTCGGACCACGTATGAGCCAGGCCGTTGTTCACGGCAATACCGTTTATCTCGCTGGCCAGGTTGGTGCTCCGGGCGCAAGCGTAACCGATCAGACCAAGGCTGTTCTGGTTGAAGTTGATCGTCTTCTCGCGGCCGCTGGTTCTGACAAGTCGAAGATCCTGCAGGCCATCATCTGGCTCGCAGACATGAAAGACTTCGCTGAAATGAACGCAGTCTGGGACAGCTGGGTCGACAAGGCCAACACACCAGCGCGTGCGACCGGGGAAGCAGCACTCGCGACCCCTGACTACAAAGTCGAGATCATCATTACTGCTGCGATCTAATTCTTTGTAATTGCCGATTGAAAACCCCGCGCAAGCGGGGTTTTTTATTTGCGTATCCGTTCCGAATAGCCTTCGCGACCACCCGCTTGTGCTTTTTCGTCGATGGATGCACGCTTCTCTATCTCTTCAAGTGTGCCGTTATTTTCAAGCCAGCCATGGTCATAGAGATAGCCTGGCAGGTAGCCGGACAAGAGAATGCGGTAATCGAAGGGGAATGTTGGGTCGAGCACGCGCGCCATTGTGAAAATGATCGTCGTGCAATTGGCGCTCAGCGTATTATAGAATTTGGCCTCAGACGCCAGTTCGTTTCCCATTTCGACATAAGAGAGAAACAATTCGCGCGCACCTGCCGGAGGCAGGTTCACGCGGTAGCGATAGACATCTTCTTTCCGCACATTGGTGCGCAGGAAAACGATGTCACGTTCTTCAGCTGCAATCATAGCCAGCTCGAATTCACGGAAGAAGCCGCCGATCGCGGAATAGACTTCGTGATGTTCCTTGCGGATCTCACCGGAAAAGACGACATGCCGCCCATCTTCAAAACCGAAGGACAAAAGCGTGTGGGCAATTGCCGGTCCCGTCCAATAGGACAGATAGACATCGACTGAGTTTATCTTGCTGAGGTCGTAGGTTTCGTCTTTCCAGACTGGCGTGAAGTCCTCTGGCGTGCGCCAGTCGAAATCCCGGACGTTGAAAAGAGTGACCTGATCGCCATCCACCTTGCCCGTGACGGTGCGTGCGACTTCGGGAGCCCATATGCGATCAAGTGAAGGGCGGATGGTCGCCCACCAGCCAAGGAAGATAAGCGCAAGCAGACAGAAGAAGAGCCGCTTGCGCATACAAAAGAACTGGCGCTCTCCTGCTATTACCCAAATTGCGATGAAGAGCCAGGCTGCGATGATCGAGCCGCGCACGGCAGTGCCAAAGGGGAGCTGGAACCACATCGCGAAACTGGCCCAGGTTGCAAAGAAGATAACGAATAAAATGAAGACCAGTTTGCCTATGATGCGGACGGCTCTTGATTTCAATATAGAAGACATGGACATCCCGTATTCGCCTGGCGCTTCATTTGCCGAAGTTGTGGCGATACTGACATGATTTGCATGGGAATGTCATCGCCTATCCTGCAGGAGAGGCGATTTATCTAATAGATTAGACTTTATAAAAATAAGAAGAGCGTATATTATTTCTTGAGTATTACAGCAGTTTCACGCGGGCGTTTTACTTGTTTGTTTCTTTTTGCAAATGGGCGTGCAACGCGCCACAAAAGCAGCACCGCTACAATGGCTGCATAGATTACTGGTTCGGCGGGCCAGCTTTTAACAGACATTAGAAAATGTATCGCGCCACCAGCAATGGCAATATAGACAAGCTTGTGCAGCGTGACCCAGCGTCGACCGAGTTTGCGAATGGACCAGTTGTTGGAAGTCAGCGCCAACGGAACCAGAAGCGCCAGACTGATCATGCCTATGGTTATGAATGGTCTGCGGACGATATCTGCAACGACAGCCGGGATGCTGAGTGCCTGATCCAGCACCATATAAACAGTAAAATGCATCAATACATAATAGAATGCGAGAAGGCCAAAGGCGCGCCGATAACGGAGCAGGCTGATGCCAGTGACATCGCGGATCGGTGTTACGAGCAATGTCAGGATAAGGAAGCGTAGAGCCCAAAGGCCGAGCGTATGTTCAAAGCTTTTGACGGGGTCTGCGCCGAGCTGGTCGGTGGCACCGAGATAAAACGCCCATAAGGCGGGAACGAAGCCGATTGCATAAAGTGCCCACACCTTCCACCAGCCTGGTTTGAACTGGGTTTGACGGTTGGACTTTTTGGTTTGTATCGTGGCTGCAACGGTCATTTCAGTAATTCTTCTGCAGGTCCATGCCAGCATAGAGCGATGCCACTTCCTCAGCATAGCCGTTGAAGGGCAGGGTAGGGCGGCGGCTGGAACCGAAGAAGTTGCCTTCACCGATCCTGCGCTCAGTGGCCTGACTCCAGCGTGGATGATCGACTGCCGGGTTCACATTTGCATAGAAGCCATACTCATTGGCGGCTTGCCGCTGCCATGATGTTGGTGGCTGTTTCTCGACGAAGCTGATCTTGGTGATCGATTTGATACCCTTGAAGCCATACTTCCATGGAACAACAAGCCGGATGGGCGCGCCATTGGCGTTAGGGAGCGTTTCACCATAAAGACCAACCGAGAGAATCGTCAGCGGGTGCATCGCCTCGTCCAGACGCAGGCCTTCGACATAGGGCCAGTCGAGAACCTGGAACAGTCCCTTTTGTCCCGGCATTTCTTCGGGGCGGACAACGCCGGTAAAGGCGATATATTTTGCGGAGCCGAGCGGTTCGACTTGAGAAAGCAGGCTTGCCAGCGGAAAGCCGATCCACGGTATGACCATCGACCATGCCTCAACGCAACGCATCCTGTAGACGCGTTCTTCGAGCGGCATTTTGGCGATCAGATCCTGAATGTCGAATTCCTTCGGCTGTTTCACAAGACCGTCAACCGTCAAGCGCCATGGTAAAGGTTTGAAATCACCCGAATTGGCAGCTGGATCGCTCTTGTCGGTGCCGAACTCGTAAAAATTATTGTAGGTCGTAACAGCTTCCTTGGGCGTGAGCTTTTCATCGACCTTATAGGACGAGGCTTTGGCGGCAAGGGGGTCTGCAAATGCGCCAGAGGCCATTCCGGTTGCTGCCAGCGCGCCAAGCCCGACCATAAATTCGCGACGCTTGAGATAGAACGCACGCGGCGTTACCTGATCGTCCGTCAGTCGGGCAGGCGAGAAGCGGCTAAATTTAATATTGATCATCGTTCTGAAATCCGTTCGTCATAATCATAGCTTAATTCTCCGCCCAAAGGCGTCGAAATCATGAATAATTTGCTGTTCTTTTTCTAGCTCACGCTTTGTTGATGGGATTTGAGGTGCTGTAACGGAATTGTAACAGGGCGTAATTATTCGTGTGATCTGCCACATTTTCGCTAAAACTCTGCTGTTAAGAGCCTTACATTCATCGAGCCGGCAGGGGTCGTAGAGAACCCGCGTGGAGCTGCCTTAAAACCTTCGTTAACATATCAGTGGCAAGTTGAGCTTATGGTAAAGAAGACGTTTATAGCTGCCATTATGATGGCGCTCGCAGCAACAACAGGCACCGCATTTGCGGAAGGCCAGCCCACGCCTGTAAAGGTTATGAGCAAGGCTCAGGGCATGGCGTTGAACGGCATTTCTGCCTCAATGAAAGATGAAACAGGCACTCCCCAGCTTGGTGAGGGCGTAACCATGCGCGATAAGAAGATGGACGCAGAAACAACTCCCGAACAGAATTTTTCGCGCAGCAAGCGGTTCATTTATCGCTTCTACACGCCTGAAAACGCTTCCAACGAACTGATTGTCCTTCTGCATGGTTCGGGCGGCAATGAAGCAAGCCTCGTGCCGCTCGCGTCCAAAATATGGCCACGTGCAACGCTGTTGGGTATTCGTGGTCGTGTAATGCAGGATGGCGGTACGCGCTGGTACAAGCGCATTACCCCGGTCAAGTTTGACCAGAAGGACGTGAAGCTTGAGGCCAATGCGTTTGTGACATCGCTGACGCGCCTGGCTGAAGAGAAGGATCTCGACCTCTCACACGCAACCTTTGTCGGTTATTCCAACGGTGCCAATTTGCTGGCTGCAACCATGATGTTGCACCCCGATCTGGTGAAGCGCGCGGTTCTGATGCGTTCCATGCCGGTTCTGGACAATGTGCCGGTGGCCAATCTTGGCAAAGCCCGCGTGTTGACGATTACGGGTCAGGAAGACAAGCTTTATTCGCCTTTTGCGCCAGCTTTGTCGGCCCTGCTGCGTTCTGGCGGTGCGAAGGTCGATGCCCGCACAATTGAGGCTGATCATATGCTCGGTGAAAAAGACGCGGCAGCGATTAGCCAGTGGGTTGCATCGCTCGGGCCAGATGGTGGGCCAACTGTCACGATGAAAGCGAAATAGTTTAATTGAAAAAGGCCCCAACCGGGGCCTTTCGTTTTAGTTTGTTCAAACCTATCAGGCTGTTGTCATGTCGATGACGCCACAGTCACCTGTTTCAGAACCAAAGGCCAGACGGCTACCCTGATCGTCCCAGCCCATGCTGGAAATAGCACCTTTGCCCGGACGGCGCAGAAGAACTTCCTTCTGGTCCGAGAAGCGCACAAGAAGAACCATGCCGTCATTGTAGCCAATAGCAGTGATGTCTTCGACCGGATGGCAGGCAACGGCTGTTACCATACTGTCAGCACGAAGCCCCAATTCTAGCGGCGCTTTGCCCATCGGGCCATCCTTGCCAGCAAATGGCCAGACGATTGCGGCCGGTGCACCGGAGGTCGCCAGCCACTTGGCTTTAACGCTCCAGGACCAATCCTTGACCTTTGCCGGATAGCCCGTCATGCGCATGTGCTTGGTGTCTTCCAGACGCCAGCCGTGCAGCGCATTTTCCTGCATCGAGGTGATCAGGAAGCGGCCGTCAGGGGAGAAAATGACGCCGATATGGGCGCCTTTCCACTCAAGTTCTACAGGCTTTGCTTCGGTGCCGGTCCAGATCAGGGTCGCGCCGTTGTAGCGCGCGATTGCGAGACGTTGCCCTTTGGGTGCAAAGGCTATGCCTTCGACGCTGCGTTCCTGCGAAAATTCCTGCACTTTACCATTGGACGTGCGAACCCACGCCGTGCGCCCGGAGGCAAACCCAACGGTTCCGCCGGGGCCGCTTGCGACCGCAGTCATCCATTTGCGAGGGACTTTGGCCAGCTCGGTAACTGTTCCGTCAGAAGCAGTCTGGCAAACGCGGCCGTCTTCCCCGCCGGTTACCAATGCCTTGCCGTCAACAGTCAATGTTGCGCTGAGCAGCCCATCATGAGCAGTGCTGGTTTGGTGGCCATTGTCCAGCCGATGGATGGTTCCATCGGCCAGAGCAAAGAAGGGAACGCCGCCGATGAAGCGGGCATAGAGACAATGACCATCAAGGTCGAGCGGGGCAACTGTAGGCATCAGCGTCCAATTTTGCTTTGGCAAGTTTACTAGACCGCCGGGCGTCCTATTGGACGCCCAAAGGTCGCTCTAACCCTTTAAAATCAGAGCATAATTTTACCTTAAACTGATCCAAGTTTAAGGAATTATGCTCTAGGATTGGCAGTTTTCAAAACCGGCTTTAAGTTCGGCTGCATTGAGCTCGCGTCCGATGAAGACGAGACGGCTTTCATGCTTTTCTTCCGGCTTCCATGCGCGCTGGTGATCGCCTTCGATGATCATATGAACGCCCTGAACCACGTAGCGGTCAGGATCGTCCTTGAACGCGATGATACCCTTGAGACGCAGAATGTTCGGCCCCTGTGTCTGGGTGATGTTCTGAATCCAAGGGAAGAACTTGGCCGGATTGATTTCACCAGCACGAAGCGAAACGGATGTTACCGTCACATCATGGATCGGTGATGCATGGTCATGATGATGGTGGTCGTGCCCGTGCCCGTGCGCGTGATCATGCCCATGGTCATGGTTGCAATCTGGACCGCAGGTGTGGTCATGATCATGGTGGTGGTGATGATCGTGCCCGTGATCATGATCACAGTCAGGTCCGCACACATGATCGGGATGATCGTGATCGAGGAAGTGAGGATCATTCTCGAGCGCGCGCTTCAAGTCGAACGCACCGCGATCAAGGACGCGCTCAAGCGGAATCGAAGCGCGTTCAGTACGGTGAATGATGGCATGTGGATTAATGGCGCGCACAGTCGCTTCAACCACGGCCAGTTCTTCCGGTGTCACGAGATCGGTTTTGTTGATCAGAACCACGTCGGCAAACGCGATCTGATCTTCAGCTTCGCGGCTGTCTTTGAGGCGCAGTGGCAGGTGCTTGGCATCAACGAGTGCGACAACCGCATCAAGGCCGGTCTTGGCGCGCACATCGTCATCCATGAAGAATGTCTGCGCAACAGGAACAGGATCGGCAAGCCCAGTGGTTTCAACGATGATGGCGTCGAAGCGGCCTGGACGGCGCATCAGGCCTTGTACCACGCGGATCAAGTCTCCGCGCACGGTGCAGCAGATGCAGCCATTGTTCATTTCGTAGATTTCTTCGTCAGATTCGACGATCAGATCGTTGTCGATGCCGATCTCGCCGAACTCGTTGACGATGACAGCATAACGCTTGCCGTGATTTTCGGTGAGGATGCGGTTGAGAAGCGTCGTTTTACCCGAGCCTAAGTATCCGGTCAGAACGGTAACGGGAATGCGGGCCGCTTCTGTGCCAGCGTCGTTGATCGACTTGTCCTCAGTTTGGGCTTCAGCCTGGCTCATTGTTCATGCCTCTTGAAGTTGCTGCCTTTCGGTGCGCGCACAAACATGCGCCATCAAGGCTTCAGATCGGGTAATTCATATAAGGGAAGGAGCCCGTGAATGCTATATGCAATGCTATATTATTACATAGGCTCCAATCACGTTCTCGCCAATTGCTTGGGCGCAAAGCGTGCAAGGTCAAACTGATCCACGTCATGGAGAAGTTCAATAAAGCCTGCAACAGCGTGCGCGAGAATTTTTTCGCCAGCCTCAGCAGTTGCAGCACTCGCATTACCCGCAACGCCTTCCGAATTCAGATCATGCATCTTCCAGCCGAACGCGTGCGGGCCATAGGCGCGCAAATGCTTGAATTGTTTTGCGAAGTCGGATTGTTCATTGGAGAAGTGTGCAGCCTTCGTCATATCGACGAGATCGGGGCGCAGGGCCAGCATCACCGATGTTTCGATAAAGCCACCATGAATATCAAGCGCCTTATCATCGGGCGCAATCAGACCTTCCGGCAGGCCGAACCGGGTCCAGCTTGTGGCCACAGCCAGCATGTCGAGGCGTGTGCGCAGTTCGGTCGCGACAATGGTCATCAGCGGTGCGTTGCCGCCATGGGCATTGAGCATTACCAGTTTGCGGATGCCGCCTGCATGAAGGTTCTCACCCATGCCGATCCACTGATTGACAGCTTCCGAAAATGCGAGAGTCTGTGTGCCCTCTGTATCCATGTGCTCGATAGAATAACCGATAGGCTGGGCTGGCAGAAAATTGACATTGAGAGCAGCTGGCAGGGCTTCGTTGACTCGCGCCACAATGCCTTCTGCGATGATGGTATCTGTTTCAAATGGCAAGTGGGGGCCATGTTGTTCGTGAGCGCCAAGTGGCAGGACGACGATCATGTCACTGTTCTGGTCGCGCAGGTTTGTCATGTTTCCCTCATTCTATTTCATCTAAAATCGAAGCCTAACGCCAGTGAGCTGCAACCGCAAGCTAAGCCCTTACTTTGTTAGATCGAGAAGAGTTTCATCGATGTGGGCAGTCAAAATCGCAAGTTGCACAAGAGTGTGCAGCCATTCTGCCATCATACGATTTTTACCAAATTGATAACTACAGTCATATTTACTGGATGCATGTTTGTTATTTCATAAGTCAGACAATATTTTACTTTATAAATATGTGTGACAATGTCGATCCAGCGACAATCCAAAGTCGCAACAAGGGCGAGGTGGCGATGAGTAAGGACAATAAGGCGGTCATGCTGTACCGGCTGCAATCTGTAGCGCGTCTGACACGCACTGTGTTGGCAACACGTCTTCTGGAGCTTGGACTCTATGCTGGTCAGGATGCGGTTATGCTGCAACTTGCCTCGGAAGATGGTTTGCCTCCGGGCGTTTTGGCCCAGCGGCTGGGTGTTCGCCCTCCGACTATCACCAAAACCATCACGCGCCTGCAAAGCCAGGGCTTTGTCGTCAAGCGAGCCTCGGAAACGGATCAGCGTCAGTCACATGTCTATCTGACGCCGCAGGGGATCGAAGCAATCAAGGTTATCGAAAAGTCCATTCGCAAGACGGAAAAGGACATGTTGAAAGGCCTCGACAAGAAAGAACGTAAGGCTTTCCTGAAGATGCTCGGACGCATGGAAAGCAATCTTGCAGTGCGCGGTGCGGCACGTCTTGTCGACGAGTTGGACAAGGAAGTTGTTGATGACGATGATGTGGAATAGGTGCATGGTCGCTAAGACGCACTGAAAAAACTTTCAATTCAATGATTGCAATGGCATAACCATCTGCAAGATGGGATGGCCGCTCCTCTGATTGTCTGGCCGATGCCATCCTGTTTCGACTGTGGCAAGACCATTTCGGGGAGGCGACTTGGCTCAGAAAATCAAGCTTTCGACCATCGCAGACGCGCTTGGTGTTTCAACGGCCACCGTTTCGCTGGCATTGCGCGACAGTCCGCTTGTCGCTGATCAGACACGCGAAAAGATCAAGGAACATGCCCGCACCATCGGTTATATTTATAACCGAAGAGCGGCGAGCCTGCGTACATCCCGTTCCGGGATTGTAGGCGTTGTTGTGCATGACATTATGAATCCGTTTTTTGCCGAGATTTTGCGGTCGATTGAAACGGAGCTTGATCGTTCGCGTCAGACCTTCATTCTGTCCAACCATTACGATCAGCTGGAAAAGCAGCGCACCTTTATGGATACGCTGCTGCAGCTTGGTGCGGATGGCGTGATCATGTCACCAGCCATTGGCACGCCGGCGGAAGATATTCAGCTTGCTGAAGATAATGGTCTCCCGGTCGTGTTGATTGCACGCAGCGTCGAAGGCGTTCATGCGCCCGTTTTCCGTGGCGACGATGCCTATGGTATCGGACTTGCGACCAATCATCTTATTTCGCTGGGCCATACACGGATTGCCATGATTGGTGGTACGGACCAGACCTCGACAGGCCGCGATCGTTATCGCGGTTATGTGCAGGCTATGGATAAGGCCGGACTTCTGGTGAACCCGGAATGGCGCATTTCAGGTCCGCGTACCAAGCAGGGCGGCTTTGAAGTCGCGCCGCAATTTCTGGCATTAAAAGACAAGCCAACCGCCGCTGTTTGCTGGAACGATCTGACTGCCATCGGTCTGATGAACGGTATTTCACGGGCAGGCCTTGTGCCGGGTGAAGATATTTCTGTCACCGGTTATGACGATCTCGAAGAAGCAGCGATTGCAACGCCTGCGCTCACGACAGTCTGGAATGGTCAGCGCGAAGTTGGTCGTCGGGCTGCGCGCGCGCTTCTTGATCAGCTGAACGGGGTTGAGGTTTCGTCAAACCAGGAACTTATCAAACCGGAACTACACATCCGGCAATCGACTTCCAAGCCCAAACACGTTTGATTATCCTTGATAACCGGACCGGGTTCTCTGGTCCGATGAATTTTGCTTGAACATAAGGAAGCTGCCATGACCCAACGTGAAGCGACCATTCTGGTGCTCGGTAATTTCAACGATTATGCCGTGCAGAGGCTTTCGGGTGAGTTCAAGGTCAAACGCATTCCTAAGGGTGATGCCGCCTTGGTGGAGGCAAGCTGGGCAGGAGACGTCAAAGGCGTTGCAAGCATGTCGACGGTCAATGCCGCGTTGATCAATGCGCTGCCAAATCTCGAGATCATCGGCAATTTTGGCGTCGGTTATGACGCAGTCGATGCAAAACATGCTGCGACCAAGAGTGTTATGGTTACGAACACGCCGGACGTGCTGACCGAAGAAGTTGCCGACACGACGATTGGTTTGCTGATCGATACTGTCCGCGAATTGTCAAAATCGCAAGAGTTTCTCCGCGCAGGAAACTGGGTGAAAGAAGGCCGCTATCCGCTTTCCAAACTCTCGTTGCGGGGTCGCACGGTTGGTATTTTTGGGCTTGGACGCATTGGCAAGGCTGTCGCACATCGCATTGAAGCTTTTGGTCTGCCGATTGCCTATCACAATCGTCGCAAAGCCGATGATGTGACTTATGATTATTATCCAAGCCTGCTTGAACTCGCACAAGCGGTCGATACGCTCATTCTGGTAGCGCCGGGTGGTGCTGAGACTGCCAAGGCAATCAATGCGGAAGTGCTGAAAGCACTCGGTTCGGAAGGCGTTCTGATCAATATCGGTCGGGGTTCGGTTGTTGATGAAGATGCGCTTGCAACGGCTTTGATCAATGGCACGATTGCTGCCGCTGGACTTGATGTCTTTGCCGATGAGCCGAATGTGCCACAGGCGCTGCTTGATGCGCCCAATACGGTATTGCTTCCGCATATTGGTTCGGCATCCGAGAAAACCCGTCAGGGCATGGCCGATCTCGTCATCGACAATCTGATTTCATGGTTCGATAAGGGCGAAGCACTAACGCCTGTACCGGAAACCATTCACGTCAAGAAAAAGTAAGATAAAGCGTCAGCTTCATTCGTTGAAACTGGCGCTCTGATTTCAGGTCGTGCGCTGCGCCTTGTGCGCGCGCACGGCTTCGCCAAAGGCTTCGAATATTTTCTGCGATGGGCCGTCAGTCTTCACCCAGTATTCCGGGTGCCACTGCACACCTACAATAAAGCCTTTAGCATTTTTCACAGATACGGCTTCGATCGTACCGTCTTCGGCCGTTGCTTCAATCTCTAGTGCTGGAGCCAGTTGGTCAATCGCCTGACGATGGACAGAGTTGACTTCCACGCTGTCGGATTTCAGAATTTCTGCGAGGCAGGAGTTTGGCGCGATCTTTACCGGATGTTGGATAGCAAAACGTTCGGCCTGATTATCAGACACCGGTGCGCGATGATCCATCCGCCCTTCGAGTTCCTGGATTTCGGTGGCCAGCGTGCCACCCAAGGCGACGTTTAATTCCTGCAGGCCGCGGCAGATCGCCAAGACTGGGACGCCTTTTTCAATTGCTGCACGGAGCAGCGGCAAGGATGTTGCATCGCGTGCATTATCATATGGCTCGAAGGCAGCACTCGGCTCGACACCATAAAGTTCCGGATTGACGTTCGACTTTGAACCGGTGACGAGGAGACCATCCACGCCGTCCAAGATCGTATCGGTATCCATTTTCTCGCCAAAGCTTGGCACGAGAAGAGGCGTGACCTCAGCTACATCGATTGCGGCTGCGAGATATTGTGCTGGTGCTGCGTGCCATGTGTAATTTTCAAAAGGCTTTACATCAGTCGGTACGGCGATGAGGGGGCGTATAGATTTTGGCATGGTCGATTGAAATCCAACGAATGGCGTCCTTACGCTGTTTGTAGAGCGACGTGTAGTCATGCGCAATCACGAAGCTTATCGCAGCCTCAAAACATCGTTTTACCATGTCCACGCGATGCGATTTAAGTCTTTGTTTTTGCATGTGTATTTATCCAAAAGCCGGGTCCCTCTTTTGAGAGACACGCTCTAGGCGTCTTCTGCTTGCTCAATTGATCTGGTGATATTTCTGGAGGATGGCTTCACATAAAAGTGATGTTGCACTAGATATACAAAGGAAATTCGCAGTCGGGGGGCAAATGACTGACGATCAGATTTTCTCTGTCACAGGCAAGGTGATTGCCGTGACTGGAGGCTCTTCCGGTTTGGGCTTGCATATGGTGCGCGTGCTGGCACGCCATGGAGCGCGTGTTATCTCGATATCACGCAGCCACGAAGGCGCAATATTCTGCCCCTCGGGCGGAGAAGTGCTGGAACTCATGGCCGATGTGACCAATCCCGATGAAATCAAAACCGCTTTCGATAACGCGGAGGAGCGTCTGGGTCCGATCAACGTTTTGTTCAATAATGCGGGTGTCGCTCACGTGGCGCGGGCGCTTGATACGACCCGCGATATGCTTGAACATATCTTCGACGTGAATGTTGGTGGTTCTTTTTTTACCGCGCAGGAAATGGCACGCCGAATGATCGGCCGAAACCAGAGTGGAGTGATCGTCAACACGACCAGTATTCTTGCTGAAAGGCCTCAGAAGGGGGCTGCTGCCTATGCTATGTCCAAAGCCTGTGTGACACAAATGACTCGTGCTTTAGCACTCGAATGGGCAGCGCATGATATTCGGGTCAATGCCATTGCTCCGGGATGGTTTCCGACGCGAATCAATGAAAGCCAGCTTGCTGGTCCCGCTGGTCAATATTTCAAAGGACGCAATCCAATGCGGCGCCTTGGGGAAATGCAGGATCTTGACGGTATTGTCCTGATGCTGGCGTCGGATGCCAGCCGTTACATGACCGGATCTGTGATTACAGTTGATGGCGGCCATCATATTTGACGACTCATACCGTCATTCAGTGATAAGTGGCTATCTACAGGTAGTTTCCCCGCAGTTTAATCTTTGAACTGGGTTTTTCACTAAAAGAAGCGTCTAGAATGACATTGTACTCAGTTATGCTGTGTCGTTGCGGTGGACTTTGACTTTATGATAGTCGCTGAAATCTCGTCAGCGCATAGGTTTTGGCGCATTTTAAATAAACTGAAGGCTGCGCTCTGATATCTTAAAGTTGTATTATTGCTACCGAGTTGTGCCGATCGTTATTTGCTTAATAATAACCTGATTACATCTTATGGTGGTTGCAATAACAGCTTGTGGTTTAGTTTTACGAAAGGTATTTTTAAGTGATTGGTGGCATATTACCCCCCATGAAAGGGGTACAATCAACGAGATGTGGCGAAGCCTTCAACCTGAGATACCTGCCGATGTGCGGCTCTCGTTTCTGCGTGCGCTTTACGGCAATCGCACGACATTATGGTTTGGTTTGCTCGCCCATGTTGTGGCGTGTGTCGTCATCTATGTAAAAACGGCTGACTGGCGCTTTATAGGATTTGCCAGCATTTTTACAGTTGTGGCGCTTGGTCGCCTCTATGACATGCATAAATTTGATCAGGCGAAGCTTGGCAGTCTGTCCCATGCGGATTTAGATAAATGGGAAGCACGCTATCTAATCGGCGCATCCTTGGTCTGTACGACGCTTGGAATGCTCTGCTTTTTCTCAAGCTATGTTTTGCGTGATTCCTTCGCCGAACTCGCAAGCCTGACTATTTTGCTCGCATCGGTCGTGTCGATTGTTGGACGCAATTACGCCTCAGCGAAAGCCGTGGTCCTGATGTCCGCTTGTACGCTGATTCCGGTTCTAGCTGGCTTGATCCTCGCGGGGACGCCCTTTCATGTTGTCATTGGCCTGCTGCTAATTCCGTACTTTTTGTCCAATATTCAAATGGCCAACGGCCTTCGCGAATTTCTGTTTGCAGCGGTGATGGGCAAACGGCGATTGTCCATTGTGGCAGGACGTTTCGATGCCGCGCTCAACAACATGCCGCAAGGCTTGCTGATGTTCGATGCGCAGCAGCGTATTGCCGTTATAAATCACAAAACTAAGGCGTTGCTGAAGATCGCTGAGCACACCAAATTGCGTGGCCGCAGGTTGGAGGTCTTATTACGTTATTGTGCCAAGCAGGGCCTGTTTCCGCACGATGATCTGATCAACATCCGAACCCGCATGCAGGACTTGTTGTCGGGGCGCAAAGCGCGCGACATTCTGCAACTGGCAGATGATCGTTACATTGAGTGTATCGGTAACCAGACATCCAATGCAGGCGTTGTTTTGATGTTCGAAGATGTGACGCAAAGGGTCGAGTCCGAAGCGCGCATTCAGCATATGGCGCGTTTTGACGGTTTGACCGGACTGCCGAACCGAAACTACTTCGAAACGATGGTGCGCTCGCTGCGGACACACCAGAAGCCCGACACGCTTGCTGCCCTGATCGTCATAGACATCAACCATTTCAAGCATGTCAACGATACGCTTGGCCATCACGTTGGCGATGTATTCCTGCGGCTGTTTGCTGAGAGGCTCAACTCGCTTGACCCGCAACGCTATGTTGCCTCACGATTTGGCGGTGACGAGTTCGTTATTTTTGTCTTCAACCTTCGCGGCCATGATGAAATTGTCTCAATCATGGACCACGTTATTTCAGTGGCGAGTGGTGTCTACGATCTTAACGGTGATCAGATTCACATCGAGATCAGTGCAGGTGTTGCCATTGAGACCATAGAGAAAAGCGACGTTGGCAGCATGCATATGAGTGCCGATCTGGCGCTGTATGAAGCCAAGGGTGAAGAGGGTCAACAATGGGCGCTTTTTGTAAGTGCCATGGATACCAAATATCGCGGGCGGCAGAAATTGAAAGCCGATCTGCGTCTGGCAATCGAAAACCGAGAGATAAAGGTTGTTTATCAGCCGATTGTCAGCGCGCAGTCATTGCGCGTTGTGGCCTATGAAGCGCTGGCGCGATGGGAGCATTCGGAGCTTGGGCATGTGCCTCCGGCTGAATTCATTCCACTGGCAGAAGAAATCGGAATTATCTCGCAAATCACGCGGTTCATGCTTGAGCAAGCCTGCTTAGATTGTAGCACATGGGGTGATAGAATCGGTGTTTCGGTCAATCTGTCGGCAATTGATTTGAAGAACAGCGATATCACGCGTGATATTGCCAATGCCTTGCAGAAATCAGGCCTTCCCGCCCGGCAACTTGAGGTCGAGGTGACAGAAAGTGCGATCATCGCCGACCGTAATCAGACTTCACTGGTTCTGCAGCGTCTTAAGAATGCAGGGATTAATATTGCGCTTGACGATTTCGGTACGGGTTATTCAAGCCTCAGCTATCTCAACAGCTTGCCGCTGACTAAGGTCAAAGTCGACCGTTCTTTTGTGCATGACATCACCGCCGATCGCCGATCACTGATGTTGTTGCGTGGTGTGACGCAGCTCTCCCATGAGCTTGGGCTCGCTGTAACGGTTGAGGGCGTTGAAACAGAAGAACAGCTGGCACTAATACGCGTGGCGGCGGGTGCCGATCTGGTGCAGGGTTATCTCTTGGGTAAACCTGTTCCTGCCTCAGAAATTCGAACTTCCTCGGCCAAGGCCGTAGTGCCTCATGATAGTGGGCGCACATTCGCCGGATAGAGCGCCGTGCGCCCTCTTGGGCGCACAAAGGTCGCTCTACCTTATTTACTAAGCATCGCGCTCTCCCAAAATCTCAACCGATTTTGGGCCGATGCTGTGGTGTTTGAATGAACAGGCGTTCAATCATGTAAAGCGATTTATGTGCTTGCCATGCACCCTATTTTATCTTGGCAAATTTTAGCTATTTTCTTTACAGTAATAAAGTTGAAAATATTCAATTATCATTAAAGAGTGAAGTTAATTAGCTTGTTATTTATAAGTAAAATTGATAAAGGAGGGGGAATGAAGCGGATTTTTCGCTATTTATTATATTTAGTTATATGTCTTGTAATTATTTTTGGTGTTGGCGCGGCGGTATTTTGGAAGAAAATACATGAGTATTGGGCCGTTTATGAATATGCTCAGGTATTTAAACCTGATGTGATTGATGAGAATTTTCGCACTCTCTACAAGCGTTACGCTTCAATCCGCATCCCGCATACCAATGATGTTAGCTCTTTGCCAAAAGCTGAGCGGGCCTTGCCCGAGACTTATGTCTACAAAGGTGAAACGCACAAACTTTCTGATTTCCTAAAACGGACAGACACGACAGGATTTATCGTTCTCAAAGACGGTGTGATCATCCATGAAGAATATGCGCGGGGTAACACCGAGAAAACGCAATCCATTGCAATGTCTCTTTCGAAATCCTTCATTTCCTTCCTGATCGGCAATGCTGTTCAGAATGGGCAGATCAAGCTGGACGAGACGGTTGATCATTATGCGCCGGTGCTCAAAGAGGGGGGCTACAAGGGTGTGACCGTCAAAAACGTCTTGCAAATGTCCTCAGGTGTCGGTTTCAACGAGAATTACGGCGATCTGAATTCCGATATTGTGCGTTATATTGTGCAGATGCTGACAGGTTCGGTTGTTGATTTCACCGCTCATTTGAAAAATGCGGTGCCCCAGGGAACGGTCAATCAATATGTTTCTGCCGATACCCAGGTTCTCGCTCTGGTTCTTGAAGGGGCGACGGGCGTACCGATTCAACAATATTTCGGAGATCGGCTTTGGTCGAAGCTGGGAGCGGAAGCTGATGCATATTGGCTGGCTGATTCAAAAGGGGAGGTTGTTGCCGCAGGTGGCTTGAACGCTGTTCTGCGCGATTATGCCCGCTTCGGGCTGCTCTATATGAATGAAGGACGCAATTATCGCGGTGAGCAGATTGTGCCTGCTCAATGGGTGCATGATTCCGTAACGCCCGATGAGCCCTATTTGATGCCTGGACGGAAAATGCCGTCTGGAAAGACAGCTTATGGTTATGGCTATCAGTGGTGGATTCCCGTGGAACCTCAAGGCGATTTTTGTGGCGTCGGGATTTACGGGCAGTTCATCTATGTCAATCCTGCCAAGCGCGTGGTGATTGTCAAGACGTCGGCTTATGCAAATTACAATGTCGATGGTCAGGCAGTGAAAGAGGAAACAATCAATATGTTTCAATCTTTGGCGAATGCGATCTAGCTATTCATCGCGCTAACCAGAGTGACTGTTTAGCCAGAATGATTGTTTAGAACGTCGATCTGATGAATCAGGTCGACGTTCTAAACATTTTTTAACGCGTATCCTGGTCCGAAACCGTCTTGCATTTTTCGGGATGCGCTATAAGCGGCCATTCACCTTTGCTATGACCCGAATTATGCCTCCTGGGAACGCAACTTTGTGGGATAAGGAGTTTTTCTCTCGCCGACGTGTGAGAAAAACTCCAAGTTACACCTTTACACGCTCATAAAGCACCTTATTCTGCGCGCTGATTTGATGGGTGCGGATACAATTTGAATGACTAATGAAGCTGTCTCCGGCGGGCAACCGCCGCTATCCAATTTTGCGCGGCAGCTCTTGCAGTTTCTGGATCGAGTAGAATATCGCCGTGTGGTTCACGCGGAAGATCTCGAAGAGATCGGCCGTTTACGCTATCGGTCCTATCGCACGCGCAATGTGATGCATGAAGCGGAGGTGCCATCGATCATCGATGACATTGATCTCGACAGTCATGCCTTTGTCTATGGTATCCATATTGATGGGCAGTTGGTAAGCACGCTACGAATTCATCACATCACACCCGATCATCGCCGCGGAACAAGCTATGCACTCTTTCCGGATATCCTTGATCCGTTGCTGAACAGTGGCATGAGCTTTGTCGATCCCACGCGATTTGCGGCAGATCCTGAACTGCTGAGTGAATATCCGGCCATTCCCTATGTCACGCTGCGCATCGCCGCGATGGCGTCAGAATATTTCGAAGCTGATCAATGCCTTGCTTCGGTCAAGCCGGAGCATATGGCCTTTTACAAGCGCATTTTTGGCACGACGGTTATGGCTGAAGCCCGTGAGCACCAAGGTTATGGCATCAAGGTTGGCTTAGGCGCAGCGCCCATTCGCAATATTCGCGATGCAGTTGCTGTTCGTTTTCCATTCTTCAAGTCGCAGCCGCATGAACGCCGCGCCATGTTTGGCAATCTTGCGAATGGCATGGGCCCGCTGACCATCTTACCGACTGCCAAATATACCGGTCTGGGTGCGTAATTCCAGTTTGTACAGAATTCCCGGTAGGCCCTTAAGCATGTCGCATTTTATCTTATTCATGCGACATGCTTAAACGCACGATCATTGCCGGTAATCTTTTAAATCTTTTTGAAAGTTGCTTTAAATATTTAGATGTAGCACTTTTTGAAAATTATCGTTAGTTAGATGGAGGGGCCGCATGATGCGGCCACTTGCGTAATGGAGGGGCGCTGCGACAAACAGCCGGGTAAGAAAGCTAAAAGCTAACTCCGGTAAAGGTTGCATGTGCGTTGAAGATTGCGGATATTTGGCTAAGAATAGTCAAAATATCTCAATGGGTGGAACTAAGAATGGCAGAACATCACAATACAGCCCCAGCTGAACTTGGCGCTTCGATGGATTATCCTGAGCATGAGAAAACTTATGCGGGTTTCACGAGCGTATTTAAATGGGGCACAGTGGCGCTTGTTGCGCTTCTGGTTGCCATGGCGTTCGGCTTCTTTGCGGGTGGTTTCTTTTCCGCAACCGTTCTTTTCCTTCTCGTCTGCGTTGCTGCCTGGTTCCTTCTCTAAGGATTTAAACCAGCAATAATCCGCACGATTTGATCGAATGCCTTGGTATTGGTGCAGCCCGCACCGTGCCGGGGCTTTATGCATGTTGTCTACTTTGAGCGCGTCCCGAAAAATGTGGAACAGTTTTCGGACCAAGATACGCGTGAGAACAAAATGTTGAGACGCGCCGATCTGATTCAATCAGATCGAAACAGGCTCAAATGACTTTGATGGAGCCTCTTCCCGGAGGTTCTGAATTGTGCCCGTCCGCAAGGTCGGATCAAGCCACGAAAGGGAAACCAGTTGGCCCAGACTATATTCATTCCGAAAGAGAGTGATCCCAACGAGACCCGCGTTGCGGCATCTGCCGAGACGGTGAAGAAATTCATCGCGCTTGGTTTTGATGTCGTGGTGGAAAAAGGCGCAGGCGAAAAATCGCGTATCATCGATACCGAGTTTTCAGGCGCTGGAGCGCGCATAGGGACTACGGCTGACGCCAAAGCGGCAGACGTTATCCTGAAAGTGCGCCGTCCGAACGATGCGGAACTCAAAGGGTATAAACCGGGCGCAGCACTTTTCGCGATGCTTGATCCTTACGGTCAGGAAGCAGCGGTTGCAGCTCTTGCGAAGGCCGGTATTTCCGCTTTCACAATGGAATTCATGCCACGCATAACGCGCGCGCAGGTGATGGATGTTCTCTCATCGCAGGCCAACCTTGCCGGTTATCAGGCCGTCATTGACGCGGCCGACGTCTATGACCGCGCTATGCCGATGATGATGACGGCGGCAGGCACGGTGCCTGCAGCCCGCGTCTTTGTCATGGGGGCGGGCGTTGCCGGACTTCAGGCGATTGCGACTGCACGTCGTCTGGGTGCGGTTGTGACTGCAACCGACGTTCGCCCGGCTGCAAAGGAGCAGGTGGCCTCGCTTGGCGCAAAGTTTATCGCTGTCGAGGACGAGGAATTCAAGGCGGCGGAAACCTCTGGCGGTTATGCCAAGGAAATGTCGAAGGAATATCAGGCGAAGCAGGCGGCACTTGTTGCTGACCATATAGCCAAGCAGGATATTGTCATTACCACGGCGCTTATTCCGGGTCGTGCGGCCCCGCGTCTTGTTTCAAAGGAAATGGTCGCAGCCATGCGTCCGGGTTCTGTGCTGGTTGATCTTGCAGTTGAGCGCGGCGGCAATGTCGAAGGTGCTGTCGCCGGTCAGGTTGCAGATGTGAACGGCGTGAAGATCGTCGGGCATCTCAATGTGCCGGGCCGGATTGCTGCGACTGCCTCGCAGCTTTACGCGCGCAATCTTTACGCATTCCTCGAAACGCTGGTCGATAAGGAAGCAAAGCTTCTCAAGCTTGATCCGCAGGAAGAGCTGGTAAAGGCAACGCTTCTGACCCATGAGGGCAAAGTCGTGCATCCGGCTTTTGCCAAGGCCGAAGCCGAAGCAGCACTAGCTGTTGTTGCTGAGAAGGTCGCTAAGCCGAAAGCCGCACCGAAGGTAAAAGCGCCTGCTGTCAAGGCAGAGGCTGCAAAGGAAGCGGCGTCTGCCACGGCAAAGCCTGTAGCCAAGACAACCCGAAAAACACCGGCAAAAGCTGCAAAAACTTCCGCTGATGGAGGAGAGGCATAATGTCCGATACAGCACTCGAAAAAGCTCTTGAGAGCCTCAATCAGGCGGCAGATGCCGTCAGGCAGGCAGCGGAAAATGCAGGCGGTTTAGGTGATGCAGCAGCTGCTGCCGCTCATGCCGCATCCGGTGGCGTGGTTGATCCGTTTGTCTTCCGCCTTGCGATTTTCGTTCTGTCGATTTTCGTCGGCTATTACGTTGTCTGGTCGGTGACACCTGCACTGCACACGCCACTCATGGCTGTCACCAATGCTATCTCATCGGTGATCGTGGTTGGCGCACTTCTCGCAGTCGGTCTTTCGCTTTCGGGCTGGGCAACTGGCTTCGGCTTCATCGCGCTCATCCTTGCAAGCGTAAACATCTTTGGCGGCTTTCTGGTTACCCAGCGCATGCTCGCCATGTACAAGAAAAAAGAAAAGTGAGGGCTGAGCCATCATGAGCGTTAATCTCGCAGCCTTCCTTTATCTGGTCTCCGGTGTCCTGTTCATTCTGGCACTGCGCGGCCTTTCGCACCCAACCACCAGCCGTCAGGGTAATACCTATGGCATGATCGGTATGGGTATCTCCATCGTCACCACGCTGTTGCTGGCACGTCCAAGCTTCGGCGGTCTGGTGCTGATCCTTCTTGGTATCGCCATTGGTGGCGGTATTGGTGCCGTGATTGCACGCCGTATCGCCATGACCGCGATGCCGCAGCTTGTGGCAGCCTTTCACTCGCTGATCGGTCTTGCAGCTGTTCTCGTTGCTGCCGCAGCGCTTTACTCACCGCACTCCTTTGGCATTGGTGAAGTCGGCCAAATCCACGGTCAGGCGCTGATCGAAATGTCGCTGGGTGTTGCGATTGGTGCAATCACCTTCACAGGCTCGATCATCGCATTCCTGAAGCTTGATGGCCGCATGTCGGGCAAGCCGATCATGCTGCCGGGGCGCCATGTCATCAATGCGGCCCTTGCTGCTGCAATCGTGATCCTGATTGCCGTTCTGACCAACACCGAAAGCCACTTCGTGTTCTGGCTGATCGTCATTCTGGCGCTGGTATTCGGTGTGCTGATCATCATCCCGATTGGCGGCGCTGATATGCCGGTTGTCGTTTCCATGCTCAACTCCTATTCGGGCTGGGCTGCGGCAGGTATTGGCTTTACGCTCGGCAATCTGGCGCTAATTATTACCGGTGCGCTGGTCGGCTCATCCGGTGCGATCCTGTCCTACATCATGTGTAAAGGCATGAACCGTTCGTTCATCTCGGTTATTCTGGGTGGCTTCGGCAGCGACGTGGCAGCTGTGGGCAGCGGCGAAGTTGAGCAGCGTCCGGTCAAGCAGGGTTCGGCTGACGATGCGGCTTTCATTATGAAGAACGCATCCAAGGTCATCATCGTGCCGGGTTACGGTATGGCGGTGGCACAGGCACAGCACGCGCTGCGTGAAATGGCCGACAAGCTGAAAGCCGAAGGCGTGGAAGTGAAATACGCAATCCACCCTGTTGCCGGTCGTATGCCTGGCCATATGAATGTTCTGCTGGCCGAAGCCAACGTGCCTTATGATGAAGTGTTCGAGCTTGAAGACATCAATTCGGAATTTGCGACAGCTGATGTTGCCTTCGTGATTGGCGCGAATGACGTGACCAATCCGGCAGCGAAGACTGATCCACAATCGCCGATCTTCGGTATGCCGATTCTTGATGTCGACAAGGCCGGTACGGTTCTGTTCATCAAGCGCGGCATGGGTTCTGGCTATGCTGGTGTTGAGAACGAATTGTTCTTCCGCGACAACACCATGATGCTTTTTGCCGACGCTAAGAAAATGGTCGAAAGCATCGTCAAAGCATTGGACCACTAGGCCTTGAATATTCGGGTTCTGGCGGCCTGCAAATGGCGCGGTTCTGCGCTTCCGGTGCTCATGTACGTTTAGTACATTCCGCTCCGGTTCTCGAACCTCACCATTTTCGGCACGCCATTTCCCCGAATCTCATAAGGTCGGAGTGCCGGGGTGAAGAACAAAAAGGGCGGCCCTAAGCCGCCCTTTTCTTTGATGAGACGATTGTGTCTTAACCGTAGATCATCTTGTCCTGAAGCGCGCGCAGCTCGGCGATCTTGGAGCCCGGCTGCGGTGCTGCATTGGCATAGGTGATGAGTTCACCCTTTTTGATCGGTGCGGTTACAGTTCCGTTCTGGAGCAAGCCGCAAGGAATGGCTGCGGCAGCACGTGCTTCCGGTGTTGTCATGATCCATGAGCGGTAGCAATATTGGCCAATGGCATCGAGCTTATCGCCCGGCTGCATATCCTTTTTCGCAACGGCACAGACTTCCGCCACTGGCTTTGGCAGTGGCACCATGTCGGATTTGCCATGCAGAACGGCACGCGCGACCGTCAGCGGCACTTCAAGCGAAGTGAGGTGGTACGGACGGTGGAAGGTGAAATAGGGGCCTTTGCCGATTTTCAGGTCTTCAAGGCGCTCGTTGAGGCGAGGATGGTCCATCTTGGCTACAACGAAGACGCCGGGCGAAACGCCTTTGCCGATTGAATAATCGACGACGCCGCTTTTGCTGAGCACGCCGCCGTCGGCTTGCGGGATAAGCGTGCTGCTCAACTGGTCAATGCTGGCGCGGGGGCCATGCATCCCGGCAATATCAGGAACAAGGCCGGTTGCATTGGCAATGGCTGCCATCTCGACCATGGTTTTCGAGCCATCGATGAATTCGACCAGCAGGCGGACATTCATGTTCCGGCGGTCCGCTTCTTCCTGATAATTGTCAGGGATTGCATCGAAATTAAGCGGGTTGTTCTTGCCCTTGCCAGCAGAAACCACTTCATAGCCAAGCGCTGAAACGAACTCGATCAACTCCATGCAGGAGGAGGGCTCGTCGCCTGCACCCAGCGAATAAATAACACCGTGCTTGTCGGCCTGTGCCTTAAGGTAAGGTCCGATGGTGACATCGGCTTCGACATTCATCATCACAAGGTGCTTGCCATGCTCGATAGCCTTGATGCCGGTCTCGGCACCCACTTCCGGAATGCCGGTTGCATCAATGATGACGTCGATCAGCGGATTGGAGAGGATCAGTTCGTTGTCGCCGGTGACTGCAATCTTGCCGCTTTCGATGGCGCTTGTCATAGCGCTTTCGCTATTTGCTTCTCGCGCGTTCTCTTCATCGCCATAAGCGGTGCGGACAGCCTTGAATGTGTTTGGCAGACGGCGGGCGGAAAGGGCGCCGACCTCAATGCCGGGCATACGGGCGACCTGTGTGACGATATCCGTGCCCATTTCACCCGCACCGATAAGACCGATGCGGATTGGTTTTCCGGTTTCGGCGCGTAATTGTAAGTCTCGCGCCAATCCAACCAGTGCCACATTCGTCGTCATGAGAGTCTCCGCAAATTACTTAATTATCTATTCCGCGATAATTTTGTCACGCTTATATTGTTATAGATGCGCAATGGACGAACAGTCTCTATATCAACACTGACAGACGCGCACCCCCAAACTGCGCGACAAAATATGCATGCCACTGGAGCCTTTATGAGCAACGCATCCCCCTTCGATCTCGTTATCTTCGATTGCGACGGTGTTCTCGTCGATAGCGAGCCGCTTTCCTGCCGCGCGTTTGAGCAGGTTTATGCCAATCACGGCATGATGCTGCCGGAGGGTACGGTTGCCAAAGGCATCGGCATGAAGCAGGCAGATATTCTAGAGATGATTGCTGGGCTGACAGGGCATCGTCTGCCGGAGGAAGCTTTGAGCCAGTTCTGGCCGGAAACGAAGATCCTGTTTGCCGAACATTTACAACCAGCAGTCGGTATTGCCAATTTTCTGAAAGTGTTGCCGCACAAGCGTTGCGTTGCATCCTCTTCGCAGCCGGAGCGCATTGCATTCAGCCTGGAGAAGACTGGCATCAATCATTATTTCGGCGATGCAGTCTATTCATCGAGCATGGTCAAGCGCGGCAAACCTGCACCTGATCTTTTCCTCTTTGCGGCTGACAAGATGGGTGTTGATCCGGCACGCTGCGTGGTAATTGAAGATTCGCCTTTTGGCGTTGAAGGCGCGATTGCAGCCGGTATGACGGCCTTTGGCTATACCGGCGGTGGTCATACCTATGAAGGTCATGCAGAGCGCTTGTCTTCCAAGGGTGCGCAACGGGTTTTCGGCCATTGGGACGATATTGCCCGCGAAATACTGGTTGCAGCCTGACCAGTGGCCTTGCCGTCCTGTGATTAGAGCGGTTCCAGTTAGGATCGAATCGTTGGAGCCACTCTAATTATTTGTTTTTACGCATTATACCATGCAAAACCGCTTCGCACTTTTGGCTCAAATGCTTTAATGGATAACAAGAGAGTATCAGTTCAGCAGAAAGTTTCATGAATGAAAGACGCAATTACGCTCGACCAGTTGCGCGAAGCAATCGGTACGGAAATTGGATGCTCTGAGTGGCGTGAAGTCACACAGGCGATGATTGATCAATTTGCAGATGCGACGGACGATCATCAGTTCATTCATGTTGATCCAGAGCGCGCAGCCAAGGAAACACCTTTTGGCGGCACGATTGCGCATGGCTTTCTGACTTTGTCGCTGCTTTCAACACTGGCATTTGAGGCGTTGCCGATGCTGCAGGGTGCCACCATGGGCATCAATTACGGCTTCGATAAAGTGCGCTTCATGTCACCGGTAAAGACTGGCGCGCGCGTACGCGCCCGTTTCAAACTAGCCGATGCTGATATTCGTCCATCGGGCCGCGTGGTCAATCATTATGATGTGACGCTGGAAGTCGAGAATATGGTCAAACCAGCACTGACCGCGACGTGGCTTACCATTGCAGTGGTAGAGCTACCGCAATCATAACAGCATTCTGTTTTACGGGTTTTAGAGCGCGTTTCGATCTGATTGGATCAGATTGGCGCTCTAAATATTTGCTTTAACGCGCATCTTTGTCCGAAAACCGTTTCACACTTTTCGGGATGCGCTCTAAAGCCGTCCCTCTTCATCGAGCGGGGCGGCTTTGTCTTTGTGAGTTGTCATCAGCTCGCGAAAGAAGAACGGGCCATGCAGAAACATGCCAAAGTCGTAAAAGTTCTTCTTCTCGGCACCGCGCATATAAAGCAGGTGCATCAGGAAGAAGTTGCCCTTTGAGCGCTTATAGCGGTTTTCGCTGTGAACATTCTTGAAGCGAATACGGTGGATCAGCGGCGGATTCGTCGTCTTGATCTTGAGCGTTTTCGCGGGGTCGGAACCGTAGAAGTGGATGATATCCGTCAATACCTGGAATTCAGACCAGAGAACCGGGCTTTCTTCCATCACCACACGCACGTCCTTGCGCAAGCTGCGCGCCTTAGGGTGCAAAGCTATCATCAGGAGGCATGAGCCGATGCCAAGCAATGAAACAGGCTGTTTGCGCAACAGGTCTGGACGCTCGCGCTGAACGTCGGCAAGGGCTTCGGCAGCGGGAACCGTACCCAGACTATGCGCGACGATGATGACTTCATCAGCGTCGCTTTCTTCTATCTTCTTTTTCAGCGCTTCCGCAAAAGCTTTGCGGCGTCGCGCGAGCTTTTCATTGCGATTATGAATGCGGTCATAGGCTGCCGACCAGTCGTCGAGCAGATAGGACATGAAAAAGCGATCGCCTGGCCAGCGGACCAGCAGAGTTGTAATGATTGCTGCCACTGGCACGGACCAAATGAGGTTCCAGAGCGGAAAGCCTGCAAAAATGGGCGCGTATGCAATCAGGGCAGCTACCGCGATCAGAATAATCGACAGCACGAAAGGCCACATGAAGAACATGACAAAGCGCCAGCTTGTCGTGAGATACCGCCAGAGCGTTCCGGTGAAGACTATGTTCATGAAGGCATGAAAACCTGTCAGCATCCGCATCGGTGTCGAACGGGCAGCATAGTCATCGAAGATATCAGCGGTACCGAACTGGCAGAACTCTGTCTCAGTTTGCCAGCCGTTGCCCTGTGTTGTCGCAGTCAGCGTTCCACAATCATCCGGTTCGTCGGTCATGGGGGAGAGCTTCGTCTTGGCTTTCCATAACCGGTCAAAATCCTTCAGCGCTTGCGCATGGCGTATGCGCACGGCTTTGGGGTGCAGGCCCTCATAGCCTGTGAACTGAATAACGAGTCGTTTGCGTAGGGACATGAATCTTGAGCGATGGAATCAATCGAAAGGGGAAAATGGCTGTGAATTGCCTGACTGCTCCTATGCTGGAGCAATGAGGCTGAATTGTGCGGAACGCGCGTGGCAGATAGCGTATTCGAGACCCGTCAGTCATTATAAATCGATATAAGACCATTATTTATCTGCAACGGTGGGCAAAGTCTTATCTTGAGGTGGACAAAAGCCGGGCCATCTGGTAATGCCAGCCCCAATTTGCAGCGTTTATGTTGCGAAGCTTGGGAGCCTTTCGGCGTTTAGACAGTTGACTCTGTCGACTGAACATCGTTAAGAGACGCCCTTAAAGCCTCAGGCTCAACCGAAATTCTAACCGATACGGGATTACACGTGCAGGTACTCGTCCGCGATAACAATGTTGATCAGGCTCTCCGCGCTCTGAAGAAAAAGATGCAGCGCGAAGGTATCTTCCGCGAAATGAAGATGCGTGGCCATTATGAAAAGCCATCTGAAAAGCGCGCCCGCGAAAAGGCAGAAGCCGTTCGTCGCGCTCGCAAGCTGGCTCGCAAGCGCGCACAGCGTGAAGGTCTTATCGGCGGCGGTCGTACCGCAGCTCGCTAAGTGACCTGAGATTGGCGCCGCCTTTGTGGCGCCTTTTGCTTACCGGTGCAGCTTGTGGCTCGCGCCGGTTTTTGCATGTCTGAAGGTCAGGGCATAATCTCGGTTTGCTTCACGAGATAAGACATGCCGATTTGAAGTGTCAGCGGACCGCCATATACTGACCTTTATTGTGGCGTTGATCCATCTGGAGCAAAGATCCGATAGTATCAGATCCGGGCTCCTAAAAGTTGAGTTTACGCCTATCTTATCCGAAAGCCGGTTTCGTTTTTCGGGTGCATTTCAAGGCGCAGTTTTTTCTGCTGCCTTTTTCTGTGCTATAGAAGCAAATATAGTATTGTGGCTGTTGTATCAGCCGGGGACAAAGTTGACGGAAGTTCAGGGTTTCAGATCCCTCGCTCCGATCAAGCAGAAAGGAACGCTGTCGTTGCCAAAACGCTTTAAGGTGATGCATTCGTCCGGGAACTTTGTTGTGAGGGCCGGAAAATCAGTGAGCTCTCATTTTGCACGAAACAGCCTATTGGCGGCCACGGCGGTTCTGGTACTTGCTGTTGCCGGTTGCCAAAGCTCCAGCACCCATAGTGCGTTGAGTACGGTCGATCGTGCGCAGGGCTCGAGCGAAAACATCAGCTCGCTCACCAGCGTTATCCAGAGCAACCCACGCGATCCTGAAGCTTACAATGTGCGCGGATCGGCTTACGGCAAGGCTCGCCGTTATAAGGAAGCGCTGCGTGATTTCGATCAGGCAATTGCGCTTAACCCGAATTTCTATCAGGCCTATGCAAACCGGGCGCTGATTTATCGCTATATGGGCGACAGTGGCAAAGCAGCGCAGGATTACAGCCGCGCGATCCAGATCAATCCGCAATATGATGCGGCTTATGTCGGGCGCGGCAACGTTTATCGTCTGGCCGGACGTCTCGATCAGGCGCTTAGCGACTTCAATCAGGCAATTTCGCTGCAGACGACCGATGGGCGCGCTTATCACAATCGCGGCCTGATCTATCAGGCCAAGGGCCAGCATCAACAGGCGATTGAAGATTTCTCGAAAGCGATTTCGCTCAATTCGACGGCGCCTGAGCCTTATAATGGTCGTGGCATTTCCTATGTTGCTCTTGGCGACTATGACAATGCGTTTGACGATTTTAATACGGCTATCACCCTTGATGGGAACATTGCTGAAAGCTGGTCCAATCAGGCGCTGGTTTATGAACAGCGTGGTGACAAAGCGAAGGCTGCAAATTCTTATTCGCGCGCGCTTCAGCTTGATGCAAACTACCAGCCAGCCAAGACGGGTCTGGCACGCACACGCGGCTGATCTTGACGTTCTATAATAATAAAGGCGGCGCTCTCCAAAATTGGGAGTGCCGCTTTCCTTTATCTAAAGCCGACATATAATGGATTCTATGTCGCTCTTCGATCACATCGGCTTTCAAAGCAGAAATCTCCATCGCAGCCTTTCTTTCTATGAAAGCTGTATGCCCAAGCTTGGGTTGGCTGTTATTGCCCATTCGGACCGTGGCTTCTTTGTCAGCGGTGGGGAGCGCGCGCCTGTACCCTTTCTATGGATACATAGCGGCCCAAAACCCGGGACAGACGAGCCTGGCGGCAAGCCGGGCAATCATCTGCATCTGATGTTCAATGCGAGCAGCCGTGACGATGTGGAAGCGTTTCACCGTGCGGCTCTTCAGGGCGGCGGCAGTGAAAGCGGAGCGCCAGCTTATCAGGGGCCGGAAGAGATGGGCTATTATGCAGCCCTTGTCTTTGATCCAGACGGTAATACGCTGGAAGCGGGCTTTCGTCAGCGGGTAAGATAAGAGCGGCATTCGAGCCGCTCTGATTATTTGTTTTTACGTATTATCCCGCTTTTCGGGATGCGCTTTAGGCTCTCGAACGCAGATTACGCTTGTCGAGACGGTTGACCAAACGGTCGCCGATCCACTGAACACCACAGACCATAATGATCAGAATGATCACAACTGCGATCATGATGGTGGTTTCGAAGCGCTGATACCCGTAGCGGATTGCAAGATCGCCGAGGCCGCCTGCACCAATTGCACCAGCCATTGCGGAGGCGCCAACAAGTGTGATGATGGTGACGGTGAAGCCCGCAACGATTCCCGGCAGCGCTTCCGGCACCAGCACTTCGCGAACGATTGTCCAGCGGTTTGCGCCCATGGAACGTGCAGCTTCAATAAGACCGTTATCCACTTCGCGCAGCGAAACTTCCGCAATACGCGCATAATAGGGAATAGCAGCAATCGACAGCGGCACAATGGATGCCCATGTGCCGATGGACGTACCAACGATAAAGCGTGTGACCGGAATAAGCGCCACCAGCAGGATGATGAATGGCACCGAACGGAAACCGTTGATGATTGCGCCCAGAATGGTGTTGAGCGTCAGGTTCTGCGCCAATCCGCCACGTTCAGTCAGAATCATGATGAGTGCGAGGGGCAGACCAACCACCAGCGAGATCAGGCTCGAAAAGCCTGTCATGATGATGGTTTCCCAGAAGGAGCGCCAAAGAAGATCAAGCATCGCCTGAGACATAACCAAGTACCTCCGTGGCGTCTGCGTGGGTTTTGATGTAGCTGATGGCGGCGTCGAGTTTTGCCTCGTCCAATGCGGGCAGGGCAACGAAAAGTGTGCCAACCGGCTCACCCTGAATGGTATCCATACCACCGTGAATAAGGCGAGTCTCAAGACCCGTTGCGGCCGTGATCTCGTTGAAGAAGGCGCTTTTTGCCGCCGGGCCGGAAAGCCTGATTTTAATGACTGCCTGATCGCCTTTTTCACTGACCAGTTGTTCGCGCCAGGAGGCAGGCAGTTCCGGCGTCAGCACATGCAATAGACTCTGTGTGACCGGTGCCTGCGGCCTTGCAAAAACCTGCCAGACCGGACCTTCCTCAGCAATTGCACCGTGATCGAGCACGATCACGCGATCGGCGATACGGCGGATGACGTCCATTTCGTGGGTAATCAGCAGGATCGTGAGGCCGAGCTTTGTATTGATGTCTTTGAGCAAAGCCAGAATGGATTGTGTCGTTTCCGGATCAAGCGCAGAGGTTGCTTCATCGGAAAGGAGTACGGCCGGTTCTGCAGCCAATGCGCGCGCGATGCCGACGCGCTGCTTCTGACCGCCTGAAAGCTGGGCTGGATAATGGTTGGCCTTATCGGAAAGACCGACCAGCTCAAGTAGTTCCGCAACACGTTTCACGCGTTGGGCTTTCGGCTGGCCTGCGATTTTCAACGGCAAAGCAATGTTCTGCGAGACGGTTTTTGCCGACAGCAGATTGAAGTGCTGAAAAACCATGCCGATGCGGCGACGCACCGGCTGTAGGCTGTTTTCCGTGAGTGCAGTAATTTCGCGGCCTTCAATTTTGATTGAACCGGTATCGGGCTTTTCAAGACCATTAATGCAGCGGATCAGCGTGGATTTACCCGCGCCGCTGCGGCCGATGATGCCGAGGATCTCGCCGCGCGCAACCGAAAGAGAAACGCCGTTAATAGCTGGCGTTTCACCGAACATTCGGCGCACGTCTTTCATTTCGACGATGGGCGCTAAAGCGGCGGTTTGCGGTTGAGTGGTCACGGTCGTATCTTCTGCTTCTTGTGCGGCGGAAAACCGCGACTTTCTGATCGGTAAGGCTTCAATGAAAATGATGCCAGAGGGGCTCATATGGGCAATGCCGCATTGTATGTGAGCCATCGCCGATGCTTTTGGGCAATTTTTTCACACACGTCAATAAAAGCCGCGCCGGAAATGCTTCCCGGCGCGGTCTTTCAAACGTTAAAAGCGCGTTAGAGCATTTTAAGTTTCAACTGAATCATTAGAAATGCTCTTCTCTTTTTTACGCGCATCTTATTCTGAAAACCGTCTCACACTTTTCAGGATGCGCTTTAACGCCTTATTTCTACGCATGTATTAATTCCAGGCCGGAATGCCTGTGCCCTTGTAAACGCGGTCGAGTTCGGCCTTCACTGCGTCGTTCTGGAACGATGCCACGAGATTTTTGACCCACTCGGCGTTTTCATCTTCGGTGCGGACCGCGATGAAGTTGTTGTATGGATTGTTTTCCTTCGATTCCCAACCGATCGCTTCTTCCTTCTTCAAGCCAGCCTTGCCAGCCCAGTCGTTGTTCACGATGGCGACATCGAGATCATCAATCGAGCGGCCGACAACACCGGCGTCGAGTTCCTTGATTTCGATCTTCTTTGGATTTTCAATGATATCGATCGGCGTTGCGAGGATGCCTGCTTCAGGCTTCAGCTTGATGAGGCCACTTGCCTCGAGAACGCGGAGCGCACGGCCTTCGTTCGACGGATCGTTTGGCACGCCAACAACTGCGCCTTCTTTCAGTTCATCAAGGCTTTTGATCTTGCGCGAATAGATGCCGATTGGCCAGACTGCGGTGTAACCGGCAACGCTGATCTTGTAGCCGTGCTGCTTGATCTGTTCGTCAAGATAAGGCTTGTGCTGGAAAGCGTTCGCGTCGATTTCCTTGCGTTCCAGCGCTTCATTCGGCTGGTTATAATCATTGAAGGTCACGCGCTCGATATTAAGGCCATGCTTCTTGCCTTCTTCGGCAACAACCTTCCAGACGTCTTCGTCTTCACCGCCCATGATGCCGACCTTGATGGTCTTGTCTTCGGCGTGGCTTGGTGCGCTCGCAAAACCTACGGTGAGGGCTGCTGCGGTGAAGAGGGCAGCTTTCAGACCGGCACGGCGGGTCAATGAATAGCGGGAAAGGACTGACGACATTCTTATTTTCCTTGTCTAAAGTTTTTTGGAGAGCCGGTCCCGGAAAGCGATCATGTTAGATGATCTTTCTCCCCCTGCCCACCTTGATGCCGATAATTCCCGTTTGCACGGCAATAAACAAGGAAAATTATTTCGGTTTAATAAGATTCGACGATTGCGAAATTGCGTTCACAGAACGGTGAGCGGATTGCCATTTCCGCTCATGGGGTTGATCAGAATCTGGTTCTAACGATTCTCCGAAATTATCATCTGGGCGGCCTTCTCCGCGATCATTAAAGTCGGTGAGTTGGTGTTGCCGGAAGTGATGCCCGGCATGATAGACGCATCTGCCACCCGCAGCCCCTGAATGCCGTTTACCCGCAAACGTGGATCAACCACAGCATCCATATCCGATCCCATGCGACATGTGCCGACGGGGTGGAAAATTGTTGTGCCGATATCGCCAGCCGCCTTTTCCAGCTGCTCCTGTGTTTCATAGCTGGGGCCCGGTTTGAATTCCTCCGGGCGGAACTTCTGCAACGGTGCCTGAGCCACGATATTGCGGGTCAGACGAATGGCATCAGCAGCAACGCGACGGTCGCTCTCGGTGGCGAGATAATTCGGCCTGATTGCCGGTTGGGCGCGATGATCTGGTGATTTCAGATGTATCGATCCGCGACTGTCAGGGCGGAGATTGCAGACGCTGGCAGTGAATGCCGGGAAAGGATGAACCGCATCGCCGAATTTTTCCAGACTCAGTGGCTGCACATGATATTGCAGATTGGCGGTTTCATAGGACGGATCAGAACGCGTAAAAACCCCTAGCTGGCTCGGCGCCATCGACATAGGCCCTGACCGGCGCAGCAGATATTCCAGCCCGATCATCGCTTTGCCGGTAAGTTTGCTGGCTTTTTCATTGAGCGTCGGAATACCTGTAACCTTATAAGCGCAACGCAATTGCAGATGGTCCTGCAGGTTCTCGCCAACTTGCCTGCGTTCCAGAACAACCGGAATGTCTGCCTGTTGCAGAACATCACCGCGTCCGATGCCCGACAATTCGAGGATTTGCGGTGATCCGACTGCGCCTGCGGCAAGGATGACTTCGCGTTTCGCTTTCACTGTCCGGGTGGTGCCGTTCTGATCGAAGGTGACACCGGTGGCGCGCAGCTCTTCGATTTCGACACGGCGCACATGAGCACCGGTCTCGACGGTCAGGTTCTTGCGATCGAGTGCCGGGCGCAGAAAGGCCTTGGCCGTGTTCCAGCGGATGCCGCGCTTCTGGTTGACCTTGAAATAGGACACGCCTTCATTGTCGCCGCGATTGAAGTCGTCGGTGGAAGGGATGCCTGCGGCAACGGCAGCATCACGAAACGCATCGAGAATGTCCCAGTGCAGACGCGCGGTCTCCACGCGCCATTCGCCGCCCGCACCATGCAGATCATCTGCGCCTGCATAATTGTCCTCGGATTTTTTGAAGAGGGGCAGGACATCGTCCCAGCCCCAGCCGTAGCAACCCGCCTGCCGCCACAAATCGTAATCGCGGGCCTGTCCGCGCATGTAGATCATGCCGTTGATTGACGAGCAGCCGCCCAATACCTTGCCGCGCGGATAGCCGAGCGAACGACCGTTCAGCCCCGGTTCGGCCTCCGTGGTAAAGCACCAGTCGGTACGCGGATTGCCGATACAATAGAGATAGCCGACCGGGATATGGATCCAGGCGTAATTGTCTTTGCCGCCCGCTTCGAGCAGGAGCACGGAGTGGTCCGGATCAGCCGAAAGGCGGTTCGCAAGGGCGCAGCCAGCCGTGCCCGCGCCAACCACGATATAATCGTAGGTGTCGGTCATGATTTCATATCCAGTAAAAAGGTGGAGCCGCTATGGTATGAACATGCGGCTCCGTCAGTTATCCGAACAATTTCTTTCCAAGCCGCGATGCATAGAACTCTCCGACAATACCTCTTCGGAAGAGCAGAACGCACGCCATGAAGATGACGCCGGTGACAATTGTCACGGGGAAATCTGAGGTTGCAAGATAGTTCTGCAGAGCCACCACAAAGGCAGCACCGACGATGGGGCCGATCAGTGTCCCGATGCCACCGAGCAGAGTCATGAGGATCACTTCGCCTGACATTTGCCAGCCCACATCGGTCAGCGTTGCAAACTGGAAGACAAGTGCCTTCATGCCGCCCGCAAGACCTGCAAGCGTTGCCGACATGACGAAGGCGGCAAGCTTATAGTGATTGACGGAATAGCCCAGTGATATGGCACGGTTCTCGTTCTCACGCACGGATTTGAGGATCATGCCAAACGGCGAGTTGATAATACGCCAGATTGCGAAGACCCCGATTACAAACACTGCCAGCACAAAATAATACATGTTCATCGGCTGGTTGAGATCGATGATGCCAAAGAGATAGCCGCGCGGCACGCCCTGCAATCCGTCCTCGCCATGGGTGAAGGCTGCTTGCAGGCAGAAAAAGAAGAACATCTGTGCCAGCGCCAGCGTGATCATCGTCGAATAAATGCCCTGACGACGAATGGCGAGATAACCGATGACGAGGCCAAGCGCTGCAGCGGTTAACATGCCAAGCAGGATGCCAATCTCAGGAGTCACACCCCAAACCTTGACTGCATGGGCCGTCACATAGGCCGCACCGCCAAAGAAGGCTGCATGGCCAAACGACAGAATGCCGGTATAGCCGAGCAGCAGGTTGAAGGCTGAGGCAAACAGTGCAAAGCACAGCATCTTCATCAGGAAGATCGGGTAGACCATGAAGGGCGCCGCGATCAGGCCGGCGATCGCAATAGCCAGGACGACTGCCGAAAGACTGTTGAGGGATGGAGCCTTGGCCTCATGTGGAACAGCCGTTGCTTTAAGAGCGGTATCAGCCATATCAGGCCTCCTTCCCGAACAGTCCGGCGGGTCGCACCAGAAGGACGATAGCCATGATGACGAAGATAACGATGCTGGAAGCCTCCGGATAGAAGACCTTGGTCAGGCCTTCCGCCAGTCCGAGCACATAGCCGGTGATGATAGCGCCCAGAATCGACCCCATGCCGCCGACCACGACCACGGCAAAGACTACGATGATGATGTTGGACCCCATCAGTGGGCTGACCTGATAGATGGGCGCTGCAAGAATACCGGCAAAACCTGCAAGAGCTGCACCCAGAGCATAGGTGAAGGTGAGGAGCAACGGCACATTGATGCCGAAGGCTTTCACAAGGGTCGGATTTTCAGTAGCGGCACGCAAGTAAGCGCCAAGCTTGGTCTTCTCGATCAGCAACCATGTCCCGATGCAGACAATGAGGGAGGCGACGACGACCCAGGCGCGATAGTTGGGCAGGAACATGAAACCGAGATTGCTGCCACCTGCAAGCGATGGCGGGACGGCATATGGCTGACCGGCGGCGCCATAATAATAGCGGAATGTGCCCTCGATCACGAGTGCCAGACCGAATGTGAAGAGCAGGCCATAAAGCGGATCGAGATTATACAACCTCGAAAGCGCTACGCGTTCGATGATCGCGCCGCCGAGGCCTACGATCAGCGGAGCCAGAATAAGGGCTGGCCAATAGCCGATGCCGAGCGTGCTCAACAGCAGATAGCCGACAAAAGCACCGAGCATATATTGTGCACCATGGGCAAAATTGATGATGCGCAGAAGGCCGAAGATGATGGCAAGGCCAAGGCTCAACATGGCATAGAAAGAACCATTGATCAGGCCGACGAGCAACTGCCCGAGAAGCGCCTGCAAAGGGATGCCGAAAATCATTGTCATTGTTTCAGACCCCCAATGCTTCGTTCAGCTCCGCCATGCGGGCAGGTAGCTCAGTGGTTGGGAAGTTTTCCGTTACCACGCCATGATCCATCAGATAGAAGCGATCAGCGACTTTGGCTGCAAAGCGGAAGTTCTGTTCGACCAGAAGCACGGTCATGCCGCGCTTCTTCAGCTCTACCAACACATCGCCGATACGCTGGATAATGACGGGCGCAAGGCCCTCAGTCGGTTCGTCAAGCAGTAGCACCTTGACCCCGGTGCGCAGGATACGGGCAATGGCCAGCATCTGCTGTTCGCCACCCGAAAGTTTGGTGCCGGGGCTGTTGCGGCGCTCGTAGAGATTGGGGAAGAGTTCGTAAATCTCATCGAGCGACATTGCCCCACCACCTTTGGCAACAACCGGTGGAAGCAGCAGATTTTCATGCACGTTGAGCGTTGCAAAGATCCCGCGTTCTTCCGGCACGAAGCCAAGGCCCGACTGGGCAATGCGATGCAATGGCACACGCAGAAGATCTTTGCCGTCAAGTGTGATGGAACCGGTACGCTTGCGAATGATACCCATAATGGCGCGCAGGGTTGTGGTCTTGCCGACGCCATTGCGGCCAATCAGCGTGATTGTTTCGCCGGGCCAGATGTCGAGGTCGACGCCGTGCAGGGCATGGCTTTCGCCATACCAGGCATTAAGCCCGCGCACGGATAGTAAGGGTTGGCCTCTATTCATGTTCGGTTCCCATATAAGCGGTGCGTACGCGCTCGTCCTTTGAGACGTCGGCATAGCTGCCGGAGGCGAGGATTTCGCCGCGTTGCAGCACCGTGACGTGATGAGCGATATCGGCCACCACTTTGAGATTGTGTTCGACCATCAGCACAGCACGGTCTTTGGCCACATCGGTGATGAGGGCGGCGATGATGTGCACGTCCTCGTGCCCCATGCCAGCCAACGGCTCATCAAGGAGCAGCACTTTTGGATCGAGCGCCAGTGTGGTGGCAATTTCAAGCGCACGCTTGCGGCCATAAGACAGATCCGCAGCGAGCGCATGGCGGGCATCAGCCAGACCGACGCGCTCCAGAAGCTCAATCGCTTTTGTGTCAAGCTGATCGAGTGCGGACAACGAACGCCAAAACTGCGTCGCAAGACCGCTGGGGCGTTGCAGGGCGACCTTCACGTTTTCCAGCACTGTCAGATGGGGGAAGGTGGCCGAAATCTGAAATGAGCGCACCAACCCCATGCGTGCGACCTTGGCCGGATCAGTTTTGGTGATATTCTCGCCAAGCAGTGTGATCTCGCCGCTTGTCGACGGGAGAAATTTTGTAAGCAGGTTGAAAACCGTCGTCTTACCTGCGCCGTTAGGGCCGATCAGCGCATGAACCCGCGCATGATCCACATCAAGATCGACATTCTTTACCGCATGAAAGCCGCCAAATGATTTGCCGAGCCCACGCGCCGACAGAACCACTTGGCTTCGCTTTGCCCCGTCCATCGGTCCTGCTTGATGCAGGGCCGCCATATTGCCAGTTGCAGCGTTCATTCAATCAGCCTTTTATACCAAGACGTGACTGCATAATTTCTTAAACTTGAAGCAGTTAAACGTAAAATTATGCAGAAAATTTAAACACTTAGAGCGATCTCCGTGCGCCTGACAGGGCGCACGGTGCTCTAAGGGTTTTGGCGTCACTGCGTGACCAATGGGCAGCCGCTTTCTTCGGGCTTCATGTAGGCCTGATCGCCCGGGATGGTGGCCAGCACTTTGTAGTAATCCCAAGGCGCTTTGCTCTCGTCAGGCTTTTTTACTTCCATCAGATACATGTCATAGATCATGCGCCCGTTAGCGCCGACCTTGCCGTGACGGGCAAAGACATCCTCGACCGGCATTTCATGCAGCTTCTTGGCAACTGCTTCGGTTTCGTCGGTTCCGGCTTCCTTGATCGCCTTCAGATACTGTGTGACGGCGGAATATGTGCCTGCCTGAACCATGTTCGGCATGCGACCCGTACGTTCGAAGAAACGTTTGCCGAATTCGCGCGATTCATCGTCGCGATCCCAGTAGAAACCTTCCGTCAGCGTCAGGCCCTGTGCAGCTTCAAGGCCAAGGCCATGCACTTCGGAAAGCGTGAAGAGCAATGCTGCAAGACGCTGGCCACCTGCCACGATACCAAACTCAGCGGCCTGTTTGATGGCGTTGGATGTATCAAGACCGGCATTGGCAAGGCCGACAACTTTGGCACCTGAAGACTGCGCCTGCAGCAAGAAGGATGAATAATCGGTCGTGCTCAAAGGATGACGAACGGAGCCGAGAACTTTACCGCCTTTTGATTCGACGAATTTCGAAGTCTGTTCTTCCAACGAATAGCCGAAAGCATAGTCAGCGGTCAGGAAGTACCAGGTGTCACCGCCCTGTTCGACGAGCGAACCACCAGTGCCAACAGCAAGGGCATGGGTATCATAAGCCCAATGGAAGCCATAAGGCGAGCATTGCTTGCCGGTCAGCTCCGATGTAGCTGCACCAGTATTGATGGTGATTTTTTTCTTGTCTTTAGAGAGAGCCTGCACTGCCAGACCGACAGAAGAACTGGTCAGTTCCATGATGGAATCAACCTGCTCTGTGTCATACCATTGACGCGCAATGTTCGAAGCCACGTCAGGCTTGTTCTGATGGTCGGCAGTAATGATCTCAATCGGTGCATCGAGCACCTTGCCGCCGAAATCTTCTGCAGCCATTTTTGCAGCCTCAAACGACCACTTACCGCCGAAGTCGGCATAGACGCCGGATTGATCGTTCAGAATGCCGATCTTGACTTTACCGTCCGATATTCCTGCTGCAGATGAAATTGCAGTTGCTGCAAAAAGTGCTGCCGTTGCAAGTGCGAAACGTTTCATTCAGTACTCCTCCCAATAAGTCCATAAACCGCCACGAGAAATCGAGCGGTAACCTCCAGTAAATAGGCCTTTCGGATCGGGTCGATGGCTTTCCTCTAAGCCGTTTCTCCCTCTGCCTCTGCCCGATCTGTTCCTCCGCTCGGGCAATTAATTAGGACGGTAGCATTGACAAATGCGTACACGAACAACAATTTTTGAACACAGTCTGTACGAAAATGCACAGACAGAGTCAGAGAGGGACAGTTGCGCCAATTTACCTGGGATGACCTGCAATATTTTCTGGCCGTTGCGCGGACAGGTCAGCTTTCGACAGCGGCCAGACAATTGCGGACAAGCCATGTCACGGTTCTGCGCCGGATTGATCGACTGGAGCAGTCGCTGGCGACCAAACTCTTTGAGAGAAACCCGCGTGGCTATCTTTTGACGCCCGTCGGTGAGCGGCTTGTCGAGTCGGCGGAGGTCATGGAACGTGAGGCCATGAAATTCCGAACAGAGGCGACCGGCAATCTTTCTGCGCTCTCGGGCGTGGTGCGGCTTTCCACACTTGAGGGCTTCGGTAACTTCTTTTTGGCCGACCGTCTGCCGGTGCTGGCACAATCCTATCCCAGCCTTTCAGTCGAAGTGGTCACGATCCAGCAAATCATGTCACTCTCGCGTCGTGAGGCAGAATTATCCATTACACTGCATATGCCGCGTACCGGCCCCTATCATAGTGAACGACTTACACCATATCGATTGTTCATCTATGGACACCGTGATTATCTGAACGCTCATCCGCCGATCAAGTCACGTGAAGATCTGACGAGGCATCCTTTCATTGGCTATATCGATGATATGGTATTCACACCCGGTCTCGATTACATGCGCGAGATATTGCCCGGGCAGCGCTGCAGTTATCAAAGTTCCAGTATTCACGCGCAGCTGACAGCGACGCTGACGGGTTATGGGCTTTGTGTTCTGCCTTATTATATTGCCAGCCTGCACTCAGAACTGGTGCCAGTACTACCTAAAGAAATGCATCTTGAACGCGAATATTGGATGAGTTGCCATGTTGATGTCATGGCCGCGCCGCGTATCAGGGTGATCAGCGATTTTATGCTTGGCGCGGTGCGCGAGGCCTCAGCAAGCTTTCTGGGTGAGGAGCTTCTTGGATCCTGATTGTAAGTTTAGATCAGTCCGCCGCCAAAGGCGTAGATGCAGGTTATGACAAGTGCGCTGAAGCCAAAGCCAATAATGAATAGATTAAGTGTTCGCATTTTTATCCTCCCATTTACAACCCGGGCGGGTTATCTGCGACTTACACGGGAATGTCTACCCTAAATTGTATTTGGCTCAACTAAAGTTGTATTGTTCGGATCTGAGGCGATTTCACGCGTGACTTCGCGGTAAAATATCGCAATTTTAGGGGGATTCTCTAAAATTAAAATTGACTGAATTGACATCAAACAGGGAGTGCCGGGTTTTCACGAGAGCGAAAACCCGATTTGAAGCAGAAAGTAAACAGAACCGTTAAACCGGCTCCACTTTTGGGAGACATGCTCTCAACTATTGAATCTACGCATCGGCCCTAAAATCGATTACGATTTTAGGGCCGATGCGCTAGCGCTGTTTTGCCAGTCCCTGTTCACGCATTTGGCTCAGTGTCATTTTGGGTGAAAGTGCTTCCGGATCGATGCGGATTTCGATGAGAGCTGGTTTGCCAGATTGCTCGCAGCGCTGGAATGCGCCTGCAAAGTCAGCTGTCTTTTCTACCGTTTCGCCGTGCAGTCCATAGGCGCGGGCAAGCGCTGCAAAGTCGGGATTTGCGAGGCCTGTGCCTGAAACGCGACCCGGATAAGTGCGTTCCTGATGCATACGGATCGTGCCATACATGCCGTTATTCACGACAATGAAAATCGCATTGGCACCGTACTGCGCGGCGGTGGCAAGTTCCTGACCATTCATCAGAAAACAGCCGTCACCGGCGAATGCGACAACGGTTCTTTCGGGTGCAGTCAGCTTGGCCGCAACTGCTGCCGGCACGCCATAACCCATGGAGCCGTTGGTCGGAGCCAGCTGGCTGCGATAACTGCGATATTGAAAGAAGCGATGCGGCCATGCCGAATAATTGCCGGCACCATTGGTGATGATGGTGTCTTTTGGCAGGCGATCGCGCAACCATTCCATAATCTCACCCATCTGAACAGTGCCGGGAATTGTCGGCGTTTTCAGATTGTCGCGATAATCGGCATTCGCGCTTTCCGCCCATGACTTCCAGCCTGGGTTGCTGATTGGAGAAAGTTTTGCTGCCGCCTTTGTGAAAGCGGGCATGCTGGCATTGATCGGAATATCTGCATGATAGACGCGACCAAGCTCTTCAGCTCCCGAATGGACGTGGATGAGCTTTTGCTTTGGGACCGGAATGTTGACCAGCTCATAGCCTTGCGTGGTCATTTCACCAAGGCGCGCGCCCACGACCAGCAAAAGGTCCGAGTCTTTGACGCGGGCGGCGAGTTTCGGGCTGATCGATGTGCCCATTTCGCCCGCATAGAGCGGGTGGGTATTGTCGAACATATCCTGACAGCGGAAAGACGCAGCTACCGGCAAGGACATGTTTTCTGCAAATCTTTGCAGGTCGTGGACGGCTTGCGCATTCCAACCACCGCCACCAACGATCATTAATGGCCGCTCGGCTTTTTCGAGAAGCGATCTCATGTCCTGTAACTGATCGCTTCCCGGATGCATCTCGACATGCTTGTAAGCCGGTGCATCACTGACAGTTGCGTGCGATGTCAGCATATCTTCGGGAAGGGCGATGACGACAGGACCGGGGCGTCCATTGACTGCACGGTGGAAAGCTTGGCTGACTAGTTCCGGGATGCGGGCGGCATCATCGATCTGCACTACCCATTTGGCCATCTGACCGAACATGCGGCGATAATCAACTTCCTGAAATGCCTCGCGTTCCACCTGATCGCTTGCCACCTGTCCGATGAACAGAAGCATCGGCGTGGAATCCTGAAAGGCTGTATGAACGCCGACGGAGGCATTGGTTGCGCCGGGGCCGCGCGTGACAAAGCAGATGCCGGGTTTTCCGGTTAGCTTGCCGTATGCATCAGCCATATAGGCTGCCCCACCTTCCTGGCGGCAGACGATGAGGTCAATCTCGTCGCTGACATCGTGAAAGGCATCGAGGGCTGCAAGATAGCTTTCGCCGGGCACGCAGAAAACGCGGTCGACGCCGTGAATGCCGAGCGCATCCACCAATATCTGACCGCCGGTCCGCATGTTGCTGTTGGTTGTGGATTTGTGCATTTCCCTACTCTCAAAATGTCTGAAAGACTTTGGCGCATATGCGCTCTATTTCGGAGGCATACGCAGCGCACCATCGAGCCTTATGGTTTCGCCGTTGAGCATGCTGTTTTCGATAATATGCAGTGCGAGGGCCGCATATTCGTCTGGTCGACCCAGACGTGGGGGGAAAGGAACCAGCTTCCCAAGCGCATCCTGTGCGGGTTGCGGCAGGCCTTTGAGCATTGGGGTTTCAAAAATACCGGGTGCGATGGCGCAAACCCTAATGCCAAGCGGTGCCAGTTCACGCGCAGCCGGTAGTGTCAGGCCCACGACACCGCCTTTGGATGCAGCATAAGCTGTCTGACCAATCTGACCGTCAAAAGCCGCAACAGAGGCGGTGTTGATGACAACGCCGCGCTCGCCGGTTGGCAGGGCGTCATTCTTGGATGCGATATCTGCAAACAGCCGCAACAGATTGAACGAGCCGATGAGGTTGATTTCAACAGCACGGCGGAAATCATCGAGCGGCATCACGCTGCCGTCGCGAGCCAGCATTTTCTTTGCCGGGGCAACGCCTGCACAATTCACCAGAATATATGGTGTTCCAAGCTTTTCGCTGATGATCTGAAATGCCGCTTCCGCACTTGCTGCATCCGAGACGTCGCATTGAATGGCGATGCCGCCAATCTCAGAAGCGACCGTATTGGCACCATCGATGTTGAAGTCGAGGAGTGCAATTTTTGCGCCTTTGGCAGCCAATGCCCGCGCGGTTGCGGCGCCAAGACCCGATGCACCACCGCTGACGATGGCGATTTTTCCTTCAATATCCATAATGCCCCCTCAGATTGTCTCAACTGCAATGGCAGTTGCTTCGCCGCCACCGATACAGACTGAAGCCATGCCACGCTTAAGATCGTTCTGCTTCATGGCGTGAAGCAGCGTGACGATGATGCGTGCGCCAGAGCAGCCAATCGGATGGCCCATAGCGCAGGCACCGCCATGGATATTCACCTTGTCGGCGGGAAGGTCGAGTTCCTGCATTGCAGCCATAACAACAACAGCGAAAGCTTCATTGATTTCAAACAAATCAACCTCGCGCGCATTCCAGCCGGTTTTGTTGAAGAGTTTCTTCATCGCAAAAATTGGTGCGGTGGTGAACAAAGCGGGCTGCTGTGCGTGGCTTGCGTGACCACGAATAATGGCGAGCGGTTCAGCTCCGAGTTTTTCAGCTTTGGACAGGCGCATCAGGGTGAGGGATGCCGCACCATCTGAAATCGATGAGGAATTGGCAGCTGTAACCGTGCCGCCTTCGCGGAAGGCCGGCTTGAGGTTTGGTATTTTTTCAGGCTTGGCGCGGGTTGGCTGCTCATCGCGATCAAGCTCTGCAACACCGATCAGTTCATTTGCGAAATAGCCTGCCTCGGTGGCTTTGAGCGCGCGCGCGAGTGAGCGTAATGCGAATTCGTCCTGCTGCTGACGCGTGAACTGGTAATGGTCTGCGGTTTCTTCCGCGAATGTTCCCATGGCGCGGCCTTTGTCATAGGCGTCTTCAAGACCGTCGAGGAACATGTGATCGTAGATTTTGCCATGGCCCATGCGATAGCCGCCACGCGCCTTTTCAAGCAGATATGGCGCATTGGTCATGCTTTCCATCCCGCCTGCAACCACAACTTCCGCACTTCCTGCTGAAATGAGATCGGCACCCAGCATGACGGTCTTCATGCCTGAACCGCAGACCTTGTTGATGGTCGAACAGGGCACAGTCTGAGGGAGACCGGAATGAATTGCGGCCTGACGTCCGGGTGCCTGTCCCAGCCCTGCGGGCAATACGCAGCCCATAAGCACTTCGTCAATTTGATCCGGGTTGAGCTTGGCGCGGCTGACTGCTTCCTTGATCGTAACAGCGCCCAGGGCTGTTGCACTCTCTCCCTTAAGCGCTCCCTGAAAACTTCCGATCGGTGTTCGTACCGCACTGGCAATAACGATCGGATCTTTTGTTTCTGACATTTGTTTCCTCCTCACAAACGCATTAGAGATAACAGCATAGTGGACGGTATGAATACAGCTTAAACATGATGAGCAACGCTCATGAACTCATGTCGGGGAGGTATGGAGAAAATGAGTCAGAAAAATTCAGGCAAAATCCGTGTGGGTATTGGCGGTTGGGCTTTTGAGGAATGGGATCAGAGTTTTTATCCGGAAAAGCTCTCCAAAAAGCGCCAGCTCGAATACGCTTCAAGCAAGCTGACCTCCATCGAAATCAACAGCACCTATTACGGCCCCCAGAAGCCGACGACTTTCGCCAAGTGGCATGATGAGACGCCTGAAGGTTTTGTCTTCTCATTGAAAGCGCCGCGCTTTTCGACCAATCGACGGGTTCTGGCTGAAGCAGGCGAGGGCATCGAGAAATTCATAACTGGCGGTCTTCTTGAGCTGAAAGACAAGCTCGGCGTCATAAACTGGCAGTTCATGGGCACGAAGAAATTCGATTTAGCCGACTTTGAAGCTTTCCTCAAGCTTCTGCCAAAACGTGTCGATGGGCGCGATCTGCGCCATGCTGTCGAAGTGCGTCACGACAGTTTCAACTCGCCAGATTTCATTGCACTGCTGCGGGAATATGGCGTGGCGGTTGTAATTGCGGGTGACAGCAAATTTGTCGAAATTGCCGACATGACAGCGCCTTTCGCCTATCTGCGCGTCATGGGTACGCAGGAAGACAAGAAGCTCGGTTACAGTGAAGCCGCACTTGATCATTGGGCAGAGCGAGCCAGGGCAATTGCGGTAGGACATGTACCCGACAGTCTTAAAACAATTAAGCCGCCAACGCCCGATAATGTGGCCCGCGATGTCTATCTCTATGTCATCAGCGGCCATAAGGCGCATAATCCGCACGCGGCTATGGCCTTGATAGATCGGGTAAAATGATGGTTCTTGTCACGCATTGATTTTTTTGTGAGTCTTGAGTCGATCATGTCCAAGTTTGATACGTCCGCCCTTGAAGCCTTTGTTCGTCACATTCCCCAAAATTACAAAGGTCCGGGCGGCGTTGTTGCCGTCGTCAAGGATGGTGAGGTTGTTCTGCGACACGCTTGGGGCTTTGCCGATCTTGCTACGCGGCAGGTGATGACCGCAGAAACGCGGATGCCGATTTGCTCAATCAGCAAGCAATTCACTTGTGGCGTGTTGCTTGACGCTGTTGGTGAACCGGAATTGCTGGACGATGCTTTGGCAGCCTATCTCGACAAGTTCGAAGAAGAGCGCCCGAGCACTCGTGATCTTTGCAACAACCAGTCAGGTTTGCGCGATTATTGGGCACTGACGGTTTTGTGCGGTGCGGATCCTGAAGCCGTGTTTTTGCCTGAACATGCGCAGAGCCTGCTGCGACGATTGAAAACCACGCATTTTGAACCGGGCTCGCACTATTCCTACTGCAACGGCAATTTCCGTATTCTGGCGGACCTCATCGAAGCCCATACCGGACGCACGTTGATCGAACTTTTGTCCGAACGCATTTTCAAGCCTGCGGGCATGAAGACAGCCGAATTGATCCCGGATACAGCACTCTTCAATGAATGCACCGGATATGAGGGTGATACTGTGCGTGGCTTCCTGCCCGCGACTAATCGCCTTCACTGGATGGGGGACGCTGGTATCTGCGCGTCCCTTGATGACATGATCGCCTGGGAGCAATTTATCGATGCAACGCGGCGCGATGAGACCGGCTTGTATCGCCGTTTGAGTGGGCCGCAAACATTCATCGATGGTGCGAATGCGCCTTATGGCTTCGGTCTCAAATTTGAGGAAACAGGTGGTAAGAGGCTGACTGGCCATGGCGGCGCTCTTCGCGGTTGGCGTTGTCAGCGCTGGCATTGTGCTGATGAGCGGTTATCGACGATTGCCATGTTCAACTTTGAAGGCGGGGCTTCCGACGTTGCTTTCAAATTGATGAATATCGCTTTGGGTGTTTCACCTTCTGAATCGCAGCGCGTGGAAGCAGATGCAGTCTGGTTCGGTTTATGGTTGTGTGAGGACACAGGCCTCGTTCTGAGCCTTGAAGATGCTGGACGCGGTCGCTTGAAGGCACGTTTTGGCACAGGACCGGAAATGATGGATGTGGTGAGCGCGAACGAAGCGCGTTCGTCCATGACAACGATCCGGCGCGATGGCGATGTGATTGCGCTTGCTCGTGAAGACGAAAATCTCTGCCTGACGATGGATCGCATCGAGGGCGAGGCCAGGCAGGACATCATTGGCCGCTATCACAGTGACGAGCTCAATGCCGATCTTTTGCTCGTTTCTGAAGGTGGCGCGATCTATGGTGCTTTCGAAGGTTTCCTTGGCAAGAGCGATATGTATCCACTTTATAGTGCTGGCGCGGATGTCTGGCTGTTGCCGGTGCAACGCTCACTGGATGCGCCGTCGCCCGGTGAATGGAAACTTGTTTTCCGTCGCGACGACAGGGAGGCGATAACAGATGTGAGTGTCGGCTGCTGGCTTGCACGCGGTGTCGAATACAGGAGAGTTCAGCCATGAGTGAGTTGAAGGTTAGAACCCGTGAAACCGGTGCAGTTGCGGACATGCCGCATGGCAAGCTTCCAACGATTACAACGCCGACAGGCGGCACGGTGGAGCTTGTAACGAGCGTCAGTCAGGCGGGTTTTAATCCGCTTGACCTGATCTATGCATCCGTTGCTGCCTGCATGGCGCTGAGTGCGCGCATTGCTGCCACCAAACTCGAATTGCGTGAGAAACTCACGGATGTTCGGGTGGAAGTGAAGGGTGATAAGGCGCATGAAGGCCCATCGCGCATCGAGCGATTCGATATAACATTCCATTTTGATGGCGACCTGACCGAAGACGAAAAACATCGTCTTGCGGAGATGGCCGAGGAAATATGCACCGTCAGCAATACGTTACGCGGCGATCCGAAGTTTGATCTGAAGGTTTCGTAACAAGCCGATTATATCGCAACGCGGATGCGCTCGACGCCAAGAGTGATGACACTTTCCATTGCGGCACGAGCTTTCTGACGATCGCGTGATGCGATGGCATGGGCGATACGCAGATGATTAGCAGCGCATTCCGCGATGCCTTCAGGGGAGGTTGCTGGTGAGGATAGCTGGAATGAGATGGCGAGCGCTGCTTCGATCAAGCCGCTGACCGAGCGCATGAATGGGTTGCCAGACATACGCGCAATGGCCAGATGAAACTCGAGATCGACCTTGGCAATCGATTCCGGTGTATGCGCGGGATCATCGAATTTTGCAGCCAAGGCATAGAGTTCAATGAGTTCATCGCTCGTTGCCCGTTCGGCTGCTGCAGCGGCAGCTGCGGGCTCGAGCGCCATACGCATTTCTGCGAGGTGATCGACAAAGACTTCATCAAAACCCGCCTCAAAGCGCCATGTCAGCACATCGGGATCAAAGAAGTTCCAGCTTGCGCGACCTAGAACGCGGGTGCCGACCTTAGCTTTGGCTTCAATGAGACGTTTTGCGGCAAGGGTCTTCATCGCTTCACGCAGAACAGTGCGGGAAACGCCAAAACGCAACGAGAGTTCGTTATCGCCCGGCAGGATCGAGCCTTCGGGGATGGTACCTGCCACGATGCCACGACCAAGCTCGCCCACGACAACTGAGTGGCTGTTATGGCGTTTACGCCCCGTTATAGCCGTTTCCAGCAATCCCAATTCAGGCCTCCTTCATACGTTGGCGAGCTAGCCTCAAATCCGCAAACCAGACAAGTCCCCGCTGTAGCGCAATGAACAGGAACAGCAATATACCGATTGCGATTTTCGTCCACCAGGAAGACAGCGTGCCGTCGAAAACAATATAGGTCTGTATCAGACCTTGGATCAGAATGCCGACAAAAGTGCCCGCCACAAGTCCTGCGCCGCCGGTTAGAAGTGTTCCACCGATAACCACCGAAGCAATGGCATCAAGTTCTACGCCGACGGTTGCCAGCGAATAGCCAGAAGAAGTGTAGAGCGTATAGACAATGCCAGCGAGACCCGAAAGCACACCGGACATCGTATAGATGCCGATTGTTGTGCGACCGACGGGTACGCCCATCAGTTCTGCTGATTGCTGATTGCCGCCAAGTGCATAAATATTAGCACCAAAGCGAGTGCGATGCGCGATAATACCGCCGATGATAAAGACGGCCAGCATCACCATTGCGATAAACGTCAGTCTGCCGCCGCCTGGAAGTCGGAAATAAAGCCCCTGAAGCGTATCGAGGAATGGGTGTGAGATCGGCACGGATTGTGTCGAGATGAGGAAGGCCGCGCCGCGTGCCAAAAACATGCCTGCCAGCGTTGCCACGAATGGCGGGATTCCGAGGTAATGGATCATCATGCCCATCCACGCGCCAAAAAGAGCGGCAAGCACCAGAACAAGGCCGAAGGCCACAAGAGGATGTACGCCTAGCTGACCGACAAGGACCGCCACAAAAACGCTGGTGAAAGCGATAACCGATCCAACGGACAGGTCGATCCCACCGGAGATGATAACAAAAGTCATCCCAACCGCAGCAATGCCGAGAAAGGCGTTATCTGTCAGCAGATTTCCAATGACCCGCGTTGAAAGCATGTTTGGAAACTGGATGACACAGATCGCATAGGCGAGCAGAAAAATGCCGACTGTGGTCAGAAATGGAAGATTGCGAAGCACTCTCATTATTGTGCTCCCTGCTGGTTGTGATGTGTCGCTTTGGCGGTATTGTCTTTGCGTTCAGAACGCAGGAAAGCGATCAGGTTGACAATCGCCGGTGACTGGAATGTCAGCACGACAATGATGATGCCCGCCTTGATGATCAGGTTGAATTCCGGGGGGAAACCCGCCATCAGAATGCCGGTATTGATCGACTGGATGATGAGCGCGCCAAGCAGCGAGGCCATGATCGAGAAACGCCCGCCATTCAATGATGTGCCGCCAATAACGACAGCGAGAATGGCGTCGAGTTCAAGCCAGAGGCCTGCATTGTTGGCATCCGCACCGCGAATATCAGCAGTGGCGATCAAGCCTGCGAGTGCCGCACCGACACCTGAAACAGCATAGACGCTGAATAGAAGAAAACGCGCTTTTACTCCGGCGAGCATGGCTGCGCGGCGATTGATGCCGGTTGCCTCGATAAGAAATCCGAGTGCACTTGAACGCACTGCGATACCGACGACGATGCCAGCAAGTAGCCAGATCAGCACTGGAATGGGGATACCAAGCAGCGAGCCTGAACCAAGCGCCGCGAAAGAATCACTATTGAAGGTGAGGATCGCACCTTCGGTGATGAGCTGAGCAATGCCGCGTCCTGCAACCATCAGAATGAGTGTCGCGATGATCGGTTGAATGTCGAAGACCGCAACCAGAAAACCGTTCCACAACCCACATAGAAGGCCAACGCCGAGTGCTACGGGAATGACAATTGCGAGCGGATAGCCAGAGACAACGAGTGAAGCGGCGCAGGCGCCGCTTATCGCCATCACTGCGCCCACGGATAGATCAATGCCACGCGTGGCGATCACCAGTGTCATGCCGATTGCGAGAATGGCAACAGGCGCTGCGCGTACCAGAATATCGATCAGGCTTCCATAGAGGCGCCCATTTTGAAATGAAATATCCAGAAATCCCGGCGAAATGATTGTGTTTATGGCAAGAATCACCGTAAGGGCCGCAAGCTGGGGCGCTAGTCTTTTGAGTTTTTTGAGCAGGCGAGCGATCATGCTGCAGCTTCCTTTTCGCTCACATGACCGGTCTCGGCAATCGCGCGAACGATATTGTCGGCGGTGATTTCTTCGCCTTTAAGTTCTGCGACATGGCGCCGGTCGGAAAGCACGATGACACGATTGGCGACGGCAGCCAGTTCTTCAAACTCCGAAGAAATGATGACGAGCGACATGCCTTCAGTACAGAGTTCGCCAATCAGCTTCAGAATTTCCGCATGTGCGCCGATGTCGATGCCGCGCGTCGGCTCATCGAGGATCAACAGGCGTGGATCGGTTGCGAGCCAGCGCGCCAGAATGGCTTTCTGCTGGTTGCCGCCGGACAAAAATTTGATCGGCTTGTTGGGGTCAGGCGGTCGGATATCGAGTGCCTTGATATAGCGCTGGGCGAGGGCATCTTTTTCACGGGAGGAGATTGGCTTTGACCAGCCACGCTTTGCTTGTATGGCGAGCGCAATATTCTCCGCCACAGAAAAATCGCCGATGATGCCATCCGTTTTGCGCTCTTCAGGGCAAAATGCAAAGCGTTCAGCGATGGCTGCCACGGGTGTGGGCAGTTTTGTGTCTTGGCCGTCCACCGTCAGTCCGCCGCTGTCGGCTTGATCGACGCCGAACATCAGAAGCGCGGTTTCGGTGCGCCCAGAACCGAGCAATCCGGCAATTCCGACCGCTTCGCCCGGTTTGATTGCAAGATCGAAAGGCGCAATGCTACCCTTTTTGCCAAAATCCGAAAAACGAATGGGCGCAGTCGTGTCATCGTTCATTTCTTCGGTGAGTTGTCGGCGCACGGTCTCTTGCAGCTGATGACCGAGCATCATGGAAATGAGATCGGTGCGCGGCAATTCCGACAGGTTGCGGCTGCCAACAAGCTGTCCGTTGCGCAATACGGTGGCACAATCAGCGATAGCATAGACCTGATCCAGAAAATGGGTGATGACGATGATGCCGAGGCCTTCGGCTTTCAATTGCCGCAACACACCGAACAGCATCTCGACTTCACGTGCGTCGAGGCTGGCGGTGGGTTCATCGAGTACCAGAACCTTGCCGGAAAGATCGACTGCGCGGGCAATGGCGATGATCTGGCGTATGGCGACAGAATAGGCTGAAAGCGGCGCACTGACATCAATCGTCAGGCCGTAGCGTGCGAGAAGCGCACTTGAATCCCGTTCCATCTGGCGGCGATCGACAAAGCCGAACCGGCTTGGCTGGCGACCGAGGAAAAGGTTTTCGGCGACCGTCAGATTTTCGAGAAGATTGACTTCCTGATAGACCGTGCCAATGCCAAGTTTTTGCGCATCGGTAACTGAGGCTGGTGCAATCGGTTGCCCTTTGAGCAGGATCGCACCGTCAAAATTATGATAAGCGCCGGTCAATATCTTGATCAGGGTTGACTTGCCTGCGCCGTTTTCGCCAAGCAAAGCGTGGATTTCGCCTTTCGCGAGGGCAAAGTCGACATGATCGAGCGCTGTGACGCCGAAAAATGATTTCGTTATTCCACGAGCTTCAAGCAGCGGTGTCGCCAGTGCCGACGCTGCCTTGGTATCAGAGCGAGCCATGTTGTTTTCCGCCTGCTGACTTGCGAGTTCTATCCGGGCTACGCCTTTGTGTAGCCCGGATCAGATGATGCGATCAGTAGCCGAGGCCCTTTTTGGCCTCATACACAGCCTTCGGATCGTCAGCTTGTGTGTAAAGCTTGGATTCGGTCTGGATCCACTTTGGTGGAACGGTGCCATTGGCTTTCAGAGCTTCGATCACGTCGAAAGCCGGGCCTGCCATGTTTGGCGTCAGTTCAACTGTCGCATTGGCTTCGCCATTGGCCATGGCCTGGAAGATATCTGGAACTGCATCAATGGAAACAACCTTGATGTCGGTGCCTGGCTTGAGGCCAGCTTCCTTTATTGCCTGAATTGCGCCTACAGCCATGTCGTCATTATGGGCGTAGACGGCACAGATATCCTTGCCGCCGCCTTCGGCCTTGATAAAGCTTTCCATGACTTCCTTACCCTTGGTACGGGTGAAGTCACCAGTCTGCGAGCGGGAAATCTTGATATTGTTATGACCTGCAAGTGCTTCTTCGAAGCCCTTCTTGCGGTTGATTGCAGGGGACGAACCCGTGGTTCCCTGAAGCTCGACCACATTGCACGGTTTATCGCCCACGTCTTTCACCAGCCACTCGCCAGCGACCTTGCCTTCATGGACCTGATCGGAAGTGACGGCAGTGAGATAGAGATCTTCCGGTGCATCAATCTGGCGGTCGAGAAGGACGACAGGAATTTCAGCTTCCTTGGCTTCTTTCAGAACAGCATCCCAGCCCGTAGCAACAACTGGCGCGATCAGGATGGCATCGACGCCCTGCGCGATGAAACCGCGAACGGCCTTGATCTGATTTTCCTGTTTCTGCTGCGCGTCGGCAAACTTGAGGGTGTGGCCACGCTTTTCAGCTTCCTGCTTCGTTACGCTTGTTTCGGCGGCACGCCAGCCCGATTCCGAACCGATCTGCGAAAAGCCGACAGTCAATGAGGCTGCAGATACGCTTGAAATCAGGGCAAAAGAAAATGCGGCCGTCAGGGCCGTCAAACTGCATTTCATAATAGTTCCTCCCAATAAAAGGCCCTCCCGGCCTTACCGGTTATGAAGCATATAATATTACTTTATAGCAAGCGCATTTCGGTTGTTCGCTGAAAATTGGGGGTGCGACAAACGTGCATATCCATCAATTGCATATGTAAATCATAGGTTTAAATGCCCAGTGGGGGTAGCCTCTCTTGGAGGGCGATCTATGCTGTGTTTCGCTTGCTTGACAAGTGGGTGTTTGACAAAATAGTCATATTAATAAGAAGGAACCGTTGATTGACACGTTTGTGCTTTTGATCGGTCGGGAAGAATGTTCCGCAAGAGTTTTGCGGAAAATGGGAGGTTCAATGTTACGTCTGATACAGTTCCGCGATGCGCGCGGAGGAGCACGTGTGGCTGTATGCGATGATGAAGGTGCTGCACATGTCGTGAATGGCGTGACTACGACTTATGAATTGGCCTGGGCCGCGATTTCTGCAGGCATCAGCCTTGCGGAGCAGGTAAAAAGTAACGGCAAGGGCGAGACTGTCGATATCGACGCGGTTCTGGCCGTGGGTCGTGTCGGTCTGCCGATTACGCATGATGATCCAGCACATCTGATTGTTGCGGGCACGGGCCTCACACATCTTGGCTCTGCTGACGGTCGCGACAAGATGCACAAGGCAGCGCAGGCCGCCGAAAAGCCGACCGATTCCATGCGTATGTTCCTGATGGGTGTCGAAGGCGGCAAACCGAAGCCGGGCGAAACCGGCGTGCAGCCGGAATGGTTCTACAAGGGTGACGGTTCGGCGCTGGTGGCAACCGGCGGCGAACTGGTTTCGCCTTCCTTTGCCGAGGATGGTGGCGAAGAGCCGGAGCTGGCAGGCATCTACCTGATTGGCCCGGATGGTACGCCGTTCCGGCTTGGCTTCTGCCTTGCCAATGAATTTTCCGACCATGTGACCGAGAAGCAGAACTATCTCTGGCTTGCCCATTCCAAGCTGCGTCAGGCATCGCTTGGTCCTGAGCTTTATGTGGGTGACCTACCGGATCATGTTGAAGGCGTTTCGCGGATTCGTCGCGGCGATCAGGTGATCTTTGAAAAGCCGTTCCTTTCGGGCGAAGCGAACATGTCGCACACGATCGCCAATCTGGAACACCATCATTTTAAATATGAGCTGTTCCGCCGTCCGGGCGATATTCATGTTCATTTCTTTGGCACGGCAACCTTGTCGTTTTCGGAGGGCGTAAAGACGGAAGCTGGCGACCAGTTCGAGATTTCCGCCAAGCCGTTCCGTTATCCGCTGGTCAACAGGCTGGCTCAGGCGGCAGCCGAAAACCTTGTCGTGAAGGCGCTCTGAAATGGTGCGGGAATCGAACATCGCTCTCGCAATCGTCGGTCTGGGCAAGATTGCGCGTGACCAGCATCTGCCGTCTATTGAAGCCGTCGATGGCATTGAACTGAAAGCCATTGCCAGCCGCAATGCCGGGCTGGACGGCCTGCCGTCTTTTCACGACATCGATGAGCTGCTGGGCAGTGACATCGCCGTTGACGCGGTGTCGCTCTGCACGCCGCCGCAAGGGCGCTTTAGCCAAGCCTACGCAGCCTTGAAGGCGCGCAAGCATGTGATGCTGGAGAAGCCTCCGGGTGCGACGATTTCGGAAGTGCAGGCGCTGAAGCGTTTTGCTGAAAAGCAGGGCGTTACGCTTTATGCGACATGGCATTCGCGCGAAGCCGCGGCCGTTGAACCGGCACGCGAATTTCTGAAAGGCGCTGCAATCAAGTCTGTTGCCGTGTCGTGGAAAGAGGACGTGCGCCATTGGCATCCCGGCCAGCAATGGATCTGGGAGCCGGGTGGTCTCGGTGTGTTCGACCCAGGCATTAATGCGCTTTCCATCGTCACGCATATTTTGCCGGAGCGCTTCTTTCTCACGCAATCCGATCTTTATTTTCCCGAAAACCGTGCGGCACCCATCGCAGCCGATCTCAAGTTTCAGACGGAAAGCGGCATACCGGTTTCGTTCGAACTGGACTGGCGGCAGACTGGCCCGCAGACATGGGACATTCGCGTCGAGACCGATAAAGGAATGCTGCTTCTCAGCCATGGCGGTAGCCGCCTGACCATCGCAGGCACGGAGAAAATGGCCGAGCCGGATCGTGAATATCAGCGTCTTTACCAGAATTTTGTGAAGCTGGTTGGCGAAGGGCAGAACGATGTCGATCTTGCTCCACTGACCCATGTGGCCGATGCTTTCCTTCTGGGGCAGCGGCATCTGGTTGAAGCATTTGAAGATTAGAGCGCATCCCGAAAAGTGTGAAACGATTTTCGGACAAGATGCGAGATGAAGCAAAGAGTTAGAAGCGCCGATCTGGTTGGAATGGATTGGCGTCGAAGGAAATGAGGCCGCGGGGCGGTCTCTTACCCACGCAGGACAGTGAAATGAATAAGCCCGTTACTCCTCAGACGCCAAAGTTCCGTTCACGCGCATGGTTCGATAATCCGGACAATGTGGATATGACCGCGCTCTATCTTGAGCGCTACATGAATTACGGTCTCAGTCAGGAAGAGCTGCAATCGGGACGACCGATCATCGGCATTGCGCAGACGGGCTCCGACCTCTCACCTTGCAACCGTCATCATCTGGAGCTGGCCAATCGCGTGCGTGAAGGTGTGCGTGAAGCGGGCGGTATCGTGATCGAATTTCCGGTCCATCCGATCCAGGAAACCGGCAAGCGCCCGACCGCTGGTCTGGACCGCAACCTTGCCTATCTCGGCCTCGTGGAAGTGCTTTATGGCTATCCGCTTGATGGCGTCGTGCTGACAATCGGCTGCGACAAGACCACGCCTGCCTGCCTGATGGCTGCTGCGACCGTCAATATTCCGGCGATTGCGCTGTCGGTTGGTCCGATGCTCAATGGCTGGTTCCGGGGTGAGCGTACGGGTTCGGGCACCATCGTCTGGAAGGCGCGCGAGCTGCTGGCCAAGGGCGAGATCGATTATGCTGGCTTTATCAAGCTGGTTGCGTCTTCGGCACCATCGACCGGCTATTGCAACACGATGGGCACGGCAACGACGATGAATTCGCTTGCCGAAGCGCTTGGAATGCAGTTGCCGGGCTCCGCCGCCATTCCAGCGCCTTATCGTGACCGTCAGGAAGTTTCTTATCTGACCGGTCGTCGCATCGTCGAGATGGTCTATGAAGACCTCAAGCCTTCCGATGTCATGACCAAGGAAGCTTTCATCAATGCCATCCGCGTCAATTCCGCTATCGGCGGTTCGACCAATGCGCCGATCCATCTGAACGCGCTTGCGCGCCATGTCGGCGTGGAACTGACGGTCGATGACTGGCAGAAATATGGCGAGGAAATTCCGCTTCTGGTTAATCTTCAGCCAGCGGGCGAATATCTTGGTGAAGACTACTACCATGCGGGCGGTGTGCCAGCCGTCGTCAATCAGCTGATGGGGCAGGGCCTCATCAATGAAAATGCGCTGACCGTCAATGGCAAGACCATCGGCGAGAATTGCAAGAACGCGACCATCGAAGACGGCAATGTCATCAAGACCTACGATCAGCCGCTGAAGAAGCATGCCGGTTTCCGCGTGCTGCGGGGCAATCTGTTCTCGTCGGCGATCATGAAGCTCAGCGTCATTTCAGATGAGTTCCGCAATCGCTACCTGTCTGACGACAAGGACCCGAATGCCTTTGAAGGTAAGGCGGTCGTGTTCGACGGGCCGGAAGATTATCATCACCGCATTGACGATCCGGCACTGGAAATCGACGAGCATACGGTGCTGTTCATGCGCGGCGCTGGCCCCATCGGTTATCCCGGTGCGGCGGAAGTCGTTAACATGCGCGCCCCGGATTATCTTTTGAAGAAGGGCATCACTTCGCTGCCATGCATCGGCGACGGTCGCCAGTCGGGCACGTCGGGTTCGCCTTCGATCCTCAATGCCTCACCGGAAGCTGCCGCTGGCGGCGGTCTGGCGCTGCTCAGAATGGGTGATCGTGTGCGTATCGATCTTGGTCGCGGTACAGCGGATATTCTTATTTCCGATGAGGAACTCGCGGAGCGTCGCAAAGCTCTCGAGGCTGCCGGTGGCTACAAATATCCGGAAAGCCAGACGCCGTGGCAGGAAATCCAGCGCGCCGTTGTCGGCCAGATGGAAACCGGTGCAGTTCTCGAAAATGCGGTCAAGTATCAGGACATCGCGCATACGCGTGGCCTGCCACGAGACAACCACTAAGGTTTCCCGGATGGCTCTTGATAAAAAGCCATTTGCGGCAGTTGCGGACTGGGGCACCACCCGGTTCCGCCTCTGGACGCTGGATTTTGATGGCAATGTGCTGGGCGAAAGCCGTGGTGATGACGGCCTGCTGCAGGCAAAAGAAGCCGGTTTCGAGCCAACACTCGAACGGCACCTTGCTTCTGTCGGCGCGCCGGACGATCTGCCGGTGGTGATCTGTGGCATGGCCGGTTCGCGGACCGGCTGGATCGAAGCGCCCTATATGAGCCTGCCCGCGGGGCTGGACGGTATCGTGAAGGCTGCGGTGCGCGTGCCTGCGCGCCGTCACGTCATCATGTTGCCGGGCGTCGCGCGTCGGGATGAAACCGCCCCAGACGTGATGCGCGGCGAGGAGACAAAATTGCTCGGTCTTGTGCACGGCGGCACGCATGATGCGGTTGTCGTCATGCCTGGTACTCATGCCAAATGGGTGCGGATTGCCGACGGTGGCCTTGCCGATTACCGAACCTTCATGACCGGCGAAATGTTCGCTCTTTTGAAGGAAAAATCGGTGCTGGCCGGTGCATTGGAAGGTGCTGGTGCGGTCGATCCGAATGGTGAGGTTTTCGCTGCCGGTGTCAGGGCGTCGCTCGAAAACCCGGCACTGATTTCCAACGCGCTGTTTTCCATTCGCGCAGGCTGGCTCGTCCATGATCGCAAGCCGACCGATCAGCTGGCCCGTTTGTCGGGCTTGTTGATCGGGCTGGAAGTGGCAGGCGGGCGCATGCTTTATGGCAAACCCGAAGAAGTGCTGCTCCTTTCAGACGACACGATGGGGGCGCTCTATGCCAGTGCGCTTGAAATTGCCGGGCTGGCAGTCAGGCGCGTCGCTGCGGATGAGTTGGTGCGTGACGGCCTGTTCATGGCTGCAAAACACGCCTTCGGAGGAGCTGCGCAATGAGCGACCGCATTACATGGCCAAAGCTGCGCTATCCGCTGGTCGCTATCCTGCGCGGCATTCGCCCGGAAGAAACGGAAGCAATCGTCGGAGCACTGATCGAGACGGGTTTCGAGGCGATTGAAATCCCGCTCAATTCGCCGGAGCCTTTCGTTTCTATTGAGAAGGCGGCGAAGCTTGCGCCTGCGGGCGTGTTGATCGGGGCCGGGACCGTGTTGAGTGTCGAAGATGTGGACCGTCTCAACGATGTCGGCGGCAGGCTTCTGGTCAGCCCCAATGTCGAGCCGGATGTCATCCGTCGTGCCGGACAGCACGGCATGGTGACGATGCCCGGTGTTTTCACGCCGACGGAAGCCTTTTCGGCGATCCGTGCAGGCGCATCGGCGCTGAAATTCTTTCCGGCCAGCGTGCTCGGCGCGGACGGTATCAAGGCGATATCCGCCGTCTTGCCGAAGGATATTCCGGTCGGCGCTGTGGGCGGTGTTTCAGAGGCTGATTTTGCGACCTATCGGGCAGCGGGAGTGAGCTGCTTCGGACTCGGTTCCAGTCTTTACAAGGCCGGATTGACGGTTGCTGAGATTCGCGAACGCGCCGAGCGCGCGGTTGCGGCATGGGACAAGATCGCGGGCTGACGGCCCCTTGAGAACTTGTTCCGGAGGAATTCCGCATGGCCGGAAGGCGGGGGCGGAAATTTTGGGAGAACGACAGGCGGAAAAGCCTGTCCCAATTTGGGAGTGAGACAATGGCAGGCATGAAATCTCTAACACTGGCAGTCGCGATGGCCGCGCTTGCCTTTAGCGGTCTGGCGCATGCGGAAGACAAGGGTCTTGTCGCCGTCGCCATGCCGACGAAGTCTTCGGCGCGCTGGATTGCCGATGGCGACAACATGGTCAAGGTGCTGAAGGAACGCGGCTATCAGACCGATCTTCAGTATGCTGAAGACGATGTGCCCAATCAGCTGGCGCAGATCGAGAACATGGTGACCAAGGGCGCCAAGGTTCTCGTCGTTGCATCCATCGACGGCACGACGCTTTCCGATGTTCTGGCCAAGGCCCATGATGCGGGCATCAAGGTCATCGCCTATGATCGCCTGATCCGCGATACGCCGAATGTCGATTATTATGCGACCTTCGACAATTTCCAGGTCGGCGTGCTGCAGGCCCAGTCCATCGAAACCGCGCTGGACCTCAAGAACAAGCCGGGTCCGTTCAATGTCGAGCTTTTCGGCGGTTCGCCGGACGATAACAACGCCTACTTCTTCTACAACGGCGCGATGTCCGTTCTGCAGCCTTATATCGATAGCGGCAAAGTCGTTATCGGCAGCGGCCAGACCGGCATGGACAAGGTTGCAACGCTGCGCTGGGACGGTGCAACTGCTCAGGCCCGCATGGACTCGATCCTTTCGGCCTATTATTCCGACAAGAAGCTCGATGCAGTCCTGTCGCCTTATGACGGCATCTCCATCGGTATCCTGTCGTCCCTCAAGGGTGTAGGCTATGGCAGCGGCGACATGCCAATGCCGGTCGTTTCCGGTCAGGATGCGGAAGTGCCTTCGGTGAAGTCGATCCTCGCTGGCGAACAGAACTCGACCATCTTCAAGGATACGCGCGAACTCGCCAAGGTCACGGTCGATATGGTCGATGCGCTGATGACCGGCAAGGAGCCGGAAGTCAATGACACCAAGACCTATGACAATGGCGTCAAGGTTGTGCCGTCGTATCTGCTCAAGCCGGTGATCGTCGACAAGTCGAACTGGAAGCAGGTTCTGGTCGATAGCGGTTACTACAAGGAAGACCAGATCCAGTAATGCGGTTTTGGGCGTATCGGAGGATATGCCCGTAACCTTTCTGCATGCCATTGCCCCAAATCCCCAGCCTTTCGGCTGGGGTAGGCTCGGCGATTGACAGCGTTGTCTTTTTGTTGAGGGCAATGGCAAAGCAGATTTGTAATGGGAGCGAGCGATGAATGTAGCCAATCCTGTCCCGCGTGAGCAGCCTGACGGTGAGCCGGAAATTGCCGGCAAGCCGCTTCTGGAAATGCGCGGCATCAGCAAGTCTTTCGGCGTCGTCAAAGCGCTGAGCGATGTCAATTTCTCGGTCATGCCGGGCGAGATTCATGCCTTTGTCGGCGAGAACGGAGCAGGCAAGTCGACCTTGATGAAGGTGCTGTCGGGTGTCTATCCGCATGGCAGCTACGAGGGGTCGATCTTCTTCGACGGCGAAGAGCGGCAGTTTCGCGACATCAACGATTCCGAGGCGCTTGGCATCGTCATCATCCATCAGGAGCTGGCGCTCATACCGCTCATGACGATTGCCGAGAACATTTTCCTCGTCAATCCGCCGGCAAGCTACGGCGTCATCGACCGCAGCACGGTGCACAAGCGCACTCGCGAGCTTTTGCAGAAGGTTGGCCTGTCGGAATCGCCCGATACGCTTGTCACCGATATCGGTGTCGGCAAGCAGCAGCTGGTCGAAATCACCAAGGCATTGTCGAAGCGCGTGCGGCTTTTGATCCTTGATGAGCCCACCGCAAGCCTCAACGAGACGGACAGCGCGGCATTGCTGGCGCTTCTGCGTGAGTTTCGTGCTCAAGGCATCACCTCGATCCTCATTTCGCACAAACTCAACGAAATCCGCGAAGTTGCCGACAAGATCACGGTGTTGCGCGATGGCAAGGCAGTGGCGACACTCGACTGTAATGCGGGCGAAGTCGAGGAAGACGACATCATTCGCAAGATGGTCGACCGCGATCTAGAAAGCCGCTACCCAAAGCGCGATCCGAAGATCGGTGAGGTGATTTTCGAAGTCGACAACTGGTCAGTGCATCACCCGCTGCATCCGGAGCGGCACTCGGTCAAGAACGTGTCGTTCAAGGTGAGGGCAGGCGAAATCGTCGGTATTGCCGGATTGATGGGGGCGGGACGCACAGAATTCGCCATGAGTCTGTTCGGGCGTTCATGGGGCACGAATATCAGCGGCGAGGCGCGTATCAACGGCAACAATGCCGATATTTCCACTGTGGCGCGGGCCATCAAAGCGGGGCTTGCCTATGTGACAGAGGATCGCAAGAAGCTCGGCCTGGTCTTAGGTGAAAACATTTCGCGCAATATCTCTCTTGCGCATTTACGCGGTGTCAGCCCGAAAGGCATCATCGACGATATTCGCGAAATGAAGATCGCGAACTCCTATCGCGAACAGATGAGCATTCGCTGCCACAATGTCTATCAGGAGACAGGCACGCTTTCGGGCGGCAACCAGCAGAAGGTGGTGCTGTCGAAGTGGCTCTTCACCGGACCCGACGTGCTGATTCTCGATGAACCGACGCGCGGCATCGATGTCGGTGCGAAATATGACATCTACACAATCATCAATTCACTGGCGGATAGCGGCAAGGGTGTAGTCGTCATTTCTTCGGAAATGCCAGAGCTGATCGGCATCTGCGACCGCATCGTCGTCATGCATGAAGGTGCCTTCGTCGGCGAAGTCGCTGGCGAGGAAGCAACGCAGGAAAACATTATGCGCGCCATCATGCGGAACAAGGGAAAACGGCCATGAGCGAGAATATCATCGGAAGCAGTGGATCGAAAGCTCCGGCGAGCAGCGTGGGGCGGTATCTCAAGAACAATCTGCGCGAATCCGGCATGCTGATCTCGCTGGTCGCGATCATGATCTTTTTCCAGATCGTGACTGGCGGTGTGCTTATGAAGCCGCTGAACCTCACCAATCTAGTTCTACAGAACAGCTATATCGTCATCATGGCGCTTGGTATGCTGCTCATCATCGTCACCGGTCATATCGACCTTTCGGTCGGCTCGGTCTGTGGCTTTATCGGTGCGCTCGCGGCTGTGATGATGGTCAAATGGGGCGTGCCATTTCCTATTGCCGCCATTCTGTGCCTGCTGGCCGGTGGCATCATCGGTGCGATGCAGGGCTTTTGGGTCGCCTATTTCAATATTCCGTCCTTCATCGTCACGCTGGCGGGCATGTTGGTCTTCAAGGGCTTGACACTTGCCGTGCTTGGCGGCCAGTCGGTCGGGCCGTTTCCGGTCGTGTTCCAGAAACTTTCGTCCGGCTTTATTCCGGAAATCATCGGCACGACAGGCGGCGTCTATCTGACATCGCTCATCATCGGCGTGCTACTGGCCGGTTTCATGATCTGGCAGAATGTCAAATCGCGTCAGCGTCATATCGCGCATGAAGTGGAAACCGAGCCTTTTGGACTTTTCGTCATCAAGAACATCCTGTTCTTTTCGGCGATTGCCTATCTGTCGCTTTTGATTTCCATGCATCGCGGCTTGCCGAACGTCCTCATCATTATGGCCGTTCTGATTGCGGCCTATGCGTTCCTCACCAATCGAACCATACTCGGGCGGCAGATTTATGCAGTCGGCGGGAACCGGCATGCAGCCAAGCTTTCGGGCGTGAAGACCGAACGGCTGACATTTCTGGCTTTCGTCAATATGGGTGTGCTGGCGGCGTTGGCCGGTCTGGTCTTTGCGGCGCGCCTCAACACGGCAACGCCCAAGGCCGGTATCGGCTTCGAGCTGGACGTGATCGCGGCCTGCTTCATCGGCGGTGCTTCCGCCTATGGCGGTGTGGGCCGTGTGACAGGTGCCGTGATCGGCGCGCTCATCATGGGCGTGATGAACAACGGCATGTCGATCCTCGGCATCGGCATCGACTATCAGCAGGTCATCAAAGGGATCGTGCTGCTGGGGGCTGTCTGCATCGACGTCTATAACCAGAAACGCTGATATTTCGGCTCTGGCGGCCTGCAAATGGCGTTGTTTTGCGCTTCCGGTGCTCACGTACCTTGTTTAGGCACATAATCTTATCCGAAAAGTCTGCAACTTTTCGGGATTATATTCAGAAGTACGCTGCGCTCCGGTTCTCAAACTTCACCATTTTCGGCTCGCCATAACCAAAATCTTAGCCGCTTCACTGACGTGCGGCGGTTCAGTTTTCAGATTGCCGTTCGGCGCGCGTGATCGAGATAGATCTCGCGCAGGCGCTGGGCAACTGGACCGGGTGTGCCAGTGCCGATGGTCTTCTCGTCGATGACGGTGATCGGTGTGACGAATGTGCCAGCACTGGTGAGGAAAGCTTCCTTCGCCGCATAGGCTTCATCGATGGTGAAGAGGCGCTCTTCCAGCTTCATGCCGGTCTCGGCGATCAGCTGCAGGAGCGAAAGCCGCGTGCAGCCGGGCAGAATGGAATTGCTGTTCGGGCGTGTAACGACGACATCATCTTCGGTCACAATATAGGCGGTCGACGATGCGCCTTCGGTCACATAGCCGTCCTCGATCATCCAGGCTTCATCGCAACCGGCGCTCTTGGCGATTTCCTTGGCAAGCGCTTGCGGCAGCAGACAGACCGTCTTGATGTCGCGGCGCTTCCAGCGCAGATCGCCCAGCGAAAGCACGCGGGCGCCGGTCTTCAGCGCAGGCTTGTCGAGCAGATTGGCTTCCTGCGTGAACAGGACAACCGAAGGCTGCATGCCTTTCGCGGGCACGAAATCACGGTCGCGTCCGTCGCCGCGTGTTACCTGCAGATAGACCAGACCTTCAGTCAGATTGTTGCGGCGGATCAGTTCACGCTCGATGGCCACGATCTCGTCTTCGTTCATCGGCATCGGAATGCCGATTTCACGGGTCGAGCGGCGCAGGCGTCGCATATGCGGCTCGCTGTCGATGAGCTTGCCTTCGAGCACGGCAGTCACTTCGTAAATACCGTCGCCGAACAGGAAGCCACGGTCAAAGATGGAAATGCGCGCATCGCGGGCGGAAACATATTCGCCGTTGACATAGACGATGCGGTTTTCAAGTTCTTCTGCTGAAACGGCCATGATTGGATGTGTCCTGAAATGAAAGGGCCGCGACAAAGGTCGCGGCCCTTTCATAGTTCACTCGATATTCTCAAGGAACCATTAATTTCAGGCAGCCTGCTTTGCCGCCGCAATGGCTTCGCTGCGGATTTCTTCCGTCAACTTCAGGCGTAGTTCGGAGAATTCCGGGCTTGCCTTGACGTGGTAGGTGCGTGGATGCTCGATATCGACCGGCGTGATCGATTTGATCTTGCCGGGACGGGCCGTCATCGTAACCACGCGGGTTGCCATGAATATGGCTTCTTCAATATCGTGGGTGACGAAGATGACCGTCTTGTGCTCCCGCTCCCAGATGCCGAGCAGCAGCTCCTGCATCAGTCCGCGGGTCTGGTTGTCGAGTGCGCCGAACGGCTCGTCGAGAAGCAGGATCTTTGGGTCGTTGGCGAGTGCGCGGGCAATCGCCGTACGCTGCTGCATGCCGCCCGAAAGCTGCTTTGGCCAGTGATCTTCAAAGCCGCGCAGCCCGACCTTGTCGATATAGCTGTCCACGATTTCACGCGCCTGTTTTTCCGGCACGCCTTTCTCACGAAGCCCGAAGCCGACATTCTGCCGGATGGTGAGCCATGGGAACAGCGTGTAGGACTGGAACACCATGCCGCGATCTGCACCCGGTCCGGTGACAGGGTTGCCCTCCAGCGTCACGGTGCCGGTGGTGGGCTTGTCGAGACCGGCAATGATGCGAAGAAGCGTGGACTTGCCGCAGCCCGAGGGGCCGAGGACGGTCACGAAATCATTTTTCGGGATGATGAGGTCGGTCGGCTGCAATGCCAGTGTCGGCTTGCCGCCATGCACGCCCGGAAAGGTGCGGCTCACGCCCTTGATGACAAGTTCCTGGTCGCTTTTGGTAACCATTATGCGAACCTCCATGCAAAGAGCCAGCGGTTGAAATATTTGAAGGCAAGGTCCGAGATCAGACCGATGACGCCGATCACGATGATGCCGAAGATGATCTGGCCCGTGGCCATCAGCGCCTGAGAGTTGATGATCATGTAGCCGATGCCGGACGATGCGCCGATGAGTTCGGCCACGATCACATAGGTCCATGCCCAGCCGAGCACGAGGCGCAATGTTTCGGCAATGTCTGGCGCGCTGGCAGGCATGAGCACGCGGCGAATGATGCCGCTGTTCGACGCGCCGAGCGTGTAGGCTGCTTCGACAAGATCGCGACGCGTATTGGAGACCGTCACGGCGATCATGAGAATGATCTGGAACACCGCGCCGATGAAGATGACGAGCAGCTTCTGTGTTTCACCAATGCCTGACCAGAGGATCAACAGCGGAACGAAAGCCGAAGCGGGAAGATAGCGCGCAAAGGAGACGAAGGGCTCCAGCAGCGCTTCAATCGGCTTGTAAGCACCCATGGCGATCCCGAGCGGAATGGCAACGACGCTAGCGAGTATGAAGCCGCCAAGCACGCGCCAGACAGTCATTCCGATATCGGACATAAAGCCTTGATTGGCGATAAGATCCCAACCGTCTTTGACCATGGTGATCGGGTCGGCGAGGAATGTCGGGGAAACGAAACCGCCCAGAGTGGCGATACCCCAGAACACAAAGAAGAGAACGAAGAATAGAATGCCCAGAAATATTCTGGCTCCATTCCCGATTGGTTGCATAGGCTGCATAGACATATCCGTTCAGTCAGACGGTCGCCTCAAGCGCGAGGCGGAAATGAAACAGACCCGGACGAGCCCCGGATAAGGGCAGGAAAAATGTCCGAGTCTGCTCTCTCGGTGCTGTTACTTGATAAAGCTGGTGTCGACAATGTCGTCGAGATTCGGCTTGGTCTTGATCACACCCGCTTCAAGCAGAAGATCGGCGGCTTCTTTAGAAAACTCCTTGAACTCACCCTCAAAGAATTTCTGATTGGCGGCTTTGTCCTGCCAGCGCAGATAGGCTGCTGATTTGCCGAAGTCTTCGCCAGACTGTTTCACATCCTTCCCCATGATTTCATAGGACTTGGCCTGATCGGTTGCGATCATTTCAAGCGCTTCGAAGTAACTATCGGCCAGTGCTTTGGCTGCTTGCGGATTCTTTTCAAGGAAATCCGGGGTGCAGCCAACGGTGTCCATCACAGCTGGATATTCCAGGGTGGTTGCAAGAATCTTGCCTTTATCGGGTGCTGCACGGACCGTTGAGAGATAAGGTTCATAGGTCATGGCCGCATCGTTCTGCCCGGCAACAAAGGCCTGTGCAGCAGGTCCCGGTTCCATGTTGACGACTTTGACGTCCTTGGTTGTCATGCCGTTCTTTGCCAGCATGAAGGCGAGGAAGAAATAGGGCGACGTACCGGGAGCGGAAGCGGCAATCGTTTTGCCCTTCAGATCGGCGAAGGAATTGACGTCTGCGCGAACGGCGATGCCATCAGCGCCATAGGACTTGTCCATCTGGAAAATCTGCTTGGATTTGACACCGGCCGAGTTCCAGATGATCCATGTTTCAACGGTTGTTGCAGCACATTGAATGTCGCCAGAAGCCAGTGCCAAATGGCGGCTGGCCTGCGGAATTTTATTGAGCGTGACGTTCAGGCCGTTTTTCTTGAAGATGCCTGCTTCCTTGGCAAGTGTCAGCGGTCCAAAACCGGTCCAGCCCGAAAAGCCAATAGAGACATTTGTTTCTGCCTGCGCAGCAGAAGCAAAGGTAAGAGCTGCAACAGCAGCGCCAGCCAACCAAGACGTTTTCATACGCGAGTACCCCTTTTATAGTGTTTTAAGCATATACATATTGCCAGCAACAAATTAGCAGGACCGTGGTTTCTGTCCAGTGCGGCTCTTAAAGAAACCTGTTCTCGGGAATCTGACCAGAAGTCATATAAGTATTTGATTACACTTTCATTATCGCGATCATATAGGCTATTCCCTTGCCGTTAAGTTCTATAGGAATCTGAGTTTTTTCCGACATGATTGAGCAATCATGCAAATTCAGATGCGTGATTCCACTGTCTGTTTTTAGATCCAAACTGCCTTCTGCACAGAAAATAAGCATAAGCTCATCGATTGGCTCGACGATCACTGAGTCGCTAACTGCAAGGCGTTTGACCCGATGGTTAAAGCGTCCGCGTCGTGTCATGACGTTGAGATCGATGATTGTGCCGTCGATCAGACGAGCGCCTGATTTGGCATCGGCGGCAAAAGAAAATGGCTCGGTCGTTGTTGTGAGTAGAGTATCAGTACCCTCTACGTTGAGAACAATGCCATTGCCTTCCAGCACTGACAATGTTCGGTCGATGCCGGGGAAGATAGAAAACGGACCATCATTCGCCACCGTTGCGGTGGAGATGCGCCAGTCGAAATTGTCGACTGACGCTCCTTCCGGATGGACGGCGATTTCGACTGTAACGCCGCCGCCGTTTTTCCACGGCATGCGGCGATGATTTTCGGCTTTGAGGATTTCGACCATCAACCGAGCCATCCATTGGATGCTGCCCAGAAGGCAATTGGTGCCGTAAGCAGAATGCTGAGTGCCGTACGAATATACCAGATAACGATCAGGTCCTGGAACTTGAGCGGGATCGAGGTCGCAAGAATGCAGGGGATCGAGGCTGAAAGGAAGAGAACCTGGCTGACCGAGACGACGGCGGCGACGAACTTCAGAACGACATCGGCGTCCTTCAAGAGGATGGCGGGCAGGAACATTTCTGCAAGGCCGGACGCTATGGATTTTGCGGCAAGCATCGGATCGGCCAGTTGCGCAAGCCATGTAAATGGATAGAGCGCCAGACCGAGAATGTCGAAGATCGGCGTATATTTGGACGCGAGCAGGCCGAGAAGCCCGACCGCCATGATGCTGGGAAGGATCATGGCTGCCATGCGCAGGCCATCAAGGAACGTCGCCCCGAGAAGCGGCAGAAGCTTGGGGGCATTTTGTGCCTGCTGGATGCCGGTGTCGATTGCCGTTTGAATACGGCCCTTGCCTTCAGGCAATGGGGTGTCGCGATCGCCGGGATGATCCATGCGGCTCAATGGCCAGATGCGTGCGGTGATCGCGGAGACAATGAAAGTCACGAAGAAAGTGGTCCAGAAATAGAGGTTCCATGCATCCATAAGGCCCAGCGTCTTTGCGACGATGATCATGAAGGTGGCTGATACCGTTGAAAAGCCGGTAGCGACGATTGCCGCTTCGCGGGCGGTGTATTTGCCTTCCTTGTAGACGCGATCGGTGATGAGAAGTGCCAGCGAATAGCTGCCGACGAACGATGCCACAGCATCGATGGCCGACCAGCCCGGCGTGCGCCAGATCGGACGCATGACTGGTTGTACGATGACGCCGGTAAATTCGAGCAGGCCATAGCCAATCAGGAAAGCCAGTGCCAGCGCACCAATTGGAACAATCAGACCGACCGACAATACGAGCTTGTCGAAAAGAAAGGGCAGCATGTCAGGTGTGAAAAGTGCAGCCGGACCGATATTGGCGAGATACATGGCAGTCGCGATGAGGCCGAGCAGACGCAGAACCGAGAAAATTCTTTCGGTTACATTCTTTTTCCACGTGCCCGTTACGAAAGGTGCAAAGGCTCCATAAGCGATAAGCAAGCAGACGAAAACGAGAGCGGCAGGGCGAAGCTGCGTGGCAATCGCGGTCGCTGCGTGGTCGAGCAGGATGGTCGATTTACCGCCAATGGTGACGGGCACGAAAAAGAAAAATATGCCTATGAAGCTGTACATGACCAGTTTCAAAGCCGCCGATCCACGAGAGGACTCATTACGGCCAAGCGCTACGTCTGTCATCGTTATTCCCCAGTATTTACGTATTATCCAGCTATGAAAAAGGCGGCCCCCGGAAGGACCGCCTTTCATTGATTTCTTAGTTGCCAAGGATGGCTGGAAGGCGCAGGCCCTGCTGCTTCGCCCAGTCGAGCGCGATATCGTAGCCCGCATCGGCATGGCGCATGACGCCGGTGGCCGGGTCGTTCCACAACACGCGACCGATGCGCTGATCGGCATCTTCGGTGCCGTCACAGCAGATGACCATGCCCGAATGCTGGCTGAAGCCCATGCCGACGCCGCCGCCGTGATGGAGCGACACCCATGTTGCGCCCGAAGCCGTGTTGAGCAGCGCATTGAGCAGCGGCCAGTCGGAGACTGCGTCCGAGCCGTCCTTCATGGCTTCCGTTTCGCGGTTCGGCGAAGCCACCGAGCCGCTATCGAGGTGATCGCGACCGATAACGATTGGTGCCTTCAGCTCGCCATTGCGGACCATTTCGTTGAAGGCGAGGCCGAGACGATGGCGGTCGCCGAGACCGACCCAGCAGATGCGTGCTGGCAGGCCCTGAAACTCGATGCGTTCCTTTGCCATGTCGAGCCAGTTGTGCAGGTGCTTGTTGTCTGGCAGCAGCTCCTTCACCTTGGCGTCGGTCTTGGCGATATCTTCCGGATCGCCGGAAAGGGCAGCCCAGCGGAATGGGCCGACGCCGCGGCAGAACAGCGGGCGGATATAGGCAGGCACGAAGCCTGGGAAATCGAAGGCGTTTTCCAGACCTTCTTCCAGCGCCATCTGGCGGATGTTGTTGCCGTAATCGACGGTTGGAATGCCAGCATTCCAGAAGTCGAGCATGGCCTGAACCTGCACCTTCATCGAAGCGCGGGCGGCTTTCGCAACGCCCTTCGGATCGCTTTCCTGCTTGGCGCGCCATTCGGCGACGGTCCAGCCGATTGGCAGATAGCCATGCACCGGATCATGCGCCGAGGTCTGGTCGGTGACGATGTCGGGGCGCACGCCGCGCTTGACGAGTTCCGGATAGATTTCAGCCGCATTGCCGATGAGCGCGATGGACTTGGCTTCACCTGCCTTGGTCCATGCATCGATCTTGGCCAGCGCTTCGTCGAGGCTGTGGGTCTTTTCATCGACGTAACGGGTGCGCAGGCGGAAATCGGCGCGGGTTTCGTCGCATTCGACCGCAAGGCAGCAAGCGCCTGCCATCACAGCTGCCAGAGGCTGTGCGCCGCCCATGCCGCCCAAGCCGCCGGTCAGAATCCACTTGCCCTTGAGATTGCCGTCGTAGTGCTGGCGACCGGCTTCCACGAAGGTTTCGTAGGTGCCCTGAACGATGCCCTGTGCGCCGATGTAAATCCACGAACCGGCGGTCATCTGGCCATACATGGCAAGACCCTTCTTATCCAGTTCGTTGAAGTGATCCCAGGTCGCCCAATGCGGCACGAGGTTGGAATTGGCGATGAGAACGCGCGGTGCATCCTTGTGGGTGCGGAACACGCCCACCGGCTTGCCCGACTGCACCAGCAAGGTTTCGTCGTCATTGAGCGTCTTGAGGGTCGCGACAATCTTGTCGAAATCATCCCATGTGCGCGCAGCGCGACCAATGCCGCCATAGACGACCAGCTCATGCGGGCGTTCGGCGACATCGGGGTCAAGGTTGTTCATCAGCATGCGAAGCGGCGCTTCGGTCAGCCAGCTCTTGGCGTTGAGTTCGTCTCCGCGAGGGCTACGTACTTCGCGCTCGTTATGGCGTGGATTGGACATGGTGTTCTCCTCAGGATTTCAGTTCTGCGGCTATTGTTTCCAGCCGCTGCAAAAGGGTTTTGAGATGTACGCGAAGCTTGTCCGCCTTGGCCTCGTCATAGGCGAAGGGAACCGCTTCGGTCGCAAGATGCGTGGATTGGGCAAGCTCCATCTGGATGGCGTGAACGCCAGTTTCCGGCTTGCCGTAATGGCGCGTCGTCCAGCCACCCTTGAAGCGGCCATTGAGAATCGACGTGTAGCCTTCGGCCCGTCCCATAACCTCAACGGCTGCAGCTTCGATCTTCGGATCGCAGGTCTTGCCCATGTCCGTGCCGATGTTGAAATCCGGCAATTTGCCTTCGAACAGGAACGGAATATGCGAGCGGATCGAATGGCAGTCATAAAGGATGGCGACGCCATGGATCGCCTTCACACGCTCGATCTCGGCTAAAAGCGCGTCGTGATAGGGCTTGTGGAAGCGCGTGATGCGGTCGGCAATATCGGCTTCCTTTGGTGCTTCGCCGTCTTTCCAGATGGCAATGCCGTCAAAGTCGGTTTCCGGGATCAGCGTCGTGGTGTTCTGGCCCGGATAGAGGCTGACACCCGCCGGATCACGATTGGCATCAATGCAATAGCGATGGAAGGTGGCGCGCACCGTGGTTGCGCCATCAATAAGGCCATCATAGAGCTGGTGAATATGCCAGTCGGTATCGGCAAGGATGCGGCCATTGTCGTTGAGCCGTGACCAGATGTCGTCGGGAACATCCGTGCCCGTATGGGGAAGGCCCAGAATGACGGGCGAGGTTCCCTGACGAACTTCGAACGGGCTCATGGTCACGCCTCCAGAGAGGGCAGGATGCCGCTCGAAATCGCCCCGGCAAGCACACCGTCAGCCACCAGCTCAGCGGCATTCCTGAGGTCGTCTGCCATATAGCGGTCGTCTTCCAGCGTCGGCACGCGGCCGCGCAGCGCGGCTATCACCTTGGCAAGCTCGGGGCTGGTGGTCAGCGGTTCGCGCAGTTCGACGCCGAGCGCACCGGTCAGTGCTTCGATGCCGATGATGGCATTGAGGTTGGCGGTCATCTGAAGAAGACGGCGTGCGCCATGGCAAGCCATGGACACATGGTCTTCCTGATTGGCCGAAGTCGGAGTGGAATCGACCGAAGCTGGATGCGCCATCTGCTTGTTTTCACTCATGAGTGCCGCAGAAGTGACTTCTGCGATCATCAGGCCGGAATTGAGGCCCGGCTTGCGAGCCAGGAAGGCCGGTAGGCCGAAGGAGAGGGCCGGATCGACCAGCAACGCGATGCGGCGCTGCGAGATCGCGCCGATTTCACAGACGGCCAGCGCAATCTGATCGGCGGCGAAGGCAACAGGTTCAGCATGGAAATTGCCGCCCGATACGGCGCGACCGTCCGAGAGAACGAGCGGATTGTCGGTGACCGCATTGGCTTCGATTTCCAGCGTGCGGGCTGCCTGACGCAGAATGTCGAGGCAAGCGCCATCGACCTGCGGCTGGCAGCGAATGCAATAGGGGTCCTGCACACGCTGGTCGCCCTCAAGGTGGCTCTGGCGGATGACGGAACCTTCGAGCAGGGCGCGCAGTGCCCGGCCAGCGTCGATCTGGCCCTTATGGCCGCGTAGCGTGTGGATTTCCTCGTGGAAAGGTGCATCCGATCCCATTGCGGCATCGGTGGACAATGCGCCGGTGATGAGCGCTGTCTGTGCGGCGCGATGCGCACGGAAAAGACCTGCCAGTGCCAGAGCAGTCGAGGTCTGCGTGCCGTTGATCAGCGCCAGCCCTTCCTTGGCAGCAAGCACAACTGGCTTCAGCCCGGCCTTTTTGAGTGCCTTCGCGCTCGGCAGGCGTTCGCCCTGATAAAAGGCTTCACCTTCACCGATCATGGCCGCAGTCATGTGCGCCAGCGGTGCAAGGTCACCGGACGCGCCAACGGAACCCTTTTCCGGGATCATCGGGATCACGCCTTTTTCCAGCATGTCTTCGATGAGGGTGATGATTTCAAGCCGCACGCCGGAGGCGCCGCGACCGAGCGAAATCAGCTTCAGCGCCATGATGAGGCGCACGATATTTTCGGAAAGCGGTTCGCCGACGCCGCAGCAATGCGACAGGATCAGATTGCGCTGGAGCGTGGCGACATCGCCCGCCGCAATACGGATCGAGGCAAGTTTTCCGAAGCCGGTATTGATGCCATAAACCGGTTCATCCCCTGCCGCGATTTCCGCAATACGCGCCGCAGCCTTTTCGACGCCTGCGTGAAAAGCAGGGTCGATGCGGACGGGGAGACCCTCGCGATAGATTGTTTCAAGTGTTTCAAGCGGCACGCTGCCGGGCTTCAATACGAGGGTCATGGAAAACTCCCAAAGAGCGCATCTCGAAAAACGTGAAGCGGTTTTCGGATAAGATGCGCGTTGAAACAAAAACTCAGATTTGGCCTTTGAACACCCGCTTCCAGAGCGGGTTGAAGCCGATGCGGTAAACAAGCTCTGCCGGGCGCTCGACGTCCCAGATCGCGAGGTCGGCATCCTTGCCAATTTCCAGCGTGCCGGTCTGATCAAGAAGCCCGAGTGCGCGCGCTGCTTCGCGGGTTACGCCTGCGATGCATTCATCGACCGTCATGCGGAAGAGCGTTGCGCCCATATTCATGGTGAGTAAAAGCGAGGTCAGCGGCGAGGTGCCGGGATTGTTGTCGGTGGCGAGCGCCATCTTGGTACCCGCGGCACGGAAAAGCTCGACCGGCGGCTTTTGTGTTTCGCGAATGAAGTAGTAGGCGCCGGGCAGCAGCACAGCTACCGTTCCGGCCTTGGCCATAGCGGCAGCGCCGTCCGCATCCGTATATTCCAGATGATCGGCTGAAAGCGCATCATAGGAAGCGGCAAGAGCTGCGCCATGCAGATTGGACAACTGGTCGGCATGAAGCTTGATCGGAATATTATGCGCCTTGGCAGCATCGAAGACACGGGCGATTTCATCTGGCAAGAAGGCGATGCCTTCGCAGAAACCGTCAACCGCATCGGCCAGATTTTCAGCGGCGATAGCCGGAAGCATATCGTTGATGACGCGGTCGATATAGGCGGCCTTGTCGCCATTCATTTCCGGTGGCAGGGCGTGCGCGCCAAGAAAGGTGGTGCGGATTGTCACGTCGCGTTCTTCGCCAAGACGGCGGGCGGCTTTCAGTGACTTGATTTCGCTGTCGCGGTCGAGGCCATAGCCGGACTTGACTTCAACGGTGGTGACGCCTTCGGCAATCAGTGCATCGAGACGGGGCAGGGTTTCGCGCACCAGATCGTCTTCGCTGGCAGCGCGCAGGTTCTTGACCGAGGAAACAATGCCGCCGCCTGCACGTGCCACTTCTTCGTAAGTGGCGCCATTCAGGCGCAATTCAAACTCATGCGCGCGGTTGCCGGCATGGACAAGATGCGTGTGGCAGTCGATCAGGCCGGGCGTGATCAGGCGGTTCTTGCAGTCGATTTTCTCGAAAGATGCATATTCAGCAGGCAGAGCATTTTCCGGACCGACATAAACGATCTTACCGTCTTTCACGGCGAGCGCTGCATTGTCGATGAGCCCCAGACCCTCGGCGTTTTCACCCAAGGTGGCGATACGGGCGTTGCTGAAAATGTAGCTTGTTTTATCTGGCATGAGCGTTTTCTCGCTTCCCCTGTTTTTCAATAATGTATATACATATTAACGGAGCCGCCAAGAGAAAAAATGCATCCATTTGCGATCTGTTGAAAGATCGGCGTGTGAATTTGGCGAAATGAGGAGCTTGTTCGAATGTCTGCCGCAGCCACAAAAACGCAATTTATCCATGCCGGTCAGGCGCTTCTGCAAACAGGTTGGGCGGATGATGTGCGTCTTGGCATTGTCGATGGAAAAATCGCATCTGTGGAAATCGGCGTCAGCGCGCAGCCGGGCGACGAACACCATGCAGTGATTGTTTCAGGCATGCCAAATCTGCACAGCCATGCGTTCCAATATGGCATGGCAGGACTGGCTGAGCGGCGTGGACCTTCTGCTGACAGCTTCTGGAGCTGGCGCGAGATCATGTACAAGTTTGCGCTCACCATGTCGCCGGAACAGGCCGAAGCTGTGGCGCTGCGGCTTTATGTTGATATGCTGGAGGCAGGATTTACCCGCGTCGGCGAGTTTCATTATCTGCACCATGATCGCGACGGCACACTTTACGGCAATATTTCCGAGATGGCGGATCGCATTGTTTCCGCGGCCGGAGCAGCGGGTATCGGCCTGACGCTCCTGCCGGTCTTTTATGCGCATTCGACATTTGGCGGTGCTGCTCCGAATGAAGGCCAGCGCCGTTTCATCAATGATGAAGCAAGCTTTTCCCGTTTGATTGAAGGCTGCCAGAAGGCGCTTATCGGTTTCGATGGTGCCGTGCTTGGTGTCGCCCCGCACAGCTTGCGTGCTGTGACGCCGGACGAGCTGGCTTTTGCAGCAAAACTTCTGCCCAATGCACCGATCCACATTCATATTGCCGAGCAGGTGAAGGAAGTGGACGATTGCATCGCATGGTCGGGCCAGCGACCGGTCGAATGGCTGCTCGATCATCAGGAATTGTCTTCGCGCTGGTGTCTCATTCACGCGACCCACATGACCGATGCGGAAACTATGCGCATGGCCGAGGCGGGCGCGATTGCTGGTCTTTGTCCTGTGACGGAGGCCAATCTTGGTGATGGCACGTTCAACGCCACGGTCTTCCATGAAGCAGGCGGCAAGTTCGGTGTCGGCTCGGATTCCAATGTGCTAATCGGCATTAGCGATGAGTTACGCCAGTACGAATATTCGCAGCGTCTCCTGCACCGCGCGCGCAATGTTCTGGCCGAGAACGAAGGCTCGACAGGCCGCGCATTGTTCGATGGCGCGGTGACGGGCGGCAATATCGCCATGGGACGTGCAGGCGATGGCTTAGAGGTCGGAGCTTCAGCCGATTTCATCGCACTTGATGCGGCGCGTCTGCCACATGCAAAAGGCGACGTAGTGCTCGATGGCTGGATTTTTGGCGGTCGCGCACGACCGTCCGATGTGTGGGTGCGCGGCGTTAAACAGGTGGAAGGCGGGCGTCACCGCTTGCGCGATGAAGCCGAGCGTGCTTTCCAGAAAGTGATCGGCGAATTGCTGGATTAAAAAGGGGCGCATGATGCAGGACAATTCATCCAGAAATGGCGATCCGACCATATCGCTGCATCAGCGCATTCTGGATGATATCGAAACACGCATCATCTCTGGCGAATGGCAGCCGGGACATCGCATCCCGTTTGAACATGAACTGACCGAACATTATAATTGCTCGCGTATGACCGTGAACAAGGCGCTGACGCAGCTGGCAAAGGCTGGTCTGATTGAGCGCAAACGCCGTTCGGGCAGTTTTGTGTCTTTTCCGCAATCGCAGGCAGCGATCCTCGAAATCCACGATATTCGCGATGAAGTGGCAGCCCTTGGTGTTCCCTATCGCTATGAACTACTGACACGACGTGATCGTCTGAGCGGCCCAGCGGATGCCAAACATATCGATATGCCGCGCCATACACCATTGATCGAACTCGTCTGTCGGCATTATGCAGGCAAGCGTGTGTTTGCGCTGGAAGAACGCTTCATCAGTCTTGATGCTGTGCCGAGTGCAGATAGTACCAATTTTGCGGAGCAATCGCCGGGGCCTTGGCTGGTTGCTTGCGTGCCATGGAGCAGTGCTCAGCATTCGATTCGGGCAGTCGTTGCCACACAGGACAATGCCGCAATGCTTGGTGTTGCGGCTGGATCACCTTGTCTTGTGGTTGAGCGCCAGACATGGAATGCCGATCAACCGGTCACGCATGTGCGCTTCACCTATCCCGGCGATAGTCATGCACTGGTGGCAAAATTTACGCCATCGCAAGGCTAATCATACCGATGTAATGTTACGTTATTACGCTTTTGATGCCCTCGCGCATAGCGGCCGCTAAAATGGCAATATCCCGAATCCCTTGCGCGACTTTCCACAGAATGCGATTCATAAAAAAGCCGCCGCAAGGGAAGCGGCGGCCAAGTTGCGGCGTCTCTGGGTGGTGATCACGCCGCGCGTTTAAGAGCATCTCCGATCATGGAAACGATGGTGTCGATTTGTTCTTTTTCCACGATAAGTGGTGGTGAAAGGGCAATGACATCACCGGTGACGCGGATCAGAAGGCCCTTCTTGAAGCAATCGACAAAGACATCGTAAGCGCGTGCGCCGATGGCACCTTCGCGTGACGAAAGCTCGATTGCACCAACGAGGCCGAGGTTGCGGATATCGATGACATTCGGCGCATCTTTGAGCGAATGAAGAGCATTCTGCCAATGCTCTGCCAATTCAGCACCACGGGTCAGAAGACCTTCTTCGGCGTAGATTTCAAGCGTGGCAAGACCGGCAGCACAGGCAACGGGATGGCCGGAATAGGTATAGCCGTGGAAGAGTTCGATGGCGTTTTCCGGGCCGGTCATCAGCGCATCATGCACTGCGCGGCTGGCAAAGACTGCACCCATCGGGATTGCGCCGTTGGTGAGGCCCTTGGCGGTTGTGACGAGGTCAGGTTTTACGCCGAAATAATCAACCGCAAATGGTGTGCCGAGACGTCCGAAGCCGGTGATGACTTCGTCATAGATCACCAGAATGCCGTGTTTGTCAGCGGTTGCGCGGATGCGTTCGAGATAGCCCTTTGGTGGCAGAACAACACCGGCAGAGCCGGACATCGGCTCAACGATGACGGCTGCAATCTTTTCTGCGCCGTGCAGCTGAACCAGACGTTCCAGATCGTCAGCCAGTTCAATGCCGTGTGCTGGCAAGCCCTTGGAAAATGCATTGCGGCCAATATCAAGCGTATGACGCATATGATCGGCAGGGATTTGCGGGAAAACGCGGCGGTTGTTGACGAGGCCGCCAACCGAAATACCGCCAAAGCCAACGCCGTGATAGCCTTTTTCACGGCCGATCACGAGGGTGCGGGTGCCCTGACCGATGGCACGCTGATAAGCGATGGCGATCTTCAGTGCTGTATCGACAGATTCCGAACCGGAATTGGTGAAGAACACGCGGTCGAGTTTGGCATCCGGTCCGCCGGGCGCTATGGCTGCGAGCTTTTCTGCAAAGTCGAAAGCAACATTGTGGCCCATCTGGAAGGTCGGCGCGAAGTCCATGGTCGAGATCTGGCGTTCAACAGCCTGTGTGATCTGTTTGCGGCCATGACCGGCATTACAGCACCAAAGACCGGCCGTGCCATCCAGAACCTGCTTGCCGTCGACATCGGTGTAGTACATGCCTGAAGCGCTTGCGAGCAGGCGTGGAGCGGCCTTGAACTGGCGGTTCGCAGTGAACGGCATCCAGAAGTTATCAAGGCTTGGCGCGTTGGTGTTATTCAGCATTAGGACCTCCTATTTGTAGGCTCAGGACCTGTTAATTTGATGGAAATGGCACCTGAAATGACAAGGGCTGCAAGGAGAGACGTGAAGAACGGGGTGGTTCCCCCGGTCGAGCGGCTCGACGTAGCAGAGCGCCAGTCATTTCGGTGTCCGAAGGATGTGGTCCATCCGCCCGGCTACTTTGTCGAAAAAGCTCGAAAATGAACTACATTTCCTTCGCCTCTTCTCCTCGTATCCAAACGGATGTCCTCACACCATTTCCGTCAAATTAATAGGTACTGAGCCTGAGCAGGAGGACACGCTTTGTCGAAAGCAACAAGTCCTTTTCTCTATAAATTTAACTCATTGAAATTACGTGTTTTAAAATTGCAGTTTGTGCTATATCGAACATCATAAACAGTAAGGGGAACTGTCGATGAGCATCGATATTGGCAGCCGGCTTCGCTATGTGCGTATGCGGCAGAATCTGTCGCAGCGAGAGCTGGCAAAACGGGCTGGTGTGACCAACTCTACCATATCGCTGATCGAGGCGAACCAGTCCAATCCATCCGTTGGCGCATTAAAACGCATTCTTGACGGGATTCCTATTGGTATGGCCGAGTTTTTTGCGCTTGAGCCGGATGCGCCGCACAAGGTCTTCTATCAGGCGGACGAGCTGGTGGAGATCGGCAAGGGACCGATTTCCTATCGTCAGGTAGGCGATCATCTCTTTTCGCGATCGTTGCAAATTCTCAAAGAACGCTATGAGCCGGGTTCAGACACGGGCAAGGTTCTGCTCATGCATGAAGGCGAGGAGGGGGGCATCGTCATGTCTGGCCGCATTGAAGTGACGGTCGGCAGCGAACGCCGAATTCTGGGGCCGGGGGATGCTTATTATTTCTCAAGCAAGCTGCCGCACCGGTTTCGCTGTGTCGGTCCGGTCGCCTGCGAAATTGTCAGCGCCTGTACCCCGCCAAGTTTCTAACCATTTGTTATCACAGATTATTTTAAGAAAATTTGGTTCCCGATTTTTCTGGAAATGCTCTATATCGGCACGACCCACGAGCGTTTGATCTGCTGCATTGGAATTTCGGATTTGATATTCCGAACGCCCTTTATCTTGCCGATATATTCCATCTGGAATTTTCTAAAGCCTTCAAGATCCGGTGTAATGACACGCAGCAGAAAGTCGCAATCGCCCGCCATCAGGTGGCATTCAACGATCTGCGGCAGCTTCTCAATTGCCTTGACGAAAGTCGTGACGGTTTCTTCATCCTGTCCTGTCAACCATATGCGGACATAGACCGTAAACCCCATGCCGAGCCTGGCTGCATCGACCAGTGCAACATAACGTTCGATGAAGCCTGCATCTTCGAGTTGCTTTACCCTGCGCAGGCAAGGGGATGGCGAAAGACCAACACGCTCGGCAAGCTCGGTGTTGTTAATCTTGCCTTCTTGCTGCAGTACCCTGAGAATCGCACGATCGATCGCATCGATTGATGTTGGCATTTTAATGCGCCTTATTGATTATTGTTGGCATAATTAATCAATATACTGTGCATTGAGAGCGTAAAAGCAACAAAAATCTATGCGGGTTGGCGTATTTTCCCGCTTCAGAATAAGCGATCTTGTCGCTCTTTCCAGAAGGAAATAATCGATGCGTAGTATGGATTTTGTCGAGGGACAGAGCGGCATCTCCCGGCAATCAGAGGCCTTGCGTGGCTTGCGGGAAGCCATTCCTGTCTTTTTAAGTTTCGTTCCGTTTGCTTTGTTGCTCGGTGCTCAAGCAACCCAGAAGGGCTTGAGTCCGCTTGAAGTGCCGATGATGACGGGCTTGAATTTTGGTGGTGGTTCCGAGTTTGCGGCCATTGGTTTGTGGACATCGCCGCCGCATATTCTGCTGATTGTCGCGATAACATTTCTGGTCAATAGCCGACATTTTCTGATGGGTGCCGCCCTTGCGCCTCTCATCAAGCATTTGCCGAAACGCAAGGCATTTTTGACGCTGTTTTTCATGTGTGACGAGAGCTGGGCCATGGGACTTGCCGATGCGCGTAAGTCTGGTGGAAACTTCAGTATTCGTTATTATTTTGGCGCAGCCCTTGGCCTTTATGCGACGTGGATTTTCTTCACCACCGTCGGCGCATTGGTTGGTCCTGTGTTGGGTGACGTCAAGCGTTTTGGCTTTGATATGGCGTTTCCTGCCGTCTTCATCGTGATCCTCGCCGGTATGTGGAAGGGGCCTGTTGCCGCGCTTCCCTGGCTGGTCAGCCTCATCGTGGCAGGCATAACCTATCTCACTATTCCGGGTGCCTGGTATGTGCCAGCAGGTGTAATCGCTGGGCTTATGGTTGCATGGCGGCAGGCGAAACCAGAATGATGATTGAACCTTCACACGCGATCACGATCCTGCTCATGGCTTCCGTGACCTATATGACGCGCATTGGCGGGTATATTTTTCTACGCAATCGTACACTGAGCCCGCGCGCCCAGCTTTTGCTGGAAAGTGCGCCGGGCTGTGTCCTGATCAGCGTTATTGCGCCGGAGTTTTTCACCGGCAAGCCTGCTGATATGATTGCTCTCGCGCTGACGATTGCTGCTGCAACCCGGTTCCCCATGCTGGTAACTGTGGCCGTGGCCATCACTTCCGCTGGGTTGATACGCCATCTCATCGGCTAAAAGCGAAGCGGAGGAATTTACTCCGCTTCCTCGACACCGTCGATTTATGCGTAACGCGCAATGCTGAGATCGTCTGCTTTGATATCTGGTGTGTTGCCGGAGATGAGATCGGCCAGCAGCTTGCCGGAACCCGGGCCCATGGTCCATCCAAGTGTGCCATGGCCCGCGTTGATAAACACATTGTCGAAGCGGGTCGCGCCGATGATCGGCGTTGAATCAGGCGTCATCGGGCGTAGGCCTGACCAGAAGGTTGCAGCCTTGAGATCACCGCCGGGGAACAGATCGCTCACCGAGAGATCAAGCGTTGCACGACGCGCTGCGGGCAGATCCTTGGTGAAACCTGAGACTTCGGCCATACCCCCCACACGGATACGGTCGCCAAGGCGGGTGATAGCAATTTTGTAGCTTTCATCCAGCACGGTCGAAACCGGAGCCAGATCTTCATTGATGATCGGTGCGGTGATCGAATAGCCTTTGACCGGATAGATCGGCGCATTGAGGCCGAGCGATTTAACCAGCGCAGGCGTATAGCTGCCGAGCGCCACGACATAGCGATCAGCCGTCAGAATGCCTTCCGAGGTTTCGACGCCGGAAACCTTGCCGCCAGTCATCAGCAGCGACTTGATATCGACGCCAAAGCGGAATTTGACGCCGAGACCTTCGGCAATTTTGGCCAGTTCATTGGTGAATTTGAAGCAGTCGCCGGTTTCGTCATGCGGCAGGCGCAGGCCACCGACGAATTTGTCACGAGCTCGGGCCAGAGCAGGCTCAACGCGCACGCAATCTTCGCGGTCAAGCACTTCAAACGGCACGCCGTCCTGACGCAGCACTTCAATATCCTTGCCAATACCGTCAAGTTGATATTGTTCACGGAACAGTTGCAAAGTGCCCTGTGTGCGCTGATCATATTGAATGCCGGTTTCTTCGCGCAGGGCGACAAGGCAATCGCGGCTATATTCGGCCACACGGACCATGCGGGTTTTATTGATCTTGTAGCGGCTCTCAGTGCAGTTCGCGAGCATCTGCAAGAGCCAGCTGTACTGCTTTGGATCGGATGTCAGACGCAGAACCAGTGGCGCATGTTTCTGAAACAGCCATTTGGCGGCTTTCAACGGGATGCCGGGTGCTGCCCATGGCGATGCATAGCCCGGCGAAACCTGTCCGGCATTGGCGAAGCTTGTTTCCAGTGCAGGGCCTTCCTCGCGGTCAACGACAGTGACTTCATGGCCAAGCTTGGCCAGATAATACGCCGTGGTGACGCCGATAACGCCGCTACCTAGGATGGTGATCTGCATGTTCGCCTCTTATAATTATGCTTGTTTGTTTGCCGCCAGACTATCCACGTAAACACGGGCATAGCGGTGGCCTAACGAAGTCAGGATTTCATAAGGAATAGTGTCGCAATCACGCGCCACATCTTCGAGCCGCTGATGCGGGCCAACGAGTTCGACCAGACTGCCGAGCTTGAGTGTGCCTTCCGGCAGTGCTGTGACATCGAGCGTGATCGAATCCATCGAAACGCGACCGACAATCGGCAGGCGCGTATCGCCGTAAAAGGCCGAGCCCTTGTTGCTCAAGGCGCGGAACCAGCCATCGGCATAACCGACTGCAATGGTTGCGACCCGCATGGGCTTGTTGGCAATGAATGTGCTGCCATAACCGACCGCTGCGCCCTTATCGATGTCGCGCACCTGAATGACGCGCGCGGATAGCTCCAGCACGGGTTTGATTGAGCTTTCAGTCCCTTCCGGACCAACGCCATAGAGAACAACGCCCGGACGCGCGAGATTGAAATGATAAGTATTGTCGAGGAAGCAACCACCGGAATTCGAAAAAGCCACAGGCAATTTTGGAAGGCGCGCAAGTGCTGCGTTCATGACCGCAAGCTGGCGAGCATTGGCCGGATTTTTCGGTTCATCGCCGCTCGCCAGATGGCTGATGACGAATTTTACATCGATATGGTCGAGCAGATGCTGGTTATCGACCAGTTGGTCGAGTTCTTTGGCTGACAGGCCAAGGCGTGACATGCCGGTATCGATCTGAAGCAGAGCGGGCAGCTTTTCATTCAGGCTTATAGCAAGTGCCGACCAGTTTTCAATCTGCTCCAGCGAGTTGAGAACGGGCAGAATTTTTTCGCGTGCACAGGCAGCTTCCGTGCCGGGCTGAAGGCCGTTCAGCACATAAAGTGTCGCATCAGGATTGAGAAAAGGGCGCAGAGAAATTGCTTCGCCAAGATGGGCGACGAAGAAATCGCGGCAGCCAGCTTCATAGAAAGCTGGCGCTACGCGGTTTGCACCCAAGCCATAGGAATCGGCTTTGACAACAGCGGCTGCACGGGTCGGCGCAATGCGTTTTGCGATAGTTGAATAATTGTGGCGCAGGGCTGCCAGGTCGATGGTGAGCACGCCGCCTGCGGCGAGGTCCCGTTCAGTTTGAGAAAAATGCATCGACATATCGGTCATTTCCAGCGCACTCGGTTTGTTCGTGGGAGTGACTGGACTCTAATCCGCTTCCTCCCAAAAGCACATTGCTCTGGTGGTGCGGATCACAATTCCTTGCCCCCAAAGCGATAGGCGCAATGATAATCGAAGACTATTCGAATGTTTTTGCATTTTTTCGTAGATTATGCGAATTTATGCATGATTTACGCACTTATTAGCTCATTATTCGAAGAATATTCATGGCGACGCTGGATAACATAGACCGTAATATCATCCGTTCCCTAAGGCGCGATGGCCGTATGACCAATAGCCAGCTTGCAGCGGAAGTAGGCCTTTCGCAGTCGGCCTGTCTGCGTCGCGTACAGATACTCGAAGAAAGTGGCGTTATTCGGGGGTATACAGCGATTGTTGGGTCTTCCGGTGGTGATGAGCGGTTGGTGGCGATTGTTCGCATCACGCTGGACCGGCAGACGGAGGAATATCTCAACCGCTTTGAAGAGGCGGTGCGTCGCCATCCGGAAGTACAGGAATGTTACCTGATGACCGGCGATGCCGATTATATTCTGCGGGTTGAGGCGGAGAATGCCGCTTCTTATGAAATCATTCACAAGGAAATTCTGTCGCGGCTGCCGGGTGTTGCGCGCATTCATTCGAGCTTTGCAATCCGCACAGTGCTGCTCTCGAAAGCGCCGCCGCCACGCGCATAAAAAAGCCCGGCACTTGGCCGGGCTTTCGATTCCATAAAAGGATAGCTCTTAGCGGAATTCGTAGCGAAGACCGGCGCGAACCGTATGGATGTTGAAGCCATTGTCCTTAGCCTGTGCGCCAGTCGCGCCCGGACCTTCGGAGTTACCGTAGGGGTTCGTATTGCGATCGTCAGCGTCATAGCCATAGGCTTTGCCACCGTTGATGCGCAGATAGCGATAGCCAAGGTCGAACTTCAGCTGCTCCGTGAGGTCGTAGCTCACACCAGCCATCAGGCCCATGGCAAAACGCCAGCTGTCGAGACCGCCTTTGTCTGACTGGTAATCGCAATTGCGGGTTGTGAAGTCAGAGCAGACCTGGCGCGTATCCCAATTGCCGTATTTCACATAGGCAGCACCCAGACCGGCGCCAAGATAAGGCGTGACTGCTCCAACCTTTGGCAGATCGACATAGGCATTGGCCATTGCCGTCCAGATATTTGCCGTCGATGCGTCTTCATAATGGCAATTATCTTCGACCGGGTTGAGGCCGTGGGCGCTCTTTACGTAGCTGGTGCAGTTTGTCCGGCCGTTAATATTGGCGCGGAAGAAATCCAGTGTTGCGTCTGTGCGGAACATTTCGTTGAAACGATAACCGACGCCGACGCCGTAGGCTGCGCCGCCTTTCAGTTTGAAGCTATCGTATTTCAACGTGTCGTCGACGCCGCGATAGGGTGGATTTTCCTGGTTCCAGAAATCCCATTCACCATCGGTTTTGTTTTTGAAGTTGTAACCGATGTCGCCACGGATGTACCACCCGGACGCCAAAGGAGTAGGTGCCACAACAACTGGCGCTGGCTCCTCTAGAATAATGTCAGCTGCGTGCGCTCCGTTTGCACCGATCAGCACACCACATGCCATGAGCGCAATCGCGGAAACATATTTCATCTACCCAACTCCAACCGAAAATAATCGCGGTTCCCGAACCGTTGGCCGAAGGTAGTAAATGAATATGCTTAAACTATCGTTACTTCTTATTAGTGAGCACTAAACTTGCGGTAGTAATTTGGGGCAATAATGCCACGTTACAGGCAATGAAAAACCCGGTCTGAGCCGGGTTCTACAATTCTTACTTGAAATCCACCGAGTGTATGATTGACTGGTCGATATCGTTAATATTGCGCTTGCCGCAAAGCGCCATGGTAATATCGAGCTCTTTGCGGATGATCTCCAGCGCCAGCGTCACACCTTCCTTACCCATGGCACCAAGGCCGTAAAGGAACGGACGACCGATGAACACACCCTGTGCACCCAGCGCGCGTGCTTTCAGAACATCCTGACCTGAGCGAACACCGCCATCCATATGCACTTCGATCTTGTCGCCAACAGCATCAACAATTGGCTTGAGCATCGAAATCGAGGAGACAGCACCATCAAGCTGACGGCCGCCATGGTTGGACACGATGATCGCATCGGCGCCGGATTTGGCTGCCATCCGGGCATCTTCTTCATCGAGAATGCCTTTGAGGATCAGCTTGCCGCCCCATTGTTCCTTGATCCACGCGACATCGTTCCAGTTGAGCTGAGGATCAAACTGTTCCGCTGTCCATGATGAGAGCGAAGAAAGGTCAGTGACATTTTTCGCGTGACCGGCAATGTTACGGAATGTGCGGCGCTGCGTCCCCATCATGCCCAGGCACCAGCCGGGACGGGTCGCCATCTGCCAGATGTGCTTCGGTGTGAATTTTGGTGGGGCCGAAAGCCCGTTACGCAGATCCTTATGGCGCTGGCCTAGAATCTGCAGGTCAAGCGTGAGGACCAATGCAGAGCAACCCGCAGCTTTGGCGCGGCTGATCAGGTTTTTTACGAACTCGCGGTCTTTCATCACGTAAAGCTGGAACCAGAATGGCTTCTTGGTCACTGATGCAACATCTTCAATGGAGCAGATGCTCATCGTCGAGAGTGTGAACGGAACACCAAAGGCTTCTGCGGCCTGGGCTGCGAGCATTTCGCCGTCTGCATGCTGCATGCCGGTGAGGCCAGTCGGGGCGAGGGCAACAGGCATTGCGATCTTTTCGCCGACCATCGTTGTTTCAAGCGAACGATTGGTCATATCGACCAGCACGCGCTGACGCAGTTTGATCTTGGCGAAATCGGCTTCGTTTGCCCGATAAGTAGACTCAGTCCAAGCGCCGGAATCTGCATAATCGAAGAACATTTTCGGGACGCGGCGTTGTGCAAGCCGTTTCAGATCGGCGATCTCGACGATGTTGGGCATTCTCCCACCCCTTGTGGTCAGTTTTCTTTACCAATCGCATGACGGATTGCGAGCCTGAAATCAAGTGCGAACAGACAATGCTGCCGCAATCGCTGCTATGTTTTAGTTCGAGGCACATCTTCCGGAAGCCTGTTCGAGCTTCTGAGGGAGTGCATTATTTGATGATCTGTTTAATCCAACTACACTATCAACCACGTTCTGCATTTGCCATTTTCATATCATACAGGATCGAGGAACAGTATCTTTGCGACAGCGGTTGGTCATTTTTGACGCTTGGTGGATGCTAAAAGTGTGAGAAATATTGCATGGTTATGTGATACTCGTTGAGCGCAAAGACTATGCAGTTGAGGATGACAGGATGAGCAAAACTTCGGGAACCAAATTCATCGGCAAGCGATCAAGTGCTGCAGGTGGATGGGGTGCATTGAAGAGCTGCGGTAAGCAACTGCTTGCCAGTGGCGCGCCGCTCACTGGTGCGCGTGCGCTCCTCAAGGCCAACCAGCCCGACGGTTTTGATTGCCCCGGCTGCGCATGGGGTGACCCGGAGCATGGATCTTCGTTCGAGTTCTGCGAGAACGGTGTGAAGGCGGTGGCCTGGGAGGCGACAGAGCGGCGCACAACACCGAAATTCTTTACCGAACATACGGTTTCTGAACTACAGTCCTGGACCGATTATGCGCTTGAGAATACCGGGCGGCTGACGCATCCGATGCGTTACAATGCGTCAACCGACAAATATGAAGCGGTTGAGTGGGATGAAGCTTTTGGCGCTATTGGCGATATATTGAAGAGTTTCGATACGCCGGATCGTGTGGAATTTTACACCTCGGGCCGGGCATCCAATGAAGCGGCATTTCTCTATCAGCTTTTCGTGCGCGCTTATGGCACGAACAATTTTCCTGACTGCTCGAACATGTGCCATGAAGCCAGTGGTGTGGCGCTCAAACAATCGGTAGGTGTTGGCAAGGGAACCGTTCTGCTTGAGGATTTCGAGCAGGCCGACGCGATTTTCGTCGTTGGGCAAAATCCTGGTACCAATCATCCCCGCATGTTGGGTGATCTGCGTCGCGCTGCCGAACGTGGCGCTCAAATCGTTGTTTTCAATCCGGTTCGCGAGCGCGGACTTGAACGCTTCGCTGATCCTCAGAACAAACTTGAAATGATGCATGGCGGCAGCGAAGCTATCGCCAGCGATTATTATCAACCACGTATGGGAGGCGATCTTGCCGCTTTCCGTGGCATGGCCAAAGCGGTGTTCGCGGCTGATGATGCAGCTCTTGCTGCCGGGGAGCCGTCTGTTCTTGATAGAGCGTTTCTGGCCAAACATACGGCTGAATTTGAGGCCTATCGGGCTGCAGTCGATGCGACTTCCTGGGACGAAATTGAAGATCAGTCCGGGCTATTGCGTCAATCACTGGAACATGCCGCGCGTATTTATATGCAAGCCGAAAAGGTCATTTGCACTTGGGCTATGGGCATAACGCAGCATCGCCATTCTGTGATCACGATCCGCGAGATAACCAATTTCATGCTGCTGCGCGGCAATATTGGAAAGCCAGGCGCGGGGCTATGTCCTGTCCGTGGTCATTCCAATGTGCAGGGTGATCGCACGGTTGGGATCAACGAACGTCCATCCGCTGCATTTCTTGATGCACTGGAAAAGGAATTCGACTTCAAAGCGCCGCGCGAGCCGGGCCATAATGTGCTTGGTGCAATCGGGGCCATGCTTGACGGATCGGCGAAAGCCTTCATCGGTCTGGGTGGCAATTTCGCACGTGCGACGCCAGACAGTCCGATGATTATAAAGGCACTTTCCAGCCAGAGGCTGACAGTTCACATCGCAACGAAACTCAACCATTCACATCTTCTGCCTGGGCAGGATTCGTTCATTCTGCCGTGTCTGGGGCGCACCGAGATTGATCTTAATTCCAAAGGCGTGGCGCAGATTGTAACGGTCGAAGATTCCATGAGTATGGTTCATGGATCAGGCGGCATCAACCATCCGGCCTCGGCGCTGCTCCGCTCGGAAGTTGCGATCATCGCCGGTATGGCAAATGCAACATTGGGTCCAAATCCGGTCGATTGGTTGGAACTGGCTGATGACTATGACCTCATCCGGGATCATATTTCGCGGGTTCTGCCCGACTTCTATGACTTTAATGTGCGTGTTCGCGTGCCGCGTGGTTTTCACTTGCGTAATACCGCGCGCGAGCTGGAATGGGTAACGCCAAACGGCAAAGCAACCTTCTGGAGCGGGGCGATACCAGAGGCTGTCGAACATCAACAGGCGCGTGGAAAGCCCGGCCACTATGTCTTGCAGACCTTCCGCAGTCATGATCAGTACAACACGACGATTTATGGCATGGATGATCGCTATCGTGGTGTTTATGGCGAGCGGCAGGTGATTTTCATGAACCCTGCCGACATGTCGGACATTGGTGTTGAAGCAGGTGATCGGGCCGATATCGTCGGTGATTTTGCAGACGGTGTTGAGCGCGTTGCACGTGATTTCCGCTTTGTGCCCTATGATATTCCGCGTGGTTGTATTGCGGGCTATTATCCGGAAATGAACGTTTTGGTGCCGCTTGGTAGTGCTGGCGATGAAAGCTACACTCCAACGTCAAAATCGGTGATTGTTTCATTCCGCCCAGTTCAGGTGGTCAACGCCTGATGGAAGAAGCCGAGTATATGGCACTGGTGGATGCGCTTGAGGCCGCATCGGGCAAGATTTCGCGGCTTGGTGCCGGTATTATTGCTGCGCTCGCGCTCGATATAGCATCGGACAGCCGCAGTTTCTCACGAATACTGGGTATTGCTCACGCTCTTGTGTTGCGGGAGGTTGTCGCTCTTGCCGGTGAGGGCGGCTATATCCGCATCCGACAGCGAGATGAACGCACGCAACGCACACGTTATGAGCTGAATGCGACAGGCAATCGGCTTGTTGAAGAAATGCGCCTATAAATTATCCCGATCTATTATTTAGATTTCAGCGTTTTCCCAAAGTCTGTTTTGCGAGCATGACAATTAATGATGTTTTTTAAAGCATGCTTTTCTCGACATTATTTTGGTTGCATTGTGAACTTCAGGAAACAAGCGAGAATCGTTTATATGACCACAAAACCTTATCCTTTTGTGAAAGCGGCACATAGTGTGCTTCGAGCGGTTGCAGGCGTTCTCGTTGTTACGACAGCGATCCTGGCTTCAGGGCTGCATGCAAATGCTGAAAATAGCGGCGTCGTTCCTGTGGCTGTAACGGAGAGCAAGCTGATTGACTATCAGCCAAAGCTCACGCTCTCAGGGGCGATTGCCGCTCGCTCTCTGGTCAATGTTTCTTTCCGCGTCAATGGACAGGTTGTGGAACGTATGGTCGAAATCGGCCAGCACGTTGAGAAAGGTGCGGTCCTTGCGCGGATCGATAATGCCGAGCAGCAGTCCAATATGCGTGTCGCGCTGGCGTCCAAGGACGCGGCGCAGGCCCAGCTTGTACAGGCTGAAGCCAGTTTCAAACGCCAGGAAGCCTTGCTTGGGCAAGGATTTACGACGCGGTCTCAATACGATCAGTCCGAGCAGGTGTACCGCACGGCCCAAAGTACGCTGATGAATGCTGAAAGCCAGCTTGGCAATGCACGTGACGAGCTTTCCTACACTGAACTTCATGCCCCCGTTTCTGGTGTTCTCACAGCTCGCAATATTGAAACCGGGCAGGTGGTACAGGCCGCGCAAACCGCGTTTTCGATTGCCGAAGACGGCCCCCGTGATGCGATCTTCGACGTTCAGGAAACACTCGTCAACTATGCCAAGATCGGTATGGACTTTACCCTGGCCCTGCTGTCGGATGACAAAGTTCAGGCGGAAGGCAAGATAAGGGAAATTTCGCCGGTGGTTGATGCACAGACCGGTACTGTGCGGGTGAAGGTTGGCATCGCCAATACGCCGGAACAGATGGCGCTGGGCGCGACTGTAACGGGCACGGTCCATATGGAAAATCGGCAGGTTGTCATCTTGCCCTGGAGTGTCATGACCTCCGATTCAGGTCGCACCGCTGTCTGGCGTGTAGCGAAGGACACACAAGTTGCGACCCTCGTGCCGATCAAGGTTTTGGCCTATGAAAAAGAACGAGTGATTGTTGCTTCCGGTTTGGGTGTTGGCGAGCTCATTGTTACAAAAGGCGCACAAATGCTTCGTTCAGGTGCTCAAACAGAGATTGTTAACGGCCTTGAAGGAGCCGGCGCACAATGAAGCCAACCATGAAGCTCCTGAGCTGCCTGGCTCTTGCTGGTTCGCTCGTAACACTTGCGGCATGTGGCAAGGATGATGATCATTCATCTGAAGCTGAACCAATTCGCCCTGTGCTTTACACGATTGCAACGCCCAGGCCCGCCATTCAAACCAGTTTCGCTGGTACGATCGAACCGCGATATTCTACTGACCTCGCCTTCCGTGTTCTTGGCCGTATCATTGCGCGCCCGGTAATCATCGGTGATCTCGTCAAGAAAGACGAAATGGTTGCGATGCTCGATCCATCCACGCTTGATCTTTCGGTGCAGTCCGCAAAGGCTGACCTTTCGAGCGCCGAGGCGCAATATGCCAACGCCGCTGCCAGTGAAGAGCGCCTGAGCATCCTGCTCAAAGGCAACAACATCTCGCAGGCAGATTATGATGCTGCAAAACAGGCGCGTGACAGCGCTCAGGCGGGGCTTGAGAAGGCACAGGCCGGGCTACGCAAAGCTGAAGATCAGCGCGGCTATGCTGTTTTGAGCCCGGATTTTGATGGCGTCATTTCCGCAACCAATGCTGAAGTTGGCCAGGTGGTGGCTGCAGGACAGGCGGTAATGACGGTCGCAAGGCCCGACATTCGTGAAGCTGTTCTCGATATTCCCGACAGTATGACCGAATATTTTGTGACAGGAACGCCGTTTAATGTGCAGCTGCAAGCTGATCCTGCGGTGACCGGACAGGGCACAGTGCGCGAGGTTGCGCCCCAGTCGGATGCACAGACCCGTACGCAACGTGTTCGGATTGCACTTGAGAACCCGCCGGAGGGTTTCAGGCTTGGTGCGACTATCAGGGCGGGACTCGCAACAGCGGAAAAAGATCACGTGGTTTTGCCGATAGAAGCTTTGTTTGAAAAAGACGGCAAGACCGAAATCTGGGTCATTGATCCCAAAACACAGACCGTAAGCCTCCAGGGCATTCAGGTTGTTGAACGCCGCAGCGATAGTTTTGTTGCAGATAATGTCGAGGTCGGCAGCTATGTGGCAACGGCCGGCGTGAACGAGCTCAAACAGGGGCAAAAAGTTCGTCTGGATGCGAAGGGAAGCAGCCTATGAAAAAAGGTTTCAATCTCTCTGATTGGGCTTTGAACCACCGGTCGCTTGTCTGGTATTTCATGCTTGTCTTTCTGGTCGCGGGACTGGTGTCCTATCTCGATCTTGGCCGTGCTGAAGACCCTGAATTCACGGTGAAAACCATGGTGGTGCAGGCCAATTGGCCCGGCGCGTCCATCGATGAAACCATCAACCAGGTTACGGACCGCATAGAGAAGAAACTCGAAGAGCTCGATACGCTCGATTATACGCGCAGCGTTACTACGGCTGGCAAGTCGGTCGTCTTTGTGTTTCTGAAAGATACGGTTCGCAAAGAGCAGGTCACAAAGGCCTGGTCCGAAGTTCGTCATATGCTTGACGACATCAAGCCGAACCTGCCGGACGGCGTTTATGGCCCGTATTACAACGACAAGTTCGGCGATGTGTTCGGCAATATCTTCGCGTTTACCGCCGATGGCTTATCGATGCGGCAGTTGCGAGATTATGCCGAAGATGTGCGTACTAAAATTCTGACCATTCCCAATGCCGGTAAGGTTGAACTCATCGGCGCGCAGGATGAGGCAATCTATCTCGAATTCTCGACGCGACAGGTCGCTGCTCTCGGTCTCGATCAGCAGGCAATCCTCAAAGCACTTCAGGATCAGAATGCGATCACCCCTTCGGGTGTCGTGCAGGCCGGACCGGAGCGGATCAGCGTTCGCGTAAGCGGTCAGTTCAACTCGGAAGCCGATCTTCGTGCGGTCAACCTTCGTGTGAATGATCGCTTCTTCCGCCTGTCTGATGTCGCAACAATCACGCGCGGATATGTTGATCCACCATCATCGATTTTCCGGGTCAATGGCCATGATGCGATTGGTCTTGGCATCGGTATGAAACCTAACGGTAACCTGCTTGAGTTCGGCGAGAAGCTGGACGCAATGATGCAACAGGTGAAAGCGGAACTGCCGATCGGTATTAATGTATCGAAAGTGGCGGACCAGCCTGAAGTCGTTCAGGACGCGGTCTCAGGCTTCACAAAGGCACTCTTTGAAGCGGTTGTGATCGTTCTGGCCGTGAGTTTCATCAGTCTTGGTTTGCGTGCAGGCTTCGTGGTGTCGCTGTCTATCCCGCTGGTGCTGGCAATCACCTTCCTCGCCATGTCACTCATGGATATTTCGCTGCAACGTGTGTCTCTCGGCGCACTGATCATCTCGCTGGGGCTTCTGGTGGATGATGCGATGATTGCGGTTGAAATGATGGTAGCCCGACTGGAGCATGGCGACCCCATCAATAAGGCCGCGACCTATGTTTATTCGCACACTGCCTTTCCGATGTTGACGGGTACGCTTGTAACGATTGCTGGTTTCATTCCGATTGGACTGAACTCGAGTCAGGCCGGCGAATATACATTCACGCTTTTTGTCGTGATTGCAGTTTCGCTGATTGTTTCGTGGATCGTGGCCGTGTTGTTTGCACCACTCCTCGGCGTGACGGTGCTTCCTAAGAAAATGAAGCATCATGAGGAAAAGCGCGGTCGTTTTTTTCAGGCATTTTCGAGAACGCTGCTTCTTGCGATGCGGCACAAATGGATTACGATTGTCACGACAATCGCTCTGTTTGTGGTCTCGGTTTTCGGTATGGGGTTGATTGAACGACAGTTTTTCCCTCAGTCCGACCGTCCGGAACTGGTGATCGACTGGACCCTGCCGCAAAACAGTTCCATCGCCGATACGAAGGCACAGATGGAGCGTTTTGAGCAGACGATGCTCAAGGACAATCCTGATATCGAGCATTGGAGCACCTATGTCGGCCAGAGCGCGATCCGTTTCATTCTGTCTTTCGATGTGCAGCCAGCCAATCCGTATTTCGGACAGATGGTCGTGGTGGCCAAGGATGTGGAAGCGCGCGATCGCCTGAAAGCCAAATTCAATGATGTCTTCCGCAAGGATTATGTCGGCACGGACGTTTATGTGAAGTTCCTCGAACTTGGACCGCCGGTCGGGCGTCCGGTTCAGTATCGTATCTCTGGCCCAGACATTCAGAAGCTGCGCGGTATTGCGCAGGACTTTGCAGGCATCATGAGCGCGGACAAGCGACTTGGTGTCGTCAACTATAACTGGAATGAACCGGGACGTGTTATCCGTGTGGATGTGATGCAGGATAAGGCGCGTAAGCTTGGTATTTCATCCAAGGATATTGCGACGACGCTGAATGGAGTGGTCGGCGGGATCAGTATCACGCAGGTTCGGGATTCGATCTATCTGATCGATGTGATCGTGCGAGCACAGAAGCATGAGCGGGATTCCATCGACACGTTGCAAAGCCTTCAGATTGCAACTGGCAACGGCAGTTCCGTACCGCTCGCAGCGATTGCCAATTTCCGCTACGAGCTGGAACAGCCGGTCGTCTATCGCCGTTCCCGCATTCCAACCATTACGGTTGCAGCCGGTATTGTTGATAAGACGATGCCCGACACGATCGTCAAGGAGCTTGAGCCTTCGGTAAAAGCGTTCGTCGACAAGCTTCCCGCAGGTTATTCCATTGCCACGGCTGGCACCGTCGAAGAAAGCGGCAAGAGTCAGGGGCCGATTGCAGCCGTCGTGCCATTGATGCTGTTTGTCATGGCAACAGTGTTGATGCTGCAATTGCAGAGCTTCCAGCGGCTGTTCCTCGTGGTTGCCGTGGCACCTTTGGGACTGATCGGCGTGGTCGCGGCACTGCTCCCGAGTGGCAAACCGCTCGGCTTCGTGGCAATCCTCGGGGTGCTGGCGCTGATCGGTATTCTTATCCGTAACTCGGTCATTTTGATCGTGCAGGTCGAAGAGCATATCACTGAGGGTATGCATCCGTGGGATGCGGTTGTTCAGGCAAGTCAACATCGTATGCGGCCGATTGCATTGACGGCTGCAGCTGCAAGTCTGGCGCTGATCCCCATTGCGCGTGAAGTGTTCTGGGGGCCGATGGCCTATGCCATGATGGGTGGCATCATTGCCGGTACGGGTATCACTTTGCTGTTCTTGCCAGCACTTTACGTGGCCTGGTTCCGTATTAAGGAACCAGCTGCTGAAAAGAGCGAAACAGCCGTGGAGCCACAGCCACAACACTGATAAGAAGAAGGCCCGCACAAAGCGGGCCTTCCTTTTTGGTTTCGGAGAACGATCATGCAAAATGCTCCATCGCTTATGCTGCAAGAAACCGAACAGTCACCGTCTGTTGTGGCGAAACTTCTTGCAGCAGAAGTCGGGACATTTGCTGAAATCGGACGGCAGTTTGAAAAGGCTGCGCCGAGTGTCATAACGACGGCTGCACGTGGTTCGTCCGATCATGCTGCCACCTTCTTCAAATATCTGATGGAGATTGCTACGGGCATTCCGGTTGCCTCTGTCGGTCCATCGGTGGCTTCCGTTTATGGCGCAGAGCTGAAACTGAAAGGTGGCCTGCATTTCACCGTGTCGCAATCGGGTGCAAGCCCGGACATTATCGCGGTGCAGGATGCAGCAAAACGTGGTGGGGCAACGACAGTTGCCGTTGTTAACGTGACCGATAGTCCGCTTGCGAAGGGTGCCGACATTGTGCTCGCCCTTCATGCAGGCGAAGAGAAAAGTGTTGCCGCCACCAAGTCCTTCATTGCATCAGTCGCAGCGCTTTCAGGCGTGGTGGCTGCCGCCAGCAACGACGTCCGGCTGAAAGATGGTTTGAGCCGCTTGCCAGAAGCGCTGGCTGCAACAAGGCCGGAAGGCCGTGAGGTGGTGGAAGATCTGTTGGTCGAGGCAAAGTCGCTGTTCACGGGCGGACGTGGCACGGCCTATGCCATTTCGCTTGAAGCTGCACTCAAGGCCAAAGAAACTGCGAATATTCATGCGGAAGCGTTCTCGCTTGCCGAGCTGATGCATGGACCGATGCGGCTGGTGGAAACCGGCTTCCCAATTCTGTCGTTCATACCGCAGGATGAGGCGCTTGAAACAAGTATTCAGGCGCTTAACAGGCTTGGATCATTTGGCGCAAACCTTGTTTCGTTTGGGGATGCCGCAGTGCTGGGCCATCGGGTGCCGTCTGTCAGCACCGGTAACGGTCATCTCGACCCGCTGGTTTCGCTCATCAACTATTATCGGATCATCGAGACGGTGACGCGCCGCAAGGGATATGATCCTGATAAGCCACGTCATTTGAACAAGGTAACGTCGACGGTTTGACGAATGAAGCGCATCCCGAAAAGTGGGAACCGGTTTTCGGAACACGATGCGCGTAAAAAAATGTTAGAGCATTTCGAGTTTTCAATCCAAATCCGAAATGCTCTAACCCACAAATTTACTCTTCACGCATTATCGACTTGATAGCGCAATCCGGTCAGTGCATTACGCATTCTGGCATGGTTGGCGCTGCATCGTGCAGTAGAAATGACGATGTAGTCGTGCCGGCGTAATAGAGGAACTCCTATGCATAACTTTGTCCTGACCGTCACCTGTAAATCCACTCGCGGTATTGTTGCCGCCATCTCGGGTTATCTTGCGGGCAAAGGGTGCAATATCATCGACAGCGCCCAGTTCGACGATCTGGACACCGGTCGCTTCTTCATGCGTGTCAGCTTCATTTCCGAAGACGGTGTGGCGCTTGATGTCTTGCGTGATGGCTTTGTGCCAGTCGCAGCACCGTTCGAGATGGAATTTGAATTCCACGACAATGCCCATCGCACGAAGACATTGTTGATGGTGTCGCGGTTTGGCCACTGCCTGAACGATCTTCTCTATCGCTGGAAAATCGGCGCCCTGCCAATCGATATTGTTGGTGTCGTGTCGAACCACTTCGATTATCAGAAGGTCGTCGTCAATCACGACATTCCGTTCCATCATGTGGCTGTCACCAAGGCCAATAAGCCGGAAGCCGAACAACGTCTTCTGGATATCATCGATAATACCGGCACCGAACTGGTGGTTCTTGCACGCTATATGCAGGTTCTGTCCGATCAGCTTTGCCAGAAGATGTCGGGCAAGATCATCAACATCCACCACTCTTTCCTGCCGTCCTTCAAGGGTGCAAACCCTTACAAGCAGGCCTATGAGCGTGGTGTGAAGCTGATTGGTGCTACGGCGCATTATGTAACCGCCGATCTTGATGAAGGTCCGATCATCGAGCAGGATGTCGCCCGTATCACGCACGCGCAGAGTGCCGCCGATTATGTGTCGATTGGCCGTGATGTTGAAGCGCAGGTTCTGGCACGCGCCGTTCACGCGCATATTCATCACCGTTCATTCCTCAACGGCAATCGTACCGTCGTATTCCCGGCCTCTCCCGGTTCCTTCGCTTCCGAACGTATGGGGTGATATTGCCGCTCTGACGGCCTGCAAATCGCGTCTTTTTGCGCTTCCGGTGCTCACGTACTTAAGTACGCTGCGCGCCGGTTCTCAAAAGCCACGATTTTCGGCACGCCATAACCACAATCTCGCTAATCGCATGGCTTAGTGAAGCATCGGTCGATGCGTTGTGCCAATTCAAAGTTTAAGCCAATAAAAAACCCCACTGAAAAGCGGGGTTTTCTTTTGATCTGAAATCAGACCGATTAGTCGATGTCGAAGGAAACGCCCTGTGCGAGCGGCAGAGCCTTCGAGTAGTTGATGGTGTTGGTTGCGCGGCGCATATAGCCCTTCCACGCATCTGAGCCCGATTCACGGCCGCCACCAGTTTCCTTTTCGCCGCCGAATGCGCCGCCGATTTCAGCACCGGAAGTACCGATATTGACGTTAGCAATACCGCAATCCGAACCTTCAACCGAAAGGAAGCGCTCTGCTTCCTGCAGGTTGAGCGTGAAGATCGACGAGGACAGGCCTGCGCCAACTTCGTTGTGGCTCGCCAGCACGTCGTCGAAGTCGGAATACTTCATGACGTAAAGGATCGGTGCGAAGGTTTCTTCGAGAACCGGACCCTGCTGCTTTGGCATTTCAACGATTGCGGGACGCACGTAGTAAGCATTTTCATGGCCAGCTTCGACGCGTTCGCCGCCCTGTACCTTACCGCCGTGAGCGGCTGCTTCCTTGAGTGCCTTCTGCATGTTGTCGAAAGCTACCTTGTCGATCAATGGACCAACCAGAGCTGTGGTTTCGAGCGGCGAACCAACGGTAACGCTGGCATATGCCTTCTGCAGACGTGGAACGAGAGCGTCGTAAACGCTTTCATGCACGAACAGACGACGGAGCGTGGTGCAACGCTGACCAGCGGTGCCCATTGCACCGAAAGCGATTGCGCGCAGTGCCATGTCGAGATCGGCTGATGGGCAGACGATACCGGCATTGTTGCCGCCGAGTTCGAGGATTGCACGCGCAAAACGCTTTGCAAGACGTGGACCAACTTCGCGGCCCATGCGGGTCGAACCGGTTGCCGAAAGAACAGGAACCTTCGGGCTGTCAACGAGAACTTCACCAACAGTACGGTCGCCGAGTACGACTTCAGCCAGACCTTCTGGAGCATCGCCAAAACGCTTGATGGCGCGCTTCAGGATCGCGTCACATGCAATAGCGGTGAGCAGGGTCTTTTCCGATGGCTTCCAGACAACCGAGTTACCGCAAACGATAGCGAGAGCGGAGTTCCATGCCCAGACAGCGACAGGGAAGTTGAAGGCCGAGATAACGCCAACAACGCCGAGCGGATGCCAGGTTTCCATCATGCGATGGCCGGCGCGCTCGGTTGCGATGGTGAGACCGTAGAGCTGACGCGACAGACCGACTGCGAAATCGCAGATGTCGATCATTTCCTGAACTTCGCCGAGGCCTTCCGAAGGAATCTTGCCAGCTTCGAGCGAAACGAGACGGCCGAGATCTTCCTTGGAAGCGCGGAGCTCTTCACCCAGAAGGCGGATCAGTTCGCCACGCTTTGGAGCTGGAACAGTGCGCCAAGCGCGGAAAGCTTCGTCAGCCTTGTCGATGATCTTGACGGCATCTTCTTTGCTGTGAGTCTTGATCGAAGCGATCTGTTCACCGGAGACCGGGCTGAAGCCAGCGAGGTCGCCCGACGTGTAAATGGCTGCGTCAACGCCAAGCTTTGAAAGCAGATCAGCGGCTTCTTTTTTCACGTCGAGTTTTTTAACAGCGGTGTTCATGTTTATCCTCTTAACCTGTCGGTTCACTAGAGCAGTTCAAATTAAACTGGGTATCTTAGATACTGCTCTAGTTGTTTATATTTACGCATTGTCCTACGCAAAACCGCTTCGCACTTTTGCTGGAAATGCTTTATTCTGCTGCTTCAAGACCGCTCAGGCGGGCCAGTACAGCTTCGATGGATTCGCGTTCGATACGAGCATAATGCTCGAATTCATTAAGAACTTTGGCGCCAAGGTCTTCCTCGAAACGCTTCTGGTTCGGGCTTTCCACAAAATCCTGCGCGTCGTCGTCGCCCAGATTGGACTGGAAGATACCAGCGGCACTGACCGGCAGGAAGTCTTCATAGATGATCGGATCGAACTGGACTGCGCCGCCTTCGATCAGAGTTTCAATATCGGTATCAGGCTTGAATGCTGCAAGACGTGCGGCATCCTTGACCGAATAGGCGAAATAGCCAAGCGCTTCTTCACGCACGCCTGCCCATGTGTCAGGGAAAGCGGCAAAGGTGTCGCTTAGTGCCTTCACATATTCAGCCGAGTTCGAACCATCTGGAGCAGGGCGTGCAACTGCGCGGGTGTCATTGAGCAGCTTGTCGTAAAGCGCGCGGCCCTTTGGTGTGAGAGCAACGCCACGCTGTTCGATTTCACCGAAACGGGCAGTGTGGGAGCCTGGGGTCCAGGTGCCGTCTGCGCTGACGAACGAAACTTCTTCTTCCAGTGCCTTGAACGAGGTCTGGCGCAGAAGGATCGGGCATTTGCGGGTTGGCGGACCTTCGACAACTGCCTTCGGGTTGATGCCGCGATCTGGCATCTGAACCTGCACGGCGTCGATGTCGAGCGTGCGTGGTGTCAGGTGGTTGATGTGCGGACCCTTGAAGGAAACAACGTCGGCGATCAGGCGATGCGCATCGTGGAGGCGATGGTAAAGCTCGGCGCTGACATTGGCATGATCGTGCCAGCGGAAAGTCTCTAACACTTCTGCAACGAAGACCTTCGCATCACCTTCATCAAGGCCACCATTGGCTTCTGCCTTTTCGACGAGAGCAATTGCGCCCGGCGTGAAGATTTGGCGCTTCGCGAGAACCTCTTCCGATTCTGCACGCAGCTTTTCGTCTGAAATCAGGTCAAGGCGTAGGAGCGACGTGAAAACACGGAATGGATTGTGCTTGAGTGCTGCATCGTCGATCGGGCGGAAGGCGGTGGAATGCACTGGCACGCCAGCAGCACTCAAATCGTAGTAACCAACCGGAAACATGCCCATGACCGCGAAAACGCGGCGCATCATCGACAGCTCAGCGGCAGTGCCCAAACGAATTGCACCGTGACGTTCTTCGGAAATGCGTTCAAGCGAATCTGTTTCCGTCAGACGCTCATGCAGATGCTTGTCGTCTGCGAGAACCTTTGCGTTCACATCGGAGACGAGTTCCATCAATGTGCCATAAGCAGGCACTTCTTCCTTATACATGGCCGACATGGCTGCCGAAAAGGCGGAGCGAATGGCGTCCGGTGAAACGAATTTCTGCGCGTTCATTGCAAGAGCTTCCGTAGAAGTTGGATCGTCTGCTTGGGAGGTATGTTAGAAAATAAAAAACATACCGCGATTATGATGAAAATGTATCATATCAGCCGTTTTGCCGTTATGATCGCGACGAACGCAACTATGTTAATGCGAGATTGGAATGAAGCTTAGCAGGAGACTGATCCCCGACATTGCCACGCTGCAAGCGTTTGAATGTGCGGCCCGACATGGCAGTTTCACGCAAGCCGCCAACGAACTTAACCTCACGCAGAGTGCTGTCAGCCGTCAGATCAAGGATCTCGAAAGCCAGCTCGGTGTATTGCTGTTTGAGCGCATCCGCCAGCGCATTCTTTTGTCTGATGCAGGGCGAAAATTCCTGCCGGAAGTGCGGCGTCTGCTTAACCAGACTGAGGACACGATGCTGCGCGCCATGGCGTCGGCACAGTCGACCTCTTCATTTAGCGTAGCAACGTTGCCGACATTCGGCACGCGTTGGCTGATGCCGCGCATTCCGGATTTCGTAGAAAAACATCCCGGCATTGCAATTAACGTGGCTTCGCGTTCCGGCGTTTTTGATTTTGAGGAGCAGCCATTCGATCTCGCTATTCACTATGGACAGCCGGTCTGGGCGCATGCGACCTGCACCTTCCTGTGTTCAGAAGTGATTGTGCCTGTTGCAAGCCCAAGTCTTCTCAAAGCGCGCCATCCGGCAACCCCGGAAGAACTGGAAAATGAACCGCTGCTGCATCTCGCGACACGTCCTAAAATGTGGGCGCAATGGTTTGAAAGCTGTGGTGTTGAAGGCAAGTCCGCTTATCGTGGCCACCGTTTCGACCAGTTTTCGATGGTGATCGGGGCGGCACTTGCAGGCCTTGGCTTCGCACTGTTGCCGCTTTATCTGATTGAACAGGAATTGCGCAACGGCGAACTGGTCATGCTTTTCGAGCAGCCGATGCGGACCGAGAATGACTATTATCTGGTGGTTCCGGAAGGCAAACTTGAGAACCCGCTGACGCAGGTCTTCTGTCAGTGGATTGCAGGGCAGGTGGGGAACGTTGTTCTTTAGTCTAGGTCATTCCGAATGGGAATGAATTGTTGCATAAATATTGCTGTCATTGAGGCTTCCGGCGCGTGAAATAGTTTTGGCGGTAAAAGCCGTCTGTTTTTCATTATATAAAATGGTTGCCGTTCATGCTCAACGATCCGCGCTCTCATGGCCTTTGGGAAAAGACCGCTCCAGCTGCACCGAAGACCACCGCGCTTAAAGGCGATCTCACTGCTGATGTGGTGATTGTGGGTGGCGGATTTACCGGACTTTCTACCGCATTGCATCTTGCGGAAAAGGGCACGAAAGCAATTGTGCTGGAAGGGATCGAAATCGGATATGGCGGTTCGGGTCGCAATGTCGGTCTCGTCAATGCGGGCATGTGGGTCATGCCCGACGATCTGCCGGGTGTGTTGGGCCAGAAGCACGGCGACCGTTTGCTCGACGTTCTTGGTAATGCACCGAAGCTGGTTTTTGAAATCATCGAAAAACACAAGATCGCCTGTGAAGTCGAGAAGCAGGGCACGCTTCATTGCGCTGTTGGCAAGAAGGGCCTGAAGGAACTTGAAGACCGCCATGAGCAATGGGCGCGTCGTGGCGCCAATGTGAAGCTGCTTGATGCGAAAGAAACCGAAGCCAAGGTTGGCACCAAGGCTTATGCCGGATCACTGCTCGATCTGCGTGCCGGGACAATTCAGCCGCTCGCCTATGTGCGCGGGCTTGCCCATGCAGCGGTTGCTGCAGGTGCGCAAATTTTTACGGCAAGCCCTGTAACGGGTGCCAGCGAGCAGAACGGTAAATGGGTGGTGAAGACCGCTGCCGGTACTGTGACAGCTGACTGGGTTGTGGTTGCAACCAACGCCTATACCAATGTGCCTTGGGCAGAGGTGCGCGCTGAGCTGGTGCATCTGCCGTATTTCAATATGGCCACCAAGCCTCTATCGGACAACATCAAGCGCTCGATTCTGCCGGAACGTCAGGGGGCATGGGATACGAAGGAAGTTCTCTCTTCTTTCCGTTTCGATCAGCAGGGCCGTCTTGTGTTTGGCAGCGTCGGTGCACTGCGCAATACCGGTGCTGCCGTGCACAAGGCATGGGCGAAGAAATCGTTGAAACGTCTGTTCCCGCAGATTGGCGAAGTTGAGTTTGAAGCAGAATGGTATGGCAAAATCGGCATGACCAACGACAGCTTGCCGAAATTCCATCGCCTTGCCCGCAATGTGGTTGGGTTCTCCGGTTATAATGGCCGAGGTATTGCACCCGGTACGGTATTCGGGCGTTTGTTGGCACAACTCGTTTCAGGTGCGATTTCTGAAGATGATCTGCCGTTGCCTGTCACTGATCCAAAGGAGCAGAATTTCCGCAGCCTGCGAGAAGCCTATTATGAGACTGGTGCGCAGGTTGCGCATATCGCCGAGATTGTTATCTGATCTGCTGGTCTTTTTACCGGGAATGCGTTTGCGGTTGTCATAAAACCGCATTGCAATTCCTCTAATGCCATCCGCATCTTCTCCATGCTGGGAGATACGGGTGGCTGTTCGGCAAATCATTCACTGCCTTACAAGCCTTCCGATGGATATGATTCCGCCGGGAGGCTTTTGCTTTTCCGGGTTCACGTTGCAGGATATTTGACAGGTGCACCATGAATGGAAATGATCGTGCCTATCGCCATGGCAGTATCTGCGCGCTATCACTTCGCACGCGTCAGGATTGTACCGGCATCGCTGGTCATGCTGGCGAACATTATACAGAAATTCGAGGAGCGAATCCCATGAACAAGATGATGAAGCGGGCTGCTGTCGTACCTGCGCTTCTTGCTCTTTCCATCGCCGTGGCGCAGGCCGATACGCTGACGCTTTATACCTCGCAGCCGGAAGCGGATGCGACCAAGACCGTTGAAGCTTTCCGCAAGGCTAATCCAGACACCGATGTGCAGATTTTCCGCTCTGGCACGAGCGAACTCCTCACCAAGCTTGCCGCTGAGTTTTCGGCTGGCGCACCGCAGCCTGACGTTCTGCTGATCGCTGATGCGGTGACGATGGAAGGTCTGAAGAAGGACAAGCGTCTGCTTAGCTATCCGGAAGCCAAGGTTGATGGTTTTTCTGCCGATAGCTATGACGCCGACAAGGCCTATTTCGGCTCCAAGCTGATCACCACCGGCATTGCCTACAACACGGGTGCTGCACAGAAGCCAGAACATTGGGCCGATCTCACGAAAGCCGACTACAAAGGCCAGGTCGTCATGCCAAGCCCGCTTTATTCGGGCGCTGCGGCCTATCTCCTGAGCGGTTTTGCGCTCGATAAGGATCTCGGCTGGGATTATTTCAAGAACCTCAAGACCAATGAACTTGCAAGCGTCAAGGGCAATGGCGCCGTGCTGAAGTCGGTTGCGAGTGGTGAAAAGCCATATGGCATCCTCGTTGACTTCATGGCGCTGAACGCCAAGGCCAAGGGCTCGCCGATCGAGTTCGTCTTCCCATCGGAAGGCGTGCCTGCCGTGACTGAACCGGTTGCGATCATGGCAACTGCAAAAAACGTCGATGGTGCCAAGAAGTTCGTTGATTTCATCCTGTCGGATGATGGCCAGAAGCTGGCACTTGAGCAGGGCTATCTGCCTGCCAAGGAAGGCGTTGGTCGCCCGGCATGGCTGCCGGAAGGCACCAAGATTAACATCATGTCGATTGATACTCAGAAGGTTCTGGGTCAGACGGATGCCGACAAGAAGCAGTTCTCCGAGCTGTTCGGCGGATAAGGCATTTTAATGCGCATGTTTCGAGATCTTCAGGGCCGTGATGCGGCCCTGATTATTGGTGTAACGCTTATTGTTGCAGTGCTGTCGCTTCTGCCAATGGGCAGGCTGCTGGTCGAACTGGTCGCGCCGCAGGGACAGCTTTCGACATCCGTTCTTACTGAAACGCTGAGCAGCCGTTCGACATGGGTTGCCACATGGCATTCGCTGCAGATCGGTATTGGCGGCACGTTGCTGGCGCTGGTCTTTGGCATCGTTGCGGCGTTGCTTGTTGGCCTCACAGATATGCGCGGGCGCAATGTCTTTGTGCTATTTTATGTGACTCCGCTCTTGATCGCCCCGCAGGTAACAGCGCTGGCGTGGCTCCAACTCTTCGGGCCTTCCAGCCAGTTCCTCAAGATCATCGGCATGGCGCCGCCGCTTGGCAGCCGCAATCCGCTCTATTCTGTCTGGGGCATTATTTTTCTGCTTGGCGTGCAATATGGACCGCTGGTCTTTCTGATCGTGCGGGCAGGCCTGCGCAAACTCCCACGCGAACTAGTGGAAGCGGGTCTGAGTGCCGGTGCCAGCAAATGGACCGTTCTGCGCACCATCATCCTGCCGTTGATGACGCCGTCGATCATCGGCGCTGCCGCTCTGGCCTTCGTCTCCTGCGTCGGCAATTTCGGCATCCCAGCCTTCTTGGGAATTCCGTCCAATTATCTGGTTCTGCCGACGCTGATTTATCAGCGTCTTGCAGGCGGTGGGCCAGCGGTGCTCTCCAGCGTCGCCGTGCTTTCTGTGCTGATCGGTCTGATTGCCATGGCGGGTATCGCAGCGCAGGAATATGCCTCGCGCCGTCGTGATTTCCGCATTGTGTCAACGTCGCTTCCAGCTGCACCTTTCGTGCTTGGCGTATGGCGTGTGTGGGCGGAGCTGGCTGCATGGCTGTTGATCGTGATCGTGCTGTTTCTGCCGCTGATCGGCTTGACACTTTCAGCGCTGGTTCCGGCCTATGGCGTGCCGCTGACGTTTGCGACGGCAACTGCCGAGAATTTCCGTTTCGTGCTGCTTGAACATGCTGGTGCTGCACGTGCTTTCCGCAACAGTGCGGTTCTGTCGCTGGCGGCAGCATTCTTTGCGGTGCTGATAGCAGTTCCGCTTGCCTATATGCTGGCATGGCGTAAACGGCGCTGGACGCCGATCCTCAACTTTGCAGCCGAGATGCCCTATGCTTTGCCGGGTGTCGTGCTGGCCATCGCCTGTCTGCTTATGTTCTTGAAGCCGCTGCCAGTGGTCGGTGTCAGCCTCTATAATACACTCTGGATCATCCTGTTTGCCTATCTCGCACGCTTCTTCGTGTTGGCGCTGCGGCCAACGGTTGCTGGCCTCCACCAGATTGACCGTGCGCTGGAAGAAGCGGCCCGTGTTGCAGGCGCTGGTCTTTTCTATCGCCTCAGGACCATTATATTTCCTCTTGTCGCACCAGCGACGCTTGCAGGCGGCGTGCTCATTTTCATGACCGCATTCTGTGAGCTGACGGTTTCCGCGCTTCTCTGGGCGTCGGGATCTGAAACGCTGGGCGTGGTGATGTTTTCTTTTGAACAGGCGGGCGATTCCGCCTATGCGGCTGCCATATCCATTCTGGCCGTTGCGGTGACATTCATGCTGATGCTTGCAACAAATCTGTTTGCGCGGCGTCTTCCAAACGGAGTGCTGCCATGGCGCGACTGAAAATCGCTTCTGTTTCCAAGGCCTTCAACGAGTTTCAGGCTCTGTCTGAAGTGTCGCTTGATGTGAAGGATGGCGAGTTTGTTGCTATTCTCGGACCATCCGGCTGCGGCAAGACCACGCTTCTGCGGATGATTGCAGGTTTTGAAGACGTCGATGGCGGCGAAATCCATATTGGTGACAGCCGCGTTTCCCATGTTGATGGCAGTGTGCCGCCGGAGAAGCGGCAGGTCGGTATCGTCTTCCAGAACTATGCGCTCTGGCCGCATATGACGGTCGCCGAGAATGTCGGCTATAGTCTGCGGGTGGCGAAGGTTGCCAAAGCCGAGCGCGAGCGCCGCGTTAGGCAAGCACTTGCGCTGGTCGATCTTGACGGTTTCGGTGATCGCCGCCCGGCCAATCTTTCGGGCGGTCAGCGGCAGCGTGTGGCACTGGCCCGCTGTCTGGTGGCGGCCCCTTCGCTGGTATTGTTTGATGAACCGCTGGCCAATCTCGACGTGCATTTGCGTGCTTCGATGGAAAACGAGTTTGCTGCTTTCCACAAGCGCACCGGTACGACGATTATCTACATCACGCATGATCAGGCTGAGGCCATGGCGCTTGCCGACCGGATTGCGGTTCTCGACCATGGCAAGCTTCAGCAGTTCGATACGCCGCGCAAGCTTTACGAGGAACCGGCCAGCGAAATGGTCGCGTCCTTCATCGCGCATGGCATGGTTCTGCCTGCTGAGGTCGTGTCCTTTGCGCAAGCGGGACAGTGCGAGGCGCTGGTGCTGGGAAGCCGTGCGCAGGTGCGTTGTTCCGGCATTGAAATGCCGCGTGCCAATGCGCAGTTATGCGTTCGTTCAGAAGACTTGCAACTGGTGGAGACCGGCGGCATCCCTGTGCGCGTCAAGCGTTCGGTTTATCGGGGTGGCGGTTCGCGCATCGAGGCACATCCGCTCACCAAGCCGGATATTCACCTGCATTTTGAAGTGCGCGATCCGGTAAGACTGGAAGAAGGCGACGAGGTTCGCATCGCCATTCGCGGTGGCTGGATTATTCCCACCGATGAAATGCCGGTGAGAAAAGTCTCAACCGGCTTTCCAATCGGCAACAAGATTTAGCTTATTTTTTCTTCATCGCTTCCAAAAGTGCTGCACCGAAACCGCCGGTTGACGGCTGTTCCTGTTTGCGCGCAGCGAAGTTTTGCTTCTGTGCAGGTTTCGTGTCGCGCTGCGCATTGTTGCGCGGGGCAGGGGCTTCGCCGCCGTCCTTTCTCATCGTCAGGCCGATGCGCTTGCGTGGCACATCCACTTCCGTCACGCGCACCTTCACCACATCGCCAGCCTTGACCACCTCATGCGGGTCTTTGACAAATTTATCCGCAAGCTGGGAGACATGGACAAGTCCGTCCTGATGCACGCCGATATCGACAAAGGCACCAAAGGCCGCAACATTTGTGACGGTGCCTTCAAGCATCATGCCGGGTTTCAGGTCCTTGATGTCATCGATGCCATCGGCAAAGGTCGCGGTCTTGAATTCAGGGCGTGGATCGCGGCCCGGCTTGTCGAGCTCGGCGATGATGTCACGCACGGTTGGCAGACCAAACCGCTCATCGACAAAGACGCGCGGATCGAGGCTTTTAAGTGCTGCGCTATCACCCATGAGGCTGCGCACATCGCGGCCGCAGGCGGAAACGATCTTTTTGGCAACGCCATAGGCTTCCGGGTGAACGGAGGACGCATCAAGCGGCTCGGTGCCGTTGGCGATACGCAGGAAGCCTGCGCATTGCTCAAAGGCGCGGTTGCCAAGGCGTGCGACTTTCAGCAGTTCCTTGCGGTTCTTGAAAGCCCCGGCTGCATCACGATGCGCGACGATTGCTTCGGCAAGAGACTTTCCAAGACCCGATACGCGCGCGAGCAGTGGCGCGGATGCCATGTTGAGATCAACGCCGACAGCGTTCACCGCATCTTCGACCATCGCATCGAGCGAACGTGCCAGACGCGATTGATCGACGTCATGCTGATACTGGCCAACACCGATGGATTTCGGTTCGATCTTGACGAGTTCCGCCAGTGGGTCCTGCAAACGGCGGGCGATGGAAACGGCACCGCGCAGCGAAACGTCGAGTTGCGGGAATTCGGCGGCTGCGGCTTCGGATGCCGAATAGACCGACGCACCTGCTTCCGACACGATGACTTTGAGCGGTTTTGGTGCTGGAAGCTCGTTGAGCATATCCACGACAAGACGTTCGGTTTCGCGGCTGCCTGTGCCGTTGCCAATCGCAATCAGTTCGATCTTGTGTTTGCGGATCAGGCTTGCAAGCTCCGCCTGGGTGCCGCGCACATCGTTCTTCGGCGGAAACGGATAGACCGTCGTTGTGTCGAGCAGTTTGCCAGTGTCATCGACGATTGCGACCTTAACGCCGGTGCGGATGCCCGGATCAAGGCCCATGGTGGCACGCGAACCGGCAGGCGCGGCCAACAGCAGGTCTTTGAGGTTGCGGGCGAAGACGTTGATGGCTTCTTCCTCGGCGCGTTCACGCAGGTCGCGCATGAGGTCGAGTGACAAGGAGAGCGAGAGTTTGACGCGCCATGTCCAGCTTGCAACTTCCATTAGCCAGCGATCGCCGGGCAGGGTTGCGCCGATATTATAGGCGGCGGCGATCTTGCGTTCGACCGGCTTTACCGGCGAGGTGTCGTCGGCGTCGATTTCAATGTCGAGCGACAGAAAATCCTCGTTGCGACCGCGCAGCATGGCCAGAGCCCGGTGGCCTGCAACATTTGCCCAGCGTTCGAAATGGTCGAAATAATCCGAGAATTTTGCGCCTGCGTCCTGTTTACCATCGACAACGCGGGAGCGGAGAACAGCACGTTCCTTGAGATAGTTGCGCAGATTGCCGATCAGTTCGGCATTTTCCGCAAAGCCTTCTGCGATGATGTCGCGCGCACCATCCAGTGCTGCCTTCACATCGGCAACTTCACCGGTGACATATTGCGCAGCAATCTCGGTGGGGACCAGCCTGCGGTCGGTCAGAATGGCTTCGGCAAGCGGTCCAAGGCCGCGTTCGCGGGCGATTTCCGCCTTGGTGCGGCGCTTGGGCTTATAGGGAAGATAGAGGTCTTCAAGCTCGGCCTTGGTCTGAACGCCTGCGATTTTCAGTTCGAGTTCTGGTGTGAGCTTTTCCTGTCCGCGGATCGATTCCAGAATGGACGAGCGCCGCGCCTCAAGTTCACGCAAGTAGGCGAGGCGCTCTGAAAGCTGGCGCAGCTGCGTATCATCAAGGCCGCCGGTGACTTCCTTGCGGTAACGGGCGACGAATGGCACGGTTGAGCCTTCGTCCAGCAAACCAATGGCGGCGATTGCCTGTTCTGGCTTTGCATTGATCTCAGCGGCTATAATCCCGGCAATGCGCTTAATATCGTTGGCCATATTCATTCCAATCTCAAATCTTTACGGCGAACATAGTCGGATGCCCGTTTGACGCAATCAAGGCCGTTGTAATGTTCCACAGGAAAGGCGTTGATTGGAGCGGTTCCAGCTAGGATTGAATTGTTGGAACCGCTCTAATTATCTGCTTACGCATTATCCAACATCCAACGCAAAACCGCTTCGCATTTTTGTTGGAAATGCTTTTTACCTGCTCACGCGCATGTGAACGGCGTCCCTCTGTTCAAATCGAATACAAACGATACTTATATCGTGAAATGACGATATGAATGAAGATCAGCGAGGTGAACGTGATGTCGGACATTCAAACCATAGTCTCAACTATGCCTTTGGACGAAACCCTCAAGGCGCTCGCTCATCCTGTTCGTCTCGACATTTTGAGCTGGCTCAAGGAACCGGAGAACCATTTTTCCGATCAGCACATGCCTCTGGAGATGGGTGTGTGCGCGGGCCAGTTCGAACGGTGTGGCCTCTCCCAGTCCACCGTTTCTGCCCATTTGTCCGTGCTGACGAAGGCGGGGCTGATTACGCCCCATCGTGTTGGCCAGTGGACTTTCTACAAGCGCAATGAGGAGGTGATTGCCGCCTTGCTCAAATCGCTGTCCGATCTTTGACCTCCCTTAAATCGATCCCTCCCATTTGCCCAATCTTTCCAACTTGAAGGAATGCATCCATGGCTACATTGTTTGATCCAGTTACAATCGGCGATCTGAAGCTTGCCAATCGTATTGTTATGGCACCCTTGACGCGCAATCGCTCACCGCGCGCCGTGCCAAACGATCTCAACGTCACCTATTACGAACAGCGCGCCAGTGCCGGTCTTATCATCACCGAGGCAACGCCGATCAGCCATCAGGGACAGGGCTACGCCGATGTACCGGGCCTTTATTCTGATGAGCAGCTTGCCGGTTGGAAGCGCGTGACGGATGCTGTTCATGGCGCAGGTGGCAAGATCGTCGTGCAAATGTGGCATGTGGGCCGTATTTCGCATGACAGCCTGCAACCAAATGGCGGCAAGCCGGTTGCACCTTCGGCCATTACGGCCAAGTCGAAGACCTATCTCGTGCATCCCGATGGCACCGGCGAATTTGCACCAACCTCAGAGCCACGCGCGCTTGAAAAGAGCGAGCTTCCAGAAATCGTTGCGACCTATGCCAAGGCTGCAAAGGATGCGATTGAAGTGGCTGGTTTTGACGGCATCGAAATCCATGCGGCAAACGGCTATTTGATCGATCAGTTCCTGCGTTCGGACAGCAATCACCGCACCGATGAATATGGCGGCTCCATTGAAAACCGCGCCCGCTTTCTGTCTGAAGTGGTTGATGCGATTACCAAGTCGGTTGCGCCGGGCAAGGTCGGCATTCGTCTTTCGCCAGTAACGCCTGCCAATGACGTGTCGGATTCCGATCCGCAGCCGCTGTTCGACTATGTGGTCGAAAAGCTCGCCGCTTACGGTCTTGCATATGTTCATATCATTGAAGGTGCGACCGGTGGTCCACGTGACTTCCAGCAGGGCCCGCAGCCATTCGACTATGCGCGTCTCAAGCAGGTTTATCGCGATGCTGGTGGCGAAGCTGCCTGGATGGTTAACAATGGCTATGATCGCGAACTGGCTGAACAGGAAATCGAAAGCGGCCGCGCTGATGTGGTTGCCTTTGGCAAGCCGTTCATCTCCAACCCTGACCTTGTCCGTCGTTTGAAGGACAATTCACCGCTCAACGAGCTGGATCAGCAGCATATGTATGGCGGTGGCGCCAAGGGTTATACGGATTATCCGATCCTCGCCTAATAGAAGTGAAAAAAGCCGCCATGCCGGTCTGCAAATGGCAATTTGTCTGCGTTCCGATGCTCATGTACCCAAAAGTACACTCCGCTTCGGTACTCGAAAATCACCATTTTCGCCACGGCCTGCCGCTTTTTAATTCAGACACTTACTCATAAAATAAAAAGTCCGGCCTTGAGCCGGGCTTTTTTATTACAGACGCGCGCGCGTTGAGCGCGGTGTTGCCAACAGTAGATTGGTTTCGCTGGCCTTGATCCCCGGCACCAGTCGGATGCGGCGCAATACGGCATCGAAATCGGTCAGTGTTGCAGCACCCAGTTCCACCACCAGATCGAAACGACCATTGGTGGTGTGGATGGCTGAAATTTCGGAGAAGCCGCCGAGTGCCTTGACCACACGATCAGCAACATGGCCTTCGATTTCGATCATCATGATACCGCGCACCGGCAGATCAACCGCATCGGACCGCAGGATCACTGTGTAGCCAATGATGTCACCGGACTGTTCCAACCGTTCCATGCGCGAGCGAACAGTCGCACGCGAGACGCCGAGATCGATTGCCACATCCGAAATGCTGCGCCGTCCGTTGTGACGTAAAAGCGTGATGAGCTTTTCATCCAGATCGTCCATGTTTTCTCCATTTTGAAAAGCCAATCCGACATTCTGATAAACCAAACCGTTAAAATTGCCAATCCGGTTGCTTCACATCGCCAAGCGTAAATGGTCAATTTAGGGCAATAATTTCTCTGGAGTAGCACTTTATGCATTGCAAGATTTTGGGATTGCCGGTTCAGGAAGGCACTGGACGTCTGGGCTGCAATATGGGCCCCGACGGTTATCGCGCTGCTGGTATTGCGGAAGCGATTCGCGAACTTGGTCATGAGTTTACCGATCTGGGTAATCTGGCTCCGGCCGAACTGCGCCCTTTGACCCATCCCAATCCTGCGATCAAGGCTTTGCCGCAGGCTGTCGCCTGGATCGAAGCAATCAGCGAAGCTGCTTATCGTGAGAGTGAAGACGGTTTTCCGATCTTCCTCGGTGGCGATCATCTGCTTGCAGCAGGCACTGTTCCCGGCATTGCGCGCCGCGCGGCGGAAAAGGGCCGCAAGCAATTTGTGCTGTGGCTTGATGCGCATACGGATTTCCACACGCTGGAAACGACGGGCAGCGGCAATCTGCACGGCACGCCTGTTGCCTATTACACGGGCCAGAAGGGCTTTGAGGGCTATTTCCCAGCCCTGGCAGCGCCGATTGATCCCGCTAATGTCTGCATGATGGGTATTCGCAGTGTTGATCCGGCAGAACGCGCCGCGATCAAGCAGACGGATGTTGCCGTCTATGACATGCGCCTTATCGACGAGCATGGTGTTGCAGCCCTGTTGCGCCGCTTCCTTAAGCGCGTGAAGGACGAAAACGGCCTTCTGCATGTGAGCCTCGATGTCGATTTCCTTGAACCTTCGATTGCGCCCGCTGTCGGCACCACGGTTCCGGGTGGCGCCACCTTCCGTGAAGCGCATCTCATCATGGAAATGCTGCATGACAGCGATCTGGTGACGAGCCTCGATCTCGTCGAGCTCAATCCATTTCTCGATGAACGCGGACGTACCGCAACTGTGATGGTCGACCTGATGGCGAGCCTTTTGGGCCGCAGCGTCATGGACCGCCCAACCATCAACTATTGATTTCAAAACTGCATTCACTGCTGGCGGGATCAAATGGTCTGCCGCTGAATGTTAAGGAGCAAGAATGACCCAACCGAACCTGAATATCGTCCCTTTTGTCAGTGTCGATCACATGATGAAGCTGGTGCTTTCCGTCGGCGTCGAGACCTTCCTCAAGGAGCTCGCCGATTACGTGGAAGAGGACTTCCGCCGCTGGGAAAGCTTCGACAAGACGCCGCGCGTGGCTTCGCATTCCGATGAGGGCGTGATCGAGCTGATGCCGACAAGCGACGGTACGATGTACGGCTTCAAATATGTGAACGGTCATCCGAAGAATACGCGCGACGGCCTGCAGACAGTTACGGCTTTTGGTGTTCTTTCGGATGTTGGCAGCGGCTATCCGATGCTTCTGACCGAAATGACCATCCTGACAGCGCTGCGCACGGCTGCTACCTCAGCGGTTGCCGCAAAGCATCTTGCGCCAAAGAACGCACGCACGATGGCGATCATCGGCAATGGCGCACAGAGCGAGTTTCAGGCCTTAGCGTTCAAGGCAATTCTTGGCATCGACAAGCTGCGTCTTTACGATATTGACCGTACGGCTTCGGAAAAATGCGCACGCAATCTTGAAGGTGCAGGTTTTGACATCGTGATCTGCAAGGATGTCGAAGAAGTGGTCGAGGGTGCGGACATCATCACGACCGTAACTGCCGACAAGCTCAATGCGACGATCCTGACCGACAACATGGTTGGTGCTGGTGTGCATATCAACGCGGTTGGCGGTGATTGCCCTGGAAAGACCGAACTGCACGGTGATATCCTTCGCCGTTCGGACATCTTCGTCGAATATCCGCCTCAGACCCGTATTGAAGGTGAAATCCAGCAGCTGCCGGAAGATTATCCCGTCAATGAATTGTGGGAAGTGATCACCGGCAAGACTGAAGGCCGCAAGGATGCGCGTCAGATTACGCTGTTCGACTCAGTCGGCTTTGCAACGGAAGACTTTTCGGCACTGCGCTATGTTCGCGACAAGCTTCAGGATACGGGCTTCTATGAGCAGCTCGATCTTCTGGCTGATCCGGATGAGCCTCGCGATCTATACGGCATGTTGCTGCGACATAAGCAGCAGCTGAAGGCAGAAAAGACCAAACCTGCTGCATAATAAGCGCGCGTTCCGAAAAGTGTGTAGCGGTTTTCGGATAAGACGCGCGTTGAAAACTATTGAACCGCCTGCTTCTGTTATCAGAGGCAGGCGGTTTCTTTTACAATGGCTTGCGCGAATGACGTGGTGCCGCAATCTGCCCAGAATGCGTGGCGATTGCCATTTCAAAACTATCGGCAATCCGGCGGGCGCGATCAATGAAAATAATTGCGCCGTCCGGCGGGAAAATGTCGCGTGCTGTCTGCTCAAACAATTGCAACCAACGATCAAAATGTTCGTTTTTAAGGCCCAGGCGAATGTGTGGGGGCATTGGGCGCCCATCGTAACGTCCGGTTTTCAAGATCACGGATGACCAGAACTCGCTGATGCGTTCAATATGATGATCCCAGTCATCTACGGCCTCTGAAAAGATTGGGCCTATAACGTCATCTTCGCGGGCTTTTCCATAAAAAGTGCTGACCAATCTGTCGATGGACGCTCTGTCGATGGATGGGTGGGGCTGATTGATAAGAACGGTCATTCTCTCTTGCCAGTTTGCGTTGCGCCAAGGGTGCGCAACCATCTCTGATATAGTCCGGCGCCACGGTTCTATCCAGTGAAGCATTGCCGCATCATTGTGTTGAGACGGGTGGTTCATCGCTGCAGGTGATGACTAAGCTAAAAGCTGCTCGCACCGCGCGCGTTCAACATAGAGACAAATAGGGGTGATTGGGCTTCCAGAGCCTGCAGTAGCTGAAACACTGTTTCTGGGTGCTGTTGGTAGCGGAGGACGGATTCGAACCGCCGACACAAGGATTATGATTCCTCTGCTCTAACCTACTGAGCTACTCCGCCACACATTGCAGTGAAACAGTTTTCGGCGCTGTCTCCAGCGTTTCACGAACCGTGTTCATGCAAGGAATGGCGGCGGTATATGTGGGGAACGGGACCCTGTCAAGCACTCTTCGCATAGCTTTCGTCTTGTTTTCCACGATTTGCGTAGATAAGTAACTAGCGGAAAGCAAAGGCTTAGTTTTATGGCACCTCGTATTGCGGTTTTGGGTTGTGGCTATTGGGGCGGCAACCATATTCGTACCTTGAAGAGCCTCGGGGCCCTTCACGGTGTTTCTGACGCCAATCCACAGAATGCGGAACGATTCGCTTCTGAGTTCGGTGTTCCCAACATTCCGGTCGACGAACTTTTCTCGCGCGCCGATATTGATGGCATCGTTTTGGCGCTGCCTGCGCAGTTTCACGCGCAATACGCAATTGAAGCAGTGAAGAACGGCAAGGACGTTCTGGTTGAAAAGCCGATCGCGCTGGAAGTTGCCGATGCAGAAGCAGAAGTTGCGGCTGCACGCGAAAATGGTCGCGTGTTCATGGTCGGGCATATTCTGCGCTTCCATCCGGCGTTTGAGAAGCTGCTCGACATGGTGAAGAGCGGTGAGCTCGGCGATATTCGCTACGTGCATTCACACCGCGTCGGTTTCGGTAAGTTCCACGACAAGTTCGATGCGCTCTGGGATCTTGCACCGCACGATCTTTCGATGGTTCTTGCCATCACCGGCGAAGAGCCTTCAGCCGTTCGCGGTGAGGGCACGGCAATCATCGATAAGATCAGCGATTTCGCCCATGTGCATCTCGAATTCCCGAGTGGTATTCGCGGCCATCTCTTCGCTTCCCGAATGAACTCCTATCGTGAGCGTCGCCTGAGCGTGACGGGGACCAAGGGTATGCTGGTTTTTGACGATGCCGAACCTTGGGATCGCAAGCTTGCATTCTACAAGCACGAAGTATGGCGCGAGAATGATCAGTGGGCTTTCAAATCGGTCGATCCGATCTATATCCCTGTCGAAGAAGGGATGCCGCTGACCCGCGAATTACAGCATTTCCTGCACTGCATCGAAACGCGCGAAAATCCGCGCACCGATGGGCGGGAAGCAATCAACGTATTGCGCATTCTGACCGAAGGATCGGTCAGTCATTCCCGATAACACGCGCTTGACGGAAATTTCTGTCAAGCGGTGTTACGGGAATAGCAAAACTTTGAACGCTCCACCCATGGTAGGGCAGAGCGTGAAGGAATAAACAGGTTGCCGTGGATTCGCTTTTGATAGGGCGAACCAGATAAATTGGAGCCAACATGCAGTTCATTGATCTTGGAGCGCAACGCGCGCGTATCGAAGACCGTCTTAATGCCGCCGTTTCCAAGGTTGTTGCGGAAGGCCGTTACATTCTCGGTCCTGAAGTGGCTGAGTTCGAAAAGAAGCTCGGCGAATATCTGGGCGTAGAACATGTTATCGCCTGCGCCAACGGCACCGACGCCTTGCAGATGCCTTTGATGGCGCGCGGCATCGGTCCGGGTCATGCAGTTTTCGTTCCGTCGTTCACGTTCGCTGCAACCGCTGAAGTTGTTGCCCTTGTTGGTGCAGAGCCGGTTTTCGTTGATGTCGACGCCGACACCTACAACATAAATATTGAACAGCTGGAAGCTGCCATTTCCGCCGTCCGCAAGGAAGGTCGTCTTGAGCCAAAGGCAATCATTCCAGTCGATCTGTTTGGTCTTACTGCTGACTACAACCGCATCACTGCAGTTGCCGATCGCGAAAATCTGTTCGTGATTGAAGATGCGGCGCAGTCGATTGGTGGCAAGCGTGACAACGTGATGTGTGGCGCTTTCGGCCATGTTGGTGCGACAAGCTTCTATCCTGCCAAGCCGCTCGGCTGCTATGGCGACGGTGGTGCAATGTTCACCAATGATGCTGAATTGGCTGACACGCTGCGCTCCGTGCTGTTCCACGGCAAGGGTGAAACGCAGTATGACAATGTTCGCATTGGTCTCAACTCGCGTCTCGACACCATCCAGGCAGCTATTCTTCTGGAAAAGCTTGCGATCCTCGAAGACGAAATGGAAGCGCGCGACCGTATTGCCAAGCGCTATAATGAGCTGCTCAAGGACGTGGTCAAGGTTCCGGGTCTGCCTGCTGGCAATCGTTCGGCCTGGGCACAGTATTCGATTGAAAGCGAAAACCGTGACGGTCTGAAGGCGCATCTTCAGGCTGCTGGCGTTCCATCGGTCATCTACTACGTGAAACCACTGCATCTGCAGACCGCATACAAGCATTATCCGATTGCACCGGGCGGTCTGCCTGTTTCAGAAGCACTGCCTGCGCGTATTCTGAGCCTGCCGATGCATCCTTACCTTTCGGAAGAAGATCAGGACAAGATCATCGGCGCGATCCGTGGTTTCCACGGCAAATAAGCTGATCTATCAGTGATTGTGAAAAGCCCGGCGAAAGCCGGGTTTTTTATTTTTGACGCTTCGCAATGCGTGAAGCGACGAAGCGGGCAATTGCCGGGCCTGCAAGAAGAACGATGAAAAAGCGGCTGGTTTGCATGGCGATGATGAATGGCAGATCGACATTGCTTGATGCTGCAATAATGGCCACGGTATCTGCACCGCCGGGGCTGGTGGCGAGATAAGCGGTGAGGGGATCAAGGCCCAGCACATGACCAAGCGCCATGCCGAAGAGTCCGCAGACAGCAATCAGAATGAGTGTTGATCCGAGTATCGCCGGAAAAGCGCGTGCCGCATGTGCAATGATCGCGCGAGTAAAGCCAAGGCCAATGCGCCAGCCGATGAAGATATAGCTTCCCGCCAGCAACCATGGCGGCAGGTCAATGACCATAAGGCCCAAATCCTGCAACATTGCTCCGAGTGCGAGTGGTACGAGCATTGCTCCGGTTGGAATGCGAGATAATTCGCCCAGAAAGGCGCCGCAGACGATCAAGGCGAGGGTCGGGCCCAGAGTGTGCCAGTTTATCGCCGGAAACCATTCCACGGCCGCTGGAGCGACTGTTTCGATATCGGCGGTAAACATCACCACAAGCGAAGCAGTCGTTGCGACCAGTACCACGCGCAAATATTGCATGAAAGCGATGAGCCGTGCGTCAGACCCGAAGGATTCAGCCATAAGCACGATTGCTGTTGCGGCCCCCGGTGAGACACCCCATACGGCAGTTGTTCCGGGCAAAACGCGAAAGCGTGCCAGAAGATAGCCAATCGTCGTGCTGGCAAGCAGCGTGAAGCCTGTTGAAAACAGGATGATCGGCAGGTGTTGTCCCATATTGCTGAAGAATTCAGCAGTCATGGCCCGCGCGATCAGCAGGCCGACGATTGCCTGCGCGAGCAGTGAGAAATTTTTGTGAACCCTGATCGTGCTTTCACGCGAAGCAAGGATGATCGCTCCAAGCATCGCACCGAGAAGCAGTGCGGCTGGCAGTCCCAGCTTTTCTCCAATAAAGATAAGAAATGCAGATATGATCAGCAACACACCCCATTGAATGGGCTTAGGCGTCTTGCTGAAATTGAATTTATTGGGGGCTTTTTCTTGCCCTGAGGAGACGAGTTTCTGCATCGCGCTTCTTCCCTACAACTAGCCAAGGTGGGAATGCAAACGCGTTTTTTCCCGAGGGCATATATGCCGCGAGAAGAAACTCTCGCGGCGCATGTCATCGGAGGATGGTGCCGAATTCCATGCTGACGGGATCAATCAGCGACAGGAAAGCATCGCAGTCAACATTGCCTTGCCAGCTTGCGCAGATTTCGGTGGCGATGGTCTGGTTGTCGGCGAAGGCCAGATCGACAAATGTTCCATCCGCGAGCTTTACCAGATGCTGCGCCTGCCAGCCTGGCTGATGCGAAAGGTGGTTGCTCACCATCGCTGTGTAAGCATCACGCATGGCTTGTTCCTGTACACCAGCTTTCAATCGGAAGCGCCCGAGTTCTATCCCGTTGTCTGATGATGTGGTCATGTTTTTCTCCTGCTTGTTGGAGTGCTGCATATACACTGAGCCCCTGACAGTTTTTGTCAGGGATGTGCTATAGGCTTGTCACATGAAAACACTGCGGCTTTTTTCTCTGCTTGATCGGCTTCGATCTGCGTCCGTGCCTGTTTCGGCGGACACTCTTGCGGAGATGATGGTGGTTTCTCCCCGAACGATTTATCGCGATATGGCGACGCTGCAGGCCATGGGCGCGCCGATCAGAGGCGAATCCGGGTTGGGCTATCAGCTTGAGAAAGGTTACTTTCTGCCGCCGCTTCATTTCGATGCCGATGAACTTGAAGCCATCATGCTCGGCGTCAGGCTGGTTATCGCGAGAGGTGATGAGGAGCTGGCCTCAGCGGCCCAGCGTGTCTCGGGAAAGATCAGCTCAACGATGCAGGCCGGGCTAGGAGATCGTTATAACAGCCTGCCGCTGAGAGCCGTGTCGAAAATGACCGAGGAGAATAGCAAGGCGAACCTGCATCTTCCATTTTTACGGCGTGCGGTTCGTGATCGTGTGATTATAAAGCTGGAATATCTGGATCTGCGGGAAAAGATGACCGAACGCACCGTCAGGCCGCTCGGACTGACGATGTTTGATGCCATCTGGTTACTGACGGGCTGGTGTGAAAGCCGCAATGATTTCCGGAATTTTCGCCTGGACCGTATCAGTAAGATCGAAACTGTCGGAAAGGTCTTTCGGCATCAGAAGGGGCAGCGTTTTGAGGATTACCTGCTGACATTGTCCTAGAGCATTTCCTGCTTTTCTTGAATCATTGGAAATGCTCTATCTCTTTGTTTTTTCACATTATCCAACGCAAAACTGCTTCGCTCTTTTGCTGGAAATGCTCTAGCCAGAGCAGCAGCGAGAATACAGAAGGCACGGCTCCCCCTCAGAAGCCGTGCCTCATTTTTCGAAATCCGATGATTTCGCGAACCGTAATCTTAGCCGATCATTGCGCGGCGCTGGTTCACCGGGCGCTCGACGATTTCACGAGGCGCTTTACCGCCGTCACGTTCTTCGAGTGCTTCGGCCTTTGACAGCTCGGTTTCCGCATAGACCAATTCTGCTTCTGCAGCTTCTTTCTGAGACATCAAATCGCGAATCGATCCGAACAGGTTGTCGCGTCGCTGGCGTGCAGCCTTCGCGAAGGTCGGGTAGGCGAAATGATTGATGTCAGTGATGCCTGCCTTCTTCTCTTCCGATAGAATCTGAGCGTCGAGTTCTCCCGCCATACGTTCGAACTCGCCGATCATCAGGTCGAGCTGGCCCAGCTGACGGCGCTTTTCCTTCACCTGGAACAGTTTAAGCCTGACGAGGCTTTCACGTGGCTTCATACGCAATACTCCTTGAACACCAACCAGCTTTATCAGAGCCTGTCTCGATCTGATTTGATCAGATCGGCGCTCTAACATTTTGTATTAACGCGCATCTTGTCCGAAAACCGTTCCGCGCTTTTCGGGATGCGCTCTAATGTTGGGGCGTTCCCCCCGACTTTATTAACAGGCATATATGCTGGCGATTTTCCTGCATTATGCCGCGAAATCCGTTGCAATGCCTTGCTTTTCAGGGCTTCGGCTTTGCCGCCAAACATAAGAACAGTCTCCATAAGCGAAACAAAAAGTTAAGATTTTGCTCTTTTGGTAACCATTCCTTTACCGGCAACGTTAATCATACGCGTTAGGAATTAAGGCTCGGTAAATCTTGTGTGGTTTTTGGGTAACAGGTGAAACATAGAGTCGAATGAATCACTTAAGAGGATTTCTTAATGTGATTCATAAGGGTCAATCGAATTGAATAATTACATATGATTCAGTTGGATAAGAGTTTTTTCTAAACAGGATAGAATTATGCTTGCCAACAGGAATCATATTTTGTTAACCATTTGCAGGCACCTTCATGCTAAGGCAACGACAGTTCCGTCAGCTGCCGTGAGGGAAAACTGGTCAGCGGCGGAAAGGGGATAAGATATGCGCGTCCTTTTAATTGAAGACGACAGTGCTATCGCACAGAGCATTGAGTTGATGCTGAAGTCCGAGAGCTTCAATGTCTACACCACCGATCTGGGTGAAGAGGGCATCGATCTCGGCAAGCTTTATGATTATGACATCATCTTGCTGGACCTGAATTTGCCGGATATGTCCGGTTACGAAGTTCTGCGTACCTTGCGCCTCTCGAAGGTCAAGACGCCAATCCTGATCCTTTCCGGTATGGCCGGTATTGAGGATAAGGTTCGCGGTCTGGGCTTTGGCGCAGATGACTATATGACGAAGCCGTTCCACAAGGACGAGTTGATCGCCCGTATTCATGCGATTGTTCGTCGTTCCAAGGGCCATGCCCAGTCGGTCATTACCACTGGCGACCTGATTGTTAACCTCGACGCCAAGACGGTTGAGGTTGGTGGTCAGCGCGTTCACCTGACCGGCAAAGAATATCAGATGCTCGAGCTTCTCTCGCTCCGCAAGGGCACGACGCTCACCAAGGAAATGTTCCTCAACCACCTTTATGGCGGCATGGACGAGCCTGAGCTGAAGATCATCGACGTGTTTATCTGCAAGCTGCGCAAGAAGCTTGATGCCGTTTCCGGCAGCCAGAGCTACATCGAAACCGTTTGGGGCCGTGGTTATGTGCTGCGTGAACCGGATGGCAGCGAGCTGCGTGAAAGCGCGTAAGCGTTTTTCAGGTGATGAAATGAAAAAGGCTCCGTTTGTGCGGGGCCTTTTCTTTTGGAACTGAGCCAGCAAAAAAAAGGCGCAGGTTTTACCTGCGCCTTTCTTGTGTTTGATGAGAACGGGTTACTCGGCGGCGAAAACGATGTCTTCTGCAGTCGCGTGAATAGAAATCTTCATGCCAGCTTCTTCGGCGAGCAGCAGCGTATAATATGGCTGCACCGAATGCGCATCGATTGGCTCTTCTGGCTCTGCTCCTGAATGCAGTTCCAGGAATTTCGGCGGCACGCGCAACATGCGACCCTTAACAGTAATGACGAAGCGCGGATCGGTATCGCCATTTTCAAGACGAACGGCCAGCGAACCACCACGCGGGATGGCGGCGTTGCCGATCAGCAGCATATTGAGCAGAAGCTTGACCTTGTTCTTTGGCAGAAGGACGCGTGAGCCTTCCCAGGTCAGTTCTGGTTTCTCATTTGCGAAATACTGTGTGGCAACATGCTGGGCATCACCGGTATCGATCTGCACACCAGCTGATCCAGCTGCACCAAAAGCGATGCGGGCAAATTGCAGGCGGGCCGAAGCATTGCGCGCACTTGATTTGATGAGCGCCATCGCGTCTTCGTCTGCGCCGCCTTCTTCCAGCAGCTCGAGACCATTGTTGATCGCGCCGACCGGCGAGATGATGTCATGACAGATCCTGCTGCACAGAAGCGCACCGAGATCGAGTGCGGAAAGGGTAACGGGCAATGGCATGATGATTTCTCCAGGCACGAACCGACCCTGAGAATCGACATTCAAGCCGAATGACGGGTCGCTATCAGTTGGTGAGCGTAAACCCTGACGAATCATCATCAGGAACCTTGGGAATCTGGATACACGCGACATCCGGTTGCCGCAACAAAGCTGTTTTTTGCCGCCATTCTAAAGCCAATTTCGCGGCATAAAGATTTAGACAATAAATTCGCGGTTAGAATAAGCGCGATTCGGCCAAAGCGTTCGCAAGAGACGTAGTAGCCAGGCTTTTAACAGGGCCGTCAGACAGAGAAGCTGGTAGGCAAAAGGAATTATAAATGGCCATACCGTCCCTGTCGCAGATCAGGTTCCGCAACGCGGCGTATTTTGTAGCGTTTTTTGCGGCGTTTCTGATCTCCATTATCGTCGTGCCGCACAAAGCGCAGGCACAGAGCAGCAACGCATATACAGCCGAGGAAGTTGTTGAATCGGGGCACCGGTTCTTTGGTTCCACGTCTGGTGGAATCGCCAGTGCCGTCGAAAAAGCGTTTCAGAGTTTTGGTCTTCCGAATGGCTATATTCTGGGCGAGGAAGGTTCCGGCGCGTTTATCGGCGGTCTCACCTATGGTGAAGGCACGCTTTATACGAAAAATGCTGGTGATCATCGTACATTCTGGCAGGGTCCATCGCTGGGCTGGGATTTTGGCGGACAAGGTTCACGTGTGATGATGCTTGTCTATAATCTTGACGACATCCAGAGCCTTTACGGCCGTTATGCAGGCGTTGCAGGTTCGGCCTATGTGATCGCGGGTGCAGGCTTTAACGTGCTGAAGCGTCAGAACATCATGCTGGTGCCCATCCGTACGGGTGTTGGCGCAAGATTGGGTGTCAATATTGGGTATCTTAAGCTTTCGGCTGCGCCGACCTGGAACCCATTCTGATACGTGTTGCGCGATATGAGTCGCATGGGCGGAGTGGTTCCCCATTGAAACCGCTCTGCCTGGCTGTTTTGAAACATTCATCTTGCGCAAAACCGCTTCGCACTTTTGCTGAAAATGTTCTAGCATCGCGGGTGACGATCTATGAATAGTTGCCAGCCATTATCCTTTGGCTGGTCCTTTTTTCTTTTTGTGACAAAGTCGTGATCCAGTCTGCGCTCATTTTCATACTTGGCGTTCTCGTGGCGGTTTTCGTCGTGGTTCTGCTTGGCCCTTCGGTTTGGCGCCGTGCCTTTTTTCTGGCACGACGGCAGGTGCACGCCGAACTTCCGGTAACGCTTGCTGAAATCAGGGCGGATCGTGATGGTTTACGTGCTGAGCATGCCGTGGCTTTCAGCAAACTTGAACAGCAACTCAAGCAGGAACGAGGAAAATCGTCCGAGCAACTAATCAAACTTGGAAAGCAGCATGATGAACTCAGGCGCTTTGCATTGCTCGAGAACGACATAGCCCAGCTGAGAAAGACGCTGGCTGAACGCGACAAGACTGTTGAAGAGACGGTCGTCGAACGCGATAATGCTGAGGAAAAGGCTGAAATCGTCGAGGCTGAAGTGGAGCGACTTCAGAAACATCTTTCATCTCTGCAAGATCTGGCCGATACGCTTCGTATCGAGATAAGCGCCAAGGAGGTCGAACACGGCCGCGTGGCGAATGAGATGAGTGAGATGCGTCGGGAACGTAAAGATGCATCTGCACGCTATAATGAGGTTTCGACGCAATTGACCGCAGCACAAACCGAACTGAAAAGCGAAAGGCGTCGTAACGCCGAACTCCAGCAAAGATTGGATAAACTGATTTCCGATTTTTCGGACGCGCAGGAGAAACTCGAGCGTTATACACGTAACGGTTCAGCCCCCGCAGCGGGAGGTGATCGGCCTACAGAGTTTTCAAAGGAAAATGCTGCACTTCGCGAGGAAATGGCAGCTTTAGCGGCCCGCATGGTTGCAACGACTGCTGAAAAAGAGGGTCAAGGTTCGCCCATCGACGCTCTTGTGAATGCAGACAAATCGGAAGACGGAGACGAGGTCAACAAAGGACGCCCTCAAAGCCTTGCAAGCCGCATTCGCGATTTACGCTAAAGCTGGAGCTGGGAGTTAAAAACACTCGCCCCTTATTCAGCTTCGATGACGTCGGACCAATCGGCATGCCGTTTGACCTGTGCCTGCATGAAGCTGCAGCGTGGGATGATTTTCCAGCCGGTTTTACGAGCATTTTCAACAGCGTTCAATGCCAGTGCCTGCGCGATGCCTTTACCGCGCATCGAACCGGGCACGAAGGTGTGATCGATGGAAATCAGCGCTGGACCCAGCTTCGTGTAGGTCATTTCTGCATCGTCGCCGTTGATGACGACAAAGTAACGTCCGCTATCCGTATTGTCACTTTTCCGAATCTGGATGTTTTCGCTCATCTGAGAACTCCATCAAAAGGCTTGGCTGCTCTCTTCATATAGGTGGGATTGATCAAAGAAAAACCCCGGCCGATTGACCCGGCCGGGGTTTGGTTTGCGTATCTGCTGCTTCCGAGGAAGCTGGCAGAATCTTAGTGTCTGTACTGCTGGATACGTGTGGTCCTAAGACCGGCGAGACCATGCTCATCGATCGAGGACTGCCAGCCAAGAAATTCCTCCACCGTCAATGTATAACGCTGGCATGCTTCCTCAAGGCTGAGAAGGCCACCGCGTACAGCGGCGACAACTTCAGCCTTTCGGCGAATGACCCAGCGCCTCGTAGTGGCGGGGGGGAGGTCTGCGATGGTCAGCGGACTGCCATCGGGACCAATAACATATTTTATACGCGGTCTTGTCAGATCGGTCATTGTACTCTCTACACAACACTCAAGGACCTAATCGAGACCGAGACTAGCGCCACAGCTTTAAGAATTACCTAAACAGCCGGTAACTCTCTGGTAACACTTGCAAAAAAATGCCTTATTTAGAGAGAAAGTCATAAAAAAACCTGCTTATGCTGAGATTTTCCTGGATGTCTCACGCGAAATTGTGACCGCAACGCTGCAAAATGCGCGTTGTTTTTGCTGCGACATCTTGGCAATCACCCTTTGTGTGACCTATATAGGGCGCAAACTTAAACTTTGAGAAGCAGGGCGTTTGCCCGGAAGCTGGAATCAATCATGAGCCTGAACAGCCTCGATCTGCCGGGAAAGCCGGAAGACACGCGCGTTGTCGTCGCCATGTCGGGCGGCGTCGATTCATCCGTTGTGGCGGGGATCCTCAAACGTGAGGGCTATGATGTTGTTGGCGTGACGCTGCAGCTTTATGATCACGGTGCGGCTGTGCATCGCGCTGGTTCGTGCTGCGCTGGCCAGGACATCGAAGATGCCCGCCGTGTTTCTGAAAGCCTCGGCATCCCGCATTATGTACTGGATTATGAAGCGCGTTTCCGTGAAGCTGTTATCGATCCATTTGCAAATTCCTATGTGAGCGGTGAGACGCCGATTCCTTGCGTTTCCTGCAATCAGACCGTCAAATTTGCAGATCTTTTACAGACTGCGCGCGAGCTTGGTGCAGATGCGCTGGCAACTGGGCACTATATCCGCAGCCGTGCCAATGGCGCGCATCGCGCGATGTTCCGCCCGGAAGATTCTGATCGTGATCAGAGCTACTTCCTGTTTGCGACCACGCAGGATCAGGTTGATTATCTGCGCTTTCCGCTCGGTCATCTGCCAAAGGCGCAGGTGCGCGAAATCGCCGAAGAAATGGGGCTGACCGTCGCCAAAAAGCAGGATAGCCAGGACATTTGTTTTGTGCCGCAAGGCAAATACTCAGACATCATCTCCAAGTTGAAGCCGGAAGCGGCGACGCCCGGTGATATTGTGCATATTGATGGCCGGGTGCTGGGCCGTCATGACGGTATCGTGCATTATACGGTTGGCCAGCGCCGGGGTATCGGTGTTGCAACGGGTGAGCCGCTTTATGTGGTGCATCTGGACGCCGCCAATACGCGCGTTATCGTCGGTCCGCGTGAAGCGCTCGAAACGCACAAGGTATTCCTGCGCGACGTGAACTGGCTGGGTGATGGTTCCCTTGATGCGCTGCCAGAAGGTGGGGTCGAGGTCTTCGCCAAGGTTCGCTCGACACGTCCGCCACGTCCTGCTGTTCTCCATCATGTTGATGGGAAGACATGGGTCGAGCTCGTTGACGGTGAAAGCGGCATTGCGCCCGGACAGGCCTGTGTTCTTTATTCTGATGACAGTAATACGGCGCGCGTATTCGGCGGCGGATTTATCGGGCGCTCAGAGCGTGAACCGCAGGCTGAAGAAATGCTTCGTCGTCTGGTCGCCAATAACTCAAAAGAATCCGCAGCCTAAAACAGCGCTACATGAGTTTGAATTTTGAAGCCTTCGGACATTGTTCGGAGGCTTTTCATTTCGGAGTTTATTTTAGAGCGCGTTTCGACCTGATTGGATCAGATCGGCACTCTAAATATTTGTTTTAACACGCATCTTTGTCCGAAAACCGCTTCGCACTTTTCGGGATGCGCTCTAATCGAACCGGCTGAAGTGGGATAAAGCGATGCCGGAAGCGGTCGCCACATTCAGGCTGTCAAACTCTTTCGACATTGGGATACGTGCTCCGGTCAGTTGCTTTAGCAGATGAGCCGGAAGGCCTTCTCCCTCTGTGCCGAGCAGCAGAGCTTGGCGCTTGTGGTTCGGTGCCTGATAAATGCTCATGGTAGAAGAGGGGCTCAACGCCAGTATGTCAAAATTGGCTGACTGCAATGCGCCGATAATCTCTTCGATGGCGGAGCCGTGGAAATAGGGCATCTTCAGCGTGGCACCTACAGAAACGCGGATTGCTTTTCGATAAAGCGGGTCGCAACAGGTTTCGTCAAGGAGAACGCAGTCAGCTTCGAATGCAGCCGCATTGCGAAAGATGGATCCCACATTGTCATGGTTGGAAATGCCGCACAAAACCACCACGAGCGCCGTTTCCGGTAGGCGGCTGATCATCTCGGAAAGTGTGGGCTGGGCTTTTCGTCGTCCAACGGCAAGAATTCCGCGATGGACATGGAACCCCGCGACCTCATCCATGACGGATTGAGGCACGGAATAAACCGTTACCCCTGCTGGTAAATGCCTGAATTGCTCTTTTAACCCATTCAGGCGATTTTCGAGAACGAGCAGCGACTCTGTTTCGAACCGGGCTTGAGCCGAAAACAGAACATTCAGGACGACTCTGCCTTCAGCAATGAAGCGCTGTTGGCGGCCTACGAGGTCTTTTTCGCGAATATTCGTATAGGGGGATAAACGATTATCGCCAGAATCGAAAATTCTTACGACAACGCCGTGCGATCCGGTTTCTTCTTCCTTCATCGCACGACGTATGCCTCATGGATGTGCGTTATTGATGTATGACTGCTGCCATTTCGCGTCGACGCGGAACAGGACTCATATAGAGACTTGAAAGCGTAGACAACATCAACTCGATGTGGGGTGAAGATACCATATAATAAATTGTCTGCGCATCACGTCGCGTGGATACGAGGTCAAGTGCCCGTAGTTTTGCCAGGTGCTGGGATAACGCCGATTGGCTAAGATCTATTGCTTTTGCCAAAGCACCAACAGACATCTCATTGTGAAGTAACTTGCACAAAATGAGTAGTCTTTTGTTATTGGCAAGAGCTGAAAGAAAATCAGCTGCTTCATCTACATTTTCTATTAAATCAAAAAAATTATTTTCATTGGTCATTTGCAGTCATACCCCCGTAAGACAGCATTAGGTTAAAAAAAAGCCCGCGCAACATTTGTCGAAGGCACCCCGAAATTAATGCTCTACGGAGAAATTGAAAAGGGCTTGCTTATATTTACCGGCCAAAAAAACTAGAAATTTGTCCCAAAACTATCGGGGTTTTGTTTCAGTTGTCGCTTTTCAGCACACCTGTCAACATTTCCAGTGCTAGCTCGATAGAATCGGCTTGTACTGGAAAATGAGATCGAATGACGTGGTCACCATTGGACAGATTGAAACCGTCGGGATCAAGGCTCGTTATTTTCCAGCGACCCTTCGCGTGAATATGACGTTTCGCATGCAGGCTGATCTCGGTTTCGTGTTTGCTGTTGAGATCATCAATGTCGTCTTGTTCCGATAAGGCAATGATACGCGCTATTTTGGGCGAATTTATTAGGTCGGTGTGACTAAGGTTGAAGGCTTTGCCGAAGCCGCCATTGAGACTGGCAGATTCTACAGCAAGTCGGAAAAAGACGAAGTCGCCCAAGTTGACATACAGTGAGCCTTTGGGATTGTGATTGAGATAACGCCGTCTTGTGTGGGCGTAATCTGCTGAGTTTCGCTCAACCTTGAGAGCGGTGCAATGGAGTGTAATGCGGGGATGAGCGAGGGGATCTCCCTTGCCAACCTCGCCAAGTAACAACGAACAGGCCGGATGAGCGATCAAGCCAGGTGTATGCGCTGCCAGTCCGGATACAAGAATGATAGGTGTCCCATCAACATCCGTGGCGACGGCGACGCGGCTGGCCAAAGGCCTGTCTGTTGATGAATCAAGTACGGCGAGTGCACCATAGCGGGAGGTGCGCATCAACGTTTTTGCCAGCTGGATTGCTTCTGGAGTGGTGGGGCGGATGGGGCTTTTGTCTTCTGACATGAAAGCAGGCTCAAATATGAGGACAACTCACCAGTTAATAGCCAGTGAGGATGCAGGAGTATAGCGCTATATCAATTTTGTTTATCTAGGATCGGGATCCGACCGAGGTATAATTGCTGCGTCGCATTTGATGAGACGGTTTTGTATATATTTTAAGCGCGAAGATTATTATAATTTGACGGCATTTAGCGCAATTTTCTAAAACATGCCGATGCCGAGGAATAAAAATCTAATAATTTTGGGCAAAATCAGTTGAGAATATGACGGGATTCTAAAAATTGCGCTTGCAATGTGACAAGGCAAGCGTTTCGATAGCGTCAGATTGCGCGCTTAGGGTGCGCGCAATGTTATTTCCGTGGAGGCGGGCACCAAATGAAATTCTATAAAACACTTCTGGCGGCAACGGCAGTTGTCGCTCTGATGAGCGGCGCGGCATCGGCAAAGACCTTTGTATATTGTTCGCCAGCATCTCCCGAGGGTTTCGATCCAGCAGCCTATACCGGCGGTGACACGTTCGATGCGTCGGCGCATCCGGTCTATAACCGCCTTGCAGAATTCAAAAACGGCACGACAGAAGTCGTACCGGGCCTGGCAGAAAGCTGGGAAGTTTCGGAAGACGGTAAGGAATATACCTTCCATCTTCGCAAGGGCGTAAAGTTTCATTCGAGCGAAAACTTCACGCCAACCCGTGAGTTCAACGCTGATGACGTGATCTTTTCCTTCGACCGTATGGGTAACAAGGAAAATCCTTGGCACGAATACACGGCTGGTATCACCTACGAATATTTCGATTCGATGGAAATGGGTTCGCTGATCAAGGAAATCCAGAAGGTCGACGACAACACGGTCAAGTTCGTCCTGAACCGTCCTGAAGCTGCATTCCTCGCCAATATCTCGATGCCTTTCGCTTCGATCATCTCGAAGGAATACACTGACAAGCTCGCTGCTGACGGTAAGAAGGACGACCTCAACCAGTTCCCGGTTGGCACTGGTCCGTTCCAGTTCGTAGCCTACCAGAAGGACGCTGTCGTTCGCTTCAAGGCTAATCAGGACTATTGGGGCGAAAAGCCAAAGATCGACGATCTGGTTTTCGCAATCACGACCGATCCTGCAGTGCGTGCACAGAAGCTCAAGGCCGGCGAGTGCCACCTGATGTCCTATCCTGCACCGGCAGACATCAAGGGTCTTCAAGCTGATTCCAATCTCAAGGTTGACGAACAGGCTGGTCTGAACGTCGCATACTTTGCTTACAACACGATGGTCGCTCCATACGATAAGCCAGAAGTGCGCAAGGCACTCAATCAGGCTGTCAACAAGCAGGCAATCGTTGATGCGGTCTATCAGGGTCAGGGACAGGTCGCCAAGAACCCGATTCCGCCGACAATGTGGAGCTATAACGACAAGATCGAGGACGACAAGTACGATCCGGAAGCTGCCAAGAAGGCTCTTGAAGCCGCAGGCGTCAAGGATCTGAAGATGAAGCTCTGGGCGATGCCTGTCAGCCGTCCTTATATGCCAAACGCACGTCGTACTGCTGAGCTCATGCAGTCTGATTTTGCAAAGGTTGGCGTAAGTGCTGAGATCGTATCGATGGAATGGGGTGAATACCTCAAGAAGTCGGGCGAAAAGGACCGCGACGGCGCAGTCATTCTTGGCTGGACCGGTGACAATGGTGATCCGGACAACTTCCTCGGCACGCTCCTCGGCTGTGCGGGTGTTGGTACGAACAACCGTGCGCAGTGGTGCTACAAGCCGTTCGAAGACCTGATCCAGAAGGCCAAGGTCTCGACCAGCCATGAAGAGCGCGTCAAGCTTTATGAAGAAGCTCAGGTGATCTTCAAGGAGCAGGCTCCGTGGAACACCATTGCCCACTCGACCGTATTTGTGCCGATGTCGGCCAAGGTCACGGGCTTCAAGCAGAGCCCGCTTGGTGATTATCGCTTCGAAGATGTCGATATCTCCGAGTAAAATCTGACAACACCAGCGGCCGGGTGTGGAGGTTTCCTCCGCACCCGGTCGGAGTTTTTGTATGTTTCGTTTTATATTAAACAAACTCATCTATCTGGTGCCGACTTTCATCGGCATCACGATCGTTGCTTTCGCATTCGTCCGCGTTCTACCGGGCGATCCTGTACTGCTGATGGCAGGCGAACGCGGTGTCAGCCCGGAGCGCCATGCACAGTTGCTGGCTCAGCTCGGGTTTGATCGTCCGTTGTGGGAGCAATATATCAACTATGTCTGGAACCTTCTCCATGGTGATTTCGGCCAGTCTTTGGTCACGAAAAAGCCGGTTCTGACGGAGTTCTTTGCTCTGTTCCCAGCGACTGTCGAGCTTTCGATTTGCGCGATTATTGTGGCTGTTCTCTTCGGCATCCCTGCCGGCGTCATCGCTGCTGTCAAGCGTGGCTCGTGGTTCGATCAGGGCCTTATGGGCATCTCGCTTGTTGGTTATTCGATGCCGATCTTTTGGTGGGCCTTGTTGCTGATCATCCTGTTCTCAGGTGTTCTGCAATGGACGCCGGTCTCAGGTCGCATCTCGCTGCTATATTACTTCCCGCCGGTAACAGGATTCATGCTGATTGACAGCTTGCTGTCAGGTCAGAAGGGCGCGTTCACTTCCGCGGCTTCGCATTTAATCCTGCCGACCATCGTGCTTGCAACAATCCCGCTTGCGGTGATTGCGCGCCAGACACGTTCGGCGATGCTTGAAGTGCTCGGTGAAGATTATGTGCGTACGGCACGCGCAAAGGGCCTGCCGATTCGCCGTGTTATCGGTGTTCATGCGTTGCGTAATGCAATGATCCCCGTCATTACCACGATCGGCCTTCAGGTCGGTGTGCTTATGGCGGGTGCTATCCTGACTGAGACCATTTTCTCATGGCCCGGAATTGGCAAGTGGATGCTCGATTCCATTTCGCGTCGCGACTATCCGGTCGTGCAGAGCGGACTGCTGATTATCGCGTTCATCATCATGATCGTGAATCTGGTTGTCGATCTGCTTTACGGCCTGATCAATCCGCGTATCCGGCATAAGTGAGGGTATCATGACACACTCAGCAATTCAGCCGGAAGCTGCAAACGAAGTCGGGAAAATCCGCGCTTTGAAAGATTTCTGGTTCTATTTCAGCGTCAATCGCGGCGCTGTCATCGGTCTTTTCGTATTTCTGGCGCTTGTTATCGTCGCTATCCTCGCACCGGTTCTCGCTCCGCATAACCCTTCGGAACAGTTCCGTGATTTCCTTTTGACGCCTCCGTTCTGGGAACAGGGCGGCACAACGCAGTTCCTTCTCGGAACTGATGCGGTCGGTCGCGATATCCTGTCTCGCCTGATCTATGGTGCTCAGTATTCGCTGCTGGTCGGTTTTGTCATCGTTATCATTTCGATGTGCCTTGGCATTACGATCGGTGTCATCTCAGGCTATTTCGGTGGTGGTGTCGATACGGTCTTCATGCGTATCATGGACGTCATTCTGGCGTTCCCGTCGCTGTTGCTCGCACTGGTCCTGGTTGCGATCCTGGGACCAGGCCTCATAAACGCGGTTCTCGCGATCACACTGGTTCTGCTTCCGCATTTCTCGCGTTTGACCCGCGCCGCAGTGATGGCCGAAAAGGAGCGTGAATATGTGACGGCTGCCAAGCTTGCCGGTGCAAGCAAGCTGCGTCTTATGTTCAAGACCATTCTGCCAAACTGCCTTGCACCGCTGGTTGTTCAGGCAACCATGTCGTTCTCCAACGCTATTCTCGACGTTGCAGCACTTGGCTTCCTTGGCATGGGTGCACAGCCGCCGACACCGGAATGGGGCACGATGCTTGCAGAAGCACGCGAATTCATCATGCGTGCGTGGTGGGTTGTGACTTTCCCGGGTCTTGCGATCCTGATCACTGTTCTCGCGATCAATCTGGTCGGCGATGGTCTGCGCGATGCGCTTGACCCGAAACTGAAGAGGAGCTGATCGATGGCTCTGCTTGAAATCAAGAACCTTACGGTTTCGTTTGATACCTCGACTGGCCCGTTCAAGGCGGTCGATGGCATCGATATCTCGGTGGACAAGGGCGAAGTGCTTGCCATCGTGGGTGAGTCGGGCTCCGGAAAATCGGTCGGTATGCTTGCAGTCATGGGTTTGTTGCCCAAGACCGCAACCGTGACCGCTGACAGCATGACATTTGACGGCAAAGACTTGAAGGGGATGTCCGACAAGGAACGTCGCCAGATCATCGGACGCGATATTTCGATGATCTTTCAGGAACCCGTTGCCAGCCTCAATCCGTGTTTCACGGTAGGCTATCAGCTTGAAGAAGTGCTTAAGCGCCATCTGGGCCTTAAAGGCGCTGCAAGCCGTGCCCGTGCGATTGAACTGCTCGAACTGGTTGGCATCCGCGATGCCGGTGAACGCCTGTCGAGCTTCCCACATCAGATGTCGGGTGGTCAGTGCCAGCGCGTCATGATCGCGATTGCGATTGCCTGCAACCCGAAGCTATTGATTGCCGACGAGCCGACAACCGCGCTTGATGTGACGATCCAGAAGCAGATCCTTGATCTGCTGATGCGTCTTCAGGTCGAACACGGCATGGGCCTCATCATGATCACTCATGATATGGGCGTTGTTGCTGAAACTGCGGATCGTGTGATCGTGCAGTATAAGGGGCATAAGATGGAAGACTCCGACGTGTTGTCGTTGTTTACCGAGCCTAAGCATCCTTATACGCGCGCGCTGCTTTCGGCTCTGCCGGAAAATGCGACGGGTGATCGTCTGCCGACGGTTTCCGATTTTGTATTTAACACCAATGCCGCAGGAGAAGCGTGATGAGCGAGATTGTTCTCGAAGCGCGCGATATCAAGCGCGATTACCATGTTGGTGGTGGTCTTTTTGGAAAGCCGAAGGTTGTTCATGCTGTTAAAGGCGTGAGCTTCAAACTTGAAAAGGGCAAGACGCTGGCAATCGTCGGTGAATCAGGTTGCGGCAAGTCTACCCTTGCCCGTATCCTGACCATGATCGACCCGCAGACGTCCGGTGATCTGATGATCGGCGGCAAGGATGTGAACATTGCCCGCGACGGCCTGACACCCGAAATGCGCCAGAAGGTGCAGATCGTGTTTCAGAACCCTTACGGATCGCTCAATCCGCGCCAGAAAATTGGCGATGTGCTTGCTGAGCCTTTGCTGCTCAACACCAACATGTCGGCCGCAGAACGCCGTGAAAAATCGATGGAAATGCTGCTCAAGGTTGGCCTTGGTAAGGAGCATTTTAATCGCTACCCGCATATGTTTTCGGGTGGTCAACGTCAGCGTATTGCTATTGCACGCGCGCTGATGCTCAATCCGAAACTGCTCATTCTCGATGAGCCGGTTTCGGCGCTTGATCTTTCGGTGCAGGCACAGGTGCTTAATATTCTTGCGGATTTGCAGGAAGAGTTTGGCCTGACTTACGTTTTCATCAGCCATGATCTTTCGGTCGTGCGTTACATTGCTGACGATGTAATGGTGATGTATTTCGGTGAAGTTGTTGAATATGGCTCGCGTGACGAGGTTTTCAACAACCCGCAGCACGACTACACGAAGAAGCTTTTTGCAGCCACGCCGCGTGCGGATGTGGATGCAATCCGGGCCCGTGTGGAAGCGCGTACTGCAGCAAGACAGGCAGCACAGGCTTAAAATCCCTGCCGTATGAGAATAAGAAACGCCGCCCTTTCGAGGCGGCGTTTTTGTTTGAAGCTTGTCAGCAACTAATGTTGTCCGCGTTGCTGATGCCAGGCCAGTGCGCGCACAATGTCATCAGCGGCAATTTTTCCGATGATGGCGCCATTTTCGACAATACCCACATCGCCGCTGCTGTCTGCAACCACGCCCATCAGATCGCGAATGAGTGTTTCGCGTCGGGCTGTTGCCGCAAAGGGGCGAGGTGCAGCAGCGCGGTCAAATGGCGTCATGATATCGCCTGCGCACAAAACACCAAGCGGATTCATATGCGCTACGAAATCGGCGACATATTTATCCGCTGGCTGCAGAAGAATTTCCTGCGGCGTGCCACATTGAACGATGCGTCCGCCTTCCATGATGGCGATGCGATTGCCAATTTTCATGGCTTCGTCGAGATCATGACTCACGAAAACGATTGTTTTCTTGAGCCGCGACTGGAAAGCCAGAAGCTCATCCTGCAAACGCGTGCGGATGAGCGGATCGAGCGCGGAAAATGGCTCATCCATGAGCAGAATCGGTGCGCCGGTTGCAAAGGCACGAGCCAGGCCGACACGCTGCTGCATACCGCCGGAAAGCTCGCCAACCTTGCGCTTGGCCCAATCCTGCAGGCCAACCAGTTCGAGCTGCTTGCGCGCCTGTGCAAGCCGCTCGTCCTTGCGCATACCCGAAATTTCCAGTCCAAACGCGACGTTCTCTTCAACTGTGCGCCATGGCAGCAGACCAAACTGCTGAAACACCATTGAAACGAGTTCGGTTCGCAGATGGCGAAGCGTTCCGCGATCGGCTTTGCCGACATCGATAGTCCGCTCACCATCACGCACGAGAACGCGGCCGCGTGAAATCGGGTTGAGCCGGTTGATGGCGCGCAGGAGCGTTGATTTTCCCGAACCCGACAGACCCATGAGGACAAGAATCTCGCCTTCCTGAATATTGAGTGCGCAGTCATGCACGCCTAAAACAAGATCGGTTTCAGCCTGAATTTCCGAACGCGAAGCACCGCGATCAGCCAATTCAAGCGCATTATCGACATTCTCGCCGAAAATGATGCTGACATCTTCCAATGCAATGATTGTCATGGTCGTGTCTCCTATTTCTCGCGTCCGGCGCGGAAGATGCGGTCGAGCACGATGGCGACGACGACGATGACAAAGCCCGACTCAAAACCCAGCGCGGTATTGACCGAGTTAAGGGCTCGTACCACCGGCACGCCAAGACCGTCAGCACCGACGAGCGCCGCAATAACCACCATAGAGAGCGACAACATGATCGTTTGCGTGAGACCAGCAAGGATTTGCGGCGTTGCGTAAGGCAGCTCGATTTTCCAGAGAAGCTGGGTACGCGACGCCCCAAAAGCTTCACCGGCTTCTATCAGGGAGGAAGGTGTCGATGAAATGCCGAGATGGGTGAGTCGCACTGGTGCGGGTAGCACGAAGATCGCGGTTGCCAGCAGCCCCGGCACCATGCCGATGCCAAAGAAGACGATGGCCGGGATCAGATACACAAAGGTCGGCAATGTCTGCATCAGGTCGAGAATCGGTCGCAGGATTGCATAAAGGGTAGGGCGATGCGCGGCGGCGATGCCGAGCGGGACGCCAATTGCCATACAGAGGAAGCAGGCCGACAAAACCAGCGTTAGTGTTTTGAGCGTGCCGTCCCAATAGCCTTGATTGATGATGAACAGAAAGCCGATAATGGTGAGGATCACCACCGAAATGCGGCGCTGGATGAACCAGGCGATCACCGCAAAAATGGCGATCAGGATGAGGGGATGGGGGAGCTGTAACAAGTATAACAACCCATCGATGAGCCACTGCATGATCGCAGCCAGCGTATCGAAGAAACCACCCATATTGTTCGTAAGCCAATCGACCACCGACTTTGCGGTTGGTCCGACTGGAATCTTATAATCCGTCAGCCAGTTCAACGATCATGTCTCCTGCTGCGTGCTTCTTCTATTTTGTTTGACCCGCAAAAGAGTAGGCCGCGGTAATCCGCGGCCTGACTTTCTGAGGATTTACAGGCCCAGTTCCGATTTAACGGCTGGCAGACCTTCCTTGCCATCAACGGTGGTCACACCATCGAGCCATTTGTCGAGAACAGCAGGATTTGCCTTGAGCCACGCGGTTGCGGCCTTTGCAGGATCTTCGCCATCATCCAGAATCTTGCCCATGATCTCGTTTTCCATTTCAAGCTGGAATTCGAGATTGGTGAGGAACTTGCCAACATTCGGGCATTCCTGCGTATAGCCTGCGCGGACATTCGTCTCGACTGTTGCGCCGCCGAGGTTAGGGCCGAAGAAGTCGTCGCCACCGGTCAGATAGGCAATTTCAAAGCGCTTGTTCATCGGGTGCGGTTCCCAGGCGAGGAACACGATTGGCTCCTTACCACGGACGCTCTTGCCGACCTGTGCAAGCATGCCCTGTTCAGAGGATTCAGCGAGCTCAAACGACTTCAGACCAAAAGCATCTTTGCTGATCATATCGAGAATCAGTCGATTGCCGTCATTGCCCGGTTCAATGCCGTAAATCTTGCCGCCAAGCTTGTCCTTGAAGGTGGCGATATCTTTGAAATCCTTTAGGCCCTCGTCATAGGCATATTTTGGTACGGCGAGGGTGTATTTCGCACCTGTCAGATTGGTGCGGAGCGTTTCGACGGTCTTGTCATCCAGATAAGGCTTGAGATCGGCGCTCATGGAAGGGTTCCAATAGCCGAGGAACACGTCGATGTCCTTCTTGCTGAGCGACGCATAGGTCACCGGCACGGAGAGCACCTTGATGTCGGTCTTGTAGCCGAGACCCTTGAGAATCTCGGTGGCGACTGCCGTGGTCGAGGTGATGTCGGTCCAGCCCACATCGGAAAAGCGAACGGTGGAGCAGCTTGCCGGCTCGGCCGCGAAGCTGGTGCCAGGCAGTGCGAAAATAGCTGTCGTGAAGGCTAGCGTACTCAAGGCGCACTTGAGGGTAGACGTCGATGTGGACTTCATTTTTCTCTCCATTAACCGGGCCGTTTTGACGGTTGATTGTTTTTCCGGTTCCGGCTTTTAGCAAACACCAAAGATTTCGCCGATCAAGTACCATTGCGGCGAAAATATTTCTGATTGCGACTTTGGGGTGTGTTGTACTCGTTTTTCTGGACCGTCAGACAAAAAGATTCTGCAAACGAGACTTTTAAAGCCGAAGCAGTGCGAAGTGGCGCCATGTTACGCAAGGGGCATCCTGTTTCAACCCTTGAGCGCTGAAAACACGCGATAAAGTCGGAGACCGGCTGGTTCAAGGTTGTCGAAAAGCTTGCAGCACTCTATTTGAGATGTGTGAAGCTGATCAGAATATGCTGATCATTGGTCAGCCGCGTTTCGGGCCAGTTACCCGGATAAGCCAAAATGTCGGATAGCCTGCAATTGCGGGCAAGAGGAAGGAATATTTACGGTGTGGAATGCAGTACAGGGCGTTTTCTCCTTCCTTGGTCGATTTATCGCGGCATTGGCCCGCTTGATTGCAGTGCCGCTCGGTGGTTTATGGCGGCTTTTTCTGCAACTGGGAAATTTGTGGAAAGTTGCGATTGCCGTCGTCGTGATCGGACTCGGCGGCCTTTACGTCTACTTTATCTGGCAAACGCAGGTCTGGACCAATTTCAATCCCGACTACCCAGCCAAGTACAGCTATCAAACGGCGGTTACGCCCGGCGAAGCAGTGCAGACGGCGCCTGCGCCGCTAACTGCAACGCCCGAACCGGCAACGCCTGCTTCTTCTGAAAATAGTGCGAACGGCACGGATGCGACACCTGCTGCTGGTAACGGCGACACCAGCACGCAATCCGAAGCCCCGACAGAATCACAGTCGCAGCCGATGCAGGCCGCGCAAATTCCGCCCAATTCGCGTAAGTGTTCGCCTTCCGCAATTGCCGAAGTCGCGGCTGACCTTACCGATTTCAATGTGAACCAGAATGCGTGGATTTCCTCCATGCTGCTTTACAAGGTTGGTTTCTTTGGCCTTGATTGGGATCGTACGCCGTTTCTCGATAACAAGGCATCCTTCCAGCGCGGCATCAATGCTGCCGTGCGCCGTACAGCCATCGAGTTGGTGGACAATATTGGTCGTCTGCGCGGCACATCCCAGATCGATGGCGATCTGCAGAAGGCACGCGGCAACCTGCAGTTTGCTGAAGATGCCTGGTATTTCGGCCTGAGTCCGTTTGGACCAAAGACCCCGACACCGAGCTATTACCGCTCAGCTATCAAGGACTTGCGTTCGTTCAACACGCGTCTTGAAAACTGTCAGGCAACGTTTGATGCGCGCGCCGACAATCTGATCCAGTTTGTCGACCGTATTGCCAGTGATCTTGGCTCGACCTCTGCAATCCTCAAGGATCGTGCCGAAAACTATCATGCCGGTTGGTTCGATACGCGTGCCGATGATCGCTTCTGGTTCGCCTATGGTCAGCTTTATGCCTATTACGGTCTGCTGCGTGCTGCCCATTCGGATTTCCGCGGTGTTCTGGCTGAAAAGCATCTTGATGGTGTGTGGGACGAAATGGAGCGGCAGTTGCGCTCGGCGCTCGACATGCAGCCGTTTATCGTTTCCAACGGAAGCCCGGATGCATGGTTCACGCCGTCGCATCTGACGACCATGGGCTTTTATATCCTGCGCGTTCGCTCCAATCTGGTCGACGTGAAGCAGGTTCTGGAGCGCTAATTTCTAATGGAACTGCCATCACTATTGCGTCAGGCTGTGGACGCGGCGCTTGAAGGGGTGGCTCTGACTGACCTCAAGCGTGCGTCTGAGGTTCTTTCGCGGCGCTATCGCGCGGAAACGCGCGATGGTCGTCTGCATATTTCGGACGAACTCGCAGCGAAAGCCTATCTGGCTGCGCGACTGCCTGCGACCTATGCGGCAGTGCGTGCAAGCCTTGAGAGTGTTGCGGAGGTGTGCCCGGATTTCACACCTCAGACCATGCTTGATGTTGGCTGTGGGCCGGGGACCGCACTTTGGGCAGCACGCGGATGCTGGTCTGACTTGCAATCGGCCACGATGATCGAAGCAAGCCCGGCAATCCGTGCCGTGGGAAGCAAGCTTGCAGAAAATGTGGGGCTTCAAACCGAGTGGCGTGCAGGCGATCTGGTTAAGGAAAAGATTGATTTTCCGCAAGCCGATCTCGTGACGATTGCCTATGTTCTGGACGAACTCGCTCCCCTTGATCGTAAGGCGCTTGTCGAACGGCTATGGGCCTCGGCTCGCCATGTGTTTGTGATTGTGGAGCCGGGAACACCTGCCGGTTGGCAACGTATTCTTGATGCCCGGGCAGCGCTGATTGCGCAGGGTGCGCATATTGCAGCGCCATGTGCGCATCAGCAGGAATGCCCGTTGGTTGCGCCTGACTGGTGCCATTTTTCTCGCCGTGTTGCCCGTTCGCGCATTCATCGTCTGACCAAGGATGCCGAGGTGCCATGGGAAGATGAGAAATTCATCTACCTGGCTGCAACACGCGATCTGTCGCTGACGGCTATGGCGCGGGTGATCGCGCCAACGCGTATCGGTGGCGGCAAGGTCACATTGAAGCTCTGCAATGACGACGGGAGTGCTGAAGAGCGTCTCGTCACCAAGCGGGATGGTGAGTTTTTCCGCTGGGCGCGTCGTGCCGATTGGGGCGATGCTTTGCTATGAAGCTTGCAATGCTGTCTGCAACTTGGGGCGATTGATGAGAAACACCATCGCCGCTGCGGCGAAGCACATGGCACCTGCCAGAATAAGCGCTGGCGTGTAGCTGTCGTAATCGGTGCGGACGTAGCCTGCGAAAGCTGCAGCTGCAGCCGCACCCACCTGATGGCCAGTGAATACCCAGCCAAACACCATGCCAGCTTTTTCAGGACCGAACTGTTCAGCCGCAAGCTTTACGGTTGGTGGCACGGTGGCTACCCAGTCGAGGCCATAGAAGACTGCGAAGAGTGCAAGCTCGTAAAGTGTGAAGTCGGTAAATGTCAGATAGATCAGTGACAGGCCACGCAGGGCGTAGAACCAGAACAAGAGCCAGCGATTGTCGAAGCGGTCGGTAAGCCAACCAGACGCAATTGTACCGATGAGATCGAATGCACCGATGACTGCCAGAATACCTGCTGCCCCAACAGGAACAATTCCGAAGTCTCCGCAAAGTGCAATCCAGTGGGTCTGGATCAAGCCGTTTGTAGAAAAGCCGCAGACGAAGAATGTGATGAACAGCACCCAGAAAGTGGTTGTGGATGAGGCCTCACGCAAGGTTACCAGAGGCGAGAGCAACATCGAAGCAAAGCGCTTCTTTGGTTCTGGCGCAGGCATGGGTGCGGTGCGGCCATAAGGCTTGAGACCGATGTCGGCTGGATTGTCGCGCATTAGCGCCAGCACCAGCAAAAGGGCCGCCAGCAAGAACGAAATTACAATTGTCAGCGATGAGCGCCAGCCGATGTTTTGGCTTACACTTGCCAGAATTGGCATAAAAATAAGCTGTCCGGTCGCGTTGCTGGCTGTCATCATGCCGACGACGAGGCCACGGCGCTTTTCAAACCAGCGCGCGGCAACGGTCGCGCCCAGCACGAGTGCAGTCATGCCAGTGCCAAGTCCGATGACAACGCCCCAAAGTGCAACCATCTGCCATTGCTCCGTCATGAAAATCGAGCCGACAAGGCCCAATGAGATCATGATCAGCGCTGTCATGACCACCCGACGAAGACCAAACTGGTTCATGAAGGCAGCTGCAAATGGTCCCATGAGTCCGAATAGAACCAGACGCAGGGCCATGGCGAAGGAAATATCCGCATTGGTCCAGCCGAATTCACTCTGAAGCGGTTCAATCAATATGCCTGCTGATCCCATCGCCGCAGCTGTTGCCAGCATGGTGAGGAAGGTGATAGCAGCGACGACCCATCCGTAATGGATGTTTCTTTGTGCAAGAAAGCTGGCAAGGCTGGCTGAAATCATTTTTGGCGCTTTCGAGTTCGAGCTGGGTTTCGACCAGTGGCATATTGTAAGGCGGAACCGCTCGCCACCTATCGGCTACACGGATTCCTGTCATTGTTCGTAGTCAATTCGGTCAGGAACGGACCTTCAGGAGATGGCGCGGAGCAGAGTTTGCAACTGCTCAACTCCGTTATCGCCTAGTCGCACTTCTATTTCATCTTGCGCTTTGTCCCACAGCGGTGCACCGCGTTCGACTATGTCTCGCCCTTCGTTGGTGAGCATGACACTGGCTTCGCGATGGTCATCACTCGCCGCGGGCTCAATCAATCCCATGCGCTGCAATACTTTTGCATTGCGACCCATCGTTGATCGATCAAGTTCAGCCTTGTGGGCAAGTTCGGTCAGCGAAATTGAACCGGCGCGCGAGATTTTTCGCAACAGGCTGAATTGCGCGATATTGATGTCGAGGGGGGCCAGCGCCTCATCGTAAATAGCTGAGGATTTGCGGGCCGCTTGACGCAGAAGGATGCAGATACAAGGGTTAGACATCATGCGGGTATATACCCGTAAATAAGAATTTGCAAGATAGCCCGGATGAAAATGTTGGGGCGACGCGGTCAGGCAGTTGCGAGGCTATGCGCTGACCGGGGATGAGAAGGGTTTCTGTCTAGTGGAACAAAGGTCTAAAATTGCCCGGATCAGACCGCGATATGTGAAGTTTCCTTGACCTCTTCCATAACGGCATAGGTGTGGGACTCCCGCACACCGGGCAACGACAGCAGTGCCTCCGACAAAAAACGCCGATAGTGGTCCATGTCGGAAACACGCGCTTTGATCAGATAGTCGAAGCCACCTGCAACCATGTGGCATTCCAGAATATCGGGATTGCCACGCGTAAAAGTGGAGAACGTTTCAAAGACTTCCGGTGTGGTGCGGTCGAGTTTGATCTCGATAAAGACCAACATTGAACGATCAAGCATTTTGGGCGACAGATGCGCTGAATAGCCGAGAATGTAACCCTCTCGCGTCAGGCGCTTGACACGTTCTGCGGTTGCAGTCTGAGAAAGATTAATGCGATCAGCGAGTTCAGTGTTGGTCAGTCGGCCATTTTCCTGAAGCGCGTGCAGAATACTCCTGTCCATCGCATCGATATTTTTCATCGTTGTCCCCATTCGACTGCCTGCTTGGGCGTCTTTTTATTGTTTAATTATAAATGATTTGCTTGCGAAATGAATCCGAATTCTGCGCTTCGTGCAAGGCAAATTTTGACACATGTATAAGTTTGAGCCCATTCCCAATGTGGAGAAGAGGGGACCAACGAAAGAATTAGCAGTTGCGCTACAAATGCAATCTATGGTAGTAGTATTGTGTACTTAAAGTGATATTGCACGTATAAAGTTATGCTTCTGGTAAGTGTTATACCTACCGCTCGCCGGTAAAGGTACACCGACCATAAGTCGAGTTGTCCTGAACAAGGACGAGAGCAGTTTCAGTCGTGGCTGAGGCTGCTCAATCCGTTTGCTTTGGCTCTTTTGTGCCATGCAAAGCCGCTTTGCGTTTTCGGCTTATGTTCTGACGAAGAGCCAGGACCGGTTCAAAGGTCCAGGTTTTCTCTTTGCGGAACGATCCGGCGTAATCTGGAAAACTTCACTTTATAACGAAACTGACAACGTTGACCTGAATGATTTGCTTTATTCAGGAGTTCAAATTTCCAGTTGCAAGCGATGCGAGGGAAGGCTAACAGTATCGCCATGAACATTTCGCGCATTGATACAAAAATCTGGTGGTGGGCTCGCTAAAAGCGGCCACGCAGGCGTTTGTGCATTTGCGTTTTAGATAAGGCCGCTGGGATTATCCGGGCGGCCTTTTTGTTTGGCTATCCGAATAATGCCGGGTTTTGGAAGTGCTCGATAACGTATAACACTTGGGAATTGCCAGTCATGAATGCGAAGATTGCGGATAGCGAGATATTCAGGCACGAGACAGCGGGCGGCGTTGTTGTCGAACGCGTGCGCCATCTGACTGCTTATAAGGGAGCCATCGAAACTTATATCGATGCTCTCAATGAGCGGCGGGGCGCGGTCTTTTCTTCCAACTACGAATATCCGGGCCGCTACACGCGATGGGACACGGCAATTGTCGATCCGCCAGTCGTGATCACTTCACGCGCTCGCCAGATGCGTATCGAAGCGCTGAACAAGCGAGGCACGATTCTGCTGCGTCCGATCTTAAAGACGGTTCAGGCGCTCTCCGAAGTGAAAGTCGATAAGGCTGATGAAGATCTTATCGAGCTGACGATTGCTGAGCCAACTGGCACATTCACTGAAGAAGAACGCTCACGTATGCCGTCGGTCTTTACCGTCCTGCGTGCGATTGTGGGCCTTTTCTTCTCCGAAGAAGATGCAAATCTCGGCCTTTACGGTGCGTTCGGCTACGATCTCGCATTCCAGTTCGATCCAATCCAGTACAAGTTGAAGCGTCCGGACGATCAGCGCGATCTGGTGCTTTTCATCCCGGACGAAATCTTCGTGGCCGATCACTACTCGGCGCGGGCATGGGTGGATCGCTATGAGTTTGTCTGCGGCGGTTCTTCAACGCATGATTTGGCTCGGGCGACGCCAGCGCAGCCTTTCAAGCCTGCTGAACGTGATCTGCCGCGTGGCGATCACAATCCGGGCGAATATGCCAAGCTGGTCGAACGTGCAAAGGAAAGCTTCAAGCGCGGTGATCTGTTTGAAGTGGTGCCGGGACAGACTTTTTACGAGCGTTGCCACACGGCCCCTTCGGAAATCTTCCGTCGTCTGAAGTCGATCAATCCATCGCCTTATTCGTTCTTCATCAATCTTGGTGAGAACGAGTATCTGGTGGGTGCTTCGCCGGAAATGTTCGTGCGCGTCAATGGACGGCGTATTGAAACCTGTCCGATTTCCGGCACGATCAAGCGCGGTGAAGATGCGATTTCAGATTCCGAGCAGATTCTGAAACTGCTCAATTCTAAAAAGGACGAGTCCGAGTTGACCATGTGCTCGGACGTGGACCGCAACGACAAGAGCCGCGTCTGCGAGCCGGGTTCTGTACGCGTGATCGGTCGCCGTCAGATCGAGATGTATTCGCGCCTGATCCACACGGTTGACCATATCGAAGGCCGTTTGCGCGATGGTATGGATGCCTTTGACGGCTTCCTCAGCCATGCATGGGCTGTAACCGTAACCGGCGCGCCAAAGCTTTGGGCAATGCGTTTCCTTGAGGAAAACGAGCGCAGCCCGCGTGCATGGTACGGCGGTGCCGTTGGCATGATGCATTTCAATGGCGACATGAATACTGGCCTTACGCTGCGTACGATCCGCGTCAAGGATGGCGTGGCGCAGATCCGTGCTGGTGCGACGCTGCTGTTTGATTCCAATCCTGAAGAGGAAGAAGCTGAAACCGAACTGAAGGCGTCCGCAATGATTGCAGCTGTGCGTGAAGCACAGAAGAGCAATCAGGTTGCAGAAGAACGCGTTGCGGCAAAGGTGGGCGAGGGAATTTCGATCCTGCTGGTCGATCACGAAGATTCCTTTGTGCATACACTTGCCAATTATTTCCGCCAGACGGGTGCAACTGTTTCGACCGTGCGTTCGCCTGTTGCGGAAGATGTGTTCGACAGGGTCAAGCCTGACCTTGTGGTCCTGTCGCCAGGACCGGGTACGCCGCAGGATTTCGATTGCAAGGCGACCATCGATAAGGCGCGCAAGCGGGAACTGCCGATCTTCGGTGTCTGCCTTGGGCTTCAGGCGCTGGCCGAAGCCTATGGCGGTACGCTGCGTCAGCTGCGCATTCCGATGCATGGCAAGCCTTCGCGTATTCGGGTGTCAAAGCCGGAGCGGATATTCTCGGGCCTGCCGAAGGAAGTGACGGTTGGTCGCTATCACTCGATCTTTGCCGATCCTGAACGCCTGCCGGATGATTTTCTGGTGACGGCGGAGACGGAAGATGGTGTCATCATGGCGTTTGAGCACAAGAAAGAGCCTGTGGCAGCGGTTCAGTTCCATCCCGAATCCATCATGACGCTCGGTCATAATGCGGGGATGCGAATGATCGAAAATGTTGTCACGCATCTGGCAAGAAAGCACAAAGCGCGTCGTACCAACTACTAACAGCGTCTCCAACTGACAAAATAATCAACCGGTCGTGGTGAAAACTGCGGCCGGTTTCGCATTTATGGCCTTATAAAATCATCGTTTTCCGGAGCTGCTTTAGCGAACCATTTGCAACTGTAATGCCTTGCATTTGCAGGAGAAAATTAAATGCCGGAAGTGCAGAAGAGGGGTTCGATACTCGAACTTTCTGGGCTATAGAACGGCTATCGAAATGCTGCTGACTGGCTTGGCCAGAGTGAATACGCAGTGAGCTTCTTATTGAGCTCAACCCGCGGGTCGGGACAAGAATTTAAGTATCTGAAGGTTCGTGATGGACGCGAGTGTAAAAGTTCGGCGGCTCGCCGCTTGGTCGATTCCTGTTGCGCTGGGCGTAATGGGGCTGAAATATATGGCCTATGTGCTGACCGGTTCCGTGGCACTTTATTCGGATGCTCTGGAATCGATTGTCAATGTCATCGCGGCGCTCGGTGCATGGTGGGCAATTAGCGTCAGCTACAAGCCTGCTGACGAAAACCATCCATTTGGTCATCACAAGGCTGAATATATTTCAGCTGTTGTCGAAGGTGTGCTGATTACGATTGCAGCGCTTTTGATTGCAAAAGAAGCATGGTCTGCGCTTGAGGCTCCGCGTCAACTCAATGAACCCTGGCTGGGCCTCGCGATCAATATGGGCGCTGCTGTCATCAACGGCTTGTGGGCCATGCTGCTCATTCGCACTGGTCGCAGTGCACGTTCGCCTGCTTTGGAAGCAGATGGCCGACATATTATGACTGACGTGTTTACGTCGGTCGGTGTTCTTGTTGGGCTTGTCGGTGCGGTCGTTACGGGTTGGACAATCCTCGATCCGCTGCTCGCAATTCTGGTTGCAATCAACATTCTCTGGCAGGGCTGGGGCGTTATCAATAAATCCGTACAGGGTTTGATGGATATTGGTGTCGAGCCTGCTGAAGAAATGCGGATTCGCGATGTGATTTCAGCGAATGCCGGAGGCGCGATTGAGGTTCATGATCTCAAGACCCGTATTGCTGGCCGTGTCACCTTCATCGAGTTTCATCTAGTTGTGGCCGCCGATATGAGTGTGGGCGACGCACATATCATCTGTGACCGAATCGAAGATGCACTGAAAGCGCAGATCGAAAGCGCGCGCGTCGTGATCCATGTTGAACCGGAAGATGAGGCAAAGCTGCCGATTGGCACGAGTTCCGTGCCATTTGCATAAAACAAATAGCGGCTTGCGCGTTTTGAACCTCGCGTGTAAAAGCGTCTCCATGGTTATGAAGAACGCAACATCTTTGGAACATTCCGCAGCCGCTTCCAGCGCGCGCGTGAACGTTTGCGTTCTAAACTCGCTTCTTACCCTCGGCCTTAGCGGCGATCGCCGGGCTCGTTGAAAGGAGCGTCCGGCGGTCGATTGAAGTCCCGCTGACGCATGCTCCTTTCTCAAAATCCATATTTGAATTTTAAGACGAGATATCCGTGTCGTTACAGCAGTACAGAACTGCTCAGTACGCCGGGAGGATGAGAAGACCATGAACCAGACCGTAAACACATCGAATTCCGCCTCAACGCATAAAGGCCCAAACAAGGGTATGCCTGATGCGGCTGTAAAATATTCGCCGTTTCCATTTCCAAAGCTCGACAACCGCACTTGGCCATCAAAGCGCATTGAAAAAGCCCCGATTTGGTGTTCGGTCGATCTGCGCGATGGCAATCAGGCTTTGATCGACCCGATGGGCCACGACCGCAAGGAACGCATGTTCCGCTTGCTGGTCGATATGGGTTTCCCTGAAATTGAAATCGGCTTCCCATCGGCTTCGCAGACGGATTTCGACTTCTGCCGCTGGGCAATCGAACAGGGCGATACACCTGATGAAGTTGATTTGCAGGTGCTGGTGCAGTGCCGCCCTGAACTGATCACGCGTACTTTTGAAGCGCTGGAGGGCGCGAAGACGCCAATCATCCACTTCTACAATTCGACCAGTGAATTGCAGCGTCGCGTCGTTTTCAACAAGGATGTCAAGGGCATCAAGCAGATTGCGACCGATGCTGCCAAGATGATCATGGATATGGCTGCGAAAGCAGCCAATGCTGAGGGGGGTGGCTATCGCTTCCAGTATTCGCCGGAAAGCTTCACCGGCACTGAGCTGGAAGTGGCGCTGGAAATCTGCAATGCGGTGACAGAAATTGTCAAACCGACTGCTGAGAACAAGCTGATCCTCAATCTGCCTTCAACAGTCGAGATGAACACGCCAAATGTTTATGCCGACCAGATCGAATGGATGTGCCGTAATCTCGATAATCGCGAAAACCTGATCATTTCGCTGCATCCGCATAATGACCGTGGCACGGGCATCGCTGCGACCGAACTGGGTCTGATGGCCGGTGCTGACCGTGTTGAAGGTACGCTGTTCGGCAATGGCGAGCGTACGGGCAATGTCGACGTGGTGACGTTGGCACTTAACATGTACACGCAGGGCATCGATCCTGAACTGGATTGCCGCGACATCAATCGCATGAAGGATGTCTATGAGTACTCGAACCAGCTGAAGATTGCCGAACGCCATCCTTATGTGGGTGAGCTGGTCTATACCGCCTTCTCAGGTTCGCATCAGGATGCGATCAACAAGGGCATGAAGGTTCGCAAGACCGCCAATTCGCCGGTCTGGGAAGTGCCTTACCTGCCTATCGATCCGCAGGATGTTGGTCGCTCTTACGAAGCGATCATCCGCATCAATTCGCAGTCGGGCAAGGGCGGTATCGCTTACATTCTCCAGGCTGATTATGGCTTGAACCTGCCACGCAATCTGCAGGTGGAGTTCCGCGAAATCATCCAGAATATTACGGATGAAGAAGGTAAGGAACTGCCATCCAAGCGTATTCATGAAGAGTTCCAGAAACTCTATGTCGAGCAGGCGGAAGGCCGTATCAAATTCGTGGATCACCACACCTATCCCGATCCAGAACAGAAGGGTCGTCGTGTTCTGACTGCTGAGATCACCGATAATGGTGTGACCAAGAATATCGAAGGTAAAGGTACAGGCCCGATTGATGGCTTCATCGATGCGCTGTCGAAATATCTCGGTGTGAAAATGTCGGTTGTTGATTATTCCGAGCATTCACTAAAGCAGGGTTCGGACGCAGCGGCAATTTCTTATGTCGAAGTCGCGTATGAAGATGGCAAATTGTTCGGTGCCGGTATCAACGACAATATCGTGAGTGCCTCGCTCGAAGCAATTGTTTCGGCTGCCAATCGCGTGGTTGCAAAGTAATCAAACAAAAAAGGCGGCACTATGTGCCGCCTTTTTTAGTAGAGCTCTTGCTCTGAAATCTTAATGATGCGCTCGCTCTCATCTTCGATACCGTGCTGCTCCCACTCACACAACCAGCCGCCTTCCGGCTTACGGTCGATATTGAAGATGTTATAACGTGCGGGTGGCTTATGCCCGCCGAAATTCTGGCTTGCCGATGGCACACAGACGACTGGAATTTTGCCGTTAGGCCCATCAATGTCATAGCGCGTGGCGAGATGCGTGTGGCCATGAATGACCAGTTCCGCACCATGTTGGCGTATGACTTTCTGAAAACGACGGATGCCATAAAGCCGCTTATGCGTGGGAGTTGCACCGTGAATTGGCGGATGGTGGATCATCACGACACGAAAAAGACCTTGCGAACCAGCTTCGTCAAGCAGCTTTGCAAGACGTTTGGCTTGCGCGGAGCGAAAATCGCCACTGGCCATAAAAGGTGCTGTGGCGCGTGCCGACGAAACCCCGATCATGGCGACGGGGCCGCGTATGCGCATATAGGGGAATATCGGTCGCTCGCTGTGGTTGTCGATGCCATCGCCGCGCATCCATGGTTCCCATTTGCGGCAGGATTTATCGAGCGCACCCGGAACATATGCATCGTGATTGCCGGGTACAACAGAAACATCGTTGGGGTTGCCGAGGCCGGTAAGCCAATCGTGAGCGATGTCGATTTCAAGATTGAGCGCCAGATTGACAAGATCGCCGGTGACCGCAATATGATCGGGGTTCTGCGCCAACATATCGGCAATCAGGCTGTCCAGCACTGTGCCATGCATTGCGTTCTTACGGTTTCGCAGCCAGTTGATGTAGCCGGTAATACGTTTTGACGCCAGTTCGCGATAGCGAATGCGTGGCAGAGGTGACAGATGGATGTCTGAGATATGGGCAAGCCGAAACATATAGTCGGTGTACTGTATTATTTTTTAAACCGAAACCGTGTTTAGCGACTTTTTGTTGAGGTCTTTGCTGCAATGATCTCATCAGGAATATTTGTTCAGGATCGACGGTATGCGCTTCCGCCACTTTTTGTTTCATACATATTTCTTATTGAGGCGCCCTATGACCTTGGGCGTCAGGGCAATTGTATTTGATGAAAAGAACAATTCCATATTTCTGGTGAAGCATACTTATGTTCCCGGCTGGCAATTGCCCGGTGGTGGCGTTGATAGCGGCGAGACATTCGGACAGGCGCTTGAAAAGGAACTGCGTGAGGAAGGCAATATCTACCTCACCGATAGGCCCGAGCTTTTCGCCCTTTACAAGAATGCTCATGCGTCACCGCGAGATCATGTAGCGCTTTATGTCTGTCGGGCCTTTGAACAGACCGAGCCAAAAAAGCGTGACAGAGAAATTGCAGAGGCAGGCTTTTTTCCGCTCGATAACTTGCCGGAAGGCACGACACCTTCAACCAAGCGTCGCTTGCAGGAAGCGCTTCACGATCTCGACCCGCTCCCAACGTGGTAATGAAAAGGGCGCCTTCGCGCCCTTATTTATTAGAGCATTTCCAGCAAAAGTGCGAAGCGGTTTTGCGTCGGATAATGCGAAAAAACAAAGAGATAGAGCATTTCCAATGATTCAAGAAAAACAGGAAATGCTCTAAAGATCAGAAGCGGTACGTGATACCGGTGCCGATCAGCCAAGGATTGAGCTTGGCCTTGCCGCTGACCTGGGTGCCACCAGCCAGTGTTGCGTCGAATTTTGGTTCGAGAAAGAGCTTCTTTACGTCGAAGTTGACACCCCAGTGCTCATCAATCATGTAGTCGAAGCCGACCTGAAGCGCGCCGCCAAACGTGTTCTTGACCTTGAGATAGTCAACGCCCACAGCATCCTGATTGTAGAAGATCGTGTAGTTTACGCCTGCACCGACATATGGCTTGAATGCGCCAAAATTGGTGAAATGATATTGCATGGTCAGGGTCGGAGGCAGCATCCAGACCTTGCCAATCTTGCCAAGACCTTCGATGGAACCGGTGCCATTGATGTTGGCATAGGTCGTGCCGAGGATGAGTTCAGCAGCCAGATTGTCGGTAAAGTAATAGGTGATATCGAGTTCTGGGGTGATCGACTTCGAGTAATCAAGACCAGAGCCATCAACGCCGTTTACATAACCCTTGTTTTCAGCGATGACGCCGAGAGCGCGGACACGGATCTGCCACGGCGACAGGGCCTGCGGGACGGCAACGATTTCGGTTGCTGGCTGGGCGACAATCGCATCGGCGGCAAATGCGGCTGGTGCTGCAAAGCTGAGCGCGGTTGCAGCCAGAAGCCCTTTGGCAAAGCGGTTCATCATTCTCTCCTTCAAGTCTTGGGTAGTGATGCGCGCAATCTGGACTGCGTCGCAGGACGCCCCATTGATCCAGATCAAAGAGGCGCCCAAGATTTGAGGAAGTGCTGATGTTCTCGCCAGACTGTTGCAGGAAAGGCTCAGTCGCCTAATCGAGCCCGGTCATGTGGGGCTGAGAAATCGCTATCTGGACCAAGCGGAACAATGCCTGTTGGATTGATTGTCTTGTGGCTACGGTAATAATGGCCCTTGATGTGCTCCATATCGACGGTCGAGGCTACGCCCGGCATCTGATAGAGTTCACGTGTGTAGTTCCAGAGGTTCGAGTAGTCCGCGATACGACGCTGGTTGCATTTGAAATGTCCGACATAAACCGGATCAAAGCGTAAGAGCGTCGTGAACAGACGCCAGTCGGCTTCTGTCAGACTGGAGCCTGCCAGATAGCGTTGTTTGGAAAGTTTTTCCTCAAGCGTATCGAGTGCTGCAAAGACCTGCCCGAAGGCTTCCTCATAGGCCTCCTGTGACGTTGCGAAACCCGCCCGGTAAACACCATTATTAATGTTTGGATAGACAAACTCGTTGAGTGCATCGATCTCACCACGCAGGGTTTCCGGATAAAGGTCGAGCGTTGCATCACCAAACTCATCAAAGGCGCTGTTGAGCATGCGAATGATTTCAGCCGATTCGTTGGAAACGATTGTTTCGCGTTGCTTGTCCCACAGAACTGGCACCGTCACGCGACCGGAATAATGCGGATCGGCGCGTGTATAGATTTCATGCAGGCGCTTTGAGCCGTATAAAGCGTCGCCAGTACTGCCGGTTGTGCCGTAGAACGTCCAGCCTTCTTCGAGCATGAGATAATCGACAACCGAGACGGAGATGACGTCTTCAAGTTTTTTCAATGCGCGGAAGATCAGCGTACGATGTGCCCACGGGCAAGCGTAGGATACATAGAGATGATAGCGGCCGGGCTCAGCTTTGAAGCCACCTTCACCGCTTGGACCTGCGCTGCCATCCTTCGTCACCCAGTTGCGAAACTGCGATTTTGAGCGTTCAAAGCGGCCCTTTGTATTTGCGGTGTCATACCAGACATCGTGCCACTTGCCGTCTACTAGAAGTCCCATGTGATTTCTCCTTTTGATAAGGAAAATAGTGGGAAAACTGCCATTTGACAGCCTCCCAAGCCGTGAACAGTGCGTAACGGTGCCAAAAAGATAAACCAAAGCTGCCGTTTTGAAAGAAATCGTTTTACCTCTGACCAATTTGGTGTTAGGCAACTGTCAAATTGCGGCATTTCTCATTTTCCCGCCGCGAAGGAGAGACCTATGACCGGAATGCGTTTCATCCGACGATGAAATTAGAACTGTGCTCAAGGTGCACAGAATGCATTCCATTGGCTTCCTCTGGCCATCGACTTCTCTCTTCAGGCAATTCTCCCATGCAACAGCTTGAACTGACCTACGCGCCGGAAGATCCCGCGCATGACATCGAGATTGAGGATATGAATGCGGAAGCGTTTGGTCCCGGTCGTTTCACCCGTGCAGCGCATTTTATTCGGGAAGGTGGGCCACACGACAATAGCCTGTCTTTTGTGGCACTGATGGGCGGCATCGTTATCGGGTCGCTGCGTATGACACCGGTTGTGGTTGGTAAAACACCAGCCTTATTGCTTGGCCCTCTTGCTGTGCGGCCTGATTGGAAAAAGCGCGGCATTGGTGGCACATTGATGCGGATGTCATTGGAAGCGGCCAAGAATGCCGGTCACAAGCTGGTCATTCTTGTTGGCGACCAGCCTTATTATGGTCCGTTCGGATTTAATATGGTGCAGCCGGGTTCTATGATCATGCCTGCGCCGGTCGATCCGCAGCGGATGCTCGCTTGTGAGCTTGTGTCCGGTGCATTGAGTGGTGTTGGCGGCATCGTGCGCCACGCCAATAGAGCGTAGCAGTTATTAAGCAAGCCGGTGTTCGCGAAGGCGTTTTACCGCCCTTCGCGATACCACATGCTGCCGAATATGAAGAGCAGCGCTGCGAGAGCAGCCAAACCAGAGAACAGTGGCAGGCGGTTTACGCTTTTGAGTTGAGTATCGGCTGTCTCACGCAAACCAATCCAGTCATTGCCGCTTGCAGAACGACCCGCAGCGACTGCTGTGATCGCCGGCACCTGAACCGAACTGTTGGCACTCGCATGCACGCGATGAACTGATCCGCCGGTTGCATCGGCAAGCGGCTTCAGACGACCTGGGGTCGAGATACTGTCCGAGAACTCGGGCGCGTCCACCGGACCTATATGGGCAAGTGTTTCATAGTCGCCATTTTTGATGCGGAAGATGCCGATCTCATCGGTCTGTAGTGTAGCATCGAACAGGCCCGGTTTGTTTTGTGTGAGATTGACCTGCAGTTCTTTGCCGGAAGGTGTGGTGACTGAAGCTGTGCCGGGATTATCGCCCATCGTCTGACGATGAATGGTCAGGGTACGACCATTGCCGCCAGCGGTCAGGGCTTCTTCTTCAAGTTCCGGTTCCTGCATCAGCCAGTGGGCGATACGGCGATAAAGTGCTGCATAAGGGCCGCCGCCTTCAAACCCGCGTGCCCAGAGCCAACCCTGATCCGATAGGAACATCCCAACACGCCCCTTGCCGACCCGATCCAGCACCAGAAGCGGTTTGCCATCGGCGCCACTCATGACGGTTTCACCGCGTGGCTGGCCAATATCGATGGTGCGGAACCAGCGGCTCCAATGTGGCGGCTCCTGCTCGCTACCATCAAGGCCGCGCGTGACGGGGTGGCGTTTGCCAAGCTCAGTCAGGCGCGGATAGAAGGCTTTCTCCGTGAGCGTACCCGTGGGCATGGCGGGCAGGGCGCTATAAAGCGGTGTGCGCGCAATCGACATGTCGCCCGCATATTCGGGACCGGCGGCAACCAGCAAAGCACCACCATCTTCCACATATTGAGCGATGTAATCATAATAAAGCAGCGGCAGCACATCGCGATGCTGATAGCGATCAAGAATGATGAGATCGAACTCATTGACTTTGTCGACGAAAAGCTCGCGCGTTGGGAAGGCGATCAGAGAAAGCTCGTTGATCGGAGTCCCATCCTGCTTTTCCGGTGGGCGCAGAATGGTGAAGTGGACAAGGTCTACGGCTGCGTCAGACTTCAAAAGATTACGCCAGGTCCGCTCGCCATTATGCGGTTCACCGGATACGAGCAACACACGCAGGTTTTCGCGAATGCCATCGACTGTAGCGACCGCGCGATTGTTGGCATCCGTTATTTCGCCCGGAAGGGTTGGGGTGATGATTTCGACGATATTGACGCCTGCACGCGGCAGTTCGATGGTGACGGGGGTCTCCTGACCGACTTGTGCCTGCACTTCGCTTACGGCTTCTCCGTTGACGCGGATTTCTACAGGTGCTGAGCTTCCAAGGCTCTTGCCTTCATCGATGACCGTGAAAGACATTTCCATTGGCTTGCCGCTGATGCCGTAGCGCGGAGCTTTGTTGAAGCGAATGCGGCGGTCGAATTCGTCCGGTTTACCCGTAATCAATGCGTGAACGGGTGCATCGAAGCCAAGGGCATTTTTGTTGGCCGGAATGTCGTGCACCTGACCATCTGTGATCACGATTGCACCAGCCACGCGTGACGGTGGTACATCCAGCAACGTACGGGCGAGCGGGCCGAACAGACGGGTCGCATAACCGTCTTCATTCTCACTCGGTTGAGCGGCTTCAACCACGCGCGTTTCAAACTGCGGCATAGTTGCCAGCTGGTCCTGCACAACCTTAAGGGCTGCATCCGTATCAGTCCGACGGTTGCCCAGTTCCTGACTCTGGCTGCGATCAACAACAAGAGCGACGACGCTTTTCAGAGGCTCACGTTCTTCACTGATGATGACCGGATTGAGCAGCGCCAGGGCAAGGGCTGCGGTTGCAAGTAAACGGATCAGCCCGCCGCGCATGCGCAGCACGATTGTTGCCAATACGAGCAGTGCCAGTGGGACCAGAATGCCAATGAGCCATGGCAGAGAGAGGAACGGTTCGAATTCTATATTCATGTTAGTTACCCAGCCGCTCAAGCAGGGCCGGAACATGGACCTGATCAGATTTGTAATTGCCGGTGAGCATATACATGACAATATTCACGCCGCCGCGGATCGCATAAATCCGCTGCATTGGATCATTCGGCACGGTTGGCAATAACGGGTTGCCTTGCTCGTCCACAGCCCATGCACCTGCAAAATCATTTGCAGTGATCATGATCGGTGAAACACCGTCGCCGGTGCGCACAGGCCGGTCTTGTGCTGCATTGGTGGGCGCGGTGGCTTCTACCCAAAGCGGGCTACCCTCATAACGACCGGGAAAATCCGGCATGATAAAGAAGGATTTGGTCAGCACATGATCGTCTGGCACAGGTTCAAGCGGCGGCACATTCATGCCATTGAGAATGGCGCGGAGGCGCTGGTTGGCTGGTGAAGCAGCCGGATCAAGACTTGCGCCCGCCTGCAATTGATCGCGTGTATCGAACAAAACCGTACCGCCCTGCTGCATATAGGCATCAACCTTGGCGATGGCCTCGGGATTTGGCATTTGGGCATCGGGATCAATCGGCCAATAGATCAGGGGATAGAATGCGAGTTCGTCCTTTGCAGGATCGACACCGATTGGATCACCGGGTTCCAGCGCTGTCTTGTCCAAGAGGGCAAAGCTCAAACCACGCAGGCCAGCCTTGCTGATATCATCGGTCGCGGCATTGCCGGTGATGATATAGGCAAGATGAGTCTTTGAAACGGAATTGATAATTGCCTCATCGCCCGGCTTACTGTCGTCGTGCGTTTGCTGTTCTTGCGCGTGCGCTGAAGGGATTGCTGCAGGCAAAAGGCTGATGGCAGATGTCGCGGCAAGCAAAATGGCGATACCGGCGACTTTCGAACGAATTTTCATGCGGCGGCGGAATGCGCCGCGTAGCCAGAGCATCAGCAATGTGTCGAGCGCCAGCAGCATGGCGGCTGCCGCAAAAAATGCGCCGCGCAGCGAAATGGATTGATCAGCACTGTAAGTTGTCGGGGCTATGCCGACTGAAAGTGCGGGCTGGCTGATTGGCTGAAGCTTGACGTCGTTACCCCCGAAGATATTCAACGCTTTCAGGCCGTCTTCATTGCCGTAAAAACCGGGCGGCGTGTTGATGCTGACGTCAGGCAGCTTGTCTTTTTCCACGATCAAGGGTTTTGCTTCCGATGATGGAGGCGCCAGTTCACCAGATGCCGAAAGGAGCTGATATGGCGGCAGCGAAATGGATTGCTGATTGTCCTGCGAGCCCATGCGTTGCGACAGCGTTACGATACGGCGCAGCATGTCAACAAACGACCCGGAAATCGGCAAGCTTGACCATGTTGCATCAGGGGAAATGTGGAAGAGCACGACATTGCCGCGACCGCGGCTTTCGCCGGTAACAAGCGGCGTTCCGTCAGCCAGCGTTGCATAGGCCTTGTCATTGAGATCAAAGGACGGTTCGGCGAGAACTTGCCGGCTGATCGTCACGTCATCAGGAACAGGAAGGCCTGCAAAGGGGCCCTTGTCGGAAAATGAACGCAGTTTCTGCGGCTCTGACCATGACAGGGTGCCGCCAAGCGCGCGTTCTCCCTTACGAAGACGGACGGGCAGAAGCGGATCATTTTCGCTGGCACCGGCAAGGCGTGGGCCTGCAAACCGGACCAGCGTCCCGCCATCTTCAACCCATTTGGAAAGCTGTTCTTCAACAGGCTTGGGCAAAGTGCCGATGTCCGCCATGATGAGGATCGACGGCCTGGCATCCAGCAATTCCGGTACGGTCTTCATCAAATCTGCGGAACGCGGTTCGATCAGATTGGCAAAGGGGGAAAGCGCACGCGAAATATAATGAAGCGGGGACAGAAGCGGCTGTGCGAGGTCTCCATCGCCACTGGCCAGAAGCCCAATGGTGCGGCGCTCGGAACCGGCATCGATCAAACGCGTGGCACCAGCCTGCTGAATGCTATCCAAACGGATCAGGCGGAAATCGTTGCGCAACTCGACTGGCAGGCTGAAGCGGGCCGTCCCCTCATTGCTTCCAACCGCAAAGGTCAGCGGTGCTTCTGCAATGCGTCGGCCTTTGTCGTCATAAGCTGAAGCCGTCAGCCTGCGCGGCATGGCTATGCCATCGGGGCGTATGGCGATGACTTCAAGACTGTCGGCCTTGTTCTCGATACCCGTCAGAGCAAGAACACGGTCCAGATCGGTGACATACCAAAGCACAGAAGTAAGACGATCATTCTGATCGAGCTTTATGAAGGCGTCTTTGTCAGAGGCCTGTGCCAAGCCATCATTCATGAAAGCCAGACGGATTTTTTCGCCCTGTGGTACAGTCGATGCGAGGCGGTCCAGTGTGGCTTTACGATCAACGGGAATCGGGCGTGGCTGCAAGGCTTGCAGGCGCTCGGTTGCGCGATTGCTGTCATAAGGGCCGATCTCAGCATTGGCAGGCTCTGCAGTGCCAAGCACGTAAATTTGCGTATTGGTGCCTTCTGCATCGGCAATCAGTTTTTCCGCAGCGATGACGCGCTGTGTCCATTCTTCCGCTGACGCCCAACCGTTATCAATGACGATCGCCAGCGGCTCATTGCCAGAAAGTGCGATAGGGCGTGGGTTCCACACCGGTGAAGCAAGGGCGAGAATAACCAATGCGGCGATAAGGAGACGCAGAAGTGTCATCCACCATGGGCTTTTGGATGGTACCTCCTCGCGCTTGAAGACCTGCGCCAGAAGCAGCAAAGGTGCGAATGTCTCTTCCTGTGGGCGTGGTGGCGTCATGCGCAGCAACCACCAGATAACCGGCAGCGCGATGAGGCCAGCCAGAATCAATGGCGATCCGAATGCGAGCGGAAGAAAATTCATGAGCGCGCGCCTCCAAAGGAGGATGCGCTGAGAGCATCATGCAGTCGCGACAATGCCTGCGTGGCGGGTGTGTCCGTACGATGCACGATAAAGCTCCAACCAAGGCGCTTGCAAAAATCGGCCAGTGTATCCCGACGAGCTAAATAAAGGCGACGGTAGTCCTCGGCATAGGTTTCGGCGCGGCCTGCGACAAGTGTGGCTCCCGTTTCAGGATCACGAAATTCGGTGCGGCCGGAATAGGGGAATGTTTCCTCTACAGGGTCTGCCACTTCCACCAGATGTGCGCGCACACCACGACGCGCCAGACTATCGAGCAATTCCGTCAACTCATCGAGCGGATGCAGGAAATCGGAAACGAGCACCACTTCAGAGAAACGGCGTATCTGATCGATATCGGGCAAAGGGCGGGCAGAAGTGTCATGCATTAAGGCGCCCGCCAGACGTTCTGCACCATTGCGGGCCGAAAAGGGCTGCAACAGGGATGGGACCGCGATGCGTTCACCTGAGCGGGAGAGCAGTTCTGCCAGTGCCAGCGTGAGCACTAACGAACGCGCTTCTTTCGAAACAGGCGAGAGTTGTGAACGATAAAGCATGGAGGGCGAGAAATCGCACCATAGCCAGACTGTGTGTGCCGACTCCCATTCGCGGTCGCGGACATAGGTATGATCGTCGCGCGCTGAGCGGCGCCAGTCGATGTGGACGAGAGATTCGCCCTGTACATAGGGCCGGAACTGCCAGAAATTTTCGCCGGGGCCGCGTTTGCGGCGGCCATGCCAGCCATTCATCACGGTGTTGACGACGCGCTGCGCTTCGACCAGCAGATCAGGAATACTGGATGCCCGCGCACGGGCACGGGCCAGTGTATCCTTGCGATCTGACGATGAAACTTCCGCGCCGATCACCATCAGGCCGCAGCCTTCACCAGATTGGCAATCACATCCCGAACGTGCATACCATCGGCACGCGCGGCGAAATTGAGCGCCATACGATGCTGCAGAACCGGTTCGGCCAAAGCTTTTACATCGTCAACGGATGGGGCGAGACGCCCCTCATAAAGTGCGCGTGCACGCGCACAGAGCATCAGGGCCTGACTTGCACGAGGACCTGGACCCCATGCGATGTGCTTTTGAGCGTGATCATTGTCCGCATCTGGTCGCGCCGAGCGCACCAATTTCAGGATTGAATCGACCACGCTTTCTGAAACCGGCATGCGACGCACCAGCGCCTGCATCTGGCGTAGACGATCCGCATCGAGAATTGCATGAGCCTTGGCTTCGGTTACGCCTGTGGTTTCAAGCAGGATACGACGCTCAGCGTCCAGTTCAGGATAGAGAATATCGATCTGCATCAGGAAACGATCAAGCTGCGCTTCAGGCAGAGGATAGGTGCCTTCCTGTTCAAGCGGATTTTGCGTGGCAAGCACGTGGAATGGGGCTGGCAGGTCATAACGCTGACCGGCAACGGTCACGTGATATTCCTGCATGGCCTGCAACAGGGCGGACTGGGTACGTGGCGAGGCACGGTTGATTTCGTCGGCCATCAGAAGCTGGGTGAATATCGGTCCTTTGAGATAACGGAAGGAACGGCGACCGTCAGTGTCCTGTTCCATCACTTCCGACCCGATAATGTCGGATGGCATCAGGTCGGGCGTGAACTGGATGCGTTGGCCCGACAAGCCTAGAACGGTTCCCAGTGTTTCAACGAGCTTAGTCTTGGCAAGACCAGGTACGCCGACGAGCAGCGCATGACCGCCAGCCAGAATTGCCACGAGCGCGCGTTCGATGACGCTCTCCTGTCCGAAAATAACGGTGGCGACATTTTCTTTGATGCGTGCGATGTCAGCGAGGGCGCGTTCGGCCTCGGCGACGATTTCATCGGGGTTAGTGGCTTCGGGCGTAACAACAACGCTCATAGGGACCTCACAATATTTCCGCGTATGATTTGGCGGAGAACCAGATTGAAGGCGACTGCCTGTGAAACTTAAATCGCACTATAATGCTGACAAGCCGTGAAACGGTGACTATTTCATGACTCTATGCATTTTAATCACATTCGAACAGGAATAACCGAGTCGGATGACAAAAAGCACCCCTAACGGCAAACATGAGCCGCAAAGTTCAATGAAGGCGGGGGCGAGCGCCAGCGGACTGGAAGCTCTGATTGCACGCGCCCATGCAGATTCTCATAGTGGACCGGCGACGAAAGAACGTGAAATTCCACCTGTGGAACGCTGGAATCCGGAGTTTTGCGGCGATCTGGATATGGAAATCCGGGCTGATGGAACATGGTTCTATATGGGAACGCCCATCGGGCGCCCTCAGCTAGTGCGACTGTTCTCGACTGTGCTGCGCAAGGATGAAGATGGGAAAACCTATCTTGTAACGCCGGTGGAGAAAGTTGGGATCCGTGTGGAAGATGCGCATTTCATTGCCGTTGAAATGCAGGTTTCGGGAGAAGGCAACACACAGACGCTGACTTTTCGGACCAATGTCGGAGATGTGATCGAAGCGGGTGATGAGCATCCGCTGCGCTTTATTATTGAAAAGAATAGCAACGGTCTTAAGCCTTATGTGCTCGTTCGCGGTCGACTGGAAGCATTGCTGACGCGGGCCGTGATGTATGATCTCGTAGCACTCGGCGAAGAGATCGACATGGATGGTGAAACGATGTTTGTGGTACGTTCGAATGGAGTGATTTTTCCCATTATGCCGGTCGATGCGCTGGAGGCCGCTCTCCAATGAATAGCCGTACTCCGCATCTCTTTCCGGCTTTTTCTGCAGGTGATTTTGTCGAGCGTGTACGTCACTGGCAGCCGGATCATGCCGATCTAACCGGAGACCATTTGCTCAATCCGGAATTCACACAGGCCATGGTCACATCGAAAATGCGCGATGCCGCCGTGCTCGTACCAGTGGTGGATCGTGGGCCAGAGGCGACATTGCTGCTGACACGGCGCACAGAAAAACTGCGCAAACATTCTGGCCAGATTGCTTTTCCGGGCGGCGCGATCGACCCGGAAGACGGTACGGCTGAAAATGCAGCGCTGCGCGAAGCCAACGAGGAAATCGGGCTTATCTCCGAACGGGCTGAAATCATCGGGCATATGCCGCGCTATCTGACGGGCAGCGGGTTTTCGATCACCCCTGTTCTGGCGGTCGTTAACACGCCTTTTGACGTGTATCCCAATCCGGACGAGGTGGCGGATATATTTGAAGTGCCGCTTTCATTCCTTATGAACCCGGCCAACCATCGGCGCGAAAGCCGGCTGTTCAACGGTCAGGAACGTTTTTATTACGCAATGCCATATCACGAACGATTCATCTGGGGCGTGACCGCAGGGATCATTCGCGGACTTTATGAAAGGCTCTACGCTTGAGCGAAACACTTATTATTTCCAGCAATATTTCTGACAGGGCTGGGTGGCTGAAAGCCAAGCCACTTCAGGCGCTTTTTGCAGCACTGAATCGTGATGGCGGCGAGGCACGTGTCGTTGGCGGTGCTGTGCGCAACACACTGCTGGGCACAAAAGTCAGTGATATCGATTTGGCTACCACGCATCTGCCGCAGGATACCGTGCGGCTTGCGCAGGAAGCGGGCTTCAAGCCCGTACCGACCGGTATCGAGCACGGCACGGTAACGGTTGTCGTTCACGGGCACCCCTTTGAAGTGACGACATTGCGCAAGGATATTGAGACCAACGGACGTCATGCCAAAGTGGCTTTCGGTACGGACTGGAAAGCCGATGCCGAGCGACGCGATTTCACGATCAATGCACTTTACGCGACAGCCAATGGCGAGGTGATCGATTATGTCGGCGGACTGACCGATATTGAAACGCAGACACTGCGTTTCATTGGTGATGCCGAAGCGCGCATTCGGGAAGACTATTTACGTATCCTGCGTTTCTTCCGCTTCTTTGCCTGGTATGGTTCCGGTCGTCCGGAAACTGATGGTCTGCGTGCCAGTGCGCGTCTCAAGGATGGTCTCGATCAGCTTTCCGCCGAGCGTGTCTGGTCGGAGCTTAAGAAGCTTCTTGCTGCCCCTGATCCTTCGCGTGCGCTTTTGTGGATGCGGCAGGCAGGTGTCCTCACGGCCATTCTGCCTGAAAGTGAAAAATGGGGTATCGACGCCATTCACGGCCTTGTTCGCACGGAAGCTGATCTTGGCTGGCCTGTGGATGCCTTGTTGCGGCTTGAAAGCATGATTCCGCCGGATACGGCTCGCGTCGATGCTATGGGCAAGCGGCTTAAAATGTCGAACGCAGAACGGGCACGGCTTGAAGCATGGGCGCGGGCTGATGCCATCAAGTCGGAAATGTCTGAACAGGCGTTGAAAAAGCTCGTCTATCGTGGCAGTAAGCAGGCAGTCCTGGATCGCATTCAGCTTAGCTATGCCCAAGCACGCAATGACGCGATCGGCAGTGATGAGGCCATGATCCGTGCAGGTGGTTACGCGCGTCTGCTTGAGGCTGTTCAAAGCTATGAAGCGCCGGTGTTCCCGGTTACGGGTGGCGACCTTCTTCGCCTTGGCGTCGAGAAAGGCCCTGTTTTGGGGGAAAAGCTGCGCGAGTTGGAAACTCTCTGGATTGACTCAGGTTTTAGTCTTGACCACGAAGCGCTTCTGGACAAACTTGATCGCAATAAAATGAACGATTGACGGTTGATTGTACAAAATCATGCCGCGATTTTCTGAGTTTATATCGTAAGTTCCATTTTAGAGCATAATCCGACCGGAGTGAAACGGGGATCGATAAGATTATGCTTCAATAAAAGGGGTTGAGACGCGCCGATCTGATTCAATCAAATCGGCGCGTCTCAAGCGCCTGATTTGAAAGAGCAAAGAATGTCCTCTTCCGATACATCGACTTCGCAGAATGCCAGCTCTGACCCCAAGCAGAATTTTGGTACTGACGGTATCGCGCCTATGGAGCGTCCGGGTGCGGTAACTCGTTTCTTCATGGGGATCGTTGCCTGGGCGGAGCGGCTTAATCTCAAATATGCGAAGCTTGGCAATCCGCCTGTTTATGACAATGCCACCTTTCCTTGGGTGGCAGAGGTTGAGAAGGCCTATCCAGCCATTCGCGCCGAGCTTGAAACGGTTTTGCTCCGACAGAGCGAACTGCCGTCCTTCCAGGATATTTCATCAGACGTGAAAACGATTTCAACCGACAATCACTGGAAGACGTTCTTCCTGCTCGGCTTCGGCGTGAAGTCCGAACAGAATGTTCGCGCGTGTCCCAATACATGGAATGCTGTGCAGAAAATTCCGGGTCTGACCACTGCCATGTTCTCGATCTTCGAGCCGGGCAAGCATCTGCCGCCGCATCGCGGTCCTTACAATGGCGTTCTGCGTCTGCATATGGGCATGATCGTGCCGGAGCCTGCCGACAAACTTGCAATCCGGGTCGACAAGCAGGTCTGCCATTGGCAGGAAGGAAAGGTTCTTATTTTCGACGATGCCTATGAGCATGAAGCCTGGAACCACACCGAGCATACGCGCGTGGTGCTATTCGTGGATTTCGTGAAGCCGCTGAAGTTTCCAGCCCGTTTCGTGAACTGGGCTTTGATGAATCTTGCGATCTTCACGCCCTTCATCAAGGAAGGGCTGGACAACCACAATGAGTGGGAAAAGAAGTTCTATGCGCAAGCTGAAAAGCTCCGCAATCAGCCAAAAGCCTGAACGATTTGACTTCAAGCTACAGCACTCTTAAATAATCTTCTGGAGGGCTTTTGAGCCCTCCTGTCTTTTGTGACCCACCATTAGTCTGGGTCTGTGTTAACGGGAATTGTTGATGCTGGAGATTGTCGGAAGCCTCTGATCGTTCCGAACAATAACTGCGGATTTTAGAGCGCGTTTCGATCTGATTGGATCAGATCGGCGCTCTAATCATTTGTTTTAACGCGTATCTTTGTCCGAAAACCGTTTCACACTTTTCGGGATGCGCTCTAATCCACGCAGATGTTCAGGGACGGGAACGGCATTGGCCGTGGGTGAACTTTTGTTTGTCCGCGAGAGCTGGTGCTTGTCATGGTTTCCATCCAGGCATTAACGACAATGAATATCTCACGCATTGAACAGCGCGTACTGCACGTGCTGGCGCAGGGCGGCTATATCCGCCATCTGCGCGAAGACGGACGTATCTTCGAAATCGAATGTTATACGCGGGAAGGCTATCTGCTTTCCGATTGCACAATGGCTGTCTTTCAGCAGTTGCGCCGGAAGCGGCTGATCGAATCCCGCGCAGGCGGCGCGTATCGTATTTCGCTCAAAGGACGCATCAACGTCCGCGCACAAGCCAATAATCGATGAGGAGGACATGATGCATATCCGCAAGGAACAACCAGGGGACATCGCTGCAATTCGTCGCCTGACTGATGAGGCATTCCGCGGGGTACCTTATAGTAATCAGAAAGAGGCTGCTATCATCGATGCACTTCGTTCGGCATCGGCACTGACTTTGTCACTGGTTGCTGAGGACGATGTGTCTCTTCTTGGCCACGTGGCTTTTTCGCCCGTGCTCATCGATGGTACTGATTGCAACTGGTATGGGCTCGGACCCGTCTCAGTGCGGCCGGGCCGGCAGGGTGAGGGAATTGGTAGCACGCTCATCTGCGAAGGTCTTTTGCGACTGAAAGAGGCGGGAGCCAGAGGCTGCGTGCTGCTCGGTGCCCCGGGCTATTATCAACGGTTTGGTTTTAAAGCCGATGAACGGCTAACGCTTGACGGTGTTCCGCCTGAGTATTTCCAATGCCTTCTGATTGACGGTGAAATGCCGAAAGGCAAAGTGACCTATCACGCAGCATTTGATGCATAAAGAAAGGGCGGGAAATTCCCGCCCTTTTATTTAGTTCACTGTACCTGTTACGGCCATTTCACCACGGGTGGCATGGATGAGAGAATAGAATTCACATTGCCGCCGGTCTTGAGGCCAAAGATCGTGCCACGATCATAAAGCAGGTTGAACTCGACATAGCGTCCGCGACGGATCAGCTGTTCTTCGCGCTCTTCCGGTGTCCATTCCTTGTTGAAGTTCTGGCGCACGAGATGCGGATAGACCACCGAGAAACCACGGCCAACATCGCGGGTGAAAGCGAAGTCCTTGTCCCAGCCGCCCTGTTCCTCGGTTGAGTGCAGCCAGTCATAAAAGATGCCGCCAATGCCGCGTGCTTCATTACGGTGCGAGAGATAGAAATATTCGTCGCACCATTCTTTCAGGCGTTCATAGTCGACGATGTCCTTGTGCTTTTCGCAGATGAAGCGGAACGCCTTGTGAAAAGCGAGGGTGTCCGGGTCTTCTTGTGTGCGGCGGTTGTCGAGAACGGGCGTGAGATCAGCGCCACCACCGAACCATTGACGCGTTGTCACCACCATGCGTGTGTTCATATGGACGGCCGGTACATTCGGGTTTTGCGGATGCGCGATCAGCGAAATGCCGCTTGCCCAATAGCGTGGGTCCTCTTCGGCGCCCGGTATCTGCTTGCGGAACTCAGGAGAAAATTCGCCATAGACGGTCGAGACATGCACGCCGACTTTTTCAAAGACACGGCCATGCATGATGGACATGACGCCACCGCCGCCCTTGCCTTCATCCTTCTGCCAGGGCGTGCGAACAAAGCGGCCCGGCTCCTGATCGGAAAGCTGTCCCTGTAAATCGTCTTCGAGCTGTTCGAAGCTCGTGCAGATACGGTCACGCAGTTCCTCAAACCAGCTCTGGGCGGCTTGCTTTTTCTCTTCGATATCTTGCGGGATGATTGCCGGAATTTCGTCGCGCTGCATTTGGATATCCTCTCACGCAATGTACCGAGCGGCCCGAAAGGCCACAAAAATTCAAACGTCTGTCTTCCTGACTTAGCAAAGTCCTGCAGTCTGGCAAAGCACGAAGAGTGCGTGGCTTGCGAGCGTGAAATCCTCTCCCCAAGAAAAGACTCGTCATCAAGTCGTTGCTTCCCTATCTTAAGCTTCCAAGGGATTGGAATTTTCGAGTTTTTCCCTTGTTTCGGGAGGCATTGCATGGCCGCATCTTCGCCCCGCCCGCCGCTTGAAGGTTTGCGCAAGCAGCTTGAAAAAGGCCGCGCGAATAAAAGTCGTCTTCCGCGCGATGGCTTCATCCGCGAGACATTTGCTCTTCCGCGGCAGGCAGCACGCGATAAGGCGCGGGAATGGTTTGAGGCTTTTCCCAAGGCTGCATACTGGACAGAAATCGAAAGCTGGTGCGAACGACCCGATGACGTGATCGAATTTACGATGCGCCGATTGCCGACATCGGATTAGAGCGCCGTTTGGTCTGTTTCGGGAACTGATTCAGTTTGTGCTACTAAGTTGTTGAAACCAGATTCAAATCGGGCATTTGCAAAACCTCCCTCCAGTTTTGCTGAAGGGCGGTTTCATTTCTGAGTCGTTATAGCATTACGAGACGCTACTAACTCTTACGCGCATTTTCCCGAAAACCGGGTTCCATTTTTCGGAATGCGCTATTTCGCTTCCGTTTGAGGGGCTTGCTCCCACGACTTCCAATCCTTGATGATGCTGTCGGCGTAGACCTTGCCGACGCGATAGGCATTGGTTGTGGCCAGCGGGAAGCCGCCAGACTTTGCAGCGAGCGATTCTGCCGCCGTCTGGTCTTTGCCCTGACGGTCGAAGTTGGAGGCGGTGCGCAGCAGAGCGATACGGTTGTAATCGAGTTTGCCTGCGTCTGCTGCACGCTTCAGCGAAGTAAGCGTGGCATTGTCTTCCATCTGCGATGTGCAGTAGTCAGCCTTGCCGTCGGTCAGGAGTTTTGCCCACTGTTCCATGGCTTCACCGAGCTTGGTGCCATGCCAGTAAGTATCGCCCGATGCTGTGTCGCAGATGGTAACCATTGGAGCGCTGGTCGCAGCTTCCTCTGTGTAGTGTTTGCGATATTCCTTGGCATCGTCACCGTCGAGAAGTTCAACGTTCTTGGTTGTTTTAAGCGCGTAATCGGCGAGTTTGCCGTTGAGCTCAAAGACCTCTGTGCCCGCTGCCCATTTTGGCTTTTCACCCGGCTTTTCTGCGCCAAGGCCAAAGAAGTCTGTTGGCCAGCCTTCAGGTGCTTCGCGAATATCGATGCGATGGTTGAGGTTGGCATCGACTGCGTATTTTGCCCAATGCGCCGAACCAAGCGTGCCATGCTTCGGATCAACGCCTGCGATACCGGCGATGAGGAAATAGGTGTGGCTCAGATCAAGTTTGTCGCTCAGCGCCATAGCCGAGACCGCACTGGCTGCATTGGCAAAACCCATGGCCGTGGTCATGTGGCAGAGGCCTTCAGCCGTACAATCGATCTCAGGATATTCAGGGCTCAAGCCCGGCAGCTTCAGCTTCTGCGTGAACTTTTCGCCTTCCAGCCAAGGCTTTGCTTCTTCACCGAACATGGTGATGACCATGACCTTTGGCGAAATGGTTTCAGCAGTTTGTGCAAATGCAGGAGCTGCCGCGAGCAGCGAGAGAGCGGATACAGCAAAAGTGAGATTGCGGAGCGATGGCTTCATCGAAAGATAACCTTTCAGACCGGAGAGTAAGGGGGGAGCGCTCGCACAACCGGCATTGTGCAAAGCATATTAAACCTGCTTCAGGAACGGATTCCACTTGTCCCTCTAGAGGGTTGAAAGGGAATCGCTTTCCAGTTTTTGCTGGCGCATAGCTTCGCCTGCGGTCAGCGCTACGGAAACTGCAAGATTGAGGGATCTTGCGCGCGGCACCATGGGAATAATCAGCCGCTTATCCGCGAGATCCTGAATGCTGTCTGGCACTCCAGCGGATTCACGACCAAAGAGCAGGATGTCATTTTTCTGAAACTGATAATCCGTATAGGGAACCGCGGCTTTGGTTGAAAGCAACACAAGGCGTTTGCCCGCTTGCTCGCGCCAGTCATTGAAATGCTGCCAGTCGGCATGGCGGGTGAGGGCGGCCTGTTCCAGATAATCCATGCCCGCGCGCTTCAACGATCTGTCGGAGACGTCGAAGCCTGCAGGCTCGATCAAATCCACCGCGAAGCCAAGGCATGCGGCCATGCGTAGGATGGTTCCCGTGTTGCCGGGAATGTCAGGCTGGTAAAGAGCGACACGCAGTTCCATATGACGCGGGTAACGCACAAATCCGATGGCTGCAAGTGTTCAGATTGGTTGCGTCTCTCGCGTCAACACATCAATTAACGGATGATGCCTGGTACGAGGATGAAAGTTCTCCTATCACGAAAATATTCCCTTTTTGTTCCTATTCTGTCTTGGCAATTTTTTCGGAGGCACATAAAAGGATCGCCATGTTCAGATGGTTTGAAAAACGACTCGAAGCCTATCCCGAAGAGCCTCCGCGCGAGCCTCCGCGCGGGCTCGTGGCCTTCTGCCTTTATTATACCCGTGGCGCATGGCCATGGATTATCGGCATGGCAATTTTCACAACGCTGATCGCGATCATTGAAGTGTCGCTCTTTGCCTTCATGGGCAATATTGTCGACTGGCTTTCGCATCAGTCGCGTGAGACATTCCTGAGCAACGAGGGCTGGCGGCTTGCGATGATTGCAGGCGTTGTGCTGGTTGGCTTGCCCGGTGTGGTGCTGATCCATTCGCTGCTCATTCATCAGACGTTGCTCGGCAACTATCCGATGCGCGTGCGCTGGCTGATGCATCGATATCTGATCCGTCAGTCCATGTCGTTCTTTCAGGACGAGTTTGCCGGGCGTATTTCGACCAAGTTGATGCAGACCGCTCTCGCCGTGCGCGAAACGGTGATGAAGCTGCTCGACGTGCTGAACTACGTCATCGTCTATTTCGCGGGTACGCTGTTTATCGCGGCCTCGGCGGATATTGTTCTGATGATCCCGTTTGCTGTCTGGCTGATCGTTTACATTGTCCTGTTGCGCTTCTTCATTCCGCGTCTCAGAGTGATTTCTGAACAGCAGGCCGATGCTCGTTCATCGATGACCGGACGTATTGTCGACAGCTATACCAATATTGCGACGGTCAAGCTGTTTTCGCATTCAAGCCGCGAAGAGTCTTACGTGAAGGAAAGCCTCGATGGTTTCCTGGGTACGGTGCATCGGCAGATGCGACTCGTTACGATGTTCCATTTCACGCTCTATATGGCGAACTGCATTCTGCTATTTGCTGTGGGTGCGATTGGCATCAAGCTCTGGATGAGTGAAGCCATTTCGGTTGGTGCGGTTGCTGTTGGTATTGGCCTTGTTCTGCGCCTTAACGGCATGTCGCAGTGGATCATGTGGGAAATGTCTGCGCTGTTCGAGAATATTGGAACAGTAGAAGACGGTATCACGACGATTGCACGTGCACATGAAGTGGTGGACGCGCCGAATGCCCCTGCGCTGCATGTCAGCAAGGGTGCGCTGGATTTCGACAAGATCGGGTTCCATTACGGCAAGGGCAAGGGCGTGATCGAAGGTCTGTCGCTCGATATTCAGGCCGGGCAGAAGGTCGGTCTTGTCGGGCGTTCGGGTGCGGGTAAGTCCACGCTGGTCAATCTGTTGTTGCGCTTCTACGATCTCGAGAAGGGTCGCATCCTGATCGACGGGCAGGACATTGCCAGGGTCACGCAGGATTCGCTACGCGCAAGCATCGGCATGGTCACACAGGATACGTCTTTGCTGCATCGCTCGGTGCGTGAGAACATCATGTATGGCCGTCCAGACGCCACCGATGAAATGGTCGAGCGGGCAATCCGTCTTGCGCAGGCTGATCAGTTCATTCCGCTGTTGACCGACGCGAAAGGTCGTCGTGGGCTTGATGCGCATGTCGGTGAGCGTGGTGTGAAGCTTTCCGGCGGTCAGCGTCAACGTATCGCGATTGCGCGGGTGATGTTGAAGGATGCGCCGATCCTCATTCTGGACGAAGCAACGTCGGCGCTCGACTCGGAAGTGGAGGCAGCCATTCAGGACAGCCTTAACACGCTGATGGAGGGCAAGACGGTTATTGCGATTGCACATCGGCTTTCAACCATTGCGGCACTTGATCGCCTGGTCGTGATGGACAAGGGCCGGATCCTTGAAGATGGCACCCATGAGGAACTCGTTGCGCTTGGCGGCATCTATGCCGGCCTATGGGCGCGTCAATCAGGCGGCTTCCTAGGCATTAGCAGTTAATTCAAAACAATTTCGTACGATGTTTTGTAAGTCGCTTAAGGTAAGATTTGAGCGACTTGGTTTGTTCTGTCGCTTTTAAATCATCCCAATAATGCAGCCTGCGACATGGTGCCGTCCTATGGGGTTGGCGTCTGGACAAGGCTTTTCAACCTGCCTAAACCTCAATGTTGAGATGGAGGGAATATCGTTCTGCAAGCACTTGCGGGACTGCTTTTGCGCAAGTGCAAAAGGGACGAGGGGAGTTTTCAATTGGATATCCAGGTTAAAAAGGAACTGGCACGTGAGCGCACACGACACGGCTGAGCCGACACGGCGTGATTTTTTGTATATTGCGACGGGAATGGCCGGTGTCGTCGGTGTCGGCGGACTGGCATGGCCGTTTATCGACCAGATGCGCCCCGACGCTTCGACGCTTGCTGCAGCGTCCATTGAGGTTGATGTGTCTTCTCTCGCAGAAGGCGCGTCACTCACCGTCAAATGGCGCGGAAAGCCGGTTTTCATCCGTAACCGTACGGCAAAGGAAATAGAAGACGCCAAGACAACAGCGCTTGGTGATCTTAAAGATCCGAATGCCCGTAACGCCAATCTTGCTTCGGACGCACAGGCGACCGACGTTGCGCGTTCTGCCGGTGAAGGTAAAGAAAACTGGATCATCATGATCGGCGTCTGTACCCACCTTGGTTGCGTGCCGCTCGGGGAGTCGGGTTCTTTCGGGGGCTGGTTCTGCCCATGCCACGGTTCGACCTATGATACCGCAGGTCGTATCCGCAGTGGTCCAGCACCGGAAAACATGCACATTCCGGCATACGCATTCGCTTCCGATACGGTCATCAGGATCGGCTAAAACAGATCTTGGGGAGAGAAAACATGAGTGGTGGACACTCCACATATACGCCCTCGACCGGCATCGAAAAATGGGTCGACGAACGGCTGCCTTTACCGCGCCTGGTCTATGATTCCTTTGTTGCCTATCCGACGCCGCGTAACCTGAACTATATGTATACGTTTGGCGGCATTCTGAGCTTTATGCTCATTGCGCAGCTCATCACCGGCATTGTGCTGGCAATGCACTATGCAGCTGATACGGGCATTGCGTTTAATTCCGTCGAAAAGATTATGCGCGACGTCAATTCCGGCTGGCTGCTGCGCTACATGCACGCCAACGGCGCGTCGTTCTTCTTCATTGCGGTTTATCTGCATATCGCTCGCGGTCTGTATTATGGCTCCTACAAGGCGCCGCGTGAGCTTCTGTGGATTCTCGGTGTGGTCATCTTCCTGCTTATGATGGCAACCGCCTTCATGGGATATGTGCTGCCATGGGGACAGATGTCCTTCTGGGGTGCGACGGTTATCACGGGCTTCTTCACCGCGTTTCCGGTGATAGGTGAACCGATTCAGCAACTGTTGCTTGGTGGCTTTGCCGTCGATAATCCGACGCTGAACCGTTTCTTCTCGCTGCATTATTTGCTGCCGTTCATGATTGCAGGTGTTGTTATCCTGCACGTCTGGGCGCTGCATGTGACAGGCCAGACGAACCCGACAGGCATTGAAGTCAAGTCGAAGACAGACACGCTGCCGTTCACGCCTTATGCGACCATCAAGGACGCTTTTGGCGCGCTCGTCTTCTTCATCTTCTTCGCTTATTTCGTTTTCTACATGCCGAATTTCCTCGGCCATCCGGATAACTATATTCCGGCAGACTCGCTGAAGACGCCTGCTCACATCGTTCCGGAATGGTACTTCCTGCCATTCTACGCGATGCTGCGCGCGATCACTTTCAACATCGGCCCGATCGACTCGAAGCTCGGCGGCGTTCTGACCATGTTCGGTTCGATCGCTATCCTCTTCGTGGTTCCGTGGCTCGATACGTCGAAGGTTCGTTCGGCTGTCTATCGCCCTTGGTTCAAGCTGTTCTTCTGGCTGTTCGTCATCAATGCCATCTTCCTTGGCTGGCTTGGTTCACGTCCTGCGGAAGGCACTTATGTCTTCATGGCTCAATTGGGTACGCTTTACTACTTCGCATTCTTTATTGTCATCATGCCGGTTCTTGGCCTGATTGAGACGCCAAAGCGTCTGCCGAACTCGATTACCGAGGCGGTACTGGAGAAGGGTGCAGGCAAAGCTGAGATTACCCCAGTGGATATCAAGGCTTGAAGCAGCGAGAGATGAAGGACGTAACAATGAAAAACATCCTCAAGAGTTTCGCTGCCTTCGGTATTGCTCCGCTGGTTGCGCTGGGTGTGACGATGGGCGGTGCTTTTGCCGCTGGCGGTGGCGAGGGAGAGCCTGAGCATTTCCCGATTCACCATCCAAAGCAGGAAAAATGGACCTTCTCAGGTCCATTCGGAACCTATGACAAAGGGCAGCTTCAGCGTGGCCTCAAAGTCTATAAGGAAGTCTGCTCTGCTTGCCATTCGATGAATCTGGTGGCCTTCCGCACGTTGGAAGACCTTGGTTATTCGCCGGAGCAGGTGAAGGCATTTGCTGCGGAATATGAAGTGCAGGATGGCCCCAATGCGGATGGTGAAATGTTCACCCGTAAGGCAATCCCGACAGATCATTTCCCGTCGCCATTTGCGAATGCCAATGCAGCTGCTGCGGCTAACAATGGTGCGGCTCCGCCAGACTTTTCGCTAATCGCGAAGGCACGTGCCGTTGAGCGTGGTTTCCCGACTTTCGTCTTCGATATATTCACACAATATGCCGAAGCAGGTCCGGACTACATTCATTCGCTTCTGACCGGCTATGATGAACAGCCGCCAGCAGGTATGCATGTACCGGAAGGTACGCACTACAACCCGTATTTCATCGCGGGCAAGTCGCTTGCCATGGCCAAGCCGCTGAGCGACGATCAGGTGACATATGATGATGGTTCGCCGCAGACGGTGGATCAGTATGCGCGTGACGTTTCGGCATTCCTGATGTGGGCTGCTGAACCGCATTTGGAGGACCGCAAGAAAACGGGCTTCCGGGTCATCATCTTCCTGATCCTGTTCGCGGGCCTTGTCTATATTGCAAAGCGTTCGGTTTGGGCGAATGTGAAGCATTAATTGTTTGATCAAGTCGATGTGTTTCGGAGGGCGCCGTGAGGCGCCCTTTTTCTTTGAACACCGCAGAAGCCGTTCAAAATAGTGTAAACGCGCTTGGCGTGGTGCGCATATCGTGATTGAAGAGAGTTCAATATAATTGAGTCAGCCGACACTGCATTTGTGACAGCGCGTGGGCTTATCCTCTGAAAGGACTGAAAATGGAATCCGGACTCAAAGCGACGTTGAAGGACGCGATCAGAACGATTCCTGATTATCCGAAACCCGGAGTTCAGTTCCGTGATGTGACAACGCTCATGGGTGATGCGCAGGCTTTCCGCCGCGCTGTGGATGAGCTGGTCTATCCTTATGCAGGCAACAAGGTAGACAAGATTGCGGGTATTGAAGCGCGCGGCTTCATTCTTGGTGGCGCGATTGCGCATCAGCTTTCCGCTGGTTTCGTACCGATCCGCAAGAAAGGCAAGCTGCCGCGCGATACCGTGCGTATTGCCTACAGTCTTGAATACGGCATTGATGAAATGGAAATGCATCGTGACGCCATCGTTCCGGGCGAGCGCATTGTGCTGGTGGATGATCTGATAGCAACCGGCGGCACAGCGGAAGCTGCGGCGAAGCTGCTTCTTCAGATGGGTGCCGAGATTGTGGCGGCGTGCTTCATCATCGACCTGCCGGACCTTGGTGGACGTAAAAAGCTTGAAGCTCTTGGCGTGCCAGTGCGCACGCTTGTCGAGTTCGAAGGCGATTGAGCCCGAACAGATAAAAAAACGCCCGGATCAACCCGGGCGTTTTTTATTATGAAGGCAGCTTTACCATCGCCGCGTTATCGAAGGCCAGAACCTGCTGGCCGTCCTGATTAAAGGCACTGGTACTCATGCTCAACATCGACCAACCTGGACGCGAGGTGAGAGGGCGTACCGCGTGCACGATGCGCTTATAGGTGATCGTATCACCGGCAAAGACTGGCCTCATCCATTTCAGGTTTTCAAAGCCGGGGGAGGGACCGAACGTCGGTGGAACTTCGCCGCGCTTCATTACCTCTTTTGTCGCTGCAACGATGGACATGACGTTCAGTTTCATAAACACCGCCGTCGTGTGCCAGCCCGAGGCGCAGAGGCCACCGAAGACGCTGTTCTTTGCCGCTTCGCTATCCAGGTGAAATGGCTGTGGATCATACTTTCTGGCGAAGTCGACGATTTCTTCGGTGGTGAAAGTATAGCTTCCGATGACAAGATCCTGTCCGAGATTTTCTTCAAGGAAACTCATGCCACACCTCCCGGGGTCGCACCTTCCGGAATTGCATTATGATCGCGCCGCAGCATCATGCATGGATGCTGCATCTCACAGACGCTTTCACCACGTTGATTGAACAGTTCATGATGGAAGGTGATCAAGCCGATTGTCGGACGAGACTTAGAGATGCGTTTGTCCTTAACCGTCGTTATGCCGTTCAGCGTATCTCCCGCGAGTACAGGACGCTTCCAGCGCGTAAATTCGACGCCAGGGCCACCTTGCGAGGTGGATTGTGTGAGAAAAGCATCGCAAACCATTCGCATGATCAAGGAAGCAGTCTGCCAGCCCGACGCGGCAAGCCCGCCCAGTACGCTTGCCTTGCCTGCTTCTTCATCCAGATGGAAAGGTTGTGGGTCGAACTCGCGGGCGAATTCGATAATCTCTTCTTTGGTAATGGTGCGCGGTCCGAAGGGGAGATTCAGTCCTTGCGTGAAATCTTCGTAAGCATATTTTGGTGTCTTATCAGTCAATCCGGTCTCCTCCCGAATAAGAAAAAAGCCACCGTTTTCACGGTGGCCTGATCGTATCAGGTATTGAAGCGGAACAGCATCACATCGCCGTCATGGACGATGTATTCTTTGCCTTCGTCCCGCGCTTTACCTGCTTCCTTGGCGCCGACTTCACCATTGAACTTGATGTAGTCTTCATAGGCGATGGTCTGCGCACGAATGAAGCCACGCTCGAAATCCGTATGGATAACGCCTGCTGCACCGGGAGCCTTGGTGCCGCGCCGGATGGTCCAGGCGCGTGTTTCCTTGGGGCCAGCCGTGAAATAGGTGATGAGGTCGAGCAGTTTGTAACCGGCTCGGATCAGGCGGTCGAGGCCAGGCTCTTCGAGGCCCATGGCGTCGAGATATTCCTTGGCTTCTTCATCGGCAAGCTGCGCTACTTCTGCTTCGATAGCAGCAGAAATGATGACGCTTTCAGCACCCTGTTCAGCAGCCATCTTCGCAACTGCTTCGCTATATTCATTGCCATTGGCAGCGTCGCTTTCAGCGACGTTGCAGACATAAAGCACTGGCTTGGAGGTGAGCAGGTTAAGACCCTTGAGGATCAGCAGATCGTCCGGCGCAATGTCTTTCAGCATCAGGCGAACCGGCTTGCCGTTCTGCAGCAGCTCGAGCGCTTGTTCCATCACGGGCAGGACCGTGGTTGCTTCCTTGTCTTTGGATGCGGCGCGCTTACGGATCTGAACAATGCGGCGCTCGATGCTTTCGAGGTCCGACAGCATCAGTTCCGTCTCAACGGTCTCTGCGTCCGACACAGGATCGATACGGCCTTCAACATGGGTGATGTCGTCGTCTTCAAAGCAGCGCAGAACATGCACGATCGCATCGACTTCGCGGATGTTGGCGAGGAACTGGTTGCCCAGACCTTCACCCTTGGATGCGCCGCGCACCAGACCGGCAATATCAACGAAGTTGATGCGGGTCGGGATGATTTCCTTGGAGCCTGCGATTTTCGCAATGCCATTCTGGCGCGGATCAGGGACAGCCACTTCGCCAGTGTTTGGTTCGATGGTGCAGAACGGATAGTTTGCAGCCTGTGCCGCGGCCGTCTTTGTCAGCGCGTTGAAAAGCGTGGACTTGCCGACGTTAGGCAGGCCGACGATGCCGCATTTGAAACCCATGATCTTACCTGTCAGACTAGAATAGAATTGGTGCCGCTATGCGACATTGATACAGTTATTGTCGCTATGCGACATGGAAGTGCGAAGCGTCAAGAGCGCTGCGCAACTGGATATGTTTAATCCTTCTTGCCAAGCAGCTTTTTCAGCATTTCGGCCATTGGGCCGCTTGCCGGAATGTTTGGCTTGGCTGCGCTCTGGCGGGCTTGCCGAATATGGCTCTGAGCCTTGGCTGGAGCCTTTTCCAATTGTGCAGGATCAGCCTTGAAACCGTTGGGGCGCTGGCTACCATCGCCCATGGCGATTGCCACACGGTTCATGAAGCTGTTGTCTTCCTTCTTGGCCAGCAAGCCAACATTATCGGCGATAGCGCCGAACAGCGTGTCGAGCCATTCGCTGTCGACCTTGGCGAAATCGCCCAGAACATAATTGTGAACAAGCTCTTTTGCGCCCGGATGTCCAATGCCAAGCCGCATGCGGCGATAGTCTTTGCCGCCGGGGAAGGCTTGCACATGGGCGTCGATGGATTTGATACCGTTATGGCCGCCGGAGCCGCCACCTGTCTTGATGCGCAGCTTTGCAGGCGCAAGGTCAAGTTCGTCATAAATCACGACGAGATCGGCAGGGGTCAGCTTGTAGAAGCGCATGGCTTCCCCAATTGACTGGCCGGAGAGGTTCATGAAAGTCATCGGCTTGATGAGAAGCACTTTTTCGCCGTCGATCACCCCATCGGCGATTTCGGCCTGAAACTTCTTCTGCCAGTTGGAAAAGCGATGGCGGCGGAATATTTCATCCGCCGCCATGAAACCGATATTGTGTCGGTTATGCGCATATTTGGGGCCCGGATTGCCAAGTCCTGCGATGAGCAGCATGGATTTCAGACCCCCCAATACGGAAAGCGATTATTCGCCTTCGGTCTTTGCTTCTTCTGCGCCTTCTGCATTTTCTTCCGACTTCAGGCCGGCAGGTGCAGCAATGGTGGCGATCGTGAAGTCACGGTCCTGAATGGCAGCAGTTGCACCCTTTGGCAGCTTGATAGCCGAAATGTGAACCGAGTCGCCGATTTCGAGGCCGGTCAGATCGAACTCAAGAGCTTCTGGAATTGCATTCGCAGGAACGACCAGTTCAACGTCGTGACGAACGATGTTGAGAACGCCGCCGCGCTTGATGCCCGGTGAAGCTTCTTCGTTCTTGAAGTGAACTGGAACGTTGACGTGAACAACCGACTTTGCGGAAACGCGCAGGAAGTCGACATGCTGCGGGAAGTCACGAACTGGATCCAGCTGGTAGTCTTTAGGAAGGACCTGAATCTTCTTGCCGTCTACTTCGATCGTTGCAACAGTGGTCTTGAAGCCACCGCCATGGATCTTGTAGAAGATTTCCTTATAAGGAACAGCGATTGCGAGGGGCTCCTGCTTGTCGCCATAGATGACTGCAGGAATCTGGCCGTTGCGGCGAAGTTCGCGGGAGGACCCCTTACCAACCCGGCTGCGCAGATCGGCCTTGAGCACGTAAGTATCGCTCATGGCATTACCTTTCAAAGTTACTGGAGTGTTGGTCGCAGTTTTTTATCTAAGCATGATCCAGTCCGAAAACCGGTTTCCACTTTTCGGGATCATGCTCCAGCGAACAACATGAAACAGCCCGTAACGCCTTTCACATTGTGAAAGACCGGACCGCCCCATTCCGCGTTGCCTCCAAGGGTGTCTACGCGGATGGCAGGCCTATAGCCCATAGCCTTTTCAAGCGCAAGTTTTTTGGTTGGAAAGACAGCTTCTGTGGGCTTTTGTCTTAACGGGTGGCATTGGCTGCGTCAAAAATGTTAAGCGGGTGCCTGAACAATCGCGGGTTTTCCTGCCGAGTCGTCCCAATATTCATGAAACAAAAGGAAACGAGATGCAGGTCGGTATCGACATGGGTTCTGTTGCTGGAAGCGGTACTGCTGCGGCAGGTGCGCTTGGTGGTGGCAAGCAGGCCATGCTTGATCTTGAAGAGCTTCTCGCAACCCGCCTGCTGGTTCAGGGAAATTCCGGGTCGGGCAAGTCGCATCTCCTTCGTCGCCTGCTTGAGCAGAGTGCCCAATGGGTGCAGCAATGCATCATCGATCCTGAGGGCGATTTCGTGACGCTTGCAGACATTCACGGCCATGTCGTCGTTGATGCTGCCCGCACCGAAGCCGAACTGACACGTATTGCCGGACGTATTCGCCAACACCGGGTTTCCGTCGTACTCAATCTCGAAGGTCTCGATGTCGAGCAGCAGATGCGTGCTGCTGCAGCTTTTCTCGGTGGTCTGTTTGATGCCGAGCGTGACTATTGGTATCCGATGCTCGTGGTGGTCGATGAAGCGCAGCTCTTTGCGCCCGCTGCCGCTGGCGAAGTGTCGGATGAGGCCCGTAAGCTTTCGCTTGGCGCGATGACAAACCTCATGTGTCGTGGCCGCAAGCGTGGCCTTGCTGGTGTGATTGCCACGCAGCGCCTTGCAAAGCTTGCCAAGAATGTGGCTGCGGAAGCGTCGAATTTTTTGATGGGCCGTACATTCCTCGATATCGACATGGCGCGTGCCTCCGATCTGCTCGGGATGGAACGCAAGCAGGCGGAGATGTTCCGCGATTTGCAGCGCGGCCATTTCATTGCGCTAGGACCTGCTTTGTCGCGTCGTCCGCTGCCGGTCAAGATTGGCAAGGTTGAGACCTCGGCACGTTCGTCTTCACCGAAACTGATGCCATTGCCAGATGCGCCGGAAGATGCGCGCGATCTCATTTTCACACCTGCACCACAGGAAATCCGCACGGTTGTGCGTCGAACACCTCCGCCACCGCCACCGCCATCGACGGCTGAAATTCTGGCGCAGGTCGCCAAACCCAAGCCCGAAGCAGAACCCGTAGAAGCGCCGTTGTTCCCCGGTATTGTGGAAGCCGAGCGCGAGGAATTGCTTGAAAAGGTGATGCGCGAGATTGTCGATGACCCGGAAGCCTCGTTCCGTTCGGTTGCCGTACTTTATCAGGATTTTCTGGTGCGTTGCCGCATCCATCGCGTTCCGGGCGAGCCGCTTGCGTTGCCTGCGTTCCGTCGCCGTCTTGCTGTTGCGCAAGCCAGCATTGAAAGCGATGTAGCGACCGGGGAAACATGGCAAAAGGCTTTGACGCTGTCCGAAAGTCTCACAGATGATGTGCAGGGTGTGTTCCTGATTGTCGCACAGGCAGCAGTGACGGGTGCGCCATGCCCCTCAGATGCCGCCCTCGCACGTGCCTATGGCACGCATTCATTCAGCCGCGCGCGCCGTCTCCTGACCTATTTTGAAGAACGCGGCCTTCTTGTATTGCGCAACGACTTCAAAGGCCTTCGCATCGTCAATTTCCCGGATCTCGAATGTGAAACTGCGCCGGGCGATCCCAATGCACCGGATGATCAGGTCGATGAAAGCACTGCGGCCGAGTAATGGGCCTTCTGTGCAAATTGTCATGAACCTGTAATGATCCTCAGCAACTGCTTGGAGGATTATGCAGAGAGAGAACATGACAACAGAACCGCAACCGGATTTCAGAGAATTATTCGCCACGTTTGGCAAGATCGGGTTGCTGTCGTTCGGCGGGCCTGCGGCCCAGATTGCCATGATGCAACGAGTGATCGTCGACGAAAAGAAGTGGATGGATCAGGAGCGGCTGATCCATGCTCTGAACTTCTGCATGCTTTTGCCGGGTCCCGAAGCCATGCAACTTGCCACCTATTGCGGCTGGGCTGCGAGGGGTTGGCGTGGTGGGCTGCTTGCTGGATTGCTCTTTGTTCTTCCCGGCGCTGCAGTCATGTTGGTGCTATCGGCGCTTTATGTGGCCTTCGGTCATGTTGATGTGGTCGCCGGTCTTTTGTTTGGGCTTAAAGCTGCAGTTCTGGCGATTGTCTTTGAGGCTCTTTATCGAATGGCCAGACGCACACTGGCGTCTGGATTTTCCTATGCAGTAGCGGTGCTGGCATTTATGGCCGTCGCGTTTCTTAAACTGCCGTTTCCTTTGGTGGTGGCGCTTGCGGCGCTGGCAGGAGGAATGCGTTACTGGTTGCAGCGCGACGGGCATGGGGTGCCACATGGTGCTGTTGGCCCGAATGCAATGCGTGTAGCGACACAGCAGGCGCTTATCTGGGGAGCGCTCTGGCTTCTGCCACTTTTGGTGCTTTATTTGATGTTTGGCGGACATCATGTGTTCACGACAGAAGCCGCTTTTTTCTCGAAACTTGCGGCGGTGACATTTGGCGGTGCCTACGCTGCTCTCTCCTATACGGCACAGCAGGCCGTTGAGCATTTTGGCTGGATGAAACCCGGTGAGATGCTGACAGGCCTCGGACTGGCTGAAACCACGCCCGGGCCGTTGATCCTTGTGCTGGTGTTTGTCGGCTTTGTGGGGGCGTCCAATCTGTCGGGCCTGCCGCCGCTCCTGGGCGGCTTTTTCGGTGGCCTGATTGCGCTGTGGTTTACCTTCGTACCGTGTTTTTTATGGATCTTTGCTGGTGCACCGTTTCTAGAGCGTTTGCGCAAGGTGCGTTGGTTATCGGCCATGCTGGGTGGGATAACAGCTGCAGTCGTTGGCGTGATTGCCAATCTCGCCCTGTGGTTCTCGCTGCATGTGCTGTTTGGAAAAGTGGTTGATCACCAGATCGGACCAGTAGCCCTGCCACTGCCGGTGGTGAGCACAATAGACAATGCCGCCGTCCTGATCGCAGGCGCGGCGGCATTCTTACTTGTCGTTCTGAAGCTCAACATGCCGCTCGTGCTTCTGCTTGCGGCATGTTTCGGTATCGCCATTCGCCTGATAGCGAATTAGTCGAACAGGCTCGAAACTGATTCTTCAGCTGCCGTGCGTGCAACCGCTTCACCGATGAGGCTGGAGATCGACAGAACGCGAATATTCGGAGCGTCGTTGATCGCAGTCGTCGGCTGGATGGAGTCGGTGATGACCAGTTCTTTCAGCTTTGACGAGGCGATACGGGCAACAGCGCCGCCGGAGAGAACGCCGTGCGTGATGTAAGCGGTAACGCTCTTTGCGCCCTTGGCGAGCAGAGCTTCGGCCGCATTGCAGAGCGTGCCGCCGGAATCGACGATATCGTCAAACAGCAGGCAATCTTTGCCGGTCACATCACCGATGACATTCATGACTTCCGATTCACCTGGACGTTCACGACGCTTGTCGACGATTGCAAGCTGCGCATCGATACGCTTTGCAAGCGAGCGGGCGCGAACCACACCGCCAACGTCAGGCGAAACGACCATGCAATTGCCGGTTGCGTAGTTCGCCTTCACGTCGCGTGCGATGACTGGAACGGCATAGAGATTGTCCGTTGGGATATCAAAGAAACCCTGAATCTGACCGGCATGAAGATCAAGTGTCAGAACGCGGTTAGCACCCGCTTCAGTGATAAGGTTTGCGACGAGCTTTGCCGAAATTGGTGTGCGTGGGCCGGGTTTACGATCCTGACGCGCATAGCCGAAATAAGGAAGAACGGCTGTAATGCGGCGTGCCGATGAACGACGGAACGCATCAATCATGATGAGCAGTTCCATCAGATTGTCGTTTGCCGGGTAGGATGTCGATTGCAGTACGAATACGTCTTCGCCGCGTACGTTTTCCTGAATCTCTACGAAGATTTCCTGGTCGGCAAAACGGCGTACTGTAGCCTTGCCAAGCGGGATGTTGAGATATTGAGCAACGGATTCGGCAAGAACCCGGTTGGAGTTGCCTGCGAAAAGTTTCATTCTTTTTGCCTCTGAAGCCGGAGCAGTTTCGTTCTGTCGCAAAAAGTCCGTGAAACGGACGTAATCTCTGGTTTGAGCGAAACCCGACACAAATCCGGGTGCGCTCGATTATTCTTGAAAAACTTTAAAGCCGCAGCTTCTATGACGATTGGTCAAGTGCCGCAGCTTGGAAGGTTTTCTCGAATGTGCGGCCTATTGCAAAGAGTCACTGTCATTGCAAGGCCTGAGGGAAAACAATTGCAGTAAAAAGGCTTCGCAAAGTGCTTTCCCACAGGGCTAACACGCGATTCAGCAAAAGATTTCAGTCTTTTGCTGTCTCAGCTCGTTCTCATGCGCGATTTGCCGCAAGCCAGGTGGAATATTCCTGCATGGTCTTGTCGGCGATGGATTGCATGGCAGAGGCAGGCACAATGCTCCATGAGTCTGCGGAAGCGCCCGGTACTTTTTCCTGCCCCTGTATGCGGTGGAGGCGGTTGCCGGAAGCGTCCATCACGTCCCAGACGTAGAGGATCGTTGTCTGGTTATCTTCAGACAAAACCGAGAAATAGCCCTTCATCACATAAGCGGCATCGGTGCCGTTATTGCCCGCAAGCTCAACACCCTTGGCGCGTGCATCATCATTGATGCGATGGGTAAGTGGAGTTACGACACTGACAGGTGCGCCGATGATCGGAGCGATGTAAAGCTTGCCCGACTTGAGTGAGGCCGTGCGTGTGGGCGGTGTCGCCGGTGTTGTTGTCTGGGCAGGTGTTGCAACTGGTGCAGCCGTCTGACCTGTAGAAGCCTGGCCTGCAGGCGGCGTTGTGGTTTGTCCGGATTGCTGATTGGTTCCCTGCACGTTCAATGCAGACTCGGTGCTGTTGCAGGCGGCAAGCAGTCCAGCAAGCAACAACACCATAGAAAGATGTGCCTTGTTCATGTTCGGCTTCATGCTCCTGAAAGCGCAGACCACTCTGCGCCATGAACGGAGTTTATCGCTTATCCTGCGTCACTTGACAATCATGTCGAGTGAATGACGGGACAACGGTAGGGCAGCGCCATTTGTCGTCAGGTAAGTCTGACCAAGCGTCATTGCCGTTTCGGTGTCGGAATCCATGATGATCATGTGCGCAAACAGCGTCATGTCGGGCTGGATACTTTCCGGATTGCCGGAATAGAACATCTGCGGGTCCATCCATGATGGTGTAAAGCGCGCGCCCACCGAATAGCCGCAAGCATTCAGACGATGACGGGTGAGGCCGTGTGCTTCCATCGTGCGGGAATGCGCATCGAACACGTCGCCAAAGGTTGAAGCCGGCGTCATCGCTGTCTCGACGGCTTCCAGCGCTTCTCGTGCGGCATTGTAGAGTTTTAGATGCTCTTCCTTTGGCTGACCGATGATGATGGTGCGCATCATTGGCGCATGATAGTGGCGAAAGACGCCAGACCACTCCAGTGTGAGCTGATCATTCGCTGATAATGTGCGACGGCCTGATTTGTAACGACACAAAAGCGCATCGGCGCCAGAACCGATAATGTATTCATTGGCCGGATAATCGCCATCGCCCGCAAAGTTTGCGCTCATCATCGCGGCCAGAATGTCTGCCTCGCTTGCGCCTGCCTTGGTGAGTTTCAACGCGGCATCCAGCGCTTCATCGCTCAGTTCAGCCGCACGCTTGGCATAGGCAATTTCTTGTGGGCTCTTAAGAAGTCGCAAGCGGTCAACCATGCCGGAGGCGTCGAAAAGCTTGGCAAAGCTTTGCAACTGTTCATCAAGCTTGCGTGCGTTGGCGCCGGTCAGGCCGTGGGTCTGATATTCAATGCCGATGCGTGTGCCGAGCAGATCAAGTTCTGTCAGAATATTGCGCAGATCTATGGCCGGATTGGCATTGTCGCGGTCGGTCCAGACGGTAATATTGTCGATGTTGGACGTGTGACGCGCCTGTCTCAGATCAGCAGAGCGGGTCATCAGCACTGTCGATCCATCAGCCTTCACCACGAGACACTGGAAAAAGCAAAAGCCGAAAGTGTCATAACCAGTCAGCCAGTACATGCTTTCCTGCGCGAATAGCAGTAGAGCATCGAGCTTCTCCTCCTCCATCTTCAAGATCAGACGGTCGCGGCGTGCAGCGAATTCTTCCGGCTCGAAGTGAAGGGCCATGTGGTTCTCCTAATCGTTTACGATAGCGATGGCGGCGATCTGACGACCGTAATCAGGCTCGTTGCGGTGCGTGGTGCGCCGGTAGGAATAGAACTGATCTTCATTGGCATAGGTGCACTGACGCAATGCTTCGGCTTTGACATTTGCCTTGGTCAGGCGATCTGTGATGAAGGTCCAGAGATCGAAAAGCTTGTGACCTTCCTTGCCCGAAGGCTGGAAATATTTGTCATAGCTTTCGTCTTTGCTAGTGAACTCAGCATAGAATTCCGGCCCGACCTCGTAATTTTCGGGGCCGATTGTTGGGCCAAGAACCGCAATGATATTTTCGCGTTTCGCACCGAGTTCAATCATCGCGTTGATGGTGTTTTCAAGAACGCCGGTAAATGCACCACGCCAACCCGCATGGGCCGATCCAATGACGCCAGCTTCATGATCGGCAAAAAGAACAGGACCGCAATCCGCTGACAGCGCGCCAATAGCGATACCCGGTACATTGGTGACCATGGCATCAGCCTTGGGGCGCGGTGTGCTGAATGGTTCAGTGACGCGGAGCACATCCGGCGAGTGCACTTGATGGACTGTCATCAGATGGTCGGATGCGACACCAAGGGTTTCTGCAACACGGCGGCGATTCTCTGTTACGAGTTCCGGCACATCATTTGACCCGCTGCCGACATTCAACCCGGCATAAATGCCATCTGAAACGCCACCCTTGCGCGTGAAAAAACCATGCGCAATACGCTTGCCGTTTTGTCCGGCAGGGCCATCCAGCAGGGCGGAGCGGAGCGGTTGCGGTTTATCGGTCATTAGCTTTCTCTTTTTTAAACGGCGGGATGTTGGGGGAGGCAGATTGGCTTGTCAATTGAAGCTTTTTGACAATGTAATTTATCGGGCAATATCAAAGGGGAAGATTGCGGTGGCGGGATCACTGATCACAAGGACCTTAAACAGTGTCCCCATCTGATCCGGTGCTGCGAGACGCTCAACGTCGCCGCGAATTTTTTCCTGAGATGCCACATCGCGTCCGGTGCCGAGGCGACCCGCACGATCGATGAGTCCCATCGCCAGTAGAAAATCGCCTTGCGTCATGGTTCCCGCCTTGCATCCGCAATTGCGTGCAGTTCTTTCCAGCATGTCGAAATCGACGTGGCTGGTAAGATCTGCTTGACCCGGATGTGCAAACACATCGTCATAGGCGTGTTTCAACATGGCCTGCAGTGTATCGGCAAAGCCCGATTGAAAATGCCCATAATCGATTGTGAGTGCAGCTCCGCGTGCTGTTGCAATCCGCTGTGCAATCTCCTGCATCAAAGCTGTGCGGGCAGGGGCTGCCTCAAAGATAGCCCCATCGGGAGCGGACTGATGGCCGAGTGGCAACAAAGCCTCATCGATGCCACCAGCGCCGCTCACAAACTGGAACTCGTCCTGTTCATCAAGCGCGATCATTCGTTCGACAAACCGGCCATTGGCTTTAACGAATTGTCGAAACGGTATTGCATCGAACAACTCGTTGGAAACGAGGATCAACGGGCCGTCTGGAATGCTCGGGAAGTTCTCGAACCATTCGATTGACCGGCCCAAACCAGAGAGCTTTTCTTTCTGTTTTTCGATCAGTCGCGGGCTGGTTTCGACCATGGCAACGCGCATTGTTGTGAACATCTGTGGCGCAAGCTGTTTGATCGTGCGCAGCATGTCGCTCATTAATGTTCCGCGACCCGGGCCGATTTCGCACAAGACTGCATTGTCGGGGCGTCCGAGCGCGTCCCATATGCCGATGCACCATATGCCAATCAGTTCACCGAACATCTGACTGACCTCAGGCGCGGTGATGAAGTCTCCCTCACGCCCGAATGGTTCGCGTGTTGTGTAGTAGCCTGATTCACGGTCGCCGAGGCAAGCCGCCATGTAATCCGCGACGCTGATCGGCCCTGTGGTGCCGATCAGTCGCTTTAGCCGGTCTTTGAGCGTTAACTCAGGCATTCTTCGTTACGGCTCGATTTGCGCGCCACATGGCCCAAACGCCGATCACGACCATCGGCACCGACAGCACCATGCCCATGGTCAGCCATCCACCGACCAGATAGCCGAGCTGCGCGTCTGGTTCGCGGAAGAACTCGACTGCGATGCGGCTTAAACCGTATCCGGTGACGAATGCACCTGCAATGAACCCCGGTGCTCTGAGCTTCTTGCCACCCCAGATGAGTGCGAACAGAACGAAGAACAGCACGAAACCTTCAAGGAAGGCTTCATAAAGCTGGCTTGGGTGACGTGGCAGTGGACCACCATTGGGGAAATAGACCGCCCAGGGCACATCGCTGACACGGCCCCAGAGTTCTGAATTAATGAAGTTTGCGACACGGACGACGCCAAGGCCGACGGGTACACCGGCTGCAACCGTATCAAACATGCTCCAGACCTTGATGCCGCGTGAGCGCGCAAACAGGATCATCGCGATTGTGGTGCCGAGAATGCCGCCATGGAATGACATGCCGCCATCCCACACTGCCGGAATAGCCAGTGGATTGGAGAGGTAATAGGAGAAATTATAGAAGAGGACGTAGCCAATACGGCCACCGAGTACGACGCCGAGAGCCGCCCAGATGACAAAGTCATCGAGCGCTTCGGGCTGCATGGGTGGCTGGTTGTTGCCCCAGAGACGATGATTGCGCAAAAGCTTCTTGCCGTACCACCATGCGAACATGATGCCGACGACATAGCCAAGGCCGTACCAATGAACGGCAAGCGGGCCGATGGAGAAAATCACCGGATCGATGTTCGGAAAAGCGAGAGCCGAAACCGGCAGCAACGTCTCTATCATACAATAACTCCATTTTCCGGCGGACCATGCGCGACGATATCTGAGTGGTCAAGTCATCACGATTATACAGCTTCACTTGCATCAGAACCGAGACGGCCCTATTTCAAAATCAGGTTTTCAACAAGCCTGTATCGAAGATAGGGAAGAATGCCATGACCAGCGGACAAAACCGGGTTCTTGATGAACTCGCCAAGCTTGTGACGGATGCGGCAGGCGCAGCCCAAGGCGTGCGCCGTGAGGTGGAAACGGCTTTGCGCTCGCAGAGTGAACGCGTACTGAATACACTTGATGTGGTGCAGCGCGAGGATTTCGAAGCGGTGCGCGAAATGGCGATCAAGGCGCGTGCTGAAAACAGTGCTCTGCTTGTTAAAATTGAAGCTTTGGAAGCTCGCCTTGCCAAACTCGAAGTTGATTCGAGTGCCAAAACGGCAAAATCCTCTGCTTCGACTGCTAAATCCAAAGATAATTCATAATTTTTTATTAACAGGCCGCAAGTGCCAAAAACCCTTGTCTTAGAGTCGGTTAAGGCAAGGGTTGCGGACCGCTCCAATCATATTTCCACATGCTTTAATGCCTCTTTTTAGAAAAGGGGCTGGCGTTCAGATTCAGCATCAATAGACTGAAAACACTACATGATTCGTAATGTGGTCATGTGGGCGGCGGCGAGGGGCTGTAGTTTTAGTTTTCGCGTCTTCAGGCTGCTTTCCAGTATCAGTTGCGTATGTGCGTGTGCCATTGAGGCGTTGCATGCTTTTTAAGCATGTCGGTTCCTCAACCGATCAATTCGTGCCTGTTTTCCTGCGCTTAGTCTTGCGTGGTGATAGGTGCGGGCGAGCAATAACTTGCGCGCCGGGAATTTGGAGGTGTCTTTCGAGGCGCTTCCCAGAACAGGAAACGGACATGAGCCTTCTTGAGCTTGAATTTGCACGCGAAGCGCATCCGGTGGATGTGATCGAGCATGTTGCGAATTCAAACGACTGGACGTTCGAGCGGACTGGCGACGACGAAATTGCAATTTCTGTAGCGGGTAACTGGACCGACTACCACATCTCGTTCTCCTGGATGGAGGACTTTGAAGCGTTGCACCTGGCTTGTGCCTTTGACATCAAAGTTGCAGAGCCGCGCGTCAATGAAGTGATGCGGCTGCTATCGCTGATCAATGAAAAGCTTCTGATGGGCCATTTTGATCTGTGGCAGCAGGAAGGTGCGATCATGTATCGCCAGTCGTTGCTGCTGGCCGGTGGCGCGGAGCCAACCAGCCGTCAGGTCGAAGTGCTGTTGTCGGCAGCACTTGAAGCTTGTGAAACTTATTTTCAGGCATTTCAGTTCGTTGTCTGGTCGGGTGTCAGCGCGCGTGAATCACTTGAAAGCGTTGTCTTCGAGACAGTTGGGCGCGCATAAGAATTAGAGATCCCGGTAAACAGGCCGGGATCTATTTCAGGGGATTTGTTATGAGTGAGACGGAAACGATCAGCTGGGGTGATTTCGAGAAAGTCGATATCCGCACGGGGACCATTGTTGAAGCTGTTCGATTTCCTGAAGCGCGTAAGCCTGCTTTTAAACTCAAAATCGATTTTGGTGACAAGTTCGGTATCAAAAAGTCATCCGCGCAGATAACAAAGCATTATCAGCCGGAAGATCTGGTTGGGCGTCAGGTAATGGCGGTGGTCAATTTCCCACCACGTCAGATCGGTCCGTTTATGTCCGAAGTCCTAACACTCGGCTTTCCAGATGAGAATGGCGAGGTTGTTCTCGCTGCTATCGATAAGAAAGTACAAAACGGCGTCAAACTGTTCTGATCTTATAGCGGTGATTTGCGTCGGCTTTGCATATTATGCAAATAGTCTGCACAAATAACGAATAGGAATGGGACAGATGCAGGGAACGATTGCCGTAGCTTTGGGCGGGGCGCTTGGAAGCATTTTACGCTACTGGTTTGCGATCTGGCTCGCGCCAATCAGCCGTGAACTGCCTTGGGGCACAATTGTCGTCAATATCATCGGTTCATTTGCAATCGCCTTTTTCGGCGCATTGACGATGGCATCAAGCCGCTTTGAAGTGCCCGAAATCTGGCGTCTCGCCTTCATGGTCGGTATTTGCGGCGGCTTCACCACTTTCTCATCGTTCAGCGTGCAGACTTTTGAATTATTGCGTCTGGGCATGCCGGGTCGCGCGCTCATGAATGTGAGCATATCGCTTTTTGCCTGCTTCGCTGCGACAGCGCTTGGTTATGTTGCAGCGCAGGCGATCAATAGAATTTAAGCTGGAATACGAATAATTGCCCTCAGGCCGCCGGTCGGTGCGTCTTCAAGATCGATATCCCCGCCATGGCTTCTGGCTATGTCACGGGCAATGGCGAGGCCAAGGCCGCCGGTGCCGCCGGAATCCTGCGTGCGTGCTTCATCAAGGCGCACGAAAGGTTTGAAGACGTCTTCACGTCGATCTTCCGGGATACCCGGGCCATCATCATCAACGATGATTTTCAGCCAGCCATCATTGTGGGTGATCGAAAGCTCGACATTATCCGCATGGCGGAAGGCATTCGAGACAAGGTTGCTGACGAGGCGTGAGAAGGCATTCGGGCGAACGTTGACCTCGCTGTCGCCTTCGATTGAATACTTAAAGCCACGCTCGCGCAGACGCGCTTCATTCGCAAGCTTGTCACACAGCAGGCGCACATCATAGGTTGCAGCTTCTTCCGAGCCTTCGCCACGCGCAAAGGCGAGATAGCCCTCAAGCATGGTCTGCATATCGGCGATATCCTGATTGAGCGGTTCAGTGTCGATTGCATTGCCGGTCAGTGCCAGTTGCAGCTTGAAGCGGGTCAGAATCGTGCGCAGGTCGTGGCTCACACCGGAAAGCATGGCTGTTCGTTGCTCAATTTGCCGCTCAATACGTGAGCGCATCTGAATGAAGGCGATGCCCGCACGGCGAACTTCTTCGGCACCATGGGGACGGAAGCCTTCCGGCATTGGTCGGCCCTTACCGAAGCTTTCGGCTGCTTGCGAAAGCTGCTGGATCGGCTTGATCTGGTTGCGCAGAAAAGCGATGGCGATGATCAACAGCACAAGTGCAGTGCCGATCATCCATGTGAGGAAGATGCCGGTATTGGACGCATAGGCCTGACTGCGACGTGCAAAAACACGCAGGACTCTATCATCGAGCTTGATACGGATTTCGATCAGATCGGAATCACCGACCGTATCGACCCAGAATGGCCTATTGATCTGACGAGTGATTTCTTCACTCAGGAAGTAATCGAGAATAGCGAAGAAGGGTTTCGGTCCCGGCGGCGGCAGCGGATCGGGCGGCAGGATCGAAATATTCAGGCCAAGACGCTGCTGCGAAATGCGGATCAGATTGTCATAGCCCGGTTCCTGCGGATAGGTTTCCAGGATGTCGATGATTGCAGAGATATCGCGCACGACAGCTGTTGAAAGCCGCTCGGTCACCATCTGCCAGTGGCGTTCCATGAACACATAGGCAATCACTGACTGAAGCAGCACCATCGGCGCAATGATAATAATAAGCGAACGCGCGTAGAGCCCTTTTGGCATGCGGCGCGCGAACCAGCGTGTTACTGATTTCCAGAGTGACTTCATCGTCTCAGATAACTCCAGACGGTTCTGCTGGTTGCATGTTTTCGGTCACGCTCTGAAATTTGCGAAGCTCCGCTCTAATCGCTTGTTTTAACGCGCATCTTGTCCGAAAACCGCTTCACACTTTTCGGGACGCGCTCTAAATCTAAACGCTACTCAATGCTCAGCTTGTAGCCGATACCGCGAACTGTTTGCAGCCAGACCGGGTTAGCCGGGTCCTGCTCGATCTTGCGACGCAGACGGTTGATCTGCACATCAATCGTGCGTTCGCCCACATCGCCGTCTTGTCCGGTCAGTTCATGACGCGGAATGGTTTCACCGGCGCGCTCGGCGAAAATCGCCATGATATCCTGTTCGCGATCCGTAAGCTTGATTGTTTCGGTGCCCTTCTTCAATTCGCGACGCGGAATGAAGAAAGTATAGGGCCCAAAAACGATCTGTTCGATCTTCGGCTGGGCCGGTGATGCGCCACGGCGAAGGATATTATTGATACGCAGGATCAATTCGCGCGGATCGAAAGGCTTTGGCAGATAGTCGTCTGCGCCTGCCGACAGACCATCGATACGGCTGTCGGTTTCCGACAAAGCAGTCAGCATCAGGATCGGTACACTTTTCTGCTCACGCAACGAGCGGGTCAGCGAGACACCGGTTTCGCCGGGCATCATCACATCGAGGATCAGCAGGTCGAAATCGATGCCTTCGAGCTTGCGGCGCGCCTCTGCTGCGCTGCCAGCCATAGTCACTCTAAAACCGCTGGTCGTCAGATACTGCGAAAGAAGGCTGCGAATTCGCGTGTCATCATCAACAACAAGAAGATGTGGTGCGTCGTCAGAAAGGTTGTTTTCATCTACAGCCATGGCGTCGTTCGATCCCATCCTGTGCCAAATCACCGTGCAAAGAATTCTGCACGACACTGGGCTTTTATTTCACGTATATGGAGGAAAACCAGTTCAAGGCTTTCCATAAGATACCGCATCTTAGCCACTGCAAGACAGCGCGTCTATCCGAGGCGTGCGCTGTTGGTGATTAGCCCCCAGCCTTCTCGAGCAGTTCCACTTAAGACAGAATCGTTGGAACCGGTCTAACTATTTGGTTCTACGCATTGTCGTCCTACGCAAAACCGTTTCGCATTTTTTGCTGGAGATGCTCTAGAGTTTTGGCTCGGATGCACCCCCGGCTGTTTCCGTTGCCGCGAAATCGTCAATCTGGGCGCGGCGCTCAGGATTGACCATATTATAAAGAAATCGCTCAATAACTTCACGTTCTGCTGCGCCGGATTCTTCCAATGCCCGCGCGATGCGGCGTGACTGTGGCAAAGCAAGCGCAAGCGCAAGCTGTCGCCCACTTTTTGTGGGATAAAGTTTGCGGTGGCGGCGATCATGCAGCCCCGTGGCCTGCACAACATGGCCGGTATCGATCAGTTGTTTGAGAACACGCGACAGGCTCTGCTTGGTAATGCGGAGCACTTCAAGAAGTTCAGCCACCGTCATACCGGGTTTGCGATTGATGAAATAAAGCACACGGTGATGCGCACGGCCAAATCCGATCTTCTCAAGGATCAGATCGGGGTCGGCGGTGAAGTCGCGATAAGAGAAGAACAGCAGTTCAATGACGTTGAGATCGTCAGCCTCCAGACACGTCAGAGGATTGCTGATATAGTTCACGTCGTTCGTCGAATTCACATCGAAGCTCCATCCTGTTGCGATAAATATGTCAGCATTGTTGACATAACTCAATCGCCAAGATAATTTTTGGTAAGTGCAGACCGCTTTTTTTGGAATAAAGTTTGCACTGATGCATGTTGGAGGAGAGATAATTGCGCGGTGTGCTGTGTCAGACTGTCCAATAAGGACGGTGAAGCACAATGGCGAGCGCTATTTTCCGTAATTGTCGGAAATATCTTTGTTTTACATGTATTATTTGCCTGATCTCAGCGTCGTTGTTCGAGCTGACCTCAGCGCATCTGTTTGTAAAATGCCAGTGTTGGCGAAGAAAAACACGTCTTACTTACCAGTTATATCGATTTAACTGGCCAGAAAAGATTAGGGAAAGGCTCGTCTGAGCCAAACGGCTTGCCGAAAAAGCGGGCCAATTTTGAGGAAGAGTGAAATGGCTGCGATTCCATTCGATCAACGCGACGGATTTATCTGGCAGGATGGCGAATTTGTCGCCTGGAAGGATGCGAAGGTCCATGTGCTGACTCATGGTCTGCACTATGCGAGCGCCGTATTCGAAGGTGAGCGTGCATATGGCGGCGAGATTTTCAAGCTGACCGAGCATACTGAGCGCCTGCATGAATCCGCCCGAATTCTTGGCTTCGAGATTCCATATAGTGTCGAAGAAATCGACAATGCCTGTCGCGAACTGCTCAAGAAGCAGGGCTTTGTGGATGCATATGTTCGTCCGATTGCATGGCGTGGATCAGAGTCGCTTGGTGTTTCGGCTCAGAACAACCGCATTCATCTGGCAATCGCGATCTGGCAGTGGCCGAGCTATTTCTCGCCTGAAGAAAAGATGAAGGGTATTCGTCTCGACATCGCAGAATATTGCCGCCCCGATCCGCGCACTGCACCGTCGCGTTCCAAGGCTGCAGGCCTTTATATGATCTGCACCATTTCCAAGCACGCAGCAGAAGCAAAGGGTTATGCGGATGCGCTGATGCTTGATTGGCGCGGGCAAGTGGCTGAAGCCACTGGTGCGAATGTCTTCTTTGTCAAAGACGGTGCCTTGCACACACCAAAGCCTGATTGCTTCCTTGATGGCATCACGCGTCGCACGATCATTGATCTTGCCAAGCGTCGGGGTCTGGAAGTTATTGAACGGGTTATCATGCCGGAAGAAATGGCGACATTCACCGAATGCTTCCTGTGTGGAACGGCAGCAGAAGTGACGCCGGTTTCAGAAATTGGAAAATACCATTTTACACCCGGTGAAATCACCAACATGCTGATGAACGATTATGCTGCTGAAGTTCAGCCCAAGCGAATAGCAGCCGAGTAACAACGTTTTAAACAGAAAAAAGCGGCTTTTAAGCCGCTTTTTTACTATGTGACTGCTTAATGTTTGACTTTGGAAAGTTTCGGTCCAAGATTTTTCGGGTCGGATTCGCGTTATTCCGGCTTTTAACTCAGATGGGGTGACGATTATGGAATCTCTACTGCCTATCATTCTTCAACTTGTTTCAGGCGCAGTAGGCGGCAATATTGCTGGTGCTGTTAAGAATCTCAGCCTCGGAACTGCTGGCAATACGGTTGCCGGTGGCATCGGCGGCATTATTCTTGGCCAGCTTCTGCCTATGCTGTCCGGTGGCGGATTGGACTCGGTTCTCAATGGTGTCGTTGGCCAGCTGGCTGGTGGCGGTGTGGGCGGTATCGTCCTCACAGCAATTATCGGACTGATCAAGAACTCAATGGCAAGCAAAGCCTGAGCTTAAGCGAATAGCGTGGTTGTGGGGACAACAACCGGCGATCTCATGGGGTGACATTGCTCTAAAAGTGGTTTCAGGCTTTTGGAAATGTGAACAAGTTTCGTGAGAGGGGATACGGGCGGCCTTGTGCCGCCCGTTTTACTATGATCAAGCCTTTGCAAACTGAATGTCGCGCATTATGTGAAGGTGCAAATAGTCTGCGACAGTCCGAAATTCGCCTCGGCCAACTTTTCCAACATGCTGCTGAATGGAGTATTCTATATGGGACAATTACAAGCCATCATCGTTCCAGTGACGCCATTTCAGCAGAACTGCACCATTCTTTTCGATGGTGACACCAAAAAGGGTGTAGTGATCGATCCCGGTGGCGATTTTGATCGGATCAAAGAGGCGATCGCTTCTCAGAATGTTGACGTCGAAGCCATTTGGATTACGCATGGCCATATCGACCATGCAGGCGCAGCGCTGGACCTCAAGGAAGATCTGGGCGTTGAGATTATTGGTCCGCACAAGGACGACAAGTTTCTGCTCGATAACCTGGCAACTACCGGGCTTAAATACGGATTGACTGAGGGCGTGCGTAATGTCACACCCGACCGCTGGCTGGAAGAGGGTGATACGGTTTCAGTTGCCGGGCACACTTTCGATGTCTTCCATTGCCCCGGACACGCGCCGGGACATGTGGTGTTCTACAATCCTGAAGCGCGCTTTGCGATTGTCGGAGACGTTCTGTTCAACGGTTCAATCGGTCGTACAGATTTGCCAGGTGGCGATCACGCCGCACTCATCCGCTCGATAAAAGAAAAGCTTTTGCCTTTGGGCGATGATATTGGCTTTTTATGTGGCCATGGTCCCGGCGGACGCTTTGGCGAAGAACGCCGCAACAATCCGTTTCTCAACGATATCGGATATGCATGAGCTGAACTGCTTGTGAAAAAAGCCGCCCTTGAGGCGGCTTTTCCAATTGCGGATTGCTGGCGGGATTAGTTCGCCGAGCAGAAATGGTCGCGTCCATCATAACCGCGATAGGTTCCGGTATTGGCATTGAACGAACGATAACGGTCTGAACAATACTGATACCAACCGCGACTCCATGGCTCATAGCCCACACGATACTGCACGCTGCGCGCCGGTGGTGCCGGATAATATGCAGGTGGCGGTGGAGGTGGTGCGTAAACCGGCGCTGGCTGGACATAAGTCGGCTGAGGCTGGCTCAGAGCGCTACCGATGAGTGCACCAGCCGCAAGACCGATGACGCCTGCAGCAACTGCATCGCCGCTGCGGTCACGATGACGATGATAAGGACGATCCCAGCCGCCACGATTCCAGTCATCACCGCGATCCCATCCGCGACGACCCCAAGAGTCAGCCGATGCTGAAGCCAGCGGTGCGGAGACTGCTGCTAAGGAGGCAACTGCCAGAATAGCTGTTTTAAGTAGTTTGTTCATTGTCCGCTCCTTCAGAAGCACAACTACAATTTTGGTGATATGCAGGGCCGGGTTGGCGCACCGCATCAATCATGAATGACAAGTTAATAGTCTTGACATGAATGGAGGCTGAACAATGGTGAAGGGGCGGTTGAAAACACTGTTATGCGGTAAATTAAATGCAGTGTTGGTAATATTTCGAGCGCTGCGATCTGGAACGTGTTGCGAGCGGATTGGACAAAATCGGCGCTCTGACTATTCGTTTTAGAGCATTTCCTGTTTTTTTGAATCATTGGAAATGCTCTATCTCTTTGTTTTTTCGCCATATCCCTCAAAGGACGCGGCGGATTTCTCCTCTGGCTTTGTCGAAGTTCGCTCAAGGAGGAATAACGCCTCATCGCTCACTTCTCCTCGCCAGCGCCAAAATCCCGCTCGCGCCGCTGATAAGTTAAATCGTCACCACGGCCTAGATGTACTCAGCCTAATAAAAAACCCCGGCGTTAGCCGGGGATCAAATTCTTGTTCTGTAAAATTTCGGACTTAGTCAGTAACCGAGATGTTTACAGCCTTTGGACCTTTGCCGCGACGATCCGGTTCAGTCTCGTAGGAAACCTTCTGGTTGTCGGCCAGTCCAGCCAAACCTGAAGCCTGTACGGCAGAGATATGGACAAAAATGTCTGCACCGCCATCATCAGGCTTGATAAATCCGAAACCTTTTTCGGAGTTGAAGAATTTGACCTGTCCGGTCTGTGCCATGGGATCCGTTCCTTTTCCTTGGCGCCACCGCTTTATTAAAAGACAGTGGAATTACAACTTCCGCCGAACGCACCACACACCCGGCAGAGGGTCATGCAGGCAGTTCTCGACATAGGAAAGGAACCGATCATTGCCAGAGACTAATCTCTGACCCGGAACTTCTAGCGGTTCCGGCGCGCCGTTCTTCCAGTCTTCCGTTTGTACTCAAATTGCCCGGACGGTTGAAGACTGATCTATGATGCGTAATTTGGCAAGCAAATTCTTCATGGAATATGAGATTGGTTATCTTCTTAACGGTATCGACTCGAATCTTTACAAAAATTACGAGAATATTGCTCATCCAATACCAAAATAGCACAGGCCAAAGGCAATATATCGATTCATACTAAGGTATAGCATGCTCATTTGCTTATCGATTGCGCAAAACTATGCATGCACCACCTGCCGCGCGAAGTTTAGAGCAAATGTTGTCGGCTTCGCCTCGGCTGTCGGCTCCGATGCGCACAGCATAAATGCCACGTCGGGCCATCGGGGTGCGTACGCGGCTAATGACTGGATTGTGACTCGCGAGCACCGAAGAGAATTGTTTGCGTAGCCTGCTCCACTGATTAACGGCGACGCTGCGTCGAAAGTTGCCCGCAACCTGAATGCCCCAGGGTTTGGGCTTGATGCGCGACATGGGTATTGTAGCCGTGCGAATGATCGGCAGGCGCTGGCAAGCTTCCGCAAAACTGAGTTTTGCGTCGAGGGGCTTGTTGGTGATCTCGCTGCCGGATGCGAAATTATCAGCGGGAGCACCTGTGAGATCGAGAACGTAGTCTTCCGTTTCCAGCGGAAGAAATCCGCCCGAGCGCATCCAGTTGGAAACGCGGGTTGGACCGGCATTATAAGCAGCAGCGGCCAAACCCCAATTCCCGAAAGCGCGTTTGAGTTCGCTTAGGAAGTCGGCGGACGCGGGGATCGCCTGTTCTATATCGAACGGGTCGGCAAGGCCGCGCTCTTTGGCGGTATAAGGCATGAATTGCGCGATGCCTTGTGCGCCGACCGGGCTTACTGCGCGATGATCGAAGCGACTTTCTTTCCAGATGAGCCGTGCGAAGAAGTCCTTCGGAATTCCTTGAGCTTCGGCATTGATTTCTATGAGCTGGCAAATTCGATCAACAGTAGGCGTGCTCTTCTCGGATGGCATGGGCGGACCATAAACCAGGGATTCGGAATTGGCCGCTGTCTGTGCTGTCGCGTTGATGCTTTCAGGCCAGCAAAAGAGTTGCATGAATGCAAATGTCGCTATCGTTATATGCAGACGACTCATGCAGCTGATTCCGCCCATTATCCCGCTCTGAGAATGTAGAGTAATGCATGTTTACGACTTGTCGATATGCGGTTGCTGATAATGATGCCGATTATCTTCCAATACTTCCTTGTTCTTGGAGGTTTCTGGGCCATTTTAGCATTCAGATATGAGAGGGAGAGAGCAATGCTTCTAAGCAGAATTAGCCGCTTGGGGTTGATCGCGAGTGCCATTTTTCTGGCGGGTTGCGTCGCTGAAGGTGGCCCGGATTATAGGCCTCCGGTGCGGCCGGCTCCATCGCAGCCGCAGATGTGCCCGATGATTTATGCGCCGGTTTGTGGTGAGCGCGGCCATTCACGCAAGACTTTTGGCAATGCCTGTCAGGCTCGTGCCGATGGCTATCGGATTGTTGGAAACGGTCAGTGTAGTTCAAGACCGGGAGCCGACGCGGGCTGGGGAGGGGGACGACCGGGCCGTCCGCCACATCAGGGCAACAGACCTGGACGTCCAGGCGCCGGTGCGTGCACTCGAGAATATATGCCGGTTTGCGCACGTCGCGGTAACGACAGGCAGACATTCCCAAATCGTTGTGAAGCAGAACGTGCGGGTTACCGCATTACCGACGGCGGCCAGTGTCGTTAGAGCGCGTTTTGATCTGATTGGATCAGATCGACGCTCTAATCATTTGTTTTTACGTGCATCTTGCCCGAAAACTGTTTCACATTTTTCGGGATGCGCTCTAAACATTGGGTCTTGCTCGATGTTCTTGGATTACCGCCCCGGTCGGCCAGTCTTGCCGGGGCGACGCTTTTTGCGGGCCGTTTCAGCGGGGTCTTCATAAGAGCCGATACCCGAACGTTCACGCCGAAGCAGAGCATCATCCGCACCCGCCGGTTTTTCCGTCCGCTTAACGGTCATTTCATCCAGCGTATTCTTGCGGAACAGCGGCTTTGCCGTATCCGTTCCCGGGCCCATATTGTCGAGCGAAGGCTTGGCGAACAGCGATTTTTTCGGCTCGTCATCGACTGTGCGATGCGCCTTACGACCCGCATTGTGGCGACCTTTGGTACGACCCGTTACAGGGCTCTCAAGTTCCACTTCACGCGCCATCGGATCATCGGCAATTGCCAGTTCCATTTCTCGCAGGCGCTTGACCTCATCACGCAGTCTCGCGGCCTTCTCGAAGTCGAGATCGGCAGCAGCATCGCGCATCTGCTTTTCCAGATGTTCGAGATGGGCGGCAAGATTGTTGCCCATCATCGAACCTTCTTCGGCAAAGCCTGAAATATCGGCGCGGACGTGGTCCTGTTCGTAAACCGAATTGAGAATGTCCGAGATATTCTTCTTCACCGAAGCAGGCGTGATGCCATGTTCGAGGTTGTAGGCCTCCTGCTTTTCGCGGCGGCGGCTGGTTTCATCCATCGCGCGCTGCATCGAGCCGGTGATGTTATCAGCGTAAAGAATGACCTTGCCGTCGACGTTACGCGCCGCACGACCGATGGTCTGCACCAGCGAAGTTTCCGAACGCAGGAAACCTTCTTTGTCGGCATCCAGAATGGCGACGAAACCGCATTCCGGAATGTCGAGGCCCTCGCGCAGCAGGTTGATCCCCACCAGCACGTCGAAAGCGCCAAGGCGCAAGTCGCGGATAATTTCGATACGTTCCAGCGTATCGATGTCCGAGTGCATATAACGCACGCGAACGCCTTGTTCGTGCAGATATTCGGTCAGGTCTTCGGCCATGCGCTTGGTCAGCACCGTGCAGAGCGTGCGATAGCCCTTGCGCGCAGTTTCGCGGATTTCGCCCAGCACATCATCAACCTGATTTTTCGCAGGGCGAACTTCCACCGGCGGGTCGATCAGGCCGGTTGGGCGGATGACCTGTTCGGCAAACACGCCGCCAGCTTCTTCCATTTCCCATTTGCCGGGCGTTGCCGAAACTGCGATGGTCTGTGGACGCATGGCGTCCCATTCCTCAAAGCGCAACGGACGGTTGTCCATGCAGGAGGGCAGGCGGAAGCCATATTCGGCAAGCGTTGCTTTGCGCCGAAAGTCGCCGCGATACATACCACCAATCTGCGGAACCGTGACATGGCTTTCGTCGAGGAAAACGAGTGCATTGTCTGGAATATATTCGAAAAGGGTCGGCGGCGGTTCGCCCGGCTGACGGCCGGTCAGATAGCGTGAATAGTTTTCGATACCGTTGCAGACGCCGGTTGCTTCGAGCATTTCAAGGTCGAAATTGGTGCGCTGCTCAAGGCGCTGTGCCTCAAGCAGTCGGCCTGCGCGGGTCAGTTCTGCAAGACGATGCTGCAATTCTTCCTGAATAGATTTGATCGCCTGATTGAGCGTCGGGCGCGGCGTTACATAGTGCGAATTCGCGTAAATCTTGACCGACTGCAGATCGCCGGTTTTCTGGGCGGTCAGCGGATCAAATTCTGTGATGGTCTCGATCTCGTCGCCAAACAGAGAAATACGCCATGCGCGGTCTTCCAAGTGCGCCGGGAAGATTTCAATCGTATCGCCTCGCACCCGGAACGAGCCGCGCACGAAGTTGATGTCCTGCCGCTTATATTGCTGCGCCACGAGATCGGCGAGAAGCTGGCGCTGGTCGAGCCGGTCGCCGATCTTCATCTCAAACGTCATGGCGGTATAGGTTTCAACCGAACCGATACCGTAGATGCATGAAACAGACGCGACGATAATGACGTCATCGCGCTCGATCAAAGCACGCGTTGCCGCGTGACGCATACGGTCGATCTGTTCGTTTACGGTCGATTCCTTTTCGATATAAGTATCCGACCGCGCCACATAGGCTTCGGGCTGATAGTAATCGTAGTAGGAAACGAAATATTCGACCGCATTGTTCGGGAAGAAGTTCTTGAACTCGCCATAAAGCTGCGCTGCCAGTGTCTTGTTTGGAGCAAGAATAAGCGCGGGGCGCTGCGTTTCCTGTATGACCTTCGCCATGGTGAAGGTTTTACCGGAGCCAGTAACACCGAGAAGAACCTGCGTGCGGTCCTGATCTTCAAGGCCGCTTATCAGATCGCGAATGGCAGTGGGCTGATCGCCGGACGGCTCAAAACTCGATTCCATCTGGATCGCAATGCCACCTTCGGATTTTTCCGGGCGGGCAGGACGGTGCGGGGTCCATAACTCGCCGTTCTTGAACAGCGGATTGCCGGATTCAATCAGATCGGAAAGCGCCTGAACGGTTGCGGTCGCGCCCGAAGGACTAAACTCGGCTGCGTCTTCGAGGCTGATGTCCAGTCCTGCTACCGGATTGAGGCCTGCTGCGGCACGTTCTTTGGCAGAGGCAGCGCCGCCCATCGAAGTGCCGCGTGCGCTACGCGATGATTCCTTGCTGCGTTCAGGCACTTTTTTGGGGGGCTTTGCGGCTTTGGCCGGTTTCGCCTTGGCCTGAGGCTTGGTGGCCGCATCGCTGATCTCTTTTGCCCAATCGGAAATGGACCCGGAAAGCGGCGCACCCGAAAAATCGGGCTGAGGTGCTTCACCGAAACCGCCAGTCTGGCCAGTCAGTTTGCGCGAATCCTGAGAGTATTTATCTTTTGAGGAAGCCATGTCCCCAATATGGAATTTCGCAACTCAAATGAAAAGGGTGCAGTGGTTAAATCCACCGCACCGCATCTCAGTTTTCTGTCGCTCCTGACATCAGGCTGTCAGGAGGTGGTGCTCATCGTGGACGCCAGCGATTACCGGGGCCGTAGAAATTTGGGTGAAAACCCGGATGATCATTCCAGCCGGGCCGGTCGCCCCAATGTGGACGAGGCGGTCCCCACTGACCCGGTCCGCGCCAACCCGGACCCGGACGATATGGACCTGGACCCCAACCCGGGCCGTAGGGGCGAGGCCCCCAATTTGGACCGTCATCCCATCGATTGTTATTGATTGCCGAACCGATCACCAATCCGGCGATCAGTGGTATGCCGATCGCTGCAGCGGTCGATCCAAAATTGTCATTGGTGGTGTAACCGCCACCGCCGGTCTGAACCGCGATGTAATTTGATGAAGCCCAGCCATCAAGGCCACGATAGTTGACGCGGCACCAGCCATACCCACTCGTGCAGCCAGCGACATTGAGCACAACCCCATTGGGGATGCTGCCCATGGATGGATATTGTGTGCCGGGACCGGTACGAAGATTAATATTTGCAGCTGCAAGTCCGGCTGAAGCTTCTGCGTTGGTTGCAAATAAAAGTACTAATGTAGCAATTGATGATGTAATAATTAATCTCATACTATCCCCCGATGTGTATGGCTTAGCCGTTTATATGGCAGGAAATTGTTATTTTTACTTTAAATTATTGTCGCTGTTTTGATCGTGATTAATAATTAAGTTTTTAATATTTAGGAGGTTGCCTCATGCTTGATTTGCACGGCTGCGGTGCGGATGTCGCACTTTTCCTTGATTAAGGCTTACAGCATACTCACCTTGACTCATTTCAGATGATCGAAGGATTTATTGATGAACGATACTAACGCGCCCAAGGGCATGCTGACCGTGCGTACGCAGGCAATGCCGAAAGACACCAATTCGGCTGGCGATATTTTCGGCGGCTGGGTTATGGCACAGATGGATACGGCCAGCGGCATCCGTGCTGCAGAGCGCGCCAAGGGCCGTGTCGTCACTGCGGCAGTACGTGAAATGGCTTTCGCCAAGCCGGTGAAAATCGGGGATATTCTATGTGTTTATACCGAGATCACGCGGGTTGGCCGCACGTCGATAACGCTGCGGGTGGAGGCCTGGGCGCAGCGCTATCTTGCGGATGCAATGGATCTCGTGACGCATGGTGAGTTCGTGATGGTAGCGCTCGACAAGAGCGGTCAGCCAACACCAGTTCCTGCTGAGTGAGCAAGTTCGGGAACTGATTCAGCATGCTTCGCTAAGCGGATGAAACAGAATCGAAAAAGCCCGGTTCAACCGGGCTTGTTTTATTACTTGCAAGCGCGATAACCGCTGCGACGTTGCATCAGATCGAAGTGGAAGTGATCGGCATGCTCGCGATTATAGCCGGGGCCGAGTACCGTGGTGAAGTAATCGCAAGCATCGGAACGGACGCTGTTGAGCAGGCCTTTTTCGCGAAAGGCAAAGAAGCCGGGTCTGCGCACGGTGATGCTTTTACCGTTGTTCAGCACGATCTTGGTAACGTCGATGGCATTGCCACGTGAATGCTCAGACATTTTGGCACCACGGCGATGATTCATTGTCCGACATGAGTAACCACCGGCATTGTGAATCGTATTGACGCCGGAGAGGTAGCGCAGGCGTGCCGATGGTTGCAGATCACCTTTGATCCAGCGCGCGAATGCTTCCGTGACCTGACAATTGAGTGTTGCCGCTGGTTTGAAAGCGATTGAACCACTATTGAAGCCGCTGACTTCGATGGGATTATCGATGCGGCAGCTGCCGCTCTGATTGATAGGCGACTTCTCGGTGAAGACAACACCCAGACGCTTCAGGCGTGTCCGACAGGCCGCATCCGAATTGGACATCGCATAAATATTCTCGGCGGTGCTGACCGGGTTTTGAACAGGCGCCGCAAAACCGTAATCGCCGGTATAATGCGGCTGGCTCTGCGTCGTCATCTCATTGGCATTGTTTTCGATTTCTTCGGCCAGTCCAACAACACGCTCTTCGTGTGGCGCATTGACAGAAGCAGCAGGGGCAGAGGCGACAGGGGCCGGTGGCATCATATCGGCATTGCCTATTTCGGCCTGCGGACGTGGTGGACGTTCCCCGGAACAACCGGCAGCCAGGGTCAGCAAGGCAAGAGATGCCGGTATCAGATAGCGATGAAAGCGATTGGACAACGCAACACTCATGTCCCTGCCTTTTATTTTGGAACCTGGCTCAGGCTCATATTAGCCGATAAGCGTAAACGAACAGTCAGTAAGCGCGTTAAGGGCTGTGGCGCAATTAAGGTGATTTTCCGCCCAATCAGTGGTCGTAACTGTGGCGAAATCTTCATGCCTTTTTGCTATTCGTTTCTTGCGGTTTCGGGCCAAGCCGCGACAGTGTCCTCCCGGTCCCCAAAGTTCTTTCCATGTCAGCACTGATGTCGCCGAGTGTTCTGCCGATCCTGCTTTTGATTGGTTCCAATGTTTTCATGACTTTTGCCTGGTATGGGCATCTGAAATTCACCAGCACGCCGCTGATAACGGTTATTTTCATCAGCTGGGGTATTGCGCTGGTTGAATATTGTCTGGCTGTGCCAGCAAATCGGATCGGGCATGAGGTCTATTCAGCGGCACAGCTCAAAACGATGCAGGAAGTCATCACACTTGTGATCTTCAGCCTGTTCTCGATCTTCTATTTGAAAGAAGCTTTCACCTGGAATCATGTGCTTGGCTTTGCATTGATCGCAGGTGGTGCGGCGTTGATTTTCAGAGGTTAATTATTCCGCAGCTGCCGGAATTGGTTCCGCTTTGCGCTTCCAGAACATGGGAACCAGTTCCACTACGAGCATAGCGGCAAACAACAATCCGCAGCCAATGAAGCCGATGAATGTCAGGCGATCCCCCAAGAATATCGCACCAAACAAAGCAGCAAATAAAGCTTCCGATGACAGGAAAATAGCGGCCTGTGCCGATGTGGTGTAGCGCTGGCCGATGGCTTGCAGGGTGAACGCAACGCCTGAGGAAAAGACGCCTGTAAACAGAAGCTCTTTCCATGTAAGGGCGACGATGTTCCAGTTGATGTCTTCGACGGCAAGAGCGATGGCCAGTCCTGCAACAGCAGCGGTGGCAAACTGTATACAGCTAAGCGTGATCGGACGTCCCGCAAGGTTGGCGCGGCTGATCAGTAGGACCTGCATGGCCCAGAAAAGTGCGCCACAAATGACCAGCCAGTCGCCCTGCTTGAGTGCACTTAACGCTCCGCCTGACAGAAGAAAAATACCTGCAAGACATGCAACCGCACTTGGCCAAACGACTGGATGGGGCCAGCTACGGAAAATGATGACACCCAGCACCGGCACCATCACGACGTAAAGTCCGGTGAGAAAGCCAGCATTGGTGACTGATGTTGTGATCAACCCGATCTGTTGCAGGGCAAGGCCGGTAAACAGGGTGGCTCCCACAAGCATGAAGAAGAGATAGTTCGGGCTTTGAAGCTTGTGCGGTGAGCGCCTGGCTTCCGCAATAGAGAACGGCAAAACGGTGAGCGCTGCGATGGCGGAACGCACGCCGATAAACAGGAATGGTCCGATGCTCGCCATAGCCGTGGACTGCGCCACAAAGCCCATGCCCCATATGACGCCGGCCAGAAGGAGGAGTAAATTCGCCTGTACGCGCGTCATTGTTGCTTCGTCCCCAAGAAAAATGCCCGCAATGACTTGGATCATTTTTCCGGGGTGGCCATGCTATAGAAAATATCACGCGGGATCGGCAAGACATTACTTTAAATATGACATGTTAGTAGGTTGATATTTTGAATCTTATGGAGCGGGCTATGGTTTTTCGGAAATTTGCACTCGGAGCAATTTTGCTCACAGGAGGGGCAACGATTTTGTTGCTTTCAGACACTGGCATATCGCAGGCCGCCTACAAGCTGATCCGGGATACTTCTGTTCTATGCGACTTTGCTCAGAACTGCACATTAAGTCTCACGCCGGTTGCAAGTGAGGGTGCACCAGCATTTGGTATATACAGGAGTCGCGCGATCGGGGCGAAGCCGGAAATGCAGCTTTCCTATATCGATCCGTCTAAGGTTTCTGGGAAACTGGAACTGTCCGTCGACGGAAAGTCAGTGCTGGTGGTGGAAGCATCAGCTGCATCGCTCAAGGACGATCGGCTTAATTATGGCGACGCGGCTGCCGTTACCAAACTGATTGATGCCATGAAGAATGGCCGGAAATTGCAACTCAAGTTCGCGGGGCAAACATCGAATTACTCGCTTTCCGGATTTGTTGGCGGTTTGATCTATGCCGATGAGCAGCAATCGCGCGCTGGCACGGTCGATGCATTGCAGGCAAAGGGTGACAAGCCTGCACCGCTGTCATCGGAGGTGAAAATCATTGCTTCAGTCGATCAGGTGCCGGAGCAGATTCGCAAGGACTTCACTGAAGAAAATGGTTTGTGCGGGACATCCAGTGGAAATTCTTTCGGCACCGGCGGGGGCTTTGATGCGAAAATCGCAGACGGCCTTCACCTGATCGGAATGCCGTGCGGCTCGCCGGGGGCTTATAATCAGCCCTACGTATTTTACAGCCAATATGAGAATCAGGTGGTTCCGGTTTCACTGCCAACGATTTCGGATGATGGTCCAACCGTTACTGATCAGGCATGGAACATTGACTGGTCGCAGCAGAACAAGACGCTGATGGCGTTTTTCAAGGGGAGGGGCCTGGGCGATTGTGGCACCTATGATGTCTGGAAAGCCACGGATGCGGGCGAAGGACACGTGCGGTTTGTGCTTGTGCAAGAGCGCGTCAAGGACGACTGCGATGGCAATTACGATGGCGGTCCTGAGAAATGGCCTGCGAACTGGCCCATTCAGGCAAAATAGAAATGGTATACTGCAGAATTAACAGGCTTAAATTTTTCTTCGTGAAATGATTGATGAAAATGCTATAGTTACAGCAACATCACTTTGAACGGTTCCGAAGCATGTGTTTCGGCGACCGTTTTCTTTTTGTGTTCCGGCAGGCGTTTTGATCTTCCGGACGGGTGTCCTGGGCCAATTGTGGAGCAGGATCAGGCGGGCAATCAAACTGCCGTCGCGCTCATCCTGGAGGGAAGCGCGGCGGGCGATGGAAAGGACTGGACTGGGTATGGAAAAGTTCCCTATGACCCCTCGCGGTTTCGAAAATCTCAAGGAAGAACTCCGCACGCGTCAGCAAAGTGAACGTCCGCGGATCATTGAGGCAATTGCTGAAGCGCGTGCGCATGGCGATCTTTCGGAAAACGCAGAATATCACGCTGCCAAGGAAGCCCAGAGCTTGAATGAAGGACGAATCAATGAGCTGGAAGAGCTGGTTGGTCGTGCCGAAGTCATTGATGTAACGAAGCTTTCCGGTGACAAGATCAAGTTTGGTGCAACCGTCACGCTGATCGATGAAGATACCGAAGAAGAGAAAATCTATCAGATCGTTGGCGATCAGGAAGCCGACGTGAAGGAAGGTCGTATTTCGATTTCTTCGCCAATCGCACGCGCGCTGATTGGTAAGGGCGAAGGCGATACCATTGAGGTCAATGCACCTGGCGGTTCGCGTTCATACGAGATTCTCGGTCTCAAGTTCGTTTGAGACGAAACGTGCCAATTCCCGTTGAACAGGTTGAAGTCGTAGCGCCTAATTTCAAGCGCCGCCTTTCCGGTGTGACTTCGACTATCGTGCAGCTAATCCCTTTGCAGCGAGCAAAGGGATTAGGAATTGCAACAATGGGGCCTGGGCTGCCTGAAACTCTGCCGCATCTCGGCTGGAGTGCTGTTCTCTCATTCTGGAAAAAGCCTGCCAAACGACGTTTCCGTATCTGGCATGCACGCCGGAATATCGAAATGCTTGCAGGTATTTTCATGCGCGATGTATTGCGCATGAAGTTGCGGCTGGTGTTCACTTCTGCCGCGCAACGTCACCACAAGCCCTTCACCAAATGGCTGATCCGCCGCATGAATGCAGTGATTGCAACGAGTGGCCGTTCGGGCAGCTTTCTCGAGGTTCCGCATCAGGTCATCATGCATGGCGTGGATCTTGAGCGGTTTCATCCGCCCGTTGGCGAAGAAGACCGGTTCAGCGCATCGGGCCTGCCCGGGAAATATGCTATTGGCTGTTTTGGGCGTGTGCGTCATTCCAAAGGCACTGATCTGTTTGTTGATGCGATGATTGCGCTTTTGCCGAAATATCCGGAATGGACGGCAATCATCACTGGACGCACGACTGCCGAACACCAGTCGTTTGAAGATGATTTGAAGGCACGTATTGCTGCCGCCGGATTACAGGATCGTATCCGTATTCTTGGCGAAGTGCCGGACGTTCGTATCTGGTATCGACGTCTCACGCTCTATGTCGCGCCTTCGCGCAATGAAGGCTTCGGCCTCACGCCATTGGAAGCCATGGCTTCAAAAACTGCTGTCGTTGCAAGCGATGCCGGTGCCTATGCCGAAATGATCGTGGAAGGCACAGGTCGTTTTGTTGCAGCTGGCGATGGCGACGCATTACGCAATGCAATAGAGCCTTACCTGGCTGATCCTGCCCTGGCCCAACGCGATGGCGAAAACGCGCTTGAATATGTTCGCGATGCTTTCCCACTTGAAAAAGAAGCTGCAGCAATCAGCGCAATTTACGAGCGAGTCTTCGGCCGCTAACTCTCCGTTCAAAACAAAAAGAGCGATCGCGCATGAACGCAACCGCTCTGATTTTTTATTTTTGCGCATTATCCTGCGCAAAGCCGGTTCCCATTTTTGGGCGACATGCTTTAATTCACTGAATTAGAGGATCATCAGCGGTTCGTCCTTCACTGGACGAATGGTCAGGGCTGTACGTACCGAATCCACATTGGGAGCGGCGGTCAGCTCTTCAATGACGAAAGTCTGGAAGGTGTTGAGGTCGCGTGCAACGCAATGGAGCAGGAAATCGGACTCGCCCGATACCATCCATGCGCGACGCACCAGCGGCCATTGCTTGGATTTCTCGGCGAAAGCCTTGAGATCGGCATCGGCCTGCCGGTGTAGACCGACCGAACAGAATGCGACGAGATCTTGTCCAAGGGAATTGCCATTGAGAATGGCGCGATAGCCACGAATGACGCCGCTTTCTTCCAGCTTACGCACACGACGCAGGCAGGGAGGAGCAGAGATGCCGACACGTTCGGCAAGCTCAACATTGGTGATGCGCCCGTTATTCTGGAGCTCCCGAAGGATTTTCCAATCGATTTCGTCCAGATCAGCCTTGATCGGCATGCAAAACTCCGCGCGCAATGAAATTTCATTCAGGCGTAATTATAAAACACTCAGCGCCGTTATAGCGCAATCTAATCCTGCTCATACCAAAAGAGACGACAGGATGTAAACTGCCTAAAGCGTTGTTAGCGCATCCAGAAAGTGCGTGTGAACAGGATAAATACGGTTACGAGCTCAAGACGTCCGACCAGCATGAGAAACGAAAGCACCCAAAGTGCGGAGTCGTGAATGGTGGAAAAGTTGCCGACGGGGCCGATTGTGTCACCAAGGCCGGGGCCAATATTGGAGAGTGCGGTCAGCGCGCCGGTGAAGGCTGATATGAAGTCGAGGCCGAGTGACGCAAGCAGCACCGCGCCTATAATGAGTGAGGCGCAGTAGAGAAACAGGTAGAGAAGAACGTTCTGGGCGATTTCGCCGGATACTTCCGAACTACCGTAACGGATCTTGATGACGGCATGCGGCATGATGAGCCGGGCAAGATTGGCGCGCGTCAGGCTCCAGAGGATAATCAGGCGGTTCATCTTGATGCCGCCTGATGTCGAGCCAGCGCAGCCACCCAGAAATGATGCAAGAAAGAAAATTCCAATCGCGGGCGGTCCCCACAAAGAATAGTCTTCAGTGGCGTAGCCTGTTGTCGTCATGACCGAAACAAAATGAAACGAGGCTGAGATCAGCGCGTCACCGAAAGGCACGTTGGACCCGAGCCGCAGGACCACCGCGAGTGCAAAGCTGAAGCCGATCACAATCGTGAAGAACAGTTTCACCTGCGGATCGACAAGTGATTCTGTGCGACGTGGCATGAAGGCCTTGATATAGAGTACGAAGGGCAGGGCCGAGAGGGCCATGAAGATCGTGGACACTATGAGCAGTTTACGGTTGCCTTCATAGAAGCCCAGCGAACTGTCATGCGTGGAAAAGCCTGCTGTCGCGATTGTCGTGAAGCCGTGGTTGATGGCGTCGAACATGCTCATGCCAGCAACAAAATAAGCAATGATACAGGCAGCAGTCAGACTGAGATAAGCCAGCACGATGCCGAGCGCGATCTGATTCATGCGTGGGAGGATTTTTTCCGACTTGTCGGAATTCTCCATGTGAAAGAGCGCAAGTCCGCCCGCACGCAAGGATGGCAGCATCAGCAGGGCCAAGCCGATAAAGCCGATACCCCCGATCCAGCAAAGAAGCGAACGCCATAGAAGAATGCCACGTTGCATGTTGTCGAGCCCGGTCAGCGCGGTGGCGCCAGTGGACGTGACGCCCGACATGGCCTCAAAGAATGCGGCCGCATAACTGATTGGCAGGTGCGAAAAATAGAGCGGGATCGAGCCCAGAAAACTGGCTGTGAGCCACAGGCATGTGGTCAGCAGGAAACCAAGGCGCGGGGTGAAGCGCGTGTTCTGGCTTTGGGTGGCAAACAGGATCAGAGCCGACAATGCACCGGTCGCCGCTGCAGAACGCACAAAAATAAGCCAGTCGTCGCTGCCATCGCGCAAGTCGATAGCCGCAGGCAACAGCATTGCTACAGCCATGACGAGGCCGAAACGCGCACAGATATTAGCAACGGTCTTATATATGGCCTTCGGCTCCAGCGATTTTGAAAGCTGCTTTGTTGTGCTGTGTTTAACGCGGGAACTTGCCTGCCGCAATGTGGGTATGCCGCATCATCGTGTTGAATGGCGACAAGCTGTGGCTAAAGCGCAGCAAATGTTGCTCCAACCTTGCAAACAGCCGATCGCAGACCTACCTTGGCCACAATATCAGGACATTGGCAAAGCCGAACGCGAAGGCGATTCTGGTGAGCTGGAAGTCCACTATTTAAATCGATTTTTGGACCGGAGAACTATCCTCATGTCACAGCGTCATGCGCCCGTTATTGTAATCGGCTCTGGTCCGGCAGGCTATACGGCGGCGATTTATGCTGCGCGCGCGATGCTCAAGCCGATCATCATTACTGGTTTGCAGCAGGGCGGTCAGTTGATGATCACGACCGATGTGGAAAACTATCCGGGTTATGCCGAGCCAGTGCAGGGGCCATGGATGATGGACCAGATGGCGACACAGGCTCAGAATGTCGGTGCTGAAATTCTTTATGACATCATCACGGAAGTGGATACGGCGTCGCGCCCTTTCCGCCTGATCGGTGATTCCGGCACGATCTATACCTGTGACGCCTTGATTATCGCGACTGGCGCTCAGGCCAAGTGGCTTGGTCTTGAAAGCGAACAGACATTCATGGGCGGCGGTGTTTCGGCTTGTGCGACCTGTGATGGCTTTTTCTATCGCGGCAAGGATGTGGTCGTTGTCGGCGGCGGTAACACAGCCGTCGAAGAGGCACTCTATCTGTCGCATATCGCCAAGAGCGTGACGGTCGTGCATCGCCGTGAAGGTTTCCGTGCTGAGAAGATCATGCAGGATCGGCTCATGTCGCGTGAAAATGTCAAGGTTATCTGGAACAGCGTCATTGATGAAATCGTCGGCACCGAAGCCAAGCCTCCGATGGGTGCGACGGTAACAGGTGTTCGTCTCAAGAATATTGTGACGGGTGAATTGAGCGAGCATGAAACCCATGGGGTCTTCATCGCCATTGGCCACGCACCTGCAGTTTCGTTGTTCGAGGGCAAGCTCAAGCAGAAGCCAAATGGTTATCTCTGGACTGCGCCCGATTCGACCGCTACCGACGTGCCGGGCATCTTTGCCGCTGGTGACGTTACAGACGATATTTACCGGCAGGCCGTGACTGCTGCTGGTATGGGCTGCATGGCGGCGCTCGAATCCGAGCGCTGGTTGGCTGCACAGGAACCGCTGCACGAAGCTGCGGAGTAACGAGAGGGGGAGAAGGTGGTCGCACCGCTCGACTGGGACAAACTGCGCATTTTCCATGCTGCTGCGGAAGCCGGGTCCTTCACCCATGCCGCACAGACATTGCATCTGTCGCAATCGGCTATTTCGCGACAGGTCAGCGCACTGGAGCAGGATGTTGGTGTCCCGCTGTTTCACCGTCATGCACGCGGTCTGATCCTGACCGAGCAGGGCGAAACGCTTTATCGCACTGCGCATGACGTGCTGATGAAGCTCGAGAACGTTCGCTCGAAGCTTGCCGAGAGCAAGGAAAAGCCGACAGGCCGTCTTCGCGTGACGACGACTGTTGGTCTTGGCTCCGGCTGGCTGATCGAGCGGATTCAGGAATTTGTCGAGCTTTATCCCGATATCCAGCTCCAGCTGATCCTCGACAATGAGGAGCTGGACCTGACGATGCGCCATGCGGATTGTGCCATCCGGTTGCGGCAGCCGCAGCAGCCAGACCTGATTCAGCGTCGGCTGTTCACAGTGCATATGCATGTCTATGCGTCGGCTGGTTATGTTTCAAAATATGGCAAGCTGAATTCGATCGATGAGATCGATCAGCATCGTGTCGTGACTTTCGGTGAACCGGCGCCAAGCTATCTGACAGGCCTGAACTGGCTGGAGATTGCCGGGCGCGCCGATGGCAGTACACGCATTCCGGCGTTGCAGGTGAACAATCTGTTGTCGATCCGTCGCGCTGTGCAGCGTGGCGTCGGCATCGCCGTTCTGCCCGATTATATGGCCGACAAGGAATCCGGTCTGGTGCAACTTCTGCCGGAACTGGAAGAAATACCGTCCTTCGATACTTTCTTCTGCTATCCGGAAGCCTTGAAGAACTCCGCGAAACTGCATGCCTTCCGTGACTTCCTGTTCTCGAAGGCCCGCAACTGGACTTATTGATCGTATATTATTGTTCGTAAAAAAAAGGCCGCGCTGATCGCCAGCGCGGCCCTTTTTGCTTATGGCGATGGCTGGTTACTTGCGTGGCAGCAGGCGCTGGACTTCCTTGGAGGCATCGGCAAGGGCGTCTTCCGGCGTGGCGGATTGCTCAACGACGCGCGAAAGATTGTCCACGATGGTCTGCGTCACCTTCACGCCGTTCGAACCCGGGAAGGCATACCACGGGATCATCAGCGACATCTGGCTGAGACCGGCTTTGAACAGCGGATTTTCCGCGTAGAATTTGCCGAGATAATCGTCGGACTTTGCAGCCAGTTCGTTGTTCGGCACATAGCCGGTGCCGGGAACGACGACGGAAGCGCCGTAAGGTCCAGCGGCGAACTTGGCGAATTTCCATGCCGCATCCTGCTTTGCCTGATCTTCTGTCAGGATGACGACTGCGTTGCCACCGGTTGGCAGGCGACCCTTTTCAGCATTGATAAGAGGGATTTTGGCAGTGCGCAGATCGAATTTGTCGCCGACATTCTTGATCGTGTTGCGCAGCGCGCCAGTCGTCTGGAACGAGAAGCCGACCTTGCCAGCAGCGAAAGCCTGCTCACCCGCTGCCTTGGTCAGAACCGGCATGCCGCCTTCCTTCACCATGCGGTCGACCAGCTTGAAGGCTTCGAGCCCTTCCGGTCCATCGAAGGCGACCTTCTTCTCGTCTTCGGTCAGCATGGTGCCGCCTGCGCCGAACAGAAGCGCCGAGAACATCCAGTCATCGCCCTGCCAGCGGAAATCAATGCCTTCATTGCCGTTGCCAAGCGCCTTGATCTTGCCGCCGAGCTCGATCACTGCATCCCAGGTGGTTGGAGGCGTGTCGGGATTGCCGCCTGCAGCCTTCAGAAGATCGGCATTGTAATACATGATTGGGTTGGAGGTCGCGAAAGCAAGACCAACCTGACGGTCGCCGACACGGGCGAGGCTCAACAGATGATCAGTGAAGCCTTGTGCTTCCATGTCGGTTTCTTTTTCGACCAGCGGCTTCATGTCGACGCCGATATTGCGTTCCGCGAGGACGCGCAGGCGGTTCAAACCGGTGAAGGTGATATCCGGCATTTCCGACGTTCCGGCCTGACGCATGATCGTCTGAATGCCTTCTTCGTAGGTTGCCGAGGGGCTGACGAAGTTGATCTTGATATCCGGATTTTCTGCCATGAACTTTCCAGAGATGTCAGCCATGACATCCTTGAAAAAGCCTGGCATCGGATAGTGCACGTTCAGCGTCGTTTCGGCAAAGGCGGGCGAGCCGAGGCCTGTTGCCATAGCCAGAGCGGCGAGTGCACTGGAAAAGCGTTTCATGTTTGAACTCCTGTGGAGGATGGGAGGGAAGAATTCAGCCCTTGAGGCCGGTGAGGGTGATGCCTTCGATGAAGCGGCGTTGGGCGGCAAGAAACGCAAGCAGCAGCGGCAGCGTGATGATGAGGGTTGCCGCCATCAATGCCCCGTAATCGTCGCCTGCTTCCGCAGCGCGGAAATAGAGGAGACCCAATGGCGGCGTGGCGCGCTCCATGCCGTTGATAACGATCAGCGGCCAGAACAGATCGTTCCAGTGCGCAACTACCGAGAAGATCGAGAAGGCGGTGATGGCGGGCCAGGCATTGGGTACGATCACCCGCATGACGATGCCTGCCTCTGACATGCCGTCGAGACGCGCGGCGCTGATGAGATCATCCGGCATGGCGCGGAAGAATTGCAGAAACAGGAATATGCCGAAGACCGAGATGAAGAACGGAGCACTGAGAGCAAAATAGCTGTTGAGCACGCCGAGCTGATTGAAACCTACGTAGAAGGGCAATGCGGTGGCATGGATCGGCACGAGCAGGCCGAGCATGACCATCATCATCATAGTACGCTGGCCGCGGAAATTGAGCTTTGCCATGGCATAGGCGCAGGGAATGGCGATCACGACCTGAATGACCAGAATGAGCGCGCAGACGACTATGCCGTTGAACAGCAAAAGCCCCATCGGCACACGGCTGAATGCCTTGGCAAGATTATCCAGGAGTGCCCAGTTGTGCGGGATCAGCGACAGGGAGGACGAGAAAATATCCTGCTGCGATTTTGCTGCCGTCGACAGCATGAAGATATAGGGCGCGAGAAAAAGCAGGGCACCCAGTGAAAGAATGCCAAGACGGAAAGAACGAGCCAATGTCATCCGGGTTTCCTCAGTAATGGGTGCGACGGTCCAGCACGCGGAACTGCAACATCATCAGGATCACGAGAACCGCGAGAAAGATCACCGTCATTGCTGAGGCATAGCCGACCCGCAGATAGACGAAGCCTTCCTGATAGATGGTCCAGAGCAGGACTTCCGATGCCTTGTTCGGGCCGCCTTCGGTCAGCGTCTTGACCGTCTCAAACACCTTCACGGCATTGATGATGCTGATCGTCGTGACGAAAAGCGTGGTGGGTCCGAGCAGGGGCCACGTGACCAGCCGGAAGCGTTCCCAGCTGCTTTTCACGCCGTCCACTTCGGCAGCCGAATAGAGCTCTCGCGGAATGGCGGTGAGCCCGGCTAGAAACAGCACCATGTTGAAGCCGACGCTCTGCCATACGCCGATCATCGCAAGGCTGGTCAGAACCGTGTCACTGGAACCAAGCCAATTAGGACCGGCAATGCCGATCATGCCCAGCATGGTGTTGACGGGGCCGAGTGTAGGATGCAGCAGATATTGCCAGACAGTTGCCATGGCGACGAGGAGCGAAGCGACCGGCAGGAAATAGACCGTGCGGAAGAAGGATTTGCCGCGAACTTCACCTTCGATGAGGAGGGCCACGCCGAGGCCGAGAAAGACGGAGGCCGGTGCCACGATCGCGGTATAGATGGCGGTGTTCTTCAGCGAGACCAGAAACGTTCGGTCGCTGAAGAGTTCGGCATAGTTTTCCAGCCCGATGAATTCGAAACCGTCATAGCCAAGCTCGAAATTGGTCAGGCTCCAGAAGATCACAGCAGCGGTTGGCAGCAGGATGAGGAGTACAGTCAGAAAAATCGCCGGGGAGGCGAGTTTCCACGCAAGACGTTCTTCGCGGCGGCGGGCTTCATCAGCCGCCGTGCGTGCGCTGGTGGCCACAGGGCCGGATAGCGTAAAATCAGACATGAGCGGCAGCCTTTGCCGGCGATGCAGGTTTGACGATGTTCCCGGCGGGCTGGCGCAGGCGCAAACCATCTTCTCCGAAGAGGTGGGCGTGGCTGGCATCGAAATGCAGGCCCACCGGCAGGCCGACGACAATGTCACGGGCTTGTTCGGGTGTGAGCTTCACAGTGAGATCTTGTGAGGCGCCGGGAGCCTTGAGATAGACCAGTACTTCCGAACCGAGAAATTCGATCCGCGATACCGTGCCCGCAATGCCTGTCTTGTCATGCGGCTTGAGCTGAAAATGCTCAGGACGAATGCCGATGCGGATATTGGTACCGGAATGGGCGGCGACGCCCTGCAGGATGGGGCGACCGGCAAAATGCACCATGCCGTTATCGCTGACCAATGCTTCCAGAATATTGATGCGCGGCGTGCCGATGAACTGTGCGACCTCGATATGGCGCGGATCGTTATAGATTGCGGTTGGCGTGTCGATCTGCAGCAGTTTACCGCCCATCATCACTGCAACACGGTCGGCCATGCTGAGCGCTTCGGCCTGATCGTGGGTCACATAGATAGTCGGGACACCGGCGCGGCGATGCAATTCGACGATTTCCGCACGGGTGTGAACACGCAGATTGGCATCGAGGTTCGACAGTGGTTCATCCATCAGGAATGCACCGGGCTGGCGGACGAGCGCGCGGGCAAGGGCCACGCGCTGGCGCTGGCCGCCGGACATCTGGCCCGGCTTGCGGTCGAGCAGATGGTCGATCTTGAGGCTTGTTGCGGTTGCCCTGACCTGCTTCTGGATGGCGGCGCGCTTCCTGCGCTGGCCGGGAACGAAAGTGCCGATCATTGGCAGGCGTTCCACGGCGGTCAGATCACGCATTGCAAGCGGCACCGCGATGTTCTGCGCTGTCGTCAGGTGGGGATAGAGCGCGTAGGACTGGAACACCATGGCGATGTTGCGGTCGGCAGGGTGAGCGCCCGTTATGTTACGTCCTGCCAACTCCACGCTTCCTTCGTCCGCATGGTCGAGACCGGCCAGAATACGCAGCAATGTGCTCTTGCCGCAGCCCGACGGGCCAACGAGGGCTATGAATTCGCCTTCTGCTGCTTCGATGGAAATGCCATCGAGAATACGATTGCCCCCGTAGGATTTGCCGATGTCGCGAAGGACGAGCGTGCTCACTGGCTTGCCTCCTCAGCGACTTTCTCGCCGTCACCAGCATGGTGCGGATAGACTTCATGCACCACGTCATCGATGACATAGGGCGTTAGCTCATCGATGCGGACGATGCTGCTTGTGGCGACTTCATCGAGATCGTGAATGGCGGCCCCGAGAATGCGCTCGCCAGGGAGATCGCGTTCCATTGGCCCAACGATGAAGGCAGCGGCAGGCGCCCAGATATAGTTCGTGCCGAAGGCGGCGCCCGACCAGGCCCGGTGCAGGTGGCCGCTGGCATGAAGCTGCACGTTATACTGAGCGAAGAGATCATAAAGACGTTGGCGCGGGGCAGGGCGAATGCCCCAGTAGCCGCTGTCGCCTTCATCCGGATCGTCCACGAAGAGCGGCTTGTGGGCGAAGACGGCGACGGGCTTGCCATCGCTGTTCTTCAATTCGTCTTCGAGCCACTGGAACTGTTCTGCTTCTTCGGCTTCACCGGAGCCGATGACGAGACTGTTGAGGCCGATGATGCGCCAGTTGCCGAAATTTTCCGCCCAGCGGTCCGGACCGATATGACGACGCCAGCGCATCAGGCGCTGCGGATTGACCGGCTGGTGGCTCTCGGGAAGATGGCCGATATCGTGATTGCCCGGAAGACTGAGAACACGCGCCGGAAGCTCGTTCAGGCAGGTGCGGCAGAACAGAAGGTCAGCCTCTACGTCTGCGCCATCGACGGTCAGGTCACCGGTGTGAATGACGAGATCGGGCTTTTGCTGATCGATCCAGGCAACCAGCGGCTCCCAGTTGCGATTGAAGTGCGGCTTGATAGGGCTGAGGTGGGTATCTGTAATCTGAACGATCCGCAAGATGGCGCTCCTTCATAAGTAAGGGGTGCGCGCAGCGCGTGCCATTTTGGGCATTCATCGGGGATAGCTGCGGCCTGGTGAGGGCTTCTATGCCTCTTCTGTGACAGGTTCGATGCAACGCGGTGATAGTTTAATGACAGCCCCCATGAATGTTGCAGAAGGAAGTGATTTGCTGTTTTTACAGGCAAGGCGAGCTTGCGTTTGCCTGCGGTTTAGGCTGTTTTTATATCGCTGATATAGAATTTTGGTTCAGTGAAATATGTTTAGTGGGTTGAAATTATTAGTGTTTTTCTGATTTTCGAGCTATGCATAAAACGCATAGCTGTATTGCTATAAAGTTGCATTGCAAAAACAATGAGCACGAGGCATATAAGGATCATCTCAGCGCTGCGTTTCCTCCTCCCATTTGCGCAGGCTGAGTGTTCCCCTCTGGAGGTTTGCCTCAAAGGCACCTTCAAAACTCAAAGCCAGACATTTGTCTGGCTTTTTTTTTGGCTTTTTGCCAAGCCGCCTCTTTTTCTCAGAAATGCAGAAACGAAAAAGGGGCCTTTCGGCCCCTTCGTCATTCAATGTCTGAGCTGTTTAACGCAAGCTTGCACAGAAGCGCTGAATGCGTGAGCAGGCTTCTTCAAGCAGTTCATCAGATGTCGCATAGGAAATGCGGAAGTTTGGTCCAAGACCGAAAGCCGAGCCGTGAACCACGGCGACGCCTTCAGCTTCAAGCAGTTCGGTGACGAAATCTTCGTCGGTCTCGATGACTTTGCCCGCTTCCGTTTTCTTGCCGATGAGGCCAGCGCATGACGGATAAACGTAGAACGCACCTTCAGGTGTCGGGCAGTGAATGCCTTTAGCCTGATTGAGCATAGATACAACCAGATCGCGACGGGCCTGGAAGATTTCCTTGTTCTTCGGGATGAAGTCCTGTGTGCCGTTCAGTGCTTCGACTGCGGCCCACTGAGCGATGGAGCAGGCGCCCGAGGTCTGCTGACCCTGCACCATATCCATGGCCTTGATGAGCTGCAGCGGTCCTGCCGCATAGCCGATACGCCAGCCGGTCATGGCATAGGCCTTCGACACGCCGTTCATGGTGAGCGTGCGATCGTAAAGCGAAGGTTCGACCTGAGCAGGCGTTGTGAAGACGAAGTCGCCATAGACCAGATGCTCATACATGTCGTCGGTCAGGATCCAGACCTGCGGATGACGAACGAGAACTTCGGTCAAAGCCTTCAGTTCTGCTTCGGTATAAGCCGAGCCGGTTGGGTTCGATGGCGAGTTGAAAATGAGCCACTTGGTTTTCGGCGTGATCGCCTTTTCAAGATCAGCAGCGGTGAGCTTGAAATTGTCTTCGATCTTCGTATTGACGAAAACCGGGGTGCCGCCGTTGATCGCTACCATTTCCGGGTAGCTGACCCAATATGGAGCGGGGACGATCACTTCATCGCCGGGGTTCAGCGTCGCCATGAAGGCGTTGAACAATATCTGCTTGCCGCCAGTGCCGACGATGACCTGTTCCGGCTTGTAGTCGAGACCGTTTTCACGCTTGAACTTGGCAACGATGGCCTGACGCAGTTCAGGAATACCGGCAACGGGCGTGTACTTGGTTTCGCCGCGATTGATCGCGTCGATAGCGGCCTGCTTGATATTGTCTGGAGTGTCGAAATCGGGCTCGCCCGCTCCGAGACCGATCACGTCCTTGCCCTTAGCTTTCAGTTCACGTGCTTTCTGGCTGACTGCAATGGTCGCAGATGGCTTTACACGAGAAAGGGCGTCGGCGAGAAATGCCATGATAGATCTCCATAGATGGCAGGATCAGATAACCGGCACCGGGCGCGGTCCGGTTTTGCGGACTTTCTATGTCGCATTGGCGCACGAATCGCAACAAAAGCTTTGCAGTTTCGCTAGAAATTCCGGTTTCTCGCGAGAATGTGTTGCTCAAAAGTTCTGATCCATCAATGCCGCGAACATATTGTTTCAATGAAACTGATTGGACAGTTTTCGCTCTGATGGACATGTTATACCGGTACAGGAGAAGCGGATGCTCACAATCTATTCACAGCCTGATTCCGGAAACTGCTATAAGCCCCGGCTTTTGCTCGCCAAACTGGGAAAGACGTTTAAGCACGTCACTGTTTCTTCGCTCGACGGTTCGACGCGAACGCCCGAATATCTGGCGAAAAATCCGAATGGTAAAGTTCCTCTGCTGGAACTTGATGATGGCCGGTTCATTGCCGAATCGAATGCGATGCTTCTCTACCTGGCCGAGAATACGCGCTATCTGCCGAAAGACGCCTATGAACGGGCGCTTGTTTATCAATGGCTGTTCTTCGAGCAATATAGTCATGAGCCCTATATCGCTGTGCGTCGTGCCTTGATGGTCTATCCGGAGCGTGCACGTGATGCGACGCCTGAACGTCTTGCATCGACGCTTGTGGGTGGCGACAAGGCGCTTGGTGTCATGGAAGAGCAGCTGAAAAAGACACCTTTTCTGGTTGGTGATAGTCTGACGGTGGCTGATATTGCTCTTTATGCTTATACGCATGAGGCCCATCGGGGCGGCTTCAACATGGAGCACTATCCGGCGGTCAATGCGTGGCTTGCTCGTGTGGCTGCGGATGAGGGCCACGTCTCGCTGGACTGGTTGCCTTGATCAAAATTTTATTGCGCATATCACTATCGGAAAGCCGGTTCCCGCTTATCCGCGAAATATTCCTGATAAAGAAAAAGGCGGGGTATTGCCCCGCCTTTCGTTTGCCTAATCGGCAAAAATTACGCTGCGACGAGGTTGTCGGCAGACGAACGGCCCGAACGACGGTCCTGTACGATTTCGTACGAAACCTTCTGGCCTTCATCAAGCGTGGCCAGACCAGCGCGCTGAACAGCGGAAATGTGGACGAATACGTCCGTGCCGCCCTGATCAGGCTGAATGAAGCCGAAGCCCTTGGTCGTGTTGAACCACTTAACTGTTCCCGTAGCCATGGGAAATTCCTTTGTAACATTAGTAGTCGTTAGTCCGTATGCTTCGCACACGTCCCTGTGAATCGAATTTATGGACAGGAGATCGTCAGGAAGCACGGCAGGCCGGGCGGGTCGCAAAGTCACTTGACCGAAAAATCGATGACAAGACTATATGCGACAAATTTGACCAACACAAGACAGGCTGTGCTATCTCTAAAGGCCTATTTTTGTAATGCTTTTCCCCATTCCCAGGCCAATGCGTGCACTTGCTTCTATCAAAGGCAGCCAGAACAATTTGAAAAGAATTGGTTTGTTTCCGTCACAGGGAACCATTTCATAGTGGTGCTATTGATCGGAAAATTTGCCATCCAACGGCAGATGAAAGCAGTGACGACGATGTGTCTCTGTGTGGGTAGGCTCGATATATTCGTAGGTCACGCTTTCAAGACTACGCATGCCGGAGGTTTTGAGGATGCCGGTCTCTTCGTGAAACTCGCGATAGGCTGCAGCTTGGATTGCTTCGCCCTCATCGACCGTTCCACCCGGAACCTGAAGCGGCATGTCTGGATTTTCCGGCTCGCTGAAGACCAGAAGCTTGTCGTTCCATGTGGCGTAAATCAGAACTTTATCAATTGCTTTGGTCAATGCAGTCATTGGAAGCCTTCGCGCAATCTACACTTTGTACTATCGTGACAGGATCAGGGCTCACGCAAAAGTTCCAAAATATTGCTATAGAGCGCAATCGGAATTGGTTAAGAACAACGCGATAAAAGCTGGATTTTTTCCGCAACGTTTCACATCTGCCACAAACGATTTTGATGAGGAAAGACTTGGTGTCGAAGTCAAAGCAGGAAAAGCCGCAGGGGCGCGATAGCGCTAATCAGAAAGCTGATCGTGGCACGCAGGACGGCAGCGATCTCTTTTCGCAAGCACGCATGATGATGAGCGCCTTCTGGGTATCGCCGGTTCGCAATCAGTTGATTGCGCTGGGAACTGGTATCTTCGTTCTGATTGTTTTGATCGCCGTGGGGCAGGTTGCAATCAATCGCTGGAACGTACCGTTCTATAATGCTTTGTCCGATCGCAATTTGGGCGACTTCTTTCATCAACTTCTGATCTTTTTTGTTATCGCCGGATCGGTCCTTCTTCTGAATGTGTCGCAAACCTGGCTGAATCAGATGTTCAAACTGAAGCTGCGAGAAGGGCTGGCGCGCGATCTGGTGGGTGAATGGTTGCAGCCGAGGCGAGCGTTCCGTCTTGCGAAGGCTGGCGAAATTGGCATCAATCCGGATCAACGACTGCATGAGGACGCACGCCATCTTGCCGAGACCACGAGCGATCTGGGCATTAATCTGCTGCAATCCACAGTCATTCTCGTCAGCTTCGTTGGCGTCCTGTGGTCCCTGTCGAGTGGCTTTGTATTTCACCTTTGGGGGTATAGCTTTTCCATACCGGGCTATATGGTTTGGGCGGCGGTTTTTTATGCGGGTTCGGCGTCGCTGCTGTCATGGTTTGTCGGCCGCAGCCTTGTTAATCACAATGCCAACCGTTACGCGCGGGAGGCTGACTTCCGCTTCTCATTAATGCGGGTGAATGAGCACATCGATGCTGTCACACTGGCACGTGGTGAGGCTGATGAACGCCGCAGGCTGGATATTGATCTTGACGCAGTGCTGGTTGCTATCAAGCGCATTGTCATTGCGACGACCAATCTGACATGGGTCACGGCCGGCTATGGCTGGTTCACCATTGTCGCCCCGATCCTTGTTGCGGCGCCGGTCTATTTTTCGGGCGGGCTGACATTTGGCGGTTTGATGATGGCCGTCGGCGCTTTCACGCAGGTTCATAATTCGCTGCGCTGGTTTGTCGATAATTTTGGCGCGATTGCCGATTGGCGCGCAACGCTGCTGCGCGTGGCGAGCTTTCGACAAGCGATATTGCGCATGGATGAAATTGGTCACATCGATCGCCAGATAGTTCTGGAAACAAACGAGGACGAGCGGCTGACGATCGATGCCCTGTCTATTGCTGTGCCTGATGGGTGCCTCAATCTGGTTGAGACGCACGCCAGCATCAACCCCGGTGAACGCCTGTTTGTGACTGGCGCGACGGAAACCGAACGGAGCCGGTTTTTCCGCGCGCTTGGTGGCTTGTGGCCTTGGGGGAGCGGGCGGATCGGATTGCCTGCTGGAGATCGTGTGGTGTTCATTCCGCATGCGCCCTATATCCCGCCCGGCAATCTCCATGATGCGGTGGTCTATCCTTTGAATGCCGCTGATTTCTCAAAAAATCAGGTGGCGGACGTGTTGAAACTCGCAGGATTGGAGCGGCTGACACCGCAAATCGACCGTATCCTGCGATGGGATCGCACGCTGACCGAGGATGAACAACAGAGCCTCGCTCTGGCCCGGCTTGTGCTGCAAAACCCAAGCTGGATCGTGATTGATGGTACGCTGGATGGTATGGATGAAGAGGCGCGAAAGCGCGCTTATGCCATTCTGACAGGTCCGTTAAAGGAGGCCGCCGTCATCCATATCGGCAAAGGCTTGGGCCATAATGGTCTGTTCACGCGGCAATTGCATCTGGAAATGGACTTGCAGGCGGATCCGCTTCGGTTGCCCCATCAAGCGGAAGCAGCGGAATAAGAGCCGCCTATATAACACCTATCAAAACAAAAGGCCGCAGATTGTTTTCTGCGGCCTTTTCCATTCTCGTGTAATGCGTTGCTTTTGCGCATTATCCTACGCAAAACCGCTTCGCACTTTTCGGAAAGCGCTTTAATCGCGGAAGTAATCCTGAAGTGGACGAACCTCCAGCGATCCTGCCTTAAGCGCCGCAATAGCCTCAGCCGCGGCTTCGGCACCGGCCATCGTCGTATAGTAAGGCAGCTTCTGCATCAGCGTTGCACGACGGATCGACTTGGAATCGGAGACTGCGCTTGCGCTGTCGGTCGTGTTGAAGACGAGATGAATCTGGCGATTGCGGATCGCATCTTCGACATGTGGACGACCTTCGATGACCTTATTGATCTTGGTCGATTCCACACCATTCGCTTCAAGGAACTGTTGTGTTCCACCTGTCGCCATGACCTTGAAGCCGATGCTGACCAGTTTGCGGACCGCACCGAGTACGCGTTCCTTGTCTTCGTCACGGACGGATACGAAAACCGTGCCTTCGCGTGGCAGTTCAACGCCTGCGCCGAGCTGCGCCTTTGCGAAGGCGAGAGCGTAGTCGTAGTCGAGGCCCATGACTTCGCCGGTTGAGCGCATTTCCGGTCCAAGCAATGTGTCAACGCCGGGGAAGCGGGCGAATGGGAACACAGCTTCCTTGACCGCAATATGTGGGCGGGAAGGCGTCTTCGGCTTGCCGCCATAGGCACCGAGTGCGGCTTCCAGACTTTCGCCAGCCATGATGCGGGCTGCGACCTTGGCAATCGGCGTGCCGACCGTCTTGGCGACGAATGGAACCGTACGCGATGCGCGTGGATTGACTTCAAGGATGAAGATTTCGTCGTCCTTGATGGCAAATTGCACATTCATCAAGCCACCGACATTGAGTGCCTTAGCAAGCAATGCTGTCTGGCGCTCGAGCTCGGCCACGATTTCAGGCGAAAGCGTATGAACCGGCAGCGAGCAGGCACTGTCGCCAGAGTGAATGCCAGCTTCTTCGATATGCTCCATGATGCCGGAAACATAGCTTTCCTTACCATCACAAAGGCAGTCGACATCCACTTCAATTGCCTGTGTCAGATAGGTATCGAACAGGAGCGGGTTCTTGCCGAGCAGCGTGTTGATCTGGCCGGTCTTGTCGTTCGGATACTTGGCCTTGATGTCTTCCGGCACCAGTTCCGGAACGGTGTCGAGCAGATAGTTCTGCAGCGAGCGTTCGTCATGGATGATCTGCATGGCGCGACCACCCAGAACATAGGATGGGCGCACGACAAGCGGGAAACCAAGGTCTGCTGCAATCAGGCGTGCCTGTTCAACCGAATAGGCGATGCCATTCTTTGGCTGGTTGAGGCCGAGCTTGATCAGCAGCTTCTGGAAGCGATCACGATCTTCTGCAAGGTCGATAGCGTCCGGCGAAGTACCGAGGATCGGAATGCCAGCCTTTTCAAGCGCATTGGCGAGCTTGAGCGGTGTCTGGCCGCCGAACTGAACGATGACGCCGTGCAGCGTGCCCTTTTCCTGCTCAACGCGCAGGATTTCCAGTACGTCTTCTGCAGTCAGCGGCTCGAAATAGAGGCGGTCGGACGTGTCATAATCAGTTGAAACCGTTTCCGGGTTGCAGTTGATCATGATGGCTTCATAGTCAGCATCATTGAGCGCGAAGGCCGCATGGCAGCAGCAATAATCGAACTCGATGCCCTGACCGATACGGTTTGGACCGCCGCCGAGAATGACGACCTTCTTGCGATCCGATACTTCGGCTTCCGAGCGCGGCTGACCGACGAATGGCGTTTCATAGGTCGAGTACATGTATGCGGTCGGCGATGCGAATTCGGCAGCGCAAGTATCAATGCGCTTATAGACCGGATGAACGTCGAGCTTGCTACGCAGCTTTGCGACATCTTCAGCATCTTTGCCGATCAGGCTCGCAAGACGCGCGTCGGAAAAGCCCATGGCTTTCAGCATGCGCAGGTTTTCAGCGTCCTGCGGCAGGCCATGTTCGCGAATGCGCTCTTCGGTCTTTACGATGGCTTCGATCTGTTCGAGGAACCAAGGATCAATCTTGGATGCATCATGAACCTGTTCTGTGGTCAGGCCAAGGCGCATTGCCTGTGCGACCATGCGCAAGCGATCTGGCGTCGGTGTGCCGATGGCAGCGCGGATTGCGTTCTTTTCGTCGCCGTCATCGATACCCGGAATGGCGATTTCGTCGAGACCCGTCAGGCCGGTTTCGAGACCGCGGAGCGCCTTCTGCAAGCTTTCCTGGAAAGTACGGCCAATGGCCATGACTTCACCGACCGATTTCATGGCAGTGGTCAGGATCGGCGAGGAGCCAGGAAATTTCTCGAAGGCGAAACGTGGGATCTTGGTGACGACATAGTCGATCGATGGCTCGAACGAGGCAGGCGTTGCACCGCCGGTGATGTCGTTGTCGAGTTCGTCCAGCGTATAACCGACAGCAAGCTTGGCGGCGACCTTGGCAATCGGGAAGCCAGTTGCCTTGGAAGCAAGCGCCGAAGAACGCGACACACGTGGGTTCATTTCAATCACGATCATACGGCCATTGGCCGGGTTGATCGCGAACTGCACGTTGGAGCCGCCGGTTTCAACGCCGATCTCGCGCAGCACCGCAATCGAGGCGTTACGCATGATCTGGTATTCTTTGTCGGTCAACGTCAGTGCAGGCGCAACGGTGATACTGTCGCCGGTATGCACGCCCATCGGATCGAGGTTTTCGATCGAGCAGATGATGATGCAGTTGTCCGCCTTGTCGCGGACGACTTCCATTTCATACTCTTTCCAACCCAGAACCGATTCTTCGATCAGAACTTCGGTCGTTGGCGATGCATCCAGACCGCGTTCGATGATTTCAAAGAATTCCTGGCGGTTATAGGCAATGCCACCGCCAGTGCCGCCGAGTGTGAAGCTCGGACGGATGATGGCAGGCAGGCCAACGACATCCATTGCTTGCGCAGCCTTGGCAAGCGCGTGGCTCATGTAGCGTTGCTTGCGTTCGACTTCGCCGAGCTGCCATTCGGTTTCGAGCTTGTCGAGTGCCTTATCCAGATCGTCGCCAGAATATTGCGCCTTCACTTCGTTACGCTTGGTTTCGTGGCGCTTGCGATCTTCTTCCTTGATCTCGGTCGCATTGGCGAGCATCGAAGTCGGTGTATCGAGGCCGATCTTTTCCATGGCTTCACGGAAGAGTGCGCGATCTTCTGCCTTGTCGATGGCTTCTGCATTGGCGCCGATCATCTCGACATTATAGCGCTCCAGCACGCCCATGCGGCGCAGAGACAATGCGGTGTTCAGTGCGGTCTGGCCGCCCATGGTCGGCAACAGCGCATCAGGGCGTTCCTTGGCAATGATCTTGGCGACAACTTCAGGCGTGATCGGTTCGATATAAGTCGCATCTGCCAGATCTGGATCGGTCATGATCGTCGCTGGATTGGAGTTGACGAGGATGATGCGGTAGCCTTCCTCTTTCAACGCCTTACAAGCCTGCGTGCCCGAGTAATCGAACTCGCAAGCCTGGCCGATAACAATGGGGCCCGCGCCGATAATCAGGATCGATTTGATATCTGTACGTTTCGGCATGGGGGCGTTTTCCTTGTTCTTAGCCTGCCAGAAAAGCCCGCACGGTTTACCGGCGGGTTGGCAGAGAGAAATTCTGTGGGCTAAGCTGGCCTTATAGGCAATGATGGTACAAAGCGGAACCCCACAAATGCCCTTATTTAAAAGAAAATGCGGGCATTCACGAAAATTCGCAAACAAGGCGCCGATCTGCAACCTTTCATTGCTTCATATGTTGCGATCATGTCTTTGTTTGTGATTGGTTTTGCCATTTACTTTTTATGTTGCCGTGCCAACTGTTTGTGCGACAATTACATGCAACAGATTGCTGCTGTCTTTTTATGAGACGGCCTTGTGAAGGGGAGTTGGTCAATGCGTTGGCAAGGCCGTAGACAAAGCGACAATGTGGAAGATGTTCGGGGGCAACAAAGCGGTGGCCTTGGCGGTGGGTTTAGCCGCGGTGGTGGCCTCGGCGGCGGAATGGGCGGGCCGGGTTTCCGCATCGTTCGCGGTGGCGGTCTTTCCGGGATTCTCATTCTGGTTGTGATGTTCTTTGTATTGCGTGCGTTTGGCATTGATCCACTGCCGTTTCTGTTCGGTGATGGCAGCATCAATTCTACGCAGACACAGCAGAGCAGCGGCCGCACGGCGGCTGAAGGCGGTACAGTTGCCAATGATGAGGCAACGCAGTTTGCACGCACTGTTCTTGCCGAAACAGAAGATGTCTGGAGCGGCATTTTCCAGTCGCGCGGACAGACCTATACACCGCCAACAATGGTCCTATTTTCCGATGGCGTGCGTTCAGCCTGCGGCATGGCCTCTTCGGCATCTGGCCCGTTCTATTGCCCCGGCGACCGTAAGCTTTATCTCGATCTGACATTTTTTAACGAACTCGCCAAACGCTTTGGCGCATCGGGCGACTTTGCCAATGCCTATGTGATTTCGCATGAAGTGGGGCACCATGTTCAGAACCTGCTCGGTATTCTGCCGCGCTTTAACCAGATGCGTCAGCAGATGAACGAAGCGCAAGCCAATCAGATGTCGGTGCGTGTTGAGTTGCAGGCAGACTGCTTTGCAGGTGTCTGGGGCTACTACACGGATCAGAAGGGCATTCTGGAAGCAGGCGACCTCGAAGAAGCGATCAATGCCGCCCATCAGATTGGCGATGATACGCTGCAAAAGAGAAGTCAGGGTTATGTTGTACCTGAAAGCTTCAACCACGGCACATCGGCACAACGTGCCAAATGGTTCCAGCGTGGGTTCCAGAGCGGCAAGATCGAATCCTGCGATACATTTAGTGGTGATGTTTGATCGCTAATGCGGATATCGGGAATGAAAAAAGCCGGGATCAAATCCCGGCTTTTCTTTTCTTAACAACGTCTTAATTCATAACGCTCAGGAGTTGAATCACGCTGCCTGTTCGCGCTCTGGAAGAAGAGCTTCGCCCTTCTTCTCGCGGATCAGGTTGATGAACCGGCGGAAGAGGTAATGGCTGTCCTGCGGGCCAGGAGAGGCTTCCGGGTGATGCTGTACCGAGAAGATCGGCTTGCCGATAACGCGCAGGCCGCAATTGGTGCCGTCAAACAGCGAAACATGTGTTTCTTCGACGTGTTCTGGCAGGCTGTCGGAATCGACCGCAAAGCCATGGTTCATCGATACGATTTCGACCTTGCCGGTGGTGTAATCCTTGACCGGATGGTTGGCGCCATGATGGCCCTGATGCATCTTTTCGGTCTTGGCACCAAGCGCCAATGCCAGCATTTGATGGCCGAGGCAGATGCCGAAAACTGGCAATTCGCTGTCTACGAGCTTCTGGATCGTTGGCACGGCATATTTGCCGGTTGCTGCCGGATCGCCGGGGCCATTGGAAAGGAAGATGCCGTCTGGATTATAGGCGAGAACGTCCTCTGCAGTGGCCGTGGCTGGCAATACAGTGACCTTGGCACCAAGGCCTGACAGCAGACGCAGAATGTTGCGCTTCACACCAAAGTCGAGCGCGACAACATGATATTGCGTGTCTGACTGTTCGCCGTAGCCGTCTTCCAGCGTCCACGGCGTTTGGTCCCAAGTGAGGCTCTGGCCGATGGTGACATCCTTTGCCAGATCGAGATTTTCAAGACCGCTCCAGTTTGCAGCGCGAGCCTTGAGCGCGTCGATGTCGAACTTCCCTTCCGGATCATGGGCGATCACCGCATTCTGCGCGCCACGTTCGCGGATAAGCGAGGTGAGGGCGCGCGTATCGATGTCAGCCAGTGCGATGACGCCACGGTTCTTCAGCCATGTATCGAGATTTTCTGAAGCGCGGAAATTGGATGGGTTGGTGATGTCGGCTTTGAAAATTGCGCCCACAGCGCCGTGACGATTGGCAGGCGTGAGGTCTTCCACGTCTTCCGCATTGGTGCCTACATTGCCGATATGCGGGAAGGTGAAAGTCACGATTTGTCCGGCATAGGATGGATCGGTCAGAATTTCTTCATAGCCGGTGAGGGCGGTATTGAAGACCACTTCGGCTTCAATTGCTCCAGTTGCGCCAAGGCCTTTGCCTTCAATCACTGTGCCATCTGCAAGCACAAGAACGGCGGTTCGCTTTGCAGTCGTCCAGGGTGCTGTCTTCGATGTGGCTTCGGTCATGGCGTGCACTCCTGTCAGGTTTCGCGCTTGCCGTCTGGCGCGCGTTCTACGTTATCAGTCATGCGGCATGTATCCATGTTTCAACCGCCCGATGTCAGACAGCTTGAAAAATGGAGTTTATGGGGCCATATATGCGCCAAAAAGCAGCGGGGATTAAACTTCCCGCCGCGAGCACATGCCGATGTCCTGCTAAGCCCTGAGCAATAGAGAAACTTGGGCGCGGGGTCAATCGTTTGAACGCAAGCTTTTCAGGAAATTATGAGAGTGATGTCTCATTTTTTCTATGTTGGCGGCTTTCTATGATGGTTGTTCTGACAGCTCGGAATAGGCGTGTGATTGCTTTATGGCCCCGGTTCTGGATACAAGGGCTCTGATTTTTCATTCTCACGCATGACGTCAAGGGAAGGCGAGTTTTTGCTTTTCGACGGTATGCACTAACACCGTCAGGAGAGACGTATGCTTCGCCAGGAGATTTCTCAGGCACTCACTCAGGCTATGAAGGCACAGGATAAGCTGCGCCTGTCGACATTGCGTCTGATCATGGCGGCGGTGAAGGACCGTGATATTGCCAATCGCGGTGCGGGCAAGGATCCGGTTGGCGATGAAGAACTGCTCGGCATTTTGGGCAAGATGGTGAAGCAGCGCGAAGAATCCGCTCGCATTTATGAAGAAGGCAACCGTATTGAGCTCGCCGAAGGCGAGCGTGCGGAAATTGCTATCATCAGCGGTTTTCTGCCTGTGCAGATGAGTGATGATGAAATCAAAAAAGCCTGTGCAGATGTGATCACCGAAATCGGCGCGCAAGGTTTGCGGGATATGGGCAAGGTGATGGCAGCTCTTAAGGAGCGCTATGCTGGTCAGATGGATTTCACAAAGGCCAGCGCGCTGGTAAAAACGCTTCTTCAGTAGAAGCGTCGTCGTCTTCAATGAAAAGCCCCGCTCACGCGGGGCTTTCCTAGTTTTGTTTTGCTGCTTTCAAGCGCGTCGAGCCGAGCAATCCTTGTTCTTCAAGGACTGGATAAGCCATTGATGCGAGCAACGAATTGATCTGCTTCAAATCGCGAATAGTATCGAGATGGATGGTGCTTGTCTCGATGCTACGTGTTGAACCCTCGCGTAGCCGCGAGAAGTGACGCATACTCGTCTGCTTTTCCAGATCACGCAGATTGTCTTTTTCCTGCACGAGCAGACGTGCGGTGCGACCATCACGCGAGACGATGACGTTGAACGCCATATGCGCGTTGGCCAGCACCATGGCGTGGAAATGGCTGAGCTCTTTCCAGCCTTCCTCTGTGAATTCGAGGTTATGATCCATCTTTTTCTGAACATGCGCGAGCATGTTGCGCACGATGATATCACCAACCTGTTCGAGCTTCACACATGCACCCATCAGTTCCTGCATCCGCAAAGCTTCAAACTCATCGAGATCTTTGCTTGCGAGCTTGGTAAGATAAAGCTTGATGGCTGCATGTTTCTTGTCGACCCGGTCGTCGAGGCTTGCCAGTTCGTTGATGCGTGCCTGATCCGGCTTTTCGTAGAGATCGATAATCCGACGCAGCATCACTTCAATTGTATCGCAAACGCCGACGACTTCGCGGGTTGCATTGGCGAGAGCCTGGGAAGGCCGGTCAAGGACTGCATTATCAAGAGCACTATACTCTTCGACTTCAAGCGGCTGGGCGGGTGCGTTATTGTCTGAATTGAGATGAACCAGCGCTTCAGTCGCACGGAGCACCAGTCCAGACAATGGAATGCCTGCGACCATGACGATGACGTTGAACAGAATGTGTGCGTTGACCACCTGTGAAACAGGATCACCACCAAGGAAGCCAATTGAGGGCTTGAAGGTTTCAAACAGGATCAGCATGAGCAGCGAACCAGCACCGCGCATCAACAGATTGCCGAGCGGCACGACACGGGTCTCAGGTGGCGCGTTGCGGGTCAGGATTGGCGCGATGATGGAGGAGCCAAGATTGACGCCAAGCACCATGACCACCGCAAGTTCGGGCGTGATTAGTCCGCGCGATGCGAAAGTGGTCAGCAGGATGACACCCGCGATGCTGGAATGAAACAACCACGTCATCAAAGCTGCCAGAAGATAGGCAGTCACGGGATCGTTGGAGAGATAATCCACGATGACGGGCAGAAGCTCACTCTGGCGCAGTGGCTCTGTTGCCTGTCCTGTCATTTCCAGTGACATGATGAGCAAACCGATGCCAACGAGGATGCGCCCGATCTGACGCCAGTCACGCCGCTCTGTCGTCATGAAAATGGCTGTACCGGAAACAAGGCAGAGTGGAACCAACAGCGTCAGATCGTAGCTCAGGATTTTCACAACGAGCGCTGAACCAAGTTCACCGCCGCGCACCGCCATCAAGCCGGCAACACCGCTGACGATACCCGATCCGACGAAAGAGCCGACCAGAAGCGTCACGGCAGTCGAGCTCTGCAAGGCGATTGCCAGAATAAGGCCAAAGGCTATCGAAAGCAGCGGATTCTGCATCTGATTGCGCAAGCGGCGACGCAAACGATCACCATAGGCACGCTCCACTCCTGTTCGCACCATGCGTGTCGCCCAGAGTAGGAGCGCGACTGCACCGGCAAGATGCAAAAGGACTAAAGAACCGTTCACGGAAAATCCTTTCAGGGTGTGAAGAGAGTTGGATCTCGATTGGGTTAAGCTTACGCAACAAATAAAGAAAAAATATGTTCCGGCTAACCATATTCGCCAGAAATATGGTCTGGAAATGCACTTAAATCAAGCGTCACAATTGTAATGTGACAACTATATGACAGTTTTATGAATGTCGCGACTGTGTGCAATGATTGTAATTAAGAGGCTTGCTGCATGTGATTAGCGGGGAGGGCCGTTTGTGTATGATGGACTGTCCGTCTGCGCGGGCCTATATATCATTGACTGGATGCCATGTTTACAGCGGTTCCAGTTAAGACTGAATCGTTGAAAGCGCTGTAATTATTTGTTTTTACGCATTATCCTACGCAAAACCGCTTCGCACTTTTTGCTGGAAATGCTTATCTGACCCGAAAGTGACAATCGTAATGCGTTTTCCGCCATCCTTCCTTGATGAGATTAGAGATCGTGTGCCGATCTCGACGCTGATCGGAACGCGCGTTTCGTTTGACCGAAAGAAGAGCAACCCGCCAAAAGGTGATTTCTGGGGCTGTTGCCCGTTTCATGGCGAGAAAACCCCAAGCTTTCACTGTGAGGACCGTAAGGGTCGTTATCACTGCTTTGGTTGTGGGGTGACTGGTGATCACTTCAAGTTCCTGACCGATCTGGAAGGTGCGAGTTTTCCCGAAGCCGTCGAGCGTGTTGCCGATATGGCCGGTGTGCCGATGCCAGCGCGTGATCCGGAAATGGAAAAGCGCGAAGCGCAGCGTGCGACGCTCTATGATGTGATGGAGCTTGCGGCGCAGTTTTTTGAAAGCCAGCTGCAAAGTGCGTCGGGCGCGAAGGCGCGCGCCTATTTGCGTGATCGCGGCCTTTCGAGCGCAACGCAACAGACATTCCGTATCGGCTATGGTCCGGAATCACGCAACGCGCTCAAGGAGTTTCTGGCAAGCAAAGGCATTTCAAAAGACCAGATCGAAGCCTGCGGTCTTGTCGTTCATGGCGAGGGTATCGCTGTTTCCTATGATCGCTTCCGCGATCGTATCATGTTTCCTATTGAGGACTTGCGCGGACGCATCATCGCTTTTGGGGGGCGAGCACTTTCTGCTGACGCGCCTGCGAAATATTTGAATTCGCCTGAAACCGAGCTCTTCCATAAGGGCCGCGTGCTTTATAACGGCCTTCGTGCGCGTAAAGCTTGCCAGCCGCAGGGCGGCGAGCCAGCCAAGCCGATCATTGCGGTTGAGGGCTATATGGATGTTATCGCGCTGGCGCAGGCGGGCATTCATCAGGCGGTGGCTCCGCTTGGAACGGCGCTGACCGAAGAGCAGCTTGAATTGTTGTGGCGGATCAGCCCTGAGCCGATCCTGTGTTTTGATGGTGACGGAGCAGGTGTTCGTGCGGCGCATCGTGCTGCTGATCTTGGACTGCCTACTTTGCAGCCGGGGAAATCCTTGCGCTTTGCGATGCTGCCGGAAGGACAGGACCCGGACGATCTGGTTAAGGCTGAGGGGGCTTCGGCTTTTTATTCTGTTTTGCGCGATGCCCGTCCGCTGGTCGATATGGTCTGGACGCGTGAAACGGCAGCGGGTGTGTTCGATACGCCTGAGCGTCGCGCGGAACTCGAAGCGCGCTTGCGCGAAATTACCAGCCGCATTGCGAATGAAGATATTCGTCGGCACTACAGCCAGGAAATGCGCGAACGTGCGCAGGCTTTCTTTGGTCAGGGGCGGCAGAATGCACAACGCGGCGGCGGCGCATTCAATCGCGGAAAAGATAAAGGTCGCGGTGCACAAGGTGGTCGCGGAGTAGGGCTGGTTGCTGGAGGCCGGTTAGCTTACTCCGATAGCTTGACCCGCTCCAACATGGTCAAAAAACGTAATGCGCCCCTGCGTGAAACTGCAATCGTACTGATGCTGCTTAATCATCCGCGTCTGATCGAAGAAGACTTTGAAACAATGGCGGCGCTTGATCTCGAACATGAGGCTTTGAAGGTTTTGCATCTGGCGATGCTCGACGTTCTGGCGACGGATCATGTCGAAGATGGCTTTGCCATGCGCAAGGCGCTGGTTGCAGCCGGTCATAGCGAATTGATCGAAACGCTGGAAGCCGTTGTTCGGCGGACGCGGGAATGGACCGCGACATCGCAAGCGGCGGAGGACGACGTCCGCGAAGCATTAAAGCAGGCGCTTCACTTGCATCAGCGCGCGCGCACCCTACATAGGGAACTGCGCGCTGTTGAAGCATCGCTTGATAGTGATGAAACGGGCGAAATCTTCGCTCGACTTATTGATATTCAAAAACAGATTGCTCAGGCAGAAGCAACCGAAGCCCTCATTGACGGTTTTGGGCTTTCCTCAGGACGCGCATCCGGCGGTTCGTGACCGCTCTTAAGTGAGGCACTCGTGGTGCCCGAATCACTTTGAATCGCTTGATGACTCGAAACTGCCGGAAATGGTGGGGTTTCGCGAATCTTCAGCGGCTTAAAGGCCTGAGAATGCGCCGCGACAATAAATGATTCGCTTTTTAGACCCGAATCAGGTGAGTCGCTCTTGACGTGCGGCACAAATGACGGAATCACGACAGTTCGAGCATGGATTAGGGCATAATCCGACCGGAGTGAAACGAGGATCGATAAGATTATGCTTTGAAAGAATCTTCAGAGCGTCGATCTGATTCAATCAGATCAAAACATGCTCTGGAGAACTGATATTGATAAACGTTCCCTAAGTGGACTCCTGAAATTTGCCTTGATGGGCAACAGTCAAAGACCGGACGGGGCCTTAAAGGCGATCATTGATCCCGGATCTACTCACAGGAATTTGGAGACGGCAGGATCGGTTAATGACGGCAGGGTTAATTCGGCATTAACACGAAATCAGCTATTCGCAGAATCAACAGTTAGACGGCGCTCTCGCAAAACCGTTTGACCACTCTATATATCTTAGACGCGACCGGTGTCGCCTGGAGACGAGCAATATGGCAACGAAGGCTAAGGAAAACGAAGAAGCCGAAGTCGAGCGCGAAGGTGCGACCGACGGGCCGCTTCTCGACCTTTCTGACGATGCTGTCAAGAAGATGATCAAGCTCGCGAAGAAGCGCGGCTACGTCACTATGGACGAGCTGAATGCCGTGCTGCCTTCCGAAGAAGTGACATCTGAGCAGATCGAAGACACTATGTCCATGCTGTCGGACATGGGCATCAACGTAGTTGAAGACGACGAACAGGAAGCTGATCGCGACGACAACAATGATGATGATGCTGAAGAAGGCGGCGATCTGGTCGAGGCGACCGGTACTGCAGTCGCCGCCACGACAACCAAGAAAGAACCGACTGACCGCACGGATGATCCAGTGCGCATGTATTTGCGCGAAATGGGTTCCGTCGAGCTTCTGTCGCGCGAGGGCGAAATTGCCATCGCAAAGCGTATTGAAGCCGGTCGCGAAACGATGATTGCCGGGCTTTGTGAAAGCCCACTGACCTTCCAGGCCATTATTATCTGGCGCGAACAGCTGAATGAATCAAACATTCTGTTGCGCGAAATCATTGATCTCGAAACCACTTATGCTGGCCCAGAGGCCAAGCAGGCGCCAATTGTTGAACGTGTGGAAGAAGAAAAGACACGCGACGACAAGGGGCCGCGCCGTTCGCGTGACGACGACGACATTACCAATGTCGGCGGAGACATGCCTGCGGAAGAGGAAGAAGAAGACGAGGACGAAGCCAACCTGTCGCTGGCGGCTATGGAAGCCGAATTGCGCCCACAGGTCATGGAAACGCTTGATCTGATCGCTGACACCTACCGCAAGCTGCGTAAGCTGCAGGACCAGCAGGTCGAAAGCCGTCTGGCTGCTGCCGCTGATCTGTCATCCAGCCAGGAACGCCGCTATAAGGAACTGAAAGATCAGCTGATCAAGGCTGTGAAGTCGCTGTCGCTGAATCAGAACCGTATCGAGCAGCTGGTTGAGCAGCTTTACGACATCAACAAGCGTCTCGTTCAGAACGAAGGCAAGCTGTTGCGTCTTGCTGAATCCTTCGGCGTCCGTCGTGAAGAGTTCCTGAAGGAATATCAGGGGCACGAACTGGACCCGAAATGGGTCGACCGCGTCAGCACTCTGTCGGCTCGTGGCTGGAAGGAATTCGCAGTCAAGGAAGAACGTGCGATTGATCGTCTGCGTTCGGAAATTCAGATGCTTGCTACTGAAACCGCGATTTCGATCGGTGAATTCCGCCGCATCGTCAATCAGGTGCAGAAGGGCGAACGCGAAGCGACCATCGCCAAGAAGGAAATGGTGGAAGCCAACCTTCGTCTCGTCATCTCGATTGCCAAGAAGTACACCAACCGTGGTCTTCAGTTCCTTGATCTTATTCAGGAAGGCAATATCGGTCTGATGAAGGCGGTCGATAAGTTCGAATATCGCCGCGGTTACAAGTTCTCGACCTATGCGACATGGTGGATCCGTCAGGCAATCACCCGTTCGATTGCCGATCAGGCGCGCACCATCCGTATTCCGGTGCATATGATCGAAACGATCAACAAGATCGTTCGTACATCGCGTCAGATGCTGCATGAAATCGGTCGTGAACCAACGCCGGAAGAACTGGCTGAAAAGCTGGCCATGCCGCTTGAAAAAGTTCGCAAGGTCTTGAAGATTGCCAAGGAGCCGATCTCGCTCGAAACGCCAGTGGGTGATGAAGAAGATTCACACTTAGGCGATTTTATCGAAGACAAGAATGCGCTGCTGCCAATCGATGCAGCCATTCAGGCTAACCTTCGCGATACGACGACCCGCGTTCTGGCATCGTTGACCCCGCGTGAAGAACGCGTTCTGCGTATGCGTTTCGGTATCGGCATGAACACTGACCACACACTTGAAGAAGTCGGTCAGCAGTTCTCGGTAACGCGTGAACGTATTCGTCAGATCGAAGCGAAGGCGTTGCGCAAGCTCAAGCATCCGAGCCGTTCGCGTAAGCTGCGTTCGTTCCTCGACAGCTAAGAATTTTTCGCCCGAGGCCGGATACGGTTTCGGGCGATTTTTATAGAAGAGAGGGAGCGTTATGTCTTTTTTGAAGCGCCTTTTTGGCGGTGACTCAACGGAAGAAACGCCAGCAGCACCAAAAGAAGCCGGACGCCTTGAGCACAAGGATTTTCTGATTATCGCAACGCCTTACAGCGAAGGCGGACAGTATCAGGTTTGTGGTGTTATCTCGAAGACGATCAATGGCGAGTTGAAAGAGCACCGCTTTGTCCGCGCAGATCGTTGTCCCGGTATCGAAGATGCCGCCAGCATTTCGCTGAACAAAGGCCGCCAGATTGTCGATGAGCAGGGCGAAGCGATTTTCCGCTGAATAGCTGAAAACAGAATTGAAAAAGCCGCGCATTAAATATGCGCGGCTTTTTATTTGAGCCTGTCAGTGTGGATGGCAGACGAAGCCGACCAGCTTTCGGACGATTGGCAAAATAGCCAGCAGCACCGGAAAAGCAACGAGCCATGAAAGAGCCCACGCGGTCATCCAGCTATGCGCGAGGTCCGGGTGCGTAAAGCCCAGGCTTTTCGCGGTTGCGATCAGTGAGACAATGAAAGTCATCATGATCGAGAGAATAAATGGCATAACAATAGACGCATAACGCGCTGGCAGTTTTCTGCGGCGTGAACCGTTAAACTGAGACATGTGTATTCCTGAATATTATGCAGAGAACGGACAACGAAACATCAAAACTGATAGCCGTTCCCAGCTAAATTGATGCGTTGCCTAACGTAAGACGCTTACGGTCATAAGGATGACAAGCGTTATCTAACTCAACGATGCCCCGGCATTCAATAGGGAAGGGCGACGATTTGCCCGTGTTATTGCGGACGCAACTGCTACGCACTTTTGCCGGAAATGCTCTATATGCAGCATAATGAACAAGAAACCTTTTTGGCAAACCAAATCGCTTGAGCAAATGAACCGACAGGAATGGGAAAGCCTGTGCGACGGTTGCGGCCAGTGCTGCCTGCATAAATTGCTGGATGATGATACAGAGGAAGTCTACTGGACGACAGTGGCCTGCACGCTTCTGGACGCAGATAGCTGCAAATGCAGTGACTATCCGAACCGTCGCAAAACTGTGCCCGATTGCGTGTTTCTGACGCCGGAAATCGTCTACGAGGTCAACTGGCTACCGGCCACCTGCGCTTATCGACTCGTTGCAGAAGGTGCAGATCTTTATTGGTGGCACCCGCTTGTTTCCGGGTCGCCCGATACAATCTACGAAGCTGGCGTTTCTGTTCGTGGCAAGGTGACAGCATTCGACCATGAACTCAAGGATGAAGAAGAGTACATCCAACACATGGTTCCATTGGATTAATCGCCCTATGGAGCGCATTAATTAAATTTAATGTTCGCTCTCCTGTCGTTTCCGTTTGGCCTCTGTTCTATTTAACTATTTGTTTTCTAATAATTTTCTTAAAAAGGCTGTGTGTAGTCCTGTAGTAATGTTTACTAAGCTGAATGCCATATGAACGCGAACTTGGCTTTGTGTTCATATTCGATGGGCTACTTATCGGCTGCCTCGGGTGAGGATCACCCGCCAAAGTTCGAAAGGGTTTCAAGATGTCCGCAATGTCGCTCAAGTCATTCGTTGTCACTGCCGCAATCGGTTTTGCTGCTGTCTTCACTGCTGGTGCTTCAGCAAATGCTGCATCGCCCACGTCAGCTCCTGCGATGAGCACGGCAGCACATTCGCCTGTGATCAATATCGATTATCGTGGCAATCGTCATCATGCCCGCCCTTCGCGGCGCGGTCCCGCCTGCTCGGTTGAAGGTGCCAAAATGAAGGCGCACCGTATGGGTATCCGCAATGCACGCATCATTTATCGCGGAAAATCGGTTCAGGTTCGTGGCTTCCGCCATGGTCGTCCGACCGGCGTTGTATTCGCCAATGTGCGCGGTTGCCCGATTATCCGCTAATTGCATCCTTGATTGAACAAAAGCCAGCCTGAGACTCAGGCTGGCTTTTGTATTATCTTGATCGGTAAAACGGGGCGAATAATCGCCCTTTTTACTTTTGTTGTTCCTTGATTTCGAAAACGACATTAACCGAGACATCGTAGCTATTCTCGCCAGCTGCGACAGGAACGGCATCCTGAGGCACGGAAGCGGCCATCATCTTGGCCTGACGCGCGATTGGCATTGGCATAGGTGGGCGGCTCAGTTCGTTGATTTCAACGACGCGGCCGAGGCCGACGCCTGCTGCATCGGCAAGTGTCTTAGCCTTGGCAATCGCATCCGCTACGGCGCGCTTGCGCGCTTCGTTGATGGTGGCTGCCGGGTTGTCATTGACGAAGGTGAGATCGCCACCCTGATTGACGCCGAGCGTCACGGACTCATCAAGTACATTGCCAACCTTGTCCAGATCACGCACACGTACGGTCAGGCTATTGGATACGCTGTAACCGCTGATCTTTGGTTCCTTCAGGCCGTTCTTGTCGTCGGGGTAGACATAGCGAGGCTGAATGTTGATGCCGCTTGTCTGGAGATCGCGCTCCTCGACGCCAGCTTTCTTCATTGCTTCCAGTACTTTGGTCATTGCTTCATTGTTGGCCGTCATTGCGTCGCGCGCAGTTTCAGCATCGCGCAATACAGTGAGGTTGAGAATAGCCATGTCCGGGGCAGAGGTCATCTTGCCTTCGCCGGTCACCGCAATACGCGCGGCCTGCTTCGTCATCTGATTCTCCTGCGCTGCGGCTGGCAATGAAAGTGCACCTGCGAGCATGATTGCCGAAAATGTGGTGGCAAGAAGGGTGGTAGCGCGGTTCTTCATAAAATCTCCTGTAGAGAAAGTTGAGGCAGCTTGTGCAAAGCAGTCTCCATGAAAGGCCATTTCTGCTTTGTCATTAATGTATTTAAGTTCCCTCTAAAGCAAAACGCCACAATATCTGGCCTGAAACACAGTTGAATTGCAACCAAAGGGTTCAATCCAGGTGAATCGTGTCTTGGGTTGCATGCATGACAATCGAATATGTGCGCATTAGGGCAACTCGTGCAATTGACAGCTTGTATCCCGTCTTTCTTTAGGGTAGGTGCTGTGTTGCGTGGGGCCTGTAGCTCAATTGGTTAGAGCCGGCGGCTCATAACCGCTTGGTTGGGGGTTCGAGTCCCTCCGGGCCCACCATTTCCTTAAAAAGCGAAGACTTAGACCTTGGATTTCATAGGTGGAACATCCAAGGGAGACATGGGTTGTTCAATCCGGCCTATCTAACTAAGTCCAGAAACGGAGTGTTATACTTCCGTTGGCCGATTCCCAAAGAGCTGCACCCTGCCAGAAAGCCCTCAACGCTGAAGTTGCCGCTGTTCTCTCGGCCTCCAGTTCCGCTTTTAAGCATTGAAGTGAATTTCAATCTGATCGGTTTTGCAGGTCCATAATGGTTGCAGTCCGCCCGATTTAGAGCGCATCCCGAAAAGTGTGAAACGGGTTTTCGGACAAAGATGCGCGTTAAAACAAATATTTGGAGCGCTGATCTGATCCAATCAGATCGAAACGTGCTCTAATCGCCAGGCGGGTTTTTTATCCGTAAAGTGTGCGTAGCCACGGCCATTTTCTCCGTTCAACAAGTTTTTGGGAGTCTGTTAAGGAAATAGTAACGCAATGAAACAATTTTTTATGTCACGTGATTGGTAACATTATGGAGGTTTCGGGCAATGACTAAAAAGACAACCACTGTTGCGTTGGCGCTTGCAGGGTTGGTGGCGAGTTCTCTCGCGGCTTCGGCTAAAACGAGTCACATTGGTGAGTTCAAGGACTGGGGCGTTTACCAAAACACGCAGCTGCCCGGGAACAAGTGCTATGCCCTGACTGTGCCGTCGAGTTTCCTTCCGGCAGGCGTTCGGCATGGCGATAATTTCATTATTCTTTCCAAGTCTGGTGCAAGCTACAGCCCGCAGCTCGTGATGGGATATGATCTGAAAGCGGATAGCACCGTTAAGGTCATGATTGACGGAGCACAGTTTCCGTTCTTTAGCGAAGGCAACCGGGCGTGGGCGCAGAATGTCGGTGATGAGGCACGCATCGTCAGCGCCATGCGGTCTGGTCGCACTGTAAATGTGCAGGCTACATCGGCACGTGGTACGCAAACGCGCTATACATTTTCGTTGATGGGATTGTCTGCTTCGCTTCAGCGCGTCGACCGCTGCTGAATGTGATAGAGATATAAGAATGAAGCCCTGTCGAGGGCAGGGCTTCATTTCGTTAAAGCCCCAGGAATTTGAAGGGCTCTGCGTCCTTGAAGTCCTTGTTCACAACGCCAGAAAAGATGTTGCGCTGATCCGGGCCAAGATCGAGTTTCTGCACTTTTCCCTTGTCGGAAGAGAAGTCTATCGCATTCAGGTCGACCCAGAAAACATTCGGTGTCAGGGCTGATTCAAAGAAATAGAGTTTACGCTTCTGATCTGAAACTGTGCGCCAGCGTGTTGAGGAGATATTTGGCTCATCAGGTGTCGTGATGCCGAACGGGACTGATGCGTTGCGAATGACGCCGAAAACACTCGCAAGAGCTTCGACAGGCTCTTCGGATTTTGGTACGGCGTTTATGTAGAAAGCAGCGCGTGTGAAACGATCTGATGCCCGGTTTGTGCCCGGTAACATGACGGTTCCGCCAATTTGCGACCAATAAGAGTGCAGCGCAAGCTGTTCGTCAAATGTCGGCGAATTGGTCATTACCTGATACTCACGGCTGTGATGGATGACCTGCTTACCGTCGATATATTCGACGATTGCACTATCTCCTAACGCATCCGATATGGAGAGATGCAGGGTCGCCAGCCTGTTTTGGCCGGGCACATTGTCGGTTACGATTGTGAACGGATTGGTGCTGAGCTCTTTGACAGCTTCGTCGACCGTGGCAAAGTTATCGAGCACATACTGCGCCCAGGCTGCGATGGAAAGGCCGGGGCCGGTGCCATCATATTTCGGGTATTCGGACTCTACCAACCAGAGCACATTGGCCACGAGGCCAGCTTCGTTCATTCCGTCGGTCGTCGAAATATCGTAGCCGGAGGAGATGACGCTGCCATATTTGGACGTCCATTTGATGGAGTTGGGTCCGGCTTCGCCACTGCGATCCATACCGCGCGGGAAAATCCACAGATTGGTGCCAACATCGACTTTCCAGTCCATGGAACGCGCCGTAATTACCTGATTATTGGCTCCAAGATAAACGACACGCGTGCAGGCTTCAGCGACAGGTGCGGCAAACATGCTGACAGCGACAAGAGCACTGGTGCACGCTGCTGCTAAGGACTTTTTCAGAATAACCATTGATACCCCCTAGAGCGCATCCCGAAAAATACGAAGCGGTTTTCGGAATAAGATGCGCATAAAAACAAAGAGATAGAGCATTTCCTATAATTCAAGATAAACTGGAGATGCTCTAGGTGAAACGGCCTGCATATTCATCAGGCATGGGCGCTTGCTTTTGATAAGTCCATTAGAAGGTCTCTGAAGCACTCAATCCATATTTATCTTTCGCCGCCATAGCCGCGGCGCTTCCACTCAGCCAGTGGCATGATGTCGGGCGGGCCGCCGCCTGCTTCGTACCAGGAATCAACTGCCCAGCGCTCACCATCCTTGGCTTGGATAACCGCAGTCCAATGGGGATAGCGACCATCGAAAAAGCTTCCTCGTGCGGTTTTGCGCACAGGAGTGTGATGTTTGAGCCAGCCGCGAGAATTCAGGTAGCGGATGAAATTGTCCGTATTGGTCGATTCATCGATGCAGTCCATCTGTCCTTTGATTCGTGCCTTGCCAAACTGCATGCGTGGCTTGTCACGAATACCGATTATTGCTGTGCTGCGTTGTTCAAATAGTGCAATCGCAGCTCTCAGGGCTTTGCGTTCGGCAGCCGCCGATTGAGCGCCTTGCTGCATGAGATTTTGTATGCGGCGTAAATCTTGAGCGGATAGCGTTAGCTTGGTCTGATAGTAACACTCGTAGCCATGACAGACGCGAAAGGTCTGTGCTTCGGCCTTTGGCAATGCTGCGAAGAGCGTCAGTGCTGCGATGGCTATCGAAAGAAATTTCATTCGAAAGATCAACCCGCTTTCTGGTTTGTAAATAGCAGCGACGGTTCGAGCCGCTCTATGCCCTGATATGGATTGGCATGGATCGCGAGGATCCAAAGACAAAAAGCAGCCGTGATCGAATAGATTACCATGGCCTTGATGCCGGCACTTACTCTGTCTGCATGTGTGGCTGCGATAGTGATGATGGTCAGGATCGTCAATGAAAACAGTAAATACCATTTGTACATGTCAACGGATGTCGAGCCGACAGAGAGGCGCGTGTTGCGCGCATCCTGTAATTCGTCGAAGTCGTGCACGAGCTGCGATATTATCGGTGACGGAATGTCTGTCTTTGCAAGCTTCACGATCTCTCGCCGTATATTCTGCAATGCAACTTCAACGGAATGGGCAGGCGAGATGTTGCTGTTTTCAAGCCATTCGTCTTTGACGACTGCCGCGCGATACTCGGAAAGAGACGTCACGAGTACGGGTGCATTCAGAATGTCTGGACTTGCTGCTCCTATCAGCCGCGAAATGGATGATCTTTCCTCGCTGGTCGCCTGATCCGCTTTTGAGTTGGCTGTCCAGATGTCTGCTGCAACAAATCCCAATGACAGCGCCCATGCTGTCGCAATGGTGCCGATGAAGGCTCCAATCGGGATGGATAGAATGTCATGATTGGCATGGCGGGACAGGATGTGAAGCGCGAAACGACCAACGAAATAGACGCCCACGCCGAGAGCTGCGAAGGTCACAAAAGAAAGATAAACGGATAGTTCGAAAATATAATTCATCCCGCGCCCAACGCCCCACTAGAACGCGTTTAGATCGGATTGAATCCGATCGGCGCTCTAAATGCTTGTCTTTACACGCATCTAATCCGAAAACCGTTTCACACTTTTCGGGATGCGCTCTAATACAGGCGGATGATGAATGCAGGTCCATATTTACGAATGGTTCCTGTCAAAATCATCAAGCCTGTTCAGATAGTTGAGGCCATATCACTCAATCTTGCAAGCATGAAATAGCGACAAGTTATTTCATGCTAAATAAAGAGCTTCCGCTCGATCAATGTGGGCAATGTCTTTTGTTGCGGAAGCAAAACAAAAAGCCGCCGGAAACATCCAGCGGCTTCAGAAGACAGGATCAGAACTGAACGGAGAGGCCGATCACTGGTCCGTGCTGTGTCACGTCATATTTGAACTTTTCGGCGCCATCATTGTCCCGGTAATCCTGATAGAGCGCACGATAACCAACACGCCAAGTGGTTGGGACGTCGAATACCAAGGTGCGATAGCCAAGATAAATCTGGCCGTTCGCGCTGAGCTTGGTGCCCGCACCGAAACCACCGATGTCGGCTTCAGCAAAAATGTTCCAGCGGTCATTGATGTCGTAGAAGACGCGGGTGCCGATAAACGGATCGGTCCAGTCTGCTTTCCGAGATGCGCTGAACGGTCCCACGTTGACCTGCGCCTTGAGCTCGGTCCAGCGTACGCCTACGGTCGGTTCAATGGCGAAAATCCGCTGTCCGCCGAAAAGCGTGGTGCCGTCCAGCTGTTGTTCATAGAGGCGATAATAGACACCACCCGAAAGTGTCGTGGACTTGATGTCCATGTCGAGCTGTTCGTCACGAATGTCGGCGTCCTGGCTGGTTTTGGTATATTGGCCGTCAAAATAAACGCCGAATGTGCCGTTCGTTATGTCGACATTGCCCATAAGGCTCATGTCGAGATTATCCAGAATGTCCCTGAACGGTACGTCGACATTCGTGCTCAATCCAAGCAGGCCGGCTTTGCCATTCAATGACGCGCCCCAGACATAAGGGCTGAAGATAACGCGCCAGCGTTGCTGATCCTGAATTTCGGTCTGCACGGGAGGAGGCGCGACAACGTCTGCTGCGTGGGATACGCTGGCTGCCGTTATTATAAAAGATGTAGCTAATATAATATTGCTAAAAGTAGTGTTCAGTAAATTTTTGCTATCGGAACGAGAATTGTTTCTGATCACGGCATTGTCCCCTCGGAACCTAATTTAGAAACATATAAAAGACTGAACCTATAAAGGCATGGCCAATGATTATGTTAATCATGGCAAGAAATAAATGGAAAAATAAAGACAATACAGAAGTTTTGTTAGTTGACTTTGCTATGATGCGGCCGTTCTATTCGCCTGCGATTGGATTAATGAATGTTTCTGGTTCCCCAAATGTAGCTGAGCTCCTCCAGGTGGCTGCATTTCTCAAATCCAGACATCTAATTTTGTGATGAGGTTATCATGCAAAAGAACTGGTCTATCTGGAAGTCTTCATGCCGGGCATTGGCTCGCACAGCAGCGATTGCGGCACTTGCTTCGGCGCTCGTCATTCCGCAGGTAGCGCAAGCCTGCACGAGTTTTGTATTGCCTACTACGGATGGAAGCATCGTTTACGGACGCACGATGGAGTTTGCGTTCCCGATCGATTCACAAATGATCGTATTGCCGCGCAACTTTGATATTGCCGCTACACCTGCAGACGGTAAAGTGGCCAAGACTTGGAAAGCCAAGTATGCGGCTGTCGGTATGAACGCTTTTGGCGTTACCGCGCTTGCCGACGGCATGAACGAGAAGGGTCTGACTGGCGGCGTTCTCTATTTCCCGGATTTCGCCAAATATGCCGACCCGGCTGACGCGAAGGCTGAAAACAGTCTTGCACCATGGGATGTCCTGACCTGGGCGCTGACGAATTTTGCCACGGTTGCCGAAGTGAAAGAAGCTCTGAGCGACATTTCCGTCGTGACCGTTATTCAGAAGAACATGGGCATTGCACCGCCGCTGCATTACACACTTCACGATGCAAGCGGCGCTTCGATCGTTATTGAACCAGTTGATGGCAAGCTGAAGATCTATGACAATCCGCTTGGCGTGATGACCAATGCGCCTTCATTTGACTGGCATATGACCAATCTGCGGAATTACGTCAAACTTTCCCCAAACAATGCCAAGCCAGTGAAAATTCTTGGTGCTGAAATCAAGCCACTTGGTGAAGGTTCGGGCATGTTGGGCATTCCGGGCGATACCACACCTCCGTCGCGTTTCGTGCGAGCCAGTGCCTTTGTTCTTTCGGCCAAGCCTGTTGCAAGCGGTCCGGAAAGTGTGCGGCTTGCAGAGCATATCGTAAACAACTTCGATATCCCGAAGGGTTGGATTGAAGAGCCGAATACACCCGCTGAGTATACCCAGTGGAGTACAATCGGCGATCTGAAAAACCAGGTTTATTACGTAAAGACGTATGACGATCCGGTTCTGCGCGGTGTCTCTTTCAAGGACCTTGATCTTGATGCCAAGGACATGGTCACTATTCAGATGCGCCCGAAGCTTGAGCCTGCTTCACTTATCGAGAAAAAATAGGCTGAGTTCTCATTGAAATAAAGGGCGGCGAAACAAAGGGCGACTTGAAAGGTCGCCCTTTTGCTTTTGTCAGGGGACATCGTCGTAGCCCACGACGCCGCCTTCATTTTCCATGTTGGCAATGCGCTTTGATTCCGAGCGGTTGAATTTCAGCCGCACACCAAGTCCGCCGCCATTCTCCCATATGAATTGTGCGCCGACTTTTTCGAGCGTCTCCTGCAGGATTTGGACCTGCTCATCCGATGGGGAGCCAATCTTTCGTTCAAAATGCTCGATTATCCCAGCATCAATACCCGAGAGCTGAGCCAGTCGCTCCCGCGTGAATTCCACCAGTGCTCGTGCGGCGCGGCATTGCGGTCCCGTTATCATGGCAATTATCCTCATTATCCCGGATGGGCACTGGCGATAAGTCTATGACAAATCGTGGTAATTACCATGTGGCTTTTTACTGAAAAATTTTGCACGCACGCTCGATCACGTTATCTTGAGGGGTGCCTTTTTTCGTGAACAAAATTTCGCCATGATCTTCCTTGCCCCCGATCTGTCTACTTCTTACATAAGCTCTTGCGCCGCAGGAGAAGCGCCGTCGGCCCAACGGATTGTCGGACCGGTAGTTCAGCCTGCCTCATAAACTAAAAAACAAATGGTTCGCGATGACCACTTATAAGTATTTCATTTGGCCGGCATTTTTCACGGTCATTGGACTTCTCTGCGCTCTCTGGCTTGGGTATTCGACGACTGGCACTATTGGAGGCATGGTTTCTGTCTTCATTATCTGTGCGGTGTTGAGTGTTCTCGAAATTTCCCTCTCATTCGACAATGCTATCGTTAATGCGCGCATTCTGCGTGATATGACGCCGCAATGGCAGCATCGGTTTTTGACCTGGGGTATCATCATCGCCGTCTTCGGCATGCGCATCATTTTTCCGCTCGCAATCGTTGCGGTTGCCATGTGGACAGATCCGATTTCTGCGCTGAAACTCGCTATATGGCAGCCGGATGAATATGCGCGGGTGATCGCGGAATCCCACACGGGTATCGCGGCATTTGGCGGCACATTCCTGCTCATGGTCGGCATGAAATACTTCTTCGATGTTGAAAAGGACGTGCATTGGGTCAAGATCATTGAAAGCCGCATGTCGAAATTCGCATCGGTTCAAGGTGTTGAAATCGGCGTTGCCATCGCGCTTATCCTGTTCTTCTCTTACCAGCTCGATGCCGAGCATTCGCACACATTCCTGGTCGCAGCGCTGTTCGGTCTGCTGACCTTTCTGGCTGTCGAAGGCTTGGGTGAAGTGCTGGACGCATCGCAGGAACAGGTGGATATGGTCCATCGCGGCGGTCTTGGTGCCTTCATTTATCTTGAAGTGCTCGATGCCAGCTTCTCATTCGACGGTGTTATCGGCGCATTTGCGCTGACGACCAATCTGTTTGTCATTGCGATCGGCCTTGGTATCGGCGCGTTCTACGTACGCTCGCTCACCATCATGCTGGTCGAGCGCAAGACACTTGGTCAGTATCGTTATCTGGAGCATGGCGCGTTTTACGCCATTCTGGTGCTGGCTGTGATCATGTATGTGCAGACGCTGGTGCATATTCCGGAAGTCATTACCGGCTTGATCGGTGCTGTGTTAATCGGCCTCTCCTTGATGTCGTCAATCCGCTTCAACAGGAATAATCCTGAGTGGCAGAAAGAGGCTGATGAGGCCGCGTTGCACTAAGTATCTGGATTCAAAGTTATTAAAAGGCGGCTCGAAGCCGCCTTTTTTGTTTGTTTTTTACGTATTATCCGACGCAAACCGCTTCACACTTTTACTGTAAATGCTCTGTTGACCGAATCGAAAGAGTTGGCCAGCCTTGGTGAGCTTCTGGCTCTATTGGTCAGAGCATATCAGCATAGGCCGCAGGTCTCGACGAGGCTGCGGCTGCGACTTTTTTGGAGAGGGGTTTTCCATGGTCGTTACTCGTTTGAGCAAAACCGCATTCGTTGCGGCAATTGCCTTCTTCGCAACACTCGTTTCCTTTGGCAATATTACCGACTACGGCAGTAATTTCGCGTTTGTGCAGCACGTTTTGCTCATGGATACGATTTTTCCTGATGCGACGATCAAATATCGCGCCATAGACAGCAATTTCCTGCACAATGCCGGTTACATTTTGATCATTGCCGCAGAAACGCTGACAGCTATTCTTTGTTGGATTGGCGCTTTCGCAATGTTTGGCCGCCTGGGCGGGGATGCAGGAAGCTTCAACCGTTCCAAGAAATGGGCCATTGCCGGTCTTTCGGTTGGCTTCCTCGTCTGGCAGGTTGGCTTTATGTCTATCGGTGGCGAATGGTTCGGCATGTGGATGTCATCTACATGGAACGGAATTGAATCTGCATTCCGCTTCTTCATAACCATCATTGCTGTGCTGATCTATGTCGTTCTGCCTGATGGTGAAATTCAGAAATAGTCAGAGCAAATGTGATGCAAGGGCGGGTTCGTTGATGAGTTCAACGCCCGCCTTTTGCATTTTTTCGAGCATGGTATTCATGGAACCGCCGATGTCTATGCCGCGGCAGGCGTCCAGCCGAACACGCACTTGAAAGCCGTGTGAAACTGCATCAAGTGCTGAGAAAGCCACGCAGAAATCCGTCGCCAAACCGGCCAGTGTCAATGAACCGATGTTGCGCTCGCGCAGGTATCCGGCAAGGCCCGTAGGGGTCTGGTGATCGTTCTCGAACAGGGCCGAATAGCTGTCCACTCCTATGCGGAACCCCTTGCGGATAAGCATCTGCGCACGGGTCCATTGCAAATCCGGATGAAAATCCGCACCGTGCATGCCCTGAACGCAGTGATCCGGCCATAATGTTTGCGGGCCATAGGGCATATGGATGGTATCGAATGGCCTTTTTCCGGGATGACTGGTTGCAAAGCTGGAATGTCCCGCCGGATGCCAGTCTTGTGTCAGAATGACATGCTCACTCTCGTCAATCAGCCGGTTGATAGCCGGTAGAATTTCATCACCCTTATCGACGGCCAGCGCGCCACCAGGGCAGAAATCATTTTGCACATCAACGACGAGAAGGGCATGACCAATCATAAGATGCTCCTGACTGTTTTCATGTAATTATAGTCAGCGGCGCAGGCGCATACCAGTCAATATCAGCGTTCTGGTATTACATTGTCTTTGATGCTAACGACCGGCTTTATCTATCTGGACAGGGGATGATCATGACTGATGAAATCACGCGCGACAGCAACGGGACGCAGCTCAACGACGGTGATTCCGTTACGCTCATCAAGGATTTGAAGGTCAAAGGAACGTCAACGACACTCAAGCGTGGCACGCTGGTCAAAGGCATTCGTCTAACTGGCAATCCGGATGAAGTTGATTGCAGCACTAAGCAGGTCAAAGGCCTCGTGCTGCGTACCGAATTTCTGAAGAAGGCTTAAAGCATTTCCAGCAAAAAGTGCGAAGCAGTTTTGCGTAGGATAATGCGAAAAAACAAATAGTTACAGCGGCTCCAACGATTCAGTCTTAACTGGAACCGCTGTAACTACTTCATAATTTAAACTGGTAGAGCGCACTGCGCTCTACGCATCAATTTCGACACGGCCACGCGGGCGGCTGCAGCAGGCGAGAATATAGCCATCTGCGATCTCGTCGTCACGGATGCCGCCATTGTGGTTCATTTCCGTCTCACCGCCGATGCATTTCACTTTGCAGGTTCCGCAGATACCGAACTCGCAGGCGCTTGGGATTTTAAGCCCGCCATTGCGGGCTGCGAGCAGGATGGTGTCGTTTTCCGTGCATTCAACTTCGACGCCTGACAGGCTGAAGACGACGCTCGCGGGTGCGACAGCAGGTTTTGTTGGAGCCGCAGGTGTATCGACTTGCAGTGCCGAGGGTACTGGCACTGCAGAAATTTCAGTCGCAGGCTGGAAGCTTTCCTGATGATAATTGGCCATATTGAAGCCGGATTGCTCCAGAAGGCCACGCACGCCATTCATGAATGGCTCAGGTCCGCAGCAGAATACTTTGCGATGCAGGAAATCGGGTGCCAGCAGTTCAAGTCGTGCGCGGTCGATGCGGCCATGCAGACCCGGCCAGACATGGCGCGCCGATGATTGTTCCACAATGAAAGCAAGATGCATGGCTTCCATGCGACCGGAGAGAAGCTCCAGTTCTTTGCGGAAGATGATGTCATCGGGTGTGCGTGCACAATTGATGAAGGCTACATCGGTTGCCGGTGCGCAATCGAAAAGCCAGCGCGTCATCGACACCATCGGTGTAATGCCGGAGCCAGCCGAGACGAAAAGATATTTTTCGCTCGGATGGTTGGCGAGTGAGAAATCGCCATTGGGGCCATAGGCCTTGATGGTCATCGGCGGACGCAGATTATCGAGCATCCAGCGGGTGCCAATGCTGTCTTTCTGCGCTTTGACCGTAACCGAGATATGGTAGGGGCGCGAAGGTGTGGATGAGAGCGTATAGGTGCGTAATACCGGGCCAAGTCCATCGGAGCGCTCGATTGGAAGTTCGAGCGTGATGAACTGTCCCGGTGTGTAGCGAAACCAGTTGTCATCCTGAGTTTTGAAGGAGAAGGTCATGACGTCTGGCGCTTCTTCGATGGCCGAGATGCATTGCAGCATCTGCAACCTGTCGTTCCACGGCAGCATCTCATCCAGATATTTCAGAGGCTGCATGGCCTTCTCACTTCTCTATTTCAGTTTACTTCAAGCTACGCGACTAAGCTTTGTAGTCTCGCCTTTCAGGCGAGGTGTGATGGTGTTGGTGTACCATTCGAGAAACTGCATCACACCACCTTCATGCTCGACCGAATAAGGGCCGGGCTGGTAGGCGGGTGAGCGAATGCCAATGGCATTTTCTTCTACAATCTGACGGTCCTGATCATTGGTCTGAATCCAGACATGGGTCAACTCATCGAGATTGTAATCAACGCCTTCAACGGCATCCTTGTGAACCAGCCATTTGGTCGTGACCATGGTTTCTTCGGCACTGATTGGCAGCACGCGGAAGGAAATCGCGTGATCGACCATCAGATGGTTCCATGTGGACGGATAATTGAAGAGGAGCATGGCGCCGATATTGGTATTGCCCGACACCTTATCGCTCAGTGGCTTCTTAACGGCAGGTTTGCCCGACATGGTATAGCTCACGGCATCACGCAGCAGTGGAATGCGTGTGATGCGATAGCGACCATCTTCCGACATGTTGAATTCAGCGGGCAGACCGATGGAAGCGCAGTTTTTCCAGAGTTGGTTGATTTCGGGGTCTTCCATCACACCCTGAACGCCGGTTGCGCTTGGTGCTTCAGGATAGGTGCGGCAAAGTTCCGGATGGTTGGCCGCGCAGTGATAGCATTCGCGGTTGTTTTCCCACACCAGCTTCCAGTTGCCTTTCTCGATGATCGAGCTTTCAAAGGCGACCTTGGCTTCCTTGATGTTGTGTGGTGCGAGGTAAGGCTCGACCAGATTGCGGAAGCTGTTGAAGTCAGGTGCTTCGTCCGCGAGGCAGACATAGATGTAGCCAGCAACGCTCTCGCAATGAACCTGCTTCAGACCGTATTCTGCGGGCTTGAAGTCCGGGCCGACCTGACGTGCGAACAACAGGCGGCCATCGAGTTCATAAGTCCACTGGTGATAAGGGCAGACGAGCTTGGCAGCGGTGCCTTTTTCCGCCGAACAGATGCGCGAGCCGCGATGGCGGCAGGAATTGTGGAACGCGCGGATGCCGCCTTGCGCATCGCGCACGATCACGACGGGATAGGCACCAACCTGCACTGTCATGTAGGAGCCTGTTTTCGGCAGTTCGCAGTCATGGCCGACAAACAGCCAGTCGCGGTAAAAGATGTTTTCCAGATCCAGCTTGTAATAGTCAGGATCAGTGTAAAACTTCTGTTCCAGGCTGAAATTTGGGTCACGCCCGGTCAAAAGCCCCAGCATTTCGTTGCGAACGTCCATAGAATCGACCCTTTGTGCCGTATAAAGGTCGTGCTTGTGCTGTTCTCTCAGCGACGTTTGCTCGACCTACTGTTCCCGTTGTCTTCCGAAAGCACGGCTTTTCCCGTTATCTCAATGGCTTGTCCGTTCATTCGGTTCTGTTCAGACTGGCTTTCGTTGTCATGATTCAATCATTGAAATGTTCTAAACGCGCATTGGGATGCGACATGATTTTCGCGTAAAGACGACACGTCAAAATGACGCGCAGCATTTCGCAAATATGTGTGACTTACGCGCATGGGATTGCCAAAATGGCAGAAAGCCGGTTACCAAGCTGTCAAATATATCCGGTTTCATTCCATGGGAGGCTTAGAGGCCATGAAACGTTCAGAAATTAATGAGATTATCCGTGAGAGCGATGCTTTCATCCGCTCCTTTGGCTATATCATGCCTCCCTTCGCTTATTGGTCGCCAGAAGAGCTGAAAACGCGCACGTCGAGCGATGCAAAGGCAATTCTCGATGGTCGCCTCGGATGGGATATTACCGATTACGGTCAGGGCAAGTTTGCCGATCTCGGTCTGTTTCTTTTCACCACACGCAATGGCAATGCTGAAGATCTCAAGCGCGGTGGCGGTATGCTTTATGCCGAAAAAATCATGATTTCGCGCAAGAACCAGATTTCGCCAATGCATCGCCATGTGGTGAAGGCAGAAGACATCATCAATCGTGGTGGTGGTACGCTGGTGCTTGAGCTTTTCAATTCGCGTGCCGACGGCAGCGTCGATGAAGAAACCGATGTCACGGTTGCGACGGACGGTCGTCTGGTTACGCAGAAGGCAGGTGCACATCTCAAGCTCGCGCCGGGCGAAAGTGTCACGCTGCTGCCGGGCAACTGGCACGCCTTCTGGGGTGAGGGCGCTGACGTGCTGATCGGTGAAGTATCGACGGTCAATGACGATCTGACAGACAATATTTTCCGCGAGCCGATCGGACGCTTCTCCAATATTGAAGAAAATGAGAAGCCGCTACACCTCTTGGTGTCGGACTATGATAAATGGCTTTAAGCTAAATTGAAGGGTTGAACATATGAAGCTGGCGATGATCGGAACGGGCTATGTGGGTCTGGTTTCAGGTGTGTGTTTTGCCGAATTTGGCTTTCACGTTACCTGTGTCGACAAAAACCCGTCGATCATCGAACGGCTGACTGCGGGTAAGGTCACGATTTTCGAACCAGGGCTCGATGAGCTCATGGCGCGAAATATTCGTGACGGCCGGCTGGAGTTTAGTACCGATCTTGCAACCAGTGTTGCAGATGCCGATGTGATTTTGATCGCTGTCGGCACACCATCGCGGCGTGGCGATGGCGAGGCAGATCTGCAATATATCGAGGCTGCTGCTGACGAGATCGCAGCCGCAATGAAGCCGGGTGCGGTGGTCGTCATCAAGTCGACGGTTGTTGTCGGCACCAATGCGCGTATTCGCGATCGTATTGCCGCTGCGCGTCCAGGCGTTGAATTCTCGATGGTATCAAACCCGGAATTTCTGCGCGAAGGCTCGGCAATTGAAGATTTCATGCGCCCCGACCGTGTGGTGGTTGGCGTTGATGATGAGCGCGGCAGGGCTGCTATGCAGCGGCTTTACCGCCCGCTATATCTGCGTGAGACGCCAATGGTTGTCACATCGCTTGAAAATGCCGAAATCATCAAATACGCCGCCAATGCATTTCTTGCGATGAAAGTAACCTTCATCAACCAGGTCGCTGATCTTTGTGAGAAAACTGGCGGCAATGTGCAGGAAGTTGCTCGCGCCATTGGCATGGACAACCGCATCGGCTCCAAGTTTCTTCATGCGGGGCCGGGTTTTGGCGGCTCATGCTTTCCCAAAGATACACGGGCGTTTGCTGCCACAGGCAAAAAATACGATGCGCCGCAGTCTCTGATCGAAGAAGTCATCGCGGTCAACGAAGCACGCAAACAGTCGATGGCAGAGCGCATTGTTGCCGCTGCTCATGAAAGCGGTGCAAAGACTGTTGCTGTGCTTGGTGTCGCGTTCAAACCGAACACGGATGATATTCGTGAGTCTCCGTCGCTCGACATTATTGCGGCTATTCAGAACGCAGGCATTTCTGTCCGCGCCCACGATCCTGAGGCAATGGAAGCCGCAAAACTGGTCCTGCCGGATGTGACTTGGTGTAGTTCGGCTTATGAAGCAGCAAAAGGCGCTGGCGTCGTAGCACTGCTTACCGAGTGGAATGCATATCGCGCACTCGATCTCAGACGCATTGCGAGTGTGATGGAGGGCAATGTGCTGATCGATATGCGTAATGTCTATAAGGCAGATGATGTTGCTGGCACCGGCTTGAATTATCGCTCGGTCGGGCGCACGCATAAAGTTTGATATTCTAAACTAAAACGCCGATCTGACATTATCAGATCGGCGTTTTGATTTTGAACCGTGCGAGAGGGTTAGTCTGCTGTTGCAATTCGCTTCTTCTCGTTGGCGATGAGCCAGAGATTGCGGATATAGACAATCAGGCCGAATCCCTGACCGGCGATAAAGACGGGATCCTTGCGTTGTATCGCATAGATCAGAAGAAGTGCGCCGCCAAAGAGCGAAAAGAACCAGAATGCCACTGGCATGACGCTTCTCTTGGCCTTTTCCGACGCCAGCCACTGCACGACGAAACGCATGGTGAAGCAGGCCTGCGCAACAAAGCCCAAAACGATCCAGCCGTCCCATTGAGCCACGAATACATCGTGAAGCCATTGAACGAGGCTGCTGAGAACATCAGTCATGGGTAATCTCCGTCACACGCGGCACAACCTTGCGGCGCTTGCGCAACCACCAAACGCCATAAAGGTCGAGAATACCGCGCAGGCCGCGGTCCAGAATGCCATAATTGGATTTGCCGTGGCGGCGTTCGCGGTCGGTAACATCGATATGTACGACATCAAAACCTTCGCGAAGGGCCAGCGAGGGCAGATAACGGTGCCAGCCGTCGAAGAACGGCAACTGACGGAAAAGATCGGTGTGCAGCGCCTTTAGACCGCAACCAGAATCGCGGGTCTTATCTTTCAGGATAGAACCGCGCAGATTATTGGCAAAGCGCGAGGAAAGCTGCTTGAGCTTGGTGTCTGTGCGCTTGAGGCGCTGTCCGGCGGCAATACCAAAGGCCGGACCTGCATTAATGAGAGCATCTGCGAGCGCTGGCAAATAGGCGGGATTGTTCTGCCCGTCGCCATCCATCGTGACAACAATCTGGCCGTGAGCTGCAAAGACACCTGAACGCAAAGCGGCACTCTGTCCGGCTGAACGGTCATGGCGGATATGGCGCAGCGGCCTGCCCGCATGGATACGACCTGCAAGCACGTCGCTCGTGGAATCTGTCGAGCCATCATCCACGACGATCACTTCATATGAGCGACCAAGCATGGCATTGTCGACTTCATCGAGCAGAAAAGCGAGATTGTCGGCCTCATTGCGGCAGGGGATGACCACAGAAATCGTTGGTGTTGCCAAGCGGAGCTTCCTTCATTCCTTGCGCATTTGCCGTAAAACCGGTGTGCTTAATGTTTATGTATAGATGCCCTGTAGCGCGCAAGGCGGGCTCCATAACATTGATTGCGAGGCAAACCAAGACGTTTCAAGAAATCGTGAGTTTGATCCGGTATTTGAATATCTGCAGGTTTTAACCGGAGATGCGGCTGTACGGAAGTACCTCGGTGAGCCAATCCAGAAAATTCTGCGTCACCTCATCTCGATTGATCTCGTTCAGGCTTTCATGGCGCGTGCCGGGATAGATATTGCAAGTAACATTGCTAAAGTCCATCGCCTGCATTCTATCCGCCAGTTTGCGCGTGGCCCTAGCTTTGTCTGTGGCAGGGTCTTCCGTTCCACCGACGATATTAAACGGCAGGTCTTTGCGGATGTTCGCAAAATTACTGTCGGTTGCGCCATTTTTCATCATCCGGAAGACGTCAATCCAGAGTGCCACACTTGCATCAAAGCCGCAGAGAGGATCGTTCACATAGGCTGCCACTTCTGACGCATCGCGTGAAAGCCAGTCAAATGCTGTGCGATGGCCAGGAATGGAATTACCCCATGCGCGGAATGTAAGCTTCGGCAGGATTGCGCTTGGTACGTCCGAGCCTTTGAGCATACGCTCGGCATAAAGCAATGCCATCGCTGCACTGTTCTCGATGCCACCGTTGAAATTAGCGTTCCACACGGCGACAGCATCAATCGTATCCGAATACGTAAGTGCGTAGTTCAGTGCGATAAGCCCACCCATTGAATGCCCGAATAAAACCACTGGTAAGTCTGGATGCATCGCATGAATATGGCGGTTGAGTGAAAGAACATCATTGATGGCCACTCTATAGCCGTCTTTGAGTGCGAATATTCCTTTGGGTGCGTGTGGGCCGATATTTGCACCGTGTCCCCGATGGTCATGCGCATAAGCATGATAACCGGCCTGGTTCAGTGCTGCGGCAAAACGTGCATAGCGGGCCGAGTGTTCGGCAAGCCCATGGCAGATTTGTACCACCGCTTTTGGTGTGGCGGTAAGCGACTGCCGATAAGGCAGTTCGATTTCGTCTGTCAGAGGCAGGTGATGGATGGTTTCAAATGTCATAAGACCATCAGAATTTATGCCGCGCAAATAGTCAAATTCTCTTTTGGTCGCGTCTTTAAAAAAGGCACCAGGAGGTTGAATGAATTAATTTTAGGCATTTGTATTTTTTGAGCAAATTCCGCTTGAAAACCACAAAATCCTGGGCAAATCTGTCTTTATCAGGGGATATGAACGGAGTTTTGAAGAGAATTCAGGGGCGTCGAATTCCAGTCTTTAAGGCATAACTAGCAGGCCATTCGGTGAAAGGGAGGATACTTTCCCGAGTGGTGGCCAGAGGGGAAACCGGGTGACGGAAATATCCGCGCCCGGTTTCATTTATTTTGGGACACAGAAAAATCAGTGCTTCGCTCTCGCAATGAGAGTGATCGGTGTAATCCGTGCGATGATGTTTGCTTCCGCGCGCTATTTCGCCTACATAGCCAGCAGCAATTTCCCGCGCTTCGACATCAGGTCGAACCGCGCTTTCCAACCTGTGGAGACGACGCGCTTTATGGCACGCCAATTCATCTATCATATGTCCGGGCTGAATAAGGCCTACGGCGCCAAGAAGGTTATCGAAAATCTTCATCTGTCATTCTATCCAGATGCGAAGATTGGTATTCTCGGACCAAACGGCGCCGGTAAATCGACAATTCTCAAGATCATGGCCGGTCTCGACAAGGACTTCACCGGTGAAGCCTGGCTCGCAGACGGTGCGACTTGTGGTTACCTTGCACAGGAACCGCATCTCGACCCTGAAAAGACCGTGCTCGGCAATGTAATGGAAGGTGTAGCCAAGAAAACGGCTATTCTCGACCGTTATAACGAGCTGATGATGAATTATTCTGATGAAACAGCCGACGAAGGTGCGGCGCTTCAGGATCTCATCGACAGCCAGAACCTCTGGGATCTGGACAGCCAGGTCGAAATGGCGATGGAAGCCCTGCGCTGCCCGCCTGCTGACGCCGATGTCACAACGCTTTCGGGTGGTGAACGTCGTCGTGTGGCGCTTTGTAAGCTGCTGCTTTCGAAGCCTGACCTGCTTCTGCTTGACGAGCCGACCAACCACCTTGACGCTGAAACCACCGCATGGCTGGAAAAGCATCTACGCGAATATGAAGGCGCTGTCCTGCTTATCACGCACGATCGCTACTTCCTTGACAATGTGACGGGCTGGATTCTTGAACTCGATCGTGGTCGTGGCATTCCTTATGAAGGCAACTATTCTGCCTATCTGGAAGCCAAATCCAAGCGCATGATTCAAGAAGGCCGCGAAGAAGATTCGCGCCAGAAGGCGCTTGAACGTGAACGCCAATGGATTGCCGCAAGCCCGAAAGCACGTCAGTCTAAGTCGAAGGCCCGTATCAAGGCCTATGATCAGCTCGTTGAAGCCGCCAACAATCAGCGTCCGGGCGATGCCCAGATTCTGATCCCTGCTGGTGAGCGCCTCGGTCAGGTGGTTATTGAAGCTGAAGGTCTGACCAAGTCGTTTGGCGACCGTATGCTGATCGAAAATCTGACATTCAAGCTGCCTCCAGGTGGTATTGTCGGTGTTATCGGTCCGAACGGTGCCGGTAAGTCGACACTGTTCAAGATGATTACCGGTCAGGAAAAGCCGGATTCCGGTTCGATCCGTATCGGTGACACGGTTCATCTTGGTTACGTTGATCAGAGCCGCGATCACCTGGATCCGAACAAGAATGTCTGGGAAGAAATTTCTGGCGGTAATGACATTATCAAGCTTGGCAAGTTTGAAATGAACTCCCGCGCTTATTGCGGTGCGTTCAACTTCAAGGGCGGCGATCAGCAGGCGAAAGTCGGCAATCTGTCCGGTGGTCAGCGTAACCGCGTGCATCTTGCTAAGATGCTGCAGGCAGGCGGCAACGTTCTGCTCCTCGACGAACCGACCAACGATCTTGATACCGAAACGCTGGCAGCGCTCGAAGATGCGCTTGAAAAGTATGCTGGCTGCGCTGTTATCATCTCCCACGATCGTATGTTCCTCGACCGTCTGGCAACGCATATTCTGGCATTCGAAGGCGATAGCCATGTTGAATGGTTCGAAGGCAACTTCGAGGATTACGAAGCTGACAAGGTCCGCCGTCTTGGACCTGAAAGCGTCAATCCGAAGCGGGTAACCTACAAGCCGCTGACGCGCTAAGAAATCAAAGGCCGGTGCTATGCACCGGCCTTTTTATTGGGGAGGAGTGGAGAATGAAAGACTGGTCCGCAAAGCAGTATCTGAAGTTTGAGGATGAACGTAGCCGCCCGGCAGCCGACCTTCTCGCTCAAATAGCGATCGATAGTCCGCGCAAGGTGGTTGATATTGGTTGCGGTCCCGGAAACTCCACCGAACTTTTGGCTGAACGCTGGCCAGATGCTCAGGTTTCCGGCTTCGACACATCGCCGGATATGATTGATAAAGCCAGACAACGCCTGCCTCAGCTGGATTTCGCTCTGGGTGATCTGACAAAGTTTGAACCAGATGCTGAAACGGATGTGTTGTTTTCCAATGCCGTGTTTCAGTGGATTCCGGATCACAAGGAGCAGATGCGACGACTTCTGTCACAGCTTCACAGCGGCGCTTATCTCGCTGTGCAGATGCCGGATAATATGGGTGAACCGACCCATATATTGATGCGCGAAGTTGCCAAAACTGACCCCTTTAAGGCCAAGATTGGCGATAAGGGCAGGGCACCGCTGCCGCCTGCTGCCGATTATTATAATGCTTTGATCGGTCAAGCTTCCCGCGTCGATATCTGGCATGTGATTTATAATCATCAGCTGGCCGATGTAGACGCTATTATTGAGTGGGTGAAATCTACGGGTCTGCGTCCGTTTCTTGATCCATTGAACGATGATGAGCAGCGCGAATTTTTGAAAGCCTACAAATCACGCCTTGAGGAATTCTATCCAACACTGAATGACGGTCGCGTATTGTTGCGCTTCCCACGAATTTTTATCGTTGCCAGAAAATAAGATAATCAACTTCATTAGAGCGCCGTGCGCCCTCTGGGGCGTACAAAGGTCGCTCTAACCGTTTGTTTTGACGCGCATCCCGAAAACCGTTTCACACTTTTCGGGATGCGCTTCAAATCCTGAATAAATGAACGCTGCCTTCAGGCGGCGGTTACATTACCGCCGCTTCATCCTCATCTGCGGTGACGAGGCGTGTCGCGCGCCATTCTGTCAGTTTGGAGTTGATGGCATCCATTACAAAGAAGCGTGCTGAATCCTTGTCATATCCATCATCGCGCAGTGTGTCGTAGTCGGTGTGCATGTGACGAACATGGGCCACGGTCGCAAGCCATACTGCAATTGATGGTGGAAGCGTTTTCATATGCGGCGCAAGAGCTGCAGCGCGAATTGGTTCTGAATCCGAATAGGGGACGGCAGGAAGCAAAAGTGTGAGAGATTTTGCAATTGCCTTCTGGCGTACAGTGCCTGCACTCATAGCCGTCTTCCTTTCACGCTACAGTTCCCGTTCAAAACCGGAAACGATGCCGGAAAATGCGATGCGTAGATTCAATATGTTAAGGCGCTCGAAGCAAGATTCGCAATAATCATAACTCGGTTGTTCTCCAGCTCAAATGACTTCCCAAAGGGCCGGTATTGTTTTGCTGTGCATTGCATCGCGAAAATTTCTTGCGCTCAAGCCGCACTTCATATAAACATATCTTTATATCTTTAGAGGTGTATGGAGATTGCGAATTGCGCTTGCAGCTCGATCAGATGGTGGATGTGTTAAAAGCAGTGGCAGAACCAAGCCGCTTGCGCATTCTTGCGCTTCTTTCCAAGGGTGATCTCACCGTTTCAGACCTGACCACAATTCTGGGTCAATCGCAGCCGCGTGTTTCGCGCCATCTCAAGCTGCTGGGCGAAGCCGATCTTATTGATCGCTATCAGGAAGGTGCCTGGGCCTATTTTCGTCTGTCGGACAATGCGCTGTGCGGTGAAGTCGCACGCAATCTTCTGCAGCGGCTTGATGCGGCCGATCCATTGATCGAACGTGATATGGAGCGGCTGTCGCAGGTTAAATCCAGCCGTCAGGAAAAGGCTGCAGCTTATTTCAGTGCCAATGCTGGTAGCTGGGATGAGATCCGCAAGTTGCATGTTTCCGAAAACGCAGTGGAAGCGGCTCTCAAAGGCATCATTGGCGACAAGCATTTTCAGGCCATGCTTGATGTCGGTACGGGAACGGGCCGACTGTTAGAGCTGTTTTCGCCGCTTTATGTGCGTGGATTGGGTATCGATATCAATCGCGACATGCTCTCGGTGGCGCGTGCCAATCTCGATCTCGCATCGGTCGGCAATGCGCAGGTCCGGCAGGGAGACGTCTATGCGCTGCCCGTCGAACGCGAAAATTTCGATCTGGTGACAATCCACCAGGTTCTGCACTTCCTCGATGATCCGCTCGCCGCAATCCGTGAGGCGGCGCGTGCGCTTCGCCCCGGTGGACGCTTGCTGATTGTTGACTTTGCACCGCACAGGCTCGAGTTCCTGCGTGAGGAACATGCGCATCTAAGGCTTGGCTTTAGCGACGAGCAGATGCTGGGATGGTTGAAAGATGCAGGGCTTGAACCTGCCAGGACGACTGAATTGGGGCCAAAGGCTGCAAATGGTGACGACGGATTGACGGTCAAGCTTTGGCTTGCCAATGACCCGCGCTTGCTGATTGCCGATCCAGCGCCGCAAAATGCAAGCATAACGGAGACAGTCTAATGGGCTTTTACGGTCTTTCCCGCCGATCGGATATCGGCCAGACCACCCGCGTATCGTTCGAGTTTTTTCCGCCCAAGACGGAAGAAATGGAACAGCGTCTGTGGGAAACCGTGACGCGCCTTGCGCCGCTCAAGCCTGAATTCGTCTCTGTGACTTACGGTGCCGGCGGCTCTACTCGCGAGCGTACCATCCGTACGGTCGCGCGTATTCTTAAAGAAACCGATATTGAGCCTGCGGCTCATCTGACCTGTGTTGATGCGACGCGCGAGGAAGTGGATCGCGCTGCACAGGAATTTGCGGCCCTTGGCGTCAATCGCTTTGTCGCGCTGCGTGGCGACCCTGCCAGCGGTATTGGCGAGAAATATGTGCCGACGCAGGGTGGCTATCAGAATGGTGCCGACCTGGTTGGAGGTCTGCGCAAGCTTTCCGATTTCGACATTTCGGTTTCGGCTTATCCGGAAAAACATCCTGAAAGCCCGGATTTCGCCACCGACATCGATATGCTCAAGCGTAAGGTTGATAATGGCGCGACACGTGCCATTACGCAGTTCTTCTTCGATAATGATCTTTATGAGCGTTATGTCGAGCGCGTGCGCCGTGCTGGTATATATATCCCGATTGTTCCGGGTGTTTTGCCGGTGCATAATTTCAAGCAGGTCAGCAACTTCTGTGCCCGTTCTGCGACACATATTCCGGCGTGGCTGGCCGAGCGTTTCGACGGGCTGGATAAAGATCCGCAGACGCATCAGCTTGTTGCTGCGGCCATTGCTGCGGAGCAGGTGATGGACCTCATCGAACGTGGCGTGCAGGATTTCCATTTCTATACGATGAACAGAGCCGATCTGCCGTTTGCGATCTGCCATATGATTGGCATCAGACCTAAGATTGATGCTGAATTGGAAGTTGCCTGAAATGAAAAAAGCCCGGTTTGAAAACCGGGCTTCTCTTTAGATTTTGTATCTAAAACGGGTCGGTTTATCCTCAAGAACCGATGCCGCCATAATGGCTTGGCTATCCCAATTCAGGGAATAACGCCTGCTATCAACGCTGCAACAAATGCGAATGCTGCACAGATCATGAGGACATTCAAAGATCGCGTAAGTCCCATTGGTCTGTCTCCTTATATGCACCCGACGAGGCCGGGCGCGCGCTGGTAGAGAACCGGAATCTAAGCGCAAATTGGATCAAACGAAAGAACATTTCGTACTGCAATAAGCGGTGACAGCGAAAAAAACCTTTTGTTTACCAGCTAAGTCTTTGAAATTTTTAACTGTAAAAATTTGTTCACATTTCATGAAAATGCCACGAAAGCGCCAATTTTGACCCGGCTGTGACTGGCCAATTGGCTCTTTTGCATCACCGCTTAGCGGATTAAAGCGAGGAATCCTGACAAGGTGAACACCGACAGAATGGTCGAATAAAGGATGACATTCGACGTAATGGCTGCTTCGCGGCGATAATGTTCTGCAAGCATGAAGGGACCGGTGCCAGCCGGCAGTGCTGCGAGCAGTGTTGCACTCTGCGCCAGGTGTGGCGGAAGCCCGAAGACATAGACCGCCAGTAACCACGTTGCCAACGGCATGACGATAAGCTTGACCGAAACGAGGAAGGCGATTGCATTGACACTGTCGCGTTCGATCTTGCGGGGTTGTGCGAGGAAAAGGCCGAGTGCCACGAGCGCACAGGGTGACGCTGCACCACCGAGCATTTTCAGAAAAGTTTCGGCGGGAGCAGGGATGGTGAGGCCTGAGAACGATACGAGCGTTCCCAGCGCTGGTGCAAAGAGAAGCGGATTGCGGATCAAGGATCGCGCGACTTTCCAGACAAGGCGTAGCGGCTTCTTTTCTGTCTGCATGCCGATTTCGATCAGAATGATAGCAAAGGCAAAGGTTACACAGACGGTGATGATAATGGAAATTGTTGTCGCCGCCAGAACGCCTGATCCGAAAGCGATCATCGAAAGCGGGATGCCCATATAGCCGGTATTTGGATAGGCGGCGTTCAATCCATCAAGCGCATTGTCGGCTAAGGATAACTTGCCACGAAGACGGATAACGAAGGGCAGGGCAAAGGCGATAGCGCTGCTCAATAGAAAGACGCTGATAAAGCCCGGCTGCCATAAATCGCTGCCGTGGGTATTGGCCATGATGTCGAAAAGCAGGGCAGGCAAGGCGAGGTAGACAACGAAACGGTTAAGCTCAGCGATCGCGTGCGGCCCCAATATCTTCAGCTTGAATGCACCCCAACCTGAAAAGATGAGGGCGAAGACGGGCAGAACGATGATGAGGGTGGAGATCATGGCGCTTGAATAACTTGCAAAAGTTGAAAGGCGCGGAGGTTGGTCCGCGCCTTTGATTTACTTTGGTTTAGAGCTTTTCGAGCAGTTCAGGCGTTGGCCATGAATCGGCAGGCATTCCAAGGCGCAATTGTTCGGTGCGAACGGCATCGCGGGTCAGGATACCGAAAACGCCGTCGATCTTGCCCATGTCATAGCCACGGGCCTGAAGCTTGGTCTGCAATTCCTTCATTTGTTCCTGCGTCAGTCCCTGATCAGGATTGCCGGGATTGAAGGCAGGTGCGCCAGCGAGGCGGGTGGCGAAGTAGGCAGCCGTTGTCGCGTAAACAATCGACTTGTTCCATTCCACGAAAATATCGAAATTTGCATAGGATAGGAATGCAGGGCCTTTGCGACCCAGTGGCAGGAGCAGCGATGCATCGCCGTCATCGGGGCCGAGTGGCCCCTTAAGCCCAACCACGCCCTGCTCAGCCCACCATGAGTGTGGCTTGCGATTGGTGCGAATGGATTCTTCCCAAGGCAGATCTTTGGTAATACGCACTTCTTCGAGCCACGGCTCGCCACGCTTCCAGCCGAGTTCGGAAATCATGCGGCCAGCGGTCATCATTGCATCGGGAACGCTGTTCTTCAGGTCGACCTTGCCATCGCCGTCGCCATCAACGCCGCGCTCAAGATAATCCTTCGGCAGAAGCTGCATCATACCAATCTCGCCAGCCCACGCGCCCGTTGTGGCAGCATCGACAACGCCGGTATCGAACAGCTTAAGAAGAGCGATGAGCTGCGGACGGAACAGATCCGGACGGCGGCAGTCATAAGAAAGCGTCACAAGTGCATTGAGCGTGTCGAAATCACCCTGAATGGCACCGTAGTCGGTTTCGAGACCCCAAAAAGCGGCAAGTACAGGACCCGGTACGCCATAGGTGTCTTCGACTTTCTTGAAGACATCGGCATATTTGACCAGATTGTTCTGGCCATTCTTCAGGCGCGCTTCAGAGATGAGCCGCTTGGAAAACTCGGTGAAAGTCAGGTTGAAGACCGTCTGCTTGCGGTCGCGATCAAGAACTTTCTGTTCGAGCGACGCCTTATGCAGTTCAGCTATTCCCTTTTCGCCAACGCCCGCTTCGCGTGCTTCCTTGGTCAGATTGTTCATCCACTGACCGTAATCGATCTCGCATTCTGGCTTTGGCAGGTTGACGTTGCTGTCGGCGCTAGCAGCCGGTGCGGGAGAACCGGAAGCCTTTGCGCCAGATTGGGCAACAGATATTACAGTCGATGCCAGCAAGGCGGTAGCCATCACTGAAGCTAAAATTTTCATCGAAAAAACTCACAATTCAGAGGGGGAGGTCTCCCCGTCGGGTTTTCCAAGCTATTGCCCCATCACGCATCGGAAATGAAGCAAAACTTGGTGTGAGCACCCAATTAAGGATGAGTTAACGGACCTTGTTGCTTTCCAGCCACTTTTTCCAAGCGCCCGCACTGCCAGCAAACACGTTAATATCTGCATCACCCTTGATGCCTGGAATAGTGCCCGTTCCGGTATATTGCCAGAAGGTCCATGGATGCGGTCCGTATTTCTCGGTCGGATGACCGGCCGTGGATCGCAGCCAGAATGGATATTCGCGCATCTGGTTCAGGTCATTTTCATCGAAGAAGTCGACCGTCGTGTAAATGATAGGGCGCTTGCCATAGTGCTTTTCGACGGCATCGAGGAAAATCTTCATTTCCTTGCGAACCACAACCGCATTTGGTCTGAGCTTGCAACTCGGCGAACTGGCGTTCCATTCCATATCGAGAACGGGAGGCAGTGCATTCGGATCGCGGGGCACATTCTGGATATACCAGCGTGCCTGTTCGATAGCCGGGCGGCAGAAATAATAGAAGTGATAGGCACTGCGTGGAATACCGGCCTGTTTTGCGCCGTTCCAGTGTTCGGTGAAGCGGTCATCGAAACGGTCGCCGCCTTCGGTTGCCTTGATGAAGACAAAGGAAATGCCGCTGCGCCGCACCGCGTTCCAGTCGACGTCGACCTGATATTTGGAAACATCTGTGCCGTGGATCGGATAATGCCATGGTGTCCGGCCTGTCCATTCGAACGGCTTGCGGTCACCGAACCGCGGCGCATTGACCGCTCCGCTTGGCTGCGCCATCTGCTGCATTGAATTGCGGGACTTTTTCACATCGGAAAAGTCATAATCCACTGTCGTACAGGCGGACAGAAGGAAAACACCAAGGGCAAGAATGCTGCGGTTGGCCAGACGGTTCATACAGTGGTCCCGATGTCGCGAATCAATCTTAACAACGGTTACGCGATCCGGGTGCGAACGTCATCAGCTATGCTGGCAAAACTTTGCGGGAAATAGATTGTGTCGCACCGGCTGAGGGATAATCAAAAGAGCCGTCGGAAATCTATCCGGCGCGAATGACAGCTATCCACGCAAAGCCGCGATAAAGATTCATGCGTTTGGATGTGGCGCCCTGTTCTAAAGCCATCGTATCTGCGATGCTGAAAAGATCATCACGCGGTGTCACATGGAACCATCCAAGCCATGTGAAGAGCATCTTCTTAAACCATCGTGGCAGGCGTTGTTGATCGCCGAAGTCAACGATATGCAGCTCGCCACCCGGTTTTAAGTGTCGGATGCTTTCCCGAATGACCGATTGCCATTGAGGTATCATCGAAACCGCATAGGAAATGAAGATACGATCAAAGCTATCCTGACCAAAAAGGGCCGCAGGATCGAAATGCGTGGCATCGGCACGTTCAAGTCTGGTGCGATCTGCAATCCCGGCACGCTGTGCTGCCTGACGTGCTGTGTCCAGCATTTCAGCCGAAATATCGATGCCGAAGAGTGTTGCGTCGGGGTAGTTTTGCGCTGTTTTGACAAGATTACGTCCTGTGCCGCAGCCGATTTCAAGCACACTGCCGCCTTGAGGCAAGTTTAGTCCCGCAATCATAGGGTCGCGACCCAAAAGATAATATTTGCGCGTGGCATCGTAGAAATGACGCTGCCGCTTATAAACCCGGTCCATCAGAGTAGCGTGATCGATACCCTTGATTTGCCCCTGAGTTCGTTGCGGATTGGTGCCCATATCATGCGCCCTTCAAAACATAGAGGTGAAAGCCGCCATAAATAGAGGAGCGGTCGCGATCATGCAGCATGCGGGACTCTTCTTCACGGTAGTGCCAATGTTCAAGGATCGATGGATCAACCCGGCCAGGCAGCAGGCTTGGCTCTGCCGCTGTGCGGAAGATGACGCGTGCACCCGCAGCAGCCGTGCGCGTAATTTCGCTCCAGAGCGCATTGAGCTGGGCGTCATTCATCCAGTCCTGTGCGTCGAGTAAGATGTAACGGTCTACTGATCCGGCGGGCTTTTGGCTGAGAAACTCAGTGTAATTGGCATTCCGCACCGTCATGCGGTCAACGCGCGCGCGAACGGTGTCAAAATTTGCCCTTGAGAGATATGGGGGCAGGGGGCCTGCTTCTTCATCGCCGCTATAACCACGGCCAAAGGCCTGCCACGCGAAATAGTTCTCGGTCAGGGGGAAGGCGCAGGCGAGCTTTTCGAGCCGGGCGCGCAGGACAAATGCCATGTCGCCATTTCCGGCTGTCGCCAGTGCGTCATATTGCTGAGGCGGAATGCCGAGGCCAAACAGCGACGATTTGCGGGCTGTTGCCCAGCGCACCATGCGTTTTTCAAACAGGGGGGCGAGGGCAGTGTCGAAGAAGCTGCGCTGTTCTTCCATTGTGCGGGCTTTAAGGATGTCGCGCGGGTCTATGCCATAGAGACGAGCGACGCGGTGGCCCATGCCGATAAAGACGCCCAGCAATCCGTGACGATAGAGATCCCTCGAGAAGATAGAGATACGCTGACGGCCGCTCCATTTGCGCTTTTCCCAATAGGCGCGACTTTCACTATCAAGATGCGGACGGATGAAGCGTTGATAAGCTGCGAGATTGGCCTTGTCATCGGCCTTGCCATAGAAACGATAGAAGCTGGCATAATCCGGCAGATGCTTCAAAGCGCCAAGTTTCAGGCGGTTGAAGGCGACATGGGCGCTGTTGAGATCAACAGCCTCGACCGAGGCCGGGTCTGCTGTCAGATATGAGAGAGCATTGCAGCCGCCTGAAGCGATGGTCACGATGCGGTGGCCGGGCTGAATGGCGAGCGCTGCCATATCCACTTCGGGGTCTTCCCATATCTGGGGATAGACCAGCCCTTTGAAGAGCCAGGCGAATAGCCTTTCGGATACGCCATCGCGCGAAAGCGCATGGTTTTGTGTGACTGCGCGCTTGAGGATTGTGCCGTTGGCATTTGGGCCCGTCATTCCATGCTCCCCGTATTTTTTGGGCGCATTCCGAAAATTCTGAATGATTTCGGACAAGATGCGCGAAAGTTCCAAGGCGAATCCAGCCTTGTTTGTGAGAGTTAAGCATCCGCCGGTGACAGGGGCGTGACGGCTGTTTCGGGGGCAAATTATGGTTAAAACTTTGTTATTATGGCGGTTTGTTACCGGCCGTAAAACTATTTGAGAGAACCTTTCCCTATGCGTGCCGTTTTCTGGTGTGACGTTGGCATCGTCGAAAAGCATCACCGGGGACCCAAAAGTGGTGTGACGACTGTCTTCGTAAGGTGATTGACCGGTCAGAACGGTCAGACACGGAAAACCAAAACAGCGTTGGCTATATCCCCGCAACGCTGGATTTTAGGGAAGGAGAGCCATCATGAAGAAATTTTTGATTACTTCGGTTGCTGCCTTATCGTTTTTGGGGCTTGCAGCTTGCAGCGACAATTCAAACGATGCCAGCAAGGCACCGGCATCACCCTCGCCTGAAGCGCCGGCTGCACCAGCAGCACCTTCAAACAACGATACAACGACGCCGATGACACCAGCACCTGCGCCTTCGACGCCAGGAACGACCGGTTCGCCGCCTGCAAACTAAAGCATGTCTCCCAAAAGTGGGAACCGGTTTTCGGATAAAGACGTGCTTAAAATTGCAGCTAGCGTGATTTTCGAGCACTGATCTGATTGGATCAGATCGGTGCTCTAGTCATTTGTTTTCACGCGCATCTTGTCCGAAAACCGTTTCACACTTTTCGGGATGCGCTTTAATGCCAGAGATTCTTGCTGGTAAAAGAATGGCGGTCCGGTCAGCGGGTCGCCATTTGCCCCGAAAAGAGCAAAGCTGATGGATAATTATGCAGTGGTCGTCAATAAAGACAATATAACTGCGTTTTCCATGTTCAAACGCAGGCTTTCTTCGGTTATGGCTTTTGTTATGAGCCGTCATTTTCTGTTTCTGATTTCCGCTGTCGTTCTTGTTGCCCTTGCCGCTTGCGGTAGAGGAGAGCAAGAGCAGTCTGCTGCTCCAACGCAGCCAGAACAAAACACTGCTGCTCCGGCGCCTGACGCTGACAAGCAGGCTGGGCCTGATCTGATCAAAGCTTTGCAGGATAATGCCGGTGTTATGACAGCTGAAGAGCAGAAAGCTGCCATCGAACGCGCACGCAACAATGCGGAAACTGCTGCGAAGTCTGTTGGCCAGAGCGCTGAACAGGTTCAGGCCGCCGGTGAAGCGGCAGTCGCTGCCGCACAGCGTTCGTTCGAGGCTCGCCAGACTGCGCAATAATTCTCTCTACTGAGCGCATATTCTTCTAAATTATTGTTTTTTCGTCGATTGTAACGGGTTGCTGTTTCCAGTCTTTACGGAATTATATAGAAACGATTCATGTCGATCTGGGTCCGCATCGGTGAGTTTGTCACCTCCGTCACGGCGAACGCTATTTCAAGCGTTATCGAGGCTGTGCGAACGGTGTTTGAAGGCGATGCAGATACGCGCAGGCGTGTTGCATTCTCCATTGCGATGATTGCGCTTTCAGCCAAAATGGCCAAAGCGGACGGGGTGGTGACACAGGATGAGTTCCGCGCATTCCAGAGCATTTTCTCCGTGCCGCCAGAAGAGCATGCCCATGTGGTTCGCTTGTATAATCTCGCTCAGCAGGACGTAGCGGGCTATGAGAGCTACGCACGCCAGCTTGCTGGCCTATGTCGGGAAGGCGATGAGAACTGTCATCTGCTTGAAGATATTCTCGATGGTCTCTTTCATATCGCAACCGCTGACGGTTATGTGCACGATAAGGAAATGGCTTTCTTGTCGAGTGTTGCCGAGATTTTCGGCTTTGATGAGGAAAGTTTTGAACGTATTGCACTGCGGCATGTCAATCGCGGTGAGGGCGACCCATACGCCATTCTCGGGCTGGTGCGCGGCGTTTCTTTCGAGGATGCGCGCAAGCGCTACCGGTCATTGGTGAAAGAACACCATCCGGATCGGCTCGTTGCGGAAGGCCTTCCGCTGGAATTCATAAATATCGCGAATGCACGTCTTGCAGCCATCAATGCGGCTTGGGCAAGTGTCGAAAAACAATTGGAGGCCGCATGAGCAGCGTGGATGCTTCGCAGGAAGAATTGGTAGCGGAACTGTCTTTGAAAACGCCCGATTATCCGACCGCTTTGCTGGATGCATCACCAAATTTTGGTCCGCGTCGCGATGGCAAGACGCCGACCTATCTCATTCTGCATTATACAGGGCTGGCAACGGCTGAAGAGGCTTTGGAGGTGCTCAAGTCGCCCGAGCGCGAAGTTTCCGCTCATTATCTCGTTCACGAAGATGGACGTGTGGTGCAGATGGTGTCTGAAAAGGCACGGGCATGGCATGCAGGCCAGAGCTTCTGGAAGGGCGAGACTGATATCAATTCGGCTTCCATCGGCATTGAGATCGTCAATCCTGGCAATCTGGAAAACTATCCACCATTCGCAGACCGTCAGATAGAATCCGTTATCGATCTGTGTCGCAACATATGCGGGCGCTACGAAATTCGACCGGAAAACGTTCTCGCGCATTCCGATATTGCACCGGAACGCAAGACTGATCCGGGGCATAACTTCCCATGGAAGCAACTGCATGAAGCAGGCATTGGACACTATATCGAACCAACGCCGATCCGTGGTGGACGCTTCCTCGCGCGTGGTGAACAGGGCCAGCCAGTGGAGGCTTTGCAGTCCATGCTTGCCCTTTATGGCTATAAAATCGAGATCAATGGTGTGTTCGATGAGGCCACACAAACCGTGATTAAGGCCTTTCAGCGACATTTTCGGACACAAAATGTGGACGGTGTAGCCGACGTATCTACTATAGATACCCTCTACAGGCTGATTTTTTCGTTGCAAAATGTTACCGCTTGACCGCGCGTGGTTCTGTATGGTCGAGCAGAACCCTACATTCATATTTCCGTAATAGTTTCATCAAATTAGAACAATTGCAGCTTTAGGTGGTGATCCTCTTCCACTGTGACGCGCATCACGAAATGTGACAGCGTTTATTACAACCTGTAAGACTATTTTACTTCCCCGACCAATCTTCGGCTGCATTTCCCCAGCAAATGATCTGCCATTCCCAGCGGTGACGGGCGGGCAAAAATGCTTGTCGAGCGGGATCATAAATAAACGGCATTGCTGCCCCCAAGACCAGCAATGCCCCATAAAAACGATCCAAGACGGTAGGTTATGAAAATAAAATTTGTTGTTGTATGCGCTCTCATTGGCGCCATGAGTTCCTTTGGCCTTAATTCTGCGATGAGTGCTCCTGTTAATGAGCCAACCAATCTCGCGGACCTGCTCAAGGCACGGGCACAGAATAAGACTGCTGAAGCCAACAAGTCAGAAAAGGCATCCCGCGCAGCCGCACGTGCAGAACAGAAACAGACTGCCAAGAAGGTTTCGGTCATCACCAAGCGTGCTGCTCCAACAGCTAAAAGTGCAAAGCGTTCCAAGGTGCGTGGTGAGACTTCAAAGTCTGTGCAGAGCGGCAAGGGCTACTCCCAGATTATCAATCGTTATGCAGCAACCTACGGCGTCTCTTCTTCGCTGGCCCATGCCGTTGTTCGTCACGAAAGCAATTTCCAGCCAAACGTTCGGGGTGCTGCCGGTGAAATTGGCCTGATGCAGATCAAGCTCTCGACGGCTCGCGGTCTGGGCTACACAGGGTCGGCCAAGGGTCTCTATGAACCATCGACCAATATCCAGTTCGGTATGAAGTATCTTGCTCAGGCACAGAAGCTCGGTGGCGGCAGCACCTGCGGCACGATCCTCAAATACAATGCCGGTCATGGCGCAAAGCGCATGAACCCAACCTCTGCAAAATATTGCAGCTCGGTTAAGTCCTATATGGCCGGACTTTAGAGCGCGTTTCGATCTGATTGGATCAGATCGGCGCTCTAAATATTTGTTTTAACGCGCATCTTTGTCCGAAAACCGTTTCACACTTTTCGGGATGCGCTCCAATATTCAGATTCACTTTGTCGGCTGCGTAGTGTTTCAGGTCGATGATGTGAACGAAAAGCCGGTAGCGGTTTCGCTGCCGGCTTTTCTGTTGCGTATAGTTTTTTTCGAAACCCGGTTCCCACTTTGAACGATCATGCTATATACGCGCCGTCAGTCGGTCGGGCAGCCGCGCTTGTCATATGCCGAAAGGCGGCAGGTGAGGAAAGTCCGGGCTCCATGGAAATACGGTGCCGGGTAACGCCCGGCGGGGGTGACCCCAGGGATAGTGCCACAGAAAGCAGACCGCCCCGTCTTCCGTACCGCTTTCAAGAAGCGGCAGGGATGACGGGGTAAGGGTGAAAGGGTGGGGTAAGAGCCCACCGCGCCGGTGGCAACACAGGCGGCACGGTAAACCCCACTGGGAGCAAAACCGAATAGGGACGGCGCATCAGCCCGAAAGAGCTGATAATCAGTTTCCGGATCAGCCGTCCGGGTGGGTTGCAAGAGGCGGGTGGCGACATCCGTCCCAGATGAATGGCTGCCACGTTGGACGCAAGTCCGGCCATACAGAACCCGGCTTACAGACCGACTGACATTTTTTACTCTCCGTAATGGCTAACCGATATTTCCCTTTGATCGCAGGAAACGGATAGTTGTGTTCTCATTGCACATCTATTGCGGAGCCTCCCAACCAAGGAGGTTTCCATGTCGAGCTTAAAAGATAAAGTCGCAATCATCACTGGCGCATCATCGGGAATAGGTCGTGCTACGGCACTGTTGTTTGCTTCAGAAGGTGCTGCAGTTGTGTTGAATGCCCGCAATGAGGCCGGGCTTGAGCAAGTAGCACAGAGTATCGGAGAACTTGGCGGGCAGGCATATTGTGTGGTCGGCGATGTTTCTCAGATGAAGACACATGAAAGGCTGGTTGCCGCTGCTCAAAGCGAATTTGGTCGCCTTGATATTGCTTTCAATAATGCGGGCACTGTGGGTCCAATCGCCCCGTTAATTGAGGCAAGCCTTGTTGACTGGAACAATGTGATTGCAGGCAATCTGACGTCGGCATTTCTTGGCACGAAGTTGCAGATACCATTGATGCTCAAGTCCGGCGGGGGGTCGATCATTTTCACGTCAACCTTTGTCGGCACCAGTGTCGGTATTCCGGGAATGTCGCTCTATGGTGCATCCAAAGCTGGGTTGATGGGCTTGGTCAAAGGCATTACCGCAGACTACGGATCGCTAGGCATTCGGGCCAATGCGCTCCTGCCGGGCGGTGTTGATACGCCAATGGCAGGCGGTGACGCTCAGAAAGAGTGGGCGGCGGGTCTCCATGCAATGAAGCGGATTGCGCAGCCTGAAGAAATTGCCCAAGCGGCACTCTTTCTTGCAGGGCCAATGGGGAGTTTTGTCACTGGTTCAGCGCTTTACGCCGATGGTGGCAATTCAGCGGTCAAATAAAAAACAGCGGCTTTCCGGGTTGGAAAGCCGCTGTGCCGTCTCAAATGGGTACGCCTGTGAAGAAGTCGTAGATGAGTTTCATGTTCAACACGACGATGATGGCGGCGGTAACTGCCGCAAGGATTGTTACCCAGCGCGGTGCCACCAGAGCACCCATCTTTTTCTTTTCTGCCGTAAACATCACAAGCGGGATGATCGCAAAAGGAAGCTGCAGGCTGAGTACGACCTGTGACAGGATCAGAAGTTCCGTCGTTCCTTGCGAGCCATACATGATCGTAACTATGGCCGCTGGCACGATAGCGACGAAGCGGGTGATGGCGCGACGCAACCAGGGCTTCAGTTTGATATCGATAAAGCCTTCCATCACGATCTGACCAGCCATGGTCGCCGTGATGGTCGAGTTAAGCCCGCAGCATAGCAGCGCAATTGCAAACAGTGTTGGGGCTAGAGCGGAACCAAGCAACGGGTTGAGCAAGGCGTGGGCTTTGTCGAGATCTTCGACGGTGGTATTGCCCGTTGCATTGAAGCTCGCTGCGGCGAGGATCAGGATCGAGGCATTGACCAGCAGTGCGAAGGTAAGGGCAATCGTCGAGTCGAGCGTTGCAAAGCGGATTGCTTCGCGTTTTTCTGGCAAAGTATGCCCGTAATCGCGCGTCTGGATGATGCCGGAATGCAGATAGAGGTTATGCGGCATCACGGTCGCACCAATAATGCCCAATGCTATATAAAGCATATCCGGATTGCGGAGAATTTCTGTCGTTGGTGCAAAGCCGCGGATTACTTCGCCCCATTTGGGTTCTGCCATCAAAATCTGGATCAGGAAGCAGAGGGCAATTACGCCTAACAGCGTGATGATGAGCGCTTCGACCCGACGAAAGCCCTTATTCTGGAGATAGAGAACAAGAAGCACGTCTGCGGCGGTAATGATGACGCCGATTTCCAGTGGAATGCCGAAAAGAAGATTAAGGCCGATTGCAGTCCCGATAACCTCAGCAAGATCAGTGGCGCAGATGGCAAGTTCTGCCAAAAACCACAGAGGCCAGGCGAGAAAGCGCGGATAGGCATCGCGGCAGGCCTGAGCGAGATCGCGGCCCGTCGCAACGGCAAGACGGGTGCATAGTGCTTGCAGAAGTACTGCCATGAGATTTGAAATGAGTACGATCGACAGCAACATGTAGCCGAAGCGGGAACCGCCAGCGAGCGATGTTGCCCAGTTGCCGGGGTCCATATAGCCAACGGCGACCAGATAGCCGGGGCCGAAAAAAGCTGTCGCGCGGCGAAGTTTTGAGCCTGATCGGCTGACCCGGATCGATCGGTGGACGTCAGACATGGACGCTTCGCCCCGATCCCGACGCCAGCCTTCAAATGTAACGTCTTGCGGAGCGGGGGACGTGCTTCCCCGAGGAGCCATCTTAAATGCCATGCGTTGAGCTTTCAAAATGCAATTGCGAATTATTTGCAATTAATAACGCCGGCATGGCTTGCCGTCAACGGCAGCAAATGGGGGCTTTTTTCATAAATATGTGATCGTGCTGTTTGGATACTCGACGAATTGATAGCTGCTCGGAAGCGCTGTTTACGGGCTTCGGGTCATGCAAAATCGTGCCAGAAAAACTTTTGTATAAGCCTCGGTTTTCTGAATGGGCGCGGCAAAGGATAACGGTTCATTAAGCTTAATATCCGATAACTGTTTGAACGAATCCGCCAAATAGAAGCTTGTCTACAATTGGCCGGAATCCATACAGAAAACACAGGATAGCGGGACTTGATCCCGGGAAAGGATCGGGATGATGGCTAGCCTCGGCGGAGACCAATCTCAAGCCGAAGGGGCTCAGGTCCGTCACGTTCCGGTGCTTATTTCCGAAGTGATCGATGCCCTGAAGCCCGAATCCGGCAAAATAATCGTCGATGGCACATTCGGTGCAGGCGGTTATACGCGGCGTATTCTGGAAGAGGGTGCAAACGTCATCGCTATCGACCGCGATCCGACCGCAATTGCAGCCGGTCGCGCCATGGAAAAGCAGTTCGAAGGCAAGCTCAATCTGGTCGAAAGCCGGTTCTCGGCACTGGATGAAGCCGTTAAAAAAGTCGAGGGAGAAGGCGCGAAAGTGGATGGCGTTGTGCTCGATATCGGTGTCTCGTCGATGCAGATCGATGAAGCCGAGCGTGGCTTTTCCTTCCAGAAAGACGGGCCTCTCGACATGCGCATGTCACGCATGGGCCCAAGTGCGGCTGATGTGGTGAACCGCCTGAAAATGGGCGATCTTGCACGCATCTTCAATTTTCTGGGTGAAGAACGCAATGCAGGACGCATAGCCCGCATGATCGAAAAGCGCCGCGAAGCACAGCCTTTCACGCGCACACTTGATCTTGCCAATGCGATTGAATCGCTGGTTGGTCGCAATCCGAAAGTGCCAATTCATCCTGCAACGCGCGTGTTTCAGGCGCTGCGTATCTATGTGAATGACGAGTTGGGCGAGTTGGCGCGGGCATTGCTTGCAGCCGAGCGCGTTCTCAAGCCGGGCGGACGTCTGGTTGTTGTAACCTTCCATTCGCTGGAAGATCGCATGGTCAAGCGTTACTTTGCAGACCGCGCTGGTGGCAGTGCCGGTTCGAGGCACTTGCCTGAGACACATGTGCGCCATCCGAGTTTTACACCTGCAGTGAAAGGTGCCGTTGGCCCAACTGCAGAAGAAGAAGAGCGCAATCCACGTGCCCGCTCCGCGAAATTGCGCGCTGGTCTAAGGACTGAGAATCCGCCTCTTGAAGATGATCTTTCGCTTTTCGGGCTGCCTAAATTGCCTGAAACGCATGAACTGGCCCGGAGTTGAACGAGTGCTGCGTACTTTTGAACTCATCATGATAGCGGCGATGCTGGTAGCAGCAACGATCACCTACACCATCAAATATGATGCGGAGAGGCAGATCGCTGTTATTTCCAAGCTCAAGCGCCAGATCGATTCCGAGAAGGATACGATCACGCTTCTGCGCGCGGATTGGGCATTGATGACCCAGCCGGGTCGCTTGCAGAGCCTTGTCGGCGTTTATTCTGATGAGCTGAAACTTGCACCCATTGAAGCGGAGCAGCTTGCGATGGGCGTGCAGGACATTCCAGAACGCCAGCTGGACGACATTCAGAAACTTATTTCAGGCAGCGATGAACTGGTGGCAAGCGGCGTTCTTGGACCCGATGCAACGACCACCGGCAGTATCAAGAAGAATGGAGCGAGGCACTGATCATGCGGCTGAAGCTCGGATTTTCCAAAAAGAACAAGCAGAACGGCAATGACGGTTTTGAGCCGGCTGGCGATGAAAAGCTGGCTGGCAATATGGCGTTTGTTGGTTCCCGCAAGAAGCATGGCAATCGTGCGCGCAATCGTTTGTGGATGGCAATTGCATGTTTTGTCGGCATTTATGGCGTGATTGGCGGCAAGCTCGTCTATTTCGGTGTGATTGGTGGTGAGGACGACGATTCCAACGGTCCTGCCATGCATCAGCTCGCATCGCGTCCTGATATTCTGGATCGCAACGGCGAAATTCTTGCGACCGATATCAAGACCTCTTCGCTCTTTGCCGAGCCACGGAAGATCGTCGATCCGGATGAAACCATTGAACTGCTTTCAACGGTTATTCCTGATCTCGACTGGGAAGCGACCTATCGCCGTCTCAAGAGTGGTGCTGGCTTCGTCTGGATCAAGCGCGGTCTGACGCCACGCCAGCAGAGCCAAGTCATGGCGCTCGGTGTTCCGGGCATCGGTTTCCGTACTGAAAAGCGTCGTTTTTATCCCGGCGGCCCAACGGCCTCTCATGTTCTTGGTCTCGTGAATGTCGACAATCAGGGCATTGCCGGCATGGAGAAGTATATCGATAGTCAGGGTCTGAGTGATTTGCGTGCCGTCGGCATGGCGACCGGGCAATCGCTTGAGCCAGTCCGTCTTTCGATCGATATTCGCGTTCAGCACATCATGCGTGACGTGTTGGTCAAGGCAGTCGAACGCTATCGTGCAATCGCTGCGGGTGCAGTGGTATTGAATGTGAAGACTGGCGAAGTTATCGCCATGGCTTCTGTTCCGGATTTTGATCCGAACAATCCTGTGCATGCGCTCGACAAGGACCGTCTGAACCGTATGTCTGCGGGCACCTATGAAATGGGCTCGACGATCAAGAGCTTCACCACTGCAATGGCGCTCGATTCCGGCAAGTTTACGCTTAATTCCAGGATTGATGCATCGCGGCCGCTGGTGATTGGTCGTCAGACCATCCGCGACTTCCATGGTAAAGGCCGTGTGCTGACGTTGCCGGAAGTATTCATCTTCTCGTCCAACATTGGTTCGGGTCATGAGGCGAATGTGGTTGGTATCGAAGGCCATCGCGCATTCCTCAAGAAGATTGGCCTGCTTGATCGCATGCAGACGGAATTGCCGGAAGTTGCCCGTCCTGTCGAACCACGCGTCTGGAAGAAAGTTCATTCCATGACCATTTCGTTTGGTCACGGCATGATGACAACCCCGCTGCAAACGGCAGTGGGTGCTGCAGCTTTGATGAATGGCGGCAAGCTGATCGAACCGACCTTCCTGACCCGCACTCAGGCTCAGGCCGATCAGGTGGCGCAGCAGGTTATCCATCCGCAGGTTTCTGCCGATATGCGTTATCTCTATCGCCTGAACTCGACCGCTCAGGGTGGTTCGGGTAAGCGCGCTACAGTTCAGGGCTATCGCGTTGGTGGCAAAACCGGTACGGCGGAAAAGGTTGTTCATGGCCGCTATTCGAAAGATGTGCGCTTCAACGCCTTCCTGGCATCCTTCCCGATGGATGATCCAACTTATGTCGTCTTGACGATCATCGATGAGCCAAAGCCGGAAGAAGGCAAGTACAGCGCAACCGCTGGTCTTAATGCCGCCCCGATGGTTGCAGACATTATTAGGCGCTCAGCCACTTTTTTGGGGGTAAAGCCCGATTTTAAACAGGAATTTGCGCCAGCAGAGGCAGAGATCGCTTCCGCTGATTCGATAAACGACTGACACGTGCGGCTTCGCTATTGGAAGCGGAAACTGCACCACTGAACCTGGATTTGGTAAGACCATGAAGCTGAAGGAAATTACACTCTTTAAAGAACTGGCCTCCGGCGCTGCGGGCGAAGTGGACATTACCGGTGTCACGTCAGACTCGCGTAAAGTCGAGCGCGGCTTCCTTTTTGCGGCCCTCAAGGGTGTAAAGGCTGATGGCTCCGCCTATGCCGCCGATGCAGTCAAGCGTGGCGCAGTAGCGATTATTGCTGACAAGAATACGGTTCTGGAAAATCCAGGCGTACCGGTGCTGTATATTGATGATCCGCGCCATGCTCTGGCGGTTGTTGCTGCCCAATTCTATGGCAAACAGCCGGAAGTCATGGTTGCCGTAACTGGTACGAGCGGCAAGACGTCGGTCGCTTCCTTCACCCGCCAGATCTGGGCTTATGCGGGCTTTCCAGCGGCTAATATTGGAACCACGGGCGTTTTTTCGCCAACGCGCAGCGATTATAATTCGCTGACAACGCCCGATCCAGTTGAGCTGCATCGTCTCCTCGCAGAGCTTACTGATGAAGGCGTGACCCATGCTGCGATGGAAGCCTCGTCGCATGGTCTCGACCAGCGCCGCCTGGATGGCGTGAAGCTTGCTGCCGGTGCTTTCACCAATCTCGGTCGTGATCACATGGACTATCATGCGACGATCGAAGAATATCTGAACGCCAAGATGCGCTTGTTCGATACCCTGCTTCCTAAAGGTTCGCCCGCAATCATCTTTGCGGATGACCAGTTCTCGCCACAGGCGATTGAAGCGGTAAAAGCTGCAGGCTGTGACGTCAAGACTGTCGGTCGCAAGGGTGATTTCATCACAATCAAGCGTGTTGAACATGAACGTTTCCGCCAGCACATTGAAGTGCGCATTGCTGACGAAATCTTTGAAATTGAGTTGCCGCTGGCTGGTGATTTTCAAGTGGCTAATGCGCTTGTGTCCGCTGGTCTTGCCATGGTTACGGGCGTTCCGGCTGCCGCTGCCATGCGCGCGCTTGAACGTCTCAAGGGGGCGCCGGGTCGTCTCGATCTGGTAGGAGCCACGGAAGAAGGCGCTCCTGCTTACGTTGACTATGCGCATAAGCCGGAAGCACTTGAAAATGTCCTGACGTCCGTCCGTCCGTTTACGACGGGCCGTGTGATCGTGGTGTTTGGCTGCGGCGGTGATCGTGACAAGGGTAAACGCCCGATCATGGGCGAAATTGCTGCGCGTCTGGCCGATGTTGCCATCGTAACTGACGACAATCCACGTTCGGAAGTGCCTGCGCAGATCCGTTCGGAAATCATGGCAGCAGCCCCCGGCGCCACCGAAATCGGCGACCGTCGCGAGGCAATTTTCACGGCAGTTTCCATGATGATGCCGGGCGACACACTGGTGGTAGCGGGCAAGGGACACGAAGAAGGCCAGATCGTCGGTGACATCACGCTGCCGTTCTCGGATCATACGGAAGTGGCAGCTGCACTGGCAGCGCGCTTTGAGGAGCATAAGGGATGAGTGACTGGCTTTGGACATCTGCCGATATGGTGGAGGCCATGGAAGGCCGGCCTTTCGGTACGTTGCCTGTGGGTATTACCGGGATTTCCATCGATAGCCGCACGCTGAAGGACGGCGAAGCCTTTTTCGCGATCAAGGGCGATCTGTTTGATGGGCATGATTTTGCAACCGCTGCTATGGCCGCGGGCGCAGGTCTTCTGGTCGTTAATGAATCACGCCTTCCAGCGCTCGGTAATCTCAAAGTTCCGATGATCGTGGTCGAGGATGTGCTTGAAGCCCTGACCAAGCTCGGTATTGCTTCGCGCGAACGCTCCAGAGCCCAGATCATTGCTGTCACGGGCTCTGTCGGCAAAACCACAACAAAAGAAGCGCTGCGTCACGTTCTTGCCGATTCAGGCAAGGTCCATGCGTCGGTTGCTTCGTTCAACAATCATTGGGGCGTGCCGCTGACGCTTGCCCGTATGCCTGCGGATACCGATTACGGCGTATTCGAAATCGGCATGAACCATCACGGCGAAATCCGCCCACTGGTTAAGATGGTGCGTCCGCATGTGGCGCTGATCACGTTGATCGCGCCTGCACATCTTGGTCATTTTGCTAATCTCGAAGAAATTGCGGTCGCGAAAGCTGAGATTTTTGAGGGTGTTGTGCCGGGTGGTTATGCGCTTCTCAATCGCGACGATAAGCGTTTCAAGCAGCTTGAAGAGCTGGCCGAGAAGGCCGGTGTCGAACACGTCGTCACCTTTGGCGAAAATGCCCGTTCCGACTATCGCCTGCGCGACGTAAAGATGCATCCGACCTGCTCATGCATGACGGTGAAGATTGGCAGCGAAGAGGCGGTCGTAAAAGTTGGTATGCCTGGACGCCATATCGTGCAGAACATGCTTGCAGTTCTCGGAGCCGCACATCTTGTTGGTGCGGACATGGCAAAAGTTGCTATTGCTATGGCAACGCTGACCGCTGAAGGCGGACGCGGCGCACGTCATGTGCTGGAGCATCCGGATGGCGGCTCCTTCACGCTGATCGACGAAAGCTACAACGCAAACCCGACGTCGATGCGTGCATCGCTATCATTGCTTCATGCAACTCCGCCCGAAGGGCAACGTGGTCGCCGCATCGCCATTCTGGGCGACATGCTGGAGCTTGGGCGCCAGTCTGGAAAACTTCATGCCGATCTTGCGCGGCCCATCGTCGATGCCGAAGTGAACGTACTTTATATCGGTGGACGTGAAATGTCGGTGCTCAAAAATGCCTTGCCGGTTGAAATTCACGTCGAATACAGGCAGAGCACCGATGAATTGTTGCCGCTGGTGATGAAGGCTGTGCGCCCCGGCGATGTTGTTATGGTGAAGTCATCCAAGGGGATTGGCTTCTCCAAGATCGTCAAGGCGCTTACCAACCAGTTTCCACCAGTGGTGCCTGCCGAGTAGCAGTTTTTGAGGGATTTTTCTCAGCATGTTGATGCTTCTTTCAATCTTCGCCGAGCATGTGACACCGTTTAACGTGTTCCGCTACATCACGTTCCGCACCGGTGGAGCGATGATCACCTCGGCGTTGATCGTGTTTCTGTTTGGTCCTGCGATCATCAATGCGCTGCGCGTGCGTCAGGGAAAAGGTCAGCCGATCCGCGCTGACGGTCCTCAGACACACTTCAAAAAAGCTGGTACGCCTACCATGGGCGGCCTGATGATCATGACCGGTATTCTGGTCTCCTGCTTCTTCTGGGCCAATCTTTCCAGCGTCTATGTCTGGGTTGTGCTGATGGTCACGATTGGTTTTGGTGCCATCGGCTTTTACGACGATTATCTCAAAGTCACGAAGCAGTCGGACAAAGGCTTTTCTGGCAAATCGCGTCTGGCTATCGAGTTTCTGATTGCGGCGGTTGCAGCCTTCATCATTATGCGTGCCGGTCAGGAGCCGTTTTCCTCGTCACTGACGTTCCCGTTCGTGAAGCAGTTTGTTCTGAACCTTGGCTGGTTCTTCATTCCACTTGCGGCCTTCGTCATGGTTGGCGCTGGTAATGCGGTGAACCTCACCGATGGTCTTGATGGTCTCGCGATCGTGCCTGTAATGGTTGCGGCCGCTTCCTTCGGTTTCATCGCTTATCTCTCGGGTAACGCGATCTTTGCGGATTATCTGCAAATTCACTTTGTTCCGGGTACGGGTGAACTGGCGGTCGTACTGGGCGCCGTGATAGGCGCGGGACTTGGTTTCCTCTGGTTCAATGCGCCGCCTGCCGCAATCTTCATGGGCGATACGGGTTCGCTGGCACTCGGCGGGATGCTTGGGACGGTTGCTGTTGCCACCAAGCACGAAATCGTTTTGGCCATCATTGGCGGTTTGTTTGTGGTTGAAGCGCTCTCGGTCATTATTCAGGTTGGCTCGTTCAAGCTCACCGGCAAGCGTGTGTTCCTGATGGCACCAATTCACCATCATTTTGAAAAGAAGGGCTGGACGGAAAGTCAGGTCGTGATCCGTTTCTGGATCGTGGCAATTATCCTCGCCATGATCGGCCTTTCCACATTGAAGCTGAGATAAGGCAGACGAATGATCCCGATCACCGCCCTCAAAGATAAGACCGTAGCCCTCTTTGGATTGGGCGGGTCGGGTATCGCGACAGCCAAGGCCATCGTGGCCGGCGGCGCGAAGATCATTGCCTGGGATGATAATCCCGACAGTGTGGCCCGCGCTCAGAGCGCAGGCATTGCAACAGGTGATTTGAGGCAGGCGGACTGGTCACAGTTCGCCGCCTTTGTGCTTTCGCCTGGTGTTCCGCTGACCCATCCAAAGCCGCATTGGTCGGTCGATCTGGCCCATGCTGCCAGCGTTGAAATTATCGGCGATGTCGAGCTGTTCGTACGGGAACGCAATCACATTGCACCGGATTGCCCGTTTATTGCCATTACCGGCACCAACGGCAAGTCCACCACGACTGCGCTCATTGCGCACATTATCAAGGCCTCGGGCCGCGACATGCAGCTTGGAGGCAATATTGGCACCGCGATCCTGACACTCGAAGCACCTGCGCCGAACCGTTTCTATGTGGTTGAGTGCTCGTCCTATCAGATTGATCTGGCGCCTTCGCTCAATCCGACCGCTGGCATTCTGCTTAATCTGACGCCGGATCATCTTGACCGCCATGGCTCGATGGAAAACTATGCTGCCATTAAAGAGCGGCTGGTTGCGAAAAGCGGGGTGGCAATCGTTGGTGTGGACGATGAATATTGCGGGAGCATTGCGGATCGTCTTGAAAGCAAGGGCGTAAAAGTCGCACGTATTTCCAAGGATAAGCGCCTTGAGAACGGCGCATTCGCTGAAGGTGCAAAGCTATATTCTGCAAAAGATGGTAAGATTGAAGAGCTTGCCTCCCTTGAAGGCATTGGTTCGCTGCGCGGCGCGCATAATGCGCAGAACGCGTTGGCTGCAATTGCCGCCTGTTTGTCGGTTGGTCTTTCAATCGAAGAAATTCGTGCAGGCCTCAAAAGCTTTCCGGGTCTTGCGCATCGTATGGAACAGGTGGGGCGCCGCGGCAAAGTTTTGTTCGTTAATGATTCCAAGGCGACCAACGCCGAAGCTACCGCCCCCGCATTGTCGTCCTTCGCAAATCACATTTACTGGATTGCCGGTGGCGTGCCCAAGGCTGGCGGTATCAGTGCTTTGTCGGAGTTTTTTCCGCGTATTACCAAAGCCTATCTGATCGGTGAAGCTGCGGCGCAATTTGCTGCGACGCTGGGCGATGCTGTAACATTCGAGATTTCCGACACACTGGCTGTTGCAGTCGAACATGCAGCGCGCGACGCAGGCAATGATGCGGCAAGCGAACCTGTGGTGCTGCTATCGCCTGCTTGCGCGAGCTTCGACCAGTTCCAGAATTTTGAGAAACGCGGCGATGCATTCCGCAACGCCGTGCTTGCGCTCCCGGGTATTGAGCCAATGAGAGGGGAAAGCTGATGGTAAGTCGCGTTGACCGTGGTGCTGTCGCCAATTGGTGGTGGACAATCGACCGTTACTTTCTGGCTGCATGTCTGGCCCTGATGGGGCTTGGTGTGCTGTTGTCCTTTGCAGCGAGCCCAGCGGTTGCGCAGCGCATTGGCCTCGATAGCTTCCACTTTGTCGAACGTCAGACCTTCTTCATGATCCCGGCTGTGATCGTGATGATCGGCGTGTCATTCTTGACACCACGCCAGATCAGGCGATTTGCGCTGGTCCTGTTGGGCGTTTCGCTGTTTTTGATGGTCGCAGCACTTTTCGTCGGTATCGAAATCAAGGGTGCGCGCCGCTGGGTCAGCCTTGCAGGCGTTTCCATTCAGCCATCCGAGTTTATGAAGCCAGCCTTCGTGGTGATTTGCGCCTGGCTTTTCTCTGAGCGGGAACGTGGCGGCGAGATGCCGGGCTATTTTCTGGCGATGATGTTGTTCTGCGTGACTGCTGGATTGCTGATGCTGCAGCCTGACTTTGGTCAGACGATGCTCACCACCGGCACATGGGGCGCGATGTTCTTCCTCGCCGGTCTGCCGATGTTCTGGATTCTGGTCCTTGGCGGGATTGCGGTTGTCGGTGCCTTTGGTGCCTACATGACGCTCGATCACGTTGCGGGCCGTGTTAACCGCTTCATGACCGGTGAAGGTGATACATTCCAGGTGGACGCAGGTCGTGAAGCCATTCTGCGCGGTGGCTGGTTTGGACAAGGTCCGGGCGAAGGCACCGTCAAACGTATCATCCCGGATAGCCATACCGACTTTATCTTCTCGGTTGCCGCAGAAGAATACGGGATCATCCTGTGCATGATCATCATGGCACTGTTTGCCTTTATCGTGATCCGCGGGCTTTCCATTGCGCTTCGTGAGCGAGATGCGTTCACGCGGTTGGCTGTTTCTGGCATTGTGATCCTGTTCGGCTTTCAGTCGATCATCAACATGGCCGTTAATCTGCATCTGATGCCCGCCAAGGGCATGACCCTGCCGTTTATCTCCTATGGGGGGTCTTCGCTCGTTGCGATCGCGATCACCATGGGCATCCTGCTGGCACTGACGCGCCGTCGTCCGGAAGCGCGCATGACGCATACGGTCAGCATGGGCGCTGATGTGAACAGGCGCATTCTGGCTTTGTGAGGGCAATATGGGAAAAGGCGTAATTGTACTGGCCGCCGGGGGCACGGGCGGCCATCTCTTCCCAGCGGAAGCGCTGGCACATGAATTGAAGACGCGCGGTTGGGACGTGCATCTGGCAACAGACGCACGCGCACAGCGTTTTGCCGGTGCATTTTCCGAAGATCATGTGCATGTGATCCGTTCGGCCACGATTTCAGGCCGTAATCCGATTGCACTCATCAGGACCTTCTGGTCGCTGTGGCAGGGTAACCTCGATAGCCGCAGGCTGTTCCGCCGCTTGAAGCCGAAGCTCGTTGTTGGTTTTGGTGGCTATCCAACGCTGCCGCCGCTTTATGCTGCAAGCAATATGGGTATCCCGACGATGGTGCATGAGCAGAACGCTGTCATGGGCCGCGCCAATAAGGGGCTGGCCGGGCGCGTGAAGGCGATTGCCGGTGGTTTCTTGCCTGAGACAAGCGGTGCCTATGCGGATAAGATTATTGCGACTGGTAATCCGGTTCGCCCACCTGTGCTTGCAGCCGCTCAAACGTCTTACAAGCCTGCAAAGGACGGTCAGCGTTTTCGTCTTCTGGTGTTCGGCGGAAGTCAGGGCGCACAGTTTTTCTCGACCGCCATTCCAGAAGCGATTGGGCTTTTGCCTGACAGTGAACGTGCACGGCTGCTGATCACACAGCAGGCGCGTAAAGAGGACGAAGCGGCTGTTCGGACTGCTTATCAGAATCTGCGCGTTCCGGCTGATGTAGCACCGTTCTTCAACGACATGCCTGCGCGCATTGCAGACGCGCATTTTGTGATCTCCCGTTCGGGTGCTTCGACTGTTTCGGAAATCGCAGCAATTGGTCGTCCGGCGATGCTCGTGCCATTCCCGCACGCACTTGATCATGATCAGGCAGCGAATGCAGCAGCCCTCGCTGCGGCAGGTGGTGGCCAGGTTGTTCGCCAGTCCGAGCTTACTCCACAGCGGCTGGCTGAGATCATAAGTTCGGCCATGAATGAGCCTGAAAGGCTTGAGCAACAGGCAAAAGCTGCAAAAAGCGTCGGTAAGCCGGATGCCGCACAGTTGCTTGCTGATCTCGCAGAGGCTATTGCAGCGGGTAAATCAGTTCAGGAATTGAAAGAAGGAACTCGGCCATGAAAATGCCGCTCAATATCGGGCTTGTCCATTTTATCGGGATCGGCGGCATTGGCATGAGCGGCATTGCGGAAGTGCTGCACAATCTTGGCTATAAGGTTCAGGGCTCGGATCAGTCGGACAGCGCCAATGTGCAGCGTCTGCGTGAGAAGGGTATTGAGGTCTTTGTCGGCCATAAGGCCGAGAACCTTGGTGATGCGGAAGTGATTGTTGTCTCGACCGCGATCAAGAAAACCAATCCGGAACTTGCAGCAGCACGTGAAAAGCTTCTGCCGATCGTTCGCCGCGCTGAAATGCTGGCTGAGCTGATGCGCTTTCGTCGCGCTGTTGCCATCGGCGGAACGCACGGCAAAACCACGACCACATCTATGGTCGCAGCCTTGCTCGATGCCGGTCATCTCGATCCGACTGTTATCAATGGTGGTATCATCAATGCCTATGGCACCAATGCCCGTATGGGCGATGGTGACTGGATGGTTGTTGAAGCGGATGAAAGCGACGGCACTTTCCTGAAATTGCCAGCCGATATTGCGGTTGTTACCAATATCGATCCGGAGCATCTGGATCACTACGGCAATTTCGACAATGTGCGTGCAGCCTTTGCGCAGTTTGTCGAGAACGTGCCGTTCTATGGCTTCGGTGTGATGTGTCTTGATCATCCTGAAGTGCAGGCTCTGGTAAGCCGCATCGAAGATCGCCGCATCATCACCTATGGTCAGAATCCGCAGGCGGATGTCCGCTTCGTCAATCATCGTATGGATGGTGCAACGAGCCTGTTTGACGTGCTGATCCGCTCGCGCAAGGGCGAAACTGTTGAGATCAAGGATCTCCGCTTGCCGATGCCGGGTATGCACAATGTTTCAAACGCAACGGCAGCAATTGCGGTCGCAAATGAACTTGGCATTTCAGCCGACGATATCCGTCGTGGTTTGGGTGCGTTCGGTGGGGTCAAGCGTCGCTTCACTCATACCGGCTCCTGGAATGGTGTCGAAATTTTCGATGACTACGGCCATCACCCGGTCGAAATCCGTGCTGTTCTGAAAGCAGCACGCGAAGCAACCAAAGGTCGAGTGATTGGCATTGTTCAGCCGCATCGCTATACGCGTCTGCACAGCCTGTTTGATGAATTTGCAGCGTGCTTTAACGACGCCGATACCGTTATCGTGATGCCGGTTTATACCGCTGGCGAGGACCCGATTGAGGGCGTGAATTCGGAAACGCTGGTTTCACGTATCAAGACGGCTGGTCATCGCGATGCACGTTATGCAAACGGACCTGAAGCCTTGGCGCCGCTCGTCGCATCTGTGGCTGAGCCGGGCGATTTCGTAGTTTTCCTCGGTGCAGGCAACATTACGCAATGGGCTTATGCGCTTCCCAAAGAACTGGCTGAACAGGGTAAGAAGTAATGGAAAGCGGCGAGACGCTTCTCAAGAAGCTCGACGGCAAGCTGTCGGGCCTGCGTGGCAAGCTTATGCCAGATACTGGCATGGACAAGATCACATGGTTTCGTGCTGGCGGTCCTGCACAGGTTCTGTTCCAGCCCGCTGACGAAGAAGACCTGTCCGAGTTTCTGAAAGCTGTGCCAGAAGAGATTCCGCTTCTGGTTGTAGGTATCGGGTCCAATCTATTGGTACGCGACGGCGGTATTCCGGGCTTTGTGGTGCGTCTGTCGGCCAAGGGCTTTGGCGAGGTTCAGCAGGTTTCTGACACGCAGCTCAGGGCAGGGACGGCAACACCAGACAAACGTGTGGCTGCTGCTGCCCTTGAAGCGGGTCTTGGTGGCTTTCATTTCTATCATGGCATCCCCGGTGGCATTGGCGGCGCTTTGCGCATGAATGCGGGCGCTAATGGCGTCGAAACGCGTGAGCGTGTCGTGGAAGTCCGCGCGCTCGACCGAAAGGGTGAACTGCATATCCTTTCCAATGCCGATATGGGGTATGCTTATAGGCATTCTTCGGCTTCACCAGATTTGATTTTCACCTCAGCGCTGTTTGAAGGTGTTCCGGGCGACCGGGAAGAAATCAAAAAGGCAATGGACGAGGTGCAGAATCACCGCGAGACCGTACAGCCGGTGCGGGAAAAAACAGGCGGTTCAACCTTTAAGAACCCTGAAGGCACATCCGCTTGGAAGGAAATCGACAAGGCAGGCTGCCGTGGTCTGCGTGTCGGTGGCGCGCAGATGTCTGAGATGCACTGCAATTTCATGATCAATACCGGTAACGCGACCGGATATGACCTTGAAACGCTCGGCGAGACAGTTCGCGCTAAAGTTTATGAGAATTCAGGTGTTCGCCTTCATTGGGAGATCAAGCGGCTTGGCTTGTTCCGCGAAGGGGAAGAAGTGAAAGAATTCTTACAAAAAGTCTAATTTTAAGAAGCCCGGATTTCCCACTGAAATTCCGGGCTTTTTTGCGCTTGTTGAGGCATGTGTAAGTTGCTCCCCTTTTGATAGGGGCTTGCCACGGAATCAACTCTCTGATTCTTTATGGTTAACCGTACAGTGATTTGATTCGTCAGGGTTTTCCTGACTTGGGTGTCTGCGGTTTGTGTCGCCGGACTATCCAGATTCTATTTTTGATTCGAGCGCAGGGGATGCGCAGAGGGGATGATTAACGTGGCTGGACAGAAGGCTGGAAAGCATGTTGCTGTTTTGATGGGAGGTTTCTCTTCAGAGCGTCCTGTCAGTCTCTCCTCCGGTGCTGCTTGCGCGACGACGCTTGAGGAGTGCGGCTACCGCGTCACACGCATCGATGTTGATCGCAATGTCGCCAGCGTTCTTGCTGAGCTGAAGCCTGATGTGGCTTTCAATGCGCTGCATGGGCCGTTCGGTGAGGATGGTACTATTCAGGGAATTCTTGAATATCTTCAGATCCCTTACACGCATTCCGGTGTGCTGGCCTCTGCGCTCGCCATGGATAAGGATCGTGCCAAGACGGTTGCGTCTGCTGCCGGTGTGGCTGTTGCGCCTTCGCGTTTGATGAACCGTTTTGATATCGGTAACGAGCATCCGATGGAGCCGCCTTATGTGGTGAAGCCGGTGCGCGAAGGTTCGAGCTTTGGTGTTGTGATCGTCAAGGAAGGTCAGGCGCATCCGCCGCAAATCATCAGCTCGAGCGAATGGAATTATGGGGCGGATGTTCTGGTCGAAAAATACATCGCCGGTCGCGAGTTGACCTGCGCTGTGATTGGAGATCGCGCAATGGATGTGTGCGAGATCATTCCGGTGGGGCATCAGTTCTACGATTTTGATTCAAAATATGTGCCTGGCGCATCAACTCACGTATGTCCGGCAAAAATTTTACCAAATATTTACCAAAAAATACAAACAATGGCCCTTACGGCGCATCGGGCAATCGGGTGTCGGGGCGTAAGCAGATCAGACTTCCGTTTCGATGATCGTTTTTCCGAAGAAGGCGAAGTTATTTGGCTGGAAATTAACACCCAGCCGGGAATGACTCCTACCTCGCTCGTACCTGATATCGCGAAGGCGGCGGGTATCTCTTTTGGTGAATTGTTGAGTTGGATGGTGGAGGACGCGTCTTGTTTGCGTTAAACGGCAGATCTCAGGAATACAGGCGTTCGGGCGCGATGCGGGATGCATCGGGTGCAGCCTTTGTTCTGCCGCGCTTTCTGCGCAAGCCGTTCCGCTTTGCCGTCCGCATGTTTCAGGGCAATATCAATGTTCCGCGCTATGCTGGCACGATTGGTATGCTCGGTTTTCTCGGCGCAACCGGCATCTACGGTATGGTGCTCGGTGGTCATTCCGAGAATATGATCAAGGCAACCGCTTCAACATTTGGCTTTGCGATTGAAGACGTAAAGGTCGTTGGTAACAACGAGACCTCCGACATCGATATTCTCGGTCAGCTTGAGCTGGATGGAGAGACGTCACTGGTCGGTCTGAGTGCCGAGCAGGCGCGTCAGACTATCGCCAAGTTGCCTTGGGTTGAAAGCGCTGAAGTGCGCAAGGTTTATCCGGGTACGCTGCTTGTTTCTCTTGAGGAGCGCAAAGCGTTCGCTGTCTGGCAGAATGGTCAGGAGCTTTCGCTAATTGATTCAGCTGGCGATACCATCGTTCCATTTCGTCCCGGTCGTTACAATGCTCTCCCGCTTGTCGTGGGTGAGGGGGCTGAAAAGCGCGTTAAGGGCTTCGTAGACGAGGTTGCTGCCTATCCGGGGCTTGCTGGCAAGGTCCGGGCCTATATCCGCGTTGCCGACCGTCGCTGGGACATTCTGCTTGAAAACGGTGTTCGCATCATGCTGCCGGAAGACGAGCCGATGAAGGCTCTTGCCGAAGTCGAGCGCCTCGATAGCGAAAAGCAACTTTTGTCGCGCGATATCGCTTCTGTCGATCTACGTCTGGATGATCGTGTCACGGTCCAACTGACTGCGAGCGGTATGGAACAGCGCCAGAAATTTTTGGCGGAGCGTAAAAAAGAATTATCCCGCATGGGGAAGCGCGTATGAGTATTCTTGGCGGAAAAGGTTCATCGCAGGTCGGAACTTCAGGGCGCAAGGTGCGCCTGCTCACGGTTCTGGATGTTGGTTCAAGCAAGGTTTCCTGCGTGATTGCACGCTTGCGTCCACATGAAAGTGGCGCGTTGCTGCCAGGCCGCACGCATCGCATGGAAGTGCTTGGTATCGGTCATCAGCGCTCGCGCGGTGTGAAGTCCGGCGTCATTATCGATCTGGATGCGGCTGAACAGTCCATTCGCCTCGCAGTGGATGCTGCTGAGCGCATGGCCGGTCTGACCGTCGACAGCCTCATCGTCAATATTTCGGCTGGCCGCCTCAAGAGCGAAACCTTCACCGCGAGCGTCAATCTTGGCGGTCATGAAGTCGAACAAACTGATATTCGCCGCGTGCTGGCCGCTGGTGCGAAGCAGGCGCTTGCAGCAGAACGTCACCTCGTTCATTCGCTGCCGGTTGGCTACACGCTTGATGGTGAACGCGGTATTCGCGATCCGCTCGGCATGCTGGGCGATAGCCTCGGCGTCGATATGCATGTGCTGACCGCAGATGCTGCGCCACTGCGCAATCTCGAGCTCTGCGTCAATCGTTGTCACCTTTCAGTCGAAGCAATTGTTGCCACGCCTTATGCGAGCGGCCTTGCAGCGCTCGTAGGTGATGAAGCTGAAATGGGGGCTGCCTGCATCGATATGGGCGGCGGTACGACCACGATTTCGGTTTTCTCCGAAGGTAAGTTCATTCACGCTGATGCAGTTGCCATCGGCGGCAATCACGTCACGATGGACGTGGCACGCGGCTTCTCCACGCGTATGGAAGACGCCGAGCGCCTCAAGGTCATGTATGGCTCGGCGCTGCCAAGCGCTGCCGATGATCGCGACCTCATTTCGGTTCCGCCAATCGGCGACGATGAGCGTGATGTACCCAATCAATATCCGCGCTCGGTACTGACGCGGATCATCCGTGCACGCGTGGAAGAGACGCTGGAACTGGTTCGCGACAGGCTGAACCAGTCAGGTCTCGGACATATTGTTGGCAAGCGTGTGGTCCTGACAGGTGGCGCAAGTCAGCTGCCGGGCATGCCTGAAGCTGCGCGACGGATTCTTGCAAGAAATGTACGTATCGGGCGTCCGCTAGGGATAGCGGGATTGCCTGAGGCGGCTAAGGGTGCGGCTTTCTCCGCGACCGTTGGTCTTCTGATCTACCCTCAGGTGGCAGGCATTGAAGAACGGTCCGTGAAGGCAGCCTCCTCCGGTCTTATGACTGGTACGGGCGGGCGGATTCAACGTGTCAGCCAATGGCTGAAAGAGAGTTTTTGAGTACACATTGAGTGATTTGATTGCGTGATGTGGGCGTAACCATCAGCGTAATAACCAATTAGCACCGCGGCGGCGAAGCGGTGAGAGGCTTAAGAGGAACGAGAACCATGACCATTAATCTGCAAAAGCCGGACATCACCGAGCTGAAGCCTCGTATCACCGTATTCGGTGTTGGCGGTGGCGGCGGCAACGCGGTAAACAACATGATCAATGCCGGTCTGCGCGGCGTGGATTTTGTCGTTGCTAACACCGACGCACAGGCTCTGACGATGTCAAAGTCTGAACGCATGATCCAGCTCGGCGCTGCTGTCACCGAAGGCCTCGGCGCTGGCTCCCAGCCAGAGGTTGGCCGCGCAGCTGCTGAAGAATGCATCGACGAAATCGTTGATCATCTCAACGGCACGCATATGTGCTTCGTAACTGCCGGCATGGGCGGCGGCACCGGTACTGGTGCTGCTCCTGTTGTGGCACGCGCTGCACGCGAACGCGGTATCCTCACCGTTGGCGTTGTTACCAAGCCTTTCCATTTCGAAGGTGCTCGCCGCATGAAGACGGCTGAGTACGGCATCGAAGAACTGCAGAAGAACGTCGATACCCTGATCGTCATTCCGAACCAGAACCTTTTCCGCATTGCTAACGACAAGACCACCTTCGCTGATGCCTTCGCAATGGCTGATCAGGTGCTTTACTCTGGTGTTGCCTGCATCACCGATCTGATGGTCAAGGAAGGCCTCATCAACCTCGACTTTGCTGACGTTCGCTCGGTCATGCGCGAAATGGGCAAGGCCATGATGGGAACGGGCGAAGCTTCGGGTGAAGGCCGTGCGATGGCTGCTGCTGAAGCTGCAATTGCTAACCCACTGCTCGACGAAACTTCGATGCGCGGTGCAAAGGGTCTCCTGATCTCGATCACTGGTGGTCGTGATATGACCCTCTTTGAAGTCGATGAAGCAGCAACCCGTATCCGCGAAGAAGTTGATCCGGAAGCCAACATCATTCTCGGCGCGACCTTCGACGAAGGCCTCGAAGGCGTCATCCGTGTATCCGTTGTTGCGACCGGCATCGACAAGCAGATCGGAGATGCGGCCCCGGCGCCGCTGGAATTTCGCCAGCCGGTAAAACCGGCTGCTCAGCAGGCAAAGCCAATGGCTCCGCATGGCGCTCTGCGTCCTCCGGTTGCGGAACAGCCACGTCAGGCTGAACCAGCTGTTCCGGTTGCTCAGTCTATCGAAAGCGAAATGCCTGCTGCGACTGCGGCACCTGCAGCTTCTGCTGCTCCAGATTTCCGTCCGCAGAGCCGCATTTTCCAGGCTCCTGCCGCGGACAGCTTTGAACGCGCACCTGTTGCCCGTCCTGCCGTCCCGCAGCCGCAGATGATCAACAACCAGGCGACGGCTCACGCAATGCAGCCGCAGTCATACCAGCAGCCACAGCAGATGCATGCAGAACCAGCGCGTGAACCACGTCCTGCTCCACGTATGCCAGCGGTGTCTGACTTTCCCCCAGTCGCTCAGGCAGAAATCAATGCACGTCGTGCAGCGCCTCAGCAGCCTGTTCAGGAAGAACGCGGACCGATGAGCCTTCTCAAGCGTCTGACCCACGGTTTGTCGTCACGCCGTGAAGAAGAGCAGCCAGCAGCTCGTCTGGAGCCAGCACAGCATCGTGAGCCTGCAATGCGCCAGCCAGAACAGCGCCGCCCAATGCAGCAGGACAGCTCGATCTATGCTCCACGTCGTGGCCAGCTCGATGATCAGGGCCGTCCGCAGCCACGTGCTGCCTCGGAAGAAGATCAGCTCGAAATCCCGGCATTCCTGCGCCGTCAGTCGAACTAATCATCTGATGTGACTTTGAAATAGAAAAAGCCGTGGGGTTATTCCCACGGCTTTTTCGTTAGAACAGATATTGCTCGGAATTTACTTGTTAGCACGCTTCTGGTCGTGATTTTTGATGCATGTCGGCGTCAGAAAGCCTTCCTCCGCTTCTTGCATTACGACTTTGGCAACTGTTGTTATATTTTGTAAGAAAGCGTGATTTTGAACGACTGTTGAGCAACACTATTTTCGCCATATCTATCTTATTGAAGAAATACATGACGGAAGCTGGCGATTGCTGGGAGCGCATCCCGAAAAGTGTGAACCGGTTTTCGGATAAGATGTGCGTTGAAATAAAATATTGGGGCGCCGATCTGATTCAATCAGATCGAAACGTGCTCTAACGCAGGCACTGCACGCTCGGCAGGCACACCTCGGGAGAGGTTTCGCTCTTGCCTCATATGATAATTGGATTGGACTGGTTTTGAGCGCTTATCAAAAAACAATCGGTCGCGCGATTACGCTTTCGGGCGTTGGCGTCCATGGCGGGGCGTCTGCTTCGGTGACGTTTCTACCTGCTGATGCTGATACGGGAATCGTTTTCCAGCGCTCGGACCTGGGCGTTGCGTCGCGCGATATTCGCGCCCATGTTTCGGAAATTGGCGCAACGGACTTGTCCACAGCGCTGGGGCCGAAGGAAGCGCGCGTCAATACCGTTGAGCATCTGATGGCCGCAATCGCTGCGGTTGGGATCGACAATCTGATTGTCGAAGTCGATGGACCGGAAGTTCCAATTCTTGACGGCACGTCTGCGCGTTTCATTGAGGCTTTTGACGAGGCCCGTATCGTTGTGCAGGAAGCAAAGCGCCGCTTTATTCGTATTTTGAAGACAGTGCGTGTGGAAGCCGGTGGTTCATGGGGCGAATTTCAACCTTATTCGGGCACACGATTTGAGGTCGAGATTGACTTTGAGTGCCCGCTGATCGGCCGACAGAAATTTGCTTCTGACATGTCGGAAGAAACTTTCCGCAAGGAAATATCGACGGCACGTACCTTTGGTTTCATGAAGGACGTTGAGCGCCTTTGGGCGGCAGGGCTGGCACTTGGTTCTTCGCTCGACAATTCGCTGGTGATTGGCGACGATAATTCGGTGATCAATCCCGGCGGACTGCGTTTCAAAGATGAGTTCGTGCGTCACAAGACGCTCGATGCCGTGGGCGACATTTCGCTTGCCGGTCTGCCGTTTATCGGTTGTTTTCGGTCCTATCGCGGTGGTCACAGATTGAATGCGGAAACCGTTAAGGCACTTCTTGCCGACAAATCGAATTACGATATTGTTGAAGCAAGCGGTGTGCGCCGGAATGCAGACAGCTCTGATTTTGTGATTGTCCGGTCAAATATTTCGGCGCCCTGGGCACTTTGATGTTTGTGCGGAATGCTCAGGCGTTTATGGCCATAATTGGGCCGTGATCGCCGGGTCTTCTGCGTTTTGAGTCGGCGTATTCATTGTGGACTGACAGCCAAGCCTCTGTATCGGATGAGGAAAAGCCATTGGTTTGCATAGATATAGCTTCGATGTAGCTTTGGGCCGGGGTATTCACGCCTTATGCGCGCATTTTCGGACGATTGATCAGCTTGACGATTGCCGATTTCGCCAGCATGTGGTTTATGAACTGCCAAAACAGCCTCGGCTATGTTTACCTATGCGCTGATGCTGATGTATTGGGAAGAATGGGGAAGGCAGTGAACTGAAGGGTTCACGTTGCTCCAGACAGAAAAGACGTTGCCAGATGGCCGGAGACCGCATGACGAGTTCGAAATTCCCGGTGAAGACGAAGACCGCGCTACTTGCCAGCGCTCTTGCCGTTTTTGTTCCGCTTGCGGGATGTGCCAGCAAAAACGACGATATCGATCTGACCAAATATGTTGAGACGATCGATCCGGCGGATAAGCTTTACAACGAAGGTCTTGCTAATCTTGATGCGGGTCGCCTCGGCGAAGCTGCCAAGAAGTTTGCCGCCGTTGACCGTCAGCATCCTTACACTGAATGGGCACGTAAGTCCCTCGTCATGGCTGCTTTCACCAATTACCGTCAAGGCAATTACGAAGAAGCGGTCAGCATGGCAAAGCGTTATAACACGCTTTATCCGACATCGCCTGAATCGGCTTATGCCTATTACATTATCGGTCTGAGCTACTTCCGTCAGATTCCTGACGTAACCCGCGATCAGGCGGCAAGCCGCCGTGCAATCGCTGCGATGCAGGAAGTGGTCGATCGCTTCCCGGATTCAGAATATACCGACGACGCCAAGACCAAGATCCGCGTCGCCCGCGACCAGCTCGCTGGCAAGGAAATGCAGGTCGGTCGTTATTATCTCGAGCGCAAGGAATATCTGGCTGCGATCAAGCGCTTCCGTGGTGTGGTTGAAGAGTATTCGAACACCCGCCAGGTTGAAGAAGCACTCGCCCGTCTGGTTGAAGCCTACTATGCGCTTGGCCTGACTTCCGAAGCCCAGATGGCTGCATCGGTGCTTGGCAAGAACTTCCCGGACAGCCGTTGGTATAAGGATTCTTACAAGCTCTTGCAGAGCGGTGGTCTTGAGCCACGTGAGAATGGCGGTTCGTGGCTTGCCAAGGCTTCGGCACTCATCACGGGTGGCGGCGCCTAAGCCGATATCCGCATGCTGTCGCACCTGTCGATCCGCGATATTGTCCTGATTGAAAGGCTCGACATCGAGTTCAAGACCGGCTTGTCCGTACTTACGGGCGAGACCGGTGCGGGTAAATCCATCCTGCTCGATTCGTTGTCGCTTGCGCTTGGTGCACGCGGTGACGCTTCTCTGGTCCGCCATGGTGCGGATCAGGGACAGGTGACGGCCGTGTTTGATGTGCCCGGCATACACCCTGCCAGAAATTTTCTCCGCGAAAATGGTTTTGACGATGATGGCGACGTTATCCTGCGCCGTCTTCAGATGGGCGACGGGCGCACGCGGGTTTTCATCAACGACCAGGCTGCAAGCGTTGCACTGCTGCGCGAGTTGGGTAAGCGACTCGTGGAAATCCACGGTCAGCATGATGACCGTGCGCTAATCGATACTGATTTGCACCGTACGTTGCTGGATGCCTTTGGTGGACTTGATGCCGAGGCTGCGACTGTTCGCGAACGATACAAAGCATGGCGTGATGCGGAAAATGCCCTGTCGAAACATCGTGCCCGTGTCGAGCAGGCGGAACGCGAAGGTGACTATCTGCGCTCTTCTGTGGAAGAGCTGACCAAGCTTGATCCGCAGGCAGGCGAGGAAGAAGAACTCGCCGAACGCCGCGCGATCATGATGAAATCGGAAAAGATCGCCGGTGATGTGAACGAAGCGGGCGAGCTTCTGTCAGGTAATGGTTCGCCGGTGCCTACACTTGCAAGCCTCGTGCGTCGCCTGGAGCGCAAAATTCCAGAAGCACCGCATCTTCTGGAGCCTGTCTGCAAGGCGATAGACGAGGCACTTAACAGTCTGGCGCTGGCGCAGGACGGCATTGACCATGCCATGCGCGAAATCGATTTTGACCCGCGTGTGCTGGAACAGGTCGAGGAGAGACTTTTTGCTCTCAGAGCTGCTGCGCGTAAGTATTCCGTTGCGGTAGAGGGCTTGCCCCAACTGCGTGACAAAATGGATGCAGATCTTGCCGATTTGGACGCCGGTGCAGAAAAGCTGATCCAGCTGGAGGCGCAGGCAACCGAAACGCGCGCTTCTTACGATACTGCTGCGAAGGCTCTGTCTGAACGGCGCAAGGATACCGCTGATCATCTCAAATCCGCTGTCATGGCTGAGCTTCCGGCACTCAAGCTGGAACGCGCCGAGTTTATCGTGGAAATGACGACCGATACCAATGCGCGTGCCGCCGAAGGTATCGATACGGTTGAATATTGGGTTCGCACCAATCCGGGCACCCGTGCTGGACCGATGATGAAGGTTGCTTCGGGCGGCGAGCTTTCGCGCTTCCTGCTGGCGCTGAAAGTGGCGCTTGCAGATCGTGGTTCTGCTCCGACGCTTGTATTTGATGAAATCGATACCGGTGTGGGCGGTGCGGTTGCCGATGCCATTGGCCAACGTCTTGCGCGCCTTTCATCGCGTGTGCAGGTGCTATCGGTTACGCACGCGCCGCAGGTGGCCGCGCGCGCATCGACGCATTTCCTGATTGCTAAATCCGCCACCAATGAAGATCGCATGTCGACATCGATCCGTTCGATTGGTGTCGATGAACGACAGGAAGAAATCGCGCGTATGCTTGCTGGTGCGAGCATCACTGATGAAGCGCGTGCAGCGGCCGAGCGTTTGCTGGCCGAGAACAGTGCATTGGCTAACTAATACGCTGTCAGCAGTCTGTGTGCGATTTGCTGTTTTCATAGGCGCGGCCTCATTTCTTGGTTATGTTGGGCAAAATTGAATCAGCAGGTTTTGCCACGCATATGTCCGATATCTCCGTTGAAAAACTGACCGACCTTGAAGCCGTAGCTGAACTGGAGCGGCTGGCGCGTGAAATTGCGCATCATGATGAGCTTTATCATGCCAATGACCGGCCGGAGATTTCGGATGCGGACTATGATGCACTGAAACGGCGCAATGATGCCATTGAAGAGCGCTTTCCACATTTGGTGCGGGCAGACAGTCCTTCCTTGCGTGTTGGCAGTACGCCTGTTTCCAAGTTCGCGCAGGTTGTCCACGCACGTCCGATGCTTTCGCTTGGCAACGCGTTTTCGGATGAAGATGTGCAGGATTTTGTCGGCAGCGTTTACCGCTTTCTCGGACAATTGCCGGATAATTCTATTGCCTTTACGGCTGAGCCGAAGATTGACGGGCTTTCCATGTCGATCCGCTATGAGAATGGTGTTCTGGTGAGTGCTGCTACACGTGGTGATGGCACGACCGGCGAAAATGTAACCGCGAATATTCGTAGCATCGGCGAGATTCCAAATAAGCTTCCAGCGGGTGTTCCTGAAGTTGTTGAAGTGCGCGGTGAGGTCTATATGGCCAAGAGTGACTTCTTAGCGCTCAACGAACAGATGGTGGCAGAAGGCAAGCAAACCTATGTCAACCCGCGCAATACGGCAGCAGGCTCGCTGAGACAGCTTGATGCCAAGGTCACGGCAAGCCGTAAACTCAGGTTCTTTGCCTATGCATGGGGTGAAATGTCGGAAATGCCTGCCGATACACAACACGGCATGGTTGATGTGTTCCGTGAATGGGGCTTCCCGGTTAATCCACTGACAAAACGTTTGCAGAGTGCGGACGAGCTGATTGCACATTATCGCGCCATTGGTCTCGAACGTGCCAGTCTCGATTATGATATCGACGGCGTTGTCTACAAAGTGGATCGGCTGGATCTGCAAACACGGCTTGGATTCCGCTCGCGTAGCCCGCGCTGGGCCATTGCGCATAAATTCCCGGCAGAACAGGCAACGACCATTCTGCGCGACATCGATATTCAGGTTGGACGCACGGGTGCGTTGACGCCTGTTGCACGTCTTGAGCCTATTACCGTCGGCGGTGTGGTCGTAACGAACGCGACGCTGCACAATGAGGACTATATCAAGGGCATTGGTCTCAAGGGTGAACGCATCCGCGAGGACGATCATGATATTCGTATTGGCGATACGGTCATTGTGCAGCGCGCAGGGGACGTCATTCCGCAGATTGTCGATGTGGTGCTCGAAAAGCGCCCTGCTGATGCTGTGCCGTTCCATTTCCCGCACGAATGTCCGGTCTGTGGTAGCCATGCCGTGCGCGAAGAGGGTGAGGCGGTTTATCGCTGCACGGGTGGCCTTACCTGTGCTGCACAGGCAGTCGAACGCATTCGTCATTTTGTGTCGCGTAATGCGTTCGATATTGAGGGTCTTGGCGAAAAGCAGGTCGAGTTCTTCTTCCATGCAGACGATGACAGTCTGAAAATCAAATCGCCTGCGGATATTTTCACGCTGCAAGATCGCCAATCTGGTTCGCTTAAAAAGCTTGAGAACATCGAGGGCTTTGGCACGACCTCCGTGAAGAAGCTTTACGACGCGATCACTGCTCGACGTGAGATTGCTTTGCATCGCTTCCTGTTTGGCCTTGGTATCCGTCATGTTGGCGAAGTGAATGCCAAGCGTTTTGCCAAGGCTTATCTGACCTATGACAAGTTTGCCGAAGCAGCGACAATGGCTGTCCCGCCGAAAGAAGGTGACCGCACTGACAAGGGCAACGACGCGTGGCAGGATCTGATTGCCGTTGAAGGCATTGGCGGCATTGTAGCCGAAGCCGTGGTCGATTTTTATGCGGAGCCACATAATCGGGAAGTTCTGAAAGAATTACGCAAAAAAGTAACACCGCTCGATGAAGTGGCACGCATTGCAACCGGTTCGCCGGTTGAAGGCAAGACAGTCGTGTTCACTGGCAGTCTCGAGCGCATGTCGCGCGATGAGGCCAAGGCCATGGCTGAGCGCCATGGTGCTAAGACGGCGGGTTCTGTTTCCAAGAAAACTGATCTTGTTGTTGCAGGGCCGGGTGCCGGATCGAAACTTACGAAGGCATCGGAACTAGGCATCGACGTGATTGATGAAGATGCTTGGCTCAAGCTGGTTGGAGAGGGTTGATGGCTCCGTTCAAAGGTTTCGGCGACAAGGCTATTCCGTTCCTCAAAGCGCTTGATTTTCATCAGAACCGCGAGTGGTTTGTTGAAAACAAGGACTTGTTTGAAGAGCACCTGAAGGAGCCGCTTGGCGATCTGGTTGAGGAGCTGACGGCGCGCTTTGAAAAAGTGGGACTGCCCTTTAAGGGGGACCGTGTGAAGTCGCAATTCCGTATCAAACGGGACACGCGTTTTTCTCATGACAAAGCACCCTATAATCGTCATTTGTCGGCATTGCTTTCAAACTCTGGCACCAAATGGGATGAGAGCGGTTGCTTTTATGTCTGCATCGGTTTGCCGGGCGTGCGCGATTGCTATGCTGGCGTGGCGTGGTGGGGACCGAAGAAAGAGCTGTTGCAGGCCATCCGCGAAGCAATTGTCGAAAAGCCGGATGAGTATCGCGCTGTTGTGGCAAAGCTCAGGAAAAGCGGTTTGCAGATCAGTGATAATGATCGGCTAAAGCGTACGCCGCGTGGCTTTGATACCGTGACCGATGATGACCTTCTTGACGCGATCCGCAATCGGCATTTTGCTGTTCGTCTGGAGATCGATCCCGAGAGCATCACCCATGCCGACCTTGCGGATCGGCTGGTAAAATTTGCGGAACAGACGCGCCCACTGATCGACTGGATCAAGAAGATTGAAAGCACTGTTCCTCAAGCATCAGAATAATGCATTGATGCATCACGCATTTTAATAGGTGATGCTGAAATGCTGCTGATCACGGGCAATTTATTGCTTGAGATTCTTATAGTATGATTTTTCGCGAAAACTGATTTCAACTTGGTGCAAAATTTCCTAAGCCACTCTCATACCAAGGCACTGAGATGCTCACGCACCGCACTTTGGTATGATTGAGGAGTGACTTTCGTGGATCAGGGTTTTCGGCCAACACCGGCTTCAGCACGCAGCGACTTTTGGGTTGGTGTCAAACGCGGTATGCCCATTGTTGCAGCTGGCGCGCCATTCGGCCTGTTGTTCGGTGCCGTGGCACTCGATAACGGCCTGTCGATCAGTGAAGCCGTGTTTATGAGCGCAATGCTCTATGCCGGAGCAAGCCAGATGGTTGGGCTTGATCTTTTTGGCCAGAATATTGCGCCATGGATGATTGTTCTATCGATCTTCGCGGTGAATTTTCGTCACGTGCTTTACTCGGCGACCGTTGGTCGACGTATCAGTCATTTCACATTCATGCAAAAGGCTGCAGCCTTCTTTCTGCTGGTCGATCCGCAATATGCCGAAGTTGAAATCCGGGCTGAAGCGGGCCGGAAAATAAGCTTTGCTTGGTATATGGGGCTTGGTCTCACGATCTATATCTGCTGGCTTCTTGAGACGCTTATCGGAGCGCTGTTCGGTAACCTGATCAGCAATCCCTATGCACTTGGCATCGATTTCCTGTTGCCGATCTATTTTCTTGGCATGGTGATGAGCTTCCGCCACCGCGAGCATTGGTGGCCGGTGGTCATCGTCAGCGCGATTTGTGCGGTCGTTGCTTATAAACTTGTCGGTTCGCCCTGGCATGTGACACTGGGTGCAATGGGCGGTGTTGTACTTGCCGCGATCCTCGCGAAGCCGCAGGCAGGGGAGGCATAAGGCCATGTCTACAACGATCTGGATCATTCTTGCAGGCGCTGTTTGCACCTATCTCACCCGTGTTGGCGGACATCTGATTTTGTCGCGATTTGAGCGTGTGCACTACCGTATCGAAGCAGCATTGAATGCAGTGCCTGCGGCAGTTTTGACGGCAATTGTTGCGGCTCCCGCGTCGGATCATGGCTGGCGCGAACTGCTTGTGCTCGTCTTCTGTGTGTTACTGTCATTGCGCGTTGGCATGATGACGATGTTTTTTGCAGGCGCAACGCTGTTGATTGCGCTGCGCCATTTCTTTCCAGCCTAATTTTAAAGAGCAGCCGTTGCCGCCTCCAACCATTTGGCCTGTGCACCATCGAGATGGCCGATAAGCTTCTCACGCACGCTTGCATGATAGGCGTTTAGCCAATCAAGCTCCTCTTGTGTAAGCAGTGACTTGTCGATCAGGCGACGGTCAATGGGGCAGAAGGTGAGCGTTTCAAAACTCATCATCGGCAGCTCACCGCCTGCTGGCACTTCCGCTTCTTTCACGATGATCAGGTTTTCGATGCGGATGCCGTAAGCGCCAGGCTTGTAATAGCCGGGTTCATTGGAAAGGATCATGCCCGGCAGAAGCTCGTGTGCGCCCTTCTTGGAAATGCTCTGCGGACCTTCATGCACCGACAGGTAGCTGCCGACACCATGGCCGGTGCCATGCGCGTAATCAAAGCCCTGTTTCCAGAGCGCGATACGAGCCAGCACGTCGATATCCTGTCCGCGCGTGCCTTTCGGAAAACGTGCGGTGGTGATCGCAATCATGCCTTTGAGAACAAGCGTGAAAGAGCGGATCGTCTCAGGCGCGATAGTGCCGATTGCAACCGTGCGGGTGATGTCGGTCGTGCCGTCGCGATATTGTGCACCAGAATCAATCAGATAGAGCTCACCATCTTCGAGTTTGCGGTTTGTATCTGTGTTGACGCGGTAATGGATGATCGCACCGTCCGGACCTGCACCGGAAATCGAATCGAAGGAAATATCTTCGAGCGGCATCTGGAAATCACGCCCAGCCTTGTCACGGCTTGCTTCCAGCTTCTGCGCAGCCGAAATTTCATCAACTGTTCCCGGCTTCTCGCCGTCGAGCCAAGACAGGAAGTTGACCATGGCCACGCCGTCACGTTCATGCGCTGCGCGGGAGCCGTCAAGCTCGGCCTTGTTCTTGATCGCGCGAGGCAGGCGGGCAGGGTCCTTACCGTGGACCACGTTGCCACCTGCGGCTTCCACGGCAAGGCGTAGCTTCTCAGCAGCCAATGCCGGATCAAGCAATATGGTTTCGCCTTGTGCCGCACGCGCGCTCAGATGACCTTCAAGCTTGGCTGGTTCGCAGAGTTTGGCAAGCTGCGTGAGATAGGCGCGCGGTTCGATGGCAAGCTTGCGCTCATCGATGAACAGTTCTGGCTCGCCAGTCGCGGGTATAATCGCAAAGCTCAATGGCAGCGGCGTATTGGAGACGTCTTTACCACGAATATTGAACACCCACGCGACGGATGATGGATCGGTCAGTACAGTCGCGCTTGCGCCTGCACTTGCCACGGCTTTCTGCATCTCCTTGATCTTGTCTTCAGCTTCATGACCAGCAAAGCGGGCGGGCTGAATAGTGACCGGTGCAAGAGGTGCTTCCGGCTGATCGTCCCAGATGAGATCAACAAGATTCTGGGTGACAGGAACGAGCTTGCCGCCCTGACTTTCGAGAGCCTCACGTAGTGCTGCTGCTTCAGAAATCGTGTGCAGCCATGGGTCAAAACCGATGGTTAGGCCCTTGCCGTTTTCCGCGAGCCAACTGGCAGGCGGATTGGTGATGAGGCTTTCATAGGAAAACACATTTCCATCGGTCTGATTGCGTACCTGCAGCTCGTAACGGCCGTCGATGAAAATGTAGGCCTGCTTTTTCAGGATCAGCGCAGCGCCTGCGGAACCTGTAAAGCCTGTGAGCCAGCCAAGACGCTGGGCGCGTGGTGGTACATATTCGCCCTGATGCTCATCGGCACGTGGAACGAGAAAGCCATCAAGGCTCAGCTCGGTCAGCTTCTCGCGCAGTTTGGCTACGCGCGGCGCACCATTGGCCGGATCGGTGGTTACATCAAAAGTCTGAAAAGCCATGAGCGTAACTCGCATAAAATAAGGAAAGCAGTGTTATTGCAGGCCACCATTATTTCAGGTGAATTGTGACCCAGCCTTCACGATGGAAGGTTTTCTCATGGGTGAGGCCTTGTGCCTGATAAGCCTCAAGCACCATGTCATGCTGGCTGTCGAGAATGCCGGACAGGATGATCGAGCCACTTGGTGCGAGGTGCGACTTCAGCGAAGGCGCAAGTTCCATCAGTGGATTGGCAAGAATATTGGCGACGATCAGATCAAATGGCGTGTAGGAGCGGAAGATCGGGTGGTCGAAGCCTTCGGCCGTGGCAGTGACAACGTGTTCGCTCACGCCATTGAGAACCGTGTTTTCAGCAGCAACGGTGACGGCTACCGGGTCAATATCGGTGGCGAGGACAGGGATCGGTGCAAGCTTGGCGATAGCGATTGCCAGCACAGCGCTTCCCGTTCCGAGATCAAGCGCGTTGGTCGGATGCTCGCGCTCCACCACTTCCTCGATCATTTCGAGGCAGCCAGATGTGGTGCCATGATGGCCTGTGCCAAAAGCAAGCCCGGCATCGATTAAGATCGGAACTTCGTTGGGCTGCAACTTATCGCGATCATGCGAACCATGCACGAAGAAGCAACCTGCACGAACAGGCTTCAGGCCTTCAAGCGAATGTGTAACCCAATCAATGTCCGGCAGTTCTTCAGCTTCAAATTTGCCGGGACCTATCAGCGCGTCGATACGCGCTGCAAGCTCTTCAGCCTCATCTTCGGTATAGACGGATACTTCGAATATCTGACGGTCTTCATCAATCTCGTTGATGGCGATCGGAAAACCATCATCCTCGAATGCGATTTCGAGGATGTTGTAGATTCGTTCGGCTTCCGTCTTGTCTGCCGAAAAGAAAAGGCGTGATTGGGGCATGGATAAAAACTCTCTAAAAGATTCAGAGTAGTTCTTTAACCGTTTGCGCGGCCCTTTGCCAGATTCTTCAACTTTTGCAGCGCTGTATCTGCGTTCTCTTGATAAGCGATAGTGCCACGGAAGCGTCCGCCTTTGTCGAGCAGAAACACGGAAGCCGTGTGATCCACGGTATATTCACCGTCTTCGGTCGGAACCTTTTTCGCATAGATGTGGTAGGACTTAACCACTTCGGCAACGTTTGCTGGCGTGCCGGTTACGCCAATGATGCGGTCAGACACGTTGCTGACATAGGTTTTCATGATTTCCTGCGTATCGCGTTCCGGGTCGACAGAGATGAAATAAGCTTTAATATCAGCGGCTTCCGGCCCAAGCTGCTTCAGATAACCGTCAAGCTCATAAAGTGTGGTTGGGCATACATCCGGGCAATGGGTGAAGCCAAAGAAAACCAGAGATGGGGTGGCACGCAGATCTTTTTCAGTAAAAGGCTGTCCATCCATGGCGACGAGATTAAATGACCCACCGAATGGCTCGTCGGCTGCATTGCGATCACGCAGCATGTTGAAGCCAGCCGCACCGACAATTACGATGATGAAGGCGAAGATGAAGATGGGCAGGAATTTTTTCATGTCCAGTCAGCCTTGAATTTTGTTTTGCGTTTATCGCACATAAGCGCGCTCATTAGAATTTACATCGATCTGCGGCAGGAAAATACTCATATGCAAGCGCATATCGAACTGCCGCGCATTTCGCGGATAGTCTAACAGAATGCAGAGATTTCAGAAAGTTCTGAAATGACGCGGCGTGGTTTAGTCCGGTGTATTTTGGCTATACTGCGCGCTGAGCAGGATAATCAGTTATCCTTGGCTTTTGGCGAAACCATTTGTGCATTGGCTGATCAATGAGAAAATAGGTCGCGAAACCCACAAATATGCAGGATAGAAGCGCGAATACGCTAAAAATGACCAGATAATCGTTGCTGATTCCAAGAAGCCGCCAGACCTGTGTCGCAGCGGAAAGCACGATGCCATGGGTAAGATAAAGCGCGTAGGAAATGTCTCCCAGCCGCTCCGGCCATATATAGCGTTGGACATGGTTGCTTCGCTCGAAAAGAACTGCTGAGAAAACCAGCAGGAAAGCCGGGATTCCAAGTGCGAATGCGCGATGCATGTTCGGGTTGAAGCTCATGACGCTTAGCCATGACAGCAGCGCCAATATTGCCAGAAAGAGCGCAATTTTTCGGGATGCCGGGACCTTGCGAATGAGGACGGCGGCAAAAACACCATATAAAAATTCGAGGATTATTGGGTCAGACCAGTATCGCAGTATCGTGTTTTCTGGCTGTTTCGCCTGTCCGAACGTTGCCAGACCGACAATGACAGTGCTCAGAAGTGCCAGGCGAAGTTTGGCTGGTGCTGCGAGACAGATTGCGAAAACAGCATAGAAAAATATTTCATAATTCAGTGTCCAGCCTGCGACGAGGATGGGATAAATCAATTTTTGGTCAGATACTTCATATGGCAGGAACAGATAGGACGCGATAATATGGCCAAGGTCGAACCGTGTGCTTTGCAACAGCTGCGGCATCAAAAGCGCCATGATCACAATCGCAGTTGTGACCAGCCAGTAGAGCGGAACAATTCTTGCCACGCGTCTATAGGCAAAGTCGACTATCGATGATGAATGACGCTCAGCGGCCGTCCAGATCACAAATCCACTGATGACGAAGAAGATATCAACGCCGCCTTCCAGCGCGCGTGGCCATAGTCCATCGTAACCCAACCTGTTAAGCTGAAATTCGAGATGAACAAAAACGACCGAGAGCGCCGCAACGCCTCTCAAATATTGAATTGAGAGATACAAGTGTTTTCCCCGACCGAATCCCTATTTCACGATATGCTCATTCATGAAAACAATCTAGCCGCGCTGTGATGATTGCATATGTATAACGCTGAGAACTTTGGTTTAATGCCGTACAGATGCGCTGTAATCTATTAAAAATGCCAACTATATTCGTATCTTTCCGGGTGCCGCATTTTTGGTGAAAGCTGCGGGTCGGTCTCCAATCTACAGGGTTTTGAAATGACGCAGGGTGAAGACCTCCGTTTCCAGAATAGTGAGCCGCGTATTCACTCGACAGCTCAGCTCAAAGCTTCGAAACTGGGGCGTTATGCCGACATTGGCGAGCGGGTGATCCTGCGTGAAGTGACTGTCGGCGATTTCACCTATTTTGAGCGAAACGGTGAGGGGATTTACGCCGATATTGGAAAGTTCTGCTCGATTGCGGCCAATGTGCGGATCAACGCACTTGAGCATCCGATGGAGCGGCTAACGACGCATAAGGTAAGTTACCGCCCGAACGAGTATTTCCGTTATCTGGGTGTTGATGGCGATTTTCGCGCAAGGCGGCAGGCGAAGCGTGTCACAATCGGCAATGATGTGTGGATCGGCCATGGCGCTGTTATCATACCGGGGGTGACAGTTGGTCATGGTGCAGTGATCGGGGCGAATGCTGTGGTGACAAAAGATGTGGCGCCTTATCATGTTGTTGGCGGGGTTCCGGCGCGCGTCATCCGCAAGCGCTTTGACGACAAGGTCATCGAGAGATTGCTCAAACTTTGCTGGTGGGATTGGCCGGTGGAAAAGCTCTATGAGGCGGTGCCGGACATTCAGGCACTTGAAATCGAAGCATTTCTGAAAAAATGGAGCGGTTAGGCACACTTCACTTGCGATGCCCGATTTGCTTCGCCATTTTACATATGGAAACTGCTGGAGATATCGAATGTCGAAAATGAACAAGCTCGCCGGACTACTGGTTGCCCCAATGTTGCTTCTTGGCGCTTCAGCTGCCGTGTCTGCCGAGGAGGTTGGTCAGGTTGGTGTGGACTGGCTCGGCAATGACATTGTGATCGATGCGGTGTCTGACCCGAAAGTGAAAGGCGTGACCTGTCATCTCGCGTCATTCTCTCGCGGAATGATTGACCGGTTGCAGAAGGGCAATTGGTTTGAAGATCCGTCCAATGCATCGATTTCCTGCGAACAGACAGGACCGATCAGCATCGGCGATATCAAGCTGGGTAAGGGCGGCGAGCGGGTTTTTTCCGAGCGAACAAGCCTGATCTGGAAGAAGCTGGTCATCACGCGCATCTATGATCAGAAAAACAATACGCTGCTTTATCTCGCACACGCTACTCAGGTGCAGGACGGTTCGGCTAAGACATCGCTGTCGACAGTTCCGCTCTTCAAAGGTGATGTGACCTGGGAAAATGGAAAGCCGGAGTAATCTCCGGCTAACACTGTTTTCATCGTTTAGGCGCGCTGAACAAAACTGTCGAGAACACGCTTCTGACCGGCTTTGTCGAAATCGATTGTGAGCTTGTTGCCGTCGATTGTCGCAATTGTACCGTTTCCAAACTTGATGTGGAACACGCGGTCGCCAACGAAAAAGTTCGACGGCTTGTCGGCCACTGATTTCGCAACCAGTTCGCCATCAATCGTACGGCCTTTGACAGAACCACGACCGGCACCGAAACCGGAGTCCGTTTCGCCATAGCCGATGCGTTCTACATTGGCTCCGGAGCGCGAACCCCAATTGTTACGTGTCGCATCCGTGCGGTTTTGCTGCGCGCGCTGCCAGCCGGGCGTTGAATAGGTGTTCTGGAATGGATCGGCCTTGTCGAAGCGCGATTGTCCATAACCGCTATTACCATAGCCGCCGTAATTGCCTTCCATTTCGGCCACTTCCACATGCGTTTCCGGAAGTTCTTCCAGAAAGCGGGACGGAATGGTCGATTGCCACATGCCATGGATACGGCGGTTGGAAACGAACCAGATATGCAGGTTCTTTTTGGCGCGCGTGACGCCGACATAGGCGAGGCGGCGTTCTTCTTCCAAGCCGGAACGTCCGCCTTCATCCAGCGTACGCTGGTGCGGAAACAGGCCTTCTTCCCAACCGGGCAGGAAGACGGTTTCAAATTCGAGACCTTTGGCAGAGTGGAGCGTCATGATGTTGACGGCATCCATATCTTCGTTCTTCTCAGCATCCATGACGAGCGCGACATGCTCAAGGAAACCGCGCAGGCTCTCATATTCCTCCATGGAACGGATAAGTTCCTTAAGGTTTTCGAGGCGTCCCGGCGCTTCTGCCGATTTGTCGTTCTGCCACATGGCCGTATAGCCGGACTCATCCAGAATGTTTTCTGCCAGTTCCGTATGCGGCGTATTGTCGATGAGCGATTGCCAGCGGCGGAAATTATCGACCACTTCACGCAGCGCCGAGCGCGGCTTGGGCTTCAGCTCTTCGGTTTCAACCAGATCGCAGGCCGCTGCAAACATCGAAATGTCGCGCGCGCGGGCATAATCATGCACCTGACGAATTGCTGCTTCACCAAGGCCGCGTTTCGGCGTGTTGATGATGCGTTCAAGCGCCAGATCATCTGCGGGTTGGGCCACAACGCGCAAATAAGCCATGGCATCGCGGATTTCGAGGCGTTCATAGAAACGCGGACCACCGATAACCCGGTAATTGAGGCCGAGCGTCACAAAGCGGTCTTCGAACTCGCGCATCTGGAACGATGCGCGCACAAGGATCGCCATGTTGTTGAGCAAATGCCCCTGACGCTGCGCCTGTTCGATGGCTTCACCAACTGCGCGGGCTTCTTCTTCCGAATCCCATGCGGCATGGATTTTGACTTTAGGATCGTCGGGGTTCGGGGCTTCCGTGAACAGCGTCTTACCGAGGCGACCTTCGTTATGCGCGATCAGATGGGCGGCTGTACCCAGAATATGTGCGGTCGAGCGGTAGTTACGCTCAAGCTTAATGACCACTGCGCCCGGAAAATCCTTGTCAAAGCGGAGAATATTATCCACTTCCGCACCGCGCCAGCCATAGATGGATTGATCGTCATCACCGACGCAGCACAGATTGACTTTGTTGTCGCCCGCGCCGAGTTCGCTATGCTCACCGGTTCCACGGACTGAATTTCCTGCGGGCGCGGGTGCCGTCGTCCTTGATTTCGGACGCTGGGCAAGCAGACGCAGCCACATATATTGGGCGGTGTTGGTGTCCTGATACTCGTCTACCAGAATATAGCGGAACTTCGCATGGTATTCGCGAAGAATATCCGGGTGATTGCGGAAGATGCGGATTGGGTGCAGCAGCAAATCGCCAAAATCGCAGGCGTTCAGTGTACGTAGGCGCTCCTGATAGGCATGATAAAGTTCACGGCCTTTGCCATTGCCGAATGAACGTGCATCGCCTTCCGGAATATCTGCGGGACCAAAGCCCTTGTTCTTCCAGCCATCGATCATATTGGCGAATGTGCGGGCAGGCCAGCGCTTGTCGTCCAGACCTTCGGCCTGAATAAGCTGCTTGATCAACCGGATCACATCGTCGGTATCGAGAATGGTGAAATCGGAAGTGAGATTCACCAGCTCTGCATGACGACGCAAAAGCTTCACGCCGATAGAGTGGAATGTTCCGAGCCACGGCATGCCTTCGACAGCACCGCCGACCAGATGGCCGATACGCTCCTTCATCTCGCGCGCAGCCTTGTTGGTGAAGGTCACTGCAAGGATCTGGCTCGGATAGGCAAGGCCGGTCGTCAGAATATGCGCGATGCGTGTGGTGAGTACGCGTGTCTTGCCGGTGCCTGCACCCGCAAGAACCAGAACCGGACCTTCGGTGGTGAGGACGGCCTGGCGCTGTTCAGGGTTCAAGCCCTGTAAATAATCAGGCTCACCGCGTTGCTGGTTGCGTGCGGCCATGGCACGCGCTGCAATACTTCCGGCCGCTGGCGCGCGGTCAGCCGGTGCTTCATCGCCGAAGAACGGCATATCATCAGGGAAATCGGACATTGCTACCGAATGTAGTGATTCGCTGATGAAAAACCAGCGAAAGCGTGAAATTACTCAAGCTGCGTGACGCGCCGGTCGGTGAAATTGAGGCGGTGCGAAGCGAGAGCTTCGACCAGTCCAAGCATTTCCGGCTCGCGGCTCAACAGATCATCGAGTTCTGTCATCTGGTTCATGGCGATCAGACGAAGAATGTCATCGCGGATCGTGCCATCGGCTCGACGCGGCAAATGTGCGACCGGCTGGATGAGTTCGAGCTTGGTGCCCTTGAGCCGTACGCGCAGGCTCTTTTCATCCGCATCAAGCGTTTCAACGAAAGCATAGAGGCCGACGCCTTTCGCTGGCAGCGAATAAAGCGCCAGCGCCACATCTTTAACGCGCGGATCGGATTTGAGGGCGGCCATGATGGCCGGGCCTTCATTATCGATGCGGTCGCCTGTACCTTCACCGTCCGACCAATTGAAGATGCCACGGGTGATGAAGTTGTAAACCTTCTTGCCGGTTGCCAGCCAGATACGTGACGGTAGTGAGCGGCGCGCCAGAATGCGCTTTTCAGTCGGCGTCATCAGATCGGCGGCAAAGGCGCGCTTCTGCTTAATGAGATGTCGAAAATCTTCGTAGGCCAACAGGCGATAGAGCCCACCACGACGACGATGCACGCTTGCAAGCTGGAAATCGATGACGGCCGCTTCGCCTTCTGGTGTCATCAGCCAGTTTTGCGGCTTGGCAAGGTCATTATGCGTAACGCCAAGGCGACGCATGTCGCGTAGAATACGGTGTGCCGTACGATACCATTTTGGATCAGAAGGCCGCGCAAGATGCAGCGGCGTACCTTCTGTCCATGAACGATAGAGGCCATCGCGGTCAGTATAAAGAAGCTGTGGAACGCCCTCGATGCCACGCACTGTCTTCAGTCCGCGGATTTCGCGACGCGCCAGAATCCAGGCAAGCGGCTTTGACCACCATGGTGCAGCGCTGACCACGCGACGGATGATCCGCGTGTCGGGATCGCCTGCAAAATAACCTGCGCGTGTTTCGGAAAACACGTCGCGTTTAAAGACGGCGGTTTCCACAAACTCCGGTATGCGGTCACCTTTTGCGGTTACATCAATATTTGGGTTCTGAGCCATGAAGTTCCACTAACCGCTTGTGTCCCATCAATCAAGTTTGAAGGCATGGTTCAGCTGTTGCAATCATATGAATGAGGGCGCAAAAGAACTCACATAGCGTTTAAAGCATGTCGTTATCGGAAAACCGGTTCCCACTTTTCCGCGACATGCTCAGGGGAGAAGAAAAACATGGCGCAGAGTGACGATATCAAGCAGATCATCCGGCAGGAACAGGCGTTGATTTTCACGTCTTTCAATGAAAACGACGCGTTTTCACTGGGCCATCGGATACGTGATCTGGCTGTAAAGCAAAAGCTTGCAGTTGCCATTGATATATCGCTCTGGGATCGCCGCTTGTTCTTTGCTGCAACAGCCGGAACGACTGTGGACAACAGTGAATGGCTTCGCCGCAAGTTCAACGTCGTGCGCCGCTTTCACGTTTCGAGCTACCGCCTTGTTCTGGAACAGAACCGCGACGACAAGATGTTCGCTGCACACAAGGCGCTGGATGTGGCAGATTATGCATTGGCGGGCGGCGGCTTTCCAATCCATGTGGCGGGAGCGGGGGTCATTGGAACGGCTATTGTTTCCGGTCTGCCGCAGCGCGAGGATCACAACCTTGTTGTGCGGGCTATTGCCGAGCATCTGGGGCAAGACCCGGTCGCGCTGGCTTTGGCTTCTGCTTGAACTTTGAAATACGGAGAATGAACGATGTCGCTTCAGAATGTGGTTGCTCTTCAGCGTAATGAGGAGGGCATTGCCGCCGCAGTTGCAATGCTGAAACAGCATTTTGGTGAACGCGCGCAGACGGGGCAAGCAATCCGCGAGCAGCATGGCCACACGACGACCTATGTGCCAACGCAGGCACCGGACATTGTCATTTTTGCGCAGACAACTGAAAATGTGCAGGATGTGGTCCGCATCTGCGCTGAGCATAAGGTGCCGGTGATTGCTTTTGGTGCCGGCTCTTCGCTTGAGGGACAGGTGAACGCGCCTGCTGGCGGCGTGTCGATTGATCTTACCCATATGAATCGCGTGCTGGCAGTTCATGCGGAAGATCTTGATTGCGTGATTGAGCCGGGAATTACGCGGCGCGAACTCAATGAATATCTGCGCGATACGGGGCTGTTTTTTCCGATTGATCCCGGTGCCAATGCTACCCTTGGCGGTATGGCTTCAACCCGTGCCTCCGGTACCAATGCCGTGCGCTATGGCACGATGCGCGAGAACGTACTGGCGCTTAAAGCCGTTATGCCCGATGGGCGTCTGATCGAAACATCGAAGCGTGTGAAAAAGACTGCTGCGGGCTACGATCTCACAAGGCTCTTGATCGGCTCGGAAGGTACACTCGGCATCATCACTGAACTCACATTGAAATTGCAGGGCATCCCGCAGGCAGTATCGGGCGGTATCTGTCCATTCCCCGATGTTGAATCGGCCTGCCGCGCAGTGATCGAAACCATTCAGATGGGTATTCCGGTTGCGCGCATCGAGCTGGTCAATAAACTCCAGATGGAAGCGTTGATCTTGCATTCCAAACTGCCTTATGATGCGCAGCCCTATCTGTTCGTAGAGTTCCACGGCACGGAAACCGGCGTTGCCGAGCAGGCGGAAATCTTTGGCGAAATCGCTGCGGAAAACGGTGGCGGAGAATTCCGCTGGACCAATGATCCGGAAGAGCGCGACCGGCTTTGGCGTGCGCGGCACGATGCCTATCTCGCCTCCTTCCTTCTGCGTCCGGGCGCCAAGGGTGTTTCGACGGATGTTTGCGTGCCGATCTCGCGCCTTGCCGATTGCATTGCAGAAACTGAAAAAGACCTGGCTGAAAGCGGATTGATCGCGCCGGTCGTCGGTCATGTTGGTGACGGCAATTTCCATCTGCTGCTTCTGCTCGATACCGATGACGCATCGGAGATGGAACGCGCCGAAGATTTCATGGATCGTCTGGTCAGGCGGGCAATTGCCATGGAAGGCACCTGCACGGGCGAACACGGTATCGGACAGGGCAAGATGAAATATCTTCCCATGGAGCTTGGCGAAGCGACTGATTACATGCGGATGATCAAGAAAGCGATCGATCCGAACAACATTATGAACCCAGGAAAAATCCTGATTTCCTGATTCAAATCAGCCATTTGAATCGTCTTTTTGAGAAGGCGATTCAATATCGTTCATGAATCAGCCGTGAATCGCTTCGGCGAAAGGCAATTTGCCTTGTTATCGCCGGAACGATGCCGTTATGTTGCACCGATAAAGACCGCGTGATTCACCCTTTGTTTCATGCGGCGAGCATAAGCATTTTATCGGAGCTTCGTTTGGGCCGCATATTCGTCATCGTGGGTGGATTGCTGGTGCTGCTTTTGACGGCAGCGCTCGTCGTGCCACCATTTGTCGACTGGAGCGGCTATCGTGCCGATTTCGAACGTGAAGCAAGTCGGATACTTGGCCGTCCGGTCCATGTAACGGGTGATGTGAGTGCGCGCCTCTTACCTTTTCCGTCTGTGGCGTTTTCCGATGTTCGCGTGGGTGCTGATGCAGCCCATCCGGTGATGACTGTCGATACGTTTTCGATGGATGCCGAACTGATGCCGTTTCTGCGCGGGCAGCTCCTGATTTTCGATATGCGCGTCGAGCGTCCGCAGGCGATTATTTCTCTCGATAAGGACGGTAAGGTGGATTGGGCAATTCGTCCCTCCACGCCAATTGACCCTTCCCATATCAAGGTCGAGCGGCTTTCAATCCTGGATGGCACAGCAACGTTACACGATGAAGCAAGCGGACGTATTCATACGGCCACTTCCATCAATGCGGTGATGTCTGCGAATAGCTTGTCGGGACCTTGGCAGGCAAACGGCACATTGGATATGGAAGGGCAGAAACTCGCGCTTGATCTCAACAGCGGTGAGGCGAAACCTGATGGCTCGCTGCGGTTAAAAGCACGCATTTCTCCCGATGCGATTCCAGCATCCTTTGAAACGGATGGTGATATTACGCTCAAGGATGGTCGGCTTGAGTACGCAGGTAATTTTTCGCTTCGTTCGGCGGATGCCGTTGCGCTGAACACCAAAAATCAAAAGAAACCAGCAGATAAGCCGTTTTTTAGCGACTTGCGGGTATCGGGAAAGTTCGACGCGGATAGAAGCCGGTTTGATGCCAGCGAATTCCGTATGGAACAGGGGCCTGCTGATAATCCTTATGTGGTGAACGGCAAAGCATTTATTGATTACGGCGATACGCCCCGTTTCGATATCAGTGCCGATGGTCAGCAGATTTTTTGGGGCCCCGTCGAGACAACAGAAGACCAGCAAATGGCTGTGCCTGTCGGTGATCGTGTGGTCCTTGTCCGCCGTATGCTCGAACAATTGCCGATACCCGGAATGCCCGGCAATGTGGAGCTGCGTTTGCCTGCGGTCATTGCCGGGGGCACCACAATTCGCTCGGTGACGATCAGTGCAGGGCCTGACGGCAATGGCTGGAATATCCGTCAGTTTGCAGCTGATCTGCCGGGACGCACGAAGATCGAAGCGAAGGGCAGGCTTTCGGTTGGCAAGGATTTTGGCTTTGCAGGCGATATGCTTGTTGCTTCGCGCCAGCCGTCAGGTCTTGCTTCGTGGCTCAATGAAACAGTCGATGAATCGATCCGCAAGCTTGATAGCGTCGGCTTTTCCGGCAAGGTCAATCTGCGTGATGGCATGCAGAGCATTGACGAACTGGAAGTCGGACTGGGGCAGACATCGCTGAAAGGCAGCTTCTTACGGCAGGTTGCGGGTTCTGCTGAACCAGCCATTACGCTACGGCTTCATGGTGGCGCAGTCGATAGCAATGCGTTGAGAGCATTTACAGGCTTTTTCTCAAGTGGTCATGGCATGGCTTCCCTTGAAGGACAGGCGCTGGATATCGGTTTCAAGGCTGGTCCGGTCCAGTATGAGGACATGGAAGCGGGTGGTGTTGATCTTTCCGTGCGGGTACATGGCGGGCGCTTTGATTTTGACCGCCTGATGGTCAACGATGTCGCGGGCACCACCTTAACAGCAACGGGTGCTTATGAGCCGTTTGCATCGGCGCCGTCAGGTTCGCTGGATGCCACTTTGCTGTCTGCCGATCTGTCGCATTTTCTGACGCTGGTCGCCCATCGCCATCCCCAGATCCCATTGTTCAGGTCGCTTTCATCGCGCGCGGACAATTATCCGGGTCTGTTTGACGATACGGAGATTAATATTATCGCCAATGCGGTCGCAGCCCCTCATGGCAATGCCGCGCCAATGCCCGCCACAGGCAAGAGTGTTGGCAAGGACAAGAGTTCACGCACCAAAGAGGCGAACACAAAAAACCCCGCCAGGGGTGGGGAAGCATCTTTCAGCGTGACCGGCAAAGCTGGTGGAATGAAACTCGATCTCTCAGGTACAACGAGCGGCGGCAGTTCCGAGAGTGACCCGATGCAAATGCAGCTGAGCGGCACTGCGACATCGCAGAACGGAGAAACTGTTCTTGCGCTTCTGGGCGTGCCTTCATTGCCTCTCGGGCTTGCTGGCGAGTTGACCGCGGATTTGACTATGCAGGGTGCTCCAAGCGCGGGTATGCGGACACAACTCAAGCTGACGGCGCCTGATGGAACAGCTGACGCCGATGGTATCCTCTCTCTTGTTGGTGGTGATATCGCGGCAAGCGGTAAGGCGCAGGTGAAGTCCGCTGATTTACAGCCGTTTATCGCAACTGCGGGTTATACGCTGCCGGGATTTGGTGAAGGACTGTCCGCGGATCTTTCCAGTGACTTTCAATTTGCCAAAGGTCTTCTTCGCCTCCCGAATTTTTCAGGAAAGCTCGGTAGCGATGACGTTTCCGCCCGCATAGAGGCGAATTTTTCTGACAGCGGCCTGCCGCAGCTCAAAGGTGAAGCCAAGCTTGCTTCCATTGAGCTGGATAGTCTTGCTGCGATTATGTTGGGGCTTGACGCTGTTGAGCCTGTAAAGCCGTCTAAAGCAACGATCTGGCCAAAGATACCATTTGCCGTGCGGCCTTCCTTGCCGTTGCTCATTGATATGAAGCTTACTGCAACGCAGGCTCATATGGACGGGTTTGGAGCTTTGAACGACTTTTCTACCCGGCTCCAGAAGGGCATGGATGATCTCACTCTTGGGGAGCTGACAGGTAACTGGGCGGGTGGTTATCTGGTCGGTAATGTTTCGTTGCGTAACAATGACAAAACCGCGCTTTTGACTTCGGATCTCAAATGGAGTGGTGCGGCACTTCAGGATTTTTATCGTCTGCCAGATGGTAGCAGCCCCCTCTCAGGCACGGTGAAGGCAGCTTTGTCTTTGAATGGCAGCGGTACGAGCGTTGCTGATCTTGTTTCATCACTCGCAGGAACAGGCAGCGCGGATATTGAGAATTTTGCGATCAATGGTCTTGATCAGAACGCTTTCCCGGGGATGCTGACAGCGGCTGATGCCATGGGCGATCAACCTGCGGGCGCATCGCAGCCCGATGCAAAGCAGTTCGCCGCGATTGCAGATAAAGCAGTTGGCCAGGGGCATTTTGTTGCAGGTAATCCGCGATTTGATTTCACAGTTGCCGGGGGTATTGCACGACTGGCACCGATTAGTCTCAGTTCAGGCGACACGGTACTGGCAGGGGATTTGCAGTTGGATCTCTCCACACTGCGTCTGAACGGAGAGGGCAGTTTCTCTTTCAACCAAGTTGAAGCCACACAGTCTGGCAGCGCCGCCAATCTGCGGTATTCAATCGGTGGGACTTATGAAGAACCATCGGTTCAGTTTGATCGCCAGCCTTTGGTTCAGTTCCTGACGCAACGTGCGCTTGAGCGGGAACAGGAACGGGTCGAGGCCATGCAGGCCAGCGTCATGGAAAAGCAGCGCTTGCGCCGCCAGCTTGATCTGCTTTCATCGGACGCGCAGGAGCGTGAACGTTTGAGGCTCGAAGAAGAAGCACGCCGCAAGGCCGAGGCTGAAGCGCGGGAGCAGGCTGCACGAGATGCTTTGGAAGCACAGCGCCCTGCAGTGGGTGGCAATCCGCCAACCCAGCTGGATGGGCAGGGCGGACAGTCGCTGAATGAGTTTCTGAAGGATTTAGAGCAATCGCCGACTACGGTGCCGAGCCCTCAGCCTTAGAGCGCGTTTCGATCTGATTGAATCAGATCGGCGCTCTAAGGCCTTATATTCGAAACATAATCTTATCGATCCTCGTTTCACTCCGGTCGGATTATGCTCTAAATCTGAAGCCGCGATTTCAGCCAGTCGAGTACATAAAGGCGCAGGGCGGATGAGAGGTTGATCGTGCGATCGCGCTGTCCATCGATCTCGGCAATCAGCGATGCCACGGAAACCTGTCGGCTCTGTGCGATTTCTTCAAGGATTTCGAAGAACGGTTCTTCAAGCGTATAGCTTGTGGCATGGCCGCGGATAGTGACAGAGCGCTTTCGCAAGCGGGCTGACTGGTTCACGTGTTGTCATCCGGTTTATCGCGCGAATCGAGTTTGTTGTGAGTGAGAAAACCCTCTACCTTACGGGCTTCTGCTTGCGCGAAATCCTTTTCGGCCTTGGTCCTGCCAAATAGAATTCTGTTCTGTTCAGCTTGCTTTTCCTTGGAGGCACGCGCTTTGTTCTTTTTGAACTGGCGCAGATTAACGATTTCGCTCATGAATGCCTGCCGTAACAATAAGCTGCCAGAGGATAATAGCCTCGATGCCTTTATTTACCTGGCTTTTTCGGGTTGGTGAACCACCATATCAGCAGCGAGAGTATCACGAGCAAAAGCAGTCCGAAAGTCATCTGCCACAGCGGAAAATTGGGTGCGTCTTTAGCGACAAAGAAGCCCGCGACGATACCGCTAAACCATAAGACAATCTGAGCAATAAAACGCAGCATGATAAAACCGATCCAGATGAGTTGCCGTCGATCCATTACTGACAGATTAATAATCTGCGTGCTTTGATTAAAGTCAATTGCCAAGCAGCTGCTGATGACAAGCGGTGAACTTTTAGAGCCCAAAAGCAACGCGCCGGGAGAAGGTTTCTTCTACCGGCGCATAGAATGTTTCAGAATAGTATAAGACTTACTTCTTGCGGAAGGAATCGAGCGAGACAACATCTGCAGACGGCTTGGATTCCGTCTCTTCACCGTCTGTTGCTTCTTTATCCTTGGCAGCCGCATCTTCTTTTTCAGCCGCAGTCTTACGCGGCCTGGATTTTGATTTTTGCGACTTTGCCGGAGCGTCTTCAGAAGAAATCAGTTCAATCGAAGAAATATTGCTGCCTTCATCATTGTCGCTCGTTGGCTGGACAACGGACACATCGAATTCAAGTTCGAAATTAACCGATGGGTCATAGAAGCCGCGAATAGCAGCGAAGGGGATCGTCAGCTTTTCAGGCACATCACCGAAGGAAAGGCCGATTTCAAACAGCTGGTCCGTAACCAGCATATCCCAGAACTGATGCTGTAACACGACGGTCATCTGCTCAGGATATTTTTCCTTGAGGCGCGATGAAATCCGCACACCAGGCGCTCCTGTAAGGAACGTGATGAAAAAGTGGTGGTTTCCAGGCAAGCCAGTCGCCGCCACTTCCGCAAGAACCTTGCGAATGACGCCACGGAGGGCTTCCTGAGCTAAAATATCATAACGGATCAGGTCCTGTACCATATTTTGCTTATCCCACGGATTCGCGGGTTGATGTCAAGTTTGTTCTCAATGGAATTGAAAATTATATCGTGAAAAAGCTCAACCTCCACGATTGCGGGATTAAAATAGCAATCAGAGCGTGAATTTGAAGGTTCTAAAAGACAAAGTGTACAGCTTATGCGCGCTTGCCGAATGCCATCAGAAATGTGCGGACACCATTGATCGAACTTTGCTCGATTATGGAATCGTCGATACTTTGACCTGTCAGGAGATGATAGTGGATGTCGGCATTGATCAGTGCGAGATAATGACGGGCAGCAAGATCGGGGTCTTCAATCACCAAATCGCCGGTAAGGGCAAGTCGCGCCAGATGGGCTGCAATAGCGGGCACACCTTGCGCCGGGCCTTTGGTGCTGCAAAGCTTTGCGTTCTGCGGAAGAGCATCCTCATCGGACTGAAACACCTTGCGCAAAAACGCGGTGGAGGGATCATAAACGCAATTGCGACTCATTCTGACAGAGAATGCGATAAGGTCTTCCTCAAGGTTTTCGCTCGATTGCGGAAAGGTTGCGAGCACGGCAAAAAGGCTCGACATCATCCTGTCGAACGCGTCATCGACAACTGCTGCAAGCAGTGCTTCTTTATCACGATAGTGATTATAGATCGTCTGGCGGGATACTCCGGCCTCACTGGCAATCAGATCGATACTCGCACCCTGAAAGCCATCGCGATAAAAAACACGGGCGGCGGCGCAAAGAATGAAGTCGCGCTTCATGCATTGCCCCGGTTTGATGACCGTGGAACTCGCCCCTTTGGAAAGGGCAGCGGGTCTATCCGATAGAACGGCTATATCGAGCATGTCAGTAGGTTTCATATCCTCAACATAAGACGACTTGACGATTTGGACAATGGTGTCTAATTTTACACTTGTGTCAAATCGGTTTTGACAATCCGTCCATTGTGGTGATTGCTGCACTATTTTTAAAGGCTGGGATATCCGGTGGGGGGCCGGGGGCGTCGCAGAAATTGTTAAAAATATGCAGCAGTAACATGTGGATAGAACTTCTGTTGCGATATTTGGACTTAGGCTTTCCCATCCTCCCAAGCGGTGCCGCGGGCCTGAATGGGTCCAAAATCGTAACAGGCGACTCACGAAACATTGATGAAAGCGCTCCTCCCCATGACTTCTGGTCTCGTGCGCAATGCGATTATTCTCGGTCTTTTGTCCGCTATTGGTCCGTTTGCAATAGATATGTACCTGCCGGCACTGCCGACCATCGCTTCAGATCTCCACGCGGAGACGGGCGCGGTGCAGATGAGTCTGCTTGCGTTCTTTCTGGCACTGGCGCTGGCGCAGCTTTTCCTTGGACCTCTTTCCGACATGATCGGCCGCAAGTTGCCGCTCTATGGCGGTCTGGTTCTGTTTTCCATTGGCAGTATCGGATCGGCCTTTGCGGCGGATATCGATATTCTTGTGCTGTTTCGCTTCGTACAGGGGATTGGCGCTGCATCCGGCTCCGTCATTCCACGTGCGATCGTTCGCGATCTGCACACGGGTGTAGATGCCGCGCGCCTCATGTCCCTGCTGATGCTGGTTTTCTCCATCTCGCCAATTCTGGCGCCACTGACCGGCTCGGTGCTGATCAGCTTCTTTGGCTGGCGCAGCGTGTTTTGGGCAGTGTTTATTGCAGCCCTTATCGGAATTGCTCTTATCGGATCGCTGCTAAAGGAGACGCGCGGCGCGGAGGCCCGGCTTGAGAGCAATATCAGCAGTGCGCTCAGCGGTTACGCGCGCTTGCTCAAAGACCGCTACTTCCTTGGTCTGGTAAGCATTGGCGGCTTTGGTATCTCGGCATTCTTCGTGTATCTGGCGAATTCATCCTTCGTGCTGATCGACCATTACGGTCTGACACCCAGCCAATATGCGATCGCGTTCTCGGTCAATGCGGTTTCATTTTTCGCGGCTTCGCAGCTCAATGGTGTGCTTGGTGCACGCTTTGGACTGCGCCGTGTGGTTAAGATGGCGGTAACCGGCTTCGCTGTGTCGATGGTTGCGCTACTCGCAGTCATTCTGCTGGGCTACCAGTCGCTCTATGTGATGGCGGCGTTCCTGTTCGTCGGCTATGGATTTTTGGGTCTTGTCATTCCGACCACAGCGGTGCTTGCCCTTGAGGATTATGGCGAGATTGCCGGAACCGCGTCTGCGCTGATGGGGACACTGCAATTTGTCATCGGCGGTTTAGCGATTGCTGTGACGAGTGCCGTCTTTGATGGATCGCCTTTGCCGATGGTCGCTGGCATTGCAGCCTGCGCGGTCCTTGCATTTGTCATCGCGATGATTGCGCTTTCGTCGAAAACACAACCAGCAGAGATCGCGATAACGGGAGCAAAAGTGGCTGAAACCGAGCCAGTTATAGTCTGACTGCTCCAAAGCGTGTCGCGTTTTAGCATAGCTATGCGGCACGCTTTGAATCTTTGTTTATGCACGTCTTTTTCCAAAAGTGAGCGCCACTTTTGGAAGACCGCCCAGCTTTCACAATGGAATGATATCTGCCGGAAATCGTTTTGATTGTCGGACACGATCTTGTGGTCTGAAAGCTGAGAATTTAATTAGTGAAAGAAAGTGGAGGCTTCTGTTGCCAGGTGCCTCCGAACCCCGCCTTAAGGTGCTAACCCTAAGGGCTTTAGAGTGGGTTTCCCGCACCGCCATTAGGCAGCGAGAGCATAACCCTGAGCTTTGTTGTCATTTGCAACTACTCAATTGACCCGATAACGGTGGTATCATGCCGAGCAAAAGAGCGATCTTTACACCCTTGTCGATCCTATTTCGCCCCCGCCACAGCACAACTTGCTTCTCAAGCATCTTGTGTTCTGGTGGAGGCGCCGGGTACCGCCCCCGGGTCCAATAGGTTTATTACATCGTCCATTTATCACCATAGTCAGCTTGCGCTGACACGCCGTATATAGGCGTCCTTCCTCGCGATTGGAAGAGGGTAGTTGTGATTTTACAGGTTGTTGGCGGTCGCGGCCTTCGCTTTCTACGTTCATTTTTAATTGACAGCCAGCCTCCGCTGGTCAATCCTCAGCACACTATCAGTGCATGCCTGATGGGGATCGAAATTCTCCGGCTCTGGCGGAGGTTTAAACGGGGCAAAGGCCCAATCGAAGGAGAGTGGATATATGAGTGAATATCTCGCGGATGTTCGTCGTTATGATGCTGGCGCTGATGAAGCCGTTGTCGGGAAGATCGTAAAGCATCTCGGTATTGCGTTGCGCAATCGCGATTCCTCTCTCGTTTCAGCGACGGATCCGGAAGAATTGAAGCGTGTTCGCGACAGCTGGGTGGCGAAAAAGCTCGGTGTTGCAGATGCTGCGAAAGCTGAAGAAGTGGTCAATCACGTGGCAGAAGTCATGAAGGGCGACCGCAATAAGCAGCGCGTTACCTTCTATTATCTCGTAGCCAAACAGCTGGGTAAGCTCGGCGATCTCTAATAATATCACTCCCTTGTGGAGTTTGAGACCTCGGTGCCTCGTCGCGCCGAGGTTTTTCTTTATAGTGATGTCAAAACGAATCGGCCCGGAAAGTAATCCCTATGCGTACCTATCTCGACCTTCTCCAGCATGTGCTCGATAATGGTTCTGACCGTGGTGACCGGACCGGGACAGGCACGCGTTCGGTGTTCGGCTATCAGATGCGATTTAATCTGGCCGAAGGTTTTCCGGTTCTGACGACGAAAAAGCTGCATCTGCGCTCAATCATCCATGAACTGCTATGGTTCCTCAAAGGCGATACCAATATCGCTTATCTTAAGGAAAACGGCGTTTCGATCTGGGATGAATGGGCCGACGAGAATGGCGATCTCGGTCCCGTCTATGGCTATCAATGGCGTTCATGGCCCGCACCAGATGGCCGTCACATCGACCAGATCGCGAATCTTCTCAAGATGTTGCGTGAAAATCCTAATTCACGACGTTTGATCGTGTCCGCATGGAATCCCGCGCTGGTCGATGAAATGGCTCTGCCACCATGCCATTGCCTGTTTCAGTTTTATGTGTCGGACGGCAAACTATCCTGCCAGCTTTATCAGCGTTCGGCGGATATTTTTCTGGGCGTTCCATTCAACATTGCTTCCTATGCATTGCTAACCATGATGATTGCACAGGTTGCAGGGCTTGAGCCCGGTGATTTTGTTCACACGCTGGGGGATGCGCATATCTATTCGAACCATTTCGAACAGGCGCGTTTGCAACTGACCCGCACGCCGAAGGCCTTGCCGACCATGCGTATCAATCCGGATGTGAAGGATCTGTTTGATTTCCGCTTCGAGGATTTTGAACTCGTTGGCTACGAAGCCGATCCAACGATCAAAGCTCCGATTGCGGTGTAAGACATGACAATTCGGAAGCCGATTGTATCGATCATCGTCGCTGCTGCTGAAAACGGTGTCATTGGTCGTGACAACGACATGCCGTGGAAGCTGTCGACTGATCTCAAGCGTTTCAAGGCACTGACATTGGGTAAACCCGTTATCATGGGGCGCCGTACATGGGAATCCATCGGGCGCCCTTTGCCGGGGCGCCCCAATATTGTTGTGACACGCGATGCCGCGTTTACTGCGGAAGGTGTACAGGTTGTCGGTTCGCTTGAAGATGCAATTGATCTGGGACGCAGGCTTGCGGCTGAGCTCAATGTTGATGAGGTCTGCATTATTGGTGGTGGCAACATCTATGCCCAAGGGCTACCATTGGCGGATGTGGTACATCTCACCCGCGTTTTGGCCACGATTGATGGTGACACGTATTTCCCTGATATCGATTCGGAAGTTTGGCAGGCCGTTTCGGTCGAGAATGTGCCCGCAGGTGAGAAAGACAGCCATCCAACATGCTATATTCGATATGAACGGCGTGTTGCGTAAATTATAACGCAGGAAATTTGCCGCCTTACGTTGAAAGCGGCCCTCGCGATGCCTATAAAACGGTAACATTAGTTGATGACGGGAGATGGCGCTTGCTTTCCCGTTTCCCGGACGAGAGGTGAGGATGCCCTGGAGTAATCAGAATGGCGGCGGTGGCCCATGGGGTGGCGGCGGCGATAATAATAACAATAACAATAATAACGGCGGCGGTGGCGGCCCATGGGGGCAGGGACCAAAAGGGCCGCGCGGTGGTGGACAGAACACGCCGCCAGACCTTGAGGATATTCTTCGCAAGGGCCAAGATCGTCTGAAAAAGGTTTTCCCAGGTGGTGGTGGCAGCAAGAGCGGCAGCAATCGCGGCGTATTTTTCCTCATCGGCGCAGCGGTGGTGGGTTTCTGGCTTTTCCAATCCATCTATACCGTCCAGCCTGATGAACTTGCTGTAGAACTTCGCTTTGGTAAGCCAAAGGCTGAAGTTTCTGAGCCAGGCCTGCATTTCCATTTCTGGCCGATCGAAACCTATGAAAAGGCGCAGATCGTCGAAAAGCAGATCAATATCGGTGGACAGGGTTCGCGCAGCGCTACGCAGGGACTAATGCTGACGGGCGATCAGAACATCGTTAATGTCCAGTTCTCGGTGCTTTACCGCGTATCCGATCCGCGCGCTTATCTGTTCAATGTCGATAATCCGGATTCGATGGTCCAGCAGGTTTCTGAAAGTGCGATCCGCGAGATCGTTGGACGCAGACCGGCTCAGGATGTCTTCCGTGATAATCGTGCTGCGATTGCGCAAAGTGTTCGTGACATCGTTCAGGCGACGCTTGACCGCTACAATACCGGTATTCAGGTCAATGCCGTTTCGATCGAAGATGCAGCACCGCCGCGTGAAGTGGCCGATGCGTTTGACGAAGTACAGCGTGCTGAACAGGACGAAGATCGTTTCGTAGAAGAGTCCAACCAGTATTCCAACCAGCGTCTTGGTCAGGCACGTGGTGAAGCAGCCCAGCTTCGTGAAGAAGCAGCAGCTTACAAAAACCGTGTTGTTCAGGAAGCTGAAGGTGAAGCCCAGCGTTTCAGCTCGGTACTTGGTGAATATCAGAAGTCGCCGGAAGTTACCCGTAACCGTCTTTTCCTCGAAACGATGGAACAGGTGCTGAAGAGCACGAAGAAAGTCATCGTGGAACCTGGAAAAGAAGTCGTGCCTTATCTGCCTCTGAATGAACTTATGCGCCAGCAGCCGCGTCCTGGTGCGAGCGCGACCACAACCGGCGGGGGTGCACAGTAATGTCTCAGAACAGGCTTCCGATTATTGGCGGTATCATCGCTGTCATCCTTTTTCTGGCATATTCGGCCACCTTCATCGTCAACGAACGCCAGCAGGCAATCGTTCTGCGCTTCGGTCAGATCGTTGCTGTAAAGACCGAACCGGGTATCTATTTCAAGCTGCCTTTCGGCTTTCTTGATGCCGATACTGTGCAGCTGATTGATGACCGTCTTCTGCGCTTTGATCTCGATGATATCCGCGTTCAGGTTTCAGGTGGTAAGTTCTACGACGTGGATGCATTCCTCGTTTATCGCATTACCGATGCGCGCAAGTTCCGTGAAACTGTTTCGGGTAGCACGCTGCTTGCAGAACAACGTCTGCGCACACGCCTCGATGCGGCATTGCGTGGTGTTTACGGTCAGCGTGGCTTTGAAGCAGCACTCTCTGAAGAGCGTGGCGACATGATGCGTGAAGTGGCAAACCAGATGCGTTCCGATGCGACGTCGCTTGGTCTGACCATTGAAGACGTTCGTATTCGTCGTACGGATCTGACGGCTGAGGTCTCGCAGCAGACCTATGACCGCATGAAGGCAGAACGTCTTGCAGAAGCAGAACGTCTGCGTGCCCGTGGTCGTGAAGCAGCACAGCGTATTCGCGCTATTGCCGATCGCCAGGTTGTCGAAACGATTGCTGAAGCGCGCAAGGAATCTGAAATCCTTCGTGGTGAAGGCGAAGCGCAGCGGAGTGATATTTTCGCTCAGTCTGCCTCAAAAGATCCGGGCTTCTTTGCCTTCTATCGTTCGATGGCAGCCTATCGTGAAGCTCTGCAGACGCCAGATACGACGCTTGTTCTCTCACCGGATTCGGAGTTCTTCAAGTTCTTCCGTGATGCCGGCGGGAAACTGGCAACGCCGTCGCAGTAAGAGAGATTATCGCAAATGAGCGATTTTCTGGCCGCCGTAGGACTTCTCTTCGTCTTTGAAGGGCTGCTCTACGGCGGCTTTCCTTTTTTCGCCAAGAAGCTTGCGCGCGATGCATCCGAAGCACCGGAAACCATGCTGCGGATTGCAGGGCTTTCAGCGCTGGCAATCGGCGTCTTCATTGTCTGGCTTGTCAGGGGATAAGCCACTTCATCCATTATATTTCTGCTCACCGCTCTATGCGGGGCCGTAAACAGGCCGTATTTTGCAGCGATCTAATCCTTTCGATTATCACCGCAGACAGAAACGGAGCAGAGCTTCATGGCAATTGCACCCAAGGCGGGATTTGCTCGCACCCTTTTAGCAACCGTAGCTCTTGGAGCGATGAGTTTTACAGGGACAGTAGCGATTGGCATGCCCCCTGCGGTTGCTCAGCAAGGCGGGGCGCAACAGACCGCGCCAGTGCACCAGGGACCGGGGTCGGTCGCTGATCTTGCCGAAGGGCTCCTTGATGCAGTCGTCAATATTTCGACATCGCAGACGGTCAAGGAAGACGGCGAAGGGGATGGCGGCGTTCCAATGCCGCAGGTGCCGGAAGGCTCCCCATTTCAGGAGTTCTTTAACGACTTCTTCAATGACAAGGACGGCGGTAAAAACAACGATTCGCGCAAAGTGCAGTCGCTTGGTTCCGGCTTTGTGATCGATGCCGAAAAAGGCTATATCGTCACGAACAACCACGTCATTGCCGATGCCGATGAAATCGAAGTGAATTTCGTTGATGGCTCGAAGCTCAAGGCCGAGCTTGTCGGCAAGGATACCAAAACCGATCTAGCTGTGCTGAAAGTTGATCCTGCCAAACACAAGCTCACTGCAGTGCAGTTCGGAAATTCCGAGAAGGCACGCATTGGCGACTGGGTTCTGGCGATCGGTAACCCCTTCGGCCTTGGTGGGACTGTAACGGCCGGTATCATTTCGGCCCGTAAGCGCGATATTCAGTCCGGGCCTTATGACGACTTCATCCAGACCGATGCTGCGATCAACCGGGGTAATTCCGGCGGTCCACTTTTCGATATGGATGGCAAGGTAATCGGCATCAATACGGCAATTTATTCGCCATCGGGTGGCTCGATTGGTATTGGCTTTGCAATTCCAGCTGAAATGGCCGTCGGTGTCATCGATCAGCTGAAAGAGTTTGGTGAAGTGCGCCGCGGCTGGCTCGGTGTACGTCTGCAGCCAGTTACCGAAGATATTGCGCAGAGCCTTGGTCTGAAAGACGCGAAAGGCGCTTTGATCGCTGGATTGATTGAAAATTCAGGCGTCGACAATACGGCTATCAAGGCGGGTGACGTGGTTATCCGCTACGATGGCAAGCCAGTCGAACGCGCACGGGATCTGCCACGTCTTGTCGCTGAAAGCGCAGTCGGTGACGAGGTCGATATTGTCGTCGTTCGTGATGGTGAAGAGAAAACCATAAAGGTCAAGCTCGGGCGTCTGGTTGAAGACGATAAGAGCACTGAAGCGGCCGCCGAAGATCAGGCTCCTCCACCAGGCATGGAAGAAGGTAAAGACGGTGCAGAAGTGCCCGATGCGTCAAAGCCAGATGCTCAGAAAAAAGAACAGAAGGAGCAGGCCGCCACGACTGTGATGGGCATGAAGCTTGCGGAAATCAGCGATGATGTTCGCGGTGAGTTTGGCATTGCCGAAGATGTGGAAGGCGTTGCCGTGCTTTACGTTGCTCCGGGTTCTGCTGCCGGTGAGAAGCGCGTTGAAACCGGTGATGTTATTGTCGATATCGGTCAGGTCACGGTGAAAACGCCTGCCGATGTGAAGAAGCGGATCGATGCCTTGCGCCGCGAGGGGCGCAAGAATGCACTTCTGATGCTTGCTTCGCGCTCGGGCGAGCTGCGTTTTGTGACAATCCGTATCGACTGAGCATTTCCAGCAAAAGTGCGAAGCGGTTTTGCGTAGGATAATGCGATGAAACAAACACTTAGAGCGGTTCCAGCGACTCCGTTTTAACTGGAACCGCTCTAGGCTTTCGTCGCGTTACAAAAACGAAAGGCGTTGCGGAATACCGCAACGCCTTTTTTATTTGTGTTCTGAATCGCTTATGGGATTCCGTTACGAATATGATTCAGTCTTCGCAGGCTTGATGGTCCGATAGACGACATGGCGTTTGAGATGTGGCGTCTCGTCCGGCACGCGCGGATGATCGAAGTCGCTTGCCATATCGCGAACCATACCGATGCGCTGCATGACTGATGTCGAGCGGTCGTTGTTAGAGACTGCGAAGGACACGACTTCAGGCAATTCCAATGTTTCGAAGGCATAGGCGAGCAGCGCTTTGCCTGCTTCCGTCACATAGCCTTTGCCCCAGAATGGCGGCGCGAGACGCCAGCCAATTTCGACAGTGCCGTTCGGAAAATGTGGTTCCAGATCGGTGCGCGCCAGCCCCGCAAAGCCGATGCATTGTCCGCTTTGCTTTTCTTCGAGAGCGTAAAAGCCGAAGCCGGTTTCTGCGATCATGGTTTGAAGAAGCTCAAACAGCGCATCCGATTCAGCACGATTGCGACGAAACGGAAAGAAACGCATCACTTCATCATCGGAGTTGATCACGTGAAGCAGTTCACGATCACGATCTTCCCAGTTGCGGATAATGAGGCGAGGTGTTTCCAGAATGATCATTCAACGAAATCCGATTTACGATAGCCTTGAATATAGAGAAGCGCGGTCAGGTCGCCATGGTCAATGCGGACCTTGGCCTGGGCTGCGACTGCAGGCTTTGCATGAAGGGCCACGCCTGTCCCTGCAAGCTGGATCATGCCAAGGTCGTTGGCACCGTCACCCACTGCGATTGCATCTTGAGGTGTAAGGCCAAGACGATCAGCGATCTCAATGAGCTTTTCGACCTTCGCTTCGCGCCCAAGGATTGGATCTGAAACGGTGCCGCTCAAATGTGCGCCATCGTGAAGAAGTGTGTTGGCGCGGTCTTCATTGAAGCCAATCATTTCTGCAACGCGACGTGTAAACGAGGTGAAGCCACCGGACACCAATGCGGTATATGCGCCGTGCTTGCGCATGGTACGCACAAGTTCAACACCGCCCGGCATCAGTGAGATGCGCGTGGAAATGACCTTGTCGATGACCGACAGCGGTAGGCCCTTAAGGAGAGCGACACGCTCCCGAAGTGCTGGCTCGAATTCGATTTCGCCGTTCATGGCACGGGCTGTAATGGCTGCAACATGCTCACGCAGACCTGCTTCTTCGGCCAACTCGTCGATACATTCCTGCTGGATCATGGTGGAATCCATGTCTGCGATCAGAATTTTCTTGCGTCGGCTATCCTGTTCCTGCACCACCACATCGACAGGTGCACCATCGAGGGAAGCGCGCAGAGTGCTTTCTGCTTCTTTGTGGGAGATGCCAGAGGCAAGCGGTATGTCGCAGGCGATGCCGTCAGCCAGCCAATAAAGTCCGGTTGCATTCACTGCCGCCGAGGCTTTAATCCCCAGAGACGGAGCAAGCAGCGCTTTGGCCGGATTGGCAATCAGTGTAGCAATGAGGGAAACGGATCGGGACATGAGGAGCATTTCCTACGATGAGTGAGCATGCGGTGAAGGATGCAATCCTGATAGCTGGCCCAACGGCCAGCGGCAAGTCAGCTCTTGCTCTTCATATGGCAAAGAAGACCGGCGGCTTCATCGTGAACACCGATTCTATGCAGGTTTATGATGTGCTCGACCTGTTGAGTGCACGCCCGCAGCCTGATGAGTTGCGCGAGGCTGAGCATTATCTTTATGGGCATGTTCCCCCCTCTGTTTCCTATTCGACCGGCAAATGGTTTGCCGATGTGGAGATCTTGCTTTCGCGTTCCGATCTTAAGGAACGAACGCCGATTTTTGTCGGCGGTACGGGGCTTTATTTTAAGGCGCTGCTGGGCGGGCTGTCGCAAATGCCGGAGGTGCCTGTCGATATACGTGGATATTGGCGTAACCGTATGGGCGAAGAGGGGGCGGAAGCTCTTCATGCAATGCTTACGGCGCGTGATCCTGAGATTGCAGCAACGCTTCGTCCAACCGACAGCCAGCGTATCGTTCGCGCATTGGAAGTGTTTGAAGGGACAGGCAAGTCTCTGCTGCATTGGCAGAAGGCAACGGGCACGGCGCTGGTAGATGATGCGAGCGCGACCAAGATCGTGCTGTTGCCTGATCGTAAGTGGTTGGGCGAGCGGATTGCCCAACGCTTCAATCTTATGTGGGGCCAGGGTGCGCTTGATGAAGTACGCGCATTGATGGCGCTTGATCTTGATCCGGCACTGCCAGCGATGAAGGCAATCGGCGTGCGGGAAACTGCTGCATTCTTTGCCGGTGAGATGACGCAGGAAGAGGCTATCGAGCGGTCTGTAATTGCAACCCGCCAATACGCCAAACGCCAATCGACATGGTTCCGCAATCAGCTGGATCAAAGCTGGAATGTCTATTCCTCAGGTCATGAGGCCTTGTCAGGGCAATAATGTTATCGAATGCGGGTGTTTGACAGAAGAAAACAACGCACCTGATGAATTTATGCGTTGACGGAGCGATTTTCGGTGATTAGTCTCCCGACCATGAACAGAACAGCTCTTATTCTTGTGGTACGAACGCGCATGGGCAGGATGGTGTAACCATCCGGCGAAAGCTCCCATGCGCGAAAGACAGGCTCCCTCGGGGGCCTTTTTTGTTATCTAAACACCAACGAAATTGAATATGTAAAGCAGACGGGAAGTGACGACGATGACGGCAGCAAAAAGCGAGGCGGCGACGATCTCCGCAGGGCAACGCGAAATGACCGGTGCAGAAATGGTGGTTCAGGCTATGATCGATCATGGCGTGGAACATCTTTTTGGTTATCCGGGTGGCGCTGTGCTGCCGATCTACGACGAACTTTTCCAGCAGGACAAGGTTCAGCACATTCTGGTTCGCCACGAGCAGGGTGCAGGCCATGCGGCTGAAGGCTATGCCCGTTCAACTGGCAAGGTCGGCGTTATGCTGGTTACATCCGGTCCTGGTGCCACCAATGCGGTGACGCCGTTGCAGGATGCATTGATGGATTCCATCCCGCTGGTCTGCATTTCCGGTCAGGTTCCAACATCGCTCATCGGTTCCGATGGTTTTCAGGAAGCTGATACCGTTGGCATCACCCGTCCTTGTACCAAGCACAATTGGCTGGTCCGTGACGTAAACGATCTCTCGCGTATTTTGCACGAGGCGTTCCATATCGCCTCCACGGGTCGTCCGGGTCCGGTTCTGGTCGATATTCCTAAGGACATTCAGTTTGCAACCGGCATCTATACGCCACCGCAAACTGCTCCGCGCACCAGCTATCGCCCGACAGTTGAAGGCGACAAGTCGGCGATTGCACAAGCGGTTGAAATGCTGCTGAGCGCAAAGAAGCCCATTATCTATTCGGGTGGTGGCGTTATCAATTCCGGTCCTGCCGCAACAAAACTGCTGCGTGAACTGGTCGAGATCAGCAATTTCCCGATCACCTCGACCTTGATGGGGTTGGGTGCCTATCCGGCATCGGGCAAGAACTGGCTTGGTATGCTGGGTATGCATGGTACGTATGAAGCCAATATGACGATGCATGATTGCGACGTCATGCTGTGTGTTGGTGCACGCTTTGATGACCGTATCACCGGCCGTCTTAATGCCTTTGCGCCATATTCGCGCAAGATTCACATCGATATTGATCCATCGTCGATCAACAAGAACGTTCGCGTTGATGTTCCGATCATTGGTGACGTTGCGCATGTTCTCGAAGACATTGTTCGCCAGTTCCGTGCAGCCGCAAAAAAGCCGGATGCAAGCGCGATCGGCGCATGGTGGGAGCAGATCAACCGCTGGCGTGCACGCAATTCGCTCGCCTTTACGCCGAACAAAGACGTCATCATGCCGCAATATGCATTGCAGCGCCTGAATGAACTGACCAAGGATCGTAATACCTACATCACCACCGAAGTTGGCCAGCATCAGATGTGGGCTGCCCAGTTCATGGATTTCGATGAACCGAACCGTTGGATGACATCGGGTGGTCTGGGCACCATGGGGTATGGCCTGCCTGCCGCGCTTGGCGTGCAGATTGCACATCCCGATGCGTTGGTTATCGATATTGCCGGTGACGCATCGATCCAGATGTGCATTCAGGAAATGTCGGCTGCAATCCAGTATGAAGCGCCAATCAAGATCTTCATCCTGAACAACCAGTATATGGGCATGGTACGTCAATGGCAGCAGTTGTTGCACGGCAATCGCCTGTCGCATTCCTATACAGAGGCAATGCCTGACTTCGTGAAGCTTGCAGAGGCCTATGGTGCGCATGGCATTCGTTGTGAAAAGCCAGCTCAGCTCGATGATGCGATCATGGAAATGATCGAGATCAAGAAGCCGGTTATCTTCGATTGCCGCGTTGCCAATCTCGCCAACTGTTTCCCGATGATCCCATCCGGCAAGGCACATAATGAAATGCTGCTGCCCGATGAAGCGACTGATGAAGCTGTTGCCAACGCCATTGATGCCAAGGGCCGCGCCCTAGTCTGATCCGGAGAAAAGAAAATGAACGCACAAAATCTAGCATCCGGCTCGGCATATTTCATTGCGACGGATACGCAAACGCCGGAAACCCACACGCTTTCCGTTCTCGTCGACAATGAGCCGGGCGTTCTGGCCCGCGTCATTGGCCTGTTTTCGGGCCGTGGCTACAATATTGAAAGCCTTACGGTTTCTGAAACCGAGCACGAGCAGCACCTGTCGCGCATTACGATTGTTACGCGCGGCACGCCCAATGTGCTTGATCAGATCCGTCATCAGCTTGAGCGTATCGTACCAGTGCACCGCGTGGTTGATATGACCCACCGCGCTGTGGAACTCGGCCACGAGCGTCCAATTGAACGTGAGCTTGCGCTGATCAAGGTGGCAGGCAAGGGTGAGGCGCGTGCGGAAACGCTGCGTCTGACCGATGCCTTCAACGCCAAGATTGTTGATGCAACGACAGAGCATTTCATTGTCGAGATTACGGGCAAGACCGCCAAGATTGACCAGTTCATTTTGCTGATGAAGCCGCTCGGTCTGGTGGAGATTTGCCGGACCGGTGTGGCGGCGATGAACCGCGGTCCTCAGGGGTTATAGCATTTTTCTGGAGCGCATCTTTTCCGAAAACCGCTTCACACTTTTCGGGATGCGCTCTTAGCTAAATCGAGACAATATCGGCTAAAACCGGCACAATGTTTCGATTGTGCCGGTTTTTTATTGAGCTAATTTGTCTCTATCAATCAGGTCAAACCAATGTCTCTTGAAATATTCCTTGCGCTTCTTGTCTTCGCATTTGTCTCTTCAGTCACACCTGGTCCCAACAATCTGATGCTACTCGCATCGGGGGTGAATTTTGGTTTTCGGCGGACAATTCCGCATATGCTAGGAATAGGCGTGGGCTTTTTCATTCTGCTGCTGGCGGTTGGGTTCGGTCTCGGTGCGCTGATCGAAACGGTGCCGTCATTCTATACGTCGCTTAAGTTCGCTGGCGGCGCTTACATGCTTTACCTCGCGTGGAAAATTGCTACGTCGCGCTCGATTGGCGAGTCTAAAGGCAGTGATAGTGGCGAGCCGATGACATTTCTTCAGGCGGCTGCATTTCAGTGGGTCAATCCGAAAGCCTGGGTCATGGGGATCACCGGCATCGCCACCTATGCCAACCATGACAATTACTATGTGGCCGTAATCCTGGTGAGCGTCGCCTTCGCGATTGTAAACCTGCCGAGTGTATCAGTCTGGGCAGGTTTCGGCACCTTGCTGCGCAACTGGCTTTCCGATCCTGTCCGATTGAAATGGTTCAATCTTACCATGGCCTTGCTGCTCATTCTGAGCCTGTGGCCGATGTTGAAATAATGAGTTGAAGGAATGAAAGATGTCTGCGCTTCCTACCTATGATGATGTGGTGTCTGCGGCTCAACTGATTGAAGGACATGCGCATCACACACCGGTATTCACTTCTTCAACGATTGACCGCGAGACCGGCGCGCAGTTCTTTTTCAAATGCGAGAATTTTCAACGCATTGGCGCTTTCAAATTTCGTGGTGCGTTCAACGCTTTGTCTCGCTTCAATGATGAGCAGAAGAAACGTGGTGTGCTGGCATTTTCTTCCGGCAATCACGCACAGGCAATCGCGCTTGCTGCCAAACTGTTGGGCATTAGCGCGACAATTATCATGCCAGAGGATGCTCCGGCGGCAAAGCTGGAGGCCACGAAAGGCTATGGCGCAAAGGTTGTCACTTATAACCGCTATACCGAAGATCGCGATGCGCTCTCGAAGAAACTCGCGGACGAAGGTGGCCTGACGCTCATTCCGCCATTCAATCATCCCGACATTATTGCCGGGCAGGGAACGGCGACAAAGGAACTGATCGAAGAGACCGGACCTTTGGATGCCTTGTTTGTCTGTCTGGGTGGTGGCGGATTGCTTGCAGGGTCTGCTTTGGCTGCCAAGGCACTTTCACCATCATGCGATGTTTATGGGGTTGAGCCGGAAGCAGGCAATGACGGCCAGCAATCGTTCCGTTCGGGCAAAATTGTGCATATCGATGTGCCCAAGACATTGGCGGATGGCGCTCAGACACAGGCCCTGGGTGATATGACCTTCGCTGTCATCCGCGACACAGTCCGAGATATTCTCGCCGTCAGTGACGATGAACTGGTGCAGGGAATGAAGTTCTTTGCGAGCCGGATGAAAATGATTGTTGAACCGACTGGCTGCCTTGCTTTTGCAGGTGCATTGCAAATGGCACCAATGCTGAAGGGCAAGCGGGTTGGCGTTATTGTCAGTGGTGGCAATGTCGATCTCGATAAATTTGCGGCGCTGGTCGGTAAAAGCATTTGATCACGGTTTGATCTTGTCTTTGAGGGACGAATCCTGTCTGAACAACGGATGCAGTTTTCACCGGAGCAGGATCAGGCCTTGAAGGCCGTCGGAAAATGGCTGAAGGAAGGGCGCTCCCCGATCTTCAGGCTGTTTGGCTATGCAGGCACGGGTAAGACGACGCTCGCGCGTTATTTTGCCGAGCATGTCGATGGCGATGTGCAGTTTGCTGCATTCACCGGCAAAGCCGCGCAGGTTCTCCGCTCAAAGGGTGCGAACAATGCGCGCACGCTTCATTCGCTGATCTATCGCCCGCGTGGTGAAGAAGCCGTAGAAGACGAAACCACCGGCAAAACCTCCATTTCACCGACCTTTTCGCTCAACCGCCAAAGCCCTGTTGCCAAGGCCGCACTTATCGTTGTGGATGAGTGCTCGATGGTTGATGAACAACTCGGTCGCGATTTGATGACCTTTGGCACACCTATTCTGGTGCTGGGTGATCCGGGTCAGTTGCCTCCGATTTCCGGCGGCGGGTTCTTTACCGAGCACGACCCTGATTTCCTGCTGACCGAAATTCACCGTCAGGCACGCGACAACCCTATCATTCGCATGGCGCTTGATGTGCGTGAGGGCAGGGATCTCGACTATTGCGATGAGGGACGGGCGAAGGTCATTTCCAAGGGACAAGTCAATCAGGATCTGGTTCTTTCGGCTGATCAGGTGCTTGTCGGGACCAACCGCACACGCAAGCGCTATAACCAGCGACTGCGCGAACTGAAAGGCTTCACCGCCGAATATCCGCAGGCTGGCGACAAGCTGGTTTGTTTGCGCAATGATCCAGCCAAGGGATTGTTGAATGGTTCGCTCTGGAAGGTGATGACTTCATCCAAGGAGACGGTAAAGCCCGGCATCAATCTGCTGGTTTCGCCGGAAGATGAAGATCGTGGCGTTGCCAAGATCAAGCTGCTCAAGGCTCAGTTTGAGGACCCGGATGCCGAAATTCCCTGGCAAACCAAGAAGCGCTTTGACGATTTCGATTATGGTTATGCGCTGACCGTGCATAAGGCGCAGGGTTCGCAATGGGACAATGTCGTGCTTTTCGATGAAAGCTACGCTTTCCGGGATACACGTGAACGCTGGCTTTACACGGCTATTACCCGCGCGGCCGAACAGTTGACTATCGTCAAGTAATCATTGCGCAGTGGGTTCCGCATCGAGCCACTTCCAGGCTTCCGGCTCGTCATCGGCTTCAAATGTCCGCATTTCGATTGAAAGAAATGGCTGCATGAGCGTGACGCTGGCCTGTATCCACAAAGGACCGCCGACAATTGCATAGCGTCGCAGATGTCTTAGCGATTTTGCGCGCATGGACAGCATGCTTTCTGAGAAGGCTGAACCCCAATCGACCCCCTCATAACCGGTTAGCCGAATGAGTAGATCGATTTCCTCAAACCCCTCATAGGCCGCATCAAGCAGGCCATAGAGATTTTCAAGGGCTGCATCGTTGAGGTGCCCCTCGATTGCAAAAGCAAAAGCATCTTCACGATTGGTGGGAATGCGTCGAATGACAGGAATGTCTTCATTGCGCATGGGGACCTCCATCCTTTGAATATCGTCTTTGTCAGAACGTCACGTCTTTTGATGGCTTCAACGTTTTTGACCGGGCAAAAGTTGCGTTACATATGTGAAAATTCCATCAGTAAAAGTTCCGGTAATTCATTGTGGGGTGCGACCGGAAAACACTGACATTTTTTAGCCGTGGGGGCTATAAAGCCATATCCTTATCTGAGGGAGCTATGCTCTATGCCTGCAAAACTGTCCGTCAATCTCAACGCCATAGCCATGTTGCGCAACCGGCGTGATCTCCCTTGGCCAAATGTCACCGGGCTTGGGCGGGCGGCACTTGCAGCAGGCGCTGCTGGTTTGACGGTGCATCCGCGCCCTGATCAGCGACACATCCGTTTCTCCGACCTTGGCGATATTCGCGCGCTTATCGATGATGAATATCCGCAGGCCGAGTTTAATATCGAAGGTTTTCCAACGGAAGCCTTTCTTGAACTCGTTGAAAAGCATCAGCCAGAGCAAGTAACATTGGTTCCCGATGATCCGATGCAGGCGACTTCCGATCATGGTTGGAACTTTGAAACCAAATCTGATTTTCTTGCCCCTATCATCAAGCGTTTGAAATCAAATGGAATGCGTGTTTCGCTGTTCGCCGATCCCGACCCGCTTGGCTATGATAAGGCAAAGGCCATCGGCGCGGATCGGATTGAGCTTTATACCGGCCCCTATGGCGCGACTTATGACGATCCGGCTGCTGCCACGTTGGAACTGAATCGTCTCGGTAAGGCGGCGGATGCTGCAACTGCGCTCGGGCTCGCGATCAATGCGGGGCATGATCTGACAGTTGAAAACCTGCCAGCACTGGTCAAACATGTGCCGCAGCTCAGTGAAGTTTCCATCGGCCATGGCCTCACGGCGGATGCGTTGATGTATGGTATGCCGGTGACCGTTAGTCGCTATATTGCAGCGCTCGCTGGGTAGCTGCTACGTAAAACGCATGGCTGGAAATCGAGCCCTGCGAAATCTGCATTTGTGTGCGGGCGCGACAAGATATAGACCGCCCGCCTGATATTCATGCGCTGGGGGGCGCTGGATCGTTTGAGGGAAGCATACATGAAGTTTTCCGCAGTGCGTGTTCCGTGCCAGCGTGCCGGTGCAGATTACTTTTCTATAAAGAGTTTAACTTTGACACGTCGGACATAAGGCTGATCCTCAATTGGTGTGGGAACTTTTTGCGGCTATCATGTATTCCTTAGCTGTTGACAGTTTGATTAATCCTCACACGCTCAGATATTCCATCCCGATACTTACGACCTTGCGAGGTGTCTGCATATGAGCAGCGAGCAACCAGATAAGAACGCGTCAGTCACAGGAGATGCGCTGACGGATTCTCAGAACACGCTGCCCGTTGGTGTTTCTGCTGAAAACGCTGTGCCCCCGGAAGAAAACGACCACTCTCACGACAGTATGAAGACGCTGGTCCTTGGTGCGCTCGGCGTTGTTTATGGTGATATCGGTACAAGCCCGATCTATGCCTTTCGCGAAGCGCTGCATGCGGCAACGTCTGACGGTTTTCTTTCCAGAAGCGACATTCTGGGCGTTGTTTCACTCATTTTCTGGGCGCTTTTGCTCGTTGTAACCGTTAAATATGTGATCTTCGTGCTGCGTGCCGACAACAATGGCGAAGGCGGTATTCTCTCTTTGATGGCTTTGGTACGCGCTGCCTTAAAAGGGCGGCCCGACATCATTCTGGCCGCCGGTATTTGCGGTGCTGCGCTGTTTTTTGGTGACGCCGTTATCACGCCAGCAATTTCGGTGCTGTCAGCAGTTGAAGGCGTGCAGATTGTTGCGCCGCATATGACGCCGTTTGTGGTGCCCATCACGGTGGTCATTCTCGTTGTGCTTTTCTCTGTTCAAAAATATGGGACAAGCAAGGTTGCCATTGTTTTCGGCCCGATCATGGCGGTCTGGTTTCTGGCACTCGGTGCATCAGGGCTTTGGCATATTTTTGATGACCCGACAGTGATGGCAGCGCTCAATCCTTATTATGCGCTGCGGTTTCTTGTCGTTAGCCCTGGTGTGGCGTTCATCACTGTAGGCGCGGTCTTCCTCGCCATGACTGGTGCAGAAGCGCTCTACGCAGATCTTGGCCATTTCGGGCGTACGCCGATTGTGCGGGCTTGGTTGTGGATTGTGTTTCCGTGCCTGCTGCTCAACTATTTTGGGCAGGCGGCCTTTGTGCTTTCGCATGGCGAAGCAGCAGCACTTCCGTTCTTCGAGATGATGCCGGAATTTGCACTCTGGCCAATAGTTTTGCTGGCAACAGCTGCAACCGTGATCGCCAGTCAGGCGGTTATCAGTGGTGCGTTTTCGGTGGCGCGTCAGGCCGTGCAGCTCAATATTCTGCCACGCCTTGAAATCCAGCACACTTCGGAAAAGCTGCACGGGCAGATTTATATTCCGCGCGTCAATCTTCTGTTGGGCCTTACCGTCATCATTCTGGTGCTTGGCTTTGAGAAGTCGAATAATCTGGCGTCCGCTTACGGTATCGCTGTGACCGGCAATATGTTGGTTACGACAGGGCTTCTTTATTTTGTCATGACGCGCATCTGGAACTGGCGCGTCAGCCGTGCGCTGCCATTGATCCTTGGCTTTCTTGTCATCGACCTCATGTTCTTCAGTGCCAATATCATCAAGGTGCATGAAGGCGGCTGGGCGTCGATCACTTTTGCTGCCATTCTGGTCATCATCATGTGGACCTGGGTGCGTGGCACTCGCCACCTTTCCCAGAAAACCCGCAAGGCAGAAGTGCCGCTTGACCTCATTGTGGGGCAGATGACCAAACGTCCGCCAATCATTGTTCCGGGGACGGCTGTATTTTTGACTGGCGATCCAAAGAGTGCGCCAACAGCACTGATGCATAGCCTCAAACATTATAAGGTTCTGCACGAGAACAACGTCATCCTGACCGTGGTTACAGCTTCGAAGCCTTGGGTTTCGAGTGCGGATCGTGCGCGTGTTTCGCAGTACAATGAACGTTTCATGCAGGTCACACTGACGTTCGGTTATATGCAGCAGCCTAACATCCCGCGCGCGCTTGGACTTTGCCGTAAGCTTGGCTGGAAGTTTGACATCATGACGACGTCTTTCTTCTTGTCGCGACGTTGGTTGAAGGCGTCGGCACATTCCGGTCTGCCGCTCTGGCAGGATAAACTCTTCATCCTGCTTGCACGCACTGCATCGGATGCGACGGAATATTTCCAGATTCCAACGGGCCGCGTGGTGGAGATTGGAACGCAGGTAAACCTCTGAGGTTTCAAACCACAAATTGCCTATTTTAAAAGGGCGTCTTCTGAGAATTTGATTCCGGAAGGCGCCTTTTCTTTTTGAATTTGCTGGCTTCTTTCCTGTCGCTGAAAAGACGCTCTGCTTTGCGCAGGGATCGCATTTCTAAAATCGTGGTTCACCTTGAAAAATCCTGCTTGACGGTCTCTCAAGCAAGGGTTAATAAACTGAACCGTACCGTACGGTACAAGGTGGAGGGATTGATCCGTGACTGATAAAAGCGACGAATTGCAGGCTCAGAAGCAGCCGTCTTTTTCGCCGCGTCAGAACGATGTTCTGGAGCAGGCGTTGCGCCTTCTTGTCGAAGGTGGGGACCGCGCTTTGACAACGGCGAGCATTGCGCGTGCCGCCAATTGCTCCAAGGAAAGCCTCTATAAATGGTTTGGTGATCGCGACGGTCTGCTTACTGCAATGGTGCGCTGGCAGGCATCGAAGGTTCGTGTTGTGCCGGTGGCGCGTGAGAAGCTTGATGCGGAATCGCTGTTCTCCAGCCTTGAACATTTTGCCCGTGACTGGCTGCTTGTGCTGTCAGGCCCGACATCGATCGCATTGAACCGTCTGGCCGTTAGCCACACGGCATCGGGAAAGTCGGCCCTGGGGGACATCGTTCTCGCCAATGGTCCGGTTGCGATGGCGAAGCGTCTTAAGCCGATTCTTAAAATGGGGCAGGAAGCAAAGCTTCTGGCTTTTGACGATATTGACGAAGCATTTCGTGCATTTTTCGGGCTCGTTGTCCGGGATATGCAGATCCGGTTGCTGCTTGGTGACCGGCTGGAACTGACTGACGAAGTGGTTATCCGGGACGCCCGGCGTGCCACAAAGCAGTTTTTCGCTCTTTACGGGGCATAACCAAAGGCCAACGCGAGAAGGCCACAGAGCAATCTGAAAAAACAATCTGAATGAAGGGAATATGGAAATGCGCGTATATTACGATCGCGATGCAGACGTTAACCTGATCAAGGCAAAGAAAGTCGTTATCGTCGGCTACGGCAGCCAGGGTCGCGCCCATGCGCTGAACCTCAAGGATTCCGGCGCTGCCAACGTGCGCATCGCTCTTCGTGAAGGTTCGGCGACGGTCAAGAAGGCCGAAGCTGACGGCTTTGAAGTCATGAATGTTGCTGATGCCGCCAAGTGGGGCGATCTCCTTATGATGGCAACCCCTGATGAACTTCAGGCTGACATCTACAAGGATCACATCCAGGATAACATTCGTGACGGCGCAGCGATTGCATTCGCACACGGCCTCAATGTTCACTTCGGCCTCATCGAGCCAAAGAAGACCGTCGACGTTGTCATGATCGCACCAAAGGGCCCAGGCCACACGGTTCGCGGCGAATACCAGAAGGGCGGCGGCGTTCCTTGCCTTATCGCGATCCATCAGGATGCTTCGGGCAACGCGCATGACCTCGCTCTGTCTTACGCTTCGGGCGTTGGCGGCGGCCGTTCGGGCGTTATCGAAACCACCTTCAAGGAAGAGTGCGAAACCGATCTGTTCGGTGAGCAGGCTGTTCTTTGCGGCGGCGTTGTTGAGCTCATCCGTACCGGTTTTGAAGTTCTGGTCGAAGCTGGTTACGCACCAGAAATGGCTTACTTCGAGTGCCTGCACGAAATGAAGCTCATCGTAGACCTGATCTACGAAGGCGGCATTGCGAACATGAACTACTCGATCTCCAACACTGCTGAGTGGGGCGAATACGTCACTGGTCCGCGCATCATTACTGCAGAAACCAAGGAAGAAATGAAGCGCGTTCTGAAGGACATTCAGACCGGCAAGTTCACTTCCGATTGGATGCAGGAATATCGTGCAGGTGCAGCGCGCTTCAAGGGTATCCGTCGCAACAACGACAGCCACCAGATCGAAGAAGTTGGCGAAAAGCTCCGCGGCATGATGCCATGGATCGCAGCGAACAAGCTCGTCGATAAGGCACGCAACTAAAAATCTGCGATATTCAGACTCTGGCCGTCTGCAAATGGCATTTTGTTACGCTTACCTAGGCTTACGTACTTTATGTACGCTCCGCTCCGGTTCTCACAAAACACCATTTTCGTATAGAGCGCCGTGCGCCCGTTTGGGCGCACAAAGGTCGCTCTAATTTTAAGACAGGCGCATCGAGCTATCCAAAAATCGATTTCGATTTTTGTGCCGATGCGTCGGCCAGAACCAGAATTGCATCAGATTTTGCAGTGCTCTACGATTAGACAAAAAGAGGGGCGTTTCTTACGCCCCTTTAATACATGGCAGTGACGTAACTTGAGTTGAGCGCGCCCTTGCGCACGAAAAGATCGTCAAATGCCTATAGGATTTATGTTTTGTGCGCCGTTGAGCCAAAACAATTCTGAATATCTTTATTCCATGTAAGCATGGAAAGAAGTGTTCTCGTCGGCTGAAATTTGCGCTATCGCTTCACCTTTATCTGGTGAAGTTTGAGGAGGCTTTGCCTTCAAACGAATTGAGGAGATTTCCGGTGCTGGACTGGGAAACTGTATTTGCAACGCGCTCGAAACGCATGCGCGCTTCGGAAATCCGTGAACTTCTGAAATTGTTGGAACGTCCGGATATTATTTCCTTTGCCGGCGGCATTCCCGATCCTGCGTTGTTTCCGCATGACGAATTCCAGACTGCCTATAAGGACATCTTTGGCGGACCTGAAGCCAATGCTGCTCTGCAATATTCTGTGTCGGAAGGCTATAAGCCACTACGCACATGGCTGGTGAGCGAGCTTGCCAAGATTGGCATTCCTTGCACCGAGGACAATGTCTTTATCACGTCTGGTTCACAGCAAGCGCTCGATTATCTGGGTAAGCTGTTCATCTCGCCAAATGACACGGCACTGGTGACGGCTCCGACCTATCTTGGCGCTCTGCAGGCATTCAATGCCTATGAGCCGACCTATGACATTCTTTCGCTCAACGGAAACCGCACACCGGATTCTTATAAGCAGCATGCAAAAGATGCTGGCGGACAGGTCAAGTTTGCATATCTCTCAGCAGATTTCAGCAATCCAACCGGTGAGACCGTTGATCTTGCAGGCCGTAAGAAGCTTATGGCCGATGCTGATGAGCTTGATATTCCAATTATCGAAGATGCTGCCTATCAGTATCTGCGTTACAATGGCGAAGCCATTGCGCCTATCCTGTCGCTCGACATCGCACGCAATGGTGGCGATATCGAAAAGACCCGCACCGTCTATTGCGGTTCATTCTCCAAGACGCTGGCGCCGGGTCTGCGCGTTGGCTACGTGGTTGCCTCGCAGTCGGTGATCCGCAAGCTGGTCCTGATGAAGCAGGCAGCTGATCTGCATTCGTCGACGATCAACCAGATTGCCATCTATCATGTGGCATCGCGCGGCTTCGACAAACAGGTCGCCAAGCTTCATGGCGTTTACAAACATCGCCGTGACAAGATGTTGGAAGCTTTGGCCAAGTATATGCCGGAAGGCACGAATTGGACCAAACCAGAAGGCGGCATGTTTATCTGGGTCACATTGCCGAAGGGCATGGATGGTGCGGCATTGCTCGCAGCATCGATTGAAAGTGAGAAAGTCGCTTTTGTTCCAGGCAAGGCATTCTTTGCCGATGGTACAGGCGCGAACACGCTGCGTCTGAGCTATTCCTGTGCAAATGATGAAATGATCGAGGAAGGCATTATGCGCCTTGGTCGTCTGATCCGCACTCATTCCAAATCGGAAGCTGCATAGAACGCATCCCGAAAAGCGTGAAGCGGGTTTCGGATAAGATGTGCGTTCTAAGAAATAAATGAGCCGGGCATTGCCCGGCTTTTATTTTATTGGAATGGTGAATTACAGCCCGTACGTGGCCCCGCCAAGGGCTGGTATGTATTGTCCGAAGTACGATAGCTGCGGTAACGGTTCGAGCACCATTGAATATGGTTGCTGCTTGGACCAAAGGTAGTGACCGGTTTGCGATTGGATGGCCGAACCTGAAGCGGATCGCCATTTTTGTAGATCGGGATGCCTTCGCGCGAGATGTAATTGCCGCTGTCACGACAGCCTACGCCATAACACTTACTCGATCCTGCTTGCGGCAGATAAGTCCGCGGCATCCCGCCAGCAACAGGAGGGGTGCTCGGACGCAAAGACGGCACGTAAGGCGTGTTCAAGTCAACAGCTGCAGCGCTGCCGACGAAGCTTGCTGCAAAGAGGCCTGAGCAAAGCGCAATATACCGTATTTTTTCAAGCATTCTCGGTGTCCTGATTTCCAGACATTATATGGTGGCCTTTCTGATCAAAACCAGCACGTCTGTACGATTTTGAAAAGAACCACTTGCCAATCATAGCGCAAGTGGTGAGATTGCGCGGGCATGTTTACTATAGCAACCTTCAATGTCGAAAATCTGATGCGCCGGTTTGATTATTCCGGCTTTCGCAATGAATTGCATCAGGATCGCTCGCTCAAATTGTTCGAAATTGGCGATGAAACGCAATATCGTTTGCTGGAGCAGGCACGTGCCGTTGCTCATGCGGATGATACGCGCCAGATGACGGCGCTGGCTATCGCCGAAACCCGGGCAGATATTCTCTGTCTGCAGGAAGTCGATAATCTCGCGGCACTGAATGCCTTTGAATATGGCTATCTTTTCAAGATGATTGGCCAGGGCTATCGCAACAAATATCTGATCGACGGCAATGATAGCCGGGGCATCGATGTGGCCGTTATGGCGCGTGACACCACACGCGATGGTCAGCCCATCGAGATCAGAGAGGTCACGAGCCATGCACATCTGACGTACAACGATCTTGGGCTTTATCAGCCTGTGCTGGCTGAACTGGGGCTCGAGCCGCATGATCGTATCTTCAAGCGCGATTGTCTCAATCTTGATATGCGGATTGGCGGCAAACCTTTGTCACTGTTTGTGGTCCATCTCAAATCGATGGGTGGTGCGCGCAACGGTTTTGATGGACGCACGGCATCATTGCCTGTGCGGCAGGCCGAGACGCGAGCGATTCGGCAGATTATCGAAGACAAGTTCGGGGCAGGGCATACTGCTGACAAGCGCTGGCTTATTTGTGGTGATTTCAACGATTACCGCGAGCGGATCATCATCGACGGCGATGAGTGGAATGGGTATCAGTTTTCACCATTCTCTGAGGAAATAAGCGCGCTCGATACGCTGCTCGATGACGGCTTTGCCGTCAATCTGGTTGAACGCCGCCCGGTCATGGATCGTTGGACGCTCTACCACACACGTGGACCGCAGGAGCGGCACCTTTGCCAGCTGGATTATATTCTGGCCTCGCCGTCATTCGCGAACAAGAACGAGAGTGCCATTCCGCAGATCATTCGGCGCGGACAGCCATGGCGTACCATTTTTCCACCGGAGCAGGATGTTGAGCGCTACCCACGCACCGGATGGGACCGGCCCAAGGCCAGCGATCATTGTCCCGTGTCCGTGACGTTGAACATTGTTTGAAAATGAGGCCGCTGATGCAGCATGTGAAAGAAAACACGGTCTATGAAATTGATCGTGTCGATGTCAGGGTTTTGCCCGACCCTCTTTCTTATACCGACGACAACAAGTCTTCTATCGCCGCAAACTGGGAAAAGGCAGTTGCTGCCAATCCAACGCTTTTCGACGGTGAGATTTATCTGGCGCCGGAAGCGCATCTTGACGGCCATATTTTTGAAGCGAGTTTCAGGCGTACAAGCTTTGCAACGCTGATGTTTTGGCGTGATGATAGAGCAACCGAAAAGCCGTGGCATATTTTTGGCGTGGGCATCATGGTCTCTGCCGAGGGGCATCTAATTGCCGCGCGCATGAGTGCGCATAATGCAGTGGCAGGTCGCGTTTATTTTCCCGCCGGTTCTATCGATGATCACGATATTGTCGGGGCGCGCGCCGATTATGAAGCGAACATGGCGCGAGAGGTCTTTGAAGAGACCGGGATTGAGCTTGGCAGAGCAAGGGCTGAAGCGAAAACTCATCTCGTGACGGCTGATAGTAGCATTGCGCTTTTCCGGCGTTACTATTTTGATATGTCGACGGCCGAATTGCTCAGACGTATCGAAGAAAACATTGCAAAACAGGCCGAACCAGAACTTGCTGAGATCATTCCGGTGAGGCGGGCAGGCGCGATGGGTGAGGCGACGCCGTCCTATGTTCGCGCATTTGCTGACTGGCATTTTGATAATCAACAATGAGGTTGGTTCTGACAGATGACAGCGCTGCGAAATTGACTATGCTCGCGAACTATCATCGACTGATGTGAGGGAGAGTTGAAAGATGACCGAAGCTGCCAGTGCCGGCCGATATTACGAGATTTTCGACGTCTTCGCCGACAAGGCTCTGGCCGGAAATCCATTGGCTGTTGTTCACGACAGTGAGGGGCTGACGGATGCGCGCATGCAAGCCATTGCGCGTGAATTCAATTTGTCCGAAACGGTCTTCATCTTTCCGCCCGAAAATCCGGTTCACGAAGCTGCTGTGCGCATTTTCACGCCGGATTATGAACTTCCCTTTGCCGGACATCCAACAGTGGGTGCTGCCGTATCATTGGCGCGACATCGCAGGACGGGTGATGAGTCTGATCGACTGATAACACTGGAAGAAAAGGTCGGCGTGGTTCGCTGCGGTGTTATTCTGGGTGAGAACAGCGCCTTTGCCGAATTTGATCTGCCACGGCTGCCCGAAAAGCTCGATATCAAGATTGAGAAAGAGGAAGCAGCCGCTGCAATCGGACTGGGTACGCATGAAATAGGCTTCGAGAATCATGTGCCTGCCATTTGGAGTGCTGGCACGCCTTATCTTCTGGTTCCAGTGCACAATCTGATCGCTGCCGCGAAAGTTTCGATCGATCCTGTTTATGTCAGCGAGAGCCTGCCACATGTCGCGGAGCGACCGCTGCCGATTTATGTTTATTGTCGCGAGACAATTTTGTTCGATAGCAATTATCATGCGCGCATGTTCGTGACGGGTGCGAATGTTTATGAAGATCCAGCGACAGGTTCCGCAGCTGCTGCTTTTGCCGGGATGATTTTGGCCAAGGACAAGCCTGTTGACGGCAGCTCGCAATGGTGGATCGAGCAGGGCATGGAGATGGGGCGACCATCCAGCATCCGCCTCGAGCTTGATGTTTCCAAAGGGGTGCTGACAGGCGCACGTATCGGCGGCACGGCAGTGAAGATCGCCGAAGGGCGCTTATTCGTTTGAGTTTCTAGTTTTGATCGCAGTCAACGCGCAATCGCTACCCTATAGTAATCTATCGACGGATTAGCCGAACGAGGGACGCTCGCCATGATAATCAATGAAATGTCAGAACTTGATATCCGCGATATGATCCAGCATACCCAGATCGGGCGACTGGGTTATATTCTCGATAACCGGCCCTATGTAGTACCGCTCGGATTCCGGTTCAGTGGCGGTTCACTTTATTCATTTACGACTGACGGTCAGAAGACTGAGGCAATGCGGAAGAATGCAGCCGTCTGCATCCTTTTCGATCATATTGTTTCGCGCACCCAATGGCGCAGTGTGGTGGTGAATGGGCACTACCGGGAAATCATCCGCGAAGAAGAGAAGGCGTCCATCGTCAATATGATGGCCAGCGAGCCGACGTGGTGGGAGCCTGCCTATACCAAAACGATCATCGGTGGCGGCGAGCAGCGCAAGCTGGAGCCCGTCTTTTTCCGCGTGGACATTGAAAGTGCCACGGGCCACCAGGCGGGCTGAGTTTTAACGAACGACCAGAACTGGAATTGTACTGCGCGTCACAACCTCAAAGGCCTGGCTGCCAAGCAACATGCCTTTCAATCCGCGACGGCCATGTGAAGCCATGACGATCAGATCGTTACGCAGCTCTTTGGTCGTTTCAATGATGGATGTTGCGGGATGATGGGCAACGACGTGCAAAGTATGGATTTCAACACCTGCTTCAACCGCTAGCTCGCGAGCACGCGCGAGCGCCTTATCGGCGTAATCATTCCATTCTTCTTCATATCGTTCGATGAATTCAGGGCTATCCGTAAAACCACCGGGAAGGCCGGAAATTGAATAGGGAGCTGTTACCGTAATCACGGTTACCTTGCTGCCCATGACTTTGGCTGTATCAAAACCATGAATAAGCCCGCGTTCCGCAAATTCCGAACCATCAGTGGTGATCAGGATATTCTTATACATCGTGCCCTCGCTTTGACTTTATGCAAATTTAAAATAGGTAGTGAATTGATCATGTCAAACCGGATATGACCTCACATACGTATCGGACGGGAATTCAGTAATCCATGCCACTTGATTGCGATATGTTTCATGCGAGCTGGGTTGCGACTGTTCTTAATCTGGATTGGCCATCCAGAGCTTCGACACAGATTGAAGATGATTCCGAGCGGGTAAAGCATCAGAAAAAAGAGCTGGTGCGGATGTTCGATGAGGCGTCGGAGCATGGCATCAATGCCGTGATTTTTCAGGTCTCTCCTGCTGCCGATGCTTTCTACAAATCCGAATATCTTCCGTGGTCGTCTTATCTTACAGGCACACTTGGAAAAGATCCGGGCTTCGATCCACTTCGCTTTGCAATTGCTGAAGCGCATAAGCGCGGGATTGAACTTCATGCATGGCTCAATCCCTACCGCGTTTCGACGGATGTGCGGCCAGCGACGCGAAAAGAGCTGAAAAATTCGTCCAGCGATTCTCCGCCAAGCGTCTATAAAACCAATCCGGGATGGGTGGGCATATCTGCGGATCGCTATGTTCTCGATCCGGGTATTCCGGCCGTGCGCCAGTGGGTGACGAACATCACAGCTGAAGTTGTCCAGAAATATGATGTCGATGGTATCCAGTTCGACGACTATTTCTATTACGAAACGCAAGGGTCGTCTCTCAAGGATGACAAGACATTCAAGCGTTTCGGGACGCGTTTCGCCAGCAAATATGACTGGCGGCGCTACAATACCTATACGCTCGTGCAGGAGATTTCGAACAAGATCAAAGCGATCAAGCCGCATGTTCGTTTTGGTATCAGCCCCGGTGGTGTCTGGCGCAATCAGATCGATGATCCGCTCGGTTCGCCAACGCAGGCGGGCAAAACCAATTATGACGGTGACTTCGCGGATACGCGCGCCTGGGTCAAAGATGGCCTGATCGATTATATAGCTCCGCAGGTCTATTGGTCGTCAGGCCGCAAGGAAGTGCCGTATGGGCCTATCGTCAGATGGTGGGCGGATACAGTTAAAGGCACAAATACTGACCTTTATATAGGGATGGCACTTTATCGCGCTGGTACTTCGACCAAGTCTGAGCCTGAATGGAGTGAGGGAAATGGCGTGGATGAAATCAAGCGTCAGCTCGATCTCAACCGCGCGATACCAGAGGTCAAGGGCAGCATTCTCTTCCGGCATGGCTTTCTGTCTGATCCGAAGCTCAAAAGCGTGTCGAACTATCTGAAAAAGAGCTGGGGCAAGTGTCGATCTAAAAAATAGTGGCATATTCAAGCTATTTATTATCTGATTGATTTAAATCAAAGAAAGCCTCTGCTAGCGGGTGCTAATGGTCGCGTGTTGCCGGGTTCCACCAGAACCGGCAATCTCCGGGGCGTCGAGGCCCAACCTAAAGCGACGTCCCGGCTAACTCAATCAATTCAAGGATCTGTCGAGCGCATCAGCGCGATCTTTTTTGCAATGTTGTATGATCGACAGTCAGCGGGTGCTGTCAGCATTGCCCTCCATCTCACCAAATCGGCACCCGCGAATTTTCTTATATTTATTATTCTTTATCACATGAAATTGCGGTGCATTTGAGTATAGTTGATTTTAATCAAGGCATGCACTCCCAAGTGAAAATACAGAATTCAACCTGACTGAGTAATATCGTTTGCCGCACGGCTATGTTGTGCAGGCCCAAAAGATGATGATGACACAGAGGATGTTTCGGCATGGGGTTTAATCGCAAGCAGTGGATCGTAACCGGTGTGGCCGTGGTTTTGGTGGCCGGAGGCTATTATGCCTGGAAAGCACTGAGCGCGCCCGGATTGCCGGAAGGAATTGCTGGCGGAAATGGTCGCATCGAAGCCGTAGAGATCGACGTTTCCACCAAGAGCCCCGGACGTATCCGCGAAATCCTGGCCGATGAGGGGCAATTCGTTGAAGCGAATGCAGTTCTGGCACGCATGGATACGGATCAGCTCGAAAGTCAGCGCAAGCAGGCAGAAGCGCAACTGCGGCGAGCTGAAATAAGTATCGATACCGCGAAGAGCCTCGTCGCGCAGCGGGAAGCCGAACAAACTGCTGCTGAAGCGACCGTTGCGCAGCGCGAGGCGCAGCTGGATGCCGCCAATCGTCGGTTGGTTCGTTCGCAGCAACTGTCGGAATCACGCACGGTTTCTCAGCAGGTCCTCGATGATGATCGTGCAACTGCGCAAGGGGCTGAAGCAGCCGTAGGTGCTGCGAAGGCACAACTGGCAGCGACTGCCGCTGCGATCAGTGCGGCCAAGGCACAGGTTGTCGATGCAGAAGCTGCCGTTGAAGCGGCAAAGGCTGCCATTGCCACCATCGACACGGATATCAATGATGCCACTTTGCGTTCGCCAAAGCCGGGCCGCGTGCAATATCGTGTCGCACAACCGGGCGAGGTGCTGTCAGCTGGTGGTCGCGTGCTTAATCTGGTCGACGTCAGCGATGTCTATATGACCTTCTTCCTGCCGACCGCGCAGGCTGGTCGTGTAGCGATCGGGGCAGATGCACGCATTGTGCTCGATGCAGCACCTCAATATGTGATCCCGGCTACAATCAGCTTCGTTGCTGATGTGGCGCAGTTCACGCCGAAATCGGTTGAAACGGAAGAAGAGCGCCAGAAGCTCATGTTCCGCGTCAAGGCAAAGATCCCTCAGGATTTGCTTCAGAAATATATTCAGCAAGTCAAAACCGGACTTCCGGGAATGGCTTATGTGAAACTCGATCCCAATGCTGAATGGCCGAAGAACCTCGCGGAAACCGTAAAATGAGTGCGGCTTCGATAAAGGCTGGCGTGGGCGACGACAGCTTTGTCGTTCGCGCTGACAGCGTGACGCTGTCTTATGGATCGACGGAAGCGTTGCGCGATATTTCGCTCAATGTGCCTGCCGGTTGCATGGTGGGGCTGATCGGTCCTGACGGTGTTGGGAAGTCGAGCCTTCTGTCGCTGATTGCTGGCGCACGCGTTATGCAAAAGGGTAAGATCGAAGTGCTGGGCGGCGATATTGCCGATAAGCGCCATCGCCAGTCGGCTTTTCCGCGTATTGCCTATATGCCGCAAGGGCTGGGAAAAAACCTTTATCCGACGCTCTCTGTCTTCGAGAACATCGAGTTCTTTGGGCGACTGTTTGGGCATGACAAGCACGAGCGTGAGCGCCGTATAGCTGATCTTCTGGCACGAACGGGTATGTCGCCCTTTGCGGATCGCCCGGCGGGTAAGCTTTCCGGCGGTATGAAGCAGAAGACGAGTCTCTGCTGTTCGCTGATCCATGATCCCGATTTGTTGATCCTCGATGAGCCGACAACGGGTGTCGATCCTTTGTCGCGGCGTCAGTTCTGGGAGCTGATCGATGACATCCGCAAGGATCGTCCGGGTATGAGCGTTATTGTTGCGACGGCCTATATGGAAGAAGCGGAGCGCTTCGACTGGTTGGTTGCAATGAATGATGGCCAGATTCTTGCGACCGGCACGCCACAGGAACTGCTTGAGAAAACCAAAACGCCCAATCTTGATGCGGCCTTTATCGCGCTTTTGCCGGAAGAACTTCGTCGGGGGCATAGCGAAGTTGTCATGCCGCCACGCAATGCGCAGACAGATAGCGGTATCGCTATCGAGGCAGAGCATGTCACGGTGCGGTTTGGCAACTTTACGGCTGTCAATAATGTGAGTTTCCGTATTCCGCGCGGTGAGATTTTCGGCTTTCTCGGATCGAATGGCTGCGGCAAGTCCACGACCATGAAAGTGCTGACCGGGCTTTTGCCCGCGAGCGAAGGCACGGCGCGGCTGTTCGGACGTGAGGTCGATCCAAAGGATATCGATATACGTCGTCATGTCGGCTACATGTCACAGGCTTTCTCGCTCTATTCCGAGCTCACAGTTCATCAGAATCTTGAGCTACATGCCAAGCTGTTTGGTATGGCAGAGGACGATACCAAACGTAGAATCAAGGAACTGGCCCAAAGGTTTGATTTAGCTGGTGTTATGGATGATTTGCCGGACTCGATGCCGCTTGGCATTCGCCAGCGTTTGTCGCTGGCTGTGGCATTGATCCATTCACCGGACATTCTCATTCTCGATGAGCCGACATCGGGCGTCGATCCGGTTGCGCGCGATGCATTCTGGCAGATACTTGCCGATCTTTCGCGCAAGGATAATGTGACGATCTTTGTCTCGACCCATTTCATGAATGAAGCTGAACTGTGTGATCGTATCTCTTTGATGCATGCGGGTAAGGTGCTGATCAGTGATACGCCGAAGGCAATCACCGCCAGCCGCAATGCAGCAACGCTCGAAGATGCGTTTATTGCCTATCTCGAAGAAGCGATAGGTGAGACCGCGCCACAGAAAAACGATCAGGAAAAGGTCGATACGATACCGGAAAAGAAGCCGGAGAAGAGGATAACGCCTTCATCAAGCTGGTTGCCAAACCCGCGACGGATGCTGGCTTTCTCACGTCGCGAAGCGCTGGAGCTCAAGCGCGATCCGATTCGTGCGACACTCGCCATTCTTGGTACTGTCATTCTTATGTTCGTCATCGGCTATGGTATTAATCTTGACGTCGAAGACCTGACATTTGCGGTTCTTGATCGCGATGACACCACGATCAGCCGGGATTATACCCAGCAGCTTGCCGGTTCGCGCTATTTCACCGAAAAGCCACCAATTACCGACTATGACGATCTCGACCGACGGATGCGTGAGGGTGAGATTAGTCTTGCGATTGAAATTCCACCGAATTTTGGCAGCAATGTCGCGCATGGTCGTCCTGTTGAGGTGGCTGCCTGGATCGATGGTGCGATGCCAACGCGTGCCGAAACAGTACGTGGTTATGTGCAGGGGATGCATGCCAATTGGCTGACGCAGAAGGCGCGTGAGCTTTATGGAGATGCTGCCACCGTCGGCAATTTCAATCTCGAAATCCGCTATCGGTATAATCCGGACGTGCAGAGCCTTGTGGCTATGGTTCCAGCAGTCATCCCGCTTTTGCTTTTGATGATCCCGGCCATGCTCGCTGTGCTGAGCGTGGTGCGCGAGAAGGAACTTGGCTCAATCATCAATTTCTACGTAACGCCAGTTACGAAATTCGAGTTTCTGCTGGGCAAACAACTGCCCTATATCGCGCTGGCCTTCCTCAATTTCCTGATGTTGACAGCTTTTGCGGTTTTCATATTCCGTGTGCCATTTACTGGAAGCTTCCTGACCTATGCCACAGCAGCGCTGCTCTATGTCATCATCACGACTGGTATGGGCTTAGTGATATCGACCTTTATCAATAGCCAGATTGCAGCGATTTTCGGCACAGCATTGCTGACGCTCATTCCTGCTGTGCAATATTCTGGCATTATTGATCCTGTCTCATCCTTGCAGGGAGCGGGTGCCTTTATCGGGAAAATTTATCCGACAACCTATTTCGTGACGATCTCGCGCGGGACTTTCTCTAAGGCGCTCGATTTTACCGATCTGGCGGGGTCGTTTCTGCCGCTGCTGATTGCAATCCCGGTGCTTACCGTTCTCGGCATTGTTCTCCTCAAGAAACAGGCGGGCTGAGATGCGGGTTTCCAACATATTCCAGCTTGGCATCAAGGAACTGCGCGGACTGGCGCGCGATCCGATGCTTCTGCTGCTCATTGTCTATGCCTTCACGCTCGCAATCTACACGGCGGCAAAGGCTATGCCCGAAAACCTTAACAATGCAGCTATAGCCATTGTCGACGAGGATCAGTCGCCGGTTTCGGGGCGGATCACGACCGCGTTTTATCCGCCATATTTCGTGCCTCCCAAACTCATCTCGTCTCATGAGATGGATAAGCGCATGGATGCGGGGCTGGATACATTCGCACTCGATATCCCGCCGAATTTCCAGCGTGATCTTCTCGCGGGGCGTTCACCAACAATTCAGCTGAATGTTGATGCAACGCGCATGAGCCAGGCCTTCACGGGTGGTGGCTATGTGCAATCGATTGTCTCGAGCGAAGTTTCCGAGTTTCTCAATCGCTATCGCGGGGACACACAAACGCCAGTTGGCCTCAATTTGCGTGCGAGGTTCAATCAGGATCTGAACAAGGGGTGGTTCGGAGCGATTACCAATGTCATCTCGTCGGTGACGATGCTCTCAATTATTCTGACGGGTGCAGCCCTTATCCGTGAGCGCGAGCATGGCACCATCGAGCACCTTTTGGTGATGCCGGTAACGCCGCTTGAGATCATGATCTCCAAGGTCTGGTCTATGGGTATGGTGGTTCTGGTCGCTACGGCCTTTTCGCTGATCGTGGTGGTGCAGGGCGTTCTGGCGGTGCCGATCAACGGTTCACTGACACTGTTTCTGGCGGGGGCTGCATTGCAGCTTTTTGCAACCACCAGCCTTGGTATTTTCCTCGCAACGATTGCCGGTTCGATGCCGCAGTTTGGCCTTCTGCTGATGCTGGTTTTGCTGCCGCTTCAGGTTCTCTCAGGCGGTACAACGCCGCGTGAGAGCATGCCTGAAATTATCCAGAACATCATGCTGGCAGCACCCAACACGCATTTCGTAATGCTTGCGCAATCGGTGTTGTTCCGGGGGGCAGGACTCAGCGTCGTGTGGCCGCAATTACTGGCCATGATTGTAATTGGAAGCATTCTTTTCTTCTTCGCTCTGCGTCGTTTCCGTGACTTCCTGAGATAGAAAAACCTTTACAATTCAACCATCTGAATCGCTTCATTCCGAATGTGATTCAGATGGGGCATATTGTTGCAGTTGATAATCTTCCTTCCCCTTGCTATCGCTCGAACAGGAAACGGTTCTGCCCGAGAGGGTGGATGAAAAGGGAACACGGTGAAGCATTAAATTGCTGATGCCGAGACTGCCCCCGCAACTGTAACCGGCGAGTCATCCTCCCATGATCGTATCCCACGATCATAGCCACTGAACATTCGTGTTCGGGAAGGCGGAGGACCGATGAAGACCCGGAAGTCAGGAGACCTGCCGTATCCAGTCACCCATGGCTGACACGAGGGGTGTTCAGTCGCGGCCGTCCGTAGCGGTGACATTGTGAAATGTTGCCGTGGGACAAAGACAGGGGGCTTGCGCCCTGATTTCTGACACCTGCGGTGAAGCAACGCTTGCGCGCAGGAAGTAGAAATATGCATATTCTCCGACTATCCGCATACCTTGCATCGACCGTTCTTGTGGCGGTGCCGTTGGATGCTATCGCACAGACAAACCCAAATGCGCAGGATGGAGTCGTGCTCGACACCATCGTTGTTACGCCGCTCCGTCGCGCAACATCGTTGCAGCGTTCGACGTCTTCCGTCACGGTGATTGATAAGGCCGAGATAGAGCGTTCTGCCTCACCGGATCTCCAGTCGCTGCTGCAATATTATCCGGGCATTTCGATCACCACCAATGGCGGGCAGGGATCATCTTCCAATCTTTACATTCGTGGAATGTCATCGAAACAGACAGTCGTTCTGGTGAATGGCGTGCGAACAGCTTCGGCAACGACAGGCGCAACAGCGCTTTCCGATATTCCGCTGAGTTCGATTGATCGTATTGAAATCGCCAAAGGCGCGCATTCCTCGCAATATGGTGCCGATGCGATGGGCGGTGTCATCAACATCATCACCAGGCAGGGCGGAGTTTGTGGCGAGCGCTCTTTCTGCGGGAGCGCGACAACGGGCGTCATGCATCCGTGGGGCGGCTATGCGTCCGGTTCGCTGCAGGGACGCAGCAAAGACGGTATCGATTATGCCTTCGGCGCGGCTGTTACCGGCACACGGGGTTATAATTTCACGACTCCTGAAGCTTTTGGTTATGAGCCTGATCGCGACGGTTTTCTGCAGGGATCGTTCAACTTCGCGCTGTCGAAGGATTTCGACTGGGGCAAGATTTATACCGATGGTCTTTTGAGCCGAGGACGCAATCAATATGACGCCAAAGCGCCGTCAGCCAATGAAGCTTACACAACTGCATTCAGCGGCAAGCTTGGTGCGCGGATCGATCACACGTCAGACTGGTCTTCGACGATTGAACTCAGCTCTGGCCTCGATCATAGCAGGAATTTTCGCAAGAGCGTCAGTGGCTCGGACCGCTTTGAAACCAAGCGCTATGGCATCTTCGCTTCAACGGAAAAGCAGTTTGAAACGGGTAACGTTTTGCATGTGGTGACTGGTGGCGTTGAAGCTTACCGCGAAGAAGTGGATGCAACAACTGCTTATGCTGAGACGAGTCGCAATCTCGCTGCGATGTTTGGCCAATATTCACTTGAATATGATGCGCTGCGTTTTGATGGCGGTGTGCGCTATGACTACAATGAGCAGTTCGGTGATGTCGTGACGTATAATCTCGGTGCGAGTTACGAAATTCTGCCCGATCTCGTGCTGCGTTCGTCGTTCGGCACCGGCTTCCGTGCTCCTACCTTCAATGAGCTTTATTATCCCGGTTTTGCCAATGCCGATTTGCAACCGGAAAAATCACGCTCCTACGAGATTGGCCTCAACTGGCAGGCGACAGCCGATACAAGTCTAGATCTGGCTTTCTATAAGACCTGGCTGCGTGATGCGATCATGAGTACGGCGCCATCCTACCTGCCTTATAATATCGCACGAGCACAAGTGACGGGTTTTGAGGCGGCACTCGCCCATCGCCTCAATGAGACTTTGGCGATCAAAGGCTCACTGGACTTTAAGAAGCCAATTGATGAGGATACCGACAACGACCTGCCATATCGTGAACGGGTGAAAGCGATGGCAGAGGTGAACTTCAAGCCGGTTGAAAAACTCGATTTAACGGCAAGGATGCGTTACGGCGGCTCGCGCTACACGAGCGCTGCGAATACCAAAAAGCTTGATTCTTATGTGACGGCGGATTTCATCGCACTTTATGAGATTGATACCCAGTCGCAGTTTAAGTTCTCGGTGGAGAATATTTTTGACAAGGATTACCAGACGACGTCTGGCTATAATGCGCCGGGGCGCAGCTTCAATATCGGGCTGACGCGGAATTTCTGACGAGATATCCAATATGAAAACGCAGTTGGGATCATGGAAAATCAGGCTTGGCCTTGTGGCAGGCCTGTTTCTGGCTGCGTTTCACTCCGCTCAGGCGCAGGAGCGATCCAAGCGCGTGGTGTCGATCAATGTCTGCACTGATCAACTGGCGATGCTGCTGGCAGATGCCAGGCAACTACTATCGGTGTCGTATCTTTCGCGTGATCCGCTTTTGTCGGTCATGACTGAGAAGGCAAAGCAGCTTCCGGTCAATCATGGACAGGCAGAGGAAGTCTTTCTCATGAAGCCTGATCTGGTGCTGGCGGGCACGTTTTCTTCGCGGGCTACCGTCGGACTGCTTCGTGATCTCGGTGTGCGTGTTGAGGAGTTTGCGCCTGCACGCTCCTTTGAGGATATCAAGGTACATATGAAACGCATGGGTGAATTGTTGGGGCGCAACGAAGAAGCAGGTCAACAAATTGCTGCAATGGATGCAGCACTATCAGCAATCAAACGACCCGATCATAAGCGCTCCGTCGCGCTTTATTACGCAAACAGCTACACGTCAGGGCGCGGTACGCTGATCGATGAAGCGATCCGTCTGGCCGGGCTTGATAATATTGCCGACAAAGCCGGTGTTCGCGGCTCGGCCATGCTGCCGCTGGAAATGCTGGTGATGGAAAAGCCAGATATTCTCGTGCGCGGATCACGTGGTCGACCGCCAGCACTGGCTTTTGAGAATTTTGAGCACCCCGCATTGCGCGCGCTGGAAGGGCATACACGAACAGTGGCACTCAACGATAATCTGACCGTATGTGGTGGGCCGTTCAGCGTTGAGGCAGTGGCGAGACTTGCGGAGGCTGCGCGTGACTGAAACTAGCCGCTTCTATCTTCTGCTTTTTGCACTTGGCCTGTTGGTGCTTGTGCTGTTTGCACTTTCGCTGCTGGTTGGCCCGGCATCGATTAGCATTGGTGACAGTATCCGGGCGCTGCTGGGCGGACAGGGCGACGCGATCGTGTTGGTCATGCGTGAAATCCGGCTGCCGCGCGCACTGCTCGCTCTTCTGATCGGCGCTTCGCTTGGTCTTTCAGGAGCTGCTCTTCAGGGCTATTTGCGCAATCCGCTGGCCGAACCGGGATTGCTTGGTGTGAGTTCTTCTGCGTCGCTTGGGGCAGTGATTGCGATTTATACGGGATTGTCGCAGATTTTTCCGTTAGCCTTGCCATTGCTGGCGCTGGTCGGGGCGTTTGTGTCGGTGTTTCTGGTGAAGGTGCTTGCGGGGTGCCACGCGGGAACACTGGCCGTCATTCTCGCTGGCGTGGCAGTCACCAGTCTTGCGGGTGCGATGACAGCTTTGGCGCTCAATCTTTCACCCAATCCATTTGCTGCGATGGAAATCGTGTTCTGGATGTTGGGCTCGCTGGCCGACCGTTCCATGACCCATGTTTGGCTTGCTGCCCCCTTTGTCCTGATTGGCTGGGTGATGCTGTTTTCGCTGGGCCGTGCGCTGGACAGCCTTACATTGGGATCAGATGCTGCGGCCAGCATGGGCGTCAATCTTTCCCGCGTTCAGATTTTGGCGGTTCTTGGTACTGCGGCCAGTGTCGGGGCCTCAACAGCAGTCGCTGGTGCCATCGGTTTCGTAGGACTGGTGGTGCCACATATTCTGCGTCCGCTGGTCGGCGCACGACCTTCGCACCTACTTGTCGCCAGCGCCTTTGGCGGTGCTGCATTGCTGCTCGCAGCTGATGTATTAGTCCGGGTCATCATGCCGGGGCGCGAATTAAAACTCGGCGTGCTGACGGCAATCATCGGCGCTCCGTTCTTCCTGTGGCTGGTCTTCAAATATCGGAGGCGGCTGGTATGAGCATACTTTCAGTCCGCAATCTTGATGTGTCGCTAGGACGCAAAGCGGTGCTCGAAACTGTTGGTTTTGGGGCCGGTGAGGGCGAGTTTATCGGGCTGATCGGCCCGAACGGTGCAGGAAAGACCACGCTGTTGCGCGCGCTTCTGGGGCTGACGGTATCAACAGGCGACATGTTGCTTGATGGCTCGGACCTTAGAAAAATGCACGTGGCAGACCGCGCCAAGATCATCGCCTATCTACCGCAGGAGCGTGATGTTGCATGGCCGGTTTCGGTCAGAATGCTGGTGTCACTTGGGCGTTCGGCACTGAAGCCTGTTTTTGCCGGGCTTGATGGTGACGATGAAACCGTCGTTGAGACAGCAATGCAACGCATGGGCGTGGCTGAGCTTGCCTCGCGTCCCGCCAACGAACTTTCAGGTGGCGAAAGAGCACGGGCTCTGATCGCGCGTGTGCTGGCACAGGATACGCCGGTCATTCTGGCCGACGAGCCAGTGGCGGGGCTGGACCCGGCACATCAGCTGGAACTGATGGAACTGTTTGCCGGGTTGGCAACCGAGAAGAAGACGGTGATCGCCTCACTCCATGATCTTGGTTTAGCTGCGAAATATTGCACACGGCTGATCGTGCTGAATAAGGGCAGGCTGGTTGTGGATGGCGCGCCGGAGGATGTGTTAACCCCGGCGCTACTGAAAGATGTCTACGGCATCGATGCGCGGTTGATGAAGATCGATGATGATTTCATCGTTCATACCCGCAAGCGCCTCCGATAGTTCATACCTTCTTCCATTGCCGCTCGCGGCTGGAAGCATAGATGGCTTCGATGGTTTTTTGCACCTCATAGCCTTCGCGGAAATCGGCATGGCCGGTATTCTGTCCTGCGATGCTCAACAGGAAGTCACGCACTTCTATGGTTTTCAGATCATTGAAGCCAATCTGGTGCCCGCCAGCCACGCAGAAAGCACCATAAGGTTCGTGATCAGGACCAGCGAAAATCTTGCGGAAACCCTGCTGCCCTTTCTTATCTGAGAAAAGAAACAGGTCGAGTTCGTTGAAGCGCTCCTGCGAAAAGAAGATCGAGCCCTTTGAGCCCGATATTTCGAAATCATGCTGCATCTTGCGACCGCTGGCGACCCAGTTCGCTTCCAGCGTTCCGGTAGCGCCGTTCCCGAACGACACGAAGGCGTGGCAAATGTCGTCCACTTCCACCGCTTTCATCTGAGATGACTTGTTGTGGTCCGGGCGCTCAGCAATCGCTGTCACGCTTTTGCCCATCACCTCGGCAATGGGGCCAACCAGATAGCGCGCTGCGGCAATGATATGACTGCCGATATCGGCAAGTGCGCCGCCACCGCTTGCCGGATCAAGTCGCCAGGTCCATGGAATGCGGTGATCTGCCATAAAGTCCTCGGCATGAATGCCGCGGAAATTTCTGATTTCGCCGATTTCGCCGCTATCGATGATGTCTTTCGCAAGCTTGATCATCGGGTTTTTGAGATAGTTAAAGCCGACCGCGGCTTTAACGCCCTCTCGTTCGGCAGCGAGTGTCATTTCAAGACATTCGGCAGCAGTCGGAGCCAACGGTTTTTCGCAATAGACGTGCTTGCCAGCATTAATTGCTGCGAGCGCCATTTCCTTATGAAAGCGGTTTGGCGTGGTGATGTCGACCAGATTGATGGCCGGATTAGCAATCAGGTCGTGCCAATTGCCTGTCGCATGCGCAAAGCCGAGCTGACGCGCTGCGCGTAAGGCAGTGTTTTCATCCACATCGGCCAGCGTATGTAGTTCGACCGTCATCGGCAGGTCGAAAATCCGGTTTACATTTGCAAGGGCGAGAGCATGAGTTTTACCCATGAAACCCGAGCCGATCAGGCCTGCTACAACTGCCATTCTCTCCTCCCAGAGTTAAATTGCATGTGCATTTCGACTGCTGCTTATGTGATTGACATGAGCTAACAGAAATGGAATTATAATTCCACGAGAAATTTCTAATGAATGTTTCATTCTATTAAGGATCGAAGGTCAGATCAAAATTGCCGGGATCAAATGCGTGGAGGCAGCCCCGGAATTAGTTCTGAACAAGGTGCAGATAAATTAACAAACCGGCGGGGAGTGCCGGGTAGGGAGGAGTGAACATGAAATCGCTTTTGAAGTCGGCAGTCGCTGGGGTTGCTCTGATGGCTGCGTCGTTTGCGGCGCAGGCACAGGAAGTCAGCATTGTGGTTGTGAGCCACGGTCAGGCATCTGATCCGTTCTGGTCGGTTGTGAAGAATGGCGTTGCAGAAGCCGCCAAGGATACGGGTGCAAAGGTTGATTATCGCGCGCCTGAAACATTCGATATGGTGCAGATGGCGCAGCTCATTGATGCTGCAATCAACCAGAATCCGCAGGGCATTGTTGTTTCGATCCCGGATGCGGATGCGCTGGGACCGTCGATTGAACGTGCTGTTGCAGCCGGTATTCCGGTTATTTCGATGAACGCAGGTTCTGATGCATCCAAAAAGCTTGGTGCGCTGCTGCACGTTGGTCAGGATGAGTTCGATGCTGGCAAGGTTGCCGGTGAGGCGCTTAAAAAAGCTGGCGGCAAGAAGGGCATCTGCGTCAATCAGGAAGTCGGTAACGTCTCGCTCGATCAGCGTTGCGCAGGGTTCAAGGAAGGCTTTGGCGACGTAACAGTTCTGCCAACCTCGGCTGATCCGACCGAAAACGAATCCAAGGTCCGTGCAGCGCTTGCATCTGACACGACGGTCGATACGATCCTGACGCTGAATGCAACACTGGCTGGTGAGCCAGCAGTAAAGGCTGCTTCGGAAAGCGGTCGCGACGGCATTCATATTGCCACTTTCGATATGTCGGCTGGCTTCCTCGAAGCTGTCGAAAATGGGAAAGCGGATTTTGCGATTGACCAGCAGCAGTTCCTGCAGGGTTATCTGCCGGTCGCTTTCCTTGCACTCAATGCAAAATATGGTCTGATGCCGGGCGGTAATGTGCCGTCGGGTCCGAACCTGATTACCAAGGATAAGGCCAAGCAAGTAGTTGAGCTGTCTGCCAAGGGCATCCGCTAAGTAGAGCAAAGCATAATTTTGAATGACCCACCCGCCCATGAAAATGGGCGGGAACGGGTTTCCATATCCACAAGCTCGCGACCTTCAGGTCGCGTGGTCTGGAGCGCGTTTCTCTCAGGTTGAATCAAAGCGGTGCTCTAGTGGATTGTTTTAATGCGTATTTTTACAGATACGTTTGAAGGAGGAAAGCATGAGTGAGCCAACGTCATCAGAGCAGCCTGCTCAGGCCGCCGCAAATGGCCCGGCGATCACAGCTGCGCAGCGGGATGAACGGCTGAAGAATGCCAGCGCTCTCCAACGGATGCTCAGTCGTCCTGAGCTGGGAGCGGTTTCAGGCCTCGTGCTCATCACGATCTTCTTCCTGTCGACAGCCAATCCGGCAATGTTCACGGCTGCCGGTATTATGAATTTCATGGCGCCAGCATCACAATTGGGTATTCTGGCTGTTGCTGCTGCTCTTCTCATGATCGGCGGCGAGTTCGATCTTTCTATCGGATCGATGATTGCGTTCGCTGGTCTCATATTTGCCGCAGCACTTGTTGTCTTGCAGGTGCCGCTTGTCGTTGCAATCATTCTGACGCTGGTTTTCGCGGCTCTTGTGGGCGCGGTGAATGCGCAAATTGTGCTCAAAACCGGATTGCCGTCCTTCATCGTAACCCTGGCATTTCTCTTTATCCTGCGCGGACTTTCGCTTGTCGGTCTCAAATGGGCAACGGGCGGTGCAACGCAGCTGCGCGGTGTGAAAGAAGCCGTTGGCACCAGCTATCTTGCCGGATTGTTTTCGGGTGATGCTTTTCAGGGGCTGTTCGCATGGCTTGCCGAAAAAGACCTGATTGCGAAATTTCCCAATGGTCAGCCGACTGTCAAAGGCGTGCCAGTAGAAGTGCTTTGGTTTATCGGCATCGCATTACTGGCCACATACGTTCTTGTGCGAACACGCTTTGGCAACTGGATTTTTGCTTCTGGCGGTGACGCACTGGCAGCGCGTAATTCCGGTGTACCGGTCCGCCGCGTAAAGACCATTCTATTCATGTGTACGGCAATGGCTGCGGCGCTGGTCGCGATCCTGACCGTTCTCGATGCGGGATCGACCGATGCGCGGCGCGGCTTTCAAAAAGAGTTCGAGGCGATCATCGCAGCAGTTATTGGCGGCTGTTTGCTGACGGGTGGTTATGGTTCAGCCATTGGCGCATTCTTCGGCTCGATCATTTTCGGCATGGTGCTGATCGGCCTGACTTACACGACGATTGATCAGGACTGGTATCTGGTGTTCCTCGGTGGGATGCTGCTCATTGCCGTCCTCTTCAACAACTTCATCCGCAAGCGCGCCACTGGTGAGCGATAGGTTTCAGCATTCATGCAGTTTCGGACGGAAAGCCGGTTTCCACTTTTCCTGAAACTGCGTTGATAGGGAAGGCAAATCATGACAACCCCGATCATTGAAATTCGCAATCTTGTCAAACACTTCGGCCCGGTTATTGCGCTGAATGGCGTTTCACTGAGTGTGGAACCAGGGCAGGTGCATTGCCTGCTTGGCGATAACGGTGCAGGAAAGTCGACATTGATCAAGACGCTTTCAGGCGTTCATAAACCGACCAGCGGTGAGTTCTTCGTTGATGGCAAGCAAGTTGTCTTCAACAGTCCACGTGATGCGCTGGATCACGGTATTGCAACGGTCTATCAGGACCTTGCCATGATCCCGTTGATGTCAGTGATGCGGAATTTCTTTCTCGGACGCGAACCCACAAAGGGAATTGGACCAGTTCGATGGTTCGACGCACAATTTGCTGAAGATGTGACGCGCGAAGAGATGAAGAAAATCGGCATCGATGTGCGCGATCCACAGCAGGCAGTTGGAACGCTTTCTGGCGGCGAGCGGCAATGTGTTGCCATTGCGCGAGCGGTTTATTTTGGTGCGAAGGTGCTGATCCTCGATGAGCCGACATCCGCTCTTGGTGTGCGTCAGACAGCTATGGTGCTGAAATACATCAATCTCGTTCGCGAACGTGGGCTCGGCGTCATCTTCATCACGCATAATGTACGCCATGCCCATGCCGTTGGTGACAAGTTCACGGTACTTAATCGCGGCGCTACTCTTGGAACGCGCACGAGAAGCGATGTTGATATGGATGAGTTGCAAAGTTTGATGGCTGGCGGTCAGGAATTAGCCGATCTGTCGTCAGCACTTGGTGGGCGGGTTTAACTTCAATCTGGAGCTGGGAATGAGCGGACAATTGACGGGTAAGGTTGCGGTCATCACTGGCGGCACCCAGGGGCTTGGTGCGGCCACCGCGCGGCTTTTCGCAGAACGGGGTGCAAAAGGCATCGTGATTTGCGGGCGTTCAGCGGAGAAGGGCAAGGCACAGGTAAGTGTCCTGGAAAAGCTGGGTGCGAAGGCCGTCTTTGTTCAGGCTGATCTCGAAAAGATCGAAGATTGCCGCAAAGTAATTGCCGAGGCGGATCGGGCTTTCGGACAGCTTGATATTCTTGTCAATGCAGCCGGGCTGACGGATCGCGGTGATATACTCGACACCACGCCGGAATTGTTTGATCGGCTATTTGCAGTCAATACGCGTGCACCATTCTTCCTCATTCAGGAAGCAGTTAAGCTCTTCCGTCGGGACAAGGTCGAGGGAGCGATTGTCAATATATCCTCCATGTCTTCCATGGGAGGCCAGCCCTTCATCGCGGCTTACTGCGCTTCCAAGGGGGCGCTCGATACATTGACCCGCAATGTCGCTTATTCGGTGTTGCGCAACCGTATCCGTGTCAACAGCCTCAATATCGGCTGGATGGCATCGGATGGTGAAGACCGTATCCAGCGTGAGTTTCATGGTGCGCCCGCCAACTGGCTTGATGAAGCTGTTAAAGCGCAACCATTTGGTCGCCTGATCGATCCTGCCGAAGTTGCCCGGGCGATTGCCTTTCTCGCATCGGAAGAATCTGGCTTGATGACCGGTGCAATCGTCAATTTCGATCAGTCGATTTGGGGCGCGTACGATTCGTCGCCACACCCTGAACAGCCGCTTTGACGTACTTGCCAGACCATTCTGTGCAAAATCCTTCATAAATGTGCAGGATTTTTTGCACCGGATGGTCAAAAAACTCAGATCTCTCGCGATCCTGCTTGCTCTTACAAATTCTTGTGATTAACCAATCAGTTCTTAGATATGGTTGAAATTGCGCTAAAAGGATGAGAAATCGTGGAGCAGGCAACGAGCGGAAAACGCAAAGGCGGACGCAAAGCGCTTTGGGCAGCTGTAGCAGTCATCGCCATAGCGGCAGCAGGTGCGGTCGGATACAAGATTACCCTTGAGAAAACGATCAATGCTCAGCTTGAAAGACGTGGCGGCAAGGCTGCTTCGGTTTCTGCCGACTTTCTCGGTCGTATTCATCTGACCGATGTGGTCCTGCCACTGAAAGATGGAACGAATGTAACAATCGCTTCGATTGAAGGCCGCCCGAAAATCCTGTTTCTGAATGGCATGTTGGATGCCAAGGGCATCAATACGGAGATCGCGCAGTTCAAGATTTCGCTGCCGAGCGTTCGTATTGATGATGCGAATTTCGATATCCAGATGTTGCGCGACACCTTTGGTAACGGCGAGTTGAGCCTTGCCGAGCGCGTGGGACGTGTTTCGGCCAAGCGTATGTCGGTGCCGGAAATCAACATTGTTCAAATGCTGAACGATAAGGAACAGAAGACGTCTTATAAAGATGTCACTCTGGAAGACATCGTTCATGGTCATGTCACACGCTATTCTTCAAGCGGTGCAACCTTCGATCTTGATCTGTCGTTGCCGGATGAAAACGGCACGATCAACGAAGAGCGTATGGCTGGCACGATCGGTGCGTCTGAAGGCAAAGATATCGATGGTGTGTTCATCGCACGTCTTTATACGGAAAAGGCTGGCCCGAACGATACCGAAGCAAAGCCGGTTTACGGACCGTTCTCAGCAAAGAATATCGTCGTAAAGGGCACGAAGTCGAGCTTCAGCTATGATGAAGTTCGTAGCAACGGCTTTACGATGCGCCTGCCTGCAGAGCCGTTTACGGAAACGCTGCAGAAGCTTGAAACTGTCAAGAATATCGAAGACCTTTCACTGGAAGAGCGTAAAGAGTTCTTCACGCGGCTGATTGGTATCTTCGATACGATTGGCAAGGGTGATGTCGAGTTGCTCGGAATGAAGATCCAGCCGGGCGATCCTGAAAAGGGCGAAGGCAAAATCGATAAGATGGCGATGGCTTTCGATAACAAGAAGCTCGACATGTCTCTTAATGGATTTGCTGCGGGCAATGGTACCGATTCAGTGAAACTTGATGAATTCTCGCTCAAGGGTTTCAACTGGGCGCCTTCGGCAGAAGCGGTGACGAAATTTGCCGGCTTGAGCGACGAGGAAATGGAAAATTTCCCGTTCACAACGATGCTGCCTGAATTTGGCACATTGGTCGTTAAAGGTATTGATGCCGATTTGCCGGGCGACGAGCATGCCAATGATGACATTGATGTTGAACAAGATCAGGACAGTGCTGCGACACCACCAACAACCGGTCTGCCTGAACGTATCAAGTTCAGCATGAAGAGCTATGAGCTTGCATTGAACAAGCCATATAACGGTATTCCGACCGATATACGCGTTGCATACGAAGACATGTCTTTGCCGGTGCCAGCCAACAGCAACGAAGAAATGTATCAACAGCTGCGTAAGCTCGGTTATGAGCACGTGAGTATTTCTTCCAATCTGGAAGCCAATTGGAACGAAGCGGACCAAAGCCTCGTGATCAAGGACCTTTCGGTCAGCGGCAAGGATATGGGCAAGGTCTCCATGTCTGGTCTGATGGGCGGGTTCACCAAAGAGTTCTTCTCCGGTGACAAGGTGCTGGCACAGGTTGCACTTCTGGGTCTGAAAGCCCGTGAAGTGAAGCTCAAGATCGAAGAGCAGGGCATCATCGCCAAAGGTCTTCAGTTCTATGCTGATGAAAACAACATGACGGTTGATGAAGCGCGCAGCACTCTGACGCTGATTGCGAGCGCTGTTCTACAGGAGCTTGCAGCTGATCAACCGAAGCTTCAGGATGCGATTACGGCATTCTCCACTTTCATCGCGAAGCCGAACGTTTTTGAACTGACCGTAAAATCCAAATCCGAAAAGGGTATTGGTGCATTGGAAATGGTCGCTGCATCGCAGGATCCATTCTTGATGCTCGACAAGGTCGATATCGAAGCGAAAGCTGAATAAGGGGTTTTGTCCCTATCAAATGATCAACAGGAAACGCCGGCTTTGATCAGCCGGCGTTTGCTTTTTTCGAGTGCTTTCAGATAGGGTGTAGAAGTAAGATCCTCCATCATTCGGATTCACCAAATGCTTAAAAACATAAACCCACTGCTCACCGGATCACTTCTCGAAGTGCTTGCAGATATGGGCCATGGCGACGATCTGGTTATTGTTGACGCCAATTATCCCGCACAGGCTTCTGGTGTGCAGGTTCTGGATTTTCCGGGTATCAGTGCGACTGATGTTGCAGAAGCTGTGCTCTCACTGCTGCCGCTGGACGACTTTGTCGATAAGCCAGCAGCCGTGATGGAAGCGCCGAATGAAACGCCCGCGATTTTTGGTGAGTTTGAAGCCATCATCGAGAAGGCTGAAGGACGCAAGATTGCGGTCGATCCGATTGAACGCTTTGCGTTCTATGATCGCGCGACTACTGCCTATGCAGTCATACGCTCTGGCGAAAAGCGTCTCTACGGCAATATCATTTTCAAGAAGGGCGTTATTCGCTCGTAACTGAAATAAAATAAGCCCCGCAATGCGGGGCTTTTTCTTGGCGTGGATATTTACTCCTGTGGCTTAGGCTCGTGATGTTCCATCTTGCCCATGCCGTGGTGGTGCTGACCTCTTGGGCCATGGTGATTGAACTTCTTTGCGCCTCGCATTTCGTGGCGATCAAGTTTGCCGTCTTCGTTGCGATCAAGAGCCGCAAATTCCTTCTGGCGCTGCTTTTCAATCGCTTCCAGCGTTATCTTGCCGTCACCCTTCACGTCGAGGCGGCGCTCCATACGGTCGGCCGCACGGCTCACCATACGCTTAAGCGCAAGCGCTTCGATTTCATCGCGGGAGAGTACACCGTCGCCATTGGTGTCAGCGGCTTTCAATTCATCCATACGAGAGAATTTCTCAAGATCAATCGGACCGCGTTTGCCCTTGGCTCCATCATTTTGCGTAATGGAAGTATCCGTCGCTGACTTGTCTGTATTTTCGCTCGATTTGTCCTGTGCGAACGCAGGGGCGGACAGCAATGCTGATGCGATTACAGCGATATACAATGTCTTCGATTTCATAGTGCTTTGACTCCATCACTCTATACAAGGGCGCCATTGATTGGCGTGTGAGTAATGTCGACCATATTAGGTGAACCTGATATGAACAGGCCAATTAATAATTCGTAATGTTATGATGGCTTCTTTGCGAGGCGTCTTTCTCTGAACATAGAGAAGAGGCCCGCAGCCACAACGATGCCCGCGCCGGTGATAACATTCCAGGTTAATTGTTCATGGAACACGAGGACGGCGATGAAGGCACCGATGACGAGCTGTAAATATGTAAGAGGTTGTACTTCACCGGCTTCAAGAATGTCGTAGGCTCGAATGAGGCAGTAGTGGCTTGCAATTCCACAGGCGCAGAGTGCTGCCATCCACGGCCAATCGTGTGGGGCAATCGATTCCATATGAAACAAGCCAACGGCCGTGAGGACAACCGCACCGCCGATGCCCGTATAGAAGAAGCTGGTCATCGCGCTGTCGTATTTGCTGACCGCACGCGTTGCGATGACGTAAATGGCAAACATCGTTGTTGCAGTCAGAGGGAACAGCAAGTTCCAGTCGAAATAGACATGTGTTGGGTCAATAATGAGCAGAACGCCGAACAAACCGACCACGATGGCGGTCCAGCGTCGCCAACCCACTTTTTCGCCAAGGAAGGGCACAGAGAGCATCGTGACGAGCAGAGGTCCAACCTGGAAGATTGATTGCGCCATCGCCATACCAACCCTGCTAAGGCCAAATACGAAGACAACAATTTCCGTTGCGAGCAGCACGCCGCGAAAAATCTGCAATACGGGTTTCTTGGTTGCCGCTGCACGGGCAATTCCCCCGGACCGTACGGCAAGCAGAATCACGAAGACGGCAAAAGCCCAATACCGCACCATCGTGATAAAGATGGGCGAGTAATGCGATCCGAGATACTTCGAAATGCCGTCCTGCGTAGCGAATATGGCGACGGCAATAAGTGTAAATGTGTAACCAAGGCTTTTGGGGGTCATGGGGCACTCATAGTCCCACTATGCCGGTTTCGCCATGTCTAATTATGCATGGCTGCCGCTATTTATGATCGACAATATCAGGGAGCAAAAAAGAACATTTATCGCTGAAGATACAAATTCAGCCGGATTATCCGGCCGCCATGTAATCAGCGGTAACTCTTTGAAAGAAGAGGAGAAAATGGTGGGTGATGTAGGGATCGAACCTACGACCCGCTGATTAAGAGTCAGCTGCTCTACCAACTGAGCTAATCACCCACTCGCTTCTCCGAGGCAGCGGCCCCGGTGAGGTGAGCGGTTCTATAAAGGCCGCTTTTCTGTCTGTCTAGCCTTCAATCGAAAAAAAACGAAAAAAAGTTTGGTGATTTTCAAAAAGCCCACAAATGCGCTGTTTTCTGAAAATAGCTTCTGCACGCATTTCGAGCATAAGTAACGGCTAATCGTTTTAATTGCTGATGAATGATCGTTCTGAGGGAATCAAATCGTTTATGATTCTGTTTTGAATCATTTTTCAGATGTTCGATGTTGTAACCGGTCTTGCGAGTTTCCATATCTGCAAAGCTTGATCAGGACATGTCCATGCTACGCAATGAGGGGATTGGCACTGTTCATTTGAGCTAATTCATTTGCGCTGCAAATGTCGCAGTCATGTCATCAATTTTTGATGCTTGTCTGAGATGCTTCGGCATATAAAAGACTTGATAAGCAAATATGATTTTTGCCATTGAGTAAAAATGCTGCAAGCGTTTGTAACGCGCAGGCAGGCGAGGGGTTCACGCACCGGATTGTCCTCGTTTCAGAAAACCCGAAGTTGCCCCAAATTTTGGGGACTGCTTCATAATCCGGTTCGCGGCATTTTGAGGACGGAATGGAAAGCATAATTAGCGATCTCGGGCAGTTCATTTCCGATCACCGGGCATGGGCAGGTCCTATCGTGGGCGTCATCGCCTTCGGCGAGTCTCTCGCTATTATCGGAATGTTCATTCCAGCTACCCCGATCATGCTCGCGATTGGTGGTTTGGTGGGGGCAGGGATCGTTGAGCCGTGGCCAATCATCATTGGTGCAATCGTCGGTGCGGTTATCGGCGATATTGTTTCTTATTTCCTCGGCTGGTGGCTTGGTCGTAGCATCATCCATAAGTGGCCGCTGAACAAACACCGCAGCGGGGTGGCGCGCGCGCGTCTTTTGTTCAGGCGCTATGGTTTTTCCGCAGTCTTCCTTGGGCGTTTCTTTGGCCCAGTTCGTTGTACCGTGCCAATGGTTGCCGGCATGATGTCGATGGATCAGACGCGTTTCCAGACAGCCAATATTCTCTCTGCAATGGTTTGGGCACCTGTCATGTTCCTGCCAGGCTGGCTTGCGGGCCGTGGTATGGGCGTTTTCGCGAAAATGAACGGTGATCACATGTTCTGGTTTGTCATTGGCATCACTGCTTTGACAATCGTCGCAACAGTGATCGGCATGCGCTTCTTCAAGGGACGTCCGCGTCGCGAGCGTAAACGCGGCGTGCATGTTTCTCCAGCTGAATAGCATATGGTCTTGCGTGCGAGCTGAGCGTCTGCATAATGCAGTGATCACATGCTCATATGACAACATGGCATTCAGGAGCAGGCAGAGAGCCTGCTTCGTGTCTCTTTAAAAGGTTCATCGCGCTTTATGCCCGACGACAGTTCTGACGATTCGTCTTCACGAAGTCCCGCTCCCTGTATGGGAGCATCAGACTTAAAAGGCTTTGAGCTTTCTCACGCCGTTTGCAGTTTCTTGTGGCCGATCCGTGTTTCAACGGTTCGGGACGGAAATGCATGCGGCGTTTTTTCTGTTTCCTCTTTCTTCTGATTTAGAACGCCGATCTGCTGAAATCAGATTGACGTTCTAATTGTTTGTCTTAACGCGCATCTTGTCCGAAAACCGCTCACACATTTCGGGATGCGCTCTTACAGGAGCCGACACATCATGGATTGGTCCATGGACTGGATTGCCGACCCCAATGCCTGGATAGGTCTCGTGACATTGGTGGTGCTGGAAATTGTTCTCGGCATCGACAATCTCGTCTTCATCGCAATTCTGGCCGATAAACTGCCGCCCCATCAGCGTAACCGTGCGCGTATAATTGGCCTTAGCCTGGCCTTGCTGATGCGCCTTGTGCTGCTCGCATCCATCTCGTGGATTGTGACGTTGCGCGAGCCGTTGATTACCGTGATGGAGCTTTCGTTCTCCGGCCGTGATATCATCATGCTCATTGGTGGTCTGTTCCTGCTTGCCAAGGGTACGATGGAGTTGCACGAGCGTCTTGAAGGCGCGCATGGGCCCAAGAACACCCGCGTTGCACATGCAATCTTCTGGCAGGTCATTGTTCAGATCGTGGTTCTCGATGCCGTCTTCTCGCTTGATAGCGTGATCACGGCTGTGGGTATGGTGCAGCATCTGCCGGTCATGATGATTGCCGTCATCATTGCTATCGCTGTGATGATGCTGGCTTCTCGTCCTCTGATGGATTTTGTCAACAAGCACCCGACGGTTGTTATCCTCTGTCTCGGCTTCCTGATGATGATCGGCTTCAGCCTCATCGTTGAAGGTTTCGGCTTCCATATTCCGAAGGGCTATCTCTACGCAGCCATCGGCTTCTCGGTGCTGATCGAAGCCGCCAACCAGATGGCGCGCAAGAATCGCGAGAAACTGGTGACGACCAATGATCTGCGTGAAAGAACCGCTGGTGCGGTGCTTCGCCTGCTTGGCGGTTATCGCGATGATAATCCACTGTCTGATACGGTCGATGTCATCGCGCAGCAAACTGCTGCAAGTGACGTCTTCTTGCCAGAAGAGAAAGAAATGATCCGTGGCGTTCTCGATCTTGCAGATCGTCCCGTGCGTTCGATCATGTCGCCGCGAAATGAAATCGAATGGCTTGATCTGGGTGAAGATGAAGCGGAGATTCATCAGGCGATCCGCAAGCTCTCTCATTCGCGCGTCATCATTGCCCGTCGTCAGGTCGATGAGTTTGTTGGCGTCGCTTCGGTCAAGGATCTGTTGCTATATATGAGCGACAAGAAGCCGATTGACTGGGATAACGTTGCCAAGCAGCCACTCGTCATCCACGAAAACGCGAATGTGCTTCGCGTCATGGAACAGCTTCGTGTTTCGCCGGTACAGCTTGCTGTTGTGGTGGATGAGCATGGCTCGTTTGAAGGCGTGGTCACGCCGACCGACGTGCTTGAAGCGATTGCCGGTGAATTCCCGGATGAAGATGAAGAAGCGGCCGTTGCAGAATCAGACGGGCAGGGTGGCTATCTGGTCGATGGCTTCGCCGATATTCGCCGTCTCAGCAGCATCCTGCAGCGCGATCTGGTGGATGATGGCGATCGCTACACGACGCTTGCAGGCTATGCGCTCTGGCATCTCGGTCATCTGCCTTTGGGCGGGGAAAGCTTCATTGCGGATGGGTATCAGTTCACGATCGAAGCGATGAACGGTCGTCATGTCGAAAAGGTCCGCATCAGGCCTGTTGACGACTACGAAGTGTAAAATGGAATAATTTTGCGGGCAGCTATATGGTTGCTCGCAAAATATTTCCGTCTGTTAACTCCCATAAAATAAGTAGGATATTGACTTTATCGCAGAAGCCTTCAGAATTAACACATCGTTCATTGTTGCGGCGAAAGCGTGGCCCAAAATGGTCCCAAAATCGTAGCATTGACTGGTGATCGCGAAACGGGCGCGAATTGGAGGTTTTTATGAACCGCAAACTTCAATTGCTGGTGCTAAGTGTAAAAGATGTTGTGCTTCGTCTGACGGCCTATCTGGAGCAGCCTTGGCGTGGCATGAAGCTGAACGCCGAAGAAATCGCCGAGCGTCGTCGTAGCCGTCTAGATCGCGGCGAGCAAAATTTTCTGTGGTGCTGGCAGCATCGTGGATTTTGGTAACATCTAAGCAATGAAAAAAGTTTCGAAAGCCGGGAGCGAAAGCTTCCGGCTTTCTCGTTTTTATTGCGTATTTTTGCCTGTCTTTGGAAAAATATTCTCAGGCTACTTTTGCCGTTAGATGAGGTTTCCAAGAACAGCTATGAAAGTAGTTTATATATTTAAATCAATGATTTAGATTGATTCTTGCTTGTCTCTCTGTAGATTTGTTTCCCAACAGAAGTCGATTTACGGGCACTTTGCGCAAGCAAAGTGAGAAGGGTGCAGTCTATGAAGAAAATTATTCTATATGCGGCAGTAGCGCTTGGTCTGGGTGCGGCTCCTGTTCATGCGCAAGAGCCAAAGGAAATCCTCAACGTTTCCTATGACATCGCGCGTGAGCTTTACGAGCAGGTCAACAAGGCGTTCGTGGCTGACTGGAAGGCCAAGACGGGTGAAGACCTCACCGTCAATCAGTCTCACGCTGGTTCATCCAAGCAGGCTCGTTCCATTCTCGAAGGTCTGGAAGCCGATGTTGTTACCTTCAATCAGGTGACGGACGTGCAGGTCTTACATGACAAGGGCGATCTGATCCCTGCCGATTGGCAGAAGCGTTTGCCGAATAATTCCTCGCCTTATTACTCGTTCCCGGCTTTTCTCGTGCGTGAAGGCAATCCGAAGGGCATCAAGAACTGGGATGATCTTGCTCGTGATGACGTGAAGGTCATTTTCCCGAACCCAAAAACCTCGGGCAATGCGCGCTATACCTATCTGGCGGCTACCGCCTATGCCAATGAAGCTTTCAAAGGCGATCAGGAAAAGGTTCATGAGTTCATCGGCAAGATCTTCAAGAATGTGCCCGTGTTCGATACTGGCGGTCGTGGCGCGACGACGACTTTTGCCGAACGCGGCATTGGCGATGTTCTTGTAACCTTTGAAGCTGAAACACGCGGCACCGAAAAGGTTCTGGGCAAAGACAAGTACGATGTTGTGGTGCCTGAAGTGAGCCTTCTGGCCGAGTTCCCAGTCACTGTCGTTGATAAGGTCGTCGACAAACGCGGTTCACGCAAGATTGCAGAAGCTTATCTCAACTACCTCTATGCACCGGAAGGTCAGGAGATTCTTGCGCAGAACTTCAACCGTGTTCACGACAAGGATGTGATTGCCAAGCACAAGGATATTTATCCGGACGTACGCCTCGTAACCGTCGAGGATGCTTTCGGCGGTTGGGCGAAAGTGCAGAAAGATCACTTTGCCGAAGGCGGCGTGCTTGATCAGCTCTTCACGGCTAAGTAAACAAGACTATCTGGCGAGAGCACCCAGCTCTCGCCTTTCTATTGGAAAAATCCAGTGTCGCTTCTGAGCATGAAACGCAATTCGGTGCTGCCGGGGTTTGGACTGACCCTTGGCTGCACTTTGCTTTATCTGGCTATCATCGTAGCCCTGCCTCTTCTGGCAATGATCCTTAAAACTGCAAGCCTTGGCTGGAGCGATTTCTGGACCATCGTCACATCGGATCGCGCACTGGCAACCTATCGCATCACGTTAAGTGCTGCCGCTGTTGCCACGATTCTCAACGGTCTGTTTGGCTTGCTGTTAGCCTGGGTGCTGTCACGCTATCAGTTTCCGGGCAAGCGATTGATCGATGCAGCTGTTGACCTGCCATTTGCGCTTCCGACTGCAATTGCCGGTTTGGCGCTCGTGACGTTGTTTGCGCCGAATGGTTGGTTCGGGCGGTTTTTGGAGCCGTTGGGTATCAAGGTTGCTTATGCGCCGCTCGGCATCATGATCGCGATGTTCTTCACCAGCATTCCTTTTGTCATTCGCACCGTACAGCCAGTACTGGAAGACATGAGTGCGGATGTAGAAGAGGCCGCACGCAGTTTGGGGGCCAGTTCGTGGCAGATATTCTCACACATCATCTGGCCAACCATTTTCCCAGCTTTTCTGGCTGGCGCGTCGCTGTCATTTGCGCGCAGTCTGGGCGAGTTCGGATCAATTGTTTTCATCTCCGGCAATCTGCCCTTTGAAACGGAAGTGACGTCGCTGCTCGTCTTTATACGGCTTGACGAATATGACTATCCTGCAGCCGCAGCGCTGGCCTCCGTCATGTTGCTGATGGCGTTCTTCATGCTTCTCGTGACCAATCTCATTCAGGCAAGGCAGCTTCGTTATGCAGACCGTTAGTGCGAGCCTGCAGGCGCGAAATGCGCCCGGACCAGTGCGCAATCTGTTGATCTGGCTTGCGACCATCCTGTCGATCATTTGTATTGGTGCACCGCTGGCGCTTATTTTCTCCTATGCGTTCAGCAAAGGTGTTGGCGTCTTTTTCGGTGAAATCCTCAAACCCGATACGTTGCATGCCGTCTGGCTGACTATTCTGACCGCAATTGTAGTCGTGCCGATCAATATGGCGTTCGGTGTCTGTGTTGCATGGCTCGTCACGAAGTTCCGCTTCCCGGGCCGCAGGTTGCTGATCACCTTCGTGGAAATCCCGTTCTCGGTTTCTCCGATCGTTGCCGGCGTGACCTATCTCTTCCTCTATGGTTCGCAGGGGCTGCTTGGGCCGCTGCTCGAATCCTACGATGTGAAGATCATGTTCACGGTTCCGGCCATCTTTCTGGTGAGTCTGTTTGTGACATCGCCTTTCGTGGCGCGTGAGCTCATTCCGCTGATGGAAGTGCAGGGCAGTGATGAGGAAGAGGCGGCCCTTACACTCGGTGCCAATGCGTGGCAGACATTTTTCTATGTCACGCTGCCCAATATCAAATGGGCGCTGCTCTATGGCGCTGTGCTTTGCAATGCACGTGTCATGGGTGAATTTGGTGCGGTGTCCGTGGTATCGGGCGCTATTCGTGGAAAGACCAACACGCTACCGCTGCAGGTCGAACTTCTGTTCAACGACTATAATGTTGCCGGCGCTTTTGCTGCCGCTTCAACATTGGCTGGCATTGCGCTTCTGACGCTCGTTCTCAAAATCTGGCTTGAACGCAAGCAGCATAGCTAAAAAGGAAACCGCCCGTTTCTATTGTCACGGGCGGTTCGCGGTCACGCTGCTTGGGAGAGCGTGTGTGTTATCGGCTCGCGGTGAAGCGAAGAGGCGAGGATTGAGCCTTCAGGCCAGCGGTTGAAACCGCTTTCCACATTGATGTGTCCTGCATGGCCAACATCAACGAAGCCTGAGCCCCAGACATTCGCCAGTGCTTCTGCCTTGGCGAAACTCATATAATTGTCATTGCGGCTTGCAACGACGATCGACGGGAAAGCCAGCTCATGACGCGGTAGGGGAGCGAAACTCGCAAAGCGACTGTCTTTGCGGGCCATGGTTTCAACGTCTGCTGGCGCGACCAGAAGAGCGCCTGCGACGTGAGCTGCAGCTGGACGGCTTGCGAGATGCGAAACAAGAATACAACCAAGACTGTGGGCAACCAGAACCGCGCCGGGGTTTTCGGCGAGTTTAGCTTCGAGCGCGTGCATCCAATCGGATAGCACCGGATAGTGCCAGTCGTCCTGTTCGACGAGCACTGCTGACGGATCGTCATGCAACCATTGGCGCTGCCAGTGGCCTGCTTCCGATCCCTTGTAACCGGGGATAATCAATGTCGCAGGCATGCGTTAGTTCCTCTTGGAAAGAGCCTTGGGAGGCTGGTTTTGCTTCGCAATGGGAGGTCACGCAAAACAGTTTCCAAGATAAGGGCTGTTTGATGCTATTTTAAGGAAAATTAATTCAATATGAGGCGGGTAAGTGAAAATTATACCCGCCTCTCAGGCGTTACTTCTTTCGTTTATCGTTCCAGCGCAGAACGAATTGCGACTTCTCGAAAACCAGAACCACGATCAGCGATATCGCGAATGGTATCAGAAGGTAAAGCAGGCGGAAGACGATAAGAGCTGCCAGAACATCAGCCTGATCCATATCCGGCAGACCGGTCAGGAATACCAGCTCGAGAACACCCAGCCCACCGGGTGCATGGGATATGAGGGCTGCTGAAAACGAGACGAGAAAGATGCCAAGAATGATCAGGAAGCCGGGGTTTCCCGCTTCTGGAAGTGCGAAATAAATAATGCCAGCAGCACCGATAAGTTCGAGTGGAGCCACGATGAGCTGTTGGGTCACAACAGGCAGGCGCGGATATTCCAGACGAAACTTACCAATCTGCAAGGGGCGCAGCTGTAACCAGCTGCCAAAGATATAGAGCAGCACAAAAGCCAGCATCAACAGCGCAATGACAATCGATACTGTCGGCGTGAGATCGGCATTGAACCGCATCAGAATATGCGGTTCCAGCAACAGGACGATGCTGGAGGTTATGATCACACCAAGAATAAAGGTGAAGGAACAGAAGGCAATCAGCACCGCAATTTCACTGCCCGGCATTCCTTGCGAGGAATAAGCGCGATAGCGAACAACGGCGCCGGAGACAACCGATGCGCCAATATTGTGTGACAACGCATAGGTCGTAAACGAGCAAAGTGCGATAAAGAGCCAGGATATTTTACGGCGCAGGTGAAGAAGTGCGATACGGTCGTAGCCTGCAAGCGAACTATAGGCGAGAAGCGCCGAAGCTGCCGCAAGTAACCAATGATGAGTGCGGATTGCATAAAGACTGTCCAGAACGTCATCGAGAGAGATGCTGCGCAATTCCCGATAGAGAAGCCATGCTGAAATAGCGACTGCACAGATGCCTATTACAGGCCAGACATAATCCTTGAATTTCATTAACTGGCCACCGCACATTCAATTCGCATGTTTTCCCCTTTTTCTCATCTGTCGTTCTGATCCTTTAAAGCGCATCTTTTTTATCCGTGTTCATGTGATGCGCTTTAACAATTTCGTTGCTTGCCTTTATCCCAAGACTGATTCCAACTTTTGGGAGTCATGCTTTAGGTAGCGTTGGGTTCCATCCCTTTTGCTTCCACCAGTGGTCCAAATGGTGCGTGAGGTGTTTGAAGGCTCTCGCTCCGCTTCTCATTTATAATCGCTCTCTCCATGGCTCCGGCGATTTCCGCTTCACCCAGAATGACGGAGTCTGCACCAAGATCGCGCAGATATTGTGCTTCAGCTGGCGAACAGGCGCGCACAATGATGTGTAAGCTCGGGTTCGCCGCACGGGCGAGCGATGTTGCACGTCCCGCCTCAAATGCATTTGGTATAGCAATCACAAGATTGATCGCTTCCTCCGGATTCGCCGCCCTCCATATTTCAGCATCAGCGGCATTACCCGCAATAGCTTCAATGCCGATTTCTTTCAATCTGAAATAAATCTTGGGCGAATCTTCGATGACGAGGAAAGGCATGTGCTTTTCCTGAAGGCTTGCGGCCACACGCTGGCCGATTTGGCCATAACCGACAACGATCGTGTGTTGTTTGAGACTAGTCAGCGGCAGCGGGGCTGGTTCGGATACATCTAAGTTTGTTTCGTTCGATTCTGCCGAGGTTATGCCGCTGCCCATACGCTTCTCAATCCATGGTCGCATCCGTTCAGCGACGATGAACATGACTGGATTGAGGAAGATGGACAGGATTGCGCCAGCGAGAATCAAATCACGACCCTCGGGTGGTAACAGATTGAGGCTGACACCGAGCCCGGCCAGAATGAACGAGAATTCGCCGATCTGTGCGAGGCTTGCCGAAATGGTCAGAGCAGTGCCGACCGGTCGGCGAAAAGCGCGGACGATGAAAAACGCAGCGACTGATTTTCCAACCAAAATGATGGCGAGGGTTGCAATCAGGGGCAGGGGATCGCGGATGAGACTCATGGGATCAAACAACATGCCCACGGAAATGAAGAACAGAACCGCGAAAGCGTCACGCAGCGGCAAGGATTCTTCTGCAGCCCGATGACTGAGCTCGGACTCGCTCATCACCATGCCTGCGAAGAATGCGCCAAGTGCGAAAGACACACCGAAAAGATGGGCCGCACCGAAGGCGACACCGAGCGCAATGGCAAGAACACCCAGTCGGAAAAGTTCGCGCGAGCCGGTCTGCACGATGACGTTCAAAATCCATGGGATTACCTTGCGCCCCACCACCAGCATGAGCGCTACAAAAACGGCAACCTTCGCGATAGTGAAAAGAATAATGCCGCTAATACCAAGGCCAAGCCATTCGATGATCGGATTGCTTGCTGCGGCATGGTCGGTTTGGCCACCGATACTTGCAAGCGCAGGCAGAAGTACCAGCGCCATGACCATGGCCAGATCTTCGACAATGAGCCAGCCGATAGCAATGCGTCCCCGTTCAGTATCGATGAGACGAAGATCCTGCATTGCGCGCAAAAGGACCACGGTACTTGCAGTCGAGAGTGCAAGGCCAAAAACCAGCCCGGCTTTCACGTCCCAGCCAAGCGCCAGACCAAGAGCTGTACCCAATGCCGCTGCTGCCGCGATTTGGGCCAGCGCCCCGGGAACCGCAATGGCTTTCACCGAGAGAAGATCTTTAAGGGAGAAGTGAAGCCCAACGCCGAACATCAGCAGAATAACGCCAATTTCAGCCAGTTGGAGAATGAGTTCCTGATCGGCAACGAAACCGGGTGTATGCGGGCCAGCGATGACACCAGCAAGCAAATAGCCGACAAGGGGAGAGATTTTAAGACGGGTGGCAATGGTGCCGAAAATAAAAGCCAGACATAACCCAATGACGATTGTCGCAATCAAAGGCGTGTCATGGGGCATAGGGATGCCTTCCCGTTCTTCAGTCTTATAAGATTGTCATGGAAAGCCGGGCATAGTCGAAACCATGCCCGGCAATGAGATTACTTCTGCGCTGCGGCGTTGTCTTCAAGAGCCCGATGGGCTTCCTGGCGGTGCTGCCACCAGTTACCCAGCAGAAGCAGGATAGGTGCTGCAATGAAGATCGACGATGAAGTCGCAATGAAGATACCAAACAGCATCGGCACGGCAAAATTGTGAACGGCGCTGCCGCCCCATATGGCCATTGGAAGCATACACAGGAATGTCGTCGTCGATGTATAAATACAGCGGATGAGCACCTGATTGATACTCATATCGACGATCTCGCGCAGTGGCTTTGATTTATAGAGACGCATGTTTTCACGCATGCGGTCATAAACCACGACCTTATCGTTTACAGAATAACCGATAGCGGTCAGAAGTGCTGCGATGGCCGTCAGGTTGAAGTCGAGCTGGAACAACGCGAAGAAACCGACCATTTTTGTGGTATCGAGGACAAGCGTGATAATCGCGCCCATCGCAAAGAACCACTCAAAGCGCCACCAAAGATAGATCAGCATGCCGAGCGCTGAAAGCACGACGGCGATGAAGCCGGAGCGAGCAAGCTCGCCGGAAACCTTCGGTCCGACAACTTCGGTGCGTTCGATCTTTACGCCAGCATCGAGTTCAGTCACGGCTTCGCGCATTTTGTTGACGGCAACCGTTTGCGCTTCCTCACCGCCATCCTGACGCTGGATACGGATCAGAACATCATTTGGGCTACCGGCTGATTGGAGTGCAACTTCACCCAACCCCAGCGTACCAAGCTTTTCACGCAATTGCGCCAGATTGGCAGGCTGTGATGTAACGATTTCAGCCTGAATACCGCCCTTGAAGTCGATGCCGTAATTGAGGCCGGGCTTGAAAAACAGACCAATCGACAGGATCGACAGAACAATCGAAACACCAATGCCGATAAAGCGCGCATTCATGAAGTTGATATTCGTCTTTTCGGGAACGAATTTCAGGAATGGCTCAATGACAAGCACTTTCAGCTTACGCTTGCGAACATACCAAGCCATCGCCATGCGGACGAGTGTCACGTCGGTGAACATGGAGATTGCGATACCGAGCATCATGGTGATCGCAAAACCGCGTACCGGACCTGTGCCAAATGTGAAGAGCAGCAGGGTAGAAATCAGCGAGGTAACATTCGCATCCACAATGGTCGAGAAAGCCGCGTGGAAGCCCTTGTCGAGAGCGGCCATAGCGCCCAAGCCTCTTCGCGTTTCTTCACGGATACGTTCATTAATAAGAATATTCGCATCAACCGCGATACCGATACCGAGAATGATACCAGCGATACCCGGCAATGTCAGCGTCGCTCCGATAAGGCTCAACGCGGAGAAGGTCAGCAAGGTATGAAGCAGGAGTGCTACGTTGGCAATCGTACCCCAGACGCCGTAGAGGAGCTGAATGAAAACGGCTACGAGAACGAAGCCGATGATACCTGTGACGAGACCCATTTTGATGGCGTCGCCGCCAAGATCCGGTCCAACTGTACGTTCTTCGATAACAGTTAGCGGAGCTGGCAGGGCGCCAGCACGCAAGAGTGCGGAAAGAACAACACTGTCCTGAACTGTGAAGCTGCCGCTGATCTGACCGTTACCACCTGTGATCGGCTCACGAATAACCGGTGCACTCAGCACCTTGCCGTCAAGAACGATCGCAAAAGGACGATTGACGTTCTTGGTCGTAATATCCGCGAATTGACGTGCGCCAAGGCTATCGAAACGGAACGAGACGATTGGTTCGTTGGTGCGCTGATCAAAGCCAGCACGGGCATCAGTCAGGCGCTCACCGGAGAGGGCGATCTGATCCTCAATCGGATATTTGATGTTCGGATCTTTGGAATCCGGAAGGATGCTGACACCTGGAGGCGGTGCATCATTCGGATTGGCGTCCGCTACCATGTGGAAGCTCATCTTCGCAGTGCTTCCAAGAAGCTGACGAAGCTGTGCTGGATCCTGAAGACCTGGAAGCTGAACAACGATACGGTCGGAACCCACACGCTGAATCGATGGTTCGGCAACGCCGACCTGATCCACACGCTGGCGGATGATTTCAAGGCTCTGCTGAAGAGCCGAGTCCAGACGATAGTTGAAGCCTGCTTCCGTCAGCGTCAGACGAATCTGATTGTCACTGGAAGTGACGTCGATATCGTTGATCGCTGTACCGAAGCCGCTGGTATTAACCTGCGAAATCAGCGTGCGCAGTGCAGTGTCGGCCTTTGCACGCTGATCGGCATCCGGGATGCTCACAATAACTGCATCACCGACAGCGCGGATCGACTGTGGCTGGATACGTTCGGTGCGCAGCTTGCTGCGGGCGTCATCGAGCAACGTGCGCAGGCGATCTTTCTTGAGGGTCGCCGCATCCACTTCGAGAACGAGATAGGAACCGCCACGTAAGTCGAGGCCGAGCGTAACCTGCCGTTTCGGGAACCATGACGGCAACGCGTCGAGTTGCTGCTGTGTGAAGAAGTTGGGCAAGGCGATAATGACACCGATCAATACGATCAGGCCATAAAGCACAGCGACCCATTTAGAAGTACGCATGAGTTGAAATTCCGGATATTGAGTGCTTAAAATTTTGTATCAAATACAAGGTCTTAAAGCACATTTCTTCGTAAGTGATTCAGGATTGGTCAATGCCAATCTCAAGGATGGTCGCTCAAACGCTCAGTGGTGGCGCGCGAACCGAAGCATAAGTGCTTCGCGAAAGTCTCAGACCCCTGATGGCGCTCGCAGTTTCGACATGCTTTGTGCCGAAGAAGGCCAGTTCATTTGGCAATGCAGAAAGCCCAGCGCCATTTCCGTCGGGATAAGCGGCTTTGATCTTCGCTGCTATTGCTTCAGCCAGGACTGCGCGCATTGGCTGCGGTGCAGGCGTCGATTGCTGACGAGCAGGGGTCGCGGGTGCATCTGCAACCTGCTGTGCGGCCATATTTTTAGGTGCGTTGCGGCAGGCTTCATCACCGAATACGGAAAGGTCCACAGCAAACATAAAGGCAGCAAACGACAGGACGCACGTCACAACCAGCATGAAACCATGCTGACGATGACGAACAGTGTGCTGATCCCTGTTGTTCATGCCTTTAATCAAAACGCTCGGACTTTCCTCTACAGTCGTTCCGCAGAAATTAGCCAGTGCCAGAGCGGTTTTCTCAATGGTCTAACCCGCTCTAGTTATTCGATTTTACGCAAAGCCCGATAGGAAAAGTTCGTCATCTTATCGGTACTTAGCGTTGACACCTACAGCATCGATTCACAAATTGGAATCTATTTCTGTCGTGTTTCGCTTGTTGGTGAGTATGACACGGATCAACATGGTTTTGAATCTCCGGCGCGGAAAAACAGATCCATCCTCGTTTGGGCCCGCTCGATTATAAAACCGATTTCGATTTTCAGACCAATGTTGTAGGGGTTGTTTCCGCTTTAATGCGCTTTATGTTGAAACCGTGATTGTGAAATTGGCAGAGTTCAAATTGGCATATTTACCGACGTTCCGCGCCATTGCTTTTGCAATGACCACTTTTGCCGTGTCCATCGGAGCGCTGAATGGTTCGTTTGCTCAGGACAACAAACCGCAACCAGCTCAGCCTGCTGCCATACAAGCGGCACCAGCCCCAGTCTCAGCCCCAGTCTCAGCCCCAGTCTCAGCCACGGAAACTGGCGCTCCGAGTGTGCCCGCATCTGCTGCAGATAGAGCGCCTGTATCCAGCGTGGTGCAGCAGCAAAAGCCCATCATCAACGATCTTAAGCAACAAACCAAAACAATCAATGATCAGTTGCAGAAGTCTACAACCAGCGATGAAACGCTGGCCAATCTCAAGCTGCAACTTGATGGCCTCTCCAAGAAATTGCTTGATGCTGGTGTAGCGTTTCGTCCGCGTCTGGCCGAAATTAATACGCGACTTGAGCAGTTGGGAGCCGCCCCTTCGGGCGATCAACCGGCCGAGCCAACCATTGTTGCAGAAGAACGAGCGCGATTGGCTGCTGAAAAGGCAGAAATCAATGCAGTCATTGGCGAGACCGAAGATACATCGCTTTCAGTTAATCAAATGTCGGCGAAAATCGGCAATATGCGCCGTGATTTGTTCGCACAGACGCTATCGCAGCGCGTCAGTCTCGATCTGACGCTTGGAACAGAAGTGACATCGGCCGCAGGCGACCAGATGGTTTCGCTGTGGAGTATCGTGAAGTCATGGTGGCGCTTCGTTTTCACGTTCAAGCTGAACTCGTTTCTTGCTGCGGCCTTTTTCGCACTTGTTGCGGCACTGATCATCCAGCTTGGTGCGCGCCGCATGCTCGGCACTCTTTATGAGCGTGATCCGACAATTGAAGCGCCGTCTTATCTGAGCCGCCTGTCGGTAGCCTTCTGGTCGACAGCGATCCCATCGGGTGCCGTTGGTGTTTTTCTCGCCACGACATATTTCTTTCTCAACTACTTCAATGTCTTAAGACCTGATATAGCGACGCTTTTACAGTCGCTCTTTATTGTTCTGGGCATCGTTTTCTTTATCAGCCGACTGGCGTTTTCTTGCATCAGCCCTTACACACCTGCTTGGCGACTGGTTCCTGTTGCACCCCGCCCGGGTCGTGTTCTTGTCTGGCTGATTACGGGTATGGCGCTGATCAATGGGCTTGATTCGTTTTTCAGCAAGGTGAACCAGGTTTTGTCTTCACCACTGTCTCTGACGATGGCGAAAAGCCTGCTTTCGACTGTGGTAATCGGCATTTTGATACTGATCATCGCGCTGTTGAAGCCTATTGAGAGAAACGGGGAGGAGGGTGTCCGTCCCTGGCCTAAGGCCTTTCGGATTTTCCTGATTATTCTCGGGCTTTTGCCGATCTTTGCGGCAGGTTTCGGCTTTATCGGTCTGGCGCGTTTTGCGGCACAGCAGATCGTCGTAACCGGCGCTTTCCTTGTCACGATGTATCTCGGTTTTCTGACGGGACGGGCGATTTCGGAAGAACAGGCATTCGCTTCCAGCCCGATTGGGCGGGTGATGCGCGACCGTTTTCATTTCGATGAAGCGACACTTGACCAGATCGGGCTTGCAGTTGGCATTCTGATCAATTTTGTCGTGGCGCTGGTTGGCATACCGCTAGTGCTTATGCAGTTTGGATTCCAGTGGTCGGAGCTGAAAAGCACCTTCTACAATTTGATGACAGGCTTTCAGATCGGAAATATTTCCATTTCGCTGATGGGAATCCTGACTGGTATCGCACTTTTCGTTCTTGTTTATCTGATGACACGCTGGTTCCAGAACTGGCTCGACAATAGCGTCATGGCGCGCGGCCGCGTTGACTCGGGCGTGCGCAATTCGATCCGCACAGTGATTGGCTATGTCGGTTTGGTCCTTGCAGCACTTGTCGCGGTGTCTGCGGCTGGCTTCAATCTTTCCAGCTTGGCGCTGATTGCCGGTGGTCTGTCACTTGGTATCGGTTTTGGTCTTCAGAATATCGTCCAGAATTTTGTTTCCGGTCTGATCCTGTTGGCTGAGCGGCCATTCAAGGTTGGTGACTGGGTTGAGGCAGGAACTGTCAGTGGTATCGTCAAGAAGATCAGTGTTCGCGCGACAGAGGTCGAAACGTTCCAGAAGCAGTCGATCGTGGTTCCCAATTCCACGCTTATCAATGGTAATGTTGGTAACTGGACGCTTCGCAACAAGCTTGGTCGTATCGATATCAATGTGCAGGCAGCCTATACGGATGAGCCGCGTCGCGTTCACTCATTGCTGCTTGAAATCATCCGCGGCCATCCGTCGATCCTGAAGAATCCGGAGCCGTTTGTATCGTTTCAAAGCATGAATGACACGCTGATGATTTTCGATGTCTATGCGCATGTCGCAGATATTACATCGACCGGTGGTATCAAAAACGAATTGCGGTTCCAGATTGTCGAGCGTTTTCACGCAGAAGGTATTCAGCTCGCGTCCACGGCCCCTGATCTCGTGCTTGGTGTTTCTGAAATCGAGAAGCTGTCCGAGCTGGTTAGTAAGGACGTCCGGCGAGCTGCAAAAGCACGTAAGGAAAAGCCAGCAGAGCCTGAAAAGGCTGAAAAGCCAGAACACGATGACAAGGTCTGAATAAACGGGCGTAATTTATGAACATGTCGTTCAGTTGCAGTTCAGTTTTGAAGCTTTATAAATGATCATGAAGAGGGGCAGGTACACTGTCTCGGGGCAAATAGGGCCGAATATCAGGCTTGTAGCGGGAGCAGTGGAAACGCTGAGACGATATGAACAGAACTCAGGTCAATTATGCTGGCAAGGTTGCGATTGGTGCGATACTCGCTATTTCGTTCTCTATACCGAGCCTTTATGCTGCGACTGTTGCTAATAACGACAGCTCTGCACAGACGATTGTCGTTACCGAAGGCGCTTCCAAGCGTGAAATGCTGGTTGCACCGGGTGAGACGGTTGATTTTTGCAGCGGCGGTTGCTTTGTAACCTTCCCGAACGGTGATCGTGAGGCGCTGAAGGGCGATGAAACGATTACTATTTCCGGCGGCAAGGCAACCATTCAGTAAGCTGATCATAATACCAAGACGCCAAGATGCTGGCGCATCACGCCTTGAAAATGTTCAATTGCCACACGGGCTTAACCAATATCCCCTGAATTTCACTTATCGGATATTGGTATAAGAAATTGAAAAAGCCGGGGTGTTCGCCCCGGCTTTTTGTCACCTGTCATCAACTGCGCGGCTTAAGATTTTCCGGATCGTAAAGCGGCTTGTAGCCAATTGATACGACTTCGACCGGATAGGTCTCGCCGAAATATTCCACGTTGAGCTTGCGGCCTTCCTGACAGTAGGACCAAGGCAAATAGGCAAGTGCGATGTTCTTGCCTATCGTTGGGCCGTAAGCGATGGACGAAGTGAACGAACGGCGTCCGAGTTCATCGACCAGTGTTTCGCCGGTTTCAGGATCCATAACCGGCAGAATGCCAACGGGGTAGCGAGCCACACCCTTTGAATCAACGTTCTCGCTCATAACCAGCGTGCAGAGCATGGCCGGCTGATGTTCGCGAGCCTTGTATTCAAGGTGTTTGGCCTTGCCTCGGAAATCCGCTTCCTTGACCTTTGGGCGTGCGAGGTCTGCTTCAAGCAAATTATACTCGGTGAGCAGGTCCGCATTCTGAAGCCGCAGGCTCTTTTCCATGCGGCGCGTATTCGCATAGGTTTCGACGCCCACGGCAATAGCACCAGTTGAGCGCAGTGCGTCCCATATGGCCAGACCGTCCTCGTAGCGCATATGCAATTCCCAGCCTTGTTCACCAACATAGGAAATACGGAACGCTGTTACGTCCTTGCCAGCGATACGGATTGGCTTGATGGCTGCAAAAGGAAAGTTTTCGAGATCGAGACCTTCAGGATTTTCGACGACCTTCTTCAAATTGTCGCGGGCGTTTGGTCCCCATATGCCAATGGTGACGTATTTTTCTGTGACATCGGTGATAGTGACGTCAAAGCCCTTATCTTCGGCGACGCGGCGCATGTAGTGGAAGTCGCGTGGGCCTGCATCAGCACCGTTGATCATGCGGATGCGATCAGCCATGCGAATTGCAGTGAAGTCAGCACGAACCATGCCTTCATCGTCGAGGAAGTGGGTGTAGATGCCTTTTCCGATATTGGCATCGCCGCCGATCTTGGCAGCACAAAGCCATTCCATAAGCTCGACATGATCTGGTCCTTCAATGTCGTACATGGCGAAGTGCGAGAGGTTGATGATGCCGCAATCGTCGCTTAAAGCCAGATGCTCGGCGTTGGACACGCGCCAGAAATGGCGGTTGTCCCATTCGTTCTCACGCACCGGGACGCGGTCGCCATATTTTTCCAGTAGATGTTCATTGGCGGCATAACCATGCGCGCGCTCCCAGCCGCCAAGCTCCATGAAATGGCCGCCAAGTTCCTTCTCGCGTTCGTAAAATGGCGAGCGGCGAATATTACGGCCTTTGGAGAAGGGTTCGCGCGGATGAACCGCCGGATTGTACACTTTCATCGCCGTTTCCGTGCAGCGATCCCAAATGAACTGCTCGGTCATCTGATGCGGATAGAAACGGGAATAGTCGATGGCATGGTGGTCGATTGCTGTCCGTCCATCCGTCATCCAGTCGGCGATGAGCTTGCCCATGCCCGGGCCATCCTTGACCCAGATGGCAACCGCATACCAAAGCCCGCGCACCTTCTGACTTTCGCCCATGGATGGGCCACCATCGGTCGTGACCTGAAGAAAGCCGTTGAAGGAGTGACTTTCATTATAACCCAGCTCACCAAGGATCGGCGTCAGTTCGATGGCGCGTTCAAGCGGCTCGAGAACCTGTTCCATGTCGAGATCGCGCTGGGATGGCGACAGGCGTGCTTCGTGCTTTTCAAGCAAATCGCGTGGATGGCAGAGCCGCGGATTAGTTTCCTCGTAATAACCCCATTCGATCTGGCCGCCTTCGGCTGTCTTCGGATCGCCGGTGTCACGCATATAGGCGGAGTTACCCTGATCACGCAGAAGCGGCCAGCCGATTTCCTTGCCGGTTCCGGCAAATTCATTATACGGGCCAAAAAATGTGAGCGGATGGTCAATCGGCATGACAGGTAGGTCTTCGCCAACCATTTCGGCGATGAGACGCCCCCAAAGACCAGCGCAGATGACCACATAATCGGCTTCAATCGTGCCCCGATGGGTAACGACACCCTTGATGCGGCCATTTTCAACAATGAGCGACTGCGCCGGGGTATTCGCAAAGCTTTGCAGTTTGCCTGCAGCTTCGGCCTGATCGATCAGCTTGCCTGCAACCGTCTGCGAGCGAGGGATGACAAGACCTGCATCTGGGTCCCACAAGCCGCCCTGAACGAGGCTTTCCTCAATAAGGGGGAACTTCTCTTTGACCTCGGATGGTTTCATCAGGCGGGCGCGGGTGCCGAAGGCTTTTCCGGATGCGACCTTGCGCTTCAACTCTTCCATGCGGGAATCGTCACCGACGCGGGCGACTTCAATGCCACCAACACGGGCGTAATGGCCCATCTTTTCATAGAAATCGATGGAATAGAGCGTCGTCCAGCACGACAGGAAGTCATGGCTGGTGGCGTAGCAGAAGTCGGATGCGTGCGCTGTCGAGCCAATATCGGTGGGGATACCGGATTTATCGATGCCGACAATATCGTCCCAGCCACGCTTAATCAGGTGGTGGACGACCGACGCGCCAACGATGCCGCCGAGCCCGATAATGACCACTTTCGCTTTCTTAGGAAACTCTGCCATTTTATGCGATCCCATTTTGTATTTGACGGAATCATAGTGATTGGCATGGGCCGACAATTGTCATTCTACGACATAATCACGGCGTGAGGCGACCGAAGCTTATTGGTTGCTGCACGTCGGTGCGTATGCGCAAGGTCTGACCATGCATCAAGCTGATGATTTGATTCAGGGGGTGGGCTTATCGGTATGATTTTAAAAGAAAAGCCGCATCAGGAAAGATGCGGCTTGTGATACAAGAATGGCGGTTAAGCCGCGATGAGCATTTTACGATCAGCGCGCTCCTGCTGTGGCGAACGTCCATAAAGTTCACGATAGCACTTGGAAAAATGCGACGCGGAAACGAAGCCGCATGCGACGGCCACTTCAACCACCGGCATGGATGATTGCAACAGCAGATGCCGCGCTCTGTCGAGGCGTATTTCGAGATAGTAGCGCGCGGGCGAACGGCCCATTTCCTGACGGAAGAGACGTTCGACCTGGCGACGTGACAGGCCAATATTATGGGCTACGTCGATGAGTGCTTCCGGTTCTGAAAGATTGGCTTCCATCATTTCGATGATGGTGAGTATCTTCGAGTTCTGTATGCCGAGACGTGCGCGCAGTGGCAGACGTTGACGATCATGCGGATTGCGAACCCGGTCGGTGAGGGCCTGTTCGCAAATTCGATTGACTAGATTATCGTCAAAATCGTCGCCGATGAGCTTTAGCATCATATCGAGCGATGCCGTGCCACCTGCGCAGGTATAGATGTTGCTGTCGACCTCAAAGAGATCGGCATAAACCTCGGCCTTTGGAAAGGCTTCCGAAAAACCGGGCAGGTTTTCCCAGTGAATGGCACAGCGTTTGCCAGATAGAAGGCCAGCGGCCGCCAGAATATGGGCGCCGGTACAAAGACCGCCAACCGCGACCCCACGATTATATTCCTCGCGCAGCCACGCAAAGACGGACTTGTTGCGGAATTCTTCGACATAGACCCCGGAGCAGACAAACACCATGGATGGGCGCTGTTCGCGCTGCAGAAAACGGCGTTCGTCTTCCAGCGACGCGGTGACCGCGCATTCCACGCCATTTGATGCTTTAACCGGCTTGCCATCGGTGGAGGTGAGCCGCCAGCGATAGGCCTCATAACCTAGCATTCGATTCGCAATGCGCAGCGGCTCGATCGCCGTCGCAAATGCGATCATCGAGAAGTCAGGGACCAGAAAAAAAACAATAGACCGCTTAATCGATGAAGCTTGATTCATAGCCTGATCGTTCCCATTCTCGAAGGCCTTTACTGCGGTTCCCGACGCAGTTCAGGCCTTGTGCCTCCGTCATGACATGGGGACCTCATTCAGGCCCAGTCACCCGGTCGCATTTTGACCGGTTATCCTGTTGCTTTAGCCCGGATTTATAGGGGGTAGGCTATGACGCAAACAGGATAGGTATATTGAGACATAGAACTTTCAGATTGCATAGTGCGGCTAAATGCCTGCCGCATATTGGTAGCTGTATGTCGCTAAATTGAGGGCAGGGCATATCCCGCCCTCAATTGCCTTCTCGCATTTCTATCAGGAAGGTTTTCTCGGGTAGCCTGGAAGGCGATCATCCACGCAAGGCCAGCCAATATCGTGCAAGATATGCTCCGGTAAAGCTTCCAGCATTCTACGGCTTTTCTTGATGCGCCGCTGATACGCCCAGTAAGAATAATACGAGACTGCTGATGCAATTTTACCTTGTAACCAGTGCGGGATCATCGATGGGCGCGAACCGCATTCGTTTTGCAGTGCTTCACATTGAATGCTCATTTTCGTTCTCCTGACAAAAAGTGAGACCAAGTGGTTGGGTGGAGATGTTCTGATCTCGATGTTGACAGCTTGCGGCCATCTTGACGTTCAATCAAATGAAATATAGAAAGGTATAACATCAGAAAAATTGAACTAATAAAATGCGGAGTCCACTATGACAGCGCCGGTTCAACATCCCCTGCCAATGCTCGATATTGATGTGCTGCGTACATTTGCAGCCATTGCAGACACGGGTAGCTTTTCGGCGGCGGCAAACGTGGTATTTCGCACGCCTTCAGCCGTTTCGATGCAAATCAAGAAACTTGAGGAGCAGCTCGGTGTCGCCGTTTTTGAGCGCGATGCTCGGTCCGTGACGCTGACCAGCGATGGTGAGGTGTTGCTTGGCTATGCTCGGCGTTTGCTTGCTCTTAATCGTGAAGCGGTAGCCAAATTTGTGGCTCCAACTGTTACGGGCGTAGTTCGGCTCGGTTCACCGGATGACATCGGCGAATGCGTTTTGCCGCTCGTTTTGAAGCGCTTTGCTGAAACCCATCCGGGTGTAACTGTTGATGTGGTGATCGATCAGAGCAGCAATTTACGTAAACGGTTGGACGAGCGTCGTCTGGATGTGACACTCATAAATCTCTCGCATACGGTCCCGAGTAAGGGCGATGTTGAAATATTGCTCGATGAAGAGCTGGTATGGGCGGGAGCCAAATGCGGTACAGCCTATCGCCGTGATCCGCTGCCACTTTCGATATGGGAAGAGGGGTGCGCCTGGCGAGGAAATGCGCTTGAGGCTCTTGAGAAATCAGGACGTCCTTACCGCATCGCTTATATGAGCTCTCATTCAACAGGCCAGCGCGCTGCGATCATGGCTGATCTTGCCATCGCGCCTTTCGGCAAAACGTTGCTTGGCGAAGGGATCGTTGCGCTTGGCGCGGAACATGATCTCCCAAAACTTGGGCGTTATCAGCTTGGGATGATTATCAGGCCTGATGCGCGGCAACATATTCAGGTCGTCGCTGAACATTTACGCACTGTTTTCGAAGCCTATCGACGTAGCGGTCGTTTCGATACTTTTAGAGCAGGTTAGAACGCGTTCCGAAAAGTGTGAAGCGGTTTTGGAAAAACACGCTTTAAGCCAAGAAACGAAACTTGATCGGATAACTAAATCCTTCTCTTGCCAGCAAATAATGCTGCGCTAGATTTTATATGTGACAGCCGACTAACGGCTTCACCGCCAGAATACCCGGCCGCGCGCATCTGGTAGTTTGGGAGGCATAAATTGGTTGAGTTGCGCATCTCAATGGAGAGACTGTTATGAAGTTATCCCGCATTGTCCCCGTTGCCATTGTTCTGTGTGCTTTCACGCTGGCGTCTTGCGCGAATACAGTGCGTGGCGTCGGACGTGACGTAAAAAGCACTGCGCACGCTGTACAGGAAACAGTTGAATAAACTAAAATGGTCCAGGCGTGTTACCTGGACCATTTTTTGAGCGGTTCCAATTTTGATTGAAATGTTGAAGCCAATTTAATTATTTGTTTTTACGCATCGTCCCATGCAGAACCACTCACGCTTTTGCCGGAAGCGCTTTAATTCTGCAGGAAATAACTTACTTTCATACTCATATCTGGACGCGTTTTGTACGCGATTGATGTCGTGGTGACTCCTGTTTCAGGAACCTTGATTTGCGCCTCATTGATAAGCGCAGTTATACGCTCATTGGGCGTTGCTTCTCCAAACCACATGACCAAAGTGGGTCTGGCAGCATTGGCCGCACCATAAGGCGTTTCGGGATGAATGACCTGAAGCGATGAATCAAATAAGCGGAAATTTCCCGGGATTTGAGCATTGTCTGTGAGGATAGTCTTAAACGCACCGTGCTGCTTCACTTCATCATAAAGCCGCTGATAATCCAGTTGCCCATAAGGTGGTGTGCTCGAACCATATGTCAGATAATAGCCAAGAACGGGCGGTACGATCAGCGCTGCAACAATGCTGACCCTCGCGAAATCTCGTAGAGCATTGCCGCCAGCGCGATAGTGCGAAAACCAGGCAGCGGTCGCTGCAGGTAACAAGAACAGCACCGGCTGCAGCCAGCGATCCTTAATATTGTTGACGCCAGCCAAAACCACACCTGTGAAAACAACCAGCATGCCGATAATGAGCAAGCGGCGCATGAATATTTCACCAGATGTGAATGGCTTCGGCGGTGATGTACGTTCTTTGGAATGTATGAGTGCAATAATTCCAGCAATCGCAAGTACAACGATCGAAAACAGAAATGCCGCTTCAATGAAGCTTCCAACGCCGTTCAAACGATCCGCAAAAAGATTACCGGAAGCGCCGATTTGCAGCTTCGCAGATCGAGCGATGACACTTGATTTATGCGCCAACATCCACGAACCAGTCGGTGCAAATGAAGCGCCGAAGGTAAGAATCGTAACGAGCGAGAGCTTGGAAAGCAGGATTTTTCTATATTCTGGAACAGACAGGCCGGTGGCGATCAGCATGATAACGAAGATCGATGCGTTGAATTTACCCAGAATGGCCGCCGTCATGGTGATTCCAAGCACGGCTGCGGACCCCGTATGACGGGAACGCATGTGCCATGCGAAAGCCAGGAAAGCCCAACCGCATCCTGCCGTGCCTGCGATGGAATGCGTCAGCGCCCGCTGTGATTCCCAGCCGATCTGCGGCACGAGAAACAGCCCCAGCATCGATGCGGATGCGACAATGCGCGAGAAACCGAGCAAACGCATTGCGCCGAACACACTTAGGAATAAGCTTGCAAGCATGCCGAATTTGACGATTTGCAGCGTCAGCATGGAGGTGCCTAGCACCGAGGCAGCGATATTTGTTATCCATGTATAGAGTGGTGGTTGCGAGCCACCATATCCCCAATCAAGATAGCCAATATTGGCGAGCTGCTCGGCATCATCAAGTCCAGCACCATTTGATACAAGCGTGACAAAAACTGCCTGAAAGGTAAAATAACAAAGGACAAAAAGCACTGCGACCGGCAGACCGAAGGTATTTTTTTCGGCTGAAGACGCTATTATTGGTTTTGTTGTATTCAAAATCTATTGGCCCCAGAAAGAATTAGCTTTGTTTGGTTAGCAAGCAGCGGCTAGCTTTCACAGGATTATGGCCTTAATTCAATCGCGGCGGCTAATTCTTATGCAAAAAATCACGGATAAGTTACGACGTGTACAATTACGGCAAAAACCGCGCTGCCTCGTCAGGTGCACGGTCTTGCCAAAAACGCATGGCGTTCCCGCCAAACAATACACAGGCGGGAGAGACTGAAGCTCCGGTACGCAGTACCAGATCCGGAGCATCGAGAAGGTTTGACCCGTCTCTTGCTCCCTTTTAGCGCAACATCGTTACCGGACGGTTATCAGATACTTAAGCAAATCTAAACAAAGCAAGTTTTTTCACTTTTCTGGAGAAAAACTCCTTACCGCGGTTTCAGTTACAGTTGAAACGTCGGAGCAGCTCTGAATTTTTGCGCATCTACCTCCGGCATAACGGCATCGTATTTTTTACCCAGACCCTAATCCGCCGCTTTGGCTGTGCGCAGAAAGTTAATGATACCCGAAAAATCTTCTCCACCGTGACCGTCACTGTCGAAGCGGCTGTAAAGTTCTTCCGCATGTGCTCCCAATGGTGTTACCGCGCCAGAAATTTTGGCGGCTTCCTGCGAAAGCTTCAGGTCTTTCAACATCAGAGCCGCTGCGAATCCGGGCTTATAGTCACGATTGGCGGGCGAAGTCGGTACAGGGCCCGGCACTGGGCAATAGGTCGTCAGCGACCAACATTGGCCGGATGACGTCGAGGCCACATCGAACAATGCTTGGTGGGAAAGGCCTAGCTTTTCTGCCAGGACAAATGCTTCACTGACGCCAATCATGGAGATGCCGAGAATCATATTATTACAGATTTTCGCGGCCTGTCCCGCGCCGTCGCCACCGCAATGGACGATTTTTCCGGCCATAGGCTTGAGAATTGACTCTGCTTTGCCAAATGCAGCATCGCTGCCGCCCGCCATGAAGGTGAGCGTGCCTGCTGCGGCGCCGCCTGTTCCGCCAGATACGGGTGCATCAATCGAAAGGTGACCGTGTTTGGCCGCGCTTTCGTGAGCCTTGCGCGCCGAATCAACATCGATTGTCGAGCAATCGATGAAAACTGAATCTTTTCCGGCTTTGGGCGCGATGTCTTCATAAACCGAAAGAACATGTTTGCCTGCGGGCAGCATGGTGATGACCGCATCCGCATCACTGACAGCTTCTGCGGCACTCGCTGCAATCTGAAGCCCGTTGGCTTTTGCTTCCTCAAGATGGGCAGGCAACAGATCGAAACCTATGACCTGATGCCCGGCTTTGACCAGATTTGCGGCCATTGGCCCGCCCATATTGCCGAGGCCGATAAATGCGATAGTGGCCATGATTTACTCCCTAAAACTCTATTGATCAGCGTCCGATCAGCTGACGTGCGATGATGACGCGCATAATCTCGTTTGTGCCTTCAAGGATCTGGTGAACGCGCAGATCGCGGACAAGCTTTTCGATGCCGTAATCGTGCAAATAGCCGTAGCCGCCCAAAAGCTGCAGTGCGTCATTGGTGACATCAAAGCCTGTATCTGTCACAAAACGCTTGGCCATGGCGGACCATTTGCCTGCATCGTGGGTTTTGCGGTCGAGTTTGCTTGCGGCGGTGTAAAGGAGCTGACGTGCCGCCGAAAGCTCGGTTTCCATATCGGCGAGGCGGAACTGTAAAGCCTGAAAGCGATCAATCGTCTGGCCGAAAGCCTTGCGCTGGCCGGAATATTCCAGAGCTTTGTTAAGTGCTGATTGTGCACCGCCTAGTGAACAAGCGGCAATGTTCAGCCTTCCGCCATCAAGTCCGGCCATTGCAATCTTGAAGCCAGTACCTTCATCGCCCAAACGATTGGCGACTGGAACGCGGCAATTGTCGAAAATGACTGTGCGTGTGGGCTGCATATTCCAGCCCATCTTGTGTTCATTGGCTCCAAAAGACAGCCCGGGTGCATCTTTCGGCACAACGAGAGTGGAAATTCCCTTGGGACCGTCCTCGCCGGTACGTACCATGGTAACGTAAAGATCAGTCGCACCCGCGCCCGAAATGAACTGTTTGGTTCCGTTGATGACATAGTGGTTGCCATCACGCTCAGCGCGTGTGCGAAGGGCTGCTGCATCGGAGCCGGAACCGGGCTCGGTGAGGCAGTAGCTTGCGAGCGTTTCCATAGATGTTAGTTTGGGCAGGAACATCTGGCGCTGGTTTTCATCGCCAAATGTGTCGATCATCCATGCCGCCATATTGTGAATGGAAATAAACGCCGAAAAAGCCGGACAAGCTTCGGCCAGCGCTTCAAAAATAAGGACCGCGTCCGAGCGTTTAAGTGCTGAGCCGCCCACGTCCTCGCGAACATAAATGCCGCCCATGCCGAGCGGGCCGGTTTCCTTTATGACGTCAATTGGGAAATGCTTGTCGCGATCCCATTGCAGCGCATGGGGCGCTACAAAATCGGTAGCAAAACCACGCGCCATCTCTTGAATAGCGAGTTGGTCCTCGTTGAGTTCGAATTGATTCTGGTCCGCCGTATCCATGGTTTCCTCCCTATGAGCACCGCGCCTCCTAGATTGACTAGATCACAATGGCGCGTGGCTGCCAACGCTCCATTGGAATAATGTTGCTCACTTTTGTAATAATCGGATGCGCATTTTTGCATATAAGCTTGCGTAAAGGAGCAGCGATTGCCAGTCGTAGAAACTTGGGATAGGCACGGGACATGACACGCGCGATCATGTTTCAGGGAACGGGTTCGGATGTCGGCAAAAGCGTGCTTGTTGCAGGTCTTTGCCGGGTTGCACGCAATCGCGGACTGAAAGTCCGGCCATTTAAACCGCAAAATATGTCCAACAATGCAGCCGTCAGTGACGATGGTGGCGAAATTGGTCGCGCGCAGTGGTTGCAAGCATTGGCCTGCGGTGTGCCGTCATCTTTTCATATGAATCCAGTTCTTTTGAAGCCACAGACCGATATGGGCAGTCAGGTGATTGTCCAGGGGCATGTGCGGGGAGAGGCACGCGGACGCTACTATCAGCAGTTAAAACCGCAACTGATGGCGGCGGTGATGGAATCCTTTGATATTGTCAGTGAGGGTGCTGATCTTGTGCTGGTCGAAGGTGCCGGATCGCCTGCCGAGATCAATTTGCGCGCTGGTGACATCGCCAATATGGGCTTTGCCACGCAAGCCAACGTGCCGGTGGTGCTGGTGGGTGACATTGACCGGGGTGGGGTGATTGCCTCGCTGGTCGGTACGCACACAATTTTGTCGGATGAAGACCGCGCGATGGTTCGTGGTTTTCTCATCAACAAATTTCGCGGCGATATTTCGCTGTTTGATGATGGTCTGAAAGCGATTACACGCTTTACCGGCTGGCGGTCTTTTGGCGTCGTGCCATGGCTGAAAGCAGTTTCACGTTTGCCTGCAGAAGATTCGGTCGTGCTGGAGCGAGCAACGCGCGGTGACGCCAAGGCTTTAAAAGTGGCAGTACCAATGCTGCCGCGTATTGCCAATTTCGACGATCTTGATCCGTTGAAAGCAGAGCGCCAAGTCGAAGTCGTTATGGTTCCGCCTGGGCAGCCATTGCCGCATGATGCAGGCCTTGTCGTTCTGCCGGGAACCAAATCCACGATAGCCGATCTGATTGCCTTCCGTGAAAACGGTTGGGAGCGAGATTTACAGACCCATGTGCGGCGCGGCGGGCATGTGCTTGGCATTTGCGGCGGGTTTCAGATGCTCGGAAGCCGCATCAGTGATCCTGACGGCATCGAAGGGCAGGTTCACGAGATTGAAGGACTTGGATTGCTCGACGTTGAGACTGTAATGGAGTCGGAAAAGGTCGTGCGCAATGTCGCGGCCCGCTCGGTGCTCTTTGATACAGCTCTTGAAGGTTATGAAATTCACATCGGTCGCACTGGGGGGGCAGATGTTATTCGCCCGTTTGCCCGCATTGGCGACCACGATGACGGAGCCATGTCAGCGAATGGCCGGATCATGGGAACATATCTGCATGGTGTTTTTGGAGCAGATGATTTCCGGCAGCATTTTCTCGCAGCACTCGGCGTAAGCAGTTCAGGCGGGAACTATCGTGCTGGCATCGAAGCGGCACTTGATGAGCTGGCTGAAGCTCTGGAAAGCTGTTTGGATATTGATGGTTTATTCGCACTCGATTGACGGCGCATCGGCGAAGGCCTAGTGTCGATTTATGCAACAGGTTTTGCCGGGACGAATCCCGGCGATACCAAAAGGGAATGCGACGGACGGACCCAATTCGGGCGTCTTTATCGCAGCCGACCCCGCGACTGTAGAGCGGAGAGGGATGAGGCAAGCCGGTTAACCGGCAGCCACTGGAAACCATCAGCGTTTCTGGGAAGGCAGCTTCAGACCCTGCGACCCGTGAGCCAGGAGACCTGCCTGTTGCGTGAAGGGCATTATGCCCGCACCTGATGGGAGGTTTTCCCTGCTGCCTGCACGGAGGTTGTCATGGCTGCGCATAAAGAAAATTCACTTTCAACTACACTCCCTCTGCCACTTGCTGCCCGTCTTGGTACTGCGGTGGTTTCGCTCATGCTCGGCGCTTTCCTGATCTACGGCGTCGGTCTCGCGCATTCGGATACGCTGCATGATTCGGCGCATGACACGCGTCACTCTTACGGTTTTCCTTGTCACTGAGCAGTTAAAGCGTCTGTTTTAGGATTTGGTGCTTTGCAGCGCCCGATGGTGAATGGCCATCGGCGCGAGTTTTTTGTTGAGGGACAAAAATGTTAATCCGTTATCTTCTGGCCACGCTGGCTGCTGGCCTTCTGGCTGGGCTTCTCGTGACGCCTGCCATGTATTTGAAAACTGTTCCGCTCATCATTCAGGCGGAAACCTATGAAGACGCTGGTGGCGGCCACAGCCATGGTGAAGCAGAAGCTGCCGCGCCACATGATCATGCCGCTGCTGCAACTGCTGCTAGTGAAGGTGAAGAAACTGGAGCAGAACTGCCGTTTGGTCGTCTTGGCAACACATTGCTTGCCAATCTTGTGGCCGGTGCAGGTTTTGCTCTGCTTCTGGGTGGTGTTGCCCTGCTTCTCGGTCATCGTATTACACCGAAGAACGGTATTTTCTGGGGTATGGCCGGTTTTTTTGCGATCGCTTTCCTGCCAGCTTTGGGACTTTCGCCGGAATTGCCGGCTATGCCTGCTGCAGATTTGGCTGAGCGTCAGCTCTGGTGGCTTTCCACGGTAGTCTTGAGCGGTGTTGGTATTTATCTGCTGATTCTGCGTGGCGAAGTGGTTTCCAAGATCCTTGGTCTGGTGTTGATCATTGCACCTCATCTTTACGGTGCGCCGCATCCAGAGGATATTTCCTCGCCAATCCCATCGCTGCTGGCCTCGCAATATGCAGTCGCATCTCTGGCGACGAACCTCTTCATGTGGGCTGTGATCGGTTTGGCACTTGGCTGGTTCATCCAGACTTACGCAAAGTCGGAAGTGGAAGGCTGATAGGAATGGCTTCGTCAGGAAAAATCACATTCGTTCTTGGCGGAGCCCGTTCCGGGAAGTCGTCTTATGCAGAGAGGCTGGTTGAAGGCTCAGGACTTCAGCCCGTCTATCTCGCAACAGGACGCGCATTCGACAAAGAAATGGAAAGTCGTATCTCCATTCACCGCGACCGTCGTGGGGGTGAATGGCAGACGGTGGAAGAACCGCTCGACCTCGTAGGAGCGCTTCAAAAACACGCGGGGCATGACCGCTTTGTACTGGTCGATTGCCTAACGCTCTGGATCACCAATCTGATGATGGCAGAGCAAAATATCGCTGCTGAAACCGAGACACTGATAGCGGCACTGCGTCAGCTTTCAGGTCCGATTGTTTTCGTTTCCAACGAAGTCGGCCTAGGCATTGTGCCGGAAAATCAGATGGCGCGGGAGTTCCGCGATCATGCAGGTTTTTTGCATCAGGCTGTGGCATCAGTGGCGGATGAAGTTTATTTCATGGCGGCAGGATTGTCGCTCAAAATGAAGGGTTAATTTTATGCAGGGACAAAAAATTCCGGCAACTGTGATCACCGGCTTCTTAGGTTCCGGCAAGACGACAATGATCCGCAATCTGCTGGAAAACGCCAATGGCAAGCGTATTGCGCTCATCATCAATGAGTTCGGCGATTTGGGCGTCGATGGCGGAATTCTGAAAGGTTGTGGTATCGAAAGCTGCCGTGAGGAAGACGTGATCGAACTCAACAATGGTTGCATTTGCTGCACTGTTGCCGATGATTTCATTCCGACCATGACCAAACTTCTCGACCGTGCGGATCGTCCTGATCATATCGTGATTGAAACGTCGGGTCTGGCGCTGCCACAGCCGCTGGTCGCAGCCTTCAACTGGCCTGAAATCAAGACGCAGGTTACGGTTGACGGTGTGGTGACTGTGATTGATGCAGCCGCCGTTGCCGAAGGTCGCTTTGCTGACGATCACGACAAGGTCGATGCACAGCGTGCAGCGGATGAATCTCTTGATCATGAAAGCCCTTTAGAGGAACTTTTTGAGGATCAGATTCATGCGGCCGACCTTATCGTTCTGAATAAGGCCGATCTCGTTGATCCATCGAAACTCGATAGCGTGAAGGCCGATGTGGCTGAACGCTCAACACGCCGCGTCAATATGGTGCCTGCAAGTTTCGGCAAGCTTGGTGCCGATGTGCTGCTCGGTCTTGGCGTGGGTACGGAAGACGATATTGCCAACCGCAAGTCGCATCATGAAATCCATCATGCTGATGGCCATGAGCATGATCACGACGAGTTTGAAAGCTTTGTCGTTGAAGCAGGCTCTGTTGCCGATCCGAAGGCATTTACCGAGAAGCTTAAGGCCGTGATTGCGGAACATGATGTTCTGCGTCTCAAGGGCTTTGTCGACGTGCCGGGTAAGCCGATGCGTCTGGTTGTGCAGGCCGTTGGTCCGCGTATTGAGCATTATTTCGACCGCCCATGGGGCAAAGATGAAGTGCGCAATACGCGTCTTGTCGTCATTGGTCTGCATGAGCTCGATGAGCAGGCAGTCACCAAAGCCGTGAAAGACGCTGTTTCGTAATGCACTTATTGCTTGCCCAGAAAGGAACGATCAGCGACGGCAATGAGGCCGTCGACCTCGGCCAGACGCCAGGCGATATATTATTCCTTTCCGCTGCCGATACGGAGCTGGCTAGTCTTGCTCAAGCGCATAAGCTTGGGCAGGGCGGGCCAAGTCTGAGGCCAAGTCTAAGACTCGCCAATTTTCTAAGCCTTACCCATCCGATGTCAGTGGATACCTATGTGGAGCGCACGGCGCGTCACGCGAAGCTGATCGTGGTGCGTATCATTGGTGGTGAAACCTACTGGCCTTATGGGCTTGAGGCACTGCATGCTTCTGCGCTTGCGCATGGGGCAAAGATTGCCGTGCTGCCGGGCGACGACAAACCGGATCATGGTCTGGACAGATTTTCCAATGTGCCTGTCAGCGAGCGCGAGGCGCTTTGGCATTATCTGATCGAAGGCGGAGCGGCGAATACGAGTGCTTTCCTCAGCTATTGCGCTGCAATGATTTCTGGCTTGGAAAAGCCGGAAGAAGCAGCGCCCTTGTTGAAGGCCGGTTTGTGGTGGCCGGGTGATACGATGTCGTCGCTTGATAGCATCAAAAATCATTGGCCGGATGCTGACGGCCCCGTTGCTGCAATCGTCTTTTATCGTGCGTTGGTGCAAAGTGGTCAGACGCAGCCAGTGGAAGCGTTGATTGATGGCTTGAAGGCGCAAGGTCTCAACCCGCTGCCGATTTTCGTTTCAAGTCTCAAAGACCGGCTTTCAGCTGCCGTGGTCGACGGTGTGTTTGAAGATTGCACACCGGATATCGTGCTGAATGCTACCGGTTTTGCCATTTCATCACCAGGAGCAGAACGCAAGCCAACTGTACTTGATAAACGTGGCAACATGGTTCTGCAGGTGATTTTCTCAGGCACGCCAAAGGCTGTATGGGAAACATCGCAGCAGGGTCTGCTCGCACGTGATCTGGCGATGAATGTGGCACTTCCGGAAGTCGACGGGCGTGTGCTTTCTCGTGCGGTGTCCTTCAAATCGGCCAAACAATTCGATGCATCGGTCGAAGCGAATATCGTCACGCACGAGCCGGATGAGGGCCGCGTGGCATTCGTGGCGGAGCTTGCCGCGCGCTGGGTCCGGCTGAGGCGCAAGGAGCCGCAAGAGCGCCGTATTGCGCTTATCCTTGCCAATTATCCAAATCGCGACGGGCGGCTTGGCAATGGTGTCGGGCTTGATACGCCTGCTGGAACTGTCGAAGTGCTGCGTGCTATGAAAGGTGAGGGCTATGTAGTCGGTGATATTCCAGCCGATAGCGATGCCCTGATGCGCCAGCTCATGGCTGGGCCAACCAATGCCGCACGCGATGGACGCGAAATCCGCGAAACCATTTCCCTGAATCAATACAAGCGCTTCTTTGAAACGCTTCCCAATGTGATTCAAGATGAAGTGACCGCACGCTGGGGCGTGCCGGAGAACGATCCATATTTTACACATGAGCTTGATGCCTTCGCATTGCCGCTCATGCGCCTTGGTGAAACGTATGTCGGTATCCAGCCTGCGCGCGGGTACAATATCGATCCGAAAGAAACCTATCACTCACCTGATCTGGTGCCGCCGCACGGCTATATTGCCTTCTACGCCTACTTGCGTGATGTGGCAGAGGTCGGTGCCATTGTGCACATGGGCAAGCATGGCAATCTGGAATGGCTGCCGGGCAAGGCGCTGGCTTTGTCGGAAAACTGTTATCCAGAAGCGGTCTTTGGGCCGACGCCACATGTCTATCCTTTCATCGTCAACGATCCGGGTGAGGGTACGCAGGCCAAACGCCGTGCGGGTGCTGTGATCATTGATCATCTGACGCCGCCGCTGACACGTGCGGAAAGCTACGGACCCCTCAAAGATCTCGAAGCGCTGGTCGATGAATATTACGAGGCGTCGGGTGTTGATCCGCGCCGCCTGTTGCGGCTCAAAGGTCAGATACTCGATCTGGTGCGCGATGTCGGTCTTGATCGTGATGCGGGCATCCATGCCCATGACGATGAAGACATGGCGCTGCAAAAGCTCGATGCATATCTCTGCGATCTCAAGGAAATGCAGATCCGTGATGGCCTGCATATTTTTGGACTGGCGCCCGAGGGGCGATTGCTCGCCGATCTGCTGGTCGCACTTGCACGGGTGCCGCGCGGCATTCCTGTTTCGCTGGGTGGTCTGCCCGGCGATCAGAGCTTGCAACGGGCAATTGCGAGAGATGCGGGGCTTGGTGAAGATTTCGATCCGCTCGATTGCGCAATGGCCGATCTGTGGACCGGGCCGAAACCTCAATTGCTTGATGCTGCAAGCCCGGCAAGCTGGCGCATTGCTGGTGATACGGTTGAGCGTATCGAACTGCTGGCAGCGCAACTCGTTGAGGGCAAGGTGAATTGCCCTGATGATTGGTTACAGACGACTGCTGTGCTGCAATCCATCAATGAGTATTTGCGACCCATGGTGATATCGTGCGGACCTTCGGAGATTGCAGGCTTTCTATCGGCCATTTCGGGGCGCTTCGTCCCGCCGGGGCCGTCGGGTGCACCGACGCGTGGACGACCCGATGTTCTGCCGACTGGACGAAATTTCTTCTCGACAGATAGCCGTGCTGTGCCGACGCCGGCGGCGTGGGAGCTGGGTTGTAAATCAGCTGAACTGCTGATTACGCGTTACACGCAGGATCATGGCGAATGGCCAACCTCGTTCGGTTTGACTGCATGGGGTACATCCAACATGCGCACTGGCGGCGACGATATTGCGCAGGCCTTGGCGCTCATCGGCGTGAAGCCGGTCTGGGATATGGCCTCACGTCGGGTCACGGGCTATGAGATCGTGCCAATCGCTAAGCTTGGTCGCCCACGCGTTGATGTGACTTTGCGCATCTCCGGCTTTTTCCGTGACGCCTTCCCGGAACAGATTGCACTATTCGACAAGGCTGTGCGTGCTGTTGGTGCGCTTGACGAAGAGGTGGAAGACAATCCGATTGCCGCACGCATCAAAGCTGAGCAGGCGCGGCTCATAGCAACGGGTGCCGATGAAAAGACCGCCGAACGCCGTGCCGGTTATCGCGTATTCGGTTCAAAACCCGGTGCCTATGGCGCAGGTTTGCAAGCTCTTATCGATGAAAAAGGCTGGACCGGTCGTAATGATCTCGCCGAAGCATGGCTTGTCTGGGGCGGCTATGCCTATGGCGCTGGCGAGGAAGGGCAGGCCGAGCGCGGACTTCTCGAAGAGCGGCTTCGTTCCGTGCAGGCCGTGGTGCAGAATCAGGATAATCGGGAGCATGATCTGCTCGATAGCGACGACTATTACCAGTTTGAAGGCGGCATGGCCGCAACCGTCGAGAAGCTGACCGGCGCGATGCCGGAGGTTTATCATAATGACCATTCTCGACCTGAAAAGCCGATGATCCGCACGCTGGAAGAAGAGCTCTCACGTGTGGTGCGTGGACGTGCTGCTAATCCTAAGTGGATCGCTGGCGTTATGCGCCACGGCTATAAGGGTGCGGCTGAAATTGCGGCCACTGTTGATTATCTCTTTGCCTTTGCGGCCACGACCGGCAAAGTCGGCAATCATCATTTCGAAATGGTCTATCAGGCTTATATCGCTGATAAGGTGGTGCATGATTTCATGCTTGATAAAAACCCCGCTGCACTGAGCGAAACCGCATCAAAGCTCTATGAGGCCATCGAGCGCGGCTTCTGGGTGCCGCGTTCCAATTCAGCACGTTTTGAGCTGGAAAATCTTATGAAACTGATTCCGGGCGCTTGATCCCGAAAAGTTGCAGACTTTTCGGATAAGATCACGCGTTAACAAGGAGGCATTAAATGGCTGAGAAATCTGCGAAACTTCTTTCGATGACGGAAGAGGAACTGAATGCCCGCCACGCGGATAAAATGCGCAAGAAGAAGGTCGCACGCGACAAGATACAAGCCACCAAGACCGAGGAAAAAGGGCTTGTGATTGTCAATACCGGTAAGGGCAAGGGCAAGTCGACCGCGGGTTTCGGCATGGTTTTCCGGGCGCTCGGTCATGGTATGAAGATTGGCATTGTTCAGTTCGTCAAAGGTTCATGGGATACTGGCGAGCGTTGGGTGCTGGAGAAATTTCCCGAACAGGTGACGATTTCTGCACTTGGCGAAGGCTTCACCTGGGAAACGCAGGACCGTGCCCGCGACATTGAAATGGCGCGCGGTGCCTGGGAGCAGGCCAAGGCGATGATCATGGACGAGAGCTATGACATGGTGCTGTGCGACGAGCTTAATATTGTGCTGCGCTATGATTATCTGCCCGTCGAGGAAGTGATCGAAGTGCTGAACGCCAAGCCGGAAATGAAGCATGTCATCATTACCGGCCGCAATGCCAAGGATGAACTTATCGAAGCCGCAGACCTTGTCACCGAGATGGAAATGATCAAACATCCTTTCCGTTCGGGCGTGAGAGCACAAAAGGGTATCGAGTTCTGATCATGATGGCGAGCTGGCAATTCTGGGCATTGATGTCGGCGGTCTTCGCCGCCCTGACCGCGATTTTCGCGAAAATAGGTATTCAGGGCATCAATTCGGACTTTGCCACACTGGTCCGTACGCTGGTCATTATCGGTGCATTGTGCCTGTTCCTGACCATCACCGGGCAGTGGCAAAGGCCGGGCGATATTTCCGCAAGGTCATGGCTGTTTCTTGTGTTGTCGGGCTTAGCCACCGGCGCGTCGTGGCTGGCTTATTTTCGCGCGTTGCAGATTGGCGATGCGGCGCGTGTTGCCCCCGTCGACAAGCTTTCGGTGGTGCTGGTGGCCTTGTTTGGTGCAGCATTTCTCGGCGAGCGCATGTCTGCCATCAACTGGTTTGGCATTGTGCTGATTGGCTGTGGCGTGGTGCTGGTGGCGTTGCGAGTTTAAAAGCCAATCCACTGGCGCAGCGGATTGGTTCCGTCCATCAGTAGGCGGACTGCCAATGCCAGACTAACGATGATCAGCAACGGCTTGATGATGCGGGAACCGATCTTCATGGCAAGGCTTGCGCCGATCTGCGCGCCTATGAACTGCGCGATGCCCATGCAGATGCCGATTTTCCAGTTGATGACGCCAACAAGCGCAAAAGTGGCGAAACCGCCGACATTGGACGCGCAGTTGAGAAGCTTGGTATGCGCGGTAGCTTTCAGGACGCCGAAACCTGCCAGCGCGACAAAAGCCAGCATGAAGAATGAGCCGGTGCCGGGACCGAACAGGCCGTCATAAAAGCCGATCAGCGGGACGATTGTAACGCCAAACAGAAATGGACCGATGCGGCGGGTGCGGTCAACATCGCCAAGGCTTGGCTTCACGGCAAAATAGACGGCAATTGCAATGAGAAGCATTGGCAGTGCTGCGCGCATAATATCGACCGGGAGCACAGTCGCCAGCAACGCGCCAAATACAGAACCGATGAGCGAAGCGAGCGCTTCCGGCCATTGTTCTTTGATATTCACATGGCCTTTGCGAGCATAGGCGATTGTTGCGGAGGAAGAACCGAAAAGCCCTTGCAGCTTGTTTGTACCGAGCGCCTCCACTGGGGGAATGCCCGCAAGAAGCAGAGCGGGGATTGTAATCATTCCGCCGCCACCCGCGATGGAATCAATGATCCCGGCAATGAAAGCGGCCATAGTCAGAAGGAGCGTTAAGGTGTCGAAGAATTCAAGCATGGAGGGAGATTCCGGGATGAGATGGCGCAACATAGAGCAGACAGTCCCGTTACGCCAGCCTGGGTGCGACTTAGAGCATTTCTGGCTTTTCGGGTTGTGCTCCAGGCGCTTCCGAAAATCCTTGGCTGTTGCATTGTGGCGCTTGCGTTGTTTACTGGATCGGGCATCATTAGAAAGAGTTGCTAACACAATACAGGAGAAGGTAGCCCATGAGTGAAAGCATTTTCGAACGCATCTCTGCGTTTCTCAGCAAAAAAAGCGCTGTGCAGCGTGTCGCCGAAGATCCGGCTCTTGCTTCGGAATTGCTTCTCCTGCTTCATGTGGTTTTCGCAGACGGCGACCGTCATCCGGCTGAAATTGCGGTTTTCAAAGCGATTGCATCAGAGAGCTTCGGGATTTCGGCAGAGGAATTGCCGGAAGTGACTGAGTATCTGAAGGATTTCGGATATGAAACGACGACGAAGCAGGCAGCCAGCATGTTGGCTGAAATGGCACCTGAGCGCCGTGCTTCGTTGTTGCGCGATTTGATGAGAGTTGCCTGCGCGGACAACCATATTGATCAGTCTGAAACCGCGATGATCAAGCGTATCGCCGATGTGCTCGGCGTAACGGCTGACGATTTGCGTCAGGCACAGCAAGCATCGCCCTGTGGTCTCTGACGCAACGCGCATTGTTTTGGGAATGGGCAGCTCCTCAGGCGTGAGCCTTGAGGAGCTTGTTTCATTGGCGGACAGCGTTCTCGCGGGTGCGGGGGCTACAAAGCCCGACATGATCGCAACACTGGACACAAAACAAAGTGAACCGGTCTGGTTGGCTCTCGCTGAGCATTATGGATGCAGCTTGCGCTTCTTTGCTGCGGAACGGCTTGAGCAAGAAACATTTCGCATCAAGAGCCCGTCGGAGGCGGTTTTCGCAACAATCGGTTGTCATGGTGTCGCGGAATCTGCCGCGCTGGCCGCAGCAGGACCGGAAGCTTTTCTAAGGGTAGAAAAGACTTCGGGCGGTCGTGTCACCGCAGCATTGGCGGTGACACGAGTTTGATTATTAGAGCGTTTCAGTTTTGCGGCGTTGCACAATGTAAGTTGCAATGGTCGCGAAGATTAGCAGTAGAGCCGTGGCTACGATCACTGCGACATAAGCATTCTCAAAAGAGGATGCGGCAAGTTTGGTCAACAGACTGGCATCTTCCGGCGGCAATGATTGTGCTGCCAGCAATGCTTCATCAAGACTGTCACGAGCGATGATCGGGATATTCCGCCCCTCCGGCAGCACAAGGCTTGCCGTATAGAACGCCGACAGGATGCTACCGAAAATCGTCACACCCAGCGCGTTGCCGAGTTCGAACGATACTTCCTCGACAGACGCTGCCATGCCCGCCTTTTCTGCAGGCGCATTGCCCATGATCGAGGACGATGCACCCGTCATTGCACAGCCAACACCAAAGCCGAGCACTGCCAGTCCCGCAAGATAGAACGGGGTAGAGAGCTTATAGGTCAGAATGTAGATCACGACGCCAAGCGCTGTAATTGCGAGGGACGCCCATAGCACCTTGCCAGCGCCAAGGCGCGGCAATAGCATGCCAGCAATTGGACCAGCAACGAATGCAGCCAGCGGGATAGGCAGGATAACAAGACCGGCCTGCAAAGGTGACATGCCTTCGATCAACTGCATGCGCTGGCTGAAAACAAGTTCCATGCCGGTCATAGATCCTGATGCGACAAGGGCTGCAAACACGCCCATTGAAAACAGTCTCGTCTTGAACAGCGAGAAATCGATAAGCGGTTCAGCGCTTGCAAGTTGCCTGCGGACGAAGATCGTCGTGGCAATAAGGCCGATGATGAACACCACTGCGAAAATGGTCATGGATGCATCGCGCTTGGCGAGTTCCTTGACGGCATAGGTAAGTGCGATCAGACCAATCATGATCTGGATCGAGCCGACGAGGTCCCATTTGCGTTTTGAGCCGAGTGGGCGGTTTTCAAGGTTTATGGAAGACAAAGCCAAAGCTACCAGAACAACAGGCACGTTGATCAGGAACACCGAACCCCACCAGAAATATTCAAGCAACACACCGCCCGCAACTGGACCGATTGCGGCACCGCCCGAAGCGATTGCGGCCCAAATACCAATAGCAAGTGAGCGTTCTTTCTCATCGGTGAAGGTGAGGCGGATGATCGATAGTGTGGCAGGCATCATCATTGCAGCACCGCAGGCAAGGAATGCACGGGCTGCGATCAGGATTTCAGGATTAGGTGAGTAGGCTGCGCAAAGCGACGCGAGGCCAAACACGGCCAGACCATTCATGAACATGCGCTTGTGGCCGAGCTTATCGCCCAGCGTGCCGAGGCCCGGCAGAAGGCCTGCCACAACCAGCGGGTAAATATTCATGATCCAGAGCTTTTCAGAAGCGCTGGCTGCCAGATCATGGGTGAGACGGGGCAATGCCGTGTAGAGGACCGTCATATCCACAACGATCAGGAACAATGCGCTGGAAACGATTGCAAGAACGAGCCAGCGATTTTGCGGCAACATCGAATTATACCTTTTCAATACGGTTGTATTCAAACTTGTCAGGGTGGCTGACATAATATAAATCCGTTCGTATGGAAAGTAAGAAATTGCAAAAAACTGGTCGACCACGTTCGATTGATCGCGATCATGTGCTCGATATGGCCGAAAAAATAGTGACAGAAGGCGGGATCGTCGCGCTGACCATGGATGCCGTTGCGCAGGCTTCGGGCGTCACCAAGGGCGGCGTGCAATATTGTTTCGGCAACAAAGACGGACTTCTGAAAGCGATGATCGAACGGTGGGGTGACCGGTTTGATGATCGGGTTACAGCGCGCAAGCAGAATAAAAGTGACGCCATTTCCCATATTGCAGCGCATATTAGCATAACCCGCCAAAGCAATGCTGAAGACGATTCCCGCTTTGCGGCGATGATGGCCAGCCTTATTCCAAACACTGAATATCTCAATGAAACCCGTACCTGGTATCGCAAGCAATGGGATGGTTTGGATGTGTCCACACCGGAAGGACGCAAAGCCCGACTTGCTTTCATTGCAAATGAAGGTGCGTTTTTGCTTAGAAGCTTCAACTTCTTCGAGCTGACGCAGGAAGAATGGCAGTCGATCTTCAACGATATTGAAGGGCTTCTACCGAAAAGCGCCTGAAAGCAATTGACTTGCCTGTTACGAAACGGGCATTCGGAATGCCTGAATTAAGGAAGAAAGCGTGACAGTTCATTTCATTGGAGCCGGTCCGGGTGCTGCTGATCTTATTACCGTGCGCGGTCTTCGATTGATCGAAAGCTGCCCGGTCTGCATTTATGCGGGATCGCTGGTGCCGAAAGAAGTGATCTCCTCAGCTCCAACAGATGCGCTTCTGATCGATAGCTCTGCGCTTACGCTCAATGAAATAATCGCGGAAATCGAAGCGGCGCACACGAAGGGGCATGACGTTGCGCGGGTGCATTCCGGTGATCCGTCGATTTATGGCGCAATGGCTGAACAGATGCGCAGGCTCGATGCGCTTGGGATTCCCTATGATGTGACGCCGGGTGTGCCAGCTTTTGTTGCAGCTGCGGCTGCCATGAAGCAGGAATTGACTATTCCGGAAATCAATCAGAGCATTATTCTCACACGCACATCAGTGAAGTCGTCTGCCATGCCGGAAGGCGAAGACCTCGCAACGCTTGGCAAATCGGGTGCGACGCTGGTTATCCATCTTTCGATCCGCAATGTTGCGAAGATCAGAACCGAACTCACCCCGTTTTATGGCGCAGATTGCCCTGTGGTGGTCGCTTATCGCGTCGGTTGGCCGGATGAACAGATTTTGCGTGGTACATTATCCGATATCGAAGCCGGGATCGAAGAAGCTGATCTCAAACGCACCGCGATGATTTTCGTTGGGCGGGGACTTGATCCAAAGAATTTTCGGGATTCAGCGCTTTATCATGAAGCGCACAGCCATGTTGCGCGATCAAAGCTTGAGGGCTAAGCGGGTAAAAGCCATAGCTTCTTCTACTGTCGCAACAACGGTTTTTGCTGCGACTGGGGGACGGGCTATCATTATGACGGGAACGGCGAGATCGCGCGCAGCCTCGATTTTGGCATAAGATATGCTGCCACCCGAATTGCGGCTGATAATCAGACCGATTCTGCGTACCGCGAGAAAATGCTTTTCAGCTTCATAATCCCCCGGTTTTGCCAGGACGATTTCGCAATCCTGTGGTAGTTTTACGTGTGGCGGATCGATCATCCGGATGACAAAATGAACATCGTTCCGTTCAGCAAATGGTTCGATGTGTTGTCGTCCCAATGCGAGAAACACACACTCGCCTGCCGGGATTAAAGCAGCTGCCTGCGCTTCGCTTAAAATATCAATCCAGTTATCGCCGCTTTGTTTTTGCCAGGCTGGACGTTCCAGCCGCAGCAGCGGAATATTCGCTCTCTGTGAGGCTATAACTGCGTTTTGCGAAATACGCGTCGCATAGGGATGCGTTGCATCGATAGTGAGGTCAATTCGTTCAGTGACGAGATAGTCCGCAAGACCGTCTGCGCCGCCGAAGCCACCAATTCGAACCGCGCCGTTGATTGCAGCGGGATTAGCCGTGCGGCCCGCCAATGATGTTATGGCATCGACGGGGAGGGTCTGTAATGCGGAAGCAAGCTTTGAAGCTTCTGCCGTGCCGCCAAGAATGAGTATCTTTGGCTTAGAGGCGGGCAAGGATCGTCCCCTTGCGGTCCGTTACGATAATTTCGACTTCAACGGGCGCGCCGCGCAAGGTTTCGAGTGCTGTTTCTTTGGCTTTCTGTGCAATTGGTGTCGCCATGTCGATGCCAATGCTTTGAGTCAATTCAAGCACTTCCATCGCCGTGTTGGCAAAGAGAATCCGGTCCTTCATGTCGTCCGCAGCACCTGCCTTTTCGGCGATAGCCCAAAGAAAACCTTTGTCGACCTGAGAGCGCGACGAATGAAGGTCGAGTGCACCTTGCGCCAGCTTTGTGAGTTTGGCAAAGCCACCGGCAATGGTAAGTTTATCGATAGGATGCTCGCGCAGATATTTGAGAACACCGCCAGCAAAGTCACCCATATCGAGAATGGCGAAATCCGGTAAATCGTAAATGGCTTGCGCTGCGTCTTCTGACGTTGAGCCTGTCGCACCCAGAACATGTTTCTGCCCTGCCGCGCGTGCGACATCAATGCCGCGATGGATCGAATGAATCCAGGCTGAGCAGGAGAATGGATGAACGACGCCGGTTGTGCCAAGGATAGAAATACCGCCAACGATGCCAAGGCGCGGGTTCCACGTCTTTTGTGCGATCTCTTCGCCACCCGGAACTGAAATTGTAATGACGAGATCGGCTGGCAGACCATATTCGGCGCAAATCTGCTCGCAGATTTCTGTCATCATACGGCGCGGAACAGGATTGATTGCCGCTTCGCCGGGAGGGATTTGCAGACCGGGCCGCGTAACGGTGCCAACACCTTCGCCTGCCTGAAACACAATGCCTGTGCCGGGAGGGGCAGGGAAAACAGTTGAAATGATTGTCGCGCCGTGGGTCACGTCCGGGTCGTCGCCAGCATCTTTGGCGATGCCTGCCATCGCATAGCCTTCGCCGAGACTTTCATAAGCAAGCTGGAAATAGGGTACATCGCCTTTGGGCAGGATAATGCCAACCGGGTCGGGAAACTCACCGGTAATGAGCGCGGTCAGCGCTGCCTTGGTTGCGGCTGTGGCGCAGGCACCGGTCGTCCAGCCGCGACGTAAGGGTTCTTGTCCGCTATTTTGCGCTTTTTCCTTGCGGGCTGTAGTTTCGTCGTTCATGGATGCCTGCGGATTTATCTGGTGACACATTTCAAAATGACTGAAAATATTCAACCGAACATTACCCCATCTGGCACCGGCAGAATAGCTTTGCCTGCAATGGAGCCCGGACATGTCTGGTTGGTGGGCGCTGGGCCCGGCGATCCGGGTTTGCTAACGCTTCATGCGGTCAATGCCTTAGGTCAGGCGGATGTGATTGTCTATGATGCTCTGGTCGATGAATCGTGTCTTTCGCTGAGAAATGCCACGGCGACACTCGAATATGCAGGAAAGCGTGGTGGCAAGCCCTCACCGAGACAGCGTGATATTTCGTTGCGATTGGTTGAACTTGCCAAAGAGGGCAAGAAGGTTTTGCGCCTCAAGGGTGGGGATCCATTTGTCTTCGGGCGCGGAGCGGAAGAGGCGCTGACGCTTGTTGAACATGGTGTCCCATTTCGCATTGTTCCGGGCATTACGGCGGGCATAGGTGGTCTTGCCTATGCAGGCATTGCTGCCACGCATCGCGATATCAACCAATCCGTCACCTTTCTGACAGGGCATGACGCGACCGGATTAATGCCCGACCGCATTAATTGGGAGGGCATTGCACAGTCCTCTCCGGTTATTGTTATGTATATGGCGATGAAGCATATCGATCTTATCACATCACGGCTGATGGCCGCCGGACGCTCACCGGATGAGCCCGTAGCCTTCGTTTGTAACGCCAGCTTGCCGGAACAGGTGGTTCTGGAGACAACATTGGCACGCGCCGTTTCAGATGTGGAAGCGGCTGGCCTCAATCCGCCTGCAATCGTCGTTGTAGGTGAGGTGGTGCGGTTGCGCTCTGGCCTCGATTGGCTGGGTGCCGAGGGTGGACGGCAGCTCATAAGTGATCCGTTACATCTCAATCAGAAAGAGCGTGGAGTGCAAAGCGCATGAATGGTTTCATGATTGCAGCCCCTGCATCGGGATCGGGTAAAACAACTATCACGCTTGGTCTGCTGCGGGCGCTCAAGCGTCGTGGTGTAGCACTTGCTCCAGTCAAGGCAGGGCCGGATTACATCGATCCTGCTTATCATAAGGCTGCGAGCGGGGCAGAATGCTTCAACCTTGACCCGTGGGCGATGCGGCCTGAACTCATCAGCGCGCTTTCTTCGCGCATGACCGAAGGCGGTAAACTGCTTGTTGCTGAAGGCATGATGGGCCTGTTCGACGGGGCCATGAATGGCAAAGGCTCGTCAGCTGATCTTGCAAAGGTGCTTGATCTGCCGGTGGTGCTGGTCGTGGATTGTGCAAGGCAGTCGCAGTCCATTGCCGCGCTTGTTTCTGGATTTAGCCAGTTTCGCAAGGATGTGTTGATAGCCGGTATTGTACTGAACCGTGTAGGCAGTGCGCGTCATGAATTGATGCTGCGCGAAGCATTGAAGCCGCTTGGCATTGCCGTTCTGGGTGCGATCCCACGTGACGAGGAACTTGTCTTGCCCGAGCGTCATCTGGGGCTTGTGCAGGCCGGTGAACATGCAGATCTGGAAAGATTTCTCGATCACGCAGCCGATGTTTTGGAAGAGCGGTTCGATTTTGCGGCACTCGCGCATATCTGGTCGGGGCCGAAGCGTCATACAGCGATGGCCAATGTGGCGCGTCTCAAGCCATTGGGCAACCACATTGCTGTGGCGCGTGATGATGCGTTTGCTTTTGCCTATACGCATCTTTTTGAAGGATGGCGCAGGCGCGGGGCTGAGATTTCGTTTTTCTCGCCGCTGGCTGATGAAGCACCAGATGAAAATGCCGATGCGATTTATCTGCCTGGCGGCTATCCTGAATTTTTTGCAGGCAACCTTGCTTCTGCCAAAAACTTCCAGTCGGGCATGAGGGCTGCGGCAACAAAGGGCGTTGTCGTCTATGGCGAATGCGGTGGCTATATGGTGCTCGGTGAAGCGCTGGAAGATGCTCAAGGCATGAGCCACTCGATGCTGGGACTTCTGCCGCTTGAGACAAGCTTCGCCAAAAGAAAGCTTCACCTTGGCTATCGGTCACTCGCACCACTGGCTGGTGCGCCTTGGCAAATGCCGCTCAAGGCACATGAATTTCACTATGCGACGATTGTGCGTGAAGGGGATGCCGAACGACTTTTCAAAGTACGCGATGCAATTGGCGAAGAGTGCGGTGAGGCCGGCCTGCGTGTTGGCTCTGTATCCGGCTCATTCATGCATGTGGTTGATTTCAGCGGAGAAGATGCGTGAATACGCATATTGAACATGGTGGTGCTCTGGATCGTGCTGTCGCACGATTTGGTGGTAAGGCGGAAGAGTGGCTCGACCTTTCAACGGGCATCAATCCTGAGCACTTTCCTCTGCCGGATTTCACGCCGGCACTTTGGAACCGGTTGCCGGATGAAGGGCTTCTGAAGCGAGTTCTTGTCTCAGCACGGCGATATTACAACGTCGCCGATGATGCCTCTATTGTGGCCGCACCCGGAACCCAATCGCTTATTCAGCTTATCCCAACGCTGGTCGAACCTTCTACCGTCGCTATTTTAGGCCCAACCTATCAGGAACATGCTGCATCTTTTGCAAGCGCGGGCTGGAACGTGGTCGAATGTGCGACGCTTGAAGATATTCCGCAAGATGCGCGCGTTGTCACAATCGTTAATCCGAACAATCCGGATGGCCGCATTATCGCGCGTCCTGATCTGCTTGAGCTGGCGATGACACTTGGCGATCGGGGTGGCTTTCTCGTTGTTGATGAAGCCTTTGCTGATCCGCATGTCGAGGTGAGTGTTGCGGTCCAGGCTGCCACAGCACCGATGATTGTGCTGAAGTCTTTCGGCAAGTTTTTCGGTCTTGCAGGCGTCCGCCTTGGTTTCTTGCTGGCAAGTGCGGAAATCGTGGAAAAGGTCACTGAGCGTCTTGGCCCATGGGCCGTGTCTGGACCTGCCTTGGCGATAGCCGAACATGCCTTTGAAAATGATACGGAACTAAAAAGGTTTCGTGAAAGCATTGATTGGCGGCGGGCGGAACTTGCAACGGTTCTGACGCGATGCGGCTTGCGGGAAGTGGGTGGCACGGCACTCTTCACTTTGGTTGCGTACCCCGATTCTCATGCGATATATGACGCGCTTTGTGAAAAACACATTCTGGTACGAAAGTTCGCCTATGCGCCCCAATGGCTGCGCATTGGACTTGCAGCCGATGAAGCCGCCTTTGCACGTCTTGAGCAGGCGTTGCGTGATATTCTGCGCTTGAAAGATTGATTCAGGGAAATCTGGCAAGGCTATGGAAATAAAGCTGATTGTTCTTTCATTGGCGCTTGTTCTGGATCGCGTCGTTGGCGACCCACCTCAGCTTTGGCAAAGGTTCTCACACCCGGTCGTACTGTTCGGAAAAGCAATCAGCTGGGGTGAAAAGCGTTTCAACAACAATAAGCTTTCGGTTGAAACGCTGCGCCGCAATGGCATGTGGCTCACCATCGGATTGGTTGCCCTATGTGTGCTTATCGGACTGGCTATTGAAAATCTTCTACCGTTCCTCGGTTCGGCTGGTGCGCTGATTGAGATCGTCATCGTCGCGGTCTTTCTGGCACAAAAGAGCCTCGCCGATCACGTGAAGGCGGTGGCGAATGGTCTGCGTGAAGAGGGGATCGAAGGTGGCCGCAAAGCAGTTTCGATGATTGTCGGACGCAACCCCGAACAGCTTGACGAAGGCGGCGTCAGTCGGGCGGCAGTTGAAAGCCTCGCTGAAAATGCATCGGATGGCATTGTTGCGCCTGCGTTCTGGTTCCTCATCGGCGGATTACCGGGCTTGTTTGCCTATAAGCTCATCAATACCACCGACTCGATGATTGGTCATCTGAATGAACGCTATCGTCATTTTGGACGTTTCGCAGCGCGCCTTGATGACGTGGTGAATTACATTCCTGCACGCCTGACTGGGGTGTTGGCTGCTTTGGCTGCTGCTTTCACTCATAATAAGGAGGCGGGAAAGCGAGCGTTTGCTGTGATGTGGCGCGATGCGCGTCTGCATCGTTCACCCAATGCCGGCTGGCCGGAATCGGCGTTTGCTGGCGCACTTGGACTGGCACTTGCCGGTCCCCGCCAATATGGAACAGAGAAGGTCGAAGGACCTATGCTTAACAGCGACGGCAAGCGCGATGTGAATGCCGAAGATATTGACGCGGCAGTTCAATTATTCTGGACATTGATGAGCGTGATGACCGGGCTCTTGATTATAGCCAGTCTGATCGGGCTTGTTAGTCAGCTGATATAAACTGCGTTCCATCATAGCGCTGCAGACGATTTGGATTGTCTGTGCGCATGCCATTGCCATCAAATTTGAGCGTACCAAGCGATGTCTCGAAAGAATTGTCGCGCAGAATATCGATCAAAGGCTGTTTCTGATCCGTCGCCTGTCTGATAGCCGCTTCCGCCAGTTCAATCGTGGCAAATCCGATGACTGAGTAGGCCTCTGGCAATTTTCCGGCCTGATTGATTGCATCAACGGCAGGCTTTGCTGTTGAAAGATCCTGTGGCTTTAACGGCGCGATCATCAGCGTGTCTGCGCTTAATGGCTGTGTACCCGGTGCCGCATTCAAAACGCTGCCACCCGCGATCACCAGCGGATATTTGAGTGTCGCAGCACTCGCGCCAATTGCCGCGATATCATCGCGCTCTCCGCCGACATAAACATGCGTCGCGCCTGCACGGCGCAGACGGGCAACAAGCGCATTCTGGTTTTCTAGGCCCGGTCGATAAGTATCGGTGAAGACTGGCTGAAGTTGCTGTTCTTTGAGGCTGGCCAAAACATGCGACGCGCGCTCGCGACCTTCAATTGTGCCGTCGTCAATGACGGCAAAGGGCTGGGAACGCCAGAGGCTACCCAGAAAACTACCTGTGGCGAGCGTCTCTTTATCGAGGCCGGTTGTCAGACGAAACACTGGAAGTGGGGTGGCAGAACGCTTTTCTGTCAACGTTGGGTCACTGACGCCCGAAGTAATGACCGGAATATTGCGCTGGTTCAATAAAGGCAGAGCAGCTTCCAGTGCTTCGGAACAAAGAAAGCCTGTAGCTATCTGTACATTGCCGGCGATGAAGCTTTCTGCAGCTGCTTTGCCCCCTTCGGCATCGCAGCGATCGTCCACGACGATAAGTTCAGCGTTTTTCGCCGTTGCGGCCACACGCGCACCATCGACAAGCTGATTGCCGAGAGGGGCAAATCCACCGCTCAAAGGCGCTGCAATTCCTATGCGTATTCCAGTTGGGTTTTCCTGCGCCATGGCAGGCAGGCAAAGCATCGTGAAAGCCGACAGTGCGGTGACAAATATCTTCGTGAAGTTGTGCACGCGTAATTCCGGGCGGAGAGCCGCTTTATGTTGTCCCGGCAATGGCACTGGTTTGATCACGCGATTTATCTTCATCAAACATTTCATGGCTAATTGAACGAAAAGTGGGTAGCGGTTTCCTCGCCTTTGTGCAATGCCCGTATATGTATACAGGTAAACAGACATTGGTCTGTGGACGCCTGTCAGACAATACGGATGCTTGCTGACGTGCAAACAGATAAAAACATCACCTCAAATACTGTGCCGGTAGAACCGAAGATTTATCGTGATGCGATGAGCCATTATGCGGGCGCGGTACAGGTTGTGACCACAGCCGGTTCTGCTGGAAGACGTGGACTTACTCTGACAGCTTCTTGCTCGGTCTCGGATAATCCACCAACTTTGCTGATCTGCTTGCAGAAAATGCATGAGGATAACCTGCTTTTCATCAAGAATGCGGTTTTTGCGGTCAATACGCTGGCAGGATCACACCAGCAGCTTGCGGATGCCTTTTCAGGTCGTATAGGTCTTACGCAGGACGAGCGCTTTGAGCTTGCCGCGTGGGATGTGCTTGCGACAGGTGCGCCGACGCTGAGAGGCGCGTTGGCGGTTTTCGATTGTCGGGTTGTCAGTGTGCAGGATCATTCCACACACCACGTTTTGTTTGGTGAAGTGGTGGGACTGCGCTCCAACGCAGATGAAGAGGCACTGATCTATCTCAATCGTCGTTATCATACGCTTGAGCTTTGAATGTGCTTTTGGGAGGGGTAATGCGCAAACGGATTGGATTAATTGCAGGGCTTTTGCTGGCATTCGGCAGTTCAGCCCTCGCACAAGGACCCCTTCCACCTTTCAAAGACAGTCTTTTTGCCTATCCGGGTATTTTGAGCAGCGCTGATAATGGTGATTATAAAATCATTGATTACAATGAAATGCGTGACATCAATGGCCGCGATGCTGTGCCCGAAAAGCGCGTTAAAGACGCCTATGTTTCGCTGAAAGCGCGTGCTTACCAGAAAGATGTCGTCTTTCAGACGGCGGCGGGTCCGGTAAAGGCCATGGCTGCTGGAAAGCAGCAAGGGGCGGCTTTTATCGTCATCTATCTGCATGGGCGCGGTGGTAACCGCCTGCAAGGCATGAATGATTTTACTTTCGGCGGCAATTTCAATCGCGTGAAGAATTTAGCTGCGCTCAATGGCGGGCTTTATCTGACCCCGGACTTCAAGGATTTTGCGGCTACAGGCGAAGCGCAGATTGCGGGACTTATTGAAGCTGCGAAAGCAACGTCGCCATCCGCCCCGCTCGTCCTTGCTTGTGGGTCGCAGGGTGGTGCTCTCTGCTGGCGTATTGCTTCGAATGAGAAGGTGGCCAATCAGCTTGCGGGTTTGATCTTGTTGGGATCATTATGGGATAGTGATTTTTTCAAATCACCTGCATTCAAGAAGCGCGTGCCTGTATTTTTCGGGCATGGCAGCCGTGATCCGGTTTTCGCAATTGACAAGCAGGAGGCCTTTTATCGCGACATACGCAAGAATGTTCCCGGATATCCTGTTCAGTTCCGTCGTTTCGAAAGTGGCAATCATGGAACGCCGATACGAATGAGCGATTGGCGTGAGATGTTGAACTGGATATTCGCGAAATAATGATGATGCTTTTGTGGATGTGAATCGAAAAACTGGCAATGTGACCTTCCTGCCACTCGACAATCCGTCAAAAGCGAATAGTTATCTCAGTTAAAATTTTACCTAATCAGCAGATCGTAAGAGGTTGATCATGTACGGACGCACCCGCATCGGAGCCCGTTTTTTTGTCATTGCCATGCTGGCTCCATTGGCTGCCGCTTGTACGACAACCACGCAGAATGCGACGGTTCCCGGCAAGTCTGAGGCGCCGGTCACTGCGTCGACCATATCGCTGCCACGTTTTGTTCCAACATCAACTGTTGATTCTTCGCTGGCCCAGCCTTGTATTACCGCTGCTGCCAACAAGTATTTCTTGCCTGAACGCGTGATCAGCGCGGTCAACTCCCGTCCGGGCGCTGGCGGCGGTACGGATGTTGACCTGAAGGTCGATCTGCGCACAGCAGTTTGTCAGGTTTCTGCGAACGGTTCGGTTCGCTCGGTTATCGATACTTCACCAAAGAGCGCCGACCAGGTGGCTGCTGAAGCTGCTGCTGCTCAGGCTGCATCGGCTGCTCCTGCGCCAAAGAAGTCGAAGAAGAAGTGATTCAATAAAACGTCATAACATATTAAAAAGGCAGGGATTTCCCTGCCTTTTTCGTTTCTGTTCATTTGTCCGGCTTCTCGCCATACCATCGCGGCGTATAGACCCATTCTCCGCCTTCCGCTCGCGGAAAACGAACAGTATGGGACGAGCCGACAATTACCACAGTTCGCATGTCTACATCATCGGGTGTGAGTTGCGACAGTGAAAGAACGCGGGTTGTTTCCGCAGGCCTGCCAATATCACGACCGAGCACGATGGGCGTTTCAGCATCACGATATTGCCGGAGAATTTCCAGTGCACGACCGAGCTGATGCGGGCGAGCTTTGGAAATGGGATTGTAGAAAGCCATGGCCAGATCGGCTTCTGCAGCGAGTGCCAAGCGCTTTTCAATGACTTCCCACGGTTTGAGATTGTCGGAAAGCGAGATGATGCAGAAATCGTGCCCAAGGGGGGCGCCGATGCGGGAAGCCGCAGCCATAGCCGCCGAAATGCCGGGCTGGATAACCAGCTCAACACCATGCCATGCCGGATCGGATGATTCATGCAGTGCTTCGATAACCGCTGTCGCCATGGCAAATACGCCCGGATCACCGGACGACACCATCACCACATCACGACCCGAAGCAGCGAGTTCAAATGCATGGCGTGCGCGCTGCATTTCTTCGCGATTGTCGGTCATATGGATGATCTGGTCATCACGGAACGGGCCAGCCATGCGCACGTAGGTTTCATAGCCAAGTACGTCTTCGGCCTGTTCCAGATCACGCTGGACAGCGGGTGTCATCAGGTCTCGTGCGCCGGGGCCAAGGCCAACCACAGTTAGTTTGCCACGCTTGCGCCCGATGAAGAGAACATCGGCTGGCGAAGGTGCGACAGCCAGCGTCAGGTTTTTGTCCCTGATGCACTGAACAGGGTTTTCGACAGAGGCCGTTACAAGATCGGCATTGCCTGCAACAAAGCGCAATGGCGTTTTGAGTGCTCGTGCTGCCAGATGGATGTAAGGTGACGCGCAATCTTTCTCATGAGCGAGCAGCAAGGCAAGGGAATCTCTGGACAGGCCAGCACCGTCGAGAGCTTGCCCGATCAGGCTTGTCAGGTCTTCAGTTGGCTTTTCGATTGCAACAGCAATTGTTCGGGCATGATAGAGCAGCTCATTAGTCTGCGGCGCGCGCGTTTCAGGCGTGACGCTGATTGTCAGCTGCCCATTATCAGAGAACGGTAGTTTTGATGCTGCGAGCCAGCGAGACTGCCCATTGAGGCATAGAGTTTTTCCGGCCAGCAGATCGGACATGAAGGTCTTGACGGATTCAGGATTGGCGAGGGTCAATTCTGCGGGCGGGTGTAACAGATTGATACCAAAGCGGAGCTCGCCCGTCGTGGTGATCGCAGGAGCCACTTCAAGCGCGTGAGCGATTGTTCGCGCCACATCATTGACGCCAGAAAGGCCACCAAGCAACGGCACGACAGCACTACCGTCTTCTGCAACGGCCAGTACCGGGGGCTCTATCCGTTTGTTTTGCAGGAGGGATGCAAGCGCGCGGATAACGATGCCAGCGGCGCACAATGCGATGATCGGGCGGCCTTCCTCATAGAGCGTGCGTATCGTGTCGCCGAAATGCGTGAAACGCTCGTCTGCGCTGGTAACGCGACTTTCCAGCCCGAGAACTTCCGCATTTCCAAGCGCAGACTGTATTTTGCGCGCGGTAGAAATTGCAGCTTCGCCAAGAACGAGAATGGCCGCTTTCATGCGCCGTTCCACTTGCTGCCCGGAACGAGAATGATCGAGAAATAAGGGCAATCGCTGCCGCTGACTTCCGCCAAGGGCGCAATGCGTTGGTTCTGCATAGTTGCGCGCTCAATGTAGAGCGCACGATCCATCAGCCCAAGCTCGGTCAGGACGTCGCGAACCTTGTCGAGATTTTTGCCGAGTTTCATGATGGCTGCAGCTTCGGTGCCAGCAATACGGTTTTTGAGTTCTTCCGCGCTCATGACCCCGGAGAGGATCGAAAGCGTCTGATTGCGATAGACGAGCGGTGCACCAAGTACGGCGGCGGCCCCCAAGACCGAGCAAACGCCGGGCACGACTTCCGTTTCGTATTTTTCGGCCAGTCGGTCGTGAATATACATGAACGAGCCGTAGAAGAACGGATCACCCTCGGCAATCACCGCCACGTCACGACCTGCATCGAGATGGCTTGCGATTGTGCTCGTGATCTCGCTGTAGAAATCGCTGACGATCAGCTCGTAATCCATATGAGCGGGCAGTTTCTCTGTCGTCACCGGATAGATGAGTGGAACCAAAGTCTGTTCTGAAGACAGATAGGTTTCGACAATCGTCAGTGCGTTGCCCTTTTTGCCCTTGGCTGCGTGATAGGCGACTACGGGCACAGACTTAAGCAGTCTGAGTGCCTTGAGCGTGATGAGTTCAGGATCGCCGGGACCGACGCCCAGACCATAAAGCTTACCTTTTGGCGCCATTATTCGCGCTCCGAAGCAAGTGCATTGACGGCAGCTGCGGTCATGGCGCTGCCACCGCGACGTCCGCGAACGATGACGAAAGGGACACCACGGCTGTTTTCAGCCAGTTCGTCCTTGGATTCGGCAGCGCCCACAAAGCCGACCGGCATACCGATGATAAGCGCAGGTTTCGGCGCACCATTGTCGAGCATTTCAAACAGGCGGAAGAGGGCGGTCGGTGCATTGCCGATGGCAACTATGCTGCCGTCAAGATGTGGAAGCCAGAGATCAAGTGCGGCTGCAGAGCGCGTGTTGCCGATCCTCGCTGCCAGTTCCGGCACGGATGGATCGTTCAGTGTGCAGATGATTTCATTATTGGCTGGCAGGCGCGAGCGGGTGATGCCTTCTGCGACCATGCGTGCATCGCAGAGGATCGGGGCGCCTTTGAGAAGCGCATCACGCCCGGCTTGTCCTGCGCCATTCGAAAAGACGAGGTCTTCAACGATATCAACCATACCGGATGCATGGGCAACGCGTACGGCTAGTTTTTCGAGATCGGCGGGAATGCGGCTCAGATCGGCCTCAGAACGGATGATGGCGAAGGAGCGGTCATAAATGGCCTGTCCATCGCGGATATAGTCTGTCATGGCGTCCGCTCTACCTATTTGTTTAACGCGCATCTTGCCCGAGAACCGTTTCGCACTGTTCCGGATATATCTTATAGATTTCGGGCGTTCAAAATAAACGCAGCCTCGTCAATGGTGACGTTTGAGGCCAATAGCTGTCCGAAACGCGATGGTCCAGCACTGTCTTGCAAAAACAGATCATAATGATCATGCGAACGCGCCAAAAGCGTGTGTGGCAGAGGAGAAAGCGCTGCGCAGGATTTGGGGCAACCTGTCACATGGACCTGCTTGTCGCTGGCAACCAGCAAGTCTGCGAGATGTTGAGCGTCGGTCAAAGTGTCCGCAAGGGCCGAAGCGCAGCCGGTTGAACCGGAACAGGCCCTAAGGCGCGCTTGGGGCGCTTGTGGGGAGGTAGCCAACCCCAATTCGTTCAATGCGGCTGAGGTCAGGTCACAGTCTGTTTGCCTGATGTTTGGCAGAATAATGCCTTGCCATTGTGTGAGGCGAAGTTCTCCACCGTTCACATTCTCCGCAATCCGGGCCAATCCAAACAATTGTTCGGTTTGTAATCGTCCGAGAAGCGGCATAGCACCTACATAGAAGCGCCCATCATTCTGCGAATGCGTCCCGAGCCATGAGAAGGGCTTTGTCGGCTTTCGTTCCCAAATCGGTGCGGGAGAGAGTTCAAAAGGCAGCTCTCGCAGGAATTGGTCCTGTGGCAAGGTTTCAAAAAGGTGTTTCATCCTCGCCACACCTGTTCCCGCGCGGCTTTGAAACAAATCAAGCAGGGCCTCAATCAATGAGAGCACTTGCGTTTGCTGGATCATACCGACAGGCTGGGTATCCGGTGACGATGCCAGGCCGAACACGTAATGTGTGTCATCGTCCATTGCCGAGAGCCAGATATCGCCCGAATGCGCAATCATCGCGCAATCTTCGCCGCCATCAATCTGGAAAGAAAATTTTGGTGATAGTGCGTGATATTTTTCCGTGCCTTCAAGTGTTGTCAGCAAGGAAGTTGCAAGGCCGGAGGTGTCGGCAAGCTGTGCCTGATCGATGGAAGCGGTGGGACTCACCATTACATTGCGAATGTCATCGGCAGACGGATTGTCCGCGCCAAAACCGGCATCATAGAGAGCGGTAATTACCTTATCCCAATTGGCGGGCGCGATGCCACGCATCTGTATGTTGGAGCGAATCGAAAGTTCGACCGTGCCGTTTCCAAACTCTTGAGCAATTTCGGCCAAAACATGTGCTTTGGAAGCACTGATCCTTCCCAAGGGAAGCTTGATGCGGGCAATTGCTCCATCTTTTGCCATGACCATGCGCGACAAACCGGGACAGGCATTGCGCCGGTCGGGTCTGGTCGCGTTGGTTTGGCTGTTTTGCTGGCTCAACATATTGGTCTTATACGCCTTCGTGCTTGCACTTGCTACAGCGCGGCCATACGAACGGAAAAAAGGAGCAACGCTTATGAGCTGCTGGCTGACAGTTATCGGTATTGGTGAAGATGGATTGGCGGGTCTTGGTAAAAATGCCCACGACGCGCTTGTCAATGCCGACGTCATTTTCGGCGGAATACGTCATCTGGCTTTTCTCGATGATGAGGCCAAAGCCGAACGTGTTTTATGGCCGTCTCCGTTCGACAATGCATTTCCGATGATCGAGGCACAGCGTGGCAGGCTGGTCGTGGTTCTGGCAAGCGGCGATCCGATGTTTTTTGGCATGGGCGCATCTCTGAGCCGTCATTTCTCGTCACAGGATATGCAGATCATCCCGTTTCCATCCTCATTGTCGCTGGCGGCAAGCTGTATGGCATGGGCGTTGCAAGAGGTGCGTAAGGTAAGCGTGCATGGGCGTCCGTTCGAGTTGCTGGCACCGCATGTTCTGCCGGGAGAGAAAATTCTTGTGCTCAGCAATGATGGCACAACGCCTGCAAAAGCTGCGGAACTTCTGAACGGCAAAGGCTTCGGTCAAAGCCGCCTGACAGTACTTGAACATTTGGGTGGGCCAAAGGAAAAGCGCATCAGCGGTACGGCGGAAGAATGGTCGCAGGAGAACTGCGCCGATCTCAATGTGCTGGCAATTGAATGCATCGCCGCGCCGGATGCAGTTATTTTTTCACCTGCCAGTGGATTGCCCGATGCCGCTTTTGAGAATGACGGTCAGCTCACCAAACGTGATATTCGCGCTGTGACGCTGTCGCGATTGCAGCCACTTCCACATCAGCTTCTTTGGGATGTTGGTGCCGGTTGCGGTTCTATCGGCATCGAATGGATGCGTGTACATCCGTCGTGCCGCGCCCTTGCCATCGAAGCCGATGAAAATCGGCAAGGCATGATTGAGCGCAATGCACGGGCGCTGGGCGTGCCCGGTTTGCAGCTGATAAAAGGCGAAGCGCCGGGAGCGTTAAATGGTCTTGAAGCGCCGGATGCGGTTTTTATCGGTGGCGGTGTAACGGATGAAGGTGTACTTGAGGCCTGCTGGGCGGCGCTGAAACCCGGCGGCCGGCTGATTGCCAATGCGGTGACATTGCAGAGCGAGATGCAGCTTTTCAGCTGGCGACAACAGCATGAGGGGGAGCTTACGCGGCTGCAGGTTGCACAAGCAGGCGCGCTTGGTTCCTTTGATGCATGGCGTCAGGCACTGCCCGTCACAATTTATTGCGGTATCAAACCGCGTTGATCGAAAAAGATGACTTGAATTGTCATCTTAAATTCAGGTAAGGCTTGCTCGCCATTTGGAGCGCGTTTCGATCTGATTGGATCAGATCGGCGCTCTAAATATTTGTTTTAACGCGCATCTTTGCCCGAAAGCCGTTTCACCCTTTTCGGGATGCGCTCTAAATATAGGAGAGCAGGCATGTCTGATCTGGGCCTGAATGCCAATGCCCGTATCGCGCTCGACAATCCTGATCGCATCGTCAATCAGTTACTCGATCATTTTGTTGAACACGCTGACGTACAACGGCAGGAGAGCAGCGCAAAGCTGGTTCTGAGCTTTGGTCAGGCAGATGTGCAGTGGGACCACGAGGCTGTCAGCGTTGACGTAAAGAGCGGTGATGAAACTGGTCTCGCCTATATGAAATATTCTATCGCCGAACATGTGCTCGAGTTTCTTGACAAGGGAAGTCCGAAGCCAAAGATCATCTGGGAAGGTGACGGGGCCGCTGGTTTGCCGCTGCCTTATTTCCGTGAAATGCAGGTCGTTGCCGTCAGCAATGTTACGCCGCATATGCGTCGCGTACGCCTGAAGGGTAACGAGCTTGCTCACTTCGCTCATACGGGTCTGCATATTCGCTTGCTGTTTCCACCAAAGAGCCTCGCCAAGCCGCAATGGCCTGTATCGGGCGAAGATGGTCGTCCTGTCTGGCCGGATGGCGATGCCAAACTTGCGGCACGCGTTTATACAATCCGCCAGATTGATGCCAAGGCAGGCTGGGTGGATATTGACATGGTTGTTCATGGCGATGACTGCGATGCTCCGGGCTCTGGTTGGGCAATCAGCGCCAAGCCTGGCGATATTGTCGGCATGACAGGCCCCGGCGGCGGTGATGCTGCTGATGATGCGAATTGGTATCTGCTGGCCGGGGATGAGACCGCTCTTCCGGCGATTGGCCGTATTCTGGAGCGTCTTCCAGAAGGTGCAAAGGTGGTCGTCCGCGTCGAAATCGACAGTGAGGCAGAAGAACAGGCCATTCAGTCGCGTGCTGACGTGGACCTGCAATGGCTGCATCGCAAGGGAGCTGAAGCAGGCACAACGACTCTTCTGCAGGATGCGGTTCGTGCTGTCGAGCTGCCCGAGGGCGAAGAGAGCATCTATGTCTGGGCGGGTTGCGAGTTTAATGCATTCCGTTCGATCCGCACCTATATGCGCAAAGAACGAAACATCCCGAAGGACAAGCAATTGATTGTCGCTTATTGGCGGCGCGGTCAGGATGGCGACAATGCGCGCCGCAGCTCGGATGATTAGAGCGCATCCCGAAAAGTGTGAAACGGTTTTCGGGTAAGATGCGCGTTAAAATACGCAGTTAGAGCGCCGATCTGATTCAATCAGATCGAAACGTGCTCCAATAAAAAGGGGACCTTTCGGTCCCCTTCATTTTAGCGTTTGAAGCCTTCGCTGGCTCGCATCAGGTTCTTTGTATAATCGGCGTTGATATTGCCGTTTACGAGGTCTGATGCCTCGAGTTGTTCGACAACCTCGCCATTGCGCATGACGGCAAGCCGGTCGCACATATGGGTGACTACTCCCAGATCGTGGCTCACCATTACGAAGGTCAGCTTGCGATCACGGCGTACCTGTTCAAGCAGGTTTAACACTTCCGCCTGAACAGAAGCATCAAGTGCCGAGGTCGGTTCATCAAGAAGCAGGATGCTTGGTTCGACAATCAATGCGCGTGCGATAGCGATACGCTGTCGCTGACCACCCGACAGCTGATGCGGATAGCGGAAACGGAAGCCTGACCCCAGACCCACTTCATCCAGTGCGCGGACAATACGCTTTTCACTGTCTTCCACGCCATGAATGGCGAGTGGTTCGAGCAGAAGACGGTCGACTGTCTGGCGTGGGTGAAGGGAGCCGTAAGGGTCTTGAAACACCATTTGCACGGTGCGGTAAAACGCCTTGTCACGCGGTGTCTTGAGCATATTCCCATCGATACGGACTTCGCCGTCCTCGATGGGCGCAAGTCCTGCCACTGCGCGCAGCAGTGTGGATTTGCCGGAACCGGATTCGCCAACGAGCCCATAGGACTCGCCGCGTGCCACGTTAATGCTGATGGACTTCAATGCATGGAAATGATCGAAGAATACGTCGACCTTATCAACGCTGAGTGCTGATGCAGTGCTCATAGCCGCCATGCCTCCTGACGCTGCAAGGTGGGCAGGGGATGTTGATCCGCTCCGATCTTGGGCATGCAATTCAGCAGTCCTTGCGTATAGGGGTGTTTCGCATTGGCGAGATCGCTTGCCGCAATTTCTTCAACGATCTTACCTGCATACATGACGATAACGCGGTCGCAGAAGGATGACACGAGACGCAGATCGTGGCTGATGAAAATCAGCCCCATGCCGCGTTCCGCCACCAGCTTGTCGAGAATGCCAAGCACTTCGAGCTGAACCGTCACGTCGAGTGCTGATGTCGGTTCATCGGCAATCAGCAATTCAGGTTCTGCAACGAGCATCATGGCGATCATCACGCGCTGCCCCATACCGCCCGACACTTCATGCGGATAGAGCTTCATCACGCGCTCAGCATCACGAATTTGTACGGCTTCAAGCATCGAGATCGAACGCTTGCGAATTTCACCGCTGCTATACTTACCGTGAGCCTTGAGAGTCTCGGCAACTTGTCTGCCGATAGTCATGACAGGATTGAGCGAGTATTTCGGGTCCTGAAGCACCATGGCGACGCGACCGCCGCGCAATGCGCGACGCTCACGTGCAGAGATGTTCAGCAGATCGATACCGTCGAACTGCAATGTCTTCGCGGTGATCTGCGCGTGCGGAGGCGTCAACCCCATGATAGCGCGTCCGGTCTGTGATTTGCCTGAGCCGGATTCACCAACGATGCCTAGACGTTCGCGGCCAAGCGTAAAGCTTACGCCGCGCACGGCTTCAATAGCGCCGGTACGGGTGGGGAAGGTGACGCGGAGGTCATCAACTGTCAGCAGTGGCTTCATTGGTTGTTACCCCGCGGATCGAGTGCATCGCGCAGGCCATCGCCGAGGAAGTTGAAGCCAAGGCTGACGATGAGGATCGCGATACCCGGCATGGCCGCAACCCACCACTGGTCGAGGATGAACCGGCGACCCGATGCAATCATTGCACCCCATTCTGGCAATGGCGGCTGTGCACCGAGACCAAGAAAGCCGAGGCCTGCCGCGGTCAGGATGATGCCTGCCATATCGAGCGTCACACGAACGATCAGCGAAGAGGTACAGAGCGGCATGATGTGGCGCAGAACGATGCGGAAAGGCGAGGCCCCCATCAGACGAACAGCGGAGATGTAATCGGAATTGCGCACCGTCAGCGTTTCTGCACGAGCGATACGTGCATAAGGCGGCCATGAGGTGATCGCGATTGCAATGATGGCGTTTTCAATGCCCGGTCCCAATGCTGCAACGAAGGCGAGCGCCAAGATAAGCTTTGGGAAAGCAAGGAAAATATCGGTTATGCGCATCAGAACGGCGTCGAGCCAGCCGCCTGCATAGCCTGCAACCGTACCGACCAAAAGGCCGATGGGCGCTGCAATGACGGCAACCAGCAGCACCACATAAAGCGTGATGCGAGAACCGAAAATCAGACGAGAGAGAATATCACGCCCCTGATCGTCAGTACCAAGCAGATAACCCGGCGTGCCGGGCGGCAGGAGACGCGCATTGGCGAGATCACCTTGCGTCGGCGAATGCGGTGCGAGCACATTTGCAAAAGCTGCGACGAGAACCAGCGCGACGATAATCAGTAAGCCGATGACAGCGAGTTTGTTCGCGGTGAAACGACGCCAGATCATGTAGGAGCGGCCCATGCGGGCTTGCATGCGAGACTGTGGACGCTCGGAAAGTAGCCATTCGCGCCATGAAAGATTTGAAGTGTCTGTCATTTGACTCATCTTACGCGCGTCCTCGGATCAAGGAGCCGATACAGGAGATCGGACACAAGGTTGAGCGCGATAAAGACCGAACCGATGATAATCGTACCACCCAGAACGGCATTCATATCGGCGTTTTGCAGCGAGTTGGTGATGTAAAGACCAAGGCCGGGCCACGCAAAGATCGTTTCGGTCAGAACCGAACCTTCAAGCAGGCCAGCATAGGAAAGCACAATCACAGTCACGAGCGGCACGGCTGCATTCCGCAGAGCATGGCCCCAGATGATCCGTGTTTCGGAAATGCCCTTGGCGCGGGCTGCAATGATATATTCCTGCTCAAGCTCATTGAGCATGAATGAGCGTGTCATGCGGCTGATATAGGCAAGGCTGAAATAGCCAAGCAGGGCTGACGGCAGAACAAGGTGCGAGATGATGTTGCGCAGGGCTTCCCAATCGCGCTGAATGATAGCGTCGATTACGTAAAATCCAGTAATCGGCGTAAACGTATATTCAAAGGTGATGTCGATACGGCCGGGGCCTGACGTCCAGCCAAGGCGGGCATAGAAAATCAGCAAGGCAAGCATGCCGAGCCAGAAAATTGGAACCGAATAACCGATAAGGCCGATGATCCGCACGATCTGATCGATAATGCTGCCACGCTTGACTGCCGCCAAAACGCCCAGTGGAATACCAAACAGCGCGCCGATGAGGGTGCCGATGGTTGCAAGCTCCATGGTCGCCGGGAAAACGCGGCGAATATCGGTCATGACCGGGTTTGTGGTCAGAACAGATGTTCCGAAGTCGCCTTGCAGCACACCTTTCACATAGAGGTAAAACTGCTGGTAATAGGGCAGGTTGAAGCCCATTTCCTGACGCACACGTTCAACAACATGCGCAGGTGCGCGATCGCCGACGATTGCCAGAACAGGATCAATCGGGACAACGCGCCCGATGAAGAATGTAACGGCCAGAAGGCCAAGATAAGTTGTTGCTACGATCACCAGAAAGCTGGCGATCGCCAAAGCGATGGAAGAGGAGCGCCGTCGGGCGCTCCTCGTTTTAGTTGCAGTTGTTGTCGTGTTCAATTGTCTGACCGTTCTTCAGATCAGTCTTTGCTGATCGGTGCGAGGAAGTTCGAGTCGAATGTTGGGCCGAGCTTGTAACCCTTCACACCGCCACGAATGCCAGCAACTTCGGTCTGCTGGAACAACATCACGAATGGGCTCTGATCAAGAGCTTCCTGCTGAAGCTTCTGATAGATCGCGGCACGTTTGTCGTTGTCGCGCTCCAGAAGTGCAGACTTGGTTTCTTCGGTCAGCGCTGGAATGTCCCAAGCATTGCGCCATGCAAGTGTCTTGTTGGAAGCATCGTCACCATTGTCCGGGTTTGACGTGAAGGCTTCAGCATTGGAGTTTGGATCCCAATAGTCCATGCCCCACTGACCGATATAGAGATCGTGGTTACGTGCACGATACTTGGTCAGTGTCTGCTTGCCATCACCCGGAATAATCTCGATCTTGATGCCAGCTTTGGCCGCGGATTGCTGGAAGGATTCAGCAATGCCGGTGACAGGCTGCGTGTTGCGAACGTCGAAGGTGATCGAGAGGCCGTCCTTAAGACCCGCCTTTTCGAGTAGTTCCTTCGCCTTTTCAACGTCGAGCTTGTACGGATTGGCGTCGAGAGCGCCGAGAACACCCTTTGCCTGATAGGTCTGGCGAACTTCGCCAATGCCCTTGATCAAGGTTGCGCCGATCGCATCGTAGTCAACCAGATACTTGAAGGCTTCGCGAACTTCGGGCTTGGCCAGGTTCGGGTTTTTCTGGTTGAGCGAAATGTAATAAACGGTGCCCTTCGGAGCACTGGCGACAGCCAGATCCTTGTTCTTCTGAACGGCCTCCAGATCGCCCGGTTCGAGATTGCGCGCCACATCGACGTCACCCGATTCAAGCATCAGGCGCTGGGTCGCGCTTTCCTTGACGTGACGATAGAACACGCGGGCAAGCTTCGGCTTTTCGCCATAGTAATTGTCGTTGCGTTCCAGAACGACAACTTCGTTCGCGCGCCAGTCGCGGATCTTGAATGGGCCCGAACCTGCATAGCCAGTCTTAAGCCATGCTGCCGCATAATCAGTGTCGTACTTATAATCGTCGGTTGGTGTAACCTTTACGGAATGCTCTTCGAGCAGCTTCTGGTCGACAACAGCGCCAATGGTGGCGGTGAGGCAGTTCAATACGAAGCTTGGAGCATAAGCCTTGTCGACCTTCAGAACGAAAGTGGCATCGTCAACTGCCTTGGCATTTTCCGTGACATTTTCACCATTGAGACCGAACTGGGTTAGAATGAAGGCCGGGCTCTTGTCGAGGCGCACAGCGCGTTCGAACGAATAAGCCACGTCTTTTGCAGTCAGTGGATTGCCGGAAGCGAACTTGATGCCCGGCTTCATCTTGAATGTGTAGGTGAGGCCATCATCCGAAGTGGTCCAGCTTTCAGCAACGCCCGGCACAACTTTGGATGTGTCGTTGATGTCGAGACGCACCAGCATGTCATAGGCGTTACCGATGAATTCTGCTGGCGTCAGCTCAAAGGATTCAGCTGGGTCGAGCGTGATGGTGTCATCAATAGCCCAAGCTTGAACAAGCGTATCGGCAGGTGTTGCCGACAAAGCTGGATTGGCAGCCATAACTGCAGCAAGAGCTGCGCCGGCTGCAAGAATACGAAAACGTCCGAAATGTATCATTTTAGTTCCCTTTCGTTGATTTTGTTTGGGATTTTGTTATCGATTGATCAGGCTGCTTCGTGCCAAGCCTGTTTCAATACCCTTATCCAGTTTTCGCGGCAGAGCTTCGCGAGTTCTTGCTCACTATAACCTGCATCGCGTAGTGCAGTGACGAGATTCTGCGTACCGGCAGCATCACCGATTTCATTCGGAATGGTTGCGCCGTCGTAGTCGGAGCCAAGTGCTAGGCAATCAATGCCCATGCGCTCGACCATATAGTCAACGTGGCGAACCATATCCGAAAGCGGTGTGTTGGCATTCTCTTTGCCATCGCTGCGTAGCATGGTGGTCGCATAGTTGAGGCCAGCAAGACCTTTACTTTCGCGGATTGCATCAAGCTGACGGTCGGTTAGATTCCGCGCAACAGGAGTGAGGGCGTGTGCGTTTGAATGACTTGCAATTAATGGCTGATCGCTCAGTTTAGCGACGTCCCAGAAGCCTTTTTCCGTGATATGTGCAAGATCGATCAGAATGCCTTTGCGATTGCATTCCTTAACGAGTCTCTTGCCCGCTTCAGTAAGGCCGGGGCCGGTATCGGGGCTCATTGGGTAGGCAAATGGCACGCCGTGCGCAAAAATATTGTTCCGGCTCCAGACAGGGCCGAGCGAGCGCAGACCGGCAGCATAGAAAACGTCGAGGGCTGCAAGATCTGCATCGATGGCTTCGCAGCCTTCCATATGCAGTACAGCGGCGAATGTGTCGCTGTTAAGCGTTTCATCCAGCTCTTTACCGTTACGGCAAAGCTTCCAACCGCCAGCTTCTTCGAGGCGCAACGCCAACGAGGCAAACTCAAGGGCAATGTCCAGCGATGGAGCGCGCTCTAGTGGCTGTGAAAGCGGCGTTTCATAGTGGCCATTTTCATCGGCCTTGCCGAGTTCGATATGATGGCCTGATGGAATATAGATCGCACAGATACCGCCAGCCAGACCGCCCTTTAGCGACCGGGGCAGATCGATGTGACCAATCTTTGTGCCGTCGATGAATTCTTTGATCGGGTCACCGCCATTACGCTGGTTTTCCCAAAGACGCAGAAGGACATCATTGTGTCCGTCAAAAACGCGCTGCATTTTCCATTCCTAGCTGAACGGCTGGGTACACCTTGCCGCTCAATTGAAAGTCTGCCCGCAACAGGGTGTCGAAGCAAACGGAATTCAATTTAGAATTGCGGATGATGAGCGCCCCACTCGAACTCGTGATATATAAGATGTTGCCCGCTAAAAGAGTCAAGCTCTCTGCTATCGAAGGTGGTATTTCTCGATTGGGAAACGGTGCAAAAACAAAAGGCTGCACGGGGAGTGCAGCCTTTTATGCAAAAATTGCATATAGCGATGCTTAAACGGAATGAACTCCGCCTGAACGATATTAGAAGCGGTAGTTCACACCTGCTTTGATCGAATGATTCTTCAGGTTGTTGTATTGAGTAACGCCGTTTACCTTGGATTTCACGTCATTGAAGCGCTGGAAATCATATTCGGCTTTAATCGAGATCGGGCCGGAAATTGCCTGCTCGACGCCCGCACCAATCAATGCACCGCCTTCCCAGCCGGGAGCCGAAGTGGTTGCGTCCTTGGCTTTGAATTTGGTTACGCCGTAACCTGCTGTGCCGTAAACGAGGGTCTTGTCGAACGCGTAGCCGACCTTGCCTTTTGCGTTGCCGTTCCAGGACTGCTGAAGGCTGCCGCCATGGCCAATGCGGTGTTCGGCTTCCGCAAAATTACCTTCCAGCTCACCACCGAAAACGATGTTGCCACTCTGCATGTTCTTACCGACGACCGCGCCACCAAGGAAGCCGGTGCGGTTCGTGAATGGGCCCGGAACGCGGGACGAAGAAGCGCCAATCTGAGCACCAACATAGTTGCCGGACCAGTCATGTGGGCCTGATGCAACGGGTTCGTTGTAGGTGTAGTCGGATCCACCCATCATATCGGCCGCAAAAGACGGGCCAGCAAAGGTGACAATTGCGGCACCGAACGCCGCCGCGATGTATGAACGCTTCAACATTTTCTACTCCAGTTTTCCCGTCAAAAACGCTGGCGGGAAATATGCTTGAACTGTTTTTTGAGGGGGTGACTTGGCCAACCCTCAAGCTGTTTGCTTCGTTGCGTGTGATTGTGTCCAAATTTAAGAAAATTCGAGCTAATTCGCAGAGATAGCCCTGCGTTTTCGTTCATATGCTTAATGAAGGGTAACGATCCACCACCTAGAGCATAATTCCTTAAACTTGGATCAGTTTAAGGTAAAATTATGCTCTAATTTTAAAGTGTTAGAGCGACCTTTGCGCGCCCAATAGGGCGCCCGGCGCTCTAGAGCATTTCCTGTTTTTCTTGAATCATTGGAAATGCTCTATCTCTTTGTTTTTTCGCATTATCCGACGCAAAACCGCTTCGCACTTTTGCTGGAAATGCTCTAAATCAGTTTCAGCCCGCGCATGCTAATATGGCCGTGTTTGCCGACGATGATGTGGTCATGCACGGCAATGCTCAACGCCTTTGCGGCATCAATCAGAAGCTTGGTCATATCGATGTCGGCACGCGATGGTGTGGGGTCGCCCGATGGGTGATTGTGGACGACAATAATTGCTGTGGCTGAAAGCTCGAGCGCGCGGCGCACGACTTCACGCGGATAGACCGGGGTATGATCGACAGTCCCTTGTTGTTGGACCTCGTCAGCGATGAGGCGGTTCTTTTTGTCGAGGAACAGCACCCGGAATTGCTCGCGCGTCTCATAGGCCATCGCTGTCGTGCAATATTGTACGACCTGACTCCAGGAGCCGAGCACTTCGCGTTCCATCACCATACTTCGGGCAGATCGTTTGGCAATCGCTTCGACAATTTTAAGTTCCATAGCAATGGAAGGGCCGACACCAGGTGTTTCAGCAATCAGCTTTTCTGGTGCACCGAGAACTTCTGCAAGGGAGCCAAAGCGGGTGAGTAAAGACTTTGCGAGCGGCTTGGTATCGGCACGCGGTATGACCCGGAAAAGAAGCAGTTCAAGCAGTTCATAATCTGCAAGTGCATCGGGAGCGTTCTTGAAGCGCTGACGCAACCGGTCACGATGACCCAAGTGGTGCGGCTTCTCCAGCGAAGCCGCCATTTGTATGCCTTCATTGAAGCCGGGAATGTCGATGCTTCCCGGTTTTTTGTCGTTTGATGCCATTCTGTTTAAACCCCCGCAGAAACAGACAGACAGTATGGAAAACTTTTTACCGCATGGATGGCGGGCCGAAAACATTCATTGGTGACAGCGTGAAGATTTCACAGCCGTCCTTGGTAACACCAACAGTATGCTCATATTGAGCAGTAAGCGAACGGTCGCGTGTGACTGCAGTCCAGCCATCGGCCAGAACCTTCACGCCGGGCTTGCCAAGATTGATCATGGGTTCGATCGTGAAGATCATGCCTTCCTTGATCTCGACGCCTTCATTGACAGTACCATAATGCAGAATGTTCGGTGCATCGTGGAAAAGCTGGCCGACGCCATGGCCGCAAAAATCGCGCACCACAGAGCAACGCTCACCTTCCGCATAAGTTTGGATAGCCGCGCCAATCGCACCGGTTTTAGCACCAGGCTTGACCGCAGCAATGCCGCGCAGAAGGCTTTCGTATGTTACCTCAAGCAGACGTTCAGCAGCGCGTTTGATATCGCCAACCGCATACATGCGGCTTGAGTCACCGTGCCAGCCATCAAGCAGATAGGTGACATCGATATTAACGATATCACCTTCGCGTAACGGTTTATCGTCAGGAATGCCGTGGCAGACGACGTGATTGATCGATGTGCAGGTTGATTTGGTATAGCCGCGATAGTTCAATGTCGCCGGGAAAGCGCCGTGATCCATGCCGAATTCGAATACGAAGCGATCAATCTCGTTGGTCGTAACACCAGGCTTTACAATGTCATTGAGTGCATCAAGACAACGGGCGGTGAGGTTGCAGACCTTGCGCATACCTTCAAAGGCATCCGGGCCATAAAGCCTGATCTGCCCCGTGTATTTCATCGGTGCGCTTGTCGCTTCGATATAAGTCACCATCTCAATCCGTCTTTCCAGAGCGTGTTTCGATCTGAGAGAATCAGATCGGCGCTCTATCGCTTATTTTGATGCGCATCTTAGTCCGAAAACCGTTCTACACTTTTCGGTATACGCTCTAATACTCTATCGGCACCACAGTTTCAGCCGCGATGCCGTTTTCCGTTATTTGGCATCGAATAGCCCAAGCCTCAACCCCAGCGGCCCTTGCTCGATCAAATGCACGTGCATAAGCGGCGTCGAGATCGCCTGAAATGCTGAACCTGTTGCAATCGCTTCGCTGGATAATAAACACCATCACGCCCCGATAGCCAGCGGATACCACATCAGCGAGTTCATCGAGATGTTTCGCACCGCGCGCGGTGACGGTATCGGGAAACTCGGCAAGGGTAGGCGTGCGAATGAAGTGAACATTCTTCACCTCCACATAGGCACGAGGCCGATCCCCCTCATCGAGCAGAATATCAATACGGGAATTACGACCATATTTCTGTTCGCGTTTGAGAAGCCCATAATTTTTCAAATCGGGAATCATTCCCGATAGAATGGCTTCTTCCGCGATTTTGTTGGGCAGACCTGTATTCACGCCAACAAGCGTGTTGTCAGCCTCAACGATCTGGAGCGTATGCGGGTATTTGCGGTGAGGGGCATCCGACACACTCAACCAGACGCGAGAGCCGGGAGCAGTCAGGCCGAGCATGGAGCCGGTATTGGGAACCGAGGCGGTAATAAAGCTCCCGTCGTCGAGAGTAACGTCGGCGAGGAATCTTTTATAGCGCCGCTCCAAGCGACCGGTAACAAGGGGAGTTGGGAAAAGCATGAGCCGATGTAGGCTCATGAATGCTCTGTTGCAAGTAGGTTGATCGGATGGATCAGAACAGAACCCTGGCCACGTCTGCCCAGCTCATATCTGCTCCAAGGACCAGCATTGCTGCGATGAGCCCCGCGCTGAGCAAGGTGAGTGTTGTTCTCGTTTCACTGGTCATCTTCATCACCACCAAATCAATCATGAGCTGGTGGGAATTTTGCGTGGGATTTAGCCCGTAATGTGATGTGAAGATGGCTATTCGGGGTATTTTGCGGGCAATTTATCGGAAGAATAAAGGGGCGCCAAAGCGCCTATTCCTTTACCCAGTTGAAAACCAGCTCTTCACGGAACGCAAAGCGCACGATGTGGCTTGCGACGACATCTTCCATCTGTGAAAGGCTTTCTTCGGGTGCTTCAACCGTTGTAACGAGATTGTCCGGTTTCGCGTCCATCAACACGATGCGGTTCTCGCCAAGGTCGATTCGACCATGTTCGGGCGTGAACTCAACAGTGAACTTATGCGCCCAATGTTTGCATAGTTGCTGCAAATAACGGCTGGCGTGTGTGGTTGATACGATTGCTGTGGTTTTAGCCATAATCTTGCTATCCGTTTTCAAGTTTTACGGACAGTGCGTAACATTACGATCGAAGCGATGTCACGGAAGAAGAAATCAATTTTTCGGGAGAAAAAGAAAACCAGCAAGTGGTACGCCCAAGGGGAATCGAACCCCTGTCTGCGCCGTGAAAGGGCGCTGTCCTAACCGCTAGACGATGGGCGCCTGTTGCTGGTGTGGGTCGGCTTATAGGCAGGAAAATTCTGACGCGCAAGCCCTTTTTTAGAAATTATCCAATAAAAATTCATCTGCACAGTTCAGGCGAGGTTCCCAGCGAAAACAAGGAGATAGTCAGGATCTTGAAAGGTGTGCATGTCGAAAATCTGACGGCAAGCCTGGCAGTGGAGCGGCTCGTCTTTACATACAGTCAGCGATATTGTGGAAAAGAAAAACCAGCAAGTGGTACGCCCAAGGGGAATCGAACCCCTGTCTGCGCCGTGAAAGGGCGCTGTCCTAACCGCTAGACGATGGGCGCCTGTTGCTGGTGTGAGTGGGCTTATATTCAGGAAGAACCTGACTCGCAAGCCCTTAATCCAACTTTTCTAAAAAAAACTCGGGGCGGGCCGCAATTATGCGCTGCCGCGCTGTGGATGACGTGTTCAACCCTTTGGAAAATAACAAAAAAGCCGGGATTTTATATCCGGCTTTTCTTCATTACGATCTGCGGCAACTCCAGTTCCAATCGCGTTCCGGCCCCACATCCACGTGAACGGACGTGGTATGACAATAGGTGCCAACGCCGCCGCGTCCCGGCATATTGCGAGCGAAGCGGGCAATTTCATGTTTTGAAACGCCATCGATCTGAATATCGGCCGCAGCACAAATCATATGAAGTGATTTGCGGGCGCCATTTACCTTGCGATTGTAAGATGGGCTGCGGTAGCCCGATGTAACCATGACAGGCTTACGGAAGTGCCGTTCCATGGTTTTCAGCATGCTCACAAGTTGGGGCTTGAGACAGGCTACATCCACTGTTTCGCGCTGCACCTTCAGACCGTTTGGCGTAAGGCGTGCGAGACCAGGAGCCGATGCCAGCTGGACGCCAGCGTAATCATCATACTCGTTGGCATCGATATCGCTGTCGTCATAGATGCTTTTGCGATGCTTGATTTCAAAGCCGCCATTGGGGCGCACGCCAGGCAGCGTATAGTTATATTCATGTTTCGATTTAGCGCCTGGCCTTACGACAGCGAGCTTCTTATTCTGAGAGGTGCCTGAACCACTCGCAGCTTCATCGTTGAAGAGGCGGGCAATGCTGCCTTGACCAGCCGTGGTAGGACGTTGTGGCGCGGCATATGCATTGGCATTTTTGGCAGAACCAAAGAGGGAGGCGACCTGCGTCGGCTTTTCTGATTCGGCAGGCTTAGGCGTTTCAGCCTGCTTGGTTTCAGTTGCCACAGGCTTGGTCTCGGCGGCGGCAGCTTGCTCTTTTGTCTGTTCCGGCTTTGCGGCTTCTGTCGCTTCAGAGGCAGGTGCTACGGCTGCAGGAGATTCGCTCGATTTCTTGCCAAATATGCCAAACAGGGAAGTCGACTTTGTCTGCGGGGCGAGGGCTGCGACCTGAATCGATCCGTCTTGTGCTGATTCTGTTTCAGTTGCTGCGACTGTTGTCGGCTTTTGTTCTTTATTGGCTGGCTTTGCTTCCGCAACAGCAGTTTTCGCTGTGTTGGCCGCCGCATCGGTCTTCTGTGTTTCGCTCTTACCGGCTTCGCCTGATGCTTCGGCTGCGACCGTTTGATCGGCTGCGCTCTGAAGCGTGTCGGCAATCATGGAACCATCGGCGCTGTTCGTCATTTGTAGAGGTGAAGTGCCGTTGCCAGTAGATGTGCAGGACGAGAGAACGAGCGCAAGGAGGGCTACGCTACCTGAAAGTAGTCTTCTGGTTGTCCGATGCGATGGTTCTGCGAATTTCAATGTCTGCTCCAGATCGACGTTTCAGCTTTTCGGCCTGCACCAGCCTGACAATCCGAAAAAAATCGGCGTCCTGCTGATTTCGGGAGAGGTAGTCCTCCCGTGTGAGACCCGCGATAATCAATCGATGGCGAGCTTACTCACAGAAACCGGTCGTCTGGACCGGGGTAGATAAACCAAGAGTTTCAGCGCTTTATTACGAATACATCACATTTGTAATCGCGCTGACGTGTGAATGTATAAATCACTGACTGATCATTTGTAACCAATTTTTAGGATTTTTAACTGCCAAACGCAACTATTGAAAGCACTATGTGTTTCATGCGGGAATAAACTACACGCATATTACAGTGATATAACGCAATATTACTGATTGTAATTTTTGGTTATACTTGCCGATGGTCGCGGTTTCGGACGATGCGGAATGTCCTCAATTTCAACTCGCTTGTTGACATGACGCATCGAGTTGGTGCTATCCATTTCATATTATATTATCTGTGTTGGGCTAGGTAACGCTCCCGGCGCATTCAGAACATCAAGATCGGACCGGAAACATGACCAAGAGCACGCGGCAGATTGCCAATCTTATGCTGGCAGCAACGGTCGTGGCGTTTCTTGCGGGCTGTGCCGGTGGTCCTGAGTTTCAGGGTACGCCGCAGGAAGGTGCCAGACGCACCGACACCTACCCAACCTTTGGCCGTATGCCAAAGGCCGCGACCACTCAGATCACCCCGGAAGAAAAAGCACAGCTTACTTCTAAACTTGATTCTGACCGCACGCGTCTTGCGGCCACCCGTTCTTCCAATGCAGGGATGACGCCTGCTCAGGCTGCTGCCTTGCGCAAACAGGCGCAGGAAGAAACAGATGCCACCCTCAAGCAGATCGAATCCGGAGCAGAGTAGCCTTTTTCAACGGAAAAAAGCTTCATTTCAGGACTGTAACAAGTCTCGACCCGATTCGATAACAGGTGTATAGCTCCTAACCCGGTGCATACGCGCCATTTCATTCAACCCCCTTCTGGAACAGGATCATGTCGGAAGAATTTCATAAAGTCCGTCGTTTGCCACCTTATGTCTTTGAACAGGTTAACCGCCTGAAGGCATCGGCGCGAGCGGCCGGCGCCGACATCATAGATCTCGGAATGGGTAATCCTGATCTGCCGACGCCAAAAAATATCGTCGACAAGCTTTGTGAAGCTGTTCAGGACCCGCGCGCACATCGCTATTCATCGTCGAAGGGTATTCCCGGCCTTCGCCGCGCTCAGGCACAATACTATGCGCGCCGTTTCGGAGTGAAGCTCAATCCGGATACACAGGTCGTCGCTACTCTTGGTTCAAAGGAAGGTTTCGCCAATATGGCGCAGGCCATCACCGCTCCGGGTGATGTCGTGCTTTGCCCGGATCCGACCTATCCGATTCACTCGTTCGGCTTCATCATGTCGGGCGGTGTGATCCGTTCGATCCCTGCAAAGCCGGATGAAGAGTTTATCCGTGCGCTGGATCGTGCGGTAAAGCACTCCATTCCAAAGCCGCTCGCGCTGATCTTGAACTTCCCGTCGAACCCGACAGCTTATACCGCGACGTTGGATTTCTATAAGGATGTCGTCGATTTTGCGCGTAAGAATGACCTGATCATTCTTTCGGACCTCGCTTATTCGGAAATCTATTTCGACGACAACAATCCACCGCCATCAGTTCTTGAAGTGCCGGGTGCTATGGATGTTGCAGTCGAGTTCACTTCGATGTCGAAGACATTCTCGATGCCGGGCTGGCGTATGGGCTTTGCAGTGGGCAATGAGCGCCTGATTGCGGCACTTACTCGTGTGAAGTCTTACCTCGATTATGGCGCATTCACGCCTATTCAGGTTGCGGCAACCGCTGCATTGAATGGTGACGGCTCTGACATTGCTTATGTCCGTAATGTTTATAAACAGCGTCGCGATGTGCTGGTCGACAGCTTCGGTCGTGCAGGCTGGGATGTGCCGCCGCCAGCTGCAACCATGTTTGCGTGGGTTCCGATTCCAGAGCGTTTCCGCGCACTGGGCTCGCTCGAATTCTCGAAGCTGCTGGTTGAGATGGCCGATGTGGCTGTTGCTCCGGGGGTAGGCTTTGGCGAACACGGCGATGAATATGTTCGTATCGCATTGGTCGAGAACGAACATCGCATTCGTCAGGCCGCACGCAACATCAAGCGCTTCCTGTCCGCCAAGGACGAGAATGTGCAGAACATCATTCCACTTGAAGGTCGTCGCTAACGGTTCTCAGAAAGTAAGACAGGGGTCGTCTTCGGGTCGGCCCTTGTTTCCCACCACATACCAATTCAACAGTTCAGAAAGACAGAACAATGAGTGATGCATTGCGGATCGGCGTTGCCGGACTGGGCACCGTTGGTGCTTCGGTGTTGCGTATTCTACGTGACAAGGCCGAAATGCTCACTCGTCAATGCGGTAAGCAAGTTACGGTTACAGCGGTGAGCGCACGCGACCGAACTCGGGATCGCGGCGTTGATCTCGATGGAATTGAATGGTTTGACGATCCGATTGAATTGGCGAAAAGCGCCGACATTGATGTGTTCGTTGAACTGATCGGCGGCGATGAAGGCCCGGCCAAAGCATCGGTCGAAGCTGCATTGCGTGCAAGCCGTCATGTTGTGACCGCCAACAAGGCGCTTCTCGCAAAGCATGGCGTGGCATTGGCCAAGATCGCTGAAGAAAAGGGCGTGCTTCTCAATTTTGAAGCAGCCGTTGCTGGCGGTATTCCCGTCATCAAGGCGATGCGTGAATCGCTGACCGGCAATACGGTTTCGCGCGTTTACGGTATCATGAACGGTACCTGTAACTACATCCTCACCCGCATGTGGGAAGAGGGCATCTCGTTCGAGGATTGCCTGGCAGATGCACAACGTCTTGGTTATGCCGAAGCCGATCCGACTTTCGACATCGAAGGCAATGATACAGCACATAAGCTTGCGCTACTCACAAGTCTCGCATTCGGCACACAGATTGCTGCCGACGATATTTACCTCGAAGGCATCAGCAATATTTCGCTGGCCGATATTCGGGCTGCCGATGAGCTTGGCTATCGCATCAAGCTGCTCGGTGTTGCGCAAAAGACCGATACCGGTATCGAACAACGTGTGCATCCGACCATGGTTCCGACCTCGTCGGTGATTGCTCAGGTGCATGGTGTGACCAATGCGGTTGCCATTGAGACCGACCTTCTGGGTGAGTTGCTACTTTCTGGCCCGGGTGCTGGTGGCAACGCGACTGCATCTGCTGTCATCGGTGATCTGGCAGATATTGCCAAGAGTCGCCCCGGTTTCCAGCATGGTCCGGTTTTCGGCACGCCTGCGAAGGCTTTGCAGCCTTATAAGCGCGCAAAAATGCGCAAACATGCCGGTGGCTATTTCATTCGCCTGACGGTTTATGATCGTATCGGGGCATTTGCTGGAATTGCCAAGCGTATGGCCGAGAATGACATTTCGCTTGAATCAATCGTTCAACGTCCTTTGATGGATAGTGACGTGAGTGATGGTATCAAGACGGTTATCCTCGTTACGCATGAGACGACTGAAGCCGCAGTGAAGAAAGCGCTTGAAGCGATCTTCAAGGACGATCATCTGGTGAGCAAGCCACAGATGATCCGCATCGAACGCGCAGGCTGACATATTCCAATAAGGTTGCCGCTCTTGAAGGGCGGCAACGATTTTGCTAGAACGCACCCATCGGAATAATCCGATTTAGAGACAAACACGGAAAAGGAGGGCTGTAAGATGAACGTAACACGTCATGATCGTCATCGTCAGTACGGCCCTGATTTTGCCCTGCAACATTAAATTGTGCAGGGCCGATTAAGACTGAAATCAAAGTCTTTTTCTGCCTTTTCTAAAGGCGCAGCTTGAATTGCTGTAGCCGAAAATTTGCAAGCACTTCGATCGAAGCTATTTGGACGCTGTTCATCAGTGCTTGGGCCAAATTGGGCTTATTGCCATGTCTCTTATCTCTGTTCAGAATCTTTCACTCACGCTCCATGAAACCCTGTTCGCAAACCTTGATTTCGTCCTTGGTGAAGGTGAGCGGCTGGGAGTCGTTGCTGCCAATGGGCGCGGAAAGACCAGCCTTTTGCGCCTTATTGTGGGTGAGGGCGAGCCTACCAGCGGTGCTATTACTCGCTCGCGTGGACTGAAGGTCGGCTATGTCAGCCAGTATGTATCCGATGATCTGATGGATCTATCTTTCTATGACGTTGTGCTCAGCGGACTGGACGAAGATGCGCGCGACTATGAAAGTTGGCGCGCTGATATTGTACTCGACGATCTCAATGTTCCGGCTGAATTGCGTGAGCTTGCCATTCGTCAGCTCAGTGGCGGCTGGCAGCGGCTTGCGCTTCTGGCACGCACATGGGTTTCCGAGCCTGACGTGCTTTTGCTGGACGAGCCGACCAACCATCTCGACCTTGAGAAAGTGCATCTGCTGGAAAACTGGCTTGATGTGCTCCCGCGTTCAGTAGCCGTCATTGTTTGCAGTCACGACCGTGCCTTTCTCGATGTGGTGACGAAACGCACACTTTTCCTGCGTGCGGACAAGTCGTTCGTCTTTGCGTTGCCCTATAGCCAAGCGCGTGTGGCGCTCGACGAGATCGATGCGGCTGACGCCCGTCAGTTTGAAAAGGACATGAAGACTGTCCAGCAATTGCGCAGGCAGGCAGCAAAGCTCAACAATATCGGCATCAACTCCGGAAGTGATTTGCTGGTGGTGAAGACCAAGCAACTACGCGCCAGAGCCGAGAAGATTGAGGAAGGCGCCAAAGCCGCGCATGTCGAGCGCTCTGCTGGCAAGATCAAGCTCGATGGTCGCGGCAGTCATGCCAAGGCACTGATCGTGATCGATCAGGCCGAGATTGCAACGCCGGATAACCGGTCACTTTATAAAACCGGTCAATTCTGGATCAATCCCGGCGATAGAATAGTAGTGCTTGGTGCTAATGGTACAGGCAAGACCCGGCTCCTGACACTGGTTCGGGAAGCGATACTAAATCCGGAAGGGTCACTTGCAGGCATCAAGGCGACGCCTTCGCTGGTGCTGGGCTATAGCGATCAGGCTTTGTCCGAGCTGAATGGTTACTGGACGCCGTTTGAAACGATCATGAAGCGTTTCGATGTTGGCGATCAACGTGCTCGATCTTTGCTGGCCGGAGCGGGTATGACACTGGAAATGCAAGCCATACCTTTGTCCCGGCTTTCGGGTGGACAAAAGGCGCGTCTTGCAATGCTGGTTCTGCGTCTAACCAAGCCGAATTTCTACATTCTCGATGAGCCAACCAACCATTTGGACATTGATGGCCAAGAAACGCTGGAAGCGGAATTGTTGAGTGATGAAACAGCGAGCCTCATCGTATCGCATGATCGCAGTTTTGTGCGCAATGTGGGCAATCGTTTCTGGGTGATCGACAGAAAAAAGCTGCTCGAAGTGGATAGCCCGGAGGTTTTCTTTGAAGCAATTGCAGGTTGATCAATAGGTAATTCTTCTGGTTGCTTTCACGCTTTCTGGTATCATTTATCGGGTGTGTTGGTTCACGCCCGATCAGGACATGAAACCAAGCGTGTACATCTAAATCGATTAAGGACTTAAGAGAAAAATATTTTTACCGTTCTTTCTGTTGCAGAAGCCTCTTTCTCTTGCAGAGAACCGGGGACTTTGACAAAAGATTTGCATAATGTCGCTATAAGTGGCGACACTGGCGTTAGACGGACGCATCAACGTAATTCGAATTCAGGACTTTGTTCACATGGCCAAGACTGCAGAACAGCAACCGCACGGACTGGATCGCATTCTCACACTGGAACTCGTTCGTGTGGCCGAACGCGCGGCAGTGGCTGCAGCCCGTCTTCGCGGACGTGGCGACGAAATGGCTGCCGATCAGGCTGCCGTCGATGCCATGCGTCAGGAACTGAATCGCCTTCCGATTGCTGGCACGGTCGTGATCGGTGAAGGCGAACGCGATGAAGCGCCAATGCTTTATATCGGCGAAGAAGTCGGCACCAAACAGGGTCCGGATGTTGATATTGCACTCGATCCGCTGGAAGGCACAACGATCTGCGCCAAGAACCTGCCAAATTCGCTGGCTGTTATTGCTATCGCCGAAAAAGGCAATCTGCTTTACGCACCAGATGTTTACATGGAAAAGATTGCAGTTGGTCCGGGCTATCCCAAGGGTGTTGTAGACCTCGATGCAACGGCGACTGACAACATCCATGCTATTGCCAAGGCAAAGGGCGTGAAGCCGCATGAAATCACAGCCTGCATCATGGATCGCCCGCGTCATGCGCGTCTGATTGAAGAAGTGCGGGCAACTGGTGCTTCCATTCGGCTGATCGGCGATGGTGACGTCGCAGGTGTGATGCACACCACCAACCCGGATGAAACCGGCATTGATATCTATATCGGTATCGGCGGTGCACCGGAAGGCGTGTTGGCTGCGGCGGCATTGCGCTGTATTGGTGGCCAGATGCAGGGCCGTCTTCAGCTCAATTCTGATGAGAAGATTGCACGTGCGGCCAAGATGGGCATTTCGGACCCTAAAAAGGTCTATACAATGGAAGAAATGGCGAAGGGCGACGTGTTGTTTGCCGCAACTGGCGTAACCGATGGCAATATGCTTTCCGGCGTCAAGTTCGCTCGTGACTATATCCAGACGCATACAATCGTCATGCGCTCAAGCTCGCAGACTGTTCGTGAGATTAAGGCTAGGCATCAGGACTTGTCCAAATTTTAGAACCATCGATATTTCGGCTCTGGCTGCCTGCAAATGGCGTTGTTCTGCGCTTCCGGTGCTCATGTACCCATAAGTACATTCCGCTCCGGTTCTCGAACTCCACCATTTTCGGTACGCCATAACCATAATCTCTTCTGGTTCCCGGCTTATGATCGGGCGGCGGCATTGCAAAAATGCCGCCTTTTGTGTCTTTAAGAAACCATGACAACAGAACGATTTTTTCTTGGTATCCGGAATTCTGTCACTGGCCAAAAGTGGATGGACCGTCTTGGTCCGCGCGAGGCTAACACAGCATTGGCGATAGCCCAGCATCACGGTATTTCCGATCTCGTATCGCGCGTGCTTGCCGGACGTGGTGTGACGGTAGAAGGTGCGCCGGAATTCATCGACCCAAGCTTGCGCAATCTGATGCCAGATCCATCGTTGTTGACCGATATGGATACAGCAGCCAACCGGATTGCCGATGCTATCATGCGTCGCGAAACTGTAGCGATTTTTGGTGACTACGATGTGGATGGGGCATGCTCATCTGCTTTGATGGCACGTTTTCTGAAACATTACGGCATCGCGCATTCGATCTATATCCCGGATCGCATTTTTGAAGGCTATGGGCCTAATCCTGATGCCATGCGCGAACTGGTCGCAAAGGGTGCTTCGCTGATTGTGACGGTCGATTGCGGCACCAACAGCGCACCATCAATTACTGCTGCAAAGGAAGCGGGTGCTGATGTTGTGGTCCTTGATCACCATCAGGTCGGCGGTGACCTGCCGGATGATGCGGTGGCAATCGTCAACCCCAACCGCGAAGACGATATTTCGCAACAGGAGCACCTTTGTGCGGCAGGCGTTGTGTTTCTCACGCTTGTTCAGGTCACAAAAGTTCTGCGTGAACGTGGAAAAGGTGCAGGGCCGGATTTGCTCGGTATGCTTGATCTGGTCGCACTTGCAACGGTTTGTGATGTGGTGCCGCTTAAAGGCGTCAACCGTGCCTTTGTGGTCAAGGGCCTGCTGGTAGCGCGCAGTCAAAGCAATGCAGGACTTGCAGCGCTTGGTCGTGTTTCGCGCATTGGCGAACCGCTCAACGTTTTTCATCTCGGTTATCTGATCGGTCCGCGTATCAATGCGGGTGGCCGTATTGGTGATGCAGGACTGGGTGCCCGCCTGCTGACACTTGATGATTCTACTGCTGCTGACCCGATTGCAGTTGAGCTCGACCGGCTCAATCAGGAACGGCAAGCGATGGAAGCCGAAATGCTGATGGAGGCGGAAGCAGAGGCTTCGCTGGAGATTTCTGGGGGCGCGGGCGCTTCTGTAATCGTGACCGCGAGTGACCATTGGCACCCTGGTATTGTTGGTCTTCTCGCCTCGCGCCTTAAGGAAAAGGCGCGCCGCCCGGCTTTTGCCATCGCCTTTAACGCCAACGGAACTGGCTCTGGTTCGGGGCGCTCGATCACGGGGTTCGATCTAGGCAAGCTTGTTCGCAATGCTGTCGACAAAGGTTTGTTAATCAAGGGTGGCGGTCACGCCATGGCGGCAGGCATCACCATTGAGCGTGCCAAGCTTGGCGCGCTTCGGGCATATCTTGAGGAAGAATCTGCGGATATCGTTTCACGGCTGCGTCAAAATCAAAGTCTTTCCATTGACGGTGCGGTTGCAGCTTCAGGCGCCACGGTTTCGCTCTTTGAGTCCTTACAGAAGGCGGGACCTTTCGGGTCGGCGCATCCGCAGCCGGTGTTGGCATTGCCGCATCATGTGCTGGCAGATGTGCGTGGCGTAGGACGCGATCATGTTCGTGTTGCTTTGCGTGGTGCAGACGGCAAACGCGTCAATGCCATAGCCTTCCGGGCGGCGGAGGGCGATTTGGGGCGCTTTTTGTTCAATAATATCGGCCAGAGCGTACATGTGGTTGGCAATCTGTCGCTTAACCACTGGAATGGTTCGGTGACGCCTCAAATTCAGATTCTGGATGCTGCTATGCCTATTTGAAATCTCTCTATTTTTTTGTTTTCACGCTCTTGTGAAAGTGGGGGGTGAATTCCCATATGATCACGGAATAAAATAATCTGTGATTACTCTATTGGGAGATACTTATGCCGGGTTCCGGAAACCGCCTGACCAAACTGACCGCTGCAATGGTCCTTGGGCTTATAGCCTCTTTTGCTGCGGTCGATTTCGCCGAGGCTCGCCGTGCCGGTGGAGGCGGTTTTGGTAGCCGTGGTGCGCGTACGTATCAGGCGCCCGCGCCGACACGCACTGCACCAAACAATGTAGCGCCTATGGAACGTTCGATGACGCCGAACACAGGCACCAACACGCAGGCTAATCGCCCAGCAGCTGGTGCTCAGAATGCGGCGGCTGCACAGCGTTCGGGCGGTATGTTCGGCAATTTCGGCCGCTCCATGCTTGGTGGCCTGCTTGTCGGTGGTTTGATTGGCATGATGCTCGGTAACGGCCTTGGTGGTCTTGCTGGCATGTTTGGTCTTCTTCTGCAGGTTGCCGTCATTGCATTGATTGCGATGTTTGTCATGCGCATGTTTGCTAACCGTCGTCAGACGGCAGCGGCAGGTGCGGGCAACGCTAGTGCGCAGTCTTTCGGCGCTGCGAAGAGTGCAGCACCACAGGCAGGCTTCGGCAGCCGTACGCCTTCGGTCAATCCATTGGAGGCCAAACAGGCTGAAACTTCGGCAGCACCTGTCGTTGAAGAGGAGCCAATGGATGTCGGTCAGGAAGAGCTCGACCGTTTCGAACAAATGCTTTCGGAAATCCAGACAGCCTATGGCCGCGAGGATTATGCAGCCCTTCGCAAGCTCGCAACTCCTGAAGCCATGTCTTACCTTGCTGAAGAGCTCGGCGAGATCGCTTCCAGCGGTATGCGTAACGAAGTGAAGGACGTAAAATTGCTTCAGGGCGATGTTTCCGAAGCATGGCGTGAAGGCAATGTCGAATATGCGACTGTCGCCATCCGCTATTCGGCTATCGACGTTATGCTCGACCGCAACACAGGTGCCGTCGTTGAAGGCAATCCTCATGAGCCTGTCGAAAGCGTCGAAGTCTGGACATTCACCCGCGTTGATGGTGGCGATTGGTTGCTCGCAGCCATTCAGGGCACCGAATAAACTTAAATTATTGCAAAGAAAAGGCCCGGTCGAAAGACCGGGCCTTTTTCGTGATTACCAGCTGCCGATATTCTCGGCTGAGGCCCACGGTTCCTGTGGGGCAAGGCGCTCGCCCTTCTGGATCAGCTCAATGGAAATCCCATCAGGTGACTTGATGAAAGCCATATGACCATCACGTGGCGGACGGTTGATGGTGACGCCTGCATCTTTCAGTTTCTGGCAAGCCTCATAGATGTCATCGACCGCGTAGGCAAGATGACCGAAATTGCGACCACCGCTATAGGTTTCTGGGTCCCAGTTATAAGTAAGTTCCAGCTCCGGCGCGCGTTCTGCGTGGGCTTTGTCCTTATCCGCTGGAGCGGCAAGGAAAATCAGCGTGAAACGGCCTTTCTCGTTTTCGGTGCGACGAATTTCTTCAAGGCCAAATTTGTTGACATAAAAGTCGAGTGATTCATCGATATCGCGAATTCTAACCATCGTGTGCAGATAGCGCATAGTCTTCTCCTGGTTCGTATGTTGGCCAGATCACAAAGGATTCAACGCCTTATCCAAGGAATGGTTCAGCTTAAGTTTCCTGCTTATTTTGCAGGAGATTTAAGCGCAGCCTTGTGGATAGGCTGCTTGTGTGAAAACGCAAGTAAACAAGTTGTCGAATTTCCGTGCTGCCATATGTTTTGACAGGGCAATTTCGCATTTGGGAAATTTACGAATTAACGATGAAGGCACAAAGCCTGTGGTCATCTTCAACACTGAATAAGTTTAGGCTTGCCGCATCCGGTTAAGGAAGTGTTATTCTTTGGTCAAGAATCAGGTCAGAATCGCAACGGAACAGCAGAGGAGGGGCGAGCGCATGGCAGACAAATCTGTGTCGAATGACCAGTTTCGCAGTCAGGCCTCCTCAGAAGAGCTAGGCGAACTCATTGAAGTGTCCGGCCACATTAAGTGGTTTGACGTTGCAAAGGGCTATGGCTTCATCGTACCCGACCAGCCGGGCCTTTCTGATATTCTGCTGCATGTCACTTCGCTTCGTCGCGATGGTTTCCAAACAGCACTTGAAGGTGCGCGCATTGTTTGTGAAGTTCGTAATGGTGATCGAGGCATGCAATGCTTCCGCGTTCTTTCCATGGACACGTCAACTGCTGTGCATCCAGCGCAGATGCCGCCGCAACGCACCCATGTTACTGTTACGCCGTCAAGTGGTCTGGAACGTGTTATCGTCAAGTGGTTCAACCGCACCAAGGGCTTCGGCTTTTTGACGCGCGGCGAGGGCACTGAGGATATTTTCATTCATATGGAAACGCTACGCCGTTTCGGAATGATGGAATTACGTCCCGGTCAGGTCGTCCTCATCCGCTTCGGAAATGGCGACAAAGGCCTTATGGCGGCTGAAATCCATCCGGATATCGGTACGGCGATTCCTGTTTCGCATTGATTTGGTCCTTTGCAACGGCCTCACAAGCCGGTGATGCCAGTGACTATGCAGTGACTGGGCCTTGCCGCATTAAACTCCCGTTGATAATCTCCGCCGCTCAAACGCAGCATTCGTGATTACCCATCTTATTGCGGTCAACACGAACACGCAGGACAAGAGCAGATAATGGGTCGCATTCTTTTCGCATTTGCATTTATTTTCTTTGCGTTTTCCGCTCAGGCGCAGGAAGCCAAGCCCATGCTTTTGCCGATGGACAAAGAGCCGCTCACTTTCACGACGTCGAAAGGCAAAGTTTCATTCGGATTGGAAGTTGCTGCGACTGATGAAGCGCGCATGCGCGGGCTGATGTGGCGCACTGACTTTCCGAAGGATAGAGCCATGCTCTTCGTGTTCGGTGAAATGCGTAATGTTATGATGTGGATGCAAAATACGCCTTCACCGCTGGATATGGTTTTCCTTGACGACACAGGTCACGTATCCGCAATTCATGAAAACGCTGTCCCGTTTTCGGAAGCCACTATTTCTTCGCAAGGGCCGGCGGCGTATGTCGTTGAACTTCTTGCAGGCACTGTTAAACGGACTGGAATCAGGCGTGGGGACAAAGCGACCCACAGGGCAATTTGTGGCGAGTGTCGCAGCTAATCTGTCAAAAAGCCTACAGTCTGAAAAATCAAAAGGAATACAAAATTGAGTGCGCTCGATATCGAATATTTCGAACATGATGGTTTGCGCCTTGCATATCGTCAGGACGGAGACGGCGATCCAATTTTGCTCATTCACGGCTTTGCGTCCTCAAGTCTTGTCAATTGGGTGTCGCCCGGTTGGTTCCGAACGCTGACTGAAGCCGGTTATCGTGTCATTGCGATAGACAATCGTGGACATGGGTTTTCTGCGAAAAGTCACAATGCCGATGATTATACGCCGAGCGCCATGGCTGGTGATGCCGCAGCGCTGCTTGATCATCTGGGTATCGAAAAAGCGCATGTGATGGGATATTCGATGGGAGCGCGCATCAGCGCGTTTCTTACAATCGAACATTCTGATCGTGTTCGTAGTGCTGTATTTGGTGGTCTTGGCATCGGAATGGTAACAGGTGCGGGGGACTGGGAGCCGATTGGGGAAGCGTTGCTTGCTGAAGATCCGTCAACGATCACGCATCCACGTGGACTGATGTTCCGTAAGTTTGCTGATCAGACCAAAAGTGATCGTATAGCGTTGGCCGCTTGTGTTATTACCTCCAAGGAATTGGTTTCTGCCGAGGCAATTGCGCGCATCATGCAGCCGGTCCTTGTTGCTGTTGGTACAACTGACGATATTGCGGGAAGTGCACAGGAACTTGCAGATATGCTGCCAAATGGCCAGGCACTCGATATTCCTGACCGTGATCATATGTTGGCTGTGGGTGATAAGGTTTATAAGAAAGGCGTTTTTGCCTTTTTGGAAGAAAACCCTCTTTGAGTTCGCGCGAGCTGGATTTCGTTCAGTTGCGTGAAATGCAGCTATAAGATTTATGCGGTGTGAAGACACAGTATTTTGCGATATGTTGCTCGCTGAACTCATGTCGCGTTTATAAAAATTGGAGCGTGCATAATGTCGGTTCGTACGAACGCGAAAGTATCCCCGTCTTTGGGGCAGGTTGATCCAATCTGGCATTCCGTCCGCGCGGAAGCGGAAGAAGCAGCCAAGAACGATCCCGTGCTTGGAACGTTTCTTTATGCAACGATTATCAACCAGTCGACACTAGAAGATGCCGTGATGCATCGTATTGCGGAACGTCTGGGACATGCTGATGTGAGTGCAGATATTCTGCGCCAGACATTCGATGCAATGTTAGAGGCAAACCCGGAATGGTCGCAGATCGTACGGGTCGATATTCAGGCGGTTTATGATCGTGATCCGGCTTATAACCGTTTCATGGATCCAGTCCTTTATCTCAAGGGATTTCATGCGATCCAGACCCATCGTCTGGCGCATTGGCTTTATAATGAAGGGCGGAAGGACTTTGCCTATTATCTGCAAAGTCGCTCCTCATCGATTTTTCAGACCGACATCCACCCTGCCGCACGGTTCGGCAGTGGATTGTTTCTCGATCATGCTACCGGGCTTGTGGTTGGCGAGACAGCAGTGATCGAAGACAACGTCTCCATCCTGCATGGTGTGACCCTTGGCGGCACCGGCAAAGCCAGTGGTGATCGCCATCCAAAAATCCGTCACGGTGTGCTGATCGGTGCAGGTGCCAAAATTCTCGGCAATATCGAAGTCGGAAACTGCTCAAAGATTGCGGCAGGCTCTGTTGTGCTGAAATCGGTTCCACACAATGCCACCGTTGCAGGTGTGCCTGCGAAAGTGGTCGGTGAAAGTGGTTGCTCTGAGCCTTCGCGTGTCATGGATCAGATGTTGAGCGAAGCTGCGTTCGGTGAACACATGTTCGGCGAAGGCATCTGATCGCCGTATGGTTCTTAGAAACGCGAATAGAGCCGTCATCTGTTTTTTTATTCCGGGCGGCCTATATCACGCTTAGAAGTGGTTCTGATTAAAGCTGAATCGTTGCAAGCGCGTCTCGCTATTTGTTTTAGGCACTATCCGACGCAAAACGGTTCCCACCTTTGCTGGAAATGCTTTAACGGTTCATAACTATTCGCGCGTGCGTGCATTAACGCATGTGTTAATGCTTTACATTACATAAGGGCGGGTGCATTAACCCGGCCTCAAATCAATATCAGGAGAAGCCGGTTGAAACCCGAAGAACTCAAGAAACTCGACGCCTATTTCAAGCGGACTTTCAACAATCCGGGCCTTCAGGTGAAGGCGCGTCCACGCAAGAACGATTCCGCTGAGGTGTATTTGGAAGACGAGTTCCTGGGTCTTGTCTACAAGGATGAGGACGAAGGCGAACTGTCCTATAATTTCTCGATGGCTATTCTCGACGTCGATCTCTGAGATCCGTTGCGATGAACAAGAACGCCCTTCCTGCTTTACAGGGAGGGCGTTTTTTATTGGCTTGATGGTCCCTGACGCCTTCTCTAAAAAAAGAGGGAACTGATTGAAGGCATGGCGGGAGAAATCATGACGCGTTCATTTGCGAGCCTTGTTACGGGTGCAGTCGCGCTCTTGTTGACCGGCTTGGCCTCATCAGCCGTAGCACAAGCAATTGATGATGACGGAACATGCCCGGAGCTGGCTCAGAAAATGAGTAATATCTATTTTGGCTTTCCAGAAATTGTCGATGGTTCGATTGAGCGTTTTGCAAGTTGGAAAGCATCTTGTGCGGCAAAAGCACCAGCCGGGCAGGGCAATATTGTCGCTTTGTGTCAAGGCAAACTCAAGGGCGACGGAAATGTCTTTTATTGGATAAAGGCGGCGGTTGAGGCGGAAAGCAGCGGCTATGAAATCTGCGATTATCCTTGATCATGGCGCGGGGCGACGACGACAAGCAGCTTCCTTCCTGGCTCGACATAAGCAGGCGCGAAACGCGTGAGATAAAGCCTGATCCTGAGAATCGGCCTCTCGGAGAAATGCGAGCTTTTTCAAGAGGCTCGCTGTGGGCGAGCACGGTGATGGGTGCATTGGTCGCATTTTTTCTGGTCCGCAGCGCATTTCACAATATATCGACCGGCAAAATGACAGTCTCGTCCCAGATGGGGCGGCTGCGTAGCACCTATCGCTGGCCGGACGACTGGGGATTCTTTTCCACGCTCGTCGGTTTCAAGTTGTTGGCGGGTGTTATCGTCCTGATTGCAGCAGTCTATTGTCTCAACGCCGCATTCCGTTCTCACGATAAATAGCGCATCTTGTTTCGAGACTTTGTAGTGGAGGAAAGCTTATGCCAATTTACGTGTATAACGGTCATCATCCGGAATTTGCCGATCGTGCCAGTAACTGGATCGCCCCCGACGCAACGCTGATTGGCAAGCTAGTGATCGGAAAGAATGCGAGTTTCTGGTTTGGAGCTGTTTTACGCGGCGATAATGAGCCGATCACAGTTGGTGCGAACACCAATGTGCAAGAACATACCATCATGCATACCGATATTGGTTTTCCACTTACAATTGGCCAAGGCTGCACCATCGGCCACCGTGCTATTCTGCATGGCTGCACAATTGGCGAAAACACGCTGATTGGCATGGGAGCAATTGTTCTCAACGGTGCAAAGATCGGGAATAATTGTTTGATTGGCGCTGGCGCGCTTGTGACGGAAGGCAAAGAGTTTCCGGATAATTCGTTGATCGTCGGATCGCCTGCGCGTGTTATTCGCGAACTTGATTCTTCAGCTATTGAGAAATTGAAACTGTCCGCGCAGCATTATGTTGAGAAGGGGCAGTCTTTTATGCGTGGTTTGGAGCCTGCATAAAAAGGGACGGGGAATGACGACCCGTCCTTTTCTTCATTAGAGCATTTCCTGTTTTTCTTGAATTATTGGAAATGCTCTATCTCCCTGTCTTTTTGCATTACCCGAAGCAAAACCGCTTCGCACTTTTGCTGGAAATGCTCCAAATTTATCGAAATCAGTTGCGAATGCTGCTTACGAACTGATCGCGACCATTCTTGATCGATACCCATGCACCGGTATTGGTCGTGGATTGGCGCTTCAGGAATGTGTAGTCGGTTTCGTTCCAGATGCGCACACGCTTATCGAGATTGTCGAGAATGAAATCGCCGCGATCTGTGCGCAGGGTCAAAACCGCATGCCCTTCACCATTTGGCTGACGAACAACGGTCATCAACAGCGTGTTGGCAGGAACGCCGAGGGCCATCAATTCGCGGCGCTTGAGCAGCATATAGTCATCGCAATCGCCAGCAGTGGTTGGGTATTCCCAATATTCCTCTTGTCCCCAAACTTCCATGTCGGTACGCGGCGCGATCCGTTCGTTTACGCTGGCGTTAACGGCGATAATTTCCTGCCAGACTTTCTGATTCAGTGTCAGAGGTGCGCTGTTGTTGCTGCTGATTTTGCACTCGGTTGCATGACGTTCGCAAAGCTCGTAATGCCCGATTGGCTGCGAAGTGCGTTCGCCGGTTGGCATCCAATGCGAGTTTGATGCCGGGTTTGCGGCTTGTGCGAAAGTCGCTCCCAGAAGGATCAGCATTGCTGCGATGATCGTCTGCTTTGTCATTCTTTTTGTCTCCCTGTTGGAAACAAGAATGCGTGCAAGACTTTGAGAGCGGGGAAATTCAGACGCGAAAATGCGAATCTAATTTGAATAAAACTGCGCAAAATTCAGCAATGTTTTGTTCAGAAATAGCACAATAAGAGCCATAATAGCGAAATTTATGGCGTTTTGATGCCCAATATGGCTCTTAACTCAGTTTGCCAATCCGTAACCTTAGTGCGCGTTTACCTTTTGAAATACGCCACTGAAAGCCGGTTCAGGCTTTGCCACCGGGAATGACGCGAAGAGCGGGCATATTGCGAGTTGGCACAGGCGTGGCCCAGCGACGGGCGCTGTTTGCGGCGTTCGCCCCGTTCATGGTGACAACTGAAGGCTTGCGGATTTCCTGTGTCACGACAAGATCAGGGGCCAGCGGTTCAATTTTGTTGAGGTTGCCGAGCACAAGCGGATCAGCGCCGGCCCAGGCAACGTCATTAAGCACAGAGATATTGCCGAGCAGATTGAGCCTTCCATCTTCGGCTGATTCGAGTGGAGCAAGCAGCATTTCAAAAGACAGGCTGCGTCCGGAAAGGCTTATTCCATCATTCTGGATCAAGGCAGGAACCAGATGAGAATTGATGTTTCGTGCCAGTTCATTCAGGGCAGGGCGGTTGCGCTCTGGCCAAAGTGACAGAAAACGAGTGGTCTTTAGTTCTCGTCCAAACAGAGCGCAGATCCGGGTGCCGGCAAGACGAAAGATCAGCTCGCCGTTTTGGTCTTCTTCAAGAAAGAACAGATCGGACAGATGACGTCCGAGTTTACGTGGCTGGATCGCTTCGCGCTGCGGTGCAAGCAAGCTGCCGCTCTGGCCCAAAGCCAGTCGCTGCCATTCGCTGAAGATTGCGATCGTGCTGCGGTTTTTCATGATGCGCTGCTTGTTGCTCTCTGGCGGTTCGTCTGAGTTTGCGGGCAGTGCCCGTCGGTCAGCGCATTAAAATAGTATTAACAGGAAGGATGCCAGCTTAACCCTTTATTCATCCACGACGCGCGCTTGTTAAGGTTAATAAGAAGTAATAGTTGCAAATTTTCCTTTATAGTCGTTTGATGAGTTGTCAGAAGAAGCCATTGTCCTGATTGGTTTTTTTCCTGATCTCCAGATTCTGTCTCGCAAATATCAGACATTTGCGACAAGGCCGTGCGGGACCCTCCGGCGGCCTTTATTTTTAACGAATTGTCACTTATCAAGAATCTTTATCTCTGGGATGTGCGATCGGCGCACCCGGTCTCTAGAGCATTTCTAGTTTAGGGTCTGTGGGGAATTAGTTTTGAAGCGTGGTATGGATGAAAATAGCACAGGTTTAGGAGCAAAACCGAAGGTGGAGTGGTTCTCCATCGAGGTTTTGCGACGCGAAGCTGGGCCATTTTCACCATATCCTTTTAGGACGTGGCGGATTTTCTCTCTGAATGTGTCGAACAGTCCTCGTGGAGATACACTCCACGGCGGCATGTTCTCCTGTTCAGAAACAAAATCCGTCTCACGCCACGCTCAAAATCTAATTCCCCACAGTCCCCACAGACCCTAAGTCGAGTCATTGGAAATGCTCTATATCTTTGTGTTTCCGCGCATCTTGTTCCGAAAAGCGTTTCACACTTTTCGGGATGCGCTCTAGCAGATGGAAAGCGGCAATTTATGAATACGCCTCAGCCTGAAATGCGCAGAAATGCCAATGATTCGAGACGGCCGGGCGGTGGTGAGCCGATATTCAACATACCGAGCGTCGTTCTTGCACTGATGGCGATTTGTGCGGGCGTTTATATTTATCAGAACTACATTATCAGCGAGCAGCAGAATTATGAGTTCATGCTGAACTTCGCTTTGATTCCAGCGCGGTTCTCGTTGGCAGGCGGCTTTTCGGATCCGGCAGCATTGTTCACGCTCATCAGTTACTCCTTCATGCACGGTGGATTTGCTCATATAGCGGTCAACATGATCTGGTTTGCAGCGTTTGGTTCCCCTCTGGCCGGACGTATTGGCACCGGACGAATGATCATTTTCTGGATTTTGACATCGGTGATTGCGGGATTGACGCATTATGCCATTTACCCCGAAAGCGTGACGCCACTTGTCGGGGCTTCCGGGGCTATTTCTGGTATGATGGGAGCTGCTGCGCGTTACGGTTTCCGCCGAGTCGGTGCTGGACGCCGATCGGAATTTGCGGGGCCGGTTCTGCCGATTGGTCTGACGCTGACATTGAAGCCGGTACTGACCTTCGTGGGCATCTGGTTTTTGATCAATATCTTTACAGGGTTGTATTCCACTGGCGGGGCTGATTTGTCAGGCATCGCCTGGGAGGCCCATATTGGCGGATTTATTGCCGGGTTCTTCGGCATTTCACTGCTGGATAAGCCGCGCGGCTATGATGCAGTTATAAGACGCTGACTTGATCCCTCCCTATATAGTCCGCTTGCAAAGCGGGCGTTGAAAGCGCACCATCTTGGGAACACAGCTGGAAGAGCTGCGTTAGAATCATGCGGCAGAGCCGCAAGATCGATTGCTGAACCTTGGGAGGGATTTTGGCATGACCGTTAGATCGATTCTCGAAAATAAGGGCAGGGATGTCGTTGTCATCAAACCTGATGATACGCTTTCACACGCCATTGCCATTCTCGTCCAATATAAAATCGGTGCGATTGTCGCCTGCGATGAGGCAGGGCACATCAAAGGCATTCTTTCTGAACGCGATGTTGTTCGTGCATTGGCAGCACTGGATACAGGAATCGGGGCACGTCCGGTTTCTGAATTTATGACGTCTAAAGTGCAAGTTTGCCGTGAGCACCATACGATCAACCAGGTAATGGAGATCATGACACATAATCGCTTCCGTCATATGCCGGTGGAAGAAAACGGGAAGCTTACAGGAATCATTTCGATTGGTGACGTTGTGAAACGACGCATCGAGGATGTGGAACGCGAAGCGGAAGATATTCGCACCTATATCGCGACTGCGTGACAAAACGCGCATCCCGGAATGCATTTGGCCGTTTTCGGAAAAGATGCGCGTTGGAAAATGTCAGAGCGACGAATCATTATCTGGAGCGGATGAAACGCTCCAGATGTTGGAATTGAGCTGATTCTTTACGAAGGACGACGCGCACGCAGATAGCGCTCAGCAGCATAAAGCGAAATCGCCGCTGCGTTCGAGACGTTGAGCGATTTGATCTCACCCGGCATATCGAGCCGTGCCAAAGCAGTCACTGTTTCGCGGGTCTTCTGACGCAATCCCTTGCCTTCAGCACCCAGAACAATGGCTAGGCGATCACCGGTCAATGTCAATTCCATTTCCTGGGGACCTTCCGAATCAAGACCAATGGTCATGAAACCGAGGGAGTGAAGCTCTTCGATTGCTTCAGCCAGATTGCGCACTTCGATGTGGGGAATCAGTTCAAGGGCACCGGATGCAGCTTTCGCCAGAACGCCGCTTTCCTGTGGGCTATGGCGGCTTGTCGTAATCAATGCGCCTGCACCAAAAGCCACTGCCGAACGAATGATCGCGCCAACATTATGCGGATCGGTTACCTGATCAAGAACCAGCAATAGCGGGCTTTCTTTCAGCTCCGATAGTTTTTTGGGACGAAGCGGCTGTGCTTCGATCATGACGCCCTGATGCACAGCATCCGAGCCTGTCTCTTTGTCGATATCTTTTGGCTCGACGATTTCAACAGGGAAGGGCAGAGCTTCCGCCTCACCAATTTCGAGGCGAGCGAAGCCGTTGCGTGTGGCGCGCATGCGCAGAATCTTGCGCGCGGGATTCTCTACTGCAGCGCGTACGGTGTGCAGGCCGTAAAGACGGACTGTTCCTTCCGCTACACGACCTGCAGGAATCGGAGCACGCTGCGGCTTATGCGGAGCTTTGCCTTCCGACACGGCCTTTTGATCGCGATGTTCGCGACGCAGACGCGCATAGTGAGAATCTTTTGGGGTACGGGGAGAATTTTGATCGTTCATGGGGCGCTTATATCCTGTCCACAGCAGGGAAGATAGCTGGATAGCAGTTAAATGAACCCTGAAATTTTGATGCTCAATCGGCTATAAGCCCTGATTTCCGGCGGTTCTGCCGAAACCTCGATAGGTCGCCACCTGCAACTATTGGAAGGATATGCATTCTTTTCACTTTTACCCTGTTGACAGGAGCGGCGCATATCGGCATAAGCCCCCTCGCAGAACGACGGAAGGCTTACACAGCCCACTAGAAATTCTGCAGAAAATGCCTAGTTACTCGACTCTGCTGATAGTGATATTAGGAGGAATGCCCGAGCGGTTAAAGGGGACGGACTGTAAATCCGTTGGCTAAGCCTACGTTGGTTCAAATCCAACTTCCTCCACCACTGTCGGATCTGAGTTTAGAGTATGCGGGTATAGCTCAATGGTAGAGCAGCAGCCTTCCAAGCTGAATACACGGGTTCGATTCCCGTTACCCGCTCCAGTTTTCAAGAGCGGATAGGCGTGTAAGGAATCATCGACGGGCGGTTCGCCGTTCCGTTTTGGCATAAATGTCGGCCTGAAAGTCTGATGGATTTTCGTGCTGGCGCTCGAGCGGTTCTAGAACAAAGAGAACAACGGCGATGGCAAAAAGCAAGTTTGAACGTAATAAGCCCCACGTAAACATCGGCACGATTGGTCACGTTGACCATGGCAAGACGTCGCTGACCGCAGCGATCACCAAGTTCTTCGGTGAATTCAAGGCATACGACCAGATCGATGCAGCACCAGAA
>NZ_NNRL01000156.1 GCF_002252505.1 Brucella grignonensis | reverse complement strand
TACGCTGATCGTCCCGATCGCAATGGAAGAGAAGCTCCGCTTCGCTATCCGTGAAGGTGGCCGTACCGTCGGTGCAGGCATCGTCGCTTCGATCATCGAGTAATGAATTCGACTGGCGGTAACGCCGCCAGTCTGGCATCCTAGATGCCGCATAGGGGTATAGCTCAGTTGGTAGAGCGACGGTCTCCAAAACCGTAGGTCGCGGGTTCGAACCCTGCTGCCCCTGCCATTTTCAAACGGGCGCTCATGGCTTGACTATGGGCGCTCGTTTTCTATATTCTATATGGATGGGCTTTTGCTCATTCATCCGATATGCGCCCGTAATTCAACGATGCGAGATCGGAGATGATAACTTTCCGCCGGAATTTGTTGGCCGGGCGGGGAGGGGCGCTACCGTAGAAAATTGTACTGATGCCGGTGGGCAGGTGTATGATTGCATTGTCGGTTAAGCGAATTAGCAAGGATCGGTTATCTCCGATAAGCCTGTTTGGTATTCTTTTAACCAATGGGCTTGTTTTTTTTGAGAATCGATTCTATGTAACGTCAACAGACACGCGGTGCGTGGGGCTGAATCTTCAGCTTTGCGTACCGTATACGCGTGGGTTCCCGTTTTTGATTCGCTTTTGGGTCAGGGATGGTGGTTCACCAAGCAAATAGAGTGGCAGATGGCATCCAAGACGAATCCGATCACCTTTTTCCAGCAGGTTCGCGCCGAAACGGCGAAGGTAACCTGGCCTACAAGGCGTGAAACGATCATCTCCACGATTATGGTGGTGGTCATGGCGTTTCTGGCTGCTGCGTTCTTTTTTCTTGCCGATCAGCTTATGGCCTATGGCGTAGAATTTATACTTGGCCTTGGCCGCTAAGCAGGATTGGGGAGTTACGAGATGACAGCGCGCTGGTACATCGTTCACGCCTATTCCAACTTCGAAAAGAAGGTGGCCGAGGATATTGAAACTAAAGCTGCTCAGAAGGGCCTTTCCAGCCTGATCGAGCAGATTGTTGTGCCTACCGAGAAGGTGGTTGAGGTTCGCCGCGGTCGTAAGGTCGATGCTGAGCGCAAGTTCTTCCCGGGTTATGTGCTCGTGCGCGCCACGCTGACTGACGCTGTGTTTTCTTTGATTAAGAATACGCCGCGTGTGACTGGATTCCTTGGTGATTCAAAACCCGTTCCAGTTTCTCAGAAGGAAGTCGATCAGATTCTGAATCAGGTTCAGGATGGTGTTGATCGGCCAAAATCATCGATCACCTTTGAGATCGGTGAAAACGTCCGCGTTTCCGATGGTCCGTTTGCATCGTTCAACGGTATCGTTCAGGAAGTCGACGATGAGCGTGCCCGTCTCAAGGTTGAAGTTTCCATCTTCGGGCGTGCTACGCCTGTGGATCTTGAATACAGTCAGGTCGATAAGCTCTGATTGTTCGCCCGTAAGGGCATCCACTGTCAAAAGTGGAAACGGTGGAAGGATAGGCGGCTTAGCCGGTCGCTGATTTCGCACCACCAAACTGCCAGTCAGTTTGTCTGACGTCAGTCGAGAGCCGGGTTTCCGGCATTAATCGAGAACGCCGGTTTCCGGTATTTTTATGAAGGCAGAATGCAATGGCTAAGAAAATTGCAGGCCAGCTGAAGCTCCAGGTAGCAGCAGGTGCGGCCAATCCATCGCCTCCGATTGGCCCAGCACTGGGTCAGCGCGGCATCAACATCATGGAATTCTGTAAGGCATTTAACGCTGCCACACAGGAACTGGAAAAAGGTTCGCCGATTCCAGTCGTGATCACATACTATCAGGATAAGTCTTTCACTTTTGTGATGAAGACTCCTCCAGTAACCTACTTCCTTAAGAAGGCTGCTAACCTCAAGTCGGGTTCCAAGGCGCCTGGCAAGGAAAAGGCAGGCACAATTGCGCGTGATAAAGTTCGCGAAATTGCTCTTGTTAAGATGAAGGATCTGAACGCATCTGACGTGGAAGCGGCAATGCGTATGATCGAAGGTTCTGCCCGTTCGATGGGCCTGGAAGTGGTGAGCTAAGACCATGGCAAAGATTTCCAAGCGTGTAGCTAAGATCCGCGAAGGCGTTGACGTCAACAAGCTCTACGACCTGTCCGATGCAATCGGTCTGGTTAAGGAACGTGCAGTTGCCAAGTTCGACGAAACCATCGAAATCGCAATGAACCTAGGCGTTGATCCGCGTCACGCCGACCAGATGGTTCGTGGCGTTGTCAACCTTCCTAACGGCACAGGCCGTACCGTTCGCGTTGCTGTTTTCGCACGCGGCGACAAGGCTGAAGAAGCTAAGAAGGCTGGCGCCGACATCGTTGGTGCAGAAGAGCTTTTCGAAATCGTCAATGGCGGCAAGATCGATTTCGATCGCTGCATTGCCACTCCTGACATGATGCCACTCGTTGGTCGTCTCGGTAAGGTACTCGGCCCACGTGGTCTGATGCCAAACCCTAAGGTTGGCACCGTGACTGTTGACGTTGCAGCTGCAGTTACTGCCTCCAAGGGTGGCGCTGTTGAGTTTCGCGTTGAAAAGGCTGGTATCATCCATGCTGGCATCGGCAAGGTTTCCTTCGATAGCCAGAAGCTCGAAGAAAACATCAAGGCCTTTGCTGATGCGGTCATCAAGGCAAAGCCTTCGGCTGCCAAGGGTGAATACGTCAAGCGCGTATCGATTTCCTCGACCATGGGCGTAGGCGTCAAGGTCGATCCGGCAACCGTTAAGGTCGTCGCTTAAGTTATTAAGGCTCCGGTTCGCCGGAGCCTATGCCTTCCTTTGAAGGGGAGGCCATGGTGGCACACCAGTACTGCGAGAGTGGTCGAAAGTGCAAGAATTCCGGATCGCAAGATCCGGATAGCCGGACGAAAGTCCGGTTATCCTGTCCGAGATTACAGGCGGACCGTCACCTCCGGGTGATAGTCCTTAAACATGCGGCCTGCATGAGACGTGGAATAACCCTGTTTCGCACGAATGTGCATGCAAGGTTTGAACCGTAGTTGCCTTTGAGTGATGCCTGCTTGTCGGGATAGCTGAAGGGGACAGGATCCTCGAACGTCGGGCTGACTGTGAAGTTCGTCCGGCAAAGGCAACCCGGCAGGACCATGTGGTCCTGTCTACTGGAGAGAGACAGTGGATAGAGCGGAAAAACGCGAATTTGTCTCGTGGCTGAACGGAGCTTTTAAAGATTCCGGTTCGGTCGTCGTGGCCCACTATACCGGTCTCACTGTTGCGCAGATGAGCGACCTTCGCTCAAAGATGCGTGACGCTGGTGGTACCGTTAAAGTCGCGAAAAACCGCCTTGCCAAGATCGCTCTTCAGGGCACGGAATCGGAAGGTATCTCTGATCTGTTCACAGGTCAGACGGTTGTTGCTTATGCAAACGACCCAATTACCGCTCCGAAAGTAGCCGTCGAATTCGCCAAGGCTAACGACAAGCTCGTTATCCTCGGTGGTGCAATGGGCGCAACGACACTTAACGCCGAAGGCGTGAAGTCGCTTGCTTCGCTCCCATCGCTCGACGAACTGCGCGCAAAGCTGGTTGGAATGATCCAGACCCCGGCTCAGCGTCTCGCAGTACTTACCAGCGCACCAGCGGGCCAGATCGCCCGCGTTATTGGCGCGCACGCCCGGAAGAACGAGGCGGCGTAAGGCCGTTTTTCGCTGTCAATTGTTCAAACCTTGAAACTAAGGAAATACCAAAATGGCTGATCTCGCAAAGATCGTTGAAGACCTGTCGGCTCTGACCGTTCTCGAAGCTGCAGAGCTTTCGAAGCTTCTCGAAGAAAAGTGGGGCGTTTCGGCTGCTGCTCCTGTAGCAGTTGCTGCTGCTGGTGGCGCTGCTCCAGCTGCTGCTGCTGAAGAAAAGACCGAATTTGATGTTGTCCTCGCTGACGGCGGCGCAAACAAGATCAACGTGATCAAGGAAGTTCGCGCAATCACCGGTCTCGGCCTCAAGGAAGCTAAGGACCTCGTTGAAGCAGCTCCTAAGGCTGTCAAGGAAGGCGCTTCCAAGGACGAAGCTGAGAAGATCAAGGCACAGCTCGAAGCAGCTGGCGCTAAGGTCGAACTCAAGTAAGTTCGAGTATTCCGGCGGACGGTTTCCGTCCGCCGGTTTCATTCTGGGTCTTGCATCCGGAGTAAATGCATGAAAAGAAACGAAAAGCGCGGAATTAGGTTCTCTTCATGCAGATTATAATCAGAACGATTGTTAAGAGACTGTTCTGATCATTTTAAACCCTTTTCCTGATGGCCCTGAACGGGCCTTCAGGAAACGGGTTTTAGCCCGTTAGAAGGACCGCCGAAAGGCGGCGCACGATAAAGGCCGCAAGGCGTGAGCAAGCCGTAAGGCTATAGAACGAGGAGCGACGATGGCTCAGACCCATTCTTTCAATGGTCGCAAGCGCGTACGCAAATTTTTCGGCAAGATCCCCGAGGTCGCGGAAATGCCAAACCTCATTGAGGTTCAAAAGGCATCATACGACCAGTTCCTCATGGTTGAGGAACCAGCTGGCGGGCGTTCTGAAGAGGGTTTGCAGGCGGTTTTCAAGTCTGTTTTCCCAATTCAGGATTTCTCCGGCGCTTCAATGCTGGAATTCGTTCGCTACGAATTCGATGCACCGAAGTTCGACGTTGACGAATGCCGTCAGCGCGATTTGACGTATTCGGCACCTCTCAAGGTGACGTTGCGTCTTATCGTATTCGATATTGATGAAGATACCGGCGCGAAGTCTATCAAGGACATCAAGGAGCAGGATGTTTACATGGGCGATATGCCGCTCATGACGGACAACGGCACCTTCATCGTCAATGGTACCGAACGTGTTATCGTTTCGCAGATGCACCGCTCGCCGGGCGTATTCTTCGATCACGACAAGGGCAAGACGCATTCCTCGGGCAAGCTTCTGTTTGCTGCTCGCGTCATTCCTTACCGCGGCTCTTGGCTTGACATCGAATTCGATGCCAAGGACGTGGTCTATGCGCGTATCGATCGTCGCCGCAAGCTTCCAGCAACGACGCTTCTCATGGCGCTCGGCATGGACGGCGAAGAAATTTTGTCGACGTTCTACAACACCGTTACGTATTCGCGTGATGGCGACAACTGGCGCATTCCGTACTCGGTAGAACGCTTCAAGGGCATGAAGATCATTTCTGATCTTATCGATGCCGACACTGGTGAAGTCGTTCTCGAAGCTGGCAAGAAGCTGACCGCTCGCTCCGCGAAGCAGCTTGCTGAGAAGGGCCTGAAGTTCATCAAGGCAACTGAAGACGATCTCTTTGGTTCGTACCTTGCTGAAGATACCGTCAATTACGCAACGGGTGAGATTTATCTCGAAGCCGGTGACGAAATTGATGAGAAGGTTCTCAAGACGCTTCTCGACACAGGTGTTGATGAGATCAACGTCCTTGATATTGATCATATCAATATCGGTGCGTATATCCGCAACACGCTGGCTGTCGACAAGAACGAAAGCCGTCAGGAAGCACTGTTCGACATCTACCGCGTGATGCGTCCGGGTGAGCCGCCGACAATGGATTCGGCTGAAGCCATGTTCCATTCGCTGTTCTTCGATTCGGAACGCTATGACCTGTCCGCTGTTGGTCGCGTGAAGATGAACATGCGTCTCGACCTCGATGCAGAAGACACTGTCCGTGTTCTGCGCAAGGAAGACATCCTTGCTGTGGTCAAGATGCTGGTTGAGCTGCGCGATGGCCGTGGTGAAATCGACGATATCGACAATCTCGGTAACCGTCGTGTCCGTTCGGTCGGCGAGCTGATGGAAAATCAGTATCGCGTCGGTCTTCTGCGCATGGAACGTGCGATCAAGGAACGTATGTCCTCGATCGAAATCGACACGGTCATGCCACAGGATCTGATCAACGCGAAGCCTGCTGCTGCGGCTGTACGTGAATTCTTCGGCTCCTCGCAGCTGTCGCAGTTCATGGATCAGACCAATCCGCTTTCGGAAATCACTCATAAGCGCCGTCTTTCGGCTCTTGGACCTGGTGGTTTGACCCGTGAGCGCGCTGGCTTCGAAGTCCGCGACGTGCATCCAACGCATTATGGCCGTATCTGCCCGATTGAAACGCCGGAAGGCCCGAATATCGGTCTGATCAACTCGCTTGCAACTTTTGCCCGCGTCAACAAGTACGGCTTCATCGAAAGCCCGTATCGTAAGGTTGTCGACGGCAAGGTAACGAACGACGTTGTCTATCTGTCGGCGATGGAAGAAGCCAAGCACTCGGTTGCTCAGGCAAACGTAGAACTGGACGAGCAGGGTGGCTTTATTGACGAATTCGTCATCTGCCGTCACGCTGGCGAAGTGATGATGGCTCCGCGTGAAAACGTGGATCTGATGGACGTTTCGCCAAAGCAGCTCGTTTCGGTTGCAGCAGCGCTTATTCCGTTCCTTGAAAACGACGATGCGAACCGCGCTCTCATGGGCTCGAACATGCAGCGTCAGGCTGTTCCGCTTGTTCGTGCAGAGGCACCGTTCGTCGGAACTGGTATGGAAGCAGTTGTTGCGCGTGACTCTGGTGCTGCTATCGCCGCTCGTCGCGGTGGTATCGTCGATCAGGTTGACGCAACGCGTATCGTTATCCGCGCTACCGAAGACCTCGATCCGTCGAAGTCTGGCGTTGATATCTATCGTCTGCAGAAGTTCCAGCGTTCGAACCAGTCGACCTGTATCAATCAGCGTCCGCTTGTACGCGTTGGTGATCCTATCGGTAAGGGCGACATCATTGCTGATGGTCCATCGACGGATCTCGGCGATCTGGCTCTTGGCCGTAACGTGCTCGTCGCGTTCATGCCTTGGAACGGCTACAACTACGAAGATTCGATCCTTCTTTCCGAGAAGATCGTTTCGGAGGACGTCTTCACCTCGATCCATATCGAGGAATTCGAAGTTGCTGCTCGTGACACGAAGCTTGGACCTGAGGAAATCACCCGAGACATTCCGAATGTTTCGGAAGAAGCCCTGAAGAACCTCGACGAAGCTGGTATCGTTTACATCGGTGCTGAAGTGCATCCTGGCGACATTCTTGTCGGTAAGATCACACCGAAGGGCGAAAGCCCAATGACGCCAGAAGAAAAACTTCTGCGCGCCATCTTTGGTGAAAAGGCATCTGACGTTCGCGACACCTCCATGCGTATGCCTCCGGGAACATACGGTACCGTTGTTGAAGTTCGCGTTTTCAATCGCCACGGCGTTGAAAAAGACGAACGTGCAATGGCGATCGAACGCGAAGAGATCGAACGTCTTGCGAAGGACCGTGACGACGAACAGGCTATCCTGGATCGTAACGTTTATGGCCGTCTCGCTGACATGATTGATGGTAAGGTTGCTGCTGCAGGCCCTAAGGGCTTCAAGAAGGGCACGACCATTACGCGCGAAATCATGACCGAGTATCCGCGTTCGCAATGGTGGCAGTTCGCTGTTGAAGACGAAAAGCATCAGGGTGAACTGGAAGCTCTGCGTGGCCAGTACGATGAATCCAAGAAGCTGCTCGAAGCTCGCTTCATGGATAAGGTCGAGAAGGTTCAGCGCGGCGACGAGATGCCTCCAGGCGTCATGAAGATGGTCAAGGTCTTTGTCGCTGTGAAGCGCAAGATTCAGCCGGGTGACAAGATGGCTGGCCGTCACGGCAACAAGGGTGTGGTTTCCCGCATTCTCCCTGTCGAAGACATGCCATTCCTCGAAGACGGTACGCATGCCGATATCGTTCTTAACCCGCTTGGCGTGCCGAGCCGTATGAATGTGGGCCAGATTCTGGAAACACATCTTGGCTGGGCTTGCGCAGGCATGGGTAAGAAGATCGGTGAGCTGATCGACGTTTATCGCAAGACGGCCAATATCGAGCCGCTGCGCGAAACGCTGGAGCACATCTACCCAGACAACGACCGCAACGAACCGGTCCGGTCTTATGATGACGATTCCGTCCTCATGCTGGCCAATCAGGTGAAGCGCGGCGTGTCGATTGCAACGCCGGTCTTCGACGGTGCTGTTGAAGCAGACATCAATGCGATGTTGGCGGATGCAGGTCTGGCGACCTCGGGTCAGTCGACACTGTATGATGGCCGTACGGGTGAGCCGTTCGACCGTCAGGTGACCATGGGCTACATCTATATGTTGAAGCTCCATCACCTGGTCGACGACAAGATCCACGCTCGTTCGATCGGACCTTACTCGCTCGTCACCCAGCAGCCGCTTGGTGGTAAGGCGCAGTTCGGTGGTCAGCGCTTCGGCGAAATGGAGGTCTGGGCTCTGGAAGCATATGGTGCGGCTTACACGCTGCAGGAAATGCTTACGGTCAAGTCGGACGACGTTGCAGGCCGTACCAAGGTCTACGAAGCGATTGTTCGTGGCGACGATACGTTCGAAGCTGGCATTCCAGAAAGCTTCAACGTTCTTGTCAAGGAAATGCGTTCGCTCGGTCTCAATGTTGAGCTGGACGATACACGCGACGAGCAGCAGCCGGCACTTCCGGACGCGGCGGAATAAAAAACATCAAGGCGCGCCATGGTATTGCCGTGGCGCGCCCGTAAAGTATTTCCAGCAAAAGGCTGAAGACGCTTCGTGCACGGAAATACTGAACGGAATGTGCAGTTCCAGACTGCTTAATACCGCGAATTCTTTTCAAGATGGCAGGGACTTTCAGCTTGTCATCGACGACACACAGGGCGGCGGATCGCCCTCAAGGAGAACGGCATGAACCAAGAGGTCATGAATCTTTTCAATCCTCAGGCTCCGGCACAGACGTTCGATTCCATCAGAATCTCGATTGCCAGCCCTGAGAAGATTCTGTCCTGGTCATACGGCGAGATCAAGAAGCCGGAGACGATCAACTATCGTACGTTCAAGCCTGAACGCGATGGTCTCTTCTGCGCGCGTATCTTTGGCCCGATCAAGGATTATGAATGCTTGTGCGGCAAGTACAAGCGTATGAAATACAAAGGCATTATCTGCGAAAAGTGCGGCGTTGAAGTTACGCTGTCGCGCGTTCGCCGTGAGCGTATGGGCCATATCGAACTGGCCGCACCGGTTGCACATATCTGGTTCCTGAAGTCGCTGCCAAGCCGCATCGGCACGCTGCTGGACATGACGCTCAAGGATATTGAGCGCGTCCTGTACTTCGAAAACTACATTGTTACCGAACCAGGCCTGACTTCGCTGAAGGAGCATCAGCTTCTTTCGGAAGAAGAATACATGATCGCCGTCGATGAATTCGGCGAAGATCAGTTCACAGCACTTATCGGCGCGGAAGCTATTTTCGAGCTTCTGGCTTCGATGGAACTTGAAAAGATCGCAGCTGATCTGCGCGTTGATCTGGCCGAAACGACTTCAGAACTGAAGACGAAGAAGCTGATGAAGCGCCTCAAGATCGTTGAGAACTTCCTTGAGTCGGGAAACCGTCCTGAGTGGATGATCATGAAGATCGTTCCGGTGATCCCACCGGATCTGCGTCCTCTGGTTCCACTGGACGGCGGTCGTTTTGCGACATCCGATCTGAACGATCTGTATCGTCGTGTGATCAACCGTAACAACCGTCTGAAGCGCCTGATCGAACTGCGCGCACCGGGCATTATTATCCGTAACGAAAAGCGCATGCTGCAGGAAGCTGTTGACGCGCTGTTCGATAACGGTCGTCGTGGCCGCGTCATCACGGGTGCTAACAAGCGTCCGCTGAAGTCGCTCTCCGACATGCTCAAGGGCAAGCAGGGTCGTTTCCGTCAGAACCTTCTCGGTAAGCGCGTCGACTATTCGGGTCGTTCGGTTATCGTGACTGGTCCTGAACTGAAGCTGCACCAGTGCGGTCTGCCTAAGAAGATGGCGCTCGAACTCTTCAAGCCATTCATCTACGCACGTCTTGATGCCAAGGGTTATTCCTCGACTGTCAAGCAGGCGAAGAAGCTGGTTGAAAAAGAACGTCCGGAAGTCTGGGATATTCTTGATGAAGTCATCCGTGAGCATCCGGTTCTTCTGAACCGCGCGCCTACGCTGCACCGTCTTGGTATTCAGGCATTCGAACCCACGCTGATCGAAGGCAAGGCCATCCAGCTGCATCCGCTCGTTTGTACAGCGTTCAATGCTGACTTCGACGGTGACCAGATGGCTGTTCACGTTCCGCTGTCGCTCGAAGCCCAGCTTGAAGCACGCGTGCTGATGATGTCGACCAACAACATCCTGCATCCGGCCAACGGCGCACCGATCATCGTTCCTTCGCAGGACATGGTTCTCGGCCTCTATTATCTGTCGATCGTGGCAGACAAGGAGCCAGGCGAAGGCATGATGTTTGCCGATATGGGCGAGCTTCAGCATGCGCTTGAGAACAAGGTTGTCACGCTGCACACCAAGATCAAAGGCCGTTTCAAGACGGTTGACGCGGAAGGCAATGTCGTTTCCAAGGTTTACGACACCACGCCTGGCCGCTTGATCACTGGCGAGCTTCTGCCGAAGCATGTCAATGTGCCGTTCGACATCTGTAATCAGGAGATGACCAAGAAGAACATCTCCAAGATGATCGACCACGTCTACCGCCATTGCGGTCAGAAAGAGACGGTTATCTTCTGCGATCGCATCATGCAGCTTGGCTTTGCTCATGCATGTCGCGCCGGTATTTCGTTCGGTAAGGATGACATGGTCATTCCGGACTCGAAGGCGAAGATCGTTGCAGAAACCGAAGCTCTGACGACCGAATACGAACAGCAGTACAATGACGGCCTGATCACTCAGGGCGAAAAGTACAACAAGGTCGTTGATGCCTGGGGTAAGGCGACTGACAAGATCACCGAAGAAATGATGGCCCGCATTAAGGCTGTTGAATTCGATCCGGTGACCGGACGTCAGAAGCAGATGAACTCGGTCTACATGATGTCGCATTCGGGTGCCCGTGGTTCGGTCAACCAGATGCGTCAGCTTGGCGGTATGCGTGGCCTCATGGCCAAGCCGTCGGGTGAAATCATCGAAACCCCGATCATCTCGAACTTCAAGGAAGGCCTGACCGTTAACGAGTACTTCAACTCGACACACGGTGCCCGTAAGGGTCTTGCCGATACTGCTTTGAAGACCGCTAACTCGGGTTACCTGACCCGTCGTCTCGTTGACGTTGCACAGGATGCGATCATTTCGGAAGTCGATTGCGGCGCTGAAATCGGTCTCACCATGCAGCCGATCGTCGATGCCGGTCAGATCGTTGCTCCAATCGGACAGCGTGTTCTGGGCCGTACCGCACTTGATCCAATCATCAATCCAGCAACTGGCGATGTTATCGTCGAAGCTGGCCGCATGATCGAGGAAAAGGACGTCGAAGTTATCGAGAAGGCTGGCATCCAGTCGATCCGTATTCGTTCGGCTCTGACCTGTGAAACCCGTAACGGCGTTTGCGCCAAGTGCTATGGTCGTGACCTTGCACGCGGTACTCCGGTCAATCAGGGCGAAGCGGTTGGCGTTATCGCTGCACAGTCGATCGGCGAGCCTGGTACTCAGCTGACCATGCGTACCTTCCACTTGGGTGGTACCGCTCAGGTTGTTGACTCGTCGTACCTCGAAGCGTCGTATGAAGGCACCGTCAAGCTGCGCAACCGCAATGTGGTTCGCAACTCCGATGGTAACCTCGTGGTGATGGGCCGTAACATGGCGGTTCTGATCGTCGATGCGACCGGCAAGGAACGTGCTGTTCACCGTGTAACCTATGGTTCGCGTCTGTTCGTTGACGAAGGCGATGTCGTCAAGCGCGGTCAACGTATTGCCGAGTGGGATCCATACACCCGTCCAATCCTTACGGAAGTGGAAGGCTACGTCGAGTTCGAAGATCTCGTCGATGGTCTTTCGGTTTCGGAAACGGCGGACGAGTCGACGGGTATCACGAAGCGCGTTGTCATCGATTGGCGTTCGACCCCTCGTGGTGCGGATCTCAAGCCTGCTATGGTCATCAAGGACAAGAGCGGCAAGATCGCAAAACTGTCGAAGGGTGGCGAAGCTCGCTTCCTGCTTTCGGTGGAAACGATCCTCTCGTTCGAGCCTGGTGCACATGTGAACGCCGGTGACGTTATTGCTCGTTTGCCGATGGAAAGCGCGAAGACCAAGGATATTACCGGTGGTCTGCCACGCGTTGCGGAACTGTTCGAAGCTCGTCGTCCGAAGGACCACGCCGTCATCGCAGAGATCGATGGTACTGTCCGTTTTGGTCGCGATTACAAGAACAAGCGACGCATCATCATTGAGCCAAACGACGATACGATCGAACCAGTTGAGTATCTGATTCCTAAGGGTAAGCCGTTCCATCTTCAGGACGGTGACGTTATCGAAAAGGGTGAATACATCCTCGACGGTAATCCAGCGCCGCACGACATTCTGGCCATTAAGGGCGTGGAAGCTCTCGCTTCTTACCTCGTCAATGAAATCCAGGAAGTCTATCGTCTTCAGGGCGTTCTGATCAACGACAAGCACATCGAAGTGATTGTTCGTCAGATGCTGCAGAAGATTGAGATCACGGAATCCGGTGATACCGGTTACATTCCGGGCGATCACGTTGACCGCATCGAACTCGATGAAGTCAATGATCGTCTGATCGAAGAAGGCAAGAAGCCAGGCTCAGGTAATCCGGTTCTGCTTGGTATTACCAAGGCTTCGTTGCAGACTCCTTCGTTCATCTCGGCTGCGTCGTTCCAGGAAACCACGCGTGTGCTTACCGAAGCGGCTGTTGCCGGCAAGATGGACATGCTGCAGGGTCTCAAGGAAAACGTCATCGTCGGCCGTCTCATCCCGGCCGGTACTGGCGGCATGACCAACCAGATCCGTCGTATCGCGACGGCTCGCGACGAACTGATCATCGACGAGCGCCGCAAGTCGACCGGTTCCGCAGCAGCCAATGCGATGCTGACAGACATGACCAACAACGCAGCCGAATAAGGCAGCGTTCAAGACAAAGAAAAGGCCGCCTTTTGAGGCGGCCTTTTTGTTTGTGGTTTTTGTGTGCGAATAGAAAAAAGGCGGTTGGAAACCGCCTTTTGTCATTGTGCAGAACCTTGAACTCAATCCCGGATTAGGCCTGAATTAAGCTGCATGGATTTCAGCGAGACTTATTCTTCGTCGTCGCCTTCAAATTCGATCAGCGCAACTTCGCCGGTGAGGGCGGTGTGCCATGCACTCTTGTGAGGTTCTTCTTCTGGTTCTTCGGTGATAGTGCCCATCTCGACGAGCTCGGCTTCGTGGTAGCCTTCTTCCGCCAGGATCGCGAGGACCGTCTGAACGAGGTCTTCATCTTCATCGGATTTCAGGAGAATGTGTACTTCTATAGATTCCTCTTCGCCTTCATTCCAGACGTCGGCAATGACCAGATGAACGATTGGCGAATCGTTGTCTGCGATCGGGGTAGTGGATGACATTGAGAATCCCTTAATATTCTGTTGTGTTTCGACTCGGATGTGCTTCAATAGCCGCTGTTCGGGTCTGGCGCTATGCTGGCACACGAAAATGACAGTTTTGTCTGCGAAATAATCGCGATATGACGCGCCATGAGGCGCAATAACCTGTCTGGCGGGTACCAAAACGCGGCTTTGCGGCCTTTTGGTGAAGAAACTTAACGTCCTGCCCTTGACGAAACGGCTCCAAAGACGTATCAGCAGCCCATCTGAGCCGATGTGAGGCTGGCTGTTTCGGAGCGACGCGCTCTGAAGTTCGCCTCAAACAGGGTTCGTTTTACGATCGAAATGCAACTTGCCGTTCGCATGAAGCCTATGCTTCCTCTGCTTTTGTTCGGGGTGGCCACATGAAGTGTGGCTGGTCCCGAATTTGTGCATGAGCACTCCGGTGAAACGGCCCTCATTGGGCGCCGATACGAGATTTTTTATAGAGGAAGGTTCAATGCCTACCGTAAACCAGTTGATCCGCAAGCCGCGCACTGCGCCGGTAAAGCGTAATAAGGTTCCTGCTCTGCAGGCAAACCCACAGAAGCGCGGCGTTTGCACCCGCGTTTATACGACAACCCCTAAGAAGCCGAACTCGGCTCTCCGTAAGGTTGCCAAGATTCGTTTGACCAATGGCTTTGAAGTCATCGGTTACATCCCAGGTGAAGGTCACAACCTTCAGGAGCACTCCGTGGTTATGATCCGCGGCGGCCGCGTCAAGGATTTGCCGGGTGTGCGTTATCACATCATCCGCGGCGTTCTCGATACCCAGGGTGTTAAGAACCGCAAGCAGCGTCGTTCGAAGTACGGTGCGAAGCGTCCTAAGTAAGAATTTTCCGGGGATACCGGCCGCCAGAATGGCGAGTTGAGCCCGATGTAATTGAAAGTTGAGACGAAATGTCCAGACGCCATAAAGCTGAGAAGCGTGAGATTAATCCGGATCCAAAGTTCGGCGATCTCGTAATCACGAAGTTCATGAATGCAGTTATGCTTCATGGCAAGAAGTCGGTTGCTGAAAGCATCGTTTACGGTGCGCTTGAAGCAATCGAAGCCAAGGCGAAGTCAGAGCCGGTCGCGCTGTTCCATCAGGCGCTCGACAATGTCGCTCCGCACGTTGAAGTCCGTTCGCGCCGCGTTGGTGGTGCAACCTACCAGGTTCCGGTCGATGTGCGTTCAGAACGCCGCCAGGCGCTTGCCATTCGTTGGCTGATCAATGCAGCTCGTGGTCGTAATGAAACCACGATGATTGATCGTCTTTCCGGTGAATTGCTTGATGCTGCAAACAACCGTGGTTCTGCTGTGAAGAAGCGTGAAGACACGCACCGCATGGCTGAAGCCAACCGCGCATTCTCGCATTACCGCTGGTAATCGTCGAACCCTATTCAAAGAGCAAAAACATGGCCCGCGAATATAAAATCGAAGACTACCGCAATTTCGGTATTATGGCTCACATCGACGCCGGTAAGACGACGATGACCGAGCGTATCCTGTTCTATACCGGTAAGAACCACAAGATCGGTGAAACCCATGATGGCGCGTCCACCATGGACTGGATGGAGCAGGAACAGGAACGCGGTATCACCATCACGTCCGCTGCTACGACCACGTTCTGGCAGGGTCAGGATGGCAAGAAGCGTCGCTTCAACATCATCGACACCCCGGGCCACGTTGACTTCACCATCGAAGTCGAGCGTTCGCTCCGCGTTCTCGACGGCGCAATCGCTCTTCTCGATGCGAATGCTGGTGTAGAGCCACAGACTGAAACCGTTTGGCGTCAGGCTGAGAAGTACCACGTTCCACGTATGGTCTTCGTCAACAAGATGGACAAGATCGGTGCCGACTTCTACCGTTGCGTAGAAATGGTTGGCTCGCGTCTTGGTGCAATCGCTCTTCCAGTTCAGCTGCCAATCGGTGCTGAAAACGAGTTCGAAGGCGTTATCGACCTTATCGAAATGAAGGCCCTGACCTGGGACGGCACAATCGGCGCAGCTGCGACCGAAGGTGAAATTCCAGCAGACCTGAAGGATAAGGCTGAAGAATACCGCGAAAAGCTCATTGAGCTGGCAGTGGAAATCGATGAAGCTGCAATGGAAGCTTACCTTGAAGGCAACATGCCTTCGAACGAACAGCTCCGTGCACTGATCCGTAAGGGCACCATCGACGTTAAGTTCCATCCTATTCTTTGCGGTACTGCGTTCAAGAACCGTGGCGTTCAGCCGCTTCTCGACGCTGTTGTGGAATTCCTTCCGGCTCCAACCGATGTTCCTGCAATTAAGGGCATCGACGTTAAGACCGAAACCGAAACCACCCGTGAATCTTCGGATGAAGCACCGCTTTCGATGCTCGCATTCAAGATCATGAACGATCCGTTCGTTGGCTCGCTGACTTTTGCTCGTATTTACTCGGGCAAGCTGACCAAGGGCGTTTCGCTCGAGAACACTGTTAAGGGCAAGCGTGAGCGTATCGGCCGTATGCTGCAGATGCACTCCAACAGCCGTGAAGACATCGAAGAAGCCTTCGCAGGCGACATCGTTGCTCTGGCTGGCCTCAAGGAAACCACCACTGGCGATACGCTCTGCGATCCGCTGAAGCCGGTTATCCTTGAACGCATGGAATTCCCGGATCCGGTTATCGAAATCGCGATCGAACCAAAGACCAAAGCTGACCAGGAAAAGATGGGCATCGCCCTCAATCGTCTGGCTGCTGAAGATCCGTCGTTCCGCGTTAAGTCCGATGAAGAATCCGGTCAGACCATCATTGCTGGCATGGGCGAACTTCATCTCGACATTCTCGTCGACCGCATGAAGCGTGAATTCAAGGTGGAAGCAAACGTCGGTGCGCCGCAGGTTGCTTACCGTGAATCGATCACCCGTCAGGCTGAAATCGATTACACCCACAAGAAGCAGTCGGGTGGTTCGGGTCAGTTCGCTCGCGTCAAGATCATTTTCGAACCGCATGACGGCGATGACTTCATCTTCGAATCCAAGATCGTTGGTGGTGCTGTTCCTAAGGAATACATCCCAGGCGTTCAGAAGGGTATCGAAAGCGTCATGGGTGCGGGTCCGCTTGCTGGCTTCCCGATGCTTGGCGTGAAGGCAACCCTGATCGACGGCGCATACCACGACGTTGACTCCTCGGTTCTCGCTTTCGAAATCGCGTCCCGTGCAGCATTCCGTGAAGGCGCTCAGAAGGCTGGTGCACAGCTTCTCGAGCCAATCATGAAGGTTGAGGTGGTAACACCTGAAGATTACGTCGGTGACGTTATCGGTGACCTGAATTCGCGTCGTGGTCAGATTTCTGGCACCGAAGCACGCGGTATCGCTACGGTCGTCAACGCAAACGTTCCACTGGCCAACATGTTTGGTTACGTGAACAACCTGCGTTCGATGTCTCAGGGCCGCGCCCAGTACACGATGCAGTTTGACCATTATGAGCCGGTCCCAACTGCAGTCGCACAGGAAATCCAGAAGAAGTTCGCGTAACCTCCGGGTTACGCCAAACATTAAAAAGCCTGAGCAGGCTGTAATTTTAGGAGAGCTCAGATGGCAAAGAGCAAGTTTGAACGTAATAAGCCCCACGTAAACATCGGCACGATTGGTCACGTTGACCATGGCAAGACCTCGCTGACAGCAGCGATCACCAAGTTCTTCGGTGAATTCAAGGCATACGACCAGATCGATGCAGCACCAGAA
>NZ_NNRL01000155.1 GCF_002252505.1 Brucella grignonensis | reverse complement strand
GCAGCGATCACCAAGTTCTTCGGTGAATTCAAGGCATACGACCAGATCGATGCAGCACCAGAAGAGCGCGCTCGTGGTATCACCATTTCGACGGCGCACGTTGAATACGAAACCGCAAACCGTCACTACGCACACGTCGACTGCCCAGGCCACGCTGACTATGTCAAGAACATGATCACCGGCGCTGCACAGATGGACGGCGCGATCCTGGTTGTTTCGGCAGCTGACGGCCCGATGCCACAGACCCGTGAGCACATCCTGCTCGCTCGTCAGGTTGGCGTTCCTGCGATCGTTGTGTTCCTGAACAAGTGCGACCAGGTTGACGATGCTGAACTTCTCGAGCTCGTAGAACTCGAAGTTCGCGAACTGCTTTCGAAGTACGACTTCCCAGGCGACGAAGTTCCAATCATCAAGGGTTCGGCTCTTGCTGCTCTGGAAGATTCTTCGAAGGAACTCGGCGAAGACGCAATCCGTTCGCTGATGGCTGCTGTTGACGATTATATCCCAACGCCAGAACGTCCGATCGACCAACCATTCCTGATGCCAATCGAAGACGTGTTCTCGATCTCGGGTCGTGGTACTGTTGTTACCGGTCGTGTTGAGCGCGGTATCGTCAAGGTTGGCGAAGAAGTCGAAATCGTTGGCATCAAGGCTACCGGCAAGACGACTGTTACCGGCGTTGAAATGTTCCGCAAGCTGCTCGATCAGGGCCAGGCTGGCGACAACATCGGCGCACTGGTTCGCGGTGTCGGCCGTGACGACGTTGAACGTGGTCAGGTTCTCTGCAAGCCAGGTTCGGTTAAGCCACACACCAAGTTCAAGGCAGAAGCCTACATTCTGACCAAGGACGAAGGTGGCCGTCATACGCCATTCTTCACCAACTACCGTCCACAGTTCTACTTCCGTACGACTGACGTGACCGGTGTTGTTACCCTGCCAGAAGGCACGGAAATGGTTATGCCTGGCGACAACGTTACCGTTGACGTTACGCTGATCGTCCCGATCGCAATGGAAGAGAAGCTCCGCTTCGCTATCCGTGAAGGTGGCCG
>NZ_NNRL01000016.1 GCF_002252505.1 Brucella grignonensis | reverse complement strand
GGCGATGACGGCGTCGGAAACGGTGGTGTCGGGAAGGCGATCGAACATCGGGGCGGTTCCTTCTGGAAAATCAGGCCGATTCGGCGGCAAGTTCCTTGCAGCCGGTTTCGAGCAGATGGGCGATATGGTCGGCGAAGCTGTTCCATACATCCATGCGGAAGCGGACCTCCGCATCGCGCAGGAGCACTACCATCGCCCCGTCGAAGATCGTCCTGCGGCCCCCTCCGATCGCGATGGTGGCGATGTCGCGGGGGCAGCCGAGCGTCAGCAGCTCGGCCGCCTTCGGCCCCTCGATCGAGAGCGTGACCTCGCGCCCGGAGATGTCGACGAGGCTGTGCGGATGGTCGGCATAGATCGCGGCGCAGGCAGCGGTCAGCGTCGCCACCTGGTCCGCCGGCACATAAAGGGTCCATTCGTCGGGGCCAAGCCGGATGGCCTCGGCGCTACCTGTAGCGGCGCGCTTGCCGATGCGGTCCGGCAGGGTCAGGCCCAGCACCGCTTCCAGCGC
>NZ_NNRL01000154.1 GCF_002252505.1 Brucella grignonensis | reverse complement strand
TACGCTGATCGTCCCGATCGCAATGGAAGAGAAGCTCCGCTTCGCTATCCGTGAAGGTGGCCGCACCGTCGGTGCAGGCATCGTCGCTTCGATCATCGAGTAATTAGATTTGTGCAGGGGCGTCTCCTCGGAGGCGTCCCGCGTAACAAGGAACAGATCAAATGAACGGTCAAAACATCCGCATTCGCCTTAAGGCGTTTGATCATCGGATCCTTGACGCTTCGACGCGGGAAATCGTGTCGACTGCCAAGCGTACCGGTGCCAACGTGCGCGGACCGATCCCACTTCCAACGCGGATCGAAAAGTTCACAGTAAACCGGTCGCCGCACATCGATAAGAAGAGCCGCGAACAGTTCGAGATGCGCACGCACAAGCGTCTTCTCGATATCGTTGACCCAACCCCGCAGACAGTTGATGCGCTGATGAAGCTTGATCTGTCCGCCGGTGTTGATGTCGAGATCAAGCTGTAAGGCTTGAGGACGGAAGGAACGAACCCGATGCGTTCAGGTGTTATTGCACAAAAGCTGGGCATGACCCGCGTCTATAACGACGCCGGTGAGCATGTACCAGTGACAGTTCTCCGCATGGAAGACTGCCACGTGGTAGCTCAGCGTACAGTTGAAAAAAACGGTTATACGGCTGTTCAGCTTGGCGTTGGACTTGCCAAGGTAAAGAACACGACCAAGGCTCTGCGCGGTCACTTCGCGAAGGCTGAAGTCGAGCCTAAGGCGAAAGTTGCGGAATTCCGCGTTTCACCGGATAACCTTCTTGAAGTTGGCTCGGAAATTCTTGCCGAGCATTTCGTCGCCGGCCAGAAGGTCGATGTGACGGGCACTTCGATCGGTAAAGGTTTTGCCGGTGTTATGAAGCGTCATAACTTTGCTGGTCATCGTGCTTCGCACGGTAACTCAGTTACCCACCGCGCTCACGGCTCGACCGGTCAGCGTCAGGATCCGGGTAAGGTGTTCAAGGGCAAGAAGATGGCTGGTCACATGGGTCAGACCCGCGTGACAACGCAGAACATCGAAGTTGTCTCTACAGATAGCGATCGTGGCCTTATTCTGGTTCGCGGCGCGGTTCCTGGCTCCAAGGGTGCCTGGATCCTCGTTCGTGACGCAGTCAAGGTATCGCTGCCTGAGAATGCACCTAAGCCGGCTGCCCTGCGTTCAAGCGCAAACAATGCAGCTGCGGATGCAGTCGCGACTGAGGGAGCCGAATAATGGATCTCACGATTACAACTCTTGAAGGCAAGGATGCCGGCAAGGTCAAGCTGAACGAAGATATCTTCGGCCTCGACCCACGCGACGACATTCTTCAGCGCGTCGTGCGCTGGCAGCTGGCTCGCCGCCAGCAGGGCTCTCATGATGCCAAGGGCCGCAGCGACATCAGCCGCACCGGTTCGAAGATGTACAAGCAGAAGGGTACGGGCCGCGCTCGTCACCATTCGGCTCGTGCACCACAGTTCCGCGGCGGTGGTCAGGCTCACGGACCAGTTGTCCGTACGCACGATCATGATCTGCCGAAGAAGGTTCGCGCTCTCGGCCTGCGTCATGCTCTGTCGGCTAAGGCAAAGGCATCTGACCTGATCATCATCGATGATCTGGCTGCCTCCGAAGCCAAGACAAAGCAGCTTGTTTCGCAGTTCGCAAAGCTCGGTCTCGAAAATGCACTCCTCATTGGCGGTGCAGAGCTCGACGTGAACTTCCAGCGCGCTGCTTCGAACATCCCGAACATCGATGTTCTGCCAGTACAGGGCATCAATGTTTACGACATCCTGCGTCGTGGCAAGCTCGTGCTTTCCAAGGCAGCTGTCGAAGCACTCGAGGAGCGTTTTAAATGACCGATCTTCGCCACTACGACGTGATCGTCAGCCCAGTCATTACCGAGAAGTCGACCCTTGTTTCCGAACATAACCAGGTTGTCTTCAACGTAGCTCGCAAGGCGACGAAGCCGGAAATCAAGGCTGCAATCGAGGCGCTCTTCGGCGTCAAGGTAAAGGCCGTTAACACCACTGTGCGCAAAGGCAAGGTGAAGCGGTTCCGCGGCATTGTCGGGCGCCAGAGCGATGTCAAGAAAGCGATCGTTACTTTGGCTGAAGGCCAGAGCATCGACGTTTCGACAGGTCTCTGAGAGGCCATGGAGTAAAGACAATGGCACTCAAGCACTTTAATCCGACCACGCCAGGCCAGCGTCAGCTGGTCATCGTGGACCGTTCGGAACTCTACAAGGGCAAGCCGGTCAAGTCATTGACCGAAGGTCTGTCCAAGAAGGGTGGCCGTAACAACACCGGTCGTATCACTGTTCGCTTTCAGGGCGGCGGTCACAAGCGTTCTTACCGTTTCATCGACTTCAAGCGTCGCAAGCATGACGTTGTCGCAACGGTTGAACGTCTGGAATACGATCCAAACCGCACCGCGTTTATCGCGCTGATCCGCTACGAAGACGGCGAGCTGAGCTACATTCTGGCTCCGCAGCGTCTGGCAGCCGGCGACAAGGTCATTTCTGGCCAGTCCGTCGACGTTAAGCCAGGTAATGCAATGCCGCTTTCGTCGATGCCAGTTGGCACCATCATCCACAACGTGGAGATGAAGCCAGGCAAGGGCGGTCAGATTGCTCGTTCGGCTGGCGCATACGCACAGCTCGTTGGTCGTGACCAGGGTATGGCTATCCTGCGTCTGAACTCCGGCGAACAGCGTCTGGTTTCCGGTGCATGCATGGCTACGGTTGGCGCAGTGTCCAACCCAGAGCACAGCAACATCAATGACGGTAAGGCCGGTCGTTCGGTCTGGCGCGGTAAGCGTCCACACGTTCGCGGTGTTGCTATGAACCCAGTTGACCACCCGCATGGTGGTGGTGAAGGCCGCACTTCTGGTGGTCGTCATCCGGTCACGCCTTGGGGCAAGCCTACGAAGGGTAAAAAGACCCGTTCGAACAAGGCGACCGATAAGTTCATCATGCGTTCGCGTCATCAGCGCAAGAAGTAAGAGAGGTAGTCTGAAGTGGCTCGTTCAGTTTGGAAAGGTCCGTTCGTCGATGGCTATCTTCTCAAGAAAGCTGAGAAGGTACGCGAGGGCGGTCGTAGTGAAGTCATCAAGATGTGGAGCCGTCGCTCCACTATCTTGCCGCAGTTCGTTGGCCTGACCTTCGGTGTGTATAACGGCAACAAGCATGTTCCGGTATCGATCTCCGAAGAAATGGTTGGACATAAGTTCGGTGAATTCGCGCCGACACGTACCTATTACGGTCACGGCGCGGACAAGAAGTCAAAGAGGAAGTAACAGATGGGCAAGGCCAAGGCTCCCCGCCAGCTTAAGGATAACGAGGCGAAAGCCGTCGCCCGTACGCTTCGCGTCAGCCCGCAGAAGCTTAATCTTGTCGCGGCACTTATCCGCGGCAAGAAAGTAAATGCGGCACTTGCTGATCTCACTTTCTCGCGCAAGCGGATCGCTGAAACAGTGAAAAAGACGCTCGAATCGGCTATCGCCAACGCAGAGAACAATCATGATCTCGATGTTGACGCGCTGATCGTTGCTGAAGCTTATGTCGGCAAGTCAATTGTCATGAAGCGTTTCCACGTTCGTGGACGTGGTAAGGCAAGCCGCATCGAAAAGCCGTTTTCGCATCTCACCATTGTTGTCCGCGAAGTTGCGGAAAAAGGGGAGGCCGCATAATGGGCCAGAAGATTAATCCGATCGGTTTTCGTCTCGGCATCAACCGCACCTGGGATTCGCGTTGGTACGCGAATACCGGTGAGTATGGCAAACTGCTGCATGAAGACGTCAAGATCCGTGAGTATCTGACGCGTGAACTCAAGCAGGCTGCGATCTCCAAGATCGTAATCGAGCGTCCGCACAAGAAGTGCCGCGTGACGATCCACTCGGCTCGTCCGGGCATCATCATCGGCAAGAAGGGTGCAGACATCGAAAAGCTCCGCAAGAAGCTTTCCGAGATGACGAATTCCGATACGTCCCTCAACATCGTTGAAGTTCGTAAGCCGGAAGTCGATGCTACGCTGATCGCTCAGTCGATCGCTCAGCAGCTCGAACGCCGTGTGGCATTCCGTCGCGCCATGAAGCGTGCCGTTCAGTCGGCAATGCGTCTCGGTGCCGAAGGTATCCGTATCAACTGCTCCGGTCGTCTTGGCGGCGCTGAAATCGCACGTATGGAATGGTATCGCGAAGGTCGCGTTCCGCTTCACACGCTGCGTGCCGATATCGACTACGGTACGGCAGAAGCGCAGACCGCTTACGGCATCTGCGGCGTGAAGGTTTGGGTATTCAAGGGCGAGATCCTTGAACACGACCCAATGGCTTCTGAACGTCGTGCGGTTGAGGGTGACAATCAGGGTTCCCAGCAGAACCGCCGCCGCGAAAACGCTTAAAAAGCGGGCCGCGGGCGAGAAAATTGGAGTAGAGAACAATGATGCAGCCAAAGCGCACCAAGTTCCGTAAGCAGTTCAAGGGCCGTATCCACGGCAACTCGAAGGGCGGTACGGATCTTAATTTCGGTGCATTCGGTTTGAAGGCAGTAGAGCCTGACCGCGTCACAGCACGACAGATCGAAGCGGCTCGCCGCGCGATCACCCGTCACATGAAACGTGCGGGTCGTGTATGGATCCGGATCTTCCCGGATCTGCCAGTAACATCGAAGCCTACCGAAGTCCGTATGGGTAAAGGTAAGGGTTCAGTTGACTACTGGGCATGCCGTGTTGCACCAGGTCGTATAATGTTTGAGCTTGACGGCGTACCCGAAGATGTGGCACGCGAAGCCTTGAGACTCGGCGCTGCAAAGTTGTCGGTCAAGACGCGCTTCATTCAGCGCATCGCAGAGTAAGAGAGGCAGTCATGAAAGCCGCAGACGTTCGGGCGAAAAGCCTCGATCAGATCAACGATGAGTTGGGCGCACTGAAGAAAGAGCAGTTTAACCTGCGCTTCCAGAAGGCAACCGGCCAGCTCGAAAAAACCGCGCGCGTGAAGCAAGTTCGTCGCGACATTGCGCGTATCAAGACCATCGCCCGCCAGAAGGCGGCCGAAAGCAAGGCATAAGGAACAAGTATAATGCCTAAACGCGTTCTGCAGGGCGTTGTCGTCAGCGACAAGAATGATAAGACTGTTGTGGTTAAGGTTGAGCGCCGCTATTCGCATCCGCTCCTCCAGAAGACCATTCGTCAGTCTAAGAAATACAAGGCGCATGACGAAAACAACCAGTTCAAGATTGGTGATCAGGTTTCTATTGAAGAATCCAAGCCAATTTCGAAGGACAAACGCTGGGTCGTTCTTTCGAACGTAACAGCGGGCTAAATTACAAACACGCAGCTTAGGTAGGGCAGGAGCCCTTAACCAGCTGAAGGAAAAGAAGGCGGCCAGTCATGATTCAGATGCAAACAAACCTCGACGTGGCGGATAACTCCGGCGCACGTCGTGTCATGTGCATCAAGGTGCTGGGCGGTTCCAAGCGGCGTTACGCTTCCGTGGGCGACATCATTGTGGTGTCGATCAAGGAAGCTATTCCGCGCGGCCGCGTCAAAAAAGGTGACGTGATGAAGGCGGTAGTCGTACGGACTGCCAAGGACATCCGTCGCGCAGACGGCAGCGTTATTCGTTTTGATAACAACGCAGCTGTTCTCATCGATAACAAGAAAGAGCCTATCGGCACGCGTATCTTCGGACCGGTTCCGCGCGAACTCCGCGCTAAGAGCCACATGAAGATCATCTCGCTGGCTCCGGAAGTTCTGTAAGGAAGCAAGACGATGCAAAAGATTCGCAAAGGCGACAGCGTTGTCGTGCTGTCCGGTAAGGACAAGGGCCGTAAGGGCGAAGTTCTTCAGGTTATGCCAAAGGACGACAAAGCAGTTGTTCGTGGCATTAATGTTGTAAAGCGTCACCAGCGCCAGACACAGACTCAGGAAGCCGGCATCATCTCGAAAGAGGCGCCGATCCATTTGTCTAACCTGGCAGTTGCTGATCCTAAGGATGGCAAGCCAACTCGCGTTGGTTTCCGCATTGAGGACGGCAAGAAGGTTCGCGTTGCAAAGCGTTCGGGAGCGGTGATCTGATGTCTGAAGCTAAGGCACTTCCACGCTTCAAGAAGATTTATCAGGACACAATCCGTAAAGCCCTTCTTGAAGAATTCAAATACGACAACGAGATGCAGATTCCACGCATCACCAAAGTTGTCCTGAATATGGGTGTAGGCGAAGCAACTGGCGATTCTAAGAAGCCAACAGTTGCTGCAGCAGATCTGGCCTTGATTGCCGGTCAGAAGCCTGTCATTACTCGCGCCCGTAATTCGATCGCAACTTTCAAGTTGCGTGAAGACATGCCAATCGGTACGAAGGTCACCCTTCGTTCGGATCGCATGTACGAATTTCTTGATCGTCTGGTCACGATCGCGCTTCCGCGCGTTCGAGATTTCCGCGGTCTGAATCCGAAGAGCTTTGACGGTCGTGGCAACTTTGCCATGGGTGTTAAGGAACACATCGTGTTTCCAGAAATCAACTACGATAAAGTTGATCAGATCTGGGGCATGGACATCATCGTTTGCACGACCGCTAAGACGGATGATGAAGCACGCGCTCTTCTGCGCGCCTTCAACTTCCCATTCCGGCAGTAACGGCAAGCGTAGCGAGGTATATTAATATGGCCAAGACTAGCGCAGTCGAAAACAATAAGCGCCGCGAAAAGTTGGTTAAGCGTCATGCTGAAAAGCGTGCACGTCTGAAGGCGATCGTAATGGATCAGAGCCTTCCGCTGGATGAGCGTTTCCGCGCTACTATCCAGCTCGCCGAACTGCCGCGCAATTCCGCTAAGGTCCGTATTCGCAATCGTTGCGAAGTTTCGGGTCGCCCGCGTGGTTATTACCGTAAACTGAAGATGTCGCGTATTGCGCTTCGCCAGTTGGGTTCGCTTGGACAGATTCCAGGCATAGTTAAGTCGAGCTGGTAAGGAGTAGCATATGTCTGTGTCAGATCCTATCGGCGATATGCTGACCCGTATTCGCAACGCAGTAGGCCGCAAGAAGACCAAGGTTTCGACCCCGGCTTCAAAGCTCCGCGCTCGCGTTCTGGATGTTCTTCAGTCTGAAGGTTACATTCGCGGATACACGCAGAGTGAATTCGTGAACGGCAAAGCCGAGATCGAAATCGAACTGAAGTATTATGAAGGCGTTCCAGTCATTCGTGAACTGACCCGCGTTTCGAAGCCTGGCCGTCGCGTTTACGTGTCGGTCAAGTCGATCCCGCAGGTTGCGAATGGTCTTGGCATCTCGATCCTGTCCACCCCTAAGGGGGTGATGGCTGATCATGAAGCTCGTGAACAAAACGTTGGTGGTGAGCTGCTCTGCCGCATCTTCTGATGCGGCTGACAGTGAACAGATAGAAGACAGGTATAAAAATGTCTCGTATCGGTAAAAAACCCGTGCCGGTCCCGGCAGGCGTGACCGCCAGTGTTGATGGGCAGATCGTCAAGGCCAAGGGCGCGAAGGGCGAATTGTCTTTCGTCGTGCACGATGAAGTACTGGTTAAGCTCGAAGGCGGCGCTGTAAGCGTCGATCCTCGTGACCAGTCCAAGGAAGCTCGCTCCAAGTGGGGCATGTCGCGTTCGATGATCGTTAACATCTTCGAAGGCGTCGAAAAGGGCTTTGAAAAGAAGCTTGAGATTAGCGGCGTTGGTTATCGTGCTGCTATGCAGGGCAAGAATGTCCAGCTTTCGCTCGGCTTCAGTCACGAAGTAATCTATGACGTGCCTGCTGGCATCACTGTTGCTGTTCCAAAGCCGACGGAAATCGTTGTCTCTGGTATCGACAAGCAGCAGGTCGGTCAGGTCGCGGCTGAGATTCGTGAATATCGCGGCCCCGAGCCTTACAAGGGCAAGGGCGTCAAGTATGCTGGCGAGAAGATCGTCCGCAAAGAAGGCAAGAAGAAGTAAGGGAAGCGCGTCATGGCATCGCCAAAAGAAACTTTGCAGCGTCGCGCTGCTCGTGTACGCCGTCAGGTCAAGGCTGTCGCAAACGGCCGTCCACGTCTCAGCGTGCACCGCTCTTCCAAGAACATCTACGTTCAGGTTATCGACGACGTTCGCGGTGTTACCATCGCAGCAGCGTCGACCCTCGATGGCGATCTGAAGGGTAAGCTCAAGACCGGTGCGGACCAGGCAGCTGCGGCTGCTGTTGGTAAGCTGGTTGCAGAGCGTGCTAAAAAAGCAGGCGTCAACGAAGTAGTGTTCGATCGTGGTGCATTTATTTACCACGGCCGTGTGAAGGCTCTCGCCGAAGCTGCCCGCGAAGGCGGACTGAGCTTCTAATAGCATTTTGTGCTTCCGGAAAAAAATAAAGGAATAGGATATGGCACAGAGAGAACGTAACCGCGAGGATCGCGGTCGTGAGGAGCGCGACAGCGAATTCGTTGACAAGCTCGTTCACATCAACCGCGTTGCCAAGGTCGTTAAAGGTGGCCGTCGCTTCGGTTTCGCCGCGCTCGTCGTGGTTGGAGACCAGAAGGGCCGCGTAGGCTTCGGTCATGGCAAGGCACGTGAAGTGCCTGAAGCTATCCGTAAGGCTACAGAAGCTGCCAAGCGCGATATGATTTTCGTACCACTGCGTTCGGGTCGTACACTGCATCACGATGTGCAGGGTCGTCACGGCGCTGGCAAGGTTCTGCTTCGTGCGGCTCCTGCTGGTAAGGGTATCATTGCTGGTGGTCCTATGCGTGCGGTGTTCGAAACGCTTGGCGTTCAGGACGTTGTTGCTAAGTCGCTCGGCTCGTCGAACCCTTACAACATGGTTCGTGCAACCTTTGACGCTCTGAAGCATCAGATGCATCCAAAGGATATCGCTGCACAGCGCGGCATCAAGTACTCGACCCTTCAGGCTCGTCGCCATGATGTGGTTGGTTCGGAAGAATAGCCGATAGTTTGTGCCAGTCCGGTGCGCGAGCACCGGATACGCCATAGACAAGGGATTTGAGTGATGGCTGAGAAGAAGGGTAAGACGGTTACGGTCGAACAGATCGGAAGCCCTATCCGTCGTCCAGCCGAGCAGCGCGCAACGCTGATCGGTCTCGGACTTAACAAAATGCACCGCCGCCGCACGCTGGAGGATACTCCTTCAGTTCGTGGCATGATCGCCAAGGTTCAGCATCTCGTCCGCGTTGTGGACGAGGCTTGATAACGCAGGGGATAGAGACATGAAACTCAATGATCTGCGTGATAAGCCAGGTTCAGTAAAGGCGCGTAAGCGCGTCGGCCGTGGTATCGGCTCCGGCACCGGCAAGACCGCTGGCCGCGGCGTCAAGGGACAGAAGTCCCGTTCTGGCGTAGCGATCAACGGCTTTGAAGGCGGCCAGATGCCAATCTACCGCCGTCTTCCGAAGCGCGGCTTCACCAACATCTTTGCAAAGAGCTTCAACGTTGTATCGCTCGGCCGTGTTCAGGCTGCGATCGATGCAGGCAAGCTGGATGCAAAGGCAGTGGTGAACCTCGAGTCGCTGAAGGCTGCAGGCGTGATTCGTCGCGCTCTGGACGGCGTTCGTATCCTTTCGGATGGCGAACTGAAGGCTAAGGTAGCGTTCGACGTTGCTGGAGCTTCCAAGGCTGCGATCGAAAAGATCGAAAAGGCCGGTGGTAGCGTCAAGCTTCCCGAAGCAGCTGCTGAATAAGACTTCGATATACAAAATAAAAAGCGGCGGCCCTAGTGCCGCCGCTTGCACCTTTATGCCAATGCGCATATCTGGGTAGGGTCTTCTTTGTCTGAGGGTGCGGGTCTCAGAGATTCGTATCGGCAGAGGGGGAGGGCCGGAGACTTTTCACCGGAGAAATTTAATGGCATCGGCTGCTGAACAGCTAGTTTCCAATCTCAATTTTTCGGCTTTCTCGAAAGCGGAAGAACTTAAGAAGCGTATCTGGTTCACATTGGGCGCTCTGCTCGTGTACCGGTTTGGAACGTATATTCCGCTTCCCGGGATCAATCCTGAAGCGCTTGCGCAGGCATTCCAGCAGCATAGCCAGGGTGTTCTTGGGCTTTTCAACATGTTTGCCGGTGGTGCTGTTGGTCGTATGGCCATTTTCGCACTTGGCATCATGCCCTACATTTCCGCTTCCATCATCGTGCAGCTCATGACGTCGGTTGTTCCGTCTCTTGAAGCGCTGAAGAAGGAAGGCGAATCGGGCCGCAAGATCATCAATCAGTACACGCGCTACGGTACAGTGCTTCTCGCACTCGTGCAGGCTTACGCGATTTCTGTTGGTCTTCAGTCGGGTAACGGCATTGTTACAAATCCCGGACCAATGTTCCTGGTTTCATCGGTCATCACGCTCGTTGGCGGTACGATGTTCCTAATGTGGCTCGGTGAGCAGATCACTGCGCGCGGTATCGGTAACGGTATTTCGCTCATTATCTTCGCCGGTATTGTCGCAAACCTTCCACATGCTATTTCCGGTACACTGGAACTGGGCCGCACGGGCGCTCTGTCCACCGGTCTTATTCTTGGCGTTATCGTTTTGGCTGTCGCGCTTATTGCGATCATCGTTTTTGTCGAACGTGCACAGCGTCGCCTTCTGATTCAGTATCCGAAGCGCCAGGTTGGCAATCGCATGTTCCAGGGCGATACATCGCATCTGCCGCTCAAGCTGAATACTGCTGGTGTTATCCCGCCGATCTTCGCTTCGTCACTCCTGCTTTTGCCGGCGACCGTTGCAGGCTTCGCAAATACGGCTGAAATGCCAGCCTGGGGTACGACCATTCTCAATGCTCTCGGCCATGGTCAGCCGCTTTACATGCTGTTCTATGCTGCGTTGATGGCATTCTTCTGCTTCTTCTATACGGCTATCGTGTTTAATCCCAAGGATACGGCAGACCAGCTCAAGAAGCATTCTGGCTTCATTCCGGGCATCCGCCCAGGTGAACGTACAGCAGAGTATATAGACTATGTGTTGACGCGCATTACGGTTGTCGGCGCCATCTATATTGTGCTTGTCTGTCTTCTGCCGGAATTCCTGATTTCTGCGACCGGTGTACCATTCTATCTTGGTGGTACTTCGCTGCTGATCGTGGTCAGTGTAACACTTGACACGGTTGCGCAAATTCAGGGACATCTTGTTGCCCATCAGTATGAGGGGTTGATCAAGAAGTCCAAACTCAGAGGTGGGAAACGTAGTAAATGAGACTGATACTTCTTGGGCCGCCCGGAGCAGGTAAGGGGACGCAGGCTGGACTTCTTACCAAGAAGCATGGAATACCTCAGCTTTCGACGGGCGACATGCTGCGTGCAGCAGTCGCTCAACAAAGCGAAATCGGGAAGCGCGCCAAGGCCGTCATGGATGCAGGTCAGCTGGTTTCCGACGAAATCGTAAACCAGATTGTATCCGAGCGCATCGATGCGCCAGATTGTGCAGCTGGTTTCATTCTCGACGGCTATCCGCGTACTGTTCCACAGGCACAGGCTCTTGGCGAAATGCTTGTCGGAAAAGGCCTTAAGCTTGATGCTGTCATTGAGTTGAAAGTCGATGAGAATGCATTGGTCAACCGGATGGAGAGCCGTGTTGCCGAGACGATTGCCAAGGGTGGTCAGGTTCGTTCGGACGACAACCCGGAAGCCTTCCGCAAGCGTCTTGTAGAATATCGCGAGAAGACAGCACCGCTTTCGGCTTATTATGCCGGTACGGGTGAGTTGCGTGTTCTCAACGGTATGGCGCCGGTTGAGGAAGTTACTGCAGAGATCGAAAGAATTCTCGTTCCTGCATGACGTGGGCCCTCAAGGCTCATTGGATTGAATAAGAATTACGGACAGAGGAACATTTAGTGTTTTTCTGTCCGTTTATTGCTTCTGAAAGTTGCTTTTAATGTCTGCAAAGTCGCTATGGTGACTTTACGGACAGTTAGGAGTTGACTTTTTCGGGCGATTCCGTCAAAGACTGCGCCACTTCAATTGGTTTTGAATGGTCGGTTCTGGCGGAAATAGTAAGAGGCCGGGACCGGTCAAACAATGCTGTCTGGTTGATCGCATCTGCCAGATGGATTTTTATGTAACTCAAGGAGAACAGACGTGGCACGTATCGCTGGCGTCAACATCCCGACGAACAAGCGCGTAATCATTGCGCTTCAGTACATTCACGGGATTGGACCAAAATTTGCTCGTCAGATCGTAACGAAGGTCGGCATTGCTGACGATCGTCGCGTGAACCAGCTTTCGGATGCTGAAGTCCTTCAGATCCGTGAAGCAATCGATGCTGACTACCGGGTCGAAGGCGACCTGCGTCGTGAAGTTTCGATGAACATCAAGCGCCTGATGGACCTTGGCTGCTATCGCGGTCTGCGTCATCGTCGTTCGCTGCCGGTTCGCGGTCAGCGTACGCATACCAATGCACGCACCCGTAAGGGTCCTGCAAAGGCTATCGCAGGTAAGAAGAAGTAATTTTCGGCAGAACCAATCGTTCTGCCGGGCTTGCCCGATAAACGGGTGGGTTCGGTGCTGGTCCTTATCAAAGGGCCGGTGGAGCCGCTGGAACTACGGCGGTGTCGAGATCGAGTTTTGAGAGGACTATCATGGCTAAGGAAGCCCAGCGTATTCGCCGTCGCGAGCGCAAAAACATCTCGTCGGGCGTTGCCCACGTAAATTCGACGTTCAACAACACCATGATCACCATCACGGATGCACAGGGCAATGCGATTGCCTGGTCGTCTGCAGGTGCTCAGGGTTTCAAGGGTTCGCGTAAGTCGACCCCGTTTGCCGCACAGATCGCTGCTGAAGATTGCGCCAAGAAGGCTCAGGAACATGGCATGCGCTCCCTCGAAGTCGAGGTTTGCGGACCGGGCTCTGGCCGTGAATCTGCGCTGCGCGCCCTTCAGGCTGCCGGCTTTGTGATTACGTCGATCCGCGATGTTACGCCGATCCCGCACAACGGCTGCCGTCCGCGCAAGAAGCGCCGGGTCTGATTTTCACTTATATGCCGCATGAGCCCCGGATTCAGGTCCGGGGCTCCTCTGCGGTTCTTCACAAGATCGCTACGATAGGATGGTAGCGACAGTTGATAGAGGAAAACCACATGATCCAGAAGAACTGGCAGGAATTGATCAAGCCGAACAAGGTGGAATTCAACACCAACGGCTCTCGCACGCATGCAACCGTCGTTGCTGAGCCGCTGGAACGCGGTTTTGGTTTGACGCTCGGAAATGCACTGCGTCGCGTGCTTCTGTCGTCGCTTCGCGGCGCTGCCGTGACCGCCATTCAAATCGATGGCGTTCTGCATGAATTCTCTTCCATTCCGGGCGTCCGCGAAGACACCACGGATATCGTTCTGAACGTTAAGGAAATCGCCATCCGTATGGAAGGCGAAGGCCCGAAGCGCATGGTTGTCCGCAAGGAAGGCCCGGGCGTTGTTACGGCTGGTGACATTCAGACTGTTGGCGATGTCGAGATCCTTAATCCGGATCACGTCATTTGCACGCTGGATGAAGGCGCTGAAATCCGCATGGAATTCACCGTCAACACCGGTAAGGGCTATGTGCCTGCCGACCGTAATCGTGCGGAAGATGCTCCAATCGGCCTTATTCCGGTTGACAGCCTTTACTCGCCGATCCGCAAGGTATCGTACAAGATTGAGAACACCCGTGAAGGTCAGGTTCTCGATTACGACAAGCTGACGCTCAACATCGAAACCAATGGTTCCGTGAGCGGTGAAGATGCAGTTGCTTATGCAGCGCGTATCCTTCAGGACCAGCTCGCGGTCTTCGTCAACTTCGAAGAGCCACAGAAGGAAGCTCCGCAGGAACAAGTTGCGGAACTCGCTTTCAATCCGGCTCTGCTCAAGAAGGTAGACGAGCTCGAATTGTCGGTACGTTCGGCAAACTGCCTGAAGAACGACAACATCGTCTACATCGGCGATCTGATCCAGAAGACGGAAGCCGAGATGCTGCGGACTCCGAATTTCGGCCGCAAGTCGCTCAACGAGATCAAGGAAGTTCTGGCATCGATGGGTCTCCATCTTGGTATGGAAATCCCAGCCTGGCCGCCAGAAAACATCGAAGATCTCGCCAAGCGCTACGAAGACCAATATTAAGACCGGCATATCCCGGTACGTTACGAATTAAAGGAGAAGGCCATGCGCCACGGTAATGGACAGCGTAAGCTGAACCGCACTGCCTCGCATCGCAAGGCAATGTTCGCCAACATGGCGGCTTCGCTCATCGAGCATGAACAGATTGTGACCACGCTTCCTAAAGCTAAGGAAATCCGTCCAATCGTAGAAAAGCTTGTCACTCTCGGCAAGCGCGGTGACCTGCATGCACGTCGTCAGGCGATTTCCGCCATCCGCGACGTTAAGCTGGTTGCTAAGCTGTTCGACACGCTGGCTGCACGTTATGCAACCCGCAACGGCGGCTACATCCGTATCATGAAGGCAGGCTTCCGCACCGGCGACAATGCGCCGCTCGCAGTTGTCGAATTCGTTGAACGCGATGTTGATGCCAAGGGCAAAGCTGATCGCGCACGCGTTGAAGCTGAAGTTGCTGCAGCAGCTGACGCAGCGTAATCTTACGCGACATAGCATATTGAAAGGGCCGCCTCGTGCGGCCCTTTTTGCATTTAGAGCGTGTTTCGATCTAATTGAAACAGATCGACGCTCTAAACCTCTGATTTAACGCGTATCTTTTCCCAGAGCCGTTTCACGCTTTTCGGGACGTGCTCTAAAAGCAATTTGATCTGATTGTAATCAAGGCTGATAGTCTTGCGATAATTCATTACGAAGCTGTAATGCGCTTTGCCTTATTCCAGCCCTTTATCCTTGGCCTTGTTATCTCCATATTGCCTGTAATGATCCGAGGAATCGGAATCTTGATTATGGAAACTGGAGTTTGCGAATGAATTGGCGACGTTATGGAATTACGGGTCTGGTTCTTGCATCGATCAGTATGGTCACCTTGCCAGCGATCGCTCAGGAAACCGCTGTTCCTGCTCAGGGCAAACAGATCCCTCTAAGTCGCGCAGATATGCAGCTTTCCTTTGCGCCTCTTGTGAAGGAAACAGCACCAGCTGTCGTCAATGTGTATGCCGCACGACAGGTGCAGGCGCGTTCGCCTTTCGCAGGTGATCCGTTTTTCGAACAATTCTTCGGTAATCAGTTTGGTGGTGGTAAATCGCGAACCGAGCAATCGCTCGGCTCGGGCGTCATCGTCGATGCATCTGGTATTGTGGTCACGAATAATCACGTCATCAAGGATGCTGATGAGATCAAGGTGGCTCTCTCTGATGGCCGACAGTTTGAGAGCAAGGTTCTGCTTCGCGATGAAACCACGGATCTGGCTGTACTGAAAATAGATGCCAAGGAGAAATTCCCGGTATTGGCTCTTGGGAACTCCGATGAGGTCGAAGTTGGCGATCTGGTTCTGGCGATAGGCAATCCGTTCGGGGTGGGGCAAACAGTGACGAGCGGTATCGTTTCGGCCCAGTCAAGAACCCAGGTTGGAGTTTCAGATTTCGACTTCTTCATTCAGACCGATGCTGCGATCAATCCCGGTAACTCCGGTGGTGGTCTCCTTGATATGCGCGGTCGTCTGATTGGTATCAATACGGCAATTTTCTCGCGGTCTGGTGGTTCGGTGGGCATTGGCTTTGCCATTCCATCGAACATGGTGCGCGCAGTTGTTGATGCCGCATTGAGTGGGAGTTCAAGCTTTGAACGCCCATTCATTGGCGCTACCTTCCAGAACATCACGCCTGATGTTGCCGAGAGCCTCGGCATGGATAAGTCGTTCGGTGTTCTTGTGACAGCTGTTATCAAGGGTGGTCCTGCGGAAGAAGCCGGACTGAAAGTCGGTGACGTGGTCCTGTCGGTTCAGGGGGTGCGTGCCGACAATGTTGATGTACTTGGTTATCGCCTATCGACAGCAGGTATCGGAAATACCGTTACGCTGGATATTGTTAGGAATGGCAATGAAAGCAAGCTGCCAGTGAAACTGGTGAAAGAGCCAGAAGCCAAGCCACAGCAAAAGCAGACCATCAAAGGGGACAATCCATTTGAGGGTGCAGTGGTTGAGGAGCTTACCCCCGCGATGGCATCCAAGATGCGACTGCGTGACGGTGCACGCGGCGTCATCGTCACAGATGTTATAGTCAATTCGCAAGCAGCCCAGCTTGGTTTGCGTCAACGGGACATTATTCGCGGCATCAATGGCAATCCGATCCGCACAATTGCCGATCTGATAACTGCGTTGAGCAACGGGCGTGGTCTGGCATGGCGACTTGAAGTGGAACGCAATGGCGCATTGATCCGCCAGTTTGTACGCTAGAGCGCGCTTCGATCTGATTGGATCAGATCGGCGCTCTAAATATTTGTTTTAACGCGCATCTTTGTCCGAAAACCGTTTCACACTTTTCGGGATGCGCTCTAATACACCGTCCCAAACAGTTGCATGTCGTTTCAGGCGAGACTATGCCTGAAACGACATTTGCTTTTCTGACATTGAGCGCCGCGAAATGAGTGATCTATTCTCCACTGCATCTGATCCGAATGCGGACCGTAACAGGCCACTTGCTGATCGCTTGCGCCCGCGTCATCTGTCGGAGGTAACCGGCCAGGAACACCTGACAGGACCGGAAGGTGTGCTAACGCGTATGATTGCATCCGGGTCGCTTGGGTCCATGATTTTCTGGGGACCTCCGGGCACTGGCAAGACAACCGTTGCCCGGCTGCTTGCTGGCGAAACCGAACTCGCTTTCGAACAGATCTCGGCGATTTTTTCGGGTGTAGCTGATCTGAAGAAGGTGTTTGAATCAGCACGTGCACGACGCATGTCGGGCCGTCAGACCTTGTTGTTTGTGGACGAAATTCATCGCTTCAACCGCGCGCAGCAGGATAGTTTCCTACCGGTGATGGAAGATGGTACGGTTATTCTGATTGGTGCCACGACAGAAAACCCTTCGTTTGAACTTAATGCCGCTTTGCTGTCGCGGGCGAGGGTACTGACATTCCATCCGCATGATGGCACAAGCATTGCAACGCTTCTGATGCGTGCGGAAGAACAGGAAGAACGTCCGTTGCCTCTGGATGATGAGGCTCGGGCAAGTCTTATCCGAATGGCCGACGGAGACGGTCGTGCGGCCCTGACGCTTGCTGAAGAAGTATGGCGTGCCGCCCGACCTGATGAAGTGTTCGATGCCGAAAAACTGCAGTACGTGGTTCAACGCCGTGCCCCGGTTTACGACAAGGGACAGGACGGGCATTACAACCTGATTTCGGCTCTGCATAAGTCTGTGCGTGGCTCTGATCCTGATGCCGCTCTTTATTATCTCAGCCGCATGTTCGATGCTGGCGAAGACCCGCTTTATCTGGGGCGCCGGCTGGTTCGGATGGCGGTTGAAGATATTGGCCTTGCCGATCCACAGGCGCTTGCAATATGCAATGCTGCGAAGGATGCCTATGATTATCTTGGCTCGCCCGAAGGCGAACTCGCTTTGGCGCAAGCCTGCGTTTATCTCGCGACAGCACCCAAATCAAACGCGGTTTATATGGCTTACAAAGCCTCCATGCGTGCGGCGAAGGAAAATGGCTCACTGCTTCCACCCAAGCATATTCTCAACGCGCCGACGAAGCTGATGAAGAATGAAGGCTATGGCGATGGTTATGCCTATGACCACGATCAGCCGGATGCGTTCTCAGGCCAGGATTATTTTCCAGAGGCGATGGGACGGCAGGTTTTCTATGATCCGCCGGAGCGTGGCTTTGAGCGCGAAATTCGTAAACGGCTTGATTATTGGTCACGCCTGAGAGCAGAACGCCAAACTCGGCGCTGAACGCATATTTTCGTTTCTGTGTCAGAGTTGTGTTTCAATGGCTGCTTTATCGAGAACAGACCAGACTTTACTGATTTTTTTGTCCGCAAATTCGTAAAAAACATTCTCGGAAAACTGGATCTTCCTGCCATTAATGGGGAGCCCAAGAAAGTCTCCGACTGGTGTGCAATCAAAATCCAAGCGGCTCGCAACGATTGGCGGCTCCACAACCAAGAGACCTATATTGAATTGCAGATCGGGTATTTGCTGAAAATCTCGAATGAGCATATCGCAATATCCCTCGACACCCAGCCTCCGACCATTGTGTTGGACACCCTCTGTCACATAAAGCTTTAGCGATGCCCAGTCCTGCGCAATTGAGGCAGGATATATACTCGTTATAAATTTCGCGAAGCATTTGCGCATTCATCAAACTTTCCTCTGCTGATTTGTATGTGGGTGCCATCTTCGATAGACGAGTTTTACCAGCACTTGTAATTTTGGTCACAATTCGGCCTTCATCCTGCAGGCCAGAGTTAAATCTCTGTCAATTATGAGTTGCATTTCATGGTTGCACCGGACGCTTGATTCATCAATGAATTCAATCGCTCAACAACCATGAGGGGCGGTGGTAAACCATGTGGTAACCATAATAAAATCAATGTCTTAGTTTAAGTCCTCCTTAATTTTTACAATTTATCAATTTTTCTAATTGCAATGAGGTTCCCTTATGACGCGCGTTTTGTTTCTCGTCGCGCTCGTTATTCTCGGTGGCTGCGCGACCGCCCCACGGCAGGTCAGCAATGTATGCGCAGTCTTTGATCAACGCGACGGCTGGATAAATAATTGGCAGAAGGATGCGACCCGTGCTTCACGCGAGTTCGGTGTGCCTGTCCATGTTTTGATGGCGACAATTTACACTGAATCCGGGTTCCGCCCCTATGCACGTCCGCCGCGTACCAAGCTGCTTGGCTTTATCCCGTGGAAACGCGCTTCAAGTGCGTATGGCTATTCGCAAGCGCTGAACGGGACCTGGGATCGTTACAAGCGTGAGACAGGTCGTTGGACAGCTTCGCGTAGCAACTTTGGCGACGCCATTCACTTCATCGGCTGGTATCACAATCAAAGCTATCAGAAGAACGGCATTAACCGGGCTGATGCCTACAGTCTGTATCTCGCTTATTATTCCGGTCACGGCGGCTATGCACGCGGTGCCTGGCGCGGCAACGCAACCGCGTTGAACGGTGCGAGACGCGCGCAGTCGATGGCCAATCGTTATGCCACACAGCTGCGCCAATGTGGGCGGATTGGCTGAAGCACTGCGATCAAGTGTCGGCAATCTGTTGCAAACAGAACAAAACGCGTTTTAAAAGTCGCGGATGGGGATTTAAAGACACCATCCGGCCTTAATCGAAGTTATCATTCGCGACGAATCGACAATTGAGGATAACCTATACATGCTGAAGAAAATCGGGATTGCCCTTATCGGTGCCACATTTCTGGCAGGCTGCACCACCGATCCTTATACCGGTGAACAGAAGGTGTCGAACACCGCTGGCGGTGCCGCAATCGGTGCCGCTGTAGGCGCTTTGGGCGGCCTTATGGTTGGCGGCTCCAGCCGCGCACAGCGTAACGCAGTTCTGATTGGCGCAGGTATTGGTGCGCTCGGGGGCGGCGCTATCGGCAACTATATGGATCGCCAGGAATCCGAGCTGCGCAACCAGCTGCAGGGAACGGGCGTCTCGGTTACCCGTAACGGCGATCAGATTATCCTGAACATGCCATCAGCTATCACTTTTGATACCGATCAAGATCAGGTTAAGAGCCAGTTCTACCCAACGCTCAATTCGGTTGCGATTGTTCTGCGTAAGTTCAATCAGACCCTTGTCGACGTGCTCGGTCATACCGACTCAACAGGCAGTGCGAGCTACAACCAGGGTCTGTCGCAGCGCCGCGCGTCGTCTGTTGCAACCTATCTCGGCTCGCAGGGCATCGATCCTCGCCGCTTCGCAGTTATTGGTTATGGCGCCAGCCAGCCGGTGGCAACCAATGCGACACCGGATGGTCGTGCACAGAATCGTCGCGTGGAAATTCAGATTTCACCGCTTCGTGGTGCAAGCTGATAAGTTCAAAGATTCGGATATTGATCCGTTTTTTGGCGCAGCTCTTCGAAAGGAGAGCTGCGTTTTTACGTTATGAGAGCGAATCGCCGAACCCAAACACCTATTTTTTTGAACTAAAGCGTGGACAGTCGTGCAGATTACGTGTTCCTAATGTTAAGGAACAATAATAGAACAAAAAATTTATATCTATTTAAATCAACTGCTTGACCTTATTGCAAAATGAGAACAAAACAGATACAAATAGATATTGGCGATGAGCCCCCGGGGCTTCTAGCGAGACAAGAGGATGGTGTAAGATGTCTCAGAAATCATTGCGACTTGTTGAGGAAAATTCAGTGGACAAGACAAAGGCACTCGATGCGGCGCTGTCGCAGATTGAACGGGCGTTCGGCAAAGGCTCGATCATGCGATTGGGCCAGAACGAAGTGGTCGATATTGAGACCGTGCCTACCGGCTCGCTTTCTCTCGATATTGCATTGGGCGTCGGCGGTCTGCCCAAGGGACGTATCGTGGAAATCTATGGCCCGGAAAGCTCGGGTAAGACGACACTTGCACTCCACACGATTGCGGAAGCTCAGAAAAAGGGTGGTATTTGCGCATTTGTGGATGCGGAACATGCGCTTGATCCGGTCTATGCCCGCAAACTTGGCGTCGATCTTGAGAACCTTCTGATTTCGCAGCCTGATACTGGTGAGCAGGCGCTTGAAATCACGGATACGCTTGTGCGTTCCGGCGCAATTGATGTTCTGGTCGTTGACTCGGTCGCGGCTCTGACGCCACGCGCCGAAATTGAAGGTGAAATGGGCGATTCATTGCCTGGTCTTCAGGCACGTTTGATGAGCCAGGCATTGCGCAAGCTCACGGCTTCGATCTCGCGTTCGAACTGTATGGTGATCTTCATCAACCAGATTCGTATGAAGATTGGCGTCATGTTTGGTTCGCCTGAAACGACAACTGGCGGTAATGCGCTCAAGTTCTACGCATCAGTGCGTCTTGATATTCGTCGTATTGGCTCGATCAAGGAGCGTGACGAGGTTGTGGGCAACCAGACTCGCGTGAAGGTGGTGAAGAACAAGCTTGCACCTCCATTCAAGCAGGTTGAATTCGATATCATGTATGGTGCAGGCGTTTCCAAGATGGGCGAACTGGTCGATCTTGGTGTCAAAGCCGGTGTTGTTGAGAAGTCGGGCGCGTGGTTCTCCTATAATTCCCAGCGTTTGGGACAGGGTCGGGAAAACGCCAAGCAGTATCTCAAGGATAATCCGGAAGTCGCGAAAGAGATCGAAATGACGCTCCGTCAGAATGCTGGCCTGATTGCCGAGCAATTTCTTGAAGATGGCGGTCCTGAAGCGGATGATGGTCCGGAAGCTGCAGAAATGTAGAATCCGTCTTATGATGAAATGGATGAAAGCCCTGCGTATTACGCAGGGTTTTTGTTTTTTTGCTTTTAGCGGTTTCAGTTAAGACTGAATCGCTGGAACCGCTGTAACTATTTGTTTTTGGGCATTATCCTACGCAAAGCCGCTTCGCACTTTTGCTGGAAATGCTATGAACACTGTTGCATAGTTGTCGTTTTCATACTTTCCGGGAGAAATTGCTTTTATAGCGCACACTGCTTATCTGGACAGAAAAGCGGTGCCCCGTTAAAAGCGGTCAACCGAAACTCCACCTCACGGACTTTCCATGATCGGGCAGTCGAAGCGTGGCGGCATGAAAATGCCGGATATCGTTGCAACCTTGCGGGTGGTGAAAAGATAATCGATGCGCCTTGTTAAGAGGGGCGTCTCATGCAGGGCAGAAAATGTCCAAGGGTGAATTATGGCTGGCGTCAACGAGATAAGGTCCACATTCCTCGACTATTTCCGCAAGAACGGACACGAGGTTGTTTCATCAAGCCCGTTGGTTCCGCGCAACGATCCAACGCTGATGTTCACCAATGCGGGCATGGTGCAGTTCAAGAATGTCTTCACTGGTCTTGAACAGCGCCCATACAGCCGCGCGACCACATCGCAGAAATGCGTGCGCGCTGGCGGCAAGCATAACGATCTGGACAATGTCGGCTATACGGCTCGTCACCACACCTTCTTTGAAATGCTCGGCAACTTCTCCTTTGGCAATTACTTCAAGGAAGAAGCGATCAACCATGCCTGGAACCTGATCACAAAGGAGTTTGGCCTGAACAAGGACAAGCTGCTGGTCACCGTTTATCACACCGATGATGATGCCGCGAATTTTTGGAAGAAGATTGCCGGCCTTTCTGATGATCGCATCATCCGCATTGCTACGAATGATAATTTCTGGGCGATGGGTGATACCGGCCCTTGCGGTCCTTGCTCGGAAATCTTCTACGATCATGGCGATCATATCTGGGGCGGTCCTCCCGGATCCGCTGATGAAGATGGCGATCGTTTCATTGAGATCTGGAATCTCGTTTTCATGCAGTTCGAGCAGCTCTCTCCTGAGCAGCGTATCGATCTGCCACGTCCGTCGATTGATACGGGTATGGGGCTGGAGCGCGTTGCAGCGGTTTTGCAGGGTGTGCATGACAATTACGACATTGATCTTTTCAAGGCGCTGATCCGCGCATCGGAAGATGCAACTGGCGTTAAGGCTGAGGGCGATTTCCGCGCCAGCCATCGCGTAATTGCCGATCATCTGCGTGCATCGAGCTTCCTGATTGCCGATGGCGTTCTGCCGTCGAATGAAGGTCGTGGCTATGTGCTGCGCCGCATCATGCGCCGCGCTATGCGTCATGCGCAGCTGCTCGGTGCGAAAGAGCCATTGATGTGGCGTCTGCTGCCAGCGCTCATTCGGGAAATGGGGCAGGCCTATCCGGAGCTGATCCGCGCGGAAGCACTGATTTCCGAAACCCTCAAGCTCGAAGAAACCCGTTTCCGCAAGACGCTGGAACGCGGCCTTGGCCTGCTTTCCGATGCTTCGGAAAATCTCGTTGAGGGTGATCGTCTTGATGGCGAGACGGCTTTCAAGCTTTATGACACCTACGGTTTCCCGCTCGATCTCACTCAGGATGCATTGCGCCAGCGCGGCGTAACGGTCGATACCGATGGTTTCAACGTCGCCATGGAACGCCAGAAGGCAGAAGCACGCGCCAACTGGACCGGTTCGGGCGAAGCCGCAACTGAAACCATCTGGTTCGGTATCAAGGATAAAGTCGGCGCGACCGAATTTCTCGGCTATGAAACTGAAAGCGCTGAAGGCGTTATCACGGCACTCGTGCGCGATGGCGCGGAAGTGGCATCTGCGGCCGAAGGTGAAACCGTTTCCGTCGTTGTCAACCAGACGCCGTTCTATGGCGAATCCGGCGGTCAGCAGGGCGATACCGGAACGATTTCCGGTGAAGGCTTTGTCATCACCATCAAGGATACACAGAAGAAGGGCGAGGGCGTTTTCGTTCATACGGGCGAAGTTACCAAAGGGTCAGCAAAGGTCGGCGAAGCGGTCGAGTTGAAGGTTGATGGTGAGCGTCGTACGCGCATCCGTTCCAACCATTCGGCAACCCATCTTCTGCACGAGGCCCTGCGTGAAACGCTTGGATCTCACGTTGCGCAGAAGGGGTCGCTCGTGGCTCCCGATCGTCTGCGTTTCGACTTTTCGCACCCAAAGCCGATTTCGGCGGAAGAACTGACGGCTGTCGAGAACTTGGCAAATGAGATCATCCTGCAGAACGCACCGGTTTCGACGCGTTTGATGGCCGTGGATGATGCTATTGCCGAAGGGGCGATGGCGTTGTTCGGCGAAAAATATGGTGACGAAGTCCGTGTTGTTTCGATGGGAACGGCTAAGCACGGCGAAAAGGCTGGCAAGGCTTACTCTGTCGAGCTTTGCGGCGGCACGCATGTTCGTCAGACGGGTGATATCGGCCTCGTGCGCATTCTGTCCGACAGTGGTGTCGCTGCCGGCGTTCGCCGCATGGAAGCACTGACCGGCGAGGCGGCTCGCTTGTACCTCGAAGAGCAGGATGAACGCGTCAAGGCAATCGCCGGTGTTCTTAAGACAACGCCATCAGAAGCACTTGAGCGTGTCAACGCTTTGGTTGATGAGCGTAAGAAGCTGGAACGTGAACTTGCAGAAGCCCGCAGACAACTGGCGTTGAGTGGCGGTGCATCTGATGGCGGCAGTGCTGTGGAAACCGTCAATGGCGTCAATTTCCTCGGCAAAGTTGTGACCGGCGTTTCGCCGCGCGATCTCAAGCCGCTTGCTGACGAAGGCAAGAAGCAGGTTGGTTCAGGCGTTGTTCTCTTCATCGGCGTTGGTGAAGATGGCAAGGCAAGCGCGGTTGCCGCTGTGACTGAAGATCTGGTTGGTCGTTTCAGCGCGGTTGATCTGGTGCGTGCTGCATCCGGCGCCCTCGGTGGTGCTGGCGGCGGCGGTCGTCCAGACATGGCGCAGGCCGGTGGCCCAGATGGCACCAAGGCAAACGAAGCGATTGCCGCTGTAAAGGCGCTGATCGTCTGATCGATTGCTGATTAGAGCGCATCCCGAAAAGTATGAAACGGTTTTCGGACAAAGATGTGCGTTAAAACAAATATTTAGAGCGCCGATCTGATCCAATCAGATCGAAACGCGCTCTAAAGCGAAAAGGCCGGGAATTTCCCGGCCCTTTTTATTCGGCGTGAACTTTCCGGTTATCGTCGGGAGCTTCTTCGCGTTCATCGAGACCATAGTCCCGCAACACGCTTGCGACGCGCAAACGGTAGTTTTCAAATACACCGCCGCGTCCTTTCGTCTGTGCAATCCGATGGGTGGGCAAGTTGCGCCACTGTTTGACAGCTTCTTCGTCACGCCAGAAAGAGAGCGACAACAGCTTTTCTGGCTTAACCAGACTTTGAAAGCGTTCGATGGATATGAAGCCGTCGATTTTGACCAGATCGGCCCGCAGGCTTGCAGCGATATCGAGATATTGCTCGCGCCGCTCATCATCCGCAGGCCAGACTTCAAAGATAACGGCGATCATGGCTTGATAAACTCCGCATGTGGGGCCGATTGCAGTTTGAGAAAGATACGCTCTTCCGAGCGGATAAACTGTTCTCGCTTTGCAAAATCATAGTTTGCCCGACCGATTGGATCCGCGGCCAGACGTGCGCGAAACTGTTCATAGGCAGCAAGGTCTTCGACGGAATAAACACCATAAGCTGTTGTGGTGGAGCCTTCATGCGGCCCGAAATAACCAATCAGGTTTGCACCGCAACGTGGGCTCGCTTGTCCCCAATTGCGCGCATATTCCGCGAAAGCGTCGGCTTTAAACGGGTCGATCTGATAGCGGATGAAACAGGTAATCATTTTTGTCTCCTGAAATTAACTGGTTTGCTGGAGACGTTTTAGCCTATTGAACTTCATCCATACTTCGGTTAGCATCGAAGTATGAAAGACGGACCGATCATAGCTTCTGTTGCAGCCCTGCTGGGTGATCCGGCGCGTGCAAACATGCTGACCGCGCTGATGGACGGACGTGCTTTGACAGTGAGTGAACTTGCTGCAGCAGCAGGTGTGACGATTCAGACTGCCAGCGGGCATCTCTCAAAGCTTGATGCAGCCAATTTGCTCGTAGCTGAAAAGCAGGGCAGGCATCGTTATTTCAGGCTTTCAGGTACGGATGTGGCGCAGGTTCTGGAAGGACTTATGGGGCTCGCGCAGCGAACCGGTGCCGTGCGGGTTCGCACTGGTCCTAAGGACCATGCGCTACGTAAGGCACGAATTTGTTACGATCATCTGGCAGGCGAACGTGGCGTTGAAATGCTCGACGCATCCCACAGGCTTGGTCTGATCGATGATGCCAGTGAACCTCTGCTCACGGATGAAGGGAAGTCATTTTTCTCTTGTCTCGATGTTGATGTGGATATGCTGCAAAAGGGTAAGCGACCACTTTGCCGTCACTGTCTCGACTGGAGCGAGAGGCGCAATCATCTTGGCGGCGCACTCGGCGCGGCACTCCTGAAAAACTTTATTGATAAAGGCTGGGCACGTCGGGAAGAAGGTCGGGTTATTACCTTCTCGTCTAACGGCGCCCAGGCTTTTGCCAAGATTTTTCAGCTTTAGCTATTGTTTTGAGCTGCTGCGGCGGCGTCATCCAGTTCATTGGCGCGCTTCATGGCCCGGCGATCTTTCAAACGATCCCAATAGGCCGTAAAGGCAGGCTTTCCTGGCAATGTGCCGAAGCGCAAACCCCAGCCGATGTGTGAGCCGACATAGACATCGGCTGCGGTGAAGCGTGAGCCGGTAATATAAGGGTGACGGGAAACCGCTTTTTCGAGCGTATTCACGACGGTATCGTAATTGCCATACCCCACCATGCCTTGTTTGTCGGCAGGTACTTCATAGCCCAACGCATGATTGGATAGGGCGGCTTCGACCGGACCCGATGTGAAGAAAAGCCAGCGATAGAAATCGGCACGCTCGTCAGGATGGGGAGCAAGACCAGCTTCAGGGAACGTGGTCGCAAGATAGGCACAGATGGCCGCAACTTCTGTCACGATATCTTTGCCGTGGCGTAGAGCAGGCACCTTGCCCATCGGATTGATGGCGCAATAATCAGGCCCTTTCATGGGCGGGCCGTAATCGAGGATTTCGACATCATAGGGCTGCCCGATTTCCTCTAACATCCAGCGCGCAATGCGCCCGCGTGACATGGGGTTGGTGTAAAGCTTCAAATCGCTCATTTTTCATCCTCCCTGCAAGCTGAGCAACAAGATGCTCTTTCTTGCATCAAAAAGAAACGGGAATCCGGCTTTTTAAAGAGCCTTTCGATACTGGATGAAGCCAGACTGTTGGGCGATTGCGTCATAAAGACGGCGTGCGGTGGCATTGCTTTCGTGTGTGAGCCAATAGAGCCTGCCTGCGCCTTCTGCGCGCGCGAGATCGGCCACTGCCTCAATCAGGGCAGCACCGGTGCCTTTTCCACGCTGGCTGTTTTCGACATAGAGATCCTGAAGATAGCAGGTCCATTTTGGCAACCAGCAGGAGCGGTGAAAAATCGCATGCACGAAACCAACAAGACGTCCGTCGTCGTCGAATGCACCTAAAGCATGCATTGGTTCCGACGCGTCGTGAAAGCGGCCCCATGTGATGCCGGTTGTCTCTGCGGGAATGTCGACCTCGTAAAAGACCTGATAGGCTTTCCATAATGGTTCCCAAGCAGTCCGGTCTTGTGGCGTTAATGCCCGAATTGCCGACATATCAGTCCTCCCTATTTCTGAATCAACAGACTATCGGGGAGCATTTGCGCTTGCGAGGGATAAATAGTGCCGTGCAAACGAAAAACGGCGGGAAAATCCCGCCGTCTCAATGTGACTTGGCTCAGGCTCAGGCAGCCATTGCCTTCTGAAGGTTTTCGTCGATCTTGTCGAGGAAGCCAGTGGTCGAGAGCCAAGGCTGATCTGGACCGATGAGCAGCGCCAGATCCTTGGTCATGTAGCCGCTTTCAACAGTATCGACACAGACCTTTTCAAGCGTGTCGGCAAAGCGCTTCAGCTCTGCATTGTCATCAAGCTTTGCACGATGAGCAAGGCCGCGGGTCCATGCGAAGATCGAAGCGATCGAGTTGGTCGAGGTTTCCTCGCCCTTCTGATGCTGGCGGTAGTGACGGGTCACGGTGCCGTGTGCAGCTTCAGCTTCAACAGTCTTGCCATCTGGCGTCATCAGAACCGAGGTCATCAGGCCGAGCGAGCCGAAGCCCTGTGCCACGATATCGGACTGCACGTCGCCGTCATAGTTTTTACAAGCCCAAACGTAGCCGCCGGACCACTTGAGAGCAGACGCAACCATGTCGTCGATCAGACGATGTTCGTACCAGATCTTGGCTGCCTTGAACTTTTCTGCGAATTCAGCCTGATAGACTTCTTCGAAGATGTCTTTGAAGCGACCGTCATAGGCCTTCAGAATGGTGTTCTTGGTCGACAGATAAACCGGGTAGTTGCGCTGCAGGCCGTAGTTCAGCGAAGCGCGTGCAAATTCACGGATCGATTCGTCGAGGTTGTACATGGCCATTGCCACGCCAGCAGCCGGAGCCTGATAGACTTCGTGCTCGATGGTTTCGCCGTCTTCACCGACGAATTTGATCGACAGTGTGCCTTTGCCCGGGAATTTGAAATCGGTCGCGCGGTACTGGTCGCCGAAAGCATGACGGCCAACGATGATTGGCTGCGTCCAGCCCGGAACCAGACGAGGAACGTTTTTGCAGATGATCGGTTCGCGGAAGATAACGCCGCCGAGGATGTTGCGGATGGTGCCGTTAGGCGACTTCCACATCTTCTTGAGCTTGAATTCTTCAACGCGGGCTTCATCGGGTGTGATGGTTGCGCATTTTACGCCAACGCCATGTTCCTTGATGGCATTAGCTGCATCAATGGTAACCTGGTCATTGGTTTCATCACGATGTTCTACTGACAGATCGTAGTATTTCAGATCAATGTCGAGGTAGGGATGGATCAATTTGTCCTTGATGAACTGCCAGATGATGCGGGTCATTTCATCGCCGTCGAGTTCAACGACCGGGTTCGCAACCTTGATTTTTGCCATTGATAAAGCCTCTTATTTAATGCGTCGCGACCGTATAGCATCGGTGAACGCGAAGGCAAAGTGTCGGAGGCTTATTCTTTGGCCTATAGGCACATTTTCAGGCGGCGTGATGTGCAGGTTTTTGCCATTTTGAGCGTTGATCACGATAAGTTTCCTGCTCGCGTAACAATATGGCATCCGCGTCGAGTGTTGAAATTGCCGTTGTCTTATCTGTTGGGACAAGGCCGTTGACCTGCAGGGCGAGATATCGGCCACAGCAAACACGCAGGAACGATGCGAAATTATCGAGATCGTGGCCTTCGGCACGCGATTCATCATAAAGGCGACCCAGCAGGCGATTAACAGACAGATTGTCACGCGCAGCAATATCTTCCAGCGCGAACCAGAAGAAGTTTTCGAGCCGCACACTAGTCACGACGCCATCAATGCGTAATGAGCGAGTGACGCTTTGCCAAAGTTCGGGGTTCGCCCCGATGAACAGTCTGCACATAGGTTCCTCCCGAAATATCTCCCGCTTTAGTGTTGCGTAGTTTGTTGCTGCCTGCAACTGGGTTAGAGTTGCAGGCAGCCTATAATCAGCTATGCGTGATTTTGGTGCCGAGAACAGCGAGAAATTGCGACAACCACGCCGGATGGGCAGGCCAGGCAGGTGCCGTTACCAGATTGCCGTCCGTGACGGCCTGATCGACAGGGATATCCGCATAAGTTCCACCTGCAAGTTCTACTTCCGGGCGACATGCAGGATAGGCAGAGCAGGTGCGACCTTCCAGAACGCGCGCAGCCGCGAGCAGCTGTGCGCCATGGCACACAGCTGCAACAGGTTTGCCATTTTCAAAGAAGTGTTTGACGATGGCGATGACTTTATCATCAAGGCGCAGATATTCTGGACCGCGACCGCCAGGAATGACGAGCGCGTCATAGCTTTCAGCCTTCACATCGGCAAAGGTGGCGTTAAGTGTGAAATTATGACCTGGCTTTTCGGTGTAGGTCTGATGTCCTTCAAAGTCATGAATGGCTGTTGCAATTGCATCGCCTGCCTTCTTGTTGGGGCATACGGCATGTACTTTATGTCCGACGGCGAGAAGCGTCTGGAACGGAACCATGGTTTCGTAATCTTCGCAGAAGTCGCCGCAGATCATGAGAATCTTTTTGCCGGACATAATTTCCTCCCTGTAAACTTCGATGTCGATAGCGACAGTCTGGCATGGACGAGAAGGAAGTCGGTATTATTCCGCTACTACAGCTGATTTTCCATATCAAATGTAAGGGGAATCTTTGCGAATTTTTGTCAATTATGTCAGGGAAGCGCCATGATCCTAAAGCATCAGAGCGTATCGCACGTAATTTTACCGGATTTGCTCGCTCTGATTTCTTACAATTGTCGCATGGTCGCGGACGCTAAAATGAAACAGTTAGCACGCGCTATGCTTTAGCGGAAAATATCATGGCAGGAACAGACAAACAGCGCCCGATGATCACTGAAGGACCAGCGATCATTCTGGTTAACCCGCAATTGCCGGAAAATATCGGCATGGTGGCGCGCGCCATGGCGAATTTTGGTCTTGCCGAGTTGCGACTTGTCCAGCCACGTGAAGAATTCCCGAGCGAAAAGGCGCGGGCTGCCGCCAGCAAAGCGGATCATATCATCGACAATGCGGTCGTTTATGATGATCTGCCTTCGGCGATTTCTGATCTGAATTTCGTTTACGCAACCACCGCGCGCGAACGCGATGGCTTCAAACAAGTGCGTAGCCCTGTGGAAGCGAATGGCGAGTTGCGCCGTCGTTTTACGGCAGGTGAGAAGACAGGTATTCTTTTTGGGCGCGAGCGTTTCGGCTTAAGCAACGAAGAGGTTGGCCTTGCCGATGAACTGGTGACTTTCCCGGTTAATCCGGCCTTTGCCTCACTCAATATCGCACAAGCCGTACTGCTTATGTCATATGAGTGGATGAAATCGGGTCTCGAAAGCCAGACAGATACGGTTTTCCGTGGACCGGAAATGGAAGCGGCCCCTAAGCAGGAATTGCAGAGTCTTTTCAGTCATCTGGAAGAGGCGCTTGATGTACGCGGTTATTTCCGCCCTGAGGCGAAAAAAGAAATCATGGTCAATAATCTGCGCTCGGTGCTGACGCGTGCAGGTTTTGCATCGGCAGAACTTAAACTTCTGCGTGGCGTCATTACATCGCTTGATGTGTTTACGCCGAAAAAGCCGCGTGGTTCCGGTGCACCGGAAGGACGCGCTCGCAAACCCGCAACCGAGGATAAGGCTGAATGAAACACGCGTCCGCAGCTCACCTTTCCGAGACGTCGTCTGCCACCTGTGAAAAGCCCATATTGGTCTTTGACAGTGGTATCGGCGGTTTGACGGTTCTGCGTGAGGCGCGGGTGCTGATGCCTGACCGGCGATTTGTCTATATCGCGGACGATGCCGGTTTTCCCTATGGCGGATGGGAAGAAGAAGCGTTGCGCGCACGCATTGTCGAGCTTTTTGGCAAGTTTATTGCGGAGTACGATCCCGAAATCGCCGTTATCGCCTGTAACACGGCTTCAACACTGGTGCTGGATGATCTGCGGCGCGCTTATCCGGCCGTGCCTTTCGTTGGCACCGTGCCTGCGATCAAACCGGCCGCTGAACGTACAGCATCGGGGCTTGTTTCAGTTCTGGCAACGCCGGGCACGGTCAAGCGCGCCTATACTCGCGATCTTATCCAATCATTTGCCACGCAATGTCATGTGCGGTTGGTCGGAGCTGACAGGCTTGCCGCAGTCGCCGAAGCACATATTCGCGGTGAAAAGATCGATGAGGCGCTGGTCATCGAGCAGATTGCGCCGTGCTTCATCGAAAAAGACGGCGAACGCACGGATATCGTTGTGCTGGCCTGCACCCACTATCCATTTCTGGCAAATGTGTTTCGCCGATTAGCCCCCTGGCCAGTTGATTGGCTTGATCCGGCGGAAGCCATAGCACGGCGCACCGTATCCCTATTGCAGCCACGGCGGATTGATGAGGAGCTGCATCATCACGATGATCTGGCGGTGTTTACATCGCAGAAGCCGGATTATGCCATTCGTCGCCTGATGCAAGGCTTTGGCTTGCAGTTCGCCTGATCTGGCCTATGTTTTTCGATGTCGCAATTTTATGCGCATCCTGCAAGCATCAAGAGGCGAGCCATGACCGGAACAATCCCGCAAGTGAAACTGGCATCGGGTGCTCATGTGCCTGCACTTGGGCAGGGCACATGGTATATGGGCGAGGATCCGCACCAAAGGCGGCTGGAAGTCGAGGCGCTGCAATGCGGCATCGAACTTGGCATGACGCTGATCGACACTGCTGAAATGTATGCGGACGGCGGTGCAGAAGAAATCGTGGGCGAAGCGATCAAAGGTCGCCGTGATAGTGTTTTTCTCGTCAGTAAAGTGCTGCCGTACAATGCCTCCTTACAGGGTACGATTGAAGCGTGCGAACGTAGTCTCAAGCGGCTTGGTACTGAAAAGATCGATCTTTATCTGCTGCATTGGCGTGGGCGTTATCCGCTGGAGGAAACTCTGACTGCCTTTGAAGAATTGCAGCAGGCAGGCAAGATTGGCGCATGGGGCGTCAGCAATTTCGACACCGGCGATATGAAAGAAATGGCAGTCGTTACAGGCGGCAAAGCCGTGGCGGCCAATCAGATACTCTATAATTTGATCCGGCGTGGGCCGGAATTTGATTTAATGCCATGGTGCGCAGGGCAGAAAACTCCGCTAATGGCCTATTCACCGATCGAACAGGGCAGGCTTTTGGGGAATAGTGTGCTGCATGAAATTGCTGATGAATTAGGGGTTTCTCCGGCAGCGGTTGCGCTTGCCTGGACCATGCGCAATGGCGATGTGATTGCAATTCCGAAGACATCGAAGCTCGGTCATGTTCGTGAAAATCGCAACGCTGCGGATATAAGATTGACGGAAGAACAGCTGACTCTACTGGACAGAACTTTTGCTCCGCCGACGTGCAAGACAGCGTTGGAAATGCTGTAGACGAACAATGTTGCTGGAATAAAGGCAGCATGGTGCCTTGAACTCTGCGGCCTTTTTGCTTCGTTGTGTAAAAAGTGAGGTGTCACGTCCTCCCACAATTTGCAGGAAAAAAATTTCAACATCCAACAGGTTCATTTTCGGGAACTATCGGAGCGGTTGGCCGTTGTTTCTGGAGGTGAAACGCGGAGGTGAAGCTATGGACATTGTTGAAACACGTGTCAGTTCGCTTGGTGGTTTTGCAACCTATATGGTCGAATTCGTAACCGAGAGCGAAGAGCGGATTACGGTCAAGGTTGAGAATGATACTGAGGCCGAGCTTTCGCGGGATGCTGTGATACGCAAAGCGATACTCAAGCTTGGAGAGGCCTTAAACGTTGCCTGTATTGAGTGCGGTATTGAACCTGCAAGCTTGTTGACTGTTCCAAGTGCGCGTCGCGCAGGCGACAAATCAGAACTCGAGCGTCAGCTGGATGAAGGATTGGAAGATACATTTCCGGCAAGTGATCCAGTGTCGGTCACGAGCTCGACGATTGCCGGATTTGCAGGCCCCAGGCACTGATAGAACTCATTGATGGGACTTTAAGACAACGAAGCCAGGCTCTTTACCTGGCTTCTCAAGAGGTTCAGAAAATGAGTCTCTTTTCTTGTTTATCTAATTGAATATATTATAGATTGCGGCGCTTGCCTTCCATAAGATCAAGCACTGCACGTGCACAATCGAGTACATTGGAGCCGGGGCCAAAAACTGCAGAGACACCATGGTCGAACAGATACTGGTAATCCTGGCGTGGGACGACACCGCCACAAACAACAATGATATTTTCGGCGCCCTTCTTGCGAAGCGTATCCACGAGCTGCGGCAACAGCGTCTTGTGTCCGGCTGCCAAGGATGAAACACCCAATACGTGAACTTCGGCCTTGATGGCCATATCAGCTGCTTCTTCCGGCGTTTGAAACAGTGGGCCGGCGAGCACTTCAAAGCCAATGTCACCGAAGGCTGAAGCGATGATCTTCGCGCCGCGATCGTGGCCATCCTGACCGAGCTTGGCCACCATGATGCGCGGCTTGTCGCCTGTATATTTGGATAACTCTTCCAGACGATTCACGAGGGTCAGATATTCAGGCTCATTCTCGTAGGCTGCACCATAGACTTCTCTGACGACCTTCGGCACGGCTGCATGATCACCGAACGCGTTGCGCATGGCGTCGGAAATTTCGCCAACGGTTGCGCGGGCGCGCGATGCTTCGACGGCTGCCGCCAGAATATTGCCTTCGCCGGTCTTTGCGACCTTTTCCAACTCGGAAAGGGCTGCTTCGACTTTTGCCTTATTGCGAGTTTCCTTAATCCGGTTGAGGCGGGCGATCTGCGACTGGCGAACCGCCGAATTGTCGATCTCCAGAATATCGATTTCGTCTTCCTGTTCGAGGCGGAACTTGTTTACGCCAACGATGACTTCCTCGCCTTTATCAACCGCCGCCTGCCGTTTGGTGGCAGCTTCTTCGATCAGTCGCTTGGGCAAACCGCTTTCGACAGCTTTGGTCATGCCGCCGAGGCTTTCAACTTCCTCAATCAGCGCCCATGCTTTTTCGGCCAGCTCATTGGTCAGGCTTTCAATGTAATAGGAACCTGCCAATGGGTCGACGACCTTGGTGACGCCTGTTTCATTCTGCAAAATGAGCTGTGTGTTGCGGGCTATGCGCGCAGAGAATTCCGTTGGCAAAGCAATGGCTTCGTCGAAAGAATTGGTATGCAGCGATTGGGTGCCTCCGAGTGCTGCGGACATAGCTTCAAAAGCCGTGCGAACGATGTTGTTATAAGGATCCTGCTCTTGCAACGAGACGCCTGAAGTCTGGCAATGAGTGCGTAGCATCAGCGATCCCGGCTTCTTCGGATCGAACTCCTTCATGATACGCGACCAGAGCAGGCGCGCCGCGCGCAGCTTGGCGATTTCCATGAAGAAGTTCATGCCGATGGCGAAGAAGAACGACAGACGCCCTGCAAACTCATCGACATTGAGGCCCTTGTTAAGTGCTGCACGCACATATTCGCGACCATCGGCAAGTGTGAAGGCCAGTTCCTGAACCAGTGTCGCACCCGCTTCCTGCATATGGTAGCCAGAAATGGAAATCGAATTGAATTTCGGCATTTCGGCTGCCGTATAGGCGATGATATCCGCTATAATCCGCATGGATGGTTCCGGCGGATAGATATAGGTGTTGCGGACCATGAACTCTTTCAGAATATCGTTCTGAATGGTGCCGGAAAGCAGATCGCGCGACACGCCTTGTTCTTCACCTGCGACGATGAAATTGGCGAGGATCGGGATCACCGCGCCGTTCATGGTCATGGAGACGGAGATTTTCTCAAGCGGAATGCCGTCGAAAAGGATCTTCATGTCCTCGACGGAATCGATGGCAACGCCCGCCTTGCCGACATCACCTTCAACGCGGGGATGATCGCTGTCATAGCCGCGATGAGTGGCGAGATCGAAAGCCACCGACACGCCCTGCTGACCGGCGGCAAGTGCCTTGCGGTAAAACGCGTTGGAGGCCTCCGCCGTGGAGAAGCCCGCATATTGACGAATAGTCCAGGGGCGGCCCGCATACATCGTAGCGCGTGGACCGCGCAGAAACGGCTCGAAGCCGGGCAGGGTGCCAAGATGCCCAACTTGATTGAGGTCATCCGCAGTATAAAGCGGCTTGACGTCTATGCCTTCCTGTGTGTGCCAGACAAGGCTGTCTGCGGGGCGTTTCAGTTCCTTTTCGGCCAACGCCTCCCAGTCCGCACGGGTCTTCTGCGTCATTGGCTTATTCTCCATCCCACGAAGCCTTCACTCGAATTCCATAATGAGTTCATCAACCGCCAGGCTTGCGCCTTCTTCCGCAGCGATGCGTTTTACGGTAGCACGGCGTTCCGCACGCAGCACGTTTTCCATCTTCATGGCTTCCACCGTGGCAAGTGGTTGGCCAGCTTCGACCGTATCCCCGTGTTTCACAAGTACGGATGTAATGACGCCAGGCATTGGACAAAGCAGCATTTTCGATGTATCGGGCGGCAATTTGACAGGCATGAGTTTTGCCAGTTCAGCCACGCGTGGCGACCGCACATGTGCAACGACATCCATGCCACGCCAGCGCAGGCGCCAACCGGTTCCTGAACGCAAAACCTTTACGGCGATTGGTTTGCCTCCGACTGTGAATGATCCAAGCTGACTGCCCGGATGCCAATCGCTGGCGACCGGCAGACTTGAACCATCGACAAAGTTGATTATCGTTCCGCCTTCGCCTTCAGCAATCCGAACCGGCAGGCTGAAGCCACTGAATGTGACCACCCAGTCGGTTGGAATAGACTGTTTTTGTGCGGAAAGTTTGCCGGTAATTTGGCTGTTGCGCTGCTCGATAACCATGTTGATCTGGGTTGCTACCGTAGCCAGCACATGGGCATCTTCCTCGGATACTGTTACGCCTGCAAACCCATCGGGATATTCTTCCGCGATGAAGGCTGTGGTCAATGCACCAGCCCGAAATCGCGGATGATCCATAACGGCCGAAAGGAATGGCAGGTTGTGGCCAATGCCTTCCACTTCAAATGCATCGAGCGCTTCGCCCATGGCGTCGATTGCGCTCAACCGATCTGGTGCCCATGTGCAGAGTTTTGCGATCATGGGGTCATAATACATCGAGATTTCACCACCCTCGAAGACACCCGTATCGTTGCGGATGACTGAGCCATTTTTGTCGTGGCCTTCGACCGGAGGACGATAGCGCGTTAGTCTGCCAATGGAGGGCAGGAAGTTGCGATATGGATCTTCTGCATAGAGGCGGCTTTCAATAGCCCAACCGTTGAGCTTCACGTCAGCCTGCGTAATGCGCAGCTTCTCGCCTGAAGCCACACGGATCATTTCTTCAACCAGATCAATGCCGGTGATGAGTTCTGTCACCGGATGTTCGACCTGCAATCGCGTGTTCATTTCGAGGAAATAGAAATTGCGCTCGCCATCAACGATGAACTCGACAGTGCCTGCCGAATAGTAGCCGACTGCCTTGGAAAGCGCGACAGCCTGTTCGCCCATGGCTTTGCGGGTTGCTTCATCAAGGAAGGGCGAGGGTGCTTCTTCGATGACCTTCTGGTTACGGCGCTGGATGGAGCATTCGCGCTCGCCAAGATAAATGACATTGCCGTGCTGATCGCCGAGGACCTGAATTTCAATATGGCGAGGTTGCGTGACGAATTTTTCGATGAAGATGCGATCATCGCCGAAAGAGGATTTCGCCTCATTACGCGATAACTGGAAGCCTTCGCGGGCTTCGTCGTCGTTCCATGCAATGCGCATACCCTTGCCGCCACCACCGGCAGACGCTTTGATCATTACCGGATAGCCGACAGAAGTTGCAATTTTCACCGCCTCGTCGGCGTCTTCGATCAGCCCCATATGACCGGGAACGGTAGACACGCCTGCCTCAGCGGCCAGTTTTTTCGAGGTGATCTTGTCACCCATGGCTTCGATGGCATTCACCGGCGGGCCAATGAAGGTGACATTGGCGGCTTTCAATGCTTCGGCAAAGCGCGGGTTCTCGGACAGAAAACCATAACCTGGGTGCACTGCATCGGCACCGGTTTCCTTGATGGCCGCCAGAATTTTATCGACAACGATATAGGACTGGTTCGAGGGCGCTGGTCCGATATGTATGGCCTCATCAGCCATTTTGACATGCAGTGCATTTCGGTCGGCATCGGAATAAACCGCGACCGTCGCAATGCCCATTTTCTTTGCCGTTTTGATAACCCGGCAAGCGATTTCGCCACGATTGGCAATGAGGATTTTCTTGATCATTTTGTTCCCACCCATCGCTATCAAAGCGGAATTGTGTCGTGTTTCTTCCATGGCGTGTTCTGGCTCTTGTTACGCAGAGCAGAGAACGCGCGGGCAATGCGGCGGCGGGATGAATGCGGCATGATCACCTCATCGATGAAGCCGCGTTCGGCAGCAACGAATGGATTGGCAAAACGCTCTTCATATTCCATCGTTCGGGCAGCGATTTTTTCGGCGTCGCCAAGCTCTGAGCGGTAAAGAATTTCGGTGGCACCCTTGGCACCCATGACGGCGATCTCAGCTGTCGGCCATGCATAATTCATATCGGCGCCGATATGTTTGGATGCCATCACATCATAAGCGCCGCCATAGGCTTTGCGGGTGATGAGCGTAACCATCGGAACGGTAGCCTGACTATAGGCAAAGAGCAGTTTTGCGCCATGCTTGATGACGCCGCCATATTCCTGTGCCGTGCCGGGCAAGAAACCCGGAACGTCGACAAGAGTGAGGATCGGGATGTTGAAGGCATCGCAGAAGCGCACGAAACGTGCAGCTTTGCGCGACGAATCGATATCGAGGCAGCCAGCCAACACCATCGGTTGATTGGCAACGACGCCAATCGTCTGGCCCTCCATGCGGAAGAAGCCCGTGATGATATTCTTGGCAAAAGCTTCCTGAATTTCGAAGAAATCGCCTTCATCCGCCAGCGCGAAGATCAGCTCCTTCATATCGTAGGGCTTATTGGCGCTATCGGGGATCAGCGTATCAAGTCGCATTTCAAGACGCGCGGGGTCGTCGTGGAAGGGACGGGTTGGTGCTTTTTCGCGATTATTAAGCGGCAGGAAGTCGAACAGAAGACGCACTTGTTCCAGCGTCTCAATATCATTTTCGTAAGCGCCGTCGGCAACAGATGATTTTTTCGTATGGGTCGAAGCGCCGCCCAGTTCTTCCGCCGTCACAATCTCATTGGTGACAGTCTTCACCACGTCAGGACCGGTCACGAACATGTAGGATGAGTCGCGCACCATGAAGATGAAATCAGTCATGGCTGGAGAATAAACTGCGCCACCGGCACATGGGCCCATGATGACTGAAATCTGCGGAATAACGCCAGAGGCATCTGCATTGCGCTTGAAGACGTCTGCATAGCCAGCGAGCGAAGCCACACCTTCCTGAATACGTGCGCCACCCGAATCATTGAGGCCGATCACTGGTGCGCCGTTCTGCATCGCCATTTCCATGATCTTGCAGATTTTCTGTGCGTGAGTTTCAGAGAGCGAGCCGCCCAGAACGGTGAAATCCTGACTGAACACATAGACCTGTCGGCCATTGATCGTGCCCCAGCCGGTAACGACACCGTCACCCGCAATCTTCTGCTTTTCCATGCCGAAATCGGTGCAGCGATGGGTGACATACATGTCAAACTCCTCGAACGATCCCTCGTCGAGCAGCACGTCCAGTCTTTCGCGGGCCGTGAGCTTGCCCTTGCCGTGCTGGGCATCAATACGTTTTTGCCCGCCGCCGAGGCGCGCTTCGGCGCGACGTGCTTCAAGTTGTTCGAGAAGTTCCTGCATTCGCTATGCCTTTGGAAAGCTATGAAATTGCGGATTGTTATCCCAATGATTAGAGCCAGTATGCCGCATTCTGAAAGCTTGAAAAGGTGTGGCTGTGTAATTTATAAATTTGCAAATAGCGAAATGCGAATTTGCAAATATGGCACCGAGAAAACTTTACGTTGGCAGAAAGATCCGTGAGATACGCGAGCAGCATCGGACAACTCAGTCCGGATTTGCGGAACGCTTAGGTATTTCAACGAGTTATCTCAACCAAATCGAGAATAATCAGCGACCGGTTTCAGCTGCTGTTCTTTTGGCACTTGCCGAGAATTACCAGATCGACATTGGCGCAATTTCACTGGGCGATGATGATCGTTTGTTATCGGCGGTGTCGGAAGCCCTGGCTGATCCGGTCTTTGATAACTACAAGCCGAATTTGCAGGAGCTGAAGCTGATCACGCAGAACGCGCCGGGACTGGCACATGCGCTGATCGCCTGCCATCAGGCCTATCGGCGCAACAGCGAGCAGCTTGCGAGCCTTGATAATCAGCTTGGGCGCGCGCCATCGGTTGCCGAACCAGCGCCTTATGAAGAAGTGCGCGACTTTTTCCATTTTATCGACAATTACGTACATGAGATTGATATTGCAGCCGAAAAGCTTGCTGCGAAACTTGATATTCCGGGACGTGATATTGGTGTGGCGCTGTCGCAATATATGGAAAATCATCATCGGGTGCGGGTCGCACGCGCTGATCCGGATGAGGCAATTCTGCGTCGGTTCAATCCTGAAACCCGTATTCTACATCTCAATCCTTATTCGCCTGCTTCGACGCGAAATTTTCAGATCGCATTTCAGATTGCAGAACTGGAAATGGAGGAAATCGTCACGGCAATTGCGAAGCGTGCAGATTTTCGCTCAGCGGAAGCTGTCGAAATTTGCAAAATCGGACTGCGCAATTATTTTGCTGGCGCATTGATGCTGCCCTATCAAATATTTTTGTCGACTGCGAAGGAACTGCGGCATGATCTGGAATTGCTCGCCTCACGTTTTGGCGCAAGCCTTGAACAAGTCGCGCATCGGTTAAGCACCTTGCAGCGCTCGGGCCAGCGCGGTGTGCCAGTATTTTTTGCGCGTATCGACAGAGCGGGAAATATCACCAAGCGTCACAGTGCTGCCAAGCTGCAATTTGCGCGTTATGGTGCAGCCTGTCCGCTCTGGAATGTGCATCAGGCGTTTGAAACGCCGGGGCGCATTATTCGTCAGCTCGCCGAAACGCCTGATGGTGCACGTTATCTCTGTGTTGCTACGGAGCTTACAAAGAGTGAAGGCGGTTTTAATGCCCCGCAGCGCCGCTATGCCATAGCACTTGGCTGCGAGGTCACACATGCGCAGGACTTTGTCTATGCGGATGGGCTTGATATCGCCACGCGGTCGGCTTTTGATCCGATCGGTGTTTCTTGTCGCATCTGTGAGCGCGCTGAATGTGTTCAGCGCGCCGTGCCGCCACTCAAAAGTCGTATATCAGTCGATCACGACCGTCGTGGAATTCTGCCTTACAAGCTTTTGTGAAATCAGAAGCCTGCATGTTCTTTGAGGAATTCCGCTTCTTCGCTGGTCGTTTCGCGATCCAGCACCTTATTGCGGTGCGGGAAGCGGCCAAAGCGTTCGATAATGTCGTGATGCTGGTGTGCAAAGCCCAGTGAGAATTCATCGCCAAGCTTTTCATAAAGATCAACACAGCGCTTCTGATCGCTGAGATGTTCGCTATGCATGAAAGGCAGATAGAAGAACTGACGCTGTTCGGCCGACAATTTGCGGTCGAAATCATGGTCGAGGGCCTGAGCTGCCACATCGCGAGCGAGACCATCGCTTTCAAATGAGCGTGGAGAGCCGCGGAACATATTGCGTGGACACTGATCAAACAGAATGGTCAGTGCGAGAGCGCTTTCCGGCTGTTGTTTCCAGTCTTCGAGCTTATCGGCGCGAGCGTCTTCGTAGGCAGCCAGAAACTTCTCGCGGATTTCAGCATCGATTTCGTCGCTCTTGGTAAACCAGTGCTCCCGCATTTTGGCGGAGAACCAGAAATCGAGGATGTCTTTGGGTTGGTTGGCCATGGCTGCCTCTTTCCGGGGTTATGGAGTCTGGTTTGGCTGGTTTGGACTATCAGGCTGGGGGCAGGGCGGTTCGCCTTTGAAATTGCGCGAAGCGCAAGCGAATCGGTCGAACCCTTTACCTGCATCCATTGCCGCTTTTCCGGCACCGCAGCCGGAAAGGACAGCAAGCGAAATCAGTAGGACAGCTTTGGTCATCTGAAGTGTTTCCGGTTTCAATGTTGATGCTGATAATAGGTATCGCTGTGCATAGCGGCAATAGATACTCATATTTGTGATCAGCCGCGACCGCGATAATTGGGTACAGACTGCTCAGGAATCCAAACATTCTGAGGCGTTGCACCTGTTTGATAAAACACATCAATCGGGATGCCGCCACGCGGATACCAGTAGCCACCAATGCGCAGCCATTCTGGTTCCAGCAGATCAACAAGCCGCTTGCCGATTGTCACTGTGCAGTCTTCATGAAACGCGCCATGATTACGGAATGAGAACAGGAAAAGCTTGAGCGACTTGCTTTCAACCAGCCATTCTCCCGGAACATAATCGATCATCAGATGAGCGAAGTCTGGCTGTCCTGTCATGGGGCAGAGGGAGGTGAATTCAGGCGCTGTAAAGCGGACGCAGTATGGTGTTCCAGCCTGCGGGTTTGCAACCCTCTCAAGCACGGCCTCTTCAGGTGATTGCGGTACTGTGCTGTTCGATCCGAGTTGTTTCAGATCGGAATATATTGTCTTTTCAGACATTTGCGTGCCTTTTTAAAAGCCACGGTGCAGTCTTTACGCTTGCATATCAAGCGCTTGTCCTTGTTTTGACCGGGTAGGCTGCGACCGGTGGCAGATTGCCAATGGTTCCGAGTAGCAGTCATAGCCGAGCAGGTAAAGCCCATAAGAAAACCCGCGCTGTGGAGGCGCGGGTTAGTCAGGAGGAGTCTTTATGTCAGTTAGCGGCGATCAGAGAGCGCGCAGCCAATCGCCACGCCAATCAGGATTCCCAAAATGCCAGCAGTTCCGAAGAGTGTCGTTGCCGTGCCGGGATTTTCTTTGACCGTTTCTGCCACCGCCTGCCCGCGTTCGCGGACAACCTGAGCTGCATGGCGGAAACGACCGGAAGCATCTTCCAATGCGTCTTCTGCGTTATCTCTGAAGTCACTTGTGCGGGATGCCAAAGACTTAGACAGGCGTTTCAGCTCACCACGCAAATCAGAAATCTGTTGTTCCAGAGCCTGCTGAACGTCGTTAGCTGTTTTGTTATCGGCCATTTCAAACCTCCGTTGGAATTGATGCTGATAAAACGCTCATGCATCGGTTTGGTTCCAACGGGAGAAACAGAAGTCTAAGTGCTAACTCCCGGTCTTCTTTGAAAAGAATGGCAGAAAACTAAGGCCTCGCCCAATACAAACACCGCTGACGGCACCCACTGCTTTGAAGAGAAAGTCCGCGAATTCGCCGTGACGACCCGGAGCTAAGCGTTGGAGCAGCTCAAACATGCCCGCGCATCCAACAGTTAATAGCAACACAGCCATCCAGTGGCGTGGATAAGCCAGGGCAAACAGGAAGCCGACGAGGAAAAAGGCTACAAAGCGTTCCACATCGGCAGGTTCACCGGTGATGGGACGGAACTGGATCGGGCTTATCGTCACGATAAGAATTACTGCCAGAACCAGCCACGCGGCAAGGCGCAAAAGTCGCGTCATGAATTAAAAGGCCTTCTATTCTGCCGTGTAATTTCCGACAGGTTCGTCCTGATTGGGATCGCCGCAACGCTGATACATTCGATCAGTTATCGTCTTTTTCAGTCCATTGCCAAATGGCAATTCGTAATGCGCGATAACATCGACGCCCATACACCATTTAACATTCTCGGGAGAGAGGCCATAATTGGTCTCCAGAAAGTCAATGGCATAGTTCATGCCTTCTTCACAATCATCCGTTGTGCAGAAATTGCCGTCTCTCGCCAGTTGCCGGATCGAACCTTCGCCGATCTTCTGGACCACAGGTTCAACCGCAAAAGGTGCTGCGCCGGCAAGCGCAACAATAACCAGTCCAATGAAGGTATATTTTATAGAACGCCGCATGAATCGCTGTCAGTTACCAATCCTGTTGTTCCTGTTGTCACTTCATAACGCATGAGCGGCACTATGATGGCAAGGCTGTGTGATGAATGTGGTGGCTAGTTATGGGCAATATTAATGATTGTGACGGTTTAATATTGACTTTTACGTAAATGCGGTTGCACAACAATTGCCTGCATATTGCAAGACTGGGATGTTGTAGTGCGCGAATATTATACGATTACGGAACTCACGCGGGAATTCGGGATATCGACCCGGACGTTGCGTTTTTATGAGGATGAGGGGCTGATTGCGCCGGTACGGCGTGGTCGCACACGCTTGTTCAGGCCGTCCGACCGGCACCTTCTCAAGCAAATCATGCGGGGAAAGCGTCTCGGATTTTCGATCGCCGAGATCCACGAGATTGTGCAGATGTATCGTGAACCGCCGGGTGAAACCGGTCAGCTCAAGCTCTTGATGAAGCGCGTTGAAGAAAAGCGTAGCGATCTTAGGCAAAAGCGTCGCGATATTGACGAGACGCTTGCTGAACTCGATCAGGTTGAAGAAGCTTGTATTGAACGTTTGGCGGAGCTTGGCGTTTCAACATAACAATCAGGGCTGATTATCTGGCACTGGTGAGCAGATTTCCGCGATTTGCTGGACTGTGCTGTTGTTATTCTGGTCAGCTTTTCCGCTGAAGACATCGTCAAACAGCTTCGCCTTGTCGAGCTCACTGACCACGCAACCACAGAATTGGGCACAGAGTGCTTCGCTGCCATTCTGCATGCAGGATGATACGCAGGATTGTGTGAACGCTTCACGCGGCGCTGGTTGTGCTGCTGGCATGATCTGCGAAAAGACATAGACCAGCCCGATCAATACTGGCTGGTGGATCAGATAGAATGCAAGGCTATGGCGACCGATAAAGGTCAACGGCTTTTGCAGAAATTGTGGTTGAATGCCGCCTGAAAGCATGGGTAACCAGTTGAAGCGCTCGAAGATGCGCGCAGCCGCAATACCAAGCAAAACAGCACCAAACCATGGAAACAGTGGTACATAATCGTTGGAACGGGGCGGAACCGTCGAAAGTCCGATCCAAGCAAGCCACATCCGGTTGAAAATATCAGATTGTGCGTAAAGCGGCGCTGTAATGACAAAGGCTGCCACTATGAGCGTTACAACGGCGGGCAGGCGTAGAAACAATAGACCGAGTACGCTGGCCAATGCGATTTGGTGCAAAATGCCAAAGAAGATGAAGTTATCCGGCGACATGTAATAAGTCACCGCTGAGATTGCCGCTGCAGCCGCCACAATCTGCAAGAGACGCTTTCCTACAGCATTCCACCGAATGGCGCGACCATGTGCGAGAACAAGGCTGAATCCGACCAGAAACAGGAAGCTTGATGCGATGCAGCGGGCAAAAATCTTCCATCCGCCGTGCGCCGTGGTGGCTGGCGCCATATAGCCGAAAAACTCAAGATCCCAGCCGAAATGGTAAATCGCCATCGCAATGAGCGCTACGCCGCGCGCAATATCGATTCGCTCCAGGCGCGGGCGGGTTGACGGCGTTACGGTCGCTTCGGCATTGCTCTGCATATTTCTTCCCGAACTATGACATTAGAGCGCGTTTCGATCTGATTGAATCAGATCTGCGCTCATACCTTTGATTTAACACGCATCTTGTCCGAAAACCGTTTCACCCTTTTCGGGATGCACTTAAGAGTCGAGCAGATTTCTATCACATGCGATTGCATGGCTATAGTATGTCAGAGAGCCGGATTCGTCCGGATCGGATTGACTGTGCACTTTATCGGCGGAGCTCGCGTTGTTTTTCAGTATTTCCAAGCTTTTTTGGCTGTTTTTTCAGCCGCTGACAATCATCTTCGTGTTTCTGCTGCTTGCATTTGTGCTGATCTGGACCGGGTTTAAAAAACTTGGGCTGACAACGCTTGTTGTCGGTGCAATCGTCTTGTTTGTCAGTGGATATACAACGCTTGGTTCCATGCTCCTCGTTCCGCTGGAGGATCGTTTTCCGAAACAGACCGAGCTGCCGCAACGTGTCGACGGCATTGTGGTTCTGGGCGGCTATATGAACGGCGATATCAATGCTGGCCGACCGGGATTTGAGCTGAATAGCGCTGCTGATCGTATCTTTGAAACAATGCGACTTGCGCGGCTTTATCCTGACGCAAAAGTTATCGTATCGGGAGGAGATGGTGCCTTCTTTGAAAAAGCCGTACCTGAAGCCGATAGCACACGCACAATGCTGACTGATCTCGGCTTTTCCGGCGAACGCTTCTTTTTTGAGAACAAATCACGGAATACGGTGGAGAATGCCGAGTTTTCCAAGGTGTTGGCACAGCCAAAACCCGGCGAAACATGGCTTCTTGTCACGTCGGCATATCATATGCCTCGTTCGATCGGATGCTTCCGGAAAGCGGGTTTTGAGGTAGTTGCATGGCCGGTCGACTACAAAACACCTGCAAAAGAGAGTTTTTCTCTCTATCTCGAATCGCCCAATGAGGCCTTGTCGCGCTTTAGCGTGGCGATGCGTGAATGGGTGGGGCTCACCGCATATTGGCTAACCGGTAAGACAGATATGTTGTTGCCTCACACCTGATGCCGCATTTCTGCCGCGACTTTAAAGCTTTTGTTAAGTATAGCTATTGTTAAGGTTCTGATACTAAAACAGTTTTCGAAGCGATGGGGAATGAGGTAGTGGAAGGCGTCGCATTTCCGCCATTTTTCACAGTTGCGTTTCATTGGCTTCAGGATTATATCTCCGGTAACAGCGTTGTGAAGGACGCTGATTATAAGAGTTGCACAACAAGGTTGTAAAAATCTCCATGGACGAAACCGTTCAAAAATCCTGCTGGGGCGTTACGCTCTGGGCAGTCGTTGGCCTCGCCACTATCATCATCATGGCCTACCTTTTCTCCGCTTGATGCGGGTGCGATAGTTTCCGAAAAGATGAAGAACTTTTCGGATAGAGCTTTCCATTTGATATGGACAGAACGAACGTTTGCATTCGGACTGGAATGCGAAGGTTGCTGCTTTGCGTAAACCGGAAATTTAATGCCGCATTTCGGCATTCTGTTGGCGTTGCTCCTCTCCTACACTATCTGATAATGGTGTAATATTATTGCGCGTGTCTGATAGACCGATGCTATAGATTGCACTCCCCATTTGTGGGTCGGAATAGGTGTAGAATGTTTCTGTCGGTATTCGATCTTTATAAGATTGGCATTGGGCCTTCGAGTTCACACACGATGGGCCCGATGACGGCTGCCCACATGTTTCTTGATGAGCTGATCAGTGGCAATTGGCCGAAGCCGACCAATGCCAAGGTTTATCGATTGAAGGCCAGCCTTCATGGCTCGCTTGCCTATACCGGTGTTGGGCATGCCACAGATCGCGCAGTGATTCTCGGTCTCTGTGGCTACACACCTGATTCGATTGATCCCGATATCATGGACAACGAAGTCGAAAAGGTTTCGCGCGCAAAGACTGTGCAACCTGCTGGTCATCCGGCCTATCAGTTTGATCCTAAAACCGATCTGGTTCTTGATCGTAAAACGCCTTTGCCCGGCCATGCCAATGGCATGGCTTTCGAGGCTTACGACAAGAGTGATCGACTATTGCTTCGTCGCGTCTATTTCTCGATTGGCGGTGGCTTTGTTGTTACTGCGGAAGAACTGAGCCGTGTGCAGACTAGCGGGGGTAAGCGCGAGGAAAAGGCTGATGTGCCTTATCCATTCAACAATGCCGCTGAAATGCTCGAGATGGCGCGTAAAAGCGGCCTTTCTATCGCTGATATGAAGCGTGCCAATGAAGAATGTCATATGTCCTGTCTTGACCTCAACGAAGGTCTTGATCGCATATGGGGCGCAATGCGCGGCTGTATTGAGCGTGGTCTGAGCCGCGATGGCATCATGCCTGGCGGCTTGAAAGTGCGTCGCCGTGCACGCCAGCTTTTTGAACGGCTGGAAGACGATTGGCGCAATAACAAAGTCAATCCGTTGCTCGCCAATGACTGGTTGTCTGTCTATGCGATGGCAGTCAATGAAGAGAATGCTTCGGGCGGTCGAGTTGTGACTGCCCCGACCAATGGTGCGGCGGGCGTTGTGCCTGCAGTTCTACGTTATTATTTGCATTTCCATGACGATGCAGATGAGAAGGGCATTCGCGATTTTCTGCTGACCTCTGCCGCTATCGGTGGCGTGATTAAGCATAATGCGTCTATTTCAGGCGCAGAAGTGGGATGCCAGGGTGAAGTCGGTTCGGCTTCAGCTATGGCTGCGGCTGGTCTTGCCGCCGTTCTTGGTGGCACACCGGAGCAAATCGAGAATGCTGCTGAAATCGCTCTGGAGCATCATCTTGGTATGACCTGTGACCCTGTGGCCGGACTTGTTCAGGTGCCTTGCATCGAACGCAATGCGCTTGGCGCTGTGAAGGCTGTAACTGCTGCATCACTGGCGGTTAAAGGCGACGGTCAGCATTTCGTGCCGCTTGATGCCTGTATCGAAACCATGCGTCAGACAGGCCATGATATGAGCGAACGTTATAAGGAAACCAGCCAGGGTGGTTTGGCTGTCAATGTGGTTGCCTGCTGAGATAATGTTCTTATCACTTGAAGCCTTCATTGAGCTTGGCTAAATCAGCTCCATGGCACTTAATCTCGTCAAACTTTGCGTCGGTTGCGACAGCATCGAAGATCTCGCAGCCTGGATCGATTTCAGGCTTGCTGAGCAGCGTGCTGCTGGGCTGGTTCCCGAGCAGTTTCACACCACGCGTATGGTTCCCAAGCGTGTTGATGAACTGCTGGAAGGCGGTTCGCTCTACTGGGTGATCAAGGGCAATGTGCAGTGTCGGCAACGCCTGCTGGATATCCGGCCATTTACAGATGAGCAGGGCATCAATCGCTGTCATCTGATACTGGAGCCAAAGATTCATCCGACCCAATGGCAGCCGCGGCGCGCCTTTCAGGGCTGGCGTTATCTCAGTGAGAATGAGGTTCCGCTGGATGAAGCTGCCGGAAAGCCCGGTAGGGCTGCTTTGCCATCCGAGTTGCGGCAGGAGCTTGCTGCTCTGGGATTGCTCTGACTATTTGCTTTTGTGCATTGTCCCAAAAGTCGTTCAGAAATGAAAAAGGCCTGCCAAAACTGGCAGGCCTTTCGTTTTGGCTTGTGACGGCCTCAGCTTTCGATGGTGAGACGTACTGCAACTTTGTCTGATGTCACCGGCAAGGTCATACGCATCATTGTACGCGGCTGTATCATGCGACGGTTGCGAGCGGCGTGGCTTACCAGCAATCCAACCAGATCGCGCGTATGGAAGCCTTTTCCATGACGCACGTCAGCAATGCGAATCGCTGCCTGCTTCAAAGCCTGAACAGAGAACAGGGAACCCAGTCCTGAGGGGCGAGGTGCCTGTTCAGTCCATGTGTGGGCCTTTAGAGCATATTGTCCGATCGGTTCATTCATATTCGACATCTCGAAACCCTTTACACAGTACAAATCTCGGGTTTAAAGCGGTGCAAGAGGGGTATCCCTCCTGCGTTCGGATTGTTCTCTCGTCGCATTGTCCCGCGCAAATCCGCTTCGCACTTTTGCTGGAAACACGACTTTTTCGACGCATGTCTTTATCCCAAAACCGGTTTCCACTTTTGGGAGACATGTTTAGTTCGCGACTGCGTAGCAGCCGAAGTTCTTCTTTTTCAGCGATGCGCATGCATCCCATGCAGCCTGCTTCGAGGAGAAGCCTACAAAGCGTGCACGGTAGAAAGTGGAGCCGCCCTTGGTGAAGGTTTCAGTGTAAGGCGAAGCCGAGCGCAGCGAACCACCGACCGAAGCTGAAGCTTTGGTGAGCATGTCGCGTGCCTGACCTTCACTTGGAAGCGAGCCAACCTGAATTGCCCAGCCACCGCTTGCAGGTGCTGACGCGGTCGTAACGGGATCAATGTCGTGAGCAGGAGCGGCGGGAACCGCTGCTTTCGGTGTTGGGCGAACTGCTGCCTGCGCGGCCATTGCTGCGGGACGCTGCGTTGGAGCTGCGAGAGCCAGAACCTGCGGCTGATCAACGTCACCTTCGCCGCTTTCGTCGTTGATGGCGTCTGCTACCTCCGTGATCTGGCGGGCAACCGGAACGGGAGCATTCCGTGCTTTTGGAAGATCGACAGATGCAACGACCTGTGGAACGTTCCCGCGCATTGCGACGAGTGGTTCGGAAACGCGGCCACGCGTGGCTAGCGGCAGATATTTGCGGATCAGCTGGGCCATGTGGGCGTCACGGCTTGCACCGGTGTTGCCACCCATCACAACTGCAACCAGACGACGGCCATCGAGATTGACCGAAGAGGCGAGGTTGTAGCCGGATGCATTGGTGTAGCCGGTCTTGATGCCGTCAACGCCTTCAACGCGACCGAGCAAACGGTTGTGACCGTTGATTGTCTGGCCACGGAATACGAAATTGCGGCGCGAGAAATAGGAGAATTCCTGTGGGAAATGCTGACGAAGCGCGATGCTGAGGATCGCCATGTCGCGTGCTGTCGTAACCTGCGACATGTTTGGAAGGCCCGACGCATTGCGGAATGTCGTGTTGCTCATACCAAGGCGACGGGCTTTAGTTGTCATCATCTGGGCAAAGCGTTCTTCGGAACCACCGAGGAATTCACCCGATGCTGTGGCAACGTCATTGGCCGACTTTGTCACCATGGCAAGGACAGCGTCTTCAACACGAATGCTCTGGCCCGGCTTGAAGCCGATCTTTGTTGGAGGACGTGCGGCAGCATAGGCAGAGATCGGAATGCGGGTATCTTTATTGATGCGACCGGATTTCATCGCTTCAAAAAGCATATAAATGGTCATCATTTTGGTCAGCGACGCAGGATAACGCTTGGCGTCTGCATTGGATGCAAACAGTGTTTTGCCTGTGTTCGCATCGATTACGATCGCAGCATACCGATCGCTAGCCGCTACGGCTGGCACCGTTGTAGAGGCTGTGGAACAGCCTGTTACGACAGCGAGAAGAAGGGTGGCTTGCGCCGCTCTTTTCAAGGCGTATGCGACTTTACTGAATGCGGTACGCACGATGATGACCTGCCTGTATCCCGGTTTTTTTGAACTGCGGCGCAAAGGGCACACAGCAATCTAATTCCGTGACCTTACTGTCATCAGCGTTACCAATCCGTTTATGGTAACCGGCTTATTCATAAAATTTGAAAAAATTGCCTGTCAGTTTTTTCAGTCGAACTGTGGATTCCGCTGAAGCGACAAGGTTTGCCTTTCGAGGGACTGTGATTTCCCGATAAACTTATTGAGATAATTGTGCCAATGCTGCGGCTTGTCATAAGTCTCGGTTGCAAGTGTCGCCGAAGGGCTTAAAATCAGCGCATGACGTCCTACATATATGGGCAAGCAGGCAGATAGTAGGGTCCAGATGTCTGGGTCCTCAAACTGGGCATTGGGTGATAGTTTTTATGCGGCATTCTAATCCAGTCATGCAGAGCAAGACCAACGGCGGGAACGGACCGGACAACGGCACCGTGGTGGTCACGCGTACGCAGCCGAAAACAAAGAAGCCAAGCCTCTATCGCGTCCTGCTTCTCAATGATGACTATACTCCCATGGAGTTTGTCATTCATGTCCTGCAGCGTTTTTTTCAAAAAAACATGGACGATGCGACGCGTATCATGTTGCATGTTCATAACCACGGTGTCGGCGAGTGCGGCGTATTTACATACGAAGTTGCCGAGACCAAGGTTAGTCAGGTCATGGATTTTGCCCGCCAAAACCAGCATCCATTACAATGTGTAATGGAGAAAAAGTGAGGTCATATGCCATCGTTTTCTCCCAGCCTTGAAAGGGCGCTGCATCAGGCGCTTACCATCGCGAACGAGCGGCATCACGAGTATGCGACGCTCGAACACCTTTTGCTTGCCCTGATCGACGATCAGGATGCAGGTGCAGTGATGCGCGCCTGTAACGTCGATCTGGAGCATCTCAAACGGATCGTTACAGATTACATCGACCGTGAACTGGATAACCTCGTCACAGGCTATGATGAGGATTCCAAACCCACGGCAGCTTTCCAGCGCGTGATTCAACGCGCAGTTATCCACGTTCAGTCCTCAAACCGTGAGGAAGTGACTGGCGCAAATGTGCTCGTTGCCATTTTCGCGGAGCGTGAAAGCCATGCTGCTTACTTCCTGCAGGAACAGCAGATGACGCGTTATGATGCCGTCAATTATATCTCGCACGGCATTTCGAAGCGTACACAGAGCAGCGAACCACGCACGCCGCGTGGTGCGGAAAGCGCCAGCGAAGAGCGCACAAGTGTAGAGCCGGAAGAAGGCGCAAAGAAAAAGCAGGATGCTCTTTCTGCCTATTGCGTCAATCTGAACGAAAAAGCCAAATCCGGTCGCATCGATCCGCTCATCGGACGTGACAGCGAAATCAGCCGCACCATTCAGGTTCTTTGCCGTCGCTCGAAGAACAATCCGCTCTATGTGGGTGATCCTGGCGTCGGTAAAACTGCGATTGCCGAAGGTCTGGCCAAGCGTATCGTTGAAGGCGAAGTGCCGGAAGCGCTCGCCGATGCTACGATCTTTTCGCTCGATATGGGTACGCTGCTTGCTGGCACCCGCTATCGCGGTGATTTCGAAGAGCGCTTGAAACAGGTTGTGAAAGAGCTCGAAGATTATCCGGGTGCGGTTCTCTTCATTGACGAAATTCATACGGTAATCGGCGCAGGTGCTACGTCGGGCGGTGCAATGGATGCATCGAACTTGCTCAAGCCTGCGCTGTCTTCCGGTGCAATCCGTTGCATCGGTTCGACCACCTATAAGGAATATCGTCAATTCTTCGAGAAAGACCGCGCACTGGTTCGTCGCTTCCAGAAGATTGACGTCAATGAGCCGTCCATCCCCGATGCGATCGAGATCATGAAGGGGCTGAAGCCGTATTTTGAAGACTTCCATAAGGTCAAATATACGGGGGATGCCATCAAGTCGGCTGTGGAGCTTTCCGCGCGCTACATCTCGGACCGCAAGTTGCCGGACAAAGCCATCGACGTGATCGATGAAACTGGTGCAAGCCAGATGCTTCTGCCGGAAAACAAGCGGAAGAAGACGATTGGCGTGAAGGAAATCGAAGCAACGATTGCCACAATGGCGCGGATTCCGCCCAAGTCGGTTTCCAAGGATGATGAGGTTGTGCTTTCGCATCTCGATGCGGAACTCAAGCGAGTCGTCTATGGTCAGGATCTGGCAATTGAAGCACTTTCGGCTGCAATCAAGCTCGCTCGTGCGGGCTTGCGTGAGCCGGATAAGCCAATCGGTTCTTATCTGTTCTCCGGTCCAACAGGTGTTGGTAAGACGGAAGTGGCCAAACAGCTGGCAAGCTCGCTTGGCGTGGAACTGCTTCGTTTCGACATGTCCGAATATATGGAGCGCCACACCGTATCGCGTTTGATCGGTGCACCTCCCGGCTATGTCGGTTTCGATCAGGGCGGCCTTCTGACCGATGGTGTTGATCAGCATCCGCATTGCGTGCTGCTGCTCGATGAAATCGAGAAGGCACATCCAGACCTTTACAACATCTTGTTGCAGGTCATGGATCATGGTTCGCTGACCGATCACAACGGCAAGAAGATCGACTTCCGCAATGTGATTCTGATCATGACCACCAATGCCGGTGCTGCCGATATGGCAAAGGCTGCGATTGGTTTTGGTTCTACACGCCGCGAAGGCGACGATATGGAAGCGATCAACCGGCTGTTTACGCCGGAATTCCGCAACCGTCTCGATGCAATCGTGCCGTTCGGTCCGCTTCCGGTGCCTGTCATTCATCAGGTTGTGCAGAAGTTTGTGCTTCAGCTTGAAGCCCAGCTTGCAGAACGTGGTGTGACTTTCGAACTGACAGAAGCCGCTATCGCATGGCTTGCGGACAAGGGGTACGACGAGCGCATGGGCGCGCGTCCGCTGGCTCGTGTTATTCAGGAGCACATCAAGAAGCCGTTGGCTAATGAAGTGCTGTTTGGCAAGCTCAAGCATGGTGGTACAGTCCGGGTCGATGTAACGACGAAGGACGATGGTAAGACCGATCTCGTGCTTGAAAGTGTCGCTGACAAGCCTGTGAAGCCTAAGAAGGATATTCCTCCGGAAAAGAAGCTTCCGCAGCGCAAGAAAGCCGCACCTAAAAAGGCCGAGAAGGAAAAGGTACTGGCTGGCAAGGACGATGAAGTCTCTGCCAAGCCTGCAACCAAATCCACCACGGCAAAGTCGTCAGTACCCAAAGTGCCGCGCAAGAAATAAGCTCTACGGAAAGGCCCTTCTTCGGAAGGGCCTTTTCATTTTAAGTGTTTTTGAGCGGACAGGTCGCGTTAGAGTGCCTCCCGAAAAGTGTGAAACGGTTTTCGGACAAAGATGCGCGTTAAAACAAATATTTAGAGTGCCGATCTGATCCAATCAGATCGGCACTCTAAATGCAGATGCTCTTTTCTGCGTCATGATCTATTTTTAGGATATGTCTTCGAGTCGCTCCCCCAGTTCTCAACCTCATTCAGCAGAACAAGCCAAAGCCTTGCGTTGGTTTTTTCGCGGTACGCGACGCATTATCAGCGTGCCAGCAATCTTGCTGATGAGTTCCTTCATTGGCTTTTCAGGATTGGCGATTGAAAGCGGGATAACTGTCGGGCAGGCCGTTTTCATGACGCTGACCATCTGGGCACTGCCTGCGAAGGTGGTTCTGATCGGCGCAATCAGCGCTGGCGCCTCAATCCCTGCGGCAGCATTGGCCGTTGGATTGTCGTCTGTCCGTTTGATGCCCATGGTCGTAGCGCTTCTGCCGGAGCTGAAAGGACCAAAGACCCGAAAACTGACGCTCGCAGCTCTTTGCCATTTTGTGGCAGTTACCGCCTGGGTCATGGCAATGGAAGAGCTGCGCAATATACCGCGCGACATGCGTACAAGTTACTTCGCTGGAATTGGTACGGTTCTTGTCGGCACAAATGCGCTGGTCGTCGCGGTGGTTTATTTGCTCTCCGCGTCATTTCCACCGGTGGTGTTCGCAGCGCTTTTCATGCTTACGCCGATGTATTTTCTTACATCACTCTGGCGTTCGGCGCGCGAACGGGCAGGGCAGATTGCCATGGTATCGGGGATCGTGTTGTTCCCGATTTTTCATCAGTTCGTACCAGGCTACGATTTGTTGATGACGGGTATCGTGGGCGGATTGATTGCGTTTGCTTTTCACCGATCGCGTAATCCGGGCAAGGATGTGGCCAAATGAACTGGGATAGTTTTTCCGACTGGTGGTGGCCGTTTGTCTTCATCCTGCTTGCAGGCGCGCTTCCGACTTATTTCTTCCGCGTCATGGGGGTGATCGTTGGCGGTCGTGTACGCGAAGATTCGGAAGTGCTGGTGTTTGTTCGCTGTGTCGCAACAGCACTTGTTGCAGGTGTGATCGCGCAACTTATTCTGTACCCGAACGGGGAGCTTGCCAACTCCCCGATGTGGCTGCGTGTTGGATCAGCTGCGGCTGGCTTTGCCGCCTATCTCATTGCTGGAAAGCGCCTGCTTGTCGGTATTCTGGTAGCAGAAGCGCTGCTGATAGCCGGTTTGCTAAGCTTATAAAGTCATTTCTCATCAAAGTGCTGCGCGGATCTTCTCAGCATTTGCTGTAAGTACGGCAGCGTCTTCCATTTTCCCCGTATGTGGCTTGAGTTCTACGCCTTCAAAACGCGGGATAACGTGGAAGTGCAGATGGTAAACTGTCTGGCCTGCGGCAGGTTCATTGAATTGAATGACAGTGACGCCATCGGCGTTGAACGCCTTCTTGACCGCATTGGCGATCTTCTGCACGACCTGAATGGTTTCAGCCAGAGTTTCGGGCTTGGCGTCCAGCAGATTGCGGGATGGCGCTTTGGGAACCACGAGCGTGTGACCCGTTCCCTGTGGCATGACATCCATGAAAGCGACAACATTATCCGTCTCGTAAACACGCGTTGACGGAATTTCGCCGCGCAGGATTTTTGCGAAGATGTTGTTGTCATCATAGGTGGCGGACATGCTGTTTTCTCCAGTTCAGTCTTTTATTCGTGTGGTGGCGGTCATTCGTGCCTGAAAGGTGTATGCTCTTCCAGTGCCGCATGTATCTGTTCAACTTCGCGTCGTTCGTGTTCCAGATAGTCGCTAACCGCTCTACGGAAACCTTCATGCGCAATGTAATGCGCGGAATGCGTTGTAATCGGAATATAGCCACGGGCGAGTTTATGTTCACCCTGCGCTCCTGCTTCGACGATCCGTAATTTGCGGTTGATCGCGAAGTCGATTGCCTGATGGTAGCAGACCTCGAAATGAAGATAGGGATGATCCTCGATACAGCCCCAGTGTCGTCCATAGAGCGTGTCGCTGCCAATGAAATTGATCGCGCCTGCGATATAGCGTCTGTCGCGACGCGCCATGACGAGCAATATGTCGTCGGCCATCGTCTCGCCAATCAGCGAGAAAAACTTACGGTTGAGGTAAGGACGTCCCCATTTGCGGCTGCCGGTATCGATGTAGAACTCAAAAAAGTCATCCCATACGGCTTCAGTCAGATCGCTACCGGTCAGCCAGTCGACTTCAATGCCTTCTGAAAGAGCGTCGCGCCGTTCTTTTTTGAGTGCTTTGCGCTTTCTGGAAACGAGCTCATTTAGAAAGTCATCATACTTGGAAAAGCCATTGTTTATGAAATGAAACTGTTGATCCGTCCGATGCAGAAAATTAGCCGATTCAAGCGCAAAAATCTCGCTTTTCGGCGCAAAAGTGACATGAGCTGAAGACGCACCGGTCTGGTCCGTCAATTGGCGTAGCCCGTTTGCGAGAGCAAGTTGAACCGCATCGGGTTCAAACTCTGCGTGATGGAGTAAGCGTGGGCCCGTTGCAGGCGTGAAAGGAATTGAAGCCTGAAACTTGGGGTAGTAGCGCCCGCCAGCGCGCTCGAAGGCATCGGCCCAACCATGGTCGAAGACATATTCGCCCTGACTATGCCCCTTGAGGTAGTTTGGCACAGCGCCGATAAGATAGCCCTTGTCGTCTTCAAGGCGCAGATGTCGCGGCAACCAGCCCGCATGCTGCGACACGGATCCGGATTGTTCGAGTGCGTTCAGAAAGGCGCGAGAAATAAAGGGATTGTAGTTTCCGCCTTGCCGGGACGTGCCGGCAAGGCGGTTCCATTCGTCTTCCGAGAAATCGCCGATGCCTTCGACGACGCGGAGAACGAAGCTTTGCTCTGTCTGCCTTTCATCGTCGCCCATCGCCGAATTTTCCTGTTAAGCCAACATCGACCGAGGATCGAAACCTTCAAAGGTAATCTGATCCACGTTGAGATCGCTATGCTTCTTGGTCTCCGCATCGCGGACTGTCCAGCTGATAACCGGAAGGTTGAGCTTTTCGCGCACAAAGCTGACAAACGGATTCGGCAGATGATGCACATTGTAAGACACGAAGGAAATCTGATGCGCGAGCATCGAGAAGTGGGCTTCAAAATCCTTGGTGCGCGTGCCTTCCGCAGTCAGTCCGCCGGGAATTCCTGGCGCGTCGCTTGCAAACAATCGAACCAGGTGGTGGTCGAATGACATGATCGCCGCTTCGCCGTTATAGGAGGCCAGCTCTTTGGCTACAGCGGCAACCAGACCATCGTCACGGCCTTCAATGCCCTTAAGCTCGATGACGACCGGCACACGACCGGCAACGAGCTCAAGCATCTGGCGCAGTGTCGGCGCATGATCTTGAGTGCCGCCAATGCGCAGCTCAGAGGCTTCTGTAAGTGTGAGGTCACTGATGCGGCCTTCGCGCCCGGCGAGGCGCTTGAGGTCGTCATCATGAAAAACGATGACACCGCCATCCTTGGTGAGATGTACGTCGCATTCGATTGCAAAGCCTGCTTTTGCGGCAGCATCAAAGGCTGCGAGCGTGTTTTCCCAGCGCTCATTGTTGAGATCGTGCAGGCCACGATGCGCAATTGGCTGTTTTTTGAGCCATTCAGGAGATGACATTATGCAACCTCGATGATTGCTTCGATTTCAACCGGTGCATTGAGCGGCAGGCTTGCAACGCCGACGGCCGAGCGTGCATGCTTGCCCGCATCGCCAAGGACTGCGACGAGAAGATCAGATGCGCCATTGGCAACTAGGTGCTGTTCGACGAAATCGGCGGTTGAGGAAACGAATACGGTGATTTTTACGATCCGCTTTATGCGGTTCAGGTCACCGAGGGCTGCCTTTGCCTGCGCCAATATATTGACGGCACATGCGCGCGCTGCAGCCTGACCATGTGCAACGGTAAGTGCATCGCCAACCTGGCCGGTGTGTACGAGCTTGCCATTTTCGAGCGGAAGCTGGCCCGATGTGAGCAGCAGAGAGCCCGTTTGTGCGAAAGGTACGTAGTTTGCAGCTGGTGCTGCGGCTTCTGGCAAAGATATACCCAGATTTTTAAGACGGCTGTCGATTGTGTCGGTCATTCCATTAATCCTTACTAACTTAACGCCTTTCGCACCCGATATATGAGATAGAATCGGTGAAGCTTTTGGGGAGGGTGCGTTTTTTGCCTCGCTTCCGCCATGAGTTTTTTTATCATGCTCCTCAACAGATCGGGAGATTCATGTATGCGTTTTTTGAGTATGGCATTTGCAGCAAGCGGAGCAGCGGTTTGCGTTTGGGGTAGTTCGGTCGGCGTTGCCGCCGCTGCTTCAACGGTTGCGTTGGTTCCGCATCGCGCAGTGTATGATCTCACATTGGATCGAGCCGATGAAAAATCCGGGATCAGTGGACTTACCGGTCGTATGGTCTATGAGTTCAACGGCTCGGCCTGCGAAGGTTATACGACGAATTTTCGTTTCGTAACGCGCATCGATATGGATGAGCAGCCACAGCGGGTGACCGATCAGCAGACGACGACCTTTGAAAGCGGCAACGGCAAGGACTTCCGTTTCGTCAACAAGACCTTTGTCGATAAGGAACTGGTCAAGGAAGTGCGCGGCGATGCCAAGGTTGAAGGCGGCAAGACGGTTGTCTCCCTGTCCAAGCCCAAAGAAGACAATATCGATCTGAAGGCGACACAATTCCCGACGACTCATATGGAAGAGCTGATCGGAAAGGCACAAGCAGGTGAGAAGTTCTACCAGACTTCTCTTTATGATGCGTCGGAAGATGCCGATCGTGTTGTCGCAACGACGGTTGTTGTCGGCAAGGAGCAGGAAGCCAACGGCGACGAAACCAAGGCTATGGGCAAGTTCACGAAGGACAATGTCTGGCCGGTGACGATTTCCTATTTCGATGACAAGGAAAAGCAGGATGGTCTGCCGATCTATCGCATCAACTTCAAGCTCTACCGAAACGGCATCACGCGCGATCTGACCATGGATTATGGTGATTTCTCCATGCGTGGGAAACTGGTCAAGCTTGATGTGTATGATGATAAAGCGGATAAGAGTGCGTGCGATAAGTAGGTTATCTTTTATTTAATAGAGTAACTTGTATTTTATTGGCGCTGTCATTATTATGGCAGCGCTATTTTTATTTCAAATAATTAAACAATATTATTTTATCAGGTGCTGATATGGGGAAAATTCCATTATTTGCATTATTGCTTATTACTGCATCGACTTATTCTTTTTATGCAAATGGCAAAAGTAATTCTCTGCCGCGTGCTACACTAATGCAGTGTAAGGCTATCAACAAAGCACAGGTCGCAGCGCTTTTTGATCGCTGGAATGCATCTCTTAAAACGGGTGATCCGCGCAGAGTTGCCCATAACTACACGCATGATGCTGTGCTTCTGCCAACATTGTCGAGCAAGGTTCGCCTGACGGATGAGGAGCGCATTGATTACTTCAAGAGCTTTCTGAAAAAAGGCCCCGTCGGTCGTATCGACAGCCGGAAAATTCGTATCGGATGTAATGATGCCATCGATACGGGAAACTATACATTCAGCTTTAAAGACGGCACAAAGGCCGCAGCTCGCTTTACCTTTACTTATGCATGGAACGGCAGAGCGTGGCTGATTACCAGTCATCACTCATCGGCATTGCCTGCTACACAATAGAAAGCGAAGCGTATCTCGACGCTCGTTTAAGGTCTTTGGGGTGCGCTTTAAAAAGGGGTTCCATATATATGGAGAGAGAAATACGATCTCTCCTGAAGCTATGTAACCGTGTTTTCAATTTTGTAATGCAGATGCAGGGCTTGCATTTATTGGCGCGATAAGTTAACAGCGCGCCTATTCCACACACGGGATTGGGCTTTTGCAGGGAGAAATCCTGCCTCAGCCTCCGGTGGCGAGTAATCGCCTCAGCCCGTGGAGGTTCAACCGGAAAAGGAAAATACAGATGGCATTGCCTGAATTCAGCATGCGTCAGCTTCTGGAAGCTGGTGTTCACTTCGGTCACCAGACCCACCGCTGGAACCCAAAGATGGCTCCTTACATCTATGGCGACCGCAACAATATCCACATTCTCGATCTGTCACAGACCGTTCCTCTGCTGCATAACGCGCTGAAGGTCGTTTCGGACACCGTTGCTCGCGGCGGTCGCGTTCTGTTCGTTGGTACGAAGCGTCAGGCTTCGGACATCATTGCTGACGCAGCAGCCCGTTCGGCTCAGTACTACGTCAATGCCCGCTGGCTCGGCGGCATGATGACCAACTGGAAGACGATCTCGAACTCGATCCAGCGTCTGCGCAAGCTTGACGAAATTCTCGCAGGCGACGCAGTCGGCTATTCGAAGAAGGAACGTCTGAACCTCGAACGCGAACGCGAAAAGCTTGATCGCGCTCTCGGCGGCATCAAGGACATGGGTTCGGTTCCTGACCTTATGTTCATCGTCGACACCAACAAGGAAGCAATTGCTATCCAGGAAGCCAAGCGTCTTGGCATTCCAGTTGTTGCTGTTATCGATTCGAACTGCGATCCAGACCAGATCGACTACCCAATTCCAGGCAACGACGACGCTGCGCGCGCTATTTCGCTCTATTGCGATCTGGTTGCTCGCGCTGCTCTCGACGGCATTGCACGTCAGCAGGGCGCTATGGGTATCGACGTTGGTGCACAGGTTGAAGCTCCTGTTGAGCCAGCTCTCGAAGCTCCTGCTGAAGGCGCATAATCAGCGCTCATGAATTTCATCCATCCGTCACATGACGGGTGGATAACTTCATTCGTTCCGATGCAATCAGCGTCGGTTAAAAGTTGGCACACCCATCCGGTGTGCCTTCGCTTTCGTGAAAGGCGACACAATGAGCATTTCCGCATCACAGGTTAAAGAACTCCGCGAACTGACCGGCGCAGGCATGATGGACTGCAAGGCAGCGCTTGCTGAAACCAACGGTGACATCGAAGCCGCTGTTGACTGGCTGCGCGCCAAGGGTATGGCAAAGGCTGACAAGAAGGCTGGCCGTACGGCTGCTGAAGGTCTGGTTGGTGTTGCAGCTTCCGGCAACAAGGCTGTTGTTGTTGAAGTCAACTCCGAGACCGACTTCGTTGCTCGTAACGATGCATTCCAGGATCTCGTTCGCAAGATCGCTCAGGCTGCTCTGTCGACCGATGGTTCGTCGGAAGCTGTTGCTGAAGCAAACATTGACGGCAAGTCGGTGACGCAGGCTGCAAAGGACGCAGTTGCAACCATTGGTGAAAACATCAGCTTCCGTCGTTCGGCAGCTCTTGAAGTTTCGCAGGGTGCAGTTGCTACATACATCCACAACGGCGTTGCAGACGGCCTCGGCAAGCTCGGCGTTCTCGTTGCAATCGAAACCGCTGGCGACGTGGAAGCTGCAAACGCATTTGGCCGTCAGGTTGCAATGCATGTTGCTGCGATCAACCCGCTCGCTCTGACTGCTGCTGACGTTGATCCGGCTGCTGCTGAGCGTGAAAAGGCTATTTTCATCGAGCAGGCTCGTGAATCCGGCAAGCCAGACAACATCATCGAAAAGATGATCGAAGGTCGTATGCGCAAGTTCTACGAAGAAGTTGTTCTTCTTTCGCAGGCTTTCGTTATCAATCCAGACCTGACTGTTGAAGCAGCACTCAAGGAAGCTGAAAAGTCGATCGGCGCTCCTGCGAAGATCATTGGCTTTGCACGCATCGCTCTCGGTGAAGGCATCGAGAAGGAAGAAAGCGACTTCGCTGCTGAAGTTGCTGCTGCTGCCAAGGGCTAACAGCCTTTCGAAGTGTATTTTGTTTTTGTCTTGCCGCATTATCCCATGCAAAAGGCTCAGGCACTTTGCTGGAAATGCTTAAAAGGCTTTTGATTATGAAGGGCATCGCGTGACAACGCGGTGCCCTTCGTGTATCGGAACCCCAATAGTAACAGTTGATCATGATCTGCGGAGAACACTCCATGCCCGTTAAGTCCGCCTATAAGCGCGTTGTCCTCAAAGCATCCGGTGAAGCATTGATGGGCAGTCAGGGCTTTGGCATTGATGTGTCGGTTGCTGATCGCATTGCCAGTGACATCGCTCAGGCGCGGGATCTGGGTGTTGAAGTGGGGGTCGTGATTGGCGGCGGAAATATTTTCCGCGGCGTAGCAGTTGCCTCGAAGGGTGGAGACCGAGTCACCGGCGACCACATGGGTATGCTTGCAACGGTGATCAATTCTCTGGCTCTGCGTACTTCGCTTCACAAGATTGGCGTGGATGCCGTTGTTCTTTCCGCCATAGCAATGCCTGAAATCTGCGAGAGCTTCTCCCAAAGAAAGGCGACTGCTTATATGGACGAGGGAAAGGTTGTGATTTTCGCAGGTGGCACCGGTAATCCATTCTTCACAACAGACTCGGCCGCAGCACTGCGCGCTGCCGAAATTGGTGCGGACGCGCTTCTGAAGGGCACGCAGGTTGACGGTATTTATTCGGCCGACCCGAAGAAAGAGCCGAATGCAACACGTTTTGACACGCTCACGCACAAGGAAGTTCTCGATCGCGGGCTTGCAGTGATGGATACGGCTGCAGTTGCCCTTGCGCGTGAGAACAACATTCCGATAATAGTCTATTCCATCCATGAAAACGGCGGCTTGGCCGAAATTCTGCAAGGCAAGGGACGTTGCACGATCGTTTCCGATAATTGATCGGCAATATTGATCGTTTGTCTTGTTGCGCACTGAAGGAGAACACGTATGAGCGATGTTTTTGACATCAACGACCTGAAGCGACGCATGGAAGGCGCAGTCAATGCCCTGAAGCATGACCTTGGTGGTCTGCGTACGGGCCGCGCTTCTGCAAGCTTGCTCGAACCAATCACGATTACGGCTTATGGATCTGAAATGCCGATCAATCAGGTTGCCAATATTACTGTGCCTGAATCGCGTATGCTTTCGGTTTCTGTTTGGGACAAGACCATGGTCGGCGCGGTTGAGCGCGCGATTCGTGATTCCGGTCTTGGCCTCAATCCAATCACCGATGGCATGACGCTTCGCATTCCTTTGCCAGAACTCAATGAACAGCGCCGTAAAGAGCTGGTCAAGATCGCACATCAGTATGCTGAACAGGGCCGTATTGCTGCGCGTCACGTTCGCCGCGACGGTATGGACACGCTGAAGAAGCTCGAGAAAGACGGCGACATCAGCCAGGATGACAGCCGCGGTCTTTCTGAAAAGGTTCAGAAGCTCACTGATGATACGATCGCCGAAATGGATAAGATCGTTTCGGTCAAGGAAGGCGAGATCATGCAGGTCTAGTTTCCTGATTTCAAAGTCTGCACGATTTCATATGATGATCGAATACAGGCTTTGAAACCAAGTGTTACTAGAAACAATTTGTTGCCAGTGTCTGGTAAGTTATGAAATTCTGATTGCGTTTTTTGAAGCGCTAAAGATTTATGACGTTAGGCACTGGCTGTGCATGATTTATCAATGAGGAGAGCTTTGCCATGTCCGATCCGCGCCACATAGCCATTATTATGGATGGCAATGGCCGTTGGGCGAAGGCACGCGGTTTGCCGCGCAGCGCCGGGCACAGAGCCGGAGTTGAAGCTTTACGCGAGACAGTGAGGGGCGCGGGTGATCGCGGCCTTGGCTATCTTACCCTTTTTGCATTTTCTTCCGAGAACTGGTCACGTCCGAGCGGTGAAGTCGGCGACCTTATGGGGTTGCTGAAGCTTTTTATCCGTCGCGACCTTGCCGAGCTGCATCGCAATAATGTTCGGGTGCGGATTATTGGCGAGCGGGAAGGGTTGGCAGCCGATATTTGCGGATTGCTCGGTGAAGCCGAGACACTGACGCGGCACAACACTGGCCTTAATCTGATTATTGCTTTCAATTACGGTTCGCGTGATGAAATTGCGCGTGCAGTCAAAAGTCTGGCGCGTGATGTCGCTGCAGGACGTCTTGACCCGTCATCTATTTCTGCTGAACTGATCTCTGCCAATCTGGACACCGCAGGTATTCCCGACCCGGATTTGATCATTCGCACGAGCGGAGAAATGCGGCTTTCCAATTTTCTGCTTTGGCAGGCTGCTTATGCAGAATTTCTGTTTGTTCCTGGCCACTGGCCAGACTTCAAGCCTGCCGATCTCGATACAGCCTACGAAGTCTTCCGTCAGCGCGAGCGCCGTTTCGGTGGCGTGGAAGTGCGCGACAAGCTCGAAGAGTGTTCACCCGCAATCGAATGCACGTCAGCAAAAGGTGCAGCGGTTTGATGCGGCCTGTCCGCTCCATCGAAGGGTATAAATGTCAAATCTGCAAACTCGTATTCTGACTGCCATAGTTCTCGGCACCGCGGCCCTCTGGCTGACCTGGATAGGCGGGTTGGGGTTCACCCTGTTTTCTATCGTCATTGGGTTGGCGATGTTTTATGAGTGGACTGAACTCAGTGCGACGAAGCAGACGTCATTCTCACGCATTTTCGGTTGGGTCTGGCTGCTTGCCACCTTCATTCTTCTGATTCTTGATCGAAGCGCTTTGCTGACAATTGGCGTGTTGCTTGCCGGTTGTATCATTCTTTTGGCAACCCAGTGGAAGACCGGGCGCGGATGGCCTGCTGCGGGTCTTTTCTATGCTGGTTTTTCAGCTATCTCCCTTTCGCTGCTGCGTGGCGATGAGCCGTTCGGTTTCACAGCTATATGTTTCCTTTTTGCGGTCGTATGGTCGACTGATATTGCAGCTTATTTCAATGGACGCGCTTTGGGCGGCCCCAAGCTTGCACCGCGCTTTTCGCCAAACAAGACCTGGTCAGGGGCTTTGGGTGGTGCTGCGGCAGCTGTTGCCGGTGGCATTCTGGTCGCCTCGCTTGTGGCCGCTCCCGGTAGTTGGATCGTGCCATTGCTTGCCCTTTTGCTGTCTATCGTTTCGCAGATCGGCGATCTTGCAGAATCATGGGTAAAGCGTCAGTTCGGCGCAAAGGATTCAGGGCGTCTTTTGCCGGGACATGGCGGTGTTCTGGATCGGGTAGACGGACTTGTGGCGGCGGCAGCACTTCTATACCTCTTTGGTGCCATTATCGCCGAACCAGATGTGCCATCTGCAATCTTTTTTAGTTTCTGAGAGCGTATGAATTCGTAGGAGTGGTGATTTGCAGGAGGCTCTGGCCTTTTTTATCGGCAGTGAAAGTCTGCTTGTCGGAACCATAATTCCATTTCTGTTTGTGCTGACGGTCGTCGTTTTCGTGCACGAAATGGGGCACTATCTCGTGGGCCGCTGGTGCGGCATTGGTGCAAGCGCCTTCTCTGTAGGATTCGGACCTGAACTGATCGGTTTTACCGATAAGCACGGTACACGTTGGAAGCTTTCGGCGATTCCCCTTGGCGGCTACGTAAAGTTTCTGGGCGATGAAAGTGCTACGAGCTCACCTGTGGGTGTGGATAACTCCAATCTCAGCGCAGAAGAACAGAGCAGGGCTTTCCATACTCAGCCGGTCTGGAAACGCGCTGCGACGGTTTTTGCTGGCCCTGCTTTCAACATCATTCTTACGGTTGTCATCTTCAGCGTGTTCTTTGCGCTCTATGGTCGGCAGATTGCCGATCCGCTTGTCGCCGGCGTTCAGCCGGGCAGCCCGGCTGCTGAAGCCGGGTTCGAGCCGGGTGACCGCTTTGTTAGTGTTAATGGGGAGAAGATTACAACTTTCTCCGATGTTCAGCGGATTGTTTCTGGTCGTTCGGGCGATGTGCTGGACTTCACTGTCGAGCGCAATGGCAAGATGGTGGACCTGAAGGCCACGCCTGCGCTCGTTGAACGTACTGATCCTCTGGGCAACAAGGTCAAGATGGGAGCGATCGGCGTGGAAACCACGCAGGCGGTCGGAAATTTCCGCCGCATTGAATATGGTCCGCTCGAATCAGTCGGGCAGGCTATTGTTGAAACCGGGCATATCATCAGCCGGACTGGCGAGTTTTTTCAACGCTTTGCCGTTGGTCGTGAAGATAAATGCCAGCTCGGCGGACCGGTGAAAATTGCCAATATGGCGGGTAAGGCCGCAAGTCAGGGATTTGACTGGCTTATCCAGCTGACTGCGATGCTCTCCATCGGTATCGGGCTTTTGAACCTGTTTCCCTTGCCGCCGCTGGATGGTGGGCACTTGGTTTTCTATGCCGTGGAAGCGATCAAGGGCAGCCCTGTGTCTGTTTGGGCGCAGGAAATTTTTTATCGTGTTGGATTCCTCGTTGTGATGGGATTCATGGGGTTCGTACTTTTCAACGACCTGTTTGCCTGCTAGATCACTGTCCGGCTGGTTGACGGGGAACTGGGTCGCGCTGCTGATCTGGCGAGACTATCCACCGCAAGAAGCGCTACGCACGGCGAAAGCTGTGTAGAGGTGTTAATCAGAAATGAACGTTGGGAGTGAGGACTGGAAAAGCGTAGTGATTTGTTTACCATAACCGTTAAATCGCGTGGCACGGATGTCACGCTGGTTGCTTAAGTAAACAGATTTTAACCGTGACGCTTGCTTGTATAGAAAAACCGGCTATTACGGTTGTATCTATACGTGCATTTCTGGGAAATTCGCCCCGGGGACAGAAAGAAACGAAGGTTCGGAAAGCCTATGACGGCAAGTTCTAAATTCTTTGGCGCCGCTTCAGCGCTCGCCATGTCGGTGGCTCTTGTAGCTTCGGGTACAGCTGCG
>NZ_NNRL01000153.1 GCF_002252505.1 Brucella grignonensis | reverse complement strand
TACGCTTGATCCATCGACCAACGAATACACGATCACGGTTACCGTTGATGAAGGTCAGCGCTACACCTTCGGTAATGTAGGCGTTGAAAGCACCGTTGAAGGTGTGGATGCGCAGGCGCTTGACGGTCTTCTCAAGACACGCGAAGGCAAGCCTTACAGCGCCAAGCAGATCGAAGATTCCGTTACAGCGATCACTGAAAATGTCGCTGGTAGTGGTTATGCATTTGCCAAGGTCGAGCCGCGTGGCGACCGCGACTTTGACAATCACACGATTTCGCTCGTTTACAGTGTTGATCAGGGTCCGCGCGCTTACGTTGAGCGCATCGAAATCCGTGGCAACGACAAGACCCGCGATTATGTCATTCGTCGTGAGTTCGACATGAATGAAGGCGATGCCTTCAATCAGGTCATGGTTCAGCGCGCGAAGCGTCGTCTTGAAGCGCTCGACTTCTTCCAGACCGTCAATATCTCGACTGCTCCAGGTGCTGAGCCTGATCAGGTTATCCTGGTTGTTGATGTCGTCGAAAAGTCGACCGGTGAATTCTCGATCGGTGGTGGTTATACAACAGGTGGTGAATCGCCAGGTGCGCAGGTTGAAGCTGCTATTACCGAACGTAACTTCCTCGGTCGTGGACAGTTCATCCGAATCAGTGCTGGTGCAGGTCAGGACGAAATGCGTAACTACGCGCTGTCGTTCACTGAACCTTACTTCCTCGGTTATCGCATGTCGGCTGGTTTCGACGTATTTCGTCGCTCGTACCGCGTAGATAGCGGTGGTCGTTATGATGTTCAGCAGACGGGCGGTACGATCCGTTTCGGCTTGCCGATCACCGATAACTTCTCAGCTGGTCTGGCCTATAACCTCGTTCAGGAAAAGTACGACCTGTACGTTTCGGGTCCAGATGGTCAGCCTGATCCTAACTATTATGCTCCTGCTCTTATCGATGCAGCAGAATTCAGCCCGTGGATTCGTTCGTCGGTTAGCTACTCGCTTACCTACAACTCCATTGATGACATGAAGAACCCGCATGATGGTATTTATGCGAAGTTCACGCAGGAATTTGCGGGTCTCGGTGGCGACGCCAAATATGTAAAGACCACGTTCAAGGGTAATTACTATACTACGCTTATGCAGGAAGCTGACATCGTCGGTATGCTGGGTGTTGGTGGTGGTTACATCCACGAATTTGGTAATGACGGTGTTCGTATCTTTGATCTGTTCAAGAACAATTCGGATATGATCCGTGGCTTTAAGTTCAACGGTATCGGTCCTTATCAGGATGCTGCAAACGGCAACCGTTACTGGATGGGTGGAACGACCTATTTCAATGGTACGGCTGAAGTTCAGTTCCCGATGCCGGTTGTTCCGGAAAGCCTCGGTATCCGTGGTGCTCTCTTTGCAGACGCTGCAACCCTGTATGGAAATGATACCACGGGCGTTAACGGCGACGACAAGAAGCTTCGCGCTTCGGCTGGTGTGAGCTTGATGTGGGCTTCGCCATTCGGTCCGTTGCGTTTTGACTACGCATTCCCGATTGCAAAGGCTGATACCGATAAGGTTCAGAATTTCAACTTTGGTGTTTCGACCAAGTTCTAATAGATTTGCCTTTTCCCGGGGCAGACATGCCCCGGGCAAGAAAGTGCTTTGATGGCAGATCCCATTTTCTTCAAGCCTTCTCGTGAACTCACGATAGGCGATATAGTAGATTTTACCGGTGCAAAACTTCGTAACCCGAAGTTTGCACCGCGTGCTGTTGCACGTTTGGCTTCATTAAACAATGCGAGTGAAGATGCGCTCGTTTTTGTTGACGGAAAAAAGAATGCTGCGGCACTTGCTGGCATGAAAGCCGCAGGTGTTCTTTGCTCGGAAGATGTGGCTGATAGCGTTCCTTCCGGTATGGCAGCACTTGTCACCAGAAATCCGCAACGTGATTTTTCGTCCGTTGGGCGGATGTTGTTCCCTGTATCTGTGCGCCCTGAAAGCTGGCTTGGTGAAACAGGCATTTCCCCGGCTGCATTCATTCATCCTTCTGCAAAGATTGAAGACGGTGCGACGATTGAAGCGGGTGCGATGATTGGCAGGAATGTCAGCATCGGTAAAGGTACGCTCATTGCTGCAACCGCCGTTATCGGTGAGGGCTGCCAGATCGGTCGCGATAGCTATATCGCGCCGGGTGTAGCTGTTCAGTTTGCCATGATCGGAAATCGTGTGTCGCTGCATCCGGGCGTTCGTATCGGGCAGGACGGGTTTGGTTACGTGCCTGGCCCCAGAGGTCTTGAAAAAGTACCTCAGCTCGGCCGCGTAATCCTTCAGGATGATGTTGAAATTGGTGCCAACACCACGATTGACCGCGGCGCTTTGAACGACACGGTGATCGGTGAGGGCACCAAGATCGATAATCTGGTGCAAATTGCGCACAATGTGCGATTTGGCCGATTTTGCGTTGTGGCCGCACTTTGCGGTATTTCGGGAAGTGTTGTTATCGGCGATCAAACCATGATCGGCGGCAGTGTAGGCCTTGCCGATCATGTGGTTATCGGTTCACGTGTACAGATTGCTGCGGGAAGCGGCGTAATGAATGACATACCCGATGGCGAGCGTTGGGGGGGCGTCCCTGCTCGACCAATAAAACAATGGTTCAGAGATATCGCGAATATCCGGAGCATCGGGAAACCAAGAAAGGAGCAATCCTCTGATGAGTGATGCTAATCAGAAGAAGCTGGAAACCGCAGATATTCAGGCAGTTTTGCGTGCGCTCCCGCATCGCTATCCATTTTTGTTGATCGACCGTATCATCAATATTGATGGCGATCAGTCTGCAACAGGTATCAAGAATGTCACGTTTAATGAGCCGCATTTTACCGGCCATTTTCCTGATAAGCCGATCATGCCAGGCGTTCTTATTATCGAAGCCATGGCACAGACAGCCGGTGCAATTACTGTTCTCAAACAGGGAACAGATGCGCCTAGCCTTGTTTATTTCATGACGATCGACAAAGCCAAGTTCCGCCGTCCGGTGGTTCCGGGCGACCAGCTTCACCTTCACGTGAAGAAGGTGAAACAGCGCGGAAACATCTCCAAATTTGAGTGCGTGGCGGAAGTTGATGGCGTAAAGGTTGCCGAAGCTGAAGTCGCCGCGATGGTTGGCGTAGCCGAAGAAAAGGCGTGAGTACCTCAATGAAGGAAACTTTTATCCACCCTACCGCTCTCGTGGAGCAGGGTGTGGAGCTGGGACAGGGCGTATCTGTCGGCCCATTTTGTCATATTCAGTCGGGCGCCGTCATTGGTGACGGTTCCGAACTGATGAGTCATGTCGTCGTCACGGAGGCGGTAACGCTTGGTACTGGCGCGAAGGTTTATCCGCATGCCGTTCTCGGTTGCGATCCGCAGAACGGAAAGCATAAAGGCGGTCCGACGAGGCTCATCGTTGGCACAAACTGCCTCATCCGCGAAGGTGTTACCATGCATCGCGGTTCTGACAGCAGTCGTGGATATACAAGTGTTGGCGATAATTGTCAGTTTCTCGCTTATGCTCACGTCGCTCATGACTGCGATGTTGGTGACCACGTTACATTCGCCAACAATGTGATGATTGGCGGTCACGTGGAAATCGGCCATCACGCCATTCTCGGCGGTGGTTCTGCCGTTCACCAGTTTACGCGCGTTGGTCATCATGCTTTTGTTGGTGGTATGGCAGCACTTGCGCACGATCTCATTCCTTACGGGAGTGCAATTGGCAACCACGCTTATCTCGGCGGCTTGAACATCATTGGCATGAAGCGTTCGGGTATGCAGCGCAAAGATATTCATAATTTGCGCCATGCGGTGCATATGCTGTTTGATCGCTCCAAGCCTGTGCGTGAACGCGCGCAGGACGTTCTAAAGGCAATTCCGGATTCAGACGGTGTGGCTGATCTTATCTCCTTCATTCTGGTGGATAATAAACGCGCCTATTGCACCCCACCGCTCGGTTCATCCGTAGGCGGAGCGATGGATGACGGTGACGACGCTTGATAGCGGGCAGAGCGTGATTAAGCGCACCCGCACGGCTATCATTGCTGGCAATGGTCTTTTGCCCATCAAGGTGGCAGAGGCTTTAAAGGCGGATGGAAATCCGCCTTTTGTGCTTCCACTGCGTGGTGAAGCCGATGCTTCGCTGTATAATTATGACCATCAGGAAATTTCAGCGGTCGATTTTGGCATGCTGATGCGCGCTATGCGTTCCGCTGGCGTTTCGCAAGTGGTTCTGGCCGGTGGACTTCGTAATCGTCCGCATTTAAGCGATTTGAAGCTCAACTGGCCGACTATAAGAGCCGTGCGCTATGTTCTGACTGCGCTTAGTCAGGGCGATGATGCGCTACTACGCGCGTTTATGCGCCTGCTGGAACGCTATGGTTTCAAAATGGTCGGAGCGCACGAAGTTGTGCCAGACCTGTTGTCGCCGGAACCAGCACGTTGTCTCACACGATTGGCCCCGGATTCGCGCGAGCGCGGTAATATTGCGCTGGCTATGGAAGCAGCCCTTCGTTTGGGCGAGCTCGATGTCGGTCAGGGGGCCATTGCAGCTGGCGGCCGGGTTGTCGCGCTGGAAGGTGCTGAAGGCACCGACTTGATGATCGAGCGGGTATTTGCCTTACGTGAGGAAGGCAGAATTTCGCGTCGTGGCGGGGTGCTTGTGAAAATGGCGAAACCAAGACAGGATGAGCGCGCTGATCTGCCCGCGATTGGTGTGTCGACGGTGGAAAATGCGGCGCGTGCGGGGCTGTCCGGCATTGCAATTGAAGCAGGACGCACCTTCATTCTTGGCCTGGCTGAAACCTTGGCCGCTGCAAATGAAAAAGGCCTTTTTATCGAGACGATCAGTCGAAGCACAAAGGACACGACAGGGTGAGCAAAACCAGCCGGCCATTGAAAATAGCAATCGTGGCCGGTGAGGAATCCGGCGATCTGCTTGGTGCGGATCTGATTGACGCTCTTCGCGACCAGACTGACAGGCTTGTCGATATCGTCGGAGTTGGGGGTGAGCATTTGACCGAGCGCGGATTGAAGAGTTTTTTCGATCCGCATGAAATTGCTCTGATGGGCCTTGGCGCTATTCTCAAGAACCTTCCAGGTCTTATTCTGCGTATCCGTGAGACCGCGAAGCGGATTGTTGCCGAAAAGCCAGATTGTGTGTTGTTGATCGACAGTCCGGAGTTCACGCATCGTGTTGCAAAGAAAATACGTGCAGCGGATCCGTCGATCCCAATCGTAAAATATATTGCTCCGAGTGTATGGGCCTGGCGCCCGCAACGCGCAAAAGCCATGCGAGCCTATGTCGATCATGTTTTGACGGTGTTGCCGTTCGAGGTTGAGGTGATGACGCGTCTCAATGGTCCGCGATCGACTTATGTTGGTCATCGTCTCAGCAGTTATGCACCGATACTGAAGGTACAGGTAGCGCAGCAGGCCGCCGAAAAGAATCGCTGGCCTGACGACAAGCGTTGCCTGTTGCTGCTTCCTGGCTCGCGCCGTGGAGAGGTTCAGATGCTCATGGAGCCATTCGGCAAGGCGGTCGCGGAACTGGCAACACGTGTCGAAAAACTCGAAGTCATCCTGCCTACATTGCCTCGGATTGAGGAAATGGTGCGTGAACTATCCAAAGACTGGGTCGTAAAGCCGCTTATCGTGACTGGTGACGAGGCAAAATGGCAGGCTTTTGCACGCGCAGATGCTGCATTGGCTGCGTCAGGCACTGTCTCACTGGAATTGGCTCTGTCGCATATTCCGACTGTTCTTTCCTATAAGGCGGATTGGTTTGCACGTCAGTTTCTGATTTCCAGAATTACGATCTGGAGTGCAGCACTGCCCAATATTATCGCAGATGCGCCTGTTGTTCCGGAATTCTTCAATGAATCCGTGAGGCCCGGCAACCTTGCACGCTATATTGAGCAATTGATGCAGAAAGGCGCTTTTCGGCAGGCTCAGCTCGATGGCTTCGACAAGGTGACGTCCATCATGGCCACCGAGCGGCCATCAGGAGAGATCGGTGCCCGCGTTTTGCTTGAACTTGCTGAAAATGGCAGAAAGCACTAGAGCATTTCCTGTTTTTCCTGAATCATTGGAAATGCTCTATCTCTTTGTTTTTTCGCATTATCCGACGCGAAACTGCTTCGCGCTTTTGCTGGAAATGCTCTAGAGCATAATTCCTTAAACTTGGATCAGTTTAAGGTGTTAGAGCGATCTTTGCGCCCCCAACAAGGCGCCCGGCGCTCTAATTTTTCAAAATCTATACAAACAAAAACCCCGGCAAATTGCCGGGGTTTTTTATTTTGATTTGGATTACTTGCGCTTTGCAACCGGTACGTAATCGCGTTCTGCAGCGCCGGTGTAAAGCTGACGCGGACGACCGATCTTCTGCTGTGGGTCTTCGATCATTTCTTTCCACTGTGCAACCCAGCCGACGGTACGGGCGAGGGCGAACAGAACCGTGAACATTTCGGTCGGGAAGCCAAGTGCCTTCAGCGTGATTCCGGAATAGAAGTCGATGTTTGGATAGAGCTTCTTCTCGATGAAGTATTCATCAGTCAGAGCAATCTTTTCCAGTTCCAGAGCAACATCGAGAAGCGGATCGTCCTTGATGCCCAGTTCGCCGAGAACCTCATGGCAGGTCTTCTGCATGATCTTGGCGCGCGGATCGTAGTTCTTGTAAACGCGGTGACCAAAGCCCATCAGACGGAATGGATCGTTCTTATCCTTGGCGCGTGCGATGAATTCTGGAATGCGGTCAACCGATCCGATTTCTGCAAGCATGTTGAGTGCTGCTTCATTTGCGCCGCCGTGGGCAGGGCCCCAGAGACAGGCAACGCCAGCTGCAATACAAGCGAACGGGTTAGCGCCCGACGAACCGGCCAGACGTACGGTCGAAGTCGAAGCGTTTTGTTCGTGGTCTGCGTGCAGGATGAAGATACGATCCATGGCACGTGCCAGAACTGGATTAACCTTGTACTCTTCACACGGAACAGCGAAGCACATGTGCAGGAAGTTCGACGCGAAATCGAGATCGTTCTTCGGATACATGAATGGCTGGCCGATATGATACTTATAGGCCATTGCTGCGAGCGTTGGTACCTTGGCGATCAGGCGGATCGAGGCGACCATGCGCTGATGCGGATCGGTGATATCGGTCGAGTCGTGGTAGAAGGCGGACATTGCGCCTACGCAGCCTACGATCACGGCCATCGGATGCGCATCGCGACGGAAGCCGGTGAAGAACTTCGTCATCTGCTCATGGATCATCGTGTGACGGGTCACGCGATAGTCGAAATCAGCCTTCTGAGTTGCTGTTGGCAGTTCGCCGTAAAGCAGCAGGTAGCAGGTTTCGAGGAAGTCACCGTGTTCAGCAAGCTGATCAATTGGATAGCCACGATAGAGCAGAACACCTTCGTCGCCATCGATGTAGGTGATCTTGGATTCGCATGAAGCAGTCGAAGTGAAGCCAGGGTCGTAAGTGAAGGCGTTCGCATTCTTGTAAAGTGGACCGATATCGACAACGTCCGGCCCGACAGTGCCTTGTCGTACAGGCAGGTCGAACGTTTTGCCGTCGAGGGTAAAGCTTGCTGTCTTATCTGACATCGTGTTTCCTTTCGTGTCCACTTTGCCGCCCGTGTGGCGGCTGAATTTTAATCGTCGTTATAACTTGTCTCTTGTAACATCTATGTGTTCCCCGCCTATGCGGGAAACCGCATTGTTTTTATGTGTTGCCCGTCCCCGTAGAAGAACGGATTTTCAACGCATTATCCAAACGATTTCGCCCGCCAAACTATCCCAATGATTTTGCGATGCAATGCGTAATTTGGACTAATTAAGCCCGTTTTGTCACGTCAGCGTGAATGCTAACAGTTCAAACGATTTGATCTTTTATGCGTGCAAGGGACTCTTCACGCCCGAGCACAAACAGTACGTCGAATACACCCGGAGATGTAGCGCGACCTGTAAGAGCGGCGCGCAATGGTTGTGCTACCTTCCCAAGCTTCAAGCCTGTGGCTTCTGCATGGGCGCGAACCGCGGCATCAAGCGCTTCCACAGTCCATTCGCTGACTGATTCCAGATGTGGAAGGGCTGCCTTCAGCACCGCACGACCTTCGTCATTGAGCAGTGATGCTGCCTTTTCATCGAATGCAAGCGGGCGCTTCGCGAAGATGAACTTAGCACCGTCTGCGAGTTCAACGAGCGTCTTCGCACGATCTTTAAGGCCCGGCATTGCGGTGAGAAGCTGAGCGCGCCCCTTGTCGTCGAGAGAGGCTTCCAGTTCTTTGCCGCCTTCGATTTCCGGCAATACGGCGATCAGAGCATCGAACAGTGCCTTATCGTCGCTACTGCGCATATAAAGACCGTTGATGGCTTCCAGCTTCTGGAAGTCAAAACGTGCAGCACCCTTGTTGATATCCCTGACGTCAAACCACTCGATCATCTGTTCGGTCGACATGATTTCGTCGTCGCCATGGCTCCAGCCAAGACGAACCAGATAGTTGCGCAGAGCTTCCGGCAGATAACCCATCGCGCGATAGGCATCGACGCCAAGTGCGCCGTGGCGCTTGGAGAGCTTCGCACCATCCGCACCGTGAATGAGTGGAATATGCGACATCTGGGGGACGTCCCAGCCCATCGCATCGTAAATCACGGTCTGACGCGCGGCGTTGGTCAGATGATCATCACCACGGATAATGTGGGTGACGCCCATATCATGATCGTCCACGACGACGGCGTGCATATAGGTTGGCGTACCGTCGGAGCGAAGGATGATGAAATCATCCAGATCTTTGTTCGGGAAGCGAACATCACCCTGAACAGCATCGCGAACAAGGGTTTCGCCTTCCCGCGGCGCCTTGATTCGGATAACAGGCTTTACACCTTCGGGTGCTTCGGACGGGGCACGGTCCCGCCAGCGGCCGTCATAACGTGGTGGGCGGCCTTCGGCACGAGCCTTTTCGCGCATCTCTTCGAGTTCGGCTGGCGTAGCATAGCAATAATAAGCTTTGCCCTTGGCGACCAGCTCTTCTGCTACTTCGCGATGGCGTGGTGCGCGTTCGAACTGGGAGATGGCATCGCCGTCCCAATCAAGACCAAGCCATGTCAGACCATCGAGAATAGCCGCCGTTGCCGCATCCGTGGAGCGCTCGCGGTCTGTATCTTCGATGCGCAGCAGCATCTTGCCGCCGCTATGCTTGGCATAAAGCCAATTGAACAGGGCGGTCCGGGCTCCGCCAATATGTAGGAAACCCGTGGGCGAAGGGGCAAAACGGGTTACGACCGGTTTCGACATGACAGCTCCACTATAACAGGCCTCGTTGGGTTGCAGCGGATGCGCAGTGCGAGGCGGAATTTTGAATATGTAGCGCCCGTTCGTTCTCAGACTACAGGCGGTGAGGATTCTCGATGCGGGAACCCTCTCGATTTTGGCTGGCGTTCATGTACCATAGGCAGCACAGCGCGCAAGGGCTTGAAGTTTCTTTCGCGCTAATCCGGTATTCTTCTTTAGATTAGCGGGGGACACTTTTGCAGTCAGGCGGGGGCATGACGGGCACAAGGGAAACGCAGGAGATCAATGAACGGGCGTTTGTCAAAGACATGCCCGGCGGTCTTGCACGTTCCTTATTACCCGAACAATGGCTGCCTTATAAACCAACTGAAGACCCACCGCCAGTACTGCCCAAAAGGCAACGAACACCAGCCGAGCGGTTGAAGGAACTGGCTTTCGTTGTCCGGCAGAGTTTTGCCGCAGCGATGACGCGGGAAATCGGCAGAGGAATGTTTTTCCTGCTGTTTCCTATCTTCATGGGTATCGGGGCGATTATCTATTTCACGGTGTCGTTCGAGCCTGCCTGGTTGCCACTTGCTTCGGTTCTCACTGTGTCTGTCCTTGTTCGTCTTCTGTCTCGCGGGCATTTCTTGCTGTCACAGCTATTGACGCTCATGATAGCACTCCAGCTCGGAATGGTTGCCGGAAAGATTGAAACGGAGCGACGTGGAACCCGGATGCTCGGCTCTGAAGTGGCAACCCGGGTCACGGGTCGGGTTGTTGCTCTCGAGTATCGGGACAATGGTAGCTGGCGCGTCACGCTTGATCTTCTTGAAACGCAGAGACCCAGGCTTCGTTTTGCACCGCAACGCATCCGGATTACGGCGCGTGATATCCCGGCCCAAACGACAATCGGGAGTGGGTTGAACGGCTTTGCACGTCTGCGCGTGGCGTCAGGCCCGGTACGACCGGGAAACTACGATTTTGGTTTTCATGCTTATTTCGGTGGTATCGGCGCAAATGGCTTTTTTCTGGGGACGCCGAAGATTGTAGATGTGCCCGGGCCAAGCGACATAGCTGCAAAAATTGCAGGCTCTATTGCTCAGTTGCGCGTGCATGTTTCCGAGAGGATTGCAGAGGTGCTGTCCGGTGAAGACGGCAGTGTTGCGGCAGCGCTGATCGCGGGCGAGCGAGCAGGGATCAGCGAAGAAACCAATGAACATCTGCGCAAAGCCGGGCTCGCGCATATCCTGTCGATTTCAGGCCTGCATATGGTGTTGGCGGCCGGGGTGGTCATGATGTCGTTGCGGTCGTTGTTCGCCCTGTTTCCGGCATTTAGTGCGCGATATTCGGTAAAGAAATATGCAGCTTTTCTGTCGTTGCTCAGTTGTACATTCTATCTTGCTATGTCTGGGGCCGATGTGGCGGCACAGCGTAGCTATGTGATGATTGCAGTTATGCTCTTTGCGCTTCTGGCAGACCGAGCGGCGATCAGCATGCGCAATCTGGCGATTTCCGCAATTGCGATGATCGCCCTCTCGCCCCATGAGATATTGGGCCCGAGCTTTCAGATGTCGTTCTCGGCAACAGCGGGGCTGATCGCGGCTTTCGCCTGGTGGAGTGACCGGAAAGCCCGCAAATTGTCTGGAATGGAAAACCGTCGGCTATCGGCGCAAGGACATTTGTCAAAACTTTTCGCTCCAGCAATAGCCACGGCTGCGACGTCCATTGTAGCAGGCGTGGCCAGCGGGATTTTTGCGGCTTACCATTTTAATAATACAGCCCCTTTGGGCCTTGTCGGTAATGTGCTGGCCTTGCCTGTTATTTCGATACTGGTGATGCCATTCGCAGTTTTGAGTCTGTTGTTGATGCCGCTGCAACTTGATTGGCTGCCATTGCAGGTCATGGGATTTGGCGTTTTGCTCGTGCGACATATTGCGGAGTTTGTTGCCAACCTTTCACCTGACGGTAATCCCGGAATCATGCCGGTCACGACGCTCATCTTCTGGACGATAGCACTCGTAATTGCGGTTACGTTCACAACGCGACTGCGGTTACTGGCGCTTCCATTTGTTGTGTTGGGTCTGATCGTTTTCATACGAACGCCGATGCCTGATATTCTTATCAGCGAAGATGCAAAGTTTGTGGCGGTGCGATTATCGGATGGGAATTTCGCGATTAACCGCAACAGGCCACCACAATTCACAGCGCAGAATTGGCAGACAGCCTATCTGGTTGAAGCCTTTGTTCCCCCGCACATAATGAAGAAACAATCGGTTGTTACTGATGAGCGCGCCTTTCTCTGCGAAGATGGGCTTTGTACCATTCCTCTCAGGGATGGTCGAATGCTGGCCTATACTGCGCGGGAAGATATGCTCGAGATTGCCTGTAATGTAGGCGATATTGTTGTTCTTGCTATTGCCGGAAAAAAACTAAGCTGTGAGCGGTCAGGCTCGCTCGTCGTTGACAGGCAGGAACTGGCCCTAAAAGGAACTCTTGAAATAAGATTAGGGCAAAAACTAAACGCAGAAAAATTGGCTCAGACAAAGTTTCCGGAACGAGAGCCGGTCAGCGAGCACGAGACTTATCGCTTCGCACCTGCAATGCCTCGCAATATTGGCGATTACGCGGACAAACTGAACTTTTCTATCGATGCGCCGACACGACCCTGGCACCTCTACCGCCTGTATTCGCGAGCAGCACGCGGTCTGCCTGACCGTGAGTATCGGAAGAAAGCCGGAGCAGAAAACGCACCCGGCTCTGATCTTCCCCAATGATTTAGAGCGCGTTTCGATCTGATTGGATCAGATCGGCGCTCTAAATATTTGTTTTAACGTGCATCTTTGTCCGAAAACCGTTTCACACTTTTCGGGATGCGATCTAATAGCGCCGGATCAAACCGATCAGTTTGCCCTGAACACGAACACGGTCAGGACCGAATATCCGCGTCTCATAGGCAGGGTTTGCAGCTTCGAGCGCAATTGAAGCGCCTTTGCGGCGGAAACGTTTCAGCGTCGCTTCTTCGTCATCCACCAGAGCAACGATGATTTCGCCCGGATTGGCTGTGTCGCCGCGTTTGATGATGACGGTGTCGCCATCGAAAATTCCGGCTTCGATCATCGAGTCGCCTTTGACCTCAAGCGCGTAATGTTCGCCTGCACCAATCATTTCTGGCGGCAAACTGAGCGAATGGGTTTGATTCTGGATTGCCGAGATCGGTACACCAGCAGCGATACGCCCCATCACAGGGATAGACACTGTGGTCAATACGTCGTCATTCGCAGTTGTTGGAGCAGGGCGCATTGGTGTGGGGGCAGGGGGCGCCTTGCCGAGACTGCCTTCGATAACACTTGGTGCAAATTTCTTTTGCGAGTTCAGCCCGGGAGCAATGGAATCCGGCAAACGGAGCACTTCCAGTGCACGCGCGCGATTTGGAAGCCTGCGGATAAAACCGCGTTCCTCCAGCGCTGTGATGAGCCGATGAATGCCCGATTTCGAGGCTAAATCGAGAGCCTCTTTCATCTCGTCGAAAGACGGAGGAATGCCCGTCTCTTTTAGACGTTCATGAATGAACAGCAGAAGCTCGTGCTGTTTACGGGTCAACATGCGCTACACCCTCCGGACCAGAATCAAATAAAAACAAAACCAGAACGAACACTATATGTTCCAGTCTTGTTCTGCAATGGTTTTAAAATGATTAACGGCGTGGTGGAATCGGATGTGTTCGTTACAGCATCAATATTGTGCAGGCGTCACCAGCCGCTGCGGCGGGCACATTCTCCTCTCTGATCAGCAGCGCGTTGGAACCAACGAGAGCCGAAAGCATCGACGAATCCTGGATGGGAAAAGGTGTTGCTATCAATGTTCCATCAGAATCCTGCTCGACTGTTGCCCGAACAAAATCGCGCCGGTGATCATTCGCATTCATTGCCTGACCAAGCTTTGCGGGACGAATATCTGCGGTCAGATCCGTGCCGGATAGCTTGGCTACCAACGGACGTAAAAATACGAGACTGCAAACGAGGCTGGAAACCGGGTTCCCCGGCAGACCGATGATGTGGACAGTTTTGCCTGAAACGCTCTTACGGCCATACATCAGCGGTTTGCCGGGACGCATGGCGATTTTCCAGAAATCGAGGTCGACACCGCAGTTTTTCAACGCGCCATGCACGTAATCACGATCACCAACGGACGCGCCGCCGATAGTAACGAGAATATCGACGTCATCGTCGAGCACCCGGCTTATCGCTGATTCGATCTTCGCCGGATCGTCAACGATAATGCCCATATCTTCGGGCTTGCCACCTGCGCGGCGCACGATCTCTGCTATTCCCACACTGTTGGAGGCCACAATCTGATCGGGACCGGGGAGTGCTCCGGGCGGGACGAGTTCATCGCCAGTGGCGAGAATGGCAATTCGGGGCTGCTTGAAAACGGAAATCGTTGCATTGCCGCTGGCAGCGGCAAGAGATAGTGCCGGGGCGTCGAGTTCCCGCCCAACTGGAAGAACGGTGTCGCCGGGTGCAAAGTCGAGACCCGCGCGGCGGATGTGACGGCCTTTATCAAGCCCATGTTGGACCGTCAGTTTGTCACCAGAACGTTCGGTGTCTTCCTGAATGACGATGCAGTCAGCGCCGACCGGCATGGGTGCGCCGGTGAAGATGCGGATAGCTTCACCCTCATTGAGTTGTCCATCAAATCGCTTACCCGCTGCCGATTCGCCGGTCACTGTAAGCTCAATGGGATATTCGATGTTCTGAGGCGCAATGAGCGCATAACCGTCCATGGCGGAACAATCGAATGGTGGCTGGCGCAGTTTTGCTGTGACCTGCTTGGCAACAACACGACCGCCTGCGGAAGCAAGTGCAACCTGCTCAAAACCATGTGGCTCAGCGGTGCTCAGGATGCGGGCAAGTGCTTCATCGACCGGGAGAAGGGACATATGGTTTCCTCTCGTCTGAAAGATTAGGCTTTCCAGTCGCCTGACTTGCCGCCACTTTTTGCCGAAACGCGGATGTCGGTGATCTCCATATGGCGATCGACGGCCTTAGCCATGTCATAAATTGTAAGACAGGTGACGGAAACGGCAGTCAGCGCTTCCATTTCCACACCGGTACGGCCTTTAAGCTTTGCCGTGGCACGAACACGCAAACCGGGAAGTGTCTGATCAGGCTCAATATCAACCGACACTTTGGTCAGCATCAGCGGGTGGCAAAGCGGGATAAGATCAGCCGTTTTCTTTGCAGCCATGATGCCAGCGAGGCGCGCGGCACCGATAACGTCACCCTTGGCTGCATTGCCTTCCAGAATGAGCGCCAGCGTTTCTGGCTTCATCCTGACAGCACCTTCAGCCGTGGCCTGACGCTCGGTTTCAGCCTTGTCGCCGACATCGACCATGTGGGCAGCGCCGGTCTGGTCGATATGGGTGAGCTTGGCTGCCATATCTCAGGCCTTGCCGGTCAGAAGTTCGCGGGTTGCGGACGCAACGTCTTCCTTGCGCATCAGGCTTTCGCCGATGAGGAATGTGCCGATATTCGACTTTTCGAGACGCAGGCAATCATCATGGGTGAAGATGCCGCTTTCGCCAACCAGCAGACGATCCGAAGGCACCATCTTTGCGAGCCGTTCGGAAACCGCAAGGTCGACTTCAAATGTGCGCAGGTTGCGATTGTTGACGCCGACGAGACGCGACGAAAGCTTGAGTGCGCGTTCCGTTTCCTCTTCATCATGGACTTCAATCAATGCATCCATGCCGAGCTCGAAAGCGGTTTCTTCAAGCGCCTTGGCGAGATCGTCATCAACACTTGCAAGAATGATAAGAATGCAGTCTGCACCCCAACTGCGCGCTTCATAGACCTGATAGGTATCGAACAGGAAATCCTTGCGTAGCGCGGGCAATGAGCATGCATTGCGTGCAGCTGTCAGGAACTCTGGTGCACCCTGAAAAGATGGCGTATCGGTCAGTACGGAAAGGCAGGCGGCACCGCCATCTTCATAGGCCTTGGCCAATGCGGGTGGATCGAAATCCGGGCGAATGAGGCCCTTCGATGGACTTGCCTTTTTAATCTCGGCGATAAGCGCAAACTTGTTGGCAGCGCGCTTGGCTTCCAGTGCTTTGAGGAAACCGCGCGTCGCAGGCTGATCCTTGGCCTGTGCCTTTACTTCTTCCAGTGGAAGGCGAGCCTGGGCAGCAGCGATCTCTTCGCGCTTATAGGCTTCGATTTTCCGCAGAATGTCGGTGGACATGGTTTAATCCTTTCCGTCAGAGCGGCTTATCGTTGGATACGGCGATAACTTTTTGCAGGACTGCAAGTGCTGAACCGCTGTCGATAGATTGTGCCGCGATAGCAATGCCGTCCTTCAAATCCTTTGCCTTACCGGAAATGACGAGTGCCGCGGCAGAATTCAACAAAACGATATCGCGATAGGCGTTTTGATCTCCTTCGAGAACGCCGAGCAGAGCCTTGGCGTTTACTTCGGCTTCGCCACCTTTAAGTTCCGACATATCGACACGGCGCAAGCCGACATCTTCAGGCTCAATCTCGAATGTGCGAATCGTACCGTTTTCAAGCGCTGCGATTTTCGTGGTGCCAGCTGTGGTCATCTCATCGAGACCATCACCATAGACAACCCATGCGGCTTCAGAACCGAGTTCTTTGAGAACCTGCGCCAGAGGCTCTACCCATTCAGCCGAGAACACGCCAACCAGCTGACGCTTGACACTTGCCGGGTTTGACAATGGCCCAAGCAGGTTGAAAATCGTGCGGGTGCCAAGTTCGACACGCGATGGGCCGACATGACGCATCGCCGAATGGTGAGTCGGTGCAAACATAAAGCCAAGACCGGCTTCGTTGATGCTGCGTCCAATCGTGTCGGCATCGGCTTCAATGTTGACACCAAGGGCTGCGAGCGCGTCGGCAGCACCTGAACGCGAGGAGAGGGCGCGATTGCCGTGCTTGGCAACAGGCACGCCTGCACCTGCAACGACGAAAGCCGAACAACTTGATACATTGTAGGAGCCGGACTGATCGCCGCCAGTGCCCACAATGTCGACCGCATCGACAGGCGCTGAAACTGGCAGCATACGCGAACGCATGGATGCAACAGCGCCGGCAATTTCCGGCACTGTTTCACCGCGTACCCGCAGAGCCATCAGGAAGCCGCCAACCTGCGAAGGCGTTGCCTGTCCAGACATCATGATGTCGAAGGCTGCTTTGGAATCCTCGAACGACAATGGATTGCCGGAGGCAGCCTTGGCGATATAGGGTTTTAAGTCAGCCATTATCTTATACCTGTCTAGGATCTGTCGCGGGTCAGAATGCCAATGCGTTGTTGATGACCGTCTGATTGATCCGCACCGGATACTGTTTCTGCAACTCACCTACCAGCTGTTCCAGAACGTCATCCGAAAGCGTCGTCGATAGATAAGTCTGCTGCTGTTCAGGAATTGCTTCCGGACCTGCCGCGGTTGGTTCTGTGACTTCGATAACCTTGAACAGGATCTGAGCATCATCAGACGCAGCGGCAGCCGTACCTGTGTGTTCGTTCGGTCCACGGAAAACCTGTGCGGTCGCGGCAGAGTTGAAATCGGCATCGTTTGTATTGCGGGTGATACCGCGTTTGGTCTGCTTTTCGACACCCGCTGCTGTAGCAATCGCATCAAGCGTTTCGCCACCGTCGAGGCGCTTCTTCAAATCTTCCATACGCTGGTTCAGACGCTTCACGGCTTCTTCACCCTTCCATGCGGCAACGACCTTGTCCTTGACTTCATCAAGCGTGCGGTCGCGGGCAGGGGTGGTGCCATCGATCTGGTACCAAAGATAACCTGTGTTACCCAGCGTAAGCGCATCGTTGTCGAAACCCTGCTCAGCTTGGAATGCAGCCGAGAGAAGCGCTTCCGAGTTAGGCAGCTCAACGGCTTTACCAGCCGGATCGTTGCCCTCAGCGTCAACTGCATCGACAGTGATAGCCTTGAGGCTCAGGCTCTTGGCGACGTCAGCCATGCTGGCACCATCCGAACGCTGCTGTTCGTATGAGTCGTGAAGGCCATTGATGCTGGTGATTGCAATATTGGTTGCAACCGTATCGCGAATTTCGGCTTCAACTTCCGACTGCGCTTTAACATTTGCTGCATTTACCTTCGTGACACGGAGAATAACCGGGCCGAATGCACCCTTCACCACGTCACTTACACCGCCTTCGTTGAGCGCAAATGCTGCTTCAGCGATAGTCGCATCTGGAAGCGCAGACTTCTCGAAGGTTCCCAAAACCAGATCCGCTTCACTCTTGCCCTGTTCCTTGCCAATATCAACAAAGCTCGTACCGGCTGCCATTTTCTGCTGAGCGGCCTGAGCGGCTGCTTCGTCCGCAAAGTTCAGCTGTTCGATGGTGCGCGTTTCAGTAGTGCTGAAGCGGCTTTTGTTCTTTTCGTAATATTCTTTAATTTCATCCTGCGTGACAGCGGCCGGATCGGCAATATCCGATGGCTCAAGCTTCACATAGGTGATTTTGCGGTATTCCGGTGCCTTATACTCGTCCTTGTGCTCATCAAAATAAACCTTGAGAGCATCATCAGAAGGAGCTGGAACAGTGTCGGCTTTTTCAGCCGGAATGGTGACGTAATCCGCGCTGCGGCTTTCACCCTGATAAAGAGCCAGCGCTTTCAGCATTGTATTTGGCATTTTCATGCCGTCGGTTGCTGCTTCGACGATCTGCTGACGACGGGCGACTTTCGCGCGGTTGTCGAGATAATCCTGTGCACGAATGTTTGATTGGCGCAGAACTGCATCAAACTGCGCGCGGCTGAAATTGCCGCTCGCATCCCGGAATGATGGGTCTTCACCAGTGAGACGCGCGATGCCGTCCTTGGAAAGACCAAGCTGCATGTTACGGGCCTGTTCGTCCAGAACGACGCCCGCTGCGAGCTGCGCGAGAACCTGATTTTCAACGCCGAGCTGTTGAGCCTGTTCACGGGTCAGTCGCTGACGGAATTGCTGCGACAGACGCATCAGCTGTTGCTCATAGGCAAAGCGATAATCTGTTGCGCTCACTTCCGAATTGCCGGCGCTGAGCGCTGCATTGCCAGACATGTCGCCCCGGAATGCATCTGCGATACCCCAGACCGCAAAACTCAGAACAAGGAGGCCGAGAAGAAGCTTAGCAACCCAGGATCTGGCGGCATCACGCATACTGTCGAGCATTGGAAACCCTTTAAGAACAAAACATAGCCCGGCTTTCGATAAAGATAAGCCGTGTGAGGGGATAACCTTAAGCTAGGCCCCGATGCAAGTTCTCATTGAGTATAGACCACCAAGAACGTTGCATTGCGTGACGAATACGCTTAGTCAGTGGCAAAATTTGGCGCTGCATGCACGTTATCAGGCGGTTGGCGTCGTTCAAGGCGAGGAGAATGATATGACTCCGGGAATCCGTCCGCTGGTTGCTGGCAACTGGAAAATGAATGGTACGGGAGAATCCCTAACGGAACTGCGCGCGATTACTGCGGGCCTGAGTTCCGATTTGGGTCGCAAGCTGGATGCTGTCATCTGCGTTCCGGCAACTTTGCTGTCGCGTGCGGCTGAAACGCTCGAAGGTGGAACCGTTGCGCTGGGTGGTCAGGATTGCCATCCGAAAGTTTCAGGCGCGCATACAGGTGATGTTTCAGCGCCGATGCTTAAAGAAGCGGGTGCAAGCCATGTCATTCTTGGTCACTCCGAGCGCCGCACAGATCACCGCGAAGACAACGATCTGGTTCGCAGCAAAACCGAAGCGGCATGGGCCGCAGGTCTTGTCGCGATTGTCTGCGTTGGCGAAACGGCTGATGAGCGCAAGGCAGATCGCACACTTGATGTGATCGGCGATCAGCTTGCCGCTTCACTTCCTGAAGGTGTGAAAGCCGAAAATACCATTGTTGCCTATGAACCCGTTTGGGCTATTGGCACAGGCTTGACGCCAACCGTGCAAGACGTTCGTGCTGCTCATGCTTTCATGCGTGAGAAGCTGACCGAGCGCTTCGGTGCCAGTGGCGCGCATTTGCGCCTTCTCTATGGCGGTTCGGTCAAGCCGGCCAATTCCATTGAATTGCTGAGCGTGCCGGATGTCGATGGCGCATTGGTGGGCGGAGCCAGCTTGAAAGCAACGGACTTCCTCGCCATATGCGAAACCTATCGCAATCTGTGATGAGTGTCTGCGTCCTTTAAATCTAGGGCATTTCCTGTTTTTCTTGAATCATTGGAAATGCTCTATCTCTTTGTTTTTTCGCATTATCCGACGCAAAGCCGCTTCGCATTTTTGCTGGAAATGCTCTATATCGGATGCAGGGCTTGGATTATCGCACAATAGCGTGTAAAGAGCCGCTCTATCTATTTGTATCATCGCTGTCCGGGGCGGAAATTTTATGGTTTCTCCCGGTTACGCATTAGTCCAGAGATATAAAGACCGTAACCTATGCAGACCATAGTCATTGTCATTCATTTGTTGATCGTTCTGGCGCTTGTTGGCGTTGTGCTCATCCAGCGTTCCGAAGGCGGCGGCCTTGGTATCGGCGGTGGTTCGGGCTTCATGACGGCACGCGGTGCAGCGAATGCGCTGACCCGCACGACAGCTATTCTCGCGATTGGCTTTTTCGTCACGTCGCTCGCTCTGGGCATCATGGCCCGTTACGGCGAAAAGCCAACGGACATTTTGAACCGTATCCCGGCAGCAGGTAGCACACAGAATCCTCCTGCTGGCGGAACTGGAACCGGTGGTGGCATTCTTAATCAGCTGGGCGGCGAATCTTCGCGTACCAATGAGACGGAGACGCCTGCTTCTGGTTCGGCTCCGGCAACTGCACCAACGCAGCCACAGGTTCCGCAGGTTCCAAGCTCACAGTAAGAGCTTTGTAATTGCAGAAAATTTGAAAGCCGGTTCGAAAGAGCCGGTTTTCTTTTTGTAAACATGAGTTCGCAAAGTGTTGCACACTGGCAATAGGCCCTCCCGAATCGTGAGGAATAGCCATGTGGATAATTGAGTAGTGCGACTGTTTACAGTATGCAGAGCGAAAGCCTGAACGCGATACTGCGACAGGTGTTCTCCGCACTGCTTGGGTTTTCGGGAATAGATCATGTCTTCACGCTTTATTTTGATGGCTGGCATTGCAAGCCTTTGCATTGGACTTACGGGCCCAAGTTTTGCTGCTGGTGCTGAAGCCGAGCTTACTGCTGCGGCAACGGGTGCTCAGCAGGTCGCTATGGCTAATGATGCCAAGGAAAAGCCTGCCAAGAAGAAAAAGAAGAGTGCTTCAAAAGCAGGCGCTGCGAAGAAGGTCAGCCTTAACCGCTACAACATCGACCCGCGCTATCAGGCGCAGTCTGTTGCCTTCACTGGCTACGAAGCAGGGACGATTGTCATCGATCCGGCCAAATATTTCCTTTATCTCGTTGAAAGCTCGACAACAGCCCGCCGTTACGGCATTGCGGTTGGTAAAGTTGGTCTTGAGTTCAAGGGAACTGCAACCGTGAGCGCAAAGCGCGAATGGCCACGCTGGATTCCGACCAAGGAAATGATCGAACGCAATCCTGCTCAGTATGGTCGCTACAAGAACGGCATGGATGGCGGTCCGGGCAATCCGCTTGGTTCGCGCGCCATGTATCTGTTCCAGGGTAATAAGGATACGTATATCCGTATTCACGGTACCACTCAGCCATGGACGATCGGTAGCCCGGCCTCCAACGGTTGCTTCCGTATGACCAATGACGACATCCTGGATCTTTACGACCGCGTTGGCATGGGCGCAAAAGTCGTCGTTCTCTGATTTTTGTAGAAATACCCGAAAGGCCGGGATTTTCCCGGCCTTTTTTCGTGCGCATGTAACAAATAATGCTACATGATGCGAGCAGGACTGAACTTGATGGAAGCATCCGGTTTTCCCATATGGGAGGCTGATCGGGTGTGATTTTGATGGAAAAAACGCTGGTCGCACTTTTTTTAGTGGCGGAATCAGCAAGAAGGGTCTAACGACGTAAGCCCATGGCGCGATATGTATTCATCACAGGCGGCGTGGTTTCTTCCCTTGGAAAAGGCATTGCCGCAGCAGCTCTAGCTGCACTCCTTCAGGCACGTGGTTACCGCGTGCGTATCCGTAAACTCGACCCTTATCTCAATGTCGACCCCGGCACTATGTCGCCTTACCAGCATGGTGAGGTGTTCGTCACTGACGATGGTGCTGAAACAGACCTTGATCTGGGCCATTACGAGCGGTTTACCGGTCGTCCTGCAAATCAGCGGGACAATATCACGACTGGTCGCATTTACCGCAACATCATCGAAAAGGAACGCCGCGGCGATTATCTCGGTGCGACGGTTCAGGTTATTCCACACGTCACGGATGAAATCAAAAACTTCATCCTTGAAGGCAATGACGATTATGATTTCGTTCTGTGCGAAATCGGCGGTACGGTTGGTGATATCGAAGCCATGCCGTTCCTCGAAGCTATTCGTCAGCTCGGCAATGAACTTCCACGCAACAGCGCGGTTTATATCCATCTTACATTGATGCCGTATATTCCTGCGGCAGGCGAACTCAAGACCAAGCCAACACAGCATTCGGTCAAGGAACTGCGTTCGATCGGTATTGCTCCGGATATTCTCCTGGTGCGTGCGGATCGCGAGATTCCGGCTTCTGAACGTCGCAAGCTGTCGCTTTTCTGTAATGTGCGTGAAAGCGCAGTCATTCAGGCGCTCGACGTTTCGACCATTTATGATGTGCCGATTGCTTATCATAAAGAAGGTCTCGACAACGAAGTGCTTGCAGCATTCGGTATCGAACCGGCACCTAAGCCACGTATGGAACGCTGGGAAGGCATTTCCCATCTTCTGCACAATCCGGAAGGCGAAGTTACCATTGCCGTCGTCGGCAAATATACCGAGCTCAAGGATGCTTATAAGTCGCTGATCGAAGCGCTGCAGCATGGTGGCATTGCCAACAAGGTCAAGGTCAATCTCGACTGGATCGAAGCGGAAGTCTTTGAAAGCGAAGACCCGTCGCCATATCTCGAGAAAGTCCACGGCATTCTGGTGCCGGGCGGCTTTGGTGAGCGTGGTGCAGAAGGCAAGATCCTTGCGGCCAAATTCGCACGCGAACACAAGGTCCCTTATTTCGGTATCTGTTTCGGTATGCAGATGGCATGTCTCGAAGCCGCGCGTAATCTCGCCGGTATCGAAAATGCTTCGTCGACCGAGTTTGGTCCGACCAAGGAACCTGTTGTCGGTCTGATGACTGAGTGGCTCAAGGGCAATATGCTCGAAAAGCGCACGAAGTCCGGTGATCTGGGCGGCACGATGCGTCTTGGTGCATATGATTCCACGCTCAAGGCTGGAACGCGTATTGCCGAGATCTATGGTTCGACCGAGATTTCCGAACGTCATCGTCACCGTTATGAAGTGAACGTTGATTATAAGGACCGTCTCGAAGAAAGCGGCTTGGTATTCTCTGGTATGTCGCCTGACGGCGTTCTGCCGGAAACGGTTGAATATGCCGACCATCCCTGGTTCATCGGCGTTCAGTACCATCCGGAACTGAAGTCGCGTCCGTTTGAGCCACACCCACTATTCTCTTCCTTCATCGCGGCTGCGATGGAACAGGGCAGACTGGTTTGATGTATGACAAATGATCTTGCGCGCAAAGCTCGTTCAGTTGACCATCTGGTGCTTCCAGTTTCTCAACTGAGTGAGGCGCGCAAGAGACTTTCCCACCTGGGATTTACAGTGGCGCCGGTCGCACAACACCCGTTCGGCACCGCCAATGTCTGTAGTTTCTTTGCAGATGATACCTATCTCGAAATGTTGGCTGTGGACCGCTCGCCGCTTTATGAAGCCGCCGCACAGCGCAACAACAGCTTTATCCAGCGTGATTTGTCTTACCGCTTTCGCAACGGCGACGACGGTTTTTCCGGAATAGCTTTCAAGACCGACGATTCGCGTGCCGATCATGCGGAATTCAAGTGCCGCGGTATTTCCGGCGGTCGCATGGTCGAGTTTTCGCGCAGTTTCATCTCATCTGAAGGGAAACGTGAGAAAGGCAGTTTTCGTCTGGCTTTTGCAGCGGATTTGCGCGCGCCGGATGCTTTTTTCTTCACCTGTCAGCGTTTGGCTTATCCCAAGACTGACCGTTCGCACCTGATCACGCATGAAAATGGCGTAACAGGCTTGCGCGAGATATTGCTGTGTGAAGAGAAGCCGGAAGATTTCGGCAGCCTGCTTCAAGGTGTCTTTCATGCGCCCGCTCGCAAAGAGGAAGATGGTTCACTGGCAATTTCCGCTAACAATTCCGATATAGCGGTCATGACGCCGACACAGTTTGATCGCTGTTTTGGCTGGTCGCCGGTCCTTCATGGTCGTGGTTTACGTCTTGCAGGTCTGGTCTTCTCGGTTGCTTCGCTTTATGCGGTTGAGCAACTTCTCGTTCGTAACGGAATCGCTTTCACAAAGAGCGAAAGCCGTATTTGCGTCACTCCGGCTCCGGGCCAAGGGACGTTGTTTGTATTTGAAGGTTCCAAGTCATGACGACCGCAAATTCTGCCGTTAAAATCGGCAATGTTACGTTCTCCAACAGTGCACCGCTGGCTCTGATCGCCGGGCCTTGTCAGATGGAAAGCCGTGAACACGCGTTCGAAATGGCTGGCCGACTGGTTGAGATCACCAATAAGCTTGGCATGGGACTTGTTTACAAGTCGAGCTTTGACAAGGCGAACCGCACCTCGCTCAGCGCGCAGCGCGGCATTGGTCTGGAAAAGGCGCTCGAGGTTTTTACCGATCTCAAGAAAGAATTCGGGTTTCCTGTTCTGACCGATATTCACACCGAAGCGCAGTGCGCTGAAGTTGCTGACGTTGTCGATGTTCTGCAGATTCCGGCATTTCTTTGCCGCCAGACTGACCTTCTGGTCGCTGCTGCAAAGACAGGACGTGCGGTCAATGTCAAAAAAGGTCAGTTTCTGGCGCCGTGGGACATGAAGAACGTGCTTGCCAAAATCACCGAGAATGGCAATCCAAATGTGATGGCGACCGAGCGCGGCGCATCCTTTGGTTACAATACGCTTGTTTCGGACATGCGCTCGCTGCCGATCATGGCTGGCTTCGGCTCACCTGTGATTTTTGACGCAACCCATTCGGTGCAGCAGCCCGGCGGGCAGGGTGGTTCTTCCGGCGGTCAGCGCGAGTTCGTTGAAACGCTTGCAAGTGCGGCTGTTGCAGTTGGTGTTGCTGGTGTTTTCATTGAAACGCATCAGGACCCGGACAATGCGCCGTCTGACGGACCAAACATGGTGCAGATCGATAAAATGTCTGCACTTCTCGAAAAATTGATGGCTTTCGACCGGATTGCTAAATCGATTTAAAATTTCATCGGGAATTCACAGGCGGGGGATTTTCCTCCGCCTTTTATTTCTATAATGAAGTCTCACATCGGATTTCTTCAATGTGCCTCGTAACAAAGCGGGGCTATCTACAGGGAAGGACTTGCCCCTATGACTGCAATCATCGACATCGTTGGTCGCGAAATTCTCGACAGCCGCGGTAACCCGACCGTCGAAGTAGACGTCGTACTGGAAGACGGCTCTTTTGGCCGCGCTGCGGTGCCATCAGGCGCCTCGACTGGCGCACATGAAGCCGTTGAGCTTCGTGACGGCGGCAGCCGCTATCTCGGCAAGGGCGTTGAAAAGGCCGTTGAAGCAGTTAATGGCAAGATTTTCGACGCTATCGCTGGTATCGACGCTGAAAGCCAGCTTCTGATCGACCAGACATTGATCGATCTCGATGGTTCGCCAAACAAGGGCAATCTCGGCGCCAATGCAATTCTCGGCGTTTCGCTTGCTGTTGCCAAGGCTGCTGCACAGGCAACAGGCTTGCCGCTTTACCGCTATGTTGGCGGCGTCAATGCGCATGTTTTGCCAGTTCCAATGATGAACATCATCAATGGCGGCGCACATGCCGACAATCCAATCGACTTCCAGGAATTCATGATTCTGCCAGTTGGCGCTTCGTCGATCCGCGAAGCTGTCCGTTATGGTTCGGAAGTATTCCACACGCTCAAGAAGCGTCTCAAGGATGCTGGCCACAACACCAATGTCGGCGATGAAGGCGGCTTTGCTCCAAACCTCAAGAGCGCACAGGCTGCTCTCGATTTCGTACTGGAATCGATTGAACAGGCTGGCTTCAAGCCAGGCGAAGACATTGCAATCGGTCTCGATTGCGCTGCTACCGAATTCTTCAAGGACGGTAACTACGTCTATGAAGGTGAGCGCAAGACCCGCGATCCAAAGGCTCAGGCCAAGTATCTTGCAAAGCTTGCTGCTGATTACCCAATCGTTTCGATTGAAGACGGCATGGCTGAAGACGATTGGGAAGGCTGGAAGTATCTGACAGACCTGATCGGCGACAAGTGCCAGCTGGTTGGTGACGATCTGTTCGTGACGAACTCGGCTCGCTTGCGCGATGGTATCAAGATGGGCGTTGCCAACTCGATCCTCGTCAAGGTTAACCAGATTGGCTCGCTCAGCGAAACGCTGGATGCCGTCGAAACCGCGCACAAGGCTGGTTATACCGCTGTCATGTCGCATCGTTCGGGTGAAACGGAAGATTCGACCATTGCCGATCTCGCAGTTGCAACCAACTGCGGTCAGATCAAGACCGGTTCGCTGGCTCGTTCCGACCGTACGGCTAAGTACAACCAGCTTATCCGCATTGAAGAAGAACTTGGCAAGCAGGCTCGCTATGCAGGCCGCAGTGCTCTGAAGTTCCTCTAAGATCGAATTGATATCTGAATTGAAAAGGCGGGCTTCGGCGCGCCTTTTTCTTTGTGTCTTCGGCGGACATATTTGCTTGGTCTCTGAGGATGGAAACGGAGAGGGAAAGCTATGCCGAACGATGCGCTGGGTTTTTATGCGAATAACGCAGCTACTTATGCAGCCCGCTCCAGCGTTAATCCAAAACTGGAGAGCTTTCTCAAATTCGTGCGGCCCACAGGGCTTATTCTTGAGCTTGGCACAGGGAGCGGCCGGGATGCCAAAGCGATGCTCGAGCAAGGCTTTGACGTCGATCCGACCGATGGTTCAGGAGAACTGGCTGCGGAAGCCTCGGCGCTATTGCAGCGTCCTGTCAGGCAGATGTTATTTCATGAGCTTGAAGCGGTTGAGCGTTATGATGGTATTTACGCATCCGCGTCGCTCCTTCATGCAAGTCGTGCGGACCTACCCGATATTGTGCGGCGTATGCACCGCGCACTCAAAGCGGGTGGCTGGCTCTGGGCGAGTTTTAAGGATGGTCCGGGAGAAGGTTATGACACGCTTGGACGATACTATAATTATATGAGCGCCGATGAGATCGCTCGCATCTGGAATGACAATGCAGCATGGAATGCTGTGTCACTGGAGAGCTGGCAGGGCAGTGGCTACGATCAGAAGCCGACTTTGTGGCATTTGGTAATGTCGCAGCGCTGAGTTTTCTCGCAACCATTTCAGACTAGTTACGCCGACCGTATATCTGATATTGGTCTGCTATTCCCATTGTCGTCTTTCTCTCGCTTTAAATCAAATTTGACAAATCAAATTACATTGATATCAATATAAGTGCAGTTGCCCGTTTTATTTGGTGTCCTATTTCAGGGGAATGCCAAGCGAGGGTAGACGCATCTAATCAGGAATGGGTGGGCCAAAATGGGAGAGAGAAATGGCTTACATTGAAGGATTTGTCGTCGCAGTGCCTAAGGCGAACAAGGATACTTACCAGAAACATGCCGCCAAGGCGTCGGCCTTGTTCAAGGAATTCGGCGTGACGCGTATGGTTGAAGCCTGGGGTGATGACGTGCCTGATGGTAAAGTTACCGATTTTCGTCGTGCAGTGCAGGCAAAAGATGATGAAGAGGTGGTCTTCTCATGGTTCGAATACCCGGACAAAGCCACGCGCGACGCTGCCAACGAAAAAATGATGAGTGATCCGCGCATGAAAGAAATGGGCGACACCATGCCATTTGACGGCAAGCGCATGATCATGGGTGGCTTTTCAATCATTGTTGATGTGTGATTTGCACAGGATTTCTTGGTCATATGGCGGCTTCGGCCGCCATTTTCTATTCAGGCAACGGGAGTGTGATTGCAAAAAAAACTGCTTCTGAATGCTCTGTCATCACTCTGCGGTAAAGCTCTGTTAAGCAAAATAATGCTTCATGGTGGAAATCGGATTGACTCTGTCAGAGCGCGTTCGATCTGATTCTAACAGATCGGCATTCTGACTGTCTTTATTATCGCGCATCCTGTTCCGAAAATCGGTTCCCACTTTTTGGGGTGCGCTTTAATTCAGAATCAAAGCCGCTCTGACTATCCGGGAAGGAAGCCGAAATGTGGACCAAGCAGAAACGTAAATCGATCCGCGGCCGTTTTGTGCTGCCTATTTTGACGGCTGCGTTTCTGAGCTATTTTGGTTTTCACGCCTATCATGGCGAGTTTGGTCTTTATTCCCGTATTCAGCTTGAAGAACAGAAAAGCCTGCTTACCCAGCAGCTTGAGAAAGTGACTGCCGACAGGGCAGCACTTGAGAAGCGCGTTACGCTCTTGCGTGACGGGTCGATCGAAAAGGATATGCTTGACGAGCAAGCGCGCAGAGCGCTTAATCTCTCTCATCCCGATGAAATGACGATAATCATTTCGAGAGAAGACAAGTCGAATTAACTCAAATCCAGTTAATTGTCTTTTTGTGGTATGTTTTTAAGAGCTTGGCGGCATAGCAGCTATGCTCTGCGTGCATATTGTATCTTGTAAATTGCCCGTATAACGTCACAATAGAACAACAATCTTAGAGCGTCGCTTGCCCTTCGGGTGCATAAGGGGCGCTCTGATAATTTGAATCGATGCATCATGTCTTCCAAAAATCGATCCCGATTTTTGGGGTGGATGCTTAAGGGAGCGAGATATGGCACCGAGGGCTAAAAGGGCGCCTGCCGGCAAAATGCAGGCGTCTTCTGTTGCAACCCCCAAGGCACCTGCGCCTGCTAACTTCGACAAGAAGCAGGAACTGGACGCTTATCGTGAGATGTTGTTGATCCGCCGTTTCGAAGAAAAGGCCGGTCAGCTTTACGGTATGGGCTTCATCGGCGGCTTCTGCCATCTTTACATCGGTCAGGAAGCCGTTGTTGTTGGCATGCAGACAGCGTTGAAGGAAGGCGATCAGATCATCACTTCCTATCGTGACCACGGTCACATGCTTGCTACTGGTATGGAAGCGCGCGGCGTCATGGCCGAGTTGACCGGTCGCCGTGGAGGCTACTCCAAGGGCAAGGGTGGCTCCATGCATATGTTCTCAAAGGAAAAGGGCTTTTACGGCGGTCACGGTATTGTTGGCGCCCAGGTTCCGCTTGGAACCGGCCTTGCCTTTGCGAACAAGTATCGCGGTAATGACAATGTTTCCGTGACCTATTTCGGCGACGGCGCTGCCAATCAGGGGCAGGTCTATGAAGCCTTCAACATGGCATCGCTGTGGAAGCTTCCAGTGATCTACGTGATTGAAAACAACCGTTATGCAATGGGTACGTCAGTTTCGCGTTCTTCCGCTGAAACAGATTTCTCCAAGCGCGGTGTTTCGTTCAACGTTCCCGGTATCAAAGTTGACGGTATGGACGTTCGCGCCGTTGCCGCAGCAGCAGAGTTTGCTGTCGATTGGGCACGTTCCGGCAAGGGTCCATTGATTCTTGAAATGGAAACCTATCGTTATCGCGGTCACTCGATGTCCGATCCTGCGAAATATCGCTCGAAGGACGAAGTGCAGAAGATGCGTTCCGAACATGATCCTATCGAACAGGTAAAACAGCGCCTGATCGAAAAGGGCTGGGCCACTGAAGAAGAGCTGAAGGAAATCGACAAGGAAGTTCGCGATATCGTCGCTGATTCCGCCGATTTCGCTCAAAACGATCCAGAGCCGGATGCTTCCGAGCTCTACACGGATATTCTGCTCTAATTCGAGAAAGGTGTTGTCATGCCCGTAGAAATTCTCATGCCTGCTCTTTCTCCGACGATGGAAGAGGGCAAATTGTCCAAGTGGCTTAAAAAAGAAGGCGACAAGGTTACGTCCGGTGACGTGATCGCGGAAATCGAAACCGATAAGGCGACGATGGAAGTTGAAGCCGTTGATGAAGGCACCGTCGGTAAAATTCTCATCGCAGAAGGAACTGAAGGCGTGAAGGTCAATACGCCAATTGCTGTCCTGCTTGGTGATGGCGAAAGCGCTTCTGACATTGGTTCCGCTCCTGCTGCAAAAGCAGAAGCACCCAAGGAAGAAGCGCCAAAGGCTGAAGAAAAGAAAGCTGATAGCGTGCCTGCTGCTCCTAAGGTCGAAGTTGCTGCTGATCCGGATATTCCAGCCGGTACGGAAATGGTTTCGACAACTGTGCGTGAAGCGCTGCGCGATGCCATGGCCGAAGAAATGCGCCGTGACGAGAATGTCTTCGTCATGGGCGAAGAAGTTGCCGAATATCAGGGCGCTTACAAGATCACGCAGGGTCTTCTCGATGAATTCGGCCCACGCCGCGTTGTCGATACCCCGATCACCGAACACGGTTTTGCCGGTGTTGGCGTTGGTGCCGCAATGGCAGGCCTGAAGCCAGTCGTTGAGTTTATGACGTTCAACTTCGCCATGCAGGCGATTGACCAGATCATCAATTCGGCAGCCAAGACGCTCTATATGTCCGGTGGCCAGATGGGTGCACCAATGGTGTTCCGCGGCCCTTCGGGTGCGGCTGCCCGCGTTGCTGCTCAGCACTCCCAGTGCTATGCCGCATGGTACAGCCAGATTCCGGGCCTCAAGGTCGTCATGCCTTATACGGCTGCTGACGCGAAGGGTCTGCTCAAGGCTGCGATCCGCGATCCAAATCCGGTAGTCTTCCTCGAAAACGAAATTCTTTATGGTCATCATTTTGATGTGCCGAAGCTTGATGATTTCGTTCTGCCAATCGGCAAGGCCCGCATTCATAAGCAGGGCAAGGACGCTACCATCGTTTCGTTCGGTATCGGCATGACCTATGCGGTTAAGGCTGCAGAAGAGCTGGCCGGTCTTGGTATCGATGTGGAAATCATCGATCTGCGCACCATCCGTCCAATGGATATTCCAACGGTTGTAGAATCGGTCAAGAAGACCGGTCGTCTCGTCACCGTTGAAGAAGGCTACCCACAGTCTTCCGTTGGTACTGAAATTGCCACACGCGTCATGCAGCAGGCGTTCGATTATCTCGATGCGCCGATCCTGACGATCGCTGGCAAGGACGTACCGATGCCATATGCGGCAAATCTTGAAAAGTTGGCTCTGCCAACTGTTGCAGAAGTGGTAGAAGCGGTGAAAGCCGTGACCTACACCGCCTGAGGAGGTACTGGACATGCCGATTAAGATCACCATGCCAGCGCTTTCACCAACCATGGAAGAAGGCAATCTTTCCAAGTGGCTGGTTAAAGAAGGCGACAAGGTTACGTCCGGCGATGTGATCGCCGAGATCGAAACCGACAAGGCGACGATGGAAGTCGAAGCTGTCGATGAAGGTGTCGTTGCCAAGCTCGTCGTTCCTGCCGGAACCGAAGGCGTAAAGGTCAACGCGCTGATCGCAATTCTCGCCGAAGACGGCGAGGATGTTGCGGAAGCAGCGAAAGGTGGCGATTCCGCTCCTGCACCAAAGGCAGAAGCGCCTAAGGAAGAGCCCAAAAAGGAAGCGGCACCTGCGGCAGCTCCGGCTCCTGTAAAGGCTGAAGCCCCAGCGGCAGCTCCGGCTGCAAGTAAAGGCGCTGAGAACAAGGGTGAACGCGTCTTTGCATCGCCGCTTGCCCGTCGCATCGCTAAGGACGCAGGCGTCGATGTTTCCGCTGTAAAAGGCACAGGTCCTCATGGCCGTGTCGTTCAGCGCGACATTGAAGCTGCGATCAAATCGGGCGGGGCTAAAGCCTCGTCTGCGGCTGCACCGCAGGCAACAGCATCTGCTCCAAAGCCTCAGTCGGATGATGCCATCCTCAAGCTCTTTGAAGAAGGCACATACGAAATCGTTCCTCACGACGGTATGCGCAAGACCATTGCCCGCCGTCTGGTGGAATCGAAGCAGACTGTTCCGCATTTCTATCTGACGATTGATTGCGAACTTGATGCGCTGCTGGCTCTGCGTTCGCAGATCAACGCCGCTGCACCGCTGATCAAGACAGAGAAGGGCGAGGTTCCGGCCTACAAGCTTTCTGTCAACGATCTGGTAATCAAGGCTGTTGCTCTTGCGCTGCGTGACATTCCAGAAGCCAATGTCTCCTGGACTGAAGGCGGCATGATCAAGCACAAGCGTGCGGATGTCGGTGTTGCTGTGTCGATCCCGGGCGGTCTGATTACGCCAATCGTGCGTCAGTCGGAATCCAAAACGCTGTCCGCCATCTCCAATGAGATGAAGGATCTCGCCAAGCGCGCGCGTGATCGCAAGCTGAAGCCTGATGAATATCAGGGTGGTTCGACCTCTGTGTCCAACCTCGGCATGTTCGGCGTGAAGGACTTTGCAGCAATCATCAACCCACCACATGCGACAATCTTCGCAATCGGTGCGGGCGAACAGCGCGCAGTGGTCAAGAACGGTGAAATCAAGGTTGCGACGGTTATGTCCGTCACCCTTTCCACCGATCACCGTGCTGTTGATGGCGCTTTGGCTGCTGAACTTGCACAGGCCTTCAAGCGTCACATCGAAAACCCGATGGGTATGCTGGTGTAATATGACATTAACGCCAAGGCTTTTCGTCGCTTCTACTATCGGGAAAAGCCTTGGCGGTTTCTCTGCTGTCAAGAACGATATACTGATGCCCAAGTTGCTTGCGTGGCTTGGGTTTGCTTTTTTTAGTTTTATTTTTCAGTTTATTGATCAGGTTTATTTGCCGCGGAGTCGTAACGTATGAAGTCTATTTTATGCTTTGGTGATTCATTGACCTGGGGCTATCAGGCTCCCAATGGTGCGCGCCTTCCACTGGAAGATCGCTGGCCATCGGTTCTGCAGAATTTACTTGGTTCACAGGCAAATGTGATTGCTGAAGGGCTGAGCGGTCGAACGACTGCCTTTGATGATTATACAGCTGCGGAAGACCGCAATGGCGCTCGTATTCTGCCAACATTGCTCGGCACGCATTCCCCGCTTGATCTGGTTATTATCTTGCTAGGCAGCAATGATATGAAACCGCAGGTCGTGGGTGGAGCATTTTCAAGCTGTTCCGGTATGCGCAGACTGATCCAGATCATTCGTTCGCATCCTTATGGTCAAGGCTCGAGCGTCCCTGAAATTCTTATCGTAGCGCCACCACATATCAGCGAGAGCGCTGATCCGGCTTTTGCTTCGATGTTTGCGGGCGGCATTGTTGAAACTGCCAAGTTGGGTCCGTTGCTTTCCGGGCTTGCCGATGAGATGAAATGCGCGTTTTTTGATGCATCGACTGTCGCGAAGACGACTTCGTTTGATGGTGTGCATCTCGATAGAGAAAATACCCGGGCAATCGGACAAGGGCTGGAGCCTGTTGTTCGTGCAGTGCTCGGTCTGTAAATTATTGGGCCGATAGTATCGGCTTTTTGAACAGTGAAAGATATGCCGGTGATCCGGCATAAAGACCACTCGAGGAGAATGAGCGTGTCCAACAGTTACGACGTTATTGTTATCGGATCGGGTCCTGGAGGCTATGTCGCGGCTATTCGTGCAGCACAGCTTGGACTCAAGACGGCTGTTGTAGAGCGTGAACATCTCGCTGGCATCTGCTCCAACTGGGGTTGTATTCCAACCAAGGCGTTGCTGCGTTCGGCAGAAGTGAAGCACCTTGCTGATCATGCCAAGAATTATGGCCTGAAGCTTGAAGGCTCTATCACTGCCGACATCAAGGCTGTTGTTTCCCGCTCGCGTGGTATTGCAGAGCGCATGAATGGCGGCGTTGGCTTCCTCATGAAGAAGAACAAGATCGACGTGATCTGGGGTGAAGCAAAGCTTTCCAAGCCGGGGGAGATTGTCGTTTCCAAGACTTCCAAGGCGCCGATGCTGCCACAGGCACCGTTGCCGAAGAACACGCTGGGTGAGGGTACTTATAAGGCTAAGAACATCATCATTGCCACTGGTGCACGTCCGCGTGCGCTTCCGGGTATTGAGCCAGATGGCAAGCTGATCTGGACTTATTTTGAAGCCATGGTCCCGCAGGAACTGCCGAAAACCATGCTGGTCATGGGGTCTGGTGCAATCGGTATCGAATTCGCTTCGTTCTACAATGACATGGGCGTTGACGTGACTGTCGTTGAACTGATGTCGAATATTATGCCGGTTGAAGACACGGAAATCTCGACTTTCGCGCGCAAGCAGCTTGAAAAGCGTGGCCTCAAGATCATCACGGATGCCAAGGTTTCCAAGGTCGAGAAGGGCGCGAACAATGTGACCGCTCATATCGAAACCAAAGACGGCAAGGTTCAGACGCTGACCGTTGATCGCATGATCTCGGCCGTTGGTGTTCAGGGCAACATCGAGAATATCGGCCTTGAAGCACTTGGCATCAAGACAGATCGCGGTTGCATTGTCATCGATGCTTATTGCAAGACCAATGTTGATGGCATTTACGCGATTGGCGACGTTGCGGGTCCACCAATGCTGGCTCACAAAGCTGAGCATGAAGCGGTTATCTGCGTTGAGAAGATTGCCGGTCTGCCGAATGTTCATCCGCTTGACCGCAACATGATCCCGGGCTGCACCTATTGTAATCCGCAGGTCGCTTCCGTTGGCCTCACTGAAGCCAAGGCGAAAGAGCTGGGACGTGATATTCGCGTTGGACGGTTCCCATTTGTCGCCAACGGCAAGGCAATCGCACTTGGTGAAGATCAGGGTCTGGTTAAGACCATTTTCGACAAAAAGACCGGGCAGCTGCTGGGTGCCCATCTGGTCGGTGCGGAAGTAACGGAGCTTATTCAGGGCTTCGTTGTCGCGATGAACCTTGAAACTACAGAAGAAGAGCTGATGCATTCGGTCTTCCCGCATCCGACAATTTCCGAGACAATGAAGGAAAGCGTACTGGATGCCTATGGCCGTGCGCTGAACATGTAATAGGAGCATTTCCAGCAAAAGTGCTTAGCAGTTTTGCGTTGGACAATGCGTAAAGCGAGTGAACAGGAGTAAGCACATTCCGCTGATCGATAATGGAGGGCCTTGGCGGCGTGCCGCCTGGCCCATGATCAAATGGTGTACCGCAGGCGGTCTTGCGCTGGGTTTTCTCGCAGGAAGCTTTAGCTTGATCGGCGGAAACACCATATCGATCAACGGAATGGCGATTGCCGGCTGGTACGGTGTCTGGACACTGACCTTGGCACTTGGCTTTGGCGGCCTTATATTCGGCCTGATATGGGCTCTGGTTTTCAGAGCGATTGGAATTGCAGCGAGACGGTAAGCCGCAGTTATGGGCATTGCGCAGCAGTGTATCAAATTGGTAGGGCAAGCCACATTCAGAGGTCTACCCATTGTTGGAGCACAAGGCCCGCAGGCATTTTGTTCCAGATAGGCAGGAAACAGCATGGTTACAGTTCTCGATACAGTGAACGAGAGACGGCAGCGGCATCCTGAAAAGGCTCACCGTCCAGACAATGAAGTTCTGAAGAAGCCGGATTGGATCCGCGTCAAGGCACCCGTTTCGCGCGGTTACAATGAAACGCGTGAGATAGTCCGTTCCAACAAGCTTGTCACTGTTTGCGAAGAAGCCGGTTGCCCGAACATTGGCGAGTGCTGGGAAAAGAAGCACGCGACCTTCATGATCATGGGTGAAATCTGCACCCGTGCGTGTGCGTTCTGTAATGTTTCGACCGGTATTCCAAAAGCTCTTGATCCGAATGAACCGGAAAATGTGGGCCGTGCCGTCAAACAGATGGGGCTGACCCACGTTGTTATCACGTCGGTTGATCGTGATGATCTGGTCGATGGTGGCGCACAACATTTCGCCGATGTCATTCGCGCAATCCGCGAAGCTGCACCAAAGACGACGATTGAAATTCTGACTCCAGACTTCCTGCGTAAGGAAGGCGCGCTTGAGATCGTTGTTAAGGCACGCCCCGATGTGTTCAATCACAATCTGGAAACAGTGCCTTCGAGGTATCTCAAGGTTCGTCCTGGCGCGCGCTATTTCCACTCCATTCGTCTGTTGCAGCGTGTGAAGGAACTCGATCCGACGATCTTCACCAAATCCGGCATCATGGTTGGTCTTGGCGAAGAGCGGAACGAAATCCTGCAGCTGATGGACGATCTTCGTTCTGCGGACGTGGATTTCATGACGATTGGCCAGTATCTCCAGCCGACCCGTAAGCACCATCCGGTCATCCGTTTTGTGGCTCCGGATGAATTCAAGTCTTTCGAGACGATTGGTCGTACCAAGGGCTTCCTGCTGGTTGCGTCCAGCCCGCTGACACGCTCATCGCACCATGCTGGCGATGATTTTGCGAAGCTAAAGGCTGCACGCGAAGCGCAGGTCGCAGCACAGGCTTAATATCGCATGCCGCAGTTTACGAATGTCAGACGGGTTCACCACAAGGCAGAGCACATGTTTGCGTTGGTTGCGGATGTTGAAAAATATCCGCAATTCCTGCCGATGTGCGAAGCTCTTTCGATCCGGTCACGCAAGGAAAAAGACGGCAAGACACTTTTAGTCGCTGATATGACCGTGGGTTACAAAGTGATCCGTGAGACTTTTACCAGTCAGGTGTTTTTGAAGCCGGAAGAGAACGTCATCGACGTGAAATATGTCGATGGTCCATTTCGTTATCTCGATAATCGCTGGACGTTCAAACCGGTTGGCGATGGTTCTGAATGCGATGTCGAGTTTTTCATCGATTATGAATTCAAAAGCAGAACACTTGGGCTTCTGATGGGGTCGATGTTCGATCTGGCTTTCCGCAAATTCTCGGAAGCTTTTGAGAAGCGCGCAGATCACATTTATGGTCTTTAGGGCGCCGATCTGAGCGCTCTAAATATTTGTTTTAACGCGCATCTTTGTCCGAAAACCGTTTGATCCCTTTCGGGATGCGCTCTAAGAGCGCGTTTCGATTTGATTGCGGTCTAGCTGACTTAGGAATTAAGTGCTTCAAGAACCAGTGCCAGTGCGGCAAGCACTGTCTCGTGACGAATATCTTCGCGTGATTTTTCACCAAAACGGCATTCTTTGTGCAGCGTGGCAAAACCTTTGCGCGCGCTGGCAATGTGCACAAGGCCGATCGGCTTTTCTGCCGATCCGCCGCCGGGGCCGGCAATACCGGTAACGGCAATGCTGATGCCTGCGCGTGAATGAGCGAGCGCGCCTTCTGCCATGGCTATTGCCACTTCTTTTGAAACCGCACCCACTTGGTTGATCAGTTCCATCGGGACGCTGATCATCTCATTCTTGGCTTCATTGGAGTAGGTTACAAAGCCGCGATCCACTACATCCGATGAACCGGCAATATCGGTGAGTGCTGCCGCGATTAGCCCGCCTGTGCAGGATTCTGCTGTCGTAATCATGATGCCGTGTTTGCGACATGCACTGAGAACGTCGATGGCCTGGGCTTCGGCAACAAGTGTCATTCAGGAACCTCACCGGGATAGATCACTGTTGCCGTCACAATAGCAGCAATACCTTCGCCACGCCCAACAAAGCCCATTTTCTCGTTGGTGGTCGCTTTTACGGAAATGCGGTCGAGGGAAATGCCCAGCATATTTGCCATGGCTTCCGTCATCGCGGGGCGGTGTGGTCCGATCTTGGGTTCTTCGGCGATAATCGTGACATCGGCATTGGCAATACGGCCGCCTGCTTCACGGACGATCTTGACCGCATGCTCAACGAAAATGTGCGATGCTGCACCCTTCCACTGCGGATCGGAAGGCGGGAAATGCGTGCCGATATCACCTGCACCGCGCGTTGCAAGCAATGCGTCGGTTAAGGCATGCAGCGCGACGTCCGCATCAGAGTGGCCGTTAAGCTTCTTGTCGTGTGGAATTGCAACGCCACAGAGCGTGACGTGATCGCCGGGTTCAAAGCTGTGAACGTCATAGCCATTGCCGGTGCGGATATCTGGAAATGAAGTCATGCCATGCCTCAAGCGTTTGTCGGCCATTTCGATATCTTTGGCCCACGTTAATTTCGTATTGTCTGCGGAACCTTCAATGATGCGTACTGAAAGCCCATAGAATTCCGCAATGGATGCATCGTCGGTAAAGTCGGAGCGACCGCTGGTGAATGCTTTTTCGTGCGCGACTAGGATCGGCGCAAAGGGGAAAGCTTGCGGTGTCTGAGCCGCGAAAAGACCGGCGCGCGGAACGGTTGTCTTAACGGTTCCATCACTGGCCGATTGCTTCAACGTATCGGACACGGCGAGCGCGGGCAGTACACCTTCTTCTGGCGTCAGATTGTCGAATATCCGCGCGAGAAGGTCCTGCTCTATAAAGGGGCGCACGCCATCATGAATGAGTACATATTGCGGGGCGTCTTCGCCAAGCGCCAGTAGCCCAAGCCGGGTCGATTCCTGGCGTGTAGGGCCACCTGTTACAACGCGTATGTTCGAGGAGCGATCTGCAATGGCATTATCATAAAGTGCGGCATCATCCGCGTGAATGACCACGACAATCTGGTCAATCGCAGCGCATTGGGCGAAAGCACGCAGCGTGCGCGCAAGCACAGCTTCGCCGCCGATCCGCCGATATTGTTTCGGCCCTTCAGTGCTCTGTCCCGCCCGTTCGCCACGCCCCGCGGCTACGATGACTGCTGCTGCCCGTGAAATGTCGGTCGCCTTTGCCAAAAGATTCATCTAGTTAAACGCGGAATAATGCCTTGCGCAAATAATTGCCATACCGCAATGGATTTATCAGCGCAGGCACGCGCTTTTCCTTGCGTTCAATGCATTGAGTGATTAAAGTGTGTGCTAATTGCATCATGCACATCAAATGGGCATTTCTTGGTGACTCTTCTCGAACAACCTCTGAACATCCGTGGCGTGGTGCTTCAAAACCGCGTTTTTCTTGCGCCCATGTCGGGTGTTTCCGACCTTCCATTCCGAAAACGCGCTGCCGAGGCTGGCGCAGGTATGGTCGTTTCTGAGATGGTTGCGAGCGCCGAGCTCTGCAATCGTCATAAAGAAAGTATGTTACGCCTTTCTGGTGAGGGGCTGGGTACGCATGTAGTGCAGCTCGCGGGTCGTGAAGCGCATTGGATGGGTGAAGCCGCGAAGATTGCCGAGGGCGAGGGGGCGGATATCATCGACATCAATATGGGCTGCCCCGCCAAAAAGGTGACCGGTGGTTATTCCGGTTCAGCGCTGATGCGCGATCTCGACCATGCGATGACATTGGTTGAAGCCACGGTAAATGCCGTCAAAGTTCCGGTTACGCTCAAAATGCGTCTCGGTTGGGATGAAAACAGCATCAATGCGCCGGAACTGGCAAAGCGTGCCGAAGATGCGGGCATTGCGATGGTGACGGTTCATGGCCGCACCCGTTGTCAGTTTTATGAGGGTACGGCCGATTGGGATGCCATTCATGCCGTGCGTGATGTGGTGAAGATTCCTCTGGTAGCCAACGGCGATGTGTTATCACGTGCGGATGCGGAAGAGTTATTGCGCCGTTCGGGTGCGGACGCCGTGATGGTTGGACGCGGTTCCTATGGGCAACCGTGGTTGGCGGGCGCGATTGCAGGCAGTGATTTCGCGCCACGTTCCCGCGAAGAAGTTCTTTCTTATATTATAAGACATTACGAAGATATGCTCGACCACTATGGCAGCAAGACTGGTATCCGCCATGCAAGAAAGCATCTCGGTTGGTATCTGGATCGCCACATGGACGGGGCATTCTCGTCGCCAGAAAAATCTAAAAATGCTAAGGCTGAAATCATGACGCTCACCGATCCTGAAGCGGTTATCGCAGCGCTCGCCCGCGTATTTCTGCGTGATGTAAATCACGCAGACGCAATCAGAAAGGTCGCATGATGGTCGGAAGAGCCGAAGCGGGTGGCATTCCGGGCATAATTTTGGATGCGATCAATCAGCCTGTCATCATGGTGAGCAACGACAATCACATTGTTTACGCCAATATGGATGCGGAGCAGTTTTTTCGCTCCGGTTCTTCCATTCTGGCGCGCAACCGGCTGGAATCCTTTCTTCCTTTCGGAAGTCCGTTATTGGCTCTGGTCGATCAGGTTCGCACCAGTCAGGTGCCGGTCAACGAGTATCGCGTCGATATATCGTCTCCTAAGCTTGGTGCTGAGCGCATCGTTGATCTTTATGTGGCTCCGGTGATCGAGACGCCGGGCGCTGTGGTAATCCTGTTCAAGGAAAAGACCATGGCGGAGAAGATCGACCGTCAGATGACCCATCGTGGCGCTGCGCGTTCTGTGACAGGTCTCGCTTCCATGCTCGCGCATGAGATCAAGAACCCGCTTTCCGGTATTCGCGGTGCAGCACAATTGCTTGAACAGGTGGTAACAGACGAAGATCGTGCACTTGCGCGGCTCATCACCGATGAAACTGATCGTATTGTTAAGCTCGTCGATCGTATGGAAGTGTTTTCCGACGAGCGTCCAATCGAGCGCACTGCAGTCAATATTTATTCGGTGCTCGACCATGTGAAGGCAATCGCACGCAATGGATTTGCGCGGCATATTCGCTTCGTTGAGGAATATGATCCCTCATTGCCGCCTGTCTTTGCCAATCGGGATCAACTGATTCAGGTGTTTCTTAATCTGGTGAAGAACGCAGCTGAGGCTCTCGGTGACCGCGAAGGGGCTGAGATCATACTTTCAACAGCCTATCGTCCGGGCATTCGCTTGCAGGTTCCTGGCGCGAGTGACCGCGTGGCTTTGCCACTCGAATTCTGCGTGCACGATAATGGTCCGGGCGTTCCCGAAGATATGCTGCCGCATCTGTTCGATCCATTTGTGACCACAAAGACCAATGGTTCAGGCTTGGGGCTGGCGCTTGTTGCCAAGATCATCGGGGATCATGGCGGTGTGATTGAGTGCGACAGCCATCCATCCCGTACGACCTTCCGCATACTCATGCCTGCATGGAAGAGTTCTGTCGATAATACGAGTTCAAAGAGCTCGAAGATGTCTGCAAAGACAGGAGATAACGCATGATTGCCGGACGTCCGACAGGTACGATTCTCGTCGCGGATGACGATGCTGCAATTCGCACAGTGCTTAATCAGGCACTCTCGCGCGCAGGTTATGATGTTCGGGTAACGTCCAATGCAACATCGCTCTGGCGCTGGGTAGCCGCTGGTGATGGTGATCTGGTCATCACAGACGTCAATATGCCGGACGAGAATGCCTTTGATCTGCTCCCGCGCATCAAGAAGATGCGCCCTGATCTGCCGATCGTGGTGATGAGCGCGCAGAATACTTTCATGACCGCAATTCGTGCCTCTGAGGCCGGTGCTTATGAATATCTGCCCAAGCCCTTCGATCTGACCGAACTTATCAACATCGTGGGTCGTGCGCTCTCTGAGCCCAAGCATAAGCCTGCAGCCGCGATGCCAGATGAGCAGGCGGAAAACATGCCGCTGGTTGGTCGTTCGCCTGCGATGCAGGAAATCTATCGCGTGCTGGCCCGTATGATGCAGACCGATTTGACCATGATGGTCACAGGTGAGTCGGGCACGGGTAAGGAGCTCGTTGCACGAGCGCTTCATGAATATGGTCGTCGTCGTAAAGGGCCGTTTGTTGCCATCAATATGGCGGCTATTCCGCGTGATCTGATCGAGTCCGAATTGTTCGGACACGAAAAGGGAGCCTTTACTGGGGCGCAAAATCGTTCAAGCGGACGTTTTGAACAGGCCAATGGCGGTACGCTGTTCCTCGATGAAATCGGCGACATGCCAATGGAGGCGCAGACGCGCTTGCTGCGCGTGTTGCAGCAGGGCGAGTATATGACGGTCGGTGGCCGCACGCCGATCAAGACCGATGTGCGCATCGTGGCCGCGACCAACAAGGATTTGCGCCAGCTCATCGCGCAGGGGCTTTTCCGCGAAGATCTTTACTACCGTCTGAATGTCGTGCCTCTGCGGTTGCCGCCATTGCGCGAGCGTAGTGAGGACGTGCCTGATCTGGTACGTCATTTCTTCAAGCGAGCTGCCGAAGAGGGGTTGCCGGAGAAACGTATTACTGCTGCCGGGTTCGACATGATGCGTCGCTATCCATGGCCGGGCAACGTGCGCGAGCTGGAAAACCTTGTGCGCCGGTTGGCCGCCCTTTACCCGCAGGACGAAATCTCACCGGAGATCATCGAAGCGGAACTGAAGTCCGAGCTATCAAAGCCTGACGTTCCGGTTTCCACATCTGCCGATATCGAGAATATCACCATTTCGCAGGTGGTGGAGCATAATATGCAGCGTTATTTCGCGTCCTTTGGCTCTGATCTGCCACCGCCGGGTCTCTATCACCGCGTTCTCGCAGAACTGGAATATCCGCTCATCCTTGCTTGCCTTACTGCGACACGCGGCAATCAGATCAAGGCAGCGGAGATTCTTGGACTGAACCGCAATACGTTGCGCAAGAAGATCAGGGAGCTTGGCGTCAACATTTATCGTGGTGCTAAACAAAGCTAAGCCATCAATAGGTGCGGAAATCTGTTCACCTTTTCGACAAATAGTTAGATCGTCGATCTAACTATTTGTCTGGCGCATTATCCAACGCAAAACCGCTTCGCACTTTTGCTGGAAATGCTTTAAAGCTGTAAACAATCGTTGCATTTTCGCCACAATGCGTTGCATAGATGCAACGCTATTGGGTAACATGGTTAACATGAATACAGCGAATCTGACGACGGATATGGACCGGGAAGATCGATCATCACGTGCGGGTGAGGGGCGCAGGCTTCTTGCATTGCCTGGTATTATTACCGTTGTTTCGGCGTTGATCACGGCATCGATTTCTTTTGCCATTCTTATCGGCATTACGCCAATCACACCTGATCGTAATGTGACGCTGGCGCTCGTTATCATCAATGTTGCGCTGATTGTTTTCCTGATCCTGCTGATTTGTCGTGAAGTCTATCGCATTGTGTCCGCACGCCGGTCAGGGAAGGCTGCTTCCCGGCTGCACGTCCGTATCGTGGCACTGTTCTCACTGGTTGCGGCTATTCCGGCCATTGTGGTGGCCATCGTCGCATCGGTGACGCTCAATCTTGGGCTTGATCGCTGGTTTGATACCAATACGCGCGACATTGTGAGTTCATCGCAAAGTCTGACGACTGCATATATTCGTGAAACGGCGCTCAATCTGCAAAGCACATCGTTCTCGATGTTGCAGGAACTTGATGCTCAGCGCACACTTTACAGCCTCGATCGAGGCGGCTTCATCCGCTATATGACGCTCCAGGCCGGTGGTCGTGGTTTGCTTGGTGCATTTTTGTTGCGTGAAGGCGGCGATATCGTTGTAAAAAGCGAAACCGGTGTTGAGACGCGCCTCCCACCTCCTACCGAAGATGCATTGAAGACCGCCATTGATGGTAAGCCCGTGATCATTCCCCCCGGCAATAGTAATTTTGTCGGTGCGGTTATAAAGATGCGCGAAATTCCAGATCTTTATCTATACACGGTGCGCGCCGTCGATCAGCAGATTCTGGAAGCCATGCGCCTGATGGAGGCTAATACGCAGCGCTATCAGGAGATGGACGCCAATCGTATTCCGACCCAGATTGCTTTTGCGTTGCTCTATTTCGGTTTGACGCTGATTCTTCTGTTATCAGCTATGTGGACTGGTATTGCGGTTGCTGACCGTCTTGTACGTCCAATTCGCCTGTTGATTGGTGCCGCTGATGATGTGGCGGCGGGTAATCTCGATATTTCCGTGCCTGTTCGTTCATCGGACGGTGACGTGGGCGCGCTTTCGGGAACGTTCAACAACATGGTTGCGGAGCTGAAGAGCCAGCGTAACGAACTTATTTCTGCAAAAGATCAGATCGATGAGCGTCGCCGCTTCTCCGAAGCAGTGCTTTCGGGGGTGACTGCTGGTGTTATTGGCATTGAGTCGGACGATTCCATCTCGATTCTCAATCGTTCTGCTGAAAATATGTTTGGGGTGAGCTCTCAGGATGCAATCGGCAAAAGCCTTAGCAGTATTGCACCGGAGATCGGACAGGCCTTCGAGGTCGCACGCACGACGGGCCGCACGATGCATCGCGAACAGGTCAGCATGACCCGTGGAGGTGTTGCACGTAACTTCAATGTGCAGGTTACGGTTGAGGATGCGGAATCTGACGATTACTCCTATGTGGTGACGGTCGATGATATTACCGATCTTGTTCAGGCGCAGCGTTCCTCCGCATGGGCTGATGTCGCACGCCGCATTGCGCATGAAATCAAGAATCCACTGACCCCGATCCAGCTTTCAGCAGAACGTATTCGTCGTCGTTACGGCAAGGTGATTACGGAAGACCGGGAAGTCTTCGATCAATGCACAGAAACGATCATCCGGCAGGTCGGTGATATCGGTCGCATGGTTGATGAGTTTTCCGCTTTTGCGCGTATGCCGAAGCCGGAAATGCGCGCTATGGATCTGCGTGAGGCGCTTCGTGAGGCGTCCTTCCTCATCGAAGTCAGCCGCAACGATATTCATTTCAACCATGAATATGGTTCTGAAAAACTCATCGGCTCTTTTGATAGCCGGTTGCTTGGGCAAGCCTTTGGTAATGTCATCAAGAACGCCAGTGAGGCGATTGATGCAGTGTCCAAGGAAGAGCGTGGGGATGGGTATATTCTCGTTCGGTCGCAAAAAATCGACGGGCAGCTCGTGGTTGATGTTATCGACAACGGTAAAGGTTTGCCGGGCGATGACCGTCAGAAACTGCTCGAGCCCTATATGACCACGCGTGAAAAGGGCACAGGACTTGGTCTCGCTATTGTTCGCAAGATTGTTGAAGAACATGGCGGACATTTGGAATTGCATGATGCGCCAGCAGACTTCCACGGAGGACGTGGCGCAATGATACGTATGATTTTTCCTGAGGTTTCCACCGATGCACTCGGTATGGAAGAGGGAAATCACGAAAACAAGATAATTGGACAGGTGAATTGATATGGCAGCCGATATTCTTGTAGTTGACGATGAAGCGGACATTCGGGAACTCGTTGCAGGTATTCTGAGCGACGAAGGCTATGAAACACGCACCGCTTTTGACGCTGACAGTGCGCTTGCAGCCATCGATGATCGTGTGCCGCGTCTGGTGTTCCTCGACATTTGGTTGCAGGGCAGCCGTCTTGATGGGTTAGCGCTGCTTGACGAGATCAAGAAACAACATCCGGAGCTGCCTGTTGTTATGATTTCCGGTCACGGTAATATCGAAACGGCCGTATCTGCGATCCGCCGCGGCGCTTATGATTTCATTGAAAAGCCATTCAAGGCCGACCGTCTCATTCTGGTTGCGGAGCGCGCTTTGGAGACATCCAAGCTCAAGCGTGAAGTTTCCAACCTGCGTAAGCGCAGTGGCGATAATCTGGATCTGATCGGTGCGTCGCTGGCTATCAATCAGCTTCGTCAGACCATCGAGCGTGTGGCACCGACCAACAGCCGTATCATGATCACCGGTCCCTCGGGCGCCGGTAAGGAGCTGGCCGCACGTGCCATCCATGCGCAATCAACGCGCGCCAATGGGCCGTTTGTGACGGTCAATGCTGCCACCATTACGCCGGAACGTATGGAAATTGAGCTGTTCGGTACGGAAATGGACGGTGGTGAGCGTAAAGTTGGCGCACTCGAAGAAGCCCATGGCGGTATTCTTTATCTCGATGAAGTTGCCGATATGCCGCGTGAAACGCAGAACAAGATTTTGCGCGTACTGGTCGATCAGCAGTTTGAGCGGGTGGGTGGTACCAAGCGTGTGAAGGTGGATGTCCGCATCATCTCTTCGACCGCACAGAATCTGGAAGGGATGATTGCCGAAGGCACATTCCGTGAAGATCTCTTCCATCGTCTTTCGGTGGTGCCGGTGCATGTGCCAGCCCTTGCGGCACGGCGCGAAGATATCCCAGCGCTGGTCGAATATTTCATGACGCAGATTGCCGAACAGGCCGGTATCAAGCCGCGTAAGATCGGTTCTGATGCGATGGCGGTTTTGCAGTCGCATAGCTGGCCGGGCAATATTCGTCAGCTGCGAAATAACGTGGAACGCGTGATGATTCTGGCACGTGGCGATGATCCGGATGCGCCGGTGACAGCCGATCTTCTGCCAACAGAAATTGGTGACACGCTGCCGCGTGCGCCTACGGAGTCTGATCAGCACATCATGGCATTACCTTTGCGTGAGGCGCGTGAGCGTTTCGAGAAGGAATATCTGATTGCACAGATCAACCGCTTTGGTGGCAATATCTCGCGTACTGCTGAATTCGTCGGCATGGAACGCTCGGCTTTGCATCGCAAACTGAAATCTCTCGGCGTATAAGAGAAAAACAAGCTTAAAGCAGGCGGGATGATATGCGGGTAATCGTATGCGGAGCAGGGCAGGTTGGCTATGGCATTGCCGAGCGGCTTGCTGCCGAAGAAAATGATGTTTCCGTTATCGATACATCTGCACGACATATTGAGATCGTCCGAGATACATTGGATGTGCGTGGCTTTGTTGGTCACGGGTCTCAACCCGATGTATTGGCTGCTGCTGGTGCCAACGAAGCCGATATGATTATCGCCGTCACCCTGTCTGACGAAGTCAATATGGTGGCGTGTCAGGTGGCGCATTCGGTTTTCAACGTACCGACCAAGATCGCACGCATTCGCGCGCAATCCTACCTCACGGCTGAGTATCAGGACCTGTTCCTGCGCGAAAATTTGCCCATCGACGTTATTATTTCGCCGGAGCTCGAAGTTGGTGAAGTCGTTCTGCGACGCATCGCTTTGCAGGGGGCTACCGACGTTCTGCGATTTGCAGATGATAAAGTTATCGGTCTTGCTATCGAATGTCTGGAAGAATGTCCGGTCATAAATACACCGCTGAAACAACTGTCAGACCTGTTTCCCGATCTGACGGCAACGGTCGTCGGCGTCGTGCGCAATGGCAGTCTGTTCATTCCGCGCTCGACGGATCAGCTTCATGCCGGTGATCTCGCTTATGTGGTGACACCTCGCGAACAGGTTCGCAGAACGCTTTCATTGTTCGGGCATGAAAAGCCGGAAGCACATCGCATTGTCATTGCTGGTGGTGGAAATATCGGCCTTTATGTTGCCAAAGCGATTGAAGAGCGCAAATGGCAAACACGGGTCAAGATGATCGAAAGTGAGCACGACCGCGCTTTTGCGATTGCCGATCAGCTCAACAGAACAATGGTTCTGCATGGCAGCGCGCTGGATCAGGCGCTTTTGCAGGAAGCGGATATCGAAGATGCTGATCTCTTTGTGGCGCTGACCAATCAGGATCAGGTCAACATTCTATCGAGCATCATGGCGAAGCGTCTCGGTTGCAAGGCTAACATGGCGCTGATCAATACCGTCGCTTATCAAGATTTCACCCATATGGTGGGGATTGATGCATACATTAATCCGAAGGCAGTGACTGTATCGAAGATATTGCAGCATGTTCGACGTGGCCGTATACGTGCAGTTTATAGCGTCTATCGCGATATGGCCGAGATAATTGAGGCCGAAGCGCTTGAGACATCTTCATTGGTTGGAGCCCCATTGCGCGACCTCGACCTGCCGGAAGGTTTGCGAATTGGCGCGATTTATCGCGACGGGCAAGTCATCCAGCCAAACGGCAATGTAAAGATCAAACCGAGAGATCGTGTTGTGATTTTTGCCACTGCAGATGCAATCAAGCATGTGGAACAGATGTTCCGCGTCAGCCTTGAGTTCTTCTGATCATCGGGCTTTGATTAGGGTCTGTGGGGAATTCGTTTTGAAGCGTGGTATGGATGAAAATGGCACAGGTTTAGGAGCAAAGCTGAGCCATTTTCACCATATCCCTTTAGGACGTGGCGGATTTTCTCTCTGAATGCGTCGAACAGCCCTTGTGGAGAGACACTCCACGGCGTCCTGTTCTCCTGTTCAGAAGCAAAATCCGTCTCACGCCACGCTCAAAACCTAACTCCGCACAGACCCTAGAATACGTAGTACTTTCCTCGGGGCTTATATGGATATCTGCACTTTTTGGTACGGACCGCGTCTACGTGAAGTGGATCAAATCTGTCTGGCTTCTATGGTCATGACGGGGCAACGCGTAAAATTGTTTTCTTATGCGCCGATAGAAAACGTGCCACAGGGAGTAGAACTGTGTGACGCCAGCGAGATATTGCCCGAACTGGTCTTTAAGCGGCTGGATCCGGGATATCCAAACTTTCGTAGCAGGACGACCATCGTCCAGTTCAGTGATATTTTCCGCATAATGCTGATGAAGCACAAGCAGGGCGTCTGGCTTGATACGGATGTCTATCTGCTCAAACAATTTCATCCTGATCCGTCAAAGCCGTATCTTGCGCGTGAGAATCGTTTCCGAGTGGGAGTTTCAGCGCTTTATCTGCCGCACGACCATCCGATCATCCGCGAATTTGAAGCTTATGTTGCTGCGAGTTATCCATTGCCTCGCTGGCTTGGCCTGAGACGCGGTAAGCTGCGTCCGCTTTATTATCGAATGACTGGCAAAGACATTACACCAGCCGCCATCGGGATCACGATCTTCGGCAATGATGGTATTTCGCGTTTGGCCCGCAAGTACGGCATATTCAAAAATGCGGCACCGCAGGAGAATTTCTACTACTGGGTCGGGAAGGAAGCGACGCGCATTTATGATCCTGCATATGGCCTGGAGCCAATGAAGCATCCGGACTTTATCGGATTTCATATCCATAAGAAGCACAAGGAAGTGGTTTCTCTTCAGCCCGGCAGTTTTTATATGTGGGCGATTGATCGTGTTAAATCTCTGCTGGATGCGCCATTCCATGATGCTGTTGAGACGATACAATAAACTGGCCTAAGGCTTTCTCCTCCCAGCTTATTGAAAACAATACCAGATTTGTGGGGCGTGAAAGATTTGCTTGCATGCATTTGAAATTGCCGGTTGCGCAAAGATTCTCATCCTGTTAACCGAAGCTAAAGAGCGAAGCAGTTGTCTTTCCACAGCAATTGCGATCAGTGACCGGTTTTGCGCAATCCGGGAGCTTGATTTATGTGTGTGCGCGTGCTCGTCTGGCATTTGGCGAGCTGACTGCTGATCGATAAAGGAATAAAAACAATGGCTGAACGATCGCAAAATCTTCAAGACCTTTTTCTCAATTCTGTACGCAAGCAGAAAATTTCACTGACCATCTTCCTTATTAATGGCGTGAAACTCACGGGTATCGTGACGTCCTTTGACAATTTCTGCGTATTGCTGCGTCGCGATGGCCATTCGCAGCTTGTATATAAGCATGCAATTTCGACCATCATGCCAAGTCAGCCTGTGCAGATGTTCGAAGGCGAGGAAGTCTGACGCTTACCAGTTAATTGGCCAGTTCAACTAGCCAGTTTTTGCTGGAGCGTAGTGATTTCGCAAAGCTGTCACTCCGCTCCAGTTTTTTCGATTCCAGTCCGGCCAGATCTGGCGTTCGGATTGTGATTTGATTAGCCGGGGCGTCGACTGCATAATTTCTTAAATCGGGATCGATTTAAGATTGAATTATTCAGTAAACTTAAACTGTTAGAGCGACCTTTGTGCGCCCGTTGGGACGCACGGCGCTCTAATGTTTGAAACCGCTTGTGCGGAGACCTATCTGCGTGGGTAGTTCGTTTCCGTATCCCGGAGTAAATTTATTTGTCGAAATTCAAGGATAAGAACATATCGCCTGCCGATGAAAACAAGGGGTTTGGCCTGTCTGAGCCAGAACCCACCAGAGCAGCGGTTATCGTCCCTATATTGCCAGAACGGCACAATACAAGCACTGCCAGTGAAGAAGGCGAAAGGCCCCAGTTCCAGCGCTCCAATGAAGCGCGACTGGAGGAAGCCGTCGGGCTCGCGCGTGCGATCAATCTCGAAATTGCTCATGCCGAAAATGTAATCGTCAACACACCGCGTCCAGCGACTCTGCTCGGAACCGGTAAGGTAGAGGCGATTGCTGAAATTCTCGAAGACAAGTCAATCGGACTTGTCATTGTCGATCATTCACTGACGCCTGTGCAGCAACGCAATCTGGAGAAGGAATGGAACGTCAAGGTCATTGACCGCACGGGCCTCATTCTCGAAATTTTTGGTGAACGAGCACGTACCAAGGAAGGTGCGCTGCAGGTTGAGCTTGCACATCTGAACTATCAGAAGGGGCGTCTTGTCAGAAGCTGGACCCACCTTGAGCGTCAGCGCGGTGGTGGTGGATTCCTTGGCGGCCCGGGTGAAACGCAGATCGAAGCCGACAGACGGATGCTTCAAGACAAGATTTTGAAGATCAAGCGCGAGCTTGAAACCGTTGTTCGCACCCGTACGCTGCATCGTCAGAAGCGCCGTAAGGTGCCGCATCCCGTTGTCGCGCTCGTCGGTTATACAAATGCGGGCAAATCGACACTGTTCAACCGCATGACTGGTGCTGACGTTCTGGCCGAGGATATGCTTTTCGCGACACTGGATCCGACGCTTCGCCGTATTCGTCTTCCGCATGGCGAAACGGTCATCCTGTCCGATACCGTGGGCTTCATCTCGAACCTCCCACACCATCTGGTAGCGGCGTTTCGCGCGACGCTTGAAGAGGTGGTTGAGGCTGATTTGATCTTGCACGTGCGCGATATTTCCGATCCGGACAATGCTGCACAGGCAGAGGATGTAGAGAACATTCTTGCAGGTCTTGGCGTTGAGCCGCATGACCACAAACGCGTGATCCAGATTTGGAACAAGATCGATAACCTGGATGAAGCAGGACGCGAGGCAGCATCTCGTCTTGCAGCTGCAGGTAGCGACGAAGGCCGTCCGATTCCGCTTTCAGCCTGGACGGGTGAAGGCGTTGACAGGTTGCTTTCGCTTATCGAGACCCGCATTGCAGGGGCACTTGGTTCGGTCGACGTCGTGTTGTCTCCGTTTGAGATGCACATCCTTGACTGGATCTACCAGCACGGCAGCGACGTAAAGCGCGAAGATCTTGAGGATGGGTCGGTTCGCATCCGCGCCCGCCTGACTGAAACATCGCGTAAAATGCTGGATGAGAAACGTGGCATTAAGCCTGTCATTGATGATTCCGACTGGGATTGATCGACATCTTGCGGAACAGGGCTGCAAAGCCCTATGTATGGAACACCCATACGATTCATATTCGTCATAAATATGCAGAGGCCCATTATGAGAGATCCCATTGAAACCGTCATGAACCTCGTGCCGATGGTGGTCGAGCAGACCAACCGTGGTGAGCGGGCCTATGATATCTTCTCGCGCTTGCTGAAAGAACGTATCATTTTCGTCAACGGTCCCGTCGAAGATGGCATGTCCATGCTGATTTGCGCGCAGCTTCTCTTTCTTGAATCGGAAAACCCGAAGAAAGAGATCAACATGTACATCAATTCACCCGGTGGCGTTGTGACCTCCGGTATGGCGATCTATGACACGATGCAGTTCATCAAGCCGCCCGTTTCCACGCTCTGCATGGGGCAGGCTGCATCCATGGGGTCGCTGTTGTTGACCGCTGGCGCAACCGGTCAGCGTTTTGCGCTGCCAAATGCCCGTATCATGGTTCACCAGCCTTCAGGCGGCTTCCAGGGGCAGGCGTCGGACATTGAACGTCATGCGCAGGACATCATCAAGATGAAGCGCCGTCTCAATGAAGTTTACGTCAAGCACACCGGTCGCGATTACGAGACCATCGAACGCACACTTGATCGTGATCACTTCATGACTGCGCAGGAAGCTCTCGAGTTCGGTTTGATCGATAAGGTGATCGAATCGCGCGAGACAGGTACTGAAGAAGCCAAGTGATTTGGGGGAGGCAGTTTAACTGCCTCTCCGTATTTTGGTGCTCTTTGCCACAAAAGCGGCTTATTTGTTGTTCGTACCTGAAGGTTAACGAGTGGCGTTAAGCATCTGTTGGGGTTCAGGGCGCTAAAATCGTTCAGATTGTGCAGAAACTGGCGGGAATAGCGATTTTTCAATTGTTCCCCGCCTAAGGTTCTGCAAAAGTCGCCAAAACAGGCTTCTTCGGTCGGGAAGCCTGCGGTGACTGGAATCCAGAGAATGTAAGCAGTGCGTTTTGACTGCTAATACGACCATTGAGGCGGCGGTGTATTGTTCCCTCAATTGGATCCGAACCGGAAGAAACGATTGAAGTGGGCGCGTCTCGGAATGGCGTTCAATTCGGTCAATTGAAAGGAAACTGCAATGAGCAAAGTCAGCAACAGCGGCGGCGATTCAAAGAATACGCTTTATTGCTCGTTCTGTGGCAAAAGCCAGCATGAAGTTCGTAAGCTGATTGCAGGCCCGACCGTATTTATCTGCGACGAGTGCGTCGAACTTTGCATGGACATCATCCGCGAGGAAAACAAAACCTCGATGGTGAAGTCGCGCGAAGGTGTACCTACGCCGCAGGAAATTATGGACGTTCTTGACGATTATGTCATCGGCCAGAAGGGCGCCAAGCGCGTTCTCGCTGTAGCCGTACACAATCACTACAAGCGTCTCGCGCATCAGACGAAGAGCAGCGACATCGAACTGGCAAAGTCCAACATTCTGTTGGTTGGCCCTACGGGTTGCGGCAAGACCTATCTTGCCCAGACACTCGCACGCATTATTGATGTTCCATTCACCATGGCTGATGCCACGACGCTGACCGAAGCCGGCTATGTCGGTGAAGACGTCGAAAATATTATTCTGAAGCTGCTTCAGTCGGCCGATTACAACGTTGAACGTGCACAGCGCGGCATCGTCTATATCGATGAAGTCGACAAGATCAGCCGCAAATCGGACAATCCATCGATTACCCGTGACGTATCGGGCGAAGGCGTTCAGCAGGCGCTTCTGAAGATCATGGAAGGTACTGTCGCGTCCGTGCCGCCGCAGGGTGGTCGCAAGCATCCGCAGCAGGAGTTCCTGCAGGTGGATACGACAAATATTCTGTTCATCTGTGGTGGTGCTTTTGCCGGTCTCGACAAGATCATCTCTGCTCGCGGTGAAAAGACGTCGATTGGCTTCAGTGCAACCGTCAAGTCGGTAGATGATCGTCGCATCGGCGATGTGTTCAAGGAACTGGAGCCTGAAGATCTTCTGAAATTCGGTCTTATTCCGGAATTCGTTGGTCGTCTGCCAGTGATTGCAACACTCGAAGATCTCGATGTTGACGCATTGGTGCAGATCCTGACTGAGCCCAAGAATGCGCTTGTGAAGCAGTATCAGCGTCTGTTCGACATGGAAAATGTCGAGCTGAGCTTCCACGACGATGCCTTGCGGGCGATTGCCAACAAGGCCGTGGAGCGCAAGACGGGTGCACGTGGTCTGCGTTCGATCATGGAAAAGATTCTGCTCGATACGATGTTCGAACTTCCGACGCTGGAAGGCGTGCAGGAAGTGGTCATCTCCGGCGATGTTGTGGATGGCAGCGCACGTCCACTCTATATTTACGCCGAGCGTCAGGACGAAAAAGGCAATGCGTCGGCCTGACGATTGCTGGATTTTCTGAGAAAAGGCCGCGCAAGCGGCCTTTTTCTTGTCTATGTGTTGGCGCAGGCTGGATACATCGCGCAGTTGTTATTGTACAAATTTCAGTGACGGCGCAGGATGGATGACGATTCTATGAATGCTGCCCTGAATGCAGCTTGAATTTAGGAGTTCGACACTCCAATTATGGACCGACGCACTGGTTGTGGACTGCCTCATAATGAAAGGGGCCACAGCCCGTGGCAATCGGGTCGAATGACCTGAGAAAGGACTGAATAATGACGGGTATTGAACAGAAGACGCCTCTGGGTGGTTCTGGTGCGGGCGGCGAAGACGGGCTGTATGCCGTTCTGCCGTTGCGTGATATCGTAGTCTTCCCCCATATGATCGTTCCGCTGTTTGTTGGACGTGAAAAGTCGATCAAAGCACTTGAAGAAGTGATGGGTGTCGACAAGCAGATTCTGCTCGCAACGCAGAAGAATGCGGCTGACGACGATCCGGCACCGGATGCAATCTACGAAATTGGCACGATTGCCAATGTGCTGCAGCTTCTGAAGCTGCCAGACGGTACCGTTAAGGTTCTCGTCGAAGGCACCGCACGCGCCAAGGTTTCCAAGTTTACTGATCGTGAGGATTATCACGAAGCTCATGCAACGGCTCTGCCGGAACCGGAAGAAGATGCTGTCGAAGTTGAGGCTCTGGCTCGTTCGGTGGTTTCCGACTTCGAAAACTACGTCAAGCTGAACAAGAAGATTTCGCCGGAAGTGGTTGGTGCTGCCAGCCAGATCGACGACTATTCCAAGCTTGCCGATACGGTTGCCTCGCATCTTGCGATCAAGATTCCTGAAAAGCAGGAAATGCTGTCGATTCTTTCGGTGCGCGAGCGCTTGGAAAAGGCACTTTCGTTCATGGAAGCCGAGATTTCGGTTCTTCAGGTTGAGAAGCGCATCCGTGGCCGCGTCAAGCGTCAGATGGAAAAGACACAGCGCGAATATTACCTTAACGAGCAGATGAAGGCGATCCAGAAGGAGCTCGGTGATGGCGAGGACGGCCGTGATGAAGCGGCTGAGCTCGAAGAACGCATCAATAAGACCAAGCTTTCCAAGGAAGCCCGCGAAAAGGCACAGGCTGAGCTGAAGAAGCTGCGCAGCATGAGCCCGATGTCTGCCGAAGCAACGGTGGTCCGCAACTATCTTGACTGGCTGCTGTCCATTCCTTGGGGCAAGAAGTCCAAGGTCAAGCAGGATCTGAACTTTGCCGAGGAAGTGCTCGATGACGAGCATTTCGGCCTTGAGAAGGTTAAGGAGCGCATTGTTGAGTATCTCGCAGTGCAGGCTCGCTCGACCAAGATCAAAGGCCCGATCCTTTGCCTCGTTGGACCTCCCGGCGTTGGTAAGACTTCGCTTGCCCGTTCGATTGCCAAGGCTACCGGTCGTGAATATGTCCGTATGTCGCTGGGCGGCGTGCGTGACGAGGCCGAAATCCGCGGTCACCGCCGCACTTATATCGGCTCGATGCCCGGCAAAGTCATCCAGTCGATGAAGAAGGCGAAGAAGTCCAATCCGCTCTTCCTGCTCGATGAAATCGACAAGATGGGCCAGGATTTCCGTGGCGATCCGTCGTCGGCTATGCTCGAGGTGCTGGACCCGGAACAGAACTCAACCTTCATGGATCATTACCTTGAGGTTGAATATGATCTGTCGAACGTCATGTTCGTGACGACTGCCAATACGCTGAACATTCCTGGTCCATTGCTGGATCGTATGGAAGTCATCCGTATTGCCGGTTACACCGAAGATGAAAAGCTCGAGATTGCCAAGCGGCACCTGCTGCCGAAGGCAATCAAGGATCATGCTTTGCAGCCGAAGGAGTTTTCGGTCACGGACGATGCGCTGCGCAATATAATCCGTCTTTACACACGTGAAGCCGGTGTGCGTAGCCTTGAACGTGAAATGATGACTCTGGCCCGTAAAGCCGTGACTGAGATTTTGAAATCGAAGAAGAAGTCGGTGAAAATCACCGACAAGAACCTCTCCGATTATCTCGGTGTCGAGCGCTTCCGTTACGGTCAGATTGATGGTGAAGATCAGGTTGGTGTCGTTACCGGACTTGCCTGGACAGAAGTTGGCGGCGAGCTGTTGACCATTGAAGGTGTCATGATGCCGGGTAAAGGCCGCATGACTGTCACGGGTAACCTCCGTGATGTGATGAAGGAATCGATTTCTGCGGCGGCATCTTATGTCCGCTCGCGTGCGGTTGATTTCGGCATCGAGCCTCCGTTGTTCGACAAGCGCGACATCCACGTTCACGTACCGGAAGGTGCAACGCCAAAGGACGGTCCATCGGCTGGTATCGCCATGGTTACGGCAATTGTCTCTGTTCTGACCGGTGTTCCGGTCCGCAAGGACATTGCAATGACTGGTGAAGTGACGTTGCGTGGACGCGTGCTGCCTATCGGTGGTCTCAAGGAAAAGCTGCTTGCTGCATTGCGTGGCGGCATCAAGAAGGTTCTGATCCCGGAAGAAAACGCCAAGGATCTGGCGGATATTCCGGACAATGTGAAGAACAATCTTGAGATCGTTCCTGTGTCGCGTGTCGGTGAAGTTCTTGAACATGCACTTCTTCGCAAGCTGGAACCAATCGAATGGACAGAGCCTGCGACTCCTGTTTCGACCGCTCCGGCAGAGGATGAAGCAGGCGTTTCGACAGCTCATTGATCATTGCTAGTGGCTAATAAGATAACAGTGCCGGGCTAAATGCCCGGCATTTCTGTGTTTAACCCCGGTTTTCCGGGGTTTTTTCATGTTGACAGGCTTGGTTTGTCAACCGATTTGAATAAACTGCACGCAATCCGGTCGCGTTAATCGTTCCGGTAGATAAAGAAAGGAAATGCCTATGAACAAGAACGAATTGGTCGCCGCTGTAGCGGAAAAGGGCGGTTTGACAAAGGCCGACGCAGGAACTGCTGTTGACGCTGTACTCGCAGCTGTCACCGGTGCACTCAAGGCTGGTGAAGAAGTTCGCCTGCCAGGCTTCGGCGTTTTCTCCGTTTCGCATCGCGCAGCCTCGACTGGCCGTAACCCGTCGACTGGCATGGAAGTTGCCATTCCGGCCCGTAACGTGCCGAAGTTCTCGGCTGGCAAGGGCCTCAAGGACGCAGTTAACGGCTAATCCTATAAACTGATGCGATATGATCGCGATCAGTTTTGCGAGAAGGCCCGGTTCAGCCGGGCTTTTTTCATTTCTGGCGTCTTTATTGGGTATGACTGCAATTTGAAGCGATGGGAGGGGGTGTGATGCGCTTTTACAAACCGGGTACTACGTTCTCAGCTTTCGCTATCGCAGCCCTATTTTTCGGCGTGCAATCCGCTCAGGCTGATATCTGCGAGCCGCAACTCTTTCAGGATACGAAGTTCATTGTCTGCACTGTGAAGCAGAAGGAGAACTTACGTTTGTTCTGGAAGGGAGTAGACGGTGAACCATATCGCAATTTCTCAAAAGTGGCAGATGCGATGACGCAGGAAGGCAAGATGTTATCATTTGCCTTGAATGCGGGAATGTATCAGGTCGATTTCACGCCCATGGGGCTTTATGTCGAGAATGGGCAAGAACTGGTTCCGGCCGACACCAAAGCGCCTACGCGTTCTTCTGGTCCGGTTCCAAATTTTTACAAGAAACCCAATGGCGTTTTCTATTTCGGGGATGACAGCGCCGGTATTGTTGCAACCGACAGGTTCTTGAAGCGCAGGCCGCAGGCGCATTTTGCCACGCAATCCGGGCCGATGCTGGTCATTCAGAATAAGCTCAATCCGATTCTGATCAAGGGATCGACTGACCGGACCCGTCGAAGCGGGGTTGGCGTCTGCGCGGATCAATCCATCCGCTTTGCCATCAGCGAAGATGCGGTGAATTTCTATGATTTCGCCACGTTATTTCGTGACGGGCTTAAATGCCCCAACGCATTGTTTCTTGATGGGGGCGGCGGTGCCGGGATCTATAATCCTGCCATGGGAAGAAACGATATCTCATGGCATGGTGGATATGGTCCGGTTGTCGGCTTCACCGAGCAATAAAAAAGCCGGGTTCTGAACCCGGCTTTTTATACTTACTCCGCAGCTTCAGCTTTGCGCTTAGGGCGACGTTCAAGCAGGTCTTTTAGGAACTGACCGGTATAGGAGCGCTTCTCCTTCACGATCTCCTCCGGACGGCCTACAGCGACGATTTCACCGCCACCATCGCCGCCTTCTGGACCGAGGTCGATCACCCAATCAGCGGTCTTGATGACTTCGAGATTATGCTCGATGACGACGACCGTATTGCCCTGTTCGACCAGCTCATGCAGCACTTCAAGAAGCTTTGCCACATCGTGGAAATGCAGGCCGGTGGTTGGTTCATCAAGAATGTAGAGTGTGCGTCCGGTTGCGCGGCGCGATAATTCCTTGGCAAGTTTCACACGCTGCGCTTCACCGCCGGAAAGTGTCGTTGCCTGTTGACCAACCTTGATATAGCCGAGGCCAACCTTGACGAGTGTTTCAAGCTTGTCCCGAACAGCCGGAACAGCGGTGAAGAATTCAGCACCTTCTTCAACGGTCATGTCGAGCACGTCGGCAATTGATTTGCCTTTGAAGTGCACTTCAAGCGTTTCACGATTGTAGCGCTTGCCGTGGCATACGTCGCAAGTGACATAGACATCGGGCAAAAAGTGCATTTCAATCTTGATGACACCGTCGCCCTGACAAGCTTCGCAGCGCCCACCTTTCACGTTGAATGAAAAGCGGCCCGGCTGATAGCCGCGCGCCTTTGCTTCCGGCAAGCCAGCGAACCAGTCACGGATTGGTGTGAATGCGCCTGTATAGGTGGCAGGATTGGATCGTGGCGTGCGGCCAATCGGCGACTGGTCGATATCGATGACCTTGTCGAGGAATTCGAGCCCCTCAATGCGATCATGTTCTGCCGGATGTTCGCGCGAGCCCATGATGCGGCGCGATGCAGCCTTGAACAGGGTTTCGATCAGGAAGGTGGACTTACCGCCGCCAGAAACACCTGTGACAGCTGTAAATGTTCCCAGTGGAATATCTGCGGAGACATTTTTCAGGTTATTGCCACGCGCACCGACGACCTTGATGCGCTTTGCCTTGGAGATTTCGCGGCGTTCCGCCGGAACGGCGACCTCAAGTGCACCCGACAAATATTTGCCAGTAAGCGAGTCAGCATTGGACATGACATCATCGGGCGAACCCTGGGCGATGATCTTGCCACCATGAACACCGGCAGCAGGGCCGATATCGACCACATAGTCGGCTGTCAGAATTGCATCTTCGTCATGTTCAACAACGATAACGGTATTGCCAAGATCGCGCAGATGACGAAGCGTGTCGAGAAGGCGGGCATTGTCGCGTTGATGCAGGCCGATGGACGGCTCATCAAGAACATAAAGCACACCCGTAAGGCCGGACCCGATTTGCGAAGCCAAACGGATGCGCTGGCTTTCGCCGCCTGATAGCGTACCGGAGTTACGCGCAAGCGTGAGATAATCAAGGCCGACGTCATTGAGAAATTCCAGACGTTCACGGATTTCCTTGAGAATACGTGCTGCAATTTCACGCTGCTTATCGTTGAAGCTGCCATCCACATCGCGGAACCATGCGTCAGCATTGCGGATCGACATGCTGGTGATTTCACCAATATGCTTCATGCCGATCTTTACGGCTAAGGATTCTGGCTTCAAACGATATCCGCTACAGGCCGGGCAGGGCGTCGAGGACATGAAACGTTCGATTTCCTCACGCGACCAGGCAGAATCGGTTTCTTTCCAGCGGCGTTCCAGATTGGGAATGACGCCTTCAAAAGCCTTCGTAGTCTGATAGGAGCGCAAACCATCATCATAGTTGAAGGTGATTTCGCGTCCCTTCGTGCCATGAAGTATCGCGTCCTGCGCTTCATCTGGCAGGTCCGCCCAACGAGCGCTGACTTTGAAACCATAGGCTTTACCAAGCGCTTCAAGCGTCTGATTGTAATAAGGCGATGAAGAGCGCGCCCACGGTGCAACTGCGCCATCTTTCAGCGGTACAGATTCATCGGGAATGATCAGATTCGGATCAATTGCCTGTTGTGTGCCAAGGCCATCACAGGTGGGGCAGGCACCAAAGGGATTGTTGAACGAGAAAAGGCGCGGTTCGATTTCAGGAATCGTGAAGCCTGAAACCGGACAGGCGAATTTTTCCGAAAACATAACGCGTTCATGCGTTTCATTTGCAGATTTATTCGCTCCGCCGCCCGCCGATGTATCTTCGGCCAGCAGTGGCTTGTCGGCAAATTCCGCTATGGCAAGACCTTCTGCCAGTTTGAGGCAGGTTTCAAGACTATCGGCAAGACGAGTCGAAAGATCAGCGCGCACCACGACACGATCCACAACCACATCGATATCGTGCTTGTATTTCTTGTCGAGCGCTGGAACGTCAGCGATTTCGTAAAAAGTGCCATCGACCTTGACGCGCTGGAAACCCTTCTTCTGAAGTTCTGCCAGTTCCTTTTTATATTCGCCCTTACGGCCACGCACGATCGGGGCCAGAATATAAAGACGGGTGCCTTCCTCAAGCATCAAGATGCGGTCAACCATCTGGCTGACGGTCTGGCTTTCAATGGGAAGGCCGGTCGCCGGTGAATAGGGCACACCCACGCGCGCGAAGAGCAGGCGCATATAGTCGTAGATTTCGGTGACGGTTCCGACGGTCGAACGCGGATTGCGGCTTGTGGTCTTCTGTTCAATGGAAATGGCAGGAGACAGACCGTCGATCTGGTCCACATCCGGCTTTTGCATCATTTCGAGGAACTGGCGCGCATAAGCCGAAAGGCTTTCGACATAACGCCGCTGACCTTCCGCATAAATCGTATCGAAAGCGAGTGAGGATTTTCCTGAGCCCGAAAGACCTGTCATCACGATCAGCTTGTCGCGCGGCAGATCAAGATCGACATTTTTCAGATTGTGTTCACGCGCGCCACGTATGGAAATGAATTTCTGATCGCTCATTCCGCGTCCTGCCTGTTTCGTCATGTTATGGAGTCTTCAGGCGCCGAAAAAACTCACGTCGCGCCGCTCCACAATATGGGGATGAACCCTTCCAAGAAGAAGGGGGCTGCTCAATCGTCATCTGGACATTTAGCACCAGAACAAAGATCGAACAACCAGCCTTCTGATAGGCGATACGAAATGTGAACGCAAGAGCGTTGACTGTCACTCCTGACAGGAGCACACTACCCATACTCACTGGTTGCGGAGAGATATCGGAAAGGGATGAAACGATATCGGCAAGAGGTCCCGCCAGTTGGGTGAACGAACCAGGAGGTAAAGGAGCATGAGTCCACCTGACGACGTTGCATAGCTTTCACCTTGATGGAAGCACAATTGCTTGCGGTCATAATTGCTTCATTTGCAAGGAATGACGCTTTTTTGATTGAAACGAGTGATTGCAGAAAATTTAAAAAATGCGCGGCAATCTGGTCTCATACTTCAGATTTCCGATTAGATTTATCGGCGAAGTACTGTCGATATAAGAGCTTTGCTCAACCCCAAGCCCTGCGCGCCAAAGAAACAGTGAGCGGCAGGGCTTTTCCTTGGATGTTTAGTTGAGACTTTGCCAGTTAAGGCCTCCAACATGTGAAAAATGCATGGAAAGTGATGTATGTACTTGTAATTTGAACAAAACAAGAACATAACTTCTGTGGACATTGGTTGAATTCGCGGCGCTGAGGTGAGCGCAGCGATGGCTGCTGCTGTAAGGTGGTAGCCGAATTTCAGGTCAATACATTCAGGTGATTGGCCATTCTTTAGGAGCAAGCACCGTTTGGCAGGGCAAAAGTCCGCTTAACATGTGTATGCGAGAGATCCGGAGTAAGTTTTCGATGGCTGGTAGCGTCAATAAAGTCATTCTGGTCGGCAACCTTGGTGCTGATCCAGAAATCCGTCGCCTCAATTCTGGTGATCAGATTGCTAATCTGCGCATTGCGACATCGGAGAGCTGGCGTGATCGTCAGACCGGCGAGCGCAAAGATCGCACCGAATGGCACAGCGTTGTCATTTTCAATGAAAACCTTGCCAAGGTCGCGGAACAATATCTGAAGAAGGGTGCCAAGGTTTACATCGAAGGCGCACTCCAGACCCGCAAATGGCAGGATCAGAACGGCAATGACCGTTACAGCACCGAAATCGTCCTGCAGAAGTTCCGTGGTGAACTGCAGATGCTCGATAGCCGTGGTGAAGGCGGCGGTGAAGGTCGTTCGTTCGGCGGCGGTGGCGGCAACCGTAACCAGATGTCTGATTATTCCGGTGGCGGCGGTGATTTCGGCTCGTCCGGTCCATCCAATCAGGGTGGCAACAGCGGTGGCTTCTCGCGCGATCTGGACGACGAAATTCCGTTCTGAGAACGATATAATCCAATTTATAAGTAAAGTACGATAAGGCGCTGTTTTACAGCGCCTTTTATATTGGATCATACTTCCGATTCTCTAGGAAAAATAATGTCTGATCGCGAGCTCGTCAGCGTGATTTGCCCTCAGATTTAACCTGCTCGCCGTCTTCTTTGGTGAATGATGCGACCGGGTTTTCCAGAAGCAGCAGAACCAGCTCAGAGGGACGGCAAAGCCTGGTGCCGCGTGGCGTTTCGACGATGGGCCGGTTGATCAGAATCGGATGAGCCATCATGAAATCGATCAGCTCGTCATCAGTCCATTTCGGATCGGACAGCCCGAGTTCGGCATAGGGTGTACCCTTCTCACGCAGCAGTTCGCGTGGTGTCAAGTTCATTGCCGTCAGCAGGCCAACCAGACGTTCCCGCGTGGGTGGATTCTGCACATATTCGATGATGACGGGCTCTTCGCCACTGGCGCGGATCATTGCCAGCGTATTGCGCGAGGTGCCGCATTTTGGATTATGAAAAATGGTAATGTTCATCGGGATTCCCTGTCTGCATTGAAAGCACCATACGTGGTTGGCACCAGCATGATTCAGTTCATGTCGTTCATTTGTGGATCACCGGGATACGTGTCGATAGAAAACTCCATATTATCTGCAGAAAACCGTGTCAGCGAATACTGGATCGGCACTCCATCGGTGTTCACATTGATTGCCTTGGCCGTTAGTACAATAGCGCCGGGCGAAAGCTTCAAATGTTTCAGATCATCCGAATCCGCATGGCGGGCGGATATGATTGTCGATTTACGGAAGTAGTCGGCAACTCCTGCTTTTCGGAAAGCCACGGTGATGGAACCGCTTTCCGCATAATCCTCGGCAATTTCCGGAAATTGTTCGGCACTGATCCAGAGCGTTGCGCGCGACACGGGACGTCCGTCGGCGCTGTGCAAGGTTTCCAGCCGCAGGACCGGTGAACCAGGCTCGATCTCTAGCGCCTCGGCTATATCCGGAGAGGCAGGCGCTGTGCCGGAAGCGAGCAGCGCGCCCTTCATGTCGCGCACCTGCGAAGCCAGCGATTGCGAAATGCGGGTGCGACGTCCGATCTGGTAGGTGAGGCGCTTTGCATTGGCAACGAAGGTGCCGCGCCCTTGCTCGGCACGCAGCACGCCTTCCTGCGTCAGCGCGGCAATGGCGCTGCGCACCGTATGGCGATTGACTCCAAACCTGTCGGCAAGTTCCATCTCGGCGGGCATACGCGCACCCGACTGAAGCCTGCCAGCCCTGATCTCACCGCGTATCTCGTCGGCAATCTGCCGCCAGATGGCCACGCCGCTGTTTCTCTCAATTCGTCTGGTCTTTGTCATCAACTGTCATCGTCCTGTCATTGGCAGGGTGTAATCATTCTGGTATTGTATAGTTATCTATATAACTAGACAATTTGAGAGAGCAAGTCAACGGGAGTGCATCCCGAAAAACATGAAACGGTTTTCGGACAAGATGCGCCTCAAAACAAACTCCAGAGCGACGATCTGATGCAATCAGGTCAAAGCGCGCTCTGGAACTAACAGGGCAGGGAAGCTCATGTACGGTACGGAGCAAAGTGCGAAGGGAGGCGGAGCCGGTTCCGCCACTGAAAGCGGAACGGTGCCGGATGCAGTGCCAGATTCAGTTCAAGCCGCACGGCAGGCAAGCATGGCAGTTCTTGCACGTGCAAGCGGCGAAGAGCTGCAAGCTTTCTGGCAGGCATGGTCCAACAAGCCGGAATTTGAAGTTCTGCGCGGACCGGAAACCGGTCTCGTAATGCTGCGTGGCCGCATTGGCGGCGGCGGCGCACCCTTCAATGTCGGCGAGGCAACGGTGACGCGCGCTACGGTGCGGCTCTCCGACGGTTCTGTCGGTCACTCTTATGCGCTCGGTCGCGATCAGGAAAAGGCGCGGCTTGCCGCTGTCTTTGATGCATTGTGGCTCGATGAAGGCCATCGCGATGCCGTGGAGGCACAAGTGCTGAATGTCTTGCGCAAGCGGCTGGACGATGCCGACGTCAAGCTGCGCGGCGAAGCCGCCGCTACTAAGGTCGATTTCTTCACAATGGTCCGGGGAGACAATTGATGCTTCCTTTTTCTCTCGAAAACAGCACTTCCTCCGCGTTTGAGGGTGGCTTTGCCGATCCGGTGACGAATGCGCAGTCGGTTTTTCATGCCGTCATGCACGCCATGGCTAATCCCGGTCGCATTTATCCATTGGCGCACACAGCCGCACCACCGCAACCGCTGACGCCTGAACTGGGCGTTATTGCAGCAACCCTGCTCGATCACGATGCAACTGTCTGGTGCGATGCAGCGATAGCAGCTGATGAAAGCGCAACCGCCTGGCTTACTTTCCACACGGGCGCACCGCGTGTCGAAAGTGCGAATGCCGCACAATTCGCTCTGGCCAGCAATGTTTCGCTGCTGCCGTCTCTGGCAGGGTTTTCGCAGGGTGATGCCGAATTTCCCGACCGTTCGACAACCGTTGTTCTCGCTGTTGCGTCGCTGACAAGCGGACAGGGCTTTGTGCTGAAAGGCCCCGGTATTGATGGCGAACGTGCACTTCAGGTTGATGGCCTGCCGCAGGATTTCATCCAGCAATGGCGTGAGAACGGCGCACAATACCCGCTCGGCATTGATCTTGTTCTGGTCTGCGACGGCGCTGTTGCAGCGCTTCCCCGCACAACCCGCGTTTCTGCTCTGGAGGGCTGAAAATGTATGTTGCCGTAAAGGGTGGCGAAACGGCCATCCATAATGCCCACCGTCTTCTCGATGATCGTCGTCGCGGCGACCGTTCGGTTCCGGCACTGCGTCTCGATCAGATTGCCGAACAGCTGGCGCTGGCGGTTGATCGCGTCATGGCCGAAGGTTCGCTCTATGATCGCGAACTGGCGGCACTTGCTGTGCGCCAGTCACGCGGCGATCTGATCGAAGCGATCTTTCTGGTGCGCGCCTACCGCACCACCTTGCCGCGTTTTGGCTATTCACGGCCGATGGAAACCGCTGAAATGCTGATCGAACGCCGCATTTCTGCGACCTACAAGGATTTACCGGGTGGTCAGTTGCTCGGACCGACCTTTGATTACACGCATCGTCTGCTCGACCCAGATCTGGCCGGTGATGTTGCCGTTCCGGAACCCGAAATGCGGGAAGCCGTGAAGGAAGAAACGCCGCGTGTAACCGATATTCTTGGCGCGGTCGGCATGATTGAGGATGATGGTTCCCTGCCGGAAGGTCACGAACCGGGCGACCTGACCCGCGAACCGTGGACATTCCCGATGGAGCGCGACTTACGCCTTCAGGCATTGGCGCGCGGTGATGAAGGCTTCCTGCTGGCGCTCGGCTATTCCACCCAGCGCGGCTATGGCAACAACCATCCTTTCGTCGGCGAAATCCGCATTGGCGAAGTGGATGTCGAGTTCGACGTGCCCGAACTTGGTTTTGCCGTCTCGCTCGGTCGCGTGCAACTGACCGAATGCCAGATGGTCAACCAGTTCAAGGGATCGGCCAAGCAGCCGCCGCAATTCACGCGCGGTTACGGTTTGGTGTTCGGCCAGAGCGAACGCAAGGCCATGTCCATGTCGCTCTGCGACCGTGCACTGCGCGTGCGGGAATTCGATGCGGATGTAACGGCACCTGCCGAGGACGAGGAATTCGTCATCTCGCATTCCGACAATGTGCAGGCGACGGGTTTCGTCGAGCATCTGAAACTGCCGCACTACGTGGATTTCCAGGCAGAACTCGATCTCATCCGCCGCATGCGTGCGGAATATGACCAAGCGCACAATGAGACTGAAGGCGTAACGAAGGAGGCCGCAGAATGAGCGATCTGGCCAATTATAACTTCGCCTATCTGGACGAACAGACCAAGCGGATGATCCGCCGCGCCATCCTGAAGGCCATCGCAATACCGGGCTATCAGGTGCCTTTTGCCAGCCGTGAAATGCCGATGCCTTATGGATGGGGCACCGGCGGCGTGCAGGTGACGGCTGCCATTCTGGGGCCGGATGACGTGCTGAAGGTCATCGATCAGGGTGCCGATGACACGACCAATGCCGTTTCCATCCGCGCCTTCTTCCAGAAGACTGCCGATGTCGCTGTAACAACCCATACGGGCGAGGCGACCATCATCCAGACCCGCCACCGTATCCCGGAATATCCACTGACCGAGGGGCAGGTGATTGTCTATCAGGTGCCGATCCCGGAACCGCTGCGTTTTCTGGAGCCACGCGAAACCGAAACCCGCAAGATGCACGCGCTTGCCGAATATGGCCTCATGCATGTGAAGCTTTACGAGGACATTGCGCGTCACGGTCATATCGCCAAGACCTACGATTATCCGGTGATGATCGAAGGCCGCTATGTGATGGCGCCTTCGCCGACGCCGAAATTCGACAATCCGAAAATGCATATGTCTCCGGCATTGCAGCTGTTCGGTGCCGGTCGCGAAAAGCGCATCTATGCCGTCCCGCCCTATACGCAGGTGGTCAGCCTCGATTTCGAGGATCATCCGTTCGAAGTGCAGAAGTTCAAGGAACCCTGTGCGCTGTGTGGCGCGAAGGGCGTCTATCTGGATGAGGTCGTGCTCGATGATCGCGGCGGCTCGATGTTCGTCTGCTCCGACACTGATTTTTGCGAAGACCGTCAGGCCAACGGCCATTTCGGTCATCTGGCTGCAAACAAGGAGGCTGCGGCCAAGGAGACCGTAAAATGAACAGCGAACCCCTGCTGAGAGTAAACAGCCTATCGAAATTTTACGGCAATCGCCGAGGCTGCGCGGACATTTCCTTCAATCTGTGGCCGGGCGAAGTGCTGGCCATCGTCGGCGAATCCGGTTCGGGCAAGACGACGCTCCTGAACAGTCTGGCAACCCGTCTGGAGCCGACTTCCGGCACCGTCGAATACCGGATGCGTGACGGTGAATTCCGCGATCTCTACAAGATTGGCGAAGCGGAACGCCGTTTCCTGATGCGGACCGACTGGGGTTTTGTGCATCAGAACCCGGCAGACGGATTGCGTATGACGGTTTCGGCTGGTGCCAATGTCGGCGAACGCCTGATGGCAGTCGGTGAACGCCATTACGGCAATATCCGCTCGACGGCCACGGAATGGCTGGGACGTGTCGAAATCGCTTCCGACCGTATCGACGATCAGCCGCGCGCCTTCTCTGGCGGCATGCGCCAGCGCTTGCAGATTGCCCGCAATCTGGTGACTGCTCCGCGACTTGTTTTCATGGATGAACCGACCGGCGGTCTCGACGTGTCCGTGCAGGCACGTCTTCTCGATCTGTTGCGCGGCCTCGTCAGCGATCTTGGTCTGTCGGTGATCATCGTTACTCACGATCTTGCCGTAGCCCGGCTTCTGTCCCATCGCATCATGGTCATGAAAGACGGCCATATTGTCGAACAGGGCCTGACCGACCGCGTTCTGGATGACCCGCAGGCGCCATATACGCAACTGCTCGTGTCGTCTATTTTGCAGGTTTAGTAAATTAAAACAGATGTTTGCAGCGTGTTGTTCGTAAATTAGCGAAACTTCATGCGTGAGGTGAGAAATGACACAAGTTAGAACATCCTCTCCGCTGGCGGTGTCGGGTCTGGCGAAGACGTTCACGATGCACTTGCAAGGTGGCATTCAGTTGCCAGTCGTAAGTAACGTGGACTTCAATCTGGAAGCAGGCGAATGCGCCGTGCTTGGCGGACCTTCCGGTGCCGGTAAAAGCTCCATTCTCAAGATGGTCTATGGCAATTACGCTGTGAATGCAGGTTCGATCCTCATTCGTCACGAAGACCGGATGGTGGATCTGGCAACAGCCGATCCGCGCGAAGTGCTGGCCGTTCGGCGCGATACGATTGGCTATGTCAGCCAGTTTCTGCGCACATTGCCGCGCGTCGCGGCAATCGATGTGGTTGCCGAGCCTCTGGTTGCGCGTGGCGTCGATCGCGAAGTGGCGCTGAACCGCGCTCGCGAGCTTCTGTCACAGCTCAACTTGCCGGAACGGCTGTGGGCCTTGCCGCCTGCAACCTTCTCCGGCGGCGAACAGCAGCGCGTGAACATCGCGCGCGGTTTCATCACGGATCATCCGGTGTTGCTGCTCGATGAGCCGACCGCCTCACTCGATGCGAAGAACCGTGCGGTCGTGGTTGATCTCATCAAGGCCAAGAAGGAGCAGGGCGTCGCCATGCTAGGCATCTTCCACGATGAAGATGTGCGTACGGAGGTTGCGGACCGGATTATCGATGTGACAGCTTTCTCTCCGAGGGCCGCCGCATGACCAAGCTATCGGTAGAACCGCTGGTGCATGAAACCGCCATCGTCAGCGGTTGTACACTCGGTCGCTACACAGAGATAGGCGAGCGCAGCCGCGTTTCGGAAACTGTGCTCGATGACTATTCCTATCTCGGTGTCGATTGCGAAATCTGGTGTGCGGAAATCGGCAAGTTTTCCAATATCGCCAGCCATGTGCGCATCAACGCCACCAACCATCCGACATGGCGTCCGACGCTGCATCATTTCACCTACCGCGCCGGTGATTACTGGCCGGAGGAAAAGGATGAGACGGAGTTTTTTGAGTGGCGTCGCGGCAATGCTGTGAAAATCGGTCACGACACATGGCTTGGCCATGGCTCCACCATTTTGCCGGGGGTGACGGTTGGCAATGGTGCGGTTGTCGGGGCCGGAGCAGTGGTGAGCAAGGACGTTGCACCCTATACGATTGTGGGCGGTGTGCCTGCGCGTCTCATTCGCGAACGTTTCGATGCCGCGACCGGCAATCGTCTGGGTCTGCTGGCCTGGTGGGACTGGAGCCACGATCGTCTGCGTGAAGCGCTCGATGATTTCCGCGCGCTCGATATCGAAGCTTTCCTCTCGAAATATGAAACTGCCGCTAACACGAATGCGGTGATGAAAGAGCTATCCCATGGCTAATGAAATCGTTCTGAAAAATGCGCAGATCGTGCTCGCTGACGAGATTGTTTCCGGTTCTATCCTGATCCGTGACGGCAAAATTGCAGCCATCGATCAGGGCTATGCCAATGGTGGCGATGACATGGACGGCGACTATGTCATTCCGGGTCTGATCGAGTTGCACACCGACCAGCTGGAAAACCATTATGCGCCGCGTCCGAAAGTGCGCTGGAATGTCGATGCCGCAGTTCAGGCGCATGATGCGCAGGTAGCAGCATCGGGCATCACGACGGTTTTCGATGCGATGCGTGTCGGCTCCGACTATGACCGCGACTTCGTTGGTAAGGATATGCGGATGCTTGCGGATGCCATTGAAAGCGGTGTTCGCGAAAATCGCCTGCGAGCAGATCATTTTCTGCATCTGCGCTGCGAAGTGTCCTCTGCGGATTGTCTTGAGACATTCGAGCTTTTCGCAGGCGACGATCGCGTCAAACTCGCTTCGCTGATGGATCATGCGCCGGGACAGCGTCAATTCGTTGATCTTGAGACCTATCGCACTTATTACATGCGTAAGATGAAGCTCACGGATGAGGAGTTCCGGGTGCATTGTGAGAAGCGCATGGCGGATTCGGACGCCTATTCGGCCAAACATCGCCGCGCCATTGCCGAGATGGCTGTGACGCGCGGCGTCGTTCTGGCCAGCCATGACGATGCGACCAGTGCGCATGTCGATGAATCGCTCGACCATGGCGTGCGGATTGCCGAGTTTCCGACTACGATGGAAGCGGCCAATGCTTCCAAAGGTGCGGGCCTTTCCATTCTGATGGGCGCGCCGAACATCGTTCGCGGTGGTTCGCATTCCGGCAATATCGCCGCACGCGATCTCGTCGATAATGGCAGCCTCGACATCCTGTCTTCGGATTATATTCCGTTCAGCCTTATTCAGTCGGCTTTCGGCCTTGCTTCGGGCGAACGCGCGATTGCGCTGCCACAGGCTGTCCGCCTCGTAACTAAGAACCCGGCTGATGCCATGGCTATGGATGATCGCGGCGAAATCGCTATCGGAAAGCGCGCCGATCTCGTTCGCGTGCGCCCCAAAGGTGCAATTCCGGTTGTGCGCACTGTCTGGCGCGAAGGCGAACGGGTGCTTTGATGCAGATGCAATCCGATATGCCGAAAGGCTGTTTCGTCGCCGTCGTCGGCCCCAGCGGGGCCGGCAAGGATACGATCATGGATGCAGCGCGTGTGGCTCTTGCGGGCGACACGCGTTTTCATTTTGTGCGCCGCATCATCACCCGCCCGCAAATGCCGGGCACGGAAGATCATGACAGTCTGGATGAAGCATCTTTTGAAAAAGCTGCAGGCGAGGGAGCCTTCGCGCTGCACTGGCAGGCGCATGGCCTGAGCTATGGATTGCCGAAATCGCTTGATGATGAAATCGCCGACGGTACGGTGGTGATCGCCAATGTCTCGCGTAGGGTTCTGGGTGATATTCGCAGGCTCTACAAATCGCGTTCTGTGGTCGTGATAACGGCCCAGCCGGACGTTCTGGCAGAACGACTTGCATCGCGTGGTCGTGAAAGCCGGGAAGAAATCACCGCGCGGCTTGCGCGTGAAGTGAGCTTCGATGACGATGCCGGAGATGTTGTCACAATAGACAATTCCGGCGAAGTCAGCGTATCCACAAAGACCTTCTTGCGACATTTGCAGGAAATTAGCGTTAAAACAATCGCTTGATTAGATTTCTTATAGTGACGTGTAAATTTACACAAACGTCATTATGCTTTCATTGCAGTGTCATGGAAGCAATTCAGAGTGAGCATGAATGGAGACGAATTCATGCTTCAACTGAACAACATAACGCGCCGCTATAATGACAAGGTGGCGGTTTCGGGCGTTGATCTCGAAATCGAGCCGGGCACGTTTGTGGGTATTATCGGGCGCTCGGGCGCTGGCAAGTCGACGCTTCTGCGTATGATCAATCGCCTCGTTGAGCCTTCAGAAGGGACCATCCACTGGGACGGTCGTGATGTTACCGGGCTCAAGGGCTCGGGATTGCGTGACTGGCGCGCGCAATGCGCGATGATTTTCCAGCATTTCAATCTGGTTGATCGTCTTGATGTTCTGACCAACGTTCTGATGGGGCGCCTGAACTATGTTTCGACGCCGAAGTCGCTCCTGCGTATCTGGAGCGACGAAGAACGCCTGATCGCTCTTTCCGCTTTGCAGCAGTTCGATATTGCGCATCTTGCGGCGCACCGCGCCGATGAACTTTCGGGTGGCCAGCAGCAGCGTGTGGCCATTGCCCGTGCTCTCGTGCAGCAGCCACGCATTATTCTTGCCGACGAGCCGATTGCATCGCTCGATCCACGCAACACCCGCAGCGTCATGGACGCCTTGCGCCGCATCAATCGTGAATATGGCATAACGGTTCTCTGCAATCTGCACTCGCTCGATATTGCGCGCAGCTATTGCGACCGCCTCGTCGGCATGTCGGCTGGCAAGATCGTATTCCGCGGCACACCGTCGATGCTGACGGATATGGCATCACGTGACCTTTACGGCATGGAAGCCGCTGACGTCATCGACGCCGATGAACAGGCTGAAACAATGCCAATGCCAGTTCCGCAGTCGGCTGAAGCCGTTCTGCGCCAGCTTTCCGCCTGAGCACACAACGCTCCGGAAAAATTACGCTCCAAAATCAGGGATTAACAGGAGATACCTATGCTTAACCGTAGAAACTTTCTGGCGGCTGCTGCGCTTACCGCTACGCTGACCATGCCAATGATGGCTTCCACTGCACAGGCTGCAGACTGGAGCAAGGATTATCCGGAAATCGTTCTGGGCGTTATCCCGGCTGAAAACGCCTCGACCACTTCCGACCGTTATGCGCCTCTGGCTGCCTATCTCGGTAAGGAGCTTGGCACGAAGGTTACGCTGCGCGTCGCCAATGACTATGCCGCTGTCATCGAAGGTCAGCGCGCTGGCAACATCCAGATCGCATTCTATGGCCCGGCTTCCTATGCCCGCGCCGTCATGACTGGCGTTGAAACCACACCACTCGTCAATCAGCGTCACAACACCGGAGTCAACGGCTATTATTCGGTCGTTTATGTTCGCGCCGACAGCCCGTACCAGAAAATGGATGACCTGAAGGGCAAGACCATTGCTCTCGTTGATCCGAACTCCACGTCGGGCAACAACGCGCCGCGCTTCTTCCTCAACCGCGAAGGCTATAGCGTCGATACGTTCTTCGGTAAGAACTTCTTTGCTGGCAGCCATGAAAATGCAGTTCTCGCTCTCGCACAGGGCACCGCCGACGCTGCTGCAAACTCGTGGAACTCGGAAACCGACTCCAACCTGACCCGCATGGTCAGCCGCGGCGTTCTGAAGGATGCCAACGGCAAGGCAATGACGAAGGATGATTTCCGCGTCATCTTCAAGTCGGACTTCCTTCCTGAAGGTCCGTTTGCTGTTCTCAGCACCCTGCCAGACCAGCTGAAGGCCGACATCAAGCAGGCTTTTCTCGACATGCCGAAGAAGGACAAGGCTGGCTTTGACGCCCTTTCCGACGGCAAGGATCAGGAATTCGTGGCGACCGAAGCTAAGGATTTCGAACCGATCATCGAGATGCTCAAGTTCAACGACAAGGCTCGCAAGTCTTAATCCGCAGAACAATTGAAGTGCCCGAAGCCGCAAAAGCTTCGGGCATTTTTTTAGAGCATGATCCCGAAAAGTCGGAAACCGCCTACGCAGGGAAATCAGTCCACTGGACTGATTTCTGATCCTGCTCCGATCAGACAAGATCATGCTTGATTAAAGGAATCTCGCATGACGGTATCCTCACTCGACGGCAACGGAGCAAAAGGCCTGCTTGCCGATTATCGGAGAGAAGTCGGCAAACGGCGTCTCTACGGTATCGCGCTGCTCCTCGCGCTTGTCGTTGTCGCCATTGCTGCCTCCGTCGTTGCCGATGTTCGGCCGGGCACACTGGTCGAAAATCTCTTTCGCTTTACAAGCTATCTCGGTCGCATTCTGCCGGATTTGACCATTGCCAATTTCTGGGGCGACCTCGCTGCCTGGTACTGGAACCTCGGCGGCTGGCTCAAGATGCTGTTTGAGACGCTGTTGATCGCCTATCTGGCGACGTTGATCGGTGCTGTGGTCGCTTTTGCGGCTTCCTTCGCAGCATCATCCAACATGGCTCCCAATTCGACGGTTCGCTTCATCGTTCGTCGCGGGCTGGAGCTGTTGCGTACGGTTCCGGAAATCGTCTTCGCGCTGCTGTTCGTTATCGCCTTCGGTCTTGGGCCGATGGCCGGTGTGCTGGCGCTGATGCTCCATACAACTGGTGCGCTGGGCAAGCTGTTCTCCGAAGTTGTTGAGAATATCGATATGCGCCCGGTAGAAGGTATTCGCGCATCGGGCGGTTCCGGCCTGCAGGTCATCCGCTTTGCCGTGCTGCCACAAGTGGCCGCAAATTTTGCTTCCTATGGCCTGCTGCGTTTTGAAGTCAACGTGCGCGGTGCTTCCGTCATGGGTTTTGTAGGGGCGGGCGGCATCGGGCAGGAACTGCTCACCTCCATCCGCCAGTTCTATTACAGCGATGTCAGCGCCATTCTACTTCTGATCATCGTGACGATCGTTGTGATCGATCTTGTCACCCAGCGCGTGCGTCACGCATTGCTTGGCCGTATTGGTTGAGGAGAGAATTATGACTGATATTGCACAAAGTCTCTCCCGCGAAGCGCATGCGCACGAAAAGGAACTTCGGGCAGAACATGCCGAATTGTTCGGAAACGCGCGTGCCTGGCGCAATCTGGCGATTTTAACCGTAGCGCTTATCGCTTCGGTCTGGTTCGCCTTCTATTGGCTCGATTTTTCGCTGCTGCGCATTCTGAACGGTCTCGGCCGCCTCGGCGATTTCGCCTTGATGATGCTGCCACCATCGTCCGGTGGTCGTTTCAGCCTTTATCTCTGGTCGATGATGGAAACGCTGGCAATCGCCTATCTCGGCACATTGCTGGCAGCGATCCTTGCTTTTCCATTCGGTTTTCTGGCGGCGAAGAACATCATTCCGAATGTCTTCCTGCATTTCGGCATTCGCCGTTTCCTCGATACCATTCGCGGCGTCGATACGCTGATCTGGGCGCTGATCTGGGTGTCGGTTGTGGGGCTTGGACCTTTCGCCGGTATCCTCGCCATCGCCTGCTCGGATTTCGGCGCATTCGGCAAGCTGTTCTCGGAAGCCATTGAAGGGGCCGATAAGAAGCCAGTCGAAGGCGTAGTCTCGTCGGGTGGCGGCAAGCTGCACGGTTATCGCTTCGGCGTACTGCCACAGGTTCTGCCGCTGATCGGCAGTCAGGTGCTTTACTTCTTCGAGTCAAACACTCGTTCGGCAACGATCATCGGTATTGTCGGGGCAGGTGGCATCGGCGCGCATCTGGCGGAACAGATCAAGGTTCTCAATCTTCAGGATGTTTCATTCCTGATTCTGATGATCCTCGTGGCTGTTGCCGTGATCGACTGGTTCTCATCCAAGCTTCGTCACGCGATGATCGGCAAGAAGGCGCAGAAGTCTGCTTAACCACTGATAAGTGTCTTGATGCCATCGGCAACGAATTGAACCGCAAGCGCTGCCAGAATGACGCCGAGAAGGCGTGTCAGGATGGAACGGCCGGTTTCGCCGAGAAACCGGTCGACCCGCTCTGCCAGCAGCAGCACGAGATAGGTAATCAGCAGGCAGACGAAAATTACGCCAAGAAGGGCCAAACGCGGCCCGATGCCATGGAATGAGTCCGAAGTCAGCACGATAGCCGAAATTGCGCCCGGACCGGCAATCAGCGGAATGGCGAGCGGGAAGGCGGCTATATTGCGGATATGGTCCTTGGTGATGGCCACCTCGGCGCTCTTTTCCTTGCGCTCCGTCCGCTTTTCGAAAATCATCTCAAATGCGATCCAGAACAGCAACAGGCCACCGGCCACGCGGAACGCGCCGATAGTAATGCCGAACATGCCGAGTATCTGTGCGCCTGCAATGGCAAAGAGCGCCATCACGATAAAACCGATGATGGAGGCGCGAAGCGCCACCTGACTGCGGTCGTTGCGTTTCATGCCCGGTGTCAGCGCGAGAAACAGCGGCGCAAGGCCGGGCGGATCGATGGTGACGAGAAGGGTGACGAAGGCGCTGAAAACCGTATCGTAGAACCCCATGCTGAACTCGCCCCTTTTGTTGGTATTCTTTGCTTCGATTGTTAAGCGGATTGTAGCTGATGCGAGGTGATTGGTCGACGTAAAGCGCGCTTTGCGGCAACATCATTGCGCGATCTTTATGTGAATATCTTTTAAACTATTGATTCGATAAAGGAAATAAGCCTATTGAAATGGTCGCGAAATTGGCGTTTTGTACCGTTTTACTTTATAAAGTGACTTTATCGATTCTGTTGAGAAAGATATCTGAATAGTGTCAGATCAAACGCCTCCACCTGGTTCCGAAGATATGAATGGCGGCCCGAGCGGCCCTACAGGTATCGAACCAATTTCCATTATTGAGGAGATGCAGCGCTCCTATCTCGATTACGCAATGAGCGTTATCGTGAGTCGCGCTCTGCCTGACGTGCGCGACGGTCTCAAGCCTGTGCACCGGCGTATTCTCCATGCCATGAACGAGATGAATCTCGCTTATAATCGCCCCTACCGTAAATCGGCAGGTGTGATCGGTGAAGTGATGGGTAAGTACCATCCGCATGGCGACGCATCTATTTATGACGCCCTCGTGCGTATGGCGCAGGACTTCTCGCTGCGTGATCCACTTGTGGACGGACAGGGCAATTTCGGTTCCATCGACGGCGATCCGCCAGCGGCGATGCGTTATACCGAATGCCGTCTGGAAAAGGTCACTGAATCCCTTTTGTCGGATATCGACAAGGATACGGTTGATTTTCAGGACAACTATGATGGTCGCGAGCGTGAACCGATGGTTCTGCCAGCGCGCTTTCCGAATCTGCTCGTCAATGGTTCGGGCGGTATTGCGGTCGGTATGGCGACCAATATTCCACCGCATAATCTTGGCGAAGTCATCGATGGTTGCGTAGCACTCATCGAAAATCCGGCCATTGAGCTGGAAGAAATGATGGAGATCATCCCCGGTCCGGATTTCCCGACCGGCGGTATCATCCTCGGACGCGCGGGGATTAATTCGGCTTACAGCACGGGTCGCGGCTCGGTCATCATGCGCGGCCGCGTGGCGATTGAGCCAATGCGCGGCGATCGTGAAGCCATTGTTATCACCGAGATTCCATATCAGGTGAACAAGGCCTCGATGATCGAGAAGATGGCCGAACTGGTGCGCGACAAGCGTATCGAAGGCATTTCCGATCTGCGTGACGAATCCGACCGCGACGGCTATCGCGTTGTGGTCGAACTCAAACGCGATGCCGTCGCCGATGTCGTTCTCAACCAGCTTTATCGCTATACGCCGTTGCAGACCTCGTTTGGCTGTAACATGGTGGCGCTGAATGGCGGCAAGCCGGAACAGCTTACGCTGCTCGACATGCTGCGGGCATTCGTGTCCTTCCGTGAGGAAGTGGTCACACGCCGTACCAAGTTCCTGCTCAACAAGGCGCGTGATCGCGCGCATGTGTTGGTTGGTCTGGCAATTGCTGTTGCGAATATCGACGAGATCATTGCTCTCATTCGTCGTGCGCCCGATCCGGCGACCGCTCGTGAGCAGTTGATGGAACGTCGTTGGCCTGCTGCTGATGTGGCACCGCTGATCCGTCTCATCGATGATCCGCGTCATGCGATCAATGAAGACAACACGTATAACCTCTCGGAAGAGCAGGCACGTGCTATTCTTGATCTGCGCCTGCAGCGTCTGACAGCACTTGGCCGCGATGAAGTTGCGGACGAGCTGAATAAAATCGGCGAAGAAATCCGCGACTATCTGGAGATTCTCGGCTCGCGCATTCGCGTTATGACAATCGTCAAAGAAGAGATGATTGCTGTTCGTGACGAGTTCGCCACGCCACGCCGCACCGAGTTCGGTCTTGGTGGCGCCGAAATGGACGATGAAGACCTCATCGCTCGCGAAGATATGGTCGTGACTGTCAGTCATGCCGGTTATATCAAGCGTGTACCGCTGGCGACCTATCGTGCGCAGCGTCGTGGCGGCAAGGGTCGCTCCGGCATGGCAACGAAGGACGAGGATTTCGTAACCCGTCTGTTCGTCGCCAATACGCACACACCGGTTCTGTTCTTCTCCTCGCGTGGTATCGTTTATAAGGAAAAAGTCTGGCGTCTGCCGGTCGGCAATCCGCAGTCGCGCGGCAAGGCCCTCATCAACATGCTGCCATTGCAGCAGGGTGAGCGCATTACCACGATCATGCCATTGCCGGAGGATGAAGAATCCTGGGCAAACCTCGACGTCATGTTCTCGACGACGCGCGGTACGGTTCGCCGTAACAAGCTTTCCGACTTCGTTCAGGTCAACCGTAACGGTAAGATCGCGATGAAGCTGGAAGAAGAAGGCGATGAAATCCTTTCGGTCGATACATGTACCGAATTCGATGACGTGCTTCTGACCTGTGCCGGTGGCCAGTGTATTCGCTTCCCTGTTACAGATGTTCGCGTCTTTGCAGGCCGTAATTCGATCGGTGTTCGCGGTATCAATCTGCCGGATGGCGACAAGGTTATTTCGATGGCGATCCTGCATCATGTGGATGCGGATGCATCAACCCGTTCTGCCTATCTCAAGCGTTCGATTGCCGAGCGCCGGGCGCAAGGTGCGGACGATGCAGATGACATCGTGGTTGTCGGTGAGGATGTCGCGGTCGAAACGGATCTTTCGGAAGAGCTTTATCAGGAACTTAAGGCACGCGAAGAAACCGTTCTCACGGTCAGTGAGTATGGTTACGGCAAGCGTTCCTCGTCTTATGAGTTCCGCGTTTCCGGCCGTGGCGGTAAGGGTATCCGTGCAACCGATACTTCGAAAACCGACGAAATCGGCAAGCTTGTTGCTCTGTTCCCGGTTGAAGCAAGCGATCAGATCCTGCTGGTTTCCGATGGTGGTCAGCTGATCCGCGTGCCGGTTGGCGGCATTCGTATCGCTGGACGCTCGACCAAGGGGGTCACGATCTTCAATACGGCTGACGGCGAAAAGGTCGTCTCGGTCGAGCGCATTTCAGAAACAGAAAGCGACGAAGAGAATGGCGCTGCCGAGGTTGATGAAACCGCAGCTGAGGGTGATGCGCCTGCAGCTGGTGGCGAAGAATAGAACTTTGAACAAAGAAAGCCCGGAGTTCCCGGGCTTTTTCAATCTGAGAAGCTCAGATTAGACTAGCTATTTTTGATCTAGTCAGTACCGGCCTCCAAGGAAGTTAGAAGCGATATTTCTGCCTTATTGTTTCAACGTTGGCTATTGAGGCAAGTGAATGAAATGTATTGATGAATTGCCGCTTCGATGCTCATGCTGTGGGTTTAAGACACTGAGCGAGCGAGGTGGTTTCGAAATTTGTCCTGTTTGTTTTTGGGAAGATGATGGGCAAGACGAAGATGATGCCCACAAAGTGTTTTGCGGGCCAAATGGCGGAATCAGCCTAACCGAGGGACGTGCAAATTATCTTGCTTTTGGTGCTTGCCAACGCCAGAGCCTGCCTTACGTGAGAAAACCTTTTCCAAAAGAACACTAATTAATTCGCCAAATAAAAAGGCCGATGGTTCAACATCGGCCTTTTTTCAGATGCCAGGACTGGAGGGAACTGGCGATCTCAGGAAACTCAAAACAGAACTTAATGCGATCTGAGCTTACGCATGGTGCTCAGATTAAAAGCGGCGGGACGTACACGTTGGCGCTTCGCTTCGTTCTCTTCCAGAAGCAATACGATCGCCGATGCAGCCATCGCTACCATCATGGATAATGCCAGAAGAAATATCATCATCGCGGTATCCTTTCGTTATAGATACGCTTGAGAAGCGAAAAGGTTGCACCAAGTTTGCGCCTATCTTGGTAAATCGGTTGTGAACTTGTCGTGAAATCGTTGTTCATATCGAATTCATCTGTTTTCTTGGTTTCTGATTTCTTTCCAATTGTGGTTGTTGTTGAAAATCTGACGAGAAAAGGCTAGCTGGAAGAAATGACGATCGCGATTTATGCTGGTTCCTTCGACCCGGTGACCAATGGCCATATGGATGTGCTGAAAGGTGCGCTGCGCCTTGCAGACAGGGTTATTGTCGCCATTGGTGTGCATCCCGGCAAAAAACCATTGTTCAGTTTTGAGGAGCGTGTCGAGCTTATCGGTGCGAGCGCCAAGGCTATTCTCGGTAAGGATGCCAACCGACTATCTGTGATCTCTTTCGACAATCTGGTGATTGCTGCTGCGCGTAAACATGGTGCGCAACTTATGGTTCGCGGCCTCCGCGACGGCACCGATCTCGATTATGAGATGCAGATGGCTGGTATGAATGGCACAATGGCACCGGAACTCCAGACCGTATTTCTGCCTGCCGATCCAGCCGTGCGCACGATTACTGCCACATTAGTTCGTCAGATTGCCTCTATGGGAGGCGACATCAAGCCCTTCGTTCCAGTCGCGGTAGCCACAGCACTGGAAGCAAAATTCAAATCCTGATCGCAGGGAGTTTTCCGATCATGCAATTCATTCGTTCGACGCTTGCCGCAGCTGCTATTGTTGCGCTGTCTCAGGGTGCAGCCTTTGCTGCTGACACCCTCAATTTGCAGCTCAAAGATGGCAATGTTGCTATTGAGCTCGATCCAAAGCTTGCACCAAAGCATGTCGCACAGATTGAAAAGCTGGTGAAGGAAGGCGCTTACGATGGCGTTGCATTCCACCGTGTTATTCCTGGTTTCATGGCTCAGACCGGTGACGTGAAGTTCGGTAACGTCGACAAGGGCTTCAATGCCTCGCGTGTTGGTACAGGCGGCTCGGAACTCCCGAACATTCCGGCTGAATTCTCAAAGGAACCATTTGTGCGTGGCACGGTTGGTATGGCGCGCAGCCAGGATCCGAACTCGGCCAACTCGCAGTTCTTCATCATGTTCAACGAAGGTTCATTCCTGAACGGCCAGTACACTGTTGTTGGCAAAGTTGTCAGTGGCATGGACGTGGTTGATAAGATCAAAAAGGGTAGTGAATCCGACAATGGTTCGGTAGAAAATCCTGACAAGATCATCAAGGCTACGATCGACAAGAAATAAGCTTTAGAGCGCTTTTCGATCTGATTGAAAGAGATCGGCGCTCTAAATATCTGTTTTAACGCGCATCTTATCCGAAAACCGTTTCACACTTTTCGGGATGCGCTCTAAATTCAACGCGTATTCCTGTCCCAAAAAATGATTCAAACTTTTAGGGATACGCTCAATAGGAGAGGCCCGATGGCTTACAAAGACCCGGAAAACACACTCGTTCTTGAAACCACAAAGGGCAATGTTGTTCTCGAACTCTACCCTGATCTTGCCCCTGGCCATGTCGAGCGCATCAAGGAACTGGCACGCGAAGGCGCTTATGACGGCGTTGTGTTCCATCGCGTTATCGACGGTTTCATGGCTCAGACCGGCGACGTTAAGTTCGGCAAGACCGGCGGCGCGCATTTTAACGGCTCGCGTGCTGGCATGGGCGGTTCGGACAAGCCCGACCTGAAGGCTGAATTCTCGAACACCCAGCACAAGCGCGGCACAGCCTCGATGGCTCGTTCGCAGAACCCGAATTCGGCTAACTCGCAGTTCTTCATCTGCTTCACCGATGCTCCATGGCTTGACCGTCAGTACTCTGTATGGGGTCAGGTTATCGAAGGCATGGATAATGTTGACAAGATCAAGCGCGGCGAACCTGTTACCGATCCAGACGTGATCGTAACTGCACGCATTGCTGCAGACATCTAATTTAGTCATTTCTATAGAAATATAGCGGCTCCGGTTTTGCCGGGGCCGCTCTTGCTTTGACGCATTTCCATGAGCGTATGCTGAATGGTGGTGCTCTTATGAGGTTTACGATGCGTGTTGATCTTTTCGATTTCGATTTGCCGGATGAGCGTATTGCGCTGCGTCCAGCCGAGCCGCGCGATCACGCCAAACTTTTGCGTGTCCGTCCCGGTCAGCCATTCGAAGATCGACAGGTATTTGAATTACCCGATCTGCTTCAACCGGGTGATGCGCTCGTTTTCAACGATACAAAGGTTATTCCGGCACAGCTGGAAGGCATGCGCGAGCGCGAAGGCAATATTTCGCAGGTGAGTGCTACGCTTCACATGCGCACCGGCCTTGATCGCTGGAAAGCTTTCCTGCGTCCGGCCAAGCGCGTGAAGGAAGGCGACCGCATTCGTTTCGGTCATTCTGGTTCGAGCTGCTTCATGGGCGCGCTCGATGCAACCGTTGCCGAAAAGGGTGATGCAGGTGAAGTGCTTCTGGTTTTCGACCTTTCGGGTGCGATGCTTGACGAAGCGATTGCCGCCGTCGGCCATATTCCTTTGCCGCCTTATATCGCATCCAAGCGCGCTGAGGATGAGCGCGATCGCAGCGATTATCAGACTGTTTATGCGCGGGAAGAGGGCGCAGTTGCAGCACCAACTGCTGGACTGCATTTCACGCCTGATCTTCTTGAGAGAATTCGCGAACGCGGTATCGAAGAGCATTTCGTGACACTGCATGTGGGGGCGGGCACGTTTCTGCCTGTCAAAGCCGACGACACGACGGACCACAAGATGCATTCCGAGATCGGTTATGTTTCGCAGGAAACCGCAGATGCGCTCAATGCCGTTCATGCGCGCGGCGGCCGGGTGATTTGCGTCGGCACAACATCGCTGCGCCTGATTGAAAGTGCTGCCGGTGAAGATGGCATCATTCGCCCTTGGGCAGGCCCGACTGATATTTTCATCACACCGGGCTACAAATTCCGTGCAGTCGATCTGCTGATGACCAATTTCCATCTGCCACGCTCGACGCTCTTCATGCTGGTTTCGGCCTTTAGTGGTTTCGACACGATGCAAGAAGCATATAAGCGTGCAATCGAGACAGGCTACCGCTTCTATTCCTACGGCGATGCAAGCTTGCTTGAACGAGCTTGAGATATTAGAGACACGGCATGACCAGCGAAAATTTTGAATTCAAAGTGCTTGCGCGTGATGGCGCAGCGCGTCAGGGCGAAATCTCCATGCCGCGCGGCGTGGTGCGGACACCTGCCTTCATGCCGGTTGGCACAGCCGGAACCGTCAAGGCCATGTATATGGATCAGGTGAAGGATTTGGGCGCTGATATTATCCTCGGCAACACCTACCATCTGATGCTGCGTCCAGGTGCTGAACGTGTGGCGCGTCTCGGTGGTCTGCACGAGTTTGGCGGATGGAAAGGTCCGATTCTGACGGATTCCGGTGGCTTTCAGGTCATGTCGCTCGCGCAGCTCCGCAAGCTTAATGAAAACGGCGTGACTTTCCGCTCGCATATCGATGGCAAGCCTTATGAAATGACGCCGGAACGTTCCATCGAAATTCAGGGGCTGCTCGATAGCGATATTCAGATGCAGCTCGATGAATGCGTGGCGCTGCCATCGCCTGAAAAGAACACCGAACGCGCGATGGAATTGTCGCTGCGCTGGGCAGAACGCTGCAAAGTGGCGTTTGGCACACAGGCTGGCAAGGCGATGTTCGGCATCGTGCAGGGTGGTGACAATGCGCGTCTGCGTGAACGCTCGGCTGAAGCACTGAAGGCGATGGACCTCAAAGGCTATTCCGTTGGCGGTCTGGCGGTTGGCGAACCGCAGAACGTCATGCTCGACATGCTCGAAGTTGTTTGCCCGATCCTGCCATCGGAAAAGCCGCGTTACCTGATGGGTGTCGGCACGCCGGATGACATTCTAAAATCGGTTGCCCGCGGCATCGATATGTTCGATTGCGTGATGCCGACGCGTGCCGGTCGTCATGGTCTGGCTTTCACGCGCTTTGGAAAAGTGAACCTGCGCAATGCGCGTCATGCCGATGATCATCGTCCGCTTGATCCGGAATCTAATTGCCCGGCAACGCGTGACTACAGCCGCGCTTATTTGCATCATCTGGTGAAGTCGGGTGAAGCATTGGGCGGAATGCTGCTGACATGGAATAATCTGGCTTATTACCAATATCTGATGCAGGGCATTCGCGCGGCAATTGCCGAAGGGCGCTTTGAAGATTTTGCCGCTGAAACGACAGCCGGATGGGAGAGGGGCGACATTCCAGCCCCGTAACTTCATCTTCGTTAAAAACAAAACGCGCCATTTATGGCGCGTTTTTTGTATCAATTATCGGCAGCAGATGGGGTTAACCAGCTTCCAATAGCTTCTCGAGCCGACAGATAACCGAGTGACGCTCTTCATCACTGACGATATCACAATCGAGCAAACGGCCACATTCCAGACCTGTAAGCGCCAGATAGGTGATCAAAACAAGATTATCGTCGGTCGCATCTTTCAGCATCCGATCCAGCAAGGTTCTGTGATAATGCCTGACAGGGATCATAAAGTCCGGGTTCTCGACCAGCGCTGCCAGAATTCCGCTGGCTGGCGGTTCATCGTCCGCTTGAACGCGATAAACATCAAAAAAAGCACGCGCAACGCGGTTTTTATCACCGCTTTGAAGGTTCTCCTGAACTTCCATCGCCCGTTCATGCTCTTTCATATATTCTTCGACCACACCTTCGAGCAGCTTTGCTTTCGTGGGAAACGAATAAAGCAATCCTCCTTTTGAGAGGCCTGCGCGGGCGGCCACTGCATCAAGCGATATATGTGCGGGTCCAACTTCCTGAGCGAGTTCAACGGCTGCGCGCAAAATGCGCTCTCGCGAAGAGACCTTATTCTTTGTGTGCAATTCCTTGGGTCTCCTGACAGTTCCATAGTTGACAATACCGTCCAGACGGTACAGTTATTTCCATCTGATATTCAAGTAAAATTCGTGCGACCAAATTGTGAGGAACATAAAGGAAGCACACCAACGACGCTCTGGAGTGCATCCGCAATGATCAAGCGCCTTATTCTGGCAATAATTTTCCTCGTGATCGTCGTGGGAGGGCTTGTTGGATTTAACCTGTTCAGAACGCAGGCGATCAAAGATTTCTTCGCCAATATGCAACAGCCGGCGAAGACGGTTTCAACCGTTACATTGGAGCCGGGTGTATGGACGCCCGGTATTGAAGCAATCGGTTCTGCGAATGCGATCAATGGTGTTGATCTCACGGTTCAGGTCAATGGAATCGTTGATAAAATCAACTTCAAGGCCAATCAGGAAGTGAAGCAGGGCGACGTTCTGCTTGAACTCGAAAACAGCATTGAAACTGCCGATCTGGTGGCCGCCAAGGCTGAAGCTATTCTTGCAGATCAAAACCTGAAACGCGCTGAAACACTGCGCACACGCGGTGTTGGTGCAGTTTCTGACGTTGATACAACGGCTGCTGCGGCAAGTGCCAAACAGGCGACCGTTGCGAGAATGCAGGCTGTGCTTGACCAGAAGACCGTTACTGCGCCCTTTGATGGCATGATCGGTATTTCGAAAGTCGATCTCGGTCAGTATCTGACGCCCGGTACTGTAATCGGTACCTTGCAGGAAATTGACAAGATGCGGATTGATTTCACCGTGCCGGAACAATCCTTGACGTCGCTCAAACTCGGCCAGGTTGTGAAAGTCGGTCCAAACGCAGATAAACTCACTTACAATGGAACGATTGTTGGTATTGACCCGAAGATCGATCCATCAAGCCGTCTGGTTTCGGTTCGTGCAGAGGTGCGGAACGATGAGCCGCGCCTCGTACCTGGCCAGTTCGTTCAGGTCCGCATTGAACTTCCGCAGGAAGACAATGTTCTTGCGCTGCCTCAGACTGCAATCGTGACCAGCCTTTATGGCGATTATGCTTATGCTGTTCGTCCGCAACAGCCGAAGGAAGGCGAAAAGGCTCCCGAAGGGCAAGCTGAAAAGCTGATCGCCCAGCAGGTCTTCGTCAAACTCGGTCGTCGTTATGGCGGCGTCGTAGAAATTACCGATGGTTTGAAGGCTGGTGACATCGTGATCAGTGCAGGTCAGAACCGGCTTGCACCAGGTGCTGCTGTTATGATCGACAACACAGTCAATCCGCTGCCTGCGGCTGACAAGTAATAGGCGAGCAAGATGAGCTTTTCCGATATCTTCATCCGGCGACCCGTACTTGCTACTGTGGTCGCTCTCATGATCATTCTTCTTGGCCTTCAGGGTATCGCGCAGCTTACTGTGCGTGAATATCCAAAGGTCGATGAAACCGTTATTACCGTTACTACGGCTTATGCGGGTGCGAGTGCTGAGCTTATTCAGGGCTTTATTACGTCGCCAATCGCTGAATCGGTAGCAACCACTGAAAACATTGACTATGTCACGTCATCCAGCCGCCCATCGTCGAGCACGGTGACGGTTCAGATGAAGCTTGGCGCAAATCCGGATGCAGCGCTCACCGAAGTGATCGCAAAGGTCAATCAGGTTCGTGGCAATCTGCCGTCTGAATCCGATGATCCGGTTATCGTCAAGGGCACGGGCCAGAGTTTTGCGACCATGTATCTGGCAGCGCAAAATCCGAATATGACGAGCGAGCAGATTACGGAATATCTGGAGCGCGTCATTCAGCCTCGTATGTCCACGATTCAAGGTGTGGCAAAGGCTGAAATTCTTGGTGGTCAAGTCTATTCGATGCGTGTGTGGATTGATCCGATCCAGTTGGCTGCACGCGAGATCACAGCACCCGAGGTTCTGGCTGCTATCAATGCCTCGAACTTCCTGTCGGCACCGGGCACAACCAAGAACGAGTACGTATCGTCTTCGATCACGCTGGAATCGACCTTGCAGACGCCTGAAGCCTTTGGCGCGATGCCGATCAAGACTTCCGGCGATGAAGTCGTGCGCCTGCGCGATGTTGCAAAAATCGAACTGGCTGCAAAGAGCACGGATACGATTGTTTCGTTCAATGGCTCTGCCGGTACGTTCCTTGGCGTTTATCCGACGCCTGCAGCAAACCCTATCGACATGGCGAGCGCCGTTCGCAAGGAATTGCCGTCTATTCAGGCATCGCTGCCTGAAGGCATGAAGCTTGATCTCGTTTATGACGCGACCGAGCAGATCAGCTCGTCGATCAAGGAAGTTTTCACGACCATCGGCGAAGCCGTGGCCATTGTTATTCTGGTCATCATCGTCTTTCTTGGTTCGTTCCGCTCGGTTCTCATTCCAATCGTAACAATCCCGATCTCGCTGATCGGTGTCTGCTTCTTCCTTTATATCTTCGGCTTCTCGATCAATCTCCTATCGCTGCTTGCGATGGTTCTGGCGATTGGTCTGGTGGTCGACGACGCTATCGTGGTGCTGGAGAATATTCACCGTCATATCGAAGAAGGGTTGCGTCCGATGGATGCTGCCTTCAAGGGTATGAAGGAAATCACCGGTTCGATTATTGCGATGACGATCACGCTGGCAGCGGTGTTTGCGCCTCTCGGATTTACCGGCGGCTTGACTGGTTCGCTGTTCCGCGAGTTTGCTTTCACGCTGGCAGGCGCGGTTATCATCTCCGGTGTAGCGGCATTGACGATTTCGCCGATGATGTGCGCGCGTATGCTCAAGCATGGCGAAGCATCGCGATTCCAGAAGTTCATCGACAGCACCTTCTCGAGATTCGAGAAGTGGTATCATCGCATGGTGTCGGGGTCGCTTAATTATCGCCCGATCACCCTGATGATCGTTATTGCTCTGATTGGTCTTACAGGCTTCTTGTTTGTGAACACATCGACCGAACTGGCACCTGAAGAAGATTCCGGCGCATTGTTCTCGATGTTCCAGGCTCCGCAATATGCGACTTCTGCATACACCAATCTCTATGCCGAGCAGATCGATGGTCTGACCAAGGATCTGCCAGAATTGGATACACGCTTCCAGATCGTTGGTATGGATGGCGGTACGAATTCGGGTATTGCGCTCTGGGTATTGAAGGAATGGTCGGAACGTTCGCGCTCGCAGAAGGAAATCCAGCAGGATTTGACCAATCGTCTGAGCAAGGTCGCAGGTGTTGAAGCCTTTATCTTCGCTCCGCCTTCCTTGCCGGGTACGGGCGGCGGTCTGCCGATCTCAATTGCGCTTCAATCAACAGGTCCTTCGGATCAGGTTTTCCAGCTTGCTGAGGAAATCAAGAATGAAGCACAGGCAACGGGTCAGTACATCATTGTTCAGAACTCGATGTCCTTTAATGCACCGCAGACCACGATCACGATTGATCGCGATCGCGCTGCAACGCTTGGTGTGCAGGTGAGCGATATCGGTTCGACCCTTGGTCTTCTGACCGGTGGTGCAAAGATTGCCCAGTTTGACCGCGATTCAAACAGCTACGACATCATCAGTCAGGTGCCGGACATCTATCGTTCCAATCCTGAAAAGCTCGGCGATTTCTATGTTCGCAGTGTTTCGGGTTCGATGGTGCCTCTGTCGTCGGTGATCAAGATCAAGACGAACGCTTCGCCTGCGGCGATTGAGCAGTTCAATCAGCTCAACTCTGCGACGATTTCCGCTCTGCCTATGCCGAGTGTTACGACAGGTCAGGGCCTGCAGACGCTCGTCAATCTGGCGCAGCAGAAGATGCCGGAAGGCTTCTTCCTCGACTATTCCGGTCAGTCGCGTCTGGAAGTCGAGCAAGGCAATACGATTATGATTGCCTTCGGTCTCGCCGTTATCGTGATCTATCTGGTGCTTGCGGCGCAGTTCGAAAGCTTCCGCGATCCGTTCATCATCATGATGTCGGTGCCGCTCTCGATCTTTGGTGCTATCGTTCCGCTGAATCTGGGACTTGGAACGCTGAACATCTACACGCAGGTCGGCCTCATTACGCTTGTGGGGCTGATAACCAAACACGGCATTCTGATGGTGGAGTTCGCCAATCAGCAGCGTCGCCTGCATGGTCATTCGCGTCGTGAGGCCATCATCCTCTCGGCAGAAACCCGCCTGCGTCCGATTCTGATGACCACGGCTGCTATGGCGCTTGGTGTTGTTCCGCTGATCATTGCAAGTGGCGCGGGTGCGGCTGCCCGTTACTCAATGGGTCTGGTGATTTTCACCGGCATCACCGTCGGTACGGTCTTCACGCTGTTCGTGGTTCCTATGTTCTACACTTTCATTGCAAAGAAGGATGTGGAAGGCGAGTTCGTGCCAGAGCAGGAAGAGGGCAAGGAGCCTGCGACAGCAGCCCATCACTGAAACTTGTATTGAATAATCAGATTAAGGGCGGCCACATGTGGGCCGCCCTTTTTCTTGGGATGAATTTGCATCCCAACTCTCACACACCATATGAGCAATCATGATACCTTTATCTGTACTCGATCTTTCACCCGTCCCTGAAGGCAGTGATGCAGGACAGTCTCTGCACAACACGCTCGAATTGGCCCAGCAGGCCGAAAAATTGGGCTTTACGCGCTATTGGCTGGCCGAGCATCACAACATGCCCGGTATTGCCAGTGCGGCAACCTCGGTGGTTATCGGCCATGTGGCGGCGGGCACGTCCACAATTCGCGTTGGGGCAGGTGGAATCATGTTGCCCAACCATTCGCCATTGGTGATTGCCGAACAGTTCGGCACACTGGCGTCGCTGTTTCCGGGTCGTATCGATCTGGGCCTTGGCCGGGCGCCGGGCACCGATCAGCTGACCGCACACGCGCTTCGCCGCAATCTGGAAAGCAGCGCCAATGACTTTCCACGCGATGTCGTGGAGCTTCTCAATTATTTCAAGCCGGCCGATCCCGCCCAACGCGTTCAGGCCGTTCCGGGCGCGGGACTGAATGTTCCGGTCTGGATTCTCGGTTCAAGCCTGTTTGGCGCGCAATTGGCTGCGATGCTGGGACTGCCTTATGGCTTCGCCTCCCATTTTGCACCGGCTGACATGGAACGTGCTGTTGAACTCTATCGCGAACGATTTGAGCCGTCCGAATATCTGCAGAAGCCTTATGTGATGCTGGGACTCAACGTCATTGCAGCCGATACGGATGAAGAAGCGCATCATCTGTTCACGTCACAATTGCAGGCATTTGTGAACTTGCGCAGCGGCCGTCCGGGCAAGTTGCCAGCGCCCGTTGTCGGCTATCAGGAGCAGCTTGATCCTTCCGCACAGGCACTGGTTCGCCAGATGCTCTCATGTCGTGTCGTGGGTGGCCCTGAAACAGTCGACAAGGGCATTCGTGAATTTGCCGAACGTACCGGCGCTGACGAATTGATGGTGACGGGCATGATCTATGACCATCAGAAGCGCCTTCGCTCTTATGAAATCGTCAGCAACTCGATGGCGTGAGGATCGAACTCGCGATTGACTTCCGTCAAAAGCCAATCGCGAAAGGCCTTGACCGCAGGCGTGTTTGCACGCGCCTGCGGTGTTACAAAGTAATAGCTGCTCGGGCTTTTGACTGTGTGTTGATAGGCCACGACAAGCTGCCCACTTTCAATTTCGGCACTGATCAGAAACAGCGGCATCAGTGCAATCCCAAGACCTGCGACACATGCCTGAGAAACATTTGAGAACTGCTCAAAGCGCATTCCGCCCGCTACAGGCGCTGCAATATCGAGGCTTTTGAACCAGTGGTTCCATGCGCCAGGGCGTGACGCCATATTGAAAAGTGGCAGGCGCAACAAGTCGGTCGGCTCGGTGATCGCGTGCTGTTTCAGAAAAGCCGGGCTGCAAACAGGCGCAACCGTTTCCTCCATCAGAAATGTGCAATCGGCATTGGGCCAGTCTGGCTGGCCAATATGGATTGCCGCATCAAGGCCCTCGCGTTCAAAGTCGAACTGGCCGATACGCGTGGCAAAATTCAGAATAATATCCGGATATTGTGCGACAAAACGCGGGATTCTCGGGATCAGCCAGCGGGTGCCGAAGGTCGGAAGAAATGCGAGATTGAGCGTTGTCCCACGCATTTGCGACATGACCTGCAATGAGGCGGCACGAATGGAAGCAAGGGCAGGGCTTATTGCATGAAGATAGGCGCGTCCGGCATCAGTCAGCATGACATGGCGGCTGGTGCGGTCAAACAGGACAGCACCAAGCTGTTCTTCCAACAAAGCGATCTGACGACTGACAGCACCTTGCGTCAAAGACAGCTCTTCGGCTGCGCTCGAAAAGCTTTGGTAGCGCGCCACTGCATCAAAGGCAGCAAGCGCGCTTGTAGAGGGAAGCAGTCGTCTCGATAGTGAAATCATGATCTATTACTAAATGGAATAGATCAATGAGTAAACGTAAATTGCATGTGAGAGAGTGCTGCGCCATAGTCGCCACAACTGAATTTGAGGAGATTGTTCATGTCGCGTGCCGTATTTAACTGGGAAGATCCGTTTCTGCTTGATGAGCAATTGACCGAAGACGAGCGGATGATCCGCGACTCGGCGCAGGCTTTCGCGAGCGATGTTCTGCTGCCACGCATTGAAAAAGCCTATCTTGATGAGACGACTGATCCAGACCTGTTTCGCTTGATGGGGCAGGCTGGTCTTCTCGGTGTAACGCTTCCTGAAGAATACGGCGCTGCCAATGCCGGTTATGTGTCCTATGGTCTGGTGGCACGCGAAGTTGAGCGCATCGATTCCGGCTATCGTTCGATGATGAGCGTTCAGTCGTCGCTCGTCATGTATCCGATCTATGCTTATGGCTCTGATGAGCAGCGCAAGAAATATCTGCCGGGTCTGGTTTCCGGCGAATTGATCGGTTGCTTCGGTCTGACCGAACCTGACGCCGGTTCCGATCCTGCGGGCATGAAAACCCGAGCTGACAAAATCGATGGCGGCTATCGCATCAGCGGTTCCAAAATGTGGATATCCAATTCACCGATTGCCGACGTTTTCGTGGTCTGGGCCAAGTCGACGGCGCATGACGGCGCGATCCGTGGTTTTGTGCTCGAAAAGGGCATGAAGGGGCTTTCTGCACCCAAGATTGGCGGAAAGCTTTCGTTGCGTGCTTCGATCACCGGCGAAATCGTCATGGATGGCGTGGAAGTATCGGAAGATGCATTGTTGCCGAATGTATCGGGCCTCAAGGGTCCGTTCGGCTGTCTCAACCGTGCACGCTACGGCATTTCATGGGGCGTGCTGGGTGCGGCAGAGGATTGCTGGTTCCGCGCACGCCAGTATGGGCTTGATCGCAAACAGTTCGACAAGCCTTTGGCTGGCACACAGCTCTACCAGAAGAAGCTCGCCGATATGCAGACCGAAATCACGCTTGGCTTGCAAGCTTCTCTGCGCGTTGGCCGTCTGTTTGACGAAGGCAAGATGGCGCCCGAAATGATTTCTATCGTCAAGCGCAACAATTGCGGCAAGGCACTCGATATTGCACGTCAGGCTCGTGACATGCATGGCGGCAACGGCATTCAGATCGAATATCACGTTATGCGCCACGCGCAGAACCTTGAAACCGTCAATACCTATGAGGGCACGCATGACGTTCATGCGCTGATTCTCGGACGTGCGCAGACCGGCATTCAGGCCTTCTTCTGATCGCCGGAAAGGTTTTGAGAAATGCAGAATACACCGCTTGCGGGTCTTAAAGTCATTGAGCTGGCCCGCATTCTGGCAGGTCCATGGGTCGGACAGACACTGTCCGACCTGGGTGCCGACGTCGTCAAGGTCGAAAGCCCTGAAGGTGACGATACCCGCACATGGGGACCGCCCTTTATCGAGGTTGAAGGCGAAAAGTCAGCAGCCTATTTCCACGCCTGCAATCGTGGAAAGCAATCGATCATTGCCGATTTTCGCACCGTTGAGGGCAAGGAGCTTGTGCGCAAGCTCGTCGCTGATGCGGATGTGGTGATTGAGAATTTCAAGCTCGGTGGTCTTGATAAATACGGTCTCGACTATGAAAGCCTGAAGGCGATCAATCCACGGCTGATCTATTGTTCAATCACGGGTTTCGGCCACACCGGCCCTTATGCAGAACGTGCGGGTTATGATTTCATGATCCAGGGCATGGGCGGCATCATGGACCTGACTGGCGATCCGGACGGGCAACCGCAAAAGATTGGTGTGGCTTTCGCAGACATCTTCACCGGGCTTTACAGCGTCATCGCCATTCAGTCGGCTCTAATCATGCGTGGGCGCACGGGCAAGGGTCAGCATATCGACATGGCGCTGTTTGATTGCATGTCGGCGGTTCTTGCCAATCAGGCGATGAATTATCTGGCGTCGGGTGTTGCTCCCAAGCGGATGGGCAATGCGCATCCCAATATCGCGCCTTATCAGACGCTGCCTGTATCAGACGGTTATTTCATTATCGCCTGTGGCAATGACGGGCAGTTTGCAAAACTGACCGCTTTGCTGGGAATCGGCGAAATCGCGCGCGATTCCCGCTTTCTCACTAATGCATTGCGCGTTGCCAATCGCGATGCACTCACGGCTTTGCTGGAAGATCGTACGAAGCAGTGGTTACGGGATGATCTTCTGGCAGCGCTTGCCAAGGCAGGCGTGCCTGCCGGGCCGATCAACACGGTTGAAGATGTGTTTGCCGATCCGCAATTCATCGCGCGACAGATGAGAATCGATCCCGATGGTGTGCCGGGATTGCGTACGCCAATCCGATTCTCGGACGCCGAACTGAAACTCGATAGACGTTCGCCGAAACTGGGCGAGCATAGTGACGAAGTGTGATTGAACCTTTGAAACAATAAACCCCGCTTTGAGCGGGGTTTTTATTGGGTTAGTCGTCTGTCGCGACCATTACATCCGATGCCTTGACGACGGCATAAGCCGTCTTGCCAACCTTGAGGTCAAGTTCATCTACGGCTTCATTGGTGATGGACGAGGTAACAACGACGCCATTTCCAATATCAATGCGTATATGTGCCGTGGTTGCGCCTTTGGTGACATCGACGATTGTGCCTTTGAGGCGATTGCGTGCGCTGATTTTCATTGTGTCTTCCTGTCGTTGATTGGCGTCTGCATGATGCAATAAAGCATTTTAGCAGCGTGCATAACATCCCAAATTCGAGAAGCTATTCATTGCTGCAGCGCAAAAAATCAGATTTTCTCAGGAAGAGAATGGTGCGGTCGAGAAGACTCGAACTTCCACGGGTTGCCCCACAGCGACCTCAACGCTGCGCGTCTACCAATTCCGCCACGACCGCACGTGGTAGAAGCTGAACTTGTCAGCGAAAGGGCATTTAGCAAATCAATCTGGACTGCACAAGGCCATTCTTGCAGTTGAGCACAATTGAATGAAGTTATTTTATGTCGGGCTTAAATGTCTGATTTTAAAACGCAAAAAAGCCCTGCTTCATCTGGTGTTCAACCAGATCGCAGAGCTGTGTCTTAAAAGAAATCATAACTCTTGGGAGAGAATGGTGCGGTCGAGAAGACTCGAACTTCCACGGGTTGCCCCACAGCGACCTCAACGCTGCGCGTCTACCAATTCCGCCACGACCGCACTGTGTGGTAGAAGCTGAACTTGTCAGCGAGGAGGCATCTAGCAAATCGATCAGACAGGCACAAGCCCGATCTTGTGCTTCTGCCGATCTTTTTCAAAAAAGAGTGCCTAAAAGTCGTAATACTGCAATTTAAGGCACTTAAAACTTCAGTTTTCCTGGCTTCTTGGTGTCAAGATTGTGGCCATTCTGCGGCTTTCAACGTCGACCTATGCGGATTTACCATAGATCGTGGCGAATCTGCTGCGTCCATCAACCGCTTATGCCTTGCAGTCTTTTGATGTCTTCCAATCGCTTTACGGTTTCAGCGTAGCCAATATCGATTGCTTCTGATGCGCGGTGGAAGTCGGCCAGACCGATTTGTCCGACGGTCGGCATCAGTGAAACATCCGGCGGATCGCCAGCCATACGGGCACGTGAAATGCGGTCCTGAATGATGTTGAAGGCTTCCATCATGACACCGGTGATGCCGAGGCGACTTTCCTTCTCACCATGAATTGTTTCAGCAAAACCTTCCTGGCGCGATTGGGCATGTTTGATAACAGCCGCGCGGCCGAACTGGTCGTAATGGAGATTTACAGCCAGAACGAGGCGTTGTTCATAGGCACGGCATACCGAGACAGGAACCGGATTGACCAGCGCACCATCAACCAGTACGCGCTCCTGCCAGCGAACAGGTTCAAACACGCCGGGCAGGGCATAGGATGCCCGCATTGCTTCAACCAACGGGCCTGTAGAGAGCCAGATTTCATGGCCCGTGCGTAATTCGGTGCAAACCGCGACGAATGGACGATCCAAATCTTCAAGACGCAGACTGTCGAGATGCTCACGCATACGCCCGTCGAGCTTCATGCCACCGAACAAACCACTTCCACGAAATGTGATGTCGAGAAGATTGAACATGCGGCGCCGTGTCAGGCTGCGTGCGAATTCTTCGAGCTGGTCAAGTTTGCCCGCCAGATAACAACCACCGACCAGTGCACCGATCGATGTGCCGGCGATCATCTCAATTTCGATGCCCGCTTCATCAAGTGCGCGTAGAACGCCGATATGGGCCCAGCCGCGTGCGGCACCGCCGCCCAAGGCGAGCGCAATGCGACGTGGTTCATGCCGCACCTGCGGCAGATCGATGATTTCTTCTTCCGGCTTCAAGGGTTGCGTATTGGCTGCCTTGCGCCTTTGACCCCATGCGAGCATATCGACCAAGCACCTCTTTTTCGGGGGAGTGTATCAAAACACTGTATCGAAACAATAAATGCTGCAAATTGAAGGCGCGAGAGAAAATCGCGCCATCACATCGATTTGAGAGAGTTCACAGATCGTGAGAAAAGTTAGTGATTGTGGTCGCAGGAGCCATTCAGCGACAGGCTGATCTGACCATCCACAGATTGAACCTGTCGATAAAAACACGAGCGGCGACCTGTGTGGCAAGTGGGACCAGCACCAGCAACGCTGACTTTCAGCCAGAGCGCATCCTGATCGCAATCGGTACGCAGCTCGATCACGCTCTGCAGGTTGCCAGAGGTTTCGCCCTTTTTCCAAAGCGTATTGCGGGAGCGCGACCAATAATGCGCGATCCCGGTTTCAAGCGTCAGGCGCAACGCTTCCTCGTTCATATGGGCGACCATCAGCAACTCACCATCACGTGCATCGGTTACGACAGCAGTGATAAGACCTGATGCATCAAAGCGCGGCATGAAAACCGTGCCTTCTTCAATCGCCTTCTTGTCGGAGGGCTGGGCAGGAAAAATGCTCATTGTTGCGCCTGATTATATGTCTTACTTGCGAATAAGGCTCATGAAACGAACCTGTTCGTTCACGTCTTCCTTAAAAGTGCCGGTAAAGGTCGTCGTGATTGTGCTTGAGCCCTGTTTGCGAATGCCGCGCATCGCCATGCACATATGTTCTGCATCAATCATGACTGCGACACCGCGAGGTTTCAGAATACGCTGAATGCTTTCAGCGATCTGAGCGGTGATGCTTTCCTGTGTTTGCAGGCGACGGGCAAAAATATCGACGACGCGAGCAATCTTCGACAGACCGAGCACTTTGCCATCCGGTAAATAGGCAACATGTGCCTTGCCGATGATCGGCACCATATGATGCTCACAATGCGAGAAGAAGGAGATGTCCTTCACAAGCACCATATCATCATAGCCGGAGACTTCCTCAAAAGTGGTGCCAAGAACATCCTCGGGGCTTTCAGCATAACCGCCGAATAGCTCACTATAGGATTTGGCAACACGCTGTGGCGTGTCCAGAAGACCTTCACGGTCGGGATTATCTCCAGCCCAGCGAAGAAGTGTGCGCACAGCAGCTTCTGCTTCGGCCTGCGTTGGCTTTGGCAAATCTACGGGCAAATTGGATTCGTCATCGATTTTAAGGATGCGAGCGTCCATCAGTATTCTCCAGTAGTCTCCTTCGAGGAGGAGACGAGTTAAACGGACAATACAACGATGCGCCCAGCGGTTTGGCTTGCGAGCGTGCGATGTATTGATCCGGCAACACCAAGCTGCCGGACGGATATTCGTGCGGCTGCTCATTACCATGTGATAATCTGTCCATGGCGCAGTCACGACTTGCCTATTATATAGTCAGGAAAATGCAACTTCAAACCGTAACCGGGCGACAAATTTACGTTTTTATCCGGCTAGTGTGGTGGATTTGAAGTTCCTATCGATGGCAATGCATTCACGTATAGGGACTTCAAATCCGAAAACCACACTAGATTCAATACTATACTAGTATGGCTTAGAACCCGAAATTCGTTCAGACGGTCGCTTTACGGTTATACGAATTTCGGGTTCGCCATACTAGACGGAAGGTTTGTCCAAATGATCGACGATGTTTACAACAAACGTATCCTTGAATTTGCAGGGAATATCGAACGGATAGGGCGGCTTGCTAACCCTGATGCGGTCGCAACCGTTCACTCAAAATTGTGCGGCTCAACGGTTACGGTCTATCTGAAGATGGCTGATGGGGTAGTTACGGATTTCGCACATGAGGTAAAGGCTTGCGCATTGGGGCAGGCGTCGTCATCGGTTATGGCGCGAAATGTCATCGGCTGCTCGTCGGAAGAACTCAGAGCCGCTCGTGATGCGATGTATAAGATGCTGAAAGAAAATGGCCCTGCACCGGAAGGTCGCTTTGAGGATCTGAAATATTTCGAACCGGTGCGTGAATACAGGGCACGCCATGCATCGACGCTTTTGACTTTTGACGCAGTTGTTGATTGCATTCGCCAGATCGAAGAAAAGGTGCAGGCCGCCTGATATGTGCAGTTGCGGGAAAGATCATTCGGGTGAAGCAACAACAGTCAAGAAGCGCCATACCCGCAATTTTACTGATCCGTGGCGGAAAACACCTGGCAGGGTGCTCGGTACGAGCTTGATAAGGCTTTATCAGCTCACCCTTTCCTCATTCATCGGCAATTCCTGCCGCCATATGCCAACCTGTTCAGAATATACCTACGAATCTGTGGCTCGTTACGGATTGTGGAACGGTAGCTGGATGGGGCTGTTCCGGATCATGCGCTGTGGCCCCATGGGGACTCACGGTTTCGATCCTGTGCCCAAGGAATTATCAGGCTATTATCGCTGGTATTTGCCTTGGCGTTACTGGCGGGTGTCGTCACCCACAGGCTAACTATCTGTTTTTAAAAGATTGATACAAATCTGTTAATTTATCGTCCACTGATTAGAATTCGTTAATGATAAATCTGTTTTATCGGGAAAAGGAAATCAGGTCGGCCCGGCGTCTTTTTCGCGCCGTAATTCGGCTTCATTTGCATCGTGTTTTCTTTTCTTGTGAGCCAATATGCATAAATCGTTGTCCCGCACCTCCCAGCTGATTGCCGGTGTTGCGCTTGGTGCCAGTATCTTCTGCACAACCAACGCCATGGCGAATGTTTCGTGGGTGGTTTTTGATGCCGATAGCGGCATTGTTCTGGGACAAGACGGTGCAACCGAGCAACGTGCTCCTGCGTCATTGGCAAAGATGATGACGCTATACCTTACATTTGAAGCTCTCAAGACCGGTAAGCTGCATTGGGATGATGAAATGCCCATCTCCAAGAATGCAGCTGCAAAAGTTAGAATGAAGCTTTATCTCAAGGCGGGCGAGACGATTTCTGTCCGCGATGCAGTCAACGGCATGGTTATTGTTTCTGCAAATGATGCAGCCACCGTTGTCGGCGAATATCTGGGTGGTTCGGAATCAGGTTTTGGTCGTCTCATGACGCAAAGAGCTCGAAACCTTGGTATGAAAAGCACTTACTTCGCCAACCCATCGGGCTTGACCGCAAAGATGACCCAGCTGACGACCGCACGCGATATGGCTGTGCTTGGTATGTCGCTGCGTCGTGATTTTCCGCAGGAATATGCGCTGTTTTCCCAGCGTTCGTTTACCTATAAAGGCCGTCCGTTCAACGGCCATAACAACCTGATGTATCGCTATCAGGGCGTTGATGGGATCAAGACCGGCTATACCGATGTTTCGGGCTACAATCTCGTTTCATCCGCAATCATCAATGACAAGCATCTTGTGGGTGTCGTGCTTGGTGCCGGATCCTCGCGTGAGCGTGATGATCGCATGGCGAAGCTGCTGACCCGCTTCGGTACGGAAGGCGCGGGAACGGCTACGGAAGAAGTTGTCGCTGCCGCCGCTGCAATCCAGACGCCATTGCCGGTTATCTCGCCGCTTAAGCCTCAGAAGCCGAAGGTTGATGCTGTTGCCGACATGATCGATGATTCTAGAATCGAGCAGGGCGATGGTGGCTTTCTGGTGAAATCTGCAATGTCTGCCTGGCGTGTTCAGGTTGGTGTATCACCTTCGCGCAAAGGTGCGGATGAATTGCAGGCCAAGTACTTGCCTGTCGTGAGCCGTCTGGTTCCCGGCACGAAGGCTGAAATTTCGACAGCTCCGCGTGGCCGTAAGGTTTATCGTGTTCGTTTCACAGGCTTCAAAGATTCGGATGCAGCTGAGAAGACATGTACGAAGCTCAAGCAGCAGGGCGTTCCCTGTCTCGCAATCCGCAACTGAGTTCATTTAGAGCGTCGTACGCCCAAGGGGGCGCACAAAGGCCGCTCTAACAGTTTAAACATGCTGCATAATTTTACCGTAAATCGATTCTGATTTAAGGAATTATGCAGTAGTTTCCAGAACTCTGACAGGCGCCGTGATGCAGTTTGCCACGGCGCTTTTGCTTTACGGACTGGCCAAAAAAGACTAATAGCCAGTCTTCATTCAAAGTTGCAAAAAGCAACATATAGGCGGTTCTGCGAACTTAAGCAGGATCGCTTCGTGCGTAAACCACCCGCAATCGTTGGCGGGACTGGATAAGGAAAATATGATGTCGAATGTTTCCATGCAATTTCCCGATGGCTCGGTGCGCGAATATGATGCCGCCACAACCGGCGCCAAACTTGCAGAATCAATCTCCAAATCACTTGCTAAGAAAGCCGTGGCTTATGCCGTAGATGGCACCGTGCGCGATCTTTCCGATCCGCTTGGTGCTTCCGGCGCTATCGAAATTCTGACCCGAGAAGACCCACGCGCGCTGGAACTGATCCGTCACGACACGGCGCACGTTTTGGCTGAAGCCGTGCAGGAGCTTTTCCCGGGAACGCAGGTCACGATCGGCCCTGTCATCGAGAATGGTTTCTACTACGACTTTGCGCGTAATGAACCTTTCACGCCAGATGATCTGCCGGTGATCGAAAAGAAGATGCGCGAAATCATTCAGCGCAACAAGCCGTTTACCAAGCAGGTCTGGTCGCGCGAGAAGGCCAAGCAGGTTTTTGCCGATAAGGGCGAGAGCTACAAGGTTGAGCTCGTCGATGCGATCCCTGAAGGTCAGGATCTGAAGATCTATAATCAGGGCGAATGGTTCGATCTTTGCCGCGGTCCACATATGGCGTCCACAGGCCAGATCGGCAATTCCTTCAAGCTGATGAAGGTTGCAGGCGCTTACTGGCGCGGCGATGCCAACAATCCGATGCTCACACGCATCTACGGTACGGCATTTGCCAACGACAATGATCTCAACGCCTATCTTCATATGCTTGAAGAAGCTGAAAAACGCGATCATCGCCGTTTGGGCCGCGAAATGGATCTGTTCCATTTCCAGGAAGAAGGTCCGGGCGTTGTGTTCTGGCACGCCAAAGGCTGGCGCATGTTCCAGACGCTGGTGGCTTATATGCGTCGTCGTCTCGACAGCCACGGCTATCAAGAAGTGAACGCGCCGCAGGTGCTGGACAAGTCGCTTTGGGAGACTTCCGGTCACTGGGGCTGGTATCGCGACAACATGTTCAAGGTCACTGTTGCCGGTGACGATACCGATGATGATCGCGTGTTTGCATTGAAGCCGATGAACTGCCCGGGTCACGTCCAGATATTTAAGCATGGCCTTAAGTCTTACCGCGATCTGCCTATAAAGCTTGCAGAATTTGGCAATGTGCATCGCTACGAACCTTCGGGTGCGTTGCATGGTCTGATGCGTGTTCGCGGCTTCACACAAGACGACGCACATGTGTTCTGTACTGAAGAACAGATGGCTTCGGAATGCTTACGGATCAATGATCTTATTCTGTCGGTCTATAAGGACTTCGGCTTTAAAGAGATCACGATCAAACTTTCGACCCGCCCTGAAAAACGCGTCGGTTCGGATGAATTGTGGGATCGCGCTGAAAGCGTAATGATGACGGTTCTTGAGCAGATCAAGGAACAGTCAGATGACATCAAGACCGGTATTCTGCCGGGCGAAGGTGCGTTCTACGGTCCGAAGTTTGAATATACGCTGAAAGACGCTATCGGCCGTGAATGGCAATGCGGAACCACTCAGGTCGACTTCAACCTGCCTGAACGTTTCGGTGCATTCTACATCGACAGCAATTCGGAAAAGACCCAGCCGGTCATGATCCATCGCGCAATCTGTGGTTCGATGGAGCGTTTTCTTGGCATTCTGATCGAAAACTTTGCCGGTCACATGCCGCTCTGGTTTGCGCCTATTCAGGTGGTCGTTGCAACGATCACGTCGGAAGCTGACGGCTATGCAGCGGAAGTTGCAGCCAAGCTCAAGGCTGCTGGTTTGCAGGTTGTGACTGACGTTCGCAACGAGAAAATCAACTACAAGGTCCGCGAACATTCCTTGCAGAAGGTTCCGGTCATTCTCGTCTGCGGTATGCGTGAAGCTGAAGAAAAAACAGTCAACATGCGTCGTCTTGGTTCACGCGATCAGGAAGCCATGACGCTGGACGAAGCGATTGCTCGTCTCACAGAAGAGGCGACACCGCCAGATCTTTTGCGCCTGCGTAATGCATAAAAGAAAGGCCCGTGAAAGCGGGCCTTTCTTATTACGAAATCAGTTCAATCAATCTTGGGCAGCTGAGCCATCATTAGGCGCTTCGGATTCATGGTTTGCGACGACTTCCACTTCGCCATTTGCGCCAGATGTTACTTTGAAATCGCGCTGATAGATACGGTCTTTGTTTTTGGCGACCGCAACGTAATCGCCTTCAATCAGGACCATCGACGAGTAGGCACCGGCGCTTTCGCGAACAACATCGCCCGAAGCATTCAGGATTGACCAGGACGTGTCGGCGAGGGCCTCGCCGCCTCTTTCACGCACCAGCTTCAACACGACTTCGGCAGCGCGATGCTGTACGGTTGCTTCGGTTAGTTTGCCGGCTTCCACACGGATATCCGCACGGATAGTGGCGTTTGCAGTGCCGTAGTTGGACACAACGTGATAAGTGCCGCTATTCAATCGGATGATTGTATCGGGCTTCACATCCGGGACAATAAGTGAACGGTCGTTGTTATCTTCGTCGGCATAAATGGAGAAGCGAACGAGATCGCTTTTGATCTTACCTTCATCCGGCAGGACAGCGCTCAGCTTCATGCCGCCTGCATCGAGAGTCATGACCTCATGACGGCTGGCATTCGTAAGCGTAATGCGTTTGGTTGCGCCTGCTCGGCCATATGCAGCGTGTACCAGATAACTGCCTTCTGGCAGATTGAACACTGTACTGCCACCTTTTGACGAGGCAATGAGTGCCAACTGTCCATCCGGTCCAACCTCAGGCGCAAAGACGCGCCATACAAGGCCGGTCGAAATATCTGGGCCATCCTCGTTGAGGCGTGCTTTCAGATCCAGCTCGCTCGTTTTAACCAGGGGATTATTCTCGGGACTTGCCGGGCTTGCATATGGGCTGAGCGTTGGCAAATTGAGCTTTGGCTCCGGAAAGTTCGGAAGGCCAATTGTGCTGTTTGTCTCTACTGCTCCGGTGTTACCCGATGGAGCCTGCACAGCAGGTGCCGGTGCTGGTGGCTCCAGTTGGAAACCCGGCAGTTTAAACCAACTGTCGGAACCGCCTTGCCGACCACCACCATCACCTATTCCTCCACCCATGCCACCGCCGGGACCACCCGGTCCGCCTGGTCCGCTTGGTCCACCGGGGCCCTGCGCGAATGCGGAGGAAGCCATCAGGACAAGCGAAAGTGTCGCCACAAACGACTTGCTGCGCGATAATTTTGCACTGCTTGTTCGGAACAGACCCAGGATATCTGACATGATGATGTTTTGAACCCAAGCGGGTGGCGAATTCAAGGCCAAATCGACCGTTGTCATGGCAAATTTATCCATGCGAGCTATATAGCGTCAGAGATTTTTGGCTTTACACCTAGACAGTGCTGCGCGCGAAGAAGCCGCCTCCATTTGGCGTGTGGTCAATCCGATGTTATCAGATCGGCGATCCAAAGCTTTTTATTTGACGCATAATCTTATCGATCTTCGTTTCATTCCGGTCGGATTATGTTCTAAGTGAAGTCATATATACAGATTTCAGCGATAAGGGATTCTCGTGACACATCCAGTGTTTGATTTTCTGGCGCAGCGTAGCTCCACGCCAATTTCCGTCATTTCGGAACCAGCACCTGAGGGGGCTGAACTCGACGAATTGCTGAAAGTGGCTGCGCGCGTACCAGATCACGGACGCCTTACACCATGGCGCTTCATTCTTTATCGCGGAGATGTTCGTCACAAGGTTGGTGAGTATCTCGCCAAGCGGGCCGAAGAGCGTGAAGGCCCTTTGAACGATAGCCGTAAAGACCAGGAGAGGGCACGTTTTGCACGCGCTCCATTGGTCATTGGTATTGTTTCGTCGCCGGTTGCACATGAACGCATTCCGAAATGGGAGCAGTTTCTTTCGGCAGGTGCCGTGGCCATGAACCTTTGCATTGCAGCGAATGCGCTGGGTTATGCAACCAACTGGATCACCAATTGGTATTCCGATGACGCGCCAGCGCGCGCTCATCTGGGACTGGCCCCCAACGAACGGGTAGCTGGTTTCGTGCATATCGGGACAGCAGAAAACAAAATGCCTGAGCGTCCGAGAGCGGAAATGGACAAGATCGTTTCCGATTATAGTGGACCATGGTCATCTTAAGTTTTCGCTTTATGAATTAATTATAACTAGAGCATTTCCAGCAAAAGTGCGAAGCGGTTTTGCGTCGGATAATGCGAAAAAACAAAGAGATAGAGCATTTCCAATGATTCAAGAAAAACAGGAAATGCTCTGGTGGAAAATATGATGTTTTATGAACCGTCTACTGGTCATAATTTGCCTCACAATCCATTTAAGGCGATTGTCGCACCTCGTCCGATCGGCTGGATCGGGACTCGTTCGGCGGCGGGTGCCGTCAATCTAGCGCCATACTCGTTTTTCAATGCCATATGTGACACACCACCGATGGTGATGTTTTCGTCCTCGGGCGTGAAAGACAGCGTCACATTCATAGAGGAAACAGGTGAATTCACAGCCAGTCTGGTCAGTGATCACCTGAAAGAGAAAATGAATGCTTCTTCGGTCAACGCTCCGCGCAGTGTAAGCGAATTTGAGTATGCTGGCCTGACAGTTGCGCACGGTAAGCTCATCGCTGCGCCATACGTGAAGGAAGCCTATGCCGCCTTGGAATGTGTGGCGGTAGATATCAAGCGCTTGCAAGACAAAGAGGGCAGGCCGACGGACAATTATATGGTCATCGGCGAAGTCGTCGGCGTTCATATCGACGAAAGCGTTCTGACAGATGGGCTGTTTGACATAAGAAAAGCCAAGCCGGTTACCCGACTTGGCTATATGGATTATGCAACCACCGAAGAGGTCTATCAGATGTTCCGACCGAAGTGGGAAGACAAAGTTTGAATTTTGAGGGCTGCTTAGAGCCCTTTTTTCTTTGCCTCGACCCAGATTGCTTCCATGTCATCGAGCCGTGCTGCCTCAAGGCTACTGCCTGTTTCCTTCAATGACTTTTCGATGAAATCGAAGCGACGCTTGAATTTGTCATTGGCTGCAATGAGCGCTGTTTCGGCGTCAATTTCCAGATGTCGGCCAAGATTGACCATAGCGAAGAGCAGATCGCCATACTCCTCTGCAATATTGGCCTTGTCTTGCGCCGCCATCGCTTCTTTCAGTTCGGCTGTTTCTTCCGCGATCTTGTCCAATATGGGGGCTGCTTCTGACCAGTCGAAGCCGACCTTGGCTGCCTTTTGCTGAAGCTTCAAGGCGCGTAAAAGGGCAGGGAAGGCGTGTGGTATATCGTCAAGATAGCGTGTTTTATCAATGGTTTCCAAGCCGAGCTTGGCGCGGCGTTCCGCGCGTTCAGCTTTTTCCTCAGCCTTGATACGATTCCATGATCCTTTGGCCATCCCGGCGCTTCTGGCTTCGGCATCGCCAAACACATGCGGATGGCGGCGGATCATCTTGTGTGTGATGGCTTCGACAACATCACCGAAACCAAACTTGCCTTGTTCTTCAGCCATGCGGGAGTGAAACACCACCTGCAACAACAGATCGCCGAGTTCTTCACGAAAATCATCGGCATCATCGCGCTCAATTGCATCTAGGACCTCATAGACTTCCTCAAGTGTATATGGTGCGATTGACTTGGAAGTCTGTTCTACATCCCAAGGACAGCCCGTTTCGGGGTCGCGAAGAGCAACCATGATTTCGAGAAGACGGTCGATATTGCGGGAGGGTTCCATCTTCACTCCAGTAAAATTGATGTCGCATTCTTGAGGCAATTTGCGAGAATCGGAAGGGTTGGGTTGCAGTCTGCTGTGGTTTTTGCATAGTCAGCCAGCAAACGCTCTCGGGATCGCACATTGGGGCAGTATGTTCAACAAGCAGGTATTTAAAGCATGACGATTCTTGTAACTGGTGGCGCTGGATATATCGGTTCGCATACATGCGTACAGCTGATTGAAGCCGGTCATGACGTGGTGGTGGTCGATAATTTCGATAACAGCAATCCGGAAGCTCTTCATCGCGTGGAAAAGATCACTGGTCGCGCACCTATTCGCGAGCCGGGCGACATTCGCGATCGCACCCTGCTGGAACAGATTATCACGCGCCATAAATGCACGGCTGTCATTCATTTTGCCGGTTTGAAGGCGGTCGGTGAATCGAGTGAAAAGCCATTGCATTATTATGATTGCAACGTGCTTGGTACGTTGCGTTTGTTACAGGCAATGGAAGCTACAGGCGTTAAAACGCTTGTTTTCAGCTCGTCTGCGACTGTTTATGGCGACCCGGAAAAATTGCCGATTACCGAAGATCAGCCGCTTTCTGCGACCAATCCATACGGACGCACGAAGCTTGTTATCGAGGATATGCTGCGCGATCTTTATAACAGCGACAATAGCTGGAAGATCGCGATCCTGCGTTATTTCAACCCGGTTGGTGCGCATGAAAGTGGTCTTATCGGTGAAGATCCCAAGGGGATTCCAAACAATCTGATGCCGATCATTGCGCAGGTGGCAACCGGTCGTCGTGAAAAGCTCAACATCTGGGGCAATGATTACAACACGCCGGATGGTACAGGCGTGCGCGATTACATTCACGTTGTTGATCTTGCGGCAGGACACCTTAAAGCACTCAAAAAACTTGATGAACCGAAGTGCTTTTCTGTCAATCTGGGGACAGGGCAGGGCTATAGCGTTCTCGATGTGGTCAAAGCCTTCGAACACGTTTCAAATCGTGAAATTAAGTATGAGGTCGCTCCACGCCGTCCGGGCGATGTGGCCGAATGCTACGCTGACCCAGCTTTTGCGCGTGATTTTCTTGGCTGGACCGCCGAGAAGGATCTTCGCGAAATGTGTAAGGACATGTGGAACTGGCAGTCGAAAAATCCAAATGGATATGAAGTGGATTGAGGGCTGAAAAGCTCTTAATCGACGATTTTTCCCGGAAAAGTGATCCAATTGGCGGTTGGCTCTATTCCTTTAGTATTGTTCCGGTTTCTGATCGGATTATTACAGATTAGGGATCAAATATGCTCAGAATGCTCTCCGAGACGCCCTGGTGTTTTAGGAGAGCATTCGAGAATGCCATGCTGAAGGACTGACGAGAAATGCGTTTTCTGCCCGATAAATTCACCTGCATGTTGATTGCGACCATTCTGCTCGCGTCATTTTTTCCTGTGCAGGGTGATTTTGCTGAATGGTTCGGGATCGCAACCAAGATCGCCGTCGGGCTTCTGTTCTTCTTGCACGGTGCACGTTTGTCGCGTGAGGCAGTTATCGCAGGTGTGACCCACTGGCGATTGCATCTGGCAGTCCTTTGCGCAACATTCGTTCTGTTTCCGATTTTAGGACTGGCCGCGGGCTGGACTATTCCGGGGCTTGCGCAATCGCCGTTCTATCTCGGCATTCTTTACCTTTGCGTTCTGCCTTCCACCGTACAATCTTCAATTGCCTTCACCTCAATGGCTGGTGGCAATGTTTCTGCGGCTATCGTTTCTGCATCGGCATCGAACATCTTTGGTATGTTCCTGACACCATTGCTCGTCGGGTTGCTGTTTGCAGTCAAAGGCGGCGGCGGGATTTCTGTCGATGCGCTCGAATCCATTTTGCTTCAGTTGCTTGCACCGTTTGTTTTAGGGCAGATATTGCAACCATGGATTGGCAATTTCATGCGTCGTCACAGCAAAGCGCTTGGTTTTGTTGATCGAGGCTCGATCCTGATGGTGGTCTATCTCGCCTTCAGCGAGGCCATTGTCGAAGGACTGTGGCATACAGTTTCTTGGAACGATCTGGGCGTCATGATCGGTGTAAGTATCCTGCTTCTGGTGATCGTTATGCTGGCGACTTGGTATGGCAGCAAGTGGCTCGGCTTTAACCACGCTGACCGCATTACCATCATGTTCTGCGGCTCTAAGAAGAGCCTTGCCAGCGGTGCGCCGATGGCCAGTGTGATCTTTGCAGGCGCGAATGTGGGCAGCGTGGTGCTGCCGCTCATGCTGTTTCACCAGATCCAGCTGATGGCTTGTGCAGTCATTGCACGAAAGCTTGCTGACCATAAGCCTGCTTCAAGCACGGCTCCCGCAGCAGCCGAATAGAACTGGTTCTTGCTGTCATCTTGATATGAGGGTAGGAGGGCAGGCGAGTGGTTTCGCCTCGCCTTTTCTATCTATGGAAAAGACAGCCCTAACCCATATATTAGCTCTCTATAGGCCTTTTCAGTTCGCTGACGGCTCAACAAAAGGCAACGCAGATGTCCAAGCAGAACGGCAAGTCCAACAACACGGATTCTCTTGATCAAGAAGCGCTGGCTGAGGCTTATAATCATGCGCTTGCCTTGGAAAAGGCTGGCGATCTGGATGCTGCTGCTGAAGCCTATAGAGCAGTTCTCGAAATTGATCCCGATGACCACGGCGGTGCTGCTGTGCGTCTGGCGAGCATGGGGCGTGGAACGGTGCCGCCAAAAGCGCCTGACGCTTATGTTGCTACGCTTTTTGATCAGCATGCCGAGATGTTCGACACTATTCTTGTCGATCAGCTTGGTTACGATGTGCCGCTGCAATTGCGCGAAATGCTTCTGGAACTGGATGACGAGTTTCAGGCTGAGCGTATGCTGGATCTGGGCTGTGGTACGGGACTTTCAGCCGATGCACTGGATGATATGGCCGATCATAAGACAGGCGTCGACATATCGGAAAACATGATCGAAGTGGCCTATGAAAAGGGCGATTACGATGCGCTTTTTGTTGGCGAGGCAGTCCGTTTCCTGGAGACCACTGAGGAAGACAATTGGGACCTGATCGTCGCAACTGATGTACTGCCTTATATGGGCGAGCTGGACCGTTTTTTCTCGGGCGTTGCTGATCATCTGCAGGCCGGAGGCTATTTTGGCTTTTCCAGTGAAACACAGCCCGACGAGCGCTTCGCTGGGCGCGATTTCATGGTCGGTGATTTCCAGCGCTTTGCACATGCGCAATCCTATGTGCGTTCGCTGCTCTCAGTACACGGAATGGATTGCATACGCTGCACAGACATCACAGTTCGAAGCGAGCAAGGATCGCCGGTGCCGGGACATCTGTATATCGCTCAGCGACGCTAACGTTCGTCGTGAGTTCGCATACAGATTTCAATCTAATAGTTCCATAATCTATCTTATGTGATTGTGGTCTATGGCTAGGGTATGTTCTAGGTTGAAATGTGATTTTCCAGTGATAACAATGAGTTACTCCGTACTGAGAGCCCATTGTTAAAGCGAAAAATATGAAAATGCATCTAAGCAAAATTTGGGATTGGACCTATGCGGAGCATAGAAATCCCCCAAGAAAGTATTCGCATTTTGGCGCGAAATGGATTTATATCACATATGTGAAAGCGCACAAAATTCAATTCTTTAGCATATAATTGGGCGTTTATCGTTTCAAGGAGAGGATAGGTTCAATGGGTAAGATTTCAGCGGCACTGGTTGCCATGCTCATCATTGCTGGATGCACGACGACCGAGAAGGATGTCAGCATCGGAACCGTTGCCGGTGCCGCTATTGGAGGAATAGCCGGTGGTGGACGAGGAGCACTGATCGGTGCTGGCGCCGGTGCTATTGGTGGTTTGCTTGTTCGCAACTTACGCAACGGTAAATGTGAATATAGAGACCGCCACGGCAGAATTTATACGGCGCGTTGTCGGTAAAGAGATTGCAAGGCAGGGCTATCTAAAAGCCCTGCCCTGTTTCTCACTTGTTGTAAATATTACAAGATATTACGCGCGCTCATTCAGGCGGCTTGAACTGGCTTTTTGCCCTACATCGATACGATTTCCATCCGGGTCTTCAAAAACGAATGCCCGTAAGCCGTAGTCCTTGTCTTGCAGACCTTTTATGATCCTCATGCCGTGCCGTTTACAGATGGCGTGCATAGCATCGACGTCTTTCACCAGCATATGCGCAATGTTGAAATTAGCAGCTTTGTGGTTTTTTTGTAGTGAGAGGTGCAGTTCACCTTCTTCGCGTTTCAGGATCATGAAACCCACCGGATTTCCGTTTTCGAAGACTTTTTTAAAACCTAATGCACCGCAGTAAAATTGGCAGGCGACATCCATGTCTTTGACCGGAATCATAGCCGCAATTCGTCCGAAACCGACACTCTGATCAGCGATATCGTTCATCGCGTAACCTCTTCTGCTTGCGAAGACATAATCCCCAGCCAGACGGTGCTGCTGAAAGAAATGCGCTTCAGTGTTTTTTATGAGAAGGACGGTGCCAACAGCGTTAGATTTATCTTGAAATCATTGTGTTGTGAATAGTTTGAACCATGTTTCCGCCAAAGCATGGAATGCATTTTTCACGCGCCTCCTTTGATCGAAATCATTCCTTGGAACCGATTCCCACTGTAATTCCGGAATGCTGATCTAAGACCAAAGCATGCGTGTAATCGCAGTCAGCATGCGCTATTACCTGCATGCGCTGACTCTGGCTCCATGCTCACAGCAGTTGGGCGTAGTGGAGGGCGTTGTTTCCGGCTCTTAAGCCGGTCTGCAAGGAAGGTTGAATTACATGTTGGAAGCACGCATCAGGAACGCGTCTTTGCGTGACAAGATTATCACTGCGGAGCAAGCCGCAAGCCTGATCAAAGATGGCATGATTGTTGGCATGAGCGGATTTACGCGCGCAGGGGATGCCAAGGCTGTTCCACTGGCAATGGCGGCACGCGCCGCAAGCGATCCCTTTCAGATAACTTTGATTACCGGTGCTTCCCTCGGCCACGATGTCGACAAGCTGCTGACGGAAGCACATGTACTGGCACGCCGGATGCCATTTCAGGTGGATCGTACATTGCGTGCAGCGATCAATCGCGGCGAAGTCATGTTTATCGATCAACACTTGTCAGAGACTGTTGAACAGCTGCGATCCAATCAGATTGGCCCTATCGATTACGCTGTCGTCGAGGCGCTTGCTATCACCGAAAATGGCGGGATCATTCCCACGACATCCATCGGTAATTCCGCCAGTTTTGCGATTCTTGCCGAGAAAGTCATTGTTGAGGTCAACCTGAATCAGCCATTGGCTCTTGAAGGATTGCACGACATCTATATACCGACGAAGCGCCCTTCCCGCGACCCAATTCCGGTCACAGCCTGTGACAGCCGGGTTGGTCTTCCATATATTCCCATTCCGCCGGAGAAGATTGCCGGCATCGTCATTACGCAGGAAAATGATAGCGCTTCAACCGTAGAGCCTGCAGATGGTGAGACGATTGCGATTGCTTCACACCTCATCCAGTTTCTTTTGAATGAAGTGGAGGCGGGTCGTCTCGATCTGACGCTCAATCCTTTGCAGGCCGGTATCGGCACAATCGCGAACGCGGTTCTCAATGGCTTTGCTGAAAGCCCGTTCCATAATCTGCGTATGTATAGTGAAGTGCTCCAGGACAGCACCTTTGATCTGTTTGATGCAGGTAAACTCGATTATGCGTCAGGTTCTTCGATTACATTGAGCCCTGCGTGTGGTGAACGCGTCTTCAACAACATTGATCGCTATCGCGATAAACTGATCCTGCGTCCGCAAGAGATCAGCAATCATCCCGAGGTTATCCGTCGTCTTGGCATTATCGGTATCAACACCGCGCTTGAGTTCGATATTTACGGAAACGTCAATTCGACTCATGTGGATGGCACGCACATGATGAATGGTATTGGTGGTTCAGGCGATTTTGCGCGTAATGCTTATATTTCGATCTTCGTCAGTAAGTCCGAAGCCAAAAATGGTGCGATATCGTCGATCGTTCCGATGGTGACACATGTGGATCATACAGAACACGATGTGGATATTCTCGTGACCGAACAAGGTCTGGCAGATCTTCGTGGCCTTGCGCCCCGTGAACGGGCAAAGCTGATTATCAACAACTGCGCTCATCCGGATTATCGCGATCAGCTGAATGATTATTTTGAGCGTGCATGCAGCCGAGGTGGGCACACCCCTCACCTTCTGGAAGAAGCATTCAGCTGGCATAGCCGACGTCAACAAACAGGCTCAATGTTAAAATAACGAATAATTCCAGACAGGAAATACGGTAAACGGCGGCGAAAGTCGCCGTTTTGCTTTGCTAGGTGTTGGAACCATACTCTCATTGGAACGTTAACCGGTACATCATTTTCAAACGGAAAATGGTTGAGATCAGGGATGTGCGGGGGCAGAAATACTCCTCGCTTCCCATGATTTCTCAAGTTTAATTCGGTGCTGTGAAGGAACCACCACCGAATGCTTATAGAAAAGCCGTTCCTAGAAGGGGCCGACAGCCTATGTCCATCCTCATCAGTCTTCTGATAACAATTCTGGTTATCTTTCTCGTTCTTTATCTCATCAACATGCTGCCACTTGATGGGAAAGTAAAACAGATCGCTCAGGTGATCGTCATCATCATCGGTATCATATCGCTCCTGAAATATCTGGCAGTCTTCTAACGCGGTTCCAGTTAAGATTGAATCGTTGGAACAGATCTAATTATTTGCTTTCACGCATTTACCTCACGCAAAAACGTTTCACTCTTTTGGCTCAAATGCTCTGGTCACCGTGAGATATATTTTTTGAACATTGAGGGACGCTCCAAAGGCGTCCTTCTGTTGTGTAAGCATTGTTGCGATCTAATATTGTAAATTAGTAAAATGTTAAAAATTACAATTGCTGTTATTTCTTTTAAAGATAGTTGTCGTTCAGCTAATCTATGGGTAATATATTCGCGTCACTCTACTTTAGATTGTGTCAATAATAGCACGCATATATAAAAAATTGCATCCGTGCGGGGGCGCTTCTATCTTCGCCAAAGCATTCCTCTTATAAGGCCCACAAAGATCAGGTCTGTTCATAGAGGGTTCAGAGACAGGCAGCTAAAACATCTTTGTCGGGGGTGGGGAGTTCGGTATGAAGGCGGCTTTATGGAAGGCAACGTTGATAACGTTGTCTGTGGTCCTGTTTTCAGTTGGGACCAGCCTGATCATTGGATTCATCTCTGGTGGCATGCCGGGGATTATAGCTCTTAGTCTAAGCATCGTAATCCCGACTATAACGGCCTTCCCTTCGCTTCTTTATATCTTTGTGCAACATAGCAAACTCAGCGATGCCTATGCGCAACTCGAAAAAGCCCATATCGAGTTACAGGCGCGATCTCGTGTCGATCACATGACTGGATTACTGAACCGCGAAGCGCTGTTCGATGCTATGAAAATCAGCCGCTCGCGTATTGAAAGCGGGACACTTCTCGTCATCGATGCCGACCATTTCAAGGCGATAAATGATACGTTCGGTCATAGTGTTGGCGACCGTGCGCTTAAGCTGATTGCCTTTGCACTTCAGAATGTTACCCGTAAAGGTGATCTCGTCGGACGTATCGGCGGCGAAGAGTTCTGCGTTTTTCTTCCGGGCGCAACTGGCGAAACCGGCATGCGGGTTGCACAACGAATTCGCTCAGAAGTAGAAAATACACCGTTCCACGCCACGGAGTATCAGATTTATCCGTTGACCATCAGTATCGGTGTGGCGTCTGCACCAAAGAACGAAACCAACTCTCAAGTGTTAAGCCGGGCTGATCGTTGTCTTTATATGGCCAAACAGCGCGGTCGAAATTGCGTTGTGTTCGATGAGGAAAGCGGACGCATCACTAGTGCTTCCGTTGTTTCAATCACCAATGGTCGTGAAGTCGCACGTGGATAGTAGTGCTTGCTCTATTCCCAGGGCGTGACTTCTTCCTCGGACCAGCCGACCGGCACAAATCCCATCTTTTGATAAAGCTGTAGCGCGCGCGGGCTGTCGAGCGTGTTGGTATGAATGGCCACTTTTTGTGGGCTGTGCGACCACGCAGTCGAAATGGCTTCACTGAAGAAGAACTTCCCCAGTCCCCGCCCCTGATAATCAGGAACAAGTCCGAAATAGAGAATTTCGGCTGTTTCCGGCAAGGCTGACAGGTTGAGCTCCAAAAGACCGGCCGGATTTCCGTCCGCATAAAGGACATGAATCTCGGCAGTCTCTGCATGAATGGCTTCAGCAACATCTATATCGCTTTGCACGCGCCGCATCATCCAGTGATGCTGGCGTCCAACTTTTTCGTAGAGATAGCGATAGAAATGCACCGGCATCTCAGTCGAGCGCATAATGGCAAGGCGCAGGCCGGATGGAACCGGAACCGACAGCGCCGGACGCGCTGTCATTTCCAGATGGGTTACTCTGGCCGTTAGTATTTCAGTCATGCTTATTCTGCTTCGCCGGTCACGACAGGCGTATCCTGCCTGCTGCCCCATTCGCTCCATGAACCATCATAAAGCCGATTGTCTTCGTGGCCAAGCGAGGTCAATGCCAGTGTGATGACAGCAGCGGTGACGCCGGAACCACAGCTGGTGACGACCGGTTTGTTGAGGTCCACACCGGCATTGGCGAAGATTTCGCGAAGGCTGTCGAGGCTCTTCAGCTCACCTTTTTCAGACAGCGACCCAACGGGCACATTGCGTGCGCCCGGCATGTGACCGGAACGCATACCTGCGCGCGGTTCTACATCGCGGCCTGTGAAACGGCCAGCGGCACGCGCATCAGCGATCTGGGAGCTGTGCCCTTCCACGATTTTGCTCATTTCTGCAAAATCGACGACCTTGGCCACATTGAATGATGGCGTGAACAGCGTTGCAGCGATTTTTGTGGCTTCAGCGGTGACAGGGAAGTTAGCTGCCTTCCAGTTATCAAAACCGCCATCGAGAACCAGGACGTTCTTCACGCCCATCACGCGGAACATCCACCAGACGCGCGGCGCAGAAAACATGCCGGGACCGTCATAGACAACAACGGTTTCATCTGCTGTGATGCCCATCGCACCGACATGACGCGCAAAAAGCTCCGGCGATGGCAAGGTATGCGGAAGGCCCGAATCCTTATCAGCAATTACATCCTGATCAAAGAAGACTGCGCCTGGAATATGCGCGGCATTATATTCGTCTTGCCCGTTGCGACCGGCTGCGGGCAAATACCAGGATGCATCCACGATTGCGAGACCCGGCTCGCCCAATCGGGCTTTCAAATCATCGCGGGAGATAACAAATGCGCTTTTATCGGACATGATTGCTCCTGAATATTAAGCTGCTGGCAAAGCGCCAAATCGAATGCGGAAACGGCGGTTTTCTTTGCCCTTCTTTTCGATCTTGCCGATGTGGATTTCACCCACTTCCTGCGTCTCAGAAACGTGTGTGCCGCCGCATGGTTGCGAGTCGACACTGCCATTTTCACCGATAACCACCAGACGAAGGCGTCCTGCACCCACAGGAGGGCGCACGTTCTTTGATTTCACAATATCGGGATTGGCCAGAAACTCTTCGTCGCTGATCCAGCGTAGGGTAACGGAATCGTTGGATTTCACCATTTCCATGAGTTTTTCGGTGACGAGTTCCTTGGTGTAGCTCGCATCCGGAAGATCGAAATCGACGCGGCTTTCATCTTCGCCAACAGCAGCACCGGTAATTGGAAACGGGCATGCGACAGAAAGAAGATGGCAGGCCGTATGCATACGCATCAGCTTGTAACGACGCTCCCAATTGATATGCAGAACCAACTTCTCGCCGATTTCAGGGACAGCCTGCCCTTCGGCTGGCACATGGATGATTTCGTTTTTGCTTTCGCCGGTAACGGTTGCAGCAATTTCAATGCGCGAGCCGTCAGCACGCTCAAAAAAGCCTGTATCTCCCGGTTGACCGCCGGAAGTGGCATAAAAATTTGTCTGATCGAGAATAATCCCGCCGGTATCTGTCAGGGCAAGGACCGAACCCTCCGCGCTTTTAAGATATGCATCTTCGCGGAACAAAGCTTCAGTCTCGTATGCCATGATTATCCCTCGTACGGTATGTGAACTTCAGTTTCCGTTTCCAGCCAGCCCGGTACTGGCAAATCTTTGCCGCGCAGGAAAGCAGGATTGAACAGCTTGGACTGGTAACGATTACCATAGTCGCAAAGCACGGTCACGATTGTGTGGCCCGGGCCGAGATCTTTTGCAAGGCGGATTGCACCGGCAATGTTGATGCCTGAAGAACCACCCAAGCAGAGTCCCTCCTTCTGCACCAGATCAAACAGAATATCGAGCGCGTCGGCATCGCCAACACGGTAGGAAAAATCAGGCGTAAAGCCTTCGAGATTGGCCGTAATACGCCCCTGTCCGATGCCTTCGGTGATGGAATCACCTTCCGATTTCAGTTCGCCTGTCGTGTAGAAGGAATGAAGTGCAGCACCATGCGGATCAGCGAGAGCGATCTTGATGTCCGCGTTCTTGTCTTTGAGGCCAAACGCTGTGCCTGCGAGCGTGCCGCCTGAGCCTACAGCCGAGACGAAACCATCGACCTTGCCATTGGTATCACGCCAGATTTCCTGTGCGGTGGTTTCAATATGCGCGATGCGATTGACGATATTGTCGAACTGATTGGCCCAGATTGCGCCGTTGGGCTCGCTTTTGGCGAGTTGCTCGGCCAGACGCCCGGACAGACGCACATAATTGTTCGGATTGCGATAGGGTGCTGCAGGAACTTCAATCAGTTCTGCGCCAAGGAGGCGCAGCGCATCCTTCTTTTCCTGGCTTTGGGTTTCCGGAATAACAATCACGGTGCGATAGCCAAGCGCCTTGGCAACAAAGGTAAGGCCGATGCCGGTGTTTCCTGCCGTACCTTCAACGATAACGCCACCGGGCTTGAGCAGTCCGCGTTTTTCGGCATCTCGGATAATATAAAGCGCTGCGCGGTCCTTGACCGACTGACCGGGATTGAGAAATTCGGCTTTGCCGTAGATTTCGCAACCAGTGACTTCAGAAGCCTTGTTCAAGCGGATCAGTGGGGTATTGCCGATAGCGTCGAGTGCCGAATTGAGCATGGCTTCCGTTCCTTCTAATTGAGAGGAAACTATGTGGAAGCGCGATGTTCTTCAAGCAAGCGGGGAATAATTTTCCAAGTGAAATTGCAAGGACTAACTCACCAATCCGGCTAAAACGAAAAAACCGCCCCGTTAAGGGCGGCTTCTAGAAAAAGTAGTGCTGCGATTAAGCCGCGCGTTGGCCGCCACCGCCGCCACCTGGACGACGTTTGCGATGGAATGGACGCTTTGGCTTTGCAGCGCCTTCTCCTCCCGCAGATTTTGAACCTTGGGAACCCTGACCCGAACGATGTTCGCCAGACTTGGCCATCTTGTTTGCGGGACGGCGATGTTTCTGCGGCACAGAGTGCGAACCGGGTCTACGGTCCGAACGTGGCTTGTCTTCCGCATCGTCGAACTTAGGAGCCGGTGCTGGTGCAAGCTTAACAGGCGCTTCTTTGATGGTCAGCTTGTTACGCGTAACGCGTTCAACGGCGCGCAGCTTTGAATCTTCAGTTGCTGCATCGTAAAGCGTGATCGAAGCGCCGCTGGCACCGTTACGACCGGTACGACCAATGCGGTGCACGTAGGTTTCGGGCTCATCCGGCAGATCGTAATTGACGACATGGCTGATGCCCGGAACGTCAATGCCGCGTGCGGCGATGTCGGTTGCTACCAGAATGCGCAATGTGCCATCGCGGAAACCGTTCAGCGCGCGCTGGCGGGCATTCTGCGACTTATTGCCGTGGATCGCGGCAACATCGAAGCCATCGCGTTCGAGATGACGAACGACTGCATCTGCGCCATGCTTGGTGCGGGTGAAGACGATAACCGACTTCATGCCCTTATCGCCAAGAAGACCGGAGAGCAGACGGCGCTTTTCCTTGGTTGGAACAGGATGCACGACCTGCGTGATTTCAGCAGCGGTCGTACCCTGTGGAGCAACTTCAACGCGCACCGGATCGCGCAGCAGGCTCTGTGCGAGTGCCGCGATTTCCTTTGGCATAGTTGCCGAGAAAAGTGCGGTCTGACGGTTCTTGTGCGTGCCCTTGGCAATACGTTTCACATCGTTGATGAAGCCCATGTCGAGCATACGATCAGCTTCATCGAGGACCAGCCAGCGGGTTTCCGACAGATCAACGCAGTTTTCGCGCACAAGATCGGTCAGACGGCCCGGTGTTGCGATGAGAACGTCCACGCCGCCCTGCATACGCTTGATCTGGCTCAGACGCGATACGCCACCGAGAATAAGTGCTGTGGAAATATGCGCCTGCTTGGCAACGGTGCGGATCGTTTCCTCGATCTGCACGGCCAGTTCGCGGGTTGGTGCGAGGATCAGCGCGCGTGCGGTCTTGCCCTTGCGCTTGTCACCAAGTGCAATGATTTTCTGCAGGATCGGCAGGCTGAATGCAGCGGTTTTGCCGGAGCCGGTCTGGGCAATGCCGAGAATGTCGCGGCCTTCCAGCTGGTGCGGAATAGCCTGCGTCTGGATCGGCTTTGGCTCGGTCATGCCAGCGGCTTCAACGCCTTTAAGGAGCACACCGGTAACACCAAGAGCGGCAAAGCCGCCAATGTTTTCAGTAGTCAATTCAATCTCTTTCGGCGGCACCGCTTTATAGCAGTCCGCTTTAAAATTTCGGACAAGCGCAACTTGCCGAAGAGTAATTTTGTGATGATACGACGGGACGCCGGAAAACACCGGTCGACTTGCGCTGCCGTGCCCGAAACCAGCCGGGTCTCCCCTGCTCTCAGACCATTCTGACTGCAAGAGGCGAGACGCAACAAGTCCGATTCCGGGAAAGCTGATACAGTTCAGCCCATGCGCCTGAGGCCCCATATGGGGTGTTTTCCCCAAAAAGGCAAATGTTTTCTATCCGAACGCTTTATCAGATAATGAAGTCGGCCAGCACCTGATTGTCTGTAATATCCTGATAAGCCCAGCCTGCTTCCGCAAACTTCTTTTCCAGAATCTTGAAATTGCCCGCATCCTTGGTTTCGATGCCGATCAGTACGGAGCCGAAATTACGGGCCGATTTCTTCAGATATTCAAAGCGGGCCACATCATCTTCAGGGCCGAGCAGATCAAGAAATGAACGCAACGCACCCGGACGCTGCGGGAAGCGGAAGATGAAATATTTCTTCAACCCTTCATAGCGAAGTGCGCGCTCTTTTACGTCTGGCAAACGCTCAAAGTCGAAATTGCCGCCGGATACCACGATGACAATACGCTTGCCTTTGAGTTCGCTCTTCTTGAAATCCTTGAGCGCATCAATGCCGAGCGCACCAGCAGGCTCAAGGACAACGCCCTCAATATTCAGCATCTCTACGATGGTTGAACACAGGCGGTTTTCCGGAACCGTGATGACAATATTTTTGTCAAAGCCTTTGAGAAGCTTGAAGTTTTCTTTGCCAATTTCTGCGACGGCAGCGCCGTCGACAAAATTATCGACTTGGCTAAGCTTGATCCGCTTTCCTGCTTCAAGACTGCCTTTCAGACTGGCTGCGCCCCGCGGCTCAATAAAGCGATAGGCTGTCTTCCAGCCAAGTGCTGCGAAATATTGTGTGACGCCTGCTGACAGACCGCCGCCGCCAACGGGCAGGAATACAAAATCGGGCTTCTTATTATCAGGCAACTGTCGTTCGATTTCGAGCGCAACAGTCGCCTGCCCTTCGATGATACCTGCATGGTCAAACGGCGGCACCATCACACCCTTGTTTGCTTCTGCATATTCCTGCGAAGCGGCATAACAGACATCGAAAATATCGCCCACGAGCTTGATTTCGATAAATTCCGCACCGAAAGCGCGGGTTTTGTCGATTTTCTGCTGTGGCGTCGTAACCGGCATGAACACCACGCCCTTGCGACCAAAGTGGCGGCAGGCGAAAGCAAAGCCCTGTGCGTGATTGCCAGCCGATGCACAAACGAAGACCGCATTTTCGTCAGCAGTTTTTACGGCGCGCGAAATGAAGTTGAAGGCACCACGTATTTTATAAGAGCGAACTGGTGTCAGGTCTTCGCGCTTGAGCCAAATTTCTGCGCCATATTTCCGTGAAAGATAGTCATTGAGCTGCAACGGCGTCTCTGGGAAGAGTGCGCGCATAGCAATTTCAGCTTGAGCTACGGCTTTAACGAAGGCGTTCATCGGTCAGCTTTCTGCATTCTCTATTAGTTTCGAGCATGGCTACATGGCTTTGAGAGCGCAAACAAGCTTGAAACGGTAAACTTGAGTATAATCATAATGTTTTATACTCGTAGCTATACCGATAGGAATGGTGGTGCGGTCGGCGGGACTTGAACCCGCAAGCCTAAAAGGCGACGGATTTTAAGTCCGTTGCGTATACCAATTTCGCCACGACCGCAGCTGAGGAATTCTATGTCATGATTTGTGAAGCAAATTCAAGCTGTTTCCCACCGTTGTAACAACTGGTTTTGCTGACAGTGGAAATCGCCGGAAGGGTGGTGCAGAAAATATTCAACAAATCGCCCGCAACGATTTCAGGGAATAAAAGTTATAGTGAAAACAAACAGTCACATGCGGGGGCTTCATTTTGAAAAACACAGAAAACCAGTTGCAGCATTCGTCTGCCGGGGATTAACTGCGAAGATACAGAATGGAGTCTGGGCATGACGAATACCCCGCAGCAGGCCGTTACGGCTGCAATGCTTGCAATTGGCGATGAACTTCTCTCAGGACGCACGAAAGACAAGAATATTGGACATCTGGCCGATGTCCTGACTGCGGCTGGCATCGATCTCAAAGAGGTTCGCATCGTTCCCGACGATGAGGACGCCATAGTTTCGGCGCTGAATGCTCTGCGCCCGGGTTTCGATTATGTTTTTACGTCAGGCGGTATTGGTCCCACCCACGACGATATTACGGCAGATGCGGTGTCGCGCGCTTTTGAAGTGCCTTGTATCTATGATGAAAAGGCAATGAAAATGCTTGCCGCGAACTACGCCAAGCGTGATCTGGAGTTCACGGAGTCCCGCAAGCGTATGGCTCGCATGCCGCAAGGCTCCGAACATATTGATAATCCAGTATCGACTGCGCCCGGATTTCATATTGGCAATGTCTATGTCATGGCAGGTGTGCCTTCGGTATTTCAGGCGATGCTCGATAATGTTCTGCCAACATTGAAAACCGGGCGGAAACTGTTTTCGAAGACTGTGCGTTGCCCGTTTGGCGAAGGTGTCATTGGCGCGCCATTGACAGAAATTCAGAAAGAAAACCCTGAAACGATCATCGGTTCTTATCCAAAATTCGAGAATGGCCGTTTCAGCACCGAACTGGTCGTGCGCGGCAGCGATGTGGCCAAAATCGATACTGCCGTGTCTGCGATTGAAACAATGATTGCAACCTTGCAATCTCAGGGCGCTGCTTGAATTAAAACTGAGCCTTCGGAGCCTCTCTAACTATTTGTTTCTGCGCATTATATGATAAAATGGAAATGTAGCCGGAAGGAGAACTAATATGTCCTACAAGACGGTGATTGCCTATTCCCGCAGTGAAACCGAATTGAAGCGGGTTTTGTCTGCGGTTGAGCTTTTGATGCGCAGAATGCCCGACATTCACGTCATAGGACTTTACTCTGTTCCCTCTCCTATTGTGTATGCCGATCCCAACGGGTTTATCGATCCAGGCATGTTTGAACTGCACGACAAGCAGCACAAGGAAATTTCAGAGCGCTTGAAGCACCTTTTCGAAGAAGAGATGCGTCGTCAGGACGCCAATCACGAGTTTCGTGTCACCCGCTCTGAAACGGGCACTGCTGCTGACGGTGTTCTGACATCCTGCCTGGGCGCTGAATTGCTCGTTGCTGGTCAACCGGACCCGGACGATCCGGCAACCAATGATGAAACCGCCGATACGCTGGTGTTTAATTCGAGCTGCCCCGTACTGTTGGTGCCTTATGCACCAGTTCACACAATGGAGGCGCTGGATCGCATCGTTGTTGCGTTTAATGGAAAGCGTGAGGCTGCGCGCGCAACTTTTGATGCTCTGCCTCTGATGAAGCATGCAAGCCGAACTGAAATTATCTGGGTCGACCCGCCAGAACGCGAAGGCGAAGATGAAGCGCTTGCCGGAAGTGACCTTGCCGAAGCATTGTCCCGTCATGGGCTGGATGTCAGCATAACCCCACTTCCATCCCACAATCGTTATGCACAGGATGTGGTGCGTGAGCACATCATTGCAGAGCGCGCTGATCTTTTGGTCATGGGAGCATATAGCCATTCTAGGCTTCGTGAGCTTGTTTTTGGTGGCGTGACCCGTGCGATGCTTAATGATTTGCCGATCCTGACGCTTTTCTCACGCTAGATCATTTTCAAAAAGTGCCGACCTGTTTGTCGGGTCGGCGTTTAATTTCTCGCAATTAATTGGTTCAATTTTAGCAATGGGCGGGACTGCGATCTCACGCCGCTCTTGCAAGATAGGCCTATTTGCGGTTATCAGCATTTCCCGGCGCTGAAATTGCCGGGCGGAAAGCCTTTCCATACCTGTGCTGCATGCATTTAGCGTGTTGTGCGCGCATGAAGGAAAGCTGCAGATCCAGACAGTTCAGCGCGACTGGCAACCACCATCGCGCATTTTTGGTTTGACAGGTCCGGAGTGAAACTCCCGGATTTTCCATGGAGCATTTCGATGTCGTTGCCCGATAAAGCCTTTCCCGTTTCCTGGGATCAGTTCCACCGTGATGCCCGCGCGCTTGCATGGCGTATTGCCGATATGAACCGAGAATGGCGGGCCATTGTCGCAATCACGCGCGGTGGATTGGTCCCGGCTGCTATTGTTTGCCGTGAACTCGGCATTCGTTTGATCGAAACGGTCTGCGTTGCATCCTATCACGACTATACATCGCAGGGTGAAATGGAAATCCTTAAAGGAATTAGCGCCCCACTGCTCGAAAACGGTGGTGAAGGTGTGATCGTCGTCGATGACCTGACTGATACGGGCAAAACTGCTGCCATCGTCCGCGAAATGATGCCAAAGGCGCATTTTGCGACCGTTTATGCGAAGCCAAAGGGGCGCCCGCTCGTCGATACCTTTGTGACGGAAGTTTCGCAGGATACCTGGATCTATTTCCCATGGGATATGGGCTTTACCTATCAGGAACCGATTGCTGGCGGCAAACGCGGCTAAACGAAAATAAATGAAGGTAGGTTGCGGTGGTAAAACCGCCGCAATCACACTATATTGAAGGTCTGCCGAAATCAGATGGAGGCGGACTGCACGGTCCTTATTTGAATCTGTGCGCCCGTAAATTTCAGCAAGCCCTTAAAAAATAAAAGCATTTTCGGCTTTTTATTGTGAGGCATTAGCGAACAAATCCATTGTCATTTTGGCGAATCAATCCATTCTGTTTGGAAAATGGTGGGACTTTCGCAGTGAAAACACAGGCTAAAAAATTTGTTGCAACGGAAAAGCGTATTCTGACGCCTTCCGGTCGTTTGCAACAGGTTGCGGCACTTGTGTACCGCTACGACGCACATGAATTGCAGGTTCTTGTCATCACCAGTCGTGGAACCGGCCGTTGGGTGATTCCCAAGGGATGGCCACAAGTTGGCCGCACGCTTGCGGAGACGGCTGCTCGTGAAGCTTATGAAGAAGCTGGCGTACGTGGCGAGATATTATCTCAGCCAATCGGGAGCTTCGATTATTGCAAGAGCGACCTGCCGCCAGAATGCATCAATCAGTTTACGGTTGCGGTCTACGCTCTGCACTTTATCGAGCGTGCTAAGGATTGGCCGGAACGTGATCAACGTGTTTGCGAATGGGTTTCCCCTCGGGAAGCCGCTGAGCGGGTCGATGAAATCGATCTTAAGCGCATTCTGTTGGATTTTGGCGGTTCACGTATGGCAATTGCCGCTGAATAGTCCGTTTTTACATTTCAAAGAATATTTTTGAGCACACCTCAATTGAAATGATTGAGGTGTGCTTTGGAATGTTACGACATTTGTAACAACTAGATCGCGATTCAGCTTAAGCCCCGGATTACCGGAGCTTTATAGGGTTTTTACCCGCAAAATACGCGTATTACGGTAGATTTCGGATTAATCACAGACTCGGTCGCGGTCCCGCTGTGAACGAAATTCAAACGCGAGGGCTTGTCGGTTGCGACGCGCTCTTCACGTCCATAATGACGTGAATCGCCTGGGATTTTTAATCCTGTTGTCGCAGAGGATGGGCCGCCAACCAATTTTTGATATTGCGAAGCGCCGCAGGCATCAGAGGTAATTACTGACGCTGAATTGGAATCAGGCGTGGTTGTGCAGGCGCTTAGAGAGAGCGCTGTGAAGAGCACAGATGTCATCAATAAAGGTTTCAAATTTCCCCCTAGAAAAATATAAATGAACAAGAACTCAGGCATAGCCGGAGTTGGGGATAAATGACACTCATCTATCCTAGTGGATTGAATTTGGCGTTTGAACCCCGACCGACTGCAACGCAGTTTCAAACGTCAAATTCGAAAAATCCACTAGATTCGTAAACTTGCTAGTGGTCTTTTTGATTTCGACAATTGTCCGAGTTTGTAATCGAGGGATGCAAATGTCGAATTCAGACCACTAGGCGCAACGTCGGCTTGACCGTCAAACTGGATTAGATGGGATGAAGGTCATTGCTCTTGTTGAGCAAGTTTCAAATAAACGGTGGCCGCAGGTCTGTGGAGATGATTTCGTTTCCCCTTCATATAACTGTCATTCTCCCCGTTATCCACATTTGCCCCCAGCACTTTCTCACAATATCTAGCGTTGGAAGCCTTATGGTAAACCAAAGCTTGACGCTTATCTCCGAGTCGTTTTTTATGAAATGATCGTTGCGTGAGTAGCGTGGCCGGGCGTCGAGTTGTGTTGGCCTTTTCTTCAATTTAGTTGAGTCAGTAGCGGGCGGTGCGTCGAAAAGATGTTTATCGCGCGGGATTTTTTGCGTCTGAAATTCAGAGGCTTAGCTTCACCGGAAAGATGAGTTTTGTTGGTATTGATGTCGGATTAATACTAGATTTAGTATTTTCAATCATGATAACATACCAGATAGGGAAAGACCTTATCCGCAAGCTCGTATGACTTCGAATAAGACCAGCCTTGCGGCTGGAACACCAATTGTGCCCATGTGAGCAGGGTTGGTTGAAAAAACATCGAGGAGCACGCTCCTTAACACGATTGCCCTCCTGCGCAGGGAGGACGTTCGAAACGAATACGCAGGACGCCTGTTGTGGCTGGCACGCCAAGGCTGAACTAGGGCTGAAATTGATCAGCCTGGCTACTATATATAGAACGTTTGGATGGGACAGATGAAGATCGAACGCCGTTTCACGAAAGAAAACCAGTCGGCCTATGCGGAGATCGAATTCCGCACGGCGACCAGTGAGATCAAGAATCCCGATGGCTCGGTGGTGTTTCGCCTTGAGGACATCAATGTCCCGGCGCAGTTCAGCCAGGTTGCCGCAGACATTCTTGCGCAGAAGTATTTCCGCAAAGCCGGAGTCCCTGCCCGTCTGAAAAAAGTTGAAGAGAACGATGTTCCTTCATGGCTCTGGCGCTCGGTTCCGGATGAAGAGGCTCTATCCAAGCTTCCGGAAGATGAGCGTTTTGGTTCTGAAATGGATGCATGCCAGGTTTTCGATCGTCTGGCTGGCACCTGGACCTATTGGGGTTGGAAGGGCGGCTACTTCAACTCCGAAGAAGATGCGAGCGCTTTCCGTGATGAACTCGCTTATATGCTTGCAACGCAGCGTGTCGCACCAAACAGCCCGCAATGGTTCAACACTGGCCTGCATTGGGCTTATGGCATTGACGGTCCGGGTCAAGGGCACTTCTATGTTGACTGGCAGACTGGCAAGCTGACGAAATCCAAGTCCGCTTACGAACATCCACAGCCACATGCCTGCTTCATTCAGTCGGTTGGTGATGATCTCGTCAATGAAGGCGGCATCATGGATCTCTGGGTTCGTGAAGCCCGTCTGTTCAAATATGGCTCGGGCACTGGCTCCAACTTCTCGCATCTGCGTGGCGCAGGCGAAAAGCTGTCGGGCGGCGGCAAGTCGTCGGGTCTTATGAGCTTTCTTAAGATCGGCGACCGGGCAGCGGGCGCGATCAAGTCGGGTGGTACGACACGTCGCGCTGCCAAGATGGTGGTTGTCGATGTCGACCATCCGGATATCGAAGAATATATCGACTGGAAGGTGAAGGAGGAGCAGAAAGTTGCGGCCCTCGTTACCGGCTCCAAGATCGTCAAGCAGCATCTGACTGCCATCATGAAGGCTTGCGTGAACTGCGAAGCAGACAATGATGATTGCTTCGACCCATCGAAGAACCCTGCCCTCAAGCGCGAAATCAAGGCTGCAAAGAAGAACCAGGTTCCTGAAAACTACGTGAAGCGTGTCATTCAGTTTGCGCGTCAGGGCTATACGGATATTGAGTTCAAAACCTATGATACCGATTGGGATTCGGAAGCTTATCTCACAGTGTCGGGCCAGAATTCCAACAATTCCGTCTCGCTTAAGGATGAGTTCCTGCGTGCTGTCGAAACTGACGGCGACTGGAACCTGACGGCACGTCGCGATGGCCGTGTTATGAAGACGCTCAAGGCGCGCGATCTTTGGGAAAAGATCGGTTATGCCGCCTGGGCATCGGCTGATCCGGGTCTTCACTTCAACACCACGATGAACGACTGGCATACCTGCCCTGCGGCTGGCCCGATCCGCGCGTCCAATCCCTGCTCGGAATATATGTTCCTTGATGACACGGCTTGCAATCTGGCGTCGATCAATCTGCTGACCTACCGCAACAAGGACGGCTCGTTCGACATTAGCGCTTATGAGCATACCGCTCGTCTTTGGACGATGGTTCTCGAAATTTCTGTGATGATGGCGCAGTTCCCTTCGAAGGAAATTGCTCGTCTTTCCTACGAATACCGCACGCTCGGATTAGGCTATGCCAATATTGGCGGTCTGTTGATGACCTCCGGCATTCCTTACGACTCCGATGAAGGCCGTGCGATCTGTGGCGCCCTCACCGCAATCATGACCGGTGTTGCCTATGCCACTTCCGCTGAAATGGCGAAGGAACTCGGTGCTTTCCCAAGCTATGAGCCAAATGCCGAAAGCATGCTCCGCGTTATTCGCAATCATCGCCGCGCCGCTTATGGCGAAAATGATGGTTATGAAGGTCTGGCTGTTAATCCGGTTGGCCTGATTGCTGAAGATTGCCCTGATCAGGACATGATCGCTCATGCACGCGCTGCATGGGACAAGGCTCTGGAACTCGGTGAAAAGCACGGCTACCGCAATGCGCAGGCGACAGTTATCGCGCCGACCGGCACGATCGGCCTCGTCATGGATTGTGATACGACCGGTATTGAGCCTGACTTTGCTCTGGTGAAGTTCAAGAAGCTCGCGGGCGGCGGCTATTTCAAGATCATCAATCGTGCAGTTCCTGAAGCGCTACGCACACTCGGCTATTCGGAAAGCCAGATTGCTGAAATCGAAGCTTATGCTGTCGGTCATGGCAATCTCAATCAGGCACCGGGCGTCAATCCTTCTACTTTGAAGGCCAAGGGCTTTACTGACGAGAAGATTGAAGTGCTGAATGCGGCTCTAAAAAGCGCGTTCGACATCAAGTTCGCTTTCAACAAGTGGACGCTTGGCGAAGATTTCTGCAAGGACGTGCTCAAGCTTACTGATGAGCAGCTCAACGATTTCTCGTTTGAATTGCTGCCAGCGATTGGTTTTGCCAAGAAGGAAATCGAAGCAGCAAATGTTCACGTTTGCGGTGCGATGACGCTTGAAGGTGCGCCTTTCCTCAAAGAAGAGCATTATGCAGTGTTTGATTGCGCCAATCCTTGCGGCAAGATTGGCAAGCGTTATCTGTCGGTTGAAAGCCATATCTGGATGATGGCAGCAGCACAGCCATTCATTTCAGGTGCGATCTCCAAGACGATCAACATGCCAAATGAAGCGACCGTTGAAGACTGCAAGAGCGCGTACATGCTTTCGTGGAAGCTGGCACTTAAGGCCAATGCGCTTTATCGAGATGGGTCCAAGCTCTCGCAGCCATTGAACGCTTCGCTGATTGCAGATGATGAAGACGAAGATGATGCGGTTGAAGCGCTGATTGAAGCACCGGCAGCAGCGCGTGCTGTTCAGATCACAGAGCGCGTCGTTGAAAAGGTCGTCGAAAAGATCGTTCATGAGCGTGAGAAGCTGCCGAACCGTCGTCAGGGTTACACGCAGAAGGCAGTCGTAGGTGGTCATAAGGTTTACCTTCGCACAGGTGAGTTTGGTAATGGTCGCCTCGGTGAAATCTTCATTGATATGCACAAAGAAGGTGCTGCTTTCCGTGCAATGATGAACAACTTCGCTATTGCTGTGTCGCTCGGCCTTCAATATGGCGTGCCGCTCGAGGAATATGTCGAGGCATTTACGTTCACGAAGTTCGAGCCTGCGGGCATGGTCATCGGCAATGATGCGATCAAGACGGCAACGTCGATCATCGATTATGTCTTCCGTGAACTGGCTGTGTCTTACCTTGGCCGCAACGATCTCGCTCATGTCGATACGAGCGATTTCTCGAACACGGCGCTCGGTAAGGGCATTCAGGAAGGCAAAACCAATCTCGTTTCCACCGGCTGGACACGCGGCTACAAGCCGACATTGGTGTCAAACACACAGCCCGGCGTTGAATCAAAGGGTTCGGTTACATCGGCACCACAAGGTTCCAATGTCACCACGCTGAAAGCGTCTGCGCCGCGCTCGGCAACAGTTGGTCTGGCGACTGAAGGGGCGACTGCACTCAAGCGCGAGTTTGAGGAGCAGGCAACACCAGCACCTCAGCAGGAAAATCAGGCAGCAACCGAACTGTTCTCCGATAAGGCAGCAGCTGATGCGGCATCTGCTCGTGCAGAAACGACGAATGCCGCCAAGAAGCTTGAAGCTGATCGCCGTATCAAATCGATGATGCAGGGCTATACGGGTGACAGCTGCACGGAGTGCCAGAACTTTACCATGGTTCGCAACGGTACTTGCCTCAAGTGCGACACATGTGGCGCTACAAGCGGTTGCAGCTAATCTGCAGTTAAATTGAATATAAAAGACAGGCCGGGTAAAACCGGCCTGTCTTGTTTTTATAGTGTATTTTTTGATGATTTATGTTTCTCACTCAGGTCCTGCTGTTGATAAAATATATAAAAACTTTGATTTCAATTCATATCTCCACGTTCAAATTAAGTAACCGAGCGTGTAAGCTTAGAATAATAATTCCTGCGACGACGTGCGTACGGTTTATAGGCATTTCAGAATTTGCATAGAAAGAAACTCCGACAGACGCGTTAGCAACATCTACGCCAGTGCTGTAACTATAAGTCTCTGGTTTCCTTCATGGGTAAAAATCATGATCTCTGGCCGGAGCTTTTATTTGAAATGATGGCAACGGTTGATTTCAGCGGTTCATGCACGTACCACTGTTAAACATTCACCCAATCATTCCAAACAATCCATACGGGAAAGTCTATTGTCAGAATTCTTTATTGCCCATCCTTGGGCGCAAACGGTTGCATCACTTGGCGGTCTTGTTCTTGCAGCATTTGTCGCCAATTTTCTCATTAAAGCGATATTGCTTAGAGTTCTGAATAAAGTCGTTCGAAAGACGTCTTTTGGTCAGGATGAGGAACTAAAAAAGCACGGTATTGTTGGTCATCTGGCTAATGTCGTTCCGGCTTTGATTATTTCGTCAGGCATCTCTGCTGTACCTGGGTTGCCGCAAACTGCACTGACGGTCATCAGTAATGTTGCAACGGCATTCATTATCCTGACCCTGGCATTTACCGTGAGCGCATTTCTAAGCGTCGTGGATACGCTTTATAGCCGCCGTGAAGAAGCGAAAGACCGCCCAATCAAGGGCTATATTCAGGTCAGTAAGCTCGTGATCTATATCGTGGCAATTGTACTTATAATTGCCACACTACTGGACCGGTCTCCAATCATCCTTCTGTCCGGTGTCGGTGCTATGGCCGCAGTGCTTATTCTGGTTTTTCAGGATACGTTACTTTCGCTCGTAGCCAGTATGCAAATCGCCTCCTCAAACATGGTGCGCGTCGGCGACTGGATCGAGATGAAAAACCTCGATACCAATGGCGATGTGGTTGAGATCGCGCTTTATACGGTGAAGGTGCAGAATTTCGACAATACCATTACCACCGTTCCAATCCGCAAGCTCATCACTGAACCGATGAAAAACTATCGCGGGATGCAGCAGTCAGGCGGACGGCGCATCAAACGTGCTCTGTTTATCGATCAGGCTACAATCCGCTTTCTGAGCGAAGAAGAACTTCAAAGTCTTGCATCTATTGATCAGCTGACAGCTTATCTTTCGAAGAAAGAAAAAGAAATCGCCGATTGGAATGCAAAGCTCGGCGACAAGGCAAAGAACCCGGTCAATACCCGTCGCTTTACCAATATCGGAACATTCCGCGCCTATGTTGAAACCTATCTGCGCAGTCATCCCGGCATTCACAAAGGGATGACTTTGATTGTTCGCCAGATGGATCCGACGCCGGACGGTTTGCCGCTAGAGATCTACTGTTTCACGAACACAACTGCCTGGGCTTCTTATGAGCAGATCCAGTCCGATATTTTCGATCACCTCTATGCAGTCATGCCGGAGTTTGGCCTCTACCCATTCCAGAATCCGAGCGGCGGAGACTTTCGCAAGCTCAACCTCGCCGATCTGAAACCGGATCAGTGAAGTGCTTTAACCACAGCCGCCTGAAGCTCCGGGACCTTATATCCGGTACGTGACGGAGTGAGGCCGAGACGGACAATTGCCAGCTGCATCGATGGAACGATGAGAATGCTTTGTCCGTCATGACCCGATATCCAGAAGGCATCTGCCGGGATGCCTTCTGTGCCAACATGCACCCCTGCACTTTGCAGCCATACTTGCGCCGATCCGTAACGCCCCTGTGAGGCTTTGGACGGTTGCCGCATGAAGTTTACGAAATCGGCCGGCAACAGTTGTTTGTCGCCAATCCTTCCATCGTCAAGAAGAAATCGTGCGAGATAAAGCCAGTCGCGCGCATTTGCATAGAGGTAAGAAGAGCCAACAAAAATACCGCTGGCATCCGCTTCCAACGTAGCGCTCGCGATGCCCAATGGCTCAAAGAGCTTTTTCTGCGCATAGGTAAATGCTTCACCGCGGCTGTTGAAACTTTCCATATAGAGCTTGGACAGGATGTTTGCCGTGCCGCTCGAATAGTTGAATTTTGTGCCCGGCTGCGCTTCAAGCGGCAGAGAGGCGGCAAATCCAGTCATATTGTTCTCGAGGAAAAGCATGCGCGTCACGTCCGTGACGTTGCCATAATCTTCGTCAAATTTGAGGCCGCTTTCCATGGCCATCAGGTCAGCGAGTGTAACTTTGGAACGATCGTCACTGTTCCATTCCGGTAGCAAGTGATCGCGTTTTAGATCCATCCGGCCTTCTGCAATGCGCATACCGATCAATGTCGCCATAATCGATTTCGTCATGGACCAGCCAAGTAACGGCGTGCTGGCATCGAAGCCCTCGCCATAAGTCTCTGCAATAATTTTACCATCCTTGAGAACAGCGATTGCTCGCATTCCCGGCCCCGCTAGTGCCGGATTTTCTACGATGTTCTGAACTGTGGGGTTGATGCTGATGTCGGATATAAGCGCTGCAGCATCTGCTGGTATCTGCAGATCGGGACGTAAATCCTCGTCATGAATATTGGCGCAGCCCAATCCCGGACGATAAACAGCTTTGCTCGGCGCAAAGAAGCCGAAGATATGTACGGTAACGCTCTGATGCGCCTCGTTTACGGAAACGTTGAGATATTTCAGCAGTGGATGCCCCGGTGCCTGCACATCGTCGGCAAGCACGGCCTCAGCATCGCGATGTGCCAGAAAGACATTGGAGCAGACAATTTTGGCGGCATAGCCCGTACCGACTTTAAGAAGCTCCGGTGGTTTGAAACCCAACCATAACACGACGCCAAGAATGGCCAGCAGGACGAAAGAACCGGTAACTTTCAAAAAGCGTTTCATATTCCCCCCATATCGCGGATGATTGAGAAATCTAACCCCTATTTCGTAGCCAATTATCGATGCCGTTTGCGGCCGCCAATCCCATTGCAAAACATGCGGTCAGGAGATAGCCGCCGGTTGGCGCTTCCCAGTCAACCATCTCGCCCGCGACGAATATACCGGGCAGTTTTTTGAGCATATAGTGCTCATTGAGTTCGTTCCATTCTATGCCTCCTGCCGAAGAAATTGCTTCTTCAATCGGTCGAGGACGGACAAGTGGAATTGCGAGAGACTTGATGGTCTGTGCGAGTTTTGTCGGGTTTTTCTCACGCTGAAATTCGAGGACGAGCGCCGCTTTCACACCTGTCAGACCGGCGCCTTTTCGCAATATATTACTGATACTTAACTTCTTATCTTGTCGTGATAGGTCATGCGCCAATCGTTCGATTGTGCGTCCCGGCGCCAGATCAAGAACCAGATTGGCTTGCCCTTTTTGCTCTAGTTCATCACGCAGAGCGGCGGAATGCGCATAGACGAGACTGCCTTCTACGCCACCGCGTGTAATCACAAACTCACCTTGCGTTGCGCCTGCCTTGCTGGTGATCGTCACCGACTTGACCGGATCGCCCGCAAAGCGCTGAGCAAAGATGTCACTCCAATTGACATCGAAACCGCAATTGGCCGGACGCATCGGTGCAATCTGGATATCTTGCTCTGCGAATATTTCGCTCCATGCACCGTTGGAACCAAGCTTGGGCCAACTTGCGCCACCAAAGGCAAAAAGGGCGGCGTCGCATAGTACCGCTTCAATTCCGTTTGGCGTTTGCACCAGTGGCCTGCCAGAGCTGAAGCCGATCCATTTGTGACGAGTCAGTATCTTGACGCCTTGCGCTTCCAATCGACGTATCCAAGCGCGCAACAAAGGCGAAGCCTTCATCGTTTTCGGGAATACGCGGCCGGATGAACCGACAAAGGTTTCAGCTCCGAGCGCATCTGCCCAGTCGCGTAAATTCTGCGGTGTGAATTGTTGCAAGGCTGGCAACAGATGATCGTTGCTCACACCATAGCGCTGCGCGAATTGTGCGAACTCTTCGGAATGGGTGATGTTGAGACCCGATTTGCCTGCCAGCAAAAACTTGCGCCCGACGGTTGGCATCTGTTCATAAACCGTGACGGAATGCCCAAGAGCAGACAAGCGTTCGGCGGCGAATAACCCTGCGGGTCCGCCGCCGAAAATCGAAATCACGCGCTCACGCATCGCTTGCCGCACCGAGAACTGGCATCAATCCTCTTTCTCTAGCATTTCTTTAACAGAAGTCGCTAACTGTTTGAGAGAGAATGGTTTTGGCAAGAAGCCGAATTTAGCATCGGCTGGTAGATTGCGTGCAAATGCATCTTCTGCATAGCCGGATACGAAGATGAACTTGATGTCAGGATGCGTCTTGCGCAGTTCACGGAGAAGCGTTGGGCCGTCCATTTCAGGCATGACAACGTCGGAGACAACGATATCGACCTGACCGTTCAGTTCTTCAAGGACTTCAAGCGCTTCGACACCGGATGCTGCTTCGTGCACGGTATAGCCACGCGACTGCAGCGCGCGTACACCGCCCATACGAACCGCGTCTTCGTCCTCAACGAGCAGAACGGTCGCGGAGCCTGAAAGGTCTGTTGCCTTTTCGACCTTCTTCTCCTTGACCGCGACCGGCGCATTGTCGGTGCCTTGTTCCTCGATATGACGCGGCAGGAATATCTTGAAGGTTGTGCCTTTACCGACTTCGGAATCGCAATAGATGAAGCCGCCGGTCTGTTTGATGATGCCATAGACCATCGAAAGACCAAGACCTGTCCCCTTGCCTACTTCCTTGGTGGTGAAGAACGGCTCGAAGATTTTCTCCAGCACATCGGCAGGGATGCCCGTACCAGTGTCTTCAACTTCAAACACCACATAGTCCGCTTCAGGCAGATCACGATAGTTGAGCTTTGCTGCTTCGTGCGCTTTGACATTACGCGTGCGAAGCGTGATCTCGCCGCCTTCTGGCATGGCGTCACGGGCGTTTACGGCCAGATTGACGGCAACCTGCTCGAACTGGCCAAGATCGGCCTTAACAGGCCATACATCGCGTCCATGCTCGATCTTGAGGCCGATATCCTTACCGACGAGGCGTGCCAGAAGCATGCGCAGATCGGCCAGAACATCCGTCAGATCAAGAACTTCCGGACGGAGCGTCTGACGGCGTGAGAATGCCAGAAGCTGTCGAACGAGAGAAGCCGCACGATTTGCGTTCTGCTTGATGTTCATGATGTCCGGGAAGGACGGGTCGGACGCGCGGTAATTGCTCAGCAGCAAGTCCGACGACATGATGATTGCAGTCAGTACGTTGTTGAAGTCGTGAGCGATACCGCCAGCAAGCTGACCGACGGCCTGCATCTTCTGGCTTTGCGCCATCTGATTTTCGAGCGCTTTCTGCTCGGTAGTTTCCACTGCAGAAATGATGGCAGCTTCTTCGCTGGTTTCGCGCAGATCGGTGACAGCGCTCAGATAGAAGCGGATGTGGCGTTCTTCATTGCCCGGAAGTACAGTATCGACCGGCGAAATGCTGGCCTGCCCCGCAAATGCTGCAGCCAGTGCCTTATTGAAGGTTTCACGGTCACGTTCATGAACGACATTTTCGAGCTTCACACGATTATCGACCGCATCACGATCAACGACAGGCGCAAAAATATCGAGGAAGCGCGCATTGGTGCGCAATGTGTGCCCTTCGGCATCCACGGCTGCAATGGCCATAGGTGCTGAATTGAAGAAGCGCGTGAACCGAACTTCAGCAGAACGCAATGCTGCCGATGAATCGTCACCCTCGGCGCGATCCAGCACGATTGTGCGGCTTGTGCCGCGTGTTCCGTCGCGCGCTGCCTGAACGCGGTGATAGAAGCGAACAGCAAGACTCTGGCCGTTACGCTTGATCAGATCAAGATCAATGACTGTGTTGCGGCTGGTCCCCGGTTCTGCCTTGACGGCCTTAATGAGCGCCATTCCACTGCCCGCAACAATATCGTTGAGCGTAAGCGAACCCGGAGTGAATTGCGTGAGATCGACGCCGAGCCATTCCGCGAGCGTTGCATTTAAATAGATGATGCGCCCCGCCGGATCAGCTGAGAAAAAACCGGCTGGTGCATGGTCAAGGTGATTGATTGCTTCCTGTAGTTCCTGAAAAAAGCGCTCCTGTTCGGCACGCTCATCGGAAATGTCGGCAATCTGCCAGGCAACGAGCTGCCCCTTGAAGTCCTGTCCGCCATCGACAGGACGCGCCTTGATACGATACCAGACTGGTGCGGCAGAGCCATGGCCATCCCGTGAAAGACCACCGGAAATGCGTACTTCTTCCTGCCCCGAGAGGCCATCGCGGACAGCATTTGTCAGGCGATAGATTGCATCCGAGGCAGCGGGTTCATTCGTGAGGATATTGTCGAGCGAGCGCACGCCGTCGGCAGTGGCGACTCCGGTCATCCCGGCATAGGAATTATTGGCGTAAACGATCTGGCCACGGGAATCGGAAATTACGGTTCCTTCGGGCAGCGTATCCATGAAGGTATGAGCCAGATCCTGCCCGCCATGACGCTGGCTGAACTGGATCAGACCTGTGGCAGCGCCAAATAGATAGAACACGCCAATCATGGACAATATGCCCATCAGGACGATTGCAAATCCGTCACCGAGCTTGTCGCGAAACAGGAAATAGACAAGCGCTGCCATTGTCAGCACGATGCCGATAATCAGGAGCCTTAGAGCAGAGCTTGAGCCACGCTTCGGCATGACGAGCGGTTTCGGATAATTATTGTCCGTCTGTCGCGACATCAGGCCCACTGCCCTTTCATGCTGTTTGGCTGAACTGCATGGACGAAAAAACGTCCGTTCGCTGTTACTTCCAGCTCAAGCGCTATCTTGTTCATCAAGCAAAACCAATCACGTTCCCTGCATCGTTTTCCAGCTTCATGTCTTGTGCCAGATTTTGACGCATATTGCAGGGTATATACGATTCGCAGAATGCGTTAATTGCCCGGTAGCACAAGCTTGCCGACCTCAAAACAGCATCAACTAAGGTGTTTTGCACCGTTTTGGCTGGGGATCATATGTTTCTCCTAAATTGATGGAACATTCCCAAGCAAGGTAAATTGAACTAGTGTTCTATGGACATGAGTTGTCACGTTGATTTGAAGCGCGGGGAATTTGTGGTTTCCGTCAACCGGACATTATTCGTTTTAGTATGAGAGGGTTACCCGCATGAAGGATTGGCTCAGCGGTCTTGTTGGAGAAAGCGCGGCAAATATTGTCGGCTTCATCCTTATTTTTGCGATCATTTTAGGCGGAATTTTCGTGGTTCTGAGTATCATTCGTCGCTTCAGCGGTGGCACTTTTGCCACGAACGGTCGAACAGGACGCCAGCCACGACTTTCGGTTATGGATGCAGCAGCGGTCGATAGCCGCCGCAAGCTGGTTCTGATCCGCCGCGATGATGTTGAACACCTGCTGCTTATCGGTGGCCCTACTGACGTTGTTGTTGAACAGAATATCGTCATGGAATCGCGGGCCAATTCGCGCACGCAAAATGTACGTATCGAAGCGGAACATATCGAACGTTTTCGTCAGCATGAGGCGAGCATCACATCCGAGGTGACAGAGCGACCGGCCCTCACGCAGCAAGCAGCGGAAAAAGGCGAAGCCATTCAGCTCAATTCCCCGATCGAAACGCCGGTTCAGCGCAAATCCGAACCGGTTCGGGAAACCCCAGCCCAGCAGGTAAATCCTGAAACGCCACAGTTTCGTGCTCCTCCACGCTCGCCCGTAACGCCAATTGCCCCTCAGGCGCCGAAAACTGTTGAGGCACCCGCCGTTCAAGCACGTCCACAGCCGCCACGCCCAGCTCCGAACTATCCGCCACAACCACGTACGGTTCTTCCAGCTGAGCGTCCAACCGAACAGCCACAGTCACCACGCCTGCATCCTGCCTACCCTCTCAGCCAGGTTTCGCGCGGTGTTCTCAGTTCAACCTCTGGCCTGGGTGCAAGCGCCGCTGTAGTTGCTGCCGCAACTGTTGCAACATCAGATCTTGGTGGTGTGACGCCAGAGCGCGAAGTTTCAGCTGATGCAAAGACAACAGTTCCTGAAGTTGATGACATTTTGCAAAGCCCGGCGGTGACGACTTCATCAGCACCAGATTTTACACCTGTCGCTCCTAAGACAGAGCAAATTTCAGCGCCTTCAAATCCGGAGCCGGAAGCCGTTGATGATGATCTAGGCGATCTTGGTGGCGCTTTTCACGATGCCATCATGGCCGATCTTGAAACAGAAAGCCCGAAGGGTTCTGCCAGTGGCGAACCGGAGATGCTGGAAGTGGATATTTTTGAAGAAGAGCTTCTCGGCTCGCTCGATATCTCCCCCAACGGCGGTAAGCCGGATGACAGTATCGAGGATGAAATGGAAAAGCTTCTCGGTGAACTTACCAAGAATGAGACCCGCAACCGTTAAGTAATCTTTACAGCTCAAAGCGGGCTTGAAAGCAACGGCCAAAATCATGGGTATCAGTCGAACAGGCTGATACCCATGATTTTTGACTGATTAGAGCACAAAGAAAAAAGGCTGCGTGAGACGCAGCCTTTAAAGAATTTTCTACTCAACCTGATGAAGATCAATCGTCGCGATAGACCTTTTCGCGGCGCTCATGGCGCTCTTGTGCTTCAATAGAAAGCGTTGCGATTGGTCGTGCATCAAGTCGTTTCAAACTGATTGGATCGCCGGTTTCTTCACAGAAACCATAGGTTCCCTCGTCAATACGGCTTAAAGCTGCATCGATTTTAGAAATCAGTTTGCGCTGCCTGTCACGAGCGCGAAGTTCAATTGCCCGGTCCGTTTCGGAGGATGCCCTATCCGCCAGGTCCGGGTGATTTGCATTTTCCTGCTGCAGCGCTTCGAGAGTTTCGCGCGCTTCGCGCAGAATATCATTCCTCCATGCAACAAGTTTTGCACGAAAGTAAGACTTCTGCCGTTCATTCATGAACGGCTCGTCTTCAGTGGGCCTATAGTCAAGGTCGATCAATTCACTCATTCTGAATCACCCCACATCTAGGAGACGCGAGCGGTTATATAAGTCCATAGTAACAAGGACACAACATCAAACACACACGTCTCACTACTTTTTAATTCATCAAAATTGTATGATTTTGATGAAAAAATAAGCAATTAAATTTCAAAAAGTAATTTATTCGATTTTGCTTTTTATAAAAGACTTCAAGCTATTAGGTAGTCACCTGCTTAAGAAACATAATTACGAATGAAGAACAATCGATCCTTCAGATTATGCCCAATTATGCAGCAAAACTATCTGTGAATATTCACGCGGCATACCAGAAAATTGCCCGAAACTGCATGTAGACGGAGCAATATCGCAGAAAATGTGGCATGAATTGAGCTGCAAGCGCATCAAAATGCACTCTGGAGCCCTCAATGAGTCGTCTTTTTCTCCTCCGTCATGCGAAAGCAATATGGGCAAAGCCTGCGATGAAAGACTTTGACCGGCCGCTGGCCGAAGAAGGTATTTCCTCGTTGAACCAGTTGGCCGAAGCTATGAGGACGTCAAAGCTTTTTCCGGACAAGGTCTTGCTTTCTGCTTCCTGCCGCACGCGCGAAACTGCATCCGGTTTGATTGAACGGCTCGGAATAGATGCAGAAATGATCGTCGATGAGACGATCTATAGTGGCGGTGCCGGTGAATACATGCTGGCAATAAGGAAAAATGCGGGTTCAGAGAATTTGATGCTGGTCGGTCACAATCCAAGTATCGAGGATCTTGCATTGGCCCTATGCGGCGACGGTGAGCACGCAAGTGTTTCAAGGCTCGAAGCTGGCTTCCCGACGGCAGCACTCGCTACAATCACCTTTGATGGACCGCTATCGGAGATTGCACGTGGGCAGGGTTTTCTGAAGAGTTTTCCTCTGCCCTGTTAATGACTTGTCGATTGAATCCAACGCTTCCTTGTTGATACGCCTCACGAGTTCCTATGTATGGCTGTGACAAGATGTAATTCTCACGAGGGAACAATTGGCAAAACTGACCAGTTTCGGCGATGAAGCAAGGATTGCGCTCGATACGCTGACAGATCGAGCAACGGGTTTGATGTCTCCATCGTTGAGACTTGGCGTCACTGGTCTTTCTCGCGCTGGTAAGACGGTTTTCATAACCGCATTGGTGCACAATATGGTGCATGGTGGCCGCCTGCCCCTGTTTGAAGCCTACAAGTCGGGTCGCATTTCACGTTCCATGCTTGAACCGCAGCCAGATGATGCTGTTCCGCGTTTTCAGTATGAAGAACATCTTTCGGCTTTGCTCGACGAACGTATCTGGCCGGATTCGACGCGTGCTATCTCACAACTTCGTCTCACGATTGAATATGAGACCGCATCGGCGTGGGGTCGCTGGCTTTCGCCGGGGCGACTGTCGGTCGATATTGTCGATTATCCTGGTGAGTGGTTGCTCGACCTCCCCTTGCTCGGAAAGACCTATAGCGAGTTCAGTGCGGATTCCTTTGCTCTGGCCAATGAGCCAACCCATGTAGATCTCGCGCAGATGTGGCTGCACGACGCACAAACCGTTTCACTATCCGATAGTGCAGATGAATTGACCGCTCAGCGACTGGCGAGAAGTTTCACGGCTTATCTGCGTGCCGGCAAAGCAGACGAACGTGCTCTTTCAACACTGCCGCCGGGACGTTTTCTGATGCCGGGTGATCTTGAAGGTTCACCAGCGCTTACTTTTGCTCCGCTACCCGGACTGAAGCCGGAAGACTTCAAAACCGGTAGTCTGGCTGCGATGATGGAGCGTCGTTATGAAGCCTACAAAACGCATGTGATCAAACCGTTCTTCCGGGAACACATCGCCCGGCTTGATCGCCAGATTATCCTGATTGATGCCATGCAAGCCATGAATGCAGGTGGTGCTGTGGTGGCCGATCTTGAACGTGCATTGACCGACATTCTCTCTTGCTTCCGTCCCGGACGTGCCAACCTTTTGACCGGTCTTATCCAGCGTCGCATTGGCCGTATTCTGGTTGCAGCCACCAAGGCTGATCACCTTCACCACGAGAGCCATGACAGATTGCAAGCGATTGTTCGCCGTCTTGTTGAACGCGCAATAGAACGCGCTGATTTTTCAGGTGCTGATATTGACGTGCTGGCTATGGCGGCTGTTCGTGCCACACGTGAAGCAACTGTGAAAGAAGGCAAGGACACACTGCCAGTCATCATCGGAACACCGCTTAAAGGCGAACGAATTGATGCAGAAGTGTTCGATGGTGAAACAGAAACTGCTATATTTCCCGGTGATTTACCAAAAAATCCTAATGTAATATTCGAACCTTCACTTTCGAGCGATGAACCAGCCATTCGCTTCGTCCGTTTTCGACCTCCACGTCTGGAGAGAACGGCCGAAGGTTTAACGCTTTCATTGCCGCACATCAGGCTTGATCGTGCACTCCAGTTTCTAATCGGGGATCGTCTGGCATGAGTGAACAGCCTCCACGCAAACCCGCAGCTTTTGCCGTTAAGAAGCCAACAGAAGCGGTTTCAGTATCTGAGGCGACGCAAGACGCACCGCGTCGTCCGCGTGCTGTCACAGACCTGGATAAGGTCGTTCCAGAGACTGACGTCTTTGCCTTGAGCGACGAAGAAGCCGCTGAACTGGAGGTTTTGGACCCGTCATTTGATGCACCACCCCGGCGGCGCTGGTCTTTGAGCAAGGTCTTGTTGGGTGCTCTGGGTATATTGGTTTCATTTGCTATTGGTATTTGGACAGAAGACCTCATTCGGGCGCTTTTCACGCGTGCCGATTGGCTTGGCTGGATAGCACTTGGCGTGGCCATAGTTGCGCTTGCTTCATTCGTTGCAATTATCGTGCGTGAACTATTGGCTTTGCGACGGTTGGCATCAGTGCAGCACCTGCGCAAAGATGCCGCCGATGCGGCGGAACGTGACGATATGGCTGCCGCACGCAAGGCTGTTGACGCGCTTCGCACAATAGCGGCAGACCTGCCTGAAACCGCACGTGGACGACAGATGCTTGACGGCCTGACTGATGAAATCATTGATGGTCGCAATCTAATCCGCCTTGCTGAAACTGAAATATTGCGCCCTCTTGATCGCGAAGCGCGTGCATTAATCCTGAATGCTTCAAAGCGAGTTTCCATCGTAACCGCGATTAGCCCGCGCGCGCTTGTCGATATCGGCTATGTGATTTTTGAATCCGCTCGTCTGATCCGCCGGCTGTCACAGCTTTACGGTGGACGCCCGGGCACCCTAGGTTTTATCAAACTTGCCCGTCGGGTCGTCGCACATCTCGCCGTGACTGGAACTATTGCCATGGGCGACAGTGTCATTCAGCAGCTCATCGGCCATGGACTGGCATCGCGCCTTTCTGCGAAACTCGGTGAGGGTGTCGTCAATGGACTGATGACGGCTCGCATTGGCATTGCAGCGATGGATGTCGTGCGGCCCTTTCCATTCAATTCGGAAAAACGTCCCGGTGTTGGTGACTTTATCGGCGATATCGCGCGCATAAGCAGCGAGAAAGGCACGAAACCGACATCTCGCAGCTAGAGCGCATCCCGAAAAGTGTGAAACGGTTTTCGGACAAAGATGCGCGTTAAAATAAATATTTAGAGCGCCGATCTGATCCAATCAGATCGAAACGCGCTCTAGAGTACATTCATATTCCGGTAATAACGTTGACTTTAATGGCTATGACAACGAAGCATTAACCATTCGCAACGAATATGAGATAGACGTATCGGGTGCTCGAATCTGTGATCCTTGCACCATAGAAACGCACTGACGCCCGATTATCGAGCATTCGGTTGCGAAGTCTTTACAGATAAATTATTGGAATGGTGCCTTAGGGTCGAGATTCCGGGACAGAGCTGAATATGAAAAACTACATCGCTGCATGCCTCACGCTACTGCCCGCATCGCTTTTTGCTGCGCCAGCTCTGGCCGCAGATAAAGATGAACAGTTTTTCCAGACAATTGAGGGCCAATGGTCCGGTCCGGGTGAAATTGTCGCCGGGAAATATAAGGGCACCAAGTTTGTTTGCTCGCTGGCGGGCACAACGCCCAACGACGCAGTCGGCATGACACTGGATGGCTCTTGCCGGGTCGGTGTTTTCTCTCAGCCAATGAAAGCAACTGTCACACGCGTTGGTTCCAGCTATTCTGGCAAGTTCAATGACGGTGCAGAGGGCAAGGGTCTGAATGTAACGTCAGGCTCCGTGACTGGAAACAAAGTGGTTCTCGGCCTGAATCGCAAGGAACTCAATGGTGCGATGCTTGCGCGCGTCGCCGATAAAAACACCATGAATGTCACGGTGTCTGTCCGCGTTGACAAGGAACTCGTACCCGTCATCGGGATGAGCCTAAAACGCATCGACAACATGGCGGTTGGCAGCATCGCCAAGAATTAGTCTCTGAAAGCTAGTACCTCTATTCAAACCACCAGCCCGCACCAGTGCGGGCTTTTTCTATTTCAGAACTGGCGCATGCCATTTCCCACTCAGAAACGCTTTTGCCTGCAATCTTAAGTGTCGGAGCAATGTCATTGAGTGGGACGAGCACGAATGCACGTTCCTGAATGCGTGGATGTGGAAGCTCAAGCGCCGGTTCATTCATGACGACCGCCTCGCCTGACTTTTCCATTGCAAGAATATCGATATCGATAATTCGTGGCCCCCAACGCTCTAGCCGTACCCGTTTAAGAGAGCGTTCAACGTCGAGACACGTCTCAATAAGCTTAAGTGGTTCAAGTGCTGTTTCGATTTCCGCACAGGCATTGTGAAACCAGGCCTGATCCGTTTTACCCCAAGGCGGTGTGCGATAAACATTTGAAACGGCGGTGACCTTTGTGTCGTCACGAGCATCAAGCAGCTTTAACGCTTTGGCCATGGACGCGACAGGATCATCGATATTACCGCCAAGCCCGAGCCAGGCGCGATAAGGCATGGCATTGCTCATCAGCGTGGATAAACCACTGTTACTTCGACATGATCCAGAACGCCCGGAACCGGCGCATTCGGCTTACGAATGGTGATTTCAGCACGCTTGATCTGCGGGAAACGCGCGACCAGTGCTTTACCGACATCGAGCGCAAGTGTCTCGATGAGATAACGCTGACGGCCGGTGATGATGTCCTGAATAACAGTAAAAGCAATCCCGTAATGGACCGTGCCTTCAATATCGTCATTGTCCAGCGAGTCGCCGGGATCGACGTCCAGTATCGCATCGACATAGAAACGCTGACCGAGTTTATGTTCCTCGTCAAAGACGCCGTGGTGCGCAAAGAATGCGCAATTCATGATACGGATTGTGTACACGGCCATGGTTCCTATTTTGAATTTGCTTTGCTTTGCAGGATAGCATCGGCAACTGCAAGAGCGTCCCTATTAAAAGCGACATTGTGAACACGGAAGATGTCGGCTCCCGCCAAACGCATTGCAACTGATGTTGCAGCAGTTCCCACATCGCGCTTCAAAGGATCCGCCTGTTCAGTAATCGCACCGATGAAGCGCTTGCGCGAGGTTCCGACAAGTAAAGGATAACCGAACCGCTGCAATTCCTCCATATGTGCCATCAGCGCAACATCTTCGTCCTTGTCTTTGCCAAAACCAAAACCCGGATCAAGAACGACACGGGAGGTTTCAATGCCTGCCCTGCCCGCGATCTCCAGCGATACATCCAGAAATGCAAACTGATCGGCAATTACATCAGGATCGGTGTTTCTATCGCGACTGGTGTGCATGATAACCAGCCCTGCGCCTGTCTCTTTTGCAACTTGGGCGATCTCAGGTTCTCGTTGCAGCCCCCACACGTCATTCACAATATGCGCGCCTGCTTCCACCGCACGGCGTGCGGTCGAGGCGCGATAGGTATCGATTGAAACGATGCAGCCTAAACGCTGTGTAATAGCTCGAATAACTGGCACAACGCGTGCTGCTTCAGTTTCAGCATCAACGGCATCACTGCCTGGGCGTGTGGACTCTCCCCCAACATCGATAATTGTTGCCCCATCCGCGAGCATTGTTTCAGCAACTGCGAGGGCCTTATCAAGATCGTTGTGGAGGCCACCATCGGAAAAGGAATCCGGTGTAACGTTCAGAATGCCCATAATGACAGATTTTGTACCCAATTGGAGGCTACGATCGTGGGCAAGTTGCCATTGTTTCATCATTGACGAATATTCCGATTATTTTTCTTCGAACCGAATGCAGCCAAACGAGTGGTCTGATTCCGACATTTGCAATCGTCAGTTACAAGCGTTGAACAAACGTCGAAATTGAAAAGACCACTAGCACCATGTCGTTTTATAAGGGTCGTTATAGTTCTCTTGACGATTGCATGCCATGTTGCTCATCAGTGAATTTACGAGTTTCTTTCTGGTTTTATGAAGAGGTGCCGGAACATGTCTATGAGAAAACGGGTTCTGGCTCTGGGGTTGGCATTTGCAGTTGTTGCACCTAACGCTGAAGCAGCCTCCATTTTCCGGACGTTCAGCTATTATAATGTCAACGGAAAGACCGCTGAAGATCTCGACAAGGCATTGTCACGCAGTGGTCCATTTCTCAAGAAGACCGGCCAGCATCATCCGGGTGCAGCTGAAATCCGCTTCGACGCCAAGGTGCGTTATGGCCGTGCTGCCGGTGATCGCGCCTGCAAGGTCCAGGACGTTTATGTGAATGTCCATGCAAAGGTCATGTTGCCGCGCTGGAAGCAACGCCGCAAAACCACTGCCGAACTCGCGCTGATATGGGATACTTTGTATCAGGATATCCGCCGCCACGAAGAAAGCCATATCGTGATTGCACGCAGTCATGCCAGCGAGATGGAGAGAGAGATACGTTCTCTACGTAGCCGTACCGATTGTGTGACGCTGCGTGCTGATATCGACAAGGTAACGGAACGCCAGATGGCTGCGCATGATAAGGCGCAGGAACGGTTTGACCGGGTCGAAACCATCAATTTTGAACGTCGCTTTGAACGCTTGCTGACCTATAAACTCGAAAAAATGGTGCAGTAGAATCTGAAGCTTATCTGACTTGCTGCAGTTCGCGCCTGATGGCCTGTGTCATCAGGGCAGCCTCATGGAAACCGGAAACTATGAGTTTCAGCTTTCCCGGATAATGGCAAACGTCACCAATAGCGTATATTTTCGGCTGCGATGTGCGAAACGTCTCGGGGCTGACCACGATTGCGTTTCCGAACCGCTTGATATCAGCAGTAGCGAGTGGATCGGGTCGTACGATTTGACCAGCAGATGTCAAGGCGCCGAGCCCTGAAGCAATTACCAGAGCTTTGACATTGAAGGTGATGCCGGCGGCGGTATTAATCCGAACGCCCTGCTCATCAACGGTGATGCCTGAGATCAGCTGATTAAATTCAAAGTCAGGACGATAGGGCTCAATCTGCTTAAGCAGACGATCGATCAGCTCGTCACCCATAATCTCGGGAAAAGCCGGAATATCAAAGATGGGCTTGTCAGCATAAAGCGCGGTACACTGTCCGCCTGCCCGGCTCATGGAATCAAACAACCGACATTTGAAACCGAACAATCCGAGTTGGAAGACAGAGAAAAGGGCGACAGGCCCGGCGCCGATGATTGCGATGTCAGAATGACGTTCGGCTACCATCGACGCTCCTTATATGTCGCCACTCTGCCTGAAATATTAGTTCTGACGTTCCGGAACCTGGACAACGAGGCCGTCAATCTCATCCGTCACACGGATCTGGCAGGAAAGACGCGAGTTGGGCTGCGGCTCATATGCGAAATCCAGCATGTCCTCTTCCATCGCATCTGGACCACCGACGATCTCGGTCCAGTCTTCATCGACATAGACATGGCAGGTTGCGCAAGCGCAAGCGCCGCCGCATTCAGCATCAATGCCCGGAATGCCATTGCGGATTGCAGCTTCCATTACGCTCGATCCGTTGTCAGCTTCAACTTCCGTGCGTGAAGCGCCATCAGCGGATACGAATACAATTTTTGTCATTTTATGTTCCTGCACACGCCTTCCTCGGCGCGATTGATATCTCGCAGAGGCAAATACGGCCTTATGCTTAGAGTTTCAACCATTGGAGCATATTCGGCCAATAACTGCGCCAATATGCCATTGCATTAGAGCTCGCTTTGATCTGAAAATATAAGCGTTTTCTGATGTTCACTTGTGATGCAGGCACAATAGGCATTAAAGTGGCATATAGAAAAGTAAGCTTGAAAGTGGTGCAGATTTTTCGCCTTATGAATCAAACCATCGGTAGAATAATAATAACAGCTCTCCTCTAACGCGTATTTTTGTTAACGATTTGGCAGAGATGAGTTATGATGCTTTATCGCATCGGTTTGATTTCCACAGAATGATCGTTAATGTCAAAACGCCGGAAATCCGGCATTTTTTTCCAGTCTGCCCATTTTTGTTAACCTTGTATTTAAAGTTTTAGACATCAGGCGCGGGTGCCTATTTCCTTAACAAGCCCGAGCCGATACGATGAAAAATGGCGGAGTAAGTTTTGTAACGGCTCTATATTGATCCGGCCGTCGCAGTAATGAGTACGAGGTAGGCAAGGCTATGGCTTCTAAATCCAAGGCGCAAAAGCTCGACCAAGAGGTCGAACAGGCACTTGAACAGGCACTTGATATCGATTTCGGCGACGATTTCGATATTGATATGGACCTGAGTGCGATTGATGAAAAATTTTCAATCGATGACCTGGAAGAGCAGATTTCGCGCGCGGCCGAAGAGTTGGTTGCGGAGCAGAACACGAAAGTAGTCGGCGCTGAGAAGATCTCTCCCGTAGACATTACGACAGAAGGAAAGGCAAAGGCCGAAACGATTGCCACCGTTTCCGTCATTGCAAGCCCTGCCGCACCGCCTGTGCCTCCAGTCGTCAGTGCTGTGCTCCCATCCGCCTCACTTGAAGCTGCCAATGTTGCGCCAAAGCCTGCCAACAAAGCCAAGCCAGCAGTTCAGGAAGCCGCGCCTAAGCCTGCAACCTCATCGCCAGTATCGGCGCCAGTATCAGCGCCAGTATCGGCCGTTGTTGCTGCCACGCCCGCTACCGCCCTCACGCCTGCCAATGACGATTCTCGCAATGGCAGAGCCGTTGCTGCTGCGCCTCGCCGTGTAACCGAACGTTCTTCCAAGCTCTATTGGACAACGACAGCTATGAGCGTGCTCTGGGCTGCCGGTGGCGTTGCGATCAGCAAGGCTATCAGCCCTGACGTCTTCTCGAACCTGCAGGCGACCAAAGATTTCTTCACATCCCCCGCCGGTATTGGCGTAATTGCTGGCACAGTATTGCCTGTGGTCATGTTCTGGGGCTTTGCACATCTCGTCCGCCGTGCGCAGGAAATGCATGTCGCAGCGCGCAGCATGTCGGAAGCTGCTCTCAAGCTCTTGCAGCCTGAAGCCGCCGCTGGTGATCGTGTATCCACACTGAGCCAGGCTGTCCGTCGCGAAGTTGCCGCGATGAACGAAGGCATTGAACGCACACTCGCACGCGCTGTTGAACTTGAGACTCTCGTTCAGTCCGAGGTCAATCAGCTTGAACGCGCTTATAGCGACAACGAAGTTCGTATCCGTTCGCTCGTCAGCGATCTTGGCAATGAGCGCGAAGCCGTGGTCAGCCATGCTGAGCGTGTCCGCTCTTCAATCACCGGCGCTCATGAGCAACTGAAGGAAGAATTGTCTAGCGCTGCCAATATCATACGCGACAATGTTGTCTCTGCATCTGAACAACTTAGCTCGCTTCTTGGTGATTCTGGTGAACGTCTCATCGGCAGCATCAATGAAAGCGGTGGCGCAATTGCTGAGGCGATTGAAAAGCGTACCGGCGATATTGCAACGCGCATCACCACTTCTGGTGAAGCATTTGCAAATGAACTCGATACCCGCATTGCCACGCTCGATCAGCAATCACGTGACATTTCGGAACGCGTGAGCTCCGCGCTTGATGAGCGCACCGCTGGCATCGCCACCTTGCTGGGCGGAGCCACTCAGTCGATGGTCAGCGAATTCGATGCGCGTCTGACACAGCTCGACACAACGCTCAACGAACGTGGTCGTTCGCTCCTCACCGAGTTCGAAACACGCGCCCATGCACTCGACAGCAGCACAGAAAAACTCAATGCAGCTCTCGAAACCCGTTCGCGCCAGATCAATGAAAATCTCATTGCTCGCACCCGTGAGATTGCAGAAACCTTCTCCGGTGGCCGTACTGCATTCAGCACCATGATTGATGACACGAAGACGAAGATCAGCGATGATCTGACTTCGATCAGCGAAACCGTGGGTGGCATTCTCAACGAGAAGGCGTCGTCCTTCGCAGGCAAGCTTGCTGAAAGCCGCGATATCCTGGCATCGTCGCTTGAAGGTGAAACCGAACGCGTTTCTGCGGTCATTCGCGGTCATGCCGATACGCTTGCTGCACGCACGAGCGATATCGAGAGCGCCATCAACAACAGCGCTTCGGCTCTTAATTCAGCTGCAGAGCAGCATGCAGCCATCCTTGCAGACAGAACCAGTGTTCTGCAGGAAGAAATGGCTAACAATGCCTCGCGCCTTGATGCGACTTTTGCTGATCATGCCCGCTCGCTGGACGAACGCGCTGCTGCCTTGCATAGCGTCATCGCCGGAAATCAGGCGGTGCTTGCTCAACTGATGGATGAACGTACAACCGCACTGCGCGATAATTTCAATGAAAATCGTGAAGTTCTGGCACGCACATTCGATGAGCGTGTGAGCTCGTTGACGGCGCTTATCGCTGATAATCAGCAGGAACTGGCGCGCGTCTTTGACGAACGTTCACAGGCGATCAGCGAAACGATCGGCGCAAGCCGCAATGCATTCGAAGCGACATTCACGGATCATGTTCAGCGTGTTGAGGAGCGTACAAGTGGCCTCCGTTCAGTTCTGAACGATCATAACAGTGCCCTTGCCCACATTCTTGATGGACATGAGCAGACCATTGAAGGTCGTACAGCTGCGATCCGTGAGACGCTGACCGACAGCACCGCTTCGCTCAGCCAGACCCTTCAGGATCACGGCGATATTCTTTCGCAGCGTGCTGCAAACCTGCACAATGCGATTGAAAACAGCAGCGATGTCATTACCCGCGCATTCGAAGGCCAGACTGGCATTATCGAAGAACGCACACAGACTATGGAAAAGGCGCTCGCTATCGGCGTCGATAACGTTCGCCGCGCGCTTGAACAGAGTGCAGGTGTCGTTGCTGGCTCGCTGCGTGAAAAAATTACCGAAGCAGCAAGCGTTCTGTCCGCAGAAGCTGCAAAAGCTGGTGAATCGCTCGACGGTTTCGGCCAGAGCTTCAGTGCTGATCTCACCACCAACCTCGCCGCTACTGAAGAGCGCCTCGGTGAACGCGCAAATGCAATCGCATCGCGTCTGGGCCAGATTGAGCGCAGCATTGCTGACACTGCAAGCAAGACAAGCGAAACACTCGCAGGTCAGAGCGAAGCATTTGCGGCAAGCGTTGCCGACAATCTGGCTGGCACTGAAGCCCGCCTGAACGAGCGTGCAAGCGCGATTGCTGGTGGACTTGAAGCCATCGAAAGCCGCCTCACCGGTGAACTGTCGGCAATCGAAGCCCGTATTGCTGATACTGCGACGAAAACCAGCGAAACGCTGGCTGGTCATAGCGAAGCATTCTCTGCCAGCGTTGTTGATAATCTCGCTGGTACTGAGGCGCGTCTTGCTGAACGTGCAAGCGCGATTGCTGGTGGCCTTGAAGTTATCGAAAACCGCCTCACCGGCGAACTGTCGGCAATTGAAGCCCGTATCGCTGATACTGCGACGAAAACCAGCGAGACGCTGGCTGGTCACAGCGAAGCCTTCTCGTCGAGCGTTACAGAGAACCTGTCCGGCACGGAAGCACGCCTTGCTGAACGGGCAGATGCCATCGCAACGCGCCTTGGTGACATCGGTTCACGCATCACGATGGAACTTGGTTCTGTTGAAGCACGCATCGCTCAGGTGACAGACACGACTGCTGTAACGCTTGAAGAACGCACGCGTGAACTCAATGCAGTTCTCGCGGCCCGCTCGCAGGAAATCACGCAGATTCTCAATGATACTGCCGAACCTCTCGTGCAGCGTCTGGCAGATAGCGGTCGCGGACTTGCAGAACAGCTGGAAGAAGCCACCCACGCAGCCACTGATCGCCTGCGCGCTGAAAATGCAGCACTCGTCAACGCACTGGCCAACCGCACGGCAGAAACCATTGCAGCGGTTCAGCAAGCAAAGACCGGCCTTTCGGAAAATGTCAGCGAATTGATCGACCGTCTCGCCGCTTCAAACGGCGAACTTGGCAAGCTGATCGATGCTGCCGCGCGCAATCTGACGAATATCGATGGTCGTCTTGTTGAAACAACAAGCAGCTTCGTCGAAAACGCCAACCGTGCGGCACAGATGTTCCAGGCTTCGACTGGTCTCATCGACACCAATATTGGTACGCTGCGCGCACTGTCAGACGGCACGCTGTCGCAGATCGCAGATATTGCCGAGCGCTTTGAAGAGCACGGCAAAGTTCTCTCGACCGCTTCGGACATGATCAGCTCGGCACAGAACGGCCTCGCGGGAACACTTGAAGATCGTCATCTGGCGCTCGACAAGCTGGCTTCCGGTCTGGTTGAAAAGTCTGAAGGCATCGAAAAACTGATGCAGTCGTTTGAAACCGTTGTTGCGTCGGCATTCCAGCGCGCTGAAGGCCAGACACGTTCTTCGGCTGAGAAAATGCGTGAGAGCGTTGCCGAGATCGTTGAACAGGCATCGCAGAGATTCTCGGCTGCAACCGACGACATTCGTCGCACTGCAACGGAAATCCGTAGCGAGCTCGACACTACACGTGGCGAACTCAAGCGCGGCGTTCTCGATATGCCTGCTGAAGCCAAGGAAACCACGAGCGCAATGCGCAAGGCTGTTGGCGAACAGATCAATGCTCTTAAGGAGCTTGCTGAAATCGTCAACAAGTCGGGTCGTCTGGTCGACGTCGGTGAAAGCCGCGCAGATCGTCCAGTTTCGCGTCCGGTCCAGACTCAGCGGGCAGCACCTACCCCAGTTCAGGCACCTGCTGCGGTCCAGCGCCCTCAGATTTCTGCACCGGCAGAGGTTGCTGTTCGCGCCCGTCCGGCAGAAGCTCCGAAGGCTGCACAACCTGCTCAGTCAGCTGAAAAGCCACGCGGTTGGGTTTCCGATCTTCTGGCTCGCGCATCACGCGAAGATGAAGTTGCTGCACCTTCGCAGGCACAGCCGACCCAGGCTCCACGTTCGCCAAGCCATGTGGTTGAATCGCTCAACTCGCTCTCGGTCGATATCGCTCGCGCAATCGATCATGAAGCATCAGTTGAACTTTGGGACCGCTACCGCCGTGGTGAACGCAATGTCTTCACACGCCGCCTCTACACGCTGAAGGGTCAGCAGACCTTTGATGATATCAAGCGCAAGTATCAGACAGATGGTGAATTCCGCCGTGCGGTAGACCGTTACATGGATGACTTCCAGCGTCTGCTCGAAGACGTTGCCCGTAATGATCGTGACAACATGGTGACACAGACTTACCTGACGTCGGACACCGGCAAAGTCTACACCATGCTTGCTCACGCAAGTGGACGCCTGCGCTAAACGCAGTGAAATGAACAATAAAAAACGCGGCTTTCAGGCCGCGTTTTTTATCGTCGCTGTTTCAAGCGGTGCACATTTTTGATGAGATTCTATGTTCGTTGAGTTAGCTGCGAGCCGAAAGATATTGAGTCTTCTCTAACCCCGTGGATGTGGGCTCGGCCTGACATTAGAGCGCGTTTCGATCTGATTGGATCAGATAGGCGCTCTAAATATTTGTTTTAACGCGCATCTTTGTTCGAAAACCGTTTCACACTTTTCGGGATGCGCTCTAAGATCGGAACAATAGACACTTGGCAGAAGTGCAAAATCGAAACGCGATCAATAAAAAGGCAGCCCGGAGTGAACCGAACTGCCTTCAATGATCTCGAATTTCAACACTTAAAGCGAAGATATAGTCCAGCTGACAATGTCGCTTGCTGTGCGTTCGAATGCGGCATCAAGAGCTTTTACGTAACCGCTATTGGTCGTTCCTGAAACGGGAACAGCCGAACGGAAGACGTGCGTTGCACGTACTTCACCGTTCTTGTCGTTCATAAGCTTGACCGCGATTTCAACGACAGCTGCCTTTTGTGCACCATAGGCCTGAATGCTGAATACACGAAGGTCAGTCAGTATCTGGTAATTGATAGCGAGGCCATCGCCAGGTCGCCCTACGCCACCAAAGACGCCCGTATTTTCATAGGCCTGCACAAGGCGCGACTGAACAAGGTTCGGCAGTCTGTCGCCCCATTGAGCGCCCTTGAGATACTCAATCGCACCGGGTGCTGTGTTGACGACAATATTCTCGCTATCCAGTGCTTTCAACGCGCTCGGCGCAGGAACCAGAAGCTGAAGGTTTTTGCGGCTTGCGGATGCAGATTTCGTCTGTTGTGGGGCTGACAAGCTAAACGTATCGAGCGGCGTGGTCGTTCCGCATCCTGCCAACAAAGTTGCAAGCAGAAGGGGCGCAGTAACATTTCGGATCAAATTGCGAGGGGATTTTGTCACGACAGAACCTGTAATGGACATTAATGACGCGTCCTTCCGTTATACTGCGGAACACTACCAGAGCCACCAAACAGCAAACGCTGAGGATTGCGTTCGAGGTCAGTTACAGCCTGTTCTACACGCTGCACAGCGCGGCGGCTATCACCAATCAGCGCCTGAACATCGCTCAAGCCCTGTCCCGAAAAACGCTCAAGGTTGCTGGCGATTGGCGTAATACGCTTATCCAGATTGCTCGACAGCTGACGGATGGATTCAAGTGTTGCCTTGGCTTGCGCGACCACACCGTCTTTATCATCGCTGGAAAGCAACTGATCCGCTTTTGCGATAACGCTTTCAACGCGTGAGGAGGCAGCATTCAGGCGCGCCATCATTTGTTGTGCATCAGAAACGATCTTGTTGATGTTTGCGGCGTTCGAACCAAGTTCGTCAATCACATCAGCATTTTTGGCAAGTGCATCTGTAAAGGTCTTGGTATTTTTGATCGTGTCGGTCAGAGGGCCACGCGCCTCCTTGGCAAAGCCTTCCAGCTCACCAAGCACGGAGTTTGCCCGGGCGAAGATGTCCTGTGCAGTAGCCAGCAGGTTGTTCACAGCAGAAGGGTCGGCATCTATTCGGGCGACTGTATCTTCTTTTGCTGCTTCTGTGAGGAGGTTCGGCTCATCGAGACGTCCGCCTTTCAGCTCAACATAGGCCTGACCTGTCAAGCCCTGAAAGCCCAGCGTAGCCTCGGTTGAGCGTGTAATCGGCGTGGTTGCGTTTACACGCGTTTTAACGATCACCATTCCTGGATTGGTTTCGTCGAGATGCAGATAGCGGACATCGCCGACCTTGATACCATTAAACAAGACCTGACTACCAATACCCAAACCTGTAACTGATCCGGGTATGCGCACGTCGAGCTCAACCGAATCCCGCGCTTCACCGAAACGGGCGATCCAGTACACGAAACCGAAAGCCAGCAGGCTGACGAGTAGCGTGAAAACTCCTACCAGTACGTAATTGGCCTTCGTTTCCATATCTTATCCAGTCTGCAAGCGGCTGCCGGGCCGCCGTCTGCTCGGCGCTGATGTGTCGATCTGACGTGCGCGCTTTCCTCGAAAATAGGATTTTACCCATGGGTCGTCTACAGTCAGCATGTCTTCAATGGAACCACTAACCAAAACTTTTTTGTTCCCCAGGACAGCGATGCGATCACAGATCGCAAAGAGACTGTCGAGGTCGTGCGTCACCATGTAAACAGTGAGCCCCATCGTATCGCGCAGATTGGCGATCAATTCATCGAAGTCCGCAGCACCGATTGGATCAAGACCCGATGTCGGCTCATCGAGAAAAACGATATCCGGATCGAGTGCCAGCGCACGTGCCAATGCGGCGCGCTTGATCATGCCGCCAGAAAGTTCAGACGGGAATTTTTCAGCCGTATCCGGCTTCAATCCCACCAGATCAATTTTCAGACGTGCCAGTTCATCCATGAGCTTTGGAGACAAGTCGAGATATTCGCGCATTGGAACCTGAATGTTCTCAAGCACATTGAGGGCAGAAAACAACGCACCATGCTGAAACAGCACGCCCATGCGCATATCGATTGCCATCTTCTCGATTTCAGTCAGCTTATCGATATTGCGCCCCAGTATCTCGATCTCGCCTGACTGCTTCTTATTCAGCCCCAGGATGGTTCGCATCAGCACAGACTTACCTGCACCTGACGGGCCGATAAAGCCAAGAACTTCGCCCTTGTAGATATCAAGCGACAGATTATCGAGCACAGGAGCGCGTCCGCCGAAACCAACGGTAACATCCCGCACCGAAATGATCGGCACAGGCGCATCGTTGCTCTCTACGTCCTGCAATTCCTGCTGAATATCGATGTTATTCTCCATATGTATTCTTTAACCGAGCTTGCGATTCGACTGAACCGCTCGGGACCGCGCTAATTCGGATTTGTCCGCGACTGTGTCCGAAAGACCCCATAAAACTTTCGACCCAGCGGGTTAGAAATCAATAGCTGCGTAGAACATGGCAAACATGCCGTCGACAACGATCACAACGAAGATTGCCTTCACCACCGAAGCAGTCACTCGGCGGCCAAGTGATTCTGCGCTACCGCCAACTTTCATGCCTTCAACTGAGGCAAGAATACCGATGATCATGGCCATGAAAGGCGCTTTAATGAGGCCGGCGAAATAGGTGTTGAGTGCCACCGCATCATGCAGACGACTGATGAAAGCCTCTGGCGAAATATTCGAATAAAACCATGCGACAGCGGCTGCGCCAATCAAGGCAGCCAAATCTGCAATGATTGTCAGAAGCGGCAAAATCACTACCAGAGCGACAAGCCGCGGAAAGACAAGAACACCTACCGGATTAAGTCCGATAACGGTGAGCGCGTCAGTTTCCTCACGCATTTTCATCGAGCCAATTTCAGCCGTAATCGCACTGCCCGATCGACCCGCAATCATGATGGCAGTCAAAAGAACCCCGAGTTCGCGCAGAACCAGAATGCCAACCAGATCGACAACAAAAATTTCAGCTCCGAAATAGCGAAGCTGAAACGCGCCCTGCTGTGCAATAATGGCGCCTACAATCGTTGACATGAGGATGATGATCGGGATTGCTCCCACACCCATCCGGTCCATCTGCTTGACGATTGCAGGAATTGGAATGCCGGTTCCGCGTCCTGCTTTCAGCTGTGCGCCACGAATAGTGGCACCCAGAATATGCATCGCCATCAGGAAGTCTTCATAGATGGCAGCAACGCCCCGGCCGACGGATTCCAGCATTGAGATGATGAAGAATGGCTTCTTCGTCTGAGGCACATCCAAAGTTCGCACAACAGAATCGCCGACTTCTTTCATCAGAGGAAGCCAGGCCGGTTTAACGCCTTCCAGACGAACATCTATCTCTTGAGACAATAGTCTTTGGCGCAGCCGTTCAATCAGCCATGCACCAGCAGTATCAAGTCCCGCCACATCCGTTGCATCGATGATAACGGCTTGTGAACCACCGACTTTTTCTAGCTCACGCATCTTCTTATCGATAATGCTGACGCTTTGCGAAATCCAACGTCCACTCAGGCTGATAAGACGTGCACCATCATGCTCGGCCAAATCAATCTTTGGCGCGACATTGGCGGCAGTACTTGCTTTGTCGGCAGCGTCGGTCAACATGGCCTAACCTCTTATACGAGTCGTTGCACGACCGAAATACTGCGTCCTTAAAGGCATATCCATGCACAATAGCTTGAAAATCATTCATGAACGCTATCCCATCGCTGGGAAATTCACAATCTCCCGTGGCTCCAAGACCGAAGCCTTGGTGGTTGTCTGCGAGATTGGCCGGGATGGCCGGTTGGGACGCGGTGAGTGTGTTCCTTATGCCCGTTATGGCGAATCGATCGAAAGCGTAAGTGCACAGATTGAATCCGTTCGCGATGCTATCGAGAGCGGTGCGACGCGTCAGGATATCCAGACAATTATGCCTGCGGGTGCAGCACGCAATGCGGTTGATTGCGCGCTTTGGGATCTGGAAGCAAAGCAGTCCGGTAAAAGCGTTGCTGATATGCTCGAGACGCCAACACGCGCACTTGAGACAGCGATTACGGTGTCGCTTGGCACACCAGAGGAAATGTCAGTTTCCACAGCAAAAGTCGCGCATTACCCGCTGATTAAGGTCAAGATGGGTGGTGATAACGATATTGAACGTATCCATGCCGTTGCGAATGCCGCCCCAAACAGCCGCATCATCATCGATGCAAACGAAGGCTGGACGGATGCGAATATCGAAGAAAACATGGCAGCGGCAGCTAAAGCAGGTGTGGTTTTGATCGAGCAACCCCTACCTGCTGGCAAAGACGACATTCTGAGCCGCATCACCCGTCCGGTGATCATCTGTGCTGATGAGAGTGTGCACACGTCTGAGGGCCTCGAAGACCTCGCAAAACGCTACGATGCCGTGAATATCAAGCTGGATAAGGCTGGAGGGCTGACTGAAGGATTGATCATGCGAGAAAAAGCGATATCGCTTGGCTTGCAGGTCATGGTCGGTTGCATGGTTGGCACATCGCTGGGGATGGCGCCTGCCGTATTGCTCGCACAAAAAGCCAATGTGGTTGACCTTGATGGTCCACTGCTTCTGGCACAGGATCGCGTTCCCGGCCTTCATTACGATGGCGCTCTGGTTTATCCGCCCGAAGCAACCGTCTGGGGCTGATTATCTAGCTTGTTTATTGGCTGTGCGACACTCTTTGTTGACGAGAGCACGTTTTCGAGAATGTCTGCACAGGCCTTCCATGTAAAAGGTTTAAGCACTTCGGCCGGATCAAAGGTTGGCATTTCAAGCGCCTGCAGACATGCTTGATGCAGATCATCAGAAAGAATACCGGCCCTGGTGGCACCAATAACGTCGGCAGAACCTGGTACGGGAAATGCCGCAACAGGCAGGCCCGATGAAATCGCCTCAAGCAGAACCAGACCAAATGTATCTGTTCTGCTTGGAAATACGAAAATATCTGCCGATGCATAGATGCGCGCCAGATCTTTTCCCTCTTTCTTACCAACAAAGACAGCCTTCGGAAAACGTGATTTCAAGTCGTCTAAAGCCGGGCCGTCCCCTACGATCAGCTTTGTTCCAGGCAAATCAAGTTCCAGAAACGCTGGCAGATTCTTTTCAGTTGCTACACGGCCGACACAGATAAAGACAGGCTGGGGCAACTCCCTCACAACATCATCGCGTGGATGAAACAGCGTGCGATCAACACCCCGCGTCCAAAGCTCCAGCCCGGTAAAGCCACGCCCCTGCAAATCGTCCAGAATCGATTGGGTTGGGACCAGTGTGTGCGATGCTGCATTATGGAAACGACGCAGAAACGCATAGGTCCACTTTGGCGGAATAGGAAATCGATCCCGAAGATATTCGGGAAACCGGGTATGGAAACTTGTAGTGAAGCTCCACCCCATTTTGATACAGGCGCGTCGTGCCATAAAGCCAAGCGGGCCTTCTGTCGCGATGTGTACATAGTCAGGGTTTAAGCGTGCCAGCTTTCGCCGAAAGGCCGGGGGCGTTGTCAATGCCAGACGAATTTCCGGATAGGTTGGGCAGGGAACCGAACGGTAATCCTGTGGCGAGATGACAATAACTTCATAACCACGTTCGGTCATCAGCTCGCAGCATTTCGCCAGTGTTCTTACAACGCCATTCACTTGCGGATGCCAGGCGTCGGTGACGATGACCAGCTTCTTCATCGGTTTCCGTTCACTGCTTTGCTTGCGGCTCGCGGAATTCTGATTATCCTGCCGCCCGTATTGCCTTCCTGAACGGCAGGAAGCGATGGTCGCTGACCAAGGCGCTCTGTCCACTCCAGCAACTCCATACGACCATCGAAATGCTCAACGACTGCTGTACAGCTTTCGACCCAATCGCCCGTATTGATATATTCAACACCATTCAACTTCTCGATGGTTGCGTGATGAATATGACCGCAGATCACGCCATCCACCCCGATACGCTGCGCTTCTTCCGAAACAACGTCTTCGAAATTGCCAATGAAGTTGACTGCCTTTTTGACGCGAAACTTGGCCCAGGCCGAGAATGACCAATATCGCAATCCGAACATGGCGCGGACACGGCTCATCACTGTGTTGATCCAGATTGCCGTATCGTAAGCCCAATCACCGAGATAGGCGATGAAGCGTGCATTGCGTACCACCACATCAAACTGATCGCCATGGATGACAAGAAACTTGCGGCCATCTGCAGTTTCGTGGATGGCCCGGTTCATGACTTCAATGCCACCAAAATGCGTACCCTGGAAATTGCGCAGGAACTCGTCATGATTGCCGGCAATATAGATGATAGTCGCGCCTTTGCGGCTCTTGCGCAGAAGCTTCTGAACCACGTCGTTATGCTCTTGCGGCCAATGCCAGTTGCGTCGCAGGCGCCAGCCATCAACGATGTCTCCAACCAGATAGATTGTTTCCGCCTCATGACAACGCAGAAAATCCAGCAAAAGTTCGGCCTGTGCCGCTTTAGAGCCAAGATGCACATCCGAGATGAATAGAGTGCGGAATTGCTTTGGCTCGATCTGATCTTCGCTCATTTGGTTGTCCTTCCATTGGCAACCTTGGGGCAACCCGGATTTGAGCGCAGAAAACCCGATTCATGTCACAAACATATGACGACGAAAAAAGAGGCGCGAAACTGGAAGTTTCGCGCCTCTTTGGGAGTGCCGAAAGAAACTGCGGACCACCCGTATCAATCAATGAAATTGGCTATTCCTACCTATGTCTTAACTTACCAGTTCCAGTTTCGGACCTATGTAAGTTGACTTGGGTCGAATGAGTTTATTTTCCTTTATCTGCTCGCGACAATGCGCGGCCCAGCCCATTGCCCGGCCCATAGCAAATACGCAGGTAAAGGCCTCACGCGGAAAATGCAGCTGCTCAAGAAGAAGGGCGGTGTAGAATTCGACATTGGTTTTAAGTGAACGGTCTGGCTTGTGGTTTGCCAACGCAGAAATCGCTGCGGCCTCAACAGCTTCGGCCAGCATCAAACGGCTTTCATCCTTATTCTTGTTCTCCAGAACGCGCAGAAGAGCAGCCTTAATAGCGTCGGCACGCGGATCACGAACTTGATAAACACGATGGCCAAATCCCATCAACCGTTCGCCTCTGGAAATTGCATCTTGCAGCCATTGTTTGGCATTATCCGCCTTCCCTATAGCGTCCAGCATATCAAGGACAGGAGCCGGAGCTCCGCCATGCAGCGGCCCTTTCAAAGCGCCGATGGCGGCCAGAATCGAAGATGTCATTCCGGCTTGGGTCGATGCTACGACGCGTGCAGCGAAGGTCGACGCGTTTAAGCCATGATCCGAAACTGAGACGAGATAACTATCCAAAGCTTGAACATCGTGCTCTTCAGGCATCCGAACATTCGCCATGCGCAGAATATCAACGCTATGTGGAAGGGATGGATCAGGTGAAACCATCTGCCTGCCGCGTTTTGCACGCATGATAGCTGGCGTAAAAACGGCGGGTGCGGCGACCATATACAGAGCTGCCGTAAGATCGTCACCATCCGGGATTCTTGCTATAAGCGCACGAACCGCCTCAATGGGCTGTAAATCCAAAAGCTCATCATCAATGGCGTCCGTATGATGGAAGATTTGAGCGCGTGCTTCGCCCAATGCGCGCTGAAGCTCACCCCCCTTGGGAAAATCATCAAAAAAGCCATTCCATAATAATTCAATGCAATCCTCAACGCGAGTGTGAGGCACAAGGCTGTCGAGTGACCGTCCACGAATGATAAGTTTCCCCAAGAGACCATCGACATCTGATAGAATAGTCTCAGCTGCGACCACATCTTCAAGACCGGCGTTCATGACACATAACCTTAAAATTGTTTACTGAATTTTACTAAGTATATTCCTCTCAAAATCCGGCGAAACAGTTCAATATAGTTAGCTATTAAAGTATAGTCTTATATAATAATTCTGATATTAGAACTGTCGGCCATGCGCCGCTTATTGTTTAACCTCCCCTGATTTTTATCGCAAAATAAAGCCTGCCATCACATGGAGGGCGCAAAAGGCTTGGAACAGGTGGACATTTCCGCGCGTCAACCAAAATCCAGTTGATTGGTGGGATCGCTTGGTGGCATGTCTACCGCCATAAAAGAAGCGGTTTCATTTGTAATACCCTGCGGCTGTGGAATAACTGCTTCTTGGAATCGAGCCTATAGTGATTTGATAGTTTGAGATAAGAACGATAATGGCTCAAAGGACGCAAATTTGCGTCACTGCGTGGCTTCCTCCCTCGGCTGCGCGTATGAACCGGAAAGCGATGCGATAATGACCAACAAAAAGACCCCCTCCACTTCCACGCGTTCAGATTTTGACGAAGCGGCGCTGTTTTTCCACCGCTATCCAAAGCCCGGTAAGCTGGAAATTCAGGCCACAAAACCGCTCGGCAATCAGCGCGATCTTGCGCTTGCCTACTCGCCTGGCGTCGCGGCCCCTTGCCTGGCGATCCATGAAGATCCAGCCGCTGCTGCCGAATATACGGCGCGCGGCAATCTGGTCGCTGTCGTTTCCAACGGCACTGCCGTTCTCGGTCTTGGCAATATCGGCGCGCTCGCATCCAAGCCGGTAATGGAGGGCAAGGCCGTCCTCTTCAAGAAATTTGCTGATATCGATGTTTTCGATATCGAAATCGACGCTCACGAGATCGAACGCATTGTGGATGTGGTTTCTGCTCTGGAGCCGACCTTTGGCGGCATCAACCTCGAAGACATCAAAGCACCTGAGTGCTTCGAAGTTGAAGAGCAGCTCCGTGCCAAAATGAACATCCCGGTTTTCCATGACGATCAGCACGGAACGGCGATCATTGTCGCTGCGGCAGTGCTCAATGGTCTGGAACTTGCTGGCAAGAAGATCGAAGACGCAAAGATCGTAACGTCAGGTGCCGGTGCGGCAGCACTCGCCTGCCTTAATCTCCTCGTTAATCTCGGCGCCAAGCGCGAGAATATCTGGGTCTGCGATCTCGAGGGTGTGGTCTATGAAGGCCGTAACACTCTTATGGATCGCTGGAAGGAAATTTACGCGCAGAAGACTGACGCACGCGTACTCGCGGATGTCATTGGCGGCGCCGATGTGTTCCTTGGACTTTCAGCAGCAGGTGTTCTCAAGCCTGAACTGCTCAAGCAGATGGCGGACAAGCCACTTATCATGGCGCTTGCAAACCCAAATCCGGAAATCATGCCGGAAGCCGCCCGTGAAGCACGCGCTGACGCCATGATTTGTACCGGACGGTCGGATTATCCAAACCAGGTCAACAACGTTCTCTGCTTCCCATATATTTTCCGTGGTGCGCTCGATGTCGGTGCAACAGCCATCAATGAAGAAATGAAGCTTGCAGCAGTTCGTGCCATTGCAGCACTTGCACGCGAAGAACCTTCAGACGTAGCCGCCCGCGCCTATTCAGGTGATACACCGACATTCGGACCAGACCACATTATCCCATCGCCATTCGATCAGCGTTTGATCCTGCGCATTGCTCCCGCAGTCGCCAAGGCTGCGATGGAGAGCGGTGTAGCCACGCGCCCAATCGACGATTGGGAAGCCTATATGGACAGGCTGAACCGCTTCGTCTTCCGCTCCGGTCTCATAATGAAGCCGGTCTTCGCTGCAGCACGCGCGCAGAGCAAGCCAATGCGCGTGATTTACGCTGATGGTGAAGATGAACGCGTATTGCGTGCTGCACAGGTGGTGATTGAAGAACGCATCGCGCTGCCAATCTTGGTCGGCCGTCCGCATGTTATCGAAACACGCCTTCAGCGCTACGGTTTGAAAATTCGTCCGGGCAAGGATTTCGATCTCATCAACCCGGAGGATGATCCACGCTACCGCGACTATGTTGATCTGTATTTGTCCTACACCGGTCGTCAGGGTGTAACGCCTGAGGCAGCACGCACAATCGTTCGTACCAATTCAACCGCAATTGCAGCGCTCGCTGTCATGCGTGATGAAGCGGAAGCTATGATCTGCGGTCTGGAAGGACGTTTTGAACGCCACATGCGCGTTGTAAAGCAAATCATCGGCAAACTGCCGGGCATCAGCGATTATTCTGCACTGAGCCTGCTTATTTCGCAGCGCGGTGCGCTATTCCTCACCGATACTTATGTCAGCGTTGAACCGGAAGCCGAAGAAATTGCGGAAATGGCAATTTTGGCGGCAAAAGAAATCAGCCGCTTTGGCATTGAACCAAAAGCAGCCCTTGTTTCACACTCGAACTTTGGTTCGAAAGAGTCGGCAAGTGCTGAAAAAATGCGTCGGGCGGCAGCAATCCTTGCTGAAAAAGCACCAGAACTTGAATCTGATGGCGAAATGCATGGTGACTCGGCGCTGTCACAAGCTCTGCGTGATCGCGTATTCCCGAATTCTCGCCTCAAAGGGGAAGCTAATCTTCTGGTCTTCCCCAATCTTGATGCCGCAAATATTACGCTGAACGTAGTCAAGACCGTTACCGATGCACTGCATGTCGGTCCGATCCTGCTTGGAGCAGCACGCCCCGCCCATATCCTTACACCATCGGTTACATCGCGCGGCGTGGTTAATATGACTGCGCTTGCGGTTGTTGAAGCACTTCAACGTTCCGGTGAAGTAAAAAGATAGAGCTAAATAAGCTTTTACTTTAATATAGATAATACCATTAAATAAAAATCGCCAAGTATGAATAAACATACTTGGCGTTTATGATTTTTTAATTGTAACATATAACAATCCCCATACGGACAACGGGACGGGCTTGTTCTATGATGGTTTCTAATAAGAATTTTTTTCGTGTATCATCTCTGGTGACGTTAATAGCGACCGCAGCGCTGATTGCTGGATGCACAACAACGCAACCAATACAGCAATGCAGCCCTAAAGATAAAGCACGTTTAACAAATAATATAACTTCTACAAAAGCAAAGCTTGATCGCAACAAAGATGAACTTTCTCGAACGCGCACTGAGATGGCAAAACAAAGTTGTATTGGCATTTCAGCAAGTAAATCTTCCGCTTGCATACGCCTCAAGACGAGAGCCGAAAAACTTCAATCGGAGATTAATACACTTGAAGGCCGGGTTGCGGAGCTGAACGCCACACTTGCTGGCAGACCTCACGCAGGCAGATTTGTGCAGGCGTGTTCTGCAAACTGGATGCCAGCTCGGAAAATGCAAAAGGCTGCTCCAAAGAAGCCATCCGCGAAGAAGGCACCGAAACAGGATTACGCTAAAGTCGCGAAAGCGGTGAGCGAGCCGGTGGAAGATTTCGTTGTGCCAGCATATGAAGCGCCGGAAACAGGCTATGTGCCCACGGCTCTTCCAAAGGTACAACCGGCTGCTTATGTTGCTCCGGCAGCGACTACGCCGCCAACGGAGCGAACCTACACGGAAAGTTCGAAAGTCAGAGTAGTCGGCTCTTCGTTCTTTCCGGACCAATCAAAACCAGCAGATCCGCAAGCTCCGGACCATGCGCCTGCCCCGTAAGAGCTATTCGCAAGGGCATGAACAGTGTCTTGCCCTTGCGTCCCGTTGCTGCTTTCACAGCATCGGTCCAGATCTTCCAGGTCTGTTTGTCCCATGGCTCAGCCGGTAGCATCGTGAGTGATTCACGCACGAAGGCAGAATCCTCTTCGGACAGTTCAGGCTTTTCAGGCAAATCGGCGTTGATGATCTGCCACCAATGAGCAACATCATTAAATCGTTCAAGATTACCGCGTACAGTCAGCCAGAATTGCTCAACATTCTCACCATGAATACCCAATGCTTCGAGACGGCCTGCTGCCTTCTCATACGGCATCTCGTGCAACAATGCCCGATTGAGCGTATCAAGTTCAGCCGGGTCGAACTTTGCCGATGACTTTGAAATAGAGGCAAGGTCAAAGCGGTCTGCAAGCGCATCCATATCCGTAGCAGCGGAAACCGCTTCGGAAGTCCCGATAAGTACGGCAAGAGACGCAACAGACATTGGCTCATATCCACTATCGCGCAGCGAGCCGATCGACAGTGCACCGGAGCGCTTGGAAAGGCCCTCGCCCGAAATTGTTGTCAGAAGATTATGATGCCCAAACACAGGTGACTTAGCGCCGAGTGCATTGAAAATCGCAATCTGGACACCTGTATTGGTGACGTGATCATCACCGCGAATGATGTGCGTGACGCCCAGATCAATATCGTCAACAACCGATGGCAGCGTATAAAGATAAGTACCATCTTCACGAACGAGAACAGGGTCTGACATCGAAGCAAGATCGACTGTCTGAGGGCCGCGAACCAGATCGTCCCAATGAACTTCTGTGCGCGTTGTTACGAACGGGTCGCTCTCGAAATTAGGTAGAAGAAAGCGCCAATGCGGCTTATGCCCTTCTGCTTCAAAAGCTGCCTTTTCTTCATCGGTCAGCTTCAGCGCTTCCCGACCGTAAACGGGCGGAAGACGGCGAGCCAATCGCAATCTGCGACGGCGTTCCAGTTCATCGGCTGTTTCGTAGCAGGCATAAAGCAATCCTGCCTGCTTCAGCTTCTCGACAGCCTTCGCATAAACGTCGAAGCGCTTTGACTGGTATTCAACACGGTCTGGCTTCACGCCCAGCCATTCGAGGTCAACCGCAATAGCGTCGGCATATTCCTGCTTCGAGCGTTCAACGTCGGTATCGTCGTAACGCAGAATAAAACTACCGCCATTCTTTTTGGCATAAAGCCAGTTTGAAAGCGCGGTACGCGTGTTACCAATATGAATATAGCCCGTCGGAGACGGTGCAAAACGAACGGTTACGGTCATCATAAAATCTTTCAGCGGTCGCGGAAGCGGTTCGTTATTGGATAACGACGATCACGTCCGAAATTCTTCTTGGTAATTTTGACACCGGGCGCGGATTGCCGGCGCTTGTACTCAGCCAGATTGAGCAGATGTTCGATGCGTTGCACGGTTTCAAGCGCATGACCACGTGCGACAATCTCTGCGTTACTCATCTCATTTTCAACGAGGCATTCGAGAATGTCGTCCAGCACCGGATAAGGCGGCAGACTGTCCTGATCGGTCTGGTTTTCGCGCAGTTCAGCAGACGGTGCCTTCGAAATGATATTCTGCGGGATCACTTCGCCAGAAGGACCAAGGCTGCCAACCGGAACGTTGCTGTTGCGCCACTCAGACAACGCATAGACCTGCATCTTATAGACATCCTTGATGGGGTTGAAGCCACCATTCATGTCGCCATAAAGCGTTGCATAGCCCACCGACATTTCAGACTTGTTGCCCGTAGTCACGACCATTGAGCCGAACTTGTTGGAGATCGCCATAAGAATGGTGCCGCGCGCACGGCTTTGCAGATTTTCTTCGGTAACGCCACTTTCAGTGCCTTCAAACATTGGCTTCAATGCAGACAGGAAGCCTTCGACGGGCTCTGCGATCGGCACGATATCGTAACGCACGCCGAGCGCTTTCGCGCAATCGGCTGCATCTTTCAGCGACTCTTCCGACGTGTAACGATAGGGCAGCATCACACAACGCACACGATCCTTACCCAATGCATCGACACCCAACGCCGTACAGATCGCCGAGTCGATACCACCAGACAAACCAAGCACGACATCCTTGAAGCCGTTCTTGTTCACGTAATCACGCAGGCCCAGCATACAGGCTGCATAATCAGCTTCCAGACCTTCCGGCAGCTTTGCCTTTTCGGCTGCTTCGCAATGCCATCCGTCACCATCCCGCTTCCAGACGGTCAGCGCGATCGCTTCTGCAAATTGCGGCATCTGCAGGCTAAGGGTCTTGTCCGTATTGAACACAAAGGAACCGCCGTCGAAGACCAGTTCGTCCTGCCCGCCAACCTGATTGGCATAGAGCATTGGAAGTTCGGTTTCGATAACCTGTTTCAGCACAACCTGATAGCGACGCTCAATCTTGGCGCGATGATAAGGCGAACCGTTTGGAACCAATAGGAATTCTGCGCCACTTTCAGCCAAAGTTTCCGCTACGCCCATATCGCCCCAGATATCTTCGCAAATCGGAATACCGATGCGAACACCACGGAAATTCACAGGTCCCGGCATCAGTCCGGGCTGAAAAACGCGCTTTTCGTCAAACTCGCCGTAATTCGGCAGATCAACCTTAAAACGTTCGGCGATGATTTCGCCACCGTCGAGAACAGCGATAGAATTGTGCAAGCCACTATCACGTTGCAATGGCGTGCCGATGATAACGCCTGGGCCACCGTCAGCTGTATCCTTAGCAAGCTCTGTCACTGCCTTTTCACAAGCTGCAACAAAGGCTGTTTTCAGAACAAGATCCTCAGGCGGATAGCCTGCGATGAACAACTCGGTGAACATCACGAGGTCGGCATTTAATTTGGCAGCTTCTGCGCGTGCCTTACGAGCCTTGGCAAGATTTCCGGCAATGTCGCCCATAACAGGATTGAGCTGTGCAACAGCAATACGAAGCATATCGAGATTCTCGCTAGCGCTGATCATGCCCAAGCTTTAACGCGCTTGTGCAATTAATTGCAACGGATGGAGTGGAAGAACGACTGTTCTTTGTCAGATCAGATAGGTTGTGAAGAGTACATAGCCCCATGTGATGGCTACAAAAACAATGGCGATCAATACGGCAAGAGATCCACAATCCTTGGCAATCTGAATCTCCTTATGAAAATCGCGGGAGACAGCATCGCAGGTCGCTTCAATGCCAGTGTTCAGCACTTCGACCAGAATGAGAAACAGGATCGACCCTGTCATCATCAGGAATGCAAGGCAGCTCGGAGCCAGAAAAAATGCAACGGGCAACGAGATCAGAAACAGAACGAGTTCTTGTTGAACTGCCTTTTCATGCCGAGCTAAGTGCTTGAGAGCACGCATTGAATTGAGAAACGCCAGTAAAATTCGCTTCATCGATGCCCCTATCAGCTTTCGTGAAAATCAATAAGTGAGTCCAGTTTAAATGCAACAGGGCGAAGGATATTTCCTCCGCCCCGCGCAAACTAAAAAGTGACTTATTCCGATCAGGCGTTAACGGCCTGCTTTTCCGAACCCAAATCACGTTCCTTCTTGAGAAGCTCTGCCAGAAGGAAGGCCAGCTCAAGCGCCTGATCTGCATTCAGGCGTGGGTCGCAATGCGTGTGGTAACGGTCGTGCAGGTCTTCTGCCGAAATTGCGCGGGCGCCGCCCGTGCATTCCGTGACGTTCTTGCCGGTCATTTCGACATGGATACCACCTGGATGCGAACCTTCAGCGCGATGGATTGCGAAGAAGGATTCCACTTCCTTGAGGATGCGGTCGAACGGACGCGTCTTGTAACCGCCAGCGGTGATCGTGTTGCCATGCATCGGATCGCAAGACCAAACAACCTTGCGGCCTTCACGTTCAACAGCGCGGATAAGCTGTGGCAGATGATCGCCGACCTTGTCGTAGCCGAAACGAGCAATAAGCGTCAGGCGCCCTGCTTCGTTTTCAGGATTGAGAAGGTCGATCAGACGGATGAGATCATCCGGCTGCAACGACGGACCGCATTTCAGACCAAGCGGGTTTTTGATGCCACGGCAATATTCGATATGCGCATGATCAGCCTGACGTGTGCGGTCACCAATCCAGATCATGTGACCGGAAGTGCCGTACCAGTCGCCGGACGTTGAATCGACGCGTGTCAGCGCCTCTTCATAGCCAAGCAGCAGTGCTTCATGGCTGGTGTAGAAATCGGTTTCACGCAGCGAATGATTGCTGTCCGCTGTGATGCCGATCGCACGCATGAAGTTCATCGTCTCGGAGATGCGCTGAGCGAGAGCTGCATAACGCTCTGCCTGCGGGCTCTTGCCAACAAAGCCGAGCATCCACTGGTGCACATTCTCAAGGTTCGCGTAACCACCCTGAGCGAATGCACGCAACAGGTTCAGCGTCGCAGCAGACTGGCGGTAAGCCATGTCCTGACGCTGTGGGTCGGGGATACGCGATGCTTCATCGAACTCGATGCCGTTGATGATATCGCCACGGTATGAAGGCAGCTCAATGCCATTCAGCGTTTCCATATCGGAAGAGCGCGGCTTGGCGAACTGACCAGCAATACGGCCAACTTTAACAACAGGCTTCGACGCACCGAATGTCAAAACAACGGCCATCTGCAAAAAGACGCGGAAGAAGTCGCGAATATTATCCGCGCCATGTTCTGCGAAACTCTCTGCACAATCGCCGCCCTGCAGCAGGAATGCCTTGCCTTCAGCAACGTCTGCAAGCTGTGATTTGAGCTTGCGTGCCTCGCCTGCAAAAACGAGCGGTGGATAGGTACGAAGGCGAGCCTCAACATCGGTCAAAGCCTGTGCGTCTGGATAAAACGGCACTTGCTTGATCGGTTTGTCTCTCCAGGAATTCGGGGTCCAGTTCTTCGTCATTTCACACCTGTTTAATTATCCGCGCGATTTCTCTCGGATTGCTTCCTCCTTAACACGAAAGCCGGAATCCACTTCATCAGACAAATCAATGCCTGAACACGGATACCGGCATACGTGACCGCGTTGATATAATGCAGACGCTCGCTTTATACCAGTGAGAATCGTTAACAGGATAAAAGGCCCCGAAAGATTAGCTTTCGATCCTTTCTCCGTTCACGACGCGGTAGGTTGGCTTGTACATCGTTACCAGCTCTTCAGCCGCTGTCGGATGGACCGCCATGGTGCGATCAAAGTCATCCTTCGTTGCACCAGCCTTCAGCGAAATGCCGAGCAACTGTGCCATTTCACCTGCATCCGGACCCATTATATGCGCGCCGATAACCCTACGGCTCTTGGCGTCTACAATGAGTTTCATCAGCATTTTCTCGTTTCGGCCCGAAAGCGTGTTCTTCATTGGGCGAAACAAGGCGCGATAAACTTCCAGTTCAGGATATTTCTTCGCAGCTTCATCTTCCGGCAAACCAACTGTGCCGATTTCAGGCTGCGAGAAGACCGCTGTCGCAATCAGTTCGTGATCGGGTTTCGTTGGATTGTTTTTGAAGGCTGTTTCAAGGAAACACATGGCCTCATGGATGGCTACAGGCGTCAGTTGAACACGGTTGATGACATCACCAACAGCCCAGATGTTAGAGACGCTGGTGCGTGAATAATCATCAACTTCAATTGCGCCAAGCACATCGGTTTTGACCCCGGCCTTCTCCAACCCAAGGCCTTGCGTATTCGGCTTGCGACCAATGGCCAGCATAGCCTGCCCGACATTCAGCGTTTCGCCATTGGTCAGCGAAACTTTCAGCTCGCCATCAGCCTGCTTTTCGACTTTCTCGAAAACCGCACCGCAAATAATTCTGATACCCTTTGCTTCCATCGTTTCATGAAGCAGGCGTCGAATATCTGGATCAAAGCGGGAGAGGATTTCTTTACCTCGATAAACAATCGTGGTTTCAACTCCGAGGCCATGGAAAATATTGGCGAATTCGACAGCGATATAGCCACCACCTGCAATCACGATTGCTTTCGGCAGTTCTTCGAGATGAAAGGCTTCGTTGGAGCTGATGCAATATTCGTTGCCTGGCAAGGCTTCATGTGCGCTTGGATGTCCGCCTGTCGCGATCAAAATCTGATCAGCAGTTACGCGGCGCCCGTCCGCCTTGAGTTCAATTGTGTGCTCATCGATCAGTTCGGCGCGGCTTGCGAAGATATCGACCTTCGAATTTTCAAGCCCTTTGCGATACAGGCCTTCAAGGCGAGTGATCTCTTTGTCTTTGGCTTCGATCAGCTTCTTCCAGTCAAAGCTGCTTTTGCCAACTTCCCAGCCATAACCGGCAGCATCTTCAAAATGCTCGGGAAACTGTGAAGCATAGACAAAAAGCTTCTTGGGAACGCAGCCGCGAATGACGCAGGTCCCGCCCATACGATATTCTTCGGCCAATCCTACCTTTTTGCCCATGGCGCCAGCAAGACGCCCTGCTCGCACTCCACCGGAGCCACCGCCGATAACAAAAAGATCATAATCGTAGCCGGCCATGGTGTTCTCCGTTCAAAATCTGGAGCGCGTTTCAATCTGATTGCATCAGATTGGCGCTCTAATCCTTTGTTAAACGCGCATTTTTCCCGAAAACCGCTTAACATTTTTCCGGATGCGCTCTCATGTTGAAACCTATGTAAGCAAAAGAAAAAGCCCGGCCAAGTAGCCGGGCTTTTAAAATCTGCGTTACAATAGCGAATTACTGCTGAGCTGGCTGTTCAGGAGCTGGGGCAGCAGTTGCGCCGGCCTGTGCTGCGAGAACTTCTGCAACAGATGTTGCGAGATCGCGCGCAATGCCATTCTGCCAGATGTTGGCGGCCTTGACGACTTCACGCGTCACGATTGGGCCTTCTGCAAGAAGCTTCTTGCCAGCGTCCGACGTGTAGAAAGCTGCAATTGCCTTGAGTTCGTCTTCGCTGAACGCATTTGCATAAGCGCGGGCAGATTCGGTTTCGAGATCTGCACGGCGGGCTGCAAGAGCCAGAGCCTTGTCATCAACCGTCTTGGTGATGAGTGCTTCAAGGTTTGGATCTTTCTGAATGAGCTCACCCTTAAGGGCGCGCGCAGCACTCGGCAGGATCTCGTCGAACTGCTCGGTGGCATTGATCGAGGAGATTGCTGCACGTGCAGCTTCCAGATGAGATGCTGAAATCTCCTGAGCAGAGGCCGCATGAACGCCTGACATCAGGACGAGTGCGGAAAACGGTGCAATCAGACGGCGGAAGCCAGTTGCCGGGATCATATGGTCAGTACTCCGTTCAAACAATTCTTGTCGGCGTTTCAAGGCCGGTTCATGGTTCGGATGCCGTCAGCGCCTGCGATAACCGCGGCATTTGCCAGTCCGATGAAAAGTCCATGCTCAACAACACCCGGTATGGCGAAGAGAGCGTCAGATAGAATCTTTGGATCGTGAATGCGGCCAAAAGATGCATCCACGATATAATGTCCACCATCCGTTACAAACGGCGAGCCATCTTTTAACCGCAGGACCAGTGGACCTGCAAGGCCGCATTGCGATGCAGCCATCTCAATACCGCGTAAAGTTGCGCCAAGGCCAAAGCGATTGACTTCAATTGGCAAAGGAAAACGGCCAAGTGTTTCAACCACTTTCGATCCGTCCGCAATAACAATCACTGAATCGGAAGCAGCTGCAACGATCTTTTCGCGCAACAAGGCACCACCGCCCCCCTTGATGAGGGTCAGGTTCACATCCAACTCGTCCGCACCGTCAACGGTGAGATCGAGATGTGGAGTTTCTTCGAGGGTCGTCAGAGGAACACCGAGTTCAGTGCAAAGAGCAGCGGTACGTTCGGAAGTCGGCACACCGATGATCTTGAAGCCGCCACTTACTTTTTCGGCGAGCAGCCGTACAAATTCTTCGGCGGTAGAACCGGTTCCAATTCCCAGACGCATTCCGTCCTTGACGTGCGTCAATGCCTCTGCTGCAGCGGCGATCTTCAGCTTGCGTGCTTCATCCATGCCTGAATTCCTGATTTCCTAGTGGATTGAATTTGACGTTTGAATCCCGACCGAGTGAGATGCTGTTTCAAACGTCAAATTCGAAAAATCCACTAGTTTAATACGGTTCCTAGTGGTCTTTTTGATTCCGATATTTGCTCGACGCTTGTTACAAAGGGATACAAATATCGGAATCAGACCACTAGCGGATTCTCATCCGGCTCCGAGAACGCCTCTAGCATGAGCGTGCAGCGCAACAAAGCACTCAATACAAAATATCGCGATTTTTGCGATAGGCCCTCGTTTCTGCGCGAAGTTTAGCCTATTTGAAACAACGATTAGAAATGCGCTCGCAAGTCTCATTCCTGAAGGAAATCATATGTCCGCTGTAAATTCCAAGCCTATCATCGTTTTCGACCTCGACGGTACATTGGTTGAAACAGCGCCGGACCTTTTGGATAGCTTAAATCATTGTCTTGCGATTTCAGGTTTGCATACTGCTGACAAGGATTCCCTGCGCCGTTTCGTCGGACAAGGTGGCCGCGTCATGATTGAGCGCGCCTTTGCTGCACAACAGAAGCAGATAGACGATGTGAAACTCGATCATCTGGTTGAAGAATTTCGCGAGCACTATGCAGCGCATATGCCGGGGCATTCGACGTTCTATCCCGGTGTTCTGGAAGCAATGGACCGCTTCTCTGCGAACGGATATACGCTCGCCGTATGCACAAACAAATTTGAAGCCCTTTCCATCAAGCTGTTGACTTCAATGGGCGAAGCGCACCGCTTTGCCGCTATCTGCGGTGCCGACACTTTTGCTTTCCGTAAGCCCGATCCGCGTCATCTGACGGAAACAATCGCCAAAGCCGGTGGAAATCGTGACCGCGCGGTGATGGTTGGAGACAGCCGCACCGATATCGACACGGCCAAGGCTGCAGGTATTCCTGTCGTTGCGGTTGATTTCGGTTATACTGATTTGCCAGTGCAGCACTATGAGCCAAGCCGCGTCATATCTCATTATGACGCGTTCACGTTGGAAATGGCCGAACAGTTGTTGGAAGCAGTCGCAGATAAAGTCTGAGATAAGGCGATATGATTATGAAGCGATTTCTTATATTTACTGCTGTTTTCTCAACGGTATTATCAGCAAGCGCTTTTGCAAATGATCCGTCACCTACTGGTCTTCCCGGCGTAGAACCACAGAAGCCGATCGTTTCGGCTCCTCCACCTGTGCCGGAACCTAACTCTCAGGCTGCTGGAACATGGAAGAATTTCCGCATCGGCAATACCGATGTTTCGATCTCCGGCAGCATTACGGTCGATGTCGGCACCGGAGGCAGCCGCAGTTCAGGGCGTTAACCCGGACCAGACCGCAGGCAACTGGTTTGGCAAATCTTCTGCGATAAGCCCATGGCCAAAACGCCGGGCGGCATCAGCATGGACCCACGCGGCGGCGCTTGCTGCTTCAAAGGCAGGCATTCCCTGTGAAAGCAATCCGCAAACAATTCCCGAAAGCACGTCGCCCGATCCGGCCGTTGCCAGAAATGGCGTGCCATTTGCGTTGATAACGGCTCGCCCATCAGGGGCAGCAATCACCGTATCTGGACCTTTATAGATCACCACTGCATTCGCGCACTTCGCTGCTTTACGGGCTTTATCAGTCTTGGAGAGATTATTCTCGACCGAAATTTCAGGGAAAAGACGGCGAAATTCACCCTCATGTGGTGTGAGAACGAGGGCGGTGTGTGAACTGCGCTTCGCGTTAAAGAGTTGCTCAGGCTTGCTTTCAAATGCCGTGATGCCATCCGCATCCAACACCAGTCCCTTAAAGCTTTCTGCGCGTCCATCAGCGGCTGTCAACAGCATCAAGGCATGATCGCGTGCAAATGATGAGCTACCATAGCCCGGTCCCAGCACGCAGGCAGCGACTTTTCGGTCGATCAAAAATGCTTCTATATCTTTGAGGCTGCGTGTTTCTCGCACCATAATGCTCGTCAGATGCGCTGCATTGGTGGAAAGCGCGTCAGGTGGAGAAAGCAACGTTACCGCCCCTGCACCACTTCGGGCCGCTGCCATTGCTGACAGGCGGGCGGCGCCAGTCGAATGGGCTGGCCCAGAGAATACTGCCGCATGGCCGCGGCTATATTTATGAGCGCTGGTTGAAAGCGCAGGTAAGCTATCTCGCCAAAGCTCAGGCGTATTTTCAAAGGTATCAGGGCCTATCTTGTTGAGTACATCATCAGAAATACCAATGTCTGCGACATGCAGCACGCCGCAATGAGTTCGGCCAGGCTGCAACAGATGCCCGGGCTTCTTCCGAAAGAAGGTTACAGTCGCCCGCGCTTGCATCCCCGTTCCAAGAACCTGTCCGCTTTCACCGGAAATCCCGCTCGGCAAATCCACTGCAAGCACAGGAATATCCGACGCATTGACCGCTTCTATCACACGAGCCTCTGCCCCTCCCACAGGACGCGCCAACCCGGCACCATAGATTGCATCAATAACACCGATAAAGTCTGCAGGTATCAAAGCGCTTATGCGCCGCACTTCGCCTTTATAAAAGAGAAGCGCCCGCATGGCATCGCTGCCCTGGCGCGGTTGCGCTGTTCCGAAGCAGACGACATCACGTCCAGCCTCAAGCAGAAATTGTGCGGCAACATAGCCATCACCGCCATTGTTTCCCGGCCCGCATAGAATTGCCACCGGGCCTTCCCCAACAAACATGCGCTGAGCGACATCCGCCACAGCGTGACCTGCAGCAAGCATAAGAGAAAAGCCGTCGCGTTTTCCGGCATCGATTGTCAGGCTATCAGCTCGTGCCATTTCTTCCGGTGTCAGCAGTTCGAACATGGCACACTCTTTTCCTCTGGTTATGCGGATGATTAATTACGCGGCAATCGCATCGACGCAAGGTTGACTAACTTCTTTGCATTTTGTCTAATTTTTAATCACAATAACGAGATCGAAACCCTGTTGAAAATCTTTCACACAGACCGCCTTGTCGAGATGACGATAATAATGCCACTCTAGGGCAAAGAAAGTTGCACTTCTGAGATTATTGAAATTACGCCAACATCGACAATAGCGCTCTTTTCAATAGGAGCCATACGGCAATTGCGGGAAATTTTGCTTGAAAGAGCAACGAACTGAAAAAATTTGGTCAGCACTTACCGAGTTGGCACAGTTCGTGCTTCTATATCAGCGAAACGGGCACGATGCCCATTTCCGAACAAGAGCGGAGACCATTCTCTGATGAAAAAGATCGAAGCCATCATTAAGCCTTTCAAGCTCGATGAAGTGAAGGAAGCCCTTCAGGAAGTTGGTTTGCAGGGAATTACTGTAATTGAAGCCAAGGGCTTCGGCCGACAGAAAGGCCACACTGAGCTTTACCGCGGTGCGGAATATGTTGTCGATTTTCTTCCCAAGGTGAAAGTCGAAGTCATCGTCGCCGACGAAACCGTCGATGGCGCCATTGAAGCTATTCGCAAGGCAGCCCAGACGGGTCGTATTGGTGACGGTAAAATTTTCGTCTCCAATATCGAAGAAGTTATCCGTATTCGTACCGGTGAATCCGGCGTGGATGCTATCTGATAAAACCAGCCTACCCGACCCCAGTCTACCGACCATCGTCGTGCAAACAGGATACCAAAATGACGACTGCCAATGACATTCTGAAACAGATCAAAGACAACGACATCAAGTTTGTTGACCTCCGCTTCACTGACCCAAAGGGCAAGCTGCAGCACGTCACGATGGATATCGGCCTCGTAGACGAAGATATGTTCGTTGACGGCGTTATGTTTGACGGCTCTTCGATTGCTGGCTGGAAGGCCATCAATGAATCCGACATGGTTCTTATGCCAGATCCGGAAACGGCTCACATTGACCCGTTCTTCGCTCAGTCCACGCTGGTTATTCTCTGCGACATTCTTGATCCGATTTCGGGTGAAGCTTATGGGCGCGACCCACGCACGACTGCGAAGAAGGCTGAAGCTTACATGAAGTCGCTCGGCATCGGCGACACTGTTTACGTTGGTCCAGAAGCCGAATTCTTCGTCTTTGATGACGTGAAATACAAGGTTGATCCGTTCAACACAGGCTTCAAGCTCGACTCGACCGAACTTCCGTCGAATGACGACACCGATTACGAAACCGGCAACCTCGGCCACCGTCCACGCGTTAAGGGTGGTTACTTCCCAGTTCCGCCAATCGACAGCGCACAGGACATGCGTTCGGAAATGCTCACCGTTCTGACGGAAATGGGCGTGACCGTTGAAAAGCATCACCACGAAGTGGCTTCGGCTCAGCACGAACTCGGCGTCAAGTTCGACACGCTCGTTCGCAATGCCGACAAGATGCAGATCTACAAGTATGTCGTGCACCAGGTTGCCAATGCTTACGGCAAGACTGCAACCTTCATGCCAAAGCCAGTTTTTGGCGACAATGGCTCGGGTATGCACGTTCACTTCTCGATCTGGAAAGAAGGCAAGCCAACGTTTGCTGGTAACGAATATGCCGGTCTGTCGGAAAACTGCCTGTTCTTCATCGGCGGCGTCATCAAGCACGCCAAGGCTGTGAACGCATTCACCAACCCATCGACCAACTCCTATAAGCGTCTGGTCCCGGGTTATGAAGCTCCGGTTCTGCTGGCCTATTCGGCTCGTAACCGTTCCGCGTCCTGCCGTATTCCATTCGGCTCGTCGCCGAAGTCGAAGCGTCTTGAAGTCCGCTTCCCGGATCCAGCAGCGAACCCGTATCTCTGCTTCGCAGCCCTGCTGATGGCTGGTCTTGACGGTATCAAGAACAAGATCCACCCAGGTCAGGCTATGGACAAGGATCTGTACGATCTGCCTGCCAAGGAACTCAAGAAGATCCCAACTGTTTGCGGTTCGCTTCGTGAAGCGCTGCAGTCGCTCGACAAGGATCGCGAGTTCCTCAAGGCTGGTGGTGTATTCGAAGACGATCAGATCGATAGCTTCATCGAACTCAAGATGGCTGAAGTGATGCGTTATGAAACAACGCCTCACCCGATCGAGTTCGACATGTACTACTCGGTCTAACCAATATTGCGGGTCGACAATCAATAGATTGGAGACCCGCCCTGGTTATCTCAGTTACCGAGGGGAACGACGTGCTGAAGCACGCGAAAGAAAACCCGGCGAAAGCCGGGTTTTCTATTACTATCAATATATTACGCCTTTTAATTGAATAAAGACTAGAGCGCTTGCAGAACCTGCGCCGCAACCATCATTTCGCCTTTACGCGTCTTGCGGCGGGCTTGCGCTTCGGCGTCTTCCCCCCAATGCTCAATGGTCCAGTCTTCATCGAGATGCGCGCGCGACCAACCGTCTTCGACAGATATCTCGCCCTTGGCAATTGCCAATGCGATAAGTGCCGAGCCAGTCAATGTCGTCATAGTGTGGAGTGATGCCAGCGCTATAGGATTCTTGAATTCAGAAAGATGGATGCCGAAAGCTGAAATCGCTTCGCGTGACTGTTCGACATGCATCACACCTTCTGCAAGTGCAAAACGTGCACCAAGGCTTTCCGCCCAGTCGATCAGCGGGTCCCATTGTTCAGTCTGCCGGGCAACCAATTCTTTCGGGGTCGCGGCACGATAGCAGATCATGTCTGTACCAGCGAAACGCAGGATGTCTTCGAAAACCGCCTGCGGGTCTTGCGCGATGCCATCGATGGCTGTGTTTACCAGACGTGTGGCCGGCATCTTGGAAGGATCAATGACCTTTTCCTGCGCACGGAACTCTTCTGCAATGATTTCGGCAGCTGATGCAGTTGGCAAAAGCAGAACCGCACGTGCCGGCGTTTTGACTGGACGGCCGTCCAGATGCACGGTGAAACCGCCTTCAACTTCGGCCACCTCAGCTTTTTCATAAAAGCGTTTCGGCAATGGCGTCCGCATCAGTTCCTGTGAGCGCGCCACCGGGTCTTTTTGCGAAATTGGCATTTCAGATTGAGGATCGCTCAGAGTGTCGCGCATAATATTGTCCAGTTGTTTAGAGCATTTCCTGTTTTGCTTGAATCACTGGAAATGCTCTATCTCTTTGTTTTTTCGCATTATCCGACGCAAAACCGCTTCGCACTTTTGCTGGAAATGCTCTAGTGTCAGGAAACCACAGCATCCATTTCATGCAGGATCGCATGGAGTTCTTCAGGCCTATTCAGGACATGATGCGCACCTGCTTCTACAAGTAAGCTCGGGCCATGATAACCCCAAGAAACCCCTGCGGCACGTGCACCTGCTGAACGAGCCATTTGCATATCGTAAATCGCATCGCCGATCACGATGGTTCTGTCCGGTTCTATCCCCATTTCGGCACAGGATTCAAGCACCATGGCCGGATGCGGTTTGGACGGACAATCATCTGCTGTCCGAATGACCATGAAATGGTGGCCAATATTGTGCTGCTCAAACACTAAACGAACGCCGCGCTGAGACTTGCCGGTAACGATGCCCAGCAGAAGATCGTCGCGACTGCCGAGCTCTGTCAGCAGCGGCAGGATACCATCATAAAGCGGCTCAGAGAAATCCGGCGTCTGACGCAGCCGCACGAAATTTTCCTTATAGCGTTGTGTAAGCCAGTTGACCTGCTCATCGACTTCCCGATCCAGCAATTGTGCAATCGCCAAAGGAAGCGAAAGGCCGATAATCGAATGTGTCTGAGCAATTTCCGGCGGCTCCAGCCCTGCGTCGGCAAAGCTTGCAGCCATACAATGGTGAATCGTGTCACCGCTATCGACAAGCGTGCCGTCACAATCAAAGAGAACGAGTTTCATCGGGCGGCTCCCGTTTTTGCTGGTCGGTTGATGATAACGAGCCCCAGTCCGATCAGAGCAAGCGCCACAAAGATTTTCCAACCCAGATGTTCATTGAGCAGCACACCGCTCAACAGCACACCGAAAGCGGGCGTGAGGAATGCAAAATTGGACAGTTTGGACGCGGGATAGCGCCGCACCATCCAGAACCATAGTGGGTAAGTCACGGCTACCACAAACATCGACTGGAATAAAAATGACAGAACCGAGAGCACATCGGGATCACGGATCAATGGACCGCTCAATGGTATGAATGGCAATGGCACCAGTGCAGCAACAGCCAACTGATAAAGCAGGGTCTTTTCGGGCGCAGCACTTGCAAGCTTCGTCCGCTTGATGACGAGCGTCGTCATTCCCCAAAGCATCCCGGAAATCAACGCGAGCAGATCGCCGTAAATAGCATTGGGACCCGGGCGACTGATATGATCTGAAAAGACGACAAAGACGCCAAGGAATGCCACGCACATGCCGATGAAGGCGCGCACGGACATGCGCTCCCCCAAAAGAAAATGACTGCCGATCGCGACCCAGAACGGCATCACGTTCATCATCAGTGTGACGCGACCGACGCTAGTCAGCTCCATCGCGAGAAAGATCAGGACGAATTCGACACCGAATAGAAAACCAGCCAGAATGCCGGGTATCAGCGTGCCGTCGCGTCCGAAAAGCGGAATACGTTTCCAGTAGCACCAGAGAAAAACGCAGAGGCCACCCAATGCCGCGCGGCCTGCGGCCATGAGCATGGGGTTAAAACCGCGATTGCCGATCTTGATGGCAACCTGATTAAGCCCCCACGTGAACATGATGAACATGACGAGCGCAATCGCCAGCCCGTCGAATGACACCCGGCCAGGAACTGTTCCTCCTGCCGTTCCTCCCCCCGCACCTGACATTCTTATTCTTCCGCGTTTGCCTCGTCGAAGCCAAGCAAGTTCCACGACTGCACCATGTGCGGTGGCAAAGGTGCCGTGACGTCAATGATACCGCCCGAAGGATTGGGAATACGAATGCGGCGCGCATGCAGATGCAGCTTCTTTTGAATGCCGCCGGGAAATTCCCAGTTCTGATCCGCTTCAAAATATTTGGGATCACCAATGATCGGATGACCGATATGTGCCGCATGAACACGCAGCTGATGGGTGCGGCCGGTATAGGGCTCCATTTCCAGCCAGGTCAGATTGTTACCGACCTTTTCGATGATCCGGTAGTAAGAGACTGCATGATCGGAATCCGGTTCACCGTGCTGGCAAACACGCATCTTGTCGCCATCCGGCGTCTGCTCTTTGACCAGCCATGTCGAAATCTTGTCTTCCCGCTTGCGCGGAACGCCCTTCACCAGGGCCCAGTAAGTCTTCTTGGTATCACGCTCACGGAAAGCAGCCGTCAGCGCCTGTGCTGCACCGCGCGTGCGTGCCACAACCAGAACGCCCGACGTATCACGGTCGATACGATGCACGAGGCGAGGCTTTTCACCTTTTTTATTGCGCCATGCTTCCAGCATGCCATCAACATGGCGCACCAGACCTGAACCACCCTGCACTGCCAAACCTGCCGGCTTATTGAAAACAAAGACCTTTGCATCTTCGTAAATCAACATCTGCTTGAGAACATCACCGTCATCCTGACTGCGGATGGTGCGAGCTGTTACCGGACCTGCTGCTTTCTCATCAACACCAAGGGGTGGAATGCGTACCGACTGACCTGCCTGCAAACGCGTGTCAGACTTGGCGCGACCACCATCGACGCGGACCTGACCGGAACGCAGCAGTTTCTGCAGGTGTCCGAACCCCAGTCCGGGGAAATGGACCTTGAACCAGCGATCAAGACGCATACCCGTCTCGTCTGCAGCCACACTCTTCTGTTCAACGCCTGCCATGGAAAACCCGATCAATACTTTTTGGGCACGAACCTGCGTGCCTGTCTTTTTTGTGCGTCTTATATCCGAGAGCCCGTTTCGTCTTTCGAGATGCGCTTTAAATCAGTCAATAGACGCGCGAGGGGCGGATTGCTAGGCTAAATTGGGGAAAACAACAATCTGCCGCTGTTTTGCTAAAGCGTGAACCGTCCGCAAAGAATAGGAATGCGGCTATGAATCTTCACGCTCGGTTACACGCATTTTTAATTTATGGTCAATCTTAACACGCATTCGCCACTTCTTGCCTTCATTTCATATTGCTAGAACAACAGGACTGCACCATTTAGTCTTGTGAAATAGAACGAGCGGGAGTGCGAAGGTGTCATTGCTCAAAATCTACTGGCGCGCCATGGAATATCTTGCGGCTGAAAAGGCTGCAACGATCACCATGTGTATTGCAAGCGTATTGGTTGCCCTTGTCATGCTGGCCGAACCGATCCTTTTCGGTCGGGTTATCCAGGCTATCTCGGATAAGGGCGATATCTTTACGCAGCTTGCCATGTGGGCTGCACTTGGTGCGTTTAACATTATCGCGGCCGTGTTTGTGGCGCGTGGCGCAGACCGCCTCGCCCATCGCCGTCGTCTCGGCGTGATGATCGACTCCTATGAGCGTATCATTACCATGCCACTTTCCTGGCACCAGAAGCGCGGTACGTCGAATGCGTTGCATACGCTGATCCGTGCAACTGACTCTCTTTTCACGCTTTGGCTCGAATTCATGCGTCAGCACCTGACCACGGTTGTGGCTCTGGTTGCACTTATTCCGGTCGCCATGACCATGGATATGCGCATGTCCATGGTGTTGATCGTGCTCGGCGTCATCTATGTGATGATCGGCCAGCTCGTCATGCGCAAGACCAAAGACGGCCAGTCCGCGGTTGAAAAGCATCACCATAAGCTGTTCGAGCATGTCAGCGACACCATCAGCAATGTCTCTGTTGTCCAGAGCTATAACCGCATTGCTTCTGAAACGCAGTCGCTGCGTGAGTATGCAAAGAACCTCGAGAACGCACAGTTCCCGGTCCTCAACTGGTGGGCGCTTGCCAGCGGTCTGAACCGTATGGCTTCGACGCTCTCGATGGTTATCGTGCTGCTGCTTGGTGCATACTTCGTGACCAAGGGTCAGATGCGCGTTGGCGACGTGATTGCCTTTATCGGCTTCGCACAGCTTATGATCGGTCGTCTTGACCAGATCAGCGCCTTCATCAACCAGACAGTAACAGCACGCGCCAAGCTTGAAGAGTTCTTCGAAATGGAAGACGCGACCGCTGATCGTCAGGAATCACAGGGCGCGACCGATCTTGAAAACGTCAAGGGCGATATTGTTTTCGACAATGTGACCTTCGAGTTCCCGAATTCGGGTCAGGGCGTCTATGACGTATCGTTCGAGGTGAAGCCCGGCCAGACGGTGGCTATTGTCGGCCCAACGGGCGCTGGCAAGACCACACTGATCAACATTCTTCAGCGCGTATTCGATCCTGCTGCCGGTCGTATTCTGATCGATGGCACCGACACACGGACTGTCAGCCGTCGTTCGTTGCGTCATGCCATTGCAACCGTCTTCCAGGATGCGGGTCTGTTCAACCGTTCGGTCGAAGAGAACATTCGTGTCGGCAACGAAAATGCGACCAACGAAATGGTCCATGCCGCTGCCAAGGCTGCTGCTGCCCACGACTTTATTCTCGCCAAGGGCAATGGTTACGACACGGTCGTTGGTGAGCGTGGTTCGCAGCTTTCCGGTGGTGAACGTCAGCGTCTGGCGATTGCACGCGCTATCCTCAAGGATTCGCCAATCCTCGTGCTCGATGAGGCGACCAGTGCGCTCGACGTAGAGACCGAAGAAAAGGTCAAACAGGCCGTCGATGATTTGAGTCAGAACCGCACGACATTCATCATTGCGCACCGTCTGTCGACTGTACGCTCTGCCGATATTGTTCTGTTCATGGACAAGGGCCATCTGGTCGAGCGTGGCAGCTTCGATGAACTGGCTGCTCGCGGTGGCCGCTTCTCCGACCTGCTTCGTGCTGGCGGTCTGCAACTTGAAGACAAGTGTGAAAAGGCCGCAAAAGAAGAAGGCGCAGAAGCCAGCAATGTGATGCCCTTCCCGGTCAAGGGTTCGGCAGCCTGATCAACAACTACAGCTCAAAAAGAAAAGCCCGCTGCCAATACCGCAGCGGGCTTTTTTCAGATGGAAACTTCAAAGCGCAATCCGTCATAGCCGGGCTCTACGTGATCAGGCGTTTCACGCATGACTGTTTCGTAATCAAGCGGTATGTGCATGTGGGTCAGTATCGCGCGCTTCGGTCCGAAAAACTCGATCCACTCCAGCGCCTGTTCCAGCGAAAAGTGGCTTGGATGCGGTCGATATTGCAGAGCATCGATAATCAGCACATCTGCCCGGCGGATATATTTCAGGCTTTCATCGGGGAAAGCACTGACATCTGTGCAGTAAGCGACATTACCGATAAGGAATCCAAGCGATTCAATATCACCGTGAACCTGACTAAATGGCTCAAAGTGGATCGGCCCGCCCGCACCAGTGATCGAGAATGCCGTTTCAGCCATGATATCATGCATCGACAGGATCGGCGGATAGCTCGATCCCGCTGGCGTCTCGAAACAATAACCGAAGGCTTCAAACAGGCGGTTGCGTGTCAGCCGGTTGGCATACACATCCATCAGTCGCCGGTTTTCAACGACATAGGTTCTTAAGTCATCAATGCCGTGGATATGGTCGGCATGAGGATGCGTATAAACGGCAGCATCAAGCAAGCGCACATCGGCATCGATCATTTGAGCGCGGAAATCCGGGCCTGTGTCGATCACAACAACCGTGCTCTTTCCCTCTGCGTCGAAACGTTCGACAAGCAGCGAAGCACGACCGCGTTTGTTCTTCGGGTTTTTCGGATCGCAATTGCCCCAATCGCCATTGATGCGTGGCGTTCCCGGGGATGAACCGCATCCCAAAATCGTAAAACGCAGGCAATTGCGAGGAGAACCCACGATGACTATCCCTCAACCGGCTTTGGCATTTTGGAGAAAAGTCGGAAGACATTTTCGCTGGTGATGTCAGCGATTTCATCTTTGCTCACACCAATTGTCTCTGCAAGCACAGCTGCCGTATGCTGCACGAAGGACGGCTCATTGCGCTGACCGCGATGCGGCATTGGAGCGAGATAAGGCGCATCAGTCTCAACCAGCAGACGATCACGCGGAACTATCTGTGCTATTTCGCGAATATCGGCCGAGTTCTTGAAGGTCAGAATGCCCGAGAACGACACATAGCCGCCCAGCTCGACGCCCTTTTCAGCCAGTGCTTTTCCTGATGAGAAGCAATGCAGGATGAAGGGGAATGCACCCTTCGCTGTCTCAGCTTCCAGAATGTTTGCCATGTCCTGATCCGCGCTCCGCGCATGGATTACAAGCGGCAACTGCGTGCGGCGCGCAGCTTCAATATGCACGAGAAAGCCCTGACGCTGGGCTTCCTGTGGGGCATAATCATAATGATAATCAAGCCCCGCCTCGCCTATGGCGACAACTTTCGGATGCTCTGCCAGCTTCACGAGATCGTCGGCGGTCACATCGAGTTCTTCATGTGCATTGTTCGGATGGGTGCCAACCGAACAATAGACGCTTTCGTATTTCTCGGTGAGTGCGAGGATCGTATCGAACTTGCGAACCCGCGTTGAAATCGTGACCATGCGTTTGATGCCGGCATCAAGCGCGCGTTGCACAACAGCGTCGCGCTCTGGCTCGAAATCCGCAAAGTCGAGATGGCAGTGACTATCGACAAGCATAATAGGCTCAGTTCTGTTCTTCTGGTTCCACATAGCGCGGGAAAACCGGCTGTGGCGCTGGCAGTTCTGCGCCGCCGACAAGCGGGCTTGCCGCTACATCAGAGAACTGACGCTGATCTGCTGGGATTGCCAGAGTATCGAGCAGCTTTTCTGCCGACTGCGGAATAAAAGGCTGCACCATGATACCGACGCGACGGATCACTTCAGCCGTCACATACAGCACCGTGCCCATACGCGCAGGATCGGTCTTGCGCAGCGCCCAAGGCTCCTGCCCTGCAAAGTAACGGTTTGCTTCCGCAACAACCGCAAAAATGCCGCCAAGCGCGATGTGCAATGCCTGATCGCCGACCGCCTTACGCGCGGTTTCCAATGCTGCATCGGCCTGATCGAGAATGGCCTTGTCGGCATCCGAAAACGCGCCCGGAACAGGCACCTTGCCTTCGCAGTTCTTTGCAATCATCGATAGCGAACGCTGTGCAAGATTGCCAAGATCATTGGCGAGATCGGCATTGGTACGGTTGACGATTGCGTCGTGGCTGTAGCTGCCATCCTGACCGAACGGCACTTCACGCATCAGGAAGTAACGCAGCTGATCAAGGCCATAGCGTTCGACCAGTTCAAACGGATCGATGACATTGCCGAGGGACTTCGACATTTTTTCACCGCGATTGAACAGGAAGCCATGCGCGAACACGCGCTTTGGCAGCGGAACGCCCGCCGACATCAGGAATGCTGGCCAGTAGACCGCGTGGAAACGCGAAATATCCTTGCCGATAATATGCGCGTCTGCTGGCCAGTAAGCCCACTTGTCGCTCGTCGTATCTGGATAGCCGAGTGCGGTAATGTAGTTGGTCAGAGCATCGACCCAGACATACATGACGTGCTTTTCATCACCTGGAACAGGAATGCCCCAATCGAATGTCGTGCGCGAAATCGACAGATCCTTCAGGCCAGACTTTACGAAGCTAACGATCTCGTTGCGACGCTCCGTCGGCATGATGAAGCTGGGATTGTTTTCATAAAGCTCAAGCAGCTTGTCCTGATAATTCGACAGACGGAAGAAATAGCTTTCTTCCTCAACCCACTCGACCGGCGTACCCTGTGGACCGTAGCGAACATTGTCGCTACGGACTTCAGTTTCTTCTTCGCCGTAATAGGCCTCATCGCGCACCGAATACCAGCCCGCATAGCCGCCCTTATAAATATCGCCATTGGCCGACATTGCCTGCCAGATTGCCTGACTGGCCTTATAATGGCGCTCTTCCGAGGTGCGAATATAATCATCGTGCGAGCTATTCAGAAACTCGCCCATGCGCTGGAAAGCAGCCGTGTTGCGATCTGCGAGTTCGCGGGGCGTGATGCCTTCCTTGCGCGCGCTCTGCAACATCTTGATGCCGTGTTCGTCCGAGCCGGTCAGGAAGTGAACATCCTTGCCATCCAGGCGCTGGAAACGCGCCATGGCATCAGTCGCAATCAATTCATAAGCATGACCGATGTGCGGCTTGCCATTCGGGTAAGCGATTGCGGTGGTGATATAGAATTTTTCGCGGCTCATCAGAAATCCGGCTTCTTCAAGGGTGGTGTTTAAAAAACGTTAGCGGTGACATAACGCAAGTGAAGCACCATGTCACGTAAGCGGAGGCATGCCAGATCGAAAAGCGCGATGCGTTTTTTCCAAAAGGATCATAACTGCCTGTTTCCGGTCGAGATTATAGGTCTCGGCGTTCAAAATTTCGCGCGTCAGTTCGCTCCAGAAACGCGACCATTGATCGGCTTCCCGCAACCGGCCCGAATCTGCATAACGTCGAGCCCCGTCCGCGATCCGGCTCATAAGATAATCGCGGAACAGTTCATATTGGACTTCGGCCTCACGACCATTGAGAACACCGGAAAGCGCCTGTGCTTTTGGCAGGTCGAAATTCTGTCCCTGCAAGATTGCATCGACAGTATCCGATATCTCCAGACCACCATGCGCGACAAGAAGCAACGCCTTGCGAACACTGCCTTCAGAGCGCGTCAGAAGTGATTGAGTGATGTTATCCGCATCAAGCCCGACACTCGGTCCAATATGTGCAAGTGCATCGGTCAGCGCATCATCTTCGAGCGGCTTGAACTGGATGCTCTGACAGCGCGAACGAATGGTTGGCAGAAGCCGTCCCGACGAATGCGAAATAAGAATAAACATCGCGCGTGCCGGTGGCTCTTCCAGAGTTTTGAGAAGCGCATTCGCAGCATTACGGTTCATATCGTCAGCTGGATCGACAATGACAATGCGCCATGCGCCGTCTGATGCGGTACGGGTCAGAAAATGGGTGACGCGGCGAATTTCCTCGACAGGAATGCCAGTCTTGAACTTGCCGGTTTTCTGATCGAAGGGCCGATTAATATGCAACACCGCCGGATGCATACCGCCTGCGATCTGTCGCCAGAGCGGCTTGCTGAAATCAGGTGTTTCAATGTTTTCAGGTGCGGAGCTATGGTCGCCATGCGCAAGCATGTGGCCGGCCAGATGAAAAGCCAGTGTTGCCTTGCCGATACCCTGCTCCCCTTCAAAAAGCAGTGCATGATGCATACGGCCTTCACGATAAGCCTGTGCCAGGAAAGCTGCTATTTCGCCGTGACCTGTCAGATAATCGCTGGCGGACGGCTCGGCCACGCCTTCAATGGAATCATGGGCCTTGGGGACATCAAGTTCTTCGATCACAGAAGTCCCTTTTTCTTCAAAACTTCGTCTGCAATGCCAATAATATCGGCTGATATCACGTCCTGAGATCGATCAGCATCGACCACCTTGCAGCGATTTGGTTCCGCTTTCGCGATTGCTAGAAATGCCTGACGCCGCGCTTCATGCACGGCAATCGCTTCTTTCTCGAAACGATCGGCCACATCAGCGCCGCGACGCTTGACTGCGCGTGAGAGACCTTTTTCCGCAGGGATATCAAGAATGATCGTGAGATCAGGCATTGTGCCATCGATAGCAATACGTTCGATAGCTGCCATATAGGTGGCATCCAGATTTCCGGTCACGCCCTGATAGGCACGGCTCGAATCGATAAAACGGTCGCAAAGCACAACGCGGCCCTCGGATAATGCGGGTCGGATTAGCTGATCCACGTGATCGGCACGAGCCGCAGCGAAGAGCAGCGCCTCCATGGCAGGACCGTAGTTTTCGGCATTACCGCTCAGAATCACATGCCGCACAGCTTCGGCACCCGCGGAACCACCCGGTTCGCGCGTTATCAGCGGATCAAGACCAAGAGTGCGCAGATGCTCTGCCAGCAAGGCGATCTGGGTCGATTTACCCGCGCCTTCCCCACCCTCGAATGTAATGAACAATCCGGTCACACTGACTTCCGCAAAATTGAGTTCATGCCTGTTTAGGCTTTCAAACTGTTTAACGGCGTTTGCGAGCGAGGTCGAGTGTTTACAAATATTTCCTCAGCCAGCCCGTGGAGAGTTCAAGTGCTGCCCCCATTGCTCGCTGTGAGAGACTGCCGACAGGCACCGCTTGCTCCGTGTAAAGCGGCATTTGCTGAACCACATTGCCGTTCAGTTCAAATTGCAGCATCCCGACTTGTGTATCGGCCTCGATAGGCGCGTTTAACGGCCCCTGGTAGGAAACACGGGCTTTGAGCTTGTCACGCCCTTCCTTGGGAAGCAGCAACTCGACACTATCTTTGACTTTGAGCGGGACGCTGGAGGCGGAGCCACCGAAAACCTGAGCAATACCGACCTTTTCGTTAGCCGAATAAATACTGACAGTATCAAATGAAGTCATACCCCATTGGATAAGATTTTTCGCTTCTTCCTCACGCTCCTTGATGCTGGTCAAGCCGCTCATTGCAAGAAACAGCCTGCGACCATTCTGCTCTGCCGAGCCGACCAGAGCATAGCCAGACGCTTCAGTGTAGCCTGTTCCCAAACCATCAGCACCAATATCGAGCCGCAAAAGCGGGTTTCGATTGCGTTGCATGATGTTGTTCCAGGTAAATGCTGGCTGCGCGTAATAGGTGTAGTGTTCGGGATGAGCGCTATGAATATGTCGGGCGAGTTTTATGAGGTCGGATAGTGTTACCGTTTGTCCTGCCGCGGGCAGCCCAGTTGAGTTCACGAAATTCGAGCCGGTGAGCCCCAATTCCTTTGCACGCTCGTTCATCCTTTGCGCAAAGGTCGCTTCGCTGCCTGACAGACCTTCGGCGAGAATGATGGCGCCATCATTGGCCGCCTGCACGATCATGCCCTGCAACAGATCGGCTACAGTAGGGGTCGACTTGATCTTGGCAAACATCGTTGAAGTGCCAGAAGGTGCGCCGCCGGTGCGCCACGCATATTCAGAAACGGGATAGCTGGTTTCGAGCGTTGTCTGGCCCTTTTCAAGTGCTTCAAAGACAACTTCAGCCGTCATCAGTTTGGCCAGCGATGCGGGCGGCACCTTCATGTCCGGATTTTTTGACAGAAGAATGGTGCCGCTCTTATCGTCGAGTAACAGGACTTGGGGCGCCTTGGTAGCGAATGCAGCCTGCACAGTCTCTGCATAACCCGGCACAGTCATCGAAACCGCAACGGAAACTGCTGCTACAAGCTTTACGCTGTTTGAAAAACGCCCCATGCTTTACCCGTCTGCTTAGAGCGGTCCAATTAAGATTGAATCGTTGGAACCGCTCTATCTATTTGTTTTTAAGTATTATATTGCGAAAACTGTTTCACACTTTTAGCTTAAATACTTTCAACTTCCGACGAGCCTTCGTAGCCTTTCCGGCCAAAATCAGTCAGGACGAACGACAAATGCGTCAGTCGCTCCGGCATTCCACGCGGCACGAAGCAAATCGTCATTGTTGCCTTTTTCGGCAAAAGCCGTCAGCTCGTAAACATCCCCCTGCTCTGTCGGTATCTTTGTGCGGGTCACACGCGCAGATCGTGGCAGAGATTTTTCCAGCCGCGCCACATCTTCCAGCGAATTAAACATGCCGATTTCGACATATTCACGCTGATCTTCCGTATTGCGACGCTTCCATGCATCGGAAACAGCGTTTGCTGTCAGGATGCTGCCATAGGTACGCTCTTCTGCATAGGCTGATGCAGCCAAGCGATCCGACGCATAGCCAAGACCGCCAATACGCGCCGCGGTGGCGACGCCAAAGCTGCCAGCCGGACGCTGCGATGGAACTGGAACATTTGCGGGAAGCAACGGCATTTCACCATCGCCATAAGCGGGATTAACTTCAAATGGCGAAGACTGTGGAACCGGCATGGCGGCGATACCCGCAGGTGTTGGTGTCGGCGCATTCATGGCCATCATGACGCCCGTGGCTGGTTGCCCGATAGGATCGCCATTACCTGAACGGTAAGACGCCATCAGATAAGCATCATCCTGCCCATCAAGTGGCGCACGCCCAACATATTCTACCTTCACATCAGCAGTCCCATGATGCTGATAATCCAACATCTCGGCAGCCTTCTGCGACAGGTCGATAACGCGGTCGCGTTCAAATGGTCCACGGTCATTCACACGAACAATAATGGAACTGCCATTGAACGTATTCGTGACACGCGCGTAACTTGGCAGTGGCATCGTTGGATGCGCGGCCGTCAAATGCGTCATGTCATAGATTTCGCCGTTGGCGGTCAGACGCCCATGGAAAGCGCTGCCATACCAGGAAGCGCGGCCGGTTGAGGCGTAATTCTTGTTTTCCTTCGGATAATACCAGCGACCTTTAACCTGATAAGGTTTTCCGACCTGATTACGTCCACCGCCACGCGGCAAAGGCTTTCCCTGAACACTGGTGACGCGCGGACTGGCTTTCACGCCATATTTGGATTCAGCGAAATATTCTTTTGGATGTTTTTTCTTGGATTTTGGCTCGGGAGCGCTTGCACAACCCGCCAAAGCCACAGCCAGCGCCATGAATGTCAACATAGCAGTCGATCCGCGCTTTTCACACGTTATCGATAGGCCTGCACTTTTAACACGGTTTCGCCATCCGTTTGAACTCATACGCCGCACGCCCGCAACTCTTTACACGACCCAACACGTCGAAAATATCTTTTAGGATACAGTGATGTCACCGAATTATTGACGGATCATTAAAGGTTTTGCAAATCCCACATTTGAGTCGATGTAGGTTAATAAATTTCGTCACAGTAAAAAGGGTATAAAAAGACCGATAAAGCATTGATTTTTCGACAAGGGGCAAAAACGGACATGTTCCGTACACCAGAGCGCATTTCGATCTGATTGGATCAAATCGGCGCTCTAAATATTTGTTTTAATGCGCATCTTTGTCCAAAAACCGTTTCACACTTTTCGGGATGCGCTCTAATCCTTTGGCTTCTCGGCGTATCATTCATCGCTATTCTGTTTACCTGGTACTTTTTCTACTGATGATGGAACTATTGGGCGCTTCAGCCGTTTCATCTACGGCTCTTATGACCTCCGAGCCAGTCACCTAACGTCATGAATTGGGCCCGCTTTTCAAAGAGCGGGCCATTTTTTATCAAAAAGAGGATGGCCTGTAAGCGTTGACCGCTTCGCGATGCAAGCGAAAGTGGGCTGGCGTCCAGGTTGATAGCTCACCGTCAGTGTTCACCGGCCTCGGTTTTTTGGTGCGGATGATAACTTCTGTTGTTGGAAATGCGCGAACATCATCCCATTTCGACTGCGTCCCTTGACGCAGGCTGGGCAGCAGGCGCAACAATTTCCACCAATGATCGACTTCGAGGCTGTAAAAGTCGAGCTTGCCATCATCTATGGCGGCATCTTTTTCGACAGCCATGCCACCGCCGTAAAACTTGCCATTTCCAACCGAAACCTGAAGCGTCTTTATCTGCTCCGTAATCCCATCATGATCGAGATAGGCCGTAAAGAGCTCCGAACGCATCAGAATACGGCCTGCCGCAATGGCGTAGCCCAGTTTACCCCACTTCTTCTTGGCCTCTGCGCTGAGTTTCTGCGCGAGTTCCGCACTAAAACCGATACTGGCCACATTGAAATAGAGGTGGCCATTCACTTCACCCAAATCAATGGGATGCTGCTTGTAAGTGAGCAGCTGTCGCGTCGCTTCTGTAGGATCAGCGGGAATGCCAATTGTACGAGCAAAATCGTTCGCGGTGCCAAGCGGCAGTATGGCCAGCGGTACCTTCGTTTCGACGAGGCCCGGTGCGGCTGCATTCAATGTACCATCACCGCCCCCAACAATAGCTAAATCCACTTCGCTATTGGCGCGGATAACATCAGAAATGGTTTCATCGCCCTTCGCCGTCTTCTCAATGAGTGAGATGCCACCGCGCTCGAGTATCCCACGCATGTCGGTATTAAACCCTTTGCCGTTGCGGGCTTTCGGATTGACGATCAGCAATGCTCGGCGCTTGCAAGATGTGGCCATAGGTACCTGTTGGACATTCCGATTTGAAATATTGAGTACCGCAAATGGCGACGGATTTACGGATATCAATGGGAGTGGCAATGAAATCTTCTTACGTCTATTAATGATCGGACCGGAAGACGATAAGATTGCAGCAAACATGCTGGCACTTCCGACAGCACTGGCGTGCCGCCGTCTGTCTTGCTAGGATGGATCGATACCGGGCGGGTATGATGTAATGGTAGCCTGCTAGCTTCCCAAGCTGAATGCGCGGGTTCGATTCCCGCTACCCGCTCCATTTATTTTCGGGCTGTTATAGAAAGAGGATCAATATCGGATCATTGCCGGCCCCGGCTCCCTCAGAGCGACCATTGCCTCCAAGCTTGTGAAAATGGAATGATCGGACTGCGACGGTTTGAGGTTAAACTCGGGCAATCGCGCTGTCGTTAGTGGATTGAATCTGACGTATGAATCCCGACTGACATAAATGCAGTTTCAAACGCCACATTCGAAAAATCCACCAGGTTCATAAAGTTACGAGTGGTCATTTTGATTCCGACATTTGTCCAACACTTGCAACCGAGGGATACAAACGCCGGAATCAGATCACCAGATGGGCTTGCGTGGAATATAAATTAGCAACTTCTTGCATTTTCTCACATTTTTGGCTTCATGAGTTTGTTGAATTAAAAACTCATATTTGGAGAAACTGATGGCAGAATCCAGCTTGCTCAATAAGTATCAACGCTATGCTATTGGCATCCTGCGCGTCGTGACCGCGCTACTCTATTTTGAACATGGCACGCAAAAAGCGTTCGGCTTTCCAATCGCAGGGCCTGACAGCTTGTCTGCAATTCAGCTCGCATCGGCCTTGCTTGAAATCGTCGGTGGTGCGTTGATTTTCCTAGGCTGGTTCACTCGTCCTGTCGCCTTCATTCTTTCGGGCCATATGGCCTTTGCTTATTTTATGGCGCACTTCCCGAAGAGCTTTTTCCCTGTCGCCAACGGCGGTGATGCAGCCATTCTCTTCTGCTTCGTATTTCTGACGCTGGTAGCGACCGGCGCTGGTGCGTTTTCGGTCGATAATCGTAACCGTTGATCAAGATCATTCCCTGAAACCGATCAATCTGACAGGTTCAGATCACATACAGTTTTCTTGTATGTGATCTGAACAATGCGGATGATCGGAAAATGAAAATACTCTTGATCGCCCTGGCCATATTGGCCTTCCTCGTGTTCGGCTGCTTTCTGCAGACGCACTTTGGCGCGTGGCAATAAGAGCTCCGGCCGAGCGCGACCTTATCGATCCTAAGACCGGCGAATCCGTCAAGCAATAACGAATCTCATTTAAGCGACACACATTTTGGGGTGTCACTTTGCTCAAAATCCCGCCTGGATGAACATTTGTCCGCATCCAGGATGAAAAAAATTCGGACGTTTTCCACAAATGCAGGTCTAAATTAGAATTATCCGAATTTTTTTATGGTCTTACGCATAGAAACGATTGACGCTGCTCCACTTCCCGAATACATGAGCAGCGTTCCTGATTGAAAAACATCAGAACAATGCGCGGGTGTAGCTCAGTTGGTTAGAGTGCCGGCCTGTCACGCCGGAGGTCGCGGGTTCGAGCCCCGTCACTCGCGCCATTCTTCTCTAAAGGGAAGAATGTTTGGAAACGAAGTTTCGTTTATTATCAATCATATATTTAAGTTAGATAATCCAAACGTGGAGCTTTCACTTCGCGCGGTCGTGGGTCAGTTTGAAATTCAGTCTGGGAATCGTCAAACTTGAATGTCATATTCTAAGTATGACAGATCAAAAGCCTAAGCGTCCACGCGACCCCAATTAGCTTGCCAAGCCTATTGTGGACTTGGCTACTGGAGAAGTCGAAGAAAAAGCTCCGCTCGCTACGGCAAGAAAGGGCGGGCTCAAG
>NZ_NNRL01000152.1 GCF_002252505.1 Brucella grignonensis | reverse complement strand
GGGGCATTCTATTTTAAACTGCAACATGCCAATGAATTCATGTGGTTAGCCATGGAGGAAATTGGATGTCGAATTGCTATTTACAGATCACTTTGCGTGAACGTCGCCGACTATTTGAGCTGAAACAGCTTAAAGTCCCTCTCGGCGATATTGCGCGACTGATGGGTCGTCATCGCTCGACCATCTATCGCGAGATCAAGCGCAACAGCTTTCGGGACACTGAGATACCAGACTATAACGGCTATCATAGCGTTGTCGCCGACAACATCAGCAAAGACCGCAGAACACGGTTGCGCAAGCTCAGACGTTACCCAGAACTGCGCAAGTTTGTCATTGAACAATTGGAAGCCCATTGGTCGCCGGAACAGATTTGCGGCCGACTGATTAGCCATGGCCTGAGCGCGATACGTCTGTGTGCAGAAACCATTTATCGCTTCATCTATTCAAAGGAAGAATACGCGCTGAAACTGTATGAACATCTGGCCGAGATGCGAATAAAGCGTTGCCCACGCGGCACCAGACGATCGCGCAGTTCCCGGATTCCAGAAGCGTTTCGCATTCATCAACGTCCTGATTTTATTGGCAATCGGCTGCAGTTTGGAAATTGGGAAGGTGATTTGATTATCTTTGAACGTCACCTTGGAGAAGCCAATGTTATGACGCTTGTTGAACGCAAGAGTCGTTATTGCGTCATCATTAAAAACAACAGTCGGCACTCAAAGCCGATCATGAACAAAATTATTCAGACCTTTGCTGCGCTGCCTTATCACGCACGCCGCAGTTTTACCTTTGATCGTGGTTCCGAGTTTATGGGTTATAGGGCTTTGGAGGATGGAATGAGAGCGAGAAGCTGGTTTTGTGATCCAAACTCCCCTTGGCAAAAAGGTGCGATTGAGAACATCAACAAGCGCATTCGACGGTATTTACCCAGCAACACTGACCTGACACAAGTCAACCAGGCGCAGTTGACTGCCCTCGCCCACAATCTCAATGCAACCCCGCGCAAGTGCCTTGGATTTAAGACACCCGCCGAGGTCTTTGCTCAACTTTTGCAGGAAGCGGCATAATCAGATACTCTCACCACCGGCATGATGCAGTTGGGGTAGCTTTTCCAC
>NZ_NNRL01000151.1 GCF_002252505.1 Brucella grignonensis | reverse complement strand
AATGGTCGAGCTTTATGAGCAGACCGGCGGCAATGTCATTGCGGTTCAGGAATGCGATCCTGAGGAAGCGCATAAATACGGTATTGTCGGCAAGGGTGCTGCCATCGGCAACGGCTTTGAAATCAATAAGATGGTTGAAAAGCCAGCCAAAGGCACAGCACCTTCCAATCTTTATATCAATGGCCGTTATATTCTGCAGCCGGAAATCTTTGACCTGCTGGCCAAGCAGGAAAAGGGTGCTGGTAATGAAATCCAGCTCACCGATGCGATGCTGAAGCTCGCCGATGCGCAGAAGTTCTATGGCTTCGATTATCGTGGTTTGACTTTCGACTGCGGCTCAAAGTCTGGCTTCATCGAGGCCAACGTGGCTTTTGCCCTGTGGCGCAAGGATATCCGACCAACGGTCGAGGTTTCGATTGCCGATCTTCTCAAGACGATCAAGCCTGAATAGGCCAGAATAGGCCAGAATAGGCCAGAATAGGCTGAACCGAAATTCAGAACCAAACAAACCCCGCTTTCAGAAATGAAGGCGGGGTTTTTTGTATCGAATGGTCAATCAATGCGAGAGTTTATATCTGCGCATCACCGAAATACGCGGATAATACTTCTTTCGTGGGACCATCCATTTTCAGATGACCGTGCTCCAGCCAGAGAACGCGATTGCAATTTTTCATCAATAATTCTCTTGAGTGGCTCGCCAGAACCAGAATCTTGGTCGAACCCACCAGTTCGTGCATGCGTTTGTTCGCTCGCTCTTTGAAATCCTCATCCCCAGTTGATAGCCATTCGTCCATAATCAGAATTTCTGGACGCACGGAAGTCGAAGTTGCAAAGGCCAAACGCAACTGCATGCCTGAGGAATAAGTCCTGAAAGGCATATCGAGAAAATCACCTAAGCCAGAAAATTCAGCTATCGCATCGAATTTCTCGTCAATTTCCTTCGGAAGCATACCCATCATGGCAGAGCGAAGGCGAATATTCTCACGTCCAGTCGCGTCCGGATCAATGCCAAGTTGGATATTGATCAATGAAACGCAGGTTCCATCAATATAGGCAGTTCCTAGCGTCGGCGTGTAAATGCCCGAGAGAACACGCAACAATGTTGTCTTTCCCGAACCATTATGTCCGATCAGACCAATCCGATCGCCATCATTAAGGGTCATTGAGACCCCTTCAAGACCGCGTATTACGACCAGTCGATCAGTCTTCCGCTCAATTTTTCCGCCTGTCGCGATGCTCAGAACACGGTTCTTCAGGGATCGACTCGATGAGTTGTAAATTGGAAACTCAACGCTCACGTTATCTAGCTTAATTAAACTCATATCATCACAACCAGTATGCTACACGCCAACGGTATTTTCCAAAAAATACCAACGCAACGGCCCAACCAAAAACTGCAAGCCCAATGGCTACAAACCAGCTAATGTTTTCAGGTGCATGACCAAAGAGTGGTGCTCTGACCAACTCGATGAAATGGTAAAATGGATTAAACTCGATAAAAGCCTTGGAAACATGGTCTGGCAGAACCTTCACCATCCACATAATTGGCGTTGCATAGAAGAGTATCTGTAGGACATTTGTTACCACTTGCGTCATGTCGCGGAATCTAGCGCATAAAATAGCAAGAATAAGCATGATCCAAGCCAGATTCAAACAAACGAGCAAAAATCCTGGAATCGATAGTAGAGCGTAGAAATTAATAGGGTGCCAAAGAATCAAAGCAAGAGCAGGGAATATTACGATATTGTGCAGGAATATTATAATATTTCTCCACAACGTACGCAGTATATGCGTAAATAGCGGCATTCTCACCTGAAGAATAATACCATCTGATCCACTGAAGGTGGTACAACCTTCTGACAGACAGCTTGTAATGAAACTCCACATGATTATACCAGCACATACGTGGGGCAGATATTCATGCATTTCAGATTGGAAAAGCGTTCCGAAAATCGCGCCTAACGCACCAATCAGAACAGCCATATTCAAAGTGAGCCAAAATGCTCCAACTCGTGAACGGCGATAACGCTGCGCAACATCCTGCCAGCCAAAAATCAAAGCCAAACGATACTTGGCAAAAGCCTCTATAATATCGTTCAGTGCGACTTTGACGCCTGTCTTCGGCTTTAGTCGATAAGCGACCAGCCCAGCGTTCTCATCAAAAGCTTCAACGCTCATAAAGACCCAATCCTAGTTGAACATCACGCAACCACCTGGCGCGGTATCGCATATAGTTCGTCAGCCTGACCGTGCGTAGTAATGGAAACGCTCGAAACGAGTCAACCATTTCCACGAAGCAAGTGAACTCTTAATGTGGCCAAACTCGGATTGTCATATTCTGGAGAAAGCGAATAGGAAGCTGTTTCACCCGCCAAAGGCAAATGCACTCAGAAAAAAGGGAACAATTTCATATCAGTTCCGTCATTGCTGTCTTTAACCTTTTGGATTTTTACTATCAGGACAATGATGTATTCAGTTTGCCTCTTGTGCTTGAAGCTTAACTGCCGGTTCCTCCGATTGCGGCTTGCTCAAATGCACTTCAAACGGCGCAATGAGTTTCTTGGGTTTGTCGCTTGGCATATCTGGCGTGAAAGATGGAAAGCCTGCACCAGCGGTCGGAACTTTCAGTGCCGCAGCATCGACAAGATCGTCGCCTGAACTTTCAACGAGCTCGACATCAGAGACGCTTCCATCCGGCGCTAGATAAAAACTGATCTTCGGTTTGAAAACGCCGTCCAGTTCAAGAGGGCGGAGTTCGCGCGACAGAAGGACCCCATAGCGTCGGAGGATACGGACGACAGCGCTTTGCCATTCAGCCTGATTGGTGATCTGATGCGCTTCCGCCTCTGATAATGTGGCTGACGCCGTAACACGAGGCCCTGTCTGTGCAACGGATGGCAACGTATAGGACGTCGCAGTCAACAAACAACCAAGCATCAGGATCAGGCGGAAGCCTGTTTGATTTTTCATTCTCATGATTCTCAATATTTGATCTTTTGTCATAAGCGGTAATCGTTTTTAGCCGCAGCGTGATCGGGAAAGACCCTATAACTATCCCTGCAATCCGAAAATCGCGTCAGCAATATTGGAGCAACTTGCTGTTTCAAGCTTATCGCCCACATATTCAGTCAAGAGAATGCCTACGTGATCGATACCCAGATCATTAAGCTGATCGGGTGTGCCGAAGCCATATTCCATATGCCCACGCCCAATGATCCCAACGACAAGCGCTTCTGGCTTTTCTTTGAGATATGCCGCGATGTTGCAGGCAAAGGCCCGATCCCAGGTTTGCTGCGCACGAACAAAGCGGTCAAACTCAGGTGCGTCGGCAGACTTTCCCTGCATGATCGGCGGCCCGCCATTGGTCAGACGCAAAAGATGTTCGCGATGCGCAAGGCTCGCAGGACGTGCCGGGGTCAGACCATCGCGATCTTCTTCCGCAATCGCTTCCCAGCCTTCTTTGCCCACACGGGTCACGAGATCGCGGCGACAATTAAGCGCCAGCATCTTGACGTTAAACTCGCGACAGAAGTGGAAAAGCGGCCAGTAAAGATTTGCATCAAAGCCCCAGACCTTGCCCCATTCAGCCTTCTCCAGAAACTGCTCGGCCTCAAGTTTGCCTGCCACCCATTCATCAAGCACTGGCTGAATTCTTCTTGGAAACATCTCAAAGCCAACGGCAAGCTCATCGCGAAGGGCAAGAAGAGACGCAGAAACATTCAACTGCCAGCGATGAATATCGTGCCGATCATGCTGTTCGCCCAAGAGGACCACGCGCTTCTTGGCCATTTCATGCATGACCGATTGATGCGTGCGAACTTCCGCCGATTTTGGATCAACCCATTGTCCGGCTTGCAATGCTAAACGCTCCGAGCTCATCGAAACGCATCCTTTTTCCCCGACACAACGAGACCGGTTTGCTGACCTGTCTCGTTGAGAGCGTAAAAGCGATACTCATCCCCTTCTTCTATCTCATGCCACGAAGCGACGTGACCCGCTTTGAGATGCAGATGAAAGTCCGGTTTCATCACATTGATAAAGCCTCGAGACGGACGCACTGTCGGCATTTCGCCCGACCATTCCTGCTTGAAGGCTGGCAAATCGAGCGCAATGCGCACCTCTGCCTTATTGCGCTGAGCTGCCGCAAAAGGCTTCAAACCGGGTTCATCATCACCGACTTCCAGCGCTTCGCCGGCACCGCGATCTTTGTCTTTGGGTGGAAGAGCCGAGAACGCAAAGCCGTTCAGAGCCTGATCGAACGGCTCCGCACCATCAAAGCCGATCACGCTGCCGACCACACTCTCATCTTCAGCAAGAAGATCGATACGGGGATAGACCTTCTCCTGCATCACACTGCTACGATCAGCAATCAGCGAGGCAATTGCCGAAAGATCGATGCGCGAATGATGCTCGCTACCTGAGAAATAAATCCAGCCGTCACGAACCTCAACCTGCTCCACGACACCGATACGCTCATGTGTCGCGCCGCCACTTTTGGAGTTGATCATAAGCTTGCCCATTGAGGGCAGCGTCTTTAGAACATCAGCCGCATCGGCCAAAAGTTTCACGCGGATCGGTTGTTCGCTCATAATTTCCTCATACAGTTTGTGGGATAGGTGCTTGCTTGCGCGTTTGGGCCGCGCCAAACGCTTCAAGATCGATCACGCTGTCGATTGAAAGATTGCCCGGCTCCCGGTGAGCCAGAATAACGATGGTTGAATTGGGAAGCTCACGTCGCAGGAGATCGAGCACCTCGGCTTCAGAAGGCTTATCCAGCGCACTCGTCGCCTCATCGAGAAAGAGCCAGTCTGGCTTCATTAACAAGGCGCGAGCAAGGGCAAGCCTTTGCATCTCGCCGCCAGATAGCGTTCCCGGCGCAATCTGCTGCGTAGATGCTGCGGGAAGTGACAGGTTCGACAACCCGACCTTTTCCAAGGCTGTCGCAATTTCGGCCTGATCAAACTTCTCAGCAAAAAGCGGATAGGCTACGGCATCGTGGAGAGGTGCATTCGGCATATAGGGCTTTTGTGAGAGCACAAGCATTGTCGCGTCAGGGCGGTGGAGCGTGCCGCTCGCAAAATTCCACGCGCCGGCAATAAGCCGAAGCAATGTCGTCTTTCCCAACCCCGAACGACCTCGCAACCAGACAGTTTTACCGGGTTGGATATCGAGATCCGAAATTTTTAGCAGATCCTGTCCATCTGGCGTCTTCAATGCGACATCCCGTAACTGGAGCGATGAATGTGCAGGCTGTGCAACGGATAACTGTCCCTCACCACCAACAGTTTGAATCGCGTTTAAGAATCCAGACAGTCGGAAGACTGCCGATACGAGCTCAGCCAATGTTTTGTAGTTGAATATGAACCACGAGAGGTTGGTGGAAACATGCGAGAAGGCCTGCCCGAGCTGCATCAGCCCACCAAATGTTACCGTGCCTGCGAAATATGCCGGCAATCCAAGAAAGGTTGGAATTCGGAAAATGCTGTGACGATAGGGAAATGTGAACACGCCGAGCTGCACCTGACGGAAGACCAATCGGAGCCAGTTCTCACGGACAGCAGAAAATTTATCTGCCAGAATCTGCTTCTCACGGCTTTCGCCATTCATCACGGCAATGTCGCCAGCATGCTGCCGCACATGCGCCATAGCAAAGCGAAAGTCTGCTTCTTTCTTCTGTTGCTCAACGAATGTTGCTTTCAGGCGCCGTCCAAAGAAATGCGTCATAAATGATGAAATGAAAACATAGAGAAAGGCTGCCCAGAGCATGTAACGTGGAATGGCGATATCTATGCCGAAGACACTAAAGCTCAGCACATAAGTTGAGAGTCCCCACAGCACGGCAACATAAGAAAACAGGGCTATTATTGTGGTGATAAGCCCCATACCTTCCGTCAATATGTGCTTAACAAATAGCTCGCAATCCTCGGCGATACGCTGATCCGGATTATCAGGCTTCTGTCCATCTTTGCGGACCGCCAGATGCCAATAGGCTTTATTCGCCATCCAAGCAGAAATAACGGTCTCCGTAAGCTTCTCACGCCAGCGGATTTTCAATGTACCCTGAAGATATTCCCCACTAAGGCCAAGACACGTATTGATCAGGACGATGAGCCAGAAAACCCCGATTTGATTGATGGCATCTGAAACGTTGCGTTGCTCAAGAGCATTATAAAAATCTGCGGTCCATTTGATGAGCCAGAGACCGGTATAGATACCAACCAGTTCCAGAGCGAATATCAAAGCCAGAAGCAGCCAGCCGAGGATTTTCCCCTCGCCGGAATTGCAATATTTGAGCAGCTGCCAAAATTGTTTAAGCACAGTGAGCATAATCAACCGATACTGACATGAGAAAGCCGGAGCAGTTTTAAACGTGCCCCGGCATGTTGATCATCAATGGCGATCAGAAACGCATCGTGGCGCCAACCTTGAAGGTGCGGCCTGGCGCAACCTGCATCTCAAGCGGATTGACATTGGCCACCGAGGACGACTCCGGCGAATTGGCATAACCTGTCAGCGTATTTGGGAAATAGCGCTTGTCGAAGATGTTCTCGACGCCGAAATTCACATCAATATGCTTGGTTGGAGACCATTTCGCATAGGCATCAAACACCGTGTAGCTCGACGGTTTGAAGGCATCTTCGTCGGCACGGCGCTTCACACCGGATGCAAAAGTTCCAACAAACTCGGTTTCAAGGTTCCAGTCTGGAATGATGTAACGCAGGCCGAGAACGGTTGTGAGTGGCGACGCACCATCAAACGGCGTCTTCTCAGATCCGGCGTCCACGCGCTGATCGCCACGCATATAAGAAAGTGCCGCATTGGCGAAAACGTTGTTGTAGACCTCGTATTCGCCCCCGAACTCGATACCCCAGACCTTCACACTTTCCACGTTATCGGAGGTGTATTTATCTGCTTCCCCCGGAACGCGCTGCAAGCCACGGATAAAGTCCTTGTAGTCCGAATAGAATGTGGACGCGCTGAAATAGCCTCGATTAAATTCGCCACGCAGACCAGCTTCATAGCTACGCACAAATTCCGGCTTCAGGTTCGGGTTTGGAATGACCTCAACCATGCTCGTTGCGCCGATAGAGGTGGACGAAACAAAGAGCTGCTGAGCCGTTGGCATTTTAAAGCCCTCGCCATAGGAGGCGAATACCGAATAGGTGTCGTCGAGCTTATAAATTGCACCGAGACGCTTGATCAGACGGGTTTCATCCATCTTCTCCGGCTCAAACCCATCAAGCGAAACATAGCCATCATCCTTGGTCGGATCGAGGGAATAGGTTGCCAGTCGCAAGCCAGGTGTCAGCGTCAAACGTTCATCCAGCAGCTTGATCTCGTCCTGAACATAAAAGTCCGCACGAATTGTATCGACTTTCGGGAAATTGAAACCCTGCCGCGGCGTAACTGTGGTTACACCCGTGTTGAGATTGGTGGTGATATTATCACCAGCATAATTGCTCTTGGTGATATCGCCCGCAAAACCATAGCTGACTTTATGGCTGGTCTGACCAAGATCAAATGACGATGTCAGCTGAACGTCAGCCTGTAGAAAATCCTCGCTATAATTGCGGATCTGAATGCGCTTTTCACGTCGCGGCGTTGCCAGAAGCGAGTAATTGCGGATCTGAGTGCTGGTCGTATCGCGCTTCTGCGGTGAATAGGAAATGTTCCACTTCACCTCATCCAGCCAGGACGCGCCGACGGTCCAGCGGTGATCCAAAGCAAAGCGAGCGCGCTGCATTTTCAGCGAACGATCCCAGTTCTCGTTTTCATAATAAAAACTGTAATAGGCAGGTCGGCTTGCATAAAGCGGATTGGCAGCACCGGAATCATATTTCTGATCCACATCGGTATTCCGCTCAAACCACTCGCCCGTCAGCTTGAATTCATGATCGGCAGATGGATTCCACTGCAGTTTCATCAAGCCGTTATAAGCGTCGGTATCCATCGGAAATGCTTTGTTGCAAGGCCAGATAGACTCACGTGGACAACCCCAGCTCCCGCCATCGGCTCGTGCCTTACGCATATCCGGCTCGGACGAGCTCATATGCCCGAAACTGCCGAGAACCTTAAAGTCTCCGGCTTCGGCCGCACCGGTGATCTGTTTGCGGAACGATTTGTCGAAGCTGTCATAGCTGAACTTGGTTTCGACCGCCCATGGCTTGGTACCATCCAGAAGATCGTCGGCATCAAGCGTCCTGAAAAACACGACACCGCCCAATGCGTCGGCGCCCCATAGAACGGAGTTTGGTCCACGCGTGATCTCGACCGACTTCATATTGAACGGGTCAACAAAATCACGGCTACCATCGGTGATCCGTTCCTGAACACGAGCACCATCGACCAGAATTTGCACACGGTTGCCGCCAACACCGCGAATATTGAAACTGTTGAGCTGCCCAAAAGGATTGGTGAGCGATGTCTGACGATCAACGCTTACGCCCGGCTCATAACGAACCATATCCTGAATATCGCGCACCTGATGGCGGTCGAGCGTGTCACGATCAATCACACTGATGGACATTGGAACATCAAGCAGGTTTTTGGCCACGCGTTCCGCAGAAAGTGTGATTGTCTGCAGCCGTATCACTTCAGCGCTTTCGCCCTCGGTGTTCTGGCTCTGCTTTACAGCATTCTTTTCAGGCGCAGTCTGTGCATGAACTGGCATCGCAGCCAAAAGCGCAACAGAAGCGGAAAGAGCTTTCAACCAGCGATCGTTGATCGTGTTTCGGAAAATTGGAGTCCCCAGCATAATATCCCCGGAATAGGCGTTGCATGATCGCTGGCTTGCCTATTGGGACTTGCTGGCTAAAAGTTGAGTGAATCACTCAATATATTATTTACAAATTATTTCAACGATTTCGGAGCTGATGCTAACAAGAGTTGAAATTTTGAAGCTGTAGCAGAAGCAATTTTGCAACACATAAAACAGACAACAATAATATGTGGTGCTTATAAAATGAGCTGGGGAAATGGCTGGGGCGCCTGGATTCGAACCAGGGAATGCCGGTACCAAAAACCGGTGCCTTACCGCTTGGCTACGCCCCAACAAATCAGATCGAAATGATCGATTGCGCGGGCTTATAGCCGCTCCCCGCGTCAAGTGCAATCGCCTATTGACGAATTCTGGCAAGCTTTACAAGGGCTGGGGATAAAGAAACTCCACAGAGCATGCCAAGCGGCTCAAATCAACCAAGCACAGGGATTTGCCTTCGCATCCAAAGCTGGTAATCCGGTGACAGAGTCATTTTTAATTGGTTGTTGCAATGATCTTGCTGCTGATTTCCTTTCTTGCAAGCGCCATTCTTTGCGGCGTCGGCCTTTATGTTTTATCCGCGCTTCTGCCAGCAAGCTTTCTTGCGGCCAAATTTAATGCGCGCTCCAACCATAGCGTCGCCGCGCGGCAGATCGGCGGTCTTGCTCTCATACCTTCAATTATTGTCTCGCTTTTAATGTTCGGCACAGATCTCGGGCTGACTATTGATCTGGTCCTCAGTCTCAGCGGCGCCTCCTTATTGCTTTGGATTATTGGTGGACTGGATGATCGTTTCGAGCTTTCTGTTACGACACGCTTTGGCTCGCAATTCGTGGCCGCCTGTCTCGTCGCTTATGGGCTTGGCCCCGAATTCCGACTATTGCCTGAACTTTTACCCCACTGGATTGAGACCGCGCTGATCATCATCGCGCTGGTGGCCGCAATCAATGTCACAAATTTCATGGATGGTTTGGATTGCATGACCGTTGCAGGCATCGGCGTACCATTGGCAGGTATTGCGCTGCTGGCAACATTTCAGCTTGTTGGTGTAGAAAGCGGCACAATTGCCGCAATCACGGCAGGCGGACTTCTGGGATTTGCGTTTTACAACCGCCCGCCCGCAAGCATTTTTCTCGGCGATTCCGGTAGCTTCCCACTGGGACTTATTGCCGGAACCGCTCTTCTGCTTCTAGCGCGAGAGACGCATATAGCAGTCGCAGTTGTTTTGCCGCTTTATTACGTGCTTGATACCGGAACGACGATCATCTTACGTGGTCTGGCAGGTGAGAACATTCTGAAGGCGCATTCAAAACACGCCTATCAGGTTGCCAAACGAGCCGGATGGAGCGTATCAAAGGTGGTAAGTCACGTCGCATTGCTCAATATCATTCTGATTGCATGCGCCGCTGCGATTATGGTTTTCGACCATACGCTTTCGCAGATCGTATTTCTACTGGTTGCTATTGTGGCTGTGTTATTGCTGCTGCTCGATTTTCGTGGCCGCTTCAGAAAGTTATGACGCCAAACAGAACCGTGCGGACCGCGTTGACATCTTCGGTCTCCATCGCAGCCCGAAGAGTATCAAGGCTTTTAGAGACATCCACAGCTACCTTCTGGCCCTTTGGTGCACGCATGATCTTAGGGTGGCGCGTCGTTTGTGCATGAGAAGGATCGTAGAAAAGTTCTTCATACATCTTCTCACCTTCGCGAATACCCGTCACCTCAATCGCAATATCCCCATCGGGGTTGTCTGCGTTTCGCACTGTCAGCCCGGCGAGCAGGATCATGTTCTCAGCCAGATCACGCACCTTGACCGGATCGCCCATCTCAAGAAGCACCGTATCACCGGATTTGGCAATCGCACCTGACTGTATGATCAGCTCAGCCGCTTCCTTGATCGACATGAAATAACGCGTCATGTCTTCATGTGTGAGCGTCACCGGCCCACCATTGGCGATCTGTTCGCGGAAAAGCGGAACCACCGAACCGTTGGAACCCAGAACATTACCGAAGCGTACCGAATAGAATGACTTATGATGGCCTGCCTTTTCGGCCAGCGTGCCATAATAATAAACGACCAACTCCGCCCAACGCTTGGTAGCGCCCATGACATTTGTTGGTCTCACGGCCTTGTCGGACGATATCAGCACCATGCGTTCGACATCAGTCTCAAACGCTGCGGCAGCCACGTTCAGCGTACCGAACACGTTGTTATGGATACCGACAAGCGGGTTCTGTTCGACAAGCGGCACATGCTTATAAGCCGCGCAATGATAGACAGTATCAACAGTGTGGGCACGGATAGCTTTTTCAACACATTGCTGATTGGCCACCGTGCCAAGCACCGGAACGACATCGCATTGCGCGATCTGCCGCAATTCTCGCTCAATCTGATAAAGTGCAAATTCGCTCGATTCAAACAGCACGATGCAGCTTGGGTTCCACTGCGCAATCGTCCGGCAGAGCTGGCTGCCAATCGACCCGCCAGCGCCCGTAACCATAATGCGTCGCCCTTCAACAACCTCGCGCAGAAGATCGACATCAGGCGGCACTGGCGAACGACCAAGCAGATCGTCGATTTCGATATTGCGCAGAGCACTGACAAGATATTTGCCAGCCGTCAGATCGGCAATAGGCGGCAGAATGCGGGTGCTAACTGGAAGGCGCCCGAGCAGACGCGCAAGTTCCTGTCGTTGTTTCTGATCGATTTCCGGTTCGGATATAACGACCTGACGAATTCCGAAATTTTCGATCAGACTCGGGATGCGTTCAATGTCATAAACCCGGAGACCAATGATATCCATGCCGCTGAGCTGACCCGTGGGATCAACGAAGCCAATGACATGCGTATCGCTATGGCTTCTGAGTGCGGTTGCCAGCTGACGGCCGGGTTCGCCTACACCAATAATAAGAGCAGTGCTTGTATAAGCCCTGCTGGCTTCAGCACTCCGCAGCAGCCATTTTGCACCAAAACGGCTCGCCGAAATGAGCACCGTACTTAAAAGCCAGTAGAGAAGCGGAACAGAACGCGGCAAACCAGCCCCGCCATATGATTCCATAAGGAAAACCAGCGCCACCCAGAAGAGCGCTGCAATGGCTGTAGCCTGAAAGATCGGCCAGATAGCCCGCTCAGCCAGATAACGAATAATTGCCCGATAAAGACCAAAACGAATAAAGACAGGGATCGCAAGAGCGGGGGCAATAGCGATCAGGAAAATCTGCGTCTGCGTCGGGACAAAAACAAAACCAAGTCGCATGACAAAGGCGAGATAGGCGCTGAGCAACAACAACAGGCAGTCACTAAGCAGCAGTATGATCTGCTTACCGATACGCGGCAATAAAGCCAGTCTCCGCCATGGATATCTGAAACTCATACGAACATATCCTGCTCCCTCAAGGCGAAAATGCGAATAATCGCAGTTGAGGATTCGGCTAAACCTAACTCTTTTTAATCAGTGAAATCAGATATCTAACTCAGATATCCGGCCGCATAACCAGCTCAATTGTTGCACCGTTAACACGAGTCCCCTCACAGAGCCATATCAATTGAGATTGCACATCCTTACAAAGGCGACGTATATTACCCTAATTATATGTTGTTATTGGATTTTTCTTTAGTTCTCCATCTAATCTTCCAGTTATCCACCTCCTACTTTAGACCAATCAGAATTAGTGCTATGAACCTTCCGTAGCCATATAAACATTTCTTTATGTGGCACTGATAAGATGCAAATTTCCACCTGCAAACAGCTTTCCGACGGAAAACTCTGGGTTCATCCCGATTGCGGCCTGAAAACCCGCAAATGAGATGAAGTACTACCTGCTCTCGTCAACGTGGTCGCAGCAGTGAAAGCGCTACGCGCCGAACAAGCCCAACCCGAAAAGCTCATATCGGATGACATATCGCAATTCTGGCCGCAATTCTGGCCACAATTCTGGCATGAGTTATCCGCCATTTACGAGAGCTAGAATTAGCTGCTCGACATTGCCTCCTGATCCCATTTCGACCCGATCGAAGTCACGACCTTGCTGGCGCTGGACATTGACCAGATCGGTGATGCGATTGATCAGCTCCCGACGCATTTTCTGGCACTTCGGATCATTGGGTATCGAAAGCCCGACCGTCGTGCGGACGATTTCGCGCGTCATGTCCTTGGCCGTGTCACCATGAACAAGCTCGTGCTTGTAGATGCCATTATAGAACCGTTCCCAGTTTTCTTTTGCTGGTGAGGTAAGCTTCTGTGAAGGCTTCGGCAGCGTATAGGTGATTTTCAGCTTGGGCCTGGCCGAAACAATTGTGCAACCATTATTGGAATTGTCGAACTTGCGGTCCCAGGTCAGCACAAAGGTCGTGTGCGCGATCACGCGGGATTTGCCCGCTTTAGGGCCACGCTCGCCGATGGATTCATAAAGTTCTGGACCGGTACGACCACTGATCGCGTAGGGTTTAATGACTTCGACGGCTTTCCAATCATCCTCTGCAACGGCCTGCCCCGAAAACAGGACTCCAAAAACAACACTCAACACAGCTATGCGCACGATAACTCCAGCCCCAAAAGCAGTAATGCGCGAAGGCTACAATATCATTGCCATAGACAGAAGCGCTTTCACCGCCCCTCGCTATTTGAACTGGAAATCGGAATTAAATTTCTTGATAGTCAATTTTTTGAGCAATATTGACTAAATATTCAAATTTTCGTAGCTATGAAGGTATGAACAAAAGCCACCCAATAGACCTCGGCGTAAAAACCCGCCTCGCGGCCGACGAGGCAAGTGAATTCCTCAAAACAATCGCCAACAACCACCGGCTCATGATCCTCTGCCGGTTGCATGGTGGTGAGAAATCGGTGGGACAGCTTGCCGAACTGATCGGCTTGCGTGCCTCCACTGTCTCTCAACATCTGGCATTGTTGCGACGTGATGGCATCATCGCCGGGCGCCGCGACGGGCAGACCATCTGGTATCGCGTTGAAAGTGATATAGCGCGTCAGGTGATGGCGGTGATTTGCACACATTTCCAGGTGCCGGTCGGCTAAACCGGCACCTGGCACGATTATCAAGGCAACTTTGAAGAAATGCGGACATGACCGACCAGACAATCGCCAGACGCAATATTTTCGTGCTGACCGCAGCACAGGCACTGGGCGCGGCAAGTCCGCCCATCATTATTTCACTGGGCGGCCTGGTCGGCCAGCAACTTTCTTCCGATCCGGCGCTGGTCACTCTGCCCGTCAGCCTTTTCAATCTCGGATTGGCCCTTGGAACCCTGCCTGCGGCTTTCATCATGCGGTCCTTCGGACGTCGTAATGGCTATCTGCTAGGCGCTTGTTTTGGCATGTCGGCCGGTCTGGTAGCCGCTTTCGGCATTTTCTCGTCTTCCTTTATCGTCTTCTGCATCGGCACGTTCCTGGCAGGCTTTTATGCCGCTTACGTGCAGAGCTATCGCTTTGCTGCGACCGATGCGGCATCAGGACCGCTCAGGGCGCGCGCCATTTCCTGGGTTATGGTCGGCGGGCTGATTGCAGCTATCATTGGTCCGCAGCTTGTCATCTGGACGCGTGATGCCCTGCCCAATACGCCCTATGCGGGCAGCTTTCTCAGCCAGGCGGCTCTCGCCCTGATGGCAATCCCGGTATTGATGCTTTTGCGCTCACCTAAGACCGCAAAATCCGCCGACGTCGGGAGCAATGGACGTCCGCTGAAAGAAATATTGCTCAACCCCCGTTATATGTTGGCGGTGGCTTCCGGCGTTGTCTCCTATGGCCTGATGACATTTGTGATGACCGCAGCCCCAATTGCGATGGTTGGCCATGGCCACTCCGTTAGCCACGCAGCGCTAGGCATTCAGTGGCATGTGCTGGCCATGTTCGGACCAAGCTTCTTTACCGGTGTGCTCATCACCCGTTTCGGGAAAGAGCGTGTCACCGCTGTCGGCCTCCTGATCATTGCGCTGTCAGCAATCGTCGCTTTGTCCGGCCTCGACCTGACCCATTTCTGGATTTCACTGATTCTTCTTGGCATTGGCTGGAATTTTGGCTTTATTGGTGCGACCGCCATGGTTGCCGAATGCCATACGCCAGAAGAACGTGGCAAGGCGCAGGGTGCAAACGACTTTCTCGTCTTCGGCACGGTCGCCTGCGCATCCTTCTTTGCCGGTTCGCTGCTGCATTCATCCGGCTGGGAGACGATCAACTGGCTGATCTTCCCGACTGTTGCGCTCATCCTTGTGCCACTGGTCTGGCAATCTGCGAGAAAACAGAGAGCAAAAGTCGCAGCATAACAAAAAGCCCGCCTCGGTTTCCCGAGGCGGGCTTTTTCAAACCGTATCGCCGGTCTTACTTTTCGATGGTGCGGTTCCAGCGGCTGTTGAGCTGCTGGCGACCTTCATTGACGGCATCCCAATCGAGCGTATTGGCTGTTTTCATGTAACCGTTGAAAGCGTCGAGCTTGGCCTGCGCATCGGGCGTACCGGCCTTTGCCTTCTGGTTCGACGGAATGAGGTTGCCATGGTCGAGCGCCTTGCTCTGTGCATCGGCGGAAAGCAGATAGTGAGCAAGCTTCTGGCTCAGTTCCGGTTCGTTATTGCCTGCAAGCACGCATTCGGTCACGGCCAGAATAACGGAACCTTCCTTCGGCTGTGCATATTCAACGGGAATACCCTTTGCTTTCAGGTTGTTGACGCCCGTCGGTGTCAGCGGGAAGATCGCTGCCTCGCCGGTCTGCACCATTTCCGAAATCTTGGCCGATGATGGAATGTATTCCAGAACGTTCTTGCCGATTGTGTCCGGGAATTTTTCGAAGCCCGGCTCGAGGTTCTTTTCATCACCGCCCTGAATGCGGTTGAACATCAGGAAGGCATGGAGGCCGAAAGTCGAAGCGGAAGCCGACTGGAACACGACGGCGTTCGCATATTTTTCGTCGGCAAAGTCCATCCACGAGGTCGGTGCTGCCCAGCCCTTTTCGTCGAAAAGCTTCTTGTTATAGGCAATGCCGGTCATGCCCATATCGATGCCGATGGCCATGTCGTCCTTGAGACGCGCGGCAGGCTGAATGTCAGCCAGAACCGGATCATCCGAAATCTTCTGGCACAGGCCGGAACTAATCGCGCGCACCATGACGCCATCGTCGAGCAACATGACATGCATCTGCGGGTTGTCTTTCTGCGCGGTTGCCTTGGCGAGAATATCCGCCGAAGTGCCCGGCACGACAACGACCTTCACGTCATTGGCCTTTTCGAATTCCGGCAGAACGTGCTCGGTATAGGCCTTCTCCATATTGCCGCCATTCATGCCGATATAGAGCGTCTTGGTTTCAGCCGATGCGGCGGAAGCAAAGGCGACCGACAGGCCGAGCGCCAACAGGGCGGACTTGATGATGGCCTCGTTAGTGAATTGAGTTTTCATGCTACTCCCCTTTGTGGTTTGAGTTTTTATCGAACCGGTCGATGCGGAATGCATCGATCGGTGTTTCCGTCTCGCCTTTAACGGCGAGATCGCAAAGAACGGCGCCCACAGCCGGGCCGGTCTGAAAACCGGCGCCGCAAAATCCGAAGGCGTGAAAGAGATTTTTGACCCGGCTGCTTGGCCCGATCACCGGATTGTCGTCCGGCATTTCCGATTCAGTGCCAGACCAGAAACGGATAACCTGGGCGTTTTTCAGATGCGGGAAAAGTTCGATGGCGCGCAGCATCACCGATGAAGCCGCATTGACCGAAGGCCGCGAAAAATCCGGGTTCTCAAGCGGCGTGCCGCGTCCGCCACCCATGACATAATTGCCGCGCGTGACCTGACGGCCGTAGAAGCCGCCACCCTCTTCGCCAAGGCTCATCGGCAGGCGAAACGGCATTGGCTCGGTTACAACCATCGACGGATAGATGCGCTGGAGCGGCACCGGCTCGCCAAATGAAGCCGCAAACTGATCCGACCATGCACCGGCGCAATTGAACAGGAGACGTGAGCGCATTTCGATGCCGTTTCCCGCCAGAATGGCAAAACCATCGCCGGTTTCACGCGCTTCGATGACCGGGGTGTTTTCCAGCACCGTGGCCCCAGCTACCAGTGCGGCGCGGGCAAAGGCAGGCGCGACCAGACGCGGATTAGCGTGGCCATCTTCCGCGCAAAGCGAAGCGCCCGCGACGTTGCCCGGAAGCCATGGGAAACGCTCTCGCACGGCATTGCCGCCGATCAACTCGACATCGAGCCCAAGCGGCTGCACTGTAGCCGCATAGGCTTCAAGCTTCGCAAAATGCGCTTCCGTGCGGGCAAGCTTCAAATGGCCGCTGCGGATATATTCGCCATCGATGCCGATAAGTTCCGGCAGACGCGCCCACAATGCGTGCGAACGCTGTGCGAGCGGCAGCTGTTCCGGCGCCCGACCCTGCCTGCGAACGCCACCGTAATTCACGCCGCTTGCCTGCGCCCCGCAAAAGCCCTTGTCGAGCAGAATGACCGACAACCCGGCCTGACGCATGAAAAGCGCCGCCGAACCGCCAACAATCCCGCCTCCAATAATGACCACATCAGCCTGAAGATGCTTTGTCATGGCGACACCTCCTGCTCAGGCTTTGCGCCAAAGCCAAGCGGGATCGGCTTGACCGGTGCCTGGGCGCGGATGCGGCCCGCTTCTTCGGGCGCCTTGTCCTGCATCGACGCCAGAAGTTCTGCGGCGGCAGCGGTACACATGCGCCCCTGACAACGCCCCATCCCCACACGGGTAAGCGCTTTTAGCCGGTTGATCTCGTGCACATCACCCTTGCCGATAACCGCCTTGGCATCACGCACCGCGATTTCTTCGCAACGGCAAAGCGTGACATCGCCTGCGATTGTATCGAACCAGTCGCGCGGGAACGGGAAAGCTTTTTCGACGATCAGGCGCTCGCGATAGATATGATCGAGCTTTGCGAGAAGGCCGCGTTCCGTACCTTCGTCAAACGGCAGACTCCTATCGCGCAGCAAGGCCATCGCGGCCAATGACCCACGAATTTCAGCAGCATCCGCACCCGCGATGCCCGCGCCATCACCCGCCACGTAAACACCTTCGCGGCTTGAACGGCCGAGCGTGTCGGCAGCGGGAAGCCATGCACGGTCACGTTCTTCAAAGCGGAATTCGCAACCGGCGAGATCAGCAAGCTGGGTTTCGGGACGCAGCGCAAAACCATAGGCCAGCGCATCGCATTCAACCTCGCGAACACGCTTGCCCGTGCGATAGCGAATGGCTTCGACATGGCCTTCGCCCAGAACTTCACTTGGTCGCACATTATGATGGATCGGCACGCCACCAAGCTTGAGACGCAGGCCATAATAGGCGCCGAGAGCGACAATGCGCGGTGCATAAAGCGCGAGATGTGCCAGATGAAACTTTGAAGCGAAGGGCGCTGTGTCGAGCACGGCTGCAACCTTCGCACCGGCATGATGATATTGCCAGGCGACCAGATAAAGCAGCGGCCCCGAACCCATGAACACCACGCGTTCGCCGATTGTGCAGCCCTGCGCCTTGAGTGCGGTCTGTGATGCACCAAGCGTATAGACGCCGGGCTTGGTCCAGCCTTTGAACGGCAGAACCCGATCAGTCGCACCCGTCGCCAGAATGAGATGGCTGTAAGGCAGCTGGCTATGCACACCTTTGGTCAGGAGATCGAGACGATCACCTTCACCGCGCGTGATATTCCAGACCAGCGTTTCCGGACGATAGTCAATTACGCTACGCAACGCGTCAAAGGTTTTGTGCAGCGCTTCGGCCTTATGCGCTTCCGACCCGTAACGGCTGCGATAGCTGCGTCCGTCATCGAGCGGCGGGCGACGATAGATCTGACCACCGGAACGAAAACCTTCATCGAGCACGATAGGCTTGAGACCCGCCTTGACCAGCGTTTCGGCGGCGCGAATGCCCGCAGGACCAGCGCCCACAATAACCGGATTGGGAACCGCACTCATATCGCGGGCTCCGTCACAAAGGCCATGCCGTCTTCCAGAAGCGTGGTGCAGGCACGAAGCTTGTGGCCCTTAGCCGTCATGACGTGGCAATCCTGACACGCGCCGATCAGGCAGAAGCCCGCACGCGGTTCGCCGGTAAATTCGGTATGACGCAGCTTTCCCTGCACGGAGAGAATGGCAGTCAGCACCGTGTCGCCACGGCGTCCCTCAAAGGAAACGCCGTCAAGCGAGAAGCTGATCGGCTGCTCAGTCAGCCGATACCGTCTGCGGAACTGAGCCGCCGAAGGGGAAACCGGGATCGTCATGGTCTGCCTGCTCAACCCTTGCCCACCAGCAGCCGGTCGAGGCCGAACATGCGATCGATGATAATCATGGTCACGGTGGCAACGAGGATCATCAGGGCCGAAACCGCTGCCATCATCGGGTCGATGGATTCGCTGGCATACATATACATACGGACCGGCAGCGTGACTGTGGACGGCGAGGTGACGAAGATCGACATGGTGAGTTCATCGAACGAATTGATGAAGGCAAGTAGCCAGCCGCCCGACAGACCCGGCACAAGCAATGGCAAGGTGACGCGGCGGAACACGGTCCATTCGCCTGCGCCGAGTGTGCGCGCCGCATTTTCCGCATTGCGATCCATGCTGCCAAGCGAAGCAAGGATAAGGCGCAGCGCATAGGGCGTGACGACAATCGAATGTGCCGCAACCAGCCAGACGAAGGAGCCGGTAAAGCCCATCAGCGAGAACAGACGCAGGAACGCCACACCCAACACCAGATGCGGGATGATGAGCGGCGACAGGAAAAGCGCGTTCAGCGCATCGCGACCACGGAAATTATACTGAGCAATCGCGAGCCCCGATGGCACGGCCAGGAGCGTCGAAATGGATGCCGAGAAGAAGGCGAGCTGCACGCTGTTATAGAACGAAGTCATGAAGTCGTTGTGCGCAAACACGGCAGCGAACCAGCGCAGTGAAAGGCCGTTCCACGGCATTGTCAGCGTGTTTTCCGGCGTGAAGGCCACCAGACACACCACAACCATCGGCGCCAGCATGAAGATGACGATCAGCGTGTGGAAGAAAAGAGCGAAAGGACCGTTCTTTGTCATGGCGGTTACCCCAGCTTCTTTCTCGCTTGCCCTTCGAGCATGCGATTATAGGCAATCATGATCACGAGATTGGCGACCAGAACGATGATGGCGATGGCAGCACCCAGCGGCCAGTTCAGCTCGATCAGGAACTCGTCATAGACAACCGTTGCCGCCATCTTGAGACGACGCCCGCCGAGCAGGCCCGGAATGGCAAAGGAGCTGGCCGAAAGCGCAAACACGATGAGGCTGCCCGACAGGATGCCAAGCACTGCCTGCGGAAACACCACACGGCGAAGTGCTGTCAGGCGCGATGCGCCGAGCGTCAGCGCTGCGGCCTCGACTGTCGGATCGAGCTTTTGCAGCACGGTCCAGACCGGGATCACCATGAATGGCAGCATGATATGCACCAGACCGATGACGATGGCTGTTTCGCTGTAGAGGATTTGCGTCGTCGGCAGGCCCACCATGTCGAGCGCGCTGTTCACGAGGCCATTGCGGCCCAGCAACATGCTCCAGCCGAATGTGCGAACCACGACCGAAACCAAAAGTGGGCCGATGATGACCAGCAGGAAGATCGAACGCCATGGCTTGCGCATATTGGAAAGAATATAGGCCTCGGGCACACCGATCAGCACCGTGACAACGGTTGTGATCAGTGCCAGCTTGAGCGTGCGCCAGAAGATCGAGAGGTAATAGGGGTCTTTGAGAACCTGCGTATAATTGGCAAGCGTGTAGACGTTCTCGATGCCCTTGTCATAGCTGTAGCTGTTGAATGAAAGCAGCACAGTGAGACCGAGCGGCAGCAGCACCAGCGCGAAGAACAGAAGCGTCGACGGCCCGACCAGAAAAAGCGGCGTCAGATCGCGCTGCCCTTTGGGTGCGGAGGATGTATCCTGTGAGGTGACGACCGACATGTTCAGTTCACCCCTGCGGTGAGGATACGGCAATCCTCATGGTTCCAGCTGAGGCCGACCGATGTGCCTTCCGATGGCGGCGGATTGCCAAGATTGGGCAGTGCCACCGAAAGCTGGCCCGCAGGTGTTGTTACGCCGAGCAGCCACTGCGCACCCATGAAGTAGCGCGTCGTCACTTCACCGGCGACATGCCCCTCACCCGCCGCAACGAGCTGCACCTTTTCAGGACGGATGAAGACGGAAAGCTCGCCGGAAACCTGTCTGCCATTTGCAGGGAAGCGGATTGCCGTTTCGGCCAGCGCGATCATATCGCCTTCGGCGCGTGCCTTGAGAAAGTTCGACTTGCCGACGAAGTTGGAAATGAAGTGGTTGTGCGGATGCTCATAGAGCTTGTAGGGCGCATCGACCTGCGTGATGACGCCCTTTTCCATAACCACGATGCGATCGCTGATCGAAAGCGCTTCGGCCTGATCATGCGTCACCATGATGGTGGTAATGCCGACAGTACGCTGGATGCGACGCAGCTCGAACTGCATTTCTTCACGGAGCTGCGCATCGAGATTGGACAGCGGCTCATCGAGCAGCAAGACCGGCGGATTGATGACCAGCGCACGGGCAATGGCCACACGCTGGCGCTGACCGCCCGACATTTCACGCGGATAACGATCGGCAAGTGCGCTGAGATGCACAAGTTCCAGCACGTCGCGAACGTGCTTTTCGCGCTCTGCCTTTGGAATACTGCGCATTTCGAGACCGAAGCTCACATTCTGCGTGACCGTCATATGCGGGAAGAGTGCATAGCTCTGGAACACGACGCCCAGTTCGCGCTTGGCCGGAGCAAGGCGCGTGATCTCGCGCCCGTCTAGCGTGATGGAACCTGCCGTCGGCGTCACCAGCCCGGCGATCATCTGCAAGGTCGTGGTCTTGCCGCAGCCGGAAGGACCGAGAAGCGAAATGAACTCGCCCTTTTCAATCGCCAGGTTGAAATTGTCCACGGCCGCGAACTTGCCATAGTGGCGGGAAATTCCGGAAAGGGTCAAAAAGCTCATTGCATCTCCCTCTCGGCCCAATCTCCTCCTGAATGACGGGGAGCAGAAACGCCGTGATATTGTCTCACGTCGCCTCTTCATCGGGCTGGCTGGCGGGAGCGGCTTGATCGCGCATTTTCTGCGCTGACCGGACCTTGGGTCTTTTGAACGCATGACCATCCAGCCGCTAACGCAGCCGCAGCGTTCCCCATTGCGTCAAGTTAAAACCGCCGACCCGCTTACAGCATTGGTTGCAATACCTTGCCGGACCTTCCCATTGGCGACGGCTCCAGTTGGCGGAAAATCCCGCAGGAATGCAAATTATAATTTCCAAATCTGGAAAAAATTATATACTTCTTTCAAAATACAGAATTTGGAAGCAATCCTATGGATGATATATCTGATAATCCGAAATCCGGCGCCGCACTTAACTCAAGTCTGGTGAAGGCAATCCATATTTTGAAAGGTCTGGCATCCAGCACCGAGGATGGCGTGCGGCTGATCGATCTGGCGCGGGACCTCGAACTCAGCCAGCCATCGACCCATCGCCTGCTGAAGACGCTGATTGCCGAGGATCTTGTCGAGCAGCTTCCCGACAAGAAAGCCTATCGCCTGTCGCTGGACTTTTTCGCTATGGCCGCCCGGGCCCGTCAGCGCGATGGCATTCTAAGCCTCGCACGTCCGTCCCTTCTGCGGCTTTCAACGACATTCAACGATACCGTTTTCTTGCTGGTGCGCAGCAATTTCGATGCGGTGTGCCTCGACCGTGTGGAAGGCCCGTTTCCGATCCGCTCCTTTACCGGCGATATTGGCGGCAAGGTGCCACTCGGTATCGGTCAGGGCAGCCTCGCCATCCTCTCCTTCCTGCCGGAAGAAGAGCGCGAGGCGATCATCCGTTTCAACATGCCGCGCATTCTCGACAAGGCCACTGTCGATGAAGTGGATTTGCGTATCATGATCGAGGATGTGCGCCGCACGGGTGCCGCCACCTATAATTTCAACATGATCGACGGCATGTCGGGACTGGGTGTTCCAGTGCTCAATCGCAGTGGCGAAGCGGTCGCAGCACTCAGTATCGGCACGCTGGCATCACGATTAACAGAAAAACGTCAGCATACGATCACCGAACTTCTGCGCAAGGAAGCCGCCATTATTACCGAGAAACTCAACCCTTTCGATCCCACTCTGCGCCACCCAAACCAGGCGCTTATGAAATAATCGAAAGCTTTAACAGGTTTCTGCGCAATACCCTTACCTTGTCCACAATAGCCCCCGAAATTGGAGATTGACTTGCACCTAGCGCCGTCGTTTGATCGGGCAAGTGTGGGGGATCTGTAAACAAGGGCGAAAAGCCCGAAACAGAAATTCCATCTCTTTATTGATGTAAAAATGGAGTTCTGTTGTGTTCAAGTTCACCAGACGGGGAATGTTTCATCTTGCTCTCGCTCTCGCCGCATCGACGGCGATGGGCACGTTTGCCACCACGGCGGCACAGGCTCAGGACAAGATCCTGCTCATCATCAATGGCGCGCTCGGCGACAAGTCGTTCTTCGACAGCGCTGCCAAGGGCATGAAGATGATTAAGGACAAGTATGGCGATGATGTAGAGACCAAGATTCTCGAAATTGGCGACGATCCGACCAAATGGGAACCGGTATTCCTCGATGCGTCCGAGCAGGACTGGGACCTGATCATCGGCGGCACCTACCAGATGTCCGAAACCGTTGGCTCGGTCGCCCAGCAATATCCGGACAAGAAATATATCCTCTATGATGCGAGCGTGCCTTACGAAGAAGGCGGCTACGACAATGTCTATTCCATCCAGTACAAGCAGAACGAAGGTTCCTATCTTGGCGGCATGCTGGCGGCTTCACTCCTGAAGGAAGGCAAGCTCGGCGATACCGGCAAGAATCTCGGCTTCCTCGGCGGCATGGACATTCCGGTCATCAACGACTTCCTCGTCGGCTACATTGCCGGTGCGCAGTCGGTCATGCCTGATGCCAAGATCGCGATTTCCTATGCCGGTTCCTTCATGGATGCCGCAAAGGGCAAGGAACTCGGCCTCGCGCAGTATCGTTCGGGCGTGTCGCTCGGCTTCGTCGTCGCCTCGCAGACCGGCCTCGGCCAGCTTTCCGCTGCCAAGGAAACCGGCAAATATGTTCTGGGCGTCGATTCCGATCAGGAAGCGATCTTCAAGGACAGCGATCCGGCTATCGCCAAGCAGGTTGTCAGCTCCGTTCTGAAGAATGTCGATGTCAGCCTTCTGCAAGCCTATGAACGCTTCAAGGCAGGCGACCTGCCGTTCGGCAAGGCTGAAGCGCTCGGCCTCAAGGAAGGCGCTGTCGGCATCGTACAGGACGGCAACATGGCTTCCATGGCCACGCAGGAAATGAAGGATGCCATCAAGAAGGCTTCCGACGAGATTTCCGAAGGCAAGATCACGGTTCCGACCGCATTCGGCATGAGCACCGAGGATCTTAACGCGATCCGCAACAAGGTTCGTCCCTGATCGTGGAAAATCCAGCTGAAAATATTGAAGGCGGCGATGCTATCGTCGCCTTCCGCCCAATCGTCGCCTTCCGCGATGTGAGCAAGGTCTATCCGAACGGCACGCAAGCGCTTCGCGACGTGTCTTTTTCGATCCGCGCAGGCTCCATCCACGCCATTTGCGGCGAGAACGGTGCGGGCAAATCCACGCTCATGAAAATCCTGTTCGGCATCGAAAATGCCACGGCAGGCGAAATCATCGTCGATGGACAGCACATTGCGTCCTGGTCGCCGGAAGATGCCGCGGCCAAGGGCATTGGCATGGTGCACCAGCATTTCTCGCTCGTGCCGACCCTGACGGTTACCGAAAACATCATTCTCGGCCATGAGCCGGTGAAGGCAGGGCTGATCGACCGTGTGAGCGCGCGCAAAATGGTCGAAGCGCTGATGCAGCAATATGATCTGCACGCTGACCCCGAAGCGATCACGGGCGCGCTTTCCGTCGCCGCCCAGCAGAAGGTTGAAATCCTGAAAGCGCTGGCGCGCCGCACGAGGCTCCTGATCCTCGACGAGCCGACCGCTGTTCTCTCTCCGCCGGAGATCGAGGAGCTGATGCGCAAGCTGAAGGCGCTGCGCGACGAAGGCATTACCATCCTCTTCATTTCCCACAAGTTGAACGAAGTGCGCGAGCTGGCCGAAAGCGTAACCGTGCTGCGTGCGGGCGCGGTTGCGGGCACGGAAAAGCTTGCCGACGTGCCGGACGATGCCATCATGCAGATGGTGATGGGCCATGCGGTCGACATTCCGGAGCGCGCCCACAAGCATGGCGCAATGAAAGCCGTTCTCGACATGAAGAATGTCACGACAAAAGCAGCCGACCCGGCAGACCGCATCAAGGATGTGAACCTGACCGTCGGTGCAGGCGAGATCGTCGGCGTCGCCGGTGTCGATGGCAGCGGCCAACGCGGCCTCGTATCGGTGCTTTCCGGCCTTGCCGAAGCAGCCGACGGCACAGTCAGCCTCAACGGTGAGGATATGCTGCGCGCCGACACGGCAAGCTGGCGCAGACAAGGTCTTGGCTATCTGCCAGCCGACCGCTTTTCGCAAGGTGGCGCACCCGGCCTGTCTCTCGCCGAAAACGCGATCGCCGGAACTGGATCAAGCGCGGGATCGATTACCGCCGACAAGCAGATTTTCTGGGGGCCGTTCCTGCGCTGGAATGCGATCAAGGCCCGTGTCAGCGGAATGATCAAGCAATATTCGGTGCGCGCAGGCGCAATCACCGAACGGCTCGATTCCCTTTCCGGCGGCAATGCACAAAAGCTCATCGCCGCGCGCGAACTTGCCACCAATCCGAAATTCCTGATCGCCGACCAGCCAACACGCGGCATCGACGTTTCGGCGGCAGCATTCCTGCACCGCCGCATCGACGAAGTGGCGCAGGGCGGCTGCGCCGTGCTGCTCGTCAGCGCCGATCTCGATGAATTGCTGCGCCTGAGCGACCGCATCGTCGTTCTCTTCAACGGACGCATCGTCGCCGTTCTGGAAAACGGACCAGACATCACACCGGCTGTCCTTGGACCTTATATGCTGGGGACACGAGCATGATCCCGAAAAGTGTAAAGCGGTTTACGGCCAAGATCATGCTCAGGCAGAGAGTTGCAGCGTAATGCGCAGATTTATCTCCTATCTCATTCCATTCTTCCTGACCGTGCTTGTCATCGCCGTCATCATGGCGGTGCTTCTGGTGCCGCTGGCGCTGATGCAGGACAATCCCGTCGGGGTTCTCAAGACGTTTTTCCTCGGACCATTCGGCAGCATTCGCCATATGGGCAATGTGGTGGAAGCGGCAACGCCCATCATGCTGACCGGCCTTGCGATCACCATCATGTTCCGCTCCGGCCTGTTCAATCTCGGCGCGGAAAGCGGCTTCTTCCTCGGCGCACTTGGCGCTGTGGCGGGTGCTGTTCTGCTGCCGTCGCTTGGCTGGTTCTCGCTGCCGGTCGCGATCCTCTGCGGCGCGGTTGCGGGCAGTTTCGCCTGCACCATCCCGGCAGCGCTGCGACTGCGTTTCGGCGCATCGGAAATGGTGACGTCGCTCGTCCTGAACTATGCCTTCCTGTTTCTCGGCCTGTTCGTCCTCAACTATGTCATCCGCGACCCGGCTGCGGGCGGGATGATGTCGCTCAAGATTCCGCCGGATGCCAAGCTTGACCGTCTGCTCGCCGGTACACGTCTCAACAGCGGTTCGATCATTGCCATTCTGGCCTGTATCGCTGGCGGCATCTGGCTTTACTGGACGCGCTCGGGCCTCAATATCCGTATCGCAGGCTCCAGTCCGGGCTTTGCCAATCATCTTGGCCTGCCGCTCAAGGGCATCATCATGCGTGCCCAGATTGTCGGCGGACTGGTGGCGGGCATGGCCGGTGCGCTGGAAGTGCTCGGCCTTCATGCCCGCTTTGCCTGGCTCGATCTGCCCGGCTATGGCTGGACCGGCCTTGTCGTCGCCATTCTGGCGCGCGAAAATCCGTTCCTGCTTATTCCGTCCGCACTTTTCCTTGGCTTCGTGCAGATTGGCGGCGATCTTCTGGCCCGCAACATGAACATCCCGACCGAAGTGGTGGGGCTTGTGACCGCCGCCATCATGGTGGGCGCGACGGCAAGCGTCATTCACAATCATCCGACCGTATTGCGGCTGATCCGCAACCTTCGCAATCGCGAAGGAGAACAAGCGGTAGTGCAGGCCGGAGTACAACCATGAGCATGGTTCTCGCACAAATTCTCGATCCATCCTTCATCGGCACCATCCTGCGCGTGGCAACACCATTGTTGCTGGCGGCACTCGGCGTGATGATTTCCGACCGCGCAGGCGTCCTCAATATCGGTATGGAAGGCATGATGCTGTCGGCAGCGCTCATTGCCGTTCTGGCCAGTGCGGCCACCGGCAGCCCGGCTGTCGGCCTGCTGGCAGCGCTCATCACAGGTGCAGCTCTCGGCTGGCTGATGTCGCTTTCGGTCAATCGGCTTGGCACTGATCTCATCATGACCGGCATTGCACTCAACATCGCCGCTGCGGCAGCAACGACGCTCGGGCTTTTTCTTGCTACGGGCGACAAAGGCATGTCGGGCGCGTTGAAAAGCGGCGCTCTGCCAAGCCTTCCCGTGCCTTTCATCGGCAATATCCACATATTGACCTTTGCCGCCCTTCTCGCCGTCCCGGCGGTCAGCCTCCTGATGATGCGCACGCGCTTCGGCCTGCATCTGCGCGCCACCGGCGTTGATCCGAAATCGGCGCGTGCCGCCGGTATCCATACGGGCCGGGTACAGATGATGGCGCTTGTCCTGTCCGGTCTCTTCGGCGGTGCAGCCGGTGCCTATCTGTCGCTCGGCTATGTCACCTGGTTCGCCCAGAACATGACTGCGGGTCGCGGTTTCATCGCCATTGCGGCGGAAGTCATGGGACAGGGAACCGCATGGGGCACGCTTGTGGCAAGCCTGGTTCTTGCGGCGGCTGAATCTTTCGCCATCACGCTTCAGAGCCTCGGCCTGCCGTTCGAACTGATGCAGATGATCCCTTATCTCGTCCCGGTCGTCGTGCTGACGATCCACGCGGCGCGCCGTCAACGGCGCGCAAAGCAATTGAAAAACTCCTGAAATGCATAAAAATGAGAATGAAATGAAAGCTTGGGAATTGACCCGCGATCTGCTGCGCGACACGAAGCCGGTGGTGCGCACGGCGGAAGAACAGACTTGGGATGCAAGCGCTGTCATGAAGGCGCAGGACGATCTCATGGCCATGTTCTGGAAAAGCAACGTGCCGGGATCGGCAGCACCTGAATGCCTGATGGCCGGTGCGCTGCAATCGCTGGAAAACAAGGGCTTCGTTCTTGCGCCCTATGAGGAGCTTCTTCGCGACGGGCTGGCTGCACTAGGAAAAGGTGACTTTGAAACGCTGTATCGCATCGACATGCGCCTGCGTGTCCTGATGCGCGCTGCACGGCCCGATCCGGACCATCCGTCACAAAAGACGGTGCGTTACGGATCGTGGGACGAATTCGACGCCGCCGTTCAATGGCCTGACGATGTGCTCTATGCCGTCCAGTCCGATGATTTCCGCGACCGCACCGCAGCCGCCTGGATGGCGCAGCTCGTGGGCGCTGCGGCTGGTACGGCGCTCGAAGGTTATACGGCAGAAAACATCGCCGAGGTCTTCGGACCGATCCGCGATTATGTGCGCGAGCCCAACACCTATAATGACGACATCACCTTCGAGATCGCATTTCTCGAAGCCTTTGGCGACAAGGGTTCTGCCGTGACCAGCGCCGACATTGCCGAGCGCTGGACCTCGCTGATCCCGCTTGGCTGGTCGGCAGAGGCAATCGCGCTTACCAATATGCGGCGCGGCCTCACCACGCCCGAAACCGGCACGTCCGACAATCCGTTCGACGAATGGATCGGCGCACAGATGCGCGGCACAATCTGCGGCATGGTCGTGCCGGGGCGTGCCCGCGAAGCTGCCCGCCTCGCCTGGATGGACGCGGAAATCTCCCATGCCGGAAACGGTATTTTGGGCGAAGTCTTCAATGCTGTCATGGCGGCACGCGCCTTTGCGGTCAGCGACACGCGCGAATTGCTCGTCTCGACAGCAGCGCTTTTCTCAACCGACACCGAATATGGTGCAGTTCTGGCCTTCGCGCTCGATGCCTGCCGTTCAGCCGACAACTGGCAGGACGCATGGGCGAAATGCGATGCGGAATATGCCGAATATAACTGGATTCATGTCTATCCGAATGCAGCCGCGCAAGTGATTGCACTGTGGTTCGGCGAAGGCGATTTCGACCGCACGCTCGAAATCGTCTGCGGCATTGGCCACGACGTCGACTGCAATGCCGCGCAGATTCTGAGCATGATCGCCATACAGCGCGGGTCCGCCATCATCGCCGAACGATGGTCGAAGCCGCTGCTGGCCGACGACATCGTCACCTATATGCGCCGCCCGGCGAAAATCTCCTTCGACGCGCTTGTCGATCAGACGGTCAGTGCCGCGCGCAACGCTCTCTAAATCCCCTCATCAGGAAACCATCATGGCCCGTAAAATCATTATCGATACCGATCCCGGTCAGGACGATGCAGTCGCCATTCTTCTGGCCTTGGCAAGCCCGGAACTCAACATTCTCGGCATCACCGCAGTGGCAGGCAACGGCCCACTGGCGCGCACCGAAATCAACGCCCGCACAATCTGTGAAGTGGCTAAAAAGCCGGAAACCAAGGTTTTTGCAGGCTCCATCCGTCCTCTGGTGCGCCCGCTTGTGACGGCTGAAAACGTCCACGGCAAGACCGGTCTCGACGGTTACGACCTGCCCAAGCCGACCATGCCGCTGCAGGCGCAGCACGGCGTCGATTTCATCATCGAAACGCTGATGAAAGAGGAGCCGGGCACCGTCACGCTTTGCCCGCTCGGACCTCTGACCAACATCGCATCCGCACTGATCCGCGAGCCGAAGATTGCTGAGCGCGTCAAGGAAATCGTGCTGATGGGTGGCGGCTATTTCGAGGGCGGCAACATCACGCCGTCGGCGGAATTCAACATCTATGTCGATCCGCATGCCGCTGCGGTCGTGTTCAAATCCGGCATCAAGATCACCATGATGCCGCTCGATGTGACACACAAGGTGCTCACCACCGAAAAGCGCATCGCCGCCATTCGCGGCATCGGCACGCATGTCGGCGAAGTGGTTGCGGCATGGCTCGAATTCTTCGAGCGCTATGACGAAGCCAAGTACGGCACCGATGGCGGCCCGCTGCACGATCCGAACGTCATCGCCTATCTCATCAAGCCGGAGCTCTATTCGGGCCGCGAGTGCAATGTAGAAATCGAGATCAATTCGGAACTGACGGTCGGCGAAACAGTCGTCGACTGGTGGGAAGTGACCGACCGTCCGAAGAACGCGCTCTTCATCAAGGATGTGGATGCTGACGGCTTTTTCAGTCTGCTGACCGAACGTCTCGCAACGCTGTAAAATCTGTCTCCCAAAAACGGGACCCGGTTTTGGGAAAAGACTTGCGAACGGATCATAAGCAAAAAGCCGCGCTGGCAGAACCAGCGCGGCTTTTCAATATTGATCCGCTCTAGTTTTTGCCCAAAAGTTGCGCCACTTCCTGAGCCGTTGGCGCAGCCGATCCGGCACCCACACGAGTGACAGCAATTGCACCGGAAGCCGACGCAAAGCGCACGCAATCATGCAGCGACTGACCTTGCGAATAAGCAACGGCAAAGCCGCCATTGAAACTATCGCCAGCAGCAACCGTATCGACCACCTTCACCTTGAACGGTTCAAAGTGCTTGACCTCGTCGGCAGTGACAAGCAATGAGCCGCGCCCGCCAAGCTTGACGATCACGATCTTCGGACCGCGTTCGAGAAGCTTGCGCGCCGCAGCTTCTGCCGACGTAAGATCGGTCGGCTCAATGCCTGTGATTTCCGCAGCTTCCGTTTCATTGGGCGAAATGATTTCGCTCAATGAAATCAGGTCAGCCATTTGGCTTGCATCACCCACAGGTGCTGGATCGAGCAACACAGTGCCGCCTGCAGCTTTTACAGCCTTTGCCACGGCCAGATTGGCTTCATGTGGAACTTCGCGTTGCAATAGCGTGATTTTGGCCTTTGCAATATCAGACGCATAGCCGTCGATATCGGATGCCGCCCAATTTGCATTGGCGCCCGCACAAACAGCAATCGTATTCTGCCCGGCTTCTTCAACCTGAATGATCGCTATGCCGGTATCGACACCGTCAATCACGCGCACGCTTCCGGTATTGAGGCCAAATTCCTGCATCTGCTTCAAGGCCAGTTCGCCAAAGGCATCGTTGCCAACGGCACCGACGAAGCGAATGTCGCCGCCAAGCTTGGCGACCGCAACCGCCTGATTGGCACCCTTGCCACCAAGGCCGATACCATAGCCAGACGCATTGACAGTCTGGCCGGGACGCGGCAGTGCTGCCATTCTGGCGCTGACATCCACGTTCACACTGCCGAAAATGAAAATCTTCAATGGAATTCTCCATGATTGCAATTACCGCCGAACATAGCGTCGGTTGTGGCAAACTTCCATGCCACGGCGCAAGCCATACACAAATACCCAAAGCCGCACACTCTGATCGACGGTGCCCGAGCGGGTCTGATCAGCAAGCGGACAAAGTGCAGAAAACAACCGGAACGGAAAGACGCGGAGCGGAGTGTTTCAAATTCATACCAAATACCTGAAATTACTGATCGACCGATTTCATATCGCAGGTTGTTTCTGCATTTGAACACAGACCTCTGAACCAGGCACGCCCGGTGAGCCGTTCATCACTCGCAAGTTCGACAAGTTCTTCGCCCGCCATACGCTTGCGCAGCATCGTATAATCCAACAGAACCCAGTCCTCATTGCAGGCGAGAATATTGTTGATCCGGCCCATTTCCGTCAGCCAGTCGCTGCCGATATCGAGGAGCCGCTCGCTCTGAGGATCGGGCATCAGAAAGCCCCGCGCCGACTGAATGCCAACTCTCGCTTCGTCCGATTTGATCCAGCCTTCGCCCTTATAGACCTCACGCGGAACATAGTCGTCGCTCTCTTCATTATAGGCGTCGCTCGCATTGGCGATCTTCAGCCAGCCATCTTTGGCTTCGAGCACGTCAAAGCCGATGCTGTAGGCATATTCCGCTTCTCCGACTTTGGAGCCGGTCGGTATTTGCCCTAATAATTTGGCATCGGTGGATGGCGCTTCGCGCACCTCAATCGCGGCCTTGTCATTGTTGGTCCAGGCACTGAAAGCGCATGACGTGGCACCTGCTGGAGCTTCCGCCTGATTGCCTGCCGCTTGTGTCGGGACGATTTGCAAAAGCATTGGCAAAGAAAGAGCAAAAACTGCCAAAAGAGGACGAAAGCGCATTAAAACCTCCAAATATCAATTCTCCCGATTGAGCGGACTGTATTTATGAGCCTCACTCAATGAAAACCTTCACACTGGCTGCGCGTCCGCCCGCATCAACGACGGTCAGCGTCGAATAACCGGTGCCATCCGGCAGCCAAGTGGCCGTGCGGCGGCGATTGGGTTCAGCAATCGGTTTACCATTGGCAAGCCAGCGAAACGGTGCGCGTCCGCCCTGTAATTTCAGCACCAATGGCGAGGCATTATCGGTCAGGGCTTTCAATTCGACATGCGCGCCATCAGGCGGAAATACGATGCGCGGCGCAGGCTCAATCGTGGCTTTGAGAACCGGCAGAGGATCGCTGCTCGATGAAAAACGTATCTGCGTCACCGGGAGATCAGCGCGTGCCGTGCGAAATGCGCCAGCAGGCGCACGCGGTAACGGCACGGAAACAACGCCTGAGCGCACAAAGGCTTCAAACAAGATGGGCGCTGCCGAAACATAACCGGCAAGGCCCGGCACCGAGCCACCATCGGCACGCCCGACCCAGACACCCAGCACATAACGCCCGTCATAACCGACCGACCATGCATCACGATATCCATAGGACGTGCCGGTCTTGTAAGCGAGGCCGAGGCGTTTCGCGCCTTGCGGCGGCACGACACCGGCCAGAATATCGCCAATCTGCCACGATGCCTGCTCGCTCAGAATAGGAGCCGATGGCTGGACAGGTTCTGAACCTTCGGTGCCGTCACGAAGGGCTGCCCCTCGCCCGCCATTGGCAAGGCCAGTATAGAGCTGCACCAGATCGCGCAGGCTGATGCCCGCGCCACCAAGGCCGATAGCCAGTCCCGGCGCTTCACCTTTCGGCAATTGCAGATTAACCGCCGCCTGACGAATGCGCGTCGTGAGCCGTGCAGGACCGACAGCATCAAGCAGGCTGATGGTCGGAACATTCAGTGACATTTGCAGCGCCTGACGGATGCTGACATCGCCCTGATAGCTCATATCAAAATTGCGTGGACGATAGCCTGCAAAATCCTGCGGGCGGTCCTCGATGATGGTTTCCTGCGCAATCAGTCCCTGCTCGAAGGCCAGCCCATAGATGAAAGGTTTTAACGTTGAACCGGGCGAGCGCACGGCGCGGGTCATGTCGATCCAGCCCTGCCGCTTGCCATCAAAATAATCAGCGGAGCCGACTTCGCCTAAGATATTGCCGTTGCGACTGTCGGCCAGCACGATTGCCACAGAGACTTTTGGCCCAAGCTTGGCAGCAGCTTCGCGCGCCACCGCTTCCAGTCCCGCCTGTACCGATTTTTTAAGCGTCAGGTGATGCCGGGCCTCGGTCGGTGCCTGTTTCAATACGAGATCGGCAAAGTGGGCAGCCAATGCGGGCAGCGGATGACGCGTAGCGGATATGCGCTCACGCGATGCACGTTCGGCTTCCTCGCTAGTGAAAACTGCAGAGGTTACCATGCGTGTTAACACACGATCCCGCGCGGCAACCGCGTTCTTCATCTCGCGATCCGGGCGGCGGCGTTCAGGCAATTGCGGCAGAGCCACAAGAAGTGCTGCTTCCGAAGTGGTGAGGCGCAACGGCTCCTTGCCAAAATAGACAAGTGATGCCGACCGCACGCCCTCCAGATTGCCGCCATAAGGTGCAAGCGTCAGATAGCGTTCAAGAATTTCAGACTTGCTTAACCGCCGTTCGATCTGGATTGCACGCGCCAGCTGTCGGAACTTGGAGCCGAAGCTGCGGCTTTCGCGCGGTTCGATCAGACGGGCAAGCTGCATGGACAGTGTGGAGCCGCCGGAAACAATACGACCACTCCCTGCAAGCTGATAAGCGGCGCGCAACAGCGCCCAGCCATCAATGCCGCCATGATCGTAAAAACGCTTGTCCTCATAGGCGATCAGCATTTTCACGAATTTCGGATCGACATCTTCGATGCGGGTATTCAAACGCCAATAGCCGTCCGGCGTTGCGTAGGCACGCAGCAAAGCGCCGTCGCGATCCATGACTTCGGTGGAAATGGTCAGCCGTTCCGGCAAAGGCGGAGGATAAGCGCGGTCGAGCCAGTCAAGCCCAGCAACCGTTCCTACAGCGGCGATGCCGAGAAACGCGGCACCGCCAATCGCTATTTTCATCTTTCTGACCATGATCTTGTCCGAAAACCGGTTCCCACTTTTCGGGATCATGGCTTACGGTGCCGCCACCTCCATCATGCCCGTTGCCGTGCGCGCTGCAAATTGCGGACGATACATGTCCTCAACCGTTGCTGCCGGATGGGTATAAAGACCCGGCGTCACCGCACGCACCACATAAGCCAGCGTGATCGGCTGCTTCTCACCTGCCGAGCGGTCGAAAGCGGCCACAAAACGATCATTGCGGAATTCGAGATGCGCAGCCTGTGTGCTGGTCAGCCAGGAGAAATTGCCAAGATCGGCACTGGAAACAAGGCCCGGATTATCGATCTCAAAACCGGCTGGCAAGAGATCAGTCACAAGCAGACGCGACTGCCATTGCTGCAGATCATCGATTTTCAGAACAACCACATAGCGCTCATTCTGATTGACGCCGGTGACATTGGCCGGTTCGCCATCAAGCGTATAATAAGTGCGCTCGATGTTGAAACCTTCACCACCCGCAGGCAGTGACTGAGCGGGTGCAGCAACAGCCGTGACGACCGCATCGACCGAGCCTTTGCCGGTATTTGTGACGACGAGAGGCTGCGCTTCAAGGGTCGCGCCGTTGAGACGCTCGGAGAACGCACCTTCATGCGCGGTGCCATTGATGTCGAGGCTGATTACACCATTGTCATCCTGAAGCCCACGTGCTGCAAGCAGCATCCATGCCTGATCCTGCGTGCTCAGATAACGCGCGCGCTCACGTTGGAACTCGACCAGCGTAATCAGCGACGGCAGCACTTTCGGCGCAGGCTTGGTTTCCGCAGCAAGCGCCAGCATGGCCGCACCATCACGCAGCGGCGAACCATAATCGGAGCGATTATAGTCGTAGCTGGACTGGTTGGTTGCAAGCTGGAGCGACGCATTGAACACGCGTTCCGAACGCGGCTGATCTCCATAAAGAGCAAGTGCTGCACCGAGCTGGGCGACGGCCATCGGGCTTGCGAAGTTTTCGAGCTGGGTATCGGCGAAGTAACGCAGATCGCCAACAGAAGCCTTCTTGTTGCGGGAGAGAACATAGAGCGCATAGGCAATGTCGTTGCCGCGTTCCTTGACGTCGGTGGTATAGCCGAGCGCGTTCTGCAGATTGGCAAGTGCGGAGAGCATCGCCTGCTGCGGAACGTCATAACCCTTTTCACGGGCACGCGTGAGGAAGTCGGTCACATAAGCGTCTATCCAGAGATCACCCGATCCCGGCGACCAGAGGCCAAACGAACCGCTTGAAGACTGGTTGTTCAGCACGCGGAAGATCGAGTCCTGAACGCGCTTCTTGAGCTCTTCCTGACTTTCCAGACCTGCTGCCGCTTCCGTACCTGCAGCCATTTCGCTCAAATAAAGCAGCGGTAACGCGCGGCTGGTGGTCTGCTCTGTGCAGCCATAAGGATAGCGGTCGAGCGCCATCAAAAGCGCTGGCACATCAAATGCAGCGCTGCGCGTCACACCAACGCTGACAAAAGCACCATCAAGCAGGCTTTCCGACAGAAGGCCGCCGTCGACTTTCAGGCTTCCGCCATTGGCCGCGAGATTGACGACATGACGGCTCGTGACCGGCAGATCGACCGGACGCACCGGCAATGCCAAGGCTTGTTCAACGTTAAGGCCTGCATCGTTGGAAAGCCGGATCGTCACACCACCGGCACCTGTCGCCACTGCATTCAGCGGCACGGTGATTGACTGCCGCTTGCCACCTGTAAGCGCAATGCTTTCAGGATAAGAGCCAACTTCGACACCGAGATTATCGGTGGTCTCAAGGCTCACACGATAATCGCCGTCCGGTGCATCCGTATTGGCAATATCGAAGCGGATATTGGCCTGATCCCCGGGGGCCATGAAGCGCGGCAGACCAGCGGTGATGACCACAGGATCGCGGATGATGACATCTGTAACCGCGTGACCGACAGCCTTCTTGGTCCATGCAACCGCCATGACACGCGCGGTGCCGTTGAACTGCGGTATGTCGAAGGTGATCGTAGCCTTGCCGTCGCTATCCAGTTCAACTGGACCGGAGAACAGCGCAACCAGCTTTTCGGTGGGCGGGCTGCCTTCGGCTGCCATATTGCCACCGTCGCCACCTGTGCGCAGCTTGCCGGTGACACCGAGCGAACCATCGATCAGGCGACCATACATATCGCGCATTTCAAGGCCCAGCTGACGCTGGCCGAAGAACCAGTCTTCAGGGTTCGGCGGCTGATAGCGGGTCAGGTTGAGAATACCGACATCGACTGCCGCGACCATGACATAGGCCTGCTCGCCACCCGCATTTTCAACCGAAACAGGGATGGAAAGTGTGGAACGCGGTGCGATCTTTTCAGGCGGGGTCAGCTTGACTGCAAGCTGCTTATCGGCAGGGTCAACCTTCAGCCATTTAAGACCAATCGCACGCGCAGGCATACGGCTTTCAATCGCCTCACCCGGACGGAACAAAGTTGCCGTAACGTAGGCGCCCGCACCCCAATCCTCACCAACCGGAATATCGATGGTCGTGCCACCTTCCGGCACACTGGCCGTGATGGTCTGGAGCAGCTTTTCTGCACCAATGGTGATGAGCAGTTCACCAGCAAAACGTGGGGATATTTTCAGTTCAGCCGTATCACCCGCCGCATAATGTTCCTTGTCGAGCGCGATTTCCAGCCCGTCCGGTGTTTCGGTCGAAGTGGAGCTCACATACCAGCCCGCGTCGAATTCGTAGCTTGTGGTCGGACCCGAGGCATCAGCCGTTTCGATTTCAAGACGATAACGACCCCAATCAACCGGCAGGCTGATTTCAGCTTCGCTATCGGTTTTCAGGTCGATCTTGCCGTTGGAGACAGCCTTGGTGAACGTCACCGGCTCGTAGTTCCAGCTGTTGCCGCTGCGATACCACTGATAATTACGCTCAATCTTGACCAGCGACCATTGTGCGCCATCGAGCGCCTTGCGATCACCCTTGCTATCAGATGCGATTACACTGAACTTAGCGGTTCCGCCCTGCGGAACTTCCCCGCCGGAGAAATCCGGACGAATGCCGATCATGTCGGTTTCCGGCTGCACGGCAACATTGATGGTGCGTTCAACCGCACGACCGCCGGTTTCGCGCATACGAACGGTCACGGCTGCATTGACGAGACGTGTCGTCGACGGCATCTCATCGACAGCAAGCGGAAAACTCGCCTTGCCGTTGTCATCGACCTTCGACAGACCATCAAGCGGAAGGCGCGAGGCTTCACCCTGTTGCTCATCCGTGAGGCCGAAATAATAGCCAGCAAAGCGGTCCCACTGGCGTTTGGTTGAAAGCGTGACTTCGCCTTCAAGAGCGAGACCCGCAGCAGGCGCACCATAGAGGAAACGACCATCCACGGTGATATTGGCGGTTTCACCCACAGCAATTTCTGGTTTGTCAGACGTCAGATCGAACTCGATCCGGTCCGGTACAAAATCTTCAACCAGAAACATCTGCGTTGCAATCGCTGGCTGTTTGGGATCGGTATAGACCGACACAGACCATGTGCCGCGCATGGCGTTGGTTGGCAATGTCAGGTCGATGGCATGACCACCGGCCAGTTTGCTGTCGGAAACGAGACGGCGATCTTCCACGCCATCGGGACGCGTGAAGATGAAGGTGAGCGGCAGATCTTCAATTGCGTTGGCACTATCATCACGCGCCAGCGCACCCACATGCACAACTTCGCCCGCGCGATAGATACCGCGCTCGGTCCATGCATAAAGATCAAGTGCTTTCGGGACTGCACGGCCCGTCACACCACGATCGGAAAGATCAAAACCAGCGCGCGCCATATCGAGGAATGTGAAATCCTCATCATGCTGACTTGCCATCAGCACCGCTGGCACCATGCCGTCCGTGCCGCGTGTCAGTCCCGGCGTAAACGTCGCACGGCCATCGCTGTCGGTGGTCGCTTCGCCCAGCACTTCATTGTTGCGTGCAAGCAGCGTCAGCTTCACGCCTTTAAGCGGCTCTGCGCTTTCCAGCGAACGGGCAAACACATTGATGCCGTCCTGTCCGGTATAGGTCGAAAGGCCGATGTCGGAAACAACAAACCACTGCGTTGCCTTGGTGCCATATTCATCATCGGACTTCTTGACCAGCGGTTCAGCGGTCAGCACATAGACGCCGGGTTTACGTTCCGGCAGTGCTTCATCAACCGGGAAACTGGTCGTTGCTTCCTTGTTCAGCTCATTGCCTGCAACCTCGATCTCACCTTCCCAGACAGGCGACCCCATCTGTTCGGAAACCGTGCTGATGTCGTAGCTGTCCAACTGACGCAGGAACTGGTAGCCGGAAAGGAGCTGTGCCAGCGAACGGTCGCCGACACGATAAAGCTTGACTTTCGCTGCATCGAGATTGACGCTGACCAGCGGAATGCCGCGACGGGCTTTCGCAGGCAGCACGAAGCTGTCGCCGGTAAAGCGCACGGATGGCGCACGATCCTGCACATAGATCGAAAGGCTGACCGGCGCTGGCAGCACTTCGCCAACAGCTGACGGCAGGCCCTGACGGAACGTCACCGTATAATTGCGGCCATGCTCCAGACCCTCGACACAGATCTGACGATCCTTGGCTTCAACTGCCTGCGGCGTGCCATTGTCAAGCTTGACGAAGCTTGAATATTCGACACCACTCTTGACCAGTTCTTCCGAGAACTGCGCGCAAATGCGCGGGGCGGCATTATCATTATCGACCGTGTTGTTGACGATGCGGAAACCTTTGCGGGCTTTCAGATCTTCATAGGCAGCACGAACCGATGCGGAGTTAACGAGATCAAGGCTCGCTTCATAGGCCTGCAAGGCCGGGCGCGATGCATCGCGCTTTTCGAGTGCCTGCGCCATGACGGCAAGCGCTTCCGCGCGCTCTTCTTTGGTGCGTGAAGCCTGATAGGCAAACCACGAAGCCGACGTCGCATCGCGCTGGAACTTTGCACGTTCCTGACCGTTGGAAGGCTCAGTGGCAAGCGCTGAAAGTGCATATCCGGTCCAGATTTCGCTTTCATCCGGCGACATGCTGGCAGCCAAGCGGAACTTTTCCATCGCCATGCGCGGATCGCCATTCAGGCCCGCTGCACCTGCTTCATTTCGCAAAGTGCGCAGACTGTCGGAGCTTTCAAGGCTATTGATTTCGCGCTTCAGACGACGGGCTTCGTCAATCAGATTGGTGGCGAAGAACGAGATGGCAGGTGCGGCACCAAGATCTTTGCCCTTGGCGGCTTTTGCTTCCGTCACAACCTTGCCGGCAACGGAGCCGACAGACTCGTTGAGCTTATTGAAATCGGCTTTCAGAAAGCACCATTTGACCTTGGGATTATAAGTGAAGGCCAGACAGGAATTATCACCAAGGCAGATGCTTTTGCATTGCTCAAGCGAGACATTCTTTTCGGTTCTCAGATCGAAGCCGAAATAATCGGCATCCTGCGTGGTTTCGATGCGCCGGGTTTCGGCGGCATTGGCCCCGGAGGATAATCCGAATGATGTCGCAAGGCAGAACGCAGTCGTAAAGGCCAGTATCAGCCGATTAAACCGATCAGACATGAGTGTCACTCTTCTGTAGTTGTCCCTCATCCCGCGCGGTTGTCGTCGACCCGGACCCGCACGCTCTCCAGATCAGACCTTACCAATTTATCCAGAACTGGATAGTTGGATTCGTGCCTGAACTTCCGAATAGAGTCTGATACAGCACAAACCTGATCAGACAAGGGTTCTTTTAGCGTCGGCTCAATCAGCTCGCCAGAATTTCATGCCAATTTTCAAATTTATTAGAACGATATTCTAATTCTCTTTTCAGCAATGGAATTCCGTTCGTCGTAAACAGGGTTCTCCTTCCTGTAAATTCGCACCAGCTTAAACGAAGGAATTCCCCCATGATCCTCAGCGTCAAAAACCTCACCAAGACCCTTGTTGCGGGTTCTCTCATAGCCCTTGCAGCATCGGGTGCGGCCCATGCAGACGCAACATTGGATCGCATCAAAGCCAAGGGCAAACTGACCGTCGGTGTCATCCTGTCAGGCGCGCCATTCGGCTATATTGATCCCAAGACGCAAGAGCAGAAGGGTATCAACATCGACATCGCCAATGAACTGGCGAAGGGCCTCGGCGTGGAACTTGCAACGCAAACCGTTACACCACCAAACCGCGTGCAATTTCTTCAGCAGGGCAAGGTCGATATCCTGATCGCCAACATGCAGTACACGGAAGAACGCGCCAAGTCGCTCGGCTATGTGAAGACACCCTATGACCGTATGGGCGGTGCAGCCCTTGGCCGCAAAGACAGCGGCATCAAGGACTGGAAAGACCTCAAGGGCAAGATCGCCTGCGTTTCACAGGGGTCTAACTACACTCAGCCGCTGATCGAAGAATATGGTGCGAACGTCAAGGCGCTGCCAAGCCAGCCGGAATCACTGCTGGCACTCAAGGGTGGCAATTGCGACGTTTCGGTTCATGTCAGCGGTACACTGGGCCTGATGCTTCAGGACCGTGCTGATGAGTGGAAAGATTATGGTATCCTGATCCCGACCGACCTCATCCCTTCGGATTCAGTCATCTGGCTGAAAAAGGACGAGAACGACACGGAAGCCGCTCTCGACAAGATCGTCCGTGATCTGCACGCGTCCGGCAAGATGATCGAGATCGCCAAGGCAAACCGCCTGCCGAACCTGAGCTATCTCGAAGAAGAGCACAACAAGCTCAAGGCACAGTAAAGCGCTCATTTCTACGTCACCATGACATTTGCGGACGGTTCATCCGTCCGCAATTCCAAAGCGTTTGCATAACGCAATCGGATTATTTCAATGAAAGAAGCTCTGATTTCGCGCTTTATCGAGCTCACCAGCGCAATCGGCCTCAATTATGAATTTCTCAATAGTGGCTATGAGCTTGATATGTGGCTCAATGGCATGGTCACGACGCTTGAGCTTGTCGCGATCACTATCCCGCTGAGCCTGTTTTTCGGCGTTTTGTTTGCAGGTGCACTGACATCCGGCAAACGCTGGTTGTCGGTGCCGGTACGCGGCTATGTCGAACTCACCCGCAATACGCCTACGCTCGTTCAGCTGATGTGCGGCTTTCTCGTGCTCAATATGCTGATTTCCAACGCAATCGGCGGTGCGCAGAATAATCCACTCACGCCGTTCTTCTGGCTGGTGGCGGTCACCGGCCTGCATATTGCCGCCCTTCACGCAGAAGCACTGCGTGGCGGCATTGAAGCTGTTCCCGGTACGACCATCGAGGCTGCACGCGCCATCGGTTTCAATTCGTTTCAGGTCTTGATCTATGTCGAACTGCCGCTGGCAATCCGCACGGCACTTCCGGCAATTGTCAACAATCTCGTCAACTTGGTGAAGCTCACGACCGTTGGCTCGGCCATTGCCGTGGGCGAGATAACCTATGCTTCGATCCTGATCTGGACACAGCGCGATAATGTGGTCGAGCTGATGTTGGTCATTCTTCTGTTCTTCAGCATCATCAATCTCATCGTCGCGCGCGTTGGCTACTGGTTTGAAAAGCGACTTGCAATTCCGGGATATGGCCAATGAACATCGCTATCGAACAAAAGCCTGGCATCTGGCTGTCGCCTGCGACCCTCACATTCACGACCATCATTCTGGCCACGGCACTCTGGTTCTATCTTGATCCGTCGCTGGGCCGGATTTGGCTCGACTGGTTGCCCTATCTTGGCAAAGGCTTTGCCATGAATGTTTTGATCAGCGTTTTTGCGATCACGCTCGGCACCTTTGCGGGCGTGCTGCTCGGCATCATGGAACTGGCCCCTTACAGGATCATTCGCGCGCCGGCTGTGACCTATGTGCAAATTTTCCGCAACGCGCCGCATCTCGTGCTGATCTTTGCTGCGACCTATATTTTCCCGTTCGAACTGGTGATCTTCGGCAATTACATTGCTTTCCCCGACTGGATCAAAGCAGTCGTCGGCCTTGCCATTCCAGCGAGCGCGCATATCGCGGAAATCACCCGCGGTTCCATCCAGTCGATCCCAACTGCTCAATGGGAGGCAGCGCAGGGCCTCGGCTTTTCGCGCCTGCAATCACTGCGCTGGATCATCCTGCCGCAATGCGTGAAGCGTTCGCTGCCGCCCTGGATGAACCTCTATACCTCCATCACCATGGGCACGGCTTTGGCCTCGCTCGTGGGCGTGCATGAGCTGTTGCATTCGGCAACCGATGCAAGCACCGCAGTCCAGCGCAACGACTTCACCGTCATCATCTATCTGACCGTGCTGATGGCGTTCTTCCTCTTCTGCTATCCCGTGTCGCGCTTCACGCAGCGGCTCGAAAAGCGGCTTTCCTCCCGCTGACAAGGATCTGAAATTCACATGAGCGACACCACCAAAACTACACTGGTCGAACTGGAGAACGTTCATCTGTCTTTCGGGCAGAATGAAGTGCTCAAGGGCATCGACCTCAAGATCAACAAGGGTGATGCAGTCTCGATCATCGGTCCATCTGGGTCGGGAAAATCTACAATCCTGCGCTGCATCAACGGCCTTCTGATCCCGCAATCGGGCAAGATCACCGTGGGTTCGACCCGCGTTGACGAGCTGAAAAACGAAGCCGAGCGCATCAGCCTGCGCAAGCGCATCGGCATTGTGTTTCAGCAGTTCAACCTGTTTCCGCACTTAACGGTTCTGGAAAACATCACCATCGCGCCGGTCAAAATCCTGCGAACGTCAAAGGCAGAAGCCGAACGCCATGCGAAAGAACTGCTAAAAAAAGTGCGTCTTGAGCACAAGACCGATGCCTATCCGGGCGAACTTTCGGGCGGTCAGCAACAGCGCGTCGCCATTGCCCGCGCCCTTGCCATGCGTCCGGAACTCGTTCTGTTTGATGAAGTCACCTCCGCACTTGATCCGGAAACCGTCGGTGAAGTGCTGTCGGTCATTCGTGATCTCGTCAATGAAGGTATGACCAGCATCCTCGTAACCCACGAAATGCGCTTTGCCGAAGAAATCAGCGATACCATCGTGTTTACCGAAAATGGTCGCATCATCGAGCAAGGCACGCCTGAGCAGCTTTTCTATAAGTCAACGAACCCACGCATAAGCGCCTTCGTCAACGGCTTAGGCGGCAATGTAAGCCGCGTCAATGAAGGCGGTGAAGGGATCTGATATGACCGATCATGTGACGGAGGCATTAAGCCGGGCCATCATTGGTTCCAAGCCATCAGCAGAAGCAGTCGCCATTGCCCGAACAGCAATCGTTGATTTTCTCGCTTGCGCAGTTGGCGGTGCGAATGATCGCAGCACGCGTCTCGTCAGCAAGGTTCTGGGTGCCAGTGGCAATGTCGTGCTGATTGGCCAAAGCGGGACCGCTGACCCTTTCACGGCAGCACTCATCAATGGTCATGCGGCGCATGTGCTCGACTATGACGATGTGCATGGCAGCGTGCGCGGACACCCGACGATTGCCATCATTCCGGCCCTTCTGTCGGTTGCCGCTGAACGAAAAATCAGGGCCGATGCTCTGATCTCGGCCTATATTGTCGGACTGGAAACCATGGCCCGGCTCGGCCTTGCCATGGGCACAAAGCATTACGAAACCGGCTTTCATGCAACTGCAACGCTCGGCACAATAGGAGCTGCAGCAGCAATCGCGCATCTCCTGAAATTTGATGCATCAACCACTGCAATTGCGCTCGGCCTCGCCGCCACGCAATCGGCTGGGCTTCGTCTGCAATTTGGCTTTGATGCCAAACCGCTTCATGCGGGGTTTGCCGCGCGCGCTGGCCTCACGGCTGCCCGACTGGCGGAAGCCGGTTTCCTTGGTGCGCCTGATTTCATTGACAATGCAAACGGCTTTTTCAAAGCCTTCGCCTTTGGTGCAGACGATGTATCGCGCGTGACGCAAGGCTGGGGTGAGCCGTGGCAGATCATCGTGCCGGGCCTGACACTCAAAGCTTTCCCGTGTTGCACCGCCGCCCATCCGGTTGCCGTTGGCGCTCTGGCGCTACGCAATGAGAAAGCTTTGCAGCCCGATCAGATCTCAGCGGTTTCGATTACTTTTCCGCCTGGTGGTGATGCCGCACTGGTAACGACCAGGCCCGTGACGGGTATCGATGCGCGGTTCAGCCCCGAATATATTTTTGCGGCTGCTTTGCGTGACGGAAAACTGGCAATTGCTCACTTTGATGAGCGTCCGGTCGATGCTGATCTGGCGCAACTTTCGGCCAAAGTGACACGGCGTCATGACGAGAACGCCCCGCGGCTCTCGCCCGATCCGAAAACCCGCTTCGTCGTCATCGATGTCACGCTCACCGACGGATCCAAACTTTCGCAACGCGTCGATGGTCTGCCGAGCATCAGCGACCCGACCGATAAATTCAAAGACGCAACGAAGAATGACCAGCGCTTTGCAGGCATACCCGACCTCGTGCAATCCATGACGACGGTGGACGACTTGCAGACACTCATCTCGTCGCTCAACCAATCCCCGGAGTAAAAAACATGACCAAGAAACAGATGCATCTCGGCCTTTTTCTGCAAGGTGCAGGCCACCATGTTTCCGGCTGGCGGCACCCGGATGCGGAAGCGGGCAGCGAAAATTTCGATCTGCTGCGTCGCGTGGCGAAAGAAGCGGAAGACGCAAAGTTCGACATGGTGTTTCTGGCCGACGGCCTGACCAGCGGCGTTGATGCGCATCCATCGATGGTTGCGCGGTTTGAACCGCTGACCCTGCTATCCGCACTGGCCATGGTCACGGACAAGATCGGGCTGGCTGCCACCGCTTCAACCACTTACGGCGAGCCCTATCATACAGCACGCGCATTCGCGTCCATCGATCATTTGAGCCACGGACGGGCTGCGTGGAACATCGTCACCACCTCTTACGCCCGCACGGCCAACAATTTCTCGAAGAGCCACCCTGAACATGACGAGCGTTATGCGGTTGCCGGGGAATTCGTCGATGTCGTGCGCGGTCTTTGGGATAGCTGGGACGACGATGCCTTTCCGAAAGACAAGGAAAGCGGCGTCTATGCCGATCCCAACAAGGTGCATGTGCTCAATCATGCAGGCAAATATTATTCGGTTCAGGGTCCGCTCAACATTCCGCGTTCTCCGCAGGGCCATCCCGTTCTCATTCAGGCAGGCTCGTCCGGGCCGGGTCAGGATCTCGCAGCGCGTATTGCAGATATTGTGTTCACGGCACAGCAAAGCCTTGCCGAAGCACAGGCCTTCTATGCAAGCCTGAAGGATCGTGTGGTCAAGGCTGGTCGTAACCCCGACAGCGTTGCAGTGATGCCCGGTTTCATGCCGGTGATCGGCGACAGTTTTGAAGATGCTGCGGAGAAGCTCAAGGAGCTGAACCGCTGGACAGACATCAAGAGCGCCATGCCGCTTCTTGAAGAACGCATCGGCCATAGCCTTGCTGATTACGATCTCGACGGTCCGCTGCCTGATCTGCCGATTTCCGATCAGCTTCGCAGCCGTGCAGAGCTTCTGCGCGATCTGGCACGCCGTGAAAACCTCACCATCCGTGATCTCGCGCTTCGCGTTGCCGCTGGCCGTGGCCACCACATCGTGCTCGGCACGCCTGAGCAGATTGCCGACCGGATGCAGGAATGGTTTGAGGGCAAAGCCGCTGATGGCTTCAACGTGATGCCACCTTATTTCCCGGGCGGTCTTGAAGACTTTAATAAGAAAGTCGTGCCAATCCTTCAGGATCGCGGATTGTTCCGCACCGAATATACGGGCTCGACATTACGTGATCATCTCAATATTGCTCGGCCCGAAATAAAGCATACATAACGACAGTAGCCGCATCGCCCTCCTCCCCCAGGAATACGATGCGGCCGCAACATTTATATCCCCCAAACAAAAGGCCGGAAGCGCTCCCAAGGTTTCCGGTTGGCATGATTGATGGCACATCCCAACAGACTGAACTCTGCAGCGCTCGATTTAATCCCCGGTACGGCCACGGCGGATGAATTGAAAGCTGCGATGCGACAGCTTGCTGCCGGCATCAGTGTCCTGACCACAGGAACTGGAAACGCGAAAACCGGCGCAACCGTGACATCTGCGACCGCTCTTTCGGTTGAACCGCCGACAATCATCGTCAATATCAATCTGAAGGCCTCGGTCTGGCCGACACTCAATGCCGAACGCCGCTTCTGTCTCAACATTCTTTCGGGTGAGCAGCAGGCCGTGGCCGACCGTTTCGCAGGCCGGAATGGCGAGAAGGGTGCGGCGCGCTATGAAGGTGCGGAATGGTATGCACTTGAAAGCGGCGCGCTGGCACTGAAAGGCGCGCTTGCTTCCATCGATTGCGAAGTTGAAGAGATCATCGAGCGTCATACCCACGCCATCGTCATCGGTCGTACGCTCAAGATTGTCACCAGCGAGGGTGAACCACTCGTTTATCATCACGGACGCTATCACACCCTGTAGCCCTAACTTCTTTGTCAAACATTCGTGTTGCCTGAAACAACTGTTGCCCTACTGTCATAAATTGCCTAGCTGTTAGACAAGTTGCATAGAAGTGAGAGAGTTTGGCGTGGTGAAAGAATGGTTGGCCAATAGCAGGCCGGTAAATCGGAAAAATGCGGCTGAAATCGTATTCGAGGATATCCGCTCTGCAATTACAACCGGACGGCTGATCGTTGGAACACGCCTACCCTCCGAAGCTCAACTTGCCGCAAAATACAGCGTGAGCCGCCCCATCGTGCGCGAGGCTTTGCGCTCATTGCAAACACTTGGCCTCACCCAGACACGCACCGGCAGCGGCACTTATGTGCTCAAAGCTGCCCCCGGACCGGAACTGAGCTATGACGGCTATTCAGCCCGCGATCTTATTGAAGCCCGTCCTTTCATCGAAGTGCCAGCTGCGGGCTGGGCCGCAATCCGCCACACGGATGATCAGATGGCAAAGCTTATTGATCTCTGTGATCGCATGGACAAGCAGACCGATCCGCATAAATGGGTGCTGCTCGACACCGAGTTTCACAGCATGATTGCGTCTGCTTCCGGCAATGTCATGTTTGCAAAAATCGTGGCCGATGCCCGCGTCGCACTTTCGCGCCAGTCTGAACTTGTCAATCTGATGGCCGGTCGTCGTGAGGCTTCCAACATCGAGCATCGCCAGATTGCCGAGGCCATCAAGAGCGGATCTGAGGAACAGGCACGTCTTGCCATGCAAAGCCATCTCGGGCAGGTGAAACTGGCCGTCACCATCATCATGGCCGAGGACAAAAGCGCATCAGACTAGAACGAGCGCATTTAGAGCGCATCCCGAAAAGTGTAAAACGGTTTTCGGACAAAGATGCGCGTTATAACAAATATTTAGAGCGCCGATCTGATCCAATCAGATCGAAACGCGCTCTAATCGTACGCACCGCGCTCGCTCTATCTCTTTATTTTCACGCATGTTGGTATCGGAAAACCGGTTCCCACTTTTCCGCGATATGCTTTAGAGCATAATCCGACCGGAGTGAAACGAGGATCGGCTCAAACGCATTCAGCCACAACTGACTGCATTCGGCTGCCATGGCGATCGTCATATCGCGGCCGATGATTGCGAAAGCCGTCTGATTGGCCACTTCCGGGATCACCGAATTGATCTTTTCCGCATGATACTGGAGTCTGCCTGAACGATTGGCAGATTGCATTATCTGCAGTGTTGTCAGACAGATATGATCCGGATGCTCCTCTTCGTGACGACCGTCAACACACTTGTGAACTTGACTAGCTTTTTCTGATATGCGTTAAGACCTCCATAAAACCTGTCATGCAGCTTTACAGAAGCTCAACAAGGACCATTGAGGCATGTCAGGACCGGTTCGTTCTGCGGGAAACTGGTCTTGCCAGAAAAACATGCGTCAAAGCACAACTGAAGATGCATTGCCTGGCCGCGTTTGAGCCCCATGTATTTTGACAGCTTCGGGATTGCCGTTCTTCGTTGCGAGCACTGCATAAAGCTATTGCCTTTATTCAAATCTGAGCTCTCAGGGAGGAGCAATGACAACGGAATTTATCAAGGCCACCCCAGCCGAACGCGAAGTCTTCACCGAAGAAGATCGCGGCTATCACAAGGCGCTGAAACCGCGCCAGATCCAGATGATTGCCATCGGGGGAGCAATCGGTACGGGTCTGTTTCTGGGCGCGGGCGGACGTCTGGCCCAGGCTGGCCCGTCACTTGTGTTCGTTTATGCCGTCTGTGGCTTTTTCGCATTTCTGGTGTTGCGCGCCCTTGGCGAGCTGATCATGCATCGCCCGAGCTCCGGCTCCTTCGTCTCCTATGCCCGTGAATTCTACGGCGAGAAGATGGCCTTTGCGGCTGGCTGGATGTACTGGCTCAACTGGGCCATGACATCGATTGCGGATGTGACCGCAGTCGCGCTCTACATGAATTTCTTCAAGCATTATGTTCCATGGCTCGAAGGCATCGACCAGTGGATGTTTGCGATGACCGCGCTCATCCTCGTGCTGTCGATGAACCTGCTCTCGGTCAAGGTTTTCGGTGAGCTGGAATTCTGGTTCAGCCTTGTCAAAGTGTTGTCGCTGGTAATCTTCCTGGCTGTCGGCATTTATTTCGTCGTGTCCGGCACACCGATTGACGGTCAGCAACCGGGTTTCCATCTCATTCGTGAAAGCGGCGGTTTCTTCCCGAACGGCATCCTGCCCGCCCTTGTAATCATACAAGGCGTCGTTTTCGCCTATGCCTCGATCGAGCTGATCGGCACCACGGCGGGTGAAACCGAAGACCCACGCAAGATCATGCCGGGTGCAATCCGTACCGTCGTTTTCCGCCTGCTGGTTTTTTATGTCGGCTCGGTTCTGCTGCTCACCCTTCTGCTACCGCACACACTCTATTCGGCCGGCGAAAGCCCGTTTGTGACCTTCTTCAGCAAGATCGGCGTTCAGGGTGCGGATATCATTATGAACCTCGTCGTGCTGACTGCGGTTCTGTCATCGCTGAATGCCGGTCTTTATTCGACCGGACGCATTCTGCACTCAATGGCTGTCTCCGGTTCTGCTCCGGCGGCACTTGCCAAGATGAACAAGAGCGGCGTTCCTTATGGCGGCATTGCTGTTACCGCAGTCGTCACCGCATTGGGCGTTGCACTCAACGCGGTTGTGCCTGCCGCAGCTTTTGAAATCGCGCTCAATCTGGCTTCGCTCGGTATCATCACGGCCTGGGGCGTGATTATCCTTTGCCAGCTCAAGCTCTGGCATCTCGCACGCAAGGGCGAGATTGCCCGCCCGGACTTCCGTATGTTCGGCGCGCCTTACACCGGCATCCTGACGCTGTTCTTCCTATTTGGCGTTCTGGTTCTGATGGCGGCAGACTATCCGGTCGGCTCCTACACCATCGGCTCGCTGATTATCATTGTACCCGCACTGGTTATTGGCTGGTATGGTCTGCGTGACCGAATCTATCGTCTGGCGGCAGAACGCGCAGCTGAGACGCAAAAAACAGCTGATTGAGGGGCAGAGTGAATAATTCGCAATTCAAACCATTGGTGGCGGTCATCGCCACCGGTGGAACTATTGCAAGCAAGCGCGGGGAAGATGGCGCAGCCACGCCGACGCTCAATGGCGACGATCTGCTTGCAACCCTTGGCGATGTCGGCGCACGGCTGCGCCCAATCGATCTGATGGCCAAGGATTCATCCAGCCTGACACTGATCGATATGCAAACCATCTCCGATGCGGTTGCAGCGCAGATTGCAGATCCTGAGATTCATGGCATTGTGGTGCTGCATGGCACGGATGCCATGGAAGAAACGGTGCTGCTCGTTCACCTGCAACGCCATCTTTCCAAGCCGGTGATTTTCACCGGCGCGCAGTTCACCGCTGATCATCCCGGTGCGGATGGTCCATCCAATCTGACGACTGCAATCAATCTCGCAACAGACCCGGCCAATGCGGAAAAAGGCGTGCTTATCGCCTTTGGCGGCAGGATCGTGCCTGCATGGGGCGCATTCAAGTTCAGCAGTGACCACGCCGATGCTTTCCGGTCGGTTCGCGATCTGGAAAGACCGGATGCAATCCGCCTGCCCGCATCGGTCAGCGCAACACGGGTCGATATTGTTGCCATCCATCCCGGTTGCGATGACGTGCATATTCAGGCCAGCATTCAGGCAGGGTGCCAGGGTATCGTGCTGGCAGCTCTCGGCTCCGGCAATGCCAATGCGACAATCGTTGAAGCCGTGAAGCAATGCACGAAACGCAATATCCCGGTGGTGGTTTCAAGCCGTGTTCCGACCGGCGTGCTGGTGCCGGGTTATGGCGGCGGCGGTGGCGGCCATGACCTGGTTGCAGCCGGTGCTGTGCATTCGCAGACCCTGCGTCCGGGTCAGGCGCGGATTCTTCTGGCAAGCCTGATTGCCAGCAAAAGCCCGAAAGATGCGATCACAAAGGCTTTTGACGATCTGAACCCATAACGCGCATCGCAAAATTGAAACCTGAAGCGCGTCGCAACCAGCTGCGCGCTTTTTGTTTTCATGCACATCCGACGCCAAAACATATATGACTTTTTTATTTTTCGGCCTTTTCCCCTCTCTCGAAACCCTATGCACAGCGGCAGCATAATGCCCGCGTGAAACAGGGAGCCCCACAGGCAATCAGGCCGGGGGCAATCAAAATGACAATGGATATCGCCGTTCTTGGTATCGGCATCGCTTTTTTCGTAATGCTGTTTGGCTATTTGCGTCTTTGCGAGAAGCTTTGAGGAACCTGCCATGCTGATTGAGTATATCGCAGGCGCTTTGGTCGCGGCCTTTGTTGCCGCCTACCTTCTTTACGCGCTGATACGTCCGGAACGGTTCTGAATAAGCAGTTAATTTGAGCCTAGAGCGCATCCCGAAAAGTGGGAAGCCAATTTCGGATAAGATGCGCGTTAAACCAAAGATTTAGAGCGCCGATCTGTTTCAATCAGATCGAAACGCGCTCTAATCGGGCTTGGGAAAAACCATGACAATCAATGGATGGATACAGATCCTCATCTTTTGCGGGATCATCATCGCGCTCGTAAAGCCGCTCGGCGGCTATATAACGCGCGTTTTCAATGGCGAGCGCACCTTCCTTTCGCCTGTTCTCGTTCCCATCGAACGGGGACTTTATCGTCTGGCGGGCACAAGCGAGCGTGAGGAACAGCACTGGACGAGTTATACAGCCGCCATGCTGCTGTTCAATCTCGCGGGCTTCCTGCTGCTCTATTTCCTGCAGCGTTCGCAAGGTTCTCTGCCTTTCAACCCGATGGGCATGAGCAATGTGCCTGCGGACCTCGCCTTCAACACGGCAACAAGTTTTGTGACCAACACCAACTGGCAGAACTATGGCGGCGAAAGCACCATGTCCTACCTCACTCAGATGGCTGGTCTCACGGTTCAGAACTTCGTTTCGGCCGCAACGGGTGTGTCCATTGCCATGGCGCTCATTCGCGCTTTCTCGCGCAAATCCATGAAGACGCTAGGCAATTTCTGGATCGACCTCACGCGCTGCGTACTCTATATCCTGCTGCCGCTTTGCATCCTCATGACACTGGCCTTTGTCGCACTTGGCGTGCCGCAAACGCTCGGCTCCTATGTCGAAGCCACCACGCTTGAAGGTGCGCGTCAGGTCATAGCACTTGGCCCGGTCGCCTCGCAGCTTGCCATCAAGATGCTCGGCACCAATGGCGGTGGCTTTTTCAATGCCAACTCCGCACATCCGTTTGAAAATCCAGACGCCATCTCGAACATGATCCAGATGGTAGCGATCTTCGCGATCGGTGCCAGCCTCACCAATGTGTTTGGCCGCATGGTCGGTAATGAGAAGCAGGGCTGGGCGATCTTCGCCGCGATGGGCGTGCTTTTCGTGGCTGGTGTTGCCATTTGCTACTGGGCAGAAGCTGCGGGCAATCCGCTGATCCATGCGCTTGGCATTGATGGCGGCAATATGGAAGGCAAGGAAACCCGCTTCGGGATCGCCATGTCGACCCTGTTTGCAGTGGTGACGACAGCCGCGTCCTGTGGCGCAGTCATTGCCATGCATGACAGCATGATGGCGCTTGGCGGCATGATCCCCATGATCAACATGATGCTGGGTGAAATCATTATCGGCGGCGTGGGCGCAGGCTTCTACGGCATCATTCTGTTTGTGGTTGTTGCAATCTTTGTCGCCGGTCTGATGGTCGGACGCACTCCGGAATATCTGGGCAAGAAGATTGAGGCCAAAGAAGTGAAGATGGCCATGCTTGCCGTCCTCTGCCTGCCGCTGTCGATCCTTGGCTTTACCGCTATTGCCTCGGTCATTCCGACCGGCCTTGCATCGATTGCCAATCCCGGACCGCACGGCTTTTCGGAAATCCTCTATGCCTATACGTCTGGCACAGCCAATAACGGCTCAGCCTTTGGCGGTCTCTCGGGCAACACGCCCTGGTACAACATCACCATCGGTCTTGCGATGCTGATGGGCCGCTTTCTGGTCATCGTTCCGGCACTGGCAATTGCAGGTTCACTGGTTGCCAAGAAGGCAGCGCCCGAATCTGCCGGGACATTCCCGACCCATGGGCCGCTTTTCGTCGGTCTTCTGATCGGTGTCATTCTCGTTGTGGGTGGCCTCATCTTCTTCCCGGCGCTGGCGCTCGGACCTGTGGCTGAACATCTTGCAATGATCAACGGGCAGACCTTCCAATGATCAGCCCCTTAAACATCATTCTCTTCTTCCTCGCAGCAGTGCTGATGATTGTCTTTGCTGCAGAATTTCTGGGTCCGCTTTTCCGGAGTTCCCTATGAGCAAGTCCCAATCCACAAAAGTAGTTAAAACCGGCATGCTTGATGCCCGCATCCTCATTCCCGCCATCGGCGATGCCTTTCGCAAGCTCAACCCCAAGAGCCTTGCGCGCAATCCCGTCATGTTCGTCGTGGCTGTCGTCTCGCTGCTCACCACCGTTCTTCTGTTGAAGGACGTCGCGACCAGCGGTGCCAATATCGGCTTTTCGTTCCAGATCGTGCTGTGGCTCTGGTTCACGGTGTTGTTTGCCAATTTTGCCGAAGCCGTCGCCGAGGGTCGCGGCAAAGCACAGGCGGAATCCCTGCGTCGCACCCGCACGGAAACCCAGGCCAAACTGCTCCGTGATATAGGCCAGAAAGACTTTACGACCGTACCTGGCACAAGCCTCAAGGTCGGCGATGTGGTGATCGTTGAAGCAGGCGACATCATTCCATCCGATGGTGAAGTCATCGAAGGTGTCGCTTCCGTCAACGAAGCAGCCATCACCGGTGAATCCGCTCCGGTCATTCGTGAATCGGGCGGCGACCGCTCTGCGGTCACGGGCGGCACGCAGGTTCTGTCTGACTGGATCAAGGTCCGCATCACGGCAGCACAGGGTTCGACCTTCATCGACAAGATGATCAGCCTTGTCGAAGGGGCTGAACGCCAGAAGACGCCAAACGAAATCGCGCTCAACATCCTGCTTGCAGGCATGACGCTGATCTTCGTTCTGGCTGTCGTGACAATTCCGAGCTTTGCCTCCTATGCGGGCGGCTATATCCCCGTCATCGTGCTGGTTGCCCTTTTCGTGACCCTGATCCCGACCACAATCGGCGCACTTTTGTCGGCAATCGGCATTGCAGGTATGGACCGTCTGGTGCGTTTCAATGTGCTTGCGATGTCCGGTCGTGCGGTGGAAGCTGCCGGTGATGTTGACACGCTTTTGCTCGACAAGACCGGCACGATCACGCTCGGCAATCGACAGGCCACCGCCTTCATGCCGGTCAGCGGTGTGAATGAACTGGCCCTTGCCGATGCCGCACAATTGGCCTCGCTTGCCGACGAAACGCCGGAAGGCCGCTCCATCGTCGTTCTTGCCAAGGAAAAATACGACATGCGCGGCCGCGACATGCAGAGCCTGAATGCGAGCTTCGTGCCTTTCACGGCGCAAAGCCGGATGAGCGGTGTCGATGTTGACGGATCATCGATCCGCAAGGGTGCGGTTGATGCGGTGCTCAAACATGCAACGTCGGATGAGAAGACCGTTCATGAACTGCAAGCCATTGCCGACACGATAGCCAAATCCGGCGGAACGCCGCTGGCAGTCAGCAAGGATGGCCGCCTGCTTGGCGTCATTCACCTCAAGGATATCGTCAAGGGCGGTATCCGCGAGCGTTTCACTGAACTGCGTCGCATGGGTATCCGCACTGTAATGATCACCGGCGATAATCCTATGACCGCAGCTGCGATTGCTGCAGAAGCAGGTGTCGATGATTTTCTGGCGCAGGCAACACCTGAAAACAAGCTCGAACTCATCCGTGAGGAACAGGCCAAGGGCAAGCTTGTGGCCATGTGCGGCGATGGTACCAATGACGCGCCAGCCTTGGCACAGGCCGATGTCGGCGTTGCCATGAATACGGGTACGGTTGCCGCGCGCGAGGCCGGTAACATGGTCGATCTCGACAGCGATCCGACCAAACTCATCGAGATTGTTGAGATCGGCAAGCAATTGCTGATGACACGCGGAGCGCTGACGACCTTCTCGATTGCCAATGATATCGCCAAGTATTTTGCGATCATCCCGGCGATGTTCCTCGCCTTCTATCCGCAGCTTGGCGCGCTCAACATCATGGGTCTTGCAACACCGCAAAGCGCGATCCTCTCAGCGATCATCTTCAATGCACTCATCATCGTGGCGCTGATCCCGCTGTCGCTGAAGGGCGTCACTTACAAGCCCGTCGGTGCAGGCGCCCTGCTGTCGCGCAATCTGCTGATCTATGGCCTTGGCGGCGTCATTGTTCCGTTCATCGGCATCAAAGCCATTGATATGGCCATCGTCGCTCTTGGTCTGGTTTAAGGATAAGAAAATGCTGAAACAACTTCGTCCAGCCCTCGTCATGATCGTTGCCCTTACTGCCATCACAGGGCTGATTTATCCGCTCGGCATGACCGGTCTTGCGCAGGCCATCTTTCCTCAACAGGCCAATGGCAGCCTGATCGAGAAAGACGGCAAGGTGATCGGTTCCGAACGGATCGGGCAGAAATTTGCAGGCGACCGCTATTTCCATGGCCGACCTTCTGCAGCCGGCAAGGAGGGCTATGATGCAGCCAGTTCAGGTGGCTCCAATTTGGGGCCAACCAATCCGGTGCTGATCGAACGCATCAAAGCCGATGCGGATGCTCTCAGGCAAGGAAATCCCAACGCTGAGGTGCCGATTGATCTCGTGACGACATCGGCAAGTGGTCTCGATCCGCATATCTCGCCGGAAGCAGCCCTTTTTCAGGTGCCGCGTGTTGCCAAAGCACGCGGACTTGATGAGGCAAGCCTCCGCGGTATCGTCGAACAGCAGATCGAGCAGCGCGAACTTGGTTTTCTGGGCGAGCCTGTGGTCAATGTGCTGAAGCTCAATCTTGTTCTGGACAGAATGGGTAGTAATTAGAATAGATCAAAGCATTTCCAGCAAAAATGCATCGCGGCTTTGCGTGGGATAATGCTTGAAAACAAAGAAATAGAGCGGTTCCAACGATTCTGCTAAACCCGGAACCGCTCTACCGGCGGGTTTTCCCGCCGCCTTATCATTTCAAGGATCTTGCTCTTGGTATCGGATGATCTTCGCGCTGGCGATATGAGACCCTCCCCCGATGCGCTGCTTGAACAGGCGGAGCGCGAAATGCGCGGCCGTCTGAAAATATTTCTGGGCGCAGCTCCGGGCGTTGGCAAGACCTATGAAATGCTGATGTCGGGCCGCGCCCGCAAGGCTGATGGCATCGATGTGGTGATCGGCATCGTCGAGACGCATGGTCGCCAGGAAACCGAAGCGCTTGTCGACGGGCTTGAGATCATCGACCGTAGGCAAGTGTCCTATCATGGCCACCGGCTCGACGAGATGGACATCGACGCTATCTTGGCAAGGCAGCCGCAGCTGGTTCTGGTGGATGAGCTTGCCCATACCAATGCACCGGGCAGCCGTCATCCCAAGCGTTATCAGGATGTCGAGGAAATTCTGGCGCGCGGGATTGATGTCTATACCACGCTCAATATCCAGCATGTCGAAAGCCTCAATGATGTGGTGGCGCAGATCACGCGCATCCGCGTGCGTGAAACCGTGCCAGACAGCATCATTGACCGGGCCGACGATATCGAACTGATCGATCTCACGCCGGATGATCTCATAAAGAGGCTCGATCAGGGCAAAATCTATCTGCCGAAAACCGCAAAACGCGCCATTCGCAACTATTTTTCTCCCGGCAATCTGACTGCTTTGCGTGAGCTGGCACTCCGCCGCACCGCACAGCGGGTTGACGAGCAGTTGCTGACCCATATGCGCGCCAACGCTATTCAGGGGCCATGGGCTGCGGGTGACAGAGTGCTTGTCGCGGTCGACCAGCGTCCAAACAGCGCTTCACTGGTCCGCTATGCGCGGCGACTCGCGGATCGGATGCGGGCACCTTGGGCCGCCATTCATATTGAAACGCCGCGTTCGGCAAATCTTTCCGATGAAGCCAAGGATCGGCTTGCGGCAACCATGCGACTTGCCGAGCAGCTTGGCGGCGAGACCATCATTATTCCCGGTCAAAGCATTGCCGAAGACCTCGTACGTTATGCCACAACGCATAATTTCACGCATATCGTTGCCGGAAAATCGGCCAAGCCGCGCTGGCGCGAGGCAATCGAAGGCTCCGTCGGACATGCACTGATCCGCCATTCCGGCGCAATCGACGTTCATATCACGGCCGCCGCGAACCACGACAATGCTGGTTCTTCCGCGCGCAGCATTAAAACCGTCAGCCATCCAACCGGCTATAATCTCAAGCCTTATCTCGCTGCATCTCTTGTCACAGTCTGCGCGCTTGCTGTCGGTCTTCTGCTCGATCAATTTCTCGATGTGCGAAGCATCGCACTGGTTTTCGTGGTCGGGGTTCTCGGTGTTGCAGTTACCCTCGGCCTCTGGCCAGCATTGTTCGTCTCGGTTTTAAGCGCATTTGCCTATAACTTTTTCTTCCTCTCCCCGCTCTACACGCTATCCATCGCCGATCCCGAAAGCGTGGTGGCGCTGTTATTCTTCCTGCTAGTCAGCTTCGTTGCCAGCAATCTGGCAAGCCGTGTCCAGCGGCAAGCGACCGCCGCACGCCAGCGCGCGCATATGACGGAAGACCTTTATCTTTTCAGTAAGAAGCTCGCAGGAACCGGCTCGCTCGATGATGTGCTCTGGGCAACCGCCTTTCAGATCGCTTCCATGCTCAAGGTACGGGTCGTCATCCTGTTGCCGGAAGGCGAAAGCATCGCCGTTCGTGCGGGCTATCCGCCGGATGACAGTCTTGTCGACGCCGATATTGCGGCCGCACATTGGGCCTGGGAGCATGAACTGCCAGCGGGACGCGGGGCTGATACCCTGCCCGGTGCCAAGCGGCTTTATCTTCCGCTTAAAACCGCGCGAACTTCCGTGGGCGTGATCGGTCTCGACAATGATCGGCAGGGGCCAATTCTTACGCCGGAACAGCAAAGGCTTTTTGAAGCGCTCAGTGATCAGGCGGCCATTGCCATCGAACGCGTACAGCTTGTTGGCGATGTTGAGCGCGCAAAGCTTGCAGCAGAGGCAGACAAGCTCCGCTCGGCGCTTCTCACTTCGATATCGCATGATCTCAAGACCCCGCTTGCAGGCATCATGGGTGCGGCAACCACATTGCGCGACTATTCTGCTTCGCTGCCCGAGAGTGATCGCACCGAATTGCTATCCACCATTGTCGAGCAATCCGAGCGGCTCAATCGTTTCATCGCCAATCTGCTCGACATGACGCGGATTGAATCGGGCGCTATGGAGCCCAATCTGTCGCAGTATTATCTCGGTGATATTGTCGGCGCAGCGCTGCATCGTGCCACCAAGATTTTGGCGCACCACAAAGTTGAGGTGGCAGTGCCAACCGACCTTCCCATGGTGCGGCTCGATGCGGTTTTGTTCGAGCAGGTGCTGTTCAATCTTTTGGACAATGCCGCAAAATACGCGCCGCAAGGTTCAGAAATCGCCCTTGAAGCGCATGTCGAACGTGATCGTGTGATGCTCGAAATCAGCGATCATGGCCCCGGCATTCCCAATGTCGATCTTGAACGGATTTTCGATACGTTCTATCGCGTGCGCAAGGGTGATCATGTGCAGGCAGGAACCGGTCTTGGTCTTTCCATCGCGCGTGGCTTTACTGAAGCAATGGGCGGAACCATTCGGGCCGGGAACAGGGCTGACGGGTCCGGTGCGTGTTTCGCAATAACCATACCGCTGCCGGTTCAAGAAACGGACAAGAACGCATGAACGACCCCAAGCCGAAAATTCTGGTCGTCGACGACGAACCGCCCATTCGCAAATTGTTGCGGGTCGGGCTTACGACCGAAGGCTATGCTGTGGTCGAAGCGACCAATGCACAGGAAGCATTTGCCCTTCTGGACAGCGAAAAGCCCGATCTCGTTCTGCTTGACCTTGGCTTGCCGGATACGGACGGTCACGCAGTTCTGCGTTTATGGCGCGAACAGGGGCTGACGCTGCCAATCATCATTCTTTCAAGCCGCACCGATGAAGCGGGCATTGTGCGCGCCCTTGAAACAGGCGCGGACGATTATGTCACCAAGCCCTTCGGCATGAAGGAACTGGCTGCCAGAACGCGCGTTGCTCTGCGTCACAAGTTGCATCAGCAGGGCGAAAAGCCAGTGTTTCAAAGCGATGGCCTGTCGGTCGATCTGGTCAGACGCATCGTCAAGCTGGATGAGACAGAGATAAAGCTCTCGCCAAAGGAATATGAAATCCTGCGCCTGCTCGTGCAGCATGCGGGCAAGGTGCTGACGCATCAGTATATTCTGAGTCATGTTTGGGGACCGGCAGCCGATGTGCAATATCTGCGCATCTATGTCCGCCAGTTGCGCCAGAAGATCGAGAAATCTCCCGATCAACCGCACTATATTCTGACGGAAACAGGCGTCGGCTATCGTCTGCGCGAAGCCGACCCAATGGGCATCTGATCAGGCTTTCGTCGTTTTGGACTTTTTCAGCGTCTTGCCGTGATTGGCAATCCAGTCCATGGCCGCCAGAAGCACGCCGGAAATCACGAAAACCAGATGGATGATGACCATCCACTTGATGTGATCGGCGGAATATTTAGCAACGTCCATAAAGACTTTGAGAAGATGGATACCGGAAATCGCCACGATGGACGCGACCAGCTTCAGCTTGAGCGTCGAAAAATCGACTTCGCCCTGCCAGTCCGGACGGTCCTTATGATCTCCCAAATCCATGCGGCTGACAAAGTTTTCATAGCCTGCGAAGATCACGATCATCAACAGATTGGCTGCAAGGCTGAGATCGATCAGGGCCAGCACACCAAGAACGGCGTCATTGACAGTCATCGAAGGGACGATCAGGGCAAAGCGCCAAAGCTCGACAATGAAAACCCAGACCAGAATGACCAGTGCCAAGGCCAGACCGATATACATCGGGGCCATCAGCCAGCGACTGGCGAAAAGGCTGCGTTCGATCAGTCGTTCCATGGCATGCTCCTAAAATCTGGCAGGAGACGCCACTATCACGCGGGCGTGATCGCAGCAAGATAGTGTTTTCACCACGCCACGTTCAAACCGATATTGCCTTCCCCTATGCAACTGCGTTGGCCATAAAGGTCGGTGGTCGCGCAAAGTCAGAGCCGTGTCTATTCAGACGTCACAAAACTTGCATAGCCATCACCAAGCGTCTTATTGATAAAACTGGAATACTGGCCATAAGGCAGGTCAGCTGGGGATACCCGGCCAAAAACCGGTGTTTCAAACACCTTCATCGGGATCAGTGCCAAAGGTACGGACACAGGCGTCAGTTGTGCGCCCTGCCCCGCACGCAAGGTCGTAAGAATTCCATACATTTCGCCAGCGATACTCGGGCGCGATAGAACCGCCATCCGATATTGCCCGGACGTGTTGGTCACAAGATAAACATGACCTGAAAGATGTGGAACAGAAACTCGCCCATGCTGTGAAAACGACGTATCGGTGCGTTCGCGCTCCTCGAATTTCAAATGCGTGTTCTCGGCATCCCAGCTGATATCCGTGCAATAAGCGAAGATGTCGTTTCGATTGCCGAATGACGGACGCAAAGTGAGAAACGTTCCCTCAAGCCAGGAAACGGCAACGCGCGAATAGGCACCAAGTTCTTCCGCTGCATGTCCGTTGTTCGCGGCAGGCTTTGGTTTTTCTGTTTCCGCCTGATCGCGCAGTTCAAATCCCATCGCCTGCTCAAGCCGGATGATCGTCGCAAGCGTGAAAGGCCTGTGCCCTGAGAGCGCTTTTTCAAGTGTCGAGAGACTGATACGTGCCTCATCAGCCAGATGCTGGCGGGAAATCCTGCGGCGTGCGATCTCCTCACGCACACGTTCAGCGACGCGGAGATTCAATTGATCGGACAAAACCGCATCGTGCTGAGACATGAGAACTTCCTGAATCCGTACTTTCCTTCACAATTCCACACATAGGTGGAGCCTGCAAGGTGGCTTGCGGCAAAGTACGGACAAAACTTGGCAAAGCTTACGCTGGCGAGGAAACAGCACTCCGGCGCAAAATGTCTCCAGTTATCCGATAGATACAGGAGCGCACAATGTCGCCTGCCTTCAGACACTCCCATAACAGCGCAAGGGCAATCAGCCTCTCGCAATTCTGCAAACTCATCTGGTTTGTGAATATGCTGATACTGCCAATCTTGGCTGTTGTTCTTTCGCTTCTCAACGTGGCTGCGGCCCGTGCGGAAAAGCCAGCCTATGTAACACCGAATGCCGTGCAGAGCGGCAGCCTCCTCCTTCAGAGCAGTGAAGCTGGCCAATATGTCGAAGCGCCACGGCTTGCCACTGATTTCAACATCGATGTCAGTGGCCCCACCGCCCGCGCCCGTCTCAGTCAGGTTTTTGAAAACCCGACCAGCGGCTGGGTCGAAGGGCTTTATGTCTTCCCTCTGCCCGAAGACAGTGCGGTCTATTCCCTGAAAATGATCGTCGGCGATAAGGTCATCATTGCCGATATCAAGGAAAAACAGGCAGCACGCGAAATCTATGAGAAGGCCAAAAGCGAAGGCAAGAAGGCTGCTCTCATCGAACAGCAGCGCCCCAACATCTTTACCAATGCAGTTGCAAATCTCGGTCCGAATGAAAAAGTCGTCATTCAGATTGAATATCAGCAGGCGGTTCGCCTGAACGACAATCGCTTTTCTCTCCGTGTGCCGCTCGTTGTCGCGCCGCGCTATAATCCTGAAAATAACGACCCGATTATTGAAACCGCAGATATTCAGAGTGGCTGGGGACAGCAGAAAACGGAACCAACCCATGGTCCCGACAATGGCGCCATTGAAACGCCTATCGTGATGCCGGGCGAAGACCGCACCAATCCGGTGACGATCACTATCAATCTCAAGCCCGGTTTCCCCGCCGCCAATATCAAGAGCCTTTATCATGCTATTAAAATCGACCAGCAGGGCGAGCAGACATCAAAAATTGTTCTGGATGGCAAAGCTGCGGCCGATCGCGATTTCGTTCTCGAATGGCAGACTGCTGAAACCGCTATGCCCAATGTCGGCCTGTTTCGCGAACGCGTGGGAAATGACGACTATGTGCTGGCCTATGTCACGCCGCCGGTTGTCAAAAGCTCTGCAAATCAGTCACGAGAAATCGTGTTCGTCATCGACAATTCAGGTTCGATGGGCGGAACTTCGATCAAGCAGGCCAAAGCCAGTCTCGATTACGCCCTCTCCCGCTTGAAGCCCAGCGACCGTTTCAACGTCATTCGTTTCGATGACACTTTGACCAAGGTTTTCGATGACTCAGTCCCTGCTACGCCACTCAATATTACCGATGCCCGCGAATATGTGGCCACGCTTGACGCAGTCGGCGGAACAGAAATGCTGCCCGCATTGCACGCGGCTCTTGATGACAGCCACCAGAAAGACGGTTTGCGCCAGATCGTGTTTCTGACCGATGGCGAGATCAGCAACGAGCAGCAAATGCTTGATGTCATCGCATCACGCCGGGATCGCTCCCGCCTCTTCATGGTCGGTATTGGTTCGGCACCCAACACCTATTTGATGAACAAGGCCTCTGAACTTGGTCGTGGCACCTTTACACACATCGGCTCTGTTGAAGAGGTCGACCAGCGCATGCGTGAACTGTTCGCTAAGCTCGAAAACCCGGTCGTCACCAACGTAAAAGCCAGCTTCTCGCAAGAGGGTGTCAATCTGACGCCAGGACTTCTTCCCGATCTTTATCAGGGCGAACCGTTGGTGATCGCCGCCCGCACAAAACAGGCAACTGGCACCATTACAATTGAAGGTACAGTTGGACGTCGCCCATGGACAGTGACCTTACTGCTTGATGCGGCAAGCCCGGCAGAAGGCATTTCCAGGATCTGGGCGCGCCGCAAGATCGATGATGCTGAGGTGGAAATGAAGCTTGGCAAGATTACAGGACTGGCAGCCGATACACGGATTCTCAGCCTCGCGCTAGAGCACCATCTGGTAACACGTCTTACAAGCCTTGTTGCCGTCGATCAGACACCGAGCCGTCCAGCAAATACCCCACTCACCCGCGCCGACATTCCTTTGCAGCTTCCTGCCGGTTGGGATTTTGATGCGCTGTTCGGTATTCGTGCAGACCGTAATGTGCTTGATCATGCTGATGGTCAGGAACAGATACTGGTTCGAAACAATGATCGTCCAGCATCGCCCGATGCTTCAGCACCCGCAATGCCGCTGCCGCAAACCGCAACCCCGGCAACGCTTAACATGCTTCAGGGATTGGGCGTTCTGTTCATCGGGTTTCTCATCTTCTGGTTCTCACGCCGCAAGGAGAATGCATGATGAATGTCATTGTTGCACGAAACACAAAGGCAAAGGAGCGCACATGGTTGCGCTCCCCCCTCTCCCTTCTGTCGATCGTCGTTATGGCCTGCGGTTTCATTCTTCTCGGTCAGGGCGTCTGGATCCATGCCAAAGCCTATGCGGCTCAAATTCTTCTTGAACGTGCTTTCACACAGAGCATTGTGACAGGTGAAACGGTTAAGCCTTGGGCATGGGCGGACACATGGCCGGTAGCGCGTATCGAAGCACCACGTCTGGCTGCATCAACAATCGCTCTTAATGGAGCAAGCGGACAGGCTCTCGCTTTTGGTCCTGGCCATCTGCAGAACACACCGCAAGCTGGCGAACAGGGAACTGCGGTTTATGCTGCCCATCGCGACACGCATTTTGCGTTTCTCAAAGATGTCGAGAAAGGCGACCTTATTCGTATTACCCGCACTGACGGTAAAACATACACCTATCGTGCCACTCAGATGAGCGTTGCGCGTTGGGATGAAGCGCAGATCGATGTCCATGCATCCGGCTCTCATCTGGTTCTTGCGACCTGCTATCCCTTTGATGCTGTTACACAAGGTCCGCTTCGTTATCTCGTCTATGCGGATCTGGCAGAATAGTCTTAGCCACCCGGTCGGCAGTTCATCTCGGTGAAGGCCGCGAGTTCGCTTTTGACCTTGCTGAAACCAAAAGCTTTGATGGTGAGCTTGCCTATCATCGTGTCGTTGCACAGCATGATGGAAGTGGGCTCTTTGCCTGAGATCTTCATATCGCAAACCGCGCCGACGCTTTCGTCGTTAGATTCGCCCCGAGTTCCGATCAGGAGATCGCAGGTCAGCTTTGCCGCGATGCCCAGCTGTTTCAGATCTTTTTCAAAATCACCGGTACGTTTTGATGTCTCCTGTTTGTCCGTGATATCGCGGACCGTGAAAGTTTCGGCAGCCACTGGCGCAGTCAAAAGTATCAACCCTGCGGTCATCAAGCTACCCAATTGGAAATACATGCTTTCTTCTCCTTAGCCGTCACCAGATCTGAAATTTCAAAGCAGATTGTCAATACGATCACTCTGCCTATGTCTAGACTTTATGTGGTTCAAGCCAGTCCCAAGGTCAGCGGATCGTATAGGCCTTCATTCGCTCGATCATCACCAGTTTACGAAAGTTAACTCTTTGTTAAGTTTCAACACTGTGACTACACCAAAACCCTGCTCAAATCCTGTTTCAAAACGCTCTCAGGAAATATGAGCAGATATCAGTTCATTGCATTTGCCTTTGTTGAATATGCAGAGCGCTGACCATGAGAGCTTTTATCGAAAACGCGTCTTCAGCAGCTTTTTCCGTGAGAATGCGAAGATAACCACTCACAGAGCGAATATCGTTATAGCGCTGGAGCAGATAGGCAATTGTGATAGCGGTATTCTGCCTTCCAAGCATTTTCAGAGCCATTTCATAGAGTTTGGTATCGATGCCGATAAAGCCTCGTACCTTCTCTGCTGTGGCTATCAGATGTTCCCACTGACTTATCCGATTTGATGCGTAAGCGCTGATCTCTGGACAGGCTCTGAGAACCATATCGAGAGAAATGCCGGCCTCAATTGCGTAATCGGTTATCGTTGTGATCGCAACTGTTTCTGAATTTGCCACGTTCCTATCAAAATGGGAATCTGGTTTTGATTCATTATGCTGCCGCTCATTTTGGGATTCATTGTCGCTCAGATTTTGAACTTTTTGATTATTATTCAAAGCCTTATCAACAGAAGCATGAATATCCTGCAGTTTTGAGACCAATATAGCCAGTTCCTGCATCTCTGCACGACGTGGAATGCTGTCGACAACCGTACGGAACTGGACTTTGAGCTCATCCCAAGGACCAATAAGAGATGCTTCGATTGCATAGTCGAGCAGCTTTGATATGTCGCGACGCAGCAAAGTCAGCTGTTCACGGATTTCACGCAGAGCGATCTTCTCGGATTTGACCTGTTCGGCAGCAGCCTCAAACTCATCTGCTCGCGCCAAAAGTGGTGCAAGCGAGAAACCAAAGGCAACCTTTAACTCACCGGATTTGCTGCGACGAGCATAGCGTTTGCCATTCGGGCTATCCTGACGAGTGATGATACCAGCCTCGACCAGCGCTGCCAGATGACGACGCAATGTTGCATCAGCCATGCCGTGTGCGCGCAAGGTCAGCTGTTTGTTGGATGGAAACACCACCAGAGCGCCGGTTTCGACCAGCGTGTTCTCAGGATAAAACGACAGCAAAGCAGACAGAACCGCCAAAGAACGGTCACTAATGCCAATGATATTCTTGCCTTCGCACAGCCAACGATGAAGCTGCCACTTATCTGCAGTTGCTCCTTGAGGGATTTCTCGAGCTTTTTGATGCACTGCCAACAAGGCATGTGTCATCCGCTGACTGCCGAAAGGCGTCAGTCCGAATTGAGACTCCATTTTCTTTCACCTTCCACAAGGCAAAAGAAATCCACCCGCCGAAATGACGCTGATAACACTTGACAGTGATTCGTGAATTTGCGATTCTCTAGCTGCTAAACCAATGAGAAGGGCTTCCACGCGGCAACGTTTGGGGGCCTTTTTCTTTTGCTGCTGTTTCCTCTTCGTCAAATTATGCAGATGATCATCACCTGCACTCTTCCACTTTTATACGTTACGCTGATTAGGCGGGGGATAAGTCCCCTCACCTGATACGCTTACTCACTTCTCGTCGTCGCTGAATGACGCATAAAGCGTATCCAGATTACGCGAAATCCATTCAGCAAAACGCGGACCATTGGCTGCACTCAGCGCCAGAGTTGCTGTCTTGCCGTTCTGCTTGATGGTGGCACTGACGCTTTTGTCAGCGGCACTCCAGGTCGAACCGGCGCGGGAAGCGGCCTTCGTAACCGGCTTCTTCTGGTTTGAACCTTTGAGATAACCGTAAAGCTGTTCAAAGCGCGTGCCAGACTGTGCTACCTTGAAGGCATCGGTTGCCATTAGTTCACGCGCTGCATCAGCCTTACCGGGCATTTCAATCAGCTTGCGCAGTTCAAGCCAGCGGTCACGTCCGATGCCTTTCGCTGGTCCGATAGCAACGAGCATATCTTCGGAGATTGCGCGCGGAATGGTCAGCATCTTCGACAGGGTCTGATAATCGATGGAAAGGGCCGCCTGAATAGCTTCACGGCTATACTGCAGTTCCTCAAGGCGCGCTGCAAACAGCACGCGCTCAATGAAGCTGAGATTGGCACGAGCAGAGTTTTCCTGACCCTGGCTCAGAATATGCTCAAGATCGGCTAGTGGCTTGATGACGGCCTTGACCTTGATGCCAAGTTCACGCGCAACCTTGGCCCGACGATGACCGAACACGATCATATAGCGACCGCTGGTCTCCGGGTGAGGGCGCACGAGAATAGGGCTATCCTGTCCACGGTCGCGAACAGCTTCCAGAAGCTCGGCATATTCTTGATCGTCAGCCTCTGGCAGGCGATCGGCAATGAACGACGCGTCGAGAACAGAAGGATCGAGTTCGACGATGGCTTCACCATCGAGTTTCTGAGAAGCCTGCTTGGCAAGTTCATCGATAGATGCAGACAAAGACTTTGCAGCACCAAAACGGCGCGAAACATTTTCGACCGGAGAAACGGGCTTTTCTTCCGCTTCTTCGGTCTGCATTACGCTCTGAAAAATGTTCTTCCGTGCCATTCTCTTATCCTCAAATCAGTCATAAGCCTGATTTCATTTCATATTTTCCGAATTAGACTGCCGTCTAACGACCCCAGGCTTCATGAATAAGCCCGCGAATTTCCGAATTAACGCCCTCAAGAGCCTCCATAGCGCGATCATAAGTTCCGCGGTTCATGGAAGAACGTTCAACTTCATAGAGTGTCTGTTTTGTAAGACCCGCATCCGACACCGCAGTCGATTTGAGCATCTGATGCTTAAGCATGTGGGACGCCAGCATGCTCTGCATGAAACCAACCATCTGCGCCTGCGGCACATCGGTCGGTTCATAGCGTGTGATCAGATAACGGAACCAGTCGAGCTGTACCGCACCGCCAGCCTGACGAACGGTCTTGAGGATATCGCCAAGCATCAATAGGAACTGCGACATTGACATAAGATCGAGCATCTGCGGATGAACGGTAATGAGAACTGACGTTGCCGCTGAAAGAGCGGTCAGCGTCAGATAACCAAGCTGCGGCGGGCAATCGATGACGACCACATCATATTCCGCATCCACTTCAGCGAGTGCAGACGCAATACGATTCCAGAAGGTTTTGCCTTCGCCGCCGTTCTGCATTGCAAGCGGCGTGTCGTATTCATATTCCTGCAACTCGAGCATCGCAGGGATAATATCGAGACCCGGGAAATTGGTCTTGCGAATGACGTCGCGGATGGATTTGCGCTGCTCGTCATAGCGAACGGCTTCGTAGAGCGATGGGAACTCATCAAGCTCTGGCTGGATGCCGTGAAGTGCTGAAAGCGACGCCTGTGGATCGAGATCGATTGCAAGTACGCGATGGCCGGTGAGGGCAAGATGCTGCGCCAGATGCGCAGCGGTCGTCGTTTTGCCGGAGCCACCCTTGAAGTTTACAACACCGATGACCTGCAATTTATCATTGCCACGACGATGGGGAACATAACGTTTCACTTCGGCACGACCGTTCTGATCAAGCCAATGACGGAGTTCCTGAAGCTGTTCAATTGTATAAGCACGGCGCCCACCGGAAAGGATGATCGGCTCGACGCCTTTGCCTTCCAGATGAAGCTTCTTGAGATTGCTCGGAGAGACACCAAGGAAGTAAGCCGCTTCTGCCATAGAAAACTGGCGCAGGTTTTTGCGCGCATCCGGCGGGAAGTTCTCATGACGCAGCAGATTGAGCTTGCGCGAGATCTCTCGCCCTTGCGTCAATATCATGTCGTCAAACGACACTTGCTCTGCTTTATTTGCGATATTCATAGACTTGGGATCCCTAGTGACGGCACTGGAACTAATACCGTCTAAATACCGTCATTATGTCCGATTCTTATTTTGCCGCAAGGGGCGTATATTAACAAACAGTTAGCATCGCTGGCGGGCCGGTCTGGAATCTATGTCCATTGGAATCGAAATAACCCTATCTAGCTGAATACAAAGAGAATTAAGGATAATAGACGGCAGTCTATTCAAGGCTGTCGTTTAAAATTATGAGATTCTCTCCTGCATTCAAGCAGGATCGGCACTGCGAGGAACAATACTTGTGGGAGAATCGGTCTTCTATCTCATAGTCAGTAAAGCAGCTCAAATAAGCAATGGTGTGCGCTGGTCACCGGATTATTGGAGATGTGCTGCTAAGACAGTTGGAGAAGCCTATCGGTTGCATGTAGCGGACAATCTGCTCGAAGGTGTCGTTCTTAATGTGCCGCTTCTTGTGAAGGGGCAAGCAGAAGCTTCTTGTTTGGGTGTCGCTCAATAAGAGCGCCGCAATTTCCCGGAATCGGTGATCGTGTTGAACGGAGCTTCATTAGATTGTGCTGACGGCAACGCAAAGCAGGAATAATGCAAATCAGTTTAGAGCGCATCTCTGTCTGAATGAACACTCTAACGCTATATTCTAATGCGCGGTTGGGTTCCAAAAGTACCCCACACTTTACAGGATGCGCACTGATTGGCTGCGCCGTGAAGGGACATGTGTAGCTGCGTAATGCTTTGAACAATTTCTTGAAAAGCGCTCAAAGGGCAGGGCAGTTATCATGAGGCGGTGGAGGGACAGCGTTTGCAAGGATGAAGGCGGACTGTGAAGTTATGTATGTTAGACGTAGACATTCTTAACCAAATCGTCCTATAGTGCCCATCAGTGAAGGTGAGCAATTTCAGGAACTTCTTCACGCTGGTTCTGGGAAAATAAGCCTCCCAGCTGCTTGTCTAAGTGGCTAAACAAAAATCTCATTTAAGTTAAATTACACGCGATATCTTGTTCTTTTTCAAGAACATAGATTTACAGCACATTGATCCGTTGCGGAGGCGTAACGATCAATAAACGCCTCGTTGGGGTGCTGGTTGTATGATTCCCGAACTTTTATTTCCCGAGCTTCTGATAGCGCTTGATGAGCCGGTCGCGCTTGAGCTTTGACAGACGCTGTATCCAGAAAATGCCGTTGAGCTGATCGATCTCGTGTTGATGGCAGACCGCAAGCAAACCGTCGGATTCTTCCGTGTGCTCATTGCCGTCCATGTCCTGATAGCGGATATGGATACGGGCATGTCTTTCAACATCATCCACGATACCCGGCATAGAAACACTGCCTTCCTGATGGCGGATCGTCTCATCGGAAGCCCAGATGATTTCGGGATTGATGTAGGTCCTGGCACTGCCAGGGCCTGAAAGCTCGAGCACCACCACGCGTTTCATGACACCAATATGCGGAGCCGTGATGCCGATACCGGGTGCAGCGCGCACCGTATCGAGCAGGTCCTGCGCGAGAATGCGCAGATCTTCATCAAAAACCGTGACGGGCGTGGCTGGTGCTTTCAAACCTGTATCCGGATATTTGACGATCTCTCTCACGCTCATTCTGCTTCTCTGCTCTTTGCTGTCCGTTGGCTATGCGCTTGAGCAATGTCTTCATTTCGCAAAATGCGCAAGCGGGCACTGCAAGATGCAGTGCCCGTCAGCGATTTTAAAGTTGGGTCAGTTAGACACGACTACTTGGCATTCAAAAAGTCTGCGACTTCGAGCAGGATAAACTCGTTGTTCGCAGCTTCACCAATTTGACGACCGCCCGAGAATGGCAGGTTGTTGTCGTTGGCGATCAGAATGTGCGTATCGTCAACGCGCATCACGTCTTCGATGGTGAAGAACGGGAAGGTGAATTTGCCCTTGAGGTCACGTGCTGATGCGGTTTTCAGGATTGCCTTGTTGTCCGGGTCCTGAATGTCCATCAGATTGATATGACCGATACGATGGATGTAACCATCAGCGTCAATCTTCGATGTGTCGACGAGAACGATATTCTTGACTTTGGCTGGCAGCGGGTAGCAGGCTGAAAGATCGTCGGTCTTGCACTCAAGGCTCGGATCGCCTTCGCCATTGTCACGTTCGATGACCAGCGCGCGGGTGTCATCGATGAAGTTGAAGTCGCCGATAGCCGTCGCACCTTCAGCGAGGCGGAAGCGGTAGCTGTTGCCAGTCCATTCGCCCTTGCCTGTATCGAAAGTGATGACACGCAGGAAATCGCCTTCCGGCTTGCCGTTCTCATCAGAAAGCGGCTTTTCAAGCATGGCCCAGAGCTGATTGGTTTTTGGCTGCAGCGCCATGCCTTCATAACCGCCCGAACGCTGAACGCGATAATCCTTGCCGGCAACCGCAGGCACCACGATGCCCGGCGTATCCGGACCCATCAGCTGCTTGCCATCGAGCATGGTTGGGTAGACGGCTTTCACATGGCCATCAAGACCAGCGCGAATGATGTAAGGGCCGAACTCATCACCGATCCAGATCTCGTCATTGAGATATTGAATGCTTTCCGGATCGAAATCTGCACCCGTCAGGTAGCGGCCATCGGTGCCTTCATAGGCGATACGAAATGGCACTTTCTTATCAGGATCGCGCAGAAACACCGATTCCACGCGTTCAACCTTGCCGGTTTCAAAATCAGGCTTCATGCGATGGAAGAACAGCAGTGCGTCCGGGCTGTTTGCTTTGGTGCCGAAACCATTGTCGGTCAGGGTGAAGACGCTGCCATCGGCTGCACGGTTCATCGCAAAGCCCGACATGCCCTGTACCGGCTGGCCAATGAAGGGAAGGGAGATGCCGGTGGTGTGGCTGCCATAGGCCTTGCCGACATCACCCATGACGGTCATCGGCTTGTCGTTGCGGGTCTTGCCGGTGAACTTGCCGGAAACCCACGCGTCGCGAGGGGCATCGGCAGGCGGTGTAATCAGCGTCAGAGCTGGCAGATAAGCGTGACCTGCCAGTTTTGCGGTAAATGTCTCTTCAGCCATTGCTGAAGATGTCATTGCAATTGTTGCAATGGAAGCAAGAAGATAGCCAAGGCGCATAGGGAACCCCTCAAATTGCGGAAACAAACGCAATGGTCCTTAAAGGTGCCCTGTGACGCGTGATTATCATCACGATAAAGGTTTGATGACAGGTCCTATGGAAGTCTGATTGCCACGAACTGCGTGAACTGACCGGCATTGAAATTATTGTCGGATGCAATCACCAGCGTTTTGGCACCATCAATTTCCGGGCCCCATGTGATGGATTCGATATTGTCGATATCGAGGTCGAACGTACCTTCATCAAGGCGCAGCAAAAGCGCTTTCTTCAGCGGTGTTGCGGCGACGTTCTCAAGTGATGGCTTGCCGTTGACATCACTCGCTCCATCGAACGATGTGCGATAGATGCTGATGCGGTTTCCTACACCGTGCGCATAGCTTCGTTCGACCGTGAGAAGGTTCGGGCCGTCCGTCACGAATTCGCTCAGCCCATTGTCATTCCAGAAAGGTGGCAGCGTTGCCTTTGCAAAAATGGGATCGGTTTCATAGACATGCTCGGCGGTTGCTGCGCCTGATGCAATATCAAAGGAGACGATCCGCGACTTGCTGCCTTTATCAAGTGTGGCAATGTCACCATCCTGAGCCAGGGCGTTTTCTGTACCAGCCAGAAGCATCTTCCCGTCCGCAGTGATTGCGAGACTTTCAAAAGCCAGATTGTTTCGCGTGCCGTGTGTTTTATTTTCATCCGGCAGATAGGCTTCCGGCAGTTTGAACTCACGAACAAAGGTGCCGTCGAGTTTCATTTCACGGATAGATGGCTTTCCTGTGAGATCGCCTTCGCTGGACCAGTAGAGCGTCTGGGTTTCAGGGTTGAAGCGAATGCTTTCCGCATCGACATCCTTGACGGTGAAAGGCTTGCCGCCAGCATCAAGCAGCGTAGTCGTTTCAAGAATATCCAACCCATGAATGCCAGCTCCATCAATATCGAGCTTGAGCTTGTAGAATCGGGCAGGGGCCTTCTCCGACCTATCATCGGAAATCGCATAATAGACATTTTGGGCCGGATCGTAATCAAGGCCGGAAATACCGCCAAATTCCACACCATTGAGTTTCAGCCCGGTCGGCAGAACAAACTCGCCGACCAAAGTGGGCACTTTTTCTTGCGCAAAGACAGGCAGGGCTGTGCTGAACAGGATTGCGGTCAATGGAATGATCGAGAGCGTTTTGCGTATCATATGTCACCTGTCTGATTGATCCGCAGACAATTAGCCCACGTTTTTTACATTGCCATGAAGGGGTATGAAACGTGTACGTAAAACTGTCGATCGATAAAGATAGCCGGCAAACTAAAATTTATGAATAAATAGGCTCGCTGTTATACCAGTGTCATCTAGCTTTCTTATTTGAGCTTCGCACGCATTACACAGTGGGGATTTCCGATATGCGCAAACTGCTTCTTGCTCTCGCCTCCGCAACTATGTTGACGACGGCAGCTGGTGCTGCAACGGTCTATCCGATTGACCGGGCGACAATCCTTGTCAATTCGCCATTCGATTTCAAGGTTGAGTTCGATAAGGTCGTCAAGCCAGAGGACGTGAAGATCACCGTCAATGGTCAGGACTATGAAGCTGTATTTGGCAGCAAAGCCGAATTTACGGCTGAAGAAAAAGGCGCTGAAGACAAGGTTCTGGGCTCAGCTCTTATTTTGCGCGGCCTGAAAATCGGCAAGGCTGGCGATTATAAGGTTGAAGTTTCTGCTGGCGATGAAACAAAGTCGGTCAACTGGGATGTTTACTCGACTGGCAATGAAGCCAAGGCCAAGAACATCATCTTCCTGATTGCCGATGGTCTTTCGGTTGCTCACCGCACCGGCGCGCGCATCATGTCCAAGGGCATGAGCGAAGGTAAAGCCAATGGCCGCCTTGCTATGGACGACATTCCACCGGTCGCTTTCATCGGTACTTCGTCGACTCATTCGATTGCGACCGACAGTGCGAACACCATGTCGGCATATATGACGGGTCATAAGTCGCGCGTGAATGCACTCGGCGTCTATGCCGACCGCACGCCGAACAGCCTGGACGACCCGAAGGTCGAAACCATTGCAGAAGCGATGCGCCGCGAAACAGGCAAGTCGATCGGTATTGTTTCGACCTCCGAACTGCAGGATGCAACTCCTGCCGCACTCGTTGCACATACGCGTAAGCGCGCCGATAAGGCTGATATTGTCGGCATGATATATGACGTGAAGCCAGATGTTCTTTTGGGCGGTGGTTCTGCTTACTTTCTCGGAAAAGACGTTCCCGGCTCCAAGCGCAAGGACGACAAGGATTATATCCAGCTATTCAAAGATGCGGGTTACGCATTGGTCACCAGCAAGGACGAGCTTGCTGCATCGGGCACGTCCAATCAGGACAAGCTGCTCGGCCTTTTCCACACCGGCAATATGGACGTGACGCTTGACCGTGAGTTCCTCAAGAAGGGCACTGTCGAAAAGTTCCCGAACCAGCCGGGTCTTGTTGAAATGACCAAGACGGCTCTCGAAAAGCTCTCCAAGAATCCGGAAGGCTTCTTCCTGATGGTTGAAGGCGCATCGGTTGATAAGATGAGCCATCCGCTCGATTGGGATCGAGCGCTGGTCGAAACCATTGAGTTCGACAAAGCCGTTGGCGTTGCACGCGAATTTGCCGAAAAGAACCCGGATACGCTGATCATTGTCACCGGCGACCACACCCATGGCGTTGCCATTATTGGCACGGTCGATGATGAAAAGCCGGGCGATGAAATGCGCGAAAAGGTTGGCACCTATGATGCCGCCGGATTCCCGAACTACGAAGACACCAATGGCGACGGTTATCCGGATCGTGTTGACGTATCGCGTCGTCTGTTCCTCGCCGCCAATAACGGCCCGGATCATTACGAAACCTTCCGTCCAAAGATGGATGGTGCTTTCGTGCCTGCCGTTAAGAACGAGAAGGGCGAATATGTAGCCAATGAGGTCTACAAGGACGTTCCGGGTGCGGTCTTCGTTCAGGGCAACTTGCCCAAGGAAGATGATACCGGCGTTCATGCCGTCGATGACGTTGTTCTGCAGGCAACGGGTCCAGGTTCCGAAGGTCTTCGCGGCTATATGGAACAGAGCGACGTTTACCGTGTGCTGGCCGATACTTTCGCGCTTGGCAAAGCAAAGTCCGAGTAATCGTCTTTTGAATAAGGGCAGGCGGGCTTCCCGCCTGTCCATTTAGACAGGAGTTCAGGATGCGCACAGGACAGCATTTCAATCGCAGGCAACTCATGCTTGGTGCATTGGCAACCGCGCCCTTGATGTGCATTGCCAACAGAGCGCAGGCAGCAGAACAGCTTGGTTTCGACAACCTCTATAAGAGCTTTGGCGTTCTGGGCCTTGAGTTCTCCGATCAGGTCAAAAATGCTTCCGGTAAGCAAGTGGCGATCAGCGGGTTTATGGCGCCGCCACTCAAGGCCGAGGCCAATTTCTTCGTTCTGACGGAAATTCCGATGTCGATCTGCCCGTTCTGTTCCTCGGATTCCGACTGGCCGGACAATATCGTGGTTGTTTATCTGGCTTCCAAACAGACATTTGTTCAGTTCAATGCACCGATATTGACGCAGGGCACGCTCGAATATGGTTCCTGGACCGATCCTGAAACCGGTTTTGTCAGCCAGCTTCGCCTGCGTGACGCTTCTTTCAAAACGGTCTGATGATGATGCTTGCCAAGCCATCGGGCCTGTCGCTCGATATTGCCAATCTGGAAGTGCGGTTTCCGGGTCTTGCATTGCCCGTGCTTTCCATTGAAAAATTCAATCTGGTTGCTGGTGGTCATCTGGCAATTACCGGTGCCTCCGGCTCGGGTAAAAGCACGCTGGTCAACGCCATAACCGGTCTCGAACCTGTGAAAGCAGGCAAAATCGTCTGGGACGAAACGGAAATCAGCAGCCTGTCTTCTTTCAGGCGCGATGCGTTTCGTGCGCGCAATATCGGGCTGGTGATGCAGGATTTTCATCTGTTTCCCGGTCTTTCGGCACTGGCCAATGTGCTGTTGCCGCTCAAGCTGAGTGGTAGGGTGAAGCTGGCAGATCGCGAGCGGGCACTTCAATTGCTAAAAACAGTCGGGATTGTGCGCCCCGCCCAACATATCGAAACCCTGTCACGTGGCGAGATGCAGCGCGTGGCTATCGCGCGTGCGCTTCTTTCAAAGCCAGGTGTGATCGTGGCCGACGAGCCGACCGCAAGTCTTGATCAAAAAACCGGTGGCGATGTTGCCGAGCTTCTGGTGCGGCTTGCGACTGAAGAAAAGGCGACATTGGTGGTCGTCACGCATGATCCGCAGCTGATGCAATATTTGCAGCGCCGCATCCGCCTTGAAGGCGGAAAGATTACAAGTGACAGCGCGGAGATGGAATTGTCATGATCGCATTCATTCTTGCCGATCTGCGCCGTTTCTGGAGTGGTGCTGTTGCCATCATCGTTCTGTTGGCTTTGTCGGTTGCATTAAGCTCGGTCGTAACCTTGCAGGAACGCGCCATACGGCTTGGCACGGCGCGGGCATCTGACAAGTTCGATCTTGTGATCGGTGCTGCAGGAAGTGACACGCAGCTCACACTTTCATCGGTCTTTTTGCAGCCGTCGCCTCTGCCGCTTATGTCGGGTGCGATGCTGGGCAAACTTGCCAATGACAAGCGCGTGGCCTTCGCAGCACCCATAGGCTTTGGCGACAGCGCGATGGGCTTTCCCATTGTAGGCACGACAACTGAGCTTATTTCCGCCCTGTCACCACAGCTCGCCGAAGGCACGATGTTCGCACGTCTGGGCGAGGCGGTTATCGGTTCGGCAGTCGATCTGCCTGTCGGGGCTAAAGTCAATCCAATGCACGGCACTGTTGAAACCGGTGGACATGCACATATCGAAGTCAGCTATCATGTAGCTGGCAAAATGGCTCCGACCGGCACTGCATGGGATCGGTCCATTCTGGTTCCCATTCGCACTGTCTGGCAGCTGCATGGCATGGAAGCTCATGAAGAGCACGAGCACGACGACCATGCTGAAAAGCCGGGTAACGGATTTGGTGTGCTTATCAATGAAAAGCCGCATGACCATGATCACGAAATCGACGTCAATGCGCGGCTTGATGAGGCTTTTGATGCCGATAGCCCCGGCGTTCCGGCCATTCTTGTAAAGCCAAAGACCATTGCGGATGCCTATCGGCTGCGGCAGGAATATCGTTCTGATCGCACATTGGCGGTCTTCCCGGCAGAGGTTCTCACACGGCTCTATTCGACGCTAGGCGATGCGCGCAGTCTGTTGCTTGGCATAGCGGTCGGTACTCAGGTGATTGTGGTTTTCGCCTTGCTGCTGGTGGCTGTCATGCATATCGGCGCGCGCAAACGCCAGATCGGAGCATTGCGGGCGCTTGGTGCACCGTTGCGTTCCATCATGACGATTGTCTGGGGCGAGTTGTTTTTCCTGCTGCTGCTTGGAATCTTCCTTGGGCTGGCAATCGGATATACTGTTGCGCACGCCATTACATCATGGCTCACGGCAACAACAGCGGTCAGAATGCCGGTGGAGTTCGCGATGAGTGATGTCCGGCTTGCCCTTGGGTTTATCGCCGTTGCGGCGGTGGTTTCGCTGGTTCCGGCATTGATGACACTTCGCATGAGTGCGGCATCGGCTTTGCGTTCGTAATCTGGAAAAGCAGACGTCGCCAAAAGAAGTTTATGCAGCGTTGGAGAGAGCAGGCGTCAAGATAATCTATGGAGTTTTTAGAGCGCATCCCGAAAAGTATGAAACGGTTTTCGGACAAAGATGTGCGTTAAAACAAATATTTAGAGCGCCGATCTGATCCAATCAGATCGAAGCGCGCTCTAAAGAAGGCCCGAACCTTTAGGTCCGGGCAGATGTATGTCCATCTTTACGACTGATGATGGATTACCGGCTTTTCCACATCCTTGGTTTTTACAAGCGAGACAATGACGCCTGTGCCAAGGATTGCGAAGGTAATGCCCAGCGACCAGGCAGGCGGGAACTTTTCCCAACCCATCAGATCGGCAATAAACATCTTCGAGCCGATGAAGATCAGCAGGATCGACAGCGCATATTTAAGATAGGCGAAGCGATGCAAGATGGCCGACAGGGCAAAGAACAGCGCTCTGAGACCAAGAATTGCGAAGATATTCGACGTGTAAACGATGAAGGGATCGGTGGTGATGGTGAACACTGCCGGAACAGAGTCGACCGCAAAGATCAGATCGGCAACTTCGATCATGATGAGCGCCAGAAACAACGGCGTTGCGAAACGTACCATCTTGCCGGTCGTGCTGTCTTTCAATCGAACGAAGAAGGCATTGCCGTGCAGCTCATCCGTGACGCGCATATGCTTTCGGGCAAAACGCAGCAGCGGATTGCGGCTCATATCCGGCTCGTCATCTTCACCCGAAAACAGCATCTTGATGCCGGTGATGATGAGGAATACCGCGAAAAGATAGAGAACCCAATGATAGTTCGCGACGATTGTTGCGCCAAGGCCGATCATGATGCCACGCAGAATGATGACGCCAAGAATGCCCCAGAAGAGAACGCGATGCTGGTATTTGCGCGGGATAGCGAAGAAGCTGAAAATCAGCGCGATGACAAAGATATTGTCGAGCGCCAGCGTCTTTTCCACCACGAAGGCCGTAAGATACTGTGCCGTTGCCTCACTGCTCAACTGCCACCAGACGAAGCCGGAAAAAGCCAGTCCGAGTGTAATGTAGAAAGCCGACATTTTCAGGCTTTCAGCGATTTCGATCTCATGGTCTTCCTTGTTGAAGACGCCAAGATCAAGCACCAGCAATGTCAGAACAATGCCGATAAACACCAGCCACATCCAGACCGGTGTTCCCATAAAAAGAGATGTAAAGAGTTCCATATCCGACCTCTGTTCAAAATATCACAAGGTCGGCTGGGAGTTTCCGGGCTGACCTCGAGCGCGCTCGAAGTGGTCCGACATCACGGTTTGAAAAAACCGCCAGAGGGGCCCGGTCCACTTTCCAACAGTTAGTAAGCGAAATTTCAGTTTCAAGCCGGGTTTGGAATTTTTTCGGCGATTGACTGTTGGAAGGGCGAGTGAATCTCGAAAAGGATGAAAGGGGGCTCTGGAAAAGATCGTGTTCAGACAAGGGATGAGAGCATCAACCTCATTCAATCAGATTTGGAGCGCTTTCTGAATGTGCTCTCAAGCACTGTAAGTCACCTTAAGAATCGCCGTCTGCAAGACGCTTGATGCCGGACATATTGATCACTGTGAGCTTTTGACGTCCACCGCGAACGAAGCCTTTTGTCTCCCAGTTGCTGAGAATACGGGAGACGGTGTGAAGGGTTGTTCCGGTCATTTCGGCAATGTCCTGACGGGTGATCGGAAAATCGATACGGATGCCGTCGTCTTCCTTTTTGCCGGCTTGCCGGGCAAGGCGGAGAACAGCATGGGCCACGCGGCGTTCAACTTCCTCGGTCGACATTTCGCGAATGCGGGTGTGGGCTTCTTCAAGCCGCTTGCCGATGGTTTGGATCGCATTCATGGCGAGGCCGGGATTCTGCTCGACGAAATAGTCCCAAAGCTCCGTCGGCCAGGCCAGAACAATGCTTTCAGCAACAGCCATTGCGGTGCCGGGATAGTCTGTGCGTTGCAAAGCCTTGGCAAAGCCGAACAGATCGCCGGGATGAACCATGCGAACAATGATCTGCTGTCCGTCCGGTGTTACCTGATTGACTTTGAGGCGACCGTGAAGCAGCAAAAAGAACAGGACGGCATCGTCGCCCTGTTCGAAAATGGTTTCGCCAGCAATGACACGCCGCGTTGAGGCATAAGATACAAGCTTGTCCAGCTCGTCATCGCTCATTTTAGCGAATAACGATAGTTTTCTGACAAGCCCGCGATCTATCGTCGCCATCACGCATCCCCTGCTGAAAATCCCCGTCGTCGCTTTAGCACAGCAAGAGGAAGCAGGGATAGTCTCAGGGACATAAAATTGGGCATTCAAGCATAAACCATCATATTGAGAATTCTTTCAGCCGTTTCAGAACGACCGCATACCAGCGACCGTCGCGAACCAGACGAAAGCCCAGATTGTCGGGCGGTACACCCACGCTGCAGCCGCCTGTCTTGGGATTGCGGATGAAGGAGCTCATGGCTGCGCGATGTTTGCCATTGACCACGTAGACGCCACAGACAGGCGTCTCGGCAACGATCTTGCCATAGGCGTCGATATTCACACGGCGATGGCAGGTCTGCGTCCATTCCCAAACATTACCGGCAACATCCGCAATACCAAGTTCGTTTTCACCAAATGCCCCCGCAGAACGGACTTCAGGGCTGCGTTCGAGCTTGCGCGCGCTTTGCTGTTCATAATCTTTCAGCCATCTTAGAGCAGGATTGGCCGCATCATCGTCCGCAATGCCAAGAGCAGTATCGGTAAAGCGTGAACCGGCAGCAAAAGCCCATTGCTCGTCGGTTGGCAGGTGCCAGACTTCGCCGGTCTTTTGCGACAGCCAGTTTGCATAGCTTTCCGCGTCATCGTAGCTCACGCCGACAATTGGTGCGTCTGCGCTTAGCCCGTTTCGATTATGCGGCAACGCTTCTGCCGGTTGGCAGCCGCCATCGGCAATGCATTGCTCATAATCGGATGCACTGACTTGATATTTCATGATCTCAAAAGACCGCGTGAGTTTACGCGTCGTCAGCGGTGCATCCACCGGATAGTTGTTTTTCTGAAAGTCGCCATCGGCGCGATAGGTCATGCTGCGTGGAGCGACGATAACGGTCTGTGGGCGCTCAAATTTTGTATCCTGAAATGTGCGGTCCACGCGTCCCGCAGCATTGACCACGAACAGACCCGCGACCACAGCCAGCAAAACGGCAGGCACAGCCACGGCCAAATCGCGCAGGCACTTTTTCTTGTTACCTTTGGTCATTCGGTATCAGGGAGCCGTGTCCTTTTGCAGATACGGCCCCGAGCCTTTCCTCATTCGACAATCACCAAAGAAGTTTTCAGTCCGGGAGAACGCGCCTTCCGCTTGGGGAAGGCGCGATCGCGTTGTTACATGCCTGACGGCGCCAGAACCGATGTCATCAGATCGTCATTCCATTCGCCGGTGACTTTGAAGTGCGCAGCCGCACCCAGTTCAAAGGCTTCGATCAGATTGTGGTTCACATAGGCATAGATGCCGGGTTGCTGGAATGTGTAGAAGGCTGCTGCCGCGGCCCCACCCGGAATGAACCATGTTTCCTGATCAAGATCTGGCGGCGTGTTGAACTTGCCTGTTGCCCAGACATAGTCGCCATGCCCGCCAATAAGATGCGGTCTGGTATCGCGATTGGCCTGCGAGTGAACGATCAGCACCTTCTCGCCAACCTTGGCGGTCATTGCCTTATCGCCGGTCAAGGCACCGACTGCACCGTTAAAGACAACATGTGTCGGTGTCAGGGTCCGCATTACCTTCACTGTGTCTTCATAAGCGTCACCCGGCGTATCGTATTTTTTATACTGACCGGCCTCATCGCGAGGTACATAGAAATCCTGCTCACCGACATAATAGACCTTGTCATAAGAGAGCTTGTTGCCCTTGCCGTCGTGCAGTCCTTCGCGTGGCAACACCATGATCGCCCCGTTCATGCCCGAGACAACGTGCCAGGGAACCATTCCGGGAGGTGCGCAGTGATAGACGAAGACGCCAGGCTTGGTGGCCTTGAAGCGCAGGATCGTCTTTTCACCGGGGTTGATCTCGGTGAGCCCACCGCCACCCAATGCACCGGTCGCCGCATGGAAATCGATGTTGTGCATGAGCGTGTTGGTTTCAAGATTGATGAGTGTCAGCTCAACGTAGTCGTCCTGATGCACCACCATCAGCGGTCCGGGAACCGTGCCATTGAAAGCCATGGCATGAACTTCAGTCCCCGCATCATCGATGACGATCTTCTTTTCTTCGATCACCATCGTAAACTCGATGACCTTCGGCCCACCCTCTGCGACCTGGCTGTGAGCGTGAACGAATGGCGGGTCCACCAGTTCCACTTTCTGCCGGGGAAGCGCTGCAATTTCCGCTGCACTGGCCTTCCGGATCGCACCGCCACCCCAGGCGGATGTTGTCGCAAGCACCGGTGCAAGTGCACCCGCGAGTGCTGCTCCTGCCAGTATCGTGCGGCGGTTGATCTGCATCTGGTCTGCCATCGATTCTCTCCTATACGATAGGACCGAGCGCTCTTTGCTCTGTCGTTGTATGTATAGGAGATCGGGCAGGTCGCTTCCTTGAGCGTAATCAACATAGAACATAAATCGATGAAATAATTATTGTTTATTTACAATATGTTGAGCGTAGTCCACCAAGTTTGCCAGCGCTTGTTTGCGATAGCACAAAGGCCGATTACAGCTTGCTTGTGTTGTCAAAAATAAAACCAGCGATTGAAATTTATCAATCGCTGGTTTTCGTGAAATGGTTGAAACCGATGCTTGTTATAAAGAAAAGCCCGTAAAGCGAGACTGAACTTCCGGGAGCGCCATCTCTGGCATCCAAGGAGGTTCATATGTCAAATCGATATTGGCACGTGAGACACCGTCAACGGCTTCCACACATGTCTGCACGGCTTCAATGAGAAATCCGGCAGCAGGACAGCCCGGTGTCGTCGTGGTCATCTGCACATTGACCGTTCCGTTGTCCACGATCTCAATGTGGTAGATCATGCCCAGATCAACCAGATTAACGCCCAGCTCCGGGTCGAGTATCAGCCGCAGCGCATCGAGTATGGCATATTCGAGTTGGGCATCGTTCTCGCTGTGCATGGATTTGTCCTCACGCTTCACCAACGCGGATCATGATGCGATAGGCGCTGCCCGTTTCATCGAAATTGCCTACCCATTCATGACCGCGCCTTTCAAGCTCCGGAAACAGGAAGAGTGGTTCGCGATGCAGCAGAGCGAACAAGACCTGACCGCCTGTCATACGTTCGAGTTCTGCCAGAATATGAACCATCGGTTCAGGTGGCTGCATGTCCGAGCAATCGAGGTAATGCGAAGGCTCGGGCCAGATATCGGGTGAACTCACATTGTTGGAAAGCTGTATTTCCGGCACTGCTTCTTGCGACGGAGAAAAGAGCGTTTGCCAGTCGCCCTCACCGATAGGCTGCGGCTCTGCAAGGTAGCCTTTGCGTTCCATGACCGCAAAGAGCGGAACCGGCTTGAAGGGTGTTATAAGCAGAAGGCTTTGGCCGGGCAGCAGATTTTCCGCAGCATCCATGATTGCCTGAAACGGCTCCACCCCGCTTTTAAGCAAAGGGCGCACATCCAGCTCACGATGAGCGATTTCCTGAATGGATAATGTCATTTCGACCTCCTAAACACGGGCGTACCGGCATGGATAAGGTTGGGTAGGGTCACGCCTTTAGGCAAGCGTAAACTGGTCGGTACGTCCAGAAGCCGCCGGGCGCGGAAAAAGTGAATGCTCAAAGCCAGAATGGCGATGAGGCTGAGTGCAGATGACAATCTGAAAACGGTTGGATAGTTGAAGATCAGCGCCAATGTGCCAAACCCGACGCTCCCATAATAAAGGACGAACCAGTGGCGGGCATTCTGCTCACGCACCATGTCCTGAACGCGTGGCGTCTGCACGCGGCCCATGACAGGGCCATAGCATTCGAGCCAGGTGAGAAACGGTACGATCTTGTAAAGCTGTGCGAGGCTCAGACCTGACAGCCAGCCGAAAACAAAGAGATAAACGAGGGCGGCGACCATCCGATCGGTCATCCCTGTCCAGAGCATTGTCAGGGCAAACGCCATAGAAATCAGCAATGCAGCAAACGCGGAAATACTGGCAATGCTGTTTAATTCAATCGCCTTGCGTTTGCGTTGCCGGTAGATCGCGCGCACGTCGAGAGCATAAAGAGTAATACAAGCGATCCCCGGAACGAGCGCGACGGATAATGCGATCTCCGGCTGACCGATACCGAAGGCAAAAACTGCGATGCTGAGGCCAAGAATTAGCAATGCAGCAAGACCGAGCCACCATAGAAGCCTGGTTCGTTTCGCGTTGCTGTCTGGCGAAAGCATGAACATGGTAAGCAATCGGTAGCTTACACCCATCGCGGTGAAAGTCATCCAGCCGCCAAGTGCAAGCGCCGCATGGATGGATATGGTCGATCCGGCAATATCAAGGGCCAGCACCTGTTCGGTCACGCCTGAAAGGACGAAAGTATAAAGCCCCCCGAGGCAGGCGACGATCAGCAAGCAGCTGATGCCGACGACAACAAAGCGTGTAGGTAGCGATATAGGTCGTGCTTTCCAGATGGTCACTCCGAGCATCAGAACGATCAGCGAAAAGCCTGTGATCAAAAGCAGTCCAGATATGGGAAGCAGCCAGATCGTATCGTCGAGCAGCCCGGCCATGCCTGCGAAGCCTGAAAGCAGCCCGATCAACCCTGCAAACAGCAGCAGAAGTGCTGGCAGTTGTGCGGAACTTCCCCAAAGAGGTTTTGCAACCAAAACCGGCACAAACTGCAGCAGCGCGCCGCTCATCAGCAATGCCAGCCAGCCGATGGCGATGATATGGACGAGAATGAGAGTTTCCGGTGCCCGAATTCCGTGGAACGGATAGCCAAAGCCGCCTGCCATCAATCCAACCCCAATGATGAGGAAGGTGAGGGAGGCTGCAAAATAGGACAACGTCCAGCGGGAAAGCGCGGCACCGATCATCTCAACCCTCCATGAGGAGCTGGTTAGTGATTACCGCAAGTGCATTCATGGTCTGAACCATGGAGCTTGCGTCGTGCAATTTCGACACGCCAGATAGGACCAGCCTCTTTATAGACCCACGAAAAGTCGCCCGGATTGCGGGCTTCGAGCTGGCGGCGTAAAGGCACCGGATCGTGGTCGTTGACGATTTCCAGTGCGTCGCCCGGCTCCAGCGCATCAATCATAGAAAAGATCGTCGCATGTCGTGTGATGGGCGGAATGGTGCGTACATCGATGACAGGATTTACCGAAACTGGTTCGATTGACATTATAGTTTTCCAAGGCCGTCACTGTCGAAAGATGATGACGACAGCCAACGCCATCATGAGAGCTATTCTAATCTGGATGATGCGGTGCTGCTTTGTTGCATCTCAAACAAGATGACAAATAATGGCTCCCAGGCAAAGCAGCCTTGTTCTGGATCAATTATGATATGTTCGTGCTCCACTATGATGCAGTTCTTGGAAATGTTCACTGAAACACGATTTCTGAGGTGAAACTTGCGGATGATATCAGATCTCTTCGATCATAACCGGCAATGGGCTGCGGAAAGAGAGCGGGAAGACCCTGACTATTTCAGGCGACTGTCTGCCATGCAGCGACCGGAATATCTTTGGATCGGCTGTTCCGATAGCCGTGTACCCGCCAACGTCGTAACGGGTTTGCAGCCGGGCGAAGTTTTCGTCCATCGCAACGTCGCCAACCTCGTTCATCGTGCTGATCTCAATCTGCTTTCCGTGCTTGAATTTGCGGTGGAGACGCTGGAGATCAAACACATCATCGTTTGCGGTCATTACGGTTGCGGTGGTGTGCGCGCAGCCATGGATGGGTATCGTCACGGGATAATCGATCATTGGTTGCAGCCTGTTCGCGATATTGCGCAGGCGTCAGAAACCGAACTCGAGGCCATAACGGAGCCGGAAGAGCGGTTAAACAGACTTTGTGAGCTGACGGTCGTTTCTCAAGTGCAGAGCCTTTCCCGAACCCCCGTTTTGCAATCGGCATGGAAGGAGGGAAAGAGCATTGCTATCCATGGTTGGATTTACGGCCTTAAAGACGGATTGCTGCGTGATCTTGGTTGCAATTGTACCGGCCCCGATGGGCAATTGTCCTGTATGGATGCGGACAGTTACAGCGGTTCCAGTTAAGAAAGAATCGTTGGAACCACTGTAACTGTTTGTTTTTACGCATTATCCGACGCAAAACCGCTTCGCACTTTTGCTGGAAATGCTAAAAGACAATTTGAGCAGTCACTTATCCAAACACTTCCCGTTTTTCCGATTTGGCAGCAAGCAAGGCTTCCAGCATCAGATTTTCAGAGAGGATATGGCGGCGCAAGCTCTCGAGAAAGCCGCTGATCATATAGGTCACGGTATCGGCTGCGAGCGGGCATCGTCCTTCAGACAAGGCTTGCAGGGTTGCTGCAAGCTCTTCGGCGGCAAGCCGGTCGCAGCGGTGTTCAGCCTTCAACCGCTCAATAACGACCGTTGCAAAGCCCGATCCGGCATGATGGTCGAAATCCGGAAACAGCACGGTCTCTTCCAGCAAATGGGCTTCTGAAAGGAGCGCAGGAATTGCTTTGGCGAGTGCCTGATAATCGAATGCTGTCGCGGCACCGGTCGTTACATCCTCCGCGGCTTCTTCGAGCTGCAGGCACAATTTAAGCAAGGCATTGTGGTGTGTTTCCAGCCGACTAATGTCGGCTGCATGAAGAGGGGAGCCAGCGGTCATGTCCGGTTCCACCTATTGGCCAAAGAACAGCACGATGGCGATCACGATGGATGCTGCAACTGCTGAAAGCGTGCCCGCACCCTGCAAGGCCCCCATACGATAAAGAACCAGTGAAAAACCAATGATTGCGGGCGTGGCAACCATGAGTCCGATCTGTGCATCCGTCATTGAAACATTCCTTGCGTTGAAAAGGAACGATGCATCCGCGCACATGATTTTTCTTTGTCACAACGCAAAGAAGATGGGCGATGAGCGGGCTAGGCAGATCCATGCTTGGAACAGAAGACACTGCCTTCGCGGTAACAATTTCAGATGAAGAACCAGCGGACAACCTCCTGCTTTGGATTCTCGTCTGGAGTGAACTCATCACCTTTGCCATTTTGCTGATTGCCTTCATGGTGATGTCGATCATCAATGTGGAAGGCGTTGCGCAATTGCGCGCGTATCTCAGCCCCGGCCTTGCTGCAGCCAACACAGTCGTTCTGCTGATGAGCGGCTGGCAGGCCGCAATCGCTGTGCGACAACGACATGATACAAAGGCGGTAAGACGCCCGCTCCTGGGAGCGGCCTTTTTCGGTCTTGCTTTCGTGGTCGTCAAACTCGTCGAATATTCGCACGAAATCCACTTCGTGGGCGATGAAGCTGTGGGGGCATTTTTCGAACTCTACTTTCTTCTCACCGGCTTTCACCTCATGCACGTTCTGTTCGGATCAATCATTCTGGCGCTGGTCGCATGGCGACCGTCTGCTTCCAATGTTCTGCTGATCACCACTCTCTGGCACGCGATTGATCTCGTCTGGCTGGTGATGTTCCCGGTGCTTTATCTTGCGTGAGGCTATCAAATGACAAGCGACAAATACTCTTCCCTGAACCGCACGCTTCTCATTTTGCTGGCACTTGCACTCAGTGGTGCACTGATTGCCGGTTTCAGCGCCGGGCTGCTCGCAGCAATCGTTGTTGTGTTGATCCTCGCTTTTGCCAAAGGCTGGTTCGTCATCCTCGACTTCATGGAAATGCGCGGAACCGACGGCATATTGAAGCCTGCCTTGCTGGCTTGGCCCGCCGTTCTGCTCACACTGGCGCTGGTGCGTTCTGTCGCAGTACGCTTCCTCCTTTGAAGAACAGGTGTGGTCTTTGCCAAAACGCAAAGACGTCTTTCCCCTGCCCGATAGAAGGATGAAGTCCCGTGATGCTGGCGAGGGGATTGACCAGCCACACTATCGACGGGGGATTTGATGCCGAGGCTCCGCCTTCGGCCAATGAAAGGACGAAGGGGATGGCAGAACGCCTAACCAAGACCGGTGCCCGAAACGTCTTCTACGGCGGTTCAATTTTCTTTTTCGCGATCTTCGTGGGACTGACTGCGCACAGCCACTACTACATGAAAACCACATCCACGGATGAATCGACGCTCACCGAAGGGGTCGCGCGAGGCAAGCACGTCTGGGAGAAAAATTCCTGCATCAACTGCCACACGCTGCTGGGTGAGGGCGCTTACTTCGCTCCTGAACTCGGCAATGTCTGGAAGCGCTGGGGTGGCGAAGAAGACCCGGAAAGCGCACGCGAGACGATGAAAGCCTGGATGCAGGCGCAGCCTACGGGAATTGAGGGGCGTCGTCAGATGCCGCAGTTCAACCTGAGCGAACAGGAACTCAACGATCTGGCTGATTTCCTCGAATGGACAAGCCGCATCAAGACGCAGAATTGGCCGCCCAACGAGGCAGGCTGAGGCGCGGGATGAACGGAGTTTTATGATATGAAATATGAAAGCCAAAAGGTTGCGATGCTCTATTTCTACGGAGCACTCGTGCTGTTCATCGCGCAGGTCGCGTTCGGTGTGCTGGCCGGGACAATCTATGTCCTGCCCAATACGCTCTCCGAGCTTCTGCCCTTCAACATTGTCCGCATGATCCACACCAATGCGCTGGTCGTCTGGCTGCTGATGGGGTTTATGGGTTCGACCTATTATCTTCTGCCTGAAGAAACGGAAACCGAGCTTTACAGCACCAAACTCGCCGTCATCCAGTTCTGGCTGTTCTTCGTGGCGGCCGGTATCGCTGTTGTCGGTTATCTGTTCCACATTCACGAGGGGCGCGAATTTCTCGAACAGCCATTCATCATCAAGGTCGGCATCGTCGTCGTCTGCCTGATCTTCCTGTTCAATATCACGCTGACGGCGCTCAAGGGCCGCAAGACCACCGTGACCAACATCCTTCTGTTCGGTCTGTGGGGCCTTGCCCTGTTCTTCCTGTTCGCCTTCTACAATCCGATCAATCTCGCGCTCGACAAGCTCTATTGGTGGTATGTGATCCATCTCTGGGTTGAAGGCGTGTGGGAACTCATCATGGCGTCGATCCTCGCCTTCCTGATGATCAAGCTGAACGGCATCGACCGCGAAGTCGTCGAAAAATGGCTCTATGTCATCGTCGGTCTGGCCCTGTTCTCGGGCATTCTTGGCACTGGTCATCACTATTACTGGATCGGTGCGCCGGGCTACTGGCAGTGGATCGGTTCGCTGTTCTCGACACTGGAAGTCGCTCCGTTCTTCACCATGGTTATCTTCACTTTCGTGATGACATGGAAGGCCGGGCGCAAACATCCAAACCGTGCAGCCCTTCTCTGGTCCATCGGTTGTTCGGTGATGGCCTTCTTTGGAGCAGGCGTATGGGGCTTCCTGCACACACTGTCGTCGGTCAACTACTACACCCACGGCACGCAGCTTACCGCCGCCCACGGACACCTCGCCTTCTTCGGTGCCTATGTCATGCTCAATCTCGCAGTCATGGCCTATGCGATCCCGGAACTGCGCGGACGGGCGCCATACAATCAGATGCTCTCCATGGTGAGCTTCTGGGCCATGTGCACGGCGATGTCCGTGATGACCTTTGCGCTCACCTTCGCAGGCGTGGTGCAGACCCATCTGCAGCGTGTTCTGGGTGAGAGCTTCATGGTCGTGCAGGACCAGCTGGCGCTGTTCTACTGGATCCGTCTTGGCTCAGGCGTCGTCGTGGTGATCTCGGCCTTCATGTTCATCTGGGCCGTTTTGGTTCCGGGCAAAGAACGCCGCGAAAGCACCTCTGGCTTCGTACAGCCCGCTGAATAATCGACGCAAAAGCCCTGCCGGAAGGTGGGGCTTTTTCACTTAAACAAATAGGAAGACGGCCATGAATAGCGTTCTTAAGAATATTGAAACAATCAATGCATCCATCCCCGCTTACAGCCCTTCGGACAATGAATGCGCCCTGTTTGAACTGGCATGGAAGCGCAAGCTTCCGCTGCTTCTTAAAGGTCCGACCGGCTGCGGTAAGACACGTTTCGTAAGTCACATGGCAGCAAGGCTTGGCCTGCCGCTCTCGACGGTTTCCTGCCATGACGATCTGGCGGCTGCCGATCTGACCGGGCGCTATCTGCTCAAAGGCGGCGATACCATATGGGTCGATGGCCCGCTGACCCGCGCGGTGCGTGAAGGTGGCATCTGCTATCTCGATGAGATTGTCGAAGCGCGCAAGGACGTGGCCGTGGTTCTGCATCCGCTGACTGACGACCGCCGTCTTCTTCCTTTGGAACGCACCGGCGAAATGCTTGAAGCACCGGACCGCTTCATGCTCGTCGTGTCTTACAATCCGGGTTACCAGAATCTGCTGAAATCCCTGAAGCCGAGCACGCGCCAGCGCTTTGTCGCCATTGAGTTCGACTTCCTGCCAAAGGAGCAGGAAATCGCGGTGGTGAGTGAAGAAAGTGGCCTTGCGGCTCAAAAGGTTGCGCCACTGGTAGCACTTGCCCATCGTCTGCGTGGTCTTAAGGGGCACGATCTGGAAGAAGGTGTTTCAACACGTCTGCTGGTTTATTGCGCTACGCTGATCGACGCCGGCATGTCGCAACGCGAAGCCGCACGTGCCGCGATGATCGAGCCACTGACCGATGAGCCGGACGTGAAAGCCGCCTTGCTTGAAGTTGCCGATGCAATGCTGAAATAGGCGGGTGCACAATGCTGGATTTTCTGGAACTTGAGGAAACCGTTGGCCGGGCCTGGCACCGCCTGATCGGCAAGACCGGATCATGGCCGCATTATCCCGATCAGGCCGTGAAGCTTGCCGATATTCGTCAGCGACTTGCGATTTGCTTCCGCGGTTTTGGTGGTGATGTTGCGGTGCAGATTGCCCCAGCCCGTGCCCGTACGTCCGGGCACAGGCTGGGCTTGCGGCAGCGTATGGCTCTGGGCGAAGAAAAACTGAACCACCCCTTGCGCGATGAAGCAACATTGATGCTACCGCCCGAGATTGCGCTCTTTCCCGATCGCATGCTCAATTACGATCTCTATGTCTGGCTCGCGGGCTATATGGCGACTATGCCGACTGATCTGGAAACAATGCCCGATGATCCGTTACGCCGCGATCTTGCTGCTCTCGATATGGCAGCGGAAACGGCGGCAAAAGCCTGCGAATTGTTTCCGGGGCTGGAAGATCGCTATGCGCGGCTTTGTGATGCGATCCTGGACGCACGACCGAATAGACGGCTCAATCAGTTGGAGCAATTGATCGAAGAGCGTATTCTCTCAATGCTGAAAGATGGTGCGGGTCTGGCGGATTTCAGTCTTCCAGCCATTTTCCCGCATCGTGCTCCCGCGGGCTATCTGCCAATCCTTCCCGTTCCGCTTTGGCCGGGGCTTATCCGGCGCGATGAAACAGCATCCCGCGCAGCGGAAGACGAACCGGTCCGCAACTCTCAGGCTGAAGGTGCTGAAACCGGTCGCCAGATAGCGCAGCGCGAGAAGCAGGATACACGACTTACCGATAGAAGCCCGTTCATTCTCAACCGTTTCGAGAAAATTCTCGCTATGGCAGAAATGGTCAGTGTTGACCGACCTTCGGATGACAGTGACGAGCAGAATGCAAAATCCGCCGATGAGCTTGATGATCTGACATTGGGCGAACGCAGAGGCAGACCTGCGGCCCGTTTCCGTTTCGATCTCGATCTACCGCCAGAAGCGGTTGATCGCAGCCTGCTGACTGCCAAGCTTACCTATCCGGAATGGGATTATCGCAGGGCGACCTATTTGCAAGATCATTGTAGTGTTCTGGCAGCGCCGGTGCAGGAGCGTGAAGACGCGCTGGAACTGGATGACGAAGCGCAAAGCCTTGTGCGTCGGGTGCGCCGCCAGTTTGAAATCCTGCGGCCGGGCCGCGAATTGATGCGTGCGCAGCTTGATGGCAATGATCTTGATCTCGATGCGGTGGTCCGTTCTCGATGCGATTTTGCGGCCGGAGGTCAGGGCAGCGAGCGGGTGCATCTGATGAGCCGCCCGCAGGCCAATGATCTGGCCGTGACCATTCTGGTCGATGTCTCGCTGTCCACCGATGCGTGGATCGATAATCGGCGCGTGCTGGATGTGGAGAAAGAGGCGCTTCTGGTTCTGGCCAACGGCATTGCTGCCTGTGGCGACCGCTGTTCGATCCTGACTTTCACGTCGCGGCGACGCTCCTGGGTGCGGGTTGAAACTGTGAAGGATTTCGATGAGGCTTTCAGCCCAACGGTTGAGCATCGCATTGCAGCGCTGAAGCCGGGCTTTTATACCCGTATGGGTGCTGCCATGCGCCATGCAACGGCAAAACTCAGCGAACAGCACAACCGAAAAAAGCTTCTGCTGCTTTTAACCGATGGCAAACCGAATGATGTTGATCATTATGAGGGGCGCTTTGCACTGGAAGATACACGCCGGGCTGTGAGTGAAGCGCGCGCCAAGGGCGTCAATGTCTTTGCCGTGACGGTTGACCGCGAGGCCAATGCTTATCTGCCTGCACTTTTCGGACATGGTGGCTTTGCAATGGTTGCAAAACTTGCGAAATTGCCAGTTGCTTTGCCCGCGATCTATCGAATGCTCGCGGGCTAATTGCAGCAAAATCACGATGCCGGAAGCTTCCGGCATCGATCATTGTGGCCAATGAGAAATGAGCAAATGACTACACAGCCTATCCTCGCAGCAGTTCTTGCCGAGAAAGACGCACCCGTTGATCTGCTTTTGGCAGAAGTTGTTGCGCAGAGTGAGGCTTGCGGATTGAAGGTCGCGGGGTTCTTGCAGCGCCGCAGCTCTGATGCAGACGATTGCTGCCGTGAAATTATCATCGAACGGATCGGCGACGGAGTCCGACAGGTTATCTCGCAGCCGCTCGGTTCAGGATCGCGCGGCTGCCGCCTTGATCCCGCAGCACTTGCAGATGTCGCTGGTTCTTTGCTTGCCGAGATCGATGCAGGCGTCGATTTACTGATCCTCAATCGCTTCGGCAAAAGTGAAGCCGAAGGTCACGGCTTTCGTGCGGTCATTGAAGCTGCTTATTCAAAGCAGATTCCGGTGCTGACCGTTTTGCGTGATGCTTATGTAGGCGATTGGCACGACTTTGCGGGCGATTGCGGTGTGTTGCTGTCACCCGACAAGGCGGCTCTTGCAGCGTGGCTGGAAAGCGCCGTCTCGCTCAAAGTTCTGTCAGCTGCCAGCTAACTTTCCTCAATTATGCATGATGGACGCGGTTTTGTGTCGGCTGACCCAGGCTGCACCAATGCCGCCATGCAGAAAGCCGTTGGAAAGCGGAACGGCTGGATAGATCGCCTGCAATCGGGCAAGGCCTTCTTCAGTATCGATACGTTCCTGCAGCACATCGTCATGCACTTTTGCGACCGCAACCATATCGCAATCCTGCGGCGACAGCCTGAACCGGGCAACGCCTGCGGCTTTCAAGTCAGGCATGTCTTCAATCAGTGCCTGACACGTATGCGACAGTGTCTGCACCCCATTCAGGGCAAGGAACGACTGGCTATCGAGTGTCTTGACTGGCAAACCGTCCGGCTCTTCGGCACAAACAAACTGACAATTGTCTTTGATGTGTCCTTTAGAGCGCGCATGGGCGCAACGCGCTGAAATTGCGAGTGGTACCCGGCCGAAAGTGAAGATTTCGAAGGCAACATCTGGCGCTCCCTTGATGATTTCCCGGATTGAAGCCAACGGAAGTTCCGGTGGCAGGCAGATGGATTGTGCGCCGCGCTGAGCCAGGACCTTGGCGGTGGCAGCGTTGTAAACATTGACCAGTGGACCAACCATGTGCGGCTTGCCAGACAACAGGCCCAATGCGGAGAGATCGTTGGCTTCGACCGGAAAAAGCGATTGTTCAACGGTCTGCCGGACATGCTTTGCTTCGCGTTCTAGCATGACGAGTGCAAGCGAGCCGAGACTGATTGTCTTGCCTGCCTGTTCCAGGCGCTCGATCACATCTGCCATATAGGGATCGATGAAATGGAATCGTTTGGAGCAGACGATTTCACCGAGCGTGACGTGATCGACCGGCGCTTCATCGGCAATGCGGAAATAGAAATCGCGCCATTTCGGACCGTCCCAGAGAAAGAGAACAGGCCCGAGGCTAAGGCTGGGATTACAGCTTGAAACTGACATGGCTATCTCCAGCGTTTTTCATAGGCGCCCGATGTGGTCTGCTGACCTTCACTCAATGCGCGCAGTCGTGAAAGCAGAGCGGCCCGTTTTTCGGGCCCGGCTGCAAGTGTTTGGCGGAGTGTTGAAACCACTTCCGCGACATAGGCTTTGCCGCGCTGTCGCCCCTCGATTTTCAAGGCTGAAACACCAGCTGCACGAAGTTCGTCAATGTGGTTCATCACATCAAGAGACACCGGGTCTTCAAAGGCGTAGCCTTCTTCATCACCGATATTGAAGCGCCCTTTGCAAAGGGTCGGATAGCCTGCGGCTTCGCCTGCCGGAAAACGGTTGATGGTGTAATCGCCGAGTTCCGAAACGAGCTCGGAACCTTCGTTCCGATACCGCACATGGCTTGCAGGCGAGCAGACACCATTCATATTGGGTGAGCGTCCGGTGGCATAGGACGAAAGGGAGCAGCGCCCTTCGGCCATGACGCACAAGCCACCAAAGACGAAGACTTCCATTTCGCAGGCAATCTTGCGTCCGAGCTTCGCGATATCGGGGATCGTCAGCACGCGCGGCAGTACCACGCGCTTTGCCTTGAAGGCATCAATCAGAAAGCTGATCGCATCGGCATTGGAGGCAGATGCCTGCACTGAAACATGCAGCCGCTGTTGTGGATGCCGTTCAGCTGTGTAGGCCATCAGGCCAAAATCGGCGAGGATCACGGCATCGGCACCCAATGCCGAGGCATCGTCAACGGCCTTGTACCAGAGTTGCTCATCGCCTGCGCGCATGAAGGTGTTGATGGCGACGAAGACCTGCGTGCGACGCGCATGGGCGAAACTAATCGCCTCCCGCAACTCCCCGCGGCTGAAGTTGAGACCCGGAAAATTGCGTGCGTTGGTTTCATCGCGGAAGCCGCAATAAACTGCATCCGCTCCGGCTTGCACAGCTTCGCGAAATGCGGAGGGTGTTCCGGCAGGACAGATCAATTCCATGAGCGCGCGCCCTCTTTTGTGTCGGTGGCGAGCGCTTTGTCGCGAACAAAGCTTGCGATGGTTCGCACCACCGGTGCGAAAGGCCCCGCACCTTTCCCAAGGTCCGCTGGCAGATCCACATTGCAATCGTCCAGCGCATTGCGCAGGGCAAGCATGGCTTCCATGTCGCCAGTTACCGTGATGTCGCGCGAAAAGAACAAGGCATCGCCATCAAGCTTGCCTTCCAGAAGGGCAAGCAACATCACGAGCGGGCCTTCGATAGCGGCATCGGTCACAAGTTCTGCGCTGCTGCGCAGTACCGAAATGCGCGGGGCTCCTGGTTCAACCAGAAAAGCGAAGGGCAAATCTGATGGTTTGAACCCAAATCGCTTGTTGACGTGCTCCCCCAACCGTTCAAACAGGCCCGGATGGGCGCGGATAACCTGAAAGAAAACGCGAGAAACAAGCGGGCTGAGGAGAAATGGCGGAACAAACCGAACCGGGGCAACCACGGCGGGCGGGATTTTCATCATGATTTTGCTCCAGACACTTCTATGTGCACCTGCTCTACGACGTCTTCATAAGGACTAGGCGATTCAAGCCTTTAAGAATTTGATTTGGATCAAAGACGGCAGAAGAATTGCGTATTCAAAGTGAGGCATGAAAAATGCCTCATCACTGCCTTCCTCTTTTGACGATCTACAGAGTTTCGTGTCGGAACTTGAAAGACGCGGCGATCTTGTCCGCATCCAGCGTCCGGTTTCGCTCGTGCATGAGATCACCGAGATTCATAAGCGTGTTCTGGCGGCCGATGGCCCGGCCTTGCTGTTTGAAAAGCCGGTCGATGCAGAGGGCAAAGTGCAGTCCATTCCGCTTCTCGCCAATCTCTTTGGTGCCAAGCTGCGGATTGCCTGGGGGCTTGGTCGCGCGCCGGAGGAGCTGCCTGCTTTGGCCAATTTGTTGGCCGAACTGCGAGCGCCAACACCGCCGCGTTCCGCAGGCGAAATATGGAGCAAGCTGCCTTTGGCAAAAGCCGCCATGGCGATGCGACCACGTCGTGTCGCTCGCGCGCCAGTACATGAAATCGTGCGGGAGGGAGAGGCGATTGATCTCGGCATGTTACCGATACAATGGTGCTGGCCGGGAGAGCCCGCGCCACTCGTGACATGGCCTCTGGTGATCACCTGCGCGCCAGATGATCCGTCCGATATCAATGTTGGCATCTACCGGATGCAGAAGCTTGGACCCGACAGGCTGATCATGCGCTGGCTGGCGCATCGCGGTGGTGCCCGGCATCATCGCATGTGGCAAAAGGCTGGGAAGGATATGCCGGTTGCCGTTGCAATCGGTGCAGATCCGGCAACGATCCTTGCGGCTGTCATGCCTTTGCCGGAAGGGATGAGCGAGCTTGCGTTTTCAGGCCTTTTGTCGGGGCGGAGGCCTGCGATCGCAGAGGGGCGCACGGTGCCTCTCAGTGTGCCAGCCAATGCGGAAATTGTGCTTGAAGGTTTTGTATCGACAACTGAAACCGCGCCGGAAGGCCCTTATGGCGACCACACCGGCTATTATAACAGTGTTGAAGAATTTCCGGTTGTGCGTCTTAGCGCAATCACCATGCGCAAGAACCCGATCTATCTTTCCACTTACACGGGGCGACCGCCTGACGAGCCTTCAAAGCTTGGCGAGGTGATGAACCAGCTGTTTGTGCCGGTTGTGCGCAAGCAGTTTCCAGAGATTACCGATCTCTGGCTGCCGCCTGCCGCCTGTTCCTATCGCGCGATGGTAGTGGCAATCGATAAGCGATATCCGGGGCAAGCGCGCAGGGTCATGATGGGGCTTTGGTCGATGCTGCCGCAATTCAGCTACACCAAGCTTATCATCGCCGTCGATCCAGACATCGATATACGCAATTGGGATGATGTGCTCTGGGCACTGTCCACGCGCTTTGATGCAAGCCGTGATCTGGTGACGCTCGATCATACGCCGGTGGATTATCTCGATTTCGCGTCACCGCGCTCAGGGCTTGGCGGCAAGCTCGGGCTTGATGCGACCAATAAGATCGGTGCGGAAACGGATCGCGAATGGGGCAACGTCCTTTCCATGAATGAAGAGACCATTGCGCGTGTGGATGCAATGTGGGGCGAATTGGGCATTGACCGGGAGACGAGACGATGAAGCGTGTAGTCGTGGGTGTGTCCGGTGCGTCCGGGTCGTTGATCTCACTGAAAATACTGGAATGTCTGAACAAGATGCAGGGCGTTGAAACGCATCTTGTCATATCGCAAGCGGCCGAGCGGACACTGCGTTATGAGCTTGGCCCGAATGGCTATTCAATGCTGCATCGGCTGGCAGAAAAGACCTATTCGATCGAGGATGTGGGAGCGGCGATTGCGAGCGGATCGGTTCCGACCGCCGGTATGATCGTGGCGCCCTGTTCCATGCGCACGTTAGCATCGATTGCCCATGGTTTCAGCGATAGTTTGCTGACGCGCGCAGCCGATGTGCAGCTGAAAGAGCGGCGCAGGCTGCTGCTGATCACGCGCGAGACACCGCTGCATCTGGTCCACTTGCGCAATATGTGCACGGTCACCGAAATGGGGGCAATCGTGATGCCACCGGTACCGGCCTTTTATCTGCATCCGCAAACGGTAGAAGATGTTGCCCAACAGATCGCAGCGCGCGCCATTGATCTGATGGGACTTGGGGAGCATCAGGCCGAAAGCTGGTTTGGTTCCGATAAGGTTGATAAGTAGTCAGCAAAGATGACAGGCTGTTGCTTCATGCCGGTCCAAGCATGATGAAGGTTTCACTTTTGCTGACCCCTTGAAGCGAACGGATTGTCGAAATCACTTCATTGAGCTCGGAAATGGTCGAAACCTCCAGCTCTGCAATCACATCCCAGATGCCATTGGTGTTGAATACGCCGGTGAGCCCCGGAACGCGCTTGATTGCGCTGATTGTTGCTTTCAGCGACGAGCCTGACATTTCAATAAGCATGAGGGCACGTATCTGATCCTTGCCGATGTCATCGCGAACGCGAACCGTGAAGCCTTTGATGTCGCCATTGGCAATCAGCCGATCGAGGCGCTTTTGCGCTGTGGCACGTGCAACGCCCAAGAGTTCCGCAAGCTGTGGAACAGATGCGCGACCGTTAATGCGGAGCTCAGTGACCAGTCTCTTGTCCAGCTCATCCATGGCGTTATCTTTCTTTAAAGTAAGTCAGACTGACGATATCGTCACTATTTTATAAAAATAATCACTTTATATTCTTTTTTGTCAATCTGATTGCAGATAATGATTTTGCCAAGGGGAATGCAAAAGCAGCTTCTAATGCAGACGAAGTGATAGGAGCGTTGTGCAATCAAATCCCTGTTCAGGCCGGTTACAAGGTCACGAAGACAGCATTAATGTAGCTCCGAAACGGGGCTCTCTTAGGGGAATCTTCAATATGAAATTTGCGAAACTTTTTTCCACCGCCCTTGTGGCGCTTGGCATTTGCGTTTCCTTGAACGCAGCCAAAGCCGACGATCTGGAAAAGATCCAGAGCAAGGGCAAGATGACGATTGCCCTATCGGGTGTGTTCCCTCCGTTCAGCTTTGTCGACGAGAGCAATAAGGTTGTCGGCTTTGACGTCGATATTGGCTCGGAAATCGCGCGTCGCCTGAAGGCCGAACCTGAAATCGTCACAACGGCCTGGGACGGCATCATTGCAGGCCTCGTTACCGGTCGTTACGACACGATCGTCGGCTCGATGGGCATCACGGAAGAACGCAAGAAGGCAATCGATTTCGTTGGACCTTACTATCGTTCAGGCTTGGCTCTGTTCATTCGCAAGGGTGATACAGTCAAGTCGCTTAACGAACTGGAAGGCAAGACAATCGGTGTGACGCTGGGCGAAACCTCCGAAAAATGGGTTCGTGAGCAGGGCAAATATGAAGTCCGCACCTATAAGGGCTTGCCTGAAATGCTTCTCGATCTTGGTTCGGGCCGTATCGATGCTGTGGTCGCCGATGATGTTCCTGTGCTTGTTGCAATAACCAAGAGCAACGCGCCGATTGAACAGGTGAAGGACGATCAGCTGCCGCGTTACGATATCGGTATTGCGGTTCGCAAGAACAACCCGGAACTTCAGGCTGCCATGCAGAAGGCGCTCGATGATATGATGGCTGATGGCACCTATAAGGCCATTTCCGAAAAATGGATTGGTACGGATATCCGCTAATTCGAGCTGTTTCGGGTGAGGGTAGCAAAGTGAGCTGCTCTCATCCGACTAATAGTCCCTAAACTCTGCTTTACAGCTTCTCCCCAGCCCCTCGGCTGAGAGACATATGCGCCATAGGAGATGTTTCCTGATGGAGCAGAAAGGTTGAAGGATGGATATCGCACTTATCGGGCGGGTTTTTCCCTTCATTGTTGAATCGGCCTGGGTCACAGTCCAACTGACTATCGTATCCCTGATAATCGGCCTCGTTGTTGCCAGCCTTCTCGTTATGGCGCGTTTTTCGCGCTATGCACCCATTCGCTGGGTTGCCATCGGCTATATCAGCATCATGCGCGGCACGCCGCTTCTGGTGCAGCTATTCCTGGTCTTCTTTGGTGGTCCCCAGTTCGGTTTTGAGTTTACCCCGTTTGTGGCTGGCGTCATCACGATGGGCTTCAACATCGGTGCCTATATGTCCGAAGGGATGCGTGGGGCAATTCTGGCGGTCGATAAAGGCCAGAACGAAGCGGCACGCTCGCTGGGCTTTGGCAGGGCCGGAACCATGCGGCTCTTCATCCTGCCGCAGGCGGCTCCTCTGATGATCCGCTCGCTCGGTGTCAATACGGTCATCCTGACCAAGAGCACCGCGCTCGTTTCAACGATCGGCGTGGTTGAACTGACCTATACCGCCCAGCGCTTTGTGACTTCGACATACAAGCCATTTGAGGTTTTTGCGATTGCCGGTGCGGCATACATCGTCATCATTGCTATCATTTCACTGATCATCCGCGGCATTGAGATATTCTTCAACGCTGACAGGAGGGCGGAAGCATGAGCCTGGATTTCACCGTTGTTCCGTCTTATCTGGAACTGCTGCTGATTGGTCTGCTCTGGACCGTTCTGATTACCGTACTTGCCGGTGTGATCAGCATTGTGCTTGGTATTCTGATCGCAATCACCACGCTTCACGCGCCCAAAATAATCAGCCTGCCCGTGCGCGGTATTGTTTTCCTTTTCATGGGAACACCTCTGCTGTTGCAGCTCTATCTGCTCTATTATGGCCTTTCGCAGATCGGGATTATGGTGCCGGCGTTCTGGACCGGCGTGTTCGGTCTTGGCATGCATTATGCAGCCTATAATGCCGATATTTTTCGTGCATCGCTTGAGGCTGTCGACGAAGGACAGATGGAAGCCGCCCGGTCACTTGGTTTTAGCCGTGGATCGTCGCTTCGCTATTTCATCATTCCTCAGGCGATCCTCACGGCGCTGCCGCAGGTTGGCAATAACAGCATTATTCTGCTCAAGGACACAGCCGTTCTCTCGGTGCTCGGCATCACAGAACTGGTGTTGAATGCGCAACGCGCTATCAGCGAAACCTATCGTCCTTTTGAGTTCTACTTCGTTGCAGCCGTGCTCTATTATCTCGTCAATCTCTTGATGGAATGGGGTTTGAGCAAAGCGGCCAAGAAAGCGGAAGCTATCCGATGAACACACAGACCCCCATGATCGAGTTGCGTCAGATCAGGAAATCCTACGGCGAGCATGAGGTGCTGAAAGGCATCGACCTGACCGTCGCACGCGGTAAGATCGTTTCCATTATTGGTCCCAGCGGATCGGGCAAGAGCACACTGCTGCGTTCGATCAACATGCTGGAAGAAACCTCGAGCGGTGAAATCTGGCTTGATGGACATCAGGTCAATCGCCCGCTTAAAGGCCGCGCTTTTGAAAAACACATCAACCATATCCGTCAGGAAATGGGGATGGTTTTCCAGCAGTTTAACCTGTTCCCGCATTTGACGGTTCTGCAGAACATCATGGTCGGACCGATGAAGCTCAAGGGTCTGTCCCGAGCCGATGCACTGGAACGCGCCAACAATCTGCTCGCCAAGGTCGGTCTTGTCGATAAGGGCAATGCTTATCCTGCACGTCTTTCCGGCGGACAGAAACAGCGCGTTGCGATTGCCCGCGCTCTGGCGATGCAGCCCAAGGTCATGCTTTTCGATGAAGCAACCTCTGCGCTCGATCCAGAGCTGGTTGAGGAAGTCAATCAGGTCATGAAGCAGCTCGCAAATGAGCACATGACCATGTTGATCGTGACGCACGAAATGCGCTTTGCGGCGGAAGTGTCCGATCATGTGATGTTCATGGATGGAGGTGTGGTGGTCGAACAGGGTTTGCCGCAGCAGGTCCTGTCCGATCCAACCGAGGAACGGACGCGGGCATTCCTGCGAAAGCATCTCTCGCATTAGAGCATTTGAGCCAAAAATGCGAAGCGGCTTTGCGCGGGATAATGCGTAAAAACAAATAGTTACAGCCTGTCTGAAACGACAGGTGCCTTAAAACTTATATTCTGCAGCGTATTTCTATCGTCTCGGAATACGCTCTAATCGACGGAGACTAGAGTCCATGACTGCGAATGTTTCAAACGGCGCGCAAAACGCCGTAACGACCGCGCACAACCATATCGATGCGCAGCATGTCGAAGAGCTGGCCCTGCGTATGGTCGGTTGGAGCAGCGAAACCGGCACTCCCGGTGAAGCCGAGTTCTCCGAACGTCTCGTCGGGTTGTTGAAGGAAATTCCATATTTCCAGCAAAACCCGGACAATATTCGTACCGTTGCCAGCCATGGCGATCCACTGACGCATAATGTGGTGGCGCTGGTGCGTGGCAGAGGCAAACGCACGCTCGCATTGGCAGGCCATTTCGATACAGTCGCGACGGACAATTATCACGAGCTGAAGTCGCTTGCTTGCGACAGCCGCAATCTCAAAGATGCCCTTATCAGGGATTTGTCGAAGCGTGCCCGTTCCGCCCAGGAAGAACGCGCGCTCGAAGATCTGCTCGGTGGCGATTTCCTTCCCGGTCGTGGTCTGCTTGATATGAAAAGCGGCCTTGCCGCCGGTATTGCATGCGTTGAGAAATTCGCAGCCGACCCGGATCGCAGCGGAAATCTCCTGCTGGTCTTTACGCCTGATGAAGAGCGCGAAAGCCGCGGCATGCGCTCAATGCGCAATGCATTGCCGACGATTGCCCGCGATTTCGACATTGAAATTGCAGCAGCGATCAATCTCGATGTGACCTCTGATCAGGGGGATGGCAGCGAAGGCCGTGCCGTCTATGCAGGCACAATCGGAAAACTATTGCCCTTTGCGCTGGTTATCGGTTTGAGCTCGCATGCAAGCTACCCTTATGAAGGTGTTAGCGCACAGGCGATGGCCGCCAGCATTCTGGCACGCTTTGAAGGCAATGCAGCGCTCGCCGACCGTGATGAGAATGACATCTCGCCACCACCCATCTGCCTTGAAGCGAAAGACCTCCGCGACGGCTATGAAGTGACGACGCCGGAGCGCTTCTGGATCGCGCTTAACTGGCTTTATCATGCCATGACTGCTGATGAGCTGTTCAGTCGTTTTAAGAGTGAAGTGCTTGCCGGCGCGACAGAGGCTGTCGAACGTTTTTCCGCACAATCCGAAGCTTTCGGTCAGTTGATCGGCAAACGTGCGGGCGCCGTTCCGGCAGCACCAAAGCTCATCACTTTCGAGCAGTTGCGTGCTATGGCGGCCGATGTGGCCGGCGAGAAATTCGAGGCGCTTTACGACGAGCAGGAGAAGCGTCTTGCCGATATCGACAATCCGCTGTCAGTCAGCCGTCAATTGACCGAGTGGCTCGTCGGCGTTGCGCATCTGTCAGGTCCGGCAGTTGTTGTTGGTTTTGCTGGTTTGCATTATCCGGCAAGCCATCTCGACCATGCTCAGGCCGATGATCGCGCTTTCAAGCAGGCCATCGACACAACGATGCAGACATTTGCAGCCTTTCCGGATCAGTCGCTTGTCTGGAAACCGCATTTCCAGGGTATCTCTGACATGAGCTTCCTGGGGCAGGCAACGCTTGGGCAGGATATCGTGTCGAACAATACGCCGGTTGCGCGTCTTGTTGATCATCCAGCGGGCGATGCTTTGCGCTTTCCGGTGGTCAATATCGGCCCATGGGGGCGTGAGTTCCATCAGAAGCTGGAGCGTGTACACGCGCCTTATGCCTTTGAAGTGCTGCCGCAGATCGTTTCGATGATCGCGGAAAACTTCCTCGCAACCAAGGCCTGAGCCTGCAGCGCTCTGCTGAAATATGTTGGATAAAGGTTCATATCAATGACCAATGAAAAGCTGAACATTGTTCCTTTCGTCAGCGTCGATCACATGATGAAGCTCGTGCTCACCGTGGGTGTCGAAACCTTCCTCAAGGAACTTGCTGAGGTTATCGAGGAAGATTTCCGCCGCTGGGAACAGTTCGACAAGACGCCGCGCGTTGCCTCGCATTCTGATGAAGGCGTCATCGAGTTGATGCCAACGAGCGACGGTACGCTTTATGGCTTCAAATATGTGAACGGTCATCCGAAGAACACCAAGGAAGGTCGCCAGACCGTCACTGCCTTTGGTGTGCTGGCCGACGTCGGCAATGGCTATCCGATGCTGCTGACCGAAATGACGATCCTGACAGCCTTGCGCACGGCGGCTATGTCGGCGGTTGCTGCCAAACATCTAGCGCGGCCTGATTCAAAGACCATGACGATCATCGGTAATGGTGCCCAGAGCGAGTTCCAGGCACTGGCGTTCAAAGCCATTCTGGGGATTGAAAACCTGCGTCTGTTCGATATTGATCGCTCTGCAAGTGAACGTTGCGCACGCAATCTGAGCGATAATGGCCTTTCGATTACGATCCACGCCACCTCGCAGGAAGCCGTTGAGGGTGCTGACATCATCACGACGGTCACAGCCGACAAGCAATATGCGACCATTCTGAGCGACAACATGGTTGGCCCGGGCGTGCATATCAACGCAGTTGGCGGCGATTGCCCCGGCAAGACGGAACTGAACAAGGATATCCTGTTGCGCTCCGACATTTTTGTCGAATACCCGCCGCAGACCCGCATTGAAGGTGAGATCCAGCAGCTTGATGCCGATTATCCAGTCAAGGAACTGTGGGAAGTGATCACCGGAGCAATTGCTGGTCGTTCGTCAGATCGTGCCATCACGCTGTTTGACAGTGTCGGTTTCGCAATCGAAGACTTTTCTGCGCTGCGTTATGTTCGCAGCAAGTTGCAGGAAACAGGTCTCTATGTCGAGCTCGACATGCTTGCGGACCCTGATGAGCCGCGCGATCTCTATGGTATGCTGCTCCGGTGTGAAAAGGCACTCAAAAAGGCAGCCTAACAGGAAGTGTAATACCAAAGTTCATTGAATGGAACTCATTGGACTTTGGTTAAGCCCGAGTGGCGCTTGAACTTTATCAAGGCGCGATCAATAATCCGGCCAATTCACCAATGGCCAGCGACGCGCCACAATTGCGCGCACTCATAGTGAAGCCCGAACTCACGTTGCTTTAACTTCAGAGAGAAATGCGCCGCAAATCCTTATCGAGAGCGAGAACCTCTGGCAGGGGCATTCCGGGAGCAAGGTTCGGTGCAGCTCTGCCCATCACATCGGCAGGCACGATGCATGCCGCGCGGATGGCCTCTTCAAGTGGCACGCCGACCTGTTGAACCAGATTGGCAAGACAGCCAACCATATCGATATGTGCACCTGCAAGAGAACCGGCGGCATTGACGAGTGCGCCGTCACGCACTTCGATTTGTTCGCCGTAAAGCTCGAAATGATCCGGTCCCCCAATTGTGGACATGGCGTCAGATACAAGGAACATGTGGTCACGCTTTGGCCGTGCGCGCCATGCGATACCGACCATTTCCCAGGCTACATGATGCCCGTCGACAATGATGCCGACGAAAGCATCGCTGCCAATTGCTGTGCCGACCACTCCGGGTTCACGCGAAGTCATTGGCGGCATGGCATTGTAGAGATGGGTAAAGCAGCTGATGCCAGCGTCAAGCCCTGCTTTTGCCTCAGCGGTCGTGCCATTGGTATGGCCTGCCGAAACGACGACACCCATATCGACGATCTGGCGGATCGTATTGCTTGGCACCATTTCGGGCGCAAGCGTGAGCATCACCGGCACATCGGCCTTGCGCAGAATTTTCAACGCTTCAAGCGTGGATGCATCCATCGGACGGATAAATTCGACGCGATGCGTGCCCTTGCGGACAGGGTTGAGATGCGGCCCTTCGATATGCAGGCCGAAGAAGCCATCCATTCCTTTGCATTCCACTGCCGCGTGAGCCGCCTGAATGATACGTTCCGGCTCGCAGGTGATCAGCGTCGGAAGCACCCAGCCAGTGCCGCGTTTGCGCAGTGTCGAAATGATATGCCCAATACTCTTTGCGCTGGTGTCTGAATTCAGCATGACGCCGCCCGCACCATTGACCTGCAGATCAATACAGGCAGGCATCAGGATATGTGGGGTGAGGTCTGGAGTTTCATTCGATTTGCGCGGACGCAGGCGGTGGATAGCCGCATTGCCGACCTCGGCCACGAGACCAGTCTGAAGCTGCCCGTTCAGGAATACATAGTCGGGGGCGACAAGACGGGTCATTGGCTTGCTCCTGAATGCTTGAGTGCGTAAAGGGCAACGCCGCGTGCACCCGAACTGTCGCCGAAACGTGCAGTCCTGATGGCGGGTATGCGGGTTGGACCAAGCTTTTGCTTTTCGAATGCTTTCGATACGCGTTCGGCAACGCCATCCATGTTGGAAAGACCGCCACCAAGCACAATGCAATCGGGGTCGACAACCATCTGCATGGTCAGAAGCGATTCCGCCATCAATTCGGCCCAGTCATCGAGAACCTGTTCTGCCGCAGCGTCACCGTTGGATGCACGCAGTGTCAGTTCCTGATTGGAAATTGTCTCGCCAAGTTTGATCTTTGCAATATCGGCAAGACCTGTGCCGGAAACATAGCGCTCCATGCAGCCCGTCTTGCCACAACCGCAAGGGATCAAGGGCAAGTTCTGCTGGCTTAAAATACGTGCTGGCATGCCCGTATGGCCGATTTCCAGTGCCAGGCCATTATAGCGCGGCGGAATATCGCCATTAATCACGAGGCCAGCACCCATGCCGGTGCCGACAATGAGACCAATCACAACGTCGCCGCCTTCGCCTGCGCCGCCGTGAACTTCCGAATAAGCGAAAGCCATACAGTCGTTCATCAGCGGAAAGCTGCGTCCGAAGCGCGCCAGGAGTGCTGCACCCACATCACGCCCGGTGATTGGAATATTGGAGGCAAAGCCGTGGCCGGTGGCTGGATCGATCCAGCCGGGCAGGCTTATACCAACAGGCAGTTTCGGATTGTCTGCAGTTTCGATCAGCCATTCAATCTGCGTCGAAAGCCCATCGATAAAGGCTTCAAAATCGCCGATAGGTGTCGGAATCCGTCGCGTCCGAACGGTTTCCATATTCGCGTCGAACAGGCGGCCCTCAATTTTGGTGCCGCCCAGATCAATGGCGCCGCAGATCATGCTGACCTCATGCTTCATGCTTTAAAGGGGTAAATCTTAACCCCGGAAACGACACGTGTCAGGTTGCCTTGATCGATAAATGGATTGTCGATGTTGAGATCGAGTTCCGCGGACCAGCGGGCAGACCAGATTTGCGCCAAAAGCACATAAAGCACAGCATCCCAACGGCTGTCACCCCGATGATTGGCACCAGTTAGCGCAAGCGCGAGATCACAGCCTTCACCGCCGACAGTCGTAACTGTTGCAAGCGGGAACTGCTGCGCGATTTCATGCGCGATATCGAGATCGTAGCGTGCGGTGTGCTGATCCGGATGGATGAAAACCACGACGCGAGTGTTGCCAACGACTGAAGCCTTCGGGCCGTGACGGAAGCCAAGCGTGCTGTCCCAATTGGTCATGACCTGACCTGCGGTTAGCTCCAGAACCTTGAGAGCGCTTTCGCGCGCAACCCCGGTCAGTGCGCCGGAACCAAGGAAAATGGCCCGTTCAGGATGCGGTGCGGGGGTCGCGTCAAGCTGGGCGATTGCCTTTGCAGCCGCAGCAGAAAGTTGGCCAAGTTTCGTGCTCACATCAGCCGTGTCGTCAATGCAAGCGAGCGCTGACAGAAGCATCGTCGTGTAGCTTGAAGTCATAGCAAAGGCACGATCATGGGTTGCTTCAGGCAACACGATGACACGCTGCTCGCCCGGACCTTTTGCCGGACGGACAGCCAATGCGCTTTCACCGTTGCAGGTGATGTTGAGGCGGTGGACTTTGGGGAAATGCTCATCCAGAAGGTCAAGCGTTGCGATGGTTTCCGAGCTGTTGCCGCTGCGGCCAAACTGCACGACGAGGAGTTCTGCATCGTCGGAAAGCGTTTCAGACGGATTGGAAACGATATCGGTTGTCGCAATAGCTGCCAGTGAAATTGCGCCAGTCTTTGTCGAGGCCAAGGCCTGACCGATGAAGGCCGATGTGCCTGCACCACTGAACACGATATGTTTGATGCCCTTGGCGGCGATCCATTCACGGATTTCAGCCGACTGTGCGGCAAGTGGCTCTGCCCATGCCTGCCAGATACCCGGCTGCGCATGAATTTCCTGCCAGGTGTGGCTCGTTTCCAGCTTAGTCATTAACGCCGTCCTCTTGAGTACTGATGACACGCACGCCACGTTCGCGGATGCGGTTGGCTATTTCATGGTTCGGTTCAAGATCGGTCACGATTGCTGAAATCCGATCCATAGCGCAAATACGATGCAGTCGTGGTTTGCTGAATTTGGTCTTGTCGGCCAGCACAATAACGCGGCCCGAAGCCTCAATCATTGCGCGGTTCTGATGGGCCTCGTCTTCGAGAAATGTGCTGATGCCGGTTTCCGGATCGACGCTGTCGGCACCCATGACGAAGGTGTCGAAGCGCATCTCGGAAAGGGCCGTATCAACCAGTCGTCCGGTCACAGACATGGTTTCGCGACGAATGTTGCCGCCGGTCAGCATCACCTGATGCTGCTTGTGGCTGAGCACAGTTTGCGCGACATCGAGACTGCGGGTCATGATGACAAGCGGCGCGAGATTGCCAAGATGAGCTGCAAGACGTTCAGCGCTGGAACCATTGTCAAAAAGTACAGACGTATCGCCTTCAAGCAGGTGAACCGCCTTGCGCCCGATTGTATCCTTGGCGCTGAAGTTAACGGCGCGCCGATCAACCGGATTGGATTCAACACCAAATGGTGTGAGGGCAGGCTTTTGGGCAAGCGACAAAGCGAGATCGATACGAAAATCGGCAAGACCGGCATAGCCAAAGCGCTGACAGAAACGGATAAGGGTCGGCTCCGACGTGCCGAGCTGGTTGCACAACTCGCGCGCTGTGGAGCGGATAAAGCCGACCGGATCCGTTTCGATCAACTGGCATATGCCACGCAGCTTCGGAGTGAGCTCCGGTGCCGCAGCCTGCACAGTCTGATAGAGATCTTCGGTCGGTTGCAACTCATAACCCTTCCCAAAACGTGTTCCCAGTTTTGGGCGACATGCTTCGGCGCCAGTTTTTATTTGAAAGCGTTTTTTACTTCAACACAAATATTGTGTGTCAAATATTTATTTTAACACAAATCTTATTAGCTGAGCTGAAGTGCTGCGCGTAGTTCTGCGACTTTGCCTGCTGCTGTTCGGGTGGCGCCGGAAGCGGCGAAGCCGAAATGCAACAATGTCTGATCGGCAGTTAGTGGCGCACTGCATGACGCGTGGATTTCGGTGATATCTGGCAGGGCCGCAAGGATTGTGGGTAGCGTGTCGATATTGACGCCCGAGCCCGGCATGATGACGATCTCGTCTCCGGCTGCTTTCTGCATCGTCGCCAATCTTTCCAGACCGGATACGGCTTTTTGTGCACCACCAGATGAGAGAATGCGGTTGATGCCAAGCTGTTTGGCAATCTCAACGGCTTCTACTACATCTGGTGTCAGATCGATTGAGCGGTGTAGTGCGATATCAAGGCCATCCGCTGCTTTGATCAGTCGTTGGAGTGCAGATTGGTCGAGCCTGCCATCGGGCAGATTGGCACCGATCACCACACCAGCGAGACCAAGGGTGCGTGCTGCCGCAATCTCGGCTTCCATGATCTCCAATTCATCTTCGGTCCAAATGAAGCTTCCCGCGCGTGGTCGTATCATCACCATGATCGGGATGAGGGCTTTTGCGGAGAGCTGCATGAGGCCGATGGATGGCGTCAGTCCGCCAATGGCAAGTGCCGAGCAGAGTTCGATACGATCAGCGCCGCCTTCGATTGCGGCGACCAAACCTTCCGCATCATCGACACAGACTTCCAGCAATATTCTGTTCAAGCACATTCTCACTTTTTCAGTTTGTTTGTGCTCGACCTTAGTCAGAACCGCCACACCAGCCAAGCCTGTAATCGCTCGCATGGTGGTTACAGTTATGACTCAACTACTCTAGCCGAAGTTGTGCTTGTCTGATGGATAGCTGTAATAAAGTGGAAAAATCAGCCCATAAGGAATGATAGCGATTTCCGTTGCAGGTTCTCGTTCGGGACCTTTATAGGCTCCGGACCGGTTTTGTCGTCTGGCTTGGCTTTCACTGGACAGGGCAACAATGATCGATCCCCAGACAATGAAGGGAAGCAAGGCTATCGCGATATAAACATAGCTTGTGTAATCCATCCCACCATGATGACCCGGCTTATTTGGCTGAACAAGAAATCCGCTTCTCAAAGGCGGATCGTTTTTAGCTTTGTTTGCTCAAATCTTCTGCTGACCGCTATTCAGCGGCAACCATGGCAACGCCCGCGTCGATCGTGAAATGGGTTGGACGCAGCGAGACATAGCCATTGCGGATTTCAAGAACATGTGAATAGACGTTTTCGCCGTTTTCCAGTGTCGGCAGCTTTTCTTCATGCATGATGCTGATGACGATGGCGTCGGGGCAACGTGTCTTGAGTGCGGTGTGAAAACGCAGTTTTGATGCAGGGTCAAGCGCGCCTGTAGCTTCATCAAGATAGATGATTGCAGGCTTGTGCAGCAGGATGCGCGCCAGCACCAGCTTCTGCTTCTGTCCGCCTGAAAGCACCATGTCCCATGGGGAACCGTCGGCATCTGGATCGTTCATGCGTTCGATAAATTCGCCGAGTCCTGCTTCATGGAGAACCACAGCGATAGACAGATCGTTGAAGTCGTTCGCGTCATCCGGGAGGCAGACAAGCTGTTTGAGCGACACGGACGGAAACTTGGCTTCCTGCGGTGCGTAGATTGATTTGGCCTTCTGCGGATAGATGATATCGCCAGTGCCATAAGCCCAAAGTCCGTTGAGTGCTTTGATGAACGAGGTTTTACCCGAACCGGATTCACCGCGCATATAAACCCAGTCGCCACTACGGATATTGATCACACCGGAGCGCAGGAACGGTGCTTCACTGTCGGGACCCTGCATCAGGGTGAGGTTACGAACAGAAAGTCCGAAGCGAGGGTGCTGCTTGGAAAAGGTGAAGCGGTTGACGCCAGAACTTGCGTAAAACTCGCTCGGTTCCTGAACATTTTCGATTGCCTGAGCAAGACCTGTAACGCGACCGGCATTGGCGCGCAGATTGGCAATTGCTGGCATGACCTGAATGAACCACGAGCAGTCATTGATCATGGCGGCGACAAGCTCAGCGCCAGTCACATAATTGCGGAAGCTGACAGCGCCGCTCATATAGGGCACGAGGCCCGGAATATAAGCGATGATGCGGTTCGACATGAAACCATAGGCCTGTGAGAAGGCGAGATAGGCAGCATCGAAGCGGTTAAGCTTGTTCCAGGTGCCGTCAACGTCCTTGTAAAGACGCTTGTTGACGGAATGCTGCACAGCTTCGCCTTCAGAAGCAGAAATCTGGAAGCTGCGACGTAGAAGTGTCGTCCACTCGCCACGATAGGAACCTTCCGCTTTCTGCATGCCGAGGTTGAGGCGTTCAAGCTGACGGCCGATCTTGATCGCGATCAGTGTGCCAATCGGTACATAAATAATGATTGCTGTGAAGGCGAGAATGGCACCGCCATAGGAGCCGAGGAATTCCAGCCCGGTTACTTCGGTGGAGATTTCGAGCAGCTTCTGCCCGACAAAAAATGCGGAAAGCACCACGCCGACAACGCCCATCACAAGGCCAATGGCCCCGCCTGTCATGCCTTTGATGGATTCCTGCAAGCGCTGGTCGACATTGTCGGGAAGGTTTGCGCCTTTCCCTTGCTGCAGATGGAAATGGGTGTGATTGCTATCAAGCAGAGCGCTGGAGAAGCTGTCGTTAAGCCACTTGCGCCATTTGCGATGCAATGTCGTGGACAAGAGGTGCCTAAAGCCAACCAGCATCACATCCTTGGCCAGCATCAGCAGGATCAAAATGCCGGCATTCATGGCAATCGCTATCAGCGGATTTTGAACGGGTGCACTTTTGACATTGACGATTGAGTTCATCAGCAAGCCAGAAGCTTCGGCCACCCAAACAGTGGTCTTGCTGATAAAGGCCGTGAAGATGAAGATTGCAATCGTGAGGCCCCAAGCTTCCTTCCAGCGCTCGGATACCCAGTAGGCGCGCATGAGGCCCCAGAAAGACGTCATCTGAGACACGGCAGAGCTGTTCCTTGGCTGTAAGGACTGCTGATTTATCTGCCGTGTTGTTTTCAATATGCACCTCGTATTGATACGCCTGTCACCACGATTGTAACGCTTTGTAACAGATTGCAACAAACTGTGGTTAACGAAGTGTTAATAGTCAACACAAATGGCGATCACATTTGCAGGCGTGTTTTGAAACACATCGCAAGGAGCTGAAATCATTGTGCTAATGAGAACGACGAATTTGTGTGGAATCCGGATTTCACGCGTGGTGTTGCGTGCGAGTCACGCTCATTTTGATGTGCAATTTGAGCGGTCGCTGAAGCAGTGCTTCGTAAGCCAAAGCAAATCGGTTTCATTTCGTGATCGGGAGCCGTCCAACCGTCAGGTTCATCGTGATATCTGACTGTCTTAATCAACTATCTTGAATGTGTTTGATCCCAATCAAAGAGATTGAGAGAGAGACGGTCTAAATCTTCATCAGCACGGTTCTTCGGGCACCATTGTGATGCTGCAGAAACCGGCCCATGGAGATGAAATTAGATGCGTAAGTTTGCTATCCCGTTCGCAGCATTCGGACTTTGCTTTGCAATGGCCGCTCCCGCTTTGGCCGAGAATATTGAGGTTCACATGCTCAATAAGGGTGCCGAAGGTGCGATGGTTTTTGAGCCTGCCTATATCAAAGCCAATCCCGGTGACACGATTACCTTCGTTCCAGTCGACAAGGGACACAATGTCGAGTCGATTAAGGGCATGATCCCCGAGGGTGCCGAAGCCTTCAAAAGCAAAATCAACGAGAGCTACGTTCTGTCCGTCACTGAACCTGGCGCGTATTTGGTCAAATGCACGCCGCACTACGCTATGGGCATGGTCGCTCTGATCGTTGTCGGTGACAATCCGGCCAATCTTGAAGGAATCGTTGCCGCCAAAAAGCCAAAGCCCGTTCAGATGCGTCTCGAAAAGGCAATTGCCAGCGCGAAATAATGGGTTTCAAATAAGCAGCGGTGCTGCATAAATCCCCCTACTGCTAGAGCGCAGATATACTTGATCAGAATAAATTGCGCTCTGGCTGCGGTCCCGTGATGAGGACGTCATGACAATAAAGGAAGGCCTGCTGGCCACCCCCACAGCTTCAACCGCCCAACCAGCCCCCACAGCAACATCTCCCGAACGCCGTGGCGCGATTGCTCGCGGCTACAAAAAGACCGGCCCGGCAATCTTCAGCTATGGATTTCGCCCATTCTTTCTTGGTGGCGCAATATGGGCCGTTATGGCCATGCTGCTCTGGATACTCTCTCTCACATTCGGCCTGTCGGTTGGCGGCGCTTATGGGGCGCTCAACTGGCACGCGCATGAGATGGTATTTGGCTTCTCATCGGCAATTCTCGCCGGATTTCTTCTGACTGCCGTCCCCAACTGGACTGGCCGTCTGCCGGTTTCAGGAACGCCGCTTGCTTTGCTTTTCAGTGTCTGGCTTGCCGGACGGCTGGTTTTTCTGGTTCCTGATCTTGTTGGTCTCTATGTTGCAATCGGTATCGAAAGTCTCTTTCTGCCTTTGCTTCTGTTTATCGCCTCACGCGAAATCATCGCCGGTCATCAGTGGAAGAACCTCAAGGTCCTGATTGGTGTCACCATTGTCATGCTGGCCAATTTTTGTTTTCACTATCTGGCGATTACCAACGGCGATATCGCCGCTGCCAATCGCGCCGGTGTCAGCGCTTATGTCTTGTTGGTGATGCTGATCGGCGGGCGGATTATTCCGAGCTTCACGCGCAACTGGCTTAATCGCATGGGTGAAAAGCGCTTTCCGGTGCCGTTTAATCGCTATGACGGTCTCGCCATTCTGGTCGGTGCCATTGCATGCGTGAGCTGGATTGCTGCGCCTGAACATTCATTGACAGCCGTCATTGCAATCATCGCGGCGGTTCTGCATTTTGTGCGGCTTTATCGCTGGCGTGGATGGAGCGTGGCGAGAGACAAGCTCGTGCTCATCCTGCACATTGCCTATCTCTTTGTGCCTGTGGGTTTTGTCGCCATAGCGCTGGCAGCACTTGAACAGCTCAATCCATTTTCAGCGCTGCATGTCATGACGGTGGGTGTCATCGGCTGCATGATGCTGGCGGTGATGACCCGCGCAACCCGTGGTCATACGGGTCGTGAACTGGTGGCTTCGCCCCTGACCCAGATTGCCTATCTCTGTCTGATCCTGTCAGCTCTGCTTCGTCCTTTTGCGGAAATGATGCCGAATTTCTTCCACACGTTCCTGGCGGCGTCGGCACTCTTATGGATGCTGGCTTTCGGGCTGTATGTTCTCGAATATGCACCCATGCTGATGACGAAACGGCGTCAGCGTGCAGAATAAAGCATTTGAGCTAGAGCATTTCCAACGATTCAGTCTTCGCTGGAAATGCGGTAAGATTTACCGAATGGGCCTCTAAACGGCCCACTCGACATCGGTCGTGAAGGCAATCGTCAACCAACGATCAGGGCCTTCGCCGCCAAGCGCATCGCCGATTTCGTCACGCAAAGCATCCCATTCTTCGAGCTTTCTTGCGGGCTGATCGGGTGGGACGATGAAGTAGAGTTCTATCTGCTTGCCACGTCCGACCTTGGCGACATAGGCACGAAAAGACTTGAAGCCGTTGCGCTCCACGACCTCTTTTGCGACCTGATCCACATGTTGCTTGAGATCCAGAGGTGTTACGAGCAGCATATCCGCCAGCGCCTGCTTAATCGTCCCAATCGGCATTGGAATGATGGCGATACAGATGAGGGCCAGCACAGCAGGATCGATATACGGCGTTATCCAATGGAACTGGGTTCCCTGAATGGCGTAGCCTATCAGGAAGGCGAGGAGCAGTGCTGCGGTAATGCCGCCTGACATGATCCAGGCTTTGGCGTCCAGCGCAATGAAGTCGGATTTGAGCTTGCGGTTGGCACGCGTCTCAAACCAGGCCATGCCGAGGCAGGCAACAAGAGCAACGACGGCATAGAAGATCGCGTAACTGAATTCGAGATCACGGCCGCCATGCATCAGACTGCCGATGGCATTGATAAGCGCATAGACCGCAACGCCGGTCAGCATGATGCCATTGAGGCCCAGAACCATCGGTTCAAGATGCCAGAAACCCATGGTGAACCGATCACGCAATTTTCCGCTTGGAGGCTCTGGTAGTGCAGACAGTGCAATCAGCCGGGCAACAACAAGTGCAAGCCCGCTCATGGCAGCGTCGGCAAACATGTAAACACCGTCAAAAACAATAGAAAATGAGCCAGACAAAAGGCCGAATACGACGCCAAAGCCCGCAACAAAAATAGTAACTGCTATGGATACTTTAAGAATAGATTGTTCACTACGCAATTTTTACTCCGAATTGACACGCAGCGCGCGGCAATAGACGTTGGGAGAAGAAATGCGATTGCCGGACTGCGGCTGAAATCTATAGGAATCTTCTTGAAGAGGCAAATCGGCCTCGGGGTAACTTGTTCGGAGTGAGAGTCTCCCGGTGGCTTTCCGGGAGACTTTTTGGCGAGATTACTGCGACTGCTTGTCTTTGGTAAATGTGCTGTCGACTTCACCACGGAAGAAATCACGACCGTAAATCAGCAAGCAGAGGATAACGCCGGTTGCAAATGCCCAGGTTGCTCCTCGTGTGGCCAGAACAGCACCAACGATACCGGCAATACCAAGATCACGTTGCGAGCGCGCTTCCAGAATACCGACGCGGACTGATACATAGCCCTGGATAAGCAAGGTCAGTGCCAGCGCTACGCCGAGGATCGGCTGTACAAGCGTAACAATAGGCATCAAAAGCAGGCCGGTATTGGTGCCCCAACGGAAGGAACCAGCGCCGCCATAAAGCGAATGCATCGCCTTCTTGCCCTGTGAAAAACGCTCGACGATCACAACATGCATGGCTGACCACAGCGGTCCACACATGCAGACATCTGGTCCAAGCACACTCATCGCGGCATTGCGTCCACCGAAAATCAGATGAGCGCGATCGGGGCTATAGTCGATCTTCTCGTCGGGGCGTGCCTCGTCAGCTTCCTGAAGGATGGCACGGCTCTGCAAAACGTCGCCGAAGAGCACGATATATGCAGCTAACATGGTTGGTATGGCTGTCAGGAACATCGATAGCGGCGGCATGCCGAGACCGAAGATCGTATATTCGCGCCATAGGGTGCCGAAATCCGGGCTTGTGAAAGACCATTCAATCTTTGGCCATGGTGCCTCGCCGAACAAAGGTGCGATGACGACCGCCAGAAGGATGATGGGGAAGATGCCCAGCTTGCCGATAGTCGCCAGAACAGGATTGCTGTTTTTGATGCGGGCGAAGTGACGCGAGAAAATCACGTAGAAACCAAGACCGACCGCGATGCTGATCGTGAAGGGAAAACTATCGAAACGACCCCCGACATTGAATACGGCGATCACAGCGGCAAAGCCTGCGCCAACAATGACCCCGGCTTTGATTGCAGAGGGTATCAATTGCACAACGCGGTGGGCGAGGCCGGTCGCCCCGATGAAGATCGAGAATATTCCGAGCATCATTTGAAATGCAACGAGCGCATGCACACGCTCCGGTCCTTCCGGGAACGTCGCGCAATAGGCCATAAGAAGCGGGATGGCGGGTGTGATCCAGCCTGGGACAACAGGATCGCCCAGAAGATGATGGGCGAGATAGAAAAGGCCGTTCAAAATGACGACGGCAAGGGCAACTTCAAATGGCATGCCCAGCAGCTCGGTCATCAGCGGGATCGCTGAAAGATCGACGGCACACATCAGAAGGCCCTGACAGTAATCAGGCCACTCGAATTTGTAATGAACGAAAGGAAGACGGATTTTGAACGGTCCGGCAGGCCAATATGGCTGCTCCTGGCCGTCGATGCGTTCAGTGCTCAAGATTTTACTCCGAAAGGACGAAACAGGGCTCCGGAAGAGCGGCGATTAAAGCCAGCCCCTCCGGGGTTCTGCTTTTAGAAGTTTTGGCTATTGGTTCAGAATGCTTCGCGATAAAGCGCCAGCGCGTCAGCTTCCGTCACATCGACAGGGTTGTTACCCAGAAGACGTGTCTGAAGCATTGCATCGCGTGCCAACATTTCGAGGCTTTCTTCGGTGACATCGACGTCGCGCAGACGGCGCGGTGCGCCGGAGCGGTTCATCAGATCTTCCATATAATCGACGAAAGCTGCTGAACGTTGTTCTGTGGTGCCTTCCGACTTGCCGAGCAGCAGGTCTGCGAGTTCTGCGTAGAGTTCAGCCGCACCCGCCATGTTGAAGCGCAGGACGGGTCCGAGCATCAATGCGTTGGAAAGGCCATGCGGCACATGATAGTGACCGCCGAGTGGGTAAGCCAAAGCGTGAACAGCGCCAACCGGCGAGTTCGAGAAAGCCTGACCGGCATAGTTCGCGCCAAGCAGCATGGCTTCGCGGGCATGACGATCTTTGCCGTTTTCGCAGGCTGCAACCAGATTGGTCGACAAGAGCTTCAGCGCTTCACGCGCAAAAGCGTCGGAAAGCGGGTTTTTCTTGATGCGGCTGGTATAAGCCTCAATCGCGTGAACCATGGCGTCAATGCCGGTGGCAGCCGTGTGAAGTGCTGGCAGGCCGCAGGTCAGCTCTGCATCCAGAATGACGAAATCTGCATAAAGCTGGCGGGAGACGACACCCATTTTGGTGGTTTCGCCGGTGGTCAGGATCGTGATGTTCGTCACTTCCGATCCGGTGCCAGCAGTGGTCGGGATCTGGATCAGCGGCAGGCGCGTGCCCTGCACTTTGCCAATACCATAAAGCTCGGACAGTTCCTGCTCTGATACGATAAGCACCGCAGCAAGCTTTGCAATATCCATCGACGAACCGCCGCCGAGACCCAGCACGATATCGCAACCAGCGGCCTTGGCCAGATCGACACATTCGAACAGAACCGATTCCGGCGGGTCAGCAACGACGGCATCAAAAATGCTGATGCTGAAGCCTGCCTTCTCAAGCGAAGCAAGGGCTTCGTTGAGCACGCCAGCCTTGTGCAGGCCCTTGTCGGTCACAATGAGGATTTTGCGTTCGGAGAACCGCTCGCCCAGAATTTCGCCGAGACGCTTTGCAGCCCCCCACTCGACGAGCATCGAGCCGACCGTGTCGAACGAAAATGGCTTGATCCCTACAGTCATATTTCCACCCTTATTCAAATTTCCCCAGAGCCGAGGTCTCTCATTCCTCACCGGCACAAAGGCGCTGGGTTTCAAGCGGTCCGGCTTTCGGGTAAAGGAAAGCCAGACCGACAGTTTTCCGATGCAGCCGGTGCATCGGTCGTCTGAAGAGATGCTTGGGAGGATCTCTTCTTAATTGTTCAATATATTGAACAATGTTCAGGATTTAATGAAGCGATACAGGATATGAAGCCCGGCTGTCAATTTATCCCTTCGACGAAGATATAGGATTTTAATCGATTCAATTGATGTCCAGACGATGTCGTTCAGTAGGCCGTTGATTTCGTTAAACTCTTTGTCCGTCATCTCACACGGCTTTGTGAAGGCTTGGCATGCCCACGAGCAAGTTCTCGGTACTGGACGGCCCGACGAAGTGAATTGTAAGCTCGGAAACATGACCATTCGTGCGAGCAAGGGAGGGCTTCATGGAAGTTACGATCATCACAGGCGCATCCGATGGCATAGGTGCTGAAACTGCACGCCAGATAAGCATGCGTGACGGTAACAAGGCAGCGCTGGTTCTGGCGGCACGTAACGTTGAAAAATTGCGAACGCTTGCTGCTGAAATAGAGCCGTCAGGCAGTAAAGTTCTGATCGTTCCGACCGATGTTACGGATCGCAATGCCTGCCTTACTCTCATTGAGAAGGCGGTTTCTGCTTTTGGTCGGATTGATACGCTGATCGCCAATGCGGGCATGTCGGCCCATGCCAATTTTGCTGAAATCAAGCCGGAAGATTTGCATTGGATGCATGATCTGATGGAGCTCAATTATTGGGGCAGCGTCTGGCCGATCCATGCAGCACTTCCCCACTTGGCCAAAACCAAGGGCCGCATTGTTGCGGTTTCATCTGTTGCCGGACTGATTGGCGTGCCGGGACGCACCGCCTATAGCGGCACCAAATTTGCGCTTTCAGGGTTTTGTGAAGCGCTACGATCGGAGCTTGAGCCAAGCGGTATTTCGGTGACGATTGTTTATCCGGGCGTCGTCAAAACCGACATTCGCAAGACTGGATATGGAGCCAGTGGGGGCGCTCTCGGGATGAGCGGCGTTCGCGAAGACGATATGATGTCTGTGCAGCAGGCAGTGGAGCTGCTGCTGGATGGAATCACTAGGCGCAAACGTGAGGTATTGATGACACGTCAGATGCGTTTGGGGCGCTGGTTGAAACTATTGGCACCACATCTGGTGGATCGCATGGCATTGAAGGCCATAAAGCCCGAGTTCCAACCCAAGCCGATAGGGCCTGTGGAATAAGTCGGCTACATATCCCTGCTATTCACAGGTTGCGCGGGGTAAAAGCCAGATTAAGTTTTTTTGAACCGTCTATCCGTTGACGACTTTTTAACTTCAGATACTATATCTTGTGTTCAAGGTGCTTGCGATTCGTGTGGATCAAAAGCGAAGATGGGAATACGGTGCGTGGCATTTATGATGAATGTTGTTAAGCCGTAGCTGCCCCCGCAACTGTAAACGGCGAGCTCAATCCAGATGTCACTGGCATAGGCCGGGAAGACGGATGCGAGCGATGAGCTGTGAGCCAGGAGACCTGCCTTGAACGTGAACGTCCACGGGCGGGGTGTCCGGTTGGCGTGTGATGGAATGTTGGCAGGGTACTGCTGCGTCTTTTGCCGCCCCCGTATATCCCTCTCATAAAGCTTCGGGGTGACAAGCATGTCGATTAATTCAAGACCAAACAGCTCCGGTCCGCCCGGTACGGGCTAGTTTACAGGACACACGCTCTCAAAGAGCGTTTTGCCTCTCAGTTTTGTGTTTGTCACACGCATTTCGCAATGCGTGTATGTTTTTTTGCGTGTTCATTCCAGTAAAGCGCAGTCAGTAAAATCTCAGTTTTTAACCATGATCCGGTGCAATGCGGCTTCGGATTGTTGCTGAAAAACCCTTATCCCCAGTGAGGAAAAAATGAACGTCACCGTCTATAGCAAGCCTGCCTGCGTCCAGTGCACCGCCACCACCCGCGCACTTGATCGTCAGGGCATTGAATATGATGTCATCGACATTTCCGCCGATGCCGATGCTTACGATCTCGTTCAGGGTCTCGGATACCGTCAGGTGCCGGTCGTTGTTGCTGGTGAATCCCACTGGGCCGGTTTCCGTCCGGATATGATCAGCTCGCTCGCTTAAGCCCAATCGCTGTCAGGGTTTGCTATGGGCCAGATCGTCTATTTTTCCAGCCGTTCCGAGAACACGCATCGCTTTGTGATGCGTCTTGGCATGCGTTCAAAGCGCATTCCGCTGGAAAGTCATCAAGACGATGCTGGCCTGTTACGGGTCAACGAGCCTTTTGTGCTCGTGACTCCAACCTATGGCGGCGGAGGTGCAAAAGGCGCTGTTCCCAAACCGGTCATCCGCTTTCTCAATGATGCGGATAACCGATCCCTCATTCGCGGCGTTATTGCCGCTGGAAACAGCAATTTCGGCGAAGGCTTTGGCCTTGCAGGCAAAATAATTTCGGAAAAATGTCAGGTTCCCTATCTCTATCGCTTTGAGCTTCTGGGAACCGATGAAGACATTGGCAATGTTAAAGACGGGATGGAACGATTTTGGACACGGCAGACACAACCCTGACCCGTGAGCGCGAGACGGTCGCCGCTTCGGAAAAGCACGAGTCACCCCCAGCATCGGGTGCTGCATCTGGCAGCAAGTCGCAGAAGCCGACGGAGACCTCGCTGGATTATCATGCGTTGAACGCCATGCTGAATCTCTATGACGATGACGGCAAGATTCAACTGCATCGCGACCGACAGGCGGCACAGCAATATTTCCTGCAGCACGTTAATCAGAACACGGTGTTCTTTCACAATCTGCGTGAAAAGCTCGGCTATCTGGTCGATGAAGGCTATTACGAGAGGGAAGTGCTGGATCAGTATTCCTTCAATTTCGTGCGTGATCTTTTCGATCATGCCTATGACAAGAAGTTCCGCTTCCCGACCTTCCTCGGCGCGTTCAAATATTACACCAGCTATACGTTAAAGACGTTTGACGGTAAGCGCTATCTCGAGCGCTACGAAGATCGCGTCTGCATGGTGGCGTTGGCACTTGCACGCGGTAACGAACAGCACGCACGCGAAATGGTCGATGAGATTATTTCGGGCCGTTATCAGCCGGCAACGCCGACCTTCCTCAATGCTGGCAAAAAGCAGCGCGGCGAACTGGTCTCGTGTTTTCTTCTGCGCGTTGAAGACAATATGGAGTCGATTGGTCGCTCGATTAATTCCGCACTCCAGCTTTCAAAGCGCGGCGGCGGTGTGGCGCTCAGCCTGACCAATATTCGTGAATCCGGCGCGCCGATCAAGCAGATCCAGAACCAGTCTTCCGGCATCATTCCGGTGATGAAGCTTTTGGAAGATTCATTCTCCTACGCCAACCAGCTTGGTGCGCGTCAGGGCGCGGGCGCAGTTTATTTGCACGCCCATCACCCGGATATTATGCGCTTCCTCGATACCAAGCGCGAAAATGCGGACGAAAAAATCCGCATCAAGACGCTGTCGCTTGGCGTTGTGATCCCGGACATCACGTTCGAACTCGCCAAGAACGACGAGGATATGTACCTCTTCTCGCCTTATGACGTTGAGCGCGTCTATGGCGTGCCGATGACCGAGATTTCAATCACCGAAAAATACCGCGAAATGGTGGATGACGGTCGTATCCGCAAGAAGAAGATCAACGCGCGTGACTTCTTCCAGGTGCTGGCAGAAATCCAGTTTGAGTCCGGCTATCCTTACATCATGTTTGAAGACACGGTGAACCGCGCCAATCCGATTGATGGCCGCATCACCATGAGCAATCTCTGCTCGGAAATTCTTCAGGTGAGCGAAGCCAGCATCTTCAATGATGATCTGTCTTATGAGCATCTCGGCAAGGATATTTCCTGCAACCTCGGTTCGCTCAATATTGCCGCAGCCATGGATAGCCCGGATTTTGGCAAGACGATTGAAACCTCGATCCGTGCACTGACGGCCGTTGCAGATATGAGCCATATCGGCTCGGTTCCTTCGATTGCCCGTGGCAATGACGAAAGCCATGCTATCGGCCTCGGCCAGATGAACCTGCACGGCTATCTCGCTCGCGAACGCATCTTCTACGGTTCGGAAGAGGGCGTCGATTTCACCAATATCTACTTCTACACCGTTGCCTATCACGCGGTGCGCGCCTCCAATCGCATTGCTGTCGAACAGGGCAGCTCGTTCAAGGGCTTTGAGAAGTCGAAATATGCGACGGGTGAATATTTCGACAAATATACCGATCAGGTCTGGGAGCCTGTAACTGACAAGGTGCGCGAGATTTTCGAGAATGCCGGTATTGCGATCCCGACGCAGAAAGACTGGCAGGAACTGAAAAAGGCCGTCATGGAAGGCGGACTTTATAACCAGAACCTGCAGGCTGTGCCGCCGACAGGATCGATCTCCTATATCAACCACTCGACCTCTTCGATCCATCCGATCGTTTCCAAGATCGAAATTCGCAAAGAAGGCAAGATTGGCCGCGTTTATTACCCGGCTGCTTTCATGACGAATGATAATCTCGAATATTATCAGGATGCCTATGAGATTGGCCCGGAAAAGATTATCGACACTTATGCAGCGGCAACACAGCATGTCGATCAGGGTCTGTCCTTGACGCTGTTCTTCCGTGATACCGCCACCACACGCGATATCAACAAGGCGCAGATCTACGCCTGGAAGAAGGGCATCAAGACGATTTATTACATCCGCCTGCGCCAGATGGCGCTTGAAGGTACGCAGGTTGAAGGCTGCGTTTCCTGCGCCCTTTAGGATCGCGGATATTCAGGCTCCGGCGGCCTGCAAATGGCGTCGTTCTGCGAGCCGGTGCTCATGTACTTTATGTACACTGCGCTCCGGTTCTCGAACCCCACCATTTTCGGCACTCCACAGCCAGAATCTCACGCCGATCCCAACCAAGGTAGAGACAAATGAACATGCAGTTCAAAAACAACAATGCAAAAAAGCCGGCGGTTGTGCGCGCCATCAACTGGAACCGGATCGAAGACGACAAAGACCTTGAAGTCTGGAACCGCCTGACCGGCAATTTCTGGCTGCCTGAAAAAGTGCCGCTGTCCAACGATATTCAGTCGTGGGAAACGCTCAAGGCCGAAGAAAAACAGCTCACCATCCGTGTGTTCACGGGCCTGACGCTTCTGGATACCATCCAGAACGCCGTTGGCGCTGTGACGCTGATGGATGACGCCGTGACCCCGCATGAAGAAGCTGTTCTGTCGAACATTTCCTTCATGGAAGCGGTCCATGCACGGTCTTACTCGTCGATCTTTTCGACGCTGTGCCTGACGCCTGATGTGGATGATGCCTATCGCTGGTCGGAAGAAAACGAATTCCTGCAAAGGAAGTCACAGCTGATCCTTGAGAATTACAACGCTGAAGATCCGCTCAAGAAGAAGATCGCCAGCGTGTTTCTGGAAAGCTTCCTGTTTTATTCGGGCTTTTATCTGCCGATGTACTGGTCGAGCCGCGCCAAGCTCACCAACACGGCTGACCTTATCCGCCTGATCATCCGCGATGAAGCCGTTCATGGTTATTATATCGGCTATAAATATCAGCGCGCACTTGAGAAGCTTGATGAAGCCAAGAAGCAGGAAATCAAGGATTTTGCCTTTGATCTGCTGCTGGAGCTATACGACAATGAAGTGCGCTATACCGAAGCGCTATATGATGGCGTCGGTCTGACCGAGGACGTGAAAAAGTTCCTGCATTACAATGCGAACAAGGCATTGATGAATCTGGGTTACGAAGCTCTGTTTCCGGCGGAAGCCTGCAAGGTCAACCCGGCGATCCTCTCGGCGCTTTCGCCGAATGCCGACGAGAACCACGACTTCTTCTCTGGCTCCGGCTCTTCTTATGTCATCGGCAAGGCAGTCGCGACTGAAGACGAAGACTGGGATTTCTGATCTAAAAAAGCGCGCTGTGAAAATGGCGCGCTTTTTGTTTCGTTCTTATGGCTGGTTTAGCTCTTTGGGCTCAGATCAATCGAGAACCATTTTTCAGACATTTTCGAGAGCGTCCCATCGGCCTGCATCTCGCCAAGTGCCTTATTGAGCTTGGCTTTGAGTTCCGGCTCATCCTTGCGCAGACCAATACAAACATTCGTCGCCTGAATGCCACCGACCAGAAGCGGTCCGGTAATCTTGAGCGCGCCATTGCTTTTCTCTGCACGATCCCGCGCAAAGACAACATTGTCATATTGACCGTCGAGACGGCCGGATTGCAGGTCGAGTTTAACCTGTTCTGAGCCCTTGTAAGAACGAATCTGAGCGACATCACCAAAATTCTGCTCGACAAATTGCAGCTGGCTGGTTGAAAGCGATGCACCGAGCGTCATGCCTTTTACGGCTTCCTTGATGTCGGCGATGGCCTTTTTGCCTTCCTCGGTATCGGTGTTGAGGCTCTCTCCCGTATGCGGAAGATTGGCAAGCGGACTTTCAGTCGGCACAAGGAATGTATTGGGCGTGATTACATAAGGGTCGGAGAAGTCGATAACCTTACGGCGCTCGGGATTAGGGCCCATTGTCAGCACCACATCGAATTTGCCAGCAAGAAGCGATGGGATCTGACCATCCCAGTCCTGCGCCACGATCTTGCATTCAAGTTCGGCACGCTTGCAGACTTCCTTGATGACATCAAGATCCAGTCCCTGAAGCTCGCCGCCGGACGTGGTCAGATTGAAGGGCGGAAATGCCCCTTCAACGCCGACAGTTACGGATTTCCATTCCTTGGCGAGAACGCTGCCGCTGTAAAGAACGGACAAAGTGCAAAGGCTGATAGCTGCTATTTTCTTGATCATAGTTCCCTCGTTCCTGGAGTGGTTCCCGCTAAAGTTGGAACCGCGTCTCACTCTTTGTTTTTACGCATCATCCCACGCAAAACCGCACCGCAGTTTTGGCTCAAATGCCTTATCGATATTGGGATGCGTTCTTCTTCTGAGAACCATTTTCGCACCCGTCTCACCAATGAGTGTGGACCTGCTGTCGGGTGATGAAAAGCAGAATAGTGTTCACATATATGAATTTAATTCTGATTTTATCAGCGGAACGATGCTCCGGGACAACGCAGAAACACCCGGCCCGAATCCCGAACCAGGTGCAATGTCGTGATAAGAAAAATCTATTCCTATCAGCCGTTTAACGTTGCATAACGCGCTATGTCCGCATGAGTTGCGAACCAGATATCCTTGTGTTGACGAATGTGGCCAATCAGCTCTTTGAGTATCCAGATGCGGGAGCGGTGACCGATAATGTCAGGGTGCATGGTCAGCTGGAAAATTCCGCCCTCTTCATAGGCCGCATCAAACTCGCGGATGAAGATCTGCAGAATATCGTGTGGCGCAATTTGCGGACGCAGGCCACCCCAACGATCCATCACCAGATAGGCGGCATCGTCGCGAATCCATTCGACAGGCAGTTCGGTTACGCCGCAGGGTTCGCCATTCAGCAGAAGCTCGTAGCAGTCGACATCGGCCATAAGAGATGAGTCATAAATCAGGCCCATCTCGGCTGTGATTTGCAGCGTGTTGTTGCTGAAGTCCCATGAGGGTGTCCGGATGCCGACAGGCCGCACGCCGGTAATTTTTTCCAGCACATCGGCAGAACGATGCTGAAGATCGCGCTCGGTATCGCCGTCGAGCAAAGTATTGCGCTCATGAATCCAGCCGTGGAGCGCAATCTCATGTCCTTCATCGATTAGGGCGCGCTGTTCTTCGGGATAATGGATCGCCGAAACTGCTGGCACAAAGAACGTTGCAGGAATGTTGTCGCGGCGCAGAAGCTCGCGAATGCGTGGAATGCCTTGCCTTGGTCCGAACTGGCCTTGCGAAAGGGCCGAAATAGAGCGGCCGCCGTCGCGTAATTCAAACGTATCATGGTCGGAATCAAACGACAGTCCAACCGCGCATTTGGCGCTTTCCGGCCAGGCAGATGGCTTCAGGCTGCGTCCGGCGCGCGCCCGGTTCATGATCGTTTGCAGCCGTTCTTCCGGCCATGTCCATGTTGGGACAAGTGTTTCGGTTGTCATGTTGTTGGTCCTCCACTGACCGACAAGGTCTGGCCTGTGATCCAGCTTGCATAGGGGGACGCGAGGAACAGCACGGCATTCGAGATATCTTCCGGCAGTCCGATCCGGCGCAGCGGAATTTCATTGAGCATGGCGGCTTGGCCGTCTTCTCCATAGGACGCCCACTGACGCTCATAATCGGGGCTGGTGCGCAGAAAGCCCGGCGCGACGGCATTCACATTGATGCCGAATGGGCCGAGCTCATGACCAAGCTGGCGAGCGAGACTGATGAGAGCCGCCTTGGCACTGGCATAGGCCTGAATTCCGGTGAGGCTTACGCCCAGACCGGCACCGCTTGAAATGAAGACCATTTTACCAGCACCACGGCGTTTCATGGCCGGAACGATGGCGCGCGCAACGAGAAATGCACCGCGCACATTGATGTCATAGATGCGATCCCAGTCTGCTGCCGGCACCTCTTCAAGTGGGCGCTTTTTCTGACCCAGAACACCACCAGCCACGTGGACGAACACATCGAAACCGCCTTCGGTCTCGGCTTCTGTGGCCAGTTCCGCAATTGCTGTCTCATCCGTTACATCAAGATGAACCGCGCGGATCGACCCGCCGCGTGCAGGACGCGCTTCGCTTGCAAGGCTTGCCAGTTCAGCATCGAGAACATCGGTTGCCGTCACATGTGCGCCATCGGCAGCAAATGCCTCGCATATTGCACGGCCAATTCCCCTTGCGGCCCCGGTGACCAGGACTCTTTTTTCTTTGAAATGAATATCCATTTTACTGCTTGTCTGTTGTGGATGGTTTGTGTCCGAGGCGTGCGCTCAATTCGGCGGCATGTTTGACCACCGCGTCGATCATGCGCTGACGGCAGGCGGCAAAGCGCGATGAAATCGTCGCCATATTGAGCGTCGCAATGACTTCACCGCTGGCATCAAAGACCGGTGCGGCAACGCCTGAGCCACCGATAACCGCTTCTTCGTCGCAAACCGCGTAACCGTTTTCGCGGGCCGCATCGATGATACGGCGGATTTGCACACGATCGATCACAGTCTTGTCGGTCAAAGGGATGATGCGCTCTTTTGCGAGATAGCTCGCAGTCTTCTCCGGCTGCCAGTGTGCGAGGAGAATACGTCCCATCGCTGTACAATAGGCGGGGTCTGAGCCAGTGAGATCGGAATCAAAGCGCACAACCTGATGACTGGCGCTTTTTGCCAGAAGCTTGACCCGGCCATCCTTGCGGCGGGTGCCGAGAAACACAGTTTCCCCTTCACTGTCGCGCATGGCATCCATGATCGGTTGCGCGGTGGCAATCAGATAGGCGTCGCTGCCGCTGCACCAGCCGGGGCCGTTCCTGAAAGTCTCGTGGATTTTATAGGATTCTGTGTCGTCGCGAACGACATAGGCACGGGCTACCAGTGTGGCGAGCAGATTGAAGGTGCTGCTCTTGGGGTAACCCAGTTCCGCAACGATTGCCTTCAGCGTCACCGGTTTATGGGCACGTGCAAGGAACTCTAGGATTTCGAGAATCCGAACCGCGGATTTCACTTCGCCGTTATTTTCAATGTTCATATATGTGAACCAAATTCCTGTTGTGGAATAATGTGGCAGACATACCATCATATGGCAACACAAAAGGAGCACGTTTTGAAATGAATACAGAAAACAAGGTTGCCATCGTCACGGGGGGCGCGCGTGGCATCGGAAAGGCATGTGCTCTTGATCTGGCGCGGGCTGGTTATCATGTGACTCTGGTCGATCTGCTGGAAGCGGAACTCGCTGACACGGCAGCAGAGATTGAGGCTCTGGGCGTGCGTGCGCTGCGATGTGTTGCGGATGTCTCAAGTCATAAGCGGGCAGGCGAAGTTGTCGCCGAAACTGTAGATGCGTTCGGTCGCGTCGATTTCCTTCTCAACAATGCCGGGCGGTCAGCACCTGTCGGTATTCTTGATATTTCGGAAGATGAGTTCGACCGGGCCATCGCGATCAATCTGAAAAGCTGCTTCAACTATATTCAGCATACTGCACCACATATGCTGAAACAGGGCGGTGGCCGGATTGTTTCGATGTCGTCGCTCAATGCCTATTCGGGCGGTGTGACGGCTGCAGTCAGCAAGTTCGCTTATGCGGCAGCAAAGGCCGGTATCCTTGGCATGACTCGTTCCCTTGCCAAGGAACTGGGACCAAACATTGCAGTGAATGCCATTTGCCCCGGCGTCATTCGTACCGAGATCGATACGAATGTAACCGAACGTGCGGATGAGGTTATCAGGGGTATTGCGTTGGGACGACTTGGTTGTGCCGACGATGTTGCCCGTCTGGTGACTTTTCTGGCGACCTCCGAGCCTTGTTTCATCACGGGACAAGCATTCACGGTTGATGGCTTCCAGTTCAATGTTTGAACTTTTGCGCGCGAGACAGGGATGAAGCTGAGCTCGAAAGCGCTCACCCTCCCATCGGAGGCTGTGCCGGTTCTTACCGGGGCGGCCTCTGGCTGGGACCTGGCAGGAATCTGTCTGCATGAGGTTTCCTGTCTGTGTCCTCGTAAATGCTTATCAATCCGGCAATTCTTGCTGGCCATAATGTCGATTTTGATGGGGGTTTTGAGCAATTTCACTTATATCTGTTGCCACAAGTTTAGAGTACCTCTAGGTACAGCTCGGGAGGAGCGCTCGCTTCTGTGGCAGCAGTCAGATCGGATTGTTTCAGCCATAAAAGCCGATAAAAGCGGAAGCCAGAATGAGGGGCTTCTCTATTGTCCTTGATCTGCTTCTTCCGTCCAAAATGTTAAAACCTGAGCCGAGAGCGTGAACCTCAAGTTGAAGAACCACCACGACATCTGGGATATTGTCGACGCGAAAAGCGCCGCCTATTTCGAACTGAGCGATACGGTTTGGGACAACCCGGAAACGAATTACGAAGAGTACAAGTCCAGCGACGCTCATGCAGCCATGTTGCAGGCGGAAGGTTTTCGCGTCGAGCGCGGCATTGCTGGTCTGCCGACCGCTGTGATGGGTGAGGCGGGCGACGAGGGTCCGGTCATCGCCATTCTGGGTGAGTTCGATGCGCTTCCGGGGTTGAGCCAGATTGCCGGTGTTACTGAGGAACAGGCGATTGAAGCGGGCGGTAATGGCCACGGCTGCGGTCACAATCTGCTCGGTTCAGGCTCCTTGCTGGCAGCAAGTGCGGTTAAGGATTACCTTGCTGCCAATGGTATCAAGGGTCGTGTACGTTATTATGGCTGTCCTGCTGAAGAAGGCGGGTCGGCCAAGGGTTTCATGGTGCGCGAAGGTCTGTTCGATGATGTCGATATTGCGTTCTGCTGGCACCCGGCGCCTTTTGCGGGCGTAAACGATCCGGTTTCACTGGCCTGCAACGAGATCAATTTCAACTTTACGGGTCGTGCAGCCCACGCAGCTTCCGCTCCGCATCTGGGACGCAGTGCGCTTGATGCAGTCGAGTTGATGAATGTTGGCGTCAACTATATGCGCGAGCATATGCCGTCTTCGGCGCGCATTCATTATGCTGTCACTGATACGGGTGGTTTTGCCCCCAATGTCGTGCAGGCCAAAGCCAGCGTGCGCTATCTGATCCGCGCGCTCGATTTGCCTCAAATGCAGATTCTGCTGGAACGCGTGAAGAAGATTGCGGAAGGTGCGGCTCTGATGACCGAAACTTCGGTCAAGAGCGACATCGTCAGCGGCGACGCCAATCTTATTGGCAATCCAACGCTGGAACAGCTGATGCAGCGCGAGCTCGATCGCCTTGGTCCGCCGGTTTTTGATGAGCAGGACCGCAAAACTGCACAACAGTTTCAGGCAACTTTATCAAAAGAAGATATTTCCGATGCGTTCCGCCGTTTTGGTGTTGAGCCAAAGGCAGAACTTACGCTTTGCGAAGGCGTCTATGCGCCTTATAAGGGCGATAACTCACTCGTCGGCTCGACGGATGTGGGCAGTGTAAGCTGGGTTGTTCCGACTGTGCAGATGCGTGGTGCAACCTGTGCAATTGGTACGCCGCTTCATTCATGGCAAATGGTGGCGCAGGGCAAATTGCCTGCGGCGCACAAAGGCATGGCGCATGCGGCAAAGATTATGGGAAGTACGGCTATCGAACTGTTCCTCAATCCGGAACAGATCGAGAGAGCCAAAAAAGATCATGAGAAAAAGCTCGACGGCGCTGTTTTTGTGAATCCTATTCCCGATAGTGTTCAACCCGCCTTGCCTGTTTCTGATAAAGCGCATCCCGAAAAGTGAGAAACGGTTTTCGGATAAGATCGCGTTAGTTCAAAATATAAAGCGCGCTGGTCTGTTAGCAGCAGATCAGGACGCGCTCGAAGTGAAGCCCGAGCCTAATAGAAATACCCGGAAAACAATATGACGTTCATTTCCTTATGCCCCACAAGGCCTGACGCATCATGAAGGCGTTTCTCGATATCTTAAGCTTCGGGCCTGACGGCTGGGGCCATGTGCTGATGATGGCCGCATTGGTGAGTGTGTCGCTTGCCGTTCTCGGCTTTCTTCTTGGTGCAATCATCGGCGTGTTTGCAGCCTGGGCGAAGATTTCCGGCGGTCTTGCACTGCGCGGCATTGCCGACGGTTACACGACAGTCATCCGCGGCATACCAGATCTGCTGGTCATTTATCTGTTCTATTTCGGTGGCAGTGCTGCGGTGACCGCGATTGGCCGCATGTTCGGCGCGCAGGGTTTTGTTGGTTTTCCGGCATTTCTAGCGGGTGTGCTGGCAATCGGTATTTCTTGCGGCGCACATCACACGGAAGTTTTCCGTGGTGCATTCCGTGCGGTTTCCAAGGGTGAGCTTGAAGCAGCTTCGGCTTGTGGCATGGGACAGGCGCTCAAGTTCCGCCGCATCATTGCTCCCCTGGCGCTGCGTCACGCTCTGCCGGGCCTTGGCAATGTCTGGCAGGTTGCGTTGAAGGAATCTGCACTGATCTCCGTTGTGGGTGTGGTGGATATTCTGCGTCAGGCTCAGATTGGTGCCGGCTCGACCGGTCTGCCGTTCAATTTCTATCTCATTGCCGGTGCGTTGTATCTGCTGATTTCATCGGTCTCAGGCACCATCCTGCAAAGAGCTGAACGCCACTTCTCGCGTGGCGTCAGGAGGGCAAAATGAACCTCGAATTTTATTCTGAAGCCTTCATGCAGATGCTGAGTGGCGTGCCACTTACGTTGCAGCTCGCTGCAAGTTCGATTGTATTTGGCGCTATTCTGGCACTGCTTTTTGCCATGATGCGTTTGTCGGGTGTCGCTGTTCTCGACTGGATCGCCCGGCTCTATGTGTTCGTGTTTCGCGGCACGCCGCTTCTGGTTCAGATTTTCATCATCTATTACGGTCTCAGCCAGTTCCCGGTCATCCGCTATTCGTTCCTGTGGCCGATCCTGCGCGAGCCATATTGGTGTGCGATCATTGCGCTGACTTTGAACAACGCAGCTTACGCCAGCGAAATCATTCGTGGTGGTCTTCTGTCAGTGCCAAGCGGCCAGATCGAAGCAGCAAAAGCCTGCGGCATGTCGCGCTTCACCTGCTTCCGTCGTATCGTCATGCCATTGGCAATCCGTCAGGCACTTCCCGGTTACGGCAATGAAATGATCTCCATGGTCAAGGCAACCTCGCTGGCCTCCATCATTACGCTGATGGAAGTGACCGGTATCGCTGCCAAGCTGATTGCGGAAACCTATCGTGCGATTGAGGTATTCGTCATTGCGGGTGCCATCTATCTCGCCATCAACTTCGTTCTGACGCGCGCACTGATGTTCGCGGAATACAAGCTGACGCCCTATCTGCGCCAGCCCGTCGTCAAGATCACCACCGAAGGAAAAACATCGTGAGTAAAGTCGTCTCTCCAAATGCCCCGGTGGCACTCAAAGTTGAAAATCTGCGCAAGAGCTTCGGCGCCAATGAGGTGCTCAAGGGTATCTCGCTTGAAGCGCGTGAAGGCGAAGTGATCTCGATCCTCGGCTCTTCCGGTTCCGGCAAGTCAACTTTCCTGCGTTGCATCAATCTGCTGGAAACTCCAACCTCGGGTACTGTAACCGTTTCCGGCGAGACCATTCGCATGGCGAAGAACTCGAAGGGCGAAGCCTATCCGACCGACAAGAAGCAAGTTTCGCGTATTCGATCTGAGCTTGGTATGGTGTTCCAGAGCTTCAATCTCTGGTCACATAAGACCATTCTCGAAAACATCATCGAAGCGCCGATCTATGTTCAGGGCCGTTCGCGCGCTGAATGTGTGGAAGAAGCAGAAGCACTTCTGGCCAAGGTTGGTATTGCTGACAAGCGCGATTTCTATCCGGCACATCTTTCCGGTGGTCAGCAGCAGCGTGCAGCAATCGCGCGTGCGCTCGCCATGAAGCCGAAAGTCATGCTCTTTGATGAGCCGACATCGGCGCTCGACCCGGAACTGGTCGGCGAAGTGCTGCGCGTTATGCGTGGTCTGGCTGAAGAAGGCCGCACCATGCTGGTCGTAACCCATGAAATGGGGTTTGCCCGTGACGTGTCCAATCGTGTGGTGTTCGTGCATCAGGGATTGGTCGAAGAAGATGGCGCGCCTGAAGACGTGTTCGGAAATTCGAAATCCGAGCGTTTCCGCAAGTTTATTAGCCACGAAAATGCGGCCTGATTATTTCAAACAACGCTGATTTGTGCCAAAAGGCGCGTCAGCAAATAACTGCGTAAGGTTAAGTCAAATGAAGACCCAAATGAAAACTGTGGGATTGTTCAAAGCCCTGTTCGTTTCTGCGCTGGTTCTCACGACCGCTTCTGCACATGCAGAAGAAAAGAAGTGGACCAAGATCACGATCGCTACGGAAGGCGCTTTCCGTCCGTATAACTTCACCAAGCCAGATGGCACGCTGGATGGTTACGAAGTCGATCTCTACAAGGATCTCTGCGCGCGCATGAAGGTTGAGTGCACGCTCGTTGCACAGCCTTTCGACGGTATCATTCCAGCGCTCAATGCTGGCAAGTTCGATGCTATCATGGCTGGTCTGACCGCGACCCCAAAGCGTGAAGAAACGATCGATTTCACCGTTTCCTACGGCCTGACGCCACAGACCTTTGCAACGCTGAAGGATAGCCCGTTCGCCAAGCTGCCGCACACTGGTGAAACGCTTTATCTCGCAAAGGATGAAGCAGCGAGCCAGAAGGCAATCGACGACGTTGCTGCTGAAATCAAGGGTCGCACCGTTGGCGTTCAGACAGCTTCGCTCGGCCTTTCGCTTCTCGACAAGTATTTCAAGGATTCAACCGATATCCGCGAATACAAGACCACCGATCAGCACGACCTTGACCTCAAGTCGGGCCGCGTCGATCTGGTCGTTGCTTCGCTGGCTTATTTGACGGATGCTGCCAAGAAGCCAGGCAATGAAGACATCGTCATGACCGGTCCTTACTTCAAGGGCGGCATCCTTGGCCGTGGTGTTGCCGTTGGTATCCGCAAGAACGAACCTGAACTTCAGAAAATGTTCAACGAAGCCATCGAAGCTGCCAAGGCTGATGGCACGATCAAGAAGCTTTCCGAAAAGTGGTTTGGCTTTGACGTAACGCCATAATCGGGACAGTTTTAGAGCATGATTCCGAAAAGTGGGAACCGGTTTGCGGATAAAATCATGCTCAAGCAAAAGTTTAGAGCGGGATAACGATTCAACCTAAAAACATCACGCTCTAGTCCAATTGAAACGCCGCCCAATGGGCGGCGTTTTTTATGGCGGATAGCTTATGCCGACGCCAAGCTTTTGAATTGATTTTATGTGTTATCCAACGCACAACCGTTCATAGGGTTCTGTATGCCTCTGGATGTTGAGTGGAGAAAGAAGCTGCTGCGTTGACCGATGATATTGCCCATACCGAGCTGATCGCTGTTTTGACCGCTGTCACAGGGGAACAGCCACGCGTCATGACCGTGCGTCAGGGGCAGGCCTTGCCGTCTGGTCCGTTCGAGACGGAGCACCGTTCGTTGCAGGCTGGGTTGCGAGCCTGGGTGCAGACCGAAACAGCACATCCTGTTGGTTATCTCGAGCAGCTTTATACCTTTGCCGATCGCGACCGTCACAGGCAGGGTGAACGCACGATTTCAATCAGCTATCTCGGCCTCGTGCGCGAGGACGATGCGGCTGGCCAACAGGCCAGCTGGCGCGGCTGGTATGACTATCTGCCATGGGAAGACCATCGACAGGGTGTGCCGGACGTTGTTGGCCATTTGAGCAATGGTCTGCGGGTCTGGTCGCATCAGGCGGCATCTGCAGAACTGACGGCGCAGCGCTTGCGGCGCATTGCATTCTCGTTTGGACTGAATGGCGAGCGCTGGAATGAAGATCTCGTGCTTCAGCGCTATGAACTGCTCTATGAAGCCGGTCTGGTGAGCGAGGCCGGAAAAGGCGATGAAGAAAACGGCCGCCATATGTTTGCCGATCATCGCCGAATTCTTGCGACAGCCATCGCGCGGTTGCGGGCCAAGATCAAATATCGCCCCGTTGTTTTTGAATTGATGCCCGACAGTTTTACGCTTTTGCAGTTGCAGCGCACCGTTGAGGCATTGGCGGGATTGCGGCTGCATAAGCAGAATTTCCGTCGTCTGATCGAACAGCAGGATCTCGTTGAAGAAACCGGCGAAAGCGACAGCGAAACCGGCGGTCGTCCGGCAAAACTGTTCCGTTTCCGCTATTCGATTGTTGAGGAACGTGCGCTTTCGGAGCGTCACCTCGCCGGAACAAAGCTCCCGATCTCTCGCGATTGACAATATACTCGAATCGAGTATAACTTCACACCTATGAAATACTCATAATGAGTATAATAAGGCATCCCGCTATAGCGGGATTTTATGCGCTGCTCGGGAGGCCGCCATGAATGAATTCGTTTCCGTATCAAAGCTTTATGATCGCGTAGCCTCGGTGCTGCCCAAGGCTGAATGGATGGGGTTCGAAGACGATGTCGCGGCAATCCTTGAACTCAAGCGCAAGCGGAATGCAGTTATTCTCGCGCATAATTACCAGACCCCGGAAATCTTTCACTGCGTAGCGGATATTGTTGGCGACAGTCTTGCGCTTGCTCGCAAGGCGATTGATGTTGAGGCCGATGTGATCGTTCTCGCGGGCGTCCATTTCATGGCCGAGACGGCCAAGCTGCTTAACCCGAAAAAGACTGTTCTGATCCCCGATATGGGCGCGGGCTGTTCGCTTGCGGATTCGATTACGCCGCAAGATGTAGCACTTCTGCGCGAGGCGCATCCGGGCGTGCCGATCATTACCTATGTGAATACGTCGGCTGCGGTTAAGGCCGTCTCCGATATTTGTTGTACATCCGGTAACGCCAAGAAGGTGGTCGAGTCGCTCGGCGTGCCACGCGTGCTGATGATCCCTGACGAATATCTCGCGCAGAACATCGCGCGGGAAACCCATGTGGAGATCCTCGCCTGGCACGGCCATTGCGAGGTGCATGAGCGCTTTACCCCTGACGATATTCGCGAACTGCGTGAGAGCCATCCGGGCGTGATGGTGCTGGCCCATCCGGAATGCCCGCCGGAAGTGGTGGAAGCCGCAGATTTTGCCGGGTCAACGGCTGTCATGTCGGATTTTGTCGGCGAGAAGAAGCCGCAACGCGTGGTGCTTCTCACGGAATGCTCGATGAGCGACAATGTGGCTGTCGATCATCCAGAGGTCGAATTCATCCGGCCCTGCAACCTCTGCCCACACATGAAGCGGATCACACTTGCCAATATTCGGCAGGCGCTTGAAGAAAACCGCCATGAAGTAACGGTCGATCCAGCGATTGCCGAGCCTGCGCGCCGCGCGGTCGAACGGATGCTTGCGGTATGAGTACAGTACCTGTGATTGTTATTGGCAGTGGCCTCGCCGGACTGATGACAGCGTTGACCCTTGCACCGCAGCCTGTGCTGCTGGTGACGGCGGGAACTTTTGTGTTCGATGGCTCAAGCGCGCTGGCGCAAGGCGGCATCGCAGCAAGCATTGGTGAAGATGACAGCCCAGCATTGCATCTGGCGGACACATTGGCAGCAGGAGCCGACCTTTGTGACACGGCTGTTGCAAAAGACATAATTGAAGCTGCTGCGGAGGCGATTGCAACGCTTGAAGATTATGGCGTTCGCTTCGACCGCAAGCCGGATGGGTCTTATGCGCTGGGTCTTGAAGCGGCTCACAGCCGTCACCGCATTGTCCATGTCGATGGGGACGCAACAGGGGCGGGCATCATGCGCGCGCTTGCCGCCAAAGTGCGGGCGACACCATCTATAACAATTAAAGAAAACACCCGTGCGCTGCGCCTTATCACGTATGAAAAGTGGGTTTGCGGGGTCGAGCTTGAAGGCATCGGACCAGTTGCAGGCTGTGCCGTCGTCTTGGCCACGGGTGGCGTAGGTGGGCTCTATGAGGCAACCACCACACCGCTTGGCAATCTAGGTCAGGGAGCGGCACTTGCCGGGCGGGCTGATGCGGTGCTTGCCGATATGGAATTTGTGCAATTTCATCCGACGGCCTTAGCCGTTTCAGCTCCCCGATTGCCATTGATCAGTGAGGCTGTGCGTGGTGAAGGGGCGATCCTTGTCAATGATCGCGGCAAGCGCTTCATGCGGGATATTCCGGGCCAGGAATTGGCGGCGCGCGATATCGTCGCGCGGGCAATTGGTCAGCAACTTGTGCAAGGTCACAAAGTGTTTCTCGATGCACGTGCGCCATTAGGCAAGGGCTTTGCAAAGCGGTTTCCCGGCATTGATGCGCTCTGCAAGCAATACGGCATTGATCCGTCTTGCGATCTCATGCCGGTGCGGCCTGCCACCCACTACCATATGGGGGGCGTGGCTACCGATAGCGATGGCCGTACCAGCCTTCCGGGGCTATGGGCTGTGGGTGAAGCTGCCTCAACGGGCCTTCATGGTGCAAATCGTCTGGCGAGCAACTCGCTTCTTGAAGCCGCAGTCATGGGGCTTCGTGCCGGGCACGCCATTGCATCTACACCGCATGCTGCCACGCTGCCGCTTGCATCGAAAGCCAAGTCATCATCATCCAGTCTGCTTTATCTGCGATCAATTGCCTCCCGGCATTTGGGTCTGTTGCGTGATGAGGACGGTTTGCGTTCGGCAATTACAGCGCTTCTGCCGCTTGCACAGACGGATGACGCGGCTGCGGTGGCACTCATTATGAGTGTCGCAGCATTTGAGCGATGCGAGACTCGCGGCAGTCATGCGCGGACAGATTTTCCGGGAAAAGCGGCTGCGACCGAGCGCAGCTATTACACATTCGAGCAGGCTTTCGCACTCGCTCGCGAAATCGCTTTGCCTGAACCTTTATCGAGGATCGCATGATGGATCTGCCACGCCTTTCCCCATTGCTCATCGAACCGCTGGTGCGCGCCACACTTTTAGAGGATCTCGGACTTGCAGGCGACATTACCAGCAATGCGGTTGTGCCTTCGAACCATCGTTCGACTATGGTTTTCAGCCTGCGTCAGCCGGGCGCCATTGCCGGGCTGGACGTTGCTGAAATGACGTTTCGACTTGTCGATCCTGCGGTCGTCTTTGAGCGAATGGTCGATGACGGCGATTTTCTGACAGAGGGCACGACGATTGCTCGCGTATCCGGTTCCTCGCGGAGCATTCTTGCGGCCGAACGTACCGCGCTGAATTTTCTCGGCCATATGTCTGGTGTTGCGACTGCTACGGCCAATCTGGTCAAGGCTGTTCAGGGCACGAAGGCCGCAATCGTGTGTACACGCAAGACCATGCCGGGCCTGCGAGCCCCGCAAAAATATGCCGTGCGGGCAGGCGGTGGCATGAACCACCGGTTTGCGCTTTATGATGCCGTGCTCATCAAAGACAATCATATCGCGGTTGCAGGCAGCGTTGGTGAAGCCATCCAACGCGCCAAGGAGCACGCTGGTCATATGGTCAAGATCGAAGTCGAGGTCGACACACTGGAACAACTGCATGAAGCAATGGCAATTGGTGTCGATGCGGTACTGCTTGATAATATGTCGCCTGCGCAATTACGCGAAGCGGTGAAAATCATTGGCGGTCGGGCGATTGCGGAGGCCTCGGGTGGTATTACCCCAGAAACTGTTGCGGCAGTCGCCGCCAGTGGTGTTGATCTTATTTCCGTGGGATGGACGACACACAGCGCGCCCAACCTTGATATCGGTCTCGACTTCAGTTTCGCTTGATAGGCTATTCGCTCAGGTGATGAGCGAAAGTATTGCCGGTATAGTCGGCGCGGAGGAGACCCGCTTCACTCAGTCGCGGCATCAAATCGTCAAGAGCGAGATGCATCGATGACGTTGAGCCACCGGGAGCAGTGATAAAGCCGTCAATCGCTCCAGCTTCAGACCATTGGCGGATTTCTGCAACCGCATCATCGACCGTTCCGATGATCTGCCAATGGGCCGCGCTGATAACTTCCGATCGGCGGAGCAGATCATCAAGGCGGAGCGTCTCTTTTTGCAGAAGGCGTTGCAACAATCCGGCATGGGTTTTGCTGCGAACTTTTTCCGGCGGTGGCGGCAAATCGGACGGGCGGATCAATCGATCTTCAGGCCAGTCTGTGAGATCAAGACCCGTCATATCTCGAATATAGACAATCTTGCGGGTGCGGTCGCCACGCGCGTGGGTATAGGAAAACAGCTCTTCAGCTTCCTTGCGTGTGGGCGCGAGATAGAGGCTGAGGCCGGGAAGCAGGCGCACGTCATCCGCATTGCGGCCTTTGGATTGTGCGAGGGAACGCAGGTCTTTGCGCAGATTGATGGCCACATCGATGTCCGGTGTTGCGGAAAAGATTGCATCCGAAACCGAGGCAGCGAAACTGCGCCCGGCAGGCGAGGCTCCAGCCTGCACAAGTGGGATCGGCACATTCTCAAGCGAAGGAATGTTGAGCGGGCCTTTGACTTTAAAGAAGTCGCCCTCGTGATCGATCGGTTGAATAAGCGCTGTGTCTGCATAGGTTCCGCTGGCCCGGTCGCGCTTGAGGGCTGAGCCGGGAAAGCTTTCCCACAATGCGCGCACAACTTCTGTAAACTCTGCTGCTCTCGCATAACGCTCGTCAGATGTTGGCATCTCATCAAGGCCGAAATTCACATTGCCATCCAGTGCTGTGACGATGTTCCAGCCAGCACGACCATTGCTCAGATGATGCAGTGACAGAACCTGCCGTGCCACAGCATATGGCGGCATGAAAGTGGTCGAAATGGTCGTGAGCAACCCGATCTTTGAGGTTTCACGGGCAAGTGTTGTCATCAGCAAAGTTGCATCGAGACTGGCAAAGCCCGGTGTGGTCTCCATGATCTGGCTGTTGAGAAACAGACTGTCGGGACGAAACACAAAGTCGAGTTTGGCTGCTTCCGCACGTCTGGCTATATCGAGATAAAAGTCTGATCCGAAGGCGCCTTCGATGTCGCTGTTTGCGTGGCGCCAGCCATCGCCGCTCAGCCAGGTGGGAGCAAGCGACATGCCGATATGGAGCGTTTTACGAGGAGCCATGATCAATTCCGGTCTGTTTTTAAGACAATAACCGCGAGCTGAGAGCCCGCAGTTTGATTGATTGAAGCATTTGATAAAAGTGCGAAGTGATTTTGGTCAAATGTGTAAAACGAACAGTGAGACACGGTTCCAGTGATTCAATCTTAACTGGAACCGCTCCAAAGCAGCCGATCAGAAGCTGCCTTTGATGCCGACACCAAATGTGCGTGGCATGGTCATGCTGGCTTCCAATCCGCCAATGCCACGGTTTTGCTGCAGGTAGGTCGGCGTGCGTTCATCGAAGATGTTCTTGACGTAACCGTACAATTCAAGCGACTCGTGGAAATCATAGCTCACGCGTGCATCGGCAATCGTATAGGCGTCCACAACGTAAGCCTGCGTGTTTGCGATGTCGGAATAATATCCGTCCGTATGACGCACCTGACCTGAAAGGTTGAGTTTTTCGGTTGCGTCCCAGCTTGCTCCGATACTGAACATGTAACCGGGTGATTTAGCAAATTCCTTGCCTTCATAGGCGCTGTTGCTGGAAATCTCATCAATCTCGGTACGCAATATGCCGGCACTTGTCTTGAGCGCGAGATTGTCGAGTACCTGATAATCCAGACCAAGCTCAAGACCGTAGGAATGGGCCTTTTCAGCATTGATCGTATAGGATTGTACCAGATTGTCGGGCAGGACAACGGGAATGTTATACTGCGCGTTTTTGAAGTCCATGTAGAACAAATTGCTGGTCAGTGTCAGCTTGTTGTCCAGCAGATCGGCCCGGGTGAACAGCTCGTAATTCCAAAGCTCTTCCTCTTCGAAAGGATGCCACTGGCGGGAGGAAAGATTGAGCGAGACACCGCCCGGATTGTAGCCTTTGCTCACCATAGCGCCCACCGTCAGGTCAGGCGTAACGGCATAGGCCAGCGATATTTTCGGCAGGACAGCAGAGAAAGTCTCATCATAATTGAGGGGCCTCGTCGTCAGTGCCGATTGGCCTATACGCTGAATGCTGTCTTGTTGAAAACGCAGACCACCCGTCAGAGTCCACTGATCGGTGATGCGGTAGCTGGCTTCGGCAAACAGGCCTAGATTTTCTTTGGTATCATCAAAGCTGGTTGTTCCCTGAAGCAGAAGAATTTCATCAGATTTTGTGTTCGCATAGAAGATGCCAGCGACGCCGCTGATTATGTCTTCCTGCTCTCCGAATGTGATGCGAGCTTCGTTTGAAATATTTTTCTGGTTGATGTCCGCCTTGCCATTTGTCGGTGTCCCGGTATGGCGATGGACTGCTGACGCTGAGAACTGCGTCTGATTGTAAAACTTAATGCCGTTGTCGAAATCATAGCTGATGTCGAGAATACCGGTGTTTGTATCCTGCTTCCAGCTCGGCATCGATGTGGTCAGATGCTCCAGTTCGTCGAAAGGCGCTGATGCCGCTTCCTGGCTCGGCCGGTTGCTGCGCGCATGCGAATAGGTGAGTTTTGTCACCAGTCCCGGAATTTCAGCCGGTTCCCAGAGAAGTTTCAGACGGGCTGTCAGAGCACTGAAATCCTGATCGGTGCCTGCGGATTGGAAATTCGGGCTGATATAATCGATAAATGTATCGCGGCCTGAATAGTCCACCGCAAGACGAGCCGCGAGTTCGTCTTTATAAATGGGGCTGTTCAGCATGATCGAGCTGCGCTTGGAATTGTAGTTTCCAATTTCGACCTGATATGCGCCTTCACGTTCGAAGGTTGGATCGTTCGTATTGACGATGATCGTTCCGGCGATTGCATTGGCACCCTGAGATGTTGTCTGAGGGCCACGGAACACTTCGATATTATTGACGTCCCAGATGGAGGTGCCGCCATAATAATATTCGTTATAATTCAGGTAGTGGCCGTCCACATTGATGGTCGCACGCGGGACAGTGCCGCCCCAGAATACGTTCTGGCCGTTGTGTGGGCCCTGCGTGTCCTGACCGCGAATAACGGGTGCACCGACGGTGTCGGTGTAAACGACATTGGGTGTGCCGCGAACAGCTTCTGAGACAGAAGAATCGCCAGTTTTTTCTTTAGCGATCTCCTTGGCGGAAATTACGGTCACCGATGAGGCGGTGTTCTTGATATCACGCGCGACTTTTTCGCCGGTAATGACCAGTGTATCGAGCACCAATGTTTTGGATTCGCCGGACGTCTGGGCATCCTGCGCAAGGGCAGGCGAACCAGCAAGTGCCACAAGCGTCAACGCGCTGACACTATAGAAAAAGCCACGGGTAGAACGGATAATCATAGATCGCCCCAAACATGAGTGTGTAAGTCATGTTCTGTTATCCTTGTGGCATCAATTCCGCAATAAGGAATGCATACCGCAATACAGTATGAGCGCAAACTGATTGTTGATGTTGCACATTAGCAACGCATTGACCTGTCGACCTCCGCGAAGCACAGTTTTTTGAAACGCAATCATGGAAATAGCCTTCATGCCGGGCATGACTTTGTGTGAGCTTGACGCTAAACATCGCTCAAAGCGGAAGAAAAAAGATCGAATGGTTCTGATGATCTGGAATCGTTCTGATGGGAGGCGGAGCATTTGAAAGAACAGGATGAATTTCCGGCTGATGAGGCTGAGACCGTGGGAGATAAACGCTCCGGTACGATCCAGTCGGTATCGATTGCAGCACGGTTTCTCAAAATTCTGGCCAATGCCGAGAATGAACTCGCCTTGGGAGAGGTTGCAAAGCGGGCAGGTACAGGCGGATCGACGGCGCATCGCTATATGCAAAGTCTTGTGAAGGAAGGGCTTGCAAAGCAGGACCCGGTCAGCGGATTTTACGATCTCGGACCAACGGCGCTCAGCATTGGCATTGGAGCGCTCAAGCGCGTCGATGCGGTGGAAATCGCCGCACAGCATATGAAAGCTCTTGCGCAGCGTCATGCCATGAGCGGCGGCGTGGCGATCTGGACGGATCGTGGTCCAACTTTGGTGCGCTGGTATCGCAGCGCCTATTTTTCGGTAAACCCGCTGGCGCTCGGCGATACTTTGCCGGTCGATAACACGGCCTGCGGTCTGGTCTTTCAGTCTTTCCTGCCAAAGAGCAGCATTGATGCGGTTCGTAAGGTTCAGCCCGCCAGTTTTCGTGGTACACCGCCGACTAAAGCCGTACTGGATAAGGTGCGCGGCGACCGCTGGTCAGAGATGACCAGCCATCTTTTGTCGAATGTAACTGGGCAGGCATCACCTGTGTTGGATGCGCAGGGCGAAATCGTCTGTGTCATGACGACCGTCGCCGACCTCGGCCAGCTTCGTACCGATGAAGAACGCAGGGCGCTTTTTCATGAAGCCTGCATTGTCAATCAATCTACGGGCGGCCTGATTGTCGACACGCAGCTGGAAATGCCTGAGAGCTAAGCAGCGCTGCTTTTAGGAACAATGAGCGGCGTACCGGAAACAGGGTCCGGGATGATGATGGAGGTCAGGCCAAACACATCTTCGACCAGCTTTTCTGTAACGATATCGGCAGGCTTCCCCTGTGCAACCAAGGAGCCTTCCCGCATTGCGATCAGATGCGAAGCATAGCGGCAGGCATGATTGAGTTCATGCAAGACCGCCACGACGGTTCGTCCCTGTTTGTTGAGATGCGCCAGAAGATCGAGCAACTCGATCTGATGCGCGATATCGAGATAGGTTGTTGGTTCATCGAGAAGCAGGATCGGCGTGTTTTGTGCCAGCACCAAAGCGATCCAGACGCGTTGGCGCTGGCCGCCTGAGAGCTCATCCACGGGCCGGTCCGCGAGTTCGGTGATTTTGGTGGCTTCCATGGCTCGTGCCACAGCCACTTCATCCGCTTCGGACCATTGCCGCAGGAAGGATTGATGCGGGTAACGGCCACGCGCAACGAGATCGGCAACCGTGATCCCTTCAGGTGCAATCGAGCTTTGCGGCAGCAGGCCGAGCCGGCGCGCGGTTTCCTTCGCGGGCAGGCTCGCAATGTCGCCGCCGTCCAGAATGATCTTCCCGGACGTTGGTTTCAACAGCCGTGATAAAGCCCGGAGTAGTGTCGATTTTCCACACGCATTCGGCCCTACAATGACAGTAAAGGATGCATCAGGAATAGAAACGGACAAATCAGTCGCGACTGTTCTCTCATCATATTTCAGCGTCACGGTATCAGCGTGAAGGCGATGCATCATTGCTATGGTTCCGGTGGCAAGTCAGTAGAAATCATTGGTGTGTTGGATGTGATCTGTATTGCATTGCAGAATGCGTTCTGCAATATGGAGTGGAATAATCATATTTTAGCAGAGTGTTTTCACTTTGCCAGAACCGCAGAAAAACGATCTCCGGTAAGGATCGGTCATGAAATCCTGGAAAATCCTCTTTTCATTCCTGACTGTGCTTGCGGCTTTTGCGCTGCCATTTAAAGCCGCGCTGGCACAGGATGATCAATGGCCCCGCACGATCAAGCACTATTCTGGCGAGCTGACGCTAAAGTCAAAGCCTGTGCGGATTGTTTCGACCGCTCCAAGCCTCACGGGAATTCTGCTTGCAATCAACGCGCCGGTTATCGCGAGCACAGCGACTACGCCTAGCATGCTGACCGACGACAAGGGCTTCTTTTCACAATGGGCCAAGGTCGCGGATGAGCGTGGTGTTGAGGTGCTCTATTCCAACCTCGATTTCGATATTGAAGCAATCATTGCGCTGGAGCCTGATCTCGTCGTGGCATCTGCGACGGGCGCCGACAGTGTTCTTCAGCATTATCCTGAGCTGAAAGCGCAGGGCATTCCAACGATGGTCGTCAATTATTCCAATCAGAGCTGGCAGGATATTGCAGCCGAATTTGGAAAAGCTACCGGCCTTGAAGATGAGGTCGTTGCAGCAGTGGCGCGCTTTAACGATTATGCTGCCAAAGCTGCAGCCACCATCGCGCGTTCCGAAGCGCCCGTCAGCATTGTCGGGTATAATATTGGCAACAGCTATTCGATTGGCAAAGAAGCAAGTGCTCAGGGGCAATTGCTTGAAGCGCTTGGTTTCAAGGTCGATGGGTTGCCTGAAGCACTGGCGAGGCAGGTGACGCGCAGTTCTGATTTTGATTTTATTTCACATGAAAACCTGTCCGCAGCGATCACCGGCAAAACCGTGTTTCTGCTGCGCGGCGTTGATGCTGACGTAACGGCTTTTTTGAATGATCCGGTTCTGGCCAATCTGCCTGCCGTCAAGGACAAACAGGTTTACCCATTGGGTGCTACTTCTTTTCGGATAGACTATTATTCTGGGATTCAGCTGATTGATATTGTTGCCGCGCATTTTCGTAAATGACGTCTGATCTAACATCACTTTCTGATAGAAGCCGGGCTTTGCGCGTCTCGTTGCGCCAGCGGCGAATGTGGGGTCTTGGTGCCGGTCTGCTTGTGCTTGGCATCGCGGTTCTGGCCAGCCTTGCGCTTGGCTCCCGGTCTATACCTCTTGGCGATACATTGCAGGCTTTGTGGTTACCCGATCTCCAGAATGATCAACATCTGATTATTCGCGAATTGCGTATCCCTCGCACAATCGTTGCAATCCTCGCGGGCCTTGCTTTGGGTGTCGCGGGTGCCGTGATGCAGGCGGTTACGCGTAACCCGTTGGCAGAACCGGGACTGCTTGGCATCAATGCAGGCGCGGCGGTCGCCGTCATTCTTGGAATTGTTGCCTTCAATCTGACATCGATGGCGCAATATGTCTGGTTTGCATTTCTGGGGGCCGGACTTGCAGGCGTTGCCGTCTTCATTCTGGGACGAAGCAACGGAGCCGGAACCAATCCGGTAAGGCTTGTTCTTGCAGGCGCTGGCGTTTCTGTGGTGCTCGCATCAGTCACCGGGATCATCATTATCAATGCGCCATTGGCCATTTTCGATCAGTTTCGTCACTGGTCCGCTGGCTCGGTTGAAGGTAGAGGCTATGATGTGATTGCAGTCCTGGCCGTTTCCGTCGTGCTTGGACTGATCATTGCCTTTTCCATAGCGGGCAAACTGAATGCCATCGCTCTGGGCAAGGAGTTGGGAGCTGCACTCGGCGTCAATGTATATACAACATGGCTGCTGTCCTGCCTGACTGTGATGCTTTTGGCAGGTGCTGCCACTGCAGGTGCAGGGCCGATAGGCTTTGTTGGTCTTGTCGCGCCGCATCTCGCACGTGCAATCGTTGGGCCGAATTATCGTTGGATTTTGCCCTATTCGGCATTGTTTGCAGCCATTCTGCTGCTTGGCGCTGACATCATTGGACGGGTGATTGCAGCTCCTTCGGAAGTGGCAGCCGGTATCGTTTCAATGCTTATCGGTGGTCCGTTCTTCATTTTCGTTGTCCGCAGATTTCGGTTGTCCAAGCTATGAGCGACACGAAAAAATCCGTTTTACGCATCGGCGGCTTCTCCATTCAGTGGCGAATGAGAGCGCTTATTATCTGTAGCCTGTTGCTGCTTGCTGCTCTGATACTCGGCATTCTGCATATCGGCACAGGCACAATGTCTTTCACGCCAAGTGAGATCATCAAAAGCCTTTTGGGTGATGGTGCCAGCCCGACAACCGACCGCATCATCATGCGCGTGCGTCTTCCGCGTCTCGTAACCGCGCTCTTTGTAGGTGCTTCGTTGGGAATGGCCGGATCTATCTTTCAATCGGTATCGCGCAATGCACTCGGATCGCCGGATATTATCGGTTTCACAACGGGGGCTGCGACAGGCGCAATCGTCCAGATTATTCTATTCAATGCAGGCCCGTTTGAGACGGCCTTGGCTGCAGTTTTGTCGGGTATAGGGACTGCGCTTATTGTGTTTCTGCTGTCGATGAAAGGCCGCACCACCGGCGGCTACAAGCTTATTCTGGTGGGGATCGGAATCGGAGCCGTCCTCTCGGGCGTCAATACGGTCTTGTTGGTCGTGGGTGATCTGGATCAGGCGGCTTCCGCACAGCTCTGGCTGGCGGGATCGCTCAACACGAGGACATGGTCACATGCGATTCCAGCTATTCTCGGCTTTGTCATCGTCGTACCGATTGCGATCTATCACGCGCAGCGCATTAACCTGCTCGAAATGGGTGATGATGCAGCAAGCCAGCTCGGCGTCCCGGTCGAAACCACGCGTCTGATCATGGTTCTGGCTGCGGTTGGGCTGACATCGGTCGCGACAGCTGCTGCCGGGCCGATTGCCTTTATCGCACTTGCGGCGCCGCAACTTGTACGACGGCTAACTCGCGCATCGGGCGTGCCTCTGCTCGCCAGTGCTTTGATGGGGGCGGTTTTGCTTGTGGGGGCGGATCTCGTCAGCCAGCACTTCCCGCTCAATGTGAAGATGCCGATCGGCCTGACAACAGGTTTGTTGGGCGGCGTATATCTTCTCTGGGTGCTCGCGCGCAATCGCCGGATTTCCTGAGAATATATCTCAACGTCGGACCAGCTGATTGAGCCGGAATCAATAACGATGAATGCAATTCAAGCGCAGATTTATCTGCTCATTCATGTTTACTTTTATGATTTTTGGAGAGATCTGATCGGAAAACTGGAGCGGGCGAAGGGATTCGAACCCTCGACCCCAACCTTGGCAAGGTTGTGCTCTACCCCTGAGCTACACCCGCTCGCGCCAGTCATTTCCGTCAGGCAGGCGCTATATGGACTAACGACTTTGAGATTGCAACAGGGAAATGAGCGGAAAACGCTGTTTCTTGCGAAGAAACTGCTGATTCCAGTCTAATCATCTGAAATTATTATATTTATTTTTGTCTGAGGAGCTGTTGATCAAGTGTTGACGGGCAAATGGAGCGCTGCTTTTGCGGTTTCTGTTGGCATTCATCCGCCCCGGGGCGCAATAGATTCCCATGTTAAGTGATTCACTTGCGTGGACCGGACGCCCTCAGCCAGTCTTTGAGAAAGTCTGTGATATTGCGTGTTCAGCTCGGCGCATTAAGAGTATATAAAATCACGAATAAACAGAGTGGGCCAGTCTGGCACCTTGGGGAATAGGGTTAAGCATGCCTTTGACATCGCATGAACTTCACGACTATCTGAAAAATCTCGATATCGAGGTTACAACGGTGGAGCATCCACCATTATTCACGGTTGCCGATTCACAGCACCTGCGCGGGGAAATCGCCGGTGGGCACACCAAGAACCTGTTTCTGAAAGACAAGAAGGACAATTTCTTTCTGGTGACGGTAGACGAGGAAGCTGTTGTCGATCTCAAGTCGATCCATCAGATCATTGGTGCCAGCAGCCGCGTTTCATTCGGCAAGCCTGAAAAGCTGATGGAATATCTCGGTGTCGTGCCGGGTGGCGTGACGGTGTTTGGTGCGGTGAATGATACCGACCATAATGTTCAGGTCATCCTCGACGCTGGTCTCATGGAAAACGACGTCATCAATGGCCATCCTTTGACCAATGAAGCGACAACATCAATCAAACGCGATGATCTGCTGCGGTTTCTGACTGCGACGGGGCACGAGCCGCGCATATTGGCTGTTTCAGAGGATGCTAAGGCAGCATCATCGGTGTAGACTGCACATTGACGTCTCGATTGCGAAAGCGTCTTGAAATTGGCCGCTGCAAATACGAACTGAAATATCGAAACCAGCCTGGTGCTGTCCTATATGCAAGCTGGAAGACATAAGGAATATCAGATGACGAGCCAGAACAATCCTTATTCGAGTGCAAGCGGACAAATGACAGGGAACGTGTCGTTTGGCACTGCAACACCAGCCGTTGGTGGTGGCGATCTTATCAAGGACACCACGACTGCGGGCTTTCAGGCAGATGTTCTGGCGGAATCGCGCAATCAGCCTGTGCTTGTTGATTTTTGGGCGCCATGGTGCGGCCCCTGCAAGCAGTTGACGCCAATTATCGAGAATGCCGTGCGTGAAGCGGGCGGCGCGGTAAAGCTGGTGAAGATGAATATTGATGATCATCCCTCAATCGCGGGTCAGCTCGGAATTCAGTCAATTCCGGCGGTTATTGCCTTCGTCAACGGCCAGCCAGCCGATGGCTTTATGGGTGCTTTACCAGAATCCAAGGTCAAGGAATTCATCGCCAAGATTGGTGGCCCAAGCGATCAGGAAACGGCGATTATCGAAGCGGTGAATGCGGCTAAGGAGCTGGTTGAGGCAGGCGATTTTGTGCAGGCTTCGCAGATATTCTCATCGATCCTGCAAGTTGCACCCGACAATGTGGATGCCGTTGTTGGTCTTGCGACATGTTTGCTTGAATCAGGTGATGCTGACAAGGCGCGTGAAATTCTGGCAAGCCTGCCCGAAGACAAGCAGGATGCAGCACCTGTCCGCGCACTTGAAGCCCGCCTTGCGCTTGCAGATCAGGTGAAACTCATCGGCGATCCGATTGAACTGGAACGCCGCGTGCAGGCCGATCCGAAGGACTATCAGGCACGGTTTGATCTTGCGCAGGTGCGCAATGCGCAGGGACGCCGTGAAGATGCGGCTGACGAGTTGCTGGCGATCATGAAAGTGGATCGCAGCTGGGAGGACGATGGAGCGCGTAAACAGCTTTTGCAGTTCTTTGAGGCATGGGGCAGTGCGGACCCGGCAACTCTGGGTGCACGCCGCAAGCTTTCGTCGCTCCTGTTCTCCTGAACAGGACGCGGTATAACGATGTATTGAAGCGCGCCCGAAAATCCGTTCTACCTATTCGGGATGCGCTGATTACTTGTTTTCTGGCATTATCCTACGCAAAACCGCCACGCAGTTTTGCTGAAAATGCGTTGAGGGAGAGTGTGATGCAAGTGGGCAATGCCCGTTACCGGACGGGCGCTGATATACCGGAGCTGGTGTCGATCTTTCCATTGAGAGGCGCGCTGCTTTTGCCCGGTGGACAGCTGCCGCTGAATATTTTCGAGCCTCGCTATCTGGAAATGGTTGAAGATGCGCTGGCCGGAAAGCGTATTATCGCGATGATCCAACCGCGCATCGAAGAAGGCCTCGATGATGAGGACGAGGACGGCAGTGACAGGTTTGACGAGACTGCGCGACCGCAGTTGAGCCAGGTTGGTTGTCTCGGGCGCATAACCACATATGCGGAAACCGGCGATGGGCGTGTTCTCATCACGCTTCAGGGCATATGCCGTTTCCGGGTGTTGGAAGAGATCAACTGCCGCAGACCTTATCGTCAATGCCGGATTGCACCGTTTTTGACGGATCTGGAAACTGCGCCTGATCTGGCTGAGATTGATCGCGATGCGCTGCTCCGCGCTTTCAGGGATTATCTTGAAGTGCATAATCTTGAAGCCGATTGGGACAGCATTTCACGTGCTGGCAATGATACATTGGTCAATGCTTTATCGATGATGTCGCCTTTCGGACCTGCCGAAAAGCAGACATTGTTGGAAGCACCTGATTTGAAGACACGTGCAGCGACACTCATCGCTATTACGGAAATGGTCCTTGCGAAGGTCAGGGACGATTACGGCTCGCGTCTACAATGAGCGATGAGAGCGTGTCGCGCTTATTCGCACCCATGATGCTCGCTCTAGTTTCTTTTAATTGTTGCACGTTCGCGAACGCGAAATGAGTTCATTTAAGCGCGACGTGCTTTAGGAAAAAACCAATGACTGAGAATGAAAATACCGGCAATATCGATGTCAAGCTGCTTGAATTGCTTGTGTGCCCTCTGACCAAGGGATCGCTGAAATATGATGCAGAAAACAGCGAACTGATCTCCGTGAAAGCCAAGCTTGCCTATCCGGTTCGCGGCGGTATTCCGATCATGCTGCCGTCGGAAGCGCGTACTCTGGAATAGATCGTGCGTGGTCTTTGAACGGGACCTGTAATTGCTGTTATATAATTTCTACATATCCGCCGTTCTTTTTCATAAATTTCACGCTGCTGCTTGTTGCTTGCCACGCGAGGGGGCTCTATAACCCTCGCGGAACTTGAAAACACAATTGCGGAATCTGATTTCCCTGCCGTTATTGTGTGAGAAAAAACAGAGGCTTGGCATTATGGCATCCAGAAAACTCCTTCTCCTGCCCGGTGATGGCATCGGTCCTGAAGCAATGGCTGAGGTCCGCAAAATTATCGCTTTCCTCAACTCTGGTCTTAATCTCGGTTTTGAAACCGATGAAGGTCTTGTTGGCGGATCGGCATATGATGCGCATGGACAGGCTATTTCTGATGCCGATATGGAAAAGGCGCTTGCCGCCGATGCCGTGCTTTTCGGTGCTGTTGGTGGTCCGAAGTGGGACAGTGTTCCCTATGAAGTACGCCCGGAAGCAGGCCTCCTGCGTCTGCGCAAGGATCTGGCACTCTATGCCAATCTGCGCCCGGCAATCTGCTATCCAGCGCTTGCCCATTCATCGTCGCTGAAGCCCGAAGTGATCGAAGGTCTGGACATTCTGATCCTGCGCGAATTGACTGGTGGTGTTTATTTCGGCGAGCCGAAGGAAATCATCGATCTGGGCAATGGCCAGAAGCGCGGTATCGATACACAGGTTTATGATACCTACGAAATCGAACGCATTGCCGATGTGGCTTTTGAGCTTGCGCGCACACGCCGCAACAAGGTCACGTCGATGGAAAAGCGCAATGTGATGAAGTCGGGCGTCTTGTGGAATCAGGTCGTCACGGCTCGCCACAAGGAAAAGCATTCCGATGTTGAACTCGAGCATATGCTGGCCGATGCTGGTGGTATGCAGCTTGTCCGTTGGCCAAAGCAGTTTGACGTGATTGTCACCGACAATCTGTTCGGCGATATGCTTTCTGACGTTGCAGCAATGCTGACCGGTTCGCTGGGCATGTTGCCATCTGCATCGCTCGGTGCTGCTGATGCCAAAACCGGCAAGCGCAAGGCGCTTTATGAGCCGGTACACGGTTCCGCACCGGATATCGCCGGCAAGGGTATTGCCAATCCGATTGCCATGATCGCCTCGCTTGCCATGTGCCTGCGCTACTCGTTCAATCTGATCGATGAAGCTGATCGTCTGGAAGCAGCAATCGCCGGTGTTCTTGATGATGGCCTGCGTACTGCCGACATCTGGTCGGAAGGCAAGACCAAGATCGGTACTGGCGAAATGGGCGATGCGATCCTCGCAAAGTTCAAGGCGCTTTCGGCTTAATCACCGATTGTAAGATTATTGAAAAGCCGTCGTGACAGGCTCACGGCGGCTTTTTGTTCTCAGTTATTAGTCGAACTGAAGTGTAAAATCTGCAAACACGCCAGCGATTAGCACTGTGATGAAGAAATACTGAAATCCTTTGCGCTTTAGGCGCATGGCAAAGAGTATGGCGACAGTCTCAATAACAAGTATGATGAATTCGCCAACATAAGAGTGACGGTCATTGATCAAGATTTGGGGGCCAGCTCCATTTAAGAACTGAACCAGGTCGAGAAAGATGAAAAGCGAAAACAGCCATATCTTTCTCGATAGAAAATAGCTGTCATAATCGCCATATTCTTTAATGTCATCTGGCGTCAGTGTAACGCAGACGAAGAAAAGGCCAAAGACATAAAGCAGGTCGAGCAAATAAATGTAGATATTGTAGCTCTTCGCGCCACTTTGAAAGAGATATTCCCACCAGAACTGAATGACCCAGAGGAAGACAACGACGACCCACCCTATATGCATATAGGATATCTTATGCTTTTTGGGATGCTGTACGAATTTGGACGCAAAGATGAGCAATCGTGACAGGCACAGACTGATGCCCATGCCGTTGATAATTCTCATATGAGAAAAAGCATCAGCCGCGCTGATAGTGGTTTCAACTCCAGAAGGCAACTTCCACCTGTATCTATAGTTTCGCGAACATGATCAATAACTACCGCTTCTTGATGAATAGCGCGTTGTTTATTGAAAATGAAACGAATTGTTCTGTTGTGGTAAAGCGGTTGTCAGTACATGTCAGTTGACTGGGCGACAGGAAATAAATGCCCGATTTCCGGCTACCATTTCCGGCAAAGACATTAAGAATGGTAAGCATGTTAAACAGACTTCCAAATCCGAGCATCCTCTATGATGCATTGCTTGCCCGTGACGCAGCTTATGAGGGAAAAGCCTATGTAGGCGTCCTTTCAACCGGCATTTTCTGTCGGCTCACCTGCCCAGCAAGAAAGCCGCTCAAAGAAAATTGCCGTTTTTTTGCTTCTATTCCCGAATGTATTGCCGATGGTTTCAGACCTTGTAAAAGATGTCATCCGTTGCAGCCTGCGGCGGAAGCAGACGTGTCTGTTGACCGCTTGCTGAAGGCACTGGAAGCGCAACCGCAAAGGCGCTGGAGTGAGGACGATGTTGCCGGAATGGGCTTTGACCCCTCGACCGTGCGCCGCAGTTTTAGAAGACATTTCGGCATTACATTTCTGGAAATGGCGCGACAGGAACGATTGCGGCAAGGTTTTCAGGCTTTGGCACAGGGTGAGCGCGTCATTGATGCACAAGTCGATGCGGGGTTTGAATCGCCGGATGCTTTCCGCAATGCCTTTGCCCGTATTCTGGGTCTTCCGCCAGCGCAGTTGCAAAAGGATGGCTTGCTCCGCGCAGACTGGATCAAGACGCCACTCGGTACGATGATTGCAGTATGCGATCAGTCAGCCCTGCATCTGCTGGAATTCGCTGATCGCAAGGCGCTGCCGCAAGAGCTTAAAAAGCTGTACAAGGCTTGCCATGGTGCAATCGGGATAGGGCGATATTCGTCGCATGATGTCCTGGAGCAGCAGCTTGATACATTTTTTGCAGGCCAATCCGCCAATTTCGATATTCCGCTGGTACTGCATGGAAGCGCATTCACACGCGACGTCTGGCGCGAGTTGCAGAATATCGAAGCAGGCGAGACACGAAGCTATAGCGAAATTGCAAGGGCCGTAGCAAAGCCACTCGCAGTGCGCGCCGTGGCACGCGCCAATGGTGCCAATCAGATTGCCATTATCATTCCATGCCATCGCGTTATTGGTGCAGATGGTTCTTTGACGGGCTACGGCGGAGGTCTCTGGCGCAAGCAGAAGCTGATCGAGATTGAAGCGCAGTACCGTTGATAGTCTTTCATAAAAAACGCCGCCCACATGGGCGGCGCTTTAGCTTTGGAGCGCATCCCGAAAAGTGTGAAACGGTTTTCGGACAAAGATGCGCGTTAAAACAAATATTTAGAGCGCCGATCTGATCCAATCAGATCGGCGCTCTAAAAGTCTGACCGACTACTCGACCTTGTTGAGGTCGACATCCTTGGTTTCCTTGACAAAGAGGATGCCAATAACCAGCGTGATTGTTGCAAGGATGATCGGATACCAAAGGCCGTAATAGATGTCGCCCTTAGCCGCACTCATTGCGAAGACGGTTGCGGGCAGAAGACCGCCGAACCAGCCGTTGCCGATGTGATATGGCAGCGACATACCGGTATAACGGATGCGGGTCGGGAACATTTCAACAAGGATAGCGGCGATCGGGCCATAGACCATCGTGACGTAAATCACGAGGACGGTAAGAATAGCGATCGTCATAACCCAGTTGATCTGAGATGGATCGGCAACCATCTTGAACGCACCGGCATTCGGGATGGTGTAGACAGCCTGTTCAGGCTGTGCTGCAGCATCGGCCTCAGCCTGCGTGATGATCTTGGCCTTGACGAGATCGGCGCTCGACATGGTTGCCTTTTCACCGGCACGGACAGCTTCAGCATTCAGTTCGAGTTCCGGATTGGCTGCGACGAAGGCATCGAGCTTGGAATCCGCAATTTTTGCAGGACTGCGAACCAGTGGCCAGCCTGCTTTCTGCAAGGAAAGATTGATGTCGTGGGTCAAAGCGGCCTGCTTGGCAGTTGCTTCCGCTCCAGCCTGGATTGCATCAAAGGACGTCACAGTGGAATCGCCGATTTTGATGGTTGCAGGCTGTCCGGCAGGGCCGGTTACGACGTCATAAGGAACAGCACTGCGCGACAGGAAGCTCGTTGCAATATCACAGGAGCTGGTGAACTTCGATGTGCCGGTTGCATTGAACTGGAAGTTACAGTCGCCAGGTGCCGCAGAAACGGTGGCTCGGATCGTCTGCTCAGCTTGGGCAAGAGCCGGGTTGGCTGCATGAGTCAGTGCTTTAAACAGCGGGAAGTAGGTGACCGCTGCGAGAAGCAAGCCTGCCATGATGATCGGCTTGCGGCCAATCTTATCCGAGAGCCAGCCAAAAACCACGAAGAAGCCGGTGCCGATCACGAGCGCGGACGCGACCATGATGTTTGCCGACTGGTTCTCAACCTTAAGTACGTTCTGAAGGAAAAACAGCGCATAGAACTGGCCGGTATACCAGACGACAGCTTGCCCCATTGTCAGGCCGAACAGAGCGATGAGGGCAATTTTGGCATTCTTCCACTGACCGAATGCTTCGGAAAGCGGTGCTTTGGAAGTCTTTCCTTCTTCCTTCATCTTCTTGAATGCAGGGGATTCGCTCATCTGCAAACGAATCCAGACCGAGATGCCCAGAAGAATGATCGAAACCAGGAAAGGAATGCGCCAACCCCAGGCAGCAAAAGACTCAGTGGTCATTACGTTCTGAATGCTCAGGATGACCATCAGCGAAAGGAAAAGCCCCAGCGTCGCTGTTGTCTGAATCCATGACGTATAGAAGCCGCGACGGCCATTCGGTGCGTGTTCGGCAACATAAGTTGCAGCGCCACCATATTCACCGCCAAGCGCCAGACCCTGCAACATGCGCAGAATGATCAGGATTGTGGGCGCGACGATACCAAGTGTTGCCGATCCGGGCAGAATACCGACGAGAAAGGTCGATGCACCCATGATGACGATGGTAACGAGAAAGGTGTATTTACGACCGACGAGATCGCCAATGCGTCCGAAGACAAGCGCGCCGAACGGGCGGACGAGAAAGCCTGCTGCGAATGCGAGCAAGACGAAGATATTGCGGGTTGTTTCCGGATATTCATTAAAGAACGCCGCGCCAATGAAGGCAGCCAGTGTTCCGTAGAGATAAAAGTCGTACCATTCAAAGACTGTACCGAGTGAAGAAGCGAAAATTACCTTCTTTTCTTCACGCGTCATTTTTGGCGCGCCAGCCTTGGCGCTCGATTGAACTGACATAAGTAAGGTTCCTCCCAACAGCATTCTTGCTGATGTGTGCGGATGTTCTCCTCCAACTTCCGCGCACTTTTCCACGAGCGCATGATGAACTGAATCGTTTAATCCGTTTATTATCTTTTAGTATGAGAAAGGCGCGGCCTTGACTTAGGGGGGGAAGTTCAAGTTCAGCGGTCCAAAGACAAATTGGATTGGTACTGTTGTTCGAGGTAGGATTTCACTTGGCAATTATTCTAGGGGAGTAAGAAATGGACCATTTTACCGGTGGTTGTCTGTGTGGAGATGTTCGGTTCGCCGCTTCCGGACGCCCCTACCGCGTAGGCGTCTGTCACTGCCTCGATTGTCGCAAGCAACATGGAGCACTGTTTCATGCTTCGGCAATTTTTCCCGAGGCTGCGGTTACCATTCATGGCGAGACGCGCGATTATGAAGGACGGTTTTTCTGCGCGCGCTGTGGCTCGTCTGTCTTTTCCCGTTCGGATGATGAAGTTGAGATCAATCTTGGCTCACTCGATGCTATCGATTTGTTGACGCCGACCTATGAGCTCTGGACCATTCGGCGTGAGTCCTGGCTGCCGCCATTTCCACTTAAAAGACATTATGAACGTGATCGCACTGGCGCGACTCGGAACGAAGACTAGATCGGGCGATCTGAACAACAGGTCAATCGCGCACTTTTTCCTGTCTGTTTTGCACTGGAATGCCTTTATTTTAGGCGCGACTGGCCGCGCGGCGATGATGAAATTGGAATGATTATCCAAATACGACGCGAATCGGCCAGTTTTCGTCGAATTGGCTTTTTTCCATGAGCTTTGAGTGCTAAGTCGCTCTCGCGATAAATGCCGACAAATTCCCAGAGTTCAATTCATCCGCATGCCCCCAAATATCGCAGTGACGACATTGGCAGATTGATTTATGTCGCTGAGCGAACATTGAGCCAGAGCCTGAAAGCCCCAACCATGACTGCACGTCTTTCATTCGCGCGTGAGCGTATCAACGTTCTTCTTCTCGAAGGCATCAACCAGTCCGCCGTCGATTATTTCAAATCGTCTGGCTACACGAACGTCGTTCATTTGCCGAAAGCGCTGGACAAGGCTGAGCTGATTGAGGCGATTTCTTCGGCTCATATCGTGGGTATTCGTTCACGCACACAGCTCACTGACGAAGTGTTTGAAGCAGCACAGCGCCTGATTGCGGTCGGTTGCTACTCGGTCGGCACAAATCAGGTGGATCTGAAGGCTGCTCGCAAGCGCGGCATTCCCGTTTTCAATGCACCGTTCTCCAATACGCGCTCTGTGGCTGAGCTGGTGATTGGTGAAATCATCATGCTGATGCGCCGTATTTTCCCACGTTCCAACGCGGCCCATACGGGCGGCTGGGACAAGAGCGCGGTTGGCAGCCGCGAAGTGCGTGGCAAAACGCTGGGTATCGTCGGCTATGGCAATATCGGTTCGCAGGTCGGCAATCTGGCTGAAAGCCTCGGCATGACGGTCCGCTATTTCGACATGACCGACAAGCTGCAATACGGTAATGTTATTCCGACTGAAACGCTCGACGAATTGCTCGAAATTTCGGATGTGATCAGCCTGCATGTGCCGTCGAACAAGTCGACGGCCAAGATGATCACCGAAGCCAAGCTGCGCAAGATGAAGAAGGGCGCCTTCTTCATCAACAATGCGCGCGGTTCTGTGGTCGATCTGGAAGCGCTGGCCAAGGTTCTGAAAGAAGGCCATCTCGCCGGTGCGGCAATTGACGTGTTTCCCGTTGAGCCTGCTTCTAACAAGGACCCGTTTGTTTCGCCATTGCAGGGGCTGGAGAATGTCATTCTCACCCCGCATATCGGCGGCTCGACCGAAGAAGCGCAGGAACGCATTGGTTTGGAAGTCACCCGTAAGCTGGTGGAATATTCCGATGTTGGCTCGACGCTGGGTGCGGTTAACTTCCCGCAGGTGCAGCTGCCTGCGCGTCCGAATGGCACGCGTTTCATGCATGTGCATGAAAACCGCCCAGGCATTCTCAACAGTCTCGTGAATATTTTCTCCTCACATAACATCAACATCGTCAGCCAGTTTCTGCAGACCGATGGTGAAGTCGGCTATGTGGTGATTGAAGGTGACGCGATGGAAGAACATGCCGAAGACGTTCTTCAGGCAATGCGCGAAATTCCGGGTACGGTCCGCACGCGCCTCCTTTATTGATAAAGCAGCATGCCATTTGAAGGCCCGCGCAGCATTCGCCGCGCGGGCCTTTGCATTTCAATATCGCAACGTAATAAGCGGTATTGTTCCTGTATTTTTGAGCAGTTTTGTTGCGCTTCTCCTCGAGAAATCATTGACTCTTTTTTCAAAGGGCTTAAAAGCGCAATCGGAAAAGGAGACAATCTCGTGAACGCTTCTCGCGCATCACATAGCCTGTGTGAACTGAATGGCCTCATCGCCATCGGTGCCCTCATGGCATCCGTTTCCAAAACTACCACGGCCACTTGCATTAAAACGACCACCAAAAAGGTCTGACCCCTTGGCCTGCTCGCCCACTCTCCCCGGGTCCGGCCCAGGGAAAAGGCCCGCTGGTCGCGGGTTTTTATGGAAGCGGAGAGGACAGGAGAAGGTAAATGGGTTTTAAAGTTGCAGTCGTCGGCGCCACCGGAAATGTCGGTCGCGAAATGCTCAATATCCTCGAAGAACGTGGCTTTCCGGCTGATGAAGTCGTCGCTCTCGCTTCGCGTCGCAGCCAGGGTACGGAAGTGTCCTATGGCGACAAGACGCTGAAGGTGAAGGCGCTTGACCAGTACGACTTCTCCGATACCGACATTTGCCTCATGTCCGCTGGTGGAAATATTTCCAAGGAATGGTCGCCAAAGATTGGTGCGCAGGGCTGCGTCGTTATCGATAATTCCTCCGCATGGCGTTATGACTCCAATGTCCCGCTGATCGTTCCGGAAGTGAACCCTGACGCGATTGAAGGCTTCCGCAAGAAGAACATCATTGCCAATCCGAACTGCTCGACGGCACAGCTCGTGGTAGCTCTGAAGCCGTTGCATGATGCAGCCAAGATCAAGCGCGTTGTAGTCTCGACCTACCAGTCGGTTTCGGGCGCTGGCAAGGAAGGCATGGATGAGCTGTTCCAGCAATCGCGCGCTGTGTTCGTTGCTGATCCTGTGACAGCACAGAAGTTCACCAAGCGCATCGCATTCAATGTGATTCCGCATATCGATGTCTTCATGGAAGACGGCTACACCAAGGAAGAATGGAAGATGGTGGCCGAAACCAAGAAGATGCTCGATCCGAAGATCAAGCTCACCGCGACAGCCGTACGCGTTCCAGTGTTTATCGGACACTCGGAAGCGGTTAATATCGAGTTTGAAAACCCGATCAGCGCTGAAGAAGCCCGCGAAATTCTGCGTGATGCACCGGGCTGTCAGGTCGTCGATAAGCACGAAGATGGTGGTTACATCACGCCTTATGAATCGGCAGGCGAAGATGCAACTTACATCAGCCGTATCCGCGAAGACATCACCGTTGAAAACGGTCTTGCCATGTGGGTTGTTTCTGACAATCTGCGCAAGGGTGCTGCTCTCAACACGATCCAGATCGCAGAGCTGCTGGTCGCTCGTGGCCTGATCACGCCAAAGGCGCTTGCTGCTTAATTGATACTGCAGTTTAAAAAACAAAAGCGCCGGGAAACCGGCGCTTTTTTTGTTAGAGCGGTTCCAGCAAAAGTGCGAAGCGGTTTTGCGTCGGATAATGCGAAAAACAAAGAGATAGAGCATTTCCAATGACGCAAGAAAACAGGAAATGCTCTAGCGTGAAACACTGTCTGTAAGATTGCTGCGAATATCGAGCAATCGCGCACGCAAATCTTTCAGGTCGTCCAATGGCTGACCCAGCGCGCAGAAAATCTGTTCGGGGATACTTTCCGCAGCTTCGCGCAAGGCCTGTCCCTCATCAGTCAGTGTGATGCGCACCTGACGTTCATCCTGTGGGTCGCGGCGGCGCCTGATGCGGCCAGCCGTTTCAAGCCGCTTGAGGAGAGGGGTCAATGTGCCGGAATCAAGATTAAGCTTCCCACCGATCTCCGATACCGTCTGATCGTCTTTTTCCCAGAGGACCAGCATGACCAGAAATTGCGGATAGGTCAGGTCGAGCTTGCTCAGGATGGGCTGATAGGCACGCGTCAGCGCATTCGCGGTTGAATAGATCGCGAAGCAGACCATATCTGATAGGTGCAAGTGGGAGTCTTTGTGGTCGCTGTTCATGATCCACCTTCCTTACCGCGACTATAAGCTATGCACAATTGAATTGCGCGTCACATAATCGTGAAAAACGATTTTGCAAAATTAGATTGCGAACAATTTAATTATTTGCAACTCTGTTCGCGAAGATAAGTTCACAAACAGGAGAAGTCATATGTCCATTCTCTATACCACACAGTCTACCGCAACGGGCGGACGTACCGGCAGTGCCAAGACCGCTGACGGACGCCTCAGCGTCGTTCTTGATACGCCAAAGGAATTGGGCGGCTCGGGCGGTGAGGGCACCAATCCCGAACAGCTTTTCGCCTCCGGCTATGCAGCCTGCTTTCTTGGTGCACTGAAATTTGTGGCTTCCAAGGAGAAGGTTTCGATTTCAGCTGACAGCACTGTGACTGCGACGGTTGGCATCGGTCCGCGCGACGATGGCACGGGCTTTGGTCTTGATGTTGCCCTTGAAGTTGCTCTGCCGGGCGTGGACAAGGCCAAGGCCGAAGAGCTGGTCAATGCAGCACACATCGTCTGCCCTTATTCGCACGCAACCCGCGGCAATATCGATGTCCGTTTGAGCGTGGCTTGATCCCAAGAATATAAAAGGCGCCCTTTTCGGGCGCCTTTTTGGTTTTATGGCATCCTGCATATTTTCAGCAGAAAGTGACTTCGATGGGAATTTTGCCCAACATGGATGAGCTGCGTTCTACCTGTGCGAGAATGGAGCAACGATATCTTTTGAACCCATCAGTCGAAACATCTTATCGCCGGGTTAGCGAACGTTTTGCTGCTGATCTGGCAGATGAACGAGACATATTGCTCAGTCGTTGTGCAGCTCTCATGACTATCAAATTTCTGATCGAAGAGAGAGCGCTTTGATTTTGGCGAGTGCATTTTCCACTTGCCCATGTATCTCTGCAGCTAATGGCAGAATGGGTCGTGGCGGCTCGATCTTTGCAAGGCCCAGAAGGTCAGCAATCACATACATGACGCGGAAGCTGCCGAAGGTCTTAAACAGCTCCCATAGTGGTTCAAATGCTGCATTGATGCGTTCGGATTCAGCCTGATTGCCGCTTTGTGCGGTGCGGACCAATGCTACTGACTGCGCCGGCAGAAGGCCCGCAGCGACACTGTAGAAAGCGTCAGCGCCTGCGAGTAGTGCATCCTTTGCGCCCCAATCACCACTATAACCGATGGCAAAGTCATCGGGTGTTGCAGAGCGTAGTTTTGTGATTTCTGCCGCATAGCCGTCATCGGCTGGCAGAGGCATTTTGATTGCTTTGATGTTTTTGACAGCCCCTAGTCGTGCAATCAGTTCATCACTGAAAATGAATCGGGTGGTGCCGGGATTATTATAGATACACAGCGGCAAGTCAGTGGCTTCTGCAACCGCTTTGAAGTGCTGAAAGCCTTCTTCCTGCGTTAGCGGCGTATAGGAGACGGGGGCAAGCAGCAGCGCATCAGCACCGGCATCCGCAGCATCGCGCGCAAGCGCACTCGCCTCATCGGTGCGCAATGCACCCACGCCAACGATGATCGGCGTTTTCCCGCCAATGCATTTAACGGCTGTCTTCACTGTATGCCGACGCTGTTCACGCGTGAGAAAGGCATAGCCGCCGGTGCTTCCCAGAAGACCGATTGAATCCGCGCCCGCCTCGTGAATGCGCTCAAGGAAACGGCACAGCGCCTCCTCCATGAGATTACCGGTTGCGTCGATTGGTGTGAGCGGGAAAGCGGAGAGGCCTTTGAAAATCTTCATTGCGGTACTCGTTTCTCAAACAGTTTCAGCGTGACAGAAGCAGACGGATACCGGCAAGACCAAAGACTGCAGCCAGTACACCTTCGATCCAGCGACGGGCGCCGCGATATAAACGGACCATGGGCGCCGTTGAAAACACAATCGCATAGCCGCAGAAAATAGTGACGCTAAGCACTATGCAACCACCCAGAAACGCAGCCGAGTGAGACCATGATGAGTTGGTGCCGAGGCCCAGTGTCACCAAAGCAATCCAGGACAGAATGGATTTGGGATTGGAGAGATGCATCAATAATCCACGCCGGTAAAGTTCACCGCCTGAGAGAAATGCGTCGCCATTTGGCGCTCGGGCTGCGATTTTCGCATCTGACGTCATGGCGGCGCGTCCGGCCTTGAAGGCCAGATACAGCAGATAAAGACCACCGAAGATTTTAAGGATAATCAGTGCTTCTGCAAAGCGTGTGAGGATGGCCGAGACACCGGTTGCGGCCATCAAGCCCCAGAAGATCGAGCCAGTAACAACACCGGCAGCGAATATAAGCCCCGCCTTTCGACCCTGATGCATGGCGACGCCCATGATGCGCATATTGCTCGGGCCGGGGCTTCCGGCAGCAATAACATATGTCGTGTAAACGAGAAGAAGCTGGTAGGCGGCCGGAGAAAGGCTCATGATCATCACTCAGATTGCACTGAGGGAATTCATAGCATTCTCCACATTCAATATCTGTATGCGATTGTATCGAAATCTACTGGAAAAATACCGAAATTGTCACTGTTTTGATCAGAAATGACAAATTTGTGCAACACAACGCCAATGTGTTGTTCTAATCAGCATGCGCTTCCAGAGCTTCCATATCATCATCAGAAAGGCCAAAATGGTGGCCGATTTCATGGATGAGGACATGGGTGATGATGTCGCCAAGCGTTTCTTCATTCTCTGACCAATAGTCGAGAATCGCCCGGCGAAAAAGTGTGATGCGGTTGGGAGTGTCGCCGGTTTGAAGGCTGAAACGCTCGCCAATACCCACACCTTCAAACAGGCCAAGAAGATCGAAAGGCGTTTCGAGGCCCATATCTTCGACGATCTGCTCTTCGGGAAAGTCTGCGATCTGAATGATGATGTCGCCGCAAAGCGCACGAAATTCCTGCGGGAGATGCGCTAACGCTTCAATCGCAATGGATTCGACTTCATCAAGCGAAGGCGAGAGACGTCCCGCCCAGTCGCCGCTTTGATCTTCTCGGGCCATTTCAGCCAATCGGGTCCTATTCAATGATTGAGGCCGCCGGACTTTCTGGCAATGAGTTTGTAAATACTGAAAGCCATTATGCCCAAGGACGCTGTTGAGCGTTCTTTGCCTCGAATGTGTCGATGTTCGTTACCTTTTCCATGGTCAGTCCGATGTCATCGAGACCATTGAGCAGGCAATGACGCTTAAAATCGTCAAGGTCGAAGGAGATTGTGCCGCCATCTGGGCCATGAATTTCCTTGGCTTCAAGATCGACGGTCAGTGTTGCATTGGCGCCACGCGAAGCATCGTCCATCAGCTTGTCGAGATCTTCCTGACTGACTTTGATCGGCAAGATGCCGTTCTTGAAGCAGTTGTTGTAGAAGATATCAGCGAATGAGGTCGAGATCACGCAACGGATGCCGAAATCCAGCAGCGCCCAAGGCGCATGTTCGCGCGAAGAGCCGCAACCAAAATTATCGCCAGCAACCAGAATTTGTGCATTGCGATAGCCAGGCTTGTTGAGCACGAAATCCGGATTTTCGGTTCCGTCTTCGTTGAAGCGCATCTCGGCAAAAAGCCCCTTGCTCAGACCCGTACGCTTGATCGTCTTCAGATAATCCTTGGGGATAATCATGTCCGTATCGATATTGACGATCGGCAGGGGGGCCGCGACGCCCGTGAGCTTGGTGAACTTGTCCATGTTCCTGACCTGTCGGTTGGGTATTTTAAATTTGCTGTCTGATTTACATCAGCATCGCAGAGAGTCAATGTTTCAGGCCACAAGTGCCCAATAGGTCGCAACCTTTGAGCTTATTATTGTACTTCCGGCCCATTTTTAAGGCAGGCCGGAAGTGCTTGGTTGCGCTCGACGCATGAATATGTCTGAAATTCACCAGAATATTTTAGAATCATGCGCCGAAGTTCTTTCAGGCGAAATTATTGCACGCTGAGTGCAATCCCACCGGCTTCACTGCCGGTCAACCTGCGAGACTTTCCATCCGCCCCGACAACGACCGTAAAGCGCCTGCGCAGCATCGAGAGGTTTGGTGAGACTGCGACATTGATCGCTGGATCGAACTGCAGCGTAATCCGCCAGAGATCGGGCTTGATGGTTTCCTCGACACCGATGATGCGTGCGTCGAAAGCGGTTGTATGGAACATGCCTGAAACGCGCTGGCTGACACGATAAGGCGCAGCATTATCTTCAACGCGTGCGGCTTCAGCTTTTACGTCCTGAGCGGCAAGCGTGTTCCAGTCACGCGTCCCGGACTGGCGGGCAACGAGGTCAAGCGCCTTTCCGTGGCTGATGTTGATGCCTTCTTCACCCAAAGCCTGCCGCAAACGGCGAGCCTGGTGTTTGAAATCAGTCGTATTGTGCCCAGCAAGGATGGCTGTGGTCATGGTTTCGCTCCTGAATGTGAGCAGCATTTTCGTAAACGGGTGCTCGCATTGCCGTTTCTGCCGTCACCGGAACAGGAACGTGAATTCAGAATGCTTTACCATGGCCATAAGGCTGCGAGCGGCGGGTGCATTCCAACCGAAGGCTGGAAAATAAGCAGGCATAAGGCAGATTTCAAGTCTTATGAATGGGAGGTGTTGCAACACCTCACTTCTATCAACTTTCGCTCCCGAAAGATCAATTATGCTGACAGCACGGAAATATTATATGTGCTTGACCGGATCGCCTAAATAATCAAAGTCTTATCTACGTTTTTATGTCTTACGATAAGCAGCGATGGGTGGAATATGCTTCGAATTTTTCTCTTGGGATTGACAGTTGCAGTGATGAGTTTGCCAGCTTCTGCGGAAAACAAGCCTGACTTCAATCCGCATGAAGGACTTTTTACAAGCAATAAAGGCATGGAACTTAAGGCTGATGTGACGCACAAAAGTGGCGATCAATATGCCGTATCTCTGTCTACAAGCGTCCCGATGGTCGATAATCAGCCAGGCTGTGGTGGCGGCGTCTCCGGTGATGTCACCATCAAAGACAAAAAGGCGACATTCAAAATCCAGAGTGAAGGTTTTGATCCGCAAGAAGCGGAGTCCGACCGGAACCCTCGCTATTGCGAAATCAAGATGAATTTCGTTGGTGACTACAAGCTTGAGATCGAAGAGGTCGGCGGATGCACCTATTACCACGGCGCATCATGTGAGTTCACAGGAACGCTGGAACACGAAGCAAGCGGCATTTAAAAACTTTGTGTGGCGAGTGCTTGTCTGCTGATGCGGATCGGTGCACAAATTGCGCATGAAAACAATTGCTCGCCCACGTCGTTCTGTATTGTTCCTACCCGCATCCAATAGTCGGGCGCTCGAAAAGTCACTGACGCTTGCAGCAGATTGCGTGATCTACGATCTGGAAGATTCCGTAGCACCCGAGACAAAAAATGCAGCGCGTGACGCGCTGTCTGCACATTTTGCCGAGCATCCGAAAGTTGGTTTTGAACGCATTGTGCGGGTGAATGCAGCTGATACCGTGTGGGGCAAGGCTGACGTGACTGCCGTGGCTAAAATCGGGGCTGATGCTGTGCTTCTGCCGAAGGTGGAACGACCGCAGGATGTTATCGATACGGCGAACCGGCTTGATCGCAACGATGCAGATCTCGACGTGCGTGTATGGGCAATGATCGAGACCCCGCGTGGCATTCTCAATGCCGATGAAATTGCAGTTCTCGGACATCGTTCTGCAGCACGGCTTGGCTGCTTTGTGGTTGGACCAAACGATATTGCGCGGGCAACAGGCGTCCGACCGCAAGCCGGGCGACCCTATTTGATCCCATGGCTTATGCAGATCATTCTCGCTGCGCGCGCTGGTGGTATCGATGTGCTGGACGGCGTTTATAACGACTTTCGCGACAGCGTTGGGCATGAAGCCGAGTGCATGCAGGCGGCTCTGATGGGGTTCGATGGCAAGACGCTCATTCATCCTTCGCAAATTGCGGCGGCCAACCGTGCCTTTTCGCCCTCAGACGAAGATGTGGCTCATGCCCGTGCGGTGATTTCGGCCTTCGCCCAACCCGAGAATGCGGGCAAGGGCGTGGTGTCGCTTGATGGCCAGATGGTCGAACGTCTGCATCTCGAAATGGCTGAGCGCCTGCTCGCGAAATCCAACTCATAATCATAACAAAGGAAGAAAGACTATGAAGCTCTACCGTTTCATCACTGGCCCGGACGATTCCGCATTCTGTCACCGTGTTACTGCAGCTTTAAACAAGGGCTGGCAGCTTTACGGCTCCCCGACCTATGCATTCAACGCGGCAACCGGCGTTCTGCATTGCGGCCAGCCAGTGGTGAAGGAAGTTGATGGTGTCGACTATACGCCGGACATCAAACTCGGCGAATATTGATGGCCGTCCGCCGCATCGTATCCAATATAGCCGCCGATAATCTGTCGGCCGCGAAGCGTTTCTATGGTGACGTGCTGGAACTCGATGTGGTGATGGACCACGGCTGGATCGTGACCTATGCCGCTGATGCGGACGCGCGGGTGCAGATCAGTTTTGCCACCGAAGGCGGATCGGGCACGCCAGTGCCCGATCTTTCCATCGAGGTCGATGATGTTGATGCAGTGCTTGAGCGGATGACTGCTGCTGGCTTTGCTGTCGAATATGGACCGAGTGATGAAGAATGGGGCGTGCGCCGTTTCTTTGTGCGTGATCCCTATGGACGTCTTGTGAATATTCTCAGTCACAAGAACTGAAAAGGCCGGTTTCCCGGCCTTTTCATTTTTTAGTTTAACCCACGCTTTTCAATCATCGCATCCGGCGTCGGCATCTTGCCGCGGAAGGCTTTGTAAAGCTCTTCCGGATCACGGCTGCCACCGGCAGAATAGATATATTGCTTGAGCTTTGCTGCGAGTTCCGGGTTGAAGGCATCGCCGGTTTCTTCAAATGCCGAGAATGCATCGGCATCCAGCACTTCCGACCACATGTAGGAATAGTAGCCGGCTGAGTAGCCATCGCCGGAGAAGACGTGGGTGAAATGTGGCGTGCGGTGACGCATAATGATGGCATCAGGCATCGACAGTTTTTTGAGTGTTGCCGCCTCAAAAGCCAATGGGTCGGCAATCTTTTCCTTGCCCGTATGAAAAGCCATATCGACAAGTGCCGACGAGGTGAATTCGACCGTGTTGAACCCTGCATTGAACGAGCGGGCCGCGAGCACCTTGTCGAGCAGCGCCTTTGGCATCGCTTCGCCCGTGCGATAATGCACAGCGTATTTTTCCAAAACGGCTGGCACGGTCAGCCAATGCTCATAGAGCTGCGATGGCAGTTCGACAAAGTCGCGCGAAACGGCGGTGCCGGAAACTGCTGGCCAAGTCACATCCGAAAGAAGCCCATGTAGCGCATGGCCGAACTCATGGAACAATGTGCGCGCGTCGTCCAGCGAAAGCAGCGCTGGTTCACCGGCCTTGGGTTTTGCAAAATTCATCACATTGTAGATGATCGGCTTTTGCCCGGCATCGAGCTTATGGCTTGATTGCAATGCGCTCATCCATGCACCGGAGCGCTTGGAGGTGCGGGCGAAATAGTCGCCGAGGAAAAGACCGCGTTCGCTGCCATCGGCATTCAGGACCTGAAACACCCTTACGTCCGGATGCCATGTGGTGATGCCTTTCTTCTCCTCGAAACGGATGCCGAAAAGACGGGTCGCCACATCGAAACTTGCTTCAATGATTTTTTCGAGCTGCAGATAAGGTTTCAATTCCGCTTCATCGAACGCGAAACGTTCAGCACGAAGTTTTTCCGCATAAAAGCGCCAGTCCCACGGCGCAACCTTGTGGTTACCACCATTGGCCACAATCAGCCGTTCAAGTTCGTTTTCTTCTTCATGCGCTTTGGCGCGGGCCTTGTCCCAGACAGGCTCGAGCAGATCCATAACGGCTTTCGGCGTTTTGGCCATGGTGTCGTCGAGCTTGTAGGCCGCGAAATTGGCGTAACCGAGCAGATGCGCCTTGCGCTCACGCAGTTCCACCATCTCGCGCACAATCTCGCGATTGTCGGTCTCGCCGCCGTTTTCGCCGCGCTTGCCCCATGCGTTAAAGGCCTGTTCGCGCAATTCGCGGTTTTCCGAGAACGAAAGGAACGGCTCGACAATCGAACGGGAAAGTGTGACCGCCCATGCATCGGGCTGACCACGTTCAGCGGCGGCACTCTGCATCGCATTTTTGAGGAAATCTGGAAGGCCTGCGAGGTCGGCTTCATCGGTGATGAAAAGCGCCCAACTTGATTCATCCTTCAGCACGTTCTGGCCGAAGCGCGCACCAAGCCCGGCAAGCTTTTCATTGATGCCCGCCAGTTCCTTCTTGCCAGCTTCATCAAGCCTGGCACCGGAACGAACAAACCCTTTCCAGGTCTTTTCCAGCACACGCTTGGTTTCTATATCCAGATCAAGATGGTCGCGATTTTCATAAAGCGCATCGATGCGCGCAAACAGTGCCGGGTCCATCATGATGCGAGAATAATGGCGCGACATTTTCGGAGCGATTTCGCGCTCAAGTGCCTGAATATCGTCATTGCTGTGCGCGCCAGCGCGCATCCAGAAAATCGAAGATACGCGGTCGAGGGATTTACCGGTTAGCTGCAGAGCCTTGAGCGTATTTTCAATAGTCGGCTCAGTGGTTTCACCGGCAATGGCTTCCACCTCGGCAAGATCTTCCGCAAGTGCCGCATCAAAAGCGGGTGCGAAATCATCATCCTTGAATGCGGCGAAATCCGGCAGCCCCAGAGGTCCATTCCATTCGGTCAGTGCGTGATTGTAGGTGGGCTTGGCGGACATGAGAAAACTCCGGATCAAATGAATTCGATATGCACCAGACTTAGGAGTTCAGTGTCGTTGGGGCAAGGGTATTTCCCAAGCTTTCGGTCTGCGGATGAGCCTTTGCTTGACCCTTTTCCATACAGACAATAGGGATGAAAGACAGCTTGCTTGCATAAAAATGTGGGCACTTCTTTTCTCAAAGATTAGGCCTCTGGTTGCGGGTTTTTCCGCCGCTGTCGGGCAGAGAGTGATTGTTGCAATCCATGAATGTGGCGCCTGATCATCGCACTGCCCAGGATGCGAAGCCCGTGATGAGCGAGTTGCGGGTTGGTGTTATTGGTGGTCTTCTGGCCGCATTGGGCCTCATGTCGATGGCACTCTATACGCCAGCCATGACCGAGATTGTTCATGCCTTTGGTACGACCGAAGCAATGGTCAAGCTCACCATATCGGTCTATCTCGCGGGTTTCTGCCTTTCGCAGCTTGTCTGCGGGCCGTTGTCGGACGGTTTTGGGCGCAGGCCGATCACGATTGCCTTCATGGTGATTTACCTTGCTGCCAGCATCCTCGCTCTATTCGCCACGACCATCGACATGCTTTTGGTCGCACGGTTTTTGCAAGGCGTGGGAGCGGCTGTAGGGGTTACGATTTCACGCGCAATCGTGCGTGATCTTTTCACCCATGAGGCATCGGCCCGTGTGATGAACCTCATCGGCATTGTCATTGCGGTGGGGCCTGCTGTCGCGCCGACATTGGGCGGTCTCACCATGGAGCTCTTCGGCTGGCAGGCGATTTTCATCGTCATGGTCTGCCTGGGCATTCTGGTTGTCCTGATGGCGATCTTCATCATCAAGGAAACGGTCACGCGTGATCTTAGCCGGATTCGACCGAAGGAACTGCTACGCTCTTACTGCACATTACTAACCAGCCGCCAATTCATCTATGCGAGCCTTGGGGTCGGTGGCACGACTGGCGGGCTATACACGGCGGCGACCATTCTGCCCTTCATTCTGATGGGGCGCGTGGGTATGACGGCCACACAATTCGGCATGGGACTGCTTTTGCAGACGAGCTGCTATTTTGCTGGCAGCCTGCTGTTTCGGCGGTTGATGAAGCCCTATAGTCCCCGCCAGCTGGCCGCGGCCGGATATGTCGCCATGGTCATTGCCAGTATTCTTATCGCAACGCTGCTGCGCATTTTCGAGCCATCCTATTTGCTCGTGATGTTGCCGATGACACTCTTTGCTTTCGGCGTTGCTCTGGTGATGCCGGTGATGACATCAGCGGGCATGGCACCGTTCCCCAAGATGGCGGGTGCCGCGTCCGCCATGATGGGTTTCTTTCAAATGGGTGGCGGGCTTGCGGGCGGTGCAATCGCAGCTCTTATGGGTGATCCGGTCATTGCTTTTGCAACGCTGATCCCGGCGCTTGGCTTCATTGCCGCGATTGCTTTTCTGCTGTGGTTGCGTTTGCAGCAGACAAGTTAAAACCAAATATGAAAAAGCTTTCATCATCGTTCGCCGGGGCTTGACTTTGAGGGCCGTCGGGGGCACATCACGCTCGCAGCCGCATTTTATCTGGCTGCATTTCAACCGGAGCTTTATTCTCTTATGCCAAGCGACAGTCACAGTCGATTGTTTCAGCCGTCAAGGCAGTTCGTGATCTGATCGCTTGAGGTCGGCTTGCACGGTCTGTCTTTGACGGCGGATCGACAGAAAGGCAAGCCCATGACCGGCCTTAAGCCCGACAACAACTTCGTCTCTGAAGTGCTCAATGTTGCCGACCTCCCTGCTGCAGCAATTGCCAGCCGCCTCGCCGATATTCGTACGGGCGACGCGGTCGAGATCGTCAATGAGCTGGATGCCGATGACGCAGTAGCCGTTATCGCCCAGCTTTCGCACGAAGATGCCATCCGCCTGCTTGATCAGCCGGAGCTTGAACGTGCAACCGAAATTCTGGCCATCCTTCCTCCAAACACTGCCAGTTTGTTGCTTGATGGTATGTCCGCTGACCGTGCTACCGACGTCTTTCAGGAACTGGAAGATGCCGATCGCGCGCGTCTGTTTCCCATTCTTGCGCCTGAAACCAAGGCTGCATTGAAGAAGCTCATGGGCTATCCGCCGAACACGGCTGGTAGCTTGATGACCATCGAATTCATCACTGTGCCTTCCAATTGGAATGTCGGGCAGACGCTCGACCATATCCGCAAGGTCGAGCGCACGCGTGAGACTGTCTACGCAATCTATGTGGTTGATCCACAAAGCCGTGTTTTGCTGGGTGTTGTCAGCTTGCGCCGTCTGATCATTCGTGAGTTGGACGAGCCGATCCTGTCACTTGCCCGCGATGATGATCCGATCACGATCTCGCCACATGCGGATCGCGAGGATGTCGCGCGTCTGTTCCGTAAGCACGACTTGTTGGCCGTTCCTGTCGTTGATGACAGCCGCCACATCATCGGCATTGTTACCGTCGATGATGTGCTGGATGCCATGACAGAAGAAGCCAGTGAAGACGCCTACCGCTTCGGTGGTATGGAGGCGCTCGACAAGCCTTATATGCGTATCGGCTTTGGTGAGATGCTCAAGAAACGTGCTGGCTGGCTGGGTATCCTGTTTCTGGGCGAAATGCTGACGGCAAGTGCCATGCAGCATTTTGAACTTGAACTGGAAAAAGCGCTCGTGCTGACGCTGTTCATTCCGCTTATCATGTCTTCGGGCGGCAATTCCGGTTCGCAGGCAACGTCGCTGATCATCCGCGCGCTTGCACTTCAGGAAGTCAGGCTGAAAGACTGGTGGCGGGTTGCGATGCGCGAAGTGCCGACTGGTCTGGCACTGGGCAGCTTTTTGGGTCTGATTGGCATGGTGCGAATTGCGCTGTGGCAGAAGCTCGGTATTTACGATTACGGCGAGCACTGGATTCTGGTGGGTGCAACGGTCGGGATGGCGCTGGTCTGTATTGTGACATTCGGCTCGGTAACGGGTTCGATGCTGCCGTTCATTCTCAAACGGCTTGGCTTTGATCCGGCTAGTGCATCAGCACCTTTTGTTGCCACTTTGGTCGACGTGACGGGCCTTGTGATCTACTTCAGTGTTGCGCTGATAATTTTGTCGGGAACGCTTTTATAGGTCCTGGCGACAAAAAACTGTCAGAATGGCAGTGTAAAAAAGCAATTAAATCCGGGCTTTTCGGGTTAATTGAGGGGCAGTTTCGCACTGCCCCTTTCTAAAACGCAAAAAAACCTGTAAGAGCGCCCCATTGATTTTCCGTGCATCCATCTTGGCGCGGCTCCCAACTCATATAGAAGTGATCTCCATATGGAATTGCGTAATATCGCTATTATCGCACACGTCGATCATGGCAAAACAACACTGGTCGACGAACTCCTGAAGCAGTCGGGCTCGTTCCGCGAGAACCAGCGCGTTGCAGAACGCATGATGGACTCCAACGATATCGAAAAGGAACGCGGGATCACCATTCTCGCGAAAGCCACTTCGGTTGTCTGGAAGAACACCCGCATCAACATCGTCGATACACCCGGCCACGCCGACTTCGGCGGCGAAGTTGAGCGTATCCTTTCGATGGTGGACGGCGCTATCGTTCTCGTTGATGCTGCTGAAGGTCCAATGCCACAGACGAAGTTCGTTGTTGGCAAGGCGCTGAAAGTCGGCCTGCGTCCGATCGTTGCGATCAACAAGATCGACCGTCCGGATGGCCGTCATGAAGAAGTCATCAACGAAGTGTTCGACCTTTTCGCCAATCTCGACGCAACCGACGAACAGCTCGACTTCCCGATCCTTTACGGTTCGGGCCGTAACGGCTGGATGGCACTTGGACCGGATGGTCCGAAGGACGAAGGTCTGGCTCCGCTGTTCGACCTCGTGCTGAAGCATGTGCCTGCGCCAAAGGTCGCCGAAGGTCCGTTCCGCATGATCGGTACGATCCTTGAAGCCGATCCATTCCTGGGCCGCATCATCACCGGTCGCATTCATTCGGGTTCGATCAAGTCCAACCAGGCCGTCAAGGTTCTCGGTCAGGATGGTTCGCTGCTCGAAACCGGCCGTATCTCGAAGATCCTTGCATTCCGCGGCATCGAGCGTCAGGCTATTGACGAAGCCCATGCAGGCGACATCGTCGCTATTGCCGGTCTTTCCAAGGGCACCGTTGCCGACACCTTCTGCGATCCTTCGGTAAGCGTTCCGCTTGAAGCACAGCCAATCGATCCGCCGACCGTGACCATGTCCTTCATCGTCAATGACAGCCCTTATGCTGGCACCGAAGGCGACAAGGTGACGAGCCGCGTTATTCGTGACCGTCTCTTCAAGGAAGCGGAAGGCAACGTTGCGCTCAAGATCGAAGAATCGAACGAAAAAGACTCTTTCTTCGTTTCCGGTCGCGGCGAATTGCAGCTCGCAGTTCTGATCGAAAACATGCGCCGTGAAGGCTTCGAACTTGGCGTCTCGCGTCCACGTGTCGTCATGAAGGAAGGCGAGAACGGCGAAATGCTGGAGCCTGTGGAAGAAGTCGTTATCGACGTCGATGAAGAATATTCCGGCACCGTCGTCCAGAAGATGTCCGAACGCAAGGCCGAAATGGTCGAGCTGCGTCCTTCGGGCGGCAACCGCGTTCGTATGGTGTTCTACGCACCGACCCGTGGTCTGATCGGTTATCAGTCGGAACTTCTGACAGATACACGCGGTACGGCGATTATGAACCGCCTGTTCCACGATTATCAGCCATACAAGGGTGAAATCGCTGGCCGTAACAATGGTGTTCTGATTTCCAACGATCAGGGTGAAGCTGTTGCTTACGCGCTCTTCAATCTTGAAGATCGCGGTCCGATGATCATCGATGCTGGTGTCAAGGTCTATCAGGGTATGCTGATCGGCATTCACAGCCGTGACAATGACCTTGAAGTCAACGTGCTTAAGGGCAAGAAGCTCACCAACATCCGCGCTGCCGGCAAGGATGAGGCTGTGAAGCTGACGCCTCCGATCCGCATGACGCTGGAACGCGCTCTGTCGTGGATTCAGGACGACGAACTGGTTGAAGTGACACCAAAGTCGATCCGTCTGCGCAAGCTCTACCTCGACCCGAATGAGCGTAAGCGCTTTGAAAAGAGCGGCAAGTCGAGCGTTGCTTGATCTGCTTTAATTTTATAAAAGAACGGCGCCTCTGGGCGCCGTTTTTGTTTTAAATACTAAATAGTATTATAGTTATTATAAGTGATAAATATTTTAGATAGACACAATATAAACATTGTATGATAATTTTATTTGCCTATTTATAATTTTTGTAGTTCTTTTTGATGGGTAAGGCAAAGTATTCCCCCATTTATAGGAATTACGACCCATGTGTTTAGCCTGCAATCCCGGACTGATGGCTGTATTTAAGCACACGACTTCACGACGCGACTTTCTTAAATACATGGGCGGTGCTGCTGCCGCGATCTTTGCCGCAACGGCGGTGGAACCAGCAATGGCCAAGGGCAATTTGTCGAGCGCCAATGCTCCGGCCGATATAATCTTCCGTCGCGGAACCATTCTCACGCTCAATGCTGAAAGACTGGGGGGCGAAACACCGAACGTCGAGGCAATCGCTGTGCGTGGAAACCGCATCCTTGCAGTCGGCACGACAGACCATGTCGACAAGTTTCGCGGCAAAGCCACACGTATCGTGGAACTGGATGGCAGAACGCTGATGCCGGGTCTGATCGATCCGCATATGCATTCAGTTTTTGTTGTTATGGATGACTGGATCGATGTCAGTCCGATCACTACGCCGACATTCGAACAGGTCTGGAACACGCTGCGCAATGGTGTCAGCAAGGCCAGTGAGGGCGAATGGGTGAGGGCCAAGCAATTTGATCCAAGCATCACCAAAGGCGCCCATATCCCGACCTTGGCAGAGCTGGATGAGCTGGCACCGAACAATCCATTTTTCATGATGGAGAGCAACGGCCACATCGCTTATGCCAATAGCAAGGCCTTTGCGCTGATAGGTATCACCGATACGACACCGAACCCTCCTGAGGCGCGCTACGTCAAAACACCCAACGGTCAATTGAGCGGCCGTCTTGAAGAGCCGCCTGCGTTCAATGCATTTATCGAGAAAATGCCATTGCCTACGGCGGCTGACGTTTCGACCAGTATCCGCCGCATGCTCGATAAGGCTGCGTCGGTTGGCTGCACATCCCTGCATGATTGCGGTGTAGGAATGATGGCGCCAGCGGAGCATCTGGCGTTGCTGGATCAGGTTATGTCGCAAAATCCGCCGATCCGCTATCGCGGCATGCTGGTCTCGACTGCATTGGATCAGTGGGAGAAAATGAATATCAAACCGGGACGTGGCAGCGATCTTTATCGCTATGATGGCATCAAGGCCTGGGCGGACGGTTCCAATCAGGCACGCACCGGCTATCAGCGTGAAAACTATCTCGGGACAAATGATCGTGGCGCGATGAACTATACGCTCGAACAGTTGACCGCTGCGGTCCGTCGCGCGCATCAGGGCGGCTGGCAGGTCGGTGTTCACGCTAATGGTGATGCGGCAATTGATGCAACGATTGAAGCCTACGAAGCAGTGCTGAAAGAAATGCCGCGTGACGATCACCGTCATCGCATTGAGCATTGCAGCATTTTTCATCAGGATCAGATGCAAAAGGCAAAAGAGCTCGGGCTGCAACCCTCCTTTCTCATCGGACATGTGCGGTGGTGGGGCAAAGCCTTCCGTGACGAAATTCTTGGACCTGATCGTGCGAAGTTCTACGACCCGTGTGCAACGGCGCTGGCTGAAGGCCTGCGTATTTCCTTCCACTCAGACTGGAATGTGACGCCGATTGAACCGCTGCGCTGTGTTGAGGATGCTGTCGCACGTGTCATGAATGACGGTGGTGACGTGTTCTTTCCCGATGAGCGTATCCCGGTGGAGCAGGCGCTGCGCGCCGTAACCATTGATGCAGCCTATCACTGCAGGATGGATGATATTGTCGGAAGTCTCGAAGAAGGCAAATGCGCTGATTTCGCGATTCTCGAAGAAGACCCGACGAAGGTTGAGCCGACGAAGATCAGCAAGATCAAGGTCAGTGAAACCTGGATGGATGGTCAGAAGCGCTATAGCGCCTGATTATAATAAAAAAGCGGCGGCAAACATGCCGCCGCTTTTTTGCTCATCGCTCGCCGCGGCGATAGGGCTGCATCAGTGCCTGTGGCACGCGTGCGCGGCGCGCCATGACGATGAGCGCCACAATCGACATGATGTAAGGGATCATCAGGAAGAGCTGGTAAGGCACGACCTTGCCGTAAACCGTCTGCAGGCGCAGCTGGAACGCATCAAAGAGAGCGAAGAGCAATGCGCCCAGAAGCGCGCGGGCAGGCTTCCACGAGGCAAATACGACCAGTGCAATGCATACCCAGCCTCGTCCCTGCATCATAGTGGGGAAGAACGAGTTGAAAGCGGAGAGTGTCAAAAAGGAGCCGCCGACAGCCATTAAGGCGCTACCGAACATGATCGTGAAGACACGGACTCGGATCGGGTTGATACCTTGTGCTTCAGCGGCATGTGGGTTTTCGCCAGTCATGCGGATGGCAAGGCCGAGCGGCGTGCGGAAAAGCACGTAACCGAGCAGGATTGCCAGTGGAATGGCGATCCATGTGAGGGCTGTCTGTGTTCCGAGGACCTGCCCGATAAACGGAATATCCGCAAGCCAGGATGGATTGATGGGCTGGAATGGCGTGACGGTGGGTGGCGTCGATGAAAGCGGCACCAGAAGACGGAACAGGAAATAGCTGAGGCTCGACGCAAACAGCGTTATGCCCAAGCCCACCACATGTTGCGACAAGCCCAACGGCACGGTGAGGGCCGCATGAATCAGGCCGAACAGGGCACCCGATGCTGCCGCTGCAAGCACGCCCACCCAGAGGTCTGCGCCGTTATAAACCGTCAGCCAGCCGATCATCGCGCCGAAGGTCATGATGCCTTCAATGCCGAGATTGAGCACACCCGCCCGTTCGCAATAAAGCGCGCCGAGCGTGCCGAAGATCAGTGGCGTTGCAATGCGCAGGACCGAGACCCAGAGGCCTGCGGAAAGCAGGATATCCATCAACTCGTTCATCGGGCGATCCTGTATTGTGTGAAGAACAGAGCAACCAGCATAGTCAGAAGCGACAGCGCCACGGTGACATCGGCAATGAAGCTTGGAATGCCGATGGCGCGGCTCATGCCGTCGGCACCGACAAACATTGCGGCTGCAAAAAGTGCCGAGAAAATTGCCCCGATAGGGTTCAGATTGGCCAACATCGCGACAATGATACCGGAATAGCCGAAGCCCGGTGAGAGATCGGTCGTGACGTAACCTTTCACGCCCATGACCTGTATCGCGCCTGCAAGGCCTGCAAGGCCACCAGAAATACAGGCGACTTTCACCAGTGTCTTGCCAAGCGGAACGCCTGCAAAACGCGCGGCTTGCGGGTTGAGACCGGCAGCCTTGGTTTCAAGCCCGAACACGGTGCGCTTCTGCACATAGGCGATGATGAGCGCCAGAGCGATAGCGATGATGATGCCGATGTGAAGCCGCATGCCTGCCATGATTTTTGGCAGGATTGCCGCATCTGGCACAGGCTCGGATTGCGGCCAGCCAAAGGCGAGGGGGTCTTTCATCGGCCCTTCGATCATCATCGAGACGATGAGCACCGCAACGAAGTTCAAAAGCAGTGTCGTTACCACTTCATCAACACCGAAGCGCAGGCGAAGACCGAGTGGAATGAGCAGGAAAATCATGCCTGCAATCGCGCCGACGACGAGCAATAGCGGAATGAGAATAGCGGCTGGAAGCTGCAACTGCGTGCCACAGGCGACGACTGCCAGCGCGCCCATATAAAACTGGCCTTCGGCACCGATATTCCAGAGTTTCGAGCGAAAGGCGACGGCAGCCGCCAGGCCGGTCAGCATCAAGGGCGTTGCGCGGGTGAGCGTTTCGGTGATTGAGAGCTTCGTGCCGAAGGCTCCAATTGCAATCTGGCGGAAGGATTCGAAGACCGGCGCGCCAGCGGCGGCGATCAACAGGCCAGCAAGCACAAAGGCAGCGAGAACAGCGATCACCGGTGCGGTTGCCACCAGAGCCATGGGCCGTGTTTCGCGTCGTTCAATACGCATCAGTTCAGCCCCTTCTTGGTATTTGTCTGCCACTCGCCAGCCATCATCAGACCCAGCCGTTGCGCGTTGGCCTCGCTTGCATCAATTGGTTGTGACAGCCTGCCCTTGACGATGGCCTGTACGCGGTCGGCAAGGCCGATGATTTCATCCAGGTCTTCCGAGATTAGCAGCACGGCGGCACCCTTGGCGCGCGCCTCGAGAATGCGGGCATGGACGGCCGCAACTGCACCTTCGTCGAGGCCGCGTGTCGGCTGTGCCGCAATCAGGATACGAGGGGCAGTTTCAAGATTGCGACCCAGAATAAGCTTCTGCATGTTGCCGCCGGATAGCAGGCGAATGCGGCTGTCGGGCGTCCCGCCACGCACATCGAAATCCTTGATGATGCGGTCGGTAAATTCACGCGCTGCAGTGCGGTTGACCAGAAGACCATTGGAGAATTGCGGATTGCGGACGCGTTCAAGCACAGCATTTTCCCAGAGTGTCAGATCGCCGATTGCCCCTTCGGCATTGCGGTCTTCCGGGATACGGCCGACACCTTCCGCCACAAACTGGCGCGGGTCGAACTTGGTGACCGTTTGCCCGAACATGACGAGCGAGCCACTCGCAGGCTGACTGAGACCCGAAACCAGACGCCCGAGCGCAGCTTGTCCATTGCCCGATACGCCGATGATGCCAAGCGTTTCGCCAGCCCGAAGGTGAAAGTCGAGATCGCTAAGGCGGGTCGCGCCATCCTCTACCACGGTCACGTTCTTGGCTTCGAGCAAAGTCTCGCCGGGTGTGGCCGCAGCACGTGAAGGGCGCGAAACGCGACGACCGACCATCAGTTCGGCGAGTTCCTCCTTCGAGGTCTCGGAAGCCTTGCGCTCCGCCACAACCTTGCCGCCGCGCAACACCACGACGCGGTCGGCTGCGGACATGACTTCATGCAGCTTGTGCGAAATGAAGATCAATGACAGGCCCTGACGTGCCATCTCTTTCAGTGTCGCAAACAGGTTTTCGGCTTCCTGTGTGGTCAGGACGGCGGTCGGTTCGTCGAGGATCAGAATATCGGCGTCGTTATAGAGCGCTTTGAGAATTTCCACGCGCTGTTGCTCGCCAACAGACAGATCACCAAGCCGCGCATCGGGATCGACCTGCAAGCCAAAGCGCTTGGCGATTTCCGCAATCTTGCTGCGGGCAGCACTGTGCGCTGATTTGAGCTTCCAGAGGCTTTCGGTGCCGGTGATGATGTTTTCAAGCACGGTGAGATTGGGCGCGAGCGTGAAATGCTGGTGCACCATGCCCACGCCCGCATTGATGGCGGCGCGGGGCTTGCCCTGCGGGATTTCCTCGCCCTTGACGAAAACGCGGCCTTCATCCGGCACATAATGGCCGAACAGGATGTTCATCAGCGTGGTTTTGCCTGCGCCATTCTCGCCAAGGAAAGCGAGGATTTCACCGCGCTCAAGCTTCAGCGAAATATCGTCATTGGCGGTAAGCGCGCCAAACCGCTTGGTGATGTTTTGCAGTTCAAGAACTGTGGTGGTCATGTGTTCAACCCCGCAACGGGAAATCTGTGCTGCCAACGCTGGTCCTCCTCCAGACGCTCGCCAAGGTTCAAGAGAAGATTGTCCGCTCCCATTCGTCCAATCAACTGAATTGCAAGCGGCATACCATTTGCGTCCTCGCCAAAAGGCATGGAAAGCGCCGGGAAACCGGAAATATTCGCCAATGCCGCATAAGGGGCAAACTCATTCATCTTATGCCAATGTACGTCCACATCGTCATGATCCATCGCGTATGCGCCAATTGGCTGCGGTGCACGCGAGAGCATCGGTGTGATCAGCACATCGATATCGTGGAAAATCTGCCAGAGCTGATAGGCGGCCATCACACCACCATTCATGGCGTTGTAAAGTGCGACAGCGCTCATCTTGCGTCCGCGTGATGCCACGGCCTGCGTCAGTCTTTCGAGCTTTGCTTCATCAATCGAAAAGGCATCAATTGCCGATGCGAGATTGGCCGAGATAATCCGGTCAAAGGCTGTGGCGCTGGCATCGACGAGTGGTGCAAGCTCATCCGCATCGATGGCGTGGATCGTGTGGCCCTGTGCTTCCAGAAAGTATGCTGCGTCAGCAACCACTTGTTTGCGTTCAGCCGTCACCGGATATTTACAGAGATCGCCTGAAATAATGCCGATGCGCAATTTTTCGGGCACTGCGTCTGATGCAAGTGCTACGTCGGGAAGGAAGCTTTCGATCTTGCCAGCGACAAGTGGGAACAAAGCTTTTGCATCGCGGATTGAACGGCAAAGGGCAAATTCGCTCGCAATTGCTGCAAGATAATTGCCGAAATGCGGGCCAGCAGGCATGGCACCGCGGCTTGGCTTCAAACCAATGAGTCCGCACGTGGCCGCTGGAACGCGGATCGAGCCGCCTGCATCCGTTGCATGAGCTATCGAAACGATGCCTGCTGCAACAGCTGCTGCTGCGCCGCCAGACGAACCGGCAGGGGACAGCCTTTCATTGAAGGGATGTCGCGCGACGGGGCCGTCGAGAGGTTCACTGGCAAGTGCCATGCCGAACTCCGGCACGGTTGTCGTTCCAAAGAAATTAAGTCCGGCTTTGCGCAGTCGCGCGGCCAGTTCTGAATCAAGGTCGCGCGGCGCATCTGCACAGGCGCGTGAGCCAAGGCGGATTGGCAGACCAGCGCAAGGTCCGCCCAGATCCTTGAACAGCGATGGCACACCAGCAAAGGGTACTTTGTCAGTACTTGCATCAAAAGCTGCTGCATTGCTGTGGCCAAGTTCTGTATCGAGATATGCAATGGCGCCCAGAGGGCGCCATTTTTCTGCGGCTTCAACGGCGGCATCCATGGCCTCTCGCGCAGTCAAAACGCCCTTCGCGATCGCGTTGGCGAGCGCGGTTGCATCCTGTCGCTTCATATGGAGTGCCACTTCTGCTGCCCTGAATGTATATTACTTAGGCTCAGCCGGATTTGGCTCGACCTTGAAAGTGCCAGCCTTGATCTCGGCCCGACGGGCTTCCATCTTGGCTTCAACTTCTGCAGGTGCAGCGCCCTTGACATAAACGATATCGTTGCCGCCTTCCTTCATCAGGCTGAATGGCGTGTAATCCTTGCCGGTTGGCGATCCTGCCTTAACATCAGCAATGGCTGCATTGAGAATCGGACGGAAGTACCACATCGCATTGGCGAAGACAGTGTCTGGATAGCGTGGTGTATAGTCGATCAGCGAGCCGATTGCCTTGATGCCGCGTTCCTTGGCGGCGTCTGCAGTACCAATGCGTTCGCCAAACAGAATATCTGCACCGGCGTCGATCTGGGCGAGGCCAGCTTCACGAGCCTTTGGTGGATCGAAGAACGTGCCGATGAACGACGCATTGAATTTCGCATCCGGGCGGGTTTCTTTCACGCCTTCCTGAAACGCATTGATGAGCATGTTGACTTCAGGGATTGGAATAGCACCGACCGAACCGAAAGTACCTGATTTGCTCATGCCGCCTGCAAGCATTCCTGCAAGATAGGCTGCTTCAAAATTCCAGGTGCCGAAAACACCGAAGTTGTCGCCCTGTTCTTTGCCGGAAGAACCCATGATGAATGTGGTCTGCGGATAGTCGCCTGCAACCTGACGCGCTTCGCGCTCGACGGCATAAGATTCACCAACGATCAGCTTGATGCCCTGTTCGGCATATTCACGCATGGCGCGTGGATAGTCGCTCGCCGAAACGCCTTCCGAGAAGACATATTCGATGACGCCTTCGTCATGTGCCTGCTTAAGCGCTTCATGAAGGCGTGAATTCCATGCATTCTCGACCGGCGAAGCGTGAATACCCGCAACCTTGAGCTTCTCGTCCGCAGCAAAAACGCGCGTTGTGATGGCGGTTGCACCGAGAGCCGCAGACATCGCGAGAATGTCGCGGCGGGTAAAGTTCGATGTTTTAATGATTTTGGTCATTGGACCCCTCGTGTGTGTTTTCGGCGTGCCGGGACTGCACTACCGGTTGCTTCGTTTTGTGTGAGCAGAATGTATGAGCAACAGTTCTATCTTTGCTCAATCTGCCTCGAATACAAGCGAATTAGGTCGCGGCCTCAAAAATAGGCACGACTTTTTCAGTCGCGACTGTTCTTGTTCGTTCATCCGGCAATCTGTCGGGTAGGCTGAAACTGTTGATATCGTTAGCCTAACGGCGCGTAATCTGCCCCGTCAACCGATGATGGGCGACCTTCGAGGTTGAGCGCGCTGATACGTTGCGGAGTCTCGGCGATAACCTTGCCGCGCTTGACGACGGTCAGGCGGTTGGCCTTGAGACGCAGCGCTTCCAACGGGTCCCGCGCCTGCAGCACCACGAAATCAGCGTTACAGCCTTTTTCAAGACCGTAGCCTTCGAGGCCCAACGCTTTTGCCGAATTGACGGTGAGTGCATCGAAAACCTGCTTCTTGCCTTCGATCGACGTCATCTGCGCCACGTGAATGGCCATATGGCCGACTTCTAGCATGTCGCCGGAACCCATCGAGTACCACGGATCCATAACGCAGTCGTGGCCAAAAGCAACGTTAATGCCAGCCGCCATCAGTTCCGGCACACGGGTCATGCCGCGACGCTTCGGATAGGTGTCCGCGCGGCCCTGCAATGTGATGTTGATGAGCGGGTTCGGAATGGCGTTCATCTTCGCTTCCGCAATCAGCGGAATGAGCTTCGAGACATAATAATTGTCCATGGAATGCATGGAGGTAAGGTGCGAGCCGGATACACGGCCCTGCAAGCCGAAACGCATCGTCTGTGCTGCCAGCGTTTCGACATGGCGCGACATTGGGTCGTCGGTTTCATCGCAGTGAATATCAACGGGCAGGCCGCGTTCGGCGGCAATGCGGCAGAGTTCTTCGAGCGATGCCGCGCCATCGGCCATGGTGCGCTCAAAGTGTGGAATGCCGCCCACGACATCAAGGCCCATATCGAGCGAGCGATTGACGAGATCGACCGCGCCTGGCGAACGATAATAGCCGTCCTGCGGGAAGGCCACCAACTGCAGATCGATGTAAGGCTTCACCTTCTCGCGTACTTCGATCATCGCGGTCGCAGTGAGAAGGCGCGGGTCGCTCACGTCGACATGGCTGCGGATCGCCAGTAGGCCCTGCGAAACGGCCAGATCGCAATAACGCAACGCGCGCTCGACCATGGCTTCAACGGTCAGCATCGGCTTAAGCTCACCCCAGAGCGTGATACCTTCCAACAATGTGCCCGAGCGATTGAGGCGTGGCAGGCCGAGCGACAAGGTCGCGTCCATATGGAAATGCGGATCGACGAAAGGCGGGGTTACGAGCCGGTCGGTTGCATCGATTTCTTTGGCTGCCTGATGTTCGCCCTTGGATGGGACTATATCAGCAATTTTGCCGTCCTTGACCAGAATGTCGTGCTTTTCACGTCCGTCGCGAAGATTGGCGTTTCTCACAATCAAATCGAACATCGGCGGACCTTTCAAATTTTCGGCGGGGGTGAGCGGCTGTCAGGACGCGCGGCTCATTTTTCAATGCCTTATACCCTAGTTTGCATGTGTGCAATGCTAACGCAGGCATAAGGAGTCGTCATCCGCAACGTAAAATGCTAGGTCGCAAAAATACCGTTTGCAGGATAGCCATGTTCACCATCAGTCGCATTGAAACCATCACGCAGGAGATCAAGAAAAGCCGCTTTTTAGGCGTGGCAGCTCCTGTGGCAAATGAACAGGCGGCTAAGGATTTTCTGACTGAGCATTCCGATCTTGCGGCCAATCACAATTGCTGGGCGTGGCGCATTGGGCAGAATTATCGTTTCAGCGATGATGGCGAGCCGAGTGGTACGGCGGGCAAGCCCATTCTGCAAGCAATCGACGGGCAACAGCTTGATAATATCGTGGTCGTGGTCACGCGCTGGTTCGGTGGTATTCTGCTTGGCAGTGGCGGTTTGATGCGGGCCTATGGTGGCACTGCTGCGATGTGTCTGCGACAGGCCGAGAAAACCGAGGTAATCCCGGTGATCGGCTTTTCGTTTGCTTGTGACTTTTCAGATCACGCGCTTCTTAAAGCGCGTCTTACGGCTGTCGAACATGTCACCATTGCAAACGAAAACTTCACAGCAACCGGCGTGGAAATGACCGGCGCGATGCCGCTCGCTGTCCAAAGTGAGCTGGCGCAGCTTGTCACCGATCTCACGCGCGGCAAGACGATTATCAAGTTTGATGATTGATCAGGAAAGTTTCGACTTTCGCAGTGCTTCCGCCGAATAGTGCATGCGCTTGTCTTCATACATCAGAAGGTCTGCACGTTTCGCAACCGTTTCCAGCTTTTCGCCGGGCATGCTGGTGGCAGTACCCATAGAAAGCTCGATTTTCAGCTGTGAATAATACTGGTTGTTGATATCGACCAGTCGGCGAATATCTTCCATGACGGCTTCTGCACCGCGCTCGTCGACATAAGGCAGCACGACTGCAAACTCGTCGCCGCCAATACGGGCAGCGTGGCCCGGCAACTTTACAGCCTCATTCAATACTTCGCCGATGCGACGCAGCAAGCCATCGCCGCTCGCATGTCCAAGCAGGTCATTGGCTGCTTTCAGGCCATTAAGGTCGATGATGATGATCGAGACAGGCACGTGTCCTTTGCGCTCGAGGCGGTTCAACTCATCAACATAGAAGGCGCGATTATGCAGCTTGGTCAGCACATCATGCTTGCCAAGATATTCGAGATAGGCTTCGGCCTTCTTGCGCGCTGTAATGTCTGCAAGTGCGACCTGAACCAGTGACCAGTCTTCTTCATGGCCCGGTAGGACCGAGAATTGCAGGAGCAAATGCCGTTCGGTTCCATCGAGCGCATAATTGACAACTTCGCGGCGCTGAAACAGCACGCCGTTCCAGAGATCGATCAGTTGTTCGCGGAAATTGGTTTCCATATCGGCTTTGAAAACATGCGGCAGGTTTTGCAGAAGCGTCTGTTTGTCTGGTGCGAGAAACAGCTCGAGCGTTTCTCGATTGATATCCAGAACGCGGATTTCGCTCATGCATTGGCGCACGAATTCCGGATGTACATCAGTGAAGACGCGGAAATCGACAATGCCACGCTCGCGGATATCGTCCATCAGCTGTTTGATACGGCTGAAGTCTTCCACCCAAAGCGAGACTGGCGAATGTTCAAACAGGCCTTCTGCATGCTGCTTATGCTTGTTTTGCTCACGTCGAGCCTCTTCACGTGCGGTCACGTCTTCGATGGACAAAAGAACGCGGTTCCAGCTTTCCTCATGGCCCGGCAAAACCACACCTTTGAGCTGGATGTCGAGGCGCTTGCCACCTAGCGAATAATTCACCGTATCGCTTATGAAAGCGTTATCGCCGTTCCAGAGCTGAACCATTTCTTCTATATGTGGATCGAGCATGTCGTCGCGGAAAACGCGCTCAAGATTTTCGATCAGATGGTTGACGTCACGCGCCTCATAAAGAGACAGAGTTTTGCGATTGACCTTGAGAACACGGATGTGGCTTGTGCAGATACGCAAGCGACTCGTGTCTTCGTGAAGAAACGTCCTGAGATCCGTAACACCAAGTTTCCGCCATTGTTCGAACTGCGCACGCAATCCACTATAGTCTTCTAGCCACAGGGAAATTGGTGCCAGTTCAAAGACATTGGCACCATCATTCAAGGCAGATTCAATATTCATGGTTCGGCTCTAAACCTGAGGTGTTCGTGCAAGAAGCGCAGATCAAAATGGAAAATAATCAACGCCTTATATTACGCGATGAAAAGATAGACCAGCAATTATGTGAGATCGCGTGTTTATTAACCAAAACTTGTAGCGATTGTTTAAAGGGCAATTTGATAGAGACAAGCCTATCAATAACAATTATCGACTGTAGAATAGACTATTCATTGTTCATTTGTACTTTTGTCTTTTGGGGTGCCAAGGGGGCTTGGTTGACGAAAGTTGCCGGGGGTGGGGTTGAAGGGGATAGCGAAAAATGGATGAGCGGCTCAAAAGTCAGGACGTGCCTCTGGCCGTGGATCTCGACGGGACGCTCATCGCAACCGACTTGCTTTGGGAAAGCACCTTCATTCTTCTGAAGAAGAATCCGCTTTATCTTTTCCTGCTGCCGATCTGGCTCCTGTCAGGCAAGGCTCATCTCAAGCAGCAAATCGCACGCCGGATCGTCATTGATGCGTCTTTGTTGCCTTATCGACAAGAATTTCTCGATTATCTTCGTCAAGAACATACCAATGGTCGCAGGCTGGTTCTGGCGACAGCAGCAGCAGAACCCTTGGCGCAAGCGGTTGCTTCGGGGCTCGGTATTTTTGAAGCTGTTTTAGCCACGACAGGCAAAAACAATCTGTCTTCACATGCCAAGGCACGTGCTCTCACAGAACATTATGGCCCACAAGGCTTCGATTATGCGGGCAATGATCGCGCCGATATAGCGGTCTTTGAAGCTGCGCGAAAGGTGGTTGTCGTTGCTCCGGATCGGGCAGCTGCACGTTTTCAGAAAGCCAATGGCAGCCGGCTCTTTGAGAAAAGTGTAACGGGCATCAAGCCCTATCTGAAAATGCTCCGTGTGCATCAATGGCTTAAGAACCTTCTGGTTTTTGTGCCGGCGCTCCTCGCTCACACGATCTTCTTTCCCGACGTGCTGTTAGCGTCCATCCTTGCCTTCATTGCCTTTTCTGCGGCTGCCTCAGCGATCTACATTCTCAATGATATTATTGATCTGCCGCTCGATCGCCAGCATACCAGAAAGCGTTCACGCCCCTTTGCAAGCGGTGCATTGAGTATTCCGTTCGGCCTCAAGGTTTCAGCGTTGCTTTTGTTGATTGCAGCGGCAATCTGCTTTTTCCTGCCGCCAGCTTTTGCTCTGGTTATCGGTCTTTATCTGGTTGCGACGACTGCCTATTCGCTGGTGTTGAAGCGCGCATTGCTGGTTGATGTCATCTGCCTTGCAGCGCTTTACACCTTGCGGCTTTTGGGTGGCACGGCGGCGACCGAAATTCCGCAGTCTTTCTGGCTGATGGCGTTTGCAATGTTCTTCTTCCTGTCGCTGGCGCTGGTGAAGCGCTATGTTGAGTTGCAGCATTCCACGGTTACAGAAAAAGATCGTATCGCCGGTCGAGGCTACCGCCCCGAAGATAAAGACGTCATAGGCCAGAGCGGTGTCGCTTCTGGCTTCACCGCCGTGGTGGTTCTGGCACTTTATATCAACAGTGGTGCGGTGCAGGTGCTGTATACCTACCCATGGCTGATCTGGCCGCTGGTGCCGATTGTTCTCTACATCATCATCCGTGTGTGGATTCTGGCGCATCGCAGGGAAATGGACGACGACCCTGTCGTGTTCCTGGCCAATGACTGGCGCAGTCAGGTGGTGATCGCGATTGGTGCAGTCCTGCTGTTTGTTGCCGGGATGCGGTGATGGATCAGTCTTTCGATAGCTTTGGACGCATCATTCGTCGCCGGCGAAACGCGATTGCGTTCGATGATGTGTTTTCCAAGCTGGAAGGTCCAGAAAGCCTGCTCGCTTTCGGCAATGGCCGTTCTTATGGTGACAGCTGCCATAACGATGCGGGATTGCTTGTTCCGATGCGAACGCACGCCCGGATTGTTAGCTTCGATGTTCATACCGGCGTTCTTGAGGCTGAATCCGGTGTTCTGCTAAGTGAAATTATCGAGGCGGTCGCCAAACACGGTTATTTTCTACCGGTGACGCCCGGCACGCGTTTTGTGACGCTCGGTGGCGCAATCGCCAACGATGTGCATGGCAAAAACCATCATCTGCGGGGCACTTTCGGCAGTCATGTGGAAAGCTTGGAGCTCCTGCGCTCTGATGGTGTGCATTACATTTGTTCGAGCGCAGAAAATGCTGAACTCTTTTCAGCAACAATTGGCGGTATGGGCCTCACGGGATTGATCCTCAACGCTCGCATCCGACTGATGCCGGTTGGCTCCCTTGATGTTGAAGAACGCATCACATCTTTCCGGAACCTATCCGAATATTTTGCGATTGCTGAAGAATCCGATCGGCAGAATGAATATGCGGTTGCCTGGGTGGATCAACTGGCAAGCGGTCGCTCGGAAGGTCGCGGTGTGTTGATTACCGGTAATCACGCGATCAATGGCAATCATATAGCAAACAGTGGTGAAGCACTGCTCGGTGTACCGGTTGACCTGCCGTTTTCGATGCTCAACAGGTTGAGCCTGACGGCATTCAATAGTCTCTATTTTCATGCCAAGCGCCGCAAACAGCAGCCGCATCTGACGGGATTTGCGAGCTTCTTCTATCCGCTGGATGGTCTTCGCAACTGGAACCGCTTTTACGGCCCCACAGGGCTTTATCAGCATCAGAGCGTTGTGCCTTTTGAGGCAGCGGAAAAGACGATTCCGGCGCTGCTTCAGGCCAGCCGCGATGCAGGCCAGTCGTCATTTCTCACGGTCCTCAAGCGTTTCGGCAATCTGCATTCTCCGGGTCTGCTGTCATTTCCAAAGCCCGGTTATACCCTGACGATGGACTTCCCCAATCGCGGGCGGAAAACGCTTGAGCTGCTCGACCAGCTTGACAGTATGACGATCGAGGCGGGCGGGCGCGTCAATCCCTACAAGGATCAGCGGATGAGTGCCGAGACATTCAAAGCGGGCTTTCCGGAATGGCAGCAGCTTGAGGACATGCGTGATGCGCGGTTCTGCTCCGATTTCTGGCGGCGTACCGCTCTAACCAATTAAACGGGACCGAACATGAAATATATCCCATTCATTCTTTTCACGGTCATGACCAATGCGGCCGCACAGCTGCTGCTCAAATATGGCATGATGTCATTCAGTACGGCTAGTTACTCTGCGGACACACTGATTTATCGGATATTTCAGATTGTCTTTAATCCATGGGTTTTCGCTGGATTGACCATGTTTGTGATTTCCATGGCATCACATATGTATGTGCTGTCGAAAGTCGATCTGTCTTTTGCATATCCTTTTTTAAGCCTCGCCTATGTCGCTGTCGCGCTGTTCGCATGGCTTTTGTTCAAGGAAGAGCTGGGCGCTTATAAGATCGCGGGCATCGCCTTCATTTGCATCGGAACAGTGCTGATCGCGCAGAGCGGCAAGACGCCGAATGCAGAACAGAACGCGGCGGTTCATGACCGCTCAGCATCATAAGTTTAAGGTTGGGGCAGGATTATGAGACATATTATTTTCGGTGGTGATGGCTTTGTGGGGCGTTATCTGGCTCCCATGCTTCTCGCTGACGGCCATGAAGTGATCGTTGCAGATATCGTGAAAAGCGATCTCGCGCATTATGCGCAAGCAACTTTTGTGCATACGGATGTGACCGATCCGGAAGCAATCCGCAAGCTTGGCATTCGCGCTGACGATATGGTCTATAATCTCTCGGCCAAGATGCTGTCGCCGCTTCAGGTGCGGGCCAAGCGTCACGATTTCTTCTTCCCGGTCAATTATTACGGCACGGAAAACATCATCAAGGCGATGGATGAAGCTGGTGCAAAGCGGCTTGTGCATTTCACGACTGATATGGTTTATGGCCATACCTATGTCTGGCCGCAGAAGGAAGATCATCCCTGCAATCCGCTGGGCGAATATGGCTTGTCCAAGCTGAAGACCGAGGAACTGGCCGCTGAATGGCGCAAGCGCGGCATGAATATTTCGCTGTTCCGTCCGCGTCTGATTATCGGACCGGGACGCCTTGGCATTCTGGAAAAATTGTTCAAGTTGATCGATAGCAATCTGCCGGTTCCGATGATCGGCTCAGGCAAGAACCCTTATCAATTCATCTCGGTGTTTGATTGCGCATCTGCTTGCTATGCGGCCTTCAAGGCAGGCGTGCCAAACGAGGTTTATAATCTTGGTTCTTTGAACCCGCCGCCGGTGCGTAAACTGCTGGGTGATCTGGTCAAGCACGCGGGATCGAAATCCATTCTAGTGCCGACGCCTGCATGGGCGGTGAAACGCACGCTGGATTTCCTCGACTGGCTCAACAAGCCTTTGATGGATCCTGAGCAATATCTGATCGCCGATGAAATGTGCGTTCTTGATGTTTCAAAAGGCGAACGGGAATTGGGTTGGATACCGCAATATCGTGATGAGGACATGCTGATCGCGGCCTATAGCGAATATCGCAAGAAACTTGCCAATGCATCGAAGGCGGCGTGAGGACAGAACCATGACAAAGACAGTTACGACACATGATGCGGTTGCTGTTGCCAACCACACGCCCAAGCCGAAGCTTCTGACAGTCGAAGATGCGAAGGCGCTCGATCTGCCGCGCATGACCGAGCTTTTTACCGATCATCTTAACCCGGGCCAGCTGCATTTCATGAAGCTGCTCGGCTTTCACAAGGTTAAGATCGAGCGCGCCGAAGGCATGTATTATTATGACCAGAATGGCCGCAAGATTCTCGATTTCTTCGGCGGTTTCGGATCTCTGGCGCTGGGACATAATCATCCGCGCATTCTTGAGGCGCGCCGCAAATTTCAGGAGGAAATGCGGCACGAAATCGCCATCGCCTTCATGTCGCAATATGCAGCAGCACTTGCTTATGACATTGCAGCCTGCTCGCCGGGTGATCTCGATATGGTCTTCTTGGGCTCGTCCGGTTCGGAAGCCATGGAAGCTGCGATCAAGGTTGCAGAACGTGCAGCGGGTCCTAAGAAGCCCAAGATTGTCTATGCCGAAAACTCATTCCATGGAAAGACCAAGGGCGTGCTGTCGATCACCGATGGCGGGCTTTACCGTGGCGAGTTCAAGCTGGTCGATAATACGGTTCGCGTACCGTTTGGTGATATTGATGCCATCGAAAACGCCTTCCGCACCGATCCGGAAATCGGTGTCATCGTGCTCGAAACTGTTCAGGGTGGCGGCGGCATCATTCAGGCCGATGCCGCATTCTGGCAGAAGTTGCGCCAGTTGTGCGACCAGTATGGCGTGGTCTGGGTAGCAGATGAAGTGCAGTGCGGCTTTGGCCGTACCGGAAAGTTCTATGCTTTCGAACATTATGGTGTCATTCCGGATGTCACAGCGCTTGCCAAGTCGCTGGGTGGCGGCAAGACAGCTATGGCTGCGATGATCGCAAAGCGCGACGTCTATATGAAAGCGTACGGCACGCCGAAAACAGCGATGATCCATGCCATGGCGACCTTCGGCGGCATTGGTGAAGCCTGCATAACGTCGATTGAAACGATCAACGTGCTCTATGATGAACATCTCATCGATAACTCGGCAGAAACCGGCGATTATCTGCTCGATCGGCTGAAAGAGTTGCACGAGCGCTACCCAAAACTCATCAAGGACGTGCGCGGCAAAGGCATGATGGTGGGGCTGGAGTTCCACGATTTCTCAAATGCCATGCCGTTGGTGTTGCGCCCTGTGCTCGCCATGCTCGACGATAAGCTGAAAGGATCGCTGCCGGGCTTTATCGGCAGCCATCTGCTGCGTGATCACGGTGTGCTGGTGGCTTTCACCGAGTATAATCGCAATGTGATCCGGCTGGAGCCGCCATTGATTTGTGGCCGCGCGCATGTCGATGAGTTCATCGCTGCGCTTGATGAGATTCTTGGGCGCGGCATCGTCGGTATCGTCAAGGATTTCGTGAAAGCGCAAATCAAGTAACAAAGAAAGGCCGGGTGGTTTCATCCGGCCTTTCGCTTTTGTTCGACTATTTTTGCAGAATGCCGGGGCGCAGCAACAAGTCCCAGCACGCGTCAAGCGGCACAACTTCGCGATCCTTGAGTGCGTCCGCATAAATTTCCTGCAGGGCAAGACGGGTTGTCGTCATTGGGCATTTAGGACGCAAAATGCCGTCGGTTGCCTCAACCGCCACTCTTGTTTCATCTGTCATTGCAGGAACCGTGCGGAACGGATCAGCACCGATCTGGATTTTCCGGGTGGGCTCGCGGTTCAGCAGCCATGGAAATGGATCGGTGAAATCGAGCGTCATCAGCGTTTTGATATAAACGCCGTCACGGCTTTCGAACGCTTTGAAGGCTTTGATGGCTTCATCGGCGGAGATGATCCAGTACATCTGATAATCCAGCTCTGAGTAAAGCCGCCAGCTTGGCAATTGCCCCTGCGTTGCCAATGCTTCGTAAGGTGCAGAATAATCTGCATAATGCATGGGTAGCAATTTCGCACGATCCATGATGTCCGGCCTGACGGATACCTGGCGCATGGTTTTAAGTTCTGTCACAGGTGGTTGGACATAAGTGGGTGCTACCGCAATGACGCGCAGAATCTTGTGCGTGACCTTGCTGAAGGTGGGGATGACGCAGAAGGCCGCAAGCACCAGAAAGGCAATCCTTGCCTTGCCTTTGATGCGTTTAATGCGCTCGTAGATCATCAACAGAAGAGGCCAGATGAAGATGAATTCTTGACTGCCGGTATTTTGTGTTTCCAGAATGATGCCACCAAGCAAAATGACCGTGAGCCATATGGAGCTACGATCAAAAAAGCGTGTTGCAAATGGGCTGCGCGTCAACTCAATCCAGAAAAGAACCGGAATGAGAATTGCGGCAGGCAGGATCACATCAAGTTTGCCGGATAAGACTGTCAAAAAGCGTGGCAGCAGCGCGCCTTCATTCAAGATCAGAAGCTGCTCGATATCGACGAGATAGGCAGAGATCATGTGGCCGTTTAGTTCGAGTGTGGCCAATCCGATCAGTGTTATGGCGGCGGCAATCAAAGCGGTTTTAATTGACAAGCGCCCTGCCAGAAGTGCAGTCAGCCCGAACAGTCCTCCAACCAGAAAGCCTGTGATCTTGGTAAGAAACAGGGCAAGCATTGTAATGGCGCAAAAGGCTGCGAGCTTGCGTCCGTCAGCAATAAACATCAGACCGCATGTCAGCACATAAAGCAGCAGCGACACCTGACGGTTATAGATGCCGAAGCCGTCGAGGCCCGGATAAGATGTATAGGTTTGCACATTGGCGGGGAAAATGGCGAAGGCCAGAAAGGGAATGAGAAGTGCGAAGGCAATCGCCCGACTTTTATGTCCCACTTCGGCGAGAACCACTGCCATGAGGGGAGCTGCAACGACAAGCGTGGACCACTGCACAAGCAACAAGGATTGCGCTTGAGGAAATAGCCTCTTTCCCCAAGAAAAGAGATAATACCCCAGCGGGCCTACCGGGGTGAAGAAATCGACCGAGGGAATTTGCCCTGTGTTTATGCGTTGCGCTGCATCGAGATAGAGATAGGTATCCCAATACATCGGGCCAATTGGAACGGTCAGCGGGATGCTCAACAGACCAATCAGCACGACAAGGACAAGCAGCATCCAAAAGACGCTTCCCCCCGCAAAACGGGTCTGTCCGTTTGCTATATCAGGCGCTGATGAGACTGAAACCTTCAAATTCTGCCCCCGCTTCTTTGAAAATGGTCCATCCTTATACTCTTTCTAACGGCCAGATGTTTAAAAACTCCAAAACACGTCTTGCGCTTGCGATCTAGCGCAATATGGTGCCCCGAAGAATTGACCCGGAGTAGACTGTTGCAGAGCGTCGATGTTTTGGTGATAGGCGCTGGCGCTGCTGGCATGATGTGCGCGATCGAAGCCGCAAAGCGCGGTCGCTCCGTGTTGGTGTTGGACCACGCGAAAAAGCCCGGTGACAAGATTCGTATTTCGGGCGGTGGGCGCTGTAACTTCACCAACATTCATGCAAGCCCGAAAAACTTTCTGTCACAGAATCCGCATTTCTGTATTTCTGCACTTAGTCGCTACACCCAGCGCGATTTCATCAAGCTCGTGGAAAACTATCGCATCGCCTATCACGAAAAAACGCTTGGACAGCTTTTCTGCGATGGTTCCGCAACGCAGATCATCGATATGCTGCTTGACGTGATGCATCGTTACGGTGCGCGTTTGCAGCTTGAAACAGCAATCGAGACTGTTGAGAAAACCGATCGCGGTTTTGTCATTCGCCACTCTGGCGGCACCGTTTCAGCAAAGTCATTGGTTATTGCGACCGGCGGTAAATCCATTCCGAAAATGGGTGCGACAGGCTTTGGTTATGACGTTGCCACGCGTTTCGGGCTGCGTATTGTTGAAACACGTCCCGGTCTGGTGCCGCTGACTTTCGAGCCGCATTTGCTGGAGCGATTGAAGCCACTTGCGGGCGTTGCCGTCGATGCTGTGGTTTCATGCAAGAAGACGAAATTTGCCGAGGCGATGCTGTTCACGCATCGCGGCATCAGTGGCCCCTCCATTCTTCAGATTTCATCTTACTGGCGTGAAGGCGATGAGATTGTCATCTCCATGCTGCCAGCGACCGATCTGTTTGAAGCTCTTAAGGCGCAGCGCTCCAAAAACGGTAAGCAGGCACTGCAAACGGCTCTATCGTTCTTCATTCCCAAGAAACTCGCCCAGCTTATCGCTGCGGACTTTCCGGCGACCAATCTTGCAGATCTTTCGGACGCCATCTTGCGGCGGGCTGCAGCTGCGATCAATAACTGGCATGTAAAACCAGCGGGTTCAGAAGGCTATCGCACCGCTGAGGTGACATTGGGTGGTGTCGATACACGCGACCTCGATTCCAAGACTATGGAGGCGAAGAACGTATCCGGCCTTTATTTCATTGGCGAAGTGGTCGATGTCACCGGTTGGCTTGGCGGCTATAATTTCCAATGGGCATGGTCGTCCGGCTGGTGTGCAGGGCAGGTAGCTTAAGAAGCCCCGAACCATTCTCTCTATTGAAAAGTGGAAGCAGTTCGATTTGTCGGATCGGCAGCTCTGCATAAGTTGATAATCCGGCACACAAATTTCATTCTCTTCAAGCTGGTACAGTGATTTAACTGTGTCGTCCGGTCGCGTTCGATGGAACCTTCTTGTTCCTCGGATACGATTCGCGTATCGCCTAAAGGAACGGATGAGGATGGAGGTCGTCCGAATGCCGCAAAGAAATTCCCCCTTGGCGCCGTTTCAGTACGGAACTTTTCGCGCTTTATGGTCTGCCACGCTATTTTCAAACCTGGGCGGTCTTGTGCAGACTGTCGGTGCGGGCTGGATGATGGCCACCATCGCGCATTCGGATGATATGGTCGCGCTGGTTCAGGCCTCCACTACTTTGCCGGTAATGATCTTCTCGGTTGCGGCGGGTGCGCTTGCGGATAATTTCGACCGCCGCCGCATCATGCTTACCGCTCAGATTCTCCTGCTCGTCATTTCGGTTGCGCTTGCGGCTTTCGCCTATTTTGGCATGTTGACGCCATGGATGTTGCTCGGCTTCACTTTTCTCATCGGTTGTGGCGGTGCTTTGCATAATCCGTCGTGGCAGGCATCGATGGGGGACATTGTTCCGAGAGCCGACTTGCCTGCAGCGGTTGCTCTTAATTCCATGAGCTTCAATCTGATGCGCAGCATTGGCCCGGCAATTGGTGGTGCAATTGTTGCAGCAGCCGGTGCTGCTTTTGCGTTCATTTTCAATGCTTTCAGCTACTGCGCACTTATTCTGGCACTTTGGCGCTGGCAACCACAGATAACAAAATCCAGTTTGCCGCGCGAAGCATTGGGGCCTGCAATGGTTGCAGGGCTCCGCTATGTGGCCATGTCGCCAAACCTCCTGAAGGTCATGTTTCGCGGATTTCTGTTCGGCCTGTCTGCGATTGTCATTCTCGCGTTGTTACCGCTTGTGGCGCGAGACCTCGTTAAAGGCACCGCGCTGACATATGGCATCATGCTCGGCTTTTTCGGGATAGGTGCTATTGGCGGTGCGCTTTCAAGCGCGCGATTGCGCGAACTTCTCGGCAATGAATGGCTGGTACGCAGTGCTTTTGTTGCCTTTGCGCTAAGCTGTCTTTTGCTCTCGGTTAGCCGCAGCATCTGGATGAGCTGCATTTTCCTGCTGCCTGCAGGATTGTCGTGGGTTCTGGCACTTTCTCTGTTTAACGTGACTGTGCAGCTTTCAACGCCGCGATGGGTGGTTGGCCGTGCGTTGGCGCTGTATCAGACTGCCACGTTCGGTGGCATGGCGGCGGGCAGTTGGCTCTGGGGTTCGGTTGCCGATGAGTTCAGTGTCCCGGGAGCTTTGCTGGCGGCAGCCTGTGTTTTGCTCTTCGGTGCACTTGTCGGATTTCTGCTGCCGCAGCCAGAATTTGAATCGCTCAATCTCGATCCGCTCAATCGCTTCAGCGAGCCGCAATTGCGCCTCGACCTACGGTCACGCAGTGGCCCGATCATGATCATGGTCGATTATAAAATCGCTCAGGAAGATGTGCAGGCATTTCTTGCGGCAATGACGCTGCGGCGGCGCATCCGCATTCGCGATGGCGCACGACAATGGGCCTTGCTGCGTGATCTGGAAAATCCGGAAACCTGGACAGAAAGCTATCACGTCCCGACATGGGTGGAATATGTGCGTCACAATCAGCGGCGTACGCAATCTGACGCGGAAGTTTCAGAAAGGCTGCTTGCGCTGCACAAGGGGACAACGCCCCCTCTGGTGCATCGGATGATCGAACGGCAGACTGTTTCCATTCACGATGACATGCCGCTTAAGGCGCATCTCGATCTGACGTGATGAAGTCAGCTCAGGCTACCGAAAATTCGGTCCTTGCAATCTGATTGCGACCGCTTTTCTTGCTTGTGTAGAGTTGATGGTCGGCGTGCTGCAGCCAAAGGGAGCCACTCATATCCGGATGCGTGCGCGCAGACGCAATCCCCATACTGACGGTTACATTGGTGCTGACTTCCGAACCCTGATGTGGAATGTTCAGCGACTGGATCTGAAACTGGATTTCATGTGCCGTGGCCAAAGCTGTTTCAGGGTCTGCACCGGGCAGGACACAGGCAAATTCTTCACCGCCATAACGTGCCGTCATGCCCGAAACCTTGTGCACAGCACGGTTCAAAGCGGCCGCAACCATGGCAATGCAACGATCGCCTTCGGGATGGCCATAGGTGTCATTGAAGAGCTTGAAGAAGTCGATGTCGAGCATGATCACCGAAAGCCATGCACCAACAGGTGCAAGGCGCGAGATTTCACCCGCCAGAATGACCTCAAGCTGACGACGGTTGCTAAGGCCCGTCAAAGCGTCGGTAACAGCCATCTGAGCAAGCTGATCGCGCAGACGCTTGAGTTCGATATGGTTGGAGACGCGTGCCCGCAGAACAACCGGATTGATCGGCTTTGTCACATAATCGATAGCACCCAGCGACAGGCCGCGCACTTCCGCTTCCTGATCATCGAGGCCCGTCGTGAAGATGACCGGCACATCGGCCAGCAAACGATCATTCTTTAGGCGGAGACAGACTTCATAGCCATCGAGACCCGGCATCATGACATCGAGCAAAATCAGGTCCGGCAAAACCGAGCGGGCAACTTCCAGCGCTTGTTCACCAGATGTGGCAAAGCAGATTTCATAGTGGTCTTCCAGCACCGCGTTCATGATCTCGATATTTGAAACTTCGTCATCGACGATCATGACGGTTGCACGATCAGGCATTTTTTTACTCCGGTAGTGTTTAGATTGCCGCGTAGTTTTTATGATCTGCGGCGAATTCTGGAGCGTCGGTCTGATCCAACCAGATCGACGCTCTAACTCTTCATTTTAACACGCATCTCGTCCGAAAGCCGCTTCGCGCTTTTGCTGGAAATGCTTTAACTCGCTGGAGGACGTTCCTCAGCAAAAGCTTCGTCCAGACTGCGCAGGGCCTGTTCGTAATCGAGCTTGTCCAGTGCAGCCTTTGCAGCGCGTAGGGTGCCCGCATTGTTGCCTTGATCAGCATCAGAGCCGAGTGTTTGGAGCAGCGCGTCGAAACTGCTCCGCGCCCGCATGCTCCGGCGTGTGAGGTGGTCGCGCAGTGTGGTCACAGCCGATGCAATATCCGCGGTCTGAGGATTGGCATTTATCTGCTGCTGTGGCGCTGACACTTGATCCTTCAGGCTGGCTGCAGCCTTCAAGGCTGGCTTCATGGCGGAATTCAGCGCCGATAGTGTTGGTTCCAGACCGACCAGCTGTTCGTTGGCTATTGCCAGTTCCACCTCAGCAGAAATACGCGCAATTTCCGGTAGCTCCAGCGATGCTGCAACACCTTTGAGCGTATGAGCAAGGCGCCGCGCCCCGGTCAGATCGCCCTTGGCAATCTGATCCATTAGGGTTTCTATGACATTCTCAAAATCATCATGGAAACTTATGATGAGACGACGCAGAAGAGCTTGCTTTCCGTTTACCCGCACGAGTGCTCGCGTGAGGTCGAATGGTGGAAGGCGTTCAGGAAGATCGGCCTGAACGACTTCAATCTTGTTTTCCTGCTGTTGGACAACGGCAAGATCCACCCGGCGGGGTTTCATCCAGCGCTCAAGTGTCCCGATAAGTACACTTGGATCGATTGGTTTGGCCACATGATCGTTCATACCGGCTTCGGCGCATCTGCGGCGCTCTTCTTCATAGGCATGTGCGGTCAGTGCGATAATAGGCAGAGCCTCCGGACTCCAGTCGCGACGGATATGACGCGTGGCTTCCAGACCATCCATTTCCGGCATTTGAACATCCATCAGCACGGCTGAATAGAGCGAGCCGGATCGCGCAACGCTTTCGCAGGCAATGCGTCCGTTCTCGGCGGTGTCGACATCAAGGCCCGCATCACAAAGGAGCTGATAAGCGATTTCGCGATTGATCGCATTGTCTTCAACGAGCAGAACATGTGCGCCACGCAGCGGCTCTGCGATCAGTTCTGAACCTCTTGCTGCTTCCTCTGCATCTTTCGACAGTGGGAAAAGCATATTCAGCGTTTGCAGAATTTGCTGGGCTTCGATTGGCTTTGGCAGATAGGCCGCAATGCCAGCGCGTGAAGCTTTTTCCTTGAACTCGTCACTGCCATAGGCTGTTATCAGGACGATTTCGGGCAGTTTGGCAAGCTTTGCATTGGCATAAAGACTGCCTACTGTTTCCATGCCGTCCATACCTGGCATTTTCCAATCGAGCAGCAACAGATCATAGGGGTGGCCACGCTGGAACGCGGTTTCCAGTGCTCCGATAACCTCGGTGCCGGATGAGACCAGATCGACCGGGATTGACCAGTCCGCAAAAATGCTCTGTAGAATCTCACGGGAAGCCGGATTATCGTCTGCTACAAGTACCCGAAGCTTCTGGATATGCGCTTGCGGTTTTTCGACAATTGAGTGCGTGCGATCCACGTTGCCGAGCGTGGTTGTAACGGTGAAGACACTGCCCTTGCCTGGGGTGCTGAGTACGGTGATGTCACCGCCCATCTGCCCGGCAATCTGCTTGCTGATGACCAGTCCGAGGCCGGTGCCGCCAAAGCGACGTGTGGTGGAGCTATCGGCCTGCGAGAAGGAGCTGAACAGCTTGGATTGCTGGTCGGGTGTCATACCAATGCCGGTATCTGCAACGGCAATCTGCAGGCGGTAGTCGCCGTTATCTGTTGCATTTCCGCTGACACGAAGGGTAACCGAACCATTCTCGCTGAACTTGATGGCATTGCTCATCAGGTTGAGCAGCACTTGGCCGAGGCGCATTTCATCGCCGACAAGGCGTTCTGGGACGCCCTGATCGATGTGCAGGCTCATGGTCACATTTTTGGCTCGGGCATCGGCACTGGTAATCTGCAATTTGCGATCAAAGAGGGCACGCAGCTCAAACGGACGGTTTTCCAGCGTAAGTTTGCCAGCATCGTTCTTGGAGAAATCCAGAATGTCATTGATCAGGCGCAGCAGAGAGCCACTGGCGCCGCTAATTTTGGAAAGATAATCGCGCTGGCGCTCTGTCATGTCGGTGCGGAGCATCAGATGGCAGAAACCCAGTATCGCATTGAGCGGGGTGCGGATTTCATGGCTCATATTGGCCAGGAACATGCCCTTGGCCTTGTAGGCCTGCTCAACCTGGACAGAACGTTTCTCGATTTCCGCATTCTTGACCATGATTTCGTCGCGCATTCTGCTGATGCTGTCGACGCAAGCGACAAGCATGTCGCAGAACCAGACGAGAACGGCTGCCTGAAAAGCGACAATCACAGCGTGAATCATCACGCGGCGAATATCGCTGCCTGTCGGGAAGACGAGGGACGGCAGAAAGTAATCGAGTGTCAGGTGGTGCAACGCAACTGCAACGGCTGCAATGATGGTTGCTCGGCGGTCGCACCAGCCGATAGTGAGTGCGAGCATGGCAAAGAAATACATGTGCATGTCCATCTGCCAGATGTGCCCACGAAGCAGATAGAGCAGGATCGCAGGCTCAGCCACGAGAGCTACGGCAGATAGAAAGCGCGTTGCGGGCGCGATATCGGCACGCCACCACATCAGATTATAGCTTGCTGCAAGGAAAGCACCAGCAAGTGCGCCGCCGAGGATGGAAGCACCAGTTCCATAGGCGATGACCGCAAACAGCGGAACATGCAGCCAGAAAAGGATCACTAGAAAGCGCGCAAAACGTCTGCGGATATCGTCAAGCTCAATGATCATGGATTAGGCCCCGGTAACAGCAAGATCAAAACAGCCGGACAGCTGTGCGGGTTCAAAGACGAGCCACGCGCCTGCATCGTAAAGTGCGTCGATTGCGTCAGGACGTGCGGCGTATACAACCACAACGTTCATGCGCTCATTGAATGAAAGGATCTGTGCGTCGGCTTTGCCAAGCAGCGTTGCCACTTGTGAGGCATTGGCCCATGGCTGCATGAGAACGGCAAACTGGCCGTTCTCACCACGTGGAGAAAGCATCGCATAGATGAGTGCTGTGAGGCCGATCACGAAAAGGGCGATAGCTGGCAGCAGGTCCAGCATACGCCATTTTGACTGCGTTAAATGAGAGTTCATGTCTCTGTATCCGCAATTCAACACGCCTCGGGCGTTACCTTTTCATAGTATACAAAAAAAGGCGCGTGTCTTGCTGTATGTGCTAATTGAAGATTGTATTAGTTATATTGATCGTCAAAAGTTGATCATTTACCGTTTTAAAGCACCCCCAAAAGGTGTGCGACAGTTTTCGGATAAGATGCACGTCAGATCAAATGCGCTCTAATGGCCCGGTAACGCGGCAGGGTACGTCGTACATCGAATTTACGGCCTTTCAACATATGCAGTGCGCTTTGTCTTCTCATTATCGAGTGACCAGCGGTACGCTGAATATCAGTCCAAATTATGATTTGAGTATACCTTTTAGTTCAATGCCTCAAACCCTCACATAACCAATTGTGTGAATTACACAGCTATTAATTGCCAATGATTTTTGCGCGGTGCAGAATTTTGCTTTACGTACCTCAAAGCCAACGTTAAGGTTGCGCAGTGAAGCTTTGGGAGGAGTTCACATGCAGATGCAAATTCTGACAATTGGAAGTGGCGTTGAATGCTCGCGCTGTCGTGCTTGCATTGGTATGCGCGCATGAACGCAACCCGAAGCGAGCATGGCACGCCGCTGCTGGAGGCGGTTTCGCTGTCGAAATCGTTCGGACCTGTTCAGGTTCTGAAAAATATAAATCTCAGCATCTATGGCGGCGAAGTTCACGCAATTATCGGCGAAAACGGTGCCGGTAAGTCGACACTGATGAAGTTGCTCGCCGGCAATGAACGCCCGACCAGCGGCGAAATTCATATAGATGGTAAGCCGGTTTCATTTTCCGGTCCGGTGGAAGCGGAAGCGCAGGGCATTGTTCTGGTACATCAGGAAATTTTGCTGGCGCCCGATTTGACTGTCGCCCAGAATATTTATCTGGGACGTGAACTTTCCAACGGTCTGGTTGTCGATGACAAGTCAATGCGTGAAGGTGCACGCAAAGCCATTCGTGATCTTGGTGCGGATATTAATCCCGATGCCATTGTGGGCCGCTTGTCGATCGCGCAACGTCAGCTTGTGCAGATCGCTCGTGTTTTGCTCGTGCCGCATCGTGTGGTGATCTTTGACGAGCCAACAGCATCGCTTACGCCGGTTGAAACCGAGGCACTTCTGAAAGTCATTTGTGATATCCGCGCCAAAGGCGTTGCGGTTCTCTATATTTCGCATCGGTTGCCGGAAGTGAAAGAAATCTCGGACCGTGTGACGGTCTTGCGCGATGGGACGCTTGTGGCGGCTCACATGGCATCAGAGCTTCAGCCAAACGATATGGCCCGGCTGATGGTGGGGCGCGATGTTGCCAAACTTTACCCGGACCGCGCAGTACGTCACGGACAGATGCCAGTGCTTGAGGTCGATAATTTCAGCGTTCCGGGTTATGTCAAAACCGCAAGTTTTACATTGAGCGAGGGTGAAATTCTGGGCTTTGCAGGGTTGGTCGGTGCGGGCCGAACGGAACTGATGGAAGGTATTGTTGGACTGCGTCCCGGCAAAGGCCAGGTGCGTCATAATGGAAAGCCTGTCAATTTCCACAATGCCCATGCCAGTCTTTCCGCTGGCATCGCCTATCTGAGCGAAGATCGGAAGGGCAAAGGTCTGCTGCTTACCAAGGACCTCGGTATCAATCTGACACTCGCTTCGATCAGCAAGTTTGTCCGGGGCTTACAGATAGATCGTCGCAAAGAGCGTACGGCACTCAACGATGCGATCAAAGAGTTCGATATCCGTACGGGTCGCAAGGATATTCTTGCAGGGCAGCTTTCTGGCGGCAACCAGCAGAAGCTTCTTCTGGCAAAGATGATGATGCTCAACCCGTCCATTGTTATCATTGACGAGCCAACCCGCGGCATCGACGTGGGCACCAAAGAGCAGATCTATCAGTTCATTGCCAATTTGGCCGACGAGGGTAAGTCGATCATCGTCGTATCGTCTGAAATGCCGGAACTTATTGGCGTATGTGACCGTATCGTCGTCATGCGTGAGGGCAGGGTCGCAGGCGAGGTCACAGGTGAACGCATGACCGAAAATGACATCGTTGTCTTAGCCACAGGCATCAGCGCCGAAGCGGCGGCTTAGAGCATTTGGACCAAAAGCGGGAACCGCTTTTGCGAAGGGTAAGTGCTTACAAACAAGTAGTTAGAACGGTTCCAGCAGTTCAATCATAACGGGGCCGCTCTAAAGAAAAAAGGGGAGTAAATGACAGACGTAGTGACCGATAAAAGCAGGGTGCCGAAGACTTCCAAGGATTGGGATCTGAGGGCTGTTGCACCTTTTATTGCGCTGCTTTTGCTGCTTGTTCTGGGTACAATTGCCAATCCGAATTTCATCAGCATCGACAATCTGATGAATGTTGCGACACGTAGTGCGTTCATCGCAATCATAGCGCTGGGTGCCACCTATGTGATTTCGTCGGGCGGGCTGGATTTGTCGGTCGGCGCTATGGCGGCTTTTGTCGGCAGCATCATGATCATGTTCATGAACAGCGGTGTTATTGCCGATCCGGTCATGATGCTGATCGCAGCCGTGCTTCTGGCTGTTGTGGTGGGTGCACTTTGTGGCCTGACGAATGGATTGATCACAACACTTGGCGGTATAGAGCCGTTCATCGCCACGCTTGGCACGATGGGCATTTATCGTGGTCTGACGACATGGCTGTCGCAGGGCGGTGCAATTACCCTGCGCAATCCTGAAATTCAGGCGCTTTACAGGCCCGTCTATTTCGGCTCGGTCTTTGGTATTCCCTTCCCGGTTATTGCGATCTTTGTCACGGCAGCAATTGCGGCATTCGTTCTTTATCGCACACGCTATGGCCGCCATGTGATTGCGGTTGGTTCCAGCGAAGATGTTGCACGCTACTCGGGTATATCCGTCAAACGTGTTCGCACGATTGCCTATATCGTGCAGGGGCTTTGCGTGGCTGTCGCGGTGCTTCTCTATGTACCGCGACTGGGTTCGACATCTGCAACAACCGGTATGTTGTGGGAGTTGCAGGCGATTACTGCCGTTGTTGTCGGTGGTACGGCATTGCGCGGTGGTGTGGGGCGTGTCTGGGGCACGATCTGCGGTGCATTCATTCTGGAAATTGTCGGCAATATCATGCTGCTTTCCAACTTCATCAGCGAATATCTGATCGGGGCCATTCAAGGGGCGATCATCATCATCGCCATGCTGGTGCAACGGTGGTTGTCGCGGCGATAAAAACCACGGTGTGATGGGTAATCTCATCCCGCCTTGGACAATGAGTTTGACAGGATTGAAGGGGCGGTCCGGTCACAGAGGGATAAAGCCCCCTGAACATTTGGGAGGAAAGAATGCGAGGAAAACTTTTAGGCGTTGCTTTTGCAGCATTGGCCGCCGGTGCGCTGGCCTTTACGGGCATTGCAAGCGCGCAGGACAAAAAGGTCACGATCGGCGTATCCATTCCAGCTGCCGACCATGGCTGGACTGCTGGTGTGGTCTATCATGCCGAACGCGTGGCCAAGCTTTTGATGGCTGAGCATCCGGGCCTTAATGTCATCGTTAAGACATCTCCGGATGCCGCCAGTCAGGCAAATGCGTTGCAGGATCTTGCTGTGCAGGGTCTGGACGGTCTGGTCGTGCTGCCGTCCGATCCTGATCCACTTGTGAACGCTATCAAGGAGATCAAGGACAAGGGTACGTTTGTGGCGCTGGTCGATCGCGCACCAAGCAATAATGACAATTCCATCCGTGATCTTTATGTAGCGGGCAACAACCCGGCTCTTGGTCAGGTTGCTGGCGAATATATCAAGAAGAACACGCCAGACGCACAGGTTGTCGTCATTCGTGGTTTGCCTATCCCCATCGACCAGCAGCGTCAGGATGGTTTCGACAAGGGTATCGAAGGTTCGAACGTGAAGGTTCTTGATCGCCAGTATGGCAACTGGAACCGTGACGATGCGTTCCGCGTGATGCAGGACTTCCTGACGAAATATCCGAAGATCGATGTCGTCTGGTGTCAGGATGATGACATGGCCGTTGGTGTGCTCGAAGCGATAAAGCAGGCCAACCGGGAAGATATCCAGTATGTTATCGGCGGCGCCGGTTCCAAGGACATGATCAAGAAGGTCATGGATGGCGACAAGCTTATGCCGGTCGACGTCCTTTACCCACCTGCGATGGTTTCAACAGCCATGGAGCTCGCGGCCGGTCATTTCTACGATCAGATTCCAGTGAGCGGTAACTATATCCTGGATGCCACGTTGGTGACCAAGGATAACGCCGAGCAGTTCTATTTCCCGGATTCTCCGTTCTAATACCCATCTGCGCGTCCGCCAAAGCGGACGCGCAGTTTAACGTTTGAGGGCTTTATGCCCTTGTTTCCGATATCGGGTCGAATTTTTAGTTGGAGGACTTTTGATGAAGACGATCAAAGGGCCTGGGATATTTCTCGGGCAGTTTGCGGGCGATGAAGCGCCATTTAATACATGGGACGGCATCACCAAATGGGCCGCAGAAAAAGGCTATGTCGGTGTGCAGGTGCCGACATGGGCGAGCCAGTTGATCGATCTCAAAAAGGCCTCGGAATCCGGAGACTATTGCGATGAGTTTGCCGGTGTCGCGCGTGAAAATGGCGTCGAGGTGACTGAGCTCTCGACGCATCTGCAAGGCCAGCTTGTTGCCGTGCATCCGGCTTATGATGAGGCTTTTGACGGATTTGCTGCTCCAGAAGTGCGCGGCAATCCGAGAGCGCGTCAGGCATGGGCGGTTGAGCAGGTGAAGATGGCCATCAAGGCCTCTCGCAACTTAGGCATTGGTGCTCATGCGACCTTCTCAGGCGCCTTGGCATGGCCGTTCATCTATCCATGGCCGCAACGTCCTGCTGGTCTGGTTGAAACGGCATTTGACGAGCTTGCACGTCGCTGGACGCCGATTCTCGATTATGCCGACGAACATGGCGTCGATATCTGCTATGAAATCCATCCCGGTGAAGATCTGCATGACGGCGTGACCTTCGAGATGTTTCTGGATCGGGTTAAGAACCATCCGCGCGCCAATATGCTTTATGATCCATCGCATTATGTTCTGCAATGTCTCGATTATCTCGACAATATCGACATCTACAAAGATCGCATCAAGATGTTCCACGTCAAGGATGCCGAGTTTAATCCAACCGGGCGACAGGGTGTTTATGGCGGTTATCAGGGTTGGGTCAATCGCGCTGGTCGCTTCCGCTCGCTCGGCGATGGACAGGTTGATTTTGGTGCTGTGTTCTCGAAAATGGCTGCCAATGATTTCGATGGCTGGGCTGTGGTCGAATGGGAATGTGCGTTGAAGCATTCGGAAGACGGTGCGCGCGAGGGCGCGGAGTTTGTTAAGCACCATATCATTCGCGTGACCGACAAAGCATTCGATGACTTTGCTGCTGGCGGAACCGATGATGCAGCCAATCGGCGCATGCTGGGGCTTTGAGGGGAAGCAGACACAATGACCATTGAAGCAAAAACCAAAGAAACCGCAAATCCACGCATTCGTTTAGGTATGGTTGGCGGTGGTGCGGGTGCTTTCATCGGGGGCGTGCATCGCATGGCCTCGCGGCTCGACAATCGCTTTGAACTGGTGGCGGGAGCGTTGTCGTCGTCACCTGAAAAAGCGCAAGCCTCCGGTCGTGAGCTTGGCCTTGCGGAAGACCGGATCTATTCAAGCTACAAGGAAATGGCAATTCGTGAAGCGCGCCTCAAGAACGGCATTGAGGCGGTGGCCATCGTGACGCCAAATCATGTGCATTACGATGCGGCCAAGGAGTTTCTGCGGCGCGGCATTCACGTGATCTGCGATAAGCCGCTGACATCGACATTGGCTGATGCGAAGAAGCTCAAGAAAGTGGCGGATGAGAGCGGCGCGCTGTTTGTGCTGACCCATAATTATACCGGTTATCCGATGGTTCGTCAGGCGCGCGAAATGATCGCGAATGGTGAGCTGGGTGATCTCCGTGTTGTTCAGGTGGAATATGCACAGGACTGGTTGACGGAAGCGGTGGAAAAAACCGGTGCCAAGGGGGCTGTCTGGCGCACCGATCCGGCTCAGTCCGGCCTTGGTGGCGCAACGGGCGATATTGGTACTCATGCCTTCAATCTTGCTTCGTTTGTGACTGGTTTGACGCTCGACAGTCTCGCAGCTGATCTCGATAGCTTTGTTCCGGGCCGTCGTCTTGATGACAATGCGCATGTGATGCTGCGTTTTGCGGGCGGCGCCAAGGGGATGCTCTGGTGCAGTCAGGTCGCACCGGGCAATGAGAATGCGCTGCGTCTTCGCGTTTATGGCACCAAAGGCGGGATCGAATGGGCGCAGGAAGACCCGAACCGGCTGTGGTTCACGCCGTTCGGCGAGCAGAAGCGGCTGATAACGCGTGGCGGTTCAGGTGTTGGGGATGCCGCAACCCGCGTGACACGCGTACCGGGCGGCCATCCGGAAGGCTATCTGGAGGCGTTCGCGACAATCTATGTTGAAGCCGCCAATGCCATTCAGGCCAAGCGCGACAATACGAAGCCCGACAGTGCTGTCGTGTATCCAACCGTCGACGATGGCGTCAAAGGCGTAGCATTCATCGATGCTTGCGTCCGATCTTCCAATAAGAATGGCGGATGGGTTAGTCTCTGACATAAATTCAAATCGCAAAACGCCGCCGTTTATGGCGGCGTTTTTGTTTGTGCGTTCCAGCATGATCAGCCGTCCAATTTGTCCGCCGTAGAAAAGCCATCTTGATTTCATGTTTGACGGAGATGTGCCTGATATCGCTGACCGGTTGCATCTGTCGGCCCGGTTAGGTACGCGAATTCAAAGCCGTCCGAAAGCGTGTGCATGCAGAAATTTCGCCCCACAATTGCCAGCGGACCGCTGTGCCTTTTAACAGCACTCTACATTCTTATTTTCACGAATACGTCCTTCTGGCATGCAATCGGCACTTATTATGCCGATGCGCCGTTGAGGCTGGCGGGTATAGTCGCCACATTGTTGTTTCTGCATGTGGCGCTGTTCGTCCTGTTCTCGGCAAAATACATCATCAAGCCGATGCTGATTTTGTTTGTGATAATCGCTGCGGGCGGTTCCTATTTCATGGATACATTTGGCACGATCATTGACAAGAATGTTGTTGAAGCAGCATTGACAACCACGCAAGCTGAATCCGGTGCGCTGCTTACACCCAGCTTCCTTTGGCATATGCTGCTTTTCGGTGTTGTTCCGTCGCTGCTGATTGTGTGGGTACGCGTTAAACATCGCCCGCTGCTTGGAAAGCTGATGGTCAATACGGGCGTTATCTTCACTTGCCTCATTGCAGCCGTCGTCATACTCGGTACAAATTATGCGGCCTATTCATCCATGTTCCGCGAGCATGGCACTGATATCATGCAGAAGCTTATCCCAAGCACCCCGATCACCAGCACAATCCAATATGTTTCGCATCTGTACAAAAATCGCGATATCCCGATGCAGCCGCTGGGCTTGGATGCCAAACAGACACTGACGCAATTGCCCGCAGGCAAAAAACTGGTCACGGTTGTGGTTGTGGGTGAAACGGCGCGTGCACAGAATTTCAGCCTCAATGGCTATGACCGTGAAACCAATCCGGAATTGAAGAAGCGCGACGTCGTTGCCTTTACCGATACGACGAGCTGTGGCACGGAAACTTCCGTTTCAGTGCCCTGCATGTTTTCGCCTTTCACCCGCGATGACTATTCCAATACAAAGTTCCGAGGCTCGGAAAACCTGATGGATGTGCTCAAACATGCGGGCGTTGAAGTTAGCTGGTACGAGAATAATACCGGCAGCAAAGGCGTTGCCGAGCGGATCAAGCTGATTGATTTGCAGGGCGCGCAGGACAAACGCTATTGCGAAGGCGGCGAGTGTATCGATCAGATCTTGATAGATAGTCTGTCAAAAGAGCTGAACGAAGTTTCCGGCAATGCGACAATCGTTCTGCACATGACGGGCAGTCACGGCCCGGCTTATTATCGCCGCTATCCGACAGAATATGCAGGCTTCAAACCAGATTGCCGCTCCAACGATTTTGCTAAATGTTCGCAGGAAGAAATCGTCAATGCCTATGACAATTCGATCCTCTACACGGATCATATTCTGTCCGAGGTGATTGATCTTCTCAAAGCGCATGAGGACAAGTTTGCTTCCGCGATGATCTATATGTCCGACCATGGCGAGTCGCTTGGTGAGGACGGTCTATATCTCCACGCGGCTCCCTATTTCATCGCACCATCGCAGCAGACCCTTATACCGTTCATCACATGGTTTGCGCCGGAATATGTAGCGGATACCGGCCTTAATCTCGATTGCTTGCGCAAGACGACGGCAGAACCGTCATCGCATGACAATCTGTTCCATACGGTGCTTGGTATGATGGCGGTCAAGACCTCCGCCTATGATCAGACGCTTGATCGTTTTGCCGCCTGTCGGACGCCGCATAGGGTGGCATCGAACTAAATATGAAAAGCCCCGCTCATTGAGCGGGACTTTTGTATTTGCAAAACCATTAAACGTAGCGGTTGACCACGTTTTCCAGATATTCCTGTCGGCCGGATCGTGGCTGTGGATTGATGTCTTTTGTTTCGACTTCTGAAGCAATCTGTTCCAGCGACATGCCGGTTGCAATTTTCTTGCCGAAATCGCCGGACCAGCCAGCATAGCGTTCATCAAGTGGCTTGGTCAGTGCGCCGTCCTGCAACATGCGGGCAGCAGCCTTAAGACCACGCGCACAGCAATCCATGCCGCCGATATGGCCGATCAACAGATCCTGCGGGTCGAGCGACTGACGACGCAGCTTGGCATCGAAATTAGTGCCGCCATTCTTGAAGCCGCCGTCAAGCAGCACCTGATAATAGGCGAGCGCCATTTCCGGCACATTGTTCGGGAACTGATCTGTATCCCAGCCCGACTGATAATCGTTACGGTTCATGTCGATGGAACCGAGAATGCCGAGGCTGCGGGCCAGTGCCAGCTCATGCTCGAACGAATGACCGGCAAGAATTGCATGGCCCTGTTCGATATTGACCTTCACCTCGTTTTCGAGGCCATAGCGCTTGAGGAAACCGTAAACCGTTGCGACATCATAATCATACTGATGCTTGGTCGGTTCCTGTGGCTTTGGCTCAATCAGGATCGTGCCCTTGAAGCCGATCTTGTGCTTGTATTCGACCACGAGGTTGAGGAAGCGGCCCATATTGTCGAGCTCGCGGTTGAGGTCGGTGTTGAGAAGGGTTTCATAACCTTCACGACCACCCCAAAGCACGTAATTGTCACCGCCAAGACGCTTGGTTGCATCGAGACAGGTTTTGACTGTGGCTGCTGCAAAAGCGAACACTTCCGGATCAGGATTGGTTGCAGCACCAGACATATAGCGGCGATGCGAAAAGAGATTGGCTGTGCCCCACAGAAGCTTGATGCCGGTTTCGGCCTGCTTCTGCTCAAAAACATCGATGATGGCTTCGAGGTTTCTGGTATTTTCAGCGAAGTTATTACCTTCCGGGCGGACGTCTGCATCGTGGAAGCAATAGAAAGGTGCGCCGAGAAGCGAGAAGAATTCAAAGGCCACATCGGCCTTCAGCTTTGCAGCTTCGAGGCCGTCCTTGTACCAGGGGCGGTCAAAGGTACGGCCGCCAAAAGGATCGCCACCCTCCCATGCAAATGTATGCCAATAGGCGACCGCAAAGCGCAGGTGGTCTTCCAGACGTTTGCCAAGGACAATCTCGTCCGGATTGTAATGACGGAATGCCAGCGGATTGTCGCTGTCTGGTCCTTCGTAACGTATTTTCTGGATGTCGCCGAAAAATCCGGTGCTCATCATGCTCCTCCGATGTTGATGCTGGTGACGCTGTGCTCTTGCTTGTTAAGCGAGTGGACGCAGCGCGGGATAAAGTGCGTGGTAGCGCTGATAAGCTTCGTTGTAAGACGAGATCAGCGACTGTTCGGGTTCAATCGTGCGGGCTGTGCGCGGCGGTTTGCAGATCGCAAAAGGATCGGCGCCGCTGGCGACAATCAGGCCTAGGCGCGCGGCACCGAATGCAGCACCGAAGTCGCCTTCTTCGGGAAGTGAAACCGGAACATTCAATGCGGTAGCGATTGATTTCAGCCAATAGGCAGAACGAGAGCCGCCACCCACAGCAATGAGTGATTTGATCTCTGTGCCAGCTGATTGCAGTGCCACGAGATTGTCGCGGATGGCAAAGGCTACGCCTTCAAGGACTGCCTGCGTCATCGCCTTGCGGTCGGTTTCATGTTCAAGGCCGCTGAAGACACCGCGAATTTTTGCGTCATTGTAAGGCGTGCGTTCACCAGAAAGATAAGGCAGGAATGTTACGCTCCCGGGTGCCTTGAGTGTGTCGCCAAGCTCGGAATCGAGCGCATGCGGGGTTGCGCCAACGATGTGGGAAAACCAGTCGAGCGCGCTCGCGGCAGACAGGATGACGCCCATCTGGTGCCATGTGTGGGGAAGTGCATGGCAGAACGCGTGTACGGCACTTTCAGGCTTTGGCTGGTAGGCACCATTGGCGGCAAACAACACGCCGGATGTGCCGAGTGAAACGAAAGCATGGCCGGGCTGGACCGTTCCCATGCCACAGGCAGAGGCTGCGTTATCGCCTGCACCACCTGCTACGACTGGAGCATTTGTAAGCCCCCAACGGGCGGTGAGTTCGGCACGCAAGGTGCCAGTTGCATCGCTGCCTTCGGCAAGCTTAGGCATATGGTTTTCAGTCAGCCCGGTCTTTGACAAAAGCTCAGTCGACCATTTGCGCGCGCCGGTATCGAGCCAGCTTGTGCCAGCTGAATCTGACATGTCGGATACATATTCGCCGGTCAGCCAGAGACGCAGATAGTCCTTTGGCAGAAGAACCTTGTGGGTACGGGCAAAAATATCTGGTTCAATACGCGCAATCCAGACGAGTTTAGGCGCGGTAAAGCCCGGAAAAACGATGTTACCGGTGATCGCGCGGAAGGCCGGATCGGCATCAAGCTCTGCCGCTTCTTTATAGCTGCGTGTGTCGTTCCACAGGATGCAGGGGCGAAGCACCTGATCGTTTTCGTCGAGCAAAGTCGCGCCATGCATCTGACCGGAAAGGCCAATGCCCGCAACGGCCGCAAACTCTTTAGGATGCGCTGCGCGCAGGCCGTCAATGGCTGTTTCGCATGCGCTGATCCATTGTGCAGGATCTTGTTCGCTCCAGCCGTGGTGCGGGCGTGAAACATCAAGCTCACCATGGGCAGAGCCAATCAACTTCTGTTCGCTGTCGATCAGAAGCGCCTTTACGCTGGATGTTCCAAGATCAAGGCCGAGATACATAATCGCTCCTGTGGAATTGTCGTTTGGCCTGCGGCTCAGTCGAGCTGTGGCAGGTTGTCTTTGAGAAAGATTTCGATGCGGATGTGTTCCTGTCCCGGCACAATGGCGAGGCGATCCGCCGTTGCTTTGAGAACACGGATGGCACTGCGGATTTCATGGCCCGCGTCTTGCGCAAGCACCGCATGAACGAGACCGTCTTTCAGTGCCTGCGATGTAACATCGTCACGTTCATGGGCGATGACCAAGGGGCGGCTGTCATTTCGGGAGGCCGTGAGCGCCCGGATTAGTCCGCTGTTACCTGCACCTAAACTATAAATTCCCGCGAGATCTTTACGCTTTTCAAGGAGTTCAAGCACGAGCTTTTCAACGCGCGCGCCTTCATCGAAGCCCTCCAGAACAGGTAGAATTTCCCGCCCGGAAAAGTCGGCGTCCATAGCGCTTTTGAAGCCTTCAAAACGCTCCTGATGGTCGCGCACTTTCAGCGAGCCAGCGATAACCGCAATGGCGCCATCGGTGCCGCTGGCAAAAAGGCCTAACAAGCGTGCGGCAGTGCGGCCAGCGGCACCATTATCGATGCCGACATAGTGTGCACGGGATGAATTGCCGAGGTCGGAAACAAGCGTAACTGCATGAACGCCCTGTTCTGCAAGTCTTAGGCAGGCGTCGCGCACCGGGTCAGTGTCGACCGCAACAAAGGCGACACCATCGGGTTTACGTTCTGCACTTGCATCCAATGCTCTAACAAGGGCTGCTTCATCAAATGCCGGTACAAGCACGAGATTGATGAGAATACGCTCTGAAAGTCCGCGTTCTGTTGCCGCTTCAAGCTCTGCGCGAAGGCTCTGCATGAAGGTGTTTTCATTATCCGGCAAAATGAAATCGAACTGATAAAGCCTGCCACGCGCAAGATTGGCAGCACCCACATCGCGAACATAGCCAAGCGTGTTCATGGCGTTCGTCACACGGTCGCGGGTCTTTGCTCTCACACCAGGACGATCGTTCAGCACACGGTCAACCGTGGCGAGACTAACGCCCGCAGTTCTGGCTATATCATGCACGGTGGGTTTCATTTTCACTCCTCGGAGCGGAACATAGGATCAAAAATGAGGTACGTAAATCAAAAAATGCTTGCTATTCATTTTTGTTCACGTATCAATTGCATCCGAGGATGAGATCTTGCACCTTCAAGGGTAAGACTCACTGGAGTGGTCTTGGCGCATTGCGCCGCAGGGAGGATCAGCCAGATATGAAATCAAGCAGCTTCGTCAGGAGCCGCTTTGTCGTGCCAGACTCCGGGGGCGGGTTCGTTCGGGGCGAGGAATTTATATCAACCGGCATAATGCCGGCGGTGATTGGAGGAACAGTGCATGAAACGTCGTAATTTTCTAACAGGCGCGCTGGTTGCAGCAGCTCTCGGCATTGGAGCCATGGGCGCAACACCAGCTTTTGCATCGCCGGAAAATCCGGTTATCGGTTTTTCCATTGACGATCTGCGCGTTGAGCGCTGGGCGCGCGACCGCGATTATTTCATCGCGGCAGCAGAGAAGCTCGGTGCCAAGGTCAATGTTCAGTCGGCTGACGGCAACGAAGAAAAGCAAGTCAAACAGGTCGAAAACCTGATCTCGCAGGGCGTCGATGCCATCGTGATCGTGCCAATGAATTCAAAGGTATTTGATGCGGTCGTCGCCGATGCAAAGGCTTCAGGTATCAAGGTTCTTTCCTATGATCGTCTGATCCTCAATGCCGATATCGACGCTTACATTTCGTTCGATAATGAGCGCGTTGGTTTCATGCAGGCCGAAGCCGTGCTTAAGGCAAAGCCGGAAGGCAATTATTACCTGCTCGGTGGTTCGCCCACCGACAACAATGCGAAGCTGCTGCGCGCTGGCCAGGAAAAGGCGCTGAAGGAAGCCGTCGATTCCGGTAAGGTCAAGATTATTGGCTCGCAGTGGGTTAAGGAATGGAGCCCGACTGAAGCGCTTTCGATCATGGAAAATGCGCTGACTGCCGCACAGAACAAGATCGATGCAGTCGTTGCTTCCAATGACGGCACGGCTGGTGGTGCAATTCAGGCACTCGCAGCACAAGGTCTTGCAGGTAAGACCGCTGTTTCCGGTCAGGATAGCGATCTTGCCGCTGTGAAGCGTCTGGTCGACGGCACGCAGACCGTTACAGTTTACAAGCCACTCAAGTTGATTGCCGAAGAAGCAGCCAAGCTCACCGTGCAGATGGTGAAGGGCGAAAAGCCGGAATTCAACGGCAAGATCGACAACGGTTCGAAGGAAGTCGACACGCTTCTGCTCACGCCAACGGCTGTGACCAAGGACAATATCGACATCTATGTGACCGATGGCTTCTACACCAAGGAGCAGATCGAAGGGAAATAAGCTCTCTTTCTGCGTAATTGAGTATAAATTGCGGGGCCGGATGTTGGAAACCTGTGCTTCCGGCCTCTGGCCTCACATCAAGTTTGACAGAACTGTCTTTGACAGCGTTGTCGGCCAATTTCTTATGTAGATACTGCAAGGTCGTTGTTTATGTCCGATTATCTTTTGGAAATGCGAAACATCGGTAAGGAGTTCAACGGCGTGAAGGCGCTGGATGGCATTTACCTGAAAGTGCGCGCGGGAGAATGTGTCGGACTGTGCGGCGAGAACGGGGCAGGCAAGTCCACCCTGATGAAAGTGCTTTCGGGTGTTTATCCCTATGGCACATGGACTGGCGAGATATTCTGGGAAGGCAACGAACTGAAAGCGAGCGGCATTCGTGATACGGAAGCTGCCGGTATTGTCATCATCCATCAGGAGCTGATGATGGTGCCGCATCTGTCCGTGGCTGAAAACATCTTTCTGGGTTCTGAGCCCACCAATGGCGGATTCATTGATTACGATCAGATGAATGCGCGGGCAACGGAGCTGCTTGCACGCCTTAATATCCACGACATCAATGTTGCATTGCCCGTTTATCATTATTCCGGCGGCAAACAGCAGCTGATCGAGATTGCAAAAGCGATCAACAAAAACGCCAAGCTGCTGATCCTTGATGAGCCAACCTCAGCGCTGACCGCATCCGAAACGCGGGTTCTGCTTGACCTGATCAAAGACTTCAAAGCGCAAGGCATGGCTTGCGTTTATATCTCGCACAAGCTCGACGAAGTGGCGGAAATCTCCGACACTGTGACTGTCATTCGTGACGGCGCGCATATCGCGACGAGGCCTATGGCTGAATTGACCACGCCTGACATCATAACCATGATGGTGGGGCGCGAGATGAAGAACCTCTTCCCGCGCGAGCCGCATGATATCGGCGAGGTGATGTTTGAAGCCCGCAATGTGAGTTGCTGGGATGTCACCAATCCCGACCGCAAAGTGGTCGATAATGTTTCCTTTGCGTTGAGACGTGGTGAGATTTTGGGCATTGCGGGTCTTGTTGGGGCCGGGCGCACTGAACTCGTATCGAGCCTGTTTGGTGTGTGGCCGGGATCCCATGAAGGGCAGGTCTTTCTTGACGGCAAGGAAATCAAGATCCGCACGCCGCGCGATGCTGTGCGGCAGGGCATTTGTATGGTGCCGGAAGATCGCAAGCGTGACGGTATCCTGCCAATCATGCCTGTTGGCCATAATATGACGATCTCGGTGCTGGATCGCTTTTCGCTGCGCGGCCTGATCGATAAGGAGTCGGAGCTTGCAACCATTCAGCGTGAGATTTTGCGGCTTAAAGTGAAAACTGCCGATCCAATGCTGGCGATAGCCTCGCTGTCGGGTGGTAATCAGCAGAAAGCCGTGCTTTCAAAAATGATGTTGCCTGATCCCAAGGTCCTCATACTTGATGAGCCGACGCGTGGTGTTGATGTCGGTGCAAAATATGAGATTTATAAGCTGATATTCGCACTCGCTAAACAAGGCGTGGCAATTTTGATGGTTTCGTCGGAAATGCCGGAGGTACTCGGCATCAGCGATCGTGTCCTCGTGATTGGTGAAGGCAAGTTGCGCGGCGATTTCCCAAATGAAAATCTCACCCAGGAGAAGGTTCTTGCCGCCGCAATCGGCAAACCTGCAACCAATGCGGCCTAGTCTTTGAAGACTGATCTGCAACTAATCTAACCGGTGCATGACATGACATTGACAGGCAAAAGCCTCAGAAAATTCCTTGCAGAATACAAGATCGTGGCGCTGCTGATTGTGGTGGCCCTCATCTGGGCATTCTTCGCCGTGATGACTTATGATCCGGAAATGGGGCGGTCGCAGTTTCTGACGGCCCGCAATTTCTCCAACCTTCTGCGTCAGATGGCGATTACAGGCATGCTGGCTTCGGCGATGGTGTTTGTCATTGTCGCGGGTGAAATAGACCTGTCCGTCGGGGCATTGCTTGGGCTTCTTGGCGGCGTCGCGGCGGTGCTTGATGTGGTTTATGGTTGGCCGCTATGGGCCACAGTCAGTACGGTTCTGGTTCTTGGCGTGATCTTGGGCGGGTTCAACGGCTGGATGACAGCCTATCTTGGTATTCCCTCATTTATTGTCACGCTTGGTGGCCAATTGGTGTTTCGCGGCATCGTGCTGGGCATCATGGGTGGCGTGACGATTGCGCCGATTTCGCCAGAGTTCAAATATATCGGACAAGGGTATCTGCCCGGCTGGCTTGGCAATGTCTGCGCCATGGTACTCTTTACGGTCCTTATTCTGATTACGCTCAGAACTCGTGCCAGCAAGCGCAAGCACAGTTTGCAAACCCTTTCACCAGCGATGGAAACCGCACGTCTTCTTGGCACAGGCATCCTGATCCTTGGTTTTATCCTGATCCTCAACAGCTATCAGGGCGTGCCGGTTCCGGTTCTGGTGCTGCTGGTCATTTTGGGTGTTTTCACCGTCATTTCGCGCCAGACGGTTTTCGGACGACACATTTATGCGGTTGGTTCCAACCTGGAAGCCACGCGCTTTTCGGGCGTCAATGTGAACTTCGTCAAAATGGCGGTGTTTGCGCTGATGGGCTTGATGGCCGCGGTTGCCGGTCTGACGACAACGGCGCGTCTTGCGGCTGGGACACCATCTGCAGGCTTTGGCGGTGAACTGGATGCGATTGCGTCCTGCTTTATCGGCGGTACATCAATGCGTGGTGGTGTGGGTTCAGTCATTGGTGCGCTGGTCGGCGCGCTGATCATGTCGAGCCTCGACAATGGTATGTCGATGCTGGGTGTCGATACGTTCTGGCAGCAGATCATCAAGGGCAGCATTCTGGTGCTGGCCGTTTATCTTGATATCGTTTCGTCAGGTACGCGTCGCGCTTGATAAAAACGGGTGCTTGATATGGGCGGGGGAGTGTCGCGCAGAGCTTTAAAGGTTCCGCGCGACACTATTTTTACTTAGCTTTTTTCGTCGCCGCTTGGACGGCCGATGCTGAGCAGCTGATAGATTATCAGAGCTGCAAAGGTGGATGTGCCAATGCCGCCCAACGCAAAATTACCGATATTGACAGTAAAATCACCAGCACCAAAAATCAGTGCTACGCCCACTGTAAAGAGATTGCGCGGATCGGCGAAATTGACTTTATTCACCACCCATATACGCGCCATTGCTGAAGCAATAAGCCCGAAGACCGATACAGCAAGACCTGCAAGAACGGGTGCCGGGATGGTCTGCAAGATTGCTCCAAACTTCGGTGACATGCCGAGCGCAATGGCGACTATGGCAGCTATCACGAAGATCAGGGTCGAATAGACCTTGGTCATGGCCATGACACCGATATTTTCTGCATAAGTGGTAACGCCGGTGCCGCCGCCAGAACCGGAAATCATGGTTGCAAGACCATCGCCCAGAAAGCCACGACCGATATAGCGGTCCATATTCTGACCTGTAATCGAGCCAAGCGCTTTGATATGCCCGAGGTTTTCAGCAACGAGAACAATCGCAACAGGGGCAATCAGTGTGATAGCGGGCCAGGTGAAAACGGGTTTTGCAAAAGCGGGCAAACCAAACCAGGGAGCGGCACCGACCGCTGCAAAATCGATGCCAGGGACCATGCCGAGGCCATTGCCGAAAATCAGCACAAGGCAATAACCAAACAGAAGTGCCAGCAGCACCGCAATGCGTTTGGTAGCGAGCGGACCATAGGCCGAAATCATCGCCATGCAGAGGACCGTCAGCATTGCGATGGTCATATGCGCGCCCGTGCCCTTGAGCTGACCAACTGCCACAGGGGCAAGGTTCAGGCCGATGGCAACGCCGATTGCACCGGTGACGGCAGGTGGCATGAGTTTCTCAACCCAGCCTGTGCCGATCGTCATCACCACTAGACCGATGGCAGCATAAAGTGCGCCACAAGCAATGATGCCGCCAAGTGCCAGACCGATATTGGGATTGGGACCGCTTCCGGAATAGCCGGTGACGGCAATGACGACGGCAATGAAAGCGAAAGACGAGCCGAGATAGCTCGGTACGCGACCGCCGGTCATCAGGAAGAACAACAATGTGCCGATGCCTGAGAAGAACACCGCAACATTCGGATCAAACCCCATAAGCAAGGGAGCGACGATTGTCGAGCCGGACATTGCCAGGAGATGCTGGATACCCATCGGCACAGCCGCTGCCGCTGGAAGCCTCTCATCGGGCAGCACTGTGCTGTTATTGGTAAGACGCCATTTCGGGAAGTAAGACATAGACCCCTCATACTCATAATTATCAAGGTGCGTTTATCCGCATTCCATGCAGATCGCCAGTATCTATGAGCATGGGAGAATGCGACCGTGGCGATCGCACGATATTTTCTTTGGAGAAGTGAACTTGGGAGGCGATCTTGAGACCGTCTCCCGGATTGAATTGGTTAAACACTGGCCAACTGATTGAGCTCTCCTGCTGCTTTGATTAGTGAGCCGAGTTTTTTGGAGGTCTGGGTCTGATTGACGAAGTAGATGTAATGGAAGGCATCGGCTCTTCCGCCAATCAGGCAGATATCCTGACGGCTCCACTCCCATCCCAGGGTATCAAGTGTCTTTTCAAATTCGGGTGATGCAGTTGCAGACCAGAAACTCGCTATACCATTAAATGTGAGTGCGTTTTCTACCACAGTCAGACCGTGATCCGCATAAATTGCATCATTCGTGCTTCGGATCAGACAATCAGGACCATTATCGGTATCCATCAAAATCAGATCATATGTCGCCTGGTTCTGACTGAGGGTATCCATTACATCGCCGATCCGAATTTTCACGCGGCGGTCATGAAGTGGGAAACCAGTCAAGTGGCCAATACGAGAGCGATTCCATTCCACTATTTCAGGCACGAGCTCACAGACCGTAACCTCGGTATCAATCGGGAGGTAATCCAGAGCAGCCCGGAGCGTGAAGCCCATACCGAGTCCGCCAATCAGGACTCTCTTCGGGGCACGGCTGAGCAGTCTCAATGATCGTTCCGCCAGAACGGTCTCAGATTGGAAGTTGATATTCGACATGAGTTCCAGACCATTATATCGGATCTCGAAAATATCGTCTCTTTGGCGCAGGAGGATTTCATCGCCAGCATCGTTGCTTGCGCGCGCCAATTCAGTCCAGATAGCCATAATAAATCCCAAACGTTGGCACTACCGGTTGCCCGGCAGGACTTTTCGTATTCAGTGTGACTGGAATTTGAGGGTCGCTGCGGGGCTAAGCGCGCAGCAACCCAATGGCATCGTCCGACTTGGCGTCCATCATTAGAGGAAAGGCCGACTGGTTATTCGAGATAACGAGTGAAAGCAGCGTATTTCGAAAATGAGTCGTCATGTCCCCAGACTGAATTGCTCACCACGATGGTATGGTTCAGCCCTAGGTCTAGGAAATCGCCGGAGCTTTTGCAACCTCGTCGCGTTGTGGTCTTAGAGTGCGTTTCGATCTGATTGGATCAGATCGGCGCTCTAAATATTTATTTTAACGCGCAATCTTTAATTCGATCCGGGGATAGTCTCTGCACATCTACGCGCTATCTGACTCCCTGCACCGGATCGGTTCCAAGGAGGAAATGACAATGCAGCACAGAATCCACGAGAATATGGAAGTAATCGGAGCAGATGGCGTTCATGTTGGAACGGTTGATCGTCTTGAGGGGAATCGCATCAAGCTGAAGAAAAAGGATAATTCGGAAGCCCATCGAAATCATCATCATTACATCGAACTTGGCTTCGTGGCTGACATAGAGAGTGACGATAAGGTCAGGCTATCAGCCAATGCCGATGTGGCGGTGACTCTTGAAGAAGAAGACTCCGGAAAGCCGGTTGACCTCTGACGGTTCGGGTTTTGCGCAAAAGAAAGGCGGGCTCTTCCGATAAAGGGCGCCTTTCTTTTGTGAAATCCACACTACGCTTACCATTGTCGGGGGATTGCCGATGTTCTCAGCAGGTGCGATCACAGAGACTGAAAGCTTGATCAAGCTGCCTTATATCTCGGACAGTAACATACGGATAGAATTTCGTGACTTGCCCTCCTTCATCAGAAAGAGGATTGTAACTAGATAACATTCAGCAAAGAAGGCAGAAAGATCATGATCAATTTCAAAGCATTTACGTCTATGGGCGTGATCGCCTTGCTGTCATTTTCTCTGTCTGGATGCGTGAGCGAGTCGTATTCCTACGATGGTTATCGCAACTATGGTCCTGCATATGGTGATTTCTATTCTGGACCAGACATTATTTACCGCAGCGGACCGAGGTATAACTCAAGGTATTATCGAGATGATCGTTACTACCGTGATAGATCATACCGCGACAGACAGTACCGCGACAGGCCGGACCGCGAGAGAACCCGCTCAAGACCGGAGCAGCGCACTGATTATTCCAGACCTGACAATCGTTCCGATAAACGGCTTATCGTTGTGCCGAGGAACGACCAACCAGACGACACTTCCTCAAACTCAGGCGGAGTTCGTATCATAAAGAGAGAGTCCCATAACTAAAGCGTTCCCCCCGGACTCTAGAGCATTTCCCGTTTTTCTTGAATCATTGGAAATGCTCTATCTCTTTGTTTTTTCGCATTATCCGACGCAAAACCGCTTCGCACTTTTGCTGGAAATGCTCTAGAGTTTGATCGTGGTTTCGCGCAACTTGATTGTGGGTGTAAGCAAAATTGAGCGTTGCGGTGCATCTGTTCCCAGAAGTGCGGCGACGGCATTCTCAGCTATTGCTTTAACAGGCTGCACAATTGTCGAAAGGCGTGGTGTGGTAAGGCGAGCCAGCGGAATATCGTCGAAGCCAATGATGGAAACATCGCGGGGAATGGAGATGCCGTAATCAGACGCCCCACGCATGATACCAATTGCCTGCTGATCACTGGAGGCTGCGATAGCTGTCGGTAGCTCATCACGTTTGCGCATAAAGAGTTGCGCAGCCAATGCCTCGCCTGAATTATAGTCAAAGCCAGCTTCCAGCAATTCGGGCATAGGCATCACTGCCTCTCCAGATTGGATGGCACGTTGGCAATAATCCAGAAATCCCTTCCGCCGTTCAGCAGAGATCGTGAGATTGGATGGACCCGAAATATAACTAATCTTTCGGTGTCCCAGTCCGAGCAGGTGACGTGCTGCCAGCTCTCCACCTGCATAATGATCGACCGTAACGAGCGGGTGATTGCCATAGGGACGATCAAGAGCAATTGTTCGTATTGAACCAGTCAATGAACTCGGAGAGTGGGCATTGACGGGAATAATCAGAAAACCAGCGGGCAGATGCGCTCGCAGCCCGAGTATCTGTTGTTCTTCCCGCGCCGGGTCGCCATGTGTATCTGCCAAAACGACAAGATGCCCATAGCTATAGGCCGCAGCCTCAATGCGCTGAGCCAGCTCAGAGAAATACGGATTGGTTATATCGGGCAAGACAAGCGCGATCATATTGGTGCGGTGTCGCCGCAATCCGCGCGCAAGATTGTTCGGCCGGTATCCAAGCGCAGAGACTGCCTTGTCGACCGCTTCACGCATTTTAGGTGTGACGGAAGGATTGTTGCTCAACACGCGCGAAACCGTGCCAACCGATACGCCAGCCCGTTTCGCAACATCCTTTATCGTCGCCATGAATGCCTGTCCTGCAAATTGCTTTCTTGCCTCCCCATAAATCGAGAGAGGCAAGGAATTAAAGCATTTCCAGCAAAAGTGCGAAGCGGTTTTGCGTTGGATAATGCGTAAAAAAGTCGATAGAGCGGTTCCAATGATTAAGTCTTAACTGGAGCCGCTCTAAGTTCTATTTGTCGAACTTGATTGGTACTGGACGCTGCATCAAATCCACATAGAGATCAAAGAAGCGTTTTTTATCGAACTCTTTGACTACTTTCATCTTTTGCAATAGCGGCGTCGGCTGTTCCTGCCAATAGCCAAGAGTACGCCCATAACCCGGGCCAAAAGCGATATCGACGTCCATATAAAGATCGTCCACTTTCGTTGCGTAGCTCGGGTCGATTGCATAGGCGAGAGCGAGTGTATCAAAGACGCTTGCGCCGGCTTTCGGATCCTTTGCAAAGGTCTCCGCCATCCAGCTATCTGCAAAAAGCTTCTGAACTGGGCCGTCACCTGCGGTTACCCGATCAAATGTCTCTTTATCAAGCTGTGTAATGTCTGTGACATCCAGCGGAATCATAGCCTGTTCGATTGGTGCGCGCATAACGATACGTGTGGCTTCCGGATCAACCCAGACATTCATTTCGGCCGCTGGTGTCGTGTTGCCTTTCACATCGACAGCGCCCGCCATATACACGATGCGCTTGATAAGCGGCACAATCTCCGGGTTCTTGCGAATGGCCAGAGCGATATTCGTGGCAGGACCAATAACCAGAAGCGTTACTTCATTCGGGTTGGCTTTGATCGTATTGACTATAAAATCGACTGCGTCTTCTTTTTCGAGTTTTGCCTTTTTTGCAAAGCCATCTGGCGGAGCGATCAAGTCTTTTTCGGCTGGTTCAGGACGATGAAAAGCTGTCTTGTAGCTTTCGCCAAAACCGAACAGTGCTCGCTCGCTTTCAAAGCTGCGGGGATCATGTACCAATGGTAGGTTGGCTCCCGCATAGACACCAACTTTATCCTCGATACCCAGGCGTTCCACAGCGCGAAGCGCATCGGCCACTTCCTGCTTCAGCCAGTTATTTCCGGTGACAACAGTGACGCCCAGAAGATCGATGGTGCCTTGCTTGTAGAGCTGTGCAGCCATGATCAGGACCTGACCATCGTCACCAATTGTGCTGAAATCGGTATCAATGATCATTTTTTCAGTGGCGGCCTGTGCCGGTAGCATGAGTAAAGTGCTCGCTGCGATACAAATGGCGGCTAGTAATCGTTTCATTGAAAACTCCTCCTCTTCTCCCAAAGACCGAGCCGTCCCTTTCGGAATAATGTTACATTCTAAAAATGAAACGGTTCATCTGCAAAACGTAACAACTGATAATTGTCTTGTCCAGCAGTTCAGGTGCCGTGATGTGGCAGGGAAAACTGACCATTGCCTCAGTGAAGTCAACAAAATTGGGAGGTGGTGCGACGAAATCACGATTGTTATCAATGAACCGTTTCATATTGACTCGAAAATTCTATTCTGTTTTTGATTGAGCGTATGGACGTCATGTTACAAACATGTCGACCATTGGGTAGGAGAGATGTTTCCCGGGCAGGCTGCTCGCGAGACAATTATTGGGCCAATCGTCAACATCGTCGCAGGTCTTGTCCAAGACGAAAAGCGACGGACGGGGAGGAAAGAATGCGCTTTAAAGCTTTTGTTGCCGCAGCGACTGTGGTGAGTGGATTGATCGTAGCTCCGGTAGCCAGTTATGCTGCCGATAAACCTGTCGTCGGTCTTGTGATGAAATCACTCGCCAACGAGTTTTTCAAGAACATGCTCGAAGGTGCACAGGCCCACAATAAGGAAAAAGGCACCTACGAGCTGAAGGCTGTGGGTATGCAGTCCGAAACGGACATTGAAACCCAAATCAATGCTGTCGAAAATTTCATCACACAGGGTGTGAATGCCATCGTCATCGCTCCGGCAGATTCACGCGCTTTGGTTCCGCCGCTCAAACGCGCGGTTGATGCGGGTATTGTGGTTGTGAACATCGACGTGGAGCTCGATGCACAGGCCAAGAAAGACGCGGGGCTTGAGCTGGCGTTTGTCGGCCCGGATAATCGTGCTGGTGCAAAAATGTCCGGTGGCGAACTTGCCAAGGCGATCGGCAAAGGCGGCAAGGTTGTGATGCTTGAGGGAAATCCCGGCGCCGATAATGCTGTGCAGCGCAAACTTGGTTTCGACGATGCTGCAAAAGAGGGCGGTCTGGACGTACTCGACTCTCGTACGGCTCACTGGGAAACCGAGGAAGCCAATTCGGTATTCACGAATATGCTGACCGCGCATCCTGATATCCAGGGCGTAATGGCAGCAAATGACTCGATGGCACTTGGCGTTGTTAAAGCACTCGACGCGGCCAAGCGGAACGATATCAAGGTCGTGGGTTTCGACAATTTGCCTGCGATACAGCCAGAAATTAAAGCCGGAAAGGTTCTGGCTACGGTTGACCAGTTCGGATCGCAGATGGCTGCTATGGGTATCGATAAGGCACTTGAAGTGGTTGCGGGTGGCGCACCGCTTACAGGTTGGGTGAAAACCGATCTGGAGCTGATCACGGCTGATAAGCTGAAGTAATCTCAGTCGAGTGGTGGCTTCATACGCGTGGAGCCACTACCATTCAACCGGAGAAAAGCTATGGGCGAGACCAGCGCTGACGCGCAATCTGCCCCGATCCTTTCACTCAAAGGAATTCGGAAACGCTTCGGCGGTGTTATTGCCTTGGACGGTGTCGATCTTGAACTGATACCTGGTGAAATTCACGGACTTGTCGGTGAAAATGGTGCGGGTAAATCGACACTTATCAAGATAATGAGCGGCATTATCAGGCGCGATGACGGCACTATGGCGCTGGATGGCCAATCCTATGAGCCAGCCTCTCCACGCGAGGCAAAGCTGGCAGGCGTTCAGGTTGTTCACCAGGAATTCAGTCAGCTTCCTTATATGTCTGTCGCGGAGAATATCTGCTTCGAAAATCTACCAAGAAATGCTCTCGGAATCCTCGACCGCACAGCCTTAAAGCAAAAAGCACGCGCTGCCCTTGATACAATCGGCCTTGGTGAAGTGGATGTAGCGACACCGGTCGAGCGTCTGGGTATTGCACATCGTCAGCTCGTTGAAATTGCTCGGGCATTGATGAGCGACAGTCGTATCCTGATCCTTGATGAACCGACCGCGACATTGACCGCACATGAAGCACGCCGCCTTTTCGAGCTGCTCGATCTGTTGAAAGCACGTGGTGTGGCTATCGTCTTCGTTTCGCATCATCTGGACGAAATATTTGATCATTGTCAGCAAGTTACAGTCATGCGCAACGGCAAGACTGTGTTTACGAAGCCGATCAGCGAAACCAACAGCGATGATCTCATCCAAGGTATGGTTGGGCGTAGTCTGGTCGATCCCATGCATGCAAAAGTTCCTTCGGCCGCGACGGCAGAAGTGCTGTTGCGCGTGGATAGACTAAGACATGCGAAATCTCCCAATCCAGATGGCGTGAGCTTCGCCCTGCACAAGGGGGAAATTCTCGGTATTGGTGGGCTTATCGGCGCGGGCCGTACCGAATTGCTGCGCGCGATCTTCGGGATTGATAAAGCGCTTTCAGGCGATGTCTTCATCGAAGATGTGAAAACGCAGCTCCATTCTCCAGCCGAAGCAATTGAAGCGGGAATAGCCTTCGTAACGGAGGATCGCAAAGACGAGGGCCTGATCCTCGAAATGCCGATTGCAGCAAATATCAGCCTCGCCGATATGAAAGCCGTCTCCCGGTTTGGCGTTCTGGATCGCCAATCGGAGTTACAACTGGCAAAAGAAAAAGCTTCCGATCTGAAACTGAAATTCGGAGCTCTTGGTGATCGCGTTGCGACATTGTCAGGCGGTAATCAGCAAAAAGTTGTCCTGGCCAAATGGCTTGCTCGCTCGCCCTCTATTCTCTTGCTTGATGAACCCACGCGTGGTGTCGATGTTGGAGCCAAAGCAGAAATATACTCGCTGCTTCGTTCTTTTGCTGCTGAGGGAAAGGGGCTGCTTGTTGTTTCGTCTGAATTGCCGGAACTCATGGCTCTGTCAGATCGTATCCTCGTGATGGCCAATCACACGATTACCGGGGAATTGAAACGCGGAGAGTTTTCGGAAGAGCGGGTTCTCAATCTCGCTTACAAGACCTCAAAATCTCAATTGCATGCTTCAGAACAAGGAATGGCAGCCCATGGCTAATGTCGCTCCGAACCGCTCTTCTTCTATCCGGTTCGCAAATCTTTTGCGCGATTCTGGCATTGCCCTCGCGCTTTTATTGCTCATCGTAGTGTTCTCACTTACCACGCAGCATTTCCTGTCGTTCAATAACATCACCAACATTCTCACCCAGGTGACCATCAATCTTATTCTGGCGATAGGTATGACCTTTGTCATATTGATCGGCGGTATTGATCTGTCGGTGGGATCGCTTCTGGCCCTGTGTGCCGTGGTTGGTGGAACGGTGATGAACCTGCCAGGACTTGGCGTTGTCGAAGCCGTTGCTCTTGCCACACTCGCGTCCATCGCTGTGGGCATTGCTTGCGGGTTTCTTAACGGCTTCATAAGCGCCTATTGGGGGTTGCCGTCTTTCATCGTGACATTGGGTATGCTGAACATCGCGCGGGGTGCGGCACTGCAGGTGACTGACGCACGCGCGATCTATTCCTTTCCGCCAGCGTTCAATGCGTTTGGTTCGCAGACTCTGTTCGGAATACCGCTGGCCTTTCTCGTCGCTTTGGCGATGGTGGCTATAAGCTGGTTTGTACTTAATCGGACTGTTTTCGGCCGTCTTCTGTATGGTATTGGCAACAATGAGGAAGCCGTGCGGCTGGCCGGACATCCGGTGTTTTGGTACAAAATTGCTGCTTTCACGATTGCTGGCGCGGCCGTTGGGATTGGTGCAATCATCTATATGGCGCGCCTGAATGTCGCGAGCCCGATCATTGGTATCGGTTTTGAACTGAACGCCATCGCCGCAGTTATCATTGGTGGTGTCAGTCTGACGGGCGGCAGAGGCTCCATTCTGGGAACGCTTCTTGGAGCGGTGATTATCGGCGTGCTCGCCAATGGTCTCGTTTTGCTTGGTCTTAGCGACTTCATGCGTCAGATGATTACGGGATTTGTAATTATTCTCGCAGTCATTGTCGATAAATATCGTGAGCGCCTGTCGGCCATTGGCTGACCCGGAGACATCGGTGTTTCTGCGACAGTGCAGTCTCTTAGAGCGCATTTCGATCTGATTGGATCAGATCGAAATGCGCTCTAAATATTAGTTTTAACGCGCATCTTTGTCCGAAAACCGTTTCACATTTTTCGGGATGCGCTCTAAATAGACGCTCTGGCCGTATATCGGTTCAGAGCGTTATTGTTTTCTCATGCCCTCAATATCGGGCGTCTTTCGGCTTCTTGCTGTTTGGCCAATCCTTCACCTTTCCGGCAAAATCCGGTCGTGGCATGTGGGTGAAATATTCCGACACATCGATGGCTTCCTGATCGGTCAAGATGCCGCCCTGACCTATGGGCAGGTTGTGGTTCTGTGCAGGCGGCATCGCATATTTTACGAACTGTGCTGCCTTATAGGTACGGGCGAGTCCCGCGCCGATGTTGAAGCTTTCGTCACCCCAAAGTGGTGGGAAAATGTAATCGCCAGCCATGTCCTTCATGCCCTCTCCGTCTGCGCCGTGGCAGGTCGAACATTGCGCTGCGTAGATCTTTGCTCCGTTGGTGGGATCTGGAACGAGACTGTCATCGATAGGCCCAGCATTTCGGACTGCTACTTTGGTTCCCTTGGTCACGCCTTGCCCGAGCCAGTCCATGTAGGCAACCATCGCGGTCATGTCTGGCCCCTTCGGTGGCAGAGGCTTGCCGTTCATTGAACGTTGGAAGCAGCCATTGATGCGCATGACCAGATCAACTTCTTTGCCAGCACGCGGCATAACAGCAGGATAGAAATTGCTGGTGTTGATGTAAGAGGCGACATTATCCACCTTGCCCTGTCCTATATGGCAGGAACTACAGTTCAATCCATTGCCGACATTATCAGGAAGAAGGCGGGCTGTTTCGTTAAGCAGTCGCTTTCCCTGCATGATGTCAGAAGCATTGGGTTCTTTCAGGATGTCGCGGTCTGGTGGAACAACATAGGTGCCAACCTGCTTCTTGTCTTTGTCCAGCACTGCATAGGTCACGGGTGCCGGCGCGTCCAAGACCGGTCGCAAATGGTTGAAGACGAAGGCGCCGCCTGTTACTGCCACTGCAAATCCCGCACCGAGAACGACAATCGTGGTGGTTTTCATTGCTTGTTCTCCGGAACATAGTGAACAGGTTTATGGGCGATTTCACGCCGCATTCGCGCGATATCCTGCTCTGTTATGACATCGCCATGATTGCCCCAGCCATTTCGGATGAAATTGAGGATTTCAGCCACCTGCCAGTTGGGAAGACTGGCGAAACCCGGCATTGTGAAAGCCATTTTATCCTCAGGGGTTTCAGGCGTTCGGCCACCCGTCAGTGTAACCTGAATGAGCGAGCTTGGATCATCGGCGAATACGATGGAGTTGTCTGCAAGTGCGGGATAAATGCGCGGAGCGCCTTTGCCGTCCATACGGTGGCAGACAGAACATTGCTCGACATAGGACATGGCGCCCGGCGCACTGAAATCACCGGCTTTGAGCGCAGCCGTTGTGACATCTTCCTTTGGCTTCCACTGTCGCTCGCGACCCTCACTGGGTGGCAGTGATTTCAAATAACGCGCGATCGAGCGTAAATCTTCTTCCTCAAGATGCTGGGTTGAGTGTTGAACGACATCAGCCATAGAGCCAAATGCAGCTGTCCGATCTGTACGCCCGGTTTTGAGGAAGGTAACGATCTCGTCTTCGGCCCAAGTCGAAAGGCCTGTATCCTGATCGCGTAAGTTCTTCGCATACCAGCCTTCAAGCACTGACCCGGAAAGGAAGCTGCCTTTTGGATCGTTCTTTACGGCTTTTTCCTCATAGGCCAATCCACGCGGCGTATGACAGGCGCCGCAGTGACCAAGGCCCTCCACAAGATAGGCACCGCGTGCAATGACCGGGTCTGTATCGGCTGCGATTTCGAATGCGCGGGAATTTCCGAAAAGCAGCTGCCAATAAGCAAGTGGCCAGCGCATATTCGTCGGCCACGGCAACGTGCTTGGCTGGTTTTCCTGCTTTACGGCATCGACTTTCGACATGAAGAACGCGTAAAGCGCTTCGATATCGTCATCACTGACCACGGTATAAGAAACGAAAGGCATAGCCGGATAAAGGTGCACGTTATCCTTGCGCACACCCTGTCGCACGGCGCGTTCAAAGTCGCTGTAGCTATAATTGCCAATACCCGTTTCCGTGTCGGGCGTAATGTTGGTGGAGTAAATCGTGCCAAGCGGCGTTTGCATCCCCAAACCGCCAGCAAAGGCCTTGCCGCCGGGAGCCGTATGACAGGCCGCGCAGTCGCCTGCATAGGCTACATATTCTCCTTTGGCGATTAGCTTTTTGTCGCTGACATCAACGGTGTTTTCCCGCACGGGTGTCAGCCAATAGGGTGTCGAAAGCGCAAAGAGCCATGCTGCTGCCAGCGCGCCAGCGCCCGCAACTCCCGCTTTCCAGATCAGTTTCATTTGCCTTAGCCCCCAATAAAATAGGAATAGCCAAGGGTATGCGGAGATTAGACATCAGCAGCATTGATTGGAATCAAATGCTACAAATTATGACGTTAATAGATGTTTATTTCGGCACATGATGAAAGTTGAAATGGTAGCATGCTAATAATTGTTTCAGGACGGAACAGTTTTTCACCGAGATTGGGCGTTGCCCCACCTTCGGGAGACATGCTCTAATCTCTTGGCAGCTGCCTCGAATTCCACTGCGCTTCAGGGATAGCCTTGCCAATAGAATAGCTGAAATCAGTTATCTTCATCGCTTTGCTGTCGACCTGACATTTGAAATCGATCGAATACCACTTCGCCCGACTGCGAAAAGCTCCGTCGTGGATCGTGAAGCTGGTTTCTGAAACAACACCCGCACTGGGAGCAAGCATGTCTGGAAAAGTACCAGGTCTTTGGTGGCGAACCTGTTCCAGCGCCTCGATCCCGCAAATCTGAACGATCCGATCTCGTGGAGGGAGTTTGCCGATCGCTTGTTTTACGCGAGGATCTGAGAGCGTATCCTTTGAATAGATTTGCTGCGCAGAAGTGAGTTTGACCTTCACTTCCGTGGGCTTGTCAGGTGTAACGGTTGGATTTTGCGGCGCTGGAGCAGTCATTTTTGGCACGGCGGGCAGGCCTTCGGTGTCGGTGCTCAATTCAGTGACAGACGGCGCACTATTATCGGGTTTCTGGAGAGTTTTATTCTCCTCTTTCGAAATGGGATTGTGAGTTTCTGTTTTCTGTGGTTCGACCTTATTCATTACCGGTTGAGCGTGGTCTGCGGGGGCTGGCTGTTCTTTTTCCGCCGAAGCAGATTCGAAAGCCTGAGGCGACCGCTTGGTATCCGTATTCGACTTGCCATCTGATGGTGGCGCGTTTGGTTTCGGAGGAACCAGTTCCACATTGACGCTTTGATCCGGAGCCGGGGGCGACAACTCAGGGACACGATAGATCAGCAATAGCGCCAAAGTCAGATGAAGAACGACGGATGCCGGGAATCCCCAGCCTGCTTCTTCCAGTATTTTTTTGGCCAAGTGCTGCATTTGTTAAAAGGGGTGATCTCCACGCGTCGACACTAGAGCATTTCCAGCAAAAGTGCGAAGCGGTTTTGCGCCGGGTAATGCGAAAAAACAAAGAGATAGAGCATAATCCGACCGGAGTGAAACGAGGATCGATAAGATTATGCTTTAAATAATGAGGTTTTAGAGCGCCGAGCTGATTCAATCAGATCAAACGCGCTCTAAGGGCTTGTACCACGGGCAACAAAGGGGGGGCGGGATGGCATCTCGCCAGCGGTCCTTGTGATTGACGCATTTTTGATGAGCCCCGGATACGCTCGGTTGCTGCATATGGCGATATGCAATGTGTCAGAACGAAGGGGCAAAAGACGCCTGTTTGCGGGCATCTGCAATGAATGATTACTGTGGTGTATTGCGTTTGTGTATAAACAATGAGCAATACCAGCGCCAATCTGCAACACTTAAAAAACAATATTTTTAGTCAAGAGAATGTCACTTTCTTATTTTGATTATATTGCGTAGTTGCCTACGCCAGAAGCGGTCAGATGAGCCGCTGTGCACAGTCCGACGATAGACAATACCTGATCATATTCAGGTGTCTCGCCTAACGCGTACAAATGCCCGGCGATGCGCGACCTTTGGTCAGTGAGTATTTAAAATGAGCCACGGTATTGATGGTGCTGGATTGGATAAAATTCCATCCACAAATGATGAAAGTGACGCAAGCGAACGGCATGTGGGTATGCCGCCTCAGGCTTCGAGCACTTCTGCGCCACATCAGCAAATTCTGCTCGGCGCAGACTTTGCGCAGGCAGGCGAACCCGGCGAGCGGCTTGATATCTTTTTTGAAAAACTCGCAGAGAAGTTTGCAGGCTCTGTCGCAGTTATTTCCGATGGGCGGTCCTGGACTTACAAGGAACTTGATGAGCGTGCTAATCAATTCGCGCGGCTGTTGATCGAGCATGGCGTGAAGCCCGGCGATCGCATCGGCCTGTTGCTTGACCGCTCTGCTGAGACTTACATCACCCTTCTGGCGGTGATGAAGGCGGGTGCTGCATATGTGCCGCTCGCTACCGCTTTTCCAGAAGACCGTATGGCACTTATCATTGATGATGCCGGTGTCAAACTTGTGATTTCCCTTCGTGCCTATTCGGCACGCGTGGAACAAATGCCTGTTCCCCATATATTGATCGATGCCTGTTCTGCGGAAATATCTCAGCATTCCAATGCTCGATTGGATATTGCTGCAAGAGCGGCTAACCCTGACGAGATTTGCTACATTCTTTATACGTCGGGTACGACCGGGCGACCAAAAGGCGTTGCCATTCGTCATCAAAGCTTCTGCAACTTTCTGCGTGTGGCAGCCGTTTCATATGGGTACAAACCCAGTGACCGTGTCTATCACGGCATGACGATTGCTTTCGATTTCTCGGCCGAGGAATACTGGGTTCCCTTCGTGGCGGGCGCTACCGTCATCCCCGCGCCTGGTCCCTTGACGCTGGTTGGCGAAGAACTGGCCGATTTTCTGCGCACAAACGACATCAATTGCATGGCGTGCAGCCCGACATTGCTGTCGTCTATTGAAAGTGACGTTCCCAAGTTACGTCTGCTCATGGTTGGCGGCGAGGCATGTCCACTCAATCTGGTGACCCGCTGGACAAAACCCGGGCGCTTGCTTCTGAATACCTATGGTCCGACTGAAGCAACCGTTACCGCCACCATGGGGGTGCTGACGCCTGATAAACCGGTAACAATCGGTGCGCCGTTACCGACTTATTCGATCGTCATTATCGATCCGACAGAAGCAAAGCTGACGGATCCCGATGAGCTCGGTGAAATTGGCATTGCTGGCATTGGTCTTGCGGTGGGCTATCTCAACAGGCAGGACCTTACGGATCAGAAGTTCATTCCAGACTTTATAGGTCTGCCGAATAATCCTTCAAAAAGGATTTACCGTACGGGCGATCTCGGACGTATCAATGCACAAGGCGAAATCGAATATCGTGGTCGTATCGATACGCAGGTGAAAATACGTGGTTATCGTATTGAGCTTGGCGAAATCGAAGCGGTTCTTCTCGACAATCCTTCGGTGGCACAGGCAGCTGTGACAACGTGGGAGATTGAGCCGGGCCGCGTCGAACTCGTTGCCTATTATGCGCCTAAATCCGGAATGCCGCCCATCCAGCGCGCCGACATTGCACGCGAACTCAAACGCCGCCTTCCGTCTTACATGGTCCCGACCTATCTGGAAGAGCTCGACGCAATTCCGATGACGGTTTCCAACAAGGCTGATCTGCGTCAGCTACCAAAGCCAACCAATGTGCGTCTTTCGGCCGAACGCGTCATTATTCCGCCAGCCAATGACGACCAGCGTTTCATGGCTGAAGCCTTGGCGGAAGTGCTGAACCTCGACGAGGTTTCGGTCGAAGATAATTTCTTTGATGACCTTGGCGCCAATTCCTTGCTGATGGCACGCTTCTGTGCACGTCTGCGCACCGTGCAAGGCTGGGAGATGGCGTCAATGCGGGATATTTATCTGCATCCGTCAATCACCGGTCTTGCGAAACACTTACATTTGCCACAGCAATCGGTGGCATCTGTCACTGAACAAAGCCTCACCCATAAGGCATCCAATTTTGCATATTGGACGTGCGGCGCAGCCCAGCTCGCATTTTATGCAATCTACAGCTATGTCGGTTTGCTGTTTTTCGACAAGGGGCTTGACTGGGTCTACCTCAAACTCGATGAGCCTTTGCAGCTTTATTTCCGCTGTGTGGTTTTGGCTGGCGCCAGCTTTTTCGGGATGACGGGTTTTGCGATCCTTGCAAAATGGCTGCTTATTGGTCGCTGGAAAGAAGAACGTTTCCCGATCTGGGGCTTGCGATATTATCGCTTCTGGGTGGTCAAAACGCTGATCCGGACGGCACCTGTGGTGCTTTTCCGCGGCAACCCGCTTTATAGTCTCTATCTGCGGCTGCTTGGAGCGAAGCTCGGTCGCAACACTGCCATCGAATGTCGGGCAATACCGGTATGCACGGATCTGATTTCGATTGGCGAAAATTCAATTTTGCGTCGTGAATCCAATATTCTGGGTTACCGTGCGGAGAGCGGCTACATTCACACCGGGTCGATTACCATCGGAGATGATGCTTTCGTTGGTGTCGGATCCACGTTGGACATTGACACCAAGATTGGCAATGAATCCCAGCTTGGCCACGCTTCTTCGCTTCAACGCGGCCAGACTATTCCTGACGGTGAGCACTGGCATGGATCACCTGCGACGCAGACCGATGCCGACTATTGCAAAGTCCGCAATATCACCTTGTCCAAGACCCGACGCGTTGCTTTTGAAATGGTGCAGCTCATCGGGCTGTTTACGCTCGTCACGCCATTTCCACTGTTGTTCCATAGCTATTGGCAGAATGTCAGTGACGACTATCAGGAAACGATCGGTATTGTCGCCATCGGTACAACGGTAACGCTTGTGGGTGCGATTGTTGTATCGCTGCTGGCGGCTGTATTTGTGCCGCGTATCGTCAGCCTGTTTTTAAAGCCAAACCGAACCTATACGCTTTACGGCTTTCATTACTGGCTTCAGTCGATGGTGGAACTAAGCAGCAATTCGCGTCTGCTTAACCTGTTGTTCGGGGATAGTTCTGCGATCGTGCATTACATCCGGGCGATTGGCTGGAAGCTCAACAAGGTCGTCCAGACCGGTTCAAACTTCGGCACAAACCAACAACAGGAAAATCCGCTTCTGTGTGAAATCGGCACGCAGACGATGGTGTCGGACGGATTGTTCATGATCAACATGCACAAATCGGCTGCGACGTTCCGATTGGAACATACCAAAATCGGTGAACGGAACTATTTTGGTAACAATATTTTCTATCCGCCAGATGGCCGTACGGGTGATAACTGCCTGCTCGGCACCAAGGTAATGGTGCCTATTGATGGGCCGGTGCGTGAGAACGTCGGTTTGCTGGGATCACCATCCTTTGAAATTCCACGCATTGTAAATCGCGATAAGGAACTCATTGCAAATATTGAGGAAGAGGACCGCCTGCGTCGGTTGCGGCGTAAAAACTTCCATAACCTGCGCACGGGATTGATGTTCCTCGCGGCACAATGGTTGATGCTGTTTGCAACGATCGCAATCTGGGATCGTGCCCTTAATTATTACGATGCCTGGACGCATAAGGCGTTGTTTGTTGCAGTTGTCCTGACATCAGCTATCGCTATACCGTTTTATGTCCTCATCGAACGGCTTTCGTTGGGTTTCAAGAGATTGAAGCCGCGGATGACGACGATTTACGATCCAGCTTTCTGGCGTCATGAGCGGCACTGGAAACTATCGGACTCGCCCATTACGCAGCTGTTTGCGGGCACGCCCTTCCGCCCGATGATCCTTCGTATGCTGGGCGTGAAAATCGGTAAGCGCGTCTATGACGGAGGCGCAAACCTGACAGAACGTTCGCTTGTCGAGATTGGCGATGATGCCACCCTCAATGAAGGATCAGTTATTCAGCCGCATTCGCTGGAAGAGGGCGCTTTCAAGTCCGACTTCATTCGCATCGGCAGCGGTTGTACACTCGGACCTGCAGCATTCGTTCATTATGGTGTGGTCATGGGGGAAGGCTCGATTGTCGATGTGGATTCGTTCGTGATGAAGGGTGAAGTACTCGAGCCATATTCTGTCTGGCGCGGGAATCCGGCAAAGCTCAATCGTTTTGTGGTTCCAGTTGATGAAAATGGTATCGTACTTGTAGACGTCATGCATGCGGGGAAACTTCATCGCGGCGGAACCGTAGCGTTGGATGCAAAGAAAGGCCTCGCTTGAAGACGCTTCCTCCTGAAACGATCAAGGTCGAACTTCTGCCTGTGACTGGGGAACTCCGGTCGCAGGTGGAGGCGTTGGAACTTGCCTCTGATCAAACGAATTTGGTCGCAAGTAACACGGATTCGCTGCTTGAAGCCGATGAGGACGCGAATGCCAGGCCGCGAGCGGTTTTCGCTGCTGGAACACTTGTCGGCTTTCTCATGTATGATGCCACCAGTGAAGCCGGGATAGCCCAGCTTTACCGCTTCATGATCGACAGGTCTTTTCAGGGACGGGGCTATGGTAAGGCGGCGTTGCAGGCAGTGCTTGCAGAGATCAGAATGCTTGATCGGGTCCGCCAGATTTCCATCTGCTATGAACCGGAAAATTTAGCTGCCCAACAACTTTATGCGAAAGCAGGGTTTGTGGAAGATGGACTTGATGAAGACGGTGAGATGATCGCACATCTTACCCTCGAAGGGTAATCTGACCTATGTCGTGCTCTTCTGTTGATGGCTGGAGTTTGCCTCGTGCGGATGGGGCATTAGCGGAAGCGTTGGCGGCTGTTGTGCCACACGGAATATCGACCGGCTGTCGCACTATTCAAAGCGGAGACGAAACCCTCCTTCTTGCAGAGGAAAGGCAATCAATTCAGACCAGCTATCTCAAGCGGCTCAAAGCAAGCGGCGCGGTTCGCTATATTGCGCGCGGGTTGCTTGGGGAGCGGGACATAAACGAATTCCGGATTTTGCGTGCGCTCACTGGAGAGCCCATTTGGCCCGAGGGTATTGTCGGATCGCTCGCCCATGATGATGAAGTTGCTGTTGCTGCCGTGGGAAACGCGGTAGATTTCCAAGGGCTGGGCATTGATGTCGAACCTGCAACCCCTCTTCCTGTAGATATTCAATCTCTTGTAAGGATTCCCACAGACAAGACAGGAAATGAACATGCCTCAGGCATCTCTGATCGTGTCCTTTTTTGTGCGAAGGAGGCCGTCTATAAAGCTGTCTATCCGCTTGATCGGGTGATTTTGAACTACGACGACATCAGTGTTGATCTAACAACACATCAAGCAACAACAACGACGGGCAGACGGGCGCAGCTCGTCTTTTGCACGTTGCCCAGAATCATTGTCCTGGCGTTCATTCCAAACGCGTCGCTGAAAGTCGGCGGCTCTCTCTGACGTCAATGCGGTTTTTGCGACGGAGCCTGTGCGACCGCCTCAAGCCCCCCAATAGCGAAACGGTAGAGATGTTCGACAAGATCTTCACGCGACATGCGATGGATCTCATCTGCGAAGGGGGTGACGCGTGGTCCGATGACGAGAAGCACTGCGCAGGGAGCCATGACGCTGACCAGACAGCGAAGCAGGGCAGGATCTCCCGCAGGGACTGCGGTAATTTCGCTGAGGATTGATAAAACGAAAGGCAGCTTCTCCGGAATGACCGTTTTCTGGAGTGACTGTAAATGGGATGTTGGAGAGAGAATCTCACGACTGAGGACCGTAGCGTGCCAACCTTGGTCGACGAGTGCACTCGCCACCAGACCTTCGATCAGTTTTCTCAGCTTCTCGTGGGCCGATAGATTGGTTAAAGCGAGTTGTTCAAGACTGTCGACGCTCACAAGCCGATGATGCGCTTCCATCAGTACGGCCTGATAAAGTCCGTCGCGGCTTTTAAAATGATAGTTGATCGAAGCCAGATCCACCTCTGCACGCGCTGCGATCATCTTGTTCGTTGTTTCGGCGAAGCCGGACGACGCGAACAGTTCGCCGGCTACCTCCAGGATGCGGTTGTAGGTCACGCCGCCATCGGCGCGTTGCGTGCGTTGTCTTTTTCTCATAACGTCAACTCGATCATTGAGGTCGTTCAGTTTTCTTCTAGAGCATTTCCTGTTTTGATTGAATCATTGGAAATGCTCTATCTCTTTGTTTTTTCGCATTATCCGACACAAAACCGCTTCGCACTTTTGCTGGAAATGCTCTAGTGTTGCGGCCGTTCCGTTATTGCGATCCGGCAATAATTCTGGCTGTTCCTTCAAACGGCAATGACAGGATGCGCCCGGTGGTGTCGAGCAAAAAAACGCCGGCTTGTCGAGCGCCGCCAACCGATCCATCTCTTTGTGCGGCTGCGGCATAGCGTGATGCGAACACGACGAAACGATCATGATTGAAGACGTCGCCGGCGGGTAAGGTCGAGATATCGATGATCTGCGCACCGCTCTGGTGAGCGATCTCCTGTATTTGCGGGTCATCACCGCTGGCCAGACCAAGGCGCGGTTTACCGCCGGCCAACCGGCTCGACACTGCAAGAGCCCGGTCGTCCTTCGAAATCAGCACGGTCAGCGGCGGCGACAACCGGCCGACAACAGCCGCCTGCCTGCGGAAGACATCGATGTCGATGTCAGGTGAAGCCAGCCCAACCTGAAGGCGGGCGATAACGTCATCGCGACCTTCCAGACGAAGCTGCCGAAGCGCCTCCATCACCAGCCATCCGCCCATGCTGTGACCGACAACGGCGATTCGGCCGCTCGGACGCGACCGACTCAGCATGATCAGCAGGCGAACGAGATCGTCGCGTGCATAGGTCGTCGCATCCCGATCAGCGACATAGCCACGGAAATCGGCCATCGAAGGCCATGAGAAGAGGACGGGTACAACCCGCGCGTCGGTGCTCAACTGAGCGAGCCTGAACACCGCTTCCTGATAGCTGGTGTTGTAGCCGTGGACGAACACGGCGATCATCTCATCGGCTTTACGCATGCGGTCGATAGACTGTTCGAAGGACGCTTTATCGAGCTGTCGCCGCCCCGTCGTGATAAAATCTTTTGACGGATCACTCTCGCGAGAAAGGGCCGTGGCATCTTCCTTGCCACGAGTCGCCATCCCAACCGGCTGCATCGTAAACTGTTCATAGGTGAGGTTTCCGCGCCCATCACCGAGGACAGATGGCTTCGCCTCTGTCGGAGATCGGTCGGTTGCGGCAAAAATTATAATGCTTTTGATCCCCTGTGGATTGCTTGCGACAGGATCGAGTGTCTGAGGACCAGGCCGAGCAGCGCATCCGGCGAGTGCCATCATAAGGAACAGGATCGTCCATTTGCGACAGGATTTGCTGGAACGCGGGGTAAAGACGCGCCACGGCATATTGCCTCTTTTATACGACATATTTTCTTTTATTTGCCGACACGCAGATATCAATGATCCAGTTCCTTACACCAAAGTTCATTGAGTGAAACTCATTGGACTTTGGTTAAGCCCGAGTGGCGCTTGAACTTTGTCAAGGCGTGATGCGTCAGCATCTTGGCGCCTTGGTATTACACAGAGGACTCGACAATAGCCCTTCAAATTGCTAAATTCAATTTAAATTTAATAATCGCCCGGGTTAATGCGCTGGGCGCACATGTCCCGAGAGCCTGTCCGAATGAAGAAAATCCTGATCCCCCTCCTGTTGATTGCTATTATTGCCGCTGGCTGGTTCTGGTGGAGCCAGCGCAATGCCGGTGAGGCCGGTGAACTGGCGCTGCATGGTAATGTCGACATCCGACAGGTGTCACTTGCCTTCGACGGCAGTGGTCGGGTCGCCGAATTACGTGCCGAAGAGGGCGACAGCGTCAAGGCCGGACAGGTCATAGGCCTGTTGGATACAAGCACGCTGGAGCTGCAAGCACGACAGGCTGAGGCGCAGGTTGATGTGCAGAAGCAGGCGCTGCTGAAGCTTCGCAATGGCTCGCGACCGGAGGAAATCACACAGGCGAAAGCCCAGCTTGCTTCAGCGGAAGCATCGGCCGCTCTGGCGGAGCAGAGCCTTTCTCGCGTTACCCGTCTTCGCAGCAGTGGCACGTCCAGCGTACAGGCTGTCGATCAGGCGCAATCCGAAGCAGCCGCCGCACAAGCCCAGGTGGAACAACTACGCGCTGCCTTGCAGCTTGCGGAAGTGGGAGCGCGTGCGGAGGATATCGCCAGTGCCGAGGCGCAACTTGCTGCATCGGAAGCCAATCTCGCCCTGTTACGTCACCAAATCAATCAGGGTCAGCTTAAGGCTCCTGTGGATGCTGTCGTGCGTTCCCGACTGCGCGAGCCGGGTGACATGGTCACGTCATCGTCGGCCATTTTCGCGCTGGCATTGACAGAGCCCAAATGGATCCGTGTCTACGTAAGCGAACCGGACCTCGGCAAGATCAGGCCCGGCATGGCGGCGCAGATCGTCACTGACAGTCATCCTGACCAGCCCATCGTCGGCAAGGTGGGCTACATCTCCTCGGTGGCTGAATTCACGCCGAAATCGGTGCAGACGGAAGAGCTGCGGACCAGCCTCGTCTACGAAGTCCGTGTCGTCGTTGAGGATGCTGGTGACGTGCTTCGCCTCGGCCAGCCTGTCACCGTCCACCTCTCAGCCGGAACAGCGCAATGAATGTTGCCGAAGCGACAGTCGTCGCCAAAGATTTGCGCAAGTCTTTCGAAGGCCCCGATGGTAACAGCTTTGCGGCCGTCGACGACATCTCGATCACGATGCGCGCTGGCGAACTGACCGCGCTTGTCGGACCTGATGGCGCGGGCAAGACAACACTGATGCGCATGATCGCCGGATTGCTGAAGCCGAATGCCGGTTCGCTTTCCGTGCTCGGCATCGACGTTGCCGCTGATCCGCAATCGGTGCAGGACCGCATCAGCTACATGCCGCAGCGCTTCGGTCTCTACGATGATCTGAGCGTGCAGGAAAATCTTGACCTCTATGCCGACCTGCATGGTGTTCCGCAGGAGGAACGCAAGGAGCGCTTTACCCGTATGCTGGAGATGACCGATATGGCGCGTTTCACTGAACGTCCTGCCGGGAAGCTGTCGGGCGGCATGAAGCAGAAGCTGGGGCTTGCCTGCACGCTGGTCCGTTCTCCTGATCTGTTGCTTCTGGATGAGCCAAGCGTCGGCGTTGATCCTCTGTCGCGGCGCGACTTGTGGAAAATCGTTCAGCAACTCGTCGATGATGAAAAGCTTAGTGTGATCATCAGTACGGCTTATATGGACGAGGCCGAGCGCTGTGCGCAGGTCTTCGTTATGAACAAGGGCAAACTGCTGGCGGAAGGCCCGCCTGCCAGCCTGCAAAGTCGGGCCAGGGGCTTGACCTTCACTGCCGTTCCACTTGATGGAATGCCGGCGCGCGAGCTTCAGGCCCGGTTGATCGACGCACCCGGCCTTATCATCGATGCCGTGCCAAAGGGCGGTAATGTCAGTTTCATCCGCCAAAAAGAGGCCGATGAGGCACGGCTCAAGGAGCTTTTGCACGACGCTTCTGTTGAGCAGCGCGAGGAAGAGCTGGAAGACGCGTTCATGATGATGTTGCGCCAGCACGAACATGAAGAGGGTGAGGCAGCAGTGAAGTCAGTAACCGAAGCCGTCACAGAGAAGCATCGGCAGCGCGACGGGGACAAGCCTGTCATTATCGTGCGCGATCTCGTGCGCAAGTTCGGCGATTTCACTGCCGTGGCCAGTACCTCCTTTGATGTTACCCAAGGCGAGATCTTCGGACTGCTCGGCCCCAATGGAGCGGGCAAGACGACAACCTTCCGCATGCTGTGTGGGCTCTTGCCAGCCACGAGCGGCCATCTGGAGGTGGCGGGACTCAATCTGCGCACCGCTCGCGCCGAAGCGCGTGGCCGTATCGGTTATGTGTCTCAGAAATTCGCACTCTACGGTAACCTCTCCGTTCGGGAGAACCTTGAGTTTTTTGGTGGAGCCTATGGTTTGTTGGGCAAGGCACTGCGTAGTCGCATCGCCGCCTCACTGGAACAGTTCGATCTGGATCCCGCCGCACAGAGCGGCATCCTTCCGGCGGGCTACAAACAGCGGCTTGCCATGGCGACCGGGCTCCTGCATGAGCCGGATATTCTCTTCCTCGACGAGCCGACGAGCGGCATTGACCCGCTCGCCCGCCGCGCTTTCTGGCGCACCATTACCTCGCTTGCCAAAGGCGGTGTAACGATCATCATCACAACCCACTTCATGGAAGAAGCCGAATATTGCGACCGCATCGCTATCCAGGACGCGGGCGAGATGCTGGCGCTTGGCACGCCGAGAGAGGTCAGGAAACAGGCCGGAGATGAAAAGGCGGATATGAATAGCGCCTTTATCGCCATCGTCGAACAGGGCCGCGCTGCACGCGACCAGAAGCAGGCTGCCGCATGAGCGCTTCCGGCTTCATTCCCCGTCTCATCGCGCTGACGCGCAAGGAAACCCGGCAGATGCTGCGTGATCGCAGCAATCTGGTCGTTGGGTTGCTTCTGCCAGTGGTCCTCGTCCTGCTATTTGGCTATGGCCTTTCCTTCGACGTGAAAAACGCCCGCGTGACAGTTGTGCTGGAAGACAGCTCTCCGACAGCGCGCAACATTGTGGCGGGACTGCGAGGTTCTCCTTATCTGGCGCCAACCTGGACAACCTCGATGGCCGAGGCCGAGAAAATGATCCGCGCTGGCGAGACTGACGCCATCCTGCGCGTGCCGGGTGATTTCTCCCGAAATCTTGCCGCTGGCGAAGGACAGTTGCAGCTTCTGCTCAACGGCGTCGATTCCAGCACTGCTTCAGCCATCGAGGGCTATGTCGGCGGTGCTCTCGCTGTTCCGATACAGCAGCAGGCCGACCGCGCCGGCAATAAGTCTGCCAGCACTGCCAGCATCACCATCGTGCAGCGCATGTGGTTCAATGAGGCCGGAGAGAGCACCTGGTATTTGGTGCCGGGATTGATCGTGCTGGTCATGACGCTGATCGGCGCATTTCTCACTTCGCTGCTCGTCGCGCGCGAGTGGGAGCGCGGCACGCTGGAATCGCTCTTCGTCACGCCAGTCAGGCCGCTGGAGCTCGTGCTGTCGAAGCTCGCACCCTATATCGTCATTGGCGGCATCGATCTCATCATGTGCCTGCTCGCCGCGAAATATCTCTTCCAGGTGCCGATGCGCGGCTCGCTCTGGGTCATCGTCATCTCGTCGCTTCTGTACCTGCTGGTATCGCTGGCATTGGGCCTCTACATCTCGGCGGTCACCCGCAACCAGTTCGCCGCCAGCCAGATGGCACTGCTGGCAAGTTTTATGCCCGCCATGATGCTGTCGGGCTTTGTCTTCGACCTGCGCAACATGCCAGTGGTTATCCAGGTCATCAGTCAGCTCCTGCCGGCGACCCACTTCATGGGACTGATCAAAACACTGTTCATGGCCGGTGACTATTGGCCGGACATCCTGAAAAGCTGCGCCATCCTAGCGCTCTACGCAATTGTGCTGATCGTGCTGACGCGCCGATCACTCGCCAAGAACCTGGACTGACATAATGGCCAGACCGATCGTCTATATCGCCCAGATGTTGTCGCTGATCCGCAAGGAAATACTGGCGCTTGTCAAGGATCCTGCATCCCGGGCACTGCTGTTCATGCCAGCCATCATGCAGGCACTTCTGTTCGGCTATGGCGCGACCTACGATCTCAATTATGCGCCTTATGCCGTCCTCGACCAGAGTCGCGGAGCGGCATCAAAGGAGTTGCTGGCACGGCTTGATGGAACGGGGGTGTTCGTCCGGACTGCAACACTCACGTCATCCGATCAAATCGCGGCACAGATCGACAGTGGTGACGCGCTGCTTGTGATCAGTATCCCTTCCGATTTCGAGACGCGCCTTGCCGCTGGGCAGGAGGCTCCATTGCAGCTCATCCTCGACGGACGCAACTCTTCCACCGCCAGTCTCGCATCCGCTTATATCAGCTCGATCGTCACTGCTTATAACGGAACGCTGGGCATCTCGGCCCCGGTTACTATCGAGCGCCGCGCCTGGTTCAATCCGAATCTCGAATCCCGCTGGAACATGATGCCGGCACTGATCGCTGCGCTCAGCATGATGCAAACGCTCTTGCTGGCTGCGCTCTCCGTTGCTCGCGAACGCGAGCAAGGCACGTTCGACCAGTTGCTGGTGACGCCGCTCACGCCGCTTCAGATTCTCATCGGCAAGGCGCTGCCTTCTATGTTCGTAGGCATCCTCCAGTCGACCCTGATCTTCCTGATCATCCTGTTCTGGTTCCAGATACCGTTGAACGGATCGGTGTGGCTGCTCTATCTCGGGCTTGCCTTTTTCACGCTGGCCTCCGTCGGGATCGGTCTGTCGATCTCAGCGGTGTCGCTGACGATGCAACAGGCTATGCTCTATACGTTCATGCTCATCATGCCGCTGATGCTGTTGTCCGGTCTGCTGACCCCCGTGCGCAACATGCCAGCAATCCTGCAGATCGTCACCTATGTAAATCCGTTGCGCTTCGGCGTCGATCTCGTGCGCCGCGTTTATCTTGAGGGTGCGACCTTCGCCGATGTGGCTTTCAACTTCGTGCCGTTGCTCGCCGTCGCGGCCGTCACCCTGCCGCTCGCTGCATGGCTGTTCCGCAACCGTCTATCCTGAGCAGCGTTGGTTTAACTGGCATTCAACAGATACCATTTTAGAGCATGTCTCCCAAAAGTGGAAACCGGTTTTGAGGTAAAAACATGATTAAAAACAAATAGATATGGCACTTTCTACGATTCATCTTAAACAGGAAATGCTCTAAGTGTCTGGTCCCATGATGTGATAGTGCGGATTGACGATAAAGGCCGCTGGCTTTGATTTCCAGAATTCCTGAATCGCTTCATAGGGTATTTTGAACTTCTTAAGCTTTTCCCGGTCCCCTCTCGGTCGATGCGATATGCCGTGAGGTTGCAGGCATCGATGCAACGAGGAGCGGCTCAAATGCGGGATGACGTCCTTGAGCGCGATGTAGACATCATCCAGCGGTAACCGTGCCTGGACCCGCAATGCCACGATCGCAGCCTCTTCCACCGGCGCCAGAACCGTACTGCGCCGCTCTTTCAGCCCCATTCGGCATATCTTCGACGGAATGCCTCTTGCGCCATTTCAGGACCGTTTTCTCGTTGGTGCCGTACCGTCGCGCAAACTCCGCGGCCGAAGCTTTCGATCGCTGTAGTTCTGCTTGAATGGCGTGCGTGGTCTTGGCGCTGTCGTGGAGAATTTGTCCCTTAACTCCCCCGCTGTGGTGGTAACAATTCTACACCATCACATGCTGGGACCAAACAACTAGGCAAGTTGCTCTCTATTTTCTGCAAACTATTATCGTTGGTTGGCAGCTATCCCTGCTTTAGTCGCTTGTTCCGATAAGTGACGGGTGTAAGAGAAGCTGTACGGTTCAGCCGTTAAGAGAGGCGCACCGAACTTACTTGCATCTTTAGGAGATAAGCCGAACCTGACTTTGAATGCTTTGGTAAATTGCATGCTATCATGAAACCCATAGCGATAAGCAATCTCTTTCAAGGAAACCGCCTGACCTCTTTGCTTAATTAACATGCGATATGCGCTGTCCAGTCTCTTGTCACGAATGACTTTCGCTACGCCGCCATCCGGCTCGAACGCGCGATAAAGGTGCGACCGGGAGACGCGAAAATGATGCATGATAGTCTGCGGACCAAGTAGCGGGCTGGCAAGATTTTCATTGATGTAAGTGAGTATGCACTTGCGCATTGTAAGATTCACGGCGAGGTTTTCTGGCGCGCCTGCGGTAACGCTAATGCCCAGCAGGGATAGCATTGCTTCTTGTGCTGAGTAGACCTCGGTAGCATCCAGTTCCCCTGCCACATCATTCAGGCCTCGCAAATAAGCGAACAGGAGTCGTGTTGTAGGTTCGTGTGCACGGAGAACAACGCCGTGGAGATTACGCCAGCCAATCACTTTTTCCAACTCGTCGCGGGCGAGCATAACGGTTATTCGACTGCCGTCATATGCAGTGCTTTCAACCGTTTGTGTGAAATCAATAATGACGATATCGCCAGGTTTTGCCCATAAGTCGACACCGTTGAAATTGCCGCGCAAATCACCAGCGGTGATTAACTGCAGAATATAGTGGTCGAGACCGCTATGGGCGATGATCTTTGGTGTACGCAAATAGTTCTGAGTATTAAAAGAAGTCGAACCCACTTGAAGAGATGCGCCAATTGCTCGCCCCTTTGCAGAGCCGAAAAGTTGGTAATTCCGCCTCTCTTTGTCCAGCGTAATTTCATACATCGGTTTCAGAACTTCACGCCAGAAATCGTTGCGAAGTTCGTTTTCAATCATATCCGTTGAAAAAGAGATTTGATTCATTATGGCTCGTCGACACTCTCAACTTGAGAACCAATATTTATCATAGCCGTATTTTGTTGTGAAGAACAGAATAAAAATACTTAATAGGTGAAAGTTTCATCTATTTATAAAATTAGTATTTTTTGCTTTCGTGTATTAGTTTTCATATTCGGCTTATAAAATTCCTAGTTTCATCAGAGTTTAAGATAAAATGGAAATTTAATATTTAAGTAAATTGATGTTCTGGTCTGATAGACATAGTAAAGTTGCCCTAGAGCCTTGTTCCAAGAAGGGTTGAGCGGTTTCAGCAGGATATGGTTCAATTGGATTTCTGGCGTATGATGGAGATCACGATGGCCTGGACTGAAATCGCTCGCCGACAGTATGAGTGTCACAATTCGCGTTATGTAAGTGATTTAACGGATGCGGAATGGTCGATTATTGAGCCCCTGATACCAGCGTCCAAACGCCTTGGACGCCCTCGAAAGACGAACCTGCGCGAATTGGTGAACGCGCTTCTTTATATAGCCTCTTCAGATGGCAGTTGGCGGCTTCTGCCAACCGATTTTCCACCATTTTCCACGGTGCAGAAATACTTCTATCGGTGGCGGAATGAAGGGACATTGAGCGCGATCGGCGACACGCTTGTGATGGCAGCACGCGAGTTGGCGGATAAGCAGCCCAGCCCTACAGCTGGCGTAATCGATAGCCAGTCGGTGAAAACCACGGAAAGTGGCGGAATACGAGGCTTTGATGCAGGGAAGAAGATCAACCGACGCAAGCGTCATATCGTGGTTGATACACTGGATTTGATGATCGGTCTCGTGATCCATTCGGCGGGCAATCAGGACAGAGATAGTGCGCCGGGTGTCTTGAAACCATTATCAAATGCTGGCCATGGCTGCGGCATATCTTTGCTGGCGGCGGTTACGCAGGACCAAAGCTCAAAGGCAGGTTGGAAAAGATCGGGAAGTTTACACTGGAAATCGTCAAGCGGTCCGGTCACGCTGAAGGTTTCCAACTACTCCCACGAAGATGGGTTGTCGAGCGCACATTTGCATGGCTGGGACGGTGTCGCAGACTGGCCAAGACTTCGAGAAGACCATCGCTTCCTCACACGACGGATCGCAAGAGCTTGATATCGCTGCATTCATTATGATTCAGGCTCTTAACAACAATTGGTCGCTGACCCCGCAGGCGCAACTCATGTGGTCGTCAGTCAACTTCGAGACAGCGGTGGCTTTACATGATGGTGATTGTCTGACAAGCCGCATCATTGGATATCGGCCGACTAGTCTGAGGCGTCAAGGGTGTGTTTGGCGGGCTCTTAGGGTCCACTGGTTTCGTTATTTCTCTTTCTTCGCCTGATCGTGGTGCCACTTGATGGCGAAGAACATTCCCGTGCCCAACACCACAACCTTAAACGTAACGAAGACTATAATGAACCAATCCATCTTTTGAACATTTCCAGGCTGCTATCTATCGTGAGAGGTATTACCTCAAAACTCTAGATTTAACAGCTTCAAATTTTGTTGAACCCATCGTTTAATCGCCTTTGATGCAGTTTTTCATGCAGAATGGGAACCGGGAGACGATATCCGGCTGGATGTAGGGGCACGTCTCCCGGATACAGGCAATGATGGTAAACCAACGTCCTGTGGTAGCAGGAAGGCTTTCCGGGGGCGGGGGCCTTCCAAGGATCATTGTGTATGTTGATCCGGGTCGCTGCTTGGGCTTCCCAGATTAAAAGTAAACGTGAAAAAATCGTGCTTCAATATCTGTTTTGTAATGATTTGTTTCCCAAAGTTTCCAAAAATAAAAACCCCGGAAGGCGAGGCCTAACCGAGGCTACGCCTGATCGATTGTCACACCTCACCGACGCACAGCCATTGTCTCATAAATCGAAGGAAACACAATGGACAGAACCATGCCGGTAGGCGTGGCGCTTTTGCTCGGTTGCATTGCATAGACAGAAATTGGAAGCATAGGCCGCGCATCTTGTAACGGGATCTATGGTCATAAATCAGGCAAGAATCAAAGCTGACCACAAAGATGATGACAGGCAAACTGATTGACGCCCCGACCTTATTCATTAAGCTGTTCAACTCTTTAGCATCTGGACTTTGCCAAAGGCAGACATAATGCCATCGGGAGAAGTTGCAGCTACTTTGGCGCAATCTGCCATCATGTTGGCGCGCTCTGGCAATGTATTGTCGCGTAGCATAGCCTACCTCATGTGCATCGAAACACAGCGAGGCTGAGATGTTCATTAAGGGAAAGAAAACTGCTCTGGTCACTGGCGCATCGTCGGGCATGGGCAAGTCGATAGCAAAACGCCTGATCCAGGACGGCTATCAGGTCTACGTCGCGGCGCGCAGCGTTGAAAAGATGGCCGATTTGGCCACGCTCGGGGCACAGCCGCTGCGGATCGACGTTTCCAAGGACGAAGAGATCATTGCGAGCGTCAATATCATTCTTGCTCAGACCGGCGGCGTGGACGTTCTGGTCAACAATGCCGGGTTCGGACTTTATGGGCCGGTGGAGGAGATTCCGCTCGCGGAGGCCCGCTACCAGTTTGAGGTCAACGTGTTTGGCGCCGCCCGCCTGACGCAACTCCTGTTGCCCGCAATGCGCGACAAGAAGGCAGGCACCATCGTCAACATCACCTCGATGGGTGGCAAGATCTACACCGTTCTCGGGGCCTGGTATCACGCCACAAAGCACGCATTAGAAGGTTGGTCGGACAGTCTGCGACTGGAAGTCGAACCATTTGGCATCCGGGTAGTCATCATCGAACCCGGCCTTATCGAAACCGGCTTTGGCGCGGCCGGGCAGCAGGGCATTGCCGAGAGATCCAAGAACGGCCCTTATGAAAAGATCGCCAATGGCGTGGTGAAGGCAATGCAGACGAACTACGACCACAACCGTGGCACAAGTCCAGACGTCATCGCCGGCACGGTTTCCAAGGCGATCGCCTCTTCTCGTCCTCGCACCCGCTATGCGGTCGGCGCCTATGCCAAACCGATGATTTGGATACGCAAATGGCTCGGCGATCGCATTTTCGACCGCGTTATCAAGAGCCAGATGTAAGAGCGGAGCGGAGGTTTGCGATGTCCAAGCGCCCTGTCGATAAGTGCAATATCCCGCAGGCCTTCTGGCGCGCCGTCGAGCGCGCCAGCATACCGCCCGCCGCCTTGCTGCGACAGGCAAGGCTGTCGGCAACATTGCATGTGTCGGACGATACCTGGGTGACCACCGAACAGTATTTCGCACTTTGGCGCGCGCTTGAGGACCTGTCTCGCAATCCGGCCATCGGCATTACCATGACGGTCGAAACCGACACATCCTTGCATCCGCCCGCGACCATGTCGGCCTTCTTCGCCAGGGATTTTCGCGATGGCTTGGTGCGGTTGGCCCGGTTCAAGCGCCTCTGTACGCCTGAAGAACTCAGCCTTAGTGAAAAAGGCAGCGAAGCTCGGGTTGTGGTGGACTGGGTCCATGCCATCGGGCAGGAGCCCAATGCGGCGGCGGATGTGACCTTCGCCGCCATTTTGGAACTGGGACGCCGCGGCACTGGTCGGCATATCGTGCCGTTCCGCATTGAAATGACCCGCTCGGGACCGTTGACGAAGACGCATAAGGACTATTTCGGCGCGCCGGTCGTGTTCAACGCGCCGCGCAACGTCCTTATTCTCGACGCGGACGATCTTGACCGGCCTTTTGCCGGACACAATCCCGAATTGCTCGCCATTCTGACACCGGCTTTGTCGAGTGCCCTCGACGAGATCGACGCGCAAAGCTCCTTGCCCGAACAGGTCAAGATCGTGCTCAAGCGACGGCTGCCCAGCGGCAAACCGGAACTGCCAGATGTTGCCGATGCTCTTGGCCTTAGTCAGCGGACCTTACAAAGGCGTATTGCCGAAGCGGGCACGTCTTTCCGGCAATTGCTCGAAAGTTCCCGGCGAGAACTGGGTCGCGACATGCTGACCAATGGTGTCAGCGCAGCCGACGAGATTGCCTACCTTTTGGGCTATCAGGACACCAGCTCCTTCTACCGCGCTTTCCACGAGTGGGAAGGCGTTACGCCGCGCCAGTGGCGAGCGGACAATATAGGTCGCAGAAACTCCGCCCATTGAGGCCGACAGGCGCGTCGACCTGGATGATCATGTGAAGCAGCTACGAGATAGTGTGCGAGAGTTGCGAGACGAAACACGTGAGGCGTCACGCGAGACGAACAAGCGTCTTGATCAGGTTCTCGTGGTGCTGACGCAGGATAAAAAAGGGTGATTGCCAAAGCTCTTGATCGGCATTCCATGTTGCATGGATTTGCTGGACATTTTTGTAACTGATTGTAATCGTTGGGAATCTATTTGCAACAAGACGTGACATGAAAACGGATTTTCATTGAGCAGCTTTTTCTTTTAATTTTTTGATTTTCATGAAGAAATTTTTGGCTGGGGAACCTGGATTCGAACCAAGACTAACGGAGTCAGAGTCCGTCGTTCTACCATTAAACTATTCCCCAGCAGGGTTCGCGGATCAGTCATATTCGCCTGAAGCGCGATTGCGACAGAAGCGTGAAGCTTTATTCGTCGACGGCCTCCATCTAGCGAACTCAAACGACGAGTGCAAGCCCTTCTTTCAAAAAAATCTTGGCAAATTCAGTTATTTCGCAGTTGCATCCGAAAAGACTGGCTTTGAGGTGAGTTGGCGTAGGGCTTATGCATAAAAAAAGCCCGGCAGCAGAGGTGCAGCCGGGCAAAGAGACAGGCTGGCCGAGAGGGGACCCGGCCTGTGAAGGTGGCGCCTGCCAGATGTTCGATCAGCAGATGTGGCGCGTGGCCTCAACGCGCGAGCGCGCATCTGCAAGGGCAGCCAGAACGCGTGTCGGATCGTCTGCGCCGCGCTGGTGAACCGCTGTATAAATATCCCCACTTTGCAGCCCGATATCTTTCAGAAGATAATTGTCGAGCTCATTGAGGTGCATCACATGACGCCGATTTCGGAAGAGCGTCCAGCGACGCAGAACCGACGTAAACACGGCTTGTACCATTTGCTTAAGCACGGAGGTTGCTGCGCTCGTTGCTGGTAAGGGTGTCATGGTGGTCTTGCTTATCGCTATCATTGCCGCTCTCCTTCAAGCGCGCTTGGTTAAAATGTCTCTATCGTCAGGTCATTCGCTTTCGCGTCTCCATTCTCTGCGATGTCGCCTTTATCCAATAATTGAATTGATTGTTCTAACGAATGTTTTTAATGTGATAGTTCAATAATTATGATGGATGGTTCTGATGAGCGCGCCCTTGGATCTTGACCAGTTGCAGACCTTCATCGCCATTGCCGATACGGGTAGTTTTACCAAGGCGGCGGACGCTGTTTTCAAGACGCAATCGGCAGTTTCCATGCAGATGCGTCGCCTTGAAGAGCGGATCGGCAAAGCGTTGTTTGAACGTGATGGACGCATGAATCGTTTGACCGAAGATGGTGAGAGGTTGCTGCTTTACGCACGTCGTATGCTGCTGCTGAACGGCGAAACCATCGCTGCTTTTGATGACACGCAACTCGAAGGCCATGTGCGTATCGGTACGCCGGATGATTATGCTGATCGGTTCTTGCCAGAAATCATGGCACGGTTCGCGCGTTCCAATCCGCGTGTAGAGCTCTCGGTGATTTGTGAGCCGACTGTTAATCTTGATGAAATGATCCGTCGTGGGACGCTGGATATTGCCCTTGTGACGCAATGTGATGACAAGCGGCGATCTGAAGTGGTGCGTACAGAACCGCTCTTGTGGGTGACGTCAGCCAATCATGCGGTGCATGAGGAGGCGATGCTTCCGCTTGCTGTTGGGCGTCCGACCTGTATCTGGCGTCATGCGGCCATCGATGTTCTGGAACAGGTAGAGCGCGATTATCGCATTATCATCACGAGCTGGTCTGCAACAGTTCTTGCGGCGGCCGTGCTTTCGGGTCTTGCCGTATCCGTTTTGCCGGAATGTGCGCTGAGGCCGGGAATGCGTGTGTTGGGCGAGGCGGACGGCTTTGGAACTTTGCCAGAATTTGGCATTGGGATCATGCGCGGGCACACCAAACAGAATGCGATCGTTGATGCGCTGGCACAGCATATCATTGAAAGTCTTGATAATATCTCCTCGCCTGCTCCGGCGTCTATGGTTTCGGCTGAAATCGCACCGTTTCCGTCCGTTCGCACACGTCGCGTGCGCAGCAACGAGTTGCTGCCGGGTTGGTGACCGTGCATAATCGAAAAGGCGGCGTCTTGACCAGTTGACCGGAGGGGGTGGTTGGTTGCCTATAATGGGATGAGCATGGGTTCCGATTCTACACCAACCGGCACTGCTTCGAATGTAGCAGAGTATAGTGTTTCCGAGATTTCCGGCGCTTTGAAGCGGACGGTCGAGGATACGTTTTCGCATGTGCGCGTGCGCGGCGAGATTTCCGGTTATCGCGGTCCGCATTCGTCGGGACATGCCTATTTTGCATTGAAGGATGATCGCGCACGGCTGGAAGCTGTGATCTGGCGCGGGTCCATGGGGCGTTTGCGATTCCGCCCCGAAGAGGGGATGGAAGTCATTGCCACTGGCAAACTGACAACTTATCCGGGCTCGTCCAAATATCAGATCGTCATTGAGCAGATGGAGCCTGCAGGCGCGGGCGCTCTGATGGCGCTTCTCGAAGAGCGCAAGCGACGGCTTGGCGCCGAAGGTCTTTTCGATCCGGCAGCCAAGCAGCTTTTGCCTTTCATGCCGCGCGTGATTGGCGTTGTGACATCGCCGACGGGTGCGGTTATCCGCGATATTATTCACCGCATTTCGGATCGTTATCCGCTGCATGTGATTGTTTGGCCAGTGCGTGTGCAGGGGGAAACCAGCGGCGCCGAAGTGGCGGCAGCAGTCGAAGGTTTTAATGCCTTGGCTGAAAACGGCGCAATTGCACGGCCTGATGTATTGATCGTGGCGCGTGGCGGCGGCAGCCTTGAAGATCTCTGGGGCTTTAATGATGAAATCGTTGTGCGGGCAGTAGCGGCATCGCACATTCCGGTTATTTCGGCTGTCGGCCATGAAACCGACTGGACATTGATTGATCTGGCTGCCGATGTGCGTGCGCCAACGCCGACAGGCGCTGCTGAAATGGCCGTGCCGGTCAAAGCGGATCTGGTCGCAACGGTTGCAACGCAATCTGCGCGTCTGGCTTCGGCCATGTCGCGGTTTATCGACTTGAAGCGTCAGGCGCATCGCGCGGCAAGCCGCGCGTTGCCTTCGGCTGATCAGTTGCTGGCATTGCCGCGTCGTCGTTTCGATGAAGCGGCTTCGCGGTTAACGCGGGCGCTTTTTGTGAATACGCAAAAGAAGCGCGTTCATTTTGAAGGCCGCGCGCGTCAGTTGTCACCGCGCTTACTGCAACGCGGTTTCGATGAGCAAAAACGCCATATGAAGCTACTCGGTCAGCGGTTGCCCCGCGCGCTTGAGGCGTTCTTGCGCGAACGCCGGACGGTGTTTGCAAGGCGCGCCGACAGGCTGACGCCCGAGCCCTTATTACGGCGCACCACACTTGCAAAGAATACAATTGAGCAGCTTGATCGCCGGCGCGATCTGGCGATCAGTCTGCTTCTCGAACGGACAAAACGTCGGGGGCAGGAGTTGGAGCGTCTCATGCGTACGCTGTCTTATGAAAGCGTGTTGGAGCGTGGCTTCGCGATTGTTTTCGATGCGGAAGGTAATCCGGTCAAACAGGCGGCGAGCGTTTCTGAGGGGGACGCCTTGTCGATTCGCTTCCGTGATGGCGATGTTGCGGCGATCGCGGGTGGCACTCCCGGGACGACTTCGACCAAAGGGGCAACACGCAAAGCATCCTCTTCGCGTCCTGGCGGACAAGGATCGCTATTTTAGCAACAGTCGCCCGTTGAATGCCTCGTGATTACCTCAGATTGCATGTAAGTTGCAGATTATGTTGTTTTCTTAAGGCTGACTTAAGTTTGACCTTCTCTTTCTCCGCACACATTCGCCGACGTGTATTCCGGTTTGGAAGGCGCGTGGTTTTAAGTCGTGCAGATGAAAGAGTTTTTGAATGTCGCGTAAATTTTCTGAAAGTGGTGGTGGACCGCTCGTGCCAGCCGGGGTGACAAGCCGCCGGGCGTTCCTGATTGGTGCCAGTGCGGTTGCACTTTCTGGCTGTGTTTCGACAGCCCAACAGGCAGGTCCGGCAAAAGTGGCTGCTGCGCCAGCTCCGGTACGCGCTGTTCCCCCAATGTATGAGGCGATGCCCTATGAGCAGTTTCCTCTGCCCGCAGTGAATGTTGCCAAGGTCGATCCTAAATTCTGGCGGCAGGAAGTTGATTATCCGACCGACGAGAAAGTCGGCACGGTTATTGTCGATACGCCAAACAAATATCTCTATCATGTTCGCCGCAATGGTCGTGCCATGCGTTATGGTATTGGTGTTGGGCGTGATGGTTTCTCATGGTCAGGCCGTGCGATTATCGCTTACAAGCGCCAGTGGCCGCGCTGGACACCGCCAGATGAAATGGTGGCACGCCAGCCAGCTCTTCAGCCGTATAGCATCGCCAATGGCGGTATGCCTCCGGGTCTGAGAAATCCGCTGGGCGCACGAGCACTCTATATTCACAAGGATGGGCGTGACACGATCTATCGTATTCACGGTTCCACCGAAGAATGGAGCATCGGCAAGGCAGTGTCGTCTGGTTGTATCCGCCTGCTTAATCAAGATGTCATTGATCTATACAACAATGTGCGCGACGGCAGCACGATTGTCGTGATCCCCGATCCGACAAAAGGGACACAGGCAACGAGCTAAGTTAAAATAAGGGGTGCGATTTTCGCACCCCTTTGCTTATTTGCTGCCTGTTGCTGCGACAATTGTTGTGGCACCGCGCCAGAGCGATGGACCTTGCATGACAATGACTCCGATGGCGACGAGCACAACGCCAAAGATGCGGGTTGGGGGTGATTGCCTTGCTCGTAAAGGCATTGCCAAGTTTTTTGGATTTGGTACTTTGGGTTGCTTGCCTGTTCAAGTCAGGCGGTCATTTTCGCAGCGTAGTTTGCCATAGCCAGAATGCGTCAGCTCTTGCATGGCGGTATGAGGCGGGAGTGAGATTGTGGCGGCGAGGACGGAAGATCGTGTTGATTTTCTCGCGTTTTCGGTTCAGGCGGTGTGAATTTTAAATCCTATTATTCAAACCCTTATGAGCACGATGATCGGTATTTGGCGCGATCGACTGTATTGGCTTGGCAATGCGGTTCCAACTGAGTGGTGAGATTTGCTACAGCGGCTCTCCGGGAATGTTTCGACCCTTTCGTCGCAATTGGGTGGCTGCGCGGTTGAGATAAACCGTGTTCCAATCAACGATGGCACTAACGTCAGACTGGATATGACTGCCTCATCGCAACCCGATGTATCTTGCACGTGGTCTTATGAGGCGATTGTCATTATATTGTTCAATTGCGTGTCCAATCCATCCCACCACTCGACCCATGGCTAACAGACATATACCGGAGAAAATTGGCAGACCAAGATTCAGTGTAAGAGCAGCCAGAGCCCCATCGAAATTAAGTTTCTTGCCAGTTAAAGATTGAGCGACCATTATTGCTTTATGCACAGCTGTGCTCTGTGACGACGAAAATTCTCTACTCAATAATTCAAGCAAAGTGACCGCCCGTGGGTCTCCCTCTGGGTATAGCGGGTGACCAAAACCAGGAATCGTCTCACCTCTCCTCATCCATGCCGCAACGATTTGCCCGGGATCAACGCTTTCGAGTATCAATTCTTGCAAAAATCTATATGTGCGCTCAATTTCGCCGCCATGGCGAGATCCCTGTAATGTTGCAAGTCCAGCGGCAACGGCATCATAAAGAGACGCCCTGGCTGAAGCCGCAACTCTGACTGTAAAGGTTGATGCATTCAGTTCGTGGTCTGCCGCCAAAATCAACGCCGAGCGTACCAACGGTGCATGGCCAACAACGTTCCAAGCTAACGCGAGTGTCTCATGTACAGCGGTAGTGCTCGGCACTGTGTTGGTGATCAGGGAGGTCACGAGCCGCAAGATACAGGTACCGGTGCGACAGACTCCATTTTTCGAAAAATCATAAGCCCGCCAGTCCTTTTCTCCAATCATTGGGAGCATGGCCTGACAAAGTATAAGAGGGTGGCCAACACCCAGCGCACTTCTGGACAGAGATTCCTCTACAGGCAGCACTGGAGCAGGCTCTGTAAAGACCTGACGATCATCACAATCCCAAATAAGTGCAGCAACGGATTCTAAATTTGTACTAGTGGTGGCCAATAATGAACTGTCGCGTCCGCGAAAATACAAATACCTGCTATCAGTATATGTGATTTCTGAATCGAGGATAGGTATCCCGAACGTCAATATATTGGCCGCGTCTGAATGTTTTCCGCTGACTTTGCTTTTCTCCGCCAATGATCGGATGTCGGCTGTACGATAGCGCCGCACTCGTGTTCCCGGGCGAGCTTCAGACTGGATAATTCCTCTGCTCACATATGCATAAAGCGTTGCCACGCTGACGTTCAGTTCGGCCGCAGCTTCCTTTGCAGACATATACCCAGAATTATTCAGCATTACTTATACTAACGTCGATACATTGAATCAATCTATCAATATTGATCAAGCTCGAAGCACCTGTCAACTCCTGTGGAATGAGTGTTAGCGTTACACAGGAGGCAATATGTCTTGGAAGCTTGGCGTGATCGGTATGGGCCCTCGGGGTCTTTCTCTTCTTGATCGGCTTTCCAATCTGTCCGCTGAGCACAACATAAGCATTGAAATTCATATATTTGAGCCGGGAGTGCCGGGCTGTGGGGTTCACCAGTTGGAGCAGCCCGCCTACCTGCTCACCAATACTGTATGCGGACAAATTACTGCATTCGGTTCAACACAGTCGCCAGCGTTGAGACCGATAGGCCGCCCTTCTCTTTTCGAATGGGCTCGATCGCGTAATTACGAGATTATCGAGAGGGGATATTCTCGTAGACTTGTGCAGGAAAACGACTACCTCCCAAGAGTAGTTCTCGGACAATATTTAAATTGGGCGTTCCGCTATATAATGCGCAACCTTCCAAGTCATATCCACTCAGTGTTGCATAAGATTTCAGTGAATGAGGTTTGCGAGACGAGTGATCGCCAAATAGAAATTTTGACAAAAACTCAACGAGTATTGGTCGATGGTGTTGTACTTTGTACAGGTCATTCTAACGAAAACAGTACTGTGCCACTGACCACAGATATTGGTTTCGGCCACCAGCCTTATCCCGTTGAAAACTTGCTGCGCGAATTACCAGATAAGCACCGAATTGGTGTTGAAGGTATGGGGCTAAGCGCCTTGGACGTTATTTCTGCCGCCACGATAGGGCGTGGTGGGCGTTTTGTGCGGAAGGGTGCGATACTTACTTATCTCCCCTCCGGGAGGGAGCTGCAAATTGTGTGCTACTCACGCTCCGGACTTCCCTTGTCCGCTCGAGCTAGCAATCAGAAGACCAGTCAATGGAATTACCAGCCTATTTTTGCATCGATCGACAATATTAAAGCGCGACGATCTTTATACTCCATTGATCAGTCTCCAAAACAGAAACTTGATTTCAGGAGTGATGTGCTGCCATTGATCCAGGCAGAAATGGAATTTATCTATTACACGACCTATTTTCGCCGGACAAAAGGGGCGGAATCAGCAGAACAACTCGCGGAAGCGTATATTCGTTCAGGCCCAAAATCTGAAGAAGTCAAAACTCTTCTTTCTAAAATCCCCGAAGCCTCGCGTTTCTGCTGGCGCTCATTAGTGAACGCCGTTCCTGAGGCAATTACGTTGGATGCTGATAAGTATCGTAAATGGCTTCTCTCCCAATTAAGGCGCGATCTTGAAGAAGCCAGATTGGGAAACCTAGACAGCCCACTCAAGGCAGCCTGCGACGTGTTACGTGATATTCGTCCGAGCATTCGCTACGCAATCGATTTTGCGGGTGTAACCCCACAATCCCACCGCTTTTTCCTCAACGAGTTCGTGCCAATCATGAATCGGCTTGCGGTCGGGCCACCGTTACAGAAGCTTGAAGAGTTTCTTGTGCTTCTCGAAGCCGGTATCATCGATGTAGGAACTGGTCCCGCTCGAACAGTCGCCCCCCTTCCGGATCGTGATGGGTTCATGATTAAAGGAACTGCTGGCGAACGAGAAGTTGATGAACTCGTTAGTGCTCGGATCCCACTTGCATACTCGGATTCAAGGGCCAGTACAATTATCCAGTCGCTTATGTCTTCCAGAATAGCCAGACCGTACAAGAATGAGGGGTTTTCTCCTGGAGGACTCGATGTAACGGAAAAGTTCCGAATTGTTTCACGAGACGGTCGTGCCTCTTCACCTATTTGGGCGCTAGGGACACCAACTGAGGGACCCAAGTTCTACACTTACGTTCTTTCAGTACCTGGAGCAACCAATTCTCCCCTGAATGAAGCAGAGAGCTGCGTTAAAGACATTCTCGAATCAATACAAAATGACGCGCTACGGAAACCAAGTGCTCTTGGCGAATTCAACAATCAACTCGCGATGCCATCTTCACCAGTATTTTGAAATCGAACGCGCATTTAAAGGACCAATACTTCATGACAGCCCTGCTTCTTTGTACATCTAAAGTACTACTACAAAATAGCTTTGCAGAATGGCGCGATGCGACTGGTGGGGATGCTATTCTTTTTTCAGGGATGGGGAATCCTGAAACGCAGGAAGCGCAGCAAGCAATCGGCTGCGGTGCATTTCGAGAAGCGCGATTCTTTGCCGATTATGAGAAGAGTGATTTGATTGAAAAAGCAGCATTGGAGTTGAGGGCCAACGGCTACAATATTTCAACGGTGTTGTCATTCTCGGAAGTGGACGTCTTACGAGCAGCACGGGTGCGCAAGAAGCTAGGTATTATTGGTCAGGACAGCGATGATGCAGCATTCTTCCGAGACAAAACACTGATGAAAAGGCGCGCTTGGGAGAGAGGAATCGAAGTTCCGAAATTCGCTCGAATATCTTGCCCCGCAGACTTGGTGGAGTTTATTTCCGCAAACGGTTTTCCCGTCGTAACAAAGCCATATGATGGTAGAGGGTCTGCGGACGTGCGTGTACTGCAGTCTGATGACGATGTGGACGCCTTCCTCACGGACGGCGCTGCAACGGCAGGAAACCATACTGTCGAAGAATTTATTGAAGGTGACATGTACCGGGTGGATGGGTTGTATGTCAGCGGCGTTCCCGTTGTCATGCATGTCGGCCGCTATTTGAAGGATTGCCTTGCATTCATCCGTGGTGAAACCATCGGAACACACGGTCTGGACCAAAAGAATCCAGTATTAGGCAGGATCGAAGCGTTCACCCGACACCTCTTAGAGAAAGCATTACCATTCCCTTCCACCTCGATCTTCCATGTTCAACTCTTTCACACATCGAATGATAAGCTTGTCTTGTGTGAAGCGGCAAGTCGTCTTGGAGGCGGCGTAATTAATGAAGAGGTTCGATTTGCAACTGGCATCGACATCAAGATGGATTATGTCAAGAGTTCGGTACTTCAAGCAAAAGCGCCCATTTCGCTTCCGTATGAGGTCGTGAAACCTACGGCTCGGATCATTATCCCACCACGTCAAGGAACTCTGCAAAGATTTCCCGTTTCCTGTGATTTTGAGTGGGTTAATCTCTACAAAGCATATGGAATAGCTGGGCAGCGTTATGGTGGAGCCTCGATGACCAATGCTGAGGTAGCAGGTTTTGTGTTTCAGGGTGAAAATGAAGAACACTTGCGCCAACGTGCGGTAGCATTGGAAACATGGTTCAATACAAATTCGGAATGGTCATCATGACCACCACGAATGCTTACGCGGTTGCATCAACTCTTTGGGATCCGTTGAAGAACGGCCGGTTCCGTACACTCTGGTTAGCCAATGTGTTCTCGAATCTTGGGACCTGGATGCAGGGAATGGGAGCCACATGGCTCATGGTGCAAATTAGCTCGTCTTCGCAGATGGTCGCTTTAGTTCAGACCGCGATGACACTACCTATTTTTCTGCTTGTAATCCCGGCAGGGATTATTGCTGACAAATATGACCGTCCCACTTTTTTACTTTTGACTCATACTGCAATGGGACTTGCTGCCCTTGGACTTAGTATCTTAGTTACATTTGATATAGCAACGCCGGAAACGCTGCTTTTCGGCACTTTTTTGATTGGTTGTGGCGCTGCTATAACAATGCCGGCGTGGCAAGCAGCAATGTCCACCCTAGTGGAGCCTCATGAGCTGCACAGCGCCGCCGCGTTGAACGGTATGAGCTTTAATTTCGCGCGAGCGGTTGGACCTGCAATCGCGGGATTTATAGCTCAGGCTGCGGCATTATCAATGATTTTTTGGATCAACGCCATTTCGTATTTGGGATTAATAATCGTTTTTCGGCGTTGGAGCAAAACTTCTACACGTTCATCACGAAGAGAATGCGCCGAGAATATACCATCGTCGACTGCAAGCTTCCGCCATTTTTTGAGTGACATATGTTTCCGAGCCTTGCTGCTTCGAACCTTTGTTTGTTTTTTTGCAGCAAGCAGTATGTGGAGTTTATTGCCAGCGTTTGCTGGTATCGAATTACGTATGCAAGCGTCGGAAGTGGGACTGCTGTTGGGAACTATCGGATTCGGGGCCGTACTTGGAGGTGTTTTTGTTCCAACTCTAAAAGATAGTATCGGCATCAACCGGCTAACTTTGTTTGCTCCCGCTCTTCTCGGTTTTGCGCTTATTTTAGTGTCTTGGAAGGGGGAAACCTACTGGATATGGATATCAATGCTGCTTACTGGATTGGGTTGGGCTTTCGTAGTTTCTGGGCTTAACGGTTCAGCACAGGGAATGTTTCCAAAGGGCCTTCGGGCGCGGGCAATCTCCGTATACCTAATGGTTATGTACGGGGCAACGTCCGCCGGAAGCGCCCTCTGGGGCGCAGTATCCGCTCATTGGGGTTTAGGTACTGCATTCTTGGTGTCTGGTGCCATGCTAACGATTTCTATAGGTATTCTGCTGCGATGGTCGATCGAATAGATGAACTGACGACAATAATAATGCCAATGTTTTAACAATAGGTCCGGGCGGTCTGACGCTGATGAGGCGGACCAAAGTATAAATCCGCCTTCATCACTAATCATACATTCCAGACTTTTGACACTATCCTATTGCACTTTGGTCAAGTAAACCAAGTTGACGTTGCCCCCAAGTTTTATCGAGTTTTGAGTTCGCTCCAGCGGTTTTGGGTTGCTGTATTCGGGGCGGT
>NZ_NNRL01000150.1 GCF_002252505.1 Brucella grignonensis | reverse complement strand
TTTTAAAACCCCGTAAGGAAAACTCCGGGAGCAATGTGAAAGCATGATAAAGCTAAACGGTCTCGGTCACTTTGCTCAAGTTCATAGGCTTATCCGGATCAAGACCGCGGGCGAGCGCAACACGTTCGATCAAGCTGTAATAAGCCGCAAGACCTACGAGCGGATCAATCAAACCATGTCCCGTTGCTGTAATCCCTATCGCTTTATGCTGAGCGCTACTTTTAGCGCCAATTGTGAAGACATCAGCCCCAAGACCGATCAGGCGCTCGACAGCCTGCTTGCTGGAAGAAAATGCTTCGTCTTCATTCAGAAATGCCAGGACGGGAAAGCCGCTATGAACTAAGCGTATAGGACCGTGCATCACTTCAGCCAATGAGAAAGCCTCCGCGTGGATCCCGCAGGTCTCCTTGGCCTTAAGCGCCGCTTCCAACCCAACAGCAAAACCCGGACCCCGTCCAACAATATACATGCCGTCTATCGAGGCGAGCTGTGTAATCAGTTCATCATCAAGTGGCGCAGAAACGGTCGCGGATAACGCCTGTGGCAGTTTTGAAAGGGCCTGCTGCAACGCATCGCTGTCGCTGATCGCGGCAGTGATGGCCGCGAGCGCAGTTGCTCCAGCGATGCAGGATTTTGTTGCAGCTACACTCTGTTCTCTACCTGCATGTAATCCCAACACAATATCTGCCTGCTCTGCCAAGGGGCTGTCAGTTACATTGACGATGGCCACAGTAATAGCACCGCCTGCTTTGGCGGCCTTCTGCAATGCAACAATGTCAGGACTCGCTCCAGACTGCGAAACCGTAAAATGCAATCCGTCCTGAAGTTGCAGGCGGCTATTATAAACGGATGTTATCGAAGGACCGATAGAAGCCACCGGTAAGCCGACACTAATCTCAAACAGATACTTGAAGAATAAAGCAGCATGATCGGATGATCCGCGGGCAGCCGTGGTGATTACACGTGGCCTACGCTCTTCATAGAGACGTTTGATTTCCGCGATTGTTGCGGATTCTTCAGTCAGCAAACGCGAAACAACGGCAGAGGCCTCGATTGTCTCTTTGCGCATAAACGATGTCGTGACCATGAAGGCCCCCTTGCTTGAATAGTTGTGTAATGTGCTGACGGTCTAACCCTGCAGGATGGAAGCTCCGCCTGCGGCCTGTACGGCCAGACTGCCGCTCTTGACGCCTGCGGCGAGACAGTCGGCCGGGCTGCGCCCGTCAATCCACGAGTCGATGAAGCCAGCATTGAAAGCATCACCCGCACCGGTCGTATCGATAACATCTACCTTGTCAGCAGGAATATGCATCTCCGTTGCACTGGCACTCAGCCATGCCCCATCTTCGCCAGCCTTCAAAGCAACGACAGGGAAGTGTTTGGATAGAACATCAATTGCCCTGCGAGGGTCTCGATCCCCGGTGATGGCTTCCGCTTCTTCACTATTTGGCAGGAAGATATCCACGCCCTCGCAGCTTTTCAGAAAGTCCTGGCTGTAGATGAGAGTTTCATCCCAGCTTGGATCCAGTGATACGGTCAGGCCAGCGGCTTTGGCTTTGGCGACCAGATCCGGTATTTCATGCAGTGTCGCATATTCTGCGATGTGCAGGTGTTTCGCATTGTTCCACATCAATGCGTCATCCAGAGTGGATGGCCTCGCGGAACCCGCACGACGGGAAAGAAATGCTCGGTCGTTGCCGATAACACTGGCCACAGTCACTTGCGGCCCAGCCTCAATTGAGGTTTCCAGAAAGCGAAGATCAAGGCCATCGATGGCTAGGTCTGTGGATATGCCTTTTGAGAGACTGTCTGTGCCAAGCCTTGCGACCAATGCCACCGAGCGACCAACATGAGCAAAGTGGGCGGCGGAAATAAAAGCGCCGCCACCGGCTACGATCTTCATGTCGCCTGCGAAAACTTCTCTGCCCGGTTGCGGTAACGCATCAAGGCCAGTGAAAATCAAGTCGCAGTAAATCCGTCCTATGCTCAGGACAGCAGGAGTTTTGAATTGTTTTGACATTATAGGCGACCGAGGCTCTTTTCTGTCTTGGCATCGAACAGATAAAGGCTACCAGCAGGCGCAAATACGCTCAGTGTAGTGCCCGATTTTGGAACGGTTTTACCCGGTGCTGTCGCAATGACTGCAGCGCCTTCAACATCAAGATGGACCAGAGTTTCCGCTCCGAGTGGTTCGACAGCCGTTACAACGCCTTGCAGCGATATCCCGCCGTGCGTGCCGGTTTCACCGACAGTCAGCTCATGCGGGCGAATGCCGATCAGCATATCGCCATCGGCACCAAACTCGACCGTATCGCCCTTGCGGCGACCTTTGAGCAGGTTCATCGACGGGCTGCCGATAAAGCGTGCGGTAAACACATCCACTGGGTGTTCATAAAGCTCTGTTGGTGTGCCGGTTTGCAGAATATTGCCATCACGCATCACCACAATACGGTCTGCCATGGTCATGGCTTCGACCTGATCGTGCGTTACATAAACTGTCGTTGTCTTGAGGCTTTGGTGCAGGCGCTTGATCTCAATGCGCATTTGCGCACGCAATTGCGCGTCAAGATTGGACAATGGCTCATCGAACAAAAACGCTGAAGGGTTGCGGACCATCGCGCGGCCAATCGCAACACGCTGACGCTGCCCACCGGACAATGCCGCAGGGCGTCGATCCAGATAGGGTGTCAGGCCCAATGATGCGCCAACATCTTCAATTCGCTTGGCCTTTTCCGTCTTGGAAAGCTTTGATGTATAAAGACCAAAACCGATATTCTGGCGCACGCTCATATGCGGATAAATTGCATAATTCTGGAACACCATCGCAATATTGCGCTGTTTCGGATCGCGTTCGTTGACAACTTCACCGCCGATTTTCAGCTGCCCGCCTGAAATATCTTCCAGACCCGCAATCATACGCAGGGTTGTCGACTTGCCGCAGCCGGAAGGGCCAACGAAAACAACAAATTCTCCGTCTTCGATCTGCAAATCGATTGCGCGAACTGCTTCGACTTTGCCGTAACGTTTGACAAGTTTTTCGAGTTCAATGGTTGCCATTAACGTGTCTCCGCAAGTGCGCTGAATTTTTCATTAAGTTCTTGATTGGCTTTGGCTTCATAAGCTTCGTGCTCTGCTGCACGTGCATTGAATGCCTCTGCAGCAGCATGGTATCGCGTCAAAGCCTCGCCCATTGGCTTTGGTGCCGGGCCGCCCAAACGGTCGCGCACGGCAACAAAATGCTGCGGCGAAACCAGTTCCTCAAACTTTGTCTGATCAAAAGACGGTTCGCGTCCCGTTGCTGCATGGAATGCTGCAAGGAAAGGTGCAAAGCCGTCTTTCTCAAGTCCGCCACTCTTTGCCACCACAGCGCGCGCGACAGTCGCTGCAATCTCATGCGCCTGACGGAAAGACAGGCCTTCAATACGCACCAGTGAATCCGCAAGTTCTGTAATTGTGATACAGGAGCGGCGGATATTTTCCGCAACCCTAGCCGGATCGATGCGGATCGCTTCAATGAAAGCCGCCAACAGATCAAGCACACGACTGGCGGAGGCAAAAGCCTCATAACCCATCTGCTGTGTTTCACCTTCACTGTCGTTCATGTCGGTGAAAGGCGTGTTATGCATCACATCGAGTACCGTACGGGCACGCCCCATTGTCTGGCTCGAGAGATGGCGCATATGCTCAATTGGCACCGGATTGCGCTTTTGCGGCATGATTGAAGAAATCTGCACAAAGGCATTCGGCACATAAATCTGGCCAACTTCAAAACTCGTCCAGAACTGGAAGTCCTGAATGAGCCGTCCCAGATGAATGAACATCAGTTCCAGCGCGGAATAGGTCGAGGTGACGTAATCCACGGCTGCGATACAGCTATAGGAATTGTTTAAGGGGGCAGCAAAGCCCAACAGCTCCGAGACGCGTTTGCGGTCGATCGGAAAGCCGGAGGTGGTGATGGCTGCTGCCCCCATCGGGGATTGGTCAACAATTTCGCGGGCTGCTTCAAGGCGCTCGATATCCCGGATCAGCACTTCCGTAGCCGCAGCAAGATAATGCCCGAATGTCGTCGGCTGTGCCGGTTGCCCATGGGTATAGGCAACGATCAATGTAGCCTGCTCGCGTTCAACAGCTGCAACCAGCACATCAAGCAGGTGCCGTGACTTTGCCAGCAGCGTATCAATGTGCTTTTTCAAACCGAGCTTGAACAGCGTGTGATCAATATCATTGCGTGAACGCGCAGTATGCAGGCGACCCGCAACATCGGCACCAATACGGGCTTTAAGTTCCTTTTCGATGAGGAAGAAGAAGTCTTCAACCTCACCGGTATAGGTCAGCTCAGCCGGATTGATTTCCTGATCAATGGCTTCCAGAGCGACGGCAATCTGTGCCGCCTGATCGCGATCAAGAATGCCGGTTTCAACCAGCATCACCAGATGGGCGCGGTCGATGCGCCGAAACCCATCCACATGATGCGTCTTGGCACCGTCAAACAGCGGACGCAGCACGGTTTCTTTATAAACCGGATTTGGAAACACGCTGTTGTCGGACAATTTTGGGTCGAGATCAGACATGGTTCAACCTTTAAGACCAGCAAGCATAACACCGCGTACGATGTAGCGCTGAAGCAGCATGAAAACGAGAAGCGTAGGCAATGTGGCGATGGCTGCGCCGGTCATGATCATTTCCCACTGGATCGACTGCTCAACTGCAAAGCTCGATAGACCAACCGGCAGCGTATAAAGCTCTGGGCTGGTTGAAACGATCAGCGGCCAGAAGAAAGCGGTCCAGTTGCCAAGGAAGGTAAAGATCGCCAGCGCTGATAGGGCCGGAGTGACCAATGGCATGGCAATTTTCCACCAGATCTGGAACTCGTTAAGTCCATCTACACGTGCGGCTTCGAGGAAGTCATTTGGCACACCTTCAAAGAACTGTTTCATCAGGAAGGTGCCGAAGGCAGTCATCATGCCTGGGAACATGATGCCCCAATAGCTATCCAGCCAGCCGAGTTTGCTCGACATCAGATACCATGGAATAACCAGCATTTCAGTCGGGATCATCAGGGTTGAAAGGATCGCGAGGAAGATGAAATAACGGCCACGGAACTGGAATTTAGCCAGCGTATAGCCGACCAGACTGTCAAAAAACACGTTCGACAAAGTCACGACGACAGCCACGATCATCGAATTCAAGAACCAACGCAGAAAGCGTCCATCAGCAAGAATGGTGGCATAGTTCTGGAACGTTGGCTCTGCAGGAATAAGCCTGAGATCATAAACCTGACCTGCAGTTTTCAACGAGGTGGAAAACATGAAAGCAAGTGGCGTGATCATGATCAGGCCGCCGATGAACAGCAAAGTCCATGTAATGACGCGACCGGGCTTCAGATTCTGGAAAGGGAGGGATTTGGTTTGTGCGGTCATTTCTTTTCCCTCAGAATCCAGAGCTGTAACAGGGATACGCAAAGCAAAATGATGAAGAGAATGATCGTCTGCGCAGCCGCATAGCCCATTGCATAGGACGAAAACGCTGTTTGATAGATCATCAGTACCAGTGGCTTTGTCGACCCCAGCGGACCGCCCGGATCATTGGTGGTCATATTGTAAACCTGATCGAAGATGCGCAGGAAACCGATCGAGGAAAACACTACCAGAAACACAGTCGTTGGCTTTAGCAACGGGATGGTGATTTTGCGCAGGATTGCCCATTCGCCGAGGCCATCGATGCGCGCGGCCTCATAAAATGTGCCGGGAATTGCGCGCAAACCTGCCATGAAGATGATGATCTGAAAGCCAAGTCCCGCCCAAATCGACGTTGCCATGATGGCATACAGCCCCTGGTCAACCGAGCGCAGAAAGCCCTGTTGTGGCAGGCCCAGCGAACTTAGAATATTATTGATGAAGCCGATTGGTGCCGGCTGATAAAACCAGCGCCATACCCACGCCATTGCTGCTGCGGTTGTCAGATAAGGCAGGAAGTACAAGGCCCGAATGAAGCCGTGCATGAGCCTGACGCGGTCCAGATAGTAAGCGATGACAAAAGCCAGAACCAGACTGATGGGCGTGCCGACCAACAGATAGATGAAAGTGTTTTTGAACACTTTCCAGAATTCAGGATCGGCAAAAAGCTTTTGATAGTTGGCTATGCCGATAAATTCCGGCGGGCTCATCAGATCCCAGTTGGTGAAAGACAACCAGAATGCTTCAATCGTCGGATAAAAGCGGATGACGCTATAGAAAAGGATAGGCAGGGCCAGAAAGCTCCACACCCAAATCAATCTTCTGGTTTTCATCGACAGGCGATCTGTCAGTCGCGAACCGAAAGGTCTGCGCGCTGTATGATCGGGTTCAGCCGTCATTGTCATAATAAAAATCCTTCGGCCAGCCGGTGCGTTGCAAGGCAGCCACGGTCGGAAGCGGCAAGCTCCCAAAACAGAGCCGTATTGTTCAAAGCAGCACGAAAGCTGCTGAAAATCGGAAGTGGGCGGTCTGCGAGAACCGCCCAACCGAACGCAGTTTTACTTCGCAGTGTCCAGAATGGCCTGTTCAGCCTTGGCAGCTTCATCAAGGGATTCCTTGACTGGCTGGTTCTGCAGGATCACGCGGTTAGACATGTCAACGATGATCTGGCGCTGCTTTAGCTCATCGGTGAACATGGTTGTATGGGCATATTCCAGACCTTTCAGGAATGGCCCATAAACCGGATCAGCCAGGTTGGTTTCCGTCAAAGCCGCCGAGCGACGTGCAGGTAGTTCGCCCACACCCTTCAGCCAGATTTCCATTGCTTCAGGTGAAGTGATGTAGTTGAGGAACTTCGAGGCTGCCTCGAGCTTTTCGCCCTTTGCCGATGCGCTGATGCCGTTGGCGAAATAGCTTGCATAGTTTGAACGCACGCCTTCAGCATTGGCTGGCAGCTCTGTCACGCCCCATTCAAAGTCCTTGATGGTTTTGAAAGCTGCCAGACGGAACGTTCCATCTACAGTCATTGCCGCTTTGCCGGAGCGGAATGCTGCATGGCCTTCATCCATGAACTTCACTTCGCCGACCTTATATTTGGTCTGCAAATCGGTGTAGAACTGCAATGCCTTTTCACCGGCAGCGTCGTTATAGGCAACCTTGCGATAGTCATCGCTGTATGGTTTGCCGCCGAACTGGCGAACCAGCACTTCGCGCCACCAATGCAGATCCTGACCCGGCATGTCGAGTGTAATGCCTTCGCTCAACAGATTGCCGGAAGCATCGCGCTTGGTGGCTTTCTGGGCATAAGCGAGCAGTTCGTTGAGGTCTTTCGGCGGGTTCTTAGGATCAAGACCAGCTTCTTCGAAAAGCTTCTTGTTGTAGAACAGTGCCAGCGAGCGCACGGCCGTCGGCAAGCCATAATATTCATCGCCGCGCTTCATTGCACTGACGATCGGGAAGAATTCACTTTCGATCTTGTCGTGCGGAAATGCGTCCTGCGGCAGTGGCTGCAAAATACCACCGGCAGCAAATTTATCGAGCCAGCCATAGAACAGCTGCATGACGTCCGGGCTTTTGCCCGCCATCTTCGCCGCAATAACGCGGGTCTGATAGTCGTCATAAGGGAACGTAACCTGTTTTACCTTGATGTCAGGATTGGCTTTTTCGAAATTCTCGATCAGTTTGTCCATCGTCTTGACGCGCGATTCAAAGACATACTGCCAATATTCGATTTCAACGGCTTGTGCAGCGTTGACTGCGATAGAGCTCAGACCGGCCACAAGACCCGCAAGTAGCAATTTACCCATTTGCATTAGACCTCCCCGTTGCTCAGCCCCTCTGGTGCCCGAGCAAGGTATGTGCAGGTCAATGACCTGCCGGTTCCACCATTGCTGCACTTTTCGTGCAGCATCCTCACCATCAGCACGTTCGGCTCAGCGCCGTTCCAATGCCGACAGGGCAATTGTTTGCCCCTGTATTAGGCTTCAATTTTGTGACCCATTTGTCAATAAGATAATTTAGTTGAATTAATATATTGCTGTTAAAAGTCACGTGCGCTATCTAATTTGAGGCATCTGGGAGAGGGCATGAAATCGAAGGCGGCGAACTCACCAACCATGGCGCATCCAGACACGCAACCGATCACTTTGGGTAAAAATCCTGAACGAATCCGGGATCATAACCGACGTGTTGTGTTGGATGTCGTTCGTCGTCACGGTCCCGTGGGTCGTATGCATATTGCTCGTTTGACCCATCTGACGGCGCAGGCCATCGCCAATATCGTCGACGAGCTGGTTGCTGAAAATCTTCTGATGCAGCTTGGAAGATTGAAGACTGGTCGGGGTCAGCCGCCGATCCAATTTGCTGTTAATCCTTCTGGTGCGATGACGATTGGAATCGAAATGGGTTCGACCCATATCGTGACGACGGTTCTCGATCTTTCTGGCACTCCGCGCAGGCAGCAGGTGCATCTGGTAAGCGACACGCGGCCAGAGGCGCTTTGCGCCCAGCTTCGTATCGAGATCGACAAGATCAAGTCTGAGTTTGATGCGCGTCTCCTTGGGGTGGGGGTTGTGATGCCCGGTCCGTTTGGCATTGAGGGCATGACTTCTGTTGGTCCGACGACGCTACCGGGTTGGGCTGGTATTGATGCAGCCGCTGTTCTCAGTGCTGCATTTGGTGAGCCTGTTATCGTTGAAAATGATGCGAATGCCGCAGCCGTTGGTGAACGCTTGTTCGGTGCGGGGCGTGCGATTTCAAACTTTGCGATGATCTATTTTGGTGCCGGCATCGGACTTGGTATGATTCAGGATGGTTCACCATTCCGAGGCGCATTCGGCAATGCGGGTGAAATCGGACATATCTCAATTGTTCCAGGAGGACGGCTCTGCTCTTGTGGTCAGCATGGCTGTTTGGAAACCTATTCATCTGTGCATGTTCTCAAAGAAAAATTAGCCAATGCGGGGCTTTTCGATGTCAGCATCGATAAGCTGGAGGAGCTGTTGCGCGACAAAAATCCGGTGATTTTGGATTGGGTAGCCGATGCTGCAAAACATCTCGCGCAAATGATTGCAATTGTCGAAAACATACTCGATCCTGAGACGGTTGTTCTCGGAGGAATGCTGCCAAATCCTGTCATCGACGCGCTGATTTCGCATATGGATGAGCTGCCGATATCAGTTGCAAACAGAAGCGCACGCACGCTTCCCCGCGTGCTTCGTGGGCAGACAGGTCAGTTTACGGCAGCGCTCGGGGCGGCTTCGTTGCCCATGTTTGAGGTGATGACTCCCAAACTCGATACGAGTCTATAGAGTCTGTTGCGATCTGATTGAATTCGATCGGCGCTTTCCCCTTCATCGGAAGCATCATTCAGATCGGTTGCTTGTCAGTTTTCCGGTTCTGAGACGAGCCCGAATCCACGCGAAAATTCATAGAATTAGCCCTTAATTCCAGAGACTTGTCCGCGATGGCGGCGGGGGAATTCCGCTGCTCTGTCGAGTGTGCACTGTTGTCTTATAAATTTCTTTTTGACAAATGACGTATGTTAATCAACAAATGTCAAATTCCTATATTGACATATGCGAGGCAATTGGTGATTTTTGCCCTGCGTGGTCAGGGAGGATGACGTGCAGACGCTATCGAAGAATATGTCACCTTTTACAGCAGTTTTTCTGACATCAAGCGGCGCGAACATGATGAATGGTGCGCCCTTTTGATTAATGGTGGTAACACAATTCTTTAAAGAAGCGGACAATCTGACGATTGGTTGGAGCCTTAGGCCTGACTTTACAATATATACCGCGGGAACTCATTTCTCGCCTTCGATAGGTGCAAAATGCAAAGATTTATCAATAACCCGGATGAAGTGGTCGAAGACACCGTCAAGGGCTTTGTCAAAGCTCACAAAGATCTGGTGCGGCTGTCGACGGAAAATTCCCGCGTGGTTGTAGCGAAAGACGCACCTGTCGATGGGAAAGTTGGCGTTATCACCGGCGGAGGCTCGGGCCACGAGCCGGCCTTCATTGGCTATACCGGTAAGAACCTGCTGGATGCTGTTGCCGTTGGCGAGCTTTTCTCTTCGCCGACCGCAAAGAGCTTTTACGATGCAGCGCGTGAAGCAAACGGCGGCAAGGGTGTCGTTTGTCTCTATGGCAATTATGCCGGCGACAACATGAACGTCAGAATGGCGATCAAACTTGCTGCCAAGGCCGGAATTGAAGTTTTGACCGTCGTTGCCAATGACGATGTCTGCTCTGCTCCTGCTAGCGAGCGCGAAAAGCGTCGCGGCGTTGCTGGCGAAATCTTCATGTGGAAGGTTGGCGGTGCAAAAGCTGCTTCGGGTGCAAGCCTTCAGGAAGTACAGGCAACGGCACAGAAGGCCATCGACAATTGCCGTTCTATCGGCGTTGGCCTTGGTCCGTGCACGCTGCCAGCTGTCGGCCATCCGAACTTTCAGATCGAGCCGGGTACGATGGAAGTCGGTATCGGCCATCATGGCGAGCCGGGCGTCCGCGTCGAGCCGCTGAAGCGTGCCGATGAAGTTGCCAAGGATATGACCAAGATTGTTCTTGACGATCATAACCTTCCAGAAGGCACTGAGGTGGCCGTTCTGGTGTCTGGTCTCGGTGCAACGCCGCTCAACGAATTATACATTCTCAATGATACCATTGAGCAGGAAATTACTGCTCGCGGCCTTACGATTTACCGCACCTATGTCGGCAACTATTTTACCTCACTTGAAATGGTTGGCGCGACGCTGACGATCATGGCGCTTGATGATGAACTCAAGACGTTGCTGGATGTTGAAGCCCGCTGCACGACAGTTTTGTAAGTAAGAAAGAGACGTATCATGCAAACTTTCAAGAATGCGGGATCGGGTGAGATTGTTCTTTCGCTTGCAGACCAGATTATCGAAAATAAAGCCTACTTGAGCGAAATCGACGGCAAGATCGGCGATGGCGACCATGGTGTGAATATGGCCAAGGGCTTCGGCCTTGCTGCTGAACGCCTGAGAGGCAAAGATATATCGCTTGCTGAAGGTCTTGATACGCTCGGAACGGTTCTGCTGACCGAAATCGGTGGCTCGATGGGGCCGCTTTATGGCGTGATGTTCAACGAGTTTGCAGAGAAGCTGGAAGGTGTTGAGAATATCGACGCGGCCACGTTCAGCGCGATGCTTCATGCGGGCCTTGAAGGTATCCAGTCGATCGGCTCCGCAAAGCTCGGCGACAAGACGCTCCTCGACACGCTGATCCCGGCGATCAATGCTTTTGATGAAGCAAATGGCAAAGGCCAGTCCTTTTCTGAAAGCCTAGATGCTTTGTCGGCTGCCGCTGAAGCAGGCCGCGACTCTACACTCAATCTCGTCGCTAAGATTGGCCGGGCAAGTCGTCTTGGCGAGCGCTCGCTGGGCGTACTTGACGCAGGTGCAACGTCCTGTGCGCTGATTCTGACGGACCTTTCGACACAGGCAAAGAGCCGTTTGCAGTAAGCTCTTTGCTTTAGGTTGGAATTTGGCGACTGAAAACTGTGTGGGTCAACACGTTCAGACGTCAAATTCGTTTCATCATGTTGCAATTGGGTTCGACTGCTTTCATGTTTGCGAGTGGAACAGAGGCAACAGAAAAATCGCATGACGCTCAAACCCAACACATCGCGCAAGGTCGGCAAGCCCAAGGCCAATACCAGCGAAAATTCGTTTGTGATTCCCATGCGTTATGGTGATGACCCCTATGTGTGGGCTTGCTGGCTTTATTATGAAGACGGTCTGACACAAGGCGAGATTGCCGATGTCATGGGCATCTCGCGTGCAACCGTAAACAGCTATCTGGCTGAAGCGCGTGAAAAGGGTATCGTCAATATTTCCATTGAGGGTGGGCGGCTTGAATCGCTGTCTATTGCTCAGGAGCTGAAGCGCCATTTTGGCCTCAATGACTGCCTTATCATTCCCCACGACGACAATGCCCGGCCGCTGATTGATCGGCTGGGTGGAGCTGGCGCCCATGCGCTTAACAAAATCCTGAAATCAGGTGATACACTTGCGGTCGCCTGGGGGCGTACTGTGCTTTCGGTCGGTGAGCAGACCGACATCGGTGCTTTGCAGGATATGACGGTTGTGCAAGCGACGGGCGGAACGACTGCATCATTTCCTTATACACCGGAACGTTGTGCAACCGTGCTTGCAGAAGCCGTATCGGCACGCTGCGTCAACATCATGGCGCCCGCGATGGTTCGTTCCCAGCAGACGCGTGATGTTCTGCTCGACGAGCCCTTGCTGCAGGAACAATTCGCGACACTTGAGAATGCCAATCGTATTCTGTTTGGTGTCTCGTCGCTTCGCTCCAATTCCACCATTCACACGAGCGGCTTTTTTGAGTCTGTCTCCTTGCAGCAATATCTTGCAGCTGGTGCGGTCGGTGTCGTGGCTGGTCGCTTTATTGATGAGCGTGGGAAGCCGGTTGCAGGGCCACTTGATGAGCGCACCATAGGCATCTCGCTCGACAAACTGCGCCATATCCATACGCGTATTGCGGTTGCAGGTGGCTTCGACAAAGTACCAGCGCTCCTTGCAGCGCTCCGTGGTGGTTTCATCAATGTGCTTGTGACCGATGCTGCGACCGGGCTTGGCATTTTGCGTGCTGATGGCGTTATCGACCTTGATGCGCGCCTTTCGCAACGCCCGAAGGCCAATCAGGTGCCAGCGGCCTTCCGCGTGCGAGTGAAGAAACTTCTCAACAACCCCAACGAGGTGGTTGAGGAAATGCTCGACGGTGTCGTCCGCGCCCACGGCAAATTTCTGCAGCCGATCAGTGGCTCAAATCGTGCGCTGGTCGCGCGGGATGGCCCGCGTCCCGGCAAGGTCGGCCTGGTGATTGGCGGAGGGGCTGGGCATGAGCCGTGTTTCCTTGGCTATGTCGGCAAGGGACTGGCAGACGCGGTTGCTGTGGGCAACGTCTTCTCATCTCCTCCACCAGATCCGATTGTTCAATGCGCGCTTGCAGCCTCCAAGGGAGAGGGCGTGCTCTTCGTTTACGGCAATTATGCTGGCGACGTCATGAACTTCGAGATGGCTGCCGAGATGGCCGAAGAAAAGGGCGTCAGGATCAAAACCGTTTTGACCACCGATGATATCGCCTCCTCGCCGATCGATGACAAGGATGGGCGGCGTGGTGTGGCAGGCAATTTCTTCGTCTTCAAAGTGGCGGGTGCCGCTTGCGATAAGGGACTGCCGCTCGATGCCTGTGAGATCGTTACACGCAAGGCCAATGCGCGAACTTACACCATAGGTGTGGCGCTGGAGCCGGGTTCCCTGCCGCAAACTGGTCGGCATAATTTCGAGATTGGTCCCGAAGACATGGAAATCGGTGTCGGTATTCACGGCGAGCCGGGCGTCTCACGTGACCGCATTCGTCAGGCCGATGAAATCGTTGACGGCATCATGGACAGAATTTTCAATGAAATGAAGGCGGTCTCTGGTGATCGCGTGGCGGTACTGGTCAATTCGTTTGGAGCGACGCCGCTGATGGAACTCTACGTTCTCTATCGGCGTGTGGCACAGCGACTGGAAGCGAAGAATATCCATATCGAAGCCAACTGGATCGGGCATTACTGCACGTCTCTGGATATGGTTGGGGCATCGATATCTGTCATGCACCTTGATCAGGAGCTCACGGATCTCTTACTGCATCCCTGTGAAACGGCGAGCCTCAAAATCAGCTGAAGGCTCTGTTTGAGTTTCATCGTTTCACTCTGCCTGAAAGTAAATTAGCATACGCCTTATGATGAGCGACGCGCGTTGCAGTTGTAAGGTTTGAGGAGAAAATCCATGTCGGAAACTGCGGCTCGTCGTCTTGCCCATATGTTTGATGCTGTTTCTGCGGCCGTGGAAGCTGATCGTGATCGGCTGTCCGAACTTGATGGCGCAATCGGCGACGGCGACCATGGAACGACAATGGCACTGGGCTTTCAGACAGTGCGGAGCGAATTATCGAAACTTAATCTCGATGAAGCCGATATTTCGGCGGTTCTCAATACGGCAGCAACCGCTTTCATCAATGCGGTTGGTGCGTCGACGGGTCCGCTTTATGCCACGGGTTTTCGTCGTGCAGCGCAGGCAACAGCAGGGTGCGATGATCTCGACCTTGCCACTTCTGCGGCCATTCTTGACGCTATCGGGGTGGGCATCCGCGAGCGTGGTCACGGCCAACGTGGTGACAAGACGATGCTTGATGCATGGCTGCCTGCCGCTGAAGCTGCTCAAGCGGCAGTGGCTGAAAATAGAAGTTCTGCTGAATTCTGGGACAAGGTTGTTTCAGCTGCCACGGCTGGCGCCAACACGACCCGCTCTATGATTGCAACCAAGGGGCGTGCCGCGCGCCTTCGTGAACGTTCGCTTGGTCACATGGATCCGGGCGCAGCATCCGCGGTCATCATTTTGCAGGCAATGGCGACAGCAGCGAAGAACTGGTAACCGTTATCTGATAGCCCAGCATTATCGGTATTTATTCGCTGTATGCTTCGATAAAAATCTGTCGAGTTCTCGTTGCTGTGGTGCTTTGCCGGTGAAGGCTTCCACATAATGTGGAATGCGGGCGAGACGCACCTCTGTTTCTTCCTGTGTCCGCATGGAAATATAGCCGATCTGCACGAGATAGATCGTGCGAGCGCGGACATCTGCGATAGCTTTATCAAATCCGAAACGCTCAAACATGCGGGCCAGACCTTCCAGCCGCGAGACATCGGCTGCGCGCACTTCCTCTTCGACCTGTACGGATTGAAGGGCCCAGCTTCGAATGGCGAATTCGAAGGCTGGATCAAATAGATCGCGATTTAACCAGCAGTCGAAGACATTCAAAACAGCTTCTTCAATGGTTTCTGCATAGGCGTGCGTCTGCCGCAAAAGGGCACCCGTGTTCTTGTCACGCCAGCTTGTGATGAGGGTGTCCAGCAACTCTTCACGGTCTTTGAAGAACCAGTAAAAACTGGTGCGTGAAATATCGAGAGCCTTTGCAAGCGGTAGAATACGAACGGCATCCACGCCCTTTTCAATCAGCGCGTCATAGGCTGCCTGAAGCCATAAATCCGGCGAACCGCGCCAGCCCGTATCACTTGTTGTGGCTTGTTCCATTGTTGAATTTTTACCAGACCGCATTGATTTGGCAAGAGCAATGTACATCTATGATTATTAAATTGACACTGATGTACATTTATACTTAGCTCATAAAAAATCATAAATTGGGAACTCTCGATATGTCAGTCGATCCGCTGCTGCAGCCGCTTCAGATCAAGCATCTGACGCTTCGCAATCGCATCATGCTTACCTCTCATGAACCGGCCTATGCCGAAGATGGTATGCCGAAGGAGCGTTATCGCGCCTATCATGTGGAGCGCGCCAAAGCTGGCATTGCTTTAACGATGACAGCGGGTTCTGCAGCCGTTTCAAGGGATAGCCCACCGGCGTTTAACAACGTGCTTGCTTATAAGGATGAGGTTGTGCCGTGGCTGCGCGATCTTGCTGACGAGTGTCATGAGCATGGCGCAGCGGTCATGATCCAGCTCACCCATCTTGGTCGTCGCACGCGTTGGGATAAAGGGGATTGGCTGCCTTCGCTCTCCTCTACGGGTAAGCACGAGCCAGCGCATCGTGCCTATCCCAAGAAGGCAGAGGAATGGGACATTGAGCGCATTATCGGCAATTATGCCGATGCCGCAGAACGGATGAAGGCGGCAGGTCTGGATGGATTGGAACTCGAAGCCTATGGCCATTTGCTGGATCAGTTCTGGTCGCCACGGACCAATGAACTGGAAGGCGATTATGGCGACTCGCTCGACAATCGTATGCGCTTTTCGTTGCAGGTATTGGGTGCCATGCGCGAACGTGTCGGCCCCGATTTTCTGATCGGTATTCGCTATGTTGCCGATGAAGTGCTGGAAGGTGGACTGACGAAATCCGATGGTCTTGAGATCTCGCGCAAGTTGAAGGAGAGCGGTCTCGTCGATTTTCTCAACGTCATTCGCGGGCATATCGAAACCGATGCCGGATTGACGGATGTTATTCCTATTCAGGGTATGCCCAGTGCACCGCATCTTGATTTTGCTGGCGAAATTCGCGCGAGCACAGGCATGGCAACCTTTCATGCGGCGAAGATTCAGGATGTAGCAACAGCGCGTCACGCAATTGCATCCGGCAAGCTCGATATGGTGGGGATGACGCGGGCGCATATGACCGATCCGCATATCGTGCGCAAGATCATCGAAAAGCGGGAAGAGGAAATTCGCCCCTGTGTAGGCGCTAATTACTGTCTTGATCGTATCTATCAGGGTGGTTCAGCCTATTGCATTCATAATCCCTCGACGGGACGTGAACTGACCATGCCGCATGTGGTGCAGAAAGCAGATCAAAGCCGACATATCGTCGTTGTTGGTGCTGGGCCAGCGGGTTTGGAAGTGGCTCGCGTGAGTGCGGAGCGTGGTCACAGGGTTACGGTATTTGAGGCTGCAAACCATCCCGGCGGACAGGTACGTTTAACAGCCCAAAGCCCGCGTCGCCGTGAAATGATGGGCATTATCGACTGGCGCATGGCACAATGCGAAAAACTTGGCGTCGAGTTCCACTTCAATACATGGGCGGAAGCCGATGTCGTGCTTGGCGAGGCGCCCGATGTGGCAGTTATCGCCACAGGTGGCATGCCTGATGTGCAAATCCTGCGCGAAGGTAACGAGTTAGCCGTTTCAACCTGGGACATAATCTCAGGTGATGTGCGACCGGGCGCAAATGTGCTGGTTTTCGATGAAGCTGGTGATCATGCCGGATTACAAGCGGCAGAGTTCGTCGCGACGTCCGGTGGGAAAGTAGAGATCATGACTGCTGATCGCACCTTTGCGCCGGAGGTGATGGGCATGAATCTCGTGCCCTATATGCGCAGCCTGCAAAAGAAGGATGTGACTTTCACGGTGGGCTATCGTCTGCACGCAATTCACCGCGAGAATAACCGGCTGATGGCGCAGATTGGCAGTGATTACGGTGGTGTCGGTATTGAGCGCGAGTTTGACCAGATCATCGTCAATGATGGCACACGACCGATGGATGATCTGTATTTTGAGCTTAAACCTCTTTCCCGAAATATGGGTGCCGTCGACTATGATGCGCTTATAGATGGAAGGCCCCAAAAACTGGTTGGAAACGAGGAAAGTGTCTTTGAGCTCTACCGGATTGGTGACGCGGTTTCTGCGCGCAACACACATGCTGCCATCTATGACGGATTGCGGCTTGGCAAGGCGCTATAGCCTGATGTTGGGCTGTATTACTTCAGGTTATGACTGCGGAGATATTTTTTGCATTTGTAATCTGTTGGGTCGGAACTATCGTGATGAACCAAGGGAACGCTGACGGCAAAAAATATAAACAGCCGTTAGAACGATAAATACTTCAGCACCCGCTGCAGGAAATTGAAATCTGCACGTCGCGGAATGATGGAACAATCGTGATAAACGATCAAAATGGGGAGTTTTCTTGTTGAACGCAATGCGGCCGACACTGGTGTCTGACAAGGCGAATGCAACCGCGCTCGCACCAAAACTCATCCGCCTGGAAGGGCTTAGCAAGCATTTCGGCGCACATCGCGTTCTCGAAAATATCGATCTGGATGTCGCGCAGGGCGAGGTTCTTGCAATCATCGGACCCAGTGGTTCAGGCAAAAGTACGCTGCTGCGTTGTATCAATTATCTGGAGCAGCCCGATGGCGGTCTGATTACGGTGGGCAAGCTGAAACTTGATGCCACCCAACAGCCGCGCAAGGCCGAGCTGAAAGAACTGCGCAACACGGTTGGCATGGTATTTCAGTCCTTTAATTTATTTCCGCATATGAGCGTTCTACGCAATGTCAGCTTGCCGCAGGAGCGCGTTTTGGGACGCAGCCGTGCTGAGGCTGAGCAAAGGGCGCTTCAACTCCTGGAGCGCGTAGGTCTTGCCGATAAAGCAACGCAATATCCGGGGCGTTGTTCTGGCGGCCAGCAACAGCGTATCGCGATTGCGCGCTCGTTGGCGCTTGATCCGCAAGTGATGCTGTTCGATGAGCCGACTTCCGCACTTGATCCTGAATTGGGCCTCGAAGTTTTGACCGTAATGCGTGAATTGGCTGAAAGCGGCATGACCATGCTGGTTGTCACGCATGAAATGGGCTTTGCCGAAAATGTTTCGGACACTGTCATGATCATGGCTGATGGCAAGATTATCGAAAAAGGCGCGTCGAAGGAAATCATGCGCAATCCGCAAGAGGAGCGTACGAAGCGGTTTCTTCGTGCGGTGCATGACCGATGACAGCAGACAATGTTCTTCTCATTCTGAGTGGCTTGCCATGGACACTTGCTTTGACGCTGGGTTCGTTTGGCATTGGCTGTATTCTCGGCGTGCCATTACTGGCTGCACGCAGTGCCCGTTTCGCACCCATGCGCTGGATCGCGGCTTTCCTCATTCAAATCGTGCGTGCACTGCCACCTATTCTTTGGCTTTTCATCATCTTCTTCGGCATCGGTATGGGTATCATGCCCATCAATCCGTTTGTCGCGGCATTGATCGGTCTCGGCCTGATTGCATCAGCCAATATGGCTGAGATTTACCGTGGTGCGCTGGCGTCACTCCATCATGGTCAGTGGGAGGCGGCAACGGCTCTCAATCTGGGAACCAGATATGCATTGATCGACGTTGTTGCTCCGCAGGCATTTCGGGTCGCACTGCCTTCGGCTGCGAGCTATCTGATCGGGCTCATGAAGGAAACGGCTGTCGCATCGACCATCGGCGTTGCTGATCTGGCATTTCGCGGCAATCAGGTATCGCAGCTTACCTTCAAGGGCATTGAAGTTTTTGCGCTGGTTGGTCTGTTCTACATTTTCCTGAGCCTGCCAGTTGCGTGGTTATCGCGTTCTGCGGACAGCTATTTGAGAGCAAAGGTGGCACGCTGATGTTTCCCACCCTGGATGAATTTTACGAATGGATGCCTGCGCTTCTTGGCGGGCTTAAAATCAGTCTGCAAGTAGCGGCTCTAAGCCTCGCGATCGGTGTTCCGCTTGGACTTGCTCTGGCGCTCGGTGTGGGTGCCAAGTCCCGTGCAGTACGCTATGTAAGCCTGTTTCTGGTCGAGATTGGCCGCGGTGCACCGGCTCTGGTTCTTCTGCAGTTCATGTATTTCGGTCTGCCCTCGACGGGGCTGACAATGACGTCCTTTGCGGCGGCAGTCGTTGCACTTGCCTGGAATACTGGCGCCTATACGAGCGAAATCATCCGCGCCAGTCTGCAATCAATCCATCACGGTCAGCGGGAAGCGGCTGAAGCGATGGGTTTCAGTACGCTTGATGAATTACGTTTCGTTTTGTTGCCACAGGCCTTGCGGGTAGCGCTGCCAGCATTGTTGGGTTTTGCCATCCTGATTTTTCAGGGCACCTCACTCTGTTTCACCATCGCGCTGCCGGAACTCGTCAGCAATGCCTATGAAATCGGGGCTAACACCTTCCGCTATATGCCCGCGTTGATGCTGGCAGGGCTGCTCTATGCCACGATCTGCGTTCCGGCGGCGTGGATCGTATCTTACGTGGAGAAGCGGTCATCCGCTTATGCCGCGCGATAATTCACAATAACAAAGGGGAGTTGCACATGAATAACGGGATCATTCGCAAAAGTATTATCGGTGTCGCCATTTTAATCGGGCTGTCGACAACAGCTCTGGCGCAGGACTGCAAGCCGAAGCATGAGTTCAAAACCATTACACCGGGAACATTGACGATTGCCGTCACCACCTATGCGCCGCATTCATTCATGGATGAAAGTGGCAAAATGAGCGGGCTCGATGGCGACATCGCGACAGAATTTGCCAAACGCGAATGTCTGACACTGAAGCCTGTTGCAGTCGATCCGGCGGCAGCGATTCAGTATGTTCTGTCTGGTCAGGCCGATATTACCACCGGTGACTGGTATCGCACAGCCGAGCGCGCCAAGGTGATGAACCTATCCTATCCACTTTATAAGGATCAGATGGGGCTTTATTCCAAGGATGGCATCAAGACCGTCGAGGAACTGGTTGGCAAGAATGTAGGCACTGTTCAGGGTTATCTCTGGGTGACAGATGCCAAGAAACTGCTCGGTGCCAATCTTCGTCTTTATCCGAATTCGGTGAACATGCATCAGGATCTCGCATCCGGCCGTATTGATGTTGGTATCGACGGATATTCGACTGGGGCCTATGCAGCCAAGAATGGTACCTTGAAGGACATCAAGGTTGAGATTGCGCAGCCTGATGATCGCATTCGCGCCACCAAGGAAGCAGCACAGGCCAGTCTGCCTTATGCCAAAAGTGCAACGGATTTTGGTGCTGCACTCGATGCGAATATTGAGGAAATGCACAAGGACGGCACGATTTCTAAAATCCTGAAATCTTATGGTCTCGACGATGCCATGGGCAATACGGGTGTGCCGAAGCTCATCGAATAATCAATAACATCAACTTCAACCACAATTCATATCGGAGACTGCAACGATGACTGTTTACGCGGTCAGCCGGAACAGCCAGTCGTGGTATGGGGAACAGGTCGGCATTCTCATTCTGGATGCCGCCTACCCTTGCGTGCCCGGCAATGTCGGCAATGCGACTACATATAAATATCCAGTGCGTTATCAGGAAGTGCGGGGCGCTTCCATTGATCGTCTGTTGAACAAACGCGATCCGGCGTTACGCGAGGCTTTCGTGGAATCGGCTCTGGAACTTCAAGGGCGCGGGGTGAAAGCCATAACGGGTGCTTGTGGCTTCATGGCATATTTTCAGGAAGAGGTTGCGGAAGCGGTCGACATTCCGGTCTTTTTGTCGAGTTTGATGCAGATACCGTTTATGCATGCAGTGGCGCGCGGCTCGGTGGGCGTTATCACTGCCAATGCAGAGCGCCTGACGCCGCGCCATTTTGCTGCAAGCGGTATTCCGAATACGATCCCTGTTGTGTTGGCAGGAATGGAAGATCAGATTGAGTTTCGCGAAGCGATCCTTGAGGAAAAAGGAACGCTTGATTCAGCCGCTATCGAACGCGAAGTTTGCGAAGTTGCCCAAAAGCTGGTTCGCGATAATCCGGAAGTGCGCTCGATCTTGCTCGAATGCAGCGATCTGCCACCCTATGCCCATGCCGTGCAGAAGGTGACGGGGAGGCCGGTTTTCGATTTCATCTCAATGATCAATTATGTCCAGCAGACTGTTGCCTGTCGCCCTTATCAAGGCTTCATGTAATCCGCTTGATAATGAGGAGTTTCCCGATGTCGCTTGATCACTATTTCCTCCTTGGCCGATCCGGTCTGCGTGTCAGTCGCCTAGCGCTTGGCGCGATGACGTTTGGCAATGGGGGCGTCAGAGGGATCGGCGGTTCGTGGGGCACAGATGAAGACAATGCCCGCACCATCTTCAATCGTTATCTGGAGGTGGGCGGCAATTTCATCGATACGGCGGACTCCTATGGCGCAGGTCTCAGTGAAACGCTGGTTGGAAAGTTCGTCGCGGAGACTGCAAGTCGTGATCGGGTAGTGATCGCGACCAAATATTCGAACAATCTGCAGCCCGGCAATGCCAGTGCGGGCGGCAATGGCCGTAAGAACATGATGCGTGCTGTCGAGCAGTCGCTGAAACGTCTGAAGACGGATTACATCGATCTTTATATGGTACACACATGGGACGGCATGACCCCTGTTGAAGAAGTGATGCGGGGGTTCGATGATCTGATACGCGCTGGTAAAATCCGCTACTGCGGCCTGTCCGATGTGCCATCTTGGTACGCGGCGCGGGCACAAACATGGGCGGAAGCTCACGCACTGTCGCAACCGATCAGCCTGCAGCTGCCATATTCGCTGGTCGAACGCAGCATCGAACAGGAATTTGTGCCACTTGGGCAAAACTTCGGAATGGGTATCACTGCCTGGAGCCCGTTGGCCATGGGGCTTTTGTCTGGCAAATACCGCGCGGGCGGTGAGGGGCGGCTCAATCGCGATAATGCTGAGGGATTGGGACTCTTCACGGAGCGCAACATGCGCATCGTGGCAGCACTTTCTGAAGTGTCCGACGCTGTGGGCAAATCAATGGCGCAGATCGCACTTAACTGGGTCGTTACTCAGCCGGGTATTGGCGCCGCCATCATCGGCGCAAGCAAGCTTACCCAGCTGGATGATAATCTCGGTGCGCTTGCGTTTACGATCCCCGATGAACTGCGCATGAAGTTGGATGAGGCAAGCGCCATACAACCGACTTATCCATACTCGCTTTTTGTCCCGGACTATCAGGCGGGCATCCTCAATACGGGCGTTGCAGTTGGCGATAAGCCACACGGTTATATGCCTCCGAAATTCGTGCCCAAGGTTGGTGACTACGCTTTCGGCAAATCCACCAAAGAATAGTGAAATTTCAGAAAGAACAATCATGAATGACATGCCAGTCAAGGTGCAGCCCGTGGCCAGCATCGATCCAACACTTTTTGTTCTGACGCTGGATTGTGACGATAAGCCCGGTATCGTGGCGGCAATCACCACAGAACTTGCGGCCATTGGCGGCAACATCGTGGAAAGCAATCAGTTTCGCGATAAACTCACCAATCGCTTTTTCATGCGCATCGCTTTCAGTGCTCCGCTCGGCATGTCGCGTGAAGCCATAGAACATGCATTAAAACCGGCTGGCGAACGGTTCGGTATGAAATTCACGGTCGCTGACGCAAATCGAAAACCAAAGATCATGCTTATGGTGTCGAAGTTCGATCATGCCATGTTGCATCTTCTCTATCAGATCCGGGTTGGCTGGCTGAACGCCGAAATTGTCGCCGTGGTGTCTAACCACGAAGATAGCCGCGAGACTGCCGAGAGCGCTCAAATTCCATATCATTATTGGGTCGTGAATAAAGATAACAAGGTTGAGCAAGAGGCGCTGTTGCTTGATCTTGTGCGCGAAACTCAGGCTGATCTGGTTGTGCTCGCCCGCTATATGCAGGTGCTTTCAGACAACCTTTCAAACCGTTTGTTCGGTAAAATCATCAATATTCATCACTCGTTCCTGCCATCTTTCAAGGGCGCCAAGCCGTATCATCAGGCATTCGAAAGGGGCGTGAAACTGATCGGTGCGACCGCGCATTATGTAACGCCAGACCTTGATGAAGGTCCGATTATCGAACAGGAAACCGAGCGCGTGACGCATTCCATGAGTGCTGAGGATTTTGTGGCGACAGGTCGCGATATCGAGAGCCGGGTTCTGGCGCGCGCGGTAAAGATGCATGCAGAAAACCGTGTTATGCTGAATGGGCATAAAACCGTTGTTTTTGCGCAATAGATGCGGTTCTGGAATGTGCTTTAAATGCCGAATTCGGCATCTGCACCTTGTTCCAGCAACCAGTCGCGAAACAGCTCAGCACCCCGTTTTGGTGGGCGCTGGGCTGGCATGACGAGATGGATAATGTCACCTGATCGGTTGTAAATATCGATTGCAGGAACGAGGCGACCCGCCGCAATGTGGTCGCGCACAAGATGCTTCCAGCCAAGTGCGATCCCCTGTCCAAAGACCGCAGCTTCAATCGAACTAAGTGCGTCGGTGAAGACAAAGTCCTGTTCTATGCGCGGGTTTGGCACGCCGCTGCGTTCCAGCCATTCGCGCCAGCCAAGCCGGGACCGATGCCGTTCCTCAAAATGCAATAATGTATGGTTGAGAAGATCCTGCGGGGATTTGATTGTCCCATGTTCTTCCAGATAGGACGGGCTGCAAACCAGCCATACTTCTTCGGTCACAAACGGCCATGAATGAATGCCGGGCCATTTGCCGTTTCCGAGCCGGGCCGAAACATCAATGTCTTCTTCCAGCATATCCTGATCGTCGCGGCTGCTTTCTTCGATGCGAAGGGCGACATCGGGATGCTTTTCCTTGAAGCCTTTCAGGCGGGGCAACAGCCAAAGCTGCACAAAAGACGATGAAAACGACACGCGAATAATGTCGCGTGAGTGCTTTTTGCGCATGGATGAAATGACCATGTGCAGGTGATCGAATGCTTCCTGCGTTTCGCGATAAAGCCTTTGCCCTTCAGCCGTTAACTCCAGACGACTGCGATCCCGCCTGAAAAGCTTCAGGCCGGTCGCTTCCTCCAACAATTTGATCGTCTTGCTCACCGCGGGCTGGCTGACGTTTAGTTCCTCCGCGGCTGCCGTAAAGCTCAGGCGGCGAGCGGCCGCCTCAAACACGAAAAGATAGTTGGCAGAGGGGATCAGCGAGCGGAGTCTATGCATAATCTGAAGTTATACCTAAGCGGATTTTTTATCAAGCTCACAGCGTTGAGAACCCTCTGTAATGTAATGCCAAATGGGACCGTCCGGTTGCTTCGTCCGATCGCCGGTCGTCCCCACAAAATATGACATGGAAGGGAACTTGGAATGCAGACTCATGCACGCGCGGTGGTCATCGGGGGAGGGTGCGTTGGCGCCTCAATTCTGTATGGTCTGGCAAAAAGAGGTTGGTCAGACGTTGTTCTGTTGGAACGTACCCAGCTTACCGCTGGTTCGACATGGCATGCCGCGGGCCTGATCCCTTCTTACGCGCGCAACATCAATATCGGGCGCATGATCAACAAATCTATCGAGATTTATGAAGGGCTGGAAGCAGAGACTGGACAACATGTTGGCTGGCACAAATGCGGGCAGCTTCGCATTGCCAATACGCGTGATCGTCTCGACGAATATAAGAGCTATATGAGTGTCGCCGAGGTGCAGGGCATCCGGGCAGAACTTGTTTCTCCGGCCCGTGCGCGTGAGTTATGGCCTCTGCTTGAAAACAATCCTGATATGCTTGGCGCGCTCTATCATCCTGATGATGGCCATATAGCACCGGCTGACGTAACCATGGCGCTTGCCAAGGGTGCACGCGACAATGGTGCCAAGATTTACCTCAACACGCAGGTAAATGGCTTCGAGCGTCTGCCGAGCGGCGAGTGGAAGGTGAAAACCAATAATGGTGACATCATCTGCGAGCACATTATTTCGGCCACCGGTAACTATGCTCGTCAGACCGGCGCGATGCTTGGGCTTGATATTCCCGCAATTCCGATTGTCCACCAGTACTGGATCACCGATGCCGTACCGGAAGTGATTGAACGCAAGCGTCAGGGCTTGCCGGAAATGCCGATCCTGCGCGATGAAGGTTTTGAAGGTTATTTGCGCGAAGAAGGCGATGGCCTGATGTTCGGACCTTATGAAAAGACCGAACATCTGAAGTTGTTTGCTGAAAACGGTGTGCCTGAGTGGTTCGGTGCCGATCTTCTGGAAGAGGATTTTGACTCGGTTTCGTGGAATTGGGAACGGGCGATGGAACTGGTGCCGACGCTTGGTCGGGTTGGCATCAAGGCCAATGTGCGCGGACCATTCCAGATGACAGCCGACGAGTTGCCGCTGGTCGGTCCTGCGTGGGGGCTCGATAATGTCTGGCTCGCGGAGGGGGTTCCAGGCGGCATTCTGTGGGGCGGCGCAATTGGCTATTATCTCTCTGAGCGCATCGTCGAAGGGTGCAACAGTATCGACACGAGCGAACTCGATCCGCGCCGCTTCGGTGATTATGCCAACAAGAACTGGACCCGCGAAAAGGTGCGAGAAGCATGGGGCACTCATGCGGACCAGCACTATCCGGGTCAGGATATGCCTGCAGCACGCCCCCAGAAAACAGCGCCGTCTTATGATCGTTTGACGGAGTTAGGTGCCGTTTGGGGCTGCCTCAATGGCTGGGAAATGCCGAACTGGTTTGCACCAAAGGGTGTGGAAGCCAAAGATCAGTACAGCTGGCGTTGGACTGAAAAGGGCAAATATGTTGGCGAGGAAGTCGAAGCCGTGCGCAATGCGGTCGGCCTTGTCGAAATGACGCCGATGACCAAGTTTGAAGTCAGTGGTCCGGGTGCGGAAGCGTGGCTTGATGGTATTCTTGCCAATCGATTGCCGAAAGTGGGGCGTGTTAATCTCGCGCATCATCTGACGAAAACGGGTGGAGTGCAGGCCGAATATGTCGTTGCCCGCATGGACGATGACAGCTTCTATATGATTTCGACACCGCGTGCCGAACGCTGGAATTTCGATGATCTGTCAAAGCTTCTGCCCAGGGACGGTAGCGTGAGCTTGCGCAATGTTACCAATGATCGTGGCTGTTTCACCATCGTCGGTCCGAAAGCGCGCGAGGTTCTGCAGTCGCTGACAGAGATTGATCTGTCCAACGAGGCATTTCCATGGTTTGGCATCAAGTCGGGAACGGTCGGGCTTGCCAGTGACGTGCGTCTGCTGCGCGTTAATTACGAAGGCGAACTTGGTTGGGAACTCTATCATCCACTCGCCTATCAGCGGCATTTGCTGGAAGCATTGCTCAATGCAGGCAAAGAACATGGCTTGCGCCTCATCGGTCTGCATGCACTGGAGTCGCTGCGCCTCGATAAATCCTATCGTGCGATGTATCGTGACATGAATCCTGAGCTAAGCGCTTGGGAAAGCGGTCTTGAACGCTTTATCCGTCTCGACAAGGGCGACTTTATTGGTAGGCAGGCCCTGGTCGCAGAAAAGGAACGCGGTATAAAACAACGTTCCGTTACACTCGCTGTTGAAACCGATGGTGCCAGCACGCTGACTTGCGAGGGCGTGTATCATGACGGTAAGCTCGTCGGCCGCGTTACATCGGGCAGTTATTCCTACACTTTCAAACATGATATCGCGCTGGCGCTGCTGCCTGTTGAGTTGGGTGTGCCGGGAACGGAGCTTGAAATCTCGGTTTTGGGAGAAATGCGCAAGGCGCGCGTGATTGAAGAGTCACCTTACGATCCAGAAGCCAGGCGTGCCCGCGTTTAACATGCAGATGACGCAAAACAGCGTTTCTATTTGAATGAAAGGTTAGCCTCATGAAGGCAGTTGTCGCAGTAAAGCGGGTTGTAGATTACAACGTAAAGATCCGTGTTAAGGGAGATGGTTCGG
>NZ_NNRL01000149.1 GCF_002252505.1 Brucella grignonensis | reverse complement strand
GGACAAACACATGGCTATTCTTCTTATTGCCGAACATGACAATGCAAGCCTTTCCGATCAGACCGCAAAGGCACTGACAGCCGCCGCTCAGATCGGTGGTGATGTCGATATTCTGGTTGCAGGCAAGGGTGCGAAAGCGGCGGCTGATACTGCTGCGAAGCTCAAGGGCGTGCGCAAGGTTCTGCTGGCTGAAAGCGATGCGCTGGAAAATCGTCTGGCTGAACCACTGGCTGCCGCGATTGTTGAACTCGCAGGCAATTACGACACGATCATTGCACCGGCCACCACTTCGGCCAAGAATGTGCTGCCGCGCGTGGCAGCACTTCTCGATGTGATGCAGTTGTCGGAAATCATGGAAGTCGTGTCCACTGATACGTTCAAGCGTCCGATCTATGCAGGCAATGCGATCCAGACTGTGCAATCGACCAATGCCAAGAAGGTCATCACGGTTCGTACGGCTTCGTTCCAAGCGACTGGTGAAGGCGGCTCGGCTTCAGTTGAAAGCGTGAACGTGGCGAGCGATCCGGCACTGTCGAGCTTCGTTGAAAACGCGCTTTCGGGTGGTGATCGTCCGGAACTGACTTCGGCCAAGATCATCATCTCGGGCGGACGTGCGCTTGGTTCGTCGGAAAAGTTCCAGGAAGTGATCCTGCCTGTGGCCGACAAGCTTGGTGCTGCGGTCGGTGCCAGCCGTGCGGCGGTTGATGCGGGCTATGCGCCCAATGACTGGCAGGTTGGCCAGACCGGCAAGGTGGTTGCACCTGAACTTTACATCGCAGTCGGTATCTCGGGTGCGATCCAGCATCTTGCTGGCATGAAAGACAGCCGCGTGATCGTGGCCATCAACAAGGACGAAGAAGCACCGATCTTCCAGGTCGCCGATTACGGCCTCGTCGGCGATCTCTTCACCGTGCTGCCAGAAATGGAAAAGGCTTCGATCTAAAGCATGTCTCCCGAAAGTGGGAACCGGTTTCGGGATAAAGACATGCTTAAAAACAAATAGATAGAGCATTTCCAATAATTCAATCAAAACAGGAAATGCTCTAGATATGCAGCAGGTCGCCGGATATTTGGTCTGGCGACCTGTTTAGCTCAAGCATTCTCGATCTTGTTCAGAAACGCCGATACTGTCTTCATGCAAAGATCGCGTTCTTCCACATGCGGCATGTGGCTCGATTCCTCAAAAAGCACCCATTCACTACCAGGAACATTATCGACGTAAGGTTTCACCACTAAAGGGGTAGCCTCGTCATAATGACCGGAAATGATAAGCGTTGGTGCTTGAATGCGGTTGAGGCGGTCTTCAATCGTCCAATCCTTCATCGTGCCAATCACGTGAAATTCGGTCGGGCCATTCATGTTGCGATAGACCGTATTGTCTTCATCCATGATGGCAAAAGTTCGCGCGACTTCCTTTGGCCAAGGGCTCACGCGGCAGACATGCCGGTCGTAGAATACCCGTGAGGCGGCGATATATTCCGGATCGGACAGCGTGCCTGCTTCTTCATGCTTCAACAAAGTCTGTTGTACATCTGAAGGAAGTTCGAGCCGCAAGCGGTTGGCCTCCGCGACCCATGTCCGCATATTGGCAGGTGAGTTGGCGATGACCAATGCTTTAAGGCCAGCCGGTCTCCGCACGGCATGTTCTGCGCCCAATATTCCGCCCCATGATTGCCCCAGATAGGCATAGCGATCCTGAATGCCGAGATGTGTCAGAAGATTATCCAGCTCTGCCAGAAACAAATCCACGGTCCAGAAATCGGGGCCTTTATCTGGAAGACGTGTGGAGTTTCCGTTGCCGAGCTGATCGTAATGAATGACCGCACGATCATCGAGTGCTGCAATGTCCTTGAAAGCATCCACATAATCATGCGTGCAGCCGGGTCCGCCATGAGCGATGATAAGCGGGAGTTTTTCTGAATTGAGTGAGCCGGTAATGCGATACCACGTCTGGTAATCACGGAAGGGGGCAAAGCCTTCCGTCTGATTGATTAAAGCCAATTTGGTCCTCCATTTGTCTGTTTTTGGAGAACCATAGCGCCGCTTTTTTGGCTGTGGCAGCTATCATAACTTATAGGTCAGGCATCGAGCAGCCGTGCGCGCGTCGCCCGTACAACGGCCTGAGTGCGGTTTTTTGCACCCAGTTTTTTGGCTGCCGCGTTAAGATGCATCACCACTGTTGGAACGGATCTGTCGATGATGCGGGAGATTTCTTTCGCTGAAAGGCATTCTGCCGCATAACGCAGACATTCACGCTCGCGAACTGTGAGATGCACCTTGCCAATGCCGCGAATATGCTCGTCAAAAAGCTCATATGCACTTTGATGGAAAATCTGTGCCATCAGGTTGAAATCGGCCACATAGCGTAAAGCGCGCTGTCTGAAGTCGGATCGTGGACCGGAAAATACGCCTGTGACGGTGGCATAATCGCCGTGCGGCATATGAATGGGGACAGTAACGCCTGGGGCATTCTATTTTAAACTGCAACATGCCAATGAATTCATGTGGTTAGCCATGGAGGAAATT
>NZ_NNRL01000148.1 GCF_002252505.1 Brucella grignonensis | reverse complement strand
AATTTCCTCCATGGCTAACCACATGAATTCATTGGCATGTTGCAGTTTAAAATAGAATGCCCCCTGTTATAAATATTGATCACATAACGTATGTTATGGAACAAAGATGCGAGTAAACAATCGGCATCTTATTGGGATAAAACATTCACGGCGGATTTAATATGATGCCCTCATGACCGGCTGTCGAACTCGTCTTACAATGGGTGTTTTCACAACTCGAAGTCGTTGATCAAAAACTGGGCGAATCGCATATTTGAACCGAGTGAAACTGCTGACAACAGTAGCGAAAAAGTCCGAAAAATAGGGAGTTTTCGTGATTTTTATGGGTCCTATATTGAGCGTAAATTGGCCGTTGAACCGCTTCTGCGTACCAAAATTTTATCTTCTAAATTAGCCTTATGGTCGCCAATATTATAATAAATTCAATGTGTTGATAACTTCTCTTGCAAGTGTCAATCTTATCCATAAGATGCACGACATTTCGAAAATTACCAAGGAGGGGTTCTTCGTGTTTCGCAAAACTTTACTGACAAGCGTGTGTCTTCTGGCATTGATGGGGGCAGCATCGGCTGAGACTGTTCTCAATCGTGGCAACGACACTGATCCCGCAACGCTTGATCATCATCGGACATCCACTGTTTCGGAAGGCAATGTGCTTCGTGATCTTTACGACGGCCTGACCATTCAGAATGCAGATGGCGAAGCTATCCCGGGTGTCGCGAAGTCTTGGGATATTTCCGAAGATGGTATTTCATACACTTTTCACCTGCGCGATAACGCCAAATGGTCGAACGGCGACCCGGTCACGGCTGGCGACTTTCAGTTTGCTTTCCGCCGTCTGATGGACCCGAAGACCGCTGCGGGCTATGCCAGCATGCTATTTGTTATCAAGAACGCCGAAGATGTTGCTGGTGGCAAAAAGCCTGTCAATGAGCTTGGCGTCGAAGCCGTTGACGATCACACGCTGAAGGTTACTCTGAACACCCCTGCTCCGTATTTCCTTGAACTTCTGACACACCAGACGGGTTTCCCGTTGCATCAGAAGAGCGTTGAGGAAAATGGCGACAAGTTTACGACACCTGGTAAGATGGTGACGAATGGCGCTTATGAACTTGTCAGCTTCACGCCGAACGACAAGATCGTCATGAAGAAGAACCCGAATTACTACGAAGCGGATCAGGTGAAGATCGATACGATCAACTGGATCCCATTCGAAGATCGCGCCAGCTGTATGCGCCGTTTCGAAGCCAAGGAAGTACAGGTTTGCTCTGATGTTCCAGCTGAACAGATGGACTATGTGAAGAAGAACCTCGCCAACGAATTCCGTCTGGCACCTTATCTTGGCGTTTATTATCTACCGGTAAAGGGCAAGACCGCAGACAGCAAGCTGAAGGACCCTCGCGTCCGTCAGGCAATTTCCATGGCTATCGACCGTGATTTCATCGCCAATCAGGTCTGGCAAGGTACGATGTTGCCGGGTTACTCAATGGTCCCTCCGGGCATCAATCACTATGTCAAGGATGCGCCGAAGCTCAACTATTCCGACGACATGCTGGATCGTGAAGACAAGGCCAAGGAGCTGTTGAAAGAAGCAGGTGTTGAGCCAAACACGCTTTCGATTGAGCTGCTCTACAACACGTCTGAAAACAACAAGAATACCATGGCGGCAATCGCTGATCAGCTTGGCAATATCGGCGTGAAAGCGACGCTCAACGAAACCGAAGGTGCTACTTACTTCAACTTCTTGCGTGAAGATGGCCCGTTCGATATCGCACGCGCTGGCTGGATCGGCGATTATAACGATCCACAGAACTTCCTTTACATCAGCCAGAGCGATGTCAGCTTCAATTACTCCAAGGTGAAAAACCCGGAATATGATGCCAAGATGGCCGAGGCAGAGAAGATCCTTGATCTCGACGCGCGTGCCAAAGTTCTGGCTGAAGCAGAACAGCTCAAGCTCGATGATATGAGCAATATTCCAATCCTTTATTATTCCTCACGCACCCTTGTTTCCGACAAGCTCGACGGATGGAACGACAACCTTATGGACAGCCACAAGACCCGTTGGCTTTCGTTCAAACAATAAATTTTCAGTCCGGGCTGCGCCTACAGCATCGGTCCAAAAATCGGAATCGATTTTTGAAAAGCACGATGCGTAGATTCAATGAGTTAGAGCGCCCTTTGTGCGTCCGAAAGGACGCACAGGTTCTAATGGCGCAGCCCCTTTTTCTTTCGATCTCGGGAAGTTCGGAGGGTCCCTTTTTCATGGGACAGATATTTTTAAAGTTTTATGGGAGTTTTCAATGGTTCGTGGATTTTTGATGACAGGCGTTTGCCTGATGGCGCTAGTTGGAGCCGCATCGGCAGAAACAGTACTCAACCGAGGCAACGATACCGACCCCGCCACGCTGGACCAGCAACACACAACCACTATTTCGGAAAACCGTGTGCTGCGTGATCTTTATGAAGGTTTGCTGGCGCAAAACGAGAAGGGCGTGGCCGTTCCCGGAGCGGCATCTTCCTGGGATATTTCCGAGGACGGCCTCACCTACACTTTCCATATGCGTGAGAATGCCAAATGGTCGAACGGTGATCCTGTTACCGCCGGCGATTTCGAATTTACCTTCCGCCGCATCATGGATCCGAAGACGGCTGCCGGTTATGCCAGCGTACTTTACGCCATCAAGAATGCCGAGAAAGTTGCCACCGGCAAGATGCCGGTCGATCAGCTTGGCGTGAAGGCGCTTGACGACAAGACGCTGCAAATCACTCTCAAGAACCCTGCTCCTTATTTCCTCGAACTTCTCACCCATCAGACCGGTTTCCCGGTCAACAAGAAGGCTGTCGAGAAGTTTGGCGACAAGTTCACCTTGCCCGGAAATATGGTGACCAATGGCGCGTACACGCTTGTCAGTTTCAATCCCAATGACAAGATCGCGATGAAGAAGAACCCGAATTATTGGGACGCTTCCAATGTTAAGATCGATGCGGTGAACTGGATACCGTTCGAAGATCGGGCAAGCTGCATGAGACGTTTTGAGGCCAAGGAAATCGATGTTTGTTCCGATGTCTCAGCTGAGCAGATGGACTATGTGAAAGAACATTTCGGCAAGGAATTCCGACATGCGCCCTATCTTGGTATCTATTACATTGACATTAAGGGTGAACCTTCGGGAAAGTTGCGCGACAAGCGCGTTCGTGAGGCTATTTCACTCGCTATAGATCGTAAGTTCATAGGTGAAGAAGTGTGGCGCGGCGTGATGTTGCCAGCCTATTCCATGGTTCCGCCCGGTATTGCGAACTACATCAACGATGCGCCGAAACTGGCTTTTGGTAATGAAGATATTCTCGACCGTGAGGATAAAGCGAAAGAGTTGTTGAAGGAAGCGGGCGTTGAGCCCGGAATGCTCTCGGTTACCTTGCGTTATAACACGTCTGAAAATCACAAAAATACCATGGCAGCAGTCGCTAGCATGCTGAAAAACATAGGTATTAATGCCACGTTGAACGAAGTCGAAGGCACGACTTACTTTAATTTCCTTCAAGAAAAAGGGATGTTTGACATTACGCGCGATGGTTGGATCGGCGATTATAACGACCCGAATTCATTTTTAGAGCTGTTTACCACCGGCAATTACTTCAATTATGCCGATTGGTCGAACAAGGACTACGACGCGTTGATGGCTAAATCTGCCACGGCGACCGATCTCGCCGAACGAGCGAAAATTCTCTCTGAAGCAGAGAAGATACTACTTAGCGACGGGGCTGTTGTGCCTTTGATGTATTATGCTTCTACCGCATTGGTTGCTGATAAGATTCAGGGTTACGAAGATAACCTCATGAATTCGCACGGCACACGTTGGTTATCGATAAAGAATTAAAAACAAAACTGAAACACGCCCTTAGTGGGATTTGCCGGATCGTTTCAAAGCGGTCCGGCAAAGAAGGGAAATAACAAATGCTGAGCTACACGCTCCGACGATTGGGTAGTGCAATACCCACGATCTTTATAATAGTGACTTTGACATTCTTCCTTATAAGGCTGGCACCCGGCGGGCCTTTCGATCTGGAGCGTCCGATCGATCCGCTGATCCTTGAAAACCTCAAGAAAGCCTACAATATGGATGCGCCGCTGTGGCAGCAGTACCTCATTTATCTTGGCAATCTGCTGCACGGCGACCTTGGACCAAGCTTCACGCGTCGTGATTTTACGGTGAATGACCTGTTTGCTTCCGGCCTTCCGGTTTCGATCATGCTGGGCACTTTGGCGCTTAGTCTCGCCGCAATTATCGGAACATTTCTCGGTACAATTGCGGCCCTGAAACAGAATTCTTCTATCGATTATTTTGTCGTCGCACTGGCAACTTTTGGCATTACAACGCCAAATTTCGTTGTTGCTCCTCTCCTCAGCCTGCTTTTTGGCGTCATTCTCGGTTGGGTGCCAGCCGGTGGCTGGTCCTCCGCGAATATCACGTACTGGATATTGCCGGTACTGACACTGGCTTTACCGCAAGTTGGCGTGATCGCCCGTCTTGTGCGCGGTGCAACGATTGAAGCATTGCGCGCCAATCATGTTCGCACCGCTCGCGCCTATGGTTTGCCGTCGCGTGTTGTGGTTGGGGTACATGCCTTGCGTGCTGCCATGCTGCCCGCAGTTTCCTATCTCGGACCAACAGCTGCAGCACTTCTCACAGGCTCAGTTGTTGTTGAAACCATCTTCGGTATTCCCGGTATCGGTCGTTACTTTGTGCAAGGCGCGCTGAGCCGCGATTACACGATGGTTATGGGCACCGTGGTTGTGATTTCCGTTTTCGTCGTGGTGTTCAATCTCATCGTCGACCTTCTTTATGCATGGCTTGATCCGAGGGTTCGCTATGACTGACCTTACCGTACCGACAGAAACAGAAAAGCTTGCAGCTGTCGCAAGCCGTTCGCTCTGGCAGGATGCCTGGTTGCGCCTGCGCAAGAACAAGGCAGCAGTAACAAGTGCAATCGTCCTGATCATATTGGCACTTGTCGGCATTTTTGGCCCTATGGTCAGCCCGCATCCTTACGACAAAATCTATCCGCAGTTCGTGCGCGTGGCTCCAAGTCTGGAGGCTTATCCGCGTGCTGATACGATCATGCCCGGATTGGAACGCGAGCTTGCCCGCGCCCGCCTGAATGCGTCCGCGGAGCCGGAGCTGACGGGCAACAATATCGTAGTTGACTTCACCGCACAGCGTCCGACGGATGAGCGGGTGTTGCGCTATTTCCAGCGCTCTGACCTGTTTAGCAATCCTAAGATCGAACTCGCTGCTGATGGACTGTCGGGTAAGCTTACATTGAATGTCGCGCGTAATTATTTCGTACTTGGTACTGATAATCTCGGTCGCGATCTGATGACACGCATCTTCATTGGCGTTCGTATGTCGCTTGCCATCGGTCTGTTGGCTTCGGCAATGGCTTTGGTGCTTGGTGTTGGATATGGTGCGATATCGGGCTACCTCGGCGGACGTGCCGACAACATTATGATGCGACTTGTCGACATCCTTTATTCGCTGCCTTTCATCTTCTTCGTGATATTGATGCTCGTCTTCTTCGGGCGATCCATTTTCATCATCTTCATCGCCATCGGCGCGACGGAATGGCTGGATATGGCGCGCATCGTGCGCGGACAGACATTGAGCCTCAAACGTCAGGAATTCGTGCAGGCGGCGGAAGCACTTGGCGCAACACGGCGTGGTGTCATCACACGACATATCATCCCGAATGCGCTCGGCCCCGTCATCGTTTTCGTGACGCTGCTGGTGCCGAAGGCAATCCTTCTTGAAAGCCTCTTGTCGTTCCTCGGTCTCGGTGTGCAGGACCCCCTCACCTCTCTGGGGCTGCTGATTTCCGAAGGTGCCCAGAACATGCGCGGCGCGAGCTGGCAATTGATCTGGCCTGCCGCAACACTGACCATCATCCTGTTTGCGCTGAACTTCCTAGGTGACGGCCTGCGCGACAGCCTTGACCCGAAGGATCGCTGAGATGACGAGTGAAAACATTCTGAGCGTGCGCGACCTGAAGGTCACATTCGACACGCATGACGGTCCGGTAGAGGCGGTGCGCGGCATCAATCTTGATGTCAAAGCCGGTGAAACCATCGCCATTGTCGGCGAGTCCGGTTCCGGCAAGAGCCAGACGACCATGGCGATGATGGGTCTTCTGGCCCAAAACGGCAAGGCAACCGGCCAGGCGCTCTATCGTGGTCAGGATCTGATCGGCATGACTGATAAGGCACTCAATAAGATACGCGGTGCGAAGATTACGATGATCTTTCAGGAGCCGATGACCTCGCTCGACCCGCTTTATCGCATTGGCGATCAGTTGGCCGAACCGCTACGGTATCATCGTGGCATGAGCAAAAAGGAAGCGCGTCCGCGTATTCTTGAACTGCTCAAACTGGTTGGTATTCCAGAACCGGAGCGCCGCATCGACAGCTACCCTTATGAGCTGTCGGGCGGACAGCGCCAGCGCGTCATGATTGCCATGGCGCTCGCCAACGAGCCGGATGTTCTGATCGCTGACGAGCTGACGACAGCGCTCGACGTTACCATTCAAGCACAGATACTTGACCTGCTGGCAGATCTGCAGAAGCGGCTCGGCATGGCGGTGGTCTTCATCACGCACGATCTTGGCATCGTGCGGCGCTTTGCGGACCGGGTCTATGTGATGCGCTCCGGCGAAGTGGTTGAAACCAACGAAACGGAAAAGCTCTTCACCGCACCGGAGCATCCCTATACGAAGATGCTGCTGGATGCTGAACCGGAAGGTGAAAAACTCTCACCGCCTGATGAAGCGCCGGTGCTCATCCGCGCTGATAATGTGAAGGTCAATTTCCTTATCAACAAGCCATGGCTGGGCGCTGCAACTTATCTTGCAGCCGTCAATGATGTTTCTCTGACTCTCAAACAGGGCCAGACCATCGGCATCGTGGGTGAATCCGGTTCCGGAAAATCGACACTGGGCCGTGCTATTCTGCGTCTTCTCCCATCAGAAGGCCGCATCGCTTACCTTGGCAAGGAATTACCGACGGAATCGCAGGCGATGCGTCCGAAGCGGCGCGAATTGCAGCTCGTTTTTCAGGACCCTTTTGGCTCGCTCAGCCCGCGCATGACCGTGGGACGCATCATCACCGAAGGGCTTCTCATCCATGAGCCGAACCTTTCGGCCAAAGAACGTGATCGTCGTGCATGTGAAGCCCTCAAGGAAGTCGACATGGACCCGGCCATGCGTAATCGCTATCCGCATGAGTTCTCAGGCGGTCAGCGTCAGCGCATCGCCATTGCGCGCACCATGATCCTGAAGCCAAAGGTGATCGTGCTTGACGAACCGACAAGTGCGCTTGATCGCTCGGTCCAGAAGCAGATCGTCACCCTCTTGCGCGATTTGCAAAAGGATCATGGGCTTTCTTACCTCTTCATCAGCCATGATATGGCAGTGGTCCGTGCGGTATCGGATTATGTAATCGTTATGAAGAACGGAAAGATCGTAGAGCAAGGCGATACGGAGCAGGTCTTCGATAATCCGCGTGAGGAATATACCAAAGCGCTGATGGCGGCGGCACTCAGCGAAGAGCGTTTCGGCACTGATGCTTAGCTCGAAATTATATAAAAAACGGGGCATTAGCCCCGTTTTTTTGTAATGAAGTATAGCTTTAGAAGACTAGCGAGCGGTGAGCCGAAACGCCTGCGGTAACGCCATCTGAAACCGACCAGGCAACACTATGCGCGCCGCGTGAAACGTCGCCCGCTGCATAAATACCCACAACACTTGTCGCTTTCATCTCGTCGGTCTTGATAGTTTTACCGAGCGGCATGTCCTCGAGCGTGCAGCCGAACTGCTCGGCAATGGAACTATTGAGCCGATTGCGGGGAGCTATATACAGAGCTTCCGCAGAAGACATCCGACCGTCAACCAATTCAATCTCCGACAGAGAAGTGCCCTCGCCGCGTAAATGGACCACTTTGGCAGGTTCTATATTGATGCCACGCCTTTCCAGCTCTGTGAGTGTCGCAGCATCCGGTTCATCGCCACCATTTAAATAGAATGTTGTCGGTCCCCATTCTGCGATAAGCATGGCCTGATGGACAGACATCGGTGATAGATTCAGCACACCAAGTTTTCTGCCGCTGAACTCATAGCCGTGGCAATATGGACAGTGGATAACCGAATTGCCCCATCGTTCCGCAAGCCCCGAAACATCCGGTAATTCGTCCGAGATACCAAAGGCAAAAATGAGTCTGCGTCCGCGCACCGTCTCGCCAGAATCGAGCTGTACTGAAAAATTATCAATCTCGCCGACCCCACCTATCGCCTTCCCTCGGGTTAAGGCGACACTTGGATAGGTTTGCACCTGAGCCCTTGCCGTTTCGAGCATGGCTGCCGGATTGCTTCCATCCTGTGCGAAGAAGCCATGCGAATGCTCAGCAAAGCGATTGCGGGGCTTGCCTGTGTCGATCACGCGGACAGATCGTCTGCCGCGTGCGATGTAAGTTGCGGCTGTGAGCCCGGCAAAGCTTCCGCCGATAATGATTGCATCATGATGCGTCATGCGCTGTCTCCAGATCGAATGTCGCGCCGCGTTCGAGGGCGCGTTGATGAAAATCCTCGCTCAACATGGCGAGTGACACTTCATCAAAGCGTTTCAACAAGAGTTCCTCAGCATCGTGAAACGCTTTGTTCAGAGAAGCATTCACTGCCTGCTCAACAATGCATCCCGGCATTTCGGTACGGTTGCTCACGGCAAGCAGCGAAGGTTTACCGATGGCATTATAGATGTCTCGCAACGTGACCTTCGATAGATCACAGGCGATCTCCCAGCCACCACGGTGTCCTTTTTCGGAACGAACATAACCCTGCTCACGCAGGCCGCCCATAACACGGCGGACAACAACAGGATTGGTGCCCATCGCTTTAGCCAGCACCTCAGAAGTCACCGGCTTCTGATATTCTGCCATGTGAAGGAGGACGTGTAGAACGCCCGATAATTTGCTATCTCTTTTCATGTAACTTTATATGTTACGAGTCTTGAACATTGTCAAGAGCACGAAATTTGGAAGCAATTTTCGGGAAGCGGCGGCAAGGCTTTGTGCTAAGATCGCTTGATGAACGATCTCTTTTCCAGCCTCGAGACACGCGAAAAACTGGCGGACGGCGCCGTGCTTTTGCGCGGCTTTGCTCTTGCGAAGGACAGAAATATTATCAGTGCCCTAGAAGGTGTTGCTGGTGAAGCACCGTTTCGCCACATGACGACCCCGGGCGGTTTTCGCATGTCAGTGGCGATGACCAATTGTGGCAAATACGGTTGGGTCACGGATCGACGCGGCTATCGTTACAGTCCGATTGATCCGGAGACTGACCGGCCTTGGCCTCCGATGCCGGATGCTTTGCGTAGCCTTGCGGAAACTGCTGCACAGGAATCTGGCTATGCCGGTTTTTCACCCGATGCGTGCCTGATTAATCGCTATGAGCCGGGCGCGAAGATGTCGCTGCATCAGGACAAGGACGAGAAGGATTTCACCAATCCGATTGTATCCGTATCGCTTGGCATTCCCGCGACATTTCAGTTCGGTGGTTTGCAGCGCAACGACCCTGTGCGCAAATTTGTGCTGCATCATGGCGACGTGGTCGTCTGGGGTGGCCCTTCACGGCTGTTCTATCATGGTATTCTGGCGCTTAAAGACGGGGAACACCCGCAGTTGGGACGCTATCGATACAATCTGACATTCAGAAAAGCTCAATAGAGCATTTCCTGTTTTGCTTGAGTCATTGGAAATGCTCTATCCATTTGTTTTTACGCATGTCTTTATCCCAAAACCGGTTCCCACTTTTGGGAGACATGCTCTAGACCAAAAGAAACGGAGAACGTTCTTATAAGGACGTTCTCCTATTGAGACTTGCCTTAGTTGAAAGCGCCGCCGTCACTTCTGCTTTCCGGGCGCTCTTTGGCAACTTTCTCACGATAGCCACTCGCGCGATAAGCTGAAATCGGCTCAATCGCTCCGCCTGTTCGGCGACGTGCTTCGGCCAATATCGGTTCTACATCTGTGCGATAAGCACGTTTCAACGTGTCTGACGCCATCAGTGCATCATTTTCCTGCTGATAGGTTTCCAGCGCTTCGCGATCCACCAATAGCGCTTGCGCATAGGCGCGGCGGATTTCATTGGCTGAAGAGATAAGACTTTCCAGTGGATCGGTTACATTGTGCGACTGATCGATCATGTGGGCGGGATGAAAATCCTTCACACCGCGATAGTCCGCATCAACCAACTCATTGAAAACGAGGAACAGGCGATAAGGATCGATAGATCCTGCATCGAGATCGTCGTCGCCATATTTACTGTCGTTGAAGTGGAAGCCGCCAAGTTTTCCGAACTGCATCAGTCGCGCAACGATCATTTCGATATTGGTGTTGGGCGCATGGTGACCGAGATCAACGAGACATTGTGCTTTCGGACCGAGCGTGGTCGCTATGAGATAATTGGTGCCCCAGTCCTGTACGACGGTGGAATAGAAGGCTGGCTCGTACATTTTATGTTCGGAAAACAGCCGCCAATCGTCCGGTAGTGCCTTATAAATCTCGCCCATCGAATGCAGATAGCGCTCGAAAGCGCGAGTGAAATTCTGCTGTCCCGGAAAGTTGGAGCCGTCAGCAAGCCAAACGGTCAACGCTTTTGAACCAATGGCATCTCCGATTTCGATGCACTCAATATTATGGTCTACAGCCTGCGCGCGGACAGCCGCATCCACATGCGTAAGCGAGCCATATTTATAGGAATGCTGCTGATCGGCTGAATCCGCGAACGTGTTGGAATTCATCGCGTCAAAACCAAGTCCCAAGGCAGTGGCATGTGCGATCAGCTTTTTTGGATCGGCTTTGTCCCATGGAATATGTAGCGAGACATTTGGTGTTGCGCGGGAGAGCTCGTTGATGACGGCACAATCATTGAGCTTGTCGAAAATACCGCGTGGTTCACCGCGACCGGGGAAGCGACCGAAGCGTGTGCCCCCGGTACCTGTACCCCATGAAGGCACGGCAACGAAATATTTCGCCACTTTTTCTGTAATCTTTTCGATTTCAATGCCGCGACGTGCAAGCTGCTCGCCAAGGGCCTGATAGTCGCTCTTCAATGCGTCTTCGTAACCGAAGTTATGCTCAGCGATGAAATCGGCTGCAATACGTTGTTCGGACATGGTTCCTCCCAGAATGTCCTCAATTTCCTGGATAAAAGGCAGGAAGGCAAGATCGCCTTGCCCGCCTTTTCAATGATCAGCGCGGAAAGCTCTGCTGGTTTCCTGCATCCACATTGATGATATTGCCGGTGGATTTGGCCGAAGCATCACTCGCAAGGAAGTAGATCGCTTCCGCAATATCTTCCGGCAGCACATTGAGCTTTAACAGCGAGCGCTTGCGATAATGCTCTTCCAGTTCCGTGACATCGATTTTGGAAGATGCCGCACGCTGCTCACGCCACTCACCGTCCCAGATTTTCGAGCCACGCAAAACCGCATCAGGGTTGACGACATTCACCCGGATGCCCGCCTCTGCACCTTCAAGCGCCAGACAACGTGCCAGATGAATTTCAGCTGCCTTTGCCGTGCAATAGGCAGATGCGCCGGGTGACGCGGCAAGGCCGTTCTTTGAGGCAACGAAGACAACATTGCCGCCAATCTTCTGACGTCGAAACAAGCGGAACGCCTCGCGTGAAACGAGGAAATAGCCCGTTGCCAGAATATCTATATTGCGGTTCCACATCGAAAATTCTGTCGTCTCGATCGGTGCCGACGATGCAATGCCTGCATTGGACACGAGAATATCGATGCCGCCGAGTTCGGCGCTGGCCTCAGTGAAGGCGTTTATCACCGCCTTTTCATCAGTCACATTCAGCTCGACGCTGCGTACCTGATCCGAGCCGAAGCGTTTCGATAGGTTATCGTGAGCGGATTTGAGCGATCCTGCATCAATATCTGCCAAAACCACGCAAGCGCCCTCGCCTGCAAGGCGTTCTGCGGTCGCATAACCGATACCGCCTGCTCCACCGGTGATGAATGCAATTCGACCTGCAAGGCTTTTAGGCTTCGGCATACGCTGAAGTTTGGCTTCCTCAAGCAACCAATATTCGATGTCGAAGGCTTCCTGTTCAGGCAAACCCTGATATTCGGACACGGCAGACGCGCCGCGCATAACGTTGATCGCGTTGACGTAGAACTCGCCAGCAATGCGTGCGGTGGCCTTGTCGCGTGCAAATGACAGCATTCCAACGCCGGGAATGAGGAAAATCACCGGGTTGGGATCGCGCATTTTGGGTGAGTTGTCGTGCTTGCAGCTCTCATAATAGCGCGTGTAATCAGCGCGATAGGCTTCAAGTGATGCTTCAAGTCCGGCAACGATGCCGTCAATATCCGGCTTGGCCGGATTGAAATCGATCACGAGCGGGCGAATTTTCGTACGCAGGAAGTGATCTGGACAAGACGTGCCGAGGCGGGCCAGCGGCTGCAGATCTTTCGCATTTACGAATTCAAGCACGGCATCCTGATCATCGAAATGGCCAAGCTTACGCTCGTCTTTGCTGATCAATCCGCGAATCTCCGGCATAAGACGCGCCGCAATGGCGCGACGTTCCAATGCATCAAGGCTTTGCGCAACAGCTCCGCCGAATGCAGCCTTGCCATTCGTCTTCTGGTCAAGCCATTCTATAGCCTTGTTGATGATTGCAAGGGTTGTCTCATAACAAGTCTTTGCATCATTGGCCCAGGTGAAAAGCCCATGACTTTCAAGGACTACGCCCCTTGCCTTCGGATTTGACTTCACAAAGGCTTCGAGGTCGAGACCCAGCTGAAAGCCGGGACGACGCCATGGCAGCCAGCCAATGTCATCGCCAAAAATCTCGGCCGTCAGTTCGCGGGAGTTTTTCGAAGCGGCGATCGCGATGATCGCATCTGGATGCATGTGATCGACATGGGTGAATGGTACGAAACCATGCAGTGGGGTATCGATGGACGCTGCGCGCGGATTGAGGTTGAAGGTACAATGCGGAAGAAAGCCGACCATGCGGTCTTCATCGTCAACGCCTTTGTAAATCCCTTTCAGTGCATTGAGCTTGTCTTGATAAAGCGTGGCAAAGCCATCAAGCTTGATCGTGCCGACGTCGCCACCTGAGCCTTTGACCCAGAGAACCTGAACCTTCTGACCTGTCAGCGGATCAATTTCCTCAACCTTTGCAGACGTATTGCCGCCACCGTAATTGGTGATGCGCTTGTCGGAGCCGAGGAGATTGGAGCGATAGAGCAGTTTGCCCGGTTCATCCAGCATCGCTGCTTTGGCATTATCCCACCGGTTATCCAAAAGCCTGCTTTGGGCCACCATGTCATCCTCCCGTTTTATGGTGAAGACCTGATTGCGCGCTTTCTTTTTCACGCACAAACGATCATGTTGATGACAGATATGGCGTAATGTGGAAATTAATGTCAATCACAAACAATCATAAATGAGCATTAGTGTTCTTATTTTGCATAAAGTTGATTGTTTGTGATTGACACTGACCGCATTTGTGTTTGATACAAGAAAGAGGAGGAGCCATGCACGAAAGAGAGCGCCACCGTATTATCCTGAGCGCAGTTCAGGAAAAGCCGGTGATTACCATTCAGGATCTGGTGGAATTGACGGAGGCGTCGGAAGCGACCCTTCGGCGCGACATTGCATCGCTTCATATGCAGGGCCGCATCAAGCGGGTGCGTGGTGGCGCGGAGGCCATTCATCCACCGCAGCTTGGCAGTCTTGCTGGCAGACCTTTTAAAGTATCGGAGACGGAAAATACCGACCGCAAGCGTGCAATCGCTCGTGAGGCCGTATCGCTTTGTGAGGAAGGTGACAGCATTATCATCAATGGTGGTTCAACCACTTTTCAGATGGTGCATTATCTTGCCGCGCGCCGGTTGCAGGTACTGACCAATTCCTTTGCCATTGCGGAACATCTTCTGCGCCAGTCCAAAAGCACAGTTATCGTACCTGGCGGAGCCATTTATCGCGATCAGAGCCTTATTCTCTCGCCCTTCGATAATGATGTGATCCGTAATTTCTACGGTCGGCGCATGTTCATGGGCTGTCAGGGCGTTAGCCCTCTCGGCGTAATGGAATCGGACGCACTGATCATTCAGAGTGAACAAAAACTGATGGGTCAGGCAGATGATATTGTTCTGATGGTCGATTCATCGAAATTCATCCGTCGCTCCAGTCTCATTCTTTGTCCTCTCGACCGTATCAGCACGCTGATCACCGATGACGGCATTTCGGATGAGGCGCGGCGGATGGTTGAAAATGCAGGCATTAAGCTCATCGTAGCTCAGGTTTCTGCCAATGTTGGTAAGGGTAGCGAACGGGGGGAAGCCACAGAAGTCGCCTGAACCGGATTTATCAATCTTAATGTTCTTAATCGGGAGGAATAGGACATGAAACTTTTCAAGAAACTGGCAATGGGCACAGCGCTGGCCGTTGCCTTCATGGCGACAGCCGCTCAGGCTGCCGATATGAAGATCGCACTTGTTGCGAAATCGCTTGGTAACGGCTTTTTTGAAGCTGCCAATAAAGGCGCACAGGAAGCAGCCAAGGAACTGGGTGGCGTTGAAGTTATCTATACAGGTCCGACTACAACCACAGCTGAAGGTCAGATCGAAGTCATCAATTCGCTGATCGCTCAAGGTGTCGATGCAATTGCCATCTCTGCCAACGATCCGGATGCAGTTGTTCCAGCGCTCAAGAAAGCGGCACAGCGCGGCATCAAGGTTATCTCGTGGGATTCCGGTGTCGCAGCGGAAGGCCGCATTGTCCATCTTAATCCCTCGTCCAATGATCTGATCGGCAAGATGTGTCTGACGCTTGCGGCGCACCATCTGCCAGATGGCAAGGGCGATTTCGCAATCCTGTCGGCCACGACCACCTCGACCAACCAGAACATCTGGATTGACGAGATGAAGAAGCAGCTCAAGGATTTTCCGGGCCTCAATCTCGTAACCACTGTTTACGGCGATGATCTTGCCGATAAGAGCTATCGCGAAGCGCAGGGGCTCCTCACCTCCAATCCGAATGTGAAGGTGATTGTCGCTCCGACCACCGTTGGCGTGCTCGCAGCCTCGCAGGCAGTCAAGGATGCTGGCAAGATCGGCGATGTCTATGTGACCGGCCTTGGTCTTCCGTCCGAAATGGCTGGTGCCATCAAGTCGGGCGCGACCAAGGAATTTGCGATCTGGAACCCGATCGACCTTGGCTATTCGGCCACGCAGATTGCCTATCACCTCGTAAAGGGTGATGCCGATGGCAAGCCGGGCTCGGAAATCGAAGCCGGACGCATGGGCAAGATCAAGATCGGCGAAAATGGCGAAGCGGCAATGAGCGATCCCTTTGTTTATGACGCCTCGAACATCGACGAGTTCTCCAAGGTCTTCTGATTTCAGATTGGGACTTTGAATGAGGCTGGCGGTGTAGGGGAGCGCCCAACACCGCCATCATCTTCCGATTTTCATTTCAGGTATTTCCGATGAATGCAGCTTTGCAAAAAAGCGGGCAGTCGACCTTGTCTGCGGGGCCTGCTGACGGAACGGTTCAACCGTTGCTGGAAATGCGTGGCATTGCCAAGACATTTCCCGGCGTCCGCGCACTCGATAATGTCAATATTGCCCTTTACCCCGGCAAGGTAACTGCACTCATTGGCGAAAACGGTGCAGGCAAATCCACCCTCGTTAAAATCCTGACAGGGATCTACCAGCCCGATGAAGGCGAGATATTTATCGGCGGCAAAGCACTGCATTTTGCGACCGCACAGGATGCAACCAATGCAGGCGTAACAGCAATTCATCAGGAAACCGTACTTTTCGACGAGTTATCCGTCGGTGAAAATATCTATCTCGGTCATGCGCCGCGCACAAAGCTTGGTTTTGTGAATTGGAAAGCCGTCTATGCGCGGGCACAGGCCCTGCTCTCCTCACTGGAAATCACTGTTGACGCACGCATCAAGCTCAAAGAGCTTTCGATTGCGCAGCGGCATCTGGTGGCCATCGCGCGCGCCCTTTCCGTTGATGCGCAGATCGTTATCATGGACGAGCCAACGGCAGCACTTTCACGCAAGGAAGTCGACGATCTCTTTAGGATCGTCGAGCGTTTGAAGACACAGGGCAAAGCGATCCTGTTCATCAGTCACAAGTTTGATGAAGTTTATGAGATCGCCGATCATTATGCGGTCTTCCGTGACGGCTGTGCGGTTGGGCATGGACTTCTCTCAGAAATGAATGAGAAAGAAATCGTCCGGCTGATGGTTGGACGTGCCGTGGAGAAAGCTTTTCCCAAGCAGGATGTTGTGCTCGGCGACACGGTGCTGAAAGTGGAACATTATTCCCATCCGACCGAGTTTCGCGACATATCCTTTGAACTGCGACGCGGCGAGATACTTGGCATTTACGGACTTGTCGGTGCCGGCCGCTCAGAGTTCGCGCAATCATTGTTCGGTATGACGACGCCATCTGAAGGGCGGGTTGCCTTGGAGGACAAGGAAATCAGAATACGCCGCTCCGGTGAAGCCATCGCGCATGGCATTGTTTATGTTCCTGAAGAACGCGGGCGGCATGGTGCGGTTTTGCAGATGCCGATTTTCCAGAATGTTTCCCTACCCTCGCTTGGACGCACTTCGCGTCATGGGTTTCTGCGCATGGCAGAAGAGTTCAAGCTTGCGCGTAAATATGCCGAACGTTTTGATCTTCGCGCTGCGGCACTTTCCGTACCTGTCGGAACGCTTTCGGGTGGCAATCAGCAGAAGGTCGTTATTGGCAAATGGCTTGCCACCAATCCAAAGGTCATCATTCTCGATGAGCCGACCAAAGGCATCGATATTGGCTCCAAGGCCGCCGTTCATGAATTTATCAGCGAGCTTGCTGCCGAAGGTCTCAGCATTATCATGATTTCATCAGAACTGCCTGAAATCATTGGCATGTCGGATCGCGTCATGGTCATGCGCGAAGGTCTGGTAGAAGGCATTTTTGATCGTGCAGGGCTGGATGCGGAAGTGCTGGTGCGTGCTGCCACGGGAAATGCGGAGTGAACATGAAACAGCTTCTCAAACAGCGCGAACTCCTGCTCCTGTTCATTATTGCGATCATGATCGGGCTGTTCTCGCTGCGCGCGCCAGGTTTTGCGTCCCCGAGCAATCTCGCGAATATCTTCAATGACACATCGATTCTGATCATTCTGGCGCTGGGTCAGATGTCGGTCATCCTCACCAAGTCCATTGATCTATCCGTGGCGGCCAATCTCGCTTTTACCGGCATGGCTGTGGCAATGCTCAATGCCAACTTCCCGGATCTGCCGCTGATCCTGTTGATCATAACCGCGATTGGTGTCGGTGCGATCCTCGGCGCAATCAACGGTATCCTCGTCTGGAAACTCGATATTCCGGCGATTGTTGTCACGCTTGGCACACTCACAATCTATCGCGGCATGGCCTTTGTGCTTTCTGGGGGGGCATGGGTGAATGCTCATCAGATGACGGCACCGTTTCTGAATACACCGCGCACAGTCGTCCTTGGTCTGCCTCTGCTTGGCTGGACAGCCATCATAATTGTTGCGCTGGTCTTTGTGCTGCTGACACGCAGTTTCTTCGGGCGCGCGCTTTATGCATCCGGCGGTAATCCTACAGCAGCAGTCTATGCGGGAATTGATGTCGGGCGCACACGCTTTCTGGCTTTTGTACTCTCTGGTTCGCTGGCCGGGCTGTGCGGATACCTCTGGGTCTCGCGCTATGCGGTTGCCTATGTCGATATCGCCAACGGGTTTGAACTCGACAGTGTCGCAGCCTGTGTCATTGGCGGTATTTCCATTGTGGGCGGCATCGGTACAGCAGTTGGTGCGGTGCTTGGGGCTTTGTTTCTTGGCGTCATCAAGAACGCCCTGCCCGTCATCAACATTTCCCCATTCTGGCAGATGGCAATTTCCGGCGCGGTGATCATCGCAGCCGTAATCTTCAATGCACGACAGGAAAAGCGCGGTGGACGCATAATTTTGCGTGAGAAAGCCGCAAAAACTTATGAGGAGCCAGCAGCGTGAGCGACATAACCGAACGCCGCCAAATCCCCGATCGGCTGGGAACCTCCTATACCCGCCTGTTCGCCAGTTGGGAAATGCTGCTGCTTGGTGTTGCGATTGCGATCTTCATTGCAAATGCGTTTGCCTCGCCGTTTTTCCTCAATGCGTGGAACCTGTCGGACGCGACTTTCAATTTCACGGAAAAAGCACTCATCGCTTTTGCCATGACGCTATTGATCATCTCTGGCGAGATTGATCTGTCGGTAGCGGCGATTATCGCACTGGCCTCCACAGCGATGGGAGCTGCAGCACAAGCAGGCGTCGGCACGCCCGGATTGGTGTTTATCGGTATTGGTACAGGCCTTGTCTGCGGAGCGATCAATGGCGGTCTTGTTGCGGGGCTGAAACTCCCTTCCATTGTCGTCACCATCGGCACCATGAGCCTCTTTCGCGGCATTTCCTATATTGTGCTTGGTGATAAAGCCTATGGCGGCTACCCGGCAAGCTTTGCCTATTTCGGACAGGGCTACGTCTTCTGGGTTTTCTCATTTGAATTTGTGCTGTTCATTGTTGCCGCCATTATTTTCGGCGTGCTTCTCCATTGCACCAGCTTTGGTCGCCGGATTTATGCCATCGGCAATAATGAGTTTGCAGCGCGCTTTTCCGGCATTCCGGTAGAGCGGATGAAATTCACTCTGTTTTTGCTGACCGGCGTCATGAGCGGCATTGCAGCTGTCTGTCTTACGTCCCGCCTTGGCTCTACCCGCCCTTCTATCGCGCAGGGATGGGAACTTGAGGTGGTGACAATGGTGGTTCTTGGCGGCGTGTCGATCCTGGGCGGTGCCGGAAGCATTATCGGTGTGGTGATCGCAGCCTTCGTGATGGGACTTGTGACCTTCGGGCTTGGGCTTCTCAATGTGCCGGGCATCGTAATGTCGATCTTCATCGGGCTTCTGCTGATCATCACCATTTCACTTCCCATCCTTGGGCGCAAATTCAAGGCGAGGCACAGAACATGACAACGGAACGTTATGCTTTTCGTATGCAGCTTCATCCCGGTATGGAGGCTGAGTATCGACGCCGCCACGACGAAATCTGGCCTGAACTTGTTGGTCTTCTGCATGAGGCGGGCGTGTCTGATTATTCAATATGGCTGGATGAACAAACGCATATCCTATTTGGGGTTCTCACGCGCACGAAGCTGCATGGCATGGCCGCCCTGCCCGATCATTCCGTGATGAAAAAGTGGTGGGCGCATATGGCGGACATCATGGAAACCAATCCAGATAATTCGCCGATTTCCTCAGACCTCAAACCCGTATTTCATATGCCATGAAGCGCATTGCCATTCTTGATATTGGCAAAACCAATGCCAAGACCGTTCTTTTGAACGCCAAAACGGGAGAAGAGATCGCCGTTCATCGTACACCAAACACAGTACGACGCGATGGCCCCTATCCGCATTATAACATTGAGGCCTTGTGGAGCTTTTTCCTCCATAGTCTGAAAGCCTTTGCGAAAGAACCGGGCTTTGACGCCATATCGATAACGACCCACGGTGCGAGTGTTGCCCTGCTAGACAAGAATGGCGAACTCGCCATGCCTGTGCTCGATTACGAGCATGACTACGGGCCTGAAATTCGCGCAGCTTATGCGCGTATCAAACCACCTTTTGATGAAACCTTCTCATCGACACTATCGCTTGGGCTCAATGTCGGCGCACAGCTTCATTATCTGAAAACCGAGTTTCCCGATAATTTTGCCGACGTGCACCTCATTCTGACCTATCCGCAATATTGGGCGTATCGGCTTACCGGCATTGCTTCCGTTGAAGTTACATCGCTTGGTTGCCACACCGATCTGTGGTGTCCAAAGAGCGGCACCTATTCATCGCTGGTCGAAAATCTGGGCCTTGAAGGCAAATTTCCCCCTTTAAGATCTGCATTTGATGCGCTCGGGGCGCTGTGTCCAGAGCTCGCCGATGAAATAGGATTGTCGAGTTGTGTGCAGGTTCACTGCGGTATTCACGATTCCAATGCGTCGCTGCTGGCGCACCTCTTGGATCGTAAGCCACCGTTTTCGGTCGTCTCCACCGGCACCTGGGTGGTGAGCTTTGCGGTGGGCGGTGATCTGAATGGCCTCGACCCAAAACGCGATACACTGGCCAATGTTGATGCCTATGGCCGTGCGGTTCCATCTGCACGTTATATGGGCGGGCGGGAATTCGACCTGATGACAGACGGTCTTGAGGCGCCTTCATTGAGTAAGCGTACCGGAATACTTGATGAGGTTCTGAACCGTGGCATCATGGCACTGCCGTCGGCTGTGCCCAGCTGCGGTCCTTACCCGGATAGAAGTCTGCGCTGGGTTAATGCAGAAGGCGCCAGCTCGGAAGCGCGTTATGTGGCCGCTTGCCTTTATGCAGCGCTGATGACGGAAGCATGTCTTGATCTGTTGGGTGCCGACGGACCAATTATTGTTGAAGGACCATTTGCAGCAAACAGTTTCTATCTCTCAGCACTGGCTGGCTTTTCAGAGCGGGAAGTGATTGCTGTTTCGGGGTCGACTGGAACGGCATCAGGTGCAGCACTATTAGCCGGAGCCACAATTCCCGTGATGCACAATCAAAGATATTCAGCGGATAATGATCGATATAAAAATTATAAAAAACAATGGTTAAGTCTGTCTAGTTAATAAATTTGTTAAAGAAAGCCCGGATTTCAAGTATGAAATCCGGGCTTTTTTATCAGTTCAGTGCCTTGTCACGCGTTTCCACATTGATGAAAAATGCAATGATTCCGGCCAATGCCAGCAATCCAGCAAACATTGCTACTGCCATATTGAAGCTTTGGCTGATGACCAAAGCGAGGGCAGATGGTGCGAGTAGGCCACCAAGGCGAGCCATAGCGCCTGCCGCACCCATCCCGCTTGCACGCAGGGCTGTTGGATAAAGCTCAGGCGTAAAGGCATAAAGTGCGCCCCAGGTCCCAAGCAGAGCAAAGCTCATGATCAGGATTGAAGCGCCAACCAGGGTCGAACTGCCAGCAACTGTGAAGAGCGCGCATGCCGCCGCACTGATGAAGAGAAAGCCGATCAGCGTCTTCTTGCGCCCCCATGCTTCGACGCCATAGGCCGCAAGCGCATAGCCCGGCAATTGCGCCAGAGCGACGATAACCAGAAAACCATATCCGCGCACAAAACCGAAGCCGTCACCGGCAAGCTTCGCCGGGATCCATGTGAAAATGCCGTAATAGGAGACCGACACCAGAAACCAGATCGCCAACGTGGTTAGCGTGCGCTGACGCAAGTTGGGCGATAACAGCCTTTCGTTGGTCACGAGAAGCGGTGCTTCAAGCATCGCCTTCGGTGGCAGTTCAGATTTGCCGTTCTTGCGAAGGACGCGATTCATAACGGCCTTTGCTTCTTTGGCCTGGCCCGTTTTGAGCAGATGCATCGGCGATTCCGGCACCCAGAAACGCAACCAGATGCCAATCAAAGCCGGTGCCGCAGTCACGACAAAGATATAGCGCCAGGCATCCGCCACGCCTGCAAGGCTTGCGGCCCATGCGGCCAGCGCAATGATGACGGTGCCGACAGCCCAGAAACCTTCAAGCATCACCAGCCAGTGGCCACGGTTCTTGGAGGGAAGGAATTCTGCCATCATCGCATAATCGACAGGTAAGGTACCACCAACCGCGATGCCTGTCAGAAAGCGCAAGCCAAGCAGAATGGCAAAATTGGGAGAGAAAGCTGACAGCAGCCCGAACACGGCATCGCAGGCAACGGTGATGAGAAGCACGCGACGACGACCATATTTATCAGCGAGCCGGCCGAAAAGCGCTGCACCTATCAACATGCCCAGAAAGAACAGGGTTCCGGTCTGCAGGGCTTGCGGGACGGTTAAGTCGAAAGTCATGGCGATCGAAGCGGCGGTGAAACCTACAGCCAATACCTGCATGGCATCCGCAGCCCAGACCAGTCCGAATACGCCGAGAAGGTTACGCTGGAAGGAGCCTGCTCCGGCCTGATCGAGCGTTTGTTCGATAGTAACTTTCATGCCGCGCTGATCCCCTCTTTCCGGCCGAAATTCTACGGTGCTTTTGCTGCGCCTCCGAATGGCATCTGTCAATGAGAGCCCTGAGAAAAATCCGCACTTTTGCTTAAAGTGAGCATAAGTAATGGGCCGGTGCGGCTTTCATGACACTCTCAAAGCGCTTCGATGCGGGACGCAGCTTCCAGCTCGGCACGCTTTTCAGAAGTGGATGCTGCTTACCGACAAGCGACTCGAACAGGTGGTGGCACGATGAGTCTCGGGGCGGAGTGCACATTCAATCGCCATCGCAACTGTAAACCTTATCGTGCACTGGCTTTGTTCTAATAATTCAAATTAATAAATATACATAAATATATGTTATTTATTAATAATGCTCTTTAATCTATGGATTCCATGATTACCTTGCGGCTTATCCCCTCCAAGAAATTTGTCGGTTTTGAGTGATTTGTGAAGGGGGTTGTTAACCTTCATTTTTTATTACTAAGGCTCATTCGGGCGACATATCTATGGTTCAGGTATCATGCGTAATTTGAGAGAAAATTTTCCCCATAATAATGGTAATCGTGCAGAATCTGCTTCTGAGCAGAAGCAGCAACGCGACCCGTTGGGAGCGCATTCACCGGATTCGGACGGAGCGTGGAAGGCGCATTTCTCGCTGGGGGCAAATGTACGCTTTACCCGTACGCCGGAGGTTGAACTCGTTCGCCGCCGCGGCGAAGATCTGCCGGATATCAACGGTCGCACGAAGGTAGTCGCTCCAGAAACTTCTTCTGCCGAAGTTGCGAAAGCCGCTGAATCTCAGCCGATGGCTGTTGCAGCTCTACAGCAATCCGTCTCACAAAATATGGTTCGTACGCCTGTCGCACCTGTGCCACCAGTTGTGACGGCCGCCGCTGTTGCCCCCATCGCGCAGCCGCCCGTTGTGCAGTCGATTGAAGTTGCACCCGTGCAGGTTGCAGTAACGGTGCATGCTGAACCGATCAGTAATGCAGCTGTTTCCGCATTTGCCCATCTGTCGGATTTCGCATTCTGGGAAAGCTTCGATTTCGATTCAGCCCCGGCGCAGCCAGTTGCCGCTGTCGTCGCAGAGACACCAAAGCGTCCTGTTCCAACGGTTGAATCCATCATTGCGCAGTTCCGCACTGTCGAGTGGAACAAGCAGAAAGTTGAAGATGCACCAGTTGCTGCGGTCGCGCAGCCAGTCGTCACCGAACCTGCGCCACAGCCTGTTGTTGCGCCTGTAGCAGAGGTAAAGGTTGAAGCACCGATTATACCGGAATCTGTTGCCGTTCAGATCGAAGCGCCTGCGACACCAGCCGTTGAAGCGGCGGCACCGAAGATTGAGGAAGTCGTAGCGGCAGTTGAAGAACCTGTCGAAGCCGATGTGGTTCTCAATGTTGTCGAAGAGCAGATTGTTGAAGAAGCAGAACAACCAGCGCCAGTTGCTGCTCCTGTTCCAGCGAAAGCAGCACCTTCTATTGCGCTTTATCAGCCTCAGCCCCTCCCCCGGACAGAGGCGATCGTTATGCATGGCGACTATGAGTTTCCGCCGCGTGATCTGCTTCAGGAGCCGCCATCGCTTGAAGGCAATGTGATCACGCAGGAAATGCTTGAACGCAGTGCTGGTCTTCTCGAAAGCGTGCTGGAAGATTTTGGCGTGCGTGGCGAGATCATTCATGTTCGCCCCGGCCCGGTCGTTACGCTCTATGAATTTGAACCTGCACCGGGTGTGAAGTCTTCCCGTGTCATTGGTCTTGCTGATGATATTGCCCGTTCGATGTCGGCATTGTCGGCTCGCGTCGCCGTCGTTCCGGGTCGCAATGTCATCGGTATTGAACTGCCGAATGCCAATCGCGAAACGGTTTATCTCCGTGAGATGATCGACTCTCGTACGTTCGAGTCTTCAAATTATCGTCTGCCACTTTGCCTCGGTAAAGGCATCGGTGGCGAGCCGATCATCGCAGAACTGGCAAAGATGCCTCACCTGCTCGTTGCCGGCACCACCGGTTCCGGTAAGTCGGTCGCCATCAACACGATGATCCTGTCGCTGCTCTACCGCTTCAAACCGGAAGAATGCCGCCTGATCATGGTCGATCCAAAGATGCTGGAGCTCTCCATCTATGATGGTATTCCGCACCTTCTGACGCCAGTCGTTACCGACCCGAAGAAGGCCGTTGTGGCTCTGAAATGGGCCGTGCGCGAAATGGAAGACCGCTATCGCAAGATGGCACGTCTGGGCGTGCGTAACATCGAAGGTTTCAATCAGCGCGCAGCTTCTGCCAAGGGCAAGGGCGAAACCGTAATGTGCACGGTGCAGTCCGGCTTTGACAAGGAAACAGGCGAGCCAACTTACGTTCAGGAAGAACTCGACCTGACGCCGATGCCGTATATCGTCGTTATTATCGACGAAATGGCCGACCTGATGATGGTTGCTGGCAAGGACATCGAAGGTGCCGTACAGCGTCTCGCACAGATGGCTCGTGCGGCTGGTATTCACCTCATCATGGCAACGCAGCGCCCTTCGGTCGACGTTATCACCGGCACCATCAAGGCCAACTTCCCGACCCGTATCTCGTTCCAGGTGACGTCCAAGATCGACAGCCGTACGATCCTTGGCGAAATGGGCGCAGAACAACTCCTCGGCCAGGGCGATATGCTTCATATGGCCGGTGGTGGCCGTATCGTCCGCGTCCATGGGCCGTTCGTTTCAGATGAAGAAGTCGAGAAGGTCGTCAATCATCTGAAGGAACAAGGTCGTCCAGACTATCTGGCAACTGTGACCGAAGATGAGGAAGAAGAAGACACAGCGCAGGATGTCGCGGTTTTTGACAACTCTGCGATGGATTCGGAAGATGGCGACGATGTCTATGAGCAGGCCGTCAAGGTTGTGATGCGTGACAAGAAATGCTCGACCTCCTATATCCAGCGCCGTTTGGGTATCGGCTATAACCGTGCTGCTTCGCTCGTTGAACGTATGGAACAGGAAGGTCTGGTTGGTGCTGCCAATCATGTCGGAAAACGCGAAATTCTGAGTGGCAATCGCGACTGATCGGTTGAGATAACGGTGTCAGAAAGCCGGGGCGCATGGGCGTTCCGGCTTTTTCATGCGTATGGACAAGGGCTTACGCAAAGTTGCAAAACGGCGCTTGTCAAGCTACCCATTTAGGTTAATAATTGGTTCATTCGTACATTCTTGACTACCGGTCGGCGTAGTTTTCGAAACTGTCGCCGCGCCCAAAAACAGGGAGAATGATCGATGAAAAGCATAATTGTTGGACCTAGCGACAGAGATCGAGTGGTCACACAGCAGGCATTGATAAACATAAAATCCCAGATGGAAAAGCCGTCCGAAGATCGGACACAGGTTTGCAATGTTTTGCGCCTTTCAAAAGGTGGTTATTCGCATCGCAGACGCAGAGTTCATAAAAGCGCATAACCGAATTGATAAATGCCAGCGCCATGTCCGCCCAGAGGACATACGGCGCTGTTTTTTTGGCTAAGATCGCTTTTCAGTAACATTCTTTTGCCGTGTGCTGCACTTTCTTAAATGTGTCTTCTGAGGTATCTGAGGGCAGCCTATCCCTCCCCCCAAGATCAGGAAATTGCGATGTCCGTCCCGGCCGAAACGAATGAAGCTCCTCAGAAGAAATCGCGCTTCTTCCTCGGCTTTTTGTCAGTTCTGGCTCTGGGTTTCTTTGCCTTGTTTCTTGGTTTGGGGATTTGGCAGGTGGAGCGGTTGCAATGGAAACTTGATCTCATTGCGCGGGTTGATGCTCGCGTGCATGCAGAACCAGTTGCAGCGCCGGGGCGTGATGACTGGGCCAATGTCAATCAGGCTGAAGATGAATACAGGCATGTCGCGCTGACCGGAACCTATCTTAACGACAAGGAAATACTCGTCCGTGCACTGACCGAACGCGGATCAGGTTTTTGGGTCCTTACCCCCATGCGCTCGGATGATGGTGCTCTGACATTTATCAATCGTGGCTTTATACCGGACGCCAGGCGCGATCCTGCAACGCGGGTCGAAACACAGATTGCAGGTGAGACGACCGTGACTGGTCTTCTGCGCATGCCTGAGCCGGATGGCTTTTTCCTTCGCCCCAATGACCCCGACCGTAATGAATGGAACTCACGCGATGTGATGGCTTTTGCAACCAAGGAAGGTCTTGGCACTGTAGCGCCCTATTTCATCGACGCTGACGCACAGTCAAATCCGGGCAACGTGCCAATTGGTGGTCTGACTGTTGTCACTTTCCGCAACAACCATCTTTCTTATGCGATTACATGGTTTGCACTTGCAGCAATGGTTGCCGGTGCCGCCATTTTTGTCTGGCGGCACGAGCGCAAGCCAAAAGATTAAACGTGGAGCGCGTGGCCGAGTGCCTTCATGCTGGCTTCGGCAAAGCCTTCGCTGAGTGTCGGGTGGGCATGGATCGTACCTGCGATATCTTCCAGACGCGCGCCCATTTCGACCGCTTGAGCGAAAGCCGCTGACAATTCCGAAATGCCGACCCCGACCGCCTGAATACCAAGGATGACGTGATTGTCAGCCCGCGCCACAACGCGGATCATGCCGTCCTCCCTCTCGATGGTCATTGCGCGACCATTGGCTTGGAATGGGAAAATACCGGTCTGAATATTGTATCCGGCCTTGCGGGCTTCATCAGGAGATAAGCCCACTGTCACGATTTCAGGATCGGTAAAGCAGACTGCAGGAATGCAGCGTTTGTCCCAGACCTGTTTGCCGCCCGCAATAATCTCGGCCACCATTTCACCTTGAACCATAGCCCTGTGAGCAAGCATCGGTTCGCCGGTCACATCACCAATTGCATAAACACCGCGCATGGATGTGCGGCATTTATCGTCAATGCGGATAAAACGCCCTTCCATATCAAGCCGGATTTCGCTGAGCCCCCAGCCATCGGTCTGCGGCTTGCGGCCGACCGTGACGAGAACCTTGTCCGCATCGATAGAACGGGTCGCGCCATCAGATGTGGTGACTTCCAACGCTTTGCCGTCCGATTTCATACCTTTGGCAGAGGTATTGGTGAGCACCTCAACACCTAGCTGTTTCAATCGTGCCATGATTGGTCGCGTCAGTTCCACATCGTACTGTGGTAAAATCCGGTCAGTTGCTTCAACGATCGTGACTTTCGAGCCGAGTTTGGCAAAGGCGGTGCCAATTTCGAGCCCGATATATCCGCCCCCAACGATTGCCAGTTTTTCGGGTATCTTTTCGAGAGCCAGTGCTTCGGTCGATGAAATGATATTGCCACCAAACGGCAATGAGGTGATTTCGACCGGCACAGAGCCCGTCGCAATAACGATATTTTCTGCGTGGATTGTCTGGCGTCCGGTATCGGTGTCGACCAGCACGGTCTTTCCATCGACGAACCGGGCCTGCCCCTGAAACATGCGCACATGAGAGCGTTTCAGAAGCCCTGCCACGCCGCTATTGAGGCGGTTGACGATACCGTCTTTCCACTCAAGGGTTTTGGCAAAATCAATCGCGGGGCTCTGCGCCGTAATGCCAAGAGAACCCTTGTTTGCGAATGTTGTGAGACGATGGAACTCGTCTGCGGCATGGATCAGCGCCTTCGACGGAATACAGCCGACGTTCAGACATGTACCGCCGAGACGCTTCTTTTCGACGAGTACGGTATCAACACCAAGCTGACCTGCGCGGATGCCGCAGACATAGCCGCCGGGACCACCACCGATGATCAAAAGCTTGCAGGAAATTTCACTCATATCATCAAGCCTTGTGCAAAGTTAATTTTTGGAATGCAGCAATCATCAGCACTCACCACCTTCACGTCCCCAGAAGATCACCCACGTCAGAAAGTCTTTGGTAAAATCCTCGAACCGATGTTCAGCACCTGCTTCAACAAAGATGACATCGTTGGGACCGAAACTTCTTCGATTTCCGTTTTTAGTAAAATGGCCAGATCCTGAGGCAATTACATAAAGCTCATCTTGTTTGTGGGGCGTTTGGGTGTCGATTTGCAGCGGTCCATATAATCCTAGTTTCATGGTGCCGTGTTTCAGTGCGTAGTGAAACCGCATTGTATCGGCAGACTCCGTGGGAAGTTGTGTTATTACGTCAGCAAGAGAAAAAACCCAGTCATCGCCGGTCATTTATCTTGTCCTTTACTACCCGCGTTGCGCCTCATTTCACCACACTTGGACCGAGCCCCTAGCCTTCCACAAAGATCATCGCAGGTGTTTCGAGCAGGCTTTTTAGTTTCTGTACAAAAACAGCAGCGTCCCAGCCATCAATCACACGATGGTCGAAGCTGCACGAAAGGTTCATCATTTTGCGCGGCACAAATTGTGTGCCGTCCCACATCGGGCGGACGGCCATCTTGTTAATACCGACAATCGCAACTTCCGGTCGATTGATGATCGGTGTCGTAGCAATCGCGCCAAGTGGCCCCAGCGATGTGATTGTGATTGTGGAGCCGGACAGTTCTTCGCGCTTTGCAGTGCCGTTGCGTGCAGCTTCTGTGACGCGCATAAGCTCGGTTGCAGCTGCAAACACACTCATGCTTTCAGCATGGCGTACGACCGGAACGATCAGCCCATTCGGCGTCTGTGTGGCAATGCCAACATGCACGCCGCCGAACTGACGGATAATGTCGGCTTCGTCGTCAAAATGCGCATTCAGTCCCGGCTGCTCTTTCACAGCCTTGACGATTGTGCGGATGACGAAAGGCAGCAGCGTCAACCGCGGACGCCCTTCCTTCTTCTCATTGTTAAGACCCGCACGCAGTTCTTCAAGCTGTGTCACGTCCACTTCTTCAACGATGGTAATATGCGGAATATGGCGCTTCGCCTCGGCCATGCGTTCGGCAATCTTGCGGCGAAGGCCGATAACCTTGATCTCGTTGACCGAACTATCGGCTGCGTAACCGGACAGAGCCGGTGCCCCGTCAGTTTCCTGCTGGAAAAAGAGGTCGAGATCTTCATGCGTGATACGTCCCGCCGGACCCGTGCCGCGAACACGACGCAAATCGACGCCTGCATCGCGGGCGCGCAGTCTGACGGATGGTGTTGCCAGCGGCTTTTCGCCCTCACCGCGTACTGGACCAGCGCCGGTGAATGGTCGACCTGCACTTTCACGCTTCGGCGCAGCGGGCTTCGGAGGAACCGGCGTCTGCAACAGAACGGGTGTTTCAGGAGCTGCTGCTGCTTGCGGTTTGACCGTTTCCACAGTCGCAGGAGCCGGATTTTCCTCGATTTTTTCGACAGGCTTTTCTTCAGTCGTACCGCCCTCTATCTCCAGACGGACCAGTTCGGATCCGACAGCGATCTTTTCACCAACTTCGCCATTGACGGCGATGACCTTGCCGCCGCGCGATGAGGGAATTTCTACTGTCGCCTTATCGGTCATGACGGCGGCAAGAAGATCATCTTCGCGCACGATATCGCCAACCTTCACATGCCATTCGACAAGTTCGGCCTCTGCAACGCCTTCGCCAACATCGGGGAGTTTGATTGTAAAATGAGCCATGTTTCTCTCCCCTCAGGCTTCCATGATCGATGTGAGCGCGCGGCCGACCCGGTCAGGACCAGGGAAATAGGCCCATTCCTGCGCATGGGGATATGGCGTGTCCCAGCCGGTCACACGAACGATCGGCGCCTCGAGATGATAGAAACAATCACGCTGCACGAGGGCTGCAAGCTCCGCTCCATAGCCACAGGTAAGTGTTGCTTCATGCACGATCACACAGCGTCCGGTCTTTTTGACAGACGCCATGATGGTTTCGGTATCCAGCGGCAGTAGCGTGCGTAGATCGATGATTTCAGCATCGACGCCTGTCTCTTCTGCGGCTGCGAGAGCCACATGAACCATGGTGCCGTATGCCAGCACGGTCACATCATTACCTTCGCGACGGATCGCAGCCTTGCCGAGTGGTACGGTGTAATAGCCTTCAGGCACATCACCCAGATCATGCTTTTTCCAGGACGTGACCGGCTTATCATGGTGACCATCGAAAGGTCCGTTATAAAGCCGCTTCGGCTCAAACATGATGACGGGATCGGGGTCTTCGATGGCTGCCAGCAGCAGGCCTTTCGCATCGGCAGGTGTCGAAGGCATCACTGTTTTCAAGCCCGAAACATGAGTGAAAAGTGCCTCCGGGCTCTGGCTGTGTGTCTGCCCGCCATAGATGCCGCCGCCTGACGGCATACGGATCACCAGAGGGCATGTAAACTCGCCCGCCGAGCGATAGCGCAAGCGCGCTGCTTCCGAGACGATCTGGTCATAGGCCGGATAAACATAGTCCGCAAATTGCACTTCGATACAGGGGCGCAAGCCATAAGTCGCCATGCCGATGGCTGTACCGACAATACCGAGCTCACTGATCGGCGCGTCGAAGCAGCGCTCTTTGCCGTATTTTTTCTGCAAACCGGCGGTGCACCGAAACACGCCGCCAAAGTAGCCAACATCCTCACCGAACACGACAACCTTCTGATCGCGCTCCATGGCAATGTCATGGGCGTTCTGAATGGCCTCGATCATCGTCATTTTTGTCGTCTTGATCATGTCTCAGAACCCCGCTTCATGGCGCTGGCGGATCAAATGCGGTGGCGTCTCGGCGTAGACATCTTCAAACATGTCGCGCATGGAAGGCTTGCGCCCGTCATGCAATGTGCCGATGGCCTCTGCTTCGCGCTGGGCCGCCACAACCATGTCCATCACTTCCGCTTCGGCCTGCTTGTGACGCTCATCACTCCACACACCGCGCAAAATGAGATGGTTCTTCAATCGCAAAACTGGATCACCCAAGGGCCATGCATCGCTTTCGGCCTTGGGGCGATAGGCGGATGGATCGTCGGATGTTGAATGCCCACCGGCGCGATAAGTCACATATTCAATGATTGTCGGGCCCAGATTGCGTCTCGCGCGTTCGACTGCCCATTTGGCCACGACATGAACAGCCAGATAATCGTTGCCGTCAACCCGTAGGGCCGGAATGCCGAAGCCATGGCCGCGCGCCGCGAACGTACCGGAACCGCCACGAGCGATACCCTGAAATGTTGAAATCGCCCACTGGTTGTTGACGATGTTCATCACCACAGGCGCCTTGTAGGTCGAAGCAAAAACAAGTGCTGCGTGAAAATCACTTTCTGCCGTCGAACCATCGCCAATCCATGCGGCGGCAATCTTCGTGTCATGGCTGATGGCAGAAGCCATGGCCCAGCCGACAGCCTGCGTATATTGCGTGGCAAGATTGCCGGAGATGGTAAAGAAGCCATGCTCCTTTGACGAATACATCACCGGAAGCTGGCGGCCCTTCAACGGATCCTGCTCGTTGGAGAAAATCTGGTTCATCATCGTGACGAGTGGATAATCGTCAGCAATGAGTAATCCCGCCTGTCGATAAGTCGGGAAATTCATGTCGCCCTTGCGCAACGCCTTACGGAAAGCGCAGCTGACGGCTTCTTCGCCCAGATGCTGCATATAGAACGAGGTCTTGCCCTGACGCTGGGCCATCATCATGCGCGCATCATAGGCACGCAGTATCATCATATGACGCAGCCCCTCTTTCAGCTCATCATCTGTAAGGGTGCCCGCCCAGGGACCAACAGCCTCACCTTCTCGATTGAGCACCCGGATGATGCTGAACGCCAGATCGCGCATGGCTTCCGGCTTTTCATCTATTTCGGGACGGCGGACGCTGCCTGCACGTGGGATTTTGACATGGGAGAAATCCGGCACATCGCCGGGCCGCCATTCCGGTTCAGGAACATGCAGGGAAAGGACGACATCGTCGCTCATGCGGGCATACCTCGCAAATTGGCACAAAATGTCGAACGGGTGGATTTCGATTTTGTTCCGGCAAAGCATCTGCGCCCGACCGATAGCCAACCCCAAACAGACTGGCTTCATTCCTCCCATGCGACGTGAAGTCGGTTTTCCTCCTCCGATTTCACTTCATTCAGGGTGGAACGGCTTTCAAAATAAAGCAAGATTATTCTTCATCGACCGTGTTCCAGAAAACGCTTTCTGGTTCCGAAGGAAAATAAAGGCCGTTGAATCTCTTGATCGAAACAAGCTTATACAGCTGATTTCATATACGTTTCTTATGATAAGAATGGGGTCTACGATGCGCAATATTATTTCTTTACGTTGACGAATACGTCAGTACCAATTGGTACGATTACGATATGGGCGGAAGGAAAATTATTGGCTCTTCTGACATGTGAGGCATTTTGTCCACAGGTCCAGCAGCCGTTTTGGTTGCCGGATTCCAGGAATCGATTTGGTTTTGACGACAAATAAAGAAATGGCCCGTTTCCGGACCATTTCTTTTTGTAACTCAATGATGCTTGGTGCCTTCGCGAGCCAGATCAGCGGTTGGGTCGCCAGCGAGGCGCTTGCGCGCCCTATCATCCATCAACTCATACCACATGGCGTTTAATACGGCGAAAGCGACGGCAAGCGGCAGGCCCAGAAGCCAGGAAAAATACCACATTTTGCTCTTCCTTTCTCAGTTTGGATTTATCGGGCGCTCTAATAAGCGTGGTTGCTTTCGTCTTCGATCATTTCCTTATCAACCTTGCCCCACAGGACTTTGTAGACCCATGAGGTATAGGCGACGATAAGCGGAAGGAAGATCAACGACACCACCAGCATGATGAACAAAGTCATGTGGCTTGACGAAGCATCCCATACTGTCAGGCTCGAGCGTGGATCGCTCGAAGATGGCAGAATGAACGGGAACATCGAAACGCCGACGGAGGCTATGATGCCGAAGACAGATAGTTGCCCGATAAGTATCGGCGCCACCTCTCGTTTAGTTCGAAGCGTGATGAAGAGCAGCAACGGAGCAAGAATACCGAGCGCGGGCGCGATCAGCAGTACCGGGTAGTTCGCATAATTGACGAACCAGGCACTATGATCGAGCTCAACAGCCTTGCGTAGCGGGTTGGATGGCCCATCCGTCACCACAGCGCTTGTGATGGCATATCCCGACACCCAGGACCAGTTGATGATACCTGCCACCACGTAGAGTACGGTCGTCAGCAGCGCAGCAATGCTGCCATATGAACGCGCCCGTGCCTGCACCTCATCAGTGGTCTTCAGCACCAGCCAGCTTGCTCCCAGCATAATCAGCATCGTAACAGAAAGGACGCCGCAAAGAAGTGCAAACGGATTGAGCAAGCCGAAGAAAGTCCCTTCATAGAAGATCTGGAGATCATTGTTGAAGCGGAATGGCACACCCTGCAATACGTTTCCCATAGCAACGCCGAAGATCAACGCAGGCACAAAGCCGCCAATGAACAGTGCCCAGTCCCAACTCGTACGCCAAACGACGCTATCGCGCTTGGAGCGAAATTTGAAGCCAACCGGACGCAGGATCAGGGCAAACAATATGATGAACATTGCCAGATAGAAGCCTGAGAAGGACACAGCATAAAGCAGCGGCCAGGCTGCGAAGACAGAGCCACCGCCAACGATCAGCCACACCTGATTGCCTTCCCATACCGGACCGATCGTATTGATGACAACGCGGCGTTCCACATCGGTTCTGCCCACGAACGGCAACAATATACCGACACCGAGATCGAAGCCGTCCATCGCGGCAAAGGCGATCAGCAATACACCGAGCAGCACCCACCAGATGATGCGAAGTGTTTCATAGTCCAATAAATCGCTGAGTATCATGATCTTTACTCCGCTGGCGCAATGCTTACAGGTGCAAGCTTTGCTTCAGGTTTGCTGTCGGGTGCTGGTCCAGCTTTGATCGCGCGGAACATGAGGCCCATTTCGATGATGAAGAGGACCGTATAGATCGCGACAAATCCAGCGATGGTCAAAAGAACCGTCGAGGCACCAAGATTGGAGACTGCAACCGCTGTCGGCAGAATGCCTTCAATAATCCATGGTTGCCGTCCGAATTCGGCAACGATCCAGCCCATCTCAGCGGCGATCCAGGGAAGTGGGATTGCGAATACTGCAACTTTCAGCAGGAACGGATAACGATCCAGCTTGCGTCGCGCTGACAACACAAAGAATGTGCCCGTCAACAGGATCATGAAGAAGCCAATACCGACCATGATGCGGAATGCCCAGAACAGCGGCAGAACGCCCGGAACCGTATCGTTGGCCGCCTGCGTGATCTGTGCATCTGTCGCCTGACGCGGATCATCGACATAGCGCTTCAAAAGCAGCGCATAGCCCATCCACTGGCTGTTGTCGGCGAAAACGTCCTTAACATCCTGTGGCACAGCGTTTGTATCGCCTGCAGCACGGATTTTCTGAAGCGCGTCATAGGCGAGGATGCCCTTGCGGATATGTCCTTGCGCGTTTTCGACAAGCTGTTCGATGCCTTCAATCGGCGTTGTGAGCGAGCGTGTACCGATCAGGCCCATGACCCAGGGAATATGCACGGCATAATGGGTTTCACGCGCTTCCTGATCTGGAAAACCGAAGAGTGTGAAGGAAGCCGGAGCTGGCTCTGTTTCCCACATGGCTTCGATGGCCGCGATTTTCATCTTTTGATGCTCGTTGGCGAGATAACCGCTTTCATCGCCGAGAACCACCACGGAGAGAGAAGCCGCAAGGCCGAAAGATGCCGCAACGGTCATCGACCGCTTGGCAAGCTCGGTTGAGCGCCCCTTTAGCAGATACCAGGCAGAAATGCCGAGTACGAAAACCGAAGCGATTACATAGCCAGCCGAAACTGTATGAACGAACTTCGCTTGTGCGACAGGGTTCATGAGAACCGCAAAGAAATCGGTGATTTCCATGCGCATGGTTTCTGGATTGAAAGCTGAGCCGACCGGGTTCTGCATCCAGCCATTCGCTATCAAAATCCAGAGTGCGGAGAAATTTGAAGCGGCAGCAATGGCATAGGTCACCATAAGGTGCCCGATCTTGGAAAGGCGATCCCAACCGAAGAAGAACAGACCCACGAATGTTGCTTCAAGGAAGAAGGCCATCAGGCCTTCGATCGCCAGAGGAGCTCCGAAAATATCGCCTACATAATGGCTGTAATAACTCCAGTTCATACCGAACTGGAACTCCATCACAACGCCGGTAGCGACGCCCATGGCGAAGTTGATACCAAACAGCGTACCCCAGAACTTGGTCATCTGCCGCCAGATGAGCCTTCCGGTCATGACATAAACGGTTTCCATGATGGCAAGCAGCACGGATAGACCCAATGTCAGAGGTACGAAGAGGAAGTGATAAAGTGCCGTGATTGCAAACTGCAATCTCGACAGGGAGACAATATCGAATTCCATCTCTTTAAGCCGGCAAATCCGGCCCTCCTGATGTTATGAGCTGTTACCGACGATGGTCGGCTCACAGCCCCCCTACTTAAATTTTACCTCAAGGATTTGAGGGCTTCTTCGAAAGAGGGTTCTCCTTTGGTCATCGAGTTAACGAGCGCGCCTTGTTCCAAAACAATCGCACGATCACAGATGCGTGCTTCGCGTTGAATATGCGTCGCTATCAACAAGGTTCGGTCTTTGGCCTGTTCATCAAGGCGGTAAAGCACATCCTCGGCAGTAGCCTGATCGAGCCCTTCAGTGGGCTCATCAAGGAGCCATAAAGGAGCATCTGTCAGAAACAGCCTGGCTAAAGCTAGGCGTCTGGCCTGACCACCAGAAAGCCCAAGTCCTCCCTCGCCCAGAACCGTATCCAGTCCCTCGGTCTGGGCTTCCATGAAGTCGCCCAAACCGGCGGCTTCCAATGCGGCATTCAATTCCGCATCATTTGCATCTGACTTCGCGAGCTTGAGATTGTTACGAAGACTGTCTTTGAAAAGCTCAGTTCGTTGCGTCAGAAGTCGTGCTGGTAAAACTCGGACAGTGCCATTTTCGGCGCTGATCTCACCTGCCAGCAGATTGAAAAGTGTAGACTTACCAGCGCCGCTGGAGCCGATGATCGCTACGCGATCACCCGCGACAATGTTCAGATCAAACGCATCAAGAGCTTTCGTTATAGAACCTTCATGACGAAGGCCGACCTGTTCGAGGGTCACCGCACTGCCCTTTGCGGGCGATGGCAACGACTGGATCGCGTCCGATGCTTCAAGTGCTGGAGTGATGCGGCGTGCAGCAAGTATTGTGCGGCCGAGTTCCAATGCGCCACGACGCAGTGCCGCAAATGGTTCCATTGCGCCAAGGATAATCAGCAGCGCGAGAGCAGCTACAGGGGCATTGATCAATCCAGCTTGCATAAGAAGCCCGGCGCCAATCAGTCCACCTGCCAGGAGCCCCGCATGGAGAATGCCAAGACCGGCACCAGTCGAAATTTCAATGCGATTGAGAACGCGGTCGCTTGATGCAATGTAGCTATCGGCTCGCATGATACTTGCATTCTGACTGTCCATCCGTCCAGCCATGATGAGTTCAGTCTGCCCTGCGACCAGATCGACTGTCCGTGCACGCAGCGCTTCGGTGCCTTTGGCGCGCTGACGCATCGGCTTTTCAGCGCGTTTGGCTGCAACAAGCGGCAGTCCCAGTCCGACACAAAGCAGCGTCAACGCAATGATCAAACCAAAAAGCGGATGCATCAGGCCAAGCGCCACACCAGCAATGAGTGCGGTTGCAAGCGCCGCACCTGCTGGCACAAGGACGCGTAGATAGAGTGAATCAAGCGCATCGATATCCGCGGTTAGTCGAAATAGAAGCCGTGCTGGTCGTTTGAGCAATGCATTCGCTGCCGTCGGGCGGGCCCAGCTGCGGAACAGCTTTTCGCGCAGCGCTGCGAGAATGGCGAGCGTCGCATCATGCGTTACAAGGCGTTCCAGATAGCGTGCGCCTGTGCGTAAAACTGCAAGAAGACGAATACCGGCGGCTGGTGCAAAAACATCGAAGACCATGGCTGTTGCAACACTCAAACCGGCGATAGCGGTGGCCGTGATAAACCACCCGGAAAGGCCGAGCAGAGCAATGCCTGTGAGAACCGTCGCTGTTGCAGCTGCAATGCCCGCGTAAAGCATCAGCCCTTTTGTGCGGAAGAAAAGTTGCAGGATTGGGCGGAGCGATTGAAGTCCGTTCATTCTGCTGCCCTCGTCTGCCAGACTTGGGCTTCGCCACTCAAATCATCGAGCCGAACAATGCGATCCATACGGCTTGCGAGTTTCTCATCATGCGTCGAAATGATGAGCGTCTTGCCTTTAGCGAGGCTGATCAGAGTGTCGGCGATGTGGTTCGCCGTTTCGTGGTCAAGATGTGCAGTTGGCTCGTCTGCGAGAATAATATCGGCGTCTTGATCGACAGCGATGCGTGCCAAGGCCAATCGAAGTGCTTCACCACCAGAAAGCCCTGCACCATTTTCGCCGATCACACCGGTTCCGGTAATGCCTGCCACATGACTCAGGGCCATCTGGTCGATTATTGACGCGGTCTTATCTGCATCGGCATTACGGCCAAGGGTTATATTATGCCGGGCACTTCCTGCAAAAATATGTGGCTTCTGACCGACCCATCGCATTCTCGCCCGGAGACTTGTGGTCGTTTCATCGTGAAGTACAACACCGCCAATACGGATTTCGCCTTCTTGGGGGGCTGCCAATCCAGCAATCAAGGCGAGCAATGTCGACTTGCCATAACCACTCGGTGCGAGAAGCGCCACATGTTCACCCGGCTCAATATCCAGATTGAAGTGGGCGAATACATCTTCGCCTGTGGAATACCGAAAGCGGATATTCCGAAGCATCAGCGAAGGTGCGTTCCTGACCGTTTCCGTAGCCTTGATGCCACCGACTACTGGCATTTCGTGTTTTGCAAGCTCTTCCAGCGCGTCAATGGCAGCTTCACCTGACGCCCTGTCATGCCAAACGGCTGAGAGATCGCGCAGAGGTTCAAAGAATGAGGGTGCAAGCAAGAGAATGAACAGGCCTTCAGCGAGGCTCAACTTATGCCCCCATGCACCAAAGCCCAGAGGCCCAAGCAGATGAAAGCCGATATAAACCGCTACCATAGCGACGCCAAGGGCTGCGAAAAGCTCCAGAACGGCAGATGAGAGAAAAGCGATACGCAGAACAATCATTGTCTTGCTGCGCAACGTCTCGGCATTATCGCGGAGACGTGTTGCGGTCATATCGACAGCATTAAAACTGCGAATTGTTGCAAGGCCCCGCAGACGATCGAGCAGAAAACCGTTCATGTCGCCCAAAGCAATGAGTTGCTTTTCACTGGCGGCTTTTGCACGCCAGCCGATCAGCGCCATGAAAATCGGGATCAAAGGTGCCGCTATCAGCAGGATCAGGGCTGCTACCCAGGAAAACCACAGGACGACTGCAAGAATTGCCAACGGAACCAGCATGACGCGAATGCGAACCGGCACAAAGCGAGAGAGATAAGGAACCACCATCTCTGCCTGCTCAGTGAGTATGCTTGCGGCCTCTCCGGAAGATGGACGCGATGTATCAAGGGGTGAGCGCTGCGATAGCGCAGCTACAGCTTTTTCCCGGAGCTTGGCTAATTCATTTCTTGCTGCATCGAAAGCCTTGGTCGCGCCATGTGCGTCCAGAAGGCTGCGCAAACAGCCTATAAGAAAAAGCCCGGCAGCAAGATAATAGATTGTGGCATCAAAGCCTGTATTGGCTAAATAGCCCACGCCATAGGCGAGAAGTGCGGCCTGTGGCAGCCATAAAAGGGCCGCCAAGGCCTGAATCCTTGCCCCCGTTTTCAGCAGAGACGGAACTGGACGCCGATGCGGACGACGCTTGCCGTCTGGTGTTTCGCCGTCTTGTTGTGCCGTTTCTTCCGTTCGGGGGACAACGGGTTTCACTCTCGTTTAGGCTCCTTTTTGGCCGATGCTCTCCCGCGTCCCAGCGCCACGATCTTGTCCGTGGTTTCCAGAAAGCGGGTTACCTTGGCGCCAAGCGCCAGAAGGCTGGTCAATCTGTCGGTATCGAGTTTCTTGACGTCGTCGTACCAATTGGTCAGTCGCTCGATGAGCGCGTACATGTCCTTCATGCGATCTTGCGCAAAACGGTCGCTGTCGCCTTCCGGTTGCTCCATCAGAACTTCGCGAAGCACCGACAAAGTCGGATCGATTTCGCGCTTCTTGCGTTCTTCCGCAAGCGTTCGCAAAATCAGCCATACGTCGCCCGGAGTCGTGAAAAAGTCGCGACGATCACCGGGTATGTGCTTCAGCAGCACAAGATTCCAGCCCTGTAACTCGCGGATGCCCATCGAAACGTTGGAGCGCGAAACACCAAGCGCATCAACGATATCATCCGCACACAAGGGTTCAGACGATAGATAGAGCAGCGCATAAATCTGTCCAACCGTACGGTTGATACCCCAGCGGCTACCCATCTCTCCGAAGTGGAGTACAAACGACTGAACAATTGGCGATAATTCCAAGCTCTCTCTCCCGTAAATTCTGAATTTTCAGAAATTACTGAAATTCAGATAATTCAAATGGTCTCGACCTTCAATCCGCATGTCTGGATGCAAGGTGCATATGGACAATTGGCCGCAGCCTTCAGCACTCCTCCAAATGCCTCAAGCCGATGCTTCCAACCATCATTTCTGGTCGGAAGATGAAGGAAGCTCTTTGCTGTCCTGCGTCTGATCACGATGAATCACTGCACGGCTCAGCAACATGAGCGTTACCGGCGTTGTGATGACCACAAAGACGGTAATCAACACTTCATGCAGAATCGGCTTGGATTGCAAGATGGAGAAAAACATGATGGAAGCGATCAAGATTCCACCGGCGCCGAACGAAGAACCAATTGTCGGCGCGTGAATGCGTTCATAAAAACTCTTGAAACGAACAAGTCCAATGCAACCGACGAGCGTCAGGAAAGCACCGGAGACTAGAAAAAATGAAATGACGATGGCGGCCCAGACGGGCAGATCAGCGGCTCCGATCATTCGATCACCTCCCCGCGCATCAGAAATTTGGCAAGTGCCACAGTGGCGACAAACCCAAGCAGCGAAATGATAAGTGCGGCTTCAAAATAGATGACGCTGCCCGTGCGCATGCCAAAAGTAAGCAGCAACAGAAGTGCGTTGAGATAGAGAGCGTCGGTCGCCAGCACGCGATCTTGCGCGCGTGGTCCGATGAGCAAGCGATAAACCACACAGCCCATAGCTGCTATGAGCATGACCTGTGCAGCGAGCAGCGACCAGAAAAGAATAACTGCGCTCATGCCGATTGCTCCTCTTTCACTATGTCTCGCGCTCCGAATATACGAATAAGAGGCTGTTCATAGCGCTGCTTGATTGTCGTTCGCCAGGTTTTTGCGTCTTCCAGATCAAGAACATGGATCGTCAGCGCCTTGCGGGCAACGTTGTAATCAACCCAGGCAGTTCCCGGCGTTGTGGTGATGATGCAAGCAAGGACCGCCAGTCCTGTCCGGTTTTCAAGATCGAGTGGAATGACCACGAAGCCCGGGTGACGCTCCTTACGCGGCGACAGGATCAGCTTCACAACCGCAATATTTGATGTGAGAATGTCGATGCTGACGGCGCCGAACAGCCACAACATGGTCGGGAGTGAGCGCAGATGATTTTTCTGCGGCTGAAGCGCTGTCATCGCAAGGCAAGCAAAGAGCGCAATAATGATACCCAAGATTAGCTGCGCACGTGTAAACCCGTTCAGCAAAAGCCAGAACACAATCAAAGATAAGAAGAGCAGCGGGAAAGGTAGAATTTTTCTCATTTTACCTCCACCGTTTCTCCGCCCACCCGCGGCGCTTTAAGGACACTGTTGATGTAGTCTTTTGGATTGTGCAGCGAACGAGCTGTCGCATCCATATATCCCATGGCCGGACCTGCTGCGATGGTCAGCGCCAGACAGACGGCCAGAAGACCGGCAATCGGCACCACTTCGCGAACCAGAACACGTGGAACATTGCCCTCAAGCGAGGCCCAGAATGTGCGAATGCCTGTGCGGGTCATCGCAATCAGCGCTGAAAGGCCTGAAAGCAGGATAAGCGCTATCAGTGCCCAACTTGCAGGGCTGACGGGCATAGCTAATGTCGGGGCTGCTCCATCGCCGTTGAAAACGGCTGCAAGGATCAGGAACTTGGCAATGAAGCCCGAGAATGGCGGCAAGCCAATCAGAAGAATTGCTACTATGGCAAAGCAGGTGCCGAGAATGGCAAGGGTCGCAGGCAGAACGACGCCAACTTCCTCTTCCTCTTCTTCTTCCTCGTCGTCGCCATAGGCTTCCATCGTGACCGCAAGAACGTTTGCCGCTGCATCCTGACCGCGTTCGACAAGTTCGATCAGAAGGAAGAAAGCAGCAATCGTCAGCGTTGAGCTGACCATGTAGAAGAGTGCTGCACCAGTCATTGCGGTATTGCCACTGCCGATGGCTGCAAGCAATGTACCGGATGACACCAAAATGCTGTAGCTCGCCAGACGCCCCATAGCCTGCGATGCAACCACGCCGATCAGGCCGAAAGCCAGCGTGACCATGCCGCCATAATAAAGCCAGTCATTACCAAAGCCATAGGATTCGCCAGCACCTATACCGAACATGAGCGGCGAAAGACGCAAAAGGACGTATATGCCGACCTTACTCATAATCGCGAAAATAGCCGCAATTGGAGCGGCCGCTGCCGTATAAGCAGGCACCAGCCAAAAATTGAGCGGCCACATGCCTGCTTTCACCAGGAAGGCGACCGCGAGAATGGCGGCGCCTGCTTCAAGAAGCATGCGATCTTCCGGCGTTACTTGCGAAATCTTCTGTGCGAGATCTGCCATATTAAGCGTACCCGTCACACCGTAAATCAGACTGACGCCGATTAGGAATAGTGACGACGCAACCAGATTGACCGCGATATAATGCATGCCCGCCTTGACGCGCGCCGGTCCTGAACCATGGAGTGCCAGGCCGTAAGATGCTGCGAGCATAACTTCGAAGAACACGAAGAGATTGAAGAGATCGCCCGTCAGAAATGCGCCATTCAGGCCCATCAGCAGGAGCTGGAAGATCGTATGAAAATTCGGGCTCGCCTTGTGCCAATGAGCAAGCGCAAAGCTGAGAGCGGCCAGAGCAAGCACACTGGTCAGCATCAGCATCAATGCAGCAAGCCTGTCGAGAACCAGCACAATGCCGAATGGTGCAGGCCAGTTGCCGATCAGGTAAACTGAAGCTTCCGGTGCCGTTTCGCTGGCAATTCCGAGTAGCGTGTACGCGATGTAGATCAAGCCCATGATGGAAATCGTATTGATCGCCATTTTGAGCTTGCGCTTGCGTTCATCGAACAACAACAACAATGCAGCCGTTACAAGCGGCAAGATAATGGGTGCGACGATGAGGTGCGATTTCCAATCCATCATCAATTCTCCTTGCCGTCGACATGGTCGGTACGTGTCATTCCGCGCGAAGCGAGCAACACGACAAGGAAAAGCGCGGTCATTGCAAAGCCGATTACGATAGCGGTCAGAACCAGCGCCTGAGGCACAGGGTCGGTATATTGCGCAGCCTGAACATTGATGCCGGAGTCAAGCACAGGCGGTGCGTTGGTGCGCAAACGGCCCATCGAGAAGATGAACAGATTAACCGCATAAGACACAAGTGCCAGTCCAATGGCGACCTGAAATGTGCGCGGACGCAGGATCAGCCAGACACCGGATGACATCAACACACCGATTGCTATAGCGAGAACCAGTTCCATCAGTTCTCCTCCTTCGCAGCGGCAAGTTTTTCAACACGATGTTTACGGATCGACTGGTGGGCCAGTGCAATCAAAATCAGAACGGTAGCACCCACGACCAGAGTGAAGACGCCGATATCAAACAAGAGTGCACTCGCAAGGGGCATTTTTCCGATGTTCGGTATATCGGCATACTGGAAGAAGGATGTGAGGAACGGATACCCGAATATCCATGCGCCCGCCCCTGTCACAGCAGCGACAAGCAGCCCTATGCCTATCCAGCGTACAGGCAGGATACGCAGATGATCTTCCACCCAACGCGTACCAGCGGCAAGATATTGCAGAATGAACGCAATCGCCAAGGTGATGCCGGCCGCAAAGCCACCGCCGGGCAGGTCGTGTCCGCGCAGGATCAGATGAACCGCGAGTACAATAATGACCGGGAACAGCCACTGCATGATTACAGAAGGCACCGCCAGATAGTCGGTGAGCGTTTCGCCCTTCTCGCGGTCTTCCATGGCTTCATCATAAGCGTCCTGAATCTTCTGCTGTGCAGTCGAACCGGTGCTGTCAGGTGCAGGGCGGAAACGACGCAACAGCGCAAAGACCGTCAGGCCTACGATGCCGAGAACCGCGATCTCACCAAAAGTATCGAAGGCGCGGAAATCAACCAGAATGACGTTCACGACATTCTTGCCGCCGCCACCCAAATAGGCATTCTGCAGAAAGTAATCGCCAATACTAACCGGCGATGGGCGGGTCATCATTGCGTAAGAGATAATAAACACACCGACGCCAGTGCCAATGGCCAGCGCGAAATCGCGATAGCGGCGCAGTCTTGGGCCGAACTTCACTGGAATAGGATCTGGATCTTCCCAGCGCTTGGGCAGCCAGCGCAGGCCAAGCAAAAGCAGAACGGTGGTCACGATTTCCACCAGCAACTGCGTCACAGCGAGATCGGGTGCAGAAAGCCAGACAAATGTAATACAGGTGATAAGCCCTGCCCCGCCGAGCAAAATCAACGCTGCAAGACGGTGATATTTTGCCTGATAAGCAGCGCCAATCGCACAGGCTCCACCCAAAATCCAAAGACCAGCAAAGATCGGATCGACAGGCTGAACGCCAAGCATACCCGCATGGATACCATCTTCCAAAATTGGCCATGCCGCAGCGACGAGTGCAACGGTTACAACAATGCGAAGCTGCGGCTGAAGGCGACGCGTGCTGAAGAAACTTTCAGCCTTACGTGCCCAGTTCCAGGAAACGGTGACGAGCACGCGCTCGAAAATACGTTGTCCCTGCAAATGACGGAAGAATGGGGGCCCGTCTTCACTGGTCGCAAGATAATTTTTCAGCGCCCAATGCAGAATGATACCGCCAATCATCGCCACAATACTCATCATCAACGGAAGATTAAATCCATGCCAGACTGAGAGGCTATATTGTGGTGTCGCATCTCCAAGTACTGAAACCACAGCCGAGTGCAGGAAAGGTCCGATTGCGATATTTGGAATGATGCCGATCAACAGGCAGAGCAAGACCAGAAGTTCGATCGGACGACGCATCCAGTGCGGCGGTTCATGCGGTTGTTTCGGCAGATCGTGGGGTGCAGGACCGAAGAATGTTGAATAAATGAAACGCACCGAATAAGCGACTGTGAATACACCCGCCAGCGTTGCGATATATGGCGTGAGCGTATCCAACGACGAAGCCATATGTGTTTCAACAGCTTCGGCAAAAAACATTTCCTTGGAGAGGAAGCCATTGAGCAGCGGAACACCAGCCATGGACGCGCTCGCAACCATGGCAAGCGTTGCAGTATAAGGCATGGCGCGCGCAAGACCGCTCAGCTTGCGCATGTCACGTGTGCCGGTTTCGTGGTCGATGATACCTGCTGCCATGAACAAAGATGCTTTGAAGATGGCGTGATTGACCATGTGGAAGATCGCTGCGACGGCAGCAAGCGGACTGCCAAGGCTCAACAGAACCGTAATAAGCCCAAGGTTGCTGATGGTTGAATAAGCCAGCAAACCTTTGAGGTCCTGCTGGAATACCGCAAAGAAGCTGCCGATCAGCAAGGTCGTCAGACCGGCAAGGCCCAAAATCCAGAACCATTCTTCGGTGCCGGCAAAGATCGGCCACAAGCGCGCGAGCAGGAAAACACCCGCTTTCACCATTGTTGCAGAATGCAGATAGGCGGAAACCGGTGTTGGCGCCGCCATCGCATTGGGTAGCCAGAAATGGAAGGGGAACTGCGCTGACTTGGTGAAAGCCGCTATCAGAATGAGGACAAGCGCGACCGTATAAAGTGGGTGGGCGCGAACGACGTTTCCTGCTTCGAGAACCTTGTCCAGATCGTAGCTGCCGACAATGTGGCCGAGCAAAAGCACGCCTGCAAGCAAACAGAAGCCGCCGATACCGGTTACTGTCAAAGCCATACGTGCGCCATCACGTGCGCTGGCGTTGTGATACCAGTAGCCAATGAGCAGGAACGAGAAGATGCTGGTCAGCTCCCAGAAAACGGCGAGCAGAACAATATTACCCGATAGCACAACGCCGAGCATCGAACCCATGAAGGATAGCAGGAACGAGAAAAAACGTGGGACCGGGTCTTCCGGTGACATGTAATAACGCGCGTAAATGACAACCAACAGGCCAATGCCGGTAATCAACATGGCAAAAAGCCAGGCGAAACCATCCATTCGAAATGTTACATTCAGGCCGTAATTTGGAAGCCAGTCAATTGATCCGCGAACAACACCACCATCGGCTACGATAGGATAAAGGCTTGCTGTGATGACAAAGGCTACAAGCGCGATGGCTGCTGTGAACCATGCCGATCCTGTGCGATCAACCCCTTTGAATAGACCTGTGATAGCGCTGCCAAGAAACGGTAAAAGGACGAGCAAAAAGAGCATTCTGCCGTCCATCGTCATGCGCCACAGGCCTCCATTCCGTAATCAAGGTTGATCCGAAGCAGACACCGCTCATGAAAACAGCAACAGGAATGCTCCGGTAAGATGTCGAGAGGAATCATATGTTCCGATGTCTTTATTATGACGGGCTAGAGGTTATTATGGCAATAGCTTTCAATGGCTTATCGCGATATTTTGAATCATTTCAGTCTGCAAATGCGTGCGAAAAAGGCTTCCTTGGGACCAGGTTTCCACACAACCACACTTTGTCGGGCATATTGACGTGTAATTTTTGCAGTCGAATGACGGTTACTCCGTGCGCGTCGGCTGATTGAATTAGCGATTCCTAACCTTCAATAACTGTCCTGGCGAGTTTTTCTGCCTGAACCCGAATATCCGGCACTGCCGTCACTTCCCAGAAGCTGCCTTTTGTGACCGGTCCAATGGCAAAGATTGGCCCCGACGGTTCACCGCGCGCATTCAAGATCTGCAGATCGTTCGTAACATCAAGGCCAAGATCAATGGCATCTGGCTTTGCAAGTCCGTGCTCCATCAGGCTTATCAGTGCAGGATTGCGGGTCGTTGAAAATCGCGAGCTTCCGCCACGACAATCGATAATCGTTTGGACATCAAGCTCCTCAAGTCCCTCGCCCCGCCGTTTACGGTAGCGAATTGCGATGTTCTCAGCCTTGCTTTTAACAGAAGCGAGATGGGCAGCAGTGATTGTAAGCTGTCCTGATTGCTGTGCGGATTCAATACGATCAGCGATTTCCGGGGCCATGCGATGACGATGAACGTCCCACCACGGTCGCAGATGGCGCAAAAAGCTCTGGCGTTGCCTCAATGGCAATCTGTTCCAGATATTTTTCGTGTGAGGTCGCAATCCGTCAATGACGCTGCGCCAGCTTTTGCCTTCTGCTTCGCATTGTTCAATTATCTTACGAACAATATACAAGAGTGAAGGCAACCCATCGGCAACCGGCAACGCATCCGCATTGATTGGGAATGGTTCAGCCGATGCATGGCGTGCAGGCAGCAGACCGCGCCGCGAAATTGTATGGATCTTCCCCTTATGTCCCTGATCGAGCAGCGAAATCACGCTGTCGATCATCGATAGCCCTGTGCCAAAAATTGCAATTGAATGATCTGACGGAATGTCGAAATAACCGTTGCTGGACCAGTATTCTGTGACATGGCTGCCGGACGTAGCAATTGCGGCTTCATTGCCCGTGGCAACAATCACAGCATCGGCCGGAAAGCATTCTCCCTCAGAACTCGTTACCTGCGGTTTGATGCCGTCATACGAAACGTCGGAAACGTCTGTGTTTTCAATGAAAATACGTGGCTTATCACTCGCGAAATATGGCTTGAGCAAATCATTGAGGTAGAGCCGATAGAAAGCGCGTGGTGCGAAGGATTGGGGTTGCCACTCGCCTTTTGTCACGGCGTGAGAATTGTTTTGAAGCCAGTGGAGAAAATGTTCGGGTTGATCTGGAAACGCACTCATATTGCTGGCGCGGACATTCAACAGATGGTTGGGATTTTGTGTAGAATAAGCGATCCCTGCGCCTAAGCTACCTGAGCGCTCGAAAATACGGACTGTGGTTTCAGCCGATTGGCCAAGCAATTGTGCGGCCATGAGAACACCGCTCGCACCGCCTCCGATAATTATAAATGACTTCAAATGATTGTGACCTCGTAACTTTTAGTCAGTTTTGAACCGGCGGTTCACACCAATTTTTTCTTTTACGTTCCCATATTCCGATAAATTTTGTCAGATTTTGATTGGAAGCGAAAGGCAAAAGCTAAACTATCTCTAAAATCCCCGCCGTTCCGTTCAAAAAAATTGAAACAATCTGACGGACAAACGCGTCATCTGTTGACAGTGTGTTTCAGAAATACAGGCTGGCGCCCTGCTTTAAAATCACAATATTTTGCACGAGATTTTCCCAGGCGCTGCAATAAGTTCGCAGCACAGAATCGCTGCAAAAACAGGACAATGATGATGAGCAACAGTTATATCGCCGCTCTCAAGAAGCGTCGTACACAATACGCACTCGGCAAGAATCTTCCCCTCTCCCAGGATGCGACCGCCGAACTGATCCGCGAAGCAATCAAGCATTCGCCATCCTCTTTCAATTCGCAAAGCTCACGCGCTATTGTTCTTTTTGGTGCTGAGAGCGAAAAGCTCTGGAATATCGCCAAGGAAGAACTCCGCAAGATCGTTCCTGCCGATGCTTTCGAGCAGACCGAAGCCAAGATCGACAGTTTTGCTGCCGGTGCAGGCACTGTGCTGTTTTTTGAAGACCAGAATGTTGTTAAGGGCTTGCAGGAAAACTTTGCACTCTATGCAGACAATTTCCCTGTCTGGTCAGAACAGGCCGGTGGCATGGCACAGCTTTCGGTTTGGTCGGCGCTTGCTAATGAAGATATTGGTGCAAGCCTTCAACACTATAATCCACTGATCGATGCTGAAGTCGCCAAAGCCTGGAACATTCCATCGTCGTGGAAATTGCGCGCCCAGATGCCATTTGGTTCGAACGAGCAGGCTTTTGGCGATAAGGTGTTCATGGATGACACCGAACGGTTCAAAATCTTCGCATAATCCTTTGCTATTGCTTTGTGAAACGGCTGGAATTTTCCAGCCGTTTTTTTATTTGCGGCTAAGTATCTCCCACCATTGTGTCCCCTATAAAAACGGAATCTAATACTTCCGCGTTCAGGAGAGTCGTCACCGGAACGAACAGAGAGTTGATGAGAACGTCCGGGGATGGGCGTGATCTCCAGGGGAAAACACATGAAATTCGGAACTGCACTACCCGTTATTGCTTTGCAGCGCGGAACGCTCACCACAAGACTGAAGCGCGCGTCCATTCCTGCGGCACTGGCGTTTGCGCTTTGCCTGTCAGCATCACCAAAAGCCGTCGAAGCCGCCACGCCATCCGATACGCTCGTGATTGCAATGAGTATTGACGATATCATTTCGCTCGATCCGGCAGAAATCTTTGAAATCACGACGTCTGAAATGCTGACCAGCACTTATGAACGCCTTGTGACGACAGACACGAAAGACCCAACCAAGATTATTCCACAGATTGCTGAGAGCTGGAGTTTCTCCGACGACGGCAAATCGATCACGTTCAAAATTCGTGATGGTCTTAAGTTTGCCTCCGGCAACCCAATTACGGCGCATGATGCTGCTTATTCGCTCCAGCGCGCAATCAAGCTCGACAAAAGCCCTGCATTCATTCTGAGCCAGTTTGGCATCACAGCTGAGAATGTTGATCAGAATGTCGTTGCAACCGATGACAAGACATTCGTTTTCACCACCGGCAAGGCGTTCGCACCAAGTTTCGTCATGAACTGCCTGACGTCCAGCGTTGCATCGATTGTCGACAGCAAACTGGTGAAGGAACACGAGCAGAAGACCGAGAAGACGGACACTTATGCTTATGGCACCGACTTCGGATACGAGTGGCTGAAAAACAATTACGCCGGTTCCGGTCCGTTCGCTTTGAAACAGTGGCGTGCCAATGAAGTTATGCTTCTCGAACGCAATGAGAACTATGCTGACCCCAAGCCAGCCATGAAGCGTGTCATTTATCGTCACGTGAAGGAAGGTGTATCGCAACGGCTGCTGCTTCAGGCCGGGGATATCGACATTGCCCGCAATCTCGAACCCGGTGACATTGAAGAGCTGGGCAAAGATGCCAAGTTCAGCGTGATCAATGCGCCGAAGGGTCGTATTTATTATCTGAGCGCGAACCAAAATGTGCCGGAGCTGGCTAAACCAGAAGTGCGTCAGGCACTGAAGTATCTGATCGATTACGACACGATTGAAGCGACCCTGATCAAAGGCATTGGCCGCACACATCAATCCTTCCTGCCGGTCGGCATGTTTGGTGCGGTCGATGACAAGCCTTTCAAGTATGATGTTGAGAAAGCAAAAGAACTGCTTGAAAAGGCAGGGCTAAAAGATGGACTGAGCATAACGCTTGATGTTCGTAACAACCAGCCATATGTCGGAATTGCTGAAAGTATCCAGCAAACCATGGCCAAGGCCGGGATCAATGTTGAAATCCTGCAAGGCGATGGCAAGCTCACCACCACCAAGGTTCGTGCGCGCAAGCATCAGCTCGCTTTGGGTATCTGGGGGCCGGATTATTGGGACCCACACACTAATGCCGTCACATTCACCAACAACCCAAATAATGGTGATGAAGTGAATCTGCGCACAACCGCCTGGCAAGCTTCATGGGATATTCCTGAACTGACAGCGGAAACCATGGCGGCGGCGGAGGAACGCGATACTGCCAAGCGCGAAGCCATGTACCATGATCTTCAAAAGAAGTTTCAGGAAGACAGTCCGATCACGGTCATTTATCAGCAGATCGAAACGGCTGTGACAGCATCCAACGTTCACAATTTCGACATGGTAGCTGATGCGAACTATGTTGCGACTGTAACCAAGGACTAAAGTAGAAAAAAGAGTGATTTAGAGTGCCGATCCGATTCAATCAGATCGGCACTCCGACACGCATCAGTTCCTAAAACCGTTTCACACTTTTCGGGATGCGCTCTAACACCCAGCTTTTCTATTTATCAAAGCTGAAAGGTGGCAATTGCTCGAGCGCCGACTTCAGTGCCTCTGACCAGCTTTCCGAAACTGTCTGATAGTAAGGGTCGCTTGCTTCAAAGCGCCTGTGTTCGCCGAGCTCGAGGCTGTCAGTCTCGTAAATCTGCATATCAAGTGGCAGGCCGACTGAAAGATTTGCCTTTAGCGTCGAGTCAAAAGAAACGAGAAGAAGCTTGACGGCGTCCTCGAAGTTCATCGTCTCCTGATAGGCGCGCACCAGAATTGGCTTGCCGTATTTATTCTCGCCAATCTGGAAAAACGGCGTATCAGTTGAGCTTTCGATGAAATTGCCTTCAGGATAGATATAGAAGAGCCTTGGCTGACCACCTTTGATCTGTCCACCCAGAATGAACGATGCGCCGAATGCGTCTGCGCTTTGCCCGCCCGTTGCCGAGTTCGCAATCACTTCCTTGACCGTATCGCCGATGAGGCGCGCCACCTGAAACATGGATGGTGCATCGAACACCGACGGGTGCCTGTCTTCCGGAGCCTTCATGCGCTCTTCAAGCAAGCTGGCAACTGCTTGCGTGGTGGCGAGATTACCAGCTGATAAAAGTACGATCACGCGTTCGCCAGCTTTGTTCCAGCTCCGCATTTTCGAGAATGTCGAGATGTTATCGAGACCTGCATTTGTCCGTGTATCGGACATAAACACGAGGCCGCGATCAATTTTCATTCCAACGCAGTAAGTCATTAGCAGTTTCCGGCAGGCACTTTACAATCTTAAACAATCACTGTCCTACATTGATGTGAACCGCAAGACTTTCGACAGCGCCGCCAAGCCTTACCCCGGAAATTGGTGCTGCATCACGATAATCAAGCCCGGTCGCCAGACGAACATAGCGATCATTGGGACAGACATTGTTTGCAGCATCAAATCCTACCCAGCCAAGTCCATCGATATGCGCTTCCGCCCAGGCATGGCTTGCGGTCTGCTCCTCGGTGCCTTCCATTAGCAGATAGCCGGAAACGTAGCGGGCCGGAATTTTAAGCAGTCGTGCTGCCGACAGAAAGATATGGCTGTGATCCTGACAAACGCCCTTGCCCTCCTCAAGTGCGCTTTCCGCGTTGGTTGCAACACTTGTGGTGCCGGGCATATAGTTAACCGCTGTGTGAACAGAATTCATCAGTTCATGCAGCAATGCAAGGCGATCCTGATCTTTCGCCAGATCGCCAATCAGTGCCCGGATACGTTCGCCCGGTGTAGTCAGATGTGTTTCGCGTTCAAACAGCCACAATGGCGCATAGCCATAGACCGGACCCAGAACGCCAACACGATCTTCCACTTCAACACTGCCACTTGCGGTAATGATTATCTCATTCACATTGCGCGCGTGCTGGACAAGATCAGTCTTGTTGCCAAAGCCATCAATATAGGAAACCTCCGGCTCACCACCTTCGACCTTCAGTTCCCAATGTTTAATCAACTGGCCGGGCAATGTTGGCGGGCGTAGACGCAACCGCTGAACCGCATAAGGAACCGGGTTTTCATATCGATAATGTGAAACGTGGCGGATATTGAGCAACAAGCAATCACCTCAATAAAAATTATAGGTTTCAGCGATCTCGTTGCCGAGCCGGTTGTTGCGGGAAATGAAATCAGTCAGGAATTCATGCAAGCCCACATCGAAGATAGCACCAATGTCCTGATTTTGCAGCGTGGCATAGATTTTCTCGCCGGTCTGGTGACAGACATCGCTATCGCCATAATCCTTCGCCAGATAGTTTAAATGACCATTGATGCTCTGATAGCAATAGTTGAGTGATCGCGGCATACGCCCGTTAAGGATCAGATAATCAGCGACATGCGCAGGACGATAGTCGCCGTCATAAACCCAGCGATAAGACCGGTGCGCCGAAACTGACCGTAAGATCGACTCCCACTGATAATTGTCGAGCGTGGTTCCCACATAAGAAACCGCCGGCAGAAGCACATAATATTTCACATCGAGAATGCGTGCCGTATTGTCCGCACGTTCAATAAAGGTTCCGAGCCCCGCAAAATCGAAGATCTCGTTGCGCAACATCGTACCGTGAAAGGCACCCCGGATCAGCGCTGTCTCGCGTTTTATCTGATCGAGAAGTGGTGGCAAATCAGCTTCTTTCAGTGGCTTGCAGAGCGATTTTTTAAGCACCATCCACGCTTCATTGACACTTTCCCATGCTTCACGGGTTAGCGCTGTTCGCACCATCCGCCCGTTGGAACGTGCTGTTTCCATGCAAGACATCACACTTGACGGATTGTCCATGTCACGCAGCAAAAAGTCGGCGACGTTGGCTGCATTAAATGTTTGATATTTTTCTGAAAATGTCTGGCTCGCGCCAGCCGATACCACCACAGAAGACCACTCTTCCGGCGCATCCGATGTTTTTGTAAGTGCCATACGCAGCCCCGCATCCACCAGACGCGCCATGTTTTCAGCGCGCTCGATATAGCGGAACATCCAGTAAAGCCCGTTTGCCGTACGGCCAAGAAGCATAAATTCATTCCCCTTCCACACGCTCCGGTCTTATCGCCGGTTTTGATGCGTAATTCCAAAAACTGTCCTTAAAGCATGTCTTTTCTCAAAACCGGTTCCCACTTTTGGGAGACGCGCTTTAATCGTCGAGTACCCAAGTATCCTTCGTGCCACCACCCTGACTGGAATTTACAACGAGAGAACCTTCCTTCAGCGCCACACGCGTCAATCCGCCGGGTGTAATACGAATGCGGTCCGAAACCAGTACGAACGGTCTTAAATCAACGTGGCGTGGCGCAAGACCGCATTCGGTGAAGATCGGTGTCGTTGAAAGTGCCAATGTCGGTTGCGCAATATAGTTGCGAGGGCGCGCTTTCAGCTTCTCCGCAAAACTATCGCGTTCGGCCTTGGTCGCTGCTGGGCCGACCAACATCCCATAGCCGCCGGAACCATGCACTTCCTTGACGACGAGATCGGCAAGATTATCGAGCACATAGGCCAAGCTGTCCGGCTCCGAACAGCGCCAGGTCGGCACGTTTTCAAGAATGGCCTTGCGGCCCGTATAGAACTCCACGATCTCCGGCATGTAGGAATAGATCGCCTTGTCATCCGCAATGCCGGTCCCGGGGGCATTGGCAATTGTGATATTGCCTGCCCGATAGACATCCATGATGCCCGGGACGCCCAGTGTTGAATCCGGTCTGAATGTCAGTGGATCAAGGAAATCATCATCGACACGGCGATAAAGCACATCAATCGCGCGATAGCCCTTCGTTGTGCGCATGGCGACACGCCCATCCACGACGCGCAAGTCACTCCCCTCAACAAGTTCCACGCCCATTTGATCCGCCAGGAAGGCATGTTCGAAATAGGCTGAGTTGTAGATGCCGGGCGTCAGCACTGCCACCGTTGGTACGCCTTGTGTTCCGGGCGGTGCAACACTCGCCAGTGATTGGCGCAGCAATTGCGGATAGTTCTCGACGGGGCGAACCTTCACATTCTGAAACAACTCCGGGAAGAGCTGCATCATGGTTTCCCGGTTTTCCAGCATATAAGACACACCGGAAGGTGTGCGGGCATTGTCTTCGAGCACATAGAACTGGTTTTCAGCTGTGCGCACAATATCGACGCCAATGATGTGCGTATAGACATTGCCGGGTGGACGAAACCCGATCATTTCCGGCAGGAAAGCCTCATTATTGGTAATGAGTTCCTTGGGGATACGCCCTGCTCTGACAATCTCCTGTCGATGATAGATATCGTCCAGAAAAGCATTGAGCGCCATGACGCGTTGCTCGATACCTTGTGAAAGCCGTCGCCATTCCTGACCTGAAATAATACGTGGAATGATGTCGAACGGGATCAGCCGCTCCGCCGCGTTTTCATCGCCATAAACAGCAAAAGTAATACCCGTCTTGCGAAAGACGCTCTCGGCATCCTGCGTTTTCTGCAGAAGTTTGTGTTGATCCTGCTGGTCGAGCCACTGCTTGAGAAATTCGTATGGTTGGCGGACACTCCCGCCATGATTGAGCATCTCATCAAATGGCTTCACTTAATTCCCCTTCTTTTCGCTAATATTCAGCTTCAAATCAGGGAAATGCAAGTGTGCATATCATGCAAAAGCGCAAGGCTGGGTTGCGCAATTTCGTCGCGACAGCGATTTGGTAATAGTTTCTAATTCCGCGCAACTGATATTCGGTTGCAATTTTCAGCCCGGACGATGGACTTTGACAACTGTCGGATTGGTTTCAATGCGGCCTGCTCCGATTAAGTCGAGGCAATAAGGCACAGCCGGGAAAATGGCCTGTAAGGTCATCGCGATGGATACGGGTTTGCCCGGCAAATTGAGTATGAAGCTTTTGCCGCGACTGCCCGCAGTCTGACGAGAGAGGATTGCCGTCGGTGTTTGCTCGAGGCTTGCGCGGCGCATCTGTTCGCCAAACCCAGGCAATTCTTTATGTAAAACGGCCTTCATCGCTTCGGGTGTTTCATCACGTGGGCTCGGGCCTGTACCGCCTGTGGTCAGGATTAAATCGCATCCGACATTGTCTGCGAGATCCATCAGTGTATCGCGCACGGATTCCATCCCGTCAGGAATGATGCGTTTGACGATTTCGTACGGCGTTACAATCGCGCTTTTAAGCCAGGATTCGATTGCTGGACCGCTCAAATCTTCGTATTCGCCGCGGCTTGCACGGTCAGAAACTGTAACGACGCCGATTTTCACTATCGTATCCTTTTCATTGCACTTTTGGCTTGGCTTATATAGCTGCCGCTAAGGCTTGTGAAGGTTTGGGGCCCAAGCGGATATATCGCAACAGCAGTTTATCAGGCGCATTTTAAAATGCTGTTGCTTTCCTTTGAAATTAGAGCTTCAATCAAATAATTCAGGGGGAGAACACTATGCCATTCAGAGGCAGCCAATATTACGGAACGTTCACGCCCGAGGACTTGCAGTTGATGCAAGCCGCTTATAACCGAAGCTGTGCTTTGTTGGAGCGTTGTCCAACGACGCATGAGGCCAAAGACGATCTCGCACGCGCCATTATCAGGACGTTTCAGTCCGGTGAGTGCGACCCAGAGAAGATTGCTGCAATCGCAGCGCGAGTAGAACTTATGCGCAGTTGAAACCAGTTACTGAATGTAAACTATCAACATGTATGGTAGTAGTGCATCCAGATTTACTAAGGACATGCCTTTAGATTGCATCCCGATAAATTTGAAGCGGTTTTCGGACAAGATGTACGTTAAGACAAAGAAATAGAGCGCCTATCTGGTGCAATCAGATCGATAAGTGCTCTTAAGCTATCGTCCAGGTAATGAAATTCGGTCAATCACGACCAGACTGCGAATGAATTGATATGCCGTTCTCAAGAGATTATTATTTTAAGCGTTTCAAGCCCGCTGAACTCGAACAGTTGCAGGCGGCTTTCATGGAGACGTGCCAGCGTCTGGGGCGTTGCCCCATAACCTCCCCTCAGAAGGATGAAATGGCGCTTGAGATCATCCAGATTTATGAATGTGGTATTTCAGATCCTCAGAAAATCGCCGATCTCATGATCCGGGTCGAAAGCGTGAAGCCAAAGCCATATGCAGAGCAAATCTTTGAGCAGGATTTAGATCGCAGCGTAAAGAATGCCTGACACCTCCGTAAAACTCGAAAAAATTTATGCGGCATTCAATTGCTACAGTTTTGGTATTTAATGCAGAGTGTTAATTTAGACATATAACATATTGTTTTTACGTCATAGTGATTGATTGTGCCTCACCCCTGTATTCGACGGTCTTTAAGCCTTTCGTAAACTTTGGATTCAGCTTTATGCGGTAATCTTTGGTTAGCAATTTGCTCGGGAGGAGCGTTGCGAGTGTTGGTTGATGGCATTTCTGCAACCTTTTTTGTTTGGCTGTAGAGCGCCTGAGTTTTGTGTACGGGTATCATGCGTTTTTCAATTGTGTCAGCAATTGCCCTTGCCTGCACCGCTCTGGCGGGCTGTACGTCAAGTTCCGGCATCGACGGTCTTATGCCACAGCCATCCGCTGAGCTGACCAGCTCTGTGGTCCGGCCATCTACGCCCGTAATGGAAACCGTGAGGGCACCGCAATCGATGCCCACCGCACCGCAGGAAGAAGTTCTGGCCTGGGCGGGACCAGTTCCGGATGCAGGACCTTTTAAAGCTGAACCTCCTGCTCCTTTGACCCGGCCCCCCGAACAAAGGGTGGCTGCGCCTATCTCCGTTCCCAAGCCGGAAGTCGCGGCCTATCCGCCTGTGCGTCTTGCACCGCAAGAGCGTTCGCGGGTTTACAGCCAGCGCTTCCGTGATGCGAAACCAATCAATTTCGGCAGCGTATCTCCACGCAGACACGCCGTTCATGGTGTCGATGTCTCGCGTTGGCAGGGAAATATCGACTGGGCAACCCTTCGCAAGAACGGGGCAAATTTCGCCTATATCAAGGCGACAGACGGTGGCGACCATCTTGATCCGATGTTCCGCAAGAATTGGCGCGATGCAAAGGCTGCGGGCTTGAAACGTGGTGCTTATCACTTCTTCTATTGGTGCCGTGTAGCAAGCCAGCAAGCCGATTGGTTTATCCGTAATGTGCCCGTTGATCCTGACGCACTTCCACCTGTGATCGATGTGGAATGGAATGGCGATTCATCTTGTAAGCGTCGCCCATCGCCGGCACAGGTGCGCGAAAAGATGCAGGTGTTCATGGATGCGCTTGAACGCCATTATGGCAAGCGTCCGGTTATCTACACGGCCCCGGATTTCTATGATGACAACCTCAAGGGCGCGTTCACGGATTATCCGTTCTGGCTGCGTGCCGTGGCTCAGCACCCATCCAAGGTTTATCCAGGTCGTCGCTGGGTTTTCTGGCAGTATTCTGGCTCGGGCCTGTCTCAGGGTGTCAATGGTAAGATTGACCTGAACGTATTCCACGGAAGCGAAGAGCAATGGCACAAATGGGTTGACCGTTTTGCCAGTCAATCCTGATGTTTAGAATGCTAATCCCCTTTTGGGGATTAGCTCATTCATCGGATCACGATTTGCCGATATTTTCGAGATCGTAAGGCGTAGACTGGTACATCTCATTGATCCAGTTGCCAAAAAGCAGATGTGCATGGCCGCGCCAGCAATTTTGCGGTTTGCGGCTTACGTCGTCATTCGGAAAATAGTTGGCAGGCGGCGGCGTTTCGGGCTGAAGCTGGATATCCCGGAAATATTCATCTGCAAGCGATGTCGTATCATATTCAACATGGTTGAACATATGCAGCGCGCGATGCTGCGGATCTTCCAACAGGCACAGGCCACTCTCCGGACTATCAACCAGAACCTTCAGGCTGCTATCTGTTGGAATGTCTTCCTTGCGCACTTCTGTCCAGCGAGAGACCGGAATTGCAAAATCATCGGAGAAGCCACGCAGATAGGGCGAAGACGGTGCCAAATTTTGTTGGCTGTAAACGCCAGAGGCTTTACCGGGCAGATCATATTTGCCCATGCCGTGAAAATGATGCACTGCCGCCTGTGCCGCCCAGCAGATATTCAGCGTGCGATGAACATGCGTCTGCGTCCAGTCGAAAACGCGCTGCATTTCATCCCAATAGGTGACCTCCTCAAATGGCATGCGTTCAACCGGCGCGCCCGTAATGACAAAGCCATCAAAGCGCTCATCACGCACCTCTTCCCATGGACGATAGAAGGAGAGCATATGATCGGCTGACGTATGACGTGCGACATGATTGGTAATGCGTACGAGTGTTAATTCGAGCTGCAGCGGGGTTGCACCCAATAACCGCGCAATCTGCGTTTCCGTCGTCGCTTTATTCGGCATCAGATTGAGAAGGCCAATCTTTAGCGGCCTGATATCCTGACGGATAGCATCCGCCTCACGCATGACCATAACGCCCTCGGCTTCGAGAACACTGGTTGCGGGCAGATCGTCAGGAATTTTAATAGGCATATCGCGTCGGTCCTTCGTTGTATCAGAGCAGACGCGCGTGGCTTCATCCGTATATTTGCCGGTTGGCCACATCCTTCCTTTTTAGGAAGTACCACCTTGCCCGGAAAGGCAGGTTGGCGTTGGGCGTCGCCCCAACTCTTGATGTGATGACAGTTCTACTCAAACTGATGCGTGCTGGCAATAGTGATTAAACATCCATCGATTCAACGAAGTGGAATTTCATTCTAATTATTAGCATGATGGAAGCGGTCAGATTGCGCTTACAGGTCGAAGACGAAATGGGCTGTCTTTCAAAGTGGGTAAGCACTTCCGAGCGGAAGCTTCGCAATTGATATGTTTCGGGAACAAGCTGCCATTTCATGCGTTTTTCCTTTATCCGGCAGATATGTTAAACTGGCGGAAAAAGGGAGGGAAACATGAGCAATATTATTTTCTGGATGGCGCTTGTTATTCTGCCTATTCTGGCGGGGACAGCTTTCGCCTATCTTCGCCATATGCATCACGGTGATGATTTTTAGGCGTGCCTTTAGTGACGAAGCTAACCAACTGGCTTGACGAATTAGATTGATATCAACATTACTAGGCAATGCCAGAAGTTCGCGACGTCCCGTTTGAAACCACGCTTCTTGTGCGTGACACCTGTTTATGTCTGCATGTTCAGCGTGCGGCGCGTGCTCTTGCGCGCTATTTTGATGAGGAGTTGCGCCCATCGGGCCTGAATAATGGACAATTCTCATTGCTCATGTCGCTCAACCGCCCTAGCCCACCGCCCATGAAACCGGTGGCTGAGCTTCTCGCCATGGATCAGACCACCCTCACCGCAGCACTGAAACCCTTGCAGCGTAATGGCTGGGTTGAAGTCATTGTTAATCCGAAGGATCGCCGCGAGCGGCTGCTTGTTTTGACATCTGAAGGTCAGTCGGTACTTTCTTCTGCCGTTCCTATCTGGATGGCAGCGCATGCAAAACTTGAAAGCACATTTCCCGGCTATAACCTTGAGTTGTTTCGCCGGGAGTTATTGTCACTTTGCCGCTAGAGCGGCTGGATTTCGGACTGAATCGTTGGAAAATTTCTAACTATCTGTATTTACTAATTATCTGGCGTAAAACTGTTTCGCACTTTTGGTTCAAATGTTCTAGGCTCTTTACCATCCACCTGATAGCGTTAGTCTGCAAAGCGTATCTATCTTTTGACGAGCGTGACACGACATCACGCCAAACGCAGGTGTGTAATTTCCATGAACGGACCGGATACCCCCCATATCCTTGTCGTCGGCGCAGGCTTTGGCGGCCTGCAATTCATCCATGATCTGAAAGGCGCGAATGTTCGCATTACGCTCGTCGATCAACGCAATCATCATCTTTTTCAGCCACTGCTTTATCAGGTTGCGACGACAATTCTCGCCACTTCTGAAATTGCCTGGCCGATCCGCCACCTCTTTCGTGATCGCAAGGATGTCTCGACCTTGCTTGGAACGGTTGTCGGAGTGGATACTGCTGCCCAAAAGGTGCGGCTCGAAAACGGTGAGGAGATTGCCTATGACACGCTGGTGCTCGCAACGGGTGCGCGCCACGCATATTTTGGCAATGATCGTTGGGAAAAAGTTGCTCCTGGTCTGAAAGCGTTGGAGGACGCCACGACCATTCGCCGCCGTTTGCTTCTTGCATTTGAACGTGCGGAGCGCGAAACCGATCCTGCAAAACAACAGGCCTTGCTCACATTCTCGGTGGTCGGTGGGGGGCCGACCGGCGTGGAATTGGCGGGCATTATTGCAGAACTGGCCAAGCAGACCATGTGGCCGGAATTCCGCAATATCGATACGCGGCAGGCACGCATTCTGCTCGTTGAGGCGGGCCCACGTATTCTGGCAGCATTTCCGGAAGATCTATCAAACTACGCGCAAAATGCTTTGGAGAAGATTGGCGTTGAAGTTCGCCTCGGCGTGCCGGTCAAGGAAATCACAGAGGATGGCGTGACTGTTGGTGAGGAATTCATTCCTTGCAAAACTACCATTTGGGCTGCTGGTGTTGCTGCATCACCTGCAGCGGCGTGGCTGGGGGCTGAAAGCGACCGCGCTGGCCGGGTTCGTGTCCTTCCCAATCTGACTGTCGCTGGCCATGAGAACATCTTCGTGATCGGCGATACAGCTTTGGTTGAAGGGCCAGATGGAAAGCCCGTGCCCGGTATTGCGCCGGCGGCCAAGCAACAAGGAGCCTATGTTGCGAAGGTTATTCGCAGCCGCACGTCCGGTAAGGCCATCCCGGCACCATTCCGCTATCGCCATCAGGGCAATCTCGCGACCATCGGTCGGGGTGCGGCTGTGGTTGATATGGGACGCATCAAGCTAAAAGGCGCTATTGCCTGGTGGGTATGGGGGATTGCCCATATCTTTTTCCTGATCGGTACGCGTAGTCGCGCAGCTGTTGCCTGGAGCTGGCTCTGGACCTTCATATCAGGCCAGCACAGTGCGCGCCTGATTACGCAAGGCAAAGCCGCAGAGGACAATAAGTAAAGCAAAACGGCCCGCTAAAAGCGGGCCGTTTCTGTTGCCTGAGATATTACTCTGCGGGTTGCAAAACCAGTTCGCCCACTGGCTCCGGTTCTATGACTATTGGTTTACCATTCATAGCTGCATTCAAGCGTTCGACATCAAGCTCGTTTTCCCAACGCGCAACGACGATGGTTGCCACTGCATTGCCGACCAGATTGGTCAATGCACGACATTCCGACATGAAGCGGTCGATACCGAGGATTAGCGCCATACCGGCAACTGGAACCGCAGGAACAACTGAAAGCGTGGCGGCCAGCGTAATGAAGCCTGCACCAGTAATACCTGCCGCGCCCTTCGAGCTCAGCATAGCCACCAGAAGCAGCAGAATCTGATCGGTGAGGGACAATGGAATGTCCGTTGCCTGCGCGATAAAGAGCGCGGCAAGCGTCATGTAAATATTCGTGCCATCAAGGTTGAATGAGTAGCCAGTTGGAATAACGAGGCCAACGACGGAGCGCTTGCAACCTGCCTTTTCCATTTTGTCCATGAGGCTGGGCAGCGCAGCTTCCGAGGAAGATGTACCCAAAACCAGCAGCAGCTCTTCCTTGATGTAGCGAATGAGCGCAATGATCGAGAAACCATTGTAGCGGGCAACAGCACCCAGGACCACAAGCACGAACAACAATGCCGTGATGTAGAACGTCGCGATGAGCATTGCCAGATTGGCAATCGACCCGATGCCATATTTGCCGATTGTGAACGCCATTGCGCCGAAAGCACCGATTGGTGCAGCTTTCATCAGGATCGAAACCAGCTTGAAAACAGGTGTCGTCAGCATCTGCAGAAAGTCTGTAACTGGCTTGCCTTTATCGCCAACCATGGCAAGAGATACGCCGAACAGGACCGAGAAGAACAGAACCTGAAGGATGTCGCCTGAAGCGAATGCACCAACGATTGTGGTTGGGATGATGTTGGACAGGAAGCCTGTGATCGACTGCTCATGTGCCTTTTCGGTGTAGTTTGCGACGGCACTTGGATCAAGCGAGGCAGGGTCGATATGCATGCCGGCGCCTGGTTGCACGACATTCGCAACGATGAGGCCAATGATAAGTGCCAGCGTGGAAAATGTCAGGAAGTAGATCATGGCTTTACCAGCCACACGCCCGACTTTTTTTATATCGGTCATGCCGGCAATGCCGGTTGCAACTGTCAGGAAGATCACCGGAGCGATAATCATCTTCACGAGCTTGATGAAGGCATCGCCCAAAGGCTTCAAAGACGTGCCGAGCTCAGGATAGAAATGTCCAAGCAGAATACCTGCGGCAATTGCAAACAGAACCTGCACATAAAGCTGCTTGTAAAACGGGATTGGGCGGCGTGGTTCGGCCACAGCGCCATTCGGTACGGCAATCATGATGTCCTCCGTTCGGCTCTGTCTGGACCCCGTCCAGCCTCCCGAGCCTTTCGTCCTCTTGTTCAGCGGCCCTCGCCGCCGCTCACATCATGAATTGCAAGGTCTGTGCCAGTTTCCTTTGCGTAGATTAATATACTGAAATATAATGATATTTTTTATTTCATGCCGAGTACTTCCTTTCACTTGTGCGAATTATCGCACATTCATCTTTTCAGTTAGTGTGGAATAATGCACAATAGGCTCCATGAAAGAAGTCACCGGCTCCGTAGTCGAAACAAGCTCGCCACCCGCCAATAATCGCCGCACTTGGTGGATATTTGGCGTGATTTGCGCTGGCATTTTCGCAATGGCTTTCTGGATTGTTGGCGATGCTGCGCGCGAGCGCGCTTTGCTCTCGCTGGGTGAACAGACGCGGATTGATGCTAATCTGAACACGGCCCTCCTCCGTACGGTTCTGGAGAAACAGCGTGCACTTCCATTGGTCCTTTCCAAAGACAAGGAACTGGCGGATGCGCTCGCAATGCCGAGTGCGGTGGCTATCGATCAGCTGAACCGTAAGCTGGAGGCGCTCGCTGAAGGTACGCAAGCAGCCGTGATCTATCTTGTCGGCCTTCACGGCTATGCGATATCGGCCAGCAACTGGAGCGAGCCTGACAGCTTTGTCGGCAACGACTATAAGTTTCGTCCTTACTTCAACGACGCTTTGAAAAATACCAATGCCGAGTATTTTGCACTCGGTAATGTAAGCCGTCGTCCGGGTCTTTATATTTCGCGCCGTGTCGATGGGCCAAATGGACCGCTTGGCGTTGTTGTGGTGAAACTGTCGTTCGATCAGCTCGAAAGCGACTGGAACGAAACTGGTCGCCCGACTTTCGTGACCGATAATCGAAATATCGTATTGATCACGACTATGCCGTCCTGGCGGTTCATGACGATTGGTGAAATACAGCCTCAGAATGTTGAAACCATCCGCAATAGCCTCCAGTTTGGCGATGCGCCTTTGAAGCCATTGCCACTGTCGCTAAAGCCCGTGGCTGGAGACGATATGGTTCTGGTCGATGCCATTCTGCCCGGCTCGGCACGTAGCACGGACTTTTTGGCCATTCGCTCCCATGTGCCGAGTACACCATGGTTGATGTATAGCCTCGCGCCCATCAGACAGCCTGTCGAAGCGGCCATACGTGAAGCACGGCTGATTGCCTTCATTCTGCTTGCGAGTATCGCCACTGTTGCTGGAATCCTGTTGCGTCGTCGCCAGCGCGTTGCCGCGCGAATTGCCGACGCTCAACGCAGGCAGATTGAACTCGAGCAGCGCGTGGCCGAGCGCACCAGCGATCTCATTACAGCGCGTGATCGTCTGGAATCCGAAATAAGTGATCACCATAAAACCGAGAGCATGCTGCAAGGTGTGCAACAAGACCTCGTTCATGCAAACCGTTTGGCGATCATGGGGCAAGTCGCGGCAGGTGTAGCGCATGAGATCAACCAGCCAGTCGCGACAATTCGTGCTTATGCGGACAATGCCCGCACCTTCATCGATCGAAAGCGATTGGATGCGGCGGCGGATAATCTGGCGGAAATTGCATCGCTCACGGAACGTATCGGAACGATTACCGGCGATTTACGCGCTTTCGCGCGCAAAGGTCATCGTGCTTCAGAGCCCGTGCCGCTTGCGCAAGTGATTTCAGGCGCATTGGTGCTACTGCGCAGCCGGTTTGCGGGCAGCATGGATCAGCTCAATATCGAACTGCCTGCGCCTGACCTCTGCGTAACCGGACATTCAATTCGACTTGAGCAAGTGCTTATAAACCTGTTTCAAAATGCTCTGGAAGCTGTTGAAAATAAAGGAAATGAAGGGCATATTGAAGTGCGTACGAAAGCTCTCTCGAAGAGCGTTGTGGTGACAGTTTCCGATAATGGCTCCGGCATTCCAAAACACATTCTGGATAATCTTTTTACGCCGTTCAACACATCTAAGGAACGAGGCCTTGGGCTTGGCCTGGTGATCGCCAAGGAAATTCTGACCGATTACGGCGGCAAGATTTCAGTGAAAAGCAGCGCTGATGGCACTCAATTCCGCGTGGAATTCAAGAAAGCATGATGAATATTCCAGTTATACTCGTCGATGACGACAAAGCACTACGTCACGCAACCAGACAGACACTGGAACTTGCAGGTTATGAGGTGTTGGATTTTGCAAGTGCCAATGAAGCCCTGACCGTCATCAGCACCTCATTCGAAGGTGTGATCGTTACAGATGTGCGTATGCCACAGATCGATGGGCTTGAGCTTTTCGCCCGCATTCGTGAAATAGATGTGGATTTGCCGGTTATCCTGATCACTGGTCATGGCGACATTCCGATGGCGGTTCGGGCTATCCAGGATGGCGCATATGATTTCATAGCCAAGCCGTTTGCGACTGACAGGCTGGTTCACAGCGTTCTGAGAGCTGGCGAGCGGCGCAAGCTTGTTCTGGAAAACCGCAGCCTGCGTCAGATGGCCGATGAAGCACAGAATAATATGCCGTTGATAGGCCAAACGCCTGCGATTGAAAATCTTCGCCGTACAATACGCGATATTGCCGATACAGATGTCGACGTGTTGATTGCAGGCGAAACCGGCAGCGGCAAGGAAGTTGTGGCTCAACTGCTTCACGATTGGGGAAGACGGCGAAAAGGCAATTTCGTTGCGCTCAACTGCGGCGCATTGCCTGAAACGGTGATCGAAAGTGAATTGTTCGGTCATGAGCCGGGAGCCTTTACCGGCGCTCAAAAAAAGCGGGTCGGACGCATTGAGCATGCAAGTGGTGGCACGCTGTTTCTTGACGAGATTGAAAGCATGCCAGCGGCAACACAGGTGAAGCTTCTGCGTGTTTTGGAAATGCGCGAGATTACGCCACTTGGAACCAACGAAATCCGGCCAGTTGATCTGCGCGTGGTGGCGGCAGCCAAGATTGATCTTGGCAATCCCGAACAGCGCGGTGATTTTCGCGAAGACCTTTATTACCGTTTGAATGTCGTCACACTGACGATTCCGCCTTTGCGCGAACGGCGTGACGATATTCCCCTGCTCTTCGCGCATTTTCTTGCGCGCGCTGCCCGGCGCTTCAATAGGGATATTCCTGCACTTGATGCCGCCACACACCGGCATCTCATGGAGCATAACTGGCCGGGCAATGTGCGTGAACTCGTGCATTTCGCGGAGAGGTTTTCGCTAGGCGTCACTGATCCCGCCAAACCTGTGTCGGTCTTCGATGAGCAAACAACGCTACCAAAGCGAGTTGAGCTTTATGAAGCGACACTTATTCGGGAGACGCTTGCAACGAACAATGGTGATGTTCAGCAAACGCTTGAAGCCCTCGGTATCCCACGCAAAACCTTTTACGATAAGATGCAGCGCCACGGGATAAACCGGGCGGATTATAAATCCGAAAGCTGAATTGCCGCCTTTATCGGGGTGCGGCGATCAGGTGGTCTGTTGATGCATGTCGCATGACGTCCATCTGAATGCCGTAAATTTCTAGATGTTCAGGCACCATAATGCCGGGACTTTCCCGATCTGATGTGTCCGATAAATGCTGTCAGGTTTGCTGACATATTTGCTATCCGAACAGCAGGCTTCGATCTTTGTTGAATACAAGGTGCCTGAATTGACCTCAATGTGACCAATCTGTTCGACAATAATTATGTTTCTTATGAGAATAATTTAGGAAAGAGATTGAATGAAATCTCGCAGGACGACAGCCTGATTGTGTTGCTCGTCTTTGGCCCCATAAAGCAGTGTCACATGTCGCTGAGCCGCCTTTTGCATAAGTTCAACTATTGCGGCCTCATTGTTTATCAGCTCGCTGCGATATCTGTTCTCGAACTCGCTCCATTTGGAGATATCATGGTTGAACCATTTGCGAAGCGCTGACGAAGGAGCAATGTCTTTGGCCCAAAGATCGAGTGCTGCTTTCTCTTTGGTCATGCCACGTGGCCATATACGATCAACCAAAACACGAAATCCGTCATCGGATTGTGGTGCCTCATAAATCCGCTTGATGCTGATCGTGGTCATGACGTTGTTTCCTGAATGGCTTCAGGAAACAATAACTCTTGATGCATTCAGGGCAAAGCCCGAAATCATCATCCGGCGGCTGAAAACAGCCCGTCGCCTGACGAGCCTGCCTGTACCGCATGGAGGCGCTTGTAGCGTCCATTCTTTACAGACAGGAGTTCGGCATGGTTGCCCTGCTCGACAATCTGGCCATCCTCGACAACCATAATTCGGTCCGCATTGATGATGGTTGCAAGGCGATGTGCAATTACCAGTGTCGTGCGGCCAACTGAAAGCTCCGACAAAGACTGCTGGATCGCGCGCTCGGTTTCCGTATCGAGAGCAGAGGTGGCTTCATCGAGGATCAGGATCGGTGGGTTGCGTAAGAAAATACGCGCAATAGCGAGGCGTTGCTTCTGCCCGCCGGAAAGCTTGACGCCCCGCTCACCGATAATCGTGTCATAACCTTCTGGCATTGCAGCAATGACTGTATCGAGGCGGGCACGGCGGGCGGCATCGGCAATTTCCTGATCACTTGCGTCCAAACGACCATAGGCAATATTCTCGCGGATAGTTCCTGCGAACAGAAAGACATCCTGACTGACAATTCCGATGTTGGAACGCAGCGATTTCAGCGTCATGTCGCGAATATCCATACCGTCAACCAGAATGGCCCCGCCGTTAACTTCGTAAAAACGTGGCAACAACGAGCAGATCGTCGTCTTGCCCGCCCCCGACGAGCCAACAAAAGCGATTGTTTCGCCCGCATTGATTGTCATGTTCAGGCCATCGAAGATTGGTCGCTCGGAATTATAACCAAAGCTGACATCGCGGTATTCGATATCGCCTTTGAGGCGTGCAACCGATTTTGCATTCGGACGATCAGCAATATCAGGGCGTGTATCGAGAAACTGGATATAGCGTTGAAAACCGGCAATACCCTTCGGATAGGTTTCGATAACCGAATTGATCTTATCGATTGGGCGGAAGAAGACGTTGACGAGCAACAGGAAGCCGACAAAGCCCCCCGCAGTCAGTTCACCGCGCACGACAAACCAGGCACCTGCAAGCATAACCACGACCTGCACAAAGCGCATCGAGAGATAAGATAGCGACATAGAGGCTGCCATGATCTTGTAGGCGGCGAGCTTTGTCTTCTGATAGTTCTCGTTGCTTTCGGCAAAGAGCTTGCGTTCATGGTCTTCATTGGTGAAGGCCTGAACAACGCGGATACCACCGACATTTTCTTCAATACGGGCATTGAAGTCACCGACGCGGCGATAGAGCGCGTGCCATGTTGTTGTCATGCGGCCGCCATAGCGCAGCGTCACGTAGGCACAAAGCGGCACAATCACAGCCGTTATCAGGGCCAATGGAACATGAACCCACATCATGAGACAGAACGCGCCGATCAGTGTCATGATGGCAATAAACAGATCTTCCGGTCCGTGGTGGGCGACCTCGCCAATCTCTTCAAGGTCCTTGGTCAATCTGGCAACCAGATGGCCAGTTTTCTGATTATCGAAGAAGCCGAAGGACAGCTTTTGCAAATGATCGAAAGCCTTGCGGCGCATCTCGGTCTCGATATTGATGCCGAGCATGTGGCCCCAATAGGTTACGATAACCTGCAGGAAAGCATTGAGCACATAGATCCCAAGCAAACCGATGGCTGCCAGTGAAATAATGCCAAGTTGGCCCGTTGGCAGCAGCCGGTCGATGAAGAGTGTTACTGCAATCGGAAAGGCAAGCTCCAGAAGACCGGCTGCCACAGCGCTTGAAAAGTCCAGCAGAAACAAACCGCGATGCGGTCGGTAGTAGCTGGCAAAGCGTTTCAACAAATCGGCCACGGCCCAGCTCCTTCTATTCACAATTAATAGGGTGCCTAACGCATTCCGTTTGCAAGCGAAAGGTTATTATGACTTCCGAAGTCAGCATTTTTTGGAAACAACTTTTCAATCAAGCGGAGGCACATAAATGTGCCCAAACCGCTCGTTTTAGAGCGCATTTCGATCTGATTGGATCAGATCGGCGCTCTAAATATTTATTTTAACGCGCATCTTTGCCCGAAAACTGTTTCACATTTTTCGGGATGCGCTCTAGCTTCAGCCTGCATTAACCGGCCATGAAACCCACTGCATCCTTGTGCCAATATCCGGCAACAAGTGTACTCTCTCGGCTCTTGCCGAGTGTCTGCCGCCAATATTGTCGAACAATCTTGGCCTGATCCGCCTCGCCCGCAAACCAGCCGAAACTATCCGGACCTTCTGGCCATTCGGCTTCGCAGAGAATTTGCGTCAATGTTTCTGCGGCACGCTTCTGATCTGAATCGATAATCCAGTCGACGGAAATACCTTGCGGATGCTGCAACGGCTGTACGTCTTTCTCACTATCGACAGCGATGATAACACGGCCTGTTACGTCCGGGGAAAACTCCTCCAACATACGTCCTATAGCTGGCAATCCGGTGGCGTCGGCTCCGATCAGGTAACGACTCGCCTGGCGCAGCGGACGTCCCACTGGTCCCATCAGGCCAACAGTGTCGCCGATCTGCGCGCCTTTAGCCCATTTGCAGGCCAAGCCTTCGACTTCATGCAGATAGAAGTCGATTTCAAGCCAGCCAGCATCGATATCAAGGCCGCGGATCGTATAGGCACGCGATGCCGGTTTGCGTGCTTCATCGGGCCAGAATGGCAGGCCATTTGGTCCCATGATAGGCCAGACTGGCTGAGGCACCTCTTCTGTCGGAAGTAGCAAGCGAACATGCATCGCTCCAAAGAGTGAAAAGCGCTTCAGGTCTTCTCCGGCAAGCCGCACGCGCAACATATGCGGTGTGAAAAGGCTCGTCGATAAAACGCGCATCAGCCGAAACTGCGGCAGAACCTGTTCACCGGCACGGTCGCCCTGCCACACAATCTCCGGTGCTTCTTCTTTGGTGTAAAGCTTGATGGCGACGGCTGCGAGGTCCTTGAGACGATGCAGGCCGATATCCTCATCAGCAAAAAGAGAAACGCGATAACCGTTATCAGCGGCATCAATTTCTATCCGACCGAAATCGTAACCGAAAGCATGGCGACCTTCATGGCTATCATACTGAGCCTGATAGGAATTCAGCCGGTCAATAATGTTCGGGAGATAAGCTTCGCCTTTCTGAAGGCTAATATGGGAGTGGCTTGTCAGCCTGGCTGTCAGTTCTGATGACGTCTTGGACACGGCTAATCTCAATCTGTGTTTTCCAGAATCTTACTAGCATAAAGTTGAGTGTTCTGGAAAAGTTTTGTTGTTCTAATCGGAGGTGGCGGGCGACGTAAATAGCCGCCTCGCCCACTGCAAAATCAGCCGCCGATGCGACCAGTGATGGCGACCTTAAAAGTGCGCCCCTTTGCCTGCTCGATGTCCGTGCTTGTGGCCCAACCGGTCTGTGCATCGGTATAGGCTTTGTTGAAGAGGTTATCGACGCCGAAGTCGAGCTTCACACTGTCAGTAATCTGCCAGTTGGCGAAGACGTTTACGAGATCGACGCGCGGATAGACTTTGACGCCACCCGTTGTAAGCGCACGATTGACCTTGCCGATGCTTTCATATTCGACACCGTAAACCAGCTTTTCTTCAAAGGCCTTCAGGCCCAACGTTGCACTGAGATTGTTGAGCGGCGTGTTGCTCAGGCTTTCGCCCTTGTAAACACCATCCTTCATTTCCGCGTTGGTATAAGAAGCCGCGAGGTTCACGTAGCCCCACCAATTGTCATAGGTGCCTTCCAGCTCGACCCCGCGCAGACGTGCATCGCCGACATTCTCAGACGTCGTCACACTGCCGGTCTTGACGGTGTTGATGTAATTCTCGACGTCGGTATGGAAGAAGTTGAGCTTGGCACGGACTTGATCGCCCGTGTCCAGAATGCCATCCTGACGCAGATTGACACCCAATTCATACGAAGTTGCCACTTCCGGCTTGAGAAGCAGGTTCGGTTCATATCCTGAACCGTGCGCTCCGTTCTGTCTGAACATGTCCTGCATGTGAGGAACACGATATCCTTGCGAATAAAGGCCGTAAAACTGAACACCATCCCACGGCGTCACACCGACGCTGAAACGCGGCGAAACGCGATTGCCATCGACGCTGACATCTTCCGAAGGCAGAACATTGGTGGCCTTGGTCGTGCCGTCGAGACGGTAGCCATCGTAACGCAGGGCACCGATCAGTTCGAGCCACTTCTGATAATCACCCTGCCACTGGATAACGCCGCCATAAGCCTGCTGTTCACCGTTGCCGAAGTTGTCGGTGTCAGATTCACCGCGCATCTTATAATAGTCCACGCCATAAGTGAGCGTATGGCTCATGGCCGCCGTTTCAAAGCGTGAACTGTTATAGGCACGGAAACCAGCTGTCGAAACATCGTAGTAACGGGTCTTGCCTATGTTGGCCTTGGTCCAGACCTGATACTGGTCATTGTCGGTATCGCTGTAATAGGCATTAACCGACAGATCCCAGAATGGATTATCGTCAGGCTTATAGGTGTAGTTGCCGGTATAGGTGCTGACATTCGTTTCAGCATTATAGCGAGACAGTGTGCTGGAGGTAGATCCGCTGCTGCCCGTCATGATGTCGTTATATTTCTGGCGCTGGAAACCGAGTTTTACCTCGTGACCGTCTGCCGGTCGGATTGTAATTTTACCAAGGCCACTGACGACACGTTCACCAGTCCAGCGCACGACATCGCCGTCACCATTCTTATAGGCATCGCTATCACGATAGTTGATGTTGCCAATCACATCGAAGTTCGGATTGAGGCGATAGGCGCCGACTGTGCTGGTCATCCAGCCATTTCCGTTACTTTCGTAACGCAGCTTTTCGCTCAGCGCCCAGGTTTCGTCGTCGCGCAGGAAATCACCCGCATCCTTGGTTTCAAAAGCGACGAGACCGCCGATACCACCAGAACCGTATGCATTGGAAACAGGTCCGCGAATAACGGTTACCTGCTTAAGCATTTCCGGGTCGATATAGAATGAACCTGAGCCGTGACCGACACGCCAATAGTCCTGACGTGCGCCGTCAATCGTTACTGCAACACGACCATACTCCTGAAGACCGCGAATATTGATCGATGTCGCGGGGTCGTCTCCGTTCAAGGACGCATGCACGCCGGGTGTCGAACGGAAAATGTCAGCGGCCGTCGTTGCCTGAATGCGATCAAGCTGCTGCTGCGTGATGACACTCGTGGATGCCATGGCATCAATGGCAGCCTGGTTCTGAATATTTGGGGAAATGGTAATTGTATCGAGCTGGAGTGCCTGCTCTTTCTTTTGAGTCAGCTGATCCGCCTCTGCTGCTTTTTGATTCTGAAAAGTTTGTCCAAAAGCGGGCATCGCCGCCAGAAGACTCAAGCCAATTGCTCCGCCCAAAACTGTTGTTTCCAACAGATAGCTGCTGCATCTCGACTTCATTTTCATTGCAACCCCCGAATTGGCTTTCACCGTCATGCCATTAAGATGATAAAAAGACTCATATTAATTGGAGGCTATATTAATCATGATATTATTAGTCAACTTTAATTATGCAAATGTGGAGAAGGAGTATGCATTGGTTGTAAAATGCTAGGCGTCGTGCAGGTTTAATCGATTAAAGAATGGAGCATTAATTTCACGGATGAAGATAGGGCTTCGGGATGATCAGTGAAATTTTTTACATGCCAATTAAAAAATTACTAAATGCTAGATTGGTAATGAAGACTTCGAAAGTAGAACTTCATAGCTATTTTATAGCAGTGTTCACACCTACATTAATTTCAGTAATTTCTGAAAATTAGAGTTGAATATTAAGGGGTTGCTTTTTGATCTCTTGCCGTTATTGTCGGCTCCACTTGGAGGAGGATAGAGCCGCCCCAGCGCGTATATCGCTGCGGGGCGGTTTCTTTTTTAAGCTATTCATAAATGCATAACTGCCTTGCAGCATCGCCTCTTGTAAGTGGCGGGTCCCGCTCCTATCTTGGGCTTGTTCAGTTTCACTCCTCCTCCCAGAAACTGAACGCGAAGCGCGACACTCCTCCTCCCAGTCGCGCTTTCCAGATCAGCCCGTTGCACACTCCTCCTCCCAGTGCAGCGGGCTTTCTTGTTTTTAAGCCCCTGCATTTCCCGAGTGTTTTGTCAGTCAGCTCGCTTCTCTGGAGCGATCTCTTTCTTCTGTTCTTGTGCGAGGAGTGACCAGCCAGCGATAAACATGGCGGCGATCATCGGGCCGACCACAAAGCCATTAATTCCCACCAGCGAAATGCCACCGATCGTCGAGATGAGTACGACAAAATCGGGCATACGTGTGCCTTTGCCGACCAGCGGCGGGCGCAAGAAGTTGTCGATCAGGCCGATTACGAAAACACCTACGAACACAAGGATCGCCGCCTTTATCCAGATGCCGTTGACCATAAACCAGATGGCTGCCGGTCCCCATACGAGAGAAGCGCCGACAACAGGAAGCAGCGAAAAGATCGTCATCATCACCCCCCAAAGCAATGCAGCCTCAATGCCAAGAAACCAGAAGGTCAAGCCGCCAAGCGTTCCTTGAATAAGCGCTATGATGATGTTGCCTTTAACAGTGGCGCGGATGACTGCGGTAAACTTTTCCAGAATCTGGCCTGTATATTCATCTGTAAGAGGAATAGCCTGACGAATTTTGGCGCCCAGCTCTGCGCCATCGCGGAACAGGAAAAACAGCAGATAGATCATGATGCCGAAGCTGATGAAGAACTGAAGCGTATTCTGACCAAAGCTGACCAACTGGCCTGCGAAGATTTGACTGCCTTGCAAAATGGCGGATGAAATGCGCGAACGCCATTCCGCAAAACTACCAAGCTCAAAACGGACCATCCATTCTTCAAGGGAGTCGGGTAACGCTCCCAGAATGCTGGTTATGTAGCTGTTCAGATCGAACTCACGGGTGCTCAGTCGCTGATAGAGCGAGTTGCCTTCCTGAACCAGCGATCCAAAGATCAAAAGCGTCGGAATGATCACCAAACAAATGCACATCAACACTGACAGCAGCGCGGCAACATTGCGTCGCCCACGCAGAATCCGCAACAGCCATTGTTGAACTGGATAGAAAATGACCGCGAGGATAACGCCCCAAAGAACTGCAGAATAATAAGGAATAAGCAGCCACGTGAAGGCGATAGTGACCAGAGCCAGAAGAATATAGAAACTTACGCGCTGGATTGACATGAGATCTCTTTGGTCTGGAGTTTTTATCAAACGTGACTGCAATTCATTTCGCATCCAGCAAACCCTAAAGCATTTGAGCCAGAAGTGCGAAGCGGTTTCGTGGAAGACAAATAGGTTACACAAACAAATAGAGTGAATTCAACGATTCAATATTGGATGAAATTGTCTCCTGACTGAGCCTGTATTTTTCACAGGCGATGGTTGGACGTAAGCCATTAGAAATGAAGTGTTTTATCCCTTGCTAATAAGCATTGTGATCACGTTGCCACCGTTTTGTTTATGATGATAATTAATATTGTTGACAATTTTTTAGATGTGACGTTCAATCCATCATGCTCTTCTCCATCAAACGAGAGAGGGGTGATTTAAACAAGGGGAATAAAAATGTTTAACAGACGCGCAGTTATCAAAACTGCGGCGCTGGGCGCCGTTTCACTTTTTGCGCTCATGTCCGCCAATGCCTCCCAAGCAGCAGACAAAGAACTCAAAATCGGTTTTGTCGGTGTAACCAGCGGGCCCGCTGCGGCATGGGGCACTTCTAACGTTCGTTCGATGCAGGTACGTGCAGACTGGCTTAATGAGTCCGGTGGCGTAAAGATCGGCGATGATACTTACAAGATCAACATCGTCACATTCGATGATCAGAAAGATCCCAAGCGTGCCATTGCCGGTATGGAAAAAATGGCTCAGGAAGGTGTGCATTACGTCGTAGGGCCAAATGTTGATGACGGTGCCGCTGCCGTGCGACCGGTGGCCGAATCCAAAGGGATCATCTACTTCCCTTATTCATTTCCGAAAGAGCTTTATACGCCCCCAGCATCCAACGCTGTTCTGGGCATGATCGCGAACTATCAGTCCGGTCCGGCCATCTATAAATACCTCAAGGACAATAAGGGCATTAAGAGCGTCGCATTCGTTGCCGCCAATGAATCCGATCCGCTGAGCCAGCGCGATAGCGGCATCGAGGCTGCCAAGGCTCTTGGCCTTGAAGTCGTCTCTACCAGCGATGCCTACCAGAACGACACCCGCGATTTTACGCCTGTTTTGACACCTATCATCATGCAGAAGCCCGATCTTCTGGTTCTTTCAGGTGTCGCACCAGGCAATGCACCACTTCTCATCCGCGCCGCGCGTGAACTCGGTTATGAAGGTTTCATTTCGACTGAAACCGCACAGGATGCTAAAGTTCTTGAAGAAGGTGCCGGTGAACTTGCGAATGGCTTCATTTCTGTAGGTGGTGCTTCGACGCCGGAAATCGCGTCTGACACCATGAAGGAATTCGTTGATCGCTACACGAAGGCCTACGGCGAGTATAATGACGAGTCCAACACCAAGGTTTATGCGCTCGACTATATTATCGAAACGATCAAAGCCAATCCTGCTGCAATCGATAATGTCAAAGAATTCATGAAGACCATGGATACATTCTCCGCAAAGAACCCTTTCGTGAAGGGGGACGATGCGAAGTTGACTTATGTTGGCACGACGTCGTTTGGCCAGAAGCGCCAGATCGGCATTCCGATGGTTGTGACAGAGTACAAGGACGGCAAGTTTGAAACGCTGTTCGTGGCGAAGGTCGATTAGAGCGCGCTTCGATCTGATTGGATCAGATTGACGCTCTAAATATTTGTTTTAACGCGCATCTTTTTCCGAAAACTGTTTCACACTTTTCAGGATGCGCTCTAAACGAACTGCACTCAAGCAATAGCCTGATGCGGCGTTGATATAGTCCGCGTCAGGCCTCCCAACCGTAAAGAACTGTCACGGAGGCTTTGGCTTGGCCCTGTCTCCGCAGGGGGAGTCTGCCTTCATGGAACAAGTTATAGCGAATGGGCTATATCTCGGTGCGCAATATGCACTGATCGCGTTAGGATTGACGCTGATCTTCGCACTGATGAACGTCCTCAATTTCGCACACGGCCAGATGTATGTGCTCGGCGGCTTCGTCACGTACACAGTCTACGGTCAGCTCGGCTTGCCGTTTGTCGTCGCCTTGCTCGCGTCTGCAGTCACATTGATGATTGTCGGCGCATTGGTTGAAAAGCTGTTGTTCAGGCCGGTCATCAAGCGAAGTCTGAGAGATGAAAGTACCATGCTGCTTGCGGCAGCGGTCGCTTTCTTTCTCGATGCGATCATTCTTCTGCTTTTTGGCGAAAAGCAGCGCGGCGTGCCAAAAATCATAAACGGTGTCTTCGTTTCTGATTGGCTGATAATGCCTTATGACCGCATGTTGATCGGCGCACTCGCCGTCATCTTCATCGCTGCTTTTGTTCTCTTTATGCAGTTTACGAAACCCGGCCGTGCAATGCGCGCGCTCGCCCAGGACCGCGTGGCTGCGCAACTGATGGGGGTGAATGTTGACCGCTACTCCATGATCGGCTTCGCAATGGGAGCTATGCTGGCAGGCCTCGTCGGTGGTCTGCTGGTTGCCATTACCGGTGTTAATTCAGGTATCGGTGGAGCAATTTCCATCAAGGCTTTCATGATGGTGATGATTGGTGGCGCAGGTGTCGTCAGCGGCGCAATTGCGGGCGGCTTCATCCTAGGCATGCTGGAGTCGGTCGGCCTCACTGTGCTGCGTCCTTATGGTGATATCACCTATCTCGTCATCTTTGCCGGGCTGATGGTCTTCCTCAGTCTCCGCCCGAATGGGCTTATGGGCAAACCTTGGGGCTGATGGGGGCAATCATGACAAAGACAACAAAACTCCTTGGCGTCGTTGCCTTTCTCGCACTCGTGCTGATCGGCATTCCGCTGCTCATTGAAGTAACCGGACGCAACGACCTTTATTATACACTGACTTCGGTGGCCTTGTTATCTATCGTCAGCGGTGGTGTGTGGCTTACCTTCTACATTGGCCGCATCAATATCGGCCAGGGCGCCTATGCGCTGATGGGGGGCTATGTTTCGGCCATTCTGATGGTCAAATATGGCTTTTCTTTCTGGCTGACATTGCCATTGGCTGGTCTGTTCTGTGCCTTCGCCAGCATCCTTATCGGCATACCAATCCTGAGGCTTCGCGGTGTTTACTTCGCTATGGTCACACTGGTGCTCACGGAAGTTGCGCGATTGCTGGCAATGGCCTTGCCAATCACCAATGGTGCGAAGGGCATGGTCAGCATTCCGATGCCCGGCGGCATATCGATATTCGGTGTGACTATCCTGCCGGATTTCGCAACACTACAGAACCCTCGTGCAGCTTTCTATTACGTGTCGGTCGTGCTGATGGTGCTCTGCTTCGCTGGACTTTACCGGCTTATTCATTCGCGCATCGGCGGGCTTTGCCAGTCGCTGCAACAGAACGAAGAACTCGCCTCCTCAATTGGCGTCAACATTACATATCTGCGCGTACTGGCCTATGCCATTTCCTCTTTTCTTGGTGGTCTTGGCGGTGCGATGTTTGTGGCAATCTCGCAGTCCATCTATCCTTCGAGTTTCACTGTTACGGACTCCGTCAACTTCATGCTCAACTGCTTCCTTGGTGGGCTTGGCTATGTTTTCGGGCCAATCATCGGCACTTTTGTCCTCTATTTCGGTTGGGATTTCCTGTTTCAGACCGGAAAATTCCAGCTCCTTATCTTCTCAAGCCTGTTGATCATTCTGATGCTGTTCCTGCCTAACGGCCTGCTCAGCCTTCGACTGACTGGCAAGAAAGGATCGAGATCATGAGTGCACTTCTCGAAGTCAAAGGGCTGACCAAGCGTTTTGGCGGGCTTGTGGCAGTCAACGACGTTTCCTTCTCGGTCAAGGAAAAGGAAATTCTATCAGTGATCGGGCCGAACGGGGCCGGAAAGTCGACACTTTTCAAGCTAATCGCATCCTTCATCACACCCACGACCGGTGAAGTGCGCTTTAAGGGTGAACGTATATCGGGGCTTGCTCCACATATTGTTGCCCGTAAAGGCGTGGTTCGCACGTTTCAGGAAACGACTATCTTCAAAGGCATGACGGTACGTGACAATGTGATTGTCGCTCATCATCTGCGCGCCAAGGCAAGTTTCCTCGGATGTTATGTCGGCACGGGGCTGGCTCGACAAGATCAGGAGGAATTTGGCCGTTCTGCCGACGAAATTCTGGACTTTCTGGGGCTTGGCAGTCAGCGCAATGAAATTGCCCAGACCCTTCCTCATGGTCATCTTCGCGCACTTGGTATTGCGATTGGACTGGCCACGGAGCCTAAAATCCTGCTGCTTGATGAACCTTTTGCGGGCATGAACCACGATGAGACCGTCAAAGCAGTGGAAATGGTGCGTGCCGTGCGGGATCGCGGTGTCACAGTTCTTCTCGTTGAACATGATATGCCAGCCGTCATGAATATCTCTGATCGGATCGTTGTCATCAATTTCGGTCAGAAGATTGCGGAAGGCACACCCAAAGAGATTCAGGAGAACGAGAAAGTCATCGAAGCCTATCTCGGCGCAGAAGACGAAACGATTGGATACTGATCATGACAGAGCTTCTGAAAGTCAACGATGCCGAACTCTATTATGATCACGTCTATGCCCTTAAAGGCGTTTCGCTGACGGTCAATGAAGGCGAGACCGTCGCTCTCATTGGTGCAAACGGCGCTGGAAAATCCTCAATTCTGCGAGCGATTACAGGGCTGAACAAATTGCGCAAAGGCGAGATCTATTTTGAGGGACGTCGCCTTGATGGCACGCGTTCGGATACGATTGTTGAGATGGGTATTGCGATGGTGCCCGAGGGACGCCGTGTCTTTCCATATATGAGCGTGCGCGACAATCTCCTGATGGGAGCCTTTACCCGCTCCAGCAAGGCAGAAATTGCCAATACGCTGGAAATGGTGATGGGCCGCTTCCCACGTCTGAAAGAGCGCTATTCGCAGGCAGCAGGCACTATGAGTGGCGGTGAACAGCAGATGCTGGTTATCGGGCGCGCGCTTATGGCAAAACCCAAATTGTTGCTTCTCGATGAACCATCGCTCGGCGTCGCACCAAAGCTTGTGCAGGATATTGCGCGTTCGATTGTAGCCATCAACCGCGATGAAAAAGTGAGTGTTCTGCTCGTCGAGCAAAACTCGCGCATGGCACTTCGTATCTCGCAGCGGGCTTATGCCCTCACCACCGGTAAGATTGTGCTCTCCGGCAATTCAGAAGAACTCATCTCGGATGAACGCGTGAAGAAACTTTATCTGGGGGGCGAAATCTAAGTTGCGACACCGGATCAGCAGCCGTGTCGTGGGGGCAAGGCACGGCTGCTTGAATTCTGCTTTGAGGCATTACTATGCCTAAAGAATTTTTAGAAATCGAGATCAGGATTTCTGCTTGAAAACAATAACTTGAAGCGCGAAGTGAATATTACAAGGGCAACGCGCTTTAAGCCATCAACAACGATAAAAAAAGATGGTTTGAGGAAATGGACATACTTGTCGTCAACCCGAATACGACCGCTTCTATGACGCGTAAAATCGGCGAAGCCGCGCGAAGCGTAGCAATGGCCGATACCAATATCATAGCCGTTAATCCCAAAGACGGCCCACCCAGCATAGAAGGTTACTTCGATGAGGTTTTTGCAATTCCTGGCATGATCGGCGAAATGCAGAAGCACTCGTCAGCCGATGCTTGCATGATAGCTTGTTTCGACGATACGGGATTGGATGCTGCACGCTGTGCCAGCACAATGCCTGTGATTGGCATTGGTGAGGCTGCTTTCCACATGGCGAGCCTGATTTCAGGCAAGTTCAGTGTGGTAACCACCCTCTCCCGCTCTGTGCCCGCTATCGAGCATAATCTGGTACGCTACGGGTTGGCGACACGTTGTGCTCGTGTAAGAGCCAGCGATGTTGCAGTATTGGAACTCGAAATTCCCGGTTCTGATGCACGAAAACGTATATCAGATGAGATAGCGCGTGCGATCCGCGATGATCATGCGGAGGCGATTGTGCTTGGCTGTGCGGGCATGGCTGATCTCGCTGCTTCCTTATCGCAGGAACATGGTTTGCCGGTGATCGATGGCGTGACGGCTGCGGTCAAACTCTGCGAAGGGCTGGTAAGTCTGGGTTTGAAAACATCCAAAAGAGGCGGATATCTGCCACCGCGGACAAAGACCTTTGAAGGGATGTTTGAACCATATTCACCAGGGCGGTGAGTTGAGCATAAAGGTGATGTATTGAACCCATGTTGTAGATCAAATTGCCGAATTTGTTGACAATTATTGAGGTGAGTTCGATATGTACATGAAAAGCTCTGAAGGCCCTGCATGTTTGCAGGGCGTCCTGTGATCTGAATAACCTGGCATCCGGATACAAATGATTTTTTTTGGCTCTAACGCACCAGACACGGCTGAAAACGGCAATAATAATGGGGCGGCACGCTGGCATTCCGTTTATCAGGGCTTGCGTGATGCAATCGTCAGCCATCAGTTGCTGCCTGGCACCAAACTGCCGGAAGATGAGCTGGCAACGATCTATTCCGTCAGCCGCGCAGTTGTGCGATCAGCCTTACAGGCACTATCGCATGATCGGCTTGCACGCCTAGAACCCAACCGCGGCGCATTTGTTGCCGAACCCTCGCGGGAAGAAGCACGAGAAGTGTTTGAGGCTCGCACCCTGATTGAGCCCGAAGTCGCAGCCCTTGCAGCCAAGGTGGCAACAGCGGACGACATTGCCAGGCTTCGCAAGCATCTCGATGATGAACATGCCGCACTTCATGCCGGTCGCGACAGCGATGCGATCAGGCTTTCGGCTCGCTTTCACCTCGATCTTGCAGAGATTGCAGGACATTCCATTCTGGCGGGCTTTGTCGCCGAACTGTTGCCGCGCTCATCGCTGATCATCGCGCTTTATTGGCAGCGCCGGGAAACGACTTGTGAAAGCCATGCACATAATGCGCTTGTTGATGCTATTGAGCAGCATAAGATTGAGGAAGCGGAATCCTTGATGAAGACGCATATTCTGGACCTGCTCGCAGGTCTCAATCTTGATCGCATGGAAAAAGAACAGAAGCGCCTTTCAGACATTCTCCGTTAAATAAAAAGGCTGATCTTTGATCAGCCTTTTTATTAGAATTAACGCAGAAAGCACTGATTTTGTTCAACAATATTCAAACCCAATGATTGCCCATATAGCACTCCGATGCCTTCTGTAGCGGTTGATAATCCCACGGATAATACGCACCGTTGCGAAGTGCTGGATAAACCACATGGTGCCGCGCCTGACTATCGTAAAGCTCATGATCCCAGCGTTTCTCGGTCTGGCGGATACGCGCACAAGCAAGAAGGGCTATTGGCTGGCTTTTAGAGCTCGTTTCGATCTGATTGGATCAGATCGGCGCTCTAAATATTTGTTTTAACGCGCATCTTTTTCCGAAAACCGTTTCACACTTTTCGGGATGCGTTCTAATCCCGATAATTCGGCCACGAGTAAGGCTTTGTGCATGGAATTGCTCGAATCCAAGTCGAACCTATAGAAACCTGAATCCAAGGCCTGAAATCAGGGCTTTGACATAACGCTGTTTTTGAAAGTTACCATTGAGCGATATACGCTTTATAGCGGTAGGCTTCAAAGCGTCTGATCGCTGCAGTGCAGCTGGCCGGGTCGTGACGGCGGCCAGAAAGCCAGCCTTTGCTGTCATCTCTATCTCACGCTCGCCGACGGCCGAGCACCATCCGTAGGGATATGAGAATGATTTGGGACGATAACCGACACAGCGCTCGATTGCAGCTGTCGATCCATCTATTTCGAGGGCAAGACGCTCTTCGTTCACGCGGCGAAGATTAACATGTGTGATTGTGTGTCCGCCAATATGAACGAGCGGATCGCTCGCCAAGGATTGTAGCTGTGCGTAGTCCATCACCAGTTCGTCAACAATGGCACGAGGATCAACACTGCACTGCGTGGTTGCAAGTTCGTTGATGCGACGGACAGCGTCATCTTCTTCACCGTTACGCACGAACGTAGTCAACCGGTCGAATGCAGCATATTTTTGCGCAACCGTTTCAGTACGCATTTTCTCCAACCCTTTGCCGAAATCGAACCTGATCTGCTGCGTATTCTTTAAAAGTGCCGCAGCCGTTTCCCACCAGATTGTGTGTGTTCGGTCGATAAAGCCCATGGTCGGAAAAACCGTAAATGGAATACCAAACTTACGGAAAATTGGGGCAGCAGCCGTTATGTTGTTTCGATAACCATCGTCGAATGTGAAAGCGACAAACTTTCGATTATCCGAGCTATTTGCGAGTAGTGCCGGTAAATCATGCACGTGAACGGGCGTCAAACCAGCTTCAAGCACCGTTTGAATTGTCTCTGTAAGAAATTCAGGTGTAATGGACAAAAAGGAATTGGGCCGAAATTTATCGGTCTGGTCTGGGCCAACGTGATGCAGTGTAAAGACTACGCCTCGCCCGCCAGCAGACGGAACCAATTTGTCCAGGCGTGAAAAGGCAATTGCGTTCAATCCGAGCCGGATTGCTGAGTAACGCATATTTCGCCTGAAAAACTGCAAACACACCATGCTTGAAAAAGACCCCCGCGCACTGACATACCCCAAGACTACAAGAATGCAAGTTTCGTGTTGGACGCTTGTGCTTCTTTGAACTCTTGTTGCAGCCAGTCCATGAAAACTCGTACGCGTGGCGAAAGCTGGCGCTCACGCCTGTAAAGCAGGGAAACAGGCGTCGGCTTTGGAGGAAAATCCGCAAGTACTTCAACCAAATCGCCGGATTCCATCAGCTTTATAACGTGATAGATCGGAACCTGGATCAACCCCAGGCCGAGACAAGCAGCCGATACATAACTCTCAGCCGCATTGACTGACATGGGTGCAGGTAAGCCGACCTCCACCACCCTGCCCGCGACGGTAAATTCTAAAGGCAGCAATCCGCCGGTTGATGTTGACTGAAATCCGACCATACAATGACTGTGGGCCAAATTATCCGGATGTGTGGGCGTGCCGTGGCGTTCCAGATAGGCCGGAGAGGCGAGCGTTATCTCTTTCAGCAAGGCGACACGGCGAGCAATCATGTCGCTATCCTGTAATGTTCCGGCTCTCAGTACGCAATCAATACCCTCGCGGACGAGATCGACGAAACGGTCGCCTTCGCTCATGTAGATTTCAATTTCGGGGTAGGCTTCGAAGAAGCGTGGCAGCGCTGGCAGCAGAAAATGACGGGCAAGCGTGCCATGCACATCGATGCGCAATGTTCCTTTAGGCTTGTGTCCGGCAAAAGCACCTTCTGCGTCCTCCAGTTCGTTGAGAATAGATAAGCAGCGCCGATAATAGGCTTCACCGTCAAGCGTTGGGCTGACATGGCGAGTGGTGCGTTGAAGAAGGCAGACATCAAGACGTTTCTCCAGCTGCTTCACCGCATCAGTAACAGTCGACCGCGGCAGTCCCAAATCTTCAGCAGCAAGCGTGAAACTACGGCGTTCCGCAACTCGGGTAAAAACCCGCATAGCATCAAATCGGTCCATAATATTATTCGCTATTTTCGGATAGTGATGCTGAATTATGCATGATTATCCGGATTTACAAAAGCGTTATGTTTGTCTCGAATAGCGCGCGCACCGCTATTGATCGACGCTCGACATTTATTTTAATGCGTGTCGCCTCTCAAACTTCTTTGAAAGGCGCGCCAAAGGAAAGCTAAGTTCATGCCAGCTAACAATGACAGGGTTGCAATCGTTACAGGTGCATCACGTGGCATAGGCGCTGCTATCGCGCGTCGATTGGCAACGGATGGTTTCACCGTTATCGTCAATTATGCAGGCAGTAAAAATGCGGCCGAAGAATTGGTGGCCGAGATTATCCAGTCCGGCGGCCAAGCCGTGACACATCAGGCTGATGTGAGCGATGCAGCAGCTGTAAAACGCATGTTCGAAAGCGCTGAAACTGCCTTTGGTGGCGTCGATGTGCTGGTCAACAATGCTGGTATTATGAAGCTTGCTTCTATGAAGGATGGCGACGATTCAGTCATCGATAGCCAGATTGCGATCAATCTCAAAGGCAGTGTCTATACAATGCGGGAAGCAGCTCAGCGCTTGCGTGACGGTGGGCGCATTGTCAATTTCTCGACAAGCGTGGTCGGATTGAAGCTTGAAAATTATGGTATCTATGCCGCAACGAAAGCCGCCGTTGAAACATTGACAGCAATTCTCGCGAAAGAGCTACGTGGCCGCGACATCACGGTCAATGCGGTCGCTCCGGGACCAACAGCAACAGAACTGTTCCTGAACGGAAAATCCGATGAATTGATTGATCGGATGGCGAAAATGAACCCGCTGGAAAGACTTGGAACGCCCGAAGATATTGCTGCGGCAGTCGCATTTCTGGTCGGTGAAGACGGAGGCTGGATTAACGGCCAGGTTTTACGCGCCAATGGCGGCATGATCTGACACCCATCAGATAAATGAGCGAGGGTTTTCCCGCGCTCATTGCTGTGGTTCAGGCTTTGCCCGTCGTGGCATTCCAAAGCGGTTCGGCAATCTTGACCATGAAAAACACAATCAGTGAACCGAGCACAAAACCGAACACGCCATCTGCGAAAGCTGTTGCAAACCAGTTTACGGTGCTGGCCAGACCCGCTGACACATAAGTTGCAAGGTTGGCGGCGTTTTCCGTAATCCATGCAAAAGGCTGATGAACACCCAATTCGTGCAATCCATGGATGAAAATATTACCTCCAACCCAGAGCATTGCGGCAGTTCCAATAATTGTAAGCACAAACAATAGCTTGGGAACCGCACGAACCGTAAGGCGCCCCAAAGCCCGCGTTGCCGAGAGGCGACCCTTACGCGCCAGTAAGACACCAAAATCATCAAGCTTCACGATAACTGCTACAACACCATAAACCAGCACCGTAATCATGATGCCGACGACTATAAGTGTGGCAAGCTCAATCCAGATTGAGTTGGTTTCAATCATCGAAAGAGCAAGCGTCATGATTTCTGCAGAAAGAATGAGATCGGTCTTGATTGCGCCTGCAACGCGTTTTTCTTCAAGTGAAGTTGGGTCCTTATCCTCTTGTGCTCCATTTTCATGATGCTCTTCACCCGGAAACAGTTTGTGCCAGACTTTTTCGGCACCCTCAAAGCACAGATAAGCACCGCCAATCATCAAAAGGGCTGTAATTGCTATCGGCAGAAAATAATCGAGTGCCAGAAGAACAGGAATAAGCAGCGCTTTATTTCGGAGACTTCCCATCGCGATTTTGCCGATCATCGGCAATTCACGTGCGGCGGTTATACCAACCACATAGTTGGGAGTGACTGCTGCATCGTCAATCAATACGCCAACGGTCTTGCTGCCAGCTTTCGCGGCGTTCGCGGATATGTCGTCCACTGATGCAGCTGCGATCTTGGCGATTGCTGCAACATCATCCAGAAGGGCCAGAAATCCGCTCATATAGTTTCTCCGCTCAGAGCATTTCCAGCAAAAGTGCAAAGCGGTTTTGCGTGGGATAATGCGTAAAAACAAATAGTTACGGCAATTACATAGTTCCAGTCTTTACTGGCCCCCCTGTAACGCTTCATCGTCTGAGCGCCGGGCCCGCTGTCACACGGCGTGGATGACGCTTGTATTAGCTCTACATTGCAGACTCGCACATAGTTCGGCAAGCCATGCGCCGCGCGCATCTCGTGGCTTTGCAGTGGCCGGACGTGCTCTCGGTTTACATATTCAAATGAAAAAAGGCGGCTAATGCCGCCTTCATTGTTTCGAAACGAAGAGTTGTTTTTGGTTTTACCGCGCTACAAGAATGCTGGCGATAAGACCAGTTGCAGCGGTCACCAGCAGATATTGATTGTCAACCTTTACCCAATGCTGGCCGCGACCCGGCTTGCGAAGGCCATAGCGTTTGTAATCGCGAATTTCCTGGTGGCGCTGCCAGTCGTTGTAGCGTTCACCGCGCGACCAACGCTTGTGTCCCTGATCCCGACGATCATGGCGCTTAAATTCCTTACTATGCGACGGACGAGCAGGTTCCGCGTGGTTGTATCCCGGCTTGCGCGGCTGATGATAATCCTGAGCCTGTGCAAGTGGCGCGCCGACAAACGAAAGGGCAATAGCGGCGAGAACGGCTTTCTTAATCATGGGACACTCCTTTTGTGTTGATGCAAATGTATCGTCGCCGGAGTGAACGCGAGATGAATGGAGAAGGATCCAAACATTAAATAAAATCGATGTGATCAAAATGGGAATCGGGCGACATTCAAAGCTAACGGCCTTCAATGTCGCCCTTGGAATGCGCGCCTCATACTACTCATACCAGAAAAAGCACGAGCGGTACGAGGATAAGAAATGCAGCGGCAATGCCTGTTTCAATCTTTGAATATAGTAGCATGTCAGCCTCCATTATGGTTAACGACAGGTAAACAACGCAGCCACCGCGATTTGGTTCAATCGGACCTCAAAATATAGTGGTTATGCCAAAGCGTTTCCGCTCCTGCCCTACAGCTATCACGTCAATCGGAACGAGCCTTATGAAGGTGGCTTGCGAAATTCGAAAGAAAATTACACCAAAAAAGGGTTATTCCTGAACGATCACGGCTATTTACGACTTAAATATTTCCAAATAATATTTTAATATCAATGTTGAGAGTATGGGTAATAATGAAAATTATAAAAATAACATTTGCTATTTCTGTTGAAATAGCCAGTTTTACAAACGCAGATGATCTAGTATTTATTCCAAGTAATGGTAAAAACTCGGTTCTTGCTCACTTTTACACTTCCAATGTTGGCGTTAATGACTGGGAAGGTGATGTTTTTGGGCAGGAGATCCTCAATCCGGGCGAAACGATCGCTGACGGTCGTCGCGTGTGCAAATGCGACATGCGTTTCGAGTTTCGGGATAGCGATGATCTCGACACCATGACAGACACGCAGGATCTCTGCAAACTCAGTACCTATACCATCGAGGAGCGGGCTTAATCTTGGGCGGGAAAGCAGCTGAGTTTTTCAGCTCGGTCGTATATCGCTATTGCTGTCATATTTGAGCTGTTCTTTTCGTCGCTTTCCCAATTCTGCAAACCTTCAACTTGTTCGGGAAATATGCTTATTTCGGTTAAGCATGAACAAGGCATAGCATGACAGATATTTTCACGCCCGCAGTCCACACCCGCAAGAAAAAGATCATTGTTTTTGATACCGAAACGACGGGGCTATTACCGTATGATCGCATCATCACGCTTGGCGCGGTGAAGATTGAAGGCGATGAGCTCCTAACGCAGTCACTCTATTTGATTTTCGATCCCAGAAAAGACAGTTCACCACAAGCTGAAGCAGTTCATGGCTTCGACAATTGGATGACGCGCTATCAGGATTATTTGCCGATCTGGCAAGTTCATTGCGGCAATGGTTCGGCTGGGCAGACGAGCTGGTGGCTCACAACGCTGAATTTGATATGCGTTATATTCAACGGGAATTCCGCAAAGCCGAAGTTCCGATGCTCAACCAGCCGGTCTATTGCACAATGGATGGCGCCAGACGGCTCTGGAGAGGCGAATCCGCCAAGCTGGACCATTGTGTTTCCAAAATCGGTTTATCGCGTGTGGGAGTTCGCCATGGGGCTCTGGAAGATGCTTATTTGACGGCAGGCCTTTATTTGCATCAACAGGGATCAAAATTGTCGATACCGCCAATCAATGCTTGGCAGGAGCCAAACAACCTTAAGCCCTATCCAAGTCGTCCTTTCGGACAACTTCCACGTCGAGCACCAAAGCGCAGGCAGGGTGACGTCAATCTGTCTTAAATTTTATGGCGACTGTCTTACTGCCCCGAGGTGAATGAGCCATATTCCTGTAATTGCTTTGTGCGAGCCTCAATCACGCTTGCTCTGCAACTAGGATAATGCAGCACCTGGCCTTCCCTGCCCCAATCGCCGTTTGTGTAGAAACTGCAGGACGACTCCTTATAGCTGTTCCATAAACGCTGTTCAGCCAGCAGGTCGGTTTTGGTTTGCCCATTAACCTGGCCATAGATCTTCTTCCAGGTCGCATTCAGCTTGCTGTCGGCGCGCTTTAGCAACTCACCACCACACTGTCCCCACGCAGTATTGGTTCCGTCAGACTGATCAATACACTTATCATAGAGATTATCCGCGAAAACCGGCGAAGCGGAAAAAGCAATAATGGCGACGAGGAATGACCTTCTCATGATGTTCACCCGATTGATCTTGGCATGATAATGTCGCGATGTATCGCCAAGTCAAGGGCATGAAAAAGCCCTGTCGGCTGTAGAGCTGACAGGGCAGTATTATAGATTTGGCGGGCGAAATAATTCTAGTTGTGAGGTTCGCGCTTTTTAGGAACGAAGTAGCGATTGTCACTGTCACGATACCGCCTGTCAGATCTGTGATGGCGCTCGTTCCTCCAATCACGGGATGGGCGATCGCGATCCCAGCGAGGTGGTGGTGGCGGCGCATGACGACGCACACGCACACACCGTCCACGGCGGTCAGTTACACGACCTGGTCCACAGCGATAATCGACTTTATGCGTCAAACCGCTCTGATTGATAGGCTCTGGCATAGAAACAGGCGCTGCATTTGCACCAAACGAAAACATAGCCATAGCAGCGGCCAGCGAAATCATAGAAAGCTTCATATCTTTCTCCATTCATGAGACTTGGCGATATTGGGCAGGGTAGTCGAAGAACAGGCTGCGGCGTCATCACGTTGTGTTTTCAACACACCGATATCATTGATGTTCTTGAAGGCAGAATTTCGTCATCGTTGTCGCGTCTGCGGTCAGCATAATTCTCTCCTGCATAGGTAGAGATATAACTGCGACGGGCGCAATCCGGTTCCATGGTTGATGAAACAAGCCGCGATTCTATAAAAAAACTCTGTCCGAGATTGCTTTGTGAACAACGGCGCAAAACGAAACACCGATTCGCAGTCATCATTCAGCGACAATGAAGAAAGCCGTATCTCGCTGACACGTTGAAAAATGAAACTGGAAAGAGTTAGAGCCGAGGGAGAAAAACAATCCCTCCAAACACTTACAAGAAGTAAGTGGCTCCCCGGGCCGGATTCGAACCAGCGACCAACCGGTTAACAGCCGGTTGCTCTACCACTGAGCTACCGGGGAAGAGGTGCTCGTTGCGTCAGCGAGGTGGCGTATAGCAGGAGGATTTCTGATTTGCAAAGCCCTAATTTCAATTTTTTCCAACTTTTTGCATTCTGATCGTGAAACCCTATATTCTCTGGTATGTTTCCAGATGCGAAGCGCCCTATTCTAACCTGTGAGAAATGCCGAGTGACCGAAGAATACGAACCAAAACCGCGAAAACGTGTGATTGTGATTCTTGGAAAGCGAATCCCTATGCCGCAATCGGTCATGATGCGGAGAGCGCTTGGTGGTACACTCGTTGTTGGCGGCGCATTAGGATTTTTGCCAGTCCTTGGTTTCTGGATGTTACCGCTCGGTTTAATCGTCTTATCCCACGACTCTCACCGTGTTCGTCGCTTGCGACGCAGAAGCGAAATTCACATTTGGCGCAAATGGCTGAAACGTGGTTCGACAACAACAGCGAACTAGTCTTGATAGTCGGCCGCTAAGAATCTTCGTGATACTGTGGACTATCTAGGGCCTGCGGTATTTTAGATGCGAACTTCGGCGCCTGATTTCACCGGGGGTAAGTCGTCTGTATTTTCTTAGAGCGGTTGTAAGATGGCTCTGGCTTGAAAAACTTAGTCGTGCCGCGATAGCGCTGATTGGCATATCTGTTTCTCTCAGCCACCGCTCAGCTTCATCCAGCCGCAAGCTCATCAGATACTGGTGGGGCGTTTGGCCGAAGCTTTCCCGAAAACGGGTTGCAAAGTGCCCGGCCGATATGCCCAGCGCCAATGCCATATCGCGTACGGACACCGGCTCACGGAACTTATCTTTCAAATACGCCTCTATTTGACGAGCTGCATAGCTGCTCAGGCCCGCCGGCATCACCGCCGATGATTGAACCGTCCGAGCATTCCGTTGTAAAAGATGGACCAAAACAGAATGAAGAGAAGCGAGATAGCCTTGCTTCTCTTCGTCATTTTCCATCAGCTGCTCAATAACAAGCTGGCTCACCTGCAGACATTGCTTGCTGGAAAAATTGATAATATTGCCAGCTGTACCTTCCTGGTCAGCCGCACCGTTTTTTTCATTCTCGGCCGGATTGACGATTGTTGGAATGGTTAGCCGCAAATATTCCGCAGGTTCGGTCCAGCAGATTTCCAAGGTTTGTTTTGCCGGGATAATGAAAGCTGTTCCAGCGACATAGCTCGAAATGAATTCGCCGCCACCTCCTGATTTCCACCTTAGATTGCGTATCGGCTCCAGCAATATTATCCCTAAAGTTTGATCCGACACATATACATGCTGACCGATCTCAGTCACGCCATAGGTGAAGCAGCCTTTTGTGGAATTTATCATTTCAGTGTGATGATCTGATCCTGTGTAGGTCGTTGCTTCACGCACAGAACTATGATTTTTATTAGTTTTATCGGTACTTGAGCGCATCTTTGTTCCCGTCCCAAAAAAGCAAATATGAGAATGATTCCGAACGCATGCACGTCTGCCATAGCTGGATTGAATGGTATCGCTGATATAAAAATCGTCCCAAATGCCGCCAGAAGGGCTACATCCACGACGCAGGAAGTTACACAAAAATAATCAAGAATACAATTTATTGGTGTATTTTTCTTTTTTTGCCGGACGGTTCGATCCACAAAATGTGTCCCCACTTTTGCAAATGATTTGCAAAAGCGCTTGTGGATAGCCATTTTCTATTTTATGCAAATGCAAATGATTGGCATTAAGGAGTTGGGGATGATTCGACTTTTCGCGCGGGCTTTGACGGCTGGCCTTACCGGGGGTGTGTTGCTTTGTGTGATGTCTGGCGCAGCTTTGGCTGCTGAAAAATTCAAAGCTGTAACCACATTCACAGTGATTGCCGACATTGCACGCAATGTTGCGGGTGACGCGGCAACGGTTGAATCAATTACGAAGCCGGGTGCTGAAATTCATGGATACCAGCCAACGCCGGGCGATCTTATTAAGGCACAGGATGCGAAACTGGTTTTGTGGAATGGCCTCGGGTTGGAATTGTGGTTCGAAAAATTCTTCTCGCGCCTGAAGAACGTGCCGAGTGCTGTTGCGTCTGACGGTGTTGTGCCGATGGATATTAATGAAGGCCCATATAGCGGCAAACCCAATCCCCATGCTTGGATGTCTCCTACCTCGGCTCTCATTTATGTCGACAATATCCGTGATGCCTTTGTAAAATATGATCCGGCCAATGCGGACATCTACAAGGCGAATGCAGAAAATTACAAAGCGCAGATCAAGGCTGCGATTGATCCGATTCATGTTGAACTTGATTCAATTCCGGCAGACAAGCGCTGGTTGGTAACGAGTGAAGGTGCGTTCTCTTATCTCGCACGAGATTTCAACCTGAAAGAACTATATCTCTGGCCAATCAATGCTGATCAGCAAGGCACGCCGCAGCAGGTTCGCAAGGTGATTGATGCCGTGCGGGAGAACGGCATTACTGCGGTGTTCTCGGAAAGCACGGTCTCTGCCGCTCCTGCAGAGCAAGTCGCGCGTGAAACTGGGGCGAAATATGGCGGCGTTCTTTATGTCGATTCTCTCTCAGAAGCCGACGGCCCCGTGCCAACCTATCTTGACCTTCTGAAAGTCACCTCGAGCACCATTGCAAAGGGCCTCAAACAATGAACGTCCCGATCAGTCATCACACCGAAAATCTCACCGCGCTTGAACAAAGCGCGGCAAACGGTTTGAACGTGAAAGATGCGACTGTAACCTATCGCAACGGGCACACAGCCCTGCGCAATGCGACGTTCAATATCCCGACTGGAACGATTACAGCACTTGTAGGTGTGAACGGTTCAGGCAAATCGACACTATTCAAAGCCATCATGGGCTTTGTACATCTTGCCAAAGGTGAGATCACAATCCTTGGCTTGCCGGTTAAAGAAGCGCTCAAGAAAAACCTTGTCGCTTACGTGCCACAAAGTGAAGAAGTTGACTGGAACTTTCCTGTTCTGGTCGAGGACGTCGTCATGATGGGACGTTATGGCCATATGGGTATGATGCGGATTCCCCGCCGTGCTGATCACGAAGCGGTCGATAAGGCATTGAGCCGTGTCAACATGCTCGAATATCGCAAGCGTCAGATCGGTGAACTCTCCGGGGGGCAAAAGAAGCGCGTGTTTCTTGCACGTGCACTTGCGCAGGACGGCCGCATAATCCTGCTTGATGAGCCGTTCACCGGCGTAGATGTGAAGACGGAAGAAGCAATCGTCACCCTCCTGCGCGGACTTCGTGACGAAGGGCGTGTGATGTTGGTTTCGACACACAATCTTGGCAGTGTGCCGGAATTCTGTGATCGCACGGTTCTGGTCAAGAACACAGTGCTCGCCTACGGCCCGACAGAAGAGATTTTTACGCAAGCCAATCTGGAAAAGACGTTTGGCGGCGTTCTGCGTCATCTGGTTTTGGATGAGGCGACCAAACATAATCGCTCAGCTGTCGGCGTAATCACCGATGATGAACGGCCTTTCGTTCTCTATGAGCAAAACACAAAGGGACACGATTGATGGCCCTTCTGCTCGAACCATTTCAATATGGCTATATGATCAACGCGATGTGGGTTTCTGCCCTTGTCGGTGGTGTCTGCGCGTTTCTCTCTGCCTATCTGATGCTTAAAGGCTGGTCGCTGATTGGTGATGCCCTCTCCCATTCCATCGTTCCGGGCGTTGCTGGCGCCTATATGCTGGGCCTGCCCTTTTCCATTGGCGCATTCTTCTCTGGTGGACTGGCTGCTGCGGCCATGCTGTTTCTCAATCAGCGCACGAAGCTCAAGGAAGATGCGATCATCGGGCTGATTTTTACGGCCTTCTTTGGGCTTGGCCTTTTCATGATTTCATTACGGCCAACCTCGATCAGCATTCAGACAATCGTGCTTGGTAATATCCTCGCGATCACACCAGGCGATATCCTGCAACTGGCGATCATCGGCTTTGTCTCGCTTGCATTGCTGCTGTTGAAATGGAAAGACCTGATGGTGGTCTTTTTTGACGAAAGCCATGCGCGCTCGATCGGCCTAAAACCAACCGCACTGAAAATTATGTTCTTTACGCTGCTTTCGGCCTCGACGGTTGCTGCAATGCAAACGGTGGGCGCGTTTCTGGTGATCTGCATGGTCGTAACACCAGGCGCGACAGCTTATCTTCTGACGGACCGTTTCTCTCGACTTCTATGGATTGCAGTCATTATCGGCGCGCTGACGAGCTTTATCGGTGCCTATGTCAGCTATTTCATGGACGGCGCCACCGGCGGGATCATTGTCGTATTGCAAACACTGGTCTTCCTGACTGTGTTCTTTCTCGCACCCAAACATGGAATGCTGGCAGCCAGAAGACGTGCGGCAAGCGCATTACGGGAGGCGCAGCCATGAGTTTTCCTGACATGCTTTTGATGCCATTTCAGTTCGATTTCATGGTCTATGCGCTGATCGCTTCGGTGCTGATTGCCATACCAACCGCCCTGCTCTCCTGCTTTCTGGTGCTTAAAGGCTGGTCACTGATGGGCGATGCTATCAGTCATGCCGTTCTGCCGGGCGTCGTCATTGCCTATATGGTGGGGCTGCCCTTTGGCATCGGTGCTTTCATTGCAGGCATGATCTGTGCTCTTGCGACCGGATTTCTCAAGGAAAACAGCCGGATCAAGCAAGACACAGTGATGGGCATTGTTTTCTCCGGCATGTTCGGGCTGGGTCTCGTGCTTTACGTATCGGTACGTGCAAATGTGCACCTCGATCACATTCTATTCGGTGATATTCTAGGTATCAACACAGGTGATCTTGTCGAGACCGCAGTCATCGCTGCGGTGACGGCCGGCGTTCTCATCGTCAAATGGCGCGATTTTCTGCTTCATGCATTCGATCCGGCGCAAGCGCGTGCAGTTGGATTGCCGGTAAGGCTTCTGCATTATGGGCTTCTCTGCTTGATTTCGCTGACCATTGTCGGTGTCCTGAAAGCAGTCGGCATCATTCTCGCCATCTCACTGCTCATAGCGCCCGGCGCAATCGCCTTTCTGCTCACCCGTAGGTTCAGCAGTATGATGATTGTCGCAGTGATTGTAGCGGTCGTTTCGTCTTTCATGGGCGTCTATCTGTCGTTCTTCATCGACAGCGCCCCTGCTCCGACAATCGTACTGCTGATGACTGTAATTTTCATTGTAGCGTTCCTGTTCTCATCATGGCGCACAGCGCGAACAGAAGCACAGCATGAGACCGAAACGGCCTGAATAAATAACCTGTAGGTTGTCTTAGAGCGCATCCCGAAAAGTGTGAAACGGCTTTCGGGCAAAGATGCGCGTTAAAACAAATATTTAGAGCGTCGATCTGATCCAATCAGATCGAAACGCGCTCTAAAGCACAACGCATGTCTTTATCCCAAAACTGGTTTCCACTTTTGAGAGACATGCCCAATGTATTGGAGCAGCTTGCGTGCAGCGTGGATAGCTTTGCAACGCTGTCCACGTTTTTTGCACAGCTGCGCATCTCTAGTCATACCACTGTTATAAAACCTCGTTAGATAGCCATATCAACAGGCGGCCAGTAAATGCTGCTCACGATTTTCCAGCGCAATTCAATTTGTTGCTTGTCGAGGTAAAATAAAAATGCTTCAATCCAGATTGCACGGCTGTGCAGAAAAAATAAAACCGGCCGTCGATCCTGGGGAGGATACGCATATGCCTGCGTTTTTGGAGGTAGCGGATGCACGCGTCCGTTATGGCAATAATGAGATTCTTAAAGGTGTAGACCTTTCGGTCAAGAAGGGGGAGTTTGTGGCGCTGCTTGGCTCATCGGGCTGCGGCAAGACCACTTTGCTGCGTGCAATTGCAGGTTTCAACACACCAAGCGATGGCGCGATCCGCGTCGGTGGTAAAGATGTCACTCGCCTTCCACCAGACAAACGCGGCATGGCTCTGGTTTTCCAGTCCTATGCGCTCTGGCCACACATGACGGTTGCCCAGAACATTGGTTATGGATTACGCATTCGCGGAACTGCAAAAGATACAATCCGGCAAAAAGTTCAGGAAGTTGCGCGTCTTCTGGGACTTGACGCCCTTCTTGATCGTAAGCCGGCTGCACTATCCGGTGGCCAGCGCCAGCGTGTTGCACTTGGACGCGCACTGGCTATTGAACCCGATATCTTGTTGCTCGATGAACCGCTTTCCAATCTTGATGCACGTATTCGCCTGTCGGTTCGTCATGAGATCAGCGCCCTACAGCGTCGCCTTGGCATTACCGCGGTTCATGTGACCCATGATCGCGAAGAAGCCATGGTCATGGCTGATCGCATCGTGATCCTGAATAATGGTGAAGTGGCGCAAGCTGGCGCACCCGAAGAAGTCTACAATCACCCGGCTTCTGATTTTGTAGCGGCATTCATGGGGGCTGAAAACCTTATTGAGCTGCCCGTTACAGTCAAAGCTGACCGTATCGAGATTGCCGCCGGAACATATAACAAGGCGAGTACAATTCCGGCGGGGCGTCGCAATTTGTCTGACGGTATTGCTAAAGCACGCTTTCGCAGTGAAGCGGCAAAGCTCACCGCACCCGGGTCGCCCAATTCCGCCACAACGCCGGAACTCATTCTGTCCGGAACCGTCGATCAGACCAGCTATCCGGGCGGCCTTTGGCGACACATGATTAGCGTAGGCGGCAGGCATCTTCTGGTCGATGCCCCGGAAAGTCACGAACCCGGCTCACAGGTAGAAATTCGCATTCCCGAACAGGCTCTATTTCTGTTCGACAAGTGATTTGATCGATCAATTCGGCAGGAAGCTTGAAGATGCACAGGTGTGCATTGCGATGAAACTGCGCCGAAAATCGATCTTAGCAGTGCCTACTGCTCACCACAGGATTGCGGGCCTTAAACTGCCCGCAGCCGCACAAAATTCCCGATCACACCTCACCGGATATCCAATATCCAACCGTCGAAATCTTCCGCTAAGCGGATCAAAGAAGCAGGAACTATTCGATGAAGACGATCCTGAAAACAGCTCTCGTCCTTGGTCTGACGGCGTCGCCCGCGGCAGCCAATGAACTGACCGTTCTGACCGCAGGCGACCAGAACATGGTCGATTATGTGAACGAATATCTCGGCCCATTGTTCGAGAAGGAAAATCCCGGCACGACGGTTCGCGTTGTCGGCACGGGACCGGGCGATGCTGGTTCGCAAAAAATTCTCGAGCGCTTTGAAGCACAATCCAAGGCTGGCGTTGAAAAGTGGGACGCCGACGTTGCCGTTGTCCATGAAAAATTTGCCGGCCCAATGGTCCAAAAGAAGTTTCTCGAAAACTATCGCAGCAAGATCGACAGCGGCAAGCTCGTAACGCGCGGTAACGCCAAGATGGCGCTTGGTACGGATGTTGATGGCTATGTCATGCCAATGTTCAACAGCCAGACCGCGCTTGCCTATAATCCTGCGCTCGTTGCTAATCCGCCGAAAAGCTATGACGAGCTGGTTACATGGGCCAAGGAAAACCCGAAGCAGTTCGGCTATAACGGTATCAAGGGCGGCGCATCAGGCGTGAGCTTCGTGATGGGCTGGATTTATGCCTATGGCGGCGATGCCGACAAACTTATGAAAGGCCCGTTTGAAGAAGGCGAAGCCAAGAACTGGGATAAGGCTTTTGCATCGCTCAAGGATTTCACCACCAATGCAACGCTGACGCCGGGCAATGCCGGTACGCTCGACATGCTGAGCCGTGGTGAAATTGCTATGGGCCCGGTCTGGGTCGATATGTTCTATTCGTGGAAGGCCAATGGTCAGCTTCCGCCAGAAATGAAGCTTGTGCTGCCTTCGCCGGGTATGCCGGGTCAGCCGATGCATTACGTCATTCCTGAAAAGAGCGCCAACAAGGAACTGGCTGAAAAATTCGTGGCACTGGCAACCAGCCCAAAGGTTCAGGCCGAAGGCATCGTGAAGCGCTTCAACTGGTATCCAGGCATTGATGCCGATCACGTCAAGGCAGAACTTGATGCCGATACGTGGAACAAGCTTTTCACCGACATTTCGCCGGAAGATCTGGCCAAATATGGCAAGCCTTTCCCGATTGCACCATACAACACCGCGATCCTGGAAGCTTACGAGCGTCAGGTCGGCAACTAATAAAGGCATAGGCGGGGTGCGTGAGCGCATTTCCAGCAAAAGTGCGAAGCGGTTTTGCGTGAGGTAAATGCGATAAAACAAATGCTTAGAGCGTTTCTCCTGATTCAATCAAAGTAGGAAACGCTCTAATACGCATCCGGTCGATAATTCAAAAATTCGGGGAATATCCATGTCGCAGAGAATGACGGGTTTTCTGCTGGTTGCTCCAGCATTGGCCATCGTGCTGTTTCTGTTCATCGTGCCGCTGTTTGGCTCGATAACCGGTGCATTTCATGTTGGCGAAGACTGGGGTTTCGGCAATTTCACAAAGGCATTCGAACTTTATTCAAGCGATATGCTGTTCACGGTTGTGATTGTCACCCTCTCCTCTGCACTGATTGCGCTTTTTTCCATCGCTATTGGCGGATATTTGACGCTCGGCTCCAATCAACGTGCAGTTACGGTTCTACGCTGGCTCTATCGCTGGCCGCTATTCATTCCTTTCATTGTCGTTGGCCAGATCTTGCGCACCTTTCTTGCCAAGAATGGTCTGATGAACAGCCTATTGATCGAAAGCGGCGTTCTGACACCACTTCAAGCTATGAGCTTTCTCGACTGGCGCGGCATCGTGATCGCGTTCGTCTGGAAACAGACGCCCTTCGTCACATTGCTACTGGCTGGTGCTATGGCATCGATTGATCGCAGCACGATTGAATCGGCGCGCAATCTCGGTGCAGGACGCCTGCGCATTCTAATCGAAATCGTACTTCCGCAAGTGCGCCCAACGCTGCTGGTAGGCCTGATCCTCAGTTTCGTAACCATGATGTCTGTGCTTTCCGTACCGCTCATGATCAACGCCCAATCTCCAACCATGATCACCGCTAATATGGCATTCCGCATTAATGCTTATGGCGATTACGGCGTTGCCAATGCGCTCGGCACCATCTCGCTCCTGATGACCAGTCTGGTTGCATGGATTTATCTCAGACAAACCATGAAGGAGCATGGCTAATGAGCAATGTATTTGACTGGCGCTGGATCCCGCGCGGCATCGTACTTGGTCTATTGGCCTTCGCAATCTTCGGGCCGCTCGCCAATCTGCTTCTTTGGGCAGTTGCAGAACGCTGGTATTTTCCGCATACCCTACCCATTCAGTATGGCTTTTCCTTCTGGGCGAATGTGTTTTCAGCGCGTGGCAATGCGCTTTCCTCGCTCGGAACAAGTGTGGTTATCGCAAGCCTGACGGTGGTCGTCTCGCTCGGTCTTGCTATTCCGGCAGGCTATGCGCTGGCACGATTGAAGCTTCCGTTTCGCGGGCTCGTTCTGCTCATCTTGTTGATTCCGCAGGCATTCCCAAACCTGCCAATCTACGTCAATATCGCGCAGATGTTCTATTCTCTGCGATTGAATGGCACGATTACAGGCGTGGTTCTGGTGCATGTGACCCACGGTCTCGTCTATGCGGTATGGATTGCAACTGCTGCCTTCTCAGCGATTGATCGGGAGTTGGAAGAAGCAGCACGCTCAATGGGGGCGTCTGCCATGAAAACATTCTTCCACATCACATTGCCAATCGCTGCCCCCGGCCTGCTTGCCAGCGCAATTTTTGTGTTCCTTGAATCACTTGATGAGTTCACGGGAACGTATTTTGTGGGGGCACCTGACATTACAACATTACCGCTCATGCTTTATACAGCAAGTTCTGGCGGCAATTATCAGATCGCGTCGATCAGCGCGCTGATCTTGCTGGTGCCTTCAATTGCCTTCATGTTCGTGGTTGAACGTTTCCTGAGAGCTGATGTGCTTTCCAAAGTAGGTCGATAACAATGGCAGATAATGATCGCCTTCAGGATGAGCTTTCAGAACATCTGCCGCGTTTTATCAGCGCTCATGAAGTCGCGGTCGAAGCTGGCGTATCTCGTTCTGCCGTGTCCAGAACTTTTACGCCCGGTGCCAGTGTGTCGCCTTCCACGCGCGAAAAGGTGCTGAAAGCAGCCGAAAAACTGGGTTATCAGGTCAATGATCTTGCGCGTGGTCTGTTGGCCAAGCGCAGCCGTATTGTTGGTATGATTGCGGCTGATCCGGCGAGCCCCTTCCGCTCGCGTCAGATTGCAGCGCTTTCACGCAGGCTGACAGCGCGTGGCAGCGTTCCGGTATTGATCCCAACGGGCCAGCACGGCGAAAACCTTTCAGCCGCGCACCAAACGCTTCTCCGTTATCGAGCGGAGGCGACAGTTGTTCTGTCTGGTATGCCTTCGTCATCCTTTGTCGAACTAGCTCAACGTAACGGACATACGCTGATTGTTGTCGGTCGCAATGAAGATGGTCCGGATCATATCCGGATCAATAACCGGCAAGCGGCAGAAACGGCGGTCGACGTGTTCGTAGCGCGCGGCATGAAACGATTGGGACTTGTGACATCGAATGTTCGTAGCCCTAATCTGCTGGAACGCGAAGAAGCCTATATCGCTCGCGCAAAAAGCCTTGGTCTGGACGTCAGCGTTCAACGGGGGGAATTGACTGATTATGATGGTGGCTTTGCTGCGGCATCACTCCTCCTCAGTGAGCGTGACCGCGTTGAAGCCGTTTTTTGCGTCAACGACCTGATGGCGTTCGGGCTGATTGATTGCGCGCGCGACGTTTTCAATCTCTCTATACCAGACGATCTTTCAGTGATTGGCTTCGACAATGTCACCGAAGCACGTTGGGGTGCCTATAGGCTCACAACGTTTGATCAGAATGCCGAGCGCCTGTCAGCCGAAATTGTCCGTCTGCTCGATGAGCGGCAGAGTGCGCCCAATGCACCGCCACAAATGGTGATGATCGACACTCCGCTTATCCTGCGCGGCAGCGTGCGGCCCCTTAAAACCGATAATACCGCTAACGGAAGCAAAACCTGAATGTCCGATCATTCCATTTGGCTGAGCCCTGCGCATGATGATCTTATCTTTCTCGAAGACATTGTCCGGGATTTAAGCAAACATTTCCATTCGCCAGCGTTCGAGCCGCATGCAACGCTTGTGCCAGACATGAATTGTTCAGCGGAAGAACTTCTGCCACAGGTGATGAGTCTTGCGATTGGACGCCAACCGCTGGAACTGGCAATCGAAGATGTGACAGGAAGCGAGGCGTATTTCCGTTCGTTTTATGCAGCGTTGGAAAAAGCTCCAGCCTTGATGTGTCTTAAACAAGATTCACTTGAAATATCCAGTGAAGCCAGCTTGCAGAGCTTTATGCCTCATGTCTCGCTGGCCTATGGTGTTGACGATTCAGCGCTCAAGCAAACCGAAATGCAACGCTTCGCCAAAGAGCTTTCAGGGCGAAAACTGCGGTTTGACCGTCTGGTGATCGTGAGCTCATCAAGCGATACACCAATCGATGATTGGCATGTAAAACACGAGATTTATCTTAAAGGCTGAGCCAGCCACAACATATGCAGCTGGCTTTTTTAATTAGAGCGCGTTTCGATTTGATTGGATCAGATCAGCGCTCTAAACATTTGTTTTAACGCGCGTCTTTGTCCGAAAACCGTTTCACACTTTTCTGGATGCGCTCTAAAGTGGACGCGGATAGGTGCGGTAGACCTTTTCAATGTCTGCCAGAACTTCGTCTGAAAGCTTTACCTCGCTCGCAGTGATATCGATCTTGAGCTGTTCAACCGATGTCGCACCGATAATGACCGAGTTCATGAAGGGGCGCGTCAGCGAGAAAGCGATTGCCATCTGTGCGATATTGAGACCGTGCTTCTTCGCCACATCGATGTAAGCGCGAATGGCGGGCTCCGAGTAAGAATTATCGCGCCAAAGGCCACCATCGGTGACGGAAGCGCGCGAGCCTTCAGGAATCTTTCCGCCAAGATATTTTCCGGTCAGAACGCCAGCAGCAAGCGTTGAGTAAGCGAGCAAACCAACGTCTTCGAACAAGGATACTTCGGCCAAATCGAAATCAAACTGACGCTGTAGCAAGCCATATTCATTCTGGATTGACACCATACGCGGCAGCTTGTGTTCTTCAGCGATTTTCAGCCACTGCATCGTGCCCCAGGCAGTTTCGTTAGAAAGGCCGACATGACGGATTTTGCCAGCGCGAACCGCATCTTCAAGGCCGAGAAGAACGTCGTGAATCTGCACCGTTTCGGCCTTTGGGTCAACTTTGGATGGATCAAAACTCCAACCCTGACCGAAATGGTAATGCGGACGTGATGGCCAGTGAATCTGGTAAAGATCAATATAATCTGTCTGAAGACGTTTCAGGCTGTCATTCACCGCATCGGCGACACTTGCACGACTTGGCTTAGCGCCTCCGCGTATCCATTCCTGACGTCCACCACCTGCAATTTTGCTGGCAAGGATGACGCGGTCGCGTTTGCCGGATTTTTTGAACCAGTTACCAATATAGGTTTCGGTCTTACCGTAACTTTCCGGACTCATCGGAATGGCATAACCTTCAGCAGTGTCGATGAAGTTGACACCGGCATCGACGGCATAATCGAGCTGTTCGTGGGCGTCGTTTTCAGTATTCTGCACGCCCCATGTCATGGTGCCAAGGCAGATTTCAGTTACATTGAGGCCTGTACGGCCCAAAGTTTTCATTTTCACGAGATTTTTCCGGATCAGTTTGGCCGCAGAACGCGGATTGGACGGATGCGGAATTGATACCCCCGCGACACTGCCGCTGACAAGGCCGCTCGCTAATATTTGAAGCCGCTTATAGGAAACGTTTTGCTGAATAAGGTGCAGGATCGGTAAATGTCTTCTCGCCTGTCATCATTTCAGCAAGCAAGCGGCCGCTGGCCGGTCCAAGCGTCAAACCATGATGGGCATGACCGAAATCAAACCACAGCCCCTTATGGCGTGGTGCTGGCCCGATCACTGGACGCATGTCTGGCAGACAAGGACGTAACCCGAGCCAAGGTTTCGCTTCCACAGCATTACCCAGTTGCGGTAAAAGGCGGCGAGCAACCTTTTCTGCTCGATTAAGCTGAATAAAATTAGCAGGCGCATCGGGCGAAGCGAACTCGATGCCTGTCGAAAGGCGCACTCCCTGCACCATTGGTGCAAGTACATAACCGGCTTCCTCGTCGACCAGTGTATGACCGAGCCGAGCACCATCCTGCATTTCAAAATGCATGTGATGTCCACGCTTGATACCAAGCGGAATTGCATAACCGAAATTCTTGAAAATCAGACCGGACTGAGGACCAAGAGCCACCACAACATCGCGTGCAGAGATCGGACCTTGTTGAGTGGTCACCTGCCAACCATTTCCGGCTTCAACGAGTGAGGCCGCATCACCATTTACGAAAGTTCCACCGTTTTGCCGGAAAAGATCGGCATAGGCTTGCACGAGACCACCGGGATTGACGATCGTCTTGGGGTCAAGCCAATGAATGCCGCCGGCAACCGCACCAAGGGTCGTTTCCCTCTGCCTTAGCGTATTGGAATCAAGCACGTCATAGGCGAGATTATAGGGTTGCAATTGAGGGAGGCGTTGCATGGCCGCATTGAATGCTGACTCATTGCGGAACACCTCGATCCAGCCCTGCGAACGAACAAGCCTTTCACAACCAGCTTGGGTGATCAGCAGATCATGTTCGCGAACACTCGCTTCAATAAGCGGCAGCATTGCATTTGTTGCAATTTTTAGCCGTTCTGGTGAGGATTCACGCCAGTATTGGAACAGCCAGGGCGCGATGCGCGACACATAGAATGGATCATAGCGCACGTCGGAACGGCGATTAAGGCCATAGCGTAGAAGTGTGCCAAAGCCTTGAGGGAATGAATACGGAATAACGCTGGAACGTTCGATAAGACCAGCATTACCATAGCTCGTGCCCTGCCCCGGTTCGCCTCGATCAACCAGAACAACCGAACGACCGCGCGCTTGCAGATGCAGCGCTGCGGAAACTCCGACGATACCCGCCCCCAGAACGATGACATCTTGTTGCTGCATGGTATTCCCGCCAATCCCATCACACGAAAGAGCGCGCTGACGATGTGCCAGCGCGCTCTTGCATACATCAAAGAGTGAAACTTTTTACAAGTAACTTATCTTCGATCAATAAATATCGAAATCGAAATATTTCTTCACCACAGTTGCATAGGTGCCGTCCTCGCGAATTTTCTTGATCGCGGCGTTGAACTGCTCACGCAGATCGTTGTCGTCCTTACGCACAGCAATAGCTGTGTCAGTCTGCGTACCTGGCACATCGCCAATCAGTTTGCAGCACTCACCGCCGTCGCCCTTAATCCAATCGGAAATTGGGAACTTATCCGAAATGACGGCATCAAGGCGCCCACTTTTGAGATCGGCATTGGCTTCATCTGCGGTCGGATAAAGTTTCACATCGGCACCGGCTTTACCGTAAACATCTTCGGCATAGGTCGCCTGCGTGGTTGATCCCTGTGCGCCGATTGATTTACCCTTGAAGGCTTCTGCGTCGAGCGCAGTAATCTTGCTGTCTTTAGGAACGGCAACCGAAAGCGGTGTCGAATAATATTTGTTGGTGAAAGATACTTGTTTCTGACGCTCTTCAGTCACGCTCATCGACGCAATGACGGCATCAAATTTGTTGGCCTGAAGGCCCGGAATCATACCGTCCCAATCATTGGCGACGATCGTGCACTTGGCTTCCATCGCCTTGCAAAGCGCATTCGCAATATCAACGTCCAACCCCTGCAAAGAACCATCAGCCGCAACGAAATTGAACGGAGGATAAGCACCTTCCGTCGCAATCTTGATTTCCTTCCACTCTTTCGCCTGCGCTGGAAGTGCGGCGATAATGGAAGCGACGCCTGCGAACAGGATTGATTTCAGCATAATATTCCCCTTGACCGTTGTTATGGTTCTGTTTTGCAGGTTGCCCGCCCGCAATATTATGAATCGAATGAAGCACCGGACGCCGCTTGTTTCAAGTTAAAGATTGAGCGGCGTCCGATAATTTTATCAATAGATGTCGAAGTCGAAATACTTCTTGCGGATTGTCTCATAAGTGCCGTTGTCACGGATCTTTTTGATCGCTGCGTTGAATTGTTCACGCAGATCATCGTCACCCTGACGCATGGCAATAGAAATCTTGGTTTCAGAACCTGGGATATCGCCCAGGAACTTGCAGCAATCAGCGCCCTGCTTCTTCAGCCAATCAGCGGCGAGGAACTTGTCAGCTGCGATAGCGTCAATGCGGCCGTTTTCGAGATCGGCATTTGCTTCGTCAGCCGTTGGATACAGCTTCACATCTGCGCCAGCCTTGCCATAAACATCGTCTGCATAGTTACCTTGCGTGGTGCCGGCTTGCGCGCCTACAGTCTTGCCGTCGAATGCAGAAGGCTCAAGCGAGGTAATGTCGGTGTCTTTAGGAACCACGACTGCCAGTGGCGTCGTGTAATAGCGATCCGAAAAAGCAACCTGCTTTTCACGCTCTGGTGTGATTGCCATCGAAGCAATAACGGCATCGAACTTATTGGCCTGCAGGCCCGGGATCATGCCATCCCAGTCATTGGAAACGATCTCGCACTTGGCTTCCATGGCTTCGCAAAGCGCATTGGCAATATCAATGTCGAAGCCTTCAAGCTTGCCGCTTGGCGACATGAAGTTGAAGGGCGGATAGGCGCCTTCACTGGCAATACGGATTTCTTTCCATTCCTTTGCCTGCCCAGGCAAGGCAAGAACGACAGAGGCCAGTCCGGCCAGCAAAATTGTTTTAAACATCGCTTCCCTATTCCACTTCTTAGTCGCGGGCTTTTTTAAGCTCTCAGTTTGGCCTGCCCGCACAGCCAAACAAATTCAATTACAACTTTGATGTCATTGACTGAACGCAAAATGACCCGTTGCGTATTAAACGCAACAGGTCTGATGTGCCTTAATGGTGCTTTCAGGCAACGAGACGAGTCGCGTGATCTTCCTGAGCATAGGCTTTGCCGAAGCGGTTTGCGAGGAATGCATCAAGCGTGATGTCTTCCTGACGAACAAAACCCTTCTGTGCAATTTCGCCCTTGGCCAGCATGTCAAGCACAGCGCAAATCGCCGAAGCAGTCGTGATCTGAATACCCGAACGAACGATTTTGCCAACCTGATTGGCATAAACCTTGTTCGCATAAGTTTCTTGAACCAGACGACCGTTCTTGGTGCCGGAAACGGTTACGAAGATCACGATAACGTCCTGCAATGTGCTTGGCAGAGCATTTTCGAAAATGTCCTTGAGCACTTCACGGCGATGACGAAGACCAAGATCGTTGAGCAGCGCCTTCATGAGCGCAACGTGTCCCGGATAACGGATCGTGCGGTAGTTAAGTGTGCGAACCTTGCCTTCGAGCGTATCGCAAAGCGTGCCGAGGCCGCCCGACGTGTTGAATGCTTCGTAGGTCACGCCGTCGAGCGAGAATTCTTCGCGTTCTTCGAGCGCTGGAACCTTGGTCAGCTTGCCGTTTACGATGGCTTCGCATGGCTCGATATATTCGTTGATCAGGCCGTCAGTGCTCCAGGTGAGGTTGTAGTTCAGAGCATTGGACGGGAATTCTGGCAGGGCGCCAACGCGCATACGCACGTTTTCGAGCGTGTCGAAGCGCTTTGCGAGATCGTAAGCAACGATCGAGATGAAGCCTGGAGCCAGACCGCACTGTGGAATGAACGCAGTCTTTGCATCCTGTGCGAGTTCCATGACGCGCTTGGTGCTGGCAACGTCTTCGGTAAGGTCGAGGTAATGAACGCCGGTCTTGGCTGCGGCTTCTGCAATGAGCGTGGTCAGCTGGAAAGGTGCAGCGCTCAGAACTGCAAACTTACCTGTCAAAACAGCTTCAAGTGCCTTGGCATCAGCAATGTCAAGGGCCTGCGTCTTGACTTCCGCACCCGTGTCCAGCGCATCGAGCTGAGCCTGCGAACGGTCAACAACCGTTACAGCGTAATCACCAGTCGAAGCCAGAAGATCGGCAATGGTCGCGCCGATTTTGCCCGCGCCTACAACAACGATCTCTTTCATGTCTATTCCCCTTTGATAAGGCAAGTTGGGTAATGCAATTTCGATGGATAAAGGATCTCACAATTTTCGGCGAAAAGAAGCATTTAAACTGACGATTTCACGTTGTTTGTTTGTACAATATGACGTATTTAATATGCATTATGACGACAAATGCTGACCTCGCCCTCATTGCCCTGTTGCGTGAAAACGCCCGCGCCTCCACAGCCGACCTTGCAAGAAGGCTCGGCGTGTCACGCACGACCGTACAAAGCAGGTTGGAAAAGCTGGAAAAGCGGGGCGTAATCGAAGGCTATACCGTTCGAATCGCTCCGGAATTTGAACGTGATCTGGTGCGTGCGCATGTGCTGGTGACAGCGCTGCCGAAATTTGCACCAAAGGTTGAAGCCGCATTGCGTGGCATCATGGCTGTGCGCACGTTGCACTCGGTCAGCGGTCATTTCGATATGATTGTGGTGGTCGAAGCGCCATCGATTCAGGAACTGGATATCGTGCTCGATAAAATCGGTGCGCTCGAAGGTGTTGAGCGCACCATGTCTTCGATCATTCTTTCGACGCGAATTGATCGCTGATTTTATTAGTTTCCAACAAACTCGAATTTATCGACATCGACTAGTCCGCGATCTGTGATCTTCAGATGTGGGATAACTGGCAACGCAACAAAAGCCAGCTGAAGGAATGGTTCTTCAAGAACTGAGCCAAGCTCTTCGGCTGCATGGCGAAGCTCGCGAAGCTGCTCTCGGACTGTTTCATAAGGTTCAATGCTCATCAGTCCGGCAATCGGCAAGGGCATTTCTGCGAGCACTTTGCCGTCGCGCACAACGACAAATCCACCTTCAATTTCACCCAAGCGGTTGGCGGCGGCTGCAATGTCTTCATCCGAGACGCCGACAACGCAGATATTGTGGCTGTCGTGGCTGACAGTCGAGGCGATAGCCCCCGCTTTCAAACCAAAGCCATGGACGAAACCTGTGGCGATATTGCCATTTTTTCCATGCCGCTCGACGACTGCGATTTTGACAACGTCGCGCTCAAGATCGGGCTCAACGCCATGTGGTCCCACCTTCAGGTCAAACTCGAGGCTTTCGGTGATGATTTTGCCTGGAACAATGCCAATTGCACGCGTCTTGCCGCTATTGGATTGCGACCTGAAGTTTGACGCGCTGACTGTTGGCGCTTTCACACTGTTGCGTCCAACTTCTGCAACCGGATTGCGACCTGAAAACAGTTTTTCTGAAACCACCCTGCCCGCCGAAAGTACGATTTCGGCATGACAACCTTCAAGGCTGTCAACGATCACGAGATCAGCGCGTTGTCCCGGTGCGACCAGTCCGCGATCAAACATGCCAAATGCACGTGCTGCTGAAACACTGGCTGCGCGATAGATAGCAAGCGGCTCAACGCCTCCGGCAATTGCCGTGCGGATGAGATAATCAAGATGTCCCTGATCAGCGATGTCTAGAGGATTTCGATCATCCGTGCAGAGCGCGAGAAACTGCGAATGGCGCTCGGTAATAATCGGCATCAAAGCATGCAGGTCTTTGGACACTGAGCCTTCACGCACAAGCACATGCATACCCTTACGCATCTTCTCAAGCGCTTCCTCAGCACTTGTCGCCTCGTGTTCAGTGCGAATTCCGGCAGCGATATAGCCATTCAGATCAAGCCCGCGCAGAAGCGGTGCGTGACCATCGATATGACGTCCCTGAAATGCTTTGAGTTTCGCCATGCACTCGGGGGCTTTGGAGAGAACGCCTGGAAAGTTCATGAACTCGGCCAGTCCTATGACCTTGGGATGATCGGCAAAAGGCAGCAGATCGTTGATCAGAAGTTCAGCGCCAGAGGTCTCCATATGTGTTGCAGGCACGCAGCTCGAGAGCTGAACGCGAATATCCATGATGGTTTCAAGCGAACTATCGAGGAAATATTGCAGGCCTTCCGCGCCCAGCACATTCGCAATTTCATGCGGATCGCAGACGACAGTGGTAACACCCTGTGGCAATACACAACGGTCGAATTCATGCGGCGTGATATGCGAGGATTCAATATGTAAATGCGTATCGATAAAACCTGGTACGATGATGCGTCCCGAAATATCTATTTCCTGTTTACCCTGATAGTGCCCAAAGGTGCCCACGATGCGATCACCGCTGATCGCAATGTCGCTTTCAACCAGTTCACCGGTTACAAGATCAAAGAAGCGGCCACCTTTCAGCACGATGTCGGCGGGTTCACGACCGGCCCCTTGATCGATCATCTGTTCAAGCATTGGCTCACTCCATTCAAATTATTTTCGGAATCAATTTCCCGAAAATACCATACAGCGGCTCCAGTTAAGACTGAATCGTTGGAACCGCTGTAACTATTTGTTTTTATGCATTGTCCAATGCAAAACCGGCATCCACTTTTGCTGGAAATGCTTTAGGCCGTGGTGACGATTTAACTTATCAGCGGCGCGAGCGGGATTTTGACGCTGGCGAGGAGAAGTGAGCGATGAGGAGTTATTCCTCCTTGAGCGAACTTCGACAAAGCCAGAGGGGAAATCCGCCGCGTCCCTTGAGGGATATGGTGAAAATCGCCCATCTTGTCGTCGTAAAACCTCAATGGAGAATACTCCACCTTCGGTTTTACTCCTAAAGCTGAACGATTTTCCCTCATACCGCTGCAAAAGTGAAATCGTCACCACGGCCTAGAGCGCATCCCGAAAAGTATGAAACGGTTTTCGGACAAAGATGCGCGTTAAAACAAATATTTAGAGCGCCGATCTGATCCAATCAGATCGAAACGCACTCTAATGAAGCTTGTTCAACGCTGATATTCAATCATGCGGCTGCGGTTAAGTACCAGTTCGAGACGATCTTCATCGAGCATATGGATACAGATGCGCTTGTTCCACGGCCCATCGCGCAATGTGAACAGCGCTCTGCCATTTCCGAGATCTTCCAATGGCATGATCTGTCGCGTCGGGCCAATTCCCATAATGATATGGCCATTGTCGATGGTAAAGGAGGCACCATAAAGTGGTGCGGTCCAGCGGCCATCAAACTCTTTGCCTGCGGGGCGAGCGGTTACAGATTTCAATTCGCGCCCGACATGGCCGATTTCGCCTTGCAACGCATCGCCGGTCCAGCGCAACGTCATTGGTGATGACGGAGATAGAGAAGAGAACCAGCCTTCGCCTATATCGTAGAGACGATCTTCAGCACCGAAATAGTTAGCAACGCCTTCGCGCATCTCAATCCAGAACGGCCCTGTTTCTGTGACATATATTCCGTCCGGAATGGTACAGTTGGCATCAGGCAGATCCAATTCATTGAGTGCTGCCATACAGTCGCGCGCTATTTTGTAAGTATCAGCGTCTTCGCGATTGCTCACAACTATGATTCCGGTTTTCTCCGTGGGATCAAGCAGAAAATAGCTTTTATACCCCGGATGCGATCCACCATGACCAATGAAGCGCGTGCCACCAATTTCATTCCAGCGCAAACCAAGACCGTAACCGGTTGGCCGTCCGTCATTGAGGAAGCGTTCAGTTGAAAGGCGTGAAAGCAGACCGTTAAACTGCTCCTTGTCTTCAAGGAGAGCCTGCGCCCATTTTGTGAGCGCCATTCCGCTACCTGTCAGACTTCCTGATGCTGAGAGTTGAAGGCCAGCTGCGCTTTCCTGCCATCTGTCTCCAGACCTCCAATAGCCCGGCGCGAGTCCTTTGACAGGGTCGCCCCAAATATCCGGAACTTCAATGGATATGTCGAGCAAATCGCTAATCTCAGATTTAACAAAATCCTTAAAAAACAAACCTTTGCGTTCAAACGCTGCTTCAACGAGCCGATAGCCCGTGTTGGAATAGGAGATTTCGCTACCCGCATTGAAGTTCAGCCGGTTCAACGTCGAAAGAAATTCCAATAGGCTTTCCGCATCGGTATGTGTATAAACGGACAATCCCAGCAGTGTCAGGCATTCGCGCACATCCGGCAAACCCGACGTCATATCAAGCGCGCGACCGACAGAAACATCGGCCAAGGGACTTTGCAACTCTGGCAGATGGTCGCCAAGTCTATCGTTGAGGTCGATCACATCTGCATGACGCAATGCCATGGTACAGAAGATATGCTTGGTTATAGATGCGTAGCGGACAACAGTGTTGGCTGTGAAAGGAACACCTGTCGCGAGACTTTCCAAACCACCTGCATAGGCAAACTTAACGCCTTGCAGATCGAACCCGATAATAACGCCACCAGGTTCATTCTTGCCCCAGATTCTGGAATAAAATTTTGCAGACAACGAGGCTGCATTCCAGTCAGCGCGAATGGGCATAAAAACTCCGTCATGCGGTTTTCGGAACAGTAGCCTGCTCCATATATGCAATTACTCTGCGGCATCGCCCAAAAATCGGATTCGATTTTTGGAAAGGACGACCCGTAGATTTTATAATTTAGAGCGGCCTTTGTGCGTCCGAATGGGCGCACTAAGGCCGCTCTAATGTATGCTTTGTAAGGATTGGCTATGTGTTGAGCGCCCTCATTAGCAACCCTCAAAGGTTAGCAACCACATAATTGAGATTCTTGCGGTCATGCAAGCCCCTGAGTTTACTGAATTTTATATCGCACTTATAATAAGAGCAGGAAGGCTGCTCAGTTTCGCGAAACATGAGACAAATGAAAAGGCGATTTGTAAGGCGGCTAAATTGTCAAGAGCTGTTGTTGCTAAGGCAAAGCGATAGTTTGAAAAACTATCCACATCTTCTCCCCAATATTATAGATTAATTTTCGTTTTTTTTCCTTTCAACCATTAACATTTTCGGTTTTATTCTATTATAGCGATCTGGAAGTTGATCCAATGAAATTGGGTCATATAAGTGTAATAACAATAATGCAGGTTCCGGCACCCTGAGCAGAGGATTCCGCTCTTGATGTTAACGCAATCTCATTCCCGAGGAGGAAATATGCTTACCCGTCTGATCACGACTTCGGCGCTGACTGGCGCCCTCGCCCTCACCATTGGTTCGCAGGCTTTCGCACAGACGGAGCTTAGCTGGTGGCACGGTATGACCGGTGCCAACAACGAAATGGTCAATGAGCTTTCCAAAGAGTTCAATGAAAGCCAGAGCGAATACAAGATCGTTCCGGTCTATAAGGGTAGCTACCCTGAAACATTGAATGCGGGCATCGCTGCATTCCGTTCGAAACAGCCGCCAGCAATCATTCAGGTTTTCGATGCCGGCAGCGGTGTCATGATGGCAGCTGAAGGTGCTGTCGTGCCTGCGGCTGAAGTGCTCGAAAAGGGCGGCTTCAAATTCGACAAATCACAGTATCTGCCAGGCATTGTTGCTTATTATTCGAAGCCGGACGGCACCATGCTGTCGTTCCCATACAATTCGTCTTCGCCAATCCTTTATTATAACAAGGACGCTTTCAAGAAGGCTGGCCTTGATGAAAACAATCCGCCAAAGACCTGGCCGGAAGTGTTTGAAGCAGCCAAAAAGATCAAGTCAAGCGGCGCATCTGCCTGTGGCTTTACTTCGACCTGGCTCACATGGATTCAGACTGAGAACTTCTCTGCCTGGAACAATGTTTCCTACGGCACCAATGAAAACGGCCTCGGCGGCACCAATGTTGAACTCAAAATCAACGAACCGCTTTTCGTTGAGCACTTCCAGGCAATTGCTGATCTCGCCAAGGATGGCACCTTCCGTTACGGCGGCCGTACGTCTGAAGCAAAACAGCTTTTCACTTCCGGCGAATGCGCGATGCTGACGGAATCTTCGGGCGGCCTTGGCGATGTCGTCAAGTCGGGCATGAATTACGGCATTGGCCAGCTTCCTTACTATGAAGGCCATGGCCCACAGAACACCATTCCGGGTGGTGCCAGCCTTTGGGTTTTTGCTGGCCTCAGCGATGACCAGTACAAAGGCATTGCGCAGTTCTTCAACTTCCTTTCACAGACCAAAATTCAGCAGAAGCTGCATGAAAAGTCCGGCTATCTGCCTGTGACCATGGCTGCTTATGAAGCAACGAAGAACTCGGACTTCTATGAAAAGAATCCGGGCCGTGAAACACCAATCCTTCAGATGATGGGCAAGGCTCCAACTGAAAACTCCAAGGGTGTTCGCCTCGTCAATCTGCCGCAGGTTCGCGATATTCTCAATGAGGAATTCGAAGCCATGCTCGGTGGTAAGCAGGATGCAAAGACTGCGCTTGATAATGCCGTAAAACGCGCAAACGCAGCGATTGCAGCAGCACAATAATCTGATGAACTAAAGCATGCCGCCTGCCCTTAAAAGGGGTTGGCGGCATTGCTATCCGCAAGGAAACTTCCCGTGCAGAAAGTCACGTTTCCAAACAAGATCTTACCCTATTTCCTGCTGGCCCCGCAGATCATATTGACTGTGATCTTCTTCTTCTGGCCGGCAAGTCAGGCAATTTACCAGTCCTTCATGCGTGAAGACGCATTTGGATTGAAGTCTACATTTGTTGGGTTCGCCAATTTCACGACCGTTCTGGCTGATCCCAACTATCTGCATTCTGTGCAGGTCACGATTGTCTTCAATCTTCTGACCGCTTTTGTGGCGATGGGCGCAGCTTTGTTGCTTGCAACGGCCGCTGACCGTGTCATTCGCGGCAAAACATTCTACCGTACCCTGCTGATATGGCCTTATGCCGTAGCGCCCGCGGTTGCTGGTATGTTGTGGCTATTCATGTTCAACCCTGCCATGGGCACGCTGGCCTATATGTTGCGCAGCGCAGGTTTTGCATGGGATCCACTGCTGAATGGCAATCAGGCAATGGCGATGATCGTGGGTGCCGCAGCCTGGAAACAGATTTCCTATAACTTCCTGTTCTTTGTTGCAGGCCTTCAGGCAATCCCTAAATCCTTGATCGAAGCTGCTGCCATTGATGGTGCACGCGGCGCGCGGCGTTTCTGGTCGATCGTGTTCCCGCTATTGGCGCCAACCACGTTCTTCCTGCTGGTGGTCAACACGGTTTACGCCTTCTTCGACACATTCGGCATTATTCATGCGGTAACCGGCGGCGGCCCTGCCAAAGCCACTGAAACCCTGGTCTACAAGGTTTATAACGACGGCTTCGTCAATCTTAACCTCGGCTCCTCTTCGGCGCAGTCGGTTATTCTGATGATTATCGTGATCGCCCTGACCGCATTCCAGTTCCGCTTCATTGAGAAGCGCGTGCATTATTCTTGAGTGAGGCGACCATGATTGAAAAACGCCCAATCTCAAATCTGTTAGGCCACTTGATCCTGATCATCGGGATCATCGTTGTTGCCTTTCCGATTTACTATACCTTCGTTGCTTCGACGTTGACCTCCGGCGATATCATTCGCCCGCCAATCCAGCTTGTTCCCGGCGGGCACATGATGGAGAACTATGGCGACGCCATTTTCGGTGGCGTCGAGCGTGTGGTCGGCGTCAGCCTCGAACGGCTTCTGTGGAACTCCTTCGTGGTTGCGATGTTGATCGCAGTCGGCAAGATCATCATTTCCTTCATGTCGGCTTTTGCGATTGTGTTTTTCCGCTTTCCGTTCCGCATGTTCTTCTTCTGGATGATCTTCGTCACCCTGATGCTGCCGGTCGAAGTGCGTATCCTGCCGACCTATAAGGTCATCGTAGATCTCGGTTTGATCGACACTTATGCGGGCCTCACATTACCACTTATGGCATCAGCGACAGCGACGTTCCTCTTCCGTCAGTTCTTCCTCACCATTCCGGGAGAGTTGGTTGAAGCTGCACGCATTGACAATGCAGGCCCGTTTCGCTTCATGCGTGACATTCTGCTACCGCTGTCGAAGACGAATATCGCTGCCCTCTTCGTCATTCTCTTCATTTATGGCTGGACCCAGTATCTGTGGCCACTGCTCGTCACCAATGATGCGAAAATGAACACGATCATTATCGGTCTGCGCCGTATGGTCGATTTCGCCGATGCTTCCACACCTTGGAACTACGTCATGGTAACGGCCATTCTGGCTATCATACCACCTATCCTTGTGGTGGTATTGATGCAGCGCTGGTTCGTCAAAGGTCTCGTTGAAACGGAAAAATAATGAGCAAGATCATTCTTGATAATGTCCGCAAGTGCTATGGCGGCGGCATTGAAGTCATCAAAGGCGTTTCGCTGGAGATCAAGGACGGTGAATTCGTCGTCCTCGTCGGCCCTTCTGGCTGCGGCAAGTCAACACTCCTGCGCATGATCGCAGGCCTTGAAGGCATCAGCTCTGGCACGATTGCCATTGGCGACCGCGTCGTCAACGATGTGGAACCAGCAGAACGCGACATCGCAATGGTGTTTCAGAACTATGCGCTCTACCCGCATATGTCCGTGCGCGACAATCTTGCCTATGGCCTGAAGAACCGCAAAACACCGAAGGACGAAATCGAACGCCGTATCGCCAAAGCGGCGAAGGCACTCGAAATCGAACAGTTCCTTGATCGCAAGCCACGCCAGCTTTCGGGCGGTCAGCGTCAGCGCGTTGCCATGGGTCGCGCTATCGTGCGCGAACCGGCGGCCTTCCTTTTCGATGAGCCACTGTCGAACCTTGATGCAAAACTGCGTGTGCAGATGCGCGTTGAAATCAAGCGCCTCCAGCGTTCGCTTGGCACCACAAGTGTTTACGTGACCCACGACCAGATGGAAGCCATGACCATGGCAGACCGTCTTGTCGTTCTCAACGCTGGTAATATCGAACAGGTTGGTACGCCGATCGAACTTTATGAAAAGCCAGCCTCGACCTTCGTTGCAACTTTCATCGGTTCTCCATCTATGAACCTGTTTGAAAACGGCGGGAAGAATGTCTGGCAGCCGGGAAAGGCAGTGGCACTTCCTTCTGACAAATATACCTTCGGCGTGCGTCCGGAAGACATTCGCATCATAGAAACTGGCGAACCGGAAGCGGATGGCTTCAATGCCGAAGTTCGTATCGAAGCGATCGAGCTTGTCGGTGCTGAAAGCTATATCCATAGCTCACTCACGGATGGCAAGCCGCTGATCTTCCGCGTTCAGGGTCGTTCGGAACACTCGGTCGATGAAGTTGTAAAGATCGGTGCGTCTGCAAAGGACGTTCATATTTTTGGCGCCGACGGACGTCGCGCAGGCAACTAATTTCACTATCGGGCGTTCAGAATTCTGAGCGCCCGATATATAAGAATTCGATTTAATTATCCGTTTTCGTTTTCTTTGTTATGCGCTACACAAAAGAATATTTTTCTCTTTTCGAGGTAAGCGCATAGGATGACCCACCAGCAGATACTGTCCTTCGCCGTGATTATTCTCATGATGGGGGCATTTATCTGGGGCAAGTTTCGCTACGATATAGTGGCTCTTTGCTCACTGTTGCTAGCTGTTGGCGTTGGGGTTGTACCCTTCGATAAAGCGTTTACGGGGTTCAGTGACGATATCGTCATCATCGTTGGTAGTGCACTCATCGTTAGTGCTGGCGTTGCGCGTTCAGGCCTTATGCAGGAGGCGGTGCAGCGCTTTCTTCCCGAGATGAACAGCGTTCGTTTACAACTCGCAGTTCTTGTGGCGATCGTCACGGTTCTATCCGCATTCGTAAAAAATGTGGGTGCCCTGGCAATCATGATCCCCGTCGCATTTCAGTTTGCACGCCGTTCGAACGTTTCCCCATCAACATTCCTGATGCCGATGGCATTCGGTGCGTTGCTCGGTGGCTTGATGACACAGGTGGGCACTTCGCCCAACATTGTGGTTTCGCGCATTCGTGGTGAGATGGTTGGTGAACCCTTCACCATGTTTGACTTCACGCCGGTTGGTGCGGTTCTGGCAGTTGTTGGGTTGATTTATCTCGTTACTTTTTATTGGCTTGTGCCCCAGCGAACGCGAGAGAGCGTATCACTCGATGAAGCAATCAAGATCAAAAACTACGCTTCGGAAGCGCGCATTCTGAAAAACTCGCCTATGGTCGGCAAACGTATTACCGATCTCATCAAGCCTGCCGAAGGCGAGGCCATGGTGACAGCAATCATCCGTAGGAATCAGCGGATGACACCCCTGCCCGATACGGTTCTTGCTGAGGGCGACGTGGTGTTGCTTGAAGGCGATCCGAAAGCACTCGACCTCGTCGTCAATTCGGGCAAGTTAACTTTAAGCGAAAACCGTAATCCTTCCAACACAAGTGGTTCGACAGATATTGAAGTTGTGGAAGCTGTAATTGGAAAGAACTCGCGACTTGTCGGACTTACTGCCCAGCGACTTGACCTCTATTCGCGCTATGAGGTCAATTTGCTTGCCGTCAGTCGTCCCGGCGAACGCATTACAGAACGCTTGAGCGAAGTCATACTCGGTTTCGGTGATGTGATCGTGTTACAAGGACGGCAGGCTGCTCTCTCGGCTTATCTGCCGGAGTTTGAGCTGTTGCCGCTCGCACGGCGCAAACTCATGCTCGGTAGTGTGAGACGCGGTTTGATCCCATTGGCAATCCTGATTGCAGCAATCGGCGCGACAGCACTCAGTCTCGTTCCTGTCGCCGTTGCGTTCTTCGCGGCGGCGGTTGCCATGTTGCTCTTCAAAGTTATTCCGATCAACGAAGTCTATGATGAAATTGACGGACCTATTCTAGTGATGCTGGCGGCACTGATACCTGTATCCGACGCCCTGCGTAGCACGGGCGGTACAGAGCTTATTGCGGAGGGATTGGCGAGTATCGGTCATCATTTGCCGCCAGCTGGCGCACTGGCGCTTATTCTGGTCACGGCCATGATGGTCACGCCGTTTCTCAACAATGCGGCAACCGTGCTGGTGATGGCACCAATTGCCACAAGTTTTGCTTCGGGCCTTGGATTTAGACCCGAAGCCTTCCTGATGGCAGTAGCAATTGGCGCGGGTTGCGATTTTCTCACACCAATCGGGCACCAGTGTAATACGCTTGTGATGGGGCCAGGCGGCTACAAATTCAGTGATTATCCGAGGCTTGGACTGCCGCTATCGATCATCATCGCATTTGCGACTGTTCCAGCGCTTATGTTCTTCTGGCCGTTAAAGTAGATTGTCTGCCTGCGCTGTTACCTGAACCCAGTTGAGACTTGCAGCAACAATTTTCTCAATTGGATCAGCAACATCGGCGCGAAATACAAAAGGCTCGCCGACAGGGCTTTCCAATGTCGCAAGCTGGCTTTCAAGCATTGTCACCGGCATAAAATGCCCGGTACGGTGGCCCATATGCTCATACAACACATCGAAGCTTCCATCGAGGAACACGAACAACAGTGGGCCACGTGATGCATTGCGCAAGCGGTCGCGATAGCTCTTTTTCAGCGATGAACAGGAGACGATTATACCGCTTTCTACCGTTGCCAGTCGTTCGCCAATCTTATCGAGCCAAGGCCAGCGATCCTCATCCTGCAGCGGAATGCCGGAGGCCATCTTGTCGACATTGGCTTTGGGATGCAGACTGTCGCCCTCAAGAAAAGGCAGATTAAGGGCTGCGGCCAACTTCTCTCCAACCGTTGACTTTCCTGAGCCTGAAACCCCCATTACGATGATATGCAAGTTCATTTTCCTTAGAATATTTCAAGTTGGAGATTAACGCGACTTGCTGCACTCACGACGTGGTGCCGCATGACTTCGCGCGCCTTCAAAGGATCGCGCAGTGCTATCGCGTCTCGAATAGCGGTGTGTTCAGCGATGGTGATTTCGACGATCTCTTCAAGCACGGCACGTGCTCGCGCCGCCCGGATTGCCTGATTTATCCGCTCTGCGATGAAGCCTAAAACGAGTGGAAAATATTCGTTATGCGTTGCAGCTGCAAGAGCGCGGTGAAACGTCAGATCGGCAGAGATACCCTCATCCGTCCATTTCTCTGTCCCGTTCATCTCAGCCATGGCTTCATCAAGTTTGCGCATGTCTTCAGCTGTATGATGCACGGCTGCAAGGCCTGCTGCTTCAATTTCCAAAGCCATACGCAATTGGAACAGGCTCTGGAAATGATTACGGTCGGCAAGCGTCTCTGGCTCGATGCGGATGGCATGACGACGATCTGGCTCGGTGACAAAAGCTCCGACGCCCTGCCGGGTTTCGATCAGTCCCTCATTGCGCAGCTGAGCAATTGCTTCGCGGATGACCGAACGACTGACGCCAAAGCTCTGTGCCAGATTGTGCTCGGTGGGCAATTTGTGCCCCGGCAAAAAACTACCTTCTGTAATCTGGCGTACAATCTCGGAAGCGATACGGGCGGGCAGTTGCTCATTGCGTCTGATTTCACCGAACACTGCTTGCTCCTCCCTGCATGTCCTCTATCACTGATTTGTCGTCAGTCTTTGCCCAAGTCAAGCGAAAGCTGGCATCCGGGGATCATGATCGCATCAGGATCAAGACGCTTCTCGAAATCCTCCCGAGTCAACCATATTCCGCACTAATACTACCTGTATAGCGGTCAAGAACTCCATCCGCTGCGTGGGAGGGTATTTCATCCCAATTCCGCCAATTGATGCATAAAAGAGTTTTCAATCATTAGATATATAGTTATCAGACAACCCAACAACATAGTCTTGGAGGAGTTAGATTGTGCCGCTTTCAGCGGGCCAAACGCGGCCCGCATTTGATGTGCCCGTATTTCATGTGGCTGCATTTGATGTGAACGTCACGCCTCTATCCAGAAAATCCAATCATTCACATCTTGAACTGAACGAACCGGGAGGAATATCCGTGCAAGACAAGCATACTCTAAACTCGTCCATTATTTTGCCTGAAGACAGCGCTTCGGCAGTGCTTATTGGGCGTCTGTGGTCGAAGGCCGAAAGCGGGCCCTGCCCGGTGTTGGTTGTAAACGGGCGTGTACATAATCTCTCCAACCTTTCCGCGACCGTATCGGGTCTTCTGGAGCGTCATGAACTGGTTAGCGAGTTGAAAGATGCTGGCCGATTTGCTGATCTCGGCGCGCTGGACGACTATCTGTCCGGCGAAAAGGGCGAATTGCTTGCACCGATTGATCTCCAGTCGATCAAGGCAGCTGGCGTGACCTTCGCTGACAGTATGCTGGAACGTGTCATCGAAGAACAGGCCAAGGGCGATCCAAGTCGTGCACGCGAAGTGCGCGACCGTCTGGCCCCGGTGATCGGCGACAGCTTGCGCGGTGTTGCAGCGGGCTCGGAAAAAGCGGCACAGGTTAAAGCGCTGCTTCAGGAAATGGGTCTCTGGTCGCAATATCTGGAAGTGGGCATCGGCCCGGACGCCGAAATTTTCACAAAGTCGCAACCAATGTCCGCAGTCGGTTGCGGTGCGACCGTTGGTATTCTGCCAATCTCTCAGTGGAATAATCCAGAACCGGAAGTCGTTCTGGCTGTTGCTTCTGATGGCCGTATCGTCGGGGCGACACTCGGCAATGATGTCAATCTGCGTGACGTCGAAGGACGTTCTGCCCTGCTGCTCGGCAAGGCCAAGGACAACAACGCGTCTTGTGCCATAGGCCCGTTTATTCGCCTGTTTGACGGCGACTTTACCATGGACGTTCTGCGCAAGCTCAAGCTTTCGCTGAAAGTCAACGGCACTGACGGCTTTGAGATGACCGGCGAAAGCCCAATGGAAGCAATCAGCCGCGATCCGGAAAACCTTGCTGGACAGATGATGAACCGCAATCATCAATATCCGGATGGCGCTGTTCTTTTTCTCGGCACCATGTTTGCGCCAGTCAAAGACCGTCGCGGCGTAGGCCAAGGCTTTACCCATGAAATTGGCGATAAGGTGGAGATTTCGACACCGAAGCTCGGGCGTCTGGTCAATTGGGTGGATCGCACTGATAATTGCGCTGAATGGACGTTTGGCATTCGTGCGCTGATGCAGAACCTGCAGAAGCGCAATCTGCTCGACAAAATCTAAAATTGAAAAGGCTGCATATCGTTATTGATATGCAGCCTTTGTATTGGAGCATTTCCAGCAAAAGTGCGAAGCGTTTTTGCGTCGGATAATGCGAAAAAACAAAGAGATAGAACATTTCCAATGATTCAAACAAAACAGGAAATGCTCTAGTTCAAAGGAATAGCGTTTCCGTCTTTTGAAGATTGGTATGCGCCGGACATTGCATCATATTTGGCGCGAATTGCATCAAGCCGCTTCTCAAAACGAGAACGATCGGGCTCCGGCAGAGAATCCACCATTTTGGGGATCGAATGGCTGTGCCAGAAACTATTGTCGCGGTTATAGCCACCCGGCTCCAGTGTGAAGACCTCCTTGAGTATTTTCAGGTCATGCGGGATTGAAAACGCATCGCGGGAATCTTCATGACTGAACAGATAATAGAAATTGTCGAAACCGGTCCAAGTAATAGCTGACAAGCACATTGAGCACGGTTCATGTGTCGACAGAAAAACCATGTCTTTTGTGTCTGGACGTCCCTGCTCAGGCATCTCATAAAAACGCTTCAACGTATGCACTTCACCATGCCACATCGGATTCTCGGTTTCATTGTTGGTTTCAGCAAGGACCAGAGACAAATCCGATTTGCGGAGAAGTGCTGCTCCAAAAACCTTGTTGCCATTTGCAACGCCCTGCTCCGTCAGGGGAATGATGTCTTGTTCGATGACATCAAAAAGCTTCTCGAGCAATTTCAAATCTTCCGGTGTCATAACCTCAACTCCCAAATAAGGCAGGCCAGATAAAGCACAAAGAAAAACGCCGGGGTATTGCCCCGGCGTTTGTTGTTATTCTGGGAAGAATGCGAAGCGGATCACAAACAGTGCCGCCACGATCCAGGTCGCAAGGTGCACCTCACGAGCCTTGCCGGTTACAGCCTTCAGGACAACATAGCTGATGAAGCCGAAAGCCAGACCGTTTGCAATCGAGTAGGTGAACGGAATGGACAGCGCCGTAAGAGCGGCGGGTGCAGCTTCCGTGATTTCGTCCCACTTGATTTCGGACAGTTCACGCATCATCAAACAAGCGACGTAAACGAGCGCTGGTGCTGTTGCATAGGCAGGTACGGAGCCAGCCAGAGGCGAAATAAAGAGTGCAGCAAGGAACAACAGAGCCACAACAAGCGCCGTCAGACCTGTGCGGCCGCCAGCCTGAACGCCGGAAGCACTTTCGACATAGGCTGTCGTCGACGAGGTACCGAGCAGCGAGCCACCCAGAATTGCGGTGCTGTCTGCAAACAGAGCTTTACCAAGACGATTTGGCTTACCCGGTTCAATCAGGCCGCCACGCTTGGCAACGCCGATCAGCGTACCGGTCGCATCAAACACTTCAACCAGCACGAAAACCAGGATTACATGCAGGATACCGGTGTGCAGCGCACCCATGATGTCAAGCTGCAGGAAAGTTGGTGCAAGGCTCGGAGGAGCAGAGAACACGCCGCCAAACTGGGTAATACCCAGCGAAATCGATGCAATGGTTACAACAAGGATACCGATCAGGATCGCACCGCGAACCTTGAGTGCATCAAGAGCTGCAATAATGAAGAAGCCGGCGATTGCAAGCAGAGGACCAAACTCACGCAAGTCACCAAGACCTACGAGCGTTGCCGGATTGTCAACGACGACGCCTGCGTTCTTGAGTCCGATCAGGGCAAGGAACATACCGATACCGGCAGCAATTGCGCTGCGCAATGAATGCGGAATACCCTCGACCAGCCAACGCCGGATACCTGTTACCGTGAGAAACAGGAAGATGATGCCGGAAATGAAGACCGCGCCAAGCGCCTGTTGCCATGAGAAACCCATAGCGCCGACAACCGTAAAGGCGAAGAAGGCATTCAGGCCCATACCCGGCGCCATGCCAATCGGCCAATTGGCGACGAGCGCCATGACAATCGAACCCAATGCTGCCGCAAGACATGTAGCAACGAAGACTGCGTTGCGATCCATACCTGTTGTGGACAGAATATCAGGATTGACGAAGATAATGTAAGACATCGTCAGGAAGGTCGTCACGCCAGCGATGACTTCCGTTCTCACCGATGTGCCATGTTCCTGCAATTTGAACAGCTTTTCCAGCATGGTCCCTCCAGGGCAAAAGCTCGCATTCAAAGGCACCAATGATCAGCCGAGAGCAATTGCTTGCGATCAGCTGTTAAAATCGGTGCAATCTATTGCGATTGCCGTATTTGTTAGCCGCAGCCGCATTTTGCGCGAGCGGATTTGTTCCCCATACACCCAACGCGATCAAAAACACAGTTCTGCCGCAAGAATGCCTGTTTATTAACGTGATTTAGTTTGGACTGACTTTTGGAAGCGCGCCAGCCACCTATTCAGGCTCTAATTTTTGAAAGTGCTTCAAAAATGGTAGCTGTCCAAGTTACAGCACCCAAAACTATCTATATGATTAAGCTACTGTTTTCAGGAGAACGCCGGTACCATACATGCCGAAGGCAAAAAATGTATGGGCGACGAGATTGAGAATACGGACATTTCTGGCATTTGGCAAACGCGATGCTGCCCAGCCGATTCCCAAGCCCGGTTGCAATAAAAACCAGCCCGCTGCCACGGTGAGGATACCGAATATCCAGGCGGGGAGAAATATTGGATTCGCAAACCACGCTGCGCCGCCATAAAGCGCAAAGATGATGCCGTAGAGAATACCAACCGCATAATGACCGATCCAGCCCAATGCAATCTCATGGGCGTAGGGTTTTGATGCTGCGATATCATCGTGAAATATCTGGCCGTCTCGTAAATGCCAGAACCAGCGACCGACGAGCCCCCAATTCGGACGAGATTGCCCTGGAAACTGCGCAAGAACCAATGCCCAGATATCCATAACGATCGTCGCGCCTAAGCCGATCAAAATTCCATTTATGATGAGATTGAGCATGATCAGGTCCTTGTGCCGTCGAGCAGCCACATAACCGTGTGACCACCCGACACGCAAGGCATATAATCAGTCTGAACCAATGCCTGACATCAAATAAGACAAAACGAAATATGCTTCACATTAACAAGTAAAAGTAATGTTCTGCCATGAAAGTCTCAGTAAAATTGTGGCAATGAAGACAGGTAAATTAGCAGTAGTAACTATTCATATACCCATCTTCATCACCAGCCCCCGCCCGCGTATCAATACTCCTCCAGCCTCCCTCCACTCAAGTGGCAGGAATCCCAAATTGAATACCGTTTTGTCTCATTGGAGAGGGCGTCGTGTGGTGCGAATAATTCGATCGCTATTTGCAGGCCACGGATCTGTCGCGAAATCTGCAGGGCGTTTAAAATGAACCGTCGATAGAATAAAATTACAATATACATAGAAAAACAAAAGCGCCGGGACTGGAGCACCGACGCTTTGCTATTTTATTTCAGTTTCACTTTCGGGGCGATTAATTATCAGCCGCGCCATCAGTGATTACTTACCGAAAACTGCGCTCTGGATCTGCGAACGCGAAACGCCGATATCGGCAAGAAGATGATCGTCCATTGCACCGAGTTCACGCATTGCGCGACGGCGGGAAACGTACTGCTGGAATTTCTGACGAATGTTCATTTGTTTTCTCCTCGTTGGATGCTTGTTAAATAGTCTTTTGCACAAAATTACACCACGGATATGATTGCAAATGAGGCATGCGTTTTCGCTGGAGCTCGTCTTCTTGAAAACGTCTCAATCGCCTATGTCATAGGGGATAGCGGCCGGTCATTATTTTGAGTTTTTATCAAATTGTCTTTTGCCAAACCGGCTTTAATCGATTAATCCGGTCCGCGGAGGAGATTATCTCTAGCCCATTGCGGACACCATTATGCTTTACGGTATTTTCCTCGCGTTTGCGTCCTATGCTGCATTCGCTGTAAGCGACGCCTGCGTCAAGTTTCTCGACGGCACCCTGTCGCCCTATGAAGTCGCCTTTTATGGTGCTGTTCTGGGATTGTTGGCCATCCCCTTTACCAAGAAACCCGAAGATCAGTGGCTCGATATGTTTCGAACCACAAATATAAAACTCTGGTTACTTCGCACGCTCACCGCCGCAATGGGTGTGATTGGCAGTGTCGTGGCCTTCACGCATCTTTCCATGGCCGAAGCTTTTGCGCTTATCTTCCTGCTACCGGCATTCGTTACGATACTCTCGGTGATTTTTCTCAAGGAGCAGGTTGGCTGGCGTCGATGGTCGGCGGTTATTATCGGATTCATCGGCGTGCTGGTTGTTCTGCGCCCCGGCTTCCGCGAGCTATCTATTGGGCATTTGGGTGCTCTCGGCGGCGGTTTGGGCGGCGCGTTCAGCATCATAATCTTCCGTGCCATGGGTAAAAAAGAGAAGCGTATTTCGCTTTATACGGCCGGTCTCATCGGACCGATCCTCATCTGCGGCGCATTGATGATTCCCAGCTATCAGACACCTTCCGCCATTCAATGGGGCTATCTTGCGGGCTACGGCCTGCTCGCAGCGCTGGCCAACATTCTGCTGATGCTTGCAGCGCAACGCGCACCTGCAAGTGCGATTGCGTCACCACAATATAGCCAGATGCTCTGGGCCATCCTGTTTGGCTACTTCATCTTCCACGACCATATCGATCTGCCTATGCTGATTGGCATCATCTTGATCACGATTTCAGGCCTATTCACTTTCGTACGCGAACGTCAGCGTGGTGTGGAGGGGCCGGCAGCTGTTGCCACATCTGATCCATCGCCTGCTCTGGCCGAGGAAAAATAAGCCGATGCTCTCGCAGGATTGAATATTCTGCGTCTGCATCAGACCTGAAACAGGTTTTCAGTTTTGAGTGACGTGCTATAACAGCTTACGTTTATATCCCGCCCACGCTTTTACCGGCAATTGCATCAGTAATCTGAAGGCGTTTTGCGCGGGATTTGGCACGACAACGAGATTGATGAAGGACGAAGAGAATGACCGAGAAGCGGGCAATGTGGACCTATTATAAGGGTGAATGGCTCCAAGGTGATGTGCGTATACTGGGTGCCGCATCGCACGCGACCTGGCTCGGTTCGCTCGTTTTCGATGGCGCGCGTCTGTTTGAAGGCGTTACACCGGATCTTGATCTGCATGCAGCCCGCGCAAACGATTCAGCGCGTGCACTCGAGCTTGCCCCCACACTCAGCGGCAACGACATCGAAGCACTGGCACGCGAAGGCCTGAAGAAATTTTCTCCCGGAACGGATGTCTATATCCGCCCCATGTATTGGGCCGAAGAAGGCGACTCCAGCACGGTTGCCGCCGCTCCTGAATCGACAGATTTTGCCCTTTGCCTTGAGGCCATTCCTATGGTTGAGCCAAAAGGTTTTACTGTTACGACGACATCTTTCCGCCGTCCTTATCTCGAGGTTATGCCGGTTAATGCCAAGGCTGCATGCCTTTATCCGAACAATGGCCGCATGTTGCGCGAAGCCAAAGCCAAGGGCTTTCACAATGCGCTTGTTACCGATGTTCTCGGCAATGTCGCAGAAACAGCCACCTCGAATGTCTTTATGGTTCGCGGTGGTGAAGTTTTCACTCCGGTTCCAAACGGTACATTCCTGAATGGCATTACGCGCCAGCGCGTCATCAAGCTTCTGCGTCAGGCGGGCGTCAGCGTCCACGAAACGACACTCAACGTTCAGGACTTCCGCGAAGCAGATGAAATCTTCTCGACCGGCAATATGAGCAAGGTTGTGCCGATCATCGGTTTTGATGAACGCAAGCTGGAATATGGTGCTGTTACCAAGCGCGCACGTTCGCTTTATTGGGAATGGGCGCATAGCTGAGAAATACAGCCTAAACCCCTTTGTTAATTTAGATACGGTAACTGTCTGAATGCTCGAACATACCCCGCTGTTTATGACAGTTGCCGTTATCGCGGCTTTTCTGGTTGGGCTGTCGAAAGGCGGATTGCCTTCGGTCGGGACACTTTCAGTGCCACTGATGGCGTTGGTTATTTCACCGGTCACGGCTGCCGCTCTTTTGCTGCCGATCTATGTCGTCAGCGACATGTTCGGCCTGTATCTCTACCGCCATCATTTTTCAGCACGAAATCTGGCAATCCTTACCCCTGCCGCTATTGTCGGCATCGGCCTTGGCTGGTTTTTCAGTTCGCACCTTTCAAGCACATTCATTGGAATGCTTGTGGGGCTTGTCGGCCTCTTCTTCTGCTTCAATGTATGGGTTGGCGCAAAATATCGACGTCAGGCACGCAAGGCGGATATTCCGGGCGGAACATTCTGGGGTATTCTCACTGGTCTTACGAGCTTTGTTTCGCATTCGGGCGCCCCGCCATTCCAGATGTATGTGTTGCCGCAGCATCTTGAGAAGCTTGTTTTTGCAGGCACCTCGACCATCCTTTTTGCGATCGTCAACGCGGTTAAGCTGATCCCTTACTGGCAATTGCAACAATTCTCCAATCTCGACTGGTCGCTTGGACTTTGGCTTTTGCCTGCTGCCATCATAGGAACATTTGTCGGAGCAAAGCTCACTCGCATCATCCCGGATGGTCCGTTTTTCCTGTTGGTTCAGCTCACGCTTTTCGGTCTTTCAATCAAGCTGATCGCCGATTGGGTTCTGCCTTTCCTGACAGCCTGACTGCACTTGCCAGCGGCATTTCCATAAGCCACTCTCCTTCTGAGGGAGGAAGCGGGTATGAAGAATGCGGATGCGATTATTATTGGATCAGGTCTGTCGGGGCTTGTGGCCGCTCATGAGCTAACCAGCGCTGGGCGAAAAGTCATCCTGCTTGAGCAGGAAGGCGAAAATTCGCTTGGCGGACAAGCATTCTGGTCGCTTGGCGGTCTGTTCATGGTCGATAGTCCCGAGCAACGGCGTCTCGGCATAAAGGATAGCCTTGATCTGGCACGACAGGACTGGCTTGGATCGGCGCAATTTGATCGTCCGGAAGATTATTGGCCGAAACAATATGCCGAAGCCTATTTGCAGTTTGCGGCCGGTGAGATGCGCTCTTGGCTGCACAGTCTTGGTATGCGCTGGTTTCCCGTTGTCGGCTGGGCAGAGCGCGGAGGCGCTCAAGCACACGGACACGGCAATTCCGTTCCGCGTTTTCACGTGACATGGGGTACTGGCCCCGGCGTGGTCGCTCCCTTCGAACGTCTGATGCGAGAAGCTATTTCAAATGGCTTGCTTACGCTGAAGTGTCGTCATCGTGTCAATGAAATCGTCATGACCAACGGACTGGCAAGCGGGGTGTGCGGCGATATTCTTGTGCCCTCAACAGTCGAGCGCGGACAATCGTCCTCGCGTGACGTCGCCGGTCAATTTGAACTGTCCGCCGATTGTGTGATCGTAACGTCTGGCGGTATCGGTGGCGATCCAGAGCGTGTCCGTAAAGCATGGCCACGCGACAGGCTTGGCAATCCACCTGAGAATATGGTGCTTGGAGTGCCTGCACATGTGGATGGCCGCGGCATAGATATAGCTGTTGCAGCAGGTGGTCATGTTGTCAACGGAGACCGCATGTGGCACTATACGGAAGGCCTCCGCAACTGGAACCCCATCTGGCCCAATCATGGCATTCGCATTCTGCCGGGGCCGTCATCGATGTGGTTCGATGCAGAGGGTAACCGCCTGCCCTCGCCCTATCTGCCCGGCTTCGATACGCTCGGCACACTTAAGCATATCCTGAGAACGGGCTACGACTATTCGTGGTTCATTCTGACTGAGAAAATCATTCGCAAGGAGTTTTCTCTATCGGGCTCTGAGCAAAACCCGGACCTCACGGGCAAAGACTGGAAACTTCTGATCAAAAGCCGTCTCGGTAAAACTCCACCGCCTCCGGTTAAGGCTTTCATCGATCATGGCGAGGATTTCGTCACCGCGACCAACCTTGACGAACTTGTCGTCAAGATGAACCAGTTGACGGGTCAGAAGCTGCTGAACCTCGCTCATATCCGAAATCAGATCGAAGCCCGCGACCGCGAAATTACCAATCGCTACTCCAAAGATGCTCAGATTACAGCCATTCACAATGCACGGGCTTATATCGGAGATCGGCTGACACGGGCTGTGCCGCTTCACACTTTGCTCGATCCAAAAAATGGTCCGCTGATTGCCGTCAAACTGCATATCCTGACCCGAAAAACCCTCGGTGGACTGCATACCGATCTAAATTCAGCCGTTCTTAACGAGCGGGGTGAACCCGTTCCAGGCCTTTATGCCGCAGGAGAAGCAGCAGGCTTTGGAGGTGGCGGCTATCATGGGTATAATGCGCTGGAAGGAACCTTCCTTGGAGGCTGCATATTCTCTGGCCGCGCCGCAGGAAAGGGTGCTGCGCGTGCACTGTAGAGAAATGCGGAACAAGACCTATCGTCCCGCGTTCGGCAAATAATGAACAATATTAACGGAGGCACATCATGGTCGAGCTGGTAAATAATATCGAGAATCTCGAATTCATTATCTCCAAAGCACGTGAGTATGACGTTCAGGTGCCCGCAGTTGATGAAAACTCCGGCTCGAATGCTTCCGATGACGGCGATATAGATATCCTAGACGCCTCCATTGGTAATCCGACGCGTAAGGAATTGGTGGCCGCAATTCGTTCTTTAAATGAAGATGAAAGAGTCGAGTTGCTGGCCTTGGTCTGGGTTGGACGCGGCGACTTCAGTGCCGAAGAATGGGAAGAAGCGCTCTCGACCGCAAACGACCGCCACAATGGACGCGAAGTCAAATATCTGCTCGGCATTCCACTGCTGGGTGATTATATTGAAGAAGGGCTCGAAACGCTCGGCATTGAGTTTGAAGCTTACGATAATGAATAAGAAAAATTGATGTTTCCATTGATCGTTCTGTTTTGACGGCGTCATAGCTGGGGGGTAGTCTGCGCGGCGACCAGGGAAACAGGTGGTTCGTCACCCTTAAGATAAAATTCAAAGCATTGGAGGATTTCATCATGCTTCAGAAAAATCTGGATCAGAAAACGGATTTCTATATCGACGGCGCGTGGCGTTCTCCGCTTGAAGCAAAAGCAATTGAGGTCATCAACCCGGCAACCGAAAAGCCTTATGCGGTCATTTCTGCAGGTTCCGTTGCTGACATTGATCTCGCCGTAGCTGCCGCTCGCAAGGCGTTTCCTTCTTGGAGCGAAACGCCTGCGGAAGAGCGTATCGGCTATATTCGCCGTATCGTTGAAATTTACGAGCGCCGCCTTGAAGAAATGGCTCAGGCCATTTCCAAGGAAATGGGTGCGCCGATCAAGCTCGCACGTGAATCTCAAGCTGCAGCCGGGCTGTCTCATACCAAAGCTTTCATCACAGCTTTTGAAAATTTCGAATTTGAAGAAATTCTTTCGCCCAAGCATCCCAATCAAGCCATTGTGCGTGAACCGATCGGTGTTTGCGGTCTGATCACGCCATGGAATTGGCCGATGAACCAAATCGCGCTCAAAGTTATTCCTGCAATCGCGGTGGGTTGTACAGTCGTGCTCAAGCCGTCTGAAATTGCGCCAATGTCAGCCATGCTCTTTGCTGAATTTGTCGATGAGGCAGGCTTGCCGAAGGGTGTGTTCAATCTTGTCAACGGTGAAGGCCCGGTTGTAGGCGAAGCGATGTCGCAGCATCCGGATATCGACATGATGTCATTCACCGGCTCAACCCGGGCTGGCACTGCTGTCTCACGTGCTGCTGCTGCAACCGTCAAGCGCGTTTCACTGGAACTCGGCGGTAAGTCGCCAAACATTGTGTTCGCTGACAGTGACCTCGAAAAAGCTATTGAGCGCGGTGTGAACCATTGCTTTGAGAATACCGGCCAGTCCTGCAATGCGCCAACACGTATGCTGGTTGAACGTTCGGTTTACGAAAAAGCGGTCGAATTCGCCAAAAAGGCAGCTGCCAAGACCACAGTCGATGATCCGGCCAAGGACGGCGAACATATCGGCCCACTCTCCTCTTCAATCCAGTTTGAGAAGGTTCAGGCGCTGATTCAGAAGGGTATTGATGAAGGAGCGCGTCTGATTGTCGGTGGCACGGGTCGTCCGGAGGGCATTTCGGAAGGCGACTTCGTCAAGCCGACGATCTTTGCCGATGTGAATAATGATATGACCATTGCCCGCGAAGAAATCTTCGGCCCTGTGCTGGCGATGATCCCCTTCGACACGGAAGAAGAGGCCATCGCAGTCGCCAATGACACACCGTATGGTCTTGCCGCCTATATCCAGACGGGCAACCCGGAACGAGCCAAACGTGTTGCGCGAAAGCTCCGTGCCGGCATGATCCAGATCAACGGTACGTCGCGTGCTCCCGGAAGCCCGTTTGGTGGATATAAGCAGTCGGGCAACGGCCGCGAAGGCGGAAAATGGGGTCTCGAAGACTTCATGGAAGTGAAGCTTATCAGCGGCTAGAGCGCGTTTCGATCTGATTGGATCAGATCGGCGCTTTAAATATTTGTTTTAACGCGCATCTTTGTCCGAAAACCGTTTCATACTTTTCGGGATGCGCTCTAAACGAACCACCGTATTGAAATGAAAAAGCGCCGGGAATCTGGCGCTTTTTTGTGCGAATCTTGCCAGCTACCCTAAGCGGCGCAACAGGCACATGATGCCTTTGTACCCCCGGACCTGTTCCTTGACGGATTACACGAAATGGCTACAGCCAACCGTCAAGGAATGGGTTTTAATTAATAAGCAGACCCGAATTTCAGGCTGGCGAATTCCGGGGAATCCAACAAGTCCTGATGGTGAGCGCGTGCAACATCAGGATGCGAGCGCAGGCGGCTCTTGAGATTGTTCTGGCCCACTTCGCGGAAGAGCGTGTTGAGTGGATCAACTGTTACGCCACGTTCCTTTATCTTGAGTTCGTCCGGCAGATCAATCACAGGGATCGTTGCGTCATAGCGAGCGCCAAGGAAGAAGGCCACCGAGAAGCGTTCGGTTCCAGCGGGTGGTGCGACAACGCCATGAACGTCAGCACGAACAAAGCCGTTGGTCGCCAGTTCAAGCAGTTCGCCAGTATTAATGACAAACGTACCCGGCACTGGCGGTGCATCGATCCAGACATCGTCCTCGCGCTGCACTCCCAAGCCCGGCACAACATCCTGAAGCAGTACGGTCACGAAGCCACCGTCCTTATGTGCACCGACGCCCTGCTCGCTTTCAGCAACATCGCGACCTGTATAGCGAATTATTTTCAAAAGCTGTGATGGGTGTGGCTCATAAATCTGCGCAAAGAAATCTTTGCTCTGGCCAAGCGCCTGCGCTATGGCTTTCAAAACATTAATATCCGTCAGGGCTTCCGTAGCACCAGAGGTAACAAGAACCTCTGTCTCTCAATCTATGTCCAATCCAAGAAATCGGTGCGCATTTTCCGCCACCGCTTTGCGCAGAGATGGAAGCCCAAGCATCGGCGGGTACTGGTGCGGGCCATCGCGCAAAGCCTCTATTGCGGTTTCAACGAGCTCCTGAGGCTCAAAGCCTTCAGGACCCCCCTGCCCGAGATTAATAGATCCAGTTTCGGCTGCAAGGCGCGACATGGATTCAAAAATGGACGTGCCTGTTGCACCGAATATTGGATTGACCATCAAATCGCCCCGCTGCGTATTATGAGCTACGGCGGAACGATAGGGCTTATAAAAACATCAAACAAAACATCGGCAATCAGTTCTGGTGACGCGTCTTCCAAAGCTCTTCAGCCTTTTTGTGGAGTTCGTCATAACTGTGATTATCGGCTGCAACTACAGTCATCAGTGCCATGGCCGTTGAAGCGATCACCGTCAGTTCAGCGCGCTCATCGATGGCTGCACCAGACCAGACAGCAAGCCAATATTCAAAGCTCGTCAGGCTCGCATGTTTTTCGGTTCCAGCCTTTGACAGAGTTGGCAGTGTCAGCTCTGATTTCTGACCGCCGAACCATCTGTGGATCGTATGCGTATGGTGCGGCACCAGCTCGGCAACATCGCGGCTTGTCGAGACGACTGAAACAGACGGCCAGTCAAGCAAGGCTCCTGCATCGCGATGCAATTCACGATAGGCGGGCTGCGTCACACCAAGGAAAGAGGCGGGAAGCCCCATCGGATTGAGCAGATGCGCGAGACTGTTAATGGATGATCGTGAATCGAACAGTGGATAGAGTGCAAGCAACGCATGAACTTGCGGTGCAAACCCCGCCACTGGCATGAAGCAGATGCCATGCGCTTTCAAAGCAGTTTCTGCCAGTGAAAGCGAACCGGCAATCGGCATATTGAGAGCTTCTGCGGCCAACTCAAGCTTGCCCGACAGATCGCCCATGCCGCAATTACCGTGAAGCGCTACTGGATAGCCGGCCCGGGCGACAAGAATTGCCGCCAGCATGAACCACGGAGCCTGATGGGAGTTCGGTGAGAGATAAGCAGGCCAATCAAGTGCGGGTAAACGGATATTTGCCTTTGTTGAGCAATATTTGCGTGCTGCCTGTGCCATGCCTGCAAGCTCGGGGGCTGTTTCACCACGATAATGAATTAGTCGCAGCAAGGCACTGATTTGCATGGGATCTGCCTCCCCTGCGAATATGGTGGTAAAGGCATCCTCTGCTTCATGCATTTCCAATGGGCGCGTATATCCAACCTTTCGACCGGTAATCGCGATATATTTAGCCAGTCGCCGTGCAGGATCATTTTCATCCTGAATATTGGCGAACTGTGCCGCAAGCTGTTCCGGCGTCGGGTGGTTTTCAAGCTTCACGACTCTGCGAATACCAAGCGGCGGCGATTCCGCAATAACACTTGTACGCACCCAGCCTTGTCTGTTTTTGCAATGGGCTTTCGGCGCATCATTGCCATCGAAGTTCATCAGTGTCTCGGCTTCATTTGCCAAGCGGCGCAAGCGTCCACGTAAAGCTTCTGCTTTGGGAGTGGCGATCATGTTGCGACCAGAACGAATGAAAATTGGATCGTCAAATTTCTCGCGTATCTGTCCGAGCAGCCGGCTCATGGCGGCCATGCTCAATCCCATTTGCCTGGCGGCACCTCCGACACTTCCTTCCACAAGAAGTGCATCAAGCGCAATCAACAGACGTAGCTGACCGAGTTTCAGGCTTTCGCCGTCGGCACTTCCCGCCTCTGTCTGTGATTTTATGCGCTTGCCAGCCATTACTGCTTCATCCGTTCAGTTGCGTTTTTTGAAACTTGGAATCGTTATAAAAGATGACCGTTGACGTCATCTTATTGCCATACATAAGGAGAGCTGAAAACTCAACTTTAAGGGTGACATTATGACCAGCTTGTTTCGGGGATTGCGTGCCAATGGAACGCAGAACAGGCAATTGGCCAGCAAATCGCTTTTTGCCAAAGCCATTCTTGCGGGTACATGCCTTTCGACTGCACTCATTCTGAGTGGGACTGTTTCTTTCGCACAAACTGCGACAACGGCAGATGAAGAAGCTGCGAAAAAGAAACAGGCTGAGGCACAGGCGACCGAACAGGCAAATGCTGCCGGCGGCATTACGCTCAATCAGATCGTGGTATCTGCGACAGGTTTTGAGCAGAACATCACCGATGCTCCAGCGAGCATTTCGGTTGTACCGGGTGAAGAACTCGAAAAGGGCTCTTATCGCGATCTTGGCGATGCCTTGCGTGATGTTCAGGGCGTTGCTGTGACGGGGGCAGCAGCAGAACGTGATATCTTCATCCGTGGTCTGCCGGGCAGCTATACGCTCATTCTGGTTGACGGAAAGCGTCAGAGCACGCGTGATGCCCGCACCAACGGCAATTCTGGCTTTGAACAAAGCTTCCTGCCGCCAGCAAATGCCATTGAGCGCATCGAAGTGATCCGTGGCCCTATGTCATCGCTTTATGGTTCCGATGCCATGGGCGGCGTCATCAACGTCATCACCAAGAAGGTTTCGGACAAGTGGAGCGGCTCGCTGAGCTTTGACACCACGGTGCAGCAGCACTCGAAGTTCGGCAATTCGGTTCAGGGTTCTTACTATATGACTGGGCCTCTCGTACCCAACCTGGTTGGTGTGCAGCTTTGGGGTCGTGGTCTGAAGCGTCAGGAAGATAGCATCATCAGCGGCACGCCTGAGCAGCGCGATATCGATATCACCGGTCGCGTCACGATTACACCCAACGCTGATCATGACATTCAGTTTGAAGCTGGCAGAGCAAATTTGCGTCGCGACTCGACTGTTGGCAATACGATCAATCCGGTGGCAACAGGCAGCACAGCGCCGCTTGACACTTATAATTACAATGACCGCAATCACTGGTCGATCAGCCATACCGGCCGTTGGGGTCCGACGACTTCAGAGTTCTCTTTCATGCAGGAAACTGCTCAAAGAACGAACTACAGCTGGAACACAGCCAGAGGTGAGTTTGTCGAGAATCTGCGTTCGCCACATATTCGCAACTCCACTCTGGATGGTAAGTTCACAACGCCATTCGAGCTTTATGGCAACCATACGCTTGTTACGGGTGGCCAGTTTATTGACGCCACCCTGACGGATCAGAATCCGGGCCGTCGCTCTGGTCTGGATGAACAGTTCACGATCAAGCAGTGGGCGCTCTTTGCAGAAGATGAATGGTGGATCACCCCAGACTTTGCGCTAACCGGTGGTCTGCGCATGGATCACCACGAAATCTACGGCTCGCACTGGAGCCCGCGCGGCTATGCAGTCTGGCATGCTACTGATCAGCTGACACTTAAGGGCGGTATTTCAACAGGCTTCCGCGCCCCTGAAATTCGTACTATCGCGCCCGGTTATGCTTACACGACTGGCGGCGGCAATTGTACCTATGGTCCGACCGGAAACTGCGGCGTCATCATCGGGGATCCAAATCTGCAGCCAGAAAAGAGCACGAGCTATGAAGCAAGTGCGCTCTGGGATAACCAACAGGGTCTGCGTCTCGGTGCAACCTACTTCTATACCGACTTCAAAGACAAGATCGCCAGCAACATTCAGTACGATCCGATTACCGGTCAGCCACTTCGCTGGGCTCAGGACCCGAACTACGTCCTCTATTACAGCTACAACATCGATGAAGCGACAATTCAGGGTGTAGAACTGACGGCAGATTGGGAAGCGACCGACACAATAAAAATTCGCGGTAGCTACACCTATACCGACTCGGAGCAGAAGACCGGCGAATATGCTGGCCTGCCGCTGGCTCGTACGCCAAAGCACATGGCAAACATTCGCGCAGATTGGGAAACACCAGTCGATGGCCTGACTGCATGGACCGCAGCTAACTATCACGGCGACGAAATCAATGCTGGCCTGCGCATCGGCACCCTCGGTGAGCCTTATGCCTATAACAGCAGAGGCCAAGTCATCGCCCGCAAATATAAGGGCTATGCCACTGTCGACTTCGGTGGCTCTTACGAGTTCAGCGAGAACGTTACGCTCAACGCGGCCGTCTACAACATCTTCGACAAGAAGGTCACTGTCGATGAAACCAATAACGTGGTTGAAGGCCGTCGTCTCTGGCTCGGCATGACTTCACGCTTCTAACACACTTTATGACGCCAGCTGCTCTTGGCTGGCGTCATTTCTTTATGGAATGGATGCTCTTGTGAGCAAGACAAAGAACGTATTTTTGAAGGTTTGCCTCATGTTCGGAAGCATTCTCGTGAACGCCTCTGCACATGCTGGAAAGCCACAGGTCAGCGCCTTCGGCATGCAAGCAAATGGCGTCGACTATCGAATTTTTGTTGCTGTACCCGCTGAAAAGGCACCTTCCGAGGGTTTTCCGGTCGTCTATATGACGGATGGCAATCGTATGCTTCCAATTGCTGCCAAGTTAATGGAGGAAAATCCGAAACTAAACGCTGTTTTTGTCGGTATCGGCTATCCGACTGATGACAAGGACGAGATTGTTCGCCTGCGCTATTTCGATCTCACGCCGCCCACACCAGATGATTTGATCCCTGTTCAGACCAATATCCCGAAAACTGGCGGTCGTGACGCTTTCTTCGATTTTATTGATCATCAGGTTAAAGCTGAAATCGAAAAACGTTTTGCTATCGACAAGAACAAGCAGGCTCTGTTCGGCCACTCGCTTGGCGGTCTTTTCACGCTTTACGCGCTCTTCAATCACTCGGATTCATTTCAGACTTACGCCGCCGCCGACCCATCGATCTGGTGGAACGGGCGCTCCATTCTTGCCGATAAGGATCAGTTTGTGGAAGGCTTCAAAGCCAATCCGAAACCGATGCGGCTTTTGATCGAATCCTCCGGTAGACGCGGCGAACGTCCGGGCCAGTCACAGGAAGATACTGAGCGCTTGAAGAAGCTGCGCGGTGGTCCGACAGGCGCAGATATTCAAACCGAGTTGAAACAACTGCCGGGCTTTGAGGTCGCCTATCGTCGCTTCGAAAATGAGAGCCACGGTTCAATGATCCCGCTCACGGTCGAAGACAGCCTGAAATTCATCCTGCTCGATCAGATACCAAACGCACAAAGCCACTGAATTACGGTTTTCCGGCTTTGACTGGAAGAAAACTGGACTATAAAGCACAAGATTGACGAAAGGATTGAACGTCATGCTGAAATTCAGCCAACACTTTTCCCGTCTATGCGGCGCGGCACTTGTTGCTACTGCCCTCACCTCTGGCGCTAACGCTGCTGATGTGGCGGTCAAACATGCGCAAGGTGAAACGACGGTTGCGACCAATCCTCAGAAAGTCGTTGTGTTTGATTTTGCGACGCTCGACAATCTTGACCGTCTTGGTGTGAAGATCATCGGCGTTCCCGGTAGCATCGCATTCCCTGAATATCTCAAGAAATATGACGGTGCTGATTACACCAAAGTAGGCACGCTTTTTGAGCCAGATTACGAAGCCGTCAATGCAGCGGAACCCGACCTCGTCATCGTAGGCGGTCGCTCGGCTGCAAAATATGGTGAACTCGCGAAAATTGCCCCGACAATCGATCTTACCGTTCCTGCCAAGGAATTCATTTCCGGCACCGAAGCCAATATCGAAAAGCTTGGGCAGATTTTCGGCAAGGAAACGGAAGCCAAGGCAGAAGTTGAAAAGCTCAACAGCGAACTCGCAGCGCTGAAAGAAAAGGCCAAGGGCAAAGGCAAAGGCCTGATGATCCTGACGTCTGGTGGTAAGATCAGCGCCTATGGTCCGGGTTCCCGTTTCGGCGTTCTTCATGACAGCTTTGGTGTTGAACCGGCTGCCCCTGACCTTTCCGTTGGCAATCATGGTCAGCCAATCAGCTCGGAATTCATTCTTGAGACCAATCCGGACTGGCTTTTTGTGCTCGACCGCGATGCAGCCATTGGTCGTGAAGGCACATCCGCCAAGCAGTTGCTCGACAATGAACTCGTGCGTCAGACAAATGCCTGGAAGAACGATCAGGTCGTCTATCTCAACGGACAGAACTGGTATCTGGTCGGCGGTGGCCTGGGCGCTCTCCACAACACGATCCAACAGCTTTCAGCGGCTTTTGACAAAGCAAAATAAGAATGTTTGACCAAGTCAGTCGGGGCAGCCCGACTGACAAGGCATGAATGCAGGAATTGAGCGTGAAGGCACTCGCCGCAGCTATAATTGTTGTCGTCATACTGGCTTTTATCAGCCTGTTTATCGGCGTCAGCGATGTATCGCTCAGCACACTGTTTGGTGCAAATAGCACTGATCGCGCAGCAGAAGTTCTGTTGATCAGCCGCATACCGCGCACGCTCGCGATCATTCTAGCCGGCATGTCGATGGCTGTGGCTGGCATGATCATGCAGATGCTCACCCGCAATCGATTTGTCGAACCCTCAACAGCCGGAACGGTTGAATCAGCAAGCCTCGGTATTCTGCTGGTTATTCTATTTGCACCTGACACACCGGTTTTCGGTAAGATGCTGGTGGCGTCCATCACCGCTCTTGTAGGCACTGCCCTTTTTCTAAGAATCTTACACAGTATTCCGCTTCGTTCAGTTCTCGTGGTGCCGCTCGTCGGCATCATGTTGGGCGGCGTGATCAGCGCTGTGACCACCTTCATCGCCTATCGTTATGATCTGTTGCAAGCACTTAATTCATGGACCACCGGCGACTTCTCCGGTGTTCTACGTGGACGCTATGAATTGCTGTGGCTTTCCTTCTTCCTCACTGTCATTGCCTATATCGCAGCGGATCGTTTCACAGTTGCTGGTATGGGCGAAGATTTCACCACCAATCTCGGCCTCAACTATCGCCGCGTCGTAACGCTCGGGCTTGTGATTGTTTCCATGGTCAGCGCCAGCGTGGTTGTGACGGTTGGCATGATCCCGTTTCTGGGTCTTATCGTGCCCAATGTGGTCAGCATGTTCATTGGCGATAATATGCGCCGCGCCGTGCCATGGGTGGCTGTATTGGGCGCAGGCCTTGTGCTCGCCTGCGATATTGTCGGGCGTCTGATCCGCTTTCCCTATGAAATCCCTATCGGTACGATGATGGGCGTCGTTGGCAGTGCGATCTTCCTCTATCTGCTTTTGCGCCGGGGATCACGCCTTGCTTAAACGTCCCGGCTTCATCATCACGCTTCTCGCAATCCTCGTCATTGTTTCCTGCGCAGCCTTCATGACGTTGGGTGCAAAAGGCAGCTGGTCTTTCATTCTCACCTTCCGCGGCACCAAGCTTGCAGCCATGGTGCTGGTTGCCTATTCGATCGCGGTCTCAACGGTGCTGTTTCAGACCGTCACCAACAATCGCATTCTCACACCTTCAATCATGGGGTTTGATGCGCTTTATATTCTGATCCAGACACTTGCGGTTTTCGCGGTTGGCGCTATCCATGTGAACGGGATCGGCCCCAACGCCCGTTTCTTTGCAGAAACCGCCATCATGGTGGTTTTTGCCAGCACGCTTTATGCGTGGCTGTTTTCGGGTGCTGCTCGTAGCCTGCATCTGGTTATGCTCGTCGGCATTGTGTTTGGTGTCTTTTTCCGAAGTCTGTCGAACCTCATGCAGCGCATGATCGACCCCAACGAATTTGCGATACTTCAGGACCGTTTCTTTGCGAGCTTCAACAGCGTTAACGCAGACATTCTGCTGCTTGCGGCAATCATCGTGGCGGCTGTCACGCTTTACGGTCTGCGTTTCCTCAATGTCTTCGACGTTTTATCTCTCGGCCGCGAGCCCGCAATCAATCTTGGTGTTGATCATAGTCGTGTTGTGCATCGTATTCTGCTGATCGTCACAATCCTGGTTTCGGTTTCAACTGCCCTTGTCGGACCGATAACCTTTTTCGGCCTGTTGGTTGCCAATCTTGCTTACATGATTGCAGGTACATCAAAGCACCGCGTGGTGTTGCCCATCGCCGTTTTGCTGGCAATCCTGTGCATTGTCGGCGGTCAAACCATTCTTGAGCGCGTCTTCTCGTTCAATACCGCGCTTAGTGTCATCATCGAGTTTCTGGGTGGGCTCGTCTTTATCATCCTTCTCGTCAGGGGAACCGCACGTTGATTGAAATAAGCCAAGTCAGCAAATCCTACAGCGATGCAATCGTCGTCGATGACGTAACACTGCAGTTGCCCGCACGCGGGATTACATCGATCATCGGGCCTAATGGCGCTGGAAAATCGACTTTGCTTTCGATGGTCAGTCGTCTGCTCCCAATGGACACGGGCCGTGTGACCGTAGACGGACTCGACGTTTCAACCACACCGGGCGACGTGCTGGCAAAGCGCCTTTCGATCTTAAGGCAAGAAAACGCGATCAATTCCCGCCTTACCGTACGCGATCTCGTGACTTTCGGACGCTATCCACACTCCAAGGGACGGCCAACACGCGAAGACCTCAACCATGTCGATCAGGCAATCGGATATCTCGGCCTTGAAGACCTTGGCTCCCGTTTTCTCGACGAACTATCAGGCGGGCAGCGCCAACGCGCTTTTGTGGCAATGGTTCTCTGCCAAAATACCGATTACGTCCTGCTGGATGAGCCGCTTAACAATCTTGATATGAAGCATTCAGCTTCAATGATGAAGCTGTTGCGGCGCGCGGCCGATGAACTGGGCAAGACTATCGTTCTGGTGCTGCACGACATCAATTTCGCGTCCTGCTATTCCGACCATATTGTTGCCATGCGTAAGGGCAAGGTCGTGCATCAGGGATCACCGGAAAAACTCATTCAGCCGGATATTCTGCGCGATATTTACGAGATGGAGATTGCCGTCGAAATGATCGGCGGCAATCGCATTGGCATTTACTATCTCTGATCAGGCAATCGGCTCGCTCGGAAAGAGCAGCTGCAAAGCTTCATAAGCCGAGAGCACGGTTTCCATCTGCGCCGTATGGCCTTTGACAAAGGCATCGCCATAGATGGTTTCGTCCGGATATTCGGTAATCAGCGTCAGCGGCACCGTATGGCGATCATCCACACCGACCAGACATGGGAAGCCGTTGATGATGCGGAAACCCGTTTCGCCTGCATGTTGCTCGAAAAGCTTGATCTGAGCATCGTTGTAATCAAGCAGACCATCAATAGCACCGAGATGCCTGGTCACATGATCCATAAGCTGTTCGGCTTCTTTTTCCCATGACGCATGATGACGAATGATCAGAAAAAAGCCCTTTGGCAGCGTCCACATTGCAAAGGATCGCGGCACATAACCCGACAGCGGCCGCGTCCATTCATGCGATGGATAACCATGCAGATTGACATGAAGCTTCGCATTCGTGAGTGCTTCCGCTTCTACACGGATTGCTTTCTCAAAGAGACTCTCGCCACTGCGATATTCCAGATCGTCACCCAAAGCCGTATAGCGCGACGCATGATGCATATGATGCGGTTGCAACACACAGAGACGCTTATGGATTTCATAACCGTCCGGGTTTTCCTGCGGAGAAATCGTGAAATGTGCCCCTTTGCGCGCTGCAAGACGATTTGCTGCACGCAACGCTCCGACGATGCCAGTCGTTTCATTGGCATGTTGCCCGGCACTGATCATCATTGGCGCATCGCTGCCTTTGACAAAAGTCGCGCGAACGATGCGGCCTGAACGGGCTTTAGCTTCAAAGGGAGAACCGCCAAGCTTTGCAATCTCTCGGCGAATCTGGTCAGCCGAAAGGGGAGCCTGCGCATTTTCCAGAACTTGCTCGGCAGTCAGTGCATCTGACGTTGCCAGCGGACGCGTTTCCACTTTCACGGTTGGTTCAGCATCACGGAAGCGGACTTCCGGTACGATTTGACCCGGTTGCAAGCCACGATCACCGACCGGACGACCGGACTTTTTCTGGAAAACTTCGAGCAGCGAGAAATAGATATCCTCGTGCAGAGCTTCCGTCAGGCTCAGCGCCTCCTCATCATAGGCAAGACGTCGATCCGTGATCGGCAGGCTGACTGAAATGTTCAGCTCTTCAAAATAAGGTTCGCCCTTACCCCAGTCATGGGTGGCAATAGTCGAAATCGTATCGTGAAACAGCTTTTCATAAGCGGTATCAAAGCGCGCATTTTCAACGCGGCCTTCATGTTCGACAATCAACCAGCCGGTTGGTGAAACAAGCGTTTCGCCGATAAAATCTTCATGCACGCGATTGGGAGCGAAGACCCGGTGGCTTTCAGTACGGCCATCGGCAAATGTCAGATCAACTTCATAGAAGAAATCATCCTTGCCCGAGGCGGCGAAGCTGATTTTTGCATCAGGCAGAAGCGCCGAAAGCGGATAGGTTTCCAGCAAAAAGCGATTTTCTACGCAATTGTCGTGGCGTGGATAGCGAATTGATGCTGCTTTAACTGCGGCACCCTCCACTTCTTCAAGGAAGAAATGCAGAAGCGGCTTATAGGCAGAGCGCAGATGTGCATTGATGCCTGCTTCGCGAAGCCTTGTTTCTGCAGCATAGCGGCTTGGCTGGTCATCGAACAACCAAGCTTCTAGTTTTGCGCCGCGCATTTCCGGCTTTGAAAAGCGTTCAATCAGGACATTGATTGAACGCGGATAGGTCTTCTCGAAAATCACGTTCATCGCGATGTCCTGCCGGTTGGATCAAGGCTATCACGCAGCCAGTCACCGAGAAGATTGAGACCAAGAACCGTGAACAGAATGGCAAGGCCCGGGAAAAGGCTTACCCACCATGCAGTCTGGAGATAGGTGCGGCCATCGGCCAGCATTCCACCCCAGCTTGGAATGGTTGAATCAATACCGAAGCCCAGAAACGTAAGGCTCGATTCCAGAAGGATATTGTTGGCGACATTGAGCGTCATAAGAACGATGACAGGACCCAGCAAGTTAGGCAGGAGATGCTGGAAAATAATGCGCCAATCCTTGACCCCGATAGCACGCGCCGACAGGATGAACTCACGTTCGCGCAGTGACAGCACGGAACCGCGCACCAATCGTGCATATTGCACGCATTGCGAGACAATCAGAAGAATGATCGTATTGAGCAGACCACCACCAAGAATGGCCATGAAGGTGATCGCAAGCAGGATGAAGGGCATTGCGAGCTGCACATCGACAAAGCGCATCAGCGCCATATCCCAGAAACCGCGATAATACCCGGCGATGAGCCCCATGATTGTGCCGATGATTACTGAGCCGATCACGGACACAAAGCCAACGAACAGCGAAATCTTACCACCGATGATCACTCGTGCAAGCACATCACGACCGAGAGGATCGGTGCCAAAAATATGGACTGGATTGATGAAGGGGGGAGTCAAACGCGCCAGAAGATCAATCTTATTGGCACCGGCTGGGAAGAGATAGCCGGAGAAAATCACCGCAAGACAAATTGCGCCGGTCAGCGCAAAGCCAACGACAAACTCCAAGCTTGCAAAGCGCGAGTACGCGAGGCTCAATGTTTTGGACGCCATTTGCTCTACTCCGTACGAATGCGCGGATCGACAAGGCCGTAGGCGATGTCCACCAGAAGATTGACGCCGATAATCAGCATCGACAAAATTGCGATTGTTGCCTGCAGGACCGGGTAGTCGCGCCCTGCAACCGCATCGAATGCAAGCGTACCCATACCCGGCCAGTTGAACACGCGTTCAACCACAACAATACCACCCAAAAGTCCACCAAACTGAAGCCCTATATAGGTGATGAGTGGAATGGCGCAGTTACGCAACGCGTGCTTGTAAAGTACCTTGTTCTCGCTCAGGCCTTTGGCGCGGGCAACCATAATATATTGCGACTGCAGCGTTTCGAGCATCGATGTTCGCACCAGACGAACATTGGTTGCGGTCAGAATGATGCCCATGGTCAGCGCTGGCATTACGAAGCTCGCGACACCGCCCATGCCGCTCGGTGGCAGCCATTGCAGATAAATGCCGAACAACAGCACCAGCATCGTCGCAAGCCAGAAATTCGGGAAAGACAGACCGACGAGTGAGCAGATACGGATGAGCTGATCAGCCCATTTACCACGCGAAACAGCCGCCTTGATGCCAAGTGGCACCGAAATCACGATAGAAACGAACAGCGATGCGAAGGCCAGCATCAGCGTTGCAGGCAATGCGCTTCCAACAAGAACGGAGACCTGAGTACCGCCAAGAAAACTGCGCCCGAGATCAAGCGTGAACAGCCCTTTGAGAAACTGCCAATACTGAACGATGAACGGTTGATTGAGGCCAAGCCCTTCTCGGATACGCACAAGATCAGCTTCAGTGATACTGCCCGCCCCTTGCGTCAGCATCAGCGCTGGATCGCCCGTGAGGCGGATCGCAAATGCGACGAGCAGCGTCATCGCGATCAACACGAATAACGCCTGCAAAATTCGTTTTATGAGAAATCCGGCCACCCGAGCGCCTCCGAAATGCTGCGGCAAGCCGATAATAACCGGCTCGCCGTATTAGTTACTACTCGACAGTTACGTCAGTCAGACGCAGACGGCTGTCAGGAACAGGAACGAAATTCTTCACACGCTTGTTCACGCCGAAGATTGCCTTCAGGTTGTAAAGCGGCATTTCCAGAGCCCGATCAGCCGCGTAATGCGCGATTTCCTGAAGCAGCTTTTCGCGCTCGCCACGGTCGAGAACCGAACGCTGTGCTTCCAGCATCTTGTCGAGCTTTTCGTCCTTGTCATACGGGTTCCACTTTTCGCCCGAATGATACATCGAATAAGCAGTGTTATCGTAGTCAAGCGTCCAACCGCCCCATGACTGCTGGAACATCGCGCCGGTCTTACCCTGCGGGATAATGTCGTTGAGCAAAACATTGGTATCGTAAGGCTTGATGGTTGCATTGACGCCAACCATCTGCAGGAAGCTTGCGACCGCCTGAGCGACTTCGTTGAAGGTCGCTTCATTGCCGCGAACGTCAATCTGCACTTCTGCACCCGGCTTAACACCTGCTTCTTCGAGCAGTTTCTTGGCCTGTTCAGGATCGTATGGCAACGGCTTCATGTTCGGATCAAAACCAAACGAAAGAGCGCCCTGGAAGCTTGCAATCTGTTCGGCCTGACCTGCAAGGATCGACTGAATGATCGCATCGCGGTCCACAGCCATGATCAATGCCTTGCGCACGCGCTCATCCTTGGTGATGCCATCGCGCGTGTTGAAGCGCAAAGCATAGACTGTAGGACCGGCAGTCGTGACTAGTTCAAGTTTTGGATCAGCTTCAATCGTCGGGATCATACCAATTGGAATGGTTGGCGGGATGACGAGATCGACGCGACCGGCCTGAAGTTCGGCAACAGCGGTCGACGGTTCAGTAATGAAGCGGTATTCAAGTTCCGAAAGCTTAGGTGCGCCGCCCCAATGATCCGCAAACGCTTCCAGCTTGATGCTGACCTTTGGTTCGTAGGACACGAACTTGAACGGACCTGTGCCGACCGGATGCGCATTGAAATAATCATCACCCTTTTCGGTGATATATTTCGGCGGAACGATCATCGCACCATAAGCGGCGAGCTTTGTGATCAGAACTGGATCAGCCGCCTTCAGGTGAAAGTCAACGGTCTTGTCATCGATGACTTCAACCTTTTCGATCGCGATATAGTTGGAACGCTGCGGGCCTTTCGCGCCTTCCTCACCAAGCAAACGATCAAAGGTAAACTTCACAGCTTCCGCATTGAACGGCTCGCCGTCATGAAACTTGACGCCTTCGCGCAAGGTGAAGCGGATGCGCTTGCCTTCATCAAGTTCTTCCCATGAAGTTGCCAAAGCAGGTACGATTTTCAGATCAGGGCCGCGATAAACCAGACCGTCGAAAATATTCGTAGCAACGGACGCCCAGTTGACGAGGAAAGTATCAATTGGATCCCAGCTGCCCGGGTCCTGCGGCGATGAAATGGTGAGCTTGCCTGCGGCGAATGCCGGAGCGGATGCAAACACAGCCGCCGACAGCGCGGAAGCCATGAGAACGGCTTTAAGTGTTTTCCTTATCATTGTTTTTCCCCTTTGGGTTTTGTTGAATTCTTATGCTTCAGGCGCTTTCGGCTACGAAATGCCCGGATGCAACCTCGCGATGATTGTAGATGGTTGGTCTGTCATCAATCCGGCGCGTGGTGCTCGGAATTTCACCTTCCAGTGCTGCGCGCTCGGTGCGGGCCGAAGGATCAGCGACAGGCACTGCCGATAACAGGCGCTGCGTATAAGGATGCGTTGGCGTCTCGAAAACCTGCCTGCGCGAGCCGAGTTCCATGATTTGACCAAGATACAGAACAGCGACGCGGTGGCTCATCTTTTCAACAACAGCCATGTCATGACTGATGAAGAGATAGGCCAGTCCATGTTCCTTCTGCAGATCCATGAACAGATTGATCACCTGCGCCTGAATGGAAACGTCGAGCGCAGACAGCGCTTCATCCGCAATAATCAGCTTTGGCTTTGAAGCAAGCGCACGCGCAATGCAGATGCGCTGACGCTGACCGCCGGAAAACTCATGCGGATAACGCGATGCGTGTTCCGGTCCGAGACCTACACGCTCAAGCAACTCGGCTACGCGTGCATTGATGGCCCTGTTATTGTCGAGGAGACCGTGAGTGCGGATCGGCTCGGCAATGGAAAATCCCACCGTCTTGCGCGGATCGAGCGATGCGAAAGGGTCCTGAAAAATATACTGAACTTCACGACGCATTGCGTAGCGCTCGGAAGAACTCATTTGGGAATAAGCTTTACCGTTGAAACGAATATCACCAGCCAGCGGCGATTGAAGCTGCTGGATTGTGCGCCCGATTGTCGATTTACCGGAACCGGACTCACCGACAAGTGCCAGCGTTTCGCCGGGATAGATATCGAAATTCACTTTCGATACGGCATTGCAGACATGAGTGACTTTGCCGAAAAGGTTTTTCTTGATCGGAAAGCGCACGTAAAGATCGTCAACAGCCAATAGCGGCTTATTACTATAGCTTGCCGTATCCTGAATGCGCTCTTCACCGGAAAGAATCGGAACACCATCGCGCATCATCATAACCGGCATACGCTTGGGGAATGCTTCGCCTGTCATGCTGCCGAGCTTGGGGACTGCAGACAAAAGTGTTTGCGTGTAAGGGTGCTGCGGCGCTTCAAAGATGCGCCCAACCGGACCCTCTTCGACTTTTTTGCCCTTCCACATGACGACGACATCATCGGCCATTTCTGCCACCACACCCATGTCGTGGGTGATGAAAATGACAGCCATTTCAAGCTCTTTCTGCAAATCCTTAATAATATGCAGGATCTGAGCCTGAATGGTGACATCAAGTGCCGTTGTTGGTTCATCGGCAATCAGAAGCTTCGGACGACATGCGAGTGCCATGGCAATCATCACACGCTGGCGCATACCGCCTGAAAGCTGATGCGGATAACGTTTGAGCAGCCCTTCCGCATCCGGCAAGCGCACCATTTCCAAAAGGCGCTTGCCTTCCGCAAGAGAAGCGGCTTTCGACATGCCCTCGTGCAGCATCAGCACTTCGGAAAGCTGATTTCCGATGGTGAACACCGGATTGAGCGACGTCATCGGCTCCTGAAAGATCATCGCGATGTCTTTACCGCGAATACCGCGCATCGCCTTCTGATCAGCCTTCAATAGATCGCGTTCGCCATTCGGGCTGTTGAACAGAATGCGACCGGACGGAAATTTCGCGCCGCTCATGTCAGCTAACCGCATTATGGAAAGCGACGTGATCGACTTGCCCGAGCCCGATTCACCAACGACAGCCAGAGTACGTCCGGGCGCGACGGAGAAGCTCAAATCATCGACCACTCGGCTGGAGCCAAATTCGACACTGAGGCCCTCGACCGTCAGCAGAGGTTTTGAAACAGATAAGTTCAACTCGGTTCCGTTCAAACTCATAACTCTCTTACAACGTGATGGCAGACCGTGTGGCCTGATTGAATGCACCGGACATGAAACGCAGCAGTGCTGCCACTTCAGATAGCGTCTCTTCCGATGGACGGGCATTCGCTGTGGAATCGACCAGAAGGCGTTCGCGGATTTGCGCATAGCGGGCGCAAGATTCCGCGCCCTTTTCCGTAATCTTGACCGTCTTTTCCTTGGATGCTTTGCCAGTCGTCAATAACCCGGCCTTTTCCAGCTTGCGGATGGCGTAAGTCGCGATGTGCGTATCTTCGATATCCAGCACCAGGCAGATATCTGCGAGCTTCTTCTCCCGTCCGCGATGACGGATCGAATGCAGGATCAGCACTTCAATGGGAGAAAGCCCCGGCAAACCGGCTGCCGCCATACAGCGAACCATCCAGCGCGAGAAAGCGTGCGACGCCAGAATAAGGCCATACTCAACCTCAGACATACCGGGTGAGCCGCCTTCGGCGAGATGGGCAGAGGAAACAATAGGACCGAGAGATGCTACGGAACGCAGATGTTTTGGCAGTGAAACTTCATCGAAGCCCTGCTCTCGCATCTCATTGGGCATTTCTGCCGCTATTTCCGAGTCTCTTTTATTCCCCATGCTTGCTGCTCCCTTATTTATGTGAATTTTATGTCACCATCTTATCGACATTTTGTCAATAAAGTGGGAGTATGAAATTCTGAAAAGATTTCGAAATACACTGTCTTCATGCATGAGGGAGCCAAGAATGAGCGGAACGGGAAGCGGCGTATGGGACTTCTGGATCGACCGTGGTGGCACATTCACCGACGTCATTGGACGCGACCCGCAGGGCACTCTTCATGCACGCAAGGTTCTCTCCGAAAACCCTTCAGCCTATAAAGATGCAGCCGTCCACGGTATCCGTTTGCATCTTGGCCTTACGACCGGCGAACCGGTCCCTGCGGGGCTGATTGGTGAAGTGCGCATGGGCACGACTGTTGCCACAAATGCGCTTCTCGAGCGTAAGGGCGAGCGGCTGGCACTTGTCACCACCAAGGGCTTCCGCGACGCTCTGCGCATCGGGTATCAGGAACGCAAAAACATCTTTGCAACCGAAATCATCAAGCCTGAAGCGCTTTATGACAGTGTAACCGAGCTCAATGAACGCGTCCATGCAGACGGCACAGTTGAAAAAGCGCTCGATTCTGCCGAAGCAGCCGCCGCACTGCGTTTCCTCAAAGAACAGGGCTATAAGTCGATCGCGATTGCTCTCATGCATGCCTATAAGTTCCCCGAGCATGAGGCTGAAATCGCGCGCATTGCGCGTGATCTCGGCTTTGAGCAAGTCTCCGTCAGCCATGAAGTTTCACCGCTGATCAAGCTGGTTGGGCGTGGCGATACGACCGTGGTCGATGCTTATCTTTCGCCTGTCCTTCGCCGCTATGTGGCACAGGTTTCTAATGAACTCGACGTTGAACGCACCGGCGCTCGCGTTATGTTCATGATGTCATCGGGTGGCCTGACCGCTGCCGATCTTTTTCAGGGGAAGGATGCAATCCTGTCTGGTCCTGCAGGTGGCGTCGTGGGGCTCGCCCGCACTGGCGAGACGGCGGGTTTCGGGCAGGTCATCGGCTTTGATATGGGCGGCACATCAACCGACGTTGCCCATTTTGATGGCGAATATGAGCGCGCCTTCGAGACAGAAGTTGCAGGCGTTCGTGTGCGTGCGCCGATGATGCTGATCCATACGGTCGCGGCGGGCGGCGGCTCTATCCTGCATTACGATGCCGGACGTTTCCGTGTTGGCCCAGATTCAGCAGGTGCAAACCCCGGCCCTGCTTGCTATCGCAACGGCGGACCGCTTGCTGTAACCGACGCCAATGTCATGCTTGGCAAACTGATCCCCGATTACTTTCCGGCGATTTTTGGACCAGAGCAGAACCAGCCACTTGATGTTGAACGTGTTCGCACGCTGTTCACCGCGCTTGCGGATGAAATTGGCGACGACCGATCGCCGGAATCGGTTGCAGATGGCTTTATCCGTATTGCTGTTGCGAACATGGTCGAGGCGATCAAGAAAATCTCGGTTCAGCGTGGTTATGATGTTACCCGCTATGCATTGAGCTGCTTTGGTGGTGCTGGCGGTCAGCATGCCTGCCTCGTTGCCGATGCCCTTGGCATGAAGAACATCCTTCTTCATCCAATGTCAGGTCTGCTTTCCGCTTACGGCATGGGCTTAGCGGATATTCGCGCCACGCGTCAGAAGGCGCTGGGCGTATCGCTTGATACTTCTGCACCAGCAGCACTCAATAGCCTTGGCGAAGAACTGGCCCAGGAATGTGTTGCAGAACTGACGACCCAAGGCATCGAAACCGATGCGATCAAACGTCATCTGCGTGCACACATCCGTTATGCTGGCACTGACACGGTACTTTCCATCGAAGCGACCTTCCCTGCTGAGGACAGTGCCGAACGTTTGCGTTCTGAATTTGAAATCGCACATAAGCGCCGTTTCGGGTTCATTGCCGAAAACAAGGCATTGGTCATTGATGCTGTTGAAGTCGAAGCAGTCGGTGGCGGCGCAGGCGAAACGGAAACGAGCCTGCCTCTGGAAAGCGACCTTGAGGCCGAAACGGCAAAGCGCGCACGTTTCTTCTCGCATGGTGAATTCCATGATGCAGGCGTTGTTCTTCGCGAGAAGATCCAGCGCGGCCAGACCGTGACCGGCCCTGCGATCATCATCGAAAAGAACCAGACGATCGTCATCGAAGATGGTTGGCAGGCCCGCCTGACCCAGCATGATCACATCGTTCTGACGCGCATCAAAGCTCTGCCTTTACGCACGGCAATTGGTACCGAAGCCGATCCGGTCATGCTGGAGATTTTCAACAATCTCTTCATGTCGATTGCAGAACAGATGGGGGTGACACTCCAGAACACGGCCTATTCGGTCAACATCAAGGAACGTCTGGATTTCTCTTGTGCCGTGTTTGATGCCGAAGGCAATCTGGTCGCCAATGCGCCGCACATGCCAGTGCATTTGGGCTCCATGGATGCATCCGTTGCAACGGCTATCCGTGAGAACAAAGATATCAAGCCGGGCGACGTGTTCCTGATCAACGCGCCTTACAATGGCGGCACGCACCTACCCGATCTGACCGTCTGCACCCCAGTGTTTGACGATGAAAACCGTGAAATTCGGTTCTGGGTTGCGAGCCGTGGCCACCATGCCGACATTGGCGGCATTGCTCCTGGTTCAATGTCGCCGCTGGCGGTCAATATCGAGCAGGAAGGTGTCTATATCGACAACTTCAAGCTCGTTGATCGTGGCACTTTCCGCGAAGACGCTCTCGCAGAACTTCTGACAGGCGCAACCTATCCGGTGCGCAATCTCACGCAGAACGTCAATGATCTGAAAGCGCAGATTGCCGCCAATGAAAAGGGTGTGGCTGAACTTAAAAAGATCATCGGTCTCTTCGGTGAAGATGTCGTCAAAGCCTATATGGGCCATGTTCAGGACAATGCGGCTGAAAGTGTGCGCCGCGTTCTCGACAAGCTGCCAGACGGCCATTTCACCTACGAAATGGATCAGGGTTGCCAGATCGAAGTTCGCGTCACAATCGATCGTGATAAACGCGAAGCAACGGTCGATTTCACCGGCACCTCTGAACAACGTCCTGATAACTTCAATGCGCCGGAACCAGTAACACGCGCCGCCGTGCTTTACGTATTCCGCGTGCTCGTTGAAGGCGACATTCCGATGAATGCCGGTTGCTTGCGCCCGATCAAGATTATCGTTCCGCAAGGCTCGATGCTTTCACCGCGTTTCCCGGCAGCCGTTGTTGCAGGCAATGTTGAAGTCAGTCAGGCCGTAACCAACTGCCTGTTTGGCGCGACCAAAGCCATGGCTGCAGCGCAAGGCACCATGAATAACCTGACATTCGGTAATGACGAGTATCAGTATTACGAAACCATCTGCTCTGGCGCCCCTGCCGGGCAGGGCTTCAATGGTGCTGATGCGGTCCATACGCATATGACCAATTCCCGCCTCACCGATCCGGAGATTCTGGAAACACGTTTCCCGGTACTGCTAGAAGACTTCCATATCCGTGAAGGCTCTGGCGGCAAAGGCAAGTGGCATGCTGGCGACGGCACCAAGCGCACGATCCGTGCATTGAAGACGCTCGATTTTGCAATCCTGTCCGGTCATCGCCGCGTGGCACCATTCGGTCTGGAAGGCGGGGAGCCCGGTCAGACTGGACGCAATGAAGTGCGCCGTAAAAATGGCACCGTCGAGGTACTTGGCAATTGTGATCAGACCGTTCTGGAAGTAGGTGAAGCCTTTACCGTCGTGACGCCAACAGGCGGTGGCTTTGGTAAGGCCTGATAGCAAAAGCAATCATGTAAAAAACGCCGCCGAAAGGCGGCGTTTTTCATTGTGGTTCAGCATGTATCCCAAAAGTGTGAACCGGTTTTGGGACAAAGACATGCGTAAAAACAAAAAAGTAAAGTGTGTCGCATGGATATGATAAAATGCGACACACTTTAGAACTAGAAATTGCCAAATCTCGATATACGGATTCAGATTGCTGCAATTGATAATAAAATAGAAATAATTTCTTCAAGATGGGCTAAGACTGCGATTTTAGACGCTTCATTAGAATTAAATTCCTGTATTTTACGTCTCATCGAATATTTTTACAGGTGACCTTACAAATGAAGTTCGCAAAAATCCTCGCCACCGTTGGTGTTCTCCAGGCAGCTCTCTTCTCGACCGCAATGGCCGGTGAAAACCTTGACGCCATCAAGTCGGCGGGCGTGCTGAAGATCGGCACAGAAGGCACCTATGCACCGTTCACCTTCCACGACAAGGAAAACAAGCTTGTCGGTTTTGACGTGGAAATCGGTGAAGCTGTTGCTCAGAAGCTCGGCGTGAAACCTGAATTTGTTGAAGGCAAGTGGGATGGCCTTATCGCCGGTCTCGATGCCAAGCGCTATGATGCGGTCATCAATCAGGTTGGTATCACCGAAGAACGCCAGAAGAAGTTCAACTTCTCCAACCCTTACATCGTTTCCAAGGTCGTTCTGATCGTCAATGACAAGAACGATACGATCAAAGACTTTGCTGACCTCAAGGACAAGAAGTCGGCTCAGTCACTGACGAGCAATTATGGCCGCATTGCCAAGGAAGCTGGTGCAGAACTGGTCGCTACCGATGGCTTCGATCAGTCGATCCAGCTGGTTCTGACGGGACGCGCCGACGCAACGCTCAATGACAGCCTGTCCTATCTTGATTTCAAGAAGCAGCAGCCAAACGCGCCTGTAAAGGTCGTTGCTGAAAAGGAAAATGCAGATGCTTCAGGCATCATCGTCCGCAAGGGTGATGACGATCTGGTCGCCGCAATCAACAAGGCACTTGATGAAATCAAGGCCGACGGAACTTACGACAAGATTTCGCAGAAATATTTCGGTCAGGATGTTTCCAAATAATTATCGGGTACAAGTAAGTTTCGGATAAGTGCAATTTTGGAAGCCGGAACATGTTTCCGGCTTCCTTTCGTTGTGGCTATATAGAAACCTAGCAAACGTCTATTTCAGGAATCTTCCATCTAAGGACCGAACACGTGCCCGATTGGCTTCAACTCATGGCGGATTCCCTGCCCACCCTGCTTTGGGCTGGGCTGATGTTCACCATCCCGCTTACAATTCTGTCCTTTATCTTCGGACTGTCCCTAGGGCTTCTCACGGCACTTGTACGCCTGTTTGCGCCAGTATGGGTGTCGCTCATCGCGCGCTTCTACGTATGGATTTTCCGTGGCACGCCTATGCTGGTGCAGCTGTTCGTAATCTTTTACGGTCTGCCAAGTGCCGGCATTTATCTCGATGCTTTTACGGCTGCGGTCATCGGCTTTTCGCTCAATGTCGGCGCCTATAGTTCCGAAGTCATTCGCGCGGTCATCTCCTCGGTGCCAAAAGGCCAATGGGAAGCTGCATATTCGATTGGCATGAGCTGGCGTCAGGCACTGACCCGCACCATTCTGCCACAGGCCACTCGCACAGCTGTTCCTCCGCTGTCGAACACCTTTATCTCACTGGTAAAAGACACCTCGCTTGCCGCAGCAATTACGGTGCCAGAGCTTTTCCAGTCCGCACAGCGCATCGTTGCGACCACCTATGAACCTCTGATCCTCTATATAGAAGCTGCGCTGATCTATCTGGCGCTTAGCACAATCCTGTCTCATCTTCAGGCACGGCTCGAAAAGCGCTTCAGACGCTACGGCGGAACGTTGGAGACAAACGCATGATTGAGCTCAAGAATATCGTAAAAAGCTTCGATAGCGTCGTTATCCTTAATGATATCAATGTGAAAATCGCCGAAGGTACGGTTACGGCACTTGTCGGCCCATCGGGCGGCGGCAAGAGCACCTTGTTGCGATGCATCAATCTACTTGAGATTCCAACGTCAGGCACGCTGGTTCTTGGTGGCCAAAGCATTATGCTTGATCCGGATCGCAAGCCAAGCTGGCAGGCGATCCAGTCGATTCGCCGCCAAACCGGCATGGTGTTTCAGAACTTCCAGCTATTCCCGCATCAGACTGCTATCCAGAACGTCATGGAAGGCCTGATCACTGTTTTAAAATGGCCAAAGGCAAAGGCTCAGGAACGGGCGATGGAACTGCTCACAAAGGTCGGGATGGCGCACAAGGCTGATGCCTGGCCTGCAACCCTCTCCGGTGGGCAGCAGCAGCGTATCGCCATAGCGCGTGCGCTGGCGCCTTCGCCGCGAGTACTTCTATGTGATGAGCCGACATCGGCACTTGATCCGGAGCTCGCATCCGAAGTTGTCGATGTGCTGAGCAAACTCGCCAAGGAAGGCACGACAATGGTCATTGCGACGCATGATTTACGTCTTGCTTCCAAGATCGCCCAAAATGTCGTTTTTCTGGAGTCGGGCAACATTATCGAGACTGGCAGTGCGCACGACGTCTTCGTCAATCCGGCACGCGAACGCACGAAACAGTTCGTGGCCACGATCAACGCGGCGCATAGTTACGATATCTAACACTCATCAGAACAGCTTATATTCCAGGGTCAGGGGCTTTCGTGAACAACGAAAGCCCCTGATCATATGGGCCTCATTAAATTCGTTCGTTGTTTTATGAATTTTCCAATGACACTTCCCTGCCTGCCCCTTGGTAAATGCCCAAAGCGCTGTTACATTAAGGGCAACGTAAAAATTGAAGCGCCTTGCTTGCGTCCTTTCAGGTTCGCGCGGCGCCATAAGGATAAAAACCTTGAAGAACCCCGAGGAGCGCCCTGCAGGAATGGCGCATCAAGGGGCGTCCGGTGGACAAACGGGCAATATACAGACCCGGAATCCGCCCGAGAACGGCAAGCGCAAACCGCGCAAGGAAGCCGTTTCAGAAGTCGGCAAGGCACCCAATGCCTCCGATTCAGGACGCTCAGACACGGAAAGCAAGGGCACGCAAAGCCAGCGCAAGCGTGCACGCCGTCGTAATCGCGGGAAAGTCTCTCGCGGTACGGAGGCGTTTACGCAAAAACCGGCAGTTACCGAAGCCCCCGTTGTTGATTCCAAATCTGTTGACGGTAAACCAGCTGGAAAAATATCGAATCGCCGTCGCCGCGCTCGTAAGAAAAAGCAGGCCCGGCAGCAAAGCGGCGTACCCACACATATGGACAACGCAGCGAAGGCGCAAAATGCGGCTCCTCGCTCAGATAGTTCTCCGACACAGCCACAGCAATCCAAGCGAAATCACGGCGCGCCCCATATTACGCCGCGCAGCAACACGCAGGAAGCACCGCTTTATGCGGCGTTGGATCTTGGCACCAACAATTGCCGCCTGCTGATCGCTTCGCCAACGCGTCCAGGTCAGTTCCGCGTGGTTGATGCATTTTCGCGCATTGTTCGCCTCGGCGAAGGCCTTAGCTCGTCAGGGCGTTTGAGCGAACATGCTATGCAGCGCGCGATCGATGCGCTCAAAATCTGCCGTGATAAGCTTGCATCTCGCAAAATCAGACGCACCCGCCTGATTGCAACCGAGGCTTGTCGTTCGGCCGCCAATGGCGAGGAGTTTCTCGCGCGTGTCTGTGAAGAAACCGGACTGGAACTTGAAATCGTCGACCGCCAGACAGAGGCACGTCTTGCTGTTTCCGGTTGTGGAACGCTCGTAACGCGCGAGACCGATGCGGTTGTGCTTTTCGATATTGGCGGCGGTTCGTCAGAAATCGCACTCATCGATGTATCTCAGCGCCGTTCGCCGCGTCTTGCCGAACATATTACGGCATGGACTTCTCTGCCCGTCGGTGTTGTCACATTGGCTGAACGCTTTGGTGGACGCAACGTCACGCAACAGAGCTTCGATGCCATGGTCGGTCATGTCACGGAGCTTTTATCCGGGTTTGCCGAACGCCATTGTCTGGGCCAACTCGCCGCAAGCTCGCGTTTTCATCTGCTCGGTACGTCCGGCACCGTGACCACACTCGCCGGCATTCATCTTGGACTTGAACGCTATGATCGTCGTCGCGTCGATGGTATGTGGATGGGATCAGATGAGGTGACACAGATGACAAGTCGCTTGTTGTCATGGGATTTTGACGCTCGGGTCGCCAATCCATGTATTGGTGCCGACCGGGCTGATCTCGTGCTGGCAGGCTGTGCAATTCTCGATGCCATACGCAATGTTTGGCCGAGTGAAAAACTTCTCGTGGCCGATCGCGGATTACGCGAAGGCATATTGACGGAACTCATGTCGCGTGACGGTGCCTGGCGCCATAACCGCACTCAGACCGCCAAAACTGGTGGTAAAACCGACGTAAGAAACAGGCATTGAAGATGAGCAAAGCAGGCGGAAACAAAGGCGGCACGAAAACCGGCGGACGCGGCGGTGCTGGTACAAGCAATCTTCGCGTTCGTGTGAAGAAAAAAGCCGGAACGATCAAGGAGTCTTCGCGCCGTTGGCTTGAGCGTCACCTGAACGATCCTTATGTGCACAAATCAAAGCAGGACGGTTATCGTTCTCGCGCGGCCTACAAGCTCATCGAAATCAATGATCGCTACAACCTTCTGAAAAAGGGCCAGAAAATTATCGATCTGGGTGCTGCACCCGGTGGCTGGTCGCAGATCGCGGCCAAGATTGTTGGCTCAACAGACGAAAACCCGCAAGTTGTCGGCATCGATTATCTGCATGTCGATCCACTGCCGGGTGTCATTCTTCTTGAAATGGACTTTCTTGACGAGACAGCTCCTGAGAAGCTGATGGAAGCGCTCGGCGACAAGCCTGATCTTGTGATTTCGGACATGGCAGCACCCACAACCGGCCACCGTCGTACGGACCATTTGCGGACGGTGCATCTTTGCGAAGTAGCAGCCGATTTCGCGGTATCGGTGCTGAAACCCGGCGGACACTTCCTGACCAAGACATTCCAGGGCGGCACTGAAAATGACCTGCTTGCAATGCTGAAACAGAAGTTCCGTTCTGTTCATCATATCAAGCCACCAGCATCGCGTGCAGAATCTGTCGAATTGTATCTGCTTGCCCGCGATTTTAAGGGGTAGTCTTGGTGCTCTGAGGTAGGATGAGATAAAGGCGGTCCAGAGAGAGGGCCGCTTTTTTCATTTGCCGTTGGCAGAGTCCGCGGCCTCCAAAGCTGTACGCTCTTTGCTCTTGGATTTGATTGTTGTCGGACCGGAAAGCTCGCGTCCTGCATCTGGCGCCAGCTTTGCAAACCAGAAGAAGGCTGTGGCTGAAATAGCGGCAACCACAAAGAAGCCAGTATGAAAGTCAGCGAGTTGCAGTGGAGCGCCTCGCAGAGCGGTGCTTATTTCAAGAATTCCACCAGCCATTGCAACACCGAGTGCGATCGAAACCTGCTGGGCAACGGCTGTAATTGGCGTCGCCTGACTTGTCTTGGCATCCGGGATCTCAGCAAAGGCCAATGCATTGACACCGGTAAAGAACAGCGAGCGGAAAAAGCCGCCAATCAACAGAAAGCCTACGATGAAGCCATAGGGCGTTTCAGGAAAGAATAGACCGTTTGCTGCGATGAATGCCGCTGAAATCAGCGAACCATACATTAGTGTTCGGCGGAAGCCGAAGAGACTGAAGACACGCTTGGCGCCGAACTTCATGCTGATGGCCCCTATCGCAGAAACGAAGGTCATCATGCCTGATTGAAACGGTGTCATCCCAAAACCAAGCTGGAACATCAACGGCAGCAGAAATGGAATTGCGCCGATACCCAGTCGGAACACACTGCCGCCGAAAACTGCAGAGCGGAAAACCTGATTATCGAAAAGTTTCAGGTTGAGCAGCGGATCGCTTACGCGGCGCGCATGGAAGATATAAAGGACCGAGCAGGCCAACCCGATAACTACAGTCACAACACCAATCACTGGCGGCAAAGCTGGAAGGCTTACAACCGATAAGCCGAACACTACGCCCGACATCGCAATGCCGGATAGGAAAAACCCCGGCCAGTCGAGGCGCTTGATGATCCGCTCATCATTGTCGGGCAAAAATCGGGTTGCAAACCAAATGCCAATCACACCAATCGGAACGTTGATCAAAAATATCCAGTGCCATGAAAAAAATGTCGTTATGAAGCCACCTACCGGCGGGCCAACCAAAGGTCCAACCATCGCGGGGATGGTGAGCCAGGCCATTGCGGAAACAAGTTCGCTTCTGGGTGTCGAGCGGATAAGAACCAGCCTGCCGACCGGTGTCATCATCGCGCCACCCATTCCCTGCAGGAACCGTGCGACAACAAAAGCGGCCAACGAGTTGGATGCAGCACAGGCCAGCGAGCCGACAACGAATATCGCAATCGCTGCCCGAAAGACGTTCTTGGCACCGAATCGGTCTGCCATCCATCCGCTCACTGGAATAAAAACCGCAAGGGAGACAAGATAAGCCGTCAATGCCAGTTTTAAGGCAATCGGACTGGTGCCGATATCAGCAGCAATTGCGGGAAGCGATGTTGAAATAACATTCGAGTCCATTTGCTCCATGAAAAGAGCAATTGCCAACACGAGTGGAACGATCCGGTTCAAGATGAAAATCCGAATAAAAGCAGAGAATTAAAGACGACTTTTTAGTCAATTATAACCGCTGTTTTATGTAGCGTCCGCGCGGAATTTACCAGTTAATTTGACGTCACAATGCGGTGACTGGCGCAAAGCCAGCCAACTCCGGGGGAGAGTTTCAACGTTTTCACGCCCCGTTACACGCGTTCACATTTATGTAAAATGGGTTGCGCTGCCCATAACAGGCTGTTACATTTCGTTACAGTTCTCGAGCTTTAGAATCCGATGTGGAGGCGTCGCGGTTCAAGGAGGTAGAAAAATGAGCGATATTACAAGAACAGCGATCGTCTATGGTATGATGATCATTTCGCTGAATACCGCACTGGCAATCGGTCTTCTTGGGTTGGACTTCCTGCGTTAGACGCAGCATCCACACGATAGAATTTTGCCCTCCAGGCAAGCATGAAAAAGGGTGCTCTCAATTTTTGGGAGCACCCTTTTGATTTGAAGCCTACCCGAAAAGTGCGAAAGGACTTTTGGGTGATAGGCCCTAAATGCAAATGGTGCGCAGCTATTGCCTCGTTCCATAGGCAAAAGTCAGACCATCACCCAGTTTGCAATCGAAAACCTTTTTCTCGGTTATAGCGTCGTATGTTCTTGGAGAGAGAATTTGAACTGTAATCGTTGCGCTATCATCGGGCATTACACGATACCGGATAAACTCAAGGATAGGCGTCAAGTCTTCACGGACTATCATATGCGCGTCTGAAAATACAATCGACTGGGTGGGATTCGAGAGCTTGATAAAAGACTGCACAACGACACCACCGAGAATAGACTTTCCTTTGAGTTTACTACCGGATTTCTGCTGACATACATCAAGATTCAGCAAAACTGTCGTTCTGTCTCCTGCAATTAAATGCGTGCTGAAAGCTTCATACTGACTTTTACTCTCAGCATGAGCCACGCCCGACATGACGGTGGTTGTCAACATGATTGCCAGTTTGATCTTCCAATGCATGACATGAACTCTCCGTTCAGTTTCCATGCATAAGAAGCTAATCATATTCACGGCTCGAGCTATTCCAAGGAATAGCCCGATTAAATGAACCGTTATAAAATCCGACCCTGAGTTGATGGATCAAAAAATACCGACTTGTCGAGATTGAAAGCAAGTAGCGACCTTTGGCCAGCAGCAATGCGAGCATCCGCGCGCAGACGGGCGACAACCTGCTTACCACCGATGCGCGTCACAGCGAATGTATCCGATCCGGCTGGTTCCACAACATCAATCAGGCATTCGCCTTCAACCACCGAATGAGCGTTCCGATCCGCTCCATCGGGATCCGTTAATGCCTCGGGGCGGATGCCAAACATGACTTGCTTGCCCACATAGTCACTGAGACTTTGCGGTGCCGTTTTCAGCGGAAGTTTCAGCGTTTCACCCTCGCCCTGTTCAAGCACGACAGCAAGCTCTGAACCATTCTTCTCAATGTTCGCATGAAGAAGGTTCATCGCGGGCGAACCCATGAAATCGGCGACAAACATATTGGCCGGATTGTTGTAGATTTCCGCTGGCGTACCGAACTGCTGCAGGATGCCGTCTTTCAAAACAGCAATCTTGGTTGCAAGTGTCATGGCTTCGATCTGATCATGCGTCACATAGACGATTGTTGTCTTCATGCGGTGATGCAGACGCTTGATCTCGGTTCGCATATCCACGCGCAATTTGGCATCCAGGTTCGACAATGGTTCGTCGAACAGGAAGACCTGCGGATTGCGCACAAGTGCACGCCCCATGGCAACGCGCTGACGCTGGCCACCGGAAAGCTGGCTTGGTTTGCGGTCCAGCAGATGGCCAATTTGCAGAATATCTGCCACTTCCTGAATGGCTTTGTCGCGCTCTGGCTTTGGTACTTTGCGAATTTCCATGCCGAAAGCGATATTTCCAGCGACCGTCATGTTCGGATAAAGCGCGTAGGACTGGAACACCATCGCAATATCGCGTTGTGAAGGATGCAAGCCGGAAACAGAACGATCATTGATCAGAATATCGCCGGACGTAATCGGCTCAAGACCAGCAATCGTGTTCAGCAATGTGGACTTGCCGCAGCCTGAAGGACCTACGAGTACCAGAAAGCCGCCTTCCTCAATCTCGATATTGATATCCTTCAAAACCGAGACGTTGCCGTAGGACTTATAGAGATCAGTAATTTTCAGAAATGACATGTCAGACTTATCCCTTAACGGCACCGGACATCAGACCGCGCACGAAGTAGCGCCCGGAAACAATGTAAACGATCAGTGTTGGCAGCGCGGCCAGAATGGCAGCGGCAAAGTGAACGTTATATTCCTTGACGCCTGTGGAGGAGGAAACGAGGTTGTTGAGTGCCACTGTCATAGGTGTTGAATTTGCACCGGAGAAAGACGCACCGAATAGAAAGTCGTTCCAGATATTGGTGAACTGCCAGATGACCGAGACGACGATGATCGGACCGGAGGACGGCAACAGAATGCGCCAGAAAATCTGGAAGAAACTCGCACCGTCAATCTGCGCTGCGCGCACCAGTTCGGTCGGAAATGCTTCATAGTAATTGCGGAAATAAAGCGTCGTGAAGCCGATACCATAGACCACGTGAACAAGGATCAGCCCCCAGATCGTGCCCGCAATACCAAGCATTCCAAGAACACGCGCCATCGGAATAAGGACAATCTGGAACGGGATGAAGCATGAAAGCAGCAGCAAACCGAAGAAGATGTTCGAGCCGCGGAAGCGCCATTTCGTCAGCACGTAACCGTTCAATGCGCCAACAACCGTGGAGATCGCAACCGCAGGCACAACCATCAGGATGGAGTTGATAAAGAATGGCTTGAGGCCTGTGGGCTGCACACCGATTTGTGCGGTGGACCACGCCGAAAGCCAAGGTTCAATCGTCCATTGCTGTGGCAGGCCCAACATACCGCCCTGGCGAATTTCCTCAAGCGGCTTGAACGAATTCACCAGCATCACGTAGAGCGGCAGCAGATAGTAAATTGCAAACAGCAGCAGTGCAGAATAAATCAAAGCGCGTGTCAGCTTGCCACTGTTGATCGCGTTTTCCTGGGTCTGAACACTCATGAGCGTGACCCTCCGCGAATTTCCGAATAGAGATACGGAATGATGATTGAGAATATCATCACAAGCATGATGATTGCCGAAGATGCACCTATACCCATCTGGTTGCGGGTAAACGTATAGGAATACATGAAGGTCGCGGGCAATTCAGTCGCCTGTCCAGGTCCGCCGCCAGTTAAGGCGATTACAAGGTCATAGGCCTTGATTGCAAGATGCGCGAGCACCACAAAAGCCGACAGGAACACCGGGCGCATCAAAGGAATGATGATGCGGCGATAGATTGTTCCAGTCGAAGCGCCATCGATCTGTGCCGCTTTGATGATCTCGTTGTCAACACCACGCAGACCTGCAAGGAACATCGCCATGACAAAGCCCGATGACTGCCAGACAGCAGCAATCACCAGACAGTAAATTGCCATCGTGTTGCTCTTGATCCAGTTGAAGGTGAAACCTTCCCAGCCCCATAGTCGAACTGTGTGCTCAAGACCGATACCCGGATCGAGAAACCATTTCCACGCCGTACCCGTCACAATGAAGGAAAGCGCCATGGGATAAAGGTAGATCGGACGCAGAAAGCCTTCTCCACGGATCTTCTGATCGAGCAGGATTGCCAAAAAGAGGCCGATAACCGAACAGATGATAATGTAGAGCGAGGCGAAAATCGCAAGATTGGTGACCGCTCGCCACCAGTGTGGCAATGCCCAGAGCTTTTCATAATTTGACAGACCGACAAAACCGTAGGACGGCAACATGCGGCTGTTTGTGACAGAAAGAACGCCTGTATAGATAATAAATCCATATACAAAGACGAGAACAATCAAGAAGCTCGGCGCGAGAACCAGCTTGGGCACCAGTTCTTGTAGTCGGCTGTTACGCTGCATATCTGCGCCATCCTGTTTAAGCTACCGCCTCGTGCTGCCAGCTTGTTTAAAAACGCATCTCGAAAAATAAAATATGATTTTCGGATCAGACACGCGTTAGAACAAGACCTTGGAGCGCAGGTATTGCGGCGGTATTAAGCCATTATTTTCAATGAATTATAGCGTATGTAATGAGAGCGTCCGGGTGCTGTGTCCCGGACGCCCCTTATCTGCTTACTTGGCGCCTTCAACAGCCGTAACCAGTTCCTTGACAGCATCTTCAGACGAGAGCTGGCCGTTGAACTGACGTGTTACGACGTCATAGATGGCGTTCTTGACGGAAGCAGGATTTGCATAGCCATGAGCCATGGAACCGAGCATGGTGCCCTTTTCAGCAGCTTCCTTCACATCGGCGATAGCTTTCTTGCCGCAAGCGTCAAAATCGGTGTCAGGCACGTCGGTACGTGCTGGAGCCGATCCCTTGACCACGTTGAAGGCCGACTGGAATGCCGGGCTTTCGATGGCTGACGCCATTTCTAGCTGTGCAGGCACCTTGTCTTCAGCAACCTTGAACATCGCGAACATGTCGGAGTTAAAGGTTACAGAACCCTGTGTTTCCGGGTAACGCATGCAGACAAAGTCTTCGCCTGGCTTCTTACCGGCTTTGATGAATTCGCCCTTTGCCCAGTCACCCATGAACTGAACGCCAGCTTTGCCTTCGATAACCATTGCCGAAGCAAGGTTCCAGTCACGACCGGAGAAGTTGTCATCCACATAGGACCGCAACTTGGTCATGCGATCGAAGGCCTCTTTCATCTTATCGCTGCCCAGAGTTTCCGGGTCGAGATCAACGAAAGCCTTTTTGTAAAAGTCCGGGCCAAAGGAGAGCACGACGGCATCAAAAATCGTCGCATCCTGCCATGGCTGACCACCGTGAGCGATCGGGGTAATACCCTGTTCCTTGAACTTGTCGAGAAGCGCTACGAGTTCATCCCAGTTGGTTGGCTCTTTGCCGCCAGCCTTATCGAGTGCCGCCTTGTTGATCCACATCCAGTTGGTGGAATGAACGTTTACAGGCGCTGCAATCCAGTGGCCGTCATATTTGGCAAATTCCTGCAGAGGTGCCGGGATAACCTTGTCCCAGCCTTCTTTGCCAGCAATCTCATCGAGATTGCCGAGAGCGCCCTGCTCCGCCCAGTCGCGGATATCGAAACCGAGCATCTGCACTGCAGTTGGCGCGTTGCCTGCCGTAACGCGGGCACGCAGAACGGTCATGGCCTCTGTGCCGCCGCCGCCTGCAACTGGCATATCCGTCCAGCTGATGCCTTTGCCTTCGAGATCTTTCTTCAGAACATCAAGTGCCGCAGCTTCACCGCCAGCTGTCCACCAATGCAGAACTTCAACGTTCTGCTTGTCCTGTGCGCTGGCTGTCACAGGTGCCATTGCTGCAAGCATTGCACAGGCAGCTGTGCCCATCGCGGCCATTCTGAAAAACTTATGCATGTGTCTACCTCCCGTAGAACTCTACAAAACAAAATTTCGTCGGATGCTGTCGTCAGGCATCAGGCCCGCACACCCAGAAGATCGTTCAATCTGCTTTGAGACCTCCATCCCACTGTGTTTCTCGCAGCTCCTTCTGCGATTGACAACGTTGTCTTTTTTGAATGAAAATCATCTGCAAGACAAGATGTGTTCTTAGGATAGGCTCAAATACGGGATATGTGTCAATATGGATTAGATGAGAAAAATCGAGACATTCAATTCAAGCGTGTCGATGGTTGAAAAAATTGACCAAATATCCCAGTAAAATTAAATACTTGGTTCATTCACCATATTTCTGATGACAAAACGTTGCTTAGTTCGGAAAATCGGCAAAACGCAACGCGTTGTGCTTTTTAAGGTAGTATAAAATTACTGTGAACAGACTAGACATTATCCGCCGGAATGCATAATTTCCAGTCGCTCGCACAATGGTGTGCGGGTTTGTTCTCGGGGCGGGGTGAAACTCCCCACCGGCGGTATGAAGAGCGATCTTTGAGCCCGCGAGCGCCTGCGATGGAAAGTCGATTCGGCTGTTTGTTTCAGGGTCAGCAGATCCGGTGAGATGCCGGAGCCGACGGTTAAAGTCCGGATGGAAGAGAGCGAAAGAATGTTTGGTTGCGCTTAATTCGGCGTGGCTCGCGTTCCTTTGTGCGCCCTGATTCTAGTTTCGTGAGGAACCTATGAACCAGAGCTATCCGAACAAGACCTCCTTCAAAATTGCCTTCATTCAGGCTCGTTGGCATGCGGACATCGTTGACGAAGCGCGTAAGAGCTTCATTGCCGAACTCGCTGCAAAAACCGGCAGCAACGTGGAAGTTGAAGTTTTCGACGTTCCTGGCGCTTATGAAATCCCGCTTCATGCAAAGACCCTTGCCAAGACTGGTCGCTATGCTGCCATTGTGGGCGCTGCATTTGTGATCGATGGCGGCATTTACCGTCACGATTTCGTCGCCACTGCCGTCATCAACGGTATGATGCAGGTACAGCTTGAGACCGAAGTTCCGGTGCTTAGCGTATCGCTCACCCCGCATCATTACCATGACAGCAAAGAGCATCACGACTTCTTCTTCAACCATTTCAAGGTGAAGGGTGTTGAAGCCGCGCATGCAGCTTTGCAGATTGTTAGCGAACGCGCTCGTATTGCAGCACTCGTATAGTAAAGATTGGCTGGCCTTGCGATTGCGAGGTCGGCTATTCGCTTACGATACGCTCAGGATGAGCATAGACGTCGAAATCATCGCCTCTGACAAGCGCTACGAGCGTTAGATTGGTTTCGTCTGCTGTGCGAATGGCAAGCGCTGTTGGCGCTGAAATCGCTGCAAGCAGTGGTACGCCGAGAATAACAGCCTTCTGGACCATCTCGACTGAGACACGGCTCGTAATCGCCACCAAACCTTTCTCCGCAGGCCGGTCAGCACGCGCCATTGCGCCGATAAGCTTATCTAAAGCATTGTGCCGTCCGACATCCTCGCGAACGGCAAAAAGCCCCTCGCCTGGAATATAGAAGCCCGCACCATGCACAGCCCGCGTTTCTGCATTCAACTTCTGCGAACCACCCAAAGCGCCCATAGCGGCAATGATCGATCCGGATTTGAACCGTAAACTGTCAGCTGACAACGCCGATAGCGGTCGCAAAGCCTGATCAATGGAATCGATTCCGCACAAGCCACAGCCAACTGGCCCGGCCATAAAGCGGCGACGAGCGGCAAGCGCATCGCCCGGCTGCACAGCCAGTCGCATTTGAACATCAATGCCTTTTTCAAAGATCTCAATGCGCAAATCTTCGATTTCAGAGATGTTGGAAATGATACCTTCAGTCAGGCTGAAACCCACTGCAAAATCTTCGAGATCATTGGGCGTGGCCATCATGACAGCATGCGTCGTGCCATTATAGCTCATGGCTACGGGCACTTCTTCCGGAACGTCACGGTTGCTCTCGTGAAAACCGGTTTCACGACGAGCAAGACGCGGAACACTTTGGCTGATGTTCTGCATCGTCATGTCGTTCCGCCGCCTATGGTTTCTGCCCTCATGTGGAATTACTATCCAACACCTCTGCAGCAGGCAAGTCCAGCGGCTCAAGACTTGCGGATCAAGCCGATAACAAGCTATACCAGCCAACCGGAAATGAGCCTTTCGGCAACTTATATTATAGGTGAAAAGACGATGGATATTCGGCAGATCGATGACAATTACTCAGTCACTGGACAAATCTCGCCGGATGACGTCCGTGATATTGCAGCAGAAGGCTTCCAGACGATCATCTGCAATCGCCCCGATGGCGAAGGTGGCGATGATCAGCCGAGCTTTGCCGAAGTTGCCAAAGTCGCAGAAAAGGCTGGCATCAAGACCTACTACATTCCGGTTGTTGGCGGCCAGCTGACCCAAGAGAATGTCGATGAGATGGCCTCTGCTCTCGCTGAGGCCGAAGGCCCTATTCTGGGCTATTGCCGCTCGGGCGCGCGTTCTACGAATATTTACGGTATCGTGCAGAGCCAAAAGCGCGGATAAAAAACGAACGCAGACTATGCGGACGGTGTTGCCGCAAAGGCATTTGAACAGTCTTTGTAAACATGGCTATCACCGTCCGAAAAAGCGCGGGCCAGAAAAGCGCGGATTTGTGAACTTGGTACGGCGCACATTATGCGCCGAATATTGGCGATAATAGCCCATACCTGTACGGATCGCTGTTGCAGCGACGCCGCCAGCCACCATCAGCCAACCAACAATCATTGGCCAGTTGAAGCTTTCAATTCCGCTGCTCAGAGCGACAATAACAACACCCGCCCAAAGAACTGCCGCAGTGCGGCGCCAGAAAACGGGGTTGAGTTCATCAAAGACCGCCTTCCACAAAGAGTGCACAAGGCAGGCGAAGAAAACGGCGGCAGCCAAACCAATATTCAGCAACTCGACCGGGAGCCATTGTTGCGTATCCAGCATTGTTTTCATCATCCAAGTCATGCCCGTAATTTATAAGACCAGCCCGTATGGCTATCGTGTCTAAATCCGGGACGTTGTTTCCATGTGCCCATTCAGCTTTCGCTTTGTGGCTTCAACGTGGTAGAAGCATGGAAACCCCTTCAGAATACAGTCACATATTATTGCGTTCACGCGAAATATCGTGTTGAAATCATTGAGCTATCTGGACCAGGCCGCATCGACGCACCACTCCAAAGCCCTTGATAGAGCTGGATTTTTTGGATTTATGGAACTTCGGAAGCAGGCAAGTATGGCTGCGTTAAAGTCGCGATACATAACGGCTTTGTAACAATTTGATATTGCAGAACTTCCGCTGTTAACTCTGTCGGCTGCCCAAACGGCGCCCGACACGCGCAAGCAGAATAACCGGCAATATGCCGACTGCCACAATTGCTAATGCTGCAACCGAAGCCTCTTCGTAGGTTCCACGCGCGGCTTCGCCATAAAGATGGGTAGCAAAAGTCTCAATATTGAGCGGGCGCAACAGAAGTGTTGCAGGTAGTTCTTTCACACAATCGACAAACACCAAAAGCCCAGCGGCAACGATTGCCGTTTTGGAAAGCGGCAGGTGTACCTGGAAGAAGGTTGTAGTAACTCCTCGCCCCAGCGTGCGCGAAGCATGATCGAGCGATTGTGGAATACGTTCGAGCCCCGCATCTATGCCTCCGGCAGAAATTGCCAGAAAGCGCGCCGCATAAGCGTAGATAATGGCGGCGCCTGTGCTGATCAGCAGTAACCCCGTCGATAGACCAAAGAAATAACTGAAGACGCCATCGACTAGCCGATCAACTGCACCTGAAACGATCATGATGCCGATTGCAATCACGGTCCCGGGTGCTGCATAGCCCATCGTCGAAAAGCGGTAAAACCAGCGCGATGCTGTGCCGGGAAAGAGCCGCATCGCATAAGCCACCACCATGCCAAACAACAAAACCAGAATGGTTGCGACCGAAGCCAGTATCACCGTGTTGAATGCTTCACTGGCAAGACGCGGAGATATGCCCGCAAAGCGCATACGTTTGACTGCTTCGAGGGCGAGATAGGTCGCAGGCATAACGAAGCCAACGATAATTGGTGCAGCACAGAACACAAACAGCCAAAGACCTTTGATCCCGCTTACCTTAAGCGGCTCAAACCCACGTGAATGACGAATGTTGGACGAGAAACGTTGCTTGCGTCGCGCCCAACGCTCAATCGATACAAGCGCCACGACCAGTAGCAAAAGCGCCAAAGCCAGCTGTGCGGCACCCGGCAAATCAAAGCGCGTGACCCATGTTGTGTAGATCGAAACCGTCAACGTCCGCACGCCAAGAAACTCGGCGGCACCAACATCATTGAGTGTTTCCATCAAAGCAAGACTTACACCGACAGCCACTGCGGGGCGCGCCAGCGGTAATGCCACACGCCAGAAAATCCCTCTTCGGCTGACGCCTAATGTCCGTGCTGCTTCAATGAGGCTGGCGGACTGTGTGAGAAACATCGCCCGCGTCGGAATATAGACATAAGGATAGAGAACGAAGCCGAGCAGGATAATGCAACCGGTCATCGATCTTATATCCGGCAAGCGGAACTGACGTGGCGTCTCATAGCCCAGCACAAAGCGGATCGCGCTTTGTATCGGCCCGATCGGATGCAGGATATCGAGATAGGCGTAGGCGATAATATAGGTAGGTACCGCGAGGGGTAGCAAAAGCGCCCATTCGAGCACACCACGCCCACGAAAATCATAAGCCGTTACAAGCCATGCAGCGGACGTACCGACCAGCGCTGTGATGAACCCGACGCCAGCCAGCAAGATAACCGTATCAGTGAAGGCTGTCGCAAAAATCGTTGAAAACAGATGGCCCCAAAAGCCGGAAGAGCCACGAAACGCTTCAACAACCAATGCCAGAACAGGCAGGCAAACCAACAGCGCGATCAGCCCGGAAAACCACAACCAGCTGCGCCCGGAACGGGTGCGATAAGGCATGAATGGTGACGATGTGGCTTGCACAGGTTCCGGCATGCTTTCCTCATGTTACAACGCCGGCGCAATGGTTTTGCACCGGCGTTGCTTATACAGTGTCAATCAGCTTTTAATTATCGAAGCCGACTTTGTCGACCAGTTCACTGGCCTGTTTGCGATGCTTTACGATCTCCGAAAGCGGAACCTTGTCGATTTTCAGTTCGCCGAAGGATGCAACGATTGGATCAACCGAAGCGCCTGCCTTGACCGGATACTCGTAGTTTGCCTTTGCATAAAGCTGCTGAGCGTCGTCCGAAGCAAGGTATTCGAGAAGCTTGACGGCTTCGTCCTTGTTTGGCGCATTCTTGGCAACAGCTGCACCGCTGATGTTTACCTGCGTTCCGCCATCCTGGAAGGTTGGCAGGATGACCTTGATGCCATCACCCCACGCCTTCTGCTCGTCGCCCCCCTTACCGGAGCGCATCAGACCGACATAATAGGAATTTGCGACTGCGATATCGCAGATGCCGCCAACAATATCCTTGGCGCCGTCTCGATCACCGCCGGCTGCCTTACGCGCCAGATTGGCCTTGAGGCCAGTCAGCCATTCTTCGGTCTTTTCTGCACCGTGATGAGCGATGTAATCGGCAATCAGAGCCGTATTATAGGGATGCTGGCCGGCGCGAATGCAGATCTTGCCTTTCCACTTTGGGTCAGACAGTTCTTCATAGGTAATCTTGTCGAGTTCGAGATCCTTGTCTGCATAAACAACGCGCGCGCGCATCGACAGACCAAACCAGTTACCGTTGGCATCGCGGAGCTGTTCAGGCACCGCATCTTTCAGAGCTTGAGAATCGACCGGCTGGGTAAGGCCCTTGTCGACGAGATCAACCAGATTGCCTGCATCGACCGTCATCAGAATATCGGCAGGCGATTTTTCGCCTTCAGATGCAACACGCTCGGCAAGGCCATCTTTCAGGAAAACGGTATTGACGGTGGTGCCCGTCTTTTCCTTATAGGCATCCAGCAGAGGCTGGATCAAACCAGGCTCACGCGTCGTATAAATGTTCACCTCATTTGCATTCGCTGCACCTGAGAGAAACGTCGCTGCCATTAGAGCCAATCCAGCACGCGCGATCTTAGGCATTTTACCTCCGAATAATTTTATTCATTTGAAACTATGAGTAATGCAGTCAGATTATAGGAAGTGGTACATCGGGGTCAACAATTCGCACTGAGAAATATGAGTTATTTACTCATTTTTTTGGGAAAATCAGCGCTTTACTCCAGTCGATCTGTATCGTGACATACGCTGCATCGTCCGCAACATGCTGATCCGTTCGAACACGAAGACAGAAGTCCTGTTGATTCAGTCGAACGGCAAGCTCCTCTGTTTCGCCCAAATAGATGCGGTTTTCGATACGACCGTTCAATCTATCTTTTACAGACGCCCCACAAGATACGACCTCGATATCCCGTGGACGTAGATAGACAGCAACATCTCCGTCCAATCGTATATCCGCCGGAAGCATGAATACTCCGACAGGCGTTTGGACGACACAACCGTTCACCTTGCCTTCAAGAGCATTGAAATCGCAGAAGAAGTCGGCGGCATAACGCGTTGCAGGCTGGTTATGAAGTTCGCGCGCAGAACCAGCCTGAACGATCTTTCCAGAGCGCATCAGTACAACGCGATCGCCTGTGGACAATGCCTCTTCGGCCTCATGCGTGACGATAATGACCGGCGTACCCAATGCGCGAAGCAAAGCAATCGTCTCGCTTCTCACACGGGCACGCAAACCGCGATCAAGATTGGAAAAAGGTTCATCCATCAGCAGAAGATCAGGCTTTGGTGCCAGTGCTCTGATAAGTGCGACCCGCTGTTGCTCGCCACCCGAAAGCATATGCGGATAGCGATCCGCCATCGAGGCAAGGCCAACCAGCGCGAGCAACTCATCAACTCGTGCTTTCGCCTCGTCTTTGCGCATCCCGCGCAAACCGAACAGCACATTTTCCCTCACGGTCAGATGGGGAAACAACGCATAATCCTGAAACACCACGCCTATATTGCGTTTTTCTGGTTCCACAAAGATGGAGGAGCTGACCAGCGTCTTGCCACCCATGGCAAGCTGACCTTCGTCCGGCGCATCGATCCCTGCAATAATCCGCAAAAGCGAGGTCTTGCCGCAGCCAGAATGACCGACAAGACAGATGATCTCTCCCTGCTGAACATCAAGCGAAATATCATCAACGGCACGCACTATTCCAAATTGGCGACTAATGCCCGAAAGCGTTAGCGCTGGAGTCGTATCTTCACCAAGCCTGGTGTCTTTTTGCGTGCGTGCGTCCATAGATGAGGCCGAGAGTCTTGTTATCATCGAACCGCATATAAATGCACTTGAACGACTTTGCCAATAAAACCCGACCAAAGGTGTCAGGCATTTTCAGAAACACGCTTGAAGACGCAATAATTTGCTGCACTATCCAGTTGAATAAGCTTGCAAATCGCGCAATGTTGCTTCCGTCTAAATTCGATATTCGCATTGCAGGAGTCTGATCATGGGGCCGATCACCGACAAGGTGGCAACCGCTGAGCGTTTGCCACAGGGAACGAAGGTGGCCATTATCGGTGGTGGTGTGATCGGAGTATCGACAGCCCTTTTCCTGGCCGAGCGCGGGATACCTGTCGCTCTGTTTGAGAAAGGTGAAATTGCAGGCGAGCAATCAAGTCGCAATTGGGGCTGGTGCCGCCGGACTGGTCGCGATAGTCGGGAAATGCCGCTGATTGTCGAGAGTATGCGCCTCTGGGAAGGTATGAATGAACGTGTGGGCCGCGAAACCGGTTTTCGCATCACCGGCATCGCTTATACCGCCGAGAAAGAAGAGGAAGTCGAGCGCTACGCCCAATGGATTAAAATCGCGGGCGAGCACGGCATCGAGACAGAACTCTTAAGCAGCAAACAGGTGGCCAGCCTTACTCCCGGACTCACGCGTCAGCTCAAAGGCGGCATGATCACCCCACTCGACGGGCGTGCAGAGCCACAGAAAGCTGTGCCAGCCTTTGCCGCCAAAGCGCAGGAGCTGGGTGCCGTCATTTTGCAAAACTGCGCGGTGCGCGGCATAGAGACAACCAATGGTCGCGTTTCGGCAGTCCTCACCGAGAAAGGCCGCGTTGCCTGTGAGGCGATAGTCGTTGCAGGCGGGGCCTGGTCGCGGTTGATCATATCAGATTTCAAGGCTCGCCTTCCGCAACTCAAAGTAAAATCATCGGTGTTCCGCACTGCCCCTATTGAAGCAAATGTCGATCCGGCAGTTGCGTTTTCGGACTTTGCATTGCGCAAGCGGCTTGATGGCGGTTATACGGTCGCAAGCCTCGGCGGCTCTATTGCGGATATCGTGCCAGACAGTTTCCGTTTCTTCCGCGATTTCCTTCCGTCGCTTTCAACCGAATGGAAATCCCTGCGCTTCCGTTTTGGCGAGCGCTTTTTTGAAGAAGCTTTCCAGTGGAGGCTCCGACCAGCAGATCAGGTCTCGGTCTTTGAAAAAATCCGCGTGCTTGATCCTGAGCCGCACCGTGCTGCAAATGCGGCAGTGTTGGCTAAACTCAAGGCCGCTATTCCATCCTTTGCATCTGCAACAATTGCCCAGGAGTGGGCTGGTCTCATAGACACTATGCCGGATGTTATTCCGGTCATCTCTCCCCTGCCCGGCATTGATGGGTTAATCATTGCCACAGGTTTTTCCGGGCATGGCTTTGGCATCGGCCCCGGTGCAGGACGATTGGTTGCAGATATGGTCAGCGGTGAAACGCCAGTTGTCGATCCGTTGCCGTTCCATATTTCACGCTTCTCTGACGGTTCAAAACTCCGCATCGAAAACTGGGGCTAAATTTAAACTGCGCGCCAGCGTTTTTGCCGACGCGCAGAGTATTCAGAATCAGGTCGTAACGAATTGCGCCATCATGCCGACGTCTTCATGTTCCAACACATGGCAGTGGAACATGAATGGATGATCTCGCATAGCTTCGCGATCAAAATGAACCAGAACTTCGGCCTTGCCATTGATCAACGCCGTATCCTTCCAACCTGATTGATGGAGCGGTGGCGCTTCCCCGTTCAACGTCAGAATGCGGAATGACGCTCCATGGATATGGAATGGATGCGCCATTTCTTTCGTCGTCAGCTCCCAGATTTCCCATGATCCAAGCTTAACTTCGGCATCAATACGGCTCATGTCGAAAGGTTTTTCAGCAATCGCCATCTGAACGCCTGATGTCAAAGCCTGCAAAGCAGGTCCGGAGTCGGAATTGCTCCGACCCGAATGCATGTCGTGATCACTCATAGCTGGCATATTATGCCCGGCATGGGGATCACTCGACATGCCACCCATCATGAGTTTCATATTTTCGGCCATGCGTTCATCAAAGAAATACGACCGTCTGCGCACCGAAAGCTTTTCGTCGGGATTCTCAGGGCCATCGAGCTTCGTTGGCAAGGTTTTGATTGCGCCATTGATTTTGTCATCAATAATGAACTGCATCAAAGACACATCGCCGCCACCGCTGTCGTCACTGGCCGTCAGCAAATCAAGCGTATCTTTCGATTTGGAAAAATCGACCAGAACTTCATAGCGCTCGCCAGGGCTGATCGTCAGGCGCTCAACTGGATCTAGCTTGCTTATATAGCCGCCATCCGATCCGATGACATGCAACGGCTGATCATCGCTCAGGCGGATATGGAAGTTCCGCGCATTGGCACCGTTCAGAATGCGCAACCGTACAACAGATGCGGGAACACGCGCTTGCGGTGCGATCACTCCGTTGACGATTAACTTGTCACCCCGGAAACCGTGCATCAGATCCATGATATCGGGCTGGTAAACCTTATCACCTTCGATAACTCTGCGATCCTGCAAGACGAGCGGTATGTCATCAACACCGTAGGTTTCAGGCAATCCTCGTTCACCATCCTTACCATCGCTGACAATCATCAACCCGGCGATGCCCATGTGGGCCTGTCGGGCGGTGTTACCGTGCAAGTGCGGATGGAACCAGTTAAACGATGCAGGCTGATTGACAGTAACTTTTGGCTCCCAGCTGCTGCCTGCAGCAATCACATTATGCGGCCCACCATCCAGAACGGAAGGTACGAAAAGACCGTGCCAGTGAAGGGTTGTATCCTCATCCATGCCATTCTCAACCGAGAGCGTTACCGCCTCTCCGTTCTTCAAGCGGACGACAGGACCAAGATAAGTGCCGTTAATTCCAGCAGAAGCCGCATCGCTCCCTTCAGTGAAGGAATGGCGCCCCTTCTGAACCTTCAGCTTTACGATGCCCGCAGCATCCGGCTCCAATAAGGTCGGAATAGGCAAAGTCTGTGCTGTGGGTGCACCATGCTGCATATGCTGCTGATGAGCATCCTGCGCAAAGACCTCAAGAGGCCGAGTAATGGATAAAACAGCAGCACTTGCACCAAGCGTCAGCAGACGGCGGCGAGTCATACTCGTCATGTTCATTCTCCAGATAGTATCTATATCAACGCGCATCTCGTCCGAAATCGCTCGTGTATTTTCGAAATGCGCTCATTGCCGCCAAAGAAGTGGCAGCGTTTCTAAGGACTAGATCTGGTAAGATATTGGAGGGCGCAACACGCCAAATGGATCGCTGCTATTCAATGCCGCAACACGTGGAGGAAGCCCGAACTCATGATCCGGCGTGAACAGAGCGACATCTGAGGCAAGCTGTATGATGCCGCCACAGCTCATCATCACACAGGCGGCAGATGCCTTCTTTCCATGATCCGTCGGCATTGAATGCCCTGCATCATGTTTTAGAATCTTAACCGTCTCATGGCAGTCGGTGACTGCTACAATCTGCGGAAGATCGTGCGCCATGGCATAGCACATCTGCGTTGAAACCAAAAAGAGCAACGACAATAGAGCAATCAGCATACGAGAAGGCATTCGCAAAACAGAATGTTTGCGAAAATTCATGCCAACGTTGTCGTATCTAAAAGCCAGCGCAGTCATTGTGATTCCAAGTTCAGAAATTCATCTTAAGGCTACCTTAAGGCAATTGAAAGGCCGTAGCTTTCCCCCTGAAACCGCATCAAATATTCACTTTGTTTCGAAAACAGTACATTCGAAAACAGAAAATTACGTGAGCCCCCTTTTAAGCTTGCGGTTTCGTGTTTTGTGGCACTAAGAAGGCACCATCTCGGGCTTCCTCCCAAACGTACAGCCCATAAATATGGATATGAAACAATGACTGTCGCTCAAGCAGTTGTTCCGAAGAAAAATTCTGCGCGCCGCGTTCTGGCCGCAAGCATGATCGGCACAACTATCGAATTCTTTGACTTTTATATTTATGCCACTGCTGCGGTAATCGTGTTCCCGCATCTCTTTTTCCCGGCAAGTGACGGCAACTCAGCACTGCTCCAGTCTCTGGCGACTTTCGCTATTGCCTTCTTCGCACGTCCTATCGGCGGCGCGTTGTTCGGTCACTTCGGCGATAAGGTTGGTCGCAAGGCGACACTCGTCGCAGCCCTGATGACTATGGGTATTTCCACCGTCGCAATCGGCTTCCTGCCAACTTATGAATCCATCGGCGTATGGGCGGCTCTCCTGCTCGCGCTCTGCCGTCTGGGTCAGGGCCTTGGCCTTGGTGGCGAATGGGGCGGTGCAGTTCTGCTCGCAACCGAGAACGCGCCTGAAGGCAAGCGTACATGGTATGGCATGTTCCCGCAGCTTGGTGCACCCGTCGGCTTCATTCTCGCAACAGGTATCTTCCTGATCCTCGCTGAACTTCTGACCGAAGAACAGTTCATGTCTTTCGGCTGGCGCATTCCTTTCATCGCCAGTGCGCTTCTGGTTGGTGTTGGCCTCTTCATTCGTCTGAAGATTGCTGAAACACCAGAATTCCAGAAGGCAATCGATAAGGCTGAACGCGTCGAAGTTCCGGTCGCAACTCTGTTCAAGAAACATAAGTCGAGCCTATTCCTCGGCACCATCGGTGCAGTTGCAACTTTCGTTCTGTTCTATCTCATGACTGTGTTTTCACTCGGTTGGGGGACGCGCGCGCTCGGCTATAGCCGTGAGCAGTTCCTCATCCTGCAGATGGTTGGCGTGATCTTCTTCGGCCTCACCATCCCGGTCGCAGCGTTGCTTTCCGATAAATACGGCATGCGTCCTGTCATGATCGTCGTCACAGTGCTGATTGGCCTGTACGGTTTCATCATGGCTCCGCTTTTTCTCAGCGGAACTGCTGGCGTTCTTGCCTTCCTCGTCATCGGCTTTGGCCTGATGGGCCTGACCTATGGTCCGATTGGCGCGGCTCTTGCTGAACCATTCCCGACCTCGGTTCGCTATACTGGTGCTTCGCTTACCTTCAATCTGGCAGGCATTCTCGGCGCATCGGTTGCACCTTACATCGCAACCTGGCTCGCAACCCATTATAGCTTCGACTATGTTGGCTATTACATGTCTGCCGCAGCCGTTGTCTCATTGATTGGCTTCGCATTTATTTCGTTCAAGCGCGGCGAATAAGTCTCTCCTTTAACGCAAAAAAGCCCGCGTGGAGCGATTCACGCGGGCTTTTCTTTGATAAACAAATCAAACTTATTCCGTGTCAGCAGCTTCCAGAGCAATTGCAACAGACTGAATGATCGATGCGAACCGCGCAGCGGTCTGGATCACCTCGGTTGTCACATTTGCTTTACGCAGTACGTCTTCGTGGGCGTCGATGCACATACCACAGCCGTTGATTGCCGAAACAGCCAGCGACCACAGCTCGAAATCGACCTTGTCCACGCCCGGATTACCGATCACATTCATGCGCAGTTTTGCTGGCATGGTGCGATAGTCCTTATTCGTAGCAAGATGCACGAAACGATAATAGACATTGTTCATGCCCATGATAGAGGCCGCAGATTTTGCAGCCTGCACCACCGTCGCATCAACTTTTCCAGCGGCTTCAGCAACCAGCGCCTTGCGCACATCGGCGTTGCGCGAAGCAATGCCGCAGGCGATGAACAGGCCATATTTCTGCTGAGGCGTCAGCGTTTCATCGCTCGCCATAGACGAAAGATTGAGACGAACATCCTTGGCGAAATCCGGGATTTTTGACTTCAGATCATCAATGGACATGGAACCCTCTTTATTTGTCAGTTCTGGATAAACAAAAGGCGGGCCTTAACCCGCCTTGTCTCAAATCATTGAGGCCGATTAAGCAGCCTTGAGCGTTTCGCCACCGACTTCGCGGTTGCATGGGCAAAGCTCATCGGTCTGCAGAGCGTCGAGAACGCGCAGCGTGTCCTTAGGAGCACGGCCAACATTGAGGTTGGTTGCGTAAACGTGCTGGATCGTGTTATCCGGATCGACGACAAAGGTGTAGCGGTAAGCAACGCCATCTGGCGAACGAACGCCGAGGCCGTCAACCAGCGAACCGTTGGTGTCAGCAAACGACCAGATTGGCAGCTTGTCGAGGTCCTTGTGATCGCGACGCCATGCAAGCTTCACGAATTCGTTGTCGGTCGAACCGCCGAGAACAACTGCATCGCGATCTTCGAAATCCGAAGCCAGACGGGCGAATTCAGCGATTTCGGTTGGGCAGACGAAAGTGAAGTCCTTAGGGTAGAAGAAGATGACCTTCCACTTGCCTTCGAAGCTTGCTTCGGTGACTTCTTCGAAAGCCGAAACGCCATTTTCTTCGTGGAAGTTAAAACCAGGCTTTACGCCGGTTACTTTGAAAGAAGGAAGCTTATCACCGATACCGAGCATCTCATACCTGCCTGTAAATTCGTTGTTATACAGAAAATTCAGAAGTTTCAGAACTCTCTGCTTGCGAGTCATCTATAGGCATTCTAAATCAATCGGTCAAAGCGATTAAAACGATCCAATCCATCGATTTAAACGATGGCAGCAGATTTCAGATTCAAGCCCATGCTCAACATTAGTGTTCGTCAACTTCACTATTTTATAGCGCTCGTCAAAGCAGGTTCCTTCTCGCGCGCAGCCGAGGCGGTCGGCGTTACGCAATCCACATTAAGCGCGGCCATTCAGACGCTGGAAGCAGAGATTGGCGTAACCTTGATTGATCGGACAGGGCGGCGGATGCAATTGCTGCCTGCCGGAGAGGATTTCCTTAACCGCGCGCGAGAAATCGTAGCTTCGATTGAGGAGCTGCCGGAACATGCGCGTCAGGCCGAACGCCCGCTGACAACACGCTTGCGACTGGGTGTCATCCCATCCATTGCGCCGTTTCTTCTGCCAAAAGTGCTGCCGACAACAGCCAAGGCTTTTCCAGAGCTGCAATTGAGCGTGCGGGAAGGACTGACGCGTACCCTCCTCGACAATCTGCGCTCGGGAACGCTTGATGTGGCGCTTGTTGCTCATCCCTATGATCTCGATGATTTTGAAGTCGCTGACATAGGACAAGACCCATTTTTTCTTGCGGTACGCCGCGACCATGCCTTGGCCAATCGAGACCGCATTGAAGCAAGTGATCTTCAAGACCAACCGTTTCTTTTGCTGGAGACTGGTCATTGTCTGCGTGAACATGTCATGGCAGCCATTGGTTCAAAGCCAACACAGACAGGTGGCGATGTTCATGCAACCAGCATCATGACGCTGGTCCAGTTGGTTGAATTCGGCATGGGTGTGACGCTGTTACCGGAGGTCGCTATCAAGGCGGGCGTTACACGCGGCAGCGAAATCAGCATCGTACCCTATGAAGGACAACACAATTTCCGCTCGCTTGCTTTGGTATGGCGCGCGAATGCTGCTCGACGCAACGAGTATCAGCTTTTCGCAACCCATCTGCGCAATCACTGCATGAAGAACTGAATTAAAGAATACCCCAGGCGCGGAACCGTCCGCGTCCGGTGATTTCTCGTAAATTGAGATCCGAAATCAGCTTCAGCGCGCCCTGCTGCGTGACCTCAAGTTCTTTCTCGACCATCTGGCTCGAAACCAATGGGCTGCGCATCATCATGTCGACAAGTTGCGGCAACCGCGAATTGGAGCGCCGCCCCTTGAGCTTGCGTTGCATCTGCTCACGCGCAAGCAAAAGGCGGTCATGCTCTTTCATGCTTAATTCCGCAGCTTCCTCAATCGCCGAAAAGAACGTCTTAAGCCGCACCAATCGGTTGGTTGAACGACGCTCATCTGGCCTCTTCGTGCGAAGGCCGACATTGAGTGCAGGCAGATGATTGGCGGCAATGCCCGACTGCCGCAGATATGCGGCAGCAAGCAAACGCCCAACCCAGTTTGAACGCTGCACCACTTCCAGTGAAAACCATGCATCATGCATCAGTGCAGCACGTAGAAGTGGTGGTAAATGAGCCGTCTTGGCAAATTGATCACGCCACTCTTGCAAGCGGGTATCCTCATCCCAATCATCATCATAAAGAAGCGAATCCGCTTCCACCGGCTGTGATTTCGGCTGTTCTTTGATGATGCCTTTCAGCAGAGCGTCTGTACGTGCAAGCAAGGCATCCACATCATCAAGTAGAGGATCATTATCCTCATCTTCCTGATGGTTATAATCACGTGTCTCTTCGCTACGAACGTCGATATTTCGTCCGAGAACCTGCTGCATACCCGCCGGACTAAGGGCCCAATTTGGTGAACGGCTGAAAATCTGGCGCCGCAAACGCAACACTGAGTGAGCGATAGTCAGTGCATGGCTGGGGGTGCGACTATCCATCAGAGCATCGTGCAACACGAGGTCCTCAAGATGCACCAGTTCACCCTCAAGCCACATGGATGCAACTGCATCATGCATATGCATGCGCTCCAACATGCCATCTCGGATCGGAGAGCGTGCAAGCCGCTCGTCAAGTCTTGTCAGTGCAGCCGTAGCATTCGCCACAGGCACAAAAAGCTCTTCGAGCGGCAGCTTGTCGATTTCATAAGCCATGTTCCGCATATCGCAGTCGATTGCAGAGAAAGGCAAATGAAAATGAATGCTTAAGCCAGAACTTCCGCAACTTTCACAGCACGCCCTTCTTTGACAGAGAGAAGTGCTGCTTCGGCAAGTGCCAAAGCCTGCAAACCGTCTTCAGCAGAAGGTGTGGGTGCCTTGCCACTATCAATCGCATCAATGAAAGCTGCAATTTCGGCGGCATACGCATCTGTGTAGCGGGTCATGAAAAAATCATGCAGTGGTGGACGCGTATAGCCATCTTTCGATGCAACTTCGATGGAAACCGGACGTTGGTTCTCAGCCGAAACCGCCCCTTCCGATCCATGCACTTCAATGCGCTGGTCATAACCGTACGAAGCCCGGCGCGAATTGGAAATCACGCACTGGCGACCGGAAGCCGTGGTCAGGATGACGCTTGCACTGTCGAAGTCGCCAAGTTCACCGATCTTTGGATCGACAAGAACCGAAGCAGATGCAGAAACCGTTGCAATTTCTTCACCCAGAAGAAAACGCGCCATGTCAAAATCATGGATGGTCATGTCGCGGAAGATGCCGCCTGATACCTTGATGTATTCTGCAGGTGGAGCACCCGGATCACGGCTGGTGATCGTGACCATTTCGACTTTGCCGATACGGCCATCATTGATCGCCTTACGAACGGCGGCAAAATGCGGATCGAAACGGCGATTGAAGCCGAGCATGACCTTGCCACCAGCTTCCTTAATGACATCGAGGCAAGCCCGTACGCGCTCGATATTGAGATCAATCGGCTTTTCGCAGAAAACCGCCTTACCTGCGCGTGTGAATCGTTCGATCAAATCGGCATGGGTGTTGGTTGGCGTGCAGATGAGCACAGCGTCCACATCGGACGAGTTTTCGATCTCATCAATTGTACGAACTTCCGCACCAGCCGCATCAGCAATTGCACGCGCTGCATCCTGATTGGCATCAGCCACCGCAATCAGTTGCGCCCGCTTGTCGGAAGCGATTGCGCCCGCATGTACTTTTCCGATACGACCGGCACCAAGCAGAGCAAGACGTGTAACCATTGCCTTCATCCTCCCAAAACGGCCATCCTCGATTGACCGATAAATCAGTTTCGCTATTCCGTTTTGCGCAATTCCCGATTATTCGGGAGACAGAAAGCGCAATGGAATATTTATTCTATTTTGCTAGATTGTGATATATGGGATGTCAAGAGACCGTTTCTGAAAGGATGGCAATGGACACCGAACAAGCTGTTGCTGCGCAAGCGAATATATCTGCCAGTGGGCCAGCCCCTACCCCGGCGAATGTAAAAGAATTCGAGGCAAGACTGCTCGAAGTCGCAGACCGATTGCCCAAGCGTCTGAAGCAATGTGCCGATTACGTTGCCGCCAATCAGGACCGGATCGCCGTTTCGACAGTTGCGGAAATGGCAGAAGGCGCTGGTGTTCAAAGTTCGGCCTTCATGCGCTTTTGCCAGATATTGGGTTTTTCCGGGTTTTCGGAAATGCAGAAGCTTTTTCGCGAATCCTATGCAGGCGGTTGGCCCGATTATTCTACGCGCCTCGAACATCTGCGTGAAACTGCAGCAGGCAGCGCCCCGGCCCTTTTGGCAGAGTTTGCGGAAGCCGGACGTACATCGCTTGAAGGTCTTCTGAAAACGATTGAACCAAACGCGCTCGAAAAGGCTGTCAAACTGCTGGCAACGGCTGAAACCATTCACATCATCGGTGTTCGACGCGCATTCCCGGTTGCGAGCTATCTGGCCTATGCGCTTGAAAAGATGCAGGTTCCGGCGATGCTTCATAGCACTGTCGGCAAGCTGGAAAACCAGCACGCTATCCGTAAAGGCGATGTGCTACTCGCAATTTCGTTCTCACCCTACTCGCCTGAAACCATTGCCATGGCAGAAAATGCCGCCGCACGCGGCATCGATGTCGTTGCCATTACCGACACGATTGTCAGCCCAATGAGCAAATTTGCCAATGAGTCGCTGCTTATTTCCGAAGTTGACTTCGGGGCCTTCCGCTCTCTTTCCGCTACACTTTGCCTTGCGATTACGCTCGCCGTCGCCGTTGGCACGGAACGCCAATCGTAAAATGATACGGCATTCTATTTTTTGATTGAAATGGAATAATAAATCTATTTTAATCAGAAATAGAATGGCTGCTGCGTGTTGTGAGTCACAGGCAGCCTCTTCAAGCAAAAAAGCATGCGCTGAGGGAGGACTTCAATGAAGCGGCTGGATTTGATAACAATTGGCCGATCTTCGGTGGATCTCTACGGCGCGCAAGTCGGCGGTCTGCTTGAAGATATGTCATCCTTCAACAAATATGTCGGCGGCTCTCCCACCAATATCGCGACTGGCACTGCTCGACTGGGCCTCAAATCTGCACTCATAACCCGCGTCGGCGACGAGCATATGGGGCGCTTTCTGCTGCGCGAACTTGCGCGTGAAGGTGTGGATACGCGCGGTATCGTCACCGATCCGCAACGCCTGACAGCGCTGGTGATCCTTGGCATCCGTGATCAGGAACATTTCCCGCTGATCTTCTATCGCGAAAACTGCGCCGACATGGCGCTTTGCGAAGAGGATATTGATCCGGACTTCATTGCCGAGGCCGGATGTGTACTCGCCACTGGCACACATCTGTCGCATCCGCGCACGGAAGCTGCTGTCCTCAAAGCTTTGAAGCTTGCGCGGGAAAACAGCAGCCGTACGGTGCTCGACATCGATTATCGCCCCAACCTTTGGGGACTTTCCGGCCATGGCGACGGTGAGAACCGTTTTATCGAATCCGCTTCCGTCACCACCAAACTACAATCAACCTTGCACCTTTTCGATCTCATCGTCGGCACAGAAGAAGAATTTCATATTGCTGGCGGTTCGACCGATACGGTTGAAGCGCTTAAAGCCGTCCGCAAAGTCACCAAGGCGGCACTCGTTTGTAAACGCGGACCAATGGGCGCCGTGGTCTTTGAAGGTGACATTCCTGACAATCTCGACCAAGGGCAATCAGGACAAGGTTTTCCGATTGAAGTTTTCAACGTTCTTGGCGCGGGCGATGGCTTCATGTCTGGTCTGTTGCGCGGCTGGCTCAAGGGTGAAGACTGGCCGACGAGCCTGAAATTCGCCAATGCCTGCGGCGCTTTCGCCGTTTCGCGACACGGTTGCACACCCGCTTATCCAAGCTGGGAAGAGCTGCAATATTTCTTCAAGACCGGCATTCGCGACAAGGCGCTGCGCAAAGATCTGGCACTTGAACAGGTGCACTGGTCGACAAACCGTAATGGTGAATGGCCCCATATGCGCGTCTTCGCTTTTGACCACCGTATCCAGCTGGAAGAGATGGCACAGGAAACCGGAACTACAGATGAAAAGATCGGTGAATTCAAGGAACTATGCCTGAATGCTGCATTAGAGGTTTCAGGCGGAGAAAGCGGCTATGGCATTCTTTGCGATGGTCGTCTTGGACGCGATGCACTCTACCGTGCCGCCGGGACTGGCTTGTGGATTGGACGTCCAACGGAATGGCCCAGCTCGCGCCCTTTGGAGCTTGAGCCTGAGCTCGGTCCTGATTGCGGCGGCCTTGTTGAATGGCCTGTCGAGAACGTCGTGAAGGTTCTATGTTTCTATCACCCTGATGACAGCGCCGACGTGAAGGCACAACAGGAAGCCACCGTGAAGCGACTTTTCACGGCTGCTCGCCGCAACCGCCTCGAGTTTCTGCTGGAAGTCATTCCATCCAAGGTAGCGCCCGTCGATGATATGAGCACCGCCAAAGTCATCGAGCGCTTCTATGAAATCGGCGTTTATCCTGACTGGTGGAAGCTTGAGCCGCTAAAGACCGCCAAGGCATGGCACAATGCTTGCGAAGCGATCACCCATAACGATCCTCACACGCGCGGCATTGTTGTGCTGGGGCTTGATGCGCCGGCCGAAGAACTGGAAGCAAGTCTGAAAATTGCTGCGGACTTTGATCTGGTGAAGGGTTTTGCCATCGGCCGCACCATTCTGGGCGATGTCGCTCGTCAATGGCTTGCTGGCAAAATGAGCAATGCCGATGCAGTTGCAGAAATGGCAAAACGCTATCGCGGTTTCTGCGATCTTTGGGATAGGCTGCGACAGAAATAAACGCATCTCTGGCACAGGTGGAGGCCTGTCTTGTGAGATTGCGAGAATGCGGATTTCCGCCGGGAGGAAAGATGAAGACCGTTCGACTGACAGCGGCGCAGGCTCTTGTGCGCTATATTGCCAATCAGATGACGCCAGAGGGAGATCCCTTCATCGCTGGTGTCTGGGCTATTTTCGGCCATGGCAATGTCGCAGGACTTGGCGAGGCGCTTCATGGCATCCGCGATCAGCTCGTTACATGGCGTGGCCATAATGAGCAAACCATGGCTCATGCAGCCATTGCCTATACCAAGCAGCTCGGTCGCAAACGCGCCTGCGCTGTCACCTCCTCCATTGGGCCCGGCGCAACCAATATGGTCACAGCGGCGGCACTCGCCCACGTAAACCGCCTGCCGGTCCTGTTCATTCCCGGTGATGTTTTCGCCAACCGTGGCCCTGATCCCGTGCTTCAGCAGATCGAGGACTTCAACGACGGCACGATGACCGTCAATGACTGTTTCCGCCCCGTAAGCCGCTATTTTGATCGCATCACGCGGCCCGAACAGCTTCTGACAGCCCTGCCGCGCGCTTTTCGCACCATGACCGATCCTGCGGATTGCGGACCTGTGACGTTGTCTTTCTGTCAGGACGTTCAGGCCGAAGCCTATGACTGGCCGGAAGAGTTCTTTGCGCCAAAAATCTGGCATTGGCGGCGTCCACCAGCCGATGAGCAGGAGCTTGCAACTGCTATTGCCGCGATCAAGTCTGCAAAGACCCCGGTTATCGTTGCGGGCGGTGGCGTCCATTATTCGGGTGCCCATGAAGCGCTGAAAAGCTTTGCAGAAACCCACAATATTCCGATTATCGAAACGCAGGCTGGTAAGTCGGCTTTACCGTGGGATCATGCGCTCAATTTTGGCCCGGTCGGCGTCACCGGTGCAGACAGTGCCAATGCAATTGCAGCCAATGCCGATCTGGTGATTGGTGTCGGCACGCGTTTTCAGGATTTCACGACCGGCTCATGGGCGCTGTTCAAGCATCCGAACCGCAAGTTGCTTTCCCTTAATGTTCAACCCTATGACAGTCACAAACATGGCTCTATCTCGCTCGTCGCTGATGCGAAAGTCGGCCTTAATGAGCTTTCTGCGGGATTAAAAGGTTACGAACGCCCGTCCCTCGACAGCAGCCTCAAAGCAAAATGGTTTGAAGCGGCGGATCGGTTCACAGCCGCCCCAGGTGAGGCAAACGAGCTTCCTACCGATATGCAGGTGATCGGTGCTGTGCAGCGCCAGTCGAAAGAAAATACCGTCGTCATGTGTGCGGCAGGAACAATGCCGGGCGAATTGCACCAGCTCTGGAAAGCCGGACGCCCTATGTCCTATCATATGGAATATGGCTTCTCCTGCATGGGGTATGAGATCGCTGGCGGGCTTGGTATCAAGATGGCAGAGCCTGACCGCGATGTGATCGTGATGATCGGCGACGGCTCCTATATGATGGCCAATTCAGAGCTTGCGACCTCTGTGATGATGGGCATCAAGATCACAGTCGTCCTCACCGATAATCGTGGTTATGGCTGCATCAACCGTTTGCAGATGGCAACCGGCGGTGCCGAATTCAACAATCTGCTCGACCACACAACCCATGTGAACGCGTCGAATATCGACTTCGCAGCCCATGCGCGTTCGATGGGAGCCGACAGCAAAAAGGTCGGCTCTATCCGCGAACTTGAAGATGCGCTGGCCGAAGCGCGCAACAGCCCGCGCACCACAGTTATCGTCATCGATACCGACCCTTATCCGACACCTGAAACCGGCGGCTGGTGGTGGGACGTGGCTGTGCCGGAAGTCTCGGAACGCGAGCAAGTGCGTGCCGCACGCGAAAATTATGAAGCTCAGATTAAAGAAAGAAACTGACCGATGATCCTCTATGGCACCAATCCGATTGCCTGGTCGAACGATGATGATCGCAGCCTTGGCGCGCATATAAGTCTTCATCAATGCCTCAATGAGACGTCCCAAATCGGCTTCGATGGAATCGAAAAAGGCCATAAATTTCCACAGGTTGCAGCGGAACTTAAAGCAATACTCGAACTGCGCAATCTGCGTTATGTTTCTGGCTGGCATTCGTTGAACCTACTTAGCAATTCTATCGAGGACGAGAAGGTTGCGATGCAGCCAGCGCTTGATCTTCTCAAGGCCATGGGCTGCAAGGTCATCATCGTTTGCGAAACATCGAACGCCATTCATGGCGACGATGACAAGCCGCTCTCTGAGCGCCCCATTCTGGAAGAATCCCGTTGGGCAGAGTTTGGTGCAGGCGTTGAAGCACTGGCCGAATATGCGAGCGCGCAGGGCATTGCACTCGTCTATCACCATCATATGGGTACGATTGTTCAGAGCGAAGACGAGATCGACCTCCTGATGAAACATACCGGGCCACACGCCAAGCTGTTGCTTGATACAGGCCATTGCCTGTTTGGCGGTGGCGATCCTGAGCGTGTTGCAAAGAACCATATGGGGCGCGTTCGCCACATTCATGCGAAGAACGTGCGCCCGACGATTGCTGCTGAAGTGCGCGATCAGAGCCTGTCCTTTCTGGAAGGTGTGCGCCGCGGCGTTTTCACGGTTCCGGGCGATAAGGAAGGCGGCGTTGATTTTGTACCCGTGCTTAAGGTGGCAGCACAACACGGCTATCAGGGCTGGCTGGTCATTGAAGCCGAACAGGACCCTGATGTGCGTAATCCATTTGAATATCAGACACTGGGGCTGAAATCGCTCAAAGCATTTGCGCGCGAAGCAGGACTCGATAAGGGAGACTGAGCCATGGCCAATCTGTTACGCAAACCCAATGGCAAGCATGGCAAGGTGCATGACATCACGCCGGAAAGTGCCAACTGGGGCTATGTCGGCTTTGGCCTCTATCGTCTGAAAGCAGGTGAAACCGCGACCGAGAAAACCGGCGACCGCGAAGTCATTCTGGTGCTGGTCGAAGGCAAGGCAAAGCTCAAGGCTTCTGGCGAGGATTTCGGCGAAATGGGCGAACGGATGAGCGTGTTTGAAAAGCTCGCCCCGCATTGTCTCTATGTGCCTGCTGAGAGCGACTGGGATGCCGTGGCGACAACCGATTGCGTGCTTGCTGTCTGCACCGCGCCGGGCAAACCGGGTCGCAAGGCGCAAAGACTCGGCCCCGAAGGCCTGACATTCGATACGCGCGGACAAGGTGCCAACACCCGCAACATCTTCAATATTGCTATGGAAGGGCGCGATGTCGCCGATAGCCTTCTGGTGACGGAAGTATTCACGCCGCAGGGCAACTGGTCATCTTACCCGCCTCATCGGCACGATGAAGATAACTTCCCGGATATGACCTATCTGGAAGAAACCTATTATCATCGCTTAAACCCGTCGCAAGGCTATGGTATTCAGCGGGTTTTCACCGAAGATGGTAGTCTCGATGAAACCATGGCCGTTTCTGACGGCGATGTCGTTCTGGTGCCAAAGGGACATCACCCGTGCGGCGCACCTTACGGCTATGAGATGTATTATCTCAACGTCATGGCCGGTCCGATCCGCAAATGGCGTTTCAAAAACCACCCCGACCACGACTGGATTTACAAACGCGACAATCCATCAGTATAAAAACAAGCCCCGGATTTCCGGGGCTTGTTTCTTACAGTCGGGCAATCTTTTTAAGATCATCGACCGCACCGGGCGCTGCAACAAAAACCTTATTGCCCTTGGTCAGTTGTTCGCCTTCGACCGGGAACGGATGCACATAACCGCCTGCTTCCTTAACGAGACAGAAACCGGCCATGCAGTCCCATGCGTGCATATATGGTTCATAGTAGCCCACCAGACGACCAGCCGCGACATAGGCAATCATCAGCGCGCCCGAACCATTGCGGATGAATGTGCCGCCTGCTTCCAACAGATCTTCCACAATTTTGGCAACCACCTGCGGCGTGACATGATTGTTCGCTCCGATGCCGGTCACCGAATTGCGGATATTGCGAGATAGATCAAGCGCGAGCTTTTTGCCGTTAAGTGTTGCACCCTGCCCCTTGGCGGAAGCATAAAGCTCATCAAAACAAGGTGCCTGAATAACACCGATGACGGGCTCACCATCCTTCAGTACCGCGATGGAAACACACCAGTTCGGCATTCCATTGACGAACGGGCTGGTGCCATCAATGGGATCAACCACCCATGTATAGCCCGAAGCACCAGCGTTGAGTCCATATTCCTCGCCAAGGAAGCCATCGTCGCTGAAAGCAGCCGATACCCGCTCAGCTATAAGCTGCTCAACATTGCGATCGGCGATGGAAACCACATCCTGCGGATCGCGCTTGGTTTCGATTACGAGTGTTTCGCGGCGATTGAAATAATCAAGCGCCATAGCGCCTGCCTCACGCGCAATTTCCTGCGCAAGTTTAAACCGCGTTTGAAGCTCTTTTGAAATGTCCAATGTCATGCGTGGTTTCCAGTCAGAGGGAATAAAGGCGCAAGGTTCATGCGCTCAATTGTTGATGATGGCAAGACCGCGCGGCTTGAAATGAATCGCCACGTCGGTTTGTGGTGCCAGCGCCTCTTCCACTGCCGGATCGACAATGAAAAGCTTGCCATGTTCAGTCTCGATTTCATATTCAGTATGATCGCCGAGATAGGCGGAATGCGTCACGCGCCCCGGAAAATCTCCGCCACTTTGTGCGTGCAAACTCACGGCGTTGGGACGAACCGCCAATTGGGCCGGTCCGGGCCTTGCATTTCGTGATGCCACGCGATGCTCAAGTTTTCCGATACGGATGACGGCTTCTCCATTTTCTACGCTGACAACTTCACAGGGCACGACATTTGCCTCGCCCATAAAGTCTGCGATGAAGGCAGATGCGGGCGACTCATAAAGATCGCGCGGACTGCCTTGCTGCGCTATATCGCCGTCTTTCATGACAATAATTGTATCGGACACCGCCAAAGCTTCGTCCTGATCGTGGGTAACATAAACTGCAGTGAAACCAAGCCTTTGCTGGAGTTCCCTGATCTCGGTTCTCACACGGCGGCGCAGACGCGCGTCAAGATTGGACAGCGGCTCATCAAGTAGCAATACCTGTGGCTCCAGCACCAATGCGCGGGCAACTGCGACACGCTGTTGCTGCCCACCTGAAAGCTCGGCCGGAAGGCGATGCCCCATACCGGCAAGGCCAACCAGATTCAGCCCTTCCTCGGCCCGCTCACGCGCTTCCTTCTTCTTCAATCCGGAAGATTCAAGTCCATAGGCAACGTTATCGAGCGAACTCATGTGTGGAAATAGCGCATAGGACTGAAACACCATCGATACATCGCGCTCATTGGCAGGGAGCATGGTCACATCCTTGCCACCGATCAGAATGCTGCCCGATGTCGGATGCTCCAGCCCCGCCAGAAGGCGCAGGGTCGTGGTCTTGCCGCAACCGGATGGACCGAGCAAGGTCACAAGTGTGCCGGGTTCCACCGTTAGCGACAAATCAGGCAGAGCGGTGAAATTGCCGAACTTCTTGGTAACGTTTTGAAAGGTAACGGAGCCGGGACGGATCATAGTCATACGGCTTTCTCCTGTTGAACGGTTTTAATCGGCGTGTGCGTGGCAACGCGGTTTTCGCGCCGCAATCGGCGTTCACCGACAAGGAGCTGGAAGGTGACAATCACGACCACCATCACGAGAATGAGTGCTGACGAATAGGCAATCGCCACACCGAACTCACCATTTTCGACAAGGCCGACGATGTAAGAAGTCGCCATGTTGTATTCCGCCGACACAAGGAAGATCACAGCACTGATCGATGTGATCGCACGTACGAAGGAATAGACCAGTGCCGCAGTAATTGCCGGTCGTAGAAGCGGCAAGATCACCTTGCGGATGGTGCGGAAACTGCCTGCACGCAGCGTGAGCGATGCTTCATCAAGGCTTTTGTCGAGCTGGCTCATGGCGGCGATACCACCGCGCACGCCAACCGGCATATTGCGGAACACGAAGCAGGCAATCAGGATCAGCGCTGTGCCGGTCATTTCAAGCGGTGGCAGGTTGAAAGCCATGATATAGCTAACGCCGATAACCGTGCCTGGAATGGCGAAGCTCAGCATCAGTGCAAACTCGAACACACTGCGCCCGAAGAAGCGCTGCCGCACGATTAGATATGCGGTCAGCAAGCCGACAGCGGCAGTAAGTGGTGCAGAGATGAGCGATATTTCCATCGTCGTCCAGAAAGAGTTCCAGGCAACACCCGTCCATGCAAAGCCGCTATCCGTCCATGCCACCGAGAAAGCGCGGCGGTAATGATCGAATGTCAGCGAATTATCGAGCCCCCAGGTGCGTACGAACCCGCCAATCAAAATCATGACATAGACGACGACAGTGAAGATCATCCAAGGAATAACAAGGGCATAGACGCCAATCCTCAATCCATTTGGCAGGCCGGCATGAATGCCTGAATCGCCCTTGCCGGTGACGGTGGCGAAGTTTTTTCCTGACAGCCACAGACGCTGAATGAGGAAGGCCGACAGCGTGAAGCAAAGCAATACGATGGCCAGAACAGCCGCGCGCGACGGATCATTTTGCGCGCCCACCACGGCAAAGAATATCTCGGTCGAAAGCACGCCATGGCTGCCGCCCAGCACCATTGGATTGCCGAAATCGGCCATGCTTTCGATGAAGGCAATCAGGAATGCATTGGCCAGTCCCGGTGCCATAAGCGGCAATGAAACACGGTTGAACGTGCGCCAGCGACCGGCACGCAAAGTTTGCGATGCTTCTTCCATGGAAGGCGAAACGCCTTCGACCACACCGATCAGAACCAGAAAGGTGATCGGTGTGAAGGAAAGCACCTGCGCAATCCAGATACCCGTGAGACCATAAAGCCAGCGGCCCGGTTCAACACCAAAGAAGTAGGAAATCTGTTCCGTCACCACACCTGCGCGGCCAAACAGCAATGTTAGCGCCAAACCAATCACGAATGGTGGCGTGATGATCGGCAGCACTGTGAGAATGCGCAAGCCTTTCTTGAACGGAAAGCCTGTGCGGGTTGCAACGAGTGCGAAGGAAAGCCCGAGCACAGTCGAGCCTGTTGCTGTCATCAACGCGAGCCACAACGTGCGCCATGCAACGCCGCAACGCCCCTCGCCGATCACACAGGCAAGGCTCCAGATGGAAGAATCCTGAATATTGCCAATAAAGCCATCCGGCTTGAAGGAACCGTCAAAGTCCTGAACAGAGCCTGCAAACATGCTGAAGATCGGATAAAATACAAAAACGCTGACCAGTGCGACCAGCAATGTGATGGAGGAAACGACAAAGGCATCGCCTTTCATCACTCCGCGTTCGGCAAGTCCGAAAGAAAAGATCAGCAGAAAACAAAGGCCTGTCAGGACGGCCCCTGCGCCAAAGGCTGGCTGTCCATCGGCAAGCTGACCGAAGAGGGTTTCGCTTACTGTCCAGTTCCAGCCGGTGAAACCGATCGCCAGTCCTTGCAGCGCAAGAAAGCCCGCACCCAGAAGGCTTGCCCCGATCAGAACGGATGTCCGCTTTTCCGGAGACATCACAAAGCGTGCAAAGCCGCAAATGAGCATCAGTACGGCAACAACAGCGAGCCATGGGCGGCCATAAGCGAATATTTGCAGAATACCGGGACCGTTTTCGGCCTGACTGAAAAACCCTTCAAGCCAGCTGAAACGGAAGAAGCCTTGCTCAATGCGATACCAGGGCAAGATAAAGAACGCGGCCAAAGCCAGCGCCAAAACCACATCAAGCCGTCGATTATGTTGTTTCATATCTATCCGCTTTTCTGCTCATTTTTTGCTCATGGCTGGCAAAGTGGACGCAATTATTCGTCTCCCGCCGGACTGGCGGCGGGAGGTCGATAACGAAAAAGGATTGTTAATCGCCCGATAAGGCGAAGCTTTAATTCGCCTTTGCGCCGATTTCCTTGTCCCAGCGCTCAAGGATTTCCTTGCGCTTGGTCGGTTCGCCATAGGTCTTGAAGTCGTAGTCGATCAGCTTGATATCCTCGAAGCGTGGCGATTCTTTCGGCACTTCGGCGTTCTTATTGGATGGAAGCTGGAAGGATTTTGCATCCTTCATCTTCGACTGCACTTCTGCTGTCAGCGCCCAGTCATACCATTTCTTGGCGTTTTCGAGGTTGCGGGCGCCCTTGATGATCGACATGGATCCGATTTCGTATCCCGTTCCTTCACAAGGCGCGATGGACTTGATCGGGAACCCTTCGGCAGTCATCGCAACCGCGTCGTGCATGAAGACAATACCGATACCATTTTCACCACGCGCAGCCGACTTTACCGGTGCAGATCCTGACTTGGTGTATTGCGAGATATTGGCATTGAGTTTTGTCAGATATTCAAACGCCTTTTCCTCGCCCATCAACTGTATCAGTGTCGCGAGAGCCGTATAGGCTGTGCCGGAAGAATTCGGGTTTGCCATCTGGATTTCGCCCTTATAGGACGGATCGAGCAGATCGGCCCAGCAGGTTGGTTCCTTCAGGTTCTTCTTCTTGAAAATGTCGGTGTTATAGCCCCAGCCCAAAGCGCCGGCGTAAACACCCACAGTACGAAATCCCGAACTTTCCGCCTGCTTCTTTGCCCAATCCTGTAACTGGTCGAGCAGAGGCGATTTATATTCAAGCGTCAGCCCTTCGGATGCAGCCTGCAAATGCGGATCGCCAGTGCCTGCCCACCAGATATCGGTCTTCGGATTGCGTGCTTCGGCGCGAACCTTCGCATAGGTTTCGCCAGAAGACAGACGCACCATATTGACCTTGATATCTGTTTCCTTCTCAAAATTGTTCTTCATCTGCTCGCAGATCACAACGTCTGCCGAGCAGATGAGATTGAGATTGCCAGAAGCCTGTGCAGAAACCGCAAATGATGAAACGCCAGCGGCAAACGCCGCAGCCATAAGTGCCCAACGCATCATTATTCCTCCCTATGAACAGCGCCTCCACGCTGTGGCTTTTTGCAAGCCTGTGCACAGTCTTTGCTTTTTAAACTTATGTGTCAATCTGCTTTTGTAAATTTCATTCTGAAAATTCCAAAAACGATCTAATAATTCTGTTTCTGCACAGCCTTGCAAGTTTTGCAGAACATAAAAAAGGCGACCCGAAGGTCGCCTCTTTCAAATAGTGTAAAGACTTATCAGCCGATTGCCATCAGGCTCGCATTGCCGCCTGCAGCCGTTGTGTTGATGGAGGTCGAAACCTCCTCAAGCAGCCAGCTCAGGCAATAACAATCAGCGCTCTCAGCAAGCTGCGCCGAAGTCGCGGCCTGTGTTAGCACGAGCGGACCCGGAAGAGCTGCCAGCTTCTTGTTGATGTCAGTCAGGCGTTCGCCCTCTCCTTCAACAAGCGCACCGGCAAAGGGCGCATCTGCCTGCCAGTCCTTTGTCCAGACAACACGCGCAGCGACGCTTGAAGGCAAGTCCTTCAGAAGATTGCGCAGGCCCGAAGCCTCGTCGATCACAGCCTCGTTGCCAGTGGCAAGTGCAGCCGTCAGCTGACGATAGAAGCCGATTTCGCTCTCGGGAACCAGAAGAATACGACCACGCGCATGAAGCGCGTAGAGGTTGCGCTCACCAACCGGACCCGGCAGCTCGATATTCATACCAAGGGCAGAAGCACTGCCGGTTTCACGAGCCGCCTGCGCCAGTTCGTTCATGCCGCGATTGCCAAGCCACTTTGCGAAATCGTTGAGCGCGGCATCGGTGTGAACCGAAGCCATACGCGGCGGGATAGGCGCTGTTTCAACGAGGCGACCGAGATAAAGCGGACCGCCAGCCTTCGGGCCCGTGCCGGACAGACCACGGCCACCGAAAGGCTGGACGCCCACAATCGCACCAATAACGTTGCGATTGATATAGATGTTACCAACCCGGATGCGGTCGGCAACATGAGCGATGGTTTCATCAAGACGTGTATGCAGACCAAAGGTCAGGCCATAACCGGTTGCATTGATGTCATCGATCAGACGATCCATGTCATCACGCTTATAGCGCACAACATGCAGAACCGGACCGAACACTTCACGCTTCAGATCGCGCAGACTGTCGATCTCAACGATGGTCGGCGCAACGAAAGTGCCCTTCCCGGCTTCCGGTCCAAGCGGAAGTTGTTCCACTTTACGGCCCATATCACGCATCGTCTGAACGTGCTTCTCGATGATGTCCTTGGCTTCGGCAGTAATTACGGCGCCAATATCAACTTTCAGCTTGTCGGTGCGGCCAATGGACAGTTCCTTGAGCGCGCCCTTGAGCATGGTCAGAATGCGATCCGCGACATCTTCCTGCAAGCAAAGAACGCGCAGAGCCGAACAACGCTGACCGGCGCTGTCGAAAGCCGAACCGATCACGTCGAACACGACCTGTTCGGCAAGAGCAGACGAATCCACGATCATGGCATTCTGACCACCGGTTTCAGCAATCAACGGGATGGGCTTACCATTTGGCAGCAGACGCGAGGCAAGCTGCGCCTGAATAAGACGTGCAACTTCGGTCGAGCCGGTAAACATCACACCACAGGTTTCCTGCGCTGCAACAAGCGCTGCACCAATGCGGCCATCGCCCGGCAGAAGCTGCAATGCATCGGCAGGAATGCCAGCTTCGTGCAGAATGCGAACACCCTGCGCTGCGATGAGCGGGGTTTCTTCAGCAGGCTTTGCCAGAACTGGATTGCCTGCAACAAGGGCTGCTGCAATCTGGCCGGTGAAGATCGCCAGCGGGAAGTTCCACGGGCTGATACAGACAATTGGACCAAGCGGCTTGTGCGCAACGCCCAGTGTGCGGCGGGTCTGTTCTGCATAATAGCGCAGGAAGTCGATGGCTTCGCGCACTTCTGCAATCGCGTTTGGCATGGACTTGCCAGCTTCACGCATGATGAGACCGAGAAGTTCGGCCATTTCACGCTGCATGATATCAGCAGCGCGATCAAGGCAGGCTGCACGATCAGCAGGAGAAACCTGAGACCAGCTTGCAACAGCCTTCTCAGCCGCCTTCATCGCTTGCGCAACATCGTCGGCAGCGATTTCCGTAACTGTACCCACGACATCGGAATGATCGCCGGGGTTCAGAACTGGGCGGCTTTCACCCTTAACCTTGGCACCCGCAACCTGCGGTTCCGCAGTCCAGGCGCGCGAAGCATTGGCTTTGAGCGTTTCGCTCAGTTCTGCCAGCTGTTCTTCATTGGAAAGGTCGAAACCAGCCGAGTTTTTGCGAATACCATAAAGGCCTTCCGGCAGGTTGATCTGGTCGTGGCGGGCACCAACAATAGCCATCGAGCAAACGACTTCCGCAGGATCAGCAATCAGTTCATCGACCGACACGCTCTTGTCGCCAATGCGATTGACGAAGGAAGAGTTCGCACCATTTTCGAGCAGGCGACGCACCAGATATGCAAGCAGCGTTTCATGCGTACCAACCGGCGCATAAATGCGGGCTGGACGACCCAGCTTCGATGGACCGACAACTTCGTCATAAAGCGGTTCGCCCATGCCATGCAGGCACTGGAATTCATAAGAGCCGGTTTTGAAGTCTGGACCTGCCAGATGATAGATCGTGGCAAGCGTCTGCGCATTATGCGTTGCAAACTGCGGGAAGATCACATCGCGGGCGCCAAGCAGCTTGGCTGCGCAGGCAATGTAGGAGACGTCGGTGTGAACCTTGCGGGTGTAAACCGGGAAATCTTCCAGACCATCAACCTGAGCGCGCTTGATTTCTGCATCCCAGTAAGCGCCCTTGACGAGACGAACCATGACGCGGCGATTGTTCCGGCGGGCAAGATCGATAATGAAATCAAGCACAAACGGGCAGCGCTTGCCATAGGCCTGCACCACGAAGCCGATGCCTTCCCAATCAGCCAGATCAGGATCTTCGATCAGGCTCTGCAGAAGATCGAGCGAAAGCTCAAGACGGTCTGCTTCTTCAGCATCGATGTTGAGGCCGATATTGTACTTCTTGGAAAGGGCTGCGAGCGCCTTCACCTTTGGCAGAAGTTCTCCCATGACGCGTTCGCTCTGCGCACGGACATAGCGTGGATGCAGGGCCGAAAGCTTGATCGAAATGCCGGGACCATCATAGATGCCGCGACCAGCCGAAGCGCGGCCGATTGCGTGAATCGCAGTCTCGTAATCCTTGTAATAACGTTCTGCATCGGCAGCCGTCGTGGCAGCTTCACCGAGCATGTCGTAAGAATAGCGGAATCCGCGCTCTTCCAGCGACTTCGCACGCTTCAGCGCTTCATCGATGGTTTCGCCGGTGACGAATTGCTCACCCATCATACGCATGGCCATATCCACGCCGCGACGGATGACCGGCTCACCACAACGGGCGATCAGGCGAGTAAGCGCTGCCGAAAGGCCGCTATCATTGACGGTGTTGGTGAGCTTGCCGGTGACAACAAGACCCCAGGTTGCAGCATTGACGAACAGCGAACGACCGCCGCCGACATGCGACTTCCAATCGCCATTGGAAATCTTGTCACGGATCAGCGCATCACGCGTTGCCATATCCGGAATGCGCAGTAGAGCTTCGGCAAGGCACATCAGCGCCACGCCTTCCTGGCTCGACAGCGAATATTCATGCACCAGACCTTCAACGCCCGTGCCCTTGTGCTTGGCACGCAGGGCTTCAATCAGCTTCCGAGCGGTCGCTCTGATCTGCTTGGTCGTTTCTTCAGGCAAGGTCGCCTGCTGAACCAGCGCGGTCACGCATTCAGCTTCTGGCCGACGATAGGCATCGGTGATTGCCTTGCGCAATGGGCCTTGTTCGCGGATTGGCGGCGCGAAATTCTGGAAAACCGGGGTAGCGTGGGCGGATACTTTATCAGTCATGGTGCAATGCTCGCAAAAACAGGCTTAAGCCCAGTTCAACTATGCTTATATGTGGTCGCACACTACCATCGACGCAAATTGCATTCTGCCTTCATTTGATCCATATAAAGACAATTCGATCTTATTAAAACAACTTCAAGAGGCATTTTGAATGCGAAAGATAGACTCTGTAGACGATCTGGATCAGTTCGATCGCCGCATTCTTGAAGTGCTGAGCGATGATGGTCGCATTGCCATGACCGAGTTGTCAAAAAAAGTCGGTCTTTCCAAGACGCCGTGTCAGGCACGCGTCAAACGATTGGTCGATGAAGGTTATATTATCGGCTTTCGCGCGGCGATTGACCCGGAAAAGCTGGGCCTCGATCATATCGCCTTTACGACCGTGAAATTATCGGACACGCGCGAAGCGGCCCTCACCGCCTTTAACGTTGCGGTGCGCAAGATACGCGAAGTTGAAGAGTGCCACATGATTGCAAGCTCTTTCGACTATCTGCTGAAAGTGCGAACGTCCAACATCCGGCGTTACCGCGAGGTGCTGGGCGAGAAAATCTCGAGCCTGCCGAATGTGGCAAGCACTTCGACTTTCGTGGTGATGGAGTCTGTCAAAGACAACCGCCCGGTCAGAGTCTATCCGGGCGCATTATAGATATCACAAGGGTTTATTCGCCAGATACCGTTCGAGCGTTTTAGCTGTGCCATCCTGCCAGATACGCTTGAGCGCTGCGGAAAAGGCTTCGATATAGGCGGGATTGGTGGCTAGCGCGCCGAAAATATCAGTCATCTCAAGCCAGCGTGTTGGTTCGTCCTTGGCAAGTACCGCCTGTTTCACCAGACGATCCCATGACGGATCATTGGGTTCGATCACCGCACCGCTGTCGGTTGTTCCATAGCAGTAGCGACACCAGAGAGCGGATACCAGTGCAAGGCCGGTGACCGAATGACCTTTGGCCAGACGGTCTGAAACTGTCGGCAGAATAAACTTCGGTTGACGGTTGGAGCCATCAAGGCACAGGCGGCGGATTGTATCGCCAATCTTTGGATTGGAAAAACGCTTGTCAATCAGCAGACGATAATCTTCGAGAACCGTATTTGGAACCGGTGGAACCTCGGGAATGATTTCTTCCTTGGTGAGCTTTTCCAGATATTTTCTGATCAGCGTGTTTTCCATCGCCTCATGGACGAAATGGATGTCGAGAAGTCCCCCCGGATAGGCAATCGCCGCATGTCCGCCATTGAGGATACGGATTTTCATCAGCTCATAAGCGTCGACCTGATCGGAGAAGATCACGCCTACTTTATGCAACCGTGGACGTCCAGTCGGGAATTTGTCTTCGACCACCCACTGCTTGAAACCTTCGCAGAAGACCGGCCAGCCATCTTCAACTTCAAATTCCTTCAGCGCGATATCGCGTTCGCGCCCACCCGTCGCCGGTGTGATGCGATCAACCATTGAATTCGGGAAAGCCACATTGGCCGCAATCCAGTCAGCAAATTCCGGATCGCTGAGCTTGGCGAGGCCAACGACAGCATCTTCGGTAACGTGGCCATTACCGGGAATATTATCGCAGGACATGACCGTGAACGGCTCGACTTCGGCGGCCTTGCGCAGTTTCAGCGCCTGCACGATGAGACCAAAGACCGTATTTGGCTTGTCCGTATGAACACTGTCATAGACAATATCGGGATGCGCCGGATCAAAATGCTGGCTTGCCGGATTGATGTAATAGCCGCCTTCGGTGATCGTCATCGAAACAATGCGGATATCCGGTGACGTAAGATAGGCCATCAGCGCCTTGCACCCCTCGTCGGTAGAAATCGTCACGTAATCGACCATCGAGGCGATGATGCGCGCTTCCGAATGTTCCGCTTCCTGCTCAACAACTGTGGTCAGCCAATCCTGAGCTTTCAGCGTATCGCGCATGGCATCGTCGCTGGCCCGCACGCCTGCGCCAACCAAAGCCCAATCATGATCGAGCCCAAGCCCGAACAAATCATCAAGATAAACCGCTTGATGCGCGCGATGAAAATTACCCACACCAAAATGCACAATCCCCGGTGTCAGCGCCTCCAGATCATAACCAGGCTTATGAACTTTGTTGAAGCTCTTGAGCGTTGCGCGCGACAGCTTGGTCATGACCTAAAATCCTCCTCGTTGAATCCTGACAATCCAGCCTATGACTTGATATCCCAGGGGGCAATATCCCTTTACAAGTATCGTTCATTACAAATGAAAATGGCGGGCAAAGCCCGCCATTTTCCATGCAATTTAACAGCCTTAGTTCAGGCCTAATGTGCCGCGCAACGTCGAAAGATCTTCTGCCAGCGTCGTGATCGCGCCAGCCATGACCTTGCGATCTTCGTCGGTCAGCTTATCGTATAATTCATAGCCGTCGCCCTTCTTGTACTTCGCAAGAATGTCGTTGACGGTTTTGAAGTTGGCATCCGACTTCTTAAGAAGCTCAGGATTTTCTTTTTCGATCAGCGGACGGAAGAGTTCGACGATCTTCTGCGAGCCATCTACATTGGCCTGGAAGTCCCAGATGTCGGTGTGGCTATAACGATCTTCTTCACCAGAAATCTTGGTTGCGGCCACTTCTTCCATAAGGGCTGCTGCACCACCAACAACCTTTTCAGGTGGGAAGGTCATGTCCTTGATGCGCTTCTGCAGCTCAACAACATCTGCGTAGAGCTTGTCAGCATATTTATCGAGACCTTCGGTCGAATTCTGTGCGAACAGGCCGTATTCGAGGCGATGGAAGCCGGTAAAGTCTTCCGACTTTTCTGCATCTTCATGATCGTCAGCACGGCTATCGATAGAAGCATCGAGGTCCGCAAAAAGCTCTGCAATCGGTTCGATCTTTTCATAGGAAACGCGCGAAGATGGATAAAGCTCTTTCGCTTTCTCAAGTTCGCCAGCCTTGATAGCATCGGTAAAAGCCTTCGTATCCTTTACAAGGATATCAAGATTGTCCTGAATATAGATCTTGTAGTCGGCAATAGGCTGAACCAGATCAAGTGGGGAGACTTCAGCCTCTGCAGCACCGAAGCTGAGTGAAAGGGCAACGGCGCAAGCCGACGCGAGCAATGGCAGACGATATTTCATGTTTACCTCTCCGTAATGATAAGACCTTCACCCACGCGCATTCTGCGGCCCGCCAGTGGCCCGATCCTGACATTTGCCTATCGCTGGGATAACCGCAGTGCAAATGTCAGGATCGAATGGGCCACGGCCAACTTTTAAAACGAGTGGAGCTTTTGAATTTGACGTTTGAACCAGCATTTGCAGTCAGCTTTTATCAAACGTCAAACTCGCTCCACTCGCCTGCAGGAGTGCACTTGCGTAAAAGTCATCCTGATTTTTCACGCCGGGTAGCGTGAAGAAATAACCGCCGCCGATTGGCTTGATATACTCTTCCAGAGGTTCGCCATCGAGGCGCTTCTGAACAGTAATAAAGCCCTTTTCCAGATCGGCCTGATAAGCGATGAACAGCAGCCCCATATCGAGCTGACCGGACTTCGTGACCCCATTGGAATAGTTGAACGGACGGCGCAAAATCAAATGCTGTTCGGCATTGGCATCGCGTGGATTGGCCAGCCGAATATGAGAATCCATTCGCGTAACCTTGCCTTCTGGATCTTTTGAATAGTCAGGCACATCAGCTTCAGTTTTGCCATCAAATGGCGCACCGCTATCTTTGTGACGCCCGAAAATGGTCTGCTGCTCCTGCAACGGCGTGCGATCCCAGCGCTCAACAAAATTGCGGATGAGACGAACGGCCATATAATTGCCGTGAGAAGCCCATTCTGGCTCATCTTTGCCGGGCTGAATCCAGATGACGCGGTCCATCAAGGCTTTGTCAGCAGCATCAGGATTAGCTGAACCATCGCGGAACCCGAGGAAATTGCGCGCACTTTCCTTGGCTTTTGGCGAATGCGGCGGCTGTACCGGCACTGAACCTTCCTGCTTCCAGCGCACCATCAGAAGATCCGGCATGTTCTTCATGATATCGCGCAGCGCATGGATATTGGTATCTGCTGTATTCGAGCAGAACTGGATTACCAGATCTCCGTGACACAGATCCTTTTGCAGTGCATCGTTGGGGAAACCCGTCATACGTTGCAACTGCTTTGGCTTGAACGGCTTCAGTCCAAAGCGATCATCAAATAGCGAGTTACCCAATCCTACTGTAATCGTCAGATTGTCAGGCGCAACAGTCGGCCCTAAAATCCCTGAGTCCGACGGTGGAAACTTCGGATCAAGTTCTGGTGGCTCACCACCCTTCATGAGAAAGGCTGCACGTTCCGTCAGAAGTCTGAACATGCGTTCCAGACCCGCACGGTCGCGCGCCAGTACGTCGAACGAAGCTACCAAGCCTGCAGCTGGACGCGGTGTTACAATACCCGGCTGATGCACACCATAAAATGGCTGGCTCTCTTGCAGCTTGTCGCTTTCCGGTGCGTTGGTCACACTTTCAGAAGAGAGTGCACCCGCATTTGAAAGCGCATTCGCCGCCTGAGGTGCAAACACGCTTGCGACCCCTGTTGCGCCCGCACCCAGCAAAAGAGCGCGGCGTGCCGAAGACGCTGGCTGATCTTTATCAGTACGATCATTTCTGAAAAATTTTATGGTCATTAATCCATTCCAAGTTGATCGCGGAGTTTTGAAAACTGGTCGGCAAGAGCAGCCGCGCCGTCCTTGATTTGTGCCTTCTCATCAGCAGAAAGTGTATCGTATGCCTTGCCATTCTGGGCGCCAAGCAGCGCCTTCACGGCTGACACCTGAGCATCAACCCCTTCAAAAGCCTTGGGATCAACCTTGATAACGATCGGACGCAACACATCCGCCGTCTTTGCCGAACCTTCAACAAGGCCTGCAAATACCTGCAAATCTGTATGTGCGTAGCGATCATCGCCTGTATCAGCAGCGGTTGACGCAAATCGATTGAGCGCCGACGATGTACCTGCCAGCATCCGGTCAGGCGAAATACGCAAGGCACGGATACGATCTTTCAGGCCAGCCGCGTCCTGTACCAGTTTGCCTGCAACGGGCTGCAGACCATCCAGTGACTTCTGTTCGAACAGCCCATATTCAATGCGGTGAAGGCCGCCAAATGCAGGGTCTTGTTCACGCTTTTCAAAAACATCGGCGCGCGCATTGATTGCCGTATCGAGATCGGAGAAGGCTTCCGAAACCGGTGCGATACGTGCATAAGCTTCACGCGCTGGCGCGTAAGCGGCCTGTGCGGCTTCGATATTGCCGCTTGAAACGGCATCCGAAAGCGTTGCAACAGCCTTCTGGAACTCAGCCACTTCAGTTGCGAGATAGATTTGATACTCAGCCAGTGCACCGAGGAAGGCGGTCAGAGGCAGTTTGCCTTTTGCGGCTTCACTGCTCGCCGATGGAGTTACGATCAGCTTGCCGCGCGGATTGGAAAGAAGGCCACAAGTGATCTGATATTCACCCGGCAAAAGCTTTGCGGTAATTGTCTGCTTGAAGCCCGGCGCAATATTCTCCCGCTCTTCAAGAACCATCACGCCGTCGAGAATTTCCCATTCAACGGAACGGTCAGACTTGTTGACTATTTCAAAGACGGTACGTCCAGCCGGAACTGTTAATTCATTCGGATCACAGCTCTTGGCATTGATCACGATCTGCATCTTGCCATCGCCATCTGCATGACGTGATTTATCTGAAACGCGCGAGGCGTAATAGAACGCGGCACCCGCCGCCAGAACCAGCAGGATGGTCAGAACCAAAACTGCGCGGACAAGATTGCGGGAAAATGGTGCGGTTGGTTTTGGGCTTTGCGGCTTGGCCATGAAAAATCTCTTTGATTAAACGGTGTGCTTTACCTGAGCGCTCTGAGCAGGCGCAGATGGCGGCATCAGGAAAAGAATGAGTGCAGGCACCAGAAAACCCAGATAGGCGACAACTTCGCTAATCGTTGGCGTGGCGATATAGCCGAAGATACCAGCTAGAACCGAGCCAAGCGTGCTATCGAGCGGCAGAATTTCACTGGTATCGAAGACGACCGTCTGGAAATGGTTCCAGATACCGGCTTCATGCAATGCCATGACAGAATTCGCGAGAATGCCCGCAGCGATGATCAGAATGAAAACACCTGTCCAACGGAAGAAACGACGCAAATTGAGTTTCAAACCGCCACGATAGATACCGTAGCCGACGGCCGCCGCCAGAACCACACCAAGCAAAGCACCGAGCGGAGCTGCAGCACCCTCGCTCTGCTGAAAAGCGGCGAGCAGGAAGAAGACCGACTCAAGCCCTTCACGCGACACGGCAAAGAACACCATCAGGATAAGTCCCAAGCCTTTGTGCGTGGGCGTTTCAAAAGCCGAATCGATTGAATGATGAAGCTCGGCCTTGATGGAACGCGCGGCCTTACGCATCCAGAAAACCATGGAAGTCAACACGAAGACAGCAATGAGACCGATGATCGCCTCAAACAGTTCCTGCGCTTTTTGAGGAAATTCGGCGCTCAACAATTGCAGGATAGCGCCGACTGCGAGCGACATGGCCAACGCCAGCAGAATGCCGATCCAAATAACGGGCATCCAGGCACTGCGTCCAGTCTGATGAAGATAGCTCGCAATGATACCAACAATCAGCGCAGCTTCCACGCCTTCGCGAAACATTATAAGAAATGGTACGAGCATTCAATTTCATCCAAAAGACGGAGATCATCAATCCGCCCCTTGATTGACTCTCTTCATAATCGGCGCAAGCCTTCCTAATTTAGTCATCTTTCTATAGCCACACGGCTGCCGCTGCAAGCAAAATGAAGTTGACAACGATAGGAATGTTTTAGAATTATTCTAATTATTTCATGCGCTTAGAAAACTCTTTATGTGACGATAATCAATTACTGCCACGTTTAAAATCAATGAAATACATCTTCAAGAAGTTCACAAAAACAAGCGGTTGGCGACCGTTCTCATAAACCACAACGATAAAAGGACATCACCAATATGCTATCGCAGGCCGTATATTCTCATCCGGTATACTTTTCCGGAAGTCCGGGTTTACCAGCTTCAGAAGGATTGAGCCTTACATAATCTGCCTTCAAATCTTCGGATGTTTTACGGCTTCCATCATGACTCCAGCCGGGCGGCGCGATCATATATAGAAGGCGCTGACGCAAGGACAGACCCGGCGAGAAAACATCTTTCAACATGCCGAACCATTCATGGAAGGCCACGCGCACGGGATTAAATGTGCCAACGTTCTTCACAATACCATAGCGCGGCATGTCTTCCGGTAATTCTTCGACAAACGTGCCGAACATCCGATCCCATATGATGAGGGTGCCCGCATAATTGGCATCAAGGTAGCGCGGATTCGTGGCATGATGTACACGATGATGCGATGGCGTATTGAAAATATATTCAATCGGTCGCGGTAGTTTATTGATAGCTTCGGTATGAATCCAGAACTGATAAATCAGATTGAAGCCATAAACGAAGGCAATCACCGCCGGATGAAACCCAAGCAAAACCAATGGGATTTGCAACACGAACATGCCCGTCATCTGTCCGGTCCACGACTGACGCAAAGCTGTGGTGAGATTATAGTGCTGGCTGGAGTGATGATTGACATGCTCCGCCCAAACCCAGCGAACGCGATGCGCAATCCGGTGATACCAGTAGTAACGCAGGTCATCGAAGATGAAGGCAGTCACAAAAACCCACCAATGCAGCCCCAGATCGAAAAACCTGAACTGCCATACCCACAATAGCGCGACGACAGAAACGAAACCGAGCAGCAGACCGGCCGCGACATTCCCCGCGCCCATCAGCAGGCTCGTCAGAGCGTCACGTGTTTCAAATTCGCCTTTGCGTTGCCAGTAGCGGATTGCAACCAGTTCAATCAAAATTCCCAGCACATAAAGCGGAATTGCAACGCGCGTCACATCGAAGAATACCGGATTGCTATCCATGTTGGCTCCTCTCCCCATTTGAGCCTGAAAGCCAGTTTATCACTCTCTTCCGATCTGCAGCATTGCTGAAAACAAGTCTCGCCTTGGGCCAGGTAAAATCCTGCATGCGCAACATGAGTTCGGTATCGCCCTTCTCCTCAAGAGCAAGAATATCTGACGAAGCCACGCAACGCGTGAGAAACCGATCCCCAATGCTATGAACTATCCCCGTTTCGGCCTCACTCAACGGGAAAAATGCCGTACGACGATCATTCGTATAACAAATCTCACCAATCTCGATTTCCGGGTAGTCGACAAAAAAGCGCTCTTTGACCGTTTCGTCGTCAGAAAGAATGCTGCGCTTTATTCCCCCACCCAGAAAATGAATTGCCAGAACGCCGAAACCTATCCCGGCGATAACCATAAGCAGAAGCAGCCGCAAATCCATGAACTCTCCCATTCGCAGCGATGCCAGTATTTTCCCGCCAGCATCCTAGCCATCAGCCAGCGCGAATACATCCCAAAAATTTGGGATCCGATTTTCGAGTCGCAACCGTCTCGGCATTGCAACAAGAGATTGTTTCGATTTGGAGCACTCTGAAAGCTCGGACGGACACAAACATTGACCAATAAGCTTCCTGAAACAGTCAAAATTCCGAAAAGTTTCAGAATTTTCCGAAATGGTCAAAAATTTCGTATTTCAGGGGTTGAAGAATGGTTGCAACCGGTCCATATGACAAGTGCTTACCGCTTGCGCCTCCTCCCATTGCGCGCGGTAAGTGTTCCCCTCTGGAGGTTTGCCTTTATGGCACCTTCATAACTTAGCCGGACTTTTTAGTCCGGCTCTTTTTTTGCCTGAATTTCAATAAGTTAGAACGAAAGCAAAAAGCGCCGCGTTACCGCAGCGCCTTCAAAAACAATGCATATTTCTCGTTGGAAATGACTGTCAGAGAACACGGTTCTCAACATCATTCCAGCCGTAAAAAGGCATTCCCAATTCTTTCGCCGACAAACAAATCGGCATTTGGACGTGGTAATTTTATTTCTGTCGGAGCGATAGAGTACCGCTCCGACCTGTCGCTTTACAAAGCGTTAAAATACGACCGATGAGCTGTATCAGCCGTAAGATGCAACCGGCGGGCAAGAACAGATAAGGTTTCTGTCACCACCTACATTGTCGACGCGGCTGACCGGCGGCCAATATTTCGCCGTCATGTCAAAATCACCGCTCAACGCGATTCCAGGAAACACTGCTTCCTCACGCGTGTAAGGATGTGTCCATTCTGTTGCCAGCGTATCGCCTGCCGTGTGCGGCGCATTGGCAAGTGGATTGTCATCCGCAGGCCAGACGCCATCGGCAACCCTCGATGCTTCGCCTGCAATGGCAATCATCGCATCGCAAAGACGGTCGATTTCCGACTTAGGCTCAGACTCGGTTGGCTCAATCATCAGCGTTCCGGCAACCGGCCATGACATGGTCGGCGCATGGAAGCCATAGTCGATGAGGCGCTTGGCCACATCTTCTACGGTGATGCCTGCGCTATCCTTGAGAACACGCGTATCCACGATGCACTCATGCGCCACACGATCATGTGCGCCGGTGTAAAGGATCGAATAAGCGTCCTTCAGACGATGCGCGATATAGTTGGCGTTGAGGATTGCAGCCTCGGTTGCCTTCTTGAGACCCGCGCCGCCCATCATGCGGATATACATCCACGTAATGACCAGAATGGATGCACTGCCGAACGGTGCTGCCGAAACAGCGTGCTTGGAACCGAGATCAACATGACCCGGCAGATATGGCACCAGATGCTTGGCCACACCAATCGGACCAACACCCGGACCGCCGCCGCCATGTGGAATGCAGAAGGTCTTGTGCAGGTTCATGTGGCAAACGTCAGCACCAATATCGCAAGGACGAGCAAGACCAACGAGCGCATTGAGGTTCGCGCCATCGAAATAGACCTGACCGCCATTATCATGGACGATCTCGCAGAAAGCCTTGATGCCTTCCTCAAAAACGCCATAGGTCGACGGATAGGTGATCATGAACGCCGCAAGATTATCGCGATGCTTCTCAGCCTTGGCTTTCAGATCATCGATGTCGATATCGCCATCGGGACGGCAATTGACCACGACAACGCTCATGCCTGCCATCGATGCGCTGGCAGGATTGGTGCCATGTGCAGAGGATGGAATAAGGCAGATGTTGCGATGACCTTCGCCGCGTGACTGGTGATAGTGACGGATTGCGAGAAGACCCGCATATTCGCCCTGACTACCAGCATTTGGCTGCAACGATACACCTGCAAAGCCGGTGACTTCGCAAAGCCATGCTTCGACGTCCGAGGTCATCTTGGCATAGCCAGTCGTCTGTGCGGCAGGCGCAAACGGATGCAGATTGGCAACCGTGTTCCAGCTCACCGGCATCATTTCTGCTGCCGCATTGAGCTTCATCGTGCAGGAGCCAAGCGGGATCATCGCACGATCAAGCGCCAAGTCCTTGTCCGCCAGACGACGCAGGAAGCGCATCATCTCGGTTTCCGAACGGTGAGAATGGAACACGTCCTGTGTCAGGAAGCCTTCACCACGTCCTTTGCCCGGAACCAGCAGATCGTCGTTTCCGACTGGCTTTGCACCAAACAGAACGGCAAGTGCTGCAAGATCGTCTTCCGTCGAGGTTTCGTCAAAGGTAACGCCAACTGTATCCGCATCAATGATGCGGAGCAGACGACCGCCCTTATCGGCTTCATCTGCAATGGCCTGCGCCTTGCCGGAAACCTTGATGCTCACTGTGTCGAACAGGCTATCGCCCGCGATTTCGACGCCAGCAGCCTTGAGGCCCGTTGCGAAGCGAGATGCAAGACCGGCAACACGCGTTGCAATAGCTTGAAGGCCTGCCGGGCCATGCCAGATGGCAAAGGATGCAGCCATATTGGCAAGCAGTGCCTGCGCGGTGCAGATATTGGATGTCGCCTTGTCGCGGCGGATATGCTGCTCACGCGTCTGAAGAGCCAGACGGTAGGCGGCACGGCCATGTGCATCGACCGACTGGCCAACGATACGGCCCGGAATGATGCGCGTCAGAGGCTCGGATACTGCGAGATATGCAGCATGTGGACCACCAAAGCCCATTGGAACGCCATAGCGTTGCATGGAGCCGACAGCCATATCAGCGCCCCACTTGGCAGGTGCTTCCAGAATGGTCAGCGCCAGCGGATCAGCAACAGCGATCACCAGAGCGCCCTTGGCCTTTGCATCGGCGATGACAGCGGTGAAGTCACCATAAACGCCGCGCGTATCCGGCCATGGCACGATGACGGCAGCGGTGTTGTCGTCAACAGCACTTCCCGCTTCAACCTGCCAGCCAAGCGGCTCTGCGCGAGTGTTGATCACATCCACGCTCTGCGGATGCAGATCGCCTGCAAGCAGAATGCGCGAGCGCTTATCGCGGTGATGACGAACAGCAACGCCCACAGCTTCAGCAACGGCAGTTGCTTCATCCAGCAGCGATGCACAGGCAACCGGCAGACCGGAAAGCTCGGCAACGAGCGTTTGGAAGTGGAACAGAAGCTCCAGACGGCCCTGGCTGATTTCCGACTGGTAAGGCGTGTAAGCCGTGTACCAGGCTGGATTTTCAAACAGGTTGCGCTGAATGACGGGTGGCGTTTCCACACCATGATAGCCCGCGCCGATGAAGCTCTTCTTCACCACATTGCGGGCCATGATTTCATTGAGCTCCGCAAGCGCTGCATGTTCGCTCAAAGCGGCTGGCAAATCGAGCGCGCGATTCAAACGAATGGATGCTGGAACCGCCTGGGTGATAAGAGTTTCCATGGAAGGAAGGCCGAGCGCTGCAAGCATTGCGCGCTCGTCTTCCAGTCTTGGCCCGATATGACGGGCAACAAAGGGAAGAACCTGTTGCGTCATTTCTTTATCCTACGAGTTTGTCGTAACCAGCCTTGTCGAGCAGGCCGGTGAGCTGGCCTTCATCGGAAAGCTTGAGCTTGAACAGCCAGCCTTCGCCTTCTGCAGCCTGATTGATGAGAGCCGGATCGCTCGAAACGGCGTCATTAACTTCAACCACTTCGCCATCGACCGGAGCATAAACGTCGGACGCGGCCTTGACCGATTCAACAACGACAATGCCTTCGCCCTTGGAAACGGTGCGACCGACTTCCGGCAGATCTACGAATACGAGGTCGCCCAGCTGTTCCTGTGCGTGGATCGTGATGCCGACAGTGGCAACGCCACCTTCGACGCTGATCCACTCATGATCTTCGGTGAACAGGATATTGGCCATGGAAATCATCCTTTGCGATAGCGATGCGGTGTGAAGGGAAGTGCATGAACATCAACGGGAACCTTGTTACCGCGGACGTCTGCGAAAATGCGAGTGCCTGGGACTGCGAGGCTTGCCTCTACATAACCCATGGCAACCGGGAAACCTGCGGATGGGCCGAAGCCGCCCGATGTGACGGTGCCGATCTGAAAACCGGATTCGTCGAAAAGTTCTGCGCCGCCACGGACCGGCTGGCGGCCTTCCGGCTTGAGGCCAACGCGCTTGGCGGTTGCACCCTTGGCAATCGCGTCCAGAACGGCTTTGGCACCATTGAAGGCAGCCTTTTCACGCACTGACTTGGTGATTGCCCATGTGAGACCAGCAGAGACCGGATCGGTTTCCGGCGTAATGTCCTGACCATGCAGGCAAAGACCGGCTTCAAGGCGCAGGCTATCGCGAGCAGCAAGACCGATCCATTCGACGCGTTCGTCGGCCAGAAGCTTGGTTGCAAGCGCGCGCGCCTCATCCGTAGGCAAGCCAATTTCAAAACCATCTTCGCCGGTATAGCCCGAACGGGTCATGAACCAGCCAGCCTTGGGTTCAAACCCGCTCATGAAAGCAAGTTCTGCACCTTTAAGACCTGCATCATTAATGACGCTTTCGGCTTCTGGGCCTTGGACAGCTAGAAAAACGCGATCCAGAGGATTGACGCTTACGTCTTTACCGGATGCCGCTTCATTGAGATGCTCAATATCGGCATCGGCGTTGCCCGCATTGGCAACGACCATGAAACGATCTTCACCAAGGCGCGTGACGATCAAATCATCAAGAACACCGCCTTGGTCATTGAGAAAGAAAGTGTATTTCGACTGGCCGGTTTTCAGAACCGACGGATCAAGCGGACAGGTCTCGCTCAGAAGAGCAATTGCATCTGCGCCCGAAACTTCTATCAGCTTCATATGCGAAATATCGAAAAGGCCGACGTGCTCACGCGTATGAAGATGCTCCTTCATCACGCCGAGCGGATAAGTGATCGGCATGTTCCAGCCAGCAAAACCGCCAAAGCGCGCGCCAGCTTCTTCATGCAGATCCTGCAAAGGCAGGGTATTCAAATGTGCGGTATCGCCCATAACAACTCCAGAGTCGCACGTGTGCCTCCGCGAAATGCGGTTGCTTCGTGCCCCTCTGTCTCAAGCCTGAGAGACTCGCATGGCTATATAGAAAGCCATACTTACACCTTCGGCGCGGAGTTTCCTCCGACTTTCCAGAGTTGCCTTACCCGTCTGCGGTTCCTTGTACCTGAGAGATTTCGGGCGATTTCCCCTTCGGCGGCTTTAAAAGCGCTCTCCCGCAGACAGACAGTACAAGAATGTGATTGTCTAAGAGTCACACGCCTGCACACGACATGTCACCCTTTAAAGCAATACGATTTGGGTGTCATGTGGATTATTGTCTTCAGCCGACAAATTCCCGAACTTTTGCGACAAAATCTTTGCTTCTTCTCGCTGAGAAACGGAACTCTCTGTTCGAAATGCTGATTATAGCAGGCCCAACCATTTATTAATGAATTATTAAAGATTGGCGCCGTGAAATTCCGCAAATATGGTGATTTGCCCATGTGGATCGACAATTGTGATCACATAATGACCAAGCTGCGCAAAAGACGTGCAATCGACAGGCTAAATTGCACAGCAGCTATGCAAATCTGTCTCTGCAACTTTCAGAGCAACCCACCTATATGCTGTTGGCAACAAAGAGATTTGATTTTTTCACTAGGTGAGAGAAATGAACCTGATCCGCTCGTACAACAACTGGCGCCGTTACCGTAACACTGTAAACGAACTGAGCCGCCTGAGCCCACGTGAACTGAACGACCTCGGCATCATGCCTTCGGAAATTCCGTTCGTCGCACGCAAGGCTGCTGCCCGCTAATAGCGAACTCCGAAAAGCGTAAAGCGGTTTTAGAACAAGCTACGTTTAGTTCGGAAGGCAAGTGCCAGATACAAGGCTTCATATAAAAGCCTTTTTGGGACCGCGCCCGCAAACCGTGCGGTCCTCACAGTTTTCCAGATATCGCCGGGGTGTTTTCTCCTCCTCCCATTTACCCTCGGTGATTATAAAGACCGGAACTCCTCCTCCCAAGCCGGTCTTACCCTAAAACGACACCCGTCGCCTCCCCTGCGACGGGTGTCGTTTTTTACGCGCTTAATTACGCTGCTAGTGCAGCCTTTTCCCGCCCTGCGCGATCCAATACAATCGACAATGCAAACACGGCAAGGCCTGCAACAGCCAGGAATGCACCGACGGTTCCCGTCGATGTCCAGCCAAAGCCCCACGCAACCGCTAACCCGCCAAGCCATGCGCCAATTGCATTGGCGAGATTGAGTGCGGAATGATTGAGTGCTGCCGCCAGTGTCTGTGCGTCAGCGGCCACATCCATCAAGCGTGTCTGAAGAGCTGGAACAAGCGCAAACCCACCGCCAACAAGCAGGATATTTAAAAATGCCGTGGCTGGATGTTGCATCAGAAACGGAAAGACCAGCATGACAGCCATATCGTAGAGCAGCACCATTCCCACCGTTCCCATAACAGAACGGTCGGTCAGTTTTGAGCCGACGATGTTTCCGAGCACCATGCCAAGACCGAATGTGGCAAACACAACCGGCATCCACTTTACATCGATATGGGAGACTTCCGTCACAGTAGCCGCAATATAGGTAAAGACGGAGAACAGACCACCCGTACCAATAGCGCCGATACCGAGCGTCAGCCAAACCTGTTTGCGGCGAAATGCGCCCAGTTCCCGCAATGGAGATGCACCTTCATCAGCAGGTTGCTTCGGCACATAAATCATGACCAGCACCATTGTAAGAATGGCAATCAGCCCGACGGCTGCAAACATCGCGCGCCAACCGGCAACTTGTCCCAGCCATGTCGCCAATGGCGTACCGCACAATGTTGCAATGGTAAGGCCCATCATAACACGACCGACCGCTTGCGCGCGCTTGCCAGGCTCCGCCAATGATGCCGCAACCAGCGAGGCTACGCCGAAATAAGCACCGTGTGGAAAGCCCGCAACAAAACGCATTATATAAAGACCAGTATAGTCATGCATAAATGCACTGGCGAGATTGCCGAAAGCAAAAAGCCCCATCAGCAAAAACAGCAACTTACGGCGATCAAGTTTTGCACCAAGAACGGCCAACACAGGCGCGCCAATCAATACGCCCAAAGCATAAGAGCTGATAAGATGTCCGGCACTCGGAATAGTCACATTTAAATCGCGTGCGATATCGGGCAAAAGCGCCATGATCGCGAACTCTCCGGTACCAATACCGAAGCCGCCGATGGCGAGTGCAAGTTCTGCCAGCCTTGCGGATGCACGCGGCGATGTTTCCCGCAGCGCAGCGGAGGACTTTAACTGAGACATGAATGAGCCTGAAGGGAGTGGAGGATGTCGGACAACCCTACCATTCCTTTCAGGCAAAGGCGATACGCATTGTTGTGATGCGGTATCGTGTCAGCGCGCTGCAACAGCCTCGATTTCGACCTTGAATTCTTCCCGTGTAAAACCGGAAACAATCATCAGCGTCGAGGCCGGTGCAGGCTGTGGAAACAGCCGGTCACGCACATCCATATAGGCACGCATATAGGCGCGATCCGTCACATAGGCATTGATGCGCACGACGTCGGACAGTTCCATGCCGCCATCGCGCAAGATGCGTCGGATATTCTCAAAACAAAGCTCGGCCTGTGCACCGGCATCTTCCGGAACAGCTCCATCCGACGCAATACCAAGTTGGCCGGAGCAGAAAACCAGTTCTGCACCAGTGCTTACCTTCACACCATGGCTATAGGCGGCAAAGGGTGCCGCCATGTCGGCAGGCAACAGATGTTTCAAAACAGTCATTTTTTGTCCTCAAGCTTTTGGTGCAGACGCCAGCAATTCTTTGAGACGCGCAGCACCCGCCGTGATGTCGTCCTCGGTAGGACTGATGCTCGCCGCCAGAAGCCGCCGCGCAATCATGTGATCCGCCGGACGATTGACAGAGTCGACCGCAATCAGTTTATCGCCAGCGAAATGGAATACCGAGAAAGCATTATCTTCAAGATTGCCTGACAGAATATGACGGTCGGCATCAAAGGACAGTCCAGCCGTCTGCAATTTCATATCGCCCTGATCAGACCAGAACCACGCAACATCGCGAAATGGCGTGCCACGCCCCACAATTGAACGCGCAACATGCTTGGCCTGATCGGTTGCGTTCTGCACCGATTCCAGACGCACGCGGCGTCCAGCATGGAAATGATCATAGCTGACACAATCGCCTATCGCATAAACATGCTCGCGTGAGGTGCGCATATATTCATCGACTACAATGCCATTATCGATAGCAAGTCCGGCTTGCGTTGCCAGCTCAACGTTTGGAACAGCACCGGTGCCCAGCACAACCATATCCGCAGCAAAGACTGTGCCATCTGTCGCCGCCACGCCCGTCACACGCCCATTTTCACCTTCAATGGAGGTGACGCCGAGTCCGGTTAAAAGCGTAATATCGGCAGCGCGGCTGCGTGCCTCGACATGGGCAGAAATATGCGTTGCAACTGAACGCCCAAGGACACGTGGAGCCGCCTCAATCAACACAGTCTTCTTACCAAGTGCTATAGCGCTATGTGCCATTTCAAGGCCGATAAAGCCACCGCCGATAATCACCACGTTTTCAACACGCGGCATCATATCGGCAATGCGGCGCGCATCATCCAGACGGCGGAGCGTGACGACTCCGTCAAGATCGACGCCCGGAACATCGGGAATCCGCGCGCGTGCACCTGTGGCGAATACCAGTTCCGACCAGGTAAGAATGTTTCCATCGTCAAGAGTGACGGTCTTGGCAGCCATCGAAACACTATCCACGCGACGGCCGAAAAGCATCTCGATGTTATTATCGCGATAGGTGTTTTCCGGGCGAAGCACCAGAACACCGCTTTCAGGAGCTTTTAGATAGGATTTGGATAAAGGCGGCTTGTGATAGGGAATATCCAGTTCATCGTTGATAAGCACGATTTCGCCTGCATAGCCTTCCTGCCTCAGGCTGACTGCAGCCTGCGAACCAGCATGGCCCGCACCAATAATAATGCATCTGTTGTCCATAGGACCTCCGGAAAATTCCCGCGCATCATAATCATGTGGCGGCTGTCGCGTGGCGAATTCGTCACGGATTCACACCTTAATTGCACGCCTCCCTATTTTTTTAAACATTTAGTTTGACCGATCGGTCAGATTGTTTAGTAAGTTCTTTGCTTCAGCACGCAGCCTACCCCCAGCAGCCAGCCAGGAGCCTCCACTTGAAACGATATTGGTCAGAATATACGAGCGAGGCATTCTCCCGTCTGAACCGCGATAAAATCGTGGCAGTTCTGCCTGTTGGCGCAATCGAACAGCACGGACCACATCTGCCGGTCGCTGTCGACACGGCGATCGTGGACGGCATGGTGAAGGAAACGATCGCGCGCCTGCCTGATGAAAGCCATGCGCTGTTTCTCCCCACGCAGGCCATTGGCAAGAGCAATGAGCATAGCCGCTATCCCGGCACACTGACTTTCTCTGCTGAAACAATCATCCGCATGTGGTGCGAAATTGGCGATTGTGTAGCCGCAAGCGGCGTGCGCAAGATGGTGCTGCTCAACAGCCATGGCGGCCAGATCAGCGTGATGGATATCGTCGCACGCGAGCTGCGTATCAAACACAACATGATGGTGGTGAGTGTTAACTGGTTTGCGCTCGGCATGCCTGAAGGCATCTATAGCGAACACGATCTCAAGCACGGCATTCATGCCGGCGACATGGAAACATCGGTGATGCTGGAACTGCACCCGGATCTGGTCGACATGTCGAAAGCGCAGGATTTCCGAACCCTTACGGAAACATTTGCAAGCGAATACAAGCATCTTTCGCTGAGTGGTGGCGCAAAGCCCGCCTGGCAGATACAGGACATCAATCCTTATGGTGCGGCGGGCGACGCGACGCTCGCCACCGCTGAGAAAGGCCGCAAAACTATCGACTTTGCCGCCGACAGGCTGGTCGAAGTGCTGGCTGAGATCGAACGAGCGCCGCTCTCGTGGCTCGATAACCAACCCGCCTGGTAAGGACGATGAGCGTGGCCCCCAACTCGCAAACCCCATCTTCCCTGATCGATATCAACGGTGTCTATAAGCAATATGGCACAGGCATCATTGCGGTCAGCGATATGTCGCTCAAGATCGAACAAGGTCAGTTCGTAAGCTTTCTTGGCCCATCGGGCTGCGGCAAGAGTACGGCTCTGCGCATGATCGCTGGCCTTGAATCCATTTCGGCAGGCGACATTCACGTCAACGGCCACGCACCGGGCAAAGGCCCCATTGGTGCGCAGGACATCGGCTTTGTGTTTCAGGAACCAACCCTGATGCCGTGGGCCAGCGTTTTCGACAATGTCTATTTACCGCTCCGTCTTTCCGGCATGTCACGCAAAGAAGCCACGCCACGCGTGGAAGAAGTGCTGACACAGGTTGGCCTATCCCGTTTTGCCAATGCCTATCCACGCGAACTTTCCGGCGGCATGAAAATGCGCGTGTCTATTGCCCGCGCACTGGTCACACGTCCTCGTCTTTTGTTGATGGATGAGCCTTTTGCGGCGCTCGATGAAATGACACGCTTCAAGCTCAATAACGATGTGTTGCGGCTTTGGCAGGAACACGGTCTCACCGTGATCTTCGTCACGCACAGCGTTTATGAATCGGTCTATCTTTCAAACCGCGTCATTGTCATGGCCGCACGTCCCGGACGTGTGGTTGCCGATATCGCGATTGAGGGCAGCTATCCCCGCGCTGAAAACTTCCGTACCACGGAAGCCTACGCAAAGGATTGCGCGCGCGTTTCCGATGCACTGACGGCTACGCTTTCGTCTCAAGATATCGATCACTAATGCATTTCCAGCAAAAGTGCGAAGCGGTTTTGCGTAGGACAATGCACAGAAAAAACGGGACGGGAAAATGAACCAGATGCAAACCGAACTGCCTGTTCTAAATTCCGAACAACATCGCCTCGCCCGCAGAGATCGCAACTTGCGGATCATCATGCCGACGCTTGCGATCATCATCGCTCTCGGTATCTGGGAAGGTCTGGTACGCTTTTATGAAGTACCGCATTACCTGATCCCGGCTCCATCGCTCATCGGTGAAACACTGATAAAAGATGGGCCGTCGCTGATGACGTCCATGTGGTTCACGATCAAGCTGACGTTGATTTCGTTGCTCTGCGCAATTGTCGGCGGCGTACTGCTCGGCATGATCTTCGCCCTGTCCCGCCCGATCGAAATGGCATTCTTCCCGTTCGCCGTTATTCTTCAGGTAACGCCGGTTATCGCTATTGCGCCGCTGATCCTGATCTATGTGCGCGATACTTTTTCGGCGCTACTGATCTGCGCGTGGATCGTGGCCTTCTTCCCGATCCTGTCAAACACAGTCATCGGCCTGCGCAGTGCGGATCACAATCTGCGCGATCTGTTCAAACTCTATCGCGCTTCGCCATGGCAACGCTTGCGTTATCTGCTCGCGCCAAGTGCCCTGCCTTATTTCATGGCAGCGCTCAAAATCGCCGGTGGCCTTTCGCTGATCGGCGCTGTGGTGGCTGAATTTGTTGCAGGCAGCGCAGGTCAAAGCACAGGCCTCGCGTCACGTATTCTGGAATCGAGCTTCCGCAACGAAATCCCGCGCATGTTTGCTGCACTTTTTCTCGTTTCGCTGCTCGGTATCGTGATCTTCCTCATCACAAGCTGGCTGTCGCGCCTTGTTCTTGGACGCTGGCATGAAAGCGAGATCCGCCGTGAGCGCTGACATGCTGAAAGGCATCACTGTTGCAGGGCTCAGCGGTCACTACGACATCGGCATCGATGGCGGACGCATTGCATCGTTGACGCCTTCGCAAGCAAAAGGCGGCGGCTTTATCACGCCGCTTTTCGCAGATGTGCATGTGCATCTCGACAAGACCTTCACCATTGGCCGTATAGCCGAGCGCGGCAGCGCCAAAGTCGAGTGCCTGTTCGATGCCATTGAGCTGATGAACATCGATCGCCAGAATTGGAACGCTGACGATATTCGCGCGCGCGCCACGCGCGGTCTTGAAGCAGCTTATGCGCAGGGCGTCGGCGCCATGCGAACCCATGTCGATTGGACCACACCTGATGTACCGACCGCCTGGCCCGTTCTCAATGGACTGCGCGAGGACTGGAAAGACCGCATTGATCTGGAGCTTGCAGCACTTATCCATGGCGACATCGTGCTTGATAGCGGTGCTGCAGTTGCCCAGCGCGTGGCAAAAGATGGCGGCGTCCTTGGCGCTTTCTTCTATCGCAATGCTGATCTTGAAGCCAAAATCGAAGAGATGTTTCGTCTCGCCGTGCAGCATGATCTCAAGCTCGACTTTCACGTCGATGAAGGGCTTGAACCGGAGGCTGACGGCTTCTCACTGATCGTTGCTGCAACCAAGCGCCACAACATGGCCGGCCGCGTCCTTTGCGGTCATGCCTGTTCGCTTTCGCTGCGTTCACCCGAAGAACTGAGCCGCATTCTCGATGCTGCTGCGGATGCCGGGACCGCGCTTGTATCGCTGCCGACATCCAATCTCTATCTGCAAGACAGGCTTGGCGGAAAATCGCCACGTCTTCGCGGCGTCGCACCACTTAAAGAAGCGCGTCGGGCGGGCATGGACGCCATGCTCGGCTCCGACAATGTGCGCGACGCTTTCTATCCTTATGGCGATTACGATCCGCTTTCGGTTCTGCGCCTCGCAGCCCCGGTCTGCCATCTTGAGCCGGATGAATGGCTCGACAGCATCACCACCCTGCCCGCGCGTTTCATTGGAAGCGACCGCGTACAGGAGTTGTCGGCAGGTGGGACTGCGAATTTTATCTGGCGTGACGCCACAGACATTAACGACCTCATCAGCCGTCCGCAGGCGCGTCGCGTCGTCTGGCGCGATGGTACAAAAATTTAATCGGAGAACCCCATGAATTCTGTCGCACCACAGCGCATCTATGACTGGGCAGCATTTCGCGCCGAAATCGAAGGCATTCGCATCTATGATGACCCTAAGCAGGTCGAACTGCGGTCCCGCGATTATTTCTGGTACAGCCCGATCCTGACCGAAGATATCGGTCATTATCTCGGCGATCTCGTCGTTATCCCGAAAGATCAGGATGAAGTGCGCCGTGTGGCAGCCGCTGCCGCCAAGCTTCGCATTCCGATCACCGTTCGCGGTGGCGGCACCGGCAATTACGGCCAATGCGTTCCGCTTGAAGGCGGCATCATTCTCGATATGACCAAGATCGACCGCATCATTGCAATCGAACCGGGCAAGGTTCGCGTTGAAGGCGGCGCACGTATTTCGCGCCTCGACGATGCTGTGCGAGAAACGGGTCAGGAACTGCTGATGTATCCGTCGACACGTCGCATCGCCACCATTGGCGGCTTTTTCTCAGGCGGTTCGGGCGGCATCGGTTCGCTGCGCCACGGCATGTTGCGTGACGATGGCAACGTCTATTCGGTCAAGGTTCTGACCGTAGAGCCCGAACCCAAAATCATCGAGCTGACAGGCCGTGACATCCATAAGGTGCAGCACGCCTATGGCACCAATGGCATCATTCTTGAGCTTGAAATTGGCCTGACGAAGGCAACGGAATGGGTGCATACCGCAGCATTATTCGATACTTATGAGGCAACACTCAATTTCTGCCTCAAAGCGCTTGAAGAAAACCTCGACTGTTATCTTCTGACGACGGTAGATCGCCGCTTCGCGCGCTTCTACACCAAGTTTGGTGATCTTTTCCCATCCGACAAGGATGCGGTTTTTGCGATGATTGCACCGGAAGAACAGGCACGTTTTGAGACGCTCGCCGCTGAATTCGGCGGCAAGATTTCCTTCTCGATGACGCTGGATGAATTGCACAAGGCTGGTCTACAGCCTGCTTATGAATGCGGGTGGAACCACACCACTCTTCAAGCTCTCAAGGCTGAACCGGGCTGGACCTATCTGCAGGTTGCCTACCCTCGTCCGTTTGATGTGGCACTGGTCAATCGCCAGATCGAACGTTATGGCGAGACGCAATATATGCATCACGAAATGGCGCGCCTTGAAGGTGAAGTACAGATTTTTGCGCTTCCGCTTGTGCGCTTTGAAGGCCGTGATGAGATGTATCGCCTGATCGAAGAGCTGGAACAGGTCGACGGCTGCGACATCTACGATCCACACGCCTACACAATTGAAGACGGTGGCATGAAGGAAATCGACAGCGTACAGATCGAATTCAAGAAGCAGGCCGATCCTTATGGCCTGCTTAATCCAGGCAAAACCCGCGGCTGGACAGCCGACATGGCATTGAAGAACTAAAACAAGGGGAACCAAAATGAAAAAGACACTCGTTGCAGCTCTTGCTGCGCTCTCCATGGGCCTTTCCGCGCAAATGGCCTATGCGCTCGACAAGGTGACGCTCGGCACCAACTGGTTGGCACAGGCCGGTCATGGCGGCTTCTATCAGGCTCTCGCCGATGGCACTTATGAAAAATACGGTCTCGACGTGAAGATCGAAATGGGCGGACCACAGGTCAACAACCGTCCGATGCTTGCCGCCGGTCGTCTCGACTTTTTGCTAACCGGCAATCTGCTTTTGTCGTTCAACAACGTTGCCAACGGCGTACCGACCACCGTTGTTGCGGCATTCTATCAGAAAGATCCGCAGGCGCTGATGGCGCATGAGGGCGAATATAAGGACTTCAAAGACCTCGCGACTGCGCAGACAATTCTGATCTCCAAGGACGGTCAGTTCTCGTTCTGGCCATGGCTGGTTAAGGATTTCGGCTTCAAGGATGAGCAGCTTCGTCCATATGGCTATAGCCTCGCCCAGTTCCTCAGCGACAAGAAAACCGTCCAGCAAGCCTATGCGACTGCAGAACCGATCTATGCTGAGAAAGAAGGCGCAAAGGTCACAACCTTCCTGCTCGCTGATCAGGGCTACAGCACCTATGCCAACACCATCGAAACGCGTCAGGATCTGGTCGAAAAGAACCCAGATCTCGTGCAGCGTTTTGTGACCGCTTCCATCGAAGGCTGGACCAACTTCCTCTATGGCGACAACAGCAAAGCTTATGAGCTGATCCTCAAAGACAATGCGGATATGAGCAAGGAAACGCTGGATGCGGAACTTGCACGTCTCAAGGACCTAAAGCTTATCGACAGCGGTGACACGCTGGAAAAGGGCATTGGTGCCATCGACATGAACCGGGTGAAGGAGTTCTATGAGCTGGCTCGCAAGTCCGGCATTGTCAGCGGCGATGAGCTGGATATGACCAAGGTTGCCACCGACGCCTTTGTTAATAAGGGTGCAGGTCTCGACATCAAGAAGCAACTGGGCCAATAAGCGCCTCCAACTAAATCGGGGAGTCGCCAAGGCGGCTTCCCTTCCGATCCTGGCTGGCGGATATGACAACCGACAACGAGAATGACGATAACGAACTCACCGGACGAGACAAGCGCAGGCGTCGCATTCAGGGTGCTATTCGCACAGCCGCTATCGATGAATTTGCGGAAAAAGGACTGGTAGGCGCATCAACGCAAGGCATCGCACATCGCGCAGGCCTGACCAAGCCGCAGCTTCATTACTATATTTCCAGTAAGGAAGAGCTCTACGAAGATATCATCATCTTCATCCTCGATGAGTGGGAAGATATCTTCCTCGGTGCCAGCTCCGAGGAAGACCCAGCAAAGGTGATCCGGCAATATATTCGCGCAAAGCTCGTATACAGTCAGAATAACCCCAAGGCCTCGCGCCTCTTCACCACCGAAATTGCCAACGGCGCACCCTATCTCCGCCGTCACTGGGCAAAGCATGTCAATGCAACGCACAACGCGGTAAAGCTCATCCAGTCATGGGTAGATGATGGCCGTATCAAGCCGGTCGATCCGCTGCTGTTTCAAATGCATATATGGGCTGTCACCCAGCACTATGCAGATTTTGAAACGCAGGTCCGCAGTATGATGGAACTGAGCAACGACGAGCCACTCGATCTTGATCGCATTGAAAAAGAAGTTTCGACGCTTTTTTTGCGCGCTTGCGGACTTGAGTAAAACCCCCGTAAAAATATCAGCTTCTCCGGTAAAGCCTAAAAATGTCAAATTTGATGTAAGATGAGCCAGAATCTGGTTGCATCCATAACAAAACGTGCGTTAGTGTTGCCCACACAAGATTTAGCGACCTCAATGAGTTAGTCCTAATCTTGATAGTATTACGTCAAGCATCGACCAACCCCTGGCGGGGGGCGATGCATTAAGGAGCAGGTTCTTGGGGAGGAGCCTGCTCCTTTTCATTTTACTGAACATCACAAATGCAAAAAGCCCCGGCGAATACCGGGGCTTTATTCTATTCATTGCCGACCGATTTGTTTATTCAGCCAGCCATTCCTTGATCCGATCAGGATGTTCGGCAATATACTTGTCGACAGCCTTTTCATAAGAGGTTTCCTGCGCCTCAAACATTGCAGTTTCAAGCTCGTTGATCGGAATGCTCATCTTGGTAAGGAAAGCAGCAACCTTCGGGTTATCTTCCTTGAAGCCCTTACGTGCAATTGCGTCGACATGTTCTGCGCCACCCAGTGCACCTTCCGGATCAGCAATATAACGCAGCTTATATTTGCCGAACATCCAATGCGGGCTCCACGACGTGGCAACAAACCAGCCATCGGAACGGGTCGCGCGATCGACGGTCGTCAACATCGCGGCTTCACTGGAAATATTGAGCTTGTAGTCCAGCCCGTATTTCTTGATTGCTTCATCCGACAGACGGGTCAACCCTGCGCCTGGATCGATGCCCTGAATTTCACCCTTCAGTTTCTCGCGAACTTCAGGTTTTTTCAGGTCTTCAATCGAGCTGATTTCGCTTTCGGGAATATAATCGGGTACGATCCAACCGAGCTTTGCGCCTTCGTATAGCGGACCGAGATCTTCGACCTTGTCCTTGACGCGCTTGTAATAATCCGCATGGGTTTCTGGCAACCAAGCCATCATCATCGCGTCGATATCGCCGCGACTAACGCCCTGGTAAAGCGGCGCAACATCGGTCTGTACCAGTTCAACTTTCTGACCCAGTTTATCTTCGATAAGCTTTGCAGCAAGCTTGGTCACAAATTCCGCGTCAGACCACGGAGCCCAGCCGATTTTGACTGTTTTGCCGTCTTGCGCAAAAGCCGCTCCGGCAGTCATGCTGCCTGCAACGACTGCTGCGAGACCGAATTTTGTCAGCTTTCCTAACATGGCTTCTCCTTTTCCGATTAACTGTCGTTCCCGTTTCGAGCGCGTTTCGATCTGATTGGATCAGATCGGCGCTCCAAATATTTGTCTTTTCGCATTATCCGACGCAAAACCGCTTCGCACTTTTGCTGGAAATGCTCTAATGTTATTCACACTTCCTGCTTGCGGAGCGAAGATGAGGACTGCTCACCCGCCGTCTTTTCCTTAAAGGACAGCCTTTTGAAGAAGCCCAACAAGCCCCCAGAATTTCCTTTGCCAAAGCTTTGTGTAATGCGGTCAAGAATGACAGCCAGAATGACCACGGCGAGACCACCCTCAAAGCCTTTACCTACATCGAGACGCTGAATACCCGTAAGAACAGTGTTCCCAAGACCACCGGCGCCAATCATCGAGGCGATAACCACCATCGAAAGCGACAGCATGATCGTCTGGTTCATGCCTGCCATGATGGATGGCATGGCATTGGGAAGCTGAACCTTGAACAGCAGCTGCCGCGAGGTGCAGCCAAATGCCAGCCCTGCTTCAATGAACTCGGCATGAACCTGACGAATGCCAAGATTGGTGAGACGCACGACAGGTGGCATCGCAAAGATGACGGTCGCAATCGTACCTGGTACAGCACCGAGACCGAAAAACATTGCGGCCGGAATGAGATATACGAAAGCAGGCATGGTCTGCATGAGATCAAGCACAGGGCGAACGATGGAAGCCACCGCATCGCTGCGGGCCATGGCGATACCAAGCGGAATGCCAATCACCACCGCAATGATTGTGGACGCCAGTACCAGCGACAAGCTTTCCATCGTACCACTCCACAGCCCCATATGAATAATGAGTGCCAGTGCAAGTGCAGTGAAAATTGCAAACTTCCAGCTCACGCGCCAAAGCGCAAGCAAAGTGAGAATTCCGATACCCGCCACAGGTGGGATGGAAAGAAGTGCATTCTGAATTCCGTCTGTGACGAAACCGATTGTGGCGGCGATCATATCGAGCGCTGGCGTAAAGTGGTCGAGAATGTAGTTGACCACCACGTCTGCCCATCCGCCAATACTAAAATTCAAATCCATATTTTACCGTCCATTTCAGATTTTGTTGCCTCTGGATTGGACCAATCCTGTAAAATGCCGGGCTTTTGCCCGGCAGGCATATGCGTATAAAAGTCAGCCAGCCCGGCCGAGTGTTTCAAGGAGTGCCGATTTGCTGATGGCCCCTAGATATCGGTTGTTCCGATCTGTCACCGGCACGGGCCATGGGCTTTCAGCAACACGCGTCAAAAGTCCGGAAAGTGGCGCGTCGGCCTGTATAGCAGCGGCGCTGTCGAGTTGATCATCACCCAGTTTGAAACTGCCACTGGCAAGAGCATCACGCGTAACGACACCGCGATAAATCCTGTCAGCGTCAAGCAAAACGCCATAAGTCTGCCCGCTCGCGTCAAGACGCTCGAGGGCGGAGGCCATCTGTGCTGGATCGAACATGATCAGTTCGTCATCCCGCGCGACATCGGATGCTTTGAAAACACGCGAAACATCAACATTACGGAAGAATGAGCGGACGTAATCATTGGCAGGCGAGGAAACGATTTCGTTTGGCGTTCCAACCTGCACGACTTTGCCGTGCTGCATTATGCAGATACGATCACCAATGCGCATGGCTTCATCGAGATCATGACTCACGAAGATAATCGTGCGGCTATGCTCGGCTTGAAGCATTTTCAGTTCATCCTGCATTTCCGTGCGGATCAAAGGATCGAGCGCAGAGAAAGCTTCATCCATGAGAAGGATTGTTGGTTCACTCGCCAGCGCTCTCGCAAGGCCGACACGTTGCTTCATACCGCCCGAAAGCTGATCAGGCATACTATTGGCATAGGGTTCGAGCCCCACAGCCGCCAGCGCTTTTAGTGCTTTCTCGTGGCGCTCGGCTTCACCCATTCCGGCCACTTCGAGGCCGAAAGAAGCGTTGTTCAGCACCGTACGATTGGGAAGCAGCGCAAAAGACTGAAACACCATGCTCATGTCGCGGCGGCGAAGATCGATCAGCTCGCGCTTCGACATTTTGACAATGTCACGACCATCAACTTCGATGGAACCTTCAGTCGGTTCGATAAGACGATTGAGCAGGCGCAGAAGTGTGGATTTACCTGAGCCTGAGAGGCCCATGATGACGAATACTTCACCCTCTTTAATATCGAAGGTCGCGTCATCTACGCCGATTGTAGCACCATGATCGCTATGAATCTGGGCCTTTGATTTGCCTGCACGCAATTCCTGCATTGCGCGCTCCGGATCGTCGCCGAAGACTTTAAACACGCCGTTCAAGCTTATCTTTGTCTTAGCAGGCGACTTCATACTATCTTCCTTGTATAAAATACCATGCATTATGTCTAACCCCGCTGTGCAGGCGGGTTTAATCTCCTTTTTAACGTCATTATTTCTTCATTCTTGCGCGAATTGGACATGCGCAATCTGCGAGCAACGGACAGCCCACATAGAATGATTGGCGATTGATGTGATGTATTCATATAGGCCATTTCCCGACATGTCCACCCACAGTCATGGATTCATCTCTGCGCAGCCCGTCCCCTTGATTGTTTTTGAAGGGTTGCGCGACGAAATATACGGACTAACCGACGTATCCGGTTATCAGAAATAATCGGCCATCCTGCCAATAATAGTAATCCTGTGAAAGCGCTGCACACGAGCGGGCTGCGACAAATATGCAATTAGCTGCGACATGAGGCAATTTAGTATTCGTAGAATATAATTTCGCTTAATTGCAGTAAATTTGTATGATTATACTTTTGCCTCATCTGGCGCCATTTGCCAGAAAAATGGGCACAGATCAAGCGATCCGCGCCCATAAAATCCTCCCGTTCAAACCGGGCTGAATTAGCTATTAACCATATATCCAATGAAGCCCGTAATACGCCAGCGTTCACCGTGTCGGCGGCAAAAATAAAGCGTCTGCCAATTTAGCCGATCATGGGTTCCATCTGCTTTTTTGATCGTGCCATCGAATTTTTTGCGCGCGACAGCAACGTCGCCATTGATGTCAATGACGCCAAGATTCGTTGCGCGGAACACGCCGTCAGCCAGAGATTCGGCATATTCAGTGGCCGCACTCTCGGCAGCCTGGCGTAACCATTCATCGCGATAGGCGGTCAAGGTTGGAAAAGCCGCATCCCACTTATCAGGATTAGCCTCTCCATGCGCATGAATACCCAAGAACCGCGCCTCATCAAAATCATCGGCAACAAGCGCCCAGTTTTGGCCTACAAATGCCTCGATATCGCGGCGCACGAGCATTTCCCAAATCTGCTCACGATCCTTGTCGCCCGCAAATGGATTGATAGCTTCCTTCATATTGGCCCCCTTTTTATTTCAGCTTTCCACGTGCAGCCACTGGCAAGATGTCGATAACATCGTCGCCAGATATGAGGTGCACTTCGTCAAAGAGATTGGACACCACACAGACATGGTCAGGAATAACCCGCACCTTGTCACCCACTTTCAACCCGGTAATATCGCCCTTAAGCGTACCATGTTCTTCACTCAGACCTGTGACACGAGCATCGAATCTCCCAGCCACCTCTCCGAAATCAACGAGGCCCAGAGTGTCGCTTGAGAGCGCCTTGGAACCAGCATCGATAATCGCACGATCGGGTGTCGGATGACTGACGATTGTTGACAGCACGGTCAATGCGCAGTCATCGAGCGTTGCCGCTCCTTTTGCGACTTGATAGCGGTCGAAATAAATATAAGTGCCGGGTCGATATTCCGTGATCACACTCTCCTTTGGAGAACGCCACATATCCGGCGTGCCGCCGCTTGAAATGGTCTCACATTGGATGTTGTTCGCAGCGAGGAGATCACGTGCCTGAACAAGCCATTGTTCAGCTTGTTCAGCTTTGCCCGTCGCCGGATAAGTCATCAACCCACCAAACCTGAGCCCCTTACTCTGCTCGATCTGACGCGCAAGTTCCAGCGCCTCTTCTGGTGTTTGAACACCGCAGCGCCCCATGCCGGTATCGCATTCGACCAATACAGTGAGCGAGCGCCCTTCATTGTTAAACCGCGATACGAGTCCTTCGAGGCTCGTGGAGTTATCGACCGTGACGGAGATTGTGATGCGCTGATGAAGAGCATAGAGCCTGTCGAGCTTTTCCTTACCCAGAATATTATAGGGCAGGAAAATATCGATAATTCCCGCATCTGCCATAACCTCGGCCTCGCCAAGTTTCTGGCAAGTGATCCCCACAGCACCCGCTTCAAGCTGGCGGCGCGCAAAGAACGGCAGTTTATGCGTTTTGATGTGTGGGCGAAGCTTTACGCCAATCGCATCGGCATGAGCCTGCGCCTTTTTAATGTTGGCCTGGACACGATTAACATCAATCAGAATAGCAGGCGTATCGATTTCGTGGACAGTTTTAGGCCGTGTCATTGGTCAGTCTCCCATCAGTCACCCAGGGGCAAGCGCGGATCGTCTATCTTGAGTGTGTTCAAACTGTGCTTGATGCGACGCAGGCTCTCAAGCACTTTCGGCCCATGAACTTCAGCCGTTGCAGTCGCGATCATGTCGAGTATTGCCATCAAAGCAAACCGCGACGATGTCGGCTTATACAAATTACCGTCTTCATCGGCTTGAAACGGAATAACCGTATTGGCTGCCTTTGCGAGATCAGATCCTTGAGCGGTGATTGCCACAGTTTCCGCACCATATTGTCGGGCGACCAAAATCGCTTCGACCACAGAGCGGGCATAACCCGAGACCGAGAATGCAACTACTGTCGTCTCACGTGTCGCGACCGCCGCATACATGCGCTGCAACTGCCCATCCACCTGCGCCAGAACAGGAATACCCAGTCGAAACAGTCGATTTTGCAACTCTGTCGCCATCATGGAAGAAATGCCGCCCGAGCCTAAGCAAAGGACCGAGCCGGAAACAGCTATCCGTTCAGCAATTTTCATGACGACAGACATGTCGAGATTATCGCTGGCGCGATGAATAGCGGCAACTGCCGCATCTGTAACTGCCGCAGCGATACGCGCCTCGCGAATATCACGGGCGGGCGCTTCCGCCGTCAGATATTGACCACCGATTGCCAACGCCTGTGCCAGAAAAAACTTGAAATCGCGCACACCGTCGCAACCCAGCCCACGACAGAACCGTGTGACTGTTGGTTCACTTACTTCAGCACGAGCCGCGATTTCAGATATGGCCGCCTTGGATGCATAATCAGGATCAGACAACACCAGTGCAGCCAGTCGACGGTCGGATTTCGACCCCTCCTGTGCTGCGGCATGAAGCTTTGTGATGATGTCTGCAACCTTGCTCATGCGAGTTCTACAGCGGCAAACCGCTTTCCTTATCAAAGAGATGGATGTGTTCGGGCTTTGCCGTTACAGGAACTCGCTCTCCCGGTGCAAGGTGAATGCGTTCACGGAATACGGCCCGCACAGCTTCACCGGCAATTTTCCCATAAACATGGGTTTCCGGCCCTGTTGGTTCGACAACCTCAATAGCAAGCGTAAGCCCCTCACCGTCTTTCGCGATAATGAAATTTTCCGGCCTGATGCCGAGTTCCGCGCCACGCTCCGATATCTTGCGTCCCGGCGTAGAAATCTCTTCGCCGTCAGTTGTGCGGAACTTGCCACCCTCGATCACAGCACCCGGAATGAAGCTCATTGAAGGTGACCCGATGAACCCGGCCACAAACTTGTTGGCAGGTCGATCATACAGTTCAAGCGGTGCACCGATCTGCTGAATCTTGCCCTGATTCATAACCACGATGCGGTCGGCCATGGTCATGGCTTCGATCTGATCGTGCGTCACATAGATTACAGTTGATTTCAGCCGATGATGCAGCGCCTTGATTTCAGTGCGCATCTGTACTCGAAGCTGAGCATCCAGATTGGACAGGGGTTCATCGAACAGGAACACTGACGGTTCGCGTACAATTGCCCGGCCCATCGCAACACGCTGACGCTGACCGCCGGAAAGCTGGCGCGGATAGCGGTCGAGATAAGAATGTAAATTGAGAATCGATGCGGCTTTGTCCACCTTTGTCGCTGTGGTCGCGCTATCCTCCCCCCGAATGCGTGGGCCAAAACCGATATTCTCTCGTGCCGTCATATGCGGAAACAACGCATAAGACTGGAACACCATCGCGATATTGCGCTTTTGCGGTGGCAATTCATTGGCGCGCTCGCCGCCAATGATCAGATCGCCACCGGAAATCGGCTCCAGTCCCGCGACCATACGTAAAAGTGTGGACTTACCACAGCCGGACGGACCAACGAGGACGAGAAACTCGCCATCCTCAATCTCCAGATCAACGCGATCCAGAACATTCATCTGTCCGAAAGATTTGGTAATTCCACGCAGGGAAACATTTTTCATCACTCAGTTCCCACCTAAGATATCTTCAATAAATGGCCTGCAACCGGCCATCAGTCCGGCATCAACGGGCAGAATTGTGCCGGTTATGCCGGACGCCCGGTCAGATGCGAGAAAGGCAACCGCTTCGGCCACCTCATTAACGTTGACAATACGGCCCAGCGGATAAAGGCGCTTGAGCTTATCGAAAATAGCAGGGTCATTCTCGATGCGATGATCCCATGCCGGTGTATGGATTGAACCCGGGCACACAACATTGGCACGCAATCCCCGTTGCCCATATTCAACTGCAAGAGCACGGGCGAAAGCGTTGATACCTGCCTTGGCCGCCGCATAGGCTGGATTGCCGAAGTGCGAAAGCGCGTTAACAGAAGATATAAAGACAAAAGCACCACGGCCATTGGCCGCCATCTTCTGTGCAAGCGCTGCAGAAAACGAACAAACCCCGGTGAGATTGAGATCAATCTCCTGATTGATTCGCGCCTGATCAAGCTCTTCAAATGATTCAGCCCGGGTCCATCCGGCATTGTTGATAACAATATCAGGCACGCCGTCGGCATCTGTAATGGTGTTTACGGCAGACTGCAGCGCGTTGCGGTCAAGCAGGTCAAATGCATGACGACTGTAAAAATTATCGGCCTGCATAACCTCCAGACTGGAATCACAGCCAATAATTTTCGCTCCGCGCGATGAAAACATTTTCACAAGCGCTGTGCCGACACCGCCCCCGGCACCGGTAATCAATACGGATTTTCCGGCAAATTCGCCTGAATGCTCCACTCTCTTCCCCTTTAAAAGCACTTTTCGCGCATACTTATTCAGGCCAGCCTAAAAGTGAAAATGTAAGTTTGCAACAAAACTTTTTACTTGAAAGCGCAAAATTTGCCGATAATGTAAGAAAATAACAAAAATCAAGACGTCTTCACATGAAGCATGGGCAAACAAGGGAACGGGAAAATGTCTATCAATAAATGGAAGGCCGGCCTTTTGGCTGGATTGAGCATTCTGGCATTTGGTTCAGCTGCACAGGCTGGCGAAGTGCGTATGACGGTCGCTGAGTACAGCTCGAAGACCGGCCCATATTTTGAGGAAGTTAAGAAGGCCTTTGAAGCCGCAAACCCCGGCATCACGCTTAATTTTGAAGTCGTGCCATGGGACGTACTTCTGCAGAAACTGACCACCGACATTTCAGCTGGCACCAATGCCGATCTTTCGATCATCGGTACGCGCTGGCTGATCGACTTCGTACAGCAGGGCATCGCAGAACCGCTTGACGGCTATATGGACGATGCATTCAAGGGACGCTTCATCGAAACTTTCCTGTCGCCTTCGGTACTGGAAGGTAAAACTTACGGCCTGCCGATCGCGGCATCCGCTCGCGCCATGTACTATAACAAGGATCTCTTGGAAAAAGCTGGCGTTGCTAATCCTCCTGCAAACTGGGATGAAGTCAAAGCTGCCGCGGAGAAGATCAAGGCGCTTGGTGGTGAAAACTATGGTTTCGGCTTGCAGGGCAAGGAAATCGAAACCGACGTCTACTTCTATTATGGCATGTGGTCTTATGGTGCCGAAATCCTCAACAAGGATGGCACTTCAGGCCTGAGCACGCCGGGTGCGCTTGAAGCCGCAAAACTTTACAAGTCGATGATTGATGGCGGCCTGACACAGCCGGGCGTTACCTCCTACGCGCGTGAAGATGTGCAGAACCTCTTCAAGCAGGGCAAAGTCGGCATGATGATCACCGCGCCGTTCCTGTCGAACCAGATCAAGGAAGAAGCACCAAATCTGAAATATGGTGTGACTGCAATTCCTGCCGGTCCAACGGGCGCTCGCGGCACTTATGGCGTAACGGACTCCGTTATCATGTTCCAGAATTCCAAGAACAAGGAAGAGGCCTGGAAGGTTCTCGACTTCCTGTTCCAGACGGAATGGCGCGCCAAGTTTACGCAAGGAGAAGGCTTCCTACCTGTAAACAAGGAAGAAGCGAAGATGGATTATTACGTCAATAATGCCGATCTCGCTGCTTTCACTGCCCTGCTCCCTGATGCGCGCTTTGCGCCAATCATTCCGGGCTGGGAAGAAATCGCCGATATCACGTCCAATGCGATGCAGAGCATCTATCTTGGTCAGGGCGAACCGGAAGCTGTTCTTAAGGAAGCCGCCGCCAAAGCGGATGCAATCCTGAAGAAGTAATCCCGTCACCCCGGCAGCAGTCAAAACTCAAGACAGTTGAACCTGTTCTGCTGCCGGGTCCCTTTTATTCCGTGGATTTTTTGGCCGATGCAAAATCGCACCCTGCCCTATTTTCTGATCTTGCCAAGCCTGCTGCTGGCTGCGGTAGTGATCTTCTGGCCGGTCGTGCATCTCTTTGAGATCGCCACCCATGATGTGAACCGTTTCGGGCAATTGCGCGATTTCAACGACGGTGCAAACTTCACTGCCCTTTTCGCATCACCCGATTTTCTGAATGCATTGTGGCGAACAGCCGTATGGACGGTCGCCGTTGTCGGCGGCGCACTTGTCGTATCGATACCGGTTGCGATCATCCTGAATATGGATTTTTACGGTCGATCCGTCGCACGCGTCATCGTTATGCTTCCATGGGCAGTCTCTTTGACCATGACGGCAATCGTCTGGCGCTGGGCGCTGAACGGCGAAAGCGGAATGCTCAACTCCGCACTGCGCAATCTCGGCATTATCGACAGCAATATTCAGTGGCTGGCCAGCGCCACGACCGCCTTTCCAATGCAGGTTCTCGTGGGCATCTTGGTAACAGTGCCATTCACAACCACGATCTTTCTCGGTGGCCTCTCTTCCATTCCAGACGATCTTTACGAAGCTTCTTCCTTGGAAGGTGCCAGTCTCTGGCAGCAGTTTCGTGAAATCACCTTGCCGCTACTCAAGCCATTCGTGAACATCGCAATCGTGCTCAACACGATCTATGTGTTCAATTCGTTCCCGATCATTTGGGTAATGACACAGGGCGGACCGGCAAACACGACCGATATTCTTGTGACCCACCTTTACAAGCTGGCTTTCAGGCTTGGAAAACTCGGTGAAGCCTCGGCAGTCTCGCTGATCATGCTCGCCATCCTTCTGGTTTTCACAGCCTTCTATATCCGGCTGTCCATGCGGAGCGAACGCACATGATCGCACCCAAAATCAAACGCACCATCCTTGCCTGGATCATTCTCGCTCCGCTGATCGTGCTGACGCTGTTTCCTTTTGCGGTCATGTTCTTGACCGCAGTTAAGCCACCGCAGGAAGTCCTGTCGCCAACATGGTGGCCAAGCGAATTCCGCTGGCAGAATTTCTCTGAAATGTGGGTGCGAACCGGCTTTGGCAATGCATTGCTGAACTCGTTCTATGTCTCGATCATCGCTTCCGTTGGAGCGATCATCGTGTCCATTCCGGCGGCCTACGCCATGTCACGCTTTCGCTTTGTAGGCCATGGTGCATTCCGTCAGTTCCTGCTCGTTTCCCAGATGATATCGCCGATCGTGCTGGTGCTTGGCCTGTTCCGCCTGCTTGCAGCTTACGGATTGATCGAGAGTGTTACGGCGGTTGGCGCGATTTACATGGCCTTCAACATCGCCTTCACTGTCTGGATGCTACAGAGCTATTTTGACACCATTCCAAAAGACCTTGAAGAAGCGTCATGGATGGAAGGAGCTGGCCGCTTCAAAACGCTCGTCAAAGTGTTCCTGCCGCTCTGCATACCTGCCATCGCCGTAACCGCGATCTTCACTTTCATCAATGCATGGAACGAATTCGTGGTGGCGCTTACCATGTTGCGCAGTCAGAGCAGCTATACGCTTCCAATCCAGGTTTTCTCGTTAGTGGCGGGCCGTTACACCGTTGAATGGCATTACGTCATGGCCGCAACACTCGTCGCCACTCTACCCGTCGCGATCCTATTCATATGGCTGCAGCGTTACCTCATCAAAGGTCTTTCGCTCGGCGCTGTAAAATAAGCGGAGTTCAACATGTCCAAGAAACAGGCATTCGGCGCATCACATGTGCCGCTTTCCCCCGCCGTGCGTGCTGGCGACACCGTCTATATTTCGGGTCAGGTGCCAATGGGCGCTGATGGCAAGATCGTTGAAGGCAACATCGAAGCCCAGACCAAGCAGGTTCTTGAGAACATCAAGGCAGCACTGGCCCTCGCCGGGGCAAGCATGGAAGACGTCGTCAAAACGACGATCTGGCTCGAAGATGCACGCGATTTCGGGCGTATGAATGCGGTTTACGGGGCCTATTTCCCGAAAGACCCTCCGGCACGCACCACGGTCGAATCCCGTCTGATGATTGACATCAAGATAGAGATCGAAGCCATCGCCTACGCACCGCAAAAATAGCCCGGGCAAACCATATGCGTATTTTCACTGCGTCGCTTGCTACTGAAACCAATACTTTTTCGCCCGTACCAACTGACCGCGCGTCGTTTGAAATGGCTTTCTATGCAGCACCAGGCAAACACCCTGATACGCCGACGCTGTGTTCATCGCCAATCGTCGCATTGCGCAAGCGAGCGGCTGCGGAAGGGTTGACAGTTATCGAAGGCACCGCCACATGGGCCGAACCCGGTGGCTTGCTGCAGAAGCAGGCCTTTGAAGAACTGCGTGATGAAATCCTCGATCAGTTAAAAACTGCAATGCCGGTCGATGCCGTGGTGCTTGGCCTGCATGGAGCCATGGTTGCGCAAGGCTATGACGATTGTGAGGGGGATCTGTTGGAGCGTGTGCGTGCAATCGTGGGGCCAGATATTCTGGTTGCCAGCGAGTTCGATCCGCATAGCCATCTTACGCAAAAGCGGGTCGAAAATCTGAATATTTATGCTGCCTTTCTCGAATTTCCTCACACGGATTTTTATGAACGCGGCGAACATGTCGTGTCGATGGCGCTTGATACATTGAAGGGCAAAATCAAGCCTGTCATTTCCACCTTCGACTGCCGCATGATCGGGGTTTTCCCGACAAGCAAAGAACCAATGCGTTCATTTATCGATCGCATAAAGGCCATGCACGGCAAGGACGGCATACTTTCCATCTCTGTCATTCATGGCTTCATGGCGGCAGATGTCCCGGAAATGGGGACGCGCATTCTTGTCGTGACTGACAACGACCGTGCAAAAGGCGATGCGCTCGCAGAGAAGCTGGGACGTGAGCTTATCGGTATGCGTGAGCAGACATTGATGACGATGTACAACATCGATGACGGCATCGACCGCGCGATTGCTGCACATGCCGCCAATCCGACAAAGCCTGCCGTGATTGCCGATGTATGGGATAATCCAGGTGGTGGTGTTGCGGGCGACGGCACGCATATTCTGCGCAGGCTGATAGAGCGCAACATCCAGAAAGCCGCTGTTGCGACTATTTGGGATACGCTAGGCGTCACTTTTTGCCATGCGGCAGGCGAAGGCGCAGTGATTGATCTGCGTATCGGCGGAAAATCTGGTCCACTAGCCGGAGAGCCGATTGATGCGCGCGTGACCGTGATGAAAGTTTTGCCCGAAGGCTGGCAGAGCTTTGGCCTTAGTCGTGTCACGCTCGGACCTTCGGCAGTGGTGCGAATTGAGGGGACAGAAATAGATGTCATTCTCAACACCAACCGCACACAAACATTCGAACCGGATGTTTTCTCCAATAACGGCATTGATCCGATGCTAAAAGACATTCTGGTCGTCAAATCGACCAATCATTTTCATGCAGGCTTTGCGCCAATTGCGGCTGAGATCATTTATGTCGATGCACCAAGCTCTTATCCGGTCAATCCGCGCGCGACGAATTACCAAAAAATGACGCGGCCAATATGGCCGCGTGTCGATAACCCTTGGTAATAGAATTAGAGCAGTTCCAGCAAAAGTGCGAAGCGGTTTTGCGTCGGATAATGCGAAAAAACAAAGAGATAGAGCATTTCCAATGATTCAAGAAAAACAGGAAATGCTCTAGAAAGCGCGGGAAATTTCCCGCGCTTTATTTTTTAGTGGGCCAGATAGGTCGAAATAATCGGCACATAGGTGATCAGAGCCAGCATGATGAACAGTGCGAGGTACATGCTGAACGCCTGACGGGTGAAGTCGCCCACTCTGACCTTGGCAATATTACACACCATTAACATGACCGTACCAACCGGTGGTGTCAGCGTACCGATCGACAGATTTACGATGACGATGATACCGAAATGCACCGGATCGATACCCAGAGCCTTTACCGTCGGCATCAGGAGTGGCACCAGGACAATCATCAGCGCCGTACCCTCAATCAGCGCACCAAGCACAAGCAGGATGACGTTGACCGCAAGCAAAAATGCATAAGGATTGCTGGTGAAAGACGAGATCAGCTGCATCAGCGACTGGCCGGCCTGCTCCAACGAAAACACCCAGGCAAGTGCTGACGACGCCATGATAACCAGCATGACAGAAGCTGTGGACTTGGCGGTTTCGATCAGGGAGTCCACCACATGCGATACACGCATTTCGCGATAGATCACAAAACCGATAATCAGCACCAGCGTAACCGCTACGGCACCGGCTTCTGTCGGCGTGAAGATATTGAGGCGAATACCGCCAATGATTGCAAGCAAAAGCACGACAGCAGGCCAGGCAGAGGCAAGTGTGGATGCTACTTCGGCACCGCTCATTCGCGTCTCGCGGCTTGGCTTATAGCCACGTTTTACCGATGTGATATAGGCCGCGATCATCAGGATAACCGCCCCCATGATGCCCGGAATCACACCCGCCATGAACATCTTGCCAATGGAAACGTCCGCAATCAGGCCATAAATGATCAGCGCGATACCCGGAGGAATGATCGGCGTAATCAGTGAACCGGCTGCTGTGACCGCGCATGAGAATGCTTTATCATAGCCACGCTTGACCATTTCCGGCACCATCATGCGGGTCAACATGGCGCTATCAGCCAGATTGGACGCACTGACACCGCCCATCAGAGTGGAGACCATGACGTTGGTGAGCGCCATACCGCCACGCATACGGCCAACCAGAATATCTGCAACTTTGATCAGACGTTCCGCAATGCCGGTATGTGACATCACCGTACCAAGCATGATGAAGAACGGAATGGCTAGCAGCGATGTATTCTGTGCAGGGCTGATGAACCGCTGAACTGCGATTGCAATCGGCATCTGATTAAAGAAAATAAAATAGGTAAAGACCGCAATCAGAATGGCCACATAAAGGCGCATGTTGAGCGCGATCAGCGCCAGCATGATGAGAACGATGGTGGTCAGGTTCATGCCTTGCCTCCCGCAAAAGCGGCGCGCAAGGATTTGAAAGCGCCAGTAAACATATAAAGAGCGATGATGACGAAACCGACAGGTACTGCGATATCGATCCAGTAATAGGAAATCCGCAAGACGTCAGTCACCTTGAACTGAGCCGCAACCGACAGCTTGTATCCGGCATAGGACACATAGAGCAGAAACAGTCCGGAAAGGATCGAGATGATTGAATTAATCACATCGCGGATCTTTTCGGGCAAAATCTCTACAAGCATTGGAATAGCAAGATGCTGGTTGTCACGTTCCGCTGCAACACTGCCAAGCATGATGATCCAGATCATCAACAAGCCAGAAATTTCTTCCGTCCATTGCAGCGGCTGGTGCAACCAATAGCGCATCACCACCGCCACATTGAACAGCGCGAGCAGAATGAACAGCGGAGCAGCTGCAAGCCAGTCGATCAGTTTTTCAAAAAGTTTCATCGGATTAAATTCCATACAGATGCCATGCCGCAGTAGAACTGCGACATGGCAATATCCGAATTGAGATGGATCAGTTCTTCAGTTCTTCTTTGATCTTTTCGTAAAGACCTGGCGACCATTCCGGGAACTGCGTGTAGACCTTTTCAGCAAGCGCCTTGAAAGGAGCGCGGTCGACATCGATGATCTCGACGCCGGCTTCCTTCATCTTCCCGATCATTTCATTGTCTTTTTCGATCGTCAGCTTCTGGCTGTAGAGGCCTGCATCATAGGCGGACTCATGGATCATCTTGAGCTGTTCTTCTGGCAGCGTTGAGAAGAAAGCCTCACCGCCGACGATGAGCGCCACGTTGGTCAGATAGCCGACCTTGCTCAGATATTTGGCTTCTTCCTGGAACTTCTGGCCGTAAAGAACCGAAATCGGGTTCTCAACGCCATCGATCACACCCTGCGCCAGTGCCGGGAAGGTTTCGCCCAGCGGCATCGGGGTCGGCGTTGCGCCCATGGCCTCAAAGGTCTTGATCTGCATGACGTTGTTCGGCACGCGGATTTTCATCCCCTTCAGGTCTTCCGGTGTGCGGATCGGCTTCTTGGAAATGATCTGACGAATGCCGTAGAGATAATTCGGCATTACGATATGAATGCCCTTCTTCTTCAGCTCTTCGCTCTTTTCTTTGAACCAGGGACCATCATAAACTTTGAAAAGCTGTGCCGGATCATCGGTCAGGAACGGGCCATAAAGCACGCCGAGGTCCGGATCATATTCCGCCAGAAAGCCAACGTCGGAAATGGTCACGACATTGAGGCCCATCATGGCCTGCTCGGTCACATCTTTCTTGGAGCCGAGCTGTGAGCTAGGGTAAAGCTCAAGCGTGATTTCGCCATTGCTGCGCTTGGCAAGATCATCTTTCCAGTAGTGCATAACCTGATCAAAAGGCTCGCCGGGATTGTTTTCATAGGCAACCTTGATCGAAACATTGGCAGCATAGGCCGCGATGCTTCCAGCCAGCAACATGCCAGCCGCGAGCGCACCGGTAACAAACTTCTTCATTTGTATCCTCCCGTTAGGGTCCTTGTTTTATGGCCATAAGGCCGGTTTCCTCCGCATCATCTCCATGCCATTCCTTCCCTGGCACGGAGATGCGCTTCGATTTCAGTCGCGTTCGATGATGATCTTCAAAACGTTGCGGTCGCCGTCCCAGTAGGGAAGTGCCGTTTCAGCTTCATCGAACGGAAATACCTTCGAGATCAGCTTGTCGGCATTCGCCCCCAGCTTTTCCAGATGTGCAATGACGGCCTCGAAATCAGTGAGTGTCGCATTGCGCGATCCCATGATGTCCAGTTCTTTGAGATTGAAGAACTGGGTCTGATAGGTCACCGGCGATTTGGAATAGCCGACATAGACCACACGACCGGCAAAGCCTGCGAGATCAACTGCCTGCGTGAAAGTGATCGGTAGACCGACCGCTTCAAAGGCCACATCAACACCATCATCGTTGGTTAGCTCTTGCACCTTTGCGACGACATCTTCGCCGCCCGGCAGTGCATGTATTGCGCCTAACTTCAGAGCCAGTTCACGCTTTTCCGCACTTGGATCGATGGCGATCACCTTGGCACCACGCGCAACGGCACCAATCAGCACGCCCATGCCGATCATGCCGCAGCCGAGAACCGCTACCGTATCACCAGCCTGAACGCGTCCGCGTTCAACCGCATGAAAACCGACCGAAAGCGGCTCGACCAGTGCGAGATGACGCGGCGCAAGCGTATCATTCAGGATCAGCTTTTCGGCTGGCAGCACAATCTGCTCTGCCAGTCCGCCATTTTGCTGAACACCGAGAGTCTTGTTGTAACGACAGGCATTCAATCGGCCTTTCCGACACGACGAGCACTTACCGCAATTGGTGTAAGGCAACACGATAACGCGTTTACCCTTGGCATAGGCCGCGCTCACACCCTCACCCGCCTCGATGATTTCGCCGCCGATTTCATGGCCGGGAATGCGTGGCAGTTCCACCAGCGGATTAAGCCCCTTGAACGTATTCAGATCGCTGCCGCAAAGCCCCACATGCTTCACGCTCACCCGGACATGGCCAGGCAAAAGTGGCGCTTCCGGAATTTCAGCAAAACGAGTTACGTTCTCGCTCTCGATACGCAGAGCTTTGACCATCAGAATATTCCTGTCATTTTTATTGCATGGAGCGGATCAGGTTACGGCGCCGACCTGCCACGGTACGAATTCGTTATCGCCATAGTCGTAGATTTCACTCAGCGTCTGCTCACCGGAAGCCACTGCGATAATGTGCTCGAAAATGCGCGTGCCGGACTCTTCGATGGTTTCATCACCTGTGACGATGCCACCGCAATTGAAGTCCATGTCTTCCTTCATGTGTTCGTACATTTCGGAATTGGTTGCGATCTTGATGCAAGGCGCAGGCTTGAAACCCGACACTGATCCGCGTCCTGTGGTAAAGCAGATGACGTTACAACCACCGGCCACCTGTCCGGTCACGGCAACCGGGTCGTAGCCCGGCGTATCCATGAAAGTGAAACCCTGTTCGGTTACGGTTTCAGCAAATTCATAGACAGCCTTGAGAGGCATTGAGCCGCCCTTGGCAACAGCACCCAGCGACTTTTCAAGAATGGTAGTCAGGCCACCGAGCTTGTTTCCATGCGATGGATTATTGTTCAGCTCGTCGCCATTGCGGGCCGTATAATCGCGCCACCAGTCGATGCGCTGTAACAGCTTTTCCGCGACAGCAGGCGTGACTGCGCGGCGTGTCAAAAGATGTTCCGCGCCATAGATTTCCGGCGTTTCCGAAAGAACGGTCGTACCACCATTGCGCACGATAAGGTCCGAGGCATAGCCCAATGCCGGATTGGCCGAAATGCCGGAATAGCCGTCAGAACCACCGCATTCGAGTGCAACCTTGAGCTTCGACAAAGGCTGTGGCGTGCGCTTGGCAGAATTCACCAGCGGCAGCATTTCCTTGATCTCGGCAATCGCATGATCGATTGTCTTGCGCGTACCGCCATGCTGCTGGATCGTCATGGTGCGCAGGCGTGCGCCTTCTTCCATGCGATAATGTTCCATGATCGGCGCAATCTGGTTGGTTTCGCAGCCAAGACCGATCAGCAAAATGCCACCGAAATTCGGATGCTTCGCATAGCCCTGAATGGTGCGGGTCAAAAGGCGATAGCCTTCCGACTTGGTGTTGAGCGCGCAGCCGCTGCCATGGGTTAGCGCTACCACGCCATCGACGTTCTCAAAGCCGTCGAGACCGCCCATGCGGTTGAAATAATCCGCAATGTAGCGAGACACGGTTGCAGAGCAGTTTACCGATGAAATGACACCGATATAGTTGCGCGTACCGACGCCACCGAAACCGCGATCATAGCCCATGAACTGGCGGCGCTCCGCTTCCGGCAGCATACCGCGTTCTTCAATATCGACCGAAAACTGATGCTCATGTTCGGAAGGCAGCATTGCGAGGTTATGCAGATGCACATGCTCGCCAACCGCGATGTCCTGCGTGGCAACGCCAATCACCTGCCCGTATTTGAGCACTTCTTTGCCTTGCGGAATATCATGCAGAGCCACCTTGTGACCACGCCCGATCAGATCGCGCGCGATGACGTCACCAAGTCCGATCGGATCGCCTGCGCGAACCGAAATACGCGCAACCGCCACATCGTCGGAGGGATGCAAAAGGATTACCGGCGTCACAGCCGAGACAGCCTTGTCGTTCATTGTTCTGACCTCACTCCCAAAACCGCCACGGCGATCAATATGAGCCTCATTTCAGCAGCTCCAGTTAAGACTGAACCGTTGGAACCGCTGTAACTATTTGTTTTTACGCATTATCCAACGCAAAACCGCTTCGCACTTTTTGCTGGAAATACTTTATCTAGGCTCGTTTTCCATCCATCGCTGCTTTGATGTATCCAAATGCGTGCGCATCGCTGCCTGCGCCAGAAGCGGATCCCTCGCCTCCAGTGCTGCAAAAATCTTTTCATGTTCAGCCAAAGCATATGTCCATGTTTCGGCATTCTCGTAACGCGTACGCATCTGTGCCGTGAGCGGACTATGCCGCTCGTCAAACAAGTCGCGTACAATACGCGTCACGACTGAATTACCTGACTGTTCGGCAATAATAAGATGGAACTGACGATCCAGCTCAATCGGCTTGCGCTCAGCGTCGATCTGCAACCGCATGGCATCGAGATTACTGCGCAGACGCTCCAGCACTTCCTGAGTAATCTGGCTGCAAGCCATAATCACCGCACTGCCCTCAACAAGCGAGCGCGCCTGCATGATTTCGAGCGGGCTTTCGCCAATTGAGCCGCCTTGTGCCGGAAGCCGCGTTTCTTCGGCAGCAACATAGATGCCGGAACCCATGCGAATTTCGACATTACCTGCAATTTCAAGTGCGATGAGTGCTTCACGCAATGACGGGCGCGACACGCCCAGCTGATGCGCGAGTTCGCGTTCAGCGGGAAGCCTGCTTCCAGCCGGAAAATGGCCTTCGCGGATCAGATGACGGACCCGGTCGGCAATCTGTTGGTAAAGCCTCCGTGGTTCCACGGAGCCAATATGCTCACTCATGCTCTCTCCCAAATTGGCCTTACCATATTTTGAAGAGACCGAAAGTGCAATATTATCTATGTCATTGTTATTGCTATATATTGATAATTTCGTCAGTTTTGTCGCAGTTCGCTTTAGGTCATTTTTAAAGAGTGGCTTGACCAATTTTACCCACTGCAATAGCTATTCCAGCGTATTCAAGGGAGGGTTTCATGACCGATCAGCCAACGATTCTACAGTTCGGAACGAGCCGCTTTCTGCTCGGACATGCGGATTTCTTCATCTCGGAAGCGCTGGCGAAAGGCGATGCCATCGGCACGGTCGCAATCGTCCAGACCACTTCCAATCCAGAAAGCGCGCGACGCATCACAGCGCTTAATAGTGGCGAAGGCTATCCAGTCATTATTCGCGGCTTACGCGACGGCAAGCCGGTTGATGAAAATCATCAGGCCAAAAGCGTAAGTGCCGCCTATTCCGCTCATGCCGATTGGCAGACGATCCGCGACCTTGCTGCACAGGTTCAGGTGATCCTGTCCAATACCGGCGACAAAGGTTTTGAGCTCGACGCCGGCGATGATGTTTCTCTGCTCACCGAGACCGACCGCCTGCCGAAAAGCTTCCCTGCGAAGCTGCTTGTGTTGTTGCACCATCGCTGGCAGGTCAATCCCGATGCATCACTGTCGATTTTCCCTTGCGAGCTGATCTCGCGCAATGGCGACAAGCTGCGCTCGATTGTGCTTGATCTTGCAGAAAGCTGGAGCCTGCCGAAAGCGTTCACGCAATGGATTGAAAGCAATTGTGTTTTTGCCAACAGCCTCGTTGACCGCATCGTATCAGAACCGATCAATCCGGTCGGTGCAATTGCTGAACCCTATGCGATCTGGGCCATCGAACAGGCTGACAGGCTCACACTTCCCTGCACGCATCCCGACATCGTCGTGACGGACAATCTTGCACTTTATGAGCGGCTCAAGCTCTATCTGCTTAATCTCGGCCATAGTTTCATTGCCGAACAATGGCTGAACGGCAATCGTCCGAAGAATGAAATCGTGCTGGAAGCCATGCAGGATGAAACGATCCGCAATGAACTTGAAGCGCTTTGGCGCGAAGAAGTTCTGCCGGTCTTTGCCGCTGATGGTCTCAGCGAACAGGCAGAAGCTTATGTTGTTTCCGTTCGCGAGCGCTTTCTCAACCCGTTCCTGAAGCACCGCATCGCAGACATTGCTTCAAATCACGCAGAAAAGAAGCAGCGCCGCTTTGCGCCCATCATTGCTCGCGCGAAGGAACTCGGCCTCGATCTGGAGCAGCGTCGCCTGAAGGCGGCTGTCGGCTGATCCAGTCATTTAGCTCAATTTCGGCGCGTTCCAACGCACTGTAATTTAAAAGCTTACGCAAAAGCGCAATCGTCACAGCACGAGCACGGAGGTTGAACCGCCCCTCCTCCGGCTCGCCTTTTTCCTGATAGACACCAAGCTTTTCATAGAGTTGCTGCAATCTGTTCTGAACGCTTCTCAGCGACAGGTTACGGCGACGCGCGATGACACGATCCGTCAGGCCAAGTGCTATATCGATCAGAATTTCATATTCGCTTTCACTGAACCCGCTCGCGTGACCGAGGCTTTTTTGCTGCAAGCCGCGCACTTCGCGGTCGATCACACATTGCGCTTCGACAAAAATGCTGCGGAGTGCCAAGCGCAGCTTGTCGTCGGAAGCCGATTTCAGCACATAGCCATAGGCCGCCCCTTCCGGCACGATGCGCGAGACGCCCCGCACATAGGCTTCGTCGGCATAATTCGACCAGAACAAAATGCGCGTTTCAGGGTTTTCCTTCCAGATTGTGCGGGCTGCCTCGATGCCATTTCGTCCGCTCATTTGTAAATCCATCACAATATGGGCAGAGCGATGCATCCGTGCCAGTTTCTCACCCGCCGAACCATTATCCGCTTCCAGCACATCACCGCATTCGGGCAATGCGGCCCGAATTGCCTCGCCTAAATAGGTGCGATGCAACGGATCATCCTCCACGATCAGAACCTGCATCTTACCCTCCATTTGGCTCACACATTTCCGGCGGCAGATGGATCGTCACGCATGTGCCGCTGCCCTCCGTATTTTTCCTGATGGCGAAGCTTGCCGAAATCAGCCGCGCCCGCGTGCGCATATTATCGATGCCATGACCAATACGCTGCGCCTGACGATCCATGCCAATGCCGTCATCCATAACTTCAACGAGAAGCCGACCACCCTTATCGCGGAGACGAACGTGAATTTTTCCGGCGAGAGCGTGACGAATGGCATTGTTGATTGCTTCCTGCACAATGCGGAAAAGCGAGGTCGCGACCGTCTCTTCAAGCCTGTCGGTCATGCCGTCGCTCTGGTCTTCCAGAAACCATTCAATCGCAGCGCCGCTTTCGCGGATGGAGCGATCCAGATGGTTCTCTGTCGCCTGCGCAAAACCGAAAAGTTGAAGTACGGAAGGCTTTGCTTCTTCAATGATTTGACGCAAATCCTGCATGCAGTGCTGCAAGCCACGGAACAGCGGCTCAAGCTGTTCACCGGAAAGGTCGGGCGCGCGTGTCAGCTGCTCCACATGGCGGGCGAGACGTGTGAGATCAGCCAAGGTTTGATCGTGCAAATCCATGCCGATACGATGCCGTTCAATCTCCAGAGCCTCAGTGAGTTTGAGGGCACCAAAGCGCAAGCCCTCTTCGCGCGCCCGCGCTTCTGTCTCGACAATTGCCGAGCGCTTGGCCTGTTCAGCAGCACGGATTGCGAAGAAATAGGGAGCCAGAAGATCGGCAATCGATTGGGCATTTTCCACGTCGCGCGCCGAATAGCAGCCCGATTGCAAACTGGAGCAGCTCAACGCTCCGATAATATCGCCCTGCGCTTTCAGCGGCACATGGAGGCGAGCCTTGAGATCATGTTCGATAATCGGCGTTGAGAATGATCCCTCGAAATGAAAGCGGGGGTCGGTACGTGCATCATCTGTTAGCAGATGTTCAACCTCTCCGGACAGGAGCGTGCGAATTGGGCTTCCTGATAAAAGCGCAGGCGGGTTACGGCTCCAAGCCGTCTCTATCCCACTTTCATAAGCGATGTGAAACTTACCATCGACCATCTTGATACAGACATCGAGATGATCATAAGGCAGGATGTGATTAATCTCTGCGGCAACAGCCTGAATGATGGAATCGAAATCGAGCTGCCCTGCCAGCAATCTGGAGATATTCAGATAGCGGTCCAGCAGGCGCGCAGGCGGTAGTTCCAGCAAGCGACTCTCCTCCCAAAGACAGATTGCTTTGCTCTTATAATACGCCGCACCCCCATCGGCGCGTCTTGCGGGTTCCCGCAATTTTGCTGCGTAAATCCGCAGCACGGTTGCTTCGATCGGCCTTCACAGCGCAACGCATTTATTTCATTCTCGCTTCACCAGAAAACTGCCCGCAAGACAATAGGTAATGTGATGCGAAAAAACTGGGACCGTTGAGGAGCGGTCGTGCGGGAGGCTTCGCACAAAAAGGATTCAAACGGACCGAAACGTTGAGAACGCTGCGGTGCTGCAAATTTGTAACTGGGAGGAATGAAATGAAGCTTGGCAAAATTCTTTTGGCATCCGCCGCACTCGCCGCATTGATGGCGAGCGGTAGCGCATTTGCCGATACATCATCGAAAAAGATCGCCTTCTCGAACAATTATGCTGGCAACTCGTGGCGTCAGGCCATGTTACAGAGCTGGGACAAGGTGACGAAGGAAGCCGTCAGCACAGGTGCAGTTTCTGCAGCCGATGCGTTCACCACCGCTGAAAATCAGGCCACCGAGCAGGCAGCGCAAATCCAGAACATGATTTTGCAAGGCTATGATGCCATCGTCATCAATGCCGCATCGCCAACCGCTCTTAACGGGGCCGTCAAGGAAGCCTGTGATGCGGGCATCACCGTCGTTTCGTTCGACGGTATCGTCACCGAGCCTTGCGCATGGCGCATTGCGGTTGACTTCAAGGCTATGGGCGAAGGTCAGGTTGATTATCTCGCAAAGCGCCTGCCAGACGGCGGCAATCTGCTTGAAATCCGTGGCCTTGCGGGTGTTTCGGTCGATGACCAGATCCATGCTGGCATTCAAGACGGCGTGAAGAAGCATCCGAACTTCAAGATCGTTGGCTCGGTCCATGGCGATTGGGCAGCTGATGTTGCACAGCGCGCAGTCGCAGGCGTGCTGCCAAGCCTGCCTAAGATCGATGCCGTTGTAACGCAGGGCGGCGACGGCTACGGCGCAGCGCAGGCCTTCGCCGTTGCCAAGCGCGAAACGCCGATCATCATCATGGGCAACCGCGAAGACGAGCTGCAGTGGTGGAAGAGCCAAAAGGACGCCAACGGTTATCAAACCATGTCGGTTTCGATTGCGCCTGGCGTTTCAACGCTCGCTTTCTGGGTCGCGCAGCAGATCCTCGACGGCAAGGAAGTCAAGAAAGATCTCGTCGTTCCGTTTCTGAGCGTCAGCCAGGAATCTCTCGATAAGGACCTCGGCAATACCCAGAAGGGTGGCGTTGCGAATGTCGAATATTCGCTCGAAGACGCACAGAAGGTCATCGCAGAAGCGAAATAACGCGTTTCTCCCAGGGAGTGGGCATTTCCGATGCCCACTCCTCTTCCCTCACCTCTAGAGTATTTCCTATTTTTCTTGAAACATTAGAAATGCTCTATCTCTTTGTTTTTTCGCATTATCCGACGCAAAGCCGCTTCGCACTTTTGCTGGAAATGCTCTAATACAGTCCGGGTGCATGTCTGAGACAATCGACAAAGGCGAGGTCGTCGCCGCACGCAATATCCGCGTGCAGTTCGGTGCGGTAAAGGCACTGGATGGTGCTGAACTCGTGATTCATGAAGGCGAATGCGTGGGACTTGTCGGCCATAATGGCGCGGGAAAATCCACCATCGTCAATGTCATCAATGGCGGCCTTACCCCGCATGAAGGCAGCCTCTCCTATCACGGTGAGGCAGGCCATGGCGTGGCGACCGCCCGTAAGCACGGCATTCGCTGTGTCTTTCAGGAGCTGTCGCTCTTCCCCAATCTGACAATTGCCGAAAATGTCCGCATCATGCAGCGCGACCTTACGGGCGCGAACTGGCGCGGCAAGGCTGTTGATCTCATTGCAAAAAAGCTCAGTGAGATTTTCCCCGACCACAAGATCGATTGCTCGGCCACCGTCGACGAGCTGTCCATTGCCGAACGGCAGATGGTCGAGATCGCCATCAACTTCACCGCACCAGGCACGCCGCCAAAGCTGGTTATTCTCGATGAACCGACCTCTTCGCTTGATGCGGGCATTGCTGCACAGCTAATGGCCTATGTCCGTCGCTTTGTCGGCACAGGTGGTTCGGTGATCCTTATTTCGCATATGCTTGGCGAAATCCTCTCAACATCCGACCGCATTGTCGTGATGAAGGACGGCAAGGTTGTCGCCAATCGCACAGCAGGCGATTTCACAAACCGCAGCCTTGTCGAAGCCATGGGCAGTGTCGAACGTGAAAAAGCGACACGCCGCGCGGCACAAGCCGACACGACTGGCAAAGCCGTTCTCTCTGCGAAAAAGCGTGCCAATGACATCAAGCCGTTTCAGGCTTTCAAAGGCGAGGTTATCGGGTTTGCTGGTCTTGCCGGGCATGGCCAGACAAAGATGCTGCTCGATCTTTATTCTGCCCGTCGCCCAAACTGGTTGCCCGCACGCAATTGCGAAATCGCCTTCGTGGCGGGTGATCGCAGCCTTAACGGTACATTTCCGCTTTGGAGCATCCTGCACAATCTCACCATTGGTTCGCTGGATCGCCTCTCATCATTGAAGCTTGTCGATCAGACGCGCGAAGATCAGCTCGGCGCGCAATGGAAAGACAAAATCCAGATCCGCACACCGGATATGGGCAATCGCATTCTTTCGCTTTCCGGCGGCAATCAGCAGAAAGTGCTTTTTGCCCGCGCACTTGCCACCACTGCCGATGCCATTCTGATGGATGACCCCATGCGCGGCGTGGATGTCGGCACCAAGCAAGAAGTCTATGAAATACTGCGCCATGAAGCAGAAAATGGCCGTACCTTTGTCTGGTATTCCACCGAAATGGACGAGATCGAATTGTGCGATCGCGTCTATGTCTTCCGCGACGGTGCAATCGTGACAGAACTCGTCGGCGACGAAATCACGGAAAAAAACGTGCTTGCTGCATCCTTTGAGGGAGGACACGAATAATGCGTCTCTCCACTTCATCTCTCCGCCTGCTGACGCCGGTTTTCTCGCTCGCTTTGCTGCTGGCCGCTGTTTTCTACATGCAGCCGCGTGCCATGAGCTATACCGGCCTCAACCTGTTGTTCAATCTGGCAGTGCCGATAGCACTCGCAACAATCGCGCAGATGCTCATCATGGCGGTCAATGATCTTGATCTCTCGATGGGAACCTTTGTAAGTTTCGTGGTCTGTGTAGCTGCAACCTATCTCAACACGGCTCCCGTCATCGGTGTTCTGATCCTTGCCGCAGCCATTGCAGCCTATGCGGCACTCGGTGCCATCATCCATCTGCGCAATCTGCCGTCCATTGTCGTAACACTTGGTATGAGTTTTGTCTGGGGTGGACTGGCCGTTCTGCTCTTGCCATCTCCCGGCGGTCAAGCGCCTGACTGGGCACGCTGGATCATGACCACCAAGCCGCCATTTGTGCCGATGGCGATTGTCGCAAGCATTCTGATTGCCATTGTCACGCATTTCATCGTCATGCGCACAACCTTCGGTGTGCTGATGCGTGGCGCAGGCGGCAATGCCCGCTCCATTGAGCGTACCGGCTGGTCGATCACCGCAATCCGCGCCGGCACCTATGCACTTGCGGCTTTTTTTGCGGTACTTGCCGGTATCGCACTTGTGGGGCTGACCACCTCGGCAGATGCCAATATTGCGCTGCGCTATACGTTGCTCTCCATTGCAGGTGTCATTCTGGGTGGTGGCGAATTCGTAGGCGGTCGTATCTCTCCCGTTGGCGCAGTCATCGGCGCGCTGACACTCACCCTTGCGGGCTCTTTCCTTTCTTTCATGCGTATTTCACCCGACTGGCAGATTGGTGCTCAGGGTGGAATTCTCATCGTCGTGCTGGCGCTTCGCCTCTTCCTTAATCGCCTCGACCGCAAGGGGAAAAAGCAATGAGCGCTGTCTCCGTTCTCACAAGCCGTCCATGGATTTGGTCGTTCATCGCAACCATTGCCGTCTGGATCATCACCGTATTGTTTACGGGCGGCGCAGGCGCTGCAGGACTTTCTCACGCGGCCTTCACCTTCGCATCCTTCTCGGTGATTGTCGGCCTCGGGCAGATGTTTGTCATCACGCTCGGCCCCGGCAATATTGATCTGTCGGTTCCTGCAACCATGACGTTGGCTGCAACATTGGCCCTCAAGCTGATGGATTCGCAGGACAGTATGGTGCTGGCAGGACTCGCTGTCGCACTCCTGATCGGCCTTTGCATTGGTATCTGCAACTATGCGCTGATCAAGCTGCTGCGTATCCCGCCCATCATTGCGACCCTGTCGATGAGCTTTCTGATCCAGTCGACAGCCATCTGGAGTAATCGCGGCCTGCGGGTGAAGCCGCCTGAAGTTCTGGCACAGTTCACCACCTCGTCTGTTTTTGGCATTCCGAATGTTGCCATCGTGGCGTTGCTCTTGTCAGTCTTAGGCTGGGTGCTTCTTAAGAAAAGCATTTATGGTCGCTGGATCTCAGCCATCGGGCAAAACCCGTTTGCCGCACGTATGGCAGGTGTCCCGGTCGATGGAACACGCTTCGTCACTTATCTGCTCTGTGCGGTTCTGGCTTCGCTCTGTGGCTTCCTGCTTGCCTGTTTCTCAGGTGGCGCGGCACTCAATATGGGCGCCGAGTATCTTCTGATGTCGATAGCAGTCGTCATCATCGGTGGTACAGCGGTCGCGGGCGGCGATTCCAACATCCCCGGTATTTGGGGTGCCGCACTCTTCATGTTCCTCATAGTCTCAATGCTCAACACCTATGGTTTCGGTGCCGGTGTGCGTCTGGTCCTGACGGGCCTCACCATCATTGCGGTGATCTTCTTGGCCAGCAGTCGCAGACCCGAGCGTTAAACAGCATCCCCGGAGTAATTTTCTTGTCTCAAAATCATTCGATTTACGAAATTCACGACGAACGCTTCAAGCAGATGATCGTATCGAGCGCCGATCTCGATGAACTTTACAGCGATTGCCGCTGGGCCGAAGGCCCGGTCTGGTTTGGCGATCTAAACTGCCTGCTTTGGAGCGACATTCCAAACCAGCGTATTTTACGCTGGGTGCCGGAAGGCGGCGTTTCTGTTTTCCGCCAGCCCTCCAATTTTGCCAATGGCAATACGCGTGACCGCGAAGGACGGCTTATCTCCTGTGAACATGGCGGACGCCGGGTCACGCGCACCGAACTCGACGGCAGCATCACAGTGCTTGCGGACAACTATCAGGGCAAGAAGCTCAACGCACCCAATGACGTCGTTGTGCGTTCTGACGGCACCATTTGGTTTACCGATCCGACCTACGGCATTTTGGCAGATTATGAAGGCTATAAAGCCGATCCCGAACAGCCAACGCGCAATGTCTATCGATTAGATCCGAAAAGCGGTGAGCTTACTGCCGTCATCACAGACTTTGTACAGCCAAACGGCCTCGCCTTTTCACCAGATGAAACCAAGCTTTTTGTTGCCGACAGCGCCTATAGCCACGACGAAAAAGCACCGCGTCATATCCGCGTTTTCGACGTTGTTGACAGCGGCAAGCGCGTAACCGGTGGCGAGATTTTCTGCACCATCGATAGTGGTCTGCCCGATGGTTTCCGTTTTGACACGAATGGCAATCTGTGGACGAGCGCTGGCGATGGCGTGCATTGTTTCTCACCGGAAGGCCAACTGCTCGGCAAGATCAAGACGCCGCAAACGGTGGCAAATGTGACCTTTGGGGGCCCTCGCCGTAATCGTCTGTTCATCACTGCAACCAAATCACTCTATGCGGTTTATCTCGCGGTTACCGGTGCACAGCATCCCTGAATAAAGTACGGCGACCATCCGAAAAGGATGGTCGCCGTTAATTAAAGCTTACACTAATTATTTGAAAAATTACATTCGCCACATACCCGCTTTTGGTTCTGCCCCCGCAAGACAGGCATGCCAATATCTATACCTTGTTCAAATCTGAACCATCATCGCTCCACAAAATCGACCATGGAAATCGATTTAGGTTCACACATCTGGAACCCGAAATTGCGATGCACCCGCAATATGGTTACACCGATCACTTCGGTGACACGACCTCGACCTTTTACAATCGAGAGAGCACTTTTCCAAATGCGACATGTGCCCATATAAACAAACCGTCAATGAAATGGAAACAGTTTGTCAACAAAAACACTCACAACGACGTGATAAACCTAAGAAAAAGATGAAGCTTTTCACGAAATTAGTAGAAAACAATCATTATATATATTAGAAATTACTTTATAGAATGCCTATTTATTTCTATCTGAATTGATAAATATTACCAAAATCGAATAAATTACCTCCGTGTCTCTATGCCGATTGCTTAAGTTCTAGCGCCGCATAACCCGGCACGCGGTAGCGAATATGACATCCATGCACACCATGATATTCGACATCCACCTCAACACCGAAGACACGGCGAATACATTCGGCGCGTAAAACCTCGCGCGGTGTCCCTAATTCTACAATCCGTCCCTTGTTCATTATGGCGATGCGGTCGCAGAACATGGCCGCATGGTTCAAGTCATGCAGCGCGGCAACGACGGTCAATTTCTGACGCCTGACAAGATCGAGCAATCCGATTTGATGACCGATATCGAGATGATTTGTCGGCTCGTCCAGAAGCAATATCTGCGGGTCTTGCGCTAAAGCACGGGCAATATGCACGCGCTGACGCTCTCCACCTGAAAGCGTTTGCCAGTAACGATCTGCCAGATGTGCCATATCGACGTTATGCAAGGCGCGATCAACAACGGCATCGTCTTGTTCTGACCAAGGAGAGAAAGCGCCAAGATATGGCGTGCGCCCCAACTCCACTGCCTGCCGGGCCGTGATCCGATCTGTTGTACCTGCCTGTTGTTCAACAAGTGCCAGCTTGCGCGCAATCTCACGCCGGTTGAACTTCTGGATCGACTTGCCGCAAAGTTTTACTTCTCCCGAACGGCTGCGTCGTACACCCGAAAGCAGAGACAGAAAACTTGTTTTGCCTGAGCCATTTGGCCCGATGATGCCGAGGAATTCTCCCTCTTTCACATCAAGCGAAACATTACGCAGGATTTCAACGCCTCCTGCCGACCAGCAAACATTGCGTGTAGAAAGCATCATGGTTGCCCCCTTCTCTGTCCAAGCAGCAGCGCAAATGCTGGGGCACCGACCAATGCCGTGATGACTCCGATAGGCAAAACCTGACCGGGAATAATAATGCGAGACACAATATCGGCCAGGATCATGAAGATTGCACCGATAAGTGCTGCCGCTGGCAACAACCTGCCGTGACGTACACCGACCAGCATGCGCGCAGCATGAGGAATGACCAGACCAATGAAGCCGATGGAACCAACAATCGAAACCATCACGGCCGTCATCATGGCGCTGACACCAATCAGAACGGCATAGACGCGTCGCACTGGAATACCAAGCGAAGCGGCAGACTCCGAACCGAAGGTGAAAGCATCTAACGCACGCGCATGCCAAAGACAGATAAGAAGCCCCACCACGCAGGCGGGCAAGGCGAGCGCAACATCCGGCCAACGTACGCCTGAAAGATTGCCAAGAAGCCAGAACATGATGCCACGAGCCTGCTCGGCATTTGCAGCCTTCGTGACAATGAGAGATGTGAGCGCGTTAAAAAGCTGCGAACCGGCAATACCGGCCAGAATGATCGCACTGTTGCCGCGCCCTGCTCGCAGCGCAAGCAGCGAAACGAGAACGAACGCGACAATAGCACCGATAAATGCTCCCACTGACAGTGAGAGCACACCGGCACCGATACCCAGAATGGCAACACCGACAGCCCCGGTAGAAGCCCCCGCAGAAATACCGAGTATATAGGGATCAGCCAACGAGTTGCGGAGAAGCGATTGCAGAACTACGCCCGACAAGGCCAGCGCCGCACCACAGCAAGCCGCGATAACAGCCCGACTCAACCGATAGCTCCACACAATGCCCTCATCAATCGGCGCAATAGGATAACCGGCATTCCAGACGCGATTGGCAATTGTTTTCGCTACCACGTCCAGAGGTATGGCAGTTTCACCAATGGCAGCGCCCAGCCACAAAGCAACGAAAAGCACGACAAGAGCCAGCGCGCCCAGGAGTACACGGGAACTCACCGCGCTTTTCAATGCAATGCCTGCTGCGACTGCCCCTGACTTCACTTGTTCAGATCCGACGCTGCAATATCGGCAGCAAGCGTTTCAATGCCCTCGATCACTCTCAACGACGTGCTCATCGATTGCGCGTCGATATCGAAAACATATCCGCCTTCAACAGCAGGCATCAGTTTCGTCACTGGATCAGCTTTGAGAAACTGATGTTTGACCGCAATATCATCTGCAGGATAGCGACGACGATCCAGCTTCGCTGCAACAATCATCGACGGGCCCGCCTTGGCGATTGTTTCCCAACCCACAGCTGGCCATTCTTCTTCACTCTCAATCACATTCCTGATGCCAAGGGCAGAAAGGATATAGGCAGGAGCGCCGAACTTACCGGCAACATAAGGATCAGCATCAACTTGTGTGCTGGAAAACCACGCAACAGCCGAAAACTTGCCATCTGAGGAGCCGATCTTTTGGCGGGCAGCATCTTCGCGTGCCTTGAGTTCTGCGATCAGCTTTTCACCACGATCCTGCACATTGAAGATCTGAGCCAGTTCGCCAATCTCCTGATAGACGATATTCATCGTGAATGGCGCTGTGCGGACACCATCACCGCCCCCAGAATTATCCTTGCCAACGCAATCGGAAGGCGATGTGTAGGCAGGAATACCCAATTCTTCGAATTGTTCCGGCTTTGCGACAATGCCCATTGGCCCAACGTGCCACTGGAAATCCGCCGTAACAATGTCTGGCTTTTGCGTAAGTACGCTTTCAAAACTCGGATCGTTATCAGCCAGGCGCTTCACCTTGGCATTCACCTCCTCAAAGCCTTTGAGGACCGGGCCGAACCAAACAGCCGTACCCACAACCTTGTCGCCGAGGCCAAGGCTGTAGAGGATCTCAGTGCTGCTCTGACCGACGGCGACTGCCCGCTCCGGCGCATGTTTGAAGGTTACATCGCGACCGCAGTTTTTCAGCGTCAGCGGATATTGGGTTTCTGCTGCCTGCGCCGCGAAACCGGTTGCGAAAAGAGCGACTGCGCCCAGCAGTGCGCCAAACCGCACTTGGCCTGAAAATTTCATTTAAATCCCCGAAATGACATGAGAAAAAGCCGCATCAAACGGCGGAAACGATCCGGCGCTTAAAGAGAACGGACATATCCGGGGATATGAATGACAATAAGAGATGACGTCTTGCGACGTTGAAAGCTGTCATAACCAACTCCTGCTCCGGGCATCCCCGCCCGTGACAATGGACTACGTTAGACGGCAGGTCTCCTGGCTCACGGATATTCGCTGTTCATCTGCCTTCCCGAGCTGCCTGAAACAAACTCAGTGACATGACGCTTTTGAGGCATCACAAGGATGAACGGCAATCCGCTTACAGTTGCGGGGGCAGCCACGGTCTTGGTCCCTTTTGGGTCGTCCTCACCGTGTTCCCTATTAATCCCCTTCACTCTCGGTCGGGGAACCGTCGTAACTGTGTTACATCGCACCTTCAAACACGTCAAGCGATGCCAAAGGCTCATTCGGCTATATAAAAGCACCATTTAAGACTTTTTTCTAATACGACCTTACAAGTAAAACTAGCGGCATTGCTTGCTGGTATATTGCATTTCCCTGTTGTAGTCTCCAGACTAAGAGTCTCTGTTTGGGAAGCAGAGTTTTTTGAGGAGGACTGTCGAAAAGACAGCAGTACAATGCACGCAAAGTGCATTATGGGAGGACTTATGCGTAAATGGATTCTAGCCATTTCGTCTGTGGCAGCGCTTGTAGTAACAGGTGCGGCTTCGGCTGAAGATTATAAAGTACTGGCACCAGCAGCACCCGGTGGCGGCTGGGATCAGACGGCGCGCACCATGCAGAGCGTGCTTCAGGATGAAAAAATTTCCGGCAATGTTCAGGTTATCAATGTTCCGGGCGCAGGTGGCACTATTGGTCTCGCGCAGTTCGTCAATCAAAATAAAGGCGATCCGAGTCAGCTTATTGTCGGCGGCTATGTTATGGTCGGCGCAATCCTGACCAACAATTCGCCGGTAAATCTTGATGCGATTACCCCGATTGCTCGCCTCACCGGCGAATATGAAGCCATCGTCGTTCCTGCATCATCCGACATTCAAAATCTTGGCGATCTCGTCACCAAACTAAAAGCCGACCCAGGTTCTGTCTCGTGGGGCGGCGGCTCTGCTGGCGGCACGGATCACATCACCGCTGGACTTTTCGCCAAAGCCATCGGCGTTGACCCGACCAAAGTCAATTACATTGCCTTTTCCGGTGGCGGCGAGGCACTTGCAGCGATCCTTGGCAATCAGGTGACTGTGGGTATTTCCGGCTACGGTGAGTTTGATCCGCAGATCAAGGCTGGTACGCTTCGCATCATCGGTATTTCCAGTGACGAGCGCATCGAAGGCATCAATGCTCCGACGTTCAAGGAAAGCGGCGTTGATGTTTCGATCCAGAACTGGCGCATGATCGGTGCTGCTCCCGATATCACAGCGGAACAAGTAGCCGCCATCAATGCCGATATTGAAAAGATGGTGAAATCGGAATCCTGGCAGAAGGCACTTAAGGATAAAGGCTGGGCTGACACCTATCTGGCAGGTGACGCGTTCAAGGAACAGCTTGTCAAAGATGTCGCGTCCACTGGAACTATCCTCAAGGAAATCGGCCTCGTCAAATGACAGGTTCTGAACAGCAGGAAGAGCGCCGTTCCATCGGAACGGCGCCGGATTTCGCAGCTCTTGTGATCGCCTTCATTCTGGGGGCGGTCGCTATCGCCATTACCTGGTCAACGGCCTATGGCAACAACGTTCTTTCCTATTCGCCCGTTGGGCCAAAAACTGTACCCTACATCATCGCAGCCGGACTGTTCATCCTGTCTATATGGACGGTAATCAGTGCTTTTAAAGGCGATTTTCCAGAGCGCGAGCATCAGGAGATTGCTCCAATGGCCTGGATCGTTGGCGGCCTGATCATCCAAATGCTGACAATGAAAACTTTGGGCTTTTCCATTGCAACCGGGCTGCTTTTTGCGGCAACGGCGCGCGGATTTGGTTATCGCAAACTCTGGATCAGCGTCCCTGTCGGCATCGTCTTTGCATTCGTCATCTGGTTCATTTTTGCGCGCGGCTTGCAGCTTTCGCTGCCGTCAGGCTGGCTTGAGCATCTGATTTAGAGCGAGTTAACAATGGATACTGTCACTCTTCTCGCCAACGGACTCTTGGTGGCGCTTGAACCGTCGAACCTTATTTATGCGCTGATTGGCGTCACACTTGGTACGGCTGTTGGCGTGCTTCCGGGCATAGGCCCGGCACTCACTGTGGCATTGCTTCTACCTGTTACCTATAAGCTCGATCCTGCCGGTTCACTGATCATGTTCGCGGGCATCTATTACGGTGGGATGTATGGCGGTTCAACCACGTCAATCCTGCTCAACACGCCCGGAGAAAGTGCTTCCATCGTCACGGCTCTGGAGGGCAACAAAATGGCAAGAGCTGGGCGTGGCGGGCCAGCACTGGCAACTGCAGCAATCGGCTCCTTTATTGCAGGACTTATCGCCACTCTGGCACTCGCATTCGTTGCTCCATGGGTGGTGAAGTTTGCGCTCTCCTTCGGTCCATCCGAGTATTTTGCGTTGATGCTACTCGCTTTCATGACGGTCTCGGCAGCATTTGGCGATTCCACATTGCGTGGCCTCACCTCGCTCTTCATCGGCCTGACGCTCGGCCTTATCGGCATTGACCAGCTGACCGGACAGGCACGTCTTGTCATGGGCACGCCGAACTTTCTTGACGGTATCAATGTCACCACGCTTGCAGTGGCGCTGTTTGCTATTGGTGAGACATTGGCCGTGGTTTCCAAGAAATTGAGCCCTGACGATGAAGTCATTGCCATCAAAGGCTCTGTCTGGATGACCAGGAACGACTGGAAACGCTCGTGGATGCCATGGTTGCGGGGAACGGCAATAGGCTTTCCAATCGGCGCCATGCCAGCAGGCGGCGCTGATGTGTCGAGCTTCCTTTCCTATTCGGCGGAACGACAATTCTCCAAACATCCGGAAGAGTTCGGTAAAGGTGCTATTGAAGGTGTTGCAGGGCCGGAAGCGGCGAATAATGCATCAGCGGCTGGCACGCTTGTTCCACTGCTGACCCTCGGCCTGCCAACGACAGCGACGGCGGCAATCATGCTTGCTGGCTTTCAGCAATTCGGGTTGCAGCCGGGACCACTGCTCTTTGTAACCAATGCCCCGATGGTTTGGGGGCTTGTCGCAAGTCTTCTGGTCGCCAATCTGATGTTGCTGGTTCTGAACCTGCCACTTATCGGACTCTGGGTGAAGATGCTCACCATCCCGCGCCACTGGCTCTATGCGGGCATTCTGGTCTTCGCCACACTCGGCACAATCGGGGCCAATGCATCAACATCGATACTGTTCGGCCTTCCGGTATCGTTCGAGCTCGGCCTGCTTCTGGCGTTCGGCCTGCTCGGTTATGTGCTGCGCCGCTTTTCCTATCCAATCGCTCCGGTTGTTGTAGGACTGATCCTCGGACCGATGGCAGAGAAAAGTCTCCGTCAAGCACTGCAGATCAGTCAGGGAAATCCGATGACGCTGGTAAACTCATGGGTATCAGTGACATTGATCGCACTGGCAATAGCTGCGGTGGTCGTGCCCATGATTATGCGTCAACGTGGCAAGGGCGAATTGCTCAAGCAGATGGCAACCGACGAAGACTAAAAAGCAAAAAGCCCCGGGGAAACCGGGGCTTTACCTCAATAAGCAATTATTAGCTTAGTCATGAATTTTACGGAACTGAGCCACATCGATGCCGAGCGTCTCAAGGTCTTTTGCCATCGGTTGATGACCGACACGCAGGGCAGCAGACGCGCGGACGGCACTGCCGAATTGCGCAAAAGCACGACCGAAACGGTTATTAAAACGGGCAAACATTTTCATCTCCATCGCGGACATTCCATTGGTCCGCTCCCTAAAAATGGTGCTGTTCAACCCCAGTTTGAACAGCAGACTTTGCATGCCAGCCGTGCGCTATATGCATGTGCTGATATACTTCCCTATTGATCGGGATCAATGAGACTTCGTCGAACAACTGCCAACCTGCTTCCTATCAAAGGAAGGAGAACAACATGTCCAACACACCACACACTCTCGGTGAGGAGTTTCCGGGTAAACTTGTGACTATTCATGCGCTGAAGGCAGCCGATCCGCGTTTTGCCCGCATCCTTGAAGAGTACGATTCAGTAAATGACCGTATTCACCGCGCGGAAACCAAAATCGCACCTGTCAGCCAGGAAGAGGAAACGAACTTGCGCAAACAAAGGCTCGCGCTGAAGGACACAATCGAACAGGCTCTGTCTCCGCTTTGAGCCGTTTCTTATAAGCAAAGTGTCCAACACGGCTCGCTCTTGTCCGAAGGAACTTTTTGCTCCAGTTTGCCAACAAGGATCAACATGGCGACGGAAATGACTGTCGCCATGATTGCAATATGCCAAAGCCTGAAGCCGCTGGCTGCAGCAAACCACATGTCCACACCGGTTGCGATCGCCTCAACCGGGTGTGACGGGTAAAAGCAGTTTCGAAGAGAAAGGAATTGTTCTCTCGAAACGTGAAGCCACCGCCAGAAATCCCATTTCGCGCCTTTGTCATTTTTAAGAGCAAGCACCTGAGGGGATTTGCAAATTGATAAGCAGCTTTTGATGCGTGTGGCGCAAAATGTGGCACAAAAATAAGACTTTGCACGATATGTGCTTTGTGCAAATCTCTTTTGCGCATAAATATCAATCACTTAGGGAAAATTAGATGGTACGGACGGGTGGATTCGAACCACCGACCTCAGGAGCCACAATCCTGCGCTCTAACCAACTGAGCTACGACCGCGTACCTAAATCTCAACGAACTCGCTTGTGGTGTCCGTCGATAGGGGGTCACATACGGAGAATCGATCCACATTGCAAGTGATTACAATGATCTTTTTTGAAGAAATCCACGTTTGTTAGCCAAAGCGACCCAATCGTTAAAATTGGATGGGTTTTGATTACCATGTTTTATGCATGCCTGTGCACAAAGCTGGATAATGCCGCGACACATAAAATTGCCGCACCCTCATTAACTAATGGAACAGAAAATGAGGTCCATATCGAATGGGAATATGGACCCGAACCCGCAAGAAGCTTATTAACAGGTCGTTAATGGGCATCTTGGGTGGTTGGAAGAACAGGTAAAGGACCGGTATGTCAGGATCATACCCCTTCATCGACATTGCCGCGCTGGATCATATCCGCGAAGGCTTTGCCAAGGGCGATGCACAGCTCGTGCTGACGCGCGACCTTTCGACCGTTCTGTGGATCAATGGCCCAGGTGCCAAATTGTTCGGTTATGAACGGATCGAAGACGTCATCGGTGAAGAACTCGATCTGCCAGTTGCAACCCGCCGCCAGATCATGAGTTCGAGCAACGAAGCCGACATCGCACCGCGCATTGTTGCAGTGCGTCTTGGTGCTGGCATGCGTTCAGAACTCACTCGCCTTCAAGTTTCCCAGCTCACAATGCCTGACGGGATCGAAGCTCTGCTGCTCGCTGTCGAGAAACAGAACACAGCCCCTGATGTCATTATTTCCGGCCTCGGAGATAACGCGACGCATGTCGCGCTGATCGATACTCAGGCAAAGGTCGTCGCATCGAGTTCACGCTTCGCAGCCCTCGATATTTCTGCATCAACACTTGAAGATCTTATCGTTGAAGTCCGAGATGCTGGCGACCGTATCGTGAAACGCCGCATTCGTGCAGGTAAGAGTTCCGTTCCGGGCGCAATTGCACGGCTTACCGACAACCCGGCCATGCATCTTATCTGCATTGTCGAAGAAGCAGTCACTACACCTCAAAAGGCCGATGACGCGGAAGCAACAGCTGCGACAGATAACGACGCAGTTATGCATGAGGATGAGATTGCGGCAAAGGAAATCAAGCCGAAAAGCTTTGTCTTTGATCGCAACGGCCCACCTGCCCGCTTCATCTGGAAAACCGACGCGGCTGGATCGTTTACTGAAGTTTCACCGGAACTTGGCGGCATCATCGGCCCAAACGCGGCTGATGTCATTGGCAGACGCTTTGCGGAAGTCGCCAATGTTTTTGCCTTCGATACGGATGGCAGCATCGGCTCGCTTCTGGAGAAGCGCGACACCTGGTCTGGCAAAAAGCTGCTCTGGCCTGTGGAGGGCACCAATCTTCGTGTACCGGTTGAGCTTGCCGCCCTGCCGGTATATTCGCGTGATCGTGAATTCATCGGCTTCCGCGGGTTCGGCCTCGTGCGTCCTGAAGATGCGGAAGAAGACCCCGAGACAATCGGCCTTGTGCTCGCTGGCGGCATTCCGCCGAAACGCGAAACAGCCCCCTCAACAAAGGAAATGTCGAGCACCGATGGCGACGACGATGTTCTGGCGCTTTCTGAAGAAGTAGCCAATGATGATCGTCCAAATATACAGCATCAGACCAAAGCAGCACCGATGCTGCCTTTCGAACTGACGCCCAACCCAGGCCGTCGCGAGTCAGACAAGGTCATTGAGCTTTTGAATACCGCGGCGCGTGAAAAGGTGGAAGCGGATCGGGCAAAGCAGTTCAAGGCCAAAGAACAGGGCAGAGAACAGCGTCCCGAAGGCGGGTTGACCGCGACCGAACGCAATGCATTTCGGGAGATTGCGGACCGCCTGCGTAAGCAAGGACTGGCCACTTCTCGTCAGGACGGCGATGCATCTCTCGAAAAGCCAGCAGAAAAAATTGAACAGCCGCAACCCGCAGCAGAGCGCAACGCGCCCGTTGCAATCATATCTGAAAATTTGCCTGCGGCGGAAGATAAGCCAGACCAGAAACATCGTGTCGATGAGACGGCACTTCTCGCCAATCTTCCTATTCCGGTCATCATCCATTCGGGTGATGAGATTCATTATGTCAATCAGGCACTTCTCGACCTTACAGGTTATGAAACGCTCACAGACATACATGATGCGGGTGGCGTCGATGCATTATTCAACAGTGACAGTGATGAGAGCAACAATCCTCAAGGTATGGTGCTGCGTCGGGCAGACGGCAGCGAAGAACCTGTAGACGCACATCTGAACGCCATTGGCTGGCAAAACGGTCGTGCGCTTATGCTGAGTCTCATGCCCGCTGCTCCCGCTTCCATTGAGGTTGTGGCTTCTGAAAAAGCCGAGATCGCAGACGAAGAGCATACTGAAAAGCAGGCGCTTAAAGCACAGGTTGAAGAACTCAAGATCATTCTCGACACTGCCACAGATGGCGTTGTACTGATTGATCCGGAAGGCCGCATTCGCTCAATGAATCATTCGGCCGCCGCTCTTTTCGGTTATGACCGAACCGATACCGAAGGCAAATTCTTCTCGATGCTGTTTGCAATCGAGAGCCAGCGCGCAGCAATGGATTATCTGCACGGGCTATCCGAAAATGGTGTCCTCAGCGTCTTAAACGACGGCAGAGAAGTGATCGGTCGCGAAGCTCAGGGTGGGTTCATCCCCCTCTTCATGACCATGGGCAAGCTTCCGCACACGAGCGGTTTCTGCGCCGTATTGCGCGACATCACGCAATGGAAGCGTACAGAAGAAGAGCTGACGAATGCGCGCAAGGAAGCCGAGCGCGCATCCAACCAGAAGACTGACTTCCTGGCCCGTATCAGCCACGAGATTCGTACGCCACTTAACGCGATCATCGGTTTTTCCGAATTGATGGCCGACGAGAAGTTCGGCTCAATCGGCAATGATCGCTACCGCGATTATCTGCGCGACATCAACCGTTCTGGTAATCATGTGCTGGCGCTGGTCAATGACTTGCTCGATATTTCCAAAATCGAAGCCGGTGCACTCGATATGCAATTTGAAGCGGTTTCGCTCAATGATGCCATCGGCGAAGCCATTGCTCTGATGCAGCCACAGGCAAACCGAGAACGTGTGATTATCCGTTCAAGCTTCCAGTCGAACCTGCCTGACATCGTCGCCGATGCACGTTCGATCAAACAGGTAGCTCTCAACCTGCTATCCAATGCGGTTCGCTTCACTGCGACCGGCGGACAGGTGATCGTCTCGACCAATTATGAACTGAACGGCGATGTCGTCATGCGCGTGCGAGATACGGGCGTAGGTATGACAAAGGCCGAAGTTGAACAGGCACTGAAGCCCTTCCGTCAGGTCAATGCCATGCAGCGCAGGCAAACAGAAAGCGCAAAAGACTGGCGTAATGAAGGTACAGGCTTAGGCCTGCCGCTTACAAAAGCGATGGTCGAAGCGAACCGTGCTCAGTTTGCGATAGATTCGACGCCCGGACGCGGCACCGTGGTGGAAATCATCTTCCCGCCGACCCGTGTTCTCGCGGATTAATAAATTTTAGCCCTCCCATGGAGGGCTTTTTTATACTTCTGCATAATTTTGGCCGTCAGAACGATATTTGTGCACCCGATAGGACACACGGCGCTCTAATCAAAAAAAAACGCCGGTAAAAACCAGCGTTGGAGAATATCAGAGACAAAGAGACACAAGAGCAATTGCGAATGAGGCCTGATGGCAGCTCGATCATTACCCAGTGTTGCACTTTTTATGACGCATAGCCGGTTAATCGTCTGTTAAAATCAACGTTTGGAATTTATACATTGGAAACTCCTGTAAAATCGGGGTTAATTTCCTGAAAGCAATTGTTTAACCATATGTCAGAATCAGCGTGGATGGCTTTGCTTTGCCACAGTGCTGGTTTAGATTACAGAACATGTCTCACTGATAGGATGGTTGATGCGCTGGCCCAGATTTACGCGCCTTATTGTTGCGATCATCATTCTTAGCGCGGCAGCCGTGGCAACGCTGCTGGCCATTATACCCTTTATTGTCTCTACAGATTCAATCCGTATTCGAGTGGCGCAGGAAATCAGTGCGTGGACCGGCTATAGTGTCGAGCTGCGTGAAGCGCCACGTCTGCGCGTGTTCCCAGTTTTGCGTGCCTCGCTTGAAGGCGTGACACTCAGCAAGCTTTCCGGGCAAGGTGCCAAGCCATTTATGAGCGCCAACCGGATAGAGGTCGAACTATCGCCCCTTGATGCACTGATGGGCCGTTTGTCATTCTCAGAAACACAGATTGTGAGACCGCATTTCAACATCGGCGGTCCAGTCGATAACTTCTCCGGCCTGCTTGATGCGATTGCAAATTCCAACGGACGTCTTGGTACAGCGATCCGCGCTCAACGTGCATTGCAGCAGAATGGAGAGAACGACAAAACACTTGCTACACAGCAAGCTTCACAGCCTTTCGGCCGCGTTGTAATCCGGGATGGTACGGTCTCATTCAATCGTCCAGATTCCGACGAAGAACCGAAGGAAGATCAACAGATTACCAAACTGAACGCTACTCTGGAATGGCCCCGCACTTCGAGCGCGGCAACACTCCGTGGCAGCGCGCTATGGCGCGGGGAAAACACCCAGTTCAACGTGACTGCATCGCAGGCTTTGCCACTCCTTGCCGGCGGTACGTCTGATGTTACGGCGAGTTTCACGTCCACCCCGGTCAACATTACTTTTGATGGTAAGGCCAACATCTCCAACGATCGCTTCTTCGAAGGCGCGCTGAGTGCAAAAACCCCTTCCCTGAGCAATGCGGTTCGCTGGCTTGGACTGCCTCCTGTCGCGGGTAGCACGGAAGTTGGCGTCTTCTCGCTCGATTCGACGATCACCTCCACACCTCGTCGATTGAAATTCGACAATGTAGAAATGACTACAGATGAGAGCCCGGCTAAAGGTGTCATTGAAATCGGATTTGAGCAAGATCCGCCTGCTGTAACCGGCACGCTTGCATTTGATAAGCTTGATCTGCGCCGACTATTTTCCATCTTCGTGCCGTTGCCTGACAACCGGCCTCGTTCGCCGAATGAGCGCGATCAAAGCGGGCAAGACAATATCGATACAAGCTTTATTGATCGCGCTGAACTTGACCTGCGCCTTTCAGCCCAAACTGCCACTGCTGGTCCCATATCTATGACCGGCGTAGCGGCGGCTGTGCAGATCAGAGGTGGCCGCGCGATGTTTGACATTGGCGATGCCAAGGCTTTCAACGGAATCCTTCAAGCCAATCTGCAGATCGTTCGCGACCTCAAAACCGCTACCGGCGAACTCCGTTTCAATGCGTCTGATATTGATAGTTCTCAGCTCTTCGCCGCACTCGGCTTCGACAAACCGTTCGTCAATGGCAAAGGCAATGTCTCACTGTTCATGAAAGGCCCGGCAAATCGTTGGTCTGCTCTGTTGACCGGCGCGCAAGGCAATGTTTCTGTGCAACTCAACAACGGTCAGATGCAAGGCTTCTCGGTACAGGATTTTTTGACCAAGGCTCAGAGTCAGGGTTTCTTCGCCCTTGAACGGCAGGAGAATGTTTCGCTTGCCTTCAATCGTCTTGACCTTAAGGCTAATCTTTCGGACGGCGTAGCGACACTCGAAAATGCCCGCCTTGGAACGACCGACGGCACACTTAATCTTGCTGGTATTGTTCCGTTTGTTGATCGCAGTCTGGCACTTAGCGGCGAAGTGATCTTCCCTGAAAGCCAACCGCAGCAACAGCAAGAAAACACCGACGGCCAACAGGTCGGCGCGACGCCCACCAAGCCACCGTTGCATTTCTTTGTCGGCGGCTCATGGGATAGGCCATTTATCTCCCCATCATCGACAGGAAGTGCAACGGGGCAGTAAACCGCCCCATTACGCTGAAGAGTTATCCCAGCCTGAATGCAGCTTGCTCATCGCGGCGGCGCTGCACTTCGCGGCGTTTGTTAACAACCGAAGCGATGATAACACCCGTTGTCACCAGAGCGATCAGGATCGTACAGACCGCATTGATTTCAGGCGTAACCCCAAGGCGAACCTGGCTGTAGATTTTCATCGGCAGCGTGGTTGCACCCGGTCCGGACGTGAAGCTTGCAATCACCAGATCATCGAGCGAGAGCGTGAAGGCCAGCATCCAGCCAGAAACCACTGCAGGCAGGATCACCGGCAGGGTGATCTTCATGAAGGTCGTGACCGGCGGCGCACCCAAGTCCATCGCCGCCTCTTCCAGCGAGCGATCAAAGCTCACCAGACGCGACTGCACGACAACCGCCACGAAACACATCGAAAAGGTGATGTGTGCGAGAGTCACCGTCCAGAAACCACGGTCGAAATTCATCGCCACGAAGAGCAGAAGCAGGGACAGACCCGTGATGACATCCGGCATAACCAGCGGCGCATAGACCATGCCTGAAAACAAAATGCGCCCACGAAAGCGCGTATAGCGTGTCAGCGCAAGTGCTGCGAGCGTGCCCAGAACCGTCGCAATCGTTGCAGACAGAAGGCCGACGCGGATTGTCACCCAAGCCGCATCCATCAGAGCCTGATTGCGAAATAGCTCGACATACCACTTGGTAGAAAACCCCGCCCAGACGGTGACCAGTCGGGATTCGTTGAACGAATAAATCACCAGCAGAACAATCGGCAGGTAAAGAAAGGCAAAGCCGAGCGCGACCGATGCGATGTTAAAACGGGACCAGTTGTTCTGCATCTTATTTCCCCTTCTCCTGCTGGCGCGCCTGCGCCTGCTGGAAAATCACAATCGGCACGATTAACAGAAGCAGCAGAACCACGGCCACCGCCGAAGAAACCGGCCAGTCGCGATTGGAGAAGAACTCACTCCAGATTGTTTTGCCGATCATCAACGTCTGCGATCCACCAAGAAGATCAGGGATCACGAACTCACCAACAGCCGGGATGAACACAAGGAAACAGCCCGCCACGACGCCTGCAAGCGACAACGGGAAGGTGATCTTCCAGAAAGCAGAAAACGGTGTGCAGCCCAGATCCTGTGCCGCTTCGATCAGCGAATAGTCCATCTTTTCGAGTGACGAATAAATCGGCAGGATCATGAACGGCAGATAGGAATAGACGATACCGATAAAGACGGCTGTATCCGTGTTCAGAATGTTAAGCGGCGTATCGATGATATTGAGCCACATCAGGAACTGGTTAAGCAGACCTTCAGGCTTGAGGATGCCGATCCATGCATAAACGCGGATAAGGAACGAGGTCCAGAACGGCAGGATGACCAGCATCAACAATGTCGGGCGAAGGCTTTGCGGCGCGCGCGCCATGCCATAGGCCATCGGATAGGCGACCAGCAGCGTCAGGAACGTTGAGATTGCTGCAATCCGCACACTGGAAAGATACGCCATATAATAAAGCGGATCGTCCATCAGCCAGAGATAATTGTCGATGGAAAGCTGCTTTACGCGCTCCCATGCAAGGCCGAAGCCCTGCGTCAGATCAATGACAGGCTGATAAGGCGGAATCGCCATCGTGACTTCAGACAGCGAAATCTTGAAGACGATGAAAAACGGCACCAGAAAGAAGATCAACAGCCACAGATAAGGCACTGCGATCACGAGGCGACTGGTAATGGAAGCGATCAGCTTTTGCATGTGCCTCCCCTCCTCAGGCTGTCAGCACCAGACCGGCATCGGTATCAAACGAAACCCATACGCGCTCATCATAGGTCAGCGGATTTTCCGTTTTACGCACAGCATTCAGGCTTGCGGCCTTGATGGTGCGGCCATTGTCGAGACGGACGTGGAAAACCGTCATATCGCCAAAATAGGCAATATCCCAAAGCTCTCCTTCAACGGCGTTGACAGATGTTTCTTCGGGCTTTCCGCGCGTGATGCGTGTCTTTTCAGGACGCACCGCATACCAGACCTTCTGGCCGGGGCTGAGCTGCTCGCGGGTTTCGGTCTGAATGTGGAAGCCGAATTTCTCAGTGGCGATTTCTGCTTCACCGTTCGCGGCCTTGACCACTTCACCTTCGATGATGTTCACATTACCGATGAAGTCGGCCACGAACTTGGAGCCCGGCGCTTCATAAACTTCGGCAGGCGTTGCCACCTGCATGATGCGGCCCTTGTCCATCACGGCGATACGATCGGACATGGTCATGGCTTCTTCCTGATCGTGGGTGACGACCATGAAGGTAAGGCCAAGCTTGACCTGCAAATCCATCAGCTCGAACTGGGTTTCTTCACGCAATTTCTTATCGAGCGCGCCAAGCGGCTCATCAAGCAGCAGCACTTTCGGACGTTTGGCAACGGCACGGGCCAATGCTACACGCTGGCGCTGACCGCCCGAAAGCTGATGCGGCTTGCGCTTGCCATATTGCTCGAGCTTTACGAGCTTCAGCATTTCTGCAACGCGCGCATCGATTTCCGATTTCGCCATGCCGTCCTGCTTGAGACCGAAAGCAATGTTGTTTTCAACCGTCATATGCGGAAACAGCGCATAGGACTGGAACATCATGTTTACCGGGCGCTTATAGGGCGGGATGCCACGCATGTCCTGCCCGTCAAGCGTGATGCGGCCCGAAGTTGGCTCTTCAAAACCTGCCAACATGCGCATCAATGTGGTCTTGCCACAGCCTGACGCCCCCAGCAGCGCAAAGAACTCGCGATTAAAGACATTGAGGGACAGATTATCAACAGCGGTAAAATCGCCGAAAATCTTGGTCACATTTTCAAAGGAAATATAAGGCTTCGCCGCCGGATCATTCCAGGGTGCGAATTTGCGGCGAAAGCTGCCAAAAGATTCCATTCCGTTCCCCAATCGACTTACCAGGAACCCAATCCACAGACCGCGGCCTGCCACTAAAAGACTCTATCAAGACGTAGAGCGCCGGGCGCTTCAAAAAGCGCCTAAAGGACGCTCGGTCAATTTAAGTTCTCTGCATAATTCTATCTTAAACAGAATTATGCAGGAGAGCGGCCCTCCTGCATAAACAGTGAGCCGCTCTAACTATTTGTCTGCGAGCATCTCCGGATGCAAAACCCGAATACAGATCTTGCCGGAGTTACTCATGCCAAGCCGTCTTATTATCCGACTGTTACTGGCCTGTGACGATCTTCGTCCAAGCGCGGGTAACAACGCGCTGGGTCTTGGTGTCATATGGCGTCGGCACAAACAGCTTCTTCAGCACTTCGGCACTCGGATAAATTGCCGGATCTTCAAGAATTTCCTTGTCGATGAATTCCTGCGAAGCCTTGTTGCCATTCGCATAGAACACGAAATTCGACGCTTTGGCTGCCACTTCCGGACGCATGATATAGTTCATGAATTCAAGCGCTTCAGACACATTCTTCGCATCTGCCGGGATCGCCATCTGGTCGAACCACATCAGAGCGCCTTCCTTAGGAATCGAATAACCGATCTCTACGCCCTGCTTGGCTTTTTCAGCACGGTCGCGGGCCTGGAAGATATCGCCCGAATAGCCAACGGCCATGCAGATATCGCCGTTAGCCAGCGCATTGATATATTCCGACGAATGGAACTTGCGGATATTCGGACGAATCTTGAGATAAAGTTCCTGCGCCTTTTCAAGATCTTCCGATGATGGTGAATTTGGATCAAGCCCCAGATAGTTCAGCGCCGGACGCAACATTTCGCTGGCTGAATCCAGCAGGTAAATACCGCAGCCTTTTAGCTTTGCCGACTTTTCCGGATCAAAGAGCACATCCCACGAGTCAATCGTATCGGTGCCGAGCGCTTCCTTGATCTTGGCCTTGTTATAGCCAATGCCGGTCGTACCCCACATGTAATTGATGGAATATTCGTTACCCGGATCATAGGTCGCAGCGCGGGTCGAAATTTCGTCCCACATATTCTTGAGGTTCGGCAGTTTGTCCTTATCAAGTTTCAAAAACACGCCTGCCGGGATCTGACGGCCAAGGAACTCACCTGACGGCACGACGAGATCGTAACCGCTACCACCTGCGAGAAGCTTGGTTTCGAGAATTTCGTTGGAATCATAAACGTCGTAAACGACCTTGATACCCGTTTCCTTGGTGAAGTCCTTAAGGATCGAGTCGTCGATGTAATCCGACCAGTTATAGATATTGACTACCCGCTCCTGCGCGCTTGCGGGAAATACGGTGACGCTCACAAGGCAAGACGCCATAGTTGTCGCCAGAAGAAAGGATTTCATCCTCATCGCGTTCTCCATTCTGCACCGTCATTCCCGGCACAGCTCAAGGGTGGGTAAACTGTTTCAGTTGCTACCTTTTTAGATTGTGCAGCATTCGTCAACCGGCTGATGACAAGACGAACATAAAAAGTTGTGGTGCACACGCTTCGAGCCGAAATATTGTAGCGCTACTGGAAGTCAAAAGCTGAAAGTCCCGCCACCATTTCATCAAGCCCTAATGGACGAGTAAGTGGCGGTTCGGCGCGGGTGATGCAGCCCTGTCTTTCACACAGACGACAGGCCGGGCCGATCTCCGTATTGCCAGCCTTTGAAAGTGAAGCGCCATAGACCGTGTCGCCCCCCGCTTCCAGCGCACAACCGAGCAGTAGCGCCGTCCGTCTTGGGCGTTCGCTGAATGCACCCTGCGGCCCCTCCAGCGTGCGGGCAATTGTCAGGAAAGCCGAGCCGCCCGGCAGTTCCGCCGGTTCAACCAGCACCTGCCCGGCCTGCGCGAAAGCTGAATAGACCGGCAGCTTCGGGCATTGTCCGCCGAAGCGGGTCGGAAAGCCCTCGGCTCCTGCAACGCGCAGTCGATTGCCTGCATGATCGATTTCCATCACGAAGAAGGGCAGCGCACTTGCCCCCTGTCGCTGCAAGGTAGTCAGCCGGTTTGCCGCCTGCTGGAATGAAACCCCGAAACGCGTGCGCAGCACATCGACATCATAACGGGCCCGCACAGCTGCATCGCGAAACTGGCGATAAGGCATCATCAAAGCCTGCGCCGCATAGCGCGCCAGTTCGAACCGCGCGATGCGTTTGGCCTCGCCCGACGACAGTTTCAAGCCTTCCGTCTCTGCGCCGATCACAACCTGCATCCGGATCAACGCCGCTTCCATGGCAATTTCCTGCAACTGATCGAAGGGCGACAGACGCTCCGAAATAAACAGCCGCTGCGAATGCCGGTCATAACGCCTGCGCCAATTGGGCATGGTGGCGACCGGCAGCGTGCGAACCGTGATGCCATGTTCGCGCCGTAACCATTCTTTCAACGCACCCGACAAATCACCTTCCGGCTTAAGCAATGCGTAAAAGCTCTCCGCCTCTTCCTCGATACGCGGATAATGATTGGCGCGCCGCGCCATCACATCGCGCACTTCATCGAGCGGCAGGCGCGTCGCGGAAAGATCAGCCCCGCTTCCCTCATGCGACAACAATTGCGACAGATCAGACAAGCGCTGCTGCTGCTCGCGGTAGGCACGGTAAAGCTTCATGATGCCGACGGCAGCATTGGGCGCGGCCTCACCGATTTCGACCAGCTCCTGATCGCCCGGCAGCTCACCGGTCAGAAGCGGATCGGAGAAGACTTCCTTCAGGCCCGTAATCGTGGAGCCGCTTTCAGCTTGAAGACTGTCGAGATCGAGCTTGTAAACACTGGCGAGCTTCAGCAGAAGCTGCACCGTCAGCGGTCGTTGATTGCGCTCAATCAGGTTCAGGTAAGACGGCGAAATGCCGAGCGCCTCGGCCATTGCCGTCTGGGTCAAGCCCCGCTCGTTGCGGATGCGCCTGATGCGTGGGCCGGCAAATATCTTGCGTTCGCTCACCTGTTCCTCCCGTCCCATAACAGCAATTTTACAATTCATGACAAAATAGCTGTAAAGTTCGACTTTGACAAGATTTACAAATTTACAGTGCCATCCAGTCAAAACTCCGACAGCATTACCTCAATTATAAGCTCTTTTTATTGGTTTTTCTGGCGCTTCAATAATCTCGATTGTAAATCTGGTCACAGAAAGAGCACAGACAAATCGCTCTTCCCAAACCAGTCCAAAGTGTGAGGAGACACCGAAATGACAGATTTTTACAGCCTTATTCCTTCGACACCAAAGGGTCGCTTCGACGGCATCGAGCGTGCACATACGGCCGAAGATGTAAAAAGGCTGCGCGGTTCGGTGGAGATCAAGTACTCGCTCGCTGAAATGGGCGCCAACCGCCTCTGGAAGCTGATTCATGAGGAAGACTTCGTCAATGCGCTCGGCGCGCTTTCCGGCAATCAAGCCATGCAGATGGTTCGCGCCGGTCTGAAGGCGATCTACCTCTCTGGCTGGCAGGTTGCAGCGGATGCGAATACGGCATCGAGCATGTATCCAGACCAGTCGCTTTATCCGGCCAATGCCGCCCCGGAACTGGCAAAGCGCATCAACAAGACGTTGCAGCGTGCCGACCAGATCGAAACCGCCGAAGGCAAGGGACTTTCGGTCGACACCTGGTTTGCCCCCATCGTTGCCGATGCTGAGGCAGGTTTCGGTGGTCCGCTGAATGCTTTCGAGATCATGAAAGCCTTCATCGAGGCAGGTGCGGCTGGCGTGCATTATGAAGACCAGCTCGCTTCGGAAAAGAAGTGCGGCCATCTCGGCGGCAAAGTTCTGATCCCGACGGCAGCGCATATCCGCAACCTCAACGCGGCGCGCCTGGCGGCAGACGTGATGGGAACGGCAACGCTGGTTATCGCCCGCACGGATGCGGAAGCCGCCAAGCTTCTGACCTCGGATATCGACGAACGCGACAAGCCTTTCGTCGATTACGATGCAGGCCGCACGGCTGAAGGCTTCTATCAGGTGAAGAACGGCATCGAGCCATGCATCGCCCGTGCGATTGCCTATGCGCCTTATTGCGATCTGATCTGGATGGAAACATCCAAGCCCGATCTCGAGCAGGCTCGTCGCTTCGCGGAAGCCGTGCACAAGGCACATCCGGGCAAGAAGCTCGCTTATAACTGCTCGCCGTCGTTCAACTGGAAGAAGAACCTCGACGACGCCACTATTGCCAAGTTCCAGCGTGAGTTGGGCGCGATGGGCTACAAATTCCAGTTCATCACGCTGGCCGGTTTCCACCAGCTCAACTTCGGCATGTTCGAACTGGCACGCGGTTACAAGGACCGGCAGATGGCAGCCTATTCCGAACTGCAACAGGCGGAATTCGCAGCCGAAGCCAACGGCTACACCGCGACCAAGCATCAGCGTGAAGTCGGCACCGGCTATTTCGATGCCGTGTCGCTCGCAATCACCGGCGGCCAGTCTTCGACCACCGCCATGAAAGAATCGACTGAAACAGCACAGTTCAGACCGGCTGCTGAATAACAGCCCGGCGACAAACAGGAGGAATAGTTCCATGAATTCGCCAGCACGCGTCAAGGAAAGAGCAGAAGAACAATCTTCAAGCATGAGCACCGATCAGCAGACCGTTATCCGTATGCTCGCCAACGATCTGCATCGCCTCAACTACACCGTCATGAAGGCGGTCGAGGCTGGCGTCTCCGTGGAACTGGTCCGCTCCGCCCGTCATCATGGCGGCGACGGCAACTGGGGCGATCTTCTGATCCCGGTTATCGTCACCCACGAAAAAGGATGACGCACTCAGCAATTACCGTCGCCACCATGTTCCTTCATTTTGTGTGCCTTCGGCAGCACGGGAACGGCGACGGCAACTGGGGCGATCTTCTGATCCCGGTTATCGTCACCCACGAAAAAGGATGACGTTCTCAACAATCACCGTCGCCACCGCCATGTTATTCGCCTCAGCGAAACTACGGCGATGGAAACAAACAAGCGAAAAGCCACACTCCGGTCGTTTCATTCAAAGAGCATATATTAGAACTTGATATAACAGCTCATTCATGCTCGACTGCCCGCATTGACCTCCCCGGCTGGCTCTGCCAGTCGGGTTCTTTTTTACATAAGTAAGTAATCTTTGGGCTGCGGCATGTCTGGCAAATCGGTTTCACCCATAGCTTCGCGCAAATTGATCTCAATTGTATCCGCGATCGCGCCAATCGGCAGATCATTGGGCAGCGTACCGAATGGCTCTTCGAGTTCATCCCCCAGAGCATCTAGGCCAAAGAAGGTGTAGGCGACCAGAGTGGTCGCAAAAGGCGTCCCCCAGCCGAGCATATCGGCAAAGCCAAAGGGAATGAAAAAGCAGAACAGATAGGCTGTGCGATGCAAAAGCAAAGTGTAGCCAAAAGGAACCGGCGTAAAACGCAGACGCTCAGAGGCGGCCTGCACTTCCGCCAGACCATTCACTGATGCATTAAACGTCTGAAAATCGATGACATCAATACGCCCTGCGCCGCGCAGTTCCGCAAGCGTCTCGCCAATCTTGCGCAGGATGAGATCAGGTCCGTTACGGCTTGCATCAAAAGCTTCTTGTTCGTCAGCGGTCAGCCACTTGCGCGCCTTCGTTTGCCCATCACCGGGACGAAGATGCGGCACCATAGACTGCGTAAATGCTATAACATAGCGAAGCAATTTCTCGCGTGTGTCGTCCATCCCCGGCAGGTGATCGAGAACCAAGATCTCACGGGCAAAACCCCGCGTAACATAAACCAGCTTGCCAAAGACTTTGCGTGCTTCCCACCAACGGTCGTAGCAGGCATTGTTGCGAAAACCGAGGAAGATGGAAAGCGCAATACCGAGCAGCGCGAATGCCGTACCATTATTGAATGCTGGCACCCAACCCGGAAAGGCGCGATGCGCCCAGACGACGACAAGCGATAGCGCAAAAACCGCAAAAATCTGCGGCAATATCCGCATGACGATGGAACCTTTGAGGATGAAGAACAGCTTCCACAAGGGCGGGCGCGGGCGAACGATCATTGCATTTGTCCAGAAGACGATTGGGAGCACAGCCTATACTCCCAATTTTCTTCAGTCCGCCAGTCCTACTTTAACAAATGTTCCAATGCGTCCCACGTTTCATTTTTTGTCGGCACCCCCATGCCGCCTTTCTGGCGTTCGGCATTCCGGTTAAGCCTTGCAAAGACCACTTGCTTGCCATCTTTTTCGGCCCAGCCAACATACCAGCCAAATTGACGGCTGCGGTCGATTTTTCCCTGTGCGTCGCGCTCAACACTGGAGCCCGTCTTGCCATGCACCGTCCACCCATTATCAAGCTTCTCGATTGGCAATATGCTCATCGTTTTTTCTGCAGTCTGAGCCGAGACCGGTAATTGTTTGGCAAGCAATTTGCGCAGGAAAGCGACTTGTTCTTCCGGTGAAATTTCAAGCGACGAACTGATCCATGACTGCGTCAGGCCATTATTTTTGCCCTTATCACCGGACAAATCCCGATTGCCGTAATCAAAGCTGTCTGTAAATTTCTGGAAGCCCTTAATTCCAAGCTTTTTCGTCAGCTCACGCGAGAACCACACAACAGACTTTTCTTCCCACCGTGTTGCATCTGTATCCTGGCGCCAGAACTCAAGCTCAGCCTTATATTCGTTCTTGTAGGGCCAGACTGGATCATGCCCGTCTTTCAAAATTCCGCTCTCAAACCCCATGACGGCCAAAGGAACTTTGAAAGTCGAAGCCGGGCTGATGCGGGTTGCGCAGCCCTCACCTTCCTTTGTCAACACCTTACCGCTGCCAGCCTCCACCACCAGCATACAAGCCATAGTCTTTTCATAGGCGTGCGCTTGCACGCCCAAAAGTGGCAGAATAGCAAGCGATACCGCCGCCAGACGGGTAGCATCGGCTCTTCTTTTCAGCATCAGAACACTCCTCACAATGACCGACTGCAACCTATTTTAGCAATCATGGCAAAACGATAGCAAAGGCAAATCCATCCCCGAATTTACTTGCTCCTTTCCGCAAAGCTTCATTTGTCAACGCGATCTCGCACAGCTATCATACCGACATACGAAATCATTTTTTGGTGTTGGATGTCTGCTGATACGACGGAAAAGAAGGTAACGCGTGCGCCGCGTCGCCGTACGCCTGTTTATGTCAAATCGCTTCGCGGCGTGAAGAACTGGAAACAAGCCACAGAATGGCTGGCATGGCGCGACATCGAAGACATCGAATGCATCACCCCCGATCAGGCTGGCGTTGCCCGTGGCAAGATGATGCCATCGAAGAAGTTCACGTCGAACACCTCACTGGCCCTGCCATCAGCCGTGTTCATGACCACGATTTCGGGAGATTACCCGGAAGACGGTCATGGCTTCCAGTATCCGGAAGACGACGGCGATCTCAGGCTTTTGCCCGATCTTTCAACCCTCTCCGCAGTGCCGTGGGAATCCGATGCGACAGCACAGGTTATCTGCGATCTGGTTTATCAGGATGGACGTGCAGTCGAGTTCACCCCGCGCAATGTACTGCGCTCGGTAGTCGCTGCTTATAATAAGCGCGGCCTCAAGCCAGTTGTGGCACCGGAAATCGAGTTCTATCTGGTACGCAAGAACCCGGACCCGGATTACCCGCTGACCCCTCCAGTCGGCCGTTCCGGTCGCGCCATTGGTGGCGGTCAGGGCTATTCGATTGCGGGCGTCAACGAGTTCGACGAATTGATCGACGACATTTATCATTTCTCCGAAGGTCAGGGTCTTGAGATCGATACGCTGATCCACGAAGAAGGTGCTGCTCAGCTCGAAATCAATCTGCGCCATGGCGATCCGGTCGAACTGGCCGATCAGGTCTTCATGTTCAAGCGCACAATTCGCGAAGCAGCTCTCAAGCACGACATGTATGCAACATTCATGGCCAAGCCTATTCAGGGCCAGCCGGGTTCTGCCATGCATATCCACCAGTCGATTGTCGATAAGAAGACTGGGCGCAACATTTTCTCCAACGAAGATGGCACTGAAAGCGAAGCTTTCCGCCATTTTATCGGCGGCATGCAACGCCATGTGCCCAACGCACTGGTCATGTTCGCGCCCTATGTGAATTCCTATCGTCGCCTTACACCGTCTGCTTCGGCTCCGGTCAATGTGAAGTGGGGTTATGACAATCGCACGACTGCATTCCGCGTACCGCGCTCAGAGCCGGGCGGTCGCCGCGTCGAAAACCGGATTCCATCGTCTGATGCCAACCCTTATCTCGCACTTGCGGCATCACTGGCCTGTGGTCTGATCGGTCTGGTGAACAAGATCGAAGCAGATCAGCCGGCATCGACCAGCGTCAACACCAAGGAAATCGACCTGCCACGCGGCCTGATTGATGCGGTGGAATTGTTTGAAAACGATCAGGAATTACGAAACCTATTCGGCAGTTCATTCGTCACAACATATGCGGCGATCAAGCGTGCCGAGTTCGAAACTTTCATGGAAGTCATCAGCCCGTGGGAGCGTGAGTTCCTGCTGCTCAACGTCTGACCGGTTCCACATGCCATATCAGTCCCCAATCTCGCCCGGCTTTTCTTGGTACGAAGCGAGCGTTCCAGAACGTCCTCAATATCCTGAACTTGATGGTGCCCGTCAGGCAGATGTCGTCGTCATTGGCGGCGGCTATACGGGGCTTTCAGCGGCTTATTATCTGGCAAAACAGGGAGCCGACGTCGTTCTGATTGAAGCTGCTCGCTTTGGCGACGGGGCTTCAGGGCGCAATGGCGGGCAGTTCGGTACAGGCCAGCGGACATGGGCTGAAGATCTCGAAAAGCAATATGGCTTTGAACGTGCGAAAGCACTGTTCGATGTTGCGGAAGAGGCCAAGACGCATCTCCTCGGCTTTGCGCGCGAACATAATATCGACATGGAATATGTGCCCGGCCAGATCTCTGCCGTGCACAAGCCGCGTTATCTCAAGCACTATCAGGACCATGCGGAACTGATGGCAACGCGCTTCAACTACCCGCATATTCGTTACGTCGGGCAGGAGGAAATGGCCACGCTTCTTGGCTCAAACCGCTATTATGGCGGGGTCTATGATGCCGGCACAGGTCACATTCATCCGCTCAAATTGCTGATTGGGTTGGCCAGAGTTGCCACTGAGGCCGGTGCACATATTTTTGAGAACACCAAGGCCACAAAGATCAGCATGGTAAGCGGTCGTATCGAAGTGCAAACACCACGAGGCACGATTTCAGCAAAGAACGTGTTTCTCGCCGTAAATGCTCACGGCGGCGATCTGGAGCCTACAAGTGCAGCCCATGTCATGCCAATCCGATCATTCATTGGCGCGACAGCGCCTTTGGGCGATGACAGCCCGGTTATTCCCGGCGGAGAATCGGTTGATGACTCGCGTTTCGTTGTACGCTACTTCCGCAAATCCAAAGATGGCCGCCTGCTGTTCGGCGGTCGCGAGGCCTATACGGCCGACAATCCGCGAGACATCAGCGAACATATTCGCCGACAGATCGCGGAAATCTATCCAGCGCTGGACAAGGTAGAAATTACACAAGCCTGGGGTGGATCAGTTGGTATAACCATGCCGCGCCAGCCTTTCGTGCGCGAAGTGATGCCGGGGGTCATTTCTGCAGGCGGCTACTCCGGCCATGGCGTCATGCTCGCCAACTACATGGGCAGGCTCTATGCGGAAGCCATCTCCGGCAAGCGCGAAAAGCTCAAACTCTTTGAAGAGTTGCGCATTCCCGCGTTTCCGGGCGGACGTACATTCCGTGCGCCCCTCCTCTTTGTCGCGCTATCATGGTATGCGCTGATGGATCGCATTTAGAGCGCATTTTGATCTGATTTTGGATCAGATAAGCGCTATAACCTATTCTATTTTAATCATAATCTTATCGATCCTCGTTTCACTTCGGTCGGATTACGCTCTAATAAGGCAGGCGGAACATCAGAAGATGCACCGCCCGCTGTTTTTCATGCTCTGATACTCTAAACCACACTTACTCGAGCACACTGATTTCATGAACTACGCAACGTGGTTTTCAAAAATCGAAATCGATTTTTGGGCCTATGCTGTTGCCAGTCGCTGATAGGTTTCTTCGACGACATCGCGCATAGGCAGCACACCACTCATACACAACAGAGCGTGCATATGTTCCCGCGCGCCTTCATAGCCCATGATCGGCGCGAAAGGTTTCATCATAATACTTGGTTCATCAGCATAAAGCTGCTGGTATTCTGTGAAGTTCGTGAAGCTCATATAGCTCTCGCCGCGCATCAGATATGTTTCAACCGCCACGCCTTCTGCAAAGACGACTTCGTGGCTCTCGAGCACGATGTTATAATAATCGATGGCGTCATCTTCTGAAATGCGCGCGATCGAATGCCCGTTGACCAGATCTTTTACGCGGATGAGAACGCCGTCGATAAACAGCGCATGGTTTGGCGAAAGATAAAGATCGCGCCGAGGAAGCTTGCCACCCAGCGCGTGACGCTCGATACGGATTGGCATGATGCTTTCGTTCCACTCCGCGCCGGAGCTTACAAGACATTGCCACCCAACCCATTTAACCGGCAGCGTTTCACCGCGAACCGTTTTGACCAGATCGCCTATAGCCAGTTTTTCGACTGGTATGGGTCCTTTTGGTGTATCGATGAGCGTGCCTTTGAGGAGACAATTGCTACCGGAACCGCCGCCATGCTCCCACCATTTCGTGCCCAAGGCACGTGCTGGCAGCGATGACAGGGACGAAGCCAAGGCACCGAGTGCTGCGGCTTTCGCAGCCATTCCTGCGGTAACCCCAAGAAAATGTCGTCGCGCGCGATTGCGAGGCGAGTGCGAGTTGTTATCTGCTGACATGTATCCCTCCGCTCTTCGAATCCCAGGCATCGGGCTCAAATCAGTTCGGATTTTTGCAAAGCACGATGCACCAAATCAAAAAATTGAAGCTTCAATCCATGTTGCCGGATTTTCTGCTTCAGTTGCTTCGCCCCAAGACTACGAATCTGATCTTACCTGATCAACTCACTGAAAATATTACAGCAATCCGTTCTAAAACCTCCACGAATAGACGTAGTTCATACCGCTAAAGGTGGAGAGCAAGCCTTATTTCAAGCGTTTACAGGAGAACGTCGGCACTAATCGAGATTAAGCAATCGGCTTAGTTGCCGCCACAATATATCCCCTTGATGACAGCAACGATTTAAACGCCGCAGGGCCTATTGCAGATGGGTAAGCCCATCGAGCTTGCAAAAGCTACAGTGTTTCTCGCGTCAGATGAATCGACATTCGTTGTCGGATCAGAAGTTCAGGTCGATGGAGGCGTGAGTAACCTTTGATTGATTGAACGCAGGGGGCATTCAAGTCATTGACAATGGGTCCCGGCAAGAATAGCAAAGCACCATGATTAAAGCGCTTATCAACACCCGGTCTTATTACACCCCGCTCATATAGCGGCGGGTTTGCTTTGTCATAGTTCAACCGCTGCATTGCCAGCGGTTTCGTTTGAAGACAGTGCCTCTGGCGGTCCAGCCATTCAGAGGTCAGTCTATGTCTTTCGACGAAAATCATCAGCATAAAACAATCGGCATTATCGGCTTTGGTGCATTCGGGCAGCTTATTGCCCGTTACTTGAGCCCATATTTCCGGCTGTATGCTTATGATCCGGTCGCCAGACTGGATAATGTTGCAGGCGCGCTTTCCGTAACACTTGCGACAATCGAAGATGTAGCCCGTTGCGACATCGTTATTCTGGCAACACCCGTATCAACCCTTGAAGCCGTTGTTGAAACAATTGCGCCGCATCTGCGGCCCGGCGCGCTGGTTATGGATGTCGGATCGGTGAAGGTTGGCCCCGCCAATATCATGCTCAGAGGCCTGCCGGATCATGTCGATATTATCGCCACGCATCCGCTGTTTGGCCCGCAAAGCGCACGCAACGGGATCTCTGGTCTGAAGATTGCTATTTGTCCGGTTCGTAGCACGCAAGCGCTTCGCATAGGCGCATTCCTGCGCAAGCATCTGGCGCTTGATGTCATCGTGACAACGCCCGAAGACCATGATCGCGATGCGGCCATGGTTCAGGGGCTGACGCATCTGATTGCAAAAGTGCTGGTGCAGATGGAGCCATTGCCCACGCGCATGACGACAAAGAGCTTCGATCTCATCATGCAGGCGGTGGGCATGGTGCGCCATGATGCACCTGAGGTTTTCCATACAATCGAACGTGCAAATGATTTTGCACCGCAAATTCGTCAGCGTTTTTTCGAACTGGCTGCTAATGTGAACGAAGAACTCAGTCGAGTCCCTCAGGCATGACTATGGTGTCCTGTTCCAAACCAATGATGGAAATTGAAATCATGAATCGCGATACGCTTTACCTTTTGCAGCCGGGTTTTGAGGACCCGGCCTATCCCGGTCAAAAATTCTATTGTGAGCATTGCGCCTTGATGGAAGGTGTTCTGGCTTCATTTCCTGAACTCGGAAAAAACCTAGACATCAAACGGATCGCCTGGCCACGACCGCGGCATGAAATCATTGCGCTTGTGGGCGCAGAAAACCAGTCTTTGCCTTTGCTCATTTTGGCGAAGGGTGAGCGCTCGGTCCACCAGACCGGTGAGAATGAAGGCAATGCTTTCGTTTCCGACAAGGATGCGATTCTCGCAGTGCTTGCCGAGCGGCACAGTTTCCCCAATCCGCATCCATAAAGAAAGTCGACGCCATGAGCGGCAAAATACTGATCAGCGCCTGCCTTGCGGGTCATCCGGTCCGTTACAACGGATCGGCAAAGCCGCTTGCACATCCACTTGTTGATCAGTGGCGTGCCGAAGGGCGGTTCGTGACCGTTTGTCCCGAATTGATGGCGGGCTTCAGCGTACCGCGCCTCCCTGCAGAAATCGCGGCGGGTGGCGATGGTGAATCCGTTCTTTGCGGAAAAGGCCGCGTCATTGAAGAAACCGGCGGCGATGTAACCGCACAATTTGTCGCCGGTGCTCAGGCCGCGCTTGCCGTGGCACAAGCAAATGATTGCCGCTTTGCTCTGTTAATCGATGGTAGCCCGTCTTGCGGCAGTCGCACGATCTATGATGGCAAATTCATTGGCCAGAAACATTCCGGCGCCGGTGTCACAGCTACTCTTCTTCGCAGCCATGGCATCGAAGTTTTCGCCGATACGGAAATCGAAGATCTTGGCATTCGCCTTCAAGCTTTAACTTAGCTCGCTCAAAATCCATTCGCGAAAGGCACGGACTTTGGGCATATTCTTTCGCGCTTTGGGATAGACCAGCCAATAGGCTCGTCCATCGTCGCAAAGAAGATCGAAGGGCTGGATCAATTGCCCCGATGCCAGTTCTGCCGCGTGAAATGCAGGTGTAAGGATGCCCACGCCCTGCCCGGCTGCGGCTGCTCGCCCTTCGAGATGTTGCGCACCATAACGGCTGAATGCGTTACCCTTTATTTCCGGGTTTTCAATTCCAGCCGCTTTGTACCAGATACTCCACCATGGATCGGTTGGATCAACTGCGCGAAGACGCAACAGATCAGCAGGTTCTTTAATACCTCCGACCGACTCTATAAGCTTGGGGCTGAGCATCGGTGAAAACTGCGCTTTGATGAGTTCATGCGAGATCATACCAGGCCAGTCGCCACTTCCGCTGCGGATTGCCATATCGACATTCGAGGTCGAAAAATCGACCATATCATTCGATGTATCCAACCGCACGGCCAGCGCCGGATGTTGCATCTGAAACGATCCCAGCCGCTGCACGAGCCAGTTTGACGCGAAAGTCACCACAGCGCTAATCGTCAAAACGCCCTGTGTGTCTTCACGTGCCGATGCAAAGGCCGTCCGCATGGCTTCAAAAGCTTCATTGATGGAAGGAGCCAAACGCTTGCCCAGCTCGGTCAATTCCACCTGACGCGGCTTGCGCAGAAACAGCGGTGCGCCGACACGCTCTTCCAGCAATTTTATCTGATAGCTGACGGCAGCCTGAGTCATTCCCAGCTCTTCCGCCGCACGCGTAAAGCTTGCATGACGGGAAGCGGATTCAAAAACGCGAATGGCTGAGAGCGGCGGTAAGGATGACGTCATAATGCATAAGTTCTCCTTATGTATCATAATCGACGTTCAATTGGAAAACAACGCGTTTTTCCGTCATAACTATAGGCACAGTTTAACCGACAGCCCAGCCTCCCACTAGACTGTCAACTCAGAAAAAATCGAGACCGACCATGCGTGATGTTGAGATCAACTCATCAGCGATTGCCGTTGTTTGCCCTGAAAAAATACCGGCTTCCGGCCTGTGTGCCTGGATTGCACGTTTGTTCAAGCGGAAGCCGAGCCATTACGTCATCAGCGAAAATTCGCCGGAATATCTGCTGCGCGATGTGGGCATCAAAGAAGGACGGCCATCCCGTTTTGACCGTGATGGACATAAGCTGCCCGAATGGAAATAATTATTATTTTTACGCATTATCCTATGCATCGCAGCAGGAAAAGAAATCAGTCCGGCGAACTGACTTTCCTGCGGAGGCGCTTCGCACTTTTGCTGGAAATGCTTTAGCCACAGACCACCGCAAAGCCGCGCGCTTTCAAACCCCGCCGGTCCTGGCGCAGATTATCGATCAGGCGCGATCGGCTTCCTCCCAGATGTGATGTCATCAGAGCCGTAGCCTGAGATACGTTTCCTTCTCGCACCGCATCAAGAATTGCGCGATGCTGCTGCCACGCGCGCGCCAGCGCCCCTGCATCGCGCACTTCAAGCCAGCGTGCCCGTGACAGCCGCTGCATGGCATCGCGAACACCACGGCTCAGAAACTCATTGCCCGAAAGTCGCGCGAGTTCGATGTGAAAATCCATGCCCACACGATGCCATTCCTCGCGTGTACTCGTGGTATCGCAACTGTTGAGCATTTCGGCAATTGCCTCGACGCCACTTCGATCTTCCAATGCGCAAGTGACGTTGAGAGCGGCAATCTCCAGCGCCTCACGATAAACGCCGATCTGTTCAATCTCCGCGAGATTGATCGGCGAAACAGTCCAGCCGCGCCCTTCCCGCCCGACAAGCCCTTCGGCCTCAAGACGCAAAAGTGCTGCACGGATCGGCGTGCGCGAAGCATTAAACTGCGCTTCGATCCAGCGTTCGGTCAGCCGCTCACCCGGCCCCAACTCAAGCCCGAGGATCATATCGCGAAGCTGTTCTTCGACTTGACGCATCTGTGACATTGGACCCTCAATAATTCTGGCTAGTATGGCGGACCCGAAATTCGCATCCCTGCAACGCAGCCACCTGAGCGAATTTCGGGCCCAAAGCCATACTAGTAAAGTTTTGAATCTAGCGTGGGTTACGGATTTGAAGTTCCTAAACGTGAATGCAATACAAATTGTAGGAACTTCAAATCCCCCACGCTAGCGGCTGATTGACAAGCCGTTGCGACAGGCGCATGTGTGTATTCCAATTTGGTATCCCAAAATGGAATACAAAGCAATCACGCATAAAGATACGGAACACAGTATGACCACCCAGCGCGCCACGAGCGGCGGCAAGGCCAAGATTGAAGCAGACGAAACCCATGAGCGCTACTGGAAGCAGAATCTTCTTATCTGCCTCATCGGTTCGTTCACTACGCTTGTTGCCATGTCGCTGCTGCTGCCGTTTCTTCCGCTTTATGTGGAGCAGCTCGGCGTGGCCGATCATGCCGCTATCGTGCAATGGTCTGGTATTGCCTATGGTGCAACGTTTCTCGCAGCGGCGACTGTCGCCCCGTTCTGGGGTAAACTTGGCGACCGTTATGGCCGCAAGCTGATGCTGATCCGCGCAAGTCTCGGCATGGCCATCGCTATGTCATTGATGGGCATGGTCACAAATATCTGGCAGCTGGTCGCACTCCGCCTGTTCGTCGGCGTTGCAGGCGGCTATTCGTCGGGGTCGATGATCCTTGTCGCTACCCAAACACCAAAGGACAAGACCGGCTGGGCGCTGGGTGCACTTTCGGCGGGCATTATGGGCGGCAATCTGGCTGGCCCTTTGCTCGGCGGCGCGCTTCCACCGCTGATCGGGATCCGCGCGACCTTCTGGCTGGCTGGCAGCGTGATTTTTCTCACCTTTCTTGCAACAACATTTCTGATCCGCGAAGATCGCAAGCCACCCAAGCGCAGTAAAGAACAAAAGAAGCAATCGATATGGGCAGCTGTTCCCGACCGCAGACCCGTCATTGCCATGCTTGCGACCGGCATGTTGCTGATGTTCGCCAATATGTCGATCGAACCGATCATCACCGTTTATGTGATGCAGTTGATGGATGACCAGACCAAGGTCACTCTGATTTCCGGTGTCGTGATGGCTGCGGCAGCGCTCGGCAGTATACTGTCTGCCTCCAAACTTGGCCGTCTGGCAGATCGCATCGGCCACACACGCGTCATTATCGGTGCACTGACGATCGCAGCACTCCTGCTAATCCCGCAAGCCTTCGTTACTGAAGCATGGCAACTCATCGGCCTGCGCTTCTTAATGGGGCTGGCACTGGGTGGCCTTTTACCTTGTATCAGCAGCGTCATCCGGCACAATGTTCCCGACCGTGTTGCAGGCAGTGTGCTCGGGCTTTCCGTTTCCGCACAATATGTCGGACAAGTTGCCGGTCCCGTTGCCGGTGGCTTTGTCGGCGGACGTATTGGAATGCCAGCAGTGTTTATCGGCACCTGTCTGTTAATGGCCATGGGTGCGTTTTATAACTGGATGGTTTTGCGCAGGGCTTCACAGAACTGACGTATGGCGGGAATAAGTACACCCAGCAATTGAGTCCTTTTTGAAAGCCTGACATGACATTCCAACCATTCACGCCCTTCGATGCACTGGCAGAACAGCTTCTGCCTCATGCTTTGGGAGCGAAAGCCGACGGCTCACATGATCTGTCCCACATTACGCGCGTATGGAAAAATGCAGCCGCAATTCAAAAGGCCGAAGGCGGTAACGCGGAAATACTCTTCGCCGCAGCCCTGCTCCATGATTGCGTCAGCGTGGAAAAGAACTCGCCGGATCGCCATCGCGCATCAGGATTGGCCGCAGAAAAAGCGTCCAATCTCCTGCGGGAACTTGGATGGAATGAAGAACGCATCGCCGCCACCGCCCATGTGATCGAGGCACACAGCTTTTCGGCCAATATTGAGACGCGCACACTTGAGGCAAAGATATTGCAGGATGCAGACCGGCTTGATGCGATTGGCGTGATTGGTGCCGCGCGATGCTTTTACATTGCAGGCCGCATGGGCAGCGCACTTTACGACAGCACCGATCCGATGGCCGAAAATCGGCCGCTGGATGATAAAATCTATGCGCTGGATCACTTCCGCACCAAGCTTTTCAAGCTCGCCTCCGGCTTCAAAACTGAAACCGGAAGCCAAATGGCAGCGGACCGCCACGAAAAACTGGAAGCCATATTCAATGACTTCCTAAACGAAGCGGGTTATTCGAGCGCATCCCGAAAAGTGTGAAACGGTTTTCGGACAAAGATGCGCGTTAAAACAAATATTTAGAGCGCCGATCTGATCCAATCAGATCGAAACGCGCTCTAGATGGAATAACCGCCATCAACGCTGAGTGCTGTTCCTGTCACCATCGAGGATGCATCTGACGCCAGGAACAGTGCCGCTTCCGCAATATCTTCAGGCTTGGAGAAACGGCCAAGCGGAATGGTCCCTTTCAGGTTCTCGCGTGCCTGAGGCGTGTCTTCGGCAAGAAACATCCCCAAAGCCTCGCCGTCGCTTTCAGCGGGACAGATGCAATTGACGCGGATGTTCTTGTCAGCAAGCTCAAGCGCCATCGCCTTGGTCGCGCTCACAACCCAGCCTTTGGAAGCTGCAAACCATGTGAGGCCCTTGCGCGGACGATTGGCCATCGCCGACGCCGTATTGATGATCACGCCGCTGCCCTGATGCTCCATGATCGGCGCGACAAGCAATGTCGAATAATAAATCGCCTTCATGTTGACCGCATTGATGAGATCAAAACTATGCTCATCCACCTCCGTCAAAGGCATGTTGCGATGTGTGAAACCGGCGTTGTTGACCATGATGTCGATACGACCGAACTTGTCGAATGCCGCGCGTGCCAGCCGCTCCATATCGTCCTTGCGCGACACATCGGCCTGTACGGACAGCGCATCCTTACCGATATCCGCAAGCTCATCTTCCAGACGCTTCACATTCACATCTGCCAGCACGACCTTTGCGCCTTCGGCTGCAAATCGGCGCGCTATGGCAGAACCGAAGCCCGATCCCGCACCTGTGATAATCGCAACCTTATCCTGCAGCCTCTTCATGTCATTCTCCTTTTGCGGACGAGAGATATGATCCGCCCGTCAAATCAGTAAAAACTTAGTCCAACACAGCTGTGTTCTTGTTTGAATATGGCTCTATGTTGAACATGTCATCTATGCATATGCGGTTAACCGAGATGCAATGACAGCTGTAATTGGCAACATTCGCGAGAATGTTACATTGGATGGTTGAATTTAAATCGATTAGATTATAGACAAAGGCTGCGCGAAAATCGCAATCTGCTATTAGCGAAGTGATTTGCGTCAGAAGTGGAAGAGAGCAATATATGACCAGCCAGATAATACCGGTAGAGCCCTTCGATTGTATCGTTTTCGGCGGTTCCGGCGATCTTGCCGAACGCAAACTGATTCCTGCGCTATATCAGCGCCAGCGTGCCGGTCAGCTCAGTGAGCCGACACGCATCATCGGTGCTTCGCGTAGCACTATGACCGATGAGGAATATCGCAAGTTCGCCCGCGATGCGATCAACGAACATGTCAAGGCTTCTGAAGTCGACGCCAAGGAAGTAGAAGCATTTATTGCGCGTCTTACCTATGTCGCAGTCGATGCGAAGTCTGAAGATGGTTGGGCCGCCCTCAAGGAAGCTATTGGCAAAAAGCCGGAGAAGATCCGCGCTTTCTATCTTGCCGTGAGCCCAACGCTGTTTGGCGATATTGCAAGCCGCCTCAAGTCGCATGGCCTTATCACCCGCGACACGCGCATCATCGTTGAAAAGCCGATTGGCCGCGATCTTGAATCCGCCAATGCGCTGAACGACACCATCGGCAGCGTTTTCCGCGAAGACCAGATTTTCCGTATCGACCATTATCTGGGCAAGGAAACCGTTCAGAACCTGATGGCTCTGCGCTTTGCCAATGCGCTTTATGAGCCGCTGTGGAATTCGGCGCATATCGATCATGTGCAGATCACGGTTGCCGAAGCCGTCGGCCTTGAAGGCCGCGCGGGCTATTACAACACCGCTGGCGCGCTGCGCGATATGGTGCAGAACCATATTCTCCAGTTGCTTTGCCTCGTCGCCATGGAACCGCCTTCGTCACTCGAAGCGGATGCCGTGCATGACGAAAAGGTCAAGGTGCTGCGTTCGCTGAAGCCAATCACCACGGCCAATGTCGAAGACGTCACGGTGCGCGGTCAGTATCGCGCCGGTGCATCCGCAGGTGGCCCGGTCAAAGGCTATCTGGAAGACCTCGGCAGCGACACCAGCAACACCGAAACATTCGTTGCTCTCAAGGCTGAAATCGACAACTGGCGCTGGGCCGGCGTTCCATTCTACATGCGTACGGGCAAGCGCCTTGCATCGCGCGTTTCGGAAATCGTCGTCACCTTCAAGCCGATCCCGCATTCGATCTTCGGTGAGAATGCTGGCAAGGTCGTCGCAAACCAGCTCGTCATTCGTCTGCAGCCTGATGAAGGCGTGAAGCAGTGGCTGATGATCAAGGACCCAGGTCCGGGTGGAATGCGTCTTCGCCACGTTCCACTGGACATGAGCTTCGCCGAGTCCTTCAACGAACGTAACCCAGACGCTTATGAACGCCTGATCATGGACGTGGTTCGTGGCAATCAGACCCTGTTCATGCGCCGCGACGAGGTTGAAGCTGCATGGCGCTGGGTTGACCCTATTCTCAAGGGTTGGGATGTAAACAACCAGCAGGTTCAGGGCTACACGTCAGGCACATGGGGTCCGTCGTCTTCGATCGCTCTTATCGAGCGTGACGGACGGACCTGGCACGAAAGCTGATAAAGCAAAGACCCGGAGACGTTGACAGACATTCCCGGATCAGTCTTTGTGCCAGAAACTAAAGAGCGGGCGCGAATACCTCTTGAGGGGCGCTCGCTCTGGACTGTCCTGACTTGAAAGGTATGGCATGAGCATCGAACGGCACGATTTCACCAGCGGAACGGAACTGGCACAGTCGCTTTCTGAAGCGATTGCAGACAAGCTGGCTGCCGCTATCGCTGAGCGGGGGCAAGCGACAATCGCTGTTTCCGGCGGCACGACGCCGCTCAAGCTGTTTGACATCCTATCTCGCAAAATGATCGACTGGACTCTCGTCACAATCACCCTTGTCGATGAACGTTTTGTGGCACCGACCAACGAGCGTTCCAACGAAAAGCTGGTGCGCGACCACCTATTGCGCGATCATGCAGGCGTTGCGAAATTCGTCGGCCTCTACAATCCGGCGGCAACCGCTGAAACGGCAGCGCTTGCCGCTGCCAGCCGTATTGATGCACTGCGCCGTCCGTTTGACGTCGTGGTGCTTGGCATGGGCAACGATGGCCACACGGCCTCGTTCTTCCCAAATGCTGACAGGCTTGATCAGGCCATCGATCCGAAGACCAAAGCTGTCGTTCTGCCGATCCATGCAGAAGGTGCAGGCGAAAAGCGTCTGACACTGACTTTGCCGCTGCTGGTGGAAGCAGACATGTTGGTTCTGCATATCGAAGGTGCTGCCAAGCAGGCAACGCTTGAGAAGGCGCTGGCCAGCGACGACGAAAATGAAATGCCGGTGCGCGCCGTGTTCCGTCACGCCCGCAAACCGATACAACTTTACTGGACGAGCTAACAGCCCCGGTTAAAACGCAGTTTGCGTTCGGAGCTGTGGGTTTTATAATGAGCCACAGGCAAGCCTGGCATTATTTCAGCAGGTGATACCCATGACGACGCAGACTGCGCATACCCGCATCAAAGCCATCACTGAGCGTATTGTTGAACGCTCGAAACCGACCCGCGAAGCCTATATTGGGCGCGTGCGCGAGGCGGCTTCCCGCAAACCTCATCGGTCGATCCTCGGATGCGCCAATCTCGCTCACGGTTTTGCAGCCTGCGGCCCGAATGACAAGGCGGCTCTTACCGCCGACGTCGTGCCAAACCTCGGCATCATTACTGCTTACAATGACATGCTTTCGGCACATCAGCCGTTTGAAACCTATCCCGAACTGATCCGCAAAGCCGCGCGCGAAGCGGGTGGTGTTGCACAGGTTGCAGGCGGCGTGCCCGCAATGTGCGATGGCGTCACGCAAGGCTTTGCCGGGATGGAGCTTTCGCTGTTCTCGCGCGAAGTCATTGCCATGGCAGCAGCCGTCGGCCTGTCGCATGATATGTTCGACGCTGCCGTCTATCTCGGCGTCTGCGATAAGATCGTACCGGGGCTGATCGTCGGCGCCCTCACCTTCGGACATTTGCCAGCGGTCTTCATTCCGGCCGGCCCGATGACAAGCGGTCTGCCAAATGATGAGAAAGCAAAGACCCGTCAGCTTTACGCAGAAGGCAAGGTTGGCCGCGCGGAATTGCTCGAATCCGAGTCAAAATCCTATCACGGCCCCGGCACCTGCACCTTCTATGGCACTGCCAACTCCAATCAGATGCTGATGGAAATCATGGGGCTGCATCTGCCCGGCTCATCCTTCATCAATCCCGGCACACCATTGCGCGATGCCCTCACCCGAGAAGCTGCCAAGCGCGCGCTGGCGATTACGGCTTGCGGCAATGAATACACACCTGTGGGCGAAATGCTCGACGAGCGGTCTTTCGTCAATGGTATCATTGGGTTAAATGCCACCGGCGGCTCGACCAACCATACAATCCATCTGATCGCGATGGCAGCTGCCGCAGGTATCAAACTGACGTGGCAGGATATTTCGGAGATTTCAGACGTGGTGCCTTTACTGGCCCGCGTTTATCCAAACGGTCTTGCCGATGTGAACCATTTCCATGCAGCAGGCGGCATGGGCTTTCTGATCCGCGAATTGCTCGACGGCGGTATTCTGCATGAGGATGTCCGCACGGTCTGGGGCGAAGGTTTGCGCCCTTATGCGATTGAACCAAAACTCGGTGCGAATGGCACTGTTATTCGAGAACCGGTTCCGGAAAAGAGTGGCGACGACAAGGTTCTGGCCAAGATCGGCTCGCCCTTCCAGCCAACAGGCGGCATTAAAGTTCTGACCGGCAATATCGGCAATGCGATCATCAAAGTTTCTGCCGTGAAGCCTGACCGCCATGTCATTGAAGCACCAGCGAAAGTCTTCAACGATCAGGCCGAATTGCAGGCAGCCTTCAAGGCTGGAGACCTCACCGGCGACTTTATCGCAGTCGTTCGCTATCAAGGGCCGAAAGCCAATGGTATGCCTGAACTGCACAAGCTGATGACTGTGCTTGGCATTTTGCAGGATCGCGGACAGCGTGTTGCACTCGTTACCGATGGCCGTCTTTCCGGCGCATCCGGTAAGGTCCCGTCGGCCATCCACGTGACGCCGGAGGCACTCGACGGTGGCGCGATTGGAAAAATCCACAATGGCGATATTGTTCGTCTTGATGCCGTAAACGGAACTCTGGACGTCCTGATCAGTGATGAGTTTCTTGATGAACGCATCGAACAGCGTCCGGATCTCTCAGGCAATGAACACGGAATGGGACGTGAACTCTTCCGCGCCTTCCGTCAGATTGCTGGACGGGCCGATGAAGGCGCTTCAGTCTTCTGATAAGTGGCATCAATAAAATAAGGCAAAGCGGTTTTTACGCCGCTTTGCCTCTCAAATTGACAGAAACTTCACAAAAAAGGCGCAAAAAGCGCCTCCAAATTGTTTCAAAATACTGGCTTTTCGAAGCCAGCGCTGCGGCAAGCCGCAGTCAAAGTGTTCGCCATCAGCATGGCAATGGTCATCGGACCAACCCCACCCGGAACCGGCGTAATGGCACCTGCCACCTTTTCCGCATCCGCAAAATCAACATCGCCAACCAGACGTGTCTTGCCTTCGCCCTTTTCGGGCGCAGGAATACGGTTGATACCCACATCAATCACCGTCGCACCTGGCTTGACCCAGTCGCCCTTGACCATCTGCGGACGACCGACAGCTGCAACCAGAATATCTGCAGTGCGCGCAATCGCTGGCAGGTCATTGGTACGGCTATGTGCAACGGTCACGGTCGCATTTGCTGCAAGCAGAAGATTGAACATCGGCTTGCCGACAATGTTGGAACGACCAATCACAACAGCATTAAGACCCGACAGATCACGACCATGAACGCGCTCGATCATGATCATTGCACCAGCCGGCGTGCAAGGGACGAAGGCTGTATCGACTTCACCTGTTCCGAGCTTGCCCACATTGATAAAATGGAAGCCGTCAACGTCTTTTTCCGGCGAAATCGTCTGAATCACGCGACCTGAATCGATGTGCTTTGGCAGTGGCAACTGCACCAGAATGCCATGAATGGCTGGATCATTGTTGAGGCTGTCGATAAGGTCGAGAAGTTCCTGCTCCGACGCATCTTCCGGCAAATCGTGCTGAACGGAAACAAAGCCACATTCCTTGGCCTTTTTGCCCTTCGAGGCCACATAAACCTGGCTTGCCGGATCTTCACCAACGATCACCACTGCAATGCCCGGCACAACCCCGGTCGCATTGACGAGCTTTTCGGTCTCACGCTTCACCATGGAAACCACATCCTCGGCGAGCTTCTTGCCATCGATCAATTGGGCCATATCGAATGCTCCGTTTTAAACAAGCGATGCCTTGGGATACACCGCCTCGATCTTGAAAACATGCCAATAAGCGTCATCAACGGAGATGACAATCTCTGAATGACCAAGTTTCAGGATAAAGTCGCAAAATGCCTGAGTGTGAAGGCTATTTCGTATAGCAATGCAATGGTGACAAAGATCGCATGATAACGCCGATTATCGGTGAACATCGCGACAAGACTTCCCACGATCAGCGCACCGACTCGAATAGGATACTCGATCCCGTAAAGGTTATAATGCTCCATGCCTTTGATAAGCGTATCGATGACATCGGCAACATAAACCAGCGCGAGAATACCAAAGAACCATTTGCGCCGAGAAATGAAATAATCCCGATAGCCCGTATACTCCCCCATGCTGTCGGGAAAGAGCAGCGTACAGAGCAGGAAATACAGCCCGGCATAGAAAATAACGAAGAAATACTTTTCAAATGTCCAAAGATGAATGGTTCTCAGGCTGAATTCGAACCACCAGAAATGGATGACCGAGAGCAAAATGAAAGCCACCCACGCCAGATGAACCGGATAGATTTTCTGCTTGTCAGGATGCTGGATGAAACGGGCAAAGCCCGTCAGAAGGCGGGATACGCAAAGACCGAGAATAATGCCGATGATGATGCGAACATGCGTAAAAGCTTCCGCAGGTGGCACGCCAATCGTTAATGCCGGATCCATTGTTCCCCTCAATGCTATGCGCTCAACATCTTGGAACAGAAAAGTAAGAAATCAATAAATCACAGTAAAAATATAAAAATTGAGCAGTGCGAACTTTCAACAGCACTGCTCAATATAACCATTAACAATGCAAAAAGCTTAGTTGATCGAGTTCAGGAAGCTTTCCCAGCTTTCCGACCAATGGGTGCGGCTTTTCTCATCGGCAGAGCGAATATTGCAGGTTTGCAAATCGCTTTCTGGAATATCCTTCTGTGTCTTTTCACATACCCAGACATCGTTATTTTCAGGCACAGCGGATGCTACGATGCTGACGATCTTGTTGTCCTTAAGGCCAAGCAGGATATCAAAGTCAGCCTCATCATTATTGAACGCCCAAGAGCAAAACTCGTCAAAATCCGGACGGTTTTCGTCTGGCTTACCACAGGCCTTGTCATGATCGGGAGCAAGCTTATCCATAAAGGCTTTACCCGCAGGGGACGTAATAACAAGATCAGCATCCGATAGCTTGCTGATTGCCTTGATACCCCAATCAGGAGCATTTGGCGTTTCAGCTGCTGCAGCACCTGCAGTCATAACACCAGCCGCGATTGCGGCGACACGCACGATATGGAAAGCTTTTTCAAGCATTTGCTCACCTTTAAAGCAATGTTTTACAACAGATTTTATGAGGCCGTAATTAATTTCCGGAAAGAGACCTACCTATAAAACCGCATCTGTTCAACAGCGAACTGCTTCCAAGTTTGATACAACAAGTCAGCATCTTCGGTTGTGTTTTCGCCTTCCAGTCTTGCGATTTATATCTATGGAAGGCTATATCGAAAGCAACAAACGACAGTGCTTAAACACTCGGTTCATGAAGGCGGAACATTCTCATGCAAGATACGGTTATTCTCGTCGGTTGCGGCAATATGGGTTTTGCCATGTTGAAAGGCTGGCTCGACAGCGGCATTTTGCAACCCGAGAATGTGCATGTTGTTGAACCATCAGAAGCGCTTCAAAGCCGAGCTGCAGGTGTGGGCGTGAATGCCTGCTCAAGTGCAGATTCCCTGTCCGACGATTTGAACCCACGCATGATCCTTATCGCGGTCAAACCGCAGGTCATGGGCGATGTGTTGCCCGCTTATAAGCGGTTTGCGCCTAACGCGACTTTCGTCAGCGTGGCAGCAGGCATCCCAGTTTCATTTTTCGAGCAACATTTGGGCAGCGATGCCCGGATCATGCGCTGTATGCCCAATACGCCGGCTGCAATCGGCAAGGGTATGCTTGTCACCTACAAGAACGCCAATGTACGCGAAGACGATGCGGTTTTTGTGAAGACCTTGCTCAAAACGTCCGGCAAGGTCGCGAGTATTGATGATGAAGTACAGATGGATGCTGTGACCGCCGTTTCCGGTTCCGGCCCTGCTTATGTGTTCCATTTCATCGAGACTTTGACTGATGCAGGCGTCACTGCCGGTCTTCCGCGCGAAACCGCGGCACTTCTTGCGATGCAGACCGTCATGGGCGCCGGCGCTCTTGCTGCAGCAAGCAGCGACAGCCCAACCAAGCTGCGCGAGCAGGTTACAAGCCCGAATGGCACAACAGCCGCAGCACTGGATGTACTGATGGGTGAAGACCGTCTGAAGAATTTGATCGCCGAAGCTGTCGATGCGGCGCGCAAGCGTTCTATCGAGCTTGGCAAGGCCTAAACCAAAACCCTCGGTACGGCATCTATAAGCGCCTTCGTTACGGGCGCTTGCGGTGCTGCAATCAATTCCCGTGTTGGGCGGCATTCAACAATCCGCCCTCGCTCCATCACAGCAATATGATCAGCCATCTGCGCTGCAACCGCCAGATCATGTGTGATGAACAGATAGGCTGTTCCCTCGGCCTCCTGTATCTCCTGCAACAATTTCAGAATTGCGCCACGCACCGTCACATCAAGTGCGGACACAGCTTCATCCAAAACGATGAGAGAGGGCGATGTGACAAGTGCACGGGCGATCGCTACACGCTGCCGCTGGCCGCCCGAAATCTCATGCACTCCGCGTTTGCCCAACTTTGGATCAAGCCCGACCTTTTGCAGAAGCTCCGAAATATCTCTTCTCAACCCATGAATACGTAGCGGCTCACTGATCAGATCATGTACAGTTGCACGCGGATTAAAAGCGGATAGCGGATCCTGAAACACCATTTGCATACGTGCGCGACGTTTGCGGAGGGCAGAGCCTTGTGGTTTCAGCCAGTCCTCGTCCTCGAAATGAATTGAACCACTATCGAGTGGTTGTAGTCGCAACAATGCACGCGCCAGTGTCGATTTTCCGCTGCCTGATGGGCCAACAAGTGCCAGCGTTTCACCTTGGAAGATTTCAAGGCTTACCCGGTCAAGTGCGCGCTTGTCGCCGTAGTGCGTGCTCACTTCGTTTGCCTGCAACAGAGCCTTAACCATGAATTGGCTCCAGCGTGGGAACGGCACTGATGAGAGCCTTGGTATAGTCACTTTGTGGATCGCCAATGATTTCACGCGCGACACTGCATTCCAGAAGCTCGCCGTGGCGGAAAACGGCGATGCGATCTGCCAGGTTTGAGGCCAGTGCAATGTCGTGTGTGATGAAAATCAACGTCATGCCATCGGTGTGCACGAGTTCGCGCAGGAGCGTCACGATTTCCTTTTGCACAATTGTATCGAGCGCACTTGTTGGCTCATCGGCAATCAACACGCGCGGATTTGCAGCGATGGCAAGCGCTATGGCGATGCGCTGTTTCTGCCCGCCAGAAAACTGGTGCGGATATCGTGAGAAACTGTCTTCCGGTTCAGGAATATGAACCCGTTCAAGCAGCCTGATCGCTATGCTTTTTGCAGCTTTGCTGTCAATCTTTTCGTGGGAACGGATCGTCTCGACCAGTTGCGCGCCAACGCACATAAGCGGATCGAAGCTCGACGCTGGATCCTGAAATACGAATCCGATATCGCGACCTGGCTTCGGCGGCCCTTCTTGCCAATTGATACGTCCGGAAACCGTAGCATTGGCTGGCAGAAGATCGGCTAATGCCAATGCCAGCGTGCTCTTTCCGGAACCACTTTCACCGATAACGGCAAAGATTTCACCAGCCTCTATATGAAGGTCAACATCCCGGAGAGCCGCATCCCTACCATAGTGAATGTTGAGGTTTTCAAGACTTACAAGTGGCTTCATGACTGCATCTCACGTCGTGCAGCCGCATTGGTAATCCCCTCGCCTGCAAGATAGACACCAACAACAGTGAATGCCAGCGCCAGTCCCGGCAGGATTGAAAGCCACGGAGCCAAGCGCAGGACCGTGCGTCCTTCAGCAATCATACTTCCCCATGTAACGCGATTGGGATCCCCCAATCCGAGGAACGATAAAGCAGCTTCGATCAGGATTGCTGAAGCCACGATCACTGGAACAAGAACCAAAACCGGTGGCAAAGCATTGGGCAATATCTGCCGAAAAGCTATCTCCAGCGGATGCATACCGATAACGCGAGCAGACGCGACATAGTCGCGTTCGCGGATAGAAAGCACCTGCCCACGCGTGAGACGCGCGGCCTGCGTCCAGCTTGATAGCGCAATCGCCGCAACCAGTACCGGCAGCGAAGGTCCGGCAATACTGACCAAGGCGAGCGCCAGAAGAAAACCCGGCACAGTCTGAAATGCTTCCGTTATCCGCATCAATATTTCATCGACAAGTCCACCAGCAAAGCCTGCGAGCGTGCCAACAATGCTGCCTATGAGGATTGACGCTCCAGCGGCAGCCAGCCCAACGATCAGCGATGTGCGACTTGCGTGAAAAAGCTCGGCCAGCACATCACGGCCCAACCGATCCGTTCCAAGCGGAAAAGACGCATCGTCGAAAGGCGCGAGCAAAGGCGTCGCAACAAGGCGCAGAGGATCGCCGGGGAAGAGCCGCGGTGCAAAGAGTGCTGCCGCGATCAACACCAGCAGAATAATTGCCCCTGCCATGCCCTCAGCAGTTCCGAAATACCGTTTGACCCCACTCATGTTCCGGCCTTTCCGGCAACAATGCGCGGATCGAGCCAGAAATAAAGAAGGTCGACGACGAAATTGACTGCAATCACCATGATGGCGCTTATGAGAATAACCCCAAGCAGCAGAGGTGTGTCACGGCTTGCAACAGCTTCCTGTGCCAACCGCCCTAGGCCGGGGACAGCGAAGACGCTTTCAATCACCACGCTACCACCCAGCATGGAAGCCGCTTGCAGGCCGAGCATGGTCACAAGCGGCAGAAGCGCGTTGCGTGCCACATGGCGCAACACGATCCGCGGGTACGAGATACCGCGTGCTTTCAATGCGCGCACAAAATCCATCCGCCATATGTCAGCCATTGAAGCACGCATAACGCGGAGATAAAGCGCCAGATAAACGAGCGAGAGCGAAGCAACCGGCAGCACTAAATGGCGTGCTATGTCCATAGCGCGCGCTACCCCCTCTTTACCAGAGGCAATGGTTTCGATCCCGCTCGACGGCAACCAGCGCAACTGGATCGAAAAAAGGATCACCAACACAAGCGAAAGCCAGAATCCGGGAATGGCATAAAGCACAAGCGAAGCGACAGACAGAAAACGGTCGCGGAAGCTGCCGGGCTTTGCACCCGCCACAATACCCAAAGCTGACCCCAAGGCAAAAGACAGCGCGGTCGCAGCACCCATCAGTAAAAGTGTGTTAGGCAGGCGTTCAAGAATGACATCGAGAATGGGACGGTTGAAACTAACTGACCAGCCAAGATTGCCTTGAACAAGGGCGATAAGATATGCGCCAAGTCTGTGCCAAATTGACTGATCCAGCCCCCAACGCGCACGCATTTCGGCAATGGCTGCCGCATCTCCGCCAAAACTTACGGCATAGGCATCCACGGCGTCTCCGGGTGCCATTTCCAGCATCAGAAAACAGCCAATAATAACAATCAGCAGCACGATCATGCTGCCGATCAGTCGTTTCCTGAAAAGAGTTAGAATCTGCGCCACGCTTTGAGCGTACAATCAAAGCGATGTTTCGTCACTGCGCAATCCAGACATCCGCCCAGTTGGATACCGCCCAGCGCGGATTGTTGGAGACATTTTTCACACGCTCGTTAGCAACTGTTATAAAGCCCCACTCGGCCACATTGACAAGCGGCAGATCGGCCTCCACCAATTGCTGGAACTGATGATAAAGCGCAGTACGCTTCTTCTCATCGATTTCGTGCGCGGCTTTGGCAATCAAGGCATCCAGTTCCGGATTGGCATAACCGCCCTGATTGGAGAACGGGACACCGGAAGGAACTCCACTTTCAACCAGAATGGTTGTCGAAATAGCTGGATCACCGCGATAGACGGTCGGTGCGATTGCCAGATCGAAATCGTGGTCCGTATAGACCGCCTTTTGGTGCGCTGCTGAATCATTATTGACGATACGCGCATCGATGCCGATTTCCGCCAGCGCTTGTCGCAGATAATCGCCGAGCTGCCTGGTTTCATTGAAATAAGGGGCTGGCAGCAGTTTCAGCACAAAACGCGTGCCGTCACTGCCACGTTTATAGCCGGCTTCATCCAGAAGGGCGTTGGCCTTCTCTATATCGAAAGCATAGGCAGGCACATCGCCAGTATAAAATTGGCTATCATATTGCGGAACAGGTCCGGTCGAAGGCTTGGCATATCCGAGGAAGATCGTCTTCACCACGAAATCGCGGTCAATGGCGTGTGCAATCGCCCGACGAACTTTGATATCTGCCAGTTCCTTGCGCCGATGATTGATCTCTACGACCAGCTGATAAGTCAACGCCTCATAGCCCTTGGAAATAACCGTCAGTCCCGGTACTTTCGAGATACGGTCGAGATCGGCCAGAGGTACGGCGGAAAACGCGGCCAGATCAATCTCTTCGGCTTCCAACGCGCCCGCAGCCGCAGCGCGATCCGGCAATACACGATAGATGATCTCGTCGAGATGGGGTTCGCCCTCACCCCAGTAATTCTCATTCTTCGCAAGCCGATAATATTCACCGGTCTTGTGTTCGGCATATTTGAAAGGTCCAGTTCCTATGAGCTTTTCATTGGCCGGATTGGCAGCAATATCGGTGCCATCAAATACATGCTTTGGCAGGACAGCTGTGAGCGCGGGCAGCGCATTACGGATAAGCTGGAACGGGGTTGGCTCGCTGAAATGGAAAACCGCCGTATGTTCGTCAGGCGTTTCAACTTTTTCAAGCGTCTTAAACACAACGCGTCCGAGATTTTGTAATGGCTTCCAGACTTCTATCGCAGAAAATGCCACGTCCGCTGAAGTGAACGGCGTACCATCATGCCATCTTACACCTTCACGTAAATGGAAGGTGACGCTCAGACCGTCATTAGAGCCTTTCCAGCTTGTTGCAAGACGCGGCTCAAGACCATTTTCACCATCAAAAGAAGCTTCCGCGAGCGGTTCAATCACCTTGCTTGCAACGAAAAAGACGCCGTTGGAGGCAACAATGGCCGGGTTGAGATTGCGCGGTTCAGAATCTGCCGCAATGACCAGTCGCCCACCCTTTTGCGCCTTGTCTTCCGCCATCGCCCATCGCGACAAAAGAGGCAAAAGTGCCAGTGAAGTCGAGCCAACCAGAAACGCTCTACGTGATGCAACAAACCGAGCCATGTCACTGCCTCTGAAATTCAATTCCCGTTTTTCTTGTCTACACCGACGTCGAAACAATTACAGGGCAAATTGTGTCACCGTGGCAATAAATATTGAAAACTGTTTCTCTTTTCCAAAGTAAACCCAATTTCGGAAGCAGCAAAAAGCCTCTAAAAACGTGGGTATGAGGGGTTCTGTTGGCTAAGCGTAAGCTGAACTGATTTTCCCATTCTTGCCTGTTTAAAGAAATTTCCTCCTTGCCAAACACCCACTCTTCCATGGATCATGGTTAATTATGTGTTGTCGTATTTCGTGAGGATAAGATCGATACGGCATATGCATAAGGAGCCGGTCTGAGCTCTTTTTGAACCGTGTTTGCGGAGTCCTGTATTGAAGTTTCCGTAAATGCCTGAAGCTGAACCACCATTGGAAGAGAGGAAACAGAAATGCCCAGTTTGCTGCCCCCACTTCATGACGGTCACGCACCGATCTATTTGCATCATGCATTTCAGGACGCAGTGGATGCTTATGAGCACTGGAATCTGGAATCAGCAGAACCAGTCGTAGCAATCAATGGCAAGGTCACGCGTATAAGTGTCGTTTTTCGGCGCTTGTGGAGCTGTACCGACACAGTGCCTCGCCATACGCTTGAAGCATTGAAAGACATCGTTCCGTCCAATCTCATCCACACGGAACGCTGGAAGGAAAATGCAACATTCGCGGATGCTGCCCATCTGATGCGGACAGCGATCGAATGGCGCAAAGCCCGACGCGTCCCAGCCGTCGGTTAATCCGGTCCAACTTATGCAGCGGGCGGGTTTTACCCCGCCCGCTTTAGGCCGTGGTGACGATTTAACTTATCAGCGGCGCGAGCGGGATTTTGACGCTGGCGAGGAGAAGTGAGCGATGAGGAGTTATTCCTCCTTGAGCGAACTTCGACAAAGCCAGAGGGGAAATCCGTCGCGTCCCTTGAGGGATATGGTGAAAATCGCCCATCTTGTTATCGTAAAACCTCGATGGAGAATACTCCACCTTCGGTTTTACTCCTAAAGCCGAACGATTTTCCCTCATACTGCTGCAAAAGTTAAATCGTCACCACGGCCTAGAGTATAATTCCTTAAACTTGGATCAGTTTAGGGAATTATGCTCTAATTTTAAAGTGTTAGAGCGACCTTTGCGCGCCCAATAGGGCGCGTGGCGCTCTAATTTGAAATCATGAATACTTCAGAGCTTGCGGAAACGAACGCGTGCCGAACGCTCGATCGCCGCAACCGTCAACTCGTCGAGATCCCAGCGATCGCGCAGCATTTGAAGAAACTCCAGCTCTTCCTGCTCGACATGCAAATCGGCGGCAGCGACTTCAACAGCCAATGCATAGGCTGTCTCGTAAAGCCTCTCAGGCAGCTCATCATGCGCAAGATCGAGAATTTTTTCCAATCCGTCTTCATCGGCCAGCAGCGCATAGCAATCACTTGCCAGTTTCGGCAGGCGCTTGGGATCAAACCCCTGAAATACGGGCAAGCGCGATACCACATTACCAATAGAGGCAAGCTCTGCGTCAGTCATAGCCGTATCGGCTGCGGATGTCGTCACCATGATGTAGACGAGAGCGTCCTGCGGTGAAATCTTGTTCATCAAATGCTCCTGCATCATGCGATCGGAATCAAAACTGAAGATCAATCGACAGGAAACGTAGGAAGCCTATCGCACTTGCGCAAGGAAATTCGGTCGCAATAAGGTTAGCAAAGATTGACGCGCGCGCCGGGGCGCGCCATAGAGCATAAGCGTGTATACATACACCGTTTTCAACGAATAAAGCCCTTCACAGGATATCAGGATAAAACCATGACTTCGCATCGTCTTCCCGAAATTACGCTGACCCCGGAACTGACCGCGGCGGCCGCGGAAGCGAAAGCATGGCCTTTTGAAGAGGCTAAAAAAATCCTGAAGCGTTATGCAAAGACCGGCATGCCGGAAACGGTAATCTTCGAAACCGGCTATGGCCCGTCGGGTCTGCCGCATATCGGCACATTCGGCGAAGTGGCTCGCACCTCGATGGTTCGCCATGCGTTTCGCATCCTGACAGACGATAAGGTCAAGACGCGCCTCATCTGCTTCTCCGACGATCTCGACGGCATGCGTAAGATCCCGGACAATGTTCCGGACAAGGCAGCGCTTGAGCCTTACCTGCAATTACCGCTTTCCGCCGTACCAAATCCATTTGGTGGCGAATACAAAAGCTTTGCAGAACATAACAATGCCATGCTCTGCCGCTTCCTTGATACTTTCGGCTTCGATTACGAATTTGCGAGCGCGACTGACTATTACAAGTCCGGCAAGTTCGATGCAGTACTGCTAAAGGCCGTGGAACGTTATGACGACATCATGAAAGTGATGCTGCCGACGCTCGGTGAAGAGCGTCAGGCGACCTACAGCCCATTCCTGCCGATCTCGCCAAAGTCCGGTCGCGTGCTTTACGTGCCTATGAAGAGCGTGGATACCAAGGCTGGCACCATCACGTTTGACGATGAAGACGGCGTTGAAACCACACTGCCCGTCACCGGCGGCAATGTGAAGCTGCAATGGAAGCCAGACTTCGGCATGCGCTGGGCGGCTCTCGGTGTCGACTTCGAAATGTTCGGCAAGGATCATCAGACCAATGCGGGCATTTACGACCGCATCTGTGAAATTCTGGGCGGTCGCGCACCGGAACATTTTGTCTATGAACTGTTCCTCGATCAGATCGGCCAGAAGATTTCCAAGTCGAAGGGCAATGGCATTGCCATTGACGAATGGCTGGCCTATGCGCCGACCGAAAGCCTTGCACTCTACAATTTCCAGAAGCCTAAGACCGCGAAAAAGCTTTATTTCGACGTGATCCCGAAAGCTGTAGACGAGTATTTCACATATCTCTCCGCTTATGAGCGTCAGGAATGGAAGGATCGTCTAAATAACCCGGTCTGGCACATCCACTACGGTAACCCGCCAAAGGTGAACCTGCCGATTACCTTCGCGCTGATGCTCAATCTGGTGAGCGCATCGAATGCGGAGAATCCGGGCGTGCTGTGGGGCTTTATCTCCCGCCATGTGCCGGGTGTAACGCCGGAAAACAACCCGGAACTCAATGCACTTGTTGGCTACGCGATCCGTTACTTCAACGATTTCGTCAAGCCAACCAAACAATTCCGTGCGCCGGACGATGTGGAACGCGCAGCACTTGCAGCGCTGGATGAGAAGCTTGCAACCTTGCCTGCTGGCAGCGATGGCAACGACATTCAGAATGCTATTCTGGATGTCGCCCGCGCAATCGAGCGTTATCAGGATCACACCAAGAAGAGCCCCGAAGGTGGACCGGGCGTATCGGTTTCCTTCTTCCAAATGCTTTATGAAGTGCTGATTGGACAGGAACGCGGCCCTCGCTTTGGTTCTTTCGTCGCTCTCTATGGCATCGATGAAACCCGCGCGCTGATCCAGAAAGCTCTTGCTGGAACGCTGTCATAAACGCTTGATATTTTTATGAGAAGCCTCACCCGGAATCCCATCGGGTGAGGCTTTTTTATGCCCGGTAATAACCGGAGCACAGATGCCTTATCCCCAATACGAACCCTTCGCCAACGGCTTGCTTGCTGCATCAAACGGCAATGAAATCTATTGGGAGGCATCGGGTAATCCAGAGGGCAAGCCTGCGCTTTACTTACATGGTGGTCCGGGAAGCGGCTTGCGCACGGGCAGCTATAGGCAGCGCTTTAATCCGGAAAAATACTGTATCATCGGTATCGATCAGAGAGGTTGCGGGCGTAGCCGTCCGCTGGTGATTGATGATCTCGACCGGCTCCATCGCAATACGACCCAGACCCTGATTGAAGATATTGAAGCCGTCCGCAAACATCTGGGCATCAATCAGTGGCTTATTGCAGGTTCATCATGGGGCGCAACGCTTGCGCTCGCTTATGCGCAGGCGCATCCAGACCATGTTTCCGAAATGGTACTTGTCGCGGTAACAACCACCAGTCGGGAGGAAGTAAACTGGATCACCGAAGGTGTGGGATCGCTATTTCCAGAAGCATGGGACGAGTTCGAGAAGGCCTCATTGCGATGCGACGGCGAACGCATCGTTGAAGCCTATGCCAGACGCTTGGCAAGCGACTGTCTGGAGGATCGCCTGCAGGCAGCACGCGACTGGAACCGATGGGAGACGACACATATTTCACTCGATCCCAACTGGACACCAATCGAGAGCCATTTTGACGAGATGACTGGTCTCGCTTTCGCAACTCTCGTTACCCATTACTGGGCAAATGACGGCTTTTTGCACGATGGTCATGAAATCCTCAATGGCATGGAAAAGATCGCCCATATTCCGGCTGTTCTGATCTGTGGTCGACGCGATTTTAGCGGACCTGCAATAACCGCCTGGCGACTGCATAAGGCATGGCCTGCAAGCCAGTTGCGCATCATGGAAACAGAAGGGCACGGCGGTCCGCTTTCCATGAAGGAAATGCAGACTGCGCTCAACACGTTCGCCCATGGTTAAAACGCTTCCAATTGACTTCCATTTCATTAGTAGGTAGTACGACCTAACTACTAATGAGATTTCAAGATGAACAACAAGCAACCATCCTCGGAAACCGCACGCGACAAGCTGCTCAAGGCCGCTGCCACTCTCTTTTATAATAACGGGATTGGCAGCACCGGCATTGATGCCATTGTTGAAAAAGCAGGCGTTGCCAAGAAGAGCCTTTACAACAACTTCGCCTCAAAGGCGGATCTGGTCAATCAATATCTCGAAGCGCGCCACGCCGAATGGCTGGAGCTCTATCGGGTGCGATTGCAACATGCGTCGACAGCTAAAGACAAAGTTCTTGCTGTTTTCGATGCTTATCAGGATCATGCCGAGCACGAATATGAGCGTGGTTTTCGCGGTTGCGGCCTGCTGAATGCGGCGGCTGAGCTCTCAGCAGACGACATTGGACGGCAAGCTGTAAAGCATCATAAGCGCGAAGTTGAGGCTCTGCTCGCTGCCCACCTGACGGAGCTTTTACCGCATGATCCCGCCCGCCTCACGGCGCTGGCCAAGCACATGGCCTTTCTGCTCGAAGGCGCCATGTCGAGAGCCGGGCTGGAAGGCAATAGCGGATGCGTTGAGGAAGCTCGCGCTATGGCATCCGAGATGCTGGAGCTTCTGTGAACACTTCATCCCGTGATTATACAATCGGCGTCGCCGCCGTTCTCTTTTCCGCCATCGTCTGGGGAACCACTGGCACAGCTGCCACTTTCGCGCCGGAAGTCGGCGCTATTGCAATTGGTGCTGCAGCGATGGGCATTGGTGGATTATTGCAAGCACTGTTGGCCGGGCGTGGAATATTGCGCGCGCTGCCGCATCTCTCGAAACATTGGCGCAATCTGGTTCTGGGTGGGCTGGCGGTCGCTATCTATCCGCTCGCTTTTTACGCCTCTATGCGCATGGCGGGCGTCACCATCGGAACGGTTGTGACCATTGGTTCAGCGCCGTTGCTATCGGCCCTTATCGAATATCTGTTCGATGGAACGCGTTTGTCAAAACAATGGCTGTGGGGCGCACTTATCGGCCTGTTTGGAATGATCCTGTTATGCATCGCGGAGGGTTCGATGTATAACGGCACCCCGACAGGCAACTCGGTTCTGATCGGTATCTGCCTTGGTCTGCTTGGAGGCTTGACCTACGCTTTTTATTCCTGGACGGCACGCAGCCTTATGTTACGCGGAATACACTCATCCGTCGCAATGGGTGCAACATTTGGAATTGGCGGACTGTTGCTGATGCCAGTTTTGTTTATGACCGGCGCCCCCTTTATAGCTTCATGGAGCAACGCAGCCGTCGGTCTCTACATGGCTATAGTACCGATGTTTGTCGGCTACCTCTGCTTCGGCATAGGTCTTGCACGAATTTCAGCAAGCATGGCCACGACGATCACGCTGATAGAACCCGTAGTCGCGGCACTGCTCGCCGTAGTCATCGTAGGAGAACACCTCGCTCCGATGGGTTGGCTAGGCGTGGCGCTGATCATCTCCTGTCTCGTGGTCATAACACTGCCACGCAACGGTTCACCCCGTCAGAACCAGGAACGAACGGCTGAATAAACCGCTCGTTATCTCGCAGAGAACGCTTAGAGCTTTCCTGTTTAAGATGAATCGTTAGAAATGCGTCTCACTGTTTGTTTTAACACATGTCTTTATCCCAAAACCGGTTCCCACCTTTGGGAGACATGCTCTAATTTGCGGGTGCTGGCACCATGGGCTCCATAGGTGCAGGAGCCGGCGGAAACTCTCCTTGCTGGGGCGATGGTGAAGACGGTTGCGGTTCAGTTTCCGGAGCCAGAGACGAAGGGTTTTGCAGAGGATCTCCGATATCGGAACCCAGATTGGGCAATGATGTATCTGGCTTGTCACCATATACACCAAGCTTTGCCTCTTCTGCCTTCTGTCCCGCCTTTACATAGGTGCCGCCGGGCGCAGCTTTCGCCCAACCGTTCGCTACGAGCCAAAGGGCTGCATCATCATTGCCGACACTGCATTGGGTTGCGACAGCCGCTTCGCTGTCGTTTTGCGGCAGACGACACATAATTGCACGCGAACGCAGCCATTGGCGGAAAGCGGTTCGCGCCTGCATGCCACAAGGCCATGTTTCACCTGATGAAGACTGACAAGTTTGCTCAAGCGGTACAGTCTCGATACCCTGCAGATCGATGATACGCCCCTGGCTTTCGAGTTTTCCAGCAGCCAAAGCAACTGGACGCTGCAGCAACTGCATCGGCTCGCTCTCATCGACCGGCGCACTCGGTGCCAGAGGTTCTGGTGGCTTCGGCGTTGAGGCAAGCCCGAGATCGCTTAAAGGCGGACGAGCGGATTCGCGCTCAAGCGGATTCTGATCTGTCTGGCTATTCGTATTCCGGCTTTCATCGTCCGGGGCTGTTTCTTGAGCGGGTACGCCATTCTGCGATGCTGATTGATCAGCTCCAGAACCCGTATCAGGCTCGTTGTAATCGAATTGTTCAACAACAATCCCATTACCTGCACCAGCATCCGGTTTACTTTGACCATCACCGCTTTCGACCACCGTTACCGGACGATCAAGCACGCCATAAAACGGCGCAACAAACGCAGCCACCAGAATGGCGCCGGTTATGCCTGCAAAAACACCAAAAACAATGCGTGCATGGCTCTTTGTCTGCTGCTTTACCATTACTGACTCGCCCATAGAATACGGGCGATCCACTCGACATCCTTGGTCTCAAAGGAACGGTTTGGAAATTCGGGATTGAACGAATGAAGTTCAATTGTGCGCGGTGTCTGACGATGTAGGATTTTGGCCATAACCTCTCCGTCTTTGGTACGAACAACCACGCGGTCGCCACGGCGGACCGGGGCATTGGGCGCTACGACCAGCGTATCGCCATCACGATAAAGCGGCAACATGGAGTCGCCTGAAACTTCCAGCGCATAGACATTATCCGTTGGCGAAGCAGGAAACTGAACGACATCCCAGCCTTGCCCGGCCGGGAACCCGGCATCGTCGAAAAAGCCGCCCGTTCCTGCTTCTGCCATACCAAGCAGAGGAATGGCGCTCGGCTCCTGCAAATATTCACCGTAGTGGGGCGTTCCGATTTCACCGCGGATCAATCGGGTAAATTCGTCAAACGTCGCTCCCGTCGCTTCCATCACCTTGGCAAGCGATTCTGTTGATGGCCAGCGCGCGCGCCCATCAGAGGCATAACGCTTGGATTTGTTAAACGTGGTCGGATCAAGCCCCGCACGGCGCGCAAGACCGGACGCACTTAAAGAATTGCGCTCCGCCAAGGCATCGATCGCAGCCCATACGCTATCATGAGAAAACATTGTCACAACCCGCCAAAGAGGATTTTAAACCTAACCACCCATCCTATATTGTGCCAAACCTAGCTTAAAACCTGATTTTACGCAAGATGTGCTATTTTACAGGGAAAATTTTCTTACTCGCAAACAAAAACGCGCGACATCGAAATGCCGCGCGTTTTTCAATAATTGATTAGAAAACAGATCAAGCTGCTTTCTTGGCCTCGCTTTTATATGGATTGAAGCGCTTATAGAAGCTTTCACCATTTTCGGCCATATCGAGCAGAAGTTTAGGCGCCTTGAACTGCTGGCCGTACTTCTTCTGCAAATCCTTGGCGAGTTTGACGAATTTCTTCGCGCCCATGCCGTCGATATAAGACAGCGTACCGCCGGTATAAGGCGCGAAACCAAAGGCCAGAATGGAGCCGACATCGGCTTCACGCGGATCGGTGACAATGCCTTCTTCCATCACGCGGGCAGCTTCCAGAGCAATGGTGACGAGGAAACGTTCCTTCAGCTCCGTCACGTCGATCTTGTCCGGGTTCTGCTGCGGATAGAGATCCTTGAGGCCCGGCCACAGGTGCTTCTTGGCAGGCTTGGCCGGATAATCGTAGAAGCCCTTGCCGTTCTTGCGGCCCTTGCGGTCGAACTCGTTGACGAGACGATCCACCAGTTCCACATGACGCGGATCGACAGCCTTGTCACCGAGATCGGCAAGGGTTGCCTTGAGGATCTTCTGCGACAGGTCGATAGCGGTTTCGTCGTTGAGCGCAAGCGGACCAACCGGCATACCAGCCATACGGGCGGCATTTTCGATCATCGCAGCAGGCACACCTTCAACGAGCATGTTGTAGGCTTCCGACATATAGCGCAGCACGCAACGATTGACGTAGAAGCCACGTGTATCGTTGACGACAATCGGCGTCTTCTTGATCGCACGAACGTAATCAAGGGCTACGGCCAGTGCCTTGTCGGACGTCTTCTTGCCTAGGATCACTTCCACCAGCATCATCTTGTCGACAGGCGAGAAGAAGTGGATGCCGATGAAGTTCTTCGGACGTTTCGAGACTTTCGCAAGACCAGTGATCGGCAGGGTCGAGGTGTTGGAAGCAAAGACTGCGGAAGTCTTGAGCACTTCCTCGGCCTTCTCAGTCGCCACGCGCTTGACTTCGCGGTCCTCGAACACGGCTTCGATCACCAGATCAGCACCTTCAAGTTCTGCATAGTCCGGCGTTGCCGTGATAAGCGACAGGAGCTTTTCCTTGTCAGCCTCGGTGGCGCGGCCCTTCTGCATTTCCTTGGCGATGAGGTCAGCCGTGTGCGCCTTGCCCTTGTCGGCAGACTCCTGATCGCGGTCGATCAGCACAACCGGGATGCCTGCCTTGGCCGTCACATAGGCGATGCCTGCACCCATAAAGCCAGCGCCGATAACGCCGATCTTCTTAAGCTTGGTCGGCTTTTCATCAACCGGACGGCGTGCGCCCTTGTTCAGTTCCTGCAGCGACACGAAGAGCGAACGGATCATCATGCCCGCTTCGGTCGTCTGGAGGATTTCGGTGAAATAGCGCTGCTCGATCTTGAGGCCGGTATCGAACGGGACCAGAAGGCCTTCATAAACTGACTTCAGGATGGCAAGGGCCGCCGGATAATTACCAGAGGTTTCGCGACGCAGAATTGCTGTTGCTGCAGGCCAAAGATTCGCACCGGCAGCCGAGTAGATCGCGCCACCCGGCAGCCTAAAGCCCTTTTCGTCCCACGGCTGAACCGGCTTGAGACCGCCCTTGATGAGCTTCTTTGCGGTTTCGACCAGCTTCTTGGCCGGAGCAATCTCGGTGACGAGACCCATTGCCTTGGCGCGCTGAGCGGTCAGACTGGAACCCGTCGTCATCATCTGCAAAGCGTCCTGCTGATTGGCAAGGCGCGGAACGCGCTGCGTGCCGCCAGCACCTGGAAACAGGCCGACTTTCACTTCCGGCAGGGCCATTTTCACGCCCGGCGCATCGGATGCCACGCGGGCATGGCAGGCGAGCGACATTTCAAAAGCGCCGCCCATGCAGGTGCCGTTGATGGCCGAAACCCAAGGCTTGCCGCAAGTTTCAAGCTTGCGGAAAAGACCGCTCATCTTGCCGACATTGTCGAACAAGGTCTGGACCGCGCCCTGCGGGTCCTTGGCCTTTTGCTTCTGGAACTCCTTGAACATGCCTTCCAGCATGGTCAGGTCGGCGCCACCAGAGAAGCTGTCCTTACCTGACGTAATAACAACGCCCTTAATCTTATCGTCGGCAGTCACCGCGTCGATGATGGAATTCAATTCCTGCATCGCCTCGACGGTGAAGACGTTCATCGACTTTTCAGGCATGTCCCAAGTGACGAGAGCAATGCCATCGGCGTCGGTTTCAACTTTGAAATTTACATAAGCCATTGTCTAAACCTCCCCTTACACGCGCTCGATGATTGTCGCCGTGCCCATGCCGGCACCGATGCACAAGGTCACCAGCGCGGTGTTAAGATCGCGGCGTTCCAGCTCATCCAGCACCGTACCGAGGATCATTGCGCCGGTTGCGCCGAGCGGATGGCCCATGGCGATGGCGCCACCATTGACGTTGATCTTGTCGTGCGGAATGTCGAAGGCCTGCATGTAGCGCAGAACAACGGCAGCAAAGGCTTCATTCAGCTCGAACAGGTCGATGTCCGAGATTTTCATCTTGGCCTGCTTGAGAAGCTTTTCCGTCACATCGACCGGGCCGGTCAGCATGAGTGCTGGTTCGGAGCCGATATTGGCGAAAGCGCGGATACGCGCACGCGGCTTGATGTCGAATGCCTTGCCAGCCTTCCTGGAGCCGACGAGGACGCCAGCTGCACCGTCGACGATGCCCGACGAGTTACCGGCATGGTGGACATGGTTGACGGTTTCGATTTCCGGATGCGCCTGAATGCCGACCGCATTGAAGCCGCCCATTTCGCCCGGCATCACGAAGGATGGATTGAGCTGGCCCAGCGCCTGCATATCCGTCGTCGGCCGCATGTGCTCGTCATGGTCGAGAATAGTCAGGCCATTCTGGTCCTTGATCGAAATGACCGAATTCTTGAAATAGCCCTTTTCCCACGACTTGGCAGCGCGCTTCTGGCTTTCGACAGCATAAGCGTCGACGTCATCGCGGCTGAAGCCATATTTGGTGGCGATCAGATCGGCAGAAACACCCTGCGGCATGAAATAGCCGGGGAAGCCGACCGATGGGTCCATGTACCAGGCACCGCCCGACATGCCCATGCCGACGCGCGACATACTTTCCACGCCGCCGGCAATCACCAGATCGTCGGAACCGAAGGCGACCTTGGCTGCTGCCAGATTGACCGCATCGAGGCCGGAAGCGCAGAAGCGCGAAATCTGGATGCCCGGCGCTTTGAAGTCGTAACCGGCTTCAAAAGCCGACGAACGTGGGATGACCGCACCAGCTTCGCCGACCGGATCGACGCAGCCGAAAATAATGTCATCGACCTTTGCCGTGTCGATACCGTTGCGGTCGCGCAGGGATTCCAGAACCTTCGCGCCCAGACGAACGGCAGGCACTTCGTGCAGGCTACCATCCTTCTTGCCACGTCCGCGCGGTGTGCGCACGTGATCGTAAATATAAGCCTCAGCCATTTTTGCTCCTTCCCGCCAAGTTCGAAAACTTAGCCTGATCTCTAACTCAGCCTGATCTCTAACTCAGAATGTGTCCGCGTTAAGCGCCATCATCGAATCCGCGCCCGACTGGATGCGTGCGAGATGTGCTGCGCTTTCCGGCATGATCCGTTCGAAATAATAGCGCGCGGTAACAAGCTTGGCTTCAAGGAACACCTTGTTGCCTTCGCCACTGCCAAGCTTTTCTTCCGCGATCTTAGCCATGCGCGCCCACATGAAGCCGAGCGCCACCAGTCCGAAGAGATGCATATAGTCGTTGGAGGCAGCACCGGCATTGTCGGGCTTGGCCATCGCATTCTGCATCAGCCACATGGTGGCGGCCTGAAGATCGTTGAGGCCCTTCTTCAGATGCTTCGTGAAGAAGGAAAGCTTCTCATTTTCGCGGTTGGCTTCGCAGAAATCACCCACTTCCTTGAAGAAGGCGGTGATTGCGCGGCCACCGTTAAGCGCCAGCTTGCGACCGACGAGGTCAAGCGCCTGAATGCCGTTTGCACCTTCATAGATCATCGCGATGCGCGCATCGCGCACATACTGGCTCATGCCGTGTTCTTCGATATAGCCGTGCCCGCCGAAGACCTGCTGCGCCATGACGGCGTGTTCAAATCCCTTGTCGGTCAGAACGCCTTTCAGAACCGGCGTCAAAAGACCAACGAGATCGTCTGCTGCCTGACGTTCCGCCTCATCGCCTGCACGATGGGCGATATCGGAGTTGAGTGCCGTCCAGAGGATAAGCGCGCGACCGGCTTCGTTGAAAGCACGGATATTCATGAGGTTGCGGCGGATATCCGGATGCACGATGATCGGATCGGCCTTCTTGTCCGGTGCCGCGGCACCCGAAAGCGCACGACCCTGAATACGTTCGCGCGCATAGATGGCGGCATTCTGGTAAGCGGTTTCGGCAATCGAAAGGCCCTGCAAAGCCACACCAAGACGCGCTTCATTCATCATGGTGAACATGGCGCGCAGGCCTTTGTGTGCTTCGCCAATCAGGAAGCCCGTCGCATCATCGTAGTTCATCACGCAGGTGGAATTGCCGTGAATGCCCATCTTTTCTTCGATGGAACCGCAGGACACACCGTTACGCGCGCCCGGATTGCCGTTTTCATCGAGAATGAACTTCGGCACGATGAACAGCGAAATGCCTTTCACGCCCTCCGGCGCGCCGTCGATACGGGCCAGCACCAGATGGATGATGTTGTCCGACATGTCGTGTTCGCCAGCCGAGATGAAAATCTTCTGGCCGGAAATCTTATAGGAACCGTCTTTTTGCGGCGCGGCGCTGGTGCGCAGCAAGCCCAGATCCGTACCGCAATGCGGCTCGGTCAGGTTCATCGTGCCGGTCCAGGTGCCTTCCACCATCTTCGGCAGATAGGTGTCCTTCTGCTCATCGGTGCCGTGGGTCAGGATCGCGGCAATCGCACCCTGCGTCAGGCCCGGATACATGGTGAGCGCCATATTGGCTGACGACATATATTCGCCGACAGCCGTATGCAGCAGATAAGGAAGTCCCTGCCCGCCATATTGCTCCGGCACGGCGAGGCCGAGCCAGCCGCCTTCGCGATAGAGATCATAAGCCTGCTTGTAGCCTTTCGGCGTCGTCACCGAACCGTCCGAATGACGCTTGCAGCCTTCGCGATCAGCGGTCTGGTTGACCGGAAACAGGGTGCCCTCGGCAAGCTTCGCGCCTTCAGACAGGATTGCCTCGACGACATCGGGCGACGCGTCGGCAAAGCCCGGCAGATTGTTGTAGCGCTGATAATTCAGAACGTCATTGAGAACGAAATTCGTATCCTCAACTGGCGCGCGATAGCTCGGCATAGAAATCCTCCAAATCAATAACCCGCTCAATCCCGCACGAAGCGGAACAGGCTCCCACCTGTGTTTTGACATGTCTGTCACATGAAGCACTCAAATGCATGACAGCATATCCTTACTGACAAAAATGGGTTCTAAAACTCGAAAAACCAGCCATTTTTGCCATTTTCAGACATCTAGCTTCTCATTTTTTGAAGACCAGAGCCCAAATCCGGGGCAAAACTAGCGCACTTTGACGTTTCCGTAAACGTCAAAAATTACACTTATTCGTGCACCGCTGCTTTTCTGGAAATTGTAAACGCCGCCTTGGTTTGTCCCCCTGCGCCCTGGTATGGGCATTTCGTTGCGTTTGATTTGTCCGATTCATGAAAAAATCGCTATTTTGAAGAAAAGTAGCGATTGAGTTTGGCTTACACATCCCGGGACACATCTTTTCAAAGGGGACGAAAGACTTTCCTCGCTATCCCTCCCAAAACTGGAACTCAGAGTAAGTCCGCATCGGCCGACGTAGTAGGGCAAGATAACGGACTTGCAACCGCTCCGAGTTGCCTTATACCCCTTAGCGTTCGGATTTCTTCGAAAAAAGAAGCCGACAAACACCAGTCCTGTCCATGGTGGGCAGGAGATAGGAGACTTATGTCAGAAATTAAGAGAGCGAATGACACGAAAAAATATCATACATAAACAACGCAACTAAAAAAGCAGTCCAGAATCTACCAAAAGACATTGCAACAGCTTTTCTCAACGATCTGAATTTCGTTGCTGCTGGAAAAGAGCCCAGATCCGATTTCAAGCCTTTGCAATCGGTCGGTCCGGGGGTCATTGAACTAATTGAAAATGGTTCCCCGGCCTATAGAGTGATGTATTGCGCTAAGTACAATGACACCGTCTACGTACTGCATGCCTTCACTAAAACGACTAATGGTGTCGATCGGGCCGCAATGTCCACGGTGAAAGCACGCTACAAAGAAATGATGAAAATCATACGTGAAGCGGATAAGACTGCAAAAAAAGGCGTAAAAAAATGATCGTGGAGGCAGTTAAGCCGCCTCCATTTCCACTTCACAAATAACTTTGTGATCGGCTGTCATCAATGGCCTTAGCCGGTATCCAAGTTTCGCCAGATAACCAATCAAGCGGTCTGATGAGAACAAATTGATCTTTCCACGCAACAGTTCGCTAACACGCGGTTGGGGAATATCCAAGGCTTCCGCTATCTGAGTCTGTTTCCAGCCTTTATCATCGAATAAGTCGATCAAGGTCATTAGCAAATCAGATCTGAACTGCAGATCAGCGGCAAGCGAAGCATCTTCCGTGATCGACTCGAAAATATTAGTGTATTCGAGCTTCTCTGTCATTTTTCGCATCTCAATAACTATACTGTTTTCTGTATAAATATGCTGCGAAACCAACTCCGTCAAGTCCTCCAGCCATTTTTGACATTAGGCTCCTCATGGGCGAGCGTTCGCTGCGGGTTCCGGATCAATTTTCTTCTGGTCGACTGGGCAAACCCTAGGAGTATTCATTAAGCTGGCAATAGGTAACGCGCGTAAATTCGTATATGCGGTCGACGCGGCTTATCTGTCCGAGGTGTGGCGGGAAATAGGTAAACAGCCTGCCCCTATGGTTGAAGCTTCTGTTGATAAAGTATGACAGCCAAATGTGTGCTACTGCGAATAACCGGAATGTCTCGAAGAATTTGCCAGTCTTATCGTATCAGGTTGCGATCCGTCGAAACTGTTTGAGCATACGGAACATACACTCAATACGATTGCGACCCCTGTAGCTTCCTTCTTGATGAAAATACTAATTGTTCGTTCCGGATGGGCGATTTCGCTATCAGGTCTCAGTACGACCCTTAGTTCACGCCACCGGAGCAAAACTTTCAATTTGATCCTGCAGGAAAACACTGCTCACATAATGCCCTGATGCCTCAGCTTGCGCGCGTGCGACCCTCGGAAGTTCCAATAGGGATCGTGACGTTGCCCCAAGTTTTATCCAGTTTTGAGTTCGCTCCAGCGGTTTTGGGTTGCTGTATTC
>NZ_NNRL01000147.1 GCF_002252505.1 Brucella grignonensis | reverse complement strand
ATATTAGGGATGTAGCTGAGAAGGTTTATACGCGAGATCTGTATGGGTCCGATTGAAAGTTTACTGGCACACGCAGTTCGCCAGTACTTATGACGGTAATTGGATAAGGCGTGCAATAACGACGATTATGCCAAGAACGGCACTTATTGCCAGGCCGACTGGAGACAACGTCACCAGCAGGCTAATGATGCGCTGATGTCTTGGTCGTAGGTCAATCGTCATACGTTCTGTTTGGCTGAAATTGAGGAGCAATGATATATAATATCCTACCAAGGCAACTGGAAAAGCGTTGTTGAAAATAATCGATTTAATCATCTTTATTCATCCAGTCTCTTCTTCTGTAGTCAAGTATTTTATGCCAAATTTTGGCTTTTGGGTGACAGATTGAAACTGTTAGCCAAATTATGTTTTTTAATCGATCGAAAGGTAGCTCTTAATTCGATAATAGTTAATCTCACAGTTGTGTTATCGTTTGTGTATAATGCATGCGATCGCGAGAATCACAAGAGAAAGAACGGAAAATGACAATGAAACTATTAAATCATCATAGAATATAGTCATTAACAACCCAGTTTAAATTAAAACCATACTGGTTCAATTTGTCAGAGTATTGGCACGAGCCGATATATAGCCACTCAGATCTTCCACGTCACATAAGGACTGTACAAGTAGCATAACTAATCAGCTTATGCCAACAGCGTTTATATAGGAGTTATCGAGAAATCCAACCCTGCAGATATCACGTTACAATTGGTATCAATGCAACGCACCTGGTTGAATTTGGGCCTCCTATGTAGATCACTTATCGCGCCGGGATTTAATTTTTTTGATTCCAGCTTATAACCCAGTCGGTGAAGAACTAATGCGGTGTAACGCATAGAGGGATTGGTGTCTTTACTAACAAGCTGGCTCGCATGGGTATTCGATACACCTAAGACCGCAGCTAAGTCAGTAAAATTCATCTTCCTTTTAGCCAGTCCATCCGCCAAGACCTGTCTAAAATGATCCACAGCATCTTGTGCGATCTGCTTTTCCAGATCATTCCACGCCCTCATAATTCTTGGCATCTTGAATAGCCCGGAGTTTCGTAGACACCCTCGGGTTAGATTTTCTGCTGCTTCTCGAACTCGACTGGCGACAGCATCCCGTTCCTGACGTGTTTGCGTTTTGGGTTGTAGAACATTTCTATGTAGTCGAACACGTCCAGACGAGCTTCATCGCGTGAACGGTAGACCTTGCGGCGTATCCGCTCTCGCTTCAGCAGGTTGAAGAAGCTCTCTGCCACCACGTTGTCATGGCAGTTGCCCCGACGACTCATCGAGTGAACCAGGTTGTGGTGCTTGAGGAACGAGGCCCAGTCCATACTGGTGAATTGTGAGCCCTGATCCGAGTGGATCAGCACCTTGTCTTTCGGTTTGCGTCGCCACACCGCCATAAGCAGGGCCTGCAGTACGACGTCCATGGTTTGGCGGCTCTGCATCGCCCAGCCGATGACACGACGGGAGTAGAGATCGATGACGACCGCGAGATAGGCGAAGCCCTCACAGGTTCGGATATAGGTGATGTCCGTGACCCACGCCGTGTCTGGAGCCTCGACGTCGAACTGCCGGTCGAGCGCATTATCTACGACGATGGCAGGCCTGCCGCCATAGATGCCGGGACGGCGTTTGTAGCCAATCTGCGCCTTTATCCCGGCAATGCGTGTCAGGCGTGCGACCCGGTTCGGGCAGCACATCTCGCCTTGGTCGAGAAGATCGTCGTGCAGCTTTCGATAGCCGTAGACCTTGCCGCTCTCTTCCCATGCTTTAAAGAGCAGATCGGTCTGTCGCTTGTCCTCACTGGCCCGCTTGCTCAGCGGGTTCTTCAGCCAGATATAAAACCCACTGGGATGAACCCGCAGGAGGCGGCACACCGTCCGCACAGAAAACTGCAAGCGATGCGGGACAATGAACGCGTACTTCACTTTGCATCCCTGGCGAAATACGCGGCCGCTTTTTTAGGATATCTCGCTCCTCGGTGACGCGAGCCAGTTCCTTCTTCAGTCGCCTGATCTCCTCGGCCTCGTCATTGCCTTTGGCGCTAGACGCAGAAAACTTCTTCTTCCATTCGTAAAGGGAATGCTGGCTGACGCCCAGACGCTGCGAGACCTCCGCGACAGGATAACCTCGCTCCGTGATCTGACGCACAGCGTCGCGCTTAAATTCTTCGCTGAAATTCGATTTGCTCATGATGCCCTTCTTGCCTCAAAATTAGGAAAGAAGGTGTCTACAAATCTAGGGGCTATTCACAGGGAATCATAACCTCTTACGCGCAAGCCTCGATGGTCGCGTGGTCCAATGGCCAAACTTCGGTCATCTGTTCGATCCATGAAGATCAAGCCAATGACGATGAGGCTCCGCTCAAGGAGCTTGCGCGTTCCTGCTGTTCGACACTTTGTCAGGCAGCTTGCGCCTTCGGTGTTGGCCTTACCGCTCAAGCGCTGTCGTTTGCCTACCACGCAGTATTTGTTGCCCGTTATCTTGTCGTGCGGCTTGTGGTTCACGGCCCACCTGATTTTCTGGCCGAAACCTATCTCCCCAGAGGCCCGCCTGAATTTTCAGCTGATGCATGAATCAATTCCGGCGTTATGTAGCTTGCGCGCATTCCAGAGCGCACTCCGAAAAGCGTGAAGCGGTTTTCGGATAAGATGCGCATCAAAACAAATACTTTAAATGATGCGCGGTTGCGTACCGTCCGGCTGTTTCACACTGGCTGGAGATGCCAATGTTTTCTTTTTATCTAACCGAAAGTGCTGCACAAAATGAGGTGCAGCTATGACTGATGCCATATTGCCAAAAGCTCAATCGAAGAACGGGCCTGCCGAGATAACACGCGCTTCCGGTTCAAGTTTAAAGGCCTTCATCACAAGGCTTCACTTCTATGTTGGGCTTTTCGTCGGCCCATTCATTCTGATCGCGGCGATCACAGGCACGCTTTATGTGCTGACGCCACAACTCGAAGATATGATCTATCGCGATCAATTGTGCACATCGTCCCTGGGCACTGCACAGCCTTTGGCCGATCAGGTTAAGGCCGCTGGCGATTATATAGGGGAAGATCCGAGGCTCTTTGCTATTCGCCCACCTGCTGGCTCCATGCCGCGAACCCTGATTCAAAGCTGGCTCTATCTCCGCATACCGCAGAAGCTTTCGGTGGTTCTGATTGCAGCTGTGATTGGTTGGGCTCTGCCGATGATCGGTTTGAGCCTGATCGCATTTTTGCTGATTGATCTTGCCCGCTGGAAATTGGGCAGAACGAGGATTGTGAAAGCGTGAGTAAAAATGGCACCGACATTCTCCGTCGGTGCCAATTTCGTTTTTTAGAACGCGTTTCGATCTGATTGGATCAGATCGGCACTCTAAATATTTGTTTTAACGCGCATCTTTGTCCGAAAACCGTTTCACACTTTTCGGGATGCGCTCTAGCTGGCAGGGCGCGGTGGCAAACCTGCGCGGGCGCGCATCTTATCAAGCAAAGCTGCGGCTATCGGCTCATAGTTTTCATCGAAATGATGCCCGCCGGACAGCTTCATCAAATCGGCACCTTTAAGCTCAGCTGCCGTGCAGGCTGTATCTTCTTCTTCTTCGCCATAGACGCAGACAACGCGATCAAGCGGGATCGTCGTGATAGCCGGTACAACGTCCTTGTCTCCATTCATACCCAGCCAGCCTTCAATAGAGACCTGGAATGTCGTGGTGGTTTCAACGCCGAGAAGCCCAACCATCTTCGTGCGGTCCTGAAGCGCCGGATCAAGATATTTCCATGCAAACGGGAAGGTATCTGCCCCGAAAGAATAGCCGAGAACGGCAACTGGCAGCTTGCCCGTTGGATCGGCCTTCTCGATCATCGCTGTTGTGTCCCGAGCGATTTCTTCAGGCGTGCGTTCGGACCAAAAATAGCGCAAAGAGTCGACGCCGATCACATGAACGCCATGAGCTTGCAGCCATTCACCGATTGATTTATCGAGATCGCGCCAACCGCCATCACCTGAATAGAACACGGCGACCATATCGCTCTTGCCGCCCTTGGCAGGAAGGTCGACGATAGGTAACGCTTCGTTCTTGGCGTCCAGATCGGCCATAGCGACGACGTTATCGACTGCCATCTTCATGCGTGCGGGAAAGTCGGGGCCTGATTGCAATACGGCAATCTTCTTCTGACGTGCGTCAACCGGGTTATTCACCGGCGAGCCAGTTGGCCCAATCACAAGTGTCGGAGCGGGCATATTTACGTCAAAACCGTAGGTGAAGCCGCCATCAGGTGTTTTGGTGGCTTCAGCTGCTTCTGTGCAGGAAGGCAGGCGCGTTTTTGCAGGCGTAGGATCCAAAACAATGGCGCCTGCAATGGTCGCAGCAGGCGAATCTGATGCGGCTGCATAGGCAATCGTTGCGCCCTGACCAATGCCGGTTACGACCGGATGAAAGTAAACATCAAGATCAAGTCCGCGCAGTGCTTCCTTGGCGATGGCTTCAAAATCAGAGTCGAGATAGTTGCACTCGCCGTCCTCTTTATCGAGCGCCGCCCGCCACGGACCAAGCTCGACGGGCAAAACGATTATGTTTCGCGCAAGCATCGCATCCATATAGCTGCGTTCTTTGTCACCGATGCCGTTTTCATCACTGAGCAGAATGGCAAGCCCGACCGGATCGCCCTTCGGCATATAGACTGGAATGTTTGAAAGTCGTTCGGCGCTCGCGTGAATCACAGGTTCGTCCGCGTTGAAGAACTGTGCCCATTGACGTGCAATTTTGCCGGGGTGAAGGGCTGCATAGGCACCAGCACCTCCGATCAGTGCCAACCCGAGAACAGTTAAAAGAATGCGTCGCTTCTTCATTTGCGGATGAACTCCAGAGGGCTACCATTGATCAGTGTTGTGGCATCGATAAGGGCACGCGGTGTTTCCAGCCCACCGGGGCAAACCATATAATGCGGCGTCCAGATCGGGTCGAACTTCTCTTTGAAAGCCTTGAGGCCGTCGAAATGATAGAGGTCCGCACCGCGGCGATAGATGAATGAACCGAAGCGGTTCCAGCGTGAAGCAAGTCTGCTGCGGTTCAGGCCGGAGAGCGGTGCCGCACCCAGATTGAACCATTTATAGCCTTGATCCTTACTATACATAAGCAATTTGGCAAAAAGCGCATCCATCAAAAGCTTATGCACATTGGGCATATAACGCATCAGGTCGACGGTGATTTCGTATTTGTCGGCCCCACGCCACAAATTGGCGAAGGCGACAATCTCGCCATCCTTTTTCATCACGGCAACGTCGAAGCGCTTCATGTAATCTTCGTCGAAATAGCCGAGAGAAAAGCCTTTCTCGCTGCCGGATTTATGGTCGAGCCATGCATCGGAGATTTCTTGCAAGCGAGGGACGAGTGGCGCTACATCCTTCACGTCGATGACTTCAAAGGTCAGTCCATCCTTGTCGACCTTGCGGTCGGCATAACGGAATGGCTGGCGGCGAGGGCCTTCAAGCGAGAAATCAGCAAGATCGACGCGCGCCACTTCACCGAGTTTCAGCGCTACAAGGCCCATATCCAGAAACAGCGGCAGGCTTTCAGGTCCAACGCCATAAAACACCGTGCGCAATGCCATTTTGTCAGCAAGGCCGTGGAACGACCATGCAAGTTCCCTGGCAGCTTTTTTGTCTCCGATTGGTTCACCCAAGGCGATCAGACTGCCACCGGATTGGGCATACATAATGAACGCGTTGTTATCAGGTGAGAGCAGGAATTGCTTGTCGCCCAGCATTGCAAGCGCTGCATCCGTATGCGGGCAGGCAGCGACAAGCGCAGGAACAGCCTCAGGAATGGAGTAATCGCGTTTACGCTTGCGCTGGCTGTGCCGGTTGATGATCGAATGGAGGCCAACTGCCGCTACAACTGCGAAGACCAGAACGGTCGCACGCAGGAAGCGCGGCGCATTGGCATTCCATGCAAAATCCCACCAGAGATTGTTGGAATATTCAACATGGCGATAAACGAAGAAGCCCAGCCATGTGGAAACGATAACGGTGGTGCCGACCGATGTGATCCAGCTCCAGCTCAGTTCAAACGGGCCAGAAATCGGACGACGATAGAAGGAGTCGCGAAAGCCCCATAGAGCAAAGGCAAAGATGCAGAGAATTGTCGCTTCTTCCCAGTCGAGGCCTTTTGTGAGCGAGAAAACTGCACCGAAAAGCAGAAGAATGAGGGCAGCAATCCATGCGCGCTCCAGCCGTTTGAACAGGCCACGCGCAACGATGAGCAGGGCAACGCCCACGAGACTTGCTGCGAGATGCGATGTTTCGACGAGAAACTCTGGCACGATGTCGGAAAGAATTTCTACGCGGTATCGCATATCTGGCGTTGCGCCAGATATCAGAAGAATAATGCCACCAAGGAAGATAATACTGGCGGAAAGTCCCGGTATCAGAGGCTCAACGAGACGTTTGGCAAACTTGGCCTGCCGTCCCAGCATGTGCCTGCGTCGCATGATTTCCCATATCAGGATGCCTGCTGTGGCGACCACAAGCGGCATGACCGTATAGATCACGCGATAGGCAAGGAGAGCCGCGATAGCATCGGGGTGTCCTCCGATGCCGAGGCCAGCAATAATCGTCGCTTCAAAAGCGCCAAGCCCACCCGGAGCATGGCTGGCGATGCCGAGCACAATGGCGATGACATAGACGAGCGCGAAGACTGCAAAGCTTGGTACGGCATCCTGAGGCATCAGCACATAGAGCGTTGCAGCAGCAGCGCCGACATCGACAAGGCCCGCAAAAATCTGTGTAATGGCACCTTTGGAGTTAGGCAGACGCAGGCTCAGCGATCCAACGCGCAGTGTGCGCTCGCCATGCGAAAGCCAGTAGATCAGCCAGCTGATGCCACCCAGAATGATGATGCCAGCGACAATATCGATGCGGGAGTCGATCGTGGAAATCCACGGTACGTCCTGTGGGTCGATAAGGAGTGCGGCTCCTACCATGATGATGAGCGCAAACCAGATCGCAAACCAGGAAGTGCCAACGATTTTTCCGATATCTGCAAGGCTGATGCCTTCAGCCGCATAGATGCGATAACGAAGCGCGCCACCGGTCAGAAGAGAAAAGCCAATCGCATTGGAAATTGCATAGCCAGCCGCACCTGCTATTGCTGCGATGCGGCGCGGAATTTGATTGGGCGCTATTGTGTCCACCGCAACCACGTCATACAGCGCCACGGCTGCATAGCTCAGCATCGTGAAAAATACGGCGAGCCCAATGGTCGTCCACGAAATGGCATGAAGGGCCTCAAGCGTATCCTTGCGTGAGGTATTCTGGAGCAGATTTTCCAGAACGTAGATTGCTAAAAGGGCGATGGCGATGCCCGCTATGGGGAACAGAAAATGCTGGTATCGTTTCAGAAATCCGAAAGACTTATTCTGTCTGGTGGATACTGAAGAAGGTTCTTCGTTATCAATTAAGCTCATCGGAGCGTCGTCCAGTTGGAGCAATCTAAAATTGCGCAAATGATCCTGATTTAGGGCGAACTTATGTTCGAGTGAGATGCGGCATTGAAAAGTTTCAAAGTAATGTCGAAGTTAGGCTATAAGGCCAGCAAACTGGTTTGGCCGCAAGCATTTTGAGTGACGTCGGAAAATTTGATATTTTTTTCGTAATTTGCTCAAAAACAATTCAATAGAACAGCTTGTCTGGTTCAGGTAAGAACTGCTCTATGTGAAAAAATGAGGTTTTGGTGCTCAGTGTTTCTTATCTGACGGCTGCCGGTGCGGGTGCGCTGTCGTTCTTATCACCCTGCGTTCTGCCGCTGGTTCCGCCTTATCTATGTTATATGGCGGGTGTAAGTGTTGAAGATTTTCGCGCCGAAAAGGAATCACGCGTTGCCGCCGCTTCCTTGCAGCGTCGCTCGCTGGCATTGGCCGCGATCTCATTTGTGCTTGGCTTTACCACAGTTTTTGTAGCGCTTGGCGCGGGTGCTTCGTCGATTGGCGCATTCTTGCGCATGTGGCAGCAGGAAATCGCCATGGTGGCTGGGGTCGTCATCATTTTGATGGGCCTCAACTTCCTTGGCATATTGCGTTTCTCGTTCTTGTCTCGCGAAGCCCGGTTTCAGGCACGCAATGCACCTGCGTCACCGCTTGGGGCTTATGTGATGGGCCTGGCCTTTGCATTCGGCTGGACTCCTTGTATCGGGCCGGTTCTCGGACCAATTCTCACATTGGCGGGCGGCAGCAGCACGGTGGGTGAGGGGGCCGCACTTTTAGCCGTTTATTCGCTAGGCTTGGGAATTCCGTTTTTGATCGCGGCCCTTTTTTCGGGCGCATTCATGCGGTTTCTGTCTAAGTTCCGCGTTCATCTTGGCAAAGTCGAAAAGGCAATGGGGGCGCTTCTCGTTATTGCCGGCGTCCTCTTCCTTACCGGCGGCATGCAGTCGTTTTCATTCTGGCTGCTTGAGACCTTCCCTGCGTTAGGCCGATTAGGCTGAGCAATCCGTAAGTTTCCATATACGCTTTGATGCTATGAGCAGATGAGCCTTCAATGTTTCTGGACGATATTATGACAGACCGTACCTGCCTTTCCATCGTGCTTGCCGCTGGCGAAGGCACGCGTATGAAATCAAGCTTGCCAAAGGTGCTGCATCAGGTGGCAGGGCTTCCACTGGTTTGTCATGTGGTGAAAGCCGTTCAGGGCACCGGCAAGAGCGATGTGGCGCTGGTCGTCGGGCGCGGTGCAGATGAAGTACGCGGTGCTGTTGAAAAGGTCGCTGACGCTGTTTCAGCTTTTGAGCAGAAAGAACGTCTTGGTACAGCCCACGCGGTTCTTGCGGCACGCGAAGCCATCGCGCGCGGTTATGATGATCTGCTGATTGTCTTCGGGGACACACCATTGATCGAAGCCCAATCCCTTCTGGTCGCCCGTGAAAAATTGGCTCATGGCGCCGACGTGGTTGTGATTGGTTTCCGTCCGGTGAATCCGCACGGTTATGGTCGCCTCATTGAAGAGGACGATCAATTGGTTGCTATTGTTGAGGAAAAGGAAGCCACCCCTGAGCAGAAAAAGATTGGTTTCTGCAATGGTGGTCTGATGGCTGTGCGCGGTGCCCACGCGCTTGCTTTGCTCGATGCTGTCGGTAATGACAATGCCAAAGGCGAGTATTACCTCACCGATATCGTGTCTATCGCTCATGACAAGGGGCTGAACGTCACTGCCATCGAAGTGCCAGTGGACAATGTGATCGGCATCAACAATCGCGCGGAACTGGCAGAGGCAGAGAGCATCTGGCAGAACCGCAAGCGTCAGGACATGATGCTGACAGGTGTGACGCTGATTGCACCTGAAACGGTGTTTTTCAGCCATGACACATTGATCGAAGCGGATGTTATAATCGAGCCAAATGTATTCTTTGGGCCTAAGGTTCATGTTGCATCGGGTGCGTTGATCCACGCTTTCTCGCATATTGAAGGCGCAAAAATTGGCGAGAAAGCCGAAATCGGGCCGTTCGCACGTTTGCGTCCCGGCGCAAATCTTGGTGAAAAGTCTAAGGTCGGAAATTTCTGCGAAGTGAAAAATGCTGAGGTCGGCAAGGGCGCCAAGATCAATCACCTTAGTTATATCGGGGATGCGATTGTCGGAGCATCAAGCAATATCGGTGCAGGCACGATTACCTGCAACTACGATGGCTACAACAAATACAAGACTGTAATTGGTGAAAACGCGTTCGTAGGCTCCAACAGTTCGCTCGTGGCGCCGGTCGAAATTGGCGATAATGGCTATATCGCTTCAGGCAGCACGATCACAGATAATGTGCCGGCAGATGCGTTGGCCTTTGGCCGTGCCCGACAGGAAACCAAAGAAGGCCGGGGAAAGATCCTGCGGGAGAAGTATGCTGCCATCAAAGCGGCTAAAACCTCTTTGAAATAAACGACCAACGGATTAATGGAACGGTGGTCCCTTGGGTTGCCGTTCTACGTTAGACTCTATAAATCGCAGCTATATGCGTGAATCTCGGATTTGGAGCACCTTATGTGTGGAATTATCGGCATTATCGGCAATGACGAAGTCGCACCGCGTCTGGTCGATGCGCTGAAGCGACTTGAATATCGTGGCTATGATTCTGCCGGTATCGCCACGCTGCTCGATGGAAAGCTTGCTCGCCGCCGTGCCGAGGGCAAGCTTGTCAATCTGGAAAAGCGTCTTGCAGGCGAGCCACTTCCGGGCGTGATTGGCATCGGCCACACCCGCTGGGCAACACATGGCAAGCCGGTTGAGCGCAACGCACACCCGCATATCACCACCCGTCTGGCTGTGGTGCATAACGGTATTATCGAAAACTTTGCCGAACTGCGTGCCATGCTCGAAGCGGAAGGCCGCAAGTTCGAGACAGAAACCGACACCGAAGCAGTCGCGCATCTCGTGACGCGTGAGCTGGAAAAGGGCAAGTCGCCTGTGGAAGCCGTGCGCGATAGCTTGCCATTGTTGCAGGGTGCTTTTGCACTCGCATTCCTGTTTGAAGGCGATGAAGAAACATTAATCGGTGCGCGTCAGGGGCCACCGCTGGCTGTCGGCTACGGCGAAGGCGAAATGTTTCTTGGCTCCGACGCCATCGCGTTGTCGCCCTTCACTGACACAATCGCTTATCTTGAAGATGGCGATTGGGCTGTGCTGACCCGCAAGGGCGTGACCGTCTATGACGAGAACAATCTTGAGGTTGAGCGCGCGATCCAGAAGTCGCAGACTGCCAATATGCTGGTCTCGAAGGGCAATCATCGTCACTTTATGCAGAAAGAGATGTTCGAGCAGCCGGAAGTTATTTCCCATACGCTTGCAAACTATCTTGATTTCACCACTGGCAAAGTCCGTGAAGAAGCAGTCGGTATTGATTTCAGCAAAGTCGACCGTCTGACGATTTCTGCTTGTGGCACCGCCTTTTATGCAGCATCGGTCGGCAAATATTGGTTTGAGCAGATCGCACGTCTGCCGGTCGACAGTGATATCGCCTCGGAATTCCGCTATCGCGAAATGCCGCTCTCGAAAGATTCTCTGGCGATGTTCGTTTCGCAGTCTGGCGAAACCGCCGATACGCTTGCTTCGCTGCGTTATTGCAAATCGCAGGGTCTGAAGATCGCCTCTGTTGTCAATGTCACCGGCTCGACCATTGCCCGTGAATCGGATGCCGTGTTCCCGACACTTGCCGGCCCTGAAATCGGTGTTGCATCGACCAAGGCTTTTACCTGTCAGCTTTCGACCATGGCATCGCTGGTCATTGCCGCTGCAAAAGCACGCGGTGCGATTGATGACAAGCGTGAACAGGAACTGGTGCGTCAGCTTTCCGAAGCACCGCGTTTCATCAATCAGGTATTGAAGCTTGAAGATCAGATTGCTGCCGTTTGCCATGAGCTGGCCAAGGTCAACCACGTCCTTTATCTCGGTCGTGGAACATCTTTCCCACTGGCTATGGAAGGTGCGCTGAAGCTCAAGGAAATTTCCTATATTCATGCTGAAGGTTACGCCGCCGGTGAGCTGAAGCACGGCCCGATTGCACTCATTGATGAGACCATGCCGGTTATCGTCATTGCACCGTCGGATCGTCTATATGAGAAGACCGTTTCTAATATGCAGGAAGTCGCAGCACGCGGCGGTCGTATCATTCTGATCACCGACAAGAAGGGCGCGGCAGCTGCAAGTCTTGATACGATGGCAACCATCGTTCTGCCTGACGTACCAGAGTTCATCACGCCGCTGGTCTATGCTCTGCCGATCCAGATGCTCGCTTATCATACCGCTATTCTGATGGGTACGGACGTCGATCAGCCGCGCAATCTCGCGAAGTCGGTGACTGTAGAGTAAAGGAAAAACAGTCTTTTATAGATAGGCTTTAATAGATGAATAGAAATGGCCGCAGCAATGCGGCCATTTCTGTTTCCATTATCCTGCTCGAAGCAGGCGGATCGCTTCATCGCGACCGAAAAGATAGAGAAGCACGCGCAGCGCTTGCCCGCGTTCGCCTTCAAGATCCGGGTCGCTTGCCAGAATATAACGGGCATCTTTGCGCGCTATTTCCAGAAGATCGCCATGAGCTTCAATGGAAGCAAGCCGAAAACCTGGCGTGCCGGATTGTCTTGTGCCGAGCAGTTCGCCTTCGCCGCGTAGCTTCAAATCTTCTTCGGCAATACGAAAGCCATCTTCCGTTTCGCGCATCACCTTAAGACGTGCCTGACCGATTTCTCCCAACGGGCCTTTATAGAGCAGCAGGCAAGTGGAAGGCTTGTCGCCACGGCCAACGCGTCCACGTAACTGATGCAATTGCGAGAGACCGAAACGCTCGGCATGTTCGATGACGATGATCGTTGCATCCGGCACGTCGACGCCGACTTCAATGACGGTCGTTGCCACCAGAAGCCGTGTTTCGCCCTGCTTAAAGGCGCGCATGGCTTCATCTTTTTCCGCGCCATTCATGCGACCGTGAATGAGCCCGATCTTGTTGCCAAAAACAGGTTTGAGCGATTCAAATCGTTCCTCGGCGGAGGTCAGTTCAACGAGTTCTGATTCTTCCACCAATGGGCAGATCCAGTAGATCTTCTGTCCTTCGCTCACCGCTTTATGGATGCGCTCAACGAGTTCGTTCATCCGCTCCATGGGCAGAATTGCCGTGGTGATCTTTTGACGTCCGGCTGGCTTTTCTGTGAGCTTGGAAACATCCATATCGCCAAAGGCCGTCAACACGAGCGTGCGTGGGATGGGTGTTGCTGTCATGACCAGCATATCGGGAGCAGTGCCCTTGGCGGTCAGCATCAGACGCTGATGCACACCGAAACGATGTTGTTCATCGATGATAACGAAGACCAGATCGTGATATTCGACCTTCTCCTGAAAAAGAGCATGCGTGCCGATGATGATATCGATGTCACCGCTTTTCAGGCCGTCAAGAATAGCATTACGCTCTTTGCCCTTATCGCGACCTGTGAGAAGAGCCACTTTCAGACCGACTTTTTCAGCCAGAGGTGCAATCGTTGCAAAATGCTGTCGCGCCAGAACTTCTGTCGGCGCCATAAGGGCCGATTGCCCTCCAGACTCAGCTGCATGTGCCATAGAAAGCAGGCCCACGACCGTCTTGCCGGAGCCCACGTCGCCCTGCAAAAGCCGCAGCATTCGATCCGGTGATTTAAGATCGGCGATGATTTCGCGCACCGCCTGATCCTGCCCCTTGGTCAGTTGATAAGGCAGGTGGCGCATGATTTCTGCAACAATACGTCCATTGCCTTCCAGTGGACGACCCGAAAGGCGGCGCGTTTTGGCGCGCACCAGCGCCAAAGCCAGTTGACCAGCTAGAAACTCGTCATAAGCAAGCCTGCGACGCGTGATGCTTTCAAGTGCAATATCGCTCGGGTCTTCCGGCAGATGCATTGTATCGAGCGCATCTTTGAATGAAGCAAAACGCTCACGCGTGATCAGCGGCCCGTCTATCCATTCGGGTAGCACCGGCACGCGGGTCAGCGCTTCTTTCATTGCGCGGCCAAGGGTCTTGGACGAAAGGCCAGCCGTCAGCGGATAGACTGGCTCAACCATCGGCAGATTAGCCGCATCTTCGAGGCTCGCAATATAATCGGGATGCACCATCGAGGCGCGTCCGTTGAACCATTCGACCTTGCCGGAAACGATGACGGTTTCGCCTTCGGGCAACATCTTTTCAAGCCATGGCAATTGCGCATGAAAGAAGGTGAGAATGATTTCACCGGTATCGTCATGGGCAATGACGCGATGCGGAACGTTGCCTCTCCCACGCGGGGCAGGCTGATGCTGATCGATCATCACTTCCAGTGTAACGATCGCGCCTTCCTGCGCAAAAGCGACGCCGGGACGGTTGCGCCGGTCGATCACACTATGCGGTGGCAGAAAGAGAAGCTGGCCAACTCTCGGCTCCGCACCGGGAATATCAGTGCCCAAAAGTTTACCAAGCAAGGCAGCCACTTTCGGGCCAATGCCGGAAAGCGAGCGGACGGAAGCGAAAAACGGATCAAGCACAGACGGACGCATGGCGGCGAGCATTAACTGCTTTGCTTTTCTGCGCAAGCCTTTGAAATGATTTTGTACTATTTTTGTTCTTGTTGCCTAAATGGGTTCCCACTTGCGCCGTAGATGCTATATACCGGCAGCATATTTTGTTAATGGAGCGCTCAAACAATGACTGGCAGCACACTTGCGGCAGAAAATCTTGATGTAAGGCGTCGCAAGCTTCTGTTTCGCGCCTGGCATCGCGGTATGCGCGAGATGGATCTGATCCTAGGGCAATATGCCGATCAGTATCTCCCAGCCTTCACCGATGCACAGCTTGATGAGTTTGAGCAGATTCTTGAAGTTCTTGATCGCGATCTTCTGAAATGGGTGACAGGCGAAAGCGAAACACCACAGGAATATGATACACCTTTGTTTCGAGACATTATCGCTTTCCGCGATCGCATAGAATTCTGAGAATAAGTCCCATGCCCGTATTCAGCAAACTCGGTCTTAAAACCAGTCCAGGCGTCAAAAACAGCAAGCATATCGTAATCGACGGCGTTGCCGATGGTTTCGAAGCCTTTTGTCTTGCGCGTCTGGTCGAGGAGATCGGTGAGCGCGGGCCTGTTCTGTATGTCGTCCGCGATGGTCAGCGCATTGCCGATTTGGAGCAGGTGCTGAATTTCGTTTCGCCCGATCTGCCGGTTCTGCATCTGCCGGCCTGGGACTGTCTGCCCTATGATCGCGTGTCGCCGGGAGCAGATGCATCGGCGCGCAGACTTGCGGCACTGGCCGCATTGGCTTCGCTGAAGAAGTCGCCGCATCCAGCTGTTATCATCACAACGGCGAATGCCATTTTGCAAAAGCTGCCGCCACAGGCAGCAATTGCCGAGCAGGTAATTTCGGCGCGTCCCGGCAACCAGCTCAATATGAATGATCTGGGTGTGCGGCTGGAACGCAACGGTTTTGAGCGTGTCTCGACTGTACGTGACATCGGCGAATATGCGGTTCGTGGGGGCATTCTTGATCTTTATGCGCCGGGTTCAGAAGAACCGCTGCGTCTTGATTTCTTTGGCGATACGCTGGAAACAATCCGTGCTTTTGATCCGGCGTCACAACGCACCACAGGCGCGCGCAAGGAATTCGTACTCCAGCCAATGAGCGAAATTTCGCTTTCGCCGGATATGATCAGCCGCTTCCGCAAAAACTATGTGGCGATGTTTGGCGCACCACAACGCGATGATGCGCTGTATCAGGCAATCAGTGAAGGCCGTCGCTTTGCCGGTATGGAACACTGGCTGCCACTGTTCTACGACAATCTTGAAACAGTGTTCGACCATGCGGGCGATATGCCGGTGGTGTTCGATCATCTGGTGCATGAGGCGCTGACCGAACGCCATACAATGGTCGTCGATCATTATGAGGCACGTCTCAGGCAGGCTGAAGGTAAAGAGCCGGGCAGCGATGCCATTCCCTATAAGCCGGTCAAGCCGGAAGCGCTTTATCTGACACCAAGGGAAGTTGAAGCGGTTGCCGCGTCGACGGGTCTGCGTATCGATCTTACGCCATTTGGCACACCAGAAGTCTCCGGTCGGACGGTCGTTCATGCCGATGTGCACAAGGGCCGTAGCTTTGCGGAAGAACGTGCCGCGACCGATGTGAACCTTTTTGAAGCGGTGGTGAAATACATCGCCGATCTGCGCGGGGCTGGCAAAAAAGTACTGGTTGCTGCATGGTCTGAAGGCTCGCTCGACCGTCTCTTGCAGGTGCTGGATGAGCACGGCCTTGAGAAAATCGAAACTGTTGATCGCCTTTCGACAGTCAAGGCGCTTTCGCGTGACAAGATCACAGCAGCCGTTCTTGCGGTCGAAAGCGGCTTTGATGCAGGCGATCTGGTCGTCGTTGCCGAACAGGATATTCTTGGTGACCGTCTCGTGCGTCGCACCAAGCGCCGCAAACGCGATCAGGATTTCATTTCCGAAGTGGCGTCGCTCTCAGCGGGCGATATCGTCGTCCACGTCGATCACGGTATCGGGCGGTTTATTGGTCTTAAGACGATCACGGCGGCGGGTGCGCCGCATGATTGTCTGGAGATACATTACGCAGGCGATGATCGTCTGTTCCTGCCGGTTGAAAATATTGAGTTGCTTTCTCGCTTCGGCTCGGAAGGGTCTGAAGCTGTTCTTGATAAGCTTGGCGGCGGCGCATGGCAGATGCGCAAGGCCAAACTCAAGAAGCGCTTGCTGGAGATTGCGGGGCATCTGATCCAGATTGCCGCTGAACGGCAGATGCGCGGCGCGCCGTCCATGACACCGCCCGACGGGCTTTATGCCGAATTTGCCGCGCGCTTCCCTTATGATGAAACCGAAGATCAGCTGCGTGCGATTGATGCCATCACGGATGATCTTGCGGCAGGCAAGCCGATGGATCGCCTGATCTGCGGTGACGTCGGTTTTGGCAAAACGGAAGTGGCACTGCGCGCAGCTTTTGTTGCTGCCTTGAGCGGTTTTCAGGTGGCGGTGGTCGTGCCAACGACACTTCTGTCACGCCAGCATTTCAAGACTTTCTCCGCGCGTTTCCATGGTTTGCCGGTCAATGTGGCTCACGCTTCACGCCTTGTGGGCACAAAAGAGCTGGCGGCGACCAAAAAGGGGCTAGAAGACGGCACCGTCGATATTGTTGTGGGCACTCATGCACTGCTCGGCAATTCGATCAAGATCAAAAATCTTGGCTTGCTTATCATCGATGAGGAACAGCATTTTGGGGTTAAGCACAAGGAACGGCTGAAGGAACTGAAGTCGGACATTCATGTGCTGACACTTTCAGCAACGCCAATCCCGCGCACATTGCAGCTGGCTCTGACAGGTGTGCGCGAGCTTTCGCTGATCACGACGCCGCCCGTGGATCGTATGGCCGTGCGCACTTTCGTCTCCCCTTTCGATCCGCTTGTAATCCGTGAAACATTGCTGCGCGAACGCTATCGCGGCGGCCAGAGTTTTTATGTTTGCCCGCGTATTGCCGATCTCACGGAGATTGAGGAGTTCCTCAAAGAGCATGTCCCAGAGCTGAAAATTGCCGTAGCTCATGGCCAGATGGCTCCGGGCATGCTCGACGACATTATGAATGCCTTCTATGACGGGCAATATGATGTGCTGCTCTCCACGACCATCGTTGAATCCGGCCTTGATATTCCGACGGCCAATACGATGATCGTGCATCGTGCGGATATGTTCGGTCTGTCGCAGCTTTATCAGTTGCGCGGACGTGTTGGTCGCTCCAAGCAGCGTGCATTTGCATTGTTCACACTCCCTGCCGGACGCACACTGACCGCCACTGCCGAACGTCGCCTTAAGGTTCTGCAATCGCTCGATACACTTGGCGCAGGCTTCCAGCTTGCCAGCCACGACATGGATATTCGCGGTGCGGGCAATCTGCTCGGCGAAGAGCAGTCGGGTCACATCAAGGAAGTCGGCTTCGAACTGTATCAACAGATGCTGGAAGAGGCGGTCGCGACGCTCAAGGGCACAATTGAGGTTGAAGACAGCCAGTGGTCGCCACAGATTGCGATTGGTACAGCTGTCATGATCCCGGAAGCCTATGTGCCGGATCTGCAATTGCGTCTTGGGCTCTATCGTCGTCTGGCCGATCTCGAAGAACCGCAGGATATCGACGCCTTCGGCGCGGAACTGATCGATCGTTTCGGCTCGATGCCGGAAGAAGTGCAGCACTTGCTCAAGATCGTTTATATCAAGGCGCTGTGCCGTCGCGCCAATGTCGAAAAGCTCGATGCCGGTCCGAAGGGCGTGGTTATCCAGTTCCGCAATGCAACCTTTGCAAACCCGGTTGGGCTGGTGAAGATGATCGGCGAGCAGGGCTCCATGGCCAAGATCAGACCGGACCAAAGCATCGTTTTCATTCGCGACTGGGCAACCCCGGAAAAGCGGCTTAACGGCTCGGCAGTTATCATGACTCAGCTTGCAAAAATCGCGGCTAGTGGCTGAGATACACAGAGATTGAACATTGAGTGTTCGGAGCCAATCCCCCGGCTCTGAAGTTTAAAACGGAGAAAACTTTGATGCTTAAGAATGCTTTGCGCGTTTCCTGCGCTGCTGCCGCACTCGTATTGGTTTCTCAATCGGCTTTTGCTCTGACTACGCCTAATTGCAAGGCTCAGGAGATTGAGCATTTCGTTAAGAATTTCAGCCACGATATCGCGATTCAGGAAGCTTCTACCGCAAAGACAGTCATCTTTGAGAGCATGGATATGGAAGCCGACCCAGAGCCGAAGAAGGTCAGCAGGCAAGTTCCTCTTGCTGACGTTGAATGGCCGGTGATGCCAGATGTGGAAACGCTGGCCGGAAGAAAACGGCAGGCTGAGTACAAAGATGGTGAGAATGGTAACAAGATTGTCGTTATCAAAGGCACCGACAATGGCGAATACATGGAGTTCGAATTTGCCAAGCAGCCATGCTGGACTCTGGTTCGCGTATCCGACGAAAGCATGTAAGTATTTACTTGATACTTAAGCAAAAAGCCCGCGCATCCGGATGGAGCGCGGGCTTTTTGTTGTATAGTTCTGTTTTCAGCGATCTTCAGAAATTCCTGGTTCAAAGCCTTCCGCGGTCTGCTGAATTGCATCAGCCAGAACAGCCGCTGACTGCGCGCCCATGACGGCATATTTCTGATCGATAATGAAGCAGGGCACGCCGCGCACACCGATACGATTGGCGGTGTCGATTTCCTCACGGATCGTAGCCTTATCGGCATCCGTTTGCAGAAGCCGGGCGACGACTGGCGCTTCCATGCCGATGCTTGCTGCGGCATCAACGAGCACGTCATGGTCGCCGATATCCTGTCCCTGCTCGAAATAGAGCGAGAACAACGTGCCGACGAGCTTATCCTGCTTTCCCGGACCAGCTTGTGCGGCCCAATGGATCAGACGATGTGCATCAAGCGTGTTCGGTGCCCGCGTGATAGCCTCGAAATCGAAGACGATATCGTTCTCTTCGCCAAGCTCAGTGAGTTGCTTATGAATGTCGTCAATCTTCGAGCCTGTGCCGAATTTTTCGCGCATATAGGCCTGACGATCCTTGCCTTGTGCTGGCAAAGACGGGTCAAGCTGATAAGGACGCCAGCGGACCTCGGCATCGATTTCCGGCGCCAGCGCAAGGGCCTGTTCCAGCCTTTTGCGGCCAAGGAAGCACCATGGGCAGACGACATCTGAAACAACATCGATGGTGATTTTTCTTGCGGTCATAAAGGTGCTCCGTTCGACGAGCAGGAGACGTATTCTCCTGCTCGCTTATCTCTATAGTTCTAAAATGTAGTGTGAATTACGGCCTTATCAACTAAAGCTATTTGGCGACCTGCCACCATGTGGGAAGCTGATAGCCATACAGCGATGTTTTTTCCGGATGTCCGATCCGATCCCAGCGCGCTACCCACTGATAAGGCAGATAATAGAGCGGGATATAATAGTCACCGGATATGAGAATGCGGTCGAGGGCGCGTACAGCGCTGACGAAATCCTCACGTTTGCGTGCCGCAAGCATTGCTTCGATCATGGCATCCACCGCCGGATCGGCAACGCCGGGATAATTGAAGCTGCCCTGAGCTTCGCGCGATGCTGAGCCCCAGCGCTGCCATTGTTCGTTGCCCGGTGATAGCGAGCCAGTCAAAGCGCCAAGGATCATGTCATAATCAAAGGTCTGCAGGCGCTGCTGATATTGTGCATCGTCTGCACTGCGAATTTCGGCGTTGATACCAAGGCGCCCGAGATTGCGCTTATAGGCAAGCGCTACTTTTTCCTCGTCTGCTGAGCGTGTCATGATCTCAAATTGCAAAGGCTTGCCGGATGGATCGATCGCTTTGCCTTGCTCGAAAGAGAAACCCGCCTCAATCAGAAGCTCGTAGGCTGCCTTTGCCGGTCCGCGATCATGACCACTCCCGTCTGTGGTCGATGGGTGCCACGTTCCGTCCAGAACGTCCTTTCGAACGGCATTGGGGAACGGCTGCAGCAACTCACGTTCGCGCGCGCTTGCAGGCTTGCCAACGGATGACAGCTCTGAGCCTTCCCAGAAGCTTTGCAAACGGTTGTACTGATCAGCAAAGAGATTGCGATTGGCCCATTCAAAATCAAACAGCAGTCCGAGCGCCTGTCTCACCCGGCGATCCTCGAAAACCGGACGCCGTGTGTTGAAGACAAAGCCCAGCATGTTTGCTGGTGTGCCTTTCTCGAAGTTCTCTTTGATGACCTTTCCCTGTGTCACTGCCGGGAAATCATAGAATTTTTCCCAGCGTGTCGGGTTGCCTTCAAGAAATACATCAAGCAGTCCTTTCTTGAAGGACTCAAACAAGACAGTTTCGTTTCGATAATATTCGATGCTCAGGGTTTCGAAATTATCGAAGCCGCGTCGAACGGGTAGGTCCTTGCCCCAATAGTCAGGGTTCAGTTTATAAACGATGCGCTGGCCTGGCTGTATGCCAGATACGGTATAAGGACCGCTGCCGACCGGCGCTTTAAGCGTCGAATTGGCGAAAGTCGCAGGATCAATTGCATGTTTGGGAAGTACCGGCATGGTTGCGGCAATCAGCAGCGGGAATTCGCGGTCTGACTTGTCATTGAAGACAAAGCGCACCGAACGTTCACCGGTCTTCTCGATCTTTTCAATCCGGCTCATACGATTGTTGTATGGTGGGCGACCTTTCTCGGTCAGAATGTCATAGGTGAAGATGACATCGTCCACGGTGACAGGCTCACCGTCGGACCATTTGGCCTTCGGGTTAAGCGTAAATTCCACCCATTTGCGTTCTGGATCGACGGCAACTTTTTCGGCAAGCAGTCCATAAAGCGTGAACGGCTCGTCGCGTGAGCGCTGCATGAGCGTTTCATAGAGCAGATTGCCAAAGTCGAGATCGCCGAACAAACCACGGGCCGTCGTGCGCATACTTTTGAGCACAAAAGGATTGAGGCTATCAAATGTACCAACCACACCCATTTTAAGCGCACCGCCTTTGGGCGCATCCGGGTTCGCATAAGGAAAATGCGTAAAGTCAGCGGGCAGGGCCACGTCGCCATGCATTGAAAGCGCATAATTGGGCGAAGCGTTATTTTCCGCTTGTGCTGAAGCAATGCTCGCAAAGATGCCAATCAGGCTTGCCAAAGCTGTGTTGCGGAAAAGAGCAAACAATCCAGTCAACTTTCTCGCGTCCCCGTTCAACTTGATAGGTCCATTGTAAATAAGTGTGAGCTTAGTATCGATTCGTGTGGCGAAATTAGCATGAACCTTGCGTTTGTGCGGATTAAGAGCGTGTCTGGCGCGCGACAGTGCAGATTAAAACAAAAAATATGGCGTATTTTGCTGTCTGAATGCAGTCGACCATCTGGATTCATGCGAGAAGTCGTTGTAACACGGCCCTCGGATTGGGATGATAAGTCCCTGAGGTCACGCTGTTGCCGCATTTTCAAATCAGTGACGGTCTATCGCTGACTCAAACCAGAGACCGGAAGATCAAAGCCTTGGAAGGAAACTGTTGATCATGACCAGCACGAAGACAATCGCTGCCGCATCTGCATTTGCTGGCGCGTTCGCCCTGCTTGCCTCTGCGACGATGCCTGCAGCCGCACAGCAGCAGCCGCCACAAGGCTGGTTCAAGGTTTGCTCGAAGCAGGAAGATAACGATATCTGCAATACGCAGAACATTGTCACTGCTGACTCCGGCCAGCTGTTGACCGCCGTCAACCTCATCGAAATCAAGGGCAAGATCAATCGCAAGATTTTTCAGGTCACTGTGCCGATTGGCCGTTTGATCCCTGCTGGCGTTGGTTTGCAGATCGACAACAACAAGCCAACCAAACTTGAATACGGCATCTGCTTCCCAGATCGCTGCATTGCGGAAGCTCCGCTTTCCGACGATCTGATCAATGCTCTCAAGAAGGGCAGCAAGGTAACTCTGACTTCGGTCAACTACCAGAACAAGCAGAATCCGATTCCAGTTGCACTGACCGGCTTCTCGGCAGCTCTTACCGGCCCGGGCCTGAAGCAGTCTGAACTTGAAGAACGTCAGAAGGAACTTCAGGACGCTGTTGCAAAGCGCCAGAAGGAATTCGAAGAAAAGATGAAGGCTGAACAGGCCAAGGCAAAGGGTGCAGCTAACTAAGCTGTTCTGATGCATGGAATTCAAAAGGGCGCTTTAAAGCGCCCTTTTTTGTTGCACTATTCAATGAAAGAACCCGTAAAACTCAGTTTGTGTGCAGTTTTACGCGATATGATCCGTTCTCCAGACGCTCAAACATATCGTTGAGCTGTGGATGGCGAAGTGGTTCGTCGCTGAGATCGGGAACAAGGTTCTGTTCCGAGACATAAGCCACATATTCCGACTCTGAATTCTCAGCCAGCAAATGGTAGAATGGCTGATCGCGACGCGGACGCCCTTCTTCGGGAATGGATTCATACCATTCTTCCGTGTTGGCGAATTCCGGATCGACGTCGAAAATGATCCCGCGGAAGGGAAACAGTCGATGCTTGACCACCTGTCCGATCTGAAACTTAGCGTGTTTTATCTGTGCCATACTCATAAGACATATGTAGTTCACCGCGCGCCGAAATAAAGCTGCGGGAGGTTTCAGGGTCGATTATTGGGGTGTTTTATTATTTTTCCGAGGTTTTCCCGCGTTCGATCAGGCTTGGGAGCTTGGGCATAAATTGGGAAAAACCACTGCCGGGACGTAGACCCTCGCGCATGAAGAACGCTCTGAGCGGTGCGAAGGAACGCAGCATTTCAAGGCCCACGCCGCGTGCAATCTGTGCTGGTAGCATTGGTGACAGTAGCGACCGGTTCAGCGCATCAACAGATCCCGTGCGCGCCAGAATATCTGGGCGGCGGCCGCGATCATAAGCGCGCGTAACACGATCCGAACCCGGATCCGATGGATCATTCGCAATGGCCTTCACAAGCGTTTCCACATCGCGTGTCCCAAGATTAAGGCCCTGCGCACCGATGGGTGGAAACACGTGAGCTGCTTCGCCGATCAGCACCGTGCGCTTGGCAGCAAAAGCATGCGGAACCAGACCAGACAGAGGCCATGCCTGTGGACGGATGTCCAGAGTGACCTTACCGAGCATGGACTGCATCATTTCTTCGATGCGTTGACCAAGCGTTTCATCGTCAAGTGCGAGCAGCGTTTCTGCACGTCCTGGATTAACCACCCAGACAAGGCTGGAACGCTTGCCCTTGAGCGGAACCTGTGTGAACGGCCCTTCTTCGGTATGAAACTCGGTCGAGATATTTTCATGATCGACCGTATGGCTGAACGACAGCACGACAGCTGTCTGCGGATAGCTCCAGCGGCGCGTGCGAATGCCTGCAGCTTCGCGTGCGGCTGAGTTGCGGCCATCGGCAGCAACAACAAGACGGGTGTGGAGCGTATCGCCGCCTTTGAGCGTGATCGTTACGTGATCGTCGTTGTTACGATATTCGATGGCCGGAAGCGTGATGCGCTCAATCGCGCTGTTCTTCTCAACCGCTTCCGCAAGCTTCTGATTGAGTGCCGCGTTTGGAATGTTGTAGCCGAAAGCCACCTCATCAATCTCGCCAGCGCGAAATGTAACCGCCGGACTGCGGATGAGGCGATGGGTTGCATCAACAATGCGCATAGAGGCGAGAGGTGCTGCTTCGAGGGCAATATCGTCCCAAACGCCAATCTCTTCGAGAAAGCGAATTGCAGGCATCATGAGTGCGGTTGTGCGACGGTCGCCTCTGTCGGTTTCAGGGCCAAGCAACGCTGTCCGATAGCCTTTCGCGCTCAATGCAAGTGCCGCCATCATCCCGGCTGGTCCACCGCCACTGATGACGATCTCGGTGAGGGGCTTGTCGACGACCACGTCATTCATCGTATTCTATCCTTCGCCAAAATGCTGGCCGAAAGCGATTCTTGTTCGTTTTGATTTAGCCGCACTTAAACGCAAATAGGTCGAAAAGGCCAATGTTGCGTTAATTAAAACCTAATCTTTGGTGGAATGAGGGCGGTTTTGTCTCATGACTTACTTGCTCTTTTCGCCTTATTCGGGGAAAGCTTTATGCAAGATCACGACTTTTTGGCTCAGAGCCTTAGAGTCATATTGGCTGACCCGCACCCGGCAGAATGAACGCTGGAAGATTGAGGGCGGCCTTCAACAGAAATGGCGAACGGCGTGAAAACCAGACTGACCGGAAAACTCAAAGCCAAGAAAGTGACAGCGCCGCAGGCAAAGGCATTTTCTGTTCATCTTCTCACGGCATCAGGCTCGTTTCTTGCGTTTCTGTCGATCGTTGCGGCGAGCGATGGTCGCTACACAGCGATGTGGTGGTGGTTGGGTTTGGCTCTGTTCGTCGATGGTATCGATGGTCCAATCGCGCGCAAGCTCGAAGTCAAATATGTGCTGCCCAACTGGTCCGGCGAGTTGCTCGACAATATCATCGACTATGTGACCTACGTTTTGATACCGGCCTTCGCTCTTTATCAAAGCGGTTTTATGGGGACGAACCTGTCCTTTCTATCTGGCGCAATCATCGTGGTTTCGAGCGCTATTTACTACGCTGACACGGGAATGAAGACGAAAGAGAATTTCTTTAAGGGGTTTCCGGTTGTCTGGAATATGGTGGTGTTCACGCTCTTCATCGTCAGACCCGGTGAGTGGGAAGCTTTCGCCATCGTCGTTGCTTCAGCGATCCTCTCTTTCCTGCCGATCAGTTTCCTGCATCCTGTGCGCGTGGTGCGTCTGCGTCCATTGAACCTGACTGTCTTCCTGCTGTGGTGCGCTTTCGGTGCGGCAGGCTTGTATTACACGCTGGATGCACCGCTCTGGGTGCGTGTTGGTATCACTGTGACAGGGCTTTATATCTACTTCATCGGTGCGATCATGCAATTCTTCCCCAATCTTGGTCGGACGGCTGCGGTGATTGCTGCTGAGGACACCAAGAAGACAACGACTGGAGAAGCATCATGATCAATGCAATTCGTGTCCATCAGACGGGTGGCCCTGACGTCCTGCAATATGAACAGATTGAAATTGGTGAGCCAGGTCCGGGTGAGGTGAAGGTGCGCCACGAGGCGATTGGCCTGAACTTCATCGATGTCTATTTCCGCACCGGGCTTTACAAGGCGGCACAGATGCCGTTCATCCCCGGCAATGAAGGCGCAGGTATTGTCGTTGCTGTTGGTTCTGGCGTCGATGACATCAAGGTCGGTGATCGCGTTGCCTATGCTGCGACACCGGGTTCATATGCCGATGAGCGTATCCTGCCTGCTAATCGTCTATTGATAGTGCCGGAAACGATTGAGCTGAAATCGGCTGCTGCGATGATGCTCAAGGGGATGACGGCGCAATATCTGCTGCGTCAGACCTTTGTTGTTAAACCCGGCAACACGATCCTCTTTCACGCGGCGGCCGGCGGCGTTGGCCTTATTGCAGGTCAATGGGCCAAGCATCTTGGTGCAACCGTCATCGGAACGGCGGGTTCAGAAGACAAGATCGCGCTAGCCAAGGCGCACGGCTATGACCATGTCATCAACTATCGTACGGAAAATTTTGTCGAGCGTGTCAAGGAACTGACCGGCGGCGAAGGCGTGGATGTTGTCTATGACTCGGTTGGCCGTGACACCTATATGGGTTCGCTTGATGTGTTGAAGCCGCTTGGCATGTTCGCGTGTTTCGGCCAGTCTTCCGGAGCAATCCCGCCGTTCGATCTGAATATTCTTGCGCAGAAGGGATCGCTTTTTGCGACCCGCCCTACATTGTTCAACTACGTGGCGAAGCGCCCCGATCTGGAGAGAACCGCAAACGATCTCTTTGACGTTGTGGCAAGCGGCGCAGTCAAGATTGAAATCAAACAGTCTTATGCGCTCAAAGATGTGCGCAAAGCGCACGAAGATCTGGAAGCGCGCAAGACGACCGGGGCGAGCATCCTGCTCCCATAATGGGTATCAAATTCAGCTTTGGAGTATCGGCGGTGTGCATATGTCCACCGCCGTTTTCTTTTTGGCTTTTCAATTGAGGTCTTGCTGGATAAGGTCGTAAAAAAATAAGCTCGGGGAACAATGTCAGCGTCTTCATCCGACCGGCCTCTTCTAGATGTCCGCCGGCTCACCAAAGTATTTGGTCAACTTAGAGCCTGCGACGCGGTAGATCTCGTCATTGCAGAGGGGGAAATCCACGCACTTCTGGGCGAAAATGGTGCTGGGAAATCCACCTTCGTTAAAATGCTATTCGGCGCGTTGCAGCCGCTGGAAGGCGAAATCGTCTGGAAAGGTGAGCGCGTCACCATTGCCCAGCCCGGTACGGCAAGAAAGCTGGGCATCGGTATGGTTTTCCAGCATTTCTCCCTGTTTGACTCGCTGACTGCTGCCGAGAATATCGCCCTGTCTCTTGATGGTTCACTGCCGCTCCCGGAAGTGGCGAAACGTGCGCGCGAAATCGGCAATGCCTATGGTCTGCCGATTGATCCGCAGGCGCATGTTGGCGATCTTTCGGTGGGCGAGCGTCAGCGTATCGAGATTGTGCGCTGTCTTCTCCAAGAGCCGGATCTGATCATTCTCGATGAACCGACCTCGGTGCTGACACCGCAGGAAGCTGATCGGCTATTCGAGACGCTGGAGCGCCTGAAATCAGAAGGCAAGTCGATCCTTTATATCAGCCATCGCCTTGAAGAGGTGAAGCGGCTTTGCGACCGCGCGACCGTGCTTCGTCATGGTAAGGTGGTCGCACACTGCGATCCACGAGAACAAACTGCGGCGTCGCTCGCACGCATGATGGTTGGCAATGATATTAAGGTCGTAGCGCGCCAGCCGATTGACGTTACTGAAACCGCGGTCACGCCACTGTTTGAAATAAACAACCTGTCTCAGGCACCGCGCGGCCCGTTTTCGACCGCTCTCAACAATATCTCGCTTTCGGTAAAAGCGGGTGAAGTTGTCGGTATTGCGGGTGTGGCGGGCAACGGGCAGGGCGAGTTTTTTGAAGCTGTGTCCGGCGAAGTCCTTCAATCGTCAGCGTCTGCTGTACGCATTCGCGGCAAGGATGCAGGCAGGCTCGGAATCAGTGAAAGACGATTGATGGGCGCAGCCTTCGTGCCCGAAGAACGACTTGGCCACGGTGCAGTACCATCCTTGCCATTGACGGATAATCTCTTCCTGTCGCGTTATAAGACTGATGCGAAAGCGTTTTTGCGCGGTGGCAAACTGAAGCTGATTGCGGAAAGCGCTCTGTGTTCCGCTGCAAAGCGGATTATTGAAACGATGGATGTGCGCAAAAGCGCTGAAAACCCGCCAGCCTCTGCATTGTCTGGCGGTAATCTTCAGAAATTCATTATTGGTCGTGAACTCGATCGCTCTCCGACTGTCATGGTTGTGAACCAACCTACATGGGGCGTGGATGCAGGCGCTGCGGCGCATATCCGTCAGGCACTGCTCGATCTGGCGCGTTCCGGCTCTGCCGTTCTCGTCATTAGTCAGGACCTCGATGAACTGCTTGAAATCAGCGATCGTATTGCTGTCATGAACCATGGTGCGCTTTCTGATCCCATGCCTATCGCCGAAGTGACGCTGGAAAAGATCGGCCTTCTCATGGGCGGTGTATCTGGCACGGATCAGGCAGGGGCAGCATAATGCGGATAGAACTTGTCAAACGGCCTCAGCCTTCAAAAATCTTCAGTGCAGTTTCACCTTTGTTGGCGCTGGCGCTTACGATGGTTTTTGGTGGCCTCGCTTTTGCACTGATGGGCAAAGACCCGTTTCAGGCGCTTTACGTCTTTTTCGTCGAGCCGTTGCTTGATGTTTGGTCGTGGCATGAGTTGCTGGTCAAGGCGACGCCGCTTATCCTGATTGCAGTAGGCCTCTGCGTTTGTTTCCTTTCAAACAACTGGAATATTGGTGCCGAAGGTCAGTTCATCATCGGTGCGATAACCGGCTCCATTTTGCCGGTCATGTTTCCTGAATTGCAGCTCTGGATCGTTTTGCCGCTGATGATGCTGATGGGCATGGCAGGTGGTGCCGCCTATGCGTCCATTCCGGCGCTGCTCAAGGTTCGTTTCAACACCAATGAAATTCTGACGAGCCTTATGCTGGTCTATGTCGCGCAGCTGTTCCTTGACTGGCTGGTGCGTGGACCATGGCGCAATCCTGAAGGCTATAATTTTCCGGAAACACGCCAGTTCAATCCGAGTGCAGTATTGCCGGAAATCTGGAGCGCATCGGGTCGTGCCCATTGGGGCTTCATCTTTGCAATCATTGCCGCTATTGCTGTCTGGTTCCTTCTGGCCAAAACGCTCAAGGGTTTCGAGGTCAAGGTCATCGGGCAAAGCCCAAGGGCAGGGCGGTTTGCTGGTTTCAGTTCCGGCAAGCTGGTTTTCTTTGTCTTCGCTGTTTCAGGTGCGCTTGCGGGTCTCGCCGGTATTGCGGAAACATCGGGCGCCATTGGTCAGCTTCGTCCCGTCATTTCACCCGGCTACGGTTTTACGGCGATCATCGTTGCCTTTCTTGGCCGTCTTAATCCACTTGGGGCCATAGCGGCAGGTTTTGTGCTTGCGCTGTCTTATCTGGGCGGCGAGGCCGCACAGGTTGCCATCGGCATATCGGAAAAATCGGCCCGCGTGTTTCAGGGCATGATCCTGTTCTTCGTGCTCGCCTGCGACACACTCATCCATTATCGCATCCGCTTTGTAGCGGGCCGCTCAGCAGGGAAGGTGTGATCAATGGACCTGACACAGGCAATTCTCCTCACCATTGCAACGGCTGCAACGCCCTTGCTGATCGCAGCCATTGGCGAACTTGTCGTCGAGCGTTCCGGCGTGCTGAACCTCGGCGTTGAAGGCATGATGCTGATGGGTGCGGTTTCGGGTTTTGCTGCCGCACAATATACCGGATCGGCCTGGCTCGGCATGATCGCTGCTATCTTTGTTGGCAGTCTCTTTTCAGGCATTTTTGCATTCCTGACGCTGACGCTTGTGACCAATCAGGTTGCGACGGGTCTGGCACTGACTATCCTTGGCATTGGCGCTTCGGCTATGCTCGGCGAGAGCTTTGTCGGCATGCCGGGTGTGCGGTTGGAGGCGATCAGCATTCCGTATCTCAGCGAGATTCCTTATGTCGGCCGTTTCCTGTTCGGTCAGGATCCGATTTTCTATATCTCCATTCTGCTGGTTATTGGTGTGACGTGGTTTCTGTTTCGTACCAGAGCGGGGCTGCAATTGCGTGCCATTGGTGACAGCCATGGCTCGGCACATGCGCTCGGTGTGCATGTGGTGCGTACCCGTTATCTCGCAGTGTTGTTTGGTGGTGCTTGTGCCGGGCTTGCCGGTGCGCAGCTTTCGCTCGTTTATGTGCCGCAATGGGTCGAGAACATGTCGGCAGGGCGCGGCTGGATCGCGCTTGCGCTGGTTGTATTTGCCTCATGGCGTCCATGGCGCGTGCTGATCGGCGCTTATCTGTTTGGTGCGGTTACAATTGGTCAGTTGCACGCGCAAGCACTCGGTTTTGGCTTGCCATCGCAGTTTCTGTCGGCATTGCCTTATCTCGCGACCATTGTGGTTTTGGTCATCATCTCGCGCAACAGGCGTTTGACGATGATGAACACACCTGCGTCGCTCGGCAAATCTTTCGTGCCAGACAGATAATAGTTTGAACGGCAGTCCGGCTCCCACGGTCTGCCGTTTTATTTTGAGGGTGAAAAAAGGAGCGCAGGGAACATGAAAAAGACGCTGTTGGCAATCGCAACCGCAGCCAGCTTTATGCTTGGTGGGGCGGCACATGCAGAAGACAAGCTGAAGATCGGCTTCATCTATATCGGACCTCCGGGGGACTTCGGCTGGACGTACCAGCACGATGCCGCCCGCAAGGAGATGGTCGAAGCTCTTGGTGACAAGGTTGAAACGACTTTCCTCGAAAACGTACCGGAAGGTGCGGATGCTGAACGTTCGATCGAGCGTCTGGCGCGTGCAGGCAACAAGCTGATCTTCACGACCTCTTTCGGTTACATGGATCCGACTCTCAAAGTCGCTGCCAAGTTCCCGGATGTGAAGTTTGAGCACGCAACCGGTTACAAGACCGCGGACAACATGGCGGCCTACAATGCGCGGTTCTATGAAGGCCGCTATGTGCAGGGCCAGATTGCAGCCAAGATGTCGACCAAGGGTGTCGCTGGCTACATCGCATCAGTGCCAGTGCCGGAAGTCGTACAGGGCATCAACGCATTCATGCTGGGTGCACAGTCGGTCAACCCTGATTTCAAGGTCAAGGTCATCTGGGTCAATTCGTGGTTCGATCCGGGTAAGGAAGCTGATGCGGCCAAGGCTCTCGTCGATCAGGGTGTAGACATTCTCACCCAGCATACGGACTCCACTGCACCAATCCAGGTTGCGCATGAGCGCGGCATCAAGGCTTTCGGTCAGGCTTCGGACATGATCAAGTTCGGTCCTGAAACCCAGCTGACGGCCATTGTTGACGATTGGGGTCCATACTATATCGACCGTGCCAAGGCAGTTCTTGACGGTTCGTGGAAGACCCAGAACATCTGGTGGGGCATGAAGGAAGGCCTCGTGAAGATGGCGCCTTACACCAACATGCCTGACGATGTTAAGAAAATGGCCGAGGAAACCGAAGCCAAGATCAAGTCGGGTGAACTTAAGCCGTTTACCGGCCCGATCAAGAAGCAGGACGGCTCCGAGTGGCTCAAGGAAGGCGAACAGGCTGATGACAAGACCTTGCTTGGTCTGAACTTCTACGTCGCAGGCGTTGACGACAAGCTGCCGCAATAAGCTGCTATCGATTTAAAAGAAAAGGGCGCTTCAAGCGCCCTTTTTTTAATCAGCGGACTATTGGCCCTTGTTAAAGTGACAATTTCATACCTTCGTGGCTGTCAACAAAGCCGAGAGACTTGTAGAAACGTATCGCATCGGCACGAGATTTATCGGTCGTAAGTTGCACCAGACCGCAGTCGCGTTTGCGACATTGCTCAATTGCCCAATCAATCATTTGTCTGCCTATGCCGTCGCCACGTACATCACTGGCGATGCGTACGCTTTCGATCTGTCCGCGCCACATGCCTTTGCGCGATAATCCCGGAATGAAACTGAGCTGCAGGCAGCCGATTACTTTCTCATCCCGCTCGACCACTGCAAGCAATTGGTTGGGATCGCTGTCGATGGCTTTGAATGCGTCAATGTAGCATTGGTTCAGTGGGCTGCTGTTATCCTCGCGCGTGGCCCCCAGCGGATCATCCGCAAGCATGACTACAATTGCCGTAAGATCGGCGTCAATGGCTTTGCGAATGGATATGGTGGTATCGGTCATGGAGCACTTTCATAGGCTAGAGCATTTCCTGTTTTTCTTGAATCATTGGAAATGCTCTATCTCTTTTTTTGCATTATCCGACGCAAAACCGCTTCGCACTTTTGCTGGAAATGCTCTGGAAATTTGAAACACAAGCCTATGTGTTCGCACACCGTTACGAAAGCCAGAACAAATAAAAAAGCCGGAGCAAAGCCCCGGCTTAAAGTTTCGCTTAAGCGAACTTATTCGGCTGCGTCGGCAGGTGCTGCATTGAGCATGCCGTAACGTTCTTCGCCAATCTTGGCGAGCAGATCGAGCTGGGTTTCGAGGAAGTCGATGTGACCTTCCTCATCCGCCAGAAGCTCGTCAAAAAGCTGCTTGGAAACATAGTCGCCGAGTTCGTCGCAGATCTCGCGGGACTTTTTGTAGGATGCGCGAGCGTCGTATTCGCCTTTAAGATCGCATTCCAGAACTTCCTTGACGTTCTGTCCGATGCGCAGTGGCGCAAGCGTCTGCAGGTTCGGATGGCCTTCAAGGAAGATGATGCGGTCAATCAGCTTGTCCGCATGCTGCATTTCTTCAATGGATTCTTCACGTTCTTTCTTAGCAAGACGCGTGAAACCCCAGTCGTTGAGCAGACGATAGTGCAACCAGTACTGGTTTACGGCACCAAGCTCGAGAAACAGTGCCTCGTTAAGCCGCTCGATGACCTTTGGTTCGCCTTTCATTCCATGAACTCCCGAATTTGTCTCGTAGAGAACGCACACGATCCATGAACAGGATCACGTTTTCGTCCATTTGGTTGTGACGAAGATGGTATTCTTCAGTCACCCTTATGATCGTTTCTACGACGTTTGGGAAGCAGCCACAGCAGCGACCGCTCTTGGACATGGCGTTATAGACGGTGCCAGGAACAATTAATCGCCAGCAATCTTCATCAAGAAGCTGAATGACGACGGCTTCGATGTCTTTATCGGTAATAACGTTGCAGCTGCAGACTAGCATGAAAAGTATACTCCAGCATCTGCAATGCTATGTGATTGTATAAAATTCACAATGCGGAGTATCACACTTTGTTCGTTGCTATTATTTGCGTCAAAAATGTCGCTCATAGCGTTCATTTTTACTTCGATATTAGCAAAATTCTGTGTTGAACCGAACAAAGGTTCCTCCAATCGCAGGGGTTAAAGGCCCGAACATCAAAGGTAATCTTGGGTAAGTCTTTAAAAACCCACCAAATTAAGTCAGGTTATGGCTGGGGAAGGGTGGTTCTGTCAAATTTTATGTTTTTGAAACGTTCTAAAAATCAATAACTTAGAATCATTCTAAATATGAGTTAAGCACCCATCTTTAAACGTTAATTAGGCTTTTACATGGGGCAAAACAGGGCAGTTTTTGCCCTGCTTTAAATTTGTGCGCCATTTCGCCGCATGATGTGGAAAACACCGCGTGACAGTGGCTCAAACGCCTTCAACGGCCTCGAATCCCTCGAACTGTGGTGGGCCTGCATAGAGAGGCTTGTTGTTGCCAGCGTTGCGGTGAGCGTTGCGGAACTGTTCAGATTTTGTCCAGAAGACGAAATCATCACGATTGCGCCAGACGGTGTGGGAAGAATAGAGCGTATAGCCTTCTTCCTCATTGGTCGCGCCGCGCAGCAGATTGAAGCTTTCAAAGCCGGGAAGTTCGGAAAGCTGGGAATCGCGATTTCTCCAAATGGTCTCGAAATCGGCCTCGTTGCCGATGAGAACCTTGAAGCGATTCATTGCGATGAACATTGCTGATCCTTTTCTTTACAAAGATGGACTGGCTACAAAAAATCTCCAGAACAATCGCACAGATGTTCTGCCGTGTCCTGTCGGTTTTCCGGCGAGTGCGGTGGTAGGGCCCGCACTCGCCGCGCCGTATCTCGGGATATGAAGGCCACAGCCGCGGTCAGAGATGGGTGGACTTCGTAGACACGGCGATCAATGTTCGGGAGGCTGTCGTCTCCCGAATGTTTTTAGAATTTCTGCGTCAGTGATATTTTGAAGTAGCGACCTGCCTCTGAATAACGTTCGGTCACGTTAGCCAGGCTGTTTACATTCATAGCGTTGTAATAGGTCTTGTCGAATATGTTGTAGACGCCAGCCTGAAGACGTGTGCCGTTCAGTTGTTTTGGCTCCCACCAACCTGTCAGATTGACGAGACCATAGCCGGGCAAGCGACGTGTTTGTGTCCCTGTTTGGGTTGAAATAGTCTGATTAACATAGGCTGCTGCGACAACGCTGGTGTCTAGGCCCCAGGTTTCAGTGTTGTAGCCCACACCGAACACGCCTTTGAAGGGCTGCGATGATGCCAATGGAATATTATCATCCAGATTCATAGCCTTCGCGTAAGCCAAAGTACCATGCACATTGAAGCCGTTGACGAAGTTGTGGTGCGCTTTTACTTCAATACCGGCAATCCGTGCTTTATCGAGGTTGCGATATTCGGTCAGGCCCAGTGGGTACTGGGTCGTACGAGTGGTCACGGTATCGATGAAGTCACTGTAGCGGTTCACGAATGCGGTGATTTTACCGCCCGAGTTCTGATCGCCAAAGTTTGCGCCGACATCGATGCCGTATCCCTTTTCAGGGTTAAGGTCAGGATTGCCGATCGTGCCATAGCCAGCAGACAGGTAGGTGACATAAAGCTGATCAATTTCCGGAGCTTTGTAAGTCGTTGATATCTGCGCAAAGAGTTCAAGAGCGGGTGCAGCTTGCCAGGAGAAGCGGATTTTTGGCGAAATGCGGCTGTCCGAATTGTTGGCATAACCGCTTGTTGAATCTGGCTCATACTTGAACCAGTCGAACCGCACACCCGGAGTGATGGCAAAAGGCGTATCGCCTATTTCGATACGGTCTTCAGCGAACAGACCAAGGCGATAGGCGTCGATATCAGGCGTGTCTGCTTGATTGATATGCAAAAAGGCGCAGGTCGGGCTTTGAACACCACGAATACATGCGTCATCGCCTGTAAACGACTGAGTGCTTTTGCCGATGCTGAAATCACCGCCAACAGTCAGCGAGTGCGAAAGTGTTCCGGTGTCAAATCCCAGATTGGTGTAACCGCTTGCACCGTAACGCTCATCTTCAAGTTTGTAGTTGCGGCTAAAAGGACCTGCGAGTGCACCTTTGCGGATGGTGTCGGTGCCATAAGATCGTGTCATCTTCTGCCAGTAAACGGTTGCCCATGCATTGTTTACAATGCCATCATCCTGGCTCTCATAACGATAATCGAGCGATACACGGTCACGATCATTTTTACGGTTTTGATTGTAATCGCGATTGTTGTAGGTCGTCCCTGCGTCCGAATTCAGATTGGTGTCGGAATCATAACGGTTACGTTCAGCTGTGATCCCGACGGTGTGGCCACCTTCAAGCTCCTGCCGCAGCTTGAACATGAGGTTGCTGCGATCATAATCTTTCGGATCGGCTTCTGTACGGGCTGCGCCATATCCGCCGATGTCTCCAGTGCCCTGAACTTCATGGCCACGCTTATATGAGCCCTGGAACAGAACTGAGGTGTTCTGAATTTTCTGAGCGACAGCACCAGAGCCGATGAAGGATTTGTCGGAACCATCATAGGTAAGCTTGGCAATGCCGCCAAAAGCCTTGCCGGGAGCGAGCAGATCTTCAGGTTCCAATGTCTTCAGTGCAACGGCGCCCCCCATGGCTCCCGAACCAAGGCGGCTGGCATCAGCGCCATAGAGGACGTCAAATGTTGAGAGGGCGGAAATGTCATATGCATCGCTTCCACCGCCATTTACATCTGTGCGGACAGTCGCATCAAGATAAGGAATTGGAATGCCATCAATGGTCGTCAAGACGCGATCATCTTGAAGACCACGAATATTTACGCTGCCAGTTGTCGTGTTTACAGCAAGGCCCGGCTCCAGCGTATTGGACAGGTCTTTGACGGATTCGATGTCCTTCTTGCGGATTTCGTCAGCAGTTGTGACGTTTGCCAAAGGTGTATCGGAAACCGAGCCCTTTGTGCCGCGTGTGTTCTTGATAACAATAGGTTTCAGCTCAACGCCGTTGCTGTCAGTTGCTGCAGTTTGTTCCTGCGCATATGCCCCCGACGTCATTGCCATAATTACGACTGCGAGACCGGTGCTCGCCAAAAATGACCGCTTCTGTTCCCCGTTTATTGCCCGCATTGCCTAGTTTCTCCTGAAGGACAAAGCAAATTTCTCACGCCCGTCGGAGGTGAGAAAATTAAATTTTTCAATAGGTTATGACCTCCTCATCCCGAGAGGAGTTCTGATGCTGGCTGGAAGGAGAAACCTTCGGGCTTGCTCTGGAAAAAACAAGAATTAAACTTGACTCATTTAATCCAGTAAGGCAGTGATTATTAAACATGACTTTAGATGTCAACTAATGATTTGGTCGACATTCGGTCAGTTAACAAGACGGCTCCATAACTGGCGCAGAGGCAGAAAAATGAACAGGCGTATTCACATCGACATGCAGGTGCGGTTGCCGCGGGAACGCGTCTCCAGCCGCATGCCCGAAATCCAGTCCCGCCTTGCTGCAGACGGACAAGTCAAAGCGCGCACTTCTGAATCTCCGCTCGAGCCGCAGCTCCAGACTTATGGCAGCCGTGAACTCTTCAACGGTTCCCGCGAAGTGGCGATAGAGCATGGCGGCTCTCTCTATCGCTTGAAGATCACCCGTCAAGGCAAGCTCATCCTGAACAAATAGGCAAACAACAGATGACCACCCAGACCAAGCCCTCCCCAGAGCAGATACTCAAGGCACGGGCAGATAACCCGAAAATGCGCGAGCGTGATTTCGCTCAAAGTCTCGGGATATCGGAAGCCGATTTCATCGCGGCTTATACCGGTGCAGAAGCCGACAGCTCGATCTCTGCTCGCCGCATCCGTGCAGATGTGGAAACCCTGCTTAAACATGCGCCTTCGCTTGGCGAAGTCATGGCGCTGACGCGCAATGAAAGCGCTGTGCATGAAAAGATTGGTCCTTTTGAAAAGACGATTTGGGGTCCGCACGCGTCCCTTACGCTCGGTAAGGAAATCGATCTCCGCATTTTCCCGAAGCATTGGGTGCATGGTTTTGCTGTAGCAAAGCTTGATGGTGAGCATGTTCGCCGAAGCCTGCAGTTTTTCGATGCATCGGGCGAAGCCGTTCACAAAATTCATCTTCGTCCGGCATCCAATCTGGAAGCTTATGAACAGCTCGTTTCCGAATTGCTGTTCGACGATCAGACGCCAGCCATCGAAACGAAGCCAATCGCTGCAAAGGCAGTAAAAGCCGATGCTTCGACCATTGACGGCGATGCATTCCGCGAACGCTGGGGCTCTCTGACGGATGTCCACCAGTTTGTCGGTCTGTTGAAAGATTTCGGTGTTGATCGTCATCAGGCCGTGCATCTTGCCGGACAGGACTTTGCCTGGCGCGTTGATCTTTCAGCAGTCGAAGCGATGATGAACCACGTGGTTCAGGAACAGATCCCGATCATGTGCTTTGTCGGTAGTCGTGGCTGCATTCAGATCCACACTGGCACGATTGCGGAAATCAAGACGATGGGTCCATGGCTCAATGTGCTTGATCCGACGTTCCATCTGCATCTGCGTGCCGACCACATTGCTGACGCCTGGGTCGTTCGCAAGCCAACGAAAGATGGTCATGTCACATCGCTCGAAGCTTATGACGCCAATGGTGAGCTGATCATTCAGTTCTTCGGTGAGCGTCACGAAGGTGAAGTCGAACTTGCTGACTGGCGCATGATTGCTGAAAATCTCCCGCGCTTGCCGCAGTCGAGCGCTGCTTGAAAAAATAGCAGCTAAGCCTTTGTTCTGATGTGCAGTCCGGAAGTGCCGTTCATTTCCGGACTGCAGTCAGAACCATAGTTTTTATGCACGTCTTCAGTGGAGCGCCGGTTCCGAATTTTCGGAGCGTGCTTTAGGGAAACAGAACATGTCAATCATTTCTTCGCGTATCGGGCGTTGTGCCGCTTTGGCTGTCGTGGCTGCTTCGGTCGCCTTTGGCGGGGTAGCACAAGCTGATACGGTTGGAAAAATCGCAGATACGTCGCGACTTGTTTCAGTCGGTGGTGCAGTGACCGAAATCGTCTATGCGCTTGGTGCGGGCGATAGGCTGGTGGCTCGCGATCAGACCAGCACTTATCCGGAAGAAGCTCGGAAGCTTGTTGACGTGGGCTATATGCGCCGTCTGTCGCCAGAAGGTGTCCTCTCGGTCAACCCGACCGGTATTTTATTATCAGAAGGAAGCGGTCCCCCGGAAACGCTGGAAGTACTTAAGAAAGCTTCTGTTCCTATCGCTATTATTCCTGACGACCACACTGCTGAGAGCGTGATTCAGAAGATTGAAGCGGTCGGTAAGGCGCTTGGGCTTGAAGACAAGGCCAATGCCCTTGCAGCAGATGTGTCGCGTGATCTGGAAGCCGCGCAGAAAATCTCTGCCAGCCAGAACCCGCGCAAGCGTGTGCTGTTCATCATGTCGGCGCAGGAAGGACGTATTATGGCGTCTGGCACCGGCACGGGTGCCAATGGCATTATCACCCTTGCGGGCGGTGTGAACGCAATCAACTCTTATCAGGGTTATAAGCAGCTCACCGATGAAGCTGTTGAGAAGGCCGCTCCTGATCTGATCCTCACCATGGATATCGGCAAGGACAGTATTCAGAAAGATGACCTTCTAAAGAACCCGGCACTTGCGAATTCCCCCGCAGGGCGCAGCGGAAATATCGTGCAGATGGATTCACTCTATCTGCTCGGCTTTGGTCCACGCACGGGTGCAGCCAGTCGCGAGTTGTCAGAAAAGCTCTATGGCAAGCAGGCCGCTAACTGAAACATATGCCTGTCGAGCGTCATTGCAGGCAGGCATATCGCGGAAACCCGCAATAAGGACATATCGAAATGACCAGCCAAGATCGCGCTGCAAACCCCGACGGCTTTGCCGTGCGTGATCAAGCCAACGATAGTCATGCCGGAGATCGCTCCGTGAGAGCTTGTATGGCTATCGCAACTCTTGCTATAGCCCTTTGCCTCACGGCACTTTTCAGCCTGACGGCCGGTGCTTCGGACGCTTCTGTTCTGAGTGTTATGCGGTCACTCGTTTTTGGCACGCAGGAAAGCGTTGAGGCATTCCGGCGCGATCATCTGATCATCATGGAAATACGCTTGCCGCGCATCATCATGGGAATATTGGTTGGTGCTGCACTGGCGGTTTCAGGCGCAGTTATGCAGGGATTGTTTCGTAATCCTCTCGCTGATCCTGGTCTTGTTGGCGTGTCTGCCGGTGCCAGTCTCGGTGCCGTATCGATGATTGTTCTGGGAGGAACAGCGCTCGCTCCGCTTTATCTTCTGCTCGGCCTCTATGCCTTGCCACTCGCGGCTTTTTTTGGCGGGCTTGTCACCACGCTTCTTCTTTATCGCGTGGCGACACGGCGTGGCCGCACTTCTGTTGCAACGATGCTTCTGGCTGGTATCGCGCTTGGAGCACTCACAGGGGCTGCCACTGGCGCTCTCGTCTATATTTCTGATGATCGACAGTTGCGTGATCTGACCTTCTGGGGCCTTGGTTCGTTGGCCGGGGCCACATGGGGCAAGATTGGCACCGCTGGTCCGATCATTGCCGTTGTTTTGGTTGCAACGCCATTTTTGGCACGCGGTCTCAATGCGTTAGCCTTGGGTGAGGCCGCAGCCGGACATCTTGGTATTCCTGTGCAGCGGATCAAGAACGTAGCAATTGTTACAGTGGCGGCGGCAACCGGTGCAACTGTAGCCATATCCGGCGGTATTGGTTTTATCGGTATTGTGGTGCCGCATATGCTGCGTCTGAGCATCGGGCCGGATCATCGCTATCTGCTGCCTTCGGCAGCACTTCTCGGCGCCATCATGTTGCTGCTTGCAGATGCTGTGAGCCGCACGATCGTTGCCCCTGCGGAATTGCCAATTGGCATCATCACGGCCGTTTGCGGCGCTCCATTTTTCCTCTGGATATTGCTGCGTCAGCGCGGCGTTCTTGATCTGTGAGGCACGAGATGATTGAAACCAAAAATCTATGCGTTTCCATCAGCAGCAAACAAATCATCGAGAATATCGATTTTGTTGCACGCCCGGGGGAAGTAACGGCGATCGTCGGTCCCAACGGCTCTGGGAAAACCACATTGTTGCGCGCGCTTTCGGGCGATCTTTCCTATACCGGTTCTGCCTATCTCGATGGTGAGGATTTCATCGAGATCAAGCCATGGCGTATGGCGGCACGGCGTGCAGTATTGCCGCAGGCCAGTGCCTTGTCATTCCCGTTTACCGTCCGCGAGATCGTGCATATTGGCCTGACGGGTGGCTTTAGCGGTGTAACAGGTGCTGAACAGGAGAGGCTGCCTGATCTTGCGTTGCAGAAAGTCGATCTGACAGGCTTCAGTGGCAGGCTGTATCAGGAGCTTTCCGGCGGTGAACAGCAGCGCGTGCAGCTGGCGCGTGTGTTGTGCCAGGTCTGGAAGCCTGTTGTTGACAGCAAGCCACGCTATCTGTTTCTGGATGAACCCATTTCCAGCCTCGATGTCAAACATCAGATTACAGTGATGGAAATTGCACGCGAGTTTGCAGCAGCAGGCGGCGGCGTCATTGCAATCCTTCATGATCTCAATCTGACAGCCATGTTTGCAGACAGCATTGCGGTCATGCACAAAGGCAGGCTCGATACCATCGGCACACCGCAGCATGCTCTGACGGATGATAGGCTCAAACGGGTCTATGAATGTTCGTTGCGGGTAGGAGTTCCGCCAGCGAAGGGTGCCCCGTTCGTGCTGCCGCAGTCGGCCTATGCAGCTGCACCGTAAAAAACTCTAAAGCATTTCCTGTTTTTCTTGAATCTTTGGAAATGCTCTCTTTCCTTGTTTTTTCGCATTATCCGACGCAAAACCGCTTCGCACTTTTGCTGGAAATGCTCTCGCAACAAGAAAAGGCTGAGAACCTATCCAGTTCTCAGCCTTTTTGTATTTTCCGGTTGCGGCTAAAGATCAGCTGGCAACGCGCTCTACTTCAACTTCATCGATGCCTAGCAGGGCGCGAACATTCGGACGTGCCTTAACCAGATCTGCAATGCTGTACTTCATCAGAACACCAAAGAAAGCATTCAGTGCTTCGCGTAGTGCGGAATTCAAGCCACAGCTATCGACGAGCGGGCATTCAGTGGCGTCGTTTTCGAAGCATTCCGCCATGGCGAAGTTTTCTTCGGTTACACGCACAACATCGAACAAGGAGATGTCCTTTGCTGCGCGCCCAAGACGCACGCCGCCATTACGGCCACGCACGGTCTCAACCAGACTATGCTCGACAAGAGGCTGCAAGATTTTGAAAAGAAACAGTTCCGATACGCCATAAGCGCGTGCGATCTCCGGAACGCGGCTCAGTTTGCCGTCATTGGCGGCACAATACATAAGCATGCGAATGGCATAATTCGTCTGACGAGTAAGACGCATTGATTATTCCTTTCAGCACATTCTCAAGCCTTCCAGATGGTTTTATCCATAGGAAAACTCTGCTTTTGTTACGTCACAAACCCATCAGAAGCCGGAATTTTCAGGCGGGATGTGCCAAGCGAGTGCATTCATCTCGAATCCACTTTAGAACTATTCTTAAAATATATGAAGCCCTTTATCACCTTTAAAGGGCAAAAAAGCGCTTCAGTCATCACGTCATCGCGATCAGGTATTTCGGGCAAGAATTGCTGTCATTGGCAGACATCAATCCATTCTGCCGAAACAAGTTCGGCTATTTTTTGCGGCGTTATCCGCACCGCGCTATTTGTGGCGCCAGCGGCTGGCACAACTTCTTCAAAACTTTTGAGCGACAAATCGCAATAGACGGGCAGGTTGTTAGGCAGCCCGAATGGGCACACACCGCCGACAGGGTGGCTCGTTTCGTTCAATACGCTTTCGGCGTCCAGCATACGTGGCTTGGTACCAAAGCGGTCTTTAAATTTGCGATTATCAATTCGCGCGTCTCCACGCGTAACAATCAGAATGGTTCGGTCTTTCGCCGTGAAGGAAAGCGTTTTAGCGATCTGTCCTGGTTCTACACCATGTGCCTCGGCGGCGAGGGCGACTGTCGCCGTACTGGTTGGCAGTTCAATCACTTCGATTTCGGGTGCCTTGTCTGCGAAAAACGCCTTGACCGATTCCAGGCTCATACGTTCCCTTTTCTTTATGACTGTTATTCTCAAGTTTATGCTTCATTAACCTGAAGAGCAAGACTATCAGTCATTTAATAGCGGATGATAGCAAGTGGCAGATTGACGCTGCTGTTTGATAACGATAAAGAGGCGTTCAAGTCTGCTTCGTTCAGATACGGAGGGGTGGCCGAGCGGTTTAAGGCACCGGTCTTGAAAACCGGCGTGCGAGAGATCGTACCGTGGGTTCGAATCCCACCCCCTCCGCCATTAGTTCTTTCAAACAGGCACACACGTTCGTTGGCGTTCAAAAGCCATTGTAAACCTTGAGTTTGAGTGTACATTCCGTTTCAAGCGCGTTCGGGCTTGGTTGCTGGAAGTCGACAACAAGTCGGATACGAACCGGATATCGTAAAAGAGAAAACCGGATACCGTTGTCCTGCACCTGTTCGCACAATGAGATAAACGCGTCTGTCGCTTCCCGAGGTCACAATCGGTTTTTAACGAATCCCATCCCGTTATTCGGCCCGGCGCATAGAGCCTGCAAGCATAGCGCGCTGGAAATACGACCTTGCTGGTCGCGAAAGTGGCTTTGCTGCTTGTGCCAGCCATTCGACGGTATCTTGGTTCGGAGATGGTGCAGGCATCCTGGCGCCGCGCGCGAAAATGGAAATTTCTTTGGAATGGGACGCCAGCACCGTGGCGAGTACACCTGTCAAAAAGCCCGTATCCTTGGCTCGCGGAAACCACACGCCACCGTCCTGTTCCTTTACTTCAGACAGGGCTGCGATATCTGCAAACAATAACTTCCATTGCCGACCAAGGCGTTCGAACTGCCGGTTCAGCAGCATCGCCGTTATATAGTTTCGCGCGGCTGCGCGTCCTGCAATCTCGCTCTCGAGATAGTTTGCTACTCCCATGGGGTCCGTTTCGAAAGCCAGCACCAGATCGGGCAAACTATCAGTCGTTATCTCTTGCGCGGCGGCGACAAAATTCTCGGATGCAATCACACTACTCTCGGCATGCAGGATCGTAGGAACCAGCACCGCACCGATTATGGCAGCGATCCGAATTTTACGCGATGTACGCAAGATGGACCTCCCATTTTCCGCCTGCTGTCGGCTTGAAGTCCTCGTTCGGTCTCGTCAGCAATCAAAGTGGCTAGGTATTTTGGAGTTTTAGATGTGTAAAATCTTATCGGGCTGTGCTGCAAACCATGCGTCCATGATGATGGATGTAGTATTTACGCTTCTCATCAGCAGAGAATTATTGATGTTAAAAGACCACCATTCTTTTGTGTGTAGTGATACTTGGCTTACAATCTGAGTTTGCGAAACCTTAAGGAGATGATGGCAGAGCGTGGCGTTGCGATATATCATTCAACGGTGCATCACTGGGTTCTGTATTTCAATCCAAGACTGCTTGAACGCCTCCATCGAAAGAGGCGTCAGGTGGCACGGAAGTGGAACCTGGATGAGATTTACATCAAGGTAAGTAGCATAATTGCGTCCGGAGGTAAGACTTGTTCCAACCGATCCGGATGCTTGCAACGGAACCGGCCAGATACCATCGATTGCATAAGAAAATGACAGACGTATCGCAATGGCGGTCTTTGAACACTGAAAACACTCAGCCGCCTAAAAGGCAAATCCTACCATCCAACGTATTGACGAAAAATTTGCAACATAACCGAAGACTGCACTGTTGAAGAGTGGAAATGTCGCATTCAATACCGGCGAAAAGATCGGGTTCGAACATGCCCCACCAGAAGCTCACCGCCCGGAGGTGATCCGGGCGGCAGCTCAACGAGGGCATGTTGTTAACCGTTTTCGCCTTCTTCGCTTTCACCGTTCACGCCGTTTTCTTCGGCGCCGTTCTGGTCTTCATTGGCGGCGCGTTTCTCGACCTTACCCGTATTGGCGTCGACCATGAAGTCGTGCTCTGTCCCGTCAGCGGCGATGATCGAAATCTCGTAAGCCGGTGCGCCTTTTTCGAGATCGAACTGCGCTTCGGCAACTTTGCCGGGCTGAGCCGTTTCAGCAGCCTTGATGGCGTCGGTGATCGAGATTTTGGAACCCATCAGCGCCTGCATCTCGGCCTTATCCTTTGCTCCGCCATCATTCGCTGCAGACGCAGCGGTGACGCCGGCAGCGCCGATACCTGCAACCAGAACAGATGCGGCAATGATCATGAGCTTTTTCATGGATCTCTCCTTTTTCTGGATCGGCACCATGCCAATCTCATGCACCGAAGATGGGGATTGATTATTACGATGTTCTGGCTGACCGCTTACAAAACCGTATGTTGTATGGCGTCGAAGCGTCTGTAATACGGCGGGAATAAGAACTCTTTCCAACAAGGTGCATGGAGGCAAAATGAATAATGACGTACAGCAGCTCGCGGAACATTTGTTGCAAACTGGCTATGATGATCTGCCAGCAAGAGAACAGCGCGTGCTCCGACGTATGGCAAAACGGGTAGCAATCTCTGAGAACATCAACGAGACCTTCCACGAGCGTCTGACCCTCGGCCAACGCCTTGCCGACAAGGTTGCTGCGTTCGGTGGCTCCTGGACTTTCATCATTTCATTCGGCGTTATCCTGGCGATATGGGTTGTGATGAACACTATTGCGCTGCCGGGCAAGGATGTTTTCGATCCCTATCCGTTTGTGTTTCTGAACCTCGTGCTTTCGATGCTTGCGGCGATCCAAGCTCCCGTCATCATGATGTCGCAGAACCGCCAGGCCAATAAAGACAGACTGGCCGTCTCGCATGACTACGAGGTCAATCTGAAAGCAGAACTTGAAATCATGCAGTTGCACGACAAGATGGACCAGATCCGCAGCGAACAGCTCGCTGAGATTCTTCGCCAACAGCAGGAACAAATTCGACAACTCAGCTCAGTCGTTCAAAGACTCGAAAACGGCCCGCAATGAGAAGAACTGCTGCTCCTAGCTCCGGCACCAGCCCCAAGCGATTAGGGCCGAAAACACCCACCGATAGGTTGGCAGTAGCAAGCAGTCCATCACAGTGCCTTCCAGGAACGGTCTGAAAGGCAAAATTACCAGCATCCCGATAACAGCGGTCAGCAAGCCACCAGCCATGTCGAAAGGGAAATGAACACCAAGATAGATGCGCGACCAGGCGACCAAAATGGTGAGAATAGCTGCCAACCCCGCAGCAATTCGTTCACATGCAAGCCACCACAGTCCGATCGCGATTGCCGCCATGAAAGTCACGTGATCGCTCGGGAAGGAACTGTCAGCAACATGTTCGACCAGCGTGTTGCCGACCGGGACCATGAATGGCCGTGGGTGAAACCAGATCAAACCCGCAATCTGGTTCAGACCAAGGGCGAGTTCCGCGCCCAGAAAAGTCGAGACCAGTTGTCCGCGCCTATCCGAATTGCCCCACAGCCACAATCCGGCAAGCAGCAATGGAAGGAAATAGATCGCATAGTCCGCGGCGTATGTTGCCAAAGCTACAACGAGCGGTCGCGGATTGCTCGATGCATTCAGGATTGAAAAGAGTTCAAGGTTGAAGCTGTCGATCGGAAAATAGTTTTGGTTCATGAATATTCGCCTTGAACGAGTTGAAACCGGCAAGCCGAGAAAGCTTGTCGGTTGTTGCGATTGTATTTTCGCTGTGATCAGCCTTTAACGCCAATGAGCGCCAGGGCCTGAGTGTAAAAGTCGTCGGCGCGGTGATCGTCTTCTGCCTTGCAGCGTTCGTCACCCTTGGCCTTCAGGTCATTGAATTTCACCTGGTCAGCTGCGGCGGGCTTCTTCGTTTGCATTTCGGCTTCGATCTTTGCCTTGAGATCTTCGCAAGCAACCGGTGCCGCGTGAGCGAATCCGCCAGCAAGGCGACCAAAGACAAGTGCGGAAATGGCGAGTGTGAAGATGATTTTCTTCATGAGAGTTATCCTGTTGGGAGTGTTTCCGGGATGATCTGATCGGGCGCGTCAGCGAACCGAACGTCAGTATATGTGTCTGCCAATAGTTACGACGGTTTCGCCGGAAGCTTACAAATTTGTAAGCCAGTAAATCACGGGGGCGGCGATTTCTTACCAATCTGTAATCTGCTGGACCGATTGCTGTGAGAAACCCAAGCCATTCTAGTCACAGTCGTTGGTTTGCAAAGCACGTTTACGCGATCCGCCGGCCCCTAATTCCAACCGGTGCCATGCGCCATTCCGGAGACGAAAATGGACACGCTTACCATCGAAACCGAAACTGCTTCCGTTTCCGGAAGCCGGGAGTACAACCGCGTACCGCAGGTTACGCCCGACTTCTGGATCGTCAAGATCCTGGCCGTAACCGTTGGTGAGACAGCGGCTGATTTCATTAACATGAACCTGGGCCTCGGCCTATCGACCACATCTGTCATCATGGGCGGGCTCTTGATCGCTGCGCTGGTGTTCCAGTTTGCCCAGCGCAAGTACATTCCTTGGATCTACTGGTTGACCGTTGTTCTGGTCAGCGTGGTCGGCACGCTCATCACCGACACCATGGTCGACATCTTCGGCGTCAGCCTCGTCACTTCAACAGTAATTTTCTCAGGTGCTCTCGCCGCCACTTTCACGGTCTGGTATGCGCTCGAAAAAACGCTTTCAATCCATACGATCTACACATTCCGGCGCGAAGCGTTCTACTGGCTGGCTATCCTCTTCACTTTTGCATTGGGTACGGCAGCCGGAGACCTCGCCGCTGAACAGCTGGGCATGGGCTACCTTTCGGCAGGACTAATGTATTCCGGTCTGATCGCAGCGATTGCCGCAGCATGGTATTTCTTCAAGGTCAATGGCATTCTCGCCTTCTGGCTTGCCTACATCTTCACCCGTCCCATGGGTGCAGCCTATGGCGATCTGATGGCACAACCGACCGAATACGGTGGCCTCGGTTTCGGGTTCACCTGGACCAGCGCCATCTTCCTGGTTGGTATTCTTGCCGTCGTTGTCTACATGACCGTATCCCATGACGGCGACGAGTGGTCACGCACCAAGAATACATGATGCTGTTGGCCAAGAAGTTCTTGGGGCACCATTCCTCTTTGGTTCGGGCGCAGCCAATCCCCCTTTGGTGGCGCCCTCAATTTTTTGGGTTTATTCAATCAGGTAGCGATTGAGACAAGCACCAAACTCCGTTTGTCGATTGGCGCGACCTGGGATGCCGGCACCAGTTTCAGCGCCTTGAAATAATAGATCCAGGAGGCATCGGCCGCGAGATCCGAGAGGATCAGGAAGATGCTTGTCTTGACATCGATCCTGCTCAACTGTGATGTCTTGTCGCGAAACTATAGAATGGCGCTAAGCACCGTGATGACAACGAATGTTCGAACAAAGGTTGCCAGATGCGCAGCGAATTCATTCACCCAATGATTATACATTCCCCGATCGTGCTGGGGCTTGCGCTCTTCGCATACGATGCGTTCGCTCATAGCGAGGGACAAGCTGTTTTCGGGTGAGGGAGCCATCGCAAATATCGCTGCTTTCTTGGCACCTGCGACTGGAGTTTTGCGGTCCTGGCCTTCATTTTCGGAGATGAGGCATATGACTTGCACTTGCCGTAGCCGTGCTCCTTACTGCTTGGTGTGGCGGCGAACTTGTCTATAATTATGGAGTAGTGGTCGGCGGTTGATCTGGATGGGTTTTTGCCGGTTCACTGCCTTCTGAAGTAATCGAGGCTGTTGTGAGAATATTGTTGATCGAAGATGACCGCAAAACAGCGGAATATGTTCGCCACGGCTTTACTGAAGCTGGCCATGTTTGCGATTATCTGGAAAATGGCGCGGATGGCCTCTTTCGGGCAACGCGCGAAGACTACGATGTCATAATTGCTGATCGAATGCTGCCAGGCCTTGACGGACTGTCTGCTGTGAAGGCGCTGCGGGCGGCCGGTAAAAAGACACCCGTCATTTTTCTGACTTCTGTCAGCGGTGTGAATGACCGCGTCGAAGGTCTTGAAGCCGGTGGCGACGACTATCTGGTCAAACCGTTCGCTTTTTCCGAGCTTGCCGCTCGTGTGAATGCACTGGCGCGCAGACCCGTCATTCAGGAACAGAAAACAAAGTTGCGGGTCCATGATCTTGAAATGGATCTCATTCAAAGACGTGTAAGCCGGGCCGGAACGGAGATTGAACTCCAGCCAAAGGAGTTCCAATTGCTTGAGGCACTCATGCGTGCGGAAGGGCGTGTACTGACCCGCACCATGCTGCTCGAAAACGTCTGGGATTTTCATTTCGACCCGCAGACCAGCGTGGTCGAAACCCATATCAGCCGGTTGAGAGCAAAGATTGATAAGCCATTCGGTGTCCCTTTGCTTTACACGGTTCGTAGCACGGGCTATTCGCTTCATGCGCCCCGTTGAATTTTACAGGAGCATCACTGCGCGGCTTGCGGCGCTGTTGACGGGCATTGTTTTTCTCAGCCTCCTGGTTGGAGGTGCGGCTGCCTTTTTAGTCATCAAGACGGAGCTTAAACAGCGCCATTTCAATGTTCTTGAAAACAATATTCACTACTTCCAAGAATTGTTTAGAGAAAGTGGACGACCAGAATTCATTGACTCATTGAATGAGCATATCCGCTCGACGCGCAATCATGAAACCATTTTTCATCTTACTGATGCATCTGGGAATATACTTGTTTCCAATATCAAGCCAAGTCAGCCATTGCCTGACAAAGCGGAGATAGCTTCGACCTCATTGGGGCTTGAAGAAGATTTCTCCTACTTCATTGCCTCGATCTCTCTGGGAACCATGCGTCTGACGCTTGGTCAAAGCGCAGAAGATGTCAGTGAGATTGAAGAGATATTTCTGCAGGCGTGTGGATGGGCGTTGCTACTTATTGTTGCACTGACTCTATCTGGCGCCTTTGCCATTGCGGCAAGTACCAACCGTCGTATTTCTGAACTTGGGAGCGCCCTTGATGCAGTCAACGCCGGCAAACTCGATACACGTTTGCCGGTTTCCAGTCATAATGACGAGATTGATCGCATCGTCGCCCTGATGAACCGCTCAATTGCTGCACTCGGTGCTGTGGTTGAGACCAACCGCCAGATATCCTCGGACATTGCCCACGATCTGAAAACACCGTTGAACCGACTGCGCATTGACATCGAATTAGCCATTGAGCGTGAAAGCAAGGGTGAGAAGGTCACGGAGGAGCTGGAGCGAATCGAGGCGGAAAGCAGCAAGATCCTCTCGACCTTCGACGCACTCCTGCGCATTGCTCAGATAGAGGCTGGAGCGCGGCGAGAAAGGTTCATTCAGCTCGATCTTGCAACCTCAACTTCGAAAGTCGCTGAATTCTACCAGTCTTATGCTGAAGATCATGGCTCGAGGTTGGATATCGATGTGCCGGATCATCCATTGGTGGTCAACGGAGATGCGGAACTCCTCACCCAGCTTGTCTCAAATCTCATCGAGAATGCACTCAAACACGCGGGCGATCGACCGGCTGTTGTAGTGACTGTACGTAACAGCGGAGAAAAATTGTTTCTGGAGGTGACGGACAACGGACCGGGCATTCCGGCCGATGAACGCGAAAACGTGCTGCGTAGGCTCTACCGACTTGAGAAAAGCCGTTCGACACCGGGCTCTGGGCTGGGGCTTGCCATGGTAAAGGCGATTGCCGAACTCCATGATGCAATGATTGAACTTGATGACGCGAGCCCGGGACTCGTCATCCGCATTATCTTTCCCGCATGGAAGGAATGAACGGATTGTTCTCCCAATATCTCCACCAGCTTATTGACTATATCGGAAGCCACCCGATCGCGGCGCTCTTGATCATTTTGCTGATTTCTGCCGGCGAAGCGATTTTCATTCTCGGCTTGTTTGTTCCATCGACAGTCGTTCTTGTTGGTGCGGGGACCTTGATTGGACTGGGAAAACTTCATTTCGGACCCGTCTTTGCAGCCGCATCGCTGGGTGCAATCATCGGTGACGCAATCTCCTACTGGATCGGGCATGTCTACAAGGAGCATATCCGATCGATATGGCCGTTCAGCCGGTTTACGCACTTGCTCGACAAGGGCGAAGACTTCTTTCGGCGCCATGGCGGGAAAAGTGTATTCATCGGCCGATTCATACCAGGCGTGAAGGCCGTAGTACCGGGTATTGCAGGTATCGCGGGAATGAACCCGTTCTGGTTCACCACCATAAACGTGGCTTCGGCGCTCGCCTGGTCTGCTGCCCATATCTTGCCAGGAATTGGCGTAGGGCGCACGATCGGCGTTGCGACTACCGTCAACCCGCGCGTATTGGAGTTCATGATCGTCGTCGTCGTCCTCTTGACCCTCGTTTGGTACGTGACTCGATTGTCGGTCTTCTGGCTATTGCCAAGATTGGATAGCATCAGATTGTTGGCTGCAGACAAGTTGCGCAACGATGCGCGCAGCCCTTTGCATATCCTCCGCCGGCTTCTGCTGAACGAGGGCAATATCGTCGTTCCGTTTATTTATGGCGGGATCGCTGTCGCAGCCTTGATCAGTTTTGCATTGATCATTCTACAGCTATTCTTCGATCAGGAGTTTGTTCGCTCTGACCAGGCGGTCAGCGCCTATCTTCAATCGCTTCGCACACCGCTAATCGATCATCTGATGATCGGCATTACTATGCTGGGCGACGGTCTGGTGCTCGCGCCGATCGCAATTGTTCTGGTCGGCGTCATTGCTTGGCATCGACGTTGGAAACTGGCAGGAATAGTTGCCATGGCGTTCGCCGGGGCGACCATATTCGTTCCCACGATGAAAATACTGATCCATCGCGCCCGACCTATGGAACTATACCAGGGCGCCGACGGATTCAGCTTCCCGAGCGGTCACGCAACGCTGTCCGCAGCAATTGTGGGCATCACCTTTCTTGTATGCTCACATGAATTGAAGCCGCGCGCGCGTCTGGCAGCTTTTGTTCTAGGCGCGGGTCTGATCGTCATGATTGCTTTCTCTCGTCTCTATCTGCGAGCTCATTGGCCAAGTGACGTTTTTGCAGGAGTATTGTTCGGCGTATCGCTCACCTTCCTGCTTGCTTGGCTGATACATGGAAAAATGCTTGCACCGATCTCTCGGCATGCCGCCATGGCGATTGGTGCAGTTTTTCTTGTTGTATATCCCTTCCACCTGATCAGCAGCTATCCATCAGCTCACGAGAAATATGTTCGAGCGGTCGAGGAACGCTTTGTAACCAAGAATGAATGGCTCGCAGATCCACTGCGGTTTGGGTCGGCAAGCCGCATCATGCTTGATGGTGAGCTCGCGCAGCGCATCATACTTCAAACCGACATGCCGATTTCGGAGATTGAAACGATACTGATCCAGGCCGATTGGACGAAGTCGGAGTCGGGCCAAGTTGCGCAGCTCATCAATACGATTTTGCCCAGCCGGAGCGATGTCGGTACATTCGTGCCGTTTCCCGAGACGAACAATGGCGCATTGCCCATCGCAACATTTTATAGGGAAACAGCGCCTTTACAGCATCAGATTTTGCGGTTCTGGGCCACGAAATTCAAGATATCCTCTGGTAGCAGAAGCACAGAACTCCTTGCAGTGACCGTCTCCGATCAAATGGTCGAGCCTGTTGGTTTTGGCTTTTCCTTGCCCGAGCATGTTTCGACCACCCCGCAGGCAGCTGGCTCAGTTGGCCAACAGATATCAAACACATTATCGTCTGCGAGGAATACGAAGCCGCTCCGTTCACTCGGCATTTATTTGGTGCCTTCCGCTTGACCGTATGGAAGGCGGTTCTTGGACGTTTGAATGAAACAAAAATGGCATCATTGTAATAATTCGGTTCACACGGAGCACAGGTTAACTTTGTAAGCAGTTAAATCTCGCTCTCTGCTGAGGAAAAGCTCAACCGTATCGCCATCACTGTCAATGGCACGGTACGATACACCTGCGCCACAGGGGCGCATTACAGCCGATGAGGATAAAGAGGAAATTGCCAAGCTGAAGCGGATCGTTGCTGACCTGCCCTTGGATGAAGGCTTGTTTCAGGACGTTCAGTCCTGAAACCTCAACGCCTCAATCAGCATGGAAAACCCGGAGGAGTGCTGCCGTCGGCTCGGATAATAGAGATAGTAGCCCGGAAACGGCGGACACCAATCCTCCAGCACACGAACGAGCAGGCCGTCGGCGATGAGCGGTAATACCTGATCTTCTGTGATGTAGGCGATACCGAGTCCATCGACAGCTGCTTCCAGCGCTAGCGACGTATCATTGACAATCATCTGCCCGTTTACCCGGACATTGAGCGCGCGGCCGTCCTTCTCGAATTCCCAGGCATAGAGGCCGCCATAGGTAGGGAAGCGCAGATTGATGCAATTGTGGCGGTTAAGATCGCGTGGAGTCTGCGGCGATCCGTGGGCGGCAAGATAGGCCGGCGAAGCCGCTGCTGCCATCCGCATGTCGGGGCCAATGCGGACCGCGATCATATCCTGTGCTACGGTCTCACCAAGCCGTACGCCAGCGTCGAACCGTTCGGCGACGATGTCAACGAAACCGGCGTCGACACTGAGTTCGATATTGAGGTCTGGATAGTCCGTCAGGAGCGGAACCAGTGCCGGTTCCAGAATGGTCCGGGCCGCGTGCGCGCTCGTCGTGATGCGGATCGTGCCCGCCGGTTTGTCGCGAAGCTCGCTTAAGCTTGCAAGTTCAGCTTCAACGGCATTGAACAGCGCACCCACCGACAGAAGCAACCGATCACCGGCCTCTGTCGGCACGACACTGCGGGTCGTACGATTGAGCAAACGGATGCCAAGCCGTTCCTCCAACCCGCGAATGGTATGGCTGAGCGCAGAAGTCGATACGTCCATCTGCGCCGCTGCCCGCGTGAAACTGCGCTCCGTCGCGACCGCACGAAACGCCAGCAGATCATTGAAATTGTTTCGCGCCATTGTTGAGCCTGATTCAAAACCGCATCCTGATTATCCAATCTAATCGCTGAACCTGTCTACGGCTAGATTGTATCGCATAAGGAGATTGTGATCGTGGCAGACAACCAGACACCGATGCGCGCGCCATGGGGCGATATTGCGCCAGGATTGACCGAAATCACCGATACCGTGCTGTTCGATGATGTGTGGATGCGGCCGGGACTTTCCCCGCGCGACCGTAGCCTTATCACTGTGGCCAGCCTGATCGCACTCTATCGCAGCAACGAACTGCCCTTTCATCTGAAGAAGGCGCTGGAGAACGGCGTCACCCGCGACGAGATCGTCGAGATTGTGACGCATCTTGCGTTCTATTCGGGCTGGCCCACCGCCAGCACCGCCATCGCCATCATCCGGCAGGCGTTCGAGGACGTGGATCGACAGCAATCTGCTGCCGACCATGAGCGGCGAACCTGACCCCGACACCATCACCCTTGAAACGTTCAGCCGGGTCATTCCCCAAGCTTGAGGAGCACAAAATGAAAATGAGAAAACTTGGAAACAGCGGCCTTGAAGTGTCCGCCATCGGCCTCGGCTGTATGGGGATAAGCTTCAGCTATGGGACTGCACTGACGAAAGAAGATGGCATCAAGCTCATCCGCGAAGCGGTCGAGCGGGGTGTCACCTTTTTCGACACTGCTGAGGTTTACGGCCCCTTCGTCAACGAGGATGTGGTGGGCGAAGCGCTGCGTCCTGTTCGTGACCAGGTGGTGATCGCCACCAAATTCGGCTTCGATATCGATCCTGACACGCGCGAAAATCGCGGCGTCAGTAGCCGACCTGAGCATATCCGCCGCGCAGTCGAGGGTTCGTTGAAGCGTCTCGGCGTCGAAACCATAGACCTGCTCTATCAGCACCGCGTCGACCCGAACGTGCCAATCGAAGACGTGGCTGGAACAGTCAAGGAACTGATCGCCGAGGGTAAGGCAAAGCATTTCGGCATGTCGGAACCCGGTGTGCAGACATTGCGCCGTGCCCACGCCATTCAGCCTGTCGCAGCGGTCCAGAATGAATATTCGCTCTGGTGGCGCGCGCCCGAAACCAATGGTATCCTCGATGCCTGCGACGAACTTGGTATCGGATTCGTGCCTTATAGCCCGCTCGGCAAGGGCTTCCTAACCGGGGCGATGGACAAGGATACGACGTTTGGCGCCAACGACTTCCGGGCCAGTGTGCCGCGGTTCTCGCCACAGGCAATGGAGCGAAATCAGGCGTTCGTCGATCTGCTGAAGCGTGTCGCTGATGAAAAGGGAGCGACGCCCGCGCAAATCGCACTGGCATGGCTGCTTGCACAGCGGCCTTATATTGTGCCGATCCCCGGCACGACGAAGCTGCATCGTCTTGAGGAGAATATCGGCGCGGCGGCGATCCAACTTTCCGATGCCGACCTCGCGGCGATCCAGCAGGCTGCCGCCGGGATTTCAGTGGAAGGTGACCGCTATGCGCCCGCGCACATGGCCATGGTCGGCCGCGAGGCACCGCCGTTGAGCACCAACACCTGACACCATCTCCACAGCCATAAAGGAAACCGCCATGCGTGCCACTGTTATGCACAAAGCGCACGATGTGCGTATCGAGACCGTTCCCGATGCAGCCATCGAAAACCTACGGATGCCGTGACCCGCATCACGCGGGCATGCATTTGTGGTAACGATCTGTGGCCCTATAATGATCTCCAGCCGGACAGTGTGCCCGGTGGCGTCGCATGGGGTACGAAGCAATCGGAGTGGTTGAGGCGATCGGCAACGAGGTTCGCCCGATCCGCCCCGGTCAGGTCGTCATCATGCCCTTCGCCTATCCGGACGGCAGTTGCATGTTCTGCGAGGACGGCCTGCACACCTCTTGCCGCCATGGCGGGTTTTTCGGGGCGGGCGGCGCTACCGATATGGTAAGCGCTCGCGGCCCGGCGGAGCGAGCGGACGTGTATATAATCAAAGGCACTCGCTATGCGCCGCGATGGCATTTTTCGGCCGAAGAGAAGATCAGGGTTGTGCTGGAAGGCCCACGCGAGGAACGATACCCGAGGGTCGGCTGTGCTGCGCCGTCAGAGCATCCACCTTAGCCGTAATGTTGCCGATGCGCGGGGCAATTGCACCCCGAAGCCACTCGCTGCCTCGATGAATGAATTGCCGCGCGGTGCCCGCCTCGGATGATTCTATTCCTTCTTGATGTGATCGTGATGCGCCGAACGGAGAACGGCCGACGGGATCATTACTCCTCCAGCCGGATCAGCGCCGCTTTGGCCGCCTCATTCCCCAGATCAGCCGCCTGTCGGTAAAGTGCCAATGCCCTGATCGTATCCTGCGGCACACCCAGACCACGCTCGTACAAGCTTGCCTCGCCGACCATTCCGTCAGAGGCGATGGCGTCCCCGCGCGCGGCGGATTTCTGATACCAGGCCATCGCCGCCACATAGTCCTGCGGCGCGCCGGTGCCTGTTTCATAGGCCTGGCCCAGATAATATTGGCTGGTGATATCGCCCAGTTCCGCTGAATGACGGAACCATTGCGCGGCCGTCTGTGTATCTCCTTTTTCTTGGGCGATCAGGCCAATATAGCGGCCTGCCTTCATGTCCCCCTCGGCATTGGCTGTCTTGAAGTACTCAAGCGCCTTGTCCGGATCGGCGGTCACGCCAAAACCCTTCATCCAGATATGGCCGAGAAGCAGGTTGCCACGGCCGACACCGGCATCGGCGGCTTTTTGTGCCCATTCCATCGCGGCAGCATAGTTCCGCGCCACGCCCTTCTCGCCCTCAAGATATATCTGTGCGATCTGGGCCATAGCCTCGGGCTTGCCCTCGGCTGCAGCGGCGGTGAACAGCTCCAGAGCCTGCGGGCCGTTGCCCGCATCCATGGCTGCCTTTGCCGCAGCAAGCTGAGGATCCGAATTGATCGGGTTTTGTGCCTGTGCCATGCAGGAGGGTGACATAGTGATCAGGAAGGTCGCCAGAAAAGCACGGCGTGCCACCGCCCTCATGCTTTCACCTGCCGGAACAGCCAATCGCGGGCTGCGGTGATGTAGAAGAATTTACGAGCCGACCCCATGTGGTCAACGCCTTTGAATGTCAGGAAGGTGATATTCCCGCCCTCATCCAGATAGCCGTTGATCTGAGCGGTCAACTCTTTCTGATCATCGGCAGGGAAGATCAGTGCAGGGTTCAGAAGAGTATCCGGTCGCGTCACCTTCGCTCCCGCTTCCCGCCAGACGGGCACGCATTTCTCATTCCAGGGCGTTGCCTTATTGTCGTCGGACCCGGTGATGATCAACACGTTCTGGTCGGCCAGAGTTACCATGTCCTGGGGGCGTTGCTGCCCGGCAATAACCAGCCCGCCGGCGAAGGTGTCGGGATGCTTGGCCAAGAGCCAAAGCGTTGTCATCGCGCCCATCGACCAGCCCGTGCAATAGACCCGCGCCGGGTCGATCTTCAGCACTTTACCCGCCCGGTCCGGTAGGTTCGGATTGCCATAGTTCCAAGTGTTGGACATGAGCGATTGCACCAGCCGGTAAGTGTTCTCCACATCCGCCGTATGCTCCCAATAGTCGTTCATCGTCGTGCGTTCATAGCGCGGGGTGATGATGACGCATTCGTGACGCGCCTGCTCCTCGGGCATGCCCCAGATACTGGCGATGACGGTCTCGGTCAGGGTCTCGGCGCAGGTGCCGTCATAGCTGGTACCGGAATGGGTAACAGCCAACAGCAGCGGATAGGATTTCTCTTCGCCCCCCGGCGCGAGGAAGGATTTCGGCAGATAGATGCTGTATTCCAGCCATGCCGCACGATCGTCATCCCGCCACCAGTGATTTTGCTCCCAGTCATCAACACCGCGGATCGCCACGTTGTTGCCGCCGCGTTGTCCGATATTGCTCCAGCTTTTCGGATCTGCGACGTAGGTTGTGCCAGTCGTGGTGCGCACATCCCGAAGCTGGATGATGGCGACCATATTGCTGTCGGCTGTGGGGATGCTGAGGTCGGTATCATGTGCGAATTCGACGATCACGAAGGACCCGAGTGCGCTGGACTTGTCGGAACGCAGCGCGGGCTCATTGTTGGTATAAATCGCCATCGGCGCGCGGGGCGCGGGCGGCTCGGTCGTTGCATTTTTGTCGGGGCCCGATGGCATGCCGGGGAAATAACCCGCCGCTGCCGGAACAACGCTTGTCGCGAAACTATCCAGCCCGAGATCAGTCGGGTCGATCTCGATGTCATATTCGATGGCGATACCATAGACTTTTTCGCCGCCGCCGGTCACTTCGCAGACGGCAACGATGCGTTGTATGCCCGGCGTTTTTGGCCCAGCATCAGGCCCATCCAGAGCACTGGAAGCTGCCGTGAATCCCCCGCCCGTGCCTTGTGCCCTAACAAGTCGCGGGACGCCGCCGGCAAAAGCAACGAGGGCAATCCCGCCCGACAATATGCTTCTTCTAGAAAAATCGGTCATCTGCGACTCCGCCACTGAATATATGAAACAAAACCGATGCCAAATTCCGCGTTTCGAACAGAAGCACGTGGTTCCGCATCGAAATCAAGTTAATCGTTCTACTCAATTGCCTGCAATTGCCGTCGAACTACAAGGAGAAAACGGGCTTAAAACTGCGATCTCTGCCTGCGCACGGTGTTGTAATGGCTGGTCAGCATCATGCTGACATTCGGGCGAGTGTGACTGGTCGGTGAAAGGTCCTGCCTCAGATCTGATATGTTGACGAACCATTCCAACGTCATTTCGCGTTATGGTGATCCGAGTTTGACCTGCCAATCCGGACGCAACATCAGAGCAGCAGCTGAGGCCGTTCGCAGCCGCCGCGACAGGACGATTGTGTCGGTCGAAGCTCGAAATGCCCGGAAATGCGGTGTCGCTAGATGGGCCTGATAGGCGGCCTCATCGCGGTAGATCTCGAAGATCGTAAAGCGGTTCGGCGCGTCCGCATCTGCGGCGGACAGTAGCGCCAGACATCCGGGCTCGGTCCGCAGGGCGGCTGCGGCGATGCGGGCGGCAGCGGCTGCGAAATCGGTGCATCTCGCAGGATCGACCTCCAGTTCGGCGATGCGGATAAAGGGCGGCGTGGCGGTCTGCTCGGTTGGCTTGTAGACGCTCATGGGGTGGCGCCTTTCAATCCCAGCAGCCGTTCGGCATTGCCATATGCGATCAGGGCCTTGTCAGTCGCGCTGATATCCAGCTGTTCAAGAAATGCACGGGCGCCATTCAGGCTTTGATAAGGATAGTCGACCGAATAGAGGATGCGGTCTGCCCCCATCACCTCGTGGATAAAGCGGAAATGCGGTTCAGTCAGCATCCCCGAGGGGCTGACATAGACATGGTCGCGATAGGTCTGGATGATGGGGCGCGACAGGCCGGAAGCCTCTGTTGGGATCGAATCTTCCAGCCGTTGCAGGAAGAACGGCACCATCTCGCCCCAATGGCCGCTGATGATGCGCAGATCGGTGAAACGGTCAAAGGCACCCGACAGTAGCAGGCGTAGGGTCAGGATGCCGGCTTCGTTGTGCCAGCCCCAGGCGAACATCGACAGCCGCGCCGACAGTTCGCGATCAAACCCGCCGTAATAGGGTTCCTGAACCACGTGCAGCGGCAAGCCGGGGTGAATATAAAGCGGCAGTTTCAGCCGGTTCAGCGCGTCCAGCACCGGAGCGTATTGCGGCGCGTCAAGGAAATCGGAGCCGGGGCGACCATTGATCAAGCAGCCTTTCAGTCCGTTAGCGGCGGCGCGTTCCATTTCCTGCACGGCGGCCTCTGGCGCCTGCCATGGCAGGGTGGCGAAGCCGGAAAAGCGGCTAGGGTGGTTCACGATGATTGCGGCCAACCGGTCATTGGCGGCGCGGCACAAATCAACCGCCTGGCCAGCAGGCAAAAGCTGCGGGAAGCCGCCATAGGACAACACCTGTGTGTCGATGCCCGCCCGGTCCATGTCGGACAGCCGATCGTTGATCGGGGCCAGCCCTTTGCGGGTGGATTCCGCGCTGGCCAGTACATGCGGGCGGGGCGTGTCCGCGACCTGACCATCGGTCACACGAAGACCCCAATCGGGCAGATAGGGCGCCTCAGCCATGGCAAAAGACGCGCCCGCCTGACCGATGGCGGGATCGAGAAGATGTTCTTCGACACAGATCAGTTTCATCACGGCCTCCAATAAAAGGGCGCGCGCGGCGAGGGTGCCGCGTCGCGGATATCAGGCCAACAGTGCGTCGCGCAGCACTTCGCCCAGATGGGCCGCCGATTGCGGGTTCTGCCCGGTGATCAGGCGACCATCGCGGATGACGTTATCGGACCAGTTCGGGCTGTCCACATGATGCGCGCCCGCCAGTTCCAGCCGGTCGGCCAACAGGAAGGGCACGACATGGGTTGACTGAACCTCCTCCTCTTCACCATTAGTGAAGGAGGCGAGCTGCTTGCCCGCGACCAGCAGGATGCCATCGGCGCCCTGCGCATTCACCAGCGCGGCGGGGCCATGACACACGGCCGAGACGATCCCGCCAGCGGTGTCGATCTCGCGGATCGCCCGTTGGATCGCGGCATTATCGGGAAAGTCCCACATCGTGCCATGCCCGCCGGCAAAGAAGATCGCCGAATAGCGCGCGGGGTCGACCTGATCGATCGGCATGGTGTGGCTGATGGCCCGGCGGAATTCGGGATCGGCCCAGTAATGCGCGATCACCGGGTCGTTCATATCCTCCAACCCGTCAAGCGGCGCGTCGCCGCCCTTGGGTGAGGCGAACTCTACCTTGATGCCCGCCTGTTGCAGCTTTTCCAGCGGATGGGTAACCTCGGCCAGATTATAGCCGGTGGGGATGCCGGTCGCCCCCTTGACGTTGTTGCTGCTGACGACGAACAGCACTGGTTTCACATCACTTGCATTGGTCATGTCGATGATCCTTTCAAGTTCGCCTTAGGCGAACAGCATTTCCCAATTGGTGAAGGGGCCGACCGGAATGGTCTCGAAAGTGACCAGACCGGCCTTGGCCAGTGGGAACCCCTCGACGGCGGCGCGGGCGGCTTCAAGGCTGTTGGCCTCGACCATCACGACAACGCCCAGCACATCCTGACGGAAATAGATTTCGCGGAAGATGCCATTCTTGTAATTGTCCCAGCCATAGCGGACCTCGGCCTCAAGATGGGGTTGGAACTGTTCCATACCGGCCCCTTCGACGGGGCGGCAAATGCAGACGAAACGCATGGCCTTTCCTTTCTGTGGTGAATTGCGTGCCGGGGCCGATCAGAAGTCCTGACGGGTCGGGCGGATGGTGATTTCATTGATGGCGACGTCGGCGGGCTGTTCGATCGCATAGGCGATGGCGCGGGCGATGCTGTCGGCGGGGATTTCATTCGCGGCGTAAAAGGCCTGCATGGCCGCACCAGAGGTTGCGTCCGAGCTGCCATGTTTCAGCTCGCTGTCGATGGCGCCGGGATACAGCGTGGTGACGCGGATATTGTCGCCCGCGACCTCGGTCCGCAACCCCTCGCTGATCGCCTTCACGGCGAATTTCGTGGCACTATAGACTGTGCCCAACCCGCCCGAGACCTTCAGCCCCGCTACCGAGGACAGGTTGATGATATGCCCGGATTTGCGTGCTTGCATGCCCGGTAGGACGGCGGCGATGCCGTAAAGCACACCCTTGATGTTCACGTCGATCATCTGGTCCCATTCATCAACCTTGCGCATCGCCATCGGGGCCAAGGGCATCACGCCCGCATTGTTGATCAGCACATCGACATGGCCGAATTTGCCTGTCGCCTGACGGATGAGGTTTTCCAGATCGTCGCGCTTGGCGACATCAGTGGTGACGGCCAATGCCTCTCCGCCCCTAGCCTCGATATCGGCGACCAGCTTTTCCAGTCGTCCGGCCCGGCGTGCAGCCAACACCAGCTTGGCGCCATTGGCAGCCAGATGGCGGGCCGCGGCCTCGCCCAGACCGCTGGATGCACCGGTAATCACGACGACCTTGTTTTCGATATTACTCATCACATGCTTCCTTTGTTGTTTTGATGGCGATTAGGCCTCAAGCCCTTCGACCAGATAGGCACGGTTGCTGGCGGCGTTCAGCCGGTGGGGCAACAACTCGCGATAGGCGGGCGAGCCATACCAGTCCCGCGCCTGCTGCAGACTGTCGAAACGCAGCATCACCACCTTACCTTGTGGAGCGGAGCCTTCCAACGCGTCAAGCGTGCCCCCATGCACCAGCGGCGTCGAGGCAAAGGGCGCCAGCGTTGCACCGGCCTTTTCCAGATAGGGCTTCATTGCCTCGGGGTCGTGAATGTCGATTTCCAGGATGAAATAGGCGGGTTTTCTCATGGCTTTATTCCTTCAGGCGGCTTGGCGCAGCGGAAGATCGCGCAGCGCTGCGATCAGTCGGTCGGCGTGGTTATGGGCGCGGGCTTCGACATTCACGCGGTCCGCATCGCTGCTGACGCCGGGGATGAAGGTCATGCCGCTGGAATGGATCGGGGACAGGTATTCCATCCCGCATAGCGCAGCGGTCTGGCGCTGTGGCGGCAGGAATTCCTCGATGGTGAAGTTCATCGGCTTGCCGTGGGCATAGGACTCGGCCGGTGCGCCGGTGGTGAAGGACTGGATCAGCGCTTTACCACGCAGCTTGTCGCCGCCCGTGCCATGGGCAAAGCCGAAGACCAGCACGTCATCGACCCATTTCTTCATTAACGCCGGCAGGCCATACCAATGCAGCGGGAACTGCCAGACGATGATGTCGGCCTGCGCCAGCGCTGCCTGCTCAGCTGCCACGTCGATGCGAAAGTCGGGATACAACCGATCCAACCGGCGCTGTTCGACCTGAAGTACCGGCAGATCCTGAAGATCCGACAGGATGGTGCGGTTGGCCAGCGAGCGGTCCAGATCTGGATGGCCTGAGATGATGAGAAGCTTTGTCATTGCAATGTCCTTGCTATCTATGATTGCGTTGAGGAAAAAATAGCAGCGTTGATCCTTGACGATTAGCTGCAGACTGGCGAAATTATTCTTTCCTGAATGGAAAGGGTGACATTGATGGACAACACGCTTTACGGCCAGCTGCAGGTCTTTCACGCCATTGCGACCGAGGGCAGTATTTCGGGCGCCGCGCGCCGGTTGGGCCTTGGCGTGCCCGCCGTCAGCAAGTCGCTGAAGGCGCTGGAGAACAGTATGGGCGTGCCGCTGTTCAACCGCAGCACAAGGCGGCTGGAGATCACCGAGGCCGGGCAAATGTTGCAATCCCGCAGCGCGGATGCTCTGCAATCGCTGCGCTATGCCGTTGAAAGCGTGCAGGATCTGGGCCAAACGCCCAGCGGCGTCGTGCGGGTCACCGTCGCGCGGCATGCCTATAAGTGCCTGTTGAAACCGCGTCTGGCCCGGTTCTGCCATGCCTATCCTGAGATCCGATTGGAAATCTCGGTCTATGATGGCACCGTCGATATTCTGGAACAGGGCTATGACATGGGCATCCGATTTGGCGACCGTGTCGAAGAGGGCATGGTCGCCCGCCGTCTAAGCGCGCCTTTCCGCGAAGGACTTTATGTGTCTGAAAGCTATATCGGTCGCTATGGGACGCCTACGGGGCCGGAGGATCTGTCGCGGCATCGTCTCATCGGTTATCGCTTCATTACCGCCAACCGCATGTTACCGCTGATCCTGAATAATGGCGGTGAGGAACTTGCCGTCGATATGCCAACCACCGTCACCACCAATGATATCGAGGTGATTGCAGATGCGGTGCGTCAGGGGCTGGGCATCGGTCGTCTGTTCGAGCCGGTTTATCAGCACCTGCCCGACCGTGAGACCTTTATTCCAGTATTGGAACCGTTCTGGCGGCGCTATCCGGCGCTTTATCTGTATTTTCCGCAAAACAGCCAGCGCGCCAAGCGCATCCGCGCCATGATCGACTTTCTTGCGGATGGAGATGGTAGGTGATGGCAACCGCGGTGAAAATCCGTTTTTATCTCAGTATGCTGCGTCAAGCCATCAGGGTTCATTTTGTGAGGCTATAACGTAGACGTGGTTCTCCGTTTCATCAACTTCGGTCGCGCGCCGGTTCAATTCGGCGGTATTCTGGCTGCACCGCTCGCTGATCGCGGCTATGACAGTGATCAGGTACACAAACGGTGAGCTGCTTTTTTAGTAGATCACGTTCCTGTCGCAGAAGTTTGTTTTCTTTACGAAGCCGGGCCAGCTTTTGGCTCATGTCCTCATGCGGCCCAGAAAGCAAATCTTTCTCAGCAAAATTACGCCGCCAACGGTCAAGCGTTGATTTGCCAAAACCAAGGTCCTCCGCAACCGATGAAATGCTGCGCCCGCTCGTCGTTAAAATACGAACGGCTTCCCGCTTGAAATCTTCTGTAAATTCTCGCTGCTTCAATTCTAAGTCTCCCGTCAGTCTTGTCTAAAAGAAGCCCACCTCTTTTGAAGGGAAGTCCAACTGGTCGCATTACGACCTTTATGACAAGTCTGAGCCGGTCGGGCTGGCACTCGAACGATTGATACCGTTCTTCAAAGGGCATCTCGGTGAGACAGCCAGCGCGCAGTTTTGAACTCAAAACTGGTCCATGAAAAATTTGGTTGAGGGTTTAAAGTTTTGCGCGCGCGATGCTAACGAATTTGATACTTTCATCCGTCAAGTTGCGAGCAATCCCAAGGACTTATGAGGAGTAATCTTGGGGCTTTTAGGAGGAATTTATGAAGATTACTGCGCTGGAAACCGTGCGCGTGGCTGAACGCGCTAACCTGCTCTGGGTTCTTGTCCATACGGACGAAGGTATTACGGGGCTTGGTGAAACATTTTTCGGCGCAGAAACAGTCGAAACCTATATTCACGAATATGTTGCACCAAGGGTTATAGGCCGAGATCCTTTGGAAATCGATCTGCTGGCATCGGATCTCGTTGGTTATGTTGGTTTTCGCTCGTCAGGCGCAGAAGTGCGCGGAAACTCAGCTTTCGATATTGCGTTGTGGGATATTTTTGGCAAGGCAACCAATCAACCGATAGCACAGCTTCTTGGTGGTTTCTCGCGACGGGAAATCCGAACCTACAATACTTGCGCAGGCACCGAATATATCAAGAAAGCGACCGGCCAGACCACAGGCAATTATGGTCTTTCCAGCGGTCGCGATTACGATGATCTCAACGGCTTTTTGCACAGGGCTGATGAATTGGCCCATTCGCTGCTTGAGGATGGCATAACGGCCATGAAAATCTGGCCATTCGATGCAGCTGCGGAAAAAACGCGGGGGCAATATATCTCTTCAACAGATATGAAAGCCGCACTCGAGCCTTTTGAGAAGATCCGTAAAGCTGTTGGTGATCGCATTGACGTTATGGTGGAGTTTCACTCCATGTGGCAGCTTTTGCCAGCCATGCAGATCGCGAAAGCACTGACGCCTTATGGGACTTTCTGGCATGAAGATCCCATCAAGATGGATAGTCTTTCCAGCCTCAAGCGCTATGCAGAAGTCTCTCCCGCGCCCATTTCCGCATCTGAAACGCTGGCTTCCCGATGGGGCTTTCGCGATTATCTTGAGACCGGTGTTGCAGGGATCGTCATGCTGGATATCTCGTGGTGTGGGGGGCTGTCCGAGGCACGAAAAATTGCGTCGATGGCGGAAGCATGGCATCTGCCCGTTGCTCCGCATGATTGTACTGGTCCGGTGGTTTTGTGTGCTTCGACCCATCTATCACTGAACGCGCCGAACGCGCTGGTGCAGGAGAGTGTCCGCGCCTTTTACCGGACCTGGTATCGTGATCTGGTCACAGCTCTCCCAGAGGTGAAGAACGGTATGATTACGGTTCCTCCCGGCCCTGGCCTTGGCATGGAGCTAAACCCGGAGCTGGATAAGGCATTCACGGTGAGCCGTCGTATTTCGGATGCGACCTCAATTTGATGTCGAGCAATAACGAACAGTTCTGAACGGAGGCTCCATGTCTGCCACCACACAACAGCAGCGCGGCGGCAGTGCAGTTCCGGCAATCGCCGGACCGGCACTCATGCTTATCGGCATGCTGATGTTTTCATTAAACGACGCAATGGGTAAATGGCTTGTCGCCAGTTACAGTGTTGGTCAGGTCATTCTGATCCGCAGTGTTGCAGCACTTGTCATTCTGGCTCCTTTTCTTTGGCGGGCTGGTCTGCAACCTATTATAAGGGCGGAGAAGCCGCTTCTGCAGGCAGCGCGTGTCTTCTTTTCGACCTTTGAGGTTTTTGCATTCTACTTTGCTGTCATGTATCTGCCGTTGGCTGATGTCATGACCTACTGGCTGGCCGCACCGATCTATGTGGCGGCGGCATCGCCTTTTCTGCTTGGTGAAAAGGTAGGCTGGCGTCGCTGGACAGCTATCGCTATTGGCTTTGTGGGCGTGATTATTGCGCTCAATCCGTCCAGCGCGATGTTTACGGCTCCTGCCATTATCTCGATCCTTGGCACCATTGCTTTCGCGTTCATGATGATTTCGGGCCGCAGTTTGCGCGCTACGCCGGACAAGACACTTGTTTTCTTTCAATTGATGGGCGCCCTGATCGCTGGCATCATCTTTGCGCCGCTTGATTGGCGGCCGCTGGGCACATCGGCCGATATCGCACTCATGCTGCTTTTGGGTATCGTAGCGATGGCCGCTCATATGCTCGTCAACCGCGCACTGAAAATCTCCGACGCAGCAACCGTGGCACCACTGCAATATACGCTTTTGTTATGGGCTGTGCTTTTTGGCTGGATGTTCTTCGGGGATATTCCGAAAACGAGCATGGTGATCGGCGCAGCGCTAATCGTCGGATCGGGCCTGTTTATTTTCTTCCGTGAACAGCGGGTGAAACAGAGAGCATAAACGAATGGGCAACTGCTTCGTCCATAAAATGATCTTACAAGAAAGCCCGTGGTGAATTATCACCACGGGCTTTCTTTTTGCGTTAGCGCCGAGAATTACTTGCGCAGATCGGCAAGGATACTCTGAGCGCGTTCCACGATATCAGCGCCGATGTCGGCTTTATGCTTCTCGTAAATTACCTGCGACTTTTCCAGAATGCGTGCATGTTCTTCTGGCGTAATCGTATTGAACTTCACTCCTGCCGCTTCGATTTTTTCAAGCGACTTCTTGTTCAGTTCCGTGATTACCTTGCGTTCTACGTCACGACCGACGCCAGCGCATTCCTTCAGAGCAGCCTGTTCTTCGGGAGAATAGGTGTTGAAGATCGGCTTGGAGAACAAGAAAAGGAAAGGTGTGTAGGCGTGTTTTGTTTCTGAAACATAGGCTTGCACTTCATAGAATTTTGAAGTGTCGATCGTCACGTAAGGGTTTTCCTGTGCGTCGATAGCTTTGGTTTCCAGTGCCGAGAAAACTTCGCCAAATGCCATTGGAGTGGCGTTGGCACCAAAATTCTTGAACGTATCGAGGAAGATATTGTTCTGCATCACGCGAACCTTCATACCTTCAAGATCTTCCCATTTGTTGATGGGGTGCTTGGAGTTAGACAGGTTGCGGAAGCCATTTTCCCAATAAGCCAGATTAACAAGGCCAGCTGCATCCAGCTTTTCGTTCAGCAGATCGCCAAACTCGCCATCCATGACAGTGTAGGCTTCTTCGGAATTGGCAAACAGGAATGGAAGATCGAAGACGCCAAGTGCCGGAACAATGCCAACCAGAGGTGAAGAGGAAGTAACAACTGCTTCCTGAACGCCAGAGCGCAGAGCCTGAGTTGCCTGAAGATCGCCACCCAAAGCGCCGCCCCAGAATGCTGTAAGCTTCATATTGCCATTCGACTTTTCATCGAGGCATGCCTGCATTGCCTTGATGCCATTGCCAACCGGATGATCGGCATTGATGCCATTGGAGACGCGGATATTGCGGCTTTTAAATTCAGCCTGTGCAGGTCCGACGGCAAAAGTGGCCGCAGCGGAAACGAGTGCAGTTGCTGCGATTAGGAATTTTCTCATGAGTATCCTCCCAGAGTTTAGAGAAAATGAAAGAATACCAGTGGCTCAGTAGAGCCAGCTGGCGGGAACAAGAACGAGATCAGGGAACAGAACCAGAAGGAACAGTACGAAAATCTCGGCAAGTAGGAACGGGAACACACCCTTTATGACACGACCAAGTGGAACGCGGCCAACACCCGAAACCACGTTCAGCACGACGCCGACAGGTGGCGTGAGAAGACCGATAGATGTGTTCATGATGAAGAGAACGCCGAAATAGACAGGATCAATGCCCGCCTTCTGGATAATCGGCATAAGGACTGGTGTTAAGATCAGGATTGTCGGGGTCAGATCAAGTGCCGTGCCAACGATCAGAACCAGAATCATGATCGCAAAGAGCAACAAGGTCGGACGGTCGATTAATGGCTCGATGTAGCTGCTGATCTCTGCGGGAATGTTCGCTGCTGTAATGAGCCATGCAGAGACAAGAGCGGCGCAGACGAGGAACATGACGACAGAAGTCGTTTTCGCAGCACGAAGGAACACGTGACCAAGATCGGTGATCTTCAATTCGCGGTAAATGAACATGCCTACGAAAAGCGCATACATGGCGGCAACCACAGCAGCTTCCGTTGGAGTCACTATGCCAGCCTTGATACCGCCCAGAATGATGACGGGCATACCGAGCGCCCAGGCAGCACGACCGCTGGCCTTCAAGCGTTCTTTGCCTGAAACCCGTGGAAGAGTTTCGACCTTGTCCTTACGGACAACAAACAGCCAGGTGATGATGAGGGACGTGCCCATCAGAAAACCGGGAAATATGCCAGCCATGAATAGCTTGGTGATGGAGACGTTGGCAGCTACACCGAAGACAATAAACGCCATCGAAGGGGGAATGACCGGCGCAATAATACCGCCTGCGGCGATAAGACCCGCAGAGCGCGGAACATTATAGCCCGCTTTGGCCATCATCGGGATGAGGATAGCAGCCAGAGCTGCGGTGTCTGCGGCAGCGGAGCCGGAAATCGATGCCATGATGATCGCGGCAAAAATAGCAACGATCCCCAGTCCACCGCGAATATGACCAACACAGGCAATCGCGAAGTCGATAATACGGCGGGACAGGCCACCGGAGTTCATCAACTCACCAGCCAGAATGAAGAACGGGATGGCCAACAGTGTGAATGTATCTGCGCCTGCAATCATGTTCTGCGCAATGATTTGCGCATTGAACATGTCCATGTGCCACATAAGCGCGACACCACAGAGCATCAGCGCAAAAGCGACTGGAACTCCGACGGCCATAGCGCTGACGAGCGATCCAATGAATACGAGAAGAGTCATCAGGCACGCTCCGAAAGTTGTTCAATGCTTGTATGTTCTCCAGCGAAGGCTGAAATCTCGTCTTCGGTGACGCGGCCAGTCAGAATGCGAAATAATCTTTCAAGTGAGATCAGGAAAATACCTGCACCAGTGAACAGCCCGATGCCGTAGACCCAGCCCATGGAAAGGCCGCTCACGGGCGCGACCATGGAGGCGTTTATCGGTAGCTGTTGCCAGGTTCCCAGAAAGAGGATTGCGGAAACGCCCATAATAATCAGATTGGAAACGCCCATGAGGACAATTCGGCCCTTGCGTCCGAAGCGGGAAACGACCGTTTCCACACCCATATGCAGGTTTTCACGGTGCGCAACGACAGCGCCAATAAAGGTCAGCCAGACAAAAAAGTATCGTGACATCTCATCGGAAATGGCAATGCCTGAATTCATGCCATAGCGAAGAACGACATTGACAAATACCATCAGTGCCATGCTTGCCAGGGCCAAAATCATGAGCAGTGCCAGAAAGCGGAAGAACAGGTCGATCAGCTTCTGAATCATAGGATCATACCTTTTCGAGAAGGCCGCGCGCGGCGAGATTCCGGAAGAGTGCCCTTGTGCCGAAAGTCCATTCTGGACACGCATCAGTGCGATCAACCCAATTGACAAGGCGACCTAGCAATGGCGTTGCAATCTCCACGCGGTCGCCGATTTCGTGCGTGAACCCCTGACCGACACCGCGACGGTCCTTGACGGGGGCGAACATGGTTCCCAGGAACAGGACAGCGCCATCGGGATATTGATGATTACGATTACGAAGCTGCGATACCAGATTGGCAGGTGAGCGGCTGATGGCTTCCATCGGGCTTTCGCCGGTCATTTCAAAGCCGTCCTCACCCCTGACCAGTAGCGAAACGCGAACCTTGGAAAGAACGTCGAGCGTGAATGCATCATGGAACAGGCGGATGAACGGGCCAACAGAACAAGAAGCATTGTTGTCCTTGGCTTTTCCAAGCAGCAGTGCCGATCGGCCTTCCACGTCACGCAAATTGACATCGTTACCGAGTGCAGCACCAAGAATTTCGCCGTCGGAACGCACTGCCAGAACCACTTCCGGCTCCGGATTATTCCATTCGGAAATCGGGTGAATGCCCACTTTGTCGCCACACCCAACCGAGGACATCGGCTGTGCTTTGGTGAAAATCTCGGCGTCCGGTCCAATGCCGACTTCGAGATATTGCGACCAGAGATTCATGTCCTGAAGAAGCGTTTTAATGCTGGCCGCTTTTTCTGAGCCAGCTGTAACACCACGCAGGCTGTCGCCAAGGACAGGAGCAAGCTTTTCGCGGATGGAACGAGCGCGTGAAGGATCACCCTTCGCCTGCTCTTCAATAACGCGCTCTAGCATACTGTCAGCAAAAGTCACGCCGGCGGCCTTGACTGCCTGCAAATCGATCGGAGCCAGAAGATGGCCTGTCGTGCCATTCAAAAAATCGTCCAAGGAGCCGAGATCTGGCAGGTTTGTGGTGTTGGCAAGCTTCGCTGCAACGCCATCGATCTCAAACAGGCCTGATACGGTTGCGGCAATAGCTGTCAGGTCGAGTACGCGTCCATCGCGCACCAGAACGGGGCAGGGGCCGTCTGCAACTTTGGACCAGACGCGTCCTACCAGAACGGCTTTACTGGCGTCATCAGGCAGAATTTGATGTGCACTCAACGAATGCTTTGAAGTCAAGCTATCCTCCTCCCGGCAGCCTCCATCAAAATGGAAAGCCACAATTATATCGCTCCAGTCCGGCTCAGTGGTTTTAGAAGGTTGACAGTTCCCCATGGTTTAACCCATTGGTTTATCTGATCCCTCTCGCCAGTTGCGGCGTCTCCCACTGTTCAGGCAGTGACCCTCCAAAGCCAGCTTGCCTTATTGTCAGGATGTCTGACAACCATTTATATCGTTTTAGTTCGAGAATTTATCGCTGTCTAGAACTGAAATAGGTTGTTCAGAAAAATGCGGCTTTCCGCCTTCTTTGAATCAAAGATCAGCAACCATCCTCAATAGGATTCAAGTGCCAGTCCGATTCTGGCTGCTGCTCCCATGAGATGCTGGCGCATGGCATCACGTGCCACCAGCGGGTCGCGGCTGGCGATGGCGTCGCGCAAATTGACGTGCTCCTCAATCGTTATATTGACTATCTCCTCCAGAATGGCTTTTGAGCGGGCCACATTGATTGCATGGCTGATGCGCTCAATGATGAACCCAACGAATGTGGAAAAATATTCGTTGCCGGTCGCATCGGCTACTGCCTTGTGAAAGGCAAGGTCCGCAACGATACCTTGCTCTGTCCATTTTGCGGCCCCGGTCATTTGCTCGAGGGCTTCATCAAGCCGCGCTAAGTCATCGGCCGTATGATGGGCTGCAGCTAAACCCGCCGCTTCAATCTCCAGAGGGAAGCGCAACTGGAACAGGTCGCGGAAACTATCGCGACTGAACAATTCATCCTCATTAATTCGGATCGATCGCGCCTGTCGCTCCGTTACGAAGGCACCGACACCCTGACGGGTATCAACGAGGCCTTCATTGCGTAACTGCGCAATCGCTTCCCGAACAACTGAGCGGCTCACACCAAAGGATTTTGACAGAACGTGTTCCGTCGGCAGCTTGTCGCCTGGCTGTAACCGTCCTTCATGGATATCACTGCCGATCTGGGCGGCAATCCGCGCAGGGAGATGCTCGCTGCGCTTTATATGGCCAAAATCCATCGACATGTTAGGTCCTTTTAATTGCTCGTCTCTGGACAAGGCGGCAAGTTCATTTGGCAACCCGGGTTCATCGCAAGGGTAGGGTCTATTGCAGTCTTGATTGCGGACAGCAGTTGGCGTTGTACGTCTGGCATGCGCTTCTCAAAATCCGGTCGCTTGAGCCGACCAATTCCATGCTCCGCGCTCATGGAACCGCGATAGCTATCGAGTACATCGTTGATGATGTTTTTTGCCTTGTAGATACGAGCATCGATCTCCGCGCGGTCGAGTGTATTCGGCGGCAATACATTGAGATGAACATTTCCGTCGCCCACATGACCATAGGATACACAGACGCAATCTGGCAGACCATCATAGACCGCAGCCTCTGCATCACGCACAAAGTCTGCAAGGCGCGACAGCGGCACGGAGACGTCGGTGCGCAAATGGGGCCCTCGCTTGGCCTGGCCTTCGTTCATGCCTTCGCGGAATAGCCACAATTTGCGGGATTGGTCTCGAGATGTCGCGATGACGCCATCCGCCACCAATCCTTCTTCCATAACCTTTTCAAGGAAACGCCCCATGAGGTCTTCGATGTCGATCAATCCGGAACCGGAGATTTCCATCAGAACATAGGCTGAATAATTGCCATCCATCGGCATGGCCAAATCCGGCATTGCTTCTCGCGCTAACGTGAAAGCAAGTGGCGGCATGAATTCGAATGCCGACATCAAGTCGCAACAGTCGCGCCGCGCACGGCGATAAAGCGCGATGGCGTCTTCGAGTGCATTCAGGCTAAGCAATGCAGTCGCAACCTGCTCCGGTTGCGGCATAAGCTTTACGGCGACTGCTGTAACAATCCCCAAAGTTCCCTCAGCGCCAATGAAAAGCTGTTTGAGGTCGATGCCGCGGTTGTCTTTACGCAAGGTGGAAAGACCATTGAAAATGGAACCGTCAGGCAGAACGACTTCAAGGCCGAGCACGAGTTCACGTGTCATGCCATATCGCAAAACATTGATGCCACCCGCGTTGGTCGAAACGTTGCCACCGATGCGGCAAGAACCCTGTGCGCCAAGCGCCAGCGGAAAGAACATTCCCGCCGCCTCCACCTTGTCCTTGAATTCGGAAAGGATGCAGCCCGCGTCCACCACAGCGGAAAAATCATCGGCATCAATGCTGCGAATTGCAGTCATGCGTTCGAGGCTGATCACAACCTGAGATTCGGGCGAATCGGGCGTTGCCCCCAGCACAAGCCCGGTGTTGCCGCCTTGCGGAACAATAGACAGGCCGCGCGCGCGTACAGCCTTCACGCAAGCAGATACATCCGATGTGGAACGCGGGCGAAGCACTGCAACTGCATTGCTCTTCACATCGTCATGCCAGTCACTGCAATAGCGTGCGACCTCTTCACCCGAGAGAACAAGGTCCGTGCCAAGGCTGTCGACCAATGCCTGTACATGTTCATGCGTCTGGGTGTCGACGCTCATCGTCTCGTGTTCCTGGGACATGTTTCCTCCTGCTGCCTGCCTACTGATGCGAAGTAGGTGGCAACCGCATTATTTTGGTTTTCAATCGCATGATATAAGGTTATCAGACAACCTTACAAATACTTTTTCACGATCGTTGTTTTTACGAGGGTGAAATCGAATACGGTACATGGTGGAGGAGAAACAAATGCACATTTTGATCATCGGCGCGGCTGGCATGGTTGGCCGCAAACTCTCAGAACGTCTTACGAAAGACGGTTCGCTTGATGGTAAGCCGATTGAAGCGTTTACACTGGTGGATGTGGTGACACCGCAGGCACCTGCGGGTTTTACCGGGCAGGTAACGCTTGAAACTGGTGACCTTTCTGCGCCGGGTACGGCTGAAAAGCTGATCGCACGACGCCCGGACGTTATCTTCCATCTGGCTGCTATCGTTTCGGGCGAAGCAGAGCTTGATTTTGACAAGGGATACCGCATCAACCTTGATGGTACGCGCTACCTGTTCGATGCGGTTCGTATCGCCCACAATGAAGATGGGTATTTCCCACGCATTGTGTTCACCTCGTCGATTGCAGTTGTCGGCGCACCACTGCCTTTCCCAATTCCCGACGAGTTCCACCTGACACCGCTGACCAGCTATGGCACGCAGAAAGCCATTTGCGAACTTTTGCTGTCCGATTATACCCGCCGCGGGTTCTTCGATGGCATCGGCATCCGACTGCCTACGATCTGCATTCGACCCGGCAAGCCCAATGCGGCTGCATCAGGCTTTTTCTCAAATATCCTGCGTGAACCGCTGGTCGGTCAGGAAGCTGTCCTGCCGGTTTCGGATGATGTTCGCCATTGGCACACTTCGCCACGTTCTGCAGTTGGCTTCCTGATCCACGGTGCGACTATGGATCTCCAGCGTGTGGGTTCGCGTCGCAATCTGTCCATGCCCGGCCTCTCTGCGACTGTGGGAGAGCAGATTGCAGCGCTCCGCCGTATAGCGGGTGATAAGGCGGTTGCTCTCATTCGTCGTGAACCGGATGAGATGATCATGCGCATGTGTGCGGGTTGGGCACCTGGTTTTGAAGCCAAACGCGCGCGTGAGCTAGGCTTTACCGCCGAAACCTCGTTCGACGAAATCATCCGCGTCCATATTGAGGATGAGCTTGGAGGTTCGCTGTGACGCGTAAAATTGCATTTCTAGGCACCGGCCTTATGGGTGCACCGATGGTGCGCCGCCTTCTGAATGCCGGCTTCAGCGTTAGCGTGTGGAATCGTGACTCATCCAAAGCTGAAGCATTAGTCAAAGATGGTGCGGAAGTGGCATCAAGTGCTGCTGAAGCCGTCACGAACGCCGATATCGTCTTCACCATGTTGTCGGATGGCAAGGCGGTGGGTTCAGTGTTGTTTGATGGCGGGGTGGCGAAGGCTTTGAAAGCTGGCACCGTCGTTATCGACACCTCTTCAATTGCGCCGCCAATCGCCAGAGAACATGCCGAAAAGCTAAGTTCAATCGGCGTTCGTCACATCGATTGTCCTGTGTCAGGTGGCACTGTTGGCGCAGAGGCTGGAACACTGGCATTAATGGCTGGCGGCGATGCAGCCCTGATCGAAGAACTGGCGGATGTTTTTGCAGCGCTGGGCCGCGTCACGCATGTCGGTCCTTCAGGTGCAGGGCAGATTTGCAAACTGGCTAACCAGCAGATTGTAGCAATCACGATTGGCGCAGTTGCTGAAGCAATGATGCTGGTGGAAGCTGGTGGTGCGGATCGTGGCAAGTTCCGTGATGCCATTCGGGGTGGCTTTGCGGAAAGTCGCATTCTTGAATTGCATGGGAAACGCATGGTGGATCGTAGTTTCCAACCGGGCGGTCCTTCTGGTCTGCAATTGAAAGATCTAGATGCCGTAGCTGCAATGGCTGAGAGCCTTTCGCTCACGCTACCGTTGACTGAAGAAATTCGCGACGAATTCCGCACTTTTGTAGAAGCCGGACATGCGGAAACAGATCATTCGGGCATTTTGCTGCATATTGAAAAGATCAATAATCGCCAGCGGGAAGACGATAAATGAGTGATGATCAAAAAACGCCGCGCCGTCTGCGTTCGCAGGACTGGTTCGACAATCCCGACCATCTTGACCTGACAGCGCTCTATCTGGAGCGCTTCATGAACTATGGCACGACGCCAGAAGAGCTGCGTTCGGGTAAGCCAATTATTGGCATTGCGCAGTCTGGTAGTGATCTCAATCCCTGTAATCGTCACCATCTCGATCTCGCCAAACGCATCCGCGACGGCATTCGCGATGCTGGCGGAATCGTGATCGAGTTTCCGAGCCACCCGCTGTTTGAAAACTGCAAGCGACCAACCGCAGCGCTCGACCGCAATCTGGCCTATATGGCGCTTGTCGAGATCCTGTATGGATATCCGCTTGATGGTGTTGTCCTAACAACCGGTTGTGACAAAACTACGCCTTCCGCATTGATGGCGGCTTCCACCGTGGATATTCCGGCTATCGTGTTTTCCGGTGGTCCGATGCTTGATGGCTGGCATGAAGGCAAGCTCGTCGGTTCCGGCACGGTAATATGGCAGTCGCGTCGCAAATATGCTGCCGGTGAAATCACCAAGGAAGAATTCCTCGAAGCGGCACTCAGTTCCGCGCCTTCGGTCGGCCATTGCAATACAATGGGCACGGCTTCCACAATGAACGCAATGGCCGAAGCTTTAGGCATGTCGCTCACAGGTTGCGCTGCCATTCCGGCTGCATATCGTGAGCGTGGTCAGATGGCGTATCGCACCGGTCGTCGTGCGGTGGAGCTGGTGCTAGAAGACATTCGCCCTTCAAACATTCTGACGCGAGCGGCGTTCGTGAATGCCATCAAGGTCAACTCCGCCATTGGTGGTTCGACCAATGCCCAGCCACATCTTATGGCAATGGCAAAACATGCAGGTGTGGAGCTGAAGCCTGACGATTGGCAGGACGAAGGCTTTGATATTCCACTGCTTGCCAATATTCAGCCTGCTGGCAAATATCTTGGCGAGAAATTCCATCGCGCAGGTGGTGTGCCAGCGATAATGTGGGAACTGCTGTCCGCAGGCAAAATCGATGGCTCTTGCGCGAGTGTCACCGGAAAGACAATGGCGGAAAATCTCGAAGGTCGGGAGTCATCTGATCGTGACGTCATTTTCCCCTATGACAAGCCACTTAAGGAGCGCGCTGGCTTCCTTGTTATGAAGGGCAATCTGTTCGATTTTGCCATTATGAAAATGAGCGTGGTTTCACCTGAGTTTCGTGATCGCTATCTGTCGGAGCCAGGACGAGAGGGGATTTTTGATGGGCGGGCTATCGTTTTCGATGGCTCGGAAGACTATCATCAGCGTATCAATGATCCCGCGCTCAACATTGATGAACGCTGCATTCTGGTCATTCGGGGTGCTGGTCCGCTCGGTTGGCCGGGTTCTGCCGAAGTCGTCAACATGCAGCCGCCGGATCATTTGCTCAAGCGTGGAATCACAAGTTTGCCAACCATCGGTGATGGTCGCCAATCTGGCACCGCTGATAGTCCATCGATCCTCAATGCTTCGCCGGAAAGTGCAGCGGGTGGGGGGCTGGCTTGGGTGCGCAACGGTGATACTATTCGCATCGATTTCAACAAGGGCCGCTGTGATATGCTCGTGGACGAGGCGGAAATCGCACGTCGCAAGGCAGAAGGTATTCCTCAGACACCGGCAGATGCAACGCCTTGGCAGATGCTCTATCGACAGACGGTAACGCAGTTGGCCGATGGAGCTACGATCCGCGATTCTGATAAATTCCGCCAACTGGCCAAAACACCACCGCGCCATAACCACTAAAGCGTGTCGCATTTTATCATATCCACGTGACACGCTTTAAGTCTTTGTTTTTGATCATGTCTCCCAAATCCGGTTCCCACTTTTGGGAGACATGCTTTAGTGAACCGTTGAAGCGGTCGAAATAGGAACAGGGCGCCAAGATACAGTTGGCAGCAGGGCCAAACCGGATGGGTAGAATCTCCTCGCCGGGCAGCGATCTGTCTGGCGGCAAAACTATTTTCAGTTAAAGAGCCGACAAAGCTTTGCTTCGCAATTTGCGAGACAGATTTTTTGGGCTTCCTAAAGAACGGCTATTTATCTTTCGTATTTTTTATCATCCTGTCCCTTGCTGGTCACGCCACATTGCTGGACTTAACGATGTGACGCGCCGGAATTCCCGATTGAAATTGGATTTGGTCTGAAACCCTGATTCAAACATTATCGTCGTAACGGGCAGTGTAGTTTCTTGCAGCAGCCGACAGGCTTCAGTGATGCGATAATCATTGATGTATTGCGATACGTTTTTACCGGTAATCCGGTTTATGGAGCTCGAGATCTGGCGCGCTGGCAGGCCCACTTTTCGCGCAAGCCTTATAAGAGTCAAATTCTCGTCCAGATACAGCCGGTTCTGAATGAGGACACGTTCTACACGCGCGAGACTATCCCGATCCTGCTCGTTGCGGGCCTCGTTTTCGCTTTCTTCAAGCGGAACAGGTTCAGAAGGTTTTGCGCGGCTTGCAACCATCGCTGTGAGGCCCACGAAAAGCAGCCCGAGCAGATTGGCGTTGCTGACGATCAGCGCTGCGTTTTTACCATTCGTCCATTCAAAGTCCATCAAAACGGCCAGATCGAAAAAGGCGGATAGGCAAAGCGATATTGCTGCAATAATAAGCGCGCGATGCGCCGAAATCGCGCTGTCGAAACGCGCATCGTCAAGCCCGTCTGGGCCGGTTCTGCCAAGATAGAGAAGTGCGAGTGCATATCCCACAAACAGAACAACAAGGCCAGCATCCAAGAGAACGGGAACAGTCAGCAGGATGGCTGTAGTCACAATCGGAAAAGCTGCAACATACCAGATGTGACGGGTTCGAACCTTGCTGTCTCCACGTATCAGGCTCCGAAAACTCACATATACGAGTGGAGGCAAGCAGCTCGCGATAATGGGAAGCAAATAGCGGACATCTGCCAGCCCATACCCCCAGCGAAGACCCACAGCCATGGATTGTACTGCGCACAACGCGATTAGCAATTGGAAAGGGAGATTGGTGGCAGCATTCTCCTGACGGTGCCACATCGCTATCAGGAGGATGAGCAACAAAAGCGCAACGACAAAGGGCAAAGGAACGAAAATCAAAAGCGGTCTCGCAATCTGATAGGCGATATGTTGCCGATCAATGATCTATATCGCGATTCTGAACGACCTGAATCGTGATTTAGAACGCCAGATAATACGTTTTCTGGAAAGCATGGCTCATCGTATGAAATATGGAGATACATGATGAGCCGCTTTAATTTGTTGTTCTCAGCCATCGCTATTGGCACAACGCTTGCCGCTTCCAATGCTTTTGCTGCTGATGTGGGTGTCCGCACAGTTGATGTGCCGTCACAAGTGCGGGGGAAAAATCTCGCAGTAACGCTCTGGTATCCAGCGACGGGAGCGGGGGCTGCCGCGCTGTTTGGTGATAACAGGATATTCAAAGGCAGTGCGGCGTCAAAAGATGCGTCACTTGGTAATGGACGGTTTCCTCTCATCATGCTTTCGCATGGCTCGGGTGGGCGCGCTGAGGCGGCAGGCTGGCTCGCCGTCGAGCTTGCCAAGGCTGGCTTTATCGTTGCAGGCCCCAATCACCCCGGCACGACCTCTGGTGACTCCTTGCCTTCTGAAACACCGAAGCTTTGGGAGCGCACTCAGGATCTCTCGACGGTCATCGATTATCTGACCGGCAACTCAAACTGGGAGGATCATATAGATGCAGATCGTATCGGCGTTGTCGGCTTTTCGCTTGGTGGCTCGACTGCAATGGAAATCGCCGGTGCTCGGGCCAATCTGGAAGCTTATGCGCGCTATTGCGATACTTACACGAAATGGGATTGCGCTTGGTATGCGGGCGGTCGGGGCTATGCCGATGATGAAGCGGTGAATGTTGAAAAGTTTGATCTGCGTCGTGTCGATAAGGCCCGTTTTGAACAATCAAATCTCGATCACCGTATTAAGGCCGCTGTGATGATCGATCCGGGTCTGGCTCAAGCCTATGTGGCTCAAAGTCTCAGGGAAATCAAAATTCCAATGAGCTTTATCAATCTGGGCAGTGAAGGAGACATTCCAGCCGCGGTTCAAGCGGACCATTTGGCGACACTCGTTCCAAACAGCACCTATGTCACAGTTAAAGGTTCGGACCATTTCAGCTTCTTGCCCGAATGTAAGGAAGGAGCGTCTGCGTTCCTCAAATCAGTTGGAGAAGTTGATCCGATCTGTGAAGAGACCGGCAGAGCGCGTAAAGATATTCATGCTGAGATATCAAATCTGGTGCTGATGAACCTGCAGATGACGCTTAAGCGTTGATCCGCTTTCAGTCGTTTGCTGAATGCTGAAATAAAGCAGCGGGCATGTTTAGCCCGCTGCTACTTTTGATTCTTCAACAATGATTTGAAAGTTCAACGCTTTGCGCGTTCGCGAATAGCTTTGATCCAGCTGTTGTTGAACATTGTTACGCCGATGGCGAACGCAACCACACCAAGAATTATCATTCCGACGGCGACACCCTGATCGCCAAACTGCTGATAGAGCCAGCCTGATTTTTCAACTGCCTGAGCTGGATATCCCAGTTTTAAAATCCCCTGAATGAGCGCGCCGATGCCGACGATCAACAAACAGACACTACGGATCATGGGAAAGGCCTAAATGAGGTTGGCGGAAATCTTCGGACGCAGCGGAGGTTTTGCGTATTGCGAATAAAATTTCCAAAGGTAGAAACACGCTCGGAGGCGTTAATTCTCTGTACTGTTCTGGAAAGCCTCGGAAAACTGGAGCGGGCGAAGGGATTCGAACCCTCGACCCCAACCTTGGCAAGCAAGAAATTACGCTGTCAGTATAATCGAAGCAAGTATTCCAAATTTCAACCCAATACAAAAGGTTGCGTTTCTCTTTCAAGGACGGAAATTAGGATTTTTTATCCGATCTGTAATCAGGTTAATAGATTTCAACGGCATCGAACCAGCGTAGCGGTGACCGCACCGTAACCTAAGGATTGTCCATAACATGTAAGACGTAATACGGATATATTGACTGCTAGGCTGCGCTAGGCTTTTTTGGTTGAAATAGTTTGATGGAGTGATTCGTGTCCCTGCCTCTTTTTAAGGATGTTGATTTAAAATTAACATCCAATACAGAACTTTTCGAGTTTTCCGCCAAACAAAATCAAATAATAGCGGGTGAGGCGAAAGCAACTCTTAATCGAATACCGGATAATTTTGTGGATGCAATTGTAACTAGTCCTCCATATTATGGACAGAGGGACTACTCCCATGAAGATCAACTAGGGCACGAGTCGACTCCTAACGACTATGTTGATCGTCTAGTAGCCATTTGTCGAGAAGCCCGACGAGTTTTAAAGCCATCGGGCACGTTTTGGCTAAATTTAGGGGATAAGTACCAAAACGGCGCCTTGTGTGGACTACCTTGGAGAGTAGCTCTCGCATTGGTGGAGGACGGATGGATTTTGAGATCTGATATTATCTGGCATAAGCCGAACGCTATGCCTTCGTCTGTAAAAACGAGGCCTACGGTTGACCATGAGTACCTTTTTCTTCTTACCAAAACTGACACGTATTTTTATGATGCTGATGCTATTCGTGAACCCCACGTAACATTTTCTGATGAAAGCCAAATGAGGGGTGGGCGAGGCCATTTTGGTAAACGGGGTGGTACACCTGAAGCTGGCAAGAATGGTGGTAACCCAAACCTTCACACTGGGCGATGGGATCAAGCGTTTCACCCGAAAGGGCGGAATAAGCGGACTGTATGGAAAATATCCTTGTCAAAATATCGTGATGCTCATTTCGCTGTATTTCCGGAGGCGCTAGTCGAACCATGTATTCTGGCGGGTTGCCCTGCAAAAGGAGTGGTTCTAGACCCGTTTTTTGGGGCCGGAACCACTGGCCTTGTCGCTCAACAACACAATCGCCGATTTATCGGAATTGAGGTTAATCCCTCATATTGTGAAATGGCGTATAAGAGACTCCACGGTTAGGCGGCAAGTTTCACAAAAATTGGCATGCACGCTGCAATTTGTTCTCGTAACATAGGTTCAACTTCTTTAATTTGGTTTGGGTTGCGGTCCACATAAATGACGTGTTTTGCATTTAGTGATTCGAGCTTACCACCCCAAGACTCTGCAATCACTATAGGGATGCACTCAAGTTCTGCCGCTCTAGCTGCGGATATCGACTTATGAATGTCGCGAGTAAAAAGCAGAGCATGGCCTCCACCCATCGTCTCACGGGTCTTGACGGGTATAAGGATACGCTCCTTTGGCCCGTCAACGGCTACGTCGTATGTTTCCCCTTCTAGCCGAATTTCAACTTCGCTAACCTTAAGAGGCAATTGATATTGCTCAAACAGCTCGCTCAATATTCTACGCACAATCGCCTCAAATAAAGTTCCCTTTATTGCACGTCGGCTCCCCTCTAGACGGTCACTCATCACCTCAGCGATCGTTGGCCAGTTCCAACGTTCGGGTTGGCTAAGGAAATGACTTACATGTTCTCTTATTAGATTAAGCAAGACAGCTCGGCGATGATTCAGCGTGCGTCCTTCAATATATTTCAACATAGGTCGAAGGCGTTGTTCTGGAGCATCTCTAAGAATCCATGAGACTAGAAGCCATTTTGCTTTGTCCTGTTGGTAAGGTCGCGCGATCCCATCAAGGAGTTGCACCCCGGTTGGGAGTTTTCGTTCGAAATACGCAACTAATGTATCTATTGCTTGATTACTGTCTTTTTCATCAATGAAATTATGAAGAGACTGGTACCCTAATGTTGATAAGAACGAGACGAAATCATCGAACATGACTTTGTTTTGCTCCGTCACGGCTACAAGCTCGGCTAAACGTATATTCTCATATGCAAAAGTCATTAGAAATCCTGACAACCGATAAAAATTTCACCACTCTTAGTACTTGAGGTGGAGTTTATATTCACCTACGCTAAAGTCTAATGGCGACCTAATTCGCTATATATCTCAACTAATGTTCTTGGGTCTATAAATAACTGACTTGCCAGCTTTGAATGGTTAAGCCAATAAAAACCCAATGCGCATGCTAGTAGGTAAGTAGAAACCGGTTTTATAAAGCGAGGCGGCTTCTAGAGTGTCCATCTAATAAACCTGATACGCCGCTGCATGCAGCCGTTCCGAGCGCGCTATAGATTTCTGAACCGTACACGGACTGGGGCTACGCGTGCGTGAGGGGGCTCCCTAAAGTGTCTGAAATTTGTATACCGTAGGTCGCGTCACTGCCAGCACAGCGTCAAGTTCGCGACGGCAGTGAGGGCGGTGACGACGGTTAGGCTGGTGACAGTCGCGGTAGTAGGGGAGGGGAAGGGGTATATGATGACCATTGATACCATTCCGGGCCATATTGATCCTATGAACGACGAATCGTATTGGTCGCGGATGCAACTACAATTTGACTCGCTCAGTAGTTTGTTCGACATGCGCTTCGAAACCATGGAAGAGGCGGTGGGTCACGAAGAAGAGCATATTGACCGAAAAAGGCTATGGGTAAGTGACGCTCCCCGCTGGGACGGTCGGCGTGCTTGGCTGTTGTTGCCGTATATCGACGCGCTAGACCAAACCCGCCTGCAAGAGCAGATCGAAATTGGCTATGGCCTTGTTCAGTCGATTCACGAACGACTACAGAAACGCGAATTGTCCCCATCCTTTCTTCATGACTGGGGACGATTTCGTGCCGCAGCAGGTCTGATCGAATTCATTTATTTTTCTGATACCTCTACAGGCCATAGACGTTCGGCTATCGCGGGTGGCAAGGCCAAATTTAATGATGCCGAAGCTCACCAGCGCTGGTTCGCGCATTATTTTTTTGCGGAATTATAAGCGCGGTCAACGAAAGGAAGCCGAGAGATTTGTAGAGCAACTTTTGAATGCAATCATTGACGGAAAAATTGCGGTACCCGCGGTGTGGGATGTCAAATGGTTTGAGAATTATCTGATACTCAGCGATCCGAAATCTCCTGATTATGGAACATTACGACCGGCGTTTGATGAGCACTCTCTTTCTGTCATAACGATGAAGAAACTTGTTGAGATGGGCGCTGAGGGTATTCCCCCGATCGATCTTGAACTTCCAGACCCTTAGGTCGGAGGGAAGAAATATACGCCACTCTGGTTAAATTATACTGGTCAGTGGCCACTGACGTATTTCTAATTTTTATGGAGAAACGTCAGCATGACGAACCACATTATCGAGAAAACGAATACGACGCAGGAGCATTTTGGCTTTGAAGCCCTCCTCACGATTCAGCAGGCCGCTGAGCGACTTGGCGTCCACGTCTGGGCGCTTCGCCGCGCTGTGAACTCTGGTACTATACCAGCTTACCAGCCTTTCAACGGCAGAAAGCTCGTTCGTCTTACAGAAGTAGTCGCAGCGATTAATGCCTCAAAGATTGGAGGCGAAAATGCCTGATGGAATCTTTGGAAGTGAGGCTCACAAATTCTGGGACCGTAATTTGCCCGTTATTCCAGTGAAGGGCAAAGCCCCGATCCAAACAGGTTGGCAGGGTAATCTGGGCGGGATTCCCAACGAGGAAAAGCAACGCGAACTAGTTGCCTTATATGTACGCCACAATATCGGCATGCTTCTTGGCGTGCCAGTTGGTGGAGACAAGGTGCTTGTCGCTGTTGACGTCGATGACGACCGATTGTTGAAACTGACGCTGCAGCTTCTTGGTCTGAAGTGCAACGAAGATCACCAAACGCTTTCCGGTAAGCGTGGCAAGAAAGGCGCGACCATTTTCGTACGTGCACCAAAATCGCTTAAGTCCACGGTCATAAAGGGCGCTGGGGGGCTTGGAAACATTGACTTTCTGGCTGCTGGCAAGATGACTGTTATGCCGCCATCAATCCATCCAGACACCGGAAAGCCATATGAATTATATGGTAAATCCATACTAAATGTTGATCATGCGGAATTACCAGAAATCACAGATCATCACATTACGCTAATGAAGGCGGCTATTGGTTCCGAATACGCCGTTATAATTCATTCGGGTAAAACGACGCATGACGCGGGTTTGGCTCTGGTAGCAATCTTGGCTCGCGCAGGTGCAACAGACGAAGAGATTACCGAAGTTATTTATGGGCTTCTCCCAGATGGATATATGGGCGATTCTTTGAAAGAGCTTCCCGGATGGATCAAGTCTGCTCGCGAAAAGGGCTTTGATGAATCGCAAGGTGAAACAAATTCACTCACACAAGCGCTTGTCGCTATTGCTATGAATAGTGGAATGGCCCTGTTTAATGACGGAGCATGGGAATGCTTTTGCGACGTTGCCACACATGGGCAAGTCTGTTGCCGTGCGGCTTGGCTCGTTGATGTTCAACACGTGGTTGCGGCATCTTGCGTTTACCGTTCTGGAACGCCCCGTTAGTAGCGGGCCTTTGAGAGAGGCCATAGCGACACTGGAAGCTTGTGCGTTGTTCGATGCTCCGTGTGTTCCTGTTTACGTTAGGGTGGCGGGCGACAAACAGCAGGTTGCCATAGATGCCGGTTTACCGGACAGAAACATTATAAGCATCAAGAGTAAAGGCTGGAATGTTGCGGTTGAAACGGCTTATCGGTTTGTACGTGGAGCAGGATTCGGCCAACTTTCTGCTCCGGCACGTGGCGGAAAGCTTGAGGTACTGCAAATGTTTCTTGGACTGGATGATCAAAATTACAGACTTCTGGCTGCATTTCTCATCAACGCACTGAAGCCGACTGGCCCTTACTTCATTTTGCTTGTCGAAGGCGAGCAGGGTTCGGGTAAGAGTTTTTTCTGTGAAATAATCAAGCGCATCATTGATCCCAATCAGGCAATGCGCTTGCGGCTTCCAGATAAGCCTCAAGACCTGATGATACAGGCAAAGGAATATCGGCTACTCAATTTTGACAACGCATCTGGTATGAGCGCTGAAATGTCAGACTCGCTTTGTTCACTGGCCACGGGTGGCGGTTTGGCAGTGCGTAGGCTTTACAGCGATGGTGATTTGTATGTGATGAGTTATTCACGTCCATTCGTTATCAATGGCATTGGTGGATACGCCAACCGCCCCATCTTATGGAACGAGCCATTCCAATCAAGTTGTCGCCAATGCCAGAGGGCGGACGCAAAACAGAAGCGGAGCTCATGGCAGAATTTGAACAAATGCTGCCAGGAATTCTTGGTGCGCTTTACGAAGCCGTCGCTCACGCGCTTCGTACTTTTGATGATACCGAACCGCCCCGTCATTTGCGTATGGCGGATGCTGCCCGGTGGGTCAAAGCGTCGGAAGGTGGCCTAGGTGAGCAGCCTAGTGCTTTGATCGATGCTATATTCGCGGCGCAGAATGAGTTTATGGTCGAACGCGTCAATGATGATGCCCTCGTCATGATGCTCCGCCGCGTCGCTGAGCCACTTGTGTACGAAGGTTACGTTGGGGAGCTATATCGAAGGATCGTTGAGCAAGACGATGCTCGACATTATCGCAGCCTACCTAAATCGCCGTCGCAGTTGTCAAGCCAGATTACCAGAATGCGACCTGCAATGGCGAAGGCGGGCATAAAGGTAGAGTTTTTCGGGAAAGACCGGGGTGGACGCAAGGTCAGCATTCGCTTCGTTGACGAATCCACGGATTCCCAAACTTAGTGTGACGGCGTGACGTTGGTGACATGCCTTCGGGGTAGTTGACTCCAGTTTGTTAATGGGAGGAGTACCCTCTTTTTAGGTACTGGCTGCGGCTGCCCACTACTGGCGTCACCGCCGCCACAGCGTCACTCTGCGGTGCTTCAGTGTTCCCGCGTGCCGTCACCACGCTACCCACCGGGCGACTGGCCGCCCGCGTGGGCTGCTGGAACACTGCTGGCGGGCTTTGCTGCCCTTGTTGCTGCTGTTCCAAGTTGTAGCCGCCAGTTGTCGTGAGAGTTCTGCAAGGGTCTTGAGCGGCGATTTCAACCTCGGTGAGGGAGGAATCAAATCCACTCAGGACCGCGTTGTCTCGCGGTCTCGCTTTTCAACGACATGCAGAGGTTACACGGCTGGTTACAATTCGAGCCATTTCTAGGCTTTTCCCGACAACTGACGATTAATTGTGCTGGTTGTTTCGCCGTGTTTTTCTCGCAATTTTTGTCAAATGCGAGCAAGAAAATGAAAGACTTCAATATCTCAATTACCAGCACCACGCGTCGTCGCAAGTTGAGCGATGGGACCATTGCTGAATACCCGCAGTGGTATTGTGAGTACAAAGACCCAATCCTCAAAAAGCGCCGCCGCCGCGCTTTCAATCGTAAGAAGGACGCCGAAGCCTTCCGCAACGATTTGTTGGTAAAAGTCGTGGATGGCCGGTATGTGGACGAGCGGAAAGCACCTACTGTATCACAGGCTACCGATCATTGGCTGGCAGACCGCGAAACCAAGGTGAAGTCGTCGACGTTTCAGGGATATAAGGTCGTGGTCAACGGTGCTATCCGGGGACCATTGTTAATCGGAACAGCACAAGAGCGTGCAAAATACACGGAGAATGGCGTTCCGCCGAAGTCTGCCCGCTTCGTGAAATTGCTGGGCGATGTCAAGCTGACGGAATTGACCACCGCCATGATCCGCGCATGGTACAAGACGGTAGCCGAGCAATGCGGCACCTACACCGCCAACCGCGCCAAGAGCCATCTCAAGTCTATTCTGGCGCTTGCTGAGGAAGACTTTTTGGTTCGTGCACCAACCATGCCGACCGGGCTTGTGCGTGCCCGAACGCGTCAACGGCGTGTTATTCTTACGCCGGAACATATCGCCAAACTTATTGCTGCCGCCAAGCTGGATCCAGAATACGGCATTTATTATGCCTTTCCGTTTCTTGCCGGAACGCGCCCATCTGAACAATTGGGTCTGTTGTGGGGTGATGTCGACTTTGAGAAGAATACTATTCGCATTTGTCGCATTCAGGAGCGCGACGGGGCGTTGACGGAGACGACTAAGACAGAAGCCGGAACCAGAGAAGTTCCGATGAGCGCGATGCTGCGCGAGATGTTATTAGCTTGGCGCGTACGTTGTCCTCGCAGGAAAGGTGAACTGCATAGAGTCTTTCCGGGGCCGGGAAGGCTACAGGCATGGCCGTTACCGCGTCTTGGCGGCGGAGGAGCGTTGCTATACCAGAATTTTCGGAAGCGGTTTTGGGTGCCAGCGTTCAAGCAATTGAATGTCCCTTACGTGACACCGCATTCGGCGCGACACTCGTTCATTTCCACCTTGCAGGCGGAAGGGATTGAGGTCGGGCTAGTAGCAAAAATTGCTGGCCATGCTAATCCAACCGTGACGCTTGGTCATTATACGCAGGCTGTCCGCAATGCAGATGTTGCTATCGAAGCGTTAGATCGCGCTTACGCTGGATAATACAAAGCGGGCGTCGATTGAAACCGACGCCCTCCCATTTTTTCCGTTGTTTGTCTCCGGCTGGCTACTCCGGTTGAAGGGCGATGTAGTCTCGGCCTTCGCATTCACCGAATTCCTCCAGCGCACTGTCAATCTCGTCTGCGGCAATTCCCATGAGTTCCGAAGCCTGTTCCAAGGGAATCCATTCTTCCATGCCGTTACGCTTATCTCTCACCATTATGTGCATCGCGTTCTCCTGACTGTTCCCCAAAAGGAAAACACAGAGAAATTTTCCACGAAATTATTCGTTTAATTTCGTCCTGTTAGGAGAAATTCGATTGATGCAGCGCTGCCACATCGGTCTGCTTCGCTGGGAAGCGGACTGAGGACGCGCGCTGCGGCCCACCCGCTATGTATATAGCTGGCCCAGTGCCTGCTGGTTTCGCGTATGCCTTCCCGTGGCGAGGCGTATCAGTCGCGTAGTGCAGCGGTCGTAGCTGCACTGACTTCCAGCTTTCGGGGTGAGCTGTTTGCAACTCCCCCCACCAACAAAACTATTTGGCAGTGACAGGGGACCCGGTCTGCCTTGCGAATAGGCTTGGAGACATACCTAGGTACGCCAGCCCAATCGCAACTACGCGCAGGTATTAATCTTCCCGCTCTTCACCATTTCCTGCCACTTGGGGCCAAGTGTCTGCCGGGCTGGGATAGCGCGTTGCGCTCCGGCTTCACCGTCACGGAACATGTAGATCGCAAATGCCTGTTCGTGACGACCATAAATCACGGGAATGCCCGGTTGGTAAGTCGTTGTTCCGCTATAATGGCCGTTATTGATATAGCCTGATGTTTTATAAGAGCCGGGTGTTTGAGCCATCTGCACATTGTTGGCACTTCGAGCATCGACGATGATATATCGGTCATATCCAGCTTTGATGGTTTCGATAGCCGCTTGCATTTGGGCGACCTTGGCCGCTCCAGTGCTGCCACAAACGGGTGCGGCACTGGTTTGGATGATAGCCGTGTTTGCGGAGGTCCGCACGGCGCTGGACGAAGTGCAGGCGGCCAAGGCAACTGCGGGTGCAACAAAAGCTAGTGCCTTCAGGGTGTTCATGTGTCTATCCTGTTGAAATTAATAAGAATTACAAAAACATGAGGGAAAATCGCCGTCAATTATCCCCTGTCAGCGTTTTCTCTTCGAGATATTCGGATTTGATAAAACGTGGCTCCCAACGATGCGTCACAGCTCCGGCAGCAATCCGCAAGCGGTCAGGGCTACGGGGATGCAGGATCAAGAAGAACACTACATGGGCAGTGGTGAACGCCCATATTGAACACCCCGGCGCACTGGCGCGTAACTGTTCCGAACGCTGAGCTATGAAAGCCTTCCGCTCAATACGTGGAAAATGCTGGTAGATCAGTAGCGATTGGCCCATACCGTAGAATGTGGCGGCTTCGTCCAGATAGAGGTACTTAGAGGAATTCTTCCGCCCCTTTGCTATAGACACTTCCAAGCCATTGTCAGGATCGAAGAACACTAGGTCGGTATGGCCAAGGGCAGCTGTGCAGCGGTTCATGAACGCTTGCCGCCCAGAAATGTCATCCGGCAGTAATTCGTTAAAATACGTTGCCTGCGGAATTGCGCCACTTTCTTCGACCGCCCGCAAACGGCGGCGTTCCGGTTCACCAGCGGCATGAGCCAGAATATCAAACAATTTAGGGTCAAAATGGCGGAACCCATCCGGCTGCTGCAAGTAGCTGAGCTTGCTCCCGTCTGAACGCCCGTCATCTGGCGTCAGCATCCAGCAGATGCCTAGAGAATTGGTTTCGTCCGCCGATAAAGCCCTCAGCAATGCGTACTTACGATAGTCGTTTATGTCCCCAACGTATTGATGCTTCACTTAATCCCCACATAATGGCGTTGCTTATGACGTCATAATGTACATAGACCCGTTGGTTCTGTCATGAACATTTCGTTCGTATGGAATTGTTTGCAGCGAATCTTAAAAAGCGTGCTCAAGAACTCGGGATTTCAAATGCTGAGGTAGCAAGACGTGCGGGGTTAAGTGAGCGCAGGTATGGCAACTACGTCAGTGGGCGTCGTGAACCCGACCTTGCGACACTAACTAAGATCGCTTCTGTTTTAGCGATCACACCGACGGATTTGCTAACCGCAACGGCTCTTAATAGCAGCTACACCGACCCGAAAAAATTGCGCGCTTTCGCTGCGTTAAATGCGATCGAAGGTCCAGAGTTGGACGTTATAGTGGTTATACTTGAGGCGGTAGCGGCGAGAGTGAATCGACCGAAGGCCGGTTCTGATTGACAGAACAATAATTGTCTTCTTACTCTCTAATTGAGCGTTAGACTTTAATAGGGGGGTAAAATTGCCGATTAGTCACATACACACATATCTTGTTAGGCCGAATAAAGGGGTTGAGAACGTAGTTGCTACTACCGGAAACTCCGTCCCTCAAGAAGGTCAGCTTTTCTCATTATTAAATGATATCTACAATCGAGCCGACGAGGAATGTTCAATAGGCATCGCGTTCCGCCGTGGGAACGATGGTGCGCAGGCAAACGAGTGTCGGTCCATTTTAATAAACTACTTAACTAACCCTGATATAGAGAGTGGCAGAATCCTAGCTGATAAGCTTTCCGGCGTTACGACCAAGCGTTCGGGTCTTGGGTTGATGTTCTTATTGTATGGTATTGAGGGTGCACACCATAAGGTCGTTATATCCCGGTTCAGAGCCAATAATGGTGTCCTTGTTGACGATGCTGCGGACGCATTAACTGTAGAATTCATCGACCGCGTTTTCATGAAGAATGCTCATTCATACAAGGCGGTCCGGTATCAGCATGAGTCTTTAGCTGCGGGATTTTGGAGCGGTCATGCGGTTGATAAACAGATCAACAGTCGTGACGCTGAGACATCCAATTACTGGGTTCGAGATTTCCTTGAGTCAGAATTTTCAACCACACCCGCGATGGGGACACGCAGGCTTGCATTAGCGCTGAAAGATGCAGCTAACCGGGCTACTGATTTGCAAGTGAAGCAACAGATAACCGCTGCTGCTACTTTGGCGCCCGGTATCGAAGGGCATCACATGAATGCGAATGAGTTTTGTGACCGCTTCGGTTTTTCGGCGCAGACGAGAGAACAAGTTTTACGAGCTTTTCCCAGAGCAGATCTGGCTGAGGACAATTTCGTGTTTAATGCGGAGGAGTTCTTCAAGCAACTGCCTTACAAAACGGTAGAGTTAGATTCTGGTGCTGTCTTAACTGCACAGTCTTCGCAGTTTGATGAAGTATTTGATCGAGAAGAGATTAATAATGATGAGTTTATTTTCTCAACAAAAGGGAAGATAATAACAGAAAAACTTGAGAAAACAAAATGAGTCATATCGCGGATGAATACACTGTTCGACACGAGAAGGCGTTGATACCTATATCTAGAAACCTTGAGGCTTTCATTGCTAACTTGTTGAAGGGAGTGGATCGTATCGATAGAATTTCTGCTCGAGCTAAAAGCATTGATCGTTTCGTAGGGAAGGCTGAAAAGGTTGTGGAAGGTAAGCCAAAGTACGAAGCACCATTTCATCAAATTCAGGATCAAATTGGAGCCAGAATAATTACGTATTATCGTTGTGATGTTGATCGCATTGAAGATGAAATATTGCGATACTTTCATCCCATCGAATCAAAGGATGTTGTTCCTCAAAGCGAGTGGGAATTTGGCTACTTTGGAAGGCATCAAATTTTACTTTTGCCGCCAGACGTTGTTGCCAATGATATTGATCCCGCGCTTGTTCCAATATGTTTCGAGCTTCAAATAAAAACATTGTTTCAACATGCTTGGTCGGAGGCAAATCATGATTTGGGATACAAGCCAGGGCAAAGGGAACTTGATCGAGATGATTTGAGACAGTTGGCGTTTACTTCTGCTCAAGCTTGGGGTGCTGATCACATTTTTAACGAGTTGTTTGAAAAGAGAAATGTCGGCCGGGGCTGAATTCTTAAAATAGCCCCGAATCTTATGACGCAACGGCTACACATTTTGCCAGTTGTGCAGATTGGTAACCGTTCCGTAACCGCAGCCAGATTAGTCGTTCCCGCATATCTCGAATCGAATTGCCCGAAAAGCAAAAATCCCGGACAAAGCCGGGATTTTGTTGCCTACACTTAACGGAAAACTGGAGCGGGCGAAGGGATTCGAACCCTCGACCCCAACCTTGGCAAGGTTGTGCTCTACCCCTGAGCTACACCCGCTCGCGCCAGTCTTCTCTGAGAGAAGTCGTTTCCGTTAGGCACGCGCTATATGGACTAATGATTTCGGGATTGCAACAGGGAATTTGATGTTTCGACTAAGATATTTACAAAGATTCACAGGCTGATCCATTCAGTCGTTAACGCTTGCGCCGCGCAATGCTGATGATGGAGGCGAATGCAGCAAAGCCTGCAGCGACGAGCAAGATGTTGGGGATATTCGCGATCCCCCAATGGGCGAGCAGGAAGGCAACAAAGGCCGCGCCGAGCGACTGCCCCATCAATCTTGCAGTTCCGAGCATACCACTTGCAGCGCCACTTCTGGCGCGAGGAGCAGAGGTTATGATCATGCGGTTGTTCGGTGCCTGGAAGAAGCCAAATCCGATGCCACAAATCGCCATGCGCCAGCAGATATCCTGTATTGTCGGTTGTTCCGGCAAAAGGCCAACTAGCGCCAGACCTGTCGCAAAGATAATCAATCCAACAAGACCAAGTGTTGCGGGCGAGTATTTATCTGAAAGTTTACCGGATAGCGGGGCGATGATAGCCAGTGCAATTGGCCATGGCATTATCAGGAAGCCGACTTCAATGGGTGTGAAGCCGTAAACGCTCTGAAACAGGAATGGCAGAGAGATGAAGGCCATCATCTGCGCCAGAAATGACATGATCGAAGTGCAAAGCGACAGGCTGAAAACGGGAATCCGTAACAGATCGAGCGGTAGCAGCGGATCGCTGGTGCGAAGCGAGCGGCGGATAAGCCAGGTTGCAGCGAACACGCAGGCCGCAGCTTGCAGTAAAAGCCAGCCAGCATCAACGCCATTGCCTGCACTATCGATCACCGTTACCAGCAATCCGAGCGCGAGCGCACTGAGAACTGCACTGAGATAGTCGAACCGGCGCGACGAGCGCTCATTGTCTGGCAGGCTTTTGAGGCCCATCGCGACAGCCAGCACTCCAAGCGGAATGTTTATCACGAAAAGCCACGGCCAGCTCAGCGAATGCAGGATGATCCCGGCGAGTGTTGGGCCGATGGTCGAGGAAACAGCAACAAAGAGTGCGTTGAGACCAATGGCCGTGCCGAACTTGGCCTGTGGAACCGTATAGCGCAGCAATGCAGTGTTGACGCTCATCAGGCCCGCAGCGCCAAAGCCCTGAATGACGCGCGCTATTGTGAGTGCTTCTAGGGAACGGGAAAACACGCAGGCGATCGAGGCAAGCGTGAACAATGATACGCCTATAAGATAGACGCGCCGGTAGCCGTAAATTTCACCCAATGCCGCTAAAGGCAGAAGTGTGATGACGATTGCCAGCTGATAACCATTGACGATCCAGATTGATGCGGCCGGTCCCGCAGAAAAATCGGCAGCAATGGTCGGAAGTGCAACATTGGCGATGGTGCCATCAATCACGGCAAGGGTAAGCCCCACCATGAGCGTTGCCCAAGCCCAGTAGATACGTGGCTTGGGAAGGCCATCCGGTGCTACGAATGCTCCTTCTTTGACGACTGTTTCATGCTTCATTTCATCGACCAATTATATGGGTGACGAGCGACAGAGCGTTACGCTGCGAATAAACGAAAGAATTCTGCCAACCCTATCCAGACTTGGGAGGCCAGCAAGGCATCTACTCCAAAATTTCGCGCAAAACACCGGCTTTGATCCATGAAATGGGTCAGGTAACGCTATTGTGTGATGTTTTCAGTCGCCATTGCGAAGCTCATCACACGTGCATAGTGTCGCGGATTGAAGCTCAGATAAAGCGGGCAGATACTTGCAACCAGAATAAGATGCATAATCCAGCCTGAAGCAAAGCTGCCAGTTAGATTGTGCAGGAAAGCTGTTGCAATCGGGCCGAGGGCGGCAATCAGAAAGCCGCCGCCTTGCATCATGGCCGCCAGTGCGCCAGCTTCTTCCGGTTTTGGAAGGTGGTCGAGCGACGTTATCATCGCGAGTGCAAAACTGCCGCCGAGACCAGCTCCACAGATAGCAGACCAGAACGGTGGAGAAAGCTGCGGGGCGAAGGCGAGACCTGCAAATCCTGCGCCCTGCATAGCCAATGTCAGAAAAAGCCAGGGCCGACGGTCGATACTGCGTCGGGCAAGGAGTGGAAGGCCGAAGGCCGAGAGCGCCTGAGCAATTGCCATGACCGCCACCAGATTGCCTGTCGCGGAAGCTTCGACACCGAGCGACTGATAATAAGGTGCAAGCCAGGCCACCATTGATGAGTAACCTGCATTCACCAGTCCGAAGGCAGCCATCAAAACCCATGTACGTGGGCGTCGAAGCAGCTTGATCGTTATGCTCGACTTTGAACCGGACGATGCCGTTTCACTGAGGATCGGTATTGCTGCAAGCAAAGCCACGACTGCAGGAATTGCGAGAACTGCGAGCGCAAGACGCCAATTATGTTCGGATCCCGCCAGCCAAGGTGTCAAACGAGCACCAAGCGCCCCGCCGCCCATGATCATTGCTGAATAAAGGCCTGTAACGGCTGCAATACTTGCAGGAAATTTCGCTTTGATGAGCCCCGGCATGATTACTTGAATCATGGCAACGCCTGCACCGCAGAGGACGGCGGTGAGTACCAATGAGAAACCGTTGGGTACGAAACCGCGCAGGACCGAGCCTGCGGCGAGCACTACAAGTGCTGCGAACATGCTTCGGCGCGTGCCGATCAATGATTGAATGCGTGGCGCGACAAAGGCACCAAGCCCCATCAATAACATTGGTAAAAACGTGAGTAATGACAGCGCGCCAAAGCCCATTCCGGTATCGTTCGCGATATCCGTTAGAACAGGCCCCGGTGCCGTGAGGAAAGGCCGGAGATTAAGGCCGATCAAGACGACGAGTATTATAAGAGCAATTGAACTGGCCTGTTTGCCAGCTGGCGCAGTTGTGGTGGGATGCATTTTTATCTAGCGCTTTGACTGTTCTTTTTCCTGCCATGCGCGATAGAGCCGTTCGCCATCGTCAGGGGAGCAACGCTCAACCTTGATGCCCGTTTGCTCGCTTATAGGCCTGGAAAGCTCTTCGGCAATTTTTGCCGTCGAGAGATTGTAGGGGGCAGCCTGGTCGTTTGAATAGGCGAATACGATTTCGGTAACGCCTGACATGCGCATGGCAGCAAAACACATGGGGCAGGGCTGGCCGCTTGCATAAACACTGCAACCGTCGAGACGCGGGGACTGCAATATTTTGCCTGCTGCGCGCAGTGCCAGTAATTCGGCATGGGCAGTTGGATCGCAATCTGCCTGCATGCGGTTGATGCCCGTGGCGATGACCTTTTCGTCTTTTACGACGACTGCACCGAATGGGCGTCCGCCTTGCTCGACATTTTCAAACGCAAGCGCAATTGCCTGATCAAGAAATGCGTTGTTCATACTCATTTCGCGCCAGCCTTTTCAAGCATTGCCACCATGGGCGCAAAGCCGCGCTGACGTGCATGCTGCAATGGTGTAACGCCATCATTGTCGGCAAGATTTACATCTGCTCCCGCATCAATCAGCAGTTTCACGATATCGACATGACGCTGCCCACCATCGCCCAGGATGATGGCTTCAAGAAGAGCGGTCCAACCGAGATTATTGACGTGGTCGACGTTCACGCCTGCTTCAATCAGCGTCCGCACGGTTTCCACATGACCACGTTCTGACGCCGGGATCAGTGCTGTGCCACCATAGCGATTAGTGCTTTTGAGGTCAGCACCGTGAGAGAGCGTGAGTTTCAGGATTTCGAGATGACCGCGTGCGCCCGCATAAAGATAAGGGCTATCCTTGATCGCATCTTTGGCGTTTACGTTCGCGCCCGCTTCAATAAGCGCGCGAGCGACATCGACATGATTGGCATGGCTGGCAGCCAGCAGGGCTGTTTCGCCCCGGGTACCACGTGCGTCGAGATTTACGCCTGCTTTAATGGCGTCTTTTACGGCAGGAAGATTGCCCGCTGCGGCGGCTTCAATGAGCGAGCTTTGTGCGTGTGCTGCGGCGTGATGGCCTGGCAGAGTTGGTTCGGTCACGACAATCGTCCCTGCAATCAATGCCAAGGCACTCAAGCTAAGTATCGTTTGACGCATCGGCGGTGCTCCTAAAGCGTGTAGCGTTATATCGTATTCACGTAACACGATTTAGTTCTTTGTTTTTATGCATATCTTTATCCCAAAACCGGTTCCCAGTTTTGGGAGACATGCTCCGAATTTATTGATTAAATACTAGCTACAAGTCATATTTAGAAATTAAATGTTCAACTGGTATTCATTCAGATTATGAATAACGTATTCAGTCTCGATCTCCTGCGTGCTTTTGTAGCTGTCGTCGACAGCCGGAGCTTCACGGTTGCCGCACAACAGCTGCATTCCACGCAATCGACTGTAAGCCAGAAAATCCTCCGCCTTGAAGAAGCCGCGGGGCAATCTCTTCTGGAGCGTGCACGCCATGATATCCGCCCAACAGATGCTGGCGAAAAGCTGCTGGGCTATGCACGACGCATGCTGCATTTGCATGATGAGGCAGCTGCAGCCATGACCGGTAACGCGCTTACCGCCGTTTTCCGACTTGGATTGGCTGAGGATTTTGCGGCAAGGCTCGTGACGCCGGCGCTCGCAGCTTTCCTGCGTACACATCCCAACATGAAGCTGGAAGTGACCAGTGGGTTAAGTCGCGAGCTACAGAAGGGCTTTGAAACGGGTGAGTTTGATCTTGTCATGATCAAACAGAAGCGTGGAGAAACTGTTGGGACCATGCACTGGCCGGAACCGCTGTCATGGCTGGAAAGCGCGGACTATCCGGTTTCACACGTTGATCCTTTGCCGCTGGTCGTATTCCCACCAAACGGTCTTTACCGCAGCGACATGATGGAAGCCCTCGACCGTATTGGAAGGCCTTGGCATGTCGTTTTTACCAGCTCCAGTCTCGCAAGTGTTCAAAGTGCAGTTGGAGAAGGATTGGGCGTCAGTCTTCTCCCCACGCGCGTCGCTCAGCCTGCGCACCGTATTGTGCCTGCCACAGCGGGTTTGCCTGTTGTTGATCCTATGGAAATCGTCATTCGACATATGGAGAATGGCCCCGACCAGATACAGCAATTGGTCGAAATGCTTGCCGAAATTGTAGGGGAATGATCGAATATTGCTTTAAAAGGCCGATTTAATGTGACTCATTGCGTCAAACACCGTGAGACTGCTTGACTCTACTGCAAACGCGGTGTTTTTGCCTGTTCATAGCGCTACAGATATGCCGACAGGATAGCCCCACTTTCACCATCTTAAAGTTCCTCTCGCTCGCCGCGACAGCCAAACGGCATGGTTCTTGCTTATTGCAGGCGGGAGGCGCTTTACGGGATTATGATAATGTCCAACACCACCATCACTCATAACGATGGAAACACTCTGTTTCCGATCGTTCTTTCAATCGTTGCGGCAGCTGCAACAGGCGTTCTCTGGGCCTATGCGAACCCGATCCAGCTCGTGCCGGGCGTTATCCAGTGGCGTATCTTCGCTTTCCTGCCACCGCTTGTTGGTATCCTTCTTGGCCGCAAAAGTGGCTTCATCTGCGGTTATCTCGGCACCGTCATCTGGTCGTTGCTTGCTGGAACATTCATTCCTGCGCATTCGCTTATCATCGATGGCATCATGGTTGGCCTGACTGGCTTGATCCCGGGCATGTTGTTTGATCCGAAGACCACCACATTTAATCGCGCCACGCTGATTAAAATTGCGGCAACCTGCCTTGTTGTTGGTCTTTTGATGGTGGTCGCTGTTTCTGCCAGCCTTGCCTATCTCGGCATTTTCCCATTCTGGTGGGCAGTTATGTATCTCGGCCTCTCGGATATCGTTCCGATGCTGATTGGTACGCCACTGCTGGTTGTTCCAGCCTTAAAAATTCTCAAGGGCGCTCATCCGTCCGGCTTCACCCGTTTCTGATTGCGAGCCTAAAAAGTGCTCCAACTACAGAATGTAAAAGTAGGCTTTGGCGATTCCGTTTTAGGCATCGCCGAAGCCAGCCTGGATATCCGTGATGGCGAACGTCTTCTCATTTGCGGAGCGGGCGGAAGTGGTAAAACGACGCTGCTCAATGCGGCGTCCGGTATTGTGCCGCGGCTGATCACACCTCAGGTTTTTGCTGGCGAAATATCGCTTAATGACAAACCAATTTCTGCCATGCCGAAGGACGAACTCTTCAGTATGGTCGGGGTGGTATCGCAGAACGTCGAAGACCAGCTATGGGATTTGGGCGTTGAAGACCTCGTTGCATTTCCGTTGGAAAATCGTGGTCTTGCCAGAGATGTCATCCGTGCACGTATTGATGATCTTCTGAATGAGCTGGAACTCAACGCTTTGCGTGGCCGTCGTGTGCTGACGCTGTCCGGCGGTGAGCGCCGGATGGTCGCGATGGCTGCGGCACTGGCAGCCGAGCCGAAGCTGCTTATTCTCGATGAGCCGACCACAGGTCTCGATCCAGCTGCACGGCAGCGACTTGTGCGCGTTTTAAAGAAATTGGGTGCGGAAATTCCGGCTCTGCTGATTGCAGAACAGGATCCTGCGTCTTTGCAAGCTGTTGTAACAAATGTCGGTTTGTTGAAAGAAGGGAAACTCTCGCCTCTGGTGCCGCTTTCCGAAATCATCAATGATGCTGCGGTATGGGAAGATGCAGGCGTTCTTCCGCCCATTGGCATTCGCAAGCGTCTTGCAGGCGCCAAAGAGAATGGCAAAGTGCTTGTTTCTGTTTCCGGGATCAAGACCCAGCTTCAGCGCCGTGATGGTCAACCGGTTCTGGAAAACGTGAATTTTGAAATTCGCGCTGGTGAAGTTGTTGCACTGATCGGCAAAAACGGTGCGGGCAAAACCACGCTTTTTCAGTCCATTCTGGGGCTTCAGAAAATTGCGGCTGGCACCATTACCATTGGCGGCGAGAATGCCGACAAATGGACGGCTGCAAAGCGCGCACGTTCCATCGCCTATCTGCCACAGAATATGCGCCGTATTCTGTTCAATATGACAGGGCTGGAAGAAGTGGTCTTTGCGATTACTGCTGCCACGCGCGCACCAAAAGACGATGTGGTTACCGCCCGTGCGACCGCTTGTTTGCAAAAATATGGCCTTGGTGGGCATGAGGAAACCAACCCGTTTGCTCTCTCGTCGCGTCAGCAGGCTTTGCTTGGACTTGCTTGTGCAGAGGCAGCCGGTGCTTCGGTTGCAATTCTCGATGAGCCGCTTCTAGCGCGCGATTTACACGGCCGTCGTATGCTGGAGCTGTTCCTTGAAACAGCGCTTGCCGAAAATCGTGCTGTGATGTTGATCTCTCATGACCTTGAACTGGTGGACGATGTTTCGTCTCGCGTCATGATCCTGGATCGTGGCCATCTCACCTTTGACGGTGATGTGGATGCATCATGGGGCTCAGAAGCTTATCGCGCACTTGGCTGGCCAAAGCCCCGTGTTGTCGAGACCGGAGAAGCAGCATGAAAATCTTCTATGATCTGAACTTCTTCGTAAAACTCGCAGCAGCATTTCTGGTCATGCTTGCAGCCTGGTTGGTGCCGGGCTGGAAATATGGATTGCCGTTGGCGCTGGTCACGGTCGGCTTTCTGGTGTTGGTCAAGGTGCCGGGCCTGCGTGGGTATCTCAAGGGGGCTGTGCTTCTGACACTGCTCGTCATGGCAAGCTGGATTCTTAACCTCGTGCTGCAAGGTATGGCATTCGTTGATACTTTGCCTATTGCAGGAGGCATGGCGGCGCGTCTGGTCACGACTACCGCAGCCTTCTATTTCGTTATGGAAACCAGCACGCCCGGCTCCATTCTGGCTGCGGCCAGTGCTGCCCGTCTGCCGCCGATGGTGACGCTGGTGCTGTCGCTGACCTTCGGTATTATCCCGATGTTGCGTGAAGATTTTGAGCGCATCGCGGATGCTCAGCGCGCCCGCGGCATGGAAATCGATGACGTATCCTTCCCCATGCGCCTGCGTTTTGCGCTGGCGCGCGGAGTGCCACTTTTGGTGCAGGCGATCCGTATGGCGCATGCCATTTCGCTGTCTCTTGCTATTTATGGCTTTGATACCAGGCGCAAGCGCACCACATGGCGTAACGTCGGCCTGCTGGTCGAATCGAAACTCAGAGCGGCACCCACAAAAGATGAATAGTTGAAACCGCTCTGACTGTTTGTTTTCACGCATTTCCGGGCGCAAAACCGTTTCACACTTTTGCTGGAAATGCTTCAATCCCAAGGATGCAAAACGATGACTGAAGACAGTGCGAAACTCTCCGGAAACGGTCAGGTCTGGACCGTCGATGTGGCGGGCAGCAAGGTCGATCTGCCGATTGTGCCGATTAATCCAAATTTCGCCATTTCGTTGATGATGGTCATCGATCTCGGTGTTCGTTTTGGCGAGCACGTAGGCAAAGCACTGGCTGAAAAGCTTGCGCCGCTGAAACCAGATGTAATCGTCGGCGCTGCAACACTTGGTATTCCGGTAGCGATTGAAGTGTCACGTGCTCTTGGTCTTGATGATTATGTGATTTTGCAAAAGTCACCAAAGATTCATCTTGGCGATGCGTTGGTACAGACAATCTCGTCCATCACGTCGAAGGGCGAGCAGCGTCTGCTTCTCGACCGTCAGGCAATTCCACTGCTTGAAGGCAAGCGCGTAGTTGTGGTGGATGATGTGGTTGCGTCCGGTTCGAGCCTCAAGGGTTCAATCGAACTGGTGCGTAAGGCAGGCGGCGAAGTTGTCGGTGTTGGCGTCATCCTCACTGAAGCCAAGAATTGGCAGGAAGCGCTTGGCGATGATGTGAAGCTGCTTCACAGTCTCGCGCATATTCCGCAGTTCGATAATCAGGATGGTGAATGGAAGCCAATTCCAGAGAGCTTCCTGTAAAATTGCACTTTGCAGCAACAATTAGAGCGCCGATTTGATTGGATCAGATTGGCACTCTATTCATTTTCTCGCATATCTTTTCCGAAAACCGTTTCACTCTTACGGGATACGCTCTAGATGCCGCGTTTTTTATGCGGTTTGTACCTTGTTTCGCGCATGGGTTGCTTTTCAGAATTATCGTTCGTCAACAGGCTTCAATCTTTTCATAAAGGCTATCGAATTTCAGATTGACTGATTTTGTATCCAGGATATTGTGCTCAGAAAAGTTGGGAGGCTTTTCTATTGGCGGCTTTTGAATGGCGCAGTCAGACCCGTTTGCTGGACGAAGTGGCAGAGGCACTTCGTGAGCGAATCTATGCTGGTGATTATGCGCCGGGCGCGATACTCAGGCAGGAACATATAGCGGCTGAGTTCGGCATCAGCCGGACGCCCTTGCGTGAAGCCTTGCGCGTTCTGGAGCGTGACGGGCTCGTCATTCACCTGCCAGGTCGGGGGGTGCGTGTCGCTTCCGCCGATCTCACCCGTCTGATCGATGCTTATGCCGTGCGCGAAGTGCTGGACGGTGTGGCCGCGCGCTTTGCCGCCGAACGGGCGAGCGATGCGGATATTGCAAAACTGCGTGCGCATGTTGCTGGACAGGGCACGGTCGTCGATCCGTGGGACCCGAAAGCCTATACCCAGTCCAATGTCGATTTTCATATGGCGGTGATGAATACGGCGGGCAATGCCTCGCTGATCGCCTTCGTGCCGCTTCTGCGGATGACATCGCAGGTCTTTGCGCCTTCGTTTTCACTGTCTGTGGACAGGGCGCGCGATGCGATCCGCGAACATGGAGCCATTGTCGAAGCCATCGCTTCGCGCGACGGTGAAGAAGCCGAGCGGTTGGCGCGGGCGCATATTCGCGCCACAACCGCGAGACTGGAGGCGGAAATGCCTCTTCGGGAGAACGAAAATGAAGCATGAGAACAAGACGGGAGGAGCCGGCTTGCTCCGTTATGGCAATTTCATCGCAGGCGAATGGCAGGATGCAGTTGGCGGCGAGCATATCACGCTCCGAAATCCTTCCGACGGCAGCGATCTTGCGCTGATTGCGCGCGGCACCAAGGCTGATATCGATCTGGCAGTGGCTGCGGCCCGTAGCGCGCTTTCCGGCGATTGGGGGAAGCTGACGGCGACCGAGCGTGGTCGTGTGCTGCACCGCATTTCGGAAGAAGTGCTGAAGAATATCGATCTCCTGACCGATTTGGAATCGAAAGATGTCGGCAAGCCGGTCACACAGGCCCGCGCCGATGTGGTGGCACTGGCGCGTTATCTCGAGTTTTATGGTGCTTCCGCAGACAAGGTGCATGGCGACACGCTGCCCTATCAGAACGGCTTTACGGCTCTGTCGATCTATGAGCCGCATGGCGTCACGGGGCATATCATTCCGTGGAACTATCCGATGCAGATTTTGGGCCGAAGCCTTGGCGCAGCGCTGGCCATGGGCAATGCAGCCGTGGTCAAGCCTGCCGAAGAAGCCTGCCTGACGATTCTGGAATTCGCGAAGATTGCTCAGAAGGCGGGCCTTCCGAAAGGCGCATTGAATGTGGTGACCGGACTCGGCGCGGAGGCCGGTGCGGCGCTCTCCGAACATCCTGACGTCAATCACATCTCATTCACCGGATCGGTGCGCACTGGTGAACTCGTTCAGGCCGCAGCTGCGAAAAACACCGTGCCAGTGACGCTGGAACTCGGCGGAAAATCGCCGCAGATCGTTTTCGCCGATGCCGATCTCGATCGCGCTTTGCCGTTTCTGGTCAATGCCGGTATCCAGAATGCCGGTCAGACCTGCTCGGCTGCGTCGCGCATTCTGGTTGAGCGCAGCATTTATGAAGAAGTTGTCGCCCGTATGAGCGAGCGTTATCGCGCATTGAAGGTAGGGCCAGCAAGTGCCGATCCGTCCGTTGGGCCGGTCGTGTCGCAGCGCCAGAAGGCGATTGTCGAAAGCTATCTCGATCTGGCGAAGGAAGGCGGATTGTCCATTGCCGCGCAAGGTGTGTTGACCGAAGACGCGCCGGAAGGCGGGGCTTATGTTCTACCGACCTTGATCCGCGATGTTCCTGCCGATCATCGTCTGGCGCAGGAGGAAATCTTCGGTCCGGTGCAGGTCATCCTGCCGTTCGATACCGAAGAAGAAGCCATCGCGATTGCCAATGGCACATCCTATGGCCTCGTCTGCGGCATCTGGACCAATGACGGCGGACGTCAGTTTCGCCTCGCGCATGCCATCCATGCCGGTCAGGTGTTCATCAATAATTATGGCGCTGGCGGCGGCATCGAACTGCCCTTCGGCGGCGTGAAGAAATCAGGCCACGGCCGCGAGAAGGGTTTTGAGGCGCTCTACGGGTTTGCCTCGCTGAAAACGATTTCCGTGTATCACGGCTGGAAATAGCATTCGGGAGAATTACAGTGTCGCTTGAAGGTAAGGTCGCGCTCATCACGGGAGCAGGTTCGGGGTTTGGCGAAGGCATGGCAAAGCGCTTCGCTGATGGTGGCGCGAAAGTCGTCATCGTTGACCGCGACAAGGCGGGAGCCGAGCGCGTCGCAGGCGAAATCGGCGATGCGGCACTCGCCGTTGCTGCTGATATTTCCAGGGAAGCCGATGTCGATGCAGCAGTGGAAGCTGCTCTGTCAAAATTCGGCAAGGTCGATATCCTCATCAACAATGCCGGTATCGGTCACAAGCCGCAAAATGCCGAACTGGTGGAGCCGGAAGAATTCGACCGCATTCTCGGCGTCAATGTGCGCGGCGTCTATCTGATGACGCGCAAGCTCATCCCGCATATGAAAAAGAACGGTGAAGGCGTCATTCTGAACGTCGCTTCGACTGGTGCCGGTCGCCCGCGTCCGAACCTCGCCTGGTACAATGCCACCAAGGGCTGGGTCGTTTCCGTGACCAAGGCGCTGGCTATCGAGCTTGCTCCAGCGAAGATTCGCGTGGTTGCATTGAACCCGGTTGCCGGTGAGACGCCGCTTCTCACCACCTTCATGGGCGAAGACACCGAGGAAATCCGCAAGAAGTTCCGCGATTCCATCCCGATGGGCCGTCTGTTGAAACCCGACGATCTGGCTGAAGCTGCGGCTTTCCTTTGCTCGCCCGCTGCCTCTATGATTACCGGGGTTGCGCTCGACGTGGATGGCGGGCGTTCGATTTAAAAAGTTGGAGGGATAGGGGAACCCATGGGTAACTTACTGAAAGCCGGGCTTATAACGGCTACGATGCTGGCATCAATCAACGGTGCCTTCGCGAAAGACACGCTGGTGGTCGGCGAAGTGCTGGAGCCGCCGGGTCTGGACCCGACCGCCGCCGCCGCCGCCGGTATCCGGCAGGTTACCTATGCCAACCTTTATGAAGGTCTGGTGCGCATTGTCGAAGACGGCACGGTGAAGCCGCTTCTGGCCGAAAGCTGGACTGTCTCCGACGACAAGAAAACCTATACGTTCAAGCTGCGTCAGGGCGTGAAGTTTCACGACGGCACACCGTTCGACTGCTCGGTGGTGAAATTCTCCTATGAGCGCGCTGTCGCGCCGGATTCCACCAATGCGCAGAAGGGCCTGTTCGCGCCGATTGAAAGCACGCAATGCCCTGATCCAGCGACCGCCGTTGTCACGCTGAAGCGCCCGACCTCGAATTTCCTGTTCAATATGGGCTGGGGTGACGCGGTCATGGTCGCGCCGAATTCGGCTGCCGACAACAAGACCAAGCCGGTTGGCACGGGTCCGTTCAAGTTCAAGCGCTGGGTGCAGGGCGACCGCGTTGAGCTGGAACGCAATCCGGATTATTGGGGCGAACCGGCAAAGCTCTCCGCCGTCACGTTCCGCTTCGTGAGCGATCCGTCGGCTGCTGCCGCTGCCATCCTTGCCGGTGACATCGACGTGTTCCCGATGTTTCAGGCGCCGGAGCTTATCAGCCGCTTCAAGAGCGACGACAAGCTGCAGGTCGAAGTGGGCGATACGGCAGGCAAGGTGCTGCTGTCGCTCAACAATGCCAAGGCGCCTTTCGATAATGTGAAGGTGCGTCAGGCGCTGGCTCATGCCATCGACAGCAAGGCGCTGATCGAAGGTGTTTATTCAGGTTTCGGCACGCCCATTGGCTCGCATTATGCGCCGGTCGATCCGGGCTATGTCGATCTGTCGGAAACCTATCCATATGATCCGGCCAAGGCGAAGCAGTTGCTGGAAGAGGCTGGCGTGCCGGCTGGCACATCGATCACCATCACGCTTCCACCTCCGGCTTATGCGCGCCGCGGCGGCGAGATCATTGCGGCCATGCTGGCGGAAGTCGGCATTCAGGCCAATCTCGTGCCGATCGAATTTGCGCAATGGCTGGATCAGGTGTTCAAGCGGTCGGATTTCGATGCGACGATCATCGCGCACACCGAAGCGCGCGATCTCGATATCTATGCCCGCGACAAGTACTACTTCAACTATAACAACCCGGATTATAAGGCGCTCTACAAGGCCTATGCCGAGGCCGGTAGCGATGAGGAACAGCTTGAACTCGTGAAGAAGCTGCAGGAAAAACTTGCTGCCGACGAGCCGAATATCTTCCTCTATGCACTGCCGAAAATCGGTGTGTGGAACAAGAATGTGAAGGGTCTGTGGAAGAACATGCCGATTCCGGCTGACGACCTGACGCAAGCCTATTGGGCTGAATAACAAGGTTCGCCCCGTCGTTTGCTCGGCGGGGCGGTTTTACGCGAATAGCCGCGCACCCCATAAATATAAGGGGAGGGCGTGCGGCGAGTTGGAATGTGGAAAGCGGATATCCGTCTTTTCAAGGAGGTCGCTTTGCTGGCTTATATATCCGGGCGGTTGGTCTCGCTCTTGCTGACGACGCTTGCGGCTTCCGTCATCGTCTTTCTGCTGATGCAGGTGCTGCCGGGGGATCCGGCAGCCGTGATCCTTGGCATCAATGCGCAGCCTGAAACGCTGGCAGCCCTTCACAAGCAGCTCGGCTTCGATCAGCCGCTCTGGTGGCGCTATCTTTCGTGGATTGGCGGTTTTCTGAAAGGTGATTTCGGCACGAGCTACACATACTCCGTGCCGATCAGCGAATTGCTCGGACCTCGCGTCATGGTCACGCTGCCGCTGGCTTTGCTTTCCATGATCCTGTCCGTTGCTGTTGCTATTCCGGTTGGCGTCTATGCGGCGTCCAAGCGTGGCAAGACCGGCGATGTGCTTTCCATGGGCGTGGCGCAGGTCGGCGTTGCAATCCCGAATTTTTGGCTTGGCCTGCTTTTGATCCTTCTGTTTGCGCTACAGCTCGGCTGGTTTCCGGCTTCGGGTTTCGCCGGATGGGAGAATGGTTTCTGGATAGGGATACGCTCACTTTTTCTGCCTGCGCTGGCCCTTGCCTTGCCGCTTGCTGCAATTCTCGCTCGCGTAACCCGATCTGCCGTCATTGAAACGCTGGGTGAGGATTTCGTGCGGACTGCGCGTGCCAAGGGCCTGACACGCAAGGCCGCACTCTGGCGCCATGCGGTGCCAAATGCACTGATCCCGGTTGTCACCATCATCGGCCTGCAATTCTCCTTTCTGCTGGCAGGAACCATCATCATCGAAAACGTCTTCAATCTGCCCGGCCTTGGAAGGCTGGTATTTCAGGCCATCGCGCAGCGCGATCTCGTCACCGTGCAGTCGCTGGTGACGCTGCTTGCCGCTTCCGTGATCGCGGTCAATTTCATTGTCGATCTCGTCTATGGCTTTATCGACCCGCGCCTTTCGACGGGAGGCAGCCGATGAGTGAAACGCAAGCTCTTCTGAAACCGGGTGTGTTCAAAACAGTGCTGCTGAGCCGCAGCCTGGCTGTCGGTACACTGATCACGGTTATCCTCGTCGCTATGGCTGTCATCTCATATGTCTGGACGCCCTATTCGCCGACCGCCATGAACTTCCGGGACAAGTTGCAAGGTCCGAGTTTCAGCCATCTGTTCGGCACGGATAATTTCGGGCGCGACGTGTTTTCCATGATTATGGTCGGCGCGCGCAATTCCATCGCCGTTTCCATCATTGCCGTGCTGGTTGGTGCCGGTATCGGGATTCCGCTTGGTGCCTTCGCGGCTGCACGCGGCGGCATGGTGGACGGCTTCGTCATGCGCATGACCGATCTGGCCTTTGCGTTTCCGGCGCTTCTTACCGCCGTCATCATCACCGCTATTTTCGGGCCCGGCGCCGTCAATGCGATGATCGCCATCGGCATTTTCAATATCCCGGTGTTTGCGCGTGTCACGCGTGGCGCATCACTGGGCCTGTGGAAGCGCGAATATGTGCAGGCAGCACGTTGCGCCGGGCGTGGCGATGTGTCGATCACGCTTTTGCATGTGCTGCCCAATATCAACCATGTGCTGATCGTGCAGGCGACGATCCAGTTCGCACTCGCCATCGTTGCCGAGGCGGGCCTTTCCTATGTCGGGCTTGGCACCCAACCGCCGATGCCGAGCTGGGGCAAGATGCTCAACGATGCACAGACCTTTATCTACGACGCGCCATGGCTCGCCATTTTCCCCGGCCTTGCCATCACGCTCGCCGTGCTCGGTCTCAATATGCTGGGCGACGGATTGCGCGATGTGCTTGATCCGCGCGTCAGGAGGCAGAGATGACGGCCCCCCTTCTTGAAATGAACAATATGTCCGTTGAATTGCCTATTGGCCTCAAGGTCGCGGATATCGTGTCCGATATTACGCTGACGCTCAATCGCGGTGAACGCCTTGGCGTGGTGGGTGAGTCCGGCAGCGGCAAATCGATTACCGCCCTTGCCGCCATGGGGCTGCTGCCCGACCGGATGCGCGTGCGCGGTACGTTGCGTTTCGACGGACAGGATCTTGCCGCCACGCCAGAAGCCGAACTGTGCAGGATGCGTGGGCGGCGAATGGCGATGATCTTTCAGGAGCCCATGACAGCGCTCAACCCGGTAAAAACTATCGGTGCACAGATTGCCGAAGGCCGCCGTCTGCATTTGGGCGAAAGCCGCGCCGATGCCGAACGCAAGGCGCGAGAGCTGCTTGATCGTGTGGGGTTGCCAGCGCCGCGCTTCAATCTCGATCTTTACCCGCACCAGCTTTCCGGCGGGCAACGCCAGCGCGTGATGATCGCCATGGCGATTGCCTGCGAGCCTGATTTGCTGATCGCCGATGAGCCGACAACTGCGCTCGACGTGACTGTGCAGGCGCAGATTCTCGATCTCATGGACGAGCTGATCGACGAAACCGGCACGGCCCTGATGCTCATTACCCATGATCTTGGCGTAGTGTCAGAAATGACCGACCGTATTGCGGTCATGTATGCGGGCCGCATTGTCGAAACCGGGCGCACGGAAGCGGTGTTCCATCGCATGGCGCATCCTTATGCAAGGGGGCTGTTCCAGGCTTCTCCACATGGGGCGGCACTTGTGCGCAACCATGGCACAGGACGCCAGCGCCTTGCCGCCATTCCCGGCGTGGTGCCGGACCCGCTGGCGCGTCCGTCCTATTGCACCTTCGCCGATCGCTGTGCCTTCGTGCAGGACGATTGCCGAAAGGCGATACCTGGGCTGGATTTCATCGCCGAGAATGACGGCATCGCGCACCGTGCCGCCTGTATTCACCCGCGAGATGGCGAGGTGGTGTTATGAGCAACATGATTTTGCAGGTGCGCGATGTGGTGCGCGAATATCAATTGCCGCGCGCATCATTCTTTTCACGAACGAGCGCGTTGCGCGTTCTGCACGGTGTGAATGTCGAGATTGAAGCAGGTCAAAGTCTTGGCATTGTTGGCGAAAGCGGTTCCGGGAAGTCCACGCTGGCCCGCGCCGTGATGGGGCTGGAACGCCCGCAATCGGGGCAGATTCTCATCAACGGTCAGGATATTTATGCGCTGGATCGCTCGGGCTTGCGTGAAGCGCGCAAAGGCTTTCAGGCGATCTTTCAGGACCCTTACGGTTCGCTCGATCCGCGCCATACGGTCAAGCGCATCATTTCCGAACCGATCGTGTCGCTGGAAAGCGGCACCAGTTCCAAAGACCGCGACGACCGCGTTGCGGAAGTGCTGGAAGCGGTTGGGCTGCCCAAGGCTTCGGCGGAAAAATATCCGCATGAGTTTTCCGGTGGGCAGCGCCAGCGCATTGCCATTGCGCGCGCCCTGATCACCAAACCGGCGCTGATTGTCGCCGACGAGCCGGTCTCCGCGCTCGACGTTTCCATTCAGGCGCAGGTGTTGAACTTGATGATGGATTTGCAGGAAAAGTTTGGCCTGTCTTATCTTTTCATCAGCCACGATTTAGGCGTCGTGCGCGCCATCACCGACCGCGTGGCTGTCATCTATCGCGGGAATATCGTTGAGCAGGGGCCAACGAATGAGGTCTTCGACAATCCGCGGCATGATTATACGCGCGCGCTGGTTGATGCCGTGCCAAAGCCTTTCTCCGGTCGCCGCAAGCGCGTGCGACGCCCAAGCTCCACACTGAAATTGCCTGAGTGATTTGAGGAAATATCCAATGTCGAATCTAGCCGATTTGTCAGCTGTTGAACTCGTGTCTGCCTATAAGGCGAAGTCGCTTTCGCCGGTCGAGGTCACGGAAGCCGTCATCACCCGTATCGAAGCCTATGAGCCGAAGCTCAATGCACTCTGGGCTTACGATCCGGATGCGGCGCGGGTTTCGGCAAAGGCTTCCGAAGCACGCTGGGGGAAGGGTGAACCTGCCGGTCCCATCGATGGTGTGCCGCTGACGATCAAGGAAAATATCGCGACTGAAGGCACAGCTGTTCCGCTTGGTTGCGCGGCGCTGCCGCTGAAGCCTGCCGTCGCTGACGCACCGCCAGCGGCGCGCACCCGCGAGGCTGGCGGCGTGCTGCTCGCCAAGACGACCATGCCCGATCTCGGCATGTTGTCTTCAGGCCTGTCGAGCTTCCACAAGCTCGCGCGCAATCCGTGGGATTTGAACACCAATCCGGGTGGATCGAGCGCCGGTGCGGGCAGCGCCGGTGCGGCCGGTTACGGGCCGTTGCATATCGGTACGGATATTGGTGGCTCCATTCGCCTGCCTGCGGGCTGGTGCGGTCTCGTCGGTCTGAAGCCGTCCTTCGGGCGTATCCCGATCGATCCGGCGTTTCTCGGTCGCGTTGCCGGGCCGATGACCCGCACAGTTGCCGATAGCGCGCTTTATATGTCGGTTCTGTCGAGACCGGATCGCCGCGACGGCATGAGCCTGCCCCCGCAGGATATCGACTGGATGAACCTCGATATCGACGTCAAGAGTTTGAAGATCGGCCTTTGGTTGGACGCCGGTTTTGGCGAAGAAGTTGGCGAAGAAACGAAAGCTGCCGTGGAAGCCGCTGCGAAACTTTTCGCCGATGCTGGTGCGATCATCGAGCCGGTTGCACCGTTCCTCAATCGCACCATGATCGACGGTCTGGATCGTTTCTGGCGTGCACGGTCATGGTCGGACATCAAAAAGATGACGCCGGAAAACCGTGCGAAAATCCTGCCTTATATCTATCAGTGGACCGAAACCGCCGAAGGCCTGTCAGGCGAAGAAGTTTATATGGGTTTCGCCCAGATTGATGCCATGCGCAATGCAGCACTTGCAGCTTCCAAGGGCTTCGACTTCATCATTTCGCCTACCTCGCCAATGGCGACCTATCCGGCGGAATGGGCATCGCCGGTCAACGATCCCCAGCGTCCGTTCGAGCATATCGCTTTCACCGTGGCAATGAATATGTCCGAGCAACCTGCGATTTCAATCAATTGCGGTTATACGTCGACAGGACTGCCCATCGGCCTGCAGATTTTCGGCCAGCGTTTTGATGATCTGGGTGTGTTGCGCCTCGCCAAGGCATATGAAGAGATGCGGCCAGCGCAGCGCTCCTGGCCAGTTCTCTAGATTCCGCCTCTGGCTACCTGCAAATGGCCTCGCTCTACGCTTCCGGTGCTCATGTACGTTAAGTACACTCCGCTCCAGTTCTCGAGTGCCACCATTTTCGGCTACCCATAGACGGAATCACTCGCGTTGCGAGAAAAAGGCGATTTCAAACCGCCTTTTTATTTCTTCGGGCGAAGCGGCGCACGTTCCTTGTAACGGTCCATGGCGGTGAGCTTCTGGATCAGCGGATCGGCGTCGCGCCATCCATAAATCTCGGTGCGCAGATATTCGAGCTCGGCTTCGAGTTCCTCTTCGCCGATTTCCGTCCACCATGATTTCGGACGTCCATCCGTGCCATCCGACCAGCGATAGCCGCGCGCCTTCAGGTGGTCTTTCATTTCGAACGGGCTGTTCTCTGCATAGATGCGCATACGCGCGCGCTGACTTGCTTTCAGCAATTCGGCAAAGGGCGTGGTGTCGCCAGACTGTTCTTTCAGTACCGCGAGCAGGGCCTGACAGTCATCTTCGGCCCGGTGGCCATTATGGAAATAGCCGCTTTGGCCGATCAGGTAGCCAAGCTTGGTGCCTTCAAAACCGCGTGCGGTCCAGTCGATCTCCTTGACCGAACAGGCCCAAGGCTTGTTGGCGAAAGCGATTGAGAAACGCTCGAGAAATGGGCGGTCAAAACCGGCATTATGCGCGATAATGATGTCGGCTTCGGCGATGAGCGCATCCAGCTTCTCGCGCGGGATCGTCTGGCCCTTCACCATGTCGTCGGTAATGCCGGTGATGCGGGTAATGTCAGCGGGTATTGGCTTGGATGGCTGCTGCAGCGCACCGAACGTGGCGCAGACATCACCAATGGAGCCGTCATCCGCATAGCGGAAAGCAACCGCACCGATCTCGATGATTTCTTCCTGCGCGGGATTGAGGCCGGTCGTTTCCGTGTCGACGACGACACCCAGTCGCGGAAAGGCGATCCGGTCGGCATCCGGTACTGTCGGTGGTGGATCAAGCCGCTGCAGGATGCGGTAACGTCCGCTGTCTTTTAGGCGCTGCACCATTTCCGCTTCATCGATGCCGGTCGTCTTGCCGGGCTTGGCGCGGGCAGGGCGCAGTTCTGCCCGTTTATCTCCGTCCACTGCTGGAGGAGCAAAAAGGTCGAACTGATGGCGCATATGTCTTCTCCGCTGGGGCTGTGCGTAGTGATAAAATGGCACTTCAGAACCTCGCCACCAAGCCCTCAATAAATTTAGTAACAGGTAATGTAGGCATTTTTGGCTTTCATCACCTTGTACTGGTGATTTTGTGAAATCAGTATCTGGGGATAAATATCGGTCTTTAAAATTCAAACGGTTCTATCGCCGCTGCGATCTTGTTGATTGTAGAGAATTATTAGTAAATCATTATTTTATAATAATGTAATTATATAAAAATCCCAGCTATTAATACTGTAAGTCCACTTGATTTAAATTATTTATTGTCGTTTTAAGGGTGCTCAATTTCGATTTTGATGAATTTTTAATTTAACGGTATCATCTGTTGTGAAATTTGTTCCGCCTCTCTTGATTATGTTGTTTGCGACGACGATGACGGGCGTATGGGTGCTCGACACAAAACGCAGACATATACTGTTATTCGGACTGGGTTTCGCAACCTTTGCGGCTGGTTTGTTGATTCAGGTTTTGCACCCTTTTCCGAGCCTGAACGGGGCGGTATTTGCTGCAACTGCCCTCTATCTTCTGGCCGGACTTTTTTTCTGTGAAGCTGTCATGACTCGTCTTGGCCAGCCGTTTTTCCCGTTTGCCGGGGCGTCGATCAGCGTGCTGACATTGGCGATAATTGCTTATCTCGCGCAAGCTGGCATTGCTTACAAATATATGGCGATTGCTTCAAACTTCGGGCTTGGAACAATGATTGCTGTTCTCTGTATAAAGTCCGGGAAACTAGCTGACGGCAATTGGATCGAACGGACATTGCACAGTGTTCTTGTGATATTTGCGATGCATTTTTATCTCCGAAGCGTACTGACCTTCAATATGCTTGACGGTGTCAAAAGCAGCGAACAACTGATCAATTCCCAATATTGGGTCCTTGTTACGATTTCTGTCTCTTTTATCGGGGTCTTGCTCGGTCTCATGATCCTGGTCGTTGCGACTGCTGACGTGATCAACGAATTGCAGGGGGAACGGGACTCAGATCCACTGACAGGTGTCCTTAATCGCCGTGGATTGGAACGGACAGCTAGACGGAAATTCACTGCCTCGGATACGAGCAGACGCGCTGTCATCATCGCAGATATCGATCATTTCAAAGCGATCAACGACGAATTTGGACACTCTATCGGTGATCAGGTGTTGGTAGAGTTCTCGTCTATCCTTCGTTCAATGGCCGAAGATGGCGCAATTGTTGGCCGCGTTGGCGGAGAGGAGTTCATCCTGATTGTGGAAGGCAGCGCGCAACAATGTGAAGTCTTTGCCAACCGTCTATGCAATCATGTGGCACGCTATAGTTTCTCAATGCTGCCGAATGGGCGCAAACTTACCAGTAGTTTTGGCGTGGCGCTCATGCGCGAGCATGAGAGCATTTGGGATGCTGCAGAACGCGCAGATATTGCCCTTCTCGGAGTGAAACGTCGCGGACGTAACCGCGTGGCGGTCGAGGGTTTCGAGTTTCAAAACACCACCCATGTCGATTATTTGCTCACGGCATAGAGAGCCGGTCTGAGAGTGGCAGCCATACTTTCTTTGCTACCGCCGAGCGATTGTAAAGAATTTAGTTACCATAATTCTCCATGCTTGGTGTGACTTTCAAGTTAGCACTTTCGCCATGATTGCTTCGCTTTTCCGCCGAACTTTCATGCAAAGCGACAGCGAGAAAACCAATTATTATTCAGGACGAGTAGTATGGCGTTCGTCACAGAAACGTATGATTTCGCTTTGCCGCGTGGGATTAAAATCCCCAACCCTTTTGTATTTAAAGGTATTTTGCGTGTTGCAGGTCTTTTGGGCGCGGGCCTTCTGGCGGGAAGCTGCCTTATGACTGCCTTGGGTACTGTGGAAGCCGTGCTGCCAGCCTTTGTGCCTTTAGCGCCTGTCATGCGCCGTCTTCCGACGGTGACACCACATCAATTGGCCGTTGTGGATCAAAAAATCGGCATGGGTCACGTTATCCGCCAACGCTTCATCGAAGCCTATACTGCCGACGCGCCATATTCCAATCTTGACTGGCGGCGCAACAAGGCACTTGCGGATGCACCTATCATTGCAGATGTTGGTCCTGAATCGGTTATAGAAGATCAGCCCATGGCAACGGCCGAGGTGGTTGAACCGCGCGACGAGCGCGTGGCACAGCCTGCACCCACCCAGGATGTCGTTTCACCCGCCATATTCGCCTCGGCCTCTGTTGCGGCGCAGACCGCAGCACAGGATTATAGCGCCCGTTTACAGGTTGGGCTGCCAACCAACGATGCGGTTCCCGTTCCGATGGCTGCACCGGATACCCAAATAGCTCGCGCGCCAATTGAAAACGATACAGACAGTTTCCTGCCTGATGACGTGCCGTTTCCTGGCCAGAAGCCCATCATCGATAAGCCAACAATTGCAAAGCCTGAAAAACAGGAAAAAACACAGCTGGCTTATGCGCCCCCAAGCGGCCAAACCGAAAATATTCAACGCGGGCTTTTTGGTCGGCTCTTTGGTCAGGCAGCCCGCAACAAGACGGCGATTTATGATATTTCCGCAGCAACAGTTTATCTGCCGAGCGGTGAAAAACTGGAAGCGCATTCGGGCATGGGCCACATGCGTGACAACCCGCGCTATGTTGATCAGAAGATGCGGGGTGCGACACCACCCAGCACCTATAAACTTCGTATGCGCGAAAGTCTTTTCCATGGCGTCGAAGCTGTGCGCTTACTCCCCGCCGATGGACGTAATCCGTATAATCGGGATGGGCTGCTGGCCCACACCTATATGCTACGCCGCGCCGGCGATTCAAATGGCTGCGTCGTCTTCAAGGACTATAAGCGGTTCTTAAACGCATTCAAACGCGGCGAATTTGATAAGATGGTCGTTGTGACCAGTATGTCGTCATCAGCAAAGCCTGCCCGCATTGCTTCCATCTTCTGACTATCATAAAAAAGAGCACCAGAGCTGAATCCTGTTCAATTCTGGTGCTCCAATCTGCATTAAATACCAATGCTTTCATAAAGCGGTGCGGTGATTTCAAGGATCAATTCAAGCGCACGGTCAGCTGCCTGCTTGTCTTCAGGCAATTCAAATTCTGCAAGTTCGATTGCCGCAATTTGAGAGGCCGGAATTGCGGCCAGTGCATCACGCAGTTGTGGTGCGAGCAATCCGTCTTCGATTGCGTAGGCCGCAGGAATTAGCCCAGGCTCCATAACATCCCAGTCAATGTGAACCCAGACCGGACTTGTGCCGATTGCCGCCAAAAGCGACTGTGCGTTGGCTATCTCGGGCCTGATTACCGTGACATTCTTGCGCTCAAGCGTTTCCATTTCTTCCGGATCAATGTCGCGCGCTCCAAAAATCACGACCTTTTCCGGCGCTACATTGCCGCCATGTCCGCTGTCCCAAAGTCCGCAAATGCCAGCAAGCGCCATTCCGCCCATGTAACCAGACTCTGTTGTGTCAGGCGTATTGAAATCACCATGTGCATCGACCCAAAGAACAGTCAGTCCATCTATCTGGCTTGCTGCTTGTGGGATCGTCGCAAGGCTCGCCGAACAGGTGTTGGTGGCAAGGAGAGGTCGGCGTCCAGCAGTCAATTCTTCTGAAACGGCCGCAGCGAGACCTTTGAGCGTTGCACGAGCTTGCGGCAGTGCTTCGCTCCAGTCATCGGAGACAGCAGATGCAGGTGTGCCAACAGTTTGGATCGAAAGATCGTAGCGCGCTGCCAGAGCTTTTGCGACGGCCAGAGCTCCCGGAATGGCGCCGGGAGTACGATCTGCGACACGGCCCTGAGAAGTGATGATGCGCGATTTCATGCGAGTCGTCCTTGATACTTGAAACAGGCAGAAGCTCTTTAACGAGTTCTCAAAATTATCGCTATCTGTTTGTTTTTGCGAAGCTTGGAGCAACTAAATATCAAACTGATCGAGTTTGCTTTGATCAGGATGGCTGGTTCAAGGTTTGTGTCGCCGACGAAAATGTATTCTCGTAATCTAGAACAATTTGATATAAGCCTGCGCGACATCGTTCCTCGTTCCCGTTACTGAAATTGCTGGAATCGATAGATATTCTTGCTCACGGTTAGAAATAGGAACCGATGATGTTCAACGGTTTTCGGCTTTTTATGCCCATATTGGCTGGTGCCAATTTGCGTGACCGGCTGATCGGCAGTCTGGGCGCATTGATCGGCATATGCCTGACGGGTCTGATAACCGCTCTCATTGTGGGCAGGGGGATCGAACTTCCTTTGATCGTGGCACCAATCGGCGCTTCTGCTGTGCTGATATTTGCAGTTCCCGCAAGTCCACTGGCGCAACCTTGGTCGGTCATTGGTGGAAATGTGATCTCAGCGCTTGTAGGCATCACAGTGGCCCGTTTTATAGGTAATCCGTTGATTGCCATCGGGGTTGGCGTTGCTCTCGCTATCGCAATCATGTCGCTTTCGCGTTGCCTGCATCCGCCCGGTGGAGCGGCCGCTTTGACAGCTGTTATTGGCGGTTCAAGCGTGACCGACCTGGGTTATCACTTTGCCTTCATACCTGTCGGGCTCAACTCTGTACTGCTGGTCGTCCTTGGTGTCGCCTTTCACAAACTGGCTGGGCGAAAATATCCGCATGTGCCGGTTGCAGCTCCGGCCAATACCCACAAGACCAACGATCTTCCCGCACCTTTGCGGGTAGGCTTTACGTCCGATGATATCGCCTCGGCGCTGAAGGAAGTTGATGAGACGTTTGATATTGATCCGGGCGATCTGGATCGACTGTTGAGGCAGGTGGAGTTGCAGGCGCTTATCCGCACCCATGGCACAGTGACGGCCAAAGATATCATGTCGCGCGATGTTATCAGCATTGCGGAGCACGACAGCGCAGACGAAGCGCGACGTTTGTTACTTGAGCACAATATTCGCACCTTACCCGTGATTGGCGAGCAAGGAAAACTGCTTGGTACTGTGGGGTTGCGCGAGTTGAGCCAATCTACGGCAAAGGTCAGTTCGCTGATGATTGAGGCTATAACAGCTCAGAAAGACGAACCGGTTGTGAAACTGGTGCCGCTGCTGACAGATGGCCGTTCCCATGCGGTTATTGTTACGGATCTGGACAACGTCGTTCAGGGGCTAATTTCGCAGACGGACTTGTTGAGTTCGTTGGCCCGTTCGCTACGGTTTCAGGAACCAGAGCCACCAAAGAAGCGCAAATCGCGGCTCAATCTGCTTCGGGGCGCAGGGATATAACCTCGTAAATGCCACGCCAACTCGTCCGATGGAACCGCTGTAAAAATGCGGTATCGCCGTTGCTTGCCTGCGTTTCGTCGGCGCTTATACGATAAAGCCACCGATCCGCCGGTCCAGCCCGCAGTTAATTGCTCCTAAGCTGCGCCAACACGATTCCAAAGGAGTAAAGAATGCGCGGCGCAGATATTTTGGTCCAAATGTTGATTGGCTATGGCGTGGAGACAATCTTCGGGGTGCCGGGCGATACCAACGTGCCTCTCTATGAAGCCCTGCAGCAGCGCGAAGGCGAAATCCGCCATATCATGGCGCGTGATGAACGCTCTGCCGGTTATATGGCGGATGCCTATGGCCGTTTTTCCAATAAGCCTGGTGTTTTCGAGTGTCCGTCAGGTGCGGGTGCTATGTATTCGCTGCCACCTGTCGCTGAATCCAATGGATCATCGATACCTGTCATTCTTCTGACCATTGATATTCCTTTGCCGGGAGAAGGGCGCGGTGTTCTCACCGAGCTTGATTGCGCCAAATTGTTCGAGCCTGTAACAAAGCTATCCGTTCAGGTAAAATCTGCCGAGAAACTGCCAGAAATCATCCGTCGCGCGTTTCGCGTCGCTTGTTCCGGTAAACCGGGTGCGGTGCATCTCCAGATCCCCGAGGATATGCTTCTCGCTGAGGTTGATCCCGCACGCATTTCACTGCACATCGAAGAAGAATGCAAAACCTTCCCGGCTTTTCCGACATTGCCGCCAAAACAGAAGCTGCATGAACTGCTTGAACTGATTGCAAAGGCGGAACGACCTTTGATTGTTGCTGGTGGCGGTGTCAATCGTGCCAGAGCGGGGGATCAGATTTCGAGCTTGGCCGAGAAATACAACATTCCCATGTGCACAACGATGACGGGGCAGGGCGCGATTGATGATGATCATCGTCTGGCCATCGGGGTGATCGGCGACAATGGTTATCATCCCCATGCCAATTGGGCATTGGAACATTCTGATTTTACCCTTTTTGTCGGATCACGCATCGGCTCTGTCGTGACGATTGGCTGGACCTTTCCCAAGATCACACTCAATCGGCGCCTTGCACAGATCGATATTTCGCCCGAGATCATGGCCAACAACTATGAGAATTTGCTCTCCATTCAGGGCGATGCATTGCTTGTTCTTGAAGAATTACTGCAGATCGAGCTGACGATTGAACCGAAAAAGCATGATAGCTGGATCGAGGAATTGAATGCTCGCAGGCGCATATTCTGGGAACATGCTGAGGAAGCTTTGAATGATGAGCGTGTGCCTTTGCGTCCTGAACGGGTTGTGCGTTCCTTCAATGATGCATTGAGTCAATCGGGACAGCCAGCCCTGATTTATTCTGATGCAGGTACACCGACGCCCTATATGACACGCTTTCTCAAGATCAACGATCAGGAAACACGGTTTGCCATTCCGCGTGCTTTTGGTGGTCTTGGATCAGCACTTCCAGCTACGGTGGGTGCATGGCGTGCCGATCCAGACAAGCGTCCCATCGGACTGTTCGGTGATGGTTCTTTCGGCATGACGGTGGGCGAGCTTGAAACGCTGGTGCGCTTGCAGGTGCCGGCGATCCTTATCCTGTTCAACAATGCGACATTTGGCTGGATCAAAGGTTTGCACAGATTGAAGGGGCACAATCAATGTTTTGGCGTCGATTTTCTTGCGCCAAAGGGGCAAGCCATTGCCGAAGCTTATGGCCTGAAAGCATGGACGGCAAAAACCGCCGATGAGGTTGATATAGCCTTGGCGGAAGCTTTCGCGTGGAAGGATGGCCCTTGCTTTGTCGATATTCATGTTGAATCGATCGCTGACCGTGTACCGCCGGTCTATTCATGGCTTTTAAAGCGCGGTGAAGACCCGCTTAATCTGAAACCGGTTGAACGCTCATACGTCTGAGCCGTTTTTGACTGCCATTATTTACGACGCCACCGGCAGAGAATGTCTGTGGCGTTTTGCTTCAGTGATAAACCAATCGCGGAACAAGCGGACATTTTTTGAACCCTGCCGCGCCTGCGCTGAGCAAAGAAAATAGCTCTCGCCAGATGTCTGCACGCGCTCAAGTGCCAGTTTGAGTTTTCCTGACCGCAATTCTTCCTGCACAAAAATTCTGGGCGCGATGGCGAGCCCCATACCTGCAACAGCACATTCGATAATAACGTCATGCGTTGGCAGACGCGGACCAAAGATACGCTTGTTGTAATGGATACCCGCGCCGCGCAGCCAATGCAGCCACAGGCTGGGCCTGTTTGAGTTCTGGATCAGTGGGAAATCGAGCAATTCGACATCTCCGGACAGTCCGTTTTCGGGCACGATGTCAGGCGATCCGATCACGACAAGCTCTTCAGGGAACAGTAGATGGCTACGCACATTGGCCCAGTTGCCGATGCCGCGCAGTACGGCAAGATCGAGATCGGATTTCCCCCAGTCAAGATCATGTGAGCAGGGAAACACCTCAAACCAAATCTGCGGATGAGATCTCGCAAAGGTGCTGATAATACCCGGCGCCCATTTCCGCATCAGTGTCGGCGGCAAGCCGACTTTGAGCAGGCTTTGCGTTTTATACCCGCGCACTGCATCCATCGACACTTCTTCAAGCTTTGCCAGAATGCGCGAAACTTCCTCATAATAGTTCTGCCCTTCTTCGGTCAGAACCAGTCGCGGTCCAGCGCGTTCAAACAGTTTAAGCCCGAGAAAAGATTCAAGATTTTGTATCTGGCGGCTCACTCCGCTTTGGGTCATCCCAAGATTTTCCGATGCGCGCGTGAAGCTCAGATAGCGTACCGAAGCATCGAAAGCGTGCAGAGCCGAAAGGGATGGAAGAAAGCGGCGCATTGGGTAACCTCAGAATTTCATCATGAGTTTAAGTCATGCATAATCCAATTTTCAATGCTTTTATTTGATGAGAAAGCGCCGCATTCTCATTAAAAATAAACATAAGGGAACACGATGGACTACGGTGATAGTATCGACCGAAATCTGGTCAGTATCCTGGAAGAAAATGCGCGTCTCCCGGCGAGTGAGTTGGCGCGGCGCGTGGGTCTTGCCCGATCAAGTGTTCAGGAGCGGATAGGCCGTCTGGAGCGTCGCGGCGTCATATTGGGATATCGGGCTATCGTCCGCAGGGGGAAGGATGACAACAGCATTTCGGCCTATTTGTTCATCACGGCCTCGCAACGTATTGTGCAGCGCCTGTTTGCAGCCTTGCGCGCTTATCCGGAAATCCTGACCGCTGATGCCATCAGTGGCCCAGCCAATATATTGTGTCGGGTTCATGTCGGATTTCTCGAAGATCTGGAAGCACTCATCGAGGAGCTGGCACAAATCGAAGGGATCGAGAACGTCAGTTACTCGGTGGTACTTTCCAATAAGTTTAATAGAGAAAGCAGCCTGGCGCATTCAAGTGCCCAATAATGCTCAATGGAATGCTCGATTCAAAAAGAGGGAAACAACAATGAATAGACGTAAGTTTATCCAGACAACGCTTTTGGGTGGCGCGGCGGTCGTGCTTGCCCCCGGCTTTTCGTGGGCTGTCGAGGAAGGTGCGACACTGAAATCCATCAAGGACCGGGGCGCTCTACGCATAGGTGTATTCAACGGCACCGCTCCCTACTATCAGAAAAATCTCGCCACTGGCGAATGGGATGGTTTCTGTGTTTCCATGGGTAAGGATCTTGCAGAGTATATTGGTGTGCCGCTGGAAATGGTCGAAACAACCTGGGGTAATTCCGTCATGGACCTTCAGGGTGGCAAAATCGACATCATGTTTGCCCTCAGCAACAATCCTGAGCGCGCGAAATCCGTCGATTTCACCGAAGCCATGATGGATAACGTCTTCACCGTCATCACCAACAAAGACCGCGAGGTCAAAAATTGGGAAGAATTGAACAAGCCGGAAATCCGCGTCACGGTTGATCTCGGATCAACACAGGATCTCTTCGCCCGCAAGACATTGCCTAATTGTACGCTCGTTGCGCTCAAAGGTGCGGATGAAACAGTTATCGCACTACAGTCTGGCCGGGCCGATGCGATTGTGCAGGTTGCGCTGATGTCTGTGGTAACGGCGCACAAGCTTGGCAGCAAATTTAAGGTTTTTGTTCCGGAGCCGCTGGATAGCCAGCCAACGACGATTGGTGTGCGCAAAGACGAAAAGGGCGAATTCCGCGACTACGTTGATGTTTGGCTTAAAAAGCGTCGCGAGGAGGGCAAGGTCAACGAATGGATCGTCAGCAGCCTTTCGCTTGTCGGCGTCCAGCCATCTGACCTGCCGCCGACTCTGAAGTTCTGACGCGTCCACCATCATGCAGCATCAGCAAAGGTCACTCGGTGTCATCATGCTTGACACCGGCTTTCCGCGTCCGCCTGGAGATGTCGGTAATCCGGCATCCTGGGAGACGCCAGTGCGTTTCAAAAAGGTAACAGGAGCATCGCCTGATAAGATCATTCGTCAGGGTGGCGCCGGGTTGATCGAAGACTTCGTCATTGCGGGTGAAGCCTTGATCGCTGAAGGCTGTAGCGCGTTGGTGACGTCTTGCGGTTTCATGGCCCGTCACCAAAGCGCGCTGAGTGCAAAGCTTTCGGTGCCGATTGCCACTTCCAGCCTGCTTCAGTTGTCGATGGTAAGCACACTGATCGGACCGCAACGCAAAGTGGGTGTGATCACCTATGATGAAGCGAGCCTCGATGATGCGATCTTTGCTGCTTGTGGTGCCGACGTCAGGACGCCACGGATTGGCATGCCAGACGGTGGGGCCTTTCGTGAACTGATTGAAGGCGGTGGAACTTATGACCACGCTGCGCTTGAAGCGGAAATCACACATGCGGCGCAAGAACTGAAGTCGCGCGAACCTGATCTCGGTGCCGTTGTTCTTGAGTGCACGAACATGCCGCCATTCGCTCAAGCCGTTGCAAAAACATGCGGCTTGCCTGTGTTCGATGTTCTGTCGCTTGGACATTGGCTGTTCAGCTCAACGTCTTCCCGCGCCTTTACCGGGATGTCAGAAAGAGTGAATTAATGGACTATCAATGGGACTTTTCCGGCCTCTGGCAGTATCGGGGTTTATTCCTTCAGGGCCTGGCCTACACCGTCGGTTTCACGATTATAACCGTACTCTCGGGCATATTCGTTGGAACGGTTTTTGCTCTCGGCAGGCTTTCAGGCAACAAGATCATAACCGTCCCCATCATGACGGTCGTTGAGATATTTCGCTGTACGCCGGTGCTGGTACAGCTGGTCTGGTGCTACTACGCACTCCCGATGCTGATCGGATTTGAAATTTCGCCAGCCATGGCGGCTTTCATTACGCTTACCTTCTATGGTGCGGCCTTTTATGCAGAAATCATCCGTGGTGGCATCGTTTCCATTGATGCGGGGCAGTGGGATGCAGGACGTGCAATCGGTATGCGCCGCGGCCAGCTTATGGGCAAGATCATATTGCCGCAAGCACTGCGCCGCATGGTGCCGCCATTGGTCAACCAGTCCGTGCTTCAGCTGAAAAACACATCGCTTTTATCGGTTCTTGCTGTGCCTGACCTTCTTTATCAGGGCCAGCTTGTCACCTCGGCAACCTATCGCCCGCTTGAAACCTACACCCTGATTGCAGTGCTTTATCTCGTCGTTCTCTTCCCTCTGACGCGGCTCGCCCATGGGCTGGAGGGCAGGCTGAAATGATGAACCGTATTGAGCGAACCGTCATTGTGGAGATAAGCCATGAGTGCTGAACCGATGATTGAAGTGCGTGGGCTGAAAAAGTCTTTCGGCGACATCGAGGTGCTGCGCAATATCAGCCTCACTGTCGAGCGCGGACAGGTGGTAGCGCTTATCGGGCCAAGCGGCTCCGGCAAATCAACGCTGTTGCGCAGTCTCAATCTGCTTTCGCTGCCCGATGGGGGGTACATCGCAATTGGTGAGCAGAAGATAGATTTCTCGTCCGGGAACGTGTCGCTTAAAGACAAATATCTCGCGGCATTCCGCGCCAATACCGGGATGGTGTTCCAGAACTTCAACCTGTTTCCGCATATGAGTGTCCTCGATAACGTGATGATCGGGCCGGTCACTGTTCTCAAGCAGGACAAAAGGGCAGCGCGTCAACTGGCTATGGAACTGCTGGAGAAGGTTGGGCTTGCAGCTCGTGCCGATGCCAGACCTGAGCAGCTTTCCGGCGGTCAGAAACAGCGTGTGGCGATTGCGAGAGCACTCGCAATGCGTCCTGACGTGATGTTGTTTGATGAAGCGACATCGGCACTCGATCCGGCGCTGGTCGGCGAAGTTCTGGCGGTCATTCGGCAATTGGCCGAGCAGGGCATGACGATGATCCTTGTGACCCATGAAATGGCTTTCGCGCGCGATGTCGCTGACAAAGTCATCTTTATGCAGGACGGTTACGTCGTTGAAACCGGCGATGCTCGTCAGGTGATCAATGAGCCGCGCGAAGCTGCAACCCGAGAGTTTCTGAGTCATTTCCATGGCGGTCTCGCATAAATGCGCGCGCAGAACGGATAAATGTCATGACAGGCAATGTTATTGTCGTCGGGGCTGGCATTATCGGCTCCACCACCGCTTTGCGGCTCGCAGAGGCTGGTCTGAAAGTAACGCTGTGCGACGGCGCAGAACCGGGCGGCGAGCAAAGTGCAAGCTACGGGAATGGTGGCTGGATCAGCCCAGCTTCGATCATTCCAATGAGTATGCCGGGACTATGGCGGCAGGTGCCGGGCTTTCTGCTTGATCGCAATGGGCCGCTGACCCTTGATTGGAAATCGGTTCCAAGACTGACGCCATGGTTGATGCGGTTTTTGCTTGCGGGTGCAACCAAATCGCGCGTGACGAAAACTGCGGCCAAGCTCAACTGGTTGCTTCATGATGGACCGAAACGCCACCTTGAGCTGGCCAGCAAGACCGGGCAGGAACATCTCATCGTGCAGAAAGGCCTGCTTTACGCTTATCCTGATCGTGCAGCCTTTGAAGCTGAAGCGCTTAGCTGGCAGCTGCGTCGTGATAACGGCATTCTGTTCGACGAATGGCAGGAGACGGAGCTGCGCGAACGTATTCCTGCTCTTGGGAGTAACTATCGTTTTGCCATTCATGTGACGGAAGGTGCGCATTGCCTTGATACCGGAGGTTATGTTGCGGGTATCGCAGCGCAAGCTGAAAAAGCCGGTGTTCGCTTCATCCGAAGAAATGTCGTGAGAGTTCTCACCGGTGTTTCACCGCGTGTTGTGCTCGATAATGATGAGAGTATTGCCGCCGACCATATTGTGCTGGCAGCAGGCATCCATTCCGGGCGTATCATGCAGGATCTCGGCATGCATGTGCCCATGCAAAGCGAGCGCGGCTATCATGTAACCTTGCCGATGAATGAGCTTCCTTTCGATATCCCGATCATGCCGAGCACCGGGCGAATGGGAAATACGCCGACCAATATGGGTTTGCGTCTATCCGGCCAGGTTGAATTGGCAACTGTGGAGAAAGCCCCGGATTGGCGACGTTCAGAAGTGCTGCTGAAACACGCGCTGGCGAGCTATCCCGACCTGGCAAAGCAGGATCTGCAGAATCTCAAACTCTGGATGGGGCACCGGCCATCGCCTGCAGATGGCGTTCCGGTGATAGGCAAACTCACGCACCATCAGGGGATCGTTGCCGCCTTCGGTCACGGTCATATCGGGATCGCTGCAGCCCCCAAAACCGCCGATATGGTGCTCGATGAAATCAACAACTTACCTTCCGAAAGCGCTCGCGTCTTCTCGCCAGCGCGCTTCGGCTGTTAGAGCGGTTCCAGTTAATATTGAACAGTTGGAACTGCTCTATCTTTTTGTTTTTACGCATTATCCTTACGCAAAACCGCTTCGCACTTTTGCTGGAAATGCTTTGATTATCCCGAACTCGAAGGACTGAAACTATGATGCTCAAAGGTGGCTACACCAATTATGGCCAGCAGATCGGCGTACTGATGCTGGATACGATTTTTCCTCGTCCGGCTGGCGATATTGGCAATGCCCTGTCCTATGATTTTCCTGTGCGTTACAAGACGGTGAAAGGTGCTCATGCCACACGCATTATGGGCAATAATCCTGATCCCAAGCTGATTGAGCCTTTTATCGAAGCCGCGCGCGAGCTGGAAGCGGAAGGCGTTCGCGCCATTACCACGAGTTGCGGCTTTCTTGGGCCGTTTCAAAAGGATATCGCGGCAGCGGTCAACATTCCGGTCTTTACTTCATCCTTGATGCAGGCACCGATCATTCATGCAATGCTGGCTCCTGGCAAAGTCATCGGCGTTTTTACCGAGCGCGCGCATCATATGAATGATGCACATTTCAAAGGCGTTGGCTGGTCATCTGAGGTCATTCCCGTGCAGGTGCAGGGGATGAAGCAGAATGCTGAATTTCCGCAGACCTATATTGAAGGCCGCGATTATCTTGACACGGAAGTGCTGAAGGAAGAGATGCTGGAAATGACGCGGGAGTTCATGGCAAGCTGTGAAAATCCGGGCGCTATTCTGTTTGAATGCACAAATATGTGCCCGTTTTCGTCCTATGTGGCTGCTGAATCCGGTTTACCGGTGTTCGACATCAACACGCTGATCAATACTTTCTATCTGGCAGCCAACCCACGCCGTTATCTCTGAAATCGACACGAGAATGGATCGCAGCGGCAGTTCATTTTAGCCGCTGCGAGAATCTATCTATCATTTTTTATCAAGACTGGTGGAGGAGCAGTCACCAAGCTGCCCATTTCAACATATTCCGCCCACACAGAATAAATTTGCCTCAACACTGCATATTTCAGTCGCCTGATCTTTGAGATTTTGTTGCGAAGCCGAGAAACTATGTTCGGCTGATCCGTGCTCGTGCGCGCTGCACAGAAGGCTCCGCCTCGAAATTCTGATGCTCAGCGAAAGTGGATGTGCCAATGCCCTATCAGTTAAGTCTTCTCGACAAGAGCCCTGTGGCGCAAACAGGGGGCGCGGAAACCGCTCTTGCCAATACCGTGTCTTATGCTCAGGCTGCCGAACAGGCGGGCTACAAGCGGTTCTGGGTCGCGGAACATCATCACGCGGATGAACTGGCCGGGCCTTCGCCTGAGGTGCTTGTTTCTTATCTTCTGGCATCGACAAAGCGGATCAGAATTGGTTCTGGCGGCGTGATGCTTCAGCATTACAGCCCTTACAAAGTTGCCGAAAACTTCAACCTTCTGGCGGCCCTTGGGCGCGGGCGCGTTGATCTCGGTGTCGGCAAGGCTCCGGGCGGGCTTCCATTATCAACCAAGGCCTTGCAGCAGGAAACAAGCAGCGAAAAGCGGCTCGATTTCAACAGCAAGCTTGAACAGCTCAGCGCATTTCTTGGCGGTGACAAGATCGCATCGGGTCCGTTTGAAGGACTGGCCGCAACCCCGAAACCACAGGTGTCTGCGGAAAAATTTGTGCTTGGCGCAAGCCCGGAGAGCGCGTTGCTCGCCGCACATTCCGGCTGGGATTTTGTCTATGCCGGTCATTTGAATGGCGATACTGCCAATCTGCAGAAGACCTTCGACGCCTATCGCAATGTGACTGGAAAAGTGCCCGTTCTGGCGCTTGGTGCGGTCGTTGCCGAGAGCCAAGACGCGGTTGATGCCGCGGTCTCGAAAATCAAAATCTTCAAGGTTCATCTCGCCTCCGGACAATCAGTTTCGGTTGGCACACAGGAGGCCGCGGCCGAGTTTGCGCGGCAGGCTGGAGAGACTGATTACCGGGTTGAAGAAAAGCATCCAAATGTGCTCGTAGGCTCGGCCAAGCAGGTGAAGCAGAAGCTCGATGAGCTGCACGAGCAATATGGGGTGACAGAGTTTGTGCTCGAGTTCCCCGCAGTTTCACATGAGCAAAGATTAGCTGCCATCGAAAGCCTCGCAGGCGAACGTCTGGCTATTGCCGCCTGATCCAAAGCCATTGGCTATAGGGAGTACCTCAAATGAGTTCCAAGCAGATTAGATTCGGTGTGATGCTGCAGGGTGCAGGCGGGCATATGAATGCCTGGAAACATCCATCCGGGCCGGCAGATGCCAGCGTGAACCTCCAGTTTTTCATTGATGCGGCACGCAAGTCTGAAGAGGCTGGTATCAGCTTCGCCTTCATCGCAGACGGGCTTTATATCAACGAGATTTCCATTCCGCATTTTCTCAATCGCTTTGAGCCTTTGACCGTGCTTTCGGCGCTCGCGGCGAACACGAAACGCATTGGTCTCGCAGGCACGGTTTCGACGTCCTATAGTGATCCGTTCACCGTTGCACGACAGTTCGCATCGCTTGATCTCATTTCCGGCGGGCGTGCGGGCTGGAACGTGGTGACATCACCACTCGAGGGCTCAGGCCGCAATTATGGCAAGCCACATCCCGAGCACGCTCTGCGTTATGAAATCGCCGATGAATATCTTGAAGTGACCAAAGGTCTTTGGGATTCATGGGATGAAGATGCCTTCGTTCGTGATCGTGAGAACGGGCAGTTTTACAAGCCTGAAGGTTTCCATCGGCTCGACCACAAAGGACGCTTCTTCTCGGTTGAAGGGCCGCTCAATATCCAGCGTTCACCTCAGGGCCAGCCTGTCATCTTTCAGGCCGGTGCTTCCGAAGCGGGTGTCGGACTTGCGGGCAAACACGCGGACGCCGTCTTCACCAATGCGGGCACCATCGAGGACAGCCAGACATTTTATGCGCAGATCAAAGCAAGTGCTGTTGCCCATGGGCGTTCGCAGGACGATATCGGCATTTATCCCGGCATCGGTCCCATCGTTGGACGAACCGATGCAGAAGCCGAAGAGAAATATCAGGCGATCCGCAATCTCGTAAGCATCAACGAAGCGCTGTCCTATCTCGGACGTTTCTTCGACCACCATGATTTCACCGCCTATGATCTCGATGCGCCTTTCCCTGATCTTGGTGACGTCGGCAAGAACAGCTTTCGTTCGACAACGGATCGCATCAAGCGCGACGCGGCCGCAAACAAGCTCAGTTTGCGTGAAGTGGCGCTGAATGTGGCGACACCGCGCACGTCCTTCATCGGCACGGCAGAAAAGATTGCCGACGAAATCATTCTCTGGAAAGAGCAGAAGGCTGCTGACGGTTTTATCCTTGGCTTCCCGGTGATTGCCGAAGGGCTGGATGATTTCATTGCCCATGTTCTGCCAATTCTGGAAGAGCGCGGATATCATGAAGGCAGCCTGAAACACGATACGCTGCGCGGTAATCTTGGGTTGGAGCATCCGCGGAGCCGTTATGCGAAGCCCGTTGAAAACAATGATGCCGGAAGTCACCGAAAGGGTGCGGCATGAATATTCAACGGTCGCCAGACGTAAACCGTAAACTGGAAATCGAGGCAGGTCTTGCCTCGTTTATCGACGAGTTTATCGCTTTGCGTCGCGACATTCATACCCATCCGGAACTGGCGTTCAAGGAAACCCGGACGTCTGCTCTGGTGGCAGATTATCTGAAGCAATGGGGCTATGACGTTACAACCGGCGTTGGCGGTTCTGGCGTGGTTGGCACATTGAAGCGTGGCAACTCCGGCAAGAGCATTGGCATCAGGGCGGACATGGATGCTCTGCCGATCATCGAAGAAACTGGTCTTGATTACGCAAGCAGCAATTCCGGTGTGATGCACGCCTGTGGCCATGACGGACATACGACCATTCTGCTGGCAGCGGCTCGTTATCTCGCCCAGTTCAGTCGCTTTTCTGGCACGGTGCATCTGATTTTCCAGCCCGCTGAGGAAATCGGGGCAGGTGCCCGACGCATGATCGAAGAGGGCCTCTTTGAGCGCTTTCCGTGCGATGCCGTCTATGGGCTGCATAACTGGCCGGGCGTGCCCGCAGGAAAGTTTGGCTTTGTCACCGGACCGGCAATGGCATCGGTAGACCGGGCAAGAATTCGCGTGAATGGACGTGGGGGGCATGGTGCTGAACCACACAAATCGGTCGATCCGGTTGTGGTTGCCTCATCCATTGTTCTGGCCCTGCAAACGGTGGTCGCGCGCAATCTCGATCCGCTTGACATGGGTGTGGTGACGGTGGCGTCCATTCATGGCGGCGATGCGCTGAATGTCATTCCGGCGCATGTCGACCTAGGCATTACCATCCGCTCGTTCTCGCAAACTGTGCGCGAGGAATTGCGGCGGCGGATTGAAGCTGTCGCGCGTTCTCAGGCAGAAAGCTTTGGTGCTGTTGCTGATGTCAATTATCAGTGGGGCTTTCCTGCCCTGATCAACGCAAAAGCCGAGACGGAATTTGCGCGACAGGTTGCACTCAACACTTTCGCCAAAGACACCGTTATTGAAGATTTCCGTCCGCGCACAGCAAGCGAGGACTTTGCCTTCATGCTCGAACAGAAGCCGGGGACGTATTTCTTCGTCGGCAATGGCGACAGTGCAGGCCTGCACAGCCCAAACTACAATTTCAACGATGAAATCCTGCTTCCAGCCGCGCTGTTCTGGGTTCGGCTGACAGAAGCCTCGCTGATCTGAGATTGCACGATTTCTTCAACATGGATGGCCCATCATGGCGGATGAATTTCTCTACACTTCAACGACCGATATTCGTGCGGTGCCGCTGATCGAGGCGCTGACAATCGAGTATGACACGCGCTACGGCACCTATTTCAATGAAGAGGGTGCAGCAGCCGAAATGAACAAATATCCGCCGGAAGCCTTTGCGCTTCCGCACGGCAATTTCCTGCTGCTGCTGCGTGATGGCCAGACAATCGGTGGCGGTGCATTCATGCGCTATGACGATGTGACGGCCGAGTTCAAGCGCATCTGGACACATAGCGATCTGCGGCGACAGGGGCTGGCGCGCAAAGTGCTCAAGGAACTTGAAGCACAGGCCCATCGTCAGGGCTATAAGCGAGTTTATCTCACTACCGGGTTCAGACAACCGGAGGCGAAGGAGCTGTATCTCAGAAACGGATATACGGCGCTCTTTGATGTGTCCGCCGATCCGGAAATTTATGGAACGCTTCCTTTTGAGAAGAACCTTCATAATATTCATGAGGTCGATTTTCAAACTGTCAACAATGAGTTGAAGCAGGTGGCTTTAGGTTAAGTTAATGCGTGGACGATGGCCGTGAATAATGGAAAAAACATCCATTCAACAGTGTTTAAATAGACTTATTTGTTTTGAAACTTGTCCTATATTCTCCGAATATCGAGTTCAGTAACTTCCATTGCAGGCATGTATGCATTGGATCGTAAGTTGAATTATATTTCGGAGCAAAATTGATCATGGCAATTGCTACAGATTTTGTAGGGACAGATAGGGAAGATACTTCCCGCGTAAGTCCGGGCGACTTCAAGCACTACAAGATCGTTCCGGCGCGTTATCCGGCGCGCGTGATTGGAACAATCTTTGCAGCAGGCCTGATTATCGCAGTTATCCAGTCCGTTTTAACGAATCCGAAATGGGGTTGGCCGGTCTTTGCTGAATGGTTTTTCTCCGAGCCCGTTCTTGTCGGTTTGATGCGAACGCTGTGGCTGACGGCGCTTGCAACAGTGCTTGGATTTGCGCTGGGAACCGCGCTGGCGCTTGCTCGCGTTTCACGCTCTCCGCTGCTATCGAGTCTTTCCTGGGCCTATATCTGGTTGCTGAGATCCATTCCGCTGATCGTCTTACTTCTCGTTCTGAACAATCTCGGCTATCTATATGAAACTGTTAGGCTTGGTGTGCCTTATACGGATATCACCTTTGCCGAATATCCAACCGTTCAGATCCTAAGTCCGTTCGCTGCTGCTCTTCTGGGATTGAGTCTCAATCAGGCTGCGTTCTCATCCGAAATTATCCGTGGCGGCATTCTGTCGGTCGATCAGGGGCAGCTCGAAGCTGCCGCCGCTCTCGGCTTGCCACGACGCAGACAAGCCTTCCGTATCGTGCTTCCGCAAGCCATGCGCACGATCCTTCCAACGGGCTTCAACGAGATCATCGGTCTCGCCAAAGGCACATCGATGGTCTACGTGCTTGCGCTGCCGGAACTCTTCTACACGGTGCAGGTCATCTACCGCCGCAACCTCGAAGTCATTCCCCTACTGATGGTCGCAACCGTCTGGTATCTGATCATCATGACGGTGCTGTCGATCGCGCAATATTACATCGAACGCCATTTCTCGCGCGGTGCATTGCGCAACCCGCCGCCAGCCATTCTGACGCGCCTTTTCGCTCGTTTCGTTCCAGCAAAAAGTCCCGTATCGAGCAAAGCGGAGAATGTTGCAGCGAGCGAACAGGATGCGCGGATTACCGAAACACTTGCTGTCAGCGGGTTCACAGGCACGCGACGCGGTGCGGTGGATATTCACGGGGTATCGAAGAGCTTCGGCAACAATCTCGTTCTCGACAATGTCAGCCTGCACATCAAGCCCGGTAGTGTGACTGCAATCCTCGGCCCATCGGGTTCGGGCAAGTCGACATTGCTGCGATCCATCAATCATCTGGAACGTGTGGATGACGGCTTTATCTCGATTGATGACGAACTGCTGGGCTATCGCCAGAGCGGCAACACCCTCTACGAGCTGAAAGAAAAAGACATTCTGAAAAAGCGCGTCGATGTCGGCATGGTGTTTCAGAACTTCAATCTCTTCCCGCATCTGACCGTGCTGGAAAACATCATCGAAGCACCGATGATTGTCCGTGGGTTGAGCCGCGATGCCGCGACCGTGATTGCAAAACGCCTGCTTGCCCGCGTTGGTCTCAGCGAAAAAGTCAATGCCTATCCGCGTCAGCTTTCCGGCGGTCAGCAACAGCGTGTCGCCATCGCCCGTACATTGGCACTCAATCCAAAAGTCATCCTGTTCGACGAGCCAACCTCAGCGCTCGACCCGGAACTGGTTGGTGAAGTGCTGGATGTCATCAAGGAGCTTGCGCGCTCTGGCACCACGCTTGTCATCGTAACCCATGAGATCGGCTTTGCCCGTGAAGTGGCGGACACGGTGGTCTTCATGGAAGAGGGCCGTATTCTCGAAACCGGCAGGCCAGAGCAGCTTTTCAATGCGGCAACGCATCCACGAACCCGGGAGTTTCTCGCAAAAGTCCTCTGACGCCAGAACGCCCGTTGTTTTTAAGCGCATCCCGAAAACCGGTTTCCACTTTTCGGGATGCGCTCAGGATCCAAACCACAGCTCCCGACAATCACGATTGCCTGATCAGGGCAATCGACGGGAATTGTTTGTCCAAAATTCAGATTATTCTCAGGAGTCATTCAATGAAAACAGGCAACTACAAGAACGCAATATTGGGCAGCTTTCTGGCAGCCGCAACGCTGTTCAGCGCACCAGCCTTTTCCGCAGAACTCGATTTGAGCCCGGAGCAGCCAAACCGTCTGCGCGCGGAAAAGAGCGAAGCCGTCGTCAATGCTGTCCCCAAGGATTTCAAGTTCGTGCAGGACGGCAAGTTCGTCGTCGGCATTAATCCTTGGGTGCCTCCGATCAGCACTTATGCAACGGATGCAAAGACTGTCGTTGCCTTCGATCCCGATCTCATTCAGCTGGTTTCCGATACATTGGGCCGTGAGCTTGTGCTGGTGCCAATCGCCTGGGCTGACTGGCCGCTTTCGCTTGAATCCGGCAAGTTCGATGCTGTGATTTCCAATGTGACCGTGACCGAAGAGCGCAAGGAAAAGTTTGATTTTTCAACATATCGCAAGGATGAGCTTGGATTTTACGTCAAGGCGGACAGTCCGATCACGTCGCTGAAAGAGCCAAAGGACATTGCGGGTCTCAAAATCATCACCGATCCAGGCACCAATCAGGAAAACATCCTTCTGCAGTGGGACAAGCAGAATGTTGCCGCCGGTCTGAAGCCCGTCGAGGTGCAGTATTATGACGACGATGCGGTCAAGAGCCTCGCGCTTGAATCCGGTCGTGCGGATGCGGTTTTCAGCGTCAATGCAGTGCAGGCCTATGCTGCATCGCAGCACGGCAAAACCAAGCTCGTCGGAACGGTAAGCGGCGGCTGGCCACAGACCGCTGAAGTGGCAATCACCACGCGCAAGGGCAGCGGTCTGGCTGATGCACTGACGCGGTCGCTCAATGAACTCATCAGGAACGGCAAATATCATCAGGTGCTTGAGCGTTGGAGCCTGAGTTCAGAAGCCGTTGACGAGGCCAAAACCAACCCTGCCGGATTGCCGAAAAGCGGATCGTAAGATCCGCTCGTAACGGGGCGAAATGTAAAGAAATCAGTTCATTACACAGAGTTTTACACTCAAGGAGATGGGAATATGACTTATATCAGAAAAGCGGGATACGTCACTGCAGGCCTGATTTCAGGGGCTTTGCTGATGACGAATGCTGCATGGAGTGAGGGCAAATTTGATCTCAGCCCCGAACAGCCAAACCGTTTGCGGGTTGAAAAACTCGATAAGCGTATCGATGAGGTCAAGGATTTCAAATTCGTCAAAGACGGTGTTCTGACCATCGGGATCAGCACCAGCGGGCATCTGCCGCTGCATGACTATGCGTCAGATTCCAAGACCGTCATCGGCTACGATGTTGATCTGGCGCAGATCATTGCCGACAGTCTCGGACGTGATCTGGAACTGGTTTCGGTTGCATGGGCCGATTGGCCTCTTGGGCTTGCTTCCGGTAAATTCGATGCGGTGATTTCCAATGTCACAGTGACGGAAGAGCGGAAGGAGAAGTTCGATTTCTCTACCTATCGCAAGGATGAGCTTGGCTTTTACGTCAAGGCTGACAGCGCGATCAAGGAGCTGAAACAGCCCAGGGATATTGAAGGCCTCAAGATCATCACCGATGCAGGCACCAATCAGGAAAAGGTGCTGCTGGAATGGGATCGCCAGAATGTTGCAGCCGGTCTGAAACCGATTGAGGTGCAATATTACGACGATGACGCGGTCAAAGATCTCGCCATTCAAAGTGGCCGTGCCGATGCGGTGTTCAGCGTGAACGCAACACAGGCCTATTCCGCTGGCATCAATGGCAAGACCAAGCTGGTTGGCACGGTCAGTGGCGGCTGGCCGATCACCGCCGAGATTGCGGTCACAACGCGTAAGGGCAGCGGACTTGCAGCGCCGCTGACCAATGTTCTCAACGATCTGATCGCAAGCGGTGCCTATAACAAGGTTCTCGATACGTGGAACCTCGGACCGGAGGCCATCAGTGAGGCCAAGACCAATCCACAGGGCCTGCCGAAGAGCGGTTCGTGAGGGGCAGGGCCGGCATAAGAGGGGACGTTTGTACCGGCCCGCCGTACTTTACATAAATGGAGAATGGTTCATGAGAGCAGGTGTTCTGTTAATAGCTACATGGGCATTGGTAAGTGCTTTATCTCTGCCAGCCTTTTCGGAAGATGATTTTGATTTGTCGCCCGAACAGACCGGCCGCATTCATGTGCAGAAAGATGCCGCAGCAATCGCTGCCATTCCTGCTGATTTCAAGTTCGTCACGCCGGGCAAACTGACTGTTGCTGTTGCACCGGGCGGTCCGCCGCTTGCAGCCTATGCGACGGATGCCAAGACCGTTGTGGGTGCGGATGCAGACTATGCGTCGGCCATTGCGGAAAGCCTTGGGGTCGAACTCGAAAGCGTTCCGGTTGCATGGATCGATTGGCCGCTAGGTCTCGCATCGGGCAAATATGATGCCGTGATATCCAATGTTGGAGTAACCGAAGAGCGTAAGGAAAAGTTCGACTTTTCGACCTATCGGCAGGGCCTGCATGGCTTCTTCGTGAAAGCCGACAGTGGCGTTATCTCCATCAAGGAACCAAAGGATGCTGCAGGTCTCCGCATCATCGTGGGTGCCGGGACCAATCAGGAGCGTATCCTCGTCAAGTGGAGCGAGGAAAACGAAAAGGCCGGGCTGAAGCCGCTTGAGCTGCAATATTACGATGATGAGGCTGCCAGCCTTCTGGCTCTGCAATCAGGCCGGGCTGATGTGATCGTGCAGCCCCACGCGCAGCTCGTGTTCATCGCCTCCCGCGATAAGAATATCAAACGTGTCGGCACGCTGAGTGCAGGCTGGCCGGATCGCTCGGACGTGGCAATTACAACGCGCAAAGGCAGCGGACTTGCCAATGCTTTGACCATCGCGACCAATGGTTTGATCAAGAATGGAGACTATACGCGCATTCTTGATCGCTGGCATCTCCAAGAGGAAGCACTGGAGCAATCGGAAACCAATCCGCCTGGATTGCCGAAGTTTAAATAATTTCTTGAGTGAAGCTTATAGCGAAGGACAGAACGTGCCAAAAACTATCGATTATTTCTTTTCCATCGGCTCGCCCTGGTCATATCTCGGGCTTGATACGCTTGAGGAACTGGCAGAGCGGCATGTGGTTGAAATCAAGCCTTATCTTGCTACCGTCATCGAGGAAAATGGCGGCATCTTTTCGCGCAACCGGCCGGAAGCCCGTCGCGCTTATGGCACGCAGGATCTCAAGCGTTGGGCAAAGTTTCGTGGCAAGCCGCTTTTCATTGATGATCGCCCAACTTTAAGCGATCCGACACCTGCTTCTTTTACGGTGATTGCCGCCTATCTTGAGGATCAGAATTGGTTGCAACTGACCCGTGCGCTCCAGCAAGCCTTCTGGGTGGACGCAAAGGATATTGGCCAGTCCGAAGTTCGACGAGCCGTTGCGGATGAAGCTGGCTTCAACGGTCAGTATCTGGTTGGGCGTGAGAATGATCACGACGTTCAGGCCAAGTGGAAGTCAGATCGTGAAAGCGCTGTCGACAAGGGCGTTTTTGGCTTTCCGACCTATATCTACGATACTGAAACCTATTGGGGGCAGGATAATCTCGGCTTTCTTGCGAGCCATCTGCGCGGAGAAACCTTTTAACTTCAAGTGGCTGCATTATAAACCTCAGATAATGCAGTCACTTACTATATCATTCTTCAACGAAGTGCGTATCCGCCGTCCGGATAAAGGTTAGATCCGGTCACAAACCTGTTTCCCATCAGGTAAAGTACGGTATCGGCAATCTCGGATTCAGTGCCTGGTCTGCCGACAAGCGAATTTTGGCGATAGTGTTCAAAGGCCATTTCGCGAATGTCCTGCGGACGATTTTGCCAAAGATGACCATCAATTGTACCGGGTGATATCGTATTTACCCGGATGGGAGCGAGGTCGATCGCCAGCCCACGTCCAAGCCCCTCAATCGCGCTGTTACATGCAGCATAAACTGCACTGCCCTTGATTGGTCTCGCACTGGCCGCACCGGCCATCAGAGTAATGGAGCCATCTTTTGCCAGATAGGGAACAGCGAGCTTCACAGCCCAGTATTGGCCCCAGAACTTTGAGCGGAACGGGCTTTCGATAGCCTTTATGTCATCGCAGTCGAGGCCAACCACTGTGTAGGTCGCGGCTGGAATGAAAAGGTGATCGAAAGCACCGATTGTTCCGAAGAATGTGGCGAGAGAACTGGTGTCGGAGGTATCGACTTCCAGTGCGGTTGATCTTTCCCCTAACGCTGCAGAAGCTTGTGCAAGCTTTGCGGCATCGCGTGCGCCTATCACAACCTTAGCGTCTGCTTCTATAGCCTTCTGTGCAACGGCAAACCCGATGCCGGTACTACCGCCGATTACGACAACGGTCTTATCTTGCAGTGCTTCTGACATTGCTCATCTTTCACAGCTCAGGACTTTTCGTGAAGGGCAACTTATCATGGAGTTGAAATCGCATTTCGGGCATTAATTATCTTCAATCATGACAAAAAAGATCGAATGATGATTTCCACCGAGCGGTTCAACGGTATCAGAGCTTTTGTGCAGGCAGAACAGTCGGGCAGTTTTGCTGCGGCCTCAGCATTGTTGGGGCTATCACAATCTGCGGTCAGCAAGTCAATTGCGCGCCTTGAAGAGCGTCTTGGGGTGCGGTTGTTTCATCGCACCACGCGCAGTTTGCGCCTTACTGATGAAGGACGCGTCTACCTCGAGAGCTGCCGCCGTGCGCTCGAAGAGTTGGGGGCTGCGGAAATTGCACTTTCCGCGAGAAGGGAAATTCCGGCCGGACGGCTGCGAATTAATCTGCCGGATTTATATGGACGCAGATGTGTAGCGCCGGTCTTGTTGCAACTGGCTGCTGAATATCATGAGCTCCATTTTGAAGTTTCCTTTGAAAACCGCATCGTGAATCTGATCGACGAAGGCTATGACCTTGCTGTCAGGATTGGCCAACTCCCTGATAGCGCAGACCTTATCTCCAAATATATTGGTCAGCAGGAGGTGATTATATGTGCGTCGCCTTCGTATATTGCGGTTCATGGTGCCCCCACAATGCTGGACGATCTTGAGCGACATCGCTGTGTCACACAGTTTCGTGGTGGTCAGCGTGAACCTTGGATTGTTTTAAATGAGCGGGGAGAAGAGGTCCGACGCAATATTCCGTCGAACCATAGTTTTGCCGCGGTGGACATGATTGTGGACGCGCGGCTCGCGGGTTGGGGCTGGCACAGGTGCCGCACTGGCTCGTTGAGAACCAGCTTAGCTCTGGAGCACTGATCCCCGTGCTGTCAAACGTCAGAATGCCCACATTGCCTATTCATATCATATGGCCGGGAGGACGTGCTTTAACATCCCGCGTTCGGGTGACGATTGATGCAATCGCAAAAGCATTGCGTTGAGCTGCGTCGCGCGGAATCCGCACGACGTAATAAAAAACACGATTGGAAACAAAACTACTGGCTTGAGAGGCTGTTTCCTTCGGGTGGCAAAAGCTCAAAAAGCTGGGCACCATCTTCATGTCCCGCTTCCTGATAGCCGATGATCTTGAACCATCGCACAACGTCAGGACGATCAAGCCAGCTTCTGGAATGTATCGGACGATCACCCGATAATGCTTGAATCTGCTTTATGTGTTTTCTGCAGAACCGAACGGATCGTGCATTGAAGAAATCTTCTTTTGCCGCAAACAGTGTATCCGTTGCTTCGTCCGCTTCCTGCCACGCAATGATCGCAACGACCTTGTCGTTTTCGATCAACGCATGCGCGCGTCCTTCACGCAGGTTCATGGTAAGATTGTCGTAGGCAGACCTCACGTCTTTACCGGCCGCAATATATTCTGTGGCCATTCGCTCTGAAAGGTCGTGAAAAACGCTTTCAAGATCACCAACACTCGCTGTTCGTGCTTTCATCTCTCTGACCTCCCTTCAATCCACTCTATATTTCCAGTGAAACGTCTCCGTCCTCCGGTACGCGTTGGATCGTCATCTTCAACGTCAAAAGGTCGATGCTCGTTCCACTTTGAAATATGCCATGTCGAGTTTGTCGATAAAACCCAATAAAGCAAACGAAAGATATTGGGATAAAGTTTAACATTGCTCTGTGACGGGTGCTTAGCACGATGATCCATGAATCACGGAAATATGAAGCGCAAATTCCTTGAGTGGCGCGGGCTGCGCAATCATATTTCTTAGCTCAGTGAGTAGACAGTCGTAAAATCACTGGTCTGACCAACGCTCATCGAGAAGCGCCCACCTCATTTCGCAATAGCCTCAGGAACAATCAATTGAACAAGTCTCTTCATCTTACGGCGTTTATGCGCCCTGTAAGCCTGCATACTGGTGCTTGGCGATATCCCGGTGCCTATGCGGACGCCAATTTCAATTTCAAGCATCTGAAGACCTTTGCCCAGAAACTTGAAGCGGCAAAATTCGACGCATTCTTCATGGCGGATCACCTCGCAGTCCTCAACATGCCGGTCGAGGCGCTGAAGCGCAGCCATACGGTTACTTCCTTTGAGCCCTTCACGCTGCTGTCGGCTTTGGCTGCTGTGACTGACAAGATCGGGTTGGCGGCAACCGCATCCACCACATTTGATGAGCCCTATCATATTGCCAGACGTTTTGCCTCACTTGACCATATCAGCCAGGGGCGTGCAGCGTGGAATATCGTCACGACATCCAACCCGGACTCAGCACTTAACTTCGGCAGGCAAGAGCATGTCGAGCATGGCGAACGATATAAGCGTGCGCGCGAGTTCTATGATGTAGTAACAGGTCTTTGGGACAGCTTTGCGGATGATGCATTCATCCGGGATCAGGAAAGCGGCATCTTCTTTGATCCATCCAAGATGCATGTTCTGGATCATCATGGCGATGATTTTAATGTGCGTGGGCCACTCAATATCGCGCGTCCCGTACAAGGATGGCCGGTGATTGTTCAGGCTGGCCAATCAGAACCGGGTCGCCAACTGGCAGCGGAAACTGCGGAAGTGGTATTTTGCGCGCCGCGAGACATCGTTGAATCAAAAAAGCTTTATGCTGATTTGAAATCTCGGTTGGCTGCCGCCGGTCGCGCGCCATCATCGTTGAAGATATTGCCTGCAGCCTTTATCGTCCTTGGCGATAGCCTTGAGGAAGCCAAGCAGAAACGTGCGAAGCTCGATAGTCTTGTTCACTATGATAGCGGTATCGCATCGCTGTCGATTGCTCTGGGCCATGATGTATCAGGCTTTGATCCAGACGACTATTTGCCTCAAATTCCCGAAACAAATGCAAGTAAGTCGGGTAGGGCGCAGGTTCTTAAACTGGCCGAAGAGGAAAAGCTGACTGTCCGTCAGCTTGCCCAGCGTTACGGCGGTTATTCAGGTCTTGCTTTCGTCGGAACCGTTGAAAGCGTTGCCGATGAAATGCAGAAGTGGCTGGAAGAGGATGCCAGCGACGGCTTCACGGTTGTATTTCCCTTCCTGCCGGCAGGTCTTGACGATGTGGCGGAAAGACTGGTGCCGGAACTGCAGCGCCGTGGTATCTTCCGCACTGATTACGAGGGCGGCACGCTGCGTGAACACCTGGGCCTTCCACGCCCTTCAAACCGCTTTTTTGATGGCAGTTAAGGTGTCTGAACTCTGAACCCAAGTTGCAGGATGTGTCGGTATCTTCAAGCCGGGATTGTCCCGCAATGTCGGACCATCATAATCGCTGCGGGCAAGCCCGCGGCGAGGCAATTCCGGCAGAATTAGCTCGGCAAAGTCTTCCAGGCCCGATGGAAACATCTGAGGCATTACGCCGTCCGAACCGATCCAGATATGATAGGTGTAAGCCAGCAAAAAGCCGATCAGCACTTCCGGTGACGAACTGGCGGGCACGGTGAGTTGTGGTACTCTTCAACCCAAAAGTAGTGAAAGCCCGCAACTTCTGCCTTCTGCGCAAGTTTTACCATGCGGTTCAGCGCCGTTTGGGCCGCTTCGCCGTCTTGAATTGGACTTTTATTGAGAAAACTGAGTGCGTTGGGCATCTGATCCTTGCCAGCAATTTTAATGACGAGATAATCTATGTTTTCTATAGAATATTAATTGAGCAACGATCTTCCAATATTTGCACGCTCATTAAACGTTCATGCCGTGCAAACGTGCGAGCAAAGAGGCACCGTTAAAGAGAGATACTGTTCGATGGCGGCTTCTTGCTTCCACTCATTGCAAATCGGACAGGATTTGTTTTTGCGGAGGCCTTCTATGGTTGATACTATTATCCAGTCTTCTCCTTTGGACCCGGCAGCGCAGCCCCTCATCGATGGGTTGGTACAAGAATATGGCGACCGGTACGGCAATCTTGATCGTCCCGGTGGTGCGCGAGCAGAAATCCTACGCTATCCGATAGAGGCATTTTCGGCGCCGCTGGGCAGTTTTCTGCTTCTTCAGCGTGATGGAGAAACAATCGCTGGTGGCGCTTACATGAGCCATGATGACGAAACCGTGGAGCTGAAGCGTATCTGGACCGCATCGCATTTGCGCAGGCAGGGACTGGCGCGCCGCATTGTGCTGGCACTGGAAGAAAGTGCAGGCGACTTAGGCTATACACGCGCTTATCTTTCTACGGGCTTCCGTCAACCAGAAGCAACAGCGCTTTATATTTCGCTCGGCTATCGGCCGCTGTTCGACACATCGGTTGATGTACAGCAATACCGTTCACTGCCCTTTGAAAAGCATATTGGTGCGAAACTGGGCCAGCAGATCTCCTCGCCGCTTTATCCTTCATCGCCTTCTTTTGAAGAGGCAACACAGCGTGTGCAGGAGCGCAAGGCGGTGCAGGAAGCAAAAATTCTGGCGCGGCTTCAAAGCTATCGCGACACTGCTGCGTGAGAAGGGAAACAAACCATGCCTCTTTCGCACATTGAACATTTCGCCTTCCTCATTCCCGGTAGTCATCGCGAGAATAATCCTGCACAGGGGTTGGAAGATACGCTTCAGCTCTTCGAGCATGGAGAGCGACTGAGTTACGACAGCGCATGGGTACGGCAGCGTCATCTTGAGCGCGGTATTTCATCCGCCTCTACCTTCCTCGCTGCCGCTTCGCAGCGGACGAAACACATCGGTCTCGGCACTGCCGTTATCCAGCTTGGCTATGAAAATCCATTCCGGCTGGCTGAGGATCTGGCAACCGTCGACTTGCTTTCGCATGGCAGGCTCAATGTCGGTGTTTCAGTAGGAGCGCCGCCCTTTGCGCATCTGATTGCTGATTTTGTTGATGCAGCTCCAATCGCCGATTACAGCCATACGCGCGCAGAAAAACTGGCACAGGCCCTGAGGTCAGAACCACTTTCGGGCGAGACCGAAGCAGGCAATGTTGCTGGCGCGCAAATTCCGCGTTTAAGGCCCTTTGCCGAAGGGCTGACCGACCGCTTGTGGTATGGTGGCGGATCACAGAATTCTGCGCGCTGGGCGGGTCAGGCGGGGTTTAACCTTCTGACGGGTAACATCGTCAGCGGTGAGAATACGGATGACTTTCTGACAACACAGAAAGCGCTGATTGAACGTTTCCGTCAGGAATGGGTGCATGAACGTGCGCCGCGTGTCGCACTTGGTCGGGTGATTTTGCCAACCGATAGCGCAAGTCCAGACGCTCGCCGTCGCTATGCGGAATTTGCCGCCGAGCGCGACAAGCGAACGGGTCTCGCCCATGGTCCACGCCGCACGCTGTTCCTGCCCGATATTGTGAGCACGACCGAAGAAATTCTGGAAACGCTCGCAGCCGATCCTGTTCTGCCGCTTGTCTCTGAATTTCGGCTGGAGCTGCCTTACGAGTTTTACGCGGAGGATTATGCGCAGATCCTCACGGATTTTGCACGACTTCTTCCGGCTGCAGGCACAAGGAAGCCAGAGCTCAGTGTTGTTCGGGCAGGTTAGTCAACCAATCCACTCATTTGCGATCGGAACCCAATTATGACGCAGTCCAAAGCTCTGCTCTTGGGTGGCGATGGGCTGGATGCCATATTGCTGGCAAACTGGTTGGCGCCATGTCTCACCAACATTGGTATCATTGCCGGTGCGCGGGTTAACTTTCTGGAGCCTTTTCATATTTCAACCGCGATTGCGACGCTTGATTATGTCAACGAAGGGCGTGGCGGTAACTGCTCGGCAGCAATTTGTCTGTACAGCACAGACAATTGCGGATGAAATAAACACCTATGTTCAGGCCGATGCAGCGGACGGCTTTGTCTTCGCACTGCATCTTACTCCCGGAGGGTTTGACGAGTTTGTCGAAAAAATGTCCCGCTTCTTCAGGACAAAGGCGTGTTTCGAGACGACTATACTGGGCAGACACTGAAAGATAATCTCGGACTATCTCAGTGATATTGTCCGCAACGTTTGCAGCGGCGCATGACTGCGCCGTTCCTTATCTACGACCCTTTTGGATGTAGATTTTAATTTTCTACAAATTCAGTCGAATATAGAAACTGCATTCTCGGCCTGTTTGCCGAGGGCTGTTACCGTGTAGCTGAAAGAAAATGTGGAGTGATAAACTGACATGGGATCAACAGTAACATATCTCCGCGAGAGTATTCCGCAATATGTTGAAGAACCCGCAGATATTGAGGTTTCTCCAGGTGAACTCAAAGCCGCAATGCGACAGCTTGCGGGCGGCGTTAGCGTTGTAACTGCGGGTTTTGATGAGGGACGTACCGGCGCGACCGTGACCTCTGCTACAGCACTTTCGGTGGATCCGCCAACGATTATCGTCAACATCAATCGCGGTTCCTCTGTCTGGCCGGTGATCAGCCGTCACAACCATTTCTGCGTCAATATTCTGTCTGCTGGTCAGCAGGCTATTGCGGACCGTTTTGCAGGAAAAGATGGCGTAAAGGGCGCTGCCCGATATGAGGGCGCTGCGTGGTATGCTCTGGAAAGCGGCGCGCTTGCACTTCGTGGCGCATTGGCTTCAGTAGATTGTGCTGTCGAAGATGTTATTGAGCGGCATACGCATGCGATCATAATTGGACGTGCATTAAAGATCGTCACCGGTGGTGGCGAACCGCTTCTTTATCATGGTGGTGGCTATCGATTGCTTGGACTATGACCTTGGTTAACGTCAATAATATCAAAAGGCCGAAGTATATATCTTCGGATTTTTCTGTTTTTTTAAGTATATAAAAATTTAAAAAGAAATAATTTTCAACCGCCTATATAATTTTGAATATAAATTTCTGACATTATTTTAATTATATAAATAAGTTAAATCATCTTTCTTTGTAAACAGGGTGATTGCATGACTTCCGAAAATAAGAAATCTTATCTATCTCGGCGTGCTTTTCTGGGGGCATCCGCAGTTGGTCTTGGTGCGGCAGCATTTGGTAGTTCCGATGGTTTGGTGTGCAAGGCGTTTGCACAGAGCACGTCATCTTCTCCGAGAGTGATCAAGCTGGCCTGGGGGCAGACGGCTGTGTGTCAGTCGCCAATTTCTGTCGCGCTCAAGCAAGGATTGTTCGAGAAATATGGTCTAACTGTCGAGCCGGTTAATTTCTCCGGTCCCACTGACCAGTTGCTTCAAGCAATCGCCACAGGCAAGGCAGATGGCGGCATCGGCATGGCGCTGCGCTGGTTGAAGCCGCTGGAGCAGGGATTCGACGTATCGCTGACCGTCGGAACGCATGGCGGCTGCATGCGTCTTCTGGCAGCACCCGATTCAGGCATCAATTCCATCGCTGATCTGAAAGGCAAGAAAGTTGCCGTCAGCGATCAGGCAAGCCCGATCCGCAACTTCTTCGCCATTCAGGCGGCAAAACAGGGTATCAATCCCGATACGGAAATCGAATGGCTGCAATATCCCGCCGACCTCTTTGCGGAAGCCTTGAAGAAGGGTGAGGTGCAGGCCGTGGCTGGTGACGATCCGCACGCTTTCCTCCAGCGCGAGCGTGACGGTCTGAAAGAAGTCGCGACCAATCTTGATGGACAATATGTCAATTCCGCCTGCTGTGTGCTGGGTCTGCGCGGTAGTCTGGTTCGTGATGAGCCGGAAGTTGCCGGAGCACTTTCGCGCGCAATCGTAGAAGCGCAGGCATGGACTGCGGCGCATCCGGATGAAAGCGCTGAAATCTTCGCGCCATTCGTTCCGGGTAATGTTTCTGCGACAGATGTGGCGCGCATCCTGCGCAGTCACACGCATGACCACCATTCAACGGGTGATGCCTTGCGCAAGGATGTCGCCTTGTTCGTGGATGAACTCAAGATCATCAATGTCATCCGGCCAAACACCAATACGGATGCATTTGCCGAAAAGATCGTCGCCAATGTCATCACCTGATGCTGTCTATATCTCGTCAAAGGACGATGCGCGGGAGGCTCTGCCCTCCGCGCTTCGCCGGTCGCTATGGCCTTTCGTGGCGGTGATCGCCTGGGCCGTCGTGAGTGCTATTTCCGTCTTCTTGCCCAATGTGGTGGTTGGGTTTGCCGAGCCGCTTTATGTTCGTGAAACCAATGGCTTGTTCATTGGCTGGACGATCCTTCTGGCAATCGGTGCGGCTTTGGTTGCAGTCTATCCGGCATTTGGCAAACGGCTGGTTTACTGGTCGCCATGGCTGACGGCTCTGGCGATATTCTTTGGTGTTTGGGAATTGCTGACGGCAAAATTCGCAGTGCTTCCTGTGCCATTTTTCCAGCCGCCATCGTCTCTGCTGGAAGTCTATCTGGATGACTGGCCGCGTCTGCTCGACAGCCTGTATAACTCGTTCAAGCTGCTGGCTTCGGGTTTTGTGCTTGGTGCAATTGCAGGTTTTCTGACCGGTGTTTCCATCGGCTGGGTACAGGCAATCGGCTATTGGGTTCATCCGGTGTTGCGGTTTCTGGGGCCAATTCCATCGACTGCACTGTTGCCAATGGCGTTCTATTTCTTTCCATCGGGCTTTTCAGCTGCGGTCTTTTTGATTGCGCTGGCAACATGGTTCCCGCTTACGGTTCTGACATGGTCGGGCGTGGCGAGTGTCGATGAAGCCTATTACGATGTTGCCCGCACTTTGGGCGCCAGTCAGTTGTTTCTGATCCTGCGCGTCGCAATTCCCGCCGCATTGCCGCATGTTTTTGTCGGTCTTTTCATGGGGTTGGGAGCATCTTTCTCGGTGCTGGTCGCCGCCGAAATGATGGGCGTCAAGTCCGGTCTCGGCTGGTATCTGCAATGGGCGCAAGGCTGGGCGGCCTATAATAATCTCTATGGCGCGCTCATCATCATGGCGATTGTGTTTTCCGGGCTGATTACGCTGCTCTTTACGGTGCGTGATCGCGTTTTGACTTGGCAGAAGGGGGACGTGAAATGGTGAATGCTGCCCTCAAACAAACGCCTGCCGCTTCCGCTGATGAAAGCCGTGGTTTCCATATTCAGGTTGAGAATGTAAGCCATCGCTTTGGTCTTGAAGGCAAGTCATTGCCGGTTCTCAACCATATCGAGCTTGATGTGAAACCCGGTGAGTTTGTCGCCATTCTGGGTCCTTCGGGTTGCGGCAAGAGCACGCTTTTGCGGCTTGCTGCCGGACTTGAGCCGCCAAGCGAAGGGAGGATTCTTGCCGATGGCGAGGAAATCCTCGGTCCTAATCCGTCGCGCGTGGTGGTCTTCCAAGACCCCACACTTTATCCGTGGCGCACGGTGCGGGACAATGTGGCTTTGGGGCTTCAGGCGCGCGGCGTGCTGAAAACCCACGGACACCGCATCGATGAAGCGATTGAGTTGGTGGGATTGTCGGCTTTTGCCAATGCCTATCCGCGCCAGCTTTCGGGTGGTATGGCGCAGCGCGCAGCCTTGGCGCGTGCGCTTGTCAATGATCCAAAGTTGCTCATTCTGGATGAGCCGTTGGGGAAGCTCGACTCCTTGACGCGGCTTGCCATGCAGGCTGAACTTCTGGATCTGTGGCAGCGCAATGGCTTTACCACACTGCTCGTCACGCATGATGTCGAGGAAGCGATTTTCCTTGCGCAGCGAGTCATCATCTTTGGTAACCGTCCGGCAAGCATCGAAGCCGAACTTAAAGTGGATCTCAGCTATCCACGCCATCGCGGCGATCCGCGACTGGCGGAACTGCGCAGGCAGGCGCTTGGGCATCTCGGGCTGGACGCTGACTGGTAAAATCAGGAAAGAAAAATGTTCAGGAAAACAGTTCTCACAACGGCCCTCTTGTTAGGGTCGATGACACAACTTTACGCGCATGCGCATCTCGCACAATCCGAGCCAGCGGAAGACGCCGTGCTCAATAAAGCACCGGCGGTTGTTTCCATCGAATATACCGAGCCGCTGGAGCTTGGTCTAAGCAAGCTTGTTGTGAAAGATGAAAACGGGACCGCTATCGAGACCGGCAAGCTGGAGCATATCGACGGAAACACAAAGACGCTTTCGGTCACACCGCCAGCCTTGAAGCCGGGGACTTACACGGTCGAGTGGGGCGCTGCGTCGGTCGATACGCATCGCACCGAAGGCTCATTCAAGTTCAAGATTGTAAAGTAAGGTTGCCGGGCGCAATGACTGGAATTGATATCGTCATTGCGCTTGTGCGATGCCTCAATTTTGCTGGCCTTGCACTGCTCGCTGGCGCTCTGTTTTTTCGCATTTTGCTTGTTCCAAGCGCAATAAGCGAAGGCAAACTTGCGGCTTTTGTGAGAATCTGGCGCCAGTTTTGTGGCTATTCCGTGGCAATCAGCGCTTTTGGACTGGTCCTGTGGGTGCCATTTCAATTCTCACTGCTGTCTGGTGCGAATAGCTTTTCTGATGCATTCGCGTTTCTCCCACGCGGGCTTTTTGGAACTGCCTTCGGCATTGCATCTTGCCTGCGCGCCTTGGCTATCGTGATTGCGGTTTTGCTTCTGCCTTATGCGGAAAAATCTCAAACCATCCGTATCCTGTTGTTCTTGATAGCTGTTCTTGCATTAGGTCTCCAGATACGCATGGGACACGCCGCAGCAGCTCATACTATCTGGCTACCCCTGGCAGTTTCTGCGCATGTGATTGCAGGCGCGCTATGGTTTGGTTCGCTGCCTCCGCTCTATCTTCTCTTACGTGTTTCGCGGGATGACGGCTTGCAAGCCGCGCGTCGATTTTCGCTATATGGCATTGTTTTTGTTATAATTCTTGTTGTTGGCGCCACAATTGCAGGATGGCTTTTGACAGGTGGTTTGCCGGGATTGGTTGGCACAACTTACGGCAGGATCATGATCGTGAAGATCGTACTCCTGGCTGCCATGCTGACAATTGCAGCATTCAACCGTTTCTGGCTGAGCCATGAAGGCCGCAGCGGGCAGGGGCTTCGCTATGCGCTGATTGTTGAGACAATAATCGGCTTGGCGGTGTTTCTCACAGCGTCTCTTCTCGCAACCCAGCCGCCCGGCGTGCATGAGGACATTATCTGGCCTTTTGCCTATCGTTTGCGCGATAATATTCTCAGTGATGCATTTCTCGTCGATGCTGCATGGCGCAGTTTCAGGCCGCTTCTGCTGGCGTTTCTGATCGGTGTCGGCTGTCTATCTCTGCCGAAATGGCGTTGGCCAGCGATCATTGTCGTTGCTGTTACAGGCTTTGCATTGTTTCAGCCACCACGCATCGGATTGTTTGTTCAGGATGCCAATGAAGCAAGTTTTCTGCGTTCACCCACATCCTACACATCTATCGCAATTTCGCGCGGCGCAGCGGCTTTCGGAGGCAATTGTGCCTCCTGTCATGGCAATGACGGGCGGGGGCGTGGGGAGAAGGCCACTGGCGATCCGGTATGGCCACCCGATCTGACCGCGTCCTTGTTTGCTGACCGTAGTGATGGCGAAATATTCTGGACGATCATGCATGGCAAAGAGCTTGAAGACGGTCGGCAATCCATGCCCGGTTTTGAAACGGCGCTGGATGCGAAAACCGCATGGTCACTCGTGGACTATATCCGCACGATAGCTTCCGCCCGGATGATCGGTCTGCCTGCGCCTGACGGCGAAGTTTATCCGGCTGCAAGTCCACGGATCACGGTCTATTGCAATGGTAAGCGGTATGAACTCGGCCGGCAATCCGACAATTTCTGGTTGCTTCATCTTCAGAACGAACATCTCGAAGTCTTTTCCGTTGGCAGCAATGGCTCAACCCAATGCGATGTTTCCGATCAGACTGCGGCTGTGGCTGTGCAGCTTCTGGCACCAACCGCCGATGGGGTAAGTTTTCTCGCGGATGAAAATGGCTGGATACGGTTTCGATGGTCAGAGCATGAAAAGCCGTCGGCTTCCATCATTGAGATCGCAATCAGGAAGGTTCGTGCGAATCCGATCAGTCTATCGAATAAGGGACATCATTCATGATGATCCGAATGGCACCGGTACGCGAATATAAATGCTAAGTGATCGCCCACAGTGGATTGAAAATCTATGAGCGGAATGAACTAAGTGAATAATTTTCTTAATAAAATTCAATGCCTGATGAAAATTAAGCGCTGAATATTGATGCTGTCAGTAAGGGGAGTAGATCGTGGGTAAAATATATAATGGCTTTTCGGATCTTGTCGGTAATACGCCTCTGGTTTCGTTCTCGCGCTTACAGAAGCTAAATGGTTCCTCTGTGCGCATTCTCGCAAAGATCGAGTATCTCAATCCTGCTGGAAGCATCAAAGACCGCACGGCATGGGGGATTATTCGTGATGCCGAACGCGGAGGTCAAATCAAGCCGGGCGATCTTCTGGTTGACCTGACAAGCGGAAACACCGGTATCGGTATTGCGGCTGTTGCCGCTGCAAAAGGCTATCGAACAAAGTTTTATCTGCGTGACACGATCAGCGAAGATAAAATCAATATTCTTCGCCAGTTCGGATCAGAGATTATACTGATTGACAATGATGAGCTTTTGGAGCCTGGAGCGCTGCAAAAGGTGCTGGATCGTATTCGCAACGAAAATCCTGACGCCTACTATACCGGTCAACGGTCCAATCCTGCCAATCCAGCAATCCATTTTGAGACGACTGGCCCGGAAATCTGGCGGGATACGGATGGCAACGTGGATATTCTGGTGAGCACAGTGGGTACGGGAGGCACCATTTCCGGCGTGGGTAAATATCTCAAGGAAAAGAAGCCTTCTCTTCGTGTCCTTCTGGTGGAGCCGACGGCGGATTCCGTGCCTTCAATCGATAATCCGCGAGCAGAGACTATTGAAGGCGTTCATAAAGTCACCGAAGTTGATGAGACAATTTTACCAGAGAATTACGACAAGGCTATTGTCGATGAAATCGTTGCCGTGACGACAGAGCAAGCGCGCCGTGCTGCATTATCAGTTGCGCGCGAAGAGGGCTTTCTGGTCGGCACGTCTTCCGGGGCGGCCATTGCTGCGGCCCTTCAAATCGCGAAGCGCCCGGAGAATGCGGGAAAGACCATCGTTGCCGTTCTGCCCGATAGCGGAGAGCGCTATTTGTCGCTGTTTCAAGAACCAGTCATAGCAGATTAGCGGCTGGTTCGAATATAATTGAATTCAAAAGAAAATAATGGGCAAGTAATCAATATTATATAATTTATATTGGTTCTTTTGGTCAAATCCATAGAATACAATTTTGTTGAGTTATGTAATTATATCAATTTTGAATGTTATTATATAAAATATTATTTGTCATATATTTTATAATAATTAGATATAATTACCTTAATCGAATTATCCCTCTGAAATAGAACAATTTTGTTTATTGTTAGTGGGGATAATTATGATTCTGAAAAACACTGTACTCGGTTCGGCATTTGCTGTTCTCGGGGTGACGAATGCAAATGCCGCCGATGCAATCGTCGCGCCGGAACCAGAAGCTGTAGAATATGTCCGCGTCTGCGATGCGTATGGAGCGGGATATTTCTACATTCCGGGCACTGAAACTTGCCTACGTATCCATGGTTATGTTCGTTATGACCTGAGGGGTGGTGATAACGTCTACTACCGCGGTGCAGGTATCAGTCGTGCTCCAGACGGAAGTGCCTATAATCTGAGCCCGCGCGGCAAATCTTATGATACCTGGACCAACAACACACGTTTCACATTACGCACATCGACGGCTTCGGAAACCGAACTCGGCACGCTTTCGACCTTTACCGAAACGCGCTTTAACTTCGGCAATGGCGTGGATGCCGGCACCACCCTCAACCGCGCTTATATTCAACTGGGCGGTCTTCGCGTTGGTCTGGATGACACCGCATTTTATACCTTCACCGGATATTTCGGTGATGTGCTGAATGACGACGTTATCAGCGCCGGTGGCTATCGCACCAACCAGATCAGCTACACTTTCAAGGGTGAAAACGGCTTTTCGGCCATCATCGCGCTTGAGCAAGGCAATAATGTTGATGTCGACTGGAATGGCGTGATTGATGATTACACACCACATGTGGTCGGTGGTTTGAAATATGCACAGAGCTGGGGGTCGATTGCCGGTGTTGCCGCCTATGATGCCGTCAACGAAGAGTGGGCCGGGAAGGTTCGTCTCGATGTCAATGTAACCGAGCAGTTCTCTCTCTGGCTGCTCGGCGCATATAAGTCGAATGATGATCACTATGTCCACTACGATGCTGGAGGTACTGTCGTCCATGACGGTGGTAGCAGCACCTATCGCGGTGTGCGTGTCATCGACAGTTTCTATGGAACATGGGGCGGCGACTGGGCAGTCTGGGGTGGTGCCAAGTTCAAGGCCACCAACAAGGCGGTCTTTAACGTTCAGCTGGCCTATGAAGATGCCAAGACCTTCGCAGCCAGTGCAAATGTTGCCTATCAGCTGGTTCCAGGTTTCACCATCACACCACAGGTTTCCTACACCAAATGGGATGACAAGAACTCGATCCTTAAGGGTCAGGACGCCTGGCAGGGTGTGGTCCGCTTCCAGCGTTCGTTCTGATCTGGCAGTGAAATCAGTTTTCACACTGTGAGTAATGAAGTGGCGGTTCTGGTCGCCACTTCTCGTATGGGACTTTTTTCCATTGATCTTGGCCTATCAAAGGCTGAAATTCCAGATTTCCGCGCACGAATAGCTTGAAGTGCCTCGTTTCTCCCGCACGTTAGAGACTACAATCGATGTCAGCCCTTAAATCGTAAATGTCATTGATAGGAGATGTGATTATGATGCAAGCGCAGTCAGACTATCAGCATTCTTCATCACCGAGCTACGCCGATAGCGGGAAAGCGCGAGGGACGATTGCGTCACTATTGGCTGCAGTTGAAACCGCCAAGCAGGCAGCAAATGAGAGCTTGCGTCGTGCTCAGTCCGCTCCACTGCCGCATATCGCTGATAATACGGTTTTCATTGCTCTGTTTGAGCGCCATTTATCTGATCGTGAAGTTTTATTCTCAAAAATCCGGCAGCTCGACGACGCAAAAGCATCTTTGCGGGCTTGAGCATGACGGCATATTCATTTCATAATGACCGAGTTGCATGGCCCGGCTCGAAGTGAGTTTGAACAGGAAGAAGTGCATTGACTGATTTTGCATCCAGAATGACGCTGACTGAAGAATTGGTTTCGCTAAGCATTCGGGCGGAAGTAGATCGGGGGCCGGAGCCGAACAAAGTTCCGATAACTGATCTTGACGTGCAACAACTTTCAGAAAAACTATATCTTGAAAGCGGTGAAGATCCATTGTGGGTGTTCGCTTATGGCTCTCTGATCTGGAAACCTGATTTCAATGCCGTCGACTGGCGTTATGGTGGATTGAAAGGCTGGCACAGGTCGTTTTGCTTGCGGCTGACACGCTGGCGCGGCACTCAGAGCCAGCCGGGTCTTATGCTTGCTCTAAGGCGCGGCGGCAGTTGCAATGGTATTGCCTTTCGGCTCTCTGACGAAGACAGGTTGGGCCAGATTCAACGCATGATCCGCCGCGAGATCAGCTCAATTAGCGATGCATCGAGCATTCGCTGGGTATCTCTTGAAACGCCTGAGGGGCCTGTAAGGGCGCTTACATTCTGGGCGGGTCCACGCGGAGAGCGGGTGCTGAACGGCTTGCCGCTCGAGATAGTGGCCCGAACTCTGGCGCGTGCCTGTGGGCACATTGGTTCCTGCGCGGAATACCTCTATCTTACAGTCAAGCATCTGGAAGAAAAGGGCATCCGCGACCGCAATCTATGGAAGCTCCAGGAGCTCGTTGCGACGGAAATCGCCGAGCTTTATGAGCTGAACAAGCCAGCATCCGCCAAGTTGCATTCGGGTGACCTGTGCGCCTCTCACTGAACTGATATGCCTAGAGCATTTCCTGTTTTGATTGCATCATCGGAAATGCGCTACGCATTGATTTTTACGCGCATCGTCTTCCGAAAACCGCTTCGCACTTTTCGGGATGCACTCTAGATAAAATCCAGCCACTGACCGAATGTGGCATTTGGCCTGTGGCAATAGGCTATTAATCCGCTCGATTTAGTGCAAAAGCACCGTGTATCAAATCGGCGGAGGTTCCATGCTCACGAAAAAGGGGAAATACGGCCTCAAGGCGTTGGCACACCTCGCTTTGCTTTCTCCAGGTGAGAGCGCATTTGTTGCGGAAATTGCCGCCAGGAACAATATTTCGAAGAAATTTCTGGACGCGATCCTGTTGGAGTTGCGCAACGACGGTATTCTGCGTTCAAAGAAGGGGCCGGGTGGTGGTTATAGTTTGGCAAAGCCAGCCAGCGAAATCACGATCGGTCAGGCCATCCGCGTTCTGGATGGACCGCTAGCACCTATCCGTTGTGCCAGTCGCACCGCTTATGAACCTTGTGAAGATTGCGAGGATCACAAGGCTTGTCAGGTTCGCCGTTCGATGTTGCTTGTCCGCGAGGCAATCGTTGGTGTTCTCGACGCCATGACTTTGGATCACTTTGCTCTCAATGGTGGGCTTGAAGATGATGGCACAGCGCCTGAATGGGCCAAGCTCACTGCATAGCGACCGATTACTTGCGATACACGATTTTGTAAGTCAGGCTACCTTCCAAGACTTCTTCAATCTCAATAACAATATTGCGTATTTCGATGTTCTTTTGATCTTGCGGGAAGGATAAAGTCTGCCCTGTCGCCGGAGAGTTCAAATCTGCGATTGAGTAGCCGCGGATCTCAAACTGCATTTCGCGATTTTCGATCCCGAGAAAAGCAATATCATAGATCGTTCCGCTTTCATCCGGGCTGTAATCATTTGTATCAGGAAGCTGCAATCCCTTGCCATAATCGCGGGGCGGGATGATCGGATTGCCAGACAAGATGAATTGCGAGCGTCCGAAAGTGTCTGTTTCGGGTGCTGGTTGCTCTTGTATTTCCGCCTGCGCGACCGCCGCCTCGGCTCCTGCAGCAGCCCCCGCCTTTCCAATGCCAACGAAGGAGATTGCGAGAGCTGTATTGATGGTCGCTATCATGACAAGCGCGCGCAGTGTTCTGTTCATTTCAGATGCTTTCGTAATCATGGTCTAATGCCTGCACTATTGGTAAGCATTGATGACGGCTCACAATAGATAATTGGAACTTCCGCATCTTTAGTCGGCACGAAAGCAATCATTCGCTGTCGCATTACAAACATTTACAGATGAGTCAATTGTCTGCTCTGTGGACAATACTGAATTGACCTTTCTCCAATCTTCCGTCTAGTGTTCGCTAATGTAAGGCAATTCGTGCCGATCCGATTCAATCAGATCGAAACGGGCTACAAGAAAGATGTCTGATGAACTCAGTATGGACCAAGTGGCTTGTTAGCATCGTGTTTGGCGTTTTGTTGGCACGTTTTGGCTTTGGCCTCCTGGCACCGTTAGCGATGGCTTTTTTCCCGACACAGATGGACACGATAACCACTGCAACAGCCAATTCAGACGGTCTTGATAGTGCAATTATCATCACCGTGCTTGTCCAGCTTTTGGTGGTGGTTGTGGGTGCTATTTGGTCGTCGCGATTTGCAACCCGCAAACTTCAAATTGGTTGGGGCTGCTTCGTGCTGGGAGCTGTTATCCTCCTAGGCTTGCTCGCTACGGTATTTGTATCCGGTTCAGACATGCAGGAGGGCGCGAATCTTGGAGCGTCAGGCCGGAACGATGCGGCTACCGCATTTTTGTTCTGGTTGTTCATCCTTGTATTGCCAATGGCAATCGCTGGCGGAATATTGACGGTCATCGGTTGGGTGATGATTTCAAAAGGTCGGCGTGAATTGCAACACAGATAGCCCAGGTCTCCAGATCGTAGATTAAGGACCAGTTTATTGGGCGGTAATCCACTATCTGCTTAAGTGAATGAGCAATTACTGATTGACATCAATCTGTTGAATCATATTGCAATAAACGAATTGAATGGCAGATCAGGGTTTTGGGCGGCCGGATACCTTGCTATCCGGGATAAGTGCCGCGCCATATTGATGACCTTAGCGGAATGGGGACTTTCGAATGCGTCTTTTGGGTGCGGTTTTTTTCGCGAGTTTTATCGCGTCCAATCTTCCTGCCCATGCCGAATTTGAGAGGGAACTTGGCCCTCTTGCGTCAGCTGTATCCACGCAGATTGTTCAGGGGTGGACCGGTTCCGCCAATGACGGATGGTTCGTTCTCAACAACCAGCAGGCCAGCGGCTCTGAGCAGACACTGGTTGTCAATGCCGGACCTGCGCCTGAGGCCGGACGCGCGACGAAGGTAACGATTGCAGTTAACTCGTCCAAGCCAGGTGCTTCGCTGGGCCTGATTGCATCGAATCCGGCCAATAAAGCGATCTGTTTGATGGAGGTCGTCGCAGATAAGAGCGTTAAGCTTTTCTGCATGGAAAATGGCCAGCAGCGCAATATTGCAACTATACCAAATGCAGCCAAGCTCGACGGTACCGACGTTATCGAAATGGTCGATGTTCCCGGCGTGACGCGTTTTCTTTTGAATGGAAGAATGATCGGCGACGTTCAGGGCTCACCGGCGCTCGGCGCGCAAATCGGCGTAATGGCGTACGATATTGGAATGTTCGGGATCGCTAATTTCAGCATCACGTCTGATGGCGAGAACCTCCCGACGCAACCAATTGTTGGAAACGTGCAGGGGGGCGGTGCAGCACCGCAAACGGCAGATACCGGTTCCCAACCCGCACCGCAAACTACCGATAATGGTTCTCAACCTGCGTCAGGTGCCGGAGGGATTTCTGGTCCTCTGCCCGACTTTGGCGGTGATGGGGGGCGTATCGCGTCAGTTTATTACGGACTGGTGCGCAGCATCTTTGCGCATGAATTTGGACATGCGTTGATTGGGGAATTGCAGCTTCCATCGACCGGTCCTGAAGAGGATGCTGTCGATATCTATTCCGCTTTGCAAATTGTCGAACCGACAATGTATCCGTCCGGTGATAAAGAAATCGACGACATGGCAATCGGCAGCGCGAGCTATGCGGCGTTGCAGTGGTATTACAGCGGCAAAATCAGCGAGATGAAGGGCAGCTCGCCTTCTCCATGGCAGGATGAGCATACAGCCGATCTCAAGCGCTTTCGTAATATGCTTTGCATTATGTATGGCGGCAATCCGAAGGTTTTCAGCTCTATTGCCGATGGGGTCAAGCTGGATGAGCGCACGCGTTTTCGTTGTTCAGATGAATTCAACAAGCAAAATCGCGCTTGGCGCAAAATCCTTGCCCCTCACACGCGTTCTGGCGAATGGCACCCGGAAGGCGAGCAACCGGCAAATGCTCCGGGCGCAACAATCAAGACGGTCTTTCAGCCTTCTTCGCGCAGAGTGGGCGATTTCTACGCTACAAAGCTCTCGACTGCTTTGACAGGTTATTTCGATGGCTTGTCCCAGACCTATGTGCTGCCACGACCTATAACAGTCACGTTCCGCGACTGTGATCAGCTGAACGCATGGTACGACCCGAAAGAGGGTTCGATTGCGATGTGTTATGACCTGTTCGAACATTTGGCAGTCATGATTTCCGATGTTGAAATGGGAAGTGGTCAGGGAGCTTCTACCGGCCAGCCAACCAATGCATCGGCGCCAGCTTCAGCTGGCGCGACAGGTGCTGCTCTTGATGAACTGCGTGATGACGGTGTGGCTGCAAGCATGGTGCTGTTCCAGTCGCCATATACCGGGCCAACACCAAACAAACATGCCAAAGCAACGATCATCACGACCGTTGAAGTTGTGAAGATCGTCGCGAATGGACGTAAAACTCTTTTCGTTGATACCAGCGGTCTGCAGGAAACCATGCAGAACGCCTATTCTCTCGTAGATGCCGGGCGCGATGGCAGCGTTGCAGATAGTCTGCAGCAAGCACTGGACGAATGGCTTAACGAGAAGGCTGGTGGTGACAGAAGTGTTGGCGTGGTGTTTTTCGGCAAGGGCATGAATGACCGTTCATCCTATAATGCCGCACTGCGTTCAGCCATGCTCGGCTGGACGACTTTCTGGTATCGCGGCGGTCTCGAAGCATGGACCGGAAATGGTTTGCCGGTGAGCAAGTAACTGCGGCCGGTTGATTGTTAATCGCCACGGATGCAATGGTCGCAAGTATATTGTATCAGTGGAAATGAACGAATGAACGAGCTTAAAGCCCTCAAGACGTTTCTGCTGGCTGCTGAGAAGCGTAATTTTGCGCAGGTTTCGCGAGAGCTGGACATGACGCCAGCGTCTGTCACACGGACAATTGCTGCACTCGAAGAAGAGCTGGGCGTCCAGCTTTTCGTGCGTACGACGCGGCAGGTTTCTCTGACAACGGATGGTGCTGTGTTTGCGGCACGTATCGAGCCAGCGGTTACAGCGCTGGAGGCGGCTCGGCTGGAGCTGATGAATGTTCATAAGGCCGATCAGGGGCGTTTGCGGATCAATGCGCCCATGTCGCTTGGTCAACAGGTTTTACCACAGATACTCTCTGCATTTCGTGAGCTCTATCCTAGGATTGAAATAGAATTGTCATTGACCGATCAGATGCTGGATATGGTCGAGCAGGATTTTGATCTCGCGATCCGCATTTCAGGCGCACCGTCGGATAAATTTACAATCTGGCGCAAGATTAGTGCAATCAAGCGCATTCTGGTTGCGGCACCCGGTACAGCTTTCGTCGATGTGAAGCACCCGACCGAGCTCACTATTGATGGTTGCCTAGGCTATAGTTTTGAAAGCCGCCGTGAAAACTGGGCTTTGTCTGATGGAGGTTCGACGGTCAATGTTTCCGCCGGACGTATGATCAGCGCGAATAATGGTGAAGTGCTGGCCAATATGGCGGCCGATGGGGCAGGGGTCGCAATGTTGCCTGTCTTCATTGTGGCTGAACATTTGCGCACGGGACGGCTCGTGCAGATTTTACCGGAGTGGTCTCCGCCGCAGCTCTGGCTTACACTTTATTATCCGCCATTCCAGATATTGCCGCCGCGTATCGCTGCATTTTCGGACTTTTTTGAACGGGAAGTAAAAGCAATCATAATGCGGATGGAATAATTGGCGCTTCCCACGAACAACAAAAGGCGGAGCCTGAAGAGGCTTCGCCTTTTTGTATTTTACGTGCTGATGCCGATATTAGTTCTGGAAGCTCGATGGCGATGCATCACCGAAACGATGAGCCGAACCATCCTGGAACGACGACTGGCCAATGGAAGCGGTTGCGGTGTTATCAACCTGCTGGGTTGCAACTGGTTTACGGTCATTTGCATAAAGATCGGCAGGTAGCAAATAAAGTCACTTCTTGATGGTCGTCACGAGTTCTTTAGTCGTAATTGTTATTGTATTTTTGCTTAACTTAACTTTTGCTTTATCTGTTTTTATCTCAGACTTTCCATCTTTAATAACGACATTGCCGGACAGCTCTGATATCTCAGGAGATATTTGCTTCAAATGATCAGAACTATACGGGCAATTGCTATTCTATCTCATCAGAAAGCTCTATGAGCAGACATCAATCATTGTCACAACAAACCTGTCTTTTGGCGAATGGCCGACGACATGTTCGTACTGTCGGGCGAGAAAGCCTATACGCGCTATCGCGCCAATCTTGGTCGCGGCATTGCACTCGGCCTGATCGTTCTGATCAGAACCTTCCTCAGCTTTTCTCTGGAAGCGGAAAACGACGGCGAATGGCCATGGAAACGTCGCCACCGCGGCAGGGCCATCACAAGCGGTGATTAAATCTCGTTCATAGGATATTTCTATCCGATGGACATCAATTCGCGTGAAAGCCTGTTCATGCTTTCCGCACCGCTTTCTGTGATCAGAAATTGTTCTTCAATCATCAGAGCACCTAGCCCGTTAGCATAGAACGGGGTTTCCAGCGCCAGCACCATGTTCGGTTCGATCAGCATTTCGTTGCTGCTTGAGATAAACGGCCATTCTTCAATGCCAACGGCAGCGCCTACCGAATGACCAAAATGGCCGCGATAATATTCGCTGAAACCGCTCTGCCGCATGGTGCCAAGCATCGCAGCATGAACATCGCAGAACCGCGTTCCAGGCTTTAACAGGGCTTCGCCCACGGCAAAGCTCTCCTGCAACACCTTGTAGATCTCACTCGCAAGCGGATCAGGCTTGCCGCAGACATAAGTGCGCGCACCATCCGACGAATAGCCGTTGATGAGGGTGCCGACATCAGCTTTCACAAGGTCACCTTCTTTGAGCTCGGTCTTTATGTCCTGAAGATCAGGGCCAGTCGAGATATAAGCCCAATGCCCGGAAAGAGCTTGACCATTCCGGCTGGCTTCCCGCGTAGCACCATCAAGCCAGGCTGCTGAAAGCGCACTCAAGCTTGAACCGCGTTGGGCAATTTTCAGCATATTTTCCAGCCCGCTTTCTGTATAACGGGCTGCATTGCGCAGATACTCGATTTCGCGGGCATTCTTGATAAGGCGCAGGCGCTTGACGAGAATTGAAGCATCCTGCCAGTCAGCTAATGGAAGCGTTTTTTTGAGAGCCGCGAAATCAGCCGCTGGCATGAACTCGAGATCAACACCGATCTTTGCTTTGGAAAGCCCGCGCTCTGCCAGCAGATCGCCCAAAAGCCTGAAAGCTGCATCCTGATCGAAAGTTTCAGCACGCGGACCGACATTGTTTGCCTGCCTGTAGGCTGCATTGATATCTTCAATTGTTCTGGCATTTTCGACTGTCACCATGTCGATCCAGATGCGGTGCGTGCGGAAATCAATTTGATCCGCAAGATGCTTTGCCGCAGCAAATGCATGATCGCTGATGACGGCACCGAGTTTTGCCTTTTCATCGGCTGGCACCAGCGCAATTGCCGAACCCGCACGCCCCCACATCGTCGCGACTCCAGCTGCTACACCGGTTGCATAGCGGAAGTTTTCAGGTTGAAACAGTACAAGTGCATCAAGTCCTTCCGCTTCGAGAAGTGTCTGGGTTCTATCGCGATTGATCTGGCTCATTATGTTCTCTCAATGCCACCGGGCCGTGATGGGGGCTTCGCGAAGCCTTTGGTTTGTCGTCGTTTATATAAGACCGGTCCGCTTGGTAACTCAATTTTTGAAGTTGGGTGGATATCAGTCTATCGTGAAGGATAAATCATCTACCAATTTTATTTATTATAGAATAATCTTCCAAAGAATCCCCGTATAGCACAGCTGTGCCGCTTATCGATGCTCAGACGGTCGCTGTATAACCTGTATCAACTGAGGGCCTTATGGCGACCTCGAAGCAGGAGAGTAAAATGAGCGGTTTGACCATTCGCAATCGCAAAATGAAGTTGAGCAACTGGGGGCTGACAACGGCGCTGACCGTTGCGCTCGCATTCGGTTCGTTCGCTCAGGCGAACGCACAAGAAAGCGATCCAGAAGCTACGATTAACATTGGATCGCTCTACGAACCGCAGAACCTCGACAACACTGCAGGCGCAGGGCAGGGCATCAACGAGGCCTTCAATGGCAATGTTTATGAAGCATTGTTCCGTCTGGATGACGATGGCAAGGTTGAGCCAGTTCTTTCGAAGGAATACACCGTCAGCGACGATGGTCTGACCTATACGTTCAAGCTTCAGCCGGGCGTCAAATTCCATTCAGGCGCGCCACTGACCTCGAAGGATGTCAAGTTCTCTATCGAGCGTGTTGCAGCGCCTGAATCCAAAAGCTCGCGCAAAAGCAGCCTCAAGACCATTGTTGGCGTCGAAACACCGGATGATGAAACAGTCGTCGTCAAGCTTTCGTCCCGCTCGATCTCGCTGCCATACAATCTCAGCTATGTCTGGGTTGCCAATGATGAAGCAACTGATTTCCAGTCGAAGGAAGACGGCACTGGACCTTATGCGCTGGAAGACTGGCGCCGCGGTTCATCGCTCGCCATCAAGCGCTTTGACGGTTACTGGGGTACTAAGCCGAAAAACGAAGAGGTTGTCTTCCAGTATTTCACCGATGCAAGCGCGCTCAACAATGCGCTTCTGACTGGCTCGGTTGACATCATCACCTCGGTTCAGAGCCCGGATTCGCTGGCTCAGTTCAAAGATAATCCTGATTTCACCGTCAGTGAAGGTAAGTCCACGACCAAGCTGCTTCTCGCTTATAACGACCGTGTTGCGCCTTTCGACAATGTGAAGGTTCGTAAGGCACTGGCACGTGCCATCGACGACAAGAAGCTGCTGAATGCCGTTTGGGGCGACTATGGCACGCTGATCGGCTCGTTCGTTCCGCCGACAGATCCGTGGTATGTCGATTTAACCGGGGTGGATGCCTATAATCCTGAAAGCGCCAAAAAGCTCTTGAAGGAAGCTGGCTATCCGGATGGCTTTACTTTCACCATCGATACACCGAACTATGACCCGCACCCGATTGCAGCGCAGTTCATCCAGAGCGAACTGGCGAAGATCGGCGTGAAGGTGAACATCAACATCATTACGGCCAATGAGTGGTACACAAAGGTCTATAAGGCGCATGATTTCCAGGCGACTTTGCAGGAGCATGTAAACCACCGTGATATCGTGTTCTATGGCAATCCGGATTTCTACTGGGGCTATAACAACCCGAAGGTCGTTGATCTCATCAAGGAAGCCGAAGCCAGCTCCACCACCGATGAACAGACGGCCAAGCTGACCGAAGCCAACAAGATCATTGCAGAAGATGCAGCCAGCAACTGGTTCTATCTCTATCCGCAGATCGTGGTCTCAAAAAAGTCAGTCAGCGGCTATCCGGTTAATGGTCTGAACTCGCAGTTCTTTGCCTATGATATTACGAAAGCAGCCGAATAATCTGGTGTCCATAATCATGGACTGATACTCGACAGAGATCGCCGCCTGAATTATTTTCCGGCGGCGTTATCGCATTCTGAGTGGCCAAAAACTGCTCCCTCATGCCCGAGAGGTATTCGCCATTCTTGCCTATATTCTGCGCCGTTCGGCCATTCTGATCCTATCGGTATTTATTGCAGCTATCGTTTTGTTTTTGCTGCTGCGCCTTTTGCCGGGCGATCCGGCTAATGCACTGGTTTCGGTTGGTGCGGACGCTGCACAGATTGAAGCTGCACGCAAGCAGGTCGGGTCCGATCTCCCGCTTTATCAGCAATTCTCACAGTTTATCGGCTCACTTGTGCGCTTCGATCTCGGCAATTCCTTTGTCAGCGGCGCACCTGTTTTGACCGAAATCGGCAAACGCCTGATCGTGACACTGCCGCTGACACTGATGGCTTTTGTGCTGGCAATCATCATTGCGGTGCCGCTCGGCATCCTGTCGGTCGTGCGTCAGAAAACCTGGTATGGCTCGATCATTTCAGTGATCTCACAGCTTGGTATTGCGGTGCCGGTTTTCTGGATTGGCATTCTTCTGGTCTGGGTGTTCGCGGTGAAACTGCGCATGTTTCCATCGGGCGGTTTTCCATCGCGTGGATGGCAATCCGCGCCTGCTGCATTTCAATCGCTGACATTGCCGGTCATCACCATTGCCATCGTCATGTCGGCATCGCTCATCCGCTATGTTCGTTCAGCAACGCAGGATGTATTGGGCAGCGATTATCTGCGCACGGCGCGCGCGCTGGGCTCCACATTCTCGCAAGCGCTTATCCGCCACGGCATCCGCAATGGCGCGGTGCCGGTGATTTCAATCCTTGGTATCGAACTCGCATCAACGCTTCTGGGTGCTGTGGTGGTGGAACGCGTTTTCTCGCTCCCCGGACTCGGCTCCATGCTGCTGTTGGGTATTGAGCAGCGTGATTATCCCAATGTGCAAGGCGTCTTGTTTGTCTCGACCCTTCTGGTTCTTCTGGTGGGCTTCGCTGCTGATCTGGTGCAACGTTTGATCGATCCGCGATTGCGCAGCCGGTCTGCGGGAGCCCGCGCATGAGCAGCATCACCACAACTTCGCAACGTTTCCGATTGCCTTGGCCACTCGTGGTCGGCGGTATTCTTGTTGGCATTCATGTCATCGTCGCGCTAGTCACCCTGTTCTGGACGCCCTATGGGGTTGGCGACATGGTTGGCGGACGACTGGCAGGGCCATCATGGGAGCACTGGGCGGGCACGGATCGCCTCGGTCGCGATCTCATGACGCAGATTATGGTCGGCTCGCGTATCGCGCTTTTTGTCGGGCTTGGAGCCGTCATCATCAGCGCTGTGATTGGCGTCACCTTTGGCATTCTGGCTGCCTTTGCAACACAGACGCTCGACGATATGCTGGCCGCGACGCTCGATATTCTGATTGCTTTCCCGACATTGCTGCTCGCTATGCTGATTGTCGCTTCAAGCGATGGTGCAAGCCTTTCGACCGCCATTCTAGCCATTGGCATTGCTGCATCAGCCATCGTCGCTCGGCTGACGCGTATTCTCGCCAAACGTGTTCTGGCGATGGACTATGTCACTGCGTCGCGCATTTCCGGCACTTCATGGCTCGGCGTCGTCCGCATTCATGTGTTGCCGAATATCTGGCCGACACTGATTGTCAATTTCGCGCTGCAGTTCGGACTGGCTGTTATTGCTGAAGCCTCACTTTCCTATCTTGGCCTTGGTGCTCCGCCACCAAACGCTTCGTGGGGACGGCTTTTGCAGGAAGCGCAGGCTTCCGTTTACACGGCACCTTTTGGTGCGATTGCGCCGGGACTGGCACTGGTTTCGCTCGTCATCGGGCTTAACCTTTTTGCAGATGGCTTGCGCGATGTAGCCGACCCAACGCGGAGGAGGCAACGATGAGCCCATTGTTGAACGTCGAAAATCTAGCGATCGAAACAGCAGGCCGCGTTCTCGTTTCTGACGTGTCTTTTTCGGTTGAGCAGGGCGAACGCGTTGGGCTGATCGGTGAATCAGGCTCCGGCAAATCACTGACCGCATTGGCCGTCATGGGACTGCTTGCGGAAGGGATGAAATCAACCGGCTCGATCACGCTTGATGGCCATCAGATTATCGGTGCGCGTGACCGTGAGCTTGTTCCGCTGCGTGGACGAAGTGTCGCCGCCGTCTTTCAGGAACCGATGACCGCGCTTGATCCGCTGATGCGCATTGGCAAACAGGTAGCCGAAGTGGTGCAGCGCCGTGCGTCGCGCGATGGCGGCAAGCTTGGCAAAGCAGAACTCGAACGCGAAGTTATTGGGCTTCTGGAACGCGTTTCCCTGCCGGAACCGACCCGCATTGCCCGCTCATGGCCGCATGAAATTTCAGGAGGCCAGCGTCAGCGTGCAGCCATTGCCATGGCGCTTGCGTGTCGGCCAAAACTGCTGATCGCTGACGAGCCGACAACTGCGCTCGATGTGACAACGCAGGCCGAAATCCTCAAGCTTCTGGAGCAGTTGGTTCGCGATGAAGGCATGGGGCTTTTGTTCATCAGCCATGATCTGCCGGTTGTCGCAAGCATTGCCGAACGGGCACTCGTGCTCAGACATGGCAACTTGATAGAGCAGGGGCCAGTGACCGAACTTTTTGCAAAGCCGGTAGAAGACTATACCAAAGGGCTGGTTGCAGCCGCGCGGGCTTTCGACGCTGCATTGGAGGTGGCGCGATGAGCCTCATTGATCTTTCCAAAGTATCTTTTGCCTATAGCAGCGGCAAAACCGTGCTGCATGACATCGATCTCACGCTTGAGAGCAGCAGCAATCTTGGCATTGTGGGTGAATCGGGCTCCGGCAAGACAACCATGCTTAAACTGCTGCTGGGATTGCAGGTTGCAACGTCCGGCGATGTGAATTTTCGCGGCCAGAAGCTCAACATCAAAGACCGCAGTTTTATGCGTGGCTTTCGTCGCTCGGTACAGGCGGTTTTTCAGGACCCTTATTCATCGCTCGATCCCCGCCAGCGCGTGTTCAACATCATCGCCGAACCGCTGCGCTCACTGAAAATCGAGACAGACATTGCGCAGGCTGTTGCCCAGGCGCTGGCTGCGGTAGATCTGCCAGAAGATGCAGCGACACGTTATCCGCATGAGTTTTCCGGCGGTCAGCGTCAGCGTATCGCGATTGCACGGGCGATTGTTTCCAATCCAGAGCTGATTATTGCCGATGAAGTGGTGAGCGCGCTCGATCTTACCACGCGTGCCCGCATTATTGAACTGATGCAAACCTTGTCAAAGCGCACGACTTTTGTGGTCGTTTCACACGATATTGCGCTTGTGGCTTTACTTTGCGAGCGACTGATCGTTCTGGAACAGGGCAGGATCGTTGAACAGGGCAATACGCGAGATATTCTTGCTAATCCGCAACACGCCTATACGCGAAAACTACTGGCCAGTTTGCCCCGGATGCCGAGAGAAACGTGACCGAAATCGGGTCTCGGAAGAGGCGTTAGATCAGGCAGCCGCGCTGCTGCCCGCACCACGGTAAGATGGTTGTCTCTGATCTTCAGCCGGTTGAGTTCTTTCTGCGACATCGTGATCAAACAAGACATGACGACTCCCATCCGCTGCTTGCATCTGAAAACCCAGTCTTCCTCTCTTGGTTTGGTTTGAACAGGGCACGCGCTGCAAAACCTGTCGCATCTCTCATTTGCCCATGTGTGCGTCTGTATATTGCTGTGGAAAAGCTACCCCAACTGCATCATGCCGGTGGTGAGAGTATCTGATTATGCCGCTTCCTG
>NZ_NNRL01000146.1 GCF_002252505.1 Brucella grignonensis | reverse complement strand
CGGCTGTGCCTGTTGCAGCGTCGCGAACGGCCTGACCGAGACCCTGCTGACGCTCACAGAACAGGCCGACCCGCCGGAAGCGATCATCCTCGAGGCTAGCGGCATAGCGGAGCCGCAACCGATTCTGCACATAGCCCTGACCAATCCCGGCCTCGCCCTGAACGGCGTGCTGAGCCTCGTCGACGCCGAAACCGTGCTGTCGCACGCGAAAAATGTCGACTACGGCATGATCGTCGAGCGTCAGGTCGCCGGCGCCGATCTTGTGATCCTGAACAAGACCGACCTCGTTTCGCCCGCGCAGCGGGACGATGTGAGGTCCTGGATGGCGCGGCGCTCTCCCAGGGCCGGCATCGTCGAGACCGTGGAAGCAGCGGTACCCGTCGAGATCGTGCTCGGCCAGCACTCCTCGGAATGGCCCGAAGCGTTGTCGACTGTGAGCCCCGGCGGTTTCAAGGCAAGGGCCGCACCGCCCTTCACGAGCTGGAGCTTCAGGACAGAGCGGCCGCTTTCCGCAGAGCGGTTGGGGCGGATGATGGACGAACTGCCAGGCAGCATCCTGCGCGCAAAGGGCATCTTGCACATCGCTGA
>NZ_NNRL01000145.1 GCF_002252505.1 Brucella grignonensis | reverse complement strand
GGTCGGCCGCTAAAAAACAACCGCCCAAATCCGCGACCAGTTCTTCGTGCGCCCTGAAGGAGCGATCCTTGTGATAGCGGGAGAGATTGCGATCAAGCCGCTTTTCCGATCCAACCCAATGGGTCAGCTCATGCCCTAAAGTCGCATAGTAACTCGGGGCATCGCGAAAGCTCTCGAAGGGCGGCATCTGCACGATGTCGAGCGCCGGATTGAAGAATGCCTTGTCTCCGCCGTGGCGGATGATAGCGCCGGTATTGGTGAAGAAGGCATCGGCATGCTCGATGCGCTCGACCGGATCGGCCACCGGCGCGGGATTGCCGTAATACTGCGCCGGCAGGTCATCGATCTGATCGGCGCAGAACACGGTATAGGCCTTGAGGAAGGGAATGCCGCGTTCGACTTCCTCGCCTTTCGCATCAGTTTCTGTGCGGGTGAAGCGGCTGGCGTAGACGACCATCGAGCCGGTCTCGCCCTTGCGGACATGACCGCCGAGTTCAACGCTCTGCTTGAACGTCATCCAGGTGGGCGAGACGAACCCCCGCGCTACCGCCTCGGACCAGAGAAGCAGCGTATTGATGCCTTGATACGGCAGCCCGTTGTGGCGCAGCGGCCGCGTGATCCGACCAGTCGTATTCCCAGCGCTCCATGGCTGAACCCACGGACGCACGCCCTTTTCCAGCTCCGCGACGATGCGGTCTGTGATCTTCGCGTAGATATCGACGCGGGGTTTGCTCTCTTTCCTGCTCATTTTCCAAAACCTCCATTCGAGGCCGCGCCAGTCGCGGCCGTCACGAGGTCCGCAAGCGCAGGACCGCAGGTTCGCGAACCCGCTCGAGAGCAATCGGAAAAAGGAGAGATGTCGGTTGCGGNAGTAGAACTGACCTGCCCCGTAGGCGGAGCCGACATAGGAGCCGACGATCCGCTGCAGGTGAATCTGCATCGCCTTGTCGGAAAGCCCCTCGGAGAGGGTATCGGCGCCTTCGATCAGGCTGCGCTGGTGGAAGTCGCGGATGCCGTCGCTGTCGAGGACCGGAAGGCCGAAACTTTCGGAGATGAGCGCGGCCTGGTTGCCGTCAGGGCAGCAAAGCCGGACCATTTCGAGGGTCGTGCCCTTGCGGAGCGGGACGATGCGGGCCTTGGACTTGGGGGAGCGGGTTGAACTGGACATTGAGCTTACCTTTCTAGCGATGCCCATCAGGTGATCCGGCCCTCGGCCGGTCTTTCCTGCGGGTGCGGTCGAAAGGAACCAGCGGAAGCTGGACGCTTCAGGGTCCGGACCGTGCCAGGCGAGCGAGGTCGGCTTGCGGACAAGCGGAGGCCAGTTCTTCACTGGTCCCTGCGCGGGACGCGGGCCGGCCTTGCCGAGATCGGCGGGGG
>NZ_NNRL01000015.1 GCF_002252505.1 Brucella grignonensis | reverse complement strand
CTGGAACGCGGAACTGGTGAGCGGTAACCTCGGCGAGGCGGTCCGGAAGCTCAAGCAGCAGCCGGGCAAGGCGCTGTTCACGGGCGGCGTAAAGCTGCCGATGGCGCTGGCGGAACTGAGCCTGATCGACGAGTACGAATTCGTGGTACAGCCCAGGCTTGCCGGTCATGGGCCCACCTTGTTCGCCGGGCTCTCCAAATATATCGAGTTGAAGCTCGTCGACCGGCAAGAGCTGAGCTCAGGCGCTGTAGCGCTGCGCTACGAGCCGAGAAGGTAACGCGTGAGCCCGCCACCTACAGTGCTGGCCTGATCCCAGTTGTCCTAATAGATAGCGTGCCGCGCTTTGCGCTGCGTCCCGAACTGGTAGGCGCGACGTTGGGCCTTGCTCGGCGTTCCTTTGAACTGCCCGAGGCTAGATGGTTGGTTCAGGGAAATGATTGCCAGATGCAAGCTGGCAACGAATGACTCCTGGCGTCCGGCGGCAGTTGAGCGAACGCCGACGCGCAACAAGGATTACCGTCACGTCCGGCTCGTTGGTTTCTTCGAACATCAACAGCTTCTCCGCGGGCGTCGCTCACGGAGGCCCAGTTTTCTACCTTCGGAATGCTACCGGTCATAGGCACGACATTCCTATCCCTTATCAATATAGAGATCGTGCCCGGGTCATTCGGGGGCTATTTCAGTCAGTCCTTGCTGGAAATCGCGCACTCAAGCTCGCGCGCTGACGTATGCAGTCCTGCCGGCACGACGCCGAATCCATCCGCCCGAAGGTTCCAATCTGAGATCCGATGCCGTCGAGCGAAACGCAGCTTCGCAGCCTGTATAGCGCGGTTGTGCGTGCGAGCATGGCGGATCGCCACCTTCCCATAGATTACCGGGAATGGCACCCCAAGAATATCTTTGTAAAAATCTACGCGACAGCTCACCATCAGCATCGGCCTCCTTCAGGATATATGGTTTTATCCGCGGAAAAAGCAACGAGAACTGCCAGCTTATACCTTCACCCTGTGGGGCTCGGTCGCGGGAAACCCTTCTTCGCCTGGCCCTCGGCCACTCCGCCTTGTCGCTAGCGAGCGAATCGGCGGGGGAAGTCATCAGGTTGATCAATGTTCCTGCCTGATTACAGACCACGCCGATCTGGCCCGCTTTGAGGTTGAAAGCTGCCGTGCTTGTGGCGCGGAAATCCTGATCTTTAAAGACGATTAACGCCGCCGGTGTTAGGCCGACCATGACGGCCTCGTGGCGGACGGCTGTTCCCCATCAGCACCCATGGCACAGATTTGAGGTTGTGATTTAAGGAGGGTTTTGGTCTCGTCGTCATGACGAAGGAACCAAGATGAGCCCGAAATCCTCAAGCGCCAAGAAGCCTGCCGAGCAGGTGGTAAAGGACATTCGCCGTGCGACTCGGCGGCATTTTTCGGCTGAAGACAAGATTCGGATCGTGCTGGACGGGTTGCGGGGAGAAGACAGCATCGCCGAGCTGTGCCGCAAGGAAGGCATTGCCCAGAGCCTCTATTACACGTGGTCGAAGGAGTTCATGGAAGCGGGCAAGCGGCGCTTGGCGGG
>NZ_NNRL01000144.1 GCF_002252505.1 Brucella grignonensis | reverse complement strand
CGCCATAAGCACCTGGTTCCTCGTAGAAAAAAGGCCGTAGCCCCGACCAACGAGCCAATCGGCAAACGAGAAAATGTAACTCGCCACCGGCCCCTCTGGCGGCCGTGACAGCGCAAATTGATCATTACTGCGATACTTCATTGTTTGCTCCCTTCCCAAGCTGAATTGCTGGAAGGGCTACGAACTATCTCTACACGCTATCTATAAATCCTTGATATCTTTGATCGAAATCTAGTTACCCGACATAGTCCGGCAGGGTAGATAGTGGCGACTATGTCGATCCAGACATAGGCGGCACACGACCGCCGTGCACCGGGTGATTGCCTGGTATCGCTCCGGTCAAGACGTGCAAAGGTTGCTCCCACAACTCGCAACCTACCTTGGCCATATCGATATACGTTCAACCCAGCGCTATTTGCACTTGACGCCGTATCTCCTCGATGCAGCCAGCCAGCGCTTTGCGCAATATGCAATGGGGGCCGGCCATGAAGGATGAGAGCCTTATTGGTCCGTGGGTTCGTCGTTTCCTGTTGGAGCACCTGGTCGTCGAACGCAATCTTTCCCGCAACACCCAAGCCAGCTACCGCGACACGCTTACACTGCTGCTGCCGTTTGCAAGCAAGCAGGGAGGTTGCGCCATCGATCGTATGACGGTGGAAGAGCTGACGCCGGCAATCGTCCGCAAATTCCTGGAC
>NZ_NNRL01000143.1 GCF_002252505.1 Brucella grignonensis | reverse complement strand
CGAGCTGCCAGGGGATTTCAAGCCATTCTTCGCCATCGGTCCACCCGCTTGCGATCGCAAGCGCGCCCAGACAGACGGCAATGTTCCAGAGAACTGCACCAATGATCGGCAGCTGCGGTGCACGCAGCGGCGTGTGAAAGATGCGCGGCAGGATCCACACCATGCAGGCGATGCCAATCTGCGACAGCCAGCCGTAGATGACGAGGTTGAGATGCAGGGTGCGGACGCGGCCGAACGTAAGCGGCGCGTAGGCCGACAGCCAGTCCGGCCAGTGCAGTTTCAGCGAGGCGATTAGACCGAAGGTCGAGCCGACAATCAGCCAGACTGTCGCAGCAACCAGAAGCACGGTGACGGGCTTGGTCGAAATGCGGTCAATGCCTGAGGTGGCGGTGTCGAAGTAATGTCGCTTGGCAGTTGAATGCTCGGCGTCGGGACTGTCGAGATGGCCTTCATCGCCTTCGGCGAAGATGACCTTGGCGTCTTCCTGGTCGAGCTTTAACTGCCGGTTGCTGATTGCCCAAATTAGAAAGGCAAGCGCCAGCAACGATACGGCGAAGCTCAACGCCAATAATAGTCCCATCGTCACCATGCGCTGTCCCTCCCGCTCGCGTCCTGAGCTCTTGCGGCAGGCACACGGGGTTCAGCGCTCGAACACCAACCTTAAGGCAAGCTTAAGCAGATGGCCGACGGGCAAGAAAACGCGGAAAGTCGCCGCAATACGGCTTTAGTCGTGGTTCTTTGGCGGATAGCCGCGAATGGTATGATCGGCGTGTCCGCCGGACAAAGCAGCGACGCTAATTCAAGGTCAGGGCAGCCGCGACAGGTCGGTTGTCTTTGGGCGAGCGTTGCCAATCCGGCGTTATCGTGCCGTCGGCGAAAAGTGGCAGTTCTTCCTGCTCGTAAGCACAAGACAAGGCAGCGCCGAAGGTGCCAAGAATGGAAACGCCGCTGCCAAGTCTGCCTTCCTGGAGCGTCAAGCGATCCTGCGAAAAGCTTCCAGCGGAATCCTTGCCCTTAAAGGAGAACTCGGTGCGTTTCTCGCCCGCGACGAAGGCACGAGCCTTCCCAAAGCCATCTGGAAAGTCACCCGGGCTACCCAAATCTTCGATCTCTTTGCCGGCGAAGCGCGGCGCCTGACTGGTGGAATCGTGCCGTCCGCTGGCCCGAATATCGGCGTCAATCACCCGCTAGCCGCTAGCCGCTCGGCGTCATCGGCATCATAACGCCGTGGAACTTCCCCATCGCCATCCCCTCAAGGACGTTCGCGCCGGCGCTCTGTTACGGGAACACGGTCGTCTTCAAGCCGGCCGATCCGGTACCAGCTTGCGGCTGGAGATCGTTGATATCCTGCACCGCGCCGGCCTGCCGAAAGGCGTCCTGACCCTTGTCATGGGCCGCGGCTCGGTTCGGTCAGCGAATGCTCGAAAGCCCGGATCTCGCCGGCCCACCTTCACCGGTTTGATCGGCACGGGCAAGCCCCTCCATCGAACAAGCGCAATTCGGAACCCAGTATGGTCGTGGTCAACCTGCCGACCACCGGTGCCGACTTTCACGTCCTTTCGTCGGGCCCAGGCGCTCGTCTTTCGATCCCCGTCAATAAGGCAAGTATGCCAACGAGTTCTTCACCCTTGTAAAGACGCCATACGGTCCCGTTCAGCTGCAGGAACCGTTTCAATATTTCATGGGATCGGTTATCTTCAAGTGCGTGAAGCGCCTCTTGTTTCCACGCACGAAGACCCCATCAGCTTGAAGACCGACGTACCAATTTTCCCGGCAACGTGACCGTTTCCGCGTCAATCTCACCCCTGATCATTTCGATTATTACGTCAATCATTTCCTGGCGCGGTTGCTCGTACGTTGTTAGGGAATATGCGGATGAACCGCCCAGCTCATAATTGTCGAAACCGACCACTGCGATATCATCCGGTATGCGAAGGTTAAACTTTCCGCGAATCTCGTCCATTGCACCCATAGCAAGGATGTCGTTCTCGCACATCAACACATCAATCCGATCCTTTGCCGGCGTATTCGAGAGGTAATCCTTGATAGTGTCGGCCCCCGCTGCGGCACTGTATTTCGGCGCAGAGAGGATCTCTATGTCGCTGATACCTCTCTCGAGCCAAAACCGCTTAAAGTATTCTCCCCTCCGCAAGGCCGTTGATAGAGTAGGTGCACCGCTCATGAATCCTGGACGGTTGTAGCCTTGCTTATGAAGATGATCTACTATTTCGCTAAGCGCGAGTTCAGCATCGCAAACAACGGCCGGAACACCCTCGATCTGACTGTCCCTCGCCAAGACAAACATAGGAGGAGCTCCGCTTCCCAGTTGCCGATCGATCAAGGTCTCATCGCGGAATGCGGTGCCAAATAAAATCACGGCATCCACCTGTCGTTGGTCAGCATGCAGAAGAGCATGAACGTGGTTGAAATGGTGATTAATGTTGATAAGGATCGCGACAAGTCCGACTGCTTGCAAGCGCTCCGTTAACGTCTCGAGGAAGGGTAATTTCTGCGGATTTGCGAAATCATCCACGAAGACCGCGATTTGTCCCGTCGAATTCGTTGCCAAGCTTCGGGCCAGTAGGTTTGGAGAATAGTTCAAGGCTGCTGCTGACTCGAGGACTTTTCGCTTGCTTTCTTCTGTGATGGATGCGCCAGGCGTGAATGCCCGGATGACCGTCCACTTCGATACTCCAGCAGCTTCCGCCACCTGTTTCGCTGTTGCTCGCTTGCGCATTACGCCTCCAACAGAATCCGAAACGACAGTTCCATTTTCCGTCTTTTGTTAAAATGAAGTCTTGCCTTTACATTAATCTTCCATAAGATGCACCTGCTTGCACCCGGTAGCAACCAAATTTGCACCCGGTAGCATTCACTTTAGCGTCTGGAGGAAGGCGCGACACGGAGGAGAACAACATGAACATATTTTGGAAGAAGCTAGCTTCAGCAGCTATAGCCGTTAGCATCGCTGGCGCATGGTCGGTAGGGGTGAAAGCGCAGGACCAGCTTAGCATTATCGCTGTTACCCACGGACAGGCATCCGACCCATTTTGGTCGGTCGTTAAGAACGGGATGATGCAAGCAGGCAAAGACAGTAACGTCAGAGTCGATTACCGCGCTCCAGAAACCTTTGACATGGTAGCGATGGCTCAGCTCATTGAGGCTGCCGTCAACCAGAGCCCTGCGGGTATTGTGATCTCCAATCCAGATCCGGACGCACTTGGCCCGGCGATCCAAAAAGCTGTTGCAGCCGGGATCCCAGTCATTTCAATGAATTCAGGCATCGCAGCAGCCGAGAGGCTTGGCATTAAGCTTCATGTGGGTCAGGACGAGCTCCCTGCAGGTGAGAAAGTTGGCGCAAAGCTCAAGTCGCTGGGCCTGAAACATGTGCTCTGCGTTAACCAGGAAGTCGGCAACGCCGCTCTCGATCAGCGTTGCGCTGGCACCGAGAAGGGGTTCGAAGGCGGAAAGGTTACAGTGCTACCCACGACCACTGACCCATCCGAAATCGAATCCAAGATCCAGGCAGCCCTGACCTCGGATCCTTCGATCGACGTGGTTCTCGGTCTGTCTGCTCCGCTCGTCGGCGAGCGCGCTGTTGCCGTTGTCGAGAAGATGGGCAGCGGCGATAAGGTCAAGGTTGCCTCCTATGACCTCTCGGCTGGCTTCCTGAAGGCCGTTGCGGATGGCAAGGCGCTCTTCGCCGTCGACCAGCAGCCCTATCTGCAGGGTTACCTGCCTGTCACCTTCCTCGCTCTGAATGCCCGCTATGGCACAATCCCGGCTGGCAACGTTGCCTCGGGCCCGAGCTTCGTTGAGAAGGAGACCGCGGCCTCGGTGATCGAGAAATCCTCCCAGGGTATCCGCTAAGCGGACCCACGGCGGCTCCGGCTACTCCCGCTGGGGCCGCCATCATCGCCCGAAATCCGGTCCCGATACGGTCTTACGGATAATGATGGCGCACGACTAACTCTTCATATTGAGGTACGACCATGACCCTGGCCAACGAACAGAACGGGAAGAATTCCCGATCCGACGAGCGCCTGAAGAAGGTCTCAACCATGACCGCGCTCGCCCGCCGTCCGGAACTCGGCGCCGTAGCAGGACTGGTTCTCGTAACGATCTTCTTCGTCTTCACTGCCAACCCCGCCATGTTCACGCTGGCAGGCGTGGTTAACTTCATGGCTCCTGCTGCCCAGCTTGGCATCCTTGCGATTGGTGCGGCACTTCTGATGATCGGAGGCGAATTTGACCTGTCTATCGGATCCATGGTTGCGTTCGCTGGTCTTGTCTTCGGCACGGCTCTGGTCGTTCTTCACCTTCCTCTAAGCGTCGCTATCCTGATCGCGCTCGCATTCGCAGCGGTCATTGGTGTCATCAATGCCCAGCTCACCATGCGGACAGGTCTGCCGTCCTTCATCGTCACGCTCGCATTCCTATTCATTCTCCGTGGTCTGACCCTGGTAGGACTGAAGTGGGCGAGCGGCGGCGCCACCCAGCTTCGCGGCATGAAGGAAGCTGTCGTTGACAGCCCGATTGCTCCGATATTTTCTGGCGATGCCTTCACGGGCCTGTTCTCGTGGCTAGGAAGCATGGGAGTTATTGACACCTTCCCGAACGGCGCGCCGAAGGTTCCCGGCATCCCGGTTGAAATTCTGTGGTTCATCCTTATCGCGTTGCTCGCCACCTGGGTTCTCCTGCGTACGCGGTTCGGTAACTGGATCTTCGCATCCGGCGGCGATCCGAAGGCAGCCCGCAAGTCGGGTGTCCCGGTTGCTCGCGTGAAGACGACCCTCTTCATCGTCACCGCCATGTGCGCCACGCTTGTCGCGATCCTCACGGTCCTTGATGCAGGCTCGACCGATGCGCGCCGCGGCTTCCAGAAAGAATTCGAAGCCATCATCGCGGCCGTTATCGGCGGATGTCTCCTGACTGGCGGCTATGGTTCAGCGATTGGGGCGTTCTTCGGCTCTATTGTGTTTGGCATGGTGCTGATCGGCCTGACCTACACGTCTATCGACCAGGACTGGTACCTCGTTTTCCTCGGAGGAATGCTTCTGATCGCCGTTATATTCAATAATATCATTCGCAAGCGCGTGACAGGGGAGCGGTAATGAGCACGACCCAGACGCCTATCGTTGAGGTAAAGAACCTCGTAAAGCATTTCGGTTCCGTCATTGCACTCAACGGCGTCTCGCTGAGTGTGTATGCAGGGGAGGTTCTGTGCCTTCTCGGCGACAACGGGGCTGGCAAGAGCACCCTCATCAACACGCTTTCCGGCGTGTATAAACCAACCGCCGGGGACTTCCTAATCGAGGGCAAGCCACACCCCTTTAACGGTCCACGCGGGGCACTTGATGCCGGAATTGCGACTGTCTACCAGGATTTGGCGATGATCCCGCTGATGTCTGTGACGCGCAATTTCTTCATGGGTCGCGAGCCACTTAAAGGCTTCGGCCCATTCAAATACATGGACATGGAATTCGCGGACCGGGTTACGAGCGAGGAGATGCGCAAAATCGGCATCGACGTTCGCGAGCCGGGTCAGGCGGTCGGCACACTGTCCGGCGGCGAGCGCCAATGCGTGGCAATCGCCCGCGCGGTTTATTTCGGGGCCAAAGTTCTCATCCTTGACGAACCCACATCCGCTCTGGGTGTGGCGCAGACCTCGATGGTGCTGAAGTACATCGATCAGGTCCGTAATAACGGACTGGGTGTGATCTTCATCACCCATAACGTCCGTCATGCGTATGCCGTGGGTAATCGCTTCACCGCGCTCAATCGCGGCAAAACGCTCGGCACGTTCGCCAAGGACGAGATCAACCTTGACGGCCTTCAAAACTTGATGGCTGGCGGCAAGGAACTTCAGTCGCTCTCCGAGGAACTCGGCGGAACGATCTGACAATTCTCAGCTCACACGAATTGGGTCCGGTGCTTACGCGCCGGCCACAGGACACTCATACCCATTGAACAGGGAAAATCCCAATGAGCCATGCCTATCAATCCCCGTTTCCTCTCGCCGCATGCGCCGAAATGCTATGGCGGGACAAGCCGATCGAATGGCGCGCGTCGCGCCTGAAGGAGCTTGGTTTCGGTGTCGGCCTCTGGAACTGGCCGGAACACGACCTCGCCAAGCTCGAGGCGACTGGCGCGACCTTCACCATCATGAACGGCTACCTCACGGGTCGCCTTACTGACAACGAGGGCGCCGACCAATTGCTGAAGACCGCTCGCGAGACTGCGCAGGTCGGCAAGCGTCTGGGCGTTCAGCGGCTCAACCTGCATGGCACTGGTCTAGGCGACCGCGGCCTTCCGGTTCAGCCGATCGAGGTTGTAACGGGTGCAATGTGGCTGAAGGCTCGTGACACCCTCCGCCGGATCGTCGATATGGCGGAAGAGGAAAACGTCGTCTTCACCCTCGAGAACCTCAATTTGCCCGTCGACCACCCGGGCGTACCGTTCGGCCGCGCCGAAGACACGCTGGCTCTCGTTTCCGACATCAACCATCCCCGCCTCAGGCTGAACCTTGACCTCTATCACGCCCAGATTGGTGAGGGGAACCTGATCGAGCTGTGCCGCAAGTCGCTACCGTGGATCGGAGAGATCCAGGTCGCGGACGTTCCGGGCCGCTGCGAGCCGGGCACGGGCGAAGTCAACTGGAAGGGTGTCGCCGAGGCACTCGCTAACATGGGTTATTCCGGCCCGATCGGAATGGAAGCGTGGGCCGCCGGAGATTCCGACGCCGCGCTCGTCGCCTTCCGCGAAGCATTCACTCTCTAATCCACTTCACAGGACACAAGTCATGGCCAAGGTCAAAACTGTCAACGTAGGTCTCATCGGTGCGGGCCGCATCGGCTCCTTCCACGGCGAGAGCCTCGCCAAGCGTATCGTCGACGCCGAACTCGTAGCTGTCGCCGACCCGGCACCCAGCGCGGCCGCCAAACTCGCAGACAAGCTCGGCGTCGACGCATCCTACACCGACGTCGCCGAGATGCTCGCCCAGCCGGGTCTCGACGCCGTGATCATCGCGACCCCCGCTCGCTTCCACACCAACGTCCTGGTGCAGGCCGCCGAAGCTGGCAAGGCGATCTTCTGCGAAAAGCCGATGGCACTGACGCTCGAAGACGCCGACCGCGGCATCGCCGCCGCCAAGGCTGCGGGCGTGCCGTTGCAGGTGGGGTTCAACCGCCGCTGGGACCAGGCTTTCGCCGAAGGCCGTGCCGCCATCGACGCGGGGAAGGTCGGTGCGGTGCAGCTTATCCGCTCGCTCACCCGCGATCCGGGTCCCTTCGGCGCCGATCCGGACAAGATCCCGCTCTGGACCATCTTCTACGAAACGCTGATCCATGACTTCGATACGCTCCTTTGGCTGAACCCCGGTGCGAAGCCCGTCGAAGTCTTTGCCATGGCCGATGCCTTGGTGCGTCCAGACGCTCGCGAGAAGGGCTTCCTCGACACGGCTGTCGTCAACATCCGCTTCGACAACGGTTCCATTGCAGTCGCCGAGGCGAACTTCTGCGCCATGTACGGCTACGACATCCGCGGCGAAGTTTTCGGCTCCGGTGGCATGGTCTCCATGGGCGATGTCCGCCGCTCCAGCATGACGCTGTTCGACAAGGACGGCGTCTCCAATGATACGTGGCGCCGCGACACCGATCACTTCGTTCAGGGCTACACCGAGCAGCTCGCCTCCTTCGTGAACGCCGTGCGCGAAGGCAGTATCGGCAACGCGCCGACGGGCATCGACGCACGTAACGCTTTGGCTATCGCACTCGGCGCAATCGAGTCCGTCTCGAAGAAGCAGCCCGTTCGCATCGCTTAAAGTTGTCGACGGCGGGAAGGCCACGGCATTCCCGCCGGATCGAATTCAAGGTCGCGATTATCGGCCGCAAACGGATAAGGACACCTGGCGATGGTCTTGCGCATCGGGGTTATCGGAACGGGCGCGATCGGACGCGACCACGCTCGCCGTATCAATCAGGTTCTCGCTGGCGCGAAGATCGTCGCGCTGAATGATGTTCACAGGCATTCGGCAGAAGCTGTCAAATCGTCCATCGCACCCGATGCGATCGTCTTCGACACAGGCGAAGAACTAATCGATTCCGCCGATGTGGACGCCGTTCTGATCACATCTCTGGGGGCAACCCACGAACACTATGCGCTCCGTGTCATCGCTGCGGGAAAACCCTGCTTCTGCGAGAAGCCGCTCGCCCATACCGCGGAAGGGGCGCGACGGGTCGTAGACGCTGAAGTGGCACACGGGAGGCGTTTGCTACAGATCGGTTTCATGCGGCGCTACGACGAAGGGTACGTGGCCCTGAAGAACGCCATCCGGCAGATCGGCGCGCCGATCATGGTGCACGCTGCCCACCGCAACCAGTCTGTTCCCAATCAGTATGTAACCCCGATGGCAATCCACGAGACGCTGATCCACGAGATCGATGTGCTTCGCTGGTTGCTTGACGATGACTATGTTTCCGCACGGGTGATCTTCCCAAGGGCTGCGGCCAGAAGCCACGCGAACCTGCGCGATCCTCAGATCGTGCTGCTGGAAACCGCCAAGGGCGCCGTTATCGACGTCGAGATCTTCGTCAACTGCCACTACGGCTACGACATCCAGTGCGAAGTCGTCGGCGAAGAAGGCACTGCCCGGCTGCCCGAACCCATGGCCATTCAAATGCGGCTGGATGCCAAGCTGCAGACCACGATCCTGACCGACTGGAAGGATCGCTTCGTCGCAAGCTACGACGTCGAGCTTCAGGCTTTCATCAATGCGGCCTCGTCAGGCTCCGCCACCGGACCAAGCTCGTGGGACGGCTATGTCGCGGCCTTAACGGCCGATGCCTGCATTCGCGCGCAGGAGACTGATGGCCAGGCCGTGCGCATCAAACTCCTCTCGCGACCGGATCTTTACAGATAGCGGTCGGTCAACCTCGCAGAAATTGGAAACGCTCATGAATAAGAACCTGGATGTGATCACGATCGGACGCAGCTCCGTCGATCTCTATGGCGCTCAGGTCGGCGGCCGCCTTGAAGACATGGGGTCGTTTCGGAAATACATCGGTGGCAGCCCGACCAACATTGCCTGCGGTGCCGCCCGTCTTGGACTGAAGAGTGCCGTCATCACCCGCGTCGGGAACGAGCACATGGGGCGGTTCATCCGCGAACAGCTTGCCCGCGAAGGCGTCGACACACGCGGCGTCGCAACTGATCCGGAGCGGCTGACTGCCCTTGTCCTTCTCGGCATCCGCGACGAGAACCAGTTCCCGTTGATCTTCTATCGGGAAAACTGTGCCGACATGGCGCTTTCCGAAGAAGACATTGACGAAGACTTTGTTGCAAGCGCTCGAGCTCTGGTAGTGACGGGGACGCATCTTTCTCATCCACGTACGGAAACCGCAGTGATGAAGGCGCTGAAGCTTGCCCGCAAGCACGGTGTGAAGACTGCGCTCGATATTGACTATCGTCCCAACCTCTGGGGTGTGGCCGGACATGGCGACGGAGAAAGCAGGTTCGTCGAGAGCAGGGCTGTGACCGACAAGCTGCAATCCACGTTGCATCTCTTCGATCTGATCGTCGGCACTGAGGAAGAATTCCATATTGCTGGCGGATCGACCAACACCGTCGATGCGTTGCGGGCCGTTCGCAATGCCTCCGACGCAACTTTGATCTGCAAACGCGGAGCTTTGGGGGCAGTTGCCATCGAAGACTGGGTGCCCGATAGTCTCGACGCTGCACAGTCGGGACCCGGGTTCCCGATCGAGGTGTTCAACGTGCTGGGCGCCGGGGATGGTTTCTTCTCCGGTCTCCTGAAAGGCTGGCTGGATGGCGAAACCTGGCCGCAGGCGCTCGAATACGCAAATGCCTGCGGTGCATTCGCCGTCAGTCGTCATGGCTGCACGCCGGCTTACCCCAGTCTCAAGGAACTCCAGTTTTTCCTGACGCGCGGCGTGAAGCGCCCCGACCTGCGCAACGACCAGGAGTTGGAGCAAATCCACTGGTCGACCAACCGGAGCGGCGACTGGTCGAGCATGCACGTCTTCGCCTTCGATCATCGTATGCAGCTGGAGGAAATGCCGGGCTACACATTGCAGCGCGGCGGTGATTTCAAGCTTCTCTGCCTTCAGGCGGCGCAGCGTGTCCAGAATGGCAGAGCCGGATACGGCATCCTATGCGACAACCGCATCGGTCGGCGGGCATTGCATGCGGCTGCTGGCACAGGGCTTTGGGTCGGTCGTCCCTGCGAATGGCCGGGATCGCGGCCATTGACGCTGGAGCCGGAACTCGGTCTCGACTGCGGCGGCCTCGAAGAATGGGCTCGCGACAACGTGGTCAAGGTCCTCTGCTTCTGCCACCCGTCGGACAGTGCCCAGCAGCGTGCCAACCAGGAAGAGACTGTCAAAAAGCTGTATGAATCCTCGCGTCGAAATGGCCTCGAATTCCTGCTGGAGATCATTCCCTCGAAGGTTTCATCCGTAGACGACGACACGAGCGCCGTCTTGATCCAGCAGTTCTACGATATCGGCGTCTACCCCGACTGGTGGAAGCTCGAGCCGATGAAAACGATTGCGGCATGGAAGAACACAATAGCCGCGATCGAGCGTAACGACAGCAACACGCGCGGGATCGTGGTCCTCGGCCTCGATGCTCCGGAAGCTGAGCTGTCCGTGTCGTTCCAGGTGGCCGCGGCCTTCGAACTGGTGAAGGGCTTTGCCGTGGGCCGGACGATCTTCGGTGACGTGGCACGAGCATGGATGAAGCGTGACCTCTCCGATGAAGCCGCTGTCGCCGACATGGCGTCTCGCTTCGAGCGCCTCTGCGGCATCTGGGACAAGGCGCGCAGCGCCGCGAAAGGAAACTGATATGACCACCATCCGTTTGACTGCGGCGCAGGCCATGGTTCGATTTCTTTCCGTGCAGATGACCGAGGAAGGCGAACGCTTCATCGAGGGGGTCTGGGCGATCTTCGGACATGGCAACGTGGCGGGACTTGGCGAAGCTCTCGAAGGTATTGGCGATGCACTTCCGACGTGGCGAGGCCAGAACGAGCAGACCATGGCGCACACCGCGATTGCCTACGCCAAGGCAAAGAAGCGTCGGCGTGCCCATGCCATCACATCGTCGATCGGTCCTGGCGCTACTAACCTGGTCACCGCAGCTGCACTTGCTCACGTTAACCGCCTCCCGGTCCTGTTCATCCCAGGCGACGTGTTCGCGAACCGCCGCCCCGACCCGGTTCTCCAGCAGGTCGAGGATTTCGAGGACGGCAGTCTGTCGGCGAACGACTGCCTGAGACCTGTCAGCAAGTATTTCGACCGCATCCATCGACCGGAGCAATTGCTGACGGCGCTTCCGCGCGCCATCCGCGTGATGACCGATCCTGCCAACTGCGGTCCCGTGACGCTTGCCTTCTGCCAGGACGTCCAAGCCGAGGCCTATGACTATCCAGTCGAATTCTTCGAGCCGAAGGTCTGGCGGATACGCCGCCCGGAACCCGATCGGCGAGACCTGGATGATGTCGTCGATCTCATTCACAACTCCACCAGCCCGGTCATCGTCTGCGGCGGCGGGGTGATCTATTCCGAAGCCGAAAAGACGCTGGCCGATTTCGCGGTGCGCCATGGTATCCCCGTCGTAGAGACGCAGGCGGGCAAGTCAGCACTCGCGCAGTCGCATCCGATGAATTTCGGGGCGGCGGGCGTGGATGGCTCGGCCGCGGCGAACGAACTCTGCGCCGCCGCGGATCTCGTTGTAGGCGTTGGAACCCGGTTCCAGGATTTCACCACTGGTTCGTGGTCGCTGTTCGGCAAGCAGGGCCGTAGGCTCGTATCTATCAACACCCAGCCCTACGACGCGGAAAAGCATGGCGCCGTCGGTCTCATCGCGGATGCGCGGGTCGCATTGGAGGAGCTCTCGAACCGTCTCGGTTCCTACAAGGCATCGTCCTTCAATCCGGAATCGAGAACCAGGTGGCTGTCGAAAGTTGATGCGCACTGCGCGGCGCCGCAGGGCAAGCTGCAAGGATATCTGCCCACCGATGCTGAGGTGATCGGTGCGGTGCAGCGGATCTCGACCGACAGGACGATAGCGATGTGCGCTGCTGGCACGATGCCCGGCGCGCTGAAGCTCCTTTGGCAGCCCGCTCAGGGCGGCTATCACATGGAATACGGGTACTCCTGCATGGGCTACGAGCTTGCCGGAGCACTAGGCATCAAACTGGCGATGCCGGATCGCGAGATCGTCTGCTTCGTCGGCGACGGCAGCTACATGATGGCGAATTCCGAACTCGCGACCGCAGTCATGCGCCGGATCCCGTTCACGGTCGTGCTGACCGACAATCGTGGCTACGGCTGCATCAACCGACTGCAGATCCACTGCGGTGGCGAGGAATTCAACAACCTCTACAAGGACTGCAACGTCGAGGCGCAGCCAGAGATCGACTTCGTCGCACACGCGGCCTCGATGGGCGCGTATGCGATCAAGGCAAAGGACACTGCGGACCTGGAAGCGCAGATCGCGAATGCGCGCGGGCGGGATCGCCCGACGGTGATCGTCATCGACACGGATCCGAATCCCGGCCCCGGTGAAGCTGGTGGCGGCTTCTGGTGGGATGTGGCGGTGCCTGAAGTCGGGCGTACGGAAAAGTCCGAGGCGGCGCGCGCGAAGTATCTGCAGAGCATGAGCCTGCAGAACCTGGTGAACTGAGGGAGACCCTGATGAGCAATCTTCTGCGCAAGCCGTTTGGAAGCCATGGCAAGGTTCATGAAATCACTCCTCAATCGGCTGGCTGGCGATACGTCGGCTTCTCACTCTACAGACTGCGAGCAGGCGAGGGCGTTTCCGAGCAGACGGGAACGAACGAGGTCATTCTCGTCATGGTCGAGGGCAAGGCTGCGATCACGGCCGCCGGGCAGGAATGGGGTGTTCTCGGCGATCGGATGAATGTTTTCGAGAAGACGCCGCCTCATTGCCTCTACGTACCGAACGGCCGCGAGTGGAGCGCACTGGCGGAAACGGACTGCACGATCGCGATCTGCGCCGCACCGGGCAAGGGTGGTCACGAAGCGCGGCGCATCGGTCCGGATGGCATCTCGCTTACGGAACGCGGTAAAGGAACGAACACCCGTTACATCAACAACATCGCGATGGAACACGAGGATTACTGCGACAGCCTTCTCGTGACCGAGGTGTTCACCCCGCCCGGCCATTGGTCGAGCTATCCATCGCATAGGCATGATGAGGACGATTTTCCTCGGATCACCTACCTCGAGGAGACCTACTACCACCGGATTAATCCGGGCGAGGGCTTCGGAATCCAGCGCGTCTATACCGATGATGGAAAACTGGACGAGACCATGGCCGTGTCCGACGGGGACGTGGTCCTCGTTCCGCGCGGCCATCATCCGTGCGGCGCGCCCTACGGCTTCGAGATGTACTACCTCAACGTCATGGCCGGACCCTTGAGAAATTGGCGCTTCATTCCCGCGCCCGAGGTCGAATGGATCATGAAACGCGACGCCTGACGGTCGACGGAAATCAACGACAACCAGGTTCGAGGACAGATCAATGCCACTGATGAAATTCCACATCTACCGAGGTCGCAGTCCCGAGCAGATCGACACTCTGCTCGATGCCGCCCATGACGCAATGGTTCAGTCTTTCAAAGTTCCGGAGCGGGATCGCTACCAGATACTGAACGAGCACGAGCCAAGCCATCTTCTAGCTCTCGATACCGGGCTCGACATTCCACGCACCGACCGCTTCGTGATGGTCGAAGTTGTCACTCGTCCGAGGTCGACCGGAGAGAAGACGACCTTCTACGAAACTCTTTGCTCCGCGCTGCAGGAACGATGCGGTACCGCTCCGACGGACGTGATGGTCTCGTTCACCCAGAACACCGACGAAGACTGGTCCTTCGGCCGCGGTCGCGCCCAGTTTCTGACCGGAGAACTGTAGGCGGCGTAGCCCGCCGCAACCGACGCTTCAATAAGTCAGCAGAATGAAAGAAGATTCAATGAGCCAGCAATCAACCCTGCCGCACTCGAAAGCACGCTTGGCCGTAAGCCCGCTGTCATGGGCGAACGATGTCCTAGAGGATCTCGGTGCCGACATTTCCCTCGACACTTGCTTCAGTGATGCTGCCGCCAACGGCTACGCTGGCGTGGAACTCGGAAGAAAGTTTCCCCGCGATGCGGCAGTCCTGAAGCCTTTGCTTGAAAGGAACGGCCTCGCTCTCGCATCCGGCTGGCACTCCGGCCAGCTGGCTGAGAAGTCGGTTGACGAGGAAATGACTTCGGTCGCGGCGCACGCCGAGCTTCTCAAAGCCATGGGGTGCAGCGTTCTCGTATACGGCGAGGTCGCGATGATGACTCCGGGGTCGCCTCTCGACGAGCCGATGTCACGCCGTCTGATGATGCCGACTGCAGAACGGGCTGCCTACGCCTCCCGACTGACGGATTTTGGCAAGCGTCTCACCGACACCTACGGCCTCAAGCTGGCATACCACCACCACCTCATTATGGTTGCGGAAACATTCGACGAGATCTCCGACATCATCGGCGCGGCGGGACCGGAGGCTGGTCTTCTGCTCGATACCGGACACGCGGCTGCGGCAGGGTTCGACTATGCAAAACTGATCGAGCGGTTCGGCGACCGCATCGTCCATATCCATCTGAAGGACGTTCGCAAGGCAATCCGCGCCGATGTGCAGTCGAGGGACCTGAGTTTTAATGACGGCGTGCGCAACGGCATGTTCACGGTTCCCGGTGACGGTGTCGTCGACTTCGATCCCATCATCCAGTTTGTCAAGGACAGCGGTTACGTCGGATGGCTCGTCGTCGAGGCGGAGCAGGATCCCGCAGTAGCTGCGCCGAAGGAATTCACGGCTAAAGCCTTCGAATTCATCCAGGCAAAATTCCGCGCCTAGATTCAAACTTCCAGGACCGGGGAACTGCAAAAGGAACGCAACATGATTGGAAAATACTGCAAACCCTAATGCTGTCAGTGAATTAAAGCAGTTCATCGTCGTAACGCGGCTTCGGTGTGCCGTTTGTAGACGATTGCTGATCTTCAGCGCGGTATCCACGGATTCGGATCCGGAACCTGTGACTTAAATCGGTCAAGTCTGGCCGAGGGGACGACCGGCGCAATCGTTGCGAGCTTGGAAGCAAATTCGAATGCGACGGGATAGCCCGTCCGGAATGTGGGTACGAAGTCCTACCTCACATCGAACCGCATCGGCGAGCTAGCGCGCGCCGAAATGGGGCATAGTTTTTCATCGCCTTCATCTCAGCCGCCGTTTCCAAGACGTCTGAGATGCGCTTGGCGCATTCACCTTACCGCACCAACCAACACAAGGCTCGATCAGTATCTTGCATCCTTCGGCTTCTTGACGCCTTTCCAGTCGTTTGCCTTGCCGGCAAAGTCTGGCCGGGGCATGTGGGTGAAGAACTCCGCCACGTCAACGGCGTCCTGATCGGACAGGACGCCTCCGGCTCCAAGCGGCGGCTCCAGATGCATGGCAGGCGGCATCGCGTATTTAACGAACTGGGCCGCCTTGTAGGTACGTGCGAGACCCGCGCCGATATTGAACGATTCATCGCCCCATAGCGGCGGGAAAATGTAGTCGCCGGCCTGGTCCTTCATGCCTTGCCCGTTTACACCGTGACAGGACGCGCACTGGGCCGCGTAGATCGTGCTGCCCCGTACAGGGTCAGGTACAAGCGTTTCGTCGATCGGGCCTGCGTTGCGCACGGCAGCTCTGTTGTCCTTGACTACACCTTGGCGCAGCCAGTCCATATAGGCGAGCATGGCATGCATTTCGGTGCTTTCGATACCTAACGGCTTGCCGTTCATCGACCGCTGGAAACAGCCGTTGATGCGCATGCTCAGATCAACCTCCCGATTGGCGCGGGGGTTAAACGAGGGATAGCTATTGGTCGTGTTGATGTACGGATTGGCGTCCGACATCTTGCCTTGCGCCATGTGGCACGAGTTGCAGTTTAGACCGTTTCCGACATTGTCCGGCAGCAGGCGTGCGGTTTCATTGAGAAGCCGCTGGCCGAGCAAGACGGCTTCCGCGTTCGGCTGCTCTGCAATCGTCTTGTCTGCTGGAATGCGATAGTCGCCGATCCGCTTGTTATTGGCATCCAGCACCGCGATCGCGTTCACAGCCGGCGCGTCCAAAACAGGCTCGTGCATCACTGCAAATGCCCCGGCTGTCGCGGCGACGGCCACGATTGCGACGCCGGTCAGGATAAGGGAGCGCTTCTTCATTTTTGTTCTCCCGGCACGTAATGCTTCGGCTTGCGTGCAATCTCGTGGCGCATGCGCGAGATGTCCGCTTCCGTGATCTCACTGCCATGGTTGCCCCAGCCGTTGCGGATGAAATTGAGAACCTCTGCAACCTCCCGGTTGGTCAGGTTTGCAAAAGCCGGCATCGTGAAGGCCATCGTATCGTGCGGCGTCTTGGGCATACGCCCGCCGGCCAGCGTCACCTGAATAAGTGAGCTTGGGTCGTCGGCGAACACCATCGAGTTCCCTGCGAGCGCCGGATAGACGCGTGGTGCGCCCTTGCCGTCCATCCGATGACAGATGGCGCAATGCTCGGCATAGGAGGAGGCCCCGGGTGCGCTTAAATCGCCGGCTTTCAGCGCCGCGGTGGTGAGATCGTCCTTCGGTTGCCAGGTTGGGCTGCGGCCGTCGCGAGGCTTCAGGGATTTCAGGTAAGTCGCAATCGCCGTCAGGTCGTCGTTTGACAGGTGCTGAGTCGAGTGCTCGACGACATCGGCCATTGAGCCGAACGCAGCCGTCTTGTCGTTACGCCCTGTTTTCAGGAAGTCGACGATCTCGGCCGTTGTCCATGTCGACAGACCCGTATCCTCGCCGCGTAGGTTCTTGGCGTACCAGCCTTCAAGGACTGACCCTGAGAGGAATCCACTGTTGTTGCCGTCAGCCATCGCTGTTTCCTGAAACGCGATTCCGCGCGGGGTATGGCAGGCACCGCAATGAGCAAGCCCCTCGACGAGATAGGCGCCACGCTCAAGCTGCGGATCGGTGGTAACTGAAGCGAACTCGCGAGGCTGAGCAAAAGCAAGCTGCCACCAGGCAAGCGGCCAGCGCATGCTGAGGGGCCACGGCATAGTCGTTGGCTGGTTATTCTGGCGCACCGCTTCGACGCTCGACATGAAGTAGGCGTAAAGCGCCTTGATGTCGTCGTCGCGGACGACGGCATAGGACACATAGGGCATCGCGGGGTAGAGATGCGTTCCATCCGGCCGGATGCCCTTACGCACCGCTCGCTCGAAATCTCCGTAGCTGTAGGCGCCAATACCCGTCGTGCTTTCCGGCGTGATGTTGGTTGAATAGATCGTGCCCATCGGTGTCTGCATTCCGAGACCCCCGGCGAAAGGCTTGCCGCCTGGGGCTGTGTGGCAGGCGATACAGTCACCTGCATGCGCAAGATATTCGCCTTTCCCCATGAGGCCCGGGTCTTTTATATCGACCTGCGCCTCTTTCTTGGGTTTGAACCAGTAAGGGGTTGAGAGAGCGGTTGCGTAGGCGAACGCCAAACCGGCAACGCCAACCAATGCGAGTTTAACCAATAGTTTCACGACACATTCCAACAGATTCTTTAACTATGTAATTATCCTAATTGAGCTCTGTGACACATTGATTTCAATCAATGGCCGACCGAAGACCTTGGCACCTTACTCAAGCGAATGGGCGCAGTCGCCTTACGAGGTCGCCTGCTCTAAAGGCTCCGACCGATCTGGTGCCCGAAAATTCTCGCCCACTCGCGGTCTGGATGATAAAAAGCGTTGGAGGGCCATCCGCGCGCAGGTATCGCAGAAGATCGCGGCTCGCCTGGTCCATCTTCGTGACATCGACTTTGATCAGCGCGACAGCTGCCATTGCACGGCGGACATTCGGGTCGGGCAAGATCTGTTGGTCGATCGTCTTGCAGAAGGCGCACCATTCCGCCCCAATGTCGATGAGGGCTGCCTTATACGTCGGTGCGATCTGGGACAGCGCGCTGCGGAAGTCGTCGAGGTTCGTGACGGTCAATTGCGCAGCCTGCGCATGGGCGGGCCAGCCTACGGTGGCTGAAACCGCGAAGCCCGTCATCAGGAACTGTCGCCTTGTCGGCAGTTGAGCCCCGCAGCTGTGAGCAAGGTCGAGAAACTCAGAATCTCGATCGCCATGCGTACCGGCGGGGGACGTCGTGCTGGTAGAAAGTGCCATGCTTTGCTCTCCGTTGCGACGCCGCAACGTGAGGTCCGGCCTTAAGGCAGGCTTAAGGGTCGAAAACTATCGACCCGCGATCGCGTGCAAAGCTAGTGCCTGCGTCAAAGCCCAGGCAAAGCCTGGACGCACCGAGCTGCGATGATCCGTTCCCGCGATGACGGAGGAACGCAGCTGCAAGCCGCTATAGCCATGCGCAGACAGCCGCGACACGAACGCCTGAACGCCTGCAACCATATCGCGCGTGTTGCCTTTCCGGGAAGGATCGTAGCGGGAGATTTCTAATCCGCCTACGTAGAGAATCACGGTCGCATCCAGCTGTTTGTTTCGTTTCGCGTATGCCTCATCGAAACCGTAAATGGCGTGATTGGCAAACCAGAGCGAAGGGCTTCCGATAAGGTAGGTCTGGAATAGACCGGGTTCCGTGAGGAGGATATGTGCGCCGAGCAGTCCACCATAGGAATGGCCCCAGAACACGCGGCGCGCGGGATCAGTCCGGTAGTGACGCCCGACATGGGGAAGGACGACGTTGCGCAGATAGGTTTGGTAAGCTGCCGCGCCGCCATAGACCCTGCTTGTCGGACCATCCGCGACAGGTGTGTAGTCCCGTCGCCGGCTGTCCTCCAAATCCTCGCCGATCGCGTAGGAAAGCCCGACGACGACCGGCTCCTCGCCGATAGCGCCGCTTTTGGCAAGGGCGCGGACATCGCAACTGAGCTTGGGAAAGGCGCGGCCACCATCTGCCAGAATGAGCAGCGGATAGCTTTTGCTCGGATTAGCGGCGTAGCCGTCCGGAAGACTGACGTAGATCTCATATCGACGGCCGGAAGCGGGATCGGGCAGGGGTACCGTGAGGGGATTGACGGTGTTGCACGCGGCATTCGCGCCAATGGTAGAAACAGCGACAAATAGAAGCGCCGCAAAGCTTTTTGACAGCGATCGTAAAACGAAACGACGAGCATGAGCGTCTTCGCTAGAACAGGCGATATCTCGCCAAATGCCTCGTGTACTCAAGCTCAACCCCATTCCTCTCAGTTCTCCGTGATGCGGCGATCGATCCTTTTTGCCTTAAGGTGGGCTTAAGGTTGACCCGGTGTCCTGCGAATATTCAACGGGAAAATACGAGGACATGTTTTGAGTTCGCAGAGTCGGCCCTCCGGCGCCATTGCCCGGCGCACTTTTCTTGCTGGGGCTGGAGCATTCGCCCTGGCTGGCTGTACCACCACAGCGAGACAGCCGCAGCCCGTTGCGCAGGTTGAAACTCCACGCCTGGCAACGCCCCCCATGTACTACGCCATGCCCAACGAGCAGTTTCCCATCCCGGAAGTCGATGTTTCCAAGGTCGATCCTAAGTGGTGGCGCACTGAGGTAGACTATCCGACCGATGAAAAGGTCGGCACCGTGGTTGTCGATACACCCAACCGATATCTTTACCACATCCAGCCCTACGGTCGTGCGACCCGATACGGCGTCGGTGTCGGTAGGGACGGCTTTTCCTGGGCCGGCCGAGGCCGCCACATCGCCTACAAGCGAGCATGGCCGCGATGGAATCCGCCCGACGAGATGGTTGCCCGCCAGCCGGAGCTCGAACCGGTCAGCATCGCGAACGGCGGCATGGCCCCGGGGCTGAACAATCCTCTGGGGGCACGCGCGCTCTACATCCATGAGGGCAACCGGGATACGATCTACCGCATTCATGGCAACCCGGAGTTCTGGACCATCGGCCGGGCTGTGTCGTCCGGATGTATCCGCATGATAAATCAGGATGTGATCCACCTTGCCGAGAATGTGCGCGAAGGAAGCGGGATCGTCGTCATCGCGGATCCGTCCATGAGCCACCTCATGGTGGGGTGATCGTCCATAGCCGATCCGGGGAGAGCTAAACGATATGCCGGATGCGACCACCTTCGTGACTTTTATCTTCGCCGCACTCGTATTAAGCGTCACGCCCGGTCCAGACATGGCCCTGCTGGTCAGCAGGGGCTTGAGCCAAGGTTGGAAGTCGGCATGGTTGACCGCCTTCGGCTTCACCTTGGCCGGCGTCGTTCAGGTGCCGCTTCTTGCCCTCGGCGTTGCCTCGTTGGTTCGCTCATTCCCCTTGGCATTCGACGTTCTGCGCTACGCTGGAGCGGCCTATCTGATCTGGCGGGGCATCAAGCTGATCAGAATGGCAGCGGGATATTCCGCAAGGCACTCCTCTGGCGCGGCGCGCAGCTGCCTGGCTTCGCTTGGCGACGGTTTTGTCGCAAGCCTGACAAACCCAAAGGTAGTCGTATTCCTGCTGGCGTTTCTTCCGCAATTCGTCGATCACCAACGCGGTTCCGTGACGCTGCAACTGATCGTACTTGGCATCACGCTCAAGCTCGTCGCGCTTGCCGTCGAGACGATCATTGCTCTCTCGGCCGCAGCTCTAGGCCAGGCGCTTGAACGATGGCGGCGGTTGACGCTTTGGCAAGAGCGCCTGACTGGCGCGGTCCTGATCGGGCTCGGCCTGCGATTGCTGACGATGGAAATTCGGACAAAATAGATAGCGATCGGGCAGGTCAACGATGGCCGGGCTCAAACTGCCGCCAGAATCCCTATCATTACGGTCTTGTGGGAGACTTGTAGGCGTTAAACGGAGCTGCATTGGTCCCGTCGACAACCAGCTTAAGGTTGCCGTGCTGATCGACGATTTCGCGGGGCCGCAACTTATCTACCCAGAAGGAGTGCATGCCACCATCGCGACCGCTCTTGATGGGAGCTGTCTCTGCACCCTGTGCGACGAGCCGCTCGAACTCCTGATCATCGGAACGCTGCTTTTTCCGCACTTCTTGAGCGATAGCCTGCGGCACTTCATAGGCCGGGCATGAATCAAGCGGATCGAAGTTCATCGGTGTAGTCCCATCTCCAGGTCCGATCGCGTTGAACACATAGCGCTTGTCGCAAACATCGACCTTGGGCTGGCGGCGCGTGACCTCGAAATGGTCGTTGCCTTCCTTCAGCATGCGCCAGAAAGGCAGGTGCGGACTGTTGCGATGCCGGGCCAGGTTCGTAGGCGTCATACGGAATGGATAAGCCTGCACCTGAAACGACCTCTGTCCACCGGAAAACGATTCCCGGCCGAGCGCGAAGATTTCGAGGATTTGCGCGTCGGTCATCGCGTAGCAGCCCTGGGACGAACAATCACCATGCACCATGAGATGCGTGCCGGTGCGCCCATGGGCACGATCAAAGGCATTCGGGAAGCCGAGATTGAAGGAAAGGTAGTATTCCGAGTCCGGGTTCATCTGACCGGGCCTAATGTCGTAGAAGCCCTCAGGTGTCTGCCGGTCGCCTTCGGCGATCTTCGGGCCGAGATCGCCCGACCATTTGCAGATTGGATAAGTTTTCAAAAGAGCGAAACGGCCCTTGCGATCCTGTTTCCAGACCTCCAGCTCTGCTTCGACCTTGAACACGCGCAACAGGATCGGCGAGCCGACGGACATGTTCTTCTTCCGGATGTCGGCAAGCAGCTTCGGGGGAATTGGAGCATTTGCCTTGGTAGTGACATCGGGCAGGAAGCCGGTCTGGCATCCTGACAGCGCCGCGGCTCCTAACAGGGTCACCGAGCCCATCAAAGTCCGAAGTAAGGCGCGACGCTCTATAAGTTTCAAATCCAAATCAGCCAGCCTCCAAACGGCGTCAAGACCGCTCTTTTCCAACCGACTCTCAGGCCGTCGCAGGACCGCGTGGGGTTCGCTGAAATGCACAGAAGTGGTCATCGCTTCAAAGTTTCCCAGTGCTATTCTGGACGCGGCTTAAGGCAGCCTTAAGAATCACCGGCAATGCGCATCCCTGTTGAACATCGTCATCGGGGGTTCCTTGCCTATATTGAAATTCAAGCACGCGACTTCGCTTGCGCTCGCATCGTCCGTCGCACTTGCGGTTTGCTGGCAAGCACCGGGTGCGGCCGTCGCCGCGCCGCTCGAAAACACGCAGTCGGAAGCCGCATCAGCTATCTGGCCTGTGGGAGGTAACCCGACGGAAATGTATGCCGCGAGAAAAGATGGCGGCCATACCATTTCGGCCGTGGATGCGACCCGCATGAAGCTGGAGCATGTACGGCAGGTCGTCCACTATCGGACAGACGAGGCACCCGGAACTATCGTGGTCGATCAGACGGCGCGTTATCTCTATTTCGTGCTGCCCGATGACAAGGCTATCCGCTATGCAGTCGGCGTCGGCCCTGTGGCGCGCGCGTTTCCGGGCGGTGAGGCCGAGGTTGCATGGAAAGCAAAATGGCCGCGCTGGACCCCGACACAGAACATGATCAAGCGCAATCCGAAGCAATACGCGCGTAACGCTGGCGGCGTTGCCGGAGGTCCCCACAATCCGATGGGCGCGCGTGCGCTCTACATGCACCAGAATGGGGTCGACACCTATTACCGTATCCATGGTACTAACGACCCGTCTTCGATCGGTAAGTCCGTCTCCGCCGGCTGTATCCGCCTTCTCAATCAGGACATCATAGACCTTCACGCTCGCGTAAAGCCCGGCGCGAAGATCGTCGTGCGCTGACCTCGGTCAGGCAAGCCGCCCGCTCTGCTGAAGGCGACCGTCTGGGACATGAACCTTCGCGCACGCCACTCGACGAGACCCGACCGTCGCGTGAGGACAATCGCCTTTATGCTTTTCCCAAGCCCGGATCTCAGCGCAATCTGAGGTCAGCCTGAGCGCGTGTCGAGATCGGGCAACTGTGCTACGGCGGAGGTAATTCGGGCGACCGCATCTATCACGGTCGAACGAGGGCAGCCTAGATTGACGCGCATGAAGCCATGCCCCTCGGCGCCGAATTTCTGCCCTTTGTCGAGCCAGACACGCGCCTTCGTCAGCATGAACCTGTTCAGGTCTTCCGGCCCCATGCCGAGCCCTCGGCAATCCATCCAGGCGAGGTAGAGCGACTCCGCCGGTAACACCTTGATGCGGGAATCTGCCTGGATGATGGCTTTGGCAAAACAGGCGTGGTTGGCTCTGAGGTAGACGAGCATCTCTTCGAGCCATTCCTCTCCATGGGTGTAAGCCGCTTCGGCCGCGACCATGCCGAGGACGTTGACCAGGTCGAAGACGTTTCGCTCGTATTGACGACGCAGTTCATCGCGGAGACGAGCGTCAGGAACAATAACGTTTGCACTCTGCAGCCCAGGCAGATTGAACGTCTTGCTCGGCGCGGTGCAGGTGATGCTGTTCGCAGCAAATGCTTTGCCCAGAGAGGCAAATGGAATGTGCCGTTTGCCCGTATTGAGGATCAGGTCCTCGTGAATCTCGTCGGAAATGACCAGCACGCCATTACGCATGCAGATCTCACCCATGGTGCGTAGTTCTTCCTCTGACCAAACATTACCGGTCGGATTGTGTGGATGGCTCAAGATGAACAGCTTGGTGTTCGGTCGGATCGCTGCCTCGAAAATCGCCGGGTCGAAGCGATAGCCGTCACCGATGTATTCGAGCGGTGCATATGCCAGATGACGCCCGTTCAATAGAACGTCATTATGAAAATGTCCGTATACCGGCGGCTGGACGAGCACCGTGTCGCCTGGCGCTGAAAATGCCTGCACCGCAGTCTTGATCGTCGTGATGATGCCGGATGTCTGGATGATCCAGTTCTTGTCGACGTTCCAGCCGAAGCGTTTGCCCTGCCAGCCGATGACCGCTTTCAGATACGATTCCGTCGCGCCACCCGGATAGCCGAATACGCCATGATCGACAGCCTCATGAAGGGCGTCGATGACCGCTTGCGGTGCCTTGAAGTCGGTGTCGGCAACCCACATCGGCAAAGGTTCGGCGGCAGCCTCGTCAGGCGCCAACATCTTTTGCGCGTAGGCCCATTTCATCGAGTTCGAGCTCGTCCGATCGATGATCTCATCGAAGATCGAGGGCTGCGATGCGATATCAGTATTGTCGTTCAGCATAGCCCACGGCCTCCTTCATGGCATTTGGCAAACATCCGGATGCATTAAAGCTGCATCCTTTATCCAGATCAGCACACCGTGCGGCCCTACCTTGGCCGTTAGCGCCATGCCGGCTGGAAGTCGACCCCAACTCTGGGGCTCAAGCGTTTCGTCTCCAATGATCATGCCTCCGGCGACAACGAGAAATTCCAACCCGCGTCGATTATCGACCGTAATAGTCGAACCTGAAGCCCAGTCTTCAAGGAACACTTTCTCGTGGCCATCGTCGAACAATACTGTCTTGGCCAATACGCCTGGCGCGGCATCGGCTCTTTCACCTTCGCCCGGCTGCCGAACGATCTGGGTCTTGTCGCCTTCGCGGAACTGCCAGAGACGAACAAAAATCGTGCAGCCTTCCCGAGAGGCAGGTACATGCGAGGTCCCGGGCGGATTGCGAAAATAGCTGCCGGCGGGATAGTCGCCATGCTCGTCCTGAAACGTGCCTTCGAGCACGACGATCTCTTCGCCGCCGCTATGGGTATGACGAGGGAAGGCGCTGCCTGGCGCATAGCGTACGATCGAGGTGGCCCGAGCGACCTCATCACCGATGCGAAACAGCATGCGCCGGTCGACGCCGGCCGCAGGGCTTGCGATCCAGTTCATTTTCGCAGCATGGACAATGACGGGTTGCGACAGATCGTCATGAATGCGCATAGCGGTTATTCTCCATGGTCAGCACCATCCGGAACTTTACGTCGCCGGACTTCATCTTCGTGTAGGCTTCGAACGCCTTTTCGAGCGGCATGGTCTCGATCATGGGACGGACGTCGGTCAGCACGCTGAAATCCAGCGTTCGTTCGTTCTCATACGGCGAACCGGTGATAGAGCCGATCACCCCGCGCTCGCCTCCAATCAATGGGCCCATCGCAACTGGCAAGGGTTCCTTTCCGACGCCCAGAAGGACAAGGCGTCCCTCCGGTGCAAGGCCAGGCATGAGAGCTGCGACCGGCGCTGCATGGACCGGCGTCGACACGATCGCCTTCGCGCCGCCGAGCGTCTTCAGGGCTTCTGCCGCGTCCTCCTTCTCGGTATCGATATAGCGGTGTGCGCCAAGCTCCATCGCATCAGCCGCGATGTGCTGGCCCCGGCCGATCGCGATGACGCGGAATCCCATCTTGCGTGCATATTGTACGGCCATGTGGCCAAGGCCGCCCAAGCCGAAGATGGCGACGGTATCGCCGGCCTCGGCGCCGGATTTCTTAAGTGCATTGAAGGTGGCGATACCAGCACACAGGATGGGTGCAGCTTCTTCCGAGGTGAGTTCTTCGGGAATGGCGACCAGTCCGGTTGCGCGGGCAATCATCATCTCGGCGTAGCCACCGTCGCAACTCGCGCCAACGATCGGCTGGTTGGGACAAAGATGGAACCGCCCGCTCCGGCATGCCTGGCATTCAAGGCAGTGCCCGCCCTTCCGTCCGACACCGACACGTTGGCCGACGCGCCAGATCGACGGCACGCCGGGACCCAGATTGACAATACGCCCGACGACTTCATGTCCAGGAACCCTGGACGGTTGCAGCGTAGGGTCCGCATTCTCGATGTCGCTCACATCCGCGCCACAGATCCCGCAGGCTTCGACTGCGATCAGCACGTAACCTGAACCGGGCGTCGGCACCTCTCGCTCCGCAAGTTCCAGAGCGCCGGGCGTCTTCACCTGTATGACTCGATAAGTCTCATTCATTGCATCGCCTTCCTTCTCGTCAGTCCAGCCGACCATGGGTTTCGGTCAGGCTGCCAATCAGTTCACCGACCACCCGACCTGCCGCTTCGACGGCCCCCGCCAGATAGCCAGGCTCGGTCGTGCTGGTCTCGCTGCCGGCAAGCAGAACGTGCTTGCTCCAGCGACCATCTACCCATGAGCGCCTGTCAGGAAGCGGGTGCCCGCTTGCGACCCGATCGGCGGTCGTTGCCGTCAGCGGATCCGCCGCCCAGTCCTTCAAAAGCGTGGCGATCGGAGTATCCGCTTCGGCCCCAAACAATGTCGTCAGTTGCCGAACGGATGCTGCGATGATCGCATCACGGCCAGCCGCGATGCGATGCTCAGCCGGTACGCCGATAAATCCGAACAAGGCGGCGGCGCCGTCACCGGTGGTGGCGTCATGGATTTCGACGAGCGGCCCAACCAGGCTTTGCGCCGCGCCGGAAAGACCGGTCTCCCGCCAGAAAGGCCGCTTGTAGAGTGCGAAAAACTTGGCTTGCGGAGCCATCCATGTCGGTGTGCTGCGCCAACGTTCGGTCGTTTGCGCGTCGAGCGCCGGCGTAAAGGCGATCGTCGCCTCGAGCAGACGCGGCGGCAGTGCGAAAATGACGTGGGAGCCGCGCAAGCTCCTTTCGGCCCCTGCTGGGCCAACGATGCGAAGTTCGACGATTTCATCGGCAAGCCTGACATCGGTCACGCGAGATCCGAGATGAAGGCAGCCGGCGGGCAGGCGCGACGCGAGCGCTGTGACCAGCGCGCCTGTTCCCCCGGCGATCCGCATCGATGGCGGTTCCTGGCGCATGCCGGGATAACGCTGCGGCTTTTCATGAACAGTCCGTTGGAAGACGATGTCGCCTTCGCTGTTTTGTGCGAAGATTGAAAGTCCGAGCTCGGCGACGAGCTTCGCCAATTCAGGCTGCATGGCGGGCCAGAACCAGGACGGGCCGAGATCGAATCCATTCGCCGACGGCTCGCCGGTCGCGTCCGCAGAAAGGATGCGTCCGCCGAGGCGATTTCTCGCCTCCAGAAGCTCGAAGTTAATTCCGGCGTGATGGAGAAGCCTCGCTGCAGTCAATCCCGCAAGGCCTCCTCCAATAATAATGATCGAGGGTCGCATCATTTCTTCTTTTCAGGGGGTGAGGCCGACTATTCGGCCCCACCCGATCCGTCAGGCCGACGGAAGGTTATCAATCGCATCAAAGACGCGTGCGGTGTAGGTCAGTGCCGCGCCGGCATTCAGAAGGATCGCGACGCTGTCCGTCGTCGAATGATTTGAGACTATTTGTGTTTTTGAAGATTGGAGTTTCCGGCTCGGTTTGGGGTTTGATTTAAGCGGCTTTGGCCTGGTGGTTCAAGCGGCGTTTTCTGATGGTGTCTCGTTTGATCCTTTCGCGTTCGAGCAGGATGGTCTGTGCGCGTCCGAAGTAGACGTCGGCGGGAGTGAGATTGTCGAGGCTCTCATGGTAACGGCGATGATTGTAATGCTCGACGAAGGCTGCAATCTGGGCTTCGAGGTCCTCCTTGAAGAAGTAGTTTTCAAGCAGGATGCGGTTCTTCAGCGTCTGGTGCCAGCGTTCGATTTTCCCTTGCGTCTGCGGGTGGCCGGGAGCGCCGTGAACCTGGTCGATCTTGTATTTCTCCAGCCATTCGCCGAGATCGGAGGCGACGTAACACGAACCGTTGTCCGACAGCAGACGCGGCCGGTGCTCAACCTTGACCTTGTCACAGCCTGAGGCGGCCAATGCAAGATCGAGTGTATCGGTGACGTCATCCACCTTCATGCTGGTGCACAGCTTCCAGGCGATGATGTAACGGGAATAATCGTCGAGGATGGTCGATAGGTAAAACCATCCCCAGCCGATGACCTTCAGGTAGGTGAAGTCGGTTTGCCACATCTCGTTCGGCCTCGTGGTCTTGTCCTTGAACTCGTCATTGGCCTTGATGACAATATAGGCTGGCGACGTGATCAGGTCGTGAGCCTTGAGTAAGCGATAGACCGAAGCCTCTGATACAAAATAACTTTCCGTATCAGTGAACTTCACCGCCAGTTCACGCGGTGACAGGTCGGCATGATCGAGCGCCAGTGCGATGATGCGATCCCGGATATCGTCAGGGATACGATTCCACACCCGCGAAGCTGCGGACGTCCGCTCTTCCAGTCCTTCGACACCGTGGGCAAGGAACCGACTATACCATCGATAGAAGGTCGGCCTTGGAATGCCCAGCTTGTCGAGAGTTTGCCTGGCTGACAAATGCGACTGCTCCACAAGCCGGATGATCTCAAGCTTTTCGGTGGCGGGATATCTCATTCGTCGTCGCCCCCATCCCCGATCATGCTTTTTTTGAGCAGGCGGTTTTCCAGGGTGACGTCGGCTAATGCCTCCTTCAGGTCACGGCTTTCACGACGCAGCGCTTTTACTTCGTCGCTGGTGGCAGAACGGGCGGTGTCGCCTGCAAGGCGCTTCTTGCCAGCTTCAAGGAATTCCTTCGACCAGCTATAATACAGGCTCTCTGCAATCCCTTCGCGGCGGCAGATCGCAGCAATGCTGTCTTCCCCGCGCAGACCTTCCAGAACAATACGGATTTTATCCTCGGCCGAATAATGTTTACGCGTGGCACGACGGATATCTTTGATCGTCTTCTCCGCAGAAGACGTTTGGGGAACGGGTTTCTGTCTCATCTTTGCGTCCTTTGATAAAGCTATGATGAGCCGAAAACCCTCTCTTCTCAATTAATACAATTTGGTCTCATGGGCGTTGATGTCGGACAGTCCATCATTGCTTTGGCCGCAGCCTGCGCCGTGAAAAACTTGCCCTTGAGGATCGTGTCCAGATACCAGTCGTAGTCTGCTTCGGTGAGTTCCAAGAACGGCTTCGGATTGAAGACGCCGGCATTGTTTACGAGAACATCGAGTTTGCCGAAGCTGGAAATGGCGGTATTGACGAGAACGGCTCCGGTCTCAGGCCTGGCAATATCGCCTGCGGAAACAACAACGTTTTTGCCGCTTGGGTCGATTTCTTTCGCAGCGACTTCAAGCTTCGCCAGATTCCTGCCGTTGATGGCGACTTTCGCACCTTCGGCGATGAACCGCGCTGCAGTTTCTTTACCGATGCCAGACCCGCCGCCAGTGATTGCTACAACCTTACCTTCAAATCTCATGACTTTCTCCTTTTCTCTATCTATCGATAGATAGATGGTGTCTACATAGAGCTTGCTTTCCGGATTTGCAAGCCCTATCTATCGCTAGATAGATGGGAATCTGAAATGAACGATACAGCAGGCGCAATTATGGATGCGGCCGAGGAGAGGATTCGGCAGGCTGGCTACAGCGGATTCAGCTTCCGCGAGGTAGCCGCCGATATTGGCGTGAAGAGCTCCAGCGTCCATTATCACTTCCCCACCAAGGAGAAACTCGCTGCGGCAGTTGCACGGCGTTATACGGACCGCTTCGTGGAAGCGGTGGATCGCCAATTGGATGCCGGTGACGACATTGTCAAAGCGTGGCGGAAGGTCTTCCGTGACGCGTTGTACCGCGATGGACGGATGTGTCTTTGCGGCGCTCTGGGAGCGACGTCTCACGACCTTGCCACAGAAGTCCGAGACGAAGTGAAGCGGTTTTTCCTTCTCGGGATTGAACGGTTGATGCAGGGCGGCTTGACCAAAGATGCTGCGGTACAAGTCCTCGCCACGCTTGAAGGTGCGATGCTTGCTGCAAACGTACTGGAAGATCGCACTATGTTCGAAGCTGGCACGGCGGCGATGGCGTAACAATTCGCGGCCGCAGGCGCTTCAGATTTGTGCCGCTTCATCAAACAGCCAACGACGAAATGCCTCGGACTTGGAAAGCGATGAGCATTCCGGACGATAGACGACGTAATAAGCTAGTGCAGAATTGACGCTGACGTCCGGGAAAAGGCGTAGCAGCCGGCCCGCGGCAACGTCGTCGCGCGCCATGATGCTGCGAGCAAGCGCAATGCCTTGTCCATCGATCGCTGCCTGAAGCACCGCGGCCGAGTTGTTGATCCTCATTCCGCGTTGGGTCGCGACTTCGGATCCAGCGTTTCGCAACCACATATCCCATGTCATGAAGCCCGTGCTTGCCTCGACGGACAGGTCATGGATCAAATTATGATGGGTCAGCTCAGCGGGTGCTGTGAGAGCGAGTTTCGCGTGCAGTGCAGGCGAGCAAACCGGAAAGATCTCTTCATCCATAAGCTTTTCAGCCGTAAGGCCTGGCCAGTTTCCCGTCCCGTAGCGTACGCCGACATCAATGCCATTTGCCACATAGTCGACGAGCTTGAGGCTGGTTTCCAGGCGTAGATCGACATCCGGGCATTCGGCTTGAAAGCGATCGATGCGGGGAAGCAGCCACTTAGCCGCGAACGCCGGACTCACGGTCACCGTCAGCACGCCGCTCGTCGTCGTCTCCTTCAGCCTTTCAAGTCCAAGTGTCAGACGGTCAAGCCCCGCACGGATGTCCGGAAGTGCTCGATCGGCCGCTTCTGTGGGAATGAGCCGCGACTTTCCCGAAAGGCTGCGATGGAAGAGCGGTACGCCGAGCCACTCCTCGAGTCCGCGAACGAGCTGGCCGACAGCTGCGGCGGACACATTCAGCTCGCCGGCCGCTTCCGAGAAGCTGCCGTGCCGGGCGCTCGCTTCAAAAGCCCGCAGCGCATTGAGATGGGTCGGCGCCTTCATTGTCTTTAAGATATTCCTCTTGGCCTTGTACAGGTGGCTTCCTTCTTAACCGCAAGCCGAGCGGCCTTCCACTCGGGATAGCCGCCCTCCAGCCCCGGGCCTTCAATCTTCTTGCGCGAAGCGCCGCCACAGTATCGAACGCGAACACGCTGTAACGGCGTGGCGGGACCGTCGCTAAGCGTTCTCGTCTGCGCGCTGTTGGCTAGCGTCGAGGCGCGGCGTTTTCAGCGCTCCCGTCAAGGCTATCATTGCCATCGCGAGCGGAACGAAGGACAACCAGAGAACCGCGCTCCATCCATATGAAGTGAGGAGACCGCCCGAAAGGAAGGAGCCGAAGGCCATCGTTCCAAAAACGACGAAATCGTTCAGCGACTGCACGCGCGCCTTTTCCTCAGGTCGATGGCATTCCAGCACCATTGCTGATGCGCCGACGAACCCGAAGTTCCAGCCGATGCCAAGCAGGATCAGCGTGAGCCAGAAATGCGCTACATCGACCCCAAGCAGGCCGACCGCTGCGGATGCGCCCGTGAGCGCCAGGCCGACCATCACGACGGAGTTCGCTCCGAACCGCGTGATTAACCGCCCTGTGAAAAAGCTTGGGGCGTACATGGCGATCACGTGCCACTGTAGACCAAGATTGGACGATTCCTGCGACAGGCCGCACATCTGCATTGCCAGCGGCGCGGCTGTCATCAGGAAATTCATAAGCAAATATGAGACGACGCCGCAGATCACGGCGATAATGAAGCGCGGCTGTCGAGCGATGACACCAAGGGGCCGCCCGCCGGCAACCTCCGTTGCAGTCGGTGTCGGAAGGCGCACACCAAGCAAGACGAGGGCCGATAGGGCGGCGACCGCGGCTTGCGCAACGAATGTTGCCGCGAACATGTGAGGCATCCAGATGTACATTGTGTAGGTGACAAGCTGCGGGCCGATCACGCCCGCGAAAACACCACCCGCCATCACAAAAGAAAGCGCTCGGGGACGCTTCTGCGCCGGCACGCAGTCAGCGGCCGCGAAGCGGAATGACAGTACGACGGCGGCATAGGCGCCGCCGAAAAAGGTGGCCACACTGAAAAGCCAGAACGAAGCCAATACGATGGCCAAAGCCGCGATCAATCCTGACAGGATCCCGGATGCCGTCCCGATCAGAAAAGCGGCTCGGCGTCCATATCGTTGCGCGATCATCCCGGACGGCAAAGTGCAAGCCGCCATACCGACGACGAAGATCGAAATAGGCAGTGTCGCTAACGCCGGACTGGGGGCGAGCATGTTCCCAACGATTGCGCCGGTCGCATACAGGACGGTTGAATTTGCCCCAGCAAGCGCCTGTGCGATGGTCAACCGCGCGACGTTTCCGCGAGCATAATCGTATTGCGATGGAGATGATGGCTCGAGCGATGCGCCCGCAGTACTTTGCGACATTGAACTTCAACCATATGCGGAGAGGTTAGGCGCGCGAGCGCGGTTGGTCATAGAAGGAGCCGAACACGGAGACTTGACGATCAGTGACAATCGGTCACGAAACGAGCCGCACCCTAATTCCTGATCGACGCTGGTTCAGACCTGGGCGGCCAAAGTCAGCGCCCATCGATTGATGTCCGCATCGGACAGATTCCTTCATTCCGGAATTTACCTCTTTTTCTTTTGGCTGTATCTCTACAATCAGACAATCAATGTCGAATATCTGCCAAAGGACATTGAGCATGAATTGGACATCGATAGCCACCCCGCAAAACCTCGCGCCGCCAGAGCCGGTTACCGTGCGTGCGCAGACGATCCCGCCGCGTCATTACTTCCCGCGGCACTCCCATCCTTGGAACCAGTTGGTTTACGCGATCTCGGGCGTGCTGACGGTCGTCACCGACGCGGAATCTTTCGCTATCACCCCTGACCACGCCGTGTGGCTGCCCACCGGCCTCGCGCACCACGTCGGATCCGTTCTGGGAGCCGAATTTCGTAGCCTATGGATCGCGGAAGAGGCTGCCGAAATCCTGCCACGAACGTTTTCCGTTTTCAGCGTGTCCCCTCTACTGAAGGCGCTGATCGTTGAAGCCGCCGCGATCGAGGGGAAAGCTGATCAAGATGGCTATGCCGACCGTGTCACCTCTCTGATCCTTGACCAGCTACAGCGGGCTCGCAGCGTAGCCGCGGCGCTGCCCTGGCCTCCGGATCCCGTCCTGATGAAACTATGCGAAGAGCTTTACCTCAACCCATCCGATCGGCGCGGCCCGGAAGAACTAGCGGACACCATCAAGGTGTCACCCAGAACGCTCGCGCGACGCTTTGAAGCGAACCTAGGCATGAGCCTGCGCTCGTGGCGACGGCGTTTACGGCTGTTCCGGTCGATCGAATTGCTTGGCGGAGGCCTTGGCGTGACGCAGGTGGCGATGGAACTTGGCTACAGCTCGACCTCTGCCTTTGTCTATGCGTTTCGAACCCAGATGGGTTGCAGCCCGCAGGCTTACATGCGCAGGCGGAAACCTGAGTAGATGGGGGAATCCCGTCCACTCTAATCCGCGCCGCTTCCCGTCAAAGCTCTGCCTGAGCGACCACGCGCTGCGAATGGTGGCGCGACGTCTTGCTGGGTGCCGATCGCGTGAGCTGCCGGTATCGGCAAGGAATCGTGCATTGCTTTTTCAGCGACCAAATCGATCAGCGCGGACATGCCGGCATGGCCCGCGCCTTCCTCGATCAGACTGTCGTGCTCCTGAAGATAGCGAATTTCCCAATGCGCGAAGGAGCGGATCAGCAGGTCGGCGGTGTAGAGGTGATCGGCGTTCGGCGGACCTCCTGTTCTGTATTGGAGCTGCTCAGTCCGGTATCCCTGCATGATTAGCAGCCCGCCAGGCTTCAGGCAGGTATGAAACCCTGCGAACATCTTCTTCCGCAGCTCCGGCGGGGCGAATTGCACGAAGATCGCGACGACGACGTCGAAGGTTTCGGGTTCCCACTCCCATTCGGCAAGATCGGCATGAACCGTCTCCAAGTTGACGCCGCGGTCATGCGCAAGCGCGCGCGCCTTTGCCAGCCCAACCGTTGAGGAATCGACCGAAACGACGTTAAGTCCGCGTTCGGCCAGCCAGACACCGTTTCGGCCCTCACCGTCGGCGACGGCCAGCGCCTTCATTCCGATCTTTAACCTGAAGGCTTGCGAAGCAAGAAAGGCATTCGGCTCCGTGCCGAATAAATAGTCTTCCCGATCAAACCTGTTGTCCCAGCTATTCTCCATGATGCGGCGTTCCATCGCTTCGGCGGGCCTGCGGGTCATTGCGTTTCAAACCACAATTTAACTTCGCAAGCATGTTTATATGACGACGACTTTCGATCCCGCCGGCACCCGACGATAGAGATCGATGACGTCCTGGTTCATCATCCGGATGCAGCCGGAGGAGACGGCGTGCCCAATGCTCTGTGGCTCGTTGGTGCCGTGGATGCGGAACAATGTGTCCTTGCCGTCCTTAAAAAGATAGAGCGCGCGCGCGCCGAGCGGATTCTGTGGGCCGCCATCCATCCCCTTGGCCCATTTTGCATAATGTTCTGGCTGTCGCTTGATCATGTCGGGGGTAGGGGTCCAGCGAGGCCATTCCTGCTTCCAGGCCACATTCGCCGTGCCAGCAAACTCGAGGCCCTCCCGGCCTACCCCAACACCATATCGGATAGCTTTGCCTCCGCCCTGCACCAGATAGATGAAGCGGTTCTTGGTATCGACAACGATCGTGCCCGCGGGTTGGGACGTGCGATACTCAACCTGTTGTCGCAGGTTTTTCGGATCGACCTTAGAGACATCGACGGCTGCGACGGGGAATTTTTCGTCCGGTTGAGCAACGTAGCTTGCGGTTTCCACAGCGCGGGACTGTTCAAGCGGCTTGGTGACGGCGGTGGTTGCTGTCGTTGTCGCGGTACAGCCGGCAACTGCCATACTGAGCAAGAGAGAAAGGAGTATTGGGCTTCTATTCTTTGTAGGCATTACGTACTCGTTGTTGGCTCAGGCTGGCAGTCCAGCAAATTGATCGAACGTTGATGGAAGGATGACTGGCAAGGTGCCGAGGACCCAAGTCAGGACGGGCCGGCGAGTTTTTCGATATTGGCGGTGAGAGCTTCGCGCGAGATTTCACCCATATGCAGGGATGCGAGCGTTCCATCGGCTCTGAGGAAGAGGGTGATAGGAAGTCCCATCGCGCCGTAATGTCGGGTGATCTGCATCGATTGGTCGAGTAGGACGCGATCAAGTTTCAGACCTTCGGACGTCAGATAGGACCGGATTTTTTCCGTCCCTTCACCCTGATTGACAAACAGGAAGGAGACATCGTCGCGGCTCGCTGCCACTTCAGCCAGCAATGGCATCTCCCTCCGGCACGGTGGGCACCAGGTTGCCCAGAGGTTGACGACGGCGGGTTTGCCGATAACGTCGCTGACGGCGATGGGCGGGCCGTCCATCTGCTGCAGGGCAATCGTCGGTGCGGGCTGCCCCAGGGTCGCCCTCGTCAGCTCTGCGACCCCGATCCAGATGACCACCGCGAGGCCGAGTGCGGCCGATGCGCCCAGACCAGCTCTCAACGATCGGATAAAGAGTGCGCTGACGATCACGACCCCGATCAGACCTGCTACCGGCTGGAAACCGCCTTGCCAGAATGCAATCACCCGCCATGGCTCGTCTAGGAAGCTCTGCCAATGTAGCGCGACATGACCGAGCCTTGCTGCGACCAACCCGCCGATCAACGCCCATGTCGACCATCGACCGATCACAGGGTCGATTCTGCGAGACAGGATCGATGTCACGATGGTGAAGGCGAATATCCCGAGTAGAGCCGCGAACTGGTCCGTGGCAAAAACGAACGGGCCGATGCTGACGGCGTTCATCGCGCGATCCCCGTCTTTTCGACGGAAGCTCGCAGGGTCGTCTTGGTGACGTCGCCGACCAGTCGGGTTCCCGCTGTCTCGCGTCCTTGTTTGTCGACAAAAATCATCGTCGGCGGTCCGACGACCTGCAGGCTCCGCATGATCTGCTGCTGCGCTGGCGTGTTGCCGGAAACGTCGAGCTTGATGAGATTGAAGCGGTTAAGGTCGGCCTGAACTGCCGGGTCGGGGAAGACGCTGCGGTCGATGACAGCGCAGGTGACGCACCAGTCAGCGGTGACGTAGAGAAGGCTTGGCTTGGCGTCGCTGGCCGCGATCTGCGTCTGGAGCTCCGCCGAGGTGCCGGCCGTACGGAAAGACAATTCCTCACCCGCACCGCTGCCTCCCCGTTGCGCAACGAGGTTGCCGAGCGGCCGGAGGGGATCATTGCCGCCACTTGCAGCGCCGAGACCAAGGGCGATGCCGTAGAGTGCTGCCGCCAGCCCGGCGGCTTTTGCGGTCCGGCGCCGGCCGCCGGCGTCGGGACCGAGCGTGTCGAACGCCCCGAGCCAGACGGCCAGCCCTATCGCGAAGAGCGCCCAAAGCGCGAGACCGGCCTCCGCCGGGATGATGCGGGAGACCATCCAGATGGCGGTCGCCACAAAAACGAAACCGAACGCCTGTCGCACCGCCGTCATCCATCCCCCCGCCTTTGGAAGGGCTTTCGGACCGAGCGTACCGAAGGCAATCAGCGGAATGCCCTTGCCGAGGCCGAGTGCGAATAACGACGCTGCGCCAAGAGCGACGTCGCCTGTCTGAGCAATATAGATCAGCGCGCCCGCGAGCGGTGCGGTGACGCAAGGCCCTACGATAAGCGCCGACGTGAAGCCGAGCAGGCCGGCGGACGCGATCGAGCCGCGATTACCGCTGCCAAGGCCACCGATTGCGTTGACCCAGGACGAGGGGAGTTGCAACTCGAAGAGGCCGAACATGGAGAGCGCCAGAATGATGAAGAGCGCCGAGACCGCGCCGATAGCGATGGGCGACTGCAACGCCATCTGAAGGTTCTGGCCGGACCAGGCAGCGACCACGCCTAGCAGGCCGAATGCTGTCGCCATGGCGAGCACATAAGCGACAGAAAGCGTGAAGCCCCGAAGCGGCGTTACTGCCTCGCCCTGTCGAGCGATGGCACCGGCCAGGATCGGATACATGGGAAACACACACGGTGTAAAAGCAAGCAGCACACCGAACAGCATAAAGCTGCCCAATACCATCAGGACACCGCCGTCCTTCAGAAGAGATCCAATCATGCCGCCATTGTCAGCTGCGATCGCGATGCCGCTTGCCGGCGCCGTCGAGACTGGAGCTGTCCAGTCATTGGCGAGGGTGGCAGGATCATGCTGATCGGGATCGGTAATGGCGAGTGTCGTCACGTCGACATGCCGGACCATCGGCGGATAACAGATGCCGTCGTCCTGGCAGCCCTGATAGTGAACTTCGAGGGGGCTCGAGGTAGAGGCGTTCCCAGGAACCACGGCGGCAACGTGATCGTGAAAGACGGTGGACTGGCCAAATGTCGGATCGTCCTTGCTCTGCCCATTGCCCTGAAGATCGCCAACCGCAATGTCGGCGTCGCCCCGCTTCACGCCTATCTTGTCCTCGTAGAGGTAGTAGCCGGGCGCGATCTTCCACTGAAGCTTTACGCTCGCGTCATCCTGGCGGGTGACGGAGAGCTGAAACGCCTGATCGACGGGCAGCGGCATCGCTCCGGTCGACGTCACTTGCGCAGAAGCGGGAGCCGTCGAGATCGCCACCAGGGCAGTCATCACGACAGCGACAAAAAGGGTCCAGACAGTTCTTGCAAGCAACGACACACTCCCGCTTCAGGTGGCTACGCAGGGAGAGGTCCGACTGGCAGCTTAAGGCAGACTTAAGGGGTGTTTGGCTTCACCAAATGGCGAAAAAGCTTATACCCCGGCCGTTAGAGGGGTCCGAAGACCGCTTCAAGCCCAGCCCCGCGGGGCACACCTGATTGCAGGGTAAGTGCGCCGTTGCTACCTTGAGCCACCAGCCCTGGCGTGCCGCTGAAACCCAGTCGCCTCATCAGTTCAACATTGCTGTTGAGCTTGGCGCTCGTCTCGGCGGGAATGGTCTTGAGAGGCGCAATGCCACCTTTATCGTGATCCCGTTCATTTTGAGTGAGAGCAGCCTGTGGGTCGGATGCTTCGAGGATCGCCGCGGCCTTGCCGGGTGAATCCTCTCGGATGACACCCACCATGACGTGACGAATCTGCACCTTTCCGGCCTCTACCCACGGGCGCGCGGAGCGCCATAGCTCATTGCAATAGGGGCAATTCGCGTCTGTGAACGCATAAACAATGCGGCCCGCTTTCGGATCTCCATCCTGCACCCAGGCTGCCGCTTGAAGCGCTGCCCAAGATTCCCGCTCCATCGGTTCGCTCACGACGCGCTTCAATTCCGCGTCGGCAACGGAGACGCCCTGGGCATCGATCAGAGTGCCGATCAATGCGTATTTTGCATCTGGCAGGATGTAAACGGCGAGTGGCTGAGTGCCCGCGCTAGCAGCAAATGCCGCGAGCCCACCCGGCACATTCAGGGGGCCATGAACGGTGACGCCTTGGTTCTTAAGCGATTGCAAGATCGCTTCGTTTCCGGAGGATCCGTTGCTGGATTGCGGGCCAGCATTATCATTGCAACCAGCAAGCGTCACTGCGAAGGCGGCTGCGAGCAAAGCCATTTTCATTTCAGTCACCAATCAGAATATCTTGAACCGTAAACGCTCACGTCACTTGCGGTGCAAGCTTAAGGCAGGATTAAGAGATCTGACGCCGACCGTGATCTGACCGCCTGTGATGACTTTCCGACCGTCGGAATCCCTGGGCCGACCAGTTGCACGCCGCACCAACTCGCAGCGCATCACATACGCCTACCCGGTCGCAGCGACTGTTCCGCCGGCTGCTCTGGCACGAATTGCTTTCGCTTAGCCAGACTTCGACATAGAACTGGGCGCATCCGAATCGCGACGGCCGGGTGAGCTGACGTCGCGTCGGCAGTAATAAGATCGCAGAGCTATTGGCTGGGGCCAAGCTGGTCGAAGGCTTCGAGCGCTTGGGCCGCATACATCACCGACGGGCCGGCGCCCATGTAGATCGCCATGGCGAGCGCTTCGGCGACCTGTTCACGGCTGGCGCCTTTCTTGAGGGCACCTTCGGCATGATAGGCGATGCAGGGCTGGCACCGGGTTGCCACTCCCAGAGCGAGCGCGATCAATTCCTTGGTCATGCCGTCAAGAGCATCACCGCTATGGGCGGCACGAGACAATTCGGAAAACGACTTCATCGTATCCGGTGCGCTTTGGCGAAGCTCCTTTACCCCACCATTCATATTCTCGATCAGTTTTTTCCAGTCTTCGATCATGTTTTCTCTTCCATGGTTCGTGTCGCACTCTCCGAGCGTCAAGCGGCCAAGCCCCCGGCGCTGCGATAAAGGACGTAGGCGGCAACAGCGAAGATAAGCCCCGCAAAAAGCCGGTTGAGTGTGTCTTTGCCGGACGCCAGACGGTTGGCGAGCATCATGCCAATGACGCCGCCAATGATGCCACCGACGATGAATTCGAATGCGATGGGCCAGTCGACAAGCCCCGAGATGGCATAGTTGAGCGCGGTTGCGAGCCCAAAGCTGCCAACGGCAAGAAGCGATGAGCCGATGGCATTGATCATTGGCATCCCGGTGGCAAGCATCAAGCCCGGCACGATAAGGAAGCCGCCGCCGATCCCGAAGAAGCCGGAAGTCATGCCGGCGACAAAGGCGATAGCAGCGGTAGTGAGGCAGGTGCGCAGATCGACAGGCTTTTCAGGAGATGCGATCTTGGGCTTCGGCCGCAGCATAACCGCGCCGACCACGATCATGAGGAGGCCAAATAAAAACAGCAGCCGCTCACCGTCGACCAGTTTGCCAAGTGTCGATCCGGCAAGCGCGCCGACCGTGCCGACCCCGGCAAAGATAACAGCGCAACGCCAGCGGACATTGCCGCTCTTAGCGTGGCCAATCAGATTGGCGAATGCGTTAACTGAAACGGCAAGCGCGCTCGTACCGATTGCGATATGCGGTTGCGTCACGCCAACGACATAGAGGAGAAGCGGCGTCGCGAGGATTGAGCCGCCGCCGCCGACCAGTCCAAGAGAGAACCCGACAAGGCCGCCCGAGGCGAGCGCAGGGCCAAGGTTGGCGAACATTTCTCACCCCTTTCCTGCCATGAAGCGATCATGCACAAGCATTCCGGCGAGCATGGCGACGGCAAAGATCACTGGCGCGATCATTCCAAGCGAAAGCGCGGTGATTGCAGGGCCAGGGCAGAAGCCAGCCAGTCCCCAACCCACACCGAAGATGGCCGAGCCAATGATGAGTGGGCCGTCAATGCGGGTTTTGGTCGGCAGATGGAGTTGATCATCGAACATGGGCTTATTGCGTGCGAAGGCCAGCCTGTAACCGACGAAGGAAACAATAAGGCCGGCACCAAGAACGAAGGCGAGGCTCGGGTCCCACGCACCACTGATGTCGAGAAAGCCCTGGACTTTCGCCGGATTGAGCATGCCGGAGATTGCCAGCCCCAAGCCGAAAAGAAGCCCGGCCGTAAGAGATGACAGCGTGTGCAGCAGCCTGTTCATAGCCAGCCTCCAGCCCGCATCGCCAACACGGTAAGAACACCCGCGACGAGAAACGTTGCTACTGCCGCGAAGGATCTTGGAGACAAACGGGCAAGACCCGAAATGCCGTGGCCCGAGGTGCAGCCCGAACCCATGCGCGTGCCGAAACCGACGAGAAGTCCCGCAACGAGCAGCAGCGGCCATCCGGCAGATATTTGCACTTGTGGAGTAGCGCCGTAGATCGCGAAATAGATCATGGGGGCAAGAAGAAGTCCCGCGACGAACGCTGCGTCGTGAAGGAAGCGGCCATTGCGCTTACCCAGGATACCGGCGACGATGCCGCTGATCCCCGCTATCCGGCCGTTAAGAAGCATGAGGAGGCTGGCAGATAGGCCAATGAGTGCGCCGCCGGCGAGAGGAGAATAATAGGCTTCCATCACCAAGCCGCCCCCTCAAGCGCATCGAGTGGAATCTTGAGATACCTTCGGCCATTGCTTTCCGGCTCTGGAAGTCTTCCCCCGTTCATATTCACCTGAAGTGCATGCAGAATGAGCTTGGGCATTGGCAGCGTGGCATCGCGGGCTTCCCGCAAGGCGATGAAGCTCTCCTCGGTCTGCCCGGCGATATGTGGGTTGGAGTGCTTCTGCACGGCGACTGTGCTCTCCCACAAGGCCTTGCGCCCGCCCGGCTGGTAGTCGTGGCCGGTGAAGATGCGTGTTTCGTCACGCAACGAGAGAATATCCATAATGGATCGCCATAGCCGCTTGGCGCTGCCGCCCGGGAAATCGGCCCGCGCCGTGCCGGAATCCGGCATGAACAGCGTGTCGTGGACGAACGCGGAGTCTCCGATGACATAGGTGATCGAGGCGAGCGTGTGTCCGGGCGAAAACATCACTTTCGCGTCGATCGTGCCGAGCTTGAAAGTCTCCCCTTCCTCGAACAGGCGGTCCCACTGACTGCCGTCATTCGCAAAGTCCGGCCAGTTGTAGATCTTCTTCCACAGCGTTTGCACATCGACGACACGGGCGCCGATCGCTGTCGATGCTCCGGTCTTTTCCTTTAGGTAACGGGCCGCCGAGAAGTGATCGGCATGCGGATGGGTGTCGAGGATCCATTCGACTATAAGGCCATGCTCGGCGACATAAGCGAGAATCTCGTCAGCATGTTCGGTCTTGGTCGCCCCGGACTTCTCGTCATAGTCGAGAACCGGGTCGATGATCGCACATGCATTCGTCGCCGGATCGCTGACGACATATTGGATGCTGCCGGTTTTGGGATCGTAGAATCCCTTCACGTCAGGTTTGCTGATACGACGGTGCGAAGCGAGCCAGGCCCGTGATGCGTCCGGCGCGATGCCCACATCGCTTGCGACGGCGATCAGCTTGTCGTCGCTGAAGCCATCAACTTCAGCGTCACCGGCCAGAATCCACATGTAGAAAGAGCGGGCGCCGGACCGGCAGTGCGCAATCACCGGGCCGTCCGAGGCGACGATTGTCTCGGCAAAACGGCGAACGTCGTTTTCCGGCATGCATGTACTGGTAACGGGAATGAATACGTAGTCGAGCCCAGCAGCCTTGGCTGCCGCTTCTTCCGCATCAGATCCTGGCTGCGTCGTATCTTCGCCATCAGGGCGATTGTTGATGACTGTTTTGAAGCCGAGACGGCGTAGTTCCGCGAAATCGCTCGGCTGAATTTGCCCGACGACGGAAAACTTCTCAGTGACCGGAATAGGTTTCATACGGCAGCTCCTTGACGATCCTCAATATGAATTACATAATTACATATAATAAGATATGAGACTCTGCAAGTGGGAGGATAATCATGGACGTTGCATTGCAGCCGCAGGTCGGCCAGACAGCCACACTCAAGCATCGGATCGTGATCGTCGGCGGAGGCGCCGCAGGCATCACCGTTGCGGCCGAATTCCTGCGTCGCGATGCAAGCCTCGACGTGGCGATCGTTGAACCTTCCGAAACACATTCCTACCAGCCGGGATGGACACTCGTCGGCGCGGGCGTATTCACGCGACGGCAGACGGAGCGCGCCGAACGATCGCTTGTTCCCAAAGGTGTGACTTGGCTGAAGGCTGAAGTCAGCGCTTTCGATCCTGACAACAATATCGTCAGGCTGAGTGACGGCCGCGCGCTCGGATACGACTATCTCGTCGCCTGCCCTGGACTGAAGGTCGACTGGGACGCGATTCAGGGCCTGAAAGATACGCTCGGAAAAAACGGCGTGTGCAGCAACTACCGGGCCGACACGGCAGAATACACGTGGCGCCTCATCCAGGACTTCAAAGGTGGCACCGCGCTCTTTACCCAGCCGCCAATGCCGATCAAATGCGCCGGAGCGCCCCAGAAGATTATGTACATGATGGCGGATCACTTGCGTCGACGCGGGCGGCTGAGCGGCACGAAGCTTAAATTCTGCCTTGCCGGTGATGCGCTGTTCGGTGTTCCTTTTTTCGTTCCGCCATTGCAGCGGGCGGTCGACGGATATGGCATCGAGGTCGCCTATAAGCACAACCTGATCGCCATCAACGGGCCGGCGAAGTCTGCGCTGTTTTCCGTGACCAACAAAGATGGCGAAGCGCGTGACCTTGAGATGCGTTTCGACATGATCCATGTCGTCCCACCACAGATGGGGCTCGATGTCGTGCGCAACAGTCCACTGGCTAACCCGGCTGGCTGGATCGAGGTCGACCCGGCAACCCTTCAGCACGTCCGCTATCCGAACGTTTTCTCGCTGGGGGATGCGGCCTCGACAACGAACGCCAAGACAGCGGCGGCCGTGCGGCTGCAGGCACCCGTCGTCGTTGCAAACCTCCTCGCCGCCATGAAGGGCAGCGCTCCGGCCAAAACCTACGATGGCTATGGGTCGTGCCCATTGACCGTGAGCCTGGGCAAGATCGTTCTCGCTGAATTCGCTTACGGCGGGAAGGTGACGCCAAGCTTCCCGCTCGACCCACGGGTTCCACGCCGAAGCATGTGGTACCTCAAGACAAAATTTCTGCCTTGGCTTTATTGGTCTCACATGCTGAGGGGTGGCACGATCGACATCAAGCATCGCGAGCGAGGCTGGTGAGAGCTTGGGCGCCTCACTGCCCCTCCGCCTGCTTTTTGCGCGCATCCGCCACAACCTGTTTGAAACCCTGATAGTCGAGGGTCGAGGTTTGGAACGGGCCTACGAGGTAGGCCGGAGTACCTTGGAAACCGATCGCATCGGCTTGCGCCATGTTGCGCTTGATGATGGCGTCGATGTCTGCGGCCTTCGACTTCATGTCGGCATCGAGGCGTCGCATGTCGATGCCCGCTGCCTGCAAGCCTTGACGCATTTTGTCCTTGGCGACCCCCGATCCCGGGATACCCATCAGTGCGTGGTGAGCGATATCGTATTTGCCTTGATATTTGGCAGCGAGCGCCATCATAGCTCCGTCGATCGAGGTCGGCCGGATGACGGGCCAGTCCTTATAGACCAGCCTAATTTTGCCGTCTTCCTTAACGATGCGGTCAAGATCGGGCGCAGACTTTTTGCAGAATGGGCAGTTGTAGTCGAGGAAAGCGACGATGGTCACGTCACCCTTTGGGTTGCCGGCCGTCGGCGCGGCAGGGTCGTTGAGGATCATCTCCTTGGACACGTCGGCAGACTGCGCAAGAGCTGTCCGATGCATAAGCGGTACCGCGAGGGCAGCGGCACCGAAGGTCATTATGGCGCCGCGGCGCGTGATAGCTGGCATAGGCGATCTCCTTTTCGTTACGAGACGGACAGGGCATCGCCCCGCCTAGAAACGAGAACCGCGCCCGTCACCTTAAGGCTGGCTTAAGGTCGCGGGTGAATGGCAGATCTTCTGTCGGAGGTAACAAGAGGTGTTATGAGAGTTCTAGTGGTCGAAGACGATGCAGTATTATTGAACGGCTTGCAGGTCGGTCTCGGCCTCGCAGGCTTTACAGTCGACGCTGTTTCGACCTGTGGCGATGCTTCTGCGGCGCTGCATAGCTCAGCTTTCGATGCAGTGGTCCTCGATCTGATGCTTCCCGACGGATCCGGGCTAGACATCCTCGACGAAATGCGGGCGCGCAAGGTAGCAACGCCGGTTTTGCTCCTAACGGCGCGTGACAGCATCCCCGACCGCATTGCCGGTCTTGATGCCGGAGCCGATGACTATCTCGGCAAGCCGTTCGATCTCAACGAAGTGGCCGCACGATTGCGAGCTCTGACACGGCGCGGCAATGGAACTGCCTCAGCTTGCCGTGTTTGGCGCGAGTTGCGGCTCGACCCGGCAATGATGACGGTCTCTAGGTCAGGCGACCCCGTAAAGCTGTCGCGTCGCGAGTTCTCTATCCTGCACGCGCTGATGGACCGGCCCGGACAGATCCTATCCAAGGGCCACCTGGAAGATCGTCTCTATGGCTGGCAAGAGGATGTAGAAAGCAATACGATTGAGGTCCATATCCATAACCTCCGGCAAAAGCTTGGCCCTGCTACCATCGAAACCGTGAGAGGTGTGGGATACAGGCTGGCGGAGGAATCGCCATGACATCGATCCGAAGCCGCTTGTTCCTCATTTTGATGATCACCACAGGCGTCGTGTGGATGTCGGCGATTGCATGGATTTATCTCAGCACGCGAGCGGAGGTCGAACGGGTTCTCGACGCGCGATTGATCGAAGCGGCGCGAATGGTCAGCTCGCTGATCACCAGCCAGGAAATCGACCCATCCCGTGCCGCGCAAATTCCTCCAGTCGTATCTGCTCAACATACGTCCTACGAACGGCAACTTTCCTGCCAGATATGGGCGTTCAACGGAACGCTGGTTGGTCGCTCGGACGCAGCGCCTACGACCCCTCTCACCGAAAGTGGCGATGGATTCTCGGAAACATTGGTCGACGGCGAGATCTGGCGCGTTTATGCGGTTGCGAATGCTGATCTTGGCATGCGTGTGCTCGTCGGTGACAACATGCGCGTTCGCGATCGGTTGGTCGAAGACGTTATCCGGGGGCTTGCGCTCCCCGCGTTGCTGATACTGCCTATCCTGGCCGGCCTGATCTGGTTGAGCGTCAGGCAAGGTCTCGCTCCGATGAGCGCGATGGCCCGGACACTCGAGACGCGTCCGGCATCAGATTTAAGTGCCTTACCCGACATCGATACGCCCAAGGAGATTGTACCCGTCATCCGATCACTGAACGGGCTGTTTGGACGCGTGAGCGCGGCTCGCGAACGAGAACGCGACTTTACCGCCTTCGCGGCGCACGAACTGCGAACGCCGATTGCCGGCCTGAAAACACAGGCGCAGGTAGCGCTAGGAAGTGAAGACCCCGAGATAAGAAGCAACGCTTTGCGGCAAATAGTGATCGGAGTGGATCGGACGTCTCGCCTGGTCAGACAGCTGACCGATCTGACGAATACCGAAAGTGGCGAGATCACAACGACCAAACGCGATGTCAACCTCGGCAGAATCCTCGGGCAATTGGCGGATGACATCGATCAGCATTATTCGGACACCGCCACAATCGAGGTGGATCAGGCGCTTGCGAGTATCTGCCTCTCTGTCGACCCCTCATTGTTCACCCTTGCATCGCGAAACCTCTTGGAGAATGCCGCCCTGCATTCGGGTCGGGACGGAGTGGTGCACTGCTGGGTGCGCAACGGGGCAGACGGATTCGCTATCGTCATTGATGACAGCGGACCGGGCATACCGGAGGAGGAGTTACCGAAGGTTCGCGACAGATTCTTCCGGGGCCGTAATAAGACAGTAATGGGCAGTGGTCTTGGTCTGGCGATCGCCGATCTCGCCATAAAGCGGATTGGAGGAGAGGTTTATCTCGCAAATCGTCGCGAGGGCGGACTAAGAGCGGAGCTGCGCTTTTCCGATACAGTACAAACCGACTGCTTGGAAAAAGCTTCCCCCCGACAGCGTCAAGAAGATCCTCTTAAATCGATCGCCTGACGACACGACAAGAAGGAAGACGAACGCCGTACCAATCTACAATATGTGATCCTTCGTGGCGACTGCGACGTTTAGGGCGCTGATCACTTGGTGTTGGCAAGGTTCGCCTGATGGACCCTTGGTCACAATGATTGATGCATGAACGATGTCTGCGATCGAGACTATTCGCAGAATGAACCAGCACCCCTAATCAAGCTGGAGACATCGACCGTCAATTGACCAGCGAGTTTGTATTCTCTAGCCTGGCCTCTTCCCAACGAATTTTTAGTCCAAAATGCGTCGATTAAACCGCGCTCCTCCAGTGGGGAAAGCGTATCATCGACGGCGCCTCGCGTCATTCCTGTTACATCAATGATATTCGATACTGTAATTGCTTTACCGCTTCGGCAAAGATCCAGCATGATGGTGATCATCGCAAATTGCCGTAACCGGGACCCAGGCGTTTCCTTGTCGAGCGGACGTGTCATGATCTGATGAAGCATCAGATCGTGAACAAGCTGGTAGCCAAGCTTCACCGTCGCTTTGGAAATTCTTTCTGCCATTATCCGGTTTCGAACTCATCGCCTGCGGTTCGCCCCCGCGTCGATGCTCATTGACCCCTGGTGACCGGGGAGTTTGAAACCGTGGTTAGACGGCCCTGTGACCTTCAGCTCAGAGAGCCTGTTGCATACGCCACAGGCTCCCCGATCATAAGGATCAAGGAGTGTGGTGCCGTCACGGCCGACACCAACCGCTAACCAAGGGTTTCAACGCCCTCGAGGCAGTGCGTCGCTGCCTCGAATCCATTCATACCGAATAGCGGGTGATTTGTCGCCGTCTCTTCGCGCGGTCAGCGACATCCATCACCAATCTCGAGTGCGGCTTCAATCCTATGCTCCGTGAAAAGCAGCACCATCATGGCGTCGCATATCGTCTAATCGACCGTCACGAGATCGATCTAGCCTAGCGCTGTCTCGATTTTGAGGTTTTTGCGGCCTGATCTGGGACCGACCGACGTCCGCCTGCGACCTGCAGTAAGCGCAACTTTTACCGAGGGCTCCTGCTTGGACGTGGTCTCGATGCGAAGACCAATCCCCGCACTGCTCGGCTTATTCCCTTGTTCCAGCCCCGGCCTTGTCGATCAACCCGCAAGGGGTCGGACTACGCAAGCGTGCCGTCGCTCACGGTTTCGCCATCGCGATGATCGCGGCTCGTTCTGGACCTGACGGGCGCCTGTCGAGCGGGGAATGGTCCCCTCGAACGGGAGCCAAATCAAATGTCGCACGAACTCAGCTTCGCTCAGAACCACGCCTGGAACCTTGCCCGCACCCTTATGACCCGAGTCATCCTATTCAAGGTCGATGAAGACGAATACGGCGTTCTTCCTGCTGACGACCTCGACGGCGAAGAGGTCGACGCGATATTCGAATATTGCCCCTACACAGGCGGCCGGCCGGTTCATTGAACCGGCTCTTCCCGCCCAGCGGGCCGCAAGCAAGCGGCAGGCCGCAAGGGAAGCTGCGCCGCGGCGATGCCGCGCCCTTGCCCCCTTTGCTTTTTGCGGCAGTCACCAAGGTGTTCCGCGAATTGCGCGGAAGAGATAGACTTGCACAAAGGTCGGCCAAAGAATGGCCGGGAGAAAAGAATGGAAAAAGCGGATATTGAAGAGCTACGAATCCGGGTTGGTTGTGCAGCCGTGCTGGAGACAGGCGGTTTCGCGATCGATTTGAAGGAAAGCACGCGCAAGGCGGTAAAATACCGGCGCGCCGACGACATCATTATCGTCATCCACGAAGGCAAGGGCTGGTTTGATCCGCTCTCGGACGCCAAGGGCGATGTCTATTCGCTCGTTCAGCATCTGGACGGCTGCGATTTTCTCGAAGCCTTTGTGCAGGTCGCATCGCTGGTCGGTTTCGAGCAACGTCAACCGGAATGGCAGCGACAATCGCGTGAGATTGAGCCCGACCAGTCGATACCTGAGCGCTGGACCGCGCGACGCAGGCCGTGGCGGGGATCGGCGACCTGGCGTTATCTGCGGGACGACCGTCACCTTCCCGAATACGTGATCCGTGCTGGAATTGCGCACAATCTCGTGCGTGAAGGGCCGCGGGGCAGCATGTGGGCAGCTCATCAGGATGATGAGGGGGGCGTCACCGGCTGGGAGGAGCGTGGGCCGGAATGGCGCGGCTTTGCCTCCGGCGGAAGCAAGGTCCTGTTTCGGCTCGGACCGAAGTGTGCCGAACGCGTCTGCGTAACCGAGGCCGCTATCGATGCGATGAGTCTCGCCGCGATCGAGCAGATCCGACGCGACACACTCTACGTCAGCACTGGCGGAGGCTGGTCACCTGCCACCGACAACGCCATACGCCTGCTTGGCAAACGGCCCGGTGCTCGACTTGTCGCGGCCACCGACGCAAATACACAGGGCGAGGCATTCGTGTCCCGGTTGCGCGAGCTTGCCAGTGAGCTTCCCTGCGACTTCGAACGTCTAAGGCCGCTGGCCGAGGACTGGAATGCGATGTTGAAGGATGCGGCAACCACCTGAGAGCGCAGTCGAAATTACTGCGGCACCACCTTTGCCGTGATCATCTCGACCCGCAGCGGGGCGCCCAGGCGGGACTCTGCTTCATTTGTGATCGCCTCAACGTCGGATCCTGCCTCCGGCTCGTAGATTTGCAACACAATCTCGCCCGTGCGTTCGTCGGCATAGGTCCCCTGTAGGCCGGGGAACTTGCCGCGAAACCATTCGAGATTGTTGCTGTGGATCTTCTGGAGCTCTTCCCTCGTATGCATCTGGCCTGGGACGAACTCGACGATTAACAGCTCCCCGCAAACCGTCATTCTCTCATTCTGAACTGGCTCGTCACCCGTCAGCCGCAGGACCAGCCTGCTATCCTCTCCTTCCGTCTCCTCCCAGAACAGTCCGGCCAGCCGAGGGGCATAGGTCTGTCGCAACTGGCGCACCATCGCGTCGGCGCCGTACTGCACCCGCAACAGTCTCGCCTTCTCCGGTGTGTCGGCGTCGAGGACTGGCGTTGCGCAATCGAGGACCGGATCCACCCGGTCCGGCGATTCCGCTTCTGCAGCCATCGGGACGCCGGTGGCGACAACAACGAAGGCGAAGACGAGTGCTCGGTTCATCGACGGATATCAGCGCGGCCATGCGGCCGAATTGGGGAGAAAGAAGAAGAGAAGAAAAATGAATGAAACCCAGCTGCCGCATGCCCGCCAGCCGCGTCAAGTGTGAAGCTTCGCCCGGCTTCGCCGGCACTTGACCCGCCCGGACGGAGAGGCGGCCGCGGGAGAGGGGTCAGGAAGGGCTGAAGATGATGGCGATCCCCGAGGATGCGCCGCGCTCCAGTCCGACGAGGCTGAAGGAGCCCGCTAATGAACCCCTCTTCTCCAATCCGTAAGGTCTACCAGGGTATTGCCGGTCGCCGGCAGATGTTCCGCATGTTCGACCGCCATGCACAGCGACCCAATCGCTTCCAGGACGCCGATGGCGGCCTCTATAGCGGTGAGTGGTTCGAACTTGCCGAGAACGAGCATGACTACATGTTCAATATCCTGCCGCCGCTCTTCATGAACGGCGAAATGTTCGCCATGCGCGAATTCCTCGTGGGCCACATCACCAGCGTCTTCTTCACGCTGAAGATCGACGACCGGATGCGATTCTTCCACGCCTATTGCGACCTTGCCGATAAACATTCATCAGCGCATATGCGCGCCGCGATCGTCGATCGGGAGAGCCGGCCGGTCCGCGCAATGACGCGCGAAGAACGGATCGAGCATATCTGGAGTTCAAGCTACGACGAATACCGTGGTTACGCCGATTGGCGTTTTCCGCACGCGCAGCGTGGCCGTCGAACAGTTCTGTTCTTTGGACCCGACCGAGGCCGCGACGTCAAACTGCTAGACGATCTCACCGATTCCGAGATCGCCGCCAAGTTGCCGGTGCATCTGCGCTACCTCCCCGACGCGATCGCGGCATGAGGGGAAGAGGCAATGTTCACCTTCTCCGTGACGGATGTGCGTGTCGTGATGATGCGCGGACGGCTCGACGCCCACCTCAATGGTGGTTTCCGCAATCCCCATTATGGCCTTTACCCTGGGCGCGATGAAAAGCCGGGTGTCTGGCTGGTCGGTGACGAAGGCGTCTACATCCTCTCTAATGGCAAGCTCGCCGAAGGGCAGCGTCCGTTCGTCGTCTATGCCGAAGAGTGCGACCCGAAGACCAACCCCGACTACTGGCACTACAAGCGTCAGCATTTCGGCGGCGATGACGGAATCGAGTTTCTCGATGGCTTCATGCTCGTGAAACTGATCGCGGCAAGCCCTGGCTGTACCCACCTGAAGATCGTTTTCCTGCCGAACTCGATGCAACTCCTGGCGGTCCAGCAGGACTAGCGATCCGGCGATGGGCGCCGTCAGGCGGCCGTCCGGCATCCCAATCCCACAATTCGCGCGTGCCGAGCCTGCTGGAGATCACCACCGGGCCGGCGAAGTGCGCTTTCACGAAGGAGAACAACATGTCTCATGACGACCCTTTCACCATCGATCTTTTCGGCAATACAGCTCTTTCATCCGGTCTCGGCCTCGGCGTGACGGCCTTCGCCGGCAGCTTTGAACCCGAGGACGATCCCGATCCTGATCCATCGTCCCCGGCGCCGGCGATGCCGATCGCAGCCATCGCCCACGCACCTTCCAAGCGCGCCCGTTTGCTTGGTTCGAACTTCCATCTCGCCGATGGCCGGGTTCTCGCGCGGGGCTGGAAGGAACGAGCCCGCGACAATGTCGCTGCGATCCGGCTCGCCGCCGACATCGAGGCGGATGAACGTCCGGCCACCGCAGAGGAACAGGCGCAACTCATCCGCTTCACCGGTTTCGGTGCGTCCGATCTCGCCAACGGCGTCTTCCGCCGCCCGGGCGAGGTTGAATTCCGTAAGGGCTGGGATGAGATAGGCTCTGAGCTGGAGGATGCCGTCGGCGAGAGCGACTATGCCTCGCTCGCGCGCTGCACCCAGTACGCCCATTTCACGCCCGAATTCATCATTGAGGCGATCTGGTCGGGCCTCCGTCGCATGGGATGGCGGGGCGGTCGTGTGCTGGAGCCAGGGATTGGCACGGGGCTGTTTCCCGCACTGATGCCGAAAGGCCTGATCAACGTCTCCCATGTCACCGGCATTGAACTCGATCCCGTAACAGCCCGCATCGCCCGGCTGTTGCAGCCGCAGGCGCGCATCATCACGGGCGACTTCGCTCGAACGGAGCTGCCGGCGGGCTTCGATCTCGCCATTGGCAACCCACCTTTCTCCGATCGCACAGTCCGTTCCGACCGATCCTATCGCGCGCTCGGCTTGCGGCTGCACGATTACTTCATCGCCAGGTCCATCGATCTATTGAAGCCGGGAGCACTGGCGGCCTTTGTCACCAGTTCCGGCACGATGGACAAGGTCGAAGTTTCCGCACGCGAGCATCTCGCGAAAGCTGCCGATCTGATCGCAGCCATCCGCCTGCCGGAAGGTAGCTTCCGCTCCGACGCAGGCACGGACGTCGTCGTCGACATTCTTTTTCTCCGAAAGCGCAAGATCGGGGAGCCGGAGGGCGACCTTGCATGGCTCGACACAGACGAGGTGCGGCCGGCAACCGATGACGAGGGCGCGATCCGCGTCAATCGATGGTTTGCACGGCACCCAGATTTCGTCCTCGGCACGCACGCCCTCACATCAGGCCCGTTCGGCGAAACCTACACGTGCCTGCCACACAAGGGCGAGGTTCTCTCCGACATGTTGTCGGCCGCGGTCAATCTCCTTCCGGAAGACCGCTATGACGGTGAGCCTACGGAGATCGATGTCGATCTTGAGGATGTGGTCGGTGACTCTCCTGTCGATCTTCCGTCCGAGCGCCATGTGCGCGAAGGCAGCTTCTTCTTCGATAATGCCCGAGGCCTCATGCAACTGATCGACGGCGAGCCCATCGCTGTGAAGGTCCGCAAGGGCCGCAGCGCCGATGGCATCCCGGAAAAACATATCCGCATCATTCGCAAGCTTATCCCGGTTCGCGACGCGGTGCGCGAAGTGCTCAAGGCCCAGGAGCTCGATCGACCGTGGAAGGACCTTCAGGTCAAACTCCGCATCGCTTGGTCGAGCTTCATGCGCGACTTCGGTCCAATCAACCACACGACGGTCTCGATCAGCGAGGATCCGGAGACCGGCGAGTCGCGCGAGAGCCATCGACGACCCAACCTCCAGCCGTTCCTCGACGATCCGGATTGCTGGCTGATCGCCTCCATCGAGGACTACGACCTCGAAAATGATACAGCGAGGCCTGGGCCGATTTTCACGGAGCGCGTAATCTCCCCGCCAGCTCCGCCGATCATCACGAGTGCCGCCGACGCGCTCGCCGTTGTCCTGAACGAACGCGGCCGGGTCGATCTCGACCATATTGCCGAGTTGCTGCACCGAGATCCGCAGGATGTTGTCGCCGAGCTTGGTAGCGCGATCTTTTGCGATCCGGCCGATGGCTCCTGGCAGACGGCAGACGGCTATCTGTCGGGTCATGTCCGCGACAAGCTGAAAGTCGCGGAAGCCGCCGCGGCGCTCGATCCGGTTTACGAGCGGAACGTTACGGCATTGCAGGGTGTGCAGCCGATCGACCTTCGCCCCTCCGACATCACCGCCCGCCTCGGCGCACCCTGGATTCCCGCCCTCGATGTGGTCGCCTTCGTCAAGGAGGCGATGGACGTCGACATCAGAATCCACCACATGCCGGAACTCGCATCATGGACCGTCGAGGCCCGCCAACTCGGCTATCTCGCGGTCGGGACCTCCGAATGGGGGACAGGACGTCGTCATGCCGGCGAGCTGCTGGCGGACGCCTTGAACAGCCGCGTCCCTCAGATCTTCGATACGATCAAGGACGGCGACAGCGAGCGACGTGTGCTCAACGTCGTCGATACCGAGGCTGCCAAGGAGAAGCTTCACAAGATCAAGGAGGCGTTCCAGCGCTGGATCTGGTCCGATCCAGACCGCACCGACCGGTTGTCGCGCGTCTACAACGACCGCTTCAACAACATCGCACCCAGAGCCTTCGACGGTTCCCATCTGAAACTTCCAGGCGCCTCGGGCGCCTTTACTCTTTATGGCCACCAGATGCGTGGGATCTGGCGCATCATCTCCGCTGGCACAACCTATCTCGCGCATGCGGTCGGCGCCGGGAAAACAATGACGATGGCGGCGGCGATCATGGAGCAACGCCGTCTCGGCCTTGTCGCCAAGGCCATGCTTACCGTTCCGGGCCATTGCCTTGCGCAGGTCGCGCGCGAGTTCCTCGCGCTTTATCCCAACGCCCGCATCCTCGTCGCCGACGAAACCAATTTCACGAAGGACAAGCGCGCACGCTTCCTGTCGCGAGCGGCGACCGCGACATGGGATGCGATCATCATCACCCATTCGGCGTTCAGGTTCATCGGCGTCCCTTCGGCCTTTGAGCAGCAGATGATCCACGATGAGCTGGAACTCTACGAAAGCCTCCTTACCAAGGTCGAGAGCGATGACCGCGTCTCACGCAAACGTCTCGAGCGGCTGAAGGAGGGCCTGCAGGAACGACTTGAAGCGCTATCCACCCGCAAGGACGATCTCCTAACCATAGCCGAGATCGGCGTCGACCAGATCATCGTCGATGAAGCGCAGGAGTTTCGCAAGCTCAGCTTCGCCACCAACATGTCGACGCTCAAGGGAGTGGATCCGAACGGCTCGCAGCGGGCATGGGACCTCTATGTGAAATCTCGGTTCATCGACACCAGGAATCCCGGCCGGGCACTGGTGCTGGCATCTGGTACGCCAATCACGAATACGCTTGGGGAGATGTTCACGGTTCAACGGCTCATGGATTATGCGGCGCTGATGGAACGCGGCCTGCATGAATTCGATGCCTGGGCGTCAACCTTCGGCGACACGACGACCGAACTGGAGCTTCAGCCGTCCGGCAAATACAAGCCGGTGTCTCGCTTCGCCAGCTTCGTCAACGTCCCCGAATTGATCGCGATGTTCCGGTCCTTTGCGGACGTCGTGATGCCAGAGGATCTGCGGCAATTCGTGAAGGTGCCCTCGATCTCGACCGGCAAGCGCCAGATCATCACCTCCAAGCCGACACAGGCATTCAAACACTACCAGATGGTCCTCGCTGCGCGCATCGCTGAGATTGAGAAGCGGGACCGGCCCCCCGAGCCGGGCGACGACATCCTGCTCTCCGTCATCACCGATGGTCGGCATGCCGCCATCGATCTGCGCCTGGTCGACGCCGACAATGACAATGAGGCGGACAACAAGCTCAACAATCTTATCTCGAACGCCTTTAGTATCTGGAGGACCACGGCGGATAGCGCCTATACCCGACACGACGGCAAGCGGTTCGAGCTTCCGGGCGCCGCGCAGATGATCTTCTCTGATCTCGGCACCATCTCGGTGGAGAAGAGCAGGGGCTTTTCCGCCTATCGCTGGATCAGGGACGAACTGATCCGTATGGGCGTACCGGCGTCGGAAATTGCTTTCATGCAGGACTATAAGAAGTCCGAAGCCAAGCAGAGGCTCTTCGGTGACGTCCGTGCGGGCAAGGTCCGGTTTCTGATCGGATCGTCTGATACGATGGGGACCGGCGTCAATGCCCAGCTAAGACTTAAGGCGCTCCACCATCTCGACGTGCCTTGGCTGCCATCGCAGATCGAGCAACGCGAGGGCCGCATCGTGCGTCAAGGGAACCAACATGACGAGGTCGACATCTTCGCCTACGCTACCGAAGGTTCGCTCGACGCCACGATGTGGCAGAACAACGAGCGCAAGGCTCGCTTTATCGCGGCCGCGCTCTCGGGCGATACCTCAGTCCGCCGCCTCGAGGATCTCGGCGAAGGCCAGGCGAACCAGTTTGCCATGGCCAAGGCCATCGCGTCCGGCGATCAACGCCTCATGCAGAAGGCAGGCCTCGAAGCAGACATTGCGCGGCTGGAGCGCCAGCGCGCCGCCCATATTGACGACCAGCATGCCGTTCGCCGGCAGATTCGCGAAGCCGAGCGCGATATCGAGTATTCCACGCGTCGGATCGCCGAGATCGGCCGGGATATCGAGCGTCTCGTTCCGACGGCCGGGGAGACATTCACCATGACCGTCGCGGGTAAGATCTTCGCCGAACGCAAGGAGGCAGGCCGCGCGCTCATGAAGGAAATCTTGACCTTGGTGCAACTCCAGCATGAAGGCGAGAACGTCATAGCCTCCATCGGAGGCTTTGATCTGGAATATGAGGGCGAGCGCTTCGGCAAGGACGGCTACCGCTATACCACCATGCTGATGCGTACCGGCGCCGACTACGAAATGGAACTTTCCATGACGGTCACGCCGCTTGGCGCAGTTTCCCGCCTCGAACACGCGCTAGACGATTTCGAGGGTGAGCGGGAGCGCGTTTCCCAACGTCTTGCCGATGCCCGGCGCCGACGTGCGTCGTACCAGTCCAGGGACGACGGCGCGGAATTCGCCTTCGCGGGGGACCTGGCCGAGAAGCGTCGGCAACTTCACGAGGTCGAGAAGGCGCTCGCCGAGGATATCGACGGCACACCGGCTCTGACCTCAAAGGCAGCGTAGAGGCAACGACAAGATGCCGTTGGCTAGCCGGGCAAGTGACCCGCCTATCGGGGGGCGCACCCGGCCGACGAGTGTCCCATCGTCGGCGTCGTCGCCCCACCGCGACTATCCCGCAATGGTCTTGACGAGACCAACAATCCTCTTGCGCAAGGCAAGTGAAACGATCTGGGCAAAGCAATGGTCAGGTCGGACCCTTAGACGCTGGCGACGCAACGTTACACGCGTGTGTGAAGGGTAAAGCATGGGAAAGGAGAAGGAAAAATACCGTTCGCAGATCGACCGAACCGATGACGCATGCGCTCAACCGCGCCGCTCGCGATCCCGGCCGCGTCGTCCTTCGCAGGGCTGTTAGCCCCGCTTGTCCTGCCGGGCAGGGATGCTCGGCCGCAGTTGCACCGGCCCGTCCGCTCCGCGGGCCGGGGGAGGTCTTCGGGAAGAAGACGAGAAAGGACGTCGCGATTGGCGGTGTCCGGCAACCCCGTAAGGAGCATTTCCATGGAACTGAAGTTTGTTGATCCGCGCGCGCTAAAGGCAAACCCCGACAAGGCACGGCGTTCAAAGTCCAACCCGCAGGCAGACGCCCTGTTGCTCGCGACCATCCGTGCCGTCGGCATCGTGCAGCCGCCCGTCGTCGCCCCTGACGTCGATGGTGGCAACGGCTTCGTCATCGATGCCGGTCATCGCCGCGTCAAGCAGGCCATCGCGGCCGGGCTTGAGGAGATCGCGGTGCTGGTGATAGAGCGGGCCGAGGACGGCGGCGCGATGCGCTCGCTCGCCGAAACGCTTGCGCATGAGCAGCTCAATCCCGTCGACCAGTGGCGGGCAATCGAGCGTCTGGTTGCGCTTGGCTGGACTGAGGAAGCGATCGCGGTCGCCCTGGCTCTGCCGGTTCGCCAGATCCGCAAGCTGCGTCTGCTCGCCAATGTCCTGCCGGCGATGCTGGATCAGATGGCGAAGGGCGATATGCCCAATGAAAGCCAGCTCCGCACCATCGCTTCGGCCTCGCTCGACGAGCAGAAGGAGGTCTGGAAGAAGCACAAGCCGTCCAAGGCTGACCCGCAGGTCTCCTGGTGGAGCGTGGCGCAGGGCCTGCAGAAGACCCGCATGTACGCCCGCGACGCGAGCTTCGACGACGAACTCGCTCAGGCCTACGGCATCGCCTGGGTCGAAGACCTGTTCGCGCCGGCCGATCAGGACAGCCGCTACACGACCGACGTCGAGGCGTTCCTCGGCGCGCAGCAGGAGTGGATGACGCAGCACCTTCCCAAGAAGGGGGTCATCACCGAGGTTAACAACTGGGGCCAGCCGGAGCTGCCGAAGAAGGCCGAGCGCGTTTATGGCAAGCCCGGCAAGTCCGATCACACCGCCCTCTATCTCGATCGCGAGGGAAAGGTGCAGTCGGTCCACTTCCGCATGCCCGAGGCGAAGAAGCCGAAGAAGGGCGAGCAGCCGCTTGGCGAGGGTAACGATGCCGCGATCGTCGTCAAAACGCGCCCCGATGTCACCCGCAAGGGCATCGAGATGATCGGCGATCTGCGCACCGATGCTCTGCACGAGGCGTTGTCGCGGACGCCGATCGAGGACGACACGCTGATGGCGTTGCTGGTTCTCGCCTTCGCCGGCCAGAACGTGACGGTAGCGTCGGGTGCGCGCGACATCTCGTATTACGGGGCGGCGGGTCTCGGCGAACATGCCGCGCGCCTGTTCGACCAGGAGGGTAAGTTCGACTTCGACATGGACACGCTACGCATCGCGGTTCGGTCCCTGCTGATCGATGTGTTGTCTTGCCGGGAGAACCGGTCTGACAGCGGCATCCTCTCCCGAGTGGCTGGCGACGTGATCGGTGCGGACAACTTCCTGCCCAACATGGGTACGGAAGACTTCCTCTCTTGCCTGTCACGAGCGGCTCTGGAGGCGTCGTGCGCCGATACATCGGTCTTGCCGCGTCAGAAGGTTAAGGCCACCCGCGCGGCCCTGGTGGAACACTTCAAGGACGGTCGCTTCATCCATCCGTCGGCGCTGTTCGGACCCGACCAGGCGAAACTTTCGTCGTGGCTCAAAAAGAACGAGCGCACGGAAAATTCTGAGGACGACGGCACTCCGGAAGACCAGGACGAATTCGACGGCGATGCCGTTGTCGAACCCGCGCATGGCTACGTCGAGGAGTATCCGGCTCCGCAGAACGACGACCTCACCGACGAACAGCGTGAGGCCTACAAGGTCGCCGCTGAATAGGGCGCCTCCGCTTCAACTCTTGTGAACGATCATCCCGCCGCCGGCATATCGCCGCGGCGGTTTTGTTTCCACCATCAACACCATGAAGAAAACCATGTCCGCCGAAATGATCTACGACCTCGTGCCCCTGGGCTCGACCCTGAGATATTCCGATGGCACGCCGCGACCGCCGGAGCGCCACCGCAAGAAGCTCGCCGCCTGGGAAAACCGAAGCTCGGGCGGTCGCCTGGTCCGAAAACAGGCCGAATCCCGCATCGGCAACACGACGATCCCTGCCTACATCACCCTGCACGAGGGCGATTACGGCAGTCAGGGCACGATCGTCCTGCGTGTCCACCGGACATTCTCGGTGAACAGCGAGCTGAAGTTCGCAGTCGTCGGGCGGCCGGCTATCGGCTCGGTTCTCGTACTCGACCGCGCCGGCGACGATGCCGAGCTTGTCCATCTTGCCGCCAATCGCGCGGCCGCTGAGGAATGGCTGACCCGCCACGGCTATCCGAACGCCGTCATGCAGGAGATCTCGGCCGACGCGATCGCGGCGGATGCTGTGGAAGGGAGGGTAGCGGCATGAATGCGCGCAACCCCGAGCATGATCTCATCCAAACTCACGGATTTTTGGGGGTTTCCTTTGGTCGAAGCGCCGATGGCATGCCCGTTGCCCTCGTCGGTGAACATGCGTTCGCCATGGCTCCCGCCCGCGACGGCCGGCATTATCTTGTCACCGGTTGGCGCATTCGCCGGCCCATGGCGGAATGGAAGCGCGACGATTTCTATGGTCATGGCGGCGAACTCGCCGACGAGATTGCCTTCCGGGCAAGGGTTCTGGAGAATGCCGAGCACCAACGCGAGAAGGTCGCTCTTTGCCGGCGCGAGGAACGCTCCCGTGCGAGTACGCCCTGGGGTCAGTCGCAAGGTGCGACCGTTTATGCCGACGGTGTTGTCTTCCACTCGACAGCCGGCCATGGTGGATTTCTCCTTTCGGCCGATCGCAACGGCAAGGTCCATCACTCGATCCGGGCCGTTGGCGCCGCTTATGAAGAGGATGAGGCGTGGGCGATCATCGCGTTCAGCTTCCCGCATTTGTTTACCAGCTTCGAGCGTCGTGCCGCCGAGAAGACCATGAAGGACAGCTTCCCGGACGCTTGGGAAGCGATCACAAACAGCGTGCTTGCACCCGGTGAATCCCGGAAGAAGGATGAGCGTGCTTTCTTCGCGAAGCACCACGATGACTGGATCGTGGTGTCGGCGATCGTCTGCGATCACCAACCCGGCTTCACCGAGGTCGTCGCTGTTCCCGGTGGCAGGCGTGGGCCAGGCGCCGAGGAACGTCGCTTTCTCGTCCCTCTGGATGAATATCGCGTCGGTCGTTTTGGCTTCGTGATCGATCCGGAGCGCCACGCTGCCTATGGCGGGCCGTCAAGCTTTGTCGGTTGGCAGGGGAGACCTGCGTGATGACCGGGCCAGATCGCCGGGCGCAGCTCTTTCGCATGGAAGAAGCTCATCGGCAGACCCAGCGGCAACTGGACATGATCGACCGGCAGATCACACGGCGCATGACAGCGCTGATACCGCGATTGCACCCGCGCCAGAGCACCTATCGGTGCGGAAAGCCGCCTGATCCCGGCACGTTTCTCGAACGGTATCGTGCAACCCTGGCCGCCGTCACCGCCGAGCATCAGCCGGATATCGACGCTCTGTCGCGCAAGCTCGCATGGCAGGAAAGCGCTATCAGGGCGTTGAGGGCCCAGCTTCAATCGCAGGATCTGTGTGCGTGAAGCGTGCTGGCGTCCGCGCGTCAGCCAATCTTCGATCTGTAGCGGTCGTGACGGTCGTTTCCATGGCGACCCGAACAGGTCGGGGAATGTAACTGCGGAGCGGCGGGGACGAACACATTGGATGGGGGCGCGGATTGACCGGGCGCTTATCGCTCTCGCATGCCGGTGGCGATGACTATCCCTCGGCCGGTCTTCCCGGCGGGTTTGCTGCGGTCTGAACCAGCGCCTGGTCCCTTCAAGGCCGCTATCGCGCCGCGGAGCGGCCGGAACCCGCCGATCTCGGCAAGGCCGGCCCGCGTCCCGCGCGGGGCCAGGGAAGGCCTGCCCCCGCTTGTCCGCAAGCCGACCTCGCTCGCCTGGCACGCTCCGGACCCTGAAGCGCCCAGCTTGCGCCGGTTCCTTTTGACCGCACCCGCAGGGAAGACCGGCCGAGGGCCGATCACCTGGAGGGCATCGCTAGAAAGGTAAGCTTCATGTCCAGTTCAACCCGCTCCACCAACTCCAAGGCCCGCGTCGTCGCCCTCCGCAAGGGCACGACCCTCGAAATGGTCCGGCTCTGCTGCCCGGATGGCAGCCAGGCCTCCCTCATCTCCGAAAGCTTCGGCCTCCCTGTCCTCGACAGCGACGGCATCCGCGAGTTCCACCAGCGCAGCCTGATTGAAGGCGCCGACACCCTCTCCGAGGGTCTTTCCGACAAGGCTATGCAAATCCACCTGCAGCGGATCGTCGGCTCCTATGTCGGCTCCGCCTACGGAGCTGGCCAGTTCTACTCGAAGGCCGTAACCGAGGCGAAAGATGCCACGGCTAAGCTCGCCAACGACATCCGCGATGAGGACCTCGACGGTCCGGTCGGCTTCGACAGCAACGCGCAGCGCAAGCGTGAGTTCGCTGCCGACATGGGTCTTCAGTCGCACGCCCTGCGCATGGCGGCCGAGGGTGCCATTGCTGCCTACGAGCACATCGTCGGCGAAAGCTGGAAGCCCTACGAGCGCCAGGTCGAGAACCCCGGCCAGAACGTCAGCCGGCATGCTGCCGATCTCCAGATGGCGGCACTTGGCTGATCGCCAACGGGCGGAGCTTCGGCTCCGCCCGATTTCCTACCCAATCAGGCTGGTGTCCTTGTGGACGCCGGCCTCTTCGCATGTCTTCATGATCCAAACCTAACACCAGGAATAGACATTGTGGCCCGCGCCAGTCGCGGCCGTCACGAATGTTGGTCCTGCTCCGGTCCTCGTCCCGCGAAACGGCTGCGCCGTCCTTCACTGCGTTTCGGCCCATCCTGCGACATCTCTCTTCTTTCCGATTGCTCATCTTCGGGTTCGCGGACCTGCGGTCCTGCGCGTGCGGACCTCGTGACGGCCGCGACTGGCGCGGCCTCGAATGGAGGTTTTGGAAAATGAGCAGGAAAGAAAACAAACCCCGCGTCGATATCTACGCGAAAATCACCGACCGCATCGTCGCGGATCTGGAGAAGGGCGTGCGTCCCTGGGTCAAGCCTTGGAGTGCCGGGAATACGACAGGCCAGATCACCCGCCCGCTCCGGCATAACGGTCTCCCGTATCAGGGGATCAATACGCTGCTTCTCTGGTCGGAGGCTGTGGCGCGGAGTTTTGTCTCGCCAACCTGGATGACCTTCAAGCAGAGCGTCGAGCTGGGTGGACATGTCCGCAAGGGCGAGACAGGCTCGATGGTGGTTTACGCCAGCCGCTTCACGCGCACCGAAACCGATGCGCGCGGGGAGGAGCTCGAGCGCGGCATTCCCTTCCTTAAGGCCTACACCGTGTTCTGCGCCGATCAGATCGAGGACCTGCCGGCGCAGTATTATGGCAATCCCGCGCCTGTGCACGATCCGGTGGAGCGGGTCGAGCACGCAGATGCCTTCTTTGCCAATACCGGAGCGGTGATCCGGCACGGTGGCGACAAGGCCTTCTTCAATCCGGCGCTCGATATCGTGCAAATGCCGCCGTTCGAGAGCTTTCGCGATGCGCCGAGTTACTATGCAACCTTGGGACATGAGCTAACCCATTGGGTCGGCTCGGAAAAGCGGCTTGATCGCAACCTCTCCCGCTATCACAAGGATCGCTCCTTCAGGGCGCACGAGGAGCTCGTGGCTGATTTGGGCGGCTGCTTTTTGGCGGCCGACCTTGGCATCGTTCCCGAATTGGAGCCAAGGCCCGATCATGCGAGCTACCTGGCGAGTTGGCTTGAAATTCTCAAGAACGAGAAGCGGTTCATCTTTGCCGCGGCTGCCCATGCCCAACGCGCCGTCAACTACCTGCACGAACTCCAGCCGGGCGCGGCGCAGGTCGCCGAGGCGGCATGATGTTGCACGCTCCGAACACCATGGGCGAGGGCACCGAGCCTTCCCCGCTCCGCCTGCGCGCGCTTTCGCTTGGCGCCGGCGTGCAATCAACCACCCTCGCCCTCATGGCGGCGCATGGCGAGATCGGGCCAATGCCCGATTGCGCTATTTTTGCAGACACCGGCTGGGAACCGCGGGCCGTCTACGATCATCTCGCATGGCTGATGTCTCCCAATGTTCTCCCGTTCCCGGTCCATATCGTCTCGGCCGGGAATATTCGTGAGCAGCTGATCGCGGCCGGGCAAGGCAACCGCTGGGCCTCGATACCCGCCTTCGCCAAGACCGTGACGCCGGCGGGTGCGGATGTTCCTGTCTTCGACGAGAACGACGAAGGCGAGCTGATCGAAATCGCCACCCGCCGGACGACGAGTGAGACGGTCTCGATCGGCATGATCCGGCGTCAATGCACGACTGACTATAAAATTGTCCCGATCCGTCGGAAAGTGCGTGAGCTCGCGGACTTGACGCGCAAACGCTCTCCTTCCTTTCCAGTGGTGGAATGCTGGATAGGCATCTCGACGGACGAGATTGTTCGCGCGAAGCCGAGCTTCGAAGCGTGGCAGATCAAGCGTTTTCCGCTGATCGAAAAACGCATGAGCCGACGAGACTGCCTCGCCTGGTTGCGCCGCCACGATTATCCCGATCCGCCAAAGAGCGCATGTATCGGCTGCCCGTTTCACAGCAACGCCATGTGGCGATCGATGCGCGAACGCGACGCGGAGGCCTGGGAGGATGCTGTCGAGGTCGATCGGGCACTTCGGATCGGACTGCGGAGTATCCGTGGCGAGGTTTACCTGCATCGATCATGCGTTCCACTCGACGACGTCGATCTTTCGACGGCCACCGACCGCGGCCAGCTCGATCTCTGGCCGAACGAGTGCGAGGGTATGTGCGGTATCTGATCGATCCTCGCGCGCGGAGGTGAAAAAAACCCTGAAGCTTCGGCTCGGCGCAGCAGGTACGAGACGTGCCGACAGCGAGGCGGCACGCGCTTCCCGCCCTGCTGCGCGGCCTGTTCCGCAATGCGCGGACACAGCCCGAACGGAGTTGGCGGCACAACAAGGCGCCGATGGCAGTCTATTGGGCGCTCACATATCAGGACGCGGCGCTGCATCGTTGCGATCTCTACCCGTTCGATGGATGGGTCGTGGTCGGGACGTCTCGGAGCGGGACCGATTCCCGTTCGGCCGGACCGGCCGGGCCAAGGTCATCTGGAGATGGGGCGTCAGAGCGACGTCCGGCCTATGATAACCTCAATCATCATAGCAACACGGCGCGCCGCATTATCGAACGTCCGATACCGCGCTTGGAACTCGCAAGGTGGGTGTGCCATGTAGAACTACCCAGCGCTAACTCAATTGACAGGCACTGTGAATTTACGAAAATAACGCGATGAAGGTTATTCAATGCTCCGTAACTCAAGTGGAAATTCCATGTCACAATCGATGCGTGAGTTCAATGTGCCGGTCGGCATCCATAGTATCCACGCGAGTTACTTCGGGACTCTGAAGCAGACTGCGCTTCTACTGCATGGAGGGGGTACTTCAGCGTCGAAAGATATCTTTCCGCTTCGTGTCGATTTAGCACAACGGGGCATTGGTACGCTAGCGTTAGATCACCTTGGTCACGGCCGGACCGGAGGAGCATTAGAGGACGCATCGCTCCAAACTCGGGTTGATGAAGCCGTTGCCACGCTGAATTTTTTCAAACCGGAGCGTTTGCTCGGCGCCATTTCCATGAGTATGGGGGGCTATGTTGCGGTGCGGCTCCACCAGCACGTCAATTTACCCGCGATGATTTTGATCGCACCAGCTATGTATGATGCTGCTGCCTATACCACAAAGTTCGGTCCGAATTTCACCGATATAATCCGCAAACCTAAAAGTTACGAACGAAGTGACGCATGGAGGATTTTGGAAAAATTTACCGGGAAGCTACTTGTCATTGCTGGCCGTGAGGATGTGGTAATACCTTCTGAGGTGATCCACCGCTGTTATGAATCTGCAATCAGTTCCACTCGAAAACTGGTCCTCTTGGACGGCATTGATCATTTCGTTATGAGTCGATTAAGATCAGAGGAACCTGATCGCCTCGATTCCGTTCTGGACATGATTATGTCCGCTTTATCCAAAGAGTCATAGCGATTACTTAACGCGCGCACTATGTCGTGTTGATCCAAGTAATCGCCATCGCGAGGTCCTGCCCGGGGGTGATAGCCAATACGATGACGGCAGCTATAAATGCTGGCTGGACAGTGAGATCAGGCAGCGGCTTCCTCCCCGAACACAGCCATTTCCAAAAGGCCTAGGTTCGATGTTTGTTTGGCTTGAGCGATCACAACACGCCAACGACTGCGTACTCCAGATACTCGAACCGTTGACCGAGGAAACGCTCGGCCATGCCCATGAATTGATCGCTGGTGAGACTATTATCTATCAGATCCTCGCGATCACCTGCGCGCTCAGCAATCCGTAAAAAGAAATACATAACAGCTAGAAAGAACAGGTGGTGATCCATCTTGTAACTTCGTCGGCGCTCTTGGCTCCATTCGCCAATAATTCTATCCCTGTGCATATTGAGAAGATAAAAATGTGGTAGATAGAGTTGCCAAAGGCGTTGCGAAACACGCTTCGCATCATCTTCATTTAATTGATGGAAATAGCCGCGGAGGGCCGCATAGATTGGATCGGATTTAAGAAGTGCTTTAATTGTGTAGGCACCCAGAGCCGTGGGTCCCGAAAACTTCGCCACTAGGTGATAAATCATCGACGCCGCGTCCCTGAGGATCTGACGAGCCCGAGCGGGCGGCTCCAAGCCGTCGAGGAAAAGGGAAGAATCCAGATCGGTGAACACCACCTCAGCATGCCTAAAATCGAAATCGAAGTTCGGAAACTCGGCTGAGTAGCGATATAAGCCAGCAGCAGAGAATTGCCGCATGGCATTGGCAACTTTGAAGGCGAGGGAGGCAACCGCATTGAGGCGCGTGACTTCCGACGCAGGATCACCATTGATTTCAAGTGCCTTCAGAATCCGAAGATAATATTCGTCTCGCTCGCTGTCGCGTCCTAAAGAGAGCGCGGCACCCGTCTGAACTTCAGATATTCTGTAGGGGGCCGCGTCGGGCGTCAATGATACGACCGCGCCCAGCGGCTGATCCGCAAAAGCATTCAATTCTGTATAGTGGACGACGAGATAAGGCTCAATCGATGAGACCCCCCGTTCTATCAACCTCTGTGCTGTCAGATATTCCCGGGTCGCGCGCTCTACCACGATGCCACCGACAGGGGCGGTAGCACCAAGCGACACCGTTAACTCACCTTTCACATCGAAGCCCAGATGAGGATAAGTTGCGAAACTGGATAACGGTAAGGTGGTCGGCTGCACCGGGTCCTGAGCGAAGGAATCGAGAATTGCGTCTCGCCCACGACCCTCCACCGGTGGATTGTAGGCACCAAGTCCTTTCAGTTTTACACCCGAAAGCAGGCGTCCCTCGGCTGTTAAACTGGCCACGGGTGTTTTCAGGCGGTACCATGCCATTCGACCGCGTCGTGGAAAATATGGCACTATTCGCCAAGCAATGGACTCAGCGATTTTTAGTTCATCCTGCTTTGGGAGAATAATATGATTGTTGCGATACAGCTCCGTGAATGCCAAAGTGCGCATGGATCCTCCCCCTTCACTTATTTGGCGTCTTGGATCTTGTGCCATTGTTCTAATTGCGCCCGGCACTTACTCCTTAGGCTCTTTCGTACTGCGTTCTCCAAAAACGGCAGAACCGATACGTACATGGGTTGCGCCAAGTGATATGGCGGCCTTAAAGTCACCACTCATTCCCATCGACAAGCCATACAAACCGTTCCGGGCGGCAATATCAGCAAGCATTTGGAAATGGGGAATCGGCTCCTGTCCGGATGGTGGGATGCACATCAAACCCAATACCCGAAGGTCTAACCGCTGGCACTCGGCGATGAACTGATCTGCAGCACCGCTAGCGATACCTGCCTTCTGTGGTTCACCACCCGTATTGATCTGAACAAACAACTGCGGACATGTGCCACTTGCCTGAACAGACTTCGCCAAGGCGACAGCCAAAGAAATTCTGTCAATACTGTGAATCGCGTCAAACAATCCCACTGCCGCCTTTGCCTTGTTGGACTGAAGTGGGCCAATCAGGTGGAGCCGAGTGTCCGGATACTTTGCGCGAAGCAAGGGCCACTTTTCCGCGGCCTCCTTTACGTAGTTCTCGCCAAATTCTCGATGACCGGCTGCCAGCGCCGCTTGCACCCTATCAAGTGGCTGAAGCTTGGAAACCGCAACTACAGTAACTGAACCGCTCCGTCGGCCGCAGCTACGTTCGGCGTCAGCGATCTGAGGAAGGATGCTTGAGAGCGTCATTACAATCCCCTCTTCAAGAATGTCGGCGCATCAGCAGAAAATACCCACGCTTCCCAATTCGTCGATAAGCTTTCTTCTAGATCGTAACAGCCCACCTTAAGGTAAACTTAAGGGTTGTACCCAAGCCGGACTTCTGCCCTGTCGCGCTCCGTATGGCGATCATTCGTCTTTCCGGCGATCACTGCTGCCCGTGGTTGCCGCTGGGCCGTCAGGTATCAGGATTCGGTCCTGCACAGCGGCAATCTTCACCCATTCGACGGCTGGGTCACGATTGACATCGCGAAGTGGGACCGATTCCCGATCCGGGCGCCGGGGAAGAAGCAAGATGATATGGGGCTGGACCGGATGGTTCCAGAATGCGACGCAGCAGGTCCATCGACCGCTCGGTCCCGGAGACGCGGCAGCTCCCTTCGAGATCAGGAACCTTGCGAATGTAGACTAGAGCATCTACATTCACGGGAAAAATTATCTACACGGAGGCTCCATGCCGATCAATGTCAACAATCCGGAGGCGGATGCGCTTACCCGCCGGTTCGCTCATATGGCCGGTGTGAGCATCACCGACGCGATCGTCATCGCCATGAAGGAGGCGATCGAGCGCCGCCGTGTTGCCGAAAGCCCGCTTCAGACCGCCGCGCGTCTTCGTGAGAAGCATGGTGTGGCGCTGCGCAAAGCGGCGAAGATGCCGCTTCCGCGCGAGGCTTTTGACGAGATGTGGGAATCGAAATAATGTTCGTCGACGCGTGCGCGATCATTGCCGTGATGTCCGACGAGCCGGAAGCAAAGCGCGTCTCCGATGCGCTCGCTTCCGGGAAGGGTGCATTTACCTCTCCGGTCGCCGTACTGGAGGCGGTCCTTGGTCTTGCGCGCCCCGACAAGTTCGCTCTCGCCGTATCCGAGGTTGAGCCGATCGTGGTCGAGTTTCTTGACGAGCGCGGCATCGAAATCAGGGATCTGCCGCCCGCGTCCGAAACCACAAAGCTGGCGCTCTCCGCCGCACATCGGTATCGCTCCGGGCGCCATGGTCTCAACCTCGGCGATTGCCTGCATTACGCATGCGCGAAATATTTCGCGGTGCCAATTCTTGCCACGGCCGACGAGTTCCGGCAGACCGATCTCACCGCGGTCCCCTGAAGCGAGACGTTTTCCGTTTCGATCCGGGTCACCCGTTCCCGTCCGGTCGATCGTCGTGTCAACGATAGGACACCAAGGCCTGCCGCCGGGTATCCCCGCCTGCACGGACTTCTCTATCGGACCGGTCCCGTGTGAAACGAGAGCCGGATGCGCGGTTGCCGGCCGCCTTCCCGATATAGTGCGCCAGAGGCGCAGCTTGATTTCAGCGCGTGGTCAGCCTGACTGGGCGTGTAGCGAAGTCAGCGTCCGGACCTTCCGCAGGATCCCCGGGTTCATGGCGGTTGAGGGATCGTGGGTGCGAAACCCTGTCCGGGGCTCAGGTCTTTGCATAGCCTGTCTGGAAGCCGGGAGGCTCATTTGCGACCGATCGCCATGCCTCGGGGTTCACGCCGACGACGGAAACGCCGGTCTTCATTCAACTTTCCACAAAGGCCACGTCCATCTGCGTCCTCGATGTGACTGGTCTGACCGAAGGACGCCCCCGTTTGCACGGGTTCTCGATCTTGTCCCGGCAACGGCCTTCGAGACTTTCTTCCCCTGACGGCTGTGCCGCCATTCCTCGCGCACCAACAAAGTCTCTCCCGGCCGCCTTCCACTTCGTTCCAGCCCCGCGGGTGCCGGTCGATCGCCTCCGGTCCTTCGACCGTCATCGAGGTCGCGATGGGCGCGGCCCGAACAAAAAAGGAATGAGACACATGGCTACCATCGGCACCTTCGCTTCCACGGGCAATGGCTTCAGCGGTTCGATCAAGACCCTCAACCTCAACGTCAAGGCCAAGCTGGTCCGCATCGAAAACCCCTCCGACAAGGGACCGCACTTCCGCATCTTCTCCGGCAATGTCGAACTCGGCGCCGCCTGGCAGAAGGTCTCCGGCGAAGGCCGCGACTACCTCTCCGTCAAGCTGGATGACCCGAGCTTCCCCGCCCCGATCTACGCCACCCTGATCGAGGTGGAAGGCGAGGAAGGTCTCCAACTGATCTGGTCCCGCCCCAACCGGGACTGATCGGCCCCGACAGAGGACCCCGCCGCGCAGGCGGGGTTCCTCCTGCGTCTGATCAAGCCGAAACCAGGCATCGAGCCTGGTCCCGACTTCTTGGCGCCACCCGTGTGTGGGGAAGTCTGCTCAGATCGTCCGAGGATGCCATGGCGATCCGAAGGCCCCAAGGTCTTCGTGGTACCCCCAAAATGCTCCGCATTTCGGCTCCCCCACTTGCCGGCTCCGCCGGTCGCGTGCCGCGAACCTTGACCCCTCCGGCTCACCATGACCGCCGGTGACATCTTTCAAAAACGTCAAGGAGACGAAGATGTCGATCGATCAGGTAATCGAGGAATTGCGCGCCGAGCTGCGGAACGCTGTCTATCGCGGCGAGCGTCGCGAGATCGAGGCCGCGCTGGAGCTCGCCCTTGCTGAGCGTGAAACCATTTGGGCCGAGCAAGAAGCGATCATGCTTGCGGAGCCTCCTTTCTAGGAGGCTTTCGCCCTGCAATAGAACCTCATAGGCCGGATCGACCGGCCTATGAGGTTCGCCGAGCCCGGCGACTATGCTGCTGGCCGCACGTTTGCGGGCCGTACCCACGCTCGCGTTTGTTGCGCAGCAGCTCCAGGAAGAGCTGCACCGCGTCGTCTTCTTTACTGAAATGATGTTGCATGGATTGGCCACGCGCGCCTATGCGCCCCCATCTGCGGGTCAGGCAGACGTCCCCAAACAAGGTCGCCTCGATCGACATGGCATAAAACCGGGCCATGTTTTTCGTGGGATCCATCCGTTCGACGTAAAGCTGGTAGGGTTGCACGATCATCGGAAGAGAATCGCGCTGTTCGAATACGGGGTCTAACGACTTCTATGAATCGGTTTCCCACGGCCGATTCATTTTGGTGATGGATCAGACCATCAGATATGCCGTGGTCCATACATCGATGAGGGGGCCGTTCCTCGATCAGCATCTCGCCCCATAACTGCGCGCGCCATACGTCGATATCGGCTTATCTCAAGGAAGCGAGGGAGATCCCTTTCCGATCGAAGGCCTAAAGGTTGCTGGCAGGGAAGATGTTGGGCGAGGCCCTGCGGGCACGGCTCTGCTCGCTGCGCTCATCGAACCCGCTGCGCGGTTTCGCCCCATGCGGGCGACGAACCTCTCGCGATGAGGCGCTGTGCCGATACCTTCGCAGACTCTGAACTGTGCGTGGACGGTGAACCGCCGCTTCCCTTCATCAGGGAAGATCGGGCATTGGGCCGTTAGCGATATCCCAAATCCACGACGGCATTTCGCTCTCCGAGACGAGCAGAGCAAGGCTGTCGTGATACGCGCAGTCTGCATCGTCGGGCACGATGTACATCGCAATGGGCTCCGCCTTATTCACGGTCAGCACGATACTCGCCATCGGCTGTGTCGGCGTCAGATTGTACCGCAGGCCTTTCATGAAGATCGAGCCTCGCTTGATGAGCGCGTCAAGCAGCATGCCTTCGTATTGGCTCTCGAACGGAATCCACTTTTCGCTGACCGTCATCAGCGCGATGGCCTCGACCGCTGCAATACCAGAAAGACCGACGCCGAATGTTGCCGCGGCGATGAGATGTGAGTCCGGGCTTGCGTCCCAAAGCGCAAGCTCTCGTGCGAACACCTTGTTCATACGACGGTTGACGTCCTCGGCCAGCATGAACGGATACCGAGGGGCGTGTTTGACGATCAGTCGTGAACCAGACCGGGCCGGCTGTATCTCCTTCACCTCTCCGATCAGAATCGCGAGTGAACGGCGATTGCCCTGCGACTGCACCGCTCTGCTCAGAAATGCCTGGCGGCGCTGAACGATTGCGTCGGCCCGCTCTGGGTCGAACATTTCCGGGATGTAGACCGTGTCCGAAAGCGGCTTTCCCTTGGCGCTCGAACTCGACGCTGCCTCGATCAGGAACTTGCGGACCACCCCCCAATTGCGCCGGCCGGCCATCGCCGGACGCCAGCGATTAAACTGTGCCCGGTCCCACAGGAAATGCAGCATCGCCTTCAAGGACAATCGGGCACCGTCGGTTCTGACGTCGCCCGGATCAGCGTTGTCACCAATCGAGGGTGCAGTCCGCCCGCCGAGCTTCGAAAGGCTGAACCCGAGCTTCAGGGCCGTCGTGCCGGGTTTCGACATTCTCGATGATTGCCTCGCCCTCAACTGCGCTCAGGCCCGAAAGGTCGGATGGCGGCTCGTAGGACTCGCAGTCGGGCGCGTGCTGCGCCCCGGTGCCCGGCATCCGCTTCAGGATATGGCGGTCTTCAAACCGCGCGATATACATCGGCACGCCTTCTGCCTGGCAGAGGCAAAGAGGATGTTCACGGTGCGAATAGGCATCCGCCAATCGATCGTCGAGCGCGGTATCTCCGACATCAACATCAATCCCGCCCATGCGGATATGCCGGCTCATGGTCTTTCGCTTCCAGCGATAATCATCCGAATAGTCTCCCCTTCAGGCTCAAAGCTATTTTTGCTGGTTTTTTTGTTGTGTCAGTTGAACTCTGTCGATTCTCATTTTTCCAATTTCAGGTACAATGAAGCTCTCCGCGAAAGGACAAGGCATGCGAGATCCTACAAATGCCGACCAAGCCTTCGACGCTGTCCCTGGCGATCGTTCGACCCGTTTGCGCCCGATGCCCTTCCTCATCGCATTGCCGTTCAATATGCTTGAGGCGATCGGGCGCGCTGGCTTCTACGCCACATGGCATCTGCTCTATTTCGTCGCCTGCGCATTTCGTGCCTTCACCGGCTTTCTCGTTCTCGCCGGGTTCGTCATGCTTCCCGTCTCGCTCGGGGTCTTCGTCAATCCGAACGCGGCTCCGATGCCATGGTGGTTCTTCTTGTCCTCGGCTTTCGGCATGTTCGCATTCGCGCTCGGCTATAATCTCTTCCTCGGCTGGTTCGCGCCTCCAGGCGCGGAAGATCCATTCGAACGCTATCGGCAATCGCCAACGGCAGGAAATGGTCGCTAGCCCGCTGACCGCACCCGCAGACTTCAAAGAAAGACCATTCAAGGAGATCGCCGCATGTCGAACATCACCAAGGCGGCAGACGCAACAGACCAGATTCAGGATCAGGTCGGGATAGCGCTTGATCGACTTCAAGGCGGCTTTAACGGCCGGATCGTCAACGGGTACGGCATCTATTCCGACCCATCCATGCGCCGCTTGGATTTGGTTGGGGCGCAGAAGGCCATTGAGGCGGCTCTCTCTCTCATGCACAGCACTCATTGGCCGACGAACGCAGAATATGACACGCTCGACCAGGGCAGCGAAGAGCCGGTCAGCTCGACTTGACGAACCTGTTTGGGTTAGCCTTGGCATCCATGTCCTTTCTCCGGAAGTAGATTGCTCGCCCGCAGCGGATCGGATCGTGTCCCTGCACGATGATGATCTGCTCGTCCTTGCGCATCTGCTGCGTGATCTCATGCGGCATGATCAGCGGCCTACGCTGCAGATTGAGACTTTCCGATTTGCGATTGCCGCTGTTGGAATTGCTCCAACCGACATTGCGGGATTTGCCCTCGACCTCGACGGTCATCTCGCCGCATTGCGCCGAAACGTTGCGCGCCGTTTCCAGGGCCTTGATCGCAGCATAGGAGGCAAAAGCGCAGCCATCGATCCACGACGTCGCGCCGTCCTTGCCAAAATGCCGTTCGAGCTGGCCGACGGACTGGTACATCAGCATCAGCGTGATCCCGTACTTGCGCCCACGGTCGCGCGCCTCCTCGAGCACCCGCATGTAGCCGAGCAAATCCACTTCATCGAGCATGAACAGGGCGCGACGCTTGAACGCGCCGTCGGCCTGCGTCATTGCGTTGATCAGCGAGCCGATAATCACCCGCCCGATCCCTGGATAGGAGCGCAAGATCGCCGCCGGGATATTGAGGAACACGTCCTTTCCCCCGGCAACGATGTCGCTCGATTTGAACGAACGACCGCAGACCAGTGCGGCGTAATCATCAAGCGACAGCCATTGCGTATCCTTCGATGCCGTCGAATAGACCCCGGAGAATGTCTGCTCGGTCATGTTGGTGAAAACGCCCAGCGTCTCGCGGATGAAGGCGGACTGCGATGTCGCCTGTATGTCGCGCAGCATGGCGAGAACCGAAGGCTCCGGCTCCGAGACGATCTGGCGCAAACTGCGCAACGATCGCCGCCCGGCATACTCCGGGGACAGCACGACGTGGGCAAGTAAACCCGTCAAGAGGTTGTGTGCCTGGTTCTGGAAATAACTGCCGGTCGAGGATTCGAAACGCGCGCTTTCCGACAGCAGCATATGCGCCACGGCGACGATATCCTCTTCCTTGTGTTTCGAGGTTTCGATCCAATCGAGGACGTTGAAACCTGTGACGGGGTTTGCGGGATCGAGCACCATGCATTCCCGGCCGAGCTTGCGGGTCCGATGCTCGACGACCATCGGCGCTACCTCCGTCGATGGGTCGAGGCAGATCAACGGCCCGGTGTAACGCAGCGCCGTCGGAACGACATTGCTCGTCGTCTTGAACCCGCCTGATCCAGCAAAGAACAACATATGTGTGGAATCGAAATCCTGCTTGTAGGTGAGTAACGGCACTGTCCCGCCGCTGCCCCACGTTTCCCCGTCGGTTGGGTCGAATGGCACGTCGCGGACCGTCTCCTTGTCGACACGGTAGCGCTCACCGACGACGATCTCGCCGTCTGGCGGAAACAGCTTTCCGGCCGCTGACATGGTGAGCCAATCTGCGTCACCAAAGGTTCCGCGCTTCGCACGCCTCACCGGATCGGACACCACGACCGATACCCGTGCCGAAACTGCAACGATGACGAAACCGCCCGCTGCGGCAATGACGGCGAAGAAGTCGAGATAAGACAGGACTTCGTCCCACGTCACCGCGCCGCTCTCTACGGATGGGGACAGGCGCGCATACTCGCGCAGAGCGTAAAAGCTGGCGACGCCCAGAAAGCAGATCAGGTTCGCAAAAGCCACTGGCCGCCGGCGATGCATCGGCAGGGCGAGGACGGTGATCAGCCCCGCAATCGGACCAAAGAGCAGGTTGGCAACCGGCGCGGAGCGCAGGAACCAATATGCATTACCCGTCGAGAACGCCGCCGCCATCCCTTGCCATCTGTACGATGTGATCACCAGCGTGATCGCGGTGACAGCGACAGGCAGGATTGCCCACAATAGCGCTGGCTTCAGTATGGTCTTAGTTGCCATGTCCGGCGCCTCTCGTTGGCGCTTGGTCGCCCGTGGAGTTTTCAGAATGATCGCCGACAGGCGGTCCGGCTTCCGCCGCGTCCAGCCGATCGCGCTGGAAGGCCATGCCGCCTTTGGCCTTCAGGCGATGGTGCTCGGGTGATCCCACTCGAACGGTCGCAGCCTCCAGAAGCACACCCAGCAAGAAAGCGCGGTCGGCCTGCCGCAGACCGGCCTTCACCACCAGCCCGCCGAGCGTGATCTTTTCGCGGGCGTCCTTTTTTCGGTCTTCGGTCATTGCCTGCCGCCGCCTTCTCTCCATACCCAGAATGCGCCGATCGAGGCGCTTAAGCAGATGCCGCTGAAGGCCCCTTGCCGCTTTTGCGAAATCGCGCGGCGATCTCCTCGAAGATGGCGTCGAGTTCGTTGTCGGATATTTCTAGTTCCGCCAGCCCCGCCTTTGCCGCGGCGCGTGCAAAGCGTTCATTGGCCTTCGCCAGAATTCCACGGCGTTTTTCGCGTAGTTTCTCAATCTGGGCGTCAATCTCTGAAATCGATGATCTAGCACGCATTTGCTCACTTTTCCTTCCGGTCGCACTTCTTTTGCGCGGCCATTATACCGTGTAGAAACGCATAGTAAAAGATGATAGTTTGCGTCGAGCCGTGAGGCTCATTTTTGGTCTGCGCCCGGAAGGGCGCATCCCGAGAAGCGGCATCGGTCCTACGGCCCGATCTGTTCGAGGGCGCAATATACGTCGCTGACGCGACATGCTTGGGAGAGGTCTCGGATCGTATGGCGATCATGTTCGTACGGGCTCAGGTGATCAGTCGGGGAGCGGGGCGCAGCGTCGTCTCGGCCGCCGCCTATCGCCACCGTACGAGGATGGAGGAAGAGCAGACCGGGATGAGCTTCCGCTATGAGGCCGGCAAGGCCGAACTCGTTCATGAGGAGCTGGCGCTGCCCGATCAGACGCCGGCCTGGCTTCGCACAATGATCGATGGGCGGACGATCGCCGGCGCCAGCGAGGTGTTGTGGAATGCCGTCGATACATTCGAGAAAAGGGCGGATGCGCAGCTTGCCCGCGAGATGATATTCGCGTTGCCCGAAGAGTTGTCGCGGGCGGAGAACGTCGCCCTGGTGCGCGAATTCGTGCGCGACCACCTCACGTCAAAGGGCATGGTTGCCGACTGGGTCTATCACGACAAAGGGGGCAATCCGCATATCCATCTGATGACCACCTTGCGACCGCTGACGGATGACGGTTTCGGGCCGAAGAAGGTTGCGGTGCTCGGCAATGACGGCGAGCCGTTGCGTGTCGTCACCCCCGATCGTCCCAAGGGCAAGATCGTCTATCGGCTCTGGGCCGGCGACAAGGACACGATGAAGGCGTGGAAGATCGCCTGGGCGGAAACGGCCAACAGGCATCTGGCACTCGCCGGTCATGACATTCGTCTCGACGGGCGCTCCTATGCCGAACAGGGGCTCGACGGCATTGCGCAAAGTCATCTGGGCCCGGCAAAGGCGGCGCTGACCCGGAAAGGCATGGAGATGTATTTCGCGCCGGCCGCCCTGGCGCGGCGGCAGGAGATGGCCGACCGGCTTGTCGACGAGCCCGGCCTTTTGCTGATGCAGCTGAGCCGCGAGCGCTCAACGTTCGACGAGCGCGAAATCGCCCGGGCTCTACATCGCTATGTCGACGATCCCACCGCCTTCGCCAACATCCGGGCGCAGTTAATGGCATCGTCCGATCTTGTGACGTTGAAGCCCCAGCAGATCGATCCGGAGACCGGAAAGGTCAGCGACGTCGCCGTGTTCACCACGCGGTCCATGCTGCGCACCGAATACGATATGGCAGAGTCGGCACGAGAACTCTTCAGCCGATCCGGCTTTAACGTAGCCTCCGATAAAGTCGATGCCGCCATTCGCATGGTGGAGAGCCGCGATCCGGAAAAGCCGTTCAAGCTCGACATCGAACAGGTCGATGCGGTCTGGCATGTTACCGGGGACAGCGCCATATCCGCCGTGGTCGGATTGGCCGGTGCGGGCAAATCGACCTTGCTCGATGCGGCGCGATTTGCATGGGAAGGCGATGGTCGACGCGTGTTAGGTGCTGCGCTCGCCGGCAAGGCTGCGGAAGGTCTGGAAGATAGTTCCGGTATCAAATCTCGCACACTTGCGTCCTGGGAACTGGCCTGGGCAGACGGGCGAGACAGACTGCAAAAGGGCGATGTGCTGGTTGTCGACGAAGCTGGCATGGTGTCGTCGGAGCAATTGGCGCGGGTGCTCAAAATAGTGGACGAGGCCGGTGCGAAAGCCGTCCTTGTTGGCGACCCGATGCAACTCCAACCCATCCAGGCAGGTGCGGCGTTCCGCGCGATTGTCGAGCGCATCGGCTTTGCCGAACTGACCGGTGTTCGCCGACAACGGGAGGCGTGGGCGCGCGATGCCTCGCGCCTGTTCGCTCGAGGTAAGGTCGAGGCGGCCCTTGATGCCTATGCACAGCACGGCCGCATCCTTCAGCTTGAAACCCGTGAAGCGCTGATCGAGCAGATCGTCGCGGATTGGGGGCAGGCTCGGGAGGAATACCGTGCGCGCGCCGAAAGCGAAAACCGCAAACTCAGCGGTTCCGAGCTGCTCGTCCTAGCGCAGACCAATGACGATGTGCGGAGGCTCAATGAAGCGTTGCGCGCCGTTATGGCAAGACAGGGTTCGCTTGGCGAGGAGCGCGCGTTCCAGACCGAACGCGGCGCGCGCCAGTTCGCAGTCGGTGACCGCCTGATCTTCCTCGAAAATGCCCGGTTCTTCGAGAAGCGAGCCGAGCATCTCGCCGTGCAGCATGTCAAGAACGGGATGCTGGGCACCGTCATCTCGACTACGACCGCGCGCGGCGAAACTCTGTTGACTGTCAAGTTGGACGCGGGCCGCGAGATCACGTTCGGGCAGGACACCTATCGCAATATCGACCATGGTTATGCCGCCACGGTGCACAAGTCACAGGGCGCGACGGTCGACCGCACTTTCGTTCTCGCCACCGGAATGATGGATCAGCATCTCGCCTATGTGGCGATGTCACGCCATCGCGATCGGGCCGATCTCTATATGGCGCATCAGGATTTTGCGCCGCGCGACGAATTGGGCAGGGCGCCGCGTGCCGACCACGCCGCCGGTGTAACCGGCGAACTGATCGAAACCGGCGAAGCCAAATTCCGGCCTGATGACGAGGATGCGAAAAAGAGCCCCTATGCGGATGTTAAGACCGACGATGGAGCGGTGCATCGTGTCTGGGGCGTCAGCCTGCCGAAGGCGCTGGAAAAGGGCGGCGTTTTGGAAGGCGATACCGTTACCCTGCGCAAGGACGGTGTTGAAACCGTCAAGGTAGAGGTTCCTGTCGTCGATCCCGAAACGGGCGCCAAGCGGTTCGAGGAACGCGAGGTGCAGCGCAATGTCTGGACCGCAAACCTAGTTGAGACAGCCGAAGCCCGCCAGCAGCGCATCGAGCAGGAAAGCCATCGGCCGGAACTGTTCAAACAGTTGGTCGAACGTCTGTCGCGTTCGGGCGCCAAGAGCACGACGCTCGATTACGAATCCGAAGCAGGCTACCAGGCACAGGTTGTCGATTTCGCCCGTCGCCGCAACATGGATCACGCCATCGAACTTGCTGCCGGGATGGAAGCGGGGATGGAGCGGCGGCTGTCGTGGATTGGCGCGCAGCGCGATCGCTTGGCGCGGCTCTGGGAGCGCGCGAGCATTGCGCTCGGACTTGCGATCGAGAAGGAGCGCAGCGTCTCCTATGACGATCAGGCGGTCAGGGCGGAGCCGGTGGTTTCGGCATCCAAAGCGGCAGCCCCGGTTCAGCCGGCACAGCAAGCGCCGATTTGCGCCGAAATGCGATATCTCATCGCGCCACAGGAAAGTTTTGTCCGTTCGCTGGATGAAGACGCGCGCATCGAGCACGTGGCGTCGGCCCGGTGGAAGGAGCGTGAGACGATCCTTCTTCCGGTAATGGAGCGCATCTATCGCAATCCGGCCGCCGCACTCGACCAACTGAATCGGCAAGCATCCGCCTTTGATGTCGAGCCACGTCGTTTGGGTGAAGATCTCGGGCGTGCCCCCGCGATGCTCGGCGCTGTGCGCGGAAGCGCCAGCCTGGTCGATGGACAGGCTGCGCGTCAGGAACGGGCAGAGGCTGTCGCCGCTGTCGCAGATCTTGTGCCGCTCGTGCGCGGCCACGCCGAGAGTTTCAAACGCGATCAGACCCTTTTTGCCAACCGCGAACATGCTCGCCGGGCCGCCATGTCCCTTTCGGTTCCGGCGCTGTCTCCACATGCTATGGCGCGGCTCACGGAAATCGAAGCCGTGCGCGAGCAAGGCGGCGAGGGCGCCTACAAGACCGCCTTCGCTTTCGCTGCCGCGGAACGATCCCTCTCGCAGGAAATGAAGGCGGTCGGTGAAGCCCTGACCGCACGGTTCGGCTGGAGCGCGTTTACCGATAAGGCCGATCTGTACGCCGAGAAGCAGATGGTTGATCGCATGGCGGAAGGGGTGTCGGAAGGCAAGCGCGTGGAACTGACGACATTGTTTGCCGCCGTTCGGCGGTTCAACGAACAACTATATCTGGCCGAGAAGCGCGATCCTTCGCGGACAGTCGCGCCGGCGGCCTACGATCCGGCCGCGACCCTGGAAATGTCGAAGCCACCGGCATTGCCGATGCTTGCCGCCGTCACCTTGTTCAAATCCTCCGTCGAGGAGGAGGCTAAAATGCGGGCGATTGAAGTGCCTCGTTACAAGCAGCAACGCGCGGTCCTCGCCGAGGCGGTGCAGCGGGTATGGCGCGATCCAGCGGCCTCGCTTGCAATGATCGAGGATCTTGTTGTCAGGGGTGTCGAGCCGGAGCGGATCGCCCGCGCTCTCACCAATGAACCCGCCGCCTATGGCCCGCTGCGTGGCTCCGAGCGGGTCATGGATCGGCTGCTGGCCTCAGGGAAGGAACGCAAAGCAGCGCTCTCGGCCGTGGAAAGCGTAGCGGCTCAGGTGGTTTCAATGGGGAGGGCTTGGCGTGGTGCGTTTGACGCCGAAAAGACTGCCGTTTTTGCGGATCGGGAGCGGATGAGCGTGCCGGTGCCCGGCCTGTCGCCGCAGGCAGAGGCCGATCTGACCCGCTTGACGGCTGCCGTCGCGAAATCCCCTAAAGACATTACGCGACTTGTCCGCGCTCTCGACGCGAAGGTCAGGGCGGAATTCGCAGTTGTCAGCAAGGCGCTCGACAACCGGTTCGGCCCCAACGCCATCGGCCGCGAACAGGGTGATGTCGTCAGCCGCATTCCCGCCGCGCAGCGCAAGGTTTTCGAGGCGATGCAACCCCGTCTGAAGGTCCTGCAGAACGCCGTTCGCGCCGACAGGGCGCAAGACATTATCGCAGAGCGTCAGATGCGGGCGCTCAATCAGGTCAAGGGCATCACCAGGTAGCAGAAAGGATATTCAAATGGCCGGACAGACAACCGCTCTCGACGCAATCGTGCGGACCGAGCTTGCCATCGAAATCATGAACCAGGCGCGGGGGCTGGTCTCGGAGCGGGTCGCCGCCATTGAGGCGGAGGATCCAGCCGGCGCGGAAGCAATGCGTGCCAAGCGGCGCACGCTTCTCGCCGTCCAGAACAGCGTTCGCGTCGACGATCTCGATCACGTCGAGGCGGTGATCGCCGAATGGGGACCGAGGATCAAAAACCCGGCGCAATTCTGGCGGGAGCTTTGAGTTATGGCGGAGGAGGCTGCCAATGGTCGCTTGTCGGAGACCGAGAACGAACGCGTCTTCCGGACGGAAATCCTGCCAGACTATCTTCCCGATCAGATTCGCGCCGCCGACTGCCCGACCCTGATTGTTCTGGGCGGCCAGCCGGGCTCTGGCAAGACGGCACTTTTGATCGCCAGCCAGACCGAGCTGGAGCGGACCGGTGGTGCCATAAGGATCGTCGGTGACGATTTGCGGTCCTACCATCCCGGCTTTGTCGCCCATCAGAGTATCGATCCTGTAACGGCATCGCGCTTTACGCAAGGCGATGCCGGGATCTGGACCGAGAAGCTGCTTGCTGCCGCCACCTCTCGTCGTGTCCACGTTGTATTCGAAACGACGATGCGGACGCCGGACAATGTCGAGAAAATCATGAAGGTTGGACGATCCGCCGGTTATCGCGTCGAGGCGCGCGCTCTGGCCGTCAGCCCACGTGTCAGCTGGCAGGGATGCCATTACCGGTTTGAAGAACTGCACCAGGCCGGAGCGGCTGCGCGGATCCCGCCACGTGCCGTTCATGATGGTGCTGTCACTGGTCTGGCCGAAAGCCTCAAGCGTATTGAGCGCCGCAAGCTCGCCGACCGAGTCGTGATCCAGTCGGCCGACGGAGAGGCCGTCTATGACAACCAGCTTGCCAACGGGCGATGGCGCTCAGCCACGATCGCAGCTCAGGTGCTCGACGAAACGCGCAATCGTCCCTTAACCCGTGAGGAGGTTGACCGGTTCGCGCATATCTGGACGCGGTTGATTCAACGCATGGAGGACAGGCGCGCTCCATCTATCCTGATTGACGAGGTGAAAAGTCAGTCACGCGACGACCTCGCCTGGTTCCAGTTGGAGCGTCGGCGGTCGGAAGCCGGTGACGCGGTCAAAAGTTCACATGACGTAAAACAGCGCGTCGGTATGGTGCCGGCCCCCGCGATGGCAGAGGCACCCGAACGAATCCCGACCCTCGCGGACCCGGATCGAGATAGGGAGAAGCCTGATCGCCAGGTCCGCCCCGGAGATGTCCTCATTCCCGGACGCGAGCTGGCGGATCTGAGTGAGGCCGAGATCGTCGTCAAGCTGAGGGATTCATCGCGGTTGGCGGAGAAGCGGGCAGAAATCGATCGACTGTCGATGCTGGTCTATGGCAACTCGGCCGCCGTCTCGGCGACGGTCGAGCGCATCGATGGCCCGATGGCTGGGGCTATTGCAGGCGAGGATGCCCGCAGTGGCAAACTCGGGCCTCTCGCCGGCGAAGGCAAAGGTTTCTTCCGCGCGGAAAGCCCCGAACGGCAGGCGGCGAAAGCACATCTGCCGCAACTGGCCGCAGCTCTTGAGGACTACGGGCGAACGGTCGATTTCGAGCGGTATCAGATGGAGACAAAACATCGTGATGAACAATATCGTCAGCGGCAGGAAATCCGTGCGCCGTCAGAAGGTCTCGAGAAAGTCCTGGCGGCCCCGGAACATGAGCGGGCAATGCGGCTCAACGCGACGCCAGAGCTACGGAGGGAATTGGAACGGATCAGCGCTTCAATATCACGACGCCTCGACGTTACAGACCGCACTGCGTTGAGGCGAGACAATCTTAAGCAGATCGCGCAATCGCTCAATGTGTCTGCCGGCCAGGCCGCAAGTCTGTCGCGGATACATAAACAGACGGAGGGTCTCGGACGGCACGTTCAAACTCATAGCCAGACTCAACATGGAAATGTGACCCCGACGCTCAAACGTTGACCGCAAGATGTATCGGAACCCAGATATTAGTAAACGAAAAGGGTATTTTTTTGATCCATAGCAATCAGCGTGAGCGAGTCGGCATCTATCTCTCCGGAAATCGCGGCTAATGATCATAGTTGCGGAATGACCGAGATGCCGTCCCAATGTGGCAGGTAGTGAGTCCGATTTGTTACTCCGGTGTTACCGATGAACCACCGGCGGCTCTCGAACCTTCCTGTCCTTCAAATGATGTTATCGCAGCGAATGGATCATCGGTCGCTTCGATCCAGAGCCAATTTTCTGGCACATCTTTGCTATGGATAGCGATCTCAGATTGAATGAGAATTTTCGCACCAACAGCAATGATAAATTCTTCCGCTTCGATGCGAATCCATAAAATGTGTGAGTCAGCGCGCACAACAGCCTTTGCGGAGCAAAAATCAAACGCGTAGTCGTGTCCCGACCGCGTCTGGGCACAGCAATGCGGCTGAAGGCTTCCAAACGCTTTTCGGATTGCCGTCTCGGCATTCTCCAGCTTTATGCATGTTTCGCACGTAAAGTTCATCGAGTCCTCCACTTGCTCGACGATATCCCTCCCCAGGAATGGCAAGCCTGATTGCAATGGACCTGTTGCGAACAAGGAGGCCCACACCGTGCGTGAGGTGGATTACCGCGCCTTCAATCAGAGCGAGCGGAGCGATGCAAGCTTAAGGCAGGCTTAAGCCGCGCATATCGAATGCCGTTCCCAACACCGCATGGCAGCGACAGAAGATGCGATCAATTGTTTCGATCAGGTTCGACACCGCAAAGGTGGTCATCGAGTGCCCCGGGGATTGAGTCTACCCGCCTTCCGACCGCCAGTGATCAGAATAGTAAAGTTCCGTCACCCGAAACCGACCACCAACCCGTTTGCATTGCACGATTATATCAATTGAGATTCTTAGAAGATTCCGAATATCCGCGCGATCGAGATCGTGCCCGCCTTCGGACTCTTTTACCAAAAGAGTTAGCTGTTCAAAGGCAAGCTCCGGTGACTCCGCATGCACAGTAGTTATTGAGCCGGGATGTCCGGAGTTGATGTTTCGAATATAATAGAAGGCCGTCCCATCGCGTAGCTCCTGCAGCAGCACTCGGTCAGGGCGCATGCGCAGACACGATTCTAGTAGGTCTTTCACACCTAACTTGGCTAACCCCTGCCCGCCTTTGGAGTAAAACAGCCGGACATGGTTAGGCTGTGGAATCGTAAGTTCGGGCGTGTCCTCTATGCTGATAAGGCGTTCGTCGTGTGGAATGTGCTGGATCAGGGCCTTGGAGAGAGTAGTCTTGCCAGACCCTGTGGCGCCGGAGATGATAATGTTCTTGCGCGCCAGCACCGCCCCCTCGAGAAAAGCTCGATACTGGCCGCTGCGGTAAGTCGTCAGCAGCGGATCTTCGCCTGCTTTTTGATTGGCACTGGCCACCACTCGCTCGAAAAGCCCTCCCTCCTCCATGTCCGCCATCGAAAGCGATACTAGTGACGGCTTTCGAATTGTGATCGAAACTGTATCTCGTGTTGTCGCCGGCGGGATGACAATTTGGATACGTTCGTCATCCGGGAGGGTGGCAGACAACAGCGGGCGGGTCTCATCAATGCCCTGGTTAGAAAAGCTGGCTACAGCCCGCGCCAACCGCATCAACTTGTCAAAAGAAAGGTCCGGCAGCTCGTGGCGCTGCCAGCCTGCCGTCCCTTCTGTCAGCACCTCTCCTGGTCGATTGATAACGACCTCGTAGAGGCTCGCATCTTTCAAAAAGCGATCAAGCGGCAAAAGCAGTTGGCGGACGACGCCGGAATCGGAGGTTTCCGCCATCCCCGGTCCTATTTCGTCACCAGGTCAGACTTCGGATAGAAATCGCCCATTACCGCGCGATCGTAGATCGTATTGCGGGGTTCAGTTACACGAAGACCATAAATCGTCGAAAAATCTAGATCTCGGGCCACAAATATTGAAACCAGAGAGCCTTGATGTTTCGTGAGCGTCGGCGGAATGTTGATTGACTGCTCAACGGCGATCGCCGCCGCGTCCTTGCCGGCGCTCGTCGTTCCTTGCGCCTGTACATCGCTTCTCTGCAACTCCTGACCGGCGTATGTCGCCACGTCCCCGACCACAGATAAGAGCAGCGCGCTCCCGAAGCGCTCCCACCAATGGGTATCGACATAACCATCAAAGCCTGCGCGGCCGATCGCGTCGGTCGCCGGCGAGGCGAGAGTGATGATGACACCGGTTGGGGTCTTGGCCCGATTCCACAAGACGAACAGCCGGCTCTGGCCACGGCGTAGGCCCCCTCGATACTCGCCAACAACTTGCGTGCCTTTTTCCATCAACACCACACGTCCGTTGTCGGAGAGAACATCGCGGGTGATCACGCAACTTGTAAAGCCTGGCTGATCCGAAGAGAGCGCGGTTTCGAGCGCACAAGGGATAGAGGTACCCATGGCAACGATGAAGTTGCGATTGCCGAGATGTCCCGCTTTGGAGCCCTCGAGAACCGTCGGCTTCAGCATGCGGTTGAACCGCTGATCCTCGTTCTCGCCCTGTCCCCCTGCCCCAAGCAGGCCGTCGACCGGAAGAAAATTGGGGTCGGGATTCGTGCCGGAATTTTCAGATGGCCGCGCATTGTTGCCTGTCTGGCCGCCGCCGTACGCCATCACCGGCGCTCGCCTGGCAGCCTCGAGGAGTTCGTCTACAGCGGGCTTTTCGTTTGTTTCCACGGAAGGGGTTGGCAGCTTGATCTCAGGTACGGGGAGCGCCACTGGTTCGGGTTCTGCCCGCGCCGGCTCGAACTCCGTATTCTGTCGGATTACGCCGGATCCCGGCTGTTCGACGTCCTCTTTCGGAGCCTGTCGCATCGACCACATGGCAAAACCCATGAACGCGACAACAGCCAGGACAACGGCCCCACGCTTGAGCAAGGGATTGTTGTCGACCTTGCGGGCGGCTGCGGTTTGGCCGCGCTCGCCGGGGATATTTGTTTCGGTGTTTTCTGCCATTTGGCCCTCCCCTACTGGCCAGCGGCCGGCACCCTCACCACACGCTCGACCGACGGTGATGTCGTGTTGGTGCCCGGATCCACACCGACCGGCGAATAAGCTTCATTGTAAATGCAAAGCGTGTCGGAGCCGCGTCGCAAAATGAATTTGCGGCTGATCGCGTGAACGAGCACGAGATCGCCCTGCACCGTTTTCGGAACAAGACTCTCGGTTCCGTCTGAATTCTCAATATAGATCGCCGGCATTTCCTGATTGCCGCTAAATGAGAACGTTGTAACCTTGCCGTTATCATAAACGGCTTGCGGTTCGATCGCCGCTCCGCCCTGGGCGGAATAACGCCAGTTTCGCGGCCCATACTGCTCGTGGATACCGAGGACCTGATCGGCATAACCTGCCTCGGCCGCACGCTTGCGGGCCTCTTCCTCCAGGCGCCGACGCTCAGCTTCATCGGCCGGATAGCGGTATTTCACATAGAAATAAGTGTTCTGCCCGGCGTCCACCGAGCCGTCGCGCACAACTAGTTCCATCTGATAGCTGCGCTTGGAGCCGTCTCGCCGCGTCGTAACTACGGAAATGTTCGTCGCCGGTTGGTTCTCGCGTGGCTTCAGAAACAGGATATGACCAGCCGGAGCGACTTCCCAAGCAACGGTGTTGCCGAGCGCGACGTGAGCGATCTCTTCGTCGGGAGCAAATTCGACCTGCACAGAGGAGCGGATTGTGCCGACAATCCGTGTAATGTTGTAGGGTTGGTAGTTTACGAAGCGCACGCGGTTGTCCTGCTGTGCGCTTGCAGGAATTTCGAGGGCTTGTACGGGCGTTAGCGTCAAGACGGTGACTACGATCGCCATGATGAGAGAGCGTACTGTCAATTCAAAGCCTCCGGATCGGCCCGGTACTCGCTAACCACGAACCCAAGAGGGTTCACCAACCGGTCGGTGGAGGAAATCGGGGAATTGGCGTAGGTGTAGGTAATCGTTGCCACCCAATGCGTGGTGCGGATATCTTCACCACGCGTGATCGTCCGGGTGTAACGAACGGAAACGACATTGCTGTTAATGAGCGAGATCGACTTGATGCCGATGCGGGATGACGCCGATCGACCGTAAATGTTCTGCGGCGATTCAGGATTGCTACCGCGATAGGTGGCCGCGAAGCGTTGCTGCTCCGCCGCATTCGACATCAGAGATGCAGTGCGGAAATTCTCCTCCGCCTCCGACCATACGTAACCCTCGCGGGCGCGCACGTAGCGCGCGGCGAAGTATTTGGTGACTTCCTCATCATAGCTGCCAGCCGCCAACGACATGGCCGACACAACGTCTACAATGCCCGTCGAGTTATCCACCCGAATGACGAAGGGCTCGACGGTCTTCAGTGGTGTGAGCGCAACGACGGCAGTGACAGACACGCAAGCGAGCACGCTGGCGACGGCGGCAACAAACCAAGCCAGACGTTTCGAGCGCTCGGCAGAGACCATTCGATCCTGATCGAAGCGACGTGCCTTATCAAAATAATCCTTTAGGCTGTCCGTTGTAACCATACCCCTTACCCCCCCTGGCAAGCGGTATGGGACGCCGCTTCATCGAACCCGGCAAAAGCTGCGGTATGGACGGTTGGCTCGACCGTCTGATCGGCGAATGCGAGTACGATCTTGCTTCCATCGTTGAGCGAAGACTGCTGCTTGTCCGCCTCCGTCTTGCTTGCATCCCAATCCCACATTGAGCGATTGAGCGGCCGTTTGGAATAACCGTCGCATTTGGGCAGTGGATAGCTGAGCGTGGCGCAGCCGGAGACGACAAGTAGCAGGCCAAGCAGAGTGGTGATGCGTGCTGTATTCAATCTTTAACTCCCCATTTGGCCATGGCGTCAGGCCTTCTTCCCGGTCAGCTTCCCCCAGCCCCAGCCGATGGTGCGGACCACGGTGTTGTTGTGCCCGTCGCGCGCCGCGGTGTAGCCATACGTCAGTGAGGCACCCCCGGATGCGAGCCCAGAGGCAATGCTTGGCAGCTGGTAAAAGACATAGAGGGAAGCCAGACCGATGGCTCCAACGGCGATCGGCCGCATCAGCACGTCGCTATATGCCTCGACCGTCGTGAACATGGTGGCGAAACTGGTGACCAGCAGGGAGCCAACCGCGACGACGAGCACTTGCAATATTACAAAATTTGCGAGTTGCCCGATCCATGACTCGGTGAAGCGGCGCGTTGACTGGAACATCGCCAGCGCGATGAAAATCGGTCCGATCGCGAGCATGATCGCGAGCGCGACGCGCGCATAGAGCGACACCACGTATCCGATCGAGGCGACGATAAACGTCACCACGATGACTACGAGACCAGCAAAGCCGGTCAGCGGATCGACCGGCCACGCACCTTGTGCCCAGATATCGTTCGCAGATTTCTGACCTTTATCGAGCAGACTATCGAAAGTCGAGGCGCTCGGAGCGCCTCCTGTATTTAGCGCCTCCGAAATCTCCTTCGGCAGCGTCTCGAAGAAAATGTTCGTCACATAGGTTTGGTATTCGCTCGCGTTCCTGACCAGCATCAGGATGATGGCGAGCTTTATTGCCCGGAAAGCGAACTCCATGATCGGTTCCTGCACAGATCCACGCAGGATCAGAAATCCGTATAGGATCACGTATAGCGTCAACGCCGCCGTCAGCGGGCCTGCCACCCACGCGCTAATCCCGCTCGTCCCGGAACTGATGAAATTCTGCAGCGGTGTCGTGAATTGTCGATCGAGGAAGTCGAAGACGGTATACATGGCGCTATCCTCCCAGCGCCCTGTTCATGCGCTCGAGCCGCGCCTTTCCCTCTGCTTCTTCGGCGTTCCGGCAGATAGGCGTCTGACCCAGCGCGCCCGGGTTCTCGCGGCATCTCCCCACGTGATCGGCGCGTAGGCTCTCGTCTGCGAGAAACTCGCTGACGGTGATGACGGTAGACGGCGGCGGTTCGGAACACGCCGCCAGAAATGCCATCAGGAGGAGAGCCGCTACGCGCTTCATTTCGACAGCGCCGTGTTCATCGTGTCGATGCGCTTGCGCCAGTCTTCTGCCTTACGCTGATCCTCGACCTGAGCTTGCGCTTGCTGAACCATTTGTAGACCCTGCATGCGCAGGAGATCGGTTTGTAGGAACGCACTTTCGGCCTGAATGCGGGCCTGGAGATCGGCGATATCCTTGGCATCGCTCGCCGAGGATATCTGCTGACGCAACTGATCGATCCCGTCGATACGCTTCGTGGCAGCATCGTAAATTTGTTGGCCGAGGCTCATCTGACCGGCGTTGCGATTCTGGACGCGCGCCAGCTCCTGGGCGTAGAAATCGTTGGCAGAGGTCTTATATGTCGAGTTGTCTCCAAGGAATTTTGAGGCGGCATCGCCAAACGCACCCGTGCCGTTGCCCTTAAGCAGGCTTTCGATGGCCGCAAAGTCCTGCGGCAATGCCTTGCGAATTTCTGGCTGGTTCAGAAGTGAGGCGACATCAGCCATCTTCGTGAACTTGTTCAGCGACCCGAACAATTGCTCGGCTTGCGTGATTTGCTGATTAAGTGCATCTAGCTGCGACTTCAGCTGGGCGATGCTCTCAATATGTTTCAGGATCGCGGCCTGGTCGTTTACGGGTATCCCCTGGGCACCGGCTGCGCTGGCCGATAAGGCAAGGATGGTGGCGACCATCAAAGAATTTCGTATACGCATCAGCCTGCACTCCGTTGTTGGTGGAAGAGAGGAAGCCAGACCTCCGGATCCTCGCCAGCCTGCGCCCTGATTGCGTCAGCGAGTTCGACATTGGCGGTGCGGCCGGAGAGGACGGCGAGCTCATCGTCGAAGCCGCCGAGATTTAGTTCGGCAACGATGCTGTTATGGCCCTGCTTGACGATGAAGCGGCGACTTTCATTGGAGAGATCGCGCGCAATCAATTCATATTCGCGCTCGGTGAGTTTGAAGCCGTCGACATAGTCATTACGGCTGCCGCGTGAGTTCGGCATGAATACCTGCGTTGGGCACTGCTCAATGATGGTGTGCGCGATCGGAGAATTGATCGCGTCCCGCGGGCTCTGCGTCGCAAATAGCATGAGGCCATTCTGCTTTCGGATGGTCTTGAGCTTGTTTTGGGCAAGGTCACGAAAACCTTCGTCTGCAAGCGCCTTCCAAAACTCATCGATGACGATGATGATCCTCCGACCGTCGATCAACTGCTCGACGCGGTGGAAGAGATAGGCCATCAGCGGCGTACGGATCTCCTCATTGTCGAGGAAGTCGGTCATGTCATAGCCGACGAACCTATGGTCTACGCCGAGTTCGCCAAGACCAACATCCTCAATGACGTTGTCGAACACCCATCCAAGTGGCCCGCCACGCTCCCAGCGACGCAGTCGCGCGGCGATGCCCTCGGGGTCGGTGTTGTTAAGAAACGTCCTTAGCGCCCCGATGGTGCGCCGTTCGACGGGCAGGTCTGCCAATCCGTCGATGGCGTTGGCGATGTCGCGCACTTCCGATACGGAAAGATCGCGTGTTTTTGAGTTCACCAGCTTCGCTACCCATTGTGCCAGGAACACCTTGTTCTCCGGCGTTAGCTCCATTCCCTTCAAAGGCGCGCAACCTGTCGGGCGACCATTCTTCAGCGGCAGATAGGTTCCACCGGCGGCGCGCACGAAGAGGTCGGCGCCACGATCCTTGTCGAAGAAAACAATTTGCGCGTCGAACTTCTCACCCTGCGACAGAAGGAAGTTGAGTAGGACGGTCTTGCCCGATCCGGACGGCCCGCCGATGAAAGTGTTGCCGAGGTCGCCATAATGCAGATTGAAATAGAGCGGCGACCCCGATGCCGTTTTAAGCATGGCAACCGCTGGGCCCCATTCGTTGCCGTCTCTCTGGCCGGTCGGATAGGAATGGTATGGAGAAAAGGCAGCGAAGTTCTTCGATGTGATCGCGCCGGATCTGACGCGATAGCGGAAATTGCCCGGCAATTGCGCCCACCAGGCCGCCTCAAGCCCGAGATCCTCGCGAGCGACGACCGCGCCGCCATTGGTAAGATGCGTCCGGCTCTTCGCGAGATTGTCCGTTAGTTCCTTCACTGATCCAGCGAAGACAGTCAGGGTGAGATGATGATCGCCCAGCACGAAGCGGTTCGATTCCAGATCGTCCAACGCGTCATCGAGTTCTTCCAGCTGCGACCCAGCTTTGTCGCCGGCACTCACCATCTGGTTTTGTTTGCGTCCCATCACCGTTTTAGCGTCGGATTTCGACAGGAAAGAAAAGCTTTGAGTGAGGATCAACTCGTATGGAACGGTCAGCAGCCCATCGAACATGCCCGGCCGCGTCCGGGCTGGATATTCCTTAAAGCCAAACATAGCCGCAAAGCGGCTGGATCCCTCATGCCTGATTTCGACTGTCTCACGTCCGACAATGATGCGATCCGAATAGATGGCAGACGAGATGCGGCCCTCCGTTAATGGAACGGACTCGCGGCGCCCACCCACAAGCTGATGCAGCACTTCGCTAGGTTCAGAAAAAATAATACCTTCGCGTTCCTGCAGGGTGAGGACGCGCGGGCCGAACCGCTTGAGGCCGGCCGTGACGTCGATGATCGCATCGTCAAGATGCTTGATCGCATCCTCATCGAGTTCGATTTCTCGCCGGCGGGCCCTCCTGAGCTTTGACAGGAACGCCATCACGCGCTCGGTCGCATCGCGCCCAGGGTGCCAGACAAGGCTGAGATAAAGGTCGTTGCGAAACAGATCCTCGTCGATCATGCGGTCGCGATACTTTGCGTTCAGCGTCCGCGAAAAGGCGTTGGCAAATTCGCCGCCGGGATATTCGTTATCGCGACGCCGGATCACATGCGTCCACAGCGCCAGCCGTTCGTCGGCGACATTGCGGTAGAGCGTGTTGAGGTCGCGATGGAGTGCATTTAGGTCAAGAGTGTCGGCTGTTTCGAAAGATACGCCCTCAAGAGCGATGATCACCATCATTGCACGCGAATCGAGCGCGATGATCCTTTCATCGACGTGGCGAGTGTAAGGAATGAAGGTCTCCGGTTCGAGCTCCCGGCTCTTGACGATCGCGATGCTAGGCAAAGCCGATATCCCTTTCGTCATAGCGCCGGACGAGCTTCATCGGAGTAAGGCTAGCTCCACCCCAAACCCCGGTATTGCGCGCCCTCCCCCGGGTCTCCATCCAACCAAGCAGCACGCGGAACATGTTGTGATCGTGCTTGACGACCGCCTTGAAGATAAAATGAAATACGACGCCCACGAGGGCATAGGCGACTGAACCGGCGACGATGAAGAGGATCGTCGTAAAAATCATGTTGATCCCCATCGCCTCCATCGTAACGCCCCCGATCATTGCCGGCCTCGTGCAGGCCAGGAACAACGTATCTTCCTCGAGGGCATTCTTCTCGCTCATGAACCTCCTCCTGAGATCATGTTGACGATCTCGGTCGCGCCAAAGATGATTCCGATGCCGAGAACGACAAACGCCGCCTTGCGCAGGTCGAGGTAGCCGAACATCCACGCGATGCCGACGATGATCACAGCAATAATTGCTAGCAGGCGCGCTACGTTGCCGGTCAGCATATTGACGATATTCTGCAGGACGCTTTCGATGCCACCTGCCTGGGCGAAACTCGGCTCGATCAAGGCTAGCGAAAACACCGTTGCCATTGTCACGATTGCCGCGGCCGACCTGATACGCGCCGTTAGGGTCATGTGCTCATCACTCCTTTTGCTCGTTGGAAAAAACGAGGACGGAGGATTGCCGCCCCGCATTGAAGACATCCCACCTCGGCGCAGGGATCTGAGACCCTGGCTGAACCTTCTCTGGCGAGCTGCCGCCAGTTGTTGAAGCTGACGAGCCCCCTGCCCCTTCGCGCGTGGGCAACGCTTGCACCTGTCCCTCGACAATCTCGATGGTCGCGAGTTGACTGGACAGCCGCTTTCGCTCCGCCAATACTCTTTTGTCGTAACCCACCATTTCGCCGGCAGAGGGGTCGCCACTGCCAAAATAACTTCGCAGCATGACGGCTTCAGCCTGTGTCTTTGTTGCGCCATCCTGGAAAGCGACTTGGTAGTAGCCGTCAAGCAGCGCTGCGCTGGCCTTGATGTTGAGGCAGAAGTCGAAGGCGTCGCTGACGGACAGACCCAGCCTACCCAGATTTCCAGAATTGATCCCGCCGAGTCCCAAGTCGATATCGTGACCCTCGGCGATCAAGGCAGTCGCTGTCTCTATCGCCTCAGCTCTGGTTTTAGGCTGCTCGGCGAGCGGACGGTCTGTGTTGATACGAATGGCGAAGGGGTGGAAGCCGCTCTCGACGCTTATGACCGCGGCTATTGTTTCCGTGGCGATTTGCGGAGCGCATTGCTGGGCGAGATCAAGGAAGGCTACCGGCATGGGCTAGAACCAGACTCGTTGCTGGCCTGCGCCGTCGATCGTCAGGTCGATGTAGCGGGGTTGTTCGCGGACATGCGGGCGCGCCGTCACATAAGCTTTGCAAACGCGCTTGCCGTCCGAAAAATCCCATCGACCGGCCCCAACAGCGCCGGAATGGCGACCGCTGCCATTGTTGCTGCACTGATCGGCACTAACTGTCTGTAGCTCGGTGGAAACGCATCCCATTTGGCCAACGCCGCGATCATCTTGGCGCGTGACGAGACGGAAGCCGGCATCGCAATAGTACGGCTCATACCGTGGTTTCGTTGCCGTGAAACCGACGCCGCTGCAGATAGGGAAAGACCGTCCTTTCGCTAAGTGCGACCACAGCCGTTCGATCGGGGGGCGGCACTCGGCGTACTGTGTTGCGCCGCCTGGATTAGAAAGACAAAGGAGAACTTGGCAACCCCAGTCATCCGCTCGCGCAATGGGGGACGAAAACGTGTACAATGAAACACCAATCGCAACAGCGGAAAGTGCCCGAATGACTGCATTCTTCATGCTCAGACCCTCGTTTGCCTTCCGACCGGCTATTCGCCTGCGAGGCTTTACCACCTTGTCATACTGCACGATAACGAATAGATAAGAAGATGCCAAGCCCTTTGAACCAACGCTGGCACAACACGGTTTTTGCGACCCTGGCTACGCACGAGATCATGTCAAAGCCCTTGCCGGACGAGACGCCTAATTCGCGTCTTCGCCAGCTCGGGATGATGAATCTTTTGTACACGCTGCAAAAAGCGGATACCGCGCTGACTATCACCAATGTCACCGAAGTGACTGGAATGACAAGGAAAGCGGCCCAGGAAGCGATTGATCCACTAGTCGTCCGAGGCCTCTTAAAGGAATCCTGGGGGAGGACGTCCATAGGTCGTGGCAAGGCGCGGCAGTATGAGATCGCGCCGGAAATCTTCGAAAAACTGCAGGGCGTGTACGGCGCCTGACCGATCCAATCAGGTAGATCGATCGTACGAAAACTCTTTCATTACATGGTAAAAACGCACAGTATTGCTCACGCTTCATGGCGCAAGCATACTTCGCACGGCGACTCAGTGACCTTTGGCGGGCTTACTGATTCGTTTTGCGTAGATAAACCTGTGTGATGGAGAGGCTATACGGCCCCTGAACATTAAAGGGGCACAGATATACGGTAGGCGGATCAGACCGAGAACGGCAGGGGTCGGAAGCCGGAATCGTCGAGCGCTGGCTTGTCCTCCCAGATGTAATCCCCGGTAAGATTCACGTGCTCCCAAGAGAGGGGCGACAGACTCGACAGCAGGTGATCGGGCACATGCTGCCCGGCGTCGTGCAAGGCCCCGACGACACGGCCGGTATAGATCGTGTTCCAGTGGATGATAGCGGTGACGACCAGATTGAGGGCGGATGCCCGGATCGAGAGGTTTTCCTGGCTGCGATCGCGGAAGCGGCCGAGACGGTGTAGGTTGACGGCACGTACGAGGCTGTTTCGGCTCTCGCCCTTGTTCAGTTCTGCCGTTGTCGTCTTTCTCAGATCCTCGTCATTGATCCAGTCCAGCGTGAACAGGGTCCGCTCTATGCGGCCCATTTGCCGCAGGGCTTGGGCAAGACCGCTCTGCCTTGTGGTGGCCGACAGCCTTTTAAGCATAAGCGAGGCGCTAACGGTGCGCGTGCGCAGCGAGGTCATCAGACGCAGAATGTCGTCCCAATGGGTCCGGATCAGATCGGCGTCGATGCGATCGCCCATGACATTCTGGAGAATGCCGTACTGCTTGCCAGGACCGAAGCCATAGAGGCATCGGCCGTCGAGATCTGGAATACGCGGGACGAAGGCAAAGCCGAGCGCATGGCAAAAGGCGAAGACGAGATCGCTGACGCCACCGCCATCGACATGATGGCGAACGATGTCGAGGCCCGCGTCTGTTTCGAGCAGCGCGTCAAGAACATGGACAGCCTCGCTCGCCGTAGCAGCGATGATTTTTGTATGGAAGGGCGCATAACGTCCGGAGATCGCCGTGTAGAGCTTGATGATCGGGTTAGTGCCGTAGCGGCCGTTGACGCCGCCGGCGATTTCGCCGCCGTCGCCGAGATGGATATGTTGCCCATCTGAGGATGATATGGTGTGCGAACCGAAGACGCTGGCAAATGGCGCGTAGTGCTGGGCCTCGACCAACCGGGCGAGCGCCAACGTGAAGGTTTCCTCTCTGAAGTGCCAGATCGCCATCTGCTGTAGCTGACGACGTGTGATGCCAGGGCAAGCCAGCGCCATCTTCGAGAAGCCGAGATTGGTGGCTTCAGCGATGAGCGCTGCGTAGAAAACACGCATGTCGCCCGGCGTCCGCCCTGTTTGAAGATGCTCGAAGAGGGAGCTGAAGCCGGTCATCCGATCCACGTCAGCGACAAGATCCGTCAGTCGGATCGGTGGCATGCTGCTCGCCACTCTCCGTGCGAAGGCCAGCGCGGCTTCGGTCTCGACGGTTTTGACCGCAGGCACCCGCAAGCCTTTTGCGCCAATGCGGGTGTCGCCGCGCCCGGTCTCCAGCCGGTTTGCCGCCTCACGGAGTTTCTGATCGAGCGCTTCGGCCTTTTGGGCGAGATAGATCTCGACATCGACCGGAATGGCAACGGGAATGCGAGCCTCAGCCTTGATGATGGCGTAGGTCTGATGCGAGATCATACTCTCATCGAGGGCACGGTATGTGCGAGAGCCTTTGATCCAGATCTCGTTGGCAGCGATCCGGTTCTTCAACTCGACGATCATGAAGAGTTCGAGCACTCTGTGATCGACAGAGCCGTCTGATGCCCGGATTTCCTTACTCCAGCGCTTGTCGACCAGATCGAGTGCGCCTCGCACCCAAGCTTGCTCTGAAGAGCGACGACGGCTTTTCCCGGCGTCCTTCATTTGCATCGCCACGCTGATGAAATCGCAGCTTTGACGATTACCCTCGAAGATGAAAGCGCCTATGAACGGAACAGCAAAACGTCGGATGCGCACATATTGAGCCGGAAGGTAGGCGATCAGATCGTCGTCCTTGCGGGTCCGCGATGCGGCTTTTGCTGCCGCAGTCGCCTGCATCAGTTGTTCCCAACTGGCGACCGCATTGACGGCCTCATCGAGAGAAAGCCCGGTTTCCCGTTTGGACGCGATCGCCTCGCCGAAGCCCACGAAGAAATCCAGCGCCGATGTTGCCGATGTGGCGTTCTCAAGCAGTTGCTTGTCGCGGAGAGCCTCGGCCTGCCGGAATGCCTTGCCGATCAGGACTTCGAACATAGCGATCGCTGAATCCGTGAGGGCTATTTCCGTCTCCAGAAGGAAGGCTGCCAAGGTGGCATATCGGCGTCCTGGCCGCATTTGCTCGAAGTTCTGAGCGGTCAGGCGGCGACCTTCCTGGGCCATGCGGCTGACACGATGCGTCGGGACGGCCTGAAGCACATCACTGGAAAGGCCGACATGACGCACGGCTTTAAGCCGATCGATCAATCCTCGCATGGCTGCGTCGCCAGCTTTTCCGGGCGGTTCACGTAACCACGAAACGCCGCTCTGGCGGACGCGTGGTCCGATACCGAGCAGCGCCTCCATCCTGACAATGATGTCCGTCGTCAGTCTTCCGGTAACATCGGCGAACAAAGCTTCCTCAGCCTCAGTGCATGCCCGACCAGCCAACCGTTCGATCACGGTGATGCCGGGAATGACGATACGCCGCCGGCGCATCTCATCTGCCAGAGCGGCGACGACGAATTTGTCCTTGGTCGAGGCGATCGCCACGCCCTTCGCAAAGGCCAGAAGGTCGGCGCGTGCCGGGTGGCTCAGTTCACTGAAGCCGTAATGTCGGCGAAGGACGGCCAGTTGTTCGTAGCGGGTAGGTGCTCTTTGTGCGAAGGTGGCAAGCGCCTCGGGGTCGATCTTGAGTTGCTCGGCAAGGAAGGTGAGCGCGGTTTCCGGAATGACCTCTCCGCGCTGGATGAGACGGCCGGGATAGCGAAGAGCGCAGAGCTGAAGGGCCAGGCCAAGGCGGGTATCGTCGCGCCGGCGCGTTTCGAGAAGACGATGGTCATCGTCATCAAGGCTCCAATGCCGGATCAGGGTGTCGTCGTCGGTGGGCAGGGCAAGGAAATTCTGTCGTTCGGCATCCGTCAAAATCTTGCGGCGAGGCATTGGGACTCCATATGTCATAAAAAGACTGAAGATAACCGTTTATGGAGCTTACTTTGCAAGACGGGTTATGTGACAATCTACAGACTTTGGCGCGACCAAATGAAGAATGTCACACAAACGGACGTATAAATGACAATACTTATTGGATATGCGCGGGTGTCCAAAACCGATGGCAGCCAGGCGCACGACCTTCAGCGTGATGCGCTTGTTGATGCTGGTGTTGATGGCGACAATATTTACGAAGACTTTGCCTCTGGTAAACTGGAAGGCCGCCCTGGCCTTAGTGCTTGCCTCAAAGCGCTAAGGAGTGGTGATACGCTTGTTGTCTGGAAACTGGACCGGTTGGGGCGCGATCTACGTCATCTCGTTAATCTGGTCGATGAATTGACCAGGCGAAGCATTGGTCTCAAGGTATTGGCGGGCGAAGGTGCTTCGATCGACACTTCCACTGCAAATGGACGATTGGTGTTTGGCATTTTCGCAGCACTGGCAGAATTCGAGCGAGCACTGATCATCGAACGAACCAAAGCCGGACTGGAGGCCGCTCGCGCCCGTGGACGAAACGGAGGCGCACCTTTCAAGATGACACCAGCAAAACTACGCCTGGCGCAAGCAGCAATGGGAGATCCTGAAACGAAAGTAGCCGATCTTTGCCTCGAACTCGGAATCTCACGCCAAACACTTTATCGGTTCGTAAGCCCAACAGGTGAATTACGTCTGGATGGGCAGCGCCTGCTGGGACGGCGGGCGCGAGCTTTAACCTGAAAGGCATTGCATTTCCCTCAAAGCGCAATGCCTGTTTTTATCAAGTAGTCATCATGCAAAACACATTTCATAGAATTATGATTATCGGTGGATCGGGCTCTGGCAAAACGAGCCTCGCCCGTGAGATAGCAAAGATAACCAAGCTTCCAAGCGTTCACATTGATTGGTTCTATTACGATCCCGGCTGGCAGCTACGCAAACATGACCTGGTTCAAAAGGACGTTATTCAGGCTGCCAATGAGCCAGAATGGATTATGGAAGGCAATCACACCAGTACCATGAAGTATCGGGCTTCACTCGCTGACATGATTATTTTTCTCGATATCGCAACCCCTATAAGGCTCGTTCGCACTCTTCGCCGTAGCCTTCAATACAGAGGTCGAAACCGTCCTGATATGGCAGATGGTTGCAAAGAACGTTTTGACTTAAGATTTTTCCGACATGTGTTGCGCTATCGGTCCCAGGGGCGCGTGAGAACTCTGGCGTTTTTACAAAGCTTGCCGGCCGCCAAACTTAAATATCACCTCAAATCGCGCCGAGAAGTGCAGGCCTTTATCCAGAGTTTGACGAACAGCCATCAGTCCTAACGTATATCTGTGCCCCTTTAATGTTCAGGGGCCTATACGGCAAAAACGGAACGGCCCCGGAAGTTGGCGCTTCCGAGGCTGGTTCAACGAAGTTCGGATTTCGTGATCGGGCTCTTTGGCGAGAACCCCAACTGGTACATGTTGGATAATCGCAAACCCGAAAATTTCTGTCAAGGCGATACGCCACTTTGGCGAACGATCCTGCATGCCGTTTCGGGAGAAGACCGGGATGAGCAGTACAGATGAAGTAAAGCCAAACACCGTCGTGAAGTTGGTGGCTGGTGCGCGTCGGATTACGCTGGAGGGCTTGGCCGCGCAGCGAGCGGCCCGACGTTATGCCATTGATCGCACCTTGGCTGTAAAACGGGTCGAAGCTTTACAATTGGCTAAACGCGCGGCCGCAGCCATGGGTCTGAAAGCCGCGAAGATCGCGATGATAGACAAGCTGTTCGGATACTCGCCGGCATCTGATTGGAACAGCACGGGTTCCAACCCAATTGTCTGGCCCTCGAATGATACCCTCGCCCGGCAGCTCGGCCTATCCATATCGACAGCGCGCCATCACCTCCGCGGGCTCGCGGCCGCGGGTTTGATTGCTCACGTCTCGCATCCAACCTTCCAGCGGCGCGGGGTTCGTGACGCCAACGGCAATATCGTCGAGGCATTCGGGATCGATTTGTCGCCGATCATCGTCCGCTACGACGAGTTGCTCGAAATAGCTCTTGCTTACGAACAGCAAGGACGTGAGCGACGAATGCTGTGCTATCAACGCACTCAGATCCGCAGAGAGATCCAGGCTGTGCTAGTGGCCGCCCAACGGGACAGGCTTGTGGGCAACTGGCAACACTTTCACGCGCGGCTGGATAGGCTGCGGGAGAACGTAACGAGTGACCTCGAGCAATTTCATACGGTAATCGAAGAGTTGACCACTCTTCGCGAGGACGTTGAAGAGGCATACAAAAGCGCATCGCGATGCTCAAATATAGACACCGCGGTGGCGAGTTTTCGTCGGGTACAAGCTACAGCGGATCTTCCATCTGATGAAAACTGTAGAGAAGGGCTGCAACCTACCCAGAGCGTCAGTCACTCTCCCAGCGCACTGCAGTCCTCCTCCCGCCCCACTTCCGGAAGAAAGGTGGGAGAGGCACAAACGGGATCACGAGTTGATAGGAGGCCGAGCCAGATACCGGCCGAGGAGATCGGCAGTGTATCACTCGACCTCGTGCGAACCGCCTGCCCTGCCCTTCAGCAGCACGTTCCCGAGGTATTTGACAGCTGGACAGCGCTGCGGTCGTCAGGACACCGACTCTGCGTCGCGGCCGCAATCAACACGCAGGTATGGAACGAGGCAGAAAGCTATCTTGGGCCAGACGCCGCGATCGCGGCACTTGCCGTCACCATGCAGCGAACGGACGATGGGCAAATTGCCAACCCCGGCGCGTACCTCCGAACACTTGTGCAGCGAGGCAGAAGCGGGCAGTTGCGTATAAGTAGGTCCTTGTTCGCGCTTGCTGGCGCAAAGTACACCAACGTCCCGAAGCAAGCGCTGCAACCTACGCCGCCCTATCGAGGCTTTCCTTTGGGGCGGATCACCTGGTCGAGTTGGGCGGACTTAGTGCGAGATCATGCACCCGAACCGACCCCCGACGTCGAGACCGTTGCGGAAGCCTTCAGGTCGTGGTGCCGCAAAGGGAATATCGATTTAGCCCAACCGAGCATTGAGAAGGCGTTTATCGGATTCTGCAAGAAATGGCGACAGCGCTGATATGGAAACGTGCATCGAATCTAAGACGCCGCGCGGTCTTCAGCTTTACCGTGTGATCTATGCCCTTAGCCTTACGGTCGGCTTGTTCTCCTGTGGCGGCGGAGTCGCTTCGGAGAGCCTCCCGGAAGCGATTGCTGGCAAGGCACAGGTGTACGACGGCGTCACCTTTGATTTAGTTCAGGACGGCGGGCGGTATCGTACCGCGGCCCGAATCCGTTTGGAGGCGGTCGATTCCTGCGAGCTGCGGCAGAAGGCGCGGCTCGGAACGGTGGACTGGCCATGTGGCGCAGTGGCAACTGCGTGGCTCACTTCTCGCACATTGGTCAGGAAGGTCGAGTGCCGGCCGACGCGTGTTCTTCAAGGAGGTGGGTATCGTGCTCAGTGCTACGTTGATGGGACGGACATAGCAGCAGCTGGGCTGGAGGAGGGGATGTTTGTCCTGGCAGTGCCGGCGCAGGAGCATCCTCCGCCCGGCTATCGTGAGATTGAGGCCAGGGCAAAGGCTGCAGGCGCCGGCATTTGGTCGAGTGTTTTCAAGATGCCGTCCGAATGGCGGCGTACACACGGCACATATAATCCTCTTGCACCTCAGCGATGATGATCGATGCCTTGACGCAAGGACCGAGCGAAACACGAGATGTCAGCGAGTTGCTAATACAGCGCATTGCGGCGTCCGAGAAAGCCGGTTAGCCGCGGCTAACTGCAATCCTAGACGCCGCCAGGAGGGCATTAAGAACTCGTTAACCCTTATTTTGTTGCAGAACGGAAAGAATCGGGCATAGTCCTCCCACCTGCGGATTTTTTCGCAATCTCGTAAATATTCCGCAACTGCCGCAAGAATGGAAGAACCTTATGGAGACCACTGCTGAAGCGCCAAAATCAACTGACGTGACCGATGAACTCAAGACGCTCATTCAGCGTCATTCTGCAGCGCTGTCCTCCGAACTTCGGGCGCACCACGCAAGCACTTTTCCGCCACACGCTGAAAAAGGAATTCGCAATTTTTCGCCGGCCGAGACCGCAAAGCTTATCGGTATCACAGAGGGGTATCTCCGGCAGGTAGCGAGCGAAATGCCGGACGTTGGTAACGTCTCTGCGGGGGGGCGCCGTACATACTCAGTCGATGCGATCAATGAGATTCGAAAAACACTGGATAGTGGGACGCGGGGAAATAAGCGGTACTTGCCATGGCGCTCCGGCTCTGAGCAACTCCAAGTTATCACCGTGATGAACTTCAAGGGGGGGTCCGGAAAGACAACGACGACAGCCCACCTCGCTCAGTACCTTGCTCTTCGTGGCTACCGCGTCCTCGCTATCGACCTCGACCCGCAAGCCAGCCTTTCTGCGCTGTTTGGACATCAACCCGAACTCGATGTTGGCCCAAACGAAACGCTTTACGGAGCGATCCGGTACGACGGTGAAAAGCGCCCGATCGCTGAGATCGTGAGAGCAACCTACATTCCAGATCTCCATCTGGTGCCGGGCAACCTCGAGCTGATGGAATTTGAGCACGATACGCCAAAGGCCCTAATGACTCGCGCCCCAGGGGACACTCTGTTCTTTGCACGCATCGGGCAGGCGCTTTCACAAGTCCAAAAGCTTTACGATGTCGTGGTGATCGATTGCCCACCGCAGCTGGGATTTTTGACGATGTCAGCGCTGACTGCTGCGACGTCGGTTCTGATAACCATTCATCCCCAGATGCTGGACGTGATGTCAATGGGACAGTTCCTGGCTATGACAGGCGATCTCCTTGAAGAAATCAGCAGGGCAGGAGCATCGTCGCAATATCTATGGATGAAGTACTTGGTGACTCGCTTTGAACCGAGCGATGGTCCGCAAAACCAGATGGTTGCCTTTTTGCGTTCGATTTTTGGCGACCACGTCCTCAATCATCCGATGCTCAAAAGCACGGCGATTTCGGACGCAGGTCTTACCAACCAAACTATTTTCGAGGTTGAGAGAAGTCAGTTCACACGGTCAACCTACGACAGAGCGTTGGAGTCGGTAGAGAGTGTAAATGCTGAGATTGAGACCCTGATCAAGAAAGCATGGGGTAGAGCGGCATGAGTCGGAAGCAGATCTTTGGTAACCTGTCGCATAAGCCGGCGGATCAAAGTCGCGAGACAGAGACTGCCGCTTCGCCAGAAGAGCAAGGGCAGCGCCGGCCGTCACGGCTGCGTCCCCTTCTTGGTTCACCTGATCTGACCGATCCCATCGATTCCACGCCGGTTGGTGCCCTAGGTCAGTCCCTCGGTGAACTCAGCGAGCGTTCGAAGCGAGCGGATGAAATTGAAAAGAAGCTCCTCTCGGGGCAGATAATCGTCGAACTCGATACGGCCGATGTAGAACCTTCGTTTATCCCAGACCGAATGGTGTCCGACGATGAAGCCTTTCGTGGCTTTGTGGACTCAATCCGAAGCGAGGGACAACAAGTTCCGATTTTAGTTCGGCCCCATCCCGACGACAGTGCGAAATATCAAGTTGCATTTGGTCATCGCCGACTGCGCGCTGCGGTGGCGCTGGCGCGGCCGGTTAAGGCTGTCGTCAGGTCGATGTCCGACCAGGAACTGGTGATTGCGCAGGGGCAGGAGAACAACGAGCGACAAGACCTCTCCTACATCGAGAAAGTTCGCTTCGCCCAGCGGCTTGAAAAGCAGTTTCCGCGTGATGTGATTATGTCGGCCTTGGCAATCTATAAGAGTGATCTTTCCAATATGCTGGCTGTGGCGGCGAAGATACCCGGGGAGTTGGTCGATGCCATCGGCCCTGCGCATGGTGTCGGTCGCCGTAACTGGATCGCATTGGCAGACACGCTGGCATCAGACAAACAGCAAGTGAAGCACGCGTTGAGCGTCGCCAATCGTCCCGAATTCGAGCTCCTCAAGTCGAAAGAGCGCTTCGAGACCGTCGCTAAAGCTCTCAAGGACGGCACGCTTTCTTCGAAGGATGAGGTGCCTGTCACTCACCAAGGCAACGAAGTTGGTAAAATTTCTCAAACAAGGCAGAAGGTGACGCTCAGCGTCGATCGCAAGGTCTCGCCAGAGTTTGCCGAATTCGTCTTGAACGAGGTCCCCCGGCTCTACGCGGAGCACCGCAAGAGCATCGGATAGGCACGAACTAAAGAAGAAGCAGGAGATCGAAACGAAGCAAAAGAAAAAGGCCCCCAAACCGGCGTTCGGAAGCCCTTCTCCAAGTTAGCACCCAGAGAATCGCACTTCCACGAATCGCAGTCAAGAGTCCGCGACGGAAAACGTCGTTCCGGTGAGCTAATTTCTTTTGCCTAGCGATAGGTGAAAGACAATGCAGACGCATATCTCAACGACGCCCTTCGGGCGGCGAACGCTAACGCTCGGCCAGATTGCGAGCCAAGCGACCGCAAAGGCCATGCCTAAGGAGGCAACCGCTAACAAGTGGCAGGTCTTCCAGCACATTCGTGAAGCGCGGGAGCTGCTTGGAGCGACGGATCGCTCACTGGCGATCCTCAACGCGTTGTTGTCGTTCCACCGCGAGACTGAGCTGTCGGCCCAAGGGGAACTTATCGTTTGGCCGTCGAACGAACAGCTGATGGCGCGCGCCAATGGAATTTCACCGGCGACGCTTCGGCGCCATCTGGCCGTCTTAGTCGAATGCGGCTTGATCATTCGACGCGACAGTCCGAATGGCAAACGTTTTGCACGCAGAAGCAGGGCAGGGGATGTTGAACAGGCCTATGGCTTCGACCTTTCACCGATCATCGCGCGCGCCGACGAGCTCCGTGAACTCGCAGAGACCGTGCAAGCAGAGAAGAAGGCGTTCCGCATCGCCAGAGAGCGTCTGACGCTGCTGAGGCGCGATATCGTTAAAATGATTGATATGGGGATTGAAGAGGGCGTGCCAGGCAACTGGGGCAGAGTGCTTCAAACCTACAGGACAATCATCTCGGATCTGCCTCGCAGCGCGCCGAGACAAGCCATCGAGGGCATCTGCGAGCAACTGGCGGAACTTCATGCCGAGATACGTGGGGCATTGGAATCTTTCACAAAAACACAAAATACGAACGCCAATGAGTCTCATTCTGAGCGCCACATACAGAATTCAAATCCCGAATCCATATTTGAATTTGAACCAAGCATTCGAGAAAAGAATGAAGCGGATGGCGGCGCTGCGGAAACCGACAACGTCCGAAGTCTGCCGAAACGAGATTTGCCGTTGAGTATCGTGCTTGATGCATGCCCCAACCTGCTGGGACTTGTTCAGTCGGGCGAAGTTCGTCACTGGCGGGACTTTCTAGCAGCCGCTGAACTCGGCCGGACGATGCTCGGCATCAGCCCAAGTGCTTGGCGGGATGCCCAAACGGTCATGGGTGAGATTCAGGCGGCAATCGCGGTGGCAGCGATCTATGAACGTACGGATCAGATCACTAGCGCAGGGGGATATCTACGCAGCCTGACAGACAAGGCACGGGAAGGGAAATTCTCTACCTGGCCGATGGTGATGGCACTGCTGCGAGCCAAACTGGACGCAAGCAAACGAGCGCCAGTTGCCGAAGCAACAACTTCTGCATCATCTCCACGCCTTGAGGTGTCGGAGTCGCTCCTGAAGAGCTTGCACAAGCGAAATCCGACAACATGACCGATAGCCAAAAATCTTGGTTGGCGCATTGGGCAACTGTGGGCCTAGTAACGTCCCATGAGATAAGTGCTGCCGTGCGGTCAAAACCAAACGGTTCGAAACGCCGCAGGTTCAGCGCGGATACTGTCAACTATTTAATTCTGCGGCCCTTGCGGTCAGCACTGCGGTCATGCCGAGACTACGGGCTGCAGGGCGGGTTTTGCATAGTGCGGTTATTTGTGAGCGGTACGGAAAGCGAGAGTCTTCGCAGGTCTGTATGGCATAATACTGTGGGTTTTCACGCGAGCGGATGGGCGAACTAGAGGCCGGAAGCCTTAGTCAGGTTTACGCGGAAGCGGTCGCGTCGTCGCTGATATCTGCGAGTCATCTCCGCGCTAGTATGACCGAGCTGCTTCTGCACGTATCGCTCATCGACTTCTGCCGAAGAGGCGAGACCAGCTCGCAGTGAATGACCAGAGAATTTGAGGGTACGCTCCATTTCGCCAAGATCACCGCGAACGCCCGCAGCCATTGCAGCCCGCTTCACTAGCCGGGCAACCTCTTTGTCATTCAGCCGCTCAGATCCAACAGCCTTGCCCTGCCCCTTCACGCGGCGAAAGAGTGGGCCATGTGCCAGCTTGGCGAACTTGATCCAGGTCTCGATTGCCACGACTGGGCAGGTCGCATCGGCCGAGCCGCGTCCGACCTCGACCTCTCGCCATCCGGTTTTCCCGCGCAGGGTAATAAGCATCCCTTTTTCGAGGATCTCGATCCAACCGCGCCCGTCCTCAGTTTGGTCGGCCTTCAGATCGAGGCCAACGATCTCGGAGCGACGAAGACCTCCGGCAAAGCCAATGAGCAACATTGCACGATCTCGCAGGCCGCGAAGAGAGCCGCGATTGAGCGTCTCGACCATGGCAATGATGTCTTCAGCCATGACAGCTTCCTTCTGGACGGGTGGCTTGGCGTGGCTGTTCCGGATTCCGGCCATTACTGTGGCGATATGCCGGTCCTTGCGATCGAGCGAAAGGCCACGCTGGGCATAGTTCCAGGAGAGCGAGGAGAGGCGTCGTTCGATGGTTGAGACGGAGTTCGCTTTTGCGCCTCGTTCAGCCGTACCGGAAGCGCAGGCAGTGATGTAAAGTCCGACGGTTCGCGGATGCGGGGGCAGGGGGGCCAGATTGGAGCGCCTGCACCACGCCGAAAAATGCTTCCAGTCGGCCGCGTAGGCCTTGCGCGTGTTGGCGGAACTGGCCGCCTGGACATAGCCGCGAGCGCGATCGGCGAGGCTGGCGAGATGAGCCGGTGTCTCGTCGCCGCCGGCGAGAGAGGAGAGGGGGCTTGCGCCTGACACCTCCAGCGCGGAAACATCACGCCCAGCCGCCGTGCTGAGAGACGGCGCTGAGGTCTCCTCGACGTGATTTTCGGTGTTTTGCTCGACGATTTGGGCCATTTCTCTATAATGACAAAAACGCCCGATAATGCAACATTATCGGACGTTATTAATTGGCGACGAGCCGTGCGGTTTCAAACGATTCTGATGGTGTAAAGCGCGCACATGAGTTACGCTCCGTCGCATGGATTCTTTCTTGCTCACCACAGATACGACTGCCTCCTGGTCAGCCCGACTGCCGGGCTGGACGCGGCCACGAACTCACGACAGCCGCGAGTCCGACGCGGCATTCGCGGCCGGTATCGCTCTGAAATCGCTTGATGATTTGATGCGCGCCGATCCGCCATGGCTCGGCTGCTGGCGTGATCGCCTTGCCCTTAAATCGGCCGCGATAGCGGCTAGGATGCTCGGCCGCAACGAGGACGAACACACGTTGCGTGACGCCATCCTGCTCACGACACCAGGCGATGATCCGGGTCCAGCCGGCAAGCTGTTTCTTGCCACACGAATGCTGACGCGCCGATCCGGGACACTTACCACTCCCCTCGTTAGGGAAGTCGCCGCGCTGTTGGGAGTGAACTGGGACGACAGCCTTGCATCGTGCGCCGACATGGTCGATTCTGCAAATCAGTCCGGGCGAGCAGCACCCTTCGCGGTGGCGGACCTGATAACGGCGATCTCTGCCGTTCGCCCGGACGCCGAAGTGCTGGCCCTTGGGTTGGCCGAGCTCGTGCTGGCGCACAAGCTGAACTGGCCGAAACCTGTGCCACTGCTGTTGCCAGAGCGCTTCGGGCCCGCCTTCCGCACCATTGGTGGTCGCGGTCGCGTCCGACCGGGAGAGCCTGCCTATCCAAAAGCAATCTGCCTGGCGATGGTGGAAGGCGTTGACACCGCGCTCCGGTCCGCCGTCGAGATTGACCGCCGCGCTGCGCGGCTGTTGGCGGTCGCGCCGAAAGTGCGAACCAAGGGCGCCCATCCGGTGATCCGCAAGCTGCTGACCGATGATGCGATCGCAGCGTCGGCGCCGGGCAGCGCCCTGTCGCGATGGGCAGCGAACCGGCTGTTCGATCGGCTCGAGAGTCTCGATGCTGTGCGCGAATTGTCCGGCCGCTCCTCCTTCCGCATTTTCGGGTTGTGACGATGGCGGGAGCGAGCGTGGCCAAGGCCAACCGGCGTCAAGCGAAGGAGCGACAGCAAGAGGTCTTGTACGATCGGGAGCTCGAGGATCTGCCGCCGGAGCTACGCTGGAGGGAATGGATGATGCGGGTGGAGGCGGTGATCTTTGCCTCGGCCGAACCGGTTAGCCGCGAGACACTGGCGCGCGTGGTCGGTAAGGATTGCAGCATCGACCTGCTGATCGACGACCTCGTCGAGGAGCTTCGAGACCGGCCCTACGAACTGGTCTCGGTCGCCGGCGGCTGGCAGCATCGAACCCGGCCGCGGTTCGCCGAGACGATCCGCGCCTCGTCGGCGCCCACGCGGGGAGGGGCGGCGTCGTTGTCCGAGTTCGAGGCGATGGTGCTAATGGCGGTGGGATATTTCCAGCCAGTCACCCGCGGCGAGCTGTCGAAGATTTTTGGCAAGGAGGTTAGCCGTGACGTGATTGGTAATCTGCGCGGCGCTGGATTCATCGGCTCCGGGCCGCGCAGCCCGACGCCGGGTGCACCCTACACCTATGTGACGACGCCACACTTTCTCTCGGCGTTCGGTATGGACACGCTGCGCGACCTTCCGGAGATGGAAGCGCTGGAGGATGCGGGGCTTCTTTCTAGAGGTGAACCAGGTTCAGCCGAGCTACCAGATGTCATACCGGATGATCTGCGCGAAGATATCTGGACCGACGATGTTGGTGCAGGCGAGCCATGAAATTGACCAAGCCTGGTCGATCGGCTGACTGTGATGGGAGGGATTAGCTTATCGATACCTCCCCGAAACGCATTTCCGCGCCGAGGTGTCGGGCGTGCCCAGGCAGGAACCTCGACAGCAAAATTGAAGCCATTGAATGTCAGAAAAAACTAGGCTATTTTCTGACACATGAAACCCGTATCAATATCCGTTCCTGATCGTATCATGAAGCGCGCGCGTGCAGCCGGACGCGGCGGTGTTTTCACGCCAAGTGACTTCCTTGACGTGGCTGCGCGGGCGACGATCGATCAAGCCCTCTCCCGTCTGGCGAAGAATGGAAAGCTTCGCCGCCTGGCGCGCGGTCTATACGACTTCCCCAAGATGCATCCGCAACTTGGCCCGCTTTCGCCGGCCCCTGACGATGTCGCGCAGGCGTTGGCGCGGGAAACCGGATCTCAGGTGCAGATCGCCGGCGCGCGCGCCGCGAATGCCCTTGGTCTGTCAACACAGGTTCCGGCGAAGAGCAGCTATTTGACGGACGGCCCTTCACGTCGGGTTGTACTGGGTAAGCGCGTGGTCGATCTGCGTCATGCCTCGCCGAAGCATCTGATTGCTCCGGGGAGTGCGGCTGGCACCGTGGTTCAGGCACTTCGTCATGTTGGCGCCGTACGTGCAGCGGATGTTGCCCGCATCGCGTCGCGTCGATTGTCGGCTAGCGACAAGAAGACGCTCGCATCCAATGCGGTCCAGGCCCCGGCGTGGATGAGGCCCACGCTGTTCTCCATCGCCACCGCAACTTCCGGTGAGATCGATGGATAAAGTCGCTCTTCTCCCAGCCGATGATCGGGCAGCTCTTTTTGGCGAGACCGGCGCCGGCCGAGGTGTCGCCAATACCATCATCGAGAAAGACTTCTGGGTTTGTTGGACTTTGAAACGGCTTTTCGGCCTTAAGCAAAGTGATGCTGCCACCTTGGTTTTCAAAGGTGGCACCTCGCTCTCAAAGGCCTTCGGTGCTATCCGCCGTTTCTCTGAAGATATCGACTTGTCTTTCGATCGGGCTGACCTGGGCTACACAGGTGACAGTGATCCCGAGAACGATGCCATCAGCAAAAAGAAAGCCGCTCAGCTCATCGAAGCCCTTGTGAGCGATGTCGAACGGCATATTGCCGACAAGCTCCTCCCTGCTCTTAGAATTGCAATCATCGAGCAGCTTGGTGAACCGACAAACGGCGAATGGACGCTGGAGATCGATCCCCACGACGCGCAGACGTTGAATTTCCACTATCCAACTGTGTTGCCGCCCTCGGAATATGAACGCATGGGCTACATCACTCCGCGAGTGAAGCTCGAGCTTGGCGCACGGGGAGACCCCTGGCCCACGGAAGATAAGGTCATTCGCCCTTATGCAGCAGAAGACTATCCGGCCTTTTTCGAAAACCCTGACAGCTCTGTGACCGTTCTCTCGGCGCGACGGACGTTCTGGGAAAAGGCCACGGCGCTACATGCCGAGGCACATCGGCCCGCGGAATCCGCTACACCGCAATATTTTTCGCGGCACTATTATGATCTGGCCATGCTTCTCGACACTGAAGAGGGGAAAGCCGCAGCTGCGGATTTCGACCTATTGGCAGTCGTTGCGAAGCATAAGGCAATCTTCTTCCGGTCAGGTTGGGCCAGCTATGGCACCGCGCGGCAGGGCACGTTGAGACTTATGCCAAGCGAGACCCGGCTCAAGGACCTGCGCGCCGACTATCGCGCCATGGCGCCGATGATGTTTGACGAGAAGCCGCCGACTTTCGAAGACATACTTGCCAAAATTGAAGAATTACAAGACATGATAAATAAGTAGTCTGATTTTTGATCGCTGGAGGGAATTTTTATAAGCTCGATACGGTCCACTGATCTGCGTCTTGTTGAGGAGCTCGTCGATTTCGTACGAGGTCCTGGCTTTGTCCTGGACTTTTCGGACACCAGTTTCTCTCAGTTTTTTGCATCTGAGCTGAAGGTCGACATCGACGATGCAAAATATTGTGCGAACGGAGGCTCGAAGGGCAAGCGTCTGCGATACTTCCTGCAGAGTTGCAACGACGCCACAGCACTTCGCACGCTTGCCGCTCTTTGGGAGCATCGCTCCGAATATCTTGCCCGTACAGGCGGCAAAGATCCCGTCGCCAGCGCCCAAACTCGGTATCAAGCACTCATCAACCGGTTGTCCGGCGGAGCCGGTCCTCAACCGGTAACGCAAGGGGCAGTTGTCTCGGCGGTAGACCGGGAAAAGATTTCAAAAATCAAATCGGACCTTTTACAGATCACTTCGCTTGCGCCGCACGCGCGTGGATTTGCATTTGAGGGTTTTCTCGCCAGCCTGTTCAACGCTTTTGGCCTTGAAGCTCAGGAGCCTTTCCGGAATCGCGGCGAGCAGATCGATGGCAGCTTTCTCTTTGGAGGCGATACTTACTTGCTCGAAGCCAAATGGCACGGTCAGCCCATCGGGGTCGCCGAACTACATACCTTTCACGGCAAGATCGAGCAGAAGGCAGCCTGGGCCAGAGGCCTATTCGTCAGCAACAGCGGATTCACCGAGCAGGGTCTCGCCGCCTTCGGTCGAGGCAAGCGCATCATTTGTATGGACGGTCTCGACCTTTACGAGATGCTGGAACGGAAACTTCTCCTCACACACGTTCTCGAACGCAAGGTCCGTCGCGCGGCCGAAACCGGCTCAGCATTTGTTCGCGTTCGCGATATTTTTCCGCGGTAATCGGGAGATCGCGCTATGACGCAATTCAATGATTGGTGCCTCTCGGTTGATGAGAACGTCGGAACGCACTTTCGCAGGGTGATGACCGGACAGACGGCCCATCTGCCAACCGGGATCCAGGCAACGGCTGCCATCGTCCCCGGACACTATGCGTCAGAAGAGTCAGTTGCGCGGGCGCTCAACCGCCTTGGTAAGCCTGCGGCCGCTGCGCTCATTGAGGGAAAGCTTCCAACGACTAAAAACATCCGCTCGGGCGATCTCGGCGAAATCTACGCGACCGAGTGGATCGATGCACATAGCGGTGGATACCGCGCACCGATCAAGCGTTTGCGCTGGCGGGATCACCGCAACATGGCGATGCGCGGTGATGACGTCATCGGCATTCTCCAAGATGCCGCGACGAACCGCTTGCACTTTCTTAAGACAGAGGCAAAGAGCCGCGTGGCACTGACCGGCCAAGTTCTAATGGACGCGCGGGCTGGCCTGGACAAGGACGGCGGGCTGCCATCGGCCCACGCGCTGTCTTTCATCTCGGCACGTCTACTGGAGCTGGACAATCTGCCGCTCGTCGACGCGATCGATGATGCGCTTCTCAAGCACGGCGTTCCCTTGCAGAGCGTCAAGCACCTGCTCTTCACATTCTCCGGCAATGCACCGGACGCCCTGTTAACCGCTTCGCTGCAGACGTACCCCGGACCTATCAATCAATGGGGTGTAGGTCTTCGTGTAGAAGGACACGCCGCCTTCATCGGCGCTGTTTATGATCGAGTGATCGCAGATGCCAATAACACCTGAAGCGATAGGGGCCGACATCACAGAAGCAGCGACCGCCGGCTTCCGCGGCAGTCTCATCGCACGTGGACAGGCCAGAGCGATCATCTGGCGGGACGGGACACTTCCGCCAGATGCGCCAGCCTTTGCACCGCAACTCAGCTACGACTTGCATTCGTACGGCTACGGTCTCCTCGGGCTTGGTCTTCGGCTTCGTGAAGTTGGTGGCGACGCTGCACAAGCGCGCACCGCCTTCGAACAGGCTGCCACTGCGCTTGAGGCGGTGATCGCAAAGGGAGACCGTCTTGAAGCCGATCGTGATTTCCACTTCGTCATGGCGGCGGCGAGCTATCATCTCGCCCATCTCTCCGCCCGCGCCTTCTCGCTGCTAGCAATCGTCGAAGGCGACGACAATTTCGCCCCGATTGAACGGGCGCTTGCCCTGCTTATGCAGCGAAACTTCAGCGCGCTTCGTATCAGCGTGCTCGATTATCGGGCCTCCGGTGAAGGCAGCGACGCTCGGATCACAGCCGGCATTCAAGCCTCCCTCGACCAGGTAGAGGGGATGGCCAATCCTGCAGACCGCAACAATGACTTTCTTTTCGAGAGCGTCGACATCGCGCTGACCGACGCTTTCATGGCGGCGATGTCGCTGTTCCTCCTCGCCTTGGAACGGGGTGAGCGACCTTTGCTGGATCAGGCGCTGGAGCGCCTGCGAACAGGCCTTTCCATTTGCAGCGAGATGAACATGTTGCCGCAATGGTGGGCACACCGCATCGCGCTTCACCTCCTTTCTGATCTCTGGTCGAGTACCTTTCACGAGAAGGTTCCCCTCCAACCGGCTGGCGGAAATGCAGAAGACTGGTCTCGCCTGCGGGAGCTGTTCATAGCCCTCTTGCAACGACGGCCAAGAGCTGAGGTCGATCTGTGGCCATCGCAGATGACGGCGGCGACGCGGGCGGTTGACCAGTCCGACGATCTCGTGGTTTCGTTGCCCACGAGCGCGGGCAAGACCCGCATCGCGGAGCTCTGCATCCTGCGTTGCCTGGCCGGCGGTAAGCGCGTGGTCTTCATCACGCCACTTCGAGCACTGTCAGCGCAAACAGAAACGACGCTTCAGAGAACCTTTGGGCCGTTCGGCAAAACCATCTCGGCCCTTTATGGCAGCATCGGGTCGAGTGGTTTTGACGAGGATGCGATCCGCGAACGGGATATTGTGGTGGCGACGCCCGAGAAGCTTGATTTCGCACTGCGCAATGATCCGTCTCTTCTCGACGATGTCGGTCTTCTTGTCTTCGACGAAGGCCATATGATCGGACTCAACGAGCGCGAGGTGCGCTACGAAGTACAAATTCAGCGACTTCTGCGGCGCGCGGATGCGCACACACGTCGCATTGTGTGTCTGTCAGCCATACTTCCAGACGGAGATCAGCTCGACGACTTCGCCGGTTGGCTACGACGAGATCATCCGGGCGGCGTGATCAAGCACGACTGGCGACCAACCCGTTTACGCTTCGGTGAGGTCGTGTGGACCTCACCCAACGCCAGATTGAACCTTCGCGTCGGCGAAGAGCGTCCTTGGGTCCAACGCTTCCTTACCGGCATGGCGCCACCGAAATGGGTGCCGCCAAAGCGTCAGCGAACGAAACTTTTCCCGAACGATCAGCGCGAGCTGTGCCTTGCGACGGCTTGGCGGCTGGTCGACGACGGACAAACGGTTCTGATCTTCTGCCCCCTACGCAAAAGCGTCGAGCCATTCGCCGATGTGATTGTGGATCTTCATGAGCGTGGAGCGTTACGGACGTTGCTCGAAGCCGAGCCCGCGGTCCTCAGCACTGCCATCGCGCTTGGCGAGGAGTGGCTCGGAGCGAACAGCGCAATTCTTAAATGCCTGCGCCTGGGTGTCGCCTTGCACCACGGTGCCCTTCCAACGGCCTACCGCAAAGAGGTCGAGCGCCTGTTGCGTGATGGTATTCTCAAGGTGACGATCTCGTCGCCTACCCTTGCGCAGGGCCTCAATCTCTCGGCCACGGCGGTAATCATGCATTCACTTCACCGCAATGGAGAGAGGATCGACATATCTGAGTTCAAGAATGTCATTGGCCGCGCCGGCCGCGCTTATGTCGACGTCGAAGGAATGGTGCTTTTTCCGATGTTTGACGATATCGCGAAGAAGCGGCGTAACTGGGAAGCTCTCATCGGCGATCTTGGCGCAAGAAACATGGAAAGCGGGCTGGCGCTGCTCGTTTGGACGCTTCTGTCGCGTATGCACACGCGTCTCGGCGGCGATCTCAATCAACTCGTTGAGTATGTCGCCAACAATGCCGCTGCGTGGACTTTTCCTGAGATCGAAAACGAAAAGCCTGAAGACCGAGAGCGCGCACGCGCCGATTGGGAGCGGCATGTCGCAACGCTCGACACGGCAATTCTTAGCCTCATCGGCGAGAATGACATTCCTGATGAGGATATTGAGGCCGCATTGGACGACATCCTGCAATCATCGCTATGGCACCGCCGCCTGCTGCGACAAGACGAGCCGGTGCGGCAGGTTCTGAAGGTTGGTCTCGTCTCCCGTAGCCGCCTGATCTGGAGCCAGTCGACGGCGGCGCGTCGAAGAGGCTACTTCCTGGCGGGTGTGGGATTGACGACCGGGCATGCGTTGGACGCCATAGCAGAGGACGCGAACCTCCTCCTCGTCCAAGCCAATGCGGCAATACTTGATGGCGACGGTGACGCGGCAATTGCGGCGATTACAGGTTTGGCCGAACGGGTCTTCGAGTTTTATCCATTCTCACCCGATCCGTGGCCGGCAAACTGGCGCGATATTCTGCGCGCCTGGCTTCTCGGGCAACCTCTCGCCGCCATTGCCGCAGGTCAAGAATCCGAAACCCTCCAGTTCATCGAGGGCAGCCTGGTGTATCGTCTTCCTTGGGCTATGGAAGCCCTGCGCGTGCGAGCGGCCGCGAATGGTGATTTGGTTGGCGTTTTTAGCCTCGCCCTCGAAGACCATGAGATTGGTCTTGCTGTTCCTGCTGTGGAGACAGGGACTTTGAATCGCTCTGCTTCGATCCTCATCCAGGCAGGCTTTAACTCCCGGCTCGCGGCGATCAAGGCTGTTACCGACACTGGCGCCGCGTTTCATACGGGCTCGGAACTTCGCCAGTGGCTTACCTCCGAAGCTGTCACCGCAATGAGCGAGCAGCCCGACTGGCCGACCGCCGAGACGAAAGCGATGTGGACGGAATTTAAGCAGAGCTTCGTCCCACCCGAAAACCGCACTTGGTCCGAAAGGCGATACTGGGCCAATGTATCATGGCTTGGCGTTCCGCCACCTCCGGGAACGCCTGTCCAGCTTCACCATTGGGCTGACTATCCTCGGGTGCTATCGGCCGATGGTACTCCGCTCGGTACCGTACAGGCCGCGCTCAATCCAGCGAGAGCGGGCTTGGTGCGTGCTCAGGTGAGCCAAGATGTCTCCAGGATCGACATCAGTTACCTGGGGCCGGCCGACCTGTCCGCAGCATGACACCCTTCAGCTGCGCAGAATAAGGTGTCCCATATGTTATCGCCGCGATTTTACTGATCGTGCGTGTGGACACCGGAAGGCAAACTGCCCAACGTATCTTCATGAGACCCGATGGGCAGTTAATCATCATCTATGTGAACCGTCGATAGTAGTATCAGGTCGGCTTTTTCTTGGCCTTGTCGTCCATCAGCTCATACCACATGGCGTTGAGAACGGCGAAGGCTGCCGCGAGCGGCAGGCCGAGGATCCATGCAAAGTACCACATCATTTTTTCCTTCAGTAGGCATGGCTGTTTTTGTCGGTAACGCTCTTCTCATCGACTTTGCCCCACAGAACCTTGTAGACCCAGCTCGTGTAAGCGACGATCATCGGCAAGAAGATAATCGTTGCAACGAGCATGATGAAGAGCGTCTGATGGCTGGAAGACGCGTCCCAGACGGTCAAGCTGGATCGGGGATCGGCCGACGATGGAAGGATGAAGGGAAACATCGAAACGCCGACCGTCGAGATGATCCCGAATATTGATAATTTGCTGAACAGCAAGGTTGTGATCTCGAGCCTTTTCCGCAAACCGATCAATGCTAGAAACGCGCCGATGAAACCAAGACCAGGCGCGATCAGCAGCCACGGACGAGCGCTATAGTTGATAAGCCACGAGCCTTCATGTTCAACTGCCTTCAGCAGAGGATTCGACGGGCCGATGGTACTGATTTCGCTGGTAATGCGATATCCGTCGATGCCCAAGGCAAGGAACACCCCCCCGAACGCAAATAGCACGATGACGGCAAGCGCTGCGACGCTGCCAAAGCCACGCGCGCGTTCGGCGACAGCGCCCGACGCCTTCAGCATCAACCAGCAGGCACCGTGCATGACCAGCATGGCGACGGAAAGCAGGCCGCAGAGAAGCGCAAAAGGGTTCAACAGGCCGAAGAATGTCCCGTCATAGAAGATGCGCATGTCTTCGGTGAAGCGGAAGGGCACGCCCTGCAGAACGTTGCCGACGGCAACGCCAAAGATCAGCGAGGGAATGAAGCCGCCGATGAACAACGCCCAGTCCCAGCCATTGCGCCAGCGCGGGCTTTCTCGCTTGGAGCGGTACTTGAAGCCAACCGGGCGTAGGATAAGCGCGAAGAGGATCGCGAACATGGCCAGGTAGAAGCCCGAGAACGAGACGGCATAAAGCGCCGGCCAGGCGGCGAAGATCGCGCCGCCTCCGAGGATCAACCAAACCTGATTACCCTCCCATACCGGGCCGATGGTGTTGATGGCGACGCGTCGCTCAACATCCGTTTTTGCGACGAAGGGCAGGAGTGTGCCGACACCGAGATCGAAACCGTCCATGACAGCGAAACCGATTAGCAGTACTCCAAGCAAAATCCACCAGATGACACGCAGCGTCTGGTAGTCAATGAGTTCATACAGGACCATGACCGATCACTCCGCAGCAGGAACAAGGGTTTTGGAAATAAGCTCGGCTTCAGGTTCGTCGTCGGGCTCGGGACCATGCTTAATGGCCTTGATCATCAGCGTCATCTCGATGACGATCAGCACGGTATAGAGTGCCGCAAATCCGACGATCGTCAGAAGCACGGCCCAAGCACCATGGTTCGACACGGCGAGCGCGGTGGGCAAGACACCCTCGATGACCCAGGGCTGGCGGCCGATCTCGGCAACCACCCACCCGGCCTCGATGGCAATCCACGGAAGTGGGATTGCCAAGACCGCGATCCAGAGCAACGATCGGTGTTTGTCGAGACGCCGGCGAGCCGACAGCCAAAAGAAGGTTGCCGTCAGTAGGATGAAGAAGACGCCAAGCCCGACCATGATGCGGAACGACCAGAAGAGTGTCGGAACGTGCGGGATGGTGTCACGCGCAGCCTGCGCGATCTGCGCGTCGGTTGCCTGACGCGGATCGTCGATATAGCGCTTCAACAGAAGCGCGTAGCCCAAGTCGTGTCCGAGATCCTCGAAAGATGTGCGGACTTCCTGGGCGACCTGCTTGTCCGGCGTTTCGGCGCGGATCTGCGCCAACGCATCATAGGCCTTGATACCGTCGCGGATGCGCTGTTCAGCCTGTTTCTCCAGCTTGTCGATGCCGGGGATTTCGGTGGTCAACGATCGCGTACCAATCAGGCCCATCGCCCAAGGGATATGGATCGCGAAATGCGTCTCGCGGGCTTCCTGATCGGGGAAACCAAAAGCGGTGAAGGCGGCCGGGGCCGGTTCAGTCTTCCACATCGCCTCGATGGCGGCGAGCTTCATCTTCTGGTTTTCGGTTGCAAGATAACCGCTTTCGTCACCAAGCACGACGACCGACAGCGCAGAGGCGAGCCCGAACGAGGCCGCCACCGTCATCGAGCGCTTAGCAAGCTCGATGTGCCGGCCCTTCAAGAGGTACCAGGCCGAGACGCCGAGCACGAAAATCGAGGCACAGACGTAGCCGGCCGAGACCGTGTGGACGAACTTTGCCTGGGCCACGGGGTTGAAGACCACGTCGAAGAAGCTGGTGATCTCCATGCGCATCGTCTGCGGATTGAGCGCCGAGCCGACCGGGTTCTGCATCCAGCCATTGGCGATCAGGATCCAGAGCGCCGAAAAGTTCGAGCCGAGCGCCACTGCCCATGTTGCGGCCAGATGCCCGACCTTGGAAAGCTTGTCCCACCCGAAGAAGAACAGACCGACAAAGGTCGCCTCCAGGAAGAAGGCCATCAATCCTTCAATCGCGAGCGGCGCCCCGAAGATGTCGCCGACATAATAGCTGTAATAGCTCCAGTTCATGCCGAACTGGAACTCCATAACGATGCCAGTCGCGACTCCGATTGCGAAATTGATGCCGAACAGAGTGCCCCAGAACTTGGTCATCTGCCGCCAGATGGGGCGTCCGGTCATTACATAGGTCGTTTCCATGATGGCGAGCAGCACGGAAAGCCCAAGTGTCAAAGGCACAAACAGGAAGTGGTAAAGCGCAGTCAGTGCGAACTGGAAACGCGATAGCGATACGATGTCGAATTCCATGGTCCTTCTCTCAATTCTGAGTGGCGGGTTCCATGCGCGCCAATCAGCGCGCATGGCTTTTGGAGCTCAGTCTGGTCGAAGCCGATCCAGAGCGCTCTCAAACGCCGCCTCCCCACGGCGCAAGACATTGATTACTCGCCCGCCATCGATCTCCACGATGAGGTCGGCAATAGCTGCTTCCCGGCGGATATGGCTGGCGATGACCACCGAGCGACGTTCCGACTTCTCGATCAGCCTGCGCATCACGTCGCGGGCGGTGTCTCCGTCCAGGCCCTCGGTAGGCTCGTCGAGCAACCAAAGGGAGGCGTTTCTAACAAAGAGGCGGGCAAGTGCGAGACGACGCGACTGGCCGCCTGAAAGACCAAAACCGCCTTCTCCAAGTCTGGTGTCGAGCCCGCGCGGTAAAGCAAGAATGGTCGAGAGCAAGCCAGCCGCCTCAAGTGCATCGTGCAACTGATCCTCGCTCGCCGCGGGGTCGGCGATGATCAAATTGTCACGGACAGAGTCGGCAAACAGCTCGGTACGTTGCGTGAGCAAGGTCGTATCGGTTACGCAGACCGCTCCACATCGCGGTTTCAGTTCGCCGGACAGAAGTGCAAGCAAGCTGGACTTACCCGCACCGCTGGCACCGACGAGGGCAAGTTTTTCGCCATTCTTCAGTTGGAGGGTGATGTCATGCAGCACAGGCCGTGCATTGGTGTCGTAAGCGGCAGTTGCAGCGGAAAGGCTTAGTGCCAGATGGCCTTCCGGCGCGACGAATTTAATCCCATCGTCTTTCGATGTCAGTCTTCTGCCGACTCTTCGTGCCGCGATCAGGGTGCGAGCAAATTCGACCGCGCCGCGCCGCAATGCGCCAAACGGTTCGATAGCAGCGAACGCCACCAGCACGCCGAAAGCGGCTATAGGGGCGCCTATCTCACCAGCACCCGCGAGGGCTGCCACCGCCAGCAAAGAGCCAGCAAGAAGCAGCGTGGATGTGAACGTCAAACTGAAACTGACACCGGCTTCGATGCTGTTCAGCCGATCATCTGCGAGCGCTGCGTACTTGTCTGCCGCCGCGACGGCGGCGCATTGCGCATCAAGACGACCGGCGAGCAACAGATCCGTCTGCCCGGCAACGAGATCGATCACGCGGGCGCGGAGAGCTTCAACCCCATGCATACGGCGACGTGCTGCCTTGTCAGCCGCGCGCGCCGCAATGTAGGGGACGCCAAGTCCGGCAATGAGCAGCGTCAGCCCGACCGCCGCGCCCAACAGCGGATCGATCAGTCCAAGTGCGAGACTCGCCGCAAATGCGGCGCACAGCGCGACCGCCGCAGGCACGAGAACGCGGAGATAAAGGGAATCGAGCGCGTCGATATCTGCGGTCAGACGAAATAGCAGCTTTGCCGGACGGGCCACGAGATCGCGCGCAGAGCTGCCCTTTGCCCAGCTACGAAACAGCCTTTCACGAAGAGCTGCAAGAACTGAAAGGGTCGCGTCATGCGTCGTCAACCGCTCGCCGTAGCGTGAGACCGTTCGGCCGATTGCCAGCAGCCGGATACCGGCCGATGGAGCAAAGACATCAAAGGTAACGGCCGTGGCAACGGATAGCCCGGCTAAAGAGGCGGCAGTAATGAACCAGCCGGAGAGGCCGAGAAGCGCTATTCCGGCGAAAACTGTGAGCGCCGCCATCAGCGCGCCTAGCAGTAATCCGCGGCGCCGTTCGGCGAAAAACACGGCGATGACGGGCTTAAGGTCACTAAGACGTGCGCTCATTCCGCAGCCTCCCGGAGGGTTTCCTCGCCGATGGTAATTACCCGCTGCATGCGTGCGGCTAGCCGGGGATCATGGGTGGCTATGACGAGGGTCTTGCCCTTCGCGAGCGCGATCAGGTTTTCGGTGATCTCGGCGGCGGTGGCAGCGTCCAGATGGCCCGTCGGCTCGTCGGCCAGGATGATGCGAATATCGGGGCTGCAGGCAGCACGAGCGATTGCGAGCCGCAACGCTTCGCCGCCCGACAAACCAACGCCGCCTTCGCCCAACGCACGTTTGCCGTAAGCGGCAGCAACGGCATTCAGATTAGCTGCTTCGAGCGCCTCGAGCGGTTTCGTACCCGGGCGGCCAAGTGTGATGTTGCCGGCGATTGTGCCTGCAAAGATATGCGGCTTCTGACCGATCCACGCAATCTGCTTGCGCCAGTCACAGCTCTCTCCGAGAGGCAATCCGCCGATGCAAACTGTGCCTTGCGAAACCGGAGCCAATCCGGCGATCAGCGCAAGCAGGGTCGACTTGCCCGAACCGCTTGCGCCCAAAAGTGCGACATGCTCACCCTCGATGATACGACAGTTGAATGTGTCAATGGACAGTTCGCGATCAACTCCATAACGGAAGCCGACGCCGTCCAACTCGATTTCGAAATGCGGCGACCGAGGCTGCTGGCAGGTCGCGACGACCGGCAGAGTTTCCGATGCCAGCTGGTCGAGCGCCAAGAGCGCAGCCTCGCCGCTCGCCCTGTCGTGCCAGACCGACGAGAGGTCGCGGAGCGGTTCGAAAAAGGCCGGAGCAAGCAAGAGTAGGAAGAGGCCGGTCGTCAGGTCGAGACTGCCGGTCCACGCACCGAATGTGATTTCGCCAAGCAGGCTGAAGCCGACATAGACGGCGACCAATGCCACACCGAGCGCGGCAAACAATTCGAGCACGGCGGAGGAAAGAAAGGCGATCCGCAGCACCGCCATTGTCCGGGTCTTCAGGTTATCGGCATCGACACGTAGGCGAGTTGCCGTCTGATCGACAGCGTCGAGCGCGCGGATTGTCGTCAGACCGCGCAGCCTGTCGAGGAGGAAGCCGTTAAGGCCGCCGGTTGCGGCAAGCTGCTTTTCGCTAGCAGCCTGGGCGCGCCAGCCGATCAGCGCCATGAAAAGCGGGATCAGCGGCATGGCGATCAGCAGGATGAGGGCTGCAATCCAGGAAATGGGAAAGATGCAGACAAGCATCACTAACGGCACTGCCGTCGCCTTGAAGCGCGCCGGCTGAAACCGGGCGATATAGGGCACGATCAGTTCGGCTTGTTCGCCGATGATGCTGGCAGCTTCTCCAGACGCTGGCCGTGAACGATCGAGCGGCGACCGTCGGGCAAGGGCCGTGACTGCAGCGGCGCGACGCCTGCCTAGCTCAGCGCGGGCCGCTTTGAACGCGAGGCGGCCGCCGGCTGCATCGAGACAGCTCCTGGCGAAACCGAGAACAACGATGGAGAGGGCCGGCCACAAGACATCGGGTATCCCACCACCATTCGCGATCCGACCGACGGACAGGGCAACTATGGCCGCTTGGGGGATGAAGATTAGGGCCGCCACCACTTGCAGGAGCGCTGCCAGCCGGGGCGATACGGAATTTCGCGCGCGTCGGGCCACGGGATCGCGCGAACCGTTCAGAACTGCCTCATCGGGTGTCGGCAAGGCATGCGACATAGTTGCCTCTTTGGCGGTGGATCAGGCACCATGCGCCGCCAAACCAGACCGTCAGGTTTTTAATTTACTGATATGTCTAACTATGTAATTATGTAATCGAGTTGCGTCAAGCCGTGTGACATGCAACATGGTTTCAAAATCACGTTTTCGAGATCGCTATTTGATGAACGACGCCCCGACCCGCTTGCCTTCCCCCACGTTGCGAATGGGCGACGCCGCCCCAGATTTTGAAGCACGCTCCACGAAAGGGGCGGTGCGGCTTTCCGACTATAAGGGCCGTTGGCTGCTCTTCTTTTCGCACCCAGCTGACTTCACGCCTGTCTGCACGACGGAATTCGTCGCACTGGCCAAGGCGCACGATCGGTTCGCCGCACTTGACTGTGCGCTTTTGGGACTATCGGTCGACAGTCTCTACGCCCATCTCGCCTGGAGCCGAGCTATCCGTGAGCTGTTTTCTGTCGACATACCATTCGCGGTCATCGAGGACCCGTCGATGTTGGTCGGGCGCGCCTACGGCATGATCGATGAGACGTCTGAAAACAGCGCCGGGGTGCGGGCGACCTACTTTATCGATCCGAAGGGCGTCATTCGTGCGATAACACATTACCCTTTGACGATCGGCCGCTCTGTTGATGAAATGGTACGCATGGTTGCGGCCCTGCAGGCAACCTATTCTGAAGAGAAGCTTGCACCCGTTGACTGGCAGCCTGGCGACCCCCTTCTCCAACCTGCCGATGAAAAGGCTCAGCATGAAGCTGACTGGTTCTGCCGGAGGGAGGCATGAAAACGCTTTGGCAGTCGCGCGCGCAAGCGGATTTCGCCGCTGAGAAGCTGCGCAAATTCGCGCAGCCACAACGTTTGATGATCCTTTCCCATCTGCTCGAAGGGGAAAAATCGGTCACTGAAATCGACATGGCGACCGGCATCGGTCAGCCCGCACTCAGCCAGCAACTTGCTGAGCTGCGAAAGGCCGAACTGGTGTCCACGCGCCGACAGGCGAAACAGGTCTATTATAGTCTCGCCGATGACACCGTCGTTCTATGCGTACGCAGCATCGAGGCGGTGTTCGGCGCCGGGGATCCGGAGCGCGCACTCATGAGCGTTGTTTGGCCGGACGTGCCCTCGGAGCGGAACGGGATCGTGCGTGGCGCGGCCAATTTTGCTCGAATTCGCTGAGTGAAAGGCATTTGTTAAGCCGCTCTTAAGCTTGTGGGGGAGGCGATTTACTCAGGCACGGAATGCCGGAGGAGAACGCCAGAATGGCCGAAACAACACGCCGCAAAATTACGCTTCTTCAGGTCAACGACACGCATGGTTATCTGGAGCCACACCCTGAGCTGGTGTGGCACGGTGCCAATCCGCAGTTTCCAATTCTTGGAGGTTATGCCCGAATCGCCGGTTACCTGAACGGCGTTCGATCGGAATCCCCGCATGCGGTTCTCGCCCTCGACAACGGCGATACGTTTCACGGCACATATGCCGCCGTCTCATCAAGGGGCGAGGCACTGGTCCCGCTGACCAACGCGCTCGCCTTTGACGCGATGACGGCGCATTGGGAGTTTGCCTGGGGACCGGCCCACTTCAAGGCGCTCGCAAAGCGGCTTGATTATCCAGTCCTGGCGATCAATTGCTTCGACAAGAAGAGTGGCCGGCGTCCGTTCGCAGCCTCGCGCGTCATCGAGCGCTGCGGCGTGAAAATCGGTGTGATCGGTGTCGCTGCGACCATCATTGACAAGACCATGCCGCCGCATTTCAGCGAGGGCCTTCGCTTCACCAATGGTGACAAGGAATTGCCACGCGAAATCCGCCGACTCCGCCAGAAGGAGCAGGTCGATCTGATCGTCGTTCTCTCGCATCTCGGCCTGCCACAAGACATCAAGCTTGCAGATTTGGTTGAGGGGATCGATGTCATCCTGAGCGGCCATACACATGACCGGCTGGAACGGCCGGTGGTCACCAATGGTGCGATCATCATTCAGTCCGGCTGCCACGGTGCCTTCATCGGCCGGCTGGATCTGAGCGTCGGCGATGATGGCGTTCATCTCGAGCGTCACGAGCTGATTGCCATGGATGACTCGATCAAGCCCGATCCGGCGATGGAAGTGCTTGTGGAAAGCGTGATGGCGCCGTTGCGCGAGCGACTCTCAATTTCCGTCGGCAGCATCGACACGGCGCTCCATCGCAATACGACCCTCGACTGCACCATGGACGATTTGCTGTTGGCCGCCTTGTGCGATGCATCCGGACGCGCCATCGCCTTTTCGAACGGCTGGCGCTACGGCGCACCGATACCGGCAGGCGAGGTCACGATGAATGACCTCTGGAACATCATCCCGGTCAATCCTCCCGTATCGACGGTCACGATGACCGGGGAGGAGATCCGCGCAATGATCGAGCAAAATTTGGACCGGACATTCTGCGCGGATCCGTTCGGTCAGATGGGCGGATACGTCAAACGTTTTTGCGGACTGACGATTTTCGCCAAGATCGAGAACCCGTTCGGCAGCCGCGTCGTCGATATCTTTGTCGGTGAGGAGAAGCTTCATGCGCAGGCAGCCTACCACGTGGCTTTCGTCACCGCTCAGGGCGTACCCGGCCGGTTCGGCCGCGACCGAGGGCAGATGCCGGTGTCCGCAATTGAAGCGCTGCAAGCCTACCTTGCGAAGAGCTCCCCGCCCGTAACGACGCCGGGGAGGCTCATTCCGATCTGAGCTTCGACCCGCAGGGTTTGCTGGCTGTTAAATGATCGCTTCCTGGCCCGCCGGCTCTTCGCCGGGGACATCGATCCGTCCTCCGCAGCCTTCGATCGATGGCGTTGCCGCTAATCGCGAGAGCCGCAGGCTATTGAGCGCCACCGACACGGAGCTGGCAAGCATGGCCAGCGCAGCCATCGACGGTGTGAGAATACCTGTGATCGCTACCGGTACGGCGACGACGTTGTAGACGATGGCAAGACCCACATTCTGCCGGGCGATCACCGTCATCCGGCGCGACAGCGCGATCGCTGTCAGAAGCTGGGTGATTCCACCTCTGACGACGACCACATCGGCCGTCTGCGCGGCGGCTCCATGGGCTCCGGCGACCGAGACGCCGCAATCAGCAGCGGCAAGTGCTGGCGCGTCATTGACGCCATCCCCCACAAACACAACCGGACCTGTCGCGGCTTTGAGTAACTCGACCTTGTCGGCGGGCGTGCAGCCATAACGCACATGGCGCGGAGCAACGCCAAGCGTTGTAGAGACGCTAAGTGTTGGCCCTGCGGCGTCACCCGAGGCGATCCAGACGTCGATGTTGCTCCGGCTCAAGCGATTTACAGTCGCGCGCGCTTCGTCGGTCGGAGCATCTGCAAGGCTTAACTTGCCGATCAGCTGGTCGTCGAGGTTCACGGCGAGCGATGTCATCCCGTCCTCTGCGCTCAATCCGGATACGGAGATACGGCGGCCATCCTGATCGACACCCTCGGCGCTACGCTCCCGGCGCCTCCCTCCCGTTCCCTCCTCACGACCATGGCGTGCGACGATCGCGCGCGCAAGGGGATGATCGATACCAGTTTCGGCGCGTGCCGCCAGACGCAATACGTCGCCTTCGGCCCAGCCTTCAGCGGGTTTGACCTCGACGACCGTCGGGCGTCCAGCTGTCAACGTGCCGGTCTTATCGAAGATCGCCGTTGCGGCATGCGCGAGTGCCTCGAATGCGACAGGGTCGCGCAGACGAAGGCCGAACGTCGCCGCGATGCCTGCCGCGCGAGCTTGCGCTAGGGGCCCTGCGATGGACAGTGCGCATGGGCAGGCCGCGGCCAGCACTGTAAGCCCCCTGATAACGGCATCAGTGGCGGGTATGCCCGAAAACGGCAGGACTGTCATTGTAACGAGAGCAAGGCTCGGAATTCCCCAACTGAGCGCAGCCGCTATCCGATCGGCGCGTGACGCCGTCGCTCCCCGCTGTGCAAGCTCCAACGCGACCGCTCCGCCCATGCGATCGATGTCGCGATCGCCATAAGTACGATCGACCGTCACCACAATTCGACGTTCGAGATTGATGCAGCCCGCCTCGACACGCTGACCGACGCCGGCATGAATTGCGCGACTTTCACCGGTCAGAACAGCGCGATTGATCAGGCTGTCCCCTTCGTCGATCACACCGTCCATCCCAATAGTCGAACCTGCATCGACGACTATTTTGTCGCCAATTCCGATCTCCGTGGCTGGAATGGACCCATCGCCGGTAGGCGATCGCCTCACCACTGTTTCAAGGGAAGTGTCCTCAAGCGCCTTCAGCGCATCGATAGCGCTACGTCGCGTCATCAGGTCGAGGAGGCGGCCGATCAGTAGCAGCGTGATGAGCATCGTCGCCGTGTCGAAATAGACATGAGACGATCCAGCCGCGAGCGCTAGGCTGGAGAGAATGAAGGCGCCGCCGGCGCCGAGTGCGATCAGCAGGTCCATGCCCGGAGCGCGCAGCCGGATCGACCGAAACGCCATCCAGAAGATTCCGGCTCCGGCCCACACGACGACAGGCAAGGCGAGAACCCCCGATCCGAACGCGATCCACCACGCTATGCGTGGATCGAGAACAGACACATAAAGCACGATGGCGAGCGCCATCGACCACATCCCCGACACGACCGCGACCGCCAGGCGCAGCGAGAGGCGGCTTATATCTGCGGACAGAATCGCCGAGAGCTCTTCCGGCCGGTGGCGATCGATCAATGTGTATCCGGCCTGCGAGACAGCAGCGGCAATGTCGGCGATGGAGAGACGCTGCCCATCCCAGTCGATCAGCATCGAGGCGGTCAGATGATGCACGCCGACGGCGCTGACGCCTTCGAGCCGGCCAACGTGACGCTCAAGCCCGCGCGCACAGCCTCCGCAGGCCATACCACTGACGCCGAACAGGCGGCGCAAAGCGCTTAGTCCACGGCGCCGACCGGGCGATCCGGATCCGGCGTGCCGACACCGAGCAGCACGCCGTCGACAGTCTGACCGTAATAGATCTGGTCGCCGTCGTGATACAGCTTGCGCGTTTCCTCGATCGTTTTTCCCTTCTGGCGCGGATCTTTCGGCCGCTCCAGGCTGTCGATGTAGGCAGCGACGTCCCAAGCCTCCTGGTCCGTCAGACGCCCGGGCTGCGAGAGGGGCATGTTGTTCTTGATGAAGGCTGCCGCAGTGTCGATGCGGGCCATGCCGGCGCCCCAGTTGAATGAATTGGCGCCCCAGAGGGGCGGAAAGACGTAGCGTCCATTGATGTCCTTCTGGCCCTGGCCATCGCCACCGTGACAAACGGCGCAGTTCGCCGCAAAGACCTGTTGTCCGCGCTCGGGCGAATATCCAAGCTCGGTCTTGGCAACCTTGCCGAACCCGCCGCCCTCAAGGGCCTCATTGGTCGGTGCATTGGTGGCGAGCCAATAGAAGTAGCTTTGCAGATCCCGATAGATATCATCGCCCGCCGGCGGCGGCCCGCCTTTCACGGAATGTTGGGCATTCATCGAGTAGGTGAAACATCCTTTGACCCGATCCTCCATCGTGTTGATCTGTTTGTTCTTGGATCGATATTTCGGGTACTGCACCCAGGCGGCCCACATAGGGGCCGAGAATGGCTGCCGCCCAGCTCCCATATGGCAATTGGAGCAGGACAGACCGTTGCCAACATATTGCGAGGCGTTGGTCGATGTGTTCGTAAAGATCGCCTGGCCGCGCCGCACAGCTGCCCCGAACTGATCGTTCGGAATCTCGTCGTCGGTCGGCGGCTGGAAGAAGCCGGCAGTGGCATGGCCCGCCTTGTCCTGCGCAGTCTGTCGACCGGGAATGAAACCACTCTCGTAGGCCAGCGCTCCGAGCGCAACTACGATCAGACCCGCTCCGCCCGCGTGGATCCACGTTCGCGCGACGCGCCCTTTTCGGGGATCGGCAGGTTTGGCTGATTCGCTTTTTTCTGGCTGGGTCATGGCCGTTCTCCAATCCTGGTGATCTTGGCGTTTTCTCCTGCCGGCACGGGAGGAAGCGAGGCGAGATAATCTGCGACGGCTCTGCGATCGTTGTCCGAAAGCTCCCGGGAAATTCGGCCCATCAGGTCGAGCGCGGAATTGTGTCGTTGTCCGCCTACCCAAGCCGCCAGTTGGCTTGCCGTATAAGCGGCGTGCTGGGCGGCCAGTGCCGGGAATTCCGGCGAGACGCCAAAGCCCGACGGCCCGTGACAGGAGAAGCAGGCTGGAACGTTGCGGCTCCAATCGCCGTGAAGCGCGAGTGCCTCGCCTCGAGCGAGATCACCGCCGAGCTCCGGTTTGGCGTTGGATGGCACACGTAGGCCGGCGTAGTATTCGCCGAGCTGGCGCTTTTCTTCATCCGACAGCGACGCCACAACGATACGCATCGATTCGTTCAGACGGCGCCCCTGCGCGAAGTCGTTCATCTGCTTGACGATGTAGTCGGCCGGAAGACCAGCAAGGCGCGGGACGTTCGCCTTGCCCTGGCCGAGGTCGCCGTGACAACTGGCGCAGGCCCATTGTTCGCCGCGCCCGGTAAAGATTGCCGCCGAGGCCTCGGGAGACATCGAAACGGTCGTCTGCGCCACAAATGGCGGCTGACTACCAAGGTCGAGCCGGAAGGATGATGCGATCTCCGCTCCCCCCTTGAAGCTGCCCTTGTCCGCCACCTCGCCGCGCAACCTGGCGACCGCCGCCGCTTCGATTTTCTCGGTGGACTGGCCAAACCTGTGCGCGACATAAGTTGCGAGCTCACCAAGCTCGACATCACTGAGAACGCTGGCGAAACTCGGCATATGGCCGTCGAAAGTGTGATCGCCGACGCGGATCGATCCGTCGATGCCACGGAGCAGAATGGTCGAAACCAACTCTGGCCCATGCGCGACGAAGGCGGAGCCGGCGAGCGGCGGGATCGCACCGCGAACGCCCAAGCCGTCAGACTGATGGCATGTCGAACATCGCGCGGCAAACAGCGCGGCGCCTGGCTCCGTGCTGGCGCCTGTCGCCTCGCGGCTTTCTGCGACACGCTCATTGCGTGCCTCAGCAATATCCTCTCGCGTATCCAGCAGCGTCGCAGCGCCCCAAATGCCAAGGCCTACCGCAATCGCGATAAGCGGCCATGGCATCTTGCCGTGCAACTCATAGGGTTCGAAGTTCTCGTCTCGATGTTCGGTGGAGCCCTTGCCGGCAGACTTGTCCGTTGTCATCGCGCACCCTCCTGTCCATTGTACCCGTCGTCGCGCAGTGCATCGGCGGGTGCTGGATAGGTGCGATCAAGCGATTGCAGGTAAGCCGTCAGGTCAAGAGCATCCTGCTTTGCGATCACCACGCCGGATTTCGGAGCGAATTCTGACGGAAGTGCAACGACGACATCCCCGGGTGCAGCCGTGCCCTTTTCCTCGAACAGGAAGGGATAGGCCGGCATGATGCTCCAGCTGAAGATGGCGCGGGGCTGGTAAAGATGAGTCAGGTGCCAGTCGCGCGATGGAAGGCGCGCGCCGACATTGAGGAGGTCAGGCCCTGTACGCATCGTGCCGAGCTGGTGCGGGCTGTCATAGGTGTAGTCGGCGGCAACCGCCGGCCGACCCCAGCCCCGCACTCCGTCTGGAGCCTGGTCGGGTGAGCGTGGTTGCTGGCTATGGCAGTAGACGCAGCCAAGCGAAACGTAGACTTCACGGCCGCGCGCCTGTTGATCGGTATAGGGCTTGAGCTCCGGCGGGATGTCGTGACGGGCGATCTGAATGCCGGGCGCGATGACCAGCATCAGCGTTGCGAAGGCGAGAATACCGAGAGCGATGATGGAGAGGGGGAGATAGCGGTTCATTCTGCGGGCGCCACCTTCGCGGCTGCCGATGCCGGCCTTGGAAACAGGATCATGACCACGTTTACGGCGAACAGGACATGGCCGAGCGTCATGAGGCTGCCGCCAACGCTGCGCGCCTCGAGATAGGGTATGGTCACAGTGACGCTGTCGGCAAAGGGTCGGGTCGCATCGAGCATCGCGAGGCCCTGCAGCACGCCGCCGATCGACAGCCCGAAGAAGTAGATCGCGAAGCCGACGACAACCAGCCAGAAATGCGCGTTGATCAAGGCTGGCCACTGGAAGGTACGGCCGGTCATGCGCGGAAGCATGTGATAGGCGGCGCCGAACATGACGATGGTCACAAAGGCGTAGGCGCCAAGATGTGCATGTCCAACTGTATAGTGCGTGAAATGCGTGACGGTGTTGACCGAGCGCAATGCTTCGATCGAACCCTGGAACGAGGCCAACGTGTACATGACCGCGCCAAACGAGATGAAGCGTAGCGGTAGCGATTCCTTCAGTGCCCAGAGATTACGCGCCACCGTGACGTGCTGATTGATGGCAACTGCGATCACCGGGATGAACATCATCACAGAGTGGACGATCGAGAGGGTCACAACCCAGGTGGGCACCGGTCCGCCAATCAGATGATGGATGCCCACCTGGCTGTAGAAGAGCGCGAGGCCCCAGAACCCCAGCAATGAGACCGAATATGAGTAAATCGGTTTCCCGATGATCTTCGGGATAAAGTAATAGGCTGTACCTACGCCGAGCGGTGTCAGCCAAAGCCCTAGCACGTTATGGGCAAACCACCAGTTGACGGTGGCCTCTTCAACGCCCGAATGGATGTAGGGAATGTTGGCGATGACGAATAGGCAGGGAAACCAGAGAATGCCGGCGAGGAAATACCACCCGGACACATAGATATGGTGGACCTGCCGGGCGATGGCCGTTTTGACCAGAGGGATGACAAAGAACACGCCGGCCAGCGCAAGCACCATGTCGAGCTGCCAGGGGATTTCAAGCCATTCTTCGCCATCGGTCCACCCGCTTGCGATCGCAAGCG
>NZ_NNRL01000142.1 GCF_002252505.1 Brucella grignonensis | reverse complement strand
CACCCCCCGTTCCCAATCTGCTCTTCGGTCCGATTGCGGGAATGATCACTGTCTTCGCGCTGCCGATGCATCGCCGCCGGCCGGTGGCAATGGTCAGCCTGATCTGCTTTCTCGGAGTCGCCGGCTTTTACGCTTTGCGCGAATATGCGCGCCTGTCGCCATCCGTCGAGAGTGGGGCGGTGACCTGGGACGAGGTGCTGTCCTATCTCGACTTCTTTGCCGTGATTGCCGCTGCCGTCGGCTTTATCATCGTCGCCATATCGGCGAGGATATCGGTCGTGGTGTCCGATCCGGTGAAGCGCGCCAAGCGCGGAACCTTCGGTGATGCCGATTGGCTCACCATGTCGGCCGCCGCAAAGCTGTTTCCGGCAGATGGCGAGATCGT
>NZ_NNRL01000141.1 GCF_002252505.1 Brucella grignonensis | reverse complement strand
CGAAAAGCTTCGAATAGGCCTTCCCGAAGGAAACATCCTTGAGCAGTCCGGAAATTCGAAGCGCGACCCGATGCGTCGCGCCGGGATTCTTGCCTCCGATCCTTCTTCGAGCTCGTGGATCATGATCCAGCGGCAGGCCGAGCGCGGCCTCGATCGTCGAAATATGGCCCAGGAATTCATCAATGCCGTCGGTTCGAAAGCCGCGAACAAAAAAGTGCGCCACGGGACGAGCGAACAATGCCGTCTCGCGAGCCGAGACAATGTCACTCCAGGCACTGTCGTTCAGCCAGGTAATCTCGTCGTCGCTGCCATCGTCCAGCGGATAGGTGATTGGCCTTTCGTACTCATGTTCATCACCATAGACATCGATGTGCCACGCTGGTTCCCAGCTCAGGCTGTCCGGAGAAGGCGGCGGA
>NZ_NNRL01000140.1 GCF_002252505.1 Brucella grignonensis | reverse complement strand
GACTGAAGTTCGAGTAAGTTGCAGCCCTGCCGTAATGCCGGAACGTGCGCTTTCGGCTCGACAAGCCCTCGTCGAAACCAATCATCGAGCGCAATGCCAGCGTCGCAAATAGAAGCGTAACGCGGACCGCCCGGCAGAGCGATCGTGACCCCATGGGCCGAAACCGCTGACAGCGGGTTCGGTCTATGGCCGTTCTGCGGCCGGAGATAGAGCGCCGTCGCGCGAACGCGACTGCCCCAAGCAAACAGCGGACAAAAGCATCCGCAGCAAACAGGGGCGAGCCTGCCGCACCGCGTCGACCTCGCCCCTGGCCCACCCAGCGTCGACCCGTCTCGGTCACGGATGCCTTCCTTCGCCTAAAACGCGAAGAGACCGCGACAAATCACTCCGTTTTCGGTATGGATTCGATTGAGGCAGCGACGCACTGCCTCAAGGGCGTCGAAACCCTTGGTTAGCGGTTGGTGTCGGCCGTGACGGCACCACACTCCTTGATCCTTATGATCGGGGAGCCTGTGGCGTATACAACAGGCTCACCGAGCTAAAGGTCATAGGGCCGTCTAACCACGGTTTCGAACTGTCCGTCGTCAGAACATTTGGCGCAAATCGCAGCGTAGATTAGCGGAGCATCGGTCTCGTCTATGGGATGATGTTAAGCGGCGCGCTTGCGGTGCTGCAAGCGCCGATATTCGATGGTTTGTCGCTTGATCCTTTCACGCTTTCTAATGATGGTCTCGGCCCTGCCGAAGTAGGCGTCGGCCGGCGTCACGTTATCCAGGCTCTCGTGGTAACGCCGTTGGTTGTAGTGCTCGACGAACGCTCCGATCTGGGCCTCAAGGTCGCCAGGCAGGAAGTAGTTTTCCAGGAGGATGCGGTTTTTGAGGGTCTGGTGCCAGCGCTCGATCTTTCCCTGCGTCTGGGGATGGAACGGGGCGCCCCGCACATGGCTCATCCGCTGGGCCTCGATATATTCCGCCAGTTCGCCTGCAATGTAGCTCGGGCCATTGTCGCTGAGCAGTCGGGGCTTGTGGTGCACATGAGCCTGGTCGCAGCCTGACGCGGCAAGCGCCATGTCGAGCGTGTCGGTAACGTCTTCGGCGCGCATTGTGCTGCACAGCTTCCAGCTGATGATGTAGCGCGAGTAGTCGTCGAGCACGGTGGACAGGTACATCCAACCCCAGCCGATGATCTTGAAGTAGGTGAAGTCGGTCTGCCACATCTCATTGGGCCGCGTGGTCTGGGTGTGGAAGCGATCAGCCGCCTTGATCACCACATAGGCTGGGCTGGTGATCAGATCA
>NZ_NNRL01000139.1 GCF_002252505.1 Brucella grignonensis | reverse complement strand
CCCAGATGACCTTTCTTCGGCCCCGGCGTCCGGACCGGGAGTCGGTCCCGCTCCGCGATCGACCGAGTGTAACCCACCCGTCGAACCGAAAGAGATTGCCGCTGTGGAGGGCGGCATCCTGATAGCTGACCGCCCAGCGGCAGCCGCGTGCGACAGCAATTGCCGGGAAGGCGAAGGATCGCCAGAGGCGCAGCGCCACGCGGCAGAGATCCGGTTTCGCTGCGCACAGGCGCGAAAGCTCGACTGCATCGTGCCGCGTCAAGCCGCCGACACGCTCACGTATGAGCGTGTCGGTTGCGACGACGGCAAGCAGGCGGCCCTCGTGGCGAAGGCCGTGCGACCAGCCTCGCGTCGGGCGGTGGATCTCGCCCATCCTGTGACCCCAGAGAACGAGATGGGCATTTGAGTTCGTCGCGTGTGATGGGCTCGAAGGTTACGGGGCCAAATCCGGCGTCACACACCGCACATGCCCTCGCATTCATTCGGCCAGAGATCGAGCTGCCCGCGGTCAGCGGCGGTCGACAGATCGACGTCCTCGAGCGGAACGCAGGATCGATGCAGGTACACCTGGCCGCGAATACCCCTGAGCCCGGTCCGCAGCGCGCGGTCGACCTCGACGGCATCCTGCCATGCTGCGCCATCCTGTTCACGCATCGATCGCCATACGGCGTTGCTGTGAAAGGGGCAGCCGATACAGGCGCTTTTCGGGGGATCTGG
>NZ_NNRL01000138.1 GCF_002252505.1 Brucella grignonensis | reverse complement strand
CTTCCTCCAGCTTCGAGCGGTCCTCGGTCAGGAGCCCGACGAGTTGCCTGCGCCCTTCGGCCGCGAGGTCGGGGCGGGCTAGGCCGCGCTTGCCGACGAAGTCGGGCTTGTTCTTGCCCACGGCCCAGCCCATGCCCGCATCATAGGGCGTGACTGTGCCGTCCGTGTCCTGGCCGACGATGATGTAGCCCTTCTCGGCGCGCAGCACGTGCATGGTCTCGGTGCCGTAGGGCACGACGCCGTATTGCTGGCCGACCTGCCACAGCACCTCCCACAGTCTACGGCCGAGCGGCGCGGCGACATTGACCTCAAAGCCGATCTCGCCAGTGAAGCTGACGCGGAACAGGCGCGCCGCTCGGCCGTAGACTGTGGGAGGTGCTGACGCGCGCCGCGCCGCCGGTGGTGGTGGTGACGTGGAAGCGGTCCGCCGCCATGCGGCCGATGACGCCGTCGTCGCGGATATAGCCGTCGTCGCCGAGCAGCAGGCCGTAGCGGCAGCGCCCGGGCGCGAGCTTTGTCCACGGGTTGGTGTACATGCGGTTCATGAACTCGACCGAGTCGGGGCCGACGACCTCGATCTTGCCGAGCGTCGAGGCGTCGAAGATGCCGACGGTTTCACGCACCGCGCGGCATTCGCGCGAGACGGCGGCGTCCATGTCCTCGCCCGGCTTCGGGAAGTACCATGCCCTGCGCCATTGCCCGACCGGCTCGAACGCCGCGCCGTGCGCCTCGGCCCATCCGTCGATCCGCGTCCTGCGCGTGACCTCGAAATGGTCGCCGCGATGATAGCCAGCGAAGGCGCCGAAGGTGGTCGGCGTATAGGGCGGGCGGAAAGTGGTCAGCCCCACCTGCGGCGCCGGCTTGCCGAGCGCG
>NZ_NNRL01000137.1 GCF_002252505.1 Brucella grignonensis | reverse complement strand
GCCGCAGGCGGCAAATGTCCTGGCCAAGGTCAGGGATGCCATCGATCGCAACGATCTGCCGGCAGCCCTCGGCTTCGCGCTTGCCGACCGCATGGTCAAAGCGGAAATCGACGCCCTCAATAGTGTCGTCAAAGAGCGCTTTGGTGAACGCGCACTGCTGGGCAATGGCGCCATGGACACGAGCGGTCCGGCCTTCAAGGCCGCATCGACAGGGCTGTCGCCCGCCGAACTCGACAAGCTGGCCGCGGCCTGGCCGACGATGCGCGCTGGCCAGCAGCTCGCTGCCCAGGAGCGCACCGCTCAGGCGCTCAAGGAGACCGAGGCCATGCGCCAGACGCAGCGCCAATTGCGGGTACTGAAATGACGGCGCGCACCCGCTCGGTGATTGTTGTGACCGCCGCGCTAACCCCACTGTGTGCAATGGTCGGCATCGGCTTCATCGCCGGTCTACGGGTGAACCTGACACCAAGTTATCCGCTCGGCCTGTGGCGCATCGAACCACTTGTCAGTGATGTGGCCATAGGCGAC
>NZ_NNRL01000136.1 GCF_002252505.1 Brucella grignonensis | reverse complement strand
GCGGCGTCGCCGTGGATGGAGCGCTTGCCGTGGATGCGCCGTGGCGCGGCGGGGGCAAAGGCCGCATTGCCGCGCATCGCCACCCGCAGCGCGAACACGCCGGCGACGGCGGCGAGCATCGCGCCGACCGCCGTCGCAGGATCGATGTAGTTGATGAGGCTGGCACCGGCAGGCACGCTGTCGGAGAGACCCGACAGCCGAATGCTCTCGCGCGCCACCGCGGCGGCGACGAGCGCGGCAGCGCCGATGAGCACCCCCACCCCCATCGAGCGGATCGCGACCGCGCCTCTGGCGGCGAAGAGGAAGATGACGCCTATCGCTGTGGCGGCTGCATAGGGAAGCGCGATCCCAACG
>NZ_NNRL01000135.1 GCF_002252505.1 Brucella grignonensis | reverse complement strand
GAAGAGACGCGCGCCCGCCGTGCGAAGCTTCTCGCCAAGTTCGACCATCCGAGCCTTCTGACGCAGCGTCCAGTCGAGACGGTCGCGAACCAGCGTGCGTGCCACGCGCATGACGTGCAGGCCGCGGCTGTTGGCGAAGCTCAGGGCCTGGGCGTAGAAGCGGCCCCCGCTGTAGTCGAGAGTGGTTTCCTTTGCATCGCGGCGCGAGAAGACTTTGGCCAAGCCTCCAGCAAAGGCGAAGGACCGCTTGCCATAATAGAGCGCGACATCCTCGCGGTGGCGGGTCATGGCCACATAGGTCAGATGCCGGTTGAGCGAGAGCGAGGCCAGCACAAAGACGCGGTCCACGGTGGCGCCCTGCGACTTGTGGATCGTCGTCGCATAGCCATGATCGACGTTGCGATAGGTCCGCTGCACGACTTCGACCCGACGACGTGCATCACCCTCGCCGAGCTCGGCCACGATGCGCCCTGGCACCGCTTCCACTACCTTGGCCAGCATGCCGTTCTTGACACCCAGCGGACTGTCATTCTTGAGGAAGACGATTTGGTCGCCGGCCGCGAAATTGCGGGCGCCGTCCTCAGTCCGGAAGGCATGGCCGGTCTCGACGACGCCCCGCTTGATGAGCGCCTCGCGCGCC
>NZ_NNRL01000014.1 GCF_002252505.1 Brucella grignonensis | reverse complement strand
CCCTCATAGCGGAAGCTCATCCCCGTCTGCTCTTCCTCCATCCTCGTACGATGGCGATAGGCGGCGGCCGAGACGACGCTGCGTCCCGCTCCGCGGCTGATCACCTGTGCCCGTACGAACATGATCGCCATGCGATCCAGACCTCTCCCAAGCATGTCGCGTTCCGCGACGTATATTGCGCCCTCGAACAGATCGGGCCGCAGGACCGATGCCGCTTCTCGGGATGCGCCCTTGCGGGCGCAGACCAAAAATGAGCCTCACGGCTCGACGGAAACTAGCATCTTTTACTATGCGTTTCTACACGGTATAATCGCCGTGCAAAGACAGGCCTCCGGAAAGGAATAGGTAGAAAATGCGCGCTAGATCATCGCTTTCAGAGATTGATGCCCAGATCGACAAACTACGCGAAAAACGCCGTCTAATTCTCGCCAAG
>NZ_NNRL01000013.1 GCF_002252505.1 Brucella grignonensis | reverse complement strand
GCCAATGAGCGCTTCGCGCGCGCGGCCGCCAAGGCGGGGTTGGCCGAGATGGATATTCCCGACAGTGAGCTCGACGCCGTCTTCGAGGAGATCGCCGCGCGATTTCGGAAAAGCGGCAAGGGGCCTTCAGGCGCATCTGCTTAAGCGCCTCGAACGGCGGATTGTGGCTCTGGAGCGAAGGCGGCGGCAGACGATGACAGAGGATCGCAAGAAAGACGCGCGCGAAAAGATCACGCTCGGCGGATTGGTGGTGAAGGCGGGGCTGCGAAAGGCCGACCGCGCGTTTCTGCTCGGTGTGCTGCTGGAAGCCGCGACCGTGCGCGTCGGATCGGCCGAGCATCATCGACTTAAAGCAAAAGGTGGCATGGCCTTCCAGCTTGACCGCATGAAGAGCACCGAAGCGGCGGATTCGGGATCGCGTCTTTCCGGCGCTCCCGAAAAGGCCAACGGCGACTGAACGCCAGCAAGAGGAAGCCGGACATGGCGGCAAAGACAAAACTGAAGCCGGCGCTGCTATGGGCAATCGTGCCTGCCGCCGTGACAGCGATGACTCTGGCGATCTCATCGTACAGGTGGCAGGCAATGGCGGGCGGCGTCTCACCGGCGAATGCCTGGTGGTTCTTACGCTCAGCCCCCGTTCCCAATCTGCTCTTCGGTCCGATTGCGGGAATGATCAC
>NZ_NNRL01000134.1 GCF_002252505.1 Brucella grignonensis | reverse complement strand
CTGCTCCCAGACTTCACCCTGATGGCTTTCAGCGCCGCGGTTGGGCCGCCGCGCATTCGAACCGTCGCAAAAGCCCTGTTTTTTCTGGGTGTCGCGTAGCCCTTTATTGGGAAGGCCGTCTTGGTGGGGTCCGGCTTGAGGGCTTCGTGCCTGCGGTGATCACGCCGGAAATGTCGCGCGTGGAGAACCCTGGGGCTTCTCGTGGGCGGATGGAGGTCGTGAGCACGAACGGCCGGCGCGTCATTGTCCATCGCGATGTCGACGTCGATGCGCTGCTACGGATCATGCGCGGGCTGGAGACGCTGCGATGATCCCGATCCCGACCGGTGTTCGGGTGTGGCTGGCGACGGGCTATACCGACATGCGA
>NZ_NNRL01000133.1 GCF_002252505.1 Brucella grignonensis | reverse complement strand
GCGTATCGAATGCATGAGCATCGTCCGCTGCTTGACCAGTAGCGCTCTCGATCGATGCAACATAGCCGCTGACTGCTGCTCGACCGATTTGATTGGTACGAAACGCATCGTCGGGCGCATCACGGCCTCACAGATCGCCTCAGCATCCGCGGCATCGTTCTTTTGCCGTTTGACGTAAGGTTTCACATAGGCAGGCGGCATCAGCCGCACAGCATGCCCAAGGGCCGAAACTCGCGCGCCCAGTAGTGAGTAGTGCCGCACGCCTCCATCCCTATCACGCAAGGCGCCAGCTGCTCGAAGAACTTCAACATCTGCTGACGTCGCAACTGTCGCCGGATGATAACATTGCCGGTGCCACTAATCGCATGAACCTGAAACACCGGCTTGGCAAGGTCGATGCCAACGGTAGCAATCTCTTCCATTTGAACGCTCCCCGTTTGTCCATCC
>NZ_NNRL01000132.1 GCF_002252505.1 Brucella grignonensis | reverse complement strand
ATGCCGGACGAGGACCAGGCCGGCGACGTCGACCCAACGCCGGTCACGTGAGGCGACGGCCTCAGTGCAGGTCAGGAATCGCCGGGCCGCGAGGTCCTTCCGCAGAAAAGAAACGGGATGCCTGCGCAGCGTCAGGCCGATATGACCGTAATCCTCGACAACTTCTCTGCCGGCCATCATCGGCCGCAACGAAACGGTTGGCTCCGCCTGCTCGGCGACCGGCATGGCTTCCCGAGCTGCCGCCGCGGCGAACAGCGGTAACGGCTCGTCTCGCAGCGCCTTGATCGCCCACAGGGCCTCGCGCCGGGCGAGGC
>NZ_NNRL01000131.1 GCF_002252505.1 Brucella grignonensis | reverse complement strand
CCTGCATGTAGCGCGCCAGAACGATCAGCTCGGCCCCGGCCTCCTGCACCACCCGCATGATAGCGGCCTCGGCCTCCGGCTTCGTCTCCGGCGTGACGCGGATCAGGCGGAACGGAATATCATGGCTCACGACCTGCTTCTGGTAATCGCCATGATTTGAGATAACGGCGGCGATCTCAATCGGCAGCGAACCGATCCGTGAACGGTAGAGAAGATCGTTCAGACAGTGGCCGAAGCGCGACACCATGATCACGACCTTCGTCTTGTGTGAAAGATCGTGGATTTCGTATTCCATGCCGAACTCGTTCGCGACTGGCGGAAATCCCCCGGCAAGCGATTCGAGCGTCTGGCCACGCTCCGAGACGAAACGCAGCCGCATGAAGAAGCGCCCTTTGTCCTCGTCGATGAACTGCGAGCTGTCATTGATGTTGCAGCCCGATTGCGCAAGATAGCCCGAGACCGCGG
>NZ_NNRL01000130.1 GCF_002252505.1 Brucella grignonensis | reverse complement strand
GGCGAGCACGGCCGGGATCAGCGGCAAGGAAGGCGAGATCATGCGCAAGACTATGCCGTGGACGCTGGCGGCCTTCATTCTCACAGGCATCGCGACGGTGCTGCTCCTCATGGTCGGTGAATAAGGGAGAAACGCCATGCTGAATCTGCTCAAGAACCGGGTCGCCTATCTGAGCCTGTCCTTCGCATTGCTGATGGGCTCCTTGCCATTGATCAGCCGAGGCACAACGGGTGGCCCTGAATATCTTTGGTGGATCGGGCTCGCTGCGCTCTGTGCAGGCGCGGCAATCCCTCCCGTCCAGCGCCTGTTCTTTTCCACGAAGTGAGCTTCGATCCATCTCTGCCTGGCGGCGCGAGCCGTTCGACAAGGAGTAATTCATGAGCCATCATCGAGGACCGCGCACCGGCCGTCCGCCCGTTCTTGCGTCTCGCGGCATCGTATCCACGCCCCACTACCTGGCATCGGCCTCCGGTCTCGATGCTCTGCGTCGGGGTGGTAGCGCCGTCGACGCGGCGATCGCCGCCAACGCGACGCTGTGCGTCGCGTATCCGCATATGGCGGGATTGGGCGGAGATGGGTTCTGGCTCATCGCCGGTCCGCAGGTTGAAGGCGTGCAGGCGATCGATGCCTCCGGACCGGCTGCCGCCGCTGCGACACGGGATTACTA
>NZ_NNRL01000129.1 GCF_002252505.1 Brucella grignonensis | reverse complement strand
CGGAAAGAGGCCAGCATCTGCATGATGTCCGTCACCGGGGTGACATCCATCCCGACATTGATCGAGACGAATCGAAACCCGCAGGCATGGTGCCTTTCCAGCTGATCGAGGCAATAATCGTGCTTCAACGGCACGCAGGAATGCGCGTCCCAGCGAATTGATCTCATATCGTCTCCTTCGGAATGAAAATCCGCCTTTGCGCGCCGTGTCTTGCCCGGGCTTCGGTGCAGGGGTGTTCGAATAGTATAGCTACATTAAACTTTTTTCCGTTGTCAAACATATCGATATATGTAACAAATCTGACATGGAAAACCTCTCGCCCAGCCAACCCAAGGTCAGCAAACCCCGGATCGGCGCCATCCTGCGCGTCCGCCGCGAGGAGCAGCGGATGACGCTGAGCCAGTTGGCGGAACTCACCAACCTGTCGCGCGGATTCCTGTCTCAGGTAGAGAACGACAAGGCATCGCCTTCATTGTCGTCGCTTGTCCAAATCGGTCGGGCGCTGCAGGCCGATGTGCGCGATCTTCTGTTCGTGCCGCCGTCGGATTCGATCGCGAGCTATTCGGCGCATCGCGTGCAGTACACCGTGCCGGAAAACGACGTGACCTATGAG
>NZ_NNRL01000128.1 GCF_002252505.1 Brucella grignonensis | reverse complement strand
ATCCAAAGACCAATCTTTATTGGCGCGGTAGATAGCTTGAACGTCAAACAGCTCCTCAAGCTCGGCCGCAGAAAAGCGCCGTACCTGGTTCGGACCGAAGGAGATGGCCGGAAGATCCGATGCCAGATCTAGCGGACACAGGTGCAGCCGCCTCGACGTCGTACTGTTAATCGCCCTGTCGAGCCTGTCTGCAATCTCGGCTGGACTTGCTGCCAGGCCAGAACCTTGGCCACCGACGAGACAGGCCAAGCCGAGCTGCCGGAGCGCCGAGGTCAACGAAAACCGCAACATGGAGCCAGATCTGATATGGGGATATTGGGCCTGACAAAGCTCCACAAAACGCAGAAAAGCCGGCTGGTTTTGCAGGTGATTGACATCGGTCGTCGCTGCCCGCGCCAACTGCTCCAGACCATGTAGGATGCCGCCAGTAGGACCAACCGTGACGCTCACGATGAACGCGTCCGCGCTGGAGTTCGATAGAGGATGATCCGCCCGGTTGGCAGGATCTGGGTAAGGAAATCAAAATCACGGA
>NZ_NNRL01000127.1 GCF_002252505.1 Brucella grignonensis | reverse complement strand
TCTGGCGCGGGGGCGGATTGAGCAGGCGCTGGAAGGACCCGACATCATCGATGTAGCGATGGATAATCTTGGCGATATCGCGCTCGTCAAAAACGCTTTTTTCGCTTGTCACCATGTCGAGGCATAGCTCGGGACGGGCCTCGATGCGTCGGGCGTTGATGCTGCGGCTGGCCTCATGCAGGGCGAGACGTTCGAGGTCGATGGCGTGGCCCGCCTCGCCACCCTTACCCTGCATTGCCTTGGCGGCAACGCCGATATGGGTGGTGGGCACCATGTCGATGCCGCGCTCGGCATAGGACCGCCCATCCACGCGGATATCGAGACCGGCGAGTGCGAGATGGTGGTTCTGCAGGTCGAGCCAAGCCTGCCGCTGCTGCAGGAACTCGGCCTTCTCGCCTGCCCATAGGCGATACTGGATCTTTCCGTTCGCAGTCCGGAGCGGCTGTCCGTCGTCACCTTTGACGACGACCTTCTTCGCACCGAACCCACTCTCGGTGAGCGGGCGCAGGCCGAACACGAACTGGCGCATGAGATCGATGTTCTGCTCCCGGCTCAGCTCAACCGGCAGGGCAATGATAAACTCCTTGGCGAACTGCGCGTCGGCCCGCTTCTCGAAGGCCTCCACCCTGTTCCAGAAGGCCTCGGCGGCACCAGCGACAGGGCGGTCGGCAATCATCTGCCGCGCCCAGTCTGGCGCATCGGGCGGCAACAGGAATTCCTCATGGGCGAGATTGCGCTTGTTCGAATAATCGACGGTCCGCGCCTCGGCTTCATACTCCATTTTTGCGCAATGCCGGTACGCGGCCGACAGCACGGCGCTGCGGCCAGCACCGCGACCGATCAGCTGGGGCGTGAAATGCGTGATGGCCAAGGCGACAAGAGCTCCGTGCGGACGAACTGTACTTCTCCCTCTGGATGCCCTGCCCCATCGGGGCCGGGCGCAGCACGTCGCGGCAGCGACGTATTACTGCGCCCTTGGACGCATTCCTTCGGAACGCAGGGATGATGAAGCAAAGCGTCGGCTTCGCCGACTCGTCGTTTCTGACGGGGTGCGCTGCGCGCCCACCCCGGTCATTCTCATCTTCGCCAGAGGCAGATGAGCAAAAAGGAGACGACCGGAATGAAGAAGCCCTCTTCGAAGATCAGGGACGAGATCGTCAAACTGCAAGAAAGGCTCAAGGCTGCCGAAACGCGCGAGGCCGAACGCATCGGCCGCTTAGCGCTCAAGGCCGGGCTCGGAGACATCGAGATCGAGGACGGCGATCTGGTGGCTGCGTTCGAGGATCTTGCCGGCAAGTTTCGCAAGGGGGGCGGGCGCCCCGCGAAGTCGGCTCCCGCGTCGGTCGCGCCTGGCACGACTGCAGGGCAGTCTGAGGAGGCTTGAGAGGA
>NZ_NNRL01000126.1 GCF_002252505.1 Brucella grignonensis | reverse complement strand
CTTCTTTGCTACGCGCTTTGGCACGCTGATCCGCACGCGAAAGTCCTGGGCATCGTCTGGATGCTGATCGGTGTGGTTGTCGCGTTGGGTTTCTACTTTTCCGACCGCCCGGAGCGCGATGAAGGTTGACCGGATTTCAACAAGGATTACTGGCTTATTTTCACTATGCTCCCCCCAGAGGTCGATTTAGCTGATCCCCAGCACCTATCGTTTTCATCGCTAGCAGCAATAAACACCGCTTCTGGCCCAAGCCGCTGATCAAGAGATCTTAGCTTTGGCTGCCCTCGATCGGAAGCGGCTTGTCACTGAAGACGATGAGGCTGTCTGGCTCCGATGCAAACCACGCGTAGCTGCCCCAAGCGAGGCTGCTGACCGTCTTGCGGAAAGGCTGTCCCGCACGATCAAGATAAGCGGTCACGAAGGCAATGTGTTCGGACAGCCCGCGACATGGCCGCCCACGCTCTGTACTGGGTGCTTACCTTCCATAGGCG
>NZ_NNRL01000125.1 GCF_002252505.1 Brucella grignonensis | reverse complement strand
CTTGCCATCCGCATCAACACAGATCGTCCGCTCCCGGAGCAGCCGAAAACCAGAGCCGAGGCAATCGAAACCGCGACGACCCTGATCGCCGAGGGCCACGATATTGACCTCGGACTTGCCGGGATCAATTCCGGCGATCTCGGTCGGCTTGGCCTTTCCGTCAGCGACACATTCGACTTCTGCCTCAACATCAAGGCGAGCGCGTCGCTCCTTGAGGCTTACTACCGAATAGCTCTCCAAGGCGGCGCGACAACCGCGCAGGCGGAAGCCGTCATGCTGCGAAGCTACTTCGGCAATGGCGACGCCTCCGTCGGCGAAATGGTGGGCTACGACAAAAAGGTGCTGGCCGAGCGCGAGCGACTGTCCAGCCAACTCGACAGGATCGAGATTGTCGAGGCGCAGGCACAGGCA
>NZ_NNRL01000012.1 GCF_002252505.1 Brucella grignonensis | reverse complement strand
TCTCCTCCACGATCGGCAATGCGTCCATGTCGGCGCGCAAGCCGATCCTCGACCCAGCGCCGCGCGAGCCGTGGAGGATGCCGACCACGCCGGTCGTGCCGAAGCCGGTGTGGACCTCGATATTCCAGGACCGCAGCAGATCGGCGACGATCTTCGATGTCCGTTTCTCCTTGAACCCGATCTCTGGATGAGCGTGGAGGTCATGACGGATCGCGACAAGATCCGGTACGAAACTATCGTTCAGTGCATTGGAGCTCATGGTCGACACGACTCGTTCTGGTTAGAAGGAAGCTGGTGCCCGAAGGGCAGGCGGGACAAAAGTTCGCTGATGGCCGTCCAGACGGCCTCTGTCATGACTGCGCAGCGTCTCAGGAGGGGAGCAGATGAACATTTTTCCAAAGGTGTGTCAGCACTACTGTTGATTTCCACTCATCAAGAACAAAGAAGCAGGGTGAAACATCCAACTCTCAAACGGACGTGTTTTCAGCGGGAAGGCCAGTCCGCGACGGAAAAATACAACCAATGTGTCGCCCTCTTACATAGAGC
>NZ_NNRL01000124.1 GCF_002252505.1 Brucella grignonensis | reverse complement strand
TGTCGTGATCGAACTTGCCGGGAGGAAGGGGGTAGTTCTTGATCACGACGCCGCTAGATGCGGCGTCGCCGATTATCTCGTAGGTGAGCCCGTGGTCCTCGACGAACTGGCGGTCCGCGGACGGAAGTGCGCCGAGCCCCTCCGTGGTTTCGCGGATGACGGTGATGAAACGCTCGATGCCCTTGCCGGACAGATCGACCAGATCGGTATCGGCGATCGGGCGATCATGGCCACCACGGACTTCGAGATAGATGGTGTAGCGCTCATCGACACCCGCGAAGTTGCGAAGCGCCTTGCCGCTGATCAAGTTTTTGCCCCAGGACATCTGGCGCTGCTCGATCGTGAAGTTGAACGAACGGTCGGTCTCGAAATAGGCGAACAGCTCGGTGCCCTTGCCACGAAGATCGAAC
>NZ_NNRL01000123.1 GCF_002252505.1 Brucella grignonensis | reverse complement strand
GGGTAATTCCGTGTGTGACACGCCACTGCCGGGACGGTCGCCGTCGACCGCACGGGCGATCACATTGCCCGCCTTGCCCAGCGCTTCCGCCGCTTCGCGGCCCCGTTCGGCGCCGTCCTTCAACGCCGCCTCGATGCCCCACAGGCCCCGGCTCGCGCCGGCGTTCGTGCAATCCTCGCGCGTCTGCTCGGGAAGGAAGGTGGTCAGGTCGTCGCTCCACGCCAGCTTGCCTTGCGCGTGCGAGAACAGATGCAGCGACGGCGTCCAGCCGCCAGACATCAGAACCGCGTCGCATGCGATCGCTTGGCCGGACCCGACGCTGCCGCTGCTGACCGGGTTCACCCGGATCGACTTCACGCGCAGC
>NZ_NNRL01000122.1 GCF_002252505.1 Brucella grignonensis | reverse complement strand
GACCATAGATCAACGCGGCGCCCATCACCGGGCCATAGAGCGTGCCCATGCCTCCGACGATCATCATCGTCAAAAGCAATGTCAGCGTCGAAAAGTCGAACATCGCCGGCCCGACCGTTCCGTTGTAGGCGACGTAGAGCCCCCCGGTCAGACCGGTAAGTGCTGACGTCACCGTGAACAGCAACGCATGTATGCACACCCGGTTGATGCCGCGTGCCGCCGCCAGCTTTTCGCTGTCGCGAATAGCGATCAGAGCCTTTCCCAGCACGCCGCGGACCACGAACAATACGAACACCATCGCCACAACCACATTGAGCAGCGCCGCGACATAGGACAGTTT
>NZ_NNRL01000121.1 GCF_002252505.1 Brucella grignonensis | reverse complement strand
GGGTGACCAAGCTCGTCGGCTCGAAAACCCGCGAACTTTCCGTCGCGGAGACCCGCGACATCGCCAATGCCATCGATGGGCTCACCGATCTCCCGGTGGAGCGGCGCACGATTGGCGCGTTGCGCACCTTTCTCAACAACACCGATCCCGAAGGCATCGCATCGCGGCTGCGCCGCTGGGAGAGGGGAGGGCCACTGGGTTGGGTGTTCGACAGTGTCATCGAGGACATCGGCCTCGGCGACCTCGGTGTTGGTGGCAAGTTCGTCGGCTATGACATGACGGACTTCCTCGACAATGAAGAAATCCGCACACCACTGATGGCCTATCTCTTCCACCGCGTCGAGCAACTGATCGATGGCCGCCGCATCATTATCGTGATCGATGAGTTCTGGA
>NZ_NNRL01000120.1 GCF_002252505.1 Brucella grignonensis | reverse complement strand
ATTCACAGTCGCGGTCAGGGCGATGCCACCTAGATTGATGAATGTCGCCGCGAGGACAAACAGGACGACCCACGCCCAGACTGGAACGGCAGGCCACAAACCGGTCATGGCACTTGCAGCGAATACCGCCAACAACGCAGGAAGTAAAAGGTAGTCGAGCAGAATTGCCCAGCCTGCCAAATAGCCCACATGGCCATTTATTCCGAATCTGACGTACGAATATACGGATCCGGCAACAGGGTATCTCTGCGCCATTTCCTTGTAAGAGAAGGCGCTAAATGTCATAGCTATAGCAGCTACGACATAGACCAAAGCAGTCATTCCAAATGAAAAATTACTTATGAAGCCAAATACCGCAACAGGAGCCATTGGCACCATGTATATCAATCCGTATACAACAACATCTGTGCCGGACATTGTTCTATTCAGCTCTTGTTTGTAGCCAAGCGACTCAAGCGCGCTACCGACAGAGCTACCCCCAATTTGGGTTTGGTGATTTCCGCCTTCAGGTTTCATCGATTTGCTCCCCGGTCATTTTATTTGCCGTGCTTGAGGTAATTCCAATTGATGTCTGGACATTTTAAGGCAAAGCATCAAGAAATGATCGAAGAGTTGATAGATATTCTTCAGGTCTCTCGAGATGAGGAGTATGAGAGCACCCGCCAAAGACCTTGCAGCTACTTCCTCGTACCAGCTTGGAAAACTCCGCACATGCCGCAGGGGTCGCCTCGTCAAACTCGCCACACGTGAAAAGCGTCGGAACTTCTATTTCTTTGAGCCGCGAAACACAGGTGTACGGCTTAAGGGAACCAGTACAGATG
>NZ_NNRL01000119.1 GCF_002252505.1 Brucella grignonensis | reverse complement strand
TTTCGGCCCGCGCGTCCTCACCCTTCAGGAACGCGAGGGTCTGATCTTCTCTGAGCCGAGCGAAGTGCTGCATCAACTGGTGGGTGGGCGCCGTGAAGCTGTCCCTCTGACCGCGGGCCGCGTTTCATCCGCGATTTATTCCGACCGGGTCATTGTCGGTCGCGAGACGGTCGAGATCCGTCACGAAGGATCGAGCCGTTATGCCGGCATGTTCGGCTTTAAGGAATATCCGGCCCGCACGCGACCTGGCATGTTCGACGGCTTGCTCACCGTTCCCTATGAACTGATCCTGACCCAAAGCTTCTCCTTCCTGTCGAAGTCGGACGCGAAGACGGTGATGGGTCGCAAGCAAAACCAGATGGTCAGCGCCGGCGACAAAGCTGGGTCGCAGCTCGAGGAGCTCGACGACGCACTGGACGATCTGGAATCCAACCGCTTCGTGCTCGGCGACCATCATTTGACGCTTACAGTCTTCGCCGACTCGGTAAGGGAATTGACGGACAATCTGGCCAAGAGTCGGACGCATCTGACCAATGGCGGCGCCGTCGTCGCCTGCGAGGATCTCGGGCTGGAAGCGGCCTGGTGGGCACAGCTTCCCGGCAATTTCCGCTACCGTGTCCGGTCCGGCGCGATCACCTCGAAAAATTTCGCAGCCTTTTCAC
>NZ_NNRL01000118.1 GCF_002252505.1 Brucella grignonensis | reverse complement strand
GGTTTCAATCCTTCGGTCGATGCAAATTCTTCAGTAGTGCTCATTCCGGACCTCCCGAAACGGCAAGCAGGATCGTTCGCCGAAGTGGCGTTTTGCCTTGACACAAATTTGGGCTTTTGCGATTATTCGACCCGTCACAGGTTGCGGTTCTCGCCAAAGAGCCCCAGCAAAGAATTTCGATCTTCAGTGAACCGGCCTTGGAAGCGTCAACTTCCGGGGCCGTTCCTTTTTTGCCGTATAGCTTCTCCATCACACGGTTTATCTACGCGAAACGAATCAGTCTGCCCGTGAGAGCAGGTGAGTCGTCGCGCGAAGTATGCTTGCGCACTTATGCACAAGCAATACTGTGCGTTTTCGGCATGTAATGGAAGTCTTTTTCAGACGGCCGATGACCACGCAGCGCGGGATCAGGAGCCGTAAACGCCCTGGAGCTTCTCGAAGATTTCCGGCGCGATCTCGTATTGTCTGGCCTTGCCACGCCCGATCGACGTACGGCCCCAGGACTCATTCACGAGCCCGCGCACG
>NZ_NNRL01000117.1 GCF_002252505.1 Brucella grignonensis | reverse complement strand
ACGAAGGGTGGCGCAGGCTGCCTGGTGGATCCTGGCAGAAGACGGCCGACCTGAAGGATGTGAAGCGCCTTCAGTGCCGTCGCCGGTCCGAGATGGCGTTCCACAAGGGATGCCGCGAGATAGGTGACCCCCACTCCGCCTGAAGGGCTTATGCAATCGCCATCGACGACATAGAGGCGGTCCGCTATGGGCACCGAATCCGCGAACTCCTCGATGAAGTCCCGGTAGTGGAACCAGCTGATGCAGCATTTCCGACTTCCCAGAAGACCCAGCCTGCACAAAACGAAACTTCCGGTACAGACGCCGATCAACTTCTTGCCGGCCCGGGCGCAGTCGCACAGGTACTGTCCCGCCGCGCCATGAATATTGGGACC
>NZ_NNRL01000116.1 GCF_002252505.1 Brucella grignonensis | reverse complement strand
ATGGAATGCGCAGCGGCGAAGTAGTGGCATTGCGCCTCGATCAGATTGACTGGGCCGGTCGGACCCTACGATTTTTTCGTCTAAAGCGCCGCCAGCCGCAGATCTATCCGCTCGTTTTATCTGTTGCTGAGGCGCTCGCCCGCTACATCGACGTGGTGCGGCCGTCGTCGTCGTGTCCGGAAGTCTTCCTCAGTATGCAAGCGCCCCATCGGCCGTTGAAGGCGGGGAGCATCTATGATGTCGCTAACCGCAGATTTGTCGCGCTTGGAATCAACGCTGCCCATCGCGGGGGCCATGCGCTTCGCCATGCCTGCGCCTCTCGGCTTCTTGCCGAAGGCCTATCGATAAAAGAGATCGGGGACCACTTGGGACACCGCAGCGCGGCGACAACCAGCGTCTACGCCAAGGTGAACATGAAGGCCCTTCGCGAGGTCGGTGCATTCGACCTGGGAGAGCTGCAATGAGGCTGACCGATGTCGTCGACGCTTATCTGGCCAAGCAGCGGTCATTGGGCATGCGTTTCGAGTCTGCCGAGGTGCTGCTGCGCCGGTTCTGCCGAGTGATGGGGAATCGCGAGATCGGCGAGATTACCCCCGAGGCGGTGGCCGTTTTTCTCCAAGGCAGCGGCCCGCTCAGCGCCACCTGGATGCTCCGCTACAGGGTTCTGAGTGGGTT
>NZ_NNRL01000115.1 GCF_002252505.1 Brucella grignonensis | reverse complement strand
GTCCCGCGACAGAGCCCGCCATAGCCCCATCAATGCCTTCGACCGTCGCCGATGTGGCAGCGGCGTTTCCATAGACCAGCTGAGAAAGCCGTTCGATTTCAGAACGCTTTTGCTCCAACCGTGTGGATTGCCGCAGCTTGGTTCCGATCTCTGCGTCGCTCAGATCGGGCACGTCCCTTCCGGGAATCAAAACCTCTCCTGGTCGAACCTGCCGCTCCGGTTTCTCTTCCTCACGATCCCGTGCGTGAAGACGTGCCAGGGGTTCTTCGCCGCCTGGAATGATGGGGCTTCGATCGATGGCGATCCGCTGCTTGACCTCCCTCGCCGTCTTCATGGCATCGTCCTCATCCGCACGGCGCCGCTCCGCCAGGAACCATGCTAGAT
>NZ_NNRL01000011.1 GCF_002252505.1 Brucella grignonensis | reverse complement strand
CACCGATGGGGCGATCCGCCTGTTGGGGGAGCGGCCCGACGTGCGCCTAGTCGCGGCTACCGATGCGAACACGCAAGGCGAAGCATTCGTGTCGCGGCTGCGTGAGCTTGCCGGAGAACTCTCCTGCGACTTCGAACGTCTGAAGCCGCTTGCGGAGGACTGGAATGCAATGCTGAAAGACGCGACAACGGCCTGACCGGGCAGTTCGCGATCTCCAGCGCTCATGGTGCGCGGTTGAGGATCGCTGGCCCGATCGTTGCCGTCGTCATCTCGATCCGCAATCGCGCGCCAAGCCTTGACTCGGCCTCCCGCTTCGCAGCTTCAACATCGGCCCCCTCAGCCTCTGGCGTGTAGATCTCGAGGACGATCTCGCCCGTGCGTTCGTCTGCATAGGTCCCCTGCAAGCCAGGGAAATTGCCGCGCAACCACTCCAGATTGTTGCTGTGGAGCGTCTGAAGCTCTTCCCTCGTGTGCCTCTGGCCAGCGACGAACTCGACGGTCAACGGCTCCCCGCAGACCATAATTCTCTCG
>NZ_NNRL01000114.1 GCF_002252505.1 Brucella grignonensis | reverse complement strand
ATGGCGGAACGCATAAGCCGCTATCCGCACAACATACGAACCATCCGGGCTGCTGGATGCGCAGTTCCGACATCTGCCATGATCGACACGCTCGACCCCGCGGAAATCGAACTGTGGTTTGCCGACAGCGCGTTCCGGATCGATCGGCTGGGCAAGGCGATCTCGGCTCTCGCGGATGAGGTCGACGATCCGACCGAAACTAGCCTTGGCCATCGCGCTCAACCGGATGACCTGAACCTCCATCAACAACAGAGAAAGACCAATCGCATGACGACAACAACCGAGATCGCCGACAAGATCGCAACCGAGCAAAATCTGACCAAGGCGCAGGCCAAGGCGATCGTCGATAGCGTATTCAAAGAGATTTCGGAGGCTGCGCGATCGGGCGCCGAGACCAGCATTCCCGGGTTCGGAAAATTCAAGATCAAGGATACGCCGGAACGCGAGGGTCGCAATCCCTCGACCGGCGCCACCATCAAGATCGCCGCTTCCAAGAAGCTGACCTTTACGCCGGCCAAGGCGATCAAGGATGCTCTGAACGGCTGATGGAACGACGGCCGTCTCATCACTGAAATGAATCGATCCGCGTGCGGTGATTCAAAGCAATCATTGGACGCGGAATTCCGGCTGCGCGATTCTGCATTCCATGAGCGCGCAGCCTTACCAC
>NZ_NNRL01000113.1 GCF_002252505.1 Brucella grignonensis | reverse complement strand
CTCCGACAGCTCCCCACCGCCGCCCAGAAGCTCGACGCTGTTCGGCTAATGACGATCCATGGCTCCAAGGGTTTGGAATTCCGGGCAGTGCATTTTCCTGGAGCGAACAACACCACCATTCCACGCACACCCCACGGGTTCCAAGGGGTGGAGGCGCCCAATGGACTCGTTAGGGGCATGGCCGGCACCGGCAAGGAACTGCGCGTCAAGGCCCATATGGACGAGCAGGAATGCCTTTTCTATGTCGCCATGTCGCGCGCCATGGACAGACTTGTTCTTTATACCCCGACCAAGAAGAAGGGCGGCGCCAAATGGGGGCATTCCGAATTTCTCGATAGGATCGTTCCACCGATGCGGGGCCTTTGGCGGGACCCTGCCATCGAGTACATCGAGGCCGAAGATTCGCGGGTCGATATTGCCTTCGACGGCAATGTCACGTTCGCCGCCACCAGGTTGGCGACGCACACCAGTTGCCCGCGTCGCTTCTATTACTCTCACCTGCTCGGCATTGGCGGCAAGAGAACCGAGACGGCGTTCATGAGGATGCACGATGCCGTGCAGGCGGTCGTGGATTGGGTGGTCACGCAGGAACCCAACCATGTAACCCAGGAC
>NZ_NNRL01000112.1 GCF_002252505.1 Brucella grignonensis | reverse complement strand
CCCCTGGGTGCTGAGGCTCGTAATCGCCTCACTCTCGGGCCTGGACCCCGCCGTCGAGGAAGCCTCTCTGAGTCTTGGTGCCAGTCGCGTGGTGACGTTCTTCCGCATCACTCTGCCAATCATCAAGCCGGGGATCGTCGCAGGCGGGCTGTTCGCATTCATCTTCTCGTTCGGCGATCTCGAAAAGTCGCTGCTGCTGGTGGGCCCGGGGCGATCCACGCTTCCGATAGCCATGCTGAACTACCTCGAATTCAGGACCGACCCGACAATCATGTCCGTCGCCACCATCCAGATACTCATCATTGGGGCCGCCCTCATCATTTCGGATCGCTACGTGCGGCTGAGCCGGACTTTCTAGGGGACGTCGGGAGCATCATGTCCAGAATTTCGTTGCAGAATCTTGCAAAATCCTACGCTGCGGCGCGTGCGGTCGAGAACATCTCGCTAGAAATCGCGCAAGGAGAGTTCCTCGCGCTGCTCGGACCGAGCGGCTGCGGCAAGACCACGACCCTGCGGATGATCGCGTGATTCATCCAGGCAAGCAGCGGGCGGATACTCTTCGATGACCGCGATGTGACCGGGCTCCCGCCGAACAGGCGCAACACCGGCATGGTCTTCCAAGGCTTTGCCCTGTTCCCGCACATGACGGTGTACGAGAATGTCGCCTATGGACTCCAGATGCGGAAGGTCGCCAAGGGAGAAATCGGAGAAAGGGTCACCAAGGTCCTCGACCGCGTCCAACTCGGCGCCTTCGGCGAC
>NZ_NNRL01000111.1 GCF_002252505.1 Brucella grignonensis | reverse complement strand
ACCCTGCGGGCACGGCTCGCGGGCCGTGCACGATCTCGCCCCCATCACGTATTTTCCGCCGGGTGGAATCGGTTCTTTCCAGCTACGGCCTTCATATCGTCTCGCCGGAACCAGATCGCCCTGCCGCAACGCAACGGCGCGTTGCCGGCAGTGAACACGATCTGCTCGTCACCCCGCATGCGCAGGACTTCCTCGGACAGGATCAAAGGCCGGGCCGCCAATTGCCTGGACCGCGTGCGCGACGATCCCGACATCTGGGCGGTGCGACTGAGCTGGTCGACCTCGACCGTGGTATTGCCACAGCGCCGGGAGATGTAGTCAGCCGTCTCGGGATCGTTGATCGCCGCGAACGACACCCATGACGCGCTCTCGAACCATTTGGACGTTGCGTCGCGACCGCCATAGG
>NZ_NNRL01000110.1 GCF_002252505.1 Brucella grignonensis | reverse complement strand
GGTGAACGCCTTGAACAGCGCGCCGAACGGGAACCACAACAGGCTGTTGGTCGGGTTCGAGGTGAACTGCGTGGTGAAGGCCGCAATGTCGCTTGCGAAGAAATGCGTGTTAGCAATGGCCGCGACATTCGCTTCGCGGACGCGACTGATGACAGAGCCCCATTCCGTCGTTGGTACGGCAACGGTTTCCGGACCGAAGGCCACTTCCCACCCCTGCCCGGGTGCCGCCTCGACAATCGCCTGAGCAACCACCTGGCTGTAGGGGAAGGAACCTGCGACGATGGCGATCTTGTTGTTGATCGGTTCCCACTGGCCACTGTCACGCAGCTGGCTCAGCATGTCGACAAAGGCGGTGCCATAGAAGTACTCCGCCGGGTCGCC
>NZ_NNRL01000109.1 GCF_002252505.1 Brucella grignonensis | reverse complement strand
GCGATACCGCCGGCGACCGAACCATATTGGGTTGGCGAAACCGACGGTCCCAAGCATCTCTACATTCTGGAACTCGGCGGCGATACACCTTCCTATCTCGGGCGTTCAGCCGCCGAAGTTGATGGCCGGACCATCATTAAGGTTGGCTTCTCCAGAAGCCCATCGGCCCGGCGCGACCAAATCCAAAGCGCCTACCCGGACGGTCAATACAAATGGGTGATAAAATACCCGCATCCTATTCCGGACTCCGCACCGTATTCGAACGCCAGAGTGGCTATCGTCGGTGAGGATGCCATGAAGCGGCGCCTCGTAACCGAGGGAGCTAAGGTGCTGGGTGGGGAGTTCTTTCTCGCCGAAGATTGGCTTGTCCACAGCACATGGAGGGCGGGCAAGTTTGCGGCGGAAAAGGCAATGGA
>NZ_NNRL01000108.1 GCF_002252505.1 Brucella grignonensis | reverse complement strand
ATCTTCAGGTGGGTGCAGCCGGGGCTTGCCACGATCAGCTTCACGAGCATGGAGCCATCGAGAAACTCGATCCCGTCATCGCCGCCGAAATGCTGACGCTTGTAGTGCCAGTAATCGGGGTTGGTCTTCGGGTTGCACTCTTCGGCATAGACGACGAAAGGACGCTGCCCTTCGGCGAGCTTGCCGTTGGAGAGGATGTAGACGCCCTCGTCGCCGACCAGCCAGACCCCCGGCTTTTCATCACGGCCGGGATAAAGGCCATAATGGGGATTACGGAAGCCGCCATTGAGAAAGGCGTCGAGCCGTCCGCGCATCATCACGACACGGACATCCGTCACGGAAAAGGTGAACATCGCCTCCTCCGCTCATGCCGCGNGCGGCTCCGATCGGGACCGAAGAACAGGACCGTCCGCCGGCCGCGTTGCGCCTGCGGAAAGCGCCAATCGGCATAGCCGCGGTATTCGTCGTGGCTTGAACTCCAGATATGCTCGATCCGCTCTTCGCGGGTCATTGCACGGACTGGACGGCTTTCCCGCTCGACAATGGCGGCGCGCATGTGTGCGGGCGAACCCTTGTCGGCAAGGTCGCAATAGGCGTGGAAGAACCGCATCCGGTCGTCGATCTTCAGGGTGAAGAAGACGCTGGTGATGCAGCCCGTCAGGAATTCCCGCATGGCGAACATCTCGCCGTTCATGAAGAGCGGCGGCAGGATGTTGAACATGTAATCATGCTCGATCTCGGTAAGCTCGAACCACTCCCCGCGATAGAGGCCGGCATCGGCATCCTCGAAACGATTGGGGCGCTGCGTGTGGCGATCGAACATGCGGAACATCTGCCGGCGGTCGGCAATACCCTGGTAGACTTTGCGGATAGGAGAAGAGGGGTTCATTGGCGGGCTCCTTCAGCCTCCTCGGACTGGGGCGCGACGCATCCTCGGGGGTCACCATCATCTNCTTTCTCCCCAATTCGGCCGCATGGCCTCGTTCATATCCGCCGATGAAACACTCGCTCGTCTTCGCCTTTGTGCTTGTCAGCGCCGGCGCACCTTTGACTGCGGAAGCGGAATCGCCGAACCGGGTGGATCCACCCTTGGGCTGCTCAACCTCGCTCGATGCCGACACACCAGAGAAAGCAAAACTGTTGCGTATGCAGAACGACGCCGACGCAATCGTGCGCCAGTTGAGAGAGACCTATGCCTCTCGGCTTGCCGGCTTGTTCTGGAATCAGACGGAAGGAGAGGAAAGCAGGCTGGTCCTGCGGCTGACAGGTGAAGGGCCGGTCGAGAACGAGAGAATTATGGTCTGCGGGGAGCC
>NZ_NNRL01000107.1 GCF_002252505.1 Brucella grignonensis | reverse complement strand
CGGCGGGCCGGGATCAATGCTCCCACAACAGGAGCGCACCAGTTCCGACATGGCCTCGCTTCAGAGATGCTGCGTGGCGGCGCCTCGCTCGGTGAGATCGGCGAAGTTCTGGGGCACCGCCATGTGGAGACAACGGCGATTTATGCCAAGGTCGACCTCACCGCCCTGCGAACATTGGCTATGGTATGGCCGGGAGAAGTTCAATGAACGCGCTCCGACAGGCTGCCCACGACTATATCGATATGCGCCGCGGGCTGGGGTTCAAGCTGGAACAAGCGGGAAGAGGATTGATCGATTTCGTCAGCTTCCTGGAAGCTAACGATGCCCCCTATATCACCACGGAACTGGCCCTCAAATGGGCCCAGCGGCCCCTAAAATCGCAACCTTCAAATTGGGCCAAGCGACTGAGCTACATTCGCGGATTTGCCCGTCATCGGGTTGCCACCGATCCGCGGACGCAAATTCCGCCAGACGGGCTGCTGCCTTTTCGCCCGAAGCGGGCGCGCCCATATCTCTATTCACAGGACGACATCCGGCGGCTTCTGTCCGCCGCACTTGAGATGCCGTGCCATTATACCTGCTGCAAGCTCAGGCCGTTGACATACTACTGCCTGTTCGGATTGCTNCGACATAACGCAGCCCTGGCAGCGTCGCCTTATTTGTTCACCTCCTATCGAGGTAATCGCCTCGACGTGGGTGACATTCATCGAACATTCTATGCTCTGTCCCGGCGGATTGGCCTGCGCGGGATTGATGACAGCCACGGTCCGCGTCTGCACGACATGCGGCACGTCTTCGCCACAAATACGCTGTTGCGCTGGTATCAAGCCGAGCAAGATCCAGAGCGGCTTCTGCCGATTTTGTCCACCTATCTCGGTCATGCCCACGTGGCCGACACGCAATGGTACCTTAGCGCCTCGCCTGAGCTGATGACAGAAGCGATGCGTCGTCTTGAGTGCCGCTGGGAGGATCGGACATGATCAAACATGACAGTCTGGCGCCACTTTTGGAGCGATTTTTCATTCAACGCCTGATGCAACAGCGGCAGGCAAGCCCTCATACGATCAGTTCCTATAGGGACACATTTCGGCAGTTGCTGAAGTTCGCTACACGAACACTGCATAAGCCGCCGTCTCGCCTGAGCTTCGAGGAAGTCGACGCGCCGTTGATCGTTGCCTTCCTTGATGACCTGGAGAACCATCAGGGCATCAGCGTCCGCAGCCGCAACTTGCGCCTCACGGCGATTCATTCCTTCTTTCGCTATGCCGCCTTCGAAGCACCCGAGCATTCCGCCCAAATTCAACGCGTGCTCGCAATCCCCAGCAAGCGCTTCACTCGAACATTGGTCAATTTCCTGACCCGCCCAGAGGTCGATGCCTTGCTGGCCGCATCAGATCAATCGACCTGGTCCGGCCGACGCGATCACGCGTTCCTGCTGGTCGCCGTGCAGACCGGATTGCGGCTATCTGAGATCACCGGTCTCAAGCGGGATGATCTATTTTTCGGAACGGGCGCCCACCTGCGCGTCATTGGCAAAGGGCGCAAGGAACGCTGCACCCCGTTCGCCAAGTCTACGACCGTAGTCCTGAGAAACTGGCTGAAAGAGCCTCAGCGGGGAGACCAAGGTATCCTGTTTCCCAGCGCAAAAGGTGAGCGGCTGAGCGTTCATGGCGTTCAGTACATTCTANCATGAATCGGTCGAGACGACACAGATCTATCTCGAGGCGACATTGGCGATGAAGGAGGCGGCGTTGGCAAAGACATCCCCATATCTCGGCAAGTCATCCCGCTATCGACCTGACGACAATTTGTTGGGGTTCTTAAACAGCCTGTAAAATGGGGCAGACTATGTCGGGTAGCATGGCATCTCTGTAGGAAATAGCCATATTCCTCAGTGGTTTGCGGCTGAGGAAAAAACTACCCGACATAGTCCGGCAGGGTAGATAGTGACGAATATCGTGCAGCCGTGGCGGCCGCAGCTCCCCGATAGGGCAACTGATTCCGGCGGCATGGCGGACATGCTGGAACCAGGAAATGACCCGCACGTAGTGCCACGGCCGGCCATCGCGCGTAGTGAACAACGGGGATTCTTCCCCGCGCGGCAAAGGGAGAAGGTGCCGGCGTTCGATATGTGCAGCCAGTTCGCAGTTGAGCCTTGGTCCAATCGGAACGAGACGCGTTTTGAAGAACTTCGTGTCGCGGACGGTGATGATCTGCTCGCCCAAATCCACGTCCTGCAAGACCAAGCGAAGCGCTTCACCGATGCGCATACCGCTGCCGTAAAGCAGCAAAAGAAGAGTGCGGTACATTGCCGGCACCTGAGGGCTGTGCCCAACCTTCAGGATCGCGG
>NZ_NNRL01000106.1 GCF_002252505.1 Brucella grignonensis | reverse complement strand
ACGTTCAGGGCTGGCAGGAGGGCTCGGCTGATTATTACCATCATATGGTCGAAGCGGTGAAGGTCGCCTTTGCCGACCGGGACGAATGGCTGAGCGATCCGGCCTGGGTCGACATTCCCCTCAATGACCTTCTGTCTAAGACCTACGCAGATGGCCGCCGCGGCTTGATCTCGTCGGACCGCGCCCTCGGGCTCGGTGAGTTGGAGCCGGGTATCCCGTCAGGCCAAGCCGGGGAGAAGCGCAGCCCGGGCGGCGACACCGTCTATCTGTGCGCGGCGGATTCCGATGGGCTGGTGGTGTCGCTGATCCAGTCGATCTATTTCGACTTCGGCGCGGCGATCATGGGCGGAGATACCGGGATTGTCATGCAGAACCGTGGGTCCTTCTTCTCACTGGATGAAAATCATCCAAATCGCCTCGAACCCGGTAAGCGCACGTTCCACACAC
>NZ_NNRL01000105.1 GCF_002252505.1 Brucella grignonensis | reverse complement strand
GGTGGCGATCGGCCGTCAGCACCATCCGGACCCGCCCGGCCTCGGGGTGAAGCTCGACCATCATGTCGTAGGAATAGACCTCGACGCCCGGGACGAAGTCGATGTCGAAGCGGATTCGCAGGCGCCGGTGAGGCACGATCTCGACGAAGCGACCGCTCACCCGCGCCGTTGGCGATCTGTTGCGGTTCGCAAAATAGGCGACCTGCTCGGCGTCAACCGCCGTCATCACGTGATCGAAGACACCACCGACCTGCAGATCGAGAGTCAATATCTCGAAGCGCATGCCCTCGGGCGCGAACCACGCCTCGAGCCCTTCCCTGGTGGTCCATAGCGCCCAGACGTCGTCCACCGATGCGTCGTAAACCCGTTCCAGCCTGATCGTAGCTGCGCTCGGCTCGCTGGCCTCTATCATCACTTTTCCCCCTCGCGTTGCTGCGCGCCACGCCGTCGCGCCAAGGCGGCGTCGAACCGATCGAGCCGGCCCTCCCAAAGCTCGCGATAGCTCCGAACCCATTCGTCGATCGCCTGGAACGGCTCGGGCCGGAG
>NZ_NNRL01000001.1 GCF_002252505.1 Brucella grignonensis | reverse complement strand
CGGGTCCGGCGGTTTCAAGACGACCTCCGTCACCGTGCCGACGGCGCTCAAATGGGGCGGCAGCCTGGTGGCGCTCGACCCATCCAACGAAGTGGCGCCCATGGTCATCGCGCATCGCCGCAAGGCCGATCGCGATGTGTTCGTGCTCGACCCGCGCGATCCATCGACCGGCTTCAACGTGCTCGACTGGATCGGCCGCTTCGGCGGCACCAAGGAAGAAGACGTGGTGGCAGTCGCCAGTTGGGTGGTGACCGATACCGGCCGTTCGACGTCAATCCGTGACGACTTCTTCCGCGCCTCGGCGCTGCAGCTCATCACCGCGCTGATCGCGGATGTCTGCCTGTCAGGGCACACGGAAAAAGAGGATCTGCATTTGCGGCAGATGCGGATGAATCTCTCCGAGCCCGAGCCGAAGCTGCGCGAGCGGCTGCAGCTGATCTACGACAATTCGGGGTCGGATTTCGTCAAGGAGAACGTCGCGCCCTTCATCGCCATGACGCCGGAAACCTTTTCCGGCGTCTATGCCTATGTGGTCAAGGAAACGCACTGGCTAAGCTATCCGAACTATGCCGCCCTGGTCTCGGGATCGAGCTTCGCCACCGACGACATCACCAATGGCCGGACGGACATCTTCATCAATCTCGACCTCAAGATGCTGGAGACGCATCCCGGCCTCGCGCGCACCATCATCGGTGCCCTGCTGAACGCTATCTATAACCGCGATGGCGAGGTGACGGGCCGGACGCTGTTTCTGCTCGATGAGGTTGCCCGCCTCGGCTATTTAAGAA